>CAWBUV010000011.1:0-1411267 GCA_963792055.1 uncultured Solibacteraceae bacterium | reverse complement strand
GCCGATGCCAGCGAGGTCAGCGGAGTCACCAACGGATCGGTGGTCACACCGGCTATCGCCCCCCCTGGCGTCACCGGAACCGTGAAGGTCACAGGAGGCGGCTCGGTGAACTTCGCCCCGGCACAGGTCGGCAACGGAGTCTACTTCCTGAATTGCTGCGACAACGGGTCGCGGCTACTACCAGTTCACCGGCTCCATGATGGGCAACATTTTCAATGTCGGCCAGGGACAGGTGTCCTTCTACCTCAAGTCGCGCTACAGTTCCGCCACCAGGTCCGACGCTGCCCGTCTGGCGTTTGACGTCCAGGATACCAGCAGCCACCACATGTTCTACTTCCTCACTCAGGTCAGCTCTGGATCGCTGGTCTTCAGCTACGTGGTGGGCGGAGCGACGCAATATTACTACGTACCCTCCGGAACCGAGGACGCGCTGTTCGGCAACGGCGTGGTCATGAAGGTCACCATTACCTGGGACGGCCACGTGAGCAAACTCTACCTGAACGATGTACAGGTACAATCGGCCAACTACACCACTGTGACCCCCAGTTGGAGTGCGGCCTCCATCTTCAACCTGGGAGCCAATGAACTGGCCCCCTACGGCGGCTACAACGCCGAGGACGACATTCATCAATCAGTTCACCGTCACCGGTCCCGCCATTAACTTCGACACCACACCGCCCATAGTCGTCTTCTCCACCCCCACCACCGGGTCCACCGTTACGGTTCCGGTAAGCCTGACTGCCGGCGCCACCGATAATACAGCCATGGCTGGTGTGCAGTTCAAGCTGGATGGTACGAACCTGGGAGCGATGGTCACCGGCAACGGACCCTCCTACACTCTGGCCTGGGACAGCACTACGGCCACTAACGCCACCCATACCCTGAGCGCCGTAGCCCAGGATTCGGCCGGCAACACCGCCACCCAAACCATTTCCGTGACGGTGAACAATCCCGTAGTGCCCCCAGTGATCTCCGCGGTCAACGCCACATCCATCACGTCCTCCAGCGCCACCATCAACTGGAACACCGATAAGGCATCCGATTCGCAGGTAGCTTACGGCACCTCCGTCTCTTACGGTTCCCTCACCACCCTGAACACCTCTCTGCTGACCACCCATGCCGTAAACCTCTCGGGCCTGTCGGCTTCCACCGTATACCACTATCAGGTTCTGTCGCGCGATGCGCAGGGCAACCTGACCACCTCGATAGACAACATGTTCACCACGCCTGCGGCCCCGGTGGGTCCGCAACCGTTCTCCTCCTCCATGCCGATGCCAGCGAGGTCAGCGGGGTCACCAACGGTTCGATAGTCACACCGGCCACCGCACCCCCCGGCTTCACCGGAACCGTGAAGGTCAAAGGAACCGGCTCGGTAAACTTCGCCCCGGCACAGGTCGGCAACGGAGTCTACTTCCTGAATTGCTGCGACAACAGTAGCGGCTACTATCAGTTCACCGGCTCCATGGTGGCAACATTTTCAATGTCGCCCGGCGCGGTGTCCTTCTACCTGAAGTCGCCTACAGCTTCGCCGCCAGGCCCACTGGCGCCCGTCTGGCGTTTGACGTCCAGGACACTAGCAGCCACCACATGTTCTACTTCCTCACTCAGGTCAGCTCTGGATCGCTGGTCTTCAGCTATGTAGTCGGCGGGGCGACGCAATATTACTACGTGCCCTCCGGGACCCAGGATGCGCTGTTCGGCAACGGCGTGGTCATGAAGGTCACCATTACCTGGGACGGCCACGTGAGCAAACTCTACCTGAACGATGTGCAGGTACAATCGGCCAACTACACCACTGTGACCCCCAATTGGAGTGCGGCCTCCATCTTCAACCTGGGAGCAATGAGGCAGGCCCCCTACGGCGGCTACAACGCCGAGGACGACATCATCGATGAGTTCACCGTCACCGGTCCCGCCATTAACTTCGACACCACACCGCCCATAGTCGTCTTCTCCACCCCCACCACCGGGTCCACCGTTACGGGTCCGGTAAGCCTGACTGCCGGCGCCACCGATAATACAGCCATGGCTGGTGTGCAGTTCAAGCTGGATGGTACGAACCTGGGAGCGATGGTCACCGGCAACGGACCCTCCCTACACTCTGGCCTGGGACAGCACTACGGCCACTAACGCCACCCATACCCTGAGGCGTGGCCAGGATGCGGCCGGCAACACCGCCACCCAAACCATTTCCGTGACGGTGAACAATCCCGTAGTGCCCCAGTGATCTCCGCGGTCAACACCACATCCATCACGTCCTCCAGCGCCACCATCAACTGGAACACCGATAAGGCATCCGATTCGCAGGTAGCTTACGGCACCTCCGTCTCTTACGGTTCCCTCACCACCCTGAACACCTCTCTGCTGACCACCCATGCCGTAAACCTCTCGGGCCTGTCGGCTTCCACCGTATACCACTATCAGGTTCTGTCGCGCGATGCGCAGGGCAACCTGACCACCTCGATAGACAACATGTTCACCACGCCTGCGGCCCCGGTGGGTCCGCAACCGCTGCTCCTCCTCCATGCCGATGCCAGCGAGGTCAGCGGGGTCACCAACGGTTCGATAGTCACACCGGCCACCGCACCCCCCGGCTTCACCGGAACCGTGAAGGTCAAAGGAACCGGCTCGGTAAACTTCGCCCCGGCACACGTCGCAACGCCTCTACTTCCTGAATTGCTGCGACAACAGTAGCGGCTACTATCAGTTCACCGGCTCCATGGTGGGCAACATTTTCAATGTCGCCAGGGGGAGGTTCCTCTACCTCAAGTCGCGCTACAGCTTCGCCACCAGGCCCACTGGCGCCCATCTGGCATTTGACGTCCAGGACACTAGCAGCCACCACATGTTCTACTTCCTCACTCAGGTCAGCTCTGGATCGCTGGTCTTCAGCTATGTTGTCGGCGGGGCGACGCAATATTACTACGTGCCCTCCGGGACCCAGGATGCGCTGTTCGGCAACGGCGTGGTCATGAAGGTCACCATTACCTGGGACCGCCACGTGAGCAAACTCTACCTGAACGATGTGCAGGTACAATCGGCCAACTACACCACTGTGACCCCCAATTGGAGTGCGGCCTCCATCTTCAACCTGGGAGCCGATCAGGCGGCCCCCTACGGCGGCTACAACGCCGAGGACGACATCATCGATGAGTTCACCGTCACCGGTCCCGCCATTAACTTCGACACCACACCGCCCATAGTCGTCTTCTCCACCCCCACCACCGGGTCCACCGTTACGGGTCCGGTAAGCCTGACTGCCGGCGCCACCGATAATACAGCCATGGCTGGTGTGCAGTTCAAGCTGGATGGTACGAACCTGGGAGCGATGGTCACCGGCAACGGACCCTCCTACACTCTGGCCTGGGACAGCACTACGGCCACTAACGCCACCCATACCCTGAGCGCCGTAGCCCAGGATGCGGCCGGCAACACCGCCACCCAAACCATTTCCGTGACGGTGAACAATCCCGTAGTGCCCCCAGTGATCTCCGCGGTCAACGCCACATCCATCACGTCCTCCAGCGCCACCATCAACTGGAACACCGATAAGGCATCCGATTCGCAGGTAGCTTACGGCACCTCCGTCTCTTACGGTTCCCTCACCACCCTGAACACCTCTCTGCTGACCACCCATGCCGTAAACCTCTCCGGCCTGTCGGCTTCCACCGTATACCACTATCAGGTTCTGTCGCGCGATGCGCAGGGCAACCTGACCACCTCGATAGACAACATGTTCACCACGCCTGCGGCCCCGGTGGGTCCGCAACCGCTGCTCCTCCTCCATGCCGATGCCAGCGAGGTCAGCGGGGTCACCAACGGTTCGATAGTCACACCGGCCACCGCGCCCCCCGGCTTCACCGGAACCGTGAAGGTCAAAGGAACCGGCTCGGTAAACTTCGCCCCGGCACAGGTCGGCAACGGAGTCTACTTCCTGAATTGCTGCGACAACAGTAGCGGCTACTATCAGTTCACCGGCTCCCTGGTCGGCAACATCTTCAATGTCGCCCAGGGGCAGGTGTCCTTCTACCTCAAGTCGCGCTACAGCTTCGCCACCAGGCCCACTGGCGCCCGTCTGGCGTTTGACGTCCAGGACACCAGCAGCCACCATATGTTCTACTTCCTCACTCAGGTCAGCTCTGGATCGCTGGTCTTCAGCTATGTAGTCGGCGGGGCGACGCAATATTACTACGTGCCCTCCGGGACCCAGGATGCGCTGTTCGGCAACGGCGTCGTCATGAAGGTCACCATTACCTGGGACGGCCACGTGAGCAAACTCTACCTGAACGATGTGCAGGTACAATCGGCCAACTACACCACTGTGACCCCCAATTGGAGTGCGGCCTCCATCTTCAACCTGGGAGCCAATGAGGCGGCCCCCTACGGCGGCTACAACGCCGAGGACGACATCATCGATGAGTTCACCGTCACCGGTCCCGCCATTAACTTCGACACCACACCGCCCATAGTCGTCTTCTCCACCCCCACCACCGGGTCCACCGTTACGGGTCCGGTAAGCCTGACTGCCGGCGCCACCGATAATACAGCCATGGCTGGTGTGCAGTTCAAGCTGGATGGTACGAACATGGGAGCGATGGTCACCGGCAACGGACCCTTACACTCTGGCCTGGGACAGCACTACGGCCACTAACGCCACCCATACCCTGAGCGCCGTAGCCCGGATGCGGCCGGCAACACCGCCACCCAAACCATTTCCGTGACGGTGAACAATCCCGTAGTGCCCCCAGTGATCTCCGCGGTCAACGCCACATCCATCACGTCCTCCAGCGCCACCATCAACTGGAACACCGATAAGGCATCCGATTCGCAGGTAGCTTACGGCACCTCCGTCTCTTACGGTTCCCTCACCACCCTGAACACCTCTCTGCTGACCACCCATGCCGTAAACCTCTCCGGCCTGTCGGCTTCCACCGTATACCACTATCAGGTTCTGTCGCGCGATGCGCAGGGCAACCTGACCACCTCGATAGACAACATGTTCACCACGCCTGCGGCCCCGGTGGGTCCGCAACCGCTGCTCCTCCTCCATGCGGATGCCAGCGAGGTCAGCGGGGTCGCCAACGGTTCGATAGTCACACCGGCCACCGCGCCCCCCGGCTTCACCGGAACCGTGAAGGTCAAAGGAACCGGCTCGGTAAACTTCGCCCCGGCACAGGTCGGCAACGGAGTCTACTTCCTGAATTGCTGCGACAACAGTAGCGGCTACTATCAGTTCACCGGCTCCATGGTGGGCAACATTTTCAATGTCGCCCAGGGGCAGGTGTCCTTCTACCTCAAGTCGCGCTACAGCTTCGCCACCAGGCCCACTGGCGCCCGTCTGGCGTTTGACGTCCAGGACACCAGCAGCCACCATATGTTCTACTTCCTCACTCAGGTCAGCTCTGGATCGCTGGTCTTCAGCTACGTGGTGGGCGGAGCGACGCAATATTACTACGTACCCTCCGGGACCCAGGACGCGCTGTTCGGCAACGGCGTGGTCATGAAGGTCACCATTACCTGGGATGGCCACGTGAGCAAACTCTACCTGAACGATGTACAGGTACAATCGGCCAACTACACCTCCGTGACCCCCAGTTGGAGTGCGGCCTCCATCTTCAACCTGGGAGCCAATGAATTGGCTCCCTACGGCGGCTTCAACGCCGAGGACGACATCATCGACGAGTTCACAGTATTGCCATCGCCGATTCCGTAGTTTGTCGCCTGGAGGAAGGACGGCCTCCCGCAACGTCCGGGTCACCCGTTTTTCGCCTGTTCTTTTAACGTAAGAAACTAACGAACCCACGAAACCAGGAACTTGCCCACCCACATCCGGCGCGATGCGCGGGTAGCCGACGCCAATCCGCAGACCGCATCCAGATGCGCATTGAATCGATCGAGTTCGTTGTCGCTCGCCAGGCATTGTTCCACGATCCGCGGCGGTGGCGCCATCGTCACCGTGCTTTGCTCACAACCCTGGCAGGCCCGCTTTTCCGCTTGACCACCTGCACGAAGTAGCGCTCCTGCTCCACATCCAATTGCTCGCTCTCGTCGTAGCCGATGCTCGATGTTTCCTGTCCGTAGCTACGGCATTCGCGGCGGATTACTTTTTCTACCCGCGGCAGACTCTCGGGCAGCCCTTCCCGTCCGGGTTGTGGCTTACGCTCTCTCGGCGGCTTGCGCATGATCGATTCGCGCCGCGCTTCGGCGCCGACTTCGTCGCTGGCGGCGCTGGGCTCTTCGTCGGCCAGTAATTCTAATTGCAGGTTGGTGAACGTTTCACTGTGCGGCGGCCCTAGCATGCGGATTCCGGCGAAGGTGAACGCTCATTCCGAAGGGAACGTGAACGCCATTCCGGGAGGAAGGCGAACAGTTTTCGGAGAGCGTAGCGACGCTGGCATTTCGATTGTGCCGGAAGCGTTCGGCTTCGTCAAGGAAAAGCTATCCGGAGCGTAGCGGAGGAACAGCGCCGCTTGCGGAGAAAGGGGCGCGGGGAAAGGGGCAGCAGCCCTTTTCCCCGACTCGGCACACAGAAACCCCGGCGAGCGTTAGCTCGACGGTTGCGTGCCCCCACGCTTTTTGCGCATCGAGTCGCCACGCATTTCGATGCGATGGGCGTTGTGAACCAGCCGGTCGAGGATGCCGTCAGCAGCGGTGGGATCGCCGATCTGTTCGTGCCAGCGGGCGACCGGCAACTGCGAGGTCAGGATCGTCGAGCGGGCCTGATAGCGGTCTTCGCAGATCTCCCAGAAGTCGCGGCGCTCGGTTTCTGCCAGCGGAGCCATGGCCCAGTCGTCGATCACCAGCACGTCGATGCGGCTGAAACGGGCCAGCAAACTGCGCAGACTGCCGTCCGCCCGCGCGATAGCCAGATCGCGGAACAGCGCCGCGGCACGCATATAGAGCGCCGAGTAACCATCGCGGCATGCCTTCTGCGCCAGCGCGCAAGCCACGAAGCTTTTGCCGACGCCGGTGGGCCCGAGCACGAAGATGTTTTCGTGATTCGCGACCCAAGCGGACTGCTGCGTCAGCGCGCGGATCACGCTCTTGTCCAGTCCGCGTGAAGTGCGATAGTCGATGTCTTCGACGCAGGCTCCCTTCAGCTTGGCGTGCGTGCAATCGCCGCGCCAGCGCCTGATTCTCTCGCCAGGTCCACTGCTGATCCACCAGCATGCCGAGCCGTTCCAGGAAGCTCAGTTCGCGAGCGGCCGGATCTTGCTCCTGTGTTTTCAAGGCGTCCACCATGCCGAGCAGCCGCATGGCCGTCAGTTTTTCCATCATTGGTTCCTGTAGCATGTGTGTTCTCCTCACTCGAAGTATTCCGAGCCGCGGATGTTGTCGTGCGGCGGGGTGGAAGCCGGCGGCGGTGAAGATGGTGGCACCTGGTCGAGCGAGTTCTTCAAGATCGACTCGACGCTCTTATAGCGGCACGCGCCGGTGAGCAACGCACGTTCAGCCGCGGCTTCCACGCGATGCGCGGAGTATTTCTCCGCCAGCCGGATGATGCCCAGGCAGCCGCGATAACCCATCTCCGGGTGCGGCTTGTCGTCCATGATCCGCTCAAACAGCCGTGCCGTGTGAGGACCGATGGTTTCGCGCCCAATGCACCATGCGGGATGGCGTCCATTCCAGGTGCGCACGATGACTCTTCGGGCGATGCTCGTCGATGGTGATGGCATGCCCACGTCCGCGGCAGCGCAGGTGCGACGCCACGCGCGACGCCCTTGTGCAGGATCTCTACCGTGGTGGGCGTGGAGCGAATCTCGACCAACTCCTGCACCAGGTTGTAGGGCACGCTGTAGAGGTTCGCATCGAACGCGACATGATAATCGATGTTGACGCGGGCGCGTGACCATTCGCTCAGATCGAATGGTTCCATCGGGCAGCGGCTTCAAGGCCGGCTTGTCGATCGCTTCCCAAACGCTCGCCCGCGTTCCATCGCTTCTTACGGAACGGCCGGTGATTCAGCTTGTCCAGCAGTTCGCGGATGGCCCCATTCAACTCTTCAAGCGAGAAGAACTTGCGGTGCCGCAGTGCCGCCACGATCCAACGCTGGGCGACCTGCACGGCGTTTTCAACCTTCGCTTTATCCCTCGGTTTGCATGGCCGCGCCGGCACGATGCCGAAGCCGCAGTGCAGGGCAAAGTTGTAATAAGTCGGGTTCAGATCCGGATCGTAGCGGTGCGCCTTGGTCACGCCGGTCTTGGTGTTATCGGGAACCGCAAGCGCTGGAATGCCGCCGAAATGTTCGAACGCATGCACGTGAGCGCGCAGCCACGCTTCCATCTGCTGGTCGCGCGTGGCCTCGGCCCAGGTGTAGCTGCTGGCGCCGAGCGCGGCCACGAACAATGGCGCTTGCCAGGCCATGCCTGTGAGCCGGTCGTACACCGGGATCGTCGAGCCCGCCCAATCGACGAACATCTTCTCGCCGGCCTTGTGCTCCTGGCGCATAACTACGTCGAGCTTCGAGCGCCAACGCTGATACAGCTCGCAGAAACGCGAATAGCGGTAGCCGTCCGGGTTCGCCTGCCGGTATTCTTCCCACAGCAGTTGCAAGGTCAGATGACGGTGTTGCCGCAGTTGCTCATGGAATGAGGCAAAATCCGGCTGGGAGCGTTCCGCCGTTGGCTCTTTGGCCGAGGCTGCCCTTGCCGGGAACAGTGCGGCTTCCACACGAGCATCGTCCCATCCTTCCGGCAACGGCCAAGTTACGCCCGCCGCTTCGGCTCGCTTCAAGTACTTGCAAACTGTGCTGACCCCGATCGCGCAACTTCGCCCGATCTGCTGGTAGCCCAGATGTAGTTCGAATCGGAGGCGCATGACCTCCCGTAGCTTCCGCATGGACACTCTCCTGGCCGGCACTCTGATCCTCCCTTGGAGGGTTCATTGTGCCGGTGTAATGTCCAGCGCCGCTCAGCCTGTGGAAATCATTCCGGGCCATCGCGAAAACCATTCCGGGCTCCTGCGAAAACCGTTCGCCTTCAGCCCCGGAATCCTTTTCACGTTCAGCCCGGAATCCTGTTCACCTTCACCCCGGAACGTTTTTCACGTTCACCCCGGAATCCCGTTCACCTTGCCCCGGAATCCGCACCAGCATGCGAATGCGCTGCTGCCGGAGTCTCTCTTCGAGCACTTGGATTTTCAGATGCGCCCACTTCAATTCGCTCCCCAGTTGTGCGATACGGAGTTGGGGATCGGAAACGCTCATGGGGAAGTTCTATCCTGCGCGAAACGTCTCCTGCGACTCCAGTCTCTTCTTAGCGTTTCCACCAATGCTTGCAAGCTGTTTCGCTCACTACGCACAAGGCCGGAAATGTTTGGTCAGATGCCCACCTTCGAGAAGGTAACTCTATCCGGTCGGCGCGACCGCCGGGTCGCGATATGCGACCGCCGTGCGCCCCATCCAGTTCTTACGCGGACGTGCCTGTGTCAGATCCGAGCCGTTCACCAGCATCGAGGCCCCTTTTCTCCGCTTGCCGCCGCGGTCCTCCGCTGCGCTCCGGACAGGCTTTTCTTAACGAAGCCGAACACTTAAAGGACGGAATCGAGATGCCAGCGTCGCTACGCTCCGAAAACTTTTCGCCTTCGGCCCGGAATGCCGTTCGCGTTCCATTCGGAATTAGCGTTCACCTTCGCCGCGAATCCGCAGTCTGCACTATCCTCTCGCTCAGCTACTTCCACAGTGGATCAACAGCAACCTCGCCAACAATCGGTTCCCAGCGAACGGCGACAGCCCCCCCTTAACTTCGTTTCTCACCCCAGGGGCTCACTTCAACTTCATGCCGCCCGCTCCCGCCACTCCGCGTTAAGCCGCTTCACTTCCCGCGCGAAGCTCACGCGATAGCGCCGCTCGAAGGCGCGCCTGCCGCCGTCGATCCGGTGGTAGGAGTCGGCCCGCATCGTGTGACAGTCCCGGCAGAGTGGGATGCATGACAGGTCGGAAGCCTTCTGGGACATGCCGCCGTCTCTTCCCGTGTGTGCTGCTTCGCTCCGGCCCTCGATGCCACACGCGATGCAGGCCAGCGTCCGAATCCACGCTTTGTACGGCTCGCTTCTCTCCGGTCCGCGCCGCTCTTTCGCTGGGGGTTTGCGCAGCGTCTTGCCGAGCACTTCTCGAGCGAGGTATTTGCGGAGTTGGAAGTTGGTAAGCATGGTGGTTCCTTTGCACTTTCGCTGGGAATGCCCGGCTCACGGGTCGGGTTGCGCCCGACAGGATTGCAACCTCAATCAGCCCATCTGAGCATTCTCCTGGATGCCGGCTGGATCCCCGCGACCGATCTGTTACTCACGCAAGACTCTCGGTGGATCGGAGGGCCTACGCTTTTTACGCAGCACTCAATAGCTGCCGTCTCTGTATGTACGCCGACAGCAGAAGCGAACGAACCTCATCGGGTTTGATTCGGCCCTGGTACGTCGTGAGCGCGCGGTCCAAGACTTGGGCGTATGCGTCGACCAACGAATCCGCCTCTTGCACTAACCGCGATCGCGCGCCTTGGGTGTTGCGGCGTGGCCGACGCGGGCGGCTTAGGACTGGCGGCCGCTTCCGGCAGACGGGTACCGCGAACGTGCCGTTGGGCTGCTCGCCCGCGACTCGCGCGATTTCCCACGTCATCGGCGAGCCTTTGCACGCCATCCCATTTTTGGTAGATGGTGAAGGATTCGCGTACGTTGATGCCGGCCGCTTCGATCTGGCCCGCGTCAAACGGGTCGGAGGAACATGATACGGCCGTCCGTGGTCGTGAACATCATTCGGTCGCCATACTGTCCTGCGATGAGCTTGCCTTGGTTGTACTTGAGCGCCAGGTTACAGGGACGTTGGGCGCGAACTCGATGACTTCGCGCGGGGTTCGTTGGGTGTTCGATGCGGTTGCCATATTGGGTTTCCTCTCTTCGGTAAATTCGTTACGCAACTTCGGTCTGCGGGATCGCAGCCGCCCGCCGCCGCGCCCATCGGCTTCGGCGTCACGGGCGCGCTCTCCTGCATCTCGTCGTACTCTTGCGCCGCGATCCGCAGACGCTCTTGCGATGCATTCCAGCAGCGTGTGTGCCACGTGTCTTCCCCGCTGCCTGTCAGGGAGTCCCGGACGCCGATTGCCTGTTGGCAGCAGACGCAGACGAGCGGGGCGAGGGGCAGCTCGATCACTTCCACTTCCGCCGCGCACGTCGCGCAGCAGCGCAGCGGGTTTAGCGTGCCGTCCGGAATGCTCACCAGGTGCGCCAGGCAGAAGGTGGCGGCGCATCCATCGCACTGGAACTGCTCGCAGCAGGGGCAGAGCAACGCGCCGCACTCGCGGCAGGGTTTCAGCTCCAACGCGGCGTATCCCTGATCGCCGTCGTACTCTACCGGAATGCGGCGAAAGAGGTTTCGCAGGTGGGGCAGGATGCGGTGGTGAAGTGTGTCGCCATGAATCTATTAGTAATGCATGACAGTACGCCATCGTGTCAAGCATGTAATGCAATAAAATAGTGCATTTTGATTTGTGTATGAACGGGGGTTATGCTTTTGGCGATGTCTAAAAAGCAAAATCCTCAGCCTGGCACTGGGCGGAAGGGCGGCAAGGCGTCGATGGGGAGCGGTCACCGGACGCAGCGCGAGGAAAACGCGCGCCTTGGTGGAATCGCGGCGGCAAAGCCCGGATGAAAAAGCTCGCTCACGAAAGCGAGCGGATCAGCCATCGCGAAGAAAGCGGCGGCGGCTCGGTGGAAGAAGAAGGATGCTAAAAAATAAACGTGGCGTCGTTTCGCAGCATCGGGAAGGCGATTCTTGTACCCGATTGGCGAAGTCTTAGGATTTAGCTTTTCTAGATTTCAGATTCATTTGACAGCCGATTTAGGGCGTCCCTGCAGCCCGCTCTTTAGAGGCGAACTGCCCTTCTCGAACGCATACACCAGCACGTTGGTATCAACGAAACTCAGCGCCCTCTCAGCGGTCATGAAGATCGTCGCGACTCCAGTTCCTGTCACCTACCTCGACAATCCCGGTCTCGAACGCCCTTCGTAATCTTGCCCTGGCCACCCGCCTCCTACTAGGCTCCTCCAGCTAGCGCTGCCAGGTACTCTCGCACCAGTTGATTCACGCTGGTCCGTTGATCAAGCGCAACTTTTCTCGCCGCAAGAAGTAGATCCTCGTCGACAACCAGAGTCACAGTCTGTCTGGCTTTCCCCATGGGCCCAGCCTAGCACGAGACCCGTGCTGCACGGCTTATGGATTTTCTGTTTTGGTTGGAACTCCAGTCGCCGGGCACGCCACGCACGGTTAAGTTTTGGAAGTTATGAACACTTCAGGCCAGTTCTAACCACAAACGGAGAGCATTGTCTATCTCCTTAAGAGGGCCCGCCAAGCACCCCAGCCTGCCCCGTGATCTTGTTCCTCGGGATCGCCATGACCTTGTCGACCATCACCTGCGACTGCAATTTCAGGCCGGTTGTTCTCCCGGAGGGCACAGGAATGCGAAAGAGAGGTGCGTCCTCCAGATGGCTCGTAATCAGGCACACTACGACGCTCGAGTGCGTACCGTTGAACAGGTCGGACTGCACCACGACAGCCGGCCTTGGCTTGCCGTAGTCTCCAGGCGGCGCACAAATGACGATATCGCCACGCTTTATCTCCATCCCGAGTGTCCGCCATTCCGTACCAGTCAGCGTCCTGCTCGTTCCTGGAAACAGCTCCGATTGACGTCGCGCCTCCTCGGCAAGCGATTCTCGCTCCATCGCATTCAAATACTTCACCAGCGCCTCAATGATAATTGCGTTCTTCCCCTTGCCGGAGCGCTGAGCTGCTTCCGACAACTCTCGCTGTAGCTCCTTGCTCATTCGAAAACTGGAGGTCACAGAGGGCACGTCTCCAGTGTAACACACCTGTGTTGCGATAGCTCACGACGCAAGAGTCCGGATCTTCGTCGCGGCCGGATCGGCGTAGTACCAGCGTAGATCACGGAAAAGAACGATCCGGAGGTCGCGCAGCCGGTTCAGAGCGCCGGTCGGCGTTGCTTTCGAGCTTCGTTTAGTTCGGCGTTCGTTGTTTTAATGACACAAAAACCGACCTTCAGGCACCGGCCACCTGGATCTTCTTTCGCACTTTTGCAACTTGTCCAAGACGCTCATGCCGCCTCGCACGGCTCGCGGCCGTACGGCCCGTTCCATCTCCTTTGCTTGGCCCGCCGCGCGATCCGGAGATCGTATTCGAGCTGGAGTCCAAGCCAGAAGTCCAGGACGTGCCCAGGTACCGCGCCAGGCTCAGCGCCGGTGTTGGCCGTGATGCCGCGCTTGCCGCGCACGATCTCGTTGAGTCGGGCAGAGGTAATGCCCAACGCTTTGGCAAGCCGATTGACGCTCATGTTGAGCGGCTTCAGGACGTCTTCCAGGATTGTCTGTCCTGGGTGTGGCGGCTGTATCAGATTAGGCATTGGTGCTCCTAACGGGCTTGAACGGTTGGTTTCCTCAGAAGCCCTACTTCAATGCCTCGTTGATTTCGATGTCGCGCTTCAGCACTTCGGTCAAGAGCTCCGACAAATCAACACCCCGCTGCTCCGCTTTGCCGGAGAAATACTCCCACACGGTCCTCTCGATGGAAGCAGGCATCAAGACCTTTGCATCGGAGGGGATATGGTGAAGGCCGTGAACACCTTTGCTGAAATCGATCTCGGCCGGCATTTCGTTGTCTTCGATTGGTTCATTGTTCATAAGCCCTCCTGATAGTACCGAATCTCGGTTTGCGTTGCATTGCGCGCCGGATATCAGCCGGATCTTCGTCACTCGCGCCGATCCGGCATCGAACCAAGTTCGCGCATTCTGTGAATCGCCGCGCCCGTTGGCGGCCTAGCCGTCGAGATCCCAGCTCATTCTCTTGATTTCCGCTACCGGCTCACGAAAGTGCCCGATTCCACGCGAATGAGCAGTTTCCGCGCTCAGGCGAGCGCCGATCACGCGCCTGCCGCGTGGATCTCTCGCAGCACTTGCAGAGTGACAGCTAATCAGGCTGAGCCTCTCCCGCACTCTGGGCCTTTCCGCGCATGCGATCGATACGGCCGACCCGCATTGACACCATGCTCGCATTATGCGAGTATCAGGCGCGGCTTCTGATGGTCAAAGAATTCCTCACTCACAAGGAATACACGCGAGGAGGCTGGAAAAGATGGGCGCGCTAGTCATCGACAACCAGAAGTACGCTCGGATATTGGCGAGAGTCCTGCCGCGAGTGATCACAACAGACGAAGAGCATGAGCGCTTGCTGGCCGAAGTCGAGAAACTGATGGACAAGAGTCAGCATCGTACTGCGGAAGAGGACGCAGCCCTTGACCTGTTGGTTCGTCTCGTCAAGGCTACGAAGACGAGCACCATCCTCTGCCCGATCCGAGTCCTCACGAGATGTTGGTGTATCTGATGGCGCAGCGGAGTTTGAAGCAAGCCGACCTTCTACCGATCTTCAAATCCAGAGGCTACCTATCCGACGTCGTCAACGCCAAACGCGCCATTAGCAAAGCACACGCCAAGCAGCTGGCCGAGTTTTTTAACGTCTCGGCACGCCTATTCATCTGAATCAGTATTGGATCGCCTCGAGGCGAAACTGTTTCCTGGGCCGCCAGAACAGATCTGATTCTATGCTGAAATAAAAGCATGGTAGTGCGCAACATTTCCGAAGCAAAGGCGGAGCTTTCCGCCCTGATCGAAGCCGTGCAAAACGGAAACGAGGTCATCATCGCCAAGGCTGGCAAGCCGGTTGCCCGCCTTGTAGCTTTCCGCGGTCCGGCCCGACCTCGGACGCCGGGCTCGATGGCGGGTGAACTTTGGATCGCTCCAGACTTCGACACCCTGCCAGATGATATTGCGGAAGCCTTCGGAATGAAAGAACCACGAAGTTGAGAATTCTACTCGACACCACCTCCTGCTCTGGTGGTTGGACGACAGTCCGTCGCTTCCAGCGGCAGCCAGGGAGATGATCTGCGACCCGGAGAACACCGTCTTCGTCAGTGCCGTGTCTCTTTGGGAGATCTGGCTGAAGCAAAGCCTGGGCAAATTGCGGCTGCCGGACGACTTCACAGAAAGACTCGCCGCCGAATCCTTCGAGAGCTTGCCCCTGACGGCCTCGCAGACCCGGCAGGTCTCCCTGCTTCCATGGCGCCATCGGGACCCATTTGATCGGATGCTGATCGCGCAAGCGCAAGTCGAGAAACTCGTCCTTCTAACTGGCGACGAGCTTCTTGCGGCATACGGCGCAGTCGTTCACCTAGCTCGCTGACTACTTACGTGCAGGTCGCGCGATGCCACTTTGGCGATCCTGCCGGATTCCAATCTGCCAGCGAATCCGGCATCGGCCTCCCTTCAATTACGGAGTCGCGGCTGAGAACCCTGGAACGTCCCTCCCGGGTGTCCGAAGGCAGTTGCCGACTGGTTGCTGAAAGGAAACTATTCCAAATGCGCCCAAGTTATAAGGGTAACGCATAGCGAAAGTCAATCTTGGCAAACGCCATCGTCGGCGATACCATTCAATACAGCCCTCCCCGTTGCTGGCGGCCCTCCGTGGAAACACGATGAGTCGTCCACAGCATCCGACTGTATGCGATGACGAACAGGGCACTCAACAGGCGGCGGCGTTGTTTGTCGAGGCGGCCGAGCCGGCTGAGTTAACGGCGCAATCGCGGCCCGATACGCCAGGCGGGATACGCACTCCGCATACTATCCGCTTCGCAAACGCGAAAGGTCCGCCGTTTACAGCCGCGCAAGAAGCAGCGCGTCAGACATCTATGATCCGACTCCGCATTCCGGGCACACAATCGGCTGCCCCTTGTGGACACGTTATGGATCTGCTTCTACGGTTCCGAGCTCGAACAACGGAATATCACGCTTGGGAACCATCCAACCCAGGACCAAAGAGCGGACGGAGAAGGTCAACCGCTCACACAACGGAGGATAAAGCAAATGAAACGACCAAAACCCACCACCATACAGACCACGGCAACTCAACATCCCTTGCTTGATCGGCCCGATCCAGGGACTGCAGTCACGAAAAGGAGCCAAGACCAATTGATCGACGAACCGCCAGTGGCGGTATGCGAGTCGACGGGCACTCACAGTTACGATGTGGCCGACCGGCTGGTTTGCCAGGTGGCGATTGCTCAAGTTTGGCCAAGGTCAACAGATGAGGCTGACCGCCTGATTAAGGCCACCGCCCTCATGGGAGAGATGGCACCGCAGAATGCCATGGAGGCCATGCTGTCCACCCAAATGATAGCGACGAATGAAGCGGCTCTCATGTTCCTTCATCGCGCCACTTCGGAAGGCCAAACCACCGATGTGGTTGAGGCAAATGTGCTCCGCTCGACCCGCCTGATGCGGCTCTTCAACCAACAAGTTGAGACCATGCAGAAATTAAAAGGCAAAGCACCCCAGCAAAAGGTCACCGTGGAACAGGTCAACGTTCATCAGGGAGGACAAGCGATTGTGGGATCCGTGAGCAGAACAAAGGTGGAGGGCGACTAACATGAACCGGGGATGGCTTAGGAATGGGAATCCCGGCGGAGATCTGACGAAGGCCGAACGATGTGGTGCGAGGAACAGACGCGGGCTTCCCTGCCAATGCCCCGCAATGTCAAACGGCCGTTGCCGACTGCATGGTGGGAAGAGCACGGGACCAAAAACTGCGGAGGGGATCGAGAGCATCCGCCGGGCGGTAACAAAGGATGGGCGGTACACGAAGGCAGCACGAGCGGAGCACGAGCGGTATCGTACGCTGCTACTTGATTGTCGGGAAGTGTTGCAGGACCTCTCCGGCAAAGACTGACAAGGCTGCACGCGATTCGCTAAGCGCCAGCCACAACAAGTTCGCCGCGCCGGATCGCCCGCCAACCCTGAACCTGAACCGGCGCAAGTCGGCCAAACGCAGGGTCTATCCGGCACGACATCGGCCTCGGCCAAAGCGAACGGCAATCGGCATTGTGAGCCGAATACCGAGAATCTACAAAAGGACAAATCAGATGACAAGCAGTAAATTGACGCGCACAATTATCGAAAAACTGAAGAAGCCAGAGCTAAGAGGTCAAAGCGACGAGGGCCTTGCGGCAGCGGCAGCGAAGAACCGTGAACGGGACGCTCGTCTCCGCATTATCGAGGCCTTTCGCCGCTCAGGAATTCCGTATGATCAGTGGCCGGATTTCGTTCGAGCCTTTCACGCAGACCCACATCAGCGGATCGAGTTTCACGCACTCATGACGCCGCAGCCCTTCCAGGCTCCCGACCTCGATCGGCTGAACGGATCACCGCGAGACTGGGTGAAGAACGCGGACCATGCATGGGAGCAACATCGGAACAGGTTTCTTCGAGAATGCGAGGACTGGGTCAGAACCGGTGTGGACGAGGAAATCAAGGAAGTGAAGGGGGTACGCGGTTCTGGAAAGGAAGGGCCGGTGCCCGTAGGAGGCCGGCGGCGCGGCAATAACACGCCGATGGATCGGAGATACGAATGGGCCGCACGCTACCTTCTCAAGACCCCGCTAAAAGAAATCGCCGGCGCGGATGCTGACGCCGCTACGGTGGGGAGGATCGCTCGAGAAATCGTTCGATTGGCAGGTTGGTCCGATTGAGTATGGATCGAACAAATCGAGTCCGACGCGTAAGAGTTTCAGGAGGGAAGGATCACCGTAACCAACGCTCGAGGTGAAAGTTCCCGAGTCGGGTGCCTTGTGTGGTGATAGGGCAGAATCCACCCGCGACCTACCGAGGAAGCGGGCGACTAAATCGCAGCTCCACGCGAGGCTGCAAATCCGGTGACTGGTCGAACCTGGACCTTCTTCTCCAGAGCTGAAAACCACGTCGACTCTCCAAAACGGCAATAAGCTTGATACGCTTATTGCCGTTTATTTCTATATACTTAGCGGTCTTTTCGTTTTACTCTAGGATCGAGGACGATGCATGATCGCACCGTTTCCGCCATGGTGATACGCGTCCGGTGCGGAACGCGGTATTGAACCCGGCGAGGCGGTACAGGTGATCCATGCGTTCGCAGATGAATCTGAGTTACGGTAATGGCTTTCAGCCCCAGAATTAATAAGTTCCTGGCTTCCATCCGCGTGATGCCCAACGTCACCCGCGCAGCACACGCAGCAGGGATCAATAAGTCTCAGCATTACGCCATGCTGGAATCTTCTCCCCGATATGCGGCAGAATTTCAGAGGTCTCTCAAAATGGGCTACGATGCCCTCTCGGATATAGCCGTTACGCGAGCCACCGAAGGTTGGGTGGAACCGACCGGATTTCAGGGCGGAAACGACGAGGATCCAAGCACCGGCCGGGCGCCCACGACGGCTCGAACCGACAATCGGTTGCTCAGGTTTATCCTGGAGCGCAGGCATCCCGAATATCGTGACCGGGTCGAGGATTCAGGCGCGGTCGAAATCCACGTAATGATGGAAAACCTGGACGCAGGCCGTAAACGCGCGGCGGACGCCAAGCGCGCCCGCGAGGCGGCAGCTGCGGCGCTAAAGGCCCCCAAATAATGCCCACGTTGAGCGACGACCTTCTCAGCAAGGAAATGTCGAATTACTTCGACGATCCCTATGGCTTCGTCATGGCCGCATATCCCTGGGGTGTCGTGGGCACCGACCTGGAGCACGAGTCCGGCCCGGATGAGCAACAAGCCAGATTTCTCCTGGACCTGGGAGAAGAGGTCAAGGCCCGCGGCTTCGACGGCACCAACCCTGTGATGCCGATCATGATGACGGCCACCAGCGGCCACGGCACTGGCAAAAGCGTTCTCGGAGCCTGGATCGGGGACTGGATCCTGAGCACGCGCCCCGACTCGATCGGCACAGTGACGGCCGGCACCTATGTGCAGCTCGAATCGCGCACCTGGGCGGCATTGCGCTACTGGACCAAGCTCTGCGTCACGGCTCACTGGTTCGACATTCAGGCACGTGTCATCCGCCATAAATTGCGGCCGGAAACCTGGAAGATCGTGGCCCAAACATGCAAAGAAGGTAACGCACAGAGCTTCGCAGGGCAGCACGCACGCACCTCGACGTCCTGGTACATGTTCGACGAAGCTTCGCTCATCCCTGATAAGGTATGGACGGTGGCGCAGGGCGGCTTGAGCGATGGCCACCCCATGATCTTCGCCTGGGGGCAGATGGAGCGCAACACGGGACGCTTTTACGAGATCAACTTCGGATCTAAAGCGCACCGCTGGAATCACCGCTGCATCGACAGCCGGGATTCACGGTTCCCCAACAAGGATCTGATCGCCCAGGATCTGCTCGACTACGGCGAGGATTCAGATTATTTTCGTGTCCGCGTCCGTGGCCTGCCTCCGCTCGCCGACGAGCTGCAATTCATCGACGGCGGTCGAATCGTGGCAGCACAACAGCGCCAGGTTTTGACTCTTCCTGACGAACCGCTGATCGCTGGCTTCGATGCCTCCGGCGGCGGATCTGCCTGGAACGTGATCCGGTTCCGCCGTGGCCTGGACGCGCGCAACGTGCCGGCGCCGATCCGCATCCCTGGCGAACAATCGCGTGATCGCAACATGCTGCTCGCCAAGCTCGCCGAGATCATGAAGGACCAGCGGCCCTCGCACAAGGTCACGATGTTGTTTGTCGATTCGGCGTTCGGCGCGCCCTATGTTGAGCGCCTGCACCTTCTCGGGTACTCCAACGTGGTCGAGATCAACTTCGGAGCGGCCTCGCCGGACCGTCATCAGGCCAACATGCGAGCCTACATGTGGAACCTGCAAAAGGAATGGCTTCTCCACGGCGCAATCTCGCCCGAAGACGAGAAGCTGGCGAGCGATCTCGCCGGCCCTGGCTTCCACTTGAAGGCCAATACGAACCAGCTCGTCATTGAGAGCAAAGAGCACATGCAGAAGCGCGGGCAGGCTTCGCCGGACGACGGCGACGCGAACGTGCTCACCTTCGCCCAGCCAGTGGCTGCACCCGTGGCCGAGGAGCAGGACGAGGAAGAGGAATTCTCCCACTCGATGTCGCGCTACGCCCGCGACGAATGGATGCGCTCAGGTTCGGCGGCCTAGAGGCAACACTCAAACAGGCAGTGCCCGTTGCGTGTACCCAGAGGCGACCAGACTAATAGCAAGATCTGCGATATACCGCGGTTACCCAGATTCCACGGTATTTCACCGAGCGTCACAAAAGCTCAGCCGCCCGTAAGAAGCCTTTGTTTCCCGCAAAGCGCCTCGCATCCCAACCTTTTCCGAATTGACCGCAGACGCCGTGCAAAAGGCCTTGGGTGCTGCTGGCCGAGAGGCGCAATGGGCAACCCCTAGCAACGGCTGATCGGAACTCACAACCATTGCGAGAGCGGGGATTCCATCGGGCACCGACCTGACAGAAAGCCCCTGTCCCCGTAGTATCCAGACGATGAACTCCGACTGGGTCAGCCAGAAACCTGACGACCCCCCGGCCAGCTTCTCGCGGTTCATGGGGTGTTTGTTACGATTCTCTCTTCGGCCCTTCGCCTGACGGGCACGCCCCGCTCCAGAGCCTCCACAATCGCCATCCCTGCCGCTCCATCACCATAGGCAGCCTTCCAAGGACCGGCCGCACCGATATTCCGCGCAGCCTCTACGATAGTCGCCCCGCAAGCCCCAGCCAGTACGTTGCAGCGATTCTCCAGCGTCTCCACCCACTCGGTCTCATCCCGTAGCGTGACGCAAGGAACCCGAAAGAAATACGCTTCCTTCTGCACGCCGCCCGAATCCGTCAAGACGAACCGCGCCCGCCCCTCCAGCAGCAGCATGTCGAAATACGAAACCGGCTCGATCATCGTCACCGCGCCCGTCGAGCAGCCCAAGTCGCTCAGACGCTTCTTCGTTCGCGGGTGAACCGGCCAGACTACTGGACAGATCGTCCGCGCGATCTCGTCAAGCGCACCTGCAACCGCACGAAGTCGCTCCGGATCGTCGGTATTTTCCGCCCGATGTACGGTCGCCAGGGCGAATTCGCCGTGGCGCCATGAATCCGCCAGTGCGCCGCCGCGCCGTTCGGCAGCCTTGGCATACGCGATCGTCGCGTCGTACATGACGTCGCCGGTCAGGACCGCGCGTTCGCCCAGCCCTTCCCGACGCAGATTGTCCATCGCCAAACCAGTGGGACACAAGAGAAGATCGCTCAAGTGGTCCGCCACGATCCGGTTGATCTCTTCCGGCATTCCGCGCCGGTAACTCCGCAACCCCGCTTCGATATGTGCGGTGCGCAGCACCAGCTTCGATGCCACCACCGCACCTGCTAGCGTCGAATTTGTGTCGCCGTACAGCAGGACCCAATCCGGCTTTTCAGCGGCCAGAATCGGCTCCAGCCGCTTCAGCATTTCGCCGGTCTGCTCGCCGTGCGAACCGGAACCGACACCGAGATCGTGATCGGGCCGCGGAATCATGAGTTCCTCAAAAAACACCGAGCTCATCGCGGCGTCATAATGCTGTCCCGTATGAATGATCCGGTGAACCCACCCTTCGCGCTGGGCCACCGCGCGGCATAAAACCGACAGCTTTACGAACTGTGGCCTCGCTCCTACGATCGAAACGATACGCATGCTATGCGTAAAACGCCCGAATCGATTCGCACACGTGGTCTATGTCTTCCCCGGCGAGTTCCGAGTGAATTGGTAGAGCCAGTGATTCCGCCGCCAACTTCTCACTCACCGGGAAGTCGCCTGTCTTGTGTCCCAGATCCGCATAGCAGGGCTGCAAATGCAGTGGGAGCGGATAATAGACTTCCGACCCGATACCTTGCTTCTTCAGATGCGCCTGCAAAGCGTCGCGCTGTTCGCATCGAATCACGAACTGGTTGTACACGTGACGCGTCTGGTACGCGGGCGGCGTTGCGGGAATCACTGGAACTGCAAGTTTCTGCATCTGCGCGCGGTAGCGTCCGGCGTTTCGCTCCCGTCCCGCCGACCAGCCATCCAGATATCGCAGTTTCACTCTCAACACCGCTGCCTGCAACGCATCCAGCCGCGAATTGACGCCGATCCACTGGTGAAAGTATTTTCCCGTGCGGCCGTGGACCCGCAGCGCCACCATCTTCTCGGCGAGAGCGGCATCGTCCGTCGTCATGATTCCGCCGTCGCCGTACCCGCCCAGGTTCTTGCTCGGGAAAAAGCTGAAAGCGCCAATCCGTCCGACACTACCGGCCCGACGGCCCTTGTACTCGGAACCGATCGATTGCGCGGCGTCTTCAATCACGGGAATTCCACGCTCGTTTGCCATCTTCATGATGGGGTCCATGTCGGCGCAGCCGCCGAACAAGTGTACGGGAATGATCGCCCGAATCTTTGGATGCGCCGCCAGCACCTCTTCCATCAGGCTCACGTTCAGATTGAACGTGTCTTCTTCCACATCGGCGAAAACCGGAATGGCGCCCACCCGCGAAATCGCTCCTGCAGTCGCAAAAAACGTGTAGGGCGTCGTCAGGACTTCGTCGCCCGGCTGCACGTCCAGCGCCATCAGCGCCAGCATCAGGGCATCCGAACCGGAAGCGCATCCGATCGCATACTTCGTACCGCTATACGCTGCAATCTCCGACTCGAGCTTCTTTACGTCCTCGCCGAGGATGAATTTCTGCGAGTCCACCACTCGTACGATCTCCGCCAACACCTCGTCGCGAATCTGCTTATGCTGCGCCTGAAGGTCCAGTAAAGGAATCTGTCTTTCGCTCACTGAGTTCACGTATTCTTCTCCTCTATGCGCCGGCAGGCGACACCCGCTCTCCGGACTTTGTATATTTCGCTCCGCACGCCTGACAAGTGTTCTGCCCGTTGGGCCCGAACTCCATGCCGATTCCGCATGCGCACATCCAGCCGCGCACCCGCGCGGGATTTCCGTATGCGAGTGCGTAATCCGGCACGTCGCGCGTTACTACTGATCCCGCACCCACGAACGCATATCTGCCAACCGTCGTGCCGCACACTACTGTGCTGTTCGCCCCGAGCGATGCGCCCTGGCGCACGAGCGTGGTCTTGTACTCGTCCTTACGCGCCACGTGGCTGCGCGGATTGATCACATTTGTGAATACCATCGACGGCCCGCAAAAGACGTCGTCCTCCAGAATGCAGCCCGTATACACCGAGACGTTGTTCTGGATCTTCACGTTGTTACCGATCGTCACATCCGGGGAAATGACCACGTTCTGGCCAATGTTGCAGCCCGCGCCGATCGTCGAGTTCTTCATGACATGCGAAAAGTGCCAGATCTTGGTGCCGGGCCCAATCGTGCATGGCTCGTCCACGTAACTCGATTCGTGAACGAAATAATTTTTGTCTTCCATTTTTTCCTTAGGCGTCATCTCACCGCCACCGTCACCGTATTGCTCGGCGTCCCATTGATCACCACCCGGATCGGCACCGCACCCGTCGCACCCGACGGAATCAGCACGTTGATCTGCCAAAGCCCGATGTACCCTGGCGCCAGCCCCGAGTACTTCACATCTCCGAAACCACTGCCGATCGCCACGCACATCGAAGGCTGATTATTCAAGCACGCCGTTCCGCTCGATGTCGGTACGGCCACCGTATTGGAAAGGGGCGAACTTCCCGCCGCCGACCCGTCGGTAACCGCTGGACTCACCTGTCCCTGGCCCGTCCCATAAATCGAAACGATCGACCCGGCCGGCGCCGGGTTCGAGGACGAATTGACCGTGAAATCCTGATTGAGCACGGCCGCCTGCCCGCTCCCTGACTGATTCGCGGTGAAGACACCCGGCGCCGCCGCGGACACCAGCAACCCGCCTCCCGCCACGAGTTCCCCGGTATCCGCCGTCCGAATCGCGATTCGCGCCGACCCCAGCGCGGCGTTCGAGGGCACCTGGAAGTTCACTTGTTTCGGCCCGATGTAATAAATCGGTGCCTGCAGATCGTCGTTGACCACCAGTTGACGGTTAGCCGCGGTCTTAGGCCAAGTCGTCGCCGAGATCGTAACCGTATCGGACGCCAGCCCTCCTCCGAACAGTGTCGCTAGTGATCCCTGGGCGACCGGCACGCTGGCCTGATAGGTCGCCGCGTTGACCACCGTCGCAGCTTTCAAAAATTGCGCCACGCGGTTGTTGCCCGTGTCGCCGACATACAGCGTGTCCTGGCGGTCCACGTAAATTCCCAGCGGCGCATACAGACCTTCGGCCGTCGCCAGACCGTCCGGCGAATTGTAGTTCGCCGCGATTCCGGTCGTCGTTTGTTGACCCACCACTCCCGCCGGCGTTCCGCCGGAGAGCGGCAGAAACACCAGCGAGGGATAGATCAAAACCCGATTATTCCCATAGTCGGCGACATAGATCGTGCCGCTGCTATCCACGGCCACATCGCTAGGCGCTTTGAGGCTCCCCGCGGCGTTCGTACTGAAACTTGCCTGTCCAATCACGAACGCCGCCGCCATACCTGCCACCGGGGCGCTCTGCGTGTTGGGAAAAATCAGCACCCGGTTGGACCCGGCATCCGCCACGTATAGATTGCTTGCCGGATCCACAACGATTCCCTCTGGTGTCGCCAGCGTCTGAGCGGAAACCTGCGTCGGACGCACTGCGGTCGTCATGCCCGGCTGCCCGAACACTCGAACCGCCGCCGCTCCGCTCCCAGCCCCGGACGGATACTCCAGCACACGGTTGTTGCCGTAGTCGGAAACGAACAGGTCGCCGTTTGGCCCGACCGCCACGAAACTGGGAGCACTGAGCGACGTCGCATTCACGGCCGCCGATAGCGCACTGTTAAAATCCGCCTGGCCGATCACCACATCCGGCGAAATCCGCCCGCTCTGGCTCACCGGCCTCGGGTACCGCAGCACGCGATTGTTCCCTGAGTCCGCCACCCATAGACTTCCGTCCGACGGATTCACCGCAATTCCCTGCGGCGCGGAAAGCGATGTCTTCGAAGGGTTCGCGGACCCTTGAGTATCCACGTTCGCTACTCCAGTCCGCAGATTGGGTTGCCCTACAACCAGGTCGGCTGGATCTCCGTTTCGAAAACGCACCGAGTCCTTCCACACCAGGATCCGATTGTTGGCGGTGTCGGAAACATACAGCGCAAACGGCGCGGAAGAGTAATCAATTGCCATGCGGAACGGAATATTGAAACCGGCCGGTTTGATCTGATTGGCTCCGTTCGATACAAAATCGCTTTGCCCCCACACGCGGCTGCTCGATTTGGCGTTGGGCGAGAACTCAAGCACCCGGTTGTTGCCGGTATCCGCCACGATGACGTTGCCGTTCTGATCAAGCTTGACATCGGCCGGCCCCGATAACGAATTGGGCGATGCGAGCGGAAAAGCGCCCGAGTTGGCCGCAGTCGTTGCAAAGTCCGTTTGCCCCATCACAGTCTTGGCCGCGCCCCCGAGGGTCGTGCTGGTCGAAAAAATCAGGACGCGGTTGTCGGCCGGCGCGGCGACATATAGGTTGCCGTTGCCGTCCACCGCCAGCCCGCCCGGCACCGCGATCGTCGAACTTGACGCCTGTAAGGGCGTGCCCCGCGTCGCGAAGTTGCTCTGTCCCCAAACCGCGCTTGCCGTCGCGCCGCTTGACGGCCCCAGGGGAGCCGGGAACTTCAGCACCCGGGAGTTTCTACCGTCGGAGACATACAGATTGCCCTGCGAATCGAAGGCCAATGCCGTAGGTGTGTCCAGGCCGGAGCCGGAGACTTGTCCGCCGGCGTTCGCGCCGTTACTGGTGAAATCCCTCTGTCCGATTACTGTATCGGCGGCAGGCTGGGTCTGGCTGTTCAACACTCCCGCGCTATACCGTACGACGCGATGGTTCCCAGTGTCCGCAACCCACAGGTTGCCTGCCGAATCGAACGCCAGCGCGCGAGGCTGATTCAGGGAACTGCTGGAAGGCGTTGATGCAGCACGGCTGTTGAAATTGGGCTGCCCATATACCGCGTCCGGCTCGATTCGCGTCGGATTCGCAAACGGAGACTGGAACCGAAGCACCCGGCTATTGTTAAAATCCGCGACATACAGATTGCCGCTCAGCGGATCCACCGCTAGCCCGATCGGCCCGTTGAAGCCCTTGACGCCGATTCCCATCAGATTCGAATACTGCGGCCCCGGCTGTCCCAGCACAACGCCCGGCGCGTCACCGATCTGGTACGCGCCGATGTCGGCCCAACCCAGAACGCGTGAGTTCTGCGTATCACTAATATATATGTGGGTCTGGCCTCCACGCGTATCCAGCGCGATGCCGGAGGGCTGGTACAACTCCACGCCCTGCACCAGATTGATCCCGTTCTGCCGTAGATCCGGCTGTCCGAGCACCCGGTAGGCCGACGCCGATAATTGGGCGTGCATCGAACCACTGCACGCAACTGCAATGAGAAACGCTTTCCTGAGGGTCGCCATCGGACTAGTGGTTGGGTACAACGATCGTATCGCCGGGCAGCAGCGGCAGGTTTAGCTCCATGTGTTCACCTCGCAGCACCGCGTCGTAATCGAACGCCAGCTTATATTGCCTGCCGTTCTCTACGCGCAGCACATAAATCTTTTTGCGTTTGGCGTAATCGGTCAACCCGCCAGCCTCGCTGAGACCCTGCATAATGGTCATCCGGTAGGTATATGGAATCGGGCCTTCCTTCTTGACACCGCCGCCGACGAAAAACACTTTCTTGCTGTGGATTCCGGCCACGATCACGGTGACATCAGCCGCCCGGATCTGCTTGGAGAGCAGATCCGTGATCGTCTTCTCGGCTTGCGCCGGAGTTAGCCCGACACCTTGACATCTTTGATCAACGGCATCGAAATCATGCCGTCGGGACGGACGACGACGCTCGGGACCGAAGCCGCCGCCTCTCCCCATACCGAGACTTGCAGGACATCGCCTTCGCCGATTTGATACTCATCGGAAACGCCCCGGTTTGGCACTGCGGGCTTTACGATGCTCGCCGGCTCGGGCTCCGCGCCGCCTGACGGTCCGCGGCTCGAACTTTGCTGGCGCTGCACCTTCCGGTGCGGCCGCCGCACTCTTGGGCGCCGCCGTCTCGGGAGCGGTCGCAACCGGCAGATCGACTGTTCCAGACAGAAGCTCTGGGCGTCCCGCGGACGGAGTCGAGCACCTCTTTGACGAGACCTTCCGGCCAGCCGGATTTCACGGCGTTCTGCTGGATCTGATCATCCTTCAGGCCCGCCTTCTGGGCGTCCCGCACATATTGGGTCAGCTCTTTGGAGGGCGTCTTATCCTGCTCTTGGGCAAGCAGATCAGCCGCACCGAGCACTAAAACAATGGAGAACAAAACCGTTCTAAGCATTCGTGACTCTGAATCCGCGCAGGCCGGATTCCCTTGCAGGGTCTTTCTGCACGTTCGGGACCAACACTACCCTAACAGATGACTTAATTCGCCATCAACCCGCAGCTTCTTCACCGGCCTGGCGAGCTCGCACCGCGATTGCGGCAAAACAATTAGGAATGATTCGCAATCTTTAGCAAAAGTGGATGCTCGTCCTGCTCTCGTCCATTCCGGACCCGATCATTTGGCCGAGTGTCACGTTTTGCTGCCGCTTCGTTAACGCCCCGGATAGCCGTCGACAAAGGTTAACGTCCGGCGGTGTGCGGACGACAAATTGCTTATGGAAGTGCTAAATATGTATAGGTCACAATGAAGACTCACCTGAAATATTGGACAAAATCGTTTGCTCTCGGGCTATCTATTCTTATCGCTCTTCCGCCCGGGCACGCGCAAACGCCGCTTCCCACGGAACTCAACATTGTTGTGGTGGAAGGCGAGGGCGCAACAAATAATGTCCGCCAGCGGATAGCTCGCGAACCCGTCGTCCGCGTGGAGGATGAGAATCACAAGCCGATCGCAGGCGCTGCAGTTGTGTTCACACTGCCGACCGAAGGAGCCACCGGTGAGTTCTCCAATGGGGCAAAAAGCCTCACCATTATGACCGATGGCCAGGGTAGGGCTGCCGCACAAGGCCTCCGCTTAAATCAGGTTGCCGGCAAAATTCCGATTCACGTGAATGCTTCGTATCGCGGGCTCACCGCAAGAACATCCATCACTCAGTTCTCCGTCCTCCCCCCGGGTGCCAAGGCCAGTTCCGGCGGCGGCGGCCATGGAGGCCTGATCGCCGTCCTGGTTGTCCTTGGTGCGGCCGCCGCCGGCGGCGGGGCGTATTTCGCTACTCGAAGCAACAGCTCCTCCGCCGGATACCCCTACGCCCACTGTTACCCCGATCGGCATCACACCCGGTACGGGGACGATTGTGGGAGGCCACTAATTCCATGCGTTCTCTTCACGTTTCATTCCTGGTATCCTCCACTTTCCTCGCCACAGTATTGTCGGCCCAAAGCCCGTTGACCATCGTCAACAGCAGCTTCCCCACCGGTGCAGTCGGGCAAAATTACGCTCAGGCGCTCACCGCTTCCGGCGGAATAGCCCCCTACACCTGGGCCGCAAACGGTCAGATTCCACCGGGCCTGGTCTTCAATTCCGTGGGCACCATCTCCGGCAAACCCACCGTCGGCGGAACCTACCCTTTTACGCTGATCGTAACGGATGCTCGTCAGACCTCCGTCGCCAAGGCCCTCTCCATCATCATCTCCGGCCCCGGCCCGGCGGCTCTCAGCATTACGACGACGACGTTACCGGCCGGCGCCGTCGGCCAGAGTTACAGTCAGACGCTGGCTGCCACCGGCGGAACACCGCCTTACCAGTGGGCTGCCGGCCCCGCGTTTCCCTCCTTCCTGGCACTCGATACCGCCAGCGGAACGGTATCCGGCACACCCACGGCCGGCGGAACTTTCTCCTTCCCGATTCAGGTGGCCGACTCCGCGAATCATACCTCCACCAGCACCGTAACTCTGACTATCAATAGTCCGCCAATCAGTATCACCACCCTGGCGCCAATCTTTAATGGCACGGTCTCAGTACCCTACGTGCAGACGTTCCGCGCGTCCGGCGGCAATCCTCCCTATACATGGGCGATCAGCCAGGGCGACCCGGGTGGCTTGACGATCAATTCCACCACGGGCGACCTTCAGGGAACGCCGCAAAACGCTGGCACTTTCAATTTCACCGTCCGGGCGACCGATCGGTCCGGCTCGATAGCCACCCAATCGTATTCCCTCGTCATCAACCCACCCACATTGGTCATCACCGTCGTTTCGTCGCTGCCGGCGGGTGCCGTGGGTGTGGCCTATAGTCAGAAACTCCCGGTAACGGTAAGCGGCGGAACATCGCCCTATACCTGGTCCGTGACCGCCGGATTAGCTCCAGGACTCACCTTCGATCCCGCAAGCCTGACGCTCAGTGGCACTCCGACCGCCGGCGGGACCTACAACCTGACGGTCCAGGCTACCGATTCCACCAACCTGAATACCACCAAATCTCTCAGCCTGACCATCAATGCGGCATCCCTGTCTATCACTACCACCCGGCAATTACCCGATGGCAGGTTGAATCAACCGTACTCTCAAGTGATCGCCGCTAGCGGAGGCCAACCGCCGTACCGGTTCTCCGCGAACGGTCTGCCGGCCGGACTCACTATCAATTCCACTACCGGCCTGATCTCAGGCACACCTACCGCCGCCGGCAACTTCGGCGTCGCCCTCACGGTCAGCGATGCCGCTTTGGCCAATTTTTCCGATCGCTTCACGCTCACCGTGAACCTCCCGCCTGGACCTGCCGTGACCATTTCCGGTCTGCCCGCTACCGCCGGGCCGGCGCAACAATACACACTCAAACTGGATACCGATTCTGCCTACACGGCCCCCATCACGGGCCAGGCAATTCTCAGCTTCTCTCCCGACACCGGACCAGCCGACCGCACCATTCAATTTTCAACTGGCGGCACCACCGCCTCGTTTGATATCCCCGTCGGCAGCACCACTGCCAGTGCCCCGCTCGCCATTCAGACTGGGACCGTTTCCGGAACCATTACCATTTCTTTGCGTCTGGAAGCCGGCGGCATCGATATCACTCCCAGCCCGGCGCCCACCATCACCTCCCAGATAACGCGCGCAGCTCCGGTCATCCGTGGCGTTCAGGTGAATCGCAGCGGGAGTACGATCAACATAGTGGTGACCGGCTATTCCACCGCACGTGAGGTCACACAGGCGCGCTTCACGTTCAGCGCGGCCTCAGGTCAATCCCTGACGTCCTCGGCCTCGTCGATCACAATAGATGCCAACAGCCTTTTCGGTAACTGGTTTCTCGACCCGGCCAACAGCCAGTTCGGCAGCGTCTTCATCTTCACGCAGCCTTTTGCTGTTCAAGGTGACGCCACTGCGGTGATTCCCGTATCCGTGACGCTCACCAATCGCGTGGGCTCGACCGACAGTAAGATCCAGTGACTAATCCATCCGGCCAGGCGGATGCCGCGTAATCAGCTTACAATTGCGCGGCGTCTGCCTGAAACTCGCTGAAATGGTAGTCCTCGATCTGGCACGCCAGACCGAATGTGCCCTCCGCAACCTGCGGTTCGACCCGCATCACGCGAACTCTGCATTCGAGTGTTTGTTCCAAATGCTTTCCATTTGGATCATGGGTTGGGACTTTGATCGTGCAGACCAGGCGTTCGCCCGGCGTGAACGCCACTCCGGTGACGCAATAGAATCCGCTGCTACTCAGATCTCGCGTCAGGCTTGACACAGCCTCCGCCGAGTGGTTGCGGAAAAACAACACGGACCAGTGCAAGTGGTTACGTGCCCTTTTCCGGCGCTCCACGAGAAGCGGTTTTTCCACTTCAGCAGGCTTTTTCAGGCTGCTATAGACTGCCGACAGTTCCAAAGGGTTGGCGGACATGGATTCGAGTACTATATGGTTATGTGCATTTACGCTGCCATCGTATAACACTGGATGCATCCGAATTTTTATGAAAATGCGATAACTTGCAGCCACTGGCGGTAGTTTCCTGTATCTCGCACGCGTCTCATATTAAGTCCAAAAAATAGTACTTTTGACCCAAATTCTGAGAGTACTGCACATCGGTTGTACCTTGACTGTCCCCCAGTCTGCGCTTATGCTTAGGACCTAGTGAAGCTGTCGTAATGGAGTGACGGTCGAATCCCACAATACGGTGCGCTGTTTTCGCAATTAGTGCCAGTTTTTGTCGAGCAGTGCATCAACAATGGTTGAACCAAGAATCGGGCAAATGTACGTAAAACTGGTTTCTGAAGATCGCGACTTGTACAAGCTGTGCCGGGAGAGCCTGAATGATATTCCTGGCCACGCTTGGGATATCTCCGCCGTTGCCGGTCAGGAGCACGACGACGCGTCCGATCTTTGGCTGTGGGACTTTCAACCGGCGATGGTGTTGCCGGAATTTACCTCGCACAGTCCCTCGAAACACCTCTTCCTGGTCGCTCGTAAGGATTTGACCAGCTTTCGCAGCCGCGCTTCCGTCGATGCCCACATCTTATTGAAGCCCGTTACTCGCGCGACCCTCGCGGCCTTTTTGGGACTCGCGGTGTCAGCTCACGACGATCGGACTTCCATCGCCAGATCGCTGCGCGCTGACCGCGACGAAATTCTGCAGTGCCTCATACAAACCAACCTGAAACTGCAGGAGTATGATCAGGACCGGACGACCTTCCTGGCGCGTGCGGTTCATGATTTTCGAGCTCCGCTCACCGCGATCAGCGGGTACTGCGGGCTTCTTCTCGGTGAACCGCTTGGCCCCCTGACGGAAAGCCAGCGGGAAGTCCTTCGCCGCATGCAGCACAGCACCAAACGGCTTTCCCGCATGGCGGCCGCCATGTTCCAGTTGAGCGTTGGCCGCCACGTCAAGCGCCGCGTAGACCTGCAGCGCGGCGATATCCGGGAATGCCTGGAGCAGGCCCTTCACGAAATCGCGCCGTTCGCCGACGATAAGGCCATCGCCATCACCACCGACCTGGGCAGTTGCGACGAGCCCTTATATTTCGAAGCGGGCCAGATCGAGCAGGTCCTGATTAACGTACTGGACAATGCCTGTAAGTTCACTCCCCGGGCCGGCGCCATCGAACTTCGTGGCTATCCCTATTTCTGGGAACGCCGGACCACTAAGTCGTCTCTTCCCCCGGCATCGGAGCGGCGCCGGCACAATACGCAGGAACCGAACGCTTATCGCATCGATATACGCGATTCCGGTAACGCCATACCCGCCGAACACATCGACCATATATTCGAAGAGTACACATCATACGCTGGTGGCCGAGATCGCTCCGGAGGGGGTCTCGGCTTAGCCATCAGCAGAATGATCATCGCCCAGCACGACGGTCGCGTCTGGGCGGAAAACACCGAACAGGGCCCCATGTTTTCGATCGTTCTCCCCGTGCATAGGCCGGAGGCCATTCACACGGTGGAGCAAATACTAAGAACAGCTTGAGCTGTGGAAAAGGAAAGTAAACGCACATGCAGACTTCAAAGAATGGGCGGACGATTTTGGTTGGCGAAGATGAAATGGAGGTTCGAGGTTACCTCGAAATGGCTCTGAAGTGCCTCGGCTATTCCGTCGAGCTGGCCCAGGATGGCGATGAAGTCTTATCCTGCCTGCAATCTTCCAGATCCGACATTGCAGCCGTACTGCTGGATATTATGATGCCGAATCGTGACGGCATCGATACTTTGCGCGAAATCCGCCGCATCGATCCCAGCCTTCCCGTGATCATCGTTTCGGGAGCTTCTTCCACCTTAAATGTCGTGACCGCGATGAAAACCGGAGCCACCGACTTCCTCTGTAAGCCGGTCGCCCACGACGACCTGCGCAAGGCAGTCACCCGCGCGCTAGAGATCAAGGGAGTCGAATACGTTCCTCCCGCACGCGTCGCCGCCCCTACCGCCAGGACGTTTGTCGGCAGGAACGTCCGGATGAAGGAGATTCATGCCCTGGTCGGCCAGATCGGCTGGTCCGAAGCGCCGGTGCTGATCCAGGGCGAGACCGGCACCGGCAAGGAAGTGATCGCCCGTGAGCTGCACGCCCAGTCGCCCCGCAGCCAACAAGCCGTTCCTCAAGCTGAATTGTGCTGCACTCCCGTCCGAACTCGTGGAAAGTGAGCTCTTCGGTTATGAGCGCGGCGCGTTCACCGGAGCCTTCCAGAAGAAGGCCGGTATGTTCGAGATGGCCGACGGCGGCACCATGCTGCTCGATGAGATCGGCGATATGGACGTGCGGCTTCAGGCCAAACTGCTCCAGGTGCTCCAGGATCACGAATTCCAGCGCATCGGCGGCAAAGAAACCATCAAAGTCGACGTTCGGGTCATGGCAGCCACTCACCGCGACCTCGACCAGGCGATAGTCGATCGCACCTTCCGCGAGGACCTGTATTACCGCCTGAACGTGATCAATCTCGTACTCCCGCCGTTGCGCGAGCGCAACGACGACATCGTTCCCATGGCCGAGTTCCTTCTCAAGAAGCACGCCGTTGCTGGTATCCCGACACCCGCGATCACTACCGAACTAAGGCATGCCATGATGTCGCACCCCTGGCCCGGCAATGTCCGCGAACTGGAGAACTTCATCCGAAAATTCCTGGTACTCCGGGATGCCGACCTTCTGGCGCGCGACTTACAAGCCAGAGCGACTCGCAAGTCGCTGATGCCGGTTGTGGTCAGCGAGGGTCAAGGGGCTGCTGCCGCACCGCCCGTCGGCGGACCGATTCTGGAACAGGTGACCAAGGCCAAACAGCTCGCTGAAACCGACGCGATCCTCGCCGCGCTCAATTCCACCCGCTGGAATCGAAAGCAGGCTGCGGCGTTGTTGAAGATCGACTACAAGGCCCTGCTCTATAAAATGAAGAAGCTGGGAGTCGAAGACAAACCCGTGCGTTATCCTGCGGCCTCGGAGACTCCCGCAAAAGCTGTCATGTCCGCCGGCGGCTAGGCGCGTCATCAATTTCTTAGTTCTATTTGGTTCTAGTGCATATCCTTAAGTACTAGTTCAATTTTCTACAACTTTTGTCGTACAGCTTCTACTTTGTGCCGAACATTTGTCTGTCATGAACTGTAAGTGCTTGATAACAATACAGAGATATTCTGGCGCATCGATTGCTCAGCCAGCCTTGTTGATAACTCTGTAATGAAAATTCAAACATGTGAAAACGGTTCTAATCGTAGACGATGATTTGGGTTTTGCTTTCTGGCTTGGTCAGACGCTTGACCGGGCCGGCTACGAAACCTGGCCTGCCCGAAGCGTCACGGCAGCTAAGGCATTGCTTGCGGAAGTGAAGCTCGCGGTTGACCTCCTGGTCATTACCGCCTCACTGCCGCGGGCTCCCTTGTTCGCTTCCCAGCTCGGACGCGCCAAGTCCGATTTCAAAGTGATAGCCGTTTATCCTGAGCTGGGCGAAGCCGTGGAAACCTTTCCAAAGGCGAGCGCGGTTCACCGTAAGCCCCAAACCATCGACACCGCTGCAAAGTTGGAATGGGTTCAACTCGTGAAGGGAGTCCTCTCCGTCACCGAGTAACGAGATCTCTCCCTACCGCCAATCACATCGCATCGCCCTACTCCGACCCGCGACAGTAATGGAGCGTTGTAAGAAGTTTCGCGAAACGCTTCGCTAGTATTCGAGTGGGTCGAAAACTTCGGCGGCCCAATTGTAGAATGCCGCCGAAGTCAGATAGCGCAGCGCCGCACCAAAAAGAATCGTCAGCAGAATGAACCGTCGCACGCCCTTCGTGCCGCTATCGGAAGAACTATCATCCGGGTTCGCCAGCAGATTCAGTGCGTCCGCTTCGGAGTGAAGAGTGGTCAGGGAGAACCCGTCTTTGAGATCATCCGTCCGCAAAGCCAAATCCGGGCTGGAAGGTACCGGTTCTCCCCCGGACAACATCACCACCGGGTCGAAAAGTCGGTCCGGCGTCGCCGCCGGCCGGGAATGAAGCGTATCGGCATTTGCTGGAACGGCACACACCAGGAAAGCCACGGCGAATGCCAAAAGCCAGCCTGCTTCCCCAGCGTGTCTACGGAGACAGTGTCGCACGATAGTATCGATGCAATTATTGCACCAAACACTAACCAAGGACAACAAAGACTTCGCGAATAATGCCTGTCCCATACTTTTTCATTACACGCAAAAAGTCCGGCCCTCGACCAAAGACGTCGGCCCCTCGCCGACCGACCCGCAATCCCCCACACTGACCAATCGGGTCCCTAAGCTGTTATAATCAAGTGGCTTTGGGCCCTTAGCTCAGCGGTTAGAGCAGCGGACTCATAATCCGTCGGTCGCTGGTTCAAATCCAGCAGGGCCCACCACCCTAACCCGCCCAATCACTTCACTTTAGATTCCGGGCTACAGGGTAAACTTCTTCACCCTGATCTTCGCGTCGTCAAACACACCGAGACCAAGTGATCCCGCGATCTCAATATGTTCCACCTGACAGTTCAGGAAGTGACTCGCGTCGTCGGGCTTCGACAGGGCAATCGGCGCCATCCCCACCTCGGCGCGTTTGGCGTCGATCACCTTCCAGCCCGTCTTGTCCAATGCAACCGGGTCCGTCGCGAAGTACATCGTCTTATGCTCCCAGACGAATTGCCGGCGCGCTCCCGGACCGCCATGGTACGACGCCTTCACGGCATCGCATATGTGCAGCACGGCCTTCTCGCGGATCACCGGCAGGCTCACAACCGAAGGTATGAAGAGCCCGCACGCATTGGCGGTCGGCGTCAAGTGACTGCGGTTGACGTTGTTCACCATCCCGTGGGACATGTTCTTCAGCGCTGCGGTCACACCCGCCGACTGGTGGTGCTTCAGCACCGGAAGATTGATGAACTTGTTGATTTGCCGTGACACCGTCTTCGCGACATAAGATCGGCGGAAATGCGGATCGCTCCAGTTCTCACCCGGCTTGATCAAAGCCATCTCCATATAGTGGTCGCGATCGTAGCCTTCCAGATCCAACTGCGTATCGTTGTAGGCCGGTGAGCCGAACTCCATGCGGACCCCTTCCGGAACCCACTTGTCGATTCCTGCCGCCAGCGTCTCCTCCCGGTAGCGGTTGTAAACGATGACGTCGCGCAGCGGGACACCCGCTTCTTTCAGACCGTCCACGATGGCGTGGAGGACGATCGCGTCCGAGCAAAGCGCTGCTCCGCCGACCGGGCTGACCTTGATCCCAACGATATCCCCTTTTTCGAAAAACGATCGCCATGCGTCGGTCCAACCCGGCGCGCCCGTAAGTGCCGTCATCCCCCTCTCCATCATCTTGCGAACAGGCTCTAACTGATAAGAACCGTCGATGATCGACCCCGGATGCTCCACGCCGACGACTAACCCCGGAAAAGGTCCGGGCATGCCAGGCTGACTGGTGGTGGCCTTACTATGCGTCTGACCGAGGACGGCGGCTCCCGCCATCGCGGCATATTTGAAGAGATCGCGGCGAGGGATATTCACGTTGCGTATTGTACTTCGGGGCGCCAGGGTTTTTACACCGGAATCTGATAGTTTTGGATCTGCTCGTACACAATCCGCGCCGCGGAACTAAGGGACCCGATAACACTCGTACAGGCCGCGTGCAGTTCCGTATACTGTGAAGTGCCAGAGTTACACCGAAAGGACTACGATGCCTTCAATTCACGTTTTCAATCGCGGAATCCTGCTTTCAGTCACGCTCACCGCCGCCGGCCTGATGCTGGCGCCGCCGGTCGGGGCGCAGCAAGCCAACGAATCGTCGCGCACCGTTGCGGGAGGAGGCGTCTTCGCTCCTGGTTGGACCGGAAAGATAGACGCCAGCGAGGCAAAGGCTGGGCAGACCCTCAAAAGCGCCAAGCTTTCAATGGATGGAAAGACCATTAAGGTGACCACAGGTCCGGCCGTCTCCTATTGGAACCCAGCCAACAAAGCGTCGGGCGACTACACCGTGAAAGCAACCTTCACCGAACCCAAATATATGAACCTGAACAGCCACCCCCACCCCTACGGAGTATTCATCGGCGGCAACGACCTGGGGACGGCACAGGAAAACTATCTGTATTGTGCGGCCTACGGCAATGGCAATTTCATTGTGCGCGGCTTCGGGCCCGAACCATTCCAAATGAACGGCCGGCGCGGGGAGGCGAACGCCGCGGTGCACAAAGCCGCAGGCCCGGGCGAACCCGTGACGCAGGAGATTGCGATTTCCGTCAAAGGCGGAAAGGTAGACTGTTCGATCAACGGGACCGTAGTCGCGAGCTACGATAAGTCGGCTGTATTAGCGCCTGGAAAGCTGAAATCCACCGATGGGGTCTACGGCCTCCGCTTTGCGCATAATACGGAAGTGGACGTCACTGGCTTTGGAATGTCCAAGAACTAGCTCGACTCGACGGACAGGCACGAAAAGGCTCGGCCTCAGGTGAGACGCTTGAATTTCGTCGTCTGATTATCGCCTCTCGCCAGCATCCTGTCGAAAAAGTCCTTATCGTTTTCCGGCTGGAAGTAACTCATGCGCAGGTCCCGCGCCAGGATCTCGACCAACTTCTGCGCCCACTGCTTGGGAAGATCCCTCGGGTCACGTTTCTTGTCGAGTTCGTCGAGTTGTCCCTTGATACTCCTGCGCGCGAACACGGTGCTCTTGTCCGGGTCCGACACCTGCGATCCGGCGCCGTGATTGAAGCCCGATCCAAATCGCACATAGTAGCCGAGGTTGTCCAGTTGGATCGCGAACCCGAGAGCGCGAAACAGCCAGTCCTGCGCAGGCTTCGCAGTAATATCGTTACTGTTTTTGATCCAGAGGCCGAGAGTGGGATGGGAGTTTCCGTCAAACCCGGGCTTCGCCCGGTAAAATGGCACCAGGCACGCCCCATTTCCATAGATGCCCTTGACTTCACTCCAACGATACTGGCGTGTCCCGTCATCCTCGATCGCCGGAGATGAGGCTACGATTTGCAGATGGTCGGGAAGTCTGTCGAAGGTCGCCAGCCTCACCCGCAACTCAAGAAGAGTGCCGTCTTTGTTTGTCGCGGACTTGCCGAAGCATCGTTCGCATTCGTCGGGTGTAACTCCGAAACACGGAGCCAGATACAACGTCCACGTGTCCGTGTCCATTAGGCCGATGAATGTATCCCTTCGCCGCCTGAACCTGTTAACCAGCCAGAGACGCTGACAATACGGATCGACCTTCCAGAGGCCGAATTGAGCCTGCAGAGCCCGCGCCTCCGCAGTGTTTCCAAGTAGTTTCCGCGGCAGTGGCTGCGATCGCGGTCCATCTCCTGGGGGCATCTGAATACCTCCAAACTAAGTTAAAGGATCTTATTGTATCCCGGAAAACGAAGTATACGGGAACATCCCTTACGGCCTGCCGGCCTACACCTTGGCTCTGCCCCTTGCTACGGTAAGAGACGATGAAGTGTCTTCTCCTTCTCCTCGCCTCGGCGTCCCTGACCACTGCCCAGGATTACGATCTCGCCGTCTACGGCGGAACCGCCGCGGGCGCCATCACCGCCATCAGCGGCGCCCGGATGGGCCTCCATACCGTGCTGCTCGAACCGCGGCAACACATCGGCGGCATGGTCTCCGGCGGACTCTCCCGAACTGACGTCGGTAAACGCGAAGTCATCGGCGGCTACTCGCTCGAGTTCTATTGGCGCGCCGGCAACGCATACAATCTGTCGCAGTACCTCCAGGAAATCGCCTGGCTGGTGGAACCCCACATCGCCGAAACCATTTTCCGCAAGATGCTGGACGAAGCCGGCGTCACCGTCCTCTTCCAGCAGCGCCTACGCGAGAAGGACGGCGTACGCAAGACCTCCGCGCGCATTCAGTCCATCACCATGGAGAACGGCGCCCAATACACCGCGCGCATGTTCGCCGACTGCACCTACGAGGGCGACCTCATGGCGCAGGCCGGAGTCACCTACACCTGGGGACGCGAAAGCTCCGTGCAATACGGCGAATCGCTGGCCGGGGTACGCAACGAGACACCCTTTCATCAGTTCCAGGTCGACCTATCGCCAAAGGACGCCGCCGGCAAACTACTGCCCGAAATTTCCGCCACCCCCGCGGGCGAGCCCGGCTCGGCCGACCGCATGGTACAGGCCTACAACTTCCGCATGATTCTGTCGCACGATCCGGCAAACCAGGTCGCTTACCCCAGGCCCGCGCACTATGATCCGGCGCGCTTCGAACTCTTCGCCCGCCTCCTGAATGCCATGCAGAAGAAGCAAGGACGCCCGTCGCGCATGGGCGAAGTCCTTTCCGTCATCCCTGTGCCCAACCAGAAGGCCGACATCAACAACAATGGGGCCTTCTCCACGGACTACATCGGCAAGAGCTGGGACTATCCCAACGCCTCCTACTCCCGCCGCGAGGAGATCTGGCGCGATCACCAGGACTACACCGAGCAGCTCTTCTGGTTCCTCGCCCACGATCCGCGCGTCCCGCCGTCCCTGCGGCAAGAGGTCAACCAGTGGGGTCTGGCCAAAGACGAGTTCCTCGACACCGCCCACTGGCCGCACCAGCTCTACATCCGCGAAGCGCGCCGCATGGTGGGCGAATACGTGATGAACCAGAAGGATATCCAGACCGACCTCCGCAAGCCCGACCCGATCGGTATGGGCTCCTACAACAGCGATTCCCACAACGTGCAGCGCATCGTCAACAAAGACGGGTTCGTGCGCAACGAAGGCGACATGCAAGTCGCCGTCCAGCCCTACCAGATTCCGTACCGCGTCCTCTTACCCAAAAAGGATCAGGCCGAAAACCTGCTCGTGCCGGTCTGCTTCTCCGCGACTCACGTGGCGTACAGCACGCTGCGCATGGAACCGCAGTACATGATCCTCGGCCAAGCCGCGGGAGTAGCTGCCGCGATGGCCATCCGCCGCTCGATCGCCGTCCAGGATATCGATACCGCCGCGCTCACACGCACCCTGGTGGAACAGGGCGCCATCCTTGAATACTCGCCCACCACGCAGGCGGCGCTGGTCGCGCGCTTCCGTGGAAAGTGGCCCCCGCCGCCGCCGAAGCAGTAGAGTAGAAACGAGGTCTCAATGTCGACTACCAGACGTCACTTCCTCGCCACCGCGGCCGGCGCCGGCCTGCTCGCGGCCCAGAACACCTCGCCCAACGACCGCGTCCGCATCGCCCTGATCGGCGCCGGAGGGCAGGGCAGCAGCGATGCCCGCAATTCGCTCAATGTCGGCGGCGTAGAACTCGTCGCCGTCTCCGACATCTACGACGGACGCCTGAAACGCGCCCGCGAAGTCTGGGGCGACCAACTCTTCGCCACCCGCGACTACCGCGAAGTGCTGGCGCGTAAAGACGTCGACGCCATCATCATCGGCACACCCGATCACTGGCACTCCACCGTCTCCATCGACGCCATGAATGCCGGGAAGGACGTCTACTGCGAGAAGCCCATGGTGCAGCAGCTTTCCGAGGGACCGCAGATGATCGAGGCGCAGAAGCGCACCGGCCGCATCCTGCAGGTGGGCAGTCAACGGGTGAGTTCCATCATTTATGCCAAGGCGAAAGAAATGCTCGCCGCCGGCGCCATCGGCGAATTGAACATGGTGGAAGCCTGGGTGGATCGCAACTCCGCGATCGGCGCCTGGCAGTACTCCATTCCGCCCGACGCCGCCCCCGCCAACATCGATTGGGACCGCTTCCTCGGCCACGCGCCCAAAGTGCCCTTCGAACCGGTCCGCCTCTTCCGCTGGCGCAACTACCGCGACTATGGCACCGGCGTTCCCGGCGATCTCTTTGTCCATCTGATTAGCGGGCTCCATTTCGTGACCGGCGCCATCGGCCCCAACCGCGTTTACGCTACCGGCGGTCTGCGCTTCTGGAAAGACGGCCGCGATGTTCCCGATGTCATGATCGCCCTCTATGACTACCCCAACTTCAACGTGATGCTGCGCGTCAATTTCGTGGATGGCGCCACCGAAACCTCCGGGCTGCGTTTCATCGGTAGTGAAGGCATCATGACCATCGATGGCGGCGTCACTCTCTCCAAAGTTCCGCGTGAACTCGAACCCGGCTACACCATCGATACGTTCCCGAAAGCGCAGCAGGAACAGTACCTCAAGGAGTACCGGCAGAAGTATCCCGCGCGGCCCAAACTTAGTACGGGCCAGATGTCGGCTGACGAAAAATTCGTGCCGCCCAAAGGCTATAGCGACCACTTCGAGCACCATCGCAACTTCATCGCCGCCATACGCAGCCGCAAGCCCGTGGTGGAAGACGCGGTATTCGGCTTCCGTGCCGCTGGCCCGGCCCTCCTCTCGAACATCAGCTACTTTGATAAGAAAGTCTGCCTGTGGGACGCCGAGGCCATGAAGCTTAAAACATAGTCTGTGCAATCATGAATCCTGTTAGCACCCCCGCCGTCATCGAGACAGCCCCACGTAAGACCGGCCTCGCTCTTACCGTGGTCACCACAGTGTTCTTCATGTGGGGCTTCGTTACCGTCCTGAACGATATCCTGGTGCCTCACCTTAAGGCACTCTTCGAACTGAATTACACGCAGACCATGCTGATTCAGTTCACGTTCTTCTCTGCCTATTTCCTGATGTCCGTGCCCTCCTCGCGCATTCTGGCACGCGTCGGCTATCAGAGATCGATTGTACTGGGGCTGGCCGTAATGGGATTGGGCGCTCTGCTCTTCTACCCGGCGGCCGCTGCCAGATCCTACCCCTTGTTTCTCGGCGCGCTCTGGGTACTCGCCAGCGGGATCACGCTCTTGCAGGTGGCGGCCAACCCCTACGTAGCACAGCTTGGGGCGCCGGCGAAGGCATCCAGCCGCTTGAATCTGGCGCAGGCATTCAACTCGCTCGGAACCACCATCGCCCCGTATCTTGGTGGCCTGTTGATTCTGTCGGAGACGGCGGGCCGGGCCGACGCGCGGGCCGTTCAACTGCCCTACATCGGGATTGCGCTTACGCTGTTCCTTCTGGCGTTCGGCGTTTCGCGCTTCCATTTGCCATCGCTGCCGGATATTGAAGAAGGCCACGGAGTCCTGGCCGGCGACAGCATCTGGCAACACCGGCATCTCGTGTTAGGCGCTATCGGAATCTTCCTGTACGTCGGCGCGGAGGTTTCCATCGGCAGTTTCCTGGTCAACTACTTCACCCAGCCCGATATCGGCGCCCTCACCGAGCGTACTGCCGCCGGATACGTTTCTCTCTATTGGGGTGGGGCCATGGTAGGGCGCTTTATCGGCTCAGCCGTGCTCAGGGCCGCCTCTCCGGGCAAGGTATTGGGCGGCGCCGCCATTATGGCCTCCACGTTGGTCTGGATCTCCGTGGCCACCACGGGAGGAGTTGCCATGTCCAGCATCATCCTGGTGGGCCTGTTCAATTCCGTTATGTTCCCGACCATCTTCACCCTGGGCATCGATCAACTCGGCCCCCTGACCGGAAAAGGCTCCGGCCTGATGATCATGGCGATTGTCGGTGGAGCGATACTCCCCGTGTTGCAAGGCGCGCTGGCCGATTCCATCGGCATTCACATGGCATTTGTTATGCCGGCGGTCTGCTATCTCTACATCGTGTACTACGGCTTTATCGGTTCCAAGGTCGTGCGGCGCTAATTGGCATTGCGCCAGCCGGACATCTATGCCCGGTTCATTGTCGCTTCATCATTTCGCGCGCGCAGTTGAAGCCCGGAGCGCCCATCACCCCACCGCCAGGGTGGGCGCCCGAGCCGCATAGATACAGACCCGCGATCGGCGTCCGATAGCGCGCCCAGCCCGCCACGGGACGCATTACGAACATCTGGTCCAGGCTCATCTCGCCGTGGAAGATGTTGCCGCCCGTAATCCCGAAGCGCCGTTCCAGATCGAGTGGGCTGAGCACCTGCCGGTGCTCGATAATTTGCCGGATGTTCGGCGCGTATTCCTCGATCAGCGAGATCACACGGTCGCCGAACGGCTCGCGCAGTTCGTCCCACGTGCCTTCGCGCAACGTATAAGGAGCATATTGCAGGAAGATTCCCATCATGTGCTTGCCGGGCGGCGCCAGCGATGCGTCGTACATCGTGGGAATGGTCAGCTCCAGCAGCGGACGCTCGCTCGCCCGCCCGTATTTGGCATCGTCCCAGGCGCGCTCCACATATTCGATGCTGGGACAGATGTGCATCGTCGCCCTATGATGAGGTCCCGGCGCACCTGGCGATGAGGATGGATAGGCCGTGAACTCCGGCAGGCCGTTAAGCGCCAGATTGATTTTGCAGCTCGTGCCTTCGATGCGGAAATGGCGGATCGAGCGAACAAACTCTTCGTCCAGATCCTTGGGGTCCAGAAGCCGCAGGAACGTGAGCTTGGGATCGAGATTCGAAGCCACCGTCGCCGCCTCGATCTCCTCGCCGCTTTCCAGCACCACCCCGCGCGCCCGGCCGCCCCGCACCAGCACCTTCGCTACCGGCGCATTCACGCGGATCTCCACACCCTTGGCACGCGCCGATGCCGCGATCGCCTCCGATACCGCGCCCATTCCGCCGCGCACGAAACCCCAGAGCCCGCGATGTCCCGACACGCCGCCCATGCAGTGATGCAGCAGGATGTAGGCGGTTCCCGGCGAGCGCGGACCGCCGTTGGCGCCGATCACTCCGTCGGTGGCCAGCGTGACCTTGACCTGCTCGGACTCGAACCACTCGTCCAGAAAGTCCGCCGCGCTCTGCGTGAAGATCTTGACCAGGGCCACGAGATCGCGCGGACTCAACCCGCGCATTTTTCCGGCCAGCTTCAGGTAGTCCAGCAGATCGATGCCTCGCGGCGGGAATGCCGGAGGCGTGGTCAGCAGCAGGCCTTCCACCACTTGCGAGAGGCGCTCCAACTGGTCCTCGTAAGCCGGGTAGACCTCGGCATCGTGCCGTGAGAACTTGGCAATTTCGGCCAACGTCTTGGCCCGATCCTGCCACATGAAAAAATGACGGCCGTCGGGAAACGCGGAGAAGAATGCCGGATCCTTGGCGTCCACCTGGTAACCGAAGCGCGGCAGTTCCAACTCCCGCACGATGCGTTCCTGCATTAGGCTCGTGAGATACGCGGCGGTCGACACGCGATAGCCCGGCCAGATCTCTTCGGTGACCGCGCATCCTCCCACAAGTTCGCGTCGTTCCAGTACCAGCACCTTGCGCCCGCCGCGCGCCAGGTATGCGGCCGTCACCAGTCCGTTGTGGCCGCCGCCGACGATGATGGAATCGTACCGGGCCATGACTCAGAGCTTCTTGAACGCCACCACCGATAAGGGCGGCAGCGTGACCGCGATCGAGTGTGGCCGGTTGTGCTTCGGCACTGCCTGCGAAGACACGCAGCCGCCGTTGCCCATATTGCTCCCGCCGAACAGTTCCGAATCCGTGTTCAGGATCTCCTGATAAAATCCCTCCTCCGGCACACCGAACTCGTACCGTTGCCGCGGCACCGGCGTAAAATTGCAGCAGATCAAGATGAAATCGTTCGGATCGTGACCGCGGCGCAGAAACGCGATGATGGAGTTCTGTCCATCGTGGAAATCCACCCACTCGAAGCCCGAATGGTGGAAGTCCACTTCGTAGAGCGCGGGGTTCGCGCGGTACAACCGGTTCAGTTCCCGGACCAAGCTCTGCAGCTTGCGGTGATAATCGAATTCCAACAGTTCCCAACGAATGCCTTCGTTATGATTCCACTCCTCCCGCTGGCCGATCTCCTGCCCCATGAACAGCAGCTTCTTCCCCGGGTGCGCCCACATGTAAGCCAGGAACGCGCGGACGTTGGCGTACTGCCGCCACTCGTCGCCAGGCATGCGATTGAGCAGCGACCCTTTACCATGGACCACTTCGTCGTGCGAAATCGGCAGGACAAAATTCTCCGTGAAGGCGTAGAGCAGGCTGAAGGTGATGTGGTTGTGCTGATACTTGCGGTAGATGGGGTCGTTGCCGAAGTAATCCAGCATGTCGTGCATCCACCCCATGTTCCACTTCATGGTGAAACCCAGCCCGTTCAGGTAGACCGGCTTCGACACGCCAGGGAAGGCAGTGGATTCCTCGGCCACGGTGAAGGCGCCCGGGACACTGTGCGCCAGTTCGTTGAAGCGGCGCAGGAATTCGATGGCTTCCAGGTTCTCGTTGCCCCCGTACTGATTCGGAACCCACTCGCCGGCCTTGCGCGAGTAGTCCAGGTAGAGCATGGAGGCCACCGCATCGACCCGAAGCCCGTCGATGTGGAATTCCTTGAGCCAGAACATCGCGTTCGAAATCAAAAACGCGCGAACCTCGTTGCGCCCGTAATTGAATACCAGGGTGCCCCACTCCTTCTGTTCACCCTTGCGCGGGTCGGCGTGCTCGTAGAGCGCCGTGCCGTCGAAGTAGACCAGTCCGTGGGCGTCTTTCGGGAAGTGGGCGGGCACCCAATCGACGATCACGCCGATCCCCGCTTGGTGGCATGCATCCACGAAAAGCTTGAACTCGTCGGGTGTACCGAACCGCGAGGTGGGCGCGAAATACCCGATCACCTGATAGCCCCACGAACCCGAGTACGGATACTCCATCACCGGCAGCAGCTCGATGTGGGTGTAGCCCATCTGCTTCACGTACTCCACCAGCTTGACCGCCAGTTCGCGGTAGGTCAGCAGTCTGACCCATCGGACCCGCGCATCCAGCTTTCCAGGTGAACTTCGTACACCGACATCGGCGACTTCAGCAAGTCGGTGGCGGCGCGGGTCTTCATCCACGCCGCGTCCTGCCATTCGTATCGCGTGTTATCCCATACCCGCGATGCCGATTTCGGCGGCAATTCGCAATAGAACGCGTAGGGATCGGCCTTCAATTGCTGGTAGGCCGCGAAGCGCGATCGCACGTTGTACTTATACGAAGCACCCGACCGCGAGACCGGGCACGAACAGCTCCCAGACGCCGCCGTTGCGCCGCCGCATGGGATGGCGGCGCGTGTCCCAATCGTTGAACTCGCCGGCCAGCGAAACGGTCTCCGCATTGGGCGCCCACACCGCGAAGCGCACGCCCGCTCACGCCCGCGCTCACCACGGGGTGCGCGCCGAGCGTCCGCCAGGCCTCGTACAGCGTGCCTTCGGAGTGAAGGTAAAGATCCGACTCGGAAATCTGCGGACCGAAGCGGTAGGGGTCGTCGATCTCCACCTCGCGCCCGTCCCACAGATGCGCCCACAATTCGTACGGCGCCGGCTCGCCTTCCAGGCACGGCGCAGAAGAAGCCCTGCGCGTGCTTCTTCACCATCTCGCATCGAACTCCGCCCACCACCACGGCCGCCGCGTCCGCATGCGGGAGGAACGCCCGCACTTCCCAGCGCGGCTGATCTGTTCTTCTTGCGGACCGCATGCGGTCCCAGGATGCCGAACGCATCCCCGTGATATCCATTGACTATCGCTTCGATTTCTTCGCCAGTCATGAGAACCTTGTGAATTCAAGTATGGACGATTTCCTGCGCGACGTGCCCAAAGCGGAACTGCATCTCCACCTGGAAGGTTCGGTGGAGCCGGAGACTCTGTACGAGCTCGACCCCTCCACTTCCATCGAGGAATATCGCGCTCTCTATCATTACACCGATTTCGACGCTTTTCTGCGCGCCTTCGGAGCAGTCGGCAAGCGCCTGCGCACGCCCGAAGACTACGCGCTGATCACGCGCCGCCTGCTCGAACGTCTGGCAGCGCAGAACGTGCGTTACGCCGAGATCATCATTGCCGCCGGCGTGGTGCTGTGGAAGGAGCAGGAATTCGCGCCGATTTTCGATGCCGTCCACGCAGCGGCGGCGGACTCGCCGGTGAAGGTCCGCTGGATTCTGGACGCAGTCCGGCAGTTCGGCGTGGAACCGGCCATGCAGGTAGCCGAACTCGCCGCCGCGCGGGTGAACCAGGGTGTGGTCGCGATCGGCATCGGCGGCAGCGAAGAGCGCGGCCCGGCCGGCTGGTTCAAGGATGTCTTTGCATTTGCCCGCGATGCCGGACTGCACCTTCACGCGCACGCCGGCGAGAGCATGGGGCCGGAATCCATCTGGGACGCCCTGGCGCTCGGCGCCGAACGCATAGGCCACGGGATCGCGGCGGTGTGCGACGAAGCGTTGATGGCGCCATCTGCGCGAGCGCGATATTCCGCTGGAAATCTGCGTCACCAGCAATCTGGTCACCGGCGTCGTCCGCCGCATCGAGGACCATCCCGTGCGCCGGCTGTTCGATGCCGGAGTGCCGATCGTATTGAACTCCGACGACCCGGCCATGTTCCGCTGTTCGCTGACCGGCGAGTACCGGCAGGCGGCCGATCGGTTCGGCTTCACGGAGAGCGAACTCCGCCGGGTCGCGGAGAACGGTTTCCGTTACGCGTTCGACCGCGAAGGCCGTTAGAATATTTGAAGGCCCTCCAAATTCCCATGCAACAACGTATTGCTCCCGCTTCGGCGATTACCGGCGCCATCACCCTGCCCGGCGACAAATCCATCTCCCACCGCTACGCGATGATCTCCGCCATCGCGGACGGAGAATCGCGCATCCAGAACTATTCCACCGGCGCCGATTGCCACTCCACGCTGGGCTGCGTACGCGCACTCGGCATCGATGTGGAGGTTGACGGCACGAATGTGCGGATCGGGGGCAAGGGGCTGGACGGACTGCGCACGCCGGCCGCCGATCTCGACGCCGGCAACTCGGGATCCACCATCCGCATGCTCAGCGGAATTCTCGCCGCCCAGCCCTTCCTTACGCGGATCTTCGGAGACGAGTCGCTCTCCCGCCGGCCGATGCAGCGCATCATGCGGCCGCTGGCCGAGATGGGCGCGGAGATACGCGCGCGCGAGGATAAGTTCCCTCCGCTCGAAATCCACGGCACCCGGCTGCGACCGATCGATTACACGCTGCCCGTTCCCAGCGCGCAGGTGAAGACGTGCGTGCTGTTCGCCGGACTCTTCGCCGAGGGCCAGACCACAGTCACCGAGGCGGTGGCGTCGCGCGACCACAGTGAAATCGCCCTGCGAGAGTTCGGCGCGGAGCTGTCGACCGTGAAGGGCAAGATCACGCTCGCCGGGCGGCCCCGCCTGACGGGCCGCGAGCTCATGGTCCCCTCCGATCTCTCTTCGGCCGCATTCTTCATCGTGGCGGCGCTTCTGGTCCCCGGATCGCAGCTCACCATTCGCGGCGTCGGCCTCAACCCCACGCGTTCCGCACTGCTCGATTTCCTGACCGCGATGGGAGCCAAGATTCTCATCCCGACACTTGAAAGCCATAACGGCGAATTGATCGGCGATATCATCGTGCAGCACTCGGAGCTGAAGGGCGGCACGATCGAGGGAGCGCTGACTGCGGCGCTGATCGACGAGATTCCCGTGCTGGCGGTACTCGGTGCGGCCACCGAAGAAGGCTTGACGGTGCGCGGAGCAGGCGAACTCCGCGTGAAGGAGACGGACCGCATCCACACGGTCGTCGATAATCTGCGCCGCCTGGGCGTGGAGGCGGAAGAGCAGACCGATGGCATGATCATTCCCGGCCGGCAGAAGTTTCGCGGCGCCCAGTTCGACAGCTTCGGCGATCATCGCATCGCCATGGCCTTCGCCGTGGCGGCGCTGCGAGCAGATGGCCCGAGCGTTATCGAAAACGCCGATGCCGCATCGGTAAGCTTCCCTGAATTCTGGAGCACGCTGGAGCGAATCGCGTCGTAGCTCAGGCCTTGGCGCGCAGTTCCAGGATCAGCGCATCCAGCGCGATGGTCTTCTGAATGTTCCGCCGGATCATCTCGGCAATTTCGTCGATGCGGGCCACCGCCTGGCGAATCCAGGCGAATTGCACCTTGGCCGCCAGCACATCCAGTTCCCGGCGGATATCCTGATTGCGAATCTCGCCCGCCCCTTCGTGCAGCAGCAGGATATCGCGCAAGAGTTCGTACAGCACTTTCAGGTACAACTCCAGCTTTTCGCTCTTGCTGCGGCCGATGGCCTCACCGATCGGAACCCATACGGCGAATGGCGCAGCGCCCGCCGCTACTTTGAGGAGAGCCAGCATCGCGGCGCGCCGCTTATCGTAGGCCTCCAGATCGAGCGACATCGCGATGCCCGGACTGCCCGCGGCGAGCGCGATCCGCCGCTCGGGCTGATCCAGCGAGCGCGCCCGCACGAAGGCGCGCATCTCCTCGGGTTCGAGCGGCGCAAAGTAGAACGGTACGGCGCGCGAACGAATGGTGGGCAGCAGGTCGTAGGCGTTCTCGGCCGTCATGATCAGGATCAAGTGATCGGGCGGTTCCTCGAGGGTTTTCAGAAGCGAGTTGGCGGCCTGGTCATTGGCGCGATCTACGTGGTCGATCAGGAAGACGCGCCGCGGGCCCTTGTGCGGCAGGTACTGCGCCGATTCCTTCAACAGGCGGGTCTGCGGAATCGAGATCTGGCGCAGCGGGCCATCGGGGGCGAAGGTGACGAAGTCGGGATGAGTGGCGAACTGCAGGGGATCTTCGTTGCGCTTCTCCGCGGTCCATTTCTCACGCGCCGCAATGGTGTCCAGGTTGTCCGGCAGGGCGAGGTCGTCCTTCTCGATCAGCTCCGCGTGTCCCAGGATGCGCGCCGCCATGCGGCGGGCCAGGGTTGCCTTGCCCACGCCTTCGCGTCCGGAAAACAGGAGCGTCTGCGAGAGCCGTTCTCCCCCGATCATCTGTTCCAGCGATTCGGTGACCGCGGCGTTGCCCCAGAAGTTTTCAAACATGGGCACTCACAATGCTCCACACCTCGCGCTCGATTTCATCGATGGCGGCGCTTCCGTCTACCAGTTTCACGCGTTCGGGTTCGGCCGCGGCCAGCGCATGATAGGCCCGATACACCTTGAGGTGAAATTCGAGCGCCTGATCGTCCATGCGCGTCTCGCAGTGCGGTTCGGCCTGATTTCGCGAACGCGCTCTCGCCAGGCTGGCCTCGGCATCCACGTCCACCAGGATGGTCAAATCCGGCTTCAGTCCGCGACAGGCGATGCGATCCAGTTCGACGACTGTGTCCACGCCCAAGCCGCGTCCGACGCCCTGATAGACCAACGAGGAATCGGTAAAGCGGTCCGAGAGTACGATTTCCCCGCGGGCCAAGGCAGGCAGAATCCACTCGTCCACGTTTTGCGCGCGCGAGGCGAAATAGAGCAGGATCTCGGTGGTCGGACTCAGTTCCTGGTTGGCCGAATCCAGCAGAATCCGACGGATTTTCTGGGCGATCGGCGGGCCGCCGGGCTCGACGGTTTCCGTAACGGTGCGGCCCAGGGAACGCAGCCGTTCCGCCAAACGATGCATCTGGGTAGTCTTCCCGGAGCCGTCCATACCTTCAAAGGTGATAAAGATCCCGCGTGATTTCACAGTGAGTCCCTATTGTAACCGGGGTGTGGGGAAGGAACCCCGCAGGACTGCGCGAAATCCCCCAATAACGGACAAACAGGACCAAAAGTATCTGATTTGATAGCCTATTATCAATACGTTTCGCCGTGGCCCCGTAATTGCAATCCGTTCTCATCTAGGAGCGGAGAAACGCCATGAACTTCGACCAAGCCCCGATGCTGGTGATCTGGGAAGCCACACAAGCCTGCGACCTTGCCTGCGTACATTGCCGGGCCTCGGCACAACCCCAGCGCAGCGACACCGAATTGACGACCGAACAGGGCTACCGCCTGCTGGACGAGATCCGTTCGTTTGGCGAACCCCTGATGGTGTTCACCGGCGGCGATCCGCTCAAGCGGCCCGACCTGTTCGACCTGATCCGATACTCGGTCAAAATCGGCCTGCGCACCAATGTCACCCCGAGCGCTACCCCGTTGCTCACGGCGGAAGCCATCGACAAGTTCAAAGAAGCCGGCGTGTCGCGCATGGCGATCAGCGTGGACGGACACGATGCGGCGTCGCATGACGATTTCCGCGGCATTCCCGGCACGTTCGACCGCGCCATGTTCGCTCTCGCCCACGCACGCGATATCGGCCTCGATACACAGTTCCAGACCACGGTAACGCGGCGCAATATGGGGCACCTGCCGGCCATTGCAGACATCGTCACGGAGATGCGTTCCAAGATGTGGAGCCTGTTCTTCCTGATCGTGACAGGCCGCGCGCTAGCCAGCGAAGACCTGCTCGCCAGCGAATACGAAGATGTCTTCGAGTATATGTACAAACTCTCGAAGACGGCACCGTTCGGCATCAAGACCACCGAAGCGATGCACTATCGCCGGTACATCGCGCAACGGATGCGGGAGGAGCACGGCGGGGTGGAAAACGAAGCGGCGAAGGGCGTCGCGTTCCGGACTGCGGGCGTCAGCGACGGCAAAGGCTTCGTCTTTGTCTCCCACCAGGGCGAGATTTTCCCCAGCGGCTTCCTCCCGGTGAGCGGCGGCAACGTGTTGAACGAGCCGCTTACCGACGTGTATCGCAATAGCCCACTGTTCAAGACGCTGCGCGACACCACGCAACGCGAAGGCAAGTGCGGCGTCTGCGAATACCAGAAGATCTGCGGCGGATCGCGCGCCCGCGCCTTCGCGCTGACCGGCGATTATCCTGGCCGAAGATCCGCGCTGCACGTATCAGCCGCACCTGGCGGATGCGATCGCGGGGTAGCCTCCACCCCTACACAACTTGGATGGATGCGACGATGACGCCGCGCTCGCGGGAGTCGAGTTCGTCTGGCGGGAGGGCTTTATCCAGCGTGAAGCGTAGCTCCAATTGCCCGCTCCGGGCCTCAAGCAACTGTGCGTAGGCTTGCATGCCTGGGGTGTCATATACGGCCGAGGGCAGCGGCTCTCCGTTTGCGGTGGCGCGCAGGGTGAGGGCACCCAGGCGCCGCACCGATTCTTCGGAGACGTACAGGTTCACGGTCAGCAGGCGCCGTCCCGCTGCGGCAGGAATGCGGAGCGCGAATTCGCGCTCGGTCCAGCGCCAGCCGGTCTCTTCGCTGTCATGCCAGCCCGCAAGGAGCTCCAGGTTTGCCAGCCGGTCGTAGCGGCTCTCCAGCAGGCAGAAGGCACGTTCGTCACGGTCGAGGCGAACCGGATCGCTGAGCGATGTATCGCCTAAGCTCACGTAGTCGCGGATCTTCCAATGCGTGCGGTCCAGCATGACCCGGAGGCCGGCTTCGGAGAAGATGAAATAGTTGCTGTTGTCCTGGTTGAGTTCCTCCTCAGCAAGAAGATAGGCCAGCGCCACTTGGGCCGGCATGGCTGAGCCATCGGGAAAGCGGCGCGCCACCCGCGTGCTCAGAAAGCAGCGCGAGGTGCGCCGCGCCAGTTCCTCCAGCACGTAAAAGGGATTGCGCAGGTGGTAAAGAATACCGAGGAAGAAGACCAGGTCGTAGGTATCGTCCGGCAGGGTGAACGGCCGGTCCACATCCAGTTCGTGAATTTCCACCGTCGAGCCGAGCGCCGCCTTCAGGGCGCGGATCCCACGCATGCCGTTGTGATTGTAGGCCGGATGATCGACGGCCACGACCTGGTAGCCCAGGCTCTCCAGAAAAAAGGCAAGCTCGCCATCCTGCGAGCCCATATCGAGGACTCTGCCGCGTCCGTCCAACATGCCGCGATTCGCGCCCGTGAGCAGTTTCTCCAGGTGTCCCAGCGCGGAAAGCGTGTCGTAGGGATACCATTCGAAGCCGGCGTTCCCGAGACTCTGTTTGACGCGGCCGGTGCGTTCTTGAAAACGCGCCGCCTCCTTGACTAACGCTGCGATATCCACTGACCCACCTTCTCCGCCCACAGAGCGCCGTGCGCTTGAAGCCCCCTGGCGCTCATATGAACGCCGGTCCCGCCGTCCTGCCGGTTGGCACCGGTCAGCGTATCGGTGTCCGGACCTTCCAGCGCAATACCATCCTTCCATAGCGACGCCTGTGCCGCGCGAATTTCCGCCGAGGAAGGCTCATCGGGAGAGTGATAACTTACCTGTGCCACCATCCACGGAAAATCCCAAGTCGCGTCGCGCACCTCACGGATCAACCGTTCCATCATACGGCGGTATTCCGTGCCCGAGATCTCATGGCCTTCGGACTGGTGCGAGTCGCCTTCGCCCTGATGCCACAATAACGCGTGAAAACCGCCGGGACCGAGTTGCCGGATGCGTTGCACCATGCCCCCGAACAGACGCCCGTCCGACTCCCACTGGTTGGCCCCCACGGCCGTGAAAAAATCGGGAGACGAAGGCGGCGATCCGAAGCGGTCGCCCTTGGGCAGCCACTGGCGGACGCTGGTGCCGCCGTAGCCGACGCAGGCGACACCGACGGGCACCTTCAGGCGGCCATACAGCGCATCGCCAAACGCCGGGATGAAACTACCCAGAATGCTGCCATCCTGCACGCCGGGCTGCGGGTCGTCGGCGATCCTCCAACGTGCGCCATCGAAGGTACTCACCATTTTGCTGCGTGTAGTCTGCCGGACTTCACCGAAATTGGTGGAGTTCGACTGTCCCGAGATCACGAAAACTTCGCCGATACCGACGTGCGCGACACTCGTCTGAGCCGTGAGCCGCCCGGCCGTCCGGAAACGGACTTCGAGCCGGTACCAACCTCCGGCCGGGGCTGCCAGTGAGTCATTGACGCGGCAGTTGCTATCCACGTGCAGGGGCTGCCAGCGAGCCGCAATTCGCGCCTCCGCCGCATCGCAACCTTGAGTCAGGTGAGCGCGCACGACGATTTTCCCGGCAGCAACCGTCGCTCGTTGAAAGACCTGGTAGTCGCGCGGAGAATCGAGTGTCACGCCGCAGGCGGTCTCCGCCACCAGGGCGAACACCGCGATCACGGCCAGGGCCACGGGCGCCGCACCTACCGCCTTCTGAGCCACGAACCTACCGGGCTTCCACGGGAGCGGGCATGGATTCCTTCGTAAATCGGGGAACCATTTCGTCGCGATTGGCCACATGCCATACCGCGGCCGCCACGATTGCCGCCGCTTTGTGCACATCGTCCGGGATGATGCGTTCGTAGGTATCGAGGTTGGTGTGATGGGTGAGCGTGTTGTACTCGATCGGATCCTGCGAGAAGCCTACGCCCGGGAGGCCGGCGTTGTTGAAGGACGTGCTGTCGGTGCCGCCGGTGGCGCGGCTGTTGGTGGTGCTGACGCCGAAAACGCCCCAGTCGGTGTACTGCGCCAGCACGGGCCGCAGAACTGCGCCGGCTTCGGCGGGTCCGAAGATTCCGGCGCCGCGAATCCGGCCGGTGCCGGTATCCACATTGAAGTAGCAATCCAGCTTGGCCCACTCCGGCTTGGGATTTTCGGCTGTACCGAAGTGCTGTTTGACATAGGCCAGCGACCCCAGCAGTCCTTCCTCTTCGCCCGACCAGAGGGCGACGCGCACCGTGCGGCGGGGCTTCAGGCCCAGCGACTGAATCAGGTGCGCGGCTTCCATCATGATGGCCGAACCGATCGCGTTATCGGTAGCGCCGGTGGCCGAGTGCCAGGAATCCAGGTGGCCGCCCAGCATGACGATCTCGTCCGCCTTATCGGATCCCGGAATCTCGCCGACCACGTTGTAGCTGGTCTTGCCCTCGGGATAGACGTGATTGACGATGTGGACCTCCATCTTGACGTCTTCGCCGTCGGCCAGCAGGCGTTCGATGCGGCCGTAATCGTCGTTGCGCAGGATCAGGGTAGGCACCGTCTTCGCGGGCTCGTAGGCGCGGTGCTGCTGGGCGACGATAACGCCATCGCCGCGCGCCGCGTCATTCAGGCGGACCACGGCGCCGCCCGCAAGCAGCATGGAATCGAGCTGCTTCGCCGACCTGTGCCGGGGTGAGGCGATTGGGATCCGCCGCACCGCCGCGACCGCCTCCGCCGAAACCGCCGCGGCCGCGTCCCGCATTGGGGTTGTTGGGATCGTACTGCGCCTTCACCTGTTCATCGTCGCGACGCTTGGCAGGCAGGTCGAAATTCACCGGAATCACGGCGGCTTTGCCGATCAGTACTGCCTTGCCTTTCACCTTGGACTGGTTGGCCTTCACCCACTCTTCCATTTCGGCCTTGGTGGGTCCGAGTCGCGCAACTGCACCGCGCCCGCCGAAACCTCCGCGTCCGCCACGCCCGCGCCCTCCGGCAGTTGCATCAGCACTCTCCGCGGCCGGCGGAGGAGGCGGTCCCTGCGGCGGGACAAGCTGGATCGCCGAGGCGGTGACGGTGCCTTTGGTAGAGGGTGTCCACGCCAGCACTTCGAATTTCAGATTCTCCTGGACGGGCGAAACCAGGAACGCGCTGGCGCGTTCATTGCTCCAACCCGGATGACCGAAATCCCAAGGTTCCAGGCGTGCATTCTTCAGGCCCCAGTCCGTAAGCTGCTTCACTACCCATTTCGCCGCCGCCTCGTGGTTCGGCGTACCGGTGACACGCGGTCCGTAACGATCGGTCAGCATGTGGAGGGTGTGCATGATCTGCGACTTTTCCAGTTCCTCACTGCGGATACGGGCGTCGGTGGCCTGATCCACCTTCTCCTGCGCCATCAACAGGCAACCCACGGCAAAAGCAAGCGAGAGCTTTTTCATATGCGATTCAGGATAGCCTAAACGCCGTACAATCGAAACATGACCCGCCTGATTGTAGTTTTGATGTGCCTTTGCCCCCTGCTCACGGGCGCCGAGCGCCAATTATTCAATGGCAAAGATCTGACCGGATGGGCCCGGATCCCGCGGCATGAAGACGCACCGAAGGATCAGCAGCCCGGTTTCGTGGTCAAGGACGGGATGCTGGTGGCCATCCCCGCCGCGCCGGAAGACGATCTATGGTTCACCGGCGAGAAGATCGGCAACGCCACACTGCGCGTGGTCTACAAGGTGTCCGCGCCCAGCGCGAACTCCGGCGTGTTCATTCGTATCCCGGTGCAGCCGAAGTCGGAGGATGATGCCATCAACAAGGGCATCGAGGTGCAGATCGACGAGAGCGGCGACGATTATCACTGTTCCGGCGTTCTGTACTCCATGACGCAGGCCAAGGCTCGCCCGTACAAGCCGGCAGGCGAATGGAACACGCTGGAGATCACAATGAAGGGCCCGCGCACCACGGTGATGCTGAATGGCGTGCTGGTGACCGACTATGATGGCTCGGCGCCGGTGCCCGCCAAGAAATCGGTGTACGAACCGGATCGCGGTCCGCGTCCCGACACCGGCTACATCGCGATCCAGCACCACGGCGGTGCGGCGAGCGTGACATTCAAGGAAATCAGCCTACGGTAGACCGAGGAATACGGGGCTGACCAGCTTCACCGGCTTAAAGCCTTTGTAATGTTTTTGTCGTTGTTCCGCAGGATAACCTTTGGCCAAGTTTATTCCTGTTACGGTAAGAGGTTAAAGGTACCTTTTAATCCTCTTTATCATGAAGGAAATTCATCCCAAAGGAAGTCAGGCCCGCATCCTGCTCTCCTCCGTCTTCGGCCCGTACGCACAGGACGATGCTTACGGGAGCCGTGCCATCAACCCGATGGAGCTTTATCACAATCAGGTCACACGCGGCCAGGGTTCGTTCTCGCTGCGCAGCTTCCATCGTTCCTGGGGCATCCTGATGATCCAGGGGAACATCAATGCGCCCTGCGCGGTGCTGGACTTTCCTACACGCGAGGCCTTCGCAAAGGAACTCACCACGCACCGCTACGACATTGTCGGCATCTCGTCGATCATCGTGAATGTCGGCAAGGCGCGGGAGATGTGCCGGATGGTGCGGGAACTCTCGCCGGGCACGACGATAATCGTGGGCGGCCACATTACGGCCATTCCCGGTGTGGAGGGGATGCTGGATGCCGACCACATTGTGAAAGGCGACGGCATCGCCTGGATGCGGCGATATCTGGGCGAAGAGGTTGACGCGCCGATCCGGCATCCCGATTTCTCCTCCGCATTCGACCTTCGGGTGCTGGGCGTGAAGATTCCAGCGGCCGCCGACACCACCTCCGCCACCATCATTTCCTCAGTGGGCTGTCCGATGGGCTGTAATTTCTGTACGACCTCGGCCTTTTTCGGCGGCAAGGGGAAGATCCTCAACTTTTACGAGACGGGCGCAGAGCTTTTTGGCCTGATGGAACATGCGGAGAAGACGCGCGGCAAGCACAGCTTCTTCATCATGGACGAGAATTTCCTGTTACAGAAGCGCCGTGTCATGGAACTGCTCGCGCTCATGAAGGCCGCCGGCAAGAGTTGGACGTTCAACATTTTCTCTTCCGCCAACGCGATCGCCAAGTATAGCTACGAGGAACTGGCGGAGATCGGCATCGCGACGATCTGGCTGGGCCTGGAATCTCCGCGCTCCAACTACTCGAAACTGGACGGCGCCGACACCCTCAAGCTCACGCGCGAATTGCGGGAGCACGGCATCGTCCTGCTTGGCTCCACAATTATCGGGCTGGAACACCACACGCCGGAAAACGTCAACGAAGAGATCGAGCATGCCATCGCGCACGAGACGGACCTGCACCAGTTCATGCTCTACACGCCCGTGCCCGGGACGCCGCTGTATTCCGAGATGTCCGCCCAGGGACGGCTACTGGATGTGGACCTGGCGGACATACACGGCCAGCACGCGTTCAACTTCGAACACGCCGCGATCTCGCGCGAGCAATCCACACAGGCACTGGCGTGGGCATTCCGGCGCGATTTCGAACGCAACGGTCCGAGTCTCTTCCGTATCTGCCGTACTACGTTCGCGGGATATATGCGGTACAAGAATCACCCCGATCGCCGCATCCGCGAGCGCTGGCGGCGCGAGTGCCGCACGCTGCCCCATGCCTGGGTCGGGTTCTTATGGGCGATGGAGCATCGCCTGAGCCGGACGAATCCCGAGGTCGCTGCGAAGATTCGGGCGCTACGCGAGGAGATGGAGCAGGAGTTCGGCTGGATCGCGGTCGCGGCGGGCAAACTGCTGGGCCCGGTGCTCTGGTGGACCAGCCGGCGCGAGGAACGGCGTCTGGCCGCCGGGCAGTGCTACGAACCTGCCCCCATCATTGACCGGCGCAATTGGAGCGAGGAACCGGTGCGGCCTGCTGCGATGCCTGCGGTATACAAGCCCCGGCGCCTGGCTGCGGAGCTGATTTCCCTGGAGACCGGGGAAAGTTCGAGCGGCGATTAGGACGGTCGTGTCGCAATGCGTATACGTTTTCACAGAACGGAAGAGGACGCCCTAATTTAGGCGGAATATTCTACAATCCCAGCCTTACAATGAGGGCCTGCAAACCAGATTTGGAATTTCGGCTGGTTCCCGGTGGCTTTGTGAGGTTTTGTGATGGAAAATGCTGGCGGCGTTGCATCGATCATCCGTGACGGCTGGATCGAGTGGACAGTGCCCGGCAGGCCTCTCTCCGTAAGGCTCACTCCGGATGTGGCGGCACGGCTCGGCATGGCGGCTCGCGAGGGATTCAAGGCGCTCCCGCGGCGCGGCCTGGAGACCGGCGGACTCCTCATCGGCTCGAGACATGGTACGAGCGACCATATTGTCGTCGAGATCGACGATTTCGAAGCTGTCGAATCCGAGCATGCGGCGGGGCCCGCCTATTTACTCTCGGAGGCGGATCGCCGCCTGCTGGAGACGAGAATTGGCGCGCGTGAGGCGGCTGGGAAGAACCCCGTGATCGTGGGCTTCTATCGAGGTCACACGCGCCCGGACTTTGCGATCACCAGGGAAGATGCTGCTCTTTTTTCCGCATACTTCCGCAATGCATCGGACGTATTCCTGCTGATCAAACCCAATGACGGTGGTCCTCCCACGGCCGGCTTCGTGATCCGGGAAGAAGGGAGAATCGTCTCCGACACTCCGTACGTGCAATTTCCGCTGGCTGGGGCAATGAGCGTGCCGGCAGTCCACGAAACCCCCGCGCGGAGTCCACAAGCAGCGCAGGAATCGCCCGGGCCAACGCCGCCGCGCCGGCCGGTGCAGATCGTGCGGCCCTCGGCGCCGCGGCCCCCCTCCTGGAAGGCTCGGGCGCGCATTTGGATAGTGGCGGCTGCCGTTACGGCTCTATCGGTGGGCCTGTTCTTCGCAATTCCGCGGCGCGTGCCTGGTTTGGCGGCGGGCAGGCCCGGGCCGCTGCCGGCACTCAACGTGACCAACGTCGGAAACAGCCTGCGGCTGTCCTGGAACCATCAATTGTCGCGCGATGCCGGCCATGCGGTGTTGTGGATTAAGGATGGGCAAGAGACGCAGCGATTGGAACTGGATGCGAAGCAGTTGAGTGAAGGCAGTGTAGTTTATTGGCCGAGTCACAGCGATGTGGACTTTCGATTCGAATTGCTTACGCCGGCCGGAAACATGAGCGAATCGATACGAGCCATCGGGGGGCCGGCGAAGGTAGCAGCCGCGCAACCCTCGCCGGCCGCAAAGGATGTTAAACATGCCGGGGCGGCTGTGCTTTCCCGAAATCTGCCGCGGCGGAACCGGCGAGTAGCGGCATCGCGACAGGTTCCCCGCACGCTCACGCTGCCGCGGTCCAACGCCACAAGCGGCGCCGCGGCGTCCATACCCGATGCGCCGGCGGTCCAGGCGCAGGTTTCTTCGCCGGATCGCCGCAAGGAATTGCTGAACGCCATCGCGCCGCACACGGGTGTGGAAGGCGCAGATGTGGCGGTCCGGGTCAGGGCGGAGCCTGTGAGCGGAGCCCATCGAAACATTCCGTTGATCGGAAGGCTGGGCCGGCGCACGGATTACGTGCCGCCTTCGGCGCTGCGCGATCCCGGGTTGGCCGCTCTTCCGCACCGGAAGATTCCCCGGGAAGTCGACATCAACGTCAAAGTGTATGTGAATGCTACCGGCAAGGTCGAGTACTCGGAAGTGATCTCGAAGGTGGCGGAAGCAGATCGCGATCTGGCTTCTTTGGCGATGTTTGCGGCGCGGCGATGGGAGTTTGTGCCCGCCCGTAGTGCAGGCAGCGCTGTAGCGGGAGAGGTAATTCTTCACTATCAATTCCGTGCCGGGGCAGGTGAAACTCAATCGCTGGCGGCACGCTGACTGGCGGCCTTGCAAAGGGGCCCGTTCTTGCGTGGCGCGTTTTCATTTCGAAATATAGAGACCCGATAGTCTCAAATGGCCCAGCGCGTGCATGCCCTGAGACTGACTTCATTCAGGAGGGCTGCCGATGGCCAAGGGCCAGGTAGCGATCACCGTCGAGCGCTGTAAGGGTTGCGGGTTCTGTGTGGAATTCTGCCCCACCCACGTTCTTGCGCTTTCATCCGCTTTCAATTCAAAGGGTTACCACCCGCCGCATGTAGTCGATGCCGAGAAATGCTCGGGCTGCGACCTGTGCGGGATGTACTGTCCCGACTTCGCTATTTTCGGAGCCCGCCATGCACGCTGACCCGAAAGGTGTTCTCACGGGTGTCCATTTTCTCGACGGCGACCATGCGTGCTGTGAGGGAACTCTCGCAGCAGGTGCGCGATTTGCCGCAGGTTATCCGATCACCCCTTCGACCGAAGTGGTCGAACGCTTCGCCTGGAGAATCCCCACGGTGGGCGGGATCTTCATCCAAATGGAGGACGAACTGGCCGCTTCCATCGCGATTCAAGGGCGCGGTTTGGGGCGGAGCCAAGGCGTTCACGGTCACTTCCGGCCCCGGCTTTTCGCTCATGATGGAGCATATCGGCTACGCCGCGATCACGGAAACGCCGTGCGTCTTCGTCAACGTGCAGCGTGGCGGACCGTCCACCGGCCTGCCCACCCTGCCGGCGCAGGCCGATATGATGCAGGCCAAGTGGGGGTCGCACGGCGACTACAGCATCATCGCCCTCTGCCCCAATTCGCCGCAGGAATGCTTCGACCTGACTGTGACCGGCTTCAACCTGGCAGAGGAGTTCCGCGTGCCGGTCATGATGATGCTGGACGAGTGTATCGGCCACATGACAGAAAAGGTGGTGATTCCGGAGAGCGGACGAGATCGCGATTACGCCGCGGCGCTTCACCCACCAATCGCCCGAAGAGTTCCGCCTGTTCGCACCGAAGGACGATCTGGTGCCCGACATGGTGAAGGCCGGCGACGGCTACAAGTTCCATGTCACCGGGCCTGACCCACGACGAGCGCGGCTATCCCAGCATGAACGTGGAGACGCAGGACCGGCTGGTGCGGCGGATGCAGGACAAGCTGAAGCCGTTCGCCAATGGCCGCGCGCTTTTCGAAGCGGTGAACCTGGATGACGCCGAAGTCGTGGTCGTTTCCTACGGCATTACGTCGCGGGTGGCGCAGAGGGCTACCCAACTGGCGCGCGCACAGGGCGTTCGGGCGGGAATCTTCCGCATCATCTCGGCGTGGCCGTTTCCCGGAGCAGCACATACGCGAGTTGGCCGGCCGCGTGAAAGCGTTTGTGGTCCCGGAGTTGAATTTGGGGCAGATGGTACACGAGGTGGAACGTCATACAGCGGGCCGGGCGAAGGTGATCTCCGTGCCGCATGCGGGCGGCAGCGTTCACAAGCCCGAAGTGATTTTGCAGGCCATTCTGGAGGCGGCCCGATGAGCGACGAAATTCTCGATATCCCGCTGGACGCGACGAACCCGGTAGAGCCATTTCTGCGGATGGACCGCATGCCGCACATATGGTGCCCTGCCTGTGGGATCGGCACGACGGTGAACTGCTTTGCGAGGGCCCTGGAGAGCTCCGGGTTGAACCTGAATAAGGTGGCGGTGGTATCCGGCATCGGGTGCACCGGACGAGTGGCCGGGTACGCCAATCTGGACAGCTTCCATACGACACACGGGCGAGCCATCCCGTTCGCCACCGGGCTGAAACTCTCGAATCCTGAGTTGCAGGTGGTGGTGTATTCGGGGGACGGCGACCTGTTCGCGATCGGCGGCAACCACTTCATACACGCCGCGCGCCGCAATATGGACATCAAGGTGATCTGCGTCAACAATCTGACGTACGCGATGACCGGCGGACAGACGGGGCCGGCTACGCCGACGGAAGTGATCTCGGCAACTTCGCCTTATGGCGTGTTCGAGCCTTCCTTCAATCTGGTACAGATGGCGGAAGCCGCCGGCGCAAGCTACGTGGCGCGTTGGACCACGTTCCACGTCAAGCAACTCAGCCGCTCCATGGAAGAGGTGCTGCACAAGAAAGGCTTCTGCTTCATCGAAGTGCTCTCGCCCTGCCCCACGCTTTATCAGAGGCGCAACAAGATGGGCGATGGGCTGGACGCCATGAAGTTCTATAAGCAGGTCAGCAAAGTGCGCAACGGCGCGCCGACCAGCGAATGCGCGCTCAGCAGGGCGGGCGAAATCGTGGTCGGCAAGTTCGTGGACCGGGAGCGGCCGGATTATCTGGAACTGCTCACCCACCAGATGACGGAAACATTGGGCGACCGCTACGCCGATTCCGGAGGTGACGACATGCAGCGAGGGATAAGCAAGCTCGGGTTGACGGAAATCCGCATCGCGGGCTTCGGCGGGCAGGGCGTGATTCTGGCGGCAGCAGTCATTGGGAAAGCGGCGGCGATTTTCGAAGGCGGCTATGCGACGATGACGCAGAGCTTCGGGCCGGAGGCGCGGGGAGGGTCATCGGCCGCACAGGTGATTCTTTCGGGCGAGCCGATTCTGTATCCTTACGTGACCCAGCCGGACATCCTGGTGGTGATGAGCCAGGAAGCCTACTCGGTCTTCTCGCCGCAGCTGAAGCCCGGCGGCATCCTGATTGTGGAGCAGGAGCTGGTGCGGATCGATCATCCGCCGCAAGGAGTCCGGTTCTACGGCGTCCCGGCAACGCGACTGGCGGAGGAATTGGGCCGGAAAGTCGTGCTGAATATCGTCATGGTGGGGTTCTTTGCGGCGGTGACGCATCTGCTCGATCCGGACAGCCTGCGCCAGGCGGTGGCGGATTCGGTGCCTCCGGCCATGCAGAAGCTCAATTTGCAGGCTTTCGATAAGGGCTTCGAGTATGGGGCAGAGCTGGTCCACCGGCAGGCCGAAAACGGCGAGGCGGAGCCGCTGCTGCTCGAAACGGAATAAGGATCGGGCCGCCTGAGAGGCGGCTGCAAGCAGGATTGCCTGCCCCACGGCTTGGCGGCGGAATAGCGTTATACTACCCGTTGAACCCCAAGTACGAGGTAATTTCCATGAGCGCGATCCACGCCACTGGTGCGGAAATCCACAATGCGTCTGCGAATGGCGGCACACCTGAGGCCGAACTAGGCCACAAGTGTCTCTACTATATGTTGCTGATGCGTGAGGTGGAAGATCGCATCGAGCGCAAGCTGTACCGGCAGGGCAAAGTGGTGGGCGGAGTTTATGTGGGGCGCGGGCAGGAGGCGATCCCGGTGGGCAGTGCGCTGGTGGCCCAGGCCGACGACGTGCTGTGTCCGACGCACCGCGATATGGCGGTATTCTTCATCCGGGGCGTCTCGGCACGACGGGTGCTGGCGCAGTACATGGGCAGGATGGGTGGTCTGACGCGCGGCCGCGACGGCAACATGCACATGGGAGATATGAGCGCCGGCGTGGTATCGCTGATCAGCGCGCTGGCGGCGACGGTGCCGGTAGCAACCGGCATCGCACTGGCCATGCGGTACAAAGGCACCAACGGCGTGACGTTCAGCTATTTTGGCGATGGCGCCACCAGCCGCGGGGATTGGCACGAAGGCGTCAACTTCGCCAGCGTGCAGAAGCTGCCGGTAGTGTACATCTGCAACAACAATCAGTACGCCTATTCCACTCCGCTAAACCTGCAGATGGCGTGTACTAACGTGGCCGATCGCGGCCCTGCCTACAATATGCCGGCCGAAATTCGTGGATGGCAACGACGTGCTGGCGGTTTATGAGGCGACGCAACGCGCCGCGGACCACGCGCGGGCCGGAAAAGGACCGTACATGCTGGAGTGCAAGACATTCCGCATGACCGGCCATTCGGCGCACGACGCGGCTCACTACGTCCCCAAGGGGCTATTCGAAGAGTGGGGCAAACTCGACCCCATCGTCCGCCTGGAAAAGCGCATGCTCGACGAAGCGTGGGCCACGCAGGAGGAAATCGACGAACTGCATGCCGCCATCGTGCGGGAGGTGGATGACGCGGTGGCATGGGCCGAGCAGAGTCCTTACCCCGATGCCGTCTACTCTGCTGGACGACGTGTACGAGAGCGTATAACTCATGTCCACCACTTACCTGGAAGCAATTCGTGAAGGTCTGTGGGAGGAGATGGAGCGCGACCCGAACGTATTTCTGCATCGGCGAGGATATCGGCGAATACGGCGGCGCGTTCAAGGTGACGGCCGGCTTCCTGGAGCGCTTCGGCGCCAAGCGGGTGGTGGACACGCCGATCTCCGAGGCGGCGATTGTAGGCGCGTCGATCGGTGCGGGTCTGATGGGACTGCGGCCGGTGGCGGAGATGCAGTTTGCCGATTTCATCTCCTGCGGCTTCGACCAGATTGTCAATTTCGCGGCCAAGTGCCGCTACCGGTGGAATGCCGGGGTGCCCATCGTAATCCGCTCGCCTTCCGGCGGCGGCATACACGGCGGACCGTTCCACTCGCAGAATCCCGAGATGTGGTTCGTGCGCACGCCGGGACTGAAAGTGGTCTGCCCGGCGACGGCGTACGACGCCAAGGGACTGATCAAATCGGCGATCCGCGACAACGACCCAGTGCTGTTCTTCGAGCACAAAGGTCTGTACCGCAAGATCAAAGAAGACCTGCCCGACCGAAGAGTACACGGTGCCGATCGGCAAGGCGAAGGTAGTGCGCGAGGGACGCGACCTCAGCATCATCACCTACGGCGCGATGGTTTGGACGGCGCTGGAGGCTGCGGAGAAACTGGCCGCCGAAGGCTGCAGCATAGAAGTAGTGGACCTGCGCACGCTCGATGCCGCTCGATCGCGAGACGGTCTGCGACAGCGTACGCAAGACATCCAAGGTGCTGCTATTGCACGAGGACACGCGCACCGGCGGAATGGCGGGCGAACTGGCGGCCACGATCACGGAAAACGTCTTCGAATATCTGGACGGGCCGATCGTGCGGGTGACGGCGCCGGATACGCCGGTCCCCTTCAGCCCGCCGCTGGAGGAGGCCTTCCTGCCCAATGCGGAAAAGGTGGCTGGAGAAAGCTCGCTGGCTGCATCGTTATTGAGCTGGCGGCGGCGGCCGCGGGAATCGCCGGCGACTACCGGAGCGGGCGCGGCGGACATCGGGATCGGCGCGGGCGCTGGCTCTGGAAGATGGCCGCGGCAATCGCGCGGTGTTCACGCAGACCGAATTCCGTATCACACAGGCCCTGGCCGATTTCGTGGCGGCGCGACTGCTGGTTTCGTTGGATCTGCAGCGGCCCGGACTGCTTTTCCACTGGAGCGGGATTGGCGCGCGTCCCGAGCAGCCCGAGGATCTGATTACGGCGATCACCGCTGGCGACCAATTCGCTTGGAGCCGGCCGAGGTGGTCTATGGTCATCGTTCGATTTCAGTGAAGGCCGGCGAGCGGTGTGTAGGCAACGTAAGTCCGGACGGCGCATTGTCGCCGTCGGGGTGCACCGACGGCGCGGCCGTTACGCGGCGTCATCCGCGCGGCGTTCCAAATGGTGGAGCCGACGCACGGATTGCAGCGGCGCGGTGAGATCGTACGTGCCTTTCCGGTTCAGGCGATCGCACTGGGTAAGCAGGTGACGATTCTGGCGATGAGCGGGGAAGCGTCGCTGCCCGAAGGCGTCAATCCTCGCGGGCTGATCTTCGCTCCGTTTTCCAACCAGGAGGCGGCGGCGCCGGCGCGAGATGCGCGGGTGCACGCGGCGGTGCAGCGGGTGCTGGCGCGGGTAAAGTAGGGTCAACGTGCCCGGAAAATGAGTAGAGCGCTGTTTAGCGGCGAGGCGAGTAACCGAATGTCATGGCTACAATGACGCTGCGTCCAGCCATCAGGCCCAACGTGTCGCCGGGAGCCGGCACAAAGACCGCGGTGGCCTTGGCCGGGGTGACGGCGATGATGTTGTGCTGGTCAAACAGGTTGGTCACGCCGAATCGGAGCTTGGTGCCGCGCAGCCAACTCTTCTGCTTCACCGTGTAGTTGAAGAACAGATTGGTGATATTAAACGGGTCGATCGGCACGTTCTCATGGAAGCTGCCGCTATCGTTGTACAGCTTTCCGATGCGCTTGTTGAAGAAGCCGATATCCCAGTTCGCGTGCAAGTAGGTGACACCGATGGTTTCCGTGTCATGCGGCGAGCTAGCGATCCACAGACTTGGGTCCTGATATTTCGCACTGAGAAGAGTCCCGTTCAGGTACAGGTTCAGCCCATGGCCCACGGCGATGCTCGATTCCGCCTCTACTCCCTTGGAAAACGTGTTGCCGGTGAGGTAGTAGACGGGCTCACCCGTGACCGGGTCGGGGACCGAGGCGTAAGGACTCTGCGCCTTGATGAAGAACGCGTCGGTATCCAGGGTAAGGCGGTTGAGCTTTAGCACAGAGCCGAACTGGAAGGTCTTCGTCTGCGTAGGCTTGGGCGTGGTCTTCACGGAAGCACTCTTTACGTCGAAAACGCTGCTGGGCGGAATGACGTTGCCGGTGGCATATTGCGCGTACACAGTCCAGAAATTCTTCAGACGATAGCGGAGATCGCCGGTTGGCTGGAATGCGTGATAATTCCCCTCGTGGGTCACAAACTGCACTCCACCCAGGTTCCCGATCGTCTTCCCGTTGTCTGCAAACTGGTTTAAGTGCATCTTGTAGTTGGAGAACTTGAATCCGGCGGTGAAGGTCAGCCTGCGGGTGACATTGAATTCGTACTGGGCGTAGGGTTGAGCGGATTGCGTGATGAACTTCTCATGGAAGTTGGGGACCGCCGCGTCGACCCAGGTGCGCGGATCGGTGGGCGTCTGGAAACGGTCGGTATAGGCCAGTTCGTACCAGAACCCCGTACGGAGCGTACCCCATTTGGAATCGTGGACGGCGGAGAACGCGTTGCCCCACTTGCGATAGCTGTTCAGCTTATCGGTGGCGCTGGTAGTCGTAATGGTGGTGCCATTATATTGCTGGTGGTTGTAGTAGTAATCGGAATAGACCTTGTCCTCCACGCGCCAGCCATGGCCCAGGTCAGAGTTAATTCCGACGTAGTCAAAGTCGCTCGGGATCTGATACCAGCTATATCGCCAATAATTGGCGTCTGCCGGATTGCCGCTCAACAGGTAGTTATCGCCGAACTGCGAAACCTGGTCGCGCGTGGGCCCCTTGATGTTCGGCGTGTTTGCCGAAAGCCTCATGATGGAGGTATAAGCTGTCAGGATGGTCCGGTCGTTGATGCGGAACTGGTACTTCGCGTCGCCGCCATAGCGGCTCTGAAAGTTGTAGGTTTGGTAACCGTCCGAGCTCAGATGATTCATGTTCAGGAGCAGGTTCGACCGCTTGGACTTGCCGCCGAAGGGGCCGGAATCGAAGTCGAGCGACAGCAGCTTGGTGTTGAAGGAACCGTAGGAAACAGTGCCGCGAAGGCTGGTATCGCTGCTCAGGTCGCGGGAGAGCAGATTGATGGATCCACCAGAACTGGCCGGACCAATCACGGTGGCGTCGCCAGGGCTGCGGTCGAACAGAGTGCTGCCGATAAATTCGCCGGGGAAGAACGCCCAGGAGTGGTGTGTCGGATCGTTCGTATCGTTCCACGGGAGCCCATCAAAGGTAATGTTATAGTTACCGTCCTTGAAGCCGCGGAAAAAGATTTTGGTATCGCCGAGGCCGGGCCCGTTTGCGCCCACGCTGAATGCGCCGGGTGACATCTGCACGATATCCGAGTAGTCGCCAACCGGGGACACGAAGTTCTGAATGAACTCAGGGCTGATCAGAGAAACCGGGCCGCGAGAATCCAGAGAAGCCTGCGACGGGGCGGCGTGGGCCGCGAGGGAAGCGGTCGCGGTTACCTCAACCGACTGGCTCACGGAGCCCACGGCGAGCGTGATGGAAAGGTCATCGCTTTTGCCGAGTGCGACTTCCACCTCGGATTTATTCGAAGTGGCGAAGCCTCTCGCGGAAACCGTGATGGAGTAGATGCCGGCGGGTACGCCGTCTACTTTGAAGTGGCCGTCGGTGCCCGTGATCGCCGTGCGGATGGCACCAGTGGCTTCGTTTTTGATGCTTATGGTCGAATTCGGCAGGACTTGGCCAGCCTGATCCAACACCGTACCTGCAACGAGGGCCGTGTTCGTCTGAGCGGGCAAAGACGGCATCAGTGTCCAAGCGATAATCGTCGCGCTGAGCGCGCACAGTTTTAGCAGTGTAGTGTAGTGAACCAAGCAGCCTCCCATTGGGTGATAGTTGATGACCCACATTAGCGGACTTATGTTTCGAAGGTGTTACGAAAACACAAAAAATCTGCCACGAACTTGGGGCAGCCGAGCGTACTTAATGAAATTGAGTTGGATTTGTAGGATTTTGCCGGGCGGGGCGTTTCAGATTTTGGCGGAACAACCAATAAGGTGTAACTGTCCTCAATGCATGGGGCCTGCTGCGCGATGGTGTTTGGGGCGCTTCATGATCAACAGGAACGGCAGTACGAGCAGAAATACGATGGCCATGGCGCGGAAGGTGTCCACGAAGGCGAGCATCGCGGATTGGCGCTGCACGTTGCCCCAGAGCGCGACATAGGATTGTGAGGCGGCGGCCGCGGGATCGCCGCCATGCATCATCATGGCGCCTTGCGAGTTCTTGAAGAATGCCTGAGTCTGCGAGTTCAACATGCTCACATGTTCCCCGAGGCGCTGTGTATGGAATTGCTGGCGGCGGAACAGAAAGGTGGTGGCCGCGGCAATTCCGAAGCCGCCTCCGAGGTTTCGCATCAGGTTGAACATGCTGGTGGCATTGCCCATCTCCTCTTTAGGAATGGGATCCATCGTGGCTGTGGTGAGGGGCACGAAGAGCAGGGCAAGCGCCGCGCCCTGCACGAACTGCGGCCAGAAGATGTCCCAGTAGCCGGCATTCAGATTGAGATTGGACAGTTGATAGAGGGTCCAGGACGCGCCGATCAGGCCGGCGGCCAGAACTTTGCGCGGGTCGAAGCGGCCCAGCACGGTACCCACCAGAGGCATCATGAGGAAGCTGCCCAGACCGCGGGGCGCCATCGCGATTCCGGCATTAAGCGCCGGGTAGCCCAGCATGGTCTGCAGGAAGATAGGGAGCAAGAGCAGGCTGCCGTAGAGGACGAAGCCGAGCATGGTCATCAGAAAGACACCTGCGGCATAGGTGCGGTCTTTGAAGACGCGCAGGTGGACTACGGGTTCGCGGGTGTTCAACTCGTGCACCACGAACAGAACCAGCGCGGCGAGGGAGATGACGCTGGCGACGACGATCCAGTTGGCGGCGAACCAATCGTCCTCCTGCCCCTTGTCGAGAACGACCTGGAGCGCGCCGACGCCGAGGGCGAGCATGCCGATGCCCCAGTAGTCGACGCCGCGCTTCTGGCGCCCGATGTAAGGCGGATCAAAGATGAACAGGCGCGTCATGATGACCGATGCCAGTCCGACGGGGAGATTGATATAGAAGACCCAGCGCCAACTGAAATTGTCGGTCAGATAGCCGCCGATTACGGGGCCAAGCATGGGGGCGACGACGATGCCGAGCCCCCAAAACGCCATGGCCTTGCCGCGATCCCTGGGCGGAAAGGCTTCGAGCATCACCGCCTGGGAAAGCGGCTGCAGAGCGCCGCCGGTAGCTCCCTGCACCACGCGGAACAGGATCAGCATGGGGAGCGAAGTGGCGAGCCCGCAGAGGAAACTGGCCGCGGTGAAGCCGAAAACGGCGGCCAACAAGGTTCGCTTGCGTCCGAAGTAGTTCGCAATCCAGCCGGTCATGGGCAGGATGATGGCGTTTGCCACGAGGTACGAGGTGAGCGCCCACGCGGCTTCGTCGGTACTGACCGAGAGGCTGCCCGCAATGTGAGGCAGCGAAACGTTGACGACCGTCGTGTCCAGCACCTCCATGAAGGTGGCGAACATGACGGCAACGGCAACGATCCACGGGTTGACTTGGGGTTGCTGATCTACGGCAGACGGCATCCAATCCCTTGTTCCCATGATGCCGCATGGCGAGGCGAAAAGAAAAACCTCGAAAGGGCCTGCTACATGGCCCCGGCTGAGGCAAGCTCCAGATCGGTAACCCAAACTCCCTCGAAATCGACGAAGTAGCCCTCGATTTCGACTCCCGGGATGGCGCGCGCCAGATTGGCCGCCGCGCGTTTCAGTTCCTCGCGGTGGTGAAGGCGCTCCACCCCGGTGTCGCCGCCAAACCGCTCCAAGCCGCCGTAGGCGCCGCAATCGGAGTGCAGCATGAGGATGACGCGGCGCGTGCCGTGCAGGCGCATGGATTTGCGAATCTGTTCCAGGACGAATTCGCGTTCGGCCTCCAACTCCGGCGAGGCCAGGCACTTGGCGCCGCCGGCAATCTTGACCGGGTCGGTATTCGAGATACCCCTGCGTTTCAGGAACTTGCGGAACCCAAGTTCAAAACGGTTGTCGAAGCACCAGATGACGGCCGCGTCGCACAAGTACTTTTCGCGCGGCGCGTCGAAGTGAAACACCTTTCTCATGCCGGCCCCCTTTCTCTTTATTGTCGCGCAGAACCGTCTCTATCTTCCCTGAGCCGACTGGGGCGTCGCGTTCGGTTTGCGCAACTCCGGCATCCAACCGGGGCTCGCGTCTTCCCACTTATTGTCGGTGAGCTGCCGCACATCGGAGCCGTCGGCGCGCATGGCGAAGATCTCTCCGTACGGTTGGGGGACCCCGTCGTATAGCGCCATCTCGTCTTTGAAGCCTTTGCGGCCGCTACTGAACACGACCCACTCGCCGTTGTCGGACCAGATGGAATGTGCGTCGTTGCCGGGAGAATTGGTGAGGCGGCGAAGGCCGGTGCCGTCGGGCCGGATGGTGTACAACTCCCAGTCGTCGTCGCGGTCTGTGGTGAACATGATGACGTCGCCCTTGGGAGACCACTTCGGGAAGTTGTCGTAGTGAACACCGTCGGTCAGCGGGACGACCTTGCCATCGGCGACGGACAGAATGACGAATTGCCTGCCCCGCTTGTAGACGAGGCGTTTTCCATCCGGGGACCAACTGGGGAAGCCGTTATTGACGCCTTCCTCGGCAATCTCACGGTATCCGGAACCGTCGGGTTTGATCAGCGCGATTTGCGCGGAAGGCAAACCGGCGGCGCGGAAATATCTTCCGACACAGAAAGCGATCATGTCGCCGGCGGGCGACCAGACTGCGTCAAACGCGCTGACTCCGTCCTTATGGAAGAGCGGGGTTTTCGCGCTGCCATCGGCATTCATCAGTTCGATGGTGGTATCGCCGACACCGGTTCCATTGCCGCCGTACTGACTGTAGAGCAGCTTCTTGCCGTCCGGCGAGTAGGCGGGAAACGGCTCACTCAAGAGCAGCTCGAATTCCGGATCGCGGCTCGCGGTAGGCAGAAGGTGTTCAGTGCGGGCGGGTTGGAGGATGCGCTCGTAGACCACCCGAGTGCCTTCGGCGGACCAACTGGGATGGCGGATGGCTCCCGGGACGATAGTCACCACTCTGCGGTCGGGATGCCAGATCCGCAAGCCGCCGTTCGTTCCCCTGACGGCATAGCTGATACTGCCACCCGGCAGCCACTGGGGCGCGAGCTTCACCTCGTTCGATGCGGTGTACTGGATACGCGCTCCGCTGTCGATGTCCAGCGAGACGAGGTCGGTGCGAGAGTTACCGGATTTGGCGAGGTAAGCGCCGGTCTCATCGGTCTCGTAATAGAGCACGCGTTTGCCGTCGGAGGACCAGGTTGGACTACCGGCAACTCCGCCGTCCCTGGTCAAGCGCCGCAAGCCGGTACCTTCGGGATGAATCAGGTAGATGCCGGTGGACTGCATATGTTCCCACTGTCCGGGGAACCTTCCGGGATTGGCATCGCGATCCGAACTAAAGGCGATCCAGCGGCCGTCCGGAGACCAGCTCGGCCGAAAGTTACCCGAGCGGCTGTGTGTGAGGTTTTGGTACTTGCGGCTGGCGAGATCGAGCAGCCAGAGATTTGCGAAGCCTTCGCCCCGTGTGGAGACGAAGGCCAGGCTCTTGCCGTCGGGGGAGAGCGAGCCCTGATCGTCGAATGCCGGGTCGGAGGTCAATTGCTCCAGGCCGGTGCCGTCCGGATGAATGCGAAAGAGGTCGGACTGACCGGCGCGTTCGGAAGTGAAAACGACCCACTTTCCATCGGGCGTCAGCGAGGGCGAATATTCCGACTCGCGATGGGGCAGGGAAAACTCATTCCTGCCGTCTTTATCGGCGACGAAGAGGGCGACCTCGGGCACACGAAAGCGGTTGAAGAGGATGCGGTGTTTCAATGCCGGTTGCGGGCTGGCCAGGAAAGCGCATGTCAGGAGCAGGCAGGCAGTTCGTCTCATCCGGTCGCCTCCACTAGGTTTCAGCGAGTATACACCCAAGCACCGCTGTACGGTTATATTCAGATTAGTGCGATATTTTCTCACTGGCCGCCTCCCCGAAGTCAGGTCGATCCTGTTGGTGGAGAGCGGCACGCGAGGCCTGCTGGAAGGGCTGATCGCGGGCCTGCGCCAGACGTGGGGCGACCAGATTCCTATCGACCTGGTTACGTGCTATGCCAGCCTGCCCAAGGGCTTCGAACCGCACAATACGCGCGTCTACCGCGTCGGCGATTACCGGGGACGGGCCGCGCGAGGACGCCTCTACCGCGAACTGGCCGGCAATCATTACGGGCTGGTGGGTATCATCTGCTCCGGCGAAATCGTGATGGCCAAGTGGAAGTGGGTGCTGGCGCTGCGCACTCCGGCCAAGCTTTTCATCATCAACGAAAACGGCGATTACTTCTGGTTCGACCGGCACGCACCTAGGCACCATCCGCCAATTTGTGCTCTTTCGCTCCGGTCTGGCAGGATCGGGCGCGGTGCGCACGCTGGTGCGCCTGATTTCGTTCCCGTTCACTTTGCTGTATCTGTTACTCTATGCAACGTCCGTCCATGCCCGTCGGGCGTTGCGCAAAAGCTGAACTATGAAAGCCATTCAAGTCAACGATTCCAGGCGGACCGGAAAGTCTCGAACTGGTAGAAGTCCCGGTGCCGCATGCCGGCCCCGGGCAGGCGCTGGTGCGCCTCGCCGCCAGCGGCGTGAACTTCATCGACGTCTACTTCCGCACCGGCTTGTATAAGGCCGACGCGCCGATCGCGATCGGAAGCGAAGGCGCGGGAACGGTGGAAGCGGTGGGCGAGGGTGTCACGGAAGTGGCGCCCGGCGACCGCGTGGCCTACACGATGGCGCGCGGCTCCTACGCCGAGTACGCCGTAGTGCCGGCAGCCTCGCTGGTGAAGATCCCCGCACACGTCGATTTTCAAACCGCGGCCGCCGCCATGCTGCAAGGCATGACGGCACACTATCTGACGCACTCGACGTTTCCGCTGAAGGCCGGCGACACCTGCCTGGTGCATGCGGCGGCGGGCGGCGCGGGCGGCCTGATCGTGCAGATGGCCAAGAATCTGGGCGCGCGCGTCTTCGGCACCGTGTCCACCGCGGAGAAGGCGCGGATTGCGCGCGAGGCGGGCGCCGACGAAGTCATTCTTTACACCGAACAGGAGTTCGACGTGGAGGCGCGGCGGCTGACCGGCGGCCGCGGCGTGGACGTGGTCTACGATTCTGTGGGCAAGACCACGTTCGAGAAGAGCCTGAACTCGCTGCGCCCGCGCGGCACGCTCGCGCTCTTCGGTCAATCGAGCGGCTCCGTGCCGGCCTTCGACCCGGCGAGTGCTGAACGCCAAGGGCTCGTTGTACCTGACGCGGCCCAGTCTCGGTCACTACCTGCTGACGCGCGAGGAACTGCTCTGGCGGGCGGGGGAGGTGCTCGGCGCGATCGACGCAGGCAAGCTGCGCCTGCGGATCGATCGCACCTATCCGCTGGCGGATGCGGCGGTGGCGCATCGCGATCTGGAATCGCGCAAGACCGCCGGGAAACTGGTTCTCACAGTGGGCTGATGCCATGACGCTCCAGACCAAGGTGACGCTCGGCTCCGTGCTGCTCGCCACATTCATCGTGACGCTGGTCTCCGGCGTGGATGTCGGCAGCTTCATGGAGCTCCAGCTACAGGCCACGTTGGAGCGCGCCGCGGTAATCAAGGATGTGGCCAAGGATGCGGTGATCGAGACGCTGAACCGCCGCAGGGACGTGCCATTGCGCGACGCTCTCCGCGATCCGGATCTGAAGCAGCAAACTGCTGAACCTGCTCGGCTCGCTCAACGGCGTCCTTTCGATCGACATTGTTTCGGCGGAGAACAACGAGGTGCTGGCCAGCACCCTGGAGAACCGCGTCGGCACCAGGTCCAACGAACCTGATTTCGCACGCTGGTGAATCAGAGCAGTTGGTTCGAGAAGTTGAACGTGCTCCTGGTCAAGCGCCGCCACTACTACATGCTGCAGGATCCGGTGGGTTCCAGCGGATCGGAGACTGCCCTATTCTGGGTGCGGGTGGTGATCTATCCGGCGCTGATTCGCCCGTCGCTCACGGACACGCTCTATAAAAAAGCGAAGGTTGCGGTGGTTTCCGTAGCCGGCGCAGTCCTACTGACGCTGTCTTTTCTCCATGGCGGTGCTCCGCGCGCTGGGCAACATCGGACATATGCTCGACCGGGCGGCGAGCGGGGAATACCTGCCGGAAATCCTGCCTTCCGAAAAGGTCGCCAAAGACGAGCTTTCGGTCATGGCTTCCAAGGTCAACCTGCTCGGCCAGCGGCTGCGCGGCGCGCAGTTCGAAGTCTCCGACCTGCGCGGCAACATCGACCACCTGCTGCAGGACCTGGAAGACGCCGTCTTCATTTTCAATCGCGAATTCCGCCTGGTATTCGCCTCGGGTTCGGTCGAGAAGTTTCTCGGACACGACCGCTCCGATCTTCCCGGGCAGTTGTTATCCGATCTGTTTCCGCCCTCGACCATGCTGGGACTTCTGGTGGCGCAGGCCTCGCAAACCGGTCGCGCCATCCGCAACCGGCGCGTACCGCTCGGCGTACCCGGTGAAGCGCGGACGGGGCCCGCGATTGTTCTGCTTTCGCTGGACATCCTGGAAAGCCTGCCAGGCGGACCGGCTGCTCCCAGCGGGATCCTGGTGCGGCTGCGCGATCCCGAGGCGCAGCGCAAGATCAACCGCGAACTGCAGACGGCGGACCGGCTTTCGGCCATCAGCCGCATCTCGAGCGGCGTGGCCCACGAGGTGAAGAACCCGCTCAACGCCATCCTGCTGCACGTGGAAGTGGCGCGCTCCAAGCTCTCCCGCGGCGATACCGATGTGGCGGAGCAGATGGAGATCATCTCCCGCGAGATTCTCCGGCTGGACCGCGTGGTGCGCACCTTCCTCGATTTCACGCGGCCGGTGGAGTTGCAACTGGACAATGTTCCGATGCAGGAACTGGTTCACGAAATCGTGGAGCTGGCGCGGCCCACAGACCGGCAGCCGCGAACATTCAGATGACGGTCCACGAGGAGGCCGAGGGCGTGGAAGTGCGGGTGGATCGCGACCTGCTCAAACAGGCGATGCTGAACGTAGTGGTGAACGCCATGCAGGCCATGCCGAAGGGCGGCGAACTGCACTTCGAAGCGTCCGCCAACGAAGACACGGCGGAGTTGCGCATCTCCGACAGCGGCGAGGGGATTCCGGACGAGCTGCGCGACAAGATCTTCCGCCTTTACTTCACGACCAAGAAGCAGGGCTCCGGAATCGGACTGGCCATGACCTTCCGGATCGTGCAACTTCACGATGGTACAATCGATTTCACCAGCGAACCGGGAAAAGGCACCACCTTCCTGATCCGCCTGCCCATCGCGGTGTGAACGCATGAAAGATAAAGGTACTGCTCACCGCTCTTCTCAGTATCGTTATTGCCGGCTGCTACTCTGCGCGGCAAAGCCGAAAGACTGCCGTGACGCCGGTGGCGCCCAAACCGGTTGTCGCGCCGGCGCCCCGCGGCCGCGCCCCCGGCTCCGCTTTCCATTCCGCAGACCCATGTCGAACTTCCGAAGCCGCAGCCGGTGGACCCTGCCGCGCTGGTGACCGAGGCCCCGCAACCGGAGCCAGGCGCCGGCCGGCGGCTCCGCCCCGCACGCGACGCACTGGCCCGCCCGCGAACCAGACGGCGACGCCCGGCTCCCCCCGCCGCGACTCCTGCGGCGGAGCCGCCGCGTCGGCCGTACAGGAGATCGTCTCCGCAGGCCGAGACCAAGCGGCTTCAGGAACAGGCACAGGCGCCGGCGCGCGAGGTCAAGCAGATTCTGGAACAGCTTAGCCGGCGCCAGCTTTACCGATCGCGCAGAAAGACGTGGCCGCTACGATTCGGAGCTTCGTCGCGCTTTCCGAAGAAGCCGAAAACACAACGACCCGCGCCAGGCGGATGGCGCTGGCCGAGCGCGCCCAGATCCTCGCCAAGGAATTGCAGAGTGAAAAATAACTCATACGAAAAGCGCCGCCAGCGCGGTCGCCGAGGAGCTGCACGAGCGCAAACTGGATTGCCTGCTGGTAGCCTTCAGCCCCAACCTGCGTTATCTCTCCGGCTTCACCGGCAGCAACGGCGCCCTGCTGATTCTTCCTGAGGGAAGCACCCTGTTCACGGACCCGCGCTACAAGATTCAGGCCGCGCAGGAATCCACCTGCAAGGTCCGCATTGCCAAAGGACCGCTGGTCGTGGATGTGCTGGCTGCCCTGGGCAAGGCGCGTGTGAAGCGGATTGGCTACGAGCCTGCGCGGATGACCTGCGACACCTACGAATCGATCAGAGTCGCGCCTGCCGCTGCGAGCGTCGCTCGAGCCGGTCACCGGCTGGATCGAAGAGCTGCGGATGGTGAAGTCGCCCGAGGAACTCGCGCTGATCCGCCGAAGCGTGGAGACCAACTCCCGCGCCTTCGAGCAGACCGTGGCGCGCGTCAAGCCGGGGATTCGCGAAAGCGATCTCGCCGCCGAACTGGAATACCGCATGCGCCGGCTGGGCGCCGAGAAAGCCAGCTTCGAAACCATCGTGGCCGCCGGGAAACGCTCCGCGCTGCCCCATGCGCAGCCTACTGCCGCGCGGCTTGGCCACGGGCGACCTGGTGGTGGTGGACATGGGCGCCTTTCAAGACGGCTATGCCAGCGATATGACCCGCATGCTGTCGGTGGGCGCCCCAACGCGCGACAGTCAAACGCATGTACCGCGCGGTGCTGGAAGCGCAACTCGCGGCGATCGACGCGGTGCGGCCCGGTGTCACCACGGTCAGTGTGGACTGCGCCGCGCGCCGCGTGCTGGCCGGGCATGGCCTGGATCACGTCTTCATCCACTCCACGGGACACGGCCTCGGCCTGGAGATCCACGAACCGCCGCGGTTGGGCAAACGCGATCGCCACCGGCTGCGCCCTGGCATGGCGATCACCATCGAACCCGGCGCCTACGTCGAGGGCTTTGGCGGCGTGCGTATCGAGGATACCGTGGTGGTCACGGAGACGGGCTGCGAGATCCTAACTCCGACGCCAAAAGACCTGCACATCATTTAGCGCGGCGTGTGATGGGCCTTGAGGAACTTGCGAGCTCTTTTTGTAGAAGCCGGTTGTTTCGAATTATCCTCGGGCCATCGAATCATGGGGTGCCGCTTTCGTGTGGCGCAGTCTCTCAGGAAAAGATTGATTAGGTTTTGATAGGGCATTCCTAAATCGGCCGCCATCTCTTTGAAATAGTCGACCGCCGCGGCGTCGAGGCGAATCGTGATCTGGCGTTTGAGATGTTTGACATAAGGGTTCTTGCGGGATTGCGAAAAATCGTATTCGCTTCTCATTGGTAACTCCAGTAAACTCGTTCTTCTTGCGGCGTGCCACGCCGGGCCGAGATCAGGCGGATGACCGAATCGGCTGCCCGATAGCAATGACTCACGACGAGGCATTGCGCCTGAAAGCTATAACCCAGCATGAGGACCCCTTCTTCATCCGAATGATCCGGATAGTCGAGCAAGCGCGCCTTCTCATCGTGGAAGGCGGTCTGAGCTTCCTCAAACGAGATGCCATGTTTGAGCAGGTTCGTTCGGGCCTTCCGCTGGTCCCACACAAACTCGATATTGCCCACAGCAATATTTTAGCGATATCAATTCATGGCTTCCTAAGGCTGCGATCCCGCAGGAAGGCTGCTGGCGCGCATCTCGTAGGACACTTTCCACGATCCATTCAACTGCTTTCGATAGATTCTGAGATAACTCCCGCGGTCCGTGACGGGCTTCTTGGTGTCGGCGCCGGTCGTCGTCAGAGTGTAGTTGCCCTGGACGTACCCATAGTCACCGCTCCGGGCCACCTCGACGGCCTTGGCTTCGAAGTTGATCGCAAAATTGCCGTCGCGCACATATTGCTTCACCATTTCACGGATCGCCTCCCGGCCGCTCGCCGGGGGAGAGTTCGGCGGCATCACCGTGGCTTCGTCCGCATAGCGCGCCACAATACCTTCGGTGTCACGGGTGGTCCAGTCCCGGACCCACACCAATTCGCCTTCCGTGATACTTCGTACATCGGCGTCGTGCGTATCACGCGGCGGTGGCGGAGCGCAACTTATCCCCGCGGAAAGGACGGCCAGCAGGAGCAAGGTCAGCGCGTGAGGATGCCCTAAAGTGTTGGCCATGTAGGGGAAGTATACATCGTTACCTTGCGGGGTTTCGGCAATAGAATTGCGCCTTGACTTCATTCGAGAGGAGGCGCATATTGTGATTGGCAGACCTGATTATCTGCAGCAGGTCTGGATCCTCCAAGCGGGAGGAATCATACGATAAGGAGGAAGTTCATAGAACCAGTTCATCGGATGGGCGGCTTCCGGCTTCCTCATCGGACCCGCTGCGAATCCTGACGCGCTGAGCACTATTGTTGGAACCGGCGCCGCGGTCATTGTACCGCCAGTCCATCCGATTCGCAGGCTATGCGTCCCAGGGGTCGGCGGCCGCCCTTTTCTTTTTTACGCCTTCGGTCTTCCGCCCTCATCCCCCGCCCGCGATACACTAGTCTTTCTATTTCCCAACCGTGAACGCCGTTGAATTCCAGGGTGTTTCGAAAAGCTACGCGATCTATGACGCGCCGGGCGACCGCCTCAAGGAATTGCTGTCGCTGAACCGTCTGAAGCGCCACCAGGATTTCTGGGCGCTCCACGACGTCAGCTTCGAGGTCAAGCGCGGCGAAACCTTCTGCATTGTCGGCGAGAACGGCTCCGGCAAAAGTACGCTGCTGCAGATGGTGGCGGGCATCCTGCACCCCACCGCGGGCACGCGTCGAGGTCCATGGCCGCGTCTCGGCCCTGCTGGAACTGGGGCCGGATTCAACCCCGAATTCAGCGGCCGCGACAACGTCTACCTCAACGGCTCCATTCTGGGCCTCACCACGCGCCAGATCGACCAGCGCTACAAAGACATCGCCGCCTTCGCCGAAATCGGCGAGCTTCATCAACCAGCCGGTGAAGACCTACTCGAGCGGCATGGTGGTGCGCCTGGCCTTCGCGGTCGCCATCAACGTCGATCCCGAAATCCTGCTGGTGGACGAAGCGCTCGCGGTGGGCGACATTTACTTCCGCCAGCGCTGCATGCGCAAGGTGCACGAACTGCGGCAGCGCGGCATCACCATCCTGTTCGTCTCGCACGCGGTCAGCGATGTGAAGGCGATCGGCGACCGCGTTCTGTGGCTGGATCACGGCCGCATGATCGAGCTGGGCGAGCCCGATCGCGTGGTCTCCAAGTACCTCGCCGCCATGACCGAGAAGGATTCCAGCTACCTGCTGCTCAAATCGCTGCCGGCCGCCGCAAGCGCGCGCGCGGCGGGCCGATGCTGGCGCCGGAGATCGTCGAGACCATCCCCAATATCGATCACCGCTTCGGCGACGGGCGCGCGCAGATCATCGGCATCGCGGTGCTGGACGAGCAGGGCCGCACATCTCGCGCTGCTCGAACCCAGCACGCGCATTCTGGTGCGCATCAGCGTGCGCGCCACCGGCGACGTCGCCCTGCCGATTGTCGGCTTCATGCTGCGCAATCAACTGGGCATGGATTTCTCCGGCACCAATACGGCGCGCGAAGGCTACGAACTTGCGCCGCTGCAGGCGGGCGACGTCACCACGGTGGATTTCTACGTCGACCTGCCGGAACTCTATCCGGCATCGTTCTCCTTCTCCCCGGCGATCGCCGACGGCACGCTGATGGGCTACCAGATGTGCGATTGGATCGATAACGCCATCACCCTGCAGATGGGCCGCTCCGAAGCGCAGATCTACGGCTACATGCACCTGCCCTGCCGCGTCGAGGTCAACGCGCGCATACGCACCGAGCGTCAACTGGAGAATCAACTTGGCTGAGTTCACCGGCGAACGCCTGATCCCCGGCGAGGTCGATATCGACCTGCTGAACGAGCACATGGCGCGCTACCATTTCGCGGTGCGCCTGGCGCGCGGCAAGCGCGTGCTGGATGCGGGCTGCGGCGCGGGCTACGGCTCCGCGGAGCTGGCCGAAGTGGCCGCGAGCGTCACGGCCATCGATATCGCGCCCGAGGCCATGGAATATGCGCGCGCCCACTACGCGATGCCGCAATCTCGCCTTCGAGCAGGCGTCGTGCACGGCGCTGCCGTATGGCGACGGCGCCTTCGACCTGGTGGTGGCGTTCGAAGTGATCGAGCATCTGGAAGACTGGCGCGATTTTCTGCGCGAGGTGCGCCGCGTGCTGGCGCCCGCGGGACAGTTCATCGTCTCCACGCCCAACCGGCTGTACTACACCGAATCGCGCGGCAGCCGAGGGCGCCAATCCCGTTCCACGTGCACGAATTCGATTTCGAGGAATTCACCCGCGAGCTGAGGCAATTCTTCCCGCACGTATCCATGTTTCTGGAGAATCACGTGGAAGGCGTCACTTTCCAACCGCACGAGCCAGGCCACACGGTAGAGACGCGCGTGGATGCCGCGCGCGCCCGTGCCCGACGAGAGCCACTTCTTCGTGGCTGTCTGCGCCCACCGCCCGCAGAGTGGGCAACCCGACGTTTCTTTATGTGCCGCGAGTGGCCAACGTACTTCGCGAACGCGAACGCCACATCGCCAAGCTCGAAGGCGAACTCGCGACCAAAGACCAATGGCTGGATAAAGCGCAGCTGGATCTCGCCGAATTCGACCGCGAGCACCAGAAGCTGCTGGTCATGTTTCGCGAGCAGAAGGAAGAACTGGAGCGCAGCAACCGTTGGGCGGAAGAGTTGAACGCCTCGCTGTCTGGCCCGCGGCGCGCGTATCGCCGAACTCCAGGACGAGCTGGCGCGCGACCAGGAAAACGCGCGCCAGGTGGTGGCCGGCTACAACGCCAAGATTGCCGCCCTGGAGCAGGAGAGCCGCGAGAAGACGCAATGGGCGCATCGACACTGAAACCGCCTCACCGCCGAAATCCGCAGGATTGGCGACGTGCTGCAGCGCTGGCCAATGCCACGCTGGAACAGACCGACGCAAGACCTGCAGGAGCGCACCGCGCTGGGCGCTGCGGCTGGAGGATGAGAAGCGCCAACTGGAAGAGCAGCTCAACCTGGTGCGCGCGTCGCGCTGGATCAGGCTGGGCCGCAAGGTAGGCCTCGGCCCCGCGCTCTGACATGGCTTTTCTGAAACGGCTTCATCCGCGCGCTGCCCGCTGCTGCTGCTCTCGCCCTTCCTGATGGCGATCAGCTTCCTGTGCCTGTGCGGTTCAGCTCTTCACGCGCCGCCGGCCGCGCTGCCCGCCGCGCGCGAGCGCGCAATCACGCGCGGCCACCGTCGTGATCCCCAACTGGAACGGGAAAGCACCTGCTGGCGAAATATATTCCCGAGCATTCGCACGGCGCTCGCCGGCAACCCGGCCAACGAGATTCTGGTGGTGGACAACGGCTCCGACGGATGGCAGCGCCGATTTCCTGCGCGCAACGTTTCCCGCAGGTGACGGTGCTCGCGCTGCCGGAAAACCTGGGCTTCGGCGGCGGATCCAATGCCGGATTCCGCGCCGCCAGAAACGACATCGTGGTGCTGCTGAACAGCGACATGCGCGTGGCCCCCGATTTTCTGGCGCCCCTGCTGGAGGGCTTCGGCGATCCCGAAGTCTTCGCCGTCTCCTGCCAGATCTTCTTCACCGACCCGGCCAAGCTCCGCGAGGAGACCGGCCTCACGCAGGGCTGGTGGCAGGACGGCAGCCTGCGCGTACGCCACCGCATCGACGACGCGGTCGACGATCTCTTTCCCTGCTTCTACGGCGGCGGCGGAAGTTGCGCCTTCGACCGCGCCAAGTTCCTCGAACTCGGCGGCTTCGACCCGCTGCTGGAGCCCTTCTACCTGGAGGACACGGACCTCGGCTTCATGGCGTGGAAGCGCGGCTGGAAGGTGCTCTACCAGCCGCGCAGCGTGGTCTTCCACGAGCACCGCGGCACGATCGGCAAGAAGTTCACCCAGGATCAGATTCAGGCGGTCCTCAAGAAGAATTACGTTCTCTTCTGCTGGAAGAATATTCACGAGTGGCCGCGCCTGGCGTCGCACTTCTTTTTCGCCTGGGCCGGCGCCGTGCTCGCCGTACTCTTCGGCGACGTCCCCCTGCGCCCCAACCTGGGTTCCCTCTGGCGGGCCTTCCGGCAGCTTCCGCAGGCCCTGCGCTCGCGCCGCCGCGCGCTGGCGCTGGCCGCGATCGGCGATACGGAAGCCTTCAAACGCCCGCTCGGCGGCTACTTCCGCGATCGCTTCGCCGCCATGGAGCGCGCGCCGGAGCAAGCCTGCGCGTGCTCTTCGTCTCGCCCTACCCGATCTGCCCGCCCGTCCACGGCGGCGGCGTCTTCATGTACCAGACGCTGCGCGAGATGGTGAAGCTGGCGGAAGTGCATGTTGTGGAGCTGCTGGACTGGCCCTCGCAGGAGGCCGACAACCAGGAACTGCGCACCTTCTGCGCGTCCGCCGAGTGGCTGGTGCGGCCCAGCGGACGTGTCAAAGGCATGGGCTCGCTCGAGCCGTCACGCCGTTCGCGAGTTCGCCAATGAGGATCTCGAATGGCTCATCCACCGGCAGATGTATTGCCGCCGCATCGACTTGTTGCAGTTGGAGTACACGCCGATGGCGCAGTATCGCGGAGAGTTTCGACGGATCGCCACCGCGCTGTTCGAGCACGACGTCTACTTCCAATCCATCGGGCGCGGTCTCGGCCACATGACGGGGATCTTCAGCGAGATGAAGGCGCGCATGGAATACCTGCGCGCACTGCGCTACGAACTCGGGGTGCTGCCCGCCTTCGACCAGGTGCAGGTCTGTACGCCCGCGAATCGCAATTACCTGCTCAGCTTCCGGCCTGAGCTGGCCAATCGCATGCGGGCCGGTTTGCGCGCCGGCATCGATACCGGGCGGTACGATTTCCGCCCGCGCGGGCGCGAGCCGCTGACGATGCTCTTTCTGGGCAGTTGGCGCCACGACCCCAACCGGGTTGCGGTGGACTGGTTCGTCCGGCTGGTGCTGCCTGCGATCCTGGCCGAGGAGCCAGGCGCAAAGCTGGTCATCGCGGGCAGCGACCCGCCGCCCGAACACACCTATGCCGATCATGGTGCGCACATGCAGATGCTCGGCTACGTGGAGGACGTGCGCGAGGTTCTGGGGCGTTATGCGATTTTCGTCTGTCCGATTCTGAGCGGGTCGGGCGTGCGCGTGAAGCTGCTGGAGGCGTTCGCCGCGGGCATTCCGGTGGTCTCCACGAGGGTCGGCGCCGAAGGTCTGGCGGTGAAGGATGGAGAATTTTGCGCGCTGGCGGACGATCCCAGCGAATTCGCCGGCGCGGGTGATCGCTCTGCTGCGGGACCCGGAGCGCGCCGCCTCGATGGCGGAACGGGCCAGCGAAGAAGTGGAAGGCCAATGGGATATGGCCGCCATCACACGGCGCCTGGTGGAAGGCTACCGCGACATGGTGAAGGAGAAGCGGGCGTGAAGCGCGGAGCGCGCTACTTTCCTTTCAGATCGTGCTTGATACGGCTTACAATGTCGTTGGCCGTGTGATCCAAATCCCTCGCAGACCCACTTTTTGGCAGGCTCGAACGCGGACCAGACCACGTGCCGCGACTTGGCGTCCACCAGAAACACGGTGCCCCTGGCGCGGCCGAACGATGAACTCATTGCGGGATTGGACAGCTTGTTTACGGTGTCGCCCAGCAACAGGTTCGTCTGGTCTTCCGTCTGGTCCGGCTTCGGAGGGGCTGGCGGGCTTATCGGGCGGCGGCGGGGGAACAGCTCGTCCAGTTTCATCTCGAAACCTTCGCCGATCTGGTCCGTGAAGATGGTGTCGGCCAGCTTGCGGGTCAGTCACGACCTGGAAGACGTGCTCCGAGGTGAGGCGGCTTGCCAGAAACTGGTCCAGGCCCCTGGACATCTTGAGCAGGTATACCGTATGCACGGTGGCCAGATCCGCCGCGCACAGCATCGCCGTCGAAAAGGACAAAAGGAGCGCAAGCCGCTTCATAGAACCCATAATACCCAGACGCGCGGCACTCGGAAAAAGACGAACCCATGTATAAGTCCCTCACCATCACGGTGATCATCCCCTGCCTCAACGAGGAGCAGGGCATCGAGAAGGTGCTGCGCGCCATGCCGGAGTTCGTGGATGAGGTGATCGTCGTGGACAACAACTCCACCGACCGCACCAGCGAAGTGGCCGCAGCGCTGGGCGCCAAGGTGGTCCGCGAAGAGGTTCGCGGATACGGCCGCAGCTACAAACGCGGATTCGCCGAGAGCACACGAGCGACCTCATCATCACGCTGGACGGCGACCACAGCTACCCGGTGGACGCCATTTCCTACCTGATCGAGGCTTTCCTGCACCTGGAGGTCGATTTCCTTAACGCCTCGCGTTTCCCGGTGCGCGACCGGCGCGGCATGAGCATCGATCAACGAGATTGGCAACCTCGGCCTCTCGCTGGCAATGTCCATTCTGTTCTTCCGCTGGGTGCGCGATTCGCAATCGGGCATGTGGGTTTTCCGCCGCTCGATCCTGAAGCACATGAAGCTGGAATCCGACGGCATGGGCTTCAGCGAGGAGATCAAGATCGAGGCGCTGCGCGATTCGCGGATTCGCTTCGGCGAGATCTCGATCATGTACAGTTCGCGCGTGGGCGAGACCAAGCTCAATCTCTGGCGCGACGGCGTACAGAATCTGCTGCTGCTGTTCAAGAAGCGCTTCTTCGGCGATGAACATCAGCGCCATCGTGCCGGTGTGGAATGGCCGCGACCTGCTGGCGCGCCTGCTGACCACGCTCGAGGCGCAGACGCTGTCCGGCTGCCGAACTGCTGATCGTCGACAACGGTTCGCACCGATGGCGCGCCCGGAATTGGCGCGCGCCCGCGGCGCCCGCGTGATCGCCATGGGCCGCAATGCCGGCTTCGCGGCCGCCGTGAATCGCGGCATCCGCGAGGCCAGCGCATCCGCTGATCGCGATTCTCAACTCCGACGTCGAACTGGCGCCCGATTATCTGGAGAGGCTGGCCGCGGTCGACGCGCCCTTCGCCACCGGCAAGATCCTCAGTCCGTCCGGCCTGCTCGATGGCACCTTCGACCTGACTTGTCGCGGCGCGACCACGTGGCGCTGCGGCGCCGGTCATGCGGGATGCGCCGCCATTCGACCGGGCCGCGCGACATCACGTCGCCGCCGTGGACCGCGGTGCTCTACCGCGCCGAGGTCTTCCGTCGAGGTGGGACTGCTCGAGGAATCATTCGACTCTTATCTCGAAGATGCCGATTTCGGGTTACGTTGCGCGCTCCGGGGCATTACCGGCCGCTATGTTCCCGAAGCGCGGGCGGTCCATCTGGGGAGCGCCTCGCTGGGTCGCTGGCATCCGGAAACGGTGCGCCGCATTTCGCGCAATCAACTCTTTCTGGCGGCCCGCCATTATTCGGCGCGATATGTGTGGCCCGTCCTGGTGGCACAAGTGCTCTGGGGCGCGTTGGCGATCCGTCATGGACGCGGCTTGGCGTGGGCGCGGGGCAAGTGGCAGGGAATCCGCCATTTCTCCGGCCGCACGTGAGAAAGCTCACGAAAAAGATGCCGAGCGGCTCGAGAAATTACTTCGCTCCAATGAGCAATTCATCCGGGCTAACAGTCAGGATATGTATTGGAGGCTGTATTTCCTGCTCACCGGTGGGGCAAAGTGACACATGAGCAGATATCGGCATTATTATCGTCACTTATAACTCTGGAGCTGAGATCGGCGCCTGCCTGGACGCCGCGCTCGCCATCGGGCGCAGAAACTGTAGTGGTGGACAATGCTTCGCGCGACGGCACCATGGCGGAAGTGTCGCGGCGCGGTGTGCGATTGATCGCCAATACCGGCAACCGCGGCTTTGCGGCGCGCCGTCAATCAAGGCTTTGCCGCATTGAACAGTCGCCTATGTCCTGCTATTAAATCCGGATGCGGTGATTCAGACAAGTCTGGAACCGCTCCGGGAAGCATGCGACCTACCCGGCTCCGCCGGCGCTGGGGGGCAGTTAGTGGACGCGAGCGGCACGGCAGCAGATCGGATTCATGGTTCGGCGGCTGCCGACACCCGGCAGCCCTGATTTTGGAAGCACTATTGCTAAATCGATTGTGGCCGGGGAATCCAGTAAATCGCCGCTACCGCTGCCTGGATTGGGACGATTCCTCACGTTCGACGTGTGGAACAACCCGCCGGGGCTTTCTTTATGGTGCGCCGCGCGGTGTGGGAGGAACTCGGCGGATTCGATGAAAGTTTCTTTCCGTTGTGGTTCGAAGATGTGGATTTTTGTCGCAGAATTCGCGATCGCGGGCTTAGTTTGTCTTATATTCCGGAAGCTGTTGCGAAACACACAGGCGGCCATTCGATCTCGCACTTGGCACTAGAGATACGGCTGAATTATTGGTATCGTAGTCTACTAAGGTATTCAGCCAAGCACTTCCGTCCGCTCGCTTTCCGAGCGGTGTGCTGGCCGTCGTGACGGGCTCTATTCTGCGCGGCATTGCGGAATCGGCTTTGCATCGCAGCTTCAAACCCATGGCAGCTTATGGGAAAGTGGCGATTCATGCGGGTCGCAGTCTGTTTTGCGGGTCTTAGGATACGTTTACACTCAATCGGGCTCTCAGGTTCTTGTTCATGGCGCACAACGACGTCGTATCCGTCACGATAGTGACTTATAATAGCGGCCGGTTCATCAAGCGGTGCCTGGAATCGGTTCTTGCGCAGCGCTATCCGCTCAAGGAAATCATCGTCGTCGATAACGCCTCGAGCGACGGCACGATCGATATTCTCGAGCAGTTCGAAGATCGCTGCCAGGTCTATTACAACAACGAAAACGTTGGCTTTGCAGCGGCCCAGAATCAGGCGATCCGGCTGTCCAGCGGCGAGTGGGTGCTGACCCTAAACCCGGACGTGTCTGCTGCTGCCGAATTTCATCCAGGCGCTGGTGGACGCCGGGCAGTTCGACTCCAAAATCGGCACGGTTTGCGGCAAGCTGCTCACCATGACGAGCCACTTCGAAATTCCCGAGCAGCCCGTTGTGGATTCCACCGGCATCTACTTCAACCCGATGCTGCGCCACCTGGACCGCGGCAGTCAGGAAGTGGATAACGGCCACTATCTGCAATACGAATATGTCTTCGGCGCCACTGCGGCCGCCGCGCTTTACCGCCGCGCCATGATCGACGATATCGCGCTCGACGGCGAGTTCTTCGACGCCGATTTCTTCGTCTATCGCGAGGATGCCGACGTCGCCTGGCGCGCGCAGTTGATGGGCTGGAAGTGCCTGTACGCGCCGTATGCGCGCGGCTATCACGTGCGCAAAGTGCTGCCCGGCAACCGCCGCGCACTGCCGCCGGAGATCAACATGCACTCGGTGAAGAACCGCTTCCTGATGCGCATCAAGAATATCTCGCCGAATCTCTACCGGCGCAACTGGCTCTCCATCACGGCGCGCGACGTGATGGTGGTGATGTGCTGCCTGCTCTGGGAGCACACGTCGCTGAGGGCCTTCTGGTTCCTCGGCAAGAACTGTCGCAGCGTGCTGGCCAAGCGCCGCCGGATTCAGGCCGCGCGCCGCGGTGGACGACCAGTACATGGCGAGCTGGTTCCAGTACGCGCCGGTGAGCAAACAGGCGCCGAAGAAGATGGCGCGCGTGCTCTCGCGTTCCGAAACCGCCAAGACGTAAGTGCGCATCGCTCTACTCGGCACGCGCGGCATTCCCGCCAATTACGGCGGATTCGAAACCTTCGCCGAAGAGCTCTCCACTCGCCTGGTGGAACGCGGGCATGCAGGTTACCGTCTACTGCCGGCGAAAAGCATCCGGAGCCCCTTTACCGCGGCGTGCGCCTGCAATACCTGCCCACCATCCGGCACAAGTATTTCGACACCATCGCGCACACCGCCGTCTCCACCTGTCACCTGCTGTGCCACCGCCCCGACGTCGCGCTCTACTGCAACGGCGCCAATGCGATTTTCACGCCGTGGCCGCGCGCTGCTGGGCATGCCGGTGGCGCTCAATGTGGACGGCATCGAGCGCAAACGCAAGAAGTGGAACCGCGCGGCGCGCGCCTGGTATCTGGTGTCGGAGTGGCTCAGCACATTCTGTCCGACGGTGGTGATCACCGACGCGCAGACCATCCAGGAATACTATCGCGAGCGCTACGGCAAGGAGAGCGTCTTCATCCCCTACGGCGCCGAACTGGGCAAAGTTGGAGAGCGCGGAAGTGCTCGGGCAAGCTGGGGCTGGAGCCGGGCCGCTATTTCCTCTACGTGAGCCGCCTGGAGCCGGAGAATCATCCGCTCGAAGTGCGCGCAGGCCTTCGAACAGGTGGTCACGCCGATGAAGCTGGCGCTGATCGGCGACGCGCCCTATGCGCAGCGAATATATCCGCGCGGGTGCGCGACACGCGCGACCCGCGCATCGTCATGCCGGGCGCGATCTACGGCGCAGGGTATCGCGAACTGGGCTCGCACTGCTTCGCCTACATCCACGCGACCGAGGTGGGCGGCACGCATCCGGCGCTGATCGAGGCCATGGGCCGCGGCGCGCTGGTGCTCTACCGCAATACGCCCGAAAACGCCGAGGTCGCGGGCGAGGCGGCATTCCGTTCGAACCCGGAGAACTCGCCGGCACGCTGCGCCGCGTTCTCGCGATGCCGGAGTCGGAGCGCGAACGGTTCCGCCGGGCGGCCATGGCGCGCGTGCAAGCCAACTACTCCTGGGACGCGGTCACGGACGCGTATGAAAAACTTGCTGAAAGGAATGCTGAACTGACGCAGAAAAGCGGCAGTATGCGGCTTGGTGGACAGGTTCGTGATGAGTCTGTGTTTCTCTGCCTTCATCTGTGGCCATATATTCTTTCCTGTTTCGGCCTTACACCGAAACCTTCTTACCGTTCACCGTCACATTATCCAGCGTCAGTCCCTCGACATTCTCCGTCACCGCCGCCTTCGCCGCGTTATCGAATGTGCAGTCCTTCAGGCTGATATTGCTGACCGGAGCGTTCTTGAAGCCGCGCAGCGACCACGCGTTCGCGCACTTCTTGAACCTCCAGGTTCACCACTTCGACATCGCGCACCACCGGAGTGAACGGCCCCTTCGCGCCTTCCTCGTAGTAGAAATCCACGTCGATGGCGGCGCACGCCACTTGCCCGCACTTCACGTTGCGCATGTAGACGTGCTCGATCACGCCGCCGCGGATCGCGTTGTTCTTGAAGCGCAGCACGCGGTCCAGGTGCGGGCTGTCCATCTGGCAATCCTGCGCGAACACGTTGCGGATGCCGCCGGAACATTCGCTGCCCATGGTGACGCCGCCGTGGCCGTCCTTCATGATGCAGTTCTGCACGATGAGGTTCTCGCTCGGCGCGTGCAGGCGGCGGCCGTCGGCATTGCGCCCGCTCTTGATGGCGATGCAATCGTCGCCGGTATCGAACGTGCAGCCGTCGATCAGCACGTCGACACTGGATTCGGGATCGCAGCCGTCGTTATTGGGACCGTGGCTGGAGACGGTCACGTTGCGCACCGTCACGTTCCGGCACAGCACCGGATGCATCTCGTACATCGGCGAGTTGATGATCGTGATGTCCTGGATCTGTACGTTGGTGCAGCGGTAGGGCTGCACGAACATGGGACGCAGATAGCCGCCTTCGCCGAACTTGCGCTCCGCGACGGGAATACCCTTCTCCACCATCTCGCCCAGAGCGGCGCGGGCCTTGCGCTGGTTCGGCTCGTCGGGTTTGGCTCCGCGCTTGCCGCCCCAGGGCCACCAGTTCTCCGCATTCGCCTGGCCATCCAGCGTACCGCCGCCGGTGATCGCGATATTCTGCTGGTCCAGAGCGTAGACGAAGGGCGAGTAGTTCATGCACTCCATCCCCTCGAAGCGCGTCAGCACCATCGGGTAGAGCTTGGGGTTCGGGTCGAACCGGATGGTGGCGCCCTTCTGCACGACCAGGTTCACATTGCTCCTGCAGATGAATCGGCGCCGGTCAGGCAGACGCCCTCCCTGACCACCACGCGCCCGCCGCCGGCGCGGTTGGCCTCCTCGATCGCCTTGCGGAAGGCCGCGGTGCAATCTGTCTTGCCGTCCGCCCTGGCGCCGTACGCGGGTGACGTCGAAATCGCTTGTTCGGGGAATTTTGGCGGTTGAATTCGTTTCAGAATCTGAGGGTAAACGCGTAGCCCAGGGATCGTCGGCGGCCCATGCGCGGGAACCGGCGAACGAGGCGCCGGCCATGACGGCGAGGGCATGGCGGCGAGTGTAGGTAGACATCTGAACCGATGGTATGGCCCGCGACGTACGCGCCGTCAAGCGAAGAATTGTTTAGTCGCCGCTGAAACGATACTGTTTTCGGAACTCCATATCCGCTATTGCATTATAATTTGGGTGGATCTCATCATGCTTTCCCTGGAAAAATTCTCCCTCGGTGTGGGGGACCGTTTCGCGCATCAAGCCAAGGCCCAGTTACGGGCTTGCATGATGGCGGCGGACCACGGCGTCACCGTCATCCCCGTCTGGAACAAATCGAACCGCGAGCACGGCATCGTCGGCTCGGAACCGGCGAGTGTGCGCGCCGCGGCCGACGAGGCGGTGCGGCAAGCAGGCTGGAAGCAGCCGTATCACGTGGATGCGGATCACATCAACCTGGGCACGGTGGACCGCTTTATCGACGCCAGCGATTTCTACACGCTCGACGTAGCCGCATCCATCGGCAAACCGGCCGATGCGGATCGCGTCGACGCATTTCTCGAGCGCCATCCCGAGCTGGTGGGAGAAGTGAGCATTCCCGGCATCTGCCAGCCCTTCACCATCGACCCGCGAGGCCGTCGTGCAGATCGCCCACAAGTACCTGGCTGCCGTACTGCAGGCGGGAGCCATCTACCGGCATGTGCACGGCAAGCGCGGCGGCCGCGCGTTCATTACCGAGGTTTCGATGGACGAGACCGATGCGCCGCAGACGCCACCGGAACTGCTGGTCATTCTGGCCGCCATCGCCGACGAGCGAATGCCCATCCAGACCATCGCTCCCAAGTTCACGGGACGCTTCAACAAGGGCGTCGATTACGTGGGCGATGTTGTGCAGTTCGAGAAGGAGTTCAGCGAAGACCTGGCGGTGATTGCCTTCGCCATCCACCAGTACGGCCTGCCGGCCAACCTGAAGCTGAGCGTACACTCGGGCAGCGATAAGTTTTCGATCTACGCTCCGATTCGGCGCTCACTGGAAAAGTTCGGCGCTGGGGTGCATCTGAAGACCGCGGGCACTACCTGGCTGGAAGAATTGATCGGCCTGGCGGAAGCGGACGGCGAGGGACTGGACCTGGCGAAACAGGTGTATGCCAACGCGTTCGAGCACCGGGATGCGTTGTGCGAGCCTTATGCATCGGTGATCGATATCGATTACGCCAACCTGCCCGCAACCAGGCGTGGTGAATGGCTGGAGTGCCGGGCAGTACACCTCCGCTCTGCGCCACGATCAGAAGAATCCGGGCTTCAATCCGGACCTTCGTCAATTGCTGCACGTGGGCTTTAAGGTGGCCGCGAAGATGGGAGACCAGTACCTGAAAATGCTGGAAACCTGCGAAGCCAGCATCTCTCGCAACGTGACAGAGAATCTTTTCGAACGGCACATTAAGCCGTTGTTTCTGGGATAACAGATGACTGGGCAGCCTCGCGGCTGGCGAAGTTCCATGCGTGCTTGACGATGGTGCGCAGGTCCGCGTAGTGCGGCGACCAGCCCAGGCGGTCGCGGAGTTTCTGACTGCTGGCGACCAGGGCGGGGGGATCGCCCTCGCGGCGTGGTCCGAAACACGTAGGGTACCTTCCTGCCGGTGACTTCCTCCACCGTGCGTACGATTTCCAGCACGCTGCTGCCTGCGCCGGTACCCACGTTGAAACGATCGCTCGCGCCGCCGTTCAGCAGGTACTCGACGGCCAGGATGTGCGCCTGCGCGAGATCGTTGACGTGAATGTAATCGCGGATGCAGGTGCCATCCGGAGTGGCATAGTCGTCGCCGAAAATGGTGACGGGCCTGCCGGTCTGCGCGGCGCGGATGACTAAAGGGATCAGGTGGGTCTCGGGTTCGTGCTCTTCGCCGAGAGCGGCCTCGGGATCGGCTCCCGAAGCATTGAAGTAGCGCAGGCAGACGCTGGTGAGCTGATGAATCTGGTCGAACCATCCGAGCAGGGTCTCCACCATTACCTTGGATTCGCCGTAGGGATTGACCGCCTGAATGGGGAACGTCTCCAGGATGGGCGATGTGTGTGGATTGCCGTAAACGGCGGCGGTGGAGGAGAAGACGATGTGTTTCACCCCGGCCTGCACCATGGCATCGAGCAGGGAGAGTGACCCTGCGACGTTATTGGTGAAGTAGCGCGCGGGTTCGCGCATGGATTCGCCGACGGCGATGAAGGCGGCGAAGTGAATGACGGCGTCGCACTGTTTCTCTTTCAAGAGGCTGGCGAGTGCGGCTGGTGTCGGAAAGATCCAGCTCATGCAGTCGGCTCGGCGGGCACGTTGTGACGATAGCCTTTGGATAGATTGTCCACGACGGTGACGTCGTGACCCTGTTTGAGCAGCAGGCGGACAGTGTGGGAGCCGATGTAACCGGCTCCGCCGGTAACGAGGATTTTTCTAGGAGTCACGGGGGCTGAACTCGATTGTAGTAGCATGGCGGTGCTATGCCAAATGGAGCCGAGCTGTTTGTGTATGCTGCCGCTCGAATTGGGACTCGACCCGATCTTCACTTTGGTAGGAGACCATCTCAATGAAGTGCTGGCCGCGGCGGCGCGCGCGGGAATGCGCGTGGTGGACATGCGGCACGAATCGGGCGTGACCCATGCGGCCGATGCGTGGGCAAGAATTCACCGCAGGCCGGCGCTTTCCCTGGTGACGGGCGGTCCGGGACACACCAATTCGCTGACCGGCGTGGCAACCGCCCAACTGGCAGGGAGTCCGCTGATTGCGGTGAGCGGGAGCCGCGCCCGCGGACTCGCCGACCGGCAGGCCTTCCAGGATATCGACCAGGTGGGAATGACGCGTCCCATAGCGAAGTGGGCGGCGGAAGTGCCTTCGGCGCAGGAGATTCCGTTCTACCTGAGCCGGGCGTATTCCGAGGCGAATTCGGGACGGCGCGGGGCGGCGCACCTCACCATTCCGGTGGACGCGTTTACGGGAAGCGCGACTGGCGCCACGCCGCGGAGCGATGAGCCTGGCGCGGCGGCATCGCTGCCCCGACGTGAAACGAGCGACGGAACTGCTGCGCGCTGCCAGGCGGCCGGTGGTGATTGCGGGAAGCGGAATCTGGTGGAGCGGAGCGGAGCAGGCGTTGCGGGAATTCGTAGAGCGTACGCAGATCCCCTTGTATACGATCACGATGGCGCGCGGCACGGTGCCAGACGATCATCCGCTCTGCATGGGCTACGCCGACCCGGCGCTGAACTACGCGGTCCCTACGGTGTTCCGCGAGGCGGACCTGTTTCTGGTAGCCGGCAAGCGCATCGACTACCGGCTGGCATTGGGAGGCGAGCGGCTGTTTCCGGCGGAAGCCGAAATTCATTCAGATCGATATCCACCCGCAGGAACTGGGAATGAATCGCGCGCTCGATGCGGCAGTCTGCGGCGACGCGCGGGCGGCGCTCGACGCGATTCCAGACGCGGGAGCGGTACGCACCGGGTGGCTCGAACGGGTGCGGGAACTGCGCGCGGCATCCGCGGCGCGGCTGGAGACGGCGGGCGCAGATGCGGCGGTATTCTTCCGCGCGCTGCGCGAGGCGCTTCCGAAGGATGTGCTTTTCTCCTGGGACGGCGGCGATTTCGCGCACTGGGGGCGGGCGCTGCTGCCCGCGCGGCATGCCGGCGGATGGCTGCGATCTGGGTCCGCTGGGGACCATCGGGTCGTCGCTGCCCAACGCGATCGCGCTGCAACTGGCGCACCCCGAGCGAAAGGTCGTGGCCATTACCGGCGATGGCGCGCTGGGCTTCTACCTGGCGGAGATGGATACGGCGGCGCGGTTCCATCTGCCGATCGTGTTGATTGTGGGCAACGATGCGGGATGGGGGCTGGAGCGGGAGTTGCAATCATGGGGCACTGGCGGAGCACCGACGGTGGCGTGCGAGCTGCAATCGGCGCGCTATGACCTGGTGATGAAGGCTTTCGGCGGGGACGGCGAGACCATTGAGCGGCCGGAGGAGGTGCGTCCGGCGATCGAGCGGGCGCTGGCGTCGCGCGTGCCGTACTGTTTGAACGTGAAGATTCGCGGAGCGCGGTCGCCGTTCACGGAGTGGCAGATTGCGGGGAAGAAGAGATAGCGTGGCTCCCGCCCACGGGCCCTTTCCGCTAGAATTAAAAGACCGCTATTCCAGGGTGAAATAATCCAGGGTGAATCGTTTGTCGCGAAAGCCGCCGCACGTCATCGCTATCTATCCGGGATCGTTCGACCCGATCACCAACGGGCACCTCGACCTGATCGAGCGGGGCTCGCGGATGTTTGACCGGCTGATCGTCTCGATCCTGCGGAACGACGCCAAGAAGCCGCTCTTCAGCGTGGAAGAGCGCATGGAAATGCTCTGCGAAGTGGTGCACGTATACCCGAACGTGGAGGTGGATTCCTTCGACGGCCTGCTGGTGGATCACGCGGCCGAGCGCTCGGCCACCGTCCTGCTGCGCGGCATTCGCGCGATTTCGGATTACGAGTACGAATTGCAGATGGCGCTCATGAACCGGCGGCTCAGCCCGCGAGATCGAGACTGTGTTCATGATGGCCCACGAGGCATATTCTTTCATCAGTTCCCGGCTGGTGAAAGAGGTCTTCGGCCTGGGCGGGAATATTACGGGGCTGGTGCCGCCTTCGGTGGAAAGCCGGCTGCAGAACCGATTATCGAAAACCGAACTTAAAGGGGCATAAAGTTAGCATGCAAGCAGCAATCAACCCGATCGCAGAACGCATCTCCTCCATCAGTGTGTCTTCCACGATGAAGGTATCCGCGGAGGCCGACCGGCTTCGCAGCGAAGGTGTGGACGTGGTCGATTTCGGCGCCGGCGAGCCGGACTTCCCGACGCCCGACAACATCAAGCAGGCCGCCATCCGCGCGCTGGACCAGAATTTCACCAAGTACACGGCGGCGGGCGGCACGGCCGAACTGAAGAAGGCCGTCTGCGAGCGGCACGCGCAGGATTTCGGCACCTCCTACAAGCCCAACGAATGCATGATCACGGTGGGCGGCAAGCACGTGATCTTCAACCTGATTCAGGCGCTGATCAATCCGGGCGACGAAGTGGTGATCCCGGTGCCGTATTGGGTGACCTACAAGGACGTGGTCAACTACGCCGGCGGCAAGTGCGTGTTCGTCGAAACCGACGAGGCGCAGGGCTTCACGCTGACCGCGGCGATGCTGGAGCCGCACCTGACGGCGCGCACCAAGCATGGTGATCATCAATTCGCCCTCCAACCCCAGCGGCGCCGTGGTGGAGCGCGAAGAGTTCGAGAAGATCTACCAACTGACGTCGGCGCGCGGCATCTACCTGATGACCGACGAGTGCTACTGCCAGTTCCTGTACGACAGCGAGCCGTTCTCGATTGCGTCGCTGCCGGGCGCGAAGGAAACGGTGCTGGTGGCCGGTTCGCTTTCGAAGACCTACGCGATGACCGGATGGCGCATCGGCTTCGGCCTGGTGCCGCCCGCCATCGTGCAGGCGATGACGAAGCTGCAGAGCCACTCCACTTCGAACCCGTGCTCGATCTCGCAGAAGGCGGCGGTGGAAGCCCTGCGCGGACCGCAGGAATCGGTCGGCATCATGCTGGCCGAGTACCGCAAGCGGCGCGATTTCGTGGTGGCGCGGCTGCGCGCGATCCCCGGCGTCCAGTGCAACGAGCCGCAGGGCGCGTTCTACGTGTATCCCAACGTGTCGCGTGGCCTTCGGCAAGAGCGGCATCGCCAACACGCTGCAGTTCGCCGAGCGGCTGCTGGCGGAAGCCCACGTGGCGGCGGTCCCGGGCGAAGCGTTCGGCACCGACCGCCACATTCGCATCTCCTACGCCACGTCGATGAAGGAACTGGAGCGCGGGCTGGAACGCATCCACCAGTTCATCGCGAAGAACTCGTAGGACATGGAACGGCCGATCCGCCTCACACCTTCCCTGCGCGAGAGGGTGTGGGGCCGGACGCGTCTGGCGCCGTGGTATCCGGATTCAGCGGACGCCCATCGGCGAGGCCTGGTTCCTGAGCCCGCGCGAATTGCCGCTCCTGGTGAAGTGGATCTTCACCAACGAGCGGCTCTCCGTCCAGGTGCATCCCGATGACGGCGAGGACGGGCCGCGCGGGAAGACGGAGATGTGGCACATCCTGGAGGCGGAGCCCGGCGCGACGATCGCCATGGGCTTCCGCGAGCCCCTGACGCGCGAGCAGTTGCGGGAAGCCACGCGCACCGGCGAAGTCGAGCATCTGCTGCACTGGGCGCCGGTGAAGGCCGGCGAGACCTATTTCATTCCGGCGCATACGGTGCATGCCATCGGCGCGGGAATCGTGCTCTGCGAGATTCAGCAGAATTCGGATGTGACGTACCGGCTATGGGATTACGGGCGGCCGCGCGAAATCCACGTGGAAAAGGCGGTGCCCATCTCCGATCTCGGCGTCCATCCCGGGGCATCGCTGCGCCGTGCCGGTGGGTGAAGGGCGCGAGGAAGTGGTCCGCTCCAGGCACTTCGTGACGGAGCTGGTACGGTTGGATGCGGGCACGTCGTTTCAGCCCCAAGCGGAGAACTGCCAGCTCTGGATTTGCCTCGAGCGGCCACGGGACAATCGGCGGCGAACCGTTCCGTGCCGGCGAGGTGTGGCTGCTGCCCGGATGAAGGCGGCCAGCCGGCGGTTGGCGCGCAGGAGCAGGCATCGCGATTCTTGCGGACCTGGGTTCCGCGCTGACGCAGCAAGGACCCGATTGCCGCGCCCCCCGTAAAGCGACGATAATGTTTGTATACAGCGTGCAGCCGTCGAATCCACCCGCAATCTCTCCCACTCCGCAGTCCGGCAGCAATTGGAAAAGATCCTGGCGCACCGGCTCTTTTCCCGCTCCGAGCGCATGGCCCGATTTCTGCGCCTGACCGTGGAGCGCGCGCTGGCCGGCCAGGCGGACGAGCTGAAGGAATACCTGATCGGCGTCGAAGTCTTCGACCGCAAGTCTTCCTACGATCCGCGCGTCGACCCGATCGTGCGCGTGGAAGCGCGCCGCCTGCGCTCCAAGCTGAAGGCTTATTACGAAGGCGACGGCAGCGCCGACCCGGTGCTCATCGAATTCGCTCTCGGGCGGCTATGCGCCGCGCCTGAGCCTCCGCACAGCGCCGCGCGAGCACTCGCCGGCGCCCGGTACGCCAGGAGGCACGGTCATCACGGTGGCGGTGCTGCCGTTCGCCGATCTCGGCGGCAAGCCCGAGAACGAGTACTTCAGCGACGGTCTGACCGAAGAGCTGATCCACGCGCTCACCAAAGTGCCGGGCATGCGCGTGGTGGCGTGGAACACCGCCGCGCAGTTGCGCGACCGGCAGCAGGACATGCGCTCCATCCGCGACCAGTTGCACGTGGGCACGGTGCTGACCGGCAGCGTGCGCATCGCCGGTTCCAGCCTGCGCGTGCGCGCCCAGCTCATCGATACCGGATCTGGCGTGTACCTGTGGTCGGAGACCTTCGACCGCCGCATGCAGGACGTGTTCGCCATCCAGGAGGAGATCGCGCGGGCCATTGTGCGCACTCTGCGCGTGCAACTCACGGGCAGCGGCGAGGGCGCGCTTCTGGCGCGCGGCCGAAGCACCATCGGCTCTTACGACTACTACCTGCGCGGCCGCTATTACTGGCACCGCCGCACGCCCGAAGACCTGGCGCGCAGCATCGAATATTTCGAGGCGGCGATCGCGGCCGATCCGAATTCGGCGCTGGCCCACACCGGCCTGGCCGACGCACACACGCTGCTGGTGGACTACGGCCTGCGCAAGCCCGTCCGCCGGAATGCCGAAGGCGAAAGCCGCGGCGACGCGCGCCATCGAGCTCGACCCGGCGCTGGGCGAAGCGTATGCGTCGCTGGCGCTGATCCGCTCGCTCTACGACTGGGAGTGGGAGGAAGCGCGCGAGCTTGTACCAGCGCGCCATCGAACTCAATCCCGGGTACGCCACCGCGCACCACTGGCTGGGCGTCGACTGGTACGCGCTGACCGGCCGCTTCGCCGAGGCGCGCGCCGAGATCGAGGTGGCGCTGCAGCTCGATCCGCTCTCCAGCATCATCCGCGAAGGCCAGGACTTCATCGCGCTTCTGGAGCGCAGCTATGAAGAGGCAGCGCAGGGCTACCGCGAGCTGATCGCGGACGACCCCACGTTCTACAAAGGCGTACACTTCGCTCGGCCGCGTGTATGCGCAGCAGGGAAAGTTCCTGGACGCGATCCGCATGTTGGAAAAGGGCCGGTCGCTGGCGGGCGATGTTCCCAATATTCTGGGGGCGATGGGCCAGGTGTATGCGCTGGGCGGCGAGACGGAGCGGGCGCGCGAGCTGCTGGCGCAGCTGGAGCAGAAGGGACAAGACGCGTGGGTTCCCTCCACGGTGTTCGCCATCGTTCACCTCGGCCTGGGAGAACACGATCGGGCGCTGGACTGGCTGGAGCGCGGCTGCCGGCAGCACGAACTTCCGATGACCTCGCTGAAGGTACACCCGGTCTACGATCCGCTGCGCGCGCATGCCGCGATTCCAGGCGGTGCTGCGCCAGCTGCGCATGGGTTGAGGGCGCCTGACTGGCGCCTAGGCGCAGCGTCTGGACCTGCACCTTCTTCGCACGGTGCGAGGCGGTGCCCGTCTTCCTCCAAGGCGGGCGTAGTTGGCCTGCGCGCGAATCAGTCGCGGGTCGTCCTCGCGCGAAAGCGTCTTGCATGGCGGCCAGCGTGGCGCGAGAGAGTTTCGCGGCTTCGGTGTAGCGGCGTTCGGCGCGCAGCACGTCGGCCAGTTCGTTGCGCGCCACCAGTGCTTCGGCGTTGTGCTTGCCCGAGCGAGTGCTCCAGGATTCCGGCGGCGCGCGTGTAGAGGTCCTCCGCCCCGGCTTCGCGGCCGCGTTCGTGATAGAACGCCGCCAGGTTCATCAGGCCGCGCGCGAAGTCGGGATGCCGGGCGCCGAGTGTGTCTTCCCAGATCGCGATGGCCTGGCGATAGTAAGCTTTCGGCCTCCAGGTACTTGCCCTGGAAACGGCACGCCTGGGCCAGGTTGTTGAGCGCCACGGCGGTCAGCGGATGGCGCGCAGGCAGATCGCGCTGCGCACTTTCGATCGGCCCGGCGGGAGTACGCTTCGGCGCGCGCGTAATCTCCCAGACGCCGAGTGCAGCCGCGGACAGATTGCTGTAGGCGGTCACGGTATTCACGCCGTCGCCGGCCCTCCACCGTGTCGCGCAGCAGCATTTTCCGCTTCGGTATAGCGGTGCTGCGCGAGGTAGATAGACGCCAGAATCAGGCGGTTGGGCGAGCGGTCCGCCGTGCCCCGCGCCGGGAGGCTCGCGAAACGCGGTCTCGGCGCGCAGGGCGAGCGGCTCGGCCTGCTCCAGTTTGCCGCTGGACCAGTAGAGCGCCGCCAGATTGCTCACGGCGCGCGCGCGTGGCCAGGCTCGCAGGCCCGGTCAACTCCTCGAGTCTGGGCAGCGCCTCCCGATGCAGCTTTTCGCTCTCCGCGAAGCGGCCTCTGCGCGCGCAGTATGACGGCGATATTCTCCAGGGTGAGTGCGCGGTCAAGGCTGCCTCCCTCGCCCGTGCGGTCGAAGGCTTCGAGCGCGCGGCGGTACATCGTTTCGGCCTCCGCATACCGGCCCGCGCGGTAGAGTTGTAGACCCTGTGCGGTTCCATTCGAGTCCCTCGGACGCGGCGCACGCCAGACGCGGCCGCGACCATTCCCAACAGCATCCTTGTCACTTGTTTTCCCATGGATCGAGCATGCGCCGGCAGGTCCGCGTGGCAAGGAGTATGCAGGGGTTAGCTTACGGTAAAGACCGTCCTGCCATACTGAAGACTATGAGCTCCCCTTCCGCGGCCCATTTGCTGACGCCGCTCACCCTTCGCGAGGTCACGTTGCGCAATCGCATCGCGGTTTCGCCGATGTGCCAGTATTCCTCGGACGACGGGTTCGCCAACGACTGGCACCTGGTACACCTGGGCAGCCGCGCGGTCGGCGGCGCCGCGCTGGTGTGCATGGAGGCGACGGCGGTGGAAGCGCGCGGGCGCATCTCGCCGTACGACATGGGGATCTGGAAGGACGAGCACGTCGAGTTCCTGGCGCGGATCACGCGCTTCCTGCACAGTCAGGGCGCGGCGGCGGGCATCCAACTGGCGCACGCCGGGCGCAAGGCCAGCACGCGGCCGCCGGGGGAAGGCGGCGGCGTGCTCCCCGAGGCGGACGGCGGCTGGCAGACCGGTGGCGCCGAGCGCGATTCCCTTCCGCGACGGGCGATCCCGCGCCGCATGCGCTCTCGAAGGCCGAGATCCACACGCTGGTCGACAGCTTCCGCGATGCCGCGCGGCGCGCGCTCGGAGCGGGCTTCGACGTGGTGGAGATTCACGGTGCGCACGGCTACCTGATCCACGAGTTCCTCTCGCCGCTGAGCAACCGGCGCACCGACGAATACGGCGGATCGCTGGAGAACCGCATGCGCTTCGCGCTGGAGGTGACGGAGGCGGTGCGCGGCGTGTGGCCCGCGCGCCTGCCGCTGTTCTTTCGCATTTCGGCCACCGATTGGGTGCCCGGCGGCTGGACGGCCGACGATTCGGTGGAGCTGGCGCGCCGCCTTGCAGCCTCTGGGCGTGGATCTGGTGGATTGCTCGTCGGGCGGGAATGCGGCGATGCGAAGATTCCGCTCGGCCCCGGATATCAGGTACCGTTCGCGGAGCGGATCCGGCGGGAGACGGGAATGCCGACCGGCGCGGTCGGCCTGATCACCACGCCGCAACAGGCGGACGAAATCGTGCGCAGCGGACAGGCGGACATGGTGCTGCTGGCGCGGGAATTCCTGCGCGACCCTTACTTCGCGCTGCACGCGGCCAGCGCGCTGGGCGAGAAACCAGCGCCGCCGCCGCAATACGCTGCGCGCCTTCTGACCAGTCGCCGGACAAAAAAAACGGCCTCCCGTTGAAGGGAGGCCGCACGTCAGGAACTGGATGCCTCGAACGAACTAGGTGGTGGAGCGCTTGGCGGTGATTTCCCGCTCCTGGTCCATCATGGTGAACTTCAACTTCAGTTCGTCACCGGAGACGGTGCCTTTGTACTTGGTCTCCATCGGGCCGTTCTGCGTTTCGCGCTTCACGGTGAAGGAGACTTTGTCGCCCTCCATCTTGCCGTCGGTGATTTCGATCGGTGTCGGCGCGCCGCCGCGGCCCCCCCCGCCGGTCATGGTGCCGGTCAACTTGGAGCCATCGGCCTTGAGGACGAAGGTTGTCTGCCGGGGCGGCCCACCGTTGCGGCCGGGTTGCTCGGCTACCCACTTGCCGGACACATCCGCTGCAAGCAGCGAGAATGAAGCGACAAGCAAAATTGTAACTACAAAAAGCAGCTTCTTGGTCATAGTGACGAGTTAGGCGTTGTTCAGAGGGCCGATGTTACCCGGACTACGCGCTGAAACGCACAAAAGGCGGCTTGCCCAAACGGGGCGCGCCGCCTTAACCTGTCCGTTAGATTACCGTAATTGCCGAACTAGGTGGTGGACCGTTTGGCGGTCACTTCGTTCGTCATCGGCGTGCCGTCCTGGCCGGTGCGGGTGATCTTCAACTTCATTTCGTCGCCGCTCACGGTGCCTTCGTACTTGGTCACCATCGTGTTGCCGTTGAATTCGCGCTTCACGGTGAAGGAGACGTTGTTGCCATCCACTTTGCCGTCGGTGATTTCGGTGGGAGGAGGTGCTTCGCCGCCGCCGCGCGCGAAACCGGGAACGCTGCCGGTCAGTTTGGCGCCGTCGGCCTTCAGCGTGATCGTCACGGGACGGCCGGGGTTACCGCCGCGGCCGGGCTGTTCAAAGGTCCACTTGCCGGACACATCCGCAGCCATGAGCGCGAACGAGGCGACAAGCAGAATTGTTATTACAAAAAGCAGCTTTTTGGTCATAGTGCCCGATTAGGCGTAGTCCAATGCCTGGATGTTACGCGTGCCATAGCCCAAAATAGCTAAAAAGGGCAAAAAGACGGACAGCCGTCGAAATGTTCGGTCGATCGTGCCGGTGGCACGGCGGCCTGCCGAATTTCACAATGGTGTGGCAAGTTGCCACCCGGCTGAATACCTTTAAATTTATTTTGCTGATTCCAAAGTACTTAAGCTGGAATAATGCTGGCGACTTACGTGCTTCCGAAATGCCTTCAGCCCTTTTACGTGTTGGGAATTACATCCGCCGCGCGAGGGTAAGTTGAAAGTCACTCAATGTCGACCAGCCAAAGCACGAGCCGCGAAAATCGCCTGGAGCCTCGCGATCGTGCTGGCTTCCGCCTCGGCCGGCATGCTGGTGGACTGGCAGGCGCCGGGAATCGGCACGCTACACCCGGGACTGGCTGATGCGCGCCCGCGGCCCGCTGCCCGTACCGGAAGACATCGCCATCGTGGCCATCGACGAAACCAGCATGGCCCGCTTCGGCCGCTTCCCGTGGTCGCGCCAGGTGATCGCACGCACCATCGATGCGCTGGCCGCCGCCCACCCCAAAGTGATCGCGCTCGACGTCCTGTTCACCGACCCCACCACGCAGGAAGACGACGACAACCTGGCGCGTTCCATCGGCCGCGCCGGAAATGTGGTGGTGGCTGCGCAACTCACCGATTCCCCGGTGCACGGCGGTCCGTCGCGCTGGCTGCAGCCCCTGCCCGCGATCGAACGCGCCGCCGCCGGCGGTGGGCCACGTCAACGCGCAGACCGAACTGGACGGCGTGGCGCGCCAGGTCGCGGTCCGCCTGGCCGACGATTCGGGCCGCTCTTACCGCGCCATGGCGGTGGAGGCCGTGCGCGTTGCCGACGGCACCCCCGAGGAAGGCGTCACCGATGAGCAGGACGCGCTGCTGTTGGGTGCGCGCACCATCCCGCTGGAACGTCGCCGGCGCCGGTCGCCATTGCGCCTTCCGCATCCACGCGGGTGCTTGCACGGCGGGCGCATGACCATCGACTACATCGGCCCCGCCGGCTCCTTCGGCCCGGTGACCTACAGCCTCGCCGATGTGGTGGCCGGGCGCGTCCCCGCCGAAAAGTTCCGCGGCAAATTCGTGCTGATCGGCGCCACCGCCGCGTCGCTGGGCGATCGCGTCGCCTCGCCCTTTGTGCGCTACACCGACGCGCGCGCCGATCAGCACGGCGCGCTGATGCCGGGCGTCGAAGTGCTGGCCAATGCGATTCACGTCATCCTGGGTTCGCGATACTACGCGGAGCCTTCCGACACGGCGGCGTTTCTGTGGAGCGCCACCGGTAGCGCTGCTGACCCTGCTGCTGCTCGAATGGGCGCAGGGCGGGCGCGAATTGCTGAAGCAGCTCGGCGTGCTGTTGGGAATGGCTGCGCTGGTGCTGCTGGTGAGCTACCTGGCCTTTCTCAAACTGCTGATCTACCCGCCCATGGTGGCGTGCCTGGTGGCCTTCGCCTGCGCGGGACTGCTGGCTCTGTTGCGGCGTTCGCTGGTGGCCTCGGCCCGCCTGGACGATAACATCGCGGAACTGGCGCTCTCGGGCGATCTGCTGGCGCCGGCGGGTCCCGGCATTCCCGGGCCCGTACCATTGGGCGGAAGGCGGTCCGGTCTCGCTTTCGCGCGGCTGGCTTCCCAAGGGCCTGGAATGGAAGGCGCGCATTCTGAGCGACCTGAACGCCCGCCTGCTGGATCGCGCCAAGTTCGTCAATTTCGCCCTGCGCTCCGTGGAAGACGGGCTGCTGATCGCCGATCCCTCCGGGCTGATTACCTTTGCCAATCGCAGTGCCGGCGCGATTCTCGGCGTCCCCGCGCGCGGTCTGGTGGGCCAGAACCTGACCCAGCGGCTGTCCGGGTCGGTGGACGCCGAAACGCTGGCCAGCGTGGTGGCGCGAGCGCGGTCACCTGGAACGCGAGATCTCCATCCGCGGCTTGCGCACGCTGCAATACACGCTGCGCCTGGCGGCAGTTTCCGCCGACGAAAAGGGCGAAGGCCCCGTGCTGGGAATTGTCGCATCGCTCTCCGACGTGACCCGGCAATACGAGCTCCAGCAGACCAAGAACGACGTCATTTCGCTGGTCTCCCATGAAATGCGCACGCCGCTGACTGCCATCCAGGGCATGACCGAACTGCTGGCCGCCTACGATGTGGAGCCGGTGCGGCGCCGCGAGATGAACCTGGCGATCAACGATGAAGTGAAGCGCCTCACCCGCATGATCACCGGCTACCTCGACATCACCCGGCTGGAGAGCGGCGCCACCGCCATGCGGCTCTCGCCGGTGCGCGCCGGAAGCCTTCTGGAGCGCATCCTGATCCTCCTCGAACCGGTGGCGGCGCAGCGTCAGATCCGCCTGGTGAGCAACTTCCCGGCGGACCTGCCGCCGTTTCTCGCCGATCCCGACCTGCTCTCGCGCGCCGTGGAGAATCTGGTTTCGAACGCGATCAAGTACAGCCCCGACGGCAACCGTGGTCACCATCTCGGCGCGCGCCGAAGAGGAGTACGTCGCCATCGAGGTGGCCGACCACGGATACGGCATTCCCGAGGCGGATCTGGAACGCGTGTTCGAAAAGTTCTACCGCGTCCCGCGCGTGCAGGACGCGGGCGTGCCCGGCACCGGCCTCGGCCTGGCGCTGGTCCGCGAAATCGCGGAACTGCATCACGGCTCCGTCTCCGTGCGGAGCGAAGTCAACCAGGGTTCCACCTTCACCCTGCGGATCCCCCGCAATGAGGCCCGCAAGGAGTAATCATATGTCCAATCCATCTCATATTCTGATTGCCGACGACGAGCGTTCGATTCGCCTGATGCTGGAAACCGGGCCTCACGCTGAACGGTTTTCGTGTGACCAGCGCGCGCAACGGGCGCGAGGCCCTGGAGGCGATGGCCACCGGCAGGTTCGACGCCGTGTTGAGCGATATCTACATGCCCGACCTGGGCGGCCTGGAACTGGTGGACGCGCTGCGCGCGATCGACCCGAACCTGCCCATCGTGCTGATGACCGCGCAGGGCTCGCTGCAGGTGGCCGTGGAAGCTGTGACCCGCGGCGCCAGCGATTTTATCGGCAAGCCCTTCGATATCTCCGCCGTGGTGGATCTGCTGCGGCGCCTGCTGGAGGCGCGCCGCGAAGCCGACGCCTCGCGTGCGTCGGAGCCCGACCTGCAGCTCAATCAGGCGGGCCTGGTGGGCCGCAGCGCGCCAATGATCGTGGTCTACAAGCTGATCGCGCAGGCCGCGCGCACCGAAGCCACCGTGCTGATTCTGGGAGAATCCGGCACCGGAAAGGAACTGGTGGCGCGCGCCATTCACGATTTCAGCGCGCGCCGCGTCGCGCCCCTTCCTCAGCGTCAACTGCTCCGGCCTCACCGATACCCTGCTGGAGGCCGAACTCTTCGGACACACGCGCGGCGCCTTTACCGGCGCCACCGGGGAACGCGCGGGACTCTTCGAGGCTGCCGACGGCGGCACCCTCTTCCTGGACGAACTTGCCTCCACCAGCCCCGCGTTTCAGCAGAGCCTGCTGCGTGTATTGCAGAGCGGCGAAGTGCGGCGCGTCGGCTCCACACAATCGCGCCGTATGAACGTGCGCGTGATCGGCGCGAGCAACGCTCCGCTGCGCGACCTGGTGGCGGCCGGCAGTTTCCGCGCCGACCTGTACTACCGCCTGAGCGTGCTGAGTATCGAACTGCCGCCGCTGCGCGAGCGCACCGGCGATATCGAACTGCTGACCAGCCACTTCCTGCAAGTCGCTCCGCGAGCCCGGCGCCCCGCCGCTGCATCTTACCCGCGAAGCTGCCGAGGCGCTGGCCGCACACTACCTTCCCGGGCAATGTGCGCGAACTGGAAAACGCGCTGCGCCGCGCCGTAGCCCTCTCCTCCGGCGGCCTGGTCACCATCGATTGCCTGCCGCCGGAAATCGGCGCGCGCCGCGCCAAAACCGCGGCCCCGCGGAACGTCCCGAACTGCGCCTCATCGCCGACCGTCCGAATATGGAGGAACTGCAGCGCCGTTACCTGCAGCTTATCCTGGAAGAGACCGGCTGGAACCGCCGCCGCGCGGCCGCCGTCCTTGATCTTGATCGCCGGACGATCCAGCGGCTGATCGCCCGTTACCAATTGCACGGGGCGGCAGACCCCGAAGGCGAAGCCGAACTGGAACCGAGAGGAACGAATTCCACGGAAAGGCACATGGATATCGCGTGAGAGAGCGGAAGTGGGGCCTCCCGCGAGGGTGCCCGGTCCTGATCCTCGTGTTCGCCCTCGCTCTCTTGAGCGCATTCTCTTCGTACGGCCAATCCACGGTTGTGGCGCGCGCCGCCGGTGTGACCGGCCAGGCGATCCTTCTGACGCCCGGCCTGGCGCCGCTGGTGCTGACCGCCGGCTACATCCTCAGCCCCGGCGACCGCATCGATACCCGCGGCGGCGGCCGCGTCGTAATCGATCTCAGCGATGGCAGCATGGTGGTGGTGTCGCCGGAGTCTGTCGTGACGCTCAAGGATTACCGTGCGGCCGCCTCGCTGCGCGAGCTCTTCGGCATCACGCTGGGGATGGTACGGGTGAAGATCAATCACTTCGCGGGGAAGCCCAATCCGTACCGGATGAACAGCCCCACCGCGTCGATCGCGGTACGCGGTACCGAATTCAGCATCGAAGTGGACGCCGAGGGCGCGACGCAGGTAGTAGTGTACGAGGGCGCCGTCGAAGTGGCCAGCCTTACCGATCCGGACCGGCGAGTGTTGATCGAGGCCGGCCGCGGCGTGCTGGTGCAGGGCGGCCAGGATTTCCACCTGATCGGCGCGATCCCGCCACAGCCCGGCAATCGCGACGCGGGTGACCGCAACGCCCCGCCGGAACGAGGCCAAACCGGTGCAACTGGCCAATGCCCGCGGACCGGACGGGCACGACGGCCCGCCAGCCGCCAGGTGCGGGCGCCGCACCGCCGCCTCCGCAAGGTCCCATCCCGCAGGCCGTTGCCGGCACGGCCGCCGCATGCCGAACACGATCGCGACGATACGCCGCGCGCCTGCGCGAGCACCTACGACCGCTACCTCGCCGGTCTTGCCGATATCGGGCAGGTGCCGTTCCTGTTTCGCTTCAACGCCTTCCCCGAAGCGCATCTGGATAGCCTGGAGAACCCCGCCTACGCCACCGAATTCCGCAGCGCCGAAGGCCGGCTGTTCGTTCTGCCGACCTTCCGCGGCGCGCGCACCCTTCAGGAATACCAGTCCGCGCTCGGGCCGGGCGGCAGCCTGCCCAGCGACTACAGCATCTCGCCGCAGGTCTCCTACTTCGCGCCTTCCGGCGCCTACACCTTCGGCGGCAGCGCCTCCATTTCGCGCGTCGGCAACACTACGTTGACGGCAGTTCCGGATTATGAGCCCGGCTCCCTGGATCACAATCCGCAGTCTTCGCCCCAGACCAGCGGCAGTTCCAGCGGCACCTTCTATTCGGCCGCCCTGGTGGCGGCACGCCACTTCGGCGCCAACAGTTTCGGCGTGGAACTGGCTACGCTGAAAGGCACCGGTTCCATCTCCAGCGTGACCACCGAACCCATGGGATACGGCCGCGTGAACGAGGAGCGCAGCCTCTCCACCAGCGACATTTCGCAGACGCGGCTTACGGCGGGCTTCTCGCGCGACCTCACACGCGACATGAAGCTCGGCGTATTCTACCGCTACGCCTTCATCCACGCGGACGATCACGATGTCTCCCGCACCATCAACGATTTGCCGCTCGGTCTGAATGCCACGCGCACCGCCGGCCACTCCTCGGAGTTCGGCGTGCGCCTGCGCGGTATGGCGACCCCGCGCCTCTCTTATGGCTTTGCGGCGGCGTGGCTCGGCATCTCGCTGCTGGACGGCATGAACCGTATCGACACGGTGGATTCCCACGAGCGTGACCGCGCGCAGCGCGTTTCGACGGCCATTGGCGTAGGATATGCGCTCACCCAGCGCACGACACTCAGCTTCGACCTGGCCGGCGGAAACGCCCGCACCTGGGCCGCCCGCCATGAGGATTCTACGGGCGCCCTGCTGCAAAACGCCGCGGCCGACAGCCTCTTTGTGTCTGCCCACGCCGCGGTGCAGAGCGACATTACGCGCCGGCTGTTTCTCACCGCATCGTTCCTGAATGTCTGGCAGGCGCACAGCCTGAATGTTAGCCTGTTCCCCGACCGGTTCGGCGATGTTACCAGCGTGGAGGGCGCCTTCTTCTCCATGAATCCGGCTGCCGGGCAGTACGCTTCCCGTTTCTCCGATTTCGGCGCCGGCTGGCGCTTCACCAGGAACCTCTTCGCGCAATATGTATACTCGACGGATTACGGCGCCAGTTCGGCCACTCACACCCTGATGGTGCGCTACACCTTCTATCCGCGCGATTAGCGGCCGGTTACAGCCGGCCCGCGCGGCTCCGACCGGCTTCGAAGCACGGCAAGGAAGCGAGCGCAATCAGAACGCTGCAAATCCAGCAGAGATTCGCAGGCATCAGGTAGCGCCAATCCTGCGAAGGCGTGGACAGGAGCAGTGGGAACAGTACCGCAAATCCAGCCCCGCAGAGATACCTCACAACTTTGCGGTTCGGCGCGCTGCCTTTCCCTCGGTTCATCGCCAGCGCGGCGAAGACACTCCCCAGGAAAAGCAGCCAGTGACGAAACGGAAGCTGGAGTACGGGCAGACGGAGGGCGTGGTGTTCCAGCCGCAGGACCATCCGTTTCACATGCGGTAGCAGGCTCCACTCCTCGATGCCGAAGCTGTTTTCCTCGATGCGCTCATGGCTTGGATAGCGGATCTCCGAGCCGGCAATCCCCGAGAGATACCCCACCAGGCAGGCCTTGTGCCTTAGGTATGCCAAAGGATGGCCCAACACCATTACCGGCATGTCCTGAATCGCATATCGGTGACGCAATAAGTCGTCGAGTTCGAAAGGGCGCCCCGGCGGGAAGATGAGATATTCCATGGACTCCCCACAGACATAGCCCTTTGCTGCCTGTTCGAACCGCTCCCTTCCGATGGCCTGGTAAGTCTTCAACCCTTGCCATTCTGTCACCGGGCGATTCGAGAAATGCACCGTGCCGGCGATTTCATAGGAACAGTATCCGTTGACTATGTTTCCTATGTCGACCACGCGGCAGGCCCTGTAAATGAGGTTCTGGACCGAGACAGCGGCAGATAACACGACCGTCAACCACAGCAATACGCCAACCGATCGGCGCGGGCTTAGGCGGGCGAAATAGCCCAGGCCCGACAATCCGAAGAGAACCGCAAAGGACAACGATGCGGTGTGCCGCTGCATCATGGCAAGGGTCAAAAATCCGGCGATCGCCGCCCCGGCTCGCCACGCCCATTCGCCATCCAAGAGGCACCCCCTCGCCCACCATAGGAGTCCGAAAAACACAGCCGCCAACCATACGTCTTTCCAGAGTGTGACTGTGTAGAGCCACACGGGGTAGTACAGCGTCATCAGGGCACACAATACGATCTTATGGCGCGCCGGCAGAGTTGCCAGGTTCAGCAAACTGAAAATTCCGAACCAGAACAAGATGCCCTGTATCCAGGCCACCAGGCCTATTTGCGCCTGCGCAGACCACGACACGAAAAGCAGGTGAACTCCCCGCATCACCAGCGTCATCCCGATCGGATGCCAGTTCGTGAATTGGCCGGTCACTGCCTGCTGCCACTGGTTGATAGAGTCGGGACTCATGATCCCCGGGAAGAAGACAGTCGTCCAGAATGCGCTGACCGTGACCGATGCAACCAGCGCCAAGTCATGAGTTGGAGGGCACTGGCACTTGGGTAACGCGCCAGGCCAACGCCGCCAGGATCAAGGTCGTCGAAAGTAGCAGGAATCCGGCAAACGCGGCCAGCGCCGCACTCAGAAGAGCCGGCCACGATCGTCACTGGTAAGCGATACCATCCGGCCGAAATCTCCGCGAGAGATTCGTGATTAAGCAAGACCGATCGCAGGATCAGGCTTGCCGGAGGGTCCGCGGCGATTCGAATGCCTTCGGCATTCGGGTTTCCGCGGATTGAGGTTCCAACCATCGGGCCCCGCCAATTGCTTGGCCGGGCAGGTCCGGTTGCCAGGCCAGCGTCAACACATCCGGCTTCGCCGAATAAAGATCGACCGTCTGGAGCATGCCGTTGGCACTCACTTCGGCCATCCCGCCCCGATCATGCCTCCGGAATCTTAGAAGCAGGGTGCCCCCGGTGATTTCGGCCTGCCAGGCCGGGCTGGACCTGCTCCAGGCCACTAGTGCTTCACCCCCCGTGCCCGACGTGTGATAATGAAGCTTCCATCGGTCCGTGACGGGAAGCTGTTGCCAGGGCACCGGGTCCGGTGCAGCCGCGGCGAGCAGCCACACCTCATATCCCAGTGAATTGCTGTTCTTCTGCTCCAGGGGCCGGATCTCTACCTTCCATCGCTGTACCGGCTCCGCATGTTCCACTGGCACCCGAGCGACTCAACGTGACTCCCTTCGTCCCGCCACGACACCAGAAGACTCGCCGCGTTACCGCGCGGCGCTGCGTAAACCGCCAGATGGTTTGGCCTGGATCCTAGAGCCTGGATTACTTCGCCGAAAATGCCTGCCGCCGCCAGCGCACCGATCGCGCAGGCAAATGCCAAAGACTTCCACGGAATCTGCCTTAAGCCAAAGAAACCCGCTGGACGCGACTTAGACACCTCACTCTTGTACCACCCGCAATAAGGTAGAACAAAGCGGCATCCCGATCCTACTGCGGCGGCGCGAACGCCCCCCGGCCGCCGCCCGCCGGCGGAGACTCGAGTTCGTATCCCGCCGGCGGCTCCGCGCCGAGCAGATAACGCACGAAATAATCCCAGCGGCGGCGGACCATGTAAGCCTCAGCGCCGAAACCGTGATTGCGGTTGGGCAGCAGCAGCAAGTCGAAATCCTTATTCGCCTTGATCAGTTCGTTGACCACCAGCATCGTGTTATTCGGCGGGACGTTGTTGTCCATGGTGCCGTGGGCCAGCAGCAGATGGCCCTTCAGATTCTTGGCGAACAGTTGGTTGGCCTGGTTGTCGTAGTTCGTCGTGCCGTCGGCATTCGTTTTCAACAGCCCCTGCCACTTCTCGGCCCAATCGTCTTCGTATTCGCGATTGTCGTGATTGCCGGCCTCGGAGATCCCCACCTTGAAGAAATCGGGGTAGTGGAACATCGCGCCCGCAGTCGCATAACCGCCGCCCGAATGGCCGTAGATCCCGGCGCGGTCGAGATCGATCCACGGATAGCGCTGCGCCAGTTGTTTCATCCCGGTCACCTGGTCCGGCAGCGTGTTGTCGCCAAGATTGCCGAAGTAGGCCTCGTGAAATTTCTTGCTCCGCCACGGCGTACCCATGCCGTCGATCTCCACCACGATGAAGCCGAGTTCGGCCAGCGCCTGGCAATCGCCGCGCGCGGCGGAGAAACTGCGGCTGCCCACGCTACCCGTCTGCGGCCCCGGATAGATGTGGTTGATGATCGGATATTTCTTCGAAGGGTCGAAATTCGTGGGCTTGAACATCAGGCCGTAAAGGTCGGTGACGCCGTCGCGGGCCTTTACCGTGAAGGAGGTGGGCGGCTTCCATCCGGCGGCGGTCAGCCTGGTGATATCCGCGTGCTCCAACGTGCGTCAGTACCTTTCCCGTATCGTCGCGGAGCACAGCGACGGCCGGCATCGTCGGGCTTGGAGTAGCTATCCACGAAATACTTGCCGGAGGTGGAAAGCGTCACTTCGTGATTGCCGTCCTCCGGCGTGAGCAGCGTGAGATTCCCTGCCGTCGAAGCCGATGCGGTAGAAGTGGATGAAGTAGGGATCGCGGCCCTTCTCGCGGCCCACGCCCAGGAAGTAGAGCTGGCGGTTCTTCTCGTCCACGCGCAGCAAGCTGGGTGACGTTCCATTCGCCCTTGGTGATCTGGTTCTTGAGCTTGCCGGTCTCCGAATCGTAGAGATACAGATGGCCCCAGTTGTCGCGCTCGCTGAACCAGATGAACTCTTTGGACTCCGGCAGGAAGCGCCAGTTGACGCGGCCGTTGCCGCTTTCGAAGAACGTCGGAACCTTCTCTTCCAGCACGTCGCGCACGGCGCCGGTGGTGGGGTCGGCGATCCGCAGGACTTCCTGCTTTGTGATCGCGCGACGTGGAGACGAAGGCGAGCCTGGCGCCCTCCTGGTCCCACTGCACGTCGGCCCATTCACCGCCGCGGCAGGCCACGTTATCGCATAACGTGGAACGGTGCTGGTCGGGCGGCAACTTGCAGGCGCACCACGCGAGGACCATCCAGATCGATGGTGACGCGCTGTATGGTGGTGACCACCTCGTCGCCCGGCAGCGGATACTTCCAGGCTCGCAGCGTCGGGTGGCCCACCTTGGTTTCCACCAGGTACATTTCGCCGACGCCGCGCTGATCCTGCTGGAAGGTGGCAATACGCTTGGAATCGGGCGACCACAGCACGATGGGCCGATTGCTGCTGGCCCAACCCGCATTGTCCGTGGCGTAGCCGAAGTCCTTGATGCCGTCCGTGGTGAGCGCTGTCTCCTTATTGGTGGCCGCGTCGCGCACCCATAGATTCGAATCGCGGATGAAGGCCGCGTGCTTCTTGTCGGGGGACAGAACTTCGACAGCAGCCGCGCCGCCGCGGCCACCTCGTCCGCCCCTGCCGCCTCGCCCGCCGGAAGCGGCAGCGCCTGCGTCCGCCACACACTTTGCACCAACGACGCCGCACTTCCACCGCCCGCCCGCCTGGACGGTGATCGTCTGCCCGTCTTCGGAGAACTCGATTTCCTGGAACGGGAGGTTGCCGGCGCCGTAGGTGCGGCCAGTCGCGGCGGACAGCGCCGCGGCAATCTTGGCGTGGTCGAAGGCAGGCGCGCGTGTACCTTTGGCCGGATCGACGAGGACGAACTCGGCGCCCTCGGGCGTCGTGACGCGATACCAGAATCGCTCGCCGGGCAGCCAGTTGGGGCGCACACCGGAGCGGAACATCAGCGGATTCGTCTTGTAGCCCATCAGTTTCTCGGCGCGAGCATAGTCGGCGGAAGTAAACTTCTGTTGGGCGGAAGCGGCAGCAAGGGCAAGCAGTGTAACAGCGAGACAGCGGACTCTCAGTTTCATTTACGCGGATGATCACATTCCCCGGGCACGGAAGTCAAGAAGTGAAGGTAGGCAATGGGAGAAGACATGCTCCAAAATTCCCCAATTCGAGCCGCGACCGTCAGGGAGCGCAGTAAAAACCTCTGCCCTCAACTCATATACCATCCGCCATTGACGTGCAGCGTCTGGCCGGTAATATAGCCATTCCGCGCCAGCATCAAGGCAGCCTCGGCCACCTCGTCGCACTCGCCGAAACGGCCGACAGGGATTCGATCGGGAATTGCATTCAGATTCGCCGTCACCATCTCGGTTTCGATCAACGCGGGTGAAATGGCGTTCACCATGATGCCTTCCCGGGCGAGGCGCGACGCGTAAAAGTGCGTCAGGCCGAGCATGCCCGCCTTGGACGCAGCGTAGTGCGCGCCCACCACTCCGCCGACATGCGCGGCCACCGAGGAAAGATTGATGATGCGGCCCCAACGGCGCGCTCGCATATCGGGCAGCACCGCCTGTGTTACCAGGAAACATGACTTCAGGTTCACCGCGATCAGTTCGTCCCAGTCCTTTTCGGTGATCTCTTCGATGCCCTGCACCCGGGCGATGCCGGCATTGTTCACCAGGATGTCGATGGGACCGAGTTCCCTGCGGACGGCATCCACCAACCGATCGACGTCGCCCGAGAGTGAGACATCGGCCTGGATAGCAGTACACCGGCGGCCCAATCCGGCGATTTCGTTTTCCACCTGCTTGGCATCCGCGGTGCGAGTCCGGTAATTGATCGCCACGTCGGCGCCCGCCCGCGCCAATACGACCGCGATCGCGCGGCCGATGCCTCGGCTCGATCCGGTCACCAGCGCCACTTTACCTTGCAGTTCGTCCATATCTTCCAGGGTAGTGTCCGGCGGGTTCCAGTACAATCGGAGGTAGTCATCCAATGACGCGAAGAAACCTCCTGGGCGCGCTCATCGCCACCTCGCTTCCTGCCGGCGGACAGATGGCTTCCCGCGGAGTGACAGCGAAACCCCGTGGTAAGTCCTCGGGGCTGCCGTTTCATTCATCGCTGGTCGACGTTGCCCCCGCCGCCGGGCTCACCTCGCCGGTGATCTACGGCGGAGTCGATTCGTATACCTATATTCTGGAAGCCATCGGCTGCGGCGCTGCGTTCCTCGATTATGACAACGATGGCTGGCTGGACATTCTGCTGCTCACCGGCAGCCGCTGGAATGGCGATCCACCGGGCGCGACCAACCGTCTGTACAAGAACAATCGCAACGGCACCTTCACCGACGTGACCGAAAAGGCAGGCCTTACCTGCCAGGGCTGGTTCAGTGGCGTGACGGTGGGGGACTACAACAACGACGGGTTTGAAGATATCTTTATCACCGGTTGGCCGCAGAATATCCTGTATCGGAACAATGGCGACGGAACTTTTACCGACGTGACCAGGCAGGCCGGCCTGTTGCACGAAGGCGACCGCTGGGGAACAGGCTGCACGTTCGCGGACTTCAACCGCAATGGCCATCTCGATCTGTTCGTCTCCAACTACGTGAAGTTCGATCCCAAGGTCATACCGCCTACCGGCAAGAGCGATATCTGCAATTTCAAGGGAGTTCCGGTGAACTGCGGCCCGCGCGGCCTGCACTCCGAAACTTGCATGCTCTACCGGAACAACGGCAACGGCACCTTCACGGACGTCAGCCTGCCCTCAGGTGTCGGAAAAATTGCCGGATCTTATGGACTCACCACCGTCGCGGCAGACTTCGATGGCGATGGATGGCCCGAGGTCTATGTCGCCTGTGATTCCACGCCCAGCCTCTACTTCAAGCATCAGCAGGACGGAACGTTCATAGAGAATGGCCTCGAAATGGGTGTCGCCCTGAATGAGGACGGACAGGAACAGGCGGGCATGGGACTAGGCATCGGAGACTTCAATCTCGATGGCACGCTGGGCATACTCAAAACCAACTTCATCGAAGACACCGCGGCACTGTACGCGTATCGCGGCAAAAGGGGCTTCGAAGATGTCACCATGCGGTCCGGCCTCGGCGTCGAAACCCGCTACGTAAACTGGGGGGCCGCAATTCTCGATCTCGACAACGACGGTTATCCCGACCTGTTCTGGGTAACCGGCAGCGTCTATCCGGAAGTCGAGAAGAAGTTCCCGGAATATCCGCACAAAACTCCACGGGTGCTGTTTCGCAACCTCGGCAACGGCAAGTTTGAGGAACTGTTGACCGAGGGTGGTCCCGCTGTCAGCGCGGCGCACGCGAGCCGCGGCTGCGCCTTTGGAGACTTCGACAACGATGGCGACCTCGACCTTCTCATCGTCAATCTCAACGAGCCGCCTTCGCTGCTGCGCAACGATGTGAAGTCGGAAAACCACTGGCTCAAGCTGAAGCTGCAGGCCACCAAATCCAACCGGAGCGCGATCGGCGCACGAGCGCTGGTACGCTACGGCGGCCGCCGGCAGCTCCAGGAGATCACCGGCCAGGCTGGCTTCCTTTCCGTAAACGACCGCCGCCTGCATTTCGGTCTAGGGGTCGAGACCACCGCCGATGTGGAGGTACGCTGGCCCAGCGGCATCCTACAGACCTTCAAAGCGGTTGCCGCCGACCGGCTGGTGACGATCGACGAAGCGCGCGGGATTGTGGACTCGCGGCCCTTCAAAACTGGCTAAAGCGGTCTGATTCGGCTAAAATTGTAGTCAAATGCGGTACAGCGTGAGTCTCTGCCTGTGCGCCCTCCTTCTCTGTGCCGCCGAGCCGGCGAAGAAGATTTTCGACGATGCCGCACGGGCGCTCACGGCAGGGGATTACCAGAGTGCCGAACGCGGCTTCCAATCCATTCTCCGCGAACAGCCGAACCATATCGCCGCGCTCAGCAATCTCGGCGTGATCTATTCACGCACCAGCCGCGCCGATCAGGCCATCGCCGTCTACCGGCGTGCGCTCAAGGTCAGCCCGGACGATAAGGCAATTCTGCTGAACCTCGGGCTTGTGTACCTCCGGCAGGAGGCCCATTCGCAGGCGCTGCCGTTCTTTGAACGGATTATCGCGATCGATCCCGCGCACCTGCAGGCACGCCAGTTGCTCGCCGTCTGCCGCGCCTATACCGGCCAGTTGGCGCCGGCGATTCACGATCTGGAAGCGCTGCGTGCGGCCTCTCCTCGCGACGAAGGCATTCTGTTTCTCCTCGGATTCTCCTATCTGAAGAACCACGATGCCGAAAAGGCCAAGACCACCTTTCACCAGATGTTTGAGGCGGCCGGTCCCCTACGCGCGCAGTTTCTGGTCGGCAAGGCTTACTACGAGGCCACCCTGTTTCCCCAGGCCGAAGAGAGCTTCCTCGAAGTGCTCCGGCTCGATCCCCGGGCTCCCGGCGCGCGCCTGGAGTTGGGAAAAGTGTACATCAGCCTCCGCCGCACCGACGACGCAATTCGCGAACTGGAAGCAGTGCTGAAGGACAACCCCGGCGATGGCGATGCGAGCTATTTCCTGGGTGGTCTGCTGGTGCAGGAAGGCCGCTTCGCCGACGGCATTCCCTACCTGGAGCGGGCGAAAAAGACGAAGCCCGATTTCTGGGCGCCGTACTTCTATCTGGGGAAGGCCAAACTCCGGCTGGAACAGGCGGCGGACGCCGTCGTGCTCCTGCAAAGAGCTGTGGTGCTGAATCCGGATGAGGCATCCGCCTACTACCAGTTGGGCCGGGCACTCGAAGCTTGCGGACGGCAAGTGGAAGCCCGCCGGGCACTCCTCAAGGTACGCGATTTGAGGGCTGCAGCGCTCGAAGCTGCAACGCTGGATGGTCGCGTCGCGGGCGCACATTAAGCCAAGTCCACTTTATAATCGATGTCCAGACCTGAAAATGTTGAAGTTTTCGACAATTTGACCGTTTGGTGCCAAATCACGCTTGTCTTCCTAATAGATTTGCATTAGCGTGAGCAGTAGTAAGTTCCGCTTTCGGGGCACCGCGGTGGTTTCACTGTGGTCAAGACCCGGCGTAAGCGTTCGCTTGACGCCTTCAAAAACTCGCAATTTCTTTTGTACATAGAGAGGTTATATGAACTGGAGAAGCCGGTTGAATCGCGTGACGTTCGCGATTCTTTCAGTGTTTCTACTCACTTGGATTGCACAACCCGTATTCGCGCAATCACAAAACATTAGCGGCAGCGTAGTGGATGCCAGCGGCGCGTTGATTCCTGCGGCCGCGGTACGGATCATGGACGCGGCCAAGGGAGGTATCGCCCGCGAAACCAATACCGATTCTTCGGGTCGCTTTCAGGCGATTGGCATTCAACCGGGCAAGTATGTCATTGCCGTCGAGAAGACCGGATTCAAGAAGTCCGAAGTCCCGGTCACCCTGGACGTCAATGCCAAGTTGGACGTGGGTCAGATCAAGCTCGAGATCGGCAACATGACGGATGCTGTGTCGGTGGACGCCGGTTCCCTTCCGATGATCACCACGAACACGATGGAAAAGGCCTTCCTGGTAGACCGCACCCAGATCGCGGAATTGCCTATGAACGGGCGCAACTGGGTCTCCCTGATGAGCACCATCCCGGGTATGAGCAGCAGCGCCCGCAACGATTTCGACGTGAACTTTAACGACGTGTCGCAGTTCCACGGCCTCGGCGGCCGCGGTTCGCAAAACAACTTCTATCTGGATGGCTCCCCGAACCTGGACGTCGGCGACAACCAGTCTCAGTACACGCAGCCCAGCATCGACTCCATTTCGGAATTCCGAGTCCTGCAGAGCAGCTTCAACGCCGAATACGGCCGTAATGAAGGTATGGCGGTGGCGGTACAAACCAAGTCCGGCGCCGCGCGCTTCCACGGCACGGCGTACGAGTATCTGCGCAACGATGCGTTCGACGCCAAGTGCGTGTTGTGCAATACGCTCGCGCCGAAGCTGCGCTACAACCAGTTCGGCGGCAATTTCAGTGGTTGGGTGCCCGTACCCAAACTCTCCACCCGTCAGGAAAAGAAGTTGTTCTTCTTCTACAACCGGGAAATGACACGGCGCGTCCTGCCCTCCAGCGCCTACGCCGACATCCCCAACGCGAAGATCATGAGCGGAGACTTCAGTCCGTTCCTGACCAGCACCAACATGACGTATGCCCCGCAGTTCAAGACGGGCACCGTCTTCCAGCCCGGGAGCATCAAGCGCGACGGCGCCGGCAACATCATCGACGGCCTGCCCTTCGCCAACAACGTAGTTCCCCAATCGCTGTGGCAGCCGCTCAGCGCCAACATGCTGAAGATCTATACCGGAATTCCCGGCTACGCGAACCTCCCGGCCGCACCGAATCCCGGCTACGTCCGCTACTTCTATAACAACCCCAGCCGCCTCTGGAAGAACCAGGACCTGCTTCGCGTAGACTACGCGATCTCTAGCAAGATCAACACGTTCTTCCGTTGGGTAAACGACTACCAGAAAGAACAGAACGAGAACGGTATCTGGACCGGCGAACCTTTCCCGATCCAGCCGCAGATGCGGCCGAAACCCGGCAGCTCCTGGTCTTGGAACCTGGTCTCTACGTTTACGCCCTCGCTGGCGGCAGAGACCATCCTGTCCTACAACCATCAGTCGCAGTCGCTGTCGATCGTTGGCGACAATCCGCTGGACCGCAACAAGCTCGGCGCCGCGTTCACTCAGCTCTATCCCAACGCCAACCTGACCAACTCCATCCCCGACGTGCAGGCATCTCCCATCAGTTGGGGTCTTGGTGATCCGGGCTGGCACAACGACGGCAAGGACTACGCCTTCACCGAAAACGTAACCTTTATCAAGCAGGCTCACTCTTTCAAATTCGGTTTCTATTACAATCGCGACGACAAGAAGCAGACTGCCACCTGGCCGATGACGCCGAGCATCAATTTCAATTCCTCGGCGGCGATGCCTTTGGACACCGGCAGCGGCCTGGCTAACCTGATGTTGGGGAATTTCCAGAGCCTCAGCCAAAACAATGCGGCCATTTATCCCTACTTCCGTTTCCTGGCATACGAAGCCTACGCCCAGGATAGTTGGAAGGTGACCAAACGCTTCACCCTCGAGTACGGCATTCGGTTCGAACACATGGTCCCCACCTTTACCGTGGTGCGGGGAGGTACTCCGGGCGGAGAAGGCACCTGGAAGCTCTACAGCGTCGACCTCACTCAGTACAACGCCGCCAAACGGCCGGTCATCGACCTGAATAGCGGAAAGATTGTCGGCGACCCGATGACCGCGCTATCGCCGCTCGGACTGGTCTGCGATCCGTGTTCCGGCGTGCCGGAGGGATTCTCTTCCGCCAAAAACCTGTTTGCGCCGCGGCTCGGCTTCGCGTATGATTTGCTGGGCAACGGCAAGATGGCAGTTCGCGGTGGTTTCGGTGTTTTCCACGAACGCCTCCGCCAGAACAACTTCAACTTCGGCGCCGGCGGCGGTTGGCCGAACGCCTCCAATGCCTCGGCACTCTACGGCAACGTCGCCAACATCGATACCAGCGTCACCGCCGGCACCCCGCAGATCACGCCTCCCGGCTTGACGGTGTGGCCCGCGGATAACACCATGCCCAGCGTCTATTCATGGTACGGCGGCATCCAGAGGGAACTGCCTGCGAAATTCTCGTTGGACGTTTCTTATTCCGGCAACCACGCCATCCACCTGATGGATCAGCGCAGGGTAAACGCCGTGGCGGCAAACACCTTCGTCACCAATCCGAACCTGCGCCAGTCCGTCAACTTCAAGGACGACGCTCTCCGCCCATATTACGGTTGGGGCAGCTTGAATGCCGTGGAAACCCTGGCCTACTCACGCTACGACGCGCTGATGGTCCGCATGAGCCGCCGCTTCGCAAATAACCTCGCCGTCAATTTCAACTACACCCGTTCGAGCGCCATGGATCTGTTGGACAACGATTCCGATAACATCACCAACCCCTTCAACATGCGCCAGAACTGGGGAAAGGCCGGTTACGATCAGCCGAACGTATTCACCACCGACTTCATCTACGATCTTCCGAAGGTGAAGGGCACGTTGGATAAACCGCTGGGGAGAATCGCGTTGAATGGTTGGGAAGTCACCGGAATCTTCCGCGCCCAATCGGGAATGCCGGTCTCCATCGGCGCCAATGGATCGACGATGGGTATCGATGCGGGCAGCCAGTACGCCGATCTCGTCGGCGACCCCTACGCGGGGCAGAACAAGTATCAATGGATCAACCCCGCCGCCTTTAAACGTCCCCAAGAGGGCCAATACGGCAACCTCCAGAGGAATGCGCTCCGCATGCCGGGAGTCCGCAACGTGGACGCAAGCCTGATCAAGAACTTCGCCATCACGGAAAGCATGAAGGCAGCCTTCCGCTGCGAGGTTTTCAACCTCTTCAATCATCCGCAAATCTGGGGCATCAATACCGGATTCTCCGCTGACAATCCGGGCGGCGCGATCTCCAGCAGCAACCAGAACTTCGGACAGCCGAATGCCTGGCGCGAAGCCCGCACCGTCCAACTCGCTCTCAGATTCAGCTTCTAACTCTGAAGCGCGTCTCTAACCTACAACGCCCCGCTGCCTCCAAGGCATCGGGGCGTTGCTGTTTTGTGGGGCAGGATGGCATCCTGCGGTCGATTGGCAATCGACCATCCGGACGTCCTTACTCCGTCCAAGGCTTGGCTTCCCCGCCCACTCCCTTGTAGCCGTTCTTCATACGCTCTTCAATTACCGCCCAGACCTTCGGATCGCAGCCCTTCCATTCGGCCACCGCTTTATTTCCCAGATACGGCAGATCCGCAACGCCCATCCTACTCGAGAAGAAGCCGCTCACCGTCAGATCGCGGAAGCGCGTGAAGAATCCCGCCCAGCGCCGGTCCGCGGCGGCGGCGCGGGCAGGCCAGGCGATGCGGTCCAGAATCTGTGTCTGCTGCTGGGGCGCGGCGGAAGCGAAATCCTTCTGGAACAGGTGCATCGATTCCGCATCCAGCCACGCGAGTCCGCCAATGATTCCCGCGGCGAAATTGTCATTGCCATCTTCGTGCGTGCGGAAGTCCAGCCAGTCGTCGATGAACTCCGGAACGCCCGCGGCGGTAGCGCTGCCCGAGCGCTCGTCAGCCGGAATGATGAGGTCGCCGAGCACTTGCACGGTCCGCCACTGGTGATCGTTGAAGACCTTCCGCACGTACGCCTTCTTCGCGGGCGCGGGCGGAGCGGCATGTTCGTGCCCGGCCTGCGTCTGCGCAGCCGCCACGGCGGGCGCTGCGCTCAAAATCTGAATGAGATTGCGGCGGGTAACGTCCATGACTTGCTCCTAGAGATTCCGTTTCTTGATCTGGTCGGCGATGTAGTCGCTGGTGCGCCAGCCCAGCGCCGTGATCGACAGCGTCGGGTTCTTATCGGCGTTACTGGCGAAAGGAGCCGCATCGGTGATGAAGAGGTTCTTGCAGTCCCACGCCTGGCACCACTGGTTCAGCACGCTTGTCTTCGGATCGTCACCCATTTTGGTAGCGCCCACCTCGTGAATGATTTCTCCGCCGCGCGAGATGCCGCCCACCGCGGGGTCGCCCGATCTCGCGGTAACTTTGCCCCCGGCGGCCGTGATGATTTCCTCGAACGTGCTCTGCATATGCTTGGCTTGCAGAATCTCGTCCTGGCTCCACTTGAAGTGGAAGCGGAGCACCGGGATTCCCCACTGATCCACCATGACCGGGTCGATCTCGCAGTAGCTGTCTTCGTTGGGAATCATTTCTCCACGGCCCGCGAAATGAACGTTGGCGCCGTAGATCTTGCGGATGTCGCGCTTGAGGTTCTTACCGTATCCGCCGCCCAGAATGTTGTGCGAGCCTCCGAAGATGCCCGCGCCGGGCATGCCGCGGCCGCCGCCAAGTTCGATGTGATAACCCCGCGAGAACGGCATCTTCCCGGCCTTCTGCTGCTGATAGAGCCACCACGGCATATACATATGCATGCCGCCGACCCCGTCGTCATTGGCGGGAGGAAGGTCCTCGAGAATTGGCAGGTAGCCGCTCACCGACGAGCCGACCGTGTCCATGATGTACTTGCCCACCAGGCCCGTGGAATTCGCGATTCCATTGGGGAACAGGCTGCTCTTGGAGTTCAGCATCAGACGCGCGGTCTCGCAGCAGCTCGCAGCCAGAACCACGACGCGCGCGTTTACGGTGACTTCGCGGCGAGTCTTAGTGTCGATGTACGACACCCCGGTTGCGCGTCCGTCGGGGCCTACTATCACCTCGCGGCACATGGCGCCGGTGCGCAGTTCCAGGTTTCCCGTAGCCAGGGCAGGCCGTATATGAACGCCGGGAGAAGCGAAATTCGCATTGACGGCGCAGGAGCGGCCGCACTCGGCACAATAGTGGCAGGCCGGACGACCGTTGAGCGGCTTGGTAAGAATCGCCAGCCGCGACGGAATGCACGGGATCTTGAGTTTGTCCGAGACTTTCTTGATGATGCGCTCGTGGGCGCGCGGCGCGGGAGCAGGCTGGAAGCGCCCGTCGGGAGTGTTCTCCAGGCCTTCCTGGCTGCCGAAAACGCCGATCAGTTCCTCCGCCTTGTCGTAGTACGGTGCCAGATCGTCGTAGGTGATCGGCCAGTCGAAGCCCTTGCCGTCGCGGCTGTGGGGTTTGAAATCGTAAGGGCCCATGCGCAGGGAGATGCGCCCATAGTGATTGGTGCGCCCGCCCAGCATGCGCGCGCGATACCACATGAAATCGCTGCCCGGAGCGCTGGTGTAGGGCTCGCCGGGGACCTGCCAGCCGCCCACCAGCGTCGCATCGTAATAGCCGAAAGGCTTCGCTTTCGTCCCCGCAGCGCGGTGCGGAGCGTCGTAGTTCCACTTGAACATGTCGCTCTGCTTGGCGGTGTTGTAATCGCCGCCCGCTTCGAGCATACAGACCTTGGCGCCGGCCAGCGTGAGCACATGGGCGGCAATACCGCCTCCGGCTCCAGAGCCCACCACCACCACGTCGTAACTCTTCGGACTGGCTTTGATCTGCGGCACGGGCCCCCCTTGGCACGAACTCATCCATTTTACAGGGCCGAAAGCGAAAAGGGCAAAACCGCGGGATCGATGTGGGTGAATTGATGTGGGTGGCGGGGACCGGCGGGATTGCACCGTCCGTCCCCGCCTTCAGGCAGGAGTAAACTACAGACCCTTAGCGACCAGGAATTTGCAGAGGTCCACAACGCGGCAGGAGTAGCCCCACTCGTTGTCGTACCATGCGACCACTTTCAACAGATTGCCATCCAGTACTTTGGTCAACTGGGAATCCACGATGCTGCTGTTGGGATTGCGCAACATATCGCTCGAAACCACCGGATCCTCGGTGTATGCCAGAATGCCCTTCAGTTCGCCCTCGGCCGCCGCTTTCAGTGCGGCATTGACCGCCTCGGTCGTGGTGGCGTTGTTCAGGATCGCGACGAAATCCACCACCGAGACATCCGGCGTGGGAACGCGCATCGAGTAGCCGTCCAGTTTACCCTTCAGTTCGGGCAGGACCAGACCGATCGCCTTGGCGGCGCCCGTGGTGGTCGGGATCATGTTGATCGCGGCCGCGCGTGCGCGGCGCAGATCCTTGTGCGGAAAGTCGAGGACCTTCTGATCGTTGGTGTAGCTGTGGATCGTGGTCATCGAGCCTTTTTGTACACCAAAAGTCTGGTGGATGACCTTCACGACGGGCGCAAGGCAGTTGGTGGTGCAGGAAGCATTCGAAATGATGTTATGCTTGGCCGGGTCGTAAGCCGCATTGTTCACTCCAAGGACGAGCGTCACGTCTTCATTCTTGGCCGGAGCCGAAATGATCACCTTCTTGACGGAGCCCTTCAGGTGCTTGGAAGCATCCTTGGCATCGGTGAAAAAGCCGGTGGATTCGACTACGATCTGGGCGCCGACGCTGGTCCAATCCAGTTCCGCGGGATCCTTGGTGGCGAAGACCTTGATCGTCTTTCCGCCCACAGTGATCGAGTTCGCGTCGTGCGTAACGGTCTCCGGCAAAGGTCCCAGCACGGAATCGTACTTGAGCAGGTGCGCAAGAGTCTTGGTGTCGGTCAGGTCGTTGACCGCCACGAATTCGATGTCGTTGTTATGCAGACCCGCACGAACGACGTTCCGGCCGATCCGGCCGAAGCCATTAATACCTACTTTGACTGCCATTGTTTCTCCTGTTTGAATTGAGGGATCGGATTAATATTTAGGATATCAGGAGGCGGTAATTCAGGCAAGCTGGCAATTCGGAGTTTAAATTCCTAAATAGCCCTCAAGAGCCCGCCATCCCGCTGAAACGCCGCTATTTGTTCCAGTTAGCCGTGAAGATATTGAACTCGTATCGCTCCTTGGCATCCTTGTCGGAACAGAACACCAGCGTTTTGCCGTCCGGCGAGAACTCGGGGAACGAGGTAAATCCCCCGAAGCTGGTTACCTGCTCCAGCCCCGTGCCGTCTACGTTGATCAGATACAATTCGAACTTCCGGCTATCACATTCCTGCTTATTCGAGGCGAACAGAATCTTCTTACCGTCCGGTGTGAACGTGGGGGCGAAACTGGCGCACCCGAAATTGGTAATCTGCTTCTGATTCCTGCCATCCGCGTCGGACACCATGAGCTCCATCTTCATCGGCGCGGTCAGGTTGGCGGCCAACAGTCCCTTGTATTTCGCCAGTTGCGCGGCGTCTTTTGGATATCCCGCCCGCCACACCAACTGTTTCCCGTCGCGCGAAAACACCGCGCCGCCATCGTAACCCGGCGACTTCGTGACCTGCTTCTTGGCGCTGCCATCGGCTTTCATCGTCCACAGCTCAAGATCGCCGGACGCTACCGACGTGTAAACCAGATTTCCCGTCTTCCAGTTCACCGTAGCTTCAGCGTCGTAGCCCGGCGCATCGGTCAGGCGCTTCTCGATCTTGCCCGTGTCCGTGGCCTGGAAGATATCGTAATCGAACACGCCCCACACGTAGCCTTTGCTCCGGTCCGGCGGCGTAGGGCAGGCATCGCCCGCCAGGTGAGTCGATCCGTAGACGATGTGCTTGCCGTCTCCCAGGAAATACCCGCACGTCGTACGGCCCTTGCCGGTCGATACCAGGTGCTGGTCGCTGCCATCGGCGTTCATGACGAAAATCTGATCGCAATCGTAGGGCGGACGCGTCGTCTGAAAGATCAGGCGCTTGCCGTCGGGAGACCAATAGGCCTCCGCATTCTGCCCCCCGTGCGTCAATTGAGAGAACCCGCTCAGGTGAGTAGCCTGGCCCCACGCCGCCGCGGCACGCCGCCATCGCTGCTAGAACTGCCATTTTCATAGGTGTAAGGAGCCAGTATACTGTGGAGCGTGCGTCGTCTGCCCACTTTGCTGCTTTCGCTCCCCCTGCTGGCCGCCGCGCCGCCCGCCTTTCTAGAGCACACCATCGCCTCCGATCTCAAAGGCGGCTACCAGGTGGTGGCTGCCGATCTCAATCAAGATGGCCGCCCCGACCTGATCGCGCTGGCCAGCGGCTTGACCGAGCTGGTCTGGTACGAAAACCCGGGCTGGCAGCGCCACGTGCTCGCCTCCGGCCAGAGCCGTATGATCAACTGCACCGTCGTGGGCAACGAGATCGTGCTCGCCAGCGGGTTCGCCAACCAGGCCAAGGACAGCCTCGGCATCGTCAGCGTCCTCCGCCCCGGCGACGATCCGCGCGAACCCTGGACCGTCACCGAAATCGATCGCCTCACCACCAGCCACCGCCTGCGCACCGCCGATATCGATGGCTCGGGCAAGCTGGTGGTCATCAATGCCGCCCTGACCGGCGCCGCAGCAGCAGCGCCCGACTATCGCGACCAGACCCCGCTGGTCTACTACGTCCCCGGCGAATGGAAGCGCCGCGTGATCAGCACCGAGAATTCGGGCGTGGTGCACGGCATCTTCGTCACCGATTGGGACGGCGACGGCCGCCAGGATATCCTCACCGCCAGCTTCACCGGCATCCACCTCTTCCGCTACGCCAAAGATGCCCGCTGGACGCGCACCGAAATCGCCAAGGGCGATCCCGCCCCGTGGCCGAAATCCGGCTCCAGCGATATCGCCGTGGGCCACATTGTTAAATCGCGATTCCTGGCCGCCATCGAACCCTGGCACGGCAATCAGGTCGCCGTCTACACCCAGCGGGACGCCCAGTGGGACCGCGAAGTCATCGATACCACCCTCACCGACGGCCACACCATACAGGCTGCCGACCTCAATGGCGACGGCACAGACGAGATCATCGCCGGCTTCCGCGGCCAGCCGCGCAGTGTCTATCTCTACAGCTACGACCCCGCCGCCAAACACTGGTCGCGCAGCGATCTCGACAAGGGCGGCATGGGCGCCGCCGCCTGCATCGTCGTCGACCTCAATAAAGACGGCCGTCCCGACGTCGCCTGCATCGATTCCACCCGCCTGAAGTGGTACGAAAACGCAGTCCGCCGCACTAACCGGGACCTTCCAGCCCCCGTGCTAACCTGAAAATCTGACCATGCGAAACGTAGTGATCATCGGTTCCGGCTGCGCCGGCAACACGGCAGCCATTTATGCTGCCCGCGCCAATCTGAAGCCGCTCGTTGTGGCGGGCCACGAAGCCGGCGGACAACTCTCGCTGACTCATTTGGTGGAGAATTTCCCGGGCTTCCCCATCGGCATCAACGGCCCCGAACTGGTCGAGAACATGAAGCTGCAGGCGCAGAATTTCGGCGCCGAGTACGTCCACGGCTCCGTCATCGAAACCGATCTCTCGCAGCGTCCCTTCCGCCTCAACATCGAGGGCGATTGGATCGAGACGCGCACCGTGATCGTCGCCAGCGGGGCCAGCGCACGCTGGCTGGGCCTCGAAAGCGAGCAGAAGCTGATCGGCCGCGGTGTCAGTAGTTGCGCTACCTGCGACGGCTTCTTCTATCGCGGCAAAAAGATCATGGTGATCGGCGGCGGCGATTCCGCCATGGAAGAAGCCAACTTCCTCTCGCGCTTCGGCAGCGAGGTTACCCTCGTGCATCGCCGCGACGAGTTTCGCGCCTCCAAGATCATGCTGGATCGCGCCCGCCATAACCCCAAAATCAAGTTCATGACTAACACCATCGTGGAAGAGGTCATGGATCCGTCCGAACACAAGGTCACCGGCGTGCGGCTGCGCAACAGCAAGACCGATGAAGTGTGGGAACAGGAGGTCGACGGATTCTTCCTGGCCATCGGCCACATCCCCAACACCAAGGTCTTCAAGGGCCAGATCGAAACCGATGCCGAAGGCTACATCCTCTCCAAGGGCGGCGCGCGCACCAATATCGCCGGCGTCTTCCATGCCGGCGACGTGCAGGATCGCGTCTATCGCCAGGCCATTACCGCCTCCGGGGCGGGATGCATGGCAGCTATCGAAGTCGAAAAGTTTCTGGAAGCGGAAGGACACTAACTCATGATCGAGCGCATCAATCCTCCAGGCGTAGCCGCGCCCCGAGGCCCCTACTCCCCGGCCGTACGCGCCGGCGATTTCATCTTCGTCTCCGGCCAGGTCGCTGTCGATCCCGCCACCCAGCAACTGATCTACCGGCGATATCTCCGTCGAAACCCGCCAGGTGCTCAACAATATCAAAGCCCTGCTCGAAGGCTGCGGAGCCACCCTCGCCGATGTCGTCCGGTGCGGAGTCTTTCTCGGCGACGGCAAGGATTTCGCCGCCATGAACGCGGTCTATTCCGAATTCTTCGGTGACGCCAAACCCGCGCGCGCCACCGTAGTCACCGGCTTCGCCGCCCCCGGCATTCACGTCGAAATCGAGGCCATCGCGTACAAACCGCGCTAGAACATCGCTGCCCCGACTCGGCCCTGGCGGGGTCAGCTTTATCCTACGACACCCCGCAGCCTCGCCAGCAGCGCCGCGTCCACCTTCGCCTTTACCGTCCGGCGATCCAGCCCCAGGCGCCGCGCCGTCTCCTCATAACTGCCCGTGCGGCTGTAGACGATCGTCACGTACCGCTGCAACAACTCGTCCGCCGTCAGCACCCCCGTTCGCGCCTGATTCGCGAACTCCTCCACCGGATCGTCCTTCGCCCCGCAGCGCCGGCCGGTAGTTTCGCCGGATCAGCACGTTCTTCACGCACTGCTCCAACTCGCGATAGTTCCCCGGCCACGCGTACTCCGCCCCCAGATTCTCCTCGATCCACGACAGCACTTCGCCCGCCAGCCCGTCGCCTTCCACGCCTGCCACGCGCCGCGCCATGTAAAACACCAGTTCGCGCAATATCCCCGGCGACACCGCGAGCTGCTCCGCCAGCGACGGCGTGCTCACCTGGTCCGAGCACAGCCGATAGTACAGGTCCTCGCGAAACTGCCCCTTGCGCATGGCCTGCGCCAGATCGCGATTCGTCGCCGCGATCAGCTTGCCCCGGAACTGTCCGCGCCGCCGTCTCGCCCACCGGATGAAACGTCCGCGTCTCGATCACGCGCAGCAGCTTTACCTGTATCCCCGGGTCCATTTCCCCCAGCTCGTCCAGAAATACCGACCCCAGCTCCGGGCACGTTTCCAGGAACCCGCGCCGGTCCGCCATCGCGCCCGTGAAGGAGCCGCGCTTGTGCCCGAACAGCTCCGACTCCACCAGCGTCGGCGAAAGCGCCGAGATGTTGATCGGCAGGAACAGCGTCTCGCCGTCATCCGCAAAAGCCAGGCGCCGGTCGTCGAACGGAACGTAGCGCGATTCCGCGATCGCCCGCGCCACCAGTTCCTTGCCTGTCCCCGACGGCCCCGTGATCAGCGTCGCGAACTCGCCCATGCGCGCGTACAGCGTGCGCCGGTAACGCCGCATATCGTGCGTGAAGATCGATTGCCACACCGCCCCGCGCAATCGTGCCGCCGGCAGGGAGCTGCCGATGATGTCCCGGAACGTGATCTCGAACGCGCGCTGAATCTGCCGGAACCAGGCGAACGTGTGCCGCGGATCCCGCTCGCTTCAAGGCTCACGCCGTCGATCGCGAAACAGCGCCGCCAGTCGGCGAGGAACTCGTTGTAGAACCGCCATCGCCCCGGGTTGGCCTGCTCGCTCCCGAATCCCGCCTCGTAGAATTTCGGATAGCAGCGCTGGTACAGCAATTGCAGCGCCGCGTCCTCGTAGAGTGCCAGATCCTGTTCGCGCGCCGGGACACCGCTGCGCAGCCTGCCGCAAAGCTGCTCCACCACCGGTTCCAGTTTCGCCAGAATGCGCCATACGTTGGCGCGCGGCTCCGGATGTTCCGCGCGGTAGCTCCATACCGGCTCGCCCTCGACGAACTCGTCCCCGAGCACCGCCCGCTCCCACTCCACCCGCTCCGGCAGAAACGGATTGGCATACCCCAACCCCGAAATCCCCTCCAGCAGCGTCCGCTGCGAAGAGGTCATAAACTGCACAGCAGCCATACACCCAATGTATACCAACGGCGTATCGACTCCGCCCCGCGTCCTCACGTAAACTCTTACCAGCACGCAGCTTAGCTGATCCACTCCATCGGGTAGCTCAGTTGCACCTCCAGTGGGCATGGCACACAGCGGATTCAGCAGCGTCCTCAAGAACGGCGGCTTCCAGGCCTTCCTCTGGACCCAGTTCCTCGGCGCCTTCAACGACAGCGTGTATCAAACCATCGTCGCCCTCCACGTCGGCAACGCCAATCCCGCGTACGTGCCCCTGGTCCCCGCCGTCTTCACGCTGCCCTCGCTCCTCTTCAGTGGATACTCCGGCCACCTCGCCGATCTCGTCAGCAAACGCCGCGTCCTCATCGCCGTCAAGCTCTTCGAAATCGCCATCATGCTGTTCGGCCTCACCACGCTGATCGCCAGTTGGACCGAAGGCATGCTGCTCGTCGTCTTCCTGATGGGCCTGCACGCCACCATCTTCAGCCCCGCCAAATACGGCATCGTTCCCGAAATGCTCGGCGACCGCGATCTCTCGCGCGGCAATGCGCTGCTCGAAATGAGCACCTTCGTCGCCATCGTCCTTGGCATCGCCGGCGGCGGCGTTCTCTTCGCGGTCTGGAAAGCGGAACCCTGGCGCATCGGCGCCGCCACCGTCGCCATTGCTGCCATCGGCTTCGCCGCCAGCCTGCGGATCACGCGCGTCCCGGCCTCCGGCGCCATCCAACCCTTCCGCTGGAACCCCTTCGGCGAAATCGCCGGCAGCACCCGCCACCTCGTCCACGACAAGCCCCTCTGGCTCGCCGTTCTCGGCGTCTCGTACTTCTGGTTCGCCGGCGTGCTGCTCAAAACCAACCTGCAGTACTTCGGCAAAGACGTCCTGCACGCTGACGATAACGGCGTCTCCCTTCTCTGGGCCTTTCTCGCCATTGGCATCGGTGCGGGCAACATGCTGGCCGGGCGCCTCTCCGGCGATAAGGTGGAACTCGGTCTGGTGCCCATGGGCGCTGCGTTCATGGGCTTCTTCGCTCTCGCGCTGGTCGCCGTGCGCCACTCCTTCACGCTCTCTACCGCCGCCGTCGTCTGCCTCGCGATGGCCAGCGGACTCTTCGTCGTCCCGCTCTACGCCTATATCCAGCAGCGCAGCGATGCGCGCGAAAAGGGCGCGTCGTGGCCGCCAACAATTTCTACCAGACCATCGGCATGCTCGTCGCCAGCTTCTTGATCTGGCTCTGCTACACGCGGCTCCATTTCGGCGCTACCGCGATCATGCTCGGCTTCGGCCTTTCCCTGCTCCTGGTCACCGCCTACATCGTCACCATCGTCCCGGAATACCTGGTTCGCTTCGTGCTCTGGCTGCTCACCCACAGCCTCTTCCGCATTCGCATCATTGGCCAGGAAAACGTGCCCTTCCGCGGACCCGCGCTGCTCGTCTCCAACCACATGTCGCATGTCGATGGCCTGCTGGTCGGCGCTTGCGTACAGCGCTTCATCCGCTTCATGGTATGGAAGCCCATCTACGAGATGAAGGCCTTCCACTGGCTCCTGCGCCGCACCCATGCGATTCCCGTAGGCACCAGCGGCTCCCGCGATGCCGTGGAATCCATTCGCGCCGCGCGCCGCGAACTCGCCGCCGGTCATATCGTCTGCATCTTCGCCGAAGGCGCCATCAGCCGTACCGGCAACATGCTGCCCTTCAAACGCGGCATGGAGAAGATCGTCGACGGCACGGATATCCCCATCATCCCCGTGCATCTCGACCGTCTGTGGGGCAGCATCTTCAGCTTCGCCAGCGGCAAATTCTTCTGGAAGTGGCCCTCGCAAGTCCCCTACCCGGTCACCGTCAGTTTCGGCGCGCCGTTGCCATCCAACAGCAGCGCACAGACCGTCCGCCAGGCCATTCAGGAACTGTCCGCCGAAGCCACCGCCCTCCGCAAACGCCCCGGCGATCTCCTGGACCGCCGCCTGATCCGCGTGGCTCGCCGCAACTGGACCACCTTCGCCATGGCCGATACCACCGGCCGTTCCCTCACCTACGGCGAAGTCCTCACCGCCGCGGTATTGCTCCGGCAAGTTGTGGGGCAGGTTGCCAACCTGCGGCCGATTGGCAATCGGCCATCCGAGCCAAGCTCGGAAGCTCAGCCCTCCGAAATGGTCGGCGTGCTCCTTCCCTCCACCGTGGCCGGCGCGCTCGCGAACCTAAGCCTCACCCTGCAAGGCGCGGTCCCCGTCAATCTCAACTTCACCGCCGGCGCCGAGGCCATGCAATCCGCCATCGAACAATGCGGCATCCGCACCGTCATCACCTCGCGCACCTTCCTCACCAAGGCAAAAATCCTCCCGCTCCCCGGCACCGTCTACATCGAAGACCTTCTCAAGTCCGCCACGCCTTTCGCCAAGCTGCGCGCCTGGTTCGACCGCGCGCTTCGCCCCCGCCGGCCTGGCTCTCGCGCGGACGCCGCACACCGGATTCCCTCGCCAGCGTCATCTTCTCCAGCGGATCCACCGGCTCCCCCAAGGGCGTCATGCTGTCCCACTACAACCTCATCAGCCAGATTGAATCCATCGCCCAGCTCTTCTGGATCGACTCCAGCGACCGCATCGTCGGCGTCCTGCCCTTCTTCCATTCCTTCGGCTTCACCGTGACCATCTGGTTCCCCTTGCTCTCCGGCTGCGGCGTGGTCTACCACCCCAACCCTACCGACGCCCGCGCCGTCGGAGAGCTGGTCCAAAAGTACAAAGCCACCTTACTGCTCACCACCCCGACCTTCTGTGCCAACTACACGCGCAAATGCTCCGCCGAGGAATTCTCCAGCCTGCGCTACGTCCTCGTGGGCGCCGAGAAACTCCGCCAGGGTGTTGCCGGCGCCTTCCACGAAAAATTCGGCGTCGAGCTGCTCGAAGGCTACGGCTGCACCGAGATGTCGCCGGTCGTCGCCGTCAACGTTCCCAACTTCAGCGCCGGCCGGGACACTCAAACCGGCAACAAGCCCGGCACCGTGGGCCATCCGCTGCCCGGCGTTGCCGCCCGCATTGTCGATCCCGTCACACTCGACCCGATGCCGCCCAACACGGAAGGTCTGTTGCTCGTGAAGGGCTCCAACCGTATGCTCGGCTACCTCAACCAGCCCGAGCGCACGGCCCAGGTCTTCCACGAGGGTTGGTACATCACCGGCGATATCGCGCTGGTCGACGACGAAGGCTTCGTACACATCACCGACCGCCTCTCCCGCTTCAGCAAGATCGCCGGCGAAATGGTGCCTCACCTCAAGGTCGAAGAGGCCATCCTCGGAATTCTCGGCGATGCCCCGTGCGTCGTCACCGGCGTCCCTGACGACCTACGTGGAGAACGCCTCGTGGTCCTCTACGTCCACCCCACCCTCGCACCGGCCGACCTGTTCCGTCAGCTCGGCGAAACCGGCATACCGCGCCTCTGGATTCCCAAGCGCGAAAACCTGTATCCAGTCGAATCCCTTCCCCAACTCGGTACCGGCAAACTCGACCTCCGCGAAGTGAAAGCCCGCGCCCAGCAATTAGCGGGTGTGATCGCCTAGTGCGATCCGCGCTGTGACACCCCAATCCGAGCCGCGACCGTGAGGGAGCGTTGCGAAAACCTACACACCTCAATAATCCCTCACCGTTTCCGAGCGAGCGATTGTGTCTTCGTGAAAAACCGTAGTTACCTTAGATAAGGAGCGCTCTCATGGAATCATTCTTGTTCGCCATCCTCCTCGTAGTGTTAGTCGTCCGCTGGATCTACCTGCGCGACCGCATCGACGCCCTGGAAGGCCGCCTGGCCGTTCTGGAGCGCGCCTCCATCATCCGCGCTCCCATGCCTGCGTTCACCCCGCCACCACCGCCGCGTGCGGAGCCTGTACCGCGTGAGGAGCCTGCGCCTCCGCGCCCCGCGTCGCCTCCACCCCCGCCGCCCGTCGTAGGGCTCCCCGCGTCCATCATCATCCCGACGCCGCTACAACCGCCGCCTGCGCCCGCGCATCGCTCCAGCGAAGATTGGGAAGCCCTCATCGGCGGCAACTGGGTCAACAAGCTCGGCGTCTTCGTCGCTGTCATCGGCCTCGCGCTACTGCTCAACTATGCCTGGGATCAGGTTGGCGCCGCCGGACGTATCGCTCTCAGCCTGGCCGCCAGCTTCGCCTTGTTGATCTCCGGTGTCGTCTTTGAGCGGCGCGAAAAGTATCGCAACTTCTCCTACGGCTTGCTCGGCGGCGGATGGGCGGCGCTCTACACCACCGTCTATGCCATGTACGCAGTCCCCGCCGCCAAAATCCTCGATAACGCGTTCGCCGCCACCCTCCTGCTGCTCGCCGTCGCCGCAGGCATGATCGTCCACTCGCTCAAATATCGCTCTCAAGCCGTCACCGGACTCGCCTACTTCCTCGCGTTCGTCACCCTCGCCATCTCCCAAGTCACCACCTTCGGCGTGCTCATGCTCATCCCGCTGGCCGCCTCGCTGCTCTACATCGCGTACCGCAACGCGTGGAATCGCTTCGCCCTCTTCGGACTCGTTGCCACCTACCTTACCTGCGGCCTGCACCGCGATACCGGGTCGCCGCTCTGGCAGACACAGGGACTCTTCCTGCTCTACTGGCTCCTCTTCGAAGCTTTCGACCTGCTGCGTGCCGACCCCTGGCTCCTGCCGCTCAACGGGCTCGGTTTCCTGGCTCTTTCCGCGGGCAAATGGACGCACGCCGCTCCGGATCAGATGTGGCAACTGGCCGCCGGAGCCGCCGCCCTGTACCTCGCCGGCGCCCTCGCGCGCACCCGTACCGGCCGCTGGAAGCCCGCCGTACTCTTCAACGCCGCCCTTGCCGCCACCGCCATCGTCCTCAAGCTCCACGATCAGTGGCTGGCCCTCGCCCTCCTCATTGAAGCCGAGATTTACTATCTCGCCGGAGTTCGCTTCCGCTCCGCGTTTCTCCGCAATCTGGCCGGTGCGCTCTTCGGACTTCAGCTCGGCGATCTGCTCGCCGAAGTCATCGTCGGCCTTTCCCCGCACGCCTGGGAGCCCGTTGCCGCGCTCAATGTCGCGGCATTCTACCTGAATCGCGCGCTCCAGGTATCGGATGTCTGGTATGGGTATGCCGCCGCCGGGATGGCCGCCCTCATATCCGGCGTGGAAGCCTCCGACCCCTGGCGCGGACCCGTCTGGTCCCTCATGGCCCTCGGCCCCTTCGCCCTTGGCTGGTGGCGCCGTCTACTCGATTTCCGCCTGCAGGGGTATGTTCTCGCCATTCTCGGCGCCGCGGCCACAACCATCTACCAGCCTTACCCGGCGCTCTCGCTCGCAATCGTCGCCGCCGTGGCCTACGCTCTCGTGCACACCGCGCTCTGGAGCGGCGAAGATCGCTTGTATGGGGACGAGCGCAACGCGCTGCGCATAGCCGCATCCTGTCTCACAACCATGGGCCTCTGCACCCTGGTCTGGCGGCTCGTGCCGGGCGAATACCTCGGCATCGCCTGGCTGGCACTCGCACTGTTGCTGCTCGAAGCGGGACTGCGCCGTCTGCCCGCTGAATTCCGCGCCATGTCCTATGTCGTGGGATTGATCGCGGTCGCCCGCGTCGCCGGCTTCGATCTCTCCAGCCGTCTCGCTCTCATCTCGTCCGCCCTCGCCTACGCCTTCGCCTGGCGTGCCCGCAAAGAAGCCGGTGGCCGCGTGCTCGATATCGCCACCTGGCCTGCTACCTTGTTCCTTCTCGCCGGACTCCATGCGCTGCTACCCGCCTGGGCCGTCAGTCCCTCGTGGGCGCTGGCCGCGCTCACTCTCGCTGAATTCGACCGCCGCAGCCTGCACGCTCAGGCGTTTCTGTTGAGCGCCGTGGTGGCCACGCGCTGTCTCGTCATCGACCTCAGCGCGCTTCAACCCGTCCTCGCTATCGCACCCACAATCGTCTGTTTATGGGCCGCCATGCTACGCCGCGAACTCGCCAGCCTGCCCCGGTTGTACAATTCTCTGCTCGCCACCACTCTGCTTGGCGCTCTCATCTATCACGAAGTCACCGGCAGCCTGCTCACCGTCGCCTGGGCTCTCGAAGCCGTCGTTCTGCTCGCCGCGGGCTTCGCCTTGCGCGATCGCGTGCTCCGCCTCTCCGGCCTCGCATTATTTCTGATCTGCACGTTGAAGCTCTTCTTCTGGGACCTCCGTAATCTGGAAACGCTGCCGCGCATCATCAGCTTCATCGTTCTGGGACTTCTCCTGGTAACTGTCAGTTGGGTCTATACCCGCTTCCGCGATCAGGTCCAGCGCTTTCTGTGACACCGGCAAAACCGGACATTGTGTCCGGTTTCCATTCGCTTGCCGGACAGTACGACAGGTGGTAGTAGGACTCCGGGCTACTATACGCTGGATGGATCTCACATGCTTCGACTTCAGGGTTCGTCCACTGCTCTACTTGCCTTCATGGCAGCATCGCTGGCCGCGCAGTCTCCCAATACCGCCTCGATGATCGTCGTGGTCGTCGATCAGACCGGCGCCGGCGTGAAGGATGCGAAAGTCTCGGTCGTCAACTCCGCTACCGGCGCCGTGCGCGAATCCGTCTCCGGAAGCGACGGCAGCGCCACCATTCCGGCGCTGTCTCTGACCGGAACCTACACCGTCGGCGTATCCAAGGAGGGCTTCGGCAACGAAGAACTCAAGGACGTCGCGCTGCGCTCGGGTGAAACCGCGACCCTGACAGTGAAGCTCCTCGTCGGCTCCGGGAAGGCCGAAGTCACCGTTTTCGGCACCGCCGAAGGCGTGCGCGCCGATCCGCAGATCGGCCGCCGGCTCGAAAGCGCGCAAATCGACGAGACCCCGATCCTCGGCCGCAAAGTCACCACGCTGCCGCTCCTCAATGCGGCGTTCCGCCAGGCCAAGGGCACGGGCGATCTCTTCGTCAACCAGACGTACTTCGTCACTGGCGCGGGATCGCGCCGCACCACTACGGTCACTCTCGACGGCGCGAACAACGATGAGGCGTGGGGCCGCCAGACGATGATCGCCACCGTGCCGCTGGGCGCCATCCAGGAAATGACGGTGCTCTCCAACGCGTTTTCTTCCGAATTCGGCTGGACCGCCGGACCCGCATTGAACATCGTCACCAAGAGCGGCACCAACGGACTGCACGGCGAAGCACTGTACCTGGGCCGTCCCGGCGACATGCAGGCGAAGACCTTCTCCACCAAGGGCTTCTGCCCGCCGTCGGTTTCGAGCTGCGTCACCCCCTCCACGCTCACCGCCATCAACCCGGTAGATGTTCCGGATGCGCTGAGCCAGTATTCCGCCTCCATCGGCGGAGCCGCTCGTCAAGGACAAGACCTTCTTCTTCGCCACCGGCGATTACACCCGGCAGAATCGGACGACCTTCCTCTCCAGCACCCTGCCTGCATTCCTGCTGCCGGCCGAATGGCAACCTTGACTATACAGGTCACTACCGCCAGGCGCTGTTCAATGGGCGCCTGGACCACAAGCTCACTTCGAACCAGACGCCTGATGTTCCGCGTGAACGTCGATCGGTTTCACGACGACAACCCGCAGGACGCCGTCGGCGGCACGAACGCGCCCAGTGTCGCGCGCGGGTACTGCGCGCCGCTCGTGGACGGCGCAGGTCAATCACACCTCGGTACTCAGCGCGAATCTTCTCAACGAGGCGCGAGTCGCCTATCTGCATGGCGATCCGGTCACGCAGTGGGAGGCGCAAACTCTCTCCACCACCTACACTCGCACCGGGTCCGTACCGTTCACCATCGGACAATCGCGGCTATCCAACCTGTATGGTCACCAGACGCAGTTTTCCGACACGCTGTCCTGGTCGCGCGGCAAACACCACGTCCGCTTCGGCGGGAGTCTGATCCATCACACGCTCGGGCGGCACCGGCAGCGAGCCCGGCACCGCCGTGCTCGGCACCTTCACGTTCAACAGCACCACCACCGCGCCCTTCGATCAATTGACCCTGGCCGACGTGCAGCAGTACACGCAGCCGATCAATTTCGGCATCAGCAGCTACAAGCTGACACAGTGGCTCTACAGCGGCTTTGTGCAGGACAGCATCCATGTGCGCCGCGACCTCACCATCGACCTCGGCCTTCGCTACGACCGGCAGACCCTGACCGACGCCACCAGGGACTTCGCGCCCGCGCGTCGGTTTCGGCTGGAATCCGAACGGCGATTCGCGCTGGTCGATTCGCGGCGGCTACGGCATGTACTACACGCAGATTCAATCCAACCTGGTTGCCAGCTACCTGGTGAACGGGCTGGATGGCTTGACGACATACACCGCGACGCCCGGGCAGCTCGGCTTCCCGACCTGCCTGACGGGATCGTGCCTCCCGTTATCGTTTGACCCCAAGACGCTGCCGGCTTCGCAATTGCCCGCCCGCGATATCACCATTCAGGCGGGCCGCCGCGCCTTCTACGAGGCTCAGTTCGCCAAGTACGGGCTGAACTTCGACCTCTTGCCGAACTACCCCGATAAGCTCGTGAACCCGCGCAGCCAGGTGGTGTCGATCGGCGTCGGAGCGGGAAGTCGTCAAAGGCCTGTTCGCCGGCGCCGACTACGTGCATCAGCACTGGACGGACCTCGATCGCACCGTCGATCTGAATGCCCCCTCGCCCTTCGATCGCACGGCGCCCGGACAGGTGCGGACCGTGGCCGCGGCCAATGCCACCCGTCCGATCCTTCCCGTCAATGGCGGCGTCCGCCAGGTGAACGTGCTGATGAATCTCGGCGTCGCCGATTACGACGGCTTGCAGACCCAGGTCAGCTACCGCGGCAACCGGCGCCTGTACGCCGCGCGTCAGCTATACGCTCTCCAAAGCGACCAACACCACCGAACCGGACGGCAACGGCGTCGGCCCGAACGAGAACAACATCGCGCGCCTGGGCGAGGTCGAACGCGGACCGAGCTTGCTCGATCAGCGTCATCGCGCGGTGATCACCTTCCACTACCAGTTTCCGTTCCACATCACGGCCGGCACCGTGACACAACTCGCATCGGCGCGTCCGTTTAACGCCACCACCGGCGTGGACAACAATGGCGACGGCGCGAACAACGACCGTCCCGTCATCAACGGCAAGGTCATCGGCAAGTCGACCTTCCGCAGCACTGCGACCTCCGACGTCGCGGTCTTCATTGAGGGGCGCATCAAGCGGACAGAGCGCATGAATGTCCTGCTACGGCTGGAGGGTTCCAATCTTCTCAACCACGGAAACTTCCTCGGCCGCGGGCAAGCCGTTTACGGCGACACGGGCACGCCGAATCCGACATTCGGTCAGCTGGCGGCCGTCGGCACGGCCACCAACGCCATCCCGGCATTCGCCAACATCGATCCGCCGCGGATGTTCCAACTGCAGGTGCGGTTCGTCTTTTAGGGAAACACCTTCTGGGGAAACACCGGGTTTTTTGCGTCGGCCGTTGTGGTAATTTGGGTACACAAACAGTACCCGGTGTGTCGCCATGACGCCGAGCATTCCACCTGCCGATGTAGCGCACGCCAGCCCCGATTCTACCCGACAGAAAGTACTTGCCGCGCAGGTCAGTCTCTTGTACCGCAATGCAAACCTCGGAATCTGGGTTACCCTGATTGCCACACCGATCCTGGCCCGGCTGCAATGGGCCGTGATCCGGCACCAGCTCATTCTGGGCTGGTGCCTCTACATGTTTGCTCTAGCCGGCGGACGGTATGCGCTGGGGCGGCAGTACCTGCGTAGTGAGCCGTCCCTTCTGCATGCCCCCCGGTGGAATACCACGTTCGCGATTGGCGCCGGATTGGCCGGAGCTGGCTGGGCGGCGGCAGGCACGTTGTTGTATCCGGAAGCGCACCTGGCGCATCAGGTCTTCCTCATGTTCATTGTCGGCGGAATGATGCTGGGCGCCGTTTCCCTGCTGGCGCCGCGCCCGGAGGCGTCTCTCGCGTTCATCATTCCGACCGGTCTCGGACCGACCCTCCGTCTGGCGTTACAGGGCGACGAGGCCCACCTCGCCATGGCCTTGCTCGCAGGAATCTTCACCTTTGCCACATTGGTCACTACCAGGCGCATACACTTCACCATCACGTCATCGCTGATGCTGCAGTTTGAAAATCAGGACCTGCTGCACGACCTGCAGTCCGCCAAAAACCATGCGGAAGCATTAAATGAGGAACTGGAGGTCAGGGTTCGCGAACGCACCGCCGAACTGCAGCGATCGACCGAACAGTTACGTACTGAGATCACGCAGCGCGAACAAATCGAAGATGAGTTGTTGCGTGCGCGCAAGCTCGAATCGCTTGGCGTGCTGGCGGGCGGCATCGCCCACGACTTCAACAATTTTCTCACCGTGGTGCAGGGCAATCTGGAGTTGCTCAAGATGCAGGTCGAATCACAGGAGCCGGTCCAGGAGATTCTGGACGATACGGCAAACGCCTGCCAGCGCGCGGTGTTTCTGTCTTCTCAATTGCTGACGTTTGCGAAAGGCGGCGCGCCGGTCCGCCGCCTGGTTTCCGTCGCCCAACTCGTGATGGATGCCGTCCACCTGGCGCGCGCCGGCGCGCAGACCAGTATTGAGGTCAGTATCGCGGAGGACCTCCGCTGTGCCGAGGTCGATCCCGGCCAGATTGGACAGGTGCTCCACAACATCCTGCTCAACGCCCGGCAGGCGATGCCGGAAGGCGGGATTATCGAGGTACGCGCCGAAAACCTGGGCGATGCGCACGTGAGGATCTCTGTTCTGGACTACGGGCACGGAATACCCGCCGATGTCCTTCCACGCATCTTCGACCCGTACTTCACCACCAAGCCCCGCGGCAACGGACTCGGTCTGGCAACGGCATACGCCATCGTGGCGAAGCACGGCGGCGGTCTTTCGGTGAAGTCGAAGCCCGGGCAGGGCTCTGTTTTTACGATCGATCTGCCGGCATCCCCGCAACGTCCCGAATGTCAGACCCCTGCGGTTACCCGCCTGCAGGCCGGCACCGGGCGGCTGCTGGTGATGGACGACGAAGAGGGACTTCGCAAGTTGCTGGCAACGATCCTCGGCAAGCTCGGTTACGAAGTCGTGACCGCCCGCGATGGAGCTGAGGCCATTGCCTTGTGCGAGGACGCCAAAGCATCGGGCCTCGGCTTCGACGCCGCCCTCCTGGACCTGACAGTAAGCGGAGGCATGGGTGGCATTGAAGCAGCCGCAAAACTGAAGGAGTGCGACCCCGCGTTGAAACTGATCGTCTCCAGCGGATACTCGGATTCGGCGGTGATGTCAGATTTCCGGAAGTACGGCTTTGACGATGTGGTTCCGAAACCGTGGGTCATCGACGAAGTGAGCGAAGTCTTCCGCAGGGTGCTCGTACGCGACCGGGATCGCAATCTCCATTGATCGGCGGGGAGCGATTAACGGGCGATTATTTGATACGAAGCAGGTGAAAGCGGCCTGCATCGCCGGCGGATTCCATGCCCCACTCGGCCTCGCGATCGAGGATCACGTTGCCGATTGGAGCATTGCCGTCCTTCCCCGTCGGAACCAGCAGATAGCGGAATCCGGCGCGCTTCACGGCCCGCGCTGCCTCCAGGCGAATATCCTTGGGTGGCCGCAGGATCGCTTGCGGCGAGTTGGAGAGCAGATGCCACTGCCCTTTTACATCGAGGCCGTAGACTTCCAGCGCTACATGGAGGGCCGGCGTGTGGCTTACCAGAACCGCCGAAGTCAGGCGCTGCGGATGGTCCAGTTGCAGTTCCAGATACATCCCGGCGCGCACAGTCTCCCAGGTGCGCCAGCGGGTGGCCAGGTTGCCGTCGAAGGCCAGCGGGCTCTCCCAGCGGTTGGGCCATCCGCCGAGCGTCCACTGAGGGCTATTGAAGATCAGGTCCTCGCCGGATAACAATTGCACTTCGCTGATGTCCCATTCTCCCTGGTATCCGGCCGGCATGCGGAAACGGAGTGCGCGCAGTAACTGTGCCGGCCAGACAGCCTTCCAGTCGAAAGTGGGGCTTTTGTAATACAACCCCGCCAGGCGAAGCGTGTCCAGCAACTGATCGGCTTCGGCGGATTGCCACGATACCGCGACTTCACGATCGAGATAGGCATTAGCCACGGAGACCAGCGCCAGGATGCGGGAGTCGGGAGGAGTGGCCTTCTGGATCATGAGGGCGACGTTGTATTCCTCGAAGCGCCGCTTGCAGTAGTCCGGCTCAGATTCGGCGCCGATCGCCGCAGCGAGCGGAAATTCATGCAGACGGAAACTGTAGCGGGTCTCCCAGGCGTCGAGCACGTGGGGCCAGCACAGGACGGCCTGTAGACCGATCGCGGCCCATGCCGCCGGACGGGGCAGCACCATGCCGAGGGCGATGGCCGCCAGCGCCACCGCCGGCATGAGGAAGCGCGCTCCGCTGTTGGTAAGCCAGGGCAGGGCGAGCAGAAGCACCGCCGCCCACAGAAGGCGTCCCCGGAATCCATCCTGGCGGCGGCGCAGGACGAGGAGTCCGAGAGGTAAGGCGAACAGCAGCGGTCCGAAGGTGCCGGTGAGGTGGTCGCCGAACGCCAGTTCCCAGGGCACTTGGGCGGGTTGCACGCCAGAGAGAGATCGCAGATTTGCGGCCAGTTCCTGCTCTGTGAAGATGTGAAAGTACCGGTTCGGAAACACCTGGTTCATGAGCGGCGCAATCGGGTTGCCGGTGAGCGCCACGGCCCGCACGATCCACGGCGCCATCATGAGTGCGGCGCCGGCAGCCACAGTCAGGACGGGCTTCCAGCGTCGCTTCGCGAACGTCACGAAAAGAATTGCTCCGGCGACCACGGCGAGGCCCGGGAGCTTGATGGCGTAACAGAATCCGGCGAGTATGCCGGCGGGCAGCAGATAACGATGATCGCCTGGCAGGAGAAGGTAGAAGGCCGCAAACAGGAAGAAGACGCCCGCCGCATCGTTATAGGAAGACGACCCGGTGATGCCGGCGACGGGTGCGCAGAAATAAAATACTGCAGCGACGAGACAGGCCAGATCCGTGGCGCCGAGGCGGCGGCCGAGGCGGAAGATCAGGGGAATGGTGGCGAGGAAGAAAGCAAACTCCACCAGCTTGGCGGCGGCATGGCGGCCGAAGGCAAAGGCGACGGTGTACAGCATCTCCATGCCCTGCGGCACGACATCGTAAAAAGTGATGTGCTCCGGAAAGCCGCCGAGACGAAGGTATTCGCGGGGCAGGCCGAGATGGTAGGTGATGCCGTCGGCGATGGTCTCCGGAGCCAGCGCGTTGACCAGGTACCAGACGCCGTAGGGTAGAAAGACGAACAGGAAGACAAGCCGGGCGGCACGCGGAATGTGAATCGCGTCCTGCGCGGGAAACGTGCCGCGGAGGCGCCAGGCAGCGAGCATGGCGGCAGCGCCGATTCCGAGGAATACGCCCCAGTGCGCCAAGTGGAAGGTGAGGAGCAGGAAGACCAAAACGCTCTCCATGGCGGCGCCGATGGCGAGCAGGATCTCCGTGGGCACGGGACGCCGGCGCATCAGGAGAGCACCGAAAGAGTAGGCGGTTGCGAGGGTGAGGGCGGCGCCGAAAAGGGTGGAAAGCAGGTGCATCAAATAGTCGTGTTTCCCCGCGTGGAAGCTCCATTGTAGGACAAAGGCGATTACCCTTCGAGGATTAGGGCGATTCGACCTGCCCGCATCGAGACGAATGGTGCGTGGTATACTACCGTTCCAAAGGATGCTGGGAAGAAGAAGTCGCCTTCGCTTGATTCGAGTCGTGGTTGCCGCATGTCTGGCGGTGCTGCTGGCGCTGGCATCCCTGGTGCCGCTCACGGCCCGATCGCTTACCTCATCCAATTCGTCCTGTTGCCGCGGTCATGCAAAGTGCTGCTGCAGGAAGCCGAACGCCAAACAGGCGGCCGGTCCGGTACTGTCCAGAGCATGCGCCAGCGACTGTGGAGCACTGACGCCCGTCGGAATCCGGACGAGTGGTTTCGTACAACCTTCATCCTGGCCTTGCGCGCCAGCGATTGAGTTTGTTGCCAGCGCGCATGGCAGTGAGGTATCGCCGGCAGCACACCTTTCCAACCACGCCCTACAGCAGCGCCCCCCGCCTGTTGCTCCTCTTTCGTAAGAACCTCGTGTCCCAACAGCGACCGCCACGGCGGTTCGCGCCCTGGAAATTGAAAAGCTGGATCCATCACTCTATGAGGAGGAGCTCATGATTCCATTCATTCTGTTTGCAGCGCTTTCGGTGCACCTGGGACCCATAGGCCCGGACGATCCCGCGCGGGAACCACAAATCGCGGCCAACCCGTCGACCGTGGTGCTCACGTTTGGGGCGGGCCACACAATCTACTTCAGCGCGTCCCACGACCACGGCACGACGTTTTCAACGCCGGCCAAAGTCGCTGAGGCGGGAATCATACCGCTGAGCCGTCATCGCGGGCCGCGCATCGCGCTCTCCGGCAATGCCATCGTGATTACAGCCGTGGCGGGCAGCAAGGCGGACCAGGGACCTCACGCGCACGGCCTACCCTCCGATGGCGACCTTATGATTTGGCGCTCCACAGACGGCGGGAAAACGTGGTCCAAAGGAAGAGCGATCAACGACGTTTCCGGGTCCGCGACCGAAGGCTTGCACTCACTGACCGGCGATGGGAAAGGCATGCTTTTCGCCGCATGGCTCGACAAGCGCGGCACCAAGGGCACGAAACTCTACGCGGCGCGCTCTACCGATGACGGCGAAACGTGGTCGAAGAATGTCGCCGTGTATCAATCACCCGATGGCAGCATTTGCGAATGCTGCCACCCGTCAGTGGCAATCGATACCTCGGGCCGGCTGCTCGTAATGTGGCGGAACTCGCTGGGCGGCGCCCGCGACATGTACCTGGCGACTTCGCGGGATGGCGTGAATTTCGCGACTCCGGAGAAACTTGGCAGCGGGACATGGCAGCTTAACGCTTGCCCGATGGATGGGGGCGGCCTGGCCGTATCGACGGCAAAGACCGTCACCGCGTGGCGGCGTGAGGGAAATATCTTCCTGGCCGAACCCGGGCGTCCGGAACGGCAAGTGGGCACAGGCAAAGATGTCGCGCTCGCGCTGAGCGGAAGCCACACCTACGCATTGTGGTCTAACGGTTCGAAGCTGGAAGCGTGGAAGGACGGCAAAGTGGAGGTCCTTTCCAGTGCCGGTTCGTTTCCCTCGCTATGTGCACTGGCGGCCGGAGGCGTGCTGGCTGCATGGGAGGAGAATGGCGCGATCGAGATTCGCCGGCTACCCTAACGTCAATCCTCTGTGAGCAGCCCCAGGACCATTTCGGCCACGAAGAACGGCGCCGCGGCGCGCGGCATCGGTCCTGCTGCGGCCTGTGGCGAGCTTCGCCCGCAGGATCGCGGCTCTCGTCGTCACCCTGGGGTTGCTGATCCCGTCGCTGTACGGGTTCGTTGCGCTCCGCGCGGGCGACGGCTCCGATTGCGGCAAGCGCTGCTGTAAGAGTGGGCAACATTGCTGCCACCGATCCAGTCGCGTCGCCAGTAAGGCGCGCCCGAGTTGGACCGCCGCGCCGGCCTGCCTGAAGGGCTGCGGCCAGCATCCCGGTCAACCCGCGGCACCGCTGGCAACAACGGCCGACCGGGGCGTGAAGATCGGTCCGCCTTTGCCTATCGCCTCCCTCGAGCCATGGTCCGTCGCACACCGCGATCGGGCCGATGGCGAGTTCGCGCTCTTCGCGAAACCACCCCCTCCTTCCCTTTGACGATGGTCTAGTTCCTTAGTCCTGGCGACGCGGCGCGGGTGCGCCGGCGGTCATCGTTGTTTCATTCGAACTGTCAAAGGAGATTTTACTTGAGATTAAAAGCTTTTACGTTCTTGCTCGCTGCTCTTCCGAGCATGGGGGGCAACGCATGGGCAGCCGACCAACCGGTGGCTGTGCGCTTTCAGGCTATGGTAGGCAGCGAAAAATTCGCTTGCGGCCAAATATATTCGGGAATCGGCGACACCGGCTCGAAGCTCTCTCCGCGCGATTTCCGTTTCTACGTCCACAACATCGCGCTGATCGATGACAGCGGCAATGTGGTGGCCGTGCAACTGGACCAGGATGGAAAGTGGCAGTTGGATGATGTGGCGCTGCTCGATTTCGAGAACGCGAGCGGCGGCTGTGTGAACGGCACTCCCGATATCAACGACCGCGTAACAGGCACGGCTCCCGCTGGCCACTACACAGGCTTGCGCTTCACCCTTGGCGTTCCGTTCAACAAGAACCACACGGATCTCACGACGCAGCCTTCCCCATTGAACCTGACAGCCCTCGCTTGGGTATGGAACGCGGGACGCAAGTTCGCCCGCCTGGATTTTTCCAGCACCGGGATGCCGCGCGGCTACGCGATTCACCTCGGCAGTACGGGTTGTACTCCGAACCAGGTCAAGACCGCGCCACCCGCGCAGTGCAGTTCACCAAATCGCGCCGAGATCGAACTGACCGGCTTCGATCCCACTCACGACTTCGTGATCGCCGACCTGGCGGCGCTTCTGAAAAATTCCAACATCGATACCAATCAGGAAAAGACTGCCGCCGGCTGCATGTCCAGTCCCGACGATGGCGACTGCGCGCCGCTCTTCTCCAACCTGGGATTGGCCTTTGCCGGAAAACCCGCCGGCAAGCAAACCTTCTTCCGCAAAGGGGGTACGCCGGAATCCAAACCAACGTCAGGCGCGGGAAATTGAGGCGGATATGCGGGCTCTGTTGATTTTGGCCGGGCTTGCGCCCCTGGTGTGCCATGCCCATGATGCGCACGGACATTCGACCGCTCCACCCGAGGCACGGCTGTTGAAATCGCCTCTCTCCGCAACCGCTGAACACGCTGCTGCCGCCCGGCCGGTTTACGATCGCCTCTGCGCCAGATGCCACGGAGAGGACGGCAAAGCGCGAACACCGACGGCCGGCAAGCTGCCGTCCGCGCCCGACCGACCTTGCCGGCTATCTGATGGAGTCCATGCGCGACGGCGAAATCTACTGGGTGATCGGCAACGGCGCGGGGCGGAGCATGCCGGCTTTCGACGCGGAACTCGACGAGGGGCAGCGATGGGAGATGGTTCAGTACGTCCGCCGCCTCAGGTTTGCGCAGAGGGCTGTAGAAAAAGAAAAACTCGGGCCTTACGAGTGGAAACTGCCGCCGGGATTTCCGCTACCCAAGGTACCGGCGGATAACCCGATGACAAAAGAGAAGGTGGCACTCGGCCGATACCTGTTCTACGACAAGAGGCTGTCTCTGAACGGGACTCAATCCTGCGGAACGTGCCATCGCCAGGAACGAGCCTTTACCGATGGACGCGGCCGCGGGTTGGGCTCCACCGGTGAGCGACACCCGCGTGGACCCATGAGCCTGGTGAACGTTGCGTATAGCCCTGTACTGACATGGGCCAATCCACTGATGCGCACCTTGGAGGCGCAGGCGCTCGTTCCGCTCTTCGGTGAGAATCCAGTGGAACTTGGCATGTCAGGCAGGGAGTCTCTGCTGATACAGAGGCTCGAAAGCAAACCGATCTATCGCAAGCTGTTCGCCGCGGCGTTTCCGGCGGAAGCGAAACCGGTCACGCTTCGAGCGGTGACCCACGCCATCGCCAGTTTCGAACGCACGATTCTCTCGGGCGATTCGCCGTATGACCGGTACAGGAACGGCGATTATGCCGACGCAATTTCAGAGCCAGCCAAGCGCGGCGAAGCCCTGTTCTTCAGCGAGCGGCTGGAATGCTTTCACTGTCACGGCGGCTTCAACCTGACGGGCACAGTGGATTACCTGGACAAGGGTCTCACTGAAGTGGAGTTTCACAATACGGGCCTCTATAACCTGAAGGGTAAGTTCTCGTACCCGCCGCCGAACCTGGGGCTCTACGAATTTACCCACCAGGAGGAAGACGTCGGTAAGTTCAAGGCGCCTACCCTGCGCAACATCGCCGTCACGGCGCCCTACATGCACGACGGGAGCATCAGGACGCTGAGGGAGGCGGTGGACCACTATCGTGATGGCGGACGGACCATCAAAACCGGCCCCAACGCCGGTGTTGGCGCGGAGAATCTGAATAAGAGCGAGTTTGTCAAAGGGTTCGAGCTCAGCACCCAGGAGAGGGAGGATCTGGTGGCCTTTCTGCTGTCGTTGACGGATCGTACGCTGTTGACCGATCCTGCCCTTTCCGATCCTTTCGCGAGAGCTCCGGCGCGCTCTTCGCTACGAGCGCCTGCTTATCAGCTTCGCGGTCAAGTGGTTCGTGTCTATCCGGACGCGGGCGCAGTCACTCTCTACCACGAGGAAATTCAGGGCCTGATGCGAGCTTCGAAGGCGCCGTATGCAATGGAGTTTCTTGTGCCCGATAAGGAACGGCTGAAAGGCCTGAAGCCAGGACAACAAGTGGTTGGGAGCGTACGCCGGCAAGGCGCAGACTACGTTCTGGAAGAGCTGCGGACACCGGCGCCCGCAAGCCCCTCGGATGCAAGGGAGAGTAAGCAGAAATGACGATCTTGAACAGGAAACTGCGTCCCCTCGCGGTCGCACTTGTCTTGGTGGCTTCCGCACAGGCGGGGAGACCCAAACAGTCAACATCCGCCGTTGTCTCGCGCGAGGCAGAAGACGATTACCGTCATGCCGAGAGATTCGCCGAAGGCAACGGCGTTCCGCGTGACTATCCCGAGGCGGCACGGTACTACCGTAAAGCCGCGGCGAAGGGTCACGTTGCGGCTCAATATTGCCTGGCCTGGCTCTTGGAGAATGGACTTGGCGTCAAGAAGGACTTCCAGGAAGCAGCGGAATGGTATCGCAAGGCTGCTGTGCAAGGCGATGCGGAGTCGCAAAACAATCTGGGCACGCTGTACGCCACGGGCAGCGGAGTGCCGCGAGACGATGGCGAAGCGGTTCGCTGGTACAGTCTGGCGGCGCAGCAGGGCGACCCAGAAGGCCTGACTAATCTGGCCGTGATGTATCAGCAGGGCCGGGGGGTGAAGCGTGACCTCAGGCAAGCGTTCCTGCTCTGCCACAGGGCGGCGGAGACCGGTTATGCGACGGCCCAGCACAACCTCGGGCTGATGTACGCGAACGGCGAAGGCGTGGCTCGCGATTATGTCTCGGCCTACGCGTGGTGGGAACTGGCCGCCGAGGAAATCGGCAATGCCGCCACGCTACGCGATCGGATGGCCAAAGAAATCACGCCCGGACAACTTGTGCGCGCGCGGGAGATGGCTTCACAAGAACGGAAAAAATCGAGCGCAAGACCAAAGGACCACCAATGATGACGAGAAGAACACTACTCGAACTCGCAACACTCGATACGGCCGCCGTCGTGGCTCCCGCTGCTGAACCTCCCTTCACCTTACCGAAATTGCCCTACGCATTCGACGCATTGGAACCATATATCGATGCGCAGACCATGCAGATCCATCACGACAAGCATCATCAGGCTTAACCTGCCACATGGCACATCGGGAGGGGTCGCCGGGCAGTTTCAAGATCAAGTAGCGCTCCGAGGCGCGTGCGCTCGCCTGAACCTGGCCTTTGACAGATGACAACGGGTCTATAGCAGCACAGTGTCGATTTGATGCTCTTCGTGGGGCGGCGGAGTGCTGGGAGCGGCGACGGCGATGGGACGAAGGAATTCGAGCAACGCAGCTTCGGAGCCATCGAAGAAACCGTCCACCAGTTCGCGGAGGGCGACGCGACGCATGGAATCGCGGGAGGCCTGGGGTGAATAGACGAAGGCCCGGCCCACTTTGCGCCGGGTCAGTTTACCCTTGCGAACCAGGCGGTCCAATACCGTCATGATGGTGGTATAGGCAAGCGGGCGGGAGAGGGCTACGACTTCCTGTACGGACCTCACGTTGCCTTCCTGAAGTGTCCAGAGCGCCTGGAGACAGGCCAGCTCCAACGGTGGAGGCACATCGCGCGCGGTCTTGGGCATCAGTTTGCCTTGGGGCGGACGAGCCCGGCCTGCAAGAGTTTCTCTGCCATTAGCGAGTTGCCTGCCACTGCGGGCGGGCGAGGCGCGGAGGGCGGCGGAGGCGGCGGTGCCGGGGATTTCGAAGCCGCCGGAACGCTTACCGCAGTTGAGTTTGCGGCGGGCGCGGGATTCAGGTAGCGGTCCTTTTTCAGAGCCGCGCGGTCCAGTGCCGGGTTGTAACTGGTGAAGCAGCCCTCCACCTGGCGGTCGTTTTCAATCTGGGCGCGCATGGCCTCCATCTTCGAATCGAGATCGTCGAGATAGTGCAGCAGCAGCGCCTCAGGAAACTGCGGCACCTTGGGCGAACCGAATTCCAGCTTGCCGTGATGGCTCAGGATCATGTGTTCCACCAGGGAACGCACCAGCGGCGGAAAATCGGGCAGGCCGCGCAGCTTGTCGCCCAGCATGCGCATCGCAATGGAGATGTGGCCGATCAACTGGCCTTCATTGGAATAGGAAAAGCCGCGCTCGTAATTCAGCTCGTAAATCTTGCCGATATCGTGCAGGATGGCGCCCGTGACGAGCAGGTCGTAGTCGATGTTCGGGTAATGAGCCGCGGCGGACTTGGCCATGACCGCATACGCTGAGCACGTGCTCGAGCAGGCCGCCGAGGAAGGCGTGGTGAATCTGCTTGGCGGCGGGCGCGATCCGGTAACGGCGGGCGATTTCCTCATCGTCCAGCATCGCTTCCAGCAGGCCCTTCAGATGGCAATTGCGGATGGACGCGACGATGGCCCGCAATTCGAGCCACATCTCGCCGGCATCGCGTTTGGACGAAGGAAAGTAATCGGCGAACTGGACTTCGCTTTCGTCCATGCGCCGCACCTTGTGAATGGTCAGCTGCGGCCGGTTGTGAAAGACCTGAATGATGCCTTTGACCTTGACGAAATCGTCGCGTTCGAATTCGTTCAGGACGTCGGACACGTTGTCCCACATTTTGGCGTCGAGTTCGCCGGTGCGGTCGGCAAGGAAGAGCGAGAGATAGAACTCGCCGTTGCCCCCCTTCTTCTGCCGGATCTCCTTGGATTGCACCAGGAAACTGGTCTCGATCACCTGATTCGGCTTCAGCTCGTTGACATAAGGGCGATTTCATTTTTTCTCGGGAACGGCGGCGACGTCGGCGGGTTTATCCGCCGGCTTCTCGGGAGCTTTTTCGGCGGCGGCCGGGGGCGTCACGGCAGCGGGGGCCGGTTTGGCCGCAGGCTTGGTTTCCTTCACGGTACCGGCGGGAATCACCCAGAGGAGGTGCTTCTTGCGGCGTGCGGCCACTTCTTCCTTGGTGGTGGTCTGCGGCTTCAACTGAGCCACGTCCTTCCAACGCGTATCTTTGGCGGGAGCGGCGCCGCTATCGACGTAGCCCTCCTTGATTTCGAGGAAGGCATCTTCGCGCAGCGAGGTGAGGAAGGTGCGCACCTTGCCCTCCATTTTGGGCTGGGTCAGGCGGTCCTGCAGTTCGTTCTTCACTTCCTCGTAGGACGCCTGGCCGGCTTCGAAGCGCTCGTCCACTTTGAGGATCAGGAAGGAATTCGGCCGGCGGATCGGCATCGCTGACGAAGCCCTTCTTCTGCGGCGAACACGAGATCTTCGATCGACTTGTCCATCACGCCCTTGTTCATCGGTCCGATCTGGCCGCCGTTCTTGGCGGTCTCGACGTCATCGGAGTTGTCGCGGGCCAGGTCGGTGAACTTCTCGCCCTTCTTGGCGCGCGCCACCAGATCTTTGGCCTTCTTTTCGGCGACGGCGACCTGTTCCGGGGTCTTGCCTTCCGTAGAGATCACGATCTGGCTGAGGAAGACCTGCGAATCCTTGCGCATGAACTCCGACTTTATGCTCTTCGTAGTATTTCTGCATCTCGGCTTCGGGCACGATGATGTTGCGCATGACTTCCTGCCCGATGACCCGCTGCGTCAGCATCTGGTTCTTCATCTGCAGCTTGAAGTCTTCGTACGCCATGCCGGTGTTTTCGCGGATGAAGGCCTGAAACTTGTCGGGATCGGAGATCTTCTGCTGCACCTGAATTTCGGCGAGGCGGCGGGTCACATCCGCGTCCACGGAAATGTTGAGGTCCTTGCCCTTTTGCACGAGCAGAAGCGTATCGATCTCGTCGCGGAGCGCGTTGGCGTAATATTCGTCCACGGCCTGCTGCAGGCGGGGACCGCTTAAGCCCTGGCGCTTGGCCTCGGCCTCGATCTCAAGCCGCTTTCTGGCAAGTTCGCCGCGCGTGATGATGTCGCCGTTGACTTTGGCGGCGATCTCCTCGACGACTTTGACGTTGTTGTCTGCCGCGGTACAAACCGCGATGGTGGACGAAGCGATGAGTACTACAAAACTACGAAACATAACTGATCCTCATATTTTAGCAAAGCCTGGGCAGCCGTTAAGCCTTAGACACCCAGTTGCGCGAGTTTCTCCGCGAGGAAGCGTAGAATATCCCCGGCTGCGGTTTGACCCTGCAGGGGTAATAGCAATACGCCTGCCGGAGTGAACTGCGCGCCGCGGGTTTTGCCGACAATATTCATGAGACGCGCCGGATCGACGCGGGTTTCGGCGTGGAACTTTATATTCAACAAGTTATGGCGCCGGTCCACGGCCTCCACGCCGATCTTTTCGGCCAGGGTCTTCAGGGCCGAGTAGACCACCAGGTTATGGACCGGCTCGGGCACTGGGCCATATCTATCCTCCAGTTCCTTTTCGGCACGGTCCCGGCCGGCATCATCGGTGGCGTTGGCGATCTGGCGGTATGCCCGCAGACGCTGGTTTTCGTCGGCGATGTACTCGGGCGGTATGCGGATATCGAGGTTGAGGTTGAGCGCCGAACGGATCTCCGGCACGACTTCTTCGCCTTTGAGTTCGCGGACGGTTTCGTCGAGCAGGCGGACGTAGGTATCGAAGCCAACGGAGTTGATCTGGCCGTGCTGCTCTCCGCCGAGGAGATTGCCCGCGCCGCGCAGTTCCAGGTCGAGGGCGGCGATTTTGAAGCCGGCGCCTAAGTCGCTGAATTCTTTAAGGGCTGCCAAGCGCTTGCGGGCGATTTCGGTAAGCTCTGTATCGGGCTGTACCAGCAGGTAGGCGTAGGCGCGCCGGTTCGACCGGCCGACCCGTCCGCGCAACTGATAGAGCTCCGAGAGACCGTAGCGCTCGGCATTCTCGATGATCATGGTGTTGGCGAGCGGGATATCCAAACCATTTTCGATAATTGTAGTACACACCAGGATATCGAACTCGTGGCGCATGAACTGGAGCATGGTTTTTTCCAGTTCGGCCTCTCCCATCTGGCCGTGCCCCACGCCGATGCGGGCACCCGGTGCCAGTTCCTGTATGGCATGGGCACGGGCCCAGATGGAGTCCACGCGGTTGTGCAGGAAATAGACTTGGCCGCCGCGGGCCAGTTCCAGTTCCAGGGCCTGACGGATCAGTTCGGGCTGGAAAGGCGCCACGACGGTGTGAATCGCCAGCCGGTCCTTGGGCGGAGTTTCGATCACGGACATGTCGCGCAGCCCTAACAACGACATATGTAGTGTACGCGGGATCGGCGTGGCGCTCATGCTGATCACGTCGACGGCCTTTTTGAGGTGTTTGAGGCGCTCCTTGTGCTTGACGCCGAAGCGCTGCTCCTCGTCCACGATGACGAGGCCAAGATCCTTGAACTCGACGTCCGTCGAAAGCAGGCGGTGGGTGCCGATGGCAACGTCGATTTTGCCCTCGGCCAGATCCGCGACGGAGGCCTTCAACTCTTTAGGCGAGCGGAAGCGGCTGAACATTTCCACGCGGACGGGGAAGGGTTGGAAGCGGCGTTTAAAGGTCTCGAAATGCTGAAAAACTAATACCGTAGTAGGTGCTAGAACAACGACCTGCTTGCCGTCTCCGAGCGCCTTAAACGTCGCGCGCATGACGACTTCGGTCTTGCCGTATCCGACGTCACCGCAGAGCAGACGGTCCATGGGCTGCGGACTTTCCATGTCCCGTTTGATTTCGGAAATGGCAGTGAGCTGGTCGCGCGTGGGGGAGAACTCGAAAGCATCTTCGAACTCGCGCTGCCAATTACTATCCGGAGAGTAGATGAAGCCTTCGGCCATTTTGCGGGAGGCATAGAGCTTGAGGAGCTCGTCCGCCATGTCGCGCATTTTGGCTTTGATTTTAGACTTGGTTCGGGTCCAGGTGGCGCCGCCCATGCGGTCGAGTGCAGGTTTGGATTCACCGGCTCCGCGGAAGCGCTGGACCAGGTCCATGCGCGTGAGCGGGACATAGAGCTTGGCCCCGGCGGAGTACTCCAGGACCATGTAATCGCCTTTGTTTTCACCGCTCGAAATCTCACGAAGGCCGAGATATTGGGCAACGCCATGTTCAGAGTGGACTACGTAGTCGCCGGGCTTGAGGTCGATGATGTCGGCGGAAAAGGTCTCGCGCGCGGTTTTGGAGGAGGGGCCGCGGGAGATCAGCTCCGAAGTCTCGAAGAGATCTTCCGAGCCGAAGAGAACGAGTTTGGTGTCGTGAAAAACGGTGCCGTGAGGAACGACGCCCTTGATCAGGTAGATGTTGGCGGAGGCGCCGGACATGTACGCGCGCTGCGCGAGGTAAGCCGGCGTGGATTCGAATTGTTCCAGGCCGAGCTGGTAGGGAATCGCGTACTCGTTGAAGATATCGGCCAGGCGTTCGACTTCACCGGTGGCGGAAGCGAAGAAGGCGACTTTGTTGCCGGCTTCCACCAACGTGCGCGCCTCGGCAACGGCCACCTGAATGTTGCCGTGGAAGCTCATGGCGGGGCGCGTGGAAATGTGTGTGCTGGTCTCGGCTCCGGAGGGTGACCAGGCCATATCCAGTTGCTGGAAAATAACTTGCGGCCCACCTTTGGCCTGGCGTTCGAGCTCTTCCCAGCTGGAAGAAGACGCGGGCCGGATCGTACGCCTTGGACCGCTCGATCTGCTCGAGACGCGTCCAGAGGCGTTTGACCGCCGACTGCACCTGATCCGGCTCATCCCAGATGACGATGGGGCGTTCCATCAGGGAGAAGACCGACGCATTGCGGGGCCGGAGCATCGGGGCGACGAGTTCCCAACCGGGGAAGGGCTCGCCCGGCGGCGGGAGATCGCGGCCGGGGATGTCGGCCTCGCGCATGAGGTCGTGCAGCTCGCTCAGAAAGGGGCGGGATTTCTGATATTCCGTCAACGGCAGGAGCAGGCACTCTTCGACCTTCAGGACGGAGCGCTGCGACTCTACGTCGAAGCGGCGGATGGATTCGACCTGGTCGCCGAAGAGATCGATGCGCACGGGCTTCTGGGATTCGGGCGAGAAGACATCGAGAATTCCGCCGCGCACGGAGTACTCACCGACCATCTCGACGGGCTCGCGCCGCTGGTAGCCGATACTCTCCAGGTGCGCTACCACTTCTTCGAGCGGCAATTCCTCTCCGGCGCGTAGGCGGAGCGCAAGCTGGCGGTAATAGTCGGCCGGTTCGATACGCAGAAGCGCCGAAGCAACGGGGAGGATAGTGATGGGCGTTCGATGAGTGGCGAGGCTCCACAGGCCGATGGCGCGCTGCTCGCAGATTTCGGCATGAGGCGACAGGTTCTGCATGGGCAGAACGTCCAGAGCCGGAAGGAGTTGGGGACCGTAGCGATCTTCGGCCACCAGCAGGGAGAAGAAGCTATTGACGGCCTCGGAGAGATCTTCGGCCTTTTTGTTACCGTCTACTACAATCACCAGGGGCCGTCCAGCGGATTGCCACAAGAGGACGGCGTACACCGCTTTGGCGGTGGTCGTCAGCCCGGATACGGATGCGTTGCCGCCGGCACTCACGCGGTGCAGCACGTCCTGGAAACCCGGATGGCGTCCCAGATCGAGGAACAGGTCTCGAACGACAGGATGAATCAAGGCTGGTGAATCATTCTTTCGACAATATTAGTAGTTGAATAGCCGGGTTCCAGTGAAACTGTGAGCACGCGCCCTCCGGCGGCTTCCACTTCCTCCCGGCCGGCGATGAAATGCGACCAATCGGCGCCCTTGATGAGGACATCGGGGAGCACCTCAGCGATGAGTTCGCGCGGGGTGTCTTCATCGAAGAGAGTGACGGCGTCCACGGCGGCGAGGGAGGCGGCCATGCCGGCGCGATCGTTTTCGGAGATCATGGGGCGGGACGGGCCTTTGATGCGCCGCACGCTGGCGTCGGAGTTCAATGCCAGAATCAGGATATCCCCAAGATCGCGCGCCTGTTCGAGCAGGCGTACATGCCCGGGATGCAGCAGATCGTAGCAGCCGTTAGTGAAGACAACTGTCTTGCCCTGGCGCTTCCAGAGCGCACGCTGTGCGACCAGTTCCGCGCGGCTGTAGAAGGCTCCCACCAGTGATTTAGTTTAACAGCCGAGAGCGGAAATCGAGGCAGCTTCGTTTTCGGCAGTAAGTATTCCAGCGATCTGGCGGATCACCGGATTGAGCAGATTCTCACGCGAGGCGATGACGAAAAGACGGGCTTTGGCCCGGCTGAGCGCGACGTTCATGAGGCGCGGCCCCAGGTCGCGGTTGTTGAGAAAGCTGGTGGAGGCGTGTACGGGATCGAAAATGACGGTGTTCCGTTCCGACCCCTGTGCGCGGTGGACGGTAGAGACGAGCACCCGTTTGTATCCGGCGTTTTTGAGCGTTGCGCGGAGCAGAGTCCGCTGCGCGCGGTAGGGGGTGAGGACCAGAATGTCGGACTGATCGACGGTGTTCACCAGATCGTGAACCAGCGCAGTGACTAGCTCCGCCGTCTCGGGACGAATGTGGCCACCGTGTCTGATGGAGAATCTGCTTTCGAAGGCGGTGCGCACCAGATAGGCATTGCGTGAACCAAGACTGGTCACCGGGAATGGCCGGCGTTCTTCGAGCCAGGATCGATCGGAATTGCAGGACGAGGCCACTTTGAGTTTGCCATCGTAAAAAACGCCGCTAACCATGCGGCAGATCTCGGGCGCCATTCTCGATTGCTCGTCCAGCAGGCAGGTGTACGGGTCCTCTTCGCGCATGGCGTAGAAAGTGGAGCGGCCCAGCCACTCGTGCGCGTCGGCGCCCTTGGAGATCACGATGGGAGCGAGCTGTCGCGGATCGCCAGCGAAGATGACGGCATTTCCCAGAGGCACGAGAGCGAGCGCGTGGGCCAGGCCGACCTGGCTGGCTTCGTCGAAGACGACGAGATCATAGGGAGCCAGGGCCTCGAGTTCGTCGTAGGAGAAGACGGCCCGCGTCGTGGTCATGGCGGCCAGGCGGGCACGGGCGACGGCATTCATGGACTGCTGCCGCAGCTTGGAACGGACGCCTTCGAGCTGGACCTTCCAACGCTCATACACCTGCACGTCGCCCTTATCGGGGGATCTGGACTCCAAGTCCGCCAGCAAGTGGATCAGCGAGATGTCCTTGATGGGGAGCAGGTGTTCGCGCCCGTGGTAGTTGCCGGCAAGAAAGTGATTTCCGATTCGGGAACAGGACCGCCGGAGGACTCCGGGCCGGGCCTCCTGCGGCGTCATCTGCTTGAGTACTTCATCGACGGCGATCAGAGCCTGATCGACCGCGCTGTTGGTGGTGGAGAGCAGGAGAACGCGTTTGCCCGGGTTGCCCATCAGAAACGTTGCCAGCAGTGCGCCGATGGTAGCGGTCTTACCGGTGCCAGGGGGTCCCCAGAGAAAACTGGTACGCCAGGCGGGGAGTTCGAAGGCCTGCTGTTGGCGGACTCGCAACCAGGGCAAGTGTTGCGGGTGCAGCGGTTCGGAGACGCGGCGGTTGGCGGAGTGGATGCTGCGCCACCAGTGGAGAAATCGTGACGCATGATCGGGACACTCCCAAAGATCCAGAAGTTTCTGCAGGTACATGGGCGGGTATACACGCAGGCGTTGCCCGGCGGGAGGCAGGGGGGCCGTGACAAAGCGCAGATTCAACTGCTCTTCTTCGGGCACTACGGAGAGGACATCGGCGGCGCCTTTGGGGGGCCCGGCCCACCAGGCTTCAGAGCCTTCCAGGGAGTCGTCCAGGCGGCCGCCGGCGCGGTCGAGGTTGAGAAAGACCTTGCGGATGGAGCCGTCCTGTTCGACCTTCCGTACTACAAACTCTTCGAATTCCGAGCAGGCGGCCATTTCGGCTTTGATGCCGCGGAGCACGTTGTCGATCGACATGGGAGACTCGGAATGCCCTACTGCCCGAATTATATCGCCCCGTTGAGGGCGCTTGCGGCGGAGGGTTTGCTGGAAAAACCAGCATGGTGTAGAGAAAATAAGCTAACACAGTCTGAAAATCGTGTATTATGAAGCTGAGATGCGGGCTTTTCGCAATTCGCTCATGGCGGCGCTGGTGGTGGTGGCGCTGTTCTGGGGGAATTGTTTCTCGTGCCCACAGATTCTTCTTGCCGCTCAAAGACACCATTGCTGCCCACATGGCAAGTCTGGCGGCAACGATTGTCAAACACAGGGATTGCGCAACTACGTGAAGGCGGAGCAGATTGCGCATGTTGCCCCGGCGATCGTGGTCAGCCATGCGGCGGTGTTCGTTATTGCGCCGGAGCGTTTGAACACGACTCCGGCGACGTCTGCTCCCCCCGAGTACACTCCTCCCGACTTACTTCCTCTGCGGATCTAGTGCTGTCTCTCGCGTAAGTTCTCACAACGCTCCCTTACGGTCGCGGCTCTGATGGGGCCTCGGTTGTAAGCGCGAGGTCGGAGCATTTGTTAGGGACTCTATGTCGCCGCTGAAGCTATTTTTGTTTATTTTGCCGATTGCGATGGGCGCGCAGCCCCTGTCTACGCTGGTGGACGAAGCCCTGCTGCACAACCGCGAGGTGCTCGCGGCGCAGAAGAAGTACGAGGCTATGCGCCAGCGCCCCAGCCAGGAACGCAGCCTGCCGGATCCGATGCTTTCGGTGGGCTACACGGCGAATGGCGCACCTTATCCGGGTGCGGGTCTGGGACGCGATGTCACGAGCAACGCCGGCATTATGGTCTCCCAGGAACTGCCCTTCCCGGGCAAGCGCCAACTGCGCGGCGCCATCGCAGCGAAGGAGGCCTCGGCGGAGTACGAGCAGTATCTTGCGGTACGCCTCAGCGTCACGGCCCGTTTGAAGCAGGCGTATCACGAGCTGCACCATGCCAATGCCGGCATCACTTTCGTGCATCGCTATCAGGAGCTGCTGCAGAATATCCTGCGGATCTCCGAGGTGCGCTACTCGGTCGGGCGGGCGGCGCAGCAGGACGTTTTCAAGGCGCAGACGCAGTTCGCCATCTTCCAGACCCAACTGGTGCGCTATGAGCAGGAACGCGATTCGAAGGAGATCGAGATCAATGCGCTGCTCAACCGGCCGCAGGGAGGGCACATCGAGGTAGCCGACGACCCGGTGCCCGCCGAACCTCCGGCGACGCTCGACGACATGCTGGCGCATGCCCGCACGCACGCTCCGATGCTGGCGCGCGAGCAGAAGATGGTGGAGCGCAGCGATCTGGCGAGCGCGCTCGCGCGGCGCAATCTGTACCCCGATTACACGGTCTCGGGCGGCTATTTCAATCAGGGCTCGATGCCCCCGATGTGGCAGTTCCGCGTGGATTTCAAGCTGCCCGCATACTTCCGCACGAAGCAGAATGCGGAGATTACCGAGAAGGCTTTTTCGGCGACCGAGGCGCGGCACAATTACGAGGCCGCCGGAGTCACGATCCAGGCGCAGATCCGCCAGACGTACACGCAGGCCGCTACCGCGCGCAAGCTGATCGGGCTGTATGAGAAGTCGGTGATCCCGGGCGCGCAACTGGCACTGGAATCGTCCATGGCGGGCTATCAGACCGGCACGCTGGATTTTCTGTCGCTGTTTTCCAATTTCATGAACGTGGTGGAGTACGAGCTCATGTACCACGAAGAGGTGATGCAGCTTCAGGTGGCCATGGCGCGCCTGGAAGAAATGACGGGGATGCCGTTATGAAAAAGATTCTGGTGGTGATGTTCATGGCCGCGGCCTGGGCGGGCGGGTATGGCTACGGCCGCTGGTACGCCAAGCCGGCTGCCGGAGAGAAGAAGCCGCTGTACTGGGTGGATCCGATGCATCCCTGGTACAAGAGCGAGGTGCCGGGCATCGCGCCCGATTGCAACATGAAACTGGTCCCGGTCTATCCCCGGCGAAGAGGCGCGTTACGAGCGGCGGGCCAACAAACTGCCCGAGGGCAGCGTACAGATCACGCCGGAGAAGCAGCAACTGATCGGCGTGGAATACGGCACGGCGGAATACGAAACGGTGAAGAGTTCCGTGCGGGCGGTGGCGCGGGTGGCGCTGGATGAGACCAAGATCGCCAAGGTGCACAGCAAGCTGGAGGGCTGGATCGACCAGGTGTTCGTGGATTTCACCGGCAAGCAGGTGCATCAGGGCGATCCGCTGCTCGACTATCTACAGCCCGGAAGCGCTGGCCACGCAGCAGGAGTATCTGCTGGCCATCAAAGCGCAGCACATGATGCACGAGAACCCGGTGCACGAGATGCTGGGGAGCACGGAGAACCTGGTGGCGGCGGCCAGGAAGCGCATGGAGCTTTGGGACATCGGCGACAAGCAGATCGCTGAAATCGCGGCCTCGGGCGTGCCGCTGAAGAACCTGACGCTGACTTCGCCGATTACGGGATTCGTGACGGAGCGCAATGTCTTCGCCAAACAGCGGATCATGCCGGAGACCGCGCTGTACACGATTGCCGATCTTTCCAGGGTATGGGTGATCGCGGACGTCTTCGAATATGAGGCGGCTGCCGTACGGCTCGGCACACCAGCCACGATGACACTCTCCTATTTGCCGGGCCGCACCTTTCGCGGGAAGGTGAATTACATCCTGCCGCAGGTGGATGCGGCCACGCGCACGTTGAAGGTGCGCATCGAGTTTGCCAATGCGGATTTCGCGCTGAAGCCGGACATGTACGGGGAGGTGGAGTTTCAGACGGGCGGCGGGCGCAGGCTGATGGTGCCGCAGACGGCGGTGCTGAATTCCGGCGACCGGCAGGTGGTGTTTGTGGACCGCGGGAAGGGCTACTTCGAGCCGCGCGAGGTGAAGCTTGGCGCGCGCGGCGATGGGCGGGTGGAGGTGGTCAGCGGTCTGGAGCGCGGGGAGCGAATCGTGATCTCCGGCAACTTCCTGATCGATTCGGAAAGCCAGTTGAAGACGGCGCTGGGGGGCTCGGCGAAATGATCGACCGGATTATCGAGCTCTCGGCGCAGAACCGGTTCCTGGTGTTCCTGTTCGTGGCCGCCGCATCGCTGGCGGGCTGGTGGTCGATGAACCGCATCCCGCTGGACGCCATTCCCGACCTGAGCGACACGCAGGTGATTGTGTACTCGCGGTGGGACCGCAGTCCGGACATCCTGGAAGACCAGGTGACGTACCCGATCGTGAGCGCGATGCTGGGCGCGCCGAAGGTGAAAGACGTGCGCGGGTTCAGCGATTTCGGATTCTCGTACGTGTACATCATTTTCGAAGAGGGCACGGACATTTATTGGGCGCGTTCGCGGACGCTGGAGTACCTCTCGAAGATTTTGCCGCGGCTGCCGAAGGATGTACAGACGGAACTCGGGCCGGATGCTACGGGCGTGGGGTGGGTGTTTCAGTACGCGCTGGTGGGGCAGGGGAGCAACCTCGCCGCGCAGCGCAGCGTGCAGGACTGGTTCCTGCGCTATCACTTGCAGGCGGTGCCCGGAGTGGCGGAGGTCGCGCCACTGGGCGGATTCGTGCGGCAGTATCAGGTCAACGTGGATCCGAACCGGCTGGCCGCGTACGGGGTGCCGATTGCGAAGGTAGTGGCGGCGGTGCGCACGGGCAACAACGATGTGGGCGGACGCCTGGTGGAGTTTACAGGGCGCGAGTATATGGTGCGCGGGCGCGGGTACGCACGGTCGGCGGACGATTTGGAATCGCTGTCGCTGGCGGTGAGCGCATCGGGCGTGCCGGTCCGCGTGCGCGATGTGGGAAGTGTGACGCTGGGCCCGGATATGCGGCGCGGGGTGGCGGACCTGAACGGGAAGGGGGAAGTGGTCTCGGGGATCATCGTGATGCGGCAGGGCGAGAACGCGCTGCGCGTGATCGAGCGGGTGAAGGCGAAGATCAAGGAGATCGAGCCGGGCCTGCCCGCCGGCATGAAGCTGGTGACGACGTACGACCGCAGCGAGCTGATTCTGGCATCGATCGACAACCTGAAGCACACGCTTGACGGAAGAGCTGATCGTGGTGGGCCTGGTGATTCTGATTTTCCTGTGGCACGTGCCGAGCGCCATCATTCCGATCGTGACGATTCCGATCGCGGTGCTGATCTCCTTCGTTCCGATGCACGCGATGGGCATGAGTTCGAACATCATGTCGCTGGGCGGCATCGCGATTGCGGTGGGCGCGATGGTGGACGCCGCCATCGTGGTGGTGGAGCAGACGCACAAGCGGCTGGAGGGCGCGGGCCCGGAGTGGACGAGGTTCGACTACCAGCGGGCGATCGTCAATGCGGTGAAGGAAGTGGGCGGGACGAGTTTCTTCGCGCTGCTGGTGATCGCGGTCTCGTTCCTGCCGGTGCTGACGCTGGAGGCGCAGGAGGGACGGCTGTTCAAGCCGCTGGCGTACACCAAGAACTTCGCGATGGTGGTGGCGGCGGTTCTGGCGATCACGCTCGACCCCGCGCTGCGCCTCTTCTTTTTCCGCAAGGACAACTTCCGCATTCCGGGATTCATCGGCAAGGCGATCAACGCGATTCTGGTGGGCAAGATTCACGCGGAGGAGAAGCACCCGATCAGCCGCATCCTGATGCGCCTCTACGAGCCCGTAGTGGCGTGGAGCCTGCGCTGGAAATGGTTCGTGATCGCGGGCGCGCTGGGGATGATCGCGGCCACGATTCCGATCTACCAGAGGCTGGGCAGCGAATTCATGCCGCCGCTGGACGAGGGCGCGCTGGTCTTCATGCCGACTACGCTGCCGGGCATCTCGGTTACGGAGGCCCAGCGACTGATGCAGGCGCAGGACCGCATTTTGATGGGCTTCCCGGAAGTCGCCGGCGTGCTGGGGAAATCGGGGCGCGCGGAGACGTCCACCGATCCGGCGCCGTTCTCGATGATGGAGACCGTGATCCAGCTCAAGCCGAAATCCGAATGGCGCAAGACGGCGACGTGGTACGACCAGGGGCCGCGGTGGCTTCGCCCGCTGCTCTCGCACCTCACGCCGGATCACATTTCGACCGAGCAACTGGTGGCGGAGATGGACCAGGCGCTGCAGATTCCCGGTGTCTCCAACGCCTGGACGATGCCGATCAAGAACCGGATCGACATGCTGACCACGGGGGTGCGGACGCCGGTGGGCATTAAGGTGTATGGCCCGGACCTGGCGGTGATCGAGCGGATCGGCAAAGAGATTGAAGCGGTACTGCCCGATGTGCAGGGCACGCGCAGCGTCTTCGCGGAGCGCGTGGGCGGCGGATATTTCCTGGACTTCGATTTGAAGCGGGAACAGTTGGCGCGCTACGGCCTGAGCGTGGACGATGCGCAGATGATCGTGATGAACGCCATCGGCGGGGACAACGTCGGGACGACGGTAGAAGGCCGCGAGCGCTATCCGATCAACGTACGCTACTACCGCGATTCGCGCAGCGATCTGGATCGCCTGTCGCGCGCGCTGGTGCCCGCCATGGACGGGAAGATGCAGATCCCGCTGGCGGAGATCGCGACTTTGAAGCTGGCGACCGGCCCCTCGATGCTGCGCAATGAAAACGGCATGCTCAACGGCTATGTGTACGTGGATGTCGCGGGCCGCGACGTGGGAAGCTACGTGGCCGAGGCGAAGCGGGCGGTACGCAAGGACGTCGCACTGCCGGCTGGGTACACGCTGGCCTGGAGCGGGCAGTACGAAGCGATGGAACGCGTGCGGGAGCGGCTGAAATTCGTGCTGCCGCTGACGCTGTTCCTGATCTTCCTGCTGCTCTATCTGAATACGCGCTCGACGACGAAGACGATGATCGTGCTGCTGGCGGTTCCCTTTTCGGCGATTGGCGCGATCTGGCTGCTCTACCTGCTGGGCTACAACATGAGCATCGGCGTGTGGGTGGGGCTGATCGCGTTGATGGGCGTAGATGCGGAGACCGGCGTCTTCATGCTGCTTTACCTGGAGATCGCGTACGAAGAACGCCGACTGGCCGGACGCATGAACAGCATGGGCGACCTGCAGGAAGCGATCATCCACGGCGCGGTGAAGCGCATACGCCCGAAGGTCATGACGGTGGCCACGATGTTCGTCGGCCTGGCGCCGATCATGTGGAGCACGGGCGCGGGGGCGGACGTGATGAAACGAATCGCCGCCCCGATGATCGGCGGCATCTTCACGTCTTTCCTGTTGGAACTGGTAGTTTATCCCGCAATTTATGAGGTATGGAAATGGCGATCGGTAAAATTGCAGTCGGTCTGATTCTGAGCACGGCGGCCTGGGCGCAGCAGTTTCCCGTGCGGCACCAGCATCTGCGCAAGTTTTGCGCGGGCACGCTCACGGTGAACGCGGGCGGTATCCGCTTTAACGGACCGAAGGGTCACGCCTGGAGCTGGCCGTATGCGGATATTCAACAATTAACACTGCGGCGGGGAAGTATTCATATACTGTCCTATAAGGACAGTAGCGGTTGGAAACTGGGTAGAGACGTGGCATACACCTTCACGGGAGAATTTCCCACCGAGCTTCTGGAGCGCCAGTGGAGTGCGGCGCTGGATCAGCGCTTCGTGGCGGCGGTTTCGATCGAAGGGTCCACGGCGCCCGCCTTGTCGATTCCGGTGAAGCAACTGGCGCTGATCAAGGGCACGCAAGGCACGCTGACCTTCGGGGGTAACTCGGTGGTATACGATACGCCATCGGCTCCGCGCACCTGGCGCTATAGCGACATCCAATTCATCTCAAGCGCCGGCCCTTTCCAACTTTCCATCACGACTTTGGAAAAGCAGTTCCGATTTTCAATTGAAGCAAGCTATCAACGAATCCACTTACAACCAGCTCTGGCTGGACATCGAAAAGAAGAACGGGAGAATCCAATGAAAAAGCAGATCGCAGTGATTTTCGCAGGCAGCCGTCATGGCCTTCGCCGCGGGCCCGCAGACTTTTACGGGCATCATTACCGACAACATGTGCGACAACGGCGACCACAAGGACATGAAGATGGGGCCCGACGCCAAGTGCGTGACGGAGTGCATTAAAGGGATGAACGGGAAGTATGTGCTGTACGATGCCAAGGCGAAGAAGTCTTATGTACTGAGCGATCAGAAGACGCCGGAGAAGTTTGCGGCCAAGAAGGTGACGGTGGTGGGTACGCTGGACGATGCCGGGAAGAATCTGAAGGTCGATTCGATTACTGCCGCGAAGTAGAGATTCGGGCGGGGCCGGGCCCCGCCCGTCCCACCCCATGGAGAGCTGCCGAGTTTTACTGCCCGAATTGCGCGAGGCCGGTGCCTGACCCATTGGTGTGCGGCGATTGCCGCGCCGTGATCTGCCGGACTTGCGGCACGCCGCTGGAACGGATCGACGATCTGGGTATTGGGTGAAGGCGAGGTGTTATCATCAAATCGTTGGGTGATAACATGATTCGCACACAGATCAGCTTGGACGAGCGGGAATACGCTCTAGTCAAGAAAGAGGCTGCGGCGCTAGGCATTTCTATTGCCGAACTCGTGCGCCGTGCGTTGCGACGGGCCCTTCCCACGAACGACAAGGCTCCGTGGATGCGCTATGCGGGCCTGGTCGAATCGGGTGACCCAAACTCCAGCCAGTCGATCGACGACGTTGTGTATGGCTCGAAAGACTGAGTGTTACGTTGATACGTCCGCTTGGATTGCCTTCCTGGATCGTTCCGATAGCTACCACGATCTGTTCCGCGGGCTGTTCTCGGACCCGCCGCCCCTTGTGACTTCGGCCTTGGTGGTCGCCGAAGGGCACGGGTGGTTTCTGCGCCGCTATGGCCAGTACCGCGGGGTTCAGTTCCTGAGCTGCCTCGAGGTGTTGCCAGACCTCACGATTCGGGCCTTCGATTCCGACGAACTCGTCAAGGCATCACATCTGGTCAGGAAGTTTGCGGATCAGAAGCTCACCCTTGCGGACGCGCACGGCTTGGCCGTCATGAGAGAGAGCGTACTCCGAGTTGTTGGTCTACCGATCGTCATTTGGGGCTGACCGGCGTACGGCTTGCGATTTAAGGAGTAATCCGCTTCAATTCACGCGGAACGCATCGAGGTCTACGAATTTCCCGGTAGCGCCGGTGCGGTTTTCTCCGGTAACACGAATCACGACGAGGTGCCGGCCGGCGCCGAGACCGGCGTAACGGACGGAGCTCTGCCATTGGGGATCTACGGAGTACAAGTCGATGCTTCCCTTGCCGGCTCCATCGATGGTGACCGCAGCGATTCCGCGGTTGGCAGCCTTCGTGAAGACGTACGTCAATTCACCGCCTTCAAACGCGAAGCGGATCTCGGCGCCCGGGATATCGGTGTAAGTGACGGTCCGATCGAAGGCGGAATCGAAGGCTTCGCCCCGCTCCCAATCGCCGCGTAGAAGGATCGTGGGATCGAGATCGTCGTAGGTGCCGGGTTTGGCGGTCAGTATGGGTTCGGCCGGCAGCGGTGCCGCGGTACCGCAAACGGGCTCCAGGCGGGCGACGAAGAACTCGCCGAACACGTACTCCGCGATGGTGCACTGGTCCAGCAGTTCACGTAATGCCAGCGGCCGCGCGTAGTGGCTTGCGGTGGGCTTGCGCGCGATCAGGTAGTGCACGTTCCATTGCTCCAGCAGATCGGCGGACGGCTGGCACATCCTCGGCGCGCCGGAGCTGGTCCATGGTGTTGTACTGATGCCAGTGATTCTCGTAGATGTCGCCGTCCAGGCCGGCGATGTAGCTGTCCTGGGTGAGCAGCACGGCGGCGCGCGGGTGGGCGCGATTGAACCAGGTGATGACGGTGCGGATGGGCGCGGTGACGCCCGTGTACGCTTCGCGCTGGCCCTGCGTGAAGGGTCCGTAGAGATCCTTGTGGTAATAGCTGGATCCGGGCAGAAAATAGATGTTGAGGGCGGCGCAGATTATCGCAAGTGCCAGCAGAGTGCGCGCCAGCATGCGGCGATGGACGCCCGCCCACCCGAGCAGCGCCGCGAAAGGCACGTAGAGCAGCGGCATCGCGGGGTAGAGGTACCGGGCGTTGGGTTCGGTGCCGAGGATCAGCAGAATGCCGGTGGTCCCAACGACTGCGGCGGTCACTGCCTGACGGCGCGGCGCCAGCAAGAGCGCGAGAAGCGCGAGCGGCGCCATGAGCAGATACTGAAAGCCGAACGATGCCGTACTGGCCTTCGTAGTAGCGGGTGGTGTGGAAAGTCAGATCGTACGGCGTATTCCAGGTGAGCGGTTCGTGGAAGCGCGTCGTCGCGGAATTCGGCCTTGGAAGTCAGGAGCGGCGAGTGGAACCGATCGTTGCCGAACGGGAAGAGCGGATTGCCGGTCTTGATCCACGCGATGGCGTAGGGCGGAGCGGCGCGCGAGCAGCAGGAGTCCGGCGGCGAGCGCCCATCGGGCGCCGTCCTCTTCCGGCCGCGCCAAACTTCCAACGCGGCACAGACCACGGCAGGCGCGAGGAAGGCGATGGCTCCGAATTTGGTCGCCATGGCGGTGCCGCCGAGAATCGCCGCGAGGTATAGGGAGCGGCGCTCGCCGGATCTCGCCGAAGCGCCAGAGCGCTGTCATCATGCCGAGTAACAACGCGGCCAGCAGATTCTCCACGAACAGAGAGCCGGTGACCAGTTGCACGATCGGCGTGGTGGCGAAGAGGGTGACCAGCAGCCAGGCGACACGCCGGCGAGACCCAGCGGCGCACCGCGGCATGGAGCAATCCGAGCAGCACCAGGAGGATCGCGAAATTGAGCAGGCGCGCGGCCATTTCGCCGCCTAGCACGTAGACGATCGAGTAAATGAAATCCGCGCCCATCGGCATGACTGCCCAGAGGGTTCGCCCGGGGTCGAAGGTCATCACGTGGTTGGCGGCGATGTTCGCCGGCACGGCCAGGTGCATGGAGAGGCCGTCGGCGCTGGCCTCCGGTTTGAGCATGGCGAACCAGTGGGTGGTCAGAACGAAGAGGAAGGCCGCGCAGCCCAGGCGTTCGCCCCAGGATCGCAGTGGAAGCGCGGCGGGGAGACGCAGGATACCGGGAGACTCACGACGGAGCGCCGGCAGGCTGGCGAGGATGGGCAGAGCCAGGACCGCAAGCGTACGCCCACGCATAATTCACCGGCAGGCGCGCCGCGAACGGCATCGGGAAGATGTAGCCGGCGATGCCCAGGAGTGTGGAAAGGAGCGGATCTCTATGGCGGCCTACAAGACTACCGAGCGACCACGCGGAGAACAGGAAGAAGAACACGGCGAGGATGGCGGCCGGGCCGACGGCAATCACGGTTAGCACCGACAGGAGGGTCACCGCGAGACCGGCGAAAATCCAGGGCGCCAGAATCAGGACAGCCGTCGCGACGGCGGCGTACAGGCTCCCGAATTGCAGCAGCCGCGCCCGACCCTGCGGGCGCCCAGATCTCCTGGGCAAACAGATGGCGTGGTGCGGAAGCCGTAGACCTCCACGCCGGCCAGTACCGCGAGGACGGCCAGGATCAGCCGGGCGTAGAAGCGGCCCGAGAGCGCTGGCTCCGAACGCAAGCGGTTGTCGTCGCCGGTATGGAAGATGAAGGTGCGCTGGACGGCGAAGTTCACGAAGAACAGCAACGTCTCCACGAACAGCTTGGCGGGCATCGCGGTGATTGCCAGGCGGGTGGTCAGGAACCGAATCCCCAGGTACGAGGCGGTTCCGCTGGTGACCACCAGCAACAGGTATTTGGGCAGCAGGACCTGATGGCCTTCCTTAGACGCGAAGACGCGGGCCCGCACCATCGTGTAGTTGAAGACGACGGAGACCAGGCGCGCCGCTATTTGCGCACCCAGGATTCGACCGGTGCGCTTCCAGACGAGGTAGAAGACAGGTTGTCGATGCAGCGCCGCCATCAGCGAGACGGAGCTGAAGCGGAGCAGAACGAAATAGATCCTCATCGAGTCGGTGATCGGGTTGAAGTGTGAAGAACTGGTTGCCCGGCTCGTAGATGGTGCGGATCGGGACTTCCAGCACCGGCACGCCCGACTGGCGAGCGGCGATCAGCATTTCCAATTCGAATTCGTAACCGCGAGCTTCGAGGTGCAGCAGGCGTGCGGCGAGGGCCGCCGGGATGCCGCGCAGTCCGGTCTGTGTGTCCTGCAGGTTGCCGCCGATCACCATCTGCATCAGCTTGCGCGTCAGAATGTTACCGACGCGGCTGCGCAGGGGAACGCGGCCATCGAAGCGGCGGGATCCCATGACGAGCGCCGCGGGATTCTCCAGCAGGCCGGCGGCGACGCGTTCGATATCCTCGGGATGATGCTGCCCGTCGGCGTCCGCGGTAACGATTCCGATCAAGCCGGGGAAGTCGCGGAGCGCGTGATTGATACCGGTTTTGAGCGCGGCGCCTTTGCCGAGGTTGACGGCGTGGCGCAGTACGTGCACGCCGGGCAACTGCGCCGCCTGTTCGAAAATGGCAGCGGGATGCCGGGCCGCTGCCGTCGTCTACCAGGACGATGGCGGGCGCACCCCGCGCGGAGAGTTCGCGGACGAGAGTGACCAGACTGGCGGAGGGCCGGTAAGCTGGGATCAGAACTGCGTGTCTGACGGGCTGTTCGGACTCCATGCCAGCCGCCTCCCGGGGCTCTGTCCGGGTTACTTGTGTTTCTCCGCCGTGTCCAGCCGGGCCTGTGCGCGCGCCATGGCCAGCAGAGCGGCGCCTGGATCGACGCCCAGGGCCGGATTCAACCCTTCTTCCTGGGCGCGTTGCAGAGCCGCCTTGGCACGCTGCACGTCGATTTCCTCGGCTCGCTCGGCGCAATCGGCCAGCACGCGAACATGGTCGTCCAGCACTTCCAGGAAACCGCCGTGGATGGAGAGGTAGCGCTTCTTGCCGTCCGACGCAGCCACGTACGTCAGCGTACCGATGCCGAGCAGCCCGAGCAGCGGGGCGTGGCCGGGCAGGATCCCCATGTAGCCGTTCTTGCCGGGGATCTGCACGTCGCTCACCAGTTCGCGCACCAGCTCGCGCTCCGGGGTTGCGACTTCGAGTTCGAGAGTGTCCGCCATGGCGCTACGCCTTCTGCAGCTGTTCGGCCTTCTCCAGCACTTCCTCGATCGTGCCCTGCATGTAGAAGGCCTGCTCCGGCAGGTTGTCGTGCTTGCCTTCGACGATTTCGCGGAAGCCCTTGATGGTATCGGCCAGCTTGACGTACTTGCCCTTGAAGCCGGTGAACTGCTCGGCCACGTGGAAGGGCTGGGAGAGGAACTGCTGGACCTTGCGGGCGCGCGCGACGGTGAGCTTGTCTTCGTCGGAGAGTTCGTCGATACCGAGAATGGCGATGATGTCCTGCAGGTCCTTGTAGCGCTGCAACGTGCCCTTCACCATCTGGGCGGCGTCGTAGTGATCCTTGCCGACGATGTGCGGATCGAGAATGCGCGAGGTGGAGGCCAGCGGATCGACGGCGGGATAGATGCCCAGCGCGGCGATATCGCGCGAGAGGTTGGTGGTGGCGTCCAGGTGCGCGAAGGCGGTGGCGGGCGCGGGGTCGGTGTAATCGTCGGCGGGCACGTAGATGGCCTGCACGGAGGTGATGGAGCCCTTCTTGGTGGAGGTGATGCGCTCCTGCAGTTCGCCCATTTCGGTGGCCAGGTTGGGCTGGTATCCCACGGCGCTGGGCATGCGGCCGAGCAGCGCCGAAACTTCCGAGCCGGCCTGGGTGAAGCGGAAAATGTTGTCGATGAAGAGCAGCACGTCCTGGCCTTCTTCATCGCGGAAGTACTCGGCCACGGTCAGGCCGGTCAGGCCGACGCGCAGGCGCGCTCCGGGCGGCTCGGTCATCTGGCCGTAGATCAGGGCGCACTTGGATTTGGTGTAATCGTGCGGATCGATGACGCCCGATTCCTGGATTTCCAGCCAGAGATCGTTGCCTTCGCGGGTGCGCTCGCCCACGCCGGCGAATACCGAAACGCCGCCGTGCTTCATGGCGAGGTTGTTGATCAGCTCCTGAATGATGACGGTCTTGCCGACGCCCGCGCCGCCGAACAGGCCGATCTTGCCGCCGCGCAGGTAAGGCTCGATCAGATCGATGACCTTGATGCCGGTCTCGAACATTTCCAGGCGCGTGGACTGCTCTTCGAACGAGGGCGCCGGGCGGTGAATGGGGTAGTGCTTCTTGGCGTTGACCGGGCCCATCTCGTCCACCGGCTGGCCGATCACGTTGAGCACGCGGCCCAGCGTTTCCGGGCCCACGGGAACTTCCACGGGGCGCCCCAGGCTGATGGCCTGCATGCCGCGCACCAGGCCTTCGGTGGGCTGCAGCGCGATGGTGCGCACGCGCCCTTCGCCGATGTGCTGCTGGGCTTCGCAGATGATGTCGATCGGATCCGGCGTGTCGAAGCCTTCGCTGGTGATGCGGATGGCCGTGTAGATCAGCGGGATCTGCCCTTCGGGGAACTCACAGTCCACGGCCGGACCGGCCACCTGGACCACCTTGCCGACTACCAATCCGTTGGAGGTTGCCATAATATCCTTACTCGGCCGCGGCCGCGCCGCTGACCACTTCGATGATTTCCTTGGTGATGCTGCCCTGCCGCACGCGGTTCATGTAGAGCGTCAGCCGCTCGATCATGTCGGCGGCGTTGGAACTGGCCGCGTCCATGGCGGTCATGCGCGCGGCATGTTCGCTGGCGGCCGATTCGGAGAGCGCGCGGTAGAATTCCATTTCCACGTACTTGGGCAGCAGGTCGTTGAGCATCTCCGCCGGCGGCTCTTCAAAAATGTAATCCACCGGGGATGCCTTCTGGGGCAGTTCGGCCGGCAGCACCGCGCGCCACGGTCGAGCTTTTGCGTCACCACGCTCTTGAACTCGTTGTACATCAGGTAGACCGCATCGATCTCGTCGTTGCGGAACATCTCCATGGCCTTGCGGGCGATGGCCGCGGTATCGTCGTAGCGCACCTTGGCAGCCAGGCCCACGTGCTCGCCGGCGACGCGTGACCCCGCGCTTGCGGAAGAAATCGCGCCCCTTGCGGCCGATCAATTCGAACTTCAGTTCGACGCCCGGCCGTTCCGCCTGAAAGCGCTGCGCGCCCTTGATCAGGTTGGTATTGAACGCGCCCGCCAGGCCCTTGTCGCCGGTGATCAGCACCAGCAGAATGCGCCGCTCTTCGCGCCTGCGCGAGCAGCGGATTTTCGGCCGCGTGTTCGTCGCCCGGCCACGGCCGCCGCCACGTTGCCCAGCACCTTGCGCAACAGCGTGCCGTAGGGACGCGCGGCGATGGTGCGATCCTGCGCACGGCGCAATTTGGCGGCCGAGACCATCTTCATGGCCTTGGTGATCTGCTGCGTGTTCTTGACCGAGCGGATGCGCCGCCGGATATCGATCAAACTAGGCATTGGATTTTGCCGTTGGGTTCTCCGTCAGGAACCGCGACTTGAACTCTTCGATGATCGCCTTTACCTTGGCGGTAAGATCCGCGTCCAGAGCCTTCTTGGTGCGGATCTCGTCCAGCACCGGGCGGTGCGCATTGTCCACGAAGCGGTATAGCTCCGCTTCGAACTTCCGGCAGATGCCGACCTCAAGATCGTCCAGGTAGCCCTTGGTTCCGGCCCAGATGATCATGATCTGCTTTTCGACAGGCAGCGGCTGATACTGATCCTGCTTCAGAATCTCCACCAGGTGCTTGCCGCGATTGAGCTGCTGCTGGGAGGCCTTGTCGAGGTCGCTGCCGAACTGGGCAAATGCCGCGAGTTCGCGATATTGCGCCAGATCGAGACGCAGGCCGCCGGCGATAGACTTCATGGCCTTGGTCTGCGCGTTGCCGCCCACGCGGCTGACCGAGATACCGACGTTGATGGCGGGCCGCTGGTTGCTGTTGAACAGGTCGGCTTCGAGGAAGATCTGGCCGTCGGTGATCGAAATCACGTTGGTCGGAATGTAGGCCGAAACGTCGCCCGCCTGAGTTTCGATGAAGGGCAGGGCGGTGAGCGAACCGGCGCCGTGCTCGTTGTTGAGCTTGGCGGCGCGCTCCAGCAGGCGGCTGTGCAGGTAGAACACGTCGCCCGGAAAGGCTTCGCGCCCCGGAGGACGGCGCAGCAGCAGAGAGATCTCGCGATAGGCGGCGGCGTGCTTGGAAAGATCGTCGTAGACGCAGAGGGCGTGGCGCTTGGAATCGCGGAAGTACTCGCCGATGGCGCATCCGGCGAAGGGCGCCAGATACTGCATGGGGGCGGGATCGGAGGCGGACGCTACCACGACGATGGTGTATTCCATGGCGCCGGCGTCTTCGAGAGTCTTGACCACCTGCGCGACGGTGGAACGTTTCTGGCCGATGGCGACATAGATACAGATCATGTCGCCGCCCTTTTGATTGATGATGGCGTCGAGGGCGATGGCGGTCTTGCCGGTCTGGCGATCGCCGATGATCAACTCGCGCTGGCCGCGGCCGATGGGAATCATGGCGTCCACGGCCTTGATGCCGGTCTGCATGGGCTCTTTCACCGGCTGCCGGGCAACCACGCCGGGCGCCAGGCGCTCGATGGGATTGAACTGCGTGGTCAGGATGGGGCCCTTGCCGTCGATGGGCACGCCGAGCGCGTTGACCACGCGGCCGAGCAGCGCTTCGCCCACCGGCACGCTCATGATGCGTTTGGTGCGGCGGACTTCATCGCCCTCTTTGATTTCCGCGAAATCGCCGAGCAGCACGGCGCCCACCTGGTCTTCTTCCAGGTTCATGGCGATGCCCGCCACATCGTGCGGGAACTGGATCAGTTCGCCCGCCATGACCTTTTCGAGGCCGTGGATTCGGGCGATGCCGTCGCCCACCGAGATCACCGAGCCGACCTCGGAGACGTCGATGGCGCTCGCGTAGTTCTCGATTTCCTGGCGCAGAATACTGGTTATTTCGTCCGCTCGAATTTGAGCCATATTTCCTTCCGATTATCGTTCCGTGCTGAGGCGCCGCCCCAGGGTCTGCAACTGGCCGCGCACGCTGCCGTCGTATACCGTGGACCCGATGCGCGCCACCACGCCGCCGATCAGCGCCGGATCCACCGCAAAACGCATACGAATGCGCTTGCCGGTGAGGCGCTCCAGTTGCGCGTTGATGGCGCCGCGCTGCGTTTCCGTGAGTTCGCGCGGCGAGGATACTTCCGCCCGGGCGAAACCCAGGCGCTCGTCCACAATCAGTTCGAAGCTGTGCAGAATGGCGTCGAGCAGCGCGATGCGGCGGTGGTCGATCAGGACGAACAGAAAATTCCGTGCGATGGGCGAAAGCTTGAGGATGCTCCGCGATGCGTCCCACCACGGCGCGTTTCCGGCTGGCCGGCACGGCGGGCGTGACCAGCGCGTTGTGCAGTTCGTGAGAAGCGGCCAGCGCAGTTTCGAAGGCGCGCAACTGGCTCAAGGCGTCTTCCGGACGCAGGGCCGCCCCGGCGGCGGTGGTTACGTCCGCTAGCGCTTTGGCGTATCGCGTAGCTACGGCAGAGAGTGTCATTTCAGATTTACGACTTCAGATTCCGTACGAACCCTTGTACCAGGGCGTCTTCGGTCTCGGGCGTCATGCGGGCGCGGACCTTCTGTTCGGCCAGTCCCATGGCGAGTTCGGCGGAGTAGCGTTTGAGCGCCATGCGGGCGGCCTTACCGGCGGAAGCGATTTCCTGCTCGGCGTGGGCCTGAATCTTGGCGATTTCGGCTGTCGGTCTGCTGGGCCGTCCGCGCAGTCTCGACCTTCTCCTCAGCTTCACCCTGTCCGCGAAGGGCGGCGATCTCCTTCTCCAGGTTGGCCAGGCGGCGGTCCACATCGGCAGCCTTGGCTTCGGCTTCCTCACGCTGGCGATGCGATTCGTCCATATCCTTTCGGATGCTCGTCGGTCCTGCGCGGCGAAGAAGGGTCCAGCGTTCTTGCCGATGAAGTATCCCAACAGGCCGGCGAGCAGCAGGAAGTTCGCCCACTTGAGCTCGAGCTCGTGCTTTTCGGCGAAGCTCTCTTCCTTTTCGGCGCCCCGCCTTCTTTTCGGCGCTCTCGTGTTCCTGGGCCCAGGAGGCGCCCGTGAAGGACAGTCCGAGGGCCAACGTGAAAATCGCGAGGCGCCTCATGCCGCGTTCCGCCGCAGGATGGTTTCCGCGATCTGGTTGGCCAGCGATTCGCTGTCGGATGCCATTCCGGCTTTGGCCGTCTCCACGTCGTCGGCGAGCTGCGTTTTTGCCAGTTTGATGGCCTCGTCGGCACGCTTTCTCGCTTCGGCGACAGCCGCCGCTTCGCGCTCCTGCAATTGTTTGTGCAGTTGCTCCTGAGCCTGGTACATCTGCGCCTTGGCCGCGCGCAGTTGGTTTTCGTAACTGGCAGTCTTGGCAGCGGCCTGTTCCAGGCTCTGCGCAGCGAGCTTTCGTGCGCCCTCGGTGGCCTCGTACCGCTTTTGCAGGACCTTCTCCAGTGGCTTGAAGAAGATGCCCTTCAAATAGAAGTGCAGCAAGATCACCAGCAGAAAGGTCGGCACTGCTCTCAGCAGTATTCCGCCCAAGGCGTGCAACATGGCATCCATGACTTTGTATTAGGAGAAACTCGTCGAAAATTACTTAGCAGATTAGGGTAGCACCCCGCGAAAACAACCGTCAACAGCAGTGAAGCATGGTAATGGCTCGGTCGAGCCGGGTACCGGCAAGTACTGGCGCGGGAAAGCGGACGAAAAACATTCCAAAACGAAGCCAAATCGGGCGAAGTGGTTTGGGGTGAGGTTGTTAGGGGCCGAGCCGGGGGTATCATAAACTTTCGGCACCTGGCCGGGGAGGAAATGTTTGAAGCGGGCTGAACGGGTTGTATTGGAGGGGCGGCACGTCAGGATTGTGCCTCTGGATGCCGCGGCGCATGCGGCAGCGCTCTACGCGGGGTCGAAGGAACCGTCTTTGTGGACGTATTTGTTCAATGGCCCTTACACGGACGAAGCCGAATTCCGTGCCTGGCTGGAAGGACGCGAAAAGTCCGAGGATCCCTTGTTCTTCACGATTGTGGAGATTACGGGCGGCACTCCGGCGGGTTATTGTTCGTTGATGCGGATGGAGCCGGCGCATCGCGTGATCGAGGTGGGGAATATTCTGTACTTGCCCGGCCTGCAGCGGACCGCGGCAGCGACCGAAGCGATGTACCTGCTGGCGCGATACGTGTTCGACGAATTGGGATACCGTCGCTACGAGTGGAAGTGCGATTCGAAGAATGCACCCTCGCGAAGGGCGGCACTGCGCCTGGGATTCACGTTCGAGGGGATTTTCCGGCAGCACATGATTGTGAAAGGGAAGAATCGGGATACGGCCTGGTACTCGATGCTGGATACCGAGTGGGAGGACAGGAAGCGGGCTTTTGAGGCGTGGCTGGATCCGGCGAACTTCGATGCGGCAGGACGGCAGAGGACTGCTTTGTCGGCTGCCGGCACTCGCTAACGCGCCAGTTGGATATTGAACTCGATCCGGATTTCGTCTTTCACGCGGATGGTGCCGCCTGCAACTTTTACCGGTTGGATGCCGAATGCGGTCTGCTTGAAGCGCGAGGTTCCCACATAGTGCTCGCCTTCTTCGCGCACATCGACGTCCACCGCCTGCGTTTGACCGTGCAGGGTCAGGTTACCGTGTAGTTTCCAGGCACCGGCGCCCGCCGGTTCGGCAGAGATCGAGCGGAAGACGATTGCCGGATGAGCTTCGGCGTTAAGCACGTCGGAACCCAGCATGACTCTCTGGGTCTCCGCGCGATCTTTTTCGGAAACGCCGGGGTCGAGCACTTTCAGCGCGCGGGTATCGACATGTAACTCCACCTGCCGGGCCGCAGGATCTACCTTGCCGTCCGCAATCGGGGCGGTGATCTCGTGATTGTGTCCCAACGCGGAGAAGACACCCGACTTGTACACCCGCACGGTCATGGTGGATTTGGGCGTATCGATGGCGCGGGGCTGCGCGAGGGCCGCTTCACACCAGACCCAACCCGCCAACCAGATGACCAAGAATCTTCGTCTCGCTCCGGTCTTCGACAAGATCACGCTATATTCTTGACACAACATGGCAGCCTGCAGTGGTCGGTGCCATACAACCGCGGCGGCTGCCGCGACACTTTTACAAGTATTTCCCTTGATTCAGCTTGCATGATGTCTATAATTTCGGTTGAATGAGACGAACGAACCAGGCCGAAATACTCGATCAGCATGGCGTTCCAGATGACCTGGTGGAGCGTGCGTACCGCGATCTCGCGCGAATTCACCATTGGATGGGCGACACGAATTTCATTGTCCGCGCCATTCGCCGGGATCCCTTACCGGTTCGTCGAGTACTGGATGTAGGCTGCGCTACCGGCCTGGTAACGCAAGAGGTCGGAAACAAGCTGGGTGTCCATATTGTGGGAGTGGACGTCAACCCGCGCCCGAACATTGCGGCGCCGGTACCGATCCTTCGAGCCGACGCGCGGCGCGATCCGCTGCCGCTGGCCGATGTCGCTTTCTCGATGCATCTCGGCCATCATCTCCGCGAACGCGATTTAGTGGATCTGATACGCAATGTCGGCCGATTTTGCCGCCGCTTCATCTTACTCGACCTGGTTCGTCACCCGATACCGCTGGCGTTGTTCCGGCTGTTCGTGGCACCGCTAATTTGCGCCATCGATGCAGAGGACGGTAAACGCTCCATCAGGCGGTCCTTCACACCAGTTGAGCTTCGCGAGCTGACTTCCTCCGCGCTTGCCGGAACCGGCGGGACCTTTCGCCTTTCGGTCGCGCCGCTGCACGCCCGCCAAGTCATGGACATCTGTTATGCGAATGACCCATCGTAAGGCGTATCACATAACAGGGCTTTGGCTATCCTGTTGCTCATCGTTCAACGGATGGTGACCTATGGTGCGGAGTCCGATCTACGGCGGACCGACGTTGTAATAGTGGGAGGTGGACCGGCCGGTCTGGCTTCTGCAATTGCAATCCGATTGAAGGGATTGGAGGTCACGGTGGTCGATGCCGCGCGGCCCCCGATCGACAAGGCATGCGGGGAAGGCATTCCGCCCGCCGGCGTGGAGACTCTTCGCCAATTAGGCATCCACCTGCAGGCTGACGATGCATTTCGGTTCCGCGGGATTCGTTTTCTGGATGGCGGGACTTCCATAGAAGCAGCCTTCCCATTCGGCTCCGGATGCGCGTTACGGCGGACACGGCTGCACGATATACTCGCGGGCCGCGCAGCTGAGCTGGGTGTAAGGCTTCTCTGGGGGAGGCACGTGCCTGAAAGTTCGGCGCTTCCCTCCTGCCGATGGATCGTAGGCGCCGACGGAATAAACTCGAGCGTGCGGCGTGCAGCCGGCTTGGATGCCGCGAGTAGCGAATCCGTCCGTTTCGGCTTTCGCCGCCACTATCGCATTTCTCCGTGGACCGATTTTGTGGAGGTGCACTGGGGTTCACGCTGCCAGTTGTACGTAACGCCGGTCGGCCGGGATGAGGTGGGTATCGCGCTACTGGCTCGCGATTCCCACCTTCGATTGGAAACGGCATTGCGGGAGTTTCCAGGATTAGAGAGGAGACTGCAGGGTGGCCGACCGTGCAGCGCCGAGCGCGGCGGCGTGACGATTTCGCGCAAACTGCGGCGGGTGTTCCAGGGACGCACGGTTTTGGTAGGCGATGCCTCAGGCTCGGTGGACGCAATTACCGGCGAAGGACTGAGCCTCTCGTTTCATCAGGCCGTGGCGCTTGCTGAAGCGCTGGCCGATGGCAGCCTGGCGTCCTACGCGAGAGAACACACGCGCCTTTCGAGGCGTCCGGCTTTCGTTGCAGGTATGCTGTTAGCCTTGGGTCGTTCCGCCTCGCTGCGTCGTAACGCTTTTCGAATGATGGCGCTCGGTTCCCAAATCTTTCCGAAGATTCTGGCCCGGTGCGCCGGCGCGGTCGAACCGCTTATTCAATCCTGATCCTTTCTTTACGACTTCCTTACGCTTCCGCTTCTACTCTCAGTTCAGGTGATGAAGAATATGAAGAGTCGCGGTGAACTTCGGATTGACCCGGGCCAACTCGGAACGGACGCCTTCAGCGGCGAACTGGAACTGGTGGTGCCGTATACGGACCCCGAACTGGCGCGCCTGCTGTTACGCAAAGCCGCAGCAATGACCGCGGGCTTACAGGCGCGCATTGCCCTGGTAGCAGTCCATACGGTGCCGTTCCCCGCGGACTTCCGCTGTCACGGATCGCACTCACGCCTTTCTGGTGGACCAACTCACGGAACTGGCCGCCGAGTGTCCGCTGCCGGTGAACCCGCAAGTAGTACTGGCGCGCAGCCGCGAGGAAGGCTTCCGTTATGCGCTCCGACCCGAATCCACCGTACTCGTGGGCACGCACCGGCATTTCTGGCGCACCAGTGAAGAGCGCCTGGCGCGCACGCTGTCTGGCGGACGGCCACAAAGTGGCTTTGCTGCACATTGAAAAGGAGAAAACCAATGCTTGACGTGTTGTTCGTCCTAATGACGGTTGTGTTTTTCGCCGCCAGCTGGGCATTCGTCAAAGGATGCGAAAAGCTATGACGCTCGAATACGTGGTTTCACTGGTGGTGGCGGTGGGGCTGGCAGGGTATCTCTTCTACGCGCTGCTCCGCCCGGAGCGATTCTGATGACTATCCGAACGGGATTTTCCAGATTCTGTGCTCTACACTGCCGTGATCCTCGCGCTGGCCAAGCCGATGGGCGCTTTCATGGCGAAGGTCTTCGCCGGCGAGCGCACCTGGCTGCACCGCTTGCTGCGCCCGCTCGAAAGCCGGCATCTACAAGCTCTGCGGCATCGACGAAGCCGCCGAGCAGCACTGGACGCGCTACGCCGGCTCGCTGCTGGCATTCAGCGCGGTCAGCCTGCTGTTCACCTATCTGATCCTGCGGCTCCAGCAGTGGTTGCCGCTGGAATCCCGCAGGGCCTGGCGAATGTGGGCGAGCACCTGAGCTGGAACACGGCGGTCAGTTTCACCACCAACACCAACTGGCAGTCGTACGCGCCCGAGTCCACCATGAGCTATCTCACCCAGATGGTCGGCGCTGGCCACGCACAACTTCTTCTCGGCGGCGGCGGGCATCGCGGTCGCCATCGCGGTGGTGCGCGGCTTCGCGCGGCACTCGGCCAGAACGCTGGGCAACTTCTGGGTGGATCTCACGCGCTGCATCGTGTACATCCTGCTGCCGCTCTCCGTGGTCGCGCGCGCTGCTGCTGTGTTCGCAGGGCGTGATCCAGAATTTCGAACCCGTACACCAAGGTCACCACGCTGGAAGGCGCGACGCAGACCATCGCGCAGGGCCGGTGGCCTCGCAGGAAGCCATCAAGATGCTCGGCACCAACGGCGGCGGCTTCTTCAACGCCAACTCGGCGCATCCTTATGAGAACCCCACGCCGCTCTCCAACTTTCTCGAGATGGTGTTGATCTTCGTGATCCCGGCGGGCCTCACCTACACCTTCGGCAAGATGGTGCGGGACACGCGCCAGGGCTGGGCGATCTTCGCCGCCATGACCATCCTGTTCCTGGCCGGCGTCTTCGTCGTCTACCCGGCGGAGCAGGCGGGCAATCCCGATCCTGCACGCCGGCTCGAGGCGTCGGCCGGCGCGGCAACATGGAAGGCAAGGAGGTGCGCTTCGGCATCGCCAACTCGGCGCTCTTCACCATCGTCACCACCGACGCCAGTTGCGGCGCCGTCAACAACATGCACGACAGCCTCACGCCGCTGGGCGGCCTGGTTCCGCTGGTCAACATCGAACTGGGCGAAGTGATCTTCGGCGGCGTCGGCTCGGGCCTCTACGGCATGCTGCTGTTCGCCATCCTGGCGGTGTTCATCGCCGGCCTGATGGTGGGCCGCACGCCGGAATATCTGGGCAAGAAGATCGAGCAGAAGGAAGTCAAGATGGTGATGCTGGCGGTGCTGGTGCTGGCGTTCACGCATTCTGGGCTTCGCGGCGCGTCGGGCATCGGCCCAGAGCCACCGTCAGGCCAGCAGCCATGAACAACAACGGCCCGCACGGGCTTTCGCGAGATCCTGTACGCCTATACCAGCGGCGTCGGCAACAACGGCAGCGCCTTCGCCGGGCTCAACGCCAACACGCCTGTACCTGAACACCACGCTCGGCATCGCGATGCTGTGCGGCCGCTTTCTGATGATCATTCCGCTGCTGGCGGCGGCCGGCAGCCTGGCGCGAAAGAAGCTCGTGCCGGTCTCGGCCGGCACCTTCCCCACGCACGGGCCGCTGTTCGTCGTGCTGCTGGTGGGGGTGGTGGTGATCGTGGGCGCGCTGACGTTCTTCCCGGCGCTCTCGCTGGGCCCGATCGTGGAGCACTTCCTGATGCATCAGGGAAGGCTTTGGAGCTAGACTATGGCGGTAACTGCTACCGTCAGTCACCTCGCCGTCGGAACGACGTCACGTCGCTCTGATTCCGAAGAAAGGGTCGCGCGCGCGCCCGCTGTTCGACCCGCCCATCGTGAAGCGCGCCATCGCGCGACTCGTTCGTGAAGCTGAACCCGCGCACCATGATGAAGAACCCGGTGATGTTCGTGGTGGAAGTGGGCGCGGCCATGACCACCGTCCTGGCGGTGCGCGATCTCGCCGCGGGCGCGGGCGTGGCCGGCTTCACCTTCCAGATCACGCTCTGGCTGTGGTTCACGGTGCTGTTCGCCAACTTCGCCGAAGCCATGGCGGAGGGCCGCGGCAAGGCGCAGGCGGACACGCTGCGCAAGACCAAGACCGAAACCACCGCGCGCCGGCGTGCTGAACGGCAGGACGCGAGAACGGTCGCCGCCACCGCGCTGCGCAGCGGCGACATCGTGCTGGTGGAGGCGGGCGAGATCATCCCCGGCGACGGCGACGTCATCGAAGGCATCGCCAGCGTGGACGAATCGGCCATCACCGGCGAGAGCGCGCCGGTGATCCGCGAATCGGGCGGCGACCGCAGCGCCGTCACCGGCGGCACCAAGGTGCTCTCCGACTGGATCAAGGTGCGCATCACCTCCAACCCCGGCGAGACGTTCCTCGACCGCATGATCGCGCTGGTGGAAGGCGCCGCAGCGGCAGAAGACGCCCAACGAGATCGCGCTCAATATCGTGATCGCCGGGCTGACGCTGATCTTCCTGCTGGCGGTGGTCACGCTGCAGCCGTTCGCCGTCTACAGCGTGGCCGCGAGCGGCAGCGGCACGGCGCCCACCGTCACGGTGCTGGTCTCGCTGCTGGTCTGCCTGATCCCCACCACCATCGGCGGGCTGCTCTCGGCCATCGGCATCGCCGGCATGGACCGCGTGATGCAGCACAACGTGCTGGCCATGAGCGGCAAGGCGGTGGAAGCGGCCGGCGACGTCAACACGCTGCTGCTCGACAAGACCGGCACCATCACGCTCGGCAACCGCCAGGCGGTGGAGTTCATCCCGCTGGACGGCGTGACGCGAGGCGGAACTGGCCGATGCGGCGCAGCTTTCCAGCCTGGCCGACGAGACGCCCGAAGGGCCGCTCCATCGTGGTGCTGGCCAAGCAGAAGTACAACATCCGCGGCCGCGAAGTGGCCGAGCACGAGGCGCACTTCATCCCCTTCACCGCGCAGACGCGCATGAGCGGCGTGGATCTCGACGGCCGCCGCATCCGCAAGGGCGCCACCGAATCGCGTGATCGAGTTCGTCCACGAGCACGGCGGCGCGGTGCCCGCCGAGCTGATGGAGATCACCGACCGCATCTCGCGCTCCGGCGGCACGCCGCTGGTGGTGGCCGATCGCGACCGCGCGCTGGGCGTCGTGCATCTGAAAGACATCGTCAAGGGCGGCATGCGCGAGCGCTTCGAGCAACTGCGCGCCATGGGCATCCGCACCGTCATGATCACCGGCGACAACCCGCTGACCGCCGCCGCCATCGCCGCCGAAGCCGGCGTGGACGACTTCCTGGCGCAGGCCACGCCCAAAGACAAGATGGACCTGATCAAGAAGGAGCAGGCCGGCGGCCGCCTGGTGGCCATGACCGGCGACGGCACCAACGACGCGCCCGCGCTGGCCCAGGCCGATGTCGGCCTGGCCATGAACACCGGCACCATGGCCGCCAAGGAAGCCGGCAACATGGTGGACCTGGACAGCAACCCGACCAAGCTGATCGAGGTGGTGGCGATCGGCAAGCAGCTGCTGATGACGCGCGGCGCGCTGACCACGTTTTCCATCGCCAACGACATCGCCAAGTATTTCGCCATCCTGCCGGCCATGTTCATGGCCACCTACCCGGCGCTGGCGCAAGCTGAACATCATGGGCCTGCACAGCCCGCAGAGCGCCGTCCTGGCGGCGGTGATCTTCAACGCGCTGATCATCATCGCGCTGATCCCGCTGGCGCTGCGCGGCGTGAAGTACCGGCCGATGAGCGCGGCGGCCCTGCTGCGCCGCAACCTGCTGGTCTACGGCGTGGGCGGCGTGATCGCGCCGTTCCCCGGCATCTGGCTGATCGACCGGCTGCTGGGGCTGCTGCACCTGGCGTGAGGGAGACGAACATGAAACAACTTCTGCATTGCATTCAAGGCCACGTTGGTGTTGACGCTGCTGACCGGAGTGGTGTATCCGCTGCTGGTCACCGGCCTGGCCAAGGTGCTGTTCCGCCACCAGGCGAATGGCAGCCTGATCCAGGCGAACGGCAGGGTCGTCGGCTCGGAGCTGATCGGGCAGAGCTTCACCAAGCCCGAGTACTTCCACGGCCGTCCCTCGGCCGCCGGCAACGACGGCTACGACGCCGCGGCTCCGGCGGTAGCAACCTCGGACCCACCAGCCAGAAGCTGGTCGACCGCGTGAGCCGGCGATGTGAAGAAGTTCCGCGCCGAGAACCCGGCTTTCACCGGCCCCATTCCCGGCGATGCGGTGACCGCCTCGGGCAGCGGCCTGGATCCGCACCTCAGCCCCGAAGCTGTCGACGCCCAGGTGCCGCGTGTCGCCGCCGCCCGCGGCATGACGGCCGCCGCCGTGCGCCAACTGGTGGCCGCCAATACCGAAGGACCGCCAGCTGGGCTTTCTCGGCGAACCCCGGGTCAACGTGCTGAAGCTCAACCTGGCGCTGGACGCTGCCAAGCCAATCGCCGGCCTGACCCTTCCGGTGCACCCCTAGCAGGAATAACCTGAAATCAGTGACCGGCCGAACCGATCGCAGGCTCGATCCCGACGAACTGCTCCGCCGCGTACAGGCGGAGGAGCGGCGCGAACGGCGCGGACGTCTGAAAATCTTCCTGGGCTACGCGCCGCGCGTCGGCAAATCGTTCCGCATGTTCGATGAGGGACGGCGGCGCAAGGAACGCGGCCAGGACGTCGTGATCGCCGCGGCGCAAAGCGACGTCGCCGGTCCGGTCCGCGAAATCGTCTCGCAGCTGGAGATTATCCCTTCGCTCGATGGCGCAATCGACGTGCCCGGCCGTCTTCCGCCGCCGTCCGCAGGTCTGCCTGATCGACCAGCTGTCCTTCAATAATCCGCCGGGCAGCCGCCACGCGGAGCGCTGGCAGGATGTCGAGGAGATCCTGAGCCACGGCATCGCCGTCATCACCGCGATCAACGTGCAGTATATCCGGGAGCAGCAGGCGGCAGTGGAGCGGCTTCACCGGAAAGCGCGCGCTCTCCAGCGTCCCCGAGAAATTCCTGCACGAAGCCGACGAAATCGAAGTCGTGGATGCCCCGCCCGATGTCACCATGGGCGACCCGCGCGTGCTCGCCGAACTGCGCGAGTTGGCGCTGCTGCTTGCCGCCGACGTGGTGGACCGCCAACTGCAGGAGTACCTGGACTCGCACGGCATCTCGGTCACCTGGGGCGCGCAGGAGCGCATCCTCGTCTGCCTGACGCCGCGCAGCAACGCCCGGGCCATGCTGGAAAGCGGCCGTCGCAACGCGCGACCGCTTCCACGGCGCGCTGCTGGCGGCCTACGTGGAACAGCCCAGCCTGGATCCCGCCGACCGGGCTCGGCTGGACGAGCATCTGGCGCTGGCGCGCGAGATCGGCGCCGAGGTGCATTGCCTGAAGGGCGGCGATTTCGCGGAGACCCTGCTGGCGTTCGCGCATGAGCAGCGCATCACGCAACTGTTTCTCGGCCACTCGCAACGCGAGCGCAGTCCGGTCGAGAAGTTGATCGACGCGGCCGAAGATTTCGACGTGCGCCTGTTTCCGCACACGGGAGACGCCATGAAACACCCGGGCAAGCTCAAGATCTACCTGGGCTATGCCGCGGGCGTGGGCAAGACGTATCGCATGCTCGACGAGGCGCAGGCGCTTCGCGCCCAGGGCGTCGACGTCGTCATCGGCTACTTCGAAACCCATCGACGCAAGGAGACCATCGCCAGGACGGAAGGTCTGGAGATCGTGCCGCGCCGCGTCATCGCCTACGCGGTTCCAGCTTCGAGGAGATGGATACGGAAGCCGTGCTGCGGCGCAAGCCGGCGGTGGCCGTGGTGGACGAGTTCGCACACAGCAACGTTCCCGGCAGCAAGAACACGAAGCGCTGGCAGGACGTACACGAACTGCTCGACGCAGGCATCGACGTGCTCACCACCATGAACGTGCAGCACCTGGAAAGCCTGAACGACCAGGTGTGGCATGTTACCGGCGTGCGCGTGCGCGAGACCGTGCCGGATTGGGTGGTGGACGAGGCCGACGAAGTCGTGCTGGTCGATCTCACCCCGCGCGCTCTGCGCAATCGCATCGAACGGGGCGTGGTCTATGCTCCGGAGAAGGCGCGCCGCGCGCTGGACAACTTCTTCGCCGAAGCCAATCTGACCGCGCTACGCGAACTCGCCATCCGCCATACGGCTCACGAGGTGGAAGAGAAATTGACGGCGCCGCCGACGCGACGATCGCATTCTGATCTGCCTGACGGGCAGCCCGTCCTCGGCGAACCTGATCCGCCGTGGAAAGCGAATGGCAGACTACCTGCAGGCCGATTGCCTGGCAGTGCACGTCGCACCGTCGCCGGAGGTGGGGGATACAGTCGAACGCCATATGAACTTCGCGCGTAACCTGTGTATCCAGACACACGTAGTAGAAGGTGGGGATGTGCCGCGCACCATCGCAGACTTCGCCCGCGCGCACCGCGTCACACAGATCTTTATGGGCCGCAGCGGGCCGCGTCCGTGGTGGAAAAAGTTTGGGGAAACGATCGTGCAACAGGTAGTACGCCAGTCCCGCGATATCCAGATCACGATTGTGGCGCAACGCCGCCGATAACGGTATCATTAACAAAAAGCTTAGGATATAGCGAAGATTAGGTATCGATTTTGCGAACCCAGGCCCTTGCTGCAATTCTCTTTGTTTCCGCCCTGCACGCCGCCGAGCCCAACGGCATCGACGGTGCGCTGCAACGCATGTACAACCAGGACTATCCGGCTGCGCATGAAATTCTGGACCGCTACATTGCTACCCGTCCGGCGGACCCTCTGCCGTACGCATTTCGTGCTTCCGCTTACTTGTTTTACGAATTGGACCGGCTCGGCGTTCTGGAGAGCGAGTTCCTGACCGACGACAAGCAGATCGCCGAGAAGAAGAAAAAGGTGTCGCCGGATCCGGTCAACCGGGAGAAATTTGTACGAGCGGTGCACGATGTGGAAACCCGCGCGGACGAAATCCTCAAGTCGAATCCGAATGACCCGCAGGCGCTATTCGCGATGTGTATCGCCCAGGGCGTCAGCACGGATTACATGGCGTTTGTGGAGAAGAAGCAGTTTTCCAGCCTCTCGGTGGCCAAGCGTTCCAATAGCTACGCGCAGCGCCTTTTGAAGCTGGATCCGAAATTCTACGATGCGTACCTGACTGCGGGAATCTCCGAGTACATGATCGGCAGCCTGCCGTTCTTCATCAAATGGCTGGTACATTTCGACAACGTGGATGGCAGTAAGGATCGCGGGGTAGAACGGCTGAGACTGGTAGCCCGCGAGGGGCACTATTTTAAGCCCTTTTCCAAGATCATGCTGAGCATCATCGCGCTGCGTGAAAAGCGCCCGCAGGAAGCCCAGCAATGGTTGACCGAACTGGCGCGCGACTACCCGGAGAATCGCCTCTTCCGTAAGGAACTGGCCAAAGTGAACACCAAGCTGGGCGTCAACGCGAACTGATCGGTCTACCGGGTTTCCGAAACGCGGCAGTACCCCACGCTCCCTCACGATCGCGGCTCGGATTGGAGCAGTTTTGCGCTCCTCCCCGATAGCTGCCTGTGAGAGACTGAAGAATCCGTGGACAATCCGATTCAGGTGGAAGCCCTGCGCAAGAGCTATGGCAGTTTTCCTGCCGTCAAGGGCATCGATTTCGAAGTGCGCGCCGGCGAAGTTTTCGGCATGCTCGGGCCCAACGGCGCCGGTAAAACCACCACCGTCGAAATCCTGGAGGGGCTGCGCACGCGCAGCGGCGGCCGCGTCAGCGTCCTGGGTTGCGATCCCGAGGTACAGACCCGCCAGCTCAAGGACCGGGTCGGCGTCTGCCTGCAGGCCACCAACCTACAGGAGAAGCTGCACGGTCTGCGAGGCGATGGACGCTCTTCGCGTCGCTTTTACACGCGCACGGTGGACGGCGCTCAGCTACTGAAGCGCCTGCAGCTCTGGGAAAAGCGCGACTCGCCTTACGCCAAGCTCTCCGGCGGACAGAAGCAGCGGCTGGCGCTGGCGCTGGCGCTGCTGAACGATCCCCAGGTGCTCTTCCTGGACGAGCCCTCGGCGGGGCTCGACCCGCAGGCGCGCCTCGAAATCCACGAACTGGTGCTGGACCTGCGGCGCGAGCAGCGCACCATCCTGATGACCACGCACTACATCGAAGAGGCGGAGAAACTTTGCGATCGGGTGGCCATTGTCGATGAAGGCCGCATCGTCGCCATGGGCACGCCGCGCGAGATTCAGGAACGGGCGCTGGCCCATTCCACCATCGAGATCGAATTAGCTGCCCCGCTGGGCGATGTGGCGACTGCCGCAGTGGCCGGAAGCCGACCAGGTCACGGTGGACGCACGCCGCATGAGGATTGCGGTGACGACCGGCCGGCCCGCCCGCATCGTGATCGAGATGGTCAAGTGGCTCGACGAGAAGAGCGTGGAACTGGCCGACATTCGAATTAAGCGGCCGTCGCTCGAGGATGCCTTTATCGAACTTACGGGAAAGAGCCTGCGGGAATGAAAGTCTACCTTGCGCTGTTCAAGAACAACATGCGGCTGACGCTGCGCGATCGCGGCGTGCTGTTTTTCAACTACCTGTTCCCGCTGATTTTCTTCTTCGGGTTCGCCGAGATGTTTCACGCAGGGGTGGGCGCGGGCATCGCCTACTTCGTCAGCACGGTTCTGGTGATGGGAATTCTGGGCAACGGGTTGTGGGGCGCCGGGATGCGCAGCGTGCAGGAGCGCGAAGCCAACATTCTGCGCCGTTTCAAGGTGACGCCGATTTCTCCGCTGCCGATCCTGGTGGCGGCCATGGTCAGCGGCTGGCTGCTGTTTCTGCCGGCGCTTTTTCTGCTGGTGGGACTGGCCCATTTTCTGTACGCCATGCCGATGCCGCAGAACTGGTTCTCGCTGTTCCTGATGGCCTCGCTGGGCGTCTGCTCGCTGCGCGCCATCGGGCTGATTCTGGCGGCGGTCACCAACACGATGGCCGAAGCCACCATCGCCATACAGAGCGTCTACATGCCCATGCTGTTTCTCAGCGGCGCTACGGTTCCCGCGGCGATGCTGCCCAAATGGGCGCAGACGCTGGCGCAATTCATGCCGGCCTCGTACCTGGTGAGTGGTTTCCAGGGAATCTTTTTCCGCAATCAGAACCTGTGGGACAACGCCGCCGCCGTGGCCGCGCTGCTATTGACCACCGTGCTCGGCCTGTTCCTGGCCGTGCAGCTCTTCCGCTGGGAGAAGGAAGAGAAGATCCGGCCGCGCAACAAGCTATGGGTGGTGGCGGTGCTGGCGCCGTTTGTGTTGATGGGCTCGTGGCAATCCTACAGCAAGGAACATCTGGGGAACAACGCCGCGCTGTATCGCGATTTGCAGCGCTCCGGCGTCTTCCTGATCCGCAATACGCGGATCTTCGTCGGCGACGGCAAGGTGATCGAGAACGGCGCCGTGCTGGTACGCGACGGCAAGATCGCGGCAGTTTACGAAGGCACTGCGCCGGATCCCGAACAACTGAAGGCCGAGATTATCGAGGGTGCCGGCAAGACGCTGCTGCCCGGCCTGATCGATGCTCATGTCCATCTGGCGGCCTCCGGCGGGCTCTCGACCGACCCTCAGGATTCCAACGTCGATGAGTCCATGCCGCACTCCGCCGCCGCGCTGCTGTATAGCGGCGTCACTGCGGCGCGCAGCGTGGGCGACGGCCTCGACGCATCGCTCAAGCTGCGTAAGTCGGTCGCCGATGGCGCCAAGCTGGGCGCGCAGCTTTTTGTCTGCGGACCCATGTTCACCGCCGAGGGCGGCCATGGCACCGAGTTCGTCCAGCACCTGCCCGGCCGCGATCAAGGATTCCGTGAAGGCGCAGTTGGTGCGCACGCCGAAGACGCCCGAGGAGGCGCGCAAACAGGTGCGCGAGCTGAAGTCCAGAGGGGTCGACGGCATCAAGGCGATCCTCGAAGCCGGCTGGGGCGAGGGAATGCTTTACGACCGGCTGGATCTGCTGCTGGTCCGCGCCGTGTCCGAGGAAGCGCACGCGCAGCACCTGCCGCTGGCGATCCACACCGGCGACGCGCGCGATGTTGCCGATGCGGTGGAGATCGGCAGCACCAGTGTGGAACACGGATCGTGGCGCGACGAGATTCCCGATCGCCTGCTGGAGCGCATGGCGAGGGAGGGCGTCTATCTCGACCCGACGCTCGCGGTGGCCGAGGCGTACGCGCTGTACTTCGGCGGCAAGGCCGATGTGCTCGAATCATTCGCTGGTGCAGCAGGTGGTGCCGGCGCGGCTGCTGAAAGGTACGCGCGAATTCGTGAGTTCCGGCAAGGGCGCCGACGCCGCGAAGGCAGAACTGTTCGCTCGCGGGCTCGACACGGCGCGAACCAACCTGCTGCGCGCCTGGAAGGCGGGCGTGCCCGCTGGTGATGGGCAGCGATTCGGGCAATCCGATGGTCTTCCATGGACCCTCGTTGCATCACGAGTTGCAGCTCTGGGTGCAGGCCGGAATTCCGGCCGATGGTCGCTCTGCAGGCCGCCACGGTCAACGCCGCCAAATTGCTGGGCGCGGACGAACACATCGGTGCGATCCGGCAGGGAATGGACGCCGACCTGCTGCTGGTGGACGGCAATCCGCTGCAGGAAATCGCGGCCACGGAACGCATCTCGCTGGTGGTGTTCAAGGGCGAACGGATTCGCCGGTCCGCCCTGTTCGAACAGAAGTAGCCGGCCAGTTTCTCGATCTCCTCCGCCACCCGTTCGGGCTGTTCCATAGGGATGAAGTGCGAAACTTCCGGCAGTACGATGTCGCGCCCATGAGCGAATCGCGATGCCAGATCGGACGCAGTGGGCGACGCGGCCATATCGAAGGTGCCGGGCTTGCGCTCCGTGCCGGCGCGCATCACGACGACAGGCTGCTCTACCTGGGCAACTTCGGCGTAGATGTTGGACGCGGCGGCTTTGGAGTTCTCATAAATGGACGCTTCCACGGCAGGCGGGCAGGCGAGTACGAATTGGCCATTCTGCGCGCAGCACACCATAACTCGCAGTAGTCGCGCAGAATCTCCGGCCGCCAGCGGAGAAGGGCAGACGGTCTTTGAAGCGCTCGAACATTTCATCCGGCGGATGCCCAGACATTGCGCCGGCGCAGGGTGAAAGAGGCGTCCAGCGGTTCCGTGCCGTAGTACTCCGGCGGGAAAATGGTGGGATCCAGCAAGCAGCAGCGCGCGATAGGTGCGCGGGCGCAGGGCAGCGGCCTGCACGGTGGTGTGGCCGCCGCTGGAATGGCCGATGCCGACGGCATCGCTGCAGGTCCCAGTGCTCGGCGACGGCCGCCATGTCGTGGCCGAAGATTCGCCAGTGGTAGGGCAGCGCGAGGCCGCTGCTGCGGCCGTGGCCGCGCGCGTCCAACGCCAGGCAGCGGCGCTCCGGAAACATACGGATGATGCGATCCCAGCACCTGCCGTGAAATCCGGTGGCGTGCGCAAAGAGAAACGGCGGGTCTTCCCCGGGCCACTCCCATACCGCCAGTTCTTTTCCGGGCTCACCGATGAACTTCAACTCAGGGGTTCGATCCACCTTCGCATTTTCCCACGGGGGAGCGGGCACTCGCGTTTCTCGCGGCCGCCCTTTATACTCAGTACATGGCCGGTCTGCTCTACGTGGTGGCGACTCCCATCGGGAACCTGGAGGACATCACCTATCGCGCCGTACGCGTGCTGGGCGAAGCCGATCTGATTGCGTGCGAGGACACGCGGCAATCGCGGAAGCTGCTGGATCATTACAACATCCACAAGCCAACGGTGAGCTATCACGATCACAACGAGGCGGAGCGCACCGAAGAACTCACTGCCCGGCTGGTCAATGGCGCGATCATTGCGCTGGTCTCGGATGCCGGGATGCCGCTGGTTTCTGACCCCGGATACCGCCTGGTGCGCGCGGCGATCGCTGCCGGCATCGCGGTGCAGGCGGTGCCGGGACCTTCGGCTTCGCTTACCGCGCTGGCCGGGTCGGGGCTGCCTACGGACGCTTTCTATTTCGGCGGATTCCTGCCGGCCAAGCCGGGACAGCGGGCGCATCTTCTGGAGGCGCTGGCGGAAGAGCAGGCCACGCTGATTTTCTACGAGGCGCCGCACCGCATTCTGGAATCGCTGGAGGCCGTCGAGACGGTCCTCGGTGCGCGGCCGGTGGTGGTGGCGCGCGAACTGACCAAATTGCACGAGGAGTATCTGCGCGGCACCGCGGCGGAAGTCCGCGCGCAACTGGCATCGCGCGATGCCGTGAAGGGCGAGATCACGCTGCTCATCGGCAAGGCGATGGAGCCGCCGGTGGACGATACGCCCGTGGTGGAGGCGGTGAGAAGTACTGATCGGCGACGGCATGCCGCGTATGGACGCCATCAAGCTGGTGGCGCGCCGCCGCGGACTGTCCAAACGCGAAGTGTACGACCAGATGTTACAGGAGAAGTGATATCGTGCGGAAACGTTATTCGCCTGCCGGCGCGTGTTGTTGCTTGCGGCCTCGTTGTGCCCGGCGCAGGACTATGTGGACCGGGTAGTGGAGCGCGCGCGCAAGGAGTTCGATGTTCCCGGAATCGCGGTGGCCATCGTCAAGGACGGCGAGGTGGTGCTGGCCAAGGGCTACGGTGTGCGTAAGCTGGGCGAACCGGCGCCGGTCACCGCGCAATCGCTCTTCCGCATCGCGTCTAATACCAAAGCGTTCACTACCGCGGCGCTCGCCATGCTTGTGGATGAACGCAAGATTCGCTGGGACGACGCCGGTGACGCAGCACATGCCCGGCTTCCAGTTGTACGACCCGTACGTGACTCGCGAGATGACTATCCGGGACCTGCTGACTCACCGCAGCGGACTCGGACTGGGCGCCGGAGACCTGATGTTCTTTCCGCCCGGCGATCTGGGCAGGGACGAGATCATCAGGCGCCTGCGCTTCATCAAACCCGCCACCAGTTTCCGCAGCGCGTATGCGTACGACAATCTGCTCTACATTGTGGCGGGGCAACTGATTCCCGCAGTCACGGGCAAGAGCTGGGACGATTTCGTCCGCGAACGCATCTTCAAGCCCGCTCGGCATGACGAATACCTTCACCGAAATCCGCGCCCTGACCAACGGGAAGGACGTGGCGATTCCGCACAACGCCCTCTCCGGCAAACTGGAGGCGCTGCCCCAGGAAGACATGGACAGCAGCGCGCCGGCGGGCGCGATCATCACTTGCGTCGCGGACCTGGCGAAGTGGATGAACCTGCAGTTGAACGGGGGCATGGTGGGAACCACGCGGTTGTTCAGCGCCGCGCAAGCCAGGCAGATGTGGTCCGCCCAGACGATCCTGCCGATCGGTGAACCCGCGAAGGATGCACCGGCAGCCTTTGTCGCCACCCAGCCGAACTTCCACGCTTATGGCCTGGGTTGGGATTTGCGCGACTATCGCGGCAAGCGCCTGGTGGGCCATACCGGAAGCCTGGCGGGCTATGTTTCGCGCACCGCGCTGATTCCGGAATTGAAGCTCGGGATCGTGATTCTGACCAACCAGGAGGTGGATGCCGCGCATTCCGCCATCGCCAACACGGTGATCGACCATTACCTGGGTGTACCGGATGCCGATTGGGTGGGGGCCTATTCCACCACGCTAAAGAAGCAGAAGGCACAGGGCGAGGAAGCGGTGAAGAAGGCCGCCGGCCAGCGCAACGCGAACTCGAAGCCCGCTCTAGCCCTGGCGGCCTATGCGGGCCGCTACCGCGACGCGTGGTACGGCGATATGCGCATCGAAGAACACGCCGGCAAGCTCTCCATCCATTTCACCCACACTCCGGACCTGGCGGGCGACCTGGAGCACTGGCAATACGACACCTTCGTGGCGCGCTGGAAGAAACGCACGCTGGATGCCGACGCCTACGTGACCTTTTCCTTGAAGCCCGATGGCAGCATCGACGAGGTCCGCATGAAGGCAGTATCGCCGCTGACGGATTTCAGTTTCGATTTCCAGGATCTGCTGTTCCATCCGGTAGCGATGGACGCGCCGCCGAGGTAGGACCGGGGACTCGCCCTTCGCGAATTTGACGGGCGTGGCGTGCCGGATGAGCGGCCATGATAAGGATGAACTCGTAGACTGTGGCCGGCCCCACGGCGGGATGTTCTACGGCGTGGCTGCGCAGGTCGAACTGGCATTTTTGCAGCCACTGCAGGGTGCGCTCACGGGTGCGTAAAAATGCTGCTATGGCATCGCCGAGGGTGGCGTATCGACCCTTGGGTGTGCCGATTCCGGAGCGTCCACCTTGCGGCTGCGGGTGGCAATTCGGGAATAGAGCACCGCCTCGCGCTCCCGGCTCATTTCCTGCACTAAAGCGACGGGTTGCATGGCGAGACGGCGCAACATCAGCTTTTCGGTAATCGCCACGTGCTCCACGTTTTCGAGTGCCGACCACGCGCCGTCCGCCGGTTTGGCGGCTGCCTCTTCATTGATAGCCCCTCGATTGCCGACAGAAGCTCGAGATGGCCGGCTTCCAGACACTCCAATAATCGCTCCCGATCAATCATGGGATCCGCCCTAAATGTAAGGCGACAATTCCGCCTGTAATGTATTCGAAACTGACGTCTGCGAAGCCTGCGCGGCGCATCATAGCGGCCAGTTCGGGAGCGACTGGAAACTTGCGAACGGACTCCGGCAGGTAGGTATAGGCATCGCGGGAGCCGGAAATGAGCCCGCCGATCCAGGGAAGCACGCGGCGTGAGTAGAGGTTGTAGAGCGCGGCAAAGGCGGCGTTGGGCGGCTGAGTAAACTCCAGGATCGCCGCCATGCCGCCGGGGCGCAATACGCGCCGCATTTCGAGCAGGCCGGACTGGTAGTTTGCCAGATTGCGGAAACCGAAGGCCACGGTGATCAGGTCGAGCGACGCATCGCGCAAGGGAAGGGCCAGCGCGTCCGATTCGAACAGCACGGCAGGAGCGCGCCGCCGCTCGATTTTCGCGTGAGCGGCGACGAGCATGGGGTGGCAGAAATCGCTTCCAAACACCGGCCGTCCCTGTTTGGCAAGGGCCAACACGAGATCGCCGGTGCCGCAGCAGATATCGAGGACACGGGCGTCGGGACGCGCGAGGATGTCCCGAGTGCGGCGCACGGTGTGCACGCGCCAGTAGCGATCGATATTGAAAGAGAGGAGGTGATTGGCGAGGTCGTAGCGGTGCGCCACGCGGCCGAACATGCCGCGTACCCAATGTGCCGCCTCCTGTTCATTACGGGATCCTTGAGGCGTGCTGCCGCTCATATGAGCGCGAACCGGATGGCGTCCAGAACCAGCTTATCCTCGACTCCCGACACGACCGTAACCTCGCCGATGCGCACCGGTAGCACGAAATGCACTTTACCCTGCACGGTCTTCTTATCGTGCACCAGACGTGCGAACAGGTTCTGCGCGGAGAGACCGGTCATCGGCGGGATGGGGCCATAGGCGGCGATCATTTCCAGAATCTCTACGGTATTTTCCGCGGAAAGGTGGCCCGTGGATTCGGCCAGGTAGACGGCGGCCCGCATGCCCCAAGCGACCGCTTCGCCGTGCAGGAAACTCCGGTACTCCGTTTCGGCTTCGAGCGCATGCCCAAACGTGTGTCCGAAGTTCAGTATGCGGCGCAGATCGCCTTCGCGTTCGTCGCTCGAAACCACTTCGGCCTTCATGCGCACGCTCTCGGCGATGATGTGATCCACCACCTCGGGTTTCCGGGCAAGCACCTCTTCGCGCGATTGCACCAGGAAAGTGAAAAGCGCAGGTTCGCGGATGATACCGGCCTTGATGATTTCGTAGAGTCCGGCGCGGTATTCGCGTTCGGGGAGAGTGTCCAGAATAGCGGGATCGGTGAGGACGGCGAGAGGCTGGTGGAAGCTGCCGATCAGATTTTTCCCACTGACCAGGTTGACGCCGGTTTTGCCGCCGATCGCGGCATCCACCTGCGCCAGCAGGGTGGTGGGAATCTGCAGAACAGGAATGCCTCGCATGAAGATGGCGGCCAGAAATCCGCCCATATCGTTGACGATGCCGCCGCCGTAGGCGATCACTATGCTGGAGCGGTCCGCGCCGAGCTGCACCATTTGTTCGGCCAGATGCTCGACGTGAACCAGGCGCTTTTGATCTTCGCCGCCCGGCAGGCGCAACACGTCGTAGGAGATCCCCGTGAGTCCGGCCGCCAGTTGCGCGCCGGCGTGACGCCAGACATCTTCAGTGGTCACGACGAATACTTTTCCGGTCTTTGGCGGAATGTACTGCGCGGTCTGCCCGATCACGCCGCGTTCCACAATGGCGGTATAGCGCCGCTGGGGCGTTTCGACCTGGTAATTGGGCATACCCCTTTTTACCATGCAGCTACTTAAACGTCGCGGCAAGCGCGGCAGAGCCTGTGAATTTGACGCGGAGCCGCGGAGGCGCGGAGCAAGGACGCGGAGAGACAACGGCAAGAACGAGCGCGGAGACTGCGGAGTAACAAGCGGTCCCCGCAAGGTTGAGTAGAGAGCGACGATTTCTGGAGGCGGTTGAGCTACTGGCGCGCTGGATAGCTGTGAAGCTGCGGGCCGACTACGTTGGAGAAGTTGTAATTGCCGCGGCGGTCGGCATCGATGGTCCAGAACATGGCGCCGATCATGCCGGGGTAGCCGGCAGGCTCGCGGAGTTTGTAGGTGGTTCCGGCGGGAGCTTTGCCGGTAATGATGTAGTCCATCGCCTGGCTGACGATGGCGGGTGTGGTGTCTCCGGTCAGGAAACCCACGGCAACCTGATTCGCCGGCATCGGTGGAAAGAATTGCTTGGGATCGCCACCGACGTTGAAGCCGTGGAGCAGGAGTTCGGTCATAGCGGCGTGGTAATCCACGGAACCGGGCTGATAGATCTCGCCATCGAGGCCTTGTAGCGGCGGCGTATTGTAGTCCTGCACGTCGATGAAGGAGAGGATATCGCGGGTGGCGTAGGTGATGGCCAGATACGAACCGAACTGGCCGCCATAGCTGGGATAGCCGGAGGGGATCTGCGTGCCTTCGGGTACCAGGCTGAGCATGAAGCCGGGCCCGAAATGATCGTGCAACTGCCGCATCGCCTGAATCAGATTCACGATCGACGGCGTGGTGGGATGCTTGAAATCAGTATCGCCGGGTTCGATGGAAAGGGACGGGCTTTCGAAATCGATATCGATTCCATCGAAGCCATACTCGGTGACAATGCGGGTGACGGAGGAGACAAAGTTCGGAACGCGCTTCGGGTCGGCGAGCGTGAAGTGCTGGCCGCCGCCGCCGAGAGAAATCATGACTTTCTTGCCCTGGCTCTTCATCCAGGCAATGTCGGCCTTGAACTGGTCGGTGTCGAGTCCGGCGGGAGTGCGGAACTGCATCGTCCCCTCCGGCGCATTCTTATCCGGCGTGGAGAAGGCGACGATGATCACGTCCCACTGCGGCGAAACTTCGCGGAGCGGGATGGTGGAGCCCGGACCGCCGTAACCGGCCCAGTAGCCGATCAGCCGGTGTCCATTGGGCGAGCCGCTCAGGGGTACGGCCGCGACCGTTGGCTTGGGCGGCGCCGAGGACCCACCGCCGCGTCCGCCTCGCGCCGGACAGGGTTTGGAAGGCTCGGCGAGCGCCTGCGGATCGGGAAAACTGTAGGTGCTGCCGAGCGCTTCGGACGCTCCGGTATACCAGGGCAGCAGGGCTACGTTTTGCAGGTGCCAGGTGTCCGCGTCGACCTTGGCGGCAAAGGCCTTGGATGCGGGGAAATTGTTTTTCGGGTTCGTATTGGTGGGTTGGAGGAGGAAATAGGTGGTGGCGACGCCGGTTCCCCCGCAGCTCCCCTGGTCGCTCGGCCGCATCGACGCAGGACGCAGCCAGCCCGGAAACGTGTTGCCGGGTGCTTTGACGTTGCGTCCGTGGATGAGCGGGTCGTGCAGGGGATCGTTGATAAACTCGGCGAGCTGCTGGGTCATCGGCTGCACATCGGCGTCTTCGACGACAGCGGGTGCGTCATGGAGGTACGAGCCGAGGACGAAGGAGTTTCCGGTGGCGGAATCGACGCCGTGCGTTCCCCAGGAGCAGCAGACGGTAGCATCGCCATCCGCGTAGAACGTGGTGTTGTGCGTGACGGCGATGACCAGCTTCCCCGGCTGTTTCGGCAACTGCCGGAAGAGTTCCTTCTGAAGATACTCCACGTCCACCACGGCGAACGAAGCGCCGCTCTTCTTCGATGTGAGGATGTAGCCGTAGCCGACGGGGACGGCGATCTTGACGAGCTTCACCTCAGGCTTGCCGAGCAGAGTGTGCCACCCTTCGGCCTTGGGAAAAGTGGCGCGGAGCATGGCATCGGCGTACTGCGTGGCCCCGCCGGAGGGAAAGGCGAACTTGGAGTAAATGGGCGAGCGCATCACGCGGGCTACGTCCGGGCCTGCGTCCATGACGAAGGGGCGGCCGGCGGTTTTCTTTGCGTCGAAGGAGAGGACGATGGGAACGAGGACCGTAGGGATCGTGGTCACGCCACCCTTGGCCGGATCGGCGCCGGCCAGAGTGTAAGAGCCCTGTCCGGCGGCATGCTGGAACGTGGGCACGGTACCTTGCGCGTGTGCAAACTGCAGCGGCAGGGCGAGCAGAGATAGCAGAGCGATGGATGGAATGCGCAAATGTAAGAGCGCCATGGTTTTGAGTGTACACGCTGCTCCCCCTGCTATGCTGGCAGTAACGGATGAATCCGGATTTTCTTGTCATTGGAGCCGGAGTGGCCGGGTTGCGCGCAGCAATCGAGCTCGCAGAAGCGGGAACGGTGCTGGTAGTCGCCAAGGACAGCCTCCGGGAATCCTCCTCCGAATACGCGCAAGGTGGCATCGCGGTCGCGCTGAGCGACGACGACGAGGTCGAACTGCATGAGCAGGACACGCTGTATGCCGGCGACGGCCTGTGCGATCCGGTCGCCGTACGAACCCTGGTGGAAGAGGGCCCCGCGGCGATTCAGGAATTGATCGAGTGGGGCGCCGCATTCGACCGCGAAGGCAACAAGCTCGCGTTCACGCGCGAGGGCGCGCACAGCCGCGACCGCATCCTGCACGCGCACGGCGATTCCACGGGACGCGAGATCGCACGGACGCTTTACCAGAAGGCCTGTTCGCTGCCCAATGTCACCTTTCGAAGTTTCGCGGCGACGACGGAACTCCTGCTGGAAGACGGCGTCACCGGTGCGACGATGTACGACGCCAAAACGCAGAGCGAGTTTCCGATTCGGGCGCGGGCAGTGCTGCTGGCGACGGGCGGGTTGGGCCGCGTGTTCCTGAACAGCACCAATCCCGAGGTGGCTACCGGGGATGGCGTGGCGATGGCGTATCGGGCGGGCGCGGAGATCAGCGACATCGAGTTCGTGCAGTTTCACCCCACCGCGCTGGCGGTGGAGGGGGCTCCGCGCTTCCTGCTGTCGGAAGCGCTGCGCGGCGAGGGCGCCCTGTTGCGCAACTCGCGCGGCGAGCGATTCATGGAACGCTATCACGAGCTGCTGGAACTGGCGCCGCGCGACGTGGTGGCGCGGGCGATTGTGAGCGAGATGGCGCTCACCGGTACGCCGCACGTGTTTCTGGACCTGACCCATCGCGGCGAGAGTTTTATCCGCGAACGGTTCCCGAGAATCTACGAAACGTGTTTGCAGTATGGAGTGAATATCGGGACGGACGCAGCGCCGGTTGCGCCGGCAGCGCATTACGCCATGGGCGGCGTGCGGACCGATCTGGATGGGCGCACGAATGTGGCGCGCCTGTTTGCGGCGGGAGAAGCGGCGTGCACGGGAGTTCACGGCGCCAATCGTCTGGCCAGCAACTCGCTGCTGGAAGGGGTGGTCTTCGGGATTCGGGCCGGGCGCGCGATGCGGGAAACCAAGGGGACAGACCTGCCGGTCCGCGCGACGCGAGAACGAAACCCGGGGACGGTGGGGCCTAATACCTTGGCTTCACCAGGGTTGCGCAGCCGGATTCAGCGGATTGCGTGGGAGAAGTGCGGGATCCTGCGAGCGGCCGAAGGACTACGGGTAGCACGAAGCGAATTGGAGACTCTCACACCGCATTCGCCGGAGGAGCGGAGCATTCACCAGGTGGCGCTATTGATCGCGCGCTGTGCGCTGGCACGCGAGGAAAGCCGCGGGGCGCACTTTCGCACGGATTACCCTGAAGCTCGCGACGCTTTCGCGCGGCACTCGATCATCAGTAAGGACTCGGACGTCACGTGGGGTTAAAATAGGGTCACACACAAAATGCGAGAGAAGATCCGATCGACGACGGTGATCTGTGTCCGCCGCGATAACAAAGTAGTGATGGCCGGCGACGGGCAGGTGACCCTGGGGGCCGAGGTGTTGAAGAGCTCCGCCCGCAAGTTGCGCCGCCTGTACAATGACAAGATTCTGGCGGGATTCGCCGGCTCCACGGCAGATGCGTTCGCCCTGTTTGCGCGCTTCGAGACCAAGCTGGAGCAGTTCAACGGCAATCTGCCGCGATCAGTAGTCGAACTGGCAAAGGAATGGCGCACGGACCGCGTGCTGCGCCATCTGGAAGCCCTGCTACTGGTGGCCGACACCAAGAACACCTACGTGGTGAGCGGCAACGGCGATGTGATCGAACCCGATGAAGGGGTGGTGGCCATTGGTTCCGGCGGTCCCTTCGCCACGGCTTCCGCCACCGCGCTGATGCGGTGCACGAAACTGTCGGCGCGCCGGATCGTGGAGGAATCGATGAAGATCGCCGGCGAAATCTGCATTTATACCAACCAGAGTGTGACATACGAGGAGCTCGAATAGCATGGTGATCTATCTTCCCGGGCAGAATGTGGACGAGGAGCCGTTGCTGGACGAACTGACTCCGCGCGAGATCGTTCGCGAATTGGACAAGCACGTAGTGGGGCAGGCGGAAGCCAAGCGCGCGGTGGCGATTGCGCTGCGCAACCGCATACGCCGGCAGAAACTGCCGCCTGAGATGGCCGAAGAGGTGATGCCCAAGAACATCCTCATGATCGGGCCCACGGGCGTCGGAAAGACGGAACTGGCCAGGCGGCTGGCGCGGCTGGCCAACTCGCCGTTTCTCAAGGTGGAAGCCAGCAAGTTCACCGAAGTGGGGTATGTGGGCCGCGACGTGGAGTCGATGATCCGCGACCTGGTGGATATTTCGATCGACATGGTGCGGGAAGAGCGGCTGGACGAAGTGGCGGATCGCGCCGAGGTCAATGCCGAGGAACGCCTGCTCGATCTGTTGATGCCGCCCAGCGCGGAGCCCAGCGAGAGCCTGGAGCGCACGCGCGAGAAGCTGCGGGAGCGCCTGCGCGAGGGCAAGCTGGACGAGCGCATGGTGGAGATCGAGGTGAAGGATCGCGCGCCTTCGTTCGAAATCACCACGAACACGGGCATTGAGGAGATGGGCATCAACCTCAAGGACATGCTGCCCAACCTTTTCGGACAGAAGACCCGCCGGCGCAAGATGCGTGTGGCCGAAGCGCTGGACTACCTGGTGCAGGAAGAAGAGAGCAAACTCATCGACATGGACCAGGTGACACGCGCCGCGCTAGAGCGTGTAGAATCGAGCGGCATCATCTTCCTGGACGAGATCGACAAGATCGCCGGGCGAGAGAGCGGGCATGGGCCCGACGTCAGCCGTGAGGGCGTGCAGCGCGATATCCTGCCGATTGTCGAAGGCACTACGGTCAATACGCGCTACGGTTTCGTGCGCACGGACCATATTCTGTTCATCGCCGCGGGGGCGTTCCACGTTTCCAAGCCCAGCGACATGATTCCCGAGTTGCAGGGACGCTTTCCGATCCGAGTGGAGTTGAAATCGCTCTCGGTGGAAGATTTCATCCGCATCCTGAAGGAGCCCAAGAACGCCCTGGCCAAACAGTACACGGCGCTGTTGGAAACCGAGGGCATCAAGCTGATTCTGGCGGACGACGCTCTGGAAGAGGTGGCGAAGTTCGCCGCGCAGGTGAACGAATCGAGCGAGAATATCGGCGCGCGTCGATTGCACACCATTATGGAGAAGCTGCTGGAAGAGGTATCGTTCGCCGGTCCGGATCTGAAGAAGAAGACAGTGAAGGTGGATGCGGCTTACGTGCGCAAGCAACTCGCCGATATCGTCAAGGATCAGGATCTGAGCCGGTATATTCTGTAAGGACGGCCTACCTTACCCCCGCCTGGCCGCGGACGGAGTCCAGGAGTTTGGCGGCGTCATAGGCGGCACCCTCCTTGAATACCAGTTTCACTTTGCGGATGTCGGCGATGCGCGCGGCAGGATTGCCGTCGATCACTACCAGATCCGCCTGTTTTCCCGCAGTCACGGTGCCGATACGATCCAGTTGCCCTAGGAACTTCGCACCGTTAGCGGTGGCGATCTGGATGGCCTCCACGGGAGTGAAGCCACCTTCCACCAGCAATTCGATATTGCGCTGATCGGCAAAGCCGGCAAGCGCACCGCCGTTGCCCGTCGGGTCAGCGCCCGCGATCAGCAGACCGCCTGCCTTCACGAACGCGTACTCGAAGGCGAGTTCCTGCTTCAGAGCAGCCAGCGCCGGCGAATCTGCGCCGCCGCGGGCACGGGCGCGTGAGCTCAGATAGTTGACCGCCGACTCCTGCGATACAGCATCCAGAAAGCGCTGCTCCACCGGCGGACGGTCGCCGTCGAATGCCTCAAAGACAGCCAGCGTAGAGGTGATCGCCACGTGGTGCGCCACCAGATCGGCAATCATCTCCCGTGCAGGCGCGGAGTTCAGGTCCAACAGAGCGACCTCGTTGCGGGTGGTGGGCGGGCAGACGTCGGGTTGTTTGCCGGGGTGGAACTCCGTGTCCACGAGGAGTCCGTGCTCCAGATTATCGATGCCGATCGCCGCCGCCTCGCGGAAGCCGATGGAGCAGAGGTGTCCGGTGACTTTGATGCCGCGGCGGTGGGCCGCTTCGACGGCCGCCTTCAACTCCGCACGCGTGATGTTCATATAGGCTTTGAACGAGGTGACTCCTTCGTCCGCCCAGTAGTTGACAGTCCGGGTGGCATCGTCCGCGTCGTGGAGCTCATGCATCTGCGGCGTGAGGGCGCCCTTGCCTTCGAGGTACGGACCCGTGACGTAGAGCTTGGGACCGGGCATGCGGCCGCTTTCGATCAGCTTGCTGATGTTGAGGTCGGTGTACGGCTCGATGCTGCCTGCAGTGCGGGCGGTAGTGACACCGCTGGCCAGATAGAGACGCGGGAAGCTGTACGCCATCTCGGGATACAGCGGTACGCCGCCCCCGCCGGGGTAAAAGAGATGCTCGTGCATGCCGACGAGTCCCGGAATGACGGTGTGGCCGGTGAGTTCCATCACCTGCGCGCCGGCCGGCACGGGCGTACTCGCGGCAGGTCCAACGGCGGCGATCTTGCCGTGATTGACAATGACGGTCTGGTCCTCGCGCGGCGGGGCGCCGCTACCATCGATCACGCGCACATGAGTTAGCGCCACGACGGGGGCTTCGGAGGCAAGGAAGGGCTTCACACCAGGCTGGAAACGGCCCTGGGAAAAGGCCGCACCCAAGAGAAGGAACCCCAGCAGGAAGCCGCGTAGCCGCCTCACGGCTGCACTCCGGCCGCACCCGAAGGTGTCAACTCGTGACCAATCGAAGGATGCCGGACGTCGGTCCCGGTCATCGGCTGCTTCGCAGCGGCGCTCGCCAGCACGGCGGGAATGGGCAGACCCAGAAAAGCGATGTATCTCCGCATGAAGGTGATTAGAGCATAAGAGGGAGACCGGGGACAGGCAGGTCAGTCCCCAGCGCTACCGCTGCGCTTCGATGTGGACCACTTCCGAACTATAAGGCACGGGCAGCTTGACTCGGAAGCCGTTGGACATGAGTTGGGCACCGCTCTGCGAGTAGACCGACGGATCGATCTCGAACCACACGGTATACCGTTGTTGGGCGTCCAATCCCTTTGGTCGGAACAGGTAACTGGGGCTGCCGGCGGCGGCGCGGGTGACCACGGCGATCGCGGTATCGGTCGCGGGGTTGAAGCTCTGAATCACGTCGATGGCATTTGCTTCCGGCGAAAGGATGTGGAATACCTTGCCGGCCGAGATATCGGTGCGCTGGCTTTTGTAGTTCTGGATCTGGCTCTTCAGGAACGCCAATTTGTCCGTTTGAAGATTCGCCAACGCGTTCATCAGGACCCAGGGGCCGCCGAAGCGGTAGCTGTGCGTCGCATAGGGAGTGTAACCATCGGACTCCGGCATATAGCGTTCGGCGTATCGCGGCGGGAAAGGGTAGGTGGCGCCGTAGACGGCCAGGCGGGAGGCCAGGGAACCCGATGCATCGTTGGTGATCGAGGTAACGTAGCTCTTCACCATGTTGAATGTCATCATGTTGCCGCCGTTTTCGCAGTTTTCCCAGAAGACGTTCGGCCGCGCCTGCTGGATCGCCGACACCACCGCGTTGATGCCCTGAACCGCGTTAGCGTAGTTGCTGTCGGCAGGATCGTGAGTGTGGGTCGATTTGGTGCACTGCTTGACCATATTCTGGCCGTCCTGCAGGATCCAATCGACATGGTACTCGTCGATTGTGCGGATGCCTTCCTGAATTAACCAGTCCTGCGCCGGCTGATTGGAGAGGCACAGCGATTTGGCCCCGAAGTAATTGCTGTCATCGGTGGCAGTCCAATCCGGATTATCCTGCAGCACCGGACTTGCTGGGTCGGCTTCGGCCAGGGCGAAGTGCAATCCGAACTTCATGCCCAGGGAATGCACGTAGTCCGAGAGTGCACCAAGACCGCCGGGGAATTTGGCTGGATCCGCGTGCCAGTTCCCGATGCCGCGCGCCCAGCCCAGGTCGACGATGAACAACTGCACGCCGAGATCGGCGGCTATGATTGCGTTGCGCCGCAGGGTCTGCTCGTCGATCTTGTCCTGGTAGGCCCAGGAGTCCCACGACACATACGGGAACGTCTTAGAGTCAGGCGCGGGTTTGGCCAGCACCGATTCCACGAAGCGCTGGGTGCGGTAGCCCGCCTCGTCCCAATCACCATGAAACAGACCGATAAACGCGAAGGGTACCTGGAATTCGCTTTGGGAGGGAACGGCGTGGTTCAGATCGAGCAGGGCTGAATTGAATTGCACATAGCCCTTCGTGCCGTCATGGCTTACCGTCGTCTTGGTGCGGCCATCGAACTCCCAACCGCGTAAACAGACCCCGCTGGTCCGAATCGCGCAATGCCAGCCAGCCGCATTGCTGGCCGGCGGACCCGGAATAGACCTGTATACCGGAACCGCTAGTGTCGAGCAGGGTCTGCAACGGCTGAAAGTTCTCCGGTTTGGAAGCGACACTCCATTGATTGACCCGGAAGGCTGTGTAACGCTTGCCCAGGTCGTCGAATGTCCACGGCACCAAATTGATTGACGTGATGTGGGCGGCCGCCTGAGTCAGATTCTTGTACTTGAGGCCGTAGCGCAACACAGGCGAGTCATTGAATAGCTCGAGTATCACCGTGAGCTGTGCGCGGCCTTTGACGTCCTGCAGGACGATGGACTGGCTGACTCCGCCGGGAGTGATGCTTGCGGCGTATTGGTTCACCAGGATGAACTGCGTTCTTGGCGTCGAAGAGTCGCCGTCCGGCTTGTATGCGGATCGGGGAGGTGGGCCGATTGAGTGAAGGCGCCCATTGGTCGCCGGACGTCAGATCCGAGATCTGCCGGGTCAGGAAGTAACCCTCGGCAGTAAGTTGAAATGTCGCGCGAATCAGGCCATTGGAGAGAGTCCACGAATTCTGGTTCGGGTCGAAATTCGACTGCGCTCCGCCGAAAGCCGGGTCCCGCCATCAACGTGATACTCAGTACAATTCCGTAACACCTCATGTCGCTCGTCAAATAAGAGACGTTAGAGTATGTAACCCTGTGCACGGAAAAAAGTTATCAAAAGCCTGTTAACTACGGAGTATTTACGGCATGTCCCGGTGGGTTACCTTGGCTTTAAACCCGGCGTCCGACAAATTGCGGCGGATTTCATCGGCCATCATCACGGAACGGTGCTGTCCGCCGGTGCAGCCGAAAGAAATCGTCAGATAACTCTTTCCCTCGCGGATGTAGTGCGGAAGCAGATAGATCAGCAGATCGGAGATCCGGTTCATGAACTCCGCGGTTTGAGGGAAAGAACGGATGTATTTTGCGACGCCCGGGTTCTTCCCGGTCAGGTTCTTGAATCGCGGAATATAGTTCGGATTCGGCAGAAACCGGACGTCGAACACCAGGTCGCTGTCCGGCGGCACACCGTTGCGGAATCCGAAACTGGTGACATAAATCTGAATGGCGGATTGGTCGCGTTGCCCGCGGAAGCGCTCGCCGATAAACTCGCGCAGTTCGTGAACGGTGAACCTGGAGGTATTGATGATCAGATCCGCCATGGCACGAATGGACGCCAGCTGCTCGCGTTCGCTCTCGATGCTGCGGGTGATCGATTTGTCTGTGCCCAGCGGATGCGGACGCCGGGTCTCGCTGAAGCGGCGGACGATGGCATCGTCGTCCGCCTCCAGAAAAATGAGGCGCGCGGTCACGGTTTGCGGATGCCGTTGAAGACCTTGGGGAACTCTTTGAGGCCGGCACCCTCGCGGATATCGACCACCAAAGCCGCCGCCTGAATGCTGGGATTGTTGCAGGTCAGTTCGGCGAACTTGGGGATCAACTCGACCGGCAGGTTGTCCACCGAGTAGAAGCCCAGATCTTCCAGCGACTTCAGCACGGAACCCTTGCCGGAGCCGCTCAAGCCGGTGATTACAACCAGTTCCGGCTTGTGCGGCGGAGCCTCTTTTGGTTCTGCAGCCTTTTTTCGCGGCATGTAGCGGGCGGCTATCCCTCGACCAGGTCGAAATGTCCGTCGCGGCGGCGCAGCAGAACGCTCACGCGATCGGTCTCGGCATCGCGATAGACCAGGTAATCCCGGGTCTTGTCCATCTCGAGCACGGCTTCTTCGACCGTCATCGGCTTGCGCTTCTGTGCGGGCTTGACTTTGAAGACCTGGCGTCCGGGCCGCCGGCATCGGACTCTCGGCCGGACCGGCATTCTCGGTCTCAACTTCAGGCGCGGACTTGCGCGGCATACGCTTGGCATCGCGCCATTTCGTGCGGGCCTTGACGCATTGCTTTTCCAGCTTTTCGGCGGCGAGGTGAATTGCGGTGAACAGGTCGGCGCTGGAGCCGAGGCCGACCAACTGGTGACTGTAGTAATTGATGGTAGCTTCCGCCTTGTGCATCTTTCGCTCCAGCGGAAAGCATGACGTGCGCATCGCGTTCCTCCTTGCCATCCAGCAGTTTGCCGATCTTGGCAAATCGGCCCTGAAGTTTTTTCAACTGCGCTGGAGCGAGTTCTACTTGCCTACCGGTGTACGTGATCTTCATAGAACACCTCGTTGGGGCCGGCAACATCCCCTTTCTAGTTTATAACCCGAATAGCGGCACACCGTCCGCGGCAGTTTCAGTTACGTACACGGCGCTGGTGAGTGGAGGGAATCTTCATGTCCTCACGGTACTTGGCGACGGTGCGGCGCGTGACGTTGATGCCCTCGCCTTGCAGCATCGTGGTGATCTGCTCATCGGTGAGGGGCTTGGAACGGTCCTCCTCTTCGATCATTTTCTTCACTTTGCGTTTCAACAGCAGCAGCGGCGTGCCGCCGCCCAACGGACCCTGCACCGCTTCCGAGAAGAAATAGCGGAGTTCGAAGACGCCCTGCGGCGTGTGCACATATTTGCTGGCAACCGCCCGGCTGACGGTAGAGGGATGCACGCCGACTTCTTCGGCGACTTCTTTGATCATCATGGGCTTCAGTTAATCCAGCCCGTGGCTGAGGAATTCGGTCTGGCGCCGCACAATGGCCTGGCAGACTTTGAGAATGGTCTGCTTGCGCTGCTCGATATTCTTCATCAGCTGGATAGCCGACGTGTAGCGCTCCCGCACGTAATCGCGGACTTCCTTGGTGGCGCCGTTTTCGCGATCCAGCATCTTGCGATACTGGGCGTTCAAGCGAAGCTGCGGGACGTCCTCATCGTTCATCTGGATGATGTAATCGTCGCCGTCTTTGGTGAAGAAGACGTCCGGCTCCACGACGCGCGCACCGGCGCCCGAATAGCGCAGGCCGGGCCGCGGATTGAGGTGCTGGATCATGCGCACGGCGATCTCGATGTGTTCCATCGGCCGCGCCAGCACTTTGGCGATTTCCTTATACTGCCTGGTCTCCATCAGGCGGAGGCAATTGGAAACGATCTGCCAGGCTACGCCGCCGCGCCCGTTGACGCTTTCGATTTGCAGCAGCAGGCACTCGCGCAGATTGCGCGCGCCTACGCCCGCCGGATCCAGCGACTGCACGGCCCGCAATCCCTGTTCGACCTGCTCCGGCGTATGTTCGCCGATGGAGGCGATCTCTTCGAGCGAGGCCGAAAGATACCCGTCCTCGTCCAGGTTGCCGATGATGGATTCGGCCGCGTCGCGCGCCTGGTCGCTGATGACGCTCACGCTCAACTGTGAGCGCAAATGGTCGCCCAGCGTGACCGGCGAAGAGAGGAAGGTCTCGAACGATGGCTTCTCGACAGACTCCGACGCGGGACTCTTATAACCGGGGTCCAGATAATCGTCAAAAAAGCTGCCGAAATCGATCTCGTCGAAGGGGTCTGTCGCGGCAGGCGGTTCGGCCAGCGGGTCGTTGACGGCAAGCGAATCGTTTTCGGCCACCACTTGGGCGGCAGCCGATTCCTCGGCATCGGGGAACAAATTGCCGTTGATGGCGCTTCCGCTCCCGTCGTCCACGGAATTGGCATCGCTCAATACAGCGGCTTCGAGGAGTTGTTTATCGGCCGGATCGTGGAGGTGTTCGGCCTCTAGCAGCGGCAGAAGTTCCTCGGGAGTGATCTCCTCCCCAGGCTCGTTAGTAGATTCTTCGAGCACCGGGTTCTGGACGATCTCCTGCGTAACCATCTCCTTTAATTCCAGCCGGTTAAGCTGGAGGATGGTTACCATCTGTACAAGCCCCGGAGTCAGAATCTGCTTCTGCGCTACCTTGAGTTGTAATCTGGGCGACAGTAAGCTCATCTGCCTCTCATTCTATCACCTGAATTACGCATTGCTAGTTCCAAACATCCAGGTTGTTGCAATTGGAGTGGCCAATTTCGGGTGAAGTGTCGCCACGAGGCTACACATAGACTCTTCGTACGCGGGCGCTGATGCTGCACAGAATGTTGTAAGAGATGGTGCCCGCCACTTTGGCGATCTGCTGGGCGTCGACGGAGCATTCGCCTTCGGTTCCCAGCAGGGTCACTTCGTCGCCCGCATCGAGCGCCGTTGTGTGGCTGAGATCGATGGTGGTGAGGTCCATCGAAACCGTGCCCAGGATGGCAGTGAGCTTGCCGTCGGCGATGACCTTGCCGCGATTGGAGAGCCGGTGAAATATGCCATCGGCGTACCCGGCGCCGATGATGCCGATGCGCATGTTTCGCGGGGCGCGAAAACTGCCGCCATAGCCCACGCGCGCCCCCTCGGGAATCTCCTTCACGGCGAGCAGCTTGGCCTTCCAGGTAAGCGCCGGCTTGACGTCGAGAAGCTGCGGCGGGGCGTCACCGCGCGCCGGCGACACATAGCCATAGAGCGCGTGCCCGGCGCGTACCAGAGTATGCCAGCCTTCGGTGCGGCCATACCCGATGGCGTTGGTGCTGGAGGTGTGCAGGTGTGGGGCGCGGATACCGGCGGCACGCAGCGCGTCGCAAATTTCGTGAAAGTAGGCCAACTGCTCCGCGGTTTGCGACGAAGTGTAGTCGGCGGCAGACGCGAAGTGGGTCATCAGCCCTTCCAGGCGGGCGTGGGTCGCACCGGCGAGGGTGGCCAGGATCTCCGGAGCGCTGGCGCGTGTACCCAGGCGGCCCATGCCCGAATCGATCTTGAGGTGGTAGCGGATGGGCTTGCAGGACGAAGCCGCGAGGCGATCCACGTCGCGGACCTGCGCCAGCGAGTGTATGGCCGGAGTCAGGTTGAATTCTACGACCGCATCCGCCTCGTAGGAGAGAAAGCCTCCCATGACCAGGATGCGTGCCTCATGGATCCCGCCGCTGCGCAGTTGGACACCCTCGTCTACCGAGCTTACCGCCAGCCATCTTGCGCCCTCGGCACAAAGCACGCGCGCGACCTCGAGCGCACCATGTCCATAGGCATCGGCCTTGACGACGCCGGCGACTTCCACGTGCGGGCCCACCACAGAGCGAACATTGCGGAAGTTTCGGGCGATCTGCTCGCGGGAAACCAGGACATACGATCGAAAAGGAGCGGACACTCCCTTAATTGTAAGGGTGGTTCAGGCCGGTCAGGGGTGGACCAATTCGACGGCCACGCCGCATCACGATGCAGCGTTTACTACATCCGTGTAATATCGCTCATACTGCGGAATGATACGGTCGGTACAAAAGCGCTCGCCGGCATTCCATCTCCCCGCCTTGGCGAGACGCCAGTGCAGCGCATCATCGGTAAGCAGTGCGACTACCCGGGCGGCCTGCGCCTCGATATCTCCGACCGCCTCGAGGTACCCGTCCTCGCCGTCGGTTATCAGTTCCGGCACACCGCCGACACGCGTGGCCACCGGCACTACGCCGCAGGCCATGGCTTCCAGCGCCGCCAGACCGAAGGATTCCATCTCGCTCGGCATCAACAGCACGTGCGCCAGCGGAATCAGCCGCTCCACGTGATTCTGCTTGCCCAGAAACAAGACGTGCGGGTCCACCTTCAAGCTGCGCGCCAGGTGTTCCGCCGGACCGCGGTCGGGACCGTCGCCCACCATCAACAGTCGCGCCGGCACGCTCTTGCGGACCTCGGCCAGGATGCGTATGCAATCCAGCACGCGCTTCACGGGCCGGAAATTCGAGAGGTGAATCAGCAGTTTCTCGCCGTTCGGCGCATAGGCATCGGCGCCCTTCTTCTCGTTGTCCGGAGAGTACAGATCGCAATTCACGAAATTCTTGATCACGCGGATCTCGTTGCGCACGCCGAAGATCTCGATGGTCTGGTCGCGCAGATTGTCGCTGATCGACGTGATGCCGTCCGATTTCTCGATGGAAAACTTGGTGATCCCGAAATAGGAGGGATCCGCCCCCACCAGCGTGATGTCGGTACCGTGCAGGGTGGTGATGTAGGGCAGGCGGCGCGTGCCCGCGAGCATTTGCTGCGCCAGCATCGCCGCAATGGAATGCGGTATCGCGTAATGCACGTGCAGCACGTCCAGGTGGTAGCTCTCCGCCACTTCGGCCATACGCCCGGCCAGCGCGAGGCAATAGGGCGGGTACTGGAATAGCGGATAGTTCGAGACCTCCACTTCGTGATAGTGGATGCGCGGCGTATCCGGGTCCAGCCGGATGGGATTGGCGTAAGTAATGAAGTGGACCTCATGCCCGCGGGCGGCGAGTTCCATTCCCAACTCGGTGGCGACGATCCCGCTGCCGCCGTATGTTGGATAGCAAGTGATGCCGACGTTCACTTGGTCAGCGTAGCAAAGCCGATCTGCCCGTGCAGGTTCTCATCGGGCGATGCAACGTCCCCGCCGCCGAACCAGACTTTCACTACTTCGCCATCCACCACGACGGTGGGGTCGCAGATGACTTTGGAGTTCCACGCCTGCATCCCTCTATACCGGGGTGCGAGCCTGGTCCAGTGCACACCGTCGGTAGAACGCGCCAGGCGCAGGTAGCGATTCTCGGTGAAATCGCGGACCGTGTACAGCATCCAGTAGAAGCCGTGGGATTGCCAGACTGCCGGTTCGCCGATGCCGGCCTCATCGTCATCCATCTCCACCACCGGGTTGGCACGCAATTTTTCCCAGTGGACGCCGTCGGCCGAGCGCGCCACACCGATTCGCTGCCGCACGGCCCGATCCTGCCCGAGATAGTACAGGTAGAAGTACTCGCCGATCCGAAGGGCGTAAGGGTCTGCCACCGCGCGCTCGTCCCATGCCCCGGACGGACCCACGTCGAGCACGGGCGCGGGTTCGGCCTGCCAGGCGCGCGCGTCCGCTGACCGGGCCAGCGAGATGCGGAGATGCTCCTTGGTTCCGGTCTCGTACCAATACCAGTATTGGCCCTGATAGGACAGTGCGCTACCATTGGCCGCGATGTAACTGCCTGCCGGGGCGCGCAGCACAATGCCCTGCTTCCTCCAGTGCACGCCGTCTTCGGTGGTGGCCAGCGCCGTGTGCCACTGCCCGTCGTACACCGAGTAGAGATTGATGCCACCGACAACAGACGGATTGAGTGCGTCCCGAAACTGATCGCGCGTGAGCACCGGCTCCGGATCGGGCAGAAAGCGGTACACGATCGACTGGTCTCCACCGCGCGTTTCGGGCAGGGTGAAGTTCGCGTACCTGCCGCAGCCGGTGGCGAAAAGCATAACGGCCGCCGATGAACACAGATAAACGCCGATAACACCTCTTTTTTTATCCGCGTTCATCTGTGTTCATCGGCGGCCATTTTTCTTCTAACCAGTCACCTTACGTCAGCGGAATCCGGAACTTGATTCCCGCACCGCTGCCGGGCCGCGATTCCACCACGAGATCTGCATTCAGAGAGCGCGCCCGCCGTTTGAGGCTGGCGGGACCGAGGCGCAGCAGTTCCAACTCTTCCAACGAGTACGAGCCGACGAAACCGAATCCGTGGCCGTTATCATCCACCGAGATTTCCATTCCCCGGTCGGTCTTCTCCAAAGCCACGGCCACTCGCGTGGCGCCGGCGTGCTTCTGCACGTTGTGCAGGGCTTCGCGCACCATTTGGAGCACTTCAAGGGTCATCTCAGCCGGCAGCCCAATCGGCGAGTTGGCGCCAAGGAAGGTCACCGCAATCCCGCTCTCCTTCTGGAAACTCTCGGCCGAACGCCGTATGGTGGCTACGAGATTGGCGCCATCGACATCCACGGGCCGCATGCTGCGGAGGAAGGAGCGGAGGTCCCCAACCTGGGATTGGGCCAGGGCTTGCAACTGCTTCAAGTCACTCATTCCCGCGTTGAGATCCCGCTCCATGACTTTACGCAGGATCTCCAGGCGCATCTGCAGACTGATGAAGCTCTGCAACGGCCCATCGTGGAAATCGCTCGCGATCCTCATGCGCTCCGTCTCGCGTGCTTTTTCGGCGGTTTTCTCCGCATCCGACACCTTGGCACGGAGCCGCTCGATTTCGAGACCCTGCTGGCGTTTGTTGGCCGCGAATGCCCATGCCAACACGCCCCCCACCACCACGGTCCGCTCCAGTACGAGGGCGTCATACGGCAGCAACGCGGAAAACAGTGCGCACACAGCCGACAATTACGCCGACTTCGACCGTGCTGTAAAAAGTCAGGGCCTCTCCCAGCAGGAAGAGATAAAAAGCGCTGGCCAGCCACAACATTCGGTCGGCGCCATAGTTGGCCATGATCAGGAAAAAAACCGTGTCGCCGAACAGCGCCAGCAGGCCCATCATCCCGGTATAGCTCCGGCCGCGAAGCGCCACTACCAGGGCGTAGACAAGGTAAAGTCCCATCACGCCGTAGAACATGGGCGCGACGTCGCCCGGCATGAAAAGGTACGCGACCACGGGGGAGATGGCCGCTAATAGCACCCGGACCCAGCCAAGTCGGCGCGGCCACGCTAATTGTGAGAGGAATAGCACGTCTACTTCCGGTACAGATAGAGAGTGTGGCTCCGGCCTTCGCCGTCGTCGGCGATGTTCTCTACCTTTTCCGGCGTCCAGTTCTCGGAAATCGAAATCTTTGGCGACGATGCGCGCCCCCTTCTTCAATTGCTTGTCCAGAAGTGGCTGAACTTTGTTGTTGACCGCATCGGGCAACAGGTAAACGGTGACCAGGTCGGCGGAACTGTAGTTCTGCTTCAGCAGATCGCCATTCACCATGTGGGCGTTCTTCTCGAACCCAAGTTTGAGAATCCTGGCCGTACTTTGCTTGACGAGGTCCTTGTCCAACTCCACCCCGACGGCTTCGGCATGAAACTTCTGGGCGGCAACGATCACGATCCGTCCGTCGCCGGACCCCAGGTCGAACATCTTCTCTCCGGCCTTCAGCCCGCCGAGTTTTAGCATCTTGTCGACGATGGTTTCCGGCGTCGGATAGTAAGGCGCGAGCTTCTCGTCGCCAGGCTGCGCACCGCAGAATGGCACAACCAATCGCCAGCAGCAAACAGGCTCTGCTCATCTCCACTCAATCGTACCGTAAAGTCCGATGGCGGCGGGAATTCGACTTTTCCACCGATTCAGTGGAAAAGCCTGTGGAAATCGAGCCTCAGCGGACCCAAAGGTCCCGGTCGCTCATCATTTCGTCACATTCTGCACCGGGATACAGCAGGGTCGCCGGCTGCCACGTAATCTGATTTACCAGAGGCTTTTACCTGGAGGCGCAGGCGGGTCTAAATCCAGACCTTCTCGCAGCGGTACGCCCCGCTTGCACATCTCGCACTGTGCGCCGTCCGTGTAGTATCGCGCATCCAGCTTCGCCAGATAGTACAGGGGCAGATTGCCGAAATCGTGGGTGTCGGGCGTGGGCTGATAGATGATCACGGCCAACCCGACCACGGTCGCCCCGCGCGATTCCAGCAGGCGCTTGAGTTCGCCCAGCTTTTTTCCGGTTCGCAGGATGTCGTCCACGATCACCACCTGCTCGCCGGGGTGCTGCTCCAGGTATTGGCGGAAGTGGAGCGCCTCTTTGTCGTGCTCCCGCTCCGCCCAGTAGACCTGCTTGGCGCGCAGCGCCTCAGTCACCCCGTAGGCCACGGGCAGGCCGCCCGTCATGGGAACGACAATCGAAAGTTCCGGCACGATCGCGCGGATTTCCGGGTTGGCGCGCAACAGCCGGCTCAACCCGACACTCAGCATGCGCTGATGCTGGTAGTAGCGCATGGCCAGCGGCACCTGCAGGTACTCGTTCGAATGCAGTCCGCTGGGATACTCGAAGTGGCCGTCGCGCAGGGCGCCGGTCTCCCGCAGCACCGCGACTACCTCTTCTTGCGTCGGAATAATGTGCATGCTTTACGTCTCAATTCGCCCCGCGGCCGGTCAGCACGCGGGGAATGGTCCGCAACAGGATCTTCCAGTCGAGCGCCAGCGACCAGTTGTCGATGTACTGCATATCCATCTTCATCCAGGTCTCGAAATCGACGTTGTCCCGCCCGGAGATGGCCCACAGACAGGTCAGTCCGGGGCGCATGCGCAGGCGCCGCCGCTGCCAGCGCTTGTATTGCTCCACCTCGCCGGGCACCGCCGGCCGCGGTCCCACCAGCGACATGTCGCCGCGCAGCACGTTCCACAACTGCGGCCACTCGTCGATGGAGAACTTTCGCAGGTACCGGCCGATGGCGGTCAGCCGCGGATCGTCCGGAATCTTGAACACGGTTTCGCGGACGTTCAGGTGCTCCAGGTCCTTCTTCAACTCTTCGGCGTTTTCCACCATCGAGCGGAACTTGTAGAACAGAAAGCGGCGGCCGTTCAAGCCGCAGCGCACCTGGCGGAAAATCGCCGGACCGGGCGAGGTCAGGCGGATCAGAATCGCGATGGCCGTCATGAAGGGCGCCAGCACGACCAGACCGGCGGCTGCGATCACAACATCGGTAACGCGCTTCAAGAGCAGCCGGATTTCGTCGTACGGCGCGGCGGAAAACGTGAGCAGCGGCGTCTCGCCGAAGCGGTCGAGCGATACGGTGCTGTTGACGTGCGGGAAGAAATCCACCGCCACGCGCGTGCGAACGCCTTCCTCATCGCACATCAGGAAGACTTCTTCGAGTTCCGCCAGGCTCTCGCTGCCCACCGCGAAGATCACTTCGTCCACCACGTGCTGCCGCAGGATGGAGGGCAGATCGGAGATCGGCAAGACCTTGTAGGGAACGCGGAGTTGGATCTCCGACGGCGCGTCGGCGCGCTCGCTCAAGAAGCCGCGCAGCCGGATGCCGTATTCCCTGGACTGCTCCAGTCCTCGCGCCATGCGGACCGCGCGTTCGCCGGTGCCGACCACCATGACGAAGTGGGGCGCCGCAAACTCCCGTCGGATGACTCCCACGACGCGGCCCGCCGTCAGCCGGAACAGGAGGAGGAGAACCCACGCATATACGGAAAAGAGCACCAGGAAGAAGCGGCTGAGATCCAGCCGGAAAACATATTCGAAGACGATCAGGCACAATGCACCGTAGCGCGCACTGGCGTGCCGCATCGCGCAGGATCACCCGTGGGTTCCCGATGTCCAGCTTTTCGTAGACTTCCAGCCAGAGGCCCATGGTGACCCAGGCAGCCAGGGCGAAGGCGAGCACCAGCGCTTTGCGTTCCACCGTCAGGTAGAACTGATGCTCCAGATGGAGCAGCGACACGCGTCTGATAAGCCGATTCAAATGCCAGCGCCGCCAGAAGGACGTCGGATAGTCCAAACAAAACACGGGCTTTACGGTGGCGGCCAAACATCCGGATTCAGCATATCACGGGGCACGAACGATTGAGGAACTACCCTACCTTGCTTTTCCGCGCGCGCTTTTTCGGGGCGGCTTCCGCGAGTTCCGTTTCGGCCGCCGCCGCGGCCGTGGCCACTGTCGCCGGCTTGCGCTTCTCCGCGAGGCTCTTCTTGAGCGCTTCCATGATGTCGATCACCGGGGCGATGTGCTCCGACGGCGTCTCCACTACCTTGCGGCCCTCGATCTTGTCCTCGATCATCTTCTTCAGGTTGTCGCGGTAGGAATCGTGGTATTTCTGCGGCTCGAAATTCTCCTCGAGCGAAGAAATCAGCATCTTCGCCATGGCGAGTTCCTTCTCCTTCACCAGGCTGGTGTCGGTGCGGAACTCTTCCACCTGCCGGATCTCGTCCTGGTAATACATGGTGTGCGAAAGGATCCCTTTGGCGCCCGGCCGCAGCACGATGATGTGCTCGCGATTGTGCATCGCCACTTTCGCGACGCCGTAATAGCCGGAGTCCCTTAGGGCCGTGAACAGCAGGGCGTACGCCTTTTCGCCGCCCTCATCCGGGGCGACATAGTAGGAGCTCTCCAGGTAGATCGGGTCCACTTGGTCGGCCTTCACGAATTCGAGGATCTCCATCACTTTGGCGGTGCGCGGCGCCACCTTCTTGATGTCCTCTTCGTCGATCACGACGTAGTGATCCTTCTCGTATTCGTAGCCCTTGACGGTCTCCGAGCGCGGGATCGGTTTGTCCTCGAGCTGGCAATAGGTCATCTGCTTGATGCGCGAATGATCGTCCTTGTGCAGCAGGTTGAAGCTGATGGTTTCGCTGCGTGCCGCGCTGAACAGCCGGATGGGAAACGACACCATGCCGAAAATCAGATGGCCCTTCCAGACGCTTGCTGCCATATGCTTTCGCTCCTGACCCCTCGGGGCGCTATTGGTTTTCAAGATACTACAAAGCCTAATAAGATGTAAATGAAAGGACGCAAGGGGGTTATGTCTCTCGACGAATACGTCGCGAAACGCCGGTTTGAGAAAACGCCGGAGCCTCCTCCTTCCGCCCGAAGAGCAAACCCGCGGCCAAACCGTATTTTTGTGTGCAACGGCACGATGCCACACGCCTGCACTACGATTTCCGCCTGGAGATCGATGGCGTCCTGAAATCCTGGGCCGTACCCAAAGGGCCGTCGCTCGACCCGGCGGTGAAGGTGTTCGCGGCACACGTGGAAGATCACCCCGTTGAATACGGCGATTTCGAAGGCAATATTCCCGGCCGGCAACTACGGCGGGGGCAGCGTCATGTTGTGGGACCGCGGCACCTTCGATCTGTTGGGGGACATGCCGGCCGAGGCACAACTGGCGCGCGGCGATCTGAAGTTTCGCCTGCACGGCGAAAAGCTGAAGGGCGATTTCGCCATCGTGCACATGAAGGCGCGCGCCAAGGGCAAAGGCAACGAATGGCTGCTCATCAAGAAGCGCGACGAGTTCGCCGCTCCGGGCTGGGACGTGGAGGCGCTCGCCTATAGCGTGCTCTCCGGCCGTACCCAGGAAGAGATTGCAAATAACCTGCCGGCGCGCAAGACCAAACGCAAAACCGCCGGCGCGGCCGATCGCGTCTGGGCGACCAGTCCGCCGGCCAAGCGTGCGCGTGCGGCCGCTCCAGCCCGTCGAACCTGGCAAAGCCGGCGCCGGCCAAAAGGCGTGCGAAGTACGATCTTTCGGGTCTCAAGGGTGCGCAACTCGCAGCGATGCCGGCGTCCATCGAACCAATGAAGGCGATGATCGGCGACCGTGTTCCGCGCGGCGCCGGCTGGCTCTTCGAAGTGAAGTGGGACGGCGTGCGCGCCGTGGCCTTCATCGATAACGAAGAGGTCCGCCTGCAGGCACGCAGCGGTCTGCGATGCGAACGGCAGTATCCCGAGCTCGCGGTGATGCCGCATCACATCGCGGCCTCACAGGCAGTGATCGACGGCGAAATCGCGGTGCTCGATGCCAAGGGTGTTTCCCAGTTCCATCTGATCCAGCCGCGTATCGCCAACACGGATCCCAACACCATCGCTCACCTGGTGCGCTCCACGCCGGTAGTCTACTTTGCCTTCGACCTGCTCTATCTCGAGGGCTACGACCTGCGCAATGTGGCACTGGAAAAGCGCCGCGAACTCCTTCAGAAGGTGTTGACGCCCAGGCCCGGCGATTCGCATTTCCGATGCCTTTCCCGGGGCCGGCGAGGAGTTGCTGGAGGCGGCGCGAGAGAACGGGCTGGAGGGCATCGTCGCCAAGCACGCCAACAGTTGCTACGAATCGCGGCGCAGCCGCGATTGGATCAAGATCAAGATCGTCAACGAACAGGAATTCGTGATCGGCGGCTACACCGAGCCGCAAGGCGATCGGGATTATTTCGGCGCGCTGGTGCTGGGCGTTTACAAGGACGGCGACTTGCGCTGGGTGGGCAACGTGGGCACCGGCTTCGATCAAAAGCTACTAAGCAGTATCTTCAAGCGGCTGGAGCCGCTGATCACGAAGAAGTGCCCCTTCGCCGTTCGGCCCAAACCGGACCGCGGCATGACCTGGGTCAAACCCGAACTGGTATGCCAGGTGCGCTATGCCACCTGGACGCAGGACGACCGCCTGCGCGCGCCGGTCTTCATTGGCATGCGCACCGATAAAGCGGCCGGCACGATCGAACGTGAAGCTGCCAAGGAGGAGTCCGCACCCGACGCCCTTGGTCAACTACTCCGGGCAAGTCTCAAGGAGGCGACGCTCACCATCGACGGCCACTCCCTGAAGTTCACCAATCTGCCAAAGCTCTACTATCCCGACGACGGTGTGTCCAAGCGCGACGTGCTCAATTATTACGCCGGTGTGGCCGATCTGATTCTGCCCTACCTGAAGGACCGTCCGCTCTCGCTCAAGCGCTACCCCAACGGAATCAAAGAGCAGTATTTCTTTCAGAAGGACACGCCTGTAACGTATCCCGACTGGCTGCGTACGGAGCTCATCGACGACATCAACTATGTGTTCGCCGACGACCATGCGAGCCTGCTTTATCTGGTGAACCTGGGCTGCATCGATCACAATCCATGGATGAGCCGGTCGGGTTCGCTCGACCATCCCGATTACATCCTGATCGATCTGGACCCGCAGGAGTGCCCCTACGATCTGATCGTGGAGGCCGCGCTGATGGTTCGACGGATTCTGGAGCAGATCGGACTGGTAGGGTATCCGAAGACGACCGGCGGCGACGGCATGCACGTCTACATTCCGATCGAGCCGGTCTATAGCTACGAAGAGGCACGGATTTTCGCGGAACTGATCTGCGCGGCTGGTGACGCATGAAAAGCCGCACCTGTTCACCACGCCGCGGTCGGTGGCCAAGCGGCAGAAGAACCGGGTGTATTTCGACTACCTGCAAATCGGCAAATCAAAAACCATCGCGGCGCCTTATGTACTGCGGGCGTATGAGGGGGCTCCGGTGGCCACCCCGCTGGAGTGGGCGGAAGTGACTCCCGGTCTCCATCCGAAACAGTTCACGATTCACAATGCCCGGCGAGCGGTTCGCCGAGAAGGGCGACCTGTTCCGCGGCGTGCTGGAAAGCCCGCAGAATCTTTACGAGGCGTTGGGCCGTCTGGAAAAGCTATTCAAGTAGGAAACGGGTTACTTCTCGGTGGTCAGGAAGACGACCACGCCGTTGCCGCGGAAGATGAGTTCGGCGGCGGACTTCTGCGGAGCATCACCCTTGCGTGAAGCTCGGGAAACTACGCGGCCGTAGACCACGGCCCAGCGGTCATACTCCGGATTCCCAAAACGGAATTTGCCTAGGGACGTGTGGCGGATCAGTCCGGCGAATTTCTTGTTGAGTGCCGTCGCATCGATTTCGAAATCGGCGGGAGGCTTGGGGCCGTCAGTGGCATCCTCGGTCAACCAGAGCATCGGCGGGACCGTGCTGGCGGGTTCACAGGACTCCTCGCCGATCCAGCGGCCGTCGCGGCGAAAAGAATACCGGCCCAAAATGGCTACGTCCTTGCCGTCGTGAGCGGGAAGATCTGCCAGGACTTCGCACACAGTGACCGGCAGAATGGGTGGATCGGCCGCCGTGGCGAAGACTGCCAGGAACAAGGCCAACACCACGCAACGGCCAATTGCGGTATTCCCCTGGACCCGAAATGACATGCGCAGAAACAGAATAGACCTCTCAAACTCCCTGTTTGGTTACATCTATTATTACAACGGTTCCGTTCCAATTCACCCCATCGTGGGGTGAACTGATTTCCCGGCCGGCCGTCGAGTACACTGTGGGGCAGGGCCACGGCCCCTGTGCATGATCTGGAATCCCACGCAAGCCTGGATCGAATCCACCAACGTCTGGCGCTTCATGCAGCGCCTCGGCCTTCACGATCGTGACGCTTTTCTACTTTTCTCGCGGAAGAATCCCGAGCGCTTCTGGGACGAGATGATGCGCGAGATGGGCGTGGAGTGGTTCGAGCCTTACCAGCAGGTGCTCGATTCCAGCCGCGGCGTGGAATGGACACAGTGGTTCACCGGCGGGCGCCTCAACATCGCACACAATTGTCTGGATCGTTGGGCGGAAAGCGGTCGCGTTGCCTGCATCTGGGAAGGCCGAGAACGGCGCCACGCGCTCGGTCACATTCGGCGAAGTCCGCGAAGAAGCCGGACGGGTGGCCAACGGACTGCGCGCGCTCGGACTCGAGGCCGGCGACCGGGTTGCCGTCTGTATGCCGATGGTTCCGGAGATCCTCTCCATCCTCTACGGCTGTTTCCAGGCGGGGTTGACCGTGGTGCCGATCTTCGCGGGCTTCGGCGCCGGCGCCATTGCGACACGCCTGGAGGATTCGGGCGCGCGGGTGCTCTTCACCGCCGACTTTCTGGAGCGGCGCGGGAAACTCATTCCGCTGGCGTCCAAAATGCCGCCGTTCACCGGCCATACCATCGTGCTGGGAACATCTTCCTGGGATGATTTTCTATGCGCTCAACCGCCTGAGTCACCGACTCTCTCACTCGATTCCGAGGCGCGCGCGTTCATCCTGTACACGTCGGGAACGACCGGCAAACCGAAAGGCACCGTGCATACGCACGCAGGCTGCCTGGCCCAAATGGGCAAGGAGATCTGGCTGGGTTTCGATCACCAGGAGGGCGACCGCTTCTTCTGGCTCAGCGACCTGGGCTGGATGATGGGGCCGTGGACCATCCTGGGCAATCACCTGTTCGGCGGCACCATCTTCCTCTATGATGGCGCTCCGGATTATCCGGGGCCGGGGCGCTTGTGGGAGACTATCGAGCGCCACCGCATCACCACGTTCGGAGTCTCGCCGACCGCCATTCGCATGTTGAGCAAGTCCGCGGGCGAGCTGCCGGCGATGGACTCGCTGCGCCTCCTCGGCTCCACCGGCGAGCCCTGGGACGACAAATCCTGGCTCTGGTTCTTCGAACGCGTAGGACGGCGGCGCTGCCCCATCATCAATATTTCGGGCGGCACCGAGATCGCGGGAAGCTTTCTGTTCCCGTTGCCGATTCAGCCGCTCAAGCCCTGCACGCTGGGCGGGCCGGCTCCCGGGATGGCGACCGAGGTGGTGGACGAGAACGGCGTGCCGGTGCGCGGCCGCAAGGGGTATCTGGTGTGCACGGCGCCGGCGCCCTCCATGACGCGCGGCATCTGGGGCGACCCGGAACGCTACCTCGAGACATACTGGAGCCGCTTTCCGGGCATGTGGTATCACGGCGATTGGGCCAGCGTGGACGAAGACGGCCACTGGTTCCTGCACGGCCGCGCCGATGAATCGATGAACGTGGCGGGACGCAAGGTCGGACCGGCCGAAGTCGAAGAGGCGATGATGCAGCACCCGGGCGTGGCCGAAGCGGCCGTGATCGGCGTTCCGGACGAACTCAAGGGCGAAGCGATTGTCGGCTTCGCCGTAGCCAAACCCGGGGCACAGGTGGACCCCGCCGCGGTTGCGCGGACGGTGGTAGAAGTGCTCGGTCCCACGTTCCGCCCGAGGAGATCGTGGTGGTGGCCGAGTTGCCGAAGACGCAAAGCGGCAAAATCGTGCGGCGGCTGATTCGCCAGAAATATCTCGGCGAGGAGCTGGGCGACTTATCGACGGTGGCGAATCCGGGAGTGTTGTAGCGGAACGGAGTACAATCGAACCAGCCACCGTGCGCACTCCCTGGCGACACTTTCGCGCGTTTCTCGCGCGCCGGATTCGCTATAAAATCACGCGCGGCGGAGTGCTGTTCACCTTCGCCATTCTGCTGGTGGCAGTGGGCGCCGCCGTCTCGGCGAACAATCTACTCTTCCTGATCGTTGCGGCCATGATGGCGACTCTCTTGGTCAGCGGGCTCGTCAGCCGCTTGTGTCTCGCCGGACTGGAGCTGGATTTCCAGGTGCCCGAGCACATCCCGGCCGGCCGCAGCGTGCCGGCGCGTCTCTTCGTGCGCAATCACAAGTGGTTCCTGCCGTCCTTCTCCATCCGCGTGGAAGCCATTCGCGAGGAAGGAAGCCCCACCATGAAGTCCGGGGTCTACTTTCCGCTGATCGCCGCCGGGACCACACTGGACGCGGTGGTGGACGTGCGATTTCCGAGGCGCGGCGCATACCGGCAGAACGGCTTCGCCTTCTCCACATCGTTTCCGTTCGGCTTCCTGGAGAAGACCGCGCGCGTCACCTTGACGCGGGAAATGATCGTCTATCCGGCGATCGATCCGCAGCCCGGGTTTGACGATCTGCTGGCCGGCATCTCCGGCGAGATCGAGTCGCACTATCGGGGGCTGGGCCGCGACTTTTACCGCATCCGCCCGTACGAGGCCTTCGAGAGTTCGCGCCACGTGGATTGGAAAGCGTCGGCGCACGTCGGCAATCTACAGATCCGCGAATTCGCCCGGGAACTGGAACAGACCGTCGAGATCTTCCTGGACCGCGACGTGCCGCACGAACTGGACCCGTGGTTCGAGCACGCCGTAAACTGCTGCGCGTTTCTTGCGTGGCGCCTCTCCACGCAGGGCGCGTCGATCCACTTCCGCTCCAACGGTTACGAGTTTCGTCAACCCGAGGACGGCGACATATATACTATTCTCAAGTATCTTGCTTTGGTGTACCCGCAACGGGCAGACGCACCAGAGGGGCCTTTGAATGATGCGAGCTACAAAATTGTCTTCACCCCGACGCCCCGTGCGTTCCGCGATGCCGGCTGGATGCAGGCGCGCCTGCTGGGTCCTGATGTGCTTGCCCGCTCCTGCTGGCGGCACAGACGCAGAATCCCCCGAAAGATGAGCCGCCGAAACCTGAGCCGGTGAAGACCTCTATCACCGTAGTCGAGAAGATTTCCGCCGAAACCCCAGCCAACGTGACCACGTTGGACAGCACCGCGCTTCAGGAAAGCCCCGGCACGAATCTGGATGACCGGTTACGCGATGTGCCGGGATTCAGCCTCTTCCGCAGGTCGTCCAGCATGGTCGCCAACCCCACCACACAGGGGATCTCGCTGCGCGGCATCGGATCTTCCGGCGCCAGCCGTACGCTGGTTCTTTGGGATGGCATTCCGGCCAACGATCCTTTCGGCGGGTGGGTCTATTGGACGCAGTTCGTGCCTGACGAAATCGGCAGCGCGGAAATTTCGCGCGGGGCCGCCACCAGCATTTTCGGCGATCGGGCCATGAGCGGCGCGATCGGGCTCTTCACGCGCCCGGCCGAAAAACTCCACGTGCTCGCCGAATACGAGTACGGCAATGATTCGACCCACGATATCTCCACCGGCTTTGCGGACGTGTGGTCCCGCTTGGCGATTTCGGGTTCGGCTCGCGCCTTCACCTCCGATGGCTATTTCATCGTGCCCGCCTCCATTCGAGGCGCCGCCGACACGCGCGCCAACGTGCAGTTCGTCACCGGCGATGTGCGGGTCGATCAGTTACACATCGATCGGCAATTTCTACTTCAAGACCAGCATGCTCGCCGAAGAGCGCCAGAACGGCACCGTGATCACGCACAATTCCACGGGCATGGGCACTCTCTCCCTGCGCTACGCTCGCGAATTCACCAACGATTCCTTCTCCGTGCTGGGCTTCCACACACGCAGCGGTTTTCACGCCACCTTCGACAGCGTCACCAACAACCGCAATACGGATCGCCTGACGTACAGCCAGACCGTGCCGAGCGACGCGGTCGGCGGCGCCGTTCTCTGGCAGCATCACGAAAGAAGGTGGAACCTCATGGCGGGCGCCGATGCCGACCGTTTGGGGGGCACCAGCACGGATCACCTGGTTCCCACCGGCCAGCGAGTCGGCGGCGGAACGCAGTTGCAGCACGGTATCTTCGGCCAGGCCGACGTCTCCCTCGGGCCGGTCAAGCTTTTCACCGGAGTCCGCCACAGCTTCGCAGGCATGGGCAGCCAGTTCCTGAGCCCCAACGGCGGCTTCGTGGTCGGTAAGAAGAGCCTGCGCGCGCGCGGCAGCGTCTACCGAAGTTTCCGCGCCCCCACGTTGAACGAACTCTACCGCGACTTCAGCGCGGGCAACACCACCACCCGGGCGAATGCCGCCCTGGTGCCGGAGACGTTGTGGGGAGCCGAAGCGGGCTTCGATTGGATCGGCGAGAACTCCACCTTCCGCGCCACTGCCTACCGCAATTCGCTGGATGGCCTGATTACCAACGTCACGCTCTCCAGTTCGCCGACGGCGATCGTGCGGCAGCGGGCCAATGCAGCCGCCGCAGTCAGCCGCGGCGTGGAAACCGAATTCGTCGAACGTTTTCACAACTTCACCGGCGAGTTGAAATACCTGTATGTGGAATCGCGCTACGTCACCGGATTCCGGGTAGCGCAGATTCCCAAGCACCAGGGGACGGCGCAGTTGACCTACCAGCGGCACGGCACATTTGCATCCGCGGGCCTGCGCAGTTACTCCTATCAGTTCGACGACGACCTGAACGCGTTCCGCCTGCCGGGTTTTGCCAGCGTGCAGTTCGTTGTGCGCCAGCACCTGGTGCGCTCGCTCTCGGCGGAAGTGACACTGGAGAACGCGCTCGACCGTCAGTTCTACACGGCCTTCACTCCCACGCCGAACATCGGCGCGCCGCGGCAGTGGCGCGTCGGGCTGCGCTGGGACGGCCGAGTGCACTAGCTGATCCCAGCCACTTTCAGCCGTAGCGCGATCTCAACGCAGGGCTGTTTGATACCATTGGAACAACACCCTTGATCGATACCGTTCCAGACATTCTGGCCCGTATTGTGGCCAAAAAACGCGAGGACCTGGCGCGCATCGCTGCGCCCTTGGAAGCATGGGAGCGCGAAGCCGAAGTGCGCCTGGCCGGACGCCGCGATTTCCGCGCCGCTCTCGCGGCCCGCTCGCCTGCCATCATTGCCGAGATCAAGAAGGCCTCGCCGAGCAAGGGCATTCTCTCCCATGATTTCGATCCGCCGCGCATCGCGCGCGCCTATGAGTCCGGCGGAGCCGCTGCGCTCAGCGTGCTCACCGACGAGCCGTTTTTCCAGGGCAGCCTGGACGATCTGCAGGCTGCCCGCGCGGCGGTCTCGCTGCCGGTTCTGCGCAAGGACTTTCACCATCGACGCTGCACAGATTCTGGAGGCCGCGGCGCACGGCGCGGATGCCATCCTGCTGATCGCCGCGATCCTGACCGACGCGACAGATGCGCGATTTCCGGGAGATCGCGGCGCGTCACCGGTTAAGCGCCCTGGTCGAAGTCCACAACCGGCGGGAACTGGACGCCGCCATCGATGCCGGCGCCGACCTCATCGGCGTCAACAATCGCAATCTCGCCACCTTCGAAGTGACCCTGGAAACCTCGCTCACTCTCGCCGCGGACATGCCGGCGGGCGCGCTGCTGGTCAGCGAGAGCGGCATCCACACCGCGGCGGATATTGTCCAACTGCGCGCCGCGGGCTACCGCGCCTTCCTGGTGGGCGAACACCTCATGAAATCCGGCGACCCCGCTGGCGCTCTACGTAAATTGGTGGCCGCATGATTCTGAAGATTTGCGGCATCACCAATCAGACGGACGCGGACGCCGCGATTGCCGCCGGCGCCACAGCCATCGGCTTCAATTTTTATCCCAGGAGTCCACGTTACATCGCGCCCGAATTGGCCGCTCGCATCACTACTCCCGGTGTCCGGCGCGTGGGGGTATTCGTCAACGAGCCGGCAGTGCGCATCACGGGAATCGCGAGCGTTGCGGCGCTCGACGTGGCGCAACTGCACGGCGACGAGACTCCCGGTGACTATCCGGTCTGGAATTGCAGTCTGGAAAGCGCTACGCGTTTCCCCAGGCTTTGATTTTTCCCAATGGGATGAGAGCCTCTCGGAGGCCCTGCTGCTCGATGGCCCCGCTGCGGAACTCTACGGCGGGGCGGGGCACACGTTCGATTGGACTCTGGCTCACAACATCCGCCATCGCATCGTCGTCGCCGGAGGCCTGGACGCCTCCAATGTCGCACGCGCCATCTCGCTTGCCCGTCCCTGGGGCGTCGATTCCTGCTCGCGCATTGAGAGTTCGCCGGGGAAAAAGGACCACATGAAAATGATCGACTTTCTGCACGCGGCCAAGGCGGCGCTGAACGCATGAGTTCGCAACCCGACGCCGGCGGCCACTTCGGACCCTACGGTGGACGCTACGTCCCCGAGATCCTGATGGCGCCGATTGAAGAACTGGAAACCGCGTACCTGGCGGCGCGCGAGGATCCGGCGTTTCAAGCCGAACTCGCAGACCTGCTGCGCAATTACGCCGGACGTCCGACGCCGCTCTACTTCGCCAAACACCTGACCGAGACCCTGGGCGGCGCGCGCATCTGGCTCAAGCGCGAAGACCTGCTGCACACCGGCGCGCACAAGATCAACAACTGCGCTCGGCCAGGCGCTGCTGGCGCGGCGCATGGGCAAGCGCCGCATCATCGCCGAGACCGGCGCGGGGCAGCACGGCGTGGCCACTGCCACGGTATGCGCGCTGCTGGGCTTCGAGTGCGTAGTCTACATGGGCGAAGAGGACATGCGGCGGCAGCGCCTCAACGTCTTTCGCATGCGCATGCTCGGCGCGAAAGTGCAGGGTGTCTCGAACGGCAGCGCAACCCTCAAAGACGCGATTAGCGAAGCCATGCGGGATTGGGTCACCAACGTCGGCGATACGTATTACCTGCTGGGCAGCGCGCTGGGCTCGCACCCGTACCCCATGATGGTGCGCGATTTCCATAAGATCATCGGCGAGGAGGCGCGCCGCCAGATTCTCGAGGCCGAGGGTCGCCTGCCCGATGCCGCTGATCGCCTGCGTCGGCGGCGGCAGCAATGCCATCGGCCTGTTCCACGCCTTCATTCCGGATGCTGCGGTGGAGTTGATCGGCGTGGAGGCCGGCGGGCGCGGCAACGCACTCGGCGAGCATGCGGCGCGCTATCGCGGCGGCTCTCCCGGCGTGCTGCAAGGCGCGTACAGCTACCTGCTGCAGGACGAATACGGGCAGGTGTCGCTGACCCACTCGGTTTCCGCCGGGCTGGACTACGCCATGATCGGGCCCGAGCACGCCTGGCTGCGCGACCGCAATCGCGCGGAGTACGTGGCCGCGAGCGACGCAGAAGCGCTCGGCGCCGCGCGCCGCCTGTCTCGCGTCGAGGGCATTATGCCGGCGCTCGAAAGCGCCCACGCCGTCGCCGAAGCCATCAAGCGCGCGCCGGCGGCGCAGGGACAAGACCTTCATCGTGAACCTCTCCGGCCGCGGCGACAAGGATATCGATATCTACCGCGAAAACTTCAAGGAGCTCGATCCGAGCGAATGACGCGCATCGGCCGTCTCTTCGAGTGCCTGAAGCAGCGAAAATCGCAAAGGCCTGATCGCCTATCTCACGGCCGGCGACCCTTCGCCCGCTCCACACGCCCGCGCTGGTGGCGGCCATGGTGCGCGGCGGCGCCGACCTGATCGAACTCGGCGTGCCGTTCAGCGATCCGATCGCCGATGGCCCGGTGATCCAGCGCGGCGGCGAGCGCGCGCTCAAGGCGGGCACCACGCTGGCGAAGCGTGCTCGAGATCGCGCGGCAGATTCGCGCCAGCTCCGAAGTTCCGCTGCTGCTGTTCACCTATCTCAACCCCGTGCTGCGCTATGGGCTGGAACGCCTGGCCGCGGACGCGGCGGCGGCCGGCATCGATGGCTGCCTGCTCATCGACGCCAGTGTGGAAGAGGCCGAAACCTACGTGGACGCCATGCACCGCCACGGCCTGGACACCGTTTTTCTGGCCGCGCCTACCAGCACCGAACGGCGCATCAAACTGGTGGCGCAATACTCCACGGGCTTCGTGTATCTGGTTTCGCGCGCGGGCGTCACCGGCGAGCAGGATTCGCTCTCGGCATCTGTGGCGCCGCTGGTTGAAGCGGTGCGCGCCGCCACGGATCTCCCGCTGGCTGTGGGCTTCGGCATCTCCAGGCCGGAGCACGTGGCGCGAACTGGGACGGCTGGTGGAGGCGGTGGTGGTGGGCAGCGCGTTCGTGCGCCTGATCGAACAGAACGCCGGCAATCCGGCGCTGGAAACCCAGCTGGAAGCCTTCACCCGCGAGCTGAAGAGCGGCTTCGGAGCCATGGCATGAACCTGGAAGAAGCGCAGGCACGGCTCGAAGAATACCGTATGCTGATCGACGACGTGGACCGCCGCATTGTCGCCCTGCTCAACGAACGCACGCTGGTGGTGGAAAATATCGGCCGGGTGAAGCGCGAGGCGCAACTCCCGGTCTACGAACCGAAGCGCGAAGATCAGGTGTTCGCCAATATCACCAGCGCCAATCACGGTCCGCTGACCACGCAGGCCGTGCGCGGCATCTTCGAGCGCATCATCGACGAAATGCGCTCTATTCAGCGGTTGCGCATGGTCCAGACGCCTCCGGAGGAACCGAAATGCTAGTCGTCATGCAGCAAGGCGCCACCGAAGAACAGATCGAGCACGTGATCGACCGGCTGGTGGATCTGGGCTTCGACGTGCACCGCTCCACGGGCCTGATCCATACCGTGCTCGGCGGAGTCGGCGGCAAGTACGATTTCGATCTCGCAGTCTTCCAGGTGATGGAAGGTGTCAAGGAAGCGCACCGCATCGTCTCGCCGTACAAACTCGCCAGCCGCAGCTTTCGGCCGGGCGGTACGGTCGTGCAGGTGGGGTCGCTCGACGATCGGCGGCGACGCGATCGTCGTGATGGCCGGGCCGTGCAGCGTGGAAAGCCGGGACCAGATCGAGCAGTGCGCCGAATTGGCCGCCCGGAACGGCGCGAAGTCATCCGCGGCGGAGCGTTCAAGCCGCGCGAGTTCGCCGTATGAGTTTCAGGGCCTCGGCGCGGAGGGCCTGCAAATGCTGCGCGACCGCGGCCGACCGCCACGGCCTGCTGGTGGTCAGCGAAGTGATGGACCAGACGCAGATCCCGCTGCTCACCGAATATGCGGATATCCTGCAGGTTGGCGCCCGCAATATGCAGAACTTCAACCTGCTGCGCGAACTCGGCAAACAATCCAAACCCGTCCTGCTCAAACGCGGCATCGCGGCCACGATCGAGGAACTCCTGCTCTCCGCCGAGTACATTCTGGCCGGCGGCAATTACAACGTGATCCTGTGCGAGCGCGGCATCCGCACGTTCGAAACGTACACGCAAAATACGCTGGATCTCTCGGCCATCCCGGTGGTGAAGAAACTCTCCCACCTGCCGATCGTCGCCGACCCGTCGCACGGCACGGGACGGCGCGACATCGTCGCCCCGATGGCACGCGCCGCCATCGCCGCCGGCGCCGATGGCCTGCTGATGGAAGTCCATCCCGACCCCGATCGCGCGCTCAGCGACGGCGCGCAATCCATGCGGCCCGAGCAGTTCGAAGAACTGATGCATGCAACTTCAAGCCATCGCAGCGTGCGCGTGGGACAGGACTCATGTGAACATGCAAAACGTCGTCATCGTCGGCACCGGACTGATCGGCTCGTCGCTTCGGACTGGCTCTTGCGCAAGGCGGGCTTTACAGGCGCGATCACCGGCGTCAGTTCGCCAGCGTGCCATTGCGGATGCGACTCGCCGCGGGCGCGATCGATCGCGGCGCGCCGCTCGAAGCCGCCGTGCCGCGACGCGGACCTGGTCTTCCTCTCGCAGACCATCGGACGCATTCTCGATACCATCCGCCATCTGGACCCGCTGCTCCGGCCCGGCGCGCTGGTCACCGATGCGGGCAGCACGAAGTGCGCGATCGTCGACCTGGCGCGCGCAGAGATCACGCGCGCGCCAGTTCCTGGGCGGGCACCCCATGGCGGGCAAGGAGACGCGCGGCGCCGCCGTCGGCCGACGCCGATCTGTTCCGCGGCCGCACCTGGATCCTGACGCCCGACGAGGCCTGCGGAACTGCACACTTCTGCCGCGCGTCGAATTCCGCATGTGGCTGGAGCGCATCGGCGCGCGCGTGCTGGTGCTCGATGCCGATGAGCACGATCGCGTGGTGTCGCTGACGTCGCACCTGGCTCAACTGGCATCCACGGCGCTGGCGGCGACGGTGTCCGACAAGCTGGGCGGACCGCCGCGCCTGCACGCCGCCGGACCCGGGTCTGGAAGACATGACGCGCCTGGCGCATGGGATCTTACGAGATCTGGCGCGACATCCTGGCCACCAACAGCGACCACATCGAACGTGCGCTGAGCCTCTACATTCAGAAACTGGAGCACATGCGCGAGAACCTGCGCACGCGGCAATTGCAGGAAGAATTCGAGCGCGGCGCCGCACTCGCCGCCCGGATTAGGAAACCGCGTAAGGCTCGGAGGCCGAGTGTACTCACTCGCGCTGGGCCAGACATGCCGCCGTGTAACCCCTCACCCCTGTGTGCGTTGGAATTAGGATACACTTACCCATGAGGCTTACAGCCGAAGCACCTTCGCCGGCGGACACCGTGTCCGCCGGCGGACCCCCGGCGCGTCAGGCGCGCTGGACCGGACGGTCCAGCACTCCCTCCGCTGGGTTTAAGGAATCAATAATGGAACAGAAACTGAAGATCGCCGTCTTCATCGATTTCGACAATATCGAGATCGGCGTCAAGAGCACGCTGCACCGCGAATTCGACGTCGCGGCCGTGCTGGATGCGCTCAAGGAACGCGGCGAAATTGTCACTAAGTTTGCTTACGCGAACTGGGGCAGGCAGGAATCCGCTACACGCGCGCTCAGCGAGCACGCCGTGCAGATGGTTCAGCGCGACCCTTCGCCGCGCGGCGACAAGAATGGCGCCGACATTAACCTGGCACTCGATGCGCTCGAGATGGCCTTCACTCACGACCACATCAACGCGTACGCGATTGTCAGCGGCGACAGCGATTTTATCGCGCTGGTCAACAAACTCAAGCAGTATGACAAGCGCATCTTCGTGGTGGGCGGCCGCGCCTTCACCAGCACGATTCTGCAAAAGAACTGTCACGAGTTCGTGGCTTACGAATCCGTCATGGACGATCGCCCGCGTTCGTCCGGCCATCAGCAGCAGCCCCGCCGCAGCAGACGCCGCGCAGCAGCACCAGCCGCAGCAACAGCAGCCGAGCCGCCCGAAAAGCAGCAGCAACAACAACAGCAGCAGCAGCCGCAGCACAAGCGCGTCGCGCTCGATCTGGCGCAGGCCATGCCCCTGGTGGAGCGCGCCCTCGGCGTTCTGGAGCGCCGCGAAGTGCGGCCGCAGCTCGGCCTGCTCAAGAGCACCATGCTGCAGCTCGATTCCACGTTCAACGAGAAGGCCTACGGCGCCAACTCGTTCACCGATTTCGTGGAGCGTCTGCAGAAGGCCGACTATGTCGAGGTCACCGGCGGCGAAGGCCGGTACATGATCCGCATGAAGGGCGGCGCGGCGCCGGAGAAGCCCGGGTCGAAGCCCGAAGAGGCCATTCCGCTGTTGCGCGACATCCTGGAAATCCACCGTTTCGATGTGGATTCGGGTTCCACGGCCGACGAGTTGTTCGATTGGGTCAAGCAGGAGCGGCCCAACTTCGAGCCGCACGAGTACGGCTTCCAGGAATTCAGCGAGCTGCTGAACTTTGCGCAGGACAAGGGCCTGGTGCGCAATCAGGTGGACGAAGAGCGCGGCCTGATCGTGTTCCTCGGCGCCGAGTTCCATCCGCCGGCGCCGCCGCCGCAGCCGGAAGAAGTGCATCCCGGCCGAGGACGAAGAGATCGACGAGCCTCAGCCGCTGGTGCCCGGGCAGCCGACCGCCACCGGCGAAATCCCGATTCCCGAGCCGCCTCCCAAGGTGCAGCGCCGCCCGCGGGCTCCGCGCAAAACGCCGGCTCCGGGCAGCGAAGGGCAGAAGAAGCGCCCGACCTCGCGCCCGCGTAAGAAGACTTAGTAACACTCTGTCCGGGGCCGCTCTTCTAGATAGCGGCCCCACCGGCGGCCGCGGCGGCCATATGTGGCCGTGTGGTAAGCCGGCCAGAACCACGAGTCCGAAAAGAAGGACAACGAAGAATTTTCATGGGTCTTTTGGAGTACAATCCCATTTTAACGCCCGCATTGTTACGATTCTGTTACAATTCCGTGGGAGCTTTCCTGGGCTTCGCACGAAGCGGTGCGTTTAAGAACTCCACAAACGGCGCCATGGCGCGAAAGTGCTTGACAACTTCGGTGTACAGCGCCGGCGTGGTCGCCAGATCTGGCGGCAACTCCACATAGAACAGAATGCTTGAACCGCAAGCAGGTCGGCGGCGGGATGATCGCAGGCGAAGCCCTTGGGTACCCGCGTCAACTGCTCGCCCTGCATCGCACCGAAGAGTCGGCGAACCGCGCGGGCTCCGGCGATCTTGCGGAATTCCCGATGGCGTTCGGCCAGGTGCTGGCGCAGGGCGAGCAGGCGTTTCCGGCGGGGCACGTAGATGCCGCCTGCCGATCGCTACCTCCTTGTGCGAGACCGCGACATAGAATCCCGCGCCCGCCTTGTCGCCGCGCCGCAAGAGCAGTGCTGCGATGTGGGTCTTGTACGGCGTCTTGTCCTTGCTGAAATCGCGTGTCGCGATAGATGCGGTAGATCGCCTTGTCGGGATCGGTGGCGTACTCCGGCGCGAAACGCTGTCATCGCGCCGAATTCAACGCTGTCCACAAGCTCCCGCATCGGCTGTTTCAATGTCTCTTCGAAAATCGCCTTGCGCGGCTGGAACCACTCGCGGCGGTTGTTGCGCTGCAGGCCGGCAAAGAACGCCAGTCCCTCCGCCGGAAAGCCCTGGAAACGCGGATCGCACGAAGAACGCCTCCCTTATAATTAAGTTGATGCCGACCACGGAAGAGACGCAACTGCGCCTCGCCGAGATTCCTAATTTAACTGTTTCCGCCCACACTCCGCTCGCCCGCTATACGCGGTTCGGCATCGGCGGACCGGCCGATCTGTTTGCCGAGACACGCGACGAGCAGGCATTCATCGCCGCAGTGAAAGCGGCGCGGGAGAGCGGCACGGCGGTCTGCGTCACCGGCGGCGGCACCAACCTGATCGTTTCCGACCAGGGTTTCCGAGGCTTGGTGCTGCGCTATTCCGAGGACACGCTGCGCGCCGACGGCGCACGCGGATCGCCGCGGGCGCAGGGGCGGTGCTTCAGGACCTGGTGGATTTCGCCAACGCTCGACGGTCTCAGGGGGCTGGAAACGCTGGCTCGGGCATTCCAGGCTGGGTGGGCGCGGCGGTCTATGGCAACGCCGGCGCCTACGGGCATTCCATTTCGGAGCGCGTCGCATCGGTCCGCTTCTTCGATGGCGCGGGCGATACGCGCAATCGACAACGCGCAGTGCGATTTCCGCTATCGCGAAAGCATCTTCAAACGCCGTAAAGACTGGATCATCTTCCGGGTGGAATTTACGCTCGACGTGGCGCTAGCTGCCGAACTGCAGGAGATCTCGGCAGGCATTCTCAAAGTTCGCAACGAGAAGTTTCCGCCGACCATGAAATGCGCGGGCAGCATCTTCAAGAACTTTCTTCTGCGCGATCTGCCGGCTTCGGTGGCAGCAGCGGTGCCGGCTTCGGTGGTGCGCGAAGGCAAGATCCCGGCCGCCTGGTTCCTCGAACAGGTGGGCGCGCAAGGGCATGCAACTGGGCGGCATACACGTGGCTGCGTACCATGCCAATCTGATCTACAATGCGGGACAGGGAACGGCGCAGGAACTCTGCGAATTGATCGCCGAGCTAAAACGGCGCGTGCGCGAGCGGTTTGGCATCGAAGTGGAAGAAGAGGTGCAATACGTGGCTTAGCGGCCCAGCCCGGCGGTTGATGCTGCTGGCGCGTGCTGTGCTGCCCGGCCGCCGCCGCCGATCTGCATGACGCAATTCTGTCCGGGGATCTGGAACGCGTCAGGCAGGAAGATCACCGGCGGCGCGAACGTCAACCAACCCGACCAGATGGGCGCCACGCCGCTGCACGATGTGGCCTGGAGCGGCAATCTTGAAATCGCCCGGTTCCTCCTGGACCATGGCGCCAACGTCAAGGCCCGTCACGCCGAGGGGGGTTCCCAGCCTCTTGCTTACGCCTGCATCAAGAACGATCTGCGGATGGTGGAGCTCCTGCTGTCCTATGGCGCCGACCTTCGGGCGGCCGATAACTCCGGCGCCACGCCGCTGCACCTCGCCGTGGACCGCGGCTACCAGCAATTGGCCGCGTTGCTGATCGTCCGCGGCGCCGACGTTAAGGTTCGCGACAAGGCCGGCTCCGCGCCGCTTGACGAGGCCGCCCGCCGCGGCTTCCGCGGCATTGCGGAGTTGTTGATCCAGCACGGTGCGCCGGTGGACCAGCCGGACCCGACCACCGGATCCACCCCGCTCAATGAGGCTGCCCGCCAGGGGTCATCGCGAACTGGTGGACCTGCTTCTCGAGAAGGGCGCGGATCCCAAACACCGGGACAAGGCAGGTGTCAGTCCAGTTGAGAATGCGGCCCGCGGACGGCACGCAGAGGCGCTGGAGCTTCTGATTGCCGCCGCCGGACCGGCGGCGGCGGAGATCGGTACGCTGCTCACCGAGTCCGCTATAAAGGGTCAGACCGATATCGCCGATCTACTCATTGCGAAGGGCGCCAATGTGGAAGCCCGCGACAAATCCGGCGCCACGCCGCTTCACCAGGCGGCACTGAAAGGTAATCTTGCGTTCGCTACTCTGCTGCTACAACACGGAGCCGATGTCAACGCCCGCGATGGGGACGGCGCGACCCCGCTGCACAATGCCGCCCTGAGCGGGCACCGCGACGTGGCCGCGCTGCTTCTGGACAAGGGCGCGGACCGCGAGGCGCGCGATTCCGAGTCCGGAGCCACTCCGCTCTATCACGCCGCTGCATGGGGCAGGACCGCTCTGGTCGAACTGCTGATCGCGCGGGGTGGCGATGTTAACGCCAAAAACAAGGCCGGCGCCACACCGCTTGCCGCCGCGGAAAAGAACGGCTTCTCCGAAACTGCCGCCGTCCTCAAGCAGCACGGCGCCCGTTAGGCGATCCCGTAGTAGGGCAGGCCTGCCGGCCTGTCTGGTTTACCAGGCAATATGACAAACGATTCCCTTTTCACTCCAGGCGCGCGTTCGTCACCTGCGCCTGCTGTTGAGCGCCGTCCGGCCGCTAGCCGACCGCCTCGACCGGCAGTTTCGCGCCTCGCTGCGCGAGCGTCCCCACGATGCCGCGCAGATTCGCGCGCTCCTCGCAATCACGCCCGCCGGCGCGTGCCGCTTGCGCACGCTCGACCAGTTCGTTGAGCAGGTGGAATATCAGGGACGACGGCTGGCCCGGCTGAATCTTCCGCTCCCGGAAGTGATTGGGTGCTCTCGGCGAATTCGGCGCGCTGCTCGATCGGGAGCTCGCCGGCGCCCACGCGCCGTCCCGCGAACAACTGCAACTGGTCACCCGGCTTGCCTTGCATCAGGCGTACTACCAGGTTCGCGAGGCCGAGTCCCAGGCGTTCTTCGGGGTATTCCATGCGGAAACGCGAGGCGATCGGCCTGGAGGACCTGCTGGAGCGACTGGTGCGGGTCCTCACCCGCACGTTTCGCGCGCGTTCCGGGCGGCTCCAGTTGCTGGACGCGCCGCCAGCCGGAAAACTGGCGCCGTCCGCTCTACATCCGGCATGGTAGCTGTGACGAGGAACTCATTGCGTGCCCTGATATGCGAGGGGCGTACGCGTCTTACTGGTCGTTCCCGATCCGGAAGGTGGCGCTGTTGCAGTTAGGGTTTTCGGAACTCTATCCCTGGCTGCCACGCGAACTGGCCATGCTGCAGGCAGCCGGCGCTCGCTGCTTTGAGGCCATTGAGCGCGTCCGTCTGCAAAGCGAAATGCGCCGGCTGGAAGCCGAGGCGCGACGCGCCGAGGAGGAGGAGCGGCGCCGCCTCGGCCGCGATCTGCACGACGAAACGGGACAATCGCTGGTGCTCTTGCGGCTTCGCTTGGAAATGATGGAAAAGGACGCGCCTGACGCCCTGCGTGGGCCTCTGGCTGAGGCCCGGCTTATCACGGAGCGCACCGTGGGCGAGTTGCGGCGCACCATCGCCGCTCTCAGCCCGGCAGTGGTGGAACGGCTGGGGCTGGAGGCGGCGCTGCGTCAACTGGCCGTGCGCTTTCGCAAGCAGCATTCCGGCGAACGTGCGCTTACGTGTTTCACCTGGAATCAGCGGACTTTCCACTGAGGCTACAGGAAGTGGTCTACCGGGTTGCCAAGGAAGCCCTACAGAATGTTCTCAAGCATTCCCAGGCGAGCTCCGTAAAGGTCCTACTGGATTTGGCCGATAAGAAAATCAGGTTGAGCGTCCAGGATGATGGCGTCGGCTTTAGTCCGGAGACGGCAAAGGGAGAAGCCCCTGTCGTTCGGATTGGCAGGGATGCAGGAGCGCGCGGCGCTCCTCGGTGGAACGCTTGTCCTGCGGAGCGCACCCGGAAAGGGTGCCACGGTGATTCTGGAATTGCCGCGAGGTTCCACGAAGGATGTCAGGTAAATGTCGAAAATCAGAATTCTCTTAACCGACGATCACACGCTGTTCCGGCAGGGCATCCGGACGCTGCTCGCCGCCGAATCCGATATGGAAGTGGTCGGAGAAGCCGGCAACGCGATGGATGCCGTCGCGCTCGCGCAGCAGCTACGGCCCGATGTGGTTCTCATGGACATCGGCATGCCCGGCATGAGCAGCTTCGAAGCTACCCGCGTGATTCGCAAGGAACGGCCCGACACAAAGGTGGTCTTCCTCTCCATGTATGACGACGATGACTATCTGGCCGAGTGCGTCGACATGGGCGCCAGCGGCTACATCCTCAAGGACAGTCCGGCCGACCAGCTCCTGACGGCCATCCGCGAAGTCGCACGTGGCGGCAGTTACCTGAGCCCTCGCCTGCTCACCCGCCTGGTGGATGATTTCCGTATGCAAGGGCGCGGACCGGTCCGGCAGCCCCGCTTCGGTACGCTCACCAAACGGGAACGGGAAATCCTCAAAATGCTGGCCGAAGGCAAGTCGGTCAAAGAGATCGCCGGCTCCTTCGAACTCAGCGTGAAGACCGTGGAAGCCCATAAGTTCAACCTGATGCGCAAACTCGACATCCACAACAAGGCCCAACTGGTTCAGTACGCGATTCAGAAGAAGGTCATCCGCCTGCAAGAGGTCTTCACATGATTCCGTGTCACAGTGGGGACGCGTGTCTAATTCGACACGCCATGTCAATGAAATAAGGCATTCGGATTCATAGGTTTACGATCTGGTAGCCAGTTTGCACCGTTCCTCCGCGTATGAGAGAGGAAGGCAGTAAGGTGCGCAACGTGGAAGATCAGATCAAGAAGATTGCCGCATTGACCGGCATCATGCTTGCTGGCGGCCGCCGAAGCATTCGCCCAGGACAAATGCTCGCGTCCCGCCCGCCGCATAGTGGTCAGCATTCCGGACCGCAAGCTCGCGGTACTGGAAGGCGACCGCGTCGTGCGCATCTTTGAAACGGCGGTTGGCGCCCCCAAGTCGCCCAGCCCCGCCGGAGTCTATCAGATCGTCAACAGCATCGCCGACCCTACCTGGTACACCAAAGGCAAGATCGTACCCCCCGGCAAGAGCAACCCCCTTGGCACCCGCTGGATGGGACTGAGCCGCAAAGGTTACGGCATTCACGGCACCAACCGTCCCGACTCCATCGGCCAGCAATGCGTCGCACGGCTGCATCCGCATGCGAAATCGCGAAGTCGAAGAGCTCTTCCGAATGGTGGCCGTCGGCGACCAGGTGGAACTCTACGATCGAGCGCACGCCGGAGCTCGCGCGCCTCTTCAACCCGCCGTCGCTCGTCGCCTCGGCCGGAGAAGCTGCCGGACAGTAAGGAGAACTCATCATGGAAAACCTCATCGCATGGATTCTGATGGCAGCCATCTCGCTGCCCGTCTCGTTCCTGGTGGCTCGCGGCTGCCTGCGCGGCGTGATGCGCCTGATGAGCGGGGGAACAGCGACGCGATGTGTTATGATCGCGGGCGTGAAGGGCTCCGCGGTGCTCTCCGCGCTGCTGATCCTCCTGCCTTGGGACGCTCGCGCCGCTGACGACATGGCCGGCGCCATTCGCGAACTGGCGCGCAAAACCGTTGCACTGGCAGGCCGCGGAGAACCGGTATCCGTCAACTGGCGAAACCTCTCCTCGCTCCCATCGGGCGATTTCAACCGGGCCCGAATCGCCTTCGATGCCGCCGTGCGCGATGCCGGCGGACGCGTCAGCGACGTCGCCCCCGTCGTGGACGCCCGCATCACCCTCTCGGACAATGCGTCGCAGTTTCTGCTGGTCGAAGAAGCGCACAAGGGAGAGGATCGCCAGGTCTGGATCTCCTCCTGGAAACGGCCGGCGGCGGTCGGGCCGCCTGCCGGCTCCGCACTTACCCTGGGGAAGAAGCTGGTATGGGAACAGGAGGAACCCATTCTGGACGTGTCGATACTCGGCACAGGAATCCTGGTGCTCTCGCCTTCCCGCCTCAGCCTGCAAGGAGGTTCCGGGACGCAATCCCTGCCAATCACGCCGCCGCGGCCCTGGCCGCGCGACCTGCGTGGACATCTGCGGGTCAACGGCGGCGGCTTCAAAGCGTACCTGCCGGGCGTAGCCTGCAGCGGTACCGTCGAGCCCTCGCTCACCATGGAGTGTCATCCCAGCGACGAGCCGTGGACTCTGGATGAGGGTCCGCGCGGCGTGCTTCTCGCGAACTTTGTCGCGGGGCGCAATTATTTTGATGGACGCGTCTTCGCCGCCAGCGGCATTCGCAAGACGCTGGCGCCCTTCTTCTCCGCCGCATCCACGGAAGAGAACGGCCGCACTTACTGGCTGCTGGCGATGCTCGATGGCCGCACCCAGATTCTCGACGCCGCGCTCGAACCGGTGGGCAACATCGCCGTCCTGGGGCAGCGACCTCGCGGCCACCGAAACCCACTGCGGCAGCGGCTCACAGATTCTGGCAACCAAACCGGGCGAGGCACGGGAGCCCGATGCCGTGCGCGCCTTCCAACTGGTAAACCGGACGCCCGTTCCACTCTCCGCCCCTCTGGAACTGCCGGGGCCGGTCACAGCGTTCTGGAGCCTGGGCGGCAACGCGGCGCTCGCGGTAGTGAGCAACCTCGACAATGGCCGCTACCAGGCATACGTGATTACGGTGAACTGTGGTGAGTAAGCCGTCTATCCTCCTTTTCTCCGCCGCCGCCCTCCTCCTCCATGGCGCAACGCGCCCCCAGTATGGCGGAACGCTCGCGTCGAAATGCGCCAGAACACCGAGACGCCGGATCCGCCTGCACTACTCGGCCCCGGATTTACCATCGCACGCTGGGAAGCGGGACGGCTCGCCGCCTATGAGGCCGACGAGAACGCGACTGGCGGCCGCCCGTTCCTGGACCGCGTCGAGATTCTGCTCGGGCGCAGCCTGCGCGATCAGGCCAGCGACCTCGACCTCGGCAAAGCCGACATCGTGGAATTGGGCCCGAATGAACTGCGGCGTCAACCCAGCGGGCGAAGAGTGTGGTCCTCATCGCCCGTCCGAGTCCTCGCACTCGTTTTCTCCCCGCGCTTCGATGACGCCCGCATACGCGAGGCCCTGTCGCTGGCCGTGGATCGCTCTGCCATTCACACCGTGCTCCTGCAACGGCAGGGTGAAATCTCGGGCGCCCTGCTGCCCCAGTGGCTTTCCGGCTACGCGTTTCTCTTTCCCGCAGTGGCTGACCTTGGACGCGCCCGCCAACTTGCCGCCGGCGCGCGGCCCATCACTCTCGGATTCATCGACGCCGCGGCGCGCCCGATCGCGGAGCGCATCGCGCTTAACGCGCGCGATGCCGGAATCTCGGTATCCGTGTCGCCTCAGGCCGCCAATTCGGACGTCACGCTGATGGAGCTGCGCATCGCTTCACCGGACCCGGCCAAAGCGCTGGCGGAAATCGGTGCGGCGCTCGGCCTGTCGCCCCCGGCACGCGATCCATCTGGGAACCCATCGCCCGAACAGAACTACACCACGGAACGGGCCTGGCTCGATAGCTTTCGTGTAATTCCGCTGGTTCACCTGCCCGATGTCTACGGCGTCGGCCCGCGAGTCAGGGGCCGCCCCGGCATCACGCCCACCGGAGAGTTTCGCTTCGATAACCTCTGGCTGGAAGGCGCTCGCCCATGAGGTTTCGTACCCGCCTGTTGCTGATCTTCACTGTCGCCATCGTGGCCTCCGTCGCGGTGGTGGATCTTTCGGTGCTAGGCAGCACGCGGCAAGCCTTTGAACGCCTGGAATCGCAGCGCGCCGAAGCCCTGGTTCTACAGTTTCGCAACGAGTTCGATCGCCGCCGCCGCGAATTGGTCCGCACGGTCGACGCCATCGCATCATCAGATGCGGTACGCCACATCGCCATCCAACCGGACACTAGCGAATACTACGATTACGCCGCTCCCCAGGCGGCCACTCATGATTTGGATCTGCTGGAGTTGGTGGCCGCCGATGGCGCCATCGTCAGCAGCGCTCAATGGCCCGCGCGTTTCGGCTACAAAGAGGACTGGCTCACCACTGGCGAAGATTGGAAGCCCCGGGGCGCATTCCTGCGGCGCGAGGAATTGCCACAGGGCGTCACGCTCGCTCTGGTTGCCGTCGCGGTCGCGACCGAAGGCGACCGGAGACTCTACGTGGTCGGCGGCCAGCAACTGGACCGCGAGTTCCTCTCCACTCTCGTGCTCCCCGCCGGTATGCGGGTGATGCTCTACCGTAACCTGGATGCGCATTTCACGCCATCGGAACTGATCGATGCCACGGGGCCTGCGCCGGGCTCGGCATCCTTGCGGCCTTTGATCGAGCAGGTGCAGTCGGAGCGGCGCGAGACATTCGCGCATCGTGGGCAGCGGCGCCGCCGCCGAAAGCTTCCATGCCGTACCGCTTCCCGGGCTCGACAATCGTACGCTGGGGGTGCTGCTGATCACCAGCTCGCGGCGCGATCTTGTGGAATTGGAGAACTCGCTGCTCCGCACGGGCATGATCGTGGCGGCGCGCGGGGATTCTGCTCGGCATCGCGTTGAGCTGGTGGGCCGCCGCGCGCGTCACCCGTCCCATGCACCGCCTTGCCAACAGCGCCGGACGTGTCGCCGCAGGCGACTGGAACGCTACCGTCGATGTCTCGTCCGCCGACGAGATCGGCCAACTGGCACGCGCCTTCAATCGCATGACCGGCGAACTGGTGGCACAGCGCGAGCGGCTAGTACAGGCCGAGCGCGTGGCCGCATGGCGCGAACTCGCCAGGCGCCTCGCCCACGAATTGAAGAATCCGCTCTTTCCTCTGCAGATCACCGTAGAGAACATGCTGCGTGCCCGCGATCGCTCACCCGGAACAGTTCGACGAGGTCTTCCGCGAAGGCACCGCCACGCTGCTGGCGGAGTTGTCCCAATTGAAGCAGATCGTCGGCCGGTTCAGCGACTTCGCCAGGATGCCGGCGCCGGAAATCCAGCCGGTCGAGTTCAACCCCCTGGTCGCAGAGACCCTCAAGCTGTTCGGCGGCCAACTGGCTCAGGCGCGGGTTCATTGCGTGACCGCATTGGATCCCGCGGTCCACAAGGTGCCTGTGGACCCCGAGCAGATCACCCGCGTGCTGCGAAACCTGGTGCTCAACGCCATCGACGCCATGCCCGCGGGCGGCACGCTCACCGTCCGCACCGTTGCCCTGGGCGCGCGGCGTGCGCCTCGAGATCTCCGACACCGGCCAGGGGTTGACGCCCGAGGAATGCGCGCGCCTTTTCACGCCCTACTACACCACAAAGACCCACGGCACCGGTCTCGGCCTCGCCATCGTGCAATCCGTAGTCAGCGACCACGGCGGGCGGATCTCCGTCGAAAGCGAAAAGGGCAGCGGCTCCACCTTCCGTATCGAGCTTTCGGCAACCTCCGCATGAACCACGGCACGAGCATTCACTTATGGCACACCTCCTGATCGTCGACGATGACCCCAATACGCTGGCCTCGCTGGCGCGCGCCTTCCGCCTGGCCGGCCACGAGGCGACGGTCTGCGACAACGCCGCGCGCGCGCTGGAACTGGCCAAGTCGCAGGCCTTCGACATGATGCTCAGCGACGTCGTCATGCCGGGCAAGGACGGCCTCGCGCTGCTCGAAGACCTGCGCGCCCTCGGCATCACGCTGCCCGTGGTGATGATCAGCGGGCAGGCGAATATCGAAATGGCGGTTCGCGCCACCCGGTTGGGCGCGCTCGATTTCCTGGAGAAGCCGCTCTCCACCGACAAGCTGCTGCTCACCGTGGACAACGTCCTCAAGCTCAAGCGGCTGGAAGACGAGAATCGAGACCTGCGCCAGCGCGTCGGCAAGCACGAAATCGTCCACTCCGGCGAAGCGCATGAGGCGCGTGATGGCGCAGGTGGACCGCGTCGCAGCCAGCGAAACGCGGGTCTGCATTCTCGGCGACACCGGCACGGGCAAGGAGCTGATCGCGCGCGCCCTGCACGAGCGCAGCCCCCGCAAAAGCGGACCTTTCGTCACCCTGAATTGCGCCGCGGTGCCGGCGGAGCTGATCGAAAGCGAGCTCTTCGGCCACGAGAAGGGCAGCTTTCACCGGCGCCGCCTCCCGCCACATCGGCAAGTTCGAGCAGGCCAACCACGGCACCCTGTTCCTGGACGAAATCGGCGACATGCCGATTCTCATGCAGGCCAAGCTCCTGCGCGTGCTGGAGGAGCGCCAGGTGGAACGCGTCGGCGGCGATCGCACCATTCCGGTCGACGTGCGCGTGATCGTCGCCACCCACCGCAATCTCCACGACCTGGTCAAGAAGGGCGTATTCCGCGAGGACCTCTACCATCGCATCTACGTCTTCCCGCTGCTGCTGCCGCCGCTGCGCGAGCGCGACGGCGAAATCCCGGCGCTGGTGGCGCACTTCGCCGCGCAGGTCTGCGAGATCGAATGGCTGGAAGCCCAAGGTATTTCTTCCGGAGGCCATCCAGGAACTGCAGCGCTACTCGTGGCCGGGCAATGTGCGGGAACTGCGCAATGTGGTGGAGCGCCTGCTGCTGCTGGCGGACGGCGCGGTGGACGGCAGCGCTGGTGCGCCTCGCGCTGCCCGCCGGCGAGGCAGATGCACCAGCCGCGCGCCGTGGCGCAATCGGGCACCGCTCGCCGAGCGCACGGACGCCTTCGAGCGCGAGCAGATTCTGGCGGAGTTGAAGCGCAATCATCAGCGGATGACCGATACCGCCAAGGCGCTGGGGCTGGAGCGAAGCCACCTGTACAAGAAGTGCCAGGCACTGGGAATCGATCTGCGGGCCATGCGGAACGCGGGAGTGTAAAGCGCAGTCGGTGTTATCTTGGTGATTCACGACGATGACTCGCCTTGTTTGGGCCGCGCTTGCATTCACGGGAATCGCCTTTGGACAGCCGGGTGAGACGGCTGCCGATCTGGCGGCCCGTTACCTGCCGGAACTGATCCGCCTGGATACCACGAATCCTCCCGGAAACGAGACGCGCGTCGCGCGATATCTGAAGCAGGTGGCCGACCGTGAGGGCATTCCCGCGGAACTGCTCGGCGACGATCCGGCGCGCCTCAACTTCGTCGCACGCCTGCGCGGCACGGGCAAGCAGAGGCCCCTGCTGTTGATCGCGCACAGCGATGTGGTGCCCGCCGACCGCTCGCAGTGGTCGGTGGATCCCCTGGCCGCCGTCAAAAGAACGGCTACATCTATGGGCGCGGCGCGGAAGACGACAAGCAACTGCTCGCCGCCGAACTCGCCGTGATGGTGGATCTGCACCGGCGCAAGGTCGTTCTCGATCGCGACATCATTCTGCTTTCCGAGTCGGACGAAGAGGCCGGGTCGCTGGGCGCCACGTGGATCGTGCAGCATGCGTGGGCAAAGATCGACGCCGAGTTCGCGCTCAATGAGTACTCGTACATTTTGCCGACCCCCTCGGGCGTGCCGGTCTTTCAGATCCAGACGGCCGAGAAGGTCCCGACGCGCTTCAAGATGATCGCGCACGGCACCGCGGGGCATGGCTCCCTGCCGCGCGACGACAACCCTGTAGAGCACCTGGCGCGCGCCATCTACCGTCTCAGCCAGGCCGATCAGCCCGTGCAACTGAACGCCACCACGCGCGCATATCTGACCGCTATCGAAAAACTTCCCGACTATGCCTGGCTCGCGCCACTGGTCGCGAAGCTGGACGATCCGGCGACCTCCTCGCGCACCGCGGACGAGATCCGCAAGCGCGACCCCGAAATCCACGCCATGCTGCGGACCACCGTTTCGGCCACGATGCTGAACGCCGGAACGAAAATCAACGTGATCCCCAATACCGCGGAAGCCCAGTTCGACGCGCGCCGCCTGCCCACGGAAACACGCGAAGAGGTCTTCCAGCGTTTCCGCAAGATTATCGACGACCCGAATGTCACCATCGAGGCAACCAGCAGCCAGCAGCCTTCCACCGAACCCAGTTCACTGACATCGCCGCTCTACCTTGCGATGGAGAGGGTGTTCCGCGCGACGGCTCCGAACGCTTTGATCGTGCCTTTCCTGATGCGCGGTACCACCGATGGCGCCTACCTTCGCGCCAAGGGAATGGCAGTGTACGGAGTTCCCATCTTCCGCAAAGACGGCGAACTGCGCCTGCATGGGAATGACGAGCGGATGTCGTTGGACAACCTCCGTTCCGGTACGGAACTGCTGGCAAGATCGTGGTCGAGGTGGCGAAGCCGTGAAGCGCCGGATCCCGCTTTTTCTCGCCGCCTTCGCCGCCGCCGCCCAAGTCCCTGCCCCTCCAGCTCCGGGCCCGCGAACCCTGAGGCTGGACTATGTGCATACCGGTATGGCCGCCGAGGAAACTTCGCGCTCGATGGCGTGGCGCTGGAAGGCGCCTGGCCGGGACCGCTCGACCGCTGGATCGACGAGACCAATCTGGGGAAATACTACTTCCAGGTGCTCGACCGCGCCACCAATCGCGTGATCTACTCGCGCGGGTTCGCCAGCATCTACGGCGAGTGGGAGACCACCGACGAGGCCAAACAGCAGCGCCGCGCGTTCTCCGAGAGCGTCCGCTTCCCCGCGCCCGCAGCCCCGGTGCAGGTGGTGATCAAGAAGCGCGGCCCGCGCAATGAATTCCGCGAAGTCTGGTCGATCGTGATCGACCCGGCCGATCCGGCGGTCGACCGCGGCGCGCCGCCCAAACTGAACGTCTGGGCGGTGATGCAGAACGGCGCCTCCGCGCGACAAAGTCGACCTGCTGCTGATGGGCGATGGCTACACCGCCGCCGAAATGGAGAAGTGGCACCGCGACGCGCGCCGCATGGCCGAGACGCTGTTCGCCGCGTCGCCGTTCAAGGAGCACCGCCAGGATTTCAACGTCTGGGCCATCGACACGCCGGCGGAAGAAAGCGGCGTGGCGCGCCCGTCCGACGGCGTCTTCCGCCGCTCGCCGCTGCGCGCCGCCTACGACGCCTTCGGGTCGCGAGCGCTACGTGCTGACGTTCGACAACAAGCGCCTGCGCGAGAGCGGCATCGGCCGCGCCCTACGAGTTCATCGAGATCGTGGTCAACGACCGCAAGTACGGCGGCGGCGGCATCTTCAATCTCTTCGCCACGGTGGCCGCCGACAACGCGTTCACGCCCTACGTCTTCGTGCACGAATTCGGCCACCACTTCGCCGGGCTGGCCGACGAATACTACACCTCCGACGTCGCCTACGGCAGCCCCGCCGAGCGGCCCGAGCCGTGGGAGCCCAACGCCACCGCCGACCCGCTGCGCCGCGAAGTGGAAGGACCTGCTGACGCCGGGTATCGACCTGCCCTCCACTTGGCCCAAGAAGGAGTTCGAACGGATGGAGCAGGAGATCCAGGAACGCGCGCCGCGCCATCCGCGCGCAGCATCGGCCGGAAGAGGAGATGGAAGCGCTGTTCCGCGAAGAGCGCGAGTCTGGCAACGAGAGCTGCTCGGCTCCGGGCCCAACGCCGGCAAGGTCGGCGCGTTCGAAGGCGCGATGTACGAAGGCCGCGGCTACTACCGCCCGCAGCAGGACTGCATCATGTTCACGCGCGACGAGGTGGGCTTCTGCGCCGTCTGCCGGCGGGCCATCGAGCGCGTCATCCGCATGTACGCGAAGTAAAGCAAACCCCGCTACACGGATCGGGTCGCCTTCAGCAATCCCACCGGCTCGCCGGGCTTGAAGCCGGGGAAAACCGGCGCGATGTCCGTCGTCCCCAAGTGCCCGGTCACGAGCTCGCTCAGCACGGCGCGGAAATCGGTAGTCACAGCAAGGTCGCGGCCTTCGTAGAGTTGCTCCTTCTCGAGGCCGGGCCAATTGCCGTAGACCTTGCCGCCGCGAACGGGTCCGCCCATCACGAACATCACGTCGCCGTGACCGTGGTCGGTACCGTTGTTGCCGTTCTCCTGCGCGGTGCGGCCGAACTCTGACATCGTCGCCACCACGATGTCCTCCATGCGATCGCCCATATCGGTACAGAATGCCGCCAGCGCACTGCCGAACTGGCGCGCCACGTTATTCAACTGGCCGGGCTCGTTCTGATGATGGTCCCAGCCGCCGATCTCGGCAAACGCGGCTTCCACGCCCGCGTCCGCCTTGATCAGGCGTGCGATCTGCTGCAAGCTGCGGCCCAACTCTCCGCCTTGCGCATACTGCGCGCCCCGCGAAGGTGTGTACGGCGTTTTGTTCAATGACTCGATCATTCGCATCGCGGCGAAGGCGTCCTTGCCGGCGGCGCCCAGTGGCTGGTCGGACGAGTTGGCATACATGCTCTCCAGAATGGATGCCGTGTCCTGGCCGGCACGAAACTGCTGCAAGTCCGCTCACCGCGATAGCAGAGTGGTCGCCGCGCAGCGTGCGCGGCAGACTGGCGCTCATCGCGATAGCGCGCAGCGGCGAAGCATCCGCCCCTGCCGGCGGTAGCGCGCGATTCAGCCACCCGTCGCGTCTTCAGCCCCGGCGTACCCGACTCCATGTAATCCTGCGCATCGAAGTGGGACCGTGTCGGATCCGGCGAGCCGGTGGCCTCGACAATCGCCAGCATCTGGCGATCCCACAGCGCCTTCAAGGGCTGCAGTGCGGGATTCAATCCGAAGCGGCCGTCCAGATCGATGGCTGACGGAGGTCCATTCGAGGCGCCGGGCGCGGGGATAGAGATCGTGGGGCGGAGCTCGTAGTAGCGCTTCTCGGCGAACGGCACCACCATGTTCAATCCGTCGGCGGCCCCCCGCTGAAAAATCACCACCAGGATCTTGCGTTTGGCTCGCGTGGACGCAGCGGCGCGTCCCAGCCAGAACGGAACCGAGCCTGCCCCAGCCATTACCATGGCCGATCCGCGCAGGAAAAACCGACGTGTCAGCATTCCTTTATCTCCTCTGAAATTCGGGCGAACTGATGATCAGGCCCGCGATGAATCCAGGCGCCGGCTGCCGTCCCCGCAATCCCTGTTCGATCGCCGCCAGTGTTTGCGCCGACGCGTCGCGGTGGAGCAGTTCATGGGAAATGGCGGCCGCATCTTTCCCGGCGAACCGCGAGCGATCCACGTGTACCCCGGGAATCAGTCCATTCGCCAATGCATTTGCGAACTCGACCCGCGCCATCACGCCGGCAGTGCTAAGCCAGGTCTCGCGGGCATCTTTGTATCCGTTTGGCGCCTCCTTGCCATAGAGAGGCTCGCCCATATCCGCAATTTTTTGCGCGAGAATAAACGCGTCAGTAGGATGCGCGTCTAAGACGCGAGCCGCGCTCACCACCATCTCCAGCGGCGACTTGACCTTGGACTGCCGTGCGCCTTCTGAGAAGAATTCGCGAGACGCGAACATGGCTTCCAGCACGGCGCGCAGATCGCCATCGGTCTTGGTATACGTACGCACCATATGCTCGATCAGCGTCTGCGGCGGATCGTCCGCCACGAAACGGCGGGCGAGCTTGGTGGAAATAAAGCGTGCCGTAGATGGGTGGCGGGCCAGGATCTCGATCACCTGCAGGCCATCCTGCTCGCCGCCTCCCGCGGGAATCAAGTGGCCGAGAACCTTCTTTTCCGCCGTATCGTGCATGAACGCGGCGAAAGTGAATTCGGGCTTCTGGTTTGGCTGGCGAATCGTCCAACCCGTAAAGCAGCGTGCCACGGCAATCACGTCCTGCTGCGTGAAGCCGCCGTTGGCTCCCAGCGTGTGCAGTTCCAGCAGCTCGCGTCCATAGTTCTCGTTCAGTCCGTGCGCCTGGCGCGCCAACTGCTGGGCCGGGACGAACGGCCCGGGAGCGAAGGGTCCGATCTGAAAGACGTCGGGCGACATCGATTGCCAGTTGTCCAGATAATAAAGCATCGCCGGATGACGCGCGGTGGCCAGCAGAAGGTCCTTGAATTTGCCCAGCACGTGCGGCCGGATGGCATCGCGCTCATAGCTCGCCAGCATGGCGCGTACACGGTCTTTGCCCTCAAAGATATTGAAGTGGTTAAACCAGAAGTCCGTCAGAACCTCTTCCAATTGCCGTTTGGAATCGAGCGCGCGATAGACTTTGGCCTCGCGCAAATCACCAATCACCACCTGCTGGGGCGAACGCGCCATCATGCCCGTGCGCCGCAACCCGGGCTGGCTGGCAAGCGCATCCGGGGGCAGGGAGGCGGCAAGCTTTTGGAGTTTCTCCGGATCCATCGAGGCGAACAGGGCAGCCCGCTGCTCCGGCGTTCCCCGCAGCGCTACCTGAACCTGCCGCGGTTCCAGCAGTTCGTTGAGCGGCGGCCGCATGCGGCGCATTTCCATCTGCCGCTCCTCCTGCTGTCTCTCACGTGCGGCGGTCTGTTCCTTCTGAAGGTCCGGCAGGCCCTCCACAACGTTGGGAGGTACGGCGGCGAGCACTTTCATTCGCTTTTCGGGTTCGAGCGCCATGATGGCCGCGTGCCGTTCCTCCGCCGTGCCGCTGAAGACCTTGCGCATCTGCTCGCCGGGCAGAAGCTCGTTCAAACGAACCGGCTGGACAAAACCCGGCGGGAACTGCGGGAAGTACTTGCGGAAAACCTCCGCCGGCTCCATGCGGATGGTCTCGAGCGGCTTCAATCTGGCTTCCAGCTCCGGGTCTTCCGCGATTCGCTCGGGATGCAATTGGAGTGCGATCCACTTTTCGACCCCCAACCTCCGGACCTCTTCGATATCGCCCGGCCGCGCGCCAAACGTCAGCCGGTTGAGTGCCTGAAGAACCTTCTCTTCGGGTGACAGTTTCGCGTCAAAACGCGCGGCAGTGTTCCCGGGCGGCGATGCACCGTCCGCGGCCAGCACTGCGAAGAATGCCGGTAGAAGCAAGCGTTTGATCATGCCGCCATACCTCCGCGATCAGTTTACACCCATTTTTGACGCCGGACCCGTCGTTTGGTTGAGTCGTTTGGTTGAGTCGGGACGTGAGCGATACCGCACATTGCGGGAAACACGATCCAAGCGAAACCGCCTACCGGCCAAATCTGCGGTCCGCGGGCTATGCTGGTCTTATGGTGAAGTTCCTGATCGGCCTCGCGACCGGAGTGGCCCTCGTATTCCTCGCAATCATTCTCTTATTCGTGGTAGCTCTCCGGTTTCGCGAAAGTCCGCCGTCAATCGCCGCCAATTCCGTGCTGGTCTTGCGGCTTAGCGGAGAGTTGCCCGAGAAGCCGCCGATGGAATTGCCTTCTTTCATCAGTGACGACCACGCGCCGCTTACCGTCATTGGCGTCTGGTCGGCGTTGGATAAGGCTGCGGCCGATGCGCGCATCAAGGCCGTCGTCCTTCAGCCCGAAGGCCTCTCCGCCGGATGGGCAAAACTGCAAGAACTGCGTCTCGACATCGACAAGTTCCGGAAGTCCGGCAAACCCGTCTTCGCATACCTCCGGCAGCCGGGAATGCGCGAGTACTACGTAGCCGCCTCTGCCGACCGTATCTATCTGGGTCCGTCGGAACCGGTGATGGTCAAAGGCCTGCGCGCCGAAATGATGTACTTCAAGAACACCCTGGAAAAAATCGGCGTCAACGTAGAAATCGAACATGCCGGCAAGTATAAGGATTTCGGCGACATGTTCACCCGCTCCAGATATGAGTCCGGAGACGCGCGAAGTCATGACCAGCGTAGTGGACGATCTGTATGGCGATCTGGTAGCAGGCATCGCCTCAGGACGCCGGAAATCGCCGGAACAGGTGCGCGCCATCATCGACCAGGGACCCTTCACCGCATCGCAGGCACTGAAGGCCGGGCTGGTCGACGAGTTACGCTTCGAAGATCAGATGTGGGGCGAACTGAAGGACCAGCTCAAAGCTGAGCCTTCCCGTGTCTCCCTGGATAAGTATTCCCGGATAACGCCGGAATCCCTGGGACTGCAAGGTAAAAGCCGCATTGCCGTGATCGTCGCCGATGGCGACATCGTGCGCGGCAATCCGGGCGACGACGGCTCGGCCGGCGAAACCAGCCTCACCTCCTACGGCTTCAACAAGCTGCTTCGCCGCGTGGAGGGCGATTCCCAGGTGAAGGGCGTGGTGGTGCGCATCGATTCTCCCGGCGGCGAAGTCACCGCCTCCGACGAAATCTGGCGGCAGATGAACCTGCTGAGCAAGAAGAAGCCGATGGTCATCTCCATGTCTGACGCCGCCGCGTCAGGCGGCTACTTCATGGCAATGACCGGCGACCCGATCGTCGCCTACCCGGCAACCCTCACGGGATCGATCGGCGTGGTATTCGGCAAACCCAATCTCCATGGCCTGTATGACAAGCTGGGCGTCACCAAGGACGCCATCCAGCGCGGCAAGAACGCGGGAATCGATTCCGACTACACTCCGCTGTCGCCCGACGAGCGCGCCATGCTGAGAGAAGGCATCGACGAAAGCTATCGCGATTTCGTCACCAAAGTTGCCGATGCCCGCCACCGCAAGTTCAGCGAGATCGAACCGCTCGCGCAGGGCCGTGTCTGGCTCGGCTCACAGGCCAAACCGCGCGGCCTCGTCGATGAGACCGGCGGGCTCGACAAAGCCATTGAAATGATCAAGCAGAAAGCCAACATCCCCGCCGGCGAGCGCGTCAGCCTGATGATCTTGCCGGGCCGCCGCAGCCTGTTGGACCTGATCATGAAAAAATCCCAGGATGACATGCTCGAGGCCAGGGTCGCCCAGGTGCTCGGCCACGTGCCTTTCCACGCCTGGCTGCGCGGAGGCTATCTCCGCATGATGCCCTTCTGGCTCGAAGTCCACTAGGCGAGCCCTCGTCCGGTGCCTAAGTGCGCAATGCTTCGCGCACCTGGCGGCCGAGTGTGGCGGAAGTAAAGGGTTTTTGGATGAACAACGTACCAGCCGTCAGCATCACCTGCTCGACTGCCCCGCTGTCCGTGTAGCCGGACATGTACAGCACCCGCACGCCGGGATGGGCGGTCTGTATTCGATTGGCCAGATCGGTGCCTTTCATGCGCGGCATCACCACGTCCGTCAGCAGCAGGTCCAGCGAACCATCGTGGCTGGAAGCGATGCGCAACGCTTCGTCGGCGGATTCCGCTCCCAACACGTGGTATCCCATGTGCGTCAGCATGGTCCGCGTAAGATTGCGGACCTGTGGGTCGTCCTCCACCAGGAGGATGGTCTCCGTGGCCGGCTGCGCCGCTGCGTCCGCGCCAGGGCGGACAGCCGCCTCAGCCTCCGCTGTTACCGCGGGAAGATAGATTTGGAACGACGGTTCCCTGGCCTGGCTCACTTTAGACCAGAATCTCGCCGCCGTTCTGTTTGATGATGCCGTAGACGATGGAGAGCCCGAGTCCCGTGCCTTTACCCTTTTCTTTGGTTGTGAAGAACGGTTCGAACAGCCGAGCTTTGGTGGCCGCGTCCATGCCGATTCCGGTGTCGCTGACCGCGTAGCATCACGTAGGGGCCGGCCTCCACCCCGATATGGCGAGTCCGCGATATTCCCCGCTGAGTTCCACTGCTGCCGTCTCGATGGTGAGTTTGCCGCCGTCGGGCATGGCGTCCCGCGAATTGACCGCCAGGTTCATGATGACCTGATCGATGTGAGACGGGTCCACCTTCACCGCCGGAAGATCCGGCGCGAGGCGGATCTCCAACTGGATGTCTTCTCCGATGATCCGCCGCAGCATTTTCTCGATGCCCTGCACGATCTCGTTGAGATCCACAATGCGCGGCACCGCCACCTGCCGGCGGCTGAATGCCAGCAACTGGTTGGTCAGTGACGAGGCTCGCTCCGCCGCGTGCAGCGACCTCGTCCGCATATTCCAGGGCCGCGGCATCCCTGCGGACATGCTCGCGCAGCATTTCGGTGTATCCCAGGATCACCGTCAGCAGATTGTTGAAATCGTGCGCCACTCCGCCCGCCAAGCGTCCTACCGCCTCCATCTTCTGCGAGTGGAGGAGCTGATCCTCCAGCGCCGCTTGCTCGGCGGTGCGCCTGGCCACGCGCATCTCCGAGCTCTTCGTTGATCCGGCGTACCTGCTCTTCGGCCGCTCGCCGCTCCTGGATCTCTCGCGCCAGCGAGAGGTTCGCCCGCGCCATCTGCGCGGGACTCGGCAGTGAGATCAGCATCGGCATCATCGGAACCAACATGGCGAACGTGGCTAGCGAGGCTAGCGCAGTGATTGCCTTAATCACTCCGTCGAGGCGGTAGATCGGATTCCACACCGTGACCGCACCCATCAGGTGCGTGGTGCCGCAGGCCAGAATGAAAATGCCGACTGCAATATATACGCCTTTAAATGAGATGTCGCGCCGCCTGGTGACAAAGTAGAACACCAGGACAGGAATCGCATAGTAAGCGGCAGCGATCAGGCTATCGGATATCACGTTTAGCCATAGCACGGCGGGATCCCAGTAGTAGCACATACCATGGGGCATGAAATCCTTCGCGAAGAGCTTTTGGAAAAACTCCGACACGGCTAAATTCCCTCCTGTCGGATTCTCCTACACCGACGCCATGGTCCGTCCGGAATGGTACATCTTTCTACAGTCGGGTCGCAATGATCTTCCGGACCACCTGGTTTGCCACAGCCCTACGCATCCGTATAAACTGACGTTGCCGGACAACCTATGGCATCGCCCTCAGATCACGCTCGCCTCCTTGAACGCCGCTCGCGCGGACAAGAGCTTTTTCGGACACCCCCGTGGACTGGCAACTCTGTTCTTCACCGAGATGTGGGAGCGCTTCAGCTACTACGGCATGCGCGCCATCCTGATCTTCTATCTGACGTCCAGCGTTGCCAAAGGCGGGCTGGGGTTCGCCGATTCCAAAGCCGGCGCGGTTTATGGACTCTATGCCTCCATGGTCTATCTGATGTGCCTCGCCGGCGGCTGGATTGCCGATCGCGCTATCGGACAGCGCCGCGCCGTACTGATCGGCGGCATCTTCATCGCGTGTGGCGAGTTCTGCCTGGTGGTACCCCGGCGAGTCGGCTCTTCTATCTCGGCCTGGTCCTGCTGGTTTGCGGTACCGGCCTGCTCAAAGGCAATGTCAGCACCATCGTCGGCCAGTTGTACGCACCAGGGCGATCCGCGCCGCGACTCCGGCTTTTCACTCTTTTATATGGGGATCAATATCGGCGCGTTGATCTCGCCCGCTGATCTGCGGCTAGGTCGGCGAGCGCATCAGTTGGCGCCTCGGTTTCGGGATGGCCGGACTCGGCATGCTTGCCGGAGTTGATCCAATACCTCGTTACCAGCCGGCATCTGGGTTCGGCGGGCCTGCACCCTGCCTCCACCGGCGATCCCGAAAGAGATCTGCGCGAAAAGAAGAGCACGATTCGAGCGCATGGGAATCGGCGCGGCGGTGGTGGCAGTCCTGGCTGCGCTGGGCATGAGCGGCGTGGTGGAAATCAACGCGACTATGCTTTCCGACGGCCAGGGCTGGCTCCTGCTCGGCATCTCCGTGGTGGTGTTTTCGTGGCTGATCTTCTTCGGCAACTGGTCGCCGGTGGAACGTAAGCGATGCGCCGCTATTCTGGTGTTGTTCATCTCGTCGGCGCTCTTCTGGGCGGCCTTCGAGCAGGCGGGCTCCTCGCTCAGCCTCTTCGCCGAACGCGGCACCGATTGCACCATCTTCGGCTTCGCATTTCCCGCAAGCTGGTTTCAGTCGGTTCAGCCGATTTTCGTGATTATGCTGGCGCCCGTCTTCGCCTGGATCTGGCTCGCCATGGGACGGCGGGAGCCCTCCAGCCCCGCCAAGTTCTCGCTGGGACTGTTATTCGGCGGCTTGGCCTTTCTGATTCTGGTTCCGCCGGCGTACATGGTGGTGAGTGGTTCGAAGGTGGGACCCTACTGGCTGATCGGTACCTATTTGCTCCAGACCATCGGAGAATTGTGCCTGAGTCCTGTGGGCTTAAGCGCCATGACCAAGCTGGCCCCCGCACGCGCCGCGGGTTTTATGATGGGAATCTGGTTCCTCTCCACCAGCATCGGCAACTGGCTTGCCGGCAAGGCCGCTTCCTTGTACAGTTCCATGCCCCTGCCGACTCTGTTTGGCTCGGTGGCCGGCTTCAGCATCGTCGCCGCCATCGTGCTGGCCATCCTGATCAAGCCCACGGTCCGGCTGATGCAAGGCGTAAAATAAGCGGGGGCGGAGGGCTAGAACCCTTCCCAGACGAACGCCGAGAATCGCCGGATCGTCTCGAATCCCACGCGTTCGTACAATGCCACGGCGTCCTCATTCGCCGCCGTTACGGTCAAACTCGCCGATGTGCATCCCATATCGCGCAGCGTGGTGAGAGATTGGCGCAGCAACTCATACCCGATTCCGGTACCGCGAACCGCCGGACTTACGCAGATCTGCGTCACGTGGCCCGTCTCCGGCGTCACCAGGCTGGCCAGCGAGATGCCGCACAACCTCCCGCTCACACCTTCGAACGCAGCTACCGATGCCGGCCGGTAGAACGCTCCGCAGCCCGGATACTGCACGATGTTGTGCAAAAACCGCCGCGCCCCCGCGCTGGCGCGGTACTGGTCGTTGATCCGGCTGTCGATATGTCCCTCGTACGCCTCCGCAATCAACTGAGCTGCCGCATCGTGGTAATGGTCGCTCCACTTTTCCACATACATCGGACGCCGCACATGGCCCTTGCCCAACGCAGCCTTCTTGAGGTCGATGCGCATGAAGTTTCGTTCGAAGACGCTCAGGCAGTCCGGCCAGCGGCGTCGGGCGCAACGGATTGTAGCGCAGCATCATCAACTGGCTTTCGATGCGTGTTACCGCCGGGCAGTCCATTACCGCTTCTAAGGCCGAAGTGATCAGCAGGTTTTCGCGCTCTACGGTACGCAGCGCCTTGCGCACGTAGAGATCTCCAATCAGACCCTTGTCCTCCTCCAGAACGTAGTACATATACCCGGCGACGTCTCCATCTTCCACCAGCGCCGTGCCGTTCAATGCACTCATGTCCACGAACCGGCGGACCAGGTCGGCGGACTTGTCGAAGTCCCACTCCAACTCCTTCCGCCAGGCGGAACACTCCTCGTCTAGCAGGGATTCCAGGTCTCTTGCCGATAGACGCCGCAAGTCGACAACCTCGGATTGATCAGGAGCCGGATGGAGCCGGGCCGCCATAAAGTGCCTTATTGTACCCCGTACATCGCGGCGTAGCCCAACTGCTGTTTGACATAGTCGCGTGGATAACTGATCGCCACAGCGGTCACCTTACCCGCCGCATCGAACTTCGGTGTGAGTTCCGAGTTGATGCCGCACCAGTAAGTCGGCACGTTCAGCCCGGTGTAACGCGCCAGCACCTGGTCGCGCAGTTTGGGATCGAAATGCACGCCGTACTTGTCCACCAGCGCTTTGATGGCATTGAAATCGCCTTCTGCCTTGATCCGCATCAACTCGGAGAGCAGCATCCCGACGCCTTCTTTCATCTTCGCAAAATCCTTCAGTTCGAGGTAAGTCTTGCCGTTACGCTCCACCCTCTGAATCGCGCCCGTCTTGTCCATGATATAGTTCACGATCAGCTGGCGATTGCGCTGGTGATCCTCCTCGATGGTGTTGCCATGCGGGATGCGCATCAACTGGGTGAGCACCGTCCGCACCGCGGCGTAGTACATCGCCTTCATGACGTCGGGACTGGAGACCAGCCCCAATTCCCGTAATCTGGGATCGGAGATGTTCCACAGCGCCATCAGATCGGCGCGCGCCTCCTCCAGCGTGGAGAAGTATTCCTTCAGATGCGCTTCACTCCCGCCCTGCAGTTTGGGGTTTAGCTTACCGGAGCCGTGTCCGATGATCTCGTGCAGCGCCGTCATCAGGTCGCTGGCCTCTTCTCCGTACTTTTTGGAGAGCGCGATTTCTTCCGGAGTCGCGCCGAATTCCTCGAGCGCCCCGAACCCGGAGCCCTGACGCAAGGTGCGCGAACTACCGGTAAACAGGAAGCTCTTGCTGCCATACTTTTCCCGGATCTCATTCTCGTTGGGAAGGTTGTCGCCCACCGTGCTGACGTGAAAATCCCCAGTCTCGATTAACGTCTCGCAGGCCTTCGCCATTGGTGCCTTCGCATCCTGCTTCTTATATTGCTGCGCCCAGGGTGCGCGATCCTCGAAGTACTGCGCATTCGCCGCCAGCTTGAGCATCAACTGGTTCATCTTCTCGTCGGTGATGGAAACGAAGCTCTGCGAGGTACCTTTAGCCGCACGCGGATCGCGATAGACCTCGATGAAGCCATTGGCGAAATCCACGCGTGCATTGTTCTGCACCCATGCAATCCCGAACTTAATCCAGTCCGCCGGATCGCCGGTCTGGTAATAACGGATCAGGGCGCCGATCGCCTTGGCCTGCTCCGGATCGGCCGCTGCCCGCGCCTTCTCCAGATACTCGTTAGCCTTTTTCAGATATCGTGCGTAGCGGCCCGGTGGGACCTTTCCGTCGGGCGTCCCGGCGCGGTAAACTTCTTCCACCAGTTTGCCGGACGGCCCCTTCACCAGCCTCGAATTGAGCGGATACTTTTCCTGGAAGCCTTTGAGGTCGGCCAGGCTCAAGCCGGCATAAAAATTGTTGGCGCTGGCTTGCAGGATGTCGCGATTGCCTTGCGGACTCTTGGCGGTGATCGTGGGCTCGAAAGCGGCGTCGAAGAGCGAAGGGCGGAGCGCCTCGAGCTCGGCTCTCCAGTCTGCCTGCTTTCTTGTCCTTGAATCCGCCGTTGTGCGCGGCCTGCACCGCCGCTGCCTTCAAATCGTCGAACGTAAACTCGGGCAGAAATTTCTGTGCCGTCATTTCATTGTGATTCCCGCGGTTTGCCCAAAACAGCTTGGTGAAATCTGTGATCTTGCGCAGGGTTTGGGGGTTCACGCCCTGGGAGTGACGGAGAATCTCTTCCAGCAGCGCCTTCTGCCGCAGGCCCCAAATCGAATTCTGATCGTAGTTGATCGGATCGATCGCGATCGACGCCTGCATCAGCCAGTACGCCCGCGTCTGCTCGTTCAGGTTGAGAGTCTTGAAGCTCTCTGCTTCGAGTTGCACGAATCCGGTAGTCCCGACGCGGTCCGCCAGCGTCGAATTGTCCGCGGCAACCGCCGCACAGGTCAAAAGAAAAAAGAGTTCGGTCCGCAAGGATTACCCCTTCCCTCTATGTTATCGCCGTTATCGCCACCGCCCCACCCGTACGTGCGGCCCCCGCGGAGCCCAAATTTCGGGGTCCGTCGGTCCAAACAGTGCCAGAACGGGCGTTCCCACGGCTGCGGCCAAATGGGTGATTCCCGAATCGTTTCCGATATATACACGGGCTCCCGCAAGCCAGCAGGCCAAGTCATAGAGATCGCCGATCCGTACCGCGCCGGCAAGCGGAGGATCCTCTTCCCCGGCACACCATTTCACGGGCATCATACGTTCCAGCTTCCCGGCGAGAGCCTGAAACCTCTGGAGCGGCCAGTTTTTACGCGGGCTGCCCGAGAATGGATGAATCACCGCATAATCCGCGCGCTCCACCCCGCACTCGATACGGGGGATGCCGTCACTTTCGCATTCCGCGATACCGCGCACCTGTTCCAGGTAGAAGTCAGTGGCATGCAGCCCCGCGCCTTGGGCAGGCAGCGCATCCAGGAATGTGAACGGCAGCCCGAGCGCCGCCACGGTCGCTCGAAACTCGGGACGATTCGCACCGTACCACGACACAATTGAGTCGAACCGGCGCAAGTTCCGGATCAGGCCTGCAGGCGGCTCTGTTACGCCGAGCAGATCCAGCCCCGTCGAAGCGATCGGGCGCACATTTCGCGCAAATCGCACCAGGGGAACCGTTCGCGCGCTGGTCCAGACCTCGGCATCGTCAGCGGCCAGACACGTCATCGCGGGCAGCGAGACGACGAAGTCGCCAATCGCGCCCGGGCGTATGATCAGTCGGTGCATTTTCGGTTACAATATCGCAAAATCATGATGACAGGCAAACGTTTTATGCACAGGGGATACTCACGCCTATCGCCATAAGCAACTGAAAACAAGGTAAATAAATACCGTGGAAAAGGTTCCGCTCCGCACCGAAAAGGCATTGACGCAAACCGGTATCGGGAGCATAGTGAAGAAGGTTCCAAGAGGTTTGAGGAACAGCAAGCCGGCGGAAACGTAGCGGACCTGGAACGATGATCCGCAGCCCAAACTTTCATTAGAACGGGCAGCGGGGAGCGAAAGGAAATCGGGCGGATTCGTCAGGCGGACCGGCAGGCAGCAAACGCGGTTGAACGCTTTGATCCCGAGGGACGTAAAAATCCCGGAGGGGAGTGGAGACAGCAGGCGCGGCAGGCCGAACCAGGTAGTGGAAGTGCAACGGGCTCCAGGCAGTGAAGCGGCCGCAACCGGCGCAATCCGGGAGGCGGTAGTGGAGCCGAAGGGCCGAACGGGCACGGAAGCGATCTGGAAGGAAGCGAAGTAGCAGGCTGGGAGCTTTGACCCTGGAATGGAGGTCGCTGAGAGGCGGCAGCCGTTGCGGGCGAGCGAAAGGCCGTTACGAGCGACCGGTCCCGGACAAGAGGCAGCAAGCGGCGAGCCAGGAAGCATTGATCCGGCGGCTGGAGAAAACAGCCATCGGGGAGCGGAGAGGCGAATCGTCCGGCGCTTTTGTTCGCAGCGCTCCATGCCGTGCATGCCGGTAGAGAGCCAGGCTGGAAATCAGGTCACTTGGAACCATTTCTTTTTAGGGGGTGGTTCCTCCCGCACCCCCACTAATCCATCCCTCTTACTTCGGTTGCGGAACAATCCGCAGATACGGCTTCGGAGCCTTCCAGCCATCCGGATACTTCTCTTTTGCATCCGCGTCGGAAACCGACGGCAGGATGATCACATCGTCCCCGGACTTCCAGTTCACCGGCGTAGCTACCTTATGCTTCGCAGTCAGTTGCATGGAGTCCAGCACCCGCATCACCTCGTCGAAATTACGGCCCGTGCTCATCGGGTAGACCAGCATCAGTTTGATTTTCTTATCCGGGCCGATCATGAATACGGTGCGGACGGTAGCATTATCGGCAGCGGTCCGACCTTCCGACGTACTCCCCGATTCCGCCGGCAGCATGCCGTACAATTTCGCGATCTTGAGTTCCGGGTCGCCGATCATCGGATACTTGACCGCGTGTCCCTGCGTCTCTTCGATGTCCCCGGCCCACTTGCCATGGCTGGTCACGGGGTCGACGCTCAGACCGATAATTTTGCAATTCCGCTTTTCGAATTCGGGCTGCAATCCCGCCATGTAGCCTAGTTCAGTCGTGCACACCGGCGTAAAATCCTTCGGGTGCGAAAACAGGACCGCCCACCCGTCTCCGATCCATTCGTGAAATTGGATCGGCCCCTGGGTGGTTTCGGCAGTGAAGTCAGGGGCGGTGTCGTTTATCCGTAAAGACATCTTCAATGAATCTCCTAGATCGACAGTATATCCGTCCTCCGGGAATGATGGCGTTACAAATTCATACTCTTTTGTCTTCACCCGCCATGGTTCATGCACCCGTCCGCGCCTGCCGAATTGTGCTACGGTAGATCTTTCACCTGAATCTGGAGGCAACATGGAGGCCCTGGGTCTCATTGAAACAAAGGGTTTGATCGGCGCAATCGAGGCTGCCGACGCCATGGTCAAGACCGCCAATGTGGTCCTGATCGGCAAGGAATTTGTCGGCGCCGGTCTGGTTGTCGTACAGGTGCGCGGCGACGTCGGCGCAGTCAAAGCTGCGACGGACGCGGGTGCGGCCGCGGCGCGCCGCGTCGGCGAACTGGTGGGCGTCCACGTGATTCCCCGCCCGCACGAGGAGGTCGAGAAAATCCTCCCCACGGGCAATAGCAAGAAGTAACGGGCCATGCTCGAAGACAAAGACCTCCTGTCCATCCAGGAGGTCCGCACCAAAGTCGAGAAGGCGTACGCCGCCTGGCAGAAATACCGCACGTATTCCCAGGAGCAGGTTGACGCCATTGTGGAACGCATGGCCGCGGCGGCCCGCGCCAATGCCAAACGCCTCGCCGACCTGGCCGTCGAAGAGACCGGCTACGGCAACGCCAAAGACAAGTACATCAAGAATCTGCTGAACTGCGACTGGCTGCCGCGGCGCATGCGCGGCATGAAGACCGTCGGCATCCTGCGCGAACTCCCCGAAGAAAAGATCGTCGAAATCGGCGTGCCGGTGGGCGTGGTGGCGGCCATTCTGCCCACCACCAACCCCACCTCCACCGCGATCTCGAAGACGCTGGTCTCGCTCAAGGCCGGCAACGCCATCGTCATCAGCCCGCATCCCCGCGCGTTCAAATGCACCTGCGCGACGGCCGCCATCCTCTACCAGGCGGCGCTCGAAGCGGGCGCGCCCGAAGACATCATTCAGTGCGTGGACCGCGCCACCATGGAGGGCATCAACGCCCTGATGCGGCATGAGCGCGTGAGCGTGATCCTGGCCACTGGCGGACACGCCATGGTGAAGGCCGCCTATTCGAGCGGCAAACCGGCATTCGGCGTGGGACCGGGCAACGTGCCCGTGCTGGTGGACACCTCGGCCGATCTGGAAGACGCCGTCGCCAAAATCGTCGCCGGCAAATCCTTCGATTACGGCACGGTCTGCTCCAGCGAGCAGGCCCTGGTGGCCGAGTACACGCTGCGCGACCGCATCCTGGCGCTGCTCAAACAGCACAAGGCGTACCTCTGCAACGACCAGCAGACGGAAGCGCTCGGCAAACTGCTGCTCACGCCCAACTGGACCGTGAATCCGCAGTGCGTGGGCCAGGCGCCCACCAAAATCGCGCAAGATGGCGGGCTTCGAAGTGCCCGCCGATACGTCCATCATCTGCTGCGAGATCGCGGGCGTCGGCAAGAAATTCCCGCTCTCCGCGGAGAAGCTCTCGCCGGTGCTCTCGCTGATCTTTCGTCGCCGATTTCGCCGCGGCGATGGACACCTGTTTCGGCCTGCTGAAGTTCGGCGGCGCCGGACACACCGCCGCGATCTACGCCAAGAACGATACGCGCATCCGCGAATACGGCATGCGCATGCCCGCCATGCGCGTGCTGGTGAATACGCCGGCGCCGCAGGGCTCCACCGGCATCACCACCAACGTCTTCCCTTCGATGACGCTGGGCTGCGGCGCGATGGCGGGAAACAGCACCTCCGACAACGTCGGGCCCGCTGCACCTGATCAACATCAAGCGCCTGGCCTACACCGTGCGCATCGCCGGAGCAGGCCTTCGAAATGCCGCTGGATTACGACAAGGCGCCGGACGGCCCGGTGCCCGCCAGCGGCGGGGGCGGGCCAATCGATCGCGCGGCCGTCGTCTCCGCCGTGGAGCGCTACCTGGCTTCGCGCGGCATCGCGGTATCGGCGCCGCCGGCAGGCTCCGCCCGCCGGTGCCTCGTCCTGCGGATGCTCCACGCCGGCTCCGCACACCCACCGTCAGCAATCCGTGGTGGCCAGCGTCGCCGCCGAAGTGGTCGACCGCTTTCTGGCGCGCCGCGGAGCCGTACCCGCCGTCGCGGGCGGTCCGCAGAAATCCGGCGGCTATAGCTGACTGCCGGACCCCGGCGCAAAAACGCCTCCACCGCCCGCTGCTCCACCTCCCAAACCGGTGGAGTTCGTCTGCGAGGCCGACGTGCGCCAGGCCATGAAAGAGAACCGCAAGATCTATATCGGGCCGAAGACGATCGTTACCCCTTCGGCCCGCGACCTGGCCAATCCCTCTGATATTCTGGTCTTGGCTTAAGGCTGAGGAAGCGACGTGGACCTGAATCTCGACACACTCAAGCGCGAAATCCTGGACTATCTCGAATCGCGCGACCTGGCCGTTTTCCGCAGCACCCCGGGAACCCTCGAAGATCCCCAGATGGTGCTCTGGGACAGCGAACATTATCCCGACTACCGGATGTTCCTGGATGCCGCCATCAAGACCGGCGTCAAGCTGATCCTCTTCGCCACCCGCGAATTCGAGGCCGGCGATATCGACGACCTGCTGGAGCAGATCGAGGATCTCGACATGGACCGCGACCAGCAGCGCGACTACCAGGCCCGCCTGCGCAAGCTGCGCGTCTACGAAGGCGTGACCTGCTCGCTGGAACTGGCCTTCAATCACGATTCCAGCCTCTACGTCTACGAACTCCAGCCCGACTGGTACGAGGAATTCCTGGTCGCGGAAGACGAGATCGCAAGCGCCCTGGCGGAGGGCGATATGGACGAAGGCGACTCGCTTGGCGGGTATTTCTCCAAGAACTAGCCCGGCGGGTCACGCTGGCTGCTGCCGGCGCCCGATCCGCCATGGCCGTCGCTGCCGTGTCCGCCGCGCTGCAGATCGGCACCGGCGGCGGCCAAAGTGCTGGTGCGCCGCGGCCTCGCCGACCCCGAAGCCGCGCGGCGCTTTCTCCATCCCGCCTTCGAAGAACTGCACGATCCGCTCGCCATGCGCGACATGCCGGCGGCCATCGAACGCATCGCGCGCGCCATCCGCGAACGGCGAGCAGATCCTGATCTACGGCGACTACGACGTGGACGGCACCACCACCGTGGTGCTGCTCACGAAGGCCATCGAGCTCGCCGGCGGCATCGCCCGCTATCACGTGCCGCACCGTCTGAAGGACGGCTACGGCATGCGCCCGGAAGTGGTGGAGGCCGCGGCCGCACAGGGCGTCAAGCTGATCGTCAGCGTGGATACCGGCATCCGCGCCGCCGAAGTGGTGCGCCGCGCCAACGAACTGGGCATCGACGTGATCGTCACCGACCATCACCTGCCCGAAGCGGAACTGCCGCCCGCGCTGGCGGTGCTCAATCCCAACCGCCCGGACTGCCCCTATCCGGAGAAGAACCTGTGCGGCGCCGGCGTGGCGTTCAAGCTGATCCAGGCGCTGCTGCCGCACCTCGGCTGGCCGGCGGACAAGGTGCGGCGCGTTGCCGAATCGTTCCTGAAGCTGGCGGCCATCGCCACGGTGGCCGACGTGGTGCCGCTCACCGGCGAGAATCGCATCATCGTGGCGCACGGTCTGCGCGGGCTGACGCAGGTGCGCAATCCCGGCCTGCGCGCGCTGCTGGACGTCGCCGGATTCACCGGTGGAAGCGCGCCGCCCAACGCGCGCCAGGTGGCGTTCCAGATCGGCGCCGCGCATCAACGCCGCCGGACGCATGGACACCGCCAAGCGCGGTGGTCGAGCTGTTCCTCACCGGCGACGCCGCCCGCGCCCGCGAGCTGGCCAAGCAACTCCACGATCAGAACGCCGAGCGCCAGCAGGTGGAAGCGGAGATCCGCGACACCTGCGAGCAGATCGCGCGTCGATCGCGGCCGAATGCGCCCTGGTCTACTACTGCGGAAGACTGGCATCGCGGCGTGCTGGGCATCGTGGCCAGCCGCCTGGTGGAGCGCCTGCAGCGCCCGGTCTTCGTGCTGGGCCGCAATCCCGACGACGGGCTGGCGCCGGGCTCGGGCCGCAGCATTCCCGCGTTCCATCTGCTGGAAGCGCTGGAATCCATGCCCGACCTGTTCGTGCGTTTCGGCGGCCACGCGCACGCCGCCGGCGTCACCATGGAAGCCGCCCAGGTGGAGGAGTTCCGCCGCCGCTTCAACGCATTCGCCGCATCCCGGCTCTGCGCCGACGATTTTCTGCGCCGCCTGGAGATCGACGCGGTGCTGGAACTGCGCGAGATCACGGAGCAGGCGCATCGACGAGATCTTCCGCTGGCGCCGTTCGGCCACGGCAACCCAGCCGCCGCTGTTCGCCGCGCTCGGCGTGGAGGTGGCCGCGCCCCCCGTCGTCAGGAAGGAGAAGCACCTGAGACTCACGGTGCGCCAGAACGGCCGGACCCTGGTGCTGAAGGCGTGGAACCTGGCCCACCGCGCCGCCGAATTAGTGCCTGGCACGCGCGTGGACTGGCTTTCAATCTGGAAGAAGATGCCTACTCGGCCGCCCGCGGCTATCCCCCCTGGGCCGCCATCCTGCGCGATTTCCGTCCGGCCTGAGAGACGCGCAGGCGTCACTTTGCCGCCAGACAGTTCGCCGCCGTCGCCGGTTAACGGGTCGCGACAAGCTGCCACCGTTTTTCGCACATTTTCGGCCCGCCCCTTTGTGTTTTCTTAGAGTTCCGCAGGCCAATTTTCGGCATTCGCCGTGCACGATGGGGATGCACGCGCATCGCGCGGAAACCATCACGAGCGAGGAAACACTCATGAAGAAATCCATTACCAGACTTGCGTCGATTGCGGCATTGACCACCATCGCCCTCTGGCGCAAGGACCCCGCCCGGAGAACGGCAATCACGGCGGCGGGGGCACCGGCAGCGCGAACCCGCCGGATGTCGCCACCATCGTCGCCCGTCAGGTGAACGTTCCTGACCCGCCTGCTGACCCTGACCACCGGACAGGCCACCCAGGCGACCACCATCTTCACCACGGCGCTGAACGCCATCACGCCTATCGATACCCAGATCACTACCGCGACGACCGCGCTCGACGCCGCGATCAATAGCAACACCACGGCCACCATCAACACCCAGGCCGCCGCCATCGGTACGCTGCAGGGACAGATTGTCGCCATACAGGGCAAATGCCGACGCCGCATTCTATCTGCTGCTAACCACCGATCAGCAGACCAAGCTCAACAGTCTGGATGCCGACTTCTTCGGCAGGGCTTGGGAGACATTCACATTCCCGGAGGCGGCCGCTAAACCGGCTGAACAAACCAGACGTCACTTCCGTATCTTTATGGTCCGGAGGTGAGACATGTTTTGCGATCGTTGTGGCGCCAACCTGCAAGGTCCCGTCAGTTTCTGTCCTCACTGCGGGAGACAGTTCGGCGCCGCTCCGCCGCCGCTGCCGGTCGCCAAAATCGCGTGAGCGGCCACCTGCGCAACCTCGCCGTCCTCTGGCTGGTGTATTCCGCCCTGCGGCGTGCTGCCCGGCCTGTTCCTGAACTCTTTCTCGGACTGGGGCTTTCCGTTCACCGGCGACGCGCCCTACTTCGTGCACGGCATCTTTCGGACCGTGGGGCGTGTTCTTCATTGCAACCGGCGTGATTGGCCTGATCGCGGGCTGGGGCTTGTACGAGCGCCGTTCGTGGGCCCGTATCCTGGCCATCGTGCTGGCATTCCTGAGCCTCTTCCATCCACCGTTCGGCACCGCCATCGGCATCTACACTCTCTGGGTACTGATGCCTGCCGCGTCGGAGGCCGAATACCAGCGAATCGCCAGAAGCTAGCGCGCCCCCGCTACTCGCCTTGCAGCACGCGCACGCTCTTCTCTACCGGCTCCAGCGGGGAAATTTCTACGCCCATGGGCGCGGTCTTCAAGTCCGCAAACCGGCGCGCGCTCACCATCACGCGGCTCTCCATCGACCCGACCGCGCTATTGTAAGCTTCCACCGCCCGCCCCAGGTTGAGGCCCACTTTGTTGAAGTGGTCGCCCATGTCTGAGATGCGCTTGAAGAGTTCCTTGCCCAGCGCGCTGATCTCGGCGGCGTTCTGCGCCAGTTTCTCCTGCCGCCACCCGTACGCCACGGCGCGCAGCAGCGCGATCAGTGTGGTGGGGGTGGCGAGGATGATATTCTGCTCCACGCCGAATTCGATCAGGCTCGGGATCGCTCTCCAGCGCCGCGCTGAAGAAGCACTCGCCCGGCAGAAACAGGACCGCGAACTCGGGCGCCTGGTCGAACTGGTCCCAATACGATTTGCGCGCCAGAGACGTCATGTGCCCGCGCACCTGGCGGGCGTGGTCGGCCAGGCGTGCCTTGCGGGTGACCTCATCGGGCGCCTCAATCGCCTGCAGGTAGCCGTCCAGCGGCGTCTTGGCGTCCACTACGATCGTTTTGCCGGCCGGCAAATACACCAGCAGGTCCGGGCGCAAACGGCCATCGTCGCCAAACAGCGTGGTCTGCGAACTGAAATCGCAATACTCCAGCATGCCGGCCATTTCCACAACGCGGCGCAATTGAATTTCACCCCACCGTCCGCGCGCACTCGGCGTGCGAAGCGCCGTCACCAGCTTGCCCGTCTCGCCGCGCAACTGCGATTGTGTCTCGATCAGGCTGCGTACCTGCTCACTGAGGCCGGCATAGGCTCCGGCGCGCGCCTTCTCCAGTTCCTGTATCTTGTGGTCCACCTTATCGAGCGATTCGCGCACCGGGGTCACCAGATCGGCGATGGCCTGCTGGCGCAATTCCAGGTCGCCGCGGGCAGTCTCCTGGGTCTTGGCAAGTGTGGCGCCGGCCAGTTGCAGGAAGGTCTGATTATTCCGCGCCAGCGCGTCGGCGGAGAGCGCCTTGAAGGCGTCGGAGAGCTTCTGTTGCGTGTCTTCGAGGAGAACCAGCTTTTCGTCCGCGCTCTTGCGCTCCATTTCCAGGCGCGCTTGTAGATCGGCCGCGCGCGCCGCACTCCGGCCATGCCAGATCAACCACGCCAGTGCGAAGCCGGCAATAAAACATAGGACTGGCAGAATGTTCTGCATTAGTCCTATTATCGCTCCGTACAGCCCCTCGCGATATAATCGGATTCGAACCACACCGCACACGGAGCAGCCTCCAGGGAGAACACTTGGGACCCAATCGACCCCTGCCAACACGTGGCGGCGCCTTACCCGTCGCCAAGCGCGGCGCCGACCGCTATTTCGAGCTCAAGTCGCAGATCCACCGCAAGCTCATCGGCGTGCTGAATCTGGATCGCGTCTCCTCCATTCCCAAGGACCGCATTCGCGCCGAAATCGGCCGCGTCGTGGAGCGCCTGCTCGAAGAAGAGCGCGTCCCCATGACCACCGCCGAGCAGACCAAGATCGTCGAAGAGGTGCTCGATGAAGTGCTCGGCCTCGGGCCCGCTGGAGACGCTGCTGAAAGAGCCCAGCATCTCCGATATCCTGGTCAACCGCTACAACAAGGTTTTCATCGAGCGCAACGGCAAGCTCTCCGAAACCCCGGTCCGGTTCAAAGACGACGCGCACCTGCTGCACATCATCGAAAAGATCGTCTCGCAGGTGGGCCGGCGCATCGACGAAGCGCAGCCCATCGTGGACGCGCGCCTGCAGGACGGCTCGCGCGTCAACGCCATCATTCCGCCGCTGGCGCTCGACGGTCCCTGCCTCAGCATCCGCCGCTTCGGCCGCCACGTCATCACGCAGGACGAGATGATCCAGTACAAGACCATCACGCCCGGGATGCTGCGCTTCCTGGCCGCCTGCGTGCAGTGCCAAGTGCACCGTCCTGATCTCCGGCGGAACCGGCTCCGGCAAGACCACCATGCTCAACGCGCTCTCCCGCTTCATCCCGGAAGAAGAGCGCATCATCACCATCGAAGACACGGCCGAATTGCAGCTCCAGCAGCGCCACGTGGTGAAGTTCGAAACCCGCCCGCCCAACCTGAACAAGGAGGGCGGCATCAACCAGCGCCATTCTGCTGCGCACCGCGCTGCGTATGCGCCCCGACCGCATCATCGTGGGCGAGTGCCGCGGCGCCGAAGCGCTGGACATGCTCCAGGCCATGAATACCGGCGTCGAAGGGTCCATGAGCACGGTGCACGCCAACACGCCCGCGCGACGCCTTCTCGCGCCTGGAAACCATGGTCATGATGGCGGACCTCGAAATCCCCACGCGCGTCATCCTGCAGCAGCTCGCCAGCGCCATCAAGCTGGTCGTGCAGGTTTCGCGCCTGCAGGACGGAACCCGCAAAATCCTCAGCATCAGCCGAAGTGCTGGGCGTGAAGGACGAAAAGGTCGATCTGCAGGAGATCTTCACCTTCGAGCGCATCGGGCGTGACCGACGCCGGCAAAGTGCAGGGCCGCTTCCGCGCCACCGGCGTCACCCCCAAGCTCCTGGAGCGCCTGCGCATCAGCGGCGTCACCCTGCCACCCGCGATTTTCGAGGAAGTCGTCCCCGTAAACCTGTAAGACAGGCCGGCTGGCCTGTCTGTTATCATGCGACTGAAAGTGGAGCGCGAACAGGTTCTCGGCAGGCTGCGTGAAAGGATTGTCCGGTACGCGGCATGTCATCTATCGAGGGACGCCGCCGAGGACCTCGCTCAGGAGGTGCTCCTGTTGCTGCACGAAAAGTACACCCACCTGGAACGCGTGGAAGATCTGCTGCCGCTTTCACTCCAGATCGTGCGCTTTAAAATCATGAGCCAGCGGCGCAAATTGGTGCGCCGGGGCGAGTACACCCAGGTCTCGATCACGGACATCCAACTGCCGGATCTGGATGCCAACCCGGCGGAGTACGTGGAACGGAAGCAGATGCTGGAACGCCTCACCAAGGCGATGAGCGGCCTCGGTGACCGCTGCCGGGAGCTGATGCGGCTGAAGTTGCAAGGTAAGGCGTTTCCGGAGATTCAGAAGATCATGGGAGTGGCGGCCATCAACACCATCTATACGTGGGATCACCGCTGCCGGAAAAGCCTGCTGGAGGCGATGGGCGGGAGTTGGGAGCCTCCGAACCAATGAGTCCGGAAGATATCAAGAAGCTGTTGGGCGGATACGCCACCGGCACGCTGACCGCGGAAGAGCAGCAGGCACTGTTTGCCGCCGCGCTCGAAGATCAGGAACTCTTCGACACACTGGCCCGCGAGCAGGCCCTGCGCGATCTTTTGAGCGATCCGGCATCGCGCGCGCACCTGCTGACCGCCTTGGACACCCCTGCACACCGGACCTTCCATTTCTGGGAGTGGCTGCGACGGCCCGCGGTCGCCGGGTTGGCCGTGGCCGGCATCGGCGGAATTGCGGTAATCGCGCTGTGGCAGGCGATGCAGACTCCACCGGTGAAGCCGGCCGCTCCGCAGATCATCGCGCAGTTGAGAGTTCAGCCGGCGCCCATGCAATCCACCGCCGAAGTGCCCGCGCCCTCGATCCGACAAGAGGCCGATAAGAAGATCAACGGCCCGCGGGTCCCGCCGGCCATCCTACCTGCTCAGAACCAGCCGCTGCCCGCGGCGCCGCCAGTTGCGGCTGTCCCAGCCGAGGCGCTGCGCAAAGCAGAATCCCCTGCCGCCGTCGCGGAGGACAAGGCAGCCCCTCTGCCTCAGGCGGCGCCTGCCCTGATGGCGCGCAAGGCCGAAGTCCAGGCGGGCGCGGCCGAACAGTCCGCCGGCGCAATCTCCGCCGTCACGTCCGGAAATGTCGCACTCGACGCGCGGGCGCTGTTCTATGGCAGCCCGCTTGCGCCGGCCGCCAATGCCTTCGCACCTTCGGGTGGAGGCGGCGCTCGGGCCGCGGACGCTACTGCCCGTCTTTCCGCGTCCAAAACGCTAGCCGCATCCCGTCTCGGCGTGCGCATCAGTATTCTACGTGGAACCGGTGAAGCCGATCTCACCACGGTGTTGGATCCCGGCGAAACCGTGCGCCTCAAACTGATTCCGAATACCGACGGCTTTCTTTACATCACCGAGGGTACGCGCCTGATTACCAGTGGAGCGGTTCAGCGCCTCAAGCCCTTCGAAACTCCGGAAATCCGTTTCGAGGGGAGCGGGCAGAAACTGCTGTCTGTGCTTTTCTCACCGCATCCGCAGACCGTGAACGCGCAATCCATCGGCACACTCACCCGCGGCAGTCTTGTCGAGACCGCATCGGGGCAGGAGCGAGCCACCTATGTGGTCTCTGGTTCGGGAGAGGCCGGCGTGCAGCAAATCATCGTGCCGGTCACGCTTACCTACCGGTAACCCCGAGCACAGCGTCCACGAACAAGCCTGCCACGCGCGGTGCATCGAACTGCTCCACCCAGGCGAGGCCTTTCTCCGACTGCCGTGCCCGGGCTTCCGCAGACCCCAGTAGCGCGAGGATACCGGCCGCCAGCGCCGCCGCACTCTCCGGTTCCACCAGCGTCGCGTGCGGCGCCACTTCCGGGATCGCCGCCGCGCGCGCTGCCACAATCGGCTTTCCGGCAGCCATGGCTTCCAGCAGCACGATCCCGAAGCCCTCCTGGACACTCGGCAGGCAGAATACGTCGCAGCGATTGTATTCCGCCGCCAGATCGGCACGCGAAATATCGCCCAGCCAGGTGACCGTGTTTGCCAATTGCAGACGCTCCGCATGCGCCCGCCAGGCGATCGCGGCACGGTCCGTTGCCGACGATGCGGATTTCCAGATTGGGAATCGCCTGGCGCAGTTCCGCCGCGGCTTCCAGCAGCAGGCCGACCCGCTTGCGGCGGTAGAAGCGCCCCACATACAGCACGGTGAAGCGCCCAGCACGGGCCGGAGCCGGAAAGCCTTCCAGGTGGCGGCGCCACGCCGTCAGATCGATCAGCTCCGGAACTACCGTGGGAAACTGCGTCAGTCCATATAAGCGCTGCGCGCTCTCGCCGGAATACCGGCTGGTCACGAGCACGCGGGCAGCCCGGCGAACGTGCAGCCGTTCGCAGCGCGCCTGCACCCCCATCGTGAGGCGGGTGAGTCCGCTTTCGAAGCGAACCTCATCGGCAATCACACCCTTGAGCGATGCCACGTGCGCGCCGCTGCCCGCGATGCGGTAGCCATCCATGTCGAAGCCCACCGTGCAATCGTGTGCCGCCGACGCGCGCAGCTCGCGATTAAACCAGAGCCTCTCCGCGGTGAAGACCGGAAAGTGGCGTGTGGGCGATTCGAAATCCACCGTGTGGCCGAGTGTGCGCAGCGCGCCGGCCAGCACCGAAATGCCGACATAAGTCCCGCTGCCGCGCGTGATGTCCTGCGGCGTAGAGGTGAGGAATCGGAATCTCAAAGTATGCGAATTACCAGCATACCCCTGTGGCAACGCTACACTGAAAAGTAATGGACAAAGCGGTGTGCCTGTTGAGCGGAGGCCTGGATTCCGCCACCTGCCTGGCGCTGGCGCGGCGCGAGGGCTACGCATGCTACGCGCTCTCGTTCGACTACGGGCAGCGGCATAAGATCGAACTCGAGGCGGCAGCCCGCGTGGCAAAGGCACTCGGCGCGGAACGGCATCTGGTGGCCAAGATCGGCTTGGACGCGTTCGGCGGGTCGGCGCTTACCAGCGCGATCGAGGTGCCCAAGGGCCGATCCGCGGACGAGATGGGCACGGGCATCCCGGTGACCTACGTTCCGGCGCGCAATACGATCTTCCTCTCGTTCGCGCTGGCCTGGGCCGAGGTGCTCGAAAGTGCGCACATCTTCATCGGCGTCAACGCGCTGGACTACTCGGGCTATCCCGATTGCCGTCCCGAATTCATCGAGGCCTACGAGCGCATGGCGAACCTGGCGACCAAAGCCGGGGTCGAAGGACGCACGCGGCTTCAGATCCACACGCCGCTGCTGCATCTGACCAAGGCGGGGATCGTCAAGCTGGGGCGGGAATTGGGGCTCGATTTCGGGCTGACCTTCAGCTGCTACGATCCCGGCGCCGGATGGCCGCCCCTGCGGGCAGTGCGATGCCTGTCTGCTGCGGCGCAAGGGCTTCGACGAGGCGGGCATTGAAGATCGCTGAGCTGTTCTACTCGATTCAAGGCGAGGGGTCGCTGGTCGGCGTGCCGTCCGTCTTCATCCGCACCAGCGGTTGCAATCTGCGCTGCGCCTGGTGCGATACGCCCTACACCTCGTGGCAGCCGGAGGGAACCGATCTGGACCTGGATCGAGATTCTGGACGAGGTGGCGGCCCATCCCGCGCGCCACGTGGTGGTCACCGGCGGAGAGCCGATGATCGCGCCGGACATCGTCGCGCTGACCGGACGTCTGCGCGAGCGCGGCATGCACATCACCATCGAGACGGCAGGGACAGTCTTCGCGCCGGTCGCCTGCGATCTGATGAGCATCAGTCCGAAGCTGGCCAATTCGACCCCGGACGATCCGCGCTGGAGCCGTCAGCATGAGCGCCTGCGCATCCAGCCCGAAGTATTGACGGAGCTGATGGCGCGCTACGAGTATCAATTGAAGTTCGTGATCGCCCAGCCGGACGACCTGGATGAAGTACGGTTGCTGGTGGCCTCATTACACGCGGACCGCGAGCACGTCATCCTGATGCCCGAGGGCACGGACACCGACCGCCTGAGGGAGCGCGGCATCTGGCTCGCCGAAATCTGCAAGTCCGAAGGCTTCCGCTTCAGCCCACGCCTCCACGTAGACCTCTGGGGCCCCCGCCGCGGCGTATAAAGGACATACGAAAAGTGGATCCCTCCCCAAAACTGGAAAATGTTCCGTCTCTCCCCGGATTTCTCGTCGCCGACGACCGCTGCCGCGGACACCTCGCCGGAAGCGCGCACCCCGAAAAGCCCGAGCGCTACGACGCCGTCCTCGCGGGACTCGCCAGCGCCGGGCTGCTCGACCGCATGCGCCGCGCCGATCCCCGTACCGCCACCGATGACGAGTTGCAGCTCTGCCACACCGCCGCCTACCTACAGACCGCCCGCCGCGATGTCGAGTCCGGGCGCCCCTACCTGAGCACCGGCGATACCGACATCACGCCCGACTCGTGGGAAGTCGCGGCCCGCGCGGCCGGAGGCGTGCTGAACGCGGTGGATGCGCGTCCTCACCGGCACCGCCCGTAACGCCTTCTGCGCAGTCCGCCCTCCGGGACATCACGCGAATGCCGGGCGCGGCATGGGCTTCTGCCTGTTCAACAACGTCGCCATCGCCGCGCGCTACGCGCAGAAGAAATATCACGTCGAACGCGTCCTCATCGTCGATTGGGACGTGCACCACGGTAACGGCACCCAGGACATCTTTTACCGCGACCCCTCGGTCTTCTTCTTCAGCTCCCACCAGTGGCCGCTTTACCCCGGCACCGGGCGCGCCGACGAAACCGGTGAGGGGCCGGGCGCCGGCTCCACCATGAACTTTCCGTTTCCCGCCGGATCGGGCCGCCGCGAAATCCTGGGCGCGGTGGAGAATCACCTGCTCCCCGCCGCCGCCCGCTTTCAGCCCGACCTGGTGCTCATCTCCGCAGGCTTCGATTCCCGCGCCGGCGACCCCCTGGGACGCTTCACCCTCACCGACGAGGATTTTGCCGACCTCACGCGCGCCGTCATGAGCATCCGGGACGGCCGCCTGGTATCGGTGCTCGAGGGCGGCTACAACCTCGAAGGCCTGGCCTCCGCGGCGGCAGCCCACACCGCCGTGCTACTCGATGGGTGAGACCACAGCGTCCAGCGCGCCCCGGTGCAAACGCACGTGGATGCGCGACTCCGGCGGCGCCGCCGTGGCATCCGTCAAAATGCCCGCTTCATTCGAGACGATCGCGTAGCCCCGCTCCAGAACGCGCAGCGGACTCAGTTGCGAGAGCTGCGCAGCCAGCCGCTCCAGCCGACCGCGGCGCTCGCCCAGATCCGCACGCATGACCTGCAGGCGCACCCTGGTGGGCCGCCTCCAGGCGCCGGCGATCGGCGGCCAGCCGCGGACGCACGTCGAACTGCCGCAGCCGCAGTTCCAGCGCACGGCGTGCCCGCTCGCGGGATTCTATAGCGGCGCGCAGCCGCTCGCGCAGGCGGTACTCGCGTTCGTCGGTCTGCTGCAGCCCCCGCCCGATCCGCCGGTGCAGCGTATTCAGCGCCCGGTCGATTCCCTGCTGCCGGAATCGCCGCTCCAGCATCGCCAGACGATATCGCACCGCTTGCACCGACTTCGCTCGCGCGGCCGCAATCCGCTCGAACAACTTCGTCGCGCGTGCAGACCACCATCTCGGCCGCCGCGGAGGGTGTGGGCGCCCGCAGGTCGGCCACGAAATCCGCGATGGTCACATCCGTCTCGTGGCCCACGGCGGAGATCACCGGCACCGAGCAGGCGGCGATGGCGCGCGCCACCGCCTCCTCGTTGAAGGTCCACAGGTCCTCCAGCGATCCCCCGCCGCGGCCCACAATCACCACGTCCGGCCCACTTCGTGCGGCTGAAATACTCGATGCCGCGGCAGACCTCTTCCACCGAGCCCTCGCCCTGCACCAGCGCGGGAAAGAGCCGTATGTGCAGGCCGGGAAAGCGGCGCGACAGAATCTGCACCATGTCCGCGATGGCGGCGCCGCGCGGAGAAGTGACGATGCCGATGCGCCGCGGAAAGCGCGGCAGCGGACGCTTGCGTTCGGCCGCGAACAGACCCTCCGCCGCGAGCTTCTTCTTGAGCTGCTCGAAGGCCAGTTGCAGCGCGCCCAGCCCCTGCGGCTCCAGATGCTCCACCAGGAGCTGGTATTCGCCGCGCGCTTCGTAGACATCGATGCGGCCGCGCGCCAGCACGGCCAGCCCGTCCTGCGGCTTGACCTTCCAGTAGCGGTGAGCCGAGCGGAAGGCCACCGCCTCGCACCTGCGATTCCCGGTCCTTCAACGTGAAGTAGTAGTGGCCGCTGGCCGCCAGTTTGAGGCCCGAGATCTCGCCGGTCACCGAAATATCGGAGAACTCCCCGTCCAGAACCCCGCGGATCGCGCCGTTCAGTTCGCTGACGCTGAACACGCGGCGCTGCGGAAAGAGATCGAACCCGAGATCGAATTGCTCCACGCCTAATTATGCACAGCGATGAAGAGAGTCTGCGAGTTGCCGGCCCCGTTCAATTTGAATGTCAAAGGAACCAGATCGCTATTGGCTACATTGGGGACTACCACATTGAACTGATAGAGCCCGACGAAGTTAGGCGCGAGGCCGGAGTAGGAGAGGGCTGCGTTGGTGCCACCAAAATCCATCGAGACCGGGTTGGAGAGTTTATTCGATGCAGTGACAATAGTGCCCGCCGGGATATCCTGATTTCCGGAATCGAGCACGGGGCCGAAACCCACGCCATAGATGACAATGGTTTCCCCAGACTTGGCTTGCCGCGAAGCGATCCCAGGGATCGAGTTGGGAGGCAGGACGTAGCTTCCATCGGCAAATTGCGCCACAACGTACTGCTTTCCGCCGACGAGGAATGAAGACGGCGCGAGCAGACCGGGCTGCAACGCGTTAACAGTGATGTTGTAAGCGGAACTGGTGCCCTGCGAAGTGGAAACGGTCATTTGCTGGGCGCCAATTGGTGTGTTGGATGGAACTTGAGCGTTCACCTGCGTGGGGCTCACGTAATCGATGAAGGCCGCCTGCCCACCGATGGTTACCTTAACATTGTCCAGTGAACTAGGGGCTTTATTTCCCGTGAAATCGCTTCCTGCCCAGGAGCGAGTAGTGGCAGAGAGATTGCTGCCAAAGATCTCCATCCAGGAGCCAGGGGCCACAGAAGTGAAACCACCGAAGGCACCGGCGCTAACCACACCGCTCGGAGAAATCGCCGGTTGGCCTCCGGTAGCCGTGGGCGTCACTTCGTAGCTGGCCGTATAGATGTGGTCGCCGGTTGGCTGTGTGTCGCCGTTGGCGGCATTGCCGGCGACGTAGATCGTGATGTTGCCGCTCGCGCTGGCTGGCGGTGTCCAGTCGAATTCGAAAGTCTGCGATCCGGACTGTGACCGTGAGCTGCCTGCTAAGGTGTGCTCGATGTAAGCCAGCGACTTGTTCGCGGGGCAGTTCTGGTTCTGGCCGAAATCGAGAAAGGCGTCCTGAACTTCATTGAACGGTGGAACGTTACACACCACGGCGGTGAACCTGTCCGTCGAAGTAAAGGATCCGGCCTGGGTCTTGGGATCCGAAGAAGGCCGTGCAGTCAATTGGAAACCCCAGGCTCTACCGGTCGAACTGGAATCGCTGACGGTCACCACCAGGTGTTGTTTGACGCCCGCCGCATAGGTGGATCCGCCGGCAAATGTCACTTTGACACTGCCGCCGCCTCCGTTGACTGCAGTACCCACGTGGCATTGCGCTCTGATTGCAGTTGGTCTCGCCGGGAACCCCGGCCTTGCCTGACGGCGGCCCGGCGGAATGCGCCCACAACAGCAAGGGGATGGCACTCATGACGACGGCCACTTTGGCGATATAGAGCTTTCTTTTTCGTTCCATGTCTATCCCCTATCTAAACACCTGCAGCCCTGTATTTACTCGACGGAAACCGTGAAATGTCCTTAATCCTGAGAGTTTTACGGAACTTTCACAACTTGTAAACGATTCCGGCCACTGCCAGAGCCTTTCGCGTCGTCGTGCTGACGGGGATCCCGGAAAGCTGTGCGATTCCGAACCAGCGAAGACTGTCCTGGTCCGCCACCTCGACCACCGCGCTGTGCACCTGGAGCCGGTAGTGATGATGCGTGATCGTATGCCGGATCTCGCCGATGTGCTCCCCCACCTTGGCGGCCGGGAGGTCTTCGGGCGTGGGCAGGTCCCAGAATCGCGCCATACGCCGCTCCGCGGCATCGCGTTGTCGCAGCAGAATGCGGCCCCGGTTGCGCACCACCAACAGGGTGCCGCCCAACCGCACGGGAACGGTCTTCCGCAATTTCACGGGCAATTGCGCCGCCGTGCCTTGCTGCCGGGCGGCGCAGCAGCCGGTCAGCGGACAGACCAGGCAGAGCGGATTGCGCGGCAAACAGACCGTAGCGCCGAGTTCCATCAGCGCCTGGTTAAAATGGCCCGGTTCGCGCGGGTCCAGCCACTGTTGCGCTACCTCGCGAAAGCGGTCGCGGGTGCGGCCTGCGGAGATATCGGCGGCATCGTTGCTGACCCGCGCGACCACGCGCAACACGTTGCCATCCAGCACCGCAAACGGCAGATCGAACGCGATGCTGCCGACGGCCGCGGCAGTGTATTCGCCGATGCCCGGGAGTGCCCGTATGCCCTCGTAGTCCCGCGGAAAGCCGCCGCCCGCAGCGATCTGCTGTGCCGCCAGCCGCAAATTGCGAGCCCGCGAGTAGTAGCCCAGGCCGCTCCACACCGCGAGTACTTCGTCCTCCCCGGCCGCTGCCAGCGCGGCAACGGTCGGGAAGCGCTCGAGAAAGCGCCGGTAATACGGGATCACCGCCTGGGCGCGCGTCTGCTGCAGCATGATCTCGCTGACCCAAATTTCATAAGGATCGCGCGTGCTCCGCCAGGGAAGCTCCCGATGACCGCGGGCATACCAGTCGAGCAGCAGCCGGCCGATGCCCGCTTTCTACTCGATGACGCGCAGCCATTCGGCGACCACGGCAAAGCCGTCCGGATCCACGTCCCAAGCCTCGAATTCAGGATTCAGGGGTTCCAGCCGGATCTGTTCGTGCCGCCACTCCGTCTTCGCTCGTGACCACCTTGCGGCTGGTGTAGCGCTTGATCGTGTATCGCGCGGTTTGGTCCAACACTCCGAAGCGCTCGATCAGCAGGATCTTGCCCTGCCGCGAACCCGCCGGGTGCAGGCGGAAGAGATTCAAACTGCCATCGGGAATGCGCGGCTCCATCGAGCGGCCTGTGACGTGGGCCACGAAGAGATCTGGCGAGAGACGCATGCCTTCGGGAGCCGGAACCCAGTCTTCTGCCTCCGACAACATTTCCTCCCCAAGTCCGCCGGCCGCGGCGCGCAGGCTGAACAGGGGCAAATGCGTCCCAAAGCGCTCTATCCCGGCATCCTCCACGTGCTCCCGGTACAGACGATCGAGTACGCGCGAAAATGCGTCCACGGAGACGGTTTCCCGCGGGCTAATACGCACTGTGTTGGAGAGGCTGTCTTCCAGCGAATTCAGGAAGGCCTCCGAGCCGGACTCCGCCAGGCACTGGCGAATATGCTCTTCTACCGCCTCCAGAACTTCGGCATCTTCAGGTTCCGCGATATTCGCAAAATTCCGTCGCATGCGGAACCACGGCCGGCTGGTATCAGCGTCGATCAGCAATACCCCTATCGGGCACGGAGGCCGCTCGGGCAGTACGGCATCCAGGAGCACATAGGTACCCGTCCGGCATCCGCTAATCGGCAGCACGCTGGATTGCACACTTCAATCCTAATCTACTTATCGGACCGAAAGCGAATACAGTGAGGGAGCGCAACAGGAAAGCATTTGGGCCACAGATAAACACGGATTAACGCAGATAAGACGCAATTCTGCTTATCTGCGTTGATCGGTGTTCATCTGTGGCCCTTATTGTTTGGCCGACCCGGCAGCCGGCGCCGCACCCGGAACTTCATTCGGGAAGTAGCCTTCCCGGGCGCTGATCTTTACGTTAGGCAATCCCGGAATATCCACCGTGATCTTGCGGTAAACCTTCGGCTTGGCCTCGGGATCGTAGTCCGGCCGGTAACGCAGGATATACTGCGTCGTGATCTCGCCGCCAATGCCGCCCACCGCCTTGATAATTCCATTGGAAATCTGCGCCGCGTAACCGCCGGTCCCTACCGTCAAAGCGTAATTGCCGTCGTCGGAGGGATTCGACAGATAGCCCGACACGTCCTTGTACAGCGAATTCAGCGGATATTCCACGTGGCCGCCGGTCTTGTGCGTCAACCGCTCCAGCACGTCCTGCGCCTCGTTTGAGAAGCCGAAGGCCATCGTGCTGACCGCATAGACCGTCACCAGATTGCGCTGCGCCAGTTCCAGAACCTCTTCCAGATTGTGAGTACTGGCGTTATCGTGGCCGTCGCCCACCACGATGATGACGCGCCGCGGTTCGTACGGTTCGCCCTTCACCAGGTCGCGCCGCGTGCAGGCCAGGTAAATCGCGTCATACAGCGCCGCGCCGCCGCCGGGCTTCATCTTGCGGACCTTGTCGGCGATCTTCTCGGAGTCCCACGTCGTGTTGACCGAAATATCCGCCGTGTTGCCGTAAGAGATCAGGTACCCGGTGTAGCGCTTATCGCCGGGCAGCAGATTCCAGACCAATTCGAGAATGGCATCCTGGTAGGTCTTCCAATGGATTCGCGAATTGTTGCTCAGGTCGATCAGAAAGCCCACTACGATGGGCTGCTTCTCGTCATGGCTGAAAAACTCGATGTTCTGCGGCCTGCCGTCGTCCAGAACGCGGAAATCCTTCTTCACCAGGTTGGAAACAAATCGGCCCTTGTCGTCGGTCACCGTGACCGGCACAATGACTTCCGTGGCAGACCCCTTGAACTGCACCGTCGGCTGGCCCGATGGAGATGCGGCCGGAGGCGGAGTGGTTTGCTGGGGAACCGCGGGCAGACAAAAGATCAGACCGCACAGAGCACGGGCAGCGAAAACACGTAGAACTGGCATGACGGCGTTGCTCCTATTCTACCCCGGGATGGGCAGGACCGGGGCGGCCAGGGGAGAACTGCCGGAATGCCCGCCCCCCGGCGCTCACGCCCGTTCGTGCTTCATCACCGCCACGTATCCCAGATTGCGATAGAGCTGGTGGGAATCCAGGCCGAAGCCCACCACGAAGCGGTCCGGAATCTCGAAACAGCGATAGTCCACCGGCACCTGCACGATACGCCGCGAGTTGCGGTCCAGGAAGGTGCAGACCGAAAGCGAGTTCGGCGCGCGTCCGGCCAGCGTCTGCAGCAAATAGCGCAGCGTGAAACCGGTATCCACGATGTCCTCCACCAGCAGTACGTCCTCGCCTTCGATGCTTTCGTCCAGATCCTTGGCGATACGTACCACACCGGGCGACCCGCTCTTGTTGGAGAAACTCGAGATCGCCAGAAAGTCCATCTTCACCGGCACCTCGATGTGCCGCGCCAGCGCCGTCAGGAAAAACACCGAACCCTTCAGCACGCCGATCAGGGTGAGCGTGCGCCCTGCGTAGCGCTTCGAGATCTCCGCCGCCACTTGCCGTATGCGGGCATCGATCTGTTCCTCCGTGAAAAGGATGCGCTCAATGCCGGGAATCGGGGTTCCGCTCATGCGGGCACCGGCCGTGCGGCCAGGCCGTACTTGAAGATCAGGTTTTCGAAGTCCTTCTGGTAGAACACCTGGATATTCAGGTGAGGATACAGTTCGCGCAGCAGCCGCACCTTACGATTCTTCCGCGTCACAAGCGATTGCTTCATGGTCGTCAGTTCCACGTAGAGATCGAACTCCGGCAGATAGAAATCCGGCGTGAAGGCTTCCAGCACGCTGCCGTCCTGGTCGTATTTCACCGGGAAACTGCGCGGCTCGTACTCCCACGCGATCCGGTAGAAATCCAGCAGATTGGCGAACATCTCTTCGCTCGGATGGGCGAACATCTTCTTCCGCAGCGTCACATTGCCCGGCGGCACGATGCCGAAACGGGCCAGTTTCAGCCGCATCTGGAACTGCAGTTGCTGCTCGGCGGCGGGCGAAAGCAGGCCTCGCTCCTTCAGTCCGGCCACCGCGACCGCGGCCTGCGTGAGGTCGGCCATCTGTTCGGTGGTCAGCGCCTCGCTGTTCAGAACCAGGTCGAAAAGTTCGGCCGTGGCTCGGGTCTTGCCGAACTTGGCCTTCCGGTCGGCGCGTTCGGCAGCTTCCAGATCCAGCAGCAACTGGCGTGCGGCAGGTCGCTCCAGGCGGTGATCCAGCATCAGGTTGCCGATGCGCACGTTCTCCGGCGCCACCACGTGCACGCGCAGCATCCCGGGAAAGTGACTTCCCTGGAGTTCGCCGCCGGCCGCGCAGAACACAAGGTGATACTGGGTGGCTAGGCGCGCCAGAATCGAGGTGACCAGGCTGGAATACGCCTTGTCCGGAATCTTGGCATCCGCGCCGAACTCCTCGCCGGCCAGAGAGTGTATGCGGGATTGCGTCAGCAGCTCGAAACCGAGCCGTTGCGCGCTGAGCCGCGCCACCTCCTCAAAGCGGCACCCAGAATGACCCGAAACCGCGATCAGCGCCATGTCACAAGCTCATCATAACGCGCGGCGCGCACAACTCTTCGTGGGCAGGCAATTTTGCCTGCGGACTCGCTCTCATCGGGTCCAGCCGCCTGCAGCCGGCTTAACTACTCGTTCTCCTTCCGCCCGGACGCGGATTGATTCGGTTCCCACAGAGTTTCGTGTGCCCCCGCAATGTGCCCGGCCCATCGGCTCCAGACGAACAAAGCATCGCTCAAACGATTCAGGTAGCGAATCGCTTCCGGCGGCACGCTCTCGCTCCGCCCTAGCGTCACCACCATGCGTTCGGCACGCCGGCAGACCGTGCGGCAGATGTGCAGCTCGGCATCCAGGCGGCTGCCGCCCGGCAGCACAAACGAACGCAACTTCGGCACATCTTCGTTCATCAGGTCCATCTCGGCTTCGAGCTGCGTGACTTCGGCATCCGTCACGCGCGGCTGCCGGGGATGCACGTCCTCCGGCAGCGTCGCCAGAATCGAGCCGAGATTGAAAAGTTCGTGCTGCACGCGCAGCAGGATCGCCTCCAACAGCGCCAGCCGCGGCTCCTCCCCGGCGAACTGGTGGACCGTGGCCCGCGCCGCTCCCAGAAAACTGTTCAGCTCGTCTACCGTCCCGTAAGCCTCAATCCGCATCCCGTCTTTGGGAACGCGCTGGCCGCCTACCAGGCCAGTCTCGCCGGCGTCACCCTTGCGCGTGTACACGCGATTGATCGCCAGGCGGGGCTCATCGAAAGGCTCCTTCATCGCGACCTCGCGACGGTCCACTTCAGGCCGGCCACGAAGTTCAGCTTCAACGAAGGGTATCCGAACACTTCTTCGTATTGGCGGTTCAGCGCATTGCGCAGGTTTCCATAAGCCGTCACGCCCTTGCCGAGTACGTAATTCATATTGAGCCCCACATTAGCGAATCCGGAATTCCAGAACAACCCGCTGCTTGCACCGTAGTTCGGCTCTTCGGAAAGCGCCCGGCCCCGGAAATAACCGGTGACGTCGGCCGCCAGGCGTCCGCGCGTAAACGTGGCGACCACGCTCCCCGAATTCTCCGGACGGCGCGTCAACTGCTGCCCCACCGCGAATGGCAGCGGCGCCTGGCTGGAGCCATCCAGCGAGAGAATACGGCTTTCGAGCAGCGTGTAAGATCCCGTGACGCAGCACCCAGCGCGCAGGCCGCAGGCGTGCCGAGAACTCCGCTCCCTGCGCCTGTGAGTTGGCCAGGTTGGCGGACTTATAGTGGCTTAACGACGTCAGCGAGCCGCCCAGAGTGATGATCAGATCGTAATAGCGATTATAAAAGTAGGTGGCATCCAGAGTCAGCAGATTGCCGAATCGCTGCTCCACTCCTCCATCCACGCTGCGTGTGCGCTCCGGTTTCAGCGCGGGATTATCGGTGAATGCCAGCTCGAAGCCGGAGGGCGGACGCAGGCCCATTCCGAAAGAAGCGTGCAGCCGCGTGCCGCCGCCCGCCGCGTACGCCGCCGAGAGCTTGGGATTCACGCGCGCAATATTGCTCTCCGGAAAGAGCGGCCGCGAGAACCCGTCCCCCGGAATCGAAGGCGTCCGGAAAAACTCGGCGCGCAAACCGCCGCTCAGAAAAAGGCGCCCTCCCACCTCGTAGCGGTTCTCGGCGTACACCGCGATTTCATTGCGCTCGATCGGAAACGTCGAGAAGCCGGCATCCGTAATAAAGCTGTTTTGCACCGCCTCGTGTCCGCCCGAGACGCCGAAGGAAGCCGTGTCGTGCGGCGACAGGCTGACGATCGTGCGCGCCTCTCCCTGTGCCGCGCAAGTCCTTGTTGAAACTGAAACCGTACTGGCTGGTGAAACCGCTGTTGTACAGAAAGAAGCTGCCGAACAATTCCTGGCGCACGCGCGGCGAAAGGTCCGCCTCGTAGTGGGCGCCATACTCCGAAAAGTTATTTTTAGCGCGGCTGACCGGTCGATGCCGGTATATATTTGCTTGGGATTCGAGCCGAACGGACCCGGCTCGCCCACTTCGCTGGAATCGAAATAGCCGTGCATCGAGACGTTCTGGCGGCCGAAACGCCGCGTTACGTTGACCAGGACGTCTTCGTTGCGGTAGTCATCGTTGGCCACCACGCCGTCGCTATCGTAGCGCGACGCCGAGACCAACAGGCCAAAGCCTGCGACCGTCCCCGTGCCCGTGATCCCGAAGCGGCGTTCGCTGTGACTGCCGCCCTCAGCCAGCAGGCTGAGCTGGGGCGCGGATTCCGGACGCCGCGTCACGAAGTCGATAGCCCCGGCATTCGCGTACGACCCGTAGACAGCCGATTGCGCGCCGCGGATGAAATCCACGTGGTCCACCGCCTCCACCGGGATATGCGCAAAATCGAAGCTGCCGCCGAAAGAGTTCACCGGGACGCCGTCGATCTGGACCAGGTTCAAATTCGAATTGCCGCCGCGCAAAAACAAGCTGGTGACTCCGCCGGGCGAACCCGATTGATTGAACGCGACACCGGGAATGTAGCGCAGCAAATCCATCGCAAAGGGTTCGTTGCTCGAGCGCACTCGTCCGCTCGGAATCACGTCGACGCTGGACCCTTGCAGGGTAGCCGGGAGTTCGATGGTGGAGCCCACCACCTGCACCGTATCCACCCGCGGCGCGATCTCCAGTTGCACGCTGGCCGCCTCATCGAGCGCCAGCGTGCGCGTCAGAAATCCGGGAGCCGTGACCACCAGCCGCGTGTCCGGAGTTTGCGGAGCATCCAGCAGAAAGCTGCCACTCGGCGCCGGCGGTGGTCTGCGCCACCACGCCCACGCGATTGACCAGCGCGACCTGTGCGCCGGGAATCGGAGCGCCCGATTGGTCCGTAATCTTGCCCTTGAGCTCGACAGCCGAAAGGCAGGCGGAAAAAATCAAAAAGCAGGCCACAAGGCCTGAAGCGATGCGAGGCATTTCTGGCTCCTCCCTCGAGAGCCGAACTGTAGCGACTCGCCGGCCGGTCTCCTGACTTGCGCCTCGTCAAATCTGCCGGCCTTCCCGCTCCGTTACCGGAACAGTGGCTTTTTCGGCCGATTCTCCGCGCTTACAGTAGCGGGGCTGTGCTGGATTTTCACCAGCTTCCCGTGCACCAACGAAAGCTTCGCGTACGTCTCCGAGTGTACACTATTCCCAGTAGGCCTAATGTTGACTTCAGCTTCTCATCTGGCGCGATTCGCCCTGCTTGTGGCCGTGAGCGGCCTGCTTCTTCCGGCCTCCGCGGCAGACGCCAAGCCCGACAAGAAAAAATCGCTCGCTGCGTTCCAGCGCGGCAAGAAAGCCGACGACGCCGGGAAGCGCGACGAGGCGATCGCCGCCTATTCCGAAGCCGTCCTGGCCGACCCTTCCAACGTCGATGCCTGGCGGGCCCGCGGCCGCGATTACCAGGCTGCCGGGCGACCCACAGAAGGCGCAAGCCGATTTCGACCGCGCCATCGAGACGCAGCCCTCCGGCGCCGAAAACTATCTGGCCCGCGGCGAGTTCTTTTCCGCAACCGGCCAGGCCGAACGCGCCATCCACGATTACACCCTCGCCATCAATCTGAAACTGGAACGAACCGAAATCTATACCGCACGCGGCAATGCCTACATCGAGGTCCGGCAGTTCGCTAAGGCCGAAGAAGACTTCACCCAGGCCATCATCCTGCGCCTCGATAATCCCGAACCGTACCTTGGGCGCGGCATCGCTCGCGCCGAGCAGCGCCGCTACCGCGATTCCCTGGAAGATTTCGATTCCTGCATCGCCCGCAAGCCGGATCACGAACTGTGCCGCGTGGAGCGGGCCCTCGCCTTCACCGGCATCAGTGATTTCACCCACGCCCTTACCGATCTGAACGATGCGCTCAACCTGAACCCCGAGGATCTGCGCGCCTGGCGCGTGCGCGGCGCCGTGCGTGAGCGCCTCAATGACGACGAGGGCGCCATCGCCGATTACACCGAAGCCATCAAACGCGACCCCAAGGACGCACGTCTCTACATGGCTCGCTCCGCCGTCTACGTGCGCCTGAAGAAATACGCCGAATCGCTCGAGGATCGCAACCAGGCCGTGCAGCTCGACCCCAAGAACCCCGAAGCCTACGTCGCGCGCGGCGGCTCCTACCACTTACTCGGCCAGCACGAAAAGGGCTTCGAGGACCGCACCCACGCGATCGGCCTCTCCCCCGGCTCCGCTCTCGGGTGGACCGCACGCGGCGACGCGTATTTCCTGCTGGAGCGCTGGGACGAAGCGCTTTCGGACCTGGACCAGGCCGTCAAGCTGGATCCGAAGAATCCCGAAACCAGGCAACTGCGCGCACTGGCGCAGTCTCACGTGGACGAAAAGATTCAACAGGCGCGCGCCAAGGAACTGGCTCCGGAAACGGGCAACGTCAAACTGCCGGTTCCGCCCAATGCCCCACCCGATGCGCCGGCAGCGCCGGTGACCGCGGCGACGCCGGACCCGCCCGCTGCCGCGCCAAAGGTCGCCGAGGCCTCGCCCGTCACGCCGAAGCCCGCCGCTGTCCGCCCGCCGGCCCCGCTCGCGCCGCCGGTTGCCAAGCCCGTGATTACCGCTGCCGACTTACAGCAGCAGGGGCGCAAGCTGATCCAGGAAGAACATTTCGCCGAAGCCATCGAGCCGCTATCGCAGGCCATCAACCTCGATCCGTTCCTGGCCACCACTTTCAATGCCCGCGGGTACGCCTACTACCGCATGAAAAAGTTCCCGTTGGCCATCGCGGATTTCGATCAGGCGATCAAACTGAATCCCGTATACGGCAACGCCTACACCAATCGGAGCGCGGCCAGGCGCGCGGCCGGCGACAAGGCCGGCGCGGACGCCGATCAGGCAAAGGCGCGGGACCTGCTGAAGACCGCCGCTAAATAGTCCCGCAATCCTCGCCGTCTCTTTCTACTTCCGGGCGTTGATCCGGAAATTCGTGGCGTTGCTGCTGCCGGAAGCCGTGGTCACGGTCACACCGCGCACGCCGGAAGCCACCCCTGCCGCAATCTTAAGCGTCGCCGTAATCCGCGTCGGGCTGTCGACTTGCACGTCGCTCACTTCCACGCCGGAACCGCTGACCCTAATTGTCGCGTTCGCCGGAAAGCTGGCGCCAGTCAGCGTGAGTTTCACCGTCGAACCTGCCTGCCCGCTTGCCGGACTCAGCCAAACCAGCGTGGCAGGCCGGTTCGGCGCCGGCGGAGCGGGAACCTTAACACCTGCCTGCAGCGGCCAGCCGGCATTGCTCCCCTCGCCCGCGTACGCGCCCCGATACACCGTGGCGCCCTTGGCGGAAACCTTCGGCGTGCCATTGAAATCCACGCTATAGTCGGTGTCCGCGTCAAAGTCCGAAAGATCCACCGGCCCTCCCTGGCACTGTGCCCGCGAGAGGATAGAAGTCCATCGGGCCCGTTAATGCCGGCAGCCTCACGTAGGCAGGCGCGTTGCTCAGCGAGTCCACCACATTGTTGGACTTCTGGATGATCTGGCCGGAAATCGGCATGGAGCCGAACACCAGGTTCCCCACGACCGCGTCGAAAGTTTCCGCTCTCGTACCAAAATAAATTCCCTTGCCCGAGGTGTAGACGGTGTTGTTGTAAACCAGCGCGACCTTCAACGGATTGTTCTGTTTTCGCAGCACCACCGCCGGGTAAGAGTACGGCCCGTCCACAAACACATTGTCGTGTAGCGAGATCCGTCCCGACCCCTGAAACAGCGCCTCGTGATGGTTGTGCAGAAAGTAATTGCCGTAGATCTCGTACATGTTCATCGAACCGGCGCCGGTTGCCGGAAACGCGCTCACCAGCAAATTGGGACGGTCTCCATCGGGACTCGGCTGGTCATTCTTGATGAACACGTTGTGCCGGATGATCGTGGAGGTGGGTCCGATGGGCAGGCCGGGAACCTCGGGAAAGGAGTTCTGGTCTTTGATCTCCATGTTGTACCCGATCGTGTCTTTGATCAGGTTGTTCTCGATCAGCCCGTTGACGAACGGTTGAGTGCCGTCCGAATCGCCGAGATATAAGCCCGTCCCCGCATTCAGAATCTGGTTGTAGCGGACGATCCAGCCCCAGGTCGGAGTCTTCGTGGAGATGGCGTCGGTCTGCTGCCCGCCGTTCTGCCCTACCAGCGTGTTGCCCTCAATGCGAATATGGTGCGTAACGTTGCTATCGTGTCCCCTCGCGCTGATACCGAAGGCGCCCGGTATCCCGCGGCTGTCGATGCGCAGATTCTCGATCGCAACATAACTGCTGTTCGTAATCTCGACCGTGTTGTAGCCTTCTTCACCGGCAATCACGGCAGGCTTACCCGATTCCGGACCGGCTATCGTGATCCACGCTTCGGCCGTCCCGTTCACGTTCGTGATCGGCAGCCTGGTATAGGTCCCCGCGGCAAGCTGCAGCGTGTCGCCCGGCCCCAGACTCTTTAGCCGTGCACGGTAGTTCGACGGATCCGCAGGAATCGCCGTCCCGCCGCGCAGCCGTAGCGTATGGGATAGCGCGAGCGAGAGAAGAACGATGAAAACCAGTTTCCTGTTCACGGCTCCCCCTGCCGGTTCAGCCGACCTACTTCACAATGGCGGACGATTTACCGGCGAATTCCAGCACCCACGTGGGAAAGATTCCCAGGAACAGCGTACCCAGCGCGGGCAATAGCAGCGCGACGCGCATGTCCGAAGGTCAAGGGCTCTGCGCCTTCGGTAGCTTCTCCGGGCTCGTACATGTACATCACCACCAGAATCCGCAGATAGTAGTAAGCCGCCACCGCGCTATTCAACAAGCCGAGAATCGTGAGCCATACCAGGTGGCTATCCAGCGCCGCCTTGAAGATGTAGAACTTGCCGAAGAATCCGCCCGTCAAGCGGTACGCCGATCAGCGACAGCAGGAAGATCGAGAACAGCGCGGCGGTCATAGGCTGCTTCCGGCCCAGGCCCTTGAAGTCGTCGATATTCTGGAAGCGCTCGCCCTTGCCCGTCAGCACGCTGACGGCGGAAAAAGCGCCCACATTCATGAAAGCGTAAGACGCCAGGTAGAACATCGCGGCGGCCGTACCGGTATCGCTATGCGCGGTCAGCGCCACCAGGACGTAGCCGGCGTGCGCAATCGAACTGTAGGCCAGCATGCGCTTGATGTTGGTCTGCAGCAGCGCCGCAAAATTCCCGATGCACATCGAGGCCAGCGCACAGGCCCACACCAGCGGCTCCCAGCGATTACCGATCGAGTCGAAGGCAGTCACGAAAATGCGTAGAAAAATCGCGAACGCGGCCGCTTTCGGTCCTGCCGAAAGAAAAGCGGACACGGGCGTCGGCGCACCCTGATAGACATCCGGCGCCCAGATCTGGAAGGGCGCGGCGGAGACCTTGAAGGCCAGCCCGACGAACATCAGCGCCGCGGCCACCGCAAGGAAGACCGGGTCGGCGGCCTGATGCAGTACGGCGCGGCGGACAATCAGCAGGTTCACGCTGCCCGTAGCGCCGTAGATCAGCGCGACGCCGTACAGGAAGAAGCCGGTGGCGAAACTGCCCAACAGGAAGTACTTGAGCGCCGCCTCGTTGCAGCGCTTATCGTCGCGCAGATATCCGGCCAGGATGTAGCTCGCGATCGAAGAAATCTCCAGGCCGATAAACACCATGATCAGATCGTTCGATGCCGCCATCAGGCACTGGCCCGCGATCGAGAACAGCAGCAGCGCGTGATATTCGCTGGTCTCAGCGCCCTGCCGCGCCAGAAAGCGGTACGACGGGAAGACGGTCAGAATTCCCACCACGATCACCAGCACCCGGAAAAACGTCGCGAAGCCATCCACCATGAGCATGCCGCCGAACGCCGGTCCGCCGATAGTGAAAGCGTAGACGCTCGCGGCCAGCGCGGCCACCAGCGCCGCAAGGCTGATATTCCCGAAGGCGGTCGACGAGCGCTTGTGGATTAACGGATCCAGCACCATGAGCAGCGTGCCCATCACCGTGAGAATGATCTCCGGCAGGAAGCGAAGCGCGTCCTGCGGATTGAACACCGGACTAGCGGGCATCGGCGACCTCCGCTGCACGCGACGAAACCGCACCGCTTCCATCCGAGCCGCGACCGTAAGGGAGCGGTTGTTGCAGTTGCACCCGGTAAGGGACGTTCACATTCGTCTGCTCCAATATCCGCGCCGTGTTCTTCCCCACCGGAGGAAGAAAGCTCTGCGAGTACACGCCCATCCACACCATCATCACCACGAGTGGCACGATCGCCGCCCATTCCCGCAAATTGAGATCCGGCACGTGGGCGCGGACTTCGGCACCAACCTCGCCGTAAAACACCCGCTGGTACATCCACAGCATGTAGCAGGCGGAGAGGATCACGCCGAGCGAAGCCCAAACCGCCCAGGTGAAGTTGGCAATCGCCGTTCCCTGTAGCACCAGAAATTCGCCGACGAAATTGTTCAGCGTCGGCAATCCGATACTGGCCAGCGTAGTCACCAGAAATGCCGCGGAGAGCCAGGGCGCCACCGTGGCCACCCCGCCGTAATCGGCGATTTCGAGCGAGTGACGCCGCTCGTACAGAATGCCGACGAAAAGGAAGAGCGCGCCGGTGGAGACGCCATGATTCAGCATCTGGTAGACCGCCCCGTCCAGCCCCGGCTGCGTGAAACTGAAGATGCCGAGCACGACGAAGCCCAGGTGGGCCACCGAAGTATACGCCACCAGCTTCTTCAAATTGGGCTGTACCAGCGCCACCAGCGAACCGTAGACGATGCCGATGATCGCCAGCACACCGATCCAGGGCGCGCAGGCGCGCGCCGCGCTGGGAAACAGCGGCAGGCAGAAGTGCAGGATTCCGTAGGTGCCCATTTTCAGCATGACGCCGGCCAGCATGATCGAGCCGGCGGTGGGCGCTTCCACGTGGGCGTCCGGCAGCCAGGTGTGCAGCGGGAAGAGCGGCACCTTGATGGCAAAGGCGAGGAAGAAGGCCAGGAAGAGCAGCATCTGCTCGCCCGCGGGGAACGTCAACCTGTCCGTTGGCCAGCATCTCCAGAATCGCCGGATAGCTGAAGGTCAGCGTCTTGTTGTAGACGTAGATGATCGCCCCCAGCATCAGGACGGAGCCGGCCATCGTATAGACGAAGAACTTCAGCGCCGCATAGACGCGGCGGTCGTGGCCCCAGATCCCGATCAGGAAATACATGGGCACCAGGGCGACTTCCCAGAACACGTAGAAGAGGAAGAGGTCCTGCGCCATAAACACGCCCACCAGCCCGAACTCCAACAGCAGCAGGAAGGCGTAAAACTCCTTGCAGCGATCTTTGATGGAGTTCCACGACACGAGCACGCACAGCGGCGTCAGGAACGTGGAGAGCAGAATCAGCCACAGGCTTACGCCGTTTACCGAAATGGCAAAGTGAATATTGGGAGTGCCGATCCATGGCACGTCGATTCCAGGAACTGCTCGCCCGCCGCATTGCGGTCGAACCAGGCCAGCAGGCCGAGCGACGCGGCAAAAATCGCGACCGAACTGATCAGCGCCCACATCCGGCTGCCCTGCGCCGAAGACGCGCGCGGAATCGCCAGCGCGATCAAAGAATGCTGCCAGCGGCAGGAAGAGAACCGCGGTAAGCAGGTTCATCGCTGCAGCCCTCCGAACAAGCCCATGGCCAGGATTAGTGCCACTGATCCGAACAGCACCCACGTCGCATAACTCCGTATGCTGCCGGATTGCAAGCAGCCGCAGCACGCTGCCCACATCGCGGCAGCGCGCACCCACGCCGTTCACAATCCCGTCGATCAGCCCGGCATCCACACCCTTCCACAGCACCATACGCGACCCGCCCACCAGCGGCCGGACTACCGTGTCGTCGTAAAGTTCGTCCACGAAGTATTTGTTGTAGAACAGTTGATACGGTGCGCGGAACGTCTGCGCCAGGGCATCCGCCATGCCGGGCTTCACCATGTAGATCAGGTACGCCAGGCCAATACCGGCAAGACCGGCGAAAACCGAGATGTACGTCAACAAGGGATTCGTCGGCCTCTTCGAACGCGGGGAACATCGCCTTCAGGAATTCGGGAATCGGGAAGAGCCATCCGCCTGCCAGCGAGAACACAGCCAGCACCGCGAGCGGCACCCACATCACGGCGGGCGATTCGTGCGGATGGGCCTGCCCGCGATAGCTGCCGAAGAACGTCATGAACATCGCGCGCGACACGTAGAAGGCCGTCAGGCAGGCCGTGAACACGCCCATCCAGTAGATGGCGTGCGAGTGCTGGTAGGCGGCCAGCAGGATCGCGTCCTTACTGATAGAAGCCGTCAAACGGGGGAACTCCCGCGATCGCCACCCACGCGCAGGCCATCGTCCAGAAAGTGATCGGAATCTTCTTGCGCAGGCCGCCCATATTGCGCATATCCTGCTCGCCGGAGAGGGCGTGGATCACGCTGCCGGCGCCGAGAAACAGCAGCGCCTTGAAGAAGGCATGCGTCATCAGGTGGTATATGCCGGTCGAAAATGCGCCCGTGCCGATGCCGATGAACATGTAGCCGAGCTGCGAAACCGTGGAGTACGCGAAGACCTTCTTGATGTCGTTCTGCACCAGGCCGATCGTCGCTGCAAACAGCGCCGTCGTGACGCCGATGATCGCGATCACATCCATCGCGCCCGGCGCATGCGTGAAGATTACCCACGACCGCGCCGTCATGTAGACGCCCGCCGTCACCATGGTGGCGGCGTGGATCAGCGCCGAAACCGGCGTCGGGCCGGCCATGGCGTCGGGCAGCCAGACGTACAACGGAATCTGCGCCGACTTCCCGCAGGCGCCCACCATCAGCAGCAAGCCGATCGTCGTCAGCACCCATTCCGGTAGCGCTGGCCGCCTTGTGGAAGACCTTGTCGAAATCCAGCGAACCGAAATTCTTGAAAATGTAGAACATCGCCAGCGAGAAACCGAAATCGCCGATCCGGTTGACGATGAACGCCTTGTTGCCGGCATTGGTGGCGAACTTCTTATCGAAGTAGAAGCCGATCAGCAGATAGCTGCACAACCCCACCCCTTCCCAGCCCACGAAGAGCAGCAGGAAGCTCGCGCCCAGCACCAGCACGAGCATGAAGAACATGAAAAGATTCAGGTAGGCGAAGAACCGGTAATAGCCGCCAAAGTTGGGACCGTGTTCGTGCGCCATATACCCGATCGAATACACGTGGATCAGCGAGCCAATCCCCGTGACCACCAGCAGCATCACAATCGTCAGCCGGTCCACCAGAAAATCGCAGCCGACATTGATGCGTGCCGCTCTGAATCCACGTGAAGTAGTGCTCCAGGTGCGGGCGTGTTCAGATCGCCCATCGCGGCAATTGTCTTCAGCACCCAGAGAAAGGAAAGTACCACGCTGCCGATCGCAACGGTGTTGACAAGGCCCTTGGAAAACCGTCGGCCGAAGATACCGTTGATCAGAAAACCTGCCAGCGGAAGAATTGGTATGAGCCAGAGTTGCATTCGGTTCGGTCTTAGTTCTTCATCGAATTGACATCATCGATATTGAGTGTCGAGCGGTTCTTGAAAACCGTCAGAATGATCGCCAGGCCCACCGCCGCTTCGGCCGCCGCCACCACCATCACGAAGAACGTGAACAGATGGCCGCTGACCTCCTTGTGCTGGTAGGAAAATGTCACAAAACTCAGATTGACGGCATTCAGCATCAGTTCGATGGACATGAACACCGTGATGATATTGCGCCGGAACAAAAAGCCGGCCACGCCGAGCGCGAACAGGATGGCGCTCAGGGTCAGAAACCAGGAAATCGGGACCGCGTTCATCATTATTCGATTTCCTTTCGCGCCAGCACGATGGCGCCGATGATGGCCACCAGAATCAGAATCGAGGTCACTTCGAAAGGAAGCAGGTAAGTGGTAAACAGCGCCATGCCGATATCCTTCGGCCCGCCGCCCTGAAAACCGCCGAACCGGACCATCGTGCTGCCCGGGAACATGCGCTGGACATAGTAGGCCAAGAGGCCCAGCAGCACGATCAATAGCGGCGCTCCCGGAATCAGGTAAGAACGGCCCTTCTTCGTCTCGGCGCCTGCGTTCAGCAGCATGATGACGAAGATGAACAGCACCATGATCGCGCCGGCATACACGATCACCTGCGCGGCGGCGATAAACTCCGCGCCCAGCAGCAGGTACAGCACCGCCAGCGAACCCATCACGCCCACCAGCGACAGCGCGCTCGAAATCGGGTGCGTCTGCACCACTACGTTGATGGCGCAAACCACCGCAATCAACGCGAAGATGAGAAAGAGAATGACGTCCATTTACTTCGTCGTCCAGGCAACCAGGAAGCTGGTCACCAGCAAATTCAACATCGCCACCGGGAAGAGAAACTTCCACGTGAAGCCCATCAGTTGGTCGTAACGGAAACGCGGCAGCGTCGCGCGCACCCACATGAACAGGAAGAGAATCGCGCCGGTCTTGGCCGAGAACCAGAACAACGGCAGCAGCCAGCCCTGCACCATCGGCAGCAGGAACACCGCCGCAATCACCAGAAAGATGACCCCAAAAACCGGGAAGGTCAGCTTATCGCGCTTCCGCTCGGCGTTGACGCCGTGATACAGGGCGATCAAACCGGCGGCCGCAAAAATGAGCGTCGGCACCAGGCTGGACCCGTATGCCGCCGGCCATGGAGCCATCCACCCGCCCAGGAAAAGCAGCGTCGCCATGGCGCTCACCGTGATCATATTGGCGTATTCCGCCATGAAGAAGCTGGCGAACTTCATACTGCTGTATTCGGTATGGAAGCCCGCCACCAGTTCGTTTTCCGCTTCGGGCAGATCGAACGGCACGCGGTTGGTTTCCGCAAATGCCGCGATCATGAAGATAATGAAGCTCATAATCTGCGGGAACGGGCCGTGCAGAATGTTCCAGTTGAAGATTCCGCCCGCCTGGCTTTCTACCAGCTTGCGCAGGCTCAGCGTGTTCGAAATCAGCAGCGGCGACGCTATCGCAAGCGACATGGGAAGTTCGTAACTGATCATTTGCGCCGAACTGCGCAAACCGCCGATCAGCGCGTACTTGTTGTTTGATGCCCACCCGGCCAGCGCGATACCGTAGACGCCCATGGACGACGCGGCCAGTATGAAAAGTACGCCGATGTTGAGGTCCGTCAACTGCATCCAGGTCGTCACCGGACCCACCTGGATCGTCGGACCGAAAGGGATCACCGAGATCGAAAGCAGCGCCATCGTAATCGCCAGAAACGGCGCCAGCAGATACAGCGGCTTATTCACGTAAGGCGGCAGCAGGTCTTCCTTGGTGAGCAGCTTGATCACGTCGGCCAGCGGTTGCAACAGGCCATGCGGCCCCACGCGGTAGGGACCGGGACGCACCTGTACGTGCGCGATCACCTTGCGCTCCACCCACTGCAGGTAGGCCAGCGTGGTCATCAGCACCGCGAAAATCACGGCAGCCTTGATGATGGTGATAAAAATGAACGAGTCGAGTAGCTCCATTTAGCGGCTCAAGCGATTTTCTACAACGGAGTTCAGAACCTTAGAATACCGCCCGAGCGTGCCGGACGCGAACAGGCCGTTGTGGTCGGATTGCACCAGATCGGGCCGCAGCTCAACGGGAATGCGCCCGTTGACCGGCATCGTCTGCGCCGCCCCGCCGGTCGCGATCACCGGCATGGCAATGTCGTATCCACGCACCGTCTTGCGAATCTCCGCAAAAACGGTTTCAGGCACCCATGGGCCGAGCACCGCCGCCACGCCCATTTCGCGCGCGATGAAGCCCATGATCTCCAGGTCCGGCTTCGCGCCCATCGTGTTGATGGCGCGCGTCAGCCGCTGCACCTGGCCTGAGGTATTGGTCACCGTGCCGTTCTTCTCGTACGCCGAGGCCGCCGGCAGCACCACATCGGCCTGCTGCGCCGTCTCGGTGAGGAACATATCCTGCACTACCAGGAAATCCGTCTTGCGCTGCACCCCGCCTTTGAAGGGATTGGCGCCAACCACCCACAGCGCGCTCAGTTGCGCACCGAGCATCTCCTCCACGTGCATGCCCGCCTTACCGCTCGGCGCGTAGCCGGGCAGCAACTCGGGCGTCAGTCCCATATCAATCGCGCCGCGCGAGTTGGCATAATCCACCAGGCAGATGAACTTCACCGGAATACCGAGCGATTCGGCGAAATCCACCAGCTTGCGGAGCTCGTCACCCTTGTAGGAGTCATCGAACACAATCACCAGCTCCGGCTCCGCCTTCAATTTCTCCCGCAGCGATTCGTAATCTCGCCCTCGCACGATGGCGGCGGCGTACTTGTCCTCGCGCACCGCTTCCGGCGTGACCACATATACGTGCGCCTGATGATGCCGGTAGTTTGCGCGAATCTGGTAGCTCAGCAGCGGATGCTCCAGCGCCAGGTCGGCGCCCAGCACCAGCACCGCCTTGCGCTCATACAGATCGCTGACCGTGGCCAGCTTCGAAGTCTTTCCGCTGAGCGCGTCCAGCAGCGTCAGCACGTCGCCGGTCCGGTGATGATCGATATGGTTCGTCTTCAGCACCTGGCGCGCGAACTTCTGCAGGTAGAAGTTCTCTTCGTTGCTCGTGTGGTTGGAACCGATCACGCCGAAACTGCCGCCCGCGGAGATCGTCTCCGTGAACTTCTGCGCCACAGCCTGCAGCGCACGCGCCCAGGACACTTCCTCCAGCTTTCCGTTGACCCGCAGCAGCGGCGATTGCAGCCGTTCCGCATGATCGTAGAAATCGAACGCGTAGCGTCCCTTAATGCACAGGAACTCGCCATTGATGCCGCTGCGGTCGCGATTGTTGCCGCGGATGATCTGGTCGTTGCGCGTGCCCAGTGTCGTCTTGCAGCCATCGCCACAGTGCGTGCAGATGGTGCCGACGTGGACCATTTCCCAGGGACGGGTCTGATACCGGTACGCCCCGCTGGTCAACGCGCCCACCGGGCAGATGTCGATGCAGGCGCCGCACTCGTCGCACTCCAGGTGATCGCCTACGTTCGGAGCGATCTCGCTGACCACGCCGCGATTGACCACGCCGAGCGCGCCCACGCCCAGCCCTTCATTGCACACGCGCACGCAGCGGAAACACAAAATACAGCGCGGCGCATCGAAGAAGACCACGGGAGAGAACTGCTTCTCCGGCGTATGAACTTTTTCTTCCGTGTAGCGGCTCTCGCCCGCGCCGTAACGGAAGACCATGTCCTGCAATTCGCACTCGCCGCCCTTATCGCAAACCGGGCAATCCAGCGGATGGTTGGTCAGCAGAAATTCGAGCGTATACTTGCGCGCCTGCTTGACCTGCTCGGTCTCGGTGCGCACCACCATGCCTTCCGATACCGGCAGAGTGCATGCCGTCATCATCTTCGGCATCTTCTCCACTTCCACCAGGCACATGCGGCACGCCGCGGCCAGCGTGAGCCCTTCGTAATAGCAGAACGCAGGAATCTCGATGCCCACCGTCTTGGCGGCATCGATCACCAGGGTCTGCGGCGGCACCTGCACCGCCCGTCCGTCGATCGTGAGATTGACTAAGTCAGCCATTCAACCCTTTTTTCAAGTCCGTATCCGAGCCGCGACCGTGAGGGAGCGCTACCCGCCCCATCAAACCGCCACCATGCTTCCACTATGTTCGTAAGGGCACGGCTTGCCGTTCAGGTGATCTTCGAATTCCTGCCGGAACTTCTCCACGATGGAGATGGTCGGCATCGCCGCGGCATCGCCCAGCGGACAGAACGTGCGGCCCAACATGTTCTTCGCGATATCGCCGATCAAATTGATATCCGTGCGCGTACCCTGCCCCTCGTGGAAGCGGGTGAGAATCTTCTTCAGCCACGTCGTGCCTTCGCGGCACGGGATGCACCAGCCGCAGCTTTCATGGGCATAGAAGCGCATGATGCGCAGCGCGGCCTTCACCATGCACGTGTCTTCGTCCATGATGATCACGCCGCCCGAACCCAACATGGATTTGCGCGACGCCATGGAATCGTAGTCCATGGTCGCGCCTTCCACTTCCGCCGCGGTCAGCACCGGGACAACTCGAACCGCCCGGAATGAACGCCTTCAACTTCTTCCCGTTGCGGATCCCGCCGCCCACTTCCTCGATCATCTGCTTCACCGGGAAGCCGAGCTTCAGTTCGTAGACGCCGGGCTTGTTGACGTGCCCGTGAGGCAGGTCATCTTCGTGCCGCCGGACTTGGGAATGCCGAGCGCCGCGAACGCCGCGCCGCCATCGCGCAGGATCGCCGGCACCGCGCAGAACGTCTCCACGTTGTTCAGAATGGTGGGACACTGGAACGCGCCCGCCACTGCCGGAAACGGCGGCCGGATGCGCGGAATCCCGCGCTTGCCTTCCAGCGATTCCAGCAGCGCCGATTCCTCGCCGCACTCGTAGGCGCCCGCGCCGGTGTGCGCGTACAGGTCGAAATCGAAGCCCGTGCCCTGGATGTTCTTGCCGAGCCAGCCCTTTTCGTAAGCTTCGGCGATCGCCTTCTCCATGATTTCGATCAGGTAGCGATACTCGCCGCGAATGTAGATGTAGCCCGCGTGCGCGTCCACCGAGAGGCCGGCGATCAGCACGCCCTCGATCAACTGGTGCGGATCGTTTTCGATCAGCACGCGATCCTTGCAGGTGCCGGGCTCGCTCTCGTCGGCGTTGACCACGATGTACTTCGGCTTGGGCGAAGTGCGCGGCACGAAGCTCCACTTCATGCCCGTGGGAAAGCCCGCGCCGCCGCGCCCGCGCAGGTTGGAAATCTTCACCTGCTCGATGATCTCGTCCGGCTTCATCTTGGCGGCCTTCAGGAAGGCCTGGTAGCCTTCGGTCGCCAGGTAGGTATCGATGGACGCCGAATTCGGCATGACCGAAGCGCCGCGTCAGCACCCTGGTCTCAAGCGGACTAGGTTCGTTGAAAAGCATCGAGTTATTGTTTCTTCCTCAGGCCATCCAAAATCTGGTCCAGTTTTTCCGGCGTCACGAAGTGGTGGAAATCGTAATTCACCTGGATCGCCGGGGCCCAGGAACAGGCGCCCATGCACTCCACTTCCTCAATCGAGAACTGGCCGTCGGCGGTCACTTCTTTGTGGCTGATCGCCGAGTTTCTTGCAGGCGTGCTCGTAGAGCTTGTCGCCGTCGTGCAGCAGGCAACTGATATTGGTGCAGACCTGCACGTGGTATTTCCCCAGCGGCTTGGTGTGCAGCATGGAGTAATACGACAGCACTTCGTTGACCTGCAGCGGCGTGCACCCGATGCGCGTGGCCACTTCGTCCACCAGTTCGCCCGTGATCTGGCCGATTTCGTCCTGCGCGTAAAGCAGCATCGGGATCATCGCCGAACGCTGCCGTCCCGGCGGATAGCTCTTCAGGAGCTTGTCGAACCTGGCTTCCAGTTGAGGAGAAAATGTCATTACCTGTCTGTGTCCCCAAGGACGAAATCCATGCTGCCGATGGAGGCGATCACGTCCGCGATCAGGGTGCCTTCCACCATTTTAGGCACGGCCTGCAAGTTGCCGAAACTCGGCGTGCGCATGTGCACGCGGTAGGGGTTGGTGGTGCCGTCGCTCACCACGTAATATCCCAGCTCGCCGCGCGGCGATTCGATCACCTGGTAAACTTCGCCTTCCGGCACGCGGAAGCCCTCGGTCACGATCTTGAAGTGGAAAATGAGGGCCTCCATCTGGGTCTTCATTTTTTCCCGGTCGGGCAGCACCACGTGGGGCGCGTCCGCCTTCCAGGGGCCCGCCGGCATGCCGTCCATCGCCTGCCGGACGATGCGCACACTCTGCCGCATTTCTTCCAGGCGCACCAGGTACCGCGCGTAGACGTCGTTCTCCGTCCGCGTGGGCACTTCGAAATCGAACTTCTCGTAGCTCGTGTAGGGCGCGTCCTTGCGCGCGTCCATCTTCAGTCCGGCGGCGCGCAGCATCGGCCCGGTGACCCCCAGGTCCAGCATGTCCTCGAGCGAAATCACGCCGACGCCCTTGGTGCGGCCCGATCCAGATGCGGTTGTTGGTCAGCAGGTTTTCGTATTCGTCGATCCGGCTCGGGAAAACGTCGATGAACTTCTTGATCGCGCTCGTGCCACCCGCGCGGCGGCTCCAGCGCCAGTCCGCCGATGCGGAAATAGCTGGTCATCATGCGCTGGCCGCTGAACTGTTCGAAAATCTTGAGAATCTCTTCGCGCTCGCGGAAGCAGTAGAGGAACACCGTCATCGCGCCGATATCCAGGGCGTGCGTGCCCAGCCACACCAGGTGGCTGTTGAGGCGCGTCAACTCGGTCAGCATCACCCGCATCCACTGCGCCTGCGGCGGAATCTCCAGTTGCAGCAGTTTCTCCACCGCCAGGCACTAGCCCAGGTTGTTGGAGAGCGGCGCCAGGTAATCCACGCGGTCGGTCAGCGTGACCGCCTGCTGATAATTCTTGACCTCGAATTCCTTTTCGATGCCGGTGTGCAGAAAGCCGATGTCCGGCTGGCAGGTGACGATGTTCTCGCCATCCAGTTCCAGCAGCAGGCGCAGCACGCCGTGCGTGGACGGGTGCTGCGGCCCCATGTTGAGGACCATGCGGCGGCCGCCGCTTTGCGGCTGCCTCTTCCTCCGCCACGACTCAACCCGGAACGTCCGATTCGCTCATACTAAACCCTCGGCCCCGTGACGGGATAATCCTTGCGCAGCGGATAGCCTTCCCAATCGTCCGGCATCAGGATGCGGCGCAGATCGGGATGGTTGAGGAAGCGGACGCCGAACAGGTCGAACACCTCGCGCTCGTACCAGTTGGCCCCGCGCCAGACCCCGGTGACCGATTCGATCGCCGGATCCGCGCCCGGCAGGCGGCACTTCAGGCGCAGCCGCTCATTGCGCTCGATGCAGTGCAGGTGGTAGACAATTTCGAAGCGCGGTTCCGCGGGATAGCGGTCCACCGCGCGTGACCGTGCTCAGGCGGATGAATTTCTGATCGTACTTGAGAAACCCGCAAACGCTGGCGATCTTCGCCGGCGCAATCTCCAGCGTCAGCTCGCCGACATTCGAACTTGCCGGCCTTGATCGCGTCGGCGTCGAATGCGTCCACGGCGACAGCCGCGGCATGCTCTTTCAATTGATCGGGTAGCATCGTGCTTGTCCTACTTCCGTCCGGAGCGTCCGGATCTCGGCCCAATCGAGCGCGCCCTTCTTCCAGATGTAGAAAAATCCCGAGAGGATCAAAATCACGAAGACCAGCATCTCGAAAAAGCCGAACATCTTGAGTTCGCGATAAACCACCACCCAGGGATACAGGAAAATGGCTTCGATATCGAACAGAATGAAAAGCATCCCCACCAGGTAGAACTTCACGCTGAAACGGTGCCGCGCATCGCCCGTAGGCACGATGCCCGATTCGTAAGGCATGTCTTTGAACCGGTTGCGCACCTTCTTGCCAAGCAGATACGAAGCCGTCAACAGGCCCGCCGCCAGCCCCATCGCAATGACGGCCTGGAGCAGGACAGGGAAATACAACTCAGTGTAGGACTTAGGCATGCGTGTTTCGGCGTTGGAAGAGGGCTTCAATTCTGACTATAATGGTTTGAAAACAGGGGTGTCAACCAAGCATGATTGAGATCACGGTCAACGGGGAGCCGCAAACTGCCCCTCAAGGACAGACGATCCTGGGTCTGCTACATCAACTCGACCTGGATCCCGCACGCGTGGCGGTGGAACTGGACCGCCGCATTGTCAAGCAGCCGCACTGGCAGGAAACGGTCCTGCGCACCGGCGCACAACTGGAAATCGTTCAATTTGTCGGCGGAGGATAGGAGAATTCAGCCCACGATCGCGGCATCCGACCAAGCCGCGACCGTGTGAGGGATTTTCCAGCTTAGGCGAAACTCCGGATGGCGCTCGCCTCGTCTTCGTGGACATCGAAAACGGTGTAGAGCTTGGTGATCTGCAGCAGGTCCTTCACCCGCTTGTTGAGGTTGAGCAGCTTCAACGCGCCGCCGCTGTTGGTTACCGTGGTGAATCCGGACACCAGTTCGCCGATTCCGGAGCTGTCGATGTAGGACACCTCGCCCAGGTTGAGCAGGATCTTCTTCTGGTTCTTGCTCACCATATCGCGCAGCGCGTCGCGGAGAGTGCTGGAGCCTTCGCCCAGCGTGATCCGCCCCGCTACGTCCACCACCGTTACGTCACCCACCTGCCGAGTAGTCAACTTTACGCTCACTGAATATGCCTCCTGGCTGAAACCGCAGAATCTACTTAGACACCAAGTTCTTGACTAAAGTTACTTCGGTCCCCCCGGACTCCAGGTGCCGCATCTGGAAATCGTCCATGAAAGACCGGATCAGAAAAATGCCCCGGCCCGACGTGCGCATCAGGTTCTCCGGCGCCAGCGGGTCGGGGATCGAATCGAAATCGAAACCCTCGCCCTCGTCCCCGATCCGCACCGTGAACCGCTGCCCGTCCGATGTCACCGCAAACCGGACCTTCTTGTGCGCGTTGTACCGGTTGCCGTGGACCACCGCGTTCACCACGGACTCCCGAATCGCCATTCCGATCTTCATCAGGTCGTCTTCGTCCATCCCCGCGCGCTGGGCCATGCCGACCGCCAGCTCTTCGGCGGAGTCGACGCTTTCCAGCGTCGAGTCCAGAAACCGTTCGACGGCTCTCCGGTGTATGGCTCGCATTTTCCTGCATACGTAGAACGGCCCTGATCCGAGGCCAAAGCGAATCGACAGAATAAATTACCGGAGATGCGAAAGTCAAGGTGCGTCCCCCGGAAAACCTCGTAAGTCGCCTCCCTCGAGGGACTGCGGCAAACCAGTTCGAACCCGCCAGGAGCTACAATCGGGGCGTGGATGAGCTGGGGGAAACCCGGTTGGCTCGCGCGCTGCTTGCCGGAGAGATCGATGCCTTCGAGAAGTTCGTCGAACACTTCCGCTCGAAGGTGTTTCACTATAGCTGGCTGATGTGCGGCAGCCCGGAGGACGCCGAAGAAGTCGCCCAGGAGACCCTGCTCAAGGTCTTCGAGAGCTTCGACCAGCTGCGCGACCCGGAACGCGTCCGCGCCTGGGTGTTCCGCATCGCCCAGCAATGTCTGCCTGATGCAGCGCCGCAAGAGCGTCTTCGCCCCGGCCCACGAGCTTTCGCTCGACGAATTGCCGCCCTGGGACGAAGTCCCGGATTCCGCAGTCGCCCCCGAGGGCGACCTGCTGCGCTCCGAATTGCGCGCCGTCATCGACCGCGTCATCGTCGAACTGCCGCCTTCCTACCGCGCCGTGGTCCTGCTGCGCGACCTCGAGGAACTCACCACCGAAGAGACCGCCCAGATCCTGGACTTGGGCATCGACGTGGTCAAAACCCGCCTCCACCGCGGCCGGGCCGCCATGCGCCAGAAGCTCGACTGCTACCTCAATAATCACTGCCTGGAAGACCAGCCCAGCCCCAATCCGGCGCCCCTGACCGCCGCGGAACGCGCGAAACCTCTACGCGACCTGGCAAAAACGCGTCGCGTCGCGCCTCGCTCGGTGACTTGAGTCACAGCGTTGCGATTTTCGACAGTTTAGTCTTAAATTAGAGGAAGAAAGCATGGCCCCCATCGTCGCTCCGTCCCCGGCGCCCGTCCGCAAGAAAGCTGGTCCGGCGCGCCGGACCGGACCGCTCCCAAGCCCTTCGCCGCACCTTGCAACTCATGTTTTTCGCGCTCAATGTGTGGATCGGCATCGAGTTCTACCTGTTCGTCCGCTATTACGAGACCGGCGGCCGCAGCGTCTGGGCCGGCCGGCCGCCCGGCGTCGAAGGCTGGCTGCCCATCGCCTCGCTGATGAATCTCAAGGTGCTGCTGGCTCAGCGGCGAGATGCCGCGCCTGCACCCCGCCGGGATGTTCCTGCTGATCGCGTTCCTGGCGGCCTCCTGGATCTTCCGCAAGAGCTTCTGCGGCTGGCTGTGCCCGGTGGGGACGATCTCGGAGTACCTGTGGCGCCTGGGCCGCCAGACCTTCGGCCGCAATTTCCGCCTTCCCGCGCAAGCTCGACATCGCGCTGCGCAGCCTGAAGTACCTGCTGCTCGGCTCTCTTCCTTTACGCCGTCGGCTCCATGTCGGTGCCCGCCATCCGCGCCTTCCTGGAAGGCCCCTACGGCATCGTGGACGACGTGAAGATGCTCAACTTCTTCCGCTTCCTGGGCCTCACCGGCGGCATCGTGGTCGCGCTGCTGGTGTCGCTTCGGTCTTCGTGCAGAACTTCTGGTGCCGCTATCTCTGCCCCTACGGCGCCCTGATGGGACTGGCCTCGCTGGCCAGCCCGCTGCGCATCCGGCGCGAAGCATCGCTGTGCATCGATTGCGGCAAATGCGCCAAGGCCTGCCCCTCCGCGCTGCCGGTGGACCAACTGATCACGATCCGCTCCGCCGAGTGCATCGGCTGCCTGCGAATGCGTGGCGGACTGCCCGGCGGCCGGAGCGCTGATGATGGCGGCGCCCCGCAAACGCCGTGTCCCCGCCTGGGCCATGGCCGCCGGAGTCGCCGTGCTCTTCCTGGGCATCTGCGGCTTTGCCCGATGGACCGGCTACTGGCACACGGATCTGCCCAGCGACATCTACTTCGACCTGATCCCCCACGCCAACGAATTCACGCACCCCAGGTAAGAAACATAATCGGCCACGGATGAACACGGATCAACGCAGATAAGGCTAACGTGTGTGATCAGCGTTTATTTGCGTTCATCTGTGGCCAATATGTGTTTTCAGACCTAAGTGGGCAACTGTCGCACCAGCGGCGGAAAGATGGCCTTCATGAAATCCACCGCCGTCCGTGTAGCGGTGTCCGCGTCGCCATCCCGCACCGGCACCACGATCTTCACCAGCGACGTGTCGCTCCGGTGAAACCGTATCGAGTCGGCGATCAGCCAGAACCGTGCAGAAAACTCACCCGCGATAATTCGATCGTGGCTCTGATACCAGTACAATGTGACGCTTCTTTCGTCGCCCCGCGCTGTCACATACCGGTTGACCCGTACCGGCTCGGACCGCCCCGGAACGTCCACCGAGATCAGCCCCGATTCGATCGGCTCAAAGCCGTTTCCCGGCAGGCAATTCTTCGGCGAATGCGGAGCCTGCCCGTACCGCTGCGTCTTGAAAAACGCGATAAACAGGTAAGTGCTCGCGTTGCGCGCCGGATTGATATAGACCCGGTTCAGCGTGTCGTCGGCCTTCAGCACGTCCAGCGTTTCCTGCTCGATCTTGACATCCTTGTACATCTGCCACCCGGCCGCGTCCGTCGGGAAGTAGGACAGCGGAGCGGTCGCCGGTGTGTTCTCGGCCCTCAGCGCAACCGTATAAAACACGATTCCCTGCAGGATCAGCAGCGCCGTCAGAACCCCGGCATACTTGGTCCTCAGAAAGTTCACCGGCTCCTCCTCGCTGCCACAAAATCCGCACCGCGCACCAGCAACTGGTGCCAGACGATCAGGATGACCAGCGCCACCATGAAGATCACCCAGCCCTCCGCCTGGTGAAAGAAGCCTTCCGCCAGTTCCGCCTTAATCTGCGTCATGATTCCCGTCATCGTCACGCGGCTCGCGTTCGCCACAATTGCGATCGGAATCGTGGAAAAGAACAGCACCACCCGCACCCACGTCTTCCGCTCGAAAAAGTAGCCGTACACCAGCGAAAGAAACGTCAGCGAGAGCAGCGATCGAATCCCGCTGCAAGCCTCCACTACCGAAAGCCTCTGATTCGGCCAGTTCCAGAACATTGCCTTCGCGCAACACCGGGATCGAAAGCATCGTGAGCGCGAAATCGGCGAGCTGGCTGGCCAGAATCTGCAGCTTGAACGTCGCCGCGCTATAGATCACCGAGGGAATCGGCACCATGAAAAAGAGCAGAAACAGCGGAAATGCCAGCTTCTTCAGCAGGAACGTGCCGCCCAGCGTCCACACGATGCCGATCAGCGTCACCACGAACGACATGCGTGCCGTGAACAGTTCCGCGCCCAGCGTCGCGATCAGCAGTTGCAGCCCGCCCCATGCAACTACCAGCAGCCCCCACCAGTTGGGCGCCGCCTTGATCGCCGTCAGGTCCTCGCGCCGCTGCCACACAATAAAGCCCGCGATCAACGGGACGAAAAACGCGTGCCCCATGTCGGGATCGTAGTTCCACTGATGCACCAGCCTGCTCAGCACCGGCAGGTAGCACGCGATCAGCAGCGCCCCGAACCAGGCGATACCCGGCCACGGCAATTTGTTCTTCGGCGGAGACTCCAATACTGGCGTCATTCTGAGCTTACCGGCTAACCCATCGCTATCATACCAATCCCCGCCCAGGCCAGCGTAGGACAGCCCCCCGGCCTGGCTTCCCGGCCTGTCTCCAGCGGAAAGCCGCTAGACTGGAGAGAGTGGAAGAAGAAGTCCTCGGCAAGGCATACGACCAGCGATTGATGCGCCGTCTGCTGGGCTACATGCGCCCCTACCGTCTTGCGAATCGCCGTTTCGCTGGTGTTCCTGCTGGCCCAATCGGTACTGCAAGTGCTCGGGCCGCTGCTCACGCGTACCGCCGTCGACCGCTACATCGCTCCCTCCCCGTCGCACCTGCCCGTGTTCCTCGCCCCCCTCCTGCCCGCCGACCCGGCCAGCGGACTGGCCCGCATCGGACTCCTCTACCTCGCCGTCCTCACCGCCAGCTTCCTCTGCGAGTTCGTCCAGACCTACCTCATGCAATACACCGGACAGCTCGCCATGTTCGACCTCCGCCGCCAGCTCATGCAGCACCTGCAGGACCTCGACCTGGCCTTCTACGACCGCAACCCCGTCGGCCGCCTGGTCACCCGCGTCACCACCGACGTCGACGTGCTGAACGACCTCTTCGCCTCCGGACTCGTCACCATCCTCGGCGACGTCCTGGTGCTGGTCTTCATCCTCGGCATCATGTTCAGCTTCAGTCCGCTGCTGACTGCCATCATGCTGACCGCCATGCCGTTCGTCATCTTCACCACGGTCATCTTCCGGCGCAGCGTGACCGAAAGCTACCGCCGCATCCGCATCGCCATCGCCCGGATCAACGCCTACCTGCAGGAGCACATCACCGGCATCGTGGTGCTCCAGCTCTTCAATCGCGAGCGGCGAGCCGGCAGCGAGTTCGAAGAGGTGAACCGCCAGCACATGCTCGCCTTCAAGGACGCCATCACCGCCTACGGCTGGTTCTACCCTGTGGTGGAGTTCATTTCCATGCTGGCGCTGGCCGGAATTCTCACCTACGGCGGCTTCCGCGTACAGGCCGGCGCCCTCTCCCTCGGCGTCGTCGCCGCCTTCCTGCAATACGGCCTGCGCTTCTTCCGCCCGATTCAGGACCTCAGCGAAAAGTACAACATCCTTCAATCGGCCATGGCCTCCGCCGAGCGCATTTTCAAATTGCTGGATACCGCTCCCACCGTGGTGGCGCCCGCCTCCCCGCAGCCTGCCCGGCAGATCATCTCGCCCATCGAGTTCGACCACGTATGGTTCGCCTACAAAGAGGAGGATTGGGTGCTCCGCGACGTGAGCTTCACCATCGACCCCGGCGAAACCATCGCCGTCGTGGGCCATACCGGAGCCGGCAAGACCACCCTGATCAGCCTTCTGCTCCGCTTCTACGACATACAGCGCGGCAGCATCCGCGTAGGCGGCGTCGACGTGCGCGACTTCCACCCCCTGGAACTCCGCCGCATGTTCGGTGTCGTCTTACAGGATCCCTACCTGTTCACCGGCACGCTGGCCGAAAACATACGCCTCGGCACCGAGGGCATCCGCGACGACGCCGTGGAGGCAGCCGCCGAACAGGTCAATCTGATGGATTTCATCCGCACCCTGCCTGAAGGCTTCAGCCACTCCATCCGCGAGCGCGGCAGCGGACTCTCCACCGGCCAAAAGCAGTTGATCAGCTTCGCCCGCGCCCTGGCCCACAACCCGCGCTACCTGATTCTCGACGAAGCCACTTCCAGCGTCGACACTGAAACGGAATTCCGCGTGCGCGATGCCCTCAACCGCATGGTGGAGGGCCGCACCTCCGTCGTAATTGCCCACCGCCTCTCCACCATCCAGCGCGCCGACCGCATTCTGGTGATGCACAAGGGCAAACTGCGCGAGAGCGGAACCCATCAGGAGCTCCTCGCTCAGCGCGGCATCTACTGGAAGCTCTACCAGTTCCAGTACAAGGATCAGGAACGCGCGCCTAAGGAGATTCCGGCCCCCGATCTTCTCGTCCCCAGCCGGCAGGCCGTAGAGGAACGTTAAGCACCGTCACTCCTTCGGGGCGTAGTATCCCTGGCGCCAGACCGCATGCATTCGAGGGTATCCCTTCGGCCGCGCCAGCTTGAGCTGCACCTTCCGGTAGCTCCCGTCCCTCGCGGTTTGATTGGGCACATATCCCAGCACGTACTGATTGCGCAGCCAGCCGCCGATCTTCTCCGCGATCTCGGGCAACTGTTTCAGTTTGGTGACCTCGAACAGCCGGCCGCCCGTCTGGCCCGCGATGTCGCTCAGCAATGCTGAACCCGTCAGCCGCTGCGGCGGGTAGGTCACATATGCGTCTGACGATTCGCTGATGCGGATCGCGTAAATCAGGATGTCCTCTTCACGCACCGCCGCTTTCAGTTCGCCCACCGTCCACCGGCTGGAATTGTCCTCCCCGTCGGAGATGATGATGATCGCCTTGCGCGTATAATGCGCGTCCTTCATCTCCAGCATCGCGAGCCGCACGCCATCCAGCAGCGCCGTGGTTCCGCTCACCTGCAGAGAGTCCACCCGGCTCCGGATCTCCTCCTGCCGCTCCGTCATCGGAACCACCAGCCGCGCCTCGCTGCTGAACCTCACCAGGAAGAATTCGTCGGCCGGATTGGCGGCTCTCAATAGCGCGTTAACCGCCTCCCGCGCCTTCGCCATCCTCGGCCCCATGCTGTCGCTGCCATCGAAGACGATGCCGATCGACGCCGGCGCATCTTCGGCCGCAAAATGAGTGATCTCCTGTTGCTCGGTATCTTCGAAGAGCGTGAAATGCTCCTTCTCCAAGCCGGAGACCACTCTCCCTTTATTGTCCGTGACGGTCACGGGAATAAGCACCAGGTCGGAGTGTACCTGAATCGTGGCGTTACTCCGGTATACGCCGGGCGATACCGGAACCTCCGCCGCGCGGCTGGCACTGCCGCTCGGTGAAGGCCCTTGTTGGCCTGACATCACAAGACTAAGCGATGCGAACAGGACACATGCGAACCCGCGCGCTTTGGACATTTGAAACTCCCCTGATCCCAACGATGGCCATGCACCAGACAGAGGTGTCTTTTCGGGGGTTACCGGTCCGGCGGCGTGCAAGCGTAGCCAGTCCGCGCGCCGTGCAGTGGAAGCATCCGCACGTTGGCGTACAGCGTGCCTGTGGAAGCGCATGCGCTGGACACCAGGCGGAGATAGTTCGGATATCGAAGATCGGCGAGGCGAAAGCGGAGGAGGCGGCGGGGGCTTCAACTTCGGCGGCTTCTCCGGCATGCATCTCGGCATCGGAGGCACGCTGGTGGTCATTGTTCTCAGCCTCCTCTTCCGCACCAACCTGTTCGATGTAATAGGCGGCGGCACAGCCGCGCCCACCGCCGCGGTCCGGCCTCTGTCGAACCCCGACGCCGACCCCGCGGAGAAGCGCGAGGTCGAATTCGTTAAATTCGTGCTGAACGACGTTCAGCACACCTGGGAGCAACTCTTGCCGCAGGCAGGCACGTCTTACCGCCACACCAAACTGGTTCTCTTCCGCGACTCCACACAATCCGGATGCGGCAATGCCCAAACCCAGACCGGACCCTTCTACTGCCCCGCCGACGAGAAAGTCTATATCGATCTCGGCTTCTTCCAGGAATTGCGCGACCGCTTCGGAGCTCCCGGCGAGTTCGCCCAGGCCTACGTGCTGGCACACGAAATCGGCCATCACGTGCAAAAACTGCTTGGCACCGAGGAAAAAGTGCGCCGCCTCTCGCGCGGCGACCAGTCGCAGGCGAATCCGCTCTCCGTCCGCCTGGAGCTGCAGGCCGATTGCTACGCCGGCGTCTGGGGCCACGCCTCCGAGCAGCGCAAAATCACCGATGATGCGGATGTAGCCGCCGGACTTCGTGCCGCCGCGTCAGTAGGCGACGATCGCTTGCAGCGCATGGCAACCGGCCACGTCAGCCCCGAAACCTTCACCCACGGAAGCTCCGCGCAGCGGACCGCCTGGTTCCGCCGCGGCCTGCAATCCGGCGACATCTCGGCCTGCGACACCTTCGCCGAACGCTAGTGTCGTCTCGTCGACCTTGTCTTTGCATTTCTCTGCGCTTCCTCTGCGCCTCTGCGTTGAAGACAAAGTATTCCTCACAAATCGACAACCACGTCGCGAACCGGCTGCGAGCAGCAAATCAGAAGATTGCCGTCCGCGGGCTTATCAAGTGGCTCCGGCCCGTAGACAACCTCCCCGGAAACCAAACCGCTCTCGCAGGTGTGACAAACGCCCGTCCGGCACGACCAGCGAACCGGAACATCGCACGCCTCCGCCAGCTCCAAAATACTCTGGTACTCCGACGCCTTCCAGTGTGCCGCGATGCCGCTCCGCGCGAACGATACCAGCGGGCCGGTGTTCGCGTCGTCCGCAGGCAGATGCGGAATTCGCGCCTCTTCCCTGACAACGCCCGGCGTCACTGGCTCGCTGCCGTTGAAGATCTCCGCATGAATCCGCTCCGGCGGTACTCCCAAAGCCCCGAGCGCCGCCTTCATGTCCGCCATGAAGCGGGTCGGCCCGCAGAGATACACATCCGCCTCTCGCGAGACGCCGGCCTCGTCGAAGACCGATCGCGACAGATGACCGCTGGCGTCGAAATCCTCGCCCCGCCTGTCCTGCGCGCCCGGACTGCTGTAACACACATAACTGCGGCCGTGTGCGAGCCCGAGCATCAGCCGGCGTACCTCGCCGGCGAACGGATGATGCTGCCGGTCGTGCGCCGCGTGCAGCCACAATACCTGCCGTGTCGAGCCATCCGCCGCCAGCGCGTGCAGCATCGCCAAAACTGGCGTCGCCCCGATCCCCGCGCTGAGCAGCACCACCGGCCGCTCGCCCGACTCCAGAAAGAAGCTTCCGCGCGGCGAGCTGACGTCCAGCGCATCGCCCACCCGTAAATGCTCGCGCAGGTAAGTTCCAGCCACACCGTTCGGCTCCACCTTAACGCTGATTCGATAGCGTTGGTTCGAAAGCGGACCCGAAAGCGAATAACTCCGAAATAGCGGCGGCCCACCGGCTGTAGGCCGAAGACGCAAGACCACGTACTGGCCGGGCAGAGCCATTCCCAGCGGCTCCCCATCTGCGCTCTGCATCGTCAGCGAAAGGACGTCCACGGACTCCTGATCGATCGCCGTCACCGTGAGCGGCCGAAAACCCGGTGCAGCCGGATGCGCAGCCGCAGCCGGCGCGAGCCCCGCATTCCCACTCCCCGCGGGAGCCGTTTGGCCCCGCAGCAGCGCCTCAAACGACCCGCGCCATCCCGGCGAAAGCGCCTCGATCCCTAATGCCCGCTCCAGTCGGTCGCGCGGATGATTGGGCGAATACAGCAGTGCGTTGATCTCCGCGACCGTCATCCGCTCCTTCGCCTCTCCCAGCTTCACAATCTCGTCCCCGCCGCCCACCTCGCCTTCCTGCAGCACCCGGAAGTAGAACCCCGGCCGCCCGCTGGAGGTCAGCAATGCCGGCATACGGGGCTCGTTCATCCGTATGCCGACGCGATAGCAGGTGACCCGAGGCTGCGTCACTTCGAACACCGCGCTGCCAATCTGGTAACGGTCGCCGATGCACACGGCATCGTCCGTCAATCCCTCGATCGTGAAGTTCTCCCCGAACTGTCCGAACACGAAGTCAACTCTCTTGAGCTGCTCCTGCCAGTAGCTATACGCCTCCATCTGGTAAACGAAGACCGCGCGCTGCTCACCCCCGTGCCCCGCCAGGTCGCCTTGGCCGTCTCCCTCCAGGTTCAACCGGCCAACCCGGCAGCGTCCATGCACCGGATCCTTCCAGATTCCGGTATGCACCGTGCGACCCTTCCACTCAATGTCGCGCGGAAGTCCCACGTTCACCGATATGAGTCGAGCCATTTTCCTCCGTCGGCGCGCGAGTCCCCCGCCGGCTTCCCGCTCATGCCTGTTTGCGCGACCCGGCCGCCTCAGCCACGTCCAGATCGCGATCGGGACCGTGCGGAATCACCGTTTGACCCGGCGCAAGCCGTAGCTGCGTGCCATCCAGGTGAACCGGGACAATGTCCGGCTCGCCCGCGCAGACCGTGTACCAGGACGTAGGCCCCAGGTCGGGATGGCGGGTGGTATGGTCGCTCCGTTGAAGCGTATCTCGAGAGACGTCGGTCTCCGGGAAGTAAGCGATCGGATAGCGGCCGGGTTCGAACAGCAGAAGAACGTCCTCGCTATCGGCGATCCAGATTCCGCCGAAGCGCACACTCATCCGCCGGCGCAACGGCTCGACGTACAACAGTCTCTTGGGTAGCGGTTCGGGCACCAGAAACCGGCCGATTGCTCCCGGTGAAAGCGGACCTTGTTGCCAGGATAGCCCCACGACTCTTCCCTCCGAGCGCAGACCAGCCGCCATCGCGCATAATCAACTTACCGGCCGATCTTTCAAAATTTAATGCTACCGGGCTCCCGAATCAGGCGCAAACCGCCGATGTCATCCGCGATACGAACCCCTTCACATATCTGTTCACAAGCTTCCACTGGCGTCGAACGGTGCTATCCTTCTTCCACCATGCCCCTGCTTCCCACCCCTGTAGGCGTCCGAGGGAGCCGCCTGGTCCAGGAGCGTTCGTGAATACCAGCCGGCGCGCCTTCCTGTGTGCGAGTCTGCCTGCTCCGTTGCTCCTCAAACTGCGTGCCGCGCCCAGCGTGCGCGTAACCGGCATGGAGTTGTTTCCCGTGCGGGCCACCGAACGCACGGTCTGGCTGATCGTTCGTCTCACTACCGATGTGGGTTTGACGGGTCTGGGCGAGGCTTCTGACGCCTTCGGATTCGCGAACACGACCAGGCAGAACGCCCTCCGCATGGAGTCCGAGCTGCGCGCCATGTTCGCCCTGGTGCAGGGCAGATCGCCGCTGGACATCGAAGCCTACAGGCAAAAGGCCGAACCTCAGGCCATCGCCGGCGGATTGATCTCGGCAACCGCCTACAGCGCCGTCGAACAGTCCCTTTGGGACCTGGCCGGACAAGCGCTCGATGTCCCCACCTACGCGCTGTTCGGCGGCAGGATCAGAGACTCGTTGCCTGTGTACGCGAACATCAACCGCGTAACCAGCCCGCGCACGCCGCAAGGCTTCGCCGGTACCGCGAGGAAGGCGGTAAAAGACGGCTTCCGCGCCGTAAAGGGAGCCCCGTTCGACGGTTTTCCCAAACCCGGTTCGTCCGCCGCCGAGATTCGTAAGGCGGTAGACCAGGGTATCGCCTGCGTCGCCGCCATGCGGGACGCCATAGGGAAAGATGTGGAATTGATGGTGGACTGCCATAGCTTCTTCGACGTGCCCCTGGCGCGCGAAGTGGCGGGCCGGTTGGAGCAGTACAATCTGGCTTGGTACGAAGAGCCGGTAGCGCCGGAGCGGACCAGCGATACACTGAAAATTCGCCGCGCGATTCGCCAGCAGATGGCGGGCGGGGAGCTTCTCTTCGGAACCAGAGGCTTCGCCCCTCTCTGCCGCGCCCAGGCGGTCCACGTCATTATGCCGGATGTGAAACACTGCGGAGGCCTGCTCGAAATGACCCGCATCGCGGCGATGGCTCGCGGCGATGGTGTTTCCGTAGCGCCGCACAATCCCAGTGGCCCGGTCTCCACCGCGGCGAGCGTGCAGGTCTGTGCGGGCATGCCGAACTTCCGGACCCTTGAACTCCAGTGGGGCGAGACCGCCTGGCGCGGGGAACTGGTTGTGCCGGAGGAACGCTTCGAGAGAGGCTCAATACAGGTCCCCGAAGGTCCGGGCTTCGGAATCAAACTAAACGAGAAACTCGCCAGGTCGCATCCCGTCTGACGAGCGGGGAGCCGGGCGCAAGGGAACAACTGACCGTCTCTACTACACTACCCGGCCGCCGGCGGCGTCACTACCTGCGCACTGCCAACGATCTCGATCAACGAATCGCCGGGAATCCACTCCACCGCCATACAAGCCCGCGACGGAGCTTTGCCCGGACTGAAGTAAGTCCCGTAGATCTTGTTCAACGCATCGTATTGCGCCTTATGCGCATCGAACCGCGCCTTCCCCGTAGGCATGGGAACTCCATCGGCATGAGGAAGACAGATAAAAACCTCAAGATGCAGGATGCTGTCCATCGTGCAGCCGGCGCGCTCTACCGATTTCTTTAGCGCATCCATCGTCCGCGTGACATGCTTCTCGAATGGGTCCGTCACCAGCACGTGATCGTCCTTGGGATAGCCGTCGTTGGAACCCGTGCCGGAGAAGTAATATATCCCATTGACTGTATGGGTGCTGCGCCGGGGCCGCTCCCCGGCTGGAGGCTGTTGCTGAGCGGAAAGGACCCGTGCGCCTGTCACGGCCGCCATCATGGTCCCGAATGTATTGAGGTACCAGCGTCGAGTATTGATCTTCATAAGACAATCTCCTCCATCGGAATACGTGTACCACATACGAAAGCCAAAAGTGGGGCAGGATGGCATCCTGCGGCGGGATGGTATCCCGCCTGTCTCTCCCTACTTCGCGTTCTTATACGCCAGATCCAGCACTTCCACCACGTGCATCACCCGCTGCCCGCTGCCGTGCAACCGGACTCCCGCCTGAAGCTGTAGCATACATCCTGGATTGGCGGTCGCCACAATCTCCGCCTTCGTCGCGTTCACCGACTCCATCTTGTGCTTCAGAATCTGCATCGACATCTCGTTCTGCACCACGTTGTAGATGCCCGCGCTGCCGCAGCAGAGATCGGAACCCGGCATTTCACGGAACGTCAACCCCGGAATCGCCGCCAGCAATTGCCGCGGCGATTGACGGATGTGCTGGCCGTGCGCCAGGTGGCAGGAATCCTGGTACGTCACCACCGCGTCCACCCGCCCCAGGTTCGGGTTCAACTCGAGCGAACTCAGAAATTCCGTGATGTCGCGCATCAAGCCGGCAAACCGGCGCGCCTTTTCGGCGTACTCCGGCACGTCCTCGAGCAGTTCCCCGTACTCCTTGAGCGTCGATCCGCAGCCTGCCGCATTCGTGATGATCGCGTCGAATCCGCCCTCCAGAATTGCGTCGATATTGCGGCGCGCCAGTTTGCGCGCCTCGCTGCGCATTCCGGCGTGCAGGTGCAACGCGCCGCAGCAGCCCTGGCCCTCCGGCACCACCACCTCGCACCCGTTGCGCTGGAGCACGCGGACCGTCGCCTCGTTCAATCGCGCGAAACTCACGTTGGCAATGCACCCCGCCAGGAACGCTACGCGCCGGGTCCGCTTGCCCTCCGGTGGAAACGTGCGGCCAATCTGGCTGAAGAAGAATGGCGGTTCGGCCGAAGGCGTGAGCTGTTGCAGATCGCCCAGGCGGCCCAGCAGCTTCAACCCTCCCAGCCCGCGCGCCAGCGCCTTCAGCCCGCTCATCTCGAAAAGATAGAGCAGCGTACCGGCCACAGAGAGCGCCCCGCGCGATTGCAGCAGGTGCACGAAGATCAGCTCCCGGAATTTACGCGCGAACCAGTTCCGCTGGACGTGCGCTTCCAGTTCCGCGCGCGCGTCTTCCACCATGCGGCCATAACGCACCCCCGACGGGCACGCCGATTCGCAGCCCCGGCACGCCAGGCACAGGTCGATATGTTCGCGGTAGGAATCGCTGATCGCCGCGCCGTTGGCCACCTGCACCATCTGGTAGACCCGGCCTCGCGGCGAATCCATCTCCAGGCCCAGCTCACGATACGTCGGACACGCGTTCAGACACAGGCCGCAATGCACGCAGCGGTCCAGGTCGAACTGCCTCGGTCCCAGAGCGGTCTTCTCAGATAAGACGGTAAAGTCTGCCACGGTTTAACAGGTTCCCGGAATCAAACAGATGCTTGACCCGTTTCATAATCTCAAAATCGCCGCCGGGAGAAGGCCACAGGTCGAACCGCCGCCGGCTCTCCTCGGGCGCAAACTCGATGACCGCCTTGCACCCCGAAGGTTGCGTGCCGGCCAGCCACTCCGCGGCCGCTTGCGCTCGCTCGAAATAGCCATAACAGACGCCCGAGCCCGCGCGCGCCACCGCCGGACCCGGGAAGCTCTCCATGACTGCTTCCGTGTCTTTCAGGGTACACGAAGCGCGGATCACCGCGCCATCCGGCTGCGACGCCAGGAATTGCGGCGTGAAGTTCTCCACGTGCCGCCACAACGTCTGCTGGCGTTCCTGCTCAAATGCCAGTGCATCCGTGAAATTCGCGAACTCCTGTTCGTAGCGTTCCACGGCGGCCGCATTACCGCCGGCCCGCAGCGCCAGCAGCCAGCGCGAATTCCCCATTGTCCGCGCCGCCGCCGGGTTCAGCAGGTCGATCGCCGAGGGCTGCAACTGGCCCTTCAAAATCACATTGCGCGCCGCGATTGCCGCGGCCGCCGAATCGAACGGCAGCAGAAAACTGCGCTCCACTTCCGGCATCGGCTGCAGCTTGAAGTTCACCACCGCGATCGCCGCCAGCGTGCCGAACGACCCGATCATCAGCTTCGCCATATCCAGGCCGGCGACATTCTTCACCACCATCCCGCCCGATTTCACCAGCTTGCCTTCCAGCGTGGCAAACTCCATCCCGATCACCAGGTCGCGCGCCGTGCCGTAAAGCCGCCGCCGCGGCCCGCTGCAATTGGCCGAAATCACTCCGCCCACCGTCGCGCCATCCGCGAACGGAGGGTCCAGCGGTACCATCTGCCGGTTTTCCGCCAGCAGGTGGGTGAACTCGCACCAGCTCACACCGGCCGCCACGCTGATCGTGAGATCGCGCGGCTCGTACTGCAATATGCCGCGCAGCGACATCGTGGTAACGGCAACGTCCGCGGGCTCTACCGGCCCGGCCATCTGGCGCTTCGTGGAATTGCCCGCAAGCGAAATGGTGCGGCCCGCCGCGGCCGCCTCACGCAGCACACCGGCCAACTCGGCGGAATTCGAGGGCGCTAGCACGTTTATAGAGTAGCCCACACCGCGCGCCGCAAGACGATATCGACAATCGTCAGCACCAGCGAACCGAGCAGTGCGTTCAAAAACCCGTCGATCCGGAAACCCGGCGTAAAGATCGACGCCAGCTTCAGCAGCAACGCGTTCAACACCAGCCGGAACAATCCCAGCGTCAGAAAAGTGATCGGAAACGCGATGAATCGCAAAATCGGTCCGATCGTCACATCCACCAGCGCAATCACGATCGTCGCCAGCATTGCAGTCTGGAAACTGCGAACCTGAATGCCCGGAATAATCTGCGCCACCAGCCACAGCGCCAGCGCGCCGATCAGCCAGTCAACCATCCAGTGGACCAGGAACATGGGAGGCCTCCGCCGGAGATCCCTCCGGCCAGAGATAATGATAAGCCATGGCGACGCTCTACGCCGGAACTTCCGGCTTCGCATACCCAGCCTGGAAACCGGGCTTCTATCCGGCCAAGGCTCCGGCCAGGCAATTCCTGAAACTCTACGCCGAACGGCTGAACTGCGTGGAAATCAACTACACGTTCCGCCGCCTGCCCTCTGCCTCCACCCTCGAGAACTGGGTGGCCCAGACGGCCCCCGGCTTCGTCTTCGCCGTCAAGGCGAACATGCGCATCACCCACATCCTCCGCCTCAATAACGCCGCCGAAGCCACCGCGCTCTTCCTCAAAATGATCGACCCCCTGCGCAGCGCGCGCCGCCTCGGACCCATCCTCTTCCAGTTGCCGCCCGCCATGAAGTGCGACGTCGCGCTCCTGCGCAATTACCTGGAGCTCCTGCCCGGCGACCTCCGCTACGCCTTCGAGTTTCGCCATGCCAGTTGGCTCGTCGATGAGGTCTACGACACGCTCCGTCAGCGCAACGTCTCGCTCTGCGTCGCCGAATCGGAGAAGCTCGAGGTGCCCCAGGTAATCACCGCCGATTTCGTCTACTACCGCCTCCGCAAACCCGAGTACACCCCGGACGACGTCGCAGCCATCGTGACCCGCTCGAAGGAACTCCTCGCAACCGGACGCGACCTCTACCTGATGTTCAAACACGAGGAGACGCCGGACGGCGCCCTTAACGCAGAGACCGTCCTGCGCCAGACCTGACGCCGGCTTTGGTGGGGCATGCTTCAGCTTGCCCTGCCTGTCAACTCACTGGATTCGCCGTTGAAGGACTACCCATGCGAAAAGGGTTTACAAGAAAACCGCAACCAGACGAGCCCGCGACGCCGGTCAAGAACTACATAACGCCGGGTGGGCTGCAGCGTCTCAAAGAGGAGTACCGGTTTCTGCTCACCAGGGAACGCCCGGCCGTGACGAAAGTGGTAGCGTGGGCTGCGAGCAACGGCGATCGCAGTGAGAACGCCGACTATCAATACGGCAAGCGGCGTCTGCGCCAGATCGATGGACGCATTCGCTTTCTCACCAAGCGAATCGATGCCGCGGAAGTAGTGGACCCGGAAAATCCGAGATCGGGGCAGGCGGCGACGCGGGCATTCTTCGGAGCGACCGTGCGCTATGCCAACGCCACGGGAACTGAGCGAGTAGTGAGCATCGTGGGCACCGACGAGGTCGATCTCAACCGCAACCATATCAGTTGGGTGTCGCCTCTGGGGCGCGCGTTGATGAAATCGGCAGCGGGCGACCGCGTAGCGCTCCAGGCACCGGGCGGTTCAGAATACCTGATCGTTCTGGAAGTGAATTACGAACGTATTTCTGTTGAACCGTTCCGTGAACCACCTGGAGCCGAGTCGTCGAGCTGACGAAGGGTCCGGGTAGCATGCCGCCAGGAGCCGGCCTTGCCTCAGAAAATCGTATTGACTCCGAAGGCGCATTCTGTAAAGCTGTGTTGCTTCGGAGGAAGCGATCCATGAGGCGACTGCACCTGTTCTTCGCCGTTCTGTTCGTCTGCGGCGCGGTCGTGGCGATGGGCCAGCCGGCCGGGAAGGTGGTCATCGGCTACCTATATTCGCCAAACCGTCCGCTGGTCCCCAGTGACGTGGCGGCGGAGAAACTCACCCACATCAACTATGCCTTCGCCAATATCAAAGACGGCCTGATGGTGGAGGGCTACGCTGGCGATGCGGAGAATTACAAGATCCTGAACAGCCTCAAGGAGCGCAATCCCAAGCTGAAAATACTCGTCTCCGTGGGCGGGTGGACGTGGTCCGGAGGCTTCTCCGATATGGCCCTCACACCGCAATCCCGCAAACTCTTTATCGATAGCGCGGTCGCGTTCCTGGAGCGCCACCGTCTGGACGGGCTGGATGTGGACTGGGAGTACCCCGGCCAGAAGGGCCTGAATAACACGAATCGCCACGAGGACAAGGTGAACTGCACGGCCCTTCTGGCCGAAGCGCGCGCGGCCCTGGACAAGGCCGGTAAGGCTGCCGGCAAGCGTTACCTGCTGACCATGGCCACGGGAACCAACGACTCCTGGATCGAACACACCGAGATGGACAAGCTGCATGCCTCACTCGACTTCGTGAATCTCATGACCTACGACATGGCCGGAGACTGGGACCCCGTGACCGCGCACCACTCACCCCTCTTCACCAACCCGGCGAGCCCGAAAGGCCGGTCGTGCGCCACGGCGGTGGACCTCTTCCTCGCCGCCGGCGTGCCCGCCGGCAAGATCGTGCTGGGAGCGCCCTTCTACGGCAAAGCCTGGGGAGAGGTTCCGCCGGCCGAGAACGGTCTGTACCAACCGGGCAAACGCGTCACCGAAAGGCTGCGGACCAACTTCAGGGATATCAAGACGAACCTCGAAGGCAAGGATGCCTTCGTGCGGTACTGGGACGATACCGCGAAGGCCCCATACCTCTACAATGCCGAGAAGCGAATTTTCATCTCCTACGAGGATGAACAGTCCATCGGCCTCAAGGGCAGCTATGTGAAAGAGCGCGGCCTTGCGGGCATCATGTTCTGGGAGTACAACGGCGACTCCGAAGGCAAACTGTTGGACGCGATCAACCGGGCGCTCCGGCCATAGCCACGGCGGTGCACCCTCTTCGCGTCCCTCCGCACGGATCGAGCCAGGGGTCACATTGGAGCGCAGCCAATCGGGATTCCCACGAATCCCACTGGTGACCCAAAGTACGAGTCGCCGACCATCCGCTCCGAGCCATCATGGAGATGCAAGCGCGTTTCCCGGGGGGAGCAATACATCGGATGCCGCCGTAGAGAACGCGAATCGGCTTCGCGTTGGGCAACCCGAATATCACGAGACGGCGGTGTATTCCGAATCGACCACGAAATCCAGGCCTGTCAGGCGCTCGCCCGGACCGTGTAAACTGGGATCGTTTGCCGACGGTTCTTCGGAACGGACCATACCGCTTTTTCTTTTACTCGGCCGATCGAGACGAGCCCGCTCACGTGCACGTGGAGCGCGATGACGCTAGCGCCGAATTCTGGCTGGAGCCTGTCCGGTTCGAAGTGAGCCGCGGCTTTGGGCGACGTGATTCAACGGGTTGGAGAGACTGGTCGCCGACAGCGCCGTCGATCTATTGAGGTCATGGAATGAGTACTTCGGGAACTGAACTCAGGGAAGCATTGGCGCAGAGCGTGAATGTAAGCGAGGATGCGCTATCGGTGGACCTCGCGGATGGAAGGACCATTACGGCTCCGCTCGCCTGGTTTCCACGCCTTTCGAATGGCGAACCCGCCGAGCGGAACCACTGGCGACTGATCGCGCGAGGCCAGGGAATTCACTGGCCGGATCTGGATGAAGACATCAGTGTCGAAAGCCTCCTTGCGGGCCGCGGATCTGGCGAGAGCCAACAATCCCTCCGGCGGTGGCTCCAATCGCGTGCGGCGTCGAAAAGGTAATCACGATTCTCCCGGCGCGCTGCTTGATGAAGCCTGGATGCTTGATCGGCTGCGCGATATGTGTTTATCGTTCCCGATCCGGCCCCTTCCCCACAACCGGATTGGCGTCGAGCTCGGGAAAAACCGCACTACTTCGATAATAATAGATTCTTGGAACGGCGTTCCTAAACAAGAATACTTCAACATTCGAAGAGGTAACATCAGGCAGCAGCCAGCAGGTCAACAATATCCTGGATCGCCTTGTCGGCCTTGTGATAGGCGGCTTCCAGTTTGCTGTTTGGTCGGCATGCTGGTTCAGGCTTGTGGTGGAAGCGGCTGTTGGCGAGAGGACCGCAGAGGCGCTTGTGGAAGAACAGGAACAAGAGTGCGACTTGTAGACCTTTGGCAGTGAGGCGGTAGGCATAGCGGCGGCCGTCACGTTGGAGCAGGCCATGACCTTTCAACTTGCGCAGGTCGTAGCGGAGTTGATTCAGACCGTAGGTTTGGGCTGAAAGTTCGAAGGTGGTGAGCACGGCTTGGTGAATCTGCTTGGCAGTCCAGCCGCCCACGGTGGTTCCGCCATGTAGGAGGACTTCCATCAGGCGAATGATCCGCGGTTCATGGATCTTAATTCCGGGATAACGGACGGTGCCGATGGTCACCGGCAGTGCCAGCCGTTGTAGCAGGGGGAAGTCCACATGGACGTTGAGCCACTGGGCTTGGCAATCGGCGAAATGTTCGGTAATGGTTTGGAATCTTTTGCGTATAGCATCGAGATGATTAAATCCCTTTTTCAATCCAAAATCGCGCAGATTGTTGGAAACCAGTTCGTTGCGCAGGAACCGGGAGAACTTTTCATACTGCTTGAGGAAAGAGTTTTTCCAATAGGCTCGGAATACGTGATGCCCATGCTCGATCTGCTCGATGACCGTTGCCAGTTTGCCGCGTAGTCGTTTGTTGAGCCGCACACCGAAGATCTCACTGATGCGATGGGCCGTCAAACGCCAGAGCCCGAGTTCACAGCTTCGCTCGAAGATCTTGTGGATGGGAAAATGGCGTTTGAAAATGAAGTTGCGGCAGTACTCGATCTGCGCGATGGCGTAAAATCGCGACAGGTTCATCTGGCTCCGTTCCTGTTTGGAGAACTTCGGCCCCAACACGAACGTCCAGTAATCGAGTTGCTTGCCGATGATCTCTGCGCTCAGCCGGTCGGCGGCCGCCTGTAGTTCGGCCACATTATCCACCGCCAGGAAGGCGTTGTCGTTCTTGCGGAAGCCGATCTGCTTTCGCTTCAGTTCCTGTTCGATAAAAGAGTGGCCGTTGAGCCAGTAGGTGGCATGGAAGGGAAAGAAGCTCGCCACACGTACGATGATGGGCCCCAGAACTGCGTCCCGGATATAGAAATAGTAGTGGGTGAAGCGGCTTCGTTGGTGCGCCAGGATTCGATGATTGGGATCTTTCGTCGGAAATTTGGGCATGCTGATGCGGAAGGTGCGTCCCTGCTCCATGCTCTTGAAGATGAAGTAGACGCCGTAGGCGTTATTCTTCTCCATACGGCGCAGCGCGAGCAGGACGTAGTCCTCTTTCCGGGTTCCTTTTTCGGCCCACTCAATCGGGATCTTGTGGTTGCGGGCATACGCCTCGACCCAGCCCCGGTAGTCGTTGGTGCGTTGGCTGAGAACCTCTCTGCTCACCACCGGGATGCCCAGAACCTGCCGAAAGAAATAAACCACCTGCTCGGGCCGGGACAGACCGCTCAAATACCCGTGAATGACGATGCGGTCGAAGCAGTGATAGACCAGGGACAGGAAATCCGCGAACAACTGGATGAACCGTTCCATGTCCACGCACTATACTCGATGGAGAGAAACACTTGTGGGCCGCAGAACGATCAAACGCGGGTCGGCAAGGCAGGTAGTGGACGGCAAAGGCTTCCGTCTGGCCGACGAGATCGCCTACATCCAGGACAAGGCCGCCGATCACGACGGACGAATTGTCACCATCGACCAACTCATCCTCTTCGCCACCGACACCGGTGATGCCTGGCTACTCGACGTCACCGACCACCTTGCGGCCCGTCTCGCCAGAGATGGCGACCCCGAACCCATCTACCTGGAGGAGACCGATACCAGCTTCGCCATCGAATGGAAGGGCCACTACCGGATCGAAGGGCCCGCTTTCATCTACGCTGACCGCGGTACCGGCCGCATCACGACCATCCTGGGCTACCCCACACACAAGATCGCTGACGTGGGCTGATCTGACAATTTCAAATATCTTTGGCTAGCTACTTTCCGGCGCAAAATTCAGTTGTTGATCAAGGACGGTTCACCAGTCCGAAGTGCTACCAACAAAGAAAACACCCGGCGGTCGTCCCGCCGGGTGTTTAAGTAGCTGGTTTGAGGAGTCTTAGAAAATTTAGTTTTTGCGCTCTGCGAGCACCGCGCCGAGGTGTTGTAGGTTGTCGGCGATTACGCCGAGGCCCACCCAGCGCTTCATTCCGCGGTCACCCTTATGAAGGTTCGGCAAACCTCAGCCGACTGACCCGACGCGCCCGGCGACCAGCTTCAAGACGGTTTGGGCCGCGATTAAGAAAGAGGCGGGAGTGACCGGCCGCTGGCACGACAACCGCCACACGTTTATTACCGACCTCGCCGAGAGCGGGGAAGCCTCAGACGAGACAATTCGAGATATGGCTGGCCACGTTTCGAAACGGATGCTCAAGCACTACTCGCACATCCGCATAGAGGCGAAGCGGAGGGCCGTCGGCGCGGTGGAGGCAAAGAAGCCGGCAACGCCGGAAGGATAGGGCGCTGCGTTTTCCATGAGCCTGCTAAAGAAATCGCTAAAGTCAATGATTCTGGTCGAGGTGTAATGGCTGCAAGTTGTTGGCTCCCCAAGGCAAACAAAGGGTGTTTGACAGTGCGGAGACACTGGCAAAGTGATTGAATGTAGATGACTTACTCAAAATCCGTGCGACCGGTTCTGAATCCCAGAGACGATAGACGTCAGTATCGCGGATCTTTGGCGTCGTGCATTCGGCGACCTACCTATCATCTGGAACGTGCACAGTCCTTCCGTCGCATTCAGAAGGTAGCGCTCGCTAGTGACGGGCGAGTAGGATAAGTGTTTCACGCAATGGCAGCCACAGACAAGTTGTTAGGCACTCTTCGCGATGGTCGCTCCTGGCAACCCGCGCGGGAAGAATTACGTCAGTTTCTCGCCGAGTTGTTCGAGGAACGCTATTACCAACAGGATTGGAAACTCTTTCAGGCGCGCCCATCGTACATGAGCGAGGATCACGCATCCTACGCTGGTTGGATTCTGGCCGAGAATCCGAGCTCCGGGCCCTATCGGGGACCAGTTTCGTTTGGTTCCCCGGCGATGGCGGCAGTGTTGCTGTCCTCGTAATTGGGACCGCAGGATTTGGCCCCGATGCACATATTCTTGGCCGGCCCGGTCATCGTCGCCGGCTACAAGCGCTCGCTCGATTGCATGGTAACCGCTTGTGGGTGAAGCCGGATCCGCTTGACCTAAATTCCACGATCCCGGATTCCGCGCGACGGAACTGGCCGGCGATCGAAGCGGTCCTCCAAGTCTACGACCAGCCGGGCCGAGCTGTCATCTATGCAGCCGTGCCTATAACGGATGGCAACGCGGCAGAGAGGGAGGCCGTTGAAGACCTGATGGACCTTTTCGCGTACGAGCACCGCGTACGCATGAAGGGCGCGTTCAAGCAACGCTGGGACAACCGTCGCAGCGCTATGCTCGGAAAGCTGTTCCCGCAACGTACCGAAGCGGAGGTCGCGGAGCTGCTGGATGACCGGCGGTTCGTGGTCTTGCAGGGGCCACCGGGAACCGGGAAGACCCGCATGGCCTTGGCAGCGGCTCGCAGGCACGGTGACCCCACCGTTGTCCAGTTTCATCCGGCTCGCACCTACGAGGACTTCGTGATTGGGCTGGCTCCGGTGCCTGCGCAGGACGGACTTCGGTTCGATGTCCGGAAGGGGGACTTGCTTCGAGCGAATGCGGCGGCGAAGGGACGAACACACGTGCTGGTCATCGATGAGATCAATCGAGGCGACCTGTCTCGCGTCCTGGGCGAGGCGATCTTCCTATTTGAAAGCGGCGACGGGGATCGGACGATCGAACTCCCCCATGAGTACGAGGGCAGCCGGAAGTTGCGGCTCGAGGGCGGACTACGAGTGCTCGCGACGCTCAACACGGCCGATCGCTCGATTGCACGCTTCGATATCGCGATACGCAGGCGCTTCGCGTTTCTCGACATGTGGCCTGACCTCGAGGTCGTCAACGCAGAAGGAGTCCGCGTAAACATCGAAGTGTTCGAGGACACTCTCGATACTTTTACCGAGCACGCCGACGAGGCGGGCCTCAATCTCGTGCCCGGTCATGCCTACTTCCTCGACCCGCGTCCTGATCTCGACCCTTCACAACGGGAACAACGAGTGCGACGGCGCCTTGAGCATGAACTGTTACCACTCTTGTCGGCTTATGTGGACGAGCGCCTGCTCGGCCCTGCGACCGGCGAGGTTCAAGGGCTAGTCGATCGGATCGCCGGACGACTCCGGTCAATGGCAGATCAATATGCCCAACCGTAGGCGAACCGGACCGGGGCGCCGCCCGAGTAGAGGCCGCACTTTAATCTGGGAGCGAAGCCGTGCCGCGCCGTCGCTGAAGAAGCTGCCGGATCAAGGCGGCGAAGCGGAGCTATCTTACGACGAAGTCGGAGGGCCGGACCGGCCCGATTGGATTGACAGTTTCTTGACAGCGAATCGAGATGCATTGGCACGACTCGCGATCGCTACGAGTGTCCGCGTAAAGGAGGGCCGCGCCCTGGTGGTCCTCACCTCAAGTGACAGGCTCGGCGCGATTCCCATCCGCTCCCCAATTACACGCAAGATTACCGGCGGCCTCCTGGTTGAACCGCGGTTTGGGTGGTCGTCGATCGGCCAAGTCCTCGGGGAGGTCGGGTTCCGTGTCGAGCCGGAGATCGGAGGACTTGCCCTGGTCCCTGGTTCCGCTCGCGAAGTTCCGCCTTGGGTCCTGGCCGGTCCGCTCGTCTCGCGGGTTGCTGCTCTGATCGCGCAAATGACGCGGACCTTTGTGCCGACCACAATGGAACGAGAGATGCCGCGGGGGACCGTGGACTGGAACTGCTACGCTGGCCGGGCCCTTCCAACCGGGCGGTGGACTTCGTTCCAGTGCTCGTATTCCGAATTGAGCAGCGATCCCGAATTAGTCGCGGCACTGCGATGGACTCTCCGTCGCGTCGGCGAGGACCTCGAGCCGGCTGCAGATTTCTTGGTCGCGCGACGACTGATGGAGCGGATCGGGGACCTTCTCCGCGCGCTCGGACCTGGTCCGGCACGGCGTCCCGGGTTGGGTGGACTGGTGGCACCCTCAATTGCGCCCGAGTGGCTGCGATTGGCGGTCGAAGCGATGGCCTGGGTTCGTGATGAGCGCGGGTTGGGCGGCGCGAGGTCGCTCGACGGCCTGCCCTGGTCCCTTCCCGTGAACAGTCTTTGGGAGGCCTGGGTGGAGGCGTTCCTACACTCGTTGGCCCTACGGCTGGGGGGACGGCTGTCCACCGGGCGGCAGGGTTCCACCAGCAGGCCGTTTGTGTGGCGAACGCGCACCCGATCCATGGGCCACCTGACTCCGGACTTTCTTCTCGAACTGCCTGGGCGGGCTGTCTGGATCGATGCCAAGTACAAGGATCACCTTCGTCGACTGGCGGTCCAGGACTGGTCGGGTTTGCCCGTGGCTTTGCGAGAGTCGCACCGGGCTGATCTGCACCAGGCGCTTGCGTATGCCATGTTTGCCGAGGCGCCTCGGGTGGATACCTTTCTGGTGTACCCTGGCACAGTAGGGCCGGCTGCCGAGCCGGTGGCGCCCGAATCTGTGTTTGCCCTGGCGGATCTGGTGGCGGGTGGGCGGCAGGTGCGGCTCGGACTCGGTTCGATCCCGTTCGGATTTCAGGGACCGGCACACCGGGAGCAAGTGGTTGCCGCTTGGGAGAAAGTCCTGCGCGATGCGGCGTGAGGTCGGACAACGTCTGGAAATTGATGCGGCGGCGCTTCGTCGACCGATACCTTCAGGTCCTAGAATGATTTGGGAGTTCCGGGTCGCGCCGATTTGAGACGTAGAAACCGTTGGTAGCGGTTGGTAATGGATAGCGCCAGTTCGATGCGCTTGGAATTGGCTCCTCAGGTAGGATTCGAACCTACAACCCTTCGGTTAACAGCCGAATGCTCTACCGTTGAGCTACTGAGGAGCAAGGTGTGTGTCATTTCATTTAAACAGACCCGTCCTCACACTGTCAAATCATCTCATTCAACAGTTCCGGACGCGGATGCGGGATCACCACCTTATTCACCAACATGCCCTTTTGCCCCACTACTTGCGCCGCCGCTTCCACCGCGCTTTGCACCGCTGCAACGTCTCCCGTCATTGTGACGAACGCCTTCCCCCCGAGCGCCATGGCGAGGCGGATCTCGATCAACTGAACGTTCGCACTCTTCACCGCGGCGTCCGCTCCCTCGATCAGACTCGCCACGGAGAACGATTCCACGATGCCCAGCGCCCCCAGCGCCTCCACCTTTGTCGTACCGCTGATGGCCGGGAATACCGCGTCATGCAAATTCGGAATGACGAACGAATCGATCACGGAAAACCGCGCGCCAGAGATCCCCGAAGCGACCGCTGCCTGTACCGCGGCGACGTCCCCCCGCACCATTACCATGTACTTCCCCGAGCAGATCGAACGCGATAGCACCACATCCACGTCCGCCGCTTTCAACATTGCGTCGCACGAGAGGAACCCGGAAGCGATGCTCGTCAGTTCGATCAAGCCGATTGAATTCTTTGCCATTTCTCCCTCAAACCAGCCGCCTCACGCGGAAATTTCGACATAATCCGCCGTCACCGTGCGTACTTTGCCGTCGATGCTGGCATGCACATTAGCTCCCAGTTTGCCATCTTCCACTCGCCCGACGAGTTGTCCCTTCGTCACTTTCTTGCCTTCCTGTACGGCCGGATTCGCCGCCTGGCCCGCATGCTGTTTCAACTTGATGCGCACTGCGGCAGGCTGCGACGTACCCTGCTTCGAATGGCGTCTCGCGCTCGTATTCTTCCACCTGCAAACGGCGGCGGAGTTGCGAAAGCGGAACGCGGCGATATTCCTTCATCGGGTGCACTTCCACCGGCGCCTGTTGGACGAACTTCAGGCCCGCCGCGCGGCGGCTCTGCTTGCCCGAATCGCAGGCTTCCTTAGGGTACAAATCCTCGGGACACGCGTACAGCGTGCACAATCCGCAGGCGCAGCACAATTCGGACCACTGATTCCAGATGTCGCCGCCCGTCAGCGTAAAGCCGAGACTACGCATCACCTTGTGGGGCTGCACCTCGTAACCCAGCAGATAGCGCGGACAAAACTCGGTGCAGTAGCTGCACTGGTCGCAGGCCGATTTCCCGATGTGCGCCATCTCGGAAGTGGAGCGCGTCTTGCGCGTCAACAGGTAATGGTCGCGCGGCAACAGAATCAGTCCGCCGGTTGTCTTGGTCACCACCTCGTCCAGGTCGAACGTCAGCGTGCCCATCATCAGGCCGCTGATGAAGACCCCGAAATCGTCCACGGTCGCTCCGCCGGCGCGCGCGATCAGATCGCGGAAAGTCGTGCCCACCGGCGCCCAGAACGACTTCGCCTGCTTAACCGCACCGGTCACCGACAGGAACTTCTCCGTCACCGGGACACCGCGTTCCGCCAGGCTGACGTTGTAGAGCGTCTCCACGTTGCTCACCACGCAGCCCACCTGCAGCGGGATTCCGGCTGCTGGAATCAACCGGCCCGTCGCCGTGTACACCAGTTCGTATTCGTCGCCAGACGGGTAGAAATCGCCGAGCATGGTGAACTCGATCCGGCCGTCCTTCAGACTGTGCTTCAGCGCCTCCAGCGATTCCGCATTCTTTGTCTTGATGCCGAACTTCCCCTGGCGCGCTCCGGTGGCGTCCATCATCGACGTCATCCCCGCCAGAATTGCGTTCGGGGAAGTGCTTCATCAACTCGGCGTCTTTGTGGATCAACGGCTCGCACTCGGCGCCGTTGGCGATCATGAACTCCACTTGAGACTGCGCTTTTACGTAGGTGGGGAACCCGGCCCCGCCGGCGCCGACTACGCCGAACTCGCGCAATTTCTCACTGAGCATAAGCTCCAGGATAACAGGGGAGGGAGGCGAAGCCGCGCGCTTTCGGAGTCAGTGCAGCATGGGAAATAGCTGGCGAATCCGGGTTTCGTTGGGCTGCGCGCCGTACTCGCAGACTTCGAAAGCCTCGTAATACTTCACCGCATTTCCTTTTTCCGCGCCGTACCACTTTATGAGGGAAGCGCGGGTGGCTGCGTTAGGTTCCCGTAAACGGGACCGCTTCAGCCAGGCTTTACGCGCGACCGGATCCTTGGGGACGTCCTCCAGTGTGCCCGCCACCCACGGCAGCCATTCGTAGAACTGCGACACGTGGGAATCCAACGCGTCGATCTTCTTGTCTGCAACCCCATCGATCGATATCGCAACATCGGGTCGAAACGGATTAGGGCGCTGGAAGCCGTCTTCATAGTAGAGGAAAACTGGATTCTTGCGGAGTGCCGGCACTTCGGGAACAAGATGGGGCACTACAACCATGTAGGCGGCATCCTGCACCAGGACCCCGGTGTAGCGGTGGTCCGGATGGTAGTCGTTCGGACGAGGCGCCAGCACGATGTCCGCATTCCAACGGCGGATCTGCCGGATTATCTCTTGCCGCACGTCCAGCGTGGGCAGCAACTCCCCGTCGTGATTGTTCAGGACTTCATATTCGATGCCGAGACGCCGTGCCGATTCCCTGGCCTCGGCCAGCCGCCGTTGAGCCAAGGCCGTTCCATAGAGCGTCTGATGTCCCACGTCTCCGTTGGTAACAGACACGAACTTGACCGCATGGCCAGCCGCGGCGAATAGTGCGGCGGTACCCGATGCCCGGATATCGCAATCGTCGGGATGCGCGCCGAAGGCGATGACGCGAATCTTGTCCCCCTGCGCAAACAGGGATGCCACACCTGCCAACATCAGTATCAGTCCTCTCATCAACATCAATCCTCCTGCCATTACATTATGCGCAGGCAGCAGAGCCTGCCGCGGCCTAGCCGCCGGACGAAACGGCCGGATGCGCCCGTGTGGGATAATTGAGATTCAGGCCAGTTCCCTACTACATGGATCGCGAATTCATTCGTAATTTCTCTATCATTGCGCATATCGACCACGGCAAGAGCACTCTGGCCGACCGATTGCTCGAAGTCACCGGCGCGCTCTCACAGCGCGAAATGATGGAGCAGGTCCTCGATTCCATGGACCTCGAGCGGGAGCGCGGTATCACCATCAAGGCCCACGCCGTCCGCCTCAACTATCGCGCCGATGACGGTGTGCTGTACCAGCTTAACCTGATCGACACGCCCGGCCACGTCGATTTCTCATATGAGGTTTCGCGCAGCTTGCAGGCCTGCGAAGGCGCCCTTTTGGTAGTGGACGCTTCCCAGGGGGTGGAAGCGCAGACACTCGCCAATACCTACCTTGCCCTGCACCACAACCTGGAAATCATTCCGGTCATCAACAAAATCGATCTTCCCGCCGCCGAACCCGAACGCATACGCGAGCAGATCGAAACCATTATTGGGCTGGACGCTCGCGATGCCGTACTGTGCAGCGCCAAGCAGGGCGTTGGAATCCACGAGATCCTCGAAGCCATCGTTCATCTCGTGCCGCATCCCAAGGGTTCGCCCGACCTGCCCCTACGCGCCCTGATCTTTGACTCCTGGTTCGATAGCTACCGCGGCGTTATCATCCTGATGCGTATTCTCGATGGCCGCATCCGGCTCGGCCAGAAGATCCGCCTGATGGCGAACGGGCAGGTCTTCGAAGTGGAGGGACTCGGCTACCAGGCGCCCAAGGCCACGCCCTGCGACGAACTGCAGGCGGGCGAGGTCGGCTACCTTTACGCCAACATCAAGACGGTCAGCGATGCCAAGATCGGGGACACAATCACCGATCACGAACATCCCGCCGCTGAGCCACTGCCTGGTTTCGAGGAAATCAAGCCGATGGTGTTCGCGGGACTCTACCCCGTGGAATCTCACGAGCACGGTCTCTTACGGGACGCCCTCGAGAAGCTCCGTCTCAACGACAGTGCCTTCAATTTCGAACCCGAAAACTCAGTGGCCTTAGGCTTCGGCTTCCGCTGCGGATTCCTCGGGCTGCTGCATCTCGAAATCGTGCAGGAGCGCCTGGAGCGCGAGTTCAATATCGATTTGATTACTACCGCGCCCGGCGTCCGCTACCGGATCACCGCCAATTCGGGCGAGGTGATCGAGGTCGATAACCCGACCAAGTTTCCGGACCCGAGCACGATCAAACAGATCGAAGAGCCCATCATCGACGCCAGCGTGCTGACGCAGGAGGAATACCTGGGCGGTATTCTGAAACTGCTCGAAGACAAGCGCGGCACGCAGAAGAAGTTCGAGCATCTGGGCGGCGGCCGCGTCATGCTGGTCTATGAACTGCCGCTGAACGAAATCGTGCTGGATTTCTACGACCGCTTGAAATCCGTTTCGCGTGGCTACGCTTCTCTGGATTACCACCTCTCCGGTTACCGCATCTCTCCCATGGTGAAACTGGATGTTCTTGTGGCGGGTGAGCCGGTGGACGCTTTGTGCATCATCGTTCATAAGGACTTTGCCTTCGAGCGAGGCAAGGACCTGATCTCACGTCTGCGCAAGTTGATTCCTAAACAGATGTTCGAAGTGGCGCTTCAGGCCGCCATCGGCAACAAAATCGTAGCGCGCGAAACCATTTCAGCGATGCGAAAGAATGTGATCGCCAAGTGTTACGGCGGAGACATCAGCCGCAAGCGCAAACTCCTGGAAAAGCAGAAGGAAGGCAAGAAACGCATGAAGCGCGTCGGCCGTGTGGAGATTCCGCAGGAAGCTTTCCTCAGCGTGCTGAAGGTCGGACAGTCGTCGGAAGACGATTAGCCCTTTTGGGCGGCTGGTCCTTGGCCGAATGTTTTTCGGCTCCCGGTTCATGAAAGAATGTTGTGTTACCACTCAAGTACAGGAGAGCAAGCATGTTCACAAGGCGGCTTCTGACAGTGTTGGCGGCGGCTTGCGGCCTCATGTGCGCACAATCCGCGGATGACTCAAAACCGGCCTCGTCCAATGTGCCGGGTTCGCAGTATCCGCGCATTCACCCGGATCTGCGGATTACCTTTCGCGTGAACGCGCCTGTGGCCCGGAGGGTCCAGTTGAAGCCGGGCGGAGACGGTTTGGGCAAAGGGCCTTACGACATGGTACGTGACGACAAGGGAGTCTGGACCCTCACGACACCGCCCGCGGTACCCGGCTTTCACTACTACTTTCTGCTGGTGGACGGGTTCCAGTGCAACGACCCGGGCAGCCAGACGTATTTCGGATGGAATACGGAAACCAGCGGCGTTGAAGTTCCCGATAGCGTAGATTTTTATGCGCCGAAAGAAGTACCCCACGGCGAAGTGCGGACGCGATGGTACCTCTCCAAGACCACCGGCCAGTGGCGGCGGGCACAGGTCTATACACCGCCGGACTACGACAAGAATCCTGGAAAGCGTTACCCGGTTCTTTACCTTCAGCACGGCTCCGGTGAGAATGATACCAGTTGGGTGAAACAAGGCCGGGTCAGTTTCATCCTGGACAATCTAATCGCTGCCAAGAGCGCTGTACCGATGATTGTCGTGATGGAAAACGGCATGGTGGCTACCAAACCCGGCGCGGCGCCGCCGGAAGCGGCCGGTGCGGGACGCGGCGGACCGCGGGGAAATGGCGCCTTCGAAGAAGTGGTGATCGACGATTTGATCCCCCTGATCGACACCACGTACCGCACCATGGCGAACCGCGGGCAGCGGGCTATCGCCGGACTATCCATGGGGGCGGGCCAAGCCATGCAAATCGGCCTCGGGCATTTGGATGAGTTTTCGTATATTGGATCGTTCAGCGGTGGCGTTCGTGCCACGGATCCGAAGATAGCCTACAACGGCGTCTTCGCCGATGCTACGGCTTTCCGCAAGAAGGTCAAGGTCCTTTGGATGGGAGCCGGAGTCGCCGAGGCAGCTGCCCACCAATCGAATCAGGCGTGGCATGAGACGCTGGAGAAAGCCGGAATCCCCAACGTCTTCTTCGACTGCCCCTTCGCGCACGAATGGCAGACGTGGCGTTATGATCTTCAGGATTTCGCGCCTCGCTTGTTCCGATGATTGAACCCCTTCCCCGGGTTTCACCCCCCACCCCAGCGTGGATCCACCCTTATGGCGTAATCTTTTCGATTACCCTAAAGGTGCATCATTTCCAGTACTTCGTCTGCCTGTGTAAGAAATACAACGTTGCAGGAAATCCTTACCGTGTAACTTACCGAACATCATTCCCCCAGTCGGCTGAGTTACCCAATTCCAGAACGACGAGTTTTGGCAGTCCAACTGCTCCCGCTCAGCAACGAATCAACATAACGGTACATGGGCGTCATAGGCGCATTTTGCCGCCCCGGGATTTGCCCGAGATGGTGGCGGTGTGTCTAAACCCAGGTGCGAAAACCGAAGTAGTCTGAGGCTTCTGTTCATGTCGCAAAATTATGGAAAAGACTTATGTACGCTGACGTTGAAGAAATGCATGTAACCACCGTTTCAAAGAATTGTCATCGTTGTGGTTTGGAATTCCGCGCCGAGCCAAACATGCGGGTTTGTTACACGTGTAAGAAGCCCAAAGCGCGGGCGAGCAAGCCTCTTTCAAAGCGCCTCACGCTTCGAGAGAATCAGGTTGTGGACCTCGTATGCCAGGGAAGGCTGAACAAAGAGATCGCCTTTCAGCTGCACCTAAGTGACGGGACTATCAAAGTCTATATGAGTAAGATTTTTCAGAAAGTCGGCGTAACCAATCGGACGGAACTTGCGATCTGGGCGCTGACCCGGCGCGAGAGCGCTGCCTGAGGAAAATACTCACTCCGTCCACCGAGCTCGAGTGGCCACTCGCCGCACTGCTGATCCAACCGGATATCAGCGCTTAGCGCACTTCGATACAATCGAACATTGAAACTGGCCATTATCGGATACGGTTACGTAGGGCGTGCTCTGGTGCGCCTGTTGCGGCAGAAGCGCCGCGAATTCCCATTCACCATTACGGGAATCCACACTTTGCGGCACGGAACCGCAGTGGACGTGGGCGGTCTGTCCGAAAATGTCACGGAAGCCGCGGACTTCGGTGCGCGGGCGGCATCTGTCGAAGAGTTCCTGGAGGCCTCCAGTGCGCAGGTGGCGGTGGAGTTGACAACGCTCAACCCGTCGACGGGCGAGCCGGCGGCCGCTCACATCCGCGCCGCAATCGCACGGCGCATGCACGTGGTTACTGCAAATAAGGGGCCTGTCGCACACAGCTACGCGGCACTACGTGATGAAGCTGCGCGCGCGGGCGTAGGCTTCCGCTTCGAATCCAGCGTGATGGACGGCGCGCCGGTGTTCAACCTTTGGCGGCACACCATGCCGGGCGTCAAGGTGCTGGGGTTCACGGGAGTGCTCAATTCGACGTCGAAGGTGGTGATCGAAGCCATGGAGCGGGGGGAAAGCTTCGATGCCGGATTGGCGAAGGCGCGCAACCTGGGGATTACCGAATCCGACGGAGCCTACGACGTGCAAGGCTGGGACTCGGCTGCGAAAACAGCAGCGCTTGCCAATGTCCTGATGGACGCGCGAACGACTCCGCAACAGGTCACGACGCGCGGCATCACACGGCTGACGCCCGAACGCGTCATGGAAATCGCGCGTGCCGGTAAAACCGTTCGTCTGGTGAGCAGGGGACGGCGAACCAGCGGCGGTATCTCTCTGCGCGTGCGCGCCGAAGTTCTGGAGCGGCACGATATCCTGTCTTGCACACCGGGAACCAGTAACCTGATTCTCTTTCATACGGACCTGATGGGCACCTTCGGAACGGTGTCGATCGAACCGGGCGTGGAGCAAACCGCGTACGGTGTCTTTAGCGACCTGGTGAGCCTGGGCTTAGCTGGGCGAGGTTAAAACCTGCCGAGTGAGTGCCCCAGGCCCAGTCTGAATCGCAGCCGGTCGAACTCGATCAGCGGCGCGAAGGCCGGAGGCTCCCAGAACGGCCAGATGTCCGCCGGCTTTGTCTTGGAACTGGAAGCCTGCAAAATGGCATTTACCGCGAGCCGCGCCGCTTCGTTGGCAGACTCCATGCAAGCCAGGTCCGTGTTGGTTCTTACGTAGTCTGACGCCAGAAACAAATTCGGCAGTTGCGTGAAAGCATTAGGCCGGTACTGTAGGGAGTTCGCCGTGTTGACCAGTAGCGGCTCCATGTTCGTGACCGCCGAAGGATTCGGAAATTGTATATCGGGGTCGAGGAACCAGCCCAGTAGATTGCTGTCGTCGATGACGTGGGCGCCTCCCACGTTCAGATGTAGTTTCAGTTCTGCCCACACCTCATCTTTGATCTCTTCGGCATTGCACTGCATCGCAGGCTTGTGGACTAGCATGCCCGGAACTTCCCACTCTGAGATATCTACGGATAGGAGGCCGCCAACCTCGCCGCCGCCAAAATTGGAAAGCGGCACATCGCGCCAAAACTGGTTCTGGGAAATCGAGGTCAGCGCCCAGGGCGAATCTGCATAGAGAGTGTGGCCTGGAGCCACCGGTACATCCTTGGCCAGGTAAAATTGAATGCCGTTCATCCACCGCACCTTGAGATTGCTCAATCCGGCCAGCGCTGGCGCAAACGTCTTCAGCGAACCAGCTACAAGGCCCGACATAATTTCTACCGGCATGGCTGCAATGTAATAGTCGGCCGAAATCGTGAGGGGCTGGCCATTCTGGAGCGCCGCCACTCCCGTCACACCTGCAGAAGAAGCCTGTATCTCGGTGATGGTTACGCCGCTGGAAAAGGTGACCCCCTGCTGCCTGAGGTATTGCACCCACGGGATCAACCAGACGTCACTGGTGGGCCCCGTGAGCAATCGGTCAAAGCCTTGCGGAGACAGAATGCCGTAGAGCAATTGCAGCAGAATATAACCTACGCTCCGGGTGCTGCCCTCCTCCGCACGCACGGCGACCAGTGAACGCGTCAGCCCATGCGCCAGCAGGGTCTGATACGTCTTCGACCGCGTGGCCGCGCCGATGAAGTTCCACCATGGAATGCTTTCATATTCGGCCAGGCGCCGCTCCGGACAACTGGTCATCAACAGCAACAGGCGATCCACGAAATAGAGAACCTCTTCGTCCGGCACACCGATACCGGAGAAGAGGTCAAACAAGGCGAGGGCCCAGTCGTCAGGGGCCTGCGGTAAACGCGCCAGGAGTTCGATAGGCGGCAGGCCGGCGCGCGCCACCAGAATGCGGGTGGATTCCACAAGATTGCTGGCCACTGTGCGGGTACCATAAGGAATACGGCTCATGGTGTCCGGCAGGTGACGGTAGAATCCCGGAAAGAACCGGAAACCGTGTTCGCCGGGCATTTCGCCTATGATGTGCGTGCCCACGGGCTGCCCAGACAAGCTGCGCGCCTTGCCGCCGAAAGCATCCTTTCGCTCATAGACCGATACCTGGAATCCGCGTTGCGCCAGTTCGTGAGCAGCGCTCAATCCCGCGACTCCTCCCCCCAAAATAGCAACGGTGTGCGACATAGTGCTCGACTCCAGAGGCCCTAAATCCGGTGAAACGCTTTCAGTATCTCCCGAGTGGAATAGTGCATGGCGATTGGCCTTCCGTGTGGGCAACTCATGGGACAATCCGTGGCGGCCAGCGCTCGCAGCAGCCACTCCATCTTTGTGAAATCCAGACGCATGTTGATCTTGATAGCTGCGCGGCATGCGATGGAGGCGCAAATATTTCGCCGCAGATCATCTAGCGATGCCGAACGCATCTCGTTCTCGGCGATCTCCAGAATCTCGAACAGGATGCGCTCGAGATCCTGCGGCCCCACGTTTGCCGGCGCCGCCTTGACGGCGATCGTGCGATTGCCGAAAGGTTCCGTCTCGAAGCCCGAAGCGTGCAACTCCTCTGCAATGCGCGCGTAATCGATCTGCTGCTCCGGCGTCAATTGCAGAATCATCGGCATCAGCAGCCGCTGCGTTTCTATTCTGCCGGCGGCGCGCTGCTTGAGCACCTGCTCGAAGAGGATCCGCTCGTGCGCTACGTGCTGGTCGATGATCCACAGGCCATCGCGTCCGGCAGCGATAATGAAGCTCTCGTGAATCTGACCCAGTGGACGCAGATCGCTCAGCGCCGAGAGGGACATTTCGGGTGCTGGAATGGCGTCCGGTGGGAACTCACCATGCGTGTCGAGGCGTCTCGAGAGTTTGCCGGAAGGCGCCGGACCGGGGGTCACTTCGATCGGCGGGGCACTGAAATCCAGTCGCGCGGCGGGAGGGGCGGTAGCGCGCAATGTGAACTCAGGCATCGCCGGTTCCGTCACGGCCCGCACTGCGCTCACCACGCCAACCTCTGCCTCGACCCACCCTGACGCAACCGGTTGTTCATTCTCCACCATCTGGCTGAATTCCGAGTAGGGCAGTCCGGCCGCGGGCTGCGCCGGGGGGGCCGGCAAAGGTGCGGGCGAGAACGTATTCGAGGGGCGGCTCTCCATCAGCCGCTCGCGTAACGTATCGCGGACGAAATCGTGGACGAAGGTGCCGTGACGAAAACGCACCTCCGTCTTCGAAGGGTGTACGTTGACATCCACTTCTTCTGCGTCACACTCCAGAAACAATAGTGCGAACGGGTAGGCCGATGGCGGCATCAGATTGTAATAGGCCGAGGAAAGCGCGTGCAGCACCAGGCGATCGCGGATCAACCTCCCGTTCACGAACACATAGATCGAATTGCGATTCGCCTTCTGTACCTGCGGGCGCGAGAAGAAGCCGTTGAGACGAAACCGCCGCACGGGCGGTTCTTCGGGCTCGGCACTGCGATATTCGGCGATCGCCTGCGATGGTGCGACGCTTGGCGGCGGCAGAAACAGATCGCGCTCGCGCACTCCGATCTCCACCAGTTCGTCCAGGACCTGACTGCCAAACACCTGGTAGACACGTTCCTTCATCGTAGCCACGGGTGTGACGCCGAGCAGTTCCGTGGGACCGGTGCTCAGCCGGAAACTCTTGTCCGGATGCGCCAGGCTATAGTGCGTTACCAGCGAGGCGATGTGCGCAAGTTCTGTCTGCTCGGTGCGCAGGAATTTGCGGCGTGCCGGCACGTTGTGGAACAGATCGCGAACCGTGATCGCGGTTCCGCCGCCAAGCGCCGCCTCTTCACAGCGCAACATTTTGCCGCCGGCGATTTCGATGCGCGTGCCGGTTGCTTCCTCCATGGATCGCGTCTCCAGCAGCAGGCGCGATACCGATGCGATGGAAGGCAGCGCCTCCCCGCGAAAACCCAGCGTCGCGATGGAGAGCAGATCCTTAGCGTTACGGAGTTTGCTGGTGGCGTGGCGCTCGAAGGCCAGCAGCGCGTCGTCTCGCAACATGCCGCAACCGTCATCCACAATCCGGATCAGGCGGCGCCCCCCGGCCTCCACCTCCACTCGCAGATCGGTAGCGCCGGCATCGAGCGAATTTTCCAGCAGTTCCTTGACAACCGAAGCCGGACGTTCCACCACTTCGCCGGCGGCGATCTGGTTAGCAACCTGGTCAGGAAGGATACGAATACGGCCCATGAAGAAGAATACTCACCCCACTATAACGCGGCACTCTGACGTTCACGGATTGGCGTTCGCCGAAATCCGACGTACCCTATTTCCCAGAGAAATAGGGTACCCGTCTTTTACGAAACCACGGTGACGCCCCAGGGGATCCAAACCCCGGCCAAAATGGTTTCCGGTGTCACTCCCGGTGCCCAACCAGTTGTTTCACATATTTTGAATCACACTCCTGGAAGGCGAATCAATGCCTCAGGGCAGCCCCAACGTGCGAGTGGGACCGGCACCGCTAAGAGATCTCCCCGGATACGGCCTAGTCAGCGCGATCCAGGTTGTGAGCCGAACGAACTCAAGGAGCAGCATGAAGTGGACACAGCGAATCGCACACGCGCTAGCCGGAATGGGTCGGATGAATACGAGGTTAGTAAGGCCGTGTAACTCGAACTTCGCGTCGTGCTCCGCTATCGGGTGGTCGATGCTGAGTCTATCGTGGCTGCCGTTCGCCCTGTCAATGATCGTTCTCACGGCCGGGTGTTCAGCGGAGAAGCAGACTCGCTCGGAGGCGGCGCGTCCCGTCAAGACGATGGTCGTGGCAGCCGGGAACGAACCTTTCGTACGTACCTTCCCGGGAAAAGTCGAAGCGTCAAAGAGCGTGGAGCTCGCATTTCAGGTACCTGGTTTGCTGGTCAACCTTCCCGTCAAGGAGGGGCAGAAAGTCGCCAAAGGCGAGATGATCGCTCAACTCCGGCAGGACGAATTTCAGGCCCGGGTAAATTCCATACAGGGCCAGCTCGATCAGGCCCGCGCCAGTCTCAGCGCACTCCGCCTTGGAGAACGTCCCGAAGAGCGATTTCGACGCGAAGCGCAGTTGAGGGCGGCCGAAGCGAAAGTAGCCAATGCGAAGACGGAGTTCGATCGCTACGCAAGACTCCTCAAGACGAGTGCCGTTTCACGTTCGGAGTACGAGCTGGCTGAAACCGCCTACCGCGTAGCCCAGGAAGATCAAAAGGCGGCCCTTCAATTAGTCGAGAAAGGAACGGGAGCCCGGAAGGAAGATATCGACGCGCAGGCAGCCCAGGTTCGCACGATCGAGGGCCGACTGGCTGAAGCAAACATCCAACTCAGGGACAGCACGTTGCGTGCTCCGTACGACGGTGTAGTGGCGCAGCGATCCGCTGACCAAGGGCAGACAATCATCGCGAACAAGCCCGTGGTGACCTTTCAGAACCTTGACGAAATCGACGTGGTCGCAGACGTGCCGGAAGCGGCCATTGCTGCCGGCATTCGATCGTCGGCCATTACGAATATGATCGCCGAGCTCAGTGCGGTGCCTGGCCGGCAGTTCCCGGTACGGGTCAAGGAAGTCGCGCAAGTGGCGGACGCGACCACACAGACCTTTCCGGTCCGCGTCGTTATGAGAGCACCTCGTGGCGTCACGGTGCTGCCCGGCATGACAGCCACGATCGTGGCCACCTATCAACGACCCGGCACACAGGGCAAACGCATTCTTGTACCGATCTCGGCTGTTTACAAGCAGGCCTCGGGAGATCAGGTGGCGTGGGTGGTGGGAGCCTATGAGATGATCAGCCGCCGGGTGGTGAAAATGGGCGCGGCGACGGGTGGCGATGTCGAGATTTTGTCCGGGTTGCGCCCGGGCGACCGCGTTGTGGTAGCAGGAGCACCGTTTCTGAGCGAAGGGATGAAGGTCCGCGATTTGGGCGACGCGCTTGGGGACGGCCAGCGATGAATCTAGGCGAACTCTCGGTTCGTAAGGACCGGGTTGTCTTCGTGTTAATGTTTCTCGTCCTGTTGGGTGGCCTCGTCGCTTATCACAGGCTGGGACGTCTGGAGGATCCGGAGTTCACCATCAAGGAGGCGCTGATCATTACTCCCTATCCCGGCGCCAGTGCAGAAGAGGTCGCCCGCGAGGTCACCAACCCAATCGAGACGGCCTGCCAGCAACTGGGCCAACTGAAGCGTGTCGAGTCGGAATCCACACGAGGACGTTCGGTAGTTACCGCCGTCATCCAGGATCGATTCCAGAAGAAGGCCATCCCCCAGGTTTGGGACGAACTTCGGCGGAAGATCGACGACGTCCAATCCCGATTGCCCCCTTCGGTTCGCGGAAAGTCGCTGGTGGTCGACGACTTCGGCGACGTTTATGGCGTTTTCCTGGCGATCACCGGTAAGGGATACTCGCAGCCGGAGCTTCGCCGCTATGTGGAGTTCCTGCGCCGCGAACTGCTCCTGGTACGCGACGTCAAGAAGGTGGATCTGTTCAGCGAACAACAAGAGGAAGTGTTCCTCGAAATTTCGCGGCAACGGCTGGCCCAACTCGGCATCAATGAGGAGCAGATCTATAACCAGCTACAGGCAAGAAATGTGGCCGCCGATGGCGGTCGTATCCGCGTAGGAGATGAACACATCGCGATCGATCCGACCGGCGGTTTCGGCTCTGCCGAAGAAATGCTCGAGCTGGTGATCGGGTCCGATAGCACAGGCCGCCAGTTCTTCCTCAAGGATGTCGCGACCATCGATCGCAGTTATGAAGATCCGCCGCGCCGCCTGTTGCGATACGACGGTCAGCCGGCCATCGGGCTGGGTATCTCTACTGTACAGGGCGGCAACGTCGTCACGATGGGCAACGGTGTCCGGCGTAAGCTCGAAGACTTGAAACGCGACCAGCCCATCGGAATTGAAATCGGCGATATCAACTTCCAGCCCACCGCGGTCACCAAGGCTACCAACAGCTTCATTTTCAATCTGGGCAAGGCGGTTACAATCGTCTTCGTTGTACTGCTGTTCGCGATGGGCCGCAGGGCAGGATTGATCATCGGCGGCATCCTCTTTCTCACCATCATGGGGACGTTTCTGGTGATGTACATGGAGGGCAACCTGCTAATGGAGCGCATTTCTCTGGGCGCGCTGATTATCGCTTTGTGCATGCTCACCGACAACGCGATCGTCGTGACCGAAGGGCTTCAAGTTCGGATTGAATCCGGGGAGGACAAGCTCCACGTAATTCGCGATGTAATCGCGCAGAACCAGTGGCCGCTGTTTGGAGCAACATCCATCGCAGTTGTCGCCTTTGCGGCTATCGGCCTGTCAGAGGATCGAACCGGAGAGTATTGCAATTCCCTGTTTTGGGTCATCTTTATCTCCCTCGCGCTGAGCTGGGTCGCAGCCATAACCTTCACTCCACTGCTGGGCTACCTCTTTTTCAAGCCGCGGTGCGATACCGAGGCTGAGAGGAATCCATATGGCGGCCTCCTCTTTCGAACCTACCGTCGCTTTCTGGTTGCCGCACTTCGCTTTCGCTGGGCGGTGCTGGCTGCGACGCTGGTTCTCTTCGCCGCCGCGCTATATGGATTCCGCACTCTCGATCAGAGTTTCTTTCCGCCGGCGACTCGGCCACAATTCATGGTGGATACGTTTCTGCCCGCCGGCACGCACATCCGCGATTCGGAGGCGTATGCCACAGCAGTGGAGCGGTTTATCAAGGCTCAGCCCGGCGTCACCCATGTATCGTCATTCATAGGCGGGGGTGCCTTGCGCTTTTTGCTGGTGTATACGCCGGAAAGACAGAATCCAGCGTACGTGCAGTTCCTGGTGGAAGTCGATGACGATAAGAGGATCGACGGCCTGATTGCCGGAATTCAGAAATACCTGGACAATAGCTACCCCAATGCCAACTCGGTCGCCAAGAAGTTTCTTCTCGGCCCGGGCAGCGGCGGACGCATCCAGGTGCGATTCAACGGTCCCGAACATGCGACCTTGCGCGAACTGGCCGGACAAGCGGAGAGAATCATCGAAGCCGACGGTGGGGCCATAGGCGTGCGTAGCGACTGGCGGGAACGTGAAAAGGTGATCCGCCCGGAAATGCTCGAACTCCAGGCACGCCGAAACGGCATCACCCGCGTCAATGTGGCCCAGGCCCTGGAGACCAGCTTTGAGGGACGCGCCGTCGGTTTCTACCGCGAACCGGGCAGCGCCGGCACGGGAGTCTTCCCACAGGAAACAAGATTACTGCCGATTGTCGCGCGTCCCCCGTTGGCGGAGCGAAACGACGTCGGCATGATTCAAAGCATGCAAATCTGGAGCCCGACCGCGAGGAAGATGATCCCCTTGAGCCAGGTAGTCTCAGGAGTGGAGGTTGATTGGGAAGACCCGGTAGTGATGCGGCGCAATCGCAACCCCACTATTACCGTACATGCCGACCCGCGCAGCGGTTTGCCAAGTCACTTGTTGAACCGGGTACGATCGAAGATTGAGCAGATCAAACTGCCGCCTGGCTATTCACGGGAGTGGGGTGGCGAGTACGAGGATTCGCAGGAAGCTCGAGCCGCCCTCGCGAAGCCTCTTCCAGGAGCACTAGTGTTGATGCTGTTCATCGTGGTGTGTCTATTCAACTCCATCCGCTCCACCCTCGTAGTCTGCCTCGCCGTGCCGTTGGCGATCATCGGGGTTACGGCAGGACTCCTGATTACCGGCCAGCCGTTCGGTTTCATGGCCCTGCTGGGGGTGATCGCACTGGGCGGTGAACAGATCAAGAACTCGATAGTCCTGGTGGACGAGGTTTATACGCAACTCGACGAAGGAAAGACTCCCTATACGGCTCTTCTGGACGCCGGAGTGAGCCGCTTGCGTCCGGTACTTCTCGTCGCCGTGACCACGGTGCTTGGTATGATTCCTCTCCTCCAGGACCCGTTTTTCGTGGCGATGGCAGCGACCATCATGTTCGGCCTGGCTTTTGCGTGCGTCCTGACGATGATCGTTGTACCAGTGCTGTACGCCATCTTCTTTCGCGTACGCGAGAACGTCCCTCCGCCGTTGGAGCCTGCATAGGGTACGGGGCATCTCACAAATATTGGATCACGCAGCAGCCGAAAGCGTCCTACAGCTTTGTAGGATACGAAATCCAATGAGGCGCATACTGTGTACCTGGTTTTTTGCAGCGCTCCTGCCGATGCAGGTGCCCTGTGAGTCCGTCAGGCGCCTTACGGGCAGAGTGCTGTTTCCCGATGGAAAGCCTGCCTCGGGCGCCGTCGTGAAACTGGAAGACCAAACGAAAGCAATCCGGACTGCGCTCTCAACCGCGGATGGGTCATTCCAATTCTCCCGATTACTCCCTGACCTCGATTACCAGGTCCGCGCGACTTTCGCAGATATGGAAAGCCATCGGGTCCGATGGAGCCGGTTGAGTTCGCGGGAAGAAAGGGAGGTCACATTGATATTGCGGCCCGTACGAAAAACCGGAAGGGCCTCCATGAAATCCGCCCCTGCGGGACAAGTGAAAATGAGTGTGGTCCCCACGAGTATTAACCGGGACACGCTATGACCACCGGAACTCAATCGCGCCCCGAACTCAAACTGGCCACGCTGTCTGACCGTCGCGATGCCGCGTAACGCCGATTCCTGGGCATAGCCTTGCCTAATACGATTTGCTTTCTTGAACGGAACAACACAAATGACCTCCGCACAGAAGTTCTCCATTCCGGTGCTAACCGCGATGGTCGTGGGCTCCATGATTGGCGCGGGCATATTCTCACTGCCCCAGACCTTCGGCCGGGCCACGGGTGTAGTTGGTGCACTCATCGCCTGGGCTATTGCGGGCGTCGGCATGTTGATGCTGGCCCTGGTATTTCAAAACCTCGCACAGCGTAAACCCGATCTCGACGCGGGCGTCTATGCATACGCAAAGGCGGGATTCGGCAATTACTGGGGCTTTCTGTCTGCGCTCGGCTACTGGGCGGGAACCTGCATCGGCAATGTGTCGTATTTCGTGCTGATCAAATCGACCCTTGGTCTGTTCTTCCCTGTCTTCGGAGATGGCAATACGCCACTGGCAATTGTGGTTTCGTCGGTCATACTCTGGATCATCCACTTCCTCATTTTGCGGGGCGTCAAGCAGGCGGCGCTGCTGAATACGATCGCCACAGTCGCCAAGGTAATCCCTATCTTCATCTTCATCATCATTCTTGCATTCCACTTCAACTCAGACATTTTCAAGGCGAACCTATGGGGCGGTGGAGCATATAGCCTTGGCGGCCTCTTCGAGCAGGTGCGTGGAACAATGCTCGTTACCGTCTTCGTCTTTCTCGGTATCGAGGGCGCCAGCGTGTATTCGCGTTATGCCAAGAAACGGAGCGACGTAGGCATCGCTACCGTCGTAGGATTTCTCGGGGTGCTCTGTGTCCTGATCCTCGTCACGATGCTCTCGTATGCAGTCATGCTTCGGCCCGATCTATCGTCGCTTCGTAATCCATCGATGGCAGGAGTATTAGAGTCGGTCGTGGGCCACTGGGGCGCAATCTTCGTTAGCGCGGGTCTGGTGATTTCAGTCTTGGGGGCCTACCTTTCGTGGTCGTTGTTGGCCGCTGAGGTCCTGTTTTCGGCAGCCGAAAGTCAGACCATGCCGTCCTTTCTTGCACGCCAAAATCAAAGCGAGGTTCCTTCTGCTGCCTTGTGGTTGACCAATATCATGGTGCAGATATTCCTTGTTTTGACGATGTTTGCGCGGTCCGCATTTACCTTGGCCTTGGAACTCACCAGCTCCATGAACTTAATTCCCTATCTGTTGGTTGCGGCATACGCCCTGAAGCTTACATGGAACGGAGAAACCTATGAAGCGGATTCCGCCACGCGCAGGCGCGACCTGATTTTCAGTTCGATTGCGGTAATCTATGCCGCGTGGCTGGTGATTGCCGGCGGGCCCAAGTTCCTGCTGCTGTCCGCGGTCATCTACGGTCCGGGCACGGTACTGTTTCTCCTCGCGCGGCGCGAGCAACGTGCAATCGTGTTTACGGCGGCCGGAGCGAATCGTGTTTGCCGCCGCTGCAGTGGCGGCGATCGTTGCGATCGTCCGGCTTGCATCTGGTTCCATTGCTATCTAGACAAAAGGAGATTGAACATGGCCCACGTGATAACCGCGCCTACGAGCGAGACAAAAGGCAAAGCCGACAAGGCCATTCGATATGGCGTACATTCGGAGGTCGGTAAGCTTCGAAAGGTGCTGGTGTGCCCGCCCGGGTTGGCCCATACACGCCTCACTCCGAGTAACTGCGACGAGTTGCTGTTCGACGATGTCCTCTGGGTGAACAACGCCAAGCGCGATCACTTCGATTTTGTCACGAAGATGCGCGAGCGGGACGTCGAGGTGGTCGAACTGCCCACGCTGCTGGCCGAGACCATGAGTAACCCAGCCGCCAGGAAGTGGATTCTCGACCACCAGATTGTAGCCAACGAAGTCGGCCTGGGGCTGGTTACCGAGGTCCGGAGCTTCCTTGACAGCCTCGATCCAAAGTCACTCGCCGAGTATCTGCTCGGCGGGCTTTCGCCGGTGGATGTCCCGGATAAGTACACCAATGAGTTCTTGAGGATGGCCAGGGAGGCCTCGGGAATCACTGAGTATCTGCTTCCACCACTGCCTAACACACTGTATACCCGAGACACCACGTGCTGGATTTATGGCGGCGTTACGCTCAATCCCCTGTATTGGCCGGTGCGACGCGAGGAAACACTGCTGATGGCTGCGATTTACAGGTTCCACCCGAGCTTTGCGCACGCCGAATTCGAAGTGTGGTGGGGCAATCCTGAGGAAAACTACCGTTCCGCGACACTTGAGGGAGGCGACGTCCTGCCAATCGGCAACGGGAACGTCCTGATCGGAATGAGCGAACGCACTTCGCGCCAGGCAATCACACAACTTGCTGCTGCGCTGTTTGCCAAGAATGCAGCGAAGCGCGTCATCATAGCCGGAATGCCCAAGCTGAGGGCAGCGATGCACCTGGACACGGTGTTTACACTCTGTGACCGCGATGTCGTGACGCTATTTCCCGACATCGTCGATCGCATCGTTACCTTCTCTCTGAGGCCGGGGAAAAAGGCGAACGGTCTGGAGGTGACTCGAGAAACCAAGCCTTTCGTCGAGGTAGTAGCGGAGTCTTTAGGGCTAAAGAAACTGCGCGTCGTTGAGACCGGGGGCAACACCTATGCCAAAGAGCGCCAGCAGTGGGACAGTGGCAATAACGTTGTCGCTCTTTCGCCAGGCGTGGTCGTGGCCTACGACCGTAATACCTACACCAACACCCTGCTTCGTAAGGAAGGAATAGAAGTGATTACGATCGTCGGCGCTGAACTGGGAAGAGGCCGCGGCGGTGGACATTGTATGACATGCCCGCTCATTCGCGATGCAGTCGACTTCTAAAAAGGCTTCTTTCTAAAAAGGCTTCTCTGGAAAGCGTCGGATGATCAGGAGTGAAGCAGACCCGAGTCTTTGGCGTCCGGCAATCAGCCCGTTCGTGAGGCTGAGGAAATTCAACGGATGGGGGCCCGTAGCCTCTGTCCCGGCAGTCTCAGTTTGTTCTTTGTTCGTGTGTCTATCGGGCTGCATGGTGGGCCCGAACTACAAGCGGCCCAACGTGACCGCCCCGGCGACTTTCCGGGGCTCCACCGGTACGGCTCAGCAGTCGTCGTTCGCCGACTTGCCGTGGTGGGAGGTGTTCAAAGACGAGACCTTGAAGGAACTCATCAAAACATCTCTGGCCAACAATTACGATCTCGCCGTGGCTGTGGCACGCGTCGAACAGGCACGCCAGATTGCGGTGGAGGCCCGATCGCAATACTTCCCGGCCATCGGTTATGCATCCGTCGTCAGCTATGGCCACAACCAGTTCGTCGGGAGTCCCGTATCTCCTTCGCCCAACGCTCAGGGATTCCTTCTGGCGATAGGCCGCGCAACCTGGGAAGCAGATCTTTGGGGCCGCATTCGACGAATAAATGAGAGCGCCCGGGCTCAGTACCTGGCGACGGAGGAGGCGCGGCGCGGAGTCATGCTCTCGCTCGCCAGCGATGTCTCCCAATCCTATTTCGAATTGCTGGGGCTGCGCCTTCAGCTTGATATAGCCAAAGAGACCACTCAATCGTATACGGCGACTCTCAAGCTTTTCACTGACCGCTTGCGGGAAGGCCTTGGCAACGCACTGCAGACGTCGCGGGCAACGGCAGATCTCGCATCCGCCGCTTCCAGCGTGCAGGAACTGGAACGCGAGATTGCATTGAAGGAGAACCAGATCAGTGTGTTGCTCGGCAGGAATCCGGACAGGATCGAAACGAAGACTCAAGCTTCTGGAAGAGACAGTGCCACCGACGGTTCCGGCGGGCCTTCCTTCCGCTTTGCTGGAGCGCCGGCCCGACGTGCTCGCAGCCGCGGAAGCGGTGCGCAGCGCCAACGCACGGATCGGCGTTGCGAAGGCGATGTACTTTCCGGCGATCGGCCTCACCACGTTTTTTGGCAAGTTAAGCACTCCCCTTGCCGATCTCTCCTCCGGAAATACGAATGCCTGGAGTCTCGCCGCGAATGCCTCCGGTCCTATTTTTCAGGGTGGCGGTATCCGGGCTCGAAACCGGCAAGCAATCGCCTATTGGCAACAGACCAGAGCTGAGTATCTGCAAACGGCGTTGAGCGCTTTCCGCGATGTTTCCGATGCGCTCATTTCACGGGAGAGATACGATGCCATCCGCACGGACCTGATTCGCGCCGTGCAGTCGTCCGAGCAGGCTGTCGGACTGGCGCGGACGCGATATGTCGAAGGGCTGTCCAGCTATAATGAGATCCTTGAAGCCCAGCAGCGGCTCTATCCGGCCCAGCTCGCTCTCGCGCAGACGGAGATCAGCCGGCGCCTGGTGATTGTCCAGTTATACAGGGCGCTCGGCGGTGGCTGGAATCTGACGGATGCGCAATGGCTGACAGCCACCCCCCCGCCGGGTGCGCCCACCCCTCCGCCTTCTCCGCACAAGCAATAGAGCGACGAGTTACGAAACACATGCCTGACCAACAGATCACGCCAAGCAACGCCAAAGAACCGTCTTATGCGGATGCGATCATTCCGCTCGTCACCCTCATCGTTCTGATCGCCGGATCTGTGTCGTTGTTTGGGTCCGCGGCTGTAGAGGGTCCAATGCAGGTCGCGTTGATTCTCAGCGTCATGGTCGCCTCCTTCGTCGTCCTGAAGAACGGACATAGCTGGGAATCCATCGTTAAGTCTTCGCAGACTGCACTCTCATCCCTTGCGAGCCCGATCTTCATATTGCTGGCAGTGGGCGCGCTAATTGGCGCCTGGAATATTTCCGGTACGATCCCAACGCTGGTTTTCTATGGCATCCAGTTGCTCCGGCCGAGCTATTTTTATCTTGCGACGGCCATAATCTGTGGTGCGATATCGCTCGGGACGGGAAGCTCGTGGACAACTGCCGGGACGATTGGCGTTGGACTGGTCGGGATCGCATCGCTGGTCGGCGTCTCGCCGGCCATTACTGCCGGCGCCATCATCTCGGGCGCCTATGTCGGCGACAAGATCTCCTCTCTTTCTGAGACAACGATTCTGGCTGCCCAGCTCGCGGAGGTGAACATCCACACCCATATCCGCGCCGCGATCTGGACTTCAGGTCCGGCGTTCCTGGTTTCGCTTGTGGTATTCGCGATTCTCGGTCTGCGGGAAAGCGGCGTCGTCAATGACGCCAACACCGCGATTGATCTGGCCCAGCTGGATCAGATCTTTTGGATTACGCCGCTGAACCTGATTCCCCTGGTCGCACTGCTGATACTTTCACTGCGAAAGGCGCCGGCCTCACTCGCAATCATGGGATCGGCACTGCTCGCCGGGGTGATGGCAGTGATATTGCAGCCGCAAACCGTGTTGCGCTTTGTAAACGACCCGACGCTCCCGACCTCGCTCGCATACATCCGGGGGATTTGGTTGGCGCTGGCAACTGGATATCATTCGCAGTCGGGCGTCGCTGAGTTGGACCAGCTGCTTTCACGCGGCGGCATGGCGAGTATGCTGAAGACCCTTTGGATCATCATCGGCGCCGTGACATTCGGCACCATGCTGGAGGAGTTCAATCTACTTGCCAAACTGACTACGCCGATGCTTGCACGTGCAAAGACTACCGGACGTCTGATTGCAACGGTTGTTGCCACGGCGTTCGGGCTTAACATCGTCGCCGCCGACCAATACATCGCGATTGTGCTGCCTGCGCGCCTGTTTCGGGCCGAATTCCGGAAACGAGGGCTGAAGCCACAGAACCTGTCACGGGCGTGCGCGGACGCGGGAACGGTGACCTCTCCCCTGGTGCCGTGGAATTCGTGCGGCGCGTATATGGCCGCAACACTCGGAGTGCCTACACTGCTCTATCTGCCGTTTTGTATCTTCAATATCGCTTCCCCGCTCATATCACTATTGTGGGGATTCACAGGCTTTAAGATCGAGCACTTCCAGGCTTCTGAGGTGGAAAACGAACCCGTGACAACCCCCTGAGCAGGTCGTCGTTTGCGTCGCTTTTTCGCTCTTGCCGGTGGCTTAGCCCGGTACGATGCCGAAGGCTTCACAACACGGCCCGCGAGACCCCTGGGGCGCATGCAAGCGCCGTGCCCCTGTCGATACGCCTTGAACCATCAAGCGCGAAGAATTCTCCGCCGGCCTCTTCGATGATCCAGCGGCGCCGGCTCGACCCGCTTCTTGAGGAACCCTCCTCGCCCAGGATGGCGTCGTCCGGGAACTCGCGTTCAATCGCTCCGCGGACCATTAGCTCGTTTTCCATGTCGGCGATAGTGACGGGCGACATGTCGGGCTTGGTCTCTGCGGAAATGCCGCTCGCGCGAATGAGCCTCGCGTTCTCGCCTGCCGCTTTCGCAAGACGGCAGGCGAATTCAAGTTCCCGCTCATAGTTCATTCGGCTCACCAACGGTGCGAGCAAGAGAGAGGGCCGCGTGTCGCAAGCCTGGAAGTGACGAGCGCCCACGCAAGCTGGATTAAGATGCGGGCCGCAGACGAGAAGCTACACCAGGCTTTCGACTGTCACCGCGGGAGGTACATATTCGGACGCGTCTGCGAGCGATAGGACCTGCACCGGCATACCTTCGCGTAGATCCTGAAGGCGTACTTCACAATCCTCTCGAAAGCGGACGGCATCGCGATAGCTATTGAACTCCGAACTGAGTTGCGTGAACACCACCGCTTCTTCCTGTCCGACACGGAACCGGCGCTGTAAATCCGCGGGGATGTTCCTTACCACTAGCTGGGCTCCCGGCGGAATACAAACCGCGGGTGCATTTGCGAATTGGCTGGGCTGTTCAAAGAAATCCTTTACCTTTTGCCAAAAGGTCTTCTTGGGAGCGGCTTCCTTGAGCCGTTCACACACACGCAGGTCCGCCAGGGACGCCAGGCCCATTGAACCAGTCGAGAACCTGTGAACGACGAGTTCCTCGCCTTCTACAGCGAGCCGATTTGGAATTCCGCACAGAGAGTAGTCACACATATTGTCTCCTTACCGTCAAATCGTTCCGAACGGGTTAGTTTAAGGGAGTTTCCACCACTGAAAGACGAGATGCCCTTTCTATCTGAGCCGTCTTTTTATTTTTTCCTGATTGCGGTGTCAGACTGATCGATTGAAGTGTCCGACTGAGTCGGAAATGACGAGTCCTTATCCGGAAGAACATTCTTGTAGAACTTGCCGTCCTTCATGATCACTACAAAGTTCCTGGCCGGGTCTTCGATGAGTTTGATATTTTCCAGCGGGTTCCCATCCACGAGTAGAAGATCCGCAAGCGCGCCCTCTTCAATCACGCCCAGCTTGCCGGGATAGGGGTTGATAAACCCGGAGAGAGCCATCAGCTCTCCGTTGTTTGCGGTCGCCATCTTGAGTGCCTCAGCGGGCGTATACCAGCGGGTCAATTTGGCGAGTTGTGCTCCCTGCCGGCTGGCTACCCTCGCATCGAACAGAATATCGGTCCCGAAAGCCGTCTTGATCTTATACTTCTTCGATAGCTTGTAGGCGTTGTCGGTGCCTGCAAATACCTCCCGTGCTTTTTTCTGGGACACGGGGTTCACCAGGGGGGACGCGTCTTCGTCGTCCAGAAAAGGTTGCAAACTCCACCAGATACCCTTGTCCGCCAGCAGCTTGGCCGTGGGCTCATCGATAAGGTGGCCGTGCTCAATGCACTTCACTCCGGCGGCAACCGCTTGCCGGATCGCGCGCGGCGTATATGCATGGACCGTCACATATGTGCCCCAATTCTCGGCTGCCTCAACGGCCGCACGAATCTCCGCCTCGGTGTACTGGGTCGATTCGATCGGATTGTAGGGGGATGCAACTCCACCGCCGGCCATCAGCTTGATCTGACTGGCGCCGCCTCGCAATTGCTCCCTCGTGCGCAGTCGGACCTCATCGGGGCTGTCGGCGATGGCTGCGACACCTTCCACTTCGGAGTGGCTTAGAGGGCCGCCGGGAAGGCGCGGAACCTCGAAGGAGAACCGGAAGTCTCCATGTCCCGAGGTCTGCGAGATGAAGGCGCCGGATGGATAGATGCGTGGGCCAATCATGACTCCTTCGTCAATCGCCCGCTTGAGCCCGAACACCGGCCCGCCGAGGTCACGTACGGTGGTAAACCCTCTCATCAACGTCGCCTCAGCCTGTCGCGCAGCCAGGAGATTGAGATAGGCGGGGTCCGCAGTCATGAGGAGCATTTGGGGAGCCGACGCCATGAACGCGTGCCAATGCGCGTCAATCAGACCTGGCATCAGTATCCGGCCGCCGCCATTGATTACCGTGACGTTCCTAATCCCAGCTACGTCAATGGGAGACGTAGATACCCGGTCGATCGTGCGACCTCTGACGAGCACACTGGAGGGAGGGGAGAGCGTATCGCTCTTGCCATCGAAGATCCGGACGTTGAGAAACAATGTACCGTCGTTGGTGGGCGCAGGCCGCTGCGCCCGGGCCATGATACACATTCCAAGACCAATAGTTACCGATACGAAAGACCTCATAGGATTCGAGAGCTCCGACTTGATAGACCGTGTCCCGGGTTGGCTGATTCTTTTAATGCAGGGCACGAATGCGGACGCTGGTCGAGCCCGATGTGCAGCTGATTCCACCGAATTTACTTAACCCCAACTCGTAGACCAGCGATGGGATGGGCACATCGATGGTAATACGGCGCTACGGGGTCCGCTACAGGTAGATAACTCTCGGGGGCGTTCATCAGGTCTCCTGTGTGAGAACAATCCGAAAGTGGCGTTACCCGTGAAGCCGGCTGGGAGGCTAGATGATCAAATTGAAGCAGAGTCTTATCGTTTTGGCCGCTGTGCCTGTCACCGTGGTGTTGCTTACCTCGGGTTGCGCGACGAAGAACTACGTGCGTTCGCAGGTCAACCCGGTAAATCAGAACCTCGGCCAGTTCGAAAAGAAAACCAACGACCAGATCTCTTATATCAATACTAAACAACAGCGCGACATCTCGGCGGTGAACGAACGCGTCGACACCACCGACCAGAAGCTGTCTGAGGTGGCAAACGCGGTCCAGCAGGCCCAGGGAACCGCCTCGCGCGCGATAGAAGAGACGGAATCCAATAGCAGCAGGATCGCTGCCACTTCCAGCGCGGTGGACACGCTGGGAGCCGGAGTGGCAAATTCCTTGAACTTCAAACCGCTCGAAAACGCCGACGTGTTTTTCGGCTTTGACAAAGCCACGCTGACGCCGCAAGCCAAGATGGCGCTCGACCAGCTCGCCCAGAAGGCTCTGGCCCAACCGCGCGCAATCGTGGAATTGCACGGCTTCACCGATCGGACGGGCAGCTCGCTACACAATCTGGAATTGAGCCAGAGGCGCGTGTGGGCCGTGCAGCGCTACCTGGTCCAGCAGAAGGTTCCGATCCGTAACATCCACGTCATTGGCATGGGCATGGAGGCGCCGCCGCCGGGCCTGGAGGCCGAAGTGTTGGCAATGAATCCACACGCCACGCGGCGTGAAATCGACCGGGCCGCGCGCCGTGTGCGCATTGAGGTGTTTGGCGCCGGCAATATCACCGCCAGCCCCAGCAGCGCAGAGTAGCAGTTCCAGTGTTCGGCCGGCGGAGAGCAGGTGCGCTTCGCCGGCTGGAACCAACTCCCTATCCCTCCGCAGAGTTGTCCCCCGCCCTCGCAAGCAATCTCTCCACAAGGTAAGAATCCAAAAGGTAAGAAATCGCGCGTACCGGTAGTGGTTTTCCTTACGCCTCACTGGGCACGCTCGATCCGAATTGAGGCGGGCAATTATCCCAAAAAACTAGCACGACCCTGTGCCGGGCACAGTCAGACTCAATCGTAAGGGGTCACGCACAGATCGGGTTTGCCATCTGTGTCAAAAGGACTGGGGGCTCGCCCCCAAAAATCGATATACAGGAGATATCTGTCAAAATGAGAAAGATCATTGCGGTTATGGCCGCGGTCCCAATGTTCGCTTTGGTGGCGGCTGCCACGGATGTACCCAAAATGGAAACGTTCCTGGGTTACAACTACGTCCGTTTTAATCCTAATTCGGATGTCTTTCCGTCATTCAATGCGAACGGCGGCGGCGGTCAGTTCGTGTACAACTTTAACAAATGGATTGGCGCAGCCGTAGATCTCGGTGCAGTAACCAGGGGCTCGTTCGACAACTTCAACGTCGATGCCACGGTTATCAACTTCGTAGCCGGGCCGCGGATCACGTACCACAATCATTCGCGGTTCACACCCTTCGGTCAGGTGCTGTTTGGCGGCGCCTACTCGACGGCGAGCGCAGAGGTCACCCTGCTCGGAGGGGCGATCGTCCCGCCCGGGACCTTTCTGCCTCCGCCGGTCACCGCTCGTGTGAATGCCTCTAATACGGGCTTTGCGATGATGGCGGGCGGCGGGCTGGACATCAGAGTATCCAAGCATATCGCCCTCCGGCCGATCGGTGCGGATTACTACCTGACCCGCATTCCGAGTCTGTTGACGGGAGACACCAGCAACCGGAACAACTTCCGCTATTCTGCCGGCATCAACTTCCTGATCGGAGCGCGTTAGTCTGATCCTCACAGACAGCGCGGCTTTAACGAGTCGCGCTGTTTGCTCCGTCTCACGCACTTCCAGGCGGCAAGTCCGTTGATCAGTAGTGTACTCATGAAAATTCTAACCCTTGTCCGGGCAATCCTCCTGGGCCTAATTCCGGCGACCTGTGCTTTCGCGCAGGGAACGGCCAGCCGATCTGCAGGAGTTGAAAGCAAAGCTCCTCCAACTGGAAGGAATGGTGCATAGCCTGCAAGGGCAGATCGCGGCGGTTGAGCAGGCCCAGAAAGCTACCGGTAGGCCGAGTCCGCCAGCACCATCTGTGCCAACTACGGTCCCTTTGCCTACCACCTACATCGGCCGGGAGACGCGGGAACGGCAGACTGCCGCCGACTTCCCGGAAGAAGCGCCACGCATTGACAATGAGGAACTAAATCCATCGCTGAGGGGGTTCTTCCGGGTTCCGGGAACACAGACGCTCATCAACATCCGCGGATTCGTGAAGACAGACTTCTTCTACGATCTGAATATGGCAGGATTTTGGTATGGCGGAGTAGTGCCATCGAGTTTCCCTTCAAGTCCGCAGCCCAAATCGGCGAACTCAACTGTCTCGATACGGCCGTCGCGATTCGTGGTGGAGTTCCGCCAGCCCTTGGGTGACGACACGCTGAAGGGCTTTGTCGATTGGGATATCTATGGCACCCTCGGACGGAACACTCCGAATGTACGAAGTTTTTGGGGCCAGTATAAAAACTTTCTCGCGGGACAGACCTGGAGCGCATTCGGCGATCCGGACGCATTTCCGGATACGCTTGATTTTCACGGAGCGCCTGGAATGATGGGCTTGCGCACTCCACAATTTCGATATACCCAGCCGCTGAATCCACATAACTGGATTGGAGTCACCGTTGAAAAGTCGGGCACCGACGCGCCCTTCAGTACGCAATTCGGAGTTCCGGTCCCCAGCTCATTGCGCCCTGACTTTGTGGGGTTCTATCGCCATGAAAACTCCTACGGACACATCCATGCCGCAGCGATTTTCCGCTCGGTTGGAGGCTTCGTTCCACACACGATCATACCGGACCTGAAGGAACACAGGAATGGTTATGGAATGTCCATATCGGGCGCCTGGCGCCTGGGCCGCCTGCGGGATAACGTCGTTTTTCAGGGGATAGGCGGCCGGGGAATCGCAAATTACTACAATGACAATTATGGTCTCGGCTCCGATGTGGGATTCGATGCCAATGGACGGCTGGTAGCCACGCCGACATGGTCGGGCACATTCGGCTATCAGCACTATTGGACGAAGATAGTCCGATCCACCGTCAGTTACGGGCGTCTTCAAATCAACAATACCGCGGGGGATCCGGGGACAAATTACCACGCCAGCAACTACGCTTCCGGGAACGTCATCATTCAACCTTCCGCTCTATATCTGTTCGGCGCCGAATACATCTATGCATCCCTTCGGCGGAAGGACGATTTCCTATGGGTTGCGCCTCGGTTTCAGGCCAGCGTCCAGTTCTTCCTCAACAGGCAACCGCAACAGTGAGCCCGGTATTTGGACAAACAGCGCCAGTGCGTTAGTGCAACCCCGCACGTAAACGTACAAACCCTACCGGCCGGGAGATGCAAATCCCAAGGTCCGATGACGGTTGGACTCCGGTCGCTGTTGTGGCCGAAAAATTGCCCCTCTACCAATGAGGGCCAGCTTATGAAAATGTCATTGTGTGCAGCAGTTATAGCCATGGGCCTCTTGGCAGAGACAGCCATACCTGTTATCGCTGCGACCACCCACCACCACAAATCCAGTAGAAACCGCAGTGGAGGGCGGCGTCGCGCCAGGAATGTGGGTGTGGGTGCGGCGGGCGGTGCGGCAGCAGGCGCCATCATCGGCCGCGGTCGAGGCGCTGGTGCGGGTGCTGTGATCGGAGGTACGGCCGGAGCACTCACACCGACAAGGCGGCGTAGGTAATTAGAAACTGGAAAGCTGGGCGCGGCGAGGTTTCTGAATGAGCTCGCCGCGCCTTCTACGCGAAAAGCCTGGTGTGGGGCGTGCACTCCACCCAGGTCAGCCCTCATTCTTTTCACACTCCCGCATTTCAGAAAGCTCCGATTTCGCTTTCAGACTGCGAGATCACGCGGCTCTCCGATGGGGAGGTTCTGACACTCCGGACCAGCCAACACGCCGCGCCGCCCGGACTCTGAAAGCCAACAGGACCTCGGTCGTACCCAGAATGAGCGCATAAACACCGATCACCTGAACCATCGCCACCGCCCCAGCCAACGGCCGCATCATGACGATCAATGCAAAGATGATCGATGCCGCTCCACCGAGTACCAACCAAACTTCGCCCGGGATTGTCCTCCGCAGCCGTATGCCCTCGACAATTCTCAAGACACCGGTCGCCATGGCCCAGGCTGCGATCAGGAAGATCACGACAATTGCCGTGATCGCCGGGGTGCGAAGAGTGACGATACCCACTCCGATACCGATCAACGCCTCCATCAGAAGCAACCAGCGATCCTCGCGATGACGCCAACCGCTGATAGCCGCAAATAGTGCGGAAGCTCCTTCTATGACTGCGTATATACCAAAGGCCAGAACTACGGTGGCCAGCGTCCAGGCGGGCCTTGTGAAAACGAGTATGCCGAGAACTACGGCTATGAGTCCCCGCAAAAGCAGGATCCACCAGCTTCTAACGAAGAACCCGGCGGTCCCCAGAGAAGAGGTTTCTGTCGACACGGTTATTCTCCTTGGAGTAGTTGCGACTCCTGTTTATGTGGATGCCGGATCTGAAGAGTCGGACCGTAATCTGACGACGGTCACGTCCGAAACCGGTGACCAGACGAGAAATAGAATCACACTTGACTGAATCGAATCACCGATTCAGAAACCGGTCCATGGAGCACTCAGCCGCAACGTTGCAAGCATTCACGGAAATCCGTACATGAGCACTACCGAAGCCCACCCCAGCAAGACCTCCGCATCCTGGATCTTGAAACTTCTGCGCTGGCTTGCCATAGGGGTTGGCTTTCTCTTTCGAGCCGCGCTCATCGGTTGGACGGCCTTGGCGATTTATTATTCAAACCTGCCGTGGCCCTGGCTGCGATTGATTATGGCGCTGGCCTTCGCTTCCTTTGGCATCTGGGCACTCTGGCGGGCGCGGACACCACGGATGTACCTTGCCTTTGCGGGCCTGTTTGTGGGCGTGTTGGTTTGGTGGATTTCCATCCGCCCTTCCCATCACCGGCCGTGGCGGCCGGAAGTGGCAGTGATGCCACGGGTGATCGTCAACGGCGACCGCATACGCTTCATGGGTGTACGTAATTTTGAATACCGTAGCACCTATGATTTCACCGTCCGATATGAGGAGCGCGAGGTCTCGCTATCGTCCCTTACGTCGGTGGACTTGTTCATCTCGTACTGGGCGGTGGGACCCGTGGCACATACTTTTGTAAGTTTTAATTTCGACAACGCGCTTCCTGTCTGCATCTCCATCGAAACCAGGCCGGAAATTGGCGAAGGCTTTTCGCCGATCGCTTCTTTGTTCAAGCAGTTCGAGTTGATCTACGTCGTGGGTGATGAACGCGACATTGTCCGGGTACGCACCAATTTTCGTCACGATGACGTCTTTCTTTACAAGATCCGGACCTCCGCGGAAAATGCCCGCCAGCTGTTTCTAATTTACATAGACAGAATCAACGAGCTCTATAACCGGCCGGAGTTCTACCATCTGCTGAGCAACAGCTGCACCATCAATATCGTGCGTTATGCAAGGGCAGCCGGCAAGGTCAGCGGCTTCGATTTCCGCTACCTCTTCAATGGCTTCGTAGATCGGTATCTCTACAGTATCGGTCTGGTGGACACTTCCATACCCTTCGCAGAACTGCGCCGGCGCTCGCGGATCAACGACGCCGCGGAAGCGGCCGATGACGCTCCGGACTTCTCCCATCGCATTCGCGCGTCCCTGCCTTCGCCGCAACCCTGACGTGTGATTGCAAAGGAGCGGACATTGATCTCAAGACGCGCTGGTGTGAAGCTCCTGTTTGCCGTGACCGCACTGATAGCGATAGCCGGCATCTTACTACCTCGAATCCCGCAGCCGCGATCCTATCATGTGTTCGCCGATCAGCGTAGTTTTTTGTGCGTCCCCAATTTTGCCAACGTCATCTCCAATGCCCCCTTCGCTGTGGTTGGATTGTGGGGGGTGGTCTTCCTACTGCGACCCAACGGTGAACAGGACCCTAAGATATTTCACGCCAGCCGGGAACGCTTACCGTACGTAATTGTTTTTTTTGGGCTCGTACTTACGGCAATCGGTTCTGCGTATTATCACCTGAATCCAAGCAACGCAAGGCTTGTTTGGGACAGGCTGCCAATGACGATCGTGTTCATGTCGCTGGTTTCAGCGATTATTGCGGAGCGTATCGACCCCCGGGCCGGCCTATGGTCGCTTCCAATATTTCTTCTAATCGGTATCGGCAGCGTATCGCAGTGGTATATCAGCGAGCTCCGAGGCGCTGGGGATTTGCGCTTCTACTCCGCTGTACAAGCGTACGCAGTGATTTTTCTGTTAATTGCACTCCTGCTCCCGCCACGGTTCACGCGAGGATCCGATTTGGCGATTGTAGCGGGCTTTTATGTCCTGGCCAAAGTTCTGGAGGTCTTGGACAAGCCGATTTTCGAACAAGGACATTTCATCAGCGGCCACACCCTGAAACATTTGGCAGCAGCGGGCGCCGGATACTGGATCTTGCGAATGCTGCGCAGACGACGTTCCCTGCCGCCGGCTCCGGCAACTTGCACCTGAGAGGCAAGAATGACCCTTTGGTTTCCGACGATATTGATTGCCGCAATCCTGCTTCTGATGGAAACGGGCCGCTGGTTTGGCGTTCGGCGGCGACGCAGCAACCCGGAAGGCTCGACGGGATGCGGCGGAGTGGAGGCGGCTGTCTTCGGTCTGATGGGCTTGCTGATCGCGTTCACGTTTTACGGGGCTGAGAGCCGCTTCGAAACACGCAGAGGCATGATTGTCGAAGAGGCGAATGCCATTGGCGCTGCGTACCACCGAATAGACCTGCTCCCGTCAAACACGCAACCACAACTACGAGAGGAATTCCGCAAATACGTCCACTCCCGGCTGGCGATCTATCAGAAGATTCCGGATTGGGAGGCGGTAGACGCAATGAACGCAGAGATCAGGCAGTCGACAGCCCTCCAAAAGGAAATCTGGAGGCAGGCGATCGACGCAACCAGACTGCTGGGGGATTCGACGGTGCAGGCACTCGTCGTATCCGCCATCGATCGAATGGTTGACATCGCAACGATCCAGACCGTCGCGTTTCAGAGTCACCCGCCTGCCGCGGTGTGGGGAATGCTCGCCCTCACCTTACTCGCCTCTTGTGTACTGGCGGGTTACAGCATGTCTGGCGCCGGAGTCCGAAACTGGATTCACATCCTCTCGTTTGCTCTCCTATTTAGCGCCGTGGTGTATGTGAATGTGGACTTCGAATATCCACGTATGTGGGGTTTCATCCGCATTAACGATATGGACAAACTGCTGGTACAGACGCTGGAGAACATGAAATAATTATCGCCGCTAAGAGCGATCAGGAGACCTTCACCCGCTGAGTTGCGTTCAACCGAATGCCTCCATCACCGCCGAGAGCGAACTCATGAACGTGGAAGCTTCCATGATATTGTCCCTCTCCCTGCGAGCCCATAGTCACTGAGGGAGCGGAGCACAGAACCACTTTCCGGCAAGTGCCGATCCAATCCCTGTGGCGATGACCGTGCAGAATGAGGCAACGGGAGGCGTGGGGCGCGATCGCTGCCAGCACGTCCGGCGCATTGACGAGCGCCAGGCCGATCCGGTCGGTGAGGCTGATCGAGCCTACGGGATACTCGACGACCTGATGATGCAGTAGGATCATCCATGAACTGCGCGGGGAACTCCGCAGGATCAACTTGAGCGCCTTCAACTGTGTTGGATTTACGACGCCGATCGCATTGGTGAGTGAGAAATGGCTCCGGGCGTTTGAATTCAGGAGGATGATTCCGTAGCCGTCCTCAACGGGTGGCGGTTCAACCAGGGGGAAGATCGCGTCCCAGACCTTCGACATCTCTCGCCGGCCGCGGATTGCGCCGTATTTGGCCAACGCGCGCAGACGTTCGACACGCCCGCCTTCCCGCAGGTACTCTCTTAGTGACGGTCCGAGCGCGCCCGACTTTCGGTCGACCACGTAGGCACGGTCACCTTGGAGTGCATCCAGTGCCAGCACGACACGGAGCTTACGCAGCGACTGGCCGGCGCTCCAGGGCAGATCGAAGCGCCCCGTGTTGTGGCGGTCGACGATGTTTACATCGTGATTGCCTGGTACGAACGACAAGCGATCACGCAAGTCGGGAAAGTTTCGGATCAAGTCGAGAAACTCGGCCCATTCCGCGCGCGTGCCCGCATCCGTCACGTCGCCCGTAATCAACACACGTTCCAGGGGGGTCGATGCGTGTATCACGGCGAGTTTACGCAAGGCGCGCCGAATGCAGCGGTTTCCCCGGGGGCCGTGCGTGCCGGACTCCATTCGACAGCCGTACCGCTCCCCAACGACGTGGAGGTCCGACAAATGGGCAACTCGATTCACCGATGTTGCCTGTTGTGCAGGGTCCTGCGCCCAATCCAGGACCGGGGCGCGGAACCGGAACTCACGCCAGACCCAGTAGAGGCTCTCGGCAGCGGTGGAGAGCCCAAGGACCACCGCTGCGTTGCTCAGTGCCGCTCTGACCACCGCCCACTTGCGGACGCGCTCCACGTCGATCAACTGCAGTCCAATTGACAGATCGACGATGATCGCCAGAGCGAGCCCCGCGCTCGCGAACAGCAATGCACCGACGACGGTACCGACGCGTCTCCTGCGGTCGAGTTGTTCCGCAGTGGCTGTCGGCCCGGAAAACCTTTCAGCCACAGAGCGGAGAACCTCGCGCAATGCGACGAAGGCCGGAAACACCAGGGTGTAATGCAGATGCCAGAAGTTCTCAAGACCCTTGAGGAGGAGCGGCCGGCCAATCCATACAGCAGCAATTAGGAGAGCGGCCAGAACAATGACGGCGAGAATCGGCGAATAAATCGATGATGCCGCCGCACTGAACTTTAGGCGGCCAAAAGTAACTGCAACCGATGGCATGATGCCGACGAGGAGGGCCGGCCCGACGATCAGAACCAGAAACCCGATCGCGGCCTTCACGTAATTGAACTCCAGCGCGGTGGAAAGTAGAATTCTCCGGATACCGCCGCCGTGCGGGCTGGTCCGGTTATCGTCGTCGTCGCCGCGCCGGAGACTCCAGATGCGCAAGAGCGTAATTCTCCTTCATCAGGCGGCGCGGCACAGCGAAACTGATGCCCCGAACCAGCGAGAGATCAATCCCTGATCAGCGCCACCTGCCGCCAACGAACGTGTAGCCACCACGACTGGCACGCCAGCTCGGCGAAACCCAGACTGCGCCGGCACGCGGCGCGCGCCTCCATCTGCCCGGCACCCACGCGTACCCTCCTCGCCCCCTGCGACCGCGTCCCCATCTCCAGTAGCCGTCTGTCCAAACGAACCCACGGCCGGGCGATCTCCCAACCACTCCGACCGAACGAGGACGCGGCGGCGGTGTTCTGACGAATACCACAGCCTGGGCGATTGGCACTTCGGAAGCTAACATCGCTGCCAGCGCAAGCGTTGCAAGTATTGGTCGCTTCATAAGATACTCCGTTGCGTGCTTGGCCCATAACGGATATGAGCGTCTACTATGGGCGATGTGTACTTCCTGCAACGTGATTCAATTTGTGGCGACACCACGAGGTTCGGCCGGCTGTACCAACATCGGAGAGTATGTGGGCGACGCGCAGTGGGCGCCGTGTAAAGCACCACTTAAAACGGTGCGAGTATATGGGTTACTTGAGGACGACTTTGGCGACACCAGTATTGTTCGCACTATCCGCCGCACGGATTACCAGGAGGTGCTCTCCAGGGGAGAGGCTGTTCAGATCAAGGGCGAATCTTTCGTTCTCGGAATCGATTACACCGTCCACTGACTCCATCGGAACCCAACTGTTGGCGTCAAGCGAGTATTCGCAGCGGCGCAGGGCGCTGGCGCGGTCGGTCGCCTCCCACTCCACATGGGCGGTAGCACCGGTACGGCGGATTTCTCCCAGCGTGAGAATCGGGGGAGTATTATCGATCATCACGGGCGCGCTGACCATCGTAGCTTCGCGTGAAGATGCCGGGGGATTGGCCTCGCGGTCGCTGGCGATCACCCGGAAAAAATATTTGCCATCCGCCAGGACATCGGCATCGAAGGTGATCGAGTTGTCGTGGGTGTTGGAGCGTAGAAGCTTCCACTGGGATTCGTCTTCACCGCGGAAGTAGACATTATAGACAAGGCGATCGCCATCGGGATCATCGGCGGCCCAGGTCAAGGTGATTTGTTGCGCGGCGGCCCGGGGCAGTGTCTGCGTAGGCGTGCCGGCGGAGGTTGCCGGCGTATCGCTATCGGTGACAGTTACGCTATAGGGCGAGGTGCTGCCACTGCTTTTGACCGCGGTCTGCGCGATCGCGGCGGCCTGGGTGATGACACTGATACTTTTCAGCACGGGCGGCGAATTTTGCGGCAAATAAGCCAGCGTCACACTGTTGAGCGTGGGCGTGACCCCTCCGGTGCCGGCCATCTCCACTTTCCACTGGATGTAGCGTGCGTTGGGACTGGTGATGCGGCTGCCGGCGGCGCTGGACACTGGCTCACTCCAATCACTCCATGTGCGGTCCGGTCTGGCGGAGTTACCGGAGCGGGTGCGGAACTGGATCGTGCTGGAGGTGGGCTTGTCGGCGCGCCAGCTGATGCTGCCCCAACGGGAAGCAGTGCTGGAATCGTGCACAGGCGCCTCATAGGATCCTGAGGGTCCGGGGACTTCGGCGAGGCGATAGAGGCGGCCCATGTTGGCCGTGGCTGCGAGCACAGAGTGATCGCCCGGGAGCAGGCGTGTGGTCTCGCCCTCATTGGTCTGCGTGACGAGTGTGACCCGCCGATCCGGCGCGAGGCCGTAGATCCGGCCATCCTGATCTGTGGAGAAGAGGATCTGTTTTTCAAGCGCCAGAAGGTCGTAGACGTTTTCCTCTTTGGAACTCCACAGAGTTTCGACGGTATTGTCCGGGTTAATGCGGTAGACGGCGCTCTTCTCAACGCCGGTAGCATCTACGACGGGTGTGAATTGCGTGCTAACCTGCGGCGTAGAGGTCGTCGCGCTGCCCGCCGGGGATTGCTGCGGCTTGGTGGGGTCAGGCGGTTTAATTTCCGACGCCTGGGCTTCAACCGTAACGGTGGTGACTGAAGAGGTGACGGCTGTACCGCTGCCGGAATTGCCCTGGGCCGCCTGATTGGCTGCTTGTGCTCGCTTGGCCGTAGACCCGCCGAGCGCGGCGGCATACACCGTGCCATCGGCCAGTGGAACAATCGCGCGGATCTCGGGCAGGTTGGCGTCGTAGAGCACGAATGCCTTGTCCTTCGCCGTGATGCGGTAAAGGATTCCGTTGGGCTCGGTGCCGGCGAGCACCCGGTTTTGTTGATCTATGGCGAGCCCCGTAATGTGCGATTGCCCGGTTTCATACCAGAGTTCGCCCTGGCCGGCGCTGCTTACGCGGAAGACCTTGCCTTGTTCGCCTGTGCCCACGTACAGCGCACCATCCGGGGCCACAGCCAGCGACCAGATGTAGCGCGCCTTGGGAGCGAAGTATTCGGTAGCCTTGCCATTTTCGATACGGTAGACCTTGCCATCAGGCGAAGTAGCGGCATAAACCGCGCCGGAGCGGTCCACGGCGAGCGCGAAAATCTCCGGTTCGGGCGCAGTCCACAGCAACGAACTCTTTGAGGGTCCTTCAATCTTGTATAGACGACCGCGATGTCCGGTAGCGGCGTAAATCGCTCCGTCCGGGCCTTGTGCCAACGCCCAAATGACGGGCTGATCGCTTGTAAAGAGAGTCTCGACTTTGGGAGAGAGCGAGATGCGGCCTTCGCGGCTCAGGGAAAGACCGTTAAATCGTCCACGAATGAAATCCGCATACGAGTTTAGTTCCCACGTGGCGGTGCCACTGGCGAAGGCAGTGGTGGCAAGCGTCGCGTACAACGCTGCGGTGCACGCAAAGTGGCGTATGGAGAGAATCATTCCTTTATTTCCACCTGGACGGTCTTGGAACCGGTTACGGCCATATCTCCAAGATCAATCTCCATCTCGGCGATTTTGGAGTTACGGGTCTGGGTGATTCCGGCCGAACTCGCTTGCGAGCCTGTGAGAATCAGGGAGACGGAGGCCGGTGGGTCGGGCAGATCCGCACCCTCGAGTTGGAACGCCGGGTCAGAGCGCCAAACGCGGATGTAGGCCTTGGTATTAGGATGCAAATTGTTGACCGTGGAAACAAGTTGACCGGGCGTGCGCGCGGTCGCGGTCAGCACCTGTCGAAAATCGGCGATATTGGCCGTACCGGCGTCGGCCACCGTGAAATACAGAAGGCCTGGTTCGGCGCCGATGGGCACCTGATACTCCACGTGGCGCACCGTTTCGGCGCCGTTGTCGCCGGTCAGGGAGACGTTCAGATCTATCCTTTCGCCGGCGCGTACATCGTGGCGTGATGCGGTGATTCCGTCAATGGTGAGTTGCTTCTTCTGGTCGAAGGCTTCCAGGTTAAGCGAGACCTTCTTCAGTTGGAGCGAATCAAAGCCGCCTTGCATGACAAATGCGACAGGGACGGCGGCGGAGAGTGAGGCCAGCATGGGGCTGCCGTTATCGGCGGCGAACATATTATTGATGCGCAGCGGTGCGGACGCGTTCTGAAATTCGACCTGACCGGTGACGCGGATACTGCTGGCGCCGATCGTGCGCTCGGTGGCGTCGATGGCGCTGAAGACGGCCATTTGGAGCAGAAGGGGCGAAAGCAGGGTGTCATTGACCATCTGCATCTGATAGTTCTCCACAGTTTTTCCGGCGCGGGCGAGAGTTAATGAGACCGGCACCATCGGCGGCCGCTTGCCCAATTCGCCCGCGACAGCGGTGTTGCGATCCTGAAAGATCGTACCCATCCATTCCTTGGCGGAGGAGATTTTGAAAGACGTGTTCGTATTGGCAAGAAGGGTGAGGACTTCTGCTCGCGCAAACGGAAGCGCAGTGGAGCCGATATCCAGAAAGCGGTGGCCGAAGGCGTAGACGCGATTCCCATCGATATGGGTGACGGTGCCGTCGGCGCCGACGGAAAGATCGCCGGCCATCAGTTGGACACTGATCATGGATCCGGGCTTGAGGTCGGCGGGATTGCCCATTACCGGTTCGAGCTTGCCACCGCTGGTCACGCCTTGCCGCGGTTCCAGCCCGAGTGAGCGGAGTTGGGGAGCAAACGCGTCGAGAGTGGCGCGGCTGAATCCACCGAAAGAGAGCGGCGTCGCGATGTCGATCATGCGGGCTTCGGCGCCCAGTACAGGTTCCGGCCGGGGAATCCGGCGGGTGAGGTCGCGCTCATTGAGGGCCAGTGCGGCTCGGGCGGCGGGTATGGCGGGAATGGGCGATGGCAGCGAGGGAGGTGGCGTAGCGGCAGTGGAGGTCCGCAACATAGCCTCGATTGGACGGATGCCGGCGATGGGGTCCTTGGCAAACGGGAAGGCCATGGCGACGGCGCCGATGAGTTTGCCGTCGATGTAGACCGGACTGCCACTCATGCCCTGCATGACGCCAGTGTGTTCGAGAGGTCCGCCCGAGAGCCGGGCGAGGATCAGCGATTCCTTGGGGCCGATATTGTCGAGCACACCGAGGATTTCGACGTTAAAATCCTCGACATTATTGCCGTTGAAGACCGTGCGGCCTGTGCCCCGCATGCCGGGTTTGAGGTCTTTGAGGGGAAAGAGCGCAGTTTGAGCGGATAAAGTGGCGGCCAGCGCGAGAGCCGCCAGAACTACGAGGCGATGCACCTTTCTATTGTACTAAGGGTCGCCGGGAGAATACTGTCGGTGGAGTTTGACCAGAGGATTGTCATGCGCTAGGATAGTTCTGCGGGGTGGAGCAGTCTGGTAGCTCGTTGGGCTCATAACCCAAAGGTCGAAGGTTCAAATCCTTCCCCCGCAACCAACTCATTCTTCAGTAGTTATTCTAAATTCTCCCCTTCCAGAAGCGAGCACCAAATTCAGCCAACTGCTTCTATCTGCAACACTCGAAAGGGTTCAGATTGGTGGCAGCACGTTGGGTCTTCTCGGCAGTGCCCCAAAATCGATAAGCGATAGAGGGATCAGCCTCTTGCTACTCTCGGCCGAGTCCGTTGTCACCAAAATTGTCACCAATTTGGGGCGCGAACCTTCTTTTCGCGGCAGGTTCCGCCTAGCGGTCGCAGTACACCCTCAACGACGAGTGGCAATTGAGATTACGTCAATAAAGTTGTAGTATTGTGATGGCCCAGTCTCATCGATAATCATCGCGGCGGCTCTTCGAGATCGCCGAACAGCAATAGGGCTTCTTCAGTACTAAACAGGCCAAAGCCGCCGGATTTGGTGAGAATACTCATCCGTATCACGTGCAGGTTGGGAACTGGATCCGCGAGCACCGCGGTGTCTACCGACTCGCTCTATTCCCGACGTCTGATAGGCCCGATCTCATCCTTTGGGCACTCTGGTCTCGCAACCGAGCGGAGGAGACCGAGGGGTGTATACAGCCACCAGACTGCGGTTAGCCTCTACGAACTTTTTGACCTAAATCCGTCGAAGGTCCATATGACCGTGCCGACGGACTTCCGGCGCAACAGCGATATTCCCGGTGTTCTCGTACTGCACTATGCCGATCTGCCTGCGAGCGACGTGCAGACGGCTCAGGGCTTCAAGTTCACTCGGCCCCTTCGGACGATTCTCGACCTGATCGAGGCCGGCACGGTGGAACGGAACTTCATTCGACAAGCTCTGCGGCAATCTGTCGAGCGCGGTCTGATTAGTCGGCAACAGATTCGGAATGCGCGAATGAGCGGATCTGTCCGCAAGATCATCGAAGAAGCACGGTGGCGAGTTGCAAAATGCCGCCAGCCAAGAAGTACACAACGCCGGGAGCATTCCGGAGGGCGCTCGAAGAACGTCTAAAGACGACTTCCAAGAAGGAGCAGACGGATCTCAAGCGGAACGATTCCGTTCCGGTCTCGATGATGTGTGCCCGATCTGTGATTCGGTCCAACAGCGCTTTGCAAAGCCTTGGGTTTGGAAACACTGTTGTCCATTCGGAAAACGGCAAGTTGGTGGTGATAATGAGCGCCGCCCGTTCCGCCCGATCCGAAATCACTTGGAACAGAAACTCTGCGCCGATGTCCGCCAGTGGCACGTAACCAACTTCATCCAGCGCGATCAGTTGATATCTCTGCCACCTGCTCATCAGCCGCCGCACTTGGTTGTTTTGCTTTGCCTCCACCAACTCATTCACCAGAGCTGCCGCTTTCGTAAATCGAACCCGCCGTTTCTGCCTGCATGCCGCCACGCACAATCCCGTTGCCAGATGACTCTTGCCTGTGCCGCCCGAGCCAGAAACATAATGCCCATGGTCCCGAGGTCATCAAGATTCATTACCCCTTTCACCCACTACACGGTCAGAGCCTTCGCGTTGAACGGCGGGCGAAGCTCCCAAAAGGTGAGTACATTTTCTGCGAGTTGCCCGACGGCACGATTGGCGGGTTCCCGTCGTGGATTGCCGACCCGACGAAGAGCCCCAACTTTACCGTTGGGCCTCCTCTGACCTCGGCGGCCGCACTCGCCGAACTTCGGAAATTGCTGGACAGCTTGCATTCGAACTCCCAACGCGGTAACGCATCACTGAAAGAGATGCGACGGGAGGACACGAATGATACCAAAGAAGAACACCGGAGACGACACAGATGAACCTGCTGTTTTGTGACAGCAAACCGATGATGTTACCTGACGACAAACAACGGGAGCTCGCAATCGCACTGGCCGACCTGTTGTTGAATGCGGCCACTGAACCGACCGAGCCGGATTCGGGAGAGGACGCATGAATCCCAAAATATCGGCGGACCATTTGAAGCGGCGCGCCATCGTCTATATTCGTCAGTCGTCGCCTGGACAGGTGATTCACAACCAGGAAAGCCAGCGCCGGCAATATGGCTTGGCCGACCACGCTCGCCAACTTGGCTTCCAGCAGGTCGAGATAATCGACGAGGATCTCGGACGCTCTGGGTCCGGCCAGGTGGAGCGCCCTGGATTCCAGCATCTGGTTGCGGAGGTCTGCACGGGAGAGGTTGGCGCCGTGCTTTGCATTGAGGCTTCCCGCCTGGCCCGTAACGGCCGAGACTGGCATCATCTCATCGAACTCTGCGGCTTGGTGCGCGCCATCGTGATCGATCCAGATGGCGTCTACGATCCGGGCATCCTCAATGATCGGCTCTTGCTGGGGCTCAAAGGAACGATGAGCGAGTTCGAGCTGAACTTGCTGCGGCAACGATCATTGGAAGCGATTCGCCAGAAAGCACGCCGCGGGGAACTCCAGTTCCGATTGCCAGTCGGTTTTCGATGGGCCCCCAACGGCAAAGTCGAGATCGATCCCGACCGTCGTGTGCAAGAGGCAGTGCATCTGGTCTTCACCAAGATGGTGGAGTTGGGCAGCGCCCGGCAAGTGCTGCTGTGGTTTCGGGGCGAGAATACGAATCTGCCCGCGTTGGTTCTGGATACGCCGGGACATGACGTCGTCTGGAAACTGCCGGTGTACAACACGATCTGGCACATGCTCAGGAATCCGATGTACGCGGGCGCCTATGCCTTCGGCAAAACGGAATCCCGAACCAAGGTCATCGATGGACGCGCTCGAAAGAGCGAGGGGCATTTCAAGTCGCGCGATACATGGATGGTCTTGATTCGAGACCATCATCCCGGTTACATTTCTTGGGAGCAGTTCGAACGCAACCAGGCGATGCTTTCCGATAACGCGCATATGAAATCGCGCATGGAACCGAAGGCCGGTCGTGGAGGCCGGAGCTTATTAGCCGGGCTGTTGCGCTGCCGGCGGTGCGGGAGGATGCTCCATGTAGCCTACAGCGGCACGCATGGAGAGGTGCCCCGATATCATTGCCGCGGGGCGCAGATCAATCACGGAACGGACTGGTGCATCTCGTTCGGCGGATTGAAACCGGATCGAGACGTCGCGGCAGAGATCCTCAAGGCGGTGGAAGGCAACGCCATCGAGGCAGCATTGGAAGTCGCGGCACGTGCTGCCGAACAACAAAGCCAACGGCATCGCGCGCTGTCATTGGAGCTGGAGCAAGCGCGTTATGAAGCGCGCCTTGCAGCTCGGCGATATGAAGCCGTCGATCCGGATAACCGTCTGGTCGCAGGGGAACTGGAGGCGCGTTGGAATGCCGCTCTCTCCACCGTAGGAGAGGTAGAACAGCGATTGCGGGACAACGAACTGCCGGCCAATGCCAGTCGGATTCCCGATAAAGAGACGCTCTGCAGCTTGGCGCAGGACCTGCCCGCCGTGTGGAACTCGCCGGCAACAGACATGCGCCTGAAGCAGAGGATCGTCCGGATTCTGATCGAAGAGATCATCGCCGATGTGGATGACGCCGCCAGTGAGATCGTGTTGCTGATTCACTGGACCGGAGGCCGGCACTCCGAGCTTCGCATGAAGAAGAACCTCACCGGCAGGCACAGCCGCTGCACAGATCTGGAAACGATTGAAGTCCTGCGCCGGATGTCCGGCAGGTTTCCGGATGACCAGATCGCCGCGACCTTAAATCGGCTGGGGTTGAAGACCGGAACGGGTAACACCTGGAATGAAGGCCGCGTCCGCTCGGTCCGTAGCTATCATGAGTTGCCCGCCTGTAACGCTGCCCTGGCGCCACGTCAGACCGTCACCCTGGAGCAGGCATCCGAGCGGCTGGGCATCAGCCACAAGGTCATACGCCGGCTGATCGAATCAAACAAAATACCGGCTACTCAAGTCGTGCCGTGGGCACCCTGGGAGATTCCGATAGAGGCGATCGAGTCTGCGGAGGTTGTGCAGGAAGTCGCCCGCGCGAAGCGCCGCCCACGGAACCTGACGGCCGCTAACGGACCATCCATGCCGATGTTTGCTGAAATTGGGGAAGATACTGGAGGATTGAAGTGAGGACTGAGGGCCCGTCGGCCTGAAACCGACGGATGAATACCTATTGATTTCAGCTATGTAGCAAGGAGGTGCAGAATGTCGCAGGATCGCCTTCGCCGATGAGGACGATCGGTTCACTGCGCTCCACATACCCACCCTCGGCTAACTCCCGAAGACGATGCCGTCGCTACTACGGTGGGGAGGGTTGCCCGCGCGACCCTCCTCCACGCCAATTGGCTTGAATTATAAAAGCTGAGAAACGACAGTCTATAGCGGTCCCAGATTTCAGATCACGGAATAAGTAGCTTTTCGGCGTGAGTCGAGACCGAATACTCCTCCTGGTCGCCTGCTGCTCCCAGGAGGTCTCAGGCAGGAACCGTTGCCACGAACCTGGAACTCACTACCCTGACCAAAGACAATGGCTTCTACCAGATTCCGAATCTACCGATCGGGATCTACAGCCTCACGTGAAGCGCGGGAGAGCGCAAGCTCAGGCGCGTAGCTTGACGCTGGTGGCCGGGGCGCCAGCGCCGACGGAGACCGGGCTTGCCGACTTGCGCAGATCACCGCCATCGATCGTAATACCTTCGCTGGCCGCGCCTTCCACGCGCAGGAACGCGGGGCCGGGCTTCGTCACTCGCGTGGCAGAGAGCATTACGTCGCGGCACTCGATGAAGCGCGCCACGGATTCGGCCTTGGGGTCGGCGTGCGCGCTGAGGCCGTTCACCGCGGCATCCTCCACGTGATCGAAGACGATCGCAGGGCGCAGCTCGGGGCCGGCGACATCGAAGCGCACGTTGTTCAGCGTCAGGCCGCGGACGTTGCGCGCGAAGAGAGCGTAGGCGGGGAAGACGCCGGCGGCGTAATACTCGCCGACTACCTGGGGGACGTCTCGCAGCGCGCCTTCTTCCGCCGTGCCGCCGCCGGGGAACGTGACGTGGACGTCGTCGAAGGTGATGTTCTCGATGACGCCGCCGCCGACGCCGCTCAGGCCGATGCAGCTTTTGATTTCGCCGGGATTGTAGCCGCTGGTGAAGGGGACGTCGGGGAACTGCGTGGGGACGCCGACAGTCGCGTGAATGCCGCGGAAGGAAATGTTGCGGACGATGCCCTGGGTGGGCGGCGCCCGGCTCTCCGGGCGCGGCGATTTCGCGGGCCGAGGCAGATCGAAATCGGCCCGGTGACGTTCTTCATCACGATATTGGAGAACGACATGTTCTCGAACCGCGAGCCTTCGCCGCCGCGCATCTTGATCGGGCAGCCGTAGGTTTCGTAGATGAGGCAGTTGGAGACGGTGATGTTTTCCGCCTCGCCGCCGCCGAAGCGGAACACCGACCAGCGCGTGCTGAACGTGCAATTCGTCACCGTCACGAACTGGCAACTGCCGAACAGCGCGCAGGCGTCGTCCTGGCACATGCACGTCGCAGTTGCTGATGTGCGACGTGCTGGCGCTGATGAAATGGAACCCGTCGTTGTTGCGGTTGACGCGATTGTGGATGCGGATGCCGTCGAATTTCGACGAAGCTGCTCTGGATGATGCGGACGGAGTGGAAGGCGCAGTCCATGAGGAAGATGTCGCGCACCGTGAAGTTCTGGCACTGGTGAAAGAGCAGATGGATAGGGACGGTGCGGCGCCGCCGACGGCCGGAGGGCGGCGGCACCCCGCGGCTCGGGGCTGCGGAACTGCGCGCCCTGGCCGTCGATCGTGCCGGGGCCTTCGATGGTGATGTTCTCGCGCCTTGACGGCGAAGATGCAGGCCCAGTTGCCGTCGTCGAGGGTGGTGTCGCCGTGCAGCGGAATGGCGTCGACGGCGTGATATTGCTTGCCGTCGGCGCTGCCGAGCAGCTTGCCCGCCGGCGGCGATGTGCAGGGTGACGTTGCTCTTCATCTCGACGGTGCCGATGACGAACACGCCGGCGGGCACCAGCACCGTGCCGCCCTGGTCGCTGTTGCAGGCGTCGATCGCCGCCTGCAGCGCCGCGGTGTCGAGCGTGGTGCCGTCGCCTTTGGCGCCGAAATCGCGGATGTTGTAGGTCTTGACGCCGACGGTCCTGTCGGCGGCGGGCTGTGTCTGGGCGCGTGCCGCTAGCAGAGCAGAGGTAGCCGCTCCGGCGGTAAACCACTTGCGGCGGGAAAGGGACTCGTTCTGGGAGTCGGGCATGATAAACCTCAGAAACTTTCGTGATTGAACTCCACGCCCGTGACGTTTTCGAGATGAAAGGCAGGACGGAGGTCTTCCTTGAGGAAGCTGACTTCGATGTCGTTGAACTCGATGCCCTTCACGTGGCGGACGAAGAAGCCGTAGGCCGGAATCTCGCAAAGATACGTGAAACGCTTCATCATTCTGTGGCGAACTCGTGTCAACGCGCAACGTAGAAAGCGGGAGCGCGTGCTCAACCGAACTGACTATATCACAGATTTCTTTAGCGGTATATATCTGGGTTATAGCGCTATATCAGGCCCGAGACCAGATCCTCATGCCTGGGGCGAGCAGTCGCTTTGCGGACGGGGTGCGCTAGCCCCGACAGCTTGCTGTTCTGCTCTTCCCTGGCGGGACGGGAACGACGGTAGAGATCACGGGCTGTCGATCGGGACGCCACTCGATCGCCGCTGCGGTCGGCTTGCCATCCACAACGATTGAAGGAGATGTAACGGGCGCCGTCAAGGGGAAGACGATCTTCCATCGAGTGCGGGTCCCGCGCTATTCCTGAATGTGCTCTCGCGCATTCCTCGATGCTCGATGGCAATCTCGTTTCGCAGCACGGGACGCGAGCCAGCTTCGCCCATTTCAGCGATTCCGCAACCGCGGCAACGTCTCCATGGTTGATTTGGGCCCATCCGGTGTGAGGCCCATCAAACCGGTCGCCACGTCCCGATTACGGCGAAAGCTACCTCTCCCTGATCTTCCCGAAGAAGCTATCGCTGGCGATCTCCAGCAGAATGCGTAGGCGCGATCGTTTCGGCCATATCGATAGAGCACTTCCGGCAGATAGGAGTAGGCTCCAGGGAACTGGGGGCGATCCTTCTCAGCCGTATCGAGAGAGGCCTCGGCTTGGGCCCGTCCTTGGGTATCCCGAACAGCAACGTATACATGTTGCATTCGGAAACGAAATCCGGTGCAAAGCTGCGGTCCGGCAAGATTCCCGAGTAGAAACGGTTCGACGCGGAATTCCACCAATCCGTGTTGAATCCTTTGCGCAAGTTATCTGCCTTGGCGCGGTACTCGCTCGCCAGGCGCTTGGAGAGACTCCCTTCGTGCCCGATCGATTCCTGCATCGCGGAGTAGGTATGTATCCGACGTATTGCGCGGCCACCAGATCCGAGCCGGTCAGGAAGTTGGGTTTCTGCTGAAAGTAAGATGCGTGGACGCGCGGGCGGCGGATGTTCTCCATGATGCCGTCGCGATCCTGGTCCCAGGTCTGCGGGTACTGGTCGCGGTCACGTCGTAGAAATTGAGGAAGTCCGCGCTCCAGATAGGAGGGTCGCCCCTCCACAGAAACTGGCGGTAACAGGCCCGCAGAATATCGAAATTCGCGGGAAGGCAGTACCCGAAATCGCTATCGGAGGTATAGGAACTGGGAGCGGCAAAACCATCCTTCGTGACTACCCAGTATCCGCACCAGTCGCGGCCGCGGGAGACGCTGCGCGCAAAGCAGCGCAGCATATTCAGTGTGTGACGGTGCAGTCCCAGAACGGACGCGCCGGCGCTTTGGTGCGCGACGTTGCGCATGCCGAAAACGTTGCTGCCGGCATCGGGACGGGTCGCATACCACTCGCCGACCGGATCCCCCGAGTAGACGCAGCTGAGGGCGCGCTGTTTGGCGCGCTGAAAACTTAAGTTCAGTTCCGCATCCGACGTTTCCAGTTGCACCAGGCCGAGTGGCAATTGGGCGCCCCATCCGCGGCTGGAGCGTCCGGACGTTCCGCCATCCGAACATGGCCGCCGCACCGGTGAGCGGCGAAGCTCCCATCCAAACCCACTGGCGGCGGGAGAGTTGTTTCTGGATGCGCAGGCGCAGTGGGTACGGGAGGCCCGGATGACTTTACTCTGGGCCGGAAGACGGGCAGGTAACCGCCGCGGGGGATATCGATCAGAACCGGCTCGTCGAGGCCCTGGTTTTCGAAGTACCTCTCCAGCCGTTTCCGCAAGGTCCGGGCTTCCGTGCGAACGATACTGTCATTGCCGGCATCGTAACTCGCCGGACGGCCGTAAACGCGGTGGCCGATCAGCGCTTCGGTGACGTCTTCCGGACAGCCCGACAATTTCCGATCGACGACGTACAAGAGGAACTCGCGCTGCTTGGTGGCGCGATGGAATTCCTGGCTCGCGGCAATCCGGCCCGCGAGGTTCCGGCACTGCTCATCGGGGAGATGAAACTTGTGTCCAAAATCGATCTGACATGATTCGGCCACTGTACTTCCGTGCCCACATATTATAGCGTTACACTCCGCCCCGCAAGGCGACCCGAAGCGATGTGGCTAAGCTAATGAAAACACAGTCTTGTTAACCGTGTCTTGACGGTGAGTTGACCTCTTGGCAGGCCGCGCGGGACTACAATCGCTGCTAAACCAGTGGAGGTCTTCCATGTTGCGACGAACCAGTCTTGCCGCGGCCCTGCGACCGCTTGTCTTCTGATCGTCCCGAGCGCCACTTGGGCGCAAAGTTCCAGCGGCACGATCTCCGGGCGTGTCCTGGATCCATCCGGCCATTCAGTGCCCGAAGCCACGCTAACGCTGACCAAGACCGACACGCTCGACGTGCGCACTTTAAGATCGGCCGCCACCGGCGATTTCGTCTTCACCAACCTGCAGCCCGGCCCATATACTCTGAAAGTTCAAGCCTCGGGCTTCAAGCTGGTCGAGAAGACCGACCTGAACCTGAGCGCCTCCGAGCGTCTGCCCGCGGGCGACATCATGCTGCAGGTAGGAAGCCTGACGGATACGATCAGCGTTACGGCGGAGTCCGCGACCGTCCAAACCGCCAGTTCGGAACGCGGGGCGCAGATCGACTCCAACCAGGTCAGCAACCTGACGACGCGCGGTCGCGATGTTTTCGGCCTGCTCGCCACCCTTCCCGGCGTAGTTTATGACGGCCGCGGCGCGGACGGCCTCGGCGTTCAGAATTCGCCGGCGTCCTTTTCCGGGCGCGCGCGGAGTGTACAGCGTCTCCAACGTAGACGGGATTTCGGGCAATACGCGAAGCGGGGCGAGCCTGGACACTCCGGTCAACATGGACTCCGTCGCCGAAGTAAAGGTACTCCTCAACAACTATCAGGCGGAGTACGGCAAGGGCGCAGCCGGCGTGATCAACGTGATCACCAAGGGCGGAACCCAGAACTTCCACGGCCTGGGCTACTATTACACGCGCAATGAAGCGCTCAACGCCAACAACTTTTTCAACAATGCGGCGGGCGCGCCGCGCGGGCCGTACCGTTACAAAACGATCGGCGGAAATCTCGGCGGCCCGGTCTACATTCCCAAACACTTCAACCGGAACAAGAACAAAGTGTTCTTCTTCTTTGCGCAGGAGTTTCTGCCCCGCACCGTAGCGCAGGATCCGCGCTATTACACGGTTCCGACCGCAGCCGAGCGGAAAGGCGACTTCAACCAATCGGTGGGCGCGACCAACGGTTCGCTCTATTCCGCGGCGAAGATCGTGGACCCTCTGAGCAAGAACGCGGCAGGCGTTATGCAGCCTTTTCCCGGCGGCATCGTACCGGCGAACCGGATTGACCCGAACATGCAAAAGCTGCTCAGTGTTTTCCCCCTGCCGAACGCTCCCAACCTGATCAATGGCGGCGCATTGAACCCGAGCGGCACCTGGTACAACTACTCATTGCAGGACTCCCTCGACCGGCCCGGCAAGCAGAACAGCTTGCGCGTGGACTACAACATCACCGACAAGTGGCGGGCGTTTTTCCGCGGCACCAACGAATCGACGGATAATAGGGGCGCAAACAGCACAGTCAACCGTTACGCGTGGATGGCGGATGCCGACGTCAACTATCGGCTGACTGGACCGAATCTGGGCGGCACGGTGACCTGGGTCGCCACCCCGACGCTGGTCAATGAAATCGTATTCGGATACGGCCTGTGGACCGAAAACCAGGTCTATCGCGATGCCTGGCTCGCCGAAGTGCAGCGCGACAAACTAGGCATCAACCTGCCGCAGATCTATCCCGATCAGAATCCGCTCAAACTGATCCCCTCGGTGACCTTCGGCAGCACGAATATCGGTCCGAACGCGACCACTACCGCCTGGGAAGGCCGCTTCCCGATGGCCGATGAAGCCGATACCTGGACGTTCACCGACAACCTGACCAAGGTGTGGAAGAACCACCAGTTCAAAGGCGGTCTGCAATACGAGAAGGTGCACTACCTCTTCGAGCAATCCGGTCCCAACGATGTCTTCGCCGGCAAGTTCGATTTCAGTTTCAACTCGGCAAACACCGTCAACAACACAACCTATCCCTATGCCAACGCGCTGCTCGGCTACTTCAACAGCTATACCGAATCCACGAACCGAACACAGTATTCGCCGGTGACGCCGATTCTGGAATTCTACGTCCAGGATACGTGGAAGGTCGTTCCGCGCCTGACCATCGATATCGGCGTGCGCTTCACCGCCGGCCTGCAGCAGTATCAGTCGAACAATCTGTCCTCGAGCTTCGTGCCTTCGCTGTACAATCCGGCGAAAGCGCCGCTGCTCTACAAACCGGTGCTAGTCGGCTCGACGCGCATGGCCTACGACCCGCGCAATCCCGGAGTAATCCTGCCGGGCGCTCTCATCGGCCAGGTCATCCCCGGGACGGGTGACAAGAAGAACGGGGTCGTCCAGGCTGGCGATCCCGGCTATCCTCGGGCACTGGTCGATTATCAGGGAATCCTCGCGGCGCCGCGGTTTGGCTTCTCCTGGGATGTCTTCGGCAATTCGACGACGGCGGTGCGCGGCGGGTTCGGCACCAACTTCAATCCGCGCAACGGGTCGGGGATCACGGGCGATCTGCAGTCGAATCCGCCGATCGTTTATCAGCCCCAGATCCTTTACGGGAACACCACCAACTACCGCGATAACGCCGGGAACGGCACGTACACGCCGCCGTCGTTCTCCGACTCGCTCAACCGCAGCAATGTCCCAGCCCGCATTTACAACGCGACCCTCGGAGTGCAGCGGCGCCTTCCCTTCGGCACGGTCCTCGACGTCGCCTATGTCGGGACCTTTGCGCGCCACATCGGCGAGAAGTCGAACCTCAACAATCTTCCATACGGCACGCATTTCCTGGCCGCTAACTTCGATCCGTCGCAAAAAGCGCCGCAGTCTCTGGCGGACGATTACCTGCGGCCCTACCAGGGATATTCGACGATTCCGTTCCTCAACTTCGACGGCAATTCCAGCTACCACTCGCTGCAGGTATCCGCGCAACGGCGCCTGGCTCGCGGATTCCAATACGGTTTGGTCTACACCTGGTCCAAAGCCATGGCCTATACGGACGGCGACCAGGGCGGCGTGACGACTTTTGTCTCCCGGCGAGAGTTCAATTATGGCGAAGCGACCTACGACCGTACCCACGTGTTCGCCCTCAACTACCTGTGGGAGGTTCCGGGTGGCCGTTTGCACAGCTCCGTCCTCAGGAACGTCGTGGGCGGTTGGCAGGTGTCGGGGATTACGCGGTTCCAGAGCGGAGCGCCATTGCGGCTCTCGGCCAGCTTGAAGACGGGCTGCTCGATTCCCAACGCTCCCTGCGCGGCGACGACTACTAACAACTTCGGGACGGACATCACAGGCGGTGGCGACGGCTGGCGGGCCGTCATGTCAGGCAGTGCCGTTCTGCCGAAGGATCAGCGCACCGTCAACCAATATTTCAACACCGCAGTGTTCTCCCCGCCGGCTCTGGCCCAGCAGGTCACCGACATGGCCGGCGTTCTCCGAGTGCTCGCACTCGGCAACACCCCGGCTACCTTCGCGCGCGGTCCGGGTCTCAACAACACCGACCTCACATTGTTCAAGAACTTCCGGTTCAAGGAGAAGGTAAGCCTTCGCTTCCAGATCGAAGCCTACAACGTGTTCAACCACACCCAGTTCAGCGGCGTCGGCACGAGTGCGCAATGGGACCAATCCGGAGCGCAGGTAACGAGCAACTTCGGCAAGGTCACCAGCGCGCTCGATCCGCGTATCATGCAACTCGCATTGCGTCTGTCGTTCTGAGGAAGACGCGGCGGCGAGAAGATACAGGGCCCGCCGACGGGCCCTTTCTGATTCCGCATGGGCTTGCACCGCCAAGGTCATGAAGACGCTCCCTGAGCCGAGCGGCGAAGGTAAAGTAGCGGCGCTTTTCGTCATGAGGCAGCGCTCCCTCGCTCGCCGAAGCGGGAGCCGCGATCGCGGCCCGGATCGGCGCGTGCCGCGCGCCGAGGGATCCGAGCAGTGAACCTCAGGGCCAGCGCCGATTGAGGTTATGTCAAGAAAGTTGTAGTCTTTGACTGGACGCAGGGTGCAATTGGGAGGAGCTGCAGGTGAGTGGTGAAATGTTCCGCTCCACCAACGTCAAAGCTGTTGATGCCCAGACCGGCGGGTGCGACGGGCGTCTCCGACGGGAAACTTCACCGACGCCCCCCAGAACAGAAAAGGCCGGCATCCCTCCATGAAGGCAAGCCGGCCTGCAAAGAACCCAGACTGTCGTCCCTATCAGAAGCGGAGCCGCGCCCCGAGTTGAATCTGCCGTTGTCCGCTGGCGGACCGCGACTGGCCGAAAGACCCCGAGCTGACGCTTCCGTTGGGGTTGTCCCACACCGGAGTGTTTGTCAGGTTAAATGCCTCCCCGCGAAGTTCGAACCGGATCTTCTCTGCGATCGGAAAAATGCGGAACACAGAGAAGTCGTAGGTTTTGGATCCAGGTCCGCGCACGCTGTCCCTGCCGACGTTGCCGAAACGGTTCGGAGCGGGAGCCGCGAACGCAGCCTTATTGAACCACAACTGGCCCGGTCCAAGGCCGCCAAGAATCGTCGTGGGGTATAGAGCGTCGGCGTAATTGTTGCGATTTCCGGGGCAGTTGCACGGACCGCCGCTGGCGGTAATATTGATGGGAGTACCGCTGACCACGCGCAGGATTCCGTTCAATTGCCAGTTCCCGAATACCTGGGAGAGCGGTCCCGTCGACAGATATTTCTTGCCATGCCCGAACGGAAGCTCGTATATGTGCGTCACGTTCAGCATGTGCGTACGGTCATAGGATGAGGGACCGTAGTTAGCGTGAATGTCTATGTTGTTCACGAACCGGCCCTGGTCGTCGTTATAACCGAGACCCTTGCCATAGGTGTAAGCGGCGCCCATCTGGAATCCTGAAGAGAAGCGTTTGGCCAGGTTCGCCTGGAAGGAGTGGTAGCTCTCGGACACCCCGCTCGCGTACATCTGAGTGCTGGCGGTACGTCCAAACCGGGAGAACAGGCGCATTCCCGCGTTTCCAGTGCCCGGAGCCGCCACATTCAATTCGATCCGATAAGGCTGCTTCCGGCCAAGGCTGCCGACATACCCGGCCTCGAAGGACCAGTTGCGCCCCAGATCCCACTGCTGTGTCAGGTTGAAACTCTGCACATAAGGAGTCGCAAGGTCGCTCGGGAGCATGAAGTACGCCTGGTCCGGCGCAGGGGTGATGCGGCCGCTGGAGGGGACGGCCTGTAAGGGGACGGCAGGCAGGCTGCTCAGCGTTCCATCGACGCGGTAGTCGCCCACGACGCCGTTCTGGATGTTGTAAATCACCGGGAATTGCGTGGAGAGCAGGGCTCCGTTGAAGCCGTAACGGCCCGTGTAGTAGCTGATGCCGTATCCTCCTCGCACGACCCACCGGGATGTCGCTCGATACGAGAAGCCCACCCGCGGAGCAAAGTTATTCCGATCCGGCTTCACGCCCATATTCATGTCCACACTGCCGACGCCCGCCACCAGCAGACTGTTATCACCCGGATCGTAATTGGAGGACCCTGCCGGGTAGCGCGGGTGGATCGGGCTGTAGAACTCCCAACGAAGTCCGAGATCCAGAGTGAGCTTGGGAGCAATCTGAAACGTATCGTGAACGAACGCGAACCAGTCGGTCTGGCGGTCCGTGGGCGTGACGGTCATGAAGGTACGGCTGGTCTGATCCGGTGCGCCCAACAGGAAAGAAGCGAAAGAACCAGCGAAATCTCCGTAAGTGCCGAGTCCAGGGCCGCCGTTCAGTGCCGTGGTCCCCGATGAAAACGTGAATAGACCGCGAGGTCCGAGGTTTAAACCCTGAGGCTGCAGCCTGTCCAGTCGCAACCGGCGGATGTCGGCACCCCACTTGATCGAGTGCTTGCCCGCGGTTTTCGTCCAGGTATTCACCCAATTGAACAGATTGTTCGCGTTGACCAGCGGGTAAAACACCTGTTCGCCGATCGCCGTCATGCCGGAAATTTCAATCCTCGGCATCCCATGTTGCGAGATGTAGTCCGGCGTCGGGTTGGCGATTCCCAGCCGCTCGTTCATCGGATCTTGATTGGTACCGGAGATCGCAACGAAGTAGCGGTTATAGCCCATGCGCGCTTCCATGATCAGGGTCGGGGCAAAAGTTCGCGTCACGTTCAGCGCCAGAGTGTGGGTTCGTGCCGAGCTGGTACGCGACTCGCCGATGACTGGGCCAAGCGCCGAATTTTCGCCTACCGAGTAGCGCTGGTTTGCATACTTCAGGAACGCGCTGGTGCGGCTGTCGAGCTGATAGTCCACGCGGCCATCGTAAGCATTGCCGTCGTTGCTGAACGGATTGTTGAAGTTGAAATTCGAATCCAGTCCGGAGGCGTTGGGGGCGACAAGCAGGGGCAGGATTTTCGACGCGACCGGGGAAATGCGGTTGGCCGGAATCAAGTTATTTAGGAAAGGCGTGCGTCCCTTGCCGTCGGCAGTACCGGTGGTGGGGTCGTAGAGCGTAACCCCGGGCAGGCCGCTAAAATCCCCGCGGCGCCAGGCGTCAACCGCCACGGTATCCACCTCCTGTAAGCCGCGACGCTGGTAGGTGCCTTGATACGATCCGAAGAAAAACAACTTGTCCTTGCGAATCGGACCGCCCGCTGTGCCACCGAACTGGTTGCGAATGGACGAAGGCTTTGCCTGCGGCGCGACGTTGAACAGGTTGCGCGCAGAGAGCGCGGTATCGCGGTGGAACTCGAACAGGCTGCCGTGCAGCTGGTTCGTACCGCCGCGGGTGATGACGTTCACCACGGCGCCTCCGGCGCGGCCGAACTCCGCGTTGTAGTTATTGGTGGCGATGTTCAGCTCCTGCACCGCCTCCGCCGCCGGGACGTAGATCGTGATGCCGACGAGCGGATCATTGTCGTCGACGCCATCCACCTGCGTGTTGTTCGCGCTGTTGGCCTGGCCATTGACGTGGTAAGAGAGGGAGTTCCAGGGCTGCTCGTCCTCAGTGTGCGCCGACGCAACCGGTGAGACCCCCGAGAGTGTCCCGACCAGCGCCTGGAAGTTGCGGTCGCTAATCGGCAATTCCGTGACGGGACGCTGTCCGATATTGCGGCTCACATCAGAGCGGTCGGTCTGCAGGAGCGGCGCCTGCGCGGTCACTTCCAACTTCTCGCTCACCGCGCCAGGGCGAAGCGAAGCATCGACGCGCACCGACGCTGCTACTGCGAGCGGCACGTTGTCCCAGACCATGGTCGCGAAACCTTGCGCCTGAACGTTGATATTGTAGGTCCCAGGCCGCAGATACGGCATCGAGTAGGCGCCGAGCGCATTCGTGGAGGTAGTACTCACCACTCCGGTCGCGGTTTCGGTAGCCGTAATGGTGGCGCCGGGAACCGCGGCTTTAGAAATGTCCGTCACGGTGCCCACCAGGGTTCCCGTTACTGCCTGGCCGTATGAGAACGGCGCCAGCACGGCTACAAACAGCAGGATCGCGGCGAACGCGGCCCAATGGTGGATTTTCATCCTGGAATCTCCTTTTTCATATAACTCCGGTCTGAACGATTCGATCTTATGATTGGCGGCAAAGAACATACAATGCGCGCAGCGAACAAAACCTGTCCTTTGATGATGAGAGACGTTCTGGCTCAAAGCTTCGTCCCGTACCGTTCCAACGCAGCCTGATCCAATTCGATTCCGAGACCCGGGCCGTCCGGTATGGCAACCATGCCATCCGTGGCAACGATTCTTTGGCGGGTCAGGGAATCGCGTAATGTGGTTTCTTCTTCACTGACAAATTCCATGACGAACGAATTCGGAATCGCATTCAGGAAGTGGAGCGCCGCCGCCACATTGATGTAAGTGGTGAAACCGTGATTGACCACGGGCAGGCCGCGGTCAGCGGCGAGGCTCGCTATCTTCATCGCTTCGGTGAACCCGCCACAGCGCGTCAGATCCACCTGGACCACATCGATCTGGCCGCGGTCCATCAGGTCGAGAAAAGAACGGCGCTCGCTTTCGTGCTCCCCCGCGGCAATCCGCACATCGGTGGAACTCGCCAGCTTGCGGTAGCCTTCGTAATCGTCGGGCAGCAACGGCTCTTCGAGCCAGTAGATACGGTAATCGGAGAATGCGCGGGCCCTTTGCATCGCCGTCTTCGCGTCCCACACCAAGCCCGCATCAATCATCAGGTCGGCGTCGTCTCCCAGTCCCGAGCGGGCCTCACGTACCAGCGCGATATCGGTCTTTTCGTCCTGCCCCATCGGGTGCCAGCCGAATTTCGCGGCAGTAAAGCCGCGCTGCCGGAAGCGCGCAGCCCGGTCGTGTGTTTCGGCCGGCGTGGCGCCGAACAGGGAACTGGCATAGGCGCGAATTCCATTCCTGTGAAAACCGCCGCCCAGCAGCTTCCAGACGGGCTGTCCGAGTGCCTTGCCCTTGATATCCCAGAGAGCCATATCAATGCCGCTCATGGCGTGGATCGCGATGCCGCGCCGGCCCGAGTAGATGTTCTGGCGGTACATCTTGTGCCAGAGATACTCAGTCTCGAAGGGATCTTCGCCGAGTAGCAACTCGCGCAGTCCGGAAGTAATGGTATGGGAAAACGGTCCCTCGATCGCGCCCTTGGCAGCCATCGGCGACGAATCGACCTCCCCCAACCCTGTGATTCCGGCGTCGGTGGAGACGCGTACGATCAATGCGTCCTGACCGCTGTCGCACTGATGTTTGACTTCGGGCTGGCGGAGATAGATGGCTTCCACGCCGGTGATCTTCATGCGACCTGCCTCCGGGTACCAGCAGCCTCGTCGATCTCAAGCACCGCCTTGATCGCGCCATCCGTGCGGTCACGCATGATCGACAGAGCCTCTTCCGCACGCTCCAGGGGGAACCGGTGAGTGATCAAACTTGCCAGGTCGATCCGCCCGCTGTCCACCAGGTCGATCAGTTCCTCCCAGCCTGTCCGGTCCGACAGGGCACCGTAGAGCACCAGATCCTTCAACACCACGTCCTTTGAGGGAAAGTTCGCAATCGCGCGATCCGGCACTCCGTAGAGTACGACGCGGCCTTGCGGCCGGACAACGCTCAGCGCGCTCAAAATCGCCGTTTCCGAGCCGGCCGCATCGAACGCCAGATCGACGCCGCGCCCGTTTGTCAGCGCTTTGAGCTCCTCCTCGATATCGGTGCGGCTCACGTCGAATACGTGATCCGCGCCCAGACGCCGGCCTAATTCCAGCCGCTCCGCGCGTGTGTCGCAGAGGATCACGCTGCCGGCGCCGCGTACCCGCGCGCACTGAATTGCAATCAAGCCCGCCGGGCCAGCGCCGAAGACCGCTACAGTATCGCCGGGGCAGATGCCTGGTTTGCGCAGGGCGCCCATCACCTCCACGTCCATTACGGCCGCCACTTCATCGGACATGCTGTCGGGCAGCAAGTAGAGATTGCGTTCAGGCGCCACCAGCCATTGCGCCCAACCACCGTTGACGGTGATGCCGAATTCCGCCGCCTGTAAACAGAATTGAGTGGCGCCCCGCCGGCAGGAGGGGCACAGGCCGCAGCCGACCACGGAATCGCACTTGACCCGGTCGCCGGGCTTCACGCGGCGCACGTCGGGACCGCATTCCTCCACGACGCCAACGAATTCGTGGCCGAGAACGATCGGCGGACTGGCGAAAGAGATGCGCCCTTCCCAGATATGTACATCCGTGCCGCATACGCCCGCGGTGAGGATGCGCAGGCGCACGTCGTCGCGCCGGCGCGGCTCCGGCGGCCCATCCTGCGTCTCAGTAAAATTGATTTCGCTTCCCGTCCACACGGCTTGTTTCATGGTTGTGGATCTCAATTTAGCCGCTGCCGGGGGTGGCGAACAATGCATGAACGCGCTCATTTGAGCACTTTACCCACCTTCGCCGAGGGTTTCGAGAAGCTGTCGTTTAAGGACAGACATTGTCATCGGGTAGGATTGCCGCCAGGGGTGCGAACCGTTATTCTCAATCGGGAATCATTCGTGAAATTCTATTTGTCCTTTCTATTCTTCGCGGCTACGCGCCTGAACGCGGCGGCTCCATTGCTCGATCTGGCTCCGTACGGAACGAAGTTGACCGCGTCGCAGAGCGGTCGCGAGGCCGGCATCGAGTGGCGCGACGTGCGCGATATCCATGAGGTCCGGGTGCGCTTTACGGGGAGAGCGCCGGGAGACCTGGAACTGCAATATTGGGCGCACACGTGGCCCGGACCGGCCCCGGCGGCCAACCGCATCGAAGATCCCGCGGACGACCCGTGGCAGGGTTCCTGGCTGACCGCTCAGACCACCCGCGCGTGCACCGCCGGCGAGTGCCGCTTTACCTTTAAACCGCTTGCCGAAAGCGAGAATCCCCGTGCGAAGAATATGCCTGGCGTTCTTTACCGGCGCACTCTCAAGATACGCTTCGCCAGCCAGAAATCGCTGCCCGCGATTGCCGGGGTTTCGGCATTCTCCGACGCAGTGCAGAAGCCGCTTACGGTGCGTATCGGCCTCGGCTACCGCGAAAAGAGCCCGATGCGATGGGCGGGTTCGATTCAGGTGGATAATGGGATCCTGCGGTCTGCGACTCCGTGGGGATTCGATTCGAAGGATCGTTTCGAGAGTCCGGCGAAATGGGCGCTGATGAGTTCCGGCGCAGCTAAGGGCCTGGTGCTCGAGCTGATCGCCGCAGCTCCTACCTTGCCGGGATCGCTCGATTGCACCCTGGTGACCGTTCGCGCGACAGCAAATGGAGAGAACCGCACCTTCACGTTTAACGTGGACGACCTGAAAAGCGGCCCCATCTACGTTCCGGCATTTCACGCCTGGGTAACCGACGGTGCGCAGCGCGAGTTTCATCCGGTTGCCGGCAAAGGTCCCAGTATCCGTAGCCGGATCCCGAAGGAGCCGGAGCAATCCTACGAACGTGCCACGCGCGAGATTCCTGCGCCAGATCCCTGGGAGAACAACAAGGGCAAGCCCATCTATATGCCGCTGGCGCCGGATTCGAGCTGGCAGAAATTCGCCTTCGAGTACGGCGGCAACGTCTTCATCGGCAAGGATGAAACTAAGGCATATGGCAAGGAGCGTACCCGCCTGAAGTGGGAAGGCAATCAGATCACTTGGCGCTTCGGTACCGGCCGCACGCCGTATTATCGGGAGGATCGCAAGGCGAAGGTATCCCTTTTGGACGGCTACTTGCCGGTGATCACTCAAGCCTGGGATAACGACGGTCTGTCGTACAGCGAAGAGGCCTTTGCGACCGTGCTGCGTGGACCGTTCTCGCCCGACGACGCCGCGCGCAGCGAGCAGACACCGGCCATCCTGATGATGCGCATCACCGCCGCCAATCGCAGCGCCGCCATGCAGACAGCGCATGTGTGGCTCGATACGCAGCCCGGCGAGACACTGACCCTGGAAGGCACCAAGCTCTATGCCGCGGGTCATCTGCTGCGCGCCACCTTTGACTCGCAGGCGCCACCCACGCTCGACGCCAATCGCGCGCACGTCTCATTTGAGGTTGCGCCTGGCTCTCAGCAGTCCATTGTCGTCAACCTGCCCTTCGTTTCGGACTTGTCCGCCACCGACGAAGCGGATCTCGCGCGGCTTTCCTACGACGCGCAGCGCGCCAGTGTGATTGCCTACTGGAAAGAGATCTCGGGTCCGCTCTCGCGCCTCTTCACGCCAGAGCGCAACCTTAATTTGTTCGCGCGCGCAGTCCCTTGGCACATTCGAATGAGCACCACCAAAGATCCCGCCAGCGGGCTCTATATGGTGCCGGCTGCGAGCTACCGGTATAAGGTCTACGCCAACGAATCCGCCTTCCAGGTGCAACTGCTGGACGCGCTCGGCGATAAACGTACCGCGGAACAATATCTTGATACATTCCTGAAGCTGCAGGGCAGCGCGAACTTTCCCGGGATGCATCGCGGGATGGAAGACGCGATTTTCCACGGCGTGCGCGTCAACGCCGACTACGATTACACGGCGCATCGCTACGGTCTGGATCACCCGGTGATTTTGTGGACGCTGGGCGAGCACTACCTTTACACCCGAGATAAGGATTGGCTCTTGCGCGTTTGGCCCAACATGGATAAGGCAATCGCATGGATCCGCCAGCAGCGCGCGTCTACCGCGGACCACCTGCTCCCTCCCGGCCACCTGGAGGACAACGCCGATTGGGCAAGTTGGTTCTCCGTCAATGGGCTGGCATGGGCCGGAGTGGACCGTGCAGCCCGCGCCCTCGAAGACATCGGACATCCCGACGCGGCCCGAGTTCGCCGTGAGGCCGATGCGTTTCGCGCCGACCTGCGCGCCAGTGTGCTTCGCTCGGCCGAACTGGCGCCGGTCACGCAACTCCGCGACGGCACTTATGTTCCTTACATTCCGGCGGAACCCACTCAGCGCATCCGCCGTTTCGGGCCGCTGGGCGCCGCGTACTACAAACGTTTCGGCCCCATAGCCGAGCCCATGATGCGCCTGGCTGCCTGCCGGGAAGTGCTCTACGGCCCGATCATCCTGCTCAACGTGGGTCTGTTCGATGTCAATGAGCCGATCGCGGATTGGGTGCTGAACGATTGGGAGGATAACGTCACGCTGACCAGCGGGCTGGGGCTCAATGTGCACGGGCTGACCGACGACCGTCTTTGGTTCAGCCAGGGCGGGATGGTCTTTCAGACCAATCTCCAGAACCCGGTGCTGGTCTACCTCAAGCGTAGCGAGATTCCGGCGGCGATCCGGGGGATGTACAACAACTTCGTCGCCCTGTTCTACCCTGATGCCAATGCGCTCGCCGAAGAGTTCCACGAGTGGGGCCACGGCAGCGGCCCCCTCTATAAGGTTCCGGACGAAGCCAAATGGGTGAATCGCCTGCGCGACTGCCTCGTGCTCGAAGACGGCGATACGTTGTACCTCGCTCGCGGCGTTCCCAAACGCTGGCTCGCCTCCCGCGACGGCATCCGCGCCGATGCCCTGCCCACTCATTTCGGGCCGGTCACTTACACCATGCACGCAGGCGCGGAAGCACGGACCATCGAGGCGAGTGTCACTGTCCCCGGCCGCAATCCGGCGAAGAACGTGTGGCTGGTAGTGCGCACCCCCGAAGGCCACATGAGCGACGTCACGATTAACGGCAAGCCCTGGACCGATATCGACCCGGCTCAGGAGGCCATACGCCTGCCCGCCGGAGCTTCCATGCTCGAGATCAGGATCCGCTATTGAAAGCGCCTCACATTCCAGCATGGCTGTGGCTCTCCCTGCTCACAATCGTTTTCTGGGGAGCCTGGGGTCTGCAGTCGAAGCTGATCGTCGATCGCATGTCACCCTGGATGAACCAGGTGCTGTTCCCGCTGGGCCTGCTTCCGGTCATGGCCGGTATGCTGCTTTCCAAGCGCGTGCACGAGGGCGCCGGCAAACCGAAGGGCGGGTGGTATGCCGTCATCACAGGAATCCTCGGCGCCGCCGGGAATATCGCCTTCTATCTGGCACTGGAGCGCGGAGGCAAAGTCTCCGTCGTAGTCCCACTCACCTGCCTGTTCCCCTTGATCACCGTGCTCGCCGCGTACGTCGTGCTGAAAGAAAAACTCACGCGGCCCCAGGTGATGGGGCTTGCGGTGGCGCTGGTCGCAATCTACCTGCTGAGCGTTTAATATGAATTCCTGGCTGATTTTGAGCGTCATCGCATTGGTCTTTTGGGGCATCACCGGCGTCACCCAGAAACTGTCCACCAACAACATTTCTTTCGAACGCTCGTTTCTGTGGTTCTGTCTGGCATTCTTCGGGATGGCGGCGGTGATCGCCGTGGTCGTTCCCCTGCAATGGAAGGTGTCTTTGCCTCTGGTCGCATTCGCGGCTCTCGGCGGCCTTTTGAACGGACTGGGAGCGCTCACCAGTTTTGCGGCGCTGGAACGGGGCGGCAAGGCGTCGGTGGTAATCCCGCTGATCTCCGTCTACCCGCTAGTCACCGTCGCGGGGGCCGCGCTGCTGCTTGGTGAACGCCTTTCGACGAGGCAGTGGGCAGGCGTTGCATGCGCGCTGATTTCCGTAGTGCTGCTTTCGTTCGAAGCGGCGGCGCCTCCCGATCGCTCGGATCAGTAAATGCCGCCATCGGCATCGATGCGCGAAACTGTGTCGAGGCCGGTTTTGGTGGAGAAGACCACTTCCGCCTCCTGGCAACCGTGGGGCGCTAACTCCGCGCATTGTCCGGAGGCAGCCGCCTGCTCGAGCCGAAAGGGCCACGCGGTGCTCGGCTCAAGGACCGCGACATAGTGGTCACGCCACCCGCCATACGATGCGAACAACCAGCAACTGGTGAACAGTTCCTTGGGAAACGCCAGGCCGGCCGCGAGCCGCCGCGCCTGGTCGTAGGACGCGCACCAGCCTTCGCGAAGATCGAGACCGTAATAGAAATGCATCTCGCGGCTGGACGCGGGCGCCACAACGCGCAGGTCCACCGTGCGATCGGGCAGTGCGAGTAGGGGCCCGTTGAATTCCAGCGGGCCGCCGCCCAGCGTGCCGAGGCACTCCGGCTCGAGGCGGATTCGCGCTGCGGGAATCAGGATTGAGTCTCCCGGCGATATCGCCAGAGCGGGATGAAGCTTCCAAAGGTACGGCAGTTTCCGCGCGCAGAGATTCTGCAACCGGTGCCGGAAGCGGATCCGCTCCTCGCCTTCATCGACCGTGATCCATTTTTCGACCCGGCAACGGGACGCCGCGGTTTCCGTGCACAGATACACGGTGTTCCCGCCCTGCACTTCGCAATCCCACGTCGCGCTCCAGAGTTCGCCGTGATCCGGATACGCGGTGTCGTCCAGCGTAGCCGTTTCGTCGTTCGGAAAGAGTTCGTCCCACCCGCCCGTCCAGCAGTCGTCGAAGGCACCCGTTGGCAACTGCGCAGGGGCGAGCGACGGGTTTCGCCAGAGAATCTCCTTACCCGTGGGCCGGTGGATCAGGCTGAAGATTCTCCCGCCCAGATCCGGGAACAGGGCAAAGCGGAGTACGCCGTTGTCAACGGTGATCGTGCGGGTCTGCCATGGCGACTGCGCCGCACTCAAATCCTCGATAGTCATTGGATCGCTTCGACCCTTGGCGCTTGCATCGGATTTTTGCTGAATTGCGTCGGGGAGCAGCCCGCCACTTTGCGGAACACGCGAGCAAAGTAGGCCGGGTTGCAGAAGTCGCACTTCTCCGCCACATCCGACACGCGGCTCATCGGATCGAGCAGCAACCGGCGGGCGCGTTCCACACGCTTCATCATCAGGTAGCGCTCGAACGTAACGCCTGTGATCTTCTTGAACGTGCGGCTGAGATGTCCGGCGGAAACGCCGATAGCCGTGGAAATCGAATCGAGCGAAACGGCAGTCGCGCCTTCGTTATCCTCCAGGCGCCTTGCAATCAGCGCCTGCGCGTGACCGATCAACTTGTCATGCTTGCCGGCGTACAGGTGCGCCACCTCGTCGATGATCGCATCGGCTGCACGAACCCAAAGCTCCTGCAGGTCCAGCACAGAACCAGCCAGTGCCAGTCGCTCCGATGCGCTTTGCCGGACCGCGGCTAACTCCTCGCCGGTTGCGCCCACCTTCTGCGCAGTCAGCGTCATCGATTCCAGAGTCGAAATGAGGAACTGCCGCTGCGCCGGAAGATTCGCCACCTTCTCGCCGAGGTGCAGATTGGCGAGGATGGGAAACTCCCGCACGCCGGCTCTGGCTTCCGCCGTCCTGCGTTCGGCGAGCGCTTCGCACACCATGGTCATCTGCGTGGAAAGCGCCTGGACCCCGGCGGGCGGGCGTTTGTAGAGCGCGATGGCGCTGCCCGAAGCCGCGACTGCCGTGAGCGCCTCCTGGTAGGACTCGGTCAGCGACCGCCAGTCGTTCTTGTGCCGGCCGATACCAATCCGAATCTTCAGGTCGCACTGTTCGCTGATGCTGTGCAGGATGCGCTGCGCCAGCGCATAAGCCTTCACATCGCGCCCCCCGCTCGTACCCTCCGGCTCGGCCAGGAAGATGCAGATCCCACGCTGCCGCAGGTAACTGACCATCACGTCTTCCATCTTTCCGCAGAGTTCCTCGGTGGCGTAGAGCACGCGAGTAAAGGCCATGTCGAAGGAGGCGCCTGACGCCCGGTATTCTTCTTCGGCTTGCGGCTTCACGACCAGCACGCGATTCGGATAGCTGGTGAAACCCACCGTGCGGGTGAGTTCGCGGAAACGCCGGCGGTCGGCAATGTCGCCATCCAGGATGATATGCGCCATTTCCTTCCGGTCCAGCTGGGACTGCTGCAGGCGCCGCTGTTTGGCTTCGACGGCCTCATGCAGACGCTTCCATGCGGTGGCCAGGTACTCGGCAAACATCTCCAGAATCCCGACGGTCTGCCGTATATCCTCATCCAGCACTACCGGAACTTCGTGGTACGCCGATTCCAATTCGTGTAAATCAAGATGTCCCAACCCCCGCACGCGGGTCCGGATCTGCACGAAACCAGAAGGCGTTGCCGGAGTAGTGAGCACCTGCCCGCTGTAGAGCGTCGCAATATGGCGGCCGTCGCACAGGACCGGAACCGCGATATCGATCAGTCCGGCGTGGCAGCGGTAGACTTCCGGTTGCCCGGTCTGGCGAACGCGGATTTCAGCCGCCTTGTCGGATCGGATGCAGCATAGATCCTTGCCCCCGTCGCTGACCAGGTCGCAGAACCGGGGACTTGGATTGGTTTGATCGCACCGCAACAACGAGGAATACGACTCCTGGAGAGCCTGCGTGGTCCCCGTCGTCTGCCGCAATCCGGCGCGTACCTCGGGTTCCGTGTCGCTCCAGACCAGATCGACATTTTTGATCGGGCAGGATTTGTTGATCAGGAGAAGCAGCAATTGGAAGAAGCGAAGATCCTTCTCAAACTGCTCTGCCAAGGTCGTGCCGCTGGTTAATTCCCGAGTCGAATTCATAGTTGCACCGGAAGACTGCTAAATCGAGGGTATGTCGCCTCCAGCCGGCATGCAAGTGTTTAATTGTTCGATCTTGTCCTTAAACGACTCCACGGCCTGGATCCCGCAGTGATCGGTTAAGTGCAGATCTTGTTTCGATTTCGCCTTGCCTTCACCCTTGAGCGGGAAATACACTGTGCCTAGTTCAGACAGACTTCGTGGGCGCCGTCCTGCTATGGAACGGCTTTTGGTAGAGGTGTTCGATGTCCCTACAAACGTGTATTCAAGTCGTACTTGTGAGCGGCCTGCTCGCGGGCTCGGCAACTGACCTGCGAGCACAAGCGAACTTTGGGCGAATCTCCGGTTCCGTGACCGACAGCTCAGGCGCGGTCGTGCCGGGGATAGAAGTCAATGTCATCAATCAGGCAACCGGCGTCTTGCGGTCCGTCACCAGCAACCAAAGCGGTCTGTACGTCGCCACCAATCTTCAGGTGGGCGCCTACACCTTGAAGGTGGAGGCGAGAGGATTTCAGTTCGCCACGCGAACTGATCTGATGCTGGTTGCCGACGGACGCCTGACCGAGGATTTCGTTCTCCAACTCGCCAGCGACAAACAGACCGTGGATGTCGTGGCCGCCGCGGGAGAGGCTGTCAACCTCGTCTCGGGTGAACTCTCGCGCGAAATCGACAGCCACCAGGTTCAGAATCTCGCCCTCAACGGCCGCAACTACACGCAGCTTGCCGATCTGATCCCAGGCTCGGCCCTCACCGACGAAGACCAGATGGCGCAGACCAGCAGCTTGAGCACCGGCGCGCAATCCATCAATGGCAGCAGGCTGATCTCCAACGTCCTGCTAGTCGATGGCGCGTTCAACATGGACTCCGGCTCGAACGGAAGCCAGATCAACAACGTAGGGATCGATTTCATTCGCGAAGTGGACATCAAAACGTCCAACTTCTCCGCCGAATACGGACGTAACTCCGGGGCCTCGATCAACGTGATCACCCGGAGCGGGGACAATCAGTTTCATGGCGGCGCGCTCGAATTCCTGCGCAATGACAAATTGGATGCCCGGAACTTCTTCTCGCCTAAAATCGGCAAGCTCCGCTTCAATGACTTCGGCTGGAACCTCGGCGGTCCGATTCTCCACAACAAATTATTCTTTTTCGGCGGCGAGGAATGGAAGAGGATACGCCAGGACGAGGCACCCCTTCTCGCGTCTCTTCCCACCAGGGCGGAGCGCCTGGGCGACTTCAGCGCTTCCCCCGGCAACCTCTTCCTGCCCGGCACCACCACTCCTGTGCCGAATCGCAATCTTTCCTCCGCGATAACTCCTGATGGGAAGGCCATTTCGAACGTCTTTAATCGAATGGAGTCGCTGGCGTCTTCCTATACCGACACGCCGACGGGCAACAATACCATTTATCAATTCCCCAATCCCTTCAACTGGCGAGAGGATTTGGTGCGCGTGGATTACAACATGGATTCTAAGAACTCCTTCTATGCGCGCTACCTTTTCGATAACTACAATCTGATCGATCCGCATCCGCTCGGCGGCTTGCCCACGGTGCCGATCAACCGCGTGCGCCCGGGCACCGCGTACCAGCTCACCCATACCCGCATCCAGAGTGCCGCGCTCGTCAATGAACTGCGCATCAGCGCCGCCTGGAGCGGACAACGGCGTCAGCTGACCAGCGACACCTGGGAACGCGCCACGTACGGCTTCCAGTACCCGCAGATCTTTGGCACCGGCCCACTGGCAAACGGGATTCCGAGCGTTACCATCGACAACCTGACGAACTTTCCAGCGCCTACGTTCGTGAAGCTCTCTCCCACCACCGACATTTCCTTCAACGACAACCTCAGTTGGAGCCGCGCCAATCACACTTTGAAAGGCGGCGTCCTGATCACCCGCAATCGCAAGAATCAGAATGGATCGGCCATCAACACCGGCGCGCTTGTGTTTTCGACAGCGGGCAACACGAACACGACCGGCAAAGGCTTCGCCGACGCTCTCCTGGGCAACTACAGGACGTATAGCGAAGCCAATAACGACCCGGTGGGCTTTTTCCGTTTCACCCAGGTGGATGGCTACCTCCAGGACAACTGGAAGGTGAACCGCCGGTTCAGCCTTGAGTTGGGAGTGCGCTTCCAGCATGGCGAGCCGACTTACACGACGGCGAACAATATTACAAACTTCGTACCCTCGCTCTATGATCCCGCGCGTGCCGTCGCCATCACTCCTGGCGGACTCGTCGTGGCCAACTCCGGGAATCCATTCAATGGCTTGATTCGTGCCGGGTCCGGCGTGCCTTCCGACCAAGCCGGCCGAGTGCCCAGTTCAGGCAGCACGGAAGTCCAGGCAGTGCCGGCCGGCGCAGCCCGCGGGCTCTACGACGTCGCCAACCTTTTCGCGCCGCGCATCGGCTTCGCTTGGTCTCCCTTCGGCGATTCGAAAACGGCCGTCCGCGGGGGCTTCGGCATCTTCTACGATCGCCCCGACGGCAACATCATGTTTGCCAGTTTGAACAATCCGCCGTTTATCAAGACCGTACAATTTCAGAACGGCAACATCGCCAATCCGACAGGTGGCGTTGCCGCCGCCCAAGCGCCGTTTGCCACGATCATCGCTCTCGATTCCCACATGAAGACGCCGTACTCGGAGAATTTTAGCTTCAGCATCCAACGCGAACTGCCTCACGGCTTTATGGCGGAGGCCGCCTACGCCGGGAATCTGGGGCGCCACCTTATCCGCGAGCCCGATATCAATCAGCCGAGTTTCGCCGACTTAACGGCCAACGCCGCGCTGCCCTCCAGTCAGCAGTTGTCGGTGAATGCATTGCGGCCGTACAAAGGCTATTCGTCGATCATGATGCGGCTGTCCGACTCGACTTCCAACTACCATTCCCTGCAGCTCCACACGACCAAACGTACCGGAGACCTGACCTTGACCGGCAGCTACACGTTCTCGAAGTCGCTGGCAGACTCGAGCGCCGAAACCGACAATCCCGAAAACCCCGCCAACCGCCACTTCAGCTACGGACCGACGAGCTTTGACCGGCGTCACATCCTGGTGACTACCTACACCTACAACGTGCCCTTCGCGCGCCATTGGACCAATCCCGCAAAGTACCTGGCCGCAGGTTGGCAGCTCAGCGGTATGAACCGCTTCCAGACGGGACAGTACTACACCATCACCGCTACGACATCGATCGGAGCTCGCCGTGCGGACTACCTGGGCGGCGATGTCCTGCTGCCTGACGGGCGGCGCAGTGTGTCGCTGTTTATCAACCCGGCTGCATTCGCCGCACCTGGCGGAACAGTCAGGGGAAACAGCGGTGTCGGCATCGTGCCCTCTCCCGCCATGTTCCTGTGGGATATTTCCCTGCGCAAGCAATTCGCGCTTACCGAACGTGTCAATCTTGGTTTTCAGACCGACGTGTTCAACTTGATCAACCATGCGAATTTCCGCGGGTTCGACACCAATATCACCGATCGCGCCTTTGGTTCGATTACGGCCGCCGGACCCGCTCGAAACATTCAGTTCGGCCTACGGCTTCGATTCTGATCGCGAATGTCCCATAATTCATGTCGATGCGCAAACCTTTAACGGCCGTCGCGGTCTTTGCGGCGGCCTCCGTGATTCTCGGGATCGCCGAATCGCAGGACGCAGCCGTCTCCACCACCGGCTACCACTTGACCGCGCGCCCGTGGAAGCCGCTTGGGATCCCGCGCGATAAATATCTGGACGCGATCGAAGGACTCTGCCGCTTCAGCATTCAACATCAGAATGCCGAGGGCGCCATCATCGACCCTTTTCTGAAACGCGAGCACCAATATGCCACCCCGTATTTTGCCTACGCGGTGGGGACTCTGATCCAGGCCGGACGCGCGCGCGATCTGCTTTCCAACGGCATCAAAGCCATGGAGCACGCTACGCAGTGCTTCGCCGGCGGCCAACCCGCGATCCCCGATCAACACGGCAACTTCTTCATCGCCGCCCTGACCGGAGCGCTCGAACTGTATTCCGGGAAAGTGCCTGCCGCGCAGTGGAACTCCTGGCGCGAGCGCATGAAGAAACCCAGGCGCGACGTGGTGGCGCCCAATTACAACAACTGGGAAACCTACGTGATGAAGGGCGAATGGATGCGCGTACTCGTAGGCCTCGCCGACCGGAGAGATGCCATCGCCGCTATCGAAGAGAGTTGGCGGTCTCGCCAGCACGAACGCTTCGCGCCGGCCCCGTGGTCTCTCTACCACGACCGCTCCAGCGATCCCGATACGCTCAACGTCGAAGCTGTGGGACGGGGCAATCTCCTGGCCCTGACGCACCTCGGCTACGATGGACCAAGCGCCCCCCAAATTCGCCAGTTGGCGGAGGCAGGCACGCGCTTCACGCTGTTACTGCAAGACCCGTCCGGCCAAGCCCCGACGAACGGCCGCACGGACGATCACACCTGGGTCGATATCGGCTATGCCCTGGCCTTCGAAGTGATGGCCGAAACCGCCGCGGATCAAAAAGATTCCTGGCTGGCCGGCCAGTACCGCCACGCGTCGGTCCTGGCCTTCAACAACATTGCCCGGTGGCGACGCAGCGATGGAGCCTGGGCCGGTTCGTATTACATCACCAAGAACCACTTCGACCCCGCCCTCCGTGTGGGCTACCAGGATGCCAGCCAGTACAGCAATTACAGCGGCTCGATGATGTTTCATCTCGCCGAACTCTACCATTCGCGCAAGACGGCAATTGCCGAGCAACCCGCGCCGGCCGAAATCGGCGGCTACGCGCTCGCGACCGACGCTCAATTCTCGAGCGCGTTCGCCAATGCCGGCGGCGTGCAGATTCAAGCCAATCTGCGCGGTCAGGTGGCGAAGAGCAGCGGGAACTTCTGGACTCCCCTCGGGATCGTGCGCTTTGCCCGAGTGGGGTGGGATACGCGCTTGGGTCCGTCCGATGGAGCCCTGACGGACGCAGGCGGCGTCACCTATGCCCCGACCTTCTTCGAAGGCGATCGTTGGCTTCGTCTCGCGGATCTCTCTGCCCGCTACGAAGGCGAATGGAGCGTGCAGTTCGTCCATCCCCTGCTGGTTCGCTGCGCCTTAACGTATCGTCCGAAGCCAGGACAGGCCGGCCCGTCGTTTCGCAACGACCTCACCCTTACTCCCGACGGGGTGTTCTCCGTCGTGACCAAAACCTCGCCGGATGACTTCCCGTGGGGCGTCACATGGCCCCTGCTCGAAAACGACGGCTCGCCGCTTACACGTTCCGATACCTCGCGATCCGCAACCACCGGCTATCCGGGTTCCACGGACCAGGAGAGCTTTATCGCCCTCGACGACGGCACAAAACTCGCGGCCGAACCGCGAGTGCTGCGCGGCAGCTACGGCGATCTTCGGCCGGTACGGGTCGTCGTACCCGGTGCGGCCAACCGTTCGTTCATCTATCCTCGGTCATCCGGAGATCCCACTCCGGAATCGGTGCTCCGCAGTTTCAAGGTGACGGAAAACGGGTTTCGCTCTGAGCTCGCTCGCGTAGCGGACATGATTTACGCGGGCAGAACGTCGGCGGGAGGAGTTGGAGATCATATCGATTTGGATGGAGATGGCAAGACGGATATGACGTTCACGCACATCTGCGGATTCCTGATTCAGCTTGTTGGCGGAAAACCAGTGTCCGTGGAGACTGATCGCGACGTGGAGGCCAGAATTGGCGGCATTCGGTTAAAACTTCGGGCATATAAGCCAGCCAAGCTTCAGTAGTTTGCCAAGGGAACTGCTGAATCCGACACTCTCCAAAAATCTAATGGTGCCCTTGACCTGTGCGAGATATCGGTTCGTAGCGCTGAGGACCGGGCCTGGGATACGTCGACGACCTTGTTTGCCTCAAGGGGCTACGTTTACCCGCTTGACTCAATGGCAAGCCTAAAAGAAAATAGGCTTGTATGCAAGCTATCTTGCAAGCCTGCGGTTCGCTCCGAAGGGCGAAACTCGTCACCAATTCTGTCACCAATCAGCTGGGGAACCCAGGGCAATGCAGGGCAACTGTCACCAATTCTGTTACCAAACTGAGGGCAATCCAGGGCAATGAAATCACCACTATTGGGGAATCCAGGGCAACGGAGGGCAACTGAGGGTAAGTTTAGTTTTGGGCTCATAACCCAAAGGTCGAAGGTTCAAATCCTTCCCCCGCAACCATCTCATTCTTCAGCAGTTACTTCCAATCACTCCTTCCAAAAGGTAGCGCAAAATCAATCCAGTTCCTTCTATCCCCAACATTTGAAAGGGTCGGATTGGTGACAGCACGTTGGGTCTTCTTGGGAGCCCCCAGATTCTATAAAAGAGATAGATAAATCAGCGTGTTGCGCCTCTCCGCCGAGTCGGATGTTACCAAAACTGTCACCAATTCGGCCCGCGACTCTTTTTCCCGATCGGTTCCGCCTATCGGTCCCGGTGAACCTCGATGAAGAGCGCCGATTGATGCTACATCAAGAAAGTTGTAGTATTGTGTTGTGGCCCAATCTCATCGAGAAGCGTCGCGGCGGCTCTTCGAGATCGCCGAGCAGCAGCAGGGCTTCTTCACTACCAAACAGGCCAAAGCCGCTGGATTCGCCGAGAATACTCATCCCTATCACGTGCAGGTTGGGAACTGGATCCGCGAGCACCGCGGCATCTACCGACTCGCTCTATTCCCGATGGCTGATCGGCCCGATCTCATCCTTTGGGCACTCTGGTCTCGGAACCGAGCGGAGGAGATCGAGGGTGTATACAGCCACCAGACTGCGCTTAGCCTCTACGAACTTTCCGATCTGAATCCGTCGAAGGTGCATATGACCGTGCCGACGGACTTCCGGCGCAATAGCGATATTCCCGGTGTTCTCGTACTTCACTATGCCAATCTGCCTTCGAGCGACGTGCAGACCGCTCAGGGCTTCAAATTCACTCGGCCTCTTCGGACGATTCTCGACCTGATCGAGGCCGGCACGGTGGAACGCAACTTCATTCGACAAGCTCTGCGGCAGTCTGTCGAGCGGGGTCTAATCAGTCGGCAACAGATTCGGAATGCGCGAATGAGCGGATCTGTCCGCAAGATCATCGAAGAAGCATTGCGGCGAGTGGCATAATGCCGTCAGCCAAGAAGTACGCAACGGCGGGAGCATTCCGGAGGGCGCTCAAAGAACGTCTCAAGACGACTTCAATGAAGGAGCAGACGGATCTTAACCGCCTCCGCCGACAGGTGTCATTCGACCGATTGCTCGCAAGGTTGTTCCGGGACGCAGCGCCTCCCTGGTTCTTGAAGGGAGGCTATGCGCTGGAGTTGCGGTACAAGGCGGCTCGATCAACGGTGGACATCGACCTTACGGTGCAACGTGTCGCCGTTTCCGCCGGTGAGGACCAAAATCAGATCGTTCGGGAGATGCTGCAAAACGCGGCAGACGTGTCCCTTGGCGATTGGTTCGAGTTTACGTTCGGAGCGCCTATTATGGATCTGACCGCCGCCCCGTACGGCGGCGCTCGCTATCCAGTCGAAGCTCGCATGGACGAACGGATCTTCGCCTGATTCCACCTCGACGCCGGTATTGGTGACGTGGTGTCGCCGCCGGCAGATGCGATCGTCTGCCAGGACTGGCTGGGCTTTGCCGGCATTCCGACGGCACAAATCCAAATGATCGCTCGCGAGCAGCAGTTCGCCGAAAAGTTCCACGCCTACACGCTGCCGCGGACCGCAGCGAACAGCCGAGTCAAGGACCTGGTGGACATGGCTCTTCTGATCAAGTCCGGTGGTCTGGAAAAGCGCCGGATTCTGATTGCCTTGCATTTGACTTTTGAGAGAAGAGGAACTCACAATTTGCCAGTCGCGTTGGTTCCCCCACCGGTGGATTGGCAGGTTCCGTTTCGTAACCTTGCAGAGGAATGCGGTCTACCCACTGAGGTCGCAGTGGTGTTTGCGAAGGTGCAGCAGTTTCTCGACGAAGTAAGGGTAGGGCGCCCAGACCGGTGAACGTAGGATGAGCGACAACGGTTCGGACTCACTTCCATTCGAAGCTCCGGAGCAGGAGAACATTCGTCTCCGCGAAGAAAATGCTCGCCTGCGCAGGCTCCCGAACTCTGTTTACTCCGTTTACTCCACTGCGAAATGCGTCCTTATAAAACACTCAAAACAGGAGACATCCAGCGCAGCATTGACCAGCTTGAAAGGGAGTAAGGGGCCAGTTCACGGGTAGCGGAGCGGTGGTATTGCCGGCTCGCAAAACGTCGGGTATTGAAGCGCTTATCTGACTCTTCGCGTTTTCGGTCATGAGAATCCAATCTCAGCGGAACCAGTTGACCAGCCGGAACTCATGCACGCTTTATGCGATCTTCGAACGGTGGGCCTTTCAGTCGCGGACACGCCGTCGTTCCTCCCCGAGCCTTCTCGATGTAGGGACTGACGGGTACAGGCCGCTACCCTCGAAGCGAATCTTCCTTGCTGCAACTCGGGCCAATTCAAATCAGACGCTCCTTCGGTCCCCACCTGGATGATTGCCTATCCATTCGTGACATCCTTCATCCTCCGGACCGCCAGGGCCAACTCAGCGGAGCCGTCTTTTGGGACTTCTTCATGAATCCGTGAAGCACCACGAGCGTCTCATCGTCAAAACAAAGTAGAAGACGCGCGATCTGCTGACTGCCGAGGTTGGATCGAGTCTCCCAAAGACCCTCTGGGTCGACTTTTCGCTATCACGCGGTGAAATGCCCCTTAGCGGGGCGACCTCCTGGTCGCCTTCGATTCTAGCTTGACGGCGCGGTCGAGTTTGAGTACGGTGTCGACGCGGATTTCGCAAACTCGCCGCGGGATAGAGGTCTTCTGATCGCCGACGGCGAATTCCCGCCGGTATTCGTTGCTGCGCAACTCGCCCTCGATGGCGACGTGAGCACCCTTAGTGAGGCTGCGGGCGAATTCAGGCAGCCGGCGAAGTTCCGGAGTAATTCTCGGCCGACCGCCACGGCGTCGAGATCTCCAGCGCCAGTACTGACGAAGCCGACCCGATGCCAACCTGTCACCGTTTCCGGTTTCACGATCACCAACGCATCCCGCCAGCGAGGCCGCGTTATGCGCAGGACCCAGAACAGCCAATCTGGGGGATTAATTGGGGTCGTGCGCTTCCTTTTCAGGACGACGACTTGTTGACGGATCGCGAGGATTTCGAGAGCAATATCAGCCCGGCATCGGAAGAAGACAAGCACGGCGGCAATTAGCGATATGAGAAGACGAATCAATGATCGCGCGGGCGGAGTCGCCTTCGAATGCGGTCGCAAACTGTTGATCTTGCGCTTTAGTAGGGTAATGGCTAAACACAGGTAGTAACAGCATGAGGACGGCCTGGGTTTTTCATGCAAACGACAGCCTACTGCCAGTAAGCGGAACTGATTGCGCGGAACGCTAGGGGCGTTACCTTGCGGACGGTTTCGCGGAAAATCTCGGCTTCGACTACCATCTCCCAGCCGTCCGGCGAACCGGCCTTCACCCAATGCTCTTCCAATTGGCGGAGACCTTCGGCAGTGAGCAAAGGGGGCGCCACGCCGTTAGCCCATCGGCCCGTCAAGAGGAGAGTTCGGGCGCCTTCCGGACGACGGGGCAGCAGCGTGATGATCCCTGGACAAAGCACGTGTTCCGCCGAGTAAGTAGTCTGAAGAAACTCCGGCTTTTCCCCCGGTCGCGGTACCCGGTTCGCCACCGCGTCCGGGTTCACTCGGGTGAGGCGGAAATTGGTCTTCTCGAAGAGCGGGCTTAGGTAACTGGCGGTCCGCGGCATACCGATCGCGATGGTGTTCTGCGACGCGAAGGATTCCACCGGCAGGCGGGCGGACTCGACCACGTCCACATGCCGGCCCCTGCGTTCCAGGTATTGGACGATCGACACCGCGACGCCCATTTCCACCGCCCCCACGTAGGTCTGCGACATGGCGGGCGGGCCCCAACGATCGGCAAGCTCTCGCAGGAACGGCGACGTCGGCCAACTCGAGAAGGTCGAGAGGTTCAGGTCCCGTACGTACGTGCTGCGGTCGGGCCAGACGAAATACAGCGGGCTGGGTACGACGATCACCGTCGGCTTCCCGTTCGCAAGAAAGGTCTTCCAGAACCGCGGCATCGGCGGCGAGGGATCAGTACCCGCTTTCAGCGCCAGATTCTGCCAGAGTAAAGCACCGATGACGGCGGTCAGGGCCGCGACCACGAGCGCGGCCGCGATCCAGTACCTGGGCGGAATCGAGGGCTTCGACACGGCGGCCGAGGCCGCATCCGCTGGCGTCTCCATCGTCCACTTGAGCTCGTGGCTCCCCTTGGGCACCGAAAGATAAAGGGGAAAGCCGGGGGCCTGCTTGCTAAAGAACTCCTCCAGCTTGGTGCGCAGGCGGGCGATGGTGACCCGAACCGTAGCATCCCCTTTCGGGTCGAAATCCGGTGGACGCCCTAAAGCGTCCACCGCGATCGCGTACTCGCTCACGGAATCGGCACGATGGGTCCACAAGTACAACAGGAGGGCGCGGAGCGTCGGAGCAGGGCGGAATGTTTCACTGTCCGCCACCTGTGCCACGAGCTCGGAAAGGCGTTGATCCTCGCGTGGTTCAGGCGGGCTGACGGAATCTCTTCTTAACATCGGCTTGGATGCGGCGATTGGGATGATATCACCGTCTTTTCCCAAGTGCAATAGATTGTGAGTCTTGCCGATGGTTACCGGCGTAACATGGCCCACGTAACGCTTCGTAACATACCGCCGGATACTTACCTGACAGGAAGGTCCGTGGTTTGATCCTGAAAAGCTCGGAGGGGAGTCTGTGTGAACCTCACGGCATCGGCCGGTCCACTGCCCCCAAAGACATTTCAGAGGAGAGATTCAAGATGACCTGCCTGTCCACGCCGACCAGTCGCCTCACCCTGGCACTCGCCATGATCCTTTTATTGCCCCTCTCCGCGCAGGAGACCCGCGGCCAGATTTCGGGCCGGGTTGCCGACCCCTCCGGCGGCGTCATCGCGAAAGCGAAGGTGAGGGCGACCGGAACCTCGACCAATGTAGCGACCTCCGCTCTAACCGGTGATTCGGGCGACTTCCTGTTACCGTTCCTGATTCCCGGCGAGTACACGATCACCGCGGAAGCTCCTGGTTTCAAGCGCTTCGTAGGCTCCGGCGTGCAGGTTCAGGTCAATGACCGCGTCTCGCTCGACATCAACCTCGAAATCGGCGAATCCACCCAAACCGTCGAGGTGGCCGCATCCGCCCCGCTGCTACAGACCGCGACGGCGTCGGCCGGAATGGTGATCGACAACCGGCAAATCGCGGAGCTGCCGATGAAAGACGGCAACCCGATCATGCTCTCCAGCCTCGCCCCGGGGGTCCAAAATCTCTCCGCCGGAGGTATGGGCCGGTCCCGCCCTTTCGACAACATCTCGGTTTCCCAGGTTTCGGTGAGTGGCGGATTCCAGCTCACCAACGAGTTCACGATGGATGGCGTGCCGAACAATACCGGTAACAAGATCGCGTTTGTACCGCCGGGAGAGATGGTGCAGGAATTCAAGATTCAATCTGCGCCGTTCGATGCGGCCGCGGGCTTTAGCCCGTCGGCGGTGATCAATGTCAGCACGAAGTCAGGAACGAACAACCTGCACGGCTCCCTTTACTACTTCAACCAGAACCGGGCCTTGATGGCCAACTCCTTCTTCAATAACCGAGCGGGGCTGGCGAAAACCGCATCTTACGAACATCGTTTCGGAGCTACGGCCGGAGGCCCGGTGGTGATTCCTGGCATTTACCGGGGACGAAATCGGACCTTCTGGCAGTACGGGTATGAGGCGCTGCGCGACTTCAACTCGGAGAGTCCGTTCACCGAAACCGTACCCACCGCCGACCAGCTCCGTGGCGACTTCTCCGCGCTGCTGAGAGTGGGTTCGCAGTATCAGATCTATGATCCCTCTACCATCGCGCCGGCGGGCGCGGGACGCTTCAGCATCGCGCCGTTCCCAGGCAATATCATTCCCACCAACCGGATTTCGCCTCTCGCCAAGAACATCGGCGCCTTGTGGGGTCCTCCCAATCAGGCCGGCGGAGCCGATGGGAGCAACAACTACTACGATTGCGGCTGCACGTGGAACCGCTACTACGCTCACATGGTGCGGCTGGATCACAACTTCAGCGCCAAGCAGCGCTTCTACATCCGCGTGGCGCTCAACAAAAATGCCGACGTTTATGACAAGCGATACAGCGACGCCAACGGAGCCTACTTCTACCGCTGGAATAAATCCTTCGCGGTCGACGACGTGTACATGTTGAGCCCTCGCCTTCTGCTCAACGTGCGCTATGGCTTCACACGGTTTGTCGAAACGCAGGAGGCTTTCGGGCAGCAGTTCGACCTGGTCGCACTCGGCTTCAATCCGGGTTTCGTGAACCAGATTAAGCAGATTGATCCGCGGCGCTTGCAGTTGCCCAATATCAACGTCAGCGGGTATGGTGCGCTGGGAGTCGATACCACTTACTCGACGCGTCCGCAGACGCACGATCTCACGGCAGTGTTGACGCATGTTACCGGAGCGCACCAACTGCGATACGGCGGCGGGATGCGCGTCTATCAACAGAACGCGTTTGATTTCGGGTTCGCTTCCGGGTCTCAATCGTTCGGCACCAACTGGACGCGAGGACCGCTGGACAGTTCCCCGAGCGCGCCGATCGGCCAGGGCCTCGCGAGCTTCCTGCTTGGTTTGCCGACGGGCGGCAGCATGCCAATCAACGCTTCCAGCGCGGCGCAATCGCGCGTATTTGCCGGTTTTGTGCAGGACGATTGGAAAATCACCTCTAGGCTCACTCTCAACCTCGGGCTGCGCTACGAACTGGAAACCGCGTTAACCGAGCGGTACAACCGCACCGTGCGGGGCTTCGACGCCGTATCCGCCAGCCCTGTGGAAGCGCAGGCGCTCGCGAATTACGCCCTGAATCCAATTCCGGAACTGCCCGTGAGCCAGTTCAAGGTCAAAGGCGGGCTCACCTTCGCCGGCGTAAACAATCAGCCCCGCACCCTCTGGAACGCCGACAGCAACAACTTCATGCCGCGCTTTGGGTTCGCCTACGCGATCAATAACGCCACGGTTCTGAGGGGCGGGTACGGCCTCTTCTTCGACCTCAACGGCATCGCCAGGCAAGGCGTGACGCAGACCGGCTTTTCGAGCTCCACCGCACTCGTGCCCTCCACCGACAACGGCCAGACCTTCGTCGCGACGTTGGCGAACCCGTTTCCGAATGGCTTCGCTCAACCAGTGGGTACGGCTCAGGGCCTCGGCACATTTATGGGCCAGGGAATCAAGTTCTACAACCCGAACTTGCTGAACCCATACAACCAGCGCTGGGAAATGAGCCTTCAGCGTTCCTTCGCCAAAGAATTCGTGTTGGAAGCCGCGTACATTGGAAACCGAGGTTCGCAGATTCGCATCGGGCGCAATCTCAACGCCCTGCCTGGCCAGTACTACAGCACATCGCCGGTGCGGGATCAGAATGCAATCAACTTCCAGTCGGCAGCGGTGACGAACCCGTTCTACCCGCTGCTCCCGGGGACGTCCCTCGCCAGCCAGACCGTATCGCGGAGCCAGTTGCTGCTACCCAACCCGCAGTTCACCAGCATCAACATGGATGTGAACCAGGGATATACGTGGTACCACTCCCTGCAAACGCGGCTGGAGCGGCGATTCGCGGCGGGCTACACGTTCAGCGCGGCTTACACGTGGTCGAAACTAATGGGCGCCGTCTCTTTCTTGAATGCGTTTGACGCGCTGCCCGAACGAGTGATTTCGGACCAGGACCGCACACATCGACTGGTGCTGAGCGGCATCTGGGAACTGCCGTTCGGCAAGGGGCGGCGCTACCTCTCGGCAGTGCATCCCATCGGGGATAAGATCCTCGGCGGGTGGCAGTTCGCCGGCCTGTACCAGGCGCAAAGCGGACAGCCGCTCAATTGGGGAAACATCATCTTCACGGGCACCCTGCACGACGTGCCGCTCTCGGGCGACAAGGCCAGCGTGGAGCAGTGGATCAACATCAACGCAGGTTTCCAGCGTGCTTCCAACCAGCAACTCGGCGCCAACGTCCGCACCTTTCCCAGCCGCTTCTCCGGCATTCGCGGCCCGATCATGAACAACTGGGACCTCTCGCTACTCAAGAACGTCGGGATCACCGAGCACACGCGCGCCCAATTTCGCGGTGAGTTCATCAATGCGTTCAATCACTCGCAGTTCGCGCCGTCCATTGACACCAATCCCGTCAACAGCACTTTCGGGCGGCTGAACTCCTTGAACCATTTGCCGCGAGTGGTCCAGCTCGGATTGAAAGTGACCTTCTAGGACGCTTATGACCTCAGGGATTCGTTTCGCCATCGCACTCGGAGCAACCGGGACCTTTTTGGCCGGCGGCGCGTTTGCCCAGCGCGCGCCGCTGTTCCAGTCGGAAGTTCTTCCCGTTCTTGAAAAGAACTGTGTGCCCTGCCATGGGGCACGGATCAAGTCCGCCGGGCTGGACTTGAGCAGCTTTGCCGGACTCATGGCGGGAGGGTCGAGCGGCAGTGTCATCGAGCCCGGCCAACCCGCGAGAAGTCTGCTCTGGACCAGGATCGAAAGTAACCAGATGCCGAAAGGGGGCAAGCTCGCCGATGCGGAGAAGCAATTGATCCGAACCTATATTGAGCAAGGCCGCTTCCCTTCGGTCGAAGCGGCGAGAAAGGCGCGCGACGAGGCCAAGATCACGCCCGAGCGGCGCAACTGGTGGTCGTTCCGCGCCCCGGTCAAAAGCACGCCGCCGGCCGTGGCCAATCGAGCTCAGGTTCGGACGCCCATCGATTCCTTCATCCTCGCCAAGCTGGAACAGCGCGGGTGGAAACTGGCCGGGGACGCCGACCGGGCAACCCTGATTCGGCGGGTGACACTGGACCTGACCGGCCTGCTTCCCACACCGGCGGAAGTTGATGCCTTCACCGCCGATCGTAGCGCCGACTCATACGAGCGCCTGGTCGAGAGACTCCTTGCTTCACCGCACTACGGCGAACAATGGGGACGCCACTGGCTGGATGTAGCCGGCTACTCGGATTCCATCGGCGACGCGTCTGACGTGGAGCGCGAAGCGGCATGGAAGTATCGCGACTACGTCATCCGCGCGTTCAACTCGAACAAGCCGATTAACCGATTTCTGGTCGAGCAATTCGCCGGCGATCAACTGGTGAATTATCAGCCGGGAACCCAACCGAGTCCCGAGCAGGTGGAACCGCTGATCGCAACGGGCTTCCTGCGCATGACCGCGGACATCACCGACAACCAGACGATCTACCAGGTGGACAAATATTTCGACGCGTTGGAGAAGGCGACGGAAACCAGCCTGAAGGCGGTGACCGGGCTCACCATCGGCTGCGCGCGCTGTCACGATCACAAGTTCGATCCGCTACTGCAAAGCGATTACTACAAGCTGACCGCGATCTTTCAAGCCAGCTACGATCCTGAGAACTGGCTGGCCGCAAATCTCTCCTTCGGCGAGTGGCCGAGCCGGATGGTCATGGATATGCCGGTCGCTGAACGCGACCAGTGGATTCGCTCCACCCAGGAGATCCGCCGCGAACGCCAGGTGTTAGCGAATCTCTATGAGGCCTTCCGCAAAGCCGCGGCCAATGGCAGCCCGGTGTCCGCGGAAGAGCGTGTTGCCATGGTGAAGCGGGTTTCCGAAGATCCGAACCTGGTGATCGATTCGCACCTGAGCGAAAGCGATCTCGCCGACCCCGCGCTCGAAAAGCAGTTCCCGGAGATTGGCGCGCAAAAGACAAAGATGCGGCTCATCCGCGAGCGCCAGAGGACGCAAGGGCCGAAACCGAATTACATCATGGCCCTGTGGGACGTCTCCAACACGCCGTCGCCGACTTATGTTTTGCAGCGCGGCAATTATCTCACCCCAGGTTTCCCCGTCGATCCCGGTATACCGGCGGTGTTGGACGACCCGGCCCAACCATTCCGATTTCCCGATCCAAATGATCATCCCGAGTGGCACCACACCGGCCGCCGGCTGGCGCTGGCACAGTGGTTGACGCGGCCGCATAATCCTCTTACCGCACGCGTGTTCGTGAACCGCATATGGCAGTTCCATTTCGGAGACGGGCTGGTACGAACTCCGGACGACTTCGGCGTGCAGGGCGCACGTCCCACGCACCCCGAATTGCTGGACTGGTTGGCGGTCAGCTTTGTGGAACACAACTGGGATCTGAAATGGTTGCAGCGGCAGATCCTGCTTTCCAGTGTGTACCGGCAGAGCTCGGCGGAAGATGCACAAAAACTGGAGGCCGACCCCGCCAACAAGCTGCTGTGGCGCAAAGCGCCGCTGCGACTCGACGCGGAGGTGGTTCGCGACACCATGCTGCAGGTAAGCGGACTGTTGGATGAGGAGATGTTTGGTCCGCAGCAGCCGCTCAAGCGCGCGGCAGACGGCCAGTTCACCGAGGACCCGGCTCGCGGCAATGCCAATCGGCGAAGCCTTTATCTCTCGTACGCGCGAACGCGGCCGCGAGGGCTTTTTACGGGCATTCGACAGTCCGGATATGACGTCGGATTCGCAATCGCAGCGTTTCCGGTCCGCCCTGCCCATGCAGGCACTCGCGCTGCTCAATAATCCGCTGACGAGACGCACATCGCTGGCCTTCGCGGAAAGACTGCTGAGCAGCGCGGGGACCAGAGAGAAGGCCGTCGCGATGGCGTTTCGCGCTGCGTATGGCCGCGAGCCGGATGAGCGTGAATTGCAAGTGGCGCTGCGGGCAAGCGCGGGACAAGAGCCGATCAGAGGGCGTTCGCCTCGTGGTGCAGGCGATTATGGCCGCTAACGACTTCCTATATAGCTTCTAAAGCCAAAGACAATGAAAAATCAACTTTCACGCAGGCAGATGCTGTCAGGAGCTGCCGGAGGTTTAGGCGCGATTGCGCTACAGGCGCTGCTTGGAGAAACAACCGGGCACGCGGCATCCATTCCAGGCGGCTACAATCTGCTGCCCAAAGCCCCCCATTTCGCGCCGAAGGCCAAGCGGGTCATCTTTGTGTATGTCAGCGGAGGTCCAAGCACGATCGACCTGTATGATCCCAAGCCTCTCCTGCAAAAGTACAACGGACAGCCGGCGCCGTTCGAGATCAAGGGGCGGGCACTCAACGGGTCACAACGGGTGATGGCGACGCCTTGGGGCTTCCGGCAATCGGGGCAGAGCGGCCGTCCGGTATCGGAGCTGCTGCCTCACTTCTCGAAAGTAGTCGACGACATCGCCTTCGTCCGCTCGATGACTACGGACCGCGTGGACCATTCCACGGCGCAGTTCTCCTTTGTAACCGGGCGTGGGATCACGGGCTTCCCTAGCATCGGCTCGTGGATTGCGTACGGCCTCGGAACCGAAAACCGAAACCTGCCTGCCTTCATCGCACTGGAGAATGGCTCTGCCACCATACAAACGCGGGCCTACTCGTCCGCATGGCTGCCTCCGATATTTTCCGGTACAAAAATGGTGGCGAGCCCGGAGGCCCCGATGTTCGACATTCAGCGCCCGAAGGATCTTTCCTCCGAGGAGCAGGGGCGATTGCTCGAGACCATCCAGGGCCTGAACCGGGCGCAGAAGTCGCGCTATCCGCTGGATCAGGATCTTGAGGCGCGCATCGCCAACTACGAACTCGCCGCGCGGATGCAGATGGAAGCAATGCAGGTGGCTGATCTCAGCAAAGAGTCGGAGGCGACCAAGGCGCTCTACGGATTGGAGGACGCGATAGCGGCGCCGTTCGGCCGCAACTGTCTTCTGGCCCGGCGGCTGGTGGAAAGCGGCGTCAGATTCGTGACCATCATCAGCGCGAGCGGCGGAGGCACCGATTGGGACACGCATAATAACATTCGCGAGTCGCTGCCGAAACTGGGGCACAGCATCGACCGCGGCATTATTCGGCCTCATTACCGATTTGAAGTCTCGCGGTTTGCTGGAAGACACGTTGGTGGTCTGGTCCGGGGAGTTCGGGCGGCTGCCGACGATCGAGGCGGAAAATCCAGCGTCCGGGGAGGGATCATAATCCGTACGGCTTTACCATGTGGATGGCCGGCGCCGGGATCAAAACAGGGGCGGATTACGGCCTCACCGATGAACTGGGGTACGCCGCTGTGCCCGAGTACAAACTGACTCACAGCGATATCCACGCCACGATTCAGCACCTCTGCGGGCTGGACTGGCAGAAGAACACGTTCGAGTACGAGGGGCGAAATGAATCCCTGGTGGGCATCAACCCGGCCAGGGTGGTCAAAGAAATCCTGGCTTGATGACGCGACGGAGCCTGCTGTGGCGCGCGGCCGCCGGCCTGGCGAGTTCCGTCCCGTACCTCGCCGCGGCCCCGCAAAGGCTCTGGCCGCTGGGCATCAACACTTACTGCCTGCGCTTCCAGCGATGGAACGACCGGCAGTTGTTCGACTACTGCACTGCGCGCAAACTTGATGCGATTTTCCTCCAGGACTCACTCGATCCCGGCGCCATGGAGCCCAGGCACTGGTCCGAAGTTCGCGCCTGGAGTAAGGAATTCGGGCTGCGATTCGAGACGGGCGGCGGAGCGATCCCGTAATGTCCTAAAATCAGATCTGTTCTGAATCCCTAAGGTTGCAGGCCCGGTCTGAGCCTGCCGTAACACAACGTTACATCGCCAGATCGGTGTTGTGTAACGTCGGCCTAACGTGCCCTGAGCGAGGCGACGGGGTCCCGTGTTTTCAGCGCGATGGAGTTTTTGGACATTGCGGGACACGCCAGGGCCCACCTGGGATGAGGTGCTCGCGGTGAACCTGAGCGGCGCGTGGCACGCGTCGCGATTTTGCCTGCCCTACCTGATGGCACGCGGCGGCGCGATTGTGAACGTATCTTCCGTGCAGGCCCTGGCTACACAGGAGAATGTTTGCGCCTACACGGTGAGCAAGCACGGTTTGGTAGGGCTGACTCGCTCCCTCGCGGTGGATTTTGGCGGCAGGGGCGTGCGTGCCAACGTGATCTGCCCGGGGACGGTGGACGCACCGATGTTCCGCTGGACCATGTCGCGCGACCCGGACCCCGATTCGGTGTACCGCATTTGCGAGGCGATGCACCCGGTGGACCGCATCGCGGAAGCGAACGAAATCGCCGAGTTGATTGCATTTCTGGCTCACCCGAGTTCCTCGTTTGTGAATGGCGCGGTCTGGACGTTGGACGGCGGATTGCTGACGCGAATTGGCGGAGCACCCCGCGCCCACGCAGTGCTTTCCGAAGCTTAGTGACGCCCGTGGGTCTGACCGGCCTGGGGACGCACTATTCCCGATTGCGCGCCCCGACCCATTCGACCGATTCGGTTCCTGCGCCTTCGCTGAACCGTACCGGAATTGCCGCGTCTTCCAAAGCGTTGCCCAATAGCCTGACCTGGTGAGAGCGCGTACCCCGAATTTCTAAGAACGTCTCTGCGCCCGACGGCGAGGTGCAATTGCCTATCATCGCCTCGCGCACCTCTTTGAGGTGAATCACGCCGCGCGGGTACGGCGACCGTGCTGCACGCAAACCGGAGACATCCAGTGCCTCGACGTCTTCGGCGAAAAGCGCGGGCCTCAATTCCTCAGCCGCCTCAAATACCAGCTCTCGCATGCGGATCCCGTGAGCGTGGCGGCAATACAGCCCGTGAGCCGGCAGCGGGCCGAACATCAGTGTCTCCGGGTACTCTGCTTCCGCTTCGGGCACGGTGCGATCGATCGAGGCGGCGCTGCCGGGCACGTCGCTGTGAACGCGAATGTTCGTGAGCGACACGTCGCGCACGGGGTACTTTTCCAGGCCGGCAATCACGCACGGGAGCATGGCGCCGGAAGCATGAACGCCGTCGATGGCGACGTCGCGCAGCACTCCCGCGCCTCCATCCGCACGAGGCGTACGATTTCCCAGGCGGATAAAGATTGGGGAGCGGACGCGTCCCATCCGAATGTTCGACATGGTGACACCGGCCACGGATCCGCCGTCAACCATCTCAATCGCTAAGCCTGAAAGGGCCTGGCGGCGGAGTTCGTCGCCCGCCCCATCGATCACCGAATTGCTGAACGAAATGTTCTCAACGCTGCCGTGCGTCGCGGAACCGATTTTGAAGCCGTCGTAGTACGAACGCAGAATGCAGTTCGTCACGGCGACGTTGCGAATGGGCTGTATGGTATCGCCATATGGATTCTCGCTCTTCAAGCAGATGGTATCGTCGCCCGTGTTGAGGATGCAGTCCGCGATCGTCACATCCCGGCAGCCGGTGATCACGATGCCGGCCGCAACCATCGGCGCCAGCATGGAGATGCCGCGAATCTGAACCCGGTCGCAGTTTACTGTGCGCAGTGTCCAGCCCGGCGCATTGTCGATGCGCACGCTTTCCACTCGCACATTGCGGCACCCGGCGAACTCCACCAAAGGCGAGGGCCGCTCCAGTTGTCTCCAATAGTGAGCCTCGATCTCTCTCGCGGGCTCCTCGGGCGTTGCCGGCACGACGGGACTCCAGAACGCTTCGCCCTGTCCATCGATCCGCCCCGGCCCCGCAATCGCCACGTTCTCCGCATCGCGAGCCAAAATGAGATGGCGGGCCGGAGCCACGCCGGAGCCGCCGGGTGCGACCGGCGTATAGTCCTTCAGATCGCGACTGGCGACAAGAGTCGCGCCCGCTTCCAGGTAAAGTGTGACGTTGGACCGCAGCACCACGGTTCCCGAACGGTACAGACCGGGGCCCACATAGACCACGCCCCCGGCGGCGGAGGCGCAGGCGGCGACTGCGCGATTGATCGCCGCGGTAGCGAGTTCCGCGCTCGTACCGGCGGCGCCGTAACTGCGCACGTCGAACCAATCGCGCCTGGAATCAGCGGCCGTCTGTGCCCGCGCCACGCGGGCACCTGCGAGCGAAGCGCCGCCGAGGAGGAAGCTTCTTCGATCCATCGGAATTACCGCCGGATGTTGGGCCAGCGCTGAATTCGCCGGTTGATGCTTTCGCGATCTTCGCCGGTCTCGATCGCCTTCCGCATCTCATTTTCCGCATGGTCCGCGATCAGGCTGTGAGCCAGCACCTCGTCCGCAACCGCCGCCGGGATGATCACGACGCCGTCATCATCGGCAAGCACGATATCGAGCGGCAGCACTTGCACCCGTTCCCCCACCTGGCCGCTCACCGAGATCGGCTCGTTAAAAGCCTCCACCTGAAAGCGGCCATGGGACAACACCGGGGTGACGAAGCGGCAGTAGCAGGGGAAGTCCATTTCGACCAGGTCTGTGCGATCCCTGGTTCCGCCATCGATGACGATTCCGGCCGCGCCCCGGGTCTTCGCATCCGCGCCGGTGTTGCCGCCCCAGGGTCCACCGATACGATGGCCGCCGGTCTCAAACACAATCACCTGGCCCGGCTGGATGGCACGGAACATGTCGTAACTCATGGCTGAGCCGCGCTTGCCATCGTAGGTGGCCGTGCTGGTTCCGCGAACGGTCAGCGCCGGACCCGCGATTCGTTTGCCATGGACCAGCGGCCGGATATCCGACGTAAGGGCCTGTCCCGGAAATCCCAGCTTGTCCATCACGTCGTAGACCGTAGCTGTGGGAATGCGGCTGAATTGGGCGGAGAGATCGGATTTATCCATGTTGTCTGTTCCCTTTCGATTGGGCATCCATCCCGGCAAACTCGGGCGCCAGGTGGACCGGCACATCACCGCGGTGGAAGCGCAGCAGGTTGGCGAAGACGGCGCGCATCTTGGTGCGGAAAGCGTCCACCGTCCCGGCGGAAATATGAGGGGTCACCAGCACGTTCTCGAGCGTCAGCAGCGGATGTCCCGCAGGAGGCGGTTCGGCCTCGAGAACATCCAGGCCGGCACCGGCGATCGTACCCGTGGTCAACGCATCGTACAGGGCTGCCTCGTCCACCAGGTTGCCTCGCGAGGTGTTGATCAGGATCGCATTCGGCCGCATCCGCGCCAATGCCGCCGAGCCGATGAGATAACGGTTGGCGACCGCACCAGGCAGGTGGAGGCTTACGATATCGGACACGCCGAGCAGCGCCTCCATCGAGTCGGCCCGGCTCGCGCCTGCCACACCATCGGGCACGGCGGGGTCGTAGAACCAGACGTCGGCATCGAAGGCCCGGGCACGCGCGGCTACCGCACGTCCGATCCTGCCGAATCCGACGAGGCCCAGCCGTTTGCCCGCGAACTCGAACGAGTTGGACCGAAGGGTCCATTGCATCCACACGCCGCTGCGGGCACCAGTCGCAGCCTTCACCAACTGCTTATACAGCGCCAGGATCAGGAGCAGGGTGTGTTCGGCCACCCCGGTCGTGGTGCCTTCCGGGGTAAGGCCCAGCAGGATGCCGCGTTCGCGGCACGCGGCAACGTCGATGCGTTCATACCCGACACCCTGGTGCTGGATCATGCGCAGGCGCGACGCTCGCCGCAGGTCGGAGGCGGTGACGGCCCGGTCCGCCACCACCATGTAATCGCAGCGCGGCAGTAGTGCGTCGGCCGCGCCGTCCTGATCGAGCACCAGCAGTTGCCAACCCGGCGGCAGTTCGTGCTCGACGATACGCCGCAGGTCAGCTGTTGCCGACGGATTCCAGTAGAGTACGTTCGTTTCCATCTATGGCTATCAGTAGTCTCTTTAAGAAGGTCAGAGCCGAACTTTGCGTCTGTCGAAACTCGCCGGCACGGCTTTCGATGCTCACCCATCCGGCGTATCCGGCGGAGATCATAATTTCGATCGCTCGCCGATACTCGATCTCGCCTCGATCCAGCTCCGCCGGTTGGCGGCCGCGGTAGTTCTTCACATGCCAGCAATTGGCCAGCGGAGCGAGATCGCGCAATCCCCGTTCCCAGTCCGGGAGCGGTGCGGGGCCCCGGCAGACATTCCCCATATCGGGATTGGTCCCGACATTCGGCTGGCCCACGACTTCCACGAAGCGCCGGCAGATTGCGGGCTCGTCGAGCATGCCGTCATCGTGCAGTTCGACCGAGAGCGCGATACCGGCGCGAAATGCTTCGCGGGCCAGCTCCCGAATGATGCCGGCTGCCGTTTCGAAATCGGCACCGGAGAAATCCGCCGATGTCAGCGGCGCGCGCCGCCCCACGTTTTCCCAGTCCGCCGCGAGCGCGATATCCACCACGGGCGCGTCCATCGCCGCGGCCAGTTCGATGGAACGGCGAATGCGATCCACGTTCGAGCGAGCCGATTCGCTGCGCACCACCAGCGCGCGCTCTACGTTGATTCCGGAGAAGGTCAATCCGGCGTCGCGCGCTTCGCGCCCGAGCTGTGCGACTTCGCGCGGCCCCAGTTCGAACAGGTTGTACCAGCGCGGAGAGAGCTCAATTCCCTGGAACCCGGCGCGGGATGCCCAGGCGAACAACTCTCTGCGATCGCTCTCGGTGGGAACGGGGGCCTGCCCGCCTCGCGGCGCCAAAAGAATCGTCGCCAGACTCCACCGAATCCCTTTCCGATCGCTTGACATCGCTGTTGTCAGACTCATAGACTATCACCTGCCTAAACGATTAGCTATATGAAAAACACGAATCTGTCCTGTCTCGCTACCCTGCTGGTTCTCTGGACCGCCGCGATACCGGTCCCGGCGCAGCAGCATGCCCTGAAGGTTCGGGGCGCGACGTTTGAAATGGATGGCAAACCTTTCCCTTTCACCGGGGTGAGTTTCTTCAACGCGATTTACAATCCGGCTTTCAATCGCGACTCCGCTGCCCGCCGGCAGTGGATGCAAAAATTCCGCAGCTATGGGATCAACGTGTTTCGCGTCTGGGCGCAGTGGGACAATCACCGGGGGTTTCCCGATTCCAAGGCGGACACTTCGCTTTATGCCGAAGATGGAAGCCTGCGCGTCAATCACGTCCAAACCCTGAAGGCAATCGCCGATGATGCGGCGGAACTGGGCATGTGCATCGAGGTCACGCTCTTTTCACACGAAAGCTGGGAGGACGGCATTCGCCTGTCGCCGGAGGCCTCCACCCGGGCGGTGACGGGTCTCACCCGCGAAATGCTGCCGCATCGCAACGTTGCGTTCCAGGTCTGGAACGAATTTTCCGACCACACGCTCGACTACGTCAAGGCCATACGCAGCGCCGACACGAAGCGGCTGGTGACCACATCTCCCGGCGGCAGCGGGGTTCTTTCGGCGAGCGTTGCCGAAACCACAGCGTTGGATTACCTGACGCCGCACACCTCGCGCCAGAACGCCGGCCGCAACTGGGAGATCGGACCGTCAGAGATCGCGTATCTGCAGAATCGCTTCGGCAAGCCGGTGGTGGACGATGAACCCGCCCGCAACGGCACCCGCATGTATGGCGGCCCGCCCGACGTCAGCTACCCGATGGATCACATCCTGCAGATCTACAAGGTGTGGCAGGCAGGGGCGTACATCATCTACCACCACGATATGTTTCAGACCGGGTACGGCAGCCCCGCCGTTCCGCCAAGCGGCATCCCCGACCCCGAATTCTCGCCGTATCACAAGGCGGTCTTCGAGTTCATCCGGATGCGCGACCGCTATGTCCCTTCCTGGTATGGCACGCGATGAAGGCGCCCGGCGCCCGCTGGTTTCTGAGCGTCTTCCTGCTGGCGGCGACCACGCTGAACTATCTGGATCGTCAGACCGTGGGAATCCTCGCGCCGCGGATTCAGCAGGAGATGGGGCTGGACAATGAAGCGCTGGGCTGGCTCTTCTCCGGCTTCTATTACGCCTACACGGTGGCCCAATTCGGAGTGGGCCTGCTTTTGGATCGCGGCCGTGTCCGGCTGATCTACGGGATCGCCGTGGCCGGGTGGTCGATCGCCGCGGCGCTGGCGGCACTGGCGCGCGACTTCCGCACGCTTCTGGAGCTGCGCATTCTGCTCGGCGTGATGGAGTCCGCCAACTGGCCGGGAGCGATGCGCATGGTCGCACAGCAGTTCCCGCCGGAAGAGCGCGCCTTCGCCAACGGGATCTTCACGAGCGGCACGAGCATCGGCGCGGTGGTTGCCCCGTCATTGGTGCTCGGCATCGCCTCCGCCGCCGGATGGCGTGCCGCCTTCGTGGGCCTGGGGCTCGCCGGTCTGGTATGGGTCGCGGTGTGGATTTCTTATACCCGGCGCACGACCCTGCCCGCGGTGTCTCCGCGCACGCAAGGGGTACCCGACGTGACCGCCACCGCGCCCGGGCTGCGGTTTTGGAGGGTTTTCATAATCACCATCTGCGTGAATCCGTCTCTGTACTTCTTCCTCAACTGGACTCCGTCCTACCTCGCACAGCAGCGCGGCGTCTCAGATTCCGGAACGATGGCGCTCTATCTGACGGCGGTCTACCTGGCGCTGGACCTGGGCAATCTCAGCGCGGGAGCGGCAATCTATGGCTTGCTGCGAATCGGGTATACGGCGTCCGCCGCGCGCCGCAATGTCGCGCTCTCCGCCTCCGCGATGGCGCTTGCCGCCGCTGCGATCCCATGGGTGCGGGGCATTCATCAGGCACTCGCCTTGATGAGTTGCGTCACCTTCGCGCTCGGCATGTGGGTGTCCCTGTATCTCACTTTCTCGCAGGAGGTGGACGCTGCCCGCGTGTCCACGATCTCGGGTTGGCTGGGCGGCAGCGGCGCTCTCGCCGGAGCCGTGGCGATGTGGGGAGTAGGGCGAATCAGCGCCCGCAGCGGGTCATTCACGGTGCCGCTGGTGGCGGTCTCCGCGGCCTGCGTGGCAGCGGCGATCTCCGCCTGCGCCGGACGCCGCCGGATCGCGGTGTGAGCTAATCAGGCACGGGAACGTCCACCGCTTCACCGGACGAGATGCTGCGATAGGCCGCTTCGACGGCCGCAACGGTCAGCAGATAGTCGCCGGCTTCCGTTTCGAACGCGGCGCCTGATTGCAGACATTCCACGAAGTGCCACTGTGTGGCGTAAACGCTATCGCCCCGATATCCGCTGGTCACGTTGTTCCGCCACTCCATCGCGCCATTCAGCAGCACATCGCCGGACGGTGTAACGGCAAGGACACCCTCCTCGCCATCCACCAACGCCTCTCCCATTACCGGACCCGCCGGAAACGTTCCGCTGAAGCGGTGCCCGTCAATCCAGCCATCGACGCCGGACCGGTGCCGCAGCGCGAGCAGGCCCTGATCCTCGCCCTTCACGGCCGGGTTTCGATTGCGAGCCAACGCGTAAATCCGCTCGATATCGCCGACCAGAAAGCGCGCCACATCCAAATGGTGCACCAGCACCTCATCAATCAGGAATCGCGGCATTTGCCGAAAGTACGGCTGGGCCGCATATGGCTCGGGCCCACGGCCATCGCACTGCCGGGTTCGCAGGCCGTACGCGATCGGCGCTCCAATCTTGCCTGCCGCGATCGCACTCGCCACCTGCCGGTACCAGGGCTGCCAGCGCCAGTTGTCGTGAATCATCAACCGTATGCCCGCCGAACGGGCGGCCTGATTCATCCCCCGCGACTTCTCCCAATCGGGAGCCATCGGCTTCTGGCAGATCGCATGAACACCGTGGAGCGCCGCGAGTTTCACCAGTTGCAGGTGCGATTCCGGCCGCGTCACGATGTCCACGAAATCCGGGCGGCACTCGCGTAACATTGCCTCCGCGTCCGTGTACGACTGAGGCGCGACAGCGGCGGCCCGTTCCGGCGCGGCGTCGCACGCAGCGACGATCTCCACGCGCGGCATGCGCCTCCATGCTTCGAGGTGGAAGCCGGCGAAGTAGCCGCATCCGACGATCGCACCCCTTAGCTTCCGTTCACTCATCGCCGCATCCATGATATTTCCTTATCAGCCATCTGCACGAATCTGGTAGCGCTTCAAACGGCGACTTGAGGCACAATCAACGCAATGCGCATACTCGTTATCGGAGGGACGGGCCTCATCAGCACGGCAGTAACCCGGAGGCTCCTGGATTCGGGCGACGAGGTCGTACTCTTCAACCGCGGTTGCTCCGTGGTTCCCGGCCTGGAACGCGCCGCGCGCATCTCTGGCGACCGCTACGATCCGGCCTCGTTTGTTGCGCAGGTGCAGGAAGCCGGCACGTTTGATTGCGTCATCGACATGATCACCTTTGAGCCGGCCGACGCGCAAAGCCTCCTCACGGCGATTCGCGGCCGCTCGCCACACCTGGTGTTCTGCAGCACCGTGGACGTCTACGCCAAGCCGGCATCGCGCTACCCGGTGACGGAGTCCGAACCGCGCCGTCCCGTCAACGCTTATGGACGCGGCAAGGCGCTCTCCGAAGAAATCGTACTCTCGGCCGCGACCGAATCCTCCGCGGTGACGGTGGTCCGGCCGGCCCACACCTACGGACCCGGCGGGCGGCATCGCGGCAACTTCGTGCACGCGTTCGGCAGCAGCACGATATTTCTCGACCGGCTGCGCCGCGGCGAGCCGGTGATCGTGCCGGGCGATGGAAGCGCTTTGCGTGGCTCCACCCACCTGGAAGATGTCAGCGCCGCTTTCGTCGCGGCGGCCCATCGCAACGCAGACGGCCCCTCGACGTACCACGTCACGAGCGAAGAGTGGATCACCTGGAACCGCTATCACCAGATCCTGGCGGCGGCGCTGGGCGGCCCGCCTCCGGTGCTGGTCCATATCCCCACCGATTTGCTGGCACGCATCGCGCTCACGCGGGCCATCCGCTGCCCTGAGAATTATCAGTTCAACGGCATCTACGACAACACGGCCGCCCGGCGCGACCTGGGCTACCGTTACACGATCCCTTTCGAGGAGGGCGCCCGGAGTACGCTGCGGTGGGTGGAGCAGACCGGTGGGTTCGAGGCCAGTGACGGCGACCGCTTCTACGATCAAGTCATTGCCTCCTGGGAAGCGGCCGGCGACTCGCTGGAACGGGAGTTGAGTGCTTTCGACCATGCGTACTCCCATTGAACAATCAACCTCGCGTGGCGCGTCCGCGCCTCACCGCGATTGCCAGAACGACGCCTACGGCCGAACAGGCCACTGCGGCCGAGGCGGCGACGAAGGGCAGCCCGACCGTGTCTTTTACCCGCCCCGCCAGCAGCATGCCGGCGCCCCCGGCCAAGCCTCCGAAGAGATTGAGAAGGCCGGCGGCGAAGCCGTAACCGGAGGCCGGAACTACTTGAGATGCGGCGGGGAAGATGTTGCCCACGTGCAGACCGGAGGCAAATCCATACGCCACCGACGCCGTTTTCAACCCAAGCAGCGAACCGGCGGACAGCGTCAGCCACGCCAAGGGTCCGGAGAGGATGTCGCTGGCGGCGACGATCAGGGAAGAGATCTGCGGTCTGGCCGCGCGCAGCCGATCGGCCAGCAAGCCGCCGGCGAGCACGCCTGCCGCCGAACTCACCTGCACGAATACCGTGGCGACCAATCCGCTCTGGGCCAGGGAAAGATGGAATCGGGAATAGACGTGATCCGGCAGCCAGGCATACATGAGCCAGAGGATCAGGGAAAAGCAGAAGGTTGCGGCGAGCAGCAGCCGGTATCGCGGAGACCCCAGCACGCTGCGTGCGGCGCCTTCACCGCGCTTGGCGGGGGCGGTCGCGGGCACACCCGCCAGAGCCCTGCCCAGAATCACGGCGTACAACACCCCCGTCATCCCCAGCAGCACGTATCCGCGGCGCCATCCCAGCACATCTGCCGACCAGCCGCCGAACCATCCTCCCGCCACGATACCGGCCAACTGCGCCGTCTGGTGCAGCGCGAATGCCCGCGACCGCGTGCGGTCGCCGTGCAAGGAGGCAATGACTCCGTAGGCGGCCGGAATGTACAACGACTCCACCACTCCCATGGAAACCCGCCAGAACAGAAACCAGCCGACCGTATTGCTGCTTGCCGTGCCGATCATGGCGGCGCTCCACAGCAGCAGGCTCGCCACCACCATCCACCGGCGGGGCAGCAGGTCGGAAAGGCGGCCGGTCAGAGGCATGCAAAGCGAGTACGTCCAGGTGAACAGGGAACCCAGCATGCCCAGTTGCGTATCGCTGAAGGCCAGTTCCCTGCGCAGCACGGGAAAAATCGAGAACACAATCTGCCGGTCCGTGTAGTTCAGAAAGAACGCCACCCACAGGAAGGCGACCACGTGCCAGGCGAAGCGGTCTCCATCTTTCGCAACCGGCGTCATGATGAATCGAATCGTAGTGCGGCCGGAGTCCGGCTGTCTATCACGAAACTATGAACTCTCCTCACGAACTGACCACTTGCGGAACCCGCTTCTATTACGGCGGCGTTCCATTTCCTTACACGGGACTGAGCTTTTTCAACGCGATCTACAACCGCGTATTCAACCAGAGCAGTTCCCTGCGGCGCGAATGGATCGCGAAGTTCGCGTCCTTCGGGATCAATGTCCTTCGCCTGTGGGGGCAATGGGACAACCATTTCGGTCTGGCCGATACCGGCCCATCCTGTACGCTATACGGGCAGGATGGCGGCTTACGCGGCGAGCACGTTGCCACGCTCCAGGCGATTTGCGATGATGCCGCGGCATTGGGCGTCGTCATTCAACTCGCCCTATTCTCACAGGAGAGCTGGCATAGCGGCGTCCGGCTCAATCCGGCGGCAGCCGACGCCGCGGTTGCGGCCCTGACGAGGGCGATGCTGCCCTGGCGCAATCTGGCATTTCAAATTTGGAACGAATTCGATGAGCGCGTGCTGGACCACACCGCCAGCATACGCGGCATCGACCCCAGCCGCCTGGTGAGCAACTCATCACTGGGCGCGGACGGGGTCTTCTTCCACGGCCGCGCCGAGAGCCAGGCGCTCGACTTTTTGACGCCTCATACCGCGCGGCAGATCGCCGGCCGCCACTGGCAGATCGCGCCGGCGGAAGTCGCATACCTGTTGGCCGCGTATCACAAGCCGGTGGTGGACGATGAGCCGGCGCGCAACGGAACACCCAAGTTCGGCGGTCCGGAGGAAGATACGAGCCCGTACGACCAGATCATCCAGATCGTGAAGATGTGGGATCTGGGCGCCTACGTGACGTACCACCACGATCTTTTCCAGACGGGGTACGGCACGCCCGCCGTGCCGCCGCACGGCATCCCCGACCCGGAGTTCCATCCCTATCACCGGCAGGTCTTCGAGTTCCTCCGCCTGAAACGCCGCTACATGCGCCCGGAGATGTTCCCGGATGCCGAAGGCGCGATAGTTTCGTGACAAGGAATGAGACTAATGCATCTAGACGCGATGCGCTGCGAGTGGTACTTTCAAAGCCACCTAAACGTTTAGCCAGGGAGGTGGAACTTTGCTGTCTCGCTCGCTTCGCATCCTCGTCATCGCCGCGCTCGCCGGCCTGAACTTCGCGACCGCCCAGAATGTGTCCGGGAAGATTGTCGGCACTGTGACTGATTCCTCCGGCGCCCTGGTGGCAGGCGCCGCGGTCCGCGCCGTCAACGTCCTCACTTCGGCGGAACGCAGTATCCTCACCGATGCCAGCGGCTCCTATACTTTCGATTTGCTGCCTCCCGGCCGCTACCGGATGGATGCCCAAAAGGATGGTTTCAAGCGTGTGCAGGCGCCGGAATTCGAACTGCTGGTCAGCCAGACCGCGCGCTTCGATATCCGCCTCGAAATCGGCAGTGTCGCCGAATCGCTCAAAGTCGAGGCCACCACCCCGCTGGTCGAATCGGAGACCGCCTCCGTCAATCAGACGGTTAATTCCCAACAGGTACAGAACCTGCCGCTCAATGGACGTTCCTTCTTCAACCTGGTGCTCCTCTCCCCCGCGGTCACGCCGGCCGAACCGGGATCCGGCATCGTCAGCCTTCACCCGGTGCCGGGCGCGCTCTCCTATCCGGCATTCAACGTGGCGGGAATGCGCGAACAGGGAAACGGATATCTGATCGATGGAGTCGATGCCCAGGACCCGCACGTTCAGGTGCCTTCTCTCTACCTGTCGGTGGATGCCATACAAGAGTTCCGCCTGGAGATGAACGGCTACTCGGCCGAATACGGGGGCCATGCGGCGCAGGTGAACGTGGCCACTCGCAGCGGGACCAACCAGTTCCACGGCTCTGTCTATGAGTTTCTGCGCAACGACAAGCTCGACGCCACGCCCTTCTTCACCAATATCTCCGGGACCCACAAGCCGGAACTTCGCTACAACCAGTTCGGCGGCGCCTTGGGAGGCCCGGCCGGTATGAAGGCAGGTGACCACCAGACATTCTTCTTTATCAACTATGAAGGCACCCTCATTCAGCGCGGCTCCACGCCCCAACTCGTCGTGCCCTTCCCGGTCCAGAAGACCGGAGACTTCAGCCAGATCGGCGTCTTCGGAAACAAGCCCATTTTCGACCCCGCCACCACCATCGCGGTCAATGGCGTCAACACGCGCGAGCCCTTCCCCAACAATGTCATTCCCTCCAACCGGATCACACCCTTTGGGACCACGATCCTCGGGCTCTTTCCGGATCCCAACCTGCCGGCCGTCTCCGGAACCAACTACACCTCCTCAGTGGTTGACTACAGCAATAACAATCAGGGCATGGCCCGGATCGATCGCCGCTTTGGCGGCAAGGATACGATCTTCGGACGCTATTCCATCTATGCCGGATCTCTCAGTTTGAAGAGTCCCATCCACAACGGTGGCTACACCACCGATATGCAGACGGAAAACGCGGGCTTCAATTACGTCCATATCTTTACGCCAACCACACTCAATGAGATCCGGCTGGGCTACAACCGGCCGCGCTATTACCAGTTTCAGGACGGCGCTTACGGAACCAACTTCAGCGCGCAACTCGGCTTAAAGAACCTCGCCGACGTGCCCGCCGCGTACGGAAATCCGGCGATTTCCATCAGCGGCTACTCGGGCATCGCGGCCAGCGATATCTATCCCACGAATCAACTCTCGAACGTCTACCAGATCGTAGAACAGCTCTCCCTGACCCGCGGCCCACACTCCGTCAAGATCGGCGCGGACCTTCGCAAGCTGAACTACAACGATGAAACCGAGCGGCAGATCCGCGGCAATCTCTCCTTCACTGGCGGACTCACGGCGAACCCTGCCGGCCCGGCCGGCACGGGCATGTCGCTGGCCGACCTGCTGCTGGGTCTGCCCCTGACCTCCAACGGTTCGCGCACGTCGCTTTCCGGAGTATTCAACGGCAATAACTTCGGGGTCTACGTGCAGGACGATTGGAAAGTGTCGCCGCGCCTGACTCTGAATCTCGGGCTGCGCTACGACCTCAACACCCGGATGGTGAATAAGCTGGGACACATCACACTTTTCGACCGGACCTATCCGGGAGGCCGCCTGCTGCTTGCGGGTACGAATCAAACCTACATCCCCGGGATCGGCTTCGGGACAGGGCCAGATACTCCCTCCGGATTGCTGCCTTCCAACCTGCGCGACTGGGGGCCGCGGATCGGCCTCGCATTCCGGCCTTTCGGCGATAGCCGGACCGCCATTCGAGCCGGCTACGGAATCTTTTACAGCATGATCGAACTCCAGGATCTGCGGACCTGGTTGCGGAATCCGCCCTTCGGCGACATCGCTTCCCTGCAGTCCGACCAGAACGGCAACTCGAATTCGCCCTCGGTCATCAAGGTGGCGGATCTCTTCCCGGCCGCGGGCTCCAGTGTCTCGCAGCCCAGCATCTACTCGGCAGGCGACCGGGGGCGGGATCCTTATTACCAGCAGTGGAACTTCAACATCGAACATTCCGTTGGAAAACTGCTGCTGCAACTGGGCTATATCGGATCGAAAGGGACTGGCCTCGCGCAGCGGATCAACGCCAACCAGGCGGTTCTTCCTCCCGACCCCGCGCATCCGACACCGATCCAATCGCGATTGCCATATCCCCGGTTCGGCAGTCTCATTCGCCTGACACAGGATGCCGCGAGCTCGACTTATCACGGCATGTTCGGAAAGATCGAACGCCGGCTCACGTCCGATCTCTCTTTCCTCGCCTCATACACCTGGAGCAAGGCGATCGACGAATCGTCGCTGATTGACGACAACGCCCGGGACATTTACAATCTGCGGCTCGACCGCGGCCTCTCCGCATTCGACGTACGGCACAATTTCACGGTCAGCGGCACCTATCTGCTTCCCTTCGGGCGCGGCAGGAAGTTCGTGTCGTCCGGGATTCCGGCGGCGATTGCAGGCGGCTGGCAGTTGAATACGATCACCAATTTGCATAGCGGCTTTCCCTTCAGCGTCTCTGCCAACGGAGACGCCTGTCTTTGCGGCGCATCGCCGCAAACCGCCCAGCAGGTAGGCGACACGGGCTCCGGTTTTACCCAGTCGCGGTTGAAGTGGTTCAACACCGCGGCATTCGCGCAGCCGTCACCCGGCACCATCGGGAGCAGCGGCCGCAACATTCTGACGGGCCCGGGCGCCTTCACGATGCAGTTGTCGCTCTTCCGTAATATTGGACTGAGCGAGAGAACGAAACTTCAGTTTCGCGTCGAGGCGTTCAACGTCCTCAACCACACGAATTTCGGATTACCCGGGTCCACGGTCGGCACCTCCACTTACGGCGTGATCACTTCGGCCGATCCCAGCCGCAACGTGCAGGTCGCGGCCAAGCTGAGCTTCTAAGCCGCCCATGTCCACCGCGGATACTCTGCATGGCGCGGTCGATCTTCACGTGCACAGCGCGCCGGATATCGACCCGCGCCGCTTCAACGATCTGGAGCTGGCAGCGGAAGCGGCGAGGGCCGGGATGCGCGCCATCCTCGTGAAGTCGCATCAGAACTCCACCGTGGAGCGCGCCTGGCTCACGGCAAAAGCGGTCCCTGGCATCGAGATTTTCGGCGGCCTGGTGCTGAACGATCCGGTCGGCGGACTCAATCCGGAAGCAGTGTCGCTGGCTCTAAAGATGGGCGCGCGCCAGATCTGGATGCCGACCCGGTCGGCGGCCAACCATCGCTGCCATCACCAACAGCCCGGAGGAATCAGGATCCTGGACGACGCGGGGGAACTGATTCCCGCAGTCCGCGAGATCGTCCGGCAGGTTGCCGGCACAGATTGTATTCTCGGTACAGGCCATCTTTCACCCGAGGAGGGAATCGCGTTGATGCGGTATGCAGCGGCTGCGGGCGTGCGCCACCTGCTGGTGACGCATCCGGAGTGGGAGGCCACTCTTTATCCGCTGGCCTGCCAGGCCGAGCTGGCGGCGCTCGGGGTCTTCTTCGAGCGATGCTTCGTCTCCACCACGCATCGCTGCGGATTTGTGCCTCTGTCCAGAATCGTAGAGGCGATCATGTATAGCGGCATCGCGTCCACGGTGCTGGCCAGCGACCTGGGCCAGCCCGACACGCCGGCGCCTGCCGAGGGCATGCGGATCTACGCGGAGCAGTTGATGGCCGAAGGGTTCACGGAGGATCAGGTCCGGTCGATGATGGTCGTGAACCCGGCGCGTCTGCTGGGCCTCAAGTGACCCGGATGCGGAGCTCGGGCTTCAGCAGAATTCGTTCCTTCTTTCCATTGGGCGAAGCCAAACGGCGGAGCAGCAGCGATGCGGCCTGGGTTCCCATTTCGTAAGAAGGCTGAATGATGGTGGAAACCGGCGGATCGAAGGCGTCCAGCCACTCGGAATCGTCGGCGCTCGTGACCTCCACATCGTCGGGACATCGCAGGCCGGACTCCTTCAGCGCGCGAAGCACGCCCACCATCAACAGGAAATTCGCCGAGAAGATGGCGGTAGGACGCCGGGAGCCGAGCCCGATCAGTTCACGCGCCCACTGGTAACCGTATTCCGAAGTCATCTCGCCGGACCGGAAGTACCTTTGCCATTGGCTGATCCCTGCCCCCAGCAGCACCCTCTTCCAGACTTCGATGCGATGGCGGTTCGCGCTCAGCACCGCCGGCCCAGTGATCAGCCCGATCCGGGTGTGCCCGCGTTCCCGCAGATGGCGCATGATGAGGCGCGTTCCCAGGCGATTGTCCGCGGAAACCGAGTCGCAGTCCAGGCCTCGCGGCACTCGACCCACGAAGACGGTCGGGGTTTTACTGAACGCTGGCGCCGCCGCGGTTCCGGGCTGCGATGGCGCACAGAAGACCAACAACCCATCCACCTGCTTAGACCGAAACACGGAAAGATATCGCGCCTGCTCTTCTTCGCGGTCGTAGGTATTGCCCAGCAACAGGGAATAGCCGGCCTCGCGCAAGACGTCCTCGGCGCCCCGGACCACCTTGGCATAGAACGGGTTCGAAAGGTCGGGAATAAACATCCCGGCCGTATTCGATTTGCCGGTCAGCAGGCCGCGCGCCAGCCCGTTGATCGTGTAATCGAGTTCCCCCACCGCCTCCATGACGCGCTTCGTCAATTCCTCGCTGACAAACGCGGAGCGATTGAGAACCGCCGAAACGGTGTAGGTAGAGACGCGCGCGCGTTTGGCGACATCCGTGATCGTGGCCATGCGAAATCTGCTCCGAGTTTATCAATTAGCCCGAACCAGGAGCTTCGAAGTTCACCAGTGCATAACCTGCCCCCCATCCACATTGATGGTCTGGCCGGTGATTGGGAGGATAGGAATAAGACCAGATCGGCCACGTCCTCCGGTTCCTGGCAGCGGCCGAGCGGAGCCACGGCCCGCACCTTCGCCGTGAACCATTCCTCGTAGCTGAGTTGGCTTTCGGGCGCCTGAAGATCTTTCCAAGCCTGCCAGACGCGGCGGTTCAGCGGCGTCCGCACCATCCCTGGATTCACGGTGTTGACGCGAATATTGTGCGCAGCCAGGTCCTTTGCCAGGCACTGCGCGAAATTGAAGGCGGCAGCTTTCGTCGCGCTGTACGGAGGATCGGTCTGCGACCCGATCTGTCCGGCCACGGAACCGATGAAGAGCATCGTGCCCGCTGCTCTGGCGATCATCCCGAGCGTCAAGGCGTGAGCCACGTTCACCATCCCCATTACGTTCACATCCAACACGCGGCGCCAATCGGCGGGCTCGAGATTGGTGAAGGGAAAGCCGAACTTCCCGGAGCCGGTTGCGGCCGCGTGAACCAGATGGGCGATCGGGCCAAGCGCTGTTTCGGTCCGTTCCGCCGCATGCCGCATCGCCGCGAGGTCGGTCACATCAACCCCCAGGCTATACACCGGGAAGTCGTCCGGAGAAGCCGAAACGTCCCAGATCGCAACCTTGCATCCCTCCCGCGCGAAGGCGCGAGCGCACGCCAGCCCGATTCCGCTTGCGCCGCCCGTGATTACGGCGACGTGTCCATTCATTTCCAGTTCCACGTATCGCAGTGTCCCACTTCGCCGCCGAAATGTGTCGATAGGATCATGAGAACGGCGAACCCCTTTTTGATAGCGGTTCTCCGCGCGAAACGGCAGAATACGAAGGATGGCGAGCATGGCTGGCACAGTGGACGGCCGGGCCGGTTCGAGTGGCCGCACCATGCTGCTCTACACGGTCTACTTCATCTATTTCTTCTGCGGCCTGACCATGTGCTTCGAGGGCGTCTTTCTGCCCGAGTTCAAGGAGTATTTCGGGCTCAGCTACCAACAGCAGATGTACACCATGTTCGCCAAGAACGTGCCGTTCCTGATCGCGCTGCCGATCGGCTATCTGCTGCGCTATATCGGCTACAAAAGGTCCCTGGTGATCGCAATGGCGTTGTTCGCAGGCGGCACCCTTATGCTCATCCCCGCACTCGACTCGCATCGCTACGGAAGCGTGCTGGCCGCCTTCTTCTTGATCGGCATCGGCTTTAACTTCGAACTGGTGGCCGGCAACCCGCTGCTCGCCGCGCTTGGGCCAACGGAGGGCGCGTCCTCCCGCCTCAACTTGGGGAACGCACTGGGAGCAGTCGCCCAAATCATCGCGCCCGCCACGCTCTCCGCGCTGATCCCAGCGGCGACGGTAGCCGCGGCAGCCAAGGTTCCTTACATGCAGCGAATCTTCCTGGTCCTGGGGAGCGTCCTAGCGGTTGTGGCGGTGGTCACCTCGGTATTGCGCAACGTGGACGTCACTGCGAGTTTCCGCGATCCTGCCGCGAAGACCGCTCGCGGCGAGTGGGACCGGTCACGCGCGATTCTCGGGTTCATCGCGATATTCCTCGTGCTTGGCGTCGAGGCCGGGCTGTTCGGCTTTTACCGCAACTTCCTGGAGGAGCCCTCCATAGCAGGACTCTCGGCTCCCCAATCGCAGCGGATGTTCACCCTATACTTCGGCGTCTTCGCGTTAGGACGCCTGATCGCGTCGCGCGTGCAGAAGCGGATGCGGCCGGCTCGCCAGATGCTGGTCCATTTGGCGGGCGCGGCCACCTGCCTCGCTTTGGCGGTCTGGGCGAAAGGAACGGCGGCGGTGATCGCGGTCACAGCGATCGGCTTCTTCGTCTCCATTTTCTTCCCCACTCTATATGCGATTGCGATTGCCGGCATGGGCGAACGGACCGGGCGGATCTCCGGCCTGCTCACTATGGGTTTTGTGGGCTGCGCGCTGATCCCGGTGCTGCAGGGCAGGATCGCGGACGGCATCGGACTGCAGGCTTCGTATGCGATCGGCTTCACCGCCTACGCGTTCGCGGCGGCGTACACCTGGAGATACCGATGAAGCTGTCGCGCCGCCAGGTGTGTGGTCTGCTTGCCGTGCCCCTGGTGCGAGCCGCTGCGAAAATCGGGCTCTCTGTTGCGGACGCGATGGTGCGCATAGAGACCGCGGATGCCAGCTATCGATTTCGCAAGCGCAACGGCAAATGGGCATTCGATTCCGTCTGGGTTCGCGGCCGCAAAACCGCCACGGCGCTTTCCCCGGAAGACAGCTTCTGGATCGGCGGAGGAGAGGCGTCCGCGGTTGAAGTGCTCGCCGATCCGCCGCAGCGCAAGGAGATCCGGTTCCAACTCGGCGCGGGCTCCATTGCCTACCGCGTTGATGCGGACGATCGTCTCCCGCGAGTACACGTCGAACTGAGCGGTGTGAGCGCTCCGACCTGCGCGTGGCGCACGGCCGCGGCATCGCCGGACCAGCACGGCGCCTGGGCGACGCGCGGCGAGACCGCTTCGGACGCCGAAGATCGCGAAGCGTTTATCGATGGCTCGGGCCGTCTCGTCTTCGGTCACAGTACGGCGGGGCCAGTCGATGCGGCCTATGTTTACCAGGCAGATGTGCTCGACAACATTCACCGGCGCGGCAAGACCGCGCAGCCCTCCGACACCTTCTTCCGCAGCGGCAGGAAACCGGAACGCGGCGGATACTTCGGATGGTGGCAACTCCGCATCGGAGAGAAGCAGCCGAAGCGATTCGCCATGGTGATCGATCGCGACCTGGGAGGCCGCCTGCATGATGTCTGCGAGCGATATTACGCGGACGCGGTGGATACCCAAGTGGACCTCGCGTCCATACCGGAGACTTACGACCCTCATCTCGCGCTGGAGCGAATGCCGCTGCGGCTCTCGTGTCCCGAATCGCTTATCCCCGGCTACGGCTGGCACATGGAGGAATATTTTCCCGGGTACGCCAAAGCGGCCTACCCGTACGGCGAGGATTCCGGTATCCAGACCGCCGCCCTCCTCGCCTTCGAAGGGCATGCCACGCGGCGAGACTGGGAGCAGTATTTCGGGGAACACGTAATCGGCCAGATGCCGCTGTGGGCGGACGCAGACGGCCGCGGCTTCTTCGTGCAGCGCCTGGGCGGCTGGACCCGGTGGGCCTACAACACGGACTACCGGACGCCATTCCCATTGATGGAAGGCGGTAACTGGACCGACGCCGAACACCTGTATCGCATCGCCGTTGCCTTCGGCGACGCCGCCCTCAAGGAGCGCGCGCTGGGCCTGATGCGGCATGACATCCACGTCAAACTCGATCTGGAGAAGATGTGGTTCCCCGCCTGCTGGAATCCGATCAGCGGCAAGCTCGAAGACCATCGCGACGACTGGGAGACGACGGCGGCCCTCGGCTATTGTGCCGAAGCCAGTTCGGAAATCCTCTACACGGAAACGGGAGAGAAGCAGTATCTGGAAATCGCCGACCGGATCACGGGCTGGCTGGCGAGCCACTGGGGGCCGGAACTCCGGATGAACTTCCTGCACTCGAAGGTGAATACCTTCCACTGCTTCATGGGGCCTCTGGTGCGCTCCATGGTGCACCGCTACGAGCGCGGCGGCGGAACGCGCTTTCTCGAAATCGCGCAGGACCTGGCCTGGGTGATGATCCTGACCCTCTGCGTCACACCGCACCGCGATCCTGCGGGCCGCTCGCTCACCGGAGTGACCTGCGTCGGCGTACGCGGATGCGTGGACTACGACTGCGCTCCGAATCTCTGTCACGAGAAAGACTTGGCCTTCCTCGACATCATGGGAGCGCTGCTCGCCCACGTGGGCGGACCCGGGTACGCGAAATTCCTGGCCATGCAAAGGCTGGTGCTCCCACGCGACAGTTGGAAGGACGCGTTCCACATTCAGGAGCAGCGCGACCTCAACCTGCGCACGAATTACGACAACTACGCGCGAGGGATGGCGAACCTCGCTTTCGCTCTGAATCGCGGCAGCGACCCGAATGTGGCGATTTACGAGCGCCTGGCTCCGGTGCGCGATCTTCGCATCATCCGGCGGCGCGACATCGTATTGGCGAACGCTACCACAGTGGCCCGCCGCACGAGGGTCGTGGTGCGATTTCTGGAGGAGGGTGAATACCGGCTGGAGCTGGACGGGAAACTGCTGGGCGTGCGGACCGCGGCAGAATTGGCCAAGGGAATCGAAGTGGAAGTGGCGTCCAATTCCACGCGGCGAATGAAGATCGCGGAGAGCCGCATCGCGGCTCCGGTCCCGCAGGTGCGAAGCTACGACGACAGCGAGACCTGGTTGAGCGATATGGAAGAAGCGGCCTCGCAGCGCGGCATCGGTCTGCCCACGCCGGTGTTCCGCAAGGACCAGACCTTTCGCGGCAATCCGATCATGCAAGGCGGAAAGCTATACGAGAAAGGCATCGGGCTTGCGGCCAACACGGTGATCGTGTACGGGTTGGACGGGCGATACCGGAGCTTCGCCGCAACCTTCGGAGTGGACGCCGATGCGGCCGGCGAAGGTCCCGCCGCCTCGGTGTACCTGACGATCTTCGTCGATGGACGCTGTCGCTTCACCAGTGGCGGCACGACGGCGGCCGCCGCGCCCCGTCCGGTGGATATCGATGTGCGGAACGCGCAGGTGTTGGTGATCCGCATGTCCGGTAACTGGGACGACAACGGCGATTTGCGCAACGACCTCGCCAGTCTTGCGGATGCCCGCCTGATCGGACGCGCCCTGTGATCGCGGTTTGCTGTTTTCCGCAGAGAAGTTGATCGTATCTTCGTATCTTTCCGCCGCCGTCGAACTTAGAATTACCCCTGAATAGTGCACTCAGGGGAGGTTTCCGCATGAAAACGATTCGCCTGGTTTTTGCGTTTTTGCTTCTGGCCGCCGGTTCGCCCGCTCAATTGGTGACGGGTGAAATCCGCGGAGTGATCAATGATCCAACTGGAAAGGCCATGGCAGGTGTCACGGTACGGCTGGCAAATGAAGCGACTGGGGAGCTCCGCCCGGTGGCCACGAATGAGGCGGGAATTTTCGTCTTCGGCGGCATCGCGCCCGGAACTTACACGCTTACGGCCGAAGCTGCCGGATTCCGGAGCTTCGAACGGAAAGGACAGGTGCTGGCGGTGGGGCAGGCCCTGAGCCTCACAATCGATATGGCCGTGGGGCAGGTCACGGAGAAAGTCACCGTTTCGGCGGAAGGCGCCATGGTCGAAACGGAATCGGCCGATTTACAAAACGCCATTTCGGCGAGGCAGTTCGACCGAATTCAATCCCAGGCGCGCGACGCCACATCGCTGCTGCGCATCCTTCCCGGTGTCGCGCTCACCACTGGCTGGGCCGATACTCCCTCATTGGGCGGAACGTTCGGCTCGACCACGCCGAACATCGGCGGTGTACGCAAGGATTGGAATGCGATCTCACTGGATGGGCAATCGACCACCAACCCCTTCGACAACTCGCTGAACGAAGGCGTGGTGAGCCTGGATTCGATCGGCGAAGCGCGCGTTTTGCAGAACACCTATCAGGCCGAGTATGGGCGTAGCTCCGGCGCCTTCGTCAGCTTCATCACTAAATCGGGGACACGCCAGTTTCATGGCAGTGTCTATTCCTTTCTGCGCAACGAAGACCTGAACGCCAACAACTTTTTCAGCAACCGTACCAACCTCGCCCGGCCTCTGTACCGGTACCGCAACTTAGGCTTCACGCTGGGCGGCCCGATCTATATTCCGGGCCGCTTCAACACCGCGAAAAACAAGCTGTTCTTCTTCTTTTCCGCCGAAGGCTGGAGTATCCGGCAGCCGCAGAATCCCTGGCAGGTGACCATGCCGACGGCGCTCGAGCGGCAGGGTAACTTTTCGCAGACGGTCGACCTGAACAACGTCCTGATCCCGGTGATCGATCCGACTACCCACGCGCCTTTCCCGGGGAACACCATTCCGTCCAACCGTCTGGATCCGAATGGCGTCAAGCTGCTCAATCTCTTCCCGCTGCCCAATTACGTGAACCGGGCGGTGACGGGCGGCAACTACAACTACCAGTTCCAGGAGATCACCAGCCAACCGAAGTACACCGAGAATCTGAAGGTAGATTATTCGTTGACGGACCGCGACCGTCTCGGCATCCGGCTGGCGCAGTTCACCTCTGACCGCCAGGGCTACCAATCGCTTGCGGCCTTTAACTCCAACTGGCCGGAGTTCAAATCCCACTACTTCTGGCCGACGCATTCCGCCAATCTCACCTATTCGAAGACCATCAGCGCAACACTGCTCAACGAGTTCAGCTTCGGGTTCCACGATTCCGGGGAACAAGGCCTACTGCCGGACTCCGCGTTCGATGCCGTCAGCCGGACAAAGTTGGGTATCGCCATCGGGCAATTCAATCCCGGGTTGAACCCCGGCAACATCATTCCGCAGGCATCCTTCGGCGGCGTGACAAACGCTCCCAATATCAGCTACGACGGACGCCTGCCGATCCACTCGCTGGCCAAGGCATGGGAAGGGCGCGATAACTTCTCGATCACCCGCGGCACCCATCTTCTGAAGTTTGGCGTTTTTTACCAGCACACCTGGAACGACAAAGGCTATCAGAGCAACTTCGGTGGGTCGTTTAATTTCGGCAAGGACACCACCAATCCACTGGACGCCAACTACGCGTTCGCCAACGCGGCACTGGGCAATTTCTCTTCGTACACAGAGGCCACGAACCGAGTCTCCGCGCCCGTGGAACTGACGCTTTGGGAGTGGTTCGCGCAGGACGCCTGGAAGATCTCGCGCCGGTTCACGCTGGACTACGGCATGCGCTTCTCCTGGTCGACACCTTACCAGTGGACCAACAATAACGGCAGCGAGTTCGCGCTGGGAACTTACGATCCTTCCAAGGCGCCTTTACTGATCCGTCCAGTCAAGGACGCCAATGGCAGCCGTGTCGGACAGAATCCGCTCACCGGCGCGCTCGTACCCGCGGTCCTGGTGGGCACCTTCGTGCCCGGAACCGGGAATCCGCTGAACGGCCTGATCACGTCGGCAAACACGACCTATCCGCGCGGTTTCATCAACGTCCGCCCGGTACAGGTTACACCGCGCGTGGGTTTCGCATGGGACGTATTCGGCGATAGCAAGACCTCCGTCCGCGGCGGCTTCGGCATCACCAAGGAGATGGTGCCCAGCGCCGATCCCACGGTATACCAGAACCTGACCATGGCGCCCGTCACGTTGAATCCCGTCTACTACTACGGCAACCTCAGCACGTTCCTCAACTCGAGCGGCGCATTGACTCCGCAGAACGTCCGCGGAAATCAGATCGATCCCAAGGTACCGTCTGTGTACAACTACAGCCTGACCATCCAGCGCGACCTGGGCCACGGAACGGTCGTGAGCGCGGGATACGTGGGCAACGTCTCCCGGCACCTGATGCAGGACGTCTCGATCAACACCGTACCGTATGGCTCCGAATTCCTGCCGCAGAACACGGACCCTACCTCCGGGCTCCCCCTGAACGACAATTTCTTCCGGCCCTACCCTGGTTTGGGCACCGTAACTTACGTGCAGCATTCCGGAAATTCAAGTTACAACTCCCTGCAGGCCACCCTGAACCGGCGCTTCAAGAAGAATCTCGAGTTCGGAGTTTCCTACACCTGGTCGAAGACCATGGACCTTGGCGACAATGACGGGGCGCTGATCGCCACTTACATCAATCCCCGCGTCTGGAATTACGGGAAGGCGGGATTCGACCAGACCCATGTGTTCGTCGTGAACTATGTGTACGATCTGCCCAAAGCCAGCGCGCACTGGAATAACCTGTTTTCGCGGCTGGCCCTGGACAATTGGGAGGTCTCCGGGGTAACCACCTTCGCCAGCGGCTTCCCCACGGGCATCGGTCTGACTACTACCGACGGCGCTAATATCACCGGCGGCGGCGATGGGGCGCGCGTGGTCGTTACCGGAAAAGCGCAGAAGGATTTCGGGGACCGGACCTTCAATCAGTTCTTCAACCCCAACGTCTTCGCGCGCCCCGCCCAGGGCACCTTCGGAAATGCGCCGAAGGACGTGTTCCGCGGCCCCGGGATCAACAACTGGGACATCTCGCTATTCAAGAACTTCCGCCTCGGAAGCGAACAACGGGTCTTCCAACTGCGCGGCGAGGCTTACAACGCCTTCAACCATTCCCAGTGGTCGGGAGTCAACACCGCGGCGCGTTTCGACCCGAGCGGTAATCAGGTCAACACCCTTTTCGGAACGGTGAGCGCCGCCAGGCCACCGCGTTTGGTGCAGGTCGCGCTTCGGCTGCAATTCTGAGGGACCGTCTGGAGGCGCGAGCCCACGGGCTCGCGCCTTTTATACCAGCTTGCCGGTGAACTCGTTTTCGCCGTGAACGTCCGTGAGACGCTGATCGCGGCCCATAAACAGGTGAGTCAGGCGGGTGTGATCGATCCCGAGCAGCCGTAGGACCGTCGCGTGGACGTCGTGGATCGTGACCGGATTTTCCACCGCGCGCAGGCCGAACTCGTCTGTCGCCCCGATAGCCTGGCCGCCTTTGATCTTCGCCCCGGCCATCCAGGAGGTGAATCCATACGGATGATGATCGCGCCCGTTCTTCCCTTCTGCCAGCGGCGTGCGCCCGAATTCGCTGGTCCATACGACCAGCGTGGAATCGAGCAGCCCGCGCGATTTCAGATCGGCGATCAGGCCCGCGACCGGCTTATCGATTTTGGCGCTCATCTTCCGCAGTGAGCCGCTGAGGTCGGTGTGGGCGTCGTCCCAATCGTCGCCCAGGAACTGGCCCGAGAATAATTGGATGAAGCGTACGCCCCGCTCTACCAGCCGCCTCGCCAGAAGGCACTTGCGGCCGAATTCGTGGGTCGCTGGTTCGTCCAGGCCGTAGAGTTTGCGCGTGGCTGCGGACTCCTTGCTCAGATCGACTGCCTCGGGTGCGGTAGACTGCATGCGAAACGCGAGTTCGTAAGAGGCAATGCGCGCTTCCAGGTCAGAATCGCCGCCGCGCTGCGCCAGGTGATGGCGATCCACCTCGGAGATGAAATCGAGTGTCGCGCGCTGCGCTTCGGGCGTCGTGCCCGGTGGAGTGGCGAGGTCCAGCACCGGATGTTCGCCGGCGCGGAACACCGTTCCCTGGTAGACGGCCGGCAGGAAGCCAGCGCCGAAGGCTTGCGGGCCGGATTTCATAGCGCCATCGGACATCACGACGAATGCCGGCAGATTCTGATTTTCTGTGCCGAGCCCGTACACCACCCAGGACCCCAGGCACGGCCGCCCTGGGAATTGGGAGCCGCTGTTGCGCAGGAAGATAGCGGGGGCGTGATCGAAGGCGTCGCCGTAACAGGAGCGGATCACCGCCATGTCGTCGATGTGATTCGTAAGGTGCTGAAAGGCGTCCGAAACTTCGATGCCGGATTGGCCGCAGCGCCGGAAAGTGAAAGGGCTGGGCAGCACGAGCGCCTTGCTGAAATCGATGCGGCTGGTTTTGAGGCCCTGGCGAAATCGGCGGGGACGGTCTGCCCGGCGTGCCGCATCAGTTCGGGCTTTGGATCGAACGTGTCCACATGACTGACGCCGCCGTGCATGAAGAGCTGGATAACGGCTCTCGCGTGCGCGGGCAGCGGGGGCTTCTTCGCGGCGAGCGGCGATACGGCCTCTCCGCCACGCAGCAGATCAGCGAGCGCGAGGGCGCCGAATCCGGCACCCGATCGCATGAGGAAATCCCGACGTGATTGGTAGGGCTTCATGGGTCAATCCACAAACAGAAAGCTGTTCAGGTTGAACAGGCCGCGGCACAGCTCGGCAGCGGCGGAATCGCGCGAGCCGAGCAGCACGTTCTGGCGCTGCAGCAGTTTTTGGGCGGCGCGCAGCTCTTCACTGGACGGATCCCTCGCCAGCACGCGATTCCATGCGGCGCGGATCAGCGCGTCATCGCCGGCGTTCTCGCGCGCCAGGCGGGCGGCCATTTCGCGGGCGCGCGCCACCACGAAATCGCCGTTGATCAGGGTGAGGGATTGCGGTGCGGTGGTGCTCGATTCGCGGCGCGGGCAACTGAACATGGTTTCCGGCGTGTCAAACACAGCCATCATCGGCATCCGGAAGGAACGGCGAACGAAGAGATAAATGCTGCGACGGTTCTGCTCGTTCGGGTCGGCGGTGACGAACCAACCGTCTTCCGGCGGCCCGCTGAGTTCGCTTAGCTCATCCGGATTGAGAGGCGGGACCACAGGCCGGCCGCCCATCTTCAAATTCAGGCTTCCCGAAGCGAGCAGCACGGCGTCGCGGATCTCGTCCGATTCGAGACGCCGGCGCGTGAAATGCGAAAGGTAAAGATTATCCGGATCGCGCTCCCGGCTCTGCGGCGAAGCATCAGCCGACTGCCGGTAGACGCTGGAGGTCATGATCAGCTTGTGCATCTGCTTCATGGACCAGTTGCGGCGCACGAACTCCGTGGCCAACCAGTCGAGCAGATTCTGGTTCGAAGGCGGAGCGCCGCGGCTGCCGAAATCGCTCGGGGTGGCGACGATGCCGCGTCCAAAGTGCCCTTGCCAGAGGCGATTGACCATCACCCGCGCGGTCAGCGGATTATCCGGCGAGATGAGGAACTCGGCGAGGGCGCGGCGCCTTCCGGTGCTCGCGGCGGTCACCTCCGCATCCTCGATCGGTGCGCCCCCCAGCACGGGAAATGTCGCCGGTCCGACTGGTGTAGCGGGAGTCGATCCGCGCGCCGGCAGCAGTGCATAGCCCCCGCGCGGAGAATACTCCTTCAGGCCGCAAAAGTACGGGCTGACCCCGAGGGACGCGGTCATCGCAACCAGCCGTTTCTCGGCATCGCGCAACTGCGCAGCCTCATGGGCGTTCATGCAGGCGCGAATCTCCTCATCAGTCACGCTGCGCTTCCCGTTGGACGCGGGAGTCCTGGTCTTCGCGATTTCGCCGCGGCATCGCGACTGTAAGGCTTTGATCCGGTCACCGATTTCGCGCATCTTGAATTCGCGCTGCCACTCGGCCGCTTTGAATCCGAGAATGGTTTTGGGGCCAAGGTCGGTCTTCACGGCCGGAACGAAAATCGCTTGCAGTCCGTAGTAGTCGCGCTGCGAGATGGGATCGAATTTGTGGTCGTGGCAGCGCGCGCATCCGGCAGTGAGGCCCTGGAAGACAGCGGCGGTGGTGTCGGTATAGTCGGTCAGTACTTCCACGCGGTTGATGTCAGTCTGGTCCAGAAAAAGGTCCCGATTGGGGCCAACACAGTAAAGTCCCGTCCCTATGTGACGGCGCGGGTCTTCCGGCCAGTATTCGTCGCCCGCGATTTGCTCCTTGATGAACTCGGCATACGGCTTGTCGCTGTTAAAAACCTCGATGACGTAGTCGCGATAGCGCCAGGCGGTGTTGTTGTAGACATCGAGTTCGAAGCCGGCGGTATCGGCATATCGCACCAGGTCGAGCCAGTGACGGGCCTGCTTTTCGCCGTAGCGTGGGGAGGCGAGCAAGCGATCGATCAGTTTTTCGTAGGCATCGGGCGCGCTGTCGGCCACGAAGGCGCGGACCTCGTCGGCGGTGGGCGGCAGGCCGTGCAGATCGAACGTCGCCCGGCGGATTAAGTCGCTGCGCGACGCTTCGCCCGCCGGCCGCAGGCCTTGTTCGACCAATTTCCTGGCGACAAAAGCGTCAACCTCCGTCCGCACCCATGGGGTCGCCGACGGGACGGCCGGGGGAACCGGCTTCTGAAATGACCACCATTTCGAGGCGGCCGCGGGTTGCGGATTTCGCGGCCACACGGCGCCGGCCTCGATCCAGCGCCGAATCACGTTCACTGCTTCCGGCGGCAGCGTCCTTCCTGGCGGCATGTGTGGAGCTTCGGTGTGAGAGACGGCACGAAAGATCCGGCTGCCCTGGGCATTTCCCGGGAGGATGGCGGCGCCGCGGTTTCCACCTTTCAGAGCGCCCTCCCGGGAAGCGAGCGAAAGCCCTGACATCGACATGCTTTCACCGTGGCATTGGGCGCAGTTCTGCTGGAGAATCTCCAGGGCCTGCCGCGGAAGATCCTGCGCCCCGAGCGGTAGCGCAATGAGGAGGACAGCACCTCGTAGCATCTGCTTCCAATCTAGGCAATCAGCGCCGCGTCCATCTACCGCGATCGGCGAGAGTTTTCTCAGGATCCTATCACGCCGTCCGCGCCGACACCGGCCCAATGATCGTTTTCTGATATTCTTTCGCGCGATGGTCGTAGATGCGCGGCGAACGGGCGCGTACACTGGGACAACATGGAGACGATCTCGATTTTCGGGGCCGGCGGCAAGATGGGTTGCCGGATCACCGACAACCTGCGCCATACCGGTTCCAAAGTCCACTATGTGGAAGTCAGCCCGGCGGGGATCGAGCGCCTGAGAGACCGCGGCCTCCCGGTGACACCGCACGAGGAAGCCGTGCATGCTGCGGACATCGCAATTTTGGCGCTCCCTGACGCGCTGATCGGGCGAGTGGCGCCAACCATCATACCCAACCTGCAATCCGGCGCCATGGTGATTTGCCTGGACCCTGCAGCGCCGTACGGCGGCGAGTTGCCGGAGCGCCCGGACATCACGTATTTCGTTACCCACCCGTGTCATCCGCCGGTTGTGAACGATGAAACCGACCCGGACGCGAAGATGGACTTCTTCGGCGCCATCAAAGCCAAGCAGAACATCGTGTGTGCCTTGATGCAGGGTCCGGAGAGCGATTATGCGCGCGGCGAGCGTGTATGCCGGGCCATGTTCGCCCCTGTGATGCGCGCCCATCGGGTGACCGTGGAGCAGATGGCGATTCTGGAGCCGGCGCTCTCTGAGACGGTGGTCGCGACCCTTATGGTAGTGATCAAAGAGGCGATCGATGAGGCCGTGAAGCACGGCGTGCCTGCCGAAGCGGCGCGTGATTTCATTCTCGGCCACATCAACATCGATATCGGGATTCTGTTCGGATACGTGGCGTCGCCGTTTTCGGACGGAGCCCTGATGGCCATCGAGCGCGGGAAAAAGCGGTTGTTGCAGCCGGACTGGAAGAAGGTCTTTGAGCGCGAAAACGTGCTTGCGGAGATCAAAGCCATCACCAACGGCGGCGCTGCGCGAACGGCCTGATGCGACTCGGATTGGGATCTTACGCCTGTGCGTGGGCGATCGGCGTGGCGGGCTACGACCGGCCGGCAACGCCGATGGATGCCGTGGGCCTGGTCCACCGCGCGGCCGAACTGGGCTTGAAACTGGTGCAGATCGCCGACAACCTGCCGCTCGAAAGGGAATCGTGCGGCTCTCTGCGGGAGATCCGCCGCGCAGCCGCAGGCAACGGAATCGGGATCGAAGTTGGAACTCGCGGCATCGGCGCGCCTCACCTTCGCCGCATGCTGGAAGTGTGCGGAGAATTGGAGTCGCCGCTGCTTCGTGTGGTGGTGGATCCGTCACGCCCCTTGCGGCCGGAGCAGACGGCGAGCGAACTTCAGGACGTCGCGCCGGACCTGGAGCGCGCTGGTGTGGTGCTGGCGATCGAAAACCACGATCGCATTCCAGCGATGGATCTGGCCGGGATGGTCAAACCCGCAGGGAGCGAACACATCGGCATATGCCTGGATACGGTCAATTCGTTCGGATGCCTGGAAGGTCCGGAGTACGTGGTCTCCCACCTGGCTCCGTATGTCGTCAGTCTGCACGTGAAGGATTTCGCCGTTCGCCGCGCGCCGCACATGATGGGGTTCGAAATCACGGGAACGCCCGCGGGGCAAGGAATGCTGGACTTGCCGCGCGTCCTGCGCGCGCTACGCCAGGCGGGGCGCGATCCCAACGCGATTCTGGAACTGTGGCCGCCGCCGGAGCAGACTATTGCGGGCACGGTAGCAAAGGAAGAGCAATGGGCTCGTGAGAGCGTGGCCTATTTGCGCACGTTGATTTCGGGCTAGAGGAATCGAAACATGAGAGTTCTCATCATCGGGGGCACGGGCCTGATCAGCACAGCGCTGACCCGGCAGTTGATGGAACGCGGCCACGCAGTATCCGTTTACAATCGCGGCCAGCGCGACGTCCCCCTGCCTCACGGCGTGGCTTATCTCACTGGCGACCGGTACGATGCCGAGTCCTTCGTCGCCGCCATGCGAAAGGCTGCAATGTTCGATTGCGTGATCGATATGATCACGTATCAGCCGGAGGACGCGAACAGCCTCCTGCGCGCCTTTGCGGGGCGCACGGGACACCTGATTTTTGCGAGCACCATCGACGTCTACGCGAAGCCGCCGTGCCGCTATCCGATTACGGAGGCTGCACCGCAACAGGGAATCGGCGATTACGCCCGGAACAAGGTCCTCTGCGAGTCGATCCTGATGCGGGCCCACGAATCCCAGGGCGCGCCGGTAACGATTATCCGCCCCGCTCACACCTATGGGAGAGGCGGGCAGCATCGCGGACACGTGATTCACTCGTTCGGCAAGGGTACTGGCTTCCTGGACCGCCTGCGCAAAGGCAAGCCGGTGATTGTGCACGGAGACGGAAGCTCGTTATGGACGTCGTGCCACCTGGAAGACGTTGCCCGCGGATTCGCGGGCGCGGTCGGAAACGCCGCGACCATCGGTAAGAGCTACCACGTCACCGCCGACGAGTGGCTGACGTGGAACCGCTATCACGAACTGGTAGCGGAAGCCATGGGCGCCCCCAAACCGCGCCTCGTGCATATACCCACGGGCCTGCTGGCGCGCCTTGCTCCGCAACATGCGCGGCTCGCACTCGAGAACTTCCAGTTTCACAACATCTTCGACAACAGCCCTGCAAAGCGCGACCTGGGCTTCGAATATCGCACAGGTTTTCTAGACGGGATGCGCGACACCGTCGCCTGGGTGGAAGCGACTTACGGGTTCGAGGATAGCGACCGCGACCCGTTCTACGACCGCGTAATCGCAGCCTGGGAGCGCGCCTGTGACGAACTGGCAGTGTCGCTCGCGCCATTGGAACGAACATGGTGATATTGCGAGAAAGTGGCGGAGGATCGTGGGAGAGTCCGGCGGGGGTGTTCGGCTAGAATGACCGGCGTGAGCAGGCCTGCTGCAGAGCGGGAGACAAATCGGGCGGCGCGGGTGCTACGGGCGGGCGCGCTTTCCGCCGGATATGCCGCGGGCACGCTGCGCAATATCCGCTGTGGCGGCACAGAGGTACTGCGCCACGTCTACGCCGCGCTGCGCGATGAGCGATGGGGCACGCCCCCGGCGCGGATTTCGAAGGAGCATATTGAGGAGGGACCGGATTGGTTCCGCATCGGCTTTGCGGCCGAAATTCACGCCGACGGCATCGACTATTTCTGGCTGGGTTCGATTGATGGTTTCCCGGATAGTTCGATTTCTTTCCAGATTTCAGGAGAGGCGCGGACCGGATTCTTCGCCAACCGTATCGGCCTCTGTGTGCTGCATCCGGTGGAAGGCTGCGCCGGGCGCGATTGCTGGATCGAACACACGTCAGGTGCTCGGGAGCGCTCGCGCTTTCCGCTGTTGATCGCGCCGCATCAGCCCTTTCTGGATGTGCGCGCGATCTCTCATGACGTATCGCCCGGTGTCACCGCCAGCGTGCGCCTGGAAGGCGAGGTGTTCGAGACCGAGGATCATCGCAACTGGACGGACGATTCATTCAAGACTTATTGCCGTCCGTTGCGCCTGCCGTACCCGTTCGAGGTGCGGCAGGGCGACCGGGTTGAGCAGCGGGCCACGTTGCGCGTGGAAGGCGGCGGCCCAAGCGTGAGACTGGTCATGCGCGATGGGCAACGCATGCCGCTCCCCGAACTCGCGACGCGGCGGATGGACCTCCACCTCAACGATCCGGAATGGGAGACAGCGATGCACGTTGCCGCGCCGGAGTGTGCAATCTTCACTTCCGGAGATCCCGCGGAGGTGAGCCGCCTGATTACCGCGCTGGAGCAACTGCATCCCGCAGTAAAGCGATTCCTTCTCTTCGACCGCGACGGAATCACCACACCCACGAATGCCGCACAGGTTCGCGAGCGACTGCGTCGTATCTATCCTGGCGTTCCGGTGGGCGGAGGAAACCGCAATTTCGCCGAGTTGAACCGCAACCGGGAGACGGTCGAGGGACTCGATTTTGCGTCCTGGGGAATCAACCCGCAAGTACACGCGACCGACGAGCAGACGCTGATCGAGAACCTGCGTGCTCAGCCTTCTACGGTAGAGACGGCACGCTCTTTCTGCGCAGCCGGCCCGCTGGCCATTTCGCCGGTCAGCATGCCGCTAGAGACTCCGGCGGCGGGGCCCTGGGTGCTGGCGACGATCGCCAATCTGGCAGCCGCGGGAATGGGCAGTGTGACCTTCCAGGAGATCGCAGCCGCGGACACCATCTGCCCCCTCTTGGACGATTTCGCCGACGCCGAAGCCATCGCGCTGGACTCAAGCGATCCGCTGCGCGCCACGGGACTGGCCGTAGTTCTGGGATCGCGAATGCGGCTTCTGCTCGGGAATTTCCTGCCTTGCGAGCAGGAGATTGACACGGGCGACGGCCAGGTCCACCGCCTCGAGCCGTATGGCATCAGCGTGATCGATCGGGAGTTACTATGAGCAGGCGATTGCGGTTCGCATTGCTTGGCACAGGCTTCTGGTCGCGGTTTCAACTCGCCGCGTGGCGGGAGACCGGCGGCGTGGAATGCGTGGCGCTGTACAATCGTACGCGCGCTCGGGCAGAACAAGTGGCGGCGGAATTCGGCGTGTCCCGCGTGTACGACAACCCATGCGACCTCGCGGAGGGCGAAGACCTCGACTTCTTCGATATCGTGACCAACGCGGAGACGCATCACGACCTCGTGCTGCTGGCGGCGCAGCACCGCAAACCGGTCATCTGCCAAAAGCCGATGGCACCTTCATTCGAAGAATCGCAGGCCATGGTCCGGGCCTGCGAGCAGGCCGGAGTGCCTTTCTACATCCATGAGAACTGGCGCTGGCAGACGCCGATTCGCGCCTTCTCGCACGTGCTGCGATCGGGGGAAATCGGCGAGCCGTTTCGGGCTCGGGTGCGGATGACCAGCGGGTTCCCGGTATTCGAGAACCAGCCGTTCCTGCGCGACCTCGACCGCTTCCTGCTGGTGGATATCGGTAGCCACATTCTGGACGTCGTGCGATTTCTCTTCGGCGAACCGCGGACCGTCTACTGCCGAACGCAACAGCTCCAGCGCGGAATCCGCGGAGAGGATCTGGCCACGATTATCCTGGGAATGCCGGGCGGGGGCACGGTGGTGTGTGAACTTGGCTATCCCGGCACGCCCATGACTCCGGACCGCTTTCCACAGACTTTTCTCTTCGTCGAGGGAACCAGCGGATCTGCCGAACTCGCGCCGGATTACCGCATCAGCATCACCACTGCCGCGGGTACGCGCTGCGAACACCATCCGCCCACGCGTCACGTGTGGGCGGACCCCATGTACGACGTGGTGCATGCCAGCATCGTGCCATGCCACATGGATCTGCTGGCGGGATTGCGCGGCGAACGCGTCCCGGAAACCAGTGCCGCCGACAATCTGCGCACGATGCAGCTCGTCTACGCGGCCTATGACTCCGCGGCGAGCGGCGACGTGGTGCGGCTATGACCACTCTGCTGCGCTGTCGCGGTATTACCAAGAGCTTCCCCGGAGTGCAGGCGCTCGCGGGCGTGGACCTGGAGGTTCGCGAGGGCGAAGTGCACGCGCTGGTGGGCGAAAACGGCGCCGGCAAGAGCACGCTCATGCACATTCTGGCGGGCGTGCACCAGCCGGAAGCGGGAACCATTGAGCTGCGAGGGCGGGCAGTTCACATCCCCGACGAGCGGCACGCACAACGCCTGGGCATCGCCATTGTCTTCCAGGAGCGCAGCCTTTTCGATCTTCTGACGGTGGCCGAGAACGTCTTCGCCGGGCATCCGCCGCTCCGCCGCTTCGGACGCATCGACCGGGCCAAAATGTTGGCGGACACCAGCGCGCTGCTGCGCCGTATCGACCTTCAAGTGGACCCCGCGACGCCGCTCGGGCAACTGCCGGTGGCACAACAGCAGATGGTGGAGATCGCCAAGGCGCTTTCGCACGAATCCTCGCTCTTCATTCTCGATGAGCCGACCGCCGCGCTCACAGCCGGCGAAACGGAAACGCTGTTTCACGTAATCCGGCAGCTTCGGGAGAAGGGCGTGGGCATCATATATATCTCCCACCGGCTGGCCGAGATCTTCCGGATTGCCGATCGAGTGACGGTGCTGAAAGACGGCCGGCTGCAAGGCTCCCGCGACGTCTCCGCCACGTCGGCTGAAGAGCTGGTATCTTTCATGGTTGGCCGGGAATTGATAGCGGGCGCGACGCGCACCACATCCGGAACTCGCGGTGCGCCGGTGCTGGAGGTGAAGAACCTTGCGGGACCGAAGGTCAAACCGGCGACGTTCTCCGCATGGCCGGGAGAGATCCTGGTCTTCGCGGGCTTGGCCGGAGCGGGCCGGACCGAACTCGCCCGGCTGATTTTCGGGGCGGATCAGGCGGTCTCGGGCGAGGTCCACGTCAACCAACGCTCCGTGCGGATCCGTTCGCCAAAGGAAGGGATGGCGGCGGGAATCGGCTATTTGCCCGAGGATCGCAAGGAACTCGGGCTCTTTCCGGAAATGTCCATCGCCGAAAATATCGCAGCCGCGCGCCTGGAATGCTTCGGCGAATGGCGCCTGCGAACGTCGCGGATGGAGGACACGGCGGCGGTTTACATGAAACGCCTGAACATCGTGGCGCCGGGAGTGCACACGCCGGTTGGCAGGTTGAGTGGCGGCAATCAGCAAAAGGTCCTGCTGGCCCGGTGGCTGGTCCGCAATCCCTCGGTACTGATTGTGGATGAGCCGACGCGCGGCGTAGATGTGCACGCCAAGTCCGAGATTTACGATCTGCTGCGCTCGCTCGCGGCCGATGGCAAGTCGATCCTGGTGATCTCCTCCGACCTTCCGGAAGTGCTGGCCCTCGCGGACCGGATTCTGGTCATGCGGCAAGGCGCGATCGTGGCGGAACTCAACTCCGAGTCTGCCTCCGAAGAGAGCATAATCCGCCACGCGGCGATCGGGGCGGAGGAAATGGTGACACTATGAAACCCTCGCGCTTTCTAACGCGCGAATCCATGCTGGTCGCGATGATGGTGCTGCTGATAGTTGTCAATTCCGTGCTCTTCCCGGCGATTTTCCCGACGATCGGCAATCTCACAGCGATCCTGCGCAGTCTGGCCTTCGACGGCATCATGGTCTGCGGAATGATGCTGCTGCTGGTCGGCGGCACGTTCGATCTTTCCATCGGCGGAACCTTCTCGATGGCCGGAGTGGTCGCGGGCTGGCTCATGAAGCAGGCCGAGGTCCCGGTCCTCTGGGCCGTGCTGGCGGCTCTCGCCGCGGCATTGGCGGCCGGCCTGCTGAACGGCCTGATTGTGGCGCGTGTGCGGGTCAACGCGCTCATCGCCACGCTCGGCACGATGGGGATCTATCGCGGCATCGCCGTGCTTCTGGGCGGGCCGGGCATCACGTTTCTGCCGGAATCGTTTTCCCGCCCGGGCCAAGCGGTCATTCTCGGTCTGCAGGGACCGGTGTGGATCATGGCGCTGATCGCGTGTGTCTCTGCGTTCCTGCTCTCGCAAACGCGATTCTTCCGCCAGTATTACTACATCGGCAACAACGCTGCGGCGGCGCGGCTCTCCGGCATCGACGTGCCGCGAATGCAGATCGCCGCATTCATCATCATGGGCTGCCTCGCGGGAGTGAGCGGCATCGCGTTCGCCTCGCGCGTCGGCACCAGTGTTTCGATCAGCGGCGATGGCGCGGAACTGCGCATCATCACCGCCGCGATTCTGGGCGGCGCCAGCCTTACCGGAGGCAAAGGGACCATCTGGGGCGCGCTGATCGGAGTGGGGTTCATCGCGCTGATCAACAACGCTCTGATCATCGCTTCGGTTTCGGCGTACTGGCAAAGCATCATCACCGGAATCGTGCTGGTTGTGGCAGTGGCAATGGACCGGTTTATGAAGAGGGATTAGCAGACATCATGAGTAAACTGATATCGCGGCGCAATGCACTGCTGGCGGGCCTGGCCGGAGCGCCGGCGTGCGGCCGTAAAGCCCGAACGCTACCGGAAATCAGCGGGCCGACGACCGGGCGACCCGCTGTTTCCGCCAACGAAGAGTACGTCTGGATCTCCGCGAACTCCAATCTTCCGCTGTTCGTGGCGCACGACCATCCTGCTCTGGAGCAGGCGGGACGGGAACTGGGAGTCAAGGTCACGATCGCCGGGCCGAATACCATCGATATTCCGGGACTGGTCGCGACCATCGAACAGACGGCGGCTCGAAAGCCTGCCGGAATGATGGTGGTGGGCTGGGACCCTTCGGCGCTGGTTCCCGCGATCAACGCGGCGATCGAGAACGGCGTTCCCGTCGTCTGCGTGGATGCGGACGTGCCGGCCAGCAAACGGCTCTCTTTTATAGGGACCGACTGGTTTGAGATCGGCGTGAAGCAGGGGCAGGCCATGCTCAAGGCGCTTGATGGACGCAAAGGCCGGGTCGCCATGCTCGGTCTGATCGAGCAGTATATCGACCAGCAGGCTTTCAACGGTTTCCGCTCTGTGATGGCTCCGGCCGGCATGATGGTCATGGAACCACAGCAGGACAAGGGCAATCAGAGCGAGGCGGCGCGCGTCGCCTCGGCGCTGGTGCAGGCGCATCCGGACCTGATCGGGATGGCGGGCTTCGATTCGGAGAGCGGCGCGGGAATGGGGCAGGCAATCAAGGAAAGCGGTAAAGTGGGCGCGGTACTCTCGACGTGTGTCGATTCCGAGCCACAGCAGCTTCGTTTTATCAAGGAGGGTGTCCTGACCGCATCGGTGGGGCAGAAACGCGCCCTGTTCACCTATCAGGGCGTTCGGGCTCTATTCGATGTGGTGCATAACAGCCTGAAGTTCAGCGCAAACGATGCGAAGGCCGGTATTTCGCCGATTCCGGTCTACTACAACACCGGCACCTTCGTGGTAGACAAAAGCAACGTTGACCTGATTCTCGAGGGAGTCGGCGCCAAAGCCTGATTCGAACCGTTCTCAGAAACTGAAGCGCAACGATAGCTGCATCACGCGCGGTGCCCGGGTTGCTGTTACTGTTCCGAAGGTGGCATTGACCTGTTTGCCGGCGGGATCGAAGCGCGCGTTGGTGTCCAGCGTTGCGAACTGTGTATGGTTGAAGATGTTGTAGACTTCCCACCGCAGTTGCAGAATCCGTCGTTCGCTCTTTACGGGAAAGTTCTTGAATAGTGACATATCCCAGTTGTTCGTTCCGGGACTTCGCACGACATCTTTCGGCGCGTTGCCATAATCGCCGACGGCGGGCCGGGCAAACACAGTAGGATCAAAGAAGCGATCGAAAGTCCGGTTTCCGGCCGCCAACTCTGCCCTGCCGGTGACGTTGACTCTTGCGCCGTCTCCTCCGCCCGTAATATCCGCGCCGTCCGTGGTTGAATAGCTGATTCCGGACGGTGTCCCGCTCGCGAATGTCGCGATGGTCGATAACTGCCAATTGTCCGCGATCAGCTTCACTACGCTGTTGTTGAGAACCTTCGTAGCCCTGGGTAGATCGACGATGGAATTGAGTACCAGAACGTGCGTCTGATCATAAGAAGACTTGCCGTAACTCCAAATCCGGTACGGGCGATAGATGGGCAGCCCTCCGGCGTCGCCGCTGGTTAAATCCATAGCCTTACTGTAGGTGTAAGCCACGCCGAACTGGACGCTGGATGCGAACCGCCGGTTAGCCTGAACCTGAAGAGCATTGTAATTACCGTAACCCGAGTTCTCGAGATAATTTATGTTTGCGTATCCTGGACGCGGCCGCAAGAGGTTGTCTGGAAGCGGTTTTCCTGGGGAGGATGGATCCTCGTTCGATGGCAGAAAGTGGGCGCCGTACGGTAGCGTGTTGAGATTTCTTGCCTGGAGCAGGTGTAGGGACCGGTTGCCAACATAAGAGATATCCAGAATCGTCTTGAACCCGACATCGTGCTGTATCGAGAATGAATAGTTAAACGTCGTTTCCGCCTTCGGGTCCTCTTCGAGGGCGGTTACATTGCCGGGAAACAAGCTGCCCGCGGAGTTGAGAAGCGTATCCAGGGTGCCATAAAAAATTTGCGAATTGTATTGCACTGGCGGGCCCGAGCGCGGACCCCCGAGGAACGCTCCCGAAGAATATACGGACTGCCGGGTGATGCCAAACCCTCCGCGGAGTGCGGTCTTCCCATTTCCAAACACATCATACGCAAAGCCGAGCCGGGGGCCTAGCTGAGGCGGAAGACGGTTTCGCCAACCCGCCGGATAAGAACTGTCGGAAGCGACTACCATGCCGTTCGCGGTAAGTCCGGACCCTGGGACATACGACCCGATGAGGACCGCCGGCACGAGCGCCCCGGTTAATGGATTTTGCCCCATTCTGACTCCGTTCTGCAGTACCGGGCGGATCAGCAGGGGTGCCTTGGATGCGTCGTAGCGGCTCAATGCCAACGCGGACGCCTGCCCGTCGATTACATGCCAGGGAGATGTCAATGAGAATCTGATCCCGTAGTCCAGGGTCAGCCTGCGGCTCACCTTCCAGGTATCTTGCGCAAACCATTCGAAAAGAGTTTGGTTCCCAAGTCCCGTGGTTTTGGCGCTCGCTTCCGAATACGAGTTAAAAACCCCGAGCACCGCGTTGGAGTACGCGTAATTGGAATCCAAAGGATTGCTGGTGTTCCGGTCGAATGCAATGTTCCCGCCGAAGTTAGCGCTCGGTCCCTCGCTATTTTGGTTGAGCTCTGAATAGAAGCCGAACTTTAACGTATGGTGTCCGTGAACATAGCTAAGGCTGTCGGCTATGGAGTACCTGTAATCCCTGGCTGCGATCGGGGTCCGGCCGTCATAGCTGATATTCGCTGCATTCGGCACGCCTCCGAATGAAGCCGCCGGAATGATTCCCAATGGATTGTTCTGTGGGTAAAGTTGACCGAACGCGATGCCCGTCTTGGAACGTGTCACAGGGTCAAATTCATCGGCGGATGTGGCAGAGCCGTCCTCGTGTAACAGACGATAGCCAAACGTCGCCTCGTTCACGACTTTCGGCGATAGGATCTTCGTGTAAGCGGCCTGGACCTGTTGTACTTTGAACAGATAGTGATGGTAGAACTGATTCCAATTCGAATTGAAAGCCGCCAGGCCCTGGTAACCGCGCCGGTCGGACCACCATGTCTGGTCGCGTACCCAGATATGATCCTTCGGAGTCAGGTTATAATCCACCTTCACCAGATTCTGCGTCTTCGGTTGAGTCGTGATCTCCTGGTACTGATAGTTGTAGTTACCTCCAGTAATGGCCCGGTTCAAGACGTTCGGCTGAGGATACAGATTCAGAATCGCCTGGCCGCTCTTATTCATCCGGTTCGCTGGGATCACGTTTCCCGGGAATTGCGTGCCGGTTGTGGGGTCGATGATCGGGATCAACTTGCCATTTACATCGAGCGACTGCGAAAAATCGCCGGCTCGTTCGAGAGCGGTCGGGACGGTCACGCGCCAGGGGGCTTGCGGCGTCCGAACGCGCCAATCCTCCCGCGAGTAGAAGAAAAAGAGCTTGTCCTTCGACGTATTAAAGACTCTCGGAATGAAGATCGGTCCGCCGATCGTCCCACCGATCGTGTCGTACCGGTACAGGGGGCGGGCGAGGCTGTTCCGGTTGTTGAAGAAATCATTCGCATTAAATGCGTCATTGCGCTTGAACCAGTACACTCCGCCATGGAAGTCCTTGCTCCCCGACTTCGAAATCAGTTGGATCGAAGCTCCGCTGTTCCGGCCGTACTCGGCCTGGTAGTTATTGAGCAGAACCTTAACTTCGGCGATCGCGTCCATGCTGGTACTTCCGTTGAACGTGTCCACGATATCGGCGTCGCTGCCGACCTGGCCATCCACCGACATCGTATTCATTTTGTTGCGCATTCCCGCAATTGAGGGCGTGGAGGTGCCATAGGTGCCGCCCAAGGACTCGTTGTCCGACTGGACCTGGACCCCGGGAAGCACACGTAAAAGCGAGATTACCTCGCGGCCGCGCGTGAGCAGTAGACTCACCTGGGAACCGGAGAGATCCGCTGAACTCTCCGAACTCGCAACCTGTACCTGGCCGCCTTCGGCCCGTACCGTCACGGTGTCTGTGACGGCGCCAATCTCCAATTTCACTTTTCCAATCGAGAGGCGTTGATCGGCAGACAACACCATCCCGGTGCGTTCAAAGGCGCGGAACCCGGTTGCTTCCACCTTGATCGAGTATTGGCCCGGTGGAACGGCGGTTACGACGAAATCCCCCGCGTCGTTGGTCAGCACAGCGCGAGTATCCCCTGTTTGATCCGAAGTAAGCGTAATCCGGGCACCCCCGACGATGGCATTGGAATTGTCAACGACCGTTCCGCTAACACTACCGGTAATCAGTTGCCCGAATCCGAAAATCGCCGCTGTCAAAAACAGCAGAGTTGCTACACCAGCATTTCGAGAAGTCATCCCGTTTCCCTCCAACGATCAAACTAAGCGACTTTGAGAGTTCAACGCTAAGTATTGTGTTTGGACAGGCCGCCGAAAGCTATGCCGAAACTATCAACCTAGGCCAAAAAAGTCGCATGTTGTGGTCGGATGCCGATGCATCCACCAACCTTGAAGCTCTCGTAAAACTATCAATTTTGCGCAGAGAATGAGCATTCCGCGGCTCACCCGGTGACAACCCAAAGAGAATGTCGTAATGTCGAGTTTTTGTGACGAATTCCGTTGGAGGGGTCTTTATGAAGTGTCTTCGTCTGGCTTTACTTCCCGTGCTCTTTTGGGTCTGTACCGGCATGGCCGCACAACCGGAAAAGCCACTGCCGCGCCTCAAGGTCAGCGAGAACCATCGCTTCCTGGTCCAAGAGGACGGCAAGCCGTTCTTCTACCTGGCCGACACTGCCTGGGAACTCTTCCACCGCCTGGATCGCAAGGAGGCGGCCGAATATCTGAAGACACGCGCTTCGCAGGGGTACACCGTAGTGCAGGCGGTAGCGCTGGCCGAGCTCGACGGCCTCGAGGACCCGAACGCGTACGGCAAACTGCCGCTGATCGATAAGGACCCCACGCGGCCGGCCATCACTCCCGGCTCGAACCCAGCCGACGCCGCGAGCTACGATTACTGGGACCATGTGGACTATATCGTGACGAGGCCAACCGGAACGGACATCTACGTCGGCCTCCTGCCGGCGTGGGGACGCTGGGTGGTAAAGGATCCGCGAAAAGACGAGTCGATTTTCACGCCCGCCACGGCACAGAGCTACGGCGAGTTTCTCGGCAAGCGCTACGGCACGAAGGGCGTCATCTGGATTCTCGGCGGCGATCGCACCGCCGACGGCGTGGAGGAGATCTGGCGCGCCATGGCGAAAGGCATCGCCATCGGCGTCATCCGGCAAAGAAGACTACGACGCGGTGCTGATGGGCTTCCACCCGCGGGGCGGGGGCACTCCTCCACGTGCTTTCATAACGACCCGTGGCTCGGATGTCAACATGCAGCAAACCGGGCACGGCCTGGCCGAAAACGTGCAGTCCTGGGCGCGAATCGCCAACGACTATGCTCTCACGCCGCGCCAAACCGGTGATCGATGCCGAACCGCTATATGAGGATCATCCGCTGGCGTTCCGCTCGAAGGACAACGGCTATAGCCTCGACGCGCACGTGCGGCAACGCGCATATTGGGATCTCTTCTCCGGATCTGCGGCCATACGTATGGCAATCACGCCGTGTGGCAGATGTACGCGCCGGGGCGTAAGCCCATCAACGGTCCACTGATGTACTGGTATGAAGCGATTCACCGCCCGGGCGCAATCGAGATGCGCTTCGTACGCTCGTTGATCGAATCCCGGCCGGTGCTCTCGCGCGTGCCCGATCAATCGCCTGGTGGCCGATGGCTTGCAAGGCGCCGACCACATCGCGGCCACGCGCGGCGATGGCTACGCCTTCATCTACGATGCGCAGGGCCGGCCCTTCACCGTTAATCTGGGCAAGATCTCGGGCGAGCGGGTGAAGTGCTGGTGGTACAACCCGCGCAGCGGCGATTCCATGGACGCCGGCGAATTCGAAAACAAAGGCACGCACGCCTTCACCGCGCCCAGCGGAAGGCTTCGGCAGCGATTGGGTGCTGATCGTGGACGATGCTTCCAAGGGTTACCGTCCCGCTGGACCGCCAGTCCGATGAGAACGACTCCATGTTGGAACCGATTTCAGGCGACCTTCGAAAGTGAACGAACGTATGAACTCCCGGTGCAGCAGGTCGAACTGCGCGCCGAATTCCATCACGAAAGCGGTGTGACACGGCAGGCCGAAGGCTTCTGGGATGGAGGACGCACGTGGCGCGTCCGTTTCTCACCTGACCGGGAAGGCCGCTGGACCTATCGCACGCACAGCACCGATTCCGGGCTGGACTCACGCACGAGAGACTTCGATTGCCTACCGTACCAGGGCACGAACGAACTCTACCGGCGCGGCGCGGTGCGCGTCGCTGCATCCGGCAGGCACCTGGAGCACGCCGACGAGACGCCGTTCTTCTGGCTGGGCGACACGCTGTGGAACGGTCCGCTGAAGGCGGGCTTGCGCGACTGGAGAACCTTCCTGCGCGATCGTGCGGCGAAGCACTTCAACGTGATCCAGTTCGTTCCCACCCAGTGGGTCGCGGGCGCGGGTAACGCCGACCTGCGGGTCGCGTACGCGGGCACGGAACAGATCCGGATCGACCCGGTGTTCTTCCACTGGCTGGATCCGCGAATCGATGCGATCAACGCCGCCGGTATGGTTGCGGCGCCGGCGCTGATCTGGTCGGCGCCCTCCAGTCCCTGGGTGCGCCTGAATCCCGGCAACACGCTGCCCGAAGATCAACTCATCGTGCTGGCGCGCTACCTTGCAGCCCGTTACGGGGCGCACCACGTTGCGTGGATGCTCGGCGGCGACGGCGATTATCGCGGGACCGCCGCCGAACCCTGGAAGCGGATCGGGCGCGCGGTCTTCGCGCACGATCGCAGCGTCGCGACCATGCACCCCATGGGTATGATCTGGGTCGGCGACGAGTTCCGGGAAGAACCGTGGTTCGCGTTCCATGGCTACCAGAGCGGCCACTCGGGTTCACAGGAAGCGCTGCGGTGGATCACGCAAGGTCCGCCCGCCGCCGAGTGGCGCAACGACCCACCGCGTCCCGTGATCAACCTGGAGCCCTGCTACGAGGCGCATCTCGACATGTCGACTCTTTCGGCCGAGCAGCGTCCGCGATTTGATGCGCACAGCGTGCGCCGGGCCTGCTACTGGAGCCTGCTGGTCTCGCCTCCGGCCGGAGTTACTTACGGCGCGCACGGTCTGTGGGGCTGGGAGTTGCACCGGCAACTGCCGATGAATCACCCCTCCACCGGGACTACTCCCACCTGGCGAGAGGCGATGCGGCTTCCCGGCAGCACGCATATGAAAGTGCTGCGAGATTTCTTCGAATCCATGCCTTGGTGGACGTTGGTACCGGCGCCGGAGATGCTCTCCCGTCAGCCCGGCGATGCGGACGCGCGGCTGTTCATCGCGGCGGCCCGCTCGGTGTCCGCCGGCTTGGCGGTGTGCTATCTGCCCGAGGGCGGCGCGCTGCGGCTGCGGCCGGAGGGGCGCGCGCACTTCACCCGTGGCGAGTGGGTGAACCCGGAAAGCGGGCAGGCACTCCCGCTGGCAGAGGTGCGCGACGAGTTGCAAGCGCCGCCGGGCCGCGACTGGCTGCTGCGCCTCGGCTGCTAGCTTATCTGTGCTAGCGCGTGAGCGGGTGGAACAGCGATTGCGCCCCGTCGACGGCGATCACCTGTCCGGTGACGTGAGACGCCGAGTCCGACGCGAGCCAAAGCACCGCATTCGCGTGATCCTCAGCCCGTGCGAGGCGGCCGTCCGGAATCATGGACTCGTACGCCGCGACGGCCACATTCCGCTCGCGCGCCGATTGGCGAAGCATCTCCGAATCGGTCATCCCCGGACAGATGCAGTTGACCGTGATCCCGTGGGGCGCCATCTCTACCGCGAGACATCGTGAAAAATGGATCGCGGCCGCTTTGGCCGAACAGTACGCGATCTGATTGGTGCGCACGATCTGTCCGGCTATCGAAGAGATGACGACGACTCGGCCGGCCCGGCGCGGCATCATCCTGCGAATTGCCGCTTGCGAGCAAAGGAAGACTGCCTTGGCATCCACGGCAAACTCGCGATCCCACGCTTCTTCAGGAAAGTCGACCGTGGGGGCGGAATGAAATACACCGGCGTTGTTCACCAGCAGCCAGAGCGCGCCGAGTTCACTTTCCGCCTGCGTGAACAGCACCTCCACCTCCGGGGCCCTGGAGATATCGGCGGTAACCGCGAGGGCGCGATACCCCAACGCGCGCAAACGCCGCGCGTCGGACTCCACGCCCTTCGCATCGACGTCGTTCAGGCATACCGCCATGCCGGCCTCGCAGAGCGCCGCGGCGATCGCCAGTCCGATGCCGCGGGCAGCGCCCGTCACGAGGGCTGCGCGGCCCGCCAGAGGTAAGGGGCTCATTCGCTCGTCCTCCGGGGACGATGCTGCCGGCCGTGCACGATACGGGTGAGCGCGTCGTTGTATGGCGCCGCCAGACCGAGGCGCGCGCTTTCCCGTGCCACGTATCCATTGAGCGCGTCGATCTCGGTTATCTGTCCGCGATCCAGGTGCTGCATCATGGATGGCCGGTGGAATTTATGTGCGCAGTAATCCTTGATCGCTCCGATCGGATCGTCCTCGGGAAGCCGGATTCCCCGGGCCTTCAGGAGGGCCAGCGCCTCCTCCAGGATACGGGTTTGAAATTCGTCGAACGAGGGCACTTCCCGAATGTTGCCGGGGCGCAGACCGGTGATCGCACACAGCGCGTTGATGCCGCAGTTGTGCACGAACTTCGCCCAGATGGTCGCGATCACGTCGTCCACCACCACCGGATTCATGCCCGCTGCCTGCAGCATCCCGCACAGTTCTTCCAAACGCGGCGTACGCGCGTGGTCGAGTTCGCCGAGGTAGGTGGGACCGTTGTTGGTGTGCCGGACCTGCGCGGGCCCCGCAAGATCCCCACTTTGAAAACTGAGGCCGGCGAGGACGCGATCCGGACCGAGCGCCTCGGTCAGGGTCTCCACATTTCCGACCCCGTTCTGCAGTGTCAGGGCGTAGCCGTCCTTGCGAAGGACGGTGCGCGCCGACTCGGCCGCGGGCGCGGTGGCGTAGGCATTCACGCAGATCAGAACGACGTCCGCCTGAGCCACGCCGTCAACCTTTGTCGCTGCCCTGACAGGGGCTACAAAGTCGCCGGTCAACCCCGTGACCCGGAGGCCTTCAGAGTTGATTCGGCTGACGTGCTCCTCCCAGAGATCGACCAGGGTGACCTGCCGGCCGGTGCGCGCCAGGTTGCCGCCGTACACGCAGCCCATGTTGCCGGCGCCGATCACTACGATGTGCATTGCTCGATCCTCTACGGCCGCAGCTTACCGCGGGGGCCGTGTGCTTTTCTATCACGATCGGACTAAACCGTGTTAGACTCCCGTGCTGTCTACCGTGACAACCGTTCTCTGTTACGGCGATTCCAACACCTGGGGCTACAACCCCGCCGGCGGCAGCCGCTTTCCGGTGGAGGTGCGCTGGCCCGGCGTGCTGCAGTGCGAACTCGGGGAGGAGTTCCGCATCATCGAAGAAGGTCTCAACGGGCGCACTACCGTCTGGGACGATCCGCTGATGCCCGGGCGCAACGGCAGCGCCTATCTTCTTCCGTGCCTCGAATCCCACCGTCCGCTGGATCAAGTGGTGCTGTTTTTTGGGCTCAACGATCTAAAGAAGCGCTTCTCCGCAACGGCGGAAGATACCGCGCGAGGAGCCGGCCAGTTGATGCGGCTGATTACGGCGAGCGGGACCGGACCCGCCGACCGCGCCCCAGGGGTGCTGGTGGTGGCTCCGCCGTCGCTTGGGAGGTTGTCCGGTTACGCGGAGCAGTTCGAGGGCGCGGTGGAGCGGTCCGGCCGCGTTGCGGAATATCTCGAGGCAGTTGCCCGCGAATCGAACTGCGCCTTCCTGAATGCGGCCGGCCACGTGGCGTTGAGCGATATCGATGGGTTTCATCTGGACGCCCCCTCCCACGCCGTGCTGGCGAAGGCGATCGCGAGGCGCCTGCGTGAACTTCAGCGATAGAATGCTGAGAGCCGCGGGCACGATGATAGTAGTCAGGCGAGCTACGCTATCGCTAGAATGTCGCAATGCCGGTGCTGGCCATCGACGCGGGCGCAACTGTGTGCAAGGCTGCCGTTTTCGATGGGAGGCGGCTGCTGAGTTATGCGTGCCGGCATCACGGCTACCACTGTCCGGCCGACGGCCGCGCCGAGCAGGACCCGACGGAGATCTGGGGCCTGATCGATTCTCTCGCGCGTGAGGCCGTGGCTGATTCCCGCGCAGGCCAACGGGTCGCGGCGGTCTGTATTTCTGTGCAGGGCGACGCCATGATCCCGGTGGACTCCGCAGGCATGCCGCTCCATCCCGCGATTCTCGGAATGGACAGCCGCAGCTACCGGGAGGCGTCCGATTTCGAATCCCGTTTTGGCCGCGGGTACCTGTATTCCGCCACCGGCATGCCCTGCCAGCCGCTGAATTTCATTACCAAGGTTCTCTGGTTCGAACGCAGCTTCCCGGACCTACGGCCGCGAGTCTGGAAGTATCTCCACTTCGGAGACTTCCTTGCCTACCGGATCGCGCGTGTGCCTGCGCTCGATTTCAGCATGGCATCGCGCAGCATGGCGTTCGACCCGGTACGAAAAGATTGGGTCGGGGAGATTTTGAATTTCGCCGGCATCGCGCCGAGTCACCTGGGAAACGTGACCCCTTCGGGAGTGCCCGTCGGCATCGTTTCGTCTGAGGTAGCCGAAGCCTGGGGCATCAACCGCGGCGCCATGCTTGTCGCCGGCAGCCACAATCAGTGCGCCGCGGCGATCGGCGCGGGAGTCGTGGAGCCTCATCTGGCATGCTACTCCATTGGTAGCTCGGAGGTGATCGGCACGTGCCTGCCCGCGGCCCGACCTTCGCCCGGCCTGCTCGAAGGCAACTTTCCATGCTATTGCCACGCAGTGCAGGACCAGTACTTTACCATCACGCTGAACCAGTCCGGAGGACTGTCGCTCGAGTGGTTCTACGATGCGGTGCTGCAGCACGGGCAACAGGAACCGGAGGTCGCGAGTCCTTTGCGTCCGTCTCCCGTTCTTTTTCTGCCGCACCTGGTGGGCAGCGGAACTCCCACCTGCGATCACCTCTCGCGCGGCGCATTTGTGGGACTCTCACTCAAGACGCGCCGCGCCGATCTGCTGCAGGCGATTGCCGACGCGCAGGCGTTCGAGGCGCGCTTCAACCTGGAGACCCTGGAGCATTCCGGCGTGGGGGTCGCCGAGCTTCGCGCCGTGGATCGCGGCGCGCGAAGGAGGGCCGAACTCCAGATCCGGGCCACCGTCCTCAATCGGCCGATTCACACGCTGCAATGCCCCGAGGCCGCCCTGCTGGGCGCAGCCATGCTCGCCGAAACCGCGATCGGCACGTTCGCGGATTTGGAAGAGGCTTGCGCCGAGTGTGTGCGTGTCGCCAGCACCGTGGTACCGCTCGAGTCGGCCCGCCCAGCCTACAACGAGGCTTACGATCGCTTTCGAAATCTCTACGCAGCCCTGCGGAGTTTCTACCGCCACTGGCAATCCACCCCTGAGCGGGTGCTTCCGACGTATTCTCACGGATGATACTTTTGTGAGAATCCGCCAGCCGTTTCTGGTAGACTACCGCGAGCGGGACCGATAGACTGCGGGACCAAGAGGGGGCCGCCATGTTGCGCTCGATACAGAAGATCAACTGGGAAGATGCGTACTCGGTGATCGAGCCTCAGATCAATGCCTCGGCGGTGCACGTCTGGCGCTTCGAAGAGAGCTTCCCTGTGGACGTCCGGCACTTCATCATGCGGCGCGAAGCCGATATCCGCATGAACCGCCACGATTATTTCGAACTGCTCTACCTCCACTCCGGCGAGGTCACGTATGAAGTCGCCGGCGAAAGCCATCCGATGAAGCCCGGCGATCTCTTCGTGATGAGCGGACGGCCGCATCGCATGAGCAGGTACGGGCGGGCACAGATCCGCACCGTTGCGCTCTACTTCCTGCCGGAGTTTATCCGCGCCCACGATCCCACTGGAGAAGACGTGCAGTACCTGATGCCTTTCCTGGTACAGGACTTGAACTTCCCGCACGTAGTTCCGGCGCAGACCGGCGTGCCCGCGCAAGTTCTGGACCTGATGAGCCGGATTCACGCGGAGTTGCCGTGCAAATCCACGCGCAGCCGTTTGATGGTTCGCACCTACCTCAAGATGATCTTGGCGCTGCTGGTCAAGCACTATGCCCAGTTCCGCGATTCGGAGCACGTTCTGAACCAGCGCCAGCGTGACCTCGACCGCCTGCGCCCGGTCTTCGATCTGATCGAAGCACGCTACTCCGAAGAGATCTCCGTGAGCAATGCCGCAGCCGCGGTCCACATGAGCAAGTCGCATTTCATGCGCTTCTTCAAGCAGGTCACCGGTCAGCCCTTCATCTCGCACTTGAACCAGTTCCGGATCGCCAAGGCGCAGCACCTGCTCAGCGTGACGGATCGCTCCATCGCCGATATTGGACACGAGGTCGGCTTCTGCAATCAGAGTTACTTCGGGCTCGTGTTCCGGAAAGTGACTCACCTCTGCCCGCGGGAATACCAGATCCGCATGAGTGAAGAAGCGAAGAGGCACGACGACCAGGAGAACGGCGCCATTGCCAGGGCGGGGTAAAGCCGGGTCCGCGTAGATTGACCGTGCCGCGACCAGGCATGTCGGTGGGCCGGAACTTCGCGCGAGTTTCTGGATTGACGGTAGGGCACGTTCCTTGTCGGCCCCGGTTTTTGGAGAATCACTCACCAGGTTGTGCGTGGCTAAATTGGCGTCGGCACCTGAAACCAAAGACTTCCGAGAGGCTGCTAGCAGTCCGTCAAGGAGGCGTTGTCCCCACGTCTCGCGGTTGACTTCGCAGTAGATTTCGTCGGTGATTCTCACCTTCGGGAGTTTATGGCGTCCTCACGGGTGTTGGCTAAGGATTGCGGCCTGTCTCCCCTGTTTGCCTACCCACGCATTTGTAGCTATCGCTCTGGGAACCAGCGTCGCCTTTTAGAACGGGGCTCGCCTGTTGGCGATGGTCTCGTATAGGGCGTTCCTACAAGCACGCCCACACAAGAACGGCAGGTGGGCTTGACTCCGGCAGGTATGGCATCGAGAATGGAGCTTGTATGGCTGCTAGCCAGCACCTCTCCGGACTGAACGGCGCTACGAAACTCGTCACCAATTCTGTCACCAATCCGCTGGGGATCCAAGGGCAATGCGGGGCAACTGTCACCAATTCTGTTACCAAACTGAGGGCAATCCAGGGCAATGAAATCACTACTTTTGGGGAATTCAGGGCAATGGAGGGGAACTGAGGGCAACGTTAGTTTTGGGCTCATAACCCAAAGGTCGAAGGTTCAAATCCTTCCCCCGCAACCAATCCTCAAGTCTCCTCCCTACAATCAGTTAAGCCTCCTAGGCGGCGGTGTTGCGAAACACCTCAGAACCGCCGATTGTCACCAAAACTGTCACCAATTTTTGGCCTGTTTCGGATTGGGGGCTTAAGTGGGTGCCCCCGCGCGAAGTGGCCGCGAAGGTTGTACGGCCGGGCTGGAGAGCGCCGGATCCCGTTTGGCCAAAATAGTCATCCGCGACGCGGTGCTGCACCGCTACCATGTTAATTCGTCATGCAGAACAACAGCTGGGCACGATTGCTGGCGTACGTGACGGGCCTGGTCAATCAGCGCCTGCTCCTCCAATGCGAATACCTGATTGCGGAGAATCGAGTCCTTCGCTCCCACGTCTCCGGTCGACTCCGGCTTTCGGACGCCGAGCGCTCTACCCTCGCCGAAATCGGCAAGCGGCTGGGGCGGAAGTGTCGCGCGGAGGTGGCCTGTGTTGCGAAACCTGACACCGTCCTCGCCTGGTATCGCCGGCTGATCGCCCGCAAGTTCGACGGCTCTAAGCATCGCTCCTACTCGGGACGTCCGCGCGTCGGCCCTGAACTCGAAACGCTGATTGTTCGCATGGCCCAGGAGAACAAAGGCTGGGGTTACGATCGCATCGCCGGCGCTCTCGCCAATCTTGGTAATCAACTCTCCGACCAGACCATCGGAAACATTCTGAAGCGGCACGGCATCCCGCCAGCGCCGAAACGCAGCCAGAGCACGAGTTGGAAGGACTTCATTGCTGCCCACATGGCCGTCCTTGCCGGAACAGACTTCTTTACAGTGGAGGTCTTGACCTGGCGTGGTCTCGTTACATATTACGTCCTCTTCTTTCTCCACCTGGAGACGCGACGCGTTACCCTCGCCGGCATAACCCGACACCCCACCGAAACCTGGATGACGCAGATGGCTCGCAATGCAGTCGGTGAGCCCGCGGGTGTGGTCCGTCGATGTCGTTACCTGCTGCATGACCGCAACACCAAATTCTGCGTCGCCTTCCAGGATGTCTTCGCCTCAGAGGGCATCCGATGCCTCAGACTTCCGCCGCGAAGCCCAAATCTGAACGCGTTGGCCGAACGCTGGGTCCGATCCTTGAAGGAGGAGTGCCTCTCGCATCTCATCTTGTTCGGCGAACGCTCACTCCACCGAGCCGTGACCGAGTTCGTTTCCCATTTTCATTCGGAACGCAACCATCAGGGCAAAGGAAACGCCCTGCTCTCCCCCGCCCCAGCTACGCTTACGGCTCGCCGGCACGTCCGCTGCCGAGAACGCCTTGGTGGCCTGCTTCCATATTACTGCCGCGCCGCTTGAATATTTTGACCCTACGCCGTGCAGGGCCGAACTGCTCTTTATCTCAAGCGCCGCCTAGGAGGCGACCATTCCCAGGAGGACACGAAGCGACAATGAGAAGAATTCGCGAGATCTCGGGAGCGCTTCAAGCGTGCCGGCTGGATCGGAATCACTGTTGAAATTCTTCGGTGGGCAGTGTGCCGAAAACGTCCGCATCCCGAGCCTTCAGCGTTCGGAACGTGACGGACCAGCGGGAGTCTTTGACAGGCGGGATGCTGTGCTGCCATTCCTCCCGCGCAACGCCACTCAACACATAAAGGGACCGCGGAGGAAGTCCGAGAGTCCAGGTCTGCCGCTGCTCTCCTTCCCTGCGTTGGAAGCGCATCCGGCAGCCGCCGCCGAAAGAGATGCCGCACACAATCCCGAACGGTGGCGAATCGCGATGCCAGCCGATGCCGGCTCCTGGACCGTACTCCGTTACCAGCGATTCCGATAACACGCTTGTCGGAATGCCCGCAATCGCAGCGGTTCGCACCCGCAGTGGCTCCAGAGATGGCGGAAAGCCGGATGCCGTCGCCGAACCTGCCAGATAATGAAGAGCAAAGCGTACGACCCGCCGCCTGGCGTCGACGCCATGCATGCGGAACGCCGAGAATGGAAGCGTTTTGATTACATCGAGAAAGGCGGCTTCTTCACTTACCGTCATAATTTCCGGCTCGAACAACAGACCGTCAGGGGCGCCCGCCAATGGAAAGAGCTCACGCTGATACCTGCTGGGTCTCAACACATTTATTGGACTCCTTTGCACTTGCCAGGGTGCCGGGTAAGCGTCTGGACTGTAAGGTACACCACCTTTTCCCGCACCTGTTTACCGCTAAGGCCACAAATGGGTTCGTTAATACTGCCGGCCGATCGCCAAGTGTGAATCCCCGGCAGACCAATTGCTAGCAAAAGCAACATGCGCCTTCGTGTCCTCGCGAAGGACCTCGACCGCGCGAAGGGTGACCCGCTGCATCATTATCATTTCGAGGTCTTCGCATTAGCCGGCAAATCAATTATCCAAATGACGCGATCGAAATGAAGCGACCAGACGAAAATCAGCGGGCAGAGAATCTTGTCCGTGGAGACTTTGGCACTACGGCTGGGCGGGCGGAAGCAACATTTGCCGGATTGAGCCAAGCCGGCGCGCAAGAATCGCCGGCAGCGAATATTTTGAACTCCGGTAGACGAATTACGATCCTTGCAGGGCAGGGGGCCCTTGGCGCCCGTCCCGAAGTGCAGAGTATTGCACAGACGCTTGGTGCGTCTGTGGCGAAAGCGCTTCCCGGCAAAACCGGTCTGGCCCCTGGTTTGCCATTCGCGATTGCGGCGTAATTTGAAAATCCAAATCGCCAGATCATGGCAGTCGCCGGCGACCCGCCCTGGCATGTGATCTCGCCAGATCGACTTTGCCGGTTTCGCGAAGGCCCGCGGCGGAGGTGGCCTTCGCGGTGCGTCGTCGACTCTGTAGTCGATCCCAATGAGGACGTGCGGGCATGAGCATAAAGATTCGACGAACAGGAATTCTATGAAAGACACCAAGAAAACAAACCCGGCTTCCGCGAAGAAGCATTCGCCCGAAACCCCACAGACGGCTGAACTGCACCAGACGGCAGGGAAAGATGTGCCCGTCTTGACTACACAACAAGGCGTTCCCATCTCGGACGACCAAAACACGCTTCGCATCGGGCCTCGTGGACCAGCGCTGCTCGAAGATCTGCATTTTCGCGAGAAGATTTTCCACTTCGATCATGAACGGATCCCCGAGAGAGTCGTGCACGCGCGCGGGTTCGGAGCTCACGGTTACTTCGAGAACTATGAACCGCTGACTGAGCTCACGCGTGCGGATCTATTCCAGCGCGCAGGTGAGAAGACACCGGCCTTTGTGAGATTCTCGACGGTTGCCGGAAACAAAGGCTCTGCGGACCTCGCCAGGGATGTGCGTGGCTTCGCGGTTAAACTCTATACCCAGCAGGGTAACTGGGACATCGTCGGCAACAACATTCCGGTCTTTTTCATTCAGGACGCGATCAAGTTTCCCGATCTGATTCACGCGGCCAAGCAGGAGCCCGATCGCGATTTCCCTCAAGCGCAAACAGCTCACGATAATTTCTGGGACTTCATCTCACTCATGCCTGAGAGCATGCACATGGTCATGTGGATCATGTCGGATCGGGCGATCCCTCGCTCCTTCCGGTTCATGGAAGGCTTTGGCGTCCACACTTTTCGGCTCGTGAACGCCGAAGGCAAGTCTACGTTTGTCAAATTCCATTGGAAGCCGAAGCTCGGATTGCAGTCCGTGGTCTGGAATGAAGCCGTCAAAATCAATGGCGCCGATCCCGATTTCCACCGGCGCGATCTCTGGAATGCGATTCAGTCCGGCAACTACCCCGAGTGGGAACTGGGCCTACAACTTTTTGATGATGCATTTGCCGAGAAATTCGCTTTCGATGTGTTGGATGCGACGAAAATTATTCCTGAAGAGGAAGTGCCGATTCGAAAGGTGGGCCGGTTGGTGCTCGACCGGTGCGTCGAAAATTTCTTCGCGGAGACAGAACAGGTCGCGTTTTGTACGAACAATGTTGTGCCTGGCATTGACTTCAGCAACGACCCGCTGCTGCAGGGCCGCAACTTCTCTTACCTCGATACCCAGCTCAAACGGTTAGGTGGCCCGAATTTTACTCATATCCCGATCAATGCGCCCAAGTGTCCTTTCCATCACTTCCAGCAGGATGGGCATATGGCGATGCAAAATCCCAAAGGCAGGGTGAATTACGAGCCAAACTCGCGCGGCTCTGCCGGCGGCCCACGGGAAGATCCCGAGATTGGTTTCCGCTCATTCCCGGCCGAAGAGACGGGCGCAAAGCTCCGGCAACGGCCTGAGAGTTTTGCCGACCACTACAGTCAGGCCCGCCAGTTCTACATCAGCCAGACGCAGTCCGAACAGAGGCACATTGCCGCCGCACTGGTTTTCGAATTGAGCAAGGTCGAAGAACCGGCAATCCGCGAACGGCTTGTTTCCCATCTTCCGAACATCGACCAGGGACTGGCCGAACAGGTCGCAACGGGGCTGGGTCTCAAAGGAAAGATCAAGGCGGCGGCGCCGGCAGTCGAAGTTCGTGGAGACCTTGAAAAATCGAAACCCTTGAGCATCATATTGAACGGGCCGAAGAGTTTCGCAGGCCGCAAAGTAGGTGCGCTTGTCACCGATGGGGTAGATGCGAAGCTGATCGCGGCGTTGCGGACGGCGCTCGAAGCGGAAGGCGCGACTCTCGAGATCGTGGCTCCCACGGTCGGCGGCGTGCAAATGAGTGACGGGGAACCTCTGAAGGGCGATCATAAATTCGGCGGTGGACCTTCGGTTCTGTTTGATTCCGTCGCGATTCTCAATGCAGCGGATGCCACCAGTGGTCTCCTGCAAAACGCGGCTGTCGGCGATTTCATTCGGGATGCCTTCGCCCATCTGAAATTCATCGGTTACACCGAGGCGTCCATGCCTCTGTTTCAAAAGGCGGGCATCGCCGATTCGCTCGATGAGGCCTGCATAAAGCTGACCGGCCCCCAATCGGTTGGCAACTTTATCAGCGCCTGCCGCAAGCTGCGTTTTTGGAAGCGCGAAGAGACGGTTACGTCTTAGATATGGACGACCCATCAGCAGTCTACCTGCACGACCATCTGGCGGGTTCGAGTTTCGCGGTAGAGCTTCTGGAAAAACTCAGCTCTGAATTCGCCGGCACGCCGTCGGGCGACATCGCGCGCTGAAGACCAACAGGTGGGTGGGCTCATCATGTGGATTCCGGCCGGATTGGTTTATGTGATCGGCCGACTGGCGCTCGCGCCTTATGGCTGCGCGAGAGCGACCGCATCACTGATGCCCAGTGCCGGGACATTGCCGCCTATCTTTATTCATTGAACTAGGAGTTACCATGATCACACTCGCAGATGCAAAACGCGTTTTGGCAGCCGCCGAACGAAAAGCGGAGGAAATCCGACAGCCGATGAATATTGCTGTCGTTGACGCCGGCGGCAACCTGGTCGCCCATGTCCGGATGGACAAGGCCTGGATCGGAAGCGTCGATATCGCCATCAACAAGGCTTGGACCGCCCGGGCCTTCGACATTTCCACCAAAGAGCTTGCCGAGCTTTCCCAATCGGGCGACCAGTTCTTCGGAATTCATGCTTCCAATCATGGACGGGTCATGATCTTCGCCGGCGGCATTCCACTCAAGCGGGGCGAGGATGTCATCGGCGCCATCGGCGTCAGTGGCGGTATGGGGAAACAAGACCAGGCAGTGGCGGAAGCGGGGGTGGAAGCCTTTTAACTCCGCACATCTTCATTGTTTAAGTCAGCACAGTTAACGCTGCCGCTCTATCGCGATCCGGTCTTCTTCAACGGCCGGCGCTTTGACGGAGCCTCGGCAGATGCTGGCGGCTTTTTGGCGGCGGCGAGACTCTTACACAGGGCATCCATGATATCGACAGGCGGCTTTGCTTGGGGTGGGCTTTCTTGTTCATCCTGCGAGCCTCGCCATCACCTCCCACACCGGCGCGCGTGGGACACCAGAGCCGGCGGCGTCCTTCCTCTTCGGGTTAGAACCCTGGAGATAAGTCTTCCTCAATTTAAGCGCAAGGGAGAGCGCATGGTCGTACTTGCTTTTCGCAATCCGTTTCAGTTCGACCAGCAACAGGCGGTTTCCATCATGGTCCGGGAGCTTTGATGCAATCCTGACCAGTTCCTCCCAGTCGTGCCATTCCCCAATCGCATCCTTCACTCCGCCGAGATCCTGGACGAAGCGGGGACGGGACGGGGTGTCTGCCATCAGCAGGATATTCCGCAATTCCTTGACCTTCAACCGATACGGATGGAGGTTCGTTTTGTTCAAACGCGGCGGGGCCGCCAACTGCGCGGTGAGTCTGACGGCCGCCGCAGCCGCATTGGCGACGACACTATCGAGCGGACCGGCGCCTTTCCTGCGGACAAGCCTCATCATCCGGGACGAAGCCTGATCCAAATCCTTGCGCAGGTCCGTACGAAGCCGTTTGAACTCGGCGTGGAGCTTGCCGGCCTGTTTTTGGCGTTGGGCGCCCAGATGCTCCAGCAGCCGGACATGGCATTCCTCCTCGCCCTTGGGGTGGACGGCGGCGGCGAATTCCGTGAGGACATCCATGTCCCGAACTTTTCCGGCGCGTTTGCGAAGGCGACCCAGTTCCTTCAAGACGGACTTCGGAACGCCTTCATCATCGAGGGCCAGAGCCTTGAAGGCTGCTTCAAAGCGGCGAGCGCTGGTGCGCAGATCGTGAACCTGTTCGGGCGCGGGATCGCTGTCCAACTTTCCTACCAGCTTCCGCAATTTCTTCGCCGGTTTGACGAGTCGTGCCTGATCAAGGGCCACGTTGCGCTCCACTTATATTTTGATGCTTTTGAGAACTACGGACACTCCTCGTATGTGATATATCACCCAGCCTGCTTCCAGGCTGCTGCGGCTGGTTCATCCGAGCCATGTGGCCATTGTCCGAAAAAGAATAGAATAGATTCGTGTTTCCCCGGCCTTCAAATATTTTTTCAAAGCTGTGAATATGGTTATCGCAACTAAGGCCCAGGTGGCATGCCTCGGCTTGATTTACTTCGCCGCAATGCCTGTTGGTGCTCAAACGACGCCAGCCGCCGCAGAATACTTTGAAAAGGAAATCCGGCCCGTATTCGCGGACAAATGTTATGGGTGCCACTCATCCAAACTGAAGTCGCCGATGGGCGGCCTGGTGCTCGACACCAAGGCCGGTCTGAAACGGGGCGGTAACGGCGGTCCGGTGATTATCGCCGGCGAGCCTGCATCCAGCCGCCTACTGCAGGCCCTCACGTACAAACAGACGGAACTTCGTATGCCGCCTACCGGCAAGCTGCCGGACGAGAAAATTGCCGCGTTCGAGAAATGGATTGCGGCCGGCGCTCCCGACCCTCGCGAGGAAGCTGCGGGAACGACGACCGCACCTCCCGCGGCCGCAAAGCGCGGTATGGATATTGAGACCGGGCGCAAGTGGTGGGCCTTCCAGCCGGTGACGCCGCAGCCCCAACCGAAATTCCGCGATACCGCGCTCGCTAAGCGTTGGACTCGGGACAAGATCGACGAGTTTGTTCTTGCACGGCTGGAGCAGAATAAGCTACAACCATCCCCCGAGGCGGATCGCGCTACTCTTATCGAGCGTGCATCGCTCGATTTGACGGGATTGCGACCGACTTACGATGAAGTCCAGGCGTTCATCGCGGACAAAGATCCAAAGGCTTATGAAAAGCTGATCGAACAGCTGCTGGCCTCGCCGCGCTACGGCGAGCGATGGGGGCGGTATTGGCTGGATGTGGCCCGGTACGGGGAAGACAATCCCACATCGGAAGCCACAAATCCGCCATACCCGTTTGCCTGGCGGTACCGCGATTGGGTGATCGAAGCGATCAACAAGGACATTCCCTACGATAGATTCGTCAAGCTGCAACTGGCGGCCGATCTGATGCCCGATACGCCGCGAGACGACCTACGCGCGTTGGGATATCTGGGCGCGGCGCCGATTTACCACACCGATCTGCGATTGTCCAAAGACGTCACGGAGACAATTTTTACCGATGCATGGGATGAGCGGGTGGATTCCGTTTCGCGTGGCTTGCTGGGCCTGACCGTAAGCTGTGCTCGTTGTCACGACCATAAGTTCGACCCGATCCTGACGAAGGACTACTATGCGATGGCCGGCGTGTTTGCGTCGACCACCGCGGCGCCAAGGCCTATCGCCGATCTCGGCAAAGAGACCGAGCAGAAGTTCATGTATACCGCCCAGCGCTTATTCTATCTGAGCTACATGGCGAACCTCATGAACAACGAGCCGGGCAGCAAGCCCGAGGAGGCGGCGAAGAAATCCGCGCAGTTCACACAGGAAATGTTGAAGGTTCGCGACTCGATGGAGTTCCTCAAGGAAAGCCAGCCGCAGCTGTGGTCTTATCTTGACGGCCTGGTGAGGGTGCCCCGGCCAAAGGCGGCGCCCGGCAGCGCCGCACCGCCCCCGGCAGCACCGCCGCCCGTGCCGCCGCCCGCTGCCGCGCGGGGGCGCCGGCCTGGCGCTTCCAACCTGCCTTTCACACAATCCGTGTTCGATGCCGGGATCTGGATCGACGGCAGCGACCCGGACCTGACGAAGGTGGACATACGGCCGGGCGTGGCACGCGACATGAACATTCTGCCGCATGCCAACGTGGCAGCGCCCGGAGCGCTGGCGCCACGGCAGTACCTCACGGTGCTTTCGAAGGGCGATACGACTTTCAAGCAGGGATCGGGCCGACGCGAGTTAGCTGACGATATCTTCACCCAGAGCCGTCCGCTGGCAGCGCGTGTGATTGTGAACCGCGTGTGGGGTTGGCATTTCGGCAAACCGCTGGTGTCCACCGAAAGCGATTTCGGTGTGCAGGGCGACAGGCCTACTCATCCGGAATTGCTGGACGATCTGGCCGCGCGCTTCATCGCCAATGGCATGTCGCTCAAGTGGCTGCATCGCGAAATCATGCTTTCCGCCGCGTATCGTCAGGCGAGCCATCCGCGACCTGAAGGTCTCGCCGCCGACCCGACGAATTCGCTGCTCTGGCGAATGAATCCGCGCCGGCTCGACATCGAGGCTTACCGGGACAATCTCCTTCGGGTATCCGGAGACCTGGAAAGCAAGGCGCCCGCATTGTCATTGGATCTGGACGCCGCCGACAATCACAGCAGGACGGTGTACGGCCGGGTCAGCCGCGGGCGGCTGAATTCGCTTTTGGCACTTTACGATTTCCCGGACCCCATGATGACTGCTCCGCAGCGCGAACTGACTACCTCACCGCTGCAGCAATTGTTCGTTATGAACAGTCCGTTCATGCAGGAACGCGCCGCGCACCTGGTAGCGCGGGTGAACGGCGCATCGGACGCACGCGAAAAGGTTCGCGAGATGTATCGCGATGCGGTGGACCGCGACCCCACTCCGAAGGAACTGGATACAGCACTGACCTACCTGGAGAAGGGAACGCCGGCTCAGTTCGCTCAAGCTCTGCTGGCATCGAATGAGGTGATTTTCTGGCCATGATATTGACGGGCAGCCCGAACAAACTCTCACGGCGCGATTGGATCGCTTCCCTATCCGGAGGACTCGGCTTCCTCGGCCTGGCAGGCATGCTCTCCGAAGATCCGCTCCGGGCGGCAGAAGCGCCGGCCCCGAAGTTTCCCAATTTCCCTGCGAAGGCCAAACACAACATCGTGCTCTTCATGGTGGGCGGGCCCTCCCAGTTGGACATGTTCGATCCCAAACCCGGCCTCTTGAAGTACCAGGGACAGCGTCCCTCTTCGGTCGACCTGCGTACGGAACGCACTACCGGCGGACTGCTGCCCTCGCCATTCGAATTCAAGCAATACGGCCGGGGCGGCGTCCACGTCAGCAGCCTTCTACCCAACATTGCATCGGCCATCGACGATATCTGCGTGATCAAGTCGATGTATACGTTCAACCCGACGCATACTCCGGCGCGCAGCCTGTTCCATACCGGAAATATCGCTGCGACACGTCCTTCGATGGGCGCTTGGATTTCGTACGGACTGGGCAGCGAGAATAAGGATCTGCCGGGTTTCGTGGTGCTGGGACCCGGTCCGAATACCGGAGGCGGGTTGGCGCGCGCCGGCTTCCTGCCGTCACAGCACCAGGGAACGAGTTTCGACGATTCGGTAACTGCACCGGATAAGATGATCCGCTATCTGCAGAATAAAGAGCTCGACAAGTCCGCGCAGCGGCGGCAATTGGATTTGATTCAATCAATGAATCGCGGACACGAACAGCAGTTCGGGCAGGATGAGTATCTGGAGGGCCGGATCCAATCGATGGAAACGGCCTACACGATGCAGTTCGAAGCCACGGACGTGTTCGATATCAACAAGGAATCGGAAGCTGTTCGCAAGGAATATGGCGATACGCCATTTGCTCATGGATGCCTTCTCGCGAGGCGACTGGTGGAACGTGGTGTACGCACCGTTCATGTCTACTACGGCCCTGGCCAGCCGTGGGACGACCATTCGAAAATCAACAAGAATCTGACGGCGCGTTGTCCGGACATGGACAAGGCTTCCGCAGCCCTGGTTAAGGATCTGAAGCAGCGCGGTTTGTTGGACGAGACCCTGGTGGTTTGGGGCGGCGAATTCGGCCGCACTCCTGTCTCCGAGAGTGGCGACGGCCGCGATCACAATCCCTACGGCTTCACGATGTGGCTGGCCGGCGGCGGCGTGAAGGGCAGCATGGCGTATGGTGAAACCGACGAGTTCGGTTTCAAAGCCGTGGAGAAGAGTGTATCGATCCACGACCTGCATGCAACCATGTTGAACCAGATGGGCATTGACCATACCAAGCTCACTTATCGATACGCAGGCAGAGATTTCCGTTTGACCGATGTTTATGGTGAAGTGGTGCGGGACATACTTGTCTGAGAGGAGAAGGATCATGACCTACACTGCGTGGAGAATTCCGATAAGTGTGGCGCTGGTTTTGGGCGCGGCCTTCGGTTTTGCGGAAAGCGGCAGTTACTTTCCGCCCGCGGACAAAGACGGCGGTTGGCGGACGTTACCCGATGCAGCCAGGATCCGATCCGTGGCGGGGATGAATGTGTCCCGGCTCGATCAGGCATTTGAGTTTGAAAAGGAGACGAGCCAGCACGGCGGTCTCGTTGTTGTCCGCCATGGATACCTGGTTTATGAGAAGTATTTCGGCAAGGGGAACCGCGAAGCTCATCCGGACATGGCCTCTATCGGGAAGGCCTTCACCAGTGTCTCGTGCGGGATCATGCTGAAAGAGAAGAAGGACCAGATTCCGGATGGCCTCGAAACCAAGGTTTTCACCGATAAGTACCTGCCCCAGGCGTTCCCCCTGGACGACCCGGCGAAGGCGGACATCAAGCTCGGCCAGTTGCTCTCCATGTCTGCCGGATTGCACGGGGAAGGCGGCAATCCGGGGATCGTCAACGGAATCAACCAGAAGCTCGATCCTGTTTCCCGCCCTGCCGGACCTTTGGATCAGGATATGGCCGCGTTACGAACTCCGATGTGGACCAAACCCGGCGGCGGCTATTCCTACGCGTCCGGTTCCCCGCACATTGCTTCGATCGTACTCCGCAACTTGACGGGCATGGAAATGCAGCAATACATCCAGGAGAGACTGGCCGGGCCGATGGGATTTGGCTCGTGGGGTTACGCTCTCCACCGGAACGGAAACACGCTTCCACACACTCCCGGCGGCGGCAGCATCGCGCTGAGAGCCACGGATGCCGTCCGGCTTCCTTATTTGCTGCTCCACAGGGGTAAGTGGGGCAATAAGCAGCTCGTGCCGGCCGAGTATGTGGCGATGGTCGGCAAGCCGTCGCCCTACAACCCGCATTCACCGATGGGTTTCATGTTTGAACAGAACGCCGATGGACACGTATTCGGCGCGCCGCGCGATGCCTATTTCAAATCGGGAGCCGGGGGGTCGGGTATCTACGTCGTCCCTTCGCTGGATATGGTGATCTACAAGATGTCCGCCACGGACGCTCAACTGAATCCGGAGCTGACCGGTCTCCCGCTGGGCTACGAACCGGATCACTCGCGCGATGACTGGAAGCCGCTGCCTCACGATCAATTTCATGATGGGCCGGTGGGGGGCGACGACGGTGTGCGCCGGCTGCTCGAGATGGTGGTGGCTGCGGTGGTCCAGTAGCTCTGATCCGGCAGGGAAGCTGAACTAGCCGCCGGTGTCGCCGCTTTCGATGACATTTCGGACAGCAGTCAGCACGAGGTAGGTCGTCAGTGTGGCGGCGGCGCCAGCGCCCAAAACGGCCGCGGCAGGAAACGGCATGACGGCCGCACAAATCACGGTAGCCAGTCCGCAGCTTAGAAGGTGGAGCTTATCCGGAAGAGAGTCGGCCCACAACTGCACCGCATCCCGGCGAATTCGCTTGCGTAGCATCTTGCGAAATTCGGGTCTCAACTCCGGAGGTGTGAGCATGCTGCCGAGGCGGATATCCAAGGCGCTCTGGCGTGCCGCGAAGGCGGAGCAGGCGTTGCATCCGGCCAAATGTGCATCGATCTCAGGGAGGGTACCGCCAGGGGCGGCGGCTTCCAGGGAGTCGAGAATGGCTTCCTGCACGTTCCGGCATTCCATATGCTACTCCATTATCTCCCCAAGGGCTCGCCGCGCCCGGTGCAGATGGCTTTTGACCGTGCCTTCGGGGATGTCCAGTATCTGTGCGACGTCTTCGATGCTCTTCTCTTCGAGATAGAAGAGCGTGATCACTTCGCGCTGCATTTCCGGAAGCTTCGACAGGCAGCGTTCCAATTCGATCTTCAACCACCCCGCGCTCGATGCCGAAGGTTCCGCCACCTGGCTGAGTGAACTGACCTTCCGGTAGGATTCCGCACGCAAAGAGGAGAGGCAGGTATTGCGCGCGATGGTGTAGAGCCAGGTGGACGGCGCAGCGCGTCCGTCGTACGCCGGCAGCGCCTGCCAAAGCTTGAGGAATATGTCCTGGGTCACTTCTTCTGCCCGGCCGGCATCGTTCAGCATCATTACCGCCATGCGGAACACCTTCTTCCCATAGAGGTCCACCAATTGCTCGAACGCTGCGGAGTAGCTGCGTTTTTGGAGCAGTTGCCGGACATCATCACTCATCCAGGCTTTTATACTCGCGAACCGGGTCCTCGGTTGCAAACGGTTTTTCGCGCGGCGCGTGCAACTTCGAGGTCTGGCTGCGAGTATCAAACGGCAGAAAGGAGCGTACCAATGGAAAATGCGGTGATGGTGGTGGCGGCACTTGCGTGTTTTTGCTTTTTTCAGTGGTTGCGGTACCAGCGGAGGGTCCTGGTTCATCGGGAGAGGTTGGCCGCAGTGGAGAAGGGACTCACACTGCCCCCGCTCGAACGGGAGGTCCGGCGCAATAGCTGGAATGTCCAACGCATCATTTTGCTGGCGGGACTGACATGGATTTCGGTAGGCATCGGCGCCTTTGTCACGTTAAGCGCGCTGCTGGCCTTTCCTTCAAAGGTCACGGAGGATATCCCTCGAGGGATGCAGTGGATTGGCGTAGCGCCATTTTGCATCGGATTGTCGCATTTGATTGTGTACCTGGTGGGAAAGGGAAAGGAGAACTCAGATTAAGCTGTTCTCGCCGCTGGAGGAACGAATAGTGAGCACACACAGCGTTGGCAGGTGGGGTCGTCCTCCACGCGCAGACCCTTCCGGAACGCGACGGCCCGCGGCCCGTTCAATACCTCGAACAGAGTCGTGCCGGCGGTGTTTCCGATTATCGGATGAAAGAAGCAGGGACGGACGTCGACATTCGACTGGACTACAGCAGAGACCCACGGCGCATTACACCGCGGAGCGGTGTGGGGTTCTAATCCGTAACAGGCGCGGAAGTGCGAGAGAATACGACGTAGTTTTTGTCGGGATTCCAGAATGAAGCTGTCGGAAGGGTACCCGGCAATCAACGATTCTATTTCTCGGTCGAGTACCGCAAGGTCCGGCGCCAGCCCCGATTTCCTTTCTGCAGACCACTCCACCGGTCGATTGAACGCAGACGAACTCAGGTCTGCCGCCAGAAAAGAGATAGACCGCAGTTCGATGCCGCGCGCGGCCTCTACCGTATCACGCAGGCGAGGGGCGTTACGCGCCTGCACGGTACAGCGCCCGCTGACGGGATACGCCCGCTCGAAGCGGTGCAAGGCGCGGACACCTTTGGCGAGACTGTCGAAGGCGCCGGGGATGCGGCGAATCTCGTCGTGAACCTCCTTGGGGCCGTCCAGCGATACGATGACTTCGTCGGTGTCTTGGACAATCCGGGCGGCATTGCGCTCCAGCAGGAGGCCGGTGCTAAGAAACGGTGGTCCGGATCCCGCGGGCGCGCAGCAGTGCCGAAAGGCGAAACAGATCCGAGTGCATTAGCGGCTCTCCGCCCGTAAACACTACCCACTCGACGCCGAGGCGCTCGATATCCGCGAGGTGTCGCTCCAATTCGGCGGCGCTGATTTCGCAGGCGTCAGTGAGCTTCCAAATGTCACACATGATACAGCGGCAGTTGCAGCGATTGGGCGGCTCCAGCACCAAGATCGGAAGACGCTCGAGTACCGGGTTCATGCGAGGATCCGCTTGCCTGCCAGGCGCAGATCCTGGCCGAGATGTTTCGCCGCGGCGCGGCGCAGCGGGCGAACGCCGGCGCGTACCAGGACGGGTTGGCGGCCTTCCACATGCAGGAATTGGAAGGCGCGACGCTCGCGACCGGGAAGCTGACGCGCCAGGTCAGGGGAGATGAGGCGAATGCGATTCGCCACGACCACAAGCGCGATGGAGCCAGTGAGTAACGCCTCGATCGGGGTGCGAGCCTGAGTGCGGACCGCGATCCAATCTCCACGCCGTTCTGGCAGACGCAGAATTTGCGAGGGTCCACGTGTGACCATGTCGTACAGGCGCGACGGGGGTAGATATTCCCGCGCCACGGCGAGTTCGTCCAGCAGGTCGACGGGTGCGCTCAGGGCAGAATCCGTGGCCAGTGCCATCGGAATGCCGGAACGCAGTACGGCACGCGAGACGCAATGAACGAGAAACGGGTAGCCGGCCGGCGCCTTGCGAAAGCGGGCGGCCAAATCCAGTTCGAACTCGAGTGACTGGGCCCTGGGGGAAGAGGTTGAATTCCAGGTGGTCGTGCGCGTTGATCAGGCCGGGAAGCACGAGGTGGCCGGAGAGATCGAGCGGGGTCATGTCCTGATCCAGCGGGTCAACAGGACCGCCGGCGTGGCGCAAGCCGCGGCGAAGAGCTCCGGCCTTCCGCGGCGAGAAAGAGCGGGCGCTCGGGCTCGCCGATGGCGGCATCCGCGGATTCGGCAAGCACCAGTTCCGCCGCGCCGGACCGCAGCTGATCGAACGCATACGCGTGATTCTCCAGTTCGTAGACGTGCCCGCCGCGACGAAAGGTGCGACGCCAGCCGTGGCCGCGGCGGCGGGGTGAAAATCGGTGAGCAGGAGCGTGCCGCCGGGCTTCAGAACGCGAGCGAATTCCCGCAGCGCCGCCGCCTGGATCGCGGACGTGGCCCAGGGTCAGCGCGCAGAGCACCAGGTCGGCCGCGGCAGCTGGCGATGGGAAGCGCCGCGGCGTCGGCGACCGCGAGGCGGCCGCGCAGACCCGGCTTCGCCGCCGCGACCGCCAGCATCGGCGGACGAAGCGTCCATGCCGATGGCGGGAAGCCGCTGCAGTCCAGCGGCCGGTGCCGCAGCCCACGTCGATGGCGCGGCGCGGCCGCAGGCTCCCGATCCAGGGCAGCAGCGCGCGATCGTTCCAGCGCGACGATCGGCGAGGGCGTGGCGTCCCAGGTATCGGCCCAGAGCGCGTAGCCCTCGCGCGCCGAACTGGATCGCGGTCATCACAGGCTCTCCAGCCGCGGCTGGCGCAGGCGCACCAGCTTCTGCGCGAGCGCGCAATTCGCCGGGAAAGTCGTACGCGCCCAGCGGCGTACCGCCAACTGCTGAGCGATTTCAGTAGCGTCCGGCCCCAGGCGGGAAGGCGCATGTCCTGCGATGGTGGGCCAGCGCGAATTCATGACGGTTTCGAAATCGCGGATGCGCCGCTTGACGTGCGGCGGCAGCCAGGGCAGTTCGGGGTCGGTGCGGATCAGGAAGCGGGTACCACCGGTCCGTGACCCACTCGTCGGGCGTGCGCGGGAAACGCGACCTCCACATCGCCCTACGCGCCGTTGCGCTGCGGCGTGGGGACGTAGGTCTGCACCACGATTTCCACCGTCGGGATTCACCTTCTTGATGCGGCGGACGAAGGCGATGTTGGCTCCTCGATGTCGCGCTCCGCGTCTTCCGGATTGCCGAAGATCATGCGAGTACTCGGGCACGATGTCGAATTCCCGTATGCGGCGGGCCAGTTCCAGCGTCTGCTCCGAGGTGAGCTGCTTCTTCATATTGCGCAGCGCGGCATCGTTGCCCGATTCCACCCCGAAGAAGATCATCACGCAGCCGGCGGCGCGCAGCTTGCGCAGCGTATCGTCGGAATAGCCCAGCACGATATCGACGCGCGCCTCGCACCACCAGCGCAGATTCAGCGGCGCGATGCGGTCGGCCAGTTCGCGCGCGTGGTCTTCGCGCAGGAAGAAGTTGTTGTCGTAGAACTGCACCGCGTTGACGCCGTACTTGGTCTGCAGGTGGTCGAGAATCGCCGCGGTGCGCGCGGGCGATTCCATCTTCTCCCGATCGTACACCGGGACCACGCCGCAGAAATTGCAGCGGAACGGGCAACCGATGCTGGCCTGATGGACCGCGGTGCGCGAGCCCAGGAAGGTGCGCGCGATGTACTTGGCCGGGTCCAGGCGATGATAGGGCGGCCAGGGAAAATCGTCGGGCGCCTTCAGCGGGCGCTCGGCGGTGTGGACGTGCAGGCCGAACTGATCCTTGAAGGCCATACCGCGGATGCGGGAAAAATCGCGCGAACCGCGCAGCGCGTCCGAGCAGCTCGAGCAGCGTGTCTTCGCCCTGGCCCTTGACCACGAAATCGACGTAGCGGGCATTGAGCGCCGCCTCGGTGTAGAGCGAAGCAAAGTAGCCGCCCCACACGATGGGAACGCGCGGATACTTTTCGCGAAACGCGCGGCACACCGGCGATCGCCTGCGCGCAACTGCGGACCCGGCATCACCGAGACGCCGAACATCTCGACGGGATGCATCCCGCATCAGCGCGTCGATCGTGGCCCACGGATCGGGTCGGCGTTGCCGTCGACGATTTCGTACTCTTCGCGGCCTTCCAGCACCGCGCCGAGGTGCAGCACGGAGAGCGGCAGGCGCCGGTTCTTCGGCTTGGTGCTGCGCGGATGGAAGAGGATGATCATGCGGTGAACCTGCCGCGCAGAATCCAGAAGTGGGAGGGCGGACGCTTGCCGCGCCAGCGCGCCTTCCAGGGACGCAGCGCCCATTGCCAGCCGTACCAGGGGCGATAGACGTTCCACGAGATTCCCAGGTCGCGGCCCAGTTCGGCGAGCATTTCCGTCGTCGAAGTACTCGATGCTGTGCAGCGTGTCGGAGGCGAAGCCGTAGGTCTTCTGGAACTGCTGGTGGCGCTCCCGGACCATCATTTCGCCGTGCTCGCGGCGCTGGTATACGGGCGAATCGACGATCAGAAAGCAGCCGCCGGGCTGCAGGCAGCGGCGAATTTCGGCGAGCGTGCGGCGGTAGTCCGTGGAGTAGTGGATGGACGCGTTGTAGATGGCCAGCGTCGAGGCTGCCCGCGGCGCAGCGGCAGGTCATCGAACTCGGCATTGACGCGCGGGAAGGCCGTGTGCTGCTGATAATGGCGGCCGGCGGCGAGGCCGTCCAGCGGATCGCCCAGTATATCGATGGCGATGGGGCGGTGGCCGCGCAGCGCCAGACGGTAGGACAGCCAGCAGTTGCCGGCGCCCAGGTCGGCGATGCGCAGCGGCCGGCCAAACTGCTTCTCGATCGGCGGCAGAACGCGGCGCTCCAGGTAGCGGTAGCTCTTGGCGCGAATGGTCCACTGGTCCTGCAGGCGGCCGGTGATGTCGCGGTACGGCAGCGCCAGATAGTAGGCGGCATCCTGCGAGCCGCGTCCTTCCGCGTGGCGGATCTTGACGTAATCGTCGAGGAAGCGGTGGCGGGTGGCGGCTAGCATGTCACTTTCTCACCAGCAGGAGCAGGCGGTGGTCCGCCAGCGCGCGCAGGAGCGGCAGGCGCGTCAGGAAGCGGTCGCAGGCGGCAAGCATGTGGACCAGGGCCGCCGGGAGCTTGACGTAGGACGGCGGAACGAGCAGGCCGATTCCCGTCCAGCGCTGCAGTTCAAAGTCGGGCGCGAAGGCGGCGCGGATCTCCGCGCACGCCAGGGTAGTGGATCGATCATCTCGCGAAAGCGGAGCGCTACGGCGCCAACGGCGGCAGGCCTTGCTCCACTGGAAGCGCACGGCGTAGTAGAGCGTTTCCCAGGGCAGAAGCGCCCGAGTACGCAGATCGCCACGCGCCCGCCGGGGCGCACGAGCGCGGCCAGCGAAACGGCGACCGCCGGAAGGTTGTCCACGCAATTCAGCGCGCCGAAATTCGAAATCGCGCCATCGAACGATCTGTCGATTCGCCCGAGTTCTTCGGCGTCGCAGACAGTGGCCGTGAATTCCGCCGCTGCGCGCGCCATCTGCACCATGGCGGGCGAGGCATCCGTGGCGTACACCTGCGACGCCGCGCGCCGCGAAATGGGCCGCATCTTCGCCGGTGCCGCAGCCGATATCGAGAATACGCTCGCCCGCATGGAAGAGCGTATCCATGTCGCGCCAGACCAGGTTGCGCTGGGCGCGGCCGACGGGGGTGGCGGTCCAGAGCGCGTCGTAGCGTCGCAGCGATGCGGTCGAAAGGCGGCGGCGGAGTTCATGCCTCCACCTCGCTGTAGGCCGTCTGCCAGAGCTTGCCGGACCCGCTGCCGCCTCAGCGGGTGTCCCGCTGCGCAGCAGCTGATCGGCGAGCTGATAGAAGCGGCGCGACCGGCGGCCGCGGATTTTGATCTCGCGATCCGTGGTCGCCTGCCAGCGGGCCAACTGCACCAGCTTGGGCGCGACTTCGTCGTAGTAAGGCGTGCCTTTGATGGGGTACGAGACAGTGGTGAAGAAGACGTCGGGCCGGCAGGCCTTCACGTGCTCGTACGTGGCCTCGATATCGGCAGAGCTCTTCGCCTTCGTAGCCCCACATGAAAAACATGCCGGTGTGTATGCCGTTCTGCTTGAGCTGCGCCACGGCGTCGCGCACCTGCGCGACGGTGACGCCGCGCTCCATGGCGTCCAGTATGCGCTGCGAGCCGCTCTCGGAGCCGATCCAGACGCGGTCGCAGCCCAGTTCCGCAAGCTGCGCGGCCACGCGCGCGTTCAGCCGGTCGGCGCGCGTGATGCACTCGAACGGAACGCGCAGGCGCGCGGCGCCGCATCTCCGCGGCGTACTCGGTCCAGCCAGCCGTGGTGGATGGTGAACACATCGTCGGCGAACCACAGCTGCTCGGGATGGTAGCGGTTGAGGATCCACTCCACCTCGTCCACCACGCCGAGCGCGGAGCGGCGCCGGTGCGTCTTGCCGAAAGTGGAATGGCTGCACCAGCGGCAATGATAGGGGCAGCCGCGCGCCGTGATCACGGAGACCGATCCGGCGCCGTGGTGTTCGCGCCAGACGCCGCAAGTACCGGTCGATATCGATTCGCTCGCGATCCGGCCAGGGCTGCGCGTCCAGGTCGGCAAGCAGTTGCGCGGGGCCGGTGTTCACCGTGCTGCCGCTGCCGTCGCGCGATAGAAGAGGCCCGGAACCTGTTCCAGCGGGATGCCGCGCAAGATCGCTTCCAATGCCAGCTCGCCTTCGCCGGCGACCACCACGTGCGCGCCGGCAGCCAGATATTCGTCCGCATAGTTGGCCGGTTCCGGGCCGCCCATGATCACCCTCCAGCCGCACTGCCACCGCGCGCTCCAGGATGGCGAGCGCGTTGGCGCGCGTCATCAGGTTTGCGTAGATGCCGAGAGTCGCCGGCGGCTCCGTTTCCAGAATGCCGGAACAGCTCGTCGCGCGAGCCGAAGGTGGAATCGTAGATCTCCACGTCGAAGCCCGCGGCGCGCAGGTACGACGAGAGGTAGAGAAGCCCGAGCGGCGCGTAGGGCTTCATGATCTGAAGCTCCTTCGGATCCTCGTGCAGGAAATACCCGTGAGTCAGCAGGAGGTCCATAGCGGGTAACCTGTTGGAAGCTGCGCGCGCAGGTTTCCTTGAGCGCCGTCGACGTTGCACCAGGCGTCTTGCCGCGGCCGCGCGTCCCTCGCGCACTTCGGTGTGCAGCGCGTCGGCCAGGGCGCGATAAAACTCGGTGGTGAACGCGCCCTGGAACATCATGTCCAGATCGTCGCTGTCCGACCAGTTCTCCTTGGGGCCCAAGCTGGCTGGAGACCATCTGGTGGAAAGGCGTGCCCGGCAGCGGATAGGAAACCGAGACGCCGATGTCGTCGGGCCGGGTGTCGCGCACCAGCGCGATGGTCTTTTCGATTTCGGCCCAAGTCTCGCCGGGATAGCCGAACTGCAGAAAGAAGCACGGCGCGGATGCCGTGGCGGCGCAGGTTCTCGCGGGCTTCGTAGACCTGCCAGAGCCGCGTGCCCTTGTCCATGGCGTCGAGCACGTCCTGCGCGCCGGATTCCACGCCCATCCACACTTCGGCGCATCCGGCGCGGCGCAGTGCTCTCCACGGTGGGGCGGGTCATCAGGTCGCAGCGCGATTGCATCTTGAACGGGATCTGCGCGCCCAGCGATTCCACCGCGGCGGCGAATTCGCAGCGTCCATTGCTGCGAGAGCGCGAAGATGTCGTCGGCGAACCAGAGGTGATCCGGGCTGGAAGCGCGTCTTGATCTCCAGCATCTCCTCGGCCACCAGACGCGCGGAGCGGCAGTGGTAGCTGTCGCCCCAGATCGGCTTGGCGCACCAGTTGCAGCGATACGGGCAGCCGCGGCTGGAAACCATGTTCAACGAGAAATAGCCGTGCGCCGAGGTCCAGGCCCGGCGGTAGGGTGCGGCATCGATCAGGTCCCACGCCGGCATCGGCAAGCGCGTCCAGATCGGCGATGGCGTGCGCGGCGGGGGTGTGCCGCAGTGGCGCCGGATTGCACGATCGAGGTAGGCGATACCGCGGAGCTCCGCTCCCGACGGCGTCACCGCCCGCGAGCAGGAGCGCGGGTCACTTCGACGATGGTACTCCTCCACTTCGCCCTCCAGCACGTAAGCGAAGCCGGCCTCCAGGTATTCGGCGGCGCGGTCGGAGGCGTCGGAGCCGTTGACGATCGCCGGCACGCCGGCGGCGCGCGCGGTGCGCGCCATCCAACACGGCCAGCTCGCGATTGCGCAGCAGGCACATCTTGGTCAGGAAATTGAAATTGTCCTCGCACACCGCCACCAGGCGCGGCCGGTGGCGCGTCGAGCGCCTGCCGGAAGCCTGCCTCCGGGAGCTGCGAGCGCCGGGTCGAACAGCGCCACCTCGATAGCCCGGCGCGGCGCAGACACGCCGCGGCGAGCAGGGTCTGCAGCGGCGGATACGGCTGCATCTTGCGCACCTGCTTCCGGTCGTGATAGAGGTGGTTGGAATGGGTGAGAAGGACGTCTACCATGGCGCTCCGTCCTAGCAAGTCACCGGCTCGGCGGAGAGCTGGTGCGCGTCCACCTTGGGCTTGGGCGGCGTCAGGATCTTCTGCGCAGTCTTTGCGCGCCCACAGTTCCACGGGGAACGCGTAGACGTGATGGTCCAGCCGCCAGCGGGCCGGAAGGCTGATCAGTTCGAACAGCAGCGCGATTCAGCGCCGGCGTGCGGTACTTGCCGATGGGTACGCGGTGGAAGGCCACGCGCATGTACTCGCGCATGTTCTGCAGGCGTTCGTGCTCGCTGCCCTTGAGCCAGGGCAGCACTGTGTAGCGCGGGAAGAAATCCGCCCAGCCCTCCAGCGTCTTCGGAACTTCGATGCCGAGTTCGAACGCGCGCTTCATGATCGGCGACCCGGGATAGGGCGTGAAGATGTTGGTCCAGAACTCCGCGCCCGGATAGCGCCGGCAGATGTTCATCATCAGCGCCACGGATTCCCGCCGCTCCTTTTCGCCTTCGCCGGGATAGCCGAAGATCAGGTTGAAGCTGGGGCGGATGCCGGCCGCGTCAGTTTGTCGGCCGCACCGTAGATGGCAGTCCAGATCCTGAAAATCCTTGCCCATCAGGTGCATCATTTTCGGGGAGCCGGTGTCGGCGCCCTGCGACATCTGCGTCAGGCCCGACGCGGCGCAGCAGTTTGAGTTCCTCCACGCGTGAGCCGGATCACCAGGTTGGTGGAGGCCTGGATGCTCCAATCGAACTTGACGCCGCGCCGCACCAGGCCCTCGGCGATGCCGACGGCGCGGTCGCGGTCGATCAGGAAATTGTCGTCGACGATCCACAGCAGTTCCAGGTTGTAGCGGCTCACCAGGTCGGTGGTCTCTTCCACCACCTGGTCCGGGTCGAGCGCGTTCCACTTGCGGCCGTAGACGCCGTCGTTGGTGCAATAGCCGCAGTTGTAGGGGCACGCGAGACTCGAGGTGTACATGGCCCAGCGCCGGCCGCAGACGCGCTGGTAGGCGTCGAAATCGGCCAGGTGATAGGCCTTGGGCGGCATCTCCCGCAACGGGCGCAACGGGCGCGCGGGATTGAAGCGAATCCGGCCGTCCTCCTTTGTAGCCGACGCCCGGGAATACCTTGCAGGGATTCGCCGGCTTCGAGGCGACGCACGATCTCGAGCAGCGCTTCCTCGCCCTGCCCGACCACTACGGCATCCACATATTCGGCGGCCAGCGTCTGGTCCGGGAGCAGCGAGGGATGCCAGCCGCCCAGCACAATCGGCATCTTCGGGTAGAGCCGCTTCACCTCGCGGGCGATCTGCACGGTCTCGCGGATCATCGGGTCCGGTGACCAGCGAGACCGCCAGGCAGATGGCGTCTTTGAGCTCTTCGATCACCCGCTGCTGGAAGTTCGGGGTGATGGTGGAATCGATGATCTTTACCTGATACCCCGCATTCAGCAAAGGCGTGGATACCGCCAGAATACCCAGCGGCGCCGTCGCTTCCTGACTGGAAAATGCCGGAAAGAAGAAAACCACCTTTTTGCGCTGCATGGTTCGGCCCATGTTATTAGGATCATCCACCCTGCAGTCGCCATATGTCGCGAGAATGTAAAAACTACGTCAAGAGTGTTTCCAATTCACTGATGTAAGATCACGTACACCGCGGATGGAAAACAGAAACCGGAGCCCAGGCGCCATTCGCTCACGCTGCCAAACTGTACGCTGCGAAAAGGTGGCGGTCAGCGCTCCGGTGGCCACGGAGGCCGCCATACGGATGAGCAGCGGCGCCGACGCAGGAATTCCGGCCCGTCCCCAGCGCGACGTGGCTGGTGGCGACACGCGCCAGATCGAGGCGGTCCGGGTCGGGAAATTGGTCCGGGTCGCGGTTCGCAGAGGCCAGCATCAGCACGACGAGGTCTCCTTTGGCGATTTTCACGCTACCAAGATTGATGTCCGCGGTGGCACGCCGAAAAACCCGTCGAACAATGCCAGCGTATCGGAGCAATTCGTCTACCGCCCCCGGCAACAGATGCGGTTCGGAGCGCAAGCGGGCGAATTCGCCGGGATTGCGGACCAGGGCGAGCCAGGCGCTGGCCAGAAGCCGGGGCAATGTTTGGGACAGAGCCACAAATGCGGGTTCCCCCATCGGGATCGGTCCGGATTCGAAGACTCCGTTCGAGTTCCGCGGTTGCGGCGGCTGCATCGGCCCGCAATGCGGCATCGGCGCCTTCGCCGGTGGCGGCAAAGACGCGGCGGCCAAGATCGGCGAGCCGGCCGGCACTGGCGGGGTCGGCGCGCGTCACGATCATGGCCAGTGTGAGTCCCCAGGGTAGGGCAAAGTCACCGAGCAGATCGACAGGCTGGCCCCGTGGGCAAACTGAGGAGCGCAGTGAATGTCTCAGCCTCCAGGCGCGGACGCCACGCTTCCAGGAACGAGGCGGAGAGCGACTCCAGCATCGCGGCTCGTTGCAACAAGCGTCCACCGTCATCGCGGGTTTCGGGCTGAATCTCGCGCTTGCCACTAACCGCCCAAAGGTGCGGTTCGCGCAACGCGGCCCAGACATCCTGGTGACGGCTCAAGATCCAGGCCTTCTGCGCCGGGTCGAAGTGCGCCTCAGTAGGACGCTCTGGTGTACTCGGATCGGTGAGCGTGACTGAGTCGGCGCTCACAGTTTCCCCGTCGCTCCGTATTCTGCGCGCCTGCCGGTCATGGCAGAAATCGTAGCATGTCCATTCCGAGTGAGGCGGTGCGGAATGGATCTACTGAGTATCACGGGAGCCCCAGGAGCCGCCCGCCTCAAGCAACACCTCACGCACTCCAGCCGGCCACTCGGTCCGCTCCTGCCAGTTATAGTCGCGCAGCCCATCCACCGCTGCCCATGCGGTGTGATACCGCTTGTGCACGTCGGGCTCATGAATGTCTCCCCAACTGCCGTCCGCGTTCTGGCTTTCCAACAGATACTCCACCCCCGAGCGGACTACCGCGTCGCTTTCCGGCAATCCGAAAGCTCTCAGGCAATCGACGAACTCGCCTAGCAATTCCGGATCTCCCGCCGACACTGGTTCTCTAAGGTTGGCACGGAGAAAATCGAACTCATGCGGCAGCCATTCCGGGGAAAGCCGGTACCGGTTGTAGTCATTGAGCGTGTAAACCAGGTGAGTGATCGCCAGGACGATATCCCGAAACTCCGCATTGGCGCCGCCTTCGGCGCCGCGATACGGGCGCATCTGGGGCAGCCAGCGAAGAACGTCCACGTAAGACGCGCCCATTCGGATAGCGCACGAATCCCCCGTATAGGTCAGAACCAGCGCGTCGCACCACAGGTCGTAACGCGACCGCGCATTTGCCGGCGGCGCTTCCCGAACGGGATCAAAACCCAGGTAGTCCTTCGCCGTGAAGCGGCGACTCCCCTGGCCCACATGGTCACGTAGTTGAGGGGTCTCGATTCCCAGACGCTGCGCCACATCGATCATCGACATGTAATACCCGACCTCATCAGCGTCTGCCAACTCGGGCAGAGCCTGCTGGCTGTCCCGCCATTTACGCGCCAGGGTCGCGCCCATTTCGCGTGCCAGGGCGCGCAAGTTGGAATCGGCAGAGGTGGAGGCGACGCAATGGAAACACCACAAATAATCGCCGTCCCAATCCTCGAAGTTATTCCCCTCCAGCGAGTTCTGATAGATAAAGCGCAAGCCGCGCAGTACTGCTTCCTGGCGTTTGATCATTTCTTCCCAGAGTAGGAGCTTTTCGGACGGGTGGCCGTGAATCGTCGCATCGGCCAATTGTCGCAAATGGCAGTTCGCCGGGCCAGTCCTGGTGCCCCTCTGGACGCTTGCTATCCGACTCCCAGTGTGTCTGAATATTCAAATGCAACGCTTTTTGGGGATGCTGCTTCTTGCGGCTTTTGCCGCGGCCCTGTTTGCCCAAGCACCCACGGGCGAAATCGCGGGCACTGTTTACGATCCGTCGGGCGGAGTTGTGCCCAATGCTTCCATCAAAGTGAAGAACGCTGGCCACGGCGTTCGAACGCGTCCTGCTGAGCAATCAGAGCGGTCAGTACAGTGTGCCGTCCCTGGCCGCCGGCGCATATGAAATGCGAGTGGAAGCGCCCGGCTTCCATGCCTACTCGGTCCAAGTGGTGGTGGCTACCGGCGGTGTTACCACGGTGGATCCGCATCTGCAGGTGGGCGAGCAAAAGGACACCGTCACCGTCGACACCATCAATCCGCAGATCGAAATGGAATCTCACACCATCGACCAGGTCATCAGCCGCCAGCAGATCCAACAACTCCCGCTCAACGGCCGCAGCTTCCTACAACTCGCATTCCTCTCGCCAGGAGTAGCCATCTCCAGCAACTTACCAGGGCGACTACAACCGGGCCATGGACGTCTCCATTCTCGGCGCCGACCCGGACCGCACGCGCATCGCCGTGGACGGCGCGCGCATCAACGATTCGGTGGACGGCGGCACCCAGCAGAACTTCTCGCAGGAGATCGTTCAGGAATTTCAGATCTCCAGCGTCAACTTCGATCTCTCCACCGGCATCACAGCCGCCGGCGCGATCAATATCGTGACGCGGAGCGGCAGCAACCAGTTGCACGGCAGCGGTTTCTTCTTCTTCCGCGATCACCACATGGCGGCCTACCCCGGACTGCAGCGCGACCCGCTGGCGCCGGACCCGTTCTTCGCGCGGCGCCAGAGCGGACTCTGGGTCGGCGGCCCCGTCGTAAAGGACCGGCTCTTCTTCTTCGCCGCCTACGAACACAACAATCAGCGCGGCGTCTTCACCAGCGTGCCCACCGATGCCGCCTTCAGCAGCCTCGCCCGCGTTACCGCCAAGCCCCAAGCACGACGACCTGGTCAACGCGCGGATCGACTACCGCATCAGTGCCGCCCACACGGCGTTCGTGCGCTACTCTCACGACGGCAATAACACCTTCGCGCCGCGCGAGGTCAACTCCATGCCCTCCGCCTGGGAGAGCAATATCAACTGGGCCGATTCCGGGGTGTTCTCCCTGATCAGCACGCTGCGTCCCACGCTGGTCAACGAATTCCGCTACTCCACTACCTTCTGGAGCAATCACAACACCCCGCCCACCGCGGACGAATGCCCGGACTGTCTCGGGCTGGGCGGCCCGCATGTGCTGGTGGAAGGCGCGGGCGTCGCGTTCGGCAACCAGACCAATTCGCCGCAGAGCCGCGCTCACCCGCCGCCATATCTTCGCCGACAACATGACCTGGCAGCACGGCACGCACCGCTTCAAATTCGGCGGCGAATCGAATTACTGAAAGGCACCGGCACCTACGTGCTGGACGCGCCCGCCGACATCACGCTGTTTTCGCCCCAGGAGGTGCGCCAACTGGCTCCGCCCCTGACCGCACTGATCCCCAAAACGTTCACACGCTCGCACCGACGTGCTGAGCCTCCCGTTGAAGAGCTTCGTCTTCGGCATCGGCGACATCAATCAGCCGCCCACCTTTCAACGCGACCAGGCCGACCACGACCGCCTGTTCCACGTTCTACTGGCAGGACACCTGGAAGCTGCGGCCGCGTTTCACGCTCAACTACGGACTGGCGTGGTCCTTCGAAAGCAACGCCCTGAACCACGACCTGACCAAGCCGCAGTTTCTGGCGCCGATCTTCGGCGCGAACGGCGTCGGGCCACGAACAGCATGCCTACCTGCGGTTCACTCCCGCGCCGGGCTTCGCCTGGAGCCTGCCCGACGAGCCGCACCGTGATTCGCGGCGGCGGCGGCATCTTCTACGACACGCTGAACATCGAAACCCGGCTGGTGGAGCGCGCCTACCTCGGCCCGCTGGGCACCGGGCTATCTGCCGCTGCCCGGCTCCATCGTGCCCAATCCGATTCCCGGTTCCCGGCCTGCCGGCCGGCGCGCCGCTCGATATCCGCGTCCCGACGGCCTTCTCCGGCAACCTGCTCAACGCGATCCTGCCGCTGGTGCGCGCGAGCGCCATCCAGCAGTTGCACGTGAACCCCAACAACACCGATCTCACGTTGCGCAACATCGACGTCTTCAAGACCGCGCAGCGATCTCTTCGTGACGACTTCGTGCCCGCCCAGGCGCAGCACCTCAGCCTCGGCGTGCAGCGGCAGGTGACCAGCGATTTCGCGGTCACCGCCGATTTCGCCTTCCGCCACTTCATCCACGAGAAGCTGCGCGGCGTCGATCTCAATCACTACAACGCGGTGGGCGGCCCCGTGATTCCGGCCTGCGCCCCGGCGCTCGCCACGGTGCCTGGCGTCGCCTGCTCCAACGGCCCGATCGGCGCCACCATCAGCGGCGGCAACGCGGACCTATAAGGCGCTGCTGGTGCGCGCCGACAAGCGTTTCAGCCACCGCCACCGTCGGCGTCGCCTACGCCCTGCAGAGCGACCAGAACATTTACGGCCTCAACCAGCTCTACACGCCGATCACCAATCTGAACAACTGGCCGCAGAATGTGGGCCCTTCTTCGCCCCGCCATGTGCTGAATATTTCCGGCGATCGTGGAAGCGCCGGGCGGCATCCAGGTGTCGCTCATTTCCAGCTTCAACAGCCGCCAGCCCTTCCAGCCCATCATCACCGGAACCGATTTCTACGGCACCGGCGTGGACCAGTTCCTGCTGCCGGGCTCCGGCACCAACCAGTTCAACTTCGGCCTGGGCAAGGGCGATCTGGTGAGGCTGGTGAATCAATACAACCAGACCTACGGCGGCAAGACGGCCCCCAACCCGGCGCAGATCTTTCCCACGCGTCACCCTGCCCGCAGAACTTCGACACCGGCCACATCTTCAACTCGCAGGATCTGCGCGTGACCAAGCTCTTCCGCTTCCGCGAGCGCCTGGAGTGGCAGGTCTTCGGAGAAGTTTTCAACGTGCTCAACACCGCCAACCTGAGCGGCTATGCAGACAACCTGCTGGCCCCGGGCTTCGGCCAGCCCACCGAGCCGCTTCAGCAACATCTTCGGGACCGGCGGACCGCGCAGCTTCCAGTTAGGCACGCGGCTTTCGTTTTAACGCTGCCTACAATCCGTTGCGCGCGTAGACCCGGTAGGCGTCGTTCTCCAGCACCTGGTGGAATTCCCCGTCCATCATTCCGCGGATATACCGATACGTCTCCGGCTCCCGCTGCTCGTATTGGGGAATCCATTCGGCGTAGCGATTCTTGTCGATCACGATGAAGTTCGGACGCTTGCCGCTGCGGAAGCCGAGGCGCGGGTCGTCCACCAGGTTGTCTATGTAGCCCAGCTGGAATGCCAGTTCAGCGCTGCCCATGATCACGCCTTTCCCCTGCGCGTGCGCCTTCAGGTATTCAGTGGTCGCAAGGTAAAGCGTGGAGTAGGCGCGCTGCGACACACGCCGTCCGATCGTCGCCACTTGAACCAGGCAAACCACCAGCAACACCGCCGCCAGCGCCCATCGCGGCACAGTGCGCCGGTCCCACCAGGACACCCCCGCCACCGCAGTCAGCGAGATCATCCACAGCACAAAGTGGATCAGGTATTGATGCTGCGCTTCGCGGTCCAACGCAATCATAACGAGCAAGGTCACGCCGGAAACCAGCAACAGACTGCGCGTGCTTCGTCGGCGACAGATCTCGCGTCCAGCACCACACCCAGGACACCCGCCGCATACGCAGCCAGAATCAGAATCTTGATGTGGCTGAAGCCCCTGGTGTCCGGCGCCATTCCGAACATGTGGAGAAAGCGGACCACAACCTGGCTGTGAAGGATGGCCATCGGGTCGTTGAGGGGCAGTCCGCGCTCGGCGGCATTGCCTCCGAATTGCAGCATGAAGTCGTGCGGCGCCCTCATGATATATAGCCCCCAACCGATCGCTCCGGCCACGTAGGGCGCCGCCGCTACCAGTACATGCAGCAGCCGAATGCGTTTCCGATCGCAGTAAAGCGTGAGGGCCAGCAAGACCGCAGGCATAGCCGGCAGCCATCGGATGGGACAATCCCGCCGCAACGATCAAGCTCTGGCTCACCAATACGGCCAGCGTAAAATTACGTTCCCGCAGTATCAGAAAGGCCGTCAACCCTGCGCCGCCCAGCGCCGCACACATCATGTCCATGCGGCCTACCGACGATGTCCAGACGAACGTGAAATCGACCGCCATGAGTCCCAGAGCGAGCGCGGCAACGCGTTCGTCGCCGGTCAGAATCCTCAGCATCCGGTACCACGCCCACAGCGCCAGCAGACCCCAAAGAATCGACAGGTAGCGGGCCTGCATCAATCCGTAAGCCGATCGCGCGGAACCATGCGGCCTCCGCCAACGGAAATAGCGGCACAATCCAGTACGTGTGCTCGTGAATGCCAGTCAGATTGTTGGTGCGGAAGGAGGCCATGGGGTCCAGCACCGATGTGCCAAAGTTACCTTTGGTAATCAGATTGAAGGCCGGGCTGGCGAACCACGCCTCGTCGGACCAGGGTAGATTCGTGTGCGCGCAAAAGATAGCGAGCGCGACGAATATTAACAGAATGGGAAGGATGACTTTCATGGACCACCATCATTATCTCCCGCACAAGCCGGTGCGCTAGACTCTAAGTAATTGTCCGAAACTACGGCACCGATGAGCAATTCCGGGCTCGAAAATCCTCCCCCCCAAGAAGGACAGCGCGCTCGCCGTTTTTTTGTCGGCGTCCTTTGGAACTGGGTCGGGGTGTCGTTGAATATCGCGATCGGACTTCTCCTTTCGCCCTATATCGCACGCAAGCTCGGTTCCGAGCGTTATGGCATCTGGGCACTCGTGTTCTCCCTGGTGGAGTATCTCTGGTTTTTCGACCTGGGCTTTAACTCGTCAGTCACGCAATTCGTGGCGAATTACCGCGCCAGGAACGAGCCGGACTTGATTAACCGCGTGATCAACACCGGACTGGTCTATTTCTGTGGTGTGGCCGGAGTGTTCGCGCTAGCCACCCTTATGGTCGCTGGGCGAGGCGTCGGCCAGTTCCAGATTGCCGATCCCGTCAACCGTGAGGATTTTCGAATCATGATCCTCATCGTCGGCTTGGGTTGGGCGCTGAATTTTCCACTGCATTTCTTCAGTTCCTGCCTGGACGCCTTTCAGCGCTACGACCATCTCACCCGCACCTGGGTGGCCCAACTGCTCATCCGCTCGGTGGGCTGCTCGCTCCTGTTGTACTTCGGCTTCGGCCTGAAGGAATTGGGCGTAGTGGTGGTGTTGGGCCAACTGGTGGGAAACTCGCTGGCTATGATGGCCTTCCGCTCCGTATTCCCGGAGATGCGGTTGTCTTCGGTGTACGTAAAGTTTGCGATGATCAGAGAAATGTGGAGCTACGGCGTACATTCGTTCGTAGCCAACGTTTCCAACCTGCTGTTGAGCCAGGGTGCGCCTGTCATGATCGGCCACTTTCGTCTGGCATCGTTCGTCGGCTATTATACGTTTCCCTCACGGCTGCTCGGCTATTCCGTGGAAGCTGTCACGCGGGTCGGATTCGTCACGCGATCGAACGTGGTGGAGATGCAGGCCAAGGGCGACGGGAAGTCCGTCTACAATTTGGGCATATTCCTGAATCGTTACTGCGTGACGCTCTTCCTGCCCCTGGTGATCTTCCTGCTCGTGTTTGGTACTGAATTGCTGCGCCGCTGGGTCAACATGGAATTCGCCAACGCGTGCGGCCCCTTGTTGCCGGTGATTTCGCTCACCACCATGTTCGCGGTCGCCGGGCAATTCAATTCCACGTCGATGCTCTACGGCCTGAGCCGTCATGACCGTATGGCGAGAGGGCTCCTGGCCGAGGCGATTCTGGGAGTGATCGGCATCTGGCTGGTGCTGCCGCACTACGGCATACTGGGCGTGGCCTGGGTGGTGGGGATGCTCTCCGTTCTGAACCGCGGCCTTTACGTTCCGTGGCTGGTCTGCCGTGCTTTGGACTCGTCGTTTTTCGGCTACATGTGGGGCATCTATGCACGTCCGCTGCTGACGGCAATTCCGGTGCTCCTGCTTGTCGAAGCCCTGAAGAGCGTTGGCGTGAGCGGACAGACCTGGCCGCAGTTGATACTGGCCGGAGCCCTCTCTTGTACCGCCTTCTATCTTCCTGCCTGTTTCATTTGTGTCACGCCCGAACACCGAAAGCTGATGTTGCACTCGGTGGCCGGGCTGGTTGCCCGGATATTTCCCCGCAAAATCGCCGTGGCATAGGCAAGGAAACTACACAAGCATCACATTTGCTTGCCGTAGACCGGAATCGCCGCGCCGGTGACCTGTGCGCCGGCGTCGGAAGCCAGGTGGACCAGCAGCGCGGCAACCTGCGCAGGCTGCACCCACTGAGTACGATCCGCCTTGGGGTCGCCTGCGCGATTCGCCGGCGTATCCATCGTAGCCGGTAACACGCTATTTGCCGAAATGGAGCGGTCCTTGTTCTCCAGGGCGATCGTGCGAATCAGTGAAATCAACGCGGCCTTCGAAGCGCTGTATGCACCGGTCATAGCTGCCGGTTCGACCCCTTGGCGGCTGGCGACTGCGAGGATTCGTCCGCCGCCCTGCTGCCTCATTTGCGGCAGCACTGCGCGTGAGATGAAGAATGCAGACCCGATAATTGAGGTCCAGCATCTTTTCGAAAGTGGCATCGTCAGTTTCCGCAACGCTCGTCCCGCCGGCGAAGCCGCCCATCACGTGCACCAGGGCGTCGATGTGTTCGAATCGGGCGACAATTTCTTCCACAAGCCGTCGGGCAGCCTCGCCGTTCGACAATTCGGCAGCGATCGCGGTGAATTTCGGGTGGGAAAAGTCATTTGCCTGAATCGAGCGCGAAACGCCCACTACTTTCGCGCCACCCGCCAGGAATGCTTCGGTGACGAAGCTGCCAAGGCCGCCCTTGGCCCCCGTAATGAGTGTCACTTTTCCTTCCAGTGGATCCATGGATCAATGCTCCCTCTTATCTGAAACCGCGGGTTCGTACATCAGTTGGAGGCGTGTCGCTGTGAAATCTGGTGCGGCTGCCCGACACAAGGCAAGTAGATATGAAACGTCGTCCCCTCGCCGGGCGCGCTGACCAGATCGATCGTACCGTGGTGCGCGCCAACAATTCCGTGTACGACAGCCAGCCCCAGCCCACGCCCGGCCAATTTCGTCGTGAAGAACGGATCAAAGATTTTGGTTTGTGCCTCTTTGGTCATGCCGGCGCCGGTATCCGATACTCGCAGCATTACGTAAGTTCCCTCCGGCAGGGCGCCCCCGGAGGGTAAGGTCAAATCTGGGCCGCCAGTCGCCACGGCTGTCGAAACACGAATTTCCCCACCCTTATTCGCAAGCGCATCCGAGGCATTGATTACCAGATTCATCACCACCTGCCGGATCTGCGAACCATTCGCCATCACCTCGGGAAGATTCCTGGCGAGATCGACCTTGAGCGATGCGTTCTTCGAAGTCGAGACATGGAGCAGTTCCAGCATCTCTTCCACGATCTTAGTCACATCCAGCGGTTCGAAATCGGGCCTGTCGTGGCCCGAGTAAATCATCAATTGGCGGACGATTTCCGATGCGCGAATGGAAATTCTCTTGATGGCCTGGATCTCTTTGTCGGAATGCGAGCCTTCAGCCAGCTCCACCTCAGCGAGTTCGGCTTCCGCGTGGATGCTTCCCAGCAGGTTATTGAAATCGTGTGCGATTCCAGCCGCCAAAACTCCCAGACTTTCCAGCTTTTGTCTGGAGAGGGCAGACTCCTGAGCATTCTTGAAGTCTGTAATGTCGAAACAGGAGACGATATAACCCTCAAAAACGCCACCCTGTGCAAAACGGGGACCGCCGCTGCAGAGCATCCAGCGGTACTCACCGTCCGCCCTCCGCAACTGATATTCGGTATGCCAATCACGGCGTCCCTTGAACGCAGCCGAGTATCCAGCCAGACAGTTGTCCCGCTGATCTGGGTGGACACCTACGGTCCAACCATATCCTATTTCCTCTGAGAGAGAGCGCCCCGTGAAATTCAGCCAGCCCCGGTTGAAGAAGTTGGCACGCTCATCCACACCGGAAATCCAGATCATGACGGGTGCGGTATTTGCCATATTCCGGAAGCGTTCCTCACTTTCCCGCAGGGAATGCTCCGTTTTGTGCTGCTGTTCAACAAGCACCGCGAGCGACATGATCGGAATCGCGAGGACGATCATGAACAGTTGTATCGAGAGAACACTATCCATGGCAGCGGGAACGAAGACTGTCCTTTGACTCGCCTCCGTAGCGACTACGGAAAGCACGGTCATAATCGACAGGGAACCGGATGCGCCTAGAGGTCCGAAACGGACCGCAGCCAACACCAGAAAGGATGCGGGGATGTAGTGGTAGAAATCGATGAGATTCGAATCCCGCAGGCCCTGCCGGTGTGCTATCTGTACCGCAAGCACCAGGCCCGAGAACACCACAAGACCCTCTAGGAAGCGCACCGGTTTTACTGCGCTAAGTTTGTTCCAGCCGAGCGCCACGCAGAGTAGCAGGGGGGTCAGGACGATATTGGCCAATGCATCGCCCAGAAACCAATTTCGCCACGTCGGCCAAAACTCGCGGCCCAGAACAACCCAAGACGCAGCCCCGGCGATTCCGGACAGTGCGGGCGCAAGCGCCGCGGTAGCCAGCAAATAGATCCAGAAGTCATGAAGGGAATCGAAGCGGATTCCGCGATTCCTCAACATCCGCCGTACCAAGGCCGCCGCCAATACAGCCTTCAGCGAGTCGTTGGCGAAAGCCGCCAGTAGGAACCACATCGGCGAATTAGCAGGGAGAGCTACTAGCAGGCGTATCGGCAGAGTCGCCGAGATAAAAATCCACCACCTCCGTGGGCGGGACAACAGTAGCGCGCAAAGAAGCACAGAATCCGGAAACCAGAAGGGAGCGCCGGTACGCAAAGACAAGGTCATGGCGTACCTGTAGGCGCAAAAGAACGCGAATTCGAAGATCAAGAGGTTGGTGAGGAGAGCGGTGAGCTGCGAATCGAAACGCGCGATGGTCCAATCAATGCCCCTGCGCGCGCGAATCTGCGATTCATCATTAGGCCACACAGTCATTCGCTCAAAGCTACGGTCAACAATGAAACTGATACGGAGGCCCAGGAATTCTCTTCAAGTATATCAACCTGTCTGCGACGACTCGCGTAGTGACCAGTATCATCAGGCCCAGGTCCGAGTCCCGGAAAACTAAACCATCGGAGGCCGCCGCGGCATCTCAATGTCCGGACCGCTTCAACGAATCGAGGCGGATCCGACTGTCAGAAATCGCACAACGCAGGGCGTGGTCTGATAATCCCTCGCCCCGTTCTCAGGAGTCCATCAATGTCATTACGCGAATATAAGCCGGGTACCGCATTCCCGGGAGTTTTGGGGCGAACGATCGCGGAATCCTCGCCGGCATGGCCGGCGCCGGAACGGGCGAAGGCGGGGGCGCCGAACGTTCTGTTTATTATTTTGGATGATACCGGCTTCGGGCAACTCGGCTGCTACGGCGCACCCATGAATACGCCGAATCTGAACCGGCTGGCGAAGAACGGGCTGCTCTATAACAATATGCACACGACGGCTTTGTGTTCCCCGACCCGTTCGTGCATTCTCACCGGACGAAATCATCATTCGAACGGTATGTCCTGCATCACGGAAGGCGCCGAGGGCTATCCCGGCTCGAATGGCATCATTCCGTTCGAAAACGGCTTCCTGTCCGAGATCCTTCTGATGAACGGGTACAATACGTACGCGGTAGGCAAGTGGCATCTCACACCCGCCGAGCAGGCCAGCGCGGCCGGGCCGTATGATCGCTGGCCGCTAGGCCGCGGTTTCCAACGCTATTACGGCTTCCTCGGCGGCGACACGCACCAGTATTATCCAGACCTGGTTTATGACAACCACCAGGTGGAACCGCCAAAAACTCCGGAGCAGGGCTATCACTTGACCGAAGATCTCGTCGATAAAGCGGTCCAGTTCGTTGGCGATTCAAAACAAGTGGCGCCCGACAAGCCGTTCTTCCTCTATTTCGCCCCCGGCGCCCACCATGCGCCGCATCAGGTTCCGAAAGAGTGGGCCGACAAGTACAAGGGCAAATTCGACGACGGCTGGGATGCGTATCGCGATCGGGTCTTCAAACGCCAGAAGGAACTGGGCATAGTTTCCAAAGATGCCGAGCTTTCGCGTCATGACCCGGATGTCGCGGATTGGAAGGGACTGCCCGCCAACGAGAAGAAACTGTATGCCCGGATGATGGAGGTCTTCGCAGGCTTCGTGGAGCACACCGACCATCAGATCGGCCGCCTGCTGGACTACTTGGAAACACTTGGGGAACTCGATAATACGTTGATCATGGTGTTGTCCGACAACGGCGCGAGTGCCGAAGGGGGACCGCACGGCTCGGTCAACGAAAACAAATTCTTCAACAATGTTCCCGAATCGGTAGAGGAGAATCTCGACGCGCTTGACGAACTCGGCGGCCCGAAATACTTCAATCATTACTCGTGGGGCTGGACGTTTGCCGGGAACACGCCCTTCCGCCGCTGGAAGCGCGAAACGTACCGCGGCGGCGTGAGCGATCCATTCCTGGTTCACTGGCCGAAGGGAATCAAGGCGAAGGGCCAGATCCGGCAGCAGTTCGCGCATGCCATCGATATGGTGCCGACCGTACTCGATTGCCTCGGAATCGATGCGCCGGAGCAGATTCGTGGGGTCACGCAGTCGCCAGTCGAGGGTGTCAGTTTCAAACATACCTTCGACGACGCAAAGGCCGAATCGAACCACCAGACGCAGTATTTCGAGATGTTCGGTCACAGGTCGATCTACCACAACGGCTGGCGTGCCGTATGTCCCTACCCTGGGACCATCGTTTGCGGAATCGCCGGTACAGCTTGGTACACCGATTACGGAAGACAAGCTGCGGGAGTTGGATGCGAAGCACTGGGAGCTTTATAACGTGGAAGTAGATCCGGCGGAAACCCGGAACCTGGCGGAAAAGGAGCGGGCGCGGCTCATCGAGATGATCGCCATGTGGTACGTAGAGGCCGGAAAGTATAAGGTGCTGCCGATCGATAGCCGGTTGACGCTGCGCTTTGCGGATGAGCGTCCGCAGCTTACACGCGACCGGCAGAAATATCGATACTTTCCACACACTTCGGCGGTCCCCGAGAAGGCTTGCGTCGGTGTCCTGAACCGTCCGCACAGCATTACGGCGCGGCTTGAGATTCCCAAGGGCGGAGCCGAGGGAGTGATTGTAGCGATGGGCTCAGGCTCGGGCGGATACGCTCTTTTCATACAGAAGCGGAAGCTCCACTACGTGTACAACTATGTCGGTTCGCGGGAGTTCATCGTTTCTTCAGACATCGAGGTTCCGGAGGGGACAATCGAGGTGCGGTTTGAATTCGAACCGACCGGCAAGCCCGATATCAAGAAGGGACTAGGGGCACCGGGAAAGGCACAGCTGTACATCGGCAAGCTCGTCGGTGAAGGTCAGCTTCCGGTAACGATTCCGCTGGCCTTCGGCCTTGGCGGCGGGCTGGTCATCGGGCGCGGGACGGGATCGCCGATCTCTTCCCGATTCAAAAATCCGTTCGAGTTCACCGGTACGATTCACGAAGTGGTGATCGACGTGTCTGGAGACCTGATTGTAGATAAAGAGGCGGAAATGCGCACTGTCATGGCGCGCCAGTAACACCTGAACCAGCGCCATCCCGAAACTGCGGGGGTTGACCTTTCAGGTCAGCCCTCGCCGCCTCGGCAGTCTTGCATGATGAATCACACGGATCCCGATCCCAACACACTCCTCGCGATGCAGCGGAACCTCATGGCATCCGACCGCACTCTCATGGCATGGATCCGCACCTCACTTTCCCTGATCGGCTTCGGTTTCACGCTGGCAAAGGTTTTTCAGTCGCTGGCCGAAGAGCACATCTTCGTCAGAGGTCCGGCGGGAAATGTGTGGAGCGCGGAGGTAGTCGGCATGGCGCTGCTGTTGCTCGGCGTCTTTGCCCTTGTCGCCGCCATATTTGATCATCGCCGGGAGGTGAAGCAACTGCGCACCGCCGGCCTGCAGCGACGGTTCAGCCTGCCCTCGGCGGTGGCATCCGTGCTCGCGATTGTCGGGTGCATGGGTTTGCTGTCCGTGGCGATGCATCACTGAAACGCAGATGGCGGCGAATCCTCCTACTTCTTCTGCAGCATCTTTCCCAGATCCGCTTCCTTCTTCTGCTTGGCCCTGGCGCCTTCCGCAAACACACCACGGCTGGTCTCGATGTCACCTTTTTGACGTAATAGCTGGCCGAGCGTATTATAGGGGCCGGGGTTTGCCGGATCGAAGCGGATCGCCGCACGAAGGGCGGTTTCGGCAGCATCAAGCTCGCCGTTCTGCTTGAGGGCGGTGCCGAGCATGAAGTATGCCTCTCCATACGATGGGTTGATGGCGATGGCAGCCCGCATTTCGCGCGCCGCGCTCTCGAACTCGCCACTTTGCCAGTGGATGATCCCGAGCGTGTAGTGTCCTTCGGCAAGCTGCGGGTCGAGTGACAGGGCAAGACGAATCTCCGCTTTTGCTGGCTCGAGATCGTCCTTCTGCTTGAGCGCGACCCCCAGATCGTAATGAGCGATCGCGGAATTGGGATCCCGGCGAAGGACTTCGCGGAAGTCGGCGGCAGCAAGGTCGAGATCGGCCTTCTGCAAATGCGCGAATCCGGCGTTAATCCGCGCCATGTTGTTGGCAGGATCCGCGGCGAGGATCTTCTCGAATTGAGCCAGACCTTCTTCAGCACGTCCGCTATTCACGAGTACGAAGCCGAGATTGTTGCGGGCGTCGAGGTTGCCGGGCGAGAGGACGACAGCGCGGCGGTAGGCGTCGATAGCCGAGACCGTGTCTCCGGTCCGCTGGCGAGCGAGCCCGAGTTGATTCCAAGCTTCGGAAGATTTCGGATTGAGTGTTGTGGCGGCGGCAAGGTTGGGCAGTGCGGCCGGGAATTGCGAGGTCGCGTTCAGTGCCTGGCCGAGGTAGAAGCGGTAGTCGAAGGATTTGGGATCCAGGGCGGCGGCGCTTTGCAGGTGAGGGATCGCCTGGGCCGGATCATTGGCGAGCCATAGCGCGACACCGAGATGATATTGAGCGGGAGCGAATTTGGGGTCCAGCTCCAGAGCTCGCTCGAAATGGGTGAAGGCTTCTTCGCGGCGATTCAGGACTGCCAGAAGAAACCCGATCTCGTCCTGGATTCGAGCAGAATTAGGATAAAGCGCCGCGGCCTTTTGCCAGGCCTGAAGTGCCGCCGACGCATCGCCGCGCGAGCGCGCTGCGTTTGCTTGGGACTCCAGGTCGCCGAATTGAGGCTGCTGGGCAGGAAGCAGCCCAGCTCCGGTCAACAAGAGCAGAAGGAGCAGGCCGGCGGGCCTGCCCCAATTTAGAACTGTACACGGAGACCGAGTTGCCACTTTCTCATTTGAGCAAGATTCGCGATGGCAAATATCTGGCCGGCTGTGGGTGAATCCACTTGCGCGTTCGGCTGGCCGAGGTTCACGTGGTTGAATGCGTTGAAGAGCTCGGCCCGGAACTGGCCTTGGACGCGTTCGGAGAACTGGAACTTCTTGCTCAGCGAGGCGTCAGTGTTGAAAAAATGCGGCCCGAAGAATCCGTTCCTGGTCGCATTGCCGAAGCTGCCCGGGGCCGGGCGGCTCCAGGCCCCGCGTGTGCAGCCGTTGGCATTCAGTAGGGACGTAGCGGTCGCAGTGTTGAGACAGCCTTGCCCGCTGGTGCCTGCGGGAGCCGTCGAATACCAGCCGCTGGCGCTGGGGTTGGAAACGCTAGCGCTGCCGACCAGGTTGGCGCGGCATGGTCCGGTATCTTCATCGCTGCCACAGTTGACATAGGAAGGCGTGAACGGTATGCCCGATTCCCAGGTGCCGAGTCCCGCGATTTGCCAGCCGCCCAGCAAGAGGTCGGTCACGCGCGAAGCGTTCTTGAGGAAACGCCGGTTCTTTCCGAAGGGGAGCTCATAGAAGCCGTTGAAGTTGAAGACGAAACGGCGGACACCGTTTTCACGGCCGTAATCGATGTCGTGGTTCCAGAGGAAGTAGTCGTTGGCGTAATCGAATGCGCTGGCCCAGGTAAAGTTGCCCTGCAGTTGGAGGCCGCTGTTGAAGCGTTTTTCACCGCGCACCTGCAATGAGTTGAACTTTACGCTGCCATCGTCACTGAAATATTTGATGCTCTGGGTCCAGCCGAACTTCTGGTAGAACAGGCGGCGCTGATTGGTGGTGAGCGTACCGAAGCCGACGATGCTGGGCTGATTGATATTGTAGTTTGTCCCCCCAGGCGTCACATGATAACCCTTGTTGCCGATGTAGCCGATGGAGAAAACGGTGCTCGGCGTGAACTGCCGTTCGAGAGTGAAGTTCCATGCATCCACCACCGGCAGTCGCATCGTGCCGTCGCTGGAGAGCGGTAGCACGTTGGGCGCGACACCATTGGGAAGCATGTAATTGCCGTTTGGCCCCTTCGGCTGCGAGGCCAGCACCGTATTGGCCTCAAGCGGCGTCGGCCCTTGGGCGAGCGTGAAAACCGAGAGCCATGGCTGCGAAGGGTTGAGCGACTGGTTGGCCAGCACCGGCAGATTCTGCGTGACGTTGTGTCCGTACGAAACTCCGAAAACACCGACATCGTACGAGCGCCCATAACCAGTGCGGATTACAGTCTTAGGGTCGAGCTGATAGGCCAGGCCGATGCGCGGTGCAAAGTGCGTCAGCCCGGTCTTCACATTGCCGTTCATGCTCACGCCGTTTTCTCCGGTCACCATAACTTCCCCGGTGGAGAGATTCTGGAAGCCGCCATTGTCTTTCCCATTTACATACTGTGGGAAGTAGATCTCCCACCGCATTCCGATGTTCATGGTGAGTTTCGGCGTGATCTTCCAGGTGTCCTGCACATATGAGAAGAGCCGGTTCTGCCGTTCCGCAGCTTCGGTCGAGTTGCTGACGTAACGGGTGAATGAGTTCACCTGACCGAGCAGAAAGGATGCCAGCCCCAAACCGCCGCCGTTCGGACCCTGCGTCGTGGTCGGATCGAAGGTGAGCTGTCCTGCGCGGTGCGAATCGCTCGGCACGCGCAGGTTCTGCCCGTGACGCCAATCGACACCGAACTTGACCGAGTGGTTGCCCACCACGTGCGTGGTGTTGCTGACCCATTGGAATTCGTTCTCCTGTTGGTTCAAAGGGCAGTTGCAGCTGTTCACGGTCAGGGAGTATCCAAAGCTCATACCGCCGGTGCCGTTCATAACAACGTGGGGCATGCCGGACGTGTAGTAGCTATCCAGGTTCAGGCCGGGAATACCAGCGTCTTTGGCAGGCGAGGTGCCGACGCCATTGGGGTTGACGAAGACGCGATAACGGAAGAACCCGAAACGGAAGTCGGTGAGCCAGGTGGGGCGGATGGAATAGTCGAAACCCGCGGCCAGGCTCTGATCGCGTAATGAAGAAGTGCCCGCAAATCCGGCCACGGCGAAGGCGGGGCCGCCGGCAGCGAGCCCGAACGCGCCGGGCGCGCCCTGTTCATACTTCATGAAACTATAGCGGCCGAAGATGTGGAGCTTCTCCGTCTGGTAGCGGTCGATGCGAACGTTAAAGGAATCGCTATTGAGCACAGCCTGGCCGGCTGCGACAAAATTGGGAACCGCACCGCTGACCCCGGCGACATTCGGCAGAGGGATAAATTTGAGCAGGTTCTGGGCCTGCGTGGAGAGTAGGTTCGTCGGAATGATGTTGCCGGCGAACTGCTGGCGAGCGGCCGGGACGATGTTACAATCGCTGCCGTTGCAGGGGTTGAAGATCGGCGTATTCAGTCCGCTGAGATCGCCGGAGCGCTCTGCGGCGGTTGGCACCCGCGTCAGCAGCGACGCACCATTATGCTGGCGATTGGCCTGATAATCGCCAAAATAGAAAGTCTTGTCCTTCTGAATCGGGCCGCCGAACGATCCGCCGAACTGGTTCCACAGGGTAGGTGGAATGAACTTTCCGCCACTCCCGACAATCGGTTGCGCCTGGGCAAAGGGATCGCGCGCGGCGCCGTGCTGGTCTCGTCGATACTCGAAAATGCTGCCGTGAAGCGTGTTGGTGCCGGATTTCGTGTGGGAGGCGATGATAGCCTGGCTGGCCTGGCCGAATTCCGCATCATAGGCCGTGGTCGTGATCTTCAACTCGGCAACTGAATCCAAATTCGGCGTGATGACTGGCTCGCCAAGCACGGAATCCCGATTATCAGTCCCGTCTAACTGGAAGGAGATGCCCCCCCAGTACTGACCGCCGATCGTGGGACGGAAGATGTCATGGGGCTGTTCACTGGGAGCGCTGGTGCCTGTAGCCTGTACGCCGGGCACCAGGAAGTAAAGGCGGCTCATATCCCGGCCGAACACCGGCAACTCCTCAACGGCGCGCTGCGTCATGGTGTCGGAAACGTCGGCCTTCTCGGCCTTCAGCAGAGGAGTCTCCGCCGTCACGCTGACGGTCTCACCCACTGTACCGATGGCAAGACGCGCATTAATCGTGGTGACGGCGTCCACCTCGACGTGAGCGTTCTTTGCCGAAAACGGCGAGAAGCCCTCCGCTTCGATACGCACTTCGTAAACGCCTACGATGAGATGGCCTTGAGTGTAGTTGCCTGACTCATTCGTGAGAGTGTTATTGATGATGCCTTTTCCCGTGTCCGTAATGACGACCTTGGCATTCGGGACGGCGGCCCCGCTCGAATCGGTAACGTTTCCGGAAATGCTTCCGTAGACCGCTTGGCCGAAGAGAGCTTCGGGTGCGGACAGGGCGAGCGCACAAAAACAGAGCGCAAAAGTTCTCATGTGTATCCCCTCTCAGGCGGCAGACTAGGCCGACTATTGGCGAGAGTCTATCAGGAAGCCGGCGCGAATACAATAAAATCTGTATGTCAAAAGCAAGCCGCCGTACATTTATTAATTCGGTCTGTCGAACCGCGGCGGTATTCACCCTGGATCAACTTCTCCATGGCCTGGATACGGACGTGCAGTTCGTAAATGTGGCACGAGAAGCGGGGCTGCGAGCGAAAACTATTTATGGCAGCGAGAAGCGCAATCGTTACCTGATAGAGACAACCGGGTGTGGCGCCGCGTTCTTCGACTACGACCAGGACGGATGGCTGGACATTTTTCTCGTGAACGGGTCGCAGTTCGAAGGCGTATGGTCCGCCGCAAATGCACCTGTCAGCCGGCTGTATAAGAATAATCGCGACGGTACGTTTACGGATGTGACATCGGTGTCGGGGATCGCGCGAACCGGTTGGGGGTTCGGGGTGCTGCGTCGGAGATTTCGATAACGACGGCAACGACGACCTGTTCGTCAGCTACTGGGGCGATTGTTCGCTGTGGAAGAATCTGGGGAACGGAAAATTTGTCGATGTCGCGGCAAAGGCCGGCGTGACCACGCGGACGAAGGATGGCCGTAAACGAAATAATACCGGATGCGCATTCCTGGATTACGACAGGGACGGCCATCTCGACCTGTTCGTGGCGAATTATCTCGAGTTCGATCAGAAGACCGCACCGCTGCCCGAATCGGGTCCGTGCAAGTACAAGGGATTGATGGTGGCCTGTGGTCCGCCGGGCTTGCAGGGCGGAAAGAACATCTTGTTCCACAACAATGGGGACGGCACGTTCACGGACGTCTCGCAGAAAGCCGGCATTCTCAAGACCCCGGGAACGTTCGGACTGGGAGTCGTAGCCTTCGATTTCGATAACGATGGGTGGCCGGATATTTATGTGGCCAACGATTCCACTTCGTCGGCGTTGTACAAGAACAATCACGACGGTACCTTTCAGGAGATCGCGATCGAAGCCGGAGTGGCGTACTCGGCGGATGGAAAGCCGCAGGCGGGCATGGGCGTATCGGTTGCGGACTACGATGGCGACGGCAACTTCGACCTCGTAAAGACGAATTTCGCGGGCGATACTACCAGCCTCTATCGCAATCTTGGCGGTGGCGCGTTTGAGGACCAGACCTTCCAGGCGGGCCTCGGCAAGATCACGCGCTTCCTGGGTTGGGGCATTGCATTTCTCGATTACGACAACGACGGCTGGCCGGATATCGTCCAGTGCAACGGCCACGTGTATCCGGAGGTGGGAGAGACCCTGACGGAGTCCGGCTATCGCCAGCGGAAACTGGTGTATCGCAACCTGCGGAACGGCAGATTCCAGGAGGTCTCGGAACAGATGGGGCCGGGAATTCTGGAGAAGGTCACCGGGCGCGGCATGGCGGTAGGCGATTTCGATAACGACGGCGACCTCGATCTGCTGGTGAATTGTGTCAACGACGTGCCCCAATTGCTGCGCTGCGATTCGAGGCTGAAGAATCACTGGATCAAGGTGAAGACTGTTGGGACCAGGTCCAATCGGACCGGGATCGGAACGCGGATCTATTGCACGACGCGGGAGAGCGGGAAAGACCGGCGCCAGATGGATGAGGTGCGAAGCGGTGGAAGCTACATTTCGCAAAGCGATCTTCGGGTGCATTTCGGACTAGGCGAGGCGACAGCCGCCGACCTGGAAGTGCGCTGGCCAAGCGGCCTGATGGACCGGCTGCCTTCGGTTGCAGTGGACCGCGTAGTCACGGTAGTGGAAGGCCATGGAGAGAGAAAATAACCGGCGATCTCCGCCCGCTTTTGATCCTTACTGCTTAAGCTTCTTGCGCGCGAGATCGAGATTTCGACGCGCCGCCTGGTGGGTAGGATCGGCCTTCAGTGCTGCCTGGAACTGATCGATCCCGCCCGTTATGTCGCCGCCTCGAACCAAGAGGATGCCGAAGTTATTATGCAGATCCGCGTTCCCGGGCTGCAGTTCAATCAACTCCCGGTAATAGCGCGCCGCCTCATCCACCCGCCCGCCGGAAAATGCGGAGCCGCCCAATTGTGTCAGCGCTTCGACCAGATGCTCCCGTACTGCCACGTCATTCGGATCCCCGGAGAGTACCTGCCGAAAATTCGCGGCAGCCTCCTCCATCTTGCCCTGGCGCCGCAAGCGCGTTGGCCAGATTGTACCGGGCATCGCGATAGTCCGTCTGGATGCGCAGCGCATGACGGAACTGCTCCACTGCCTCCGCGAATTTGCCGTCCGATTCCAGTGCCGCTCCCAAAGAGTTCAACGCGGTGGGCTGCTCTGGTTGGCTGCGTAATGCATTGCGCAGGTACTCGATCGCGGATGGAATCTCCTTGCGGCTCAAGCGCAGTGCGCCGAGATTGAAGAGCGCCGAAAAGTCCCCCGGATATTTCTCCAGGCGATGCTGCATTAGCGCCTCCTGCAGCGCCATCCTCTGGTCGCCTTCCCCGCGCGGCAGCACCTGGAACCACAGATGTGCCATTTCATCCGAGGCTTGATTTCCACCCACGACCATCTTCGGCGGAGAGTTCGGATTGCGCGGGTTTCCCGCCGAGTTATCGTAATGAAATCGCATCGACAGCGTCGTACCCTTCGGCAGGAATACCGGCTCGCGATACGGGTATACCGCCTGCCACCCGGGATCCCAGTCCGGAATGCGGATCAGCGTACGGCGCGAGCCGTCAGGAAGAGTGGCGAAGCCCTCCAGCACGTGACCCAGATAATGCGCGTGTGGATAGACCGCCAGAACATCGACATCCTGCGGCAGCCGGAAATCATCGCGCACCTCGAAGTTGCCGGCGCCGGCGGGAATCCGGAGCGCACCGTCATGCTCGAGTTGAATCAGCATGGGAAACTTGCTCTGCGGCTCGCCGGTGAAGTAGAGTCCCACCGAAGGCTGTACCAGTTCCGCTTTTCCCGAAGGCTGCACATGAACGTTCAGTACCAGGTCGTTGCCTGGGTCGAGACGCCATGCAAGACCGTTGGACTCCACCACCGGACTGCCGCCTGGCTTCCAAAAGAGAAAGTGACTATCCGGGTCAAATGTACTGCTCACCAGGACGACGTCCATTCCGGCAAATCCTTCGCCGGAAACTCTTTCCAACCCCCGCGCCGTATGCTCGCGGTCAATCAGCAGATTCGCGTGATGGACGGCACGCGTGTTCCCGGGGCGAATCTCGATGGCCCTGACGTAGCGGGTGGATCCGACTGGAGGGGTTAGAACGAAATTCCAATAAACATCCGCCCCATCAGCCGGAGCCCGAAAGGGCTTTGACGCTTGCACAATCAGATCCGGCGTTCCGAGTTGCCATCCCGGCGTGAACGTACGGATGGGGCGGGCATCCCTTGCGTCACCTTCGGGAGCGCCTGCCGAGGCCCACTTCCCGATTAATTCGATTTGAAGCTCTGTGAGCCGGCGCTCCGCCGGCGAATTTCTCCGTGCCGGCCTCCGGCAGCCAGGGAGGCATGTACCGCCGGCTTGTCACCGTTGCAATCTGCCCGGCACGTTTGCGGGCGTCTTCGTAAGTCAGCAGCGGGAATGGGCCGGATTCACCCGGACGGTGACACGGCGCGCAGTACTCCTGCAGGATCGGGGCAATGTGCTTGTGGAACGTCACCGCCGGCACTGCAGCCGCAAATCCGGAAAACGAAAGCAGCGAACCCAATACGGCGCCACGCCAAAGCAACACAATATCGACCACCTCCACGCCCTCGCATCACCCGCGAGATGCTTTTTCCAGAACTTCGCGCAGCCGGCGAGCCACAATCATTTCCTCCCCCGGTTGGAGCATCCAGACACCCACCACAATCGTGTTGACATCGGCCGGAATGCCGGCGGAAGCCCCAGTCCTGCTTCCAGTCGACGGGATTGAGTTCGATGCTGGGAGTGCCACGGCGGAGTTCCATCATCGCGTCGCGCGGTGAAATCTTCAATTTGTCCTGGCTGTAACGAATCAGCAGATGCGGAACGTGGTTCGCCACCGGAGGAATCGCAATATCCGTCTCCAGACTGGGCAGCCCTTTGAGGTGTGTGGCGATCCGTTCGGCGCGCCGCCGGAATTCCTTCTCCAGCCCGGCGTCCGACTGGCTGAGCAGCCAGTCCACTGCCGCCACCATGCCGACGATCTGCTCCTTAGCCACCTTCATGCCGCGACCGACGCCGTCGAATGGGTTGTTGTTTGCGGCGGCGGCTGCAATCAGGTCCTTCCGCCCCAACAAAAGGCCCGCGTTCTGGGGACCGCGGATGCCTTTTCCACCGGAGAATGTGACCAGGTCGAAACCCATCCGGGTGTAGTTCCATAAGTTCGATATGGGAGGAACATCCGCTGCCGCATCATTGAAGCATGGCACACCATGGGCATGCGCCACCCGAATCCAGTCCTCGCGGCTGATCTGGCCGTGCTCCGCCGCGTTGTAGAAGTGCACCATCACCGTGCGTTCGTTGAAGGCCGCTTCGTACTCCGCGAGAGTCTCCACCTCTACCATCCTGACTCCGCAACAAATCAGCGCCTGATCATAACCATAGCGGTGCGCCTTCTGGACGAGAACCTCATTCTTCAGATGCGCCACTTCCACCGGGATGGCGCGTATGCCGCAATGATTCGCAACCGTCAGGCATCCAGCGGTACCCAGCGTCAGCGCCGAAGCCGCTCCAGCCGATACCAAGGCCGCCTCGCAATTCAGTTTGCGGGCGAGATATTCCCCCGCGGCCTTCTGCAGCTCCACCAGGCGCACGGGAGTTTCCGCCGCGCGTGCCACCGCCGCCTGAACCGAGTCAGGCATGATCGAAGCGGTCAGGTTGGTATAAGTTCCCGCCGCGTTGATGATCTTGGTAACACCCAGCTTCTCGTAATAGTCTTCCCCGCGCTGGGCAGCGCGCGCTGCTGCCGGCGCTGCTCGCAACCAATGCGCCTGGCTCATCACGCCCCCGACCGTCGCGACCTTTCTGATAGCGCCGAAAAAGTTTCTGCGTCCAAATGAGCCCTTCATGTCACATCCTCCTGTTCTTCTGATCGCTCGCACAATTGTAGGCCAAAGGGAGCATCTCGTGAAGGCCCCTTGCCCTCACTTGGATATTTGGACGACCGTTTCCCTCGTGCCGCCACACAAGTCCATTTCATATTCGATGGAAACAATCGGTGGACGCGTATAGTGCCAGGTGACACCGTGCTGCCCGGCCGGCCCGATATGTGGCAGGATCTCCGCCGCGAGTAAGGCGTTCACGTCATGCACGGTGTAAACGTTTGTGGTGGTGACCTGGTCCCAACCCGCCCCCAGGCCGCGCAGTCTCCCGTCGAGCAGTCCGAGAACACAGCGCGCCTTAGCAACCATTGCGTCCGGTGACGTTTGCCCGCGGCGCACCACGTCGTCCGGGCTGGCCGACCCCTCGGGCAACTCGCCCGCTCCCGCCACTACAAACGAAGTGTGCGCGCCTTCCGCAGGCACCGTGTAGGCAAACGAATAGAGCGACGGTTCGGATGGGGGATCCGCCGCCGGCGCAACATTGGTGCGCGCCACCGGATTGATGCCGTCAACCATGAGATCCCAGGACTTCAGAACTCCCGCGTAGACCGCGTTGAACTCCTTGAATCCCGCGAAGGAAAACGGTTCGGGGGATCGCAGCGCGATCGCGCAAATTGCCGCCAAAGGCCGTCCGGCGGCACGGACGTGCTCCTCCACAAGGGTAAAGCCGGCGATCAAAGGAATGGTGCGCGCAAGGCGTACGTGCTCGATCGTGAATCCGGGCGCCGCTGTGACGCCTGCCGAGTACGCGCTGCCACCCCGAAGGAATGAGTATCCGCCGCGAGAGTTGGAAAGAAGCATTACTCATTATTACCCTCGAGAGCGCGTCGATCATCAATGTCCGGCGAGGCGATCTCGCCGGCTCGCAAACGTGCCATCCTGAAGGTATGGCGGACCGGGCGCGTGCTTTGCCCGAAAACGTAGAGGGGTCGATATTCGTCGATGCCACCTGTATCGATTGCGATACCTGCCGCCAGCTTGCACCCACCGTATTCGGCGAAACCGGCGAGTTCTCGTTCGTGAAACTTCAGCCGCGCGACCCCGCTGAAGAACTCGCCGCTCTACGCGCTTTGGTGGCCTGTCCTACCGGCTCGATAGGGACTGCCGGAAAGGACCGCTTGGGCGAGGCGGTCGCCTCGTTTCCGATGCCGCTGGCTGACGGTGTATCGTACTGCGGCTTCAATTCGCCGAAGTCGTTTGGCGGGAACAGCTACTTCCTGGAACACCCCGATGGCAACTGGCTGATCGATGGGCCCCGCTACGTGGAGCACCTGGTGCGCCGCTTCACCGACCGGGGCGGAATACGCTACATCTTTCTGACCCACCGCGACGATGTCGCTGACGCCCGTAAGTACGCGAAGCGCTTCGGTGCCGAGCGCATCATTCACCGGTTGGAGTTGTCCGCGCAGCCCGATGCCGAGCGTGTCATCGACGGTACTACGCCGATCGAACTCGCACCGGGCTTCCTGGCGATCCCCACACCGGGCCATACACGCGGACATTGTGCATTGTTGGCCGCAGAACGCTTTCTCTTTAGCGGAGATCACATCTGGTGGAGCCGCAATCGCGAACGCCTCACCGCGTCGCGCAGTGTCTGCTGGTATTCATGGGAGCGTCAGGTGGAATCGGTCGCACTCTTGGACGGGTTTCGCTTTGAATGGGTGCTGCCCGGTCACGGCGAGAGGGCGCATTTTTCAGCGGAGGAAATGCAGCGGCAAGTACGCCGGCTAATCGATGCGACAGTTTAAACAAACAGCGCGGCCCCTCAAAGCCGCGCTGTCTGTGAGTATCAGACTAACGCGCTCCGATCAGGAAGTTAATGCCAGCCGAATAGCGGAAGTTATTCCGATTGCTGGTGTCTCCCGTTAACAGACTCGGTATGCGGGTCAGGTAGTAATCCGCACCGATCGGCCGGAGGGCGATATGCTTGGATACTCTGATGTCCAGCCCGCCGCCCGCCATCATCGCAAAGCCGGTATTGGAGGCATTCACACGAGCGGTGACCGGTGGAGGCAAAAAGGTTCCGGGCGGGACGATCGCCCCTCCAAGCAGGGTGACCTCTGCGCTCGCCGTCGAGTAGGCGCCGCCAAACAGCACCTGACCGAACGGTGTGAACCGCGAATGATTGTGGTAGGTTATACGCGGTCCGGCTACGAAGTTGATAACCGTGGCATCGACGTTGAAGTTGTCGAACGAGCCCCTGGTTACCGCACCGACGTCAACCACTCCGCCGATCCACTTGTTAAAGTTGTACACGAACTGACCGCCGCCGCCGTTCGCATTGAATGACGGAAAGACATCCGAATTAGGATTAAAACGGACGTAGTTGTAACCCAGGAACGTTTCCATTTTGGGCACATCCGTGGCAGCCGCCACCAAAGCGAACATGGGGACCGCGGCCATAACCGCAATGATCTTTCTCATTTTGACAGATATCTCCTGTATATCGATTTTTGGGGGCGAGCCCCCAGTCCTTACGGCACAGATGGCCAAACCCGATCTGTGCGTGACCCCTTACGATTGAGTCTGACTGTGGCCGGCGCAGGCTCGTGCTAAATTTTTGGGATAATCGCTCTCGCCCAGGTATGAAATCCGGACCATGTGTGCCTTGTTGGGCGTGAAGAAAGCCACACCCGGCTACACCGCAATTAGTTCTTTGCCAGAAGCCAGAGAATTCCGTTCTCAAACAGTTTGTTCTGCGTGGGGCTGGTGAAGACTTTGTCGCCATGGCCCATATTCATGTAAAGCATTTTGAAGTTCGTGTTCGTCCACACCACCGGCACGTCCGGATCCTTGTCCGTGATGAGACCCTTGATACCCAACGGGTATTGTGCGGGGGCAAGGGTCACCAGCACGCGAATGTTCTTGTCGGCCCGCGGGCTCGGGCGCCAGGAATACCACTCATTCGTAGGAGAGACGTAAGTCTTGGGGATCCCACGGGTCACGGGGCTTTCGGGGTCGTCGACGATCAACTTGGCGGGCAGTGGCGGCCAGTTGTTGACTCCGAAGGCGCCGCCGCCGATGAATTCCTTGAACCACGTCCATCGCGAGTTCTTATCGTTATAGGCCGCCACATGGAAACCGAACCACGCACCGCCATTTTCCATGTATCGCTGGAAGGCCTGCTGCTGCGCGGCTGGCGGACTGCCGTTGAGCCACGCGATCAGTTTGTACTGCTTCAGGTTCTCGTCGTTCAGGTCCGCCCAGTTGCTCGTAGCCTCTACGCGAAAACCGTGCCTGTCCGCCTCCTCAGCAAAAAACTTCATCGCGTCCGTTGCAAACAGCACGTGGTCCGCCTCAACGTTCAGGGAAAAGAAGAGCAGCACTCTGGGCGGTGGGGCGACGGATTGGCCGGCGGCCTGGGCGAGGCAGAGCGCGAAACAAACCGCGTATGCCCTCACTGCCCAGCCCCCCAAAAGATCGCGTTGCGGAACAACTGCACGAAGTTGGGATTGTCAAACAGTCCGCCGTGATGACCCATGAAGATGTAGACGTTGCGCGCCTTATAATGCGGGTTCGACCAGACCACCGGATGGTCGCCGCCCATTTTGATCATAGTGTTCGGTACGTAACTGGACTCATCCACCGTGGCCAGCACATCCACGTTCGGGCGCGGCGACTTGCTCCATGTGTACCACTCTTCCTTATCGATCACGAACGAGGGCGGCAGCCCCTTGGCAAGCGGGCTGGAAGGATCCTCTATCCTTACCGTGGCCTTGGCGAAGTCCGGCAGGTAATGGGTAAAGCGGATGCCGCCCAGGAACTCCGAGAACCAGGGATCCATGGGATATCCGTCGAAATCGCCAAGTAAGCTCGCATGGTGGAAGCCGATCCATCCGCCCTTGCCCTCCGTGATGTAATCTTCGAAGGCCGCTTTCGCGGTCGGCGCCCAGCGATAGGGCGGATAATTCAGTTGGATGAACAGATTGTAGTGCCCCAGCGATTCCTCATTGATGCGCTCCGTGTCCGTGATATAGTCTACCGCAAAGTCATTCTCGGCGGCCAGTTTGTTCAAGTAGAGCTTCGCCGCGTCGACAAATTTCTGATGGTCGCCCCCGCCGCGTTCCGCCAATGTGACCACCCGGAACTTGGGCGGCCGCGGCCACCCATTCGGGGACTGACCGCTGGCCGACACCACACTGAGGACGATCAGCACAAGCCGCCACCATTTCCAATAGGAAACCATTCGTGAGTCTTCGAACGTCATGTAGATCTGCCTCGCTGCGCACCCCGGCCTCCGTCAGTGCGAGGCCAGCCCGTGGATTACCGTTGCATTGTCGCTGCTGAAGTTTGCCACGAAGACCTGGCCGGCGGCCGCATCCATGGCCATCGCATAAGGGATGGTGCCGGCCTTCACCGTCGTTGTGATGGTGTTGGTCTTGCCGTCGAGCACCAGCACACTGGCGGCGCCCTGGTTGGCAATGTAAATCTGGTTGCTCTTCGGGTTCACCGCTATCGCCGAAGGATGCGTGGCGAGGGCCAACGTCTTCGTGACCGTGCCGGTGACGCCGTCGATCACAACCATCGTGTTCCCGGCGTAGGTGAGGACATAGACCTTGTTCGTAGTGGAATTGACAGCCACCGCGAACGGGATGTCGCCGACCGCAACATTCTTCGTTACTCCGTGGGCGCCGTCGAGAATGGAAATGCTCGCGCTATCCTCGTTCACAACGTAGGTCTTGTTGGCACGGCTGTCCACCGCAATGGCCCAGGGATGCTTGCCCGTGGGCACGGAGGTAGCGGCGTTCGTGGCGCCGTCGATCTCGGTCGCGTCCTTGCTGCCGTAGTTCACAGTGTAAATCTTATTGGTGATAGGGTTCACGACGATGGCACGCGGACCCTGGCCCACCCGCACCGTGGTGGTTCCATTCGTGGCTCCATCGATGACCGTGACGCTGTGGCCGAAGTTATTTGCCACGTAGATCTTGTTCGTCACGGAATTCACCGCAACGGCCTGGCAATAACTTCCCGTCCGCACCGTCGCGGCAACCGTATCCGTGGCGCCATCGATTACCGTGATCGAGCTGTCGGTGGCGTTGGCAACGTACACCCTGTTCGTGACCGGATTGACGGCGATGCCTTCCGGTCCGGATCCGGTCTGGACGGTCGCGATGGCAGTACGTGTCTTTCCGTCGATCACCGTTACCGAATTGCTGTTGTGGTTGACGACGTAGGCCTTATTAGTGGCCTCGTTGACCGCGACCGCCATGGGTTGCTGACCGGCGCCGATGTTCTGCGAAACGGTCTGTGCCTGCGCGAGAATTCCATTCGAAACTGCCAGAGAAACCAGACAGAGCTTCCATCCCGCACCGATCTTTCGTTTCGTCATCCGGACTTCCTCGTGTCGCCTACCCGCAACTCTATTTTGCGGCAGTGGTCACCGCCGGTTTCGGCCGGCTCGGCGCGAGCATCTGCTTCGTGGTGATCCTGGAGTCGAAACTCACATTGATCATGCAAACCATCATCTCGTCGAAGCTCTGTTGGCCCCAGATCACCGTCTTGGTGGGGTCCGGGTTCTCGGGATTATTCCTCGAGTTATCGAAGTGCTCGGTGCATTCGAGCTTCGTGCCCTTCGGCAGCTTGAGCGGCTCCGCCAGGTTGTACCAGAGCTGCCAGTGCCAGTTGTACCGCGGCACATTCAACAGCGTTTCCGACCTTCCGTCGGCGAAAACGATTCGGTACTCGGCGGACTTGCCGCGCATATGCATATGCGGATGCATGCCCAGCAGCGTCACGTCCTCCGGCATCGTGTAGGACGCATTCACGCGGAAGTTCGGATCGCCGGGCGGAATTTTGAACGACGAGTTGCCGGCGGAGAGCGTCATCGTACGTTCAGCGGGCGGCTCCTTCGCAAGCACCAGGCCCAACCGCGACTGGTCCGTCGTGGCCTTGCCCTCCGGCATATAGTGGACCTCGAGTACGATATCGGAACCGGCGGGAATCAGCTTCGCCTGTCCCGGCTTGAACATGTCGGGCGGCTGGCCGGGTGCGTACCCGGTGAGCCAGTCGTTCGGCACGTCGTCCTTCGGCGGTTTAGTACCGTCCTGTTTGGCCGGCGGCGCCTCGAAGAATTCATTCTTCGGCATGTCTTTGAAGTAGTTGGAGCCCGGCGCTCGTACGTAAGCCACGATGTGGTGGACTACGCTGTGGTTGGTTGGCGCTGCCTGTACATGCTCCACCCAGGTGTCCTTGCTGAATCCGGTTGGAATAATGACGTACTGATACTCCATCACGCCGGTCGCCGGCACTGGAAAGGGCTTGGGAAGCTGGAAGATGATATCAGGCTTGGGAATCGTCCAGCCCTCGACAAATTGCCTGGGCGCCGGCATGTCCGCTACTGCGCCCAGAGGAGCCCCGGCGTCCACCCACGCAACCAGCGTCTGTATGTCGCTCTGGGTTAACGTGGCATCGTTCGAGAACTTTCCGAACTGCGGATCGGCGAACCACGGTGGCATCTTTTTTTCCAGCACCGCGTACTTGATTGCCTTCGCCCAGGGACGGGCCTGTTCATAGGTGAGTAGCGAGAACGGCGCCGCTTCGCCCGGCCGGTGGCAAGTCTGACAGTGGAGTTGAAGGATCGGCGCCACATCCCTGGTAAAGGTCGGTGTCTGCGCTCGTGAGCCGATTGCCGTGCCGATCCCCATCACCAGAATTAACATCGTACGCTGCATACGTTCTCCGATCATTTGATTATGCGAGATTCCGCACCCTGGGCCGCCTGGTGGACTTCGTACAGCGTATCATTCCCGGCGGCGCAAAGCGCCTGCCCCGCGACTCCCAAGCCGTGCGAAGCTATCCCAGAGGGGAGATTCTGATTGCGATTCTTACACAACCTCGCTGTCGCGCTTTGGATGGTAGGAACGTGCTCCGCCCAGTTACCGGATTACTACAAGACAGTCAACCGGGTGACATGGGTGGTGGGCAACATCGACAAAGTCCGGCCCGCATGGGAGGCACTCGGGCTATCCGATATCCAGGAGTATCCGAACATCCAACTGGTCGGCCAGTTCCGTGGCAAGCCGGTCACCATCTACGCGTGGCAGATCACCGGCCATCTGGGCAATCTAACCGTGGATATGATCCAGCCGGGTGAGGGGCAGGCGAATGCCTTTACGAACTTTCTTGGCAAGCATGGCGACGGGATTCTATCAATCGTGCATGAGGTTCCCGACCCGCAGGCCCTGGAAAGAGAAATAGTGCGGATGAAGGGTAAGGGTGTGGACATACTGCAGCAGGTGACCGTGCGGCGCGACCCGGGGTCCGTAACTTATACGTATTTCGATACCGAGCCTGAGGGGAAATTTGCGTTGGGGCTGGTGTACGCTTCGGGCGGAATGCCCGCCGCGTCCGCGGCCTCTGTCGTGTCGCACTTCAGCCCGATCGTGTGGGATGCCTCAGCCGTGTCGGCCTATTGGGAGAAACTCGGCTTCCCGGCCTTCCCGATGCAGCATGCAACGCCGCGTGCCGATTCCCGATATCGCGGCAAGCCGCTTTCCCTGGCGTTTGAAGTGGGCTATCAGCGTCACACACAGTTTCGTTACGAATGGATCTCTCCACCGCCAAGCCCGGCGAATATCTATGCGGACTTTCTGAATAAACACCACCGCGAAGGCATACAGCATATCGGAATGCCGGTCGAAGACCTGGCGAAGTCGATCGCAGTTTATGAAAAGCTGGGTTACCACGTGCACCAGTCAGGAGCTTGGGGAGATGTCGGAAAGCCGGGATCGGGACAGTATGCCTACATGGACACCGACTCGGTTGGCGGTGTCAGCGTGGAGTTGATCCATAGTTACTAAGTCACGCTAAAGGTACTCGAAACCAAGCCGGTCCTCCCGCGTCGATAAAAATGGGTAAACATACACTCGTGGCACTCGCTTCGACATTTCGATATACAGCCGCCATCTTGACCTTGCTCATTTCCCTCTCGCTCGCCGGATGCGAACGAGAGCCGCGTTCATACTGCGATATGACCCCCGAGGGCTCTATCTGGCTTGCCGTCGTACGCCTTACCTGGGCCGAAGGAAAGTTCCACAAGCTTCACGGCCGTTACGGCTCGCTCGCAGAGATGACGGATCTCGAGCCGGGGCTCCCAGCCGAAGTGACGGCAGGCCGTGTGGGTTCGTATACACTCGCCATCCGCCTGACTGTCGCGGGCTATGTTCTCTCGGCCAACCCCGATAAGCCGCCCATCCGTCCCGGTTTGGCTTCGTTCTACGCCGACCACACCGGCCTGATCACGTTTGACCGCACCGGAATACCAGCCACACCCGGTAGTACCAGGATGTGACGATGCCGCAAGCGCAACCGTTGCCCGACGACATCCTCACTCTTCAGCAATTGGCATTTCGCTATTTTCTGGACTACACAAATGCCAACAATGGACTGGTGGCCGACAACAGCCGCGCAGATTCGCCTTGCAGCATTGCGGCTACGGGACTGGGGCTGAGCTGCCTGCCGGTGGCCGTAAACAACGAATGGCTTAAGCGTGCGGATGCGGCCGAACGCGCTCTAACCGCCCTGCGATTCTTTGAACACAGCCCGCAAGGGCCCGAGCCGGATGCAACGGGCTACAAGGGGTTCTACTATCACTTCCTGGAAATGAAGGACGGCCATCGTGCCGGAGTGTGCGAGCTTTCGACGTTGGATAGCGCGTTTCTCCTGGCGGGGTTTCTCGCAGTCGGAGTGTATTTTGACGCGGATGTGCCTGTGGAGCGTGAAATCCGCGAGACCGCCGATGCCCTCTATCGCCGCGCCGACTGGCAATGGGCCCTCTACGGCATTCCGTGCGACGCAAACGGCTGGCCGACCAGGACCGTCGAAGATGTCACAATCATTCATGGCGGCACACCGGAAAACGGCTTCATCAGCTATCGATATCAGGGCTACGACGAATCCCTGCTGATGCACGTGCTGGGACTGGGCTCGTCCACCTTCGCATTGCCGGCGGAATCCTACCGTGCATGGCAGAACACATTTGACTGGCGAAAGCAATATGGCATCGAATACCTCCACACGGGTCCGCTGTTCATTCACCAGCTCAGCCACTGTTGGATCGATTTACGAGGAATCGTCGATGGATTCATGCGAAACAAGGGGATCGACTATTTCGAAAATAGCCGCCGTGCCGTGAACGTGCAGCGAAGCTACGCGGAGGAGAATCCAAACAACTTTCGCGGTTATGGACCGCTCGTCTGGGGTTTGAGCGCCAGCGACGGCCCCGGGCCAGCCGCAAAGACCGTTGATAACGTCGATCGGGTCTTCTCGATGTACGAAGCTCGCGGTGTGCCCGACGGACCGGATGATGGCACGCTGGCGCCTGGCGCCGTTGCGGCGTCCCTTCCGTTTGCGCCCCAGCTTGTCATTGACACGCTTCGTGAGCTGGTTCGCGACTATCCGAAGTTGCGCAGCGAATACGGCTTGCGTGCCAGTCTGAATCCGACATTCGGCGATTGGATCAGCCCCTTGAATTACGGATTGGATCAGGGTCCGATTGTCATGATGATCGAGAACCACCGGACCGGTCTGCCATGGAACCTGATGCAGCAATGCCCGTACATCTGGCGCGGATTACGGAAGGCCGGTTTCGAGGGCGGATGGCTCGCATCAGAGCGCGAACCGCGATGTCCGCGTGCTGTGGAGGGACAGTGGCGCCAGCGGGGCACGCCCTTCAGCAAGTTGTCCGAGAGCACGACGCAAAGCGAACGGTCGGATCCGCATCCGACGGCAACCATGCGCGCCGCGCGAATTCACTCCTACGGCGATCCAACCGGCGTCAAAATCACACGGGCTCCCCGTCCGGAGCCAGGGCGCGGACAGGTTCTGGTCCGCGTGAAAGCAGCCGGCGTGAACCCCCTGGACTGGATGGTGGCGGAGGGTAAGGCCCGCTCATGGCTAGATCACCACCTCCCGCTGACCCTGGGCTGGGAACTGGCTGGGACCGTCGAGAAGTTGGGTGCAGATGTCGGCCGATTCCAGCCCGGCGATGAAGTCTTCGGCATGATCGATCTGTCGGGCGACGGCGCGGATGCGGAGTTTGCCGTGAGCGATGAGAAGACCTTGGCAATCAAGCCCAGGACACTCGATTTCCCTGGCGCGGCGGCCGTACCTGTCGGAGCGCTGACGGCTCACCAGGCTCTGTTCGAGGCAGCGGACCTGCGCGCGGGGCAGACGGTACTGATCCACGCCGCGGCAGGTGGAGTGGGATCGATGGCGGTGCAGCTTGCAAAGGCGTGCGGCGCACGCGTGATCGGCACCGCTTCCGGCGCTGATCACATCAATCTGATCCGGCAACTCGGCTGCGATGAAGCGATCGATTACACGGCGACGCGCTTTGAAGATCACGTTCACGACGTGGACGTTGTGCTCGACCCGGTGAGTGCTGATACGGAGAAGAGATCGTTCGGAGTCCTCAAGAAAGGCGGAATTCTCGTGGCCCTGACCGAGGAGCCGCGGCAAGACCTCGCCCGCGAAAGCGGCGTGCGCGCCACCATGATTGGTGTCAGGCCTGACGGCGGACGCCTCGCCGAAATCGGAAAACTCATCGATGATGGCAAACTCCGTCCCCTCATTCAGGCCACTTTTCCGCTTGAAGAGACAAAAAAGGCACTGGAACTCAGTCTCAGCCGGCACACCGCAGGGAAGATCGTCCTGACCATCTAAGCCCCCGTGGTACCCGCCGCGAATCGTTAGTTGCCGCCGGCCGTATCCGTTGGCGGTAGAGGCAACGACACTCTGTTCCAGTCCGGCGGCTCCACGCCCAAAAGATAGTGGACGAAGTAATCGTCGCGGTAATGTTGGCTGGCCAGCGAGGCGACACCATGGTTTTGGCCGGGGATGTAGAGCATGTCGAAATGCTTATGCGCCTTGACCAGGGCGTCCACCACTTGCAGCGAAGAGGCCGGGTCCACGTTAGTATCCATTTCGCCGATGATGATGAGCGCCCGGCCCTGTAGTTTGGCGGCGTTATCCACGTTGGAGGACGCGGCGTACTGCGGACCAAGTGGCCATCCCATCCACTGTTCGTTCCACCAGATTTTATCCATGCGGTTGTCGTGACAGCCGCTATTCGTCACCACTACCTTGTAAAACTCGGGATGAAACAACATGCCGCCCAGGGAATTCTGCCCGCCTGCTGAGGTTCCGAAGATGCCCATGCGGGCGATGTCATACTCGGGGTATTTCGCAGCCGCGGCCTGATGCCAGAGAATGCGGTCCGGAAAGCCGGCATCGCCCAGATTCTTCCACGCCACATCGTGGAAGGCCTTCGACCGGTTGCTGGTGCCCATCCCGTCAATGTGCACCACGATGAAGCCAAGCTCGGCCATTGCCTGGTCGGGCGCTACCGCACTGAACGTCTTGGGGACGAAGGAGCCTTGCGGCCCGGCGTAGATGTTCTCGATCACCGGGTATTTCTTACTGCGATCGTAGTTCATCGGCCGCGTGATGGTCCCCCATATGTCGGTCTTGCCGTCGCGGCCTTTCGCTACAAAAACCTCCGGCGGCCTCAAGCCTTCGGCCCACAAGGCCGTGGCATCTCCCTTGTCAAGATCCATCACCAGCTTCTGGTCGCCCGTCCGGCGGAGCTGCGCTCGCGGTGCAAGGTCCACGCGCTGCCAGGTGTCCACGTAGTATTTCTTGTCGGGCGAGAACGTCGCGGTGTGGGTGCCATCTGCGTCCGTAAGTTTGGTGAAACCGGTGCCGTCAAAATTGATGCGGCAATATTGAACGAAGTATGGATCCTGTCCCGGAATCAATCCGCCGGCCTCGAACACAATCTGCCGCCTGGCGTCGTCCACAAACACGACATTGCGCACCAGCCATTCTCCCTGGTGATCTGATTCTTCACCTTGCCGGTGATGCCGTCGTACAGGTACAAATGTTCCCAGCCGTCGCGTTCCGACGCCCAGACAATTTCGTTGCCGTCGTTCACATTGTGACGATAACGACGGCCGCCCGAGAGGCCCTCGCCTAAGGTGTTGTAGTAAATGAACGTCTTGCTGACTTCATCGATCAGCGGCCGGACGTGACCCGTCTGCGCGTCCACTTCGAGCACGCGATATGCCTGGTGCCCGCGCTGATTGTACTCGAACGTGAATCCGCGGCTATCCTTCCACCAGACCGGCGGCGTGAGGTTGTAAGCATTTGGGAAGAGAGCGTGGTCGAGCTCGACGCCGGTCTTCTTCTCCACGTCAAACAGCACTGGATAGGCGACATCGAGCGCGTCTCCCGGTTTGCGATAACTGATGGTCGTGTGCTTTGGTTGCACCTGGTCGGCCGGCGAGGATTCGATGTAATGAACCTGGCGATCGTAGCCGGGCCGTGTATGATAGGCCGCCAGATGTTTGGAATCGGGCGACCAGGCGATCGACCGGAGTGTATAGTAATTTCCTTCTGAACCATCGAAGCTCAGCGCGGTGGCCGCCGCTGGAGGGTTGTCCTCACGGCCCGTACGAGTGGACGCCGCGCCCGCCGGCCGCAGGAACAAATTGTAGTTCGCGATGAACGCGTCCCATCTGCCATCGAAAGATCTGCATACCTCAGGTCCAGGTCCGGCCACCTGGCCCAAAATCTGTGACCCTACCGTCGCTACCGCCGCAGGCGTGGCGCCGCTGCGTCCCCCGCGTCCGCCCTGCGTCTGGCGTGTGGCTGCACACGGAGGCTGCGCATCGCCGCTGCCATTACGTCCGCCACCACCCCCTTGCTGCGGGAAGGGCTGCCACTCCAGGCCGTCTACCGGATCGCCGCCGATTTCAAGCGGCATCGGCTGATCCGCATCGTCGGCCGGCACCGCGGCTCCACTGCCTCCGCGCCCTGTCGACGGTTGTGGAATAGCCCCGCCCTTCGCACAGGTGTAACCCGCGAGCTGGCACGTGTATAACGAACCGCCCATGCCAAACTCAATAGTCTGGTCGTTGTTCTTGAAGGTCAGCGGCATGGTCTGGGGCGGACCCACCGCCGCACCCCGCCCAGCGCTGGCGCCGCCTCGTCCACCCGTCGGAGGAATGAAAGGTAGTGTGATGCCGGTGTAATGCCTGCCGGTGACCGCATTGATGGCCGCCGCCAGCTTCTGGTGGTCGAAAGCCGGCTTCTTAACCGCTGCCGCGGCATCCACCAGGACGAATTCCGAGCCGCCTCTTACGGTCTTTGCATACCAGAAGTGATCGGATTCGCCGATCCAGTTCGTGGCGCCGGGCTGATTGATTACTAGGCCGCGCGCCCTCGCCTGCAGTCCTTCGGCACGCTCATAGTCGGCAAGGGTCCCCTGGGCCGACGCCATGCCCCCGAATAGGATCGCCACCGCGAGGGCGGCCGACGTAGTTTCAAATTTCATATCTTCCCCTGCCTATCCCGGAAAGGGCCTCGATGCATCATCGATCACCTTGCACTCAGATCATCCCCACCAGGTCTCGCCTTTGGCCATGTGCTGCCGCAGCCAGTCCTCATTGATCTGCAAGCCCAACCCGGGCCCATCCGGATATTGCATGACGCTATGGCGGACCGACGGCGCCTTGCCGGCTGCCATCTTCTCTTTGAATCCCCGGAACTCGCCGAGCACATTCTCAATCTTGAAGAAATTCTGAATCGCGCCCGAGAGTTGCACCGAGGCATAGAACCGGATCAGTGAGCATGGTCCGCTGTGCAGGCCCACCGGCGTCCGAGTGAGCGCCGCGTAATCGGCAATCTTCTTGCACCCGGTGATGCCGCCCGAATAGGCCACGTCCGGGTGGATCATGTCGAGGACCTCATTGTCCAGGTAAGGACGAAATCCGTGGACCAGCTCGACCTTCTCACCGGCAAGCAGCGGGACACGAGTGGAACGCTTCAACTCCAGCCACGCCTCCGAATAGTTGACCGTGAGCGGGTCCTCGATCCACAACGGATCGGACGGCTCGATCGCCTTACACAGTCCGATGGCGCTGCGCGTATCGAACTGCCCGGTGCAATGCATCGCGAGATCGATATCTTCCCCGGCCGCCTCTCGCAAATTCGCATAGCCCCTGCCGACCTTGCGGAACATCGAACCGTCCAGGGTCTCGACGTAGGGGTCTCGGCCTCCACCTTCGCCGCCCCGGCCGGCGCCATCCCCGCCGCGTCCGCCGCGGCCCCCGCCGGCCCCGCCACGGCCTCCGCCGCCGCCCACTCCGATGCCGAATTTGAACGCAGTGAAACCCTCCGGTTCCTGTTTTACGCGCTGCGCCCACGCGCGGCACTCGCCCGCATCCAGCATGTTCGCGATATTTCCGTGCGAATAGACGGGCGCCGCGGCGCGCATCGGGCCGCCAAGAAGTTGATGGAGCGGCTTATCGAGAATCTTTCCGGCCAGGTCCCACAGCGCGATATCGATCCCGCTGATCGTCGGAATATGGGCGACAAAGGAATATTGCAGTGCGCTCATCCTGTAAAAATGGCGCTCGATAGCCAGTGGATCCTGCCCGATTAGCGTCTGTTGGATGGTTTCGATGCGGTCGCGCGCCAGCTTGGAGTTGATGCCCGATTCGCCGTAGCCCACCAACCCGGAATCCGTTTCGATGCGGATCAGGCAGCCATCGTTGACGTTATCCAGTTGGAGCGTCTTGACGGCGGTGATCTTGACCATCTTCGCGTACGGGGCTGCCTGCGCGCGGTAGTTGGCCAGCCACGAACCTGCGGGCAAAGCAATGGCGGCCTGGAGAAAATTACGGCGTGTCCAGTTCATGAATGGGTACCTCCCGTTGATTCACCTTGTCCGTGCCAATGTCATCGCATACAGCGTGTCGCCGGCGCCAACAATGAGGTACTGCTTTCCATCCAACATCCAGGAAGACGGCCCATTGCTCACGGATTGCGTCAGCCGCTGGCGCCATAGAGGTTTGCCCGTCGCCGGGTCAAATGCAACCAGGTCGCCAGAATCGCCCGTGAACAGTAACTTACCAGCCGTAGTCAGGACGCCTCCGCTCATTCCGCCGCCTTCGCTGCCGTGATCGTGTTTCCACTTGATGTTCCCGGTCCGGACGTCCATTGCGAAAAGCGCGGAACGCGAGTCGAAATTGCCGCCGCCGCCGCCGCCGTATCCCTCCGGTTTATCGGAAGTGTCGTACAGGTAGGCCATACCGTAGCCGGTGGTGCCGTTGAAGTAGAACAACTCGGTCTGCGGGTCGTAGCTGGGCGGCGGCCAGTTCGTGGCCCCCATGGCGGGCATGTCGATCATCGCGCCATTGACCTTCGGTTCTTTCTCCGGATTGGGAATCGGCTGGCCTTTCGCATCGACGCCCAGTGCCCAGTTGCCTGTACCGGAAAACGGTTTCGAGACCAGGCTCTTGCCGTTGGTGCGGTCCAGGACGAAGAACCATCCGGCCCGCGCCGCTTGCGCCAACAGTTTGCGCGGCTGGCCGTTGATCGTGGCATCGAATAATACCGGCGTTTCCACGTTGTCCCAATCGTGCGTGTCGTGCGGCGAAGCCTGGAAATACCAGGCCAGTTTGCCGGTGTCCGGATTCAACGCCACAATCGACGCGGTCCAGAGGTTCGAACCTTTCCGCCCCTGGCCTGCGAACACCGGGTTCGCATTCCCCGTGCCCCAATACAGCAGGTTCAGTTGGGGATCGTAAGTGCCGGGGAGCCAGGTCATTCCGCCGCCGTGGTGCATTGCCTCGAGATTGGGCCACGTCTCCGAGCCCGGGTCGCCCATCTTTTCCGGCGTGGTGTACCATCTCCATTGCAGCTCACCGGTCTCCGGATCGCGCGATTCCAGATACCCCCGGACATCCATCGCGTCGCCGCCCACTCCCACCAGACACGTGGTTTTTCACGATGAGCGGCGCCATCGTCGTGAAATACTGTAGCTTCTCGTCGGCGATCTTCTTCTTCCACCGCTCCTTCCCGTCTTTGGCATTCACCGAGATAAACCAGCCGTCGGGGCTAACGAAGTAGAGCCACTCCCCATATACACCAACTCCGCGCTGGCCTACCAGATGCCCACCCTTGTCCTCGAAGTCGTACTGCCAGAGATGTTCGCCGGTGCGGGCATTGATCGCGAAAATGTGGTCGGGAATCGTGAAGTAGAGGATTCCGTTTACCAGCAGCGGTGTGGACTTGATCGCGGGACCGCCGACACCTCGTTGCGGCCCCACGGAAGTGATCCGGTACATCCACTCAATCTTCAGCAGATCGATAGTGGATTGGCTGATCTGGTCCAGCTCTGAGAAACGTCGCCCCGAATAGTCCCCGTTATATGTGGGCCAGAGGTCTTTCGGCTGGTGGAAGAGCGTCAAGGCGCCCGGCTCAAGACCCTGGGCATGGAGCACGGGCACGAAGAGAGCAATCAGCAAAACTTGGCGAATTTTCATTTCAGTGTCACCAGATAGGCAGTGAGGTTATGTATATCCGCATCCGTGTATTTCGGTAGCAGGACACGGTGTCCGCCCAGGCGGTCTTCGATCGCTACCTTGACCTGGTTGCGCGGCCATTGGTGGTAGCGGCCCCCCGTGTCCGTAATGGAAATATCGAAGTCGTTCATGGTGCGGACTGTCCCCGCAATCGATTCGCCGGAAGCCAGCGTCACGGTCACCTTGGGGCGGCCCGGCGTGGCAGGCCACAAAAAGCGGGATTGCAGGGCCGAAGGCTGCGGAAACTTCGCGCCGATTTTCGCCAGGTCGCCGGTAACCGAATGGCATTGGACACAGCCGCCGGCGCCCTTAAAGAACTGCTCGCCCTTGCCTGCGTCGCCGCTCACCTCATTCCGCAGTGCCCCATACGTTGTGCCATAGGTGCCGCGGTTGGCTGCGAGTTCCACCTGCAGGTGTATATACTGCGAAATATTGTAGAGATCGTCCTGGGAGAGGCTGGCGAACGCCGGCATGCCGCCCTGTGGACGCCCGTTCTTGATTACCGGGCCGATCTCTTCCCCCTTTTCGTCGTGGAGAACCAGGACCGAGCGCACCAGATTCGGACCCTGCGCACCGCGCGCGGTTTCGCCATGGCACGTCGAGCAATTCTGTTTGTATATCGGTTCGCCCTTCTTGGCTGCCGCCTGATCGGGAGCAGGCCCCAAGCCGAGAAACTCGCGCGTATTGCCCCGGCCTCCACCGCCGCGCCCACCCCGGCCGCCTCGTCCCCCTTGCGCACCCCGCCCGTCGGGCGGCGGACCGTCTTCTTGCGCGAGCAGACCGGAAGCCATCACTGAAACGGTCAACGCCACGGCAAACAGTAACGAACGGCTGCGATCGAACATGGGCCTCCTCAATGTACACCTCATTGGGTCAAATAGTGGTAGTTGAGCTTCCAAGTGTAAGTCTCGCCGGGGCCGACCGCAAACTCGACGAACGGTTCGGCAGATAGCACCGCGCGGATAGACCACAGCATCAATCGGGCCAGTGGGCGGTCGGCAGTCACACGGACTCCAGCGCCGGTCTTCGTATTGCGGATCGTCAGATCGTAGTCGGAGGCGGCCGCGCCGAAACCGTTCATATCGGTCATCACACGCTCCTGTCCCTGCAGGGTCTTGCGGTAAACAATCTCTTTCCCGCGAATCTCGGCCAGGGCGGCATCGGGCGGTTTGGGGCTGGTGATATCGAACGGCACCGAAATCTTTACGTCGGGACCCGGCGCCTGTCCATCCAGAACCAGGAAGTTGTGGTTGTAGACGCGGGAAGAAATCGGCTTGCGCCCTGTATTGCGGAAGCTGTGTTCGATGGCCAACTCCGGACCGCGGCCTACGACTCGCACGGTCTTGCGGTATTCGTAGCCATAGCCCGTTGCAGGGTCGTTCACCTGCTGCGTGAACTCGACGGCGGTCGGCGTCACGTTTGTCTTCCATTTGCCCGGGTCCACCACCTCGTAGAGCTTGAAGTGGTCGTAAGGAGTATCGTCCGGACGTCGCAGTACTCCAACCCCAATCTTGAGGAACGTACCGCCAGGCTTCGCATCGTTGTACCCCAAGTCCGTGAATTCCTCGGCGGGACCAGTGGCTGCGGTACAAGGACCGGCCACGATCTCGTTGCCCTGGTAGATGAAGTCGTGGATTTGGGGCTCGGTCCGCTGGAACCAGGGACCATAAAACTGATGGCCCTTGTATTCGAGCGAGTAGATCATTCCCGACCAATCGAAGCGCGAAGCGCGGTAGAAGCCCTTAGCTGCATCCGGAAGGTATAACTTCACGCGGAGTGAGCCGTTGGTCAGCTCGGTCTGCGGCAGTTCGGCAGCGGCCAGCACCGACGTCAGAATCAGAAAAGCAGCCTTGCGCATAGAAATTTAGTCTACTGCTTAATACGGCGCCGTCGGCAGGGCAAAAGTTTCCCTGTGGTTCGTGCAGGATAATCGAACCATGCCGCACACTTCCATATCCCCGATGCTTTCGGTCCGACGCGGGGCGAAGGCAGTTGAGTTCTATCAATCCGCCTTTGGCGCCATCGTTGTCTACCGTGTCGACGCGCCGGATGGAGCCGTAGTCGCCCGCCTTTCGGCCGATGGAGCCGAGTTCTGGGTCGCCGACGAGTCCCCCGAGCATCAGAATTTCAGCCCGGAGACCCTTGCCGGAGGTACCGTCAGGATGGTCATGATCGTGGACGACCCGGATGCGGCGTTCGCCAGGGCGATCTCGGCGGGAGCCACCGCCGTCTGGCCCGTCGCGAATCAATACGGGTGGCGCCTCGGAAGGGTCGTCGATCCCTTCGGGCATCATTGGGAGATCGGCAAGCCCGTCTAGAGAAAGAGTGCCTCGAATCCCTCGGCGTATTGTTCAAACCAATCTGCGAGGCGATCGTAAGGTTGGGCGTCGCACGTAGAAGCGGCAATACCCAGCTCGGCCAAAACCAGCGGATCCTCGAACGCGCCGTGAAGGTAGGTGCCCACAACCCGATCGCAACGGATGCCCTCGACCGTACCATCTTCGAGTACGGCGAAAGGCGCGGCATCGCACCGCGCAATTATGGTCTCGCCCAGATGGATCTCGTAGGCCGAAAATTGATGACCTCGAGGAGTGCAGGCCCTCACCACTTCCGTAGTCTTCTCCTGCCGCATCGTGGTGCGTACCGGAAGAAGACGGAGCCCAGCCATCTCGACACAATTGGATTCCATGCCGTATGGATCCGTGATCTCTTCACCGAGCATCTGAAATCCGCCGCAGATCCCGACGATGGTTGCCCCGCCACGATGCTGTGCGCTGATCCATTCATCCAATTTCTGTTCGCGTAGCCATCGGAGATCGCCTGCGGTATCCTTCGTTCCCGGCAGGAAGATGAAGTCGAAGCATTCGTCCACCGGCGCGAAAATCCAACGAGCGTCTTGAAGCAGGCGAAAATCGGTAGTATTGGAAATCCGCGGTAAGCGCACGATCGCGCAGCGCTGGCCCTCCGGTACCGGCGTTTTCGACGCCATCGTGGGAACGCTCAGACTATCCTCGTCGTCCAGTTGAATCCCGTCGGCAAAGGGGAAGACTCCCAGGCACGGACACCCGGTACGGGTTTCCAAGATGCGCCGTCCCTCCTCAAACAGCGAGAGGTCGCCTCGAAATTTGTTCACCGCAAAAGCGCGCAGGAGCGAGCGCTCTTCTACCGTCAACAAGTTGACCGTGCCAATCACGGACGCAAATACGCCGCCGCGTTCGATATCGGAAACCAGTAGCCACGGCGCGCCCAGGCGGGTCGCGAGGCCGAGGTTCACCAGATCGAACTGCCGCAAGTTCAATTCCGTGACGCTGCCCGCGCCTTCGATTACGACCACCTCAAATCGCGAAGCGAGGCTCTCATAGGCATCCAGTACCTGCTGCTGCAGAAAATCAAAATGTTCGTAGTATGCGCGCGCCGGAAGCGTCTGCCAGGGTTTTCCGTGGAGCACGATCTGGCTGCTGCCGTTCGAATTCGGCTTGAGCAGGATGGGATTCATTGCCGCTTCGGGGTCGAGCCCGCACGCCCACGCCTGTGCCACCTGTGCGCGCCCAATTTCACCGCCCGCGGGACACGGGTAGGAATTGTTGGACATGTTCTGCGCCTTGAATGGCGCTACACGGACTCCCCGTCGCCGCAGCCACGCACAGATGGCGGTAGTCATCCAGCTCTTGCCGGCGTGCGAGGACGTGCCGCCAACGAAGATCGGCGTCGCCATCGCTAGAACCGCCTCCGCACTACCCAAATCAGATACGGTCCGCCGATCACCGCCATCACCGCACCCGCCGGCAGTTCCGCGGGAGCCAGGACAATACGGCCGACCGTGTCGCAAGCCGCCAGCAGCACACCACCCAGCAAAAACGAACAGGGAAGCAGCAGTCGATTATCCGCGCTGATCCGGGATCGCACCAGGTGCGGAACCACCAGGCCAACGAAGCCGATCGGGCCGGACAGCGCGATTGCCCCGGCAGTCAGGATCGAACCGCAGATGTACCCGGTAAGCATGACGCTTTGCAGATCCACACCACGCGAAGCGGCCCAGAACTCACCGACGGCGATCAGATTCCAGGCTCGTGCCTGGCGGAACAGGACAATCGACGACACCGCAACCGCAACCGCGAAAACGCCTAGCGCGGTGTAGCTGACGGAATCAATACTACCCAGCAGCCATTGCGTAATAGAAAATGAGCGGCGTTCCCGCACCACGCCATAGATCAGCAAAATGAATGCCGAGCAGATGCTATTGAGCGAGATTCCGGTGAGCAAAAGCCGCACGCCCGAGATATGCCCGCTCCTCCACGAAGCGCCGGCAACCATCGCCAGAACGACTCCCGCGCCCACCGTTGCGCCGATCCACAGCGCCGGCACACCGAGCACGCTATCCAGGTCGAGCGCAAGCGTGGTAACCGCACCCAATGCGGCGCCGGCCGATACGCCCAGCGTGTAAGGTGTCGCCAGTGAATCGCGCAGCATGGCTTGAAAGAGTCCCCCCGTCAAAGCCAGCGAGCCACCCACCAACAGCCCGAGCAATGTCCGCGTGATCCGCAATTGGACGAAGATCGAATAGTCGGGCGCCGCCTTGGCGAAGACCCGTTGGATATCGACGGCGCTCGGCCCGATCCAGGGCAGAAGCAGCGCCCCCAGGAGAAACAGTATCGCGCAGCCGGTGATCCAACCGGTAGAACGCTCCGCTGTCATCGATATACGACCCACGGTCTGCCCTCGGGAGTCTCCACCAAACGCATACCCTCGGTCAGTAGCGAAAGCCACTTGGGATCGCGTGCCGCCTCAGTCACCGCCGTGTCTGCCGCGATTTTTCCCCGGTGCAAAATCAGGAGCCGCGTGCAATGGGCGAGCGCAAGGTTCAAATCGTGAGTCACCGCAATGCAGAGAGCGCCCGATTGCGCGATCGCAGCGAGCGTAGAGAAGCATTGCAACTGCTGTTGAACATCGAGATACGTGGAAGGCTCGTCGAAAAGCAGAATCTTGGGTTGTTGGGCGAGGCACGCGGCCAGCAGAACCCGTTGTCGCTCGCCTCCGCTCAAGGTGTGATATTGACGGTGGCGGTAGCCGAGACATTGCATCCGATCCATCGCCTCGGTCGCCTGGCGGCGGTCTTCGGCAGACTCAAACCACTCATCGGCATAAGCATAGCGGCCCATCAACACAATCTGCTCCACGGTGAAGGGAAGCTCGCCACGGATGCCTTGCGGCAGGTGGCTGATGATCTGCGCACGCTCGCGAGCGCTCCACTGCGAGAGCGGGCGTCCTTCGATCCGAACCGAACCGGATTGCGCCGCACGCAGGCCCGCCAGAATATCGAGGAGCGTGCTTTTCCCGGCGCCGTTCAAGCCTAACAGCGCAACGAACTCGCCGCCACGGGCCGAAAATCCGGCGGAGTCGAGGATCACGTTCGATCCATAAGCAAACGCGATATCGCTGGCGTCCAGTAGATCCGTCACCGGGGTGGCCGCGCCTCTCGAATCCGCTGACTGATAATCTCGACCGCGTCGACCACCCTGGGTCCGGGGACCACCAATGCCTCGGAGGTTAGCCCGAATACCAGCCCGTTGCGGACGGCCCGCAACTCCCGGTGCAACATCCACGGCTGCTTGAGTTCGCTCTCTCCCTTCGTACCATCGTTCTGCGTCGTTCCCATCGCTCCAGCGTCAAGGATGACTTCGGGATCGGTGCGCACCACCGTCTCCATGGAAATCCGCGGGTAAGCGACCTTCGAATCCGCCAGCACATTTCTGCCGCCTGCGATCTCGATCAACTCGTCCAGATAGGCGCCCGGCCCGACCCCGATGAGATTACTCAGTAGTCCTGGATCGCGCCCGACTATCAAGAGCACCGTTGGACGAGATGGGCCTGACGCTCCTGCGTGAATGGCGTCGAGGCGCTTTCGAATATCGCCAATCAGGCGCTGCGCACGGTCCGGAACACCGGTCGCGCGGCCGATGTCCTGGATCGTGGAGTAGACCTCAGCCAGCGAACCCGGCTCAACTTCCACGTACTTGATGCCCAGTGCCGCCAGTCGTCCCGGCAGCGGCTGGGCAGATTTCGCCTTTTGGACGACCACCAGATCGGGCCGCAACTGTGCAATCTTCTCCGCATCCGGTTTGATGAAGCTCCCGATCTTAGCCAGCTTCAAAACAGCCGGAGGGTAGCGGCAATAGCTGGATACGCCTACCACACGATCGCCCAGACCCAGAGCGAACAGGCTCTCGGTGATGCTCGGCGAAGTAGATACGATCCGCGCCGGCTGGGCGAAGGCTGCTGCCGCACACAACAGCCACAATGTGATGTTTCGTCGCACCGTTAAAAATTGTAGCCAAGTCCGAGTAGCGCCGTTGCCTGCGGAGCCAGCCACCCGTTCTGGTAGTAGCGCTGATTGAAGATATTGTCGATCTTGCAATAGACGCGAGCCGACCGCCGCTCGCCTTCCCAAACCCGGTAACTGGCCACTAGCGAGCCCTTGGTGAAGCCGGGAAGCTCGAAGGCACGCGACCGCGCTCCGGCGAAGAAGGACGTATAGTACAGGCTGCTCCGGAAAAGGGAGAACGTTGTGTCGAGCTTGCGTCCCCAGTACTTGGTCGCGACCAGCGAGCCCGTGTGAGCCGGTACTCCGAGAACCTTCCAGAAGCCCGTTACCGAAATATCGCGATCGGTATCCTCGTTCACATACGTATAAGAGCCGGATACGGTGAGGGACTTGAAGGGACGGGCTTCCATGCCGACTTCAGCGCCACGCGAGATTCCGCCTGAACCGTTGATGTAGCCAGAGGACCGGCCGAAGGGGTCGGTAGTGGCACGAATCACTCCGCTCGAATCGAACGCCGTAATCGAGATCACACGCGTGTAAAACCAGGTGGCCGACAGCCTGACGCGGTTGGAAAGCAGATACTGGTCGACCCCTCCATCGAGCGAATTGTACCGGTCAGGAGATAGCCTGGGGTCGCCGTAAGGCGTGAATTGCGTCTCCCCGTTCACCGGATTGTTGGAGAAGCCGCCTCCGAAACGCTCGTAGAGCGAGGGAGCACGGTAGGCGTTGCCGAAGTGGACACGCAGCTTGGTATTGGTGGCGGTGACAAGGTAAGCCGCGGAAGCGTCGCCGGTTAGCGCCGCGGGCGGGGCCGTCAAACTCACGCTGGCGAACGGACTGGGGAGACCGGCGTATTGGAATTGGGGATGGGAGAGTTGAAAATTCTGCGCGCGTCCTGAAAGGGTGATCTGCAGGCGATGATTGAGAAAATTCACGCGGCTGGCGAAATACGCGGCATTGGAGTTTTCGCGAATGCTGTTGCGCTCGGCAAAGAAGCGGGGCGCCGGCAGATTGTTGGTCTGCGTATCGAAATAGCCCTCGCGCTCGAATTCGTAACCGGCGGTCAGACTGATCCAGTTGGCGAGCTGCGCAGTGGCCTGTAGATTCAGCGTATCGATATCGCCGACATAGTTACTGTAATTCGGCACCGCGGGCTGCGAACCCGTACCGGCGGGACCGTTCTCGAACACGCGATTGGTGTGGACACGCTGGTAGCTGGCCTGCCAGCTGGCGCGTGCCGAGAGGGCGTGTCTGAGAATCACGGCAGCGGTGTAAAAGCGGGAGGCGCGGCGGCTGTCCGGGTCGTCCCGCCCGGGAATGAACGTGGCGCCCGAGTAATCCGGCGTGCCTCGGGAGTTCAGAATCGCGACATTTGCGGGAGAAAGCGGCACCGCTGCGATCACCCCCGTAGCCGGGAAGATACCCGCCGGAATACCCGTAGTGGTGGGGCTGATATTGGTTTGGACGAAGTCGTCGGAAGCCCACAATCGGCCGGAAAGGCTGACGCTTGGAAGCACGTCGTAGCGTGCGAAGCCCTGTCCGCCGGTGCTGCGATTGGCATCGTGGCCATCTACGCCCTGCCGGATGTTGAGGTGCAACAGACCCCCCGAAAACTTCAGCCGATCCCCGAAAGCGCTGCCGCTCAGCGTGCCGCGAATGCGCAGCATCCCCAAAGAACCGCCTTCCGCCTGCAAATCGCCGTGCAAAGGACCGCCGCCTTCCTGAGTTACGATGTTCACCACCCCCGCGACCGCGTTCGATCCGTACAGCGAAGAAGCGGAGCCGCGCAGCACCTCGATGTGATCGGGCGCCACGACGTTGAAGGTGGACATGAAGGAACTGGAATCTCCCTGTGTGGTCGTGGCGTCCCGGAAGCGAAGTCCGTCCACCAGGACCGCGGCGGCATCGGTGCGTAAGCCGCGAATGCGGATGCTGGTGTTCTGGCCGGGACCGCCGCCGTTGGTGACCACTACCCCGGGTACCGCGCGCAGCGTATCGCTGAGCGAATACTCATCGCGATTGCGAATCTCCTCCGCGGAGACTACGCTGACGGCCTTCGAAATCTCATCGAGCTTTTGGGGCGTGCCTGCGGCGGTCACCACCACCGAATCGTTGACACCGGCCACGGCAAGCACAACGTCCTCAGAGACCGCGACCGCGACGCAAGCGCCAGTGAGAATCGCAGCCGTTAGTGCGAGCGTGCGCTTCGCAGTCTCCACGTTCATACCGAGCGAGGCCGCGCTCTCCTCGCCCTGTTGCAACAGGTCCAGGTCCCTGGACTGCACCAGTGCGGCAGCCGTTCCCAAAATGACGAATGGCGCGCACAACCAGACGTGCGTCCACGAGCGCGCGTCCAATCCGCCCATGGTCCAAAACACGATTTCCTGGGCAAGCTGCCAGTTGGCGACGTTAAGAGACAGGAGCAGGCTCGATGCCGACCCCAGCAGAGAATGGTCGCAATACCGGCCAGCAACAGTGTGCCCAGCGGAGTGACGCCGCCGCGCGTCGAGATCGCATAAACCACGACTAGCGCCAGCAGCGCTCCGGTCATCGCGGCAAGCGGAACCGAAATTACGGAGCGGGCGCTCCAGCCCGTGACGAACGCGATTACGGCGCCAAGCACTGCGCCGGATCCTGTTCCCACAAGAGCCGGCTCCGCCAGGGGATTGCGGAAAAGAGCCTGCATCACGGCCCCGGCGACTGCGAGGCCCATGCCTACGAAGGCCGCCACCAGCACGCGCGGCACGCGGATCAGCCACACGATGACGGTATCTGCCCGCGTGATGTCATTCATCTGCACCCATCCGGCTGGCAGGAGTTTCAATCCAGCCACGCGCAGGATGGTGGGCCACCCCACGGAAGTGCTGCCAATTCCCGTGGCGCTTAAGAAACTCAGTATCAGAACCGGTGTGAGCACGGCCGTAGAAGACGGGAACACGCAGACGCGTTCTACCCATAAATCGCCTCCGCAATCGCGCGGACCAGAAGCGTGGTGAACGGCGAAGTGGGCAGAAACACGTTGAACTCGACTACCAGAATGTGGCGGTCCTGTGCCGCCTGAGTCGTGGCAATCGCTGGATCCGCAAGCAGCGCCGTCATCACGTCCCTGACCTTGCCGCGATTCGCACCAGCGACAATCCACTCCGGATTCCAACGGACAATCTGCTCGCTGTTGATGGAGTCGTATCCCTTCAATCCGCCGGCCGCCCCCACATTGATGCCGCCCAGCGTGCGCACGATGTCGTCGAACAGCGTATCCGTACCGTAGCTGGAGTGGCCGCTGAAACCGAGAATGCTCGGCGGCTTCGCGAGAGACTTGCGCCGTGCCTTAGCACTCTCGATCGCACTGCCAGAAGCGCGCGACCTCCTTCCCAGCCGCATCGTCCTCGCCCGTCAGGTAGCCCGTGAGTCGAATCGTTTCCGCCACCTGTGCCAAGGTGGTGAACGTCGTAAACACACGATAAATCGGCACATCTGCCGAGCGCACCAGAGCGCAGAAATCCTGGCGGGAGCTGCTGGAAACCAGCAGGAGATCGGGATCGAGCCGAAGTACTCGTTCAGGGTCGGTAGCGATGGCAGGCCGGTACCGTTGAACCTGCCGGATTACGTTGCTGATGTTCGGCAGATAAGCGCTCTCGCTCACCGCCACCACTCGCTCCGGCGGCGCGACGGAGTACACAAATTCATCGATCGCCCAGTACTGCGATACGATCCGTTGCGCCGGCCGGGCCACGCGAACCACGTAATCATCGCTATCCACGGCCTTGCGCGGGTAATCAGCCGAGCCCGTGTGCACCACCGCGCCTCTAGCGCCGCCATCGTTTCTGTTGATGCGCAGGCCGCCATCCGGCGGAACGAAATGCTCTACCGCGGCCGATATGGTAGCCACCAGAACAGCCAACAGGATCGCTGGCGCAACGCGCGTATCCGCTACCACGCCCGAGACCAGCGCGGCCCCGTCTTGCCGTTCATCTCACGCAAGGAGTTCTCGACGCCGGCGATCATCTCCGCCTTGCGCGCGAACAGCCACAATAGATCCGAAAGACGATTGAGGTACGCCAGAATGTTCGGCTCCACAGCCTCGCCGCTCTCCATCAGGCGAACTACGCAACGCTCGGCGCGCCGGCAGACCGTGCGCGCCACGTCATATGCCGCGCCCGATCTCGTCTCTCCAGGCAGCGACCAATCGGACACCAGGCCCTCGGTCGCCTCCATCTCGTACACCTGCCTCGTCAATTCGTCCACCAGCTCAGCCGGCACCGGAACCTGCGGTTTGCTGCTCTCAGCCGGAGTGGCCAGGCAGGATCCAATGCGGAACAATTCGCGCTGGATGGACTTCGTACGCTCCCGTAGATCGGCGTCTTCGCAGATGGATCGCGCCCAGCCCAGTGCGGAATTCAGTTCGTCGACAGTGCCGTAGCTTTCGACGCGAAGTGATGATTTGGAAACGCGGATTCCGCCTGCCAGGCCGGTCTGGCCGCCGTCACCACGTTTGGTTGCAATGCTCATATCGTCTGTGCTCCTTATTTCGGCGACAGACTTCGAGCAGGAGAGGCGTCAACCTTGGTCCACTGAGGCGAGTTGGAGTGAGGATGAATCGCATTCTTTCCGTTCTCCGCAGAAAGTCAGCCGACTAATTCCTCAGGTAGGTCTCCTGGCTTGGAGGGAGGCAACCGAAATTGCCGGACCGCTTCACCTTCCCCGATCTTTCGACCGAGTGGCTCTGAAGCGGCAACCCTCACTCACAGTGGCGGGACCGCGCCGGTTTCACACCGGACTTCCCTTTTATGCCCTCGCGGGCACCTGAGCAGCTTTAGTATGGCTGAAAAAGAATTCGCGATTGCAATAGCAACCGCGAGAATCCCAACGGATGTGACAAGAATGGCCGCGCGACGAAAATCTTCCGGCGCGCCGGCGGGCGGGTCGCCCGGGTCACCCAGCCAGACCTCGGTCACCAGGTTGCCGCCTGCCCAGATCGGGCCGATCAGGCGCCGCTGGATGGCGCCCGCCGCGGCCGCCTCGCTCCAACCGGAGTTCGGTCCCGGCACGATCGCATGCTGCCGCCATCCGAGCCTCAGACTCTTGCTCGCCGAATACCCGGGAACTAGAAGCTGCGACCGCGGTCACAAGCAGCCAGGTGATCCGTGCGGGAATCCAGTTCATGAGATCGTCGCTCCGCGCGCCACACCAGCCGAAGCGCAGGTACCGTTCGGATTTGTACCCCACCATCGAATCCATGGTGCTCACCACCTTGAACAGCACGAGGCAGGGCAGCCCGCCCAACGCGTACCAGAACACCGGGCTGACGAAACCGTCCGTGAGATTTTCAGTCAGACTCTCGATAGCCGCACGGACGCAGGCGGGCGCGTCCATCCCGGCGGTATCGCGGCCCACCAGTTTGGAGATCGCCGCGTGTGCCGCCGGCAGATCGCCCCTTACCGCGGCGCGCTCCACGTTCCATCCATGACGCAGCAGATCGCGCAGCGCCAGCAGGCTGTAAATCAGGAAGATCGACAGCGCCGCAGCGGCGGCCTCGGGCAGGAAACCAATCGCCAACGATACCCCGCCCACCCACACCACGCACAGAATCAGGAATAGTGCGATGCCCCCACCGTATCCGTCGAGGCCGGCACCGCGTAGCAGATTCTCGGTTCGCGTGAGCGTCCAGCCCATGAGGCGCACCGGATGCGCCCGATACTCCGGATCGCCCAGCAGAAGATCGAGTGTCACGCCGGCGGCCAGAAAATAGGGTTCGGCGCCAGGCTTAAGAACGCCACTTCGCAGCCCACCCGATCGCAATAGCGCGTAGCACCAGGCGCATCGGATCTTCGTCGCAGAGTTGTCCGCGAAACTCATTCCATCGATGCGGCTATGCGGAGAGGCTCGCCGCCATGGTCGCGGCCTGGTGGCGCAACGCTTCACCCGCCGCGTTCGCGGGCAGTGTGTCGTAACGAACCCGGTCGAGTACCGATGCGAAAGCGTAAGCGGCCGCCGCGGTGAGTGGCTCGTAGAACACGCTCTTGCTGTTCTTCCGCAACAGAGTGAGATCTTCTTCCGTCAACAGCGGCGCGATGTCGTCGAAAAAGGTCTCTTCCCGCAATCCGAATCGTGCCAGGGAAACAAAGATCCCACGGGTATAACTCGGCTCCAGGCCGTTCTGCCACCGCAGCGCCTCCAGAGTCGCATCCCGCACCGCGGCGCCGATCAACTCGCCGAGCTTTACGTGTGGGCTGGCCGAAGTCAGCGGGTCGCTCACCCCACGCGGGAGCAGCGATCGCGAACTGATCTGTGCCGGTGCCAGTCGCCAGGTCTCCCGAATACAAGCTGCGCACGGCGAGCCGCTGTAATGCCGCCGTCTTCGCCTCGGTCATCGTCATTGCAGCCCGCGCCATCGCGGATACGGTCAACGCGCGATTCACAACGACCATCGTATTGATCGTGCCGTCGAGTTTCTCCCAGCCCTGTGCCCCTTCGCGCCAGTTCGCCGGATCGCCCGCACATGCGGCGTTTCCCTGAACGCCCGCTGTCACAACCGCGGTCACTTCCAGATCCCGGTCTTCCTTCGTCACCGCCGAAGCATAGTTCATGTTCGCGGCAGTTCCCATCAGCGCGACCACCTCGGGCAGCAAACCGATCTCGGCGCAGGCCTCGTCGTGATAAGCATCTTGCCCCAGGTCATGAATGTGGGCATGCCGCTCATGGTGTTGCGTCGCTTCGCAGCTCTGGTGATTTACCAGATACCGAATCTCCCGCTGCTGTCCTCCGTTGCGGAAAGAGGTACTGAGCACCAGATGCTCATTCGTCAATTCGGCGACGAGAAAACGACCCGCCCGGCGCAAGGAGAAATTTTCTCCCTCTTTGAGTACCTGCCACGTCAATTCGTAACGCTCCTGTGATTTGGATCCGGCACGCACGCCGAACCCTTAGGATGGCAGACTCCGTTGTCTTCTGTCGCGCAACTGCAGATCGGTGGCCGCGCCAGTTGGCGGGGCCATAGAGCGCTCAGAAAGGCGATCAGGTCCTTTTTCTCCTGGGCGCTAAGACCGATGTTGAACCGCTTATCATAGAACTCGATGACATCGGTGAGCGAATCAGCCGAGCCATTGTGGCAGGCTGGCAGACTGCGGTGGGACCGCATCCCGCTCGTCAGATTGTGGAACCTCACTTTCGGAAGTGATATATTTGCTCCGTTACCTGGGGCTCTATGGCAAGTCCGCGAACCACCTGGCCACTCCGCCAACGTCCCATCTTAAGGAGAGACCATATGACTTACACCAGACGGGATTTTGGAAAGGTCGCCTTAGCGGCGGGCACTGCGTCCCGTCTGCTGGCCGCGAAGCCGGACTCCGTCTTTGGCGGAGTACAAATCGGCACCATCACCTACAGCTTTCGTTCGCTGCCCAGCAGTGCGGATGAAGTGCTGAAGTACTGTTTGGATTGCGGCATCAGTGCCATTGAACTCATGAGCAATGTCGCCGAGACTTATGCCGGTGCGCCGGCGCCTGCGGGTCGCGGGCCGGGAGGACCTGCGCCCGAGGCGGGCGGCCAGGGCCGCGGCCGCGGGCAGATGACTCCGGAGCAGCAGGCGGCCAACGCAAAGGCCGCCCAGGACATGAAGCAGTGGCGCCTCTCCGTATCCATGGACAAGTACAAAGCCTTCCGCAAGATGTACCAGGACGCGGGAATTAAGATCTACGCCTTCAAACTGCCGCCCACCATGAGCATGTCCGACCAGGAGTACGAATACATCTGGAACGTCGGAGAAACGCTCGGCGCCAATCACATCACCATGGAACTCCCCACCGACCCTGCCTTGCTGCAGCGTGTCGGGGAATATGCCGCGAAACGCAAACTCCGCATCGCCTTCCACACTCACGGACAGGGCGGCGACTCCGGCTTCGACAAGGCGCTCGGCGCGTCCGACTGGACCGCGCTCAACCTCGATGTCGGCCATTACTATGGCGTCAATGGGAAGTCGCCGGTTCCGGTGATTGAGAAGTATCACCAGCGCATCGCAAGCCTGCACCTGAAAGATCGTAAGGGACCGAACAGCGCCGCCGAAAAAAAGGGCCCTGGCGGCGGAGGCCCCAACATGCCATGGGGACAGGGTGAAACTCCCCTCAAAGAAGTGCTGCAACTGATGAAGAAAAACAAGTACAAATTTCCGGGCAGCATCGAGTACGAGTACGACACGCCTGAGGGGTCGGACGTGCTGACCGAAATGAAAAAGTGCGTCCAGTTCTGCAAGACCGCGCTTGCCTAGCAATTGCGATATGCTGTCCTAACGGAAATAGCGAGGGGGAGCTGCCATGAAGCCGCTTGTCGTTGTCATCGTTGTGTCTGCGATTACCGCTGGTGGGAGCCTGGTTCGAGCGCAGGATCTGCCCCCGGCCCCCGGAGGCCGGCGCGGAGCGGGAGCCGGCGCAGCCGCCGGAGCCGGACGGCGTGGCCCCAACTTTCCGCAGCAGACACGTCCGCTCGCGTCCGCTGAAGTGCTCGCACGCGGCAAGGCCGTCTACAGCGTCAATTGCACCGCGTGTCACGGCGCCGACCTTCGCGGCGGCGATCAGGGCGGACCCAGTCTTCTCCGCTCGCTGGCTGCCTTGAGCGACCAGCACGGCGAGGAGATCGGGCCGATTGTGCACGGTTCCCGCCAGGACAAGGGTATGCCCGCCTTCAACCTGGTCGATGCCGATATCACCGCCGTCTCCGAGTACATCCACAGCATTCTCGCCAAGGTGGGTTCCCAGGCGCGTCCGCCGGGAGCTATCGATCCCTCGACCCTCAACGTGCTGGTCGGCAAGGCCCCGGCGGGGGAGGCGTACTTTAAATCCAAGTGCGCAAGCTGCCACTCGACCACCGGCGATCTCAAGGGCATTGGCGCCATGTACGATGACCCGAGAACCCTGCAGAACACCTGGGTCTCCGGCGGTGCAGGCGGCGGACGCGGTGGCCGCGGCGGTGGAGGTGCCGGCAAGCCGAGTACCGTCACCGTAACCCTCGCCAACGGTGAAAAGGTGGAAGGCACGCTGATCCGCAAGGATGACTTCATCGTCACGCTGATGCAGAAAGACGGCACGCGCCGTTCGATTGCCCGCGATGGCGATGTCCCCAAGGTGGATGTCCACGACCCTTACGAGGCGCACAAGAAGTTGGTCCCCACCCTGACCGATAACGATATGCACGACGTTACGGCCTTCTTGGCAACAGTGAAATAGCAGCCTGGTGACGCCACTATGAAACGACTCATCCTGTTTTCTCTCTTGGTCGCCCACACTCCGGCCCTCGCGCAAAAAGGGCTGGACCCCGCGAATATCCTCAAGTCGCTATCCGACCAGTGGACCACCTATTCCGGCGATTACACCGGCAAGCGCTACAGCGCCCTAAAAGCTATCAATGCATCCACAGTGAACCGTCTGAGCCTCTCGTGGGTGAGCCGGTTCGCCACCGGCTGCGGTCCCACCGGATCGGCCGCCATGGCCGGAGGCGGCGGTTTTGGTGGACGCGGCGGCGGCGAATCCGCCGCTCCCGATCGTCGTCGGCGGACTCGGCAAGGGCGACCTGAACACCTGCGGCGCCCCGCGCCTGGGCGGCGGCATCCTGATGGTGGATGGCGTCATCTATATGTCCTCGCCCGATAACGCCTGGGCGGTGGATGCGCGCGACGGCACCATCCTCTGGCACTACTACTGGAAGACGCGCGGCGGCACCCACACCGGCAACCGCGGCATGGGCATGTGGCACAACAATCTCTACCTTGAGGTCCACGATAACTACCTCATCTGCCTCGATGCCCGAACCGGCAAAGAGAAATGGAAGAAGGAGATCTCGAGCTTCGACCAGCAGTACTTCTCCTCCGTCGCTCCCATCGTCATCGGCGACCATGTGATTGCCGGCACTGGTAACGATATGGATGCCCCCGGTTTCCTCCAGTCGTTCGACCCCGAAACCGGCGAACGCCAGTGGATCTTCTACACCGTTCCTATGACCGCGGACGATCCCGCGGTGAAAACCTGGGCGAGCCTCGACGCGGCGCGGCACGGCGGCGGCCAGCCCTGGATCCCCGGCGCCTATGATCCGGAAACTCATCTCTACATGTTCGGCACGGGCAACCCGACTCCCGCATACACCACCGGACGAGGTGAAGGCGACAACCTCTACACATGCTCGCTGGTGGCCGTGAACGTCGACACCGGTAAGATGGCTTGGTACTACCAGACATCGCCCCACGACACGCACGATTGGGATTCCACCCAGACCCCGATCATCGCCGATATGCCGTTCAACGGCCGCACGCGCAAAATCGTGATGACCGCGGAGCGCAACGGCTACTTCTTCGTCCTCGACCGCGTCACCGGAGAGCATCTCGTAACCGGCAAGTTCGGACTGCATAACAACTGGGCCCTCGATCTCGACGAAAAGGGTCGTCCGAAGCGCAACCCTGCCAAGGACGCTACCATTCCCGGTTCACTCGTGGTCGGCGACGTCACCAATTACCCGCCGCCTTCCTTCTCGCCGGAGACCGGCCTCTTCTATGTGCCGGAGCGCAATTCACTGCGCATCAGCTACCTGATCGATCCCGATCCACGGGGATCCATGGGACTCGGCGGCACGATGAATGGAGGCGGCGTTTCCTACGCCTCGTACATCGATGCCATCGACTATCGCACCGGCGAGGTCGTATGGCGTCATGAAAATGAGGGCAGCGCCGGACTCCTGTCCACCGCCGGCGGCCTGCTATTCAGTGGCGACGGCCAGAACCTGGTGGCATACGACGCCAAGGGCGGAAAGCCGCTCTGGCATTCCAGAATCGGCGCCACCGGCAACGCGCCGGAAACCTACGTGCTCGACGGGAAACAATACGTCCTCGCCACAGGCGGCGATCAATTGTTCGCATTCGTCCTGAACTAGACGAGCGCCGTAAGAGACACCACACGAGTAGATTCCGCTATTCGCCGTATATACTACGCACGAAACCCGTGACGTTCATACTCGGCCAGTCAGGGTATCTCGTCTTAAACTCATTTCCGAGCTGTGTCCCTGCAGCATCCGCCGTAACGCCCTTCTTCTTCAGTTCCAGCGCACTATTGCGAAGGTCAGCAATGAACTTCCTTTCAAGCGCCACCATCGAACCGTCGCCGGGAGCGCTATGGTCCGGCAGCACGTGCAGCGCATTTAGCGCGATCACCTGATCCAGAACCGCGAGCCAGCTCGACGGTGTGCCGCCCTCCCGAAAAATGTTAGGCACCACCTTGTTCTGCACCACGTCGCCTGAAACCAGCGTCCGGTCGGGTTCGACAAACGTCAGCTCGTCTCCTTTCGTATGCGCGCCGCCAAAAGAGACGAGGCGCGCCGTCACACCTCCCAGATCGAGCTTCGCATCCTTCTCAAAAGTCACGTCGGCAGCGCGCAGCGTGGCATTCGCCAGTAGCTCTTTAAATTCCGGCGAGCGCCCGGCAAACAGCTCCACCATCTCCTTGCCGTGCAATTCCATCTCCCGCTCCTGCACCGCATTGCGGATCAGGATCATGCCCGCGGGGAAACCTGCCTCCCCAGCCGCGTGCTCCGGATGGAAATGCGTCGTTGTCAGATAAAGCGTCCGATTGCCGGGCGCGAGCTTGCTCACCACCCGTGCGATGGTCGCGCCGTTACGCGGTCCAAGGCCGGTATCCACCACCAGTACCGCCCGGCTGCCCACCACGATTCCGATGTTGGGCCAGCCCATAATTGCCCAAACATGCTCCGAGACACTGACCGTTTCTTCTCCCAGCACGGGCTGATTTTGGGCGACAGCAATTGCGGCGGCACAGGCGCCGAGGACCAGCAGTTTCGTCTTCATGGCAGTTTTCTTATATCACGTTCAACCGCTCCGCTGCGTCCCGCACCGATTGCCCTTGTCCCGCCATATCCTGCCACACATCCCCAACCTCCGCGATCCGCTTAGCCATCGTTCGAAGCGTGAATGTCTGCGGTCCAACCTCGCCGCGTTCCACTTCCTCCCAGGTGCAGGGCGCCGACACGGGCGCGCCCGTCTTCGCGCGCACCGCATACGCCGCCGCAAACGTCGCGCTGTACGCATTGCGCCCCGTGTCCACCAGAATGCGCCCGCCGCGATCGGCCTTGCTGAACTCCTGCGTCAGCCGATCCGGATCGCGGCCCACCAACAAACGACCCACACGGTGCGCGAATCCTGCCACGTCGCCATAACCAGCCTGCCGGTCGAGCGGCGCCACAATGTGGAAGCCCTTCGACCCAGATGTCTTAATCCAGCTTCTCAGCCCCACTTCCAGCAAAAGGTCGCGCAATGCGAGCGCTGCCGCACGCAGAGCGTCCGGTCGCTCTTCGGAGGGATCGAGGTCGAACACGCAGATGTCAGGCTGGTAGAGGTCCGGCATCCGCGAGATCCAGACGTGCGGCGTGATGCTGTTCTGGTTGGCCAGCCATAGCAGCGAGCGCGTGTCGCACACCAGCGGATGATGCACCGTACCGCCCTTCTTCGGAACCTCCGCGCGCTCCAGCCACTCCGGGAATCCCTTCGATACGTCCTTCTGAAAGAAACCCGGCGCTCCAATGCCGCGGTGATATCGCTCCATAGTCACCGGACGACCCTGTATGTGCGGCAGCATCAGCGGAGCGATCGCTTCGTAATATGAAGCCAGCTCACCCTTCGTGATCCCATCGTCCGGGAACAGGACCTTTTCCGGATGCGTGATCATCACACCTCCCGCACCACCTCGCGCGCAGCCTTGTCTGTGCGGACGCCCAGAAATCGGGAATGACGGAGTTTGCCATGCGCCGTCCACTCGATAAACGCAACCCGCACCACCACCTCCGGCGTTACCCAGTGCGCCCGAACTCGCGGCAGGCCCACCGCCTTCGTGAACGGGGACTTGGGAATTTCGATCGCATCGAAACGCCCGCGCAATTCCAGTAGCAGCTTCGTATCGAAGCCGGTCCCCACCTTCCCCGCGAATACGAAATCGTCCCCATCGAAGTATCCGACAAGCAGCGCACCCAAGCCGGCCCGCTCGCCCTGAGGATCTGTGAATCCGCCGACCACCAATTCCTGCGACGCCTCGCATTTCATCTTCAACCAGTGCGGCGAACGGCGATGTTCGTATCGCGAGTCTCGCCGCTTCGCAATCACGCCCTCCCAGCCTTCACTGCATGCCCGCTCCCAAGGCTTATCATCGGTGAGCGGCGTCACCCGTTCTAACGGCGGCGCAAGGACCAACTCATCGAGCACTGCCAGGCGCTCATCCAGCGTCAGAAGCGTGAGGTCGCGGCCGTTGAGCCAGGGAATATCAAAAACATGATAGGCGACACCCCCACGACCCCACGTAAGTTCGCCATCCAGAATCACGTCCTGCACCGCGAGTTGCGCGATCGCCGCGGCCACAGGCGGGCAGTTTTGCGGCAATTGATTGCGCGACAGGAGTCGCACATCGCTTCCCTCGCGGAAGGCCAGCAGGCGAATACCGTCGAACTTTCGCTCGAAGATCCACTCCGGACCGGCAAAGCGCTCCTGGGTCAGTGTCGCCGCCATCGGCTCCATCCATTCCGGAACGGGCACGTTGCTTACGAAACCTCGATGTCCCACCCGAATCCGGGCCGCTCGGTGGGACGCGCGTAAATCCCTTCCGGTCCGCGCGTGATCAGGTTCTCTTCCTCGAATCGCCGGTAGACCTCCGGCGGCCCTCCCGGCGGAGGCATGAACAATTCCGCCCACGGGGCATTCGGTGTCGCCATCACGAAGTGAACGCAATCGAACGTTCCGCCCGTATGCGGAATCACCGGGATATCGTAGGCCGCGGCCAGCGCCGCGATGCGCCGCAACTCGGTCAACCCGCCGCACCAGTGGATGTCCGGCTGCCAGATCGCGGCGGAGTGGTGCTCCAGCAACTTGCGGAATCCGTAGCGCGTATACTCGTGTTCTCCCGTGGCGATGCGTGTCGATTTGATCGCCGCATTCAACCGCCCGAAGCCTTCGTAATCGTGCGGCTGCAAGACTTCTTCCATCCAGTACACACGGTACGGCGCCACCATTTCCGCCATCTCCAGCGTGTAGCGCTCCGTCCACGACATCCAGCAGTCCAGCATGATGTCGCCGTCCGGCCCCAACACTTCGCGCGTGCTCTCCACCAGTTGCCGTTCTTCTTCTTTCCCTCCCGCCCATCTGCCGGACCATAGGGAATCGCCAGTTTCAAGCGCTTGAAACCGAACTTCAGATGTTGTTCGATATCGTTGCCGGTGCAGTAAGCGGGAATGCGCCAGCCTTCGTCTCGCCGCCCAGCAGCTTGTAAACCGGCATCCCCAGAGCTTTCCCGACGATGTCCCAGATCGCCAGATCCACGCCGCTGATGGCGTTGATTACAACTCCCGCGCTCCCGTAAGACATGCTGGAGCGCCATAGGATGTCCCAGATCCGCTCCACATTGAAGGGATCCTCGTCCATCAGCAGCTTGGTGAAATGCTCCTCCACGACCTAACCGCCGCCCGGACCGCCGCTGCCGTAGCCCTTGATGCCTTTGTCCGTCGTGATCTCTACCGTGAAGCCGGCCAGCTTCCCCGGATCGGGCTGAAATAGCGACCGCATCGCCTTGTATTCCGGATAAATCGACATCGGACTGGCCACCTCCACGCCTCCCGTGGACCATGAGCCCGCAGCGGGCTTGTACGCGGGAACCGGCCGTTTCGGCCGGGTCTTGACGATCCGGACCCCGGTGATCTTGAGCTTGCTTTTCTCCTGAGCGAAAGCCAGCGGCGGCGTGGTGACCAGGCCTATAGCCGAGAGTCCGCCCAGTCTGACAAACGATCTGCGATCCATATGTCCTCCAGTCGAGCCTTATTGAATGTCCGCCAGTGCAAAGGAAAGTATGTTGCCGCCGGATGCGATAGCCACGTGCTGCCGCCCGTTCACCAGGTAAGTCATCGGCGACGCCCTCCATTCCTGGCCGGTATCGAAGTGCCATAGCGTCTGTCCTGTTTTCGCGTCCACCGCGGCAAAACTGCCGCCCGTCTCGCCGTAGAAAACCAGCCCGCCCGCCGTCGAAAGAACGCCGGAGTAATTCCCTTCCGGCGCGCCCACCTGCGGCACCTCCCAGACAATCTTGCCGGTCTCGATATCGATCGCCCGCAGATACTTCTCCGGTGGATCCGAAGGGTCGCGCGAAGGCACATATCCGCCGCGGTCCGACTGCCGGTAGATATTGCAGTCCTCCACCGCCATCACGTAAAAAAGCCTGGTCGCCGGGTTATACGCCGTCGAATACCAGTTCGTGGCGCCGCGAACCGCCGGACAGGTCTTCGTTCCCGCCGGTGTCGGCTTGTTGCCCTCCACTTCCTGCGGCCGGCCGTCGCGGCCGATGCCGCTGGCCCACGTCAGCTTCCGAACGAACGGCTTGCCCCAGAGAATTCGCCGTTCGTCCGGTCCAGAACATAGAAGAATCCGCTGCGGTTGGCCTGCAGCAGCAGCTTGCGTTCCCGCCCCTGAAAAGGGGCATTCACCAGCACGAGCGGCTCCGTGGCATCCCAATCATGCAGATCGTGCGGAGTAAATTGAAAATGCCAGCGCAGCTTTCCCGTCTTGGCGTCGAGCGCCACCACGCAATTGGTGTAAAGGTTATCGCCGCCGCGCTGGTCGCCGTTGGTATCCGGAAAAGGATTGCCGGTCGGCCAGTACAGCAGTCCCGTCTCCGGATCGTAGGACCCGGTCAGCCAGGTTGCCGCGCCCCCGGTTTCGAGCGCCGTGCCCTTCCATGTTTCCGAACCCGGCTCCCCGCGAAGCGGCAATGTCCGGAATCGCCACGCAAGCTGACCGGTGGCCGCCCTGTACGCCGCGATGATATCCCTGCAGCGGAGCGTCGCCGCCCGACACGCCCGTAATCACCAGGTCGCCGACCACCAGCGGCGCCCCGGTCGACCCGTACTGTCCCGGCGCGTCTGGAATCTTGTAGTCCACGTCCCACATCAAACTCGCCGGTCAGGCGGTGCAGGCAAATCAGGTGCGCATTGTCGGTGGCGAAGAAGATCCGATCTCCCAGAAGCGCCACGCCGCGGTTCGCGCCCTTGGCGGCATCGCCGGGAATCGTACCGCCCGTGCCGCGAGCCCGCGAATAACACCAGATCTCGCGCCCCGTGCGCGCGTCGAGCGCGCACACCCGGTTCGGCCCCGAGACGTACATCACGCCGTCGCTCACCAGCGGCGTGGTCTGCAAACTGTCGTAGGGCAGCGAGTAATCCACTCGAGCTTCAGCCGGCCGACGTTCTGGGCATTGATCCCGGTCAACTGCGCTATGCCGGTTCGCGCTGAGGAGACCGTTATAAGTGGGCCAGTCGCCAGGCTTGGGATGTTAGAATCTGTTCGATCGCCTCGCCTGGAATCGGCGGCTGCTCCCCTTCACAGGACCCGGCGCTACTCCGTCCAACGGCTGAGATACGCCAGCAAGTCGCGCCGCTCTTCGGCTGTAGCCTTCAGGGCCGGCATGAAGCTCGCCTTCTCGCGCGTAATCTCCCGGTATTCCGTATCGAGCAAAAGCCGCAGGTGTCCGTCCAGCGTTTGCAACTGCAGGTCGTGTTTGCCCTGGCTCCGCAACAGCCCTCGCACCGAAGACCCATCCTGAAGCCGCACACTCACCAGCGACCACCCCTGCCCGGGGCACCAGGCCCACGATGGACAGGAGCTTCCCGACCGGCCTGCGGCCCACGCCGTAGGCTCGTCGAGCGCCTGCTCCAGTTGTCCCAGGGTCAGTTCCCGCCCGATGTCGGAGAGATCCGGCCCGTTCGTCTCGCCCAACCCCCTCACCATGTGACATGAGGCGCACCGCCCCTTCCCCCGGAAGAAGTGTTCTCCGGCGGTCTTGTCTCCCGGCGTGCCCAAATCGTAGGCGGAAGCGTTCAGCGATCTCACCCACCGCGCGAGCGACTGGAGTTGCTCCTCGGGCAGGGCAAACGCCGGCATGCCCGGCCGCCCGTTTTGAATCGCATCGTGGATCTGTTTTTCCGAGCGGCTCCGCAAAGACCGGTTGTCCATCAGCGCAGGACCACGCTCCGTACCGGTCGCCGCCTCTCCGTGGCAAGCCACACAAAGTTGAGCGAATTGCGCCGGCCTTCCTCGCTCTGCGTTCTGAGCCGCGGCGGGAAATGCGGACCACAAAGTCGCCGTCGCGATCCCGAACGAAACCAGACTCCGCGCGATTCCCATAGCCATCAGATTCCGTGCCGACTGCCGAAAACCTCCACCGCCGGTGATCAGTATATCTATTTCCCCGCGGCCGGGCGCGACAGGACTCCGCCTTTTCAACTGTGATACTCTGAAATCTTCCACGTGTGCCGGCACGCGTCAGCGAAGCTCTCGTTCTGCGTACTTACCCGTTCAAAGAAGCGGACCTCGTTGTCAGCTTTCTGACCAGGGATCAGGGAAAGTTGCGTGGCGTGGCCAAGCGGGCGCGGCGGCCGAAAAGTACCTTCGGCAGCGGGCTGGAGCGGTTATCGCACGTGCGCATGGCCTACTTCCAGCGGGAAAGCCATGAATTGGTAAACCTGGATTCCTGCGAGTTGATCCGCTCGCAGTTCGACCTGGTTACCGATTATCAGGCGAGTATCGCGCTGGATTACTTCGCGGAAGCGAGCGAGTTGTTGTTGCCCTCCGCGGAGCCGAGCGAGAAGTTTTTTCGCCTCCTCGTTGCCGTGCTGGAATCGCTTCGGCCGGCGGGCGGGGAGAGTACCGCGCAAGCGGGTAGAGTGTGGCGCGCTGTCACGTATTTTTCACTTTGGGCGGTGCGGCTTTCGGGGTGGTTGCCGGAATTGCATGTTTGCCTCAGTTGCGGCAGCCTGCTGGACGACCCCGAATCTCCGGAGCGGGCGTTTTTCAGCCGCGACCGGGCCGGTCTGATTTGCGGCCATTGCCGGCGCACTTCGGGCGCAGGCAATAGCTGGGAATTGAGCCGGGAATCCAGGGAGATCGCCGGGCAGATCCTGCGCCAGCCTGTGGCGCAGCTCGGCGAGACCGCACTGGACGCAATCCACGGCGGCGGATTTGCGCCGCTTCCTGGTGCAGCAGATCGAGTCGCACGGGGAACGGCGGCTGATCACGGCTCCGATGCTGGAAGGTTTGACTGGCTAGAAGGTTTACTGGATTAGGATGCAATCGTTTCAAGAGATCATCCTCACGCTGAAGCAGTACTGGGCCGACCGCGGCTGCATCATTCAGGAGCCCTATGATACCGAGGTAGGCGCCGGCACCATGTGCCCGGAGACCTTCCTCCGCGTGCTCGGTCCCGAACCCTATCGCACGGCGTACGTGCAGCCCAGCCGCCGCCCGGCCGACGGCCGCTACGGGGATAACCCCAATCGCCTCTACAAACACTCCCAACTGCAGGTGATCCTCAAGCCCGCGCCCGCCGACGTCATCGAGCAGTATCTCGGCAGCCTCGAAGCCATCGGCATCGACCTGAAGCAGCACGATCTCAAACTCGAAGAGGACAACTGGGAGGCCCCCACCCTGGGCGCCTGGGGCATCGGCTGGCAGGTCATGCTCGACGGCCTCGAAATCTCCCAATTCACCTATTTTCAACAATGTGGCGGCATCGACCTGGATCTCGTCCCCGCCGAACTCACCTACGGGCTGGAGCGCCTCACCGCCTTCCTGCAGGTGAAGGATAGCGTCTACGACATCGAGTGGGCGCCCGGGCTTCAGCTACGGCGACGTGCGCTACAAAGACGAGCTCCAGTATTCCGTCTACAACTTCGAAATGGCCGACATCGCCACCCTCTGGAAGCTCTTCGACCTCCACGAGGGCGAGGCCACCCGCCTCATCCAACTCTACGACCCGAAAGTCGGCCGACAAGAAGCGATTCCCCCTGCTGCCCGCCTACGACCAGGTGCTCAAGTGCTCCAACCTCTTTAATACCCTGGACGCCCGCGGCGCCATCAGCGTCACCGAGCGCGTCGGCGTGATCCAGCGCGTACGCAAGATGGCCGTCGCCGTCGCCGCCGCCTGGGCCGATCAGCAGCAGCCGGTCGCCGTGGAGGTGGCCCAATGAGCCGCCCGACGCGACAACCCCCGTCTGACCGCACCGAAACACGAGCGTCCCCCGGTGATGTCCCCCGACGCCGGACACGGTCGTTGAGACCCTGCACGAGTTGCAGCCGCAGCCCAAACGTGGAGGCAGGTGAGCCTGCCTTCCTGCTCGAAATCGGCACCGAGGAAATCCCCGATTGGATGATTTCCACGGCGCTGGAAAACCTGCGCCTCTCCTTCGAGAAGCTGGAAATCCCGCACGAATCCGTCCGCCTGGATGCCACCCCGCGGCGCCTCGTGCTGCGTGCCGAAGGCCTGCCCGCCCGCCAGCCGGATTCCGTGGAGCGCGTCCTCGGGCCGCCCAAGTCTGCCCCCGCGCAGGCCGTCGCCGGCTTCGCCCGCAAGCAGGGCATCCAGCCCGAGAGACCTGAAGGTGGAGTCCACCCCCAAGGGCGAGTATTACACCTATCTGAAGAAGGTGCCGGGCCGGAACATCATCGACATTCTGGCCGAGAGCGCTCCCCGGCGTCATCCTCGGCCTGTACTTCCCCAAGACCATGTACTGGACCGGCAAGGGCGGTCCGCGCTTCATCCGTCCCATCCGCTGGATCGTCGCCCTGCTCGGCGACGACATCATCCCCTTCGAACTGGCCGGCGTGCGCTCCGGCGCGCTGACCAGCGGCCATCGCCGCCTGGGCGCGCGCGAGATCGCCGTCACCACCGCGGATTACGAGCAGCGCCTCGGCCGATCACGGCGTGATCCTCTCCGCCGAAGAGCGCCGCAACCGCATCCGCCAGCGGGATGGCCGGCATCCGCATCAAGCCCGACGATGCGCTGCTCGAAACCCTGGTCTACCTCACCGAGTGCCCCATGCCCATTCAGGGCAGCTTCGATCCGCAGTTCCTGGAACTGCCCGAAGAAGTCCTGATCACCGTGATGCGCCACCACCAGCGCTACTTCTCGGTGGAGGACGCCGAAGGCAAACTGGCGCCCGCATTCGTCGCGGTGATGAATATCGCCAGCGACCCCGAAGGCTTCGTGCGCCGCGGCAACGAGCGCGTCCTGCGCGCCCGCTTCAACGACGCGCGCTTCTTCTGGGAGACCGACCAGAAGAAGTCGCTCGCCGACCGCAAGCCCGACCTGGCCAATGTCACCTTCCAGGCCAAACTCGGCAGCTACCTGGCCAAGACCGAGCGCATGATGCAGCTCGCCGCGGAACTCGGCGGCGATGCCAACGCCGTGCGCGCGGCCGAACTCTGCAAGATCGATCTCACCACCGAACTGGTCAAGGAATTCACCGAACTACAGGGCGTGGTCGGCGGCCTCTACGCGCGCGTGCAAGGCGAAAGCGAACCCGTCTGGCAGGCCATCTACGATCACTACAAGCCGGAGAGCATGGACGACGCCATCCCGCGCAACCGCACGGCGCAGATCGTGGCCCTGGCCGATAAGCTGGATACCCTCCGCGGCTGCTTCGGCGTCGGACTGATCCCCACCGGATCGCGCGACCCCTTCGCGCTGCGCCGCGCCGCCCAGGGCGTGGTCCGCATCCTGATCGAAGGCCGCTTCGACCTCGCCCTGCTCGATCTTCATCGGCGACGACGAAGCGCTCAAGCCTTTTTCGCCGAGCGCGTGCGCTATTACTTCAAAGACATTCGCGGTTTCGCCTACGACGAAATCAACGCCTGCATGGCCGCGAGCTGCCGGCTGGGGCAATCTCGTGGATCTGGAAGCGCGCCTGGAGCGCGTGCGCGCCCTGCGCGCCAGCCCCGATTTCGAACCGCTGGCCGCCGCCTTCAAACGCATTGCGAACATCCTGGCAACAGGCCAAAGGCACAGGCTTCACCCCCTCGCCCGCCGGCGTCGACGAAGCCCTGCTCGAAGACGGGCCCGGAGCGCGAACTCTATCGAGGAGTTCCGCCGCATCGCCGGCCAGCCGATCGAAAACGTGATCTCGCGCCTGCGCCCGAAGGTCGACCTCTTTTTTGACAAAGTGTTGGTGAATGCGCCGGACCCGGCTGTCCGGCAAAATCGGTTAACCCTGCTGCAAACGCTCTTGGCGGAGTTTTCCACCATAGCGGACTTTTCGGAAATCGTTACTAATTCATAGGAGCAAACAAAGCATGGCGAAGTATGTCTACTCGTTCGGCAACGGAACCGCCGACGGTGATGGAAAGATGAAAGATACGCTCGGTGGCAAAGGCGCCGGGCTGGCCGAAATGTGCCGGGCCAAGTTGCCGGTGCCCCCCGGCTTCACAATTTCGACCCAGGTCTGCAACATCTATTTCGACAACAAGTTCACCGTCCCGGCCGAAATTGACGAGCAGATGCTGGACGCACTGAAGAAGCTGGAAGGCCGCATGGGCCAGAAGCTCGGCGACACCACCAACCCGCTGCTGGTCAGCGTGCGCTCCGGCGCCAAGTTCTCCATGCCGGGCATGATGGATACCATCCTCAACCTCGGCCTGAACGACGAGACCGTCAAAGCGGTAGTCGCCAAGAGCAACAATCCGCGCTTCGCCTACGATTGCTACCGCCGCTTCATCCAGATGTACGGCGCCGTGGTGCTCGAAGTCCCCAAGCACGATTTCGACGCGGTCTTCGACGGCCAGAAAAAGAAGGCCAAGGCCAAGCTGGATACCGACCTTACCGCCGAGGATCTGCAGGAAGTCATCGCCGGCTACAAGAAGCTGGTGCAGAAGAAGACCGGCAAACCGTTCCCGCAGGACGCCCTCGTGCAGCTCACCGGCGCCCGCGATGCCGTCTTCGGCTCCTGGTTTAACAACCGCGCCAAGCACTACCGCAAGATGAACCAGATCCCCGACGATCTCGGCACCGCCGTCAACGTCCAGGCCATGGTCTTCGGCAACCTCGGCGAAACTTCCGCCACCGGCGTCGGCTTCACCCGCAATCCCGCGACCGGCGAGAAGGCCTTCTACGGCGAGTTCCTGGAGAACGCGCAGGGCGAAGACGTGGTCGCCGGCATCCGCACGCCGCACCCCATCAGCGACCTCGAAAAGTGGAACGCCGGCGGTCTACAACCAGCTCAAGGACATCACCACCTCGCTGGAAAATCACTACCGCGACATTCAGGATTTCGAGTTCACCATTCAGGACGGCACGCTCTACATGTTGCAGACCCGCAACGGCAAGCGCACCGGCCCCGCCGCGGTTCGCATCGCCGTCGAGATGGTGAGCGAAGGCCTCCTCAGCAAGAAGGAAGCCATCCTGCGCGTCGATCCGCAGCAGCTCGATCAGCTCCTGCACCCCGTCCTCGACCCCAAGAGCAAGAAGGAACTCACCCTCCTCGCCAAGGGTCTGCCGGCCTCGCCCGGCGCCTCCGTCGGCATGATCGCCTTCACCGCCGAAGCCGCGGTCGAAGCCTCCAAGAAGGGGCCCGTCGTGCTGGTCCGCAAGGAAACCCAGCCCGACGATATTCAGGGCATGGAAGTCTCCAAGGGCATTCTGACCTCGCGCGGCGGTATGACCAGCCACGCAGCCGTCGTCTGCCGCGGCATGGGCACCCCCTGCGTCGCCGGCGCCGAATCCGTCACCGTCGAAGAGCACAAGAAGCTGGTTTCCGTCACCGTCAACGGCAAGGTGATCACTCTGAAAGAAGGCGACTGGCTATCGCTCGATGGCTCCACCGGTGAGGTCTTCGCCGGCAAGGCCAACACCATCGAAGCCGATCCCTCCTCGGGCGTCCTGAAGAGCTTCATGGAATGGGCCGACGAGTTCCGCGGCAAGTTCGGCGTCCGCGCCAATGCCGATATCCCGCGCGACGCCAAAGTCGCCCGCAAGTTCGGCGCCGAAGGCATCGGACTCTGCCGCACCGAGCACATGTTCTTCGCCGAAGACCGCATCGAGCACATGCAGGCCATGATTCTGGCGCGCGACGAAAAGAGCCGCCGCAAGGCCCTGTTGAAGCTCCTGCCCATGCAGCGCAAGGATTTCGCCGGCCTCTTCACCGCCATGGACGGCTTCCCGGTTGTCATCCGCACGCTCGATCCGCCGCTCCACGAGTTCCTGCCCAAGCGCGAAGACCTGATGGTGGACGTCGCCATCCTGCCCTACGCCGACCTCAAGAAGAAGAAGGAACTGGTCGCCAAATACAAGAATTTCGGCGCCGAGGTCAAGAATCTCAAGACCGTGATTCCCGATCTGCTCAAGCGCGTGGAAGAACTGCATGAGTTCAACCCCATGCTCGGCCACCGCGGCTGCCGTCTCGGCATCACCTATCCCGAGATCACCGAAATGCAGGCGCGCGCCATCTTCGAAGCTGCCGTCCAGGTAGCCAAGAAGGGCATCAAGGTCATCCCCGAAGTCATGATCCCGCTGATCGGCGGCGTCAAGGAACTCGAGAACCAGAAGAAGATCGTGGTCGACGCGGCCACCGAAGTCCTCGGCAAGGCCGGCATGAAAGACCTGAAGTACATGGTCGGCACCATGATCGAAATCCCGCGCGCCGCGCTCACCGCCGGCGACGTCGCCAAGGAAGCCGAGTTCTTCAGCTTCGGCACCAACGACCTGACCCAGACCGCCATGGGCCTCTCCCGCGACGACTATACGAAGTTCTCGGCAGAGTACCAGGAGAAGAAGATCTTCGCCGCCGATCCCTTCGCCGTTCTCGATCAGGATGGCGTCGGCATTCTGGTGAAGATGGCCGTCGAGGCCGGCCGCAAGACCAACAAGAACCTGGAAATCGGCATCTGCGGCGAGCACGGCGGCGAGCCCAGTTCCGTCCAGTTCTGCTACCGCGTAGGCATGGATTACGTGTCCTGCTCTCCGTTCCGTGTACCCATCGCCCGCCTGGCCGCCGCGCAAGCAGCGATCAGCGGAGATAAATCCGAAGCGCAGCGCACCGCGTAGTCACTCGATCGAACCTGCAATACCTAGGCCGGGGCGCAAGCTCCGGCCCTTTTTTATTGACCTCACCAGCGGGGCACCGCACTCATTCTTTCCTGGTCTTGGGCCGACCTCCGGGGCGCCCTAGTCTCAGCGCTCAGCTAAGCCGCTTGGTGCGGCCTGATGCGGCCCGCAATTTCAGGCCCGCGCACATCATGCGCCAGTTCGAGTTCATAGTTCGCCTGAAGATTCATCCAAAATTGGGGAGAAGTCTTAAAGTAACGGGCTAGCCGCAGCGCTGTGTCCGCCGTGATGGCGCGCTTGCAGCGAACGATGTCGTTAATCCGCGTCACCGGTACGAGCAACTCCATCGCGAGCCGATTGGCCGAAAGGCCCAACGGTTTCAGAAAGTCCTCGCGCAAAGTTTCGCCCGGGTGAATCGGAGGGATGACTTTGGTTCTTCTGACCATCGTTCGCGCTCTTTAATGATAGTCTACAATCTCAACGTCGAAGGCATCGGGTTCGACCCAACGGAAACAGATCCGCCACTGGTCGTTGACGCGAATGCTGTGCAACCCCGCCCGATCGCCGCGAAGAGCTTCCAGTCGGTTTCCTGGGATCTCTCCCAAATCGGAAATGGTAACCGCCGCTTGAATGTGATCGAGCTTTCGCTTTGCTACGACGGCAACACTTTGAAGCCTCCGGCTGAACTCGCGCTGGAAGACTTTCTCGGTTTCCTTGCCCCGGAAGGACCGGATCACATCCCAGCGTACTGCTGTGCCGCGTTTAACGCAACACGGTAGATCCATTAGGTGTCGGACAATTCGGCGAAACAGAGATAATGCAGGATGTGCCGCAACTTCAATTCTCTACCGGCGCCTTCTCCGCATGATCCACAATCACCAGATCCAGCGGCATCTTCTTCGCCTCCAGTTTCAACCCCAACTCCTCCTGCAAAACCATCGAAATCAGTGTCAGCGGATCCGCCGGCGCCCCGTCCATCGACTTCCCTTGCGCCGCCATATCCGCAGCATATTTGGCGATGTTGACCGTCAGGTCGTAGCGCCCCTTCAAGCCCGTCTGATCGACCACCGGAGCGCGCAGCACATTCGACAGCATCTCCACCAACTGCGACACCGGCGCTCGTTGAATCGTGACGCTCATCTGCCGCTGGTTGGGCTCGATGCTCGTCTCCCCTTCCGTCTTCGACTCCTGAACCTTCGGACCGTTTTTCCCCGGCACCAGCACGTATGCCGATAGTTCCTTCGTCTGGCGATGGACCGCGAGCCTGAAGCGCTCCTGCAACAGACCCTGCATCATCAGGCGAAGTTGGTCCTCCGTGGCCGCACCCGCCGCCTTGCCCGCAATCTCGTACCGCTGCGAATCCAGCCAGTCCGGACCATTCACCTCGTAATCAAACACGTGCCATGCCCACGCAATACAGGATTTCAGGCTCGCGCTGTGCATCGTCACGGTGCCCGGCGAGACTTGAATGTTCTGGCGCAGCCGTCTCTCGCCGCCCGCCCCGGCCGGGCTCGCCTTAACCGAGCCTACGTCGAAACTGGGTAGCGGTGCATCGGCGGACTGGCCGAAAGCGACGGACGTCGCCGCGACCAGGGTCAGAGTCAAAGTAGTAGACAGCATTTAAGAAGATGACGATGCAGCCCCGCGAACCTTAGCGCTTCAGCCCTGCTCCAGCCAGCGCTTTCGTCCCGTGTGAGCGATCACGAACAGCACCACGAAACCGGCTATCAGGCCGGCGGATGCCCCCAGACCCAGGTATTCCGGACGGAAATTGCCCACTCGCAGCGTAATGATCACATTGATCAGTACCGGGAGGAACGCCGCGATCACCGGCGGCCAGGGACGGTCCAGCGCAAAAAGCGAACGCGCCAGAATCTCCATCAGGCTCCAACCGATCAGGCTCGGTCCCAACGCCAGGAATGCCGAGGCCACCAGGCGAGTGGAGTCCGCCGTGAAACTGCCATGTTGGAAGAGCAGCGCAATGGCCGGGCGACAGAAGGCGAGGGCAAATCCGCATCCCACCACCGCCACCAGGGCAGCCAGAGCGATTGTTTTGTCGATCAGGCGCAGCGCGTCACGCAGCCGGAACAAGCTGCGCAGCCGGGCGATTTCCGGCAGCAGCGAATTCGAAATCGGGTTGCACCAGCAGCGCCAGCGGCACCGCTACGCCGCGCATGCAATAATCCAGCGCCGCCGCCATCCCCGGACCTGCGTGCGTCGCATAGGCGCGCGTGAAGGTAATATTGAGGCCGATCCCCGCCGCATACACCACAAAAAATGCGGGCTTCATCAGAATCTCCCGCCAGCGGATCGGGCACTCGGGGAGACCTTCCGTCTCCAGCCCGGAACGCGCCGCGAAATAGACGATGGCCAGTTGCGCAAAGGCGCCCGCGGTGTAACCGATGGCGAAGGCGTAGACCCCGACGAACTTCCACAGAATCAATGCGCCCGCGATGGTGAAGACGTTAAGCGCCGCCTGGTAAAACGCCGCCGGCCCAAAACGCCGGTGCGTATACAGCATGGCGCAATGCACCGCGGCCACACCGGCAGCCGCCGTAGAGAGCGCCAGAATCCGCAGGATATTCACCGCAGTATCGAAATATTGCGGATCCAGGCCCGGCGCCAGCACCCGCATCAGCCACGGGGCCGCCAGCATCACGCCGAGCGAAACCAGCGCAAAGACCCAGACGAAACCGCGCGTCAACTTGAGAAACAGGGCAGTGCGCTCCGCTCCCTGCGCAGCGGTAAGCAAAGGAACGAAAGCGAAGATGACGCTGTTGATGAGTACCGAATTGAGCGTGTCCAGCGGCCCCAGCGCCACCGCCAGCGAATCGGCATAGCTGTGCGTGCCAAGCAGGTACGCGAGCAGCGCACACCCGGACTACGCCCAGCACGTTGCCGGTCAGCACGCCGGCAACAATCGTCAGGCCGCCGCGCACCAGTGGGCTTTCCGCGGCTCGCGTAAGTACGCGTTCCGCGTTGACCGCCGGCGATGATTCCGTGGAACTCAGTCCAGACCCCAAAAGATGCCGCCGCGCTTCCCGCCCGCGCGGCAGCCTTTACTGGCCGTTTACGCTGCCGGAGTGGCAGCGGTACGGGCCGCCGCCAAAGCGGTCTCGTAATTCGGGAAATCGGCTACTTCCTTCACATATTCGGCATGACGAATCTTGTTCTTGGCATCCAGGACAAAAATCGCCCTGCTTTCGATTCTCAAATCCTTGATCAGAGTTCCGTAATTCGTGCCGAACGATGCATCCTTGTGGTCGGAAAGCATCTTCACCTTGTCCACACCGAACGCCCCGCACCACCGCTTCTGGGCGAACGGCAGGTCCATACTCACCGTGATGATGTCGACACCCGGCATCTTGGCCGCTTCCTCGTTAAAACGCTTCGTCTGCGCATCGCAAACCGGCGTATCGAGCGAGGGGATCACACTGATGATTCGTACCTGGTTACCGGTATCTTTCAAAGTGACGGCATTCAACCCGCCGTCCACCAGGGTGAAATCCGGAGCGGCATCGCCCACCTTCAATTCGGGCCCCACCAGCGTCTTGGGGTTGCCCTTCATCGTCGTTGCTCCTGCTCTTTCCATAGTTTCTCCTTGTGATGTGGGTGAATTTAGTATTGTATCAACTCGGCGAACTTTGCCGGTTCGGATACGGGCAACTGACACGTGTAATTGCGGCAAACGTACGCGCTCGCCCGCCCCTCCGGAGGGTGCATGGATTCGATGGAGGGAATGCCCGACGAGAGCGCCTGCCGTGCCTCCGGGGAATCCACCAGCAACACGACGCGGTTCGGCACAAAGCGCTTGTGTAACTCGCGTATCAGTGCCTGCATCTCCGGCGTGTCGCGCTGTCCGGCAAGGATGATCTCGCGCGGTTCACCCAAGCAGGAACTCGCAGGCCGTCAGCATCTGTGGAATCGCCACCGGCGCCAGCCGGATCCGGCTGCCAAACGCTGCCAGCGTCCGTTCGGCGGACTCGCGGAACCTGGCGCGATTGGTCATCTGCGCCAGACGCACCAGGTTCATCACTGCCACCGAGTTGCCGGAGGGTTCGGCGCCATCGTAATCCTCCTTCACCCGCAGCACCAGCCGGTGGTCGTCCGCCACCGTGCTGAAGAACCCGCCCGATCCCCGCGTCTTCGAACAGTTCCCTCTGCTTCTCCGTAAGCCGCATCGCCAGTTCCAGGTGACGCCGGTCGAATTGCGCTTCGTAGAGATCGAGCAGCCCCTGGGTGAACATGGCGTAGTCGTCGAGGAATCCGGGAATCGCGGCGTCGCCCTCGCGATAGCGCCGCAACAGCGGTGCCGCTGCGCCGCATCGTACAAGGTGATCGATCACGAACTCCGCGGCGCGCTTCGGCAGCCTCCGGCGTAGCGCGGATCCTCGAGCACCGCCCCGCCTTTGGCAAATGCCGAGATCATCAGGCCGTTCCACGCCGTCAGAATCTTATCGTCCAGGTGCGGACGCACACGTTTGGCGCGCGCCGCCATCAGTACGCTGGCCGCACCTTCCAATGCGGCCTGCACGTCGCCCGGTGTCTGGCCGAAATGCCGCGCCGTCTCTTCCACGGTATGCGCGCCGTACAGAATGTTCTTGCCGGTGAACTCGCCGTGCGGATCGCTATCTACATTGGACCCCTCGCGCACCCCGTAGCGGTAGCAGAACCAGTCCGCGGCCGGCTGGCCCAGCAGCGCGTCGGATCTCTTCGTAGCTCCAGATGTAGAACGCGCCTTCGCCCTTGAGGTCGGGCTGTTCGGGAGAGATCACGCTATCGGCATCTTCGGCCGAATAGAAGCCGCCCCCGGAGTCCGTCATGTCGCGCAGCACGTAATCGAAGATCGCCGCGCGCCGTATCCGGCATACTGGGGGTCTCCCGTCGCCTGGAACGCCTCCAGGTAAGAGATGGCGATCTGCGCCTGGTCGTACAGCATTTTCTCGAAGTGCGGGACGAACCAGTGGTCGTCCACGGAATAGCGATGGAAGCCGCCGCCAAGCTGGTCGTTCATGCCTCCGCGCGCCATCTCGCGCAAAGTCAGCAGCACCATATCGAGCGCTTCCCGGTTCTTCGTTCGCGCGTAGTAGCGCAGCAGAAAATGGTGTACCGAAACCCGCGGAAACTTAGGCGCGCCGCCGAAGCCGCCCAGCCGCGAATCGAAGCTGCGCCGGAAGATGGAGAAGGCGCTCTCCATCATGTCCGCGTCGAAGTGTCGCCCCGGCCGGTGTCGGCGCCATCTCTCCCTGCTTCCGGAGCTGCTCCACCACATTGCGCGCCGATTCGTCGATCTTCTCGCGATCGCTCTCCCATGCCTGGGCGATCTGCGACAGAATAGATCCGAATCCCGGGTGCCCCCAGCGGTTTTCCGGCGGAAAATAGGTACCGCCGAAAAACGGCTGGAGCTCCGGCGTCAGCCACACCGACATCGGCCAGCCCCCGCTGCCCGTCGTTGCCTGTACGAACGTCATGTAAATACGGTCCACGTCGGGGCGCTCCTCGCGATCCACCTTGATCGGCACGTAATGTTCGTTCATCAACGCGGCGATCGTCTCGTTTTCAAAACTCTCCCGCTCCATCACGTGGCACCAGTGACAGGTCGAGTAGCCGATCGAGAGGAAAATGGGTTTGTTTTCCAATCTGGATTTCTCAAACGCCTCCTCGCCCCACGGATACCAATCCACCGGATTGTGCGCGTGTTGCAGCAAATAAGGACTCTTCTCTTCTGCCAAACGATTGGTATGCATGTCCGGCTTCATCGTACCAGTCCAGCCACAGCCGGGTCCGGGGCGCGCACCGCTGTAAGCGGTTACTTGCGATCGCTGCCCCCGTGAGGGAGAATTCCATAAATGGAGGTGCTCCCCGTGAAGAGCGATTCGAAGACCCGCCTGACCCGCCGGCAAATGCTCGGCAAGACCGGAAAGGCTGCCGTCGGTTCGGCGGTAATGGGCCCGCTGATCCACAGTGCGATCCTCTCGTGTGCCTCCGCTGCGGAAACGGGCCTGAAGGGCGTCGCCGGCATCGATCGTGTAACCATACTGCCGGGAAAAACCTACCTGCGCGGCTGGGCCGGTTACGGTGACCCCCCTCGATCGAACCAGAATCGCCCGCGCCCGGACGCGGCCCCTCCCGCGGCCCCCGCGGGACCCGGACCAACGGCAATGTGGACCAAAGATTCCGGACCCGGCGACGTCAAATTCGCCGACGCCAAAGCCCTCATCACCACGGCGACCTTCTCCACGCCCGGAGCCTATGTGCTCCGCCTGACCGTCGACAACGGGCAGTCCAAGGACTCCTCCACCTTGAACGTATCGGTGGAGACTCCACCCCCCACCCGCCAACTCGACGCGGTCTACACCAAAAACTTCAAAATCAACAGCCCCTTCTGGAACGCGCGGGCCAAAGCCCTCATCGTGAGTTGGATCCCCCACTGCATCGACCAGATCAATCGCACCGATCTGACGCAGGGTCCCGGCGGCATCGACAACTTCGTCGAGGCCGGCAAAGCCCTGCGCGGCGAGCCGCACGGCGCACACAAAGGCTACGTCTTCTCGAACGCCTGGGTGCACCAGACCGTCGAGGCCATGAGCATTGCCCTGATGATCGACCCGCAAGGCGACCCCGAGATCATCCAGGCCCACGAGAAAATGCGCGCGAACCTGGAAGACTGGATCCCCACCATCCTCGCCGCACAGGAACCGGACGGTTATCTGCAAACCGCCTTCACCCTCCCCCGCGTCGACGCCCGTGGCAATATCGACCCCGGACCATTCAAGCATTGGGAACGCCGCGGCGATCACGAAGGCTACACCGCCGGCTACTTTCTGGAATCGGCCATCAACCACTACCTGATGACCAACAAGAAGGACGCCCGCCTCTACAACGCCGCCAAGAAGCTGGCCGACTGCTGGCACGCCAATCTCGGACCCGCGCCCAAGAAAGCCTGGTACGACGGACATCAGGAGATGGAGCAGGCACTGGTGCGCTTCGGCCGCTTCGTCAACGACATGGAGGGAGGCGGCCAGGGCACCAAGTACGTCCAGCTCGCCAAATTCCTGCTGGATGGTCGTTACACCGCGGCGCGCAACGATCGCGAACGCAGCGAATACGACCAGAGCCACCTGCCCGTGACCCAGCAGTATGAAGCCGTAGGACACGCCGTGCGCGCCATGTACAACTACTCGGGCATGGCCGATGTCGCCGTGGAAACCCATGACCCCGATTACCAGAGCGCCGTCAAATCGCTCTGGGACAACATGGTCAACAAAAAGTACTACGTGACCGGCGGCGTCGGTAGCGGCGAGACGTCAGAGGGCTTCGGCCCCAACTACTCCCTGCGCAACCGCGCCTATTGCGAATCCTGCTCCAGTTGCGGCGCCATCTTCTTCCAGTGGAAGATGAACCTCGCCTACCACGACGCCAAATACGCCAGCCTCTACGAAGAGACCATGTACAACGCGCTCCTGGGCAGCACAGACCTTGCCGGCAAGGTCTTCTACTACACCAACCCGCTGGATGCCAACGTCGCCCGTGCGCCATGGCATACCTGCCCCTGCTGCGTGGGCAACATTCCCCGCACCCTGCTGATGATGCCCACCTGGGTGTACGCCAAGAGTCCCGACGGCCTGTACGTCAATCTCTTCGTGGGCAGCACCATCACCCTCGAAAATGTCGCCGGAACCGATGTCGAGATGGTGCAGGCCACCGACTACCCTTGGAGCGGCAAGGTCGCCCTCACGGTCAACCCGAAGACGTCGAAAAGCTTCAGCCTGCGCATCCGCGTCCCGGACCGCGACGTCAGCACCCTCTATCGCAGCGCGCCGGAGGCCAACGGCATCACGTCCATCGCCGTGAACGGCCAAACCGTAAAACCGGTCATCGATAAAGGCTACGCTGTGATTACACGCACCTGGAAGGCGGGCGACAAGGTCGACGTGGTGCTCCCCATGAAGGTGCAGCGGGTACACGCCAGCGACAAGATCGAAGATACCCGCAAGAAGGTCGCATTGCGCTACGGTCCGCTAGTCTACAACATCGAGCAGGTAGATCAGGACATCAGCAAAGCCCTCAGCCAGGATTCCCCTCTCACCACCGAATGGCGGGACGATCTCCTGGGCGGCGTCATGGTGATCAAAGGCAAGTTCGCCGATGGCACCCCCATGATCGCCATCCCCAACTACGCCCGCACCAACCGCGACAAGCAACTGCCCTTGGAAGGAGCCCTGCCGCTGGGCGCCGACGGAGCCGTGCGGCCCGCCCCGCGTCCGCCCACCTCCGTAGTCTGGATGCACGAAAGCTGACCGCGGGACCATACAATTCGTCCGCCCGCCTAAAGACCGTAGACTGGAAGAAGCATGGAGGCGGAACACCTGACCCTAGCTTCGTATCCGGCATCGAGAGCCGCGGCCGTCTCGGTCCACCCGCACTTCGCGCGTCATACCGCCGCCACGCCGCCCATTGAAACCCTCCAGGCCATCATCGACGCCGCGTTCTGGGCCAGCCTCCGGCGCGAAGAAGGCTACTCTCCGCGAATTTCGCTGGCCTTCGCCGCGCCTGATGAAGTTGCCAACCCCCTGCGTCTCGAACGGCCCTTTCCGCTCTCCCCGGAGTCTCTTACCCGCGTCTCGCCCGCCGTCCTGCGCCCCGGAATTCACCTCGGCATTCACCGCCAGGGCGACGAGCTCTGGGTCTGGGGCGCCACGCGCAACCTGCCGCCTTACAGCTTCGTGCTGGAAGTGATCGCACCCGGCCTGCTGGTCGTCAAACACAGTCGCACGCAGGAATCCGGAAAGTACGTCAACGTCGCCGTGATCGAAGGCGACCGCATCAAGGTCATCGACGAGAGCGCCGCCAAATTCCCCGACTGCCCCGCGCTCCTATACCCCCTGCTCGGCCTCGAATCCCAATTCTCTTCCGACGATTCCGTCAGCGTCCTGATCCAGTTGGCCGTTTCCATGCGCGAGCACGGACGCGGCGGCCTGCTCCTCGTCGTCCCGTCCAGCGGACCGCAGTGGCAGGAATCCATTCTCCACCCGATCACGTACTCGGTAGTGCCCCCCTTTACGGCGCTCGCCGAATTGGCCCAAACCGATCTGCCCGGCGTTCCCAACAGCCGCTGGCAGGAGGCCCGCCGCCGCGCCGTCGATGGCGTCGGCGGTCTCACCGCGGTGGACGGCGCGACCATCATCACCGAACGCTATGAATTGCTCGCCTTCGGCGCGAAGATCGTACGCCGTCCGGGTTGGACGCAGGTCAACCGTGTGATGGTGACCGAGCCCATCGCCGGAGCATCGCCCGAAACCTTGGAACCCGCTCAACTCGGCGGTACCCGGCACCTCTCCGCCGCCCAGTTCGTGCACGATCAAAGGGGTGCCATCGCCCTGGTCGCCTCCCAGGACGGCCGGTTCAGCGTTCTCGGCTGGTCCCCCTGCGATGAAATGGTGCGCGCGCACCGTATCGAAAGCCTCCTGCTCTAATCGAACGCTGCGCTATTTACCCCAGTGCCTCGACGCCTGTCAGCAAGATAATCTGCTGTCGAAGGTGACTACAGTCACTTACAGGACGATCCGCTCCCGATTATCTTGAAGCTGCCGGGCAATCCTGGCTCGAAGGGATGACATGAAAAAGCTCTGGATTAGTTTTGCCGCCGTCCTGATCGTCTGTTTCTCCGTTCTGGGCTGGATCGGCACGCGCATCTATCAGGAGATGCCGCCCCTCCCCGCCCGCGTCGTCGACACCAACGGCGCCGTCGTGGTCGCCGATGGCGACATCGGCCGCGGCCAGAATGTCTGGCAGGCGCTCGGCGGTATGGAAGTCGGCTCCATCTGGGGCCACGGCAGTTACGTCGCGCCCGATTGGACCGCCGACTGGCTGCATCGCGAATCCAGCTTCGTCCTCGACGAGTGGTCCAACGCCGAATTCGGCAAACCCTACGAGCAGCTCGGCCGCGGAAGACCAGGGCAAACTCCGCGGCCGTCTCGAACAGATCTACCGCCACAACGGCTACGACGCCGCCACCAACACCATCCGCATCGCGCCCGTGCGCGCCCGCGCCTTCGAATCCTGCCTCGCCCACTTCTCCGATGTCTTCATGAAGGGCGACGCCGCCTACGCCATCCCCTCCGGCAGCGTCTCCACCCCGGAGCGCATGCGCCAGTTCGCCGGCTTCATCTTCTGGACCGCCTGGTCCGCCGCCGCCGAACGGCCCGGCGACACCGTCTCCTATACCAACAACTGGCCCTACGAACCGCAGGTCGGCAACCGGCCCACCGGCGAAAGCGTCCTGTGGACCGGCGTCAGCATCATCATGCTGCTGGCCGGCATCTGCGCCATGGTCTGGTGGTACGCCTCGCAGAAGGCCGCCGAACCCGAGGGCCCCATCCCCGCCACCGATCCTCTCGGCGCCTGGGCCGCCACTCCCTCGCAACGCGCCACCCTGAAATACTTCTGGGTGGTCTCCGCCCTCATCCTGGTGCAGATCCTGCATGGGCATGATCACGGCCCACTACGGCGTCGAAGGCGACGGCTTCTACGGCATGAAGATCTCCCACATCCTTCCCTACAGCGTCACCCGCACCTGGCACGTGCAGATCGGCATCTTCTGGATCGCCACCGCCTGGCTCGCCGCCGGCCTCTTCATCGGACCCGCTCATCAGCGGCAAGGAGCCCAAGTTCCAGGCCCTCGGCGTACACGTCCTGTTCGGCGCCCTGCTCGCTCATTGTCGTCGGCTCCCTCGCCGGCGAATGGATGAGCGTCCAGAACAAACTCTCCGACGCCAACGCCTTCCTCTGGGGCCATCAAGGCTATGAGTATGTCGATCTCGGCCGCGGCTGGCAGATCCTGCTGTTCGTCGGCCTGTTGATCTGGCTGTTCCTGGTGGTCCGCGCCACCCGCCCGGCACTCAAAGTCGCCGGCGAACAACGCAACCTGCTGTACCTCTTCCTGCTCTCCGCCGGCGCCATCGGCCTCTTCTACGGCGCCGGCCTCACCTGGGGCCAGCACACCCACCTCACCATCGTCGAATACTGGCGCTGGTGGGTAGTCCACCTCTGGGTGGAAGGCTTCTTCGAAGTCTTCGCCACCACCGTGATCGCCTTCTTCTTCACGCGCCTGGGCCTGATTCGCCCGGCCTTCGCCGCCAAGTCGGCGCTGCTCTCGGCCACCATCTTCCTTTCGGGCGGCATCATCGGCACCTGCCATCACCTGTACTTCTCCGGCACTCCCACGGTCGCCCTGGCCTTGGGCTCGGTCTTCAGCGCGCTCGAAGTAGTGCCGCTCACCATGGTCGCCTACTCCGCCATGGACGACCTGCGCAACGGCCGCCTGGCCCCCTGGGTGCAGCGCTACAAATGGGCCATCTACTTCTTCGTCGCCGTGGCGTTCTGGAACATGGTGGGCGCCGGCCTCTTCGGCTTCATGATCAACCCGCCCATCGCGCTCTACTACATGCAAGGCCTCAACACCACTCCGCTGCACGGCCACGCCGCCCTGTTCGGAGTCTACGGCATGCTGGGCATCGGCCTCATGCTGGTCTGCCTGCGCGCCATGGAACCGCGCCCGCGAATGGAAGGAAGGCTGGCTCCGCTGTCGCCTTCTGGGGCATGAACGCCGGCCTCTTCATCATGTGCGTCGGAAGCCTGCTGCCGGTTGGTCTGGCCCAAACCTGGGCCTCCGTCGATAAAGGCTACTGGTACGCCCGCAGCACCGAGTTCCTCGGCCTGCCCGTACATGCAGACCCTCCGCTGGATGCGCGTCCCGGGCGACACCTTTTCGCCGTCGCCGCCTTGGTGCTGGTGGCCTTCGTCTTCGCCGGCCGTTCGGGCGCCGCTTCACACTCCGAAGTGGAAGTCCCCGGCGCTATCCGTGTTCCGTCCGGAGACTAGCCTGCGCGCCATGGATCCGGCCTCCGCTTCGCACTATTTTGCGTTCCGCGGGACCTCACGCACCGCCAAGTGTGTTACGTGTGAGATCAAATGAACGCGGAATGGACTCCGATGCGGTGGCCGGGTTCGTGGAAATCCCCATCCGCCGTGGGCCTGCTCAAAGGCACACCAATCAACTGGCTGCTCGTCGATAAAGATGCCGCCCTCGCGCCGGTCATCGAACAAGCTAAACAATCAGGTCTGCAAGTCGCGGAAATCTCCGCGCCGCCCCCTGGCGTTGCCATCCTCCCGGGCGAATGGCCCGGCGTAGCCATGGCCCGCGGCGGAGCGTCATCTGCCGGCCCCACCGGCGTACCCTGGGTCGATACAAACTCCTGGAAGATCCGCCTCGAGTCCCTGCGCCGCCCCGGCGACAACATCTGGGTGGACGCCGCACCCAAGAGCGCGCGGATCTCCGCCAGTTCCTACCGTACGGCGATTGCCGACGCCGCCGCCCACGGTGGCCGCTGGGTAATCTCGCTCGATGCCCAACTGGCAGCCGGGATGGCGGACAACAACCCCACCGCCCTGGCAACGTGGAAGGGAATTACCGGCACTGCCGGCTTCTTCTCGCAACGCAAGTCCTGGGCCGCCTATCTTCCCGAGGCCATCTTAGGTGTCGTTTCCGATTTCGCCGGCGAAAACGAGTTCATGAACCAGGAACTCCTCAATCTGATCGGCCGCACCAACCAGCAATACGTCGCCATATTAAAGACAAAACTGCCCGCTACTCCTTTTCGCGGACTCCGCGCCGTCATCTACGCCGATGCGCAGCCTCCCTCCAACGAATTGCGTAAGCAGCTTCTCGACTTCGTCAGCGCCGGCGGTCTCCTGATCACCGGTCCGAAGTGGGGCGCTTCACCCGGCATGCCCGCCAGGGACGAACATCCGCGTTATACCAACCGCACGCTCGGCAAGGGCCGCGTAGCCATCGCCAAAACCGACCCGGACGATCCCTACGTCCTGGCCAACGATTCGGCGCTGCTCATCAGCCATCGCTACGAGCTTCTCCGTTTCTGGAACGGCGGCGCAGTGGGCTCCTACCTCACCGTTTCCCCGGACCGCAAACGCGCTGTCGCGCACCTGCTCTTTTACTCGGATCGCGGACCCGATAACGCGAGCGTCCGCATCGTGGGACGCTGGCGCAAGGCCAGTCTGTGGACTCCGGACCGCCCGGATTCCCGTCCCGTCGAAATGGAAATCCAGAAGGATGCGGTGGAACTCCACCTGCCCGCGGTCGCCCAGTATGCGGCCGCTGAACTGGAGGCTTAAGAAGATGCACAAGAACTGTTCGCGCAGACAGTGGTTGCTCCGTACCGCGGCCGCCGTGCCCGGTGCGTGGATGGCATCCGGCCCGTTGGGCCGCGCCGCCGCGGCGCCCGCCTTGCCGGTGGCGGTTGCCAAATGCAAAACCTATGACGCCGCCGAGCTCGTGCCCACCCTTTCCAAAATGTTCGATCAGCTCGGCGGATTGGGCCGCCTCGTCAGTGGCAAGACCGTCGCCATCAAGGTCAACCTGACCGGAGACCCCACCTACCGGCTCGGCTTCGCCCCCCTGGGCGACAGCCACTACACCCATCCGCAGGTCATCGCCGCCACCGTCCACCTTCTGGGCCGCGCGGGCGCCCGCCGCATCCGCATTCTGGAGAGCCCCTGGGCCACCGCCGACCCGGTCGAAGAATACGTCCTTCGCGCCAACTGGGAACCCCGCGACATCCTCGGCGCCGCCCAGAATGTCGAGTTCGAAAACACCAACTACCTGGGCCGCGCCAAAAAGTACTCGCGCATGATGGTGCCCACCGGCGGCTACATCTTTCCGGGCTTCGACCTCAACCATTCCTATGAAGACTGCGATGTCTTCGTCAGCCTCGCCAAAATGAAAGAGCATGCCACCGCAGGCATCACGCTTTCCATGAAGAACTGCTTCGGGCTCACTCCCGCCACCATCTACGGAACCGGCGCCGGAAAAGATGAACCTTCCGTGCTGCCCAAGGGCGGCCGCGACCTGGTCCACAGCGGCTGGCGTCAGCCCTCCAAGAGCGCTCCCCAGGAAAAGGATCCAAAATCGTCGCGCGACGCCGGCTACCGCGTGCCCCGTACCGTCGTGGACCTGGTGGGCACCCGCCCCATCCATCTGGCCGTCGTCGAAGCCGTCCGCACCATGACGGCGGGCGAGGGACCGTGGATCCAGAATTCCACCCTCGTAAGCCCCGGAGTCATCGTCGCCGGCCTGAATCCCGTCAACACCGATGCCGTCTGCATGGGCGTGATGAATTTCGACCCGATGGCCGACCGCGGCACACTACCATTTGAGGAATGCGACAACACCCTGCGCCTCGCCGAAGATGTAGGCCTGGGAACCCGCGACTTGAAGCGGATCGAAGTCATCGGTACACCGATCGTCCAGGCAAGATTCGATTTCGCCGCCATTCGCCGTGAGCGGAACGCCGCTCCCCGCCGCCGGCGCGGCTGAGTTCTCGATGTAACAGACTCGGGGCGCGGGGGTGACAGAGCGTTCGTCTTGTGCTTCTCTGCGTTTCCTCTGTGCCCTCCGCGTCTCTGCGTTGAAGATACGCATCGCTGCGTCCACCCCTCCCGTCTTAAGGAGTAGCTATCGCAAGATACCCCGCCCCTCTTCGCACAATTTGATACCCTCGATCTCCGGTGCTTTCCCGGCAACGTGAAACTGGATAAACTGATTCCGGTCTCTAACACTTCTTTCGAGGTCCAATGAACCAGCCCTGGCTGCAAAACTTCGATCCCCTGGGGAATTCCATACTCTCCACCCTGGCCGCCGCCGTACCGGTCTGCGCCCTCTTCTATTTCCTCGCCGTACGCCGCACCCCCGCCTGGCGTGCCGCACTCTACGCCTTCGTCGCCGCCCTCGTGGTCGCTCTCGCTGTCTTCCGCATGCCCGTCGTAATGGTGGCGGGCGCGGTCGCCGATGGCATGGTGTTCGGCTGGTTTCGTATCGCCTGGGTCGTGGTGGCCGCGGTCTTCGTCTACGACATCTCCGTAGAGTCCGGCCAGTTCGAAATCATCAAGCGGTCGGTCGGCGAGATCTCCTCGGACCGCCGGCTGCAGGTCCTGTTGATCGCCTTCGCTTTCGGCGCGCTCCTCGAAGGCGCCGGCGGCGGCGGCGCGCCTGTGGCCGTCACCGGGGCCATGATGATCGGACTCGGCTTCCCGCCCTTCCAAACCGCCGTAATGTGCCTCATCGCCAACTCGGCGCCCGTCGCCTGGGGCGGCATGGGCAACCCCGTCCGTACCCTGGTCGCCGTCACCGGCCTGCCGGAAGCCGATTTCAGCGCCATGCTCGGGCGCATCCTGCCGCTCATCGTGCTGATCCTGCCCTTCTGGCTGATCCGCGTCCTGTGCAAAACGCGCGACGTCATCGCCGTCTGGCCCGGCCTACTCGTGTGCGGCCTGACGTTCGCCAGCATTCAGTTTTTCTGGTCGAATTTCATGGGCTCCGCGCTGGTGGATATTCTCGGCGGCATCGGCACTCTCCTGGTACTGGCCTTCTTCTTCCGCAAGGTGTGGACCCCCCGAAAAATCTGGCGTTACAGCGGGGAAGCGGCAGCACCCAAGGTGAACTTGGCCGACCCGCTCACTCTCCCGAGAATTCTCAAAGCCTGGTCGCCGTTCCTTCTGCTGGCGGTGTTCGTCGTCATCTGGGGCATGGCGCCCGTTGCCAAGGTGCTGGATTCCTACTCGTGGAAGCACCCCGTCCCGGGACTCCACCTGCTGGTCATTCGCACGCCGCCCGTCGTCCTCAAGGCCTATGCGGAACCCGCCCTGTTCGACGTCTCCTGGCTCTCCACTCCCGGAACCGGCACGTTCATCGCCGGCCTGATCGTCGGACCGCTTGCTTGGCCTGTCGTTCAAGCGAACCCTCCAAATCTTCTTCCGCGTGTTTCGCCACCTCCGCCTCAGCCTGATCGCCATCATGGCGATGCTCGGCCTGGGCTATGTCACGCGCTACTGCGGCATGGACGCCACCATGGGGATGGCGCTGGCGCACACCGGTGTCGCCTTCCCGTTCTTCGGAACCATGATCGGCTGGCTGGGCGTGGCGCTGAGCGGCACCGACGCCGGATCCAATGCCCTGTTCGGCAGCCTGCAGGTGATCACCGCCAACAAACTCGGCCTCAGCCCGATCCTGATGGGCGCGGCCAACAGCGCGGGCGGAGTCATGGGCAAGATGATCGCCGCGCAATCCCTGGTCATCGGCTGCGCCGTCACCGGCCAGGAGGGCCAGGAGGGCGCGCTCTTCCGCGCCGTCATGAAGCACAGCATTGGCCTGCTGATTCTCGTCGGCCTGCTGGTGCTAATGTACGCTTACGTTTTCCCCGGCGCGATTCCCTCCGGGCATCGCTTCTGGTAAAGAGAGACTGACATGACCAATCGAAGAGATTTCGGCAAAATCGCCCTGGGCGGGACCTTCGGCGCGCTGCTCGCCGATACCCGCGCCGCCCGCGCCACCGTGCATCCGAGCGCCCCCGGCATCAAACTCTGCGCCCAGTCCGCCGCCACCCCCACCGACGAGCAGCTCCTCTTTCTCAAACAGATCGGCGCCGAATACGTCAGCGTCGGCTCCACCCCCGACCTGCGCACCGCCGAGGGCTTCCAGCAGATCAAGAAGCGCTACGCCGACGCCGGCATCACCGTGTGGAACATCGGCAACACCAGCGTCCACAACATGCCCGAGGTGACGCTCAACCTGCCCGGCCGCGACCAGAAAGATCGAGGAGTACAAGCAGTACCTGCGCAACCTCGGCAAGGCCGGCATCTACTACACCACCTACGCCCACATGGGCAACGGCATCTGGAGCAGCGGCCGCGCCACCATCCGCGGCGCATCCGGCCGCGAGTTCGACATGGCCGAGCCCCAACAAGCAGGGCGTCTGGGACGGCAAGACCTGGAAAGAGCCGCTCTCCCACGGCCGCGTCTTCACCAAGGAAGAGATCTGGGAGAACTACACCTACTTCATCAAGCAGGTGGCGCCCGTCGCCGAAGAAGCCGGCGTGCGCATCGGCATCCATCCCGACGATCCGCCCGTCCCCGTGCTGGCCGGCGTGCCGCGCTGCATCTTCGGCAACTTCGAAGGCTACAAGCGCGCCCTGGAGATCGCCAACAGCCCCAACGTCGGCATCTGCCTCTGCTGCGGCACCTGGCTCGAAGGCGGCAAGCAGCTCACCGGCAAGGATCCCGAAGAGATGATCCGCTACTTCGGCGCCAAGAAGATCTGGAAGATTCACTTCCGCAACGTCAGCGCACCCCTGCCGCACTTCGTCGAGACCTTCATGGACAACGGCTACTACGACATGTACAAAATCATGAAGGCGCTGCGCGACGTCAATTACGATGGCATCGTGATTCTCGATCACTCGCCCAACCTGGTGGGCGGCGCCAATCCGCAGACCGCCTATGGCTTCGCCTACATGCGCGCGCTACTGAATCGCGCCAACGCCGAGGCCAAAGCGTAGTAAATTTGCGATACACTCAGCGTTTCATGATGAAGATAGCCATCCTGCTAACCACCGCCGCCGCCCTGGCCGCGCAAACCCCCGCCCAACAGCCGAAACAGGCCCCGCGCGACCCCATCCCCGCCTCCCACGGAGACGATGTCCGCGGCTACAACGACACGCCGCAACTGCCCAATCAGAAATGGAAGGTTCACGACATGGAGCGCCCCCGCGCTCCCAAAGTCACGCCCGGGCCCATGCTGAGTCCCGCTCCGCCTTCCGACGCCATCGTCCTCTTCGATGGCAAGGACCTGTCACATTGGGTGCAGGGCGGCCGCGGCGGCCAGACCCAGGAGCCCAAGTGGAAGGTCGAAAACGGCTACCTCGAAATCGTCCCGCGCACCGGCAAGCTGATCACCAAGGAAAAGTTCGGCGATTGCCAGCTCCACGTCGAATGGATGATTCCCGTCGAGGCCACCGGCTCCGGACAGGGCCGCGGCAATAGCGGCGTCGAGCTCATGACGCGCTACGAAATCCAGGTGCTGGAGTCCAACCAGAACTTGACCTACGCCGATGGTGCCGCCGGGGCCATGTACGGAGCGTGGCCGCCTCTGGTCAACCCGGCCCGCCCGCAGGGCGAATGGAACGCCTACGACATCATGTTCGAGGCGCCGCATTTTGCAGATGGAAAGTTGGTCAAGCCCGCCTACTTCACCGTGCTCTTCAACGGCGTGCTCGTGCAGAATCACCAGGAGCAGCTCGGCACCACCATCTGGCGTCAGGTCGCCAAATACACCCCTCACGCCGCCGAGGAGCCCTTAAGCCTGCAGGACCACTCGCAGCCGGTCCGCTACCGCAATATCTGGATCCGACGTCTCGCCGGCTACGATCAGGGTGCCCACTAACCTTGGATCGAGGGCCGCTCACTTACTCCAGGGGCTTCAGTTCCCCAAGCATCGTCGGCATCAACTCCGAAACCGTGGGGTGAATGTGCACCGCCCGCTGAATCACCGTATAGGGCGCCTTGGCGTACATCACGTCGAGAATCGAGTGAATCACCTCGTCGCCGCCCACGCCTAAAATCGCGGCGCCCAGAATTCTCTTCGTTTCCGCGTCGACGACGATCTTCATGAAGCCCTGCGACTCGCCCTTCTCCACGGCCCGTCCCACCTTCGTCATTGGCCGCTTGCCCACCAGCGCCTTCCGGCCGCTCTTGCGCACTTCGGCCTCTGTCAGGCCGGCGCGCCCCAGCGGCGGATCGATGTACAGAGTGTACGCCGTAATCCGATCGCTCACGCGCCGCGGATCGTTGTCCAGAAGATTCGCCGACGCAATCTCGCCGTCGTTGTAGGAAGTGTGGGTAAACGCGCCCTTCCCGTTGCAGTCGCCCAACGCCCAGATTCCCGGCACGCTGGTGCGCAGTTGATCGTCCACCACGATGTACCCGTGCGGGTCCACCGCGACGCCGGCCTTCTCCAGCCCCAGGTCGTCGGTATTCGGACGCCGCCCCACCGCCAGCAGCACGTGCGTTCCGCTCACTTCCGGATCGCCTTCTTTGCATTCCGCTCGCGCAATGACATCCTCGCCGCGTTTGGATAAAGCGATGCACTTCGCGTTCACGCGGACTGTGATGCCTTCGGCTTCGAGAATCTCCTGTATCGCCGCGGAAACGTCCTCATCCTCGCGCGATACCAGCCGCGGCCCCATCTCGAGAATGGTCACCTCGCTGCCGAACCGCCGGAACATCTGCCCGAATTCGAGCCCGATGTAGCTGCCGCCCACCACGATCAGGTGCCGCGGCAGAAAGTCCACCGCCATCATCGAGCTGTTGGTCAGATACTCCACCTGATCGACGCCGGGCAGTTCGGGCACCATCGCGCGGCCCCCCACGTTGATGAAAATCCTATCCGCTGTCAGCCGGTCGTCCCCCACGCTGACTTCGCCGCGCCGATTCGAAACGCGCATGGCCCTCGTAGACCGTGCAGTTCTCCATCCCCTTCAGCCAGCTCTCGACGCCCGTCCTCGACTTTCCGGAGATCTCGTCCTTCCTCGCCTTCACGCGCTGCATATCGACGCTCACGCCGCCGCCGGTATTGACGCCGAATTCCGCCGCCCGTCGCGCCATGTGGGCCGCATAGGCGCTCGCCACCATCGTCTTCGTCGGAATGCATCCCGTGTTGACGCAGGTGCCGCCGAAGAGCTTACGCTCGATAATCGCGACCTTCATTCCGGCTCCCGTCAGCCGCCCCGCCAGCGAGGGGCCTGCCTGTCCCGTGCCGATAATGATCGCGTCGAAATGATTCGTCATCAGAATCCACCAACGATCCAGATCGCTCCCAACACCGCGATTGCATCTTCCAGCAGGGCGATCGGGAGGTCTTTTCCTCCCGTGGCTCTGACCAGCCGGGTGCGAGCCTCGTAGCCGCCCAGCGTCCCCGCCACCGCGCCGAGTGCTCCCAACACCAGGCCGCCCGCCAGAGACCCGCCCGACGCGCCCAGCGCGGCGCCGCTCAATGCCCCGGTCACAATCCGCGCCCCGAACGAACCCGGAGCCTTTCGGCTGGGTGTTTTCGGCAGCTTGTCGTTAATCAGCTCGCCAATCGCGAGCAGGGTGAGAATCCACGGCGTGTAGGCGAAACCCATAAAAGCCAGCCCCGTGTTTTCCAAGTGGATCCAGCCCAGCCGGGCGGCCCAACTCACCGCAGCCGGAGCAGTCATGGCACGCAGCCCGGCAATCACGCCAATCAGAAACGCTAGAACGTAGACAGACATAGACCCCCTCCGACGTCGTAGTCCCTACAAGTTGTAAACCATCAATGTTACATGTGTTTGAGGCGTTCGTGTACGAATTGCACCGCCATCGCGCCCTCGCCTACCGCTGAAGCCACCCGCTTCACCGAGCCCGACCGTACATCGCCAGCCGCAAACACCCCGGCGCGGCTCGTCTCCAGCAGAAACGGCTGCCGGGGGGACGTCCAGTGCGGCGAGCTCGCCAGATCCGCTCCGGTCCGCACGAACCCCTTCTCGTCCCGCTCGATCTCCTCCGGCAGCCAGCCGGTGCGCGGATCCGCGCCGATGAAACTGAAGACGCCCGGAGTCTGTACCGTCCGCTCCTCCCCGGTCTTGCTGTTCACCAGATCCACCGATTCCAGATGCTTCATGCCGTTCATCCGGCGAATGGTCGTACTGCAGATCAGCTCGATGTTGGGCGTTTGCTCGATCCGCCGCACCAGGTAGCTCGACATGCTCTTGTACAAATCGTCGCCGCGGATCACCACCAGTACGCGACGCGCGTGGCCCGAGAGAAACACCGCGGCCTGCCCCGCGGAATTGCCCCCGCCCACTACGATCACCGTCGTCCCCTCGCACAATTGACCCTCGGCCGGCGTGGCAGCGTAATAAACGCCCGCCCCTTCGAACTTCTCTGAGCCTTCCACATTCAGCCGCCGGTATTCCGCGCCGGTCGCCAGCAGAAGGCACTTGGCGGTCACTGGCTGGCCTCCGTCCATGTGCACCACCGTATATGCGTTCTCGAACGTCAGCCGGTCCACCAGCGTCGGCACCGACAAATGCACGCCGAATTTGTTAGCCTGCAGAATCGCGCGGCCCGCCAGGTCGCTGCCCGTCAGGCCGGTCGGGAAGCCGAGATAGTTTTCGATGCGCATACTGCTGCCCGCCTGCCCGCCCGGCGCGACATGCTCCAGGATCGCTGTACGCAGGCCTTCGGAAGCGCCATACACGGCGGCCGCCAGTCCCGCCGGCCCCCCGCCGATTACTACCAGGTCGTAAACCTGGTCCTCCAGCGGCTGATGGATACCGATCCTATCGGCAAGCTCGCGGTTCGTCGGATTCCTTAAGATCACCATCGACCGGCAAGCCACCACCGGTGTGTCCGACTCCGTGACCCCGAACTGCTTCAGCAACAGATCCACGTGCGGATCGGACTCCAGATCCACCCACGTAAAAAGAACGCGATTCTTCGATAGAAAATCGCGTACCCGGAACGTGTCCTGCGAATATCGCGAGCCGATCACCCGCAGCCCCGTGAAGTCGGGAGACTCGCGCAATAGCTGCCGCCGCGCGATGAACGCCTGCAGAATGATGTCGCTCGCGATCGGGCACTGATTCAGAACGCGCCGCAGAGAGTCTCCGGGAATCTCGTATACCTCGACCTCGCCCCGAGCTACTGCGCTGACGATGACCGGCAAGCCCGTCACGTGCGAAACATCGCCCGTAAACTGTCCCGGGTGATGCACCACCAGCGTCTTCGGCTGGTCGCCCGATTCGTCTATGATGTCCACATCTCCCGATTTGACGATGAAGAAGCTGATATTCCGGTCGCCTACCGAGAACAGCTTCTCCCCGTCATGAAATACCCTTGGCTCGGCGTTGGTGCAACTCGCCAGCTTGTGAATCTGCGCCTCGTCCAGAGTCGGGAATGCCACCGACAAAAGGTTTTGTTCGCTCATATCTCGGAAACTCGAAAGGAAAGCCGGAAACGGCCGATTTTTCTTATCGTCGCACGCCGCTACCGGCAACCGCCTCAAGCCTTGGGGCCTGCTGTGGGCGTTTCGTCACTTCCGCAGCGCCGCCGCATGCCCTGTAAGAGCCGTTCCCGTTCTTCCGGAGGCATCTGTTCCAAACGTTCCGCCATCCGGTGCCGCCAGTGCGTGGCGTACATCGGCCGGCCGCGGAACATCCCAAGTCCTCCGAACAGAATCCAGCTCAGTGCCATAAGACCCACCGCCTGCCAGAAACTGATCGGGTGCAGCCCGAAAATGTCCGGCATCAGCAGGTTCCACAGTTGCAGCACGGCCTGCCCGAATCCGGCGATCACGATCAACAGGAAGATCGCCACCATCGATAGTCTTACCATCCACTTCTTCCTCATAATCCTGTCCTCACTTGTCTCGAAACTCTTCGTAAATCGCCTGCAGTCTCCGGCGCAGATGAAGCACCGCGTAGTGCTTCCGCGAAAGCAGCGTATTGACGCTCACACCCGTCTCCGCCGAGATCTCCTTGAAACTTCGCCCCTCCAACTCGTGCGCCACGAATACCTCGCGCTGTTCCTCGGGAAGTTCTTCCAGGGCCGCTTCCATCTCCTCCAGCAGCACTCCCCGCGCGTAAGCCGCCTCGGGTCCGTCCTCCGGCGACGGAAGCAGATCCTCCCAGCCCGCCGTCGCGCCGATTTCTTCCGTTGCCTTCCTACGGAAGCGGTCCGTGATCCGGTTTCGCGCCACCCGGAACAGCCAGGCGCCCACCTGCTCCACCGGCTTCATCAGCCGGTACGCCTCAGTCAACTCGTAAAAAACGTCCTGCAGGATGTCCTCGGCATCGCTCGCGTCCATCACCCGCTTACGTATGAAATTGCGCAGCCGCGCCCACTCCAGCCGGATAGCTTCGGAGATCCGCGCGTCTTGATCGCCTTTCATTTGGCCGGCCGTGAGCACCTCGTCCATCTATCTCTGTAAACGAGGCAGCGACGAAAATATTGTAGAGTTCTTACGAATTCTTGAGTGCCATCTCGATCTGTGCGAGATGATGCTCATTGTGCCACGCAACTTTGTCGAATTCGTCCTTCAGCGTACGGACTCCCGTCTCACTGTGGACGAACTCGCGCAGGCCGTTGTTTTCGTAGTTCAACCGGGCCTGGTAAATCACGCCGCCGCGCACTGCTTCATAGATACGCCGTGAGAGTTCGAGCGGCATCTGCCGGTAATCGAGCCCCGTAGCCCATTTGTCCTGGTCGAAAGCCCACAACACCTGCCGCGGTTCGCTGATGGTCCGCCGGATCCGATCGTACATCACCGTCTCCGCATCAGCCAGGTGATGCAACAGCCATTTGACCGGCCACTTGCCGGGAGCATAACTACGCTCCAACTGCTCCCCGCTCAGGTCGAAATACCCCAGAGTCCGCTGTCTCGCGGTCTCCAATCGCGTAATGATGTCCATAGTTCATGATAAGAGAGCGCACGCCGCCCCAATCCGCATTGCGACGCGTTACCCCAATCCGAGATGGTATGAGAAGGCCGGTCCCCCGCGGGATGTTTTAAAATCCCGATAGACGCACTCGATGAGGTGCAAAAGGAGACCGGCTTATGAAAAAGAATAGCATCGCAAGATTACAGGTGACAAAGAGCCAGATGCGGCGAATGGCAGCAAAACAGAGGCTGACGGTAGGGTTGGACCTGGGAGATCGCTCGAGCCGCTACTGCATTTTGGATGAGGCGGGAGAGAAAGCGAGCGAGGATCAGCTGCCCACCACCAAGGCGGGACTGGATAGGTTATTCGGCAAGATGGCGCCCTGCCGGATCGCCTTGGAAGTGGGAACGCATTCGCCATGGGTAAGCCGGCAGCTGGCGGCGATGGGGCACGAAGTGATCGTGGCGAATCCGCGGAAGGTGCGGCTGATCACGCAGAGCGTGAAGAAGAACGATCGGATGGACGCCGAGCAACTGGCGCGGCTGGCGCGAGTGGATCCGCAGTTGTTGGCGCCGATACGACACCGGGGCCCGGAAGCGCAAGGCGACCTGGCGGTAATCCGGGCACGGGCGGAATTGGTGGATTGCCGGACGGCGTTGATCAACACGGCGCGGGGCTTGGCAAAGCCGATGGGAGAACGGCTGAAGAGTTGCGACGCCGATTATGTGAAGGAATCTCTGGCCGACGGACTCAGCGAGGCGACGCAGAACGCGATCCGGCCCCTGTTAAAGAGCGTGGAAGAGATTAGCAAACAAATCGGAGCGTACGACAAGAAGATCCAGGAGATCGAGAAACGGTACCCGGAGACGAAGTTGCTGAAGCAAGTCATTGGAGTGGGGACGCTGATCGCGTTGACCTTTATTCTGACCCTGGAAGATGCGGAGCGCTTCGAGCACAGCCGGGATGTAGGGCCGTTTCTGGGACTGACGAGGAAGCAGCGGGACAGCGGCGAGAGCCAACCGGAGTTGGGGATCAGCAAGGCGGGGGACGTGTTGATGCGACGGCTGTTGGTACAAGCAGCGCACTGCATCCTGCGCGATGGGGCGCCGGATAGCGATCTGAAGGCGTGGGGGTTGACGAAAGTGCAGGCAGGGGCTGGGAAGAAAGGCAGCAAGAGGCGGAAGAAGAAAGCGGCGGTGGCGGTGGCGCGGAAGCTGGCGGTGTTGCTGCATCAGTTGTGGGTGACGGGGGAAGTGTACGATCCGCAGTACAACCGGAAGGCGGCAGAGGCAGCAAAGGGAAGAAAGAAACCGTAGCCGCATAAGGAATGGATTTGGGAAAGGATTGAAATTCTGCGGAGTATGCGAAAGCGCCGAGTTGGGGTGACTGCGAGGTCGCGGCAGAACGACGGGAACCAGGCAACTGGAACCCCGCAGTTCGTCACTGAGATGGCAGCACCCCTTGAATTGAGAACACCAGCAGGCACCTGCGGCCCGAAGGCCGCAATCGAGAGTGCGGATGGAAGCATGGCGACAAGGCGCGGAGAAGTCAACGGGCAGAAGAACGATCCAAGAGAGCGTATGATGCGCAGAGGAAAGAGAGGGAGCGGGGAGCAGCGCGCTGAGGCGCGCTTGAGGCGCTGCCTCAAACTCCGCCAGGGGGCAAGCCCCCTGAGACCCCGGCCCCCTTTCCCTGGGCACTGATTGTACAGAACGGAGTCAATCCGTCAAGGGTTCGCAAGCCGCGCCGAAGCGGCGCGCCCTTGACAGATCGCCTCCGTTCTGAAGAAGAGAGCTGGGATGAGGGAAAGGGGGCCTTGTGGCACAAGCGGACAAAGCAAGCGCTCTCCCCAGGGGGAGGGGAGCGGCGCGCTACGCGCGCATGAGGCGCTGCCTCATACTCCGCCAGGGGGCAAGCCCCCTGAGACCCCCGCCTATTTCCGCTTGACAGGGGGGGGCCTTCTCATGGAAGCCGCGACCGTGAGGGAGCGCGTGATTCCCCATTCCGATTCCCGGAAGCTTTGCGCCCACCCGCACGTCTAATCAAAGAGAACTGTCCTGCTAAAATCGCAACGGACCTCACTTTTTACATGAAGCCGGCAATTCTTGGACTGATTTTGGCCTGCGGCCTGCTCGCCCAGGACCAGCACGTCGCCTGGAAGCTCAGCCTGGAGCCCCCTTCCGCGCCCCCTGGCGCCAAAGTGCTGCTCCGCATGGCCGGCCGCATCGACGAGGGCTGGCACCTCTATTCCATGTCCACCCCGGCGGCGATTCCCACCAAAATCCAACTGGCGCCCAACCCCGCCATCGCCAAAATCCGCCCCCTCCAACCCAAGCCCAAGCGCTCCTTCGACGCCAACTTCAATTCCGACACCGAAACCTACGAAGGCGACGTCGCCTTCCTCCTCGAACTCGAACTCGCAGAAGGACGCTCCCGCCGGCCCCACCGAGCTCTCCGTCTCCGCCCGCTACCAGACCTGCAATCCCAACATGTGCGTGCCGTCCAAGTGGACCGGCAACGCGACCCTCACCGTGGACCCGGCCGCCGCATCCACCGCCATCGTCATTCCCGCCGGCTACTGCAGAACCGCCTCCGCCCCCGGCGCCCTCATCCTCATCCGCCCCCTCCACCCAGCCCGAAGGCCTCCTCGCCTTTCTCGCCGTGGCCTTCGGCTTCGGACTCGCCTCCATCTTCACCCCTTGCGTCTTCCCCATGATCCCCATCACGATGTCCTACTTCCTCAACCGGCAATCCGGCGGACGCCGGGAAAGCATCGTGCAGGCGCTCGTCTTCTGCCTCGGGATCATCGTGCTCTTCTCCGGTCTCGGCCTCGCCACTACCGCCATCCTCGGGCCGTTCGGCATCGTCACCCTCGGCTCCAATCCCTGGGTCAACGCCTTCATCTCGCTCCTCTTCATCGCCTTCGGCCTGAGCCTCCTCGGGGCCTTCGAAATCACCATCCCGTCGGTCATCCTCACCCGCCTGAATCAATCCGCCGATCAGGGCGGCTTCATCGGCAGCCTGCTCATGGGGCTGACCTTCTCCCTGGCATCCTTCGCCTGCGTAGGACCCTTCGTGGGCACCCTGCTGGCCGCCTCCGTCTCCGGCGGCAAGACCAGGCCGCTGATCGGCATGGTCACCTTCGCTACCGGACTTGCCCTGCCGTTCTTCCTCCTTGCCGTCTTCCCGTCCTACCTCAAACGCATGCCGCGCAGCGGCGGCTGGATGGCGCGAGTCAAGGTCGTGATGGGCTTCATCATCCTCGCCGCCAGCCTGAAGTACCTCAGCAGCCTCGACCAGGTGCTGCAGCTCGGCTTCCTCACCCGCGAGCGTTTCCTCGCCGCCTGGATCGTGCTTTTCGCCATGGCCGGCCTCTACCTGCTCGGCTTCCTCCGCCTGGAAGGCATCAAGCCCGACGAGACCATGGGGCTCGGCCGCCTCCTCAGCGGCATCGCGCTCCTCATCTTCGCCATCAGCCTGGTGCCCGGCATGTTCGGCGGCAAGCTCGGCGATCTCGACGCCTACGTTCCCCTCGCCACGCAGTCCACCGGCATCGGCGGGTCGTCGGGCGGCGGGGAAAACGCACTCGCCTGGATGAAGAACCAATATCGCGAGGCCCTCGACCGTGCGCGCCGCGAAGGCAAGCTCGTGCTCGTCAACTTCACCGGCTACGCCTGCACCAACTGCCACTGGATGAAGGCCAACATGTTCACCCGGCCGGAAATCGCCGCCGCCATGAAAAACTTCGTCCTGGTGGAACTCTACACCGACGGCACCGACCCGGAGTCCGAGGCCAATCAGAAACTCCAACTCGCCAAATTCAATACCGTGGCGATCCCCTTCTACGCCATCCTCGATCCCGATGAGAAGGTCCTCGCCACCTTCCCGGGATCCACCAGCAACGCCGCGGAGTACCTCGCCTTCCTGAACAAGCCTGCGCCCCCAACACCAACCTCGGTGAATGCGGCCGCCCCCGCCGCGCCTTCAGGCATTCCCAAGGTGTCGAAACTCGACGGAGGCCCCATCGACACGGCAACCCTGTCCGGCAAAGTCGTCGTAGTCAATTTCTGGGCCACCTGGTGCGTCCCCTGCATTCGAGAGATCCCCAGCTTCAACAAGCTGCACAACGAATTCTCAAAACAGGGAGTCGCCGTACTCGGCATCAACGGGGACAACGAGGACGCCGACCGCATCCGTCCCTTCCTCAAAAAGCACCCGATGGATTACCCCGTCGCCCTGGGCAGTGAAGCCTTCGGCACGCAATACAACCTGGATGTCCTGCCTGTCACCCTGGTCTTCGACCGCACCGGCAAGCAGATCAAGCGCTTCGAAGGCTTCGCTTCCGAAGCCGACCTCCTGAACGCCGTCAAACAAGCGCTCTGAAGCCATCCCGCCTGTCTTCTCCGCGCTGATCTCTGCGTGCTCTGCGCCTCTGCGTTGAAGCCCAGGCCGCGCTCTTTACGCCTGCCGCGCGAGTTCCAGATTCCGTGCTCTCATCCAACGCAACCTGCTCTGATGCTCCTGGTACAGCGTCGTAAAGCCCGCCCAGTAGTATCCGAAAACGAACAGCGCCAGGAACGGAATCGAAAGGAAATTGAACGTGGTGATCGCGAACACCATCATGCCCAGGAAATACGTCCCGACCGCGATTTCCAGGTACGGCAGCCAGCCGCTGCGCGCGCCGGTACTGCTTGTTCTCCAGCTTCATCGGGCGCTCCGCCGATGGCGAATTTCGGCGTGCGCACGAAGCTCGTCTCCACCCCGAAAAGCGCTTCCAGCACGGCGCGCGTATTGATGATCGTCAGCCCCACGCCCACCGCCATCAGCATCGGCAGCATGAAAATCGACCGCTTCCAGTTCTTCGGGATACAGCTCGCGCTGCGCCACCACGTAGAACAGCGAAATCGACCAGAACGACGCCGCAATCAGCGGCAGATCCAGAAACACCATCTGCCAGACGCCCATGTAGAACCGCACGATCATCACCGGCAGCATCAGCGCCGAAACCACGATCATCAGCGGATAGGAGATGTTCGGCGTCAGGTGCATGAACGCTTCCATCTTGACGCGCCGGGAAATCGGCGCCTTCAGAATGGACGGCAGCAGCTTCATGGCGACCTGCGTCAGGCCCTTGGCCCAGCGCGATTGCTGCACCTGGAAGCCGTGCATTTCCACCGGCAGCTCCGAGGGGCAATCCAGACCCGGGAACGTACACGAAACGCCAGCCCTTGAACTGCGCGCGATAGCTCAGGTCCGAATCCTCGGTGAGCGTATCGTGCTGCCAGCCGCCGGCATCGTCGATCATCGCGTCGCGCAGAATGCCGGCCGTGCCGTTGAAGTTGAAGAAGTACCCCGCGCGCGAGCGCGCGCCGTGCTCCAGAATGAAGTGGCCGTCCAGCAGCATGGCTTCCACTTCGGTCAGGAAGTTGTAATCGCGATTCAGATAGCTCCAGCGCGTCTGCACCACGCCCACCTTCGGATCGGTGAAGTAGTGGATGGTGCGCATCAGGAAATCGGTCGGCGGGATGAAATCCGCGTCGAAGACCGCCACCATTTCGCCGGTGGCCGTCTTCAGCCCTTCCTGCAGGGCGCCCGCCTTGAATCCGTGGCGATTCGTGCGGTGGTGATACTCGATCGGGTAGCCGAGAGCGCGGTAGCGCTCCACCAGGGCCTCGGCGAACGGCGCGGTGTCGTCGGTGGAATCGTCCAGCACCTGGATCTGCAGCAGTTCCTTCGGATACTCGATCTTCACGGTCTCTTCGATCAGCCGCTCCACCACGTACCGCTCGTTGTAAAGCGGCAGCTGGATGGTGACCGGGGCAGTTGCTCGAAGCGCTTCGCCGGTTCCAGTGGTCCGCTTCTTCCTATGCTTGAAGTAAGTGCGGATGATGTCGTAGCGGTGCAAGCCGTAGACCGAGAGGATGAACAGGACGGTGAAGTACGGGATCAGCATCGCCCAGTCGAACCAGGCCAGCTGATGGATCCCGGCGAACGGGTTGTTGAGGATATTCTGGATCAACCGCTCCGTGGGTGTACGGTTGACCAGCAATGCCAGCAATAAACTTGACGACATAGAAAAAACCCCGTACGGGTCTGGTTATCGGGGCATAACAATATTAACAAATCTTATACTGGGGTGGGGATCACTCCCCGGCCGCCGGTAGACCACGCCCTCCTTCATCACGAAACGTATATGTTCCACCTGCCGGATATTCTCCTCCGGATTACCGGGGCACGCCACGATATCGGCGAATTTCCCCGCCTCCAGCGAGCCGGTGCGATCGGCCACTCCCAGTAGTTCGGCATCCAGCGACGTGCCGGCCTTCAGCGCGTCCACCGGCTTCATCCCCAAATCCACCAGCAGATGAAACTCCTCCGCATTGCGGCCGTGCGGATAAACCGTCGCGTCCGTTCCCACCACCACCTTGACGCCGCTCGCAATCGCCTTGCGAACCGTAGCGTCCAGCGCGGCGATCGCCTGCCGCGCCTTCGCCGCCACCACCGGCGGCAGATAGCCATCCGTCAGGCGTTCCTTGAGCCCCTCCGCCGCCATCAGCGTCGGCACATAGTAAGTGCCGCGGGATTTCATCATCGCCAGTGCTTCGTCGTCCAGGAAACTTCCGTGTTCGATCGAGTCGATTCCCGCGCGAATCGCGATTTTAGCCCCGGTCGCGCCGTGTGCATGCGCCGCCGTCTTGCGCCGCAGCGCGTGCGCCTCGTCCACGATGGCGTCAAGTTCGGCCTGCGTCAGTTGCGGCGTATCCACGTCGTCCGTCAGCGAGAGCACGCCGCCCGTAGCGCAAGTCTTGATCACGTCGGCGCCGTATTTGATGTTGTAGCGCACCGCCTGCCGCGCCTGATCCGGGCCGTTAATCACGCCGTCCGGGATCCCGGTCTCGCGGCCGAAGATGTTGGGCGCGAAGCCCGCCGAGGAATCGCAGTGCCCGCCCGTCGCCCCAATCGCGTTCACCGCCACCAGCATCCGCGGACCGGGGATCTTCCCCGCCTCAATCGCATTCCGCAGGCCGACGTCGATGTAATCGCCCGCCCCCACATCGCGCACCGTCGTAAAGCCGGCCATCAGCGTACGCCGCACGATCTCCACCGCGTCCAGCGTGCGCTCCGGAATGGTCTTCTTCAGTGCGTTCAACTCCTCGACACGGTAGTCGCGTTCATATGGATAGGTGAGGTGCGTGTGCGCGTCGATGAAGCCCGGCAGCAGCGTGGCATCCCCCAGGTCGATCGTCTCGGCGCCCGCCGGAAATGCCGCCTTGGCGCCAGTCGCCGCGATCTTCCCGTCCACCACCACCACCAGCCCGGGCGACACCACGTGATCGCCCTTCCCATCGAATATGTGGGCTGCTTTCAGGACGTACGTCTTATCGGCGGCCGCTGCCGTCAGGCAGGCCGCCATCAGCGCAAGAACACTTCGGTGCATCTGCCGATTCTAGCGCGCAACCGGGGCGGCGACGCCTTTGACGTACCCTCACGCGCCCGTATGATGCAGAAACAGCGTCAGGTACCGGCGCAGATTTCCCGTGATCAGAAAGTTCTCCCGTACGTGCTCGTGCCCCTGCTCCGCCAGCCGGCGCCCGATATGCGGGTGAGCCAGCAGGAAGCGTATCTGGTACGCAGTCCCTTCCACCGAATGCGCCAGCAGGCCCGTGTGCTTGTGGATCACCTGCAGCGGAATGCCGCCCACCGCCGCCGCCACCACGGGCTTCTTCTTCCATAACGCTTCCGCCACCGTCAGCCCAAACCCTTCCCGCAGGCTCTTCTGAATCACAATCGTAGAGGCGCGCTGCAGCGCGTTGACTTCCAGCGGGCTCGCCGCCGGCAGCTCCAGAATGTGTATGTCCGCATCGCTGCCGGCCTCGTTGCGGACCTCCTCCAGCACTCGGCTGCCTTCCGGATCGTCGCTCGCGCTCCCGCCCGCCAGCACCAGCTGGCAATCGAAGTAGCGTTTCACCAGGCGATACGCGCGGATCACCCCCACCGGATCCTTCAACCGGTCGAAGCGCGAGATCTGCGTGAGGATGGGCCGTTTCGAATCGATCGAAAACAGCTCCAGCACCCGCTCCACGAATTCCGGCTCCAGCTCGATGTTCTTATCCGCCAACGGGTCAATCGATGGATAGAACAGATACTGCGGCAGCGGCAGTTGCCGCGCGAATGCGGGCGAAGAGAAAATCGCGCCGTCGTAGCGATGCACCCATGGCTCCAGAAAGCCCCACACGGCCGGATTCGGACGCGACAGATCGATGTGGCAGCGCCAGAACCAGTGGCCGCTTTTAGAATCCGGCCGCGCCTCGATGAACGGCGCCGGCTGCGGATCGTGAATCACCACAAAACGCCCGTCCAGTAGAATGCGGTCGCGATTCAACCGGTTCAACTCGCGAAAGACCTCAAACCCGCGCTCGCCTCCCACGTACGCCCCACCGTGCAGCGCATTATGGAACGCTTTGGTGATATCGAAGAAATCGCCATTGCCCTCCATCACGTGCCACCGGGTATCCAATCCCAACTCCCGCATCAGCGGGAGACTCCGCGACAGCAGCTCCGCCACCCCGCCGCCCACCGCGGTGGAGTTCACCATATCCACGGTCGACCCTTCCAGCGGCTCCGCCAGCGTCCGTAATTCGTCCACTTCCGCCGCTCCCAGCAACGGGACGTAGCGATCGAGCGTGGCAGTCTGCGTTTCCACTGAGACGATCATGCGCCAATCTCCCCGTCCACCAGCTCGATGAGTTCGTGCCGTGCGGTATCGAGCGTGTTCGCGTACACATCGATGCGGTCGGTACGCGCCGCCAGGCTCTCCAGACCGAGCGCCGTGCGGAACCAGTGGGAAAAATCGTTGGTGCGCAGTTGCAGCCGCAGCCGCGAAGAAATGAAGTGGTGATAAAAGGACGCGTGGCTCAGACGTTCCAGCCCGGCCCGGAAACCCAGCAGCGTCCGCGCATCCCAGTGCAGCGGAATGACCACCTCCACCGCATCGCAAAAGTAGAAAGGCTCGAAGGCCCGGTTAGTCGCCTCCGTGGGCCGCTCTTCGCAAAACTCGCCAAGCATCCGCCGGATATCCGACCGCAGTTCCTGTATGGAGAGGTAGTCGCGGATATCGATGCTGGCCAGCCGCTCAGCCAGCGCCGGCTGGTTCACCGAGGCGAGCACCCACTGCGCAAAATCGTTGGAAAACCCTTCGGTTAGGAAGTGATGCTGCCGGATGGTCTGAAAGGTGTGATAAAACACCGTGCCATCGCCGGCCTCCGCAAGCGCGGCATTCAGCTCCGCGATATTCTCCGCCACATAATCCTCCACCCGTGTCAGATAGCTGGCGGTGACGAATTGGAACGGTTGTTCACTGGTCGTCATACGAGTTCAACCCTCAACTTTTCGAGAAAATCGTGGACCTGTTCCGATCCCTCCAGCCTGTACTGTGCCCGTGTGGGACCCAGGCCGCCCACGCGAATCCCCACTCCCTCAGGCAAGGCTGCAAACGCCGCCTCATCGGAGTAATCGTCGCCCAAATACACCGGAAGCGCCTTGTGGCGCAGCCCGGCCAACTCGCGCAGCACCGCCACCCCTTTGTCCGCCAGGCCGCGTGGAGTCACCTCCCAAACACACTTACCCGGTACGATCCGCAGCACCCGGCGCCACGGCTCGACCGCGCGATCCACACTTTCCGCCACTATACGGCGCACCTGCTCCGGCGCGCCCCGGTAGTGCACCGCCACTGTGTGCTCCTTGTCTTCGATCCACACCGCCGGCAGCGGAGGCAAAGTAGCCGCTAACACTCTTTTCACGCTCTCGATGCCCGGCTCCGGTGCCGGCAGGTACCCTCGTTCCCGTCCGTAAAGACCCAGATATTCCGCCGCCGGAACTCGCACCCGCGCCCGTATGTCCGCGCGGCGCCTCGCGCTGATCACCCACACCCGCAGGCGCGGCGAGCGCGCCAGTGCCGTCAATGTCCTTCGCATGCCCGGATGTACCCGAACCAACTCCGGCCGGGGCTGGATCGCCGCCAGTGTTCCGTCGAAATCCAGGAAGAGCGCAACCGTCCGGCTCGCCGCCAACCGCGCCGCGATTTCGCTCCAACACGAAAAGATGTGCCGCATGGGCCGCTTACCCTATCCCGGCCGATGCGCGGACTCGCCTCCACGGATGCACTCCTGGGGGAGAACTCCGTTTCGGTCCGTACCGCGCATAAGTCATCGATCAGGTTCGCCGCCCAACGATAAATGTTTCGCTCGCGTACCACCGCCCGCATGCGCCGCATCCGGTCCATCCGCTCGTGCGGCGCCATCTCGAGCGCCCGCCGGATCGAATCCGCCAGCTCGCGTGTGTCGTAAGGATTCACGATCAGCGAATCCATAAGCTCGTGGCTCGCGCCCGCAAACCGGCTCAGAATCAATACACCGCGCTCGTCGTGGCGCGACGCTACAAATTCCTTGGCCACCAGGTTCATCCCGTCGTGCAGCGAAGTCACCAGGCAGAAATCCGCCGCCCGGTAATAGGGCAAAATCTCCTTATGGCTGTGCTGCCGCTTTAATAGCACGATCGGCTTCCAGTCGCTGGTCTGGAAACGCCGGTTGATGCGTTGCGCTTCGCTCTCCACCTCGTGGATCAAGTCATGATAACGTTCGATCTCCGTCCGGCTCGGCGACGCGATCTGTACGAACGTCAACTGCCCCCGGTACGACGGACAGTTCTCCAGGAACGCCTCGATCCCACGGAATCGTTCCGGTATTCCCTTCGTATAATCGATCCGGTCCACCCCGATCCCCATGAACGTCGCACGCACCCCGAGCCCCGCCAGCAGCGTCGATCGCTCCATGTGCGGCAGCCGCTCGCTGCCCGCGGCCGGTTCCGTACGGTCCGTCGCCACGCTGATCGGAAATGGCCGGATCAGCGTCAGGTGCCCGCCGCGATTCACGGCGAAACGCTCCCGTTCAATCCGCGATTCCAGCGCGCGGTCCACTGTCTCCAGAAAATTATTGCAGTGCGCCTGTATGTGAAATCCGATCAGGTCGGCGCCCAGCAATCCATCCAGTAGCTCGCGCTGCCATGGACAAATCCCGAAGGCCTCTGCGTTGGGCCACGGAATATGCCAGAAGATCGCCACCCGCGCGTCCGGCCGCTGCTCCTTGATCATCGCCGGCAGCAGTGCGAAATGATAGTCCTGCACCAGCACCACGGGGTTCGCCTCCAAAGCGATTTCCTCCAGGAGCGCCGCGGCGAACTTGCGATTGACCTCCAGATAATGCTTCCAGTCTTCCGCCCGGAACACCGGACGCGTATGGGCAATATGGCACAGCGGCCAGATCCCTTCGTTGGCAAATCCGTAATAGAAGCCGCGCTCCTCTTCGGGCGTAAGCCAGACCCGCCGCAGCGTGTACTGGGGATGGTCCGGAGGCACCCGTACGCGGTCATACTCGTCCACCGTGTCGCGGTCGGCATCACCTGTGCCTTGGGCCACCCAAGTTCCGTCACAGGCCCGCAGAATCGGCTCGATCGCCGTCACCAGGCCGCTCGCCGGCATCACGCTGCCAATCCCGTCGGATTGATGCCGGTGTTCGTATGGTTCGCGATTGGACACCGCAAACAACCGCGTCCCGCCCAATCGCCCTTCCACGAAAACGCGCAGCCGCTCCGTCGTCCAGGTCGATTCCGCCGTGTCCCGCAGCCGCGCCTCTTCCTCCGCCGCGGCCCGCGCCGCCGAAAGGCTGGTCGCCAGTTGCTTCACCTCGCGCGCCAGTGGCTCGAAATCGCCCGTGTGCATCACTCCGGCCGACGCCTTTCCCGTTCGCAGATCGCGCAGCCATTGCGTCATGTGCCGCATCGGCATCATCACGCTCAATCGAACCGAAAGCAGCGTAATCGCGAAAATCACCACCGTCTGTACCGCCACACCCAGCAGCGCGCGCCGCCACAATGCCGCCGTCCGCGTCTCGATATACGCCGCGTCCAGCACGATGGAAAGCGCCCCGGTGACCGTTCCTCCGCTCCGCAGCGCAAGCGTCGTCACGTGCATCGGCCACCCCGCCGCGGTCCGCAGCTCTTCGCTCGCCCACCCGCTTCGCATGGCCTGTGAGACCGATGCCGGAGTACCCCCCAACAGCGCCACCAGCCCCGTCGTCACGGCCAGCGGCCTGCCCGCGGCATCGTATGCCGCCACTCCGGTCACCGTGGCGCGATCTTTGAATCGTTCCATCAATCTTTGCAACTGATCGTAGGCATGCTCCGCCACCAGCGTCTCCGCCGTGCGTTCCAGACTGTCGCCCACTGCCAGGGCCTGCCGTTCCAAATCCCGCTGCATGCCCAGCGATTGGGCGCGCGTCTGATAAAAGGCGAAAGCCAGCGAAACCACCGCCAGGCCGAAAATCAATGAGACACTCAACCGCGACGTCAGTTGCAAGACTGCCCTCCTCAACTGCGCCGCACCGCAACGCTGGAACGCATCCGAAACACCATCGGCGTTTCCACCGGCAGCGTCACATTCTTTCTGCCCGTGAAGAACGCGGTCGTCGTTCCCGCCGCCGCGCCTGCGCCCGCGCCAATCAGCGCGCCCGTTCCGCCCGCCGCCAGCGCGCCGATTCCGGCCCCTACCGCCGAACCGCCGCCCATCAATCCCAAATTCCGCTTCTTATGAGATCCGCTGACCCGCGTGTCCGGCGCCGTAGCCAGATGATACGTCACACCGTTCAGCCGGAATGTACGCAGCGTGATCTCCAGGCGCGCGCGTCCGCGAAACCGTCCCGAACGCTTCGATTCCACAACCGAGCCCGTGAACCGTGTCCCTCGCGGCACCACCACGCGGTCGCCCAACACAATCGGATCCGCCAGCGTCGCTCCAAATGTCGCTCCCGGACGTGAGTACTTCGTGTCGAGTGTCTGCGCCAGACGCACACGCACCCGCGTTCCCGCGGGAATTACGAATGCCGCCTGTACACTGGGTTCGACCCTCGCCGTGGCAGGTGGCGGGACCTCCCGCGGCTCGGGATCGGGGGCCGGCACCGCCGACACCACGGGCGAAGACACAGCGTGCCTGTCCGCCGCTGCTACCGTGTGAACCGCGTTATCCCTGCTGCACCCCGCCAGCACAACCGCCGCTGTCGTGACCAGTATCCTGAAAACCACGGCCTGCCTCCTTGTCTTTGCATCGCTCAATCGCTCGCCGCATCCGCGGCACTATCGCCGGCCGCCACCTGACGCGCCCTAACGATGAATCGCTGCGGAGCAGGGCCCACATAATAGAACGGGTAGCAAGTCACCAGTGTCAGCGACCGGTCGGCCGTCGCCTGTAACGAACCCGTGTCGCGCGGATCTACCACCGCCGTCCACTCCACCACATACCGGTAGGGGCCGGCCGTTGTCGCCAGCGTAATAAAATCGCCCGCTCGAATCCCGCGCAAGGGCCGGAAAAATGTGTCGCGGTGGCCGCCCAGTACTAGATTGCCCTGCTGTCCCGGCTCGGCAGTCCCCGGAATTCGCCCCACGCCCAATCGCAAAGTCCGGTTATCGCTGCCCTCTAACACAATTGCCGAGAACCGCAGTCGGGGAATCTCCAGCCTGCCTACCAGACTGCCCGTCGCTCGCCTCGCGTGGGCCCGTGCCGCGTGCGCCGGCGCCGCTGGAACCGTACCCCGAACGTTCTTCCGAAGCGCCTCTTCCAGGCGACGGTTTTCCATCGCCTGGAAGTAGCGCGCTTCCAAATATACGCCGGCACTGACTCCGCAAAGTACAATTCCCGCGATCCAGAACACATACTGCGACCGGCGTAAGATGGCCAGACCTCGCATCTTACGATCGACTCCCGGCTCGCTGGACCGTCTTCCTTATCGAAGCCGCTACACCCAGTAAACTGATACCGGCCAGCCCTAGAGCTGCCGTGTTACCCGCCGTATGCGGCATCTCCGGTTGTGTGGGCTGCGCCGCCGGGGCCGGTTCCTGTGCTACCGCCGGCTCCGCGGGCTGCTCCGCAGGCGGCTCAACCGCTTCCGGCGTTACCGGCGCGGCGGCCACTGGCGCCGGTTCGGCTGCGCTAGGAGTCTCCACTCGATCCGCACTGTTATCCGGCACTACCGCGGGATGTGTTTCCATCGGCGTCTCTACGGGAGTGGCCGCTGGCTCAGTCGCGGCCGACGCAGTCAGCACCGGCACCTTCTGCCCCACCGCCTGCGAAATTTCGGTCGCTCGGTTTCGGGGATAGGCAAACTCCTGTCCAATCGTATCTCCCGGATAAAACCACGAGCGCACCGGCTCAGGCCCTCCGCCCGGCATTTCGTAGAACGTCAGAACCGTCTTATCGGCCGGTTCCATTCGCTCTTTTGCGATCGCCAGGTTTGTGGTGTACACATGATTTTCATCGGCATTCAGAATTTGTACGATATGCCGGTTGGATGGCGAATCCAATAATTTGAATACATACTTTCCGGGCGGCAGCACCGCGCCGGGGACTTCGATCGACTGCGAAATCGTCACATAGGTCTTCTTATTCCATGCGTCCGCGTTGGCGTTCGTGGCCATGCTTGTCATAACCAACCCGCCAAGTAAACACATGTGAGTCCAATGAAAATGCCTCATATAATTCATCCTCCACGCTGGCAAGTTGATGCAGCTAAGGGGCCAACGCCCACGCTGCAAGGTGTTACGCGCCGCTTGTGCCGTTGGTCACAATGGGGGTGAAACGCGATGCGGTAGAATTTGCTCGAATCGCTCCGTCTTACCGCGCCGAAATGGGAATCACGAAGCGCAGCGCCGTGTGAGTCGGTGAGAAGGAGGCCACTTTCGTGTCTTTCACGCCCGCCGCGCGGCCTGCATTCAGCACTTCCATCTCGCGGATCACCTTCACGCCCTTCGGGTAAATCACCCATAGCGAGCCTGCCGGCTTGAGTGTAGCGGCCAGTTTCGCGATCTGCGCCAGCGCTCCGCGGTCGGGAGCCGCCAGGAAGATCAGGTCAGCCTTTACTCTTCCCCTCACACTCGGAAGGTCGCGCAATTCGTCCAGAAATTCGCGCTCGAATTCCCCCGCCAGCCGCACCGTCAGACCCGGCTTGATGCCGAGCTTCATTGCGCGCGAGGGCGGATGCAGGATCTTGTCCGCCCACTTTTCCGCGGCCGCGCCCAACTCGAGCGAGGCTCGCTCGCCGCCGAAATCCAGGTGCAGAATACCGCCCTGCGCGCTCACCGATTGCAGGTCCTTCACCGCGATCTTGAGCCGCTCCGTGCCGCGAAACAGGATGTAGTCGCCCTCCAGAAACACCCTGCCCTCCAGCGTGCGGCGCTGATACTGCATCCGGCAATCCAGTTCCTGTCCCATACCTTAAGGCTCGATGCTCGTCAGTTCCCCAAACCTCTGGCCAAGATCGCGTAGAAAGCCCTCGATCGTCGCCGTGTAGCCGAAGAAAAAGCGCGCCATGAAACGGAAAATCGGATTGTAGATTTCGCCGTCTTCCGTTACCCGTACCACGCTGCCTTCCGCCGCTGGCGAGATATCGATGGTCCACGTTCCGCCGAACGGCAGGTTCTTCTCCGCGATGCGGGTGACGCGCCGCGAAGGCATCTTATCCTCCACCAGTTCGTATGTAATCTTGTGGCCGTGAGTGTCCTGCTCCCACCACTGTTTGCGCCCGTCGCGGTCCGGCAGTTTGCCGAACGCTTTGATGTCGCTGCGCCAATCCACCGGGCCGGCCAGCGTGAAATAAATCGCTTCCGGCTTCTGCCGGTAGCGCGCCTGTCGCGTTGCCTGATGTGCGCGCGGCAGCATCGCGCCAATCAGCGCCACAATCGCGGCCGCCAGAATCAGTGCCCCGCCCGCCAGATAAACCCATTTCATGCCGCGCCCCTTTTCAGAAAACGATTCAGGTCCCCCGAGGCAATCATCTCGTGGCATGCCCCCGCCAGAAGTTCGAGACCGCGGAGCGCCTCGCGCCGCGTGCGTTCATCCAGGTGCCCAAGCACGGCGGCCACGAGCTCGGGTTCCAGCACCTTCTGCTGTTTCTTGATCCGCACACCCGCGGCGGTAAGTCGGAGCTCCACCCGGCGCCGGTCCACCGTGCTGCGCTCGCGAAGCACATATCCGGCGCGCTCTAGCCGGTCGATGGCGAGCGACATCGTAGACGCCGTCACCCCCATGTGTCGCGCGAGATCGAACAGCGCCGTCGCCTCTACGTCATCCAGGTGGTCCAGCACGCTCGCCTGATGACTGCTCAAAACCTGCTGCGTTCTCTCGTCGCGAATATGACGTTTGTGACACGCAAAATAAATTTGGGGATAACACCTGAGTACGCTTTCGACATCGGCCTGCCGCATTGAGAAGCAGCATACAATTAATGATTTGGTTCGTCAAATCAAAATAACTGAACCGCCTATAAGCGTTCGTAATGGCACACCCGAAGCGCGACCGTGCAAACATTACCGGATCGATTTCGCTCGTCCTCTGTTAGCATCTGGCGAAGGAGCGAATTTTGATGAAGCGCCTTTGTTTCTATCTGGTGACGGTCACCATCTTTTGCTTACTGGTTTCCCCTGCATTCGGTGCCACGATCTACAACAATCTGACCCCCACGAATGCCATGGGCATCGCCACTCGCCCCGATGTACCGGGAGGGCCCTTTGAGATCGAAGGGGCCGACGATTTTTTCCTGACCGCGCAGACTCTTATCAATTCTGCGTCGTTCGTGGGAGTGATCGTCCCCGGTCCTACCGGTGGCTCGTCGACGATCACGGACGTGGTCGCAGAGATGTACCGTATATTTCCAGCCGACTCAAATACCACCCGGACTCCTAACGTGCTGACGCGCACCAATTCGCCTTCCGATGACGATTTTGCGTCCAAAAGTAGTGACGCAGGCCAGTTGACCTTCACCTTTTCGGTGTTGAATCCAACTTTTACAATGCTCAACACCGTCCAGCCGGGCGGTATCCATCCGTTTCCCAATCAGACCACGGGGGGCAACGGAGCATTGACTGGTGCAGAGGTTCAAATCAATGCGACGTTCCTCTCTCCCTTTAACCTCGTGGACGGCCACCTCTTCTTTGTGCCGCAAGTGGAGCTGTCGAATGGCGCGACGTTCTACTGGCTCTCGGCGTCCCGCGGGCCAATCAGCGGTCCTGGAACAACGCCGTTTCCCGCCACCATCACAGACCTGCAGTCATGGACTCGAGATGCTGCTCTCGACCCCGACTGGTCGCGTGTGGGCACCGACATAGTGGGAGGCACCACCCCGCCCACCTTCAATACAGCGTTTTCCCTTGACGGTACCGTAATACCCGAGCCCCCAGCCGGTTCCCTAGTCCTGATCGCCCTGGCCCTCATCGGAGCCGGCAGCATAACCTCCAAACGCAAAGCCCCCCGCTAGAGCGGGGCAGATGCAATCCTGCGGCGGGATGGACATCCCGCCCGTTCTCTTCTCTGCGTTGTGCTCCTCTGCGCTCTCCGCTGTCTCCGTGCTCGTTTCTTACCTGCTTCTCTCCGCGTTCTTGCTCAGCGCTTCCGCGTCTCCGCGTCAAATTCGGGTCCACGAGCAAACACGAAGCCACCGCCTCTCTCCTTCCACCGATTTTCGTTATACTCCTCGGCATGCGCAGCACCCACGCCCGAGCAGCCGTCCTGGCCCACGCCCGAGGACCCGTCTCCGTCGAATCGCTCCACTTCTCCGAACCCGCCGCCGGCGAAGTCCTCCTCCGCATGGAAGCCTGTGGACTCTGCCACTCCGATCTCTTCGTCGCAGGCCTCGAGAAACTCCCCCTCGCGCCCCTCACCCTCGGGCACGAAGGCATCGGCCGCGTCGAAGCAGTCGGCGCCGGCGTTCACCGACTGGGCCCCTGGCGACCGCGCGGGCATCACCTTCCTCGGCGCCACCTGCGGAACCTGCGAGTGGTGCGCCGCCGGCCGCGAGCGCTTCTGCCCCAAACAAACCAACTTCGGCTACACCCTCCAGGGCGCGCTCGGCGATTACGCCATGGCCCCCGCTCGCGCCCTCGTGCGCGTCCCCCGAACTCTCCGCCGCCGATGCCGCTCCGCTCTGCTGCGCCGGTTGGACCGCCTACGGCGCTCTCCGCGAAGCCGCCCTCTCGCCCGGCCAATCCGTCGCCCTCTTCGGCTTCGGCGGCCTCGGCCATCTGGCGCTCCAACTCGCCCTCCATCAGGGATTGCGCGCCGTCGTCTCCGACCCCTCCGAAGAGAAACTCGCCCTCGCGCGTGCCGCCGGTGCGGAAACCGCGCCCGCCGCGCGGCGTCGATGCCGCCATCGTCTTCACCGCCGCGCCCGCCGCCATTCCGCAGGCCTTCCGCTCACTGCGTCGCAACGGCACGCTCATCCTGGTCGGCCTCTCCGTCAGCCTCCTACGAACTTCCCCTAGTCGATACCGTCCTCAAAGGCATCACCATCCGCGGCAGCTATCTTGGCTCGCGCGACGATCTCGCCGCCGTCTTCGCCCTCGCCGATCAGGACATCTTGCAACCCCACATGCACACCCACGCTCTCGACGAAGCGCCCGTCGCTTCTCGAATCCATGCGCCGCGGCGAGCTTGCGGGACGTGCCGTAATCGCATTCTGATAAGATTCGTGCATGGCCGACGCAAACGTCTACCCGCCTTCCGCGGAATTCGTCCAGCAGGCGAACGTGAAGGGCATGGAGGGCTATCGCGCCCTCTACGAGAGAGCCGCCGACACAGCCCGAGGAGTTCTGGGGCGAGCTCGCCGAACAGGAGCTTCACTGGTTTCATAAGTGGACCCACGTCTTCGAATGGAACCCGCCCTTCGCCAAGTGGTTCGCCGGCGGCAAAATCAACGCCTCCTACAATTGCATCGACCGCCACCTCTCCACCGCCCGCAAAAACAAGATCGCCATCCTCTGGGAAGGCGAGCCCGGCGACCAGCGCATGATCTCCTACCAGGAACTGCACCGCCTGGTCTGCCGCTTCGCCAACGTCCTCAAAGCCCGCGGCCTCAAGGCCGGCGACCGCGCCATCGTCTACATGGGCATGGTCCCCGAACTCCCCATCGCCCTGCTCGCCTGCGCCCGCCTCGGCATCACCCACAGCGTGGTCTTCGGTGGCTTCTCCGCCGAAGCCCTCAAAGCCCGCATACAGGACCTCGAAGCCCAGGTCGTCATCACCTGCGATGGCGCCTGGCGCCGCGGCAAGGAAGTCCGCCTCAAGGACGCCGTCGATGAATCGCTCGCCGATTGCCCCACCGTGCGCAGACGTCATCGTCTACAAACGCACCGGCGGCGCCATCCCCATGCAGCGAAGGCCGCGACCACTGGTGGCACGATCTCGATGAGGGCGTCAGCGAAGTCTGCCCCGCCGAAGAGTTGGATAGCGAGCATCCGCTCTACGTGCTCTACACCTCCGGCACCACCGGCAAGCCCAAAGGCATCGTCCATACCACCGCCGGCTACCTGCTGCAGGCCCACATGACCATGAAGTGGGTCTTCGACCTGCATGAGGAAGACACCTACTGGTGTACCGCCGACATCGGCTGGGTCACCGGCCACAGCTACATCCTCTACGGCCCGCTCTCCGCCGGCGCCACCACGATGATGTACGAAGGCGCGCCCGATTTTCCGCAGCCCGACCGCTTCTGGCGCCTGATCGAAAAGTACCGCGTCAATATCTTCTATACCTCCCCCACCGCCATCCGCTCCTTCGTCCGCCAGGGCGATCAGTGGCCCAATGCCCACGATATGTCGAGCCTGCGCCTGCTCGGCTCCGTCGGCGAGCCCATCAATCCCGCGGCCTGGGAGTGGTATTACAAGGTGATCGGCAAGGAGCGCTGCCCCATCGTCGACACCTGGTGGCAGACCGAAACCGGCGCCATCATGATCGCTCCCATGCCCGGCGCCGTGCCGCTCAAGCCCGGTTCCGGCACCCTACCCTTGCCCGGCGTCATCGCCGACGTGGTCGACCTGCAGGGCAACCCGGTGGAAGCCAACCGCGAAGGCTTCCTCATCATCCGCCGCCCCTGGCCCAGCATGGCGCGCACCCTCTGGCGCGAACCCGAGCGGTACAAGCAGCAGTATTGGGAGCGGCTCGATGGCCTCTACCTCGCCGGCGACGCCGCCCGCCGCGACGAAGATGGCTACTTCTGGATCCTCGGCCGCATCGACGACGTGATGAACGTCAGCGGCCACCGCCTCAGCACCATGGAAATCGAAAGCGCCCTGGTCCGCCACCCCGCCGTAGCCGAGGCTGCCGTAGTCGGCAAGCCCCACGAGATCACCGGTCAGGCCGTCGCCTGTTTCGTCACCCTGAAGAAGGGCGATTGGGACCACCACGCCCTCGGCGAAGAACTCCGCAAATGGGTCGGCCACGAAATCGGCAGCTTCGCCAAGCCCGAGCAGATCCGCTTCACCGACGCCCTCCCCAAAACCCGCAGCGGCAAAATCATGCGCCGCCTCCTGCGCGAAATCGTCACCTCGAACTCCGTGACCGGCGACGTCACCACGCTGGAAGATCTCGGCGTAGTCACCCGCCTCGCCGCCCAGCACGACGAGGATTGAACTTCATCCCCGCACGCTGCCCGAATTCGCCAGACTATTTTGCCGGCCCCAATCCTTACCGCCCCAATCTGAGCCGCGACCGTTAGGGAGCGCGGTTCGCCGCTTCGGTGCGTCATCGCCGCCCGTTCTGTCGCCGACCGGAAGCGTTTGTTTGATGGATTGGCTGCGTCATTTTGTCTCAGTACTTGATCCCAGGCTGGCGAGAAGCTCGTCGAGTTGGTCGAGCGCCTCGGGCATCGCGCCCGTCGATCCGGAGTCAAGCGTTTCCTTCGAGGGATAGAGGTCGTGCACCACCAACAGCGTCTTCCCGGCGGTTTCATCGAAGGTCACCGTGGTGATCGTCTTGCCGTCGTCACCTTCGTCGTTGGTCCAAACGAGGCGCGAGTGCGGTGTCACTTCGAGGTACGTGCCGAAGAACTCCATCGTCGAATCTTCGTGGCGAAACACCAAACGATACTGCCCCCCAACGCGAACATCCATTTCGCAGGAAAGCAGGGTCAGCCCATACGATTTTGGTACCCACCACCTCCTGAATAGTTCTGCCTTGGTCCACGCCTCGAACACGAGGCGCGCAGGCGCGTTGATGGTGCGTGTAACGACGAGTTCGCGCTCGGACTTCCGCTCCACCCCCGTGCGGTTCTTCGTGGGGGTGGCCTCACTTTCTCTTCTTACGTCCATTTGCTTTCTCCTTCCGTTTCATTTCCTCGACAACAATGTCCAACTCGTCGAAGCGCGCGGCCCAGAGCTGGCGATGCCTCTCGATCCATGCCGCCTCTTCTTCCAGTCCGCGCAGCCCGAGCTTGCAGGTCCGCACGCGCCCAACCTTTTCTGTGCTGACGAGCCCCGCTTGCTCTAAGACGCCTACATGTTTCTTCATGCCCGTAAGGGTCATGTGGAACCTCTCGGCAAGGGCTGTGATCGAAGCGTCCGCACGCCCGAGTTGCTCCAGAACGCCGCGTCGGGTGGCGTCCGAGAGCGCGCCGAACGAGGCATCGAAGTGGGTTCGGCTATACTGAACCATACGGTTCAGTATACAACATGGGTGACGGCATGCAATGGGAGGCTGAGCGCCCGCCGCGTTGTCCGGCGATACACCTATACTCACGATCAACGGCGCAGTGTAGAGTCTTGCAGAAGGGAGCCGAATGGGCCAGTTGAAATCGCCGTCGAAAAATCACCCAACCTCTTCGTCACCCACCCCGCCTTCATCCCCGCGCTCCGATCCACTCCATGAGCTTCTGCTGCAACACGTCCTTGCTCGGCAAATAGAGCTGATACTCCCGCGCGTGAATATTGGCGTCCTTAGGCAGAGTGATCTCCACCAGCGCCTTATTCTTCTGCTTGCAAAGCACGATGCCGATCGTCGAATTCTCCTCGGCGGTCTTCACGAAGCGGTCGAAGTAGTTTACGTACATCTGCATCTGCCCCAAGTCCTGATGGGCGATCTTGCCGAGTTTCAAGTCGATCAGCACATAGCAGCGCAGCAGCCGGTTGGTAGAAAACCAGGTCCACGAAGAAGTGATCCTCGTCGAACGTGAACCGCCTCTGCCGCGACTCGAAAAGGAAGCCTTTTCCCATTTCCAGCAGAAAGCGCTTGATCTGGCTGATGATGGCGGATTCCAGGTCGGACTCGGAGAACTGGCTCTGCTCGTCCAGTGAGTCCAGCTCAAGGTGAAGGGACGACGTGCAGAGTTTCCAGATTCGCCAGTCATTGACTGGCGAATTGGGGATGACCCGGATTTTCCAGTCAGTGTCTGGAGAATTGAAGCAGAGCCAGATTCGCCAGTCATTGACTGGCCAATTGCTGGCGCATTGAATTGGTCAGTCACTGTCTGACCAATTCGATTCTGGTTCTGTAAGTAGAACTGCCGCATGGACCTAAGGTTGGACAGGGAGAACCCTCTGCCGAATTCGCCCGTCAGCCGGTCAGCCAGTTCTTTGAGAACCTGTTCTCCGTAGGCGGCCCGATCCTTACCCCGCTGCTCCTCCTGCACAATGCGACGGCCGATCTCAAAGTTCCGATTGTAACGGTCAATCGTACGAAATAGCGCGTCCCAACAAAAAAGGCGCCCACCGCGAAAACTCCGCGGCAAGCGCCCATTTCCCAAAACCTTCCGAAGGCCTACTTAATCTTCTCGTCCTTCTCCACTTTGCCGTCGCGCACGTGAATGATGCGGTGCGCGTGCAGCGCGATATCGTGCTCGTGCGTCACCAGCACGATCGTATTGCCCTGCTGGTACAGCCGCTCGAACAGTCCCATGATTTCGTTGCCCGTGGCCGTGTCCAGGTTGCCCGTCGGCTCGTCCGCCAGAAGAATCGACGGGTTGTTCACCAGTGCCCGGGCCACCGCCACACGCTGCCGCTGTCCGCCGGACAGCTCGTTCGGCTTGTGGTACATGCGCTTTTCCAGATCCACCTGGCGCATGGCCAGTTTGGCGCGCTCCAGCCGCTGGTCGCTCGGCATTCCCGAGTAAATCAGCGGCAGTTCCACATTGTGCAGCGAAGTGGCGCGCGGCAGCAGGTTGAACGTCTGGAAAACGAAACCGATCTCTTTGTTGCGGATGCGCGCCAACTCGTCGTCGCTCATCTCGCTGACCAGATTCCCGTTGATGTAGTACTGGCCCTTGCGACGGCGTATCGAGGCAGCCGATCAGGTTCATCAGGGTCGATTTCCCCGAACCCGACGGTCCCATGATCGCGACGTACTCGCCGCGCTTGATCTCGATATCCACCCCGGAAACCGCGTTGATCTCCTGGTCGCCCATGACATAGGTCTTCCAGAGATCGTAGGTGCGGATGACGATGCCATCCCGCTTGAGTTGCTCGCCCCGCTGGATCAGTTCCTTCTCGACTGCTGTTGACATCGGATGATTTCTCGTTTCTACGACTTGGCCGCGACGACCGGAGTCTTATTATCCACTTTTACCTGGGCTTCGTTCAGGATAGTGCGAATCACCTGGTAGGTGCCGGTCACGATCTGGTCGCCTTCCGCTCAGACCGCTGACCACCTCGATATCGGTGGCTCCCGTGATCCCGGTCTCCACCTTCTTGAAAACCGCCTTCCCGCCCGAAACCACAAAAACGCCCTGAACTTCTTCCTTCTTCGCCTTCTCCGCAGCCGGATCCGGCTTGGTGGCTGCCGCCTGCACTAGCCTTTCCATTGGCCGGTTTCGGCTCCAGTTGCCCCTTCTGACGGACAGTGAGCGCCTGGATCGGTATACTTAGGACGTTTTTTCGGGTGGCTGTGGTTATCTTTGCCGTGGAAGAAAGTCCGGGTCGAATTTCCTCCGGAGGATTGTCCAGCGCGATCACCACCTTGAAGTCCTTGGCTTCCTGGCTGGAAATCGCGCTCTGGCTCGCCGCCACGCCCGTGGAACGCAGGATGGCGGTGTTGCCGATCTCGATCACGTGCCCCTTAAACGTCTTGTTCGGAATCGCGTCGATCGTGACGTCGGCCGTCTGATCCAGCTTCACATTGACGATATCGGTCTCATCCACTTTGACTTCCGAAGTGATCAGCGACATGTCGGCGATCGTCATGATGGTGCTGGCGGCGGAGTTCTGCACGCCCGGCACCACTGTCTCTCCCACGCGCACCGGCAGGTTCGTCACCACGCCGTCCAGCGGCGCATAGGCGTTATGTTTCTGCAGGATATCGTTGAAGCGCACCAGGCCGGCCCGATACTGCGCGATGCGCTTCTGCGAGGATGCCAACTGCGCCACCGTCTGTTCCCGCTGGGCGCGCGCCTGAATCAGGCGCATTTCGCTCTGCTTCACCGTCGATAGTTGCGCCTCATAGGTGTACCTGCGCATGTCGAAATCCTGCTTGGCCAGCAGGTGCTCGTTGTACAGCGACTGGCTGCGGTCATATTCGGCCTTCGCCCGGTCCAGATCGGATTTGTCCTTATCGATCATCGCCTGCATGGTGCGGATGTTTTCGTCGGCAGCCTTTACCGCGGCCTCGCTGGCGTTGGAATCGGCTTCGGCGGAGTTCAGCGTCGCCTTCTGCGCCTCTACATCGGCTTCCGGCTGCACGTTTTCAATCCGCGCCAACAGTTGTCCCTTGCGGACCCGGTCGCCTTCCTTCACCAGCAGTTCCCGGATCTCACCTTGGGCATTGGCGCCGATGTTGATGTAATTCTTGGGCTTTATTTCGCCGGATGCAGTGACCAGGCTGGTCAGATCCTGGCGCACAACGCTCCCGGTCTGCACGGTGACCAGGCCTTTTTGCTGTACACGGTGCTGGCATAGACCCCGATTCCCAGAACCGCGACCACCAACACGCCAATTATAATCTTCCACTTGCTCTTCACGACAAAATTCTCCCTTTTTAGGCTGTCACCCGCATTAGACGCAAAATATGAACCGGGAGTTCAGACAACATTTTACACCCCCAGGTCCTCTGCGTGCTGGCATCGGCTGCCGTTACGTGGTTCGGTACCCAATATAGACGATCCAACTCCGGGGAAATTAACGTAGAGATTTAACACTCCGCAGCCGTCAGGCGCGAGTCACCGCCCGTTTACCGCCAGGTCACGGATGCCGGCGGCGTATTCTCGCATTGCCCGGTGTCGGTGACTCCGCTGGCCAACTGCGCGCACGCATTCGTGATCGCCGTACGCAGGGCCTCCTGCCGATCCTTCGCCTGCGCCTTCCGGCAATCCCGCTGCCCGCGGAACACCATGCAGACCTCCACGCCCACCCGCTCCCCGCGGAAGGTCGTGGAGACCACCATCGGCCAGGAAAACCACCACGAACGCAATCGCGATCCAAACCGTCTTCTTCACGCGAAGAAATTCCCCATCCGCCGGAACTTGGCGTAACGGTGTTCCACAATCTGATCGCCGTCCAGATGGTCCAGCTCGCCCAGCCGCGCGCTCAAATGCTGGCGCAGGAACTCCGCCGCCGCATCCGGATCCTCCTGCGCGCCCGCCTGCCGGCTCCGGAATGATCCCGTCGATCAGCCCCAGCTCCTGCAAGTCTTCGCGCCGTCAACCGCAGAGCCGCCGCCGCCTGCTCCGCCTTGGCCGAATCGCGATAAATAATCGCCGCGCAGCTCTCCGGAGAAATCACGCTGTACACCGCGTTCTCCAGCATCAGCACGGTGTTGCCGACGCCCAGCGCCAAAGCCCCGCCGGAACCGCCTTCCCCGATGCAGACCACGATCACCGGCACCGCCAGCCGCGCCATCTCCCGCAGATTGCGCGCGATCGCCTCCGCCTGCCCGCGCTCCTCCGCGTCGATTCCCGGATATGCCCCGGGCGTATCCAATAACGTCACAATCGGCCGCCGGAACTTGGCCGCCAGTCTGCATCACCCGCAACGCCTTGCGGTAGCCCTCCGGCTTGGGCATGCCGAAATTGCGGTAGAACCGCTGTTTCGTGTCGCGGCCCTTCTGCTCCGCCACCACCATCACCGGCCGTCCCCCGAATTGCGCCGAACCCGCCACGATCGCCGGATCGTCGCCGAACCCGCGGTCGCCGTGGATCTCCTGAAAATCGGTGAAGATCCGCTCGATGTAGTCCAGTGAGTGCGGCCGCTTGGGATGCCGTGCCAGTTGCACCCGCCGCCACGCGGGATGCGTAGCCGGCCCGATTTCGGTCCGCCCGTCCATGTTTACCGTCGGAATCCACTCATCACATCTTACCAGCGTGAGACCACACTCGCTTCACTCCAGTCGATGTGCGCAACCTCCCGCGAACAACGTTCGAAATCGGACGCAACCGGCGCTGCCCGTCTTGTCTTTACCGCCGGACGAACCCAAACTCAAATTAAGAGAGTGACGCTTCGCTTGAGAGTCTCTCGTAGAGCAAGGAGGATGGACCTGAATGTGTGACTATTCACTCATGGCTGTACCCAACCGGCTGGCGCAGGAGGGCGAGGAACTGGTGACCCACCGTTTCCCCACCGGCTCCCTTGGCCTTGCCTCACCCGCCAACCTGAAACATGTGGCTTGCCCACCCGCGGCGCCCAGAACGTTTTGGAACGTGCTGGTCTCATTCTTCAATCCGCCGCAAATCGACCCCGTATGTGCCGTCTGCATTCCACCCGGCGCCCGGCTGAACTTGCGCGATCTCCCCGTAGGTTGCAGCGTGCCCTGAATGTTACGCGCGGACGAAACGGTGACCTTCACCCAGCTCTCCGCCGCCGCACACACTTATCGCGACGCCTTCCGCTTCTCTGAACGGCGCTGTCATCCGTTTGCAGGAACTCAATGAGGGTCTTTCGTGTTACCGTTCTCGATATGTCGCTCGCAGAGGAACTGAATCTGGAGGCCCTTCGCGAAGAACGCGCCGCCTCTCGCCAGCGATCCCTTACCCGGCGCTGAGTGCGATAACCCCGAGGAAAAGGGGAGCTCGGTCGCCGAAATTTGACACCGCTCCCCCTATTCCCCTAATCTTGATAGAGATTGAGAGATAACTTTTTCGCGCTTCGAGGCGGCATCACGCTTCGGACATCCTTTCGTGGGCTATCGATACCTTCGGCGATGAGTTCGCCATCGCCACCAGCTTCCAGAAGGAAGGCATGGTGATCCTCGACCTCGCGTCGCGCATCTCCTCCGATATCCGCGTCTTCACCCTCGATACCGGCCGCCTCCCGGATGAGACCTATCGCATGATGGAGACCGTCCGCCAGCGCTACGGCATTCCCGTCGAAGTCATTTTCCCGGAACGGGAGGAAGTGGAACAGCTGGTCGCCTTCCACGGGCCCAATCTCTTTTATTCCAGCGTGCCCGCCGCGCCAGCGCTGCTGCGACGTACGCAAGGTGAAGCCCCTGGAGCGCAAACTTGCAGACCCTCAAGGCCTGGGCCACCGGCCTGCGCCGCGATCAGTCCGAATCCCGCGCCGCGGTTCCCAAAGTCGAACGCGTCGACGGCCGCATCAAGATCTGTCCCCTCGCCGACTGGAACGCTGCCCAGGTGGATGCCTACATCGCTCGGCACGACGTCCCCGTGCATCCCTTGTATGCCCGCGGCTACACCAGCATCGGCTGCGCTCCTTGCACTCGCGCCGTTCAGCCCGGTGAAGACGAGCGCGCCGGCCGCTGGTGGTGGGAGGAGGATGCCAAAAAGGAATGCGGCATTCACTTCGCGCCCGATGGCACCGTCACCCGCGGTATCGTAACAGAGGCGGAACCGAAAGAAATGCATAAGGGCTTCACATTGTGGTTCACCGGTATGAGCGGCGCGGGCAAGAGCACCATCTCGCATTTGCTGGAGTTGAAACTGCGGCAGTTCGGCGCGCGCGTCGAAGTGCTCGATGGCGACGTCGTGCGCACCCACCTGTCCAAAGGTCTCGGCTTCAGCAAGGAAGACCGCGATGAAAACGTCCGCCGCATCGGCTTCGTCTGCGAACTGCTCTCGCGCAATGGCGTGATCGCCATCGCCGCCGCCATTTCGCCATATCGCGACGTTCGCGACGAGGTCCGCGCGCGCATTCCCAATTTCGTCGAAGTCTTCGTCGAGTGCCCCGTCGAAGTGCTCGCCGAACGCGACGTCAAAGGCCTCTACCGCCGCGCACTGGCCGGAGAGATCTCCCAATTCACCGGAGTCTCCGATCCGTACGAGCCGCCGCTCTCGCCCGAAGTCACCGTAAATTCCTCCCGGGAAACCCCGGAAGAGAGTGTCGAGAAGATCTGGGCTACACTGGAACGTTTAGGTCTGGTTAGCTTTGATCGATCTCCACTCGCACACCAATGAATCTGATGGCAGTTGTTCGCCCGCGCAACTGGTAGCGGAAGCGCTTCGCGCGGGCGTGACCACTCTCGGCATCACCGATCACGACACCTTCAAGGGCTATGATCAGGCGGTGCCGCGTCGCTGCCGACTGCCGGCCTCGAACTGGTCTGCGGCATCGAGCTCTCCACCAAGCTGCACGGCCACTCCGTCCACCTGCTCGGATATTTCCTCGGCGAACAGAGTCTGGACGAGTTCCGCGACTGGGTCACCGGCCAGCAGGCGGCGCGCCGCGACCGCAACGTGCGCCTGGTCGCCCGCCTGCAGGAGCTCGGCTTCGACATCACGCTCGCAGAGGCCGAAGCGCGCGGCCGCGGCATGACCGGACGCCCGCACTTCGCCCAGATCATGGTCGAGAAAGGCTACGTCTCGAACCTGCGCCAGGCCTTCGACGACTATCTGGACGAATCCGCCAAGGGCTACGTCTTTCGCCCGAGCCGCAATTCGCGGAAGGTGTGGCAGCGGATCCGCGCCGCCGGCGGCATCGCCTCCCTGGCCCACCCCGTGCGCGTCAAGGGCGACATTCCCGGCGCTCATGCCCGAACTCTGCGATTCCGGCCTCAACGCCATCGAGGCCTATCACAGCGACCACACGCCCGAACGACACCAAGCTCTATCTTGAACTCGCCAGCCGCTACGGCCTGCACGTCACCGGCGGTAGCGACTATCACGGCACCGTCAAACCCAACGTCGCCCTGGGCGCCGGCTACAACGGCAACCTCCAAATCCCCCCCGACCTCCTCGACCGCCTAAGAACCGGTTTGACCGCTGGCGGACGTAGGCTAGCGCTACGACTTCACCCGAGGCCGGCGACACGATGGCCGAAGTCACTTCCGCCTCCGCCCCATCGACGGTCGTCTTCGTGCCCGCGGCCGGAGCCTCCGCGCCTTCCAGCACCACGCGCGTCAATTTCTTGTTCACCCGCCCCTGCGCGCGGATCCGCTCCACGATCTCCTGCCCCAGGTAGCAGCCCTTATTGAAGCTGACGGCGTGCATCTGCTGCGTCTCCTGCGGCAGCGACGTCTCGCGAATATCCTCGCCATACCGCGGCCTGCCGTTCTCGATGCGCACCAGCCGCGCGTCCTCCGCACTTGCCGCGACCGCGCCCGCCGCCTCCAATTGGTGCGCCATGGCGGCCGATTTTTCGGCCGGGCAGAAGATGCGCACGCCAGGCTGACCCGTCACCGTCACGGCGGCCACCGCCGCATCGCCCCAGGGCTCGTGCGCGTAGTCGCTCGCCGGAACCGGCGCGCCCAGCGCCGTCAGAATCGCCGCCGCACCCGGACCTTCCAGCCCGATCGCCGCCGTCCCCGCCGTCACATCCTCCAACTCCACCTGATCGGCGATGATGTACCGCTTGATGTGCAGGCGAACCTTCTCGCCTAACTCGGGCTCCGTATCGAGCAGGAAGTGATCGTCGAAACAGAACACGGACAAGTCCGCCTGAATCCGGCCCTGCGGATTCAGCAGAAAGGCGTAGCACCCGGTCCCGGGCGTCATCTTCTTGATTTCGTTGCTGGTGATGGCGTGCAACAGACGCGCGCGATCCCGGCCGCGCACCAAAACTCGTCCACGCGCGGAAAGATCCAGCCACGCCGCCCCATGGCGAAGCGCTTCATAACCCAGGCTCATGCTCTTAGTTTAGGCGATCCCCTTCAGGTAAGCCGAAATCAGCACGATCGTCAGGCCGGAAATCGCCGCTCCGAACAACTGCCGCGCCCGCCGCGGATTCTTCGGCGCCGTCGCCAGAAGCGCCACGCTGAACACGTGCAGCACCAGCAGAATCTTCACGCCGAACAGAGCGTGATAGACCACCGAGTGGCCGGGCATCGACAGGTATTTGAAGACTCCCGAAATCACCAGGCCGGCCATCGCGGCGTAGACCATCGGGCGGAAATGCTGCGCCGCGCCCTCTCCCAACGCCGTTTGATCGTCGGGCGAAAGCGATCCGGCCGCCGGGATCATCACAAATCGCGCGTATATAATCCCGCCGATCAGCGTCACGACAGACGATATGTGAATCCACCGCATCAGTGCCGTTAGAATCTCGCCCATATGGTTGAGTATACTCGCCTTATGATCCACGAGATCCTTCCAGTCGGCGTGCTGCAGTGCAATTGCTCCATCTTCGGTGACGAAACCACCCGCCAGGCGATGGTGGTCGACCCCGGCGACGAGATCCAGCGCATCCTGGATGTCCTTACGCGGCACAGTCTCAAGGTCACCGCCATTGTGATTACCCACGCGCACATCGATCACATCGGCGGCGCACAGAAACTGAAGCTCGCGACCGGCGCCCCGGTCTACATGAACCTCCAGGACAGCGAGCTGCAAGCCATGCTCGACGTGCAGGCCGGCTGGCTCGGCATGCGCACGCCCGAAGCCGTCGAGATCGACGTTCCCGTGAAGGACGGCGACAAACTCCTCGTTGGCGCGACCGAGGTTCACGTGCTGCATACCCCCGGCCACACGCAGGGCAGCATCTGCCTCTGGCTGCCCTCCGAACGCAAGCTGGTCGCCGGCGACACCCTCTTCCGCGACAGCATCGGCCGCACCGATCTTCCCGGCGGCGACGGCCGCCAGATCCTGCAATCCATTCACGACCAGCTCTTACCGCTGCCGGGCGATACCGATGTCTTCCCCGGCCACGGCGAAGCCACCACCATCGCCCGCGAAAAACGCTCCAACTACTTTCTGCAAAACCTGGGCTGACACGCGATTCTTACTGAATCACGTGCGCCGTCAGAATCAGAAACAGCGCCTGCTGCGGACCTTCCAGGCTGGAGCGGCCGACGACCACCTTCTGGCCTTCCTTCACGTCCACGTCCTGGTCGATCCCGGAATTGATGTACTCGACGGACTTCTGCTTGGCAGCGTCTGGCGTCCGACGCCCTGCTGGCGGGTGAACGGAATGCGCAGGCCGGCATGCATGCGGTCGATGCGAACGGTCGTCCCGTCCTCACTTACCGTGGAGTTGCGAATCGAGAACTGCGACATCCGCGGCGGGTTGGCCGCATTCAGAATGCCCGACGTCTCCGCGGACGACCCCGCCCTGGTGCGCAGCGTCAGCGCGTCCAGCATCTTGTAATCCTTGAACGTGAAAGCGCCCTTGAGTTGCGTGATGACATCGCGCAGATCCTGCGGCACGGCGCCGCCCACCAGATTCGGCTGATCGCCGCCCACTACGAAATACACCGTCAGCTCAATCGTCTTCGGCGCCACGTCGAGCTGTTTGATCGCAGCTTCCACCGCTGCCACCTTGTCCGCGGGCCCGGAGATCGACAGGGTCTTGATCTGACTTATTCGGAATGATGCTCACGCCCCATTGGTTGAACATGGGCGCGATGTTATTCGGGTCCGCGTTCTTCAGCGTGATCAGCTTGTTCACACGCTGCTCCGCAGCCGGGCGTTTGCGCCACGACGGGCGCGGCCAACAGCACCGCCCACAAAACGATTCGTTTCATTCTTCTTCTCCTTGAATTAGTCCGCAATCCAATAAATCACAATGTTCGGGTCCGTCGTCTGCAACTTCACCGTGAGCGGCGTCCTGCGACGGCACGCGCGCTACTGACCTGCCGGACTGGCCGGCGAACCGGCGCCGCCTTCGCCACGACGGGCGCCGGGGGAATCGACGCCAGCATGCGCGGAGCCTGGGGAACTACGCGCGGCGACGGCCGGAGGGCGAACATCAGCAGCAGTGCCGCCGCCGCACCCACGCCGGAAATCCAGGCGAGCCTTCGCCAGGGCTGCGCGCTCCGCTCCAGTTCCGCCATCACACGCCTGCGCACGGCGGTGAAGTGCGCCGCCGCTGGTACTTCGGCGTGTGCCGCCTGCAGATACCGCCAGACTTTCCCGCAGACCGCGACCACAGCAACTGACAGGCGGAGCACTCTCCCAAGTGCCGCTCCACACCCATCGCGTTCGCGCCCGCGAGGTCCCCGCCCGCATGCAGCGCGACCCGAGCTTCCCATTCCACGCAGTTCATAACCGCCTCCCGAAATACCGCTCCACGAAACCCTTTACCTTCACCCGCGCCTTACAAATCTGCGACCGCACCGTGGCCTCGCTGCGAGCCGAGCGCGTGCGCCACTTCCTCCGTCGAAAGCCCTTCCAGATCGCGCAGCACCAGCGCCGCCCGCTCTTTCTCCGACAGCATGCGCAGGCTCAACTCCAATGCCCGGCTGCGCTCGCTTTCGGCCAGCGCCTGATGCGGGTCCGCGGCGCCGGAGGCCAGTTGTCCGTCCTGCTCCATGGGGTCCTCCGGCCGCCGACGCCGCCGCAGATCGTGGCAGGCGTTCACCGTGACCCGGTAGAGCCAACTGGCAACTGCGTCCTCCGAAGCCAGCTTCCCCAGATTCCGGTACAGCTTCAGGAATACTTCCTGGGAGACATCCTGTGCGTCGGGCAGATTGCCCGTCAGACGCAGGGCCGTGACCAGCACCAACCGCTCGTACTGCCGCATCAGGCAGTTCGAAAGCCGGCAGATCCCCGCCGCCAGCCGTGCGCCGATTCCCCCGGTCTCCGCCGCATTCGCCGTCCAGTGCCAGGCTTCTCATTCCTTTCATCAAGTAAAACTGCCGGAAGCCGCGAAACGTGTATGGAGATTTTGCTGCTAAGTCGGAGGAATTCCTGTTACTCTGGCACTTTGCCGAACAACCTCTGCTATCCCCGACGGCCGAGATCCGGGAAATGGGCCGCGCCGCCCTCGATCTCGTAGCGGAATACTACGATACGCTCGCCGCACGAGCCGTGGTGCGCCCGACCACCTCCGCCGAGCTGCGGCGGCGTGCTCGACGAGCCCGCGCCGGCTGCGCGGACTGCCATTCCCGGAGCTGCTGGACACGGTACGCGAGGTAGTAGCAGGAGTTCAGCCGCCACAACGGCCATCCGCGATTCTTCGGCTACGTCTCTTCCCCGGGCCTGCCGGTGGCGGCGATGGGCAGCATGATCGCCGCGGCGTTCAATATCAACGTGACCTGCTGGCGTTCCGGACCGCCGCGGCCGAAATGGAGCTGCTTTGCGTCCGCTGGCTCAAGGAGATGCTGGGCTATCCGGCGGACGGCGCGGGACTGCTGGTGAGCGGCGGATCGATGGCGAATTTCGCCGGCATCGCCGCGGCGCGCAGCGCCAAGGCTCCCGGCAACGTGGTCCGCGACGGCATGGGTGGCGCCGCGCATGCGCCTCTACGCCTCGGAAGAGGCGCACTTCTCCATTCGCAAGGCGGCCGCCATGCTGGGCATCGGCGCGGCCAACGTGCGCAGCGTCAAGACGTCGCCCGGACCTGCGCATGGACGTGGCGGATCTCGACCGCCTGGTGCAGCGAGGACCGCGCCGCCGGCCATCTGCCGTTCTGCGTGGTGGCGAGCGCCGGCACGGCCGGGACGGGAGCGGTGGACCCGATCGGCGCGATCGCCGATTTGGCGCGCGCACACGATCTCTGGCTGCACGTGGACGGCGCCTACGGCGGATTTTCGGCGCTGGCTCCCTCCGGCGCGCGCGTTCTTCGAACGCATCGGCGAGGCCGATTCGGTGGCGCTCGATCCGCACAAGTGGCTGTACCTTCCGGTGGGCTGCGGTTGCGTGCTCTACCGCGACGGCCCGCAGCCGCCCGCGCGGCGTTCAGCGAGAACGCCGAATACACGCGCGTGGTGGGCCTGGAAGCACGACGAGGCGTTCGCATTCTGGGACTACGGCCCGGAACTCTCGCGCCCGTTCCGCGCGCTCGATTTATGGCTGCTGCTGAAGTCGGCGGGCACGCGGGCGATCGGCGAGGCGATCGAAGAGAATATCGCCTGCGCGAAATATTTCGCCGACCTGGTCGCGCGCCACCGACGATTTCGAAATGCTGGCGCCGGTGGAGCTTTCGATCTTCTGCTTCCGCTACCGGCCGCGCGGATTTACCGGCGACCTGGATGCGCTGAACGAGCGGATCATGCTGGAAGTGCAGCGCGGCGGCAGCAGTTATCTCTCGAACGCGCGTGTGCGCGGAATTTTCGCGCTGCGCGGCTGCGTGCTCAACTACCGCACGACGAAGCGCGATATGGAAATCCTGCTGGAAGATGTGCGCAGCGCAGTGCACACAGTCTGACGCACGCTCAGGCGTCCGCCTAGACGTCGAGATTCTTCACGTCCAGCGCGTTCTCTTCGATGAATTTGCGGCGCGATTCGACATCTTCGCCCATCAGCGTGGAGAAGATCTCTTCGCTCTTCACGGCGTCTTCCAGGCGCACCTGCAGGAGCGTGCGCTTCTCCGGATTCATGGTGGTGTCGGCGAGTTGCTCGGCGTTCATTTCGCCGAGACCCTTGTAGCGCTGGACGCTGGCGTCCTTCTTGCCTTCGTTCTTGATGTACTCGAGCAGTTCCACCCAGTTGGGCTGGGCATCGCGATGCTCGTTCTTCACCACCACGAAAGGGGGCTCGTTGAACTTGGCGATGGTGCGCGCCAGGGCGCGGAAGCGGCGGAATTCGGGCTGCGCCGCCAACTGTACTGCCGACGCTGCGTTCCGCTCCGGTGGAATCGCGGTATACCGCGGCCCAGGTGGAGTGTTCTTCGTCCTTGCGCATTTCCGGATTCAAGCCCTTCTCCTTGAGCGCTTCGAAGACCGGCTTCAGGTTGGCTTCCACCTGGAAATCGGCTTTCTTGTCGATCTGAAAACTGACATCGCCAGCCACTTCGACCGCGCGCGCATCGCGCAGACGGCGCTCCACTTTGTGGAACATCAACTGGTATTCGTCGAGGTTCAGCAGGAAGGTGCGCAGCTCCTGGCCTTCCATGGCAGACTTCGGCTTGCCGTCACCGTTGGAGTGAATTTCGACCGTGAGATTCTCGGTCGCCCGCCGCATGATCTCCTTGGTGAATTCCTTCTCGTCTTTGATGTATTTTTCGTTCTTGCCCTTCTTGATGCGATAGAGCGGCGGCTGCGCGATGTAGACCTTGCCGCGCGTGATCAGCTCGTTCATGTGACGGAAGAAGAAGGTCAACAGCAGGGTGCGGATGTGCGAACCGTCCACGTCCGCGTCCGTCATGATGATGATCTTGTCGTAGCGCAGCTTGGCGACGTCGAAATCGTCCTTGCCGATACCGGTGCCGAGCGCGGTGATCAGGCAGCGGATTTCCTCGTGCCCCAGCATCTTGTCGTAGCGCGCCTTCTCCACGTTGAGGATCTTTCCCTTTAAGGGAAGAATCGCCTGGAAGCTTGCGTTCGCGGCCCTGCTTGGCGGTGCCGCCGGCGCTCTCACCTTCGACCAGGAAGATCTCGCACAGCTTGGGGTCTTTCTCCTGGCAATCGGCCAGCTTTCCGGGAAGCCCGCCGGAATCCAGCGCGCCTTTGCGCCGCGTCAGGTCCCTGCGCCTTGCGCGCGGCTTCGCGCGCGCGCGAGGCCTCGATCGCCTTGCCGACGATCTTGCGGCCCACGGCGGAGTTCTTTTCCAGGTATTCGCCCAGCTTATCGTTGACGAACTGCGTCATCTGCCCGGCGATATCGCTGTTGAGCTTGCCCTTGGTCTGGCCCTTCGAACTGCGGCTGCGGCACCTTCACGCTGACCACCGCGGTCAGGCCTTCGCGGACGTCGTCGCCCGAGAGATTCTCCTTCACGTCCTTGAACAGGCCGGCCTGCTGGCCGAAGGCGTTGATGGTGCGGGTGAGCGCGGAGCGGAAACCGCTCAGGTGCGTGCCGCCATCGACGGTGTTGATGTTGTTGGCGAAGCTGAACACGTTTTCCGAGTAGCCGTCGTTATACTGCAGGGCCACTTCCATGGTGATCGTGCCCTTTTCGGGTATCTCGCGCTCGCGCCTCGAAGTGGATCGGCTTTTCGTGCAGGACGCTCTTGCCGCGGTTCAGGTGCTTGATGAATTCGCTGATGCCGCCCTGGTACTCGAAGGTCGGTCACCTTCTCCGGATCGGTGCGTTCGTCCGTCAGGATGATCTTGAGACCTTTATTGAGGAAGGCCAGTTCGCGCAGCCGCTGGGCCAGGGTGTCGTAATTGAACACCGAGGCTTCCATGATGGTCATGTCGGGTTTGAAGGTCACCCGCGTACCGGTTTTCTTGCCGGCCTTGCCCGCCTTCACCAGCGGAGCCTTGGGAAAGCCGCAGGCGTATTCCTGCGTCCAGGTATAGCCCTCGCGCCAGATCTCGAGCTCGAGGCGTTCGGAGAGCGCGTTGACGCAGCTTACGCCGACGCCGTGCAGACCGCCGGAGACCTTGTAACTGTTGGAATCGAACTTACCACCGGCGTGCAGCTTGGTCATGACGACCTGCGCGGCCGAGACGCCCTCTTCTTCGTGGATGCCGACCGGAATACCGCGGCCGTCGTCGATCACCGTGACCGAATTATCGTCGTGGATGGTGACGGTGATTTCGGTGGCATAGCCGCCGAGGGCTTCGTCCACCGAGTTATCGACTACTTCGTACACCAGGTGGTGCAGGCCCATTTCGCCCGTGGAGCCGATATACATGGCTGGACGCAAACGGACCGCCTCCAGACCTTCGAGCACTTTGATGCTACGCGCATCGTAAACATCTCCCCCGCCGGGATTGACTTCTTGATTTGCCATAGTTCCTTACTGATTTGGAAAAACTTCAGATTCTCATTGGCATCACGACATAGCGGTACTGATCCGCAATGCCGTCGCCGGCCGGCCGCATTTCGCCGGCGCTCTTCTGATCCTTCAACTCAAACGCCACCTGATCCTGCGAAATCGCGCGCAGGAAATCCAACAGGTATTGGGCATTGAAACCGATCTCGATATCGGGCCCGTTGTACTCGCTGGAAACGCTCTCTTCGCTCTCGCCGGTTTCCACGCTGGAAGAGAAAACGCGTACTTCGCCGGTAGCGAACTGAACGCGGATGGCGCGCGAACGTTCATCGGCAAACTGCGCCACGCGTTCGATGGCCGAGCGGATCTCGGCCTTTTCCAGCTTGGCAACGAACTGGTGATCCTTGGGCAGCACGCGTTCGTAGTCGGGAAAATTGCCGGTGAGCTTGCGCGTGATCAGCAGGCGGTGACCGATCTGGAAGAAGAGGTGGTTGTCGTCGCCGGCAACGATGGCCTTGGCGTCGGCACCGGCATCGTCGCTGAGTTTGGTGAGCTCGTTCATCGCCTTCTTGGGAATCAGCGCGCGAAACGGTTTGTCGGCGGTGCCGCTTTCCGCAGGTGACGCCTGAACGTAGGCCAGGCGATGGCCGTCAGTGGCCACCATGGTGAGGCCTTCGGGCCGCATCAGGAGGAGGGCGCCGTTGAGCGTGAAGCGGGACTCCTCCATGGAAATCGCAAACGAAGTGCGGGCAATCATCGACGCCAGCGTCTTCACCGGCACTTCCGCGATCGGCTCCGACATCTGCGGCAGTTCCGGAAAACTCTCACGGGACATGCCGGCAATGCGGGTGCGTGACCGCCCGCTAGTGATGCTGGCCCAGTGGTTATCCAAGAACTTCATGTTGACGTCGCCGTCCGGCAGGAGGCGCATGTAGTCCAGCAGCTTGCGCGCCGGGACGGTGCCGGAGCCTTCCTTTTTCAAGCGCGCCGGACAGGAGCAGCGAATGCCCAATTCGAGGTCCGTAGCGGTCAGCGTCAAGCGATCGTCGGCGGCTTCCAGCAGGACATTGGAAAGAATGGGAATGGTAGTTTTCTTCTCCACCACGCCTTGAGACAGACTCAGCTCACGTACCAGATCGCTCTTGTTGACGGTGAATTCCATGCCCACTGCTCCTGTTATTTTGTGGCTATCTCAAGGTGCATCGCAGCAACCGCATTCATGGGGCCTGTGCAAAGTGTTGGATACAACCTAAATTATACTAAACTCAACTACTTTCCGCCATGCCCGAAGGAGAATTCGGAGGCCGCCGGAATCCAAAACCGGCATTTTGTTACGCGATTTACACAGTTTTCCCTACGCGGCAAAAAATGGCAATTGTGGAAAACCAGATAAATTCATTGTAATGAATCCATTAGGCTGTGAAGTAACCTGTTCAATTCAGCTTCGGTGTGGCGGTCTTTCTCAATTTTGTTGATGGAGTGGATCACGGTGGTGTGGTGTTTCCCGCCGAAGGCCCGGCCGATCTCGGGCAAGGAGGCATTGGTGAGTTCCTTGACCAGGTACATTGCCACCTGCCGCGGATAGACGACCTTCTTGGTATTGCTCTTTTCCTTGAGCTGGGACTGCTTCACCTGAAATTTTTCGGCCACGGCTTTCTGGATGGCATCGATGGTGACGCGGCGGTCCTGCACATGTACGAGGTGCTTGAGGACCTGCTGGGACATCTGCAGATTGATGGGCGTGCCGGTGAGGGAGGAGTAGGCGATCAGTTTGACGAGAGCGCCTTCGAGCTCGCGAACGTTGGATTTGGTCTTGGAGGCCATGAAGGAGCGGACTTCATCGGGTAGTTTGACGCCTTCGACCTCGGCCTTCTTGTCGAGGATGGCCATTTTGGTTTCGAGGTCGGGCGGCTGTATGTCGGCCAGGAGTCCCCATTCGAAACGCGAGCGGAGGCGTTCGAGGAGGCCCGGGATGTCCTTGGGCGGAGAATCGCTGGAAATCACGATCTGCCTCTGGTGATCGTGTAATTCGTTGAAGGTGTGGAAGAATTCTTCCTGGGTACGTTCTTTATTGCCGAGTAACTGTATGTCGTCGATGAGTAAGACATCGGCCTCGCGGTAGCGCTGGTGAAACTGCTGCATGCGCTCTGTGCGGATGCAGGAGATCATCTCGTTCATGAAGCGCTCGCTCGAAGTGTAAATGATGCGCATGGCGCCGTGGCGGTCGATCAATTCGCGTCCGATGGCGTGCATCAAGTGGGTCTTACCCATGCCCACACCGCCATACAGAAACAACGGGTTATAACTGCGCGAGGGGTTGGTGGCGACCGATTTGGCAGCCGCGTGGGCGAACTGATTGCAGGCCCCGACGACGAACGAATCGAAGGTGAACTTCGGGTTGAGGGCGGAAGACGAGGCTTCGGCTTCACTGGAGCCATTGGTCACCGGAGGGGCGGACATGGCTTGCGGGGCGCGTGGGGGAAGGGTTTCGTAACTGACGCGGCGAACGGCCAGCCCCATGTCCGCAATACCGGCAAGAACCAGGCTCGAATATTCGGTTTCGAGCCACGACCGGGTTTCCCTGTCGGGCACGGAGACGTAGAGTGTGTCGCCCTCCTGGCCGACTTGTGCGGTCCCTTTCAGCCAATTGTCGAAACCTTCGACGCTGACCCTCTGCTGCAAGTAGTTACGTAATCGATCCCAATAATTCATCAGTTTTTGCACACGTTGGGCACAGTATTTCCACAGGGTTTTACACAATAACGCAGACTCTGGAGGTGCTAACTGCGAGAAGAGTTGCCAGTGCAGCGCCCGTCACGCCGCACCACCGTCACAGCTTCTGTGCCCTTAACCGAGAAGTAGAATAACACAGCGAAACAGGTTGTCCACAAGTTTATAAATGCTTTCATTTGTGTAACTTTCCCATAACGTTTGACATCAGTAATGTTTCCGCGTAAGAATAGAGTTTTACGCTGAGCGGGAGTAACTCAGCTGGTAGAGTGCGACCTTGCCAAGGTCGATGTCGCCGGTTCGAATCCGGTCTCCCGCTCCATAATCCGCCCTCCCGATTGCCATGATCAACCGTCTGGTTTTGCTTTCCGTTGGTTCCCTCCTGCTTTCTTATCCGGCCCTGGCTCAAGACTACAAACTCGAACCTGTCAGCACTGCGGCACCTGGCCTGCCGGCCAGTTTCGCGCAGGTAATTCAGGGCCAGGGATTCCGCGTCAATAGCGCGGCGGGCCCCTGGTGCGAAATCTGGTTCGCGAAGGCTATCCCGACCGGCGCGAAACCCGACGATGCGGCGATTTCGTTCGGCATCGCGCAGGGAACGCTGATGGGCGTGCTTCGTTTTCCAGGCAAGGGCGCCGATCGCCGCGGCCAGGTAATTCCGGCTGGTGTTTATACGCTGCGGTATAGCGATTTTCCGGTGGACGGAGCCCATTCCGGCGTGGCGCCCCAGCGCGATTTCGCGCTGCTGACGCCGATTGGGGCGGATGCCGATCCCGCGGCGAAGCCGAGCTTCGACGAGTTGGTCAAAATGAGCGGCAAGGCTTCCGGCACACCGCATCCCGCAGTTTTATCACTGGAGACTCCGCCCACTGGCGCTACCGCACCCTCGTTGGTGAAGGAAGGCGAACACGACTGGACGCTGACGGTGAAAGTCGGCGACCTGACGTTTTCGGTAATTGTGGTTGGCAAGGCTGAAGGGTAGGGCCGAGCTTCGGCAGCAGGTTGCCAACCTGCCCCACACAAAACCGTCACGCTGCCTTGGGTTCGTTGGGTTCTGACAAAGGGAAGGAATTGTTGGAAACACGGGACTTCCTTGGTTCGGCGCGATTTTTCGAGGTACGCAAAACCAACAGATTGTAGAGCGCGCGCTGGTACATAACGTGTAGGCGGGTTTCGTCGCGGCGCAATCCCGTGTAGTGCGGTGTGGCGGAGAGTCCGGCATGGGCGGCCGCGATGCGGGACAGCTCCGGGCCTTCGGGCTGGGCGGCAGCAGCCGATTCGAGAAGGTAATTCTCGATCGCCCAATTGCGGCGTATGCGCCAATAGGCGGAGGCCATCTCCTCCACCATGCCCATCTCGACATCGTCGAGAGGGCTAAAGCAATCCACGTGAAAATTGAAGAGGTTCTGGAAGGCCTCGCGGGATTCGTTGCCGAGGACGGTGCAATCGGTCAGGCGGCGACTGCGAACGGCATTGCGGGAACGCGCCTTGCCCTCCGGTGTTTTGGGTCCGCGGGAAAGTGCGCCATTGGCGCGCGCCGCGAGGATACGTTTTTGAGAAATCATACTCACCTGGTGACAGGATATCTTACGGGTCCAAACGATCTTCATTCAAGTGACTGATTCTAAACAGAAAAATAGTATGAAATGGGCTTGGTTGGGAGGGGTTATTCAGTTATTCGAGTCTGAAAATCCGGCGTACTGAGGGTAGAGTGGAATTGGGATGTATCTGACTGAAGAGAACAAAAAGGCGCGGCGTAGAAGCCGTAAGAGAGAATCGGCGGACACGGCCAGCGGGGCGGACGAGGCCGATTGGGCGAGGCGGAAACTGAGTTTCTCTCCGGACGCGGTACAAGAGCAGGTACTGAAGACGCGGAGCCGGCGGCTGGTGATGAACTGTACGCGGCAATGGGGAAAATCGACGGTCACGGCGGCGAAGGCGGTACATCAGGCGTACACGGTGGCGGAAAGCCTGACGCTGGTGGTGAGTCCGAGCGCCCGGCAGACCGGGGAGTTTCTGCGCAAGGCGGGGGATTTTCTGCGGCGATTGAACATGGTTCCGAGAGGCGACGGGGACAACGAGATGTCCCTATTGCTGCCGAACCGGTCGCGGATTGTGGGAGTTCCGGGAAACGAAGCGGGGGTACGGGGATTTTCGGCGGTGTGCCTGTTGCTGGTAGACGAAGCGGCGCGGGTAGACGATGAGACTTACCTGGCGATGCGGCCGATGCTGGCGGTAAGCAACGGGACGATGTGGCTGATGAGTACGCCGTTTGGGAAGCGGGGATTCTTTTACGAAGCGTGGACGGACGGCGGGGAGGAATGGGAGCGGGTGCGGGTGCCGGCGGAGGCATGTCCACGAATCCGCGCGGAATTTTTGGAGGAAGAGAGAAGGACGATGGGAGAGCGATGGTTTCGCCAGGAATACCAATGCGAGTTCGTGGATACGGTGGGCGGGATCTTCGACCGGGAAGTGGTGCACCGGGCGATCACGCACGAGGTAAAGCCGCTGGAGTTCGATTAGGAACGCCACAACGGGATGACGAGGATATATTTCGCGGGAGTGGATCTGGGGCAGAGGCAGGATCCGACGGCGCTGGCGGTGGTGGAGTGGACCGGGCAAGGGCCGGGGTTAGGCCTGCGGCATCTCGAACGGATGCCTTTGGGTACGCCATATCCGGAAGTGGCTGAGCGGGTGAGCCGCCGTATGCGGTCGCGGCAGTTGGCGGGCGGGCGGCGGCATTTGATTGTGGACGGAACGGGAGTGGGACCGGCGGTGGTGGACCTGCTGCGGCAGAAGGATCTGCAATCGCATTTGTGGCCGGTAACGATCACAGGCGGCGGGGCGGAGAGTTACGGGGACGGTTATTTTCGTGTACCGAAGCGGGAGTTGATTGTGGGTTTGGAAGTGTTGGTGGAGCAGGGCGGATTACGGATCGCGGAGGGAATGAAGGACGGAGCGGCGCTGGTACACGAGATGTCGGAAATGCGCGTGAAACTTTCGGGGAGCGCGCGCCAGCGATACGGGGCGGGGCGAAAGGGGGGAGCATGACGACCTGGTGCTGGCGGTGGCGCTGGCGTGTTGGGGCGTGAGGATGGTGGCGCCGAAGGATTGAGGCAGGCGGAAGACAGTGAGGGATAGGGAAAACTCGGGAGGGTGAATTCGACGCGGAGACGCGGAGTCGCGGAGACCGACGCGGAGAAAAGATGGGAGGGCGGGGCGTTTTGGATTCCGTGAAGGCTCGAGGCCGCGGATTCGACGTGGGGCTTTGAGCGCGGAGAAACAAGAGAGCGCGGAGATGAAGGATTTGCGTGAGAGGTACCAATCGAAGTTCGCGGCGTCTAATTCCCGTTACGAAGAGAGGGGGGAAGTGTGGGCGCTTTCAGGCAAAACCTACGGTATGGGATACGGATGTTGGGGAAGAACCCCAGCTTCACCGCCGCGGCGGTGTTGTGCCTGGCGCTGGGGATCGGTGCGACGACGGCGATCTTTAGTGTGGTGAACGCGGTACTGCTGCGGCAATTGCCGTATGCGCACGCCGACCGGCTGGTGCGCGTGTTTACCGAGTTCCCGAACTTTCCCAATGGCGGATTGCGGCACTTCTGGGTATCGCCGCCAGAGTACCTGGATCTCAAACGCGACGCGACGGGATTCCAAGCGGTGGAGGGGTGGGCGAATTTCGGAGTCAACCTGGCGGGCGCGAGCGAGCCGGTGCGATCGACCGCCGGGCTTGTGACCGGGGGCCTGCTGCCGATGCTCGGCGTGACGCCGATTCAGGGCCGCCTGCTGAGTCCGCAGGACGATGCGGCCAATGCACCGTTGACGGCGGTGATCTCGTACGGCCTGTGGCAGCGCGCATTCGGCGGAGAGGCTTCGGTACTGGGCCGCGACATCCGCATGAATGGCAATCCATGCACGGTGGTGGGCATTATGCCGAGGGGTTTCGCTTTCCCGCCGGGAGAGCTGGACCCTCCGGAACTGTGGGTGCCGCTGCAGATCGACCCGGCGCGGCCGGGCGGGCGCGGCAGTCATTATGTAAACGTGCTGGCGCTGTTGAAGGCGGGCACGGGGACGGCACAGGCACAGGCGGAGATGACGCGCTACGCACAGCATTCAGCGGACACATTGGGCGCGGCAAACCATCCATTCCATCCGAAGAACCATCCGATCGTGCTGGCCGGGTTCCAGGAAGAGATCGTCAAAGGGGTACGGCGCGCGATGCTGGTGCTGTTGGGAGCGGTAGGTTTCGTGCTGCTGATTGCGTGCGTGAACGTGGCGAATTTGCTGCTGGCGCGCGCAGAGGCGCGGCGACGCGAGATTGCGGTACGGGCGGCGATCGGCGCCGGGTTGGGGAGGCTGCTGCAGCAGTTCGTGATCGAGGGGGTGCTGCTTTCGCTGACGGGCGCGGTGTTCGGTATTCTGCTGGCGTTCGGCGGACTGCGCTTGCTGGTGGCGAGCAACGCGGGGAGTATTCCGCGGGTAGCGGAGATCGGCATCGACTGGCAGGTGCTGCTGTTCACGCTGGCGATCAGCGTGGCGACGGGCGTGGCGTTTGGGCTGGCGCCGGTGGTCCACGTACGGACGGCGACGCTGCACGATACGTTGAAGGCGACGGTGGGGCGGGCGACGGGCGCGGTGGCGGCCAACCGGTTCCGCGCGGCGCTGGTGGTAAGCGAACTGGCGCTGGCTCTGATTCTGCTGATCGGCTCCGGGCTGATGGTGAAGGCATTCTGGAAGCTGCAAGAGGTGAACGCCGGGATGAATCCGAATCACCTGTTGACGATGCGGCTGTCGCTGCCTTCGGTGACCTATAGGAATGCGGACAGCATCAACGGTTTCTACGGCGGGCTGGCGGCGCGTTTGAATACGCTGCCCGGCGTGGTTTCGGCGGCGATTGCAAGCGGACTGCCGCCGGAGCGTCCGATCAATGCCAACGATACGACGATCGAGGGATTCGTCCCGGTGCCCAACGGGCCGATACAGAATATCGACTACTGGAATTCGGTTTCGGGGAAATACTTCGAGACGATCGGGGCGCATCTGTTGGAAGGGCGGTTCCTCAACGACGGCGATGGCGCAACGTCTCCTCTGGTGGTAGTGGTGAACCAGACGATGGCGAAGACCTACTGGCCGCGGGAGAGCGCGATTGGACATCGGGTGCGGACGAGCGGTCCGCAATCGCCGTGGCGGACGGTGGTGGGCGTGGTGGCGGATGTGAAGAATGCGGCGCTGGATCGTCCGGCGGGCACGGAGCTGTATTTTGCGTTCGCGCAGTTGCCGCGGCAGCTCAGTTGGGTGGTGGTGCGGACGCAGGGTGACCCGATGAGTTTGACGGGTGTGGTGCGGGACGCGGTGCGGGGACTGGACCGGGGATTGCCGATTTCGAACATCGGATCGATGGAAGACGTGATGTCGACGGCGCGGTCCCGCCCGCGGTTCCTGACGCTGCTGCTGACGCTGTTCTCGTCGCTTTCGCTGATATTGGCGGCGCTCGGAATTTACGGCGTGATCTCTTACGCGGTGGCGCAACGGACGAACGAAATCGGCATACGGATGGCGCTGGGCGCGCGCGGGGGCGATGTGATCCGGCTGATCGGGACGAGCGGGGTACGTCTGGCGCTGGCTGGTACGGTGCTGGGCGCGGTGGGGGCATTTGCGCTGACGCGGTTCCTGAGCGGGATGCTGTTTGGAGTGAGCTCGCTCGATCCGCTGACGTTTGTGGCGATGGCGGGAGCGCTGATCGCGGTGACGCTGTTTGCGTGCTATATTCCGGCGCGGCGGGCGAGCAGGGTGGATCCTTTGATTGCACTGCGGTATGAGTAAAGCAGGCGGGTTGACAACCTGCCCCACAAAAATAGCGTTATCCAATGGGGTACTGGTAGTGGGTTGGGGCGTCGTGTATATTCCGTAACGGAATGACTGTACCGCAAGTAGCTCCGCCCACACTACGGCAAGATTGCTGGCCCCTTGTTCCGGACCGGCTGGAGGATCTGGGGGTTCCGCGTTCGGTGGTGGCCGATCTGGTCTTGCGGTATCTGTGGCTGCACGGCTCGGCTACACTGGGGCGGTTGAACGAGACGCTGAAGCTGTCGTTTCCGGTGTTGGAAACGTTGTTCCACCAGTTCCGCAACCAGCAGCTTCTGGAAGTGAAGGGGATGACGGGCAACGACTACTCGTTCACCCTGACGGCCAGCGGGCGGGCACAGGCGGCGGGGCGCAATGAGGTCTGCCAGTACGTGGGGCCGGCGCCGGTTTCGATCCAGCAATACCAAAAAGTAGTCAAGGCACAGGCGGCGCATGTACGTTTGAGCAGAGAAAGCCTGCGGCAGGCCTTCGACGACCTGGTGCTGCCGGACGGGTTGCTGGACCAGTTGGGTCCGTCGCTGATCGGCCACCAGTCGCTGTTTCTTTACGGCGGCACGGGGAACGGGAAAACCAGCATCGCGGAACGCATCCTGCGGATCTATCATGACGCTGTGGTGGTGCCGTATGCGGTGGAAGTGGACGGGCACATCATCGCGCTGTTCGACCCGGTGGTACACCGGCAACTGCCGTTCAACGACGACCTGCTGGATGCGCGGTGGGCGGTGTGCCAGCGGCCTTGTATCACGGTAGGCGGCGAGCTGTCGGCGGCCATGCTGGAATTGCGGCTGGACGAATCGACGCGCGTGTTCATTTCGCCGTGCCAGATGAAGGCGAATAACGGGATTCTGATCATCGACGACTTTGGCCGGCAGATGCTGGCGCCGCGCGATCTGTTGAATCGTTGGATTGTGCCGCTGGACCGGCGCGTGGATTACCTGACCTTGTCCTCGGGAATGAAGTTCCAGGTACCGTTCGAGCTGATGGTGGTGTTCTCGACGAACCTGGATCCGCACGATCTGGCGGATGAAGCATTTCTGCGCCGCATACAGACCAAGGTGATGGTGGAGAACGTGAGCGCGACGGTGTTCGACGAGATCTTCCGCCGCGTGATGGTAGCGCAGCAGGTGCCCACCGAGCCAGGATGTGCCGAGTACCTTCGCGAGCGTTGCGAGGATTACGCAGCGAAGGTGCTGCGGGCCTGCTACCCGATGGACATTTACCGCCTGGTGAAGGCCATCAGCGAGTACGAAGGCAGGCCGGTGCGGATGACGCACGCGAACATCGATCGCGCGGTGGCGCTCTACTTCGCCAAGAGCTCGCGCAAGGTGGAATAGGCGCGGCGGGCTAGCTTCGCTGGGATGGACAGGCCGGGAGGCCTGTCCTACCTACTTCAGAATGCCGAACATGTTGGAGAAGTCGTCCGTCCAGATGCGGAAGGGCTTTTCCTGGCGGAGAACTTTGGCCTGGGCCTGCAGCTCGGGGTGCGCGGCGGCGGTAGAGCGGTCCATGAGGAGCACCCAGGAGCAGGAGAAGCAGAGGATGTCGTCATCGGCAGGGGTCCAATGGTAGACGAGGGCGACCTTGTCGAAGGCGTTGGCGGCGCGTTCGATCACGGGGTCGAGTGCCAGGTAGCTATTGGAAATATTGACGGCCAGGATTCCAGCGGGCTTCAGGTGGCGGAAGTAGATGGCGAAGGCTTCCTTCGTGATGAGATGGACGGGGACGGAATCGCCGGAGAAGGCATCCATGACGAGGATATCGAAGAGGCGGGCGGGTTCGGTGGATTCGCCTTCGAGAACGAGGCGGCCATCGCCTAAGGCCACTTCGACTTTGGCCGGGGTGTCCTTGAGGTAGGTGAAATCGCGGTTGGCGATTTCGAGCACTTTCGGATTGATCTCGAAGATGCGGATGGTATCGCCGGGGCGGCCGTAGGCGGCGAGGGTGCCGCATCCCAGGCCGAGAATGCCAATGCGGCGCGGGTGGCCTTCGAGCGCCGTCATGACGCGTCCGATTCCGCTCTGCGGGCAGAAGTAGCTGACGGGGCGCCGGCGGTACTCTTCGAGCAGCATCTGCTGGCCGTGGTTGATGACGCCGTGAACGAGGCGGCGGGAGGCGTCGTCATCGATGCGCGGGTCGCCGTCATCGGTCACGCGCAATTGTCCATAGAAGTTACGCGTGACGACCTGGTAGCCGTCCACCATTTGAAACATGATGGCGCGGAGGAAGTAGAAGTAGCCGGCCAGGAGGACGACCATGACGGAGATTCCGGTGTGGGTCCAGATGCGGGGGGCGCTCCACAGGGCGCGCGCAAAGGCGATGGCGGCGACGAGCGCGCAGAGGGCCAGGCCGATGGGGAATTCGTAGTAGGCGTGGAAAAAGTTGGGCGCGAGCAGTCCGACGAAGAGTCCGCCCGAGGCGCCGCCCAGCGAAACCATCACGTAGAAGCCGGTGAGGTAGCGGGGATGCGGCTTGAGGCGCGCGAGTTCGCCGTGGCAGACCATGCAGCAGACGAACAGGGAGCGGTAAAGAGGGCGATAGGTCGCAGGTTCATTTTGGCGTGATCGGGCCAGAGGCGGTAGGCCATGAAGAGCAGGCGAGGCGATCAACAGGCGGAATGAAGACGGCGCGATGGTAGAGGCGCGGCGATTCGAAGCAGACGATGAAACTCAGTAGGTAAACGGCGAGCGGAAGGATCCAGAGGAACGGGACTGGCGGCGACATCCTGGGTGAGGTAGGTGGTGACGGCGAGCAGCAGGATGGATGCGCAGGCGGCGAGGCCGAGCCATAGCAGACGCGCGGCCACGGTGGCGGGCTGACGTGCTGGTTGCGGTCGGCGGTGACATCGCCGGAAGGGTCGCCGGGTGGCGGAGCGCGCCAGGCGGTGACGCCGCACAGCAGCGCAAAGCAGACATAGCGGCGGACCAGACCCGTGCCTGGGAGCGTGGAGGCAGATTGGGCTCCATCAGGAAGCGGATAGCTGAGCAGGGCCAGCATGGAGGAGAAGTTGGAAAGGGCGAAGAAGCGATAGGGCACGCCGGCTTTGTGGCTGCGCGCATACCAGGCTTGCAGAAGGGGCTGGTGGTGGAGAGCAGAAAGTAGGGCAGTCCGACGGTGACGGCGAGCAATGCCAGGATGGTAAGCGAGGGCTGGCCCATGGAGGAATGCTTCCAGGCGGGGCTCGGGCATGATGGGCAGTACCGCCAGGCTGAGGGCCAGCAGCGGAGATGTGCGCGATGGCCTGCCGGCGCGGCGCGAGTCTGTTCAGCCAGTGGGCATAGGCATAGCCCAGCAGGAGCACCAGTTGGAAGAAGAGCATGCAGGTGCTCCAGACGGCGGAGGATCCTCCGAACCAGGGCAGGATCATCTTGGCGATCACCGGCTGCACCTCAAACAGAAGGAAGGCAGAGAGAGAGATGGTAAGCGCGTAGAACAGCATTGGGTTGGCTGACCCTAACCTTCTACGCTAACCGATTTGGCGGCGGTCGGCGCGGAGATAACGAGAGAAGGCGAAGAGGTGGGTGGTGTACCGGCAAGGAAACTCTTCAGCGGAGGAGCTTGGCGATGAAGGCATCGTCCTGTTCATCGTTGAGATCGGTATTGTCGCCGAGAACGTAGCGGTATTGGAATGGAGCGCCGAGAGGGACGGGGCGCCCCATCCAATTGGTGGGATCGGTCCACAGGACGGAGCGGTTTCCCATGGCCTTGGTCAGGTCGTCCAGATCCCAATGCAGAGCGAAGCCGGGAATGACGGCGTCGAACAGGTCGGTATTCATGGCGTTTTCCAGGGCGGCGCGCAAGCTGTAGGGCGTGCGGTCCAGCCAAATGCCGCTGATCCGGGTGTCAACGGCGGCGGCCAGAAGCAGCCAGATTCCTTTGACGCCGCGAGCGGCGGCTCGAATGGAGGCCGGATCGACGTCCTGGCGCGCGGCCAGAAAATCGATTCCGCGCAAGATGTCGTGGGCTCGCATGGCGGGCAGGTTGCGGCCGATGCGGTCGGCTCGCGCGTTGGTCAGCCAGTTACCGACGAAGGGCCGCTCGCCTTCTCCGGGGGCGTCGCGGGGTTCGAGTTCGAGAACCATCGGCCGGTTTTGGCGATCCTCTCCGCCATGGACGCGGTGGATGGAATCGAATCGTTACTCATCTTATCGGCCACGAGTAAGAGAGCGGGGTGCCGTTCGCCAGTGAGAGGAAGGTAAAGCCTTCCGCCAATCTCGACTCCTGGCTCACTTTCGAAGCGGACCTGCCGGCGCCGGACTTGCGGGCCGTCGGGCTTCCTCCGATAGCTTCGCGTCCAGGGCGGCGCCATCGGAGGGGACATTCAGCCTTCGCAGTTCGGCTAGTAATTCCGGTAGGGTTCGCTGCTGCTTCGCGCGACGAAATTCGTCGAGGATCAACTGATGTAGTTTGCGGCTGGCGGGCTGGTCGTCTACATGGCCGGTCGATGTGACGAGGAGTTCCTGGGTGGTGTAGAGCTTCACCGGCTGTTCACGGGAATCGCCGCGGCCGTCCTTGAGCCAGCGGATCATCCAGTCATACATGGCTTGCCGGGTTTCGAGAGGCGTGCCGTGCGGGCCGCTGCCGACGAAGTAGCGCAACTTATCTTCGGCGCCGTAGAGCGCAAACCAGCGGCGGGCTTCGTCATAGACGAGGCGGGCGCCGGCAGGCGTGAAATAATCGCCCTCCGTCGCGAGGATGAGCCAGGGCACGGGGGCGGACAACTCGACGTAGTCTGCCATATCGAGCCCGCTGGAAAGGAGGCGTGGAGGACTCATTTCGGAATCGGGATCGGCGCCTGCGAAAAGAAGATTGTAGGAATTGATGAAGCAGGCGGGCGCTACGGCTTTGATTCTCGGGTCCAGCGCGCCGATGAACGTGGTCAGGGCTCCACCGCCGGAACATCCGACGGCTCCAAGGCGCGACGAGTCGACTTCGGGGCGGGCGGCCAGGTAGTCGAGGGCTCGCTTCGCATCCCAGATGAAGTAGCGGGCAACGCTTTCGCCGGCGAGAATGCTTTGGGCTCCGGCCTGGATGTGCTCGGGGACGGACCAGCCGGCGAGGGCGAGATCCACGCGGCGGTCATAGGTCTGCTCGCGTTCGCCCTGTCCGACGGGATCGAAGGCCAGTACGACGAAGCCCTTCAACGCGAGATTGGCAGCGAGGCGCTGGCCCTCCGGCTTGCCTTCCTGTGTGTGGCCGGCCTGCAAAAGGATGCCGGGATATCGGCCGGGCTGGTTGGGACGGTAAAGGTTGGCGGTGACGTAGAAGGCGGGCAGGCTCTCGAAGATTACCTTCTCGATGAGGTAGCCATCGGCCTGAATGCGGCCGGTGACTTTGGGATTCAGAGGACCGCTGTAATCGGGCAGACCGCCGATCAGCGACAGGAACGTTTGGCGGACGAATTGTTTCCGGCGTTCGGCGGCGGCGACATCGTGGATTTTGGCAACGGCGTCTTCGCGCCGCTGAAGGTGCTGTTGAGCGAGCTGATTCATCCATCGCAAGAGGGGGTCGTTGGAGGGCTGTTGAGCGAAGAGCGACGGTGGCTTGAGGAACGTTAAGAGGAGTAGCGCAAGGGTGGTCCGTGTCATAGCGAACTGAACGGTCGAACCAAGATATCACTCATCCTGTGTCAAAGAAACCATGTGCGGCCACTCGCCCCGGGTGGTGCTGGCCGCGAGAACCCCTAGTTTTACGCCGCAAAAATCCCGTAGCGAATCGGACGTGCGTAGGAGGTGGATGCCTTGCGGTCTCGCTTCATCCGCAACTTCGCCACGCTGTCCGTGGAACTGGCTTTGGCTTTCGCAGCCCCTGCCGCCAACAAAGCTACGGAAGATCCTGATGAAATATTGCGCCAGATCCGCAGCCGGGCGGCTGCGCACCTATCGCAGTTGCCGAACTACACGTGTCATGAGGTAGTGGACCGAATGCTGCGGCAGGGCAGCACATGGAATCACGTCGACACGGTGGAGTTCGAAGTGGCCTACGTGGGCCGCAAGGAACTGTTTGCGCGACCCGGCGAGGAACGGTTCGGGGAGCATGGAATTGGAGAGCTGGCGCCGGGCACCATCAGCGATGGCGTACTCGGCTCGCAGATCGACATGCTCTTCGCGTCGGACGCGACGGAGTTCCGATTCGTGGGGACGACGAAAAAGGACGGCCACAAGGTGTACCGCTACGATCTGCACGTGCCGCAGGAGAAGAGCGGCTTCCTGATCAAGCACGATTCAGCCCAGGCGATCGTGGAATTTGAAGGGTCGGTGTGGGCGGATGCGGAAACGCTCGAGCTGGTGCGGGTGGACGTGAAAGCGAATCGCATTCCGGCGCATGTGGGGGTGCGATCGGTCGAGAAATCGATGCACTATCAGGTGATGCGGATCGCGGATGCCGACTTTCGATTGCCGCGCAATGCGCAGTTGGCGGCGACGGACTCGCAGGGAAATTACAGCTTGAATACGATTCGCCTGGATCGCTGCCGCGCGTTTACCGGGGAATCGTCGATCAAATATGGTGCGCCAACGCAGGGGACGGCTTCGCGGGATAGCACGGTGGATAAGGATCGGTAGCTGTGTGTTCAACGCGGAGAAAAACAAAAGATCATGCTGCGGCGTGGCCGGCCATATAGCGGCCGATGAGGACGGGGTCGGCAGTGGAGCCGGAGCTCTCGTGGACGATGCGGCCGGCGCTCATGACGACGATGCGGTCGGCTAGTTCGATCAGTTCGTCGAGGTCTTCGCTGACGAGGAGGACGGCGGCGCCGCGGTTGCGGACTTCGAGGAGGCGGTTGTGGATGAATTCGACCGCTCCGAAATCGAGGCCGAAGCAGGGATTGGCGGCGACCAGCACACGGATTTCATGTTCCGCCAGCTCACGCGCCAGAATCGCGCGCTGCACGTTACCTCCCGATAAGGTGTGGAGCGGCAGATCGGAGGCGGGCGGGCGGACCGAGAAGCGCTCGATCAGCTCGGCTGCAAAGCGCCGGATCGCGCCGAAATCGAGGAGTCCGAAACGGGAGCAGGGCGGGCGATCGAACTCGCGGAGGGCGATGTTTTCTGCCACTGACATGGATGGCACCGCAGCGTTGCGGAGGGGCTCTTCGGGCAGGATGAAGAGGCCCAAACGGCGCATGGAATCGCGCGTGGGGTAGTAGCGCTCGCCGTTCACGGTGACTTCTCCCGCTTGAAAGGGACGCTGTCCCGCGAGGGCCTCGACGAGCTCGCGCTGCCCGTTGCCGGAGACTCCGGCGATGCCGACGATTTCGCCGGCGCGGACTTCGAGGAAGAGATCGTGCAGCACGTCTACACCTTTATCGCCGCGCGCGGAGAGATGATTGACGGCGAAGACGGACTGGCCCCGCGGCGCCACCGGCCCGCTCCACGATTTCGGTGTTGCGCACTTCGCCCATCATCATAGCGGCCAGTTGCGCTGTAGTGGACTCGGCGACGGCGCGAGTCCCCACGCCTCGTCCTTTGCGTAGGACGGTGACACGGTCGGCATACGTCATGACTTCGCGAAACTTGTGGGTGATCAGCAGGACGCTGAGGGCGCCGCTCTTCACCATGGCGTGCAAACGGCCGAGGACTTCGTCGGCTTCGGCCGGTGTAAGCACGGAGGTGGGCTCATCGAGCATGAGAAAGCGAGTGCCGAGGTAGAGTTCCTTGAGGATCTCGACTTTCTGTTTCTGGCCCGCCGACAGCTCGGACACGCGGGCGTTGAGATCGATGGTAAAGGGGGCGGCGGCGAGGAAGGTACGCAGGCGGTCCAGCTCCTCGTTCCAGCGGATGATGGCGGGGAGGCCGGGGCGGGGCAGGGTCAGATTCTCAGCTACGGTCATGGAGGGAACGAGGGTGAAGTGCTGGAATACCATTCCGATGCCGCTACGGCGCGCCTCGCGAGGATTGCGTGCGCGCCAAGCGGTTCCATCGACGAGTATCTCTCCTTCATCGATGCCGTTGATTCCCATGATGCATTTGGCGAGGGTGCTTTTACCGGCTCCGTTCTCTCCGATGAGCGCGTGAAACTCCCCGGGCGCGACGTGAAGATCGGCGCCATCGAGGGCCTGCACGGTGCCGAATCGCTTGCGAAGGCGGCGGACTTCCACGGCGGGCGGGGTCATGCATTCCTCCCCAGCGCGCCGGGCGCTCCGGAGATGTTGCCGTGGCGCGAGCAGGTGGCCACCATTAATACCAGAGTCAACAGGTAGGGCGATGCGTTGAAGAGCTGGTAGTAGCCGCCGTGGCCGAGCGCCTGAAGCGACGGGCCAAGCGCTTGCGCGCCGCCGAAGAGCAGAGCGGCGGCCATGCAGCGCAGAGGACTCCAGCGCGCGAAGATGACAAGGGCGACGGCCATCAGGCCCTGGCCGCCGGAGATTCCTTCGGACCAGATGCCGGGAAAGTAGAGGGTCAAATGCGCCCCTCCGAGCGGCGGCGAGAGCGGCGCCGAGTACGGTGGCAGTCATGCGTACGGTATCGACAGGAATTCCGGCGGAGCGCGCGGCCAGGGGATCGTCGCCAGCGGCTCGTACCTGCAATCCCCAGCGGGTGCGGCGGAAGACGAAGTCGAGCAGGAAGGCCAGGGCGATGCCGAAAAAGAAGAGCGGGCTGATGCGCAGCGCGGAATGCAGGGCGGGCACGGCGCTCCAGAAGCCGAGGTCGATGAGCGGCAACTGCGGGGCCATGGGCGCGACAAACTTCTTTCCGAAGAAGAAGGCGAGGCCGCTGCCGAACAGGATCATGGCGATGCCGGCAGCGATATCGTTCACTTTGGGAAAGCGCGTGAGGCCGGCGTGAACGGCGCCCAGCAGGGCGCCGACGGCCGCCGCGGCCGGCCACACCGAGCCATGGCGAGCCGGAGTGGTCCGACACGGCGAACGCGGTCATGGCGCCCATCAGGAGGACGCCTTCCATGCCCAGATTGATTTTCCCGCTCTTCTCGGTCAGGCACTCGCCGAGGCTGACAAAGAGGTAAGGAATGCTTCCGCGGACCGCGCCGGCGGCCACGCCGAGCAGAATTCCCGCATGCGCCCATCGCCGGCTTCAGCTTGCACGCAGCCTCCGTTCCGACCAGCGGCCGTACAGCGTTTCGCTCCAGCAGAATCACGAGAAAGAGCATGCCCTGCAAGCACGAGCACCGCGGCGTCCGGAAGATTGTGCGCGCGCTGCAGCATTCCGCCGCTGGCCATCAAGCCACCGAGCAACACCGAAACCACCAGCACGCCGGCGGGATTCTGGCGCGCCAGAAACGCCACCAGAATTCCTACATATCCGTAGCCGGCGTTTACCGAATCGTTGGCGCGTCCCTGCACTGCGGCCACTTCGACCATTCCAGCCAGCCCGGCGCAGGCGCCGCCGAGAAAGCTGAGCGTCAGCAGCACCGCGGCCGATGGGCAGACCGCCCAATTGCGCCGCGCGCGGATTGCCGCCCACTACTTTCGCCGCGAAGCCGAACGTGTGTCCGCGAGAGGAGAAACCAGGCCGCCAGGCAAGCGATGACGCCGAAGAGCAGGCCGTCATGCACCTGCGTGCCGGGAATCACACCCAGGTGCTGTGCGGCGGCCAGGGGACGTGTGCCGGGATTGTTCAGGCTGGCCGGATCGCGCATCGGGCCCTTCGATCAGGTGATTGAGCAGGGCGATCGCGATGTAGTTCAACAGCAGGCTGCTGATGACGGCGTTGACGCCGCGGTAGTGTTGCAGCGCGGCCGCGATGCAGATCCACAAGCCGCCGGCGAGCATGCCGGCCGCGGCCATGCAGGACGAGTGACGTCAGGTGGGAGGCATTCGGGCACCGCCAGTCCGGCTGCAACGGCGCCGACGGCGCCCATGACCATGGCGCCTTCATTGCCGATCACGATGAGACCGGCGCGCGCCGGCAGAGCGGTACACAGGCCGCACAGCATCAGCGGAGCGGCGCGCACCAGGGTATTCTGCCACGAGTACCAATCCGCGAAAGCCGGCCCGGTAAATGGAATGAAAGACGCCGAAGGGATTGGAGCCGAGCACGGCGCAGAAAATGCCGAAGAGCGCCGCGCCGACGCCATGCGCCGACCAGCGGGAATCAGCAGACGACTCCGTAACGCGCGCGCTTCGGTAGCCGTTCATGAACTCCTCGTCTTTCCGATCACGCCTTCGACCAGCCAGTCCATTTTGTCGAGCTCCGGATCCGTGACGATCTCAGGGTGACGCCCGCGGGAATGCGCATCTGGCCGGTATTGTCGCGGAGGGGGCCCCGGTAGATGGGCAGGCGAGCCGTCGATGATCTTCTGCTGCGCCGCGGCGATCACTTGCGCGCGTGCGTTCGGTCACTTGCGGGCCGAACGGCGAGAGGCGCGCAGAAGTCGTCCTTCAGCGTGCCGGTGAGCCGGCGCGGAATGCTGCCATCCGTCACGGACCTGCCGTCGCGCAGCATCTCCGCGTAGCGGCAGTACACGGTACCCCAGTGCCCACTCGGCGCCGGTGAGAAATCCGCGCGGCGCCATGGAGGATTGGTTGAACTGATACCCGTTGGCGAAAATGCCGCGCCGCTCGGCCATCTGCACGATGACGCGCGGCGACCCGGTGTGGCCGGTAGCACATCGATCCCCTGGTCGGCCAGGCTGCTGGATGCTTCGGCTTCGCGCACGGGCAGCACCCAATCGCCGGTGAACACGACCTGCGTGGTGACCTTCGGATTGACGCTGCGCGCGCCCATGCGTGAAGCTGTTGATGTTGCGGAGCACCTGCGGAATCGGCTTGGCGGCGACGAAGCCCAGGCGGTTGGTGCGCGTGGTCAGGCCGGCGACCATGCCCGGAGAGGAACTCCACCTCGTCGATGAAGCCGAAATAGATGCCGATGTTTTTCGGATGCCTGCCGCCTGCCACATTCCGCCGCAATGGAAGAACTGCACGTGGGGATTCTTGCGCGCCACGGCAGATTGTGAAGGGGTCGAAGAATCCGAACGAGGTCGCAAACACGGCCGCGCGCGCCATCCTGGTGAATCATGTTGCGCATGGATTCTTCGGCGGCCACCGTCTCCGGAACGCTGGCTTCTTCGAGCGCCTGCACCCAGGGGTAGCGGCGCAGCGCCGCTTCCTTCCGCATGGGCCTGGTTGTAGCCCAGGTCGTTCTTGGGGCCGTTGTAGAGGAAGCCGAGCACCAGGGGATTGGGCGCGGCGGCATGCGCGAGGGCAGCCGCGGCTGCCGCCGACGAAAGCGCGGCGAGAGATGAACTGTGGGCGTCCGCTCCGCGGCGGTGCGGTCATCGACGCGGTGCAATCTCCTCATGAGCCTGCGCTGCGACAGGGGCAGAGGCCACGCCCGATCGCTCCAGATAGCGCGCCACGCGCAGTGACGGCGGCCTCGTTGTAAGGAGCGCCGACGATCTGCACGCCTAGCGGCAGCGTCCCGGGCGCGAACACCGGCGCGACGACGATCGGCAGCCCGACGAAGGAGAGCGGCTGCGTGAACATCGCCGATTTCGGGCGGGATGGCAGCTCGACGCCGTCCAGGTGTGATGGTCGGCTGCCCGATTTGAATCGCGGGGCAGGGCGTGGCGGGCGCCAGAATAATATCGACGGTCTTGAAACAGTTCGCGCATTTTTGCGCGAAACAAGGTGCGGAATCGCTGCGCCTGCTGATACCAGGCGGCCGGCAGCAAGCGTGCCCGCCAGGAAGCGATCCACCACGACCGGATCGAAATCCTGCGGCCGGGTCTCCAGGTCGTTGAAGTGGAGAGCGCCTGCCTTCGCACGCCGTGATGATATAGGCCGCGGCGCGCGCCTCATCGGCGTACGGGACATCACGGTGCGGGTTGACTGCCCAGAGCGCTTGCGCGGCGGCGTCACCGGCTCGAACACCTCCGGCATTCCCATGCGCGCGAAATATCCACCCGCCGACCGCGATGCGCAGATCCCTCGATGCCGCGCTCCAATTGCGGCAGCACGGTTCCGGGCGGCCGCGAGCTGCAAACGGGATCGCGCGGGTCCGGCCCGTGCAGCACATCGAAGGCGAGCGCCAGATCCTCGACGGACCGGGCGAAGGGCCCGACGTGATCCAGGCTTTCGCACAAATGGAAATGCGCCGGCGCGCGAGATCCGTCCGTAGGTCGGCTTCAGGCCGAAGACTGCCGCAGAAGGCAGCGGGCACGCGGATCGAGCCGTTGGTGTCCGAGCCCAAGGTGAGCGGGACGAGGCCCGCGGCCACCGCGGCGGCCGAGCCGCCGGAGGATCCGCCCGCCACGCGCTCGAGATCGTGCGGATTGCGGGTGGGCCGTAGTGCGAGTTCTCGGTGGTGAAGCCGTAGGCGTACTCGTCCATGTTGAGCGCGCCCGACGAGCGATCGGCGCCCGCGCGCTTTCAAGCGCTCGACGACTGTAGCGTCGCGCGCCGCCGGCGGCGGTCCCGGCCGAATCTTCGACCCCGCCAGCGTGGTGACGCCCGGCGACGTCGAAGAGATTCTTGACCGCGAACGGGACGCCCGCACAGCGGTCCGGGATCTTCGCCCGCCGCGAAGCGGCGATCTACATCCGCTGCCTGTGCTCAACGCAGATTCGCGCAGCACAGCCGTGAAGCAATTCAGCATCGAGATCGTGCCGATCGATCTTGCGCAGCGCGGACCTGGGTGGCTTCCACCGCGGTGACTTCGCCGGACGCAACTGCACCGCAGAGCTCGCGGCACCCGCTGGATGAACATTTTTGCGGGCGTCATGGCTCGAATACCGGTGCGGCTTCGATCGGATTCTTGAGAGGGAATTCCAGCAGGGGCCGCGCGATGGCGGCCGACGCGTTCCAGATTGACGCTGGACTGCTTCGCGATTCGCGGCCGGAATCGGGCATGCCGACCAGGGCGGAGGCAAGGTCCAGGTAGAGACGCGGCACGAGGGAAACGTGCGCGGAAACGATCTTCCACCCTCCTCGAACTTCGCCAGACCTGCGTCTGACGGCCATGGCGGTCGATGCCGTCGACTTGGCGCGCGGAATTCGATGGTGATGATGGCGGTGTCGCTCCCGAACGTCACGATCTGCGAGATGCGATTACCTGGCGCTGGAGATCGACGGGAGGACGGTTCTGCCGGAAGCTCGTCGATCTCCCTGGCGCCATAAAGGCTCTCGGCGACGCCGAAGCGGAGGGCGTGGGCGGAATCCCAAAAGAATCGCGATCAGCTTCTCGACGTCATTGGAAATCAGAGCCGCTTCATATTCCTCATGCAGCGCCGTCACTCGGCGACGACTTCGGGGTCGTTGATCATAGACCTCGTCTAGAACGAATCAGCGTGTAAGTCAGGCTCGCGGTGCGCAGCGCGCCGGGCTTGATGAAGACGTCCCAGAACAGGAACTGGCTCTGGAAGTAGGTCCTGTCGAACATATTGTTGATGGCCAGGTTGAAGCAGATGTTTGCCGTGCTGGTAAGAACACGGAGCCGCGGGTCAGTCGCGTACGAGGGCAACTTCACGTTGCTGACGTAGCCGGTTTTCACCGAGGAAACCCAACTGGTGCCGAGCGTGAATCCGATGTGTCTTCGTGACGTTGACCGTAGCGAACGGGCTGAAGACGAAGTGCGGCTGGCCGCCCACCGGGCAGGGGGCTTTAGGCCGAAGATGCCGGCCGTCGCCGATGAACCGGCCGCCGTATGCCTGCTGCCGGATCAGACCCAGCAGGTTCGGGCGGAATGCCCAGCAGGAACGGCACGTTCAGCTGTTCGGGTTTCTGCCAGGTGAGAGCGCGCCGGTCAGGCTGAGCGCTCGCATCAGGTAGGCGCGGGCTTCGAATTCCGCGCCCGTGGTGCGGTAGTAATCGTCCTGGCGGGTCAGGTTATTATAGGAAGCGCGGCTTCTGGCGGAAGACGCGAGGCCGACGCGTAGACTTATGCCTGCCACCAACGAGGTCTTGATTCCGCCTTCGTACAGGTTCGAGGTCTGCGATGAAGGTTCCGTTCAGGACCTGCGAATAGTCCAGCTCGTTGCCTTGCCCCAGGTCGAGGAAGCGCGACGTGGCGGCCGTGAAGTACGGCGTGAGGTGGTAGGGCAGGCGGTAGCTGACGCTGGCGTTGTAGGTGGCGGCATTTTGCGTGGCAGTGGCGTGGGTATTGGTTTCGCCGTAGATCCCGGCCGGTGAAATCCGGCGTGTAGCGGTCGAAGCGCACGCCAGCGTGGTAAAGCGCCAGCTTGTTGAAGAAGAGAATGTCGGAGAGCCAGAAGAGGCCGGTGTCGCCGTAGTTTCCGGTCTGGAAGTACTGATAGGAGATCTGCCCGTTGCTGTTGTAGGGGCCGGCAAACCGGTCGTTGGCGGTGGCGCCGACGGAAAGATCGCGGCGATCCACCACCTGGAAATCGTTGCGCTCTTCGCCGGCGCTGACGGTTACCTTGCGGTAGGCGAAGCCGGCGATGGAGTGGATGACCGCCCATTTGGCGGGCTTCAGATCGAAGCCGATCGTGGTCTTGTTCTCGATGGTCCACGGACGGTAGCCGGCGCCGAAGCCGTAGCTGCTGAACTTCTGGTGGTCCATCCAATCCATGAAGCTCTGGTTCTTGAAGTGGAGCTTGTCGTTGAAGTCGTAGTTGATGTCGAAGTAGGCGGTGGTAGTGGTGGCGCGGCTGAAATCGCCGGCATCGATCATGATGCGGTCGAGCGGCAGCGTCACCAGCTTCACGGTGGCGGGATTGAGCGCGTACAGACTCGCGGTTTTCGGATCGCTGAAGAACGGCCCGGACATATCCTTCTGGAAGGCGAAGCTGGTCAGGGTGCCCGGTGCGATGTCGCCGGCGCGGATGTTGTAGCCGTTGTGCGAGAGGTTGACCAGCGGGGCGCCCGCCAGATAGAGCTGGTTGTCCACCAGGTCCTGGGTCACGCGATTCCAGCCGATGTTCTGCGTGCCCTCGTTGTGGAAGCCCTGAAATCCGTAGACCAGCCGGAGTTTCGGGGAGAGCTCGAGATCGGCGGAGATCTGGCCGAGCTTGTAGCGGTTGGCGACGCCCTTATAGAAGCTGTGTGAATCCTCGGCTTCGAAGAACGCGTAGATTCCCGCGCGGTGCGTGCCGAGCTTGAACGGCACGCCGACTTCGGCGCCGCCGCGCTTTTCGTCATAGCTGCCGTAGGTCATCGAGACCTTACCGGTGACGTGCTCCAGCCACTTGGCGCTCTCGCTGCGGGTGCTCTTGGGAATGAAGTTCAGGAAGCCGCCGACGCGTCCGCCGCCGTAGATGGGAGAAGGCGGGCCTTTGACCACTTCGATGTGATCGGTGGCCGCCGACGGGCGTCGGAAAGTTGCCGCGGTTTTCCACGCGGCGGAAGCCGCGGAAGAAGTTGTCGCCGATATCGCCGCGCAAGAACACGCTGCCCGGGATGCCGAAGTAGCTGCCGGTGAACGACCCGGTGGACACCGCCACGATATCGTTGACGGTCTTCACGCTGTAGCGCAGCATGGTTTCGGAATCGGCGACCGAGATGGAGCGGGGAATATCTTCCAGCTGCTGATCGAATGCCGAAAATGCTTTGCGTGGGCATGGAAGGCACCACGTTATAGGGATCAATTCGGCCTTCGACCGCGACCTGCGTGGTTTCGTGGCTGATTTCGAGCCCGATATCGAGTTTGAGCGGGGCGTTAGTAGCGGTAAGGACTTTGGAGACGGTGGTGAAGCCCGGCGCCTGGACTTCCAGGGTGTAATGGCCTGGCGGCACCTCCGTAAATTCATAAACACCGGCGGCATCCGCCAGCTTACTTTTCTTGGTTGTGCCGGCATTTTCAGTGAGGATGATCATGGCGCTGCTTACAATCGCGCCGCTCTGATCTTTGACGGTGCCAGAGATGGACGACATCTGTGAAAATGCCATCGTGACGATGAGAAGAGCTGCTGCCAACAGGCGCACGGATCCCGTGCGCAGACAGGCGAAGCCGTAACGTAGTACAGACCGCATCTGCATAGTCCTCCCTAAGATGTATTGATCAGATTCCCGTTCCAGGAGCCAAATCAGGAGGCCAGACCCATCGAAACCGGTCACTGTCGTGCAGTACGAATCGGTCGACTAAGCACCTTTCCGAGCCACAGCCAGCAAATCGGTTTGGCGGGCGTTCGGAGTCTTTGGGAGGCCAATACAGCGACGGAGCTGAATCACAGTACAAGACTGTGAGTGCCAAGACTATCAGGACCTGGCGGAGAATGTCCAATCGCAGTTTTTGATCGATGCGATTCAAGCGGGTTATGAGGAGCCTAGCGGCGGGCGGTGCAGGAGGGACAGTCATGAGCTTCGGACGGCGCATGCGAGAAGGCATTGAGCGCGATCTCCGCGAGCACATCGAAATGGAGACGTGGGAGCAGCCGCACTCATTCGACGCGATAGGCGCGGGTGGATCCGCTGGTGGCATTGCGCTACGAGTAGCGGACGCAACGTTTCTTGCCGGCGATCGTTTTGGCATACTGGGAGCCAAGTATGACGCGCATGTCAGGAATGAAAGCCGCCTCGCTCCTTTTCTTCTTCAGCCTGCCGGGTTTGACGCAGGAACGGGTTGACCTGGGGATTGTCGACCGGATCAAAGCGGAGGCCTTCAACAACTCGAAGGTGATGGACCATCTGTACCAGATCACGGAGGCGCATGGACCGCGTCTGACGTGGTCGACCGGCTATCAGGAGGCGGCGAACTGGGCCGCCGCGGAACTGAAGCGAATGGGTATGGAAAACGTTCGCCTGGAAAAGTGGGCGCCGGCGGGGCGCAGTTGGACGTTACAGCAATCGTCCGTAGAACTGGTGGAGCCCCGTTACCAAGTGTTGTCGGCGATTCCGCTCGCGTGGAGCGCGTCGACTAATGGCCCGGTGTCCGGCGAACTGGTGCTGGCACCGTTCGGCGCGAGCTTTCGCGATGGACCGAAGAAGTACGCGGAGGCGCTGAAGGCTTATCAGGCCAAGTGGAGCGGCAAACTGCGGGGCAAGATCGTTCTGTTGAACGCTGCGCGGGTTCCCGAGCCGCAGACCAAGCCTCAGTTCCGCCGCTACACGGCGGCGGAACTTTCCGACCTGGAGAGCGCGCCGGAGCCGGCGGCCAAGCTCGGCGCGAAGAAGCTTGAAGAATTGCAGTGGCCGGATAGTCCCGACGATATCGGCAAATTTTTTTCGAGTCTGCCGAATGCACTGATGGAGCAGCTCTACGATCTCTACGACGAGGCTGTGGCGGACCGCGCCCGTTTCCTGGCGAAGGAAGGCGCGGCGGGCGTGCTGCTGGCAGACCAGCGTGCACATGAAGGCCTGTTATTCGCCGAGGCCGCGGGCAGCTTCAAGAGTGCCGACACGATGGCGCCACCCACGTTCGTGATTACCGCCGAGCAGTACGACCGCATTGCGCGGGCAACGGAAAAGAAGCTGCCCATCGGGGTCCGCTTGAATCTGAAGGCCGCGGTTTCCGATGGGGACGTGGACGGAATGAATATCATCGGCGAGATTCCAGGAGGTTCCAGGAAGGACGAGATCGTGATGATCGGGGCGCATTTCGATTCGTGGCATTCGGGTACCGGCGCCACGGACAATGGCGCCGGCAGCGCGGTGATGATGGAGGTGATGCGGATTCTGAAGACGCTGAATCTCCAACTGGACCGCACAGTGCGCATCGGGTTGTGGGGTGGAGAGGAGGAAGGCTTGTTCGGTTCGCGCGGCTATGTGAAGGAGCATTTCGCCGATCCAAAGACGATGAAGGTGACGGCGGAACACGCGAAGCTCTCGGGCTACTTTAACCTGGACAACGGCAGTGGCAAGATCCGCGGCGTCTATCTGCAGGGGAACGATGCGATGAGGCCGGTGTTCGGAGCGTGGCTGGCGCCGTTCCGGGACCTGGGAGTCAGCACCATCACAATCCGCAACACCGGCGGCACCGATCACCTTTCGTTCGACGCGGCGGGATTGCCGGGTTTTCAGTTCATTCAGGATCCGCTGGACTACGGCACGATCACGCACCACTCCAACATGGATACATATGACCATGCCATCGCCGCGGACCTGATGCAGGCTTCGGCGGTGATTGCGACGGTGGTTTACGAAGCGGCGAACCGTAAAGAGATGCTGCCGCGCCGGGAGCTGCCGAAGGGCGAATCGCGGCCGTGATGGTATTGGGGTGGAATCGGCCACACCAGCAGCTATTCCACAGGTTGATTCGCGTAGCAGGTGTCTCATTTCAGACGAGTTGTCGTGATTTGCACAGTTGCCCTGCGGCGGGGCAGAGGGAAACTGTGAATATCAGGTGGCACCGCCGGATTTGCTACTTTCTTCCTGCTGCCGATCCACTGGTCGGATCTTCGGCAAGTCGTTTGGTTTTGGTTTGTTACCCTATCTTCCACAGTTTCCACAGACCCTATGAATACGGTTTCTCTTATACATATAAATATGGATAAGAAATAAACAGTAGCAGCGCGCCCCCATCGAGGTGATATCTTTACTTACGAAGCGAGGTCATGATGCGGAATCGTTCGATCTGGTTGGCGGGGATGGTTGCGGCAGTGCTGTGCGTTGCGGCGATCGCAGCGGACATCAGCGGCAAGTGGAAGGCGGAATTCAGCACTCCCGACGGGACGCAACGGGTGAACACGTTTAACTTCAAGATGGATGGCGGAAAGCTGTCGGGTACGGTGGCGGGTACCCAGGACGAAACTCCCATTCAGGATGGCAAGGTCAATGGCGATGAGATTTCCTTTACGGCGGAGCGTCCCTTTGGCAAGTTTGTGTATAGCGGGAAGGTGAGCGGCAGCGAGATCAAGTTTAAAGTCACATTCAACGACCAGAGCTTTGAGATGACGGCGAAGCGGGTATCGAATTGAACCTGGTGCGGGCGGGCGACCTGCAGGTACAAGTCTTCTCATCGAAGCGAGAGGCATCCGGCGAAGCCGCGGAGGTCGCGGCCAACATCCTACGGCGCGCCATCGCCGGCCGGGGATCTGCGCGTATGGTGGTGAGTACAGGCAACTCCCAGTTCGATTTTATCGAGGCTCTGGTGGCGGTCCCGGATCTTGATTGGACCGCGGTGGAGGCATTCCACCTGGACGAATATGCCGGCATGCCGATGACTCACCCGGCGAGTTTCCGCTTGTGGCTGAAGACGAGGCTGGCCGACCGTGTTCCGCTGCGTGCGATGCACTATTTGAATGGCGACGCGCCGGACTTGGAGGCGGAGTGCCGCCGCTACGGCGCGCTGCTGGCCGCAGCGCCGATCGACGCTGGCTTCATCGGAATCGGCGAGAACGGGCATATCGCTTTCAACGATCCGGCGGTGGCGGATTTCGCCGACCCTCTTGCGGTGAAGATCGTGCAACTCGACGATGCCTGCCGGCGGCAGCAGGTGGGTGAGGGCCATTTCGCGAGCCTTGCAGACGTTCCGGAGCGGGCGTTGTCGTTGACGTGTCCCACGATCATGGGCATGTCGAACCTCATTTGCTGTGTTCCGGAACTGCGCAAGGCGAGAGCGGTCCGGGATACGATCGAGGGTCCGATTACCACGAGCTGTCCGGCGTCGATCCTGAGAACGCACCGGAGCGCGCGGCTGTTCCTGGATGCGGAATCGTCATCGCTGTTGACGCCGATGGATCATGGGCAGCGAACTCTCGCGTGATCTGGGATGGCTTGAAACTTCGGGTCCTCGCATTTTGCGATCGGATACGATGCTGCCGGTGTTGCTGCGAGGTTTGAATCGATCCGGACTCGAGTACAGCGAACCGAATGATGGCGGATTCCTCGCGGCTGCGGGGATCACGGAAGATGAAATCGGAAGGATGGTTTCGGACTGGGGCGCCAATGTCATTCGGGTTCCGTTCAATCAGGATTGGGCTCTACGGGGCAGGAACGGCCTCTCGGCGGAGGAATACCGGGCGGCTCTTGATCAGGTAATCTCGTGGGCGAGCGCATTGGGGGCTTACACGATCCTCGATCTGCAGTGGCTGAATACGGAAACCATCTACGGCCACACGCGGCATCCGAAGCGGGGCAGAGCTCCCAACCGGGTCGCGCCTACCCCCGATGCGGACTCGATCGTTCTCTGGCGAACGCTGGCCGAACGGTATCGGGACGAGCCGGCGGTACTGTTCGACCTGTTCAATGAGCCGCACGATCCGATCGACGACGATTTTCTTCCGATTCACGTGATCGGGCCGGATGGCGAAGTCGCGGCTTCGAACGCTTCCTTCGTTGGACCCGAGGAATGGGTACCGTGGGCGAAGCGCCTGGTGGCGGAGATCCGGCAGGTCCGTCGCAAGGGTCTCATTCTGGTGGGCGGGGTGGACTGGGCATTCGACCTCAGGCGCATTCGCGTGGACGCTCCCGATATCGTGTATTCCGCGCACATTTACTCCAACCGCAAATCGCGCACCTGGGGAAAGGCTCTGGGCGGAGCGGGCGAGGTTCCGGTTTTCGTAGGCGAGTGGGGAGGGACGGCGGACGATCTGGAGTTTGGGCGGCAGTTATCGGGGCGATTGCGCCGGCTGGGGGTAGGTTGGACTGCGTGGAGTTGGGCGGACTATCCCGAGCTGGTGGTGACGCCGCGGGCTCCTCATTTCGAACCGACGGCATTTGGAGCGTTGGTGCGGGATGAGCTGCTGGAGGCGTGAGGGCGTTGCGCGGTCAGCTCCAATAATTGCGATCGAGCGAACGATACTGGACGGCTTCGGCGAGGTGTTTGGCGGAGACGGTGGGGGAATGGTCGAGGTCCGCGACGGTGCGCGCGACTTTCAGGATGCGATCGTGGGCACGGGCGGAGAGGCCCATGCGGCGGACGGCCATTTCGAGGGTGCGTTCGCCGGCATCGTCTAACGCGCAGACACTGCGGATGTCGCGAGCGGGCATGCGCGAATTGTAGAAGCCGCGGGTGCGCTGGACACTGCGAGCGGTTTCGACGCGGGTGCGGATTTCCAGTGAGGACTCTGCGGTGGTATTGCCGCGGAGTTCCTTGAAGGGAACGGAGGGGATCTCGACGTGGATATCGATGCGGTCGAGGAGGGGGCCGCTGATCTTGCCGAGATAGTGTTGGATCTGGCCGGGGGTGCAGCGGCATTCGCGGGTGGCATCGCCGTAGAAGCCGCACTTACAGGGATTCATGGCGGCCACCAGCATGAAGCTCGAGGGAAAGCGCAGCGTCATGGCGGAGCGGGCGATGCTGAGCGAGCCATCCTCGAGCGGCTGGCGGAGCATTTCGAGAACGTCGCGGGGAAACTCGGGGAATTCGTCGAGAAACAGCATGCCGTTGTGGGCGAGGCTGGCTTCGCCGGGACGCGGCATACCGGCGCCACCGCCGATCAGGCCCGCATCGGAGATGGTGTGATGCGGTGCGCGGAAGGGGCGCTGGTGCAGGAGTCCGTCGCCGGGCCGGAGTGTACCCGCAATGCTGTGGACTTTGGTGGTCTCGATGGCTTCCTCGAAGGTGAGGGGCGGAAGGATGCCGGCGAGACGCTTGGCAAGCATCGTCTTGCCGGAGCCGGGAGGGCCAATCATCAGGACGTTGTGGACTCCGGCGGCGGCGACTTCGAGGGCGCGCTTGGCCATGGTCTGGCCACGAACATCGCGGAAATCGGGCAGCGCTTCGATTTCCGCGGAATGACCGTTACGGGAGGCGACGGTGGGGCGGAACTCCTCGGGGCGGGTCAGCAGGGCGACCACTTCGGCCAGGTAGCGCACGCCATACACGTTGACGCCTTCGACTACCGCTGCCTCGGCGGCGTTCTCGGCGGGGACGATCAGGTTGGCGATGCCCTGCTCGCGGGCGCAGACGGCGATGGAGAGAGTGCCGCGTACGGGGCGGATGGCGCCATCGAGAGAAAGCTCGCCGATGAAGATGTGCTGGTCGAGGGGCTTCACGGCACCCATGGCGCCGAGGATGCCCATGGCGACGGGAAGATCGAAGCCGGCGCCTTCCTTGCGAATGTTGGCGGGAGCGAGATTGATGGTGATGCGTTTATTGGGATAGCCGAAGCCGGAATTGATGAGGGCACTCTTGATGCGTTCCCGGCTCTCGCGAACGGCGACGTCGGGCATGCCGACCATCACAGAATCCCGCGCGTTGCCGGATGCGAACATGTCGACCTCGACGTCGATCAGGTGAGCATCGATGCCATAAATCGCCGCACCGCGGGTTTTGAACAGCGCCATGAGAACGGTAGTGGCGGGATGAAGATAAAACGCTCAAGTATTTTTGGGGCTGGGAGGTGTGGTGTGGGAATCACTGGCCATAGGTTGCGACGAGTTGGGAGAATCCCGGTACGGAACGTGCAAGTCGAGCAAGCAAATCCGAGACGGAGGTGCCCGTCTTACGGGCCTGAGCTTCGAGCTTTTCCATGACAGTGTCGGTCTCCAGGTGAAACTGATTCACAAGGAATTGGTCGGCAGTCATCAGTTCCAGACCGTATGGCTGGAGCGCATTGGCCGGAAAATGCCTCACGTTATCGGTGACGATTGCATGTGCGCCGGCGCACGGCAGCGGCAAGCACATGCCATCACCCGGAGGTTCATCTTGAATAACGAGGCACTGATATCCTTGGACCTCTGCGTCCTCAAACATGGCCTGCATTGTTGCGATCCGCCGTTCCACCTGCCTGCTTGAATAACCCCACTTGAGCAGATTCCGGTGTATCTCTGTCAGCGTCTCGGACGACCAGCGCGGAAGATAAAAGGCCGGCTCTTCGGCCAGTCTGAGAAGGGTGTCACACAGCGGCATCGGCAGCAAGACACAAGCGTCCAGAACAACGATGTATTGATTAACCAGGCTGAGCATCAGAGGGAGGCTGCAGGTCGTACAATCCTTCTTCGATTTCGGCATCAACCAGATCATCGAGCAGCTTCCGTCGATGGCCATCGCGCTCCGCTTTGTACGTCAACAGGTCCTTTACATAAATGCGCCGATGCGTACCTACTTTGTGATGAGGGATTTTGCGGGCGTCCAGTAGACTTACAAGGAACTGTCGCGATACACCGAGCATATTCGCGGCCTCGACAGTCGTGAGAGTAGTCTCGCTCTGGATGATCGAAACTGATTTTCCGGTTTGCAGATCGCCGATCAATTGGACGAGAAACTCGTAGAGCGAATTAGGGAGACGCTGGCTCTTGCCATCCGGCCCCACTAGTTTCGCCTGACTCCTGGCAATCTTTTGATATAGGGACTGAATATCTTTCTGATCCCTCTCGTTTATAGCCAGAGGAACCGTATTCGACTCCTTCATATTTCCTACCTTTCATTCCCATAGACGCTACAAACACCATATCAGTTGCAATCGCTATAAACGCTACAAGTGAAGTCTAATTCACGAAAGATGCCGAGTCAATCAATTTCGATACGGGTTCCGCGCTGGCAAAAATGGGAGGGGTTGGTGCCGGAGGTGGGACTTGAACCCACACGCCCAGTGAAGTGCGCCGGATTTTGAGTCCGGTTCGTCTGCCAATTCCGACACTCCGGCACGGAGATCAGTCTCAGTTTACCATCTCCCGGGGATGCCGGTGGCGAGGCAGGCGCGTGGTAATTCTATTAAGAATGATGCGGCACATGAAAAAGCTGGCAATTCTGGCGATGGGCGCCGCGACCCTGTTCGCGGCCGATTTTGTGGCGGAGGGCGATCGCTGGTGGGCGCACATCCAGTTCCTGGCGGATGACAAACTGCAGGGCCGCGAGACGGGCAGCGAAGGATACCGCGAGGCGGTGAAGTACGTCGCCGGCAAAATGGAGACGTTCGGACTCAAGCCGGCCGGGACATCGGGATACCTGCAGCAGGTGAAGTTCGAGACGCGCCAACTGGTGGAAGAGGAATCGAGCATTACGATTGTAGCGCGAGGGAGGGGAGGAAGTCCTGGACCGGCTGGATGCTACACAGAGCACACGGGCGGACCTGGCGCCGGCGGCGGAGGCGGCGATGGTGTTCGTGGGTTACGGCCTGCGCGTGCCGGAAGCCAAGTATGACGATTTGGCCGGTGTGGATCTGCGGGGCAAGATTGCGGTTTACGTGAATAGCACTGGAGCCGCTGGATGCTCCCGGGCCCGTGAAATCGCACGTGGGTTCGGCGACGGAGCGCTGGGCGGTGCTGAAGGCAGCGGGCGCGATCGGCACGGCGACCATCATGAATCCACGGACTCCCGCCGGCGCGGCGGGCGGTCGCGGCGGACGAGGCGCGGCTCCCGCAGGGGCGCCGCGGTGCGACGGATGGGGCGGATGCAGCGGGTGGACGCGGGGCGGGCGGGCGTGGTCCGCAGAAGGCTTTCCTGCTGGCCGATCCGGAATTGCAGGAATCGGCAGGCCAGAAGGTGGCGATCACGATTACGCGCCGCGGCGGCGATAAGTTTTTCGCGGGCAGCGGTCACACGATGGAGGAAATCATGAAACTGGCGGCGGAGAACCAGCCGCTGCCGAAGTTTCCGCTGGTGGGCACTTCTGCGTACGAAGGCGACCGTAAAGCGCGAAGTGGTGGAGGCGCCGAACGTCGCAGGAGTGCTGCCGGGATCGGACGCGAAATTGAAGGACGAGTACGTGATCATGTCGGCGCACCTGGATCATATCGGCGTGGGACGCGCGATCAACGGGGATACGATATACAACGGCGCGATGGACGACGCTTCGGGGATCGCGACGATTCTGGAGATCGCGCGAATCATGAAGGAGAGCGGGGCGAAGCCCAAGCGATCGATCCTGTTCGTGGCGGTAGCAGGGGAGGAGAAGGGTGAGTTGGGGTCGCGGTATTTCGCGTCGCGGCCGACGGTGGATCGCAAACACATCGTGGCAGACATCAATCTCGACATGTTCATGCCGCTGTTCGAGCTGAGAAGCATCGAGGTGCAGGGGCTGGCGGAATCCACACTGGGTGACACGATTCGCGAGGCGGCAAACGAGTTCGACGTGAAGGTGCAGGCCGATAAGGAGCCCGACCAGAACCGCTTCATCCGCAGCGATCAGTATAGTTTTATTCGTGAGGGCGTACCATCGCTGGCGTTCAAATTCGGCTATGAGTTCGGTACTCCGGAGGACAAGATCTTCCACGATTGGATCCGCGACCGGTACCATAAGCCGTCGGACGATCTGAATCAGCCGGTGGATAAGGCGTCGGCTGCCAAATTCAACCGGATTATCGCGAGCCTGCTGCTGCGGGTGGCCGACAATCCGGCGCGGCCGCAGTGGAAGGACGATTCGTTCTTCAAGCGCTTCGCGAAGTGAGCTTCGGTGATCCAGGGGGGCCAGGCATACGTAGTTTTGTGGTGAGGAGCGTTTATGCAGGTTCGGCTTAGAGGGTACCTCTGCCTGTTTTTTGCGTCGATGGGATGGGCGCAGCACCATGACATGAAACCACCGGCGGAAAAACCGGTGGCGTTATACAAGGGAATGGGCAACTGGCATCACGCCATCGCGGTGAAGAATCTCGAGGCGCAAAAGTACTTCGACCAGGGCCTGGCGCTGCTCTACGGCTTCAACCGCTATGAAGCGCTTGCGTTCGTTCCGCAAGGCTGCCGAGCTGGATGCCACCGCGGCGATGCCGTGGTGGGGGATGGCGATGGCGACCGGTCCGTATGTCAATATGGGCACCGAAGGCGACGGGGACCTGGATTCGAAGGCCGCGTGCGAGGCGGTTGCGGCGGGTCTGAAGATCGCCGGCGCACCGCCGCGGGAGCGCGCATATCTGGAAGCGGCGGCGACGCGCTGTCCGGAATACAAGCCCGAAGCATATGCCGCGGCCATGAAGCGGTTGGCCGAGCAGTATCCGGACGATCTTGACGCGGCTACGCTGTATGCCGAAAGCCTGATGGTCCCGGTGCGCTGGCGCTGGTATGGCGCGGACGGCAAGCCGGCGGCGGGGGTGGCGGAAGCAGAGCACACGCTGGAACAGGTGCTGCGGCGCTGGCCCGAGCATCCGGGAGCGAATCACTATTACATTCACGCGGTGGAATCGTCGCCAACGCCGGAACGTGCGGTGCCGAGCGCGCAGCGGTTGATGGGAGTCGTGCCGTGGGCCGGGCACATGGTACACATGCCCGCGCATATCTGGCTGGTGTTGGGCGATTACGAACTGGCGGCGACGGTCAATCAGCGGGCGGGACAGGTGGACCGGGAGTACTTTACGGCGTCGAACGTAACGGGCGTATACAACATGTATTACGTCCACAACCTGCACTTTGTGACCTATGCGCGCTCCATGCAGGGGCACCGGGCGGAAACGGTGCAGGCCGCGAAACAGATGTCGGAGGCGATTCTGCCGGCGGCCGATGTCATGCCCGAGATGGCGGACGCGTTTCTGGCCGTGGCGCTGCTCTCGCACGTGCGGGTGCAAGCGTGGGACGAAGTGCTCCAGATGCCGCAACCGGCGGAGAAGTTCCTCACACAAACGGCGATGTGGCGCTATGCCCGGGTGATGGCGCTGCTGGCGCGAGGTGACCGCGCCGGCGCTGTGCGGGAGAACGCCGCGTTCGAAGCGGTGCGGAAGAAGATTCCCGCGGAGCGGCCGTGGGGGACGCTGAACACGTCGGGCGATGTTCTGAATCTGGCGGGGGAGATTCTCGCGGCACGGCTTTCCAGCGACGCCGGCGGAGGCGCTGCCTCATTGGGAGAAGGCCGTCGGCTATACAAGACGCGCTGATCTATGACGAGCCGCCAGCCTGGTATTATCCGGTTCGCGAGTCGCTGGGCGCGGCGCTGGTGCGCGCGGGCCGAGGGGCTGAAGCGGAAAGGGTCTTCCGCGAAGGTTTGCGGCGTTCGCCGCGCAATGGTTGGATGCTGTTCGGCCTGATCGAAAGCCTGAAGGCGCAGGGGAAGAGCGATGGAATGGACGAACTGAAGCGCGAGCTCGACACGGCATGGGCCAAGGCGGATCTGCGGCAGACACTTGACGCGATGTGAGACAGGCAGCGCAGGACGACAGACCAGGAGGTCTGTCCTACTCGTAACGGAGGGCGGTGAGCGGGTCGACTCGGGTGGCGCGTTCGGCGGGGATGTAGCCGGCGAGCAGGGCGACCGAGGCGAGCAGGACGACGGCCGCGGCGATACTCAGCGGATCGTTGGGAACGATGCCGTAGAGCACGGAACGTACCAGGCGTGTGATCGCGAGCGACACCGGGATCGCGATCAGGACGCCGGCGACAGTGAGAATCGCGACTTCCCGCAACACGAGTTTCAGCAGGCTGAAGCGATCCGCGCCCAGGGCCAGGCGGATGCCGATTTCGCGTGTGCGCCGCGTCACCGTGTAAGCCATGACGCCGTAGAGCCCGATGGCGGCGAGCAGGGTGGCCAGAATGCCGAAGAAGGCCGAGAGGCCGGCCATGGCGCGCTGCGTGGAGAGCGACTCGTCGATCTGATCTTCCATCGTGCGCAGGCCGGTGACGGGGAGTGCCGGATCGAGGTTGTTGACTTCGCGCCGCACTGACGCAAACACAGTCTTGGGATCTCCCGCGGTGCGGGTGTAGACCACCAGCGAAGCTCGGATTCTCGTCCTGTGCGAACGCGAGGTAGACCTCTTTCGGGATCTTGGCATCGACGCTGGCATATTTGGCGCCGCGCACCACGCCGACGATTTCGATATCGGCCTTGGGCCCGCGTCCCAGGCCGAAGCGCCGTCCGATGGGGTTTTCGTTCTTGAAATAGTAGTCCGGCGAAGACGTCGTTGACGATGGCAACGCGAGGGGCGCCGGCTCGATCGCGCGCAGTGAAATCGCGGCCGGCGAGCAGGGGAATTCCGAGGGTGGAGAAGTATCCCGGGCTCACCGTGTCGAACCAGGGATTCATGTCCTCGTCTTCCTTGCGCTGGCGGCCTTCGATGAAAATGGTCGACATGCTCTGATCGTCAGCAAGCAGCGTGACCGCGCCGACCGCAGCGGATTGCACGCGGGGCATAGCGGCGATTCGCGCTTGTATATCCTCCGCGAAGCGGCGGATGCGATCCGCCTTGTAGCCGGCCAGCGAAGGATCGACGGCGAAGCTGAGCAGGCGTTCCTGACGGAATCCGAGGTCGACGTTCTTCAGGTTGTGCAGGGAACGCGCGAAGAGGGCCGCGGCAATCAGGAGCAACAGGGAAAGCGAAACCTGCGAAATGACCAGGGCTTTCCGCAAACGTACGTGGCCTCCCGCCGCGGAAACGTTGCCCGCATGGTCCTTCAACGTGAGGGCGAGTTTTGGGGAGGTGGCCTGCCAGGCTGGGGCCAACCCAAACACGATACCGGTGAGAAGAGAGAGCCCGAACGTGAAGGCGAACACACGCAGGTCCGGCGCTGCGGTAAGCGGAAGCTCCGCGGAATTGGCGAGCAGAGTGAGGAGAGCGCTGCCCGTCCACCACGCGAAGAGAATTCCGACGGCGCCCCCGGCGAGAGAGAGTACCAGGCTTTCCGCAATCAACTGCCGCACCAGCAGGAAACGGCTGGCGCCCACGGCCAGGCGGATCGCGATCTCCTTTTGCCTGCCCACGGCGCGCGCCAGCAGCAGGTTGGCAACGTTGGCGCAGGCGATGAGCAGCAGCACGCCGACGATCCCGAGCAGGATGAGGAGCGGATCGGAGAATTGTTTGCGCAGGTCGGAAAGGCCATTGCCGGCCGGGGCGAAGATCAGCGGTTTAGTAGCGAACCCGGTGCGGCTGCGCTCCGAGCGGAACTTCATCGTCTGCATCTCCATGATCAGCAGACCGTGGTAGTAGGGTTCCATGCTCGCCTGCGCCTGGCGCAGGCCGACACCGGGGCGAAGGCGTCCCACGAGTTGCAGCCAGATGGTGCGCCGGTCGTCGAGCCCGTTCCAGGTGGGCGTCATCTGCGCTTTCATCATGGTGGGTACCAGGACGTCGACACGTGCGCTCGGGTCGAAGCCGTGATACCCGGGTGCGGTCACACCGATTACGGTCATGGGATGGCCGTTAAGCAGCACGGTCTGATTGAGGAGGGCGGGATTGCTGTTGAAGCGCGATTTCCAAAAGTCGTAAGTGAGCACGACGACAGGATGGGCGGCCGGGAACCAGGTCATCGGCAACGGTGATGCCGCGGCCCAGAATGGTGGCGAGGCCGAGCGTATCGAACCACGTGCCGGAAACCAGTTCGGCGGCGACCCGTTCGCTGCGGTTGTTGTAGCTGAGATTGAGGCCCGTGGTGAAGCGTGCTGCGACGCCTTCGAAGACACTGTTGTGGTCGCGGAAATCGCGAAACATGGGGTAGGAGAAACGGTTCTCGCCCCAGACAAATCCGTTCTGCGGACCAGGGCTGGTGAAGGATGCCAGTTGTCGCGCGTGCTTTACCGGGATAGGGCGCAACAGGATCTGGTCGGCGATGGTGAACATGGCGCTGTTGGCCCCGATGCCGAGCGCGAGCGAGAAGAGGGCGACGATGGTGAATAGCGGGGTCCGGCGCAAGTTGCGCATCGCATATTGAAAATCCTGCAGCATCCCTGAGTCCTTAGACGTATAGTACCGCGGAGGGTCATGCCGCCCGGGAATCCGATATTCCGGAGCGTTTTATAGCTGAAAGCGCTGCCAAATACAAGTTTCAGAATTCCGGATGAAGAGTTATCAGTTTGCTCTAATGAGATCTTCAACTTAGGCTTGTATTGTCGTGCGCCGGGGCCTATAATTCGTATCGAAAGTCTCGGATTCCGGGCTGCGAAGCCCGATAAAAATAATGGGGTTCAAGCTATGAAGGATCTACGTACGATCTGTGCAATATGTGTGCTGCTGGCACTGACTGCCGGTTTCGGTTACTCGCAAGCCGTTAATGCCACACTCCTCGGCACGGTGACAGACAGCAGCGGCGCGATCGTGCCCAATGCGAAAGTCATCGTCACCGAGGTCAACACTGCCGTCACTCGAACCGGTCAAACCAACGAAAGCGGAAATTATACGTTCCCGGACATGGTTCCCGGGCAGTACTCGATCAGTGTGGAGTCGTCGGGATTTAAGAAAGAGAACAGGAAAGATATCACGCTCACTGTCAACAGCAGTACGCGTATCGACGTTCAGTTGACGCCGGGCAATATTACGGAGACGGTAGAAGTCACGGGTGCACCGCCGTTGCTGCAAACCGATCGAGCGGACACCGGCGCGCAGTTGGAGGTCGTGCATACAGCATCGCTTCCCCTGGGAACGCAGCGCAATTATCAGTCCCTGTTAAATCTGGTGCCTGGTACTACGCGCGCCACCTTCCAGCATTCGCAGTTCTTCAACGCGTCCAGTTCGCTGCAGACCGAAGTCAACGGTCAGATGCGTATGGGGAACAGCTACCAGATTGAAGGTATCGACAACAACGAGCGCACGGGCCTGCTGCAAATCATGGTTCCGCCACTGGAAGCCATTCAGGCCGTCGACGTCTCCACCAGCAACTACGAAGCGTCGCTGGGACGCGCGAGCGGCGCCAACACGAACGTGATTCTGAAGTCCGGGACCAATGAGCTACACGGCGCCGGTTACGAGTTCCTGCGCAACAGTGCATTTAATGCGCGCAACTTCTTCGACGCTTCGGTAGGACACCTTGCCTACAACTATTTCGGCGGCAACATCGGCGGGCCGATCAAGAAGAACAAGATCTTTTTCTTCGGCGATTTTCTGCGTGTTACCGACCACGAAGCCAATACGAACCTGGGCACCATCCCGCCGAGCAGTTGGCGGACCGGCAACCTGAGCTCCGGCCTGACGCTGGCCGCACCGGTAGTCGTCTACGATCCAGCGACCGGCAATCCGGATGGGACAAACCGCCTGCCGTTCGCCGGGAACATCATCCCGACCAACCGGATCAGCCCGATCGCGGCCAAGATTCTCAGCCTGGTACCGGCTCCCAATCAGACATCGAGTGAAGCCTCACCCAGTAACAACTATTTCGCGCTGCTTCCCTACACGAAGGACACCAACTCATTCGACGTCAAGGTAGACGACGCCGCGTCCGACAAGGGCCGCTTGAGCGCGCGCTTCAGCTACGGCCGTCCGGTGACGTACCAGGCACCGATTTTCGGCCTGGCCGGCGGCTTCGCGCAGAGCGCCTTCGAAGGCACCAGCATTCAGAAGACGTACAGCATGGGCGTCAACTACAACCGAATCTTCTCGCCCACGTTGATCAGCGAGTTCCGTGTGGGCGTGGCGCACTATCACAACGACGCGTTAAACACCGACTACGGAACTACGGCCTCCACAGGACGTCGGGATTCCGGGCGTCAATATCGATGCGTGGACCAGCGGACTGGCCAGCATCAATATCAATGGCGGCTTCAGTACCCCGCTGGTGGGCTATTCGGCGAGTCTTCCCTGGAACCGCGCTGAAGCTAACATCAGCGTGGTCAATAGCTGGACCAAGACGCTGGGCAACCACACCATCAAGTGGGGCGTGGACTACCGGCGCCTGCGTGACGACCTGCTGCAGACGCAGACTATCAACCCGCGCGGCCTGTTCAATTTCGATACTGCGCAGACGTCCCTGAACCCGGGCCCTGGCGGTACGCAGCCGAAGACCGGACAGGCCAACAATATGGCCAGCTTCCTGCTGGACCAGCCGTCCAACGGCGGACGCGATATCGCAGCCTATTTCCCGGCTCTGCGCGGCCACCAGTTCTTCGCCTTCGTGCAGGACAAGTGGCAGGTCTCTTCCAAACTGACCCTCGATTTCGGTATCCGATGGGAATTCTACCCGCCGCCAACGCCGAGGTTCCCGGTCGGCTTCTCCAACTACAACCCGGTCAACAACACTCTGGTTCTGGCCGGTGTGGGTGGCAATCCGATGAACATGGGCATGCAGAAGAACTGGAAGTATTTTGCTCCCCGCCTCGGGATCAGCTACCGCATGAACAATGCGACCGTGATCCGCGCCGGCTACGGAGTCAGCTACACGCCGTTCCCGGACAACACCTACGCTTACAACTTCCCGGTGAAGCAGAACAACCAGTTTACCCTTGGAGCCAACGCCTACGCACCCGCCGTTACCCCCAACGGCGCGTTCTCCATGGCCAGCGGTTTCCCCGCACCGCAACTGGCGGTGATCCCTTCCAACGGAATCATCACGAATCCGTCGCTGACCCAGAGCAACATCGTGATTCCGCTGAACTACAAGAACCCCTACGTGGAGTCGTGGAACTTCTCCATCCAGCGTTCGCTTCCCTTGCACTTCACGCTGGACGTGGCCTACGTAGGCAACCACGGCGTGCGCACCTCGGCCACCTACAACCTCAACGTGCCGACTACCGCCGACCAGATGGGTCTTGGCGTGAACGGCCGTCCCGAGTATCAGCAGTTCAAGCGCACCGCCGATACCACGCAGTACTTCACCGGCTACTCCTCGATGTACAACGGACTGCAGGTGAAATTGAACCGGCGCTTCCATAACGGGCTGGCCATTACCACGGCATACACCCTGGCTCGCGGCATGAGCTTCCAGACCGGCGACGACGGTGGCCTCTGGAACTACATCAACCCCCGCCGCAGCTACGCCCGCACGGATTTCGACCGGCATCAGACCTTCGTGCAAAGTTACGTCTACGATCTGCCCTTCGGCGTCGGCCGCAAGTGGCTGAATCACGGACTGGCTGCCAAAACGATCGGCGGCTGGCAGGTCAACGGCATCCTGACGCTCATGACGGGCACGCCGATGACGTTCGGCGCCAACGGCAGTTCGCTCAACACCCCGGGCGCCAGCCAGACGGCCGACCAGGTGGCTGAAGTCACCAAACTGTACGGTATCAACACGCCGAGCAAGGGCGGAAGTCCCTGGTTCTCGCAGGCGAGCTTTGTTCAGCCCACCGGCGTGCGCTTCGGCAGTTCGGGGCGGAATACCCTTTCCGGACCGGGCTTCTTCAACGCGGACCTTTCCATCTTCAAGATTTTCAACTTCACGGAGAAGATGAAAATGGAAATCCGCGGTGAGTCTTTCGGAGTGACCAACACTCCGCAGTTCAGCAACCCGACTACCGACGTCTCCAACTCCAACTACGGTTACGTCACCGGAGCGGGCGGCGGGCGCGGTCTGCAATTGGGCGCGAAGATCAGCTTCTAGCTGACCGGATTGCGCAGTACTCCCACGTGGTCGAGTTCCACCTCGATCACATCGCCGGGCGACATCTTTCGGGTGTTGCCCGGCGTTCCTGTATAGACCAGGTCTCCCGGCAGCAAAGTCACCCACCCGCTGATCCAGCTCAGCACAGCCGCGATATCAAAAATCAGGTCGCTGGTGTACTGTTTTTGAATCGTCTCCCCATTCATACGCGTCTGGAGCAGTAGTTTGCCATAGTCGACTCCGCTGACGATGGCGGGGCCGAGCGGTGCGAACGTGTCCGAGCCCTTGGCGCGCCACCACTGCAAGTCCTTTTGTGCGCCATTCTGCCAGGCACGCTCGCTGACATCGTTGCCGCAGGTGACGCCGAAGATGGCATCGCCGGCTGCCGTTTCCGATGCGTTGCGCAGACGCTTGCCGATGACGACCACCATTTCGCCTTCCGAATGGACGTCGGTGGCGTCGCGGGGGATGACGATGGGGTCCAGCGGGTTTTGCAGCGCCGTCACCGGCTTGTAGAACATTTCCGGATGCGCGGGCTGCGGCCGGGTGCCCAGATGGCTTTTGTAGTTCAAGCCCGACGGCCAGGATCTTACTCGGCGCGCAGGGGTATAACAACTTCACTTCGGAGAGTGGATGGGTGGCGCCGGTGGGTGTGTGGCCGTCGAACAGGTCTCCCTGGATCTGGTGGACGGTGTCGCCTTCCAGGGTGCCGTAGGAGACGCCGGAGGCGGATTGGTAGCGGATGTATTTGGTCACGTCTCCGATATTGTAACCGCTCAAACGAGTCAGCCGAGGCGGATGATTTCCCGTTCCGCTTCGGTGGGCGAGCCGAAGGCGAGCTTCAACAGCGGCGGGGCGATCAGCGTGGTGGCCACCGACATGAAGACGATGATGCCGTAGATGCTGTGCCCGATGACTCCCAGATTGAGTCCGATCTGCGCCACCACCATGCCGACTTCGCCGCGCGGCACCATGCCTACGCCGACACGAATGGCGTCCGTACGGCCCACGCTGAGCGCTCCGGCGCCGCAGGCAAGAAACTTGGAGAGGACCGCGGCCACCAGGAGCGCGCCCGCCAGCCCCAGTGTGCGCGCCGCCGGTAAAATCGGAGACATCGAAGTGCAGACCGATGCCGACCAGAAAGAACGGCACCAACAACTCGGCGACTCCGTCGGTGAGTTGGGTGACGCGTCCTTCCGCGGTCTCCGACAGGGCCATACCTGCCAGAAAAGCGCCGACGATGGCGGCCACGCCCGCATAGACGGCGAGCAGGGAGAGCGCAAACAGGAGGGTCATGGCCATCGCGAACTCGCTCTCCGCCAGGCGCAGCCCCGCCTGCACGTGCGGCATGACGCGGCGCACAGTGCGCGTGCCGAAACGCGCCACGAAGAAGGTAAAGCCGAGGGCGAGGCTGGCGGTCAACGCGATGTCCAGGTAGTTGACCGCGCCCTTGGCCATACCGCTGACCACAGCAAGCACGATCAGGCCAAGCACGTCGTCGATCACCGCCGCGGCCAGGATGATCCGGCTGGCTCGCATGTCGAGCAGCCCGCGAGCGGCCAGTACCTGGGCCGTAATCCCCACGCTGGTGGCGACCATAGCCGCACCGGTGAAGATACTCTCCAGCCGCGGTTCGCCCCAGAGAGCACAGATGCCCCATCCCGCGAAGAAGGGTACGATGATTCCAGCCACTGCCACCAGCAGTGCGGTGCCGCCTACCTTCATCAACTCGGACGCCTTGACCTCCAGTCCGACGCGGAAGAGGAGGAACATTACGCCCAGGTCGGAGAGCGTCCTCAGAAGCTCGGTCGGCGACGCCCACGCAAGCACTTGCGGACCGATGAGTACGCCCGCGAGGATTTCACCGACGATGCCCGGTTGTCCGAGACGCTCGAAGATCTCCTCCAGAAGTTTCGCAGACGCGAAGATCACGAGCATTGCGAGCGGGATCTGGGCAGCCGAGGACATGAGTCCATTATGGACCGGCGGTCTAATGGACCAGCGCGCGAATCGGTGCGGCGAATAACGGAGTGGAAGTGGGCTGGTCGGCGCCCGCCTCATTCTCCAGGGTGACCGCGACGGCGCCGGTATTTTCCGCCGAGCCTCGCTGCATGTGCATCGCGCTGCCATCCGGCGCCGACTGGAACATTCCGGCCGCCTTCGCCTTGCCGTCCTTAATGATCCACATCTCGTACGCTTTACCGGGCGGCGCCGGCTGGAGATTGCCGGCGATCAGCAGCACGCCCTGCGACGGACTGACGAATACCTTGCCCTTGGGCTTGGGTTGGCCTTCGCCAAAGGTAGTGACCGTGGTGTCCGCGCCGGTGAGAATCGCGAAGGCCTGATTGATGCTGGCAGTTCGATGGTCTGCCGGCTGCTCTGCTCGCGGACGCGCGCCAGTTCGTTGGCCAAGTCGCGCTCGCGCCCGCCGAAATAGACCGCGGCGAACAGTGCCAGGGCCAGCGCCGCCGCCAGGAAGGGCGCCCATCCGAAGCGGCGCTGCTCCACTCCCGCACTGGCAAGGATGCGGCGGCGCAATGCCGCGGACGGAGCAGCGGGGGGCGCCGTACCTCCAAGGAGCGCGACCAGTTCCCGCGCCCGTTTGATTCCTCGCATACAGACCTCGCATTCGCGATTCAGGTGCGCGCGGATCTCGCTGCGCTCCGGCTCTTCGGCCACGCCGATGGCGTACAGTTCGTAGTGTTCGCGCAGTTCGTTGCAGTTCATGCCGGCACCACCGCGCCGAGTTCGTCGCGCAAGTTCTTCAGCGCCGCCCGCACCCAGGTCTTCACCGTACCCAGCGGCTGGCCCATGCGTTCCGCCATTTCCGTTTGCGACAGTCCCTCGAAATACGCCAGCTCGATCACCTGGCGCTGGTTCGGCGCCAGCTTCTCCACCGCGGACTTCACGCGGCGGGCATTGTCGGAACTGCAGAATGTCCTTCTCCATATCGCAGTACAGCGCGGGATGGTCCGTCTCCTCAAATTCGACGGCATTGCGTTCGCGGCCGCCCGCCGACCGCAGGTAGTCGATGGCACGATTGCGCGCCACCGCCAGCAGCCATGGCCCAATCGAGCCCTTCTGCGCATCGAAGCCGTGAACGCGATTCCAGACGCGCAGAAAAGTCTCCTGCACCAGGTCTTCGGCGATGCCGGCATCGCGAACCACGCGCAGAATCAGCGAGAAGGTCACCCGGCCGTAGCGATCGTAAAGCTCGGCCAGAGCGTTCGGGATCGCGCCGTTGCATGCGCGCGACGAGGCTGGTGTCGTCTTCGGCGGCGATGCACGGCCATCAAGATGGGAAGCAGCATCATTCGAGAATTTTGCGCGCGCCTGTCGCGCGCGTCTAATTGTATATACGCAGCGCGCGGCGCAATCAAGATTTGGCGCGCGCGATAATTTCTTCGCGTCGCGATGCGACTGCGTGCAACTCGAAAGAGGTCGAAAGAAGCGTCGATTGCATTTTTTTCTTGACTTTATTTCCGAAGCACCTTATATATGAATCACATTGCGATTTTCGAATCGCAAAATTTGATGTTAGGGAGAATCAATCGATGAAGAGCGCAACCAAGAAAGCCGCCCCGAAGAAAAAGGCTGCTCCGAAGAAAAAGAAGTAGTCTGGGCGTCGCCCTGAAGAAGGGCTGCAAACAGGTTATGACTCCAAGGCCCCGGTTTCCGGGGCCTTTTTCATTGTTCAAGACTTTTCCCTCCGCTTCTCTGCATCACTTCCCTCTTCCATTTTCCTCTGCAACAGAACCCGGAACGTCTCTCCCATGCCGAAGAGCAGCGTCTTGAGCTGCATGCGGCGGCGCAATTCCTCCGCCGTGCCGCCCGCGCCGAGCGCCGCCGCGAACTGATCCGCCTCTCCGGCGGCGAGCAAGCGTCTGCGCCAACGTCTCGAAGCGCACGGTCGTGAGGCCGCACTGCGGCGCCGCTCTCTTGGAGCGCCGTGAAGTTGACGTGCGCGGTGATGTCGCGCGAGTCCGGCTTCCGCCAAAACGTCTTCGCGCGCGGTGTGCCGCCGGTACCCCATCAGCGTGCCCGCGGGAAAGCGCACGCTCTCCGCGCGCGTGAAACCGTAATCGATGCTGAGTACGTATCCTTTAGTTAACGCCGCGGCGATGCGCTCGAGCCAGGCCAGCGCCTCCAGGTTCACTTCGTACCAGCGTCCCTTCTTCCGGCGGCAGGTAGTAGCGGCGCAGGTAACGCTCCGCGCTCGGACCAACCACTTCGCCGGTGTGCCAGCAGAAGGCGCCGTCCGCCAGCGCGACGCGCTGCTCGTGGAAGGCGCCGTTCCGGTACACCACGGCATCCACCGGCAGCGCGTCGAAGAATTCGTTGGAGAAAACGACACCGGTGAAACGTTCGGGCAGCGCACCGGAATCGATATCCACCGGCACGTAGTTCCACTCGGAGAATGCCTTCGCCATTTCGCGGCGGCCCGGCGCCCAATTCGACCACGGTGAAATCGCGCGGCTCACCCATCTCCAGGTAGAGCTGACGGATCTGCGCGGCCATCAGAATGCCGAAGACAGGCTGGATCTGTTCGGCCGTAAAGAAGTCGCCATCTTTGCCGAAGGGATCGCGGCGCGCCGGTAGTAGCCGTGCTGCCGGATGATAGAAGCGCGACCTCCATGAAGCGGCGGAAGGGAATGGGACCGTTGCGGCGGATCTCGGCGGCCAGAATTTCGCCCGGCCGGCGTCACGGGCGCTGCTCCCGGTTCTGCGGCGTGTCGACGAACATCTCCACCAGGTAATCGTGCATGCAGTCGTAGAGGTAGCGCTGGAAGGTCCAGGCGAACTGCGGAGTGCTCGATGTCGCGGGCGTGAACCGGCGCGTAGTAGGTATGCAGGCCCAGGCGCCGGTCCTTCAGTTCGATCACCAGCTCGATGGTCCCGTTCTGTTCGCGCGCCGAGAAGTCGAGCAGCGCATGCTCGTAGCGGCGGGTTTCCGCCAGCACCTTTTCCAGAGGGGTCACGGACTTATGCTAGCGTGAAAAACGATGGCGCTGCCCCCCACCGTCCGGGTCAAGCTGAGTTCCGAAGCCGCCGAGTCGATTTCCATCACGCCCGTGGTGGTGCAGGAGATGCCGGTTCGGGAGCTGGTGGAGTACATGCTGGGCGTCACCGGCAAGGACGAAGCGCGGATTCGCGAACTGCTGCTGCGCGGCAGCCTGGTGAGCGGCGCCTCGCGATTCCGCTGGACGGGCTGGGGCGCTGTGGAGAAGATCTGCGCGAGCTGCTGGCCACCTTTCCCGATCCCGACCCCGCGCGCCGGTTCGCCGCGGCGAATTGCACGCGCGCCACGTTGCGCGGCGGGCGGCAGCCCATTGAGATCTCGCGCGAGGCCGGAACGCGCAAGGGCTTGTTCCAACGGCAGAGCTTTTGGGATGAGCTGATGAAGCTGACTTCGGCGGCGGTCCCCGTGTATGCCGGGTACTCCTATCGCGAGCGCTCCGACCGCTATCTTCGCGAGTTCACGCCGCCCGAACTTGGGCAACTGCGCGCCGCCAGCGGAATGGTTCGGTACACCACGCTCAGCGACCAGATCCGCACGCTCGGCTTTTACGCACGCCGAACTGTACGTGAAGCGGGAGGCGTAACTCTACTCTTCCGGCAGCTCCCCGGTATCCTCGGCGCGATTCTCGAATTTCGTCTGCGCGTGCAGGAAGACCAGGTTCACGGTGCCGATCGGTCCATTACGCTGTTTGGCGATGATCAGCTCGGCCAGTCCCTTGAGGTCTTCACGATCGCGATTGTAGACTTCCTCGCGGAAGACGAAGCCCACCACGTCGGCGTCCTGCTCGATCGAGCCCGATTCGCGAAGGTCGCTCAACTGCGGCCGGTGGTCGCCCTGCCGGGTTTCCACCGCGCGGCTCAACTGGGAAAGCACCATCATCGGCACGTTGAGCTCCTTGGCGAGCAGCTTGAGGCCGCGCGAGAGTGCGCTGACTTCCTGATTGCGATTCTCACTGCGGCCGCGCACGCTCATCAATTGGAGGTAATCCACGATCACCAGGCCCAGCTGCTTGCGCTCCGATTTCAAGCGGCGCAGCTTGGCATGCATGTCCATCAGGTGCAGTCCCGCCGTGTCGTCGATGTAGAGCGGCGCCTCCACCAGTTCCTGCAGGGAATGGTTGAGCTTGCGGCGTTCCTCCTGCGAGAGGTAGCCGGTACGGAATCGCTGGCTGTCCACGCGCGCCGCCGCGCAGAGCATGCGGGTCAGCAGCGACTCCTTCGACATTTCGAGCGAGAAGACCGCCACCGTCTGCTTGTTGCGTGAGCGCGACGTGCTGCGCGATGTTCAAAGCGAAGGCGGTCTTTCCCATGGAAGGGCGTCCGGCCAGGATGAACAGGTCCCCGCCGTGCATGCCGCCGGTGTATTCATCCAGCTTGAGGAAGCCGGTGCTGACGCCCTTGACGCGCTTGCTGGGGTCGAGGAAGGCGCTGATGCCGCCTTCGTAGCCCTGCAGGATCTCGTCGGGATTCAGCAGGCCGCTCTTGACCTGGGCCTCGCCGAGCTTGAGCAGGGTCTCCTCGGCGCCGGCGAGGATTTCGTCCGGCGCTTCCTCGGCCATCATGCAGCGATTGATCATGTGCTGCGAGGCGAAGATGATGCTGCGCAGGATGGCCTTGTCCTTCACCAGCCGGATGTAGGAATCGACGTTGGGAATCTGCGGAAGGCCGTCGTCCAGGGAAACCAGGTAACTCAGGCCGTCGCAGGATTCCAGCTCGCCGAACTTCATCAGTTCATTGGCGACGGTGATGCGGTCGATCTTCTCGCCGCGTTCATAGACGTCGCCCATGCGCTTGAAGATGCGGCGGTGCTTCTCCAGGCTGAAATCGTTGACCTCGAGCGTGCCGGCCGCCTGTATGTAGAAGCTGTCCTCCAGCAGAATGGTGCCGAGCACGAAGCGCTCGGCGTCTACATTCGTGGGCAGGCCTTTCTCGGTAGCGTTATGCGCAGACATCGTGAATCACCTAGGGTAGCTGGGAGGCGAAGGGAGGCTCAAGGCTTAAAACGTCAAACGCAGTACATGTCTGTGGATGGACGGGGCGCCTGCAGCAAGCGCCAGTTGGCCTGCTATACGCGCGGTCGTCATCAGCTTTTCCACAGGATTTAGGGTGCACGCGGGGCCCTCCCCTTCCCAAAAACAGGAAGCCTCTCTTCTGTTTTATCAAAACCTGGATAATGAGTGGGGATAGAGACTACCTGAGGAGGGCTTCCGAATGCCTGAGTGGCTGGCTACACCAAAGATGTGGAGCGAGATTTTTGTGGTGGGCGCGCCGGTCGTCGAGAAGGTACTGCGCCCGGCGCTGGTGTATGTTTTTCTGGTAGTCGCGCTGCGCGTGTTCGGCAAGCGCGAGCTGGCTCAACTGAACCCGTTTGACCTGGTGGTGTTGCTGTCGCTATCCAACACCGTGCAGAACGCCATTATCGGCAACGACAATTCGCTCAGCGGCGGGCTGATCGGCGCGCTGGCCCTGCTGGCGCTCAACTACCTGGTGGTGCGCTTCCTGTTCCGCCATCGCCGCCTGGACGAACTCCTGGAAGGTCACCCGACGACACTGATCGAGCACGGCAAGGTGAAGAAGTCCGAGTTGGCCAAGGAACTACTGACCACCGCCGAGCTCATGACCGTACTCCACCGCCAGGGGTTCGATAGCGTAGGCAGCGTGGAGCACTGCATTCTCGAACCGGGAGGCACATTCGAGATCAAAGGGGTGGATCCGCCGTTCCAGAAGCAGGCCCACGACGAAGTGATGCGCACCCTGAAGGATTTGAGCGCCAAGCTGGACGCCTTGGCGCAGGCGCGCGGCCAAGCCTGACGTTTTATAATAAGGAAGCCGGAGGAATGGGTGAGTGGTTGATACCGGCGGTCTTGAAAACCGTTAACGGGGAAACTCGTTCGGGGGTTCGAATCCCTCTTCCTCCGCCAACGCTCCCTTCCGAACTTAGCCGCGGCGGCGATGCGCCGCGGCTCTAGCAGATCCCTCAGAAATTATCAGCGGTGCGCTTCGACCAGCGAGCCGGCGGCCTCTTCATCCTTGCCGGCAGTTCCCGTATCCTCGACGTGCGCGGAAATGAACCAGACCTGAAGCTCGTTCACGCGGAGCACCTCGCTGACCAGCAAATCGTTGGTTCCATCGTCACCAGCGTCATCGGCGGCCCGCGCCGCCTCACGGGTTTCGGCGATGATCAGCTCATGCGCCTGCAACAGGCGGAACATCTGCACGGCGACATCCTCCCGGCCCCGGGGCGGACGCGTAATGCGCGTGGTTTCGGCCACGTCGGGAGCCATGGCGATGGCAACTCCGCCGAGCGTCTGCACGCGTTCGGCCAGCGCATCGACAATCTCTGCCTGTTCCGTGTAATGTTTGTCGAAGAGCAGGTGTAGCTGGTAGAAGGTGGGACCTGAGACCTGCCAGTGATGCTTTTTGTACATATCGCGCAAGGTCATGGTGTCGGCAAGCAGACGGTTGAGGTTCTCCACGCTCGCCAGGCGAACCTTATGATCCAGCGAGATAGCCCGGTTTATCACTGTTCCATAACGTTGAATTTCACTCTCCTGTCCGGTGGCGTGCGTCTTCTTTGAATTATTTTTCATCGTTTCCATCCTACTTTCGAGTATTCCCGTGCATCTTCCAGGCGTCCAACGCGCCGGATATTCGACGTGAACTATGGAATTGGTTGCACGCGATGCACCAATTCGAACGAGAGACTTACCTGCGCGGCACTGGAAGCTGTGGCGCGCCACGTGCAGCATTTGGGTATATGACCAAGAAACCCGATGATGCAGAACCGACGTACCGTACGGTTTCGAACAAGGAAAAAGGGACCGGCCCCGGTTCCGCCGGGCAGTCCGGAGACACGCAGGGATTATCGGATCTTGCCGAAGCAGGATCGGAAAGCGTGGAAGAGCTGGTAGAGGAGGGGCAATTCTTCGAGGCCGAGGTGATTGGGGGCGTGGAAAATGCGCCGGATGCGGACGAGGGTGAAGTCCGCACAAAACAGGTTCCGGAAGATGATGTGCCTACCGAGTATTTGCGCGAAGAAAGATCAAGCCGCGAGTGAGCCCAGCTTGAGCACGCGAATCACTGACCTTGCGATCATGAGTTCCTCGTCGGTGCGGATGACCCGCACCTTGACGGGGCCGGCGTCCGCCGAAATCAGGGCTGCGTTTTGCGCATTGCGCCCGCGATCTAGTGCAATGCCCAGAAAGCCCAGCCCATCGCAGATCCGCTTGCGAATCTGCGGCGCGTTTTCGCCGATGCCGGCCGCAAAGACGAGCGTATCCACGCCGCCCAGTGCGGCGGCGAACGAACCGATCCACTTCCTCACCTGATAGCAAAACAGGTCCACGGCTTCAGCGGCGCGTATATCCGAGGTCTCCTTAGCGCACAGATCGCGCAGGTCGGAACTGATGGCAGAAACACCGAGCAGCCCGGATTCGTGATTGACCATATGCTGAAATCGAGCAGCAGTCATGCGCTCGGTGCGCTCCAGGTAATAAGCCAGTCCGGGGTCGAGGTCTCCGGTGCGCGTGCTCATTACCAGTCCCGAGGTAGGTGTGAAGCCCATGCTTGTGTCGATGCTCTTGCCATCTCGTACCGCGGCCAGGCTGGCGCCGTTGCCGAGATGCGCCAGGATCACCCGCCCCTTGGCCGCCGCCGGATCGAGGCGTGCGAGCTCCTCCATGAGATACGAATAGGAGAGTCCGTGGAAGCCGTAGCGCTCTACACCCTTGGCGGCGTAGCGCCGCGGAATGGGCAGGCGGCGGGCGACCGGCGGCATGGTGCGATGGAATGCCGTGTCAAAACACGCCACTTGCTCCAGCTTTGGATGGCGACGGCGGAATGCCTCGATCAAACCAACTTCACGAGGGAGGTGATCGGGGGCGTACGGAGTGATCCGGCGGAGTTCAGTGAGCAGTTTCGGCGTGACGCGTTGCGGCTCCGAATACTTCATCCCATGTACCACGCGGTGCCCGATAGCCTTCACTGCCTCGACACCCGGGCGCGCGGCGAGCCAGTCCAACAGGAAAGCGGCAGCGGTGCGGTGATCGCCGGCGGCAACTCTCTGCGGCGCGACGGAAGTCCCGGCCGAATCGCTGACTGTCAGATTTGTGCCGGACAGACCGATGCGATCGATCTTGCCGTGGAGCTTGCGTACGATCGGCCGCGTCTGGTACACCGCGAACCGGATGCTGGACGAACCGCCGTTGATGGTGAGGACGCTGGGGGTCGGAGGCTTCATGGTCAACTTCCATGGTGACCTGCGGCGGCTCCCTATGGCGAAACCTCAGGGCGGTCTAATGTATGAAGCCCAACATGTAAGCGAGGAGGAGGATTAGTAAAACGGTGCCAAGGCCCACGCCAGCGCCGCCACCGTAGCCCCAGCGGCCATAGCCGTAGTATCCACCACCACCACCAATCAGCAGCACCAGTACAACGATGAGCAAGATCAACATTTCGAAATCGTCCTTTCTACAAGGGCTTAAGCAATCCGGCACCCAAAGCGCGCTATGTGAACTGCAGTACTCCGGTTCACGTATAATCCAATCAATCCACGCATTATGGGCAAGCTCGTCATTTTCGCCGCAATCCTTTCCGTTCCCATGCCGGCGAAGACGTATGCGGTGGATGGAATCGTGGTGGCGGTGGACGTGGTGGCGCGAACGATGCTGGTGTCTCATCGAGCGATCGGGCACTACATGCCTGCGATGCTGATGCCGTTCCGCGCGGAAAATGCCGGCCAATTAGAGGCGCTGCATCCGGGCGCGCGTATCGCGTTCGAGCTTACGGTAACCAGGCACGGGTCGATCGCACGGAACATCCGGGCCACAGGTGCGCCGGATGCAGAGCTCGCCGCGCCCGGGGAAAAGCTCGCTATCGGTTCGATGCTGCCGGATTTCGCCCTCAACGACCAACAGAGCCGCACTTTGCGTTCCGCCGATATTCGCGGGAAGGTCGTGGCCATCGACTTCATCTACACGCGGTGCCCTCTGCCCGACGTGTGTCCCCGGCTTTCGGCAAATTTTGCCATGCTGCAACGCCGGTTTCGCGATCAGCTGGGCGGGAATTTGCTGCTGCTCACGGTGACGGTGGATCCTGAGTTTGATACTCCGCCCGTCCTCGCCGAGTATGCGCGCCGCTGGGCGGCCGGAACAGGCTGGCGCTTTCTCACCGGCGATGTGGCAAAGTTAGCGGCATCCCTGGGAGAAATCTACTGGACCGAGGAAGGCTCGATCGGCCACAATTCCACTACCTCCATCATCGGGCGCGATGGACGTTTGGCCGCCCGGGTGGAAGGCTCGAGTTATCGTCCGGATCAGCTCGCGCATCTGATTGCGCGGCAACTGCAACAGGAGGACCAGCCGTGAAGTTCGCCGTCATATTGACTCTCGCGTTTGCCGCCGTCGCCCAGCCGCCGAAGGGTGCCGACAATTGTACGCCGCCGCCGAGTTCGCTCGCGCCGACTCTGCCCGCGAAAATCCTGCCCGGCATGGGAACGGTACACCTGGCGATCACGACCTCCAACACCGAGGCGCAGCAGTTCTTCGATCAGGGCCTGGCGCAAATGCATTCCTTCTGGGCTCGCGAGGCGGAGCGGAGTTTTCTGCAGGCTGCCGCTCTGGATCCGGCGGCGCCCATGCCGCAATGGGGCATCGCGATGGTTGCCGCCGGCGACTGGCGGCCGCGTTTCCAGATCGACACGCTCGGAGCGTTCTTTGGCAAGCAGGTCGCCCCGGCCACCTCTCGAGCGCGGGCGGCCGCGAAGAAGGCGGTAGAGTTGAGCCAGATTCCGGGGAAGGCTACCGAACTGGAGAAGATGTACGTCGCTGCCGTAGCGGCACGGCGCGATGCCGAGGCCAAGGATCCCGAGGAGGCATTCGTCAAGGGTATGCGCGCCTTGCTGGCCGTGCATCCGGACGAAGTGGAAGCCCAACTGGATCTGGCTCTGATGATCATGCGCGGATTCACGCTGCCGGAGAAAAAGCCGGTAGCGCCGGGCAGCACGGAGGCCGTGACGATTCTGCGCGGTCTGCTGGCCAAGGCGCCCGAGCACCCCGGGCTGCATCATTACATCATTCACGGTTTTGAAGGATCCACCTTTGCGAAGGATGCCTGGCCGAGCTGCGAGAAGTATTCCCAACTGGTGACCAACATTCCGCACGCGCTACACATGCCCGGGCATATCTATTCGCAGACCGGGCGTTGGAGCGACGCCGAAAAATCTTTTGGCGATGCCGCCCGCAACGAACGCACCTGGATGGCGCAGGACAAACTATACGGCGATGGACATCACGGGCACAATGTTCATTACCTCGCTACGGCCTATTCCTTCGAGGGGCGGTACGACGATGCCATTGAGGCGGCGAAGGAGCTACTGCAGTTCAAGGAGAATCCGGCGCAGCTTGCCGCGGCGGATGGCGTGGGCAGCGCGCGCGCCCAGGGATGGTTCGCCATGCTGCGCACGCTGGTGCAGTTCGAAAAATGGGACGCCATTCTGGCAGGCGAGATGTTGCCCGTACTGGCGCGTCCGCGGCAGGAAGCCTGGCGGCACTGGGCGAGGGCGCTGGCGTTCGCCAACACGGGGAGCGCCGTCAAGGCGCGCGAGGAATTGGCGCAATTCGACGCGGCGCTGACCGACTACCGGTCGCGAACCAAACGCGCGAACCCCGCCGAACTGGAAGTGGCGCGCCAGGAGCTGCTGGCTCACCTGGAGCTCGCCGAGGGTCGCGGCGGACGCGCGCTCAAGCTGTTCGAACAGGCCAGCAAGGCGGAACGCCACCTGATTTACACCGAGCCGCCGTATTACCCGCGGCCGGTGGCGGAGCCCTGGGGCCGGGCCGCGTTGAAAGCGAACAAGGCCAACCTTAGTGAGCGTGCCTTCCGGATCGCACTGGAACAGTACCCGAACGATTCGCATGCCGGTGCTGTCCGGACGCCGGCTTCCTCCAGCGCTGCTGTCGCCAACGCACGCTGACCTTTAGCCCGCCACCTTTTCCACGCAGGCCGGACCGCAGATCATCTCGACCGCCGCCTTAAACTCGCGGTCGGGGCGGACCTTCGCCGGAACGTCCAGCAGTACCGAGAAATCGCGCGGAGCTTCCAGCCTTAACCGCACGGACGTCGGTCCCGGCTTGCGCTTGAAAAGCTCTTCCAGCGCCGCGGCGCGGTCCACCCCGCCGTCGCGGCCGATCCACACGCGGATGGCGATCACGCCGGGAAGATCGATGCGCGCATTATCCAGTGCCACAATGTCCTGCACCGAGAGCTTTGGTGTCGTGTTCTCCTCCGGCAGCACCAGGCCGCGGACCATCACGGCCGTATCTTCGATCACCTGGCTCGCCAGGCGTTCGTAGCTGGTGGCGAAGCACAGCGCTTCGACATTGCCGGTGCGATCTTCGAGTTGCATCACGCACCAGGGCTTGCCTTCGCGATTGCGTTTGCGCGTGATGCCGGTGAGCACGCCGCAGACCGACGACCTCGGTGTTCTTGGCGAGGCCATCCAGATTGGAGCTGTCGTGGCTCGCAAGCTCGCTCACCTTATCCATGTAGCGGTCCAGCGGATGGCCGGTGACCCAGAAGCCCAGCAGTTCCTTTTCACCGGCGAGTTTCTCCTTGTCGGTCCAGTCGGGCACATTGGGCAACGGCGTGGCGTGCGTCTCGCCCGACTCCAGCATTTCGCCGAAAAGGCCCACCTGGCCGCTTTCACGATCGCGTTGCGCGCGCTGTCCGGCCTCCATCGCGCCTTCGACGGCGGCCCACTTCTGGCTGCGCGTGCCCTCCAGCGAATCCATCGCGCCAGCCTTGATCAGGCTTTCGATCATCCGGCGGTTGACGCTGCCCAGATCCACCTTCTCGCAGAACTGGTGCAGCGATGTGAAGCGTCCCTCTTCCTCGCGCGCCTTGCCGATCGCCTCCACGGCGGACTGGCCCAGATTCTTGACGGCGCCCATGCCGAAGCGTATGGCTTCGCCGTCGGGCGTGAAGCTCCACTCGCTGTGGTTCACGTCCGGGGGAAGAATCCTGATCCCCATTTCACGGCATTCGTTGATGTACTTGACGACCTTCGCCGTGTTGCCGGTTTCCGAGGTGAGCAGCGCCGCCATGAAGTCCACCGGATAGTGGCCCTTGAGGTAGGCGGTGACGAAGGCGAGATAGGCGTAGGCGGCCGAGTGCGACTTGTTGAAGCCGTAGCCGGCGAACTGCTCCATCAGGTCGAAGATCTTCTCGACCTTCTTCTGCGGGAAGCCGCGCTCCAGCGCGCCCTCGATGAAGCGCTCGCGCTGCTTGGCCATCTCCTCGACCTTCTTCTTACCCATGGCGCGGCGCAGCAGATCGGCATCGCCCAACGAATAGCCGGCGATGCGATTGGAGATCTGCATCACCTGTTCCTGGTACACGATGACGCCGTAGGTCTCCTCCAGCAGCTCCTTCAGCTCGGGCAGATCGTAGACCACTTTGTTGCGGCCCCACTTGCGCTCGATGAAGTCGTCCACCATGCCGCCCTGAATCGGGCCTGGACGATAGAGCGCGTTGAGCGCCGTGAGATCTTCCAGGCGGCTCGGCTGGTAGCGGCGCAGGATGTCGCGCATGCCGCCGGATTCGAACTGGAAGACGCCGCTGGTGAAGCCCTTGCAGAAGACTTCGTAGGTGCCCTTGTCGTCCAGCGGGAGATCTTCCGGGACGATCGTCACGCCGTGGCGCTTCTGGATCAGGCGCAGCGCGTCCTGAATCAGGGTCAGCGTGGTCAGCCCCAGGAAATCCATCTTGAGCAGCTGGAGCTTTTCCAGGCCGCCCATATCGAACTGGGTGACAATTTCGTCGCGGTTGGTCTTGTACAGCGGAACCAGGTCGCGCAGCGGCAAGCGGCGAGATCACCACGCCGGCGGCGTGCACGGAACAGTTGCGCGCCAGGCCTTCCAGGCGCAGCGCCACCTTCATCACATCGTCGATGCGCGGGTCTTTCTTCGCCGCCTCATTGAAGCCCGGCTCCTGGTCGAACGCCTCCTGCAGCGAAATGTTGAGCGTCGCCGGCACCATCTTGGTGAGCCGCTCCACGTCCGCGAACGGCACTTCCAGCACGCGGCCCACGTCCTTGATTGCCGCGCGCGCGCCCAGCGTATTGAACGTGATGATCTGCGCTACCTGCTCGCGGCCGTACTTCTGGGTGACGTACTGGATCACCTCGCCGCGGCGGTTCATGCAGAAATCCACGTCCACGTCGGGGAAGCTGACGCGCTCGGGATTGAGGAAGCGCTCGAACAGCAGGCCGTATTGCAGCGGGTCGATGTCGGTGATCTCCATCGCGTAGCTCACCAGGCTGCCGGCCGCCGACCCGCGGCCCGGGCCCACCGGAATTCCCATGTCCTTGGCATAGCGGATGAAATCCCAGACGACCAGGAAGTAGCCCGAGAACTTCATGTTCTGGATCATCTTGATTTCGCGATCCAGGCGTTCGGCGTACTCGGCAAGGTCGTGCTTCAGCGCGCCTTTGACCCGCATCGCTTCCAGGCGCGAGCGGCGCTTCTCGAAGCCCATGCGCGCCACGTATTCGAAGTACGTGTCCGTGGTGTGCTCGGTCGGAATATCGAAGCGCGGGAACGGGTCCACCACCTTTTCCAGCTTGACGTGGCAGCGCTGCGCGATCTCCCAGGTGCGGTCCACGGCGTCCTCGAGTTCGCCGAAGAGCTCCATCATTTCCTCGCGCGTCTTGAGGTAGAAATCCGGCGTGCTCCAACGCATGCGGTTGGGATCGTTGAAATTCTTGCCGGTCTGGATGCACATCAGGATTTCGTGCGCGCGCGCATCTTCTTTGCGCAGGTAATGCGAATCGTTGGTGGCCACCAGCGGAAAGCCGGTTTCGCTGGAGAGGCGCACCAGTGCGGGCGTGAGGCGCTTATCCTGCTCCAGGTGGTGGTCCTGCACTTCGAGGAAGAAATTCTTGGCGCCGAAGATGTCGCCATACTGGTGCGCCATGCGCCGCGCATCGTCGTACTTGTCGGAAAGCAGGGTCTCCGGAATGTGGCCGCGCAGGCAGGCCGACATGCCGATCAGTCCCTTGGAATGCGCGGCCAGCAGGTCGGTATCGATGCGGGGCTTGTAATAGAAGCCCTCCAGGTACGCGGTGGACACCAGCTTGATGAGGTTGCGATAGCCTTCCTGGTTTTCGCAGAGCAGCACCAGGTGGTTGTAGCGATCGGTATCGCGTGCGTGTCTTGTGGCCCTTCTGCGAAACGTACACCTCGCAGCCGATCACGGGATGAATGCCGGAGGCCTTGGCGGCGTTATAGAACTTCACCGCTCCGAAGAGATTCCCGTGATCGGTCATCGCCACCGCGGGCATCTTCTGCTCGACCATGATCTTCATCAACTGGTCGATATCGCAAGCGCCGTCAAGCAGCGAGTAGTCGGTATGGCAGTGCAGATGGACGAAGGACATCGTTCAGGTAGTTCCTCACAAGTCCTCGGGGGAGATCTGGAGTACTTCTATTTTACCGTGACGGGCGATGTTCAGTCTTCGAAGACGTCAGACAGCGGGACCACGATCTGTGTGCCGGGATTCGCAGCACTCCATCCTCAAGCGGTGCACGTTTCTCGCCGGTATGTAATTCGCTTTCCAATGTTTCCGGATCGATCACCCAGACATACGGCGTGCCGTACTCCAGGATGGCTTGTACCTTGCGATTCACCCGTAATGGACGGTCTTCTGGAGAGAGAATCTCAATCCAGAGTAGCGGTGGTGTTTGTAGGACACTGTCGGTTGGCTCTGGTCCCTGGATCAGGCAGAGGTCGGGAATCATGTATTTTCCTGCGCGGGCGCGCACGCGAGGTTCAGTTCCCACGTGCACATTCCAGGCTTTGCGCCGGTTGAAGAAATACGCAGCCAATGCTGCCTGGAGCTTAGAGTGATGCCAGGTTCCCACGTTCCTCTCGATCAGCATGCCGTCTTCGAACTCGCAGTCCGGCTCGTAGGCAGTGTGCAGGTATTCTTGCTCGGAGATCAGAATCCCAGTTGCCATAACCTTAGAATACCTCTTCAAACGGGCCTTGCCCCGATTGAGCCATCACGATCGCAGAGACATGCCGCAAAACGGATCCGCGCCGATCGTACCTCGGAGCTCCTTCAAGTATGCCGGGGCGCTGACCCGGGCCAATTGCCGGCAGGATTCCGCCAGCAGCCCGTCGATATCGACGCCTCGCATCACGTCGCCGCCCGCCTGAAATCGCTCGATGCGCAGCCACATGGCGCTTCCATAGCGCGATGTCGCGCATTTGTTTGCTACTGCAGCCGTTCGCGATACCAATCGCTCTCCATCAGGTATTCGCGGGTGAACAAGCCTCGCACTTCGGGGTCCTCCCGCCCTTTCCCTTCATAGGTGCCGTTGGCCATAATGTGCAGCAGGGCCTTCAATGGAGGGCACGCCGCCTCCACACTGCCATCCTCAAAATACTGCCGCGCCACCCGCGCCTGGGCCTCCACAATCGCGTCCACGCCCGCGGCGAACTGAACGATGTCCTGCTTCTCCGGGCGCAGCATCTCTCCTGTGAATACCGCCGCCGGAGTTTCGAAGATCCGTCCCAGGAACCGGTCGGCGAAAAGCGGCGTGATCCGGTAACCCAGGCGGCTGGCCAGTACCGTGCGGTTGTCCAGGCAGAAATCGGAGACCTTTTCCAGATATCCGTTCGCCTTGAGGAATTCGGGGTCGCGCTCGTGCACCCGCATGCGGCACCAGATCTCCGGCACCAGCAGGCTGATGTCGTGGTCCACACGGAAATTCGGCCCGACGTAGCCCGCCGAGGTGGTGAAGCCCGCGTATCCCGTAAGGATGAACGACACCAGGGCGTTGTTCAGATCCACCACCGGAGGCAGCGCGTTGAAGGCCGTCTTGGTCAACGCGCCTTCGCTGCCGAAGCCGGTAGTCGCCGGCGACTTGCCCGTCAGGCTGCAGATGAAATCCATGAACAGCTCCGGCAATTCCTGGTAATGGATCGGGCTGTGCACCGCCAGCGGCGGCAGGCCGGCCTTGGCGTCCGCCGGACTGCTCCTTCTTCCCGCCAGCACCGCGTTGACCGGCAAATAAACCGGGCGCGTACGAGGGAATTCCGCGCGCCAGCCGCGCCGCGATCTGCGCCAGGTAGAGTTCTCGCGGATTCGCCAGGTCCGGCCGCCGCTGCAAATAGCGCGGGTTGGTCGTGCGCTTTCCGTTCACCACGCGCGGGTGCGCCGACGAAACGACGAAGTCCGTCTCGGGGCTGCTCCGCGAAGTTCGCCAGAAACCTGCTTCATCGGCTCGGAGTACTGATCGAACTCCACGACGTGTTCCACCAGCGCCCGCGCCCCATCGATGGTGATCGGCTCGAAATTCGACAGGAAGTTTCCCGGGCCGGCGATATCCGCCTCCGCCTGTGTGTCCACCCCACGATAGATCGCGTCGTCGGGCCGCTGGAACAGCAGGCGCTCGCAGTTCGCTACCAGCTTGACGCTGGGATTGTCGTATGACGGGTCGAGGTCGTTCAGCGCGCTGCGCGGCAGCACGAGCGACGCGGTGATGTCGTCCTCCATCTGCACCTTTTCCGCGGGACAGAAATCCGGCCGCAGCTTATAGATCCGCCAGGAGCCGTCGCGGATCGTAGCCGACCCGCAGGTAGTTGCTCACCAGTTTCTGATTGTCAAATTTCAGCTCGTGGCCCAGGAAGCCGTTGATCCGGTCCACCGTGAAATGTTCGCGCCAGTTGTCGCCCCACTCGGGCTGGTAATAGCGCTTCACGGTGAAGACCAGTTGCCGCACGGTCTGCGAAAGCTGGCTCGCCCAGGCGTTGTGCGATTCGATGTATTCCGGCCGACGGCGTCAGCATCTGGATCACGGACCCGAGCGATCGCGCCGGGCTCAGAATCGGCCGCCGCGAGCGTTCGTCGGGCGGCCGGTTTCGATAGATCGCGGAGTAATCCCGGCCGAGGATCTCCGCCACCTGGTCCATGTCGCGGTGGTAATCCTTGACGAAGACCGGCCCTTTCAACAGGACATCGGCGATCGATTTCGAGATCTCGGATTTGCCCCCGCCGGACACCGTGCAGGGCTTGTGGCAAAGCGTTCCGCGAGGCCGCGAGCCCACCAGGCGCCACGCCGTGCCGGCCAACTGCTTTTGCAGTTTGACGCGGAAGCCGTTGGGCAGGAAATACAACGTCGCCGGTGCGCAGCGCCAGCCGCGATTCTTTGTCCGTCCTGCGGCCAGCGGACGAACCCTTCCCGCGTGTGGAAGGAAGCATGCTCCGGCACATAGTAGATGTTGGGATAGCGCTTATCGACCGCGTAGCCCTCGGGCTGCAGCTCGATCAGATCCCCGAGCAGATTCACCGCGTCGGCAAAGGCCGCCACCTTCAGGCTGACCGTGCGGTCCGCGTAGAAATCCTGCCCCAGCACGTAAGTGGCGAAGGCCAGCGCGCCGCCGGCATGCTCCTCCTCGCAGGAGCCGTACAGGTTGGCCGCGAAGCTGATCTGAGTTTTCACCTCTTTCTTGCAATAGCCGAAATAGTTGTCCGCGATCACCGTGACCATCACGCCGCGCGCGTCGCGGCAGACCAGCTTGAACGCGCGGCCGCCGTTATAGGGCTCCGCCTCGTCGGTCCAGCACATGCCGTCGCGTCGCTGCCGCTCGGTAGCCTCGCTGACATGCGGAAGCCCCAGCGCCTTCTTCGGAATGCCCACGATGTGCGGCGCCAGCACGACACAGCCGGTGTGTCCGGTCCAATGGGACACATCCAGACCCGGCATCGTTTTCCGGAAGATACGGATCGCCGCCGTTGCCGAAAATGCTCTCCACGAAATCCAGATTGCTGACCAGGCTGCCCGGCGCGATGAACCGGATTTCCATGGTCTTCGCCGGTTCGCTGCCCGCGGCCGGACAGACCAGCGGCCGCAGCAGCAGCGAAACGAAGCAGTCGCGCCTTCTCCTGTCTGATCCGCCGTGAAAGGCAGTGTCATCAGATCCTCGGGGAGGACGCAGCGCCGCGCCCCACAGTGCCGCGAACGCCTGCTTTGGGCACCGCGGCCTTATCGGCCGGAACCGGAAACCCGCCCTCGGCGATGTGAAACAGTCCCTGCGTGGTGCGCCGGTCGCTGCGCGGATTGTGCAGCACGCCCTGCGGCAGGCGGTAGGAGTCCAGGTAGGGCGAGGAGAAGGAATCCGCGGTCACCGGCAGCGACAGGACGCGGCCCATGCCTTCGCGATCCAGCACAAAAGTGTTCGCCGGCAGCCGCGCGGCGCCTTGCGGACACACGTCGCTCAGGTACGCGTCGAGAAAATCCTGAATCCGGCTATCGCTCGCGCAGAGCCAGTTTCCCAGTTGCCGGTCCTTCTGATAGTAATTGCGCAGCAGCGGCCCGGCGATCTCGAGAAAGTCCGAGCCGGCGGCGCTACGGCTGACGGGCTGCCCCAGCGCCGCAAGTTTCAGATTGATGTAGCGGTCCAGTTCCTCATCCCGCTTGGGGAACGGGCGCTTACGAGCCGGTGCACTCATACTTCGGTCTCCATGTGGACAATCGGAATTCAGGAAAGGACGATCACGTGGTCCGAGCGGGCCGCTCATCAGTGAGGGCGCTCTTTCCAGCTTAGTACACCACGCCGAATTTGTTTCCAGGGGTTACTCGAAGTGTCACTCGAAGCGCAGCGCAATCATCGGGTCCACCCGCGTGGCGCGCCGCGCCGGGAACCAGCACGCCGCGACACCAGCCGCCAGCACGACGAGCGCGACTGCCGCGAAGGTCAGCGGATCGCGCGCGCTGACGCCCCAGAGTTGGCTGGCAAGCACCGTGTTTGCGACCAGGCTTGCCGCCAGTCCCACCGCCAACCCGATTCCGACCAGCCAGAGCCCCATACGCAGGACCATGCCGATCACGTTGCCGCGGCTGGCGCCGAGGGCCATCCGGATTCCGATCTCCTGCGTCTGCCGCGAGACCGTGTAGGCGATCACGCTGTAGACGCCGACCGCCACAAGCACCAGGCCGACGCCGGCGAAGACCCCGAGCACCGCCAGCAGGAAGCGCGGCTGCGCATACGAAAAATCGCTGAGGAAATCGTCCAGTGTGCGTGTCATGGTGAGCGCGACGTTCTTGTCCACCGCCCAGATCTCGCGGCGCACGGGATTCAGCAGACCGACCGGGTTGCCCGCCGTACGCACCAGAATCCCGCGCGCGAACGCGCCCGTCACTGTGTAGGGCACCAGGATTTCCGGTCGAACCGGCTCCTGTATTCCGGAATTCTTCATGTCGCTGATGACGCCGACGATTTCGAACACCGGATTGGCCACCGGCGGCTTCGGAATCGCACCCAGGTGTTTGATCGTAATCTGACGCCCGATCGGATCCTCCTTGCCAAACCACTTCGTTACCAGGGTTTGGTTCACAATGGCCGATTTGTGCGCACCGGCTACCTCGCTTTCCTCCAGCAGCCGGCCCTGCTGTAAGCGGGCTCCCAAGGTGCGAACGTATCCTTCACTGACCAATTGATAGATGGCCTCCCATCGATCGGTGTGGGTCTTGCCGCTGATTTCCACGTCTGTCGGTATGCCGCCGTATGGCGGCAGCGTGCTGGTTTCCGTGGCCTCCATGACTCCGGGGAGAGCCTTCAGCTTCGGCAGGAGTTGACCGAAGAAATGCTGCTTGTCGGCCGCGGTCTTCATATTGCCCCTTGGGAAATGGCAATCGCGCCACCAGAATGTTGTGTGGATTGAATCCCAGGTCCACCGTCTGCAGCGCGACAAACGTCCGCATCATGACGCCGGCGCCGGTCAGCAGCACCAGCGAGAGTGCCAGTTCGACGATCACCAGCGCATTCCGCAGACGGCCGCGCCGGAACCCGCCGCTCACACCGCGGCCGGAATCCTTCAGCGGCTCCACAATGTTTCGGCGCGCCAACTGCAGTGCCGGCGCCAGGCCGAAGAGCAGCGCAGTGAACATGGTGAGGCCGAGGCTGAAGGCCAATACCGGCAGATCCAACCCGATCTCCGCCTCCTTGGGAATCGCTCCGTCCGGGATCGCTGTTACCAATGCTTTGATTCCCGCATAGGCGAAGACGTAACCGAGCACGGCTCCGCCCAGCGCGAGCAGCAGGCTCTCCACCAGAAGCTGTCGCACCACGCGCCACCGGCTGGCGCCCAAAGCGGCGCGGATCGCCATCTCCCGATCGCGAGCGGTGGACCGCGCAAGAAGCATGTTGGCGACGTTCGCGCAGGCGATCAACAACAGCAGCGCCACGGCGGCGGCCAGCGTGAACAACGTCTGGCGGAATGGGCCCACGATACTGTCCACGTAGCTGCTGGCCTGGATGGAAAAGCGTTTGGGATAGTCCTTCGGATGGTCTTTGGCCCAGCGCTGCGCGATGGGCAGCAAGTCGGCCTCCACCTGTTTCAGCGAGACGCCAGGCTTCAGCCGTCCCTGATAAATGAACCAGTGATCGGTGTCGGCGCGGTCGAGTTCGAGCGGGCGCCAGATGTCCGCCCCGCGCTTGGTGAAGCGCTTCGGCATGATTCCGACCAGCGTGCTCGGCGTGCCATTGAGCGTGAAGCTCCGGCCCAGGATCGAGGGGTCCAGGTTGAACCGCTTCTGCCACATCTTGTAGCTCATGACGAAGACGGGCGTCGCTCCGGGTCTCCCATCTTCCGGCGTCAGGCCGCGCCCCACTTGTGCCGACACGCCGAGAAACTGGAAGGTATCGGGCGTTACGTAGGCGCCGTCGAGTTGTTCGGTGCCCACGCCGGTAGTCCACAGGACGTCCTCGTTGCCGCCGCCGGTGTCGCCGCTGAAAACGTGGTTCTGCTGGCGGAATTCCAGGTATTCGGCGGCTCGCATGTCGGACCTTCCGCCGGGGCGTCCGCGGTCCAGGTCGTGAATGCTGAAGGCGGCAATCTGCTCGGGATTCTTATAGGGAAATGGCGACAACAACACATTCTTGATCACGCTGAACATGGTGGTGCCCGCGCCGATGCCGAGCGCCAGGGTAAGAATCGCCAACGAAGAGAAGCCGAGGTTCGCACGGATGCCTCGCAGGCCATAGCGCAAGTCCTGCCAGAGCGATTGCATGGTACTTGGACGCAGGAGTTTGTTGAAGGTTCCCGCAGTTGTGTGGGATTGGAGTGGATTCTGGTAGGGACGGGCAGATTCGAACTGCCGACCTGTCGCTTAGGAGGCGGCCGCTCTATCCATCTGAGCTACGTCCCCACTCATAAAGATTGTACCCCGATGCCGGCGGCTAGGACCGGGCTCGAGCGAGGCCCTTGCTTCCAATATCGCGGCGATAGTGCATGCCCTCGAATTCGATATGGCGAACTCCGTCATAGGCTGCGGCGATGGCGGCCGGCAGATCGGTCCCCGATGCGGTTACGCCCAAAACGCGGCCTCCGGAAGTCTCCAGCCGGCCGTGGAGCATGCGGGTTCCGGCATGGAAAATGGTGGCGCCGCTGGCTTCAGCCATTTGGATGCCGCGGATTTCCTTGCCGGCTTCGTAAGCGCCGGGGTAGCCCGCGGAGGCGAGGACCACGCAGACACTCGGTCCCGCGCGCCAGTCGAGCTTGATTCCGGCGAGTTTGCCTTCGCTTGCTGCGAGAAGCGCCGGCACGAAGTCCGATTCCATACGGTGCATTAACGGCTGGGTCTCCGGGTCGCCCAGGCGAACATTGAACTCCAGGACTTTGGGGCCGTCGGGTGTGATCATGAGTCCGGCGTACAGGAAGCCGGTGAAGTTCATGGCCTCGACGGTCGGATAGATGACGCGATCCATCACCATTTGCGTGTGGGCTTCGCTGAGGATCCCCGCGTCGCAATAGGCGCCCATACCGCCGGTGTTGGGGCCCTGGTCGCCATCGAACACTGCCTTGTGATCCTGGGTGGCGGCCAGCGGTAAGGCGTCGCGGCCATCGCACAGGGCGATGAAACTGACCTCTTCGCCGGTGAGAAACTCCTCGATGACAATCCTGCCCTTTAGTGTCGCAAGCGCGTCTTCCGCCTCGGCGGCGTTGTGAGCGACGACTACGCCTTTGCCCGCCGCCAGACCGTCCGCCTTAAGGACCACTGGAAAGCCGAAGCGCCCCAGCGCCATACGTGCCTGCGAGGCGTCGTCCACTGTGACGTAGGCGGCGGTCGGTATTCCTCTTTGTTGTAAAAAGTCCTTTGTGAATACCTTACTGCCCTCCAGCCGTGCCGCTTCCGCGTTCGGGCCGACGATGCGCAAGCCGCGTGCGCGGAATGCGTCCACCACGCCTTCGACGAGCGGCACTTCCGGTCCGACAACCGTCAGGTCGGCTCCCGTCCGAACCGCCGCGTCAAGCGGCTCGCCGGGTAAACAGGTGGCGACGTGCGCCATTCCTGGATTTCCCGGACACGCGAAGACTTCCACGCCGTCCGACTGTGCGAGTTTCCAGCACAGGGCATGTTCTCTACCGCCGCTACCAATAACGAGTATCTTCATACACCGTACAATGGTAGCAATGCCCGAACGGTACGACGTCGTTGTCATTGGCGCCGGCCACGCCGGTTGTGAAGCCGCGCGCGCCTGCGCCCGCATGGGCCTGCGCACGGCCATGGTCACCATGAACCTGGACCTGATCGCGCAGATGAGCTGCAATCCGGCGATCGGCGGAATTGCCAAGGGTCACCTGGTGCGGGAGATCGACGCTCTGGGCGGCCTCATGGGCGAAGTCGCCGATTCGGTGGGCATTCAGTTCCGCTTGTTGAATACGTCGCGCGGGCCAGCCGTGTGGTCGCCGCGTGCGCAGATGGATAAGAAGTTGTACCGCCACCGCATGCGCGAAGTGCTCGAAAACGAACCCAATTTACGCATTAAGCAGGCGGAAGTGGCGGCCTTGTCGATGGGTTCCGACCGGCGCGTCACCGGCGTGTTGCTGCGGGACGGGCGAACGGTGGAGGCTGGCGCCGTCATTGTAACCACTGGGACGTTCCTTAATGGCCTGGCTCATGTCGGTGAGATGACGTACAGTTGCGGCCGGAACGGCGAAGCTCCCTCGCAACTGCTCGGCGACCAGTTGCGCACTCTGGGGTTGAACTGGACGCGTTTGAAGACCGGCACGCCACCGCGTCTGGATGGCCGGACTATCGACTGGGCGCAGTTTGAACCGCAGCCCGGCGATGCTGAGCCGACGCCGTTCTCCTTCATGACGGAGCGGATCGAGCGGGCCCAGATCCAATGCCACGTCGGATACACCACCGAAGAGACTCGCCGAGTGCTGCTGGAGGCCATCCCGCGCTCTCCTTTATATAGCGGGCAGATTGAGGGGGTAGGCCCGCGGTATTGCCCTTCCATCGAGGACAAGATCGTCAAGTTCCCGGACAAGCCGCGTCACCAGATCTTTCTCGAACCGGAGGGACTGGATACCAACGAAGTTTACGTGAACGGAATGTCGACGAGCATGCCGATCGATGTGCAGGCGGCGATGCTCGCTTCGGTTCCCGGGTTGGAGTTGCGCGGAGATGATCCGGCCGGGGTACGCCATAGAATATGATGCGATCGATCCACGCGAACTGCACCATACCTTGGAGGTGAAATCGATCCCTGGCCTGTATCTGGCCGGACAGATCAACGGCACTTCGGGTTATGAAGAGGCAGCCTGCCAGGGTTTGGTTGCCGGTTTCAACGCTGCCGCTGCAGTTGAGCGGCTCGGATCCGGTGATTGTAGGCCGGACTGAGGGTTACATCGGGATTCTGATTGATGACCTGATCACGAAGGGCGCCGATGAACCGTACCGAATGTTCACGTCGCGTGCCGAGTTCCGTCTGCACTTGCGGATCGACAACGCGGATACGCGATTGACGGCTATGGGAAGACGGGCGGGACTGGTGAGTGATGCCCGCTGGGAAGTCTTTTCCCGGAAGCAGAGTCAGAAGGAACGGTTGACGGAGGCGCTCGAGTAAGCACCGTAACGGGCAATTGCTGAAGCGGACGGAGGCCTCGATTGCGGAGATTGTGCCGTGGATTGAAGAGGTTCTCGGTGAGTCGGCGGTGCGGGGTCTGCTCGCTACTGTAGAAACGGAGATTAAGTACGGCGGGTATATCGAGCAGCAGGAGCGACAAATGGAACGTATGAAGAATGCGGAACGACGTCCCATTCCTGCGGCTTTCGGTTTCCAAGGGATTCCGGGACTGTCGCGGGAGATTCAGGAAAAATTGGAGCGCGTTCGGCCCGGCTACGCTCGGTCAGGCGGGCCGAATTCCCGGTGTGACGCCCGCAGCACTTGCGGTTTTGGATTGCTATCTGAGTCTCACAAGGCAATAATCGGTCGGTTTCACGTGAAACAAGAGAGTTTCAGTTCACGTGAAGCTGCGATTTTGTTTCACGTGAAACAGCATGTTAGTCTGAACGCTTGAGCCGAGTCTTCGCTATTGCCAATCAAAAAGGCGGCGTCGGGAAAACCACGACCGCCATCAACCTCGCCGCTTCGCTTGCAGCCAATGACATACGAGTTCTCGTGGTGGATTCCGACCCGCAAGGCAATGCCACCAGCGGTCTCGGTGTCTAGTAAGATGCGGACAAACCAAGCCTGTACCACGTGCTCTTGGAAGACACCCACCCCCGGGACGCAATTCGGGCTACGGGCTTTGAAGGCCTGGACATCATCACCGCGGACAAGAACCTGGTCGGCTCGAATCTCGAACTGATCGACCTGCCGCGCCGCGAATACCGCCTCTGCGAGCGCCTGGCGGAAGTTCGCGATGATTATCGCTTTATCCTGATCGATTGTCCCCCCGCCCTCGACCTGCTTACCCTCAATGCCCTGATCGCCGCCGATTCCGTTCTCATACCGATTCAGTGCGAATTCTTCGCCCTGGAAGGTGTTTCGGAGCTGATGGATACCATCGACCGCATTCGCGAGGCCTTCCAGCACCCGTTGGCCATCGAAGGGATTCTCCTCACGATGTTCGACGACCGTACCAATCTCACCCGCCAGGTTGCCGCCGATCTACGGGACTTCTTCAAAGATGAGGTCTTCCGCACCGTCATTCCGCGAAGCGTCCGATTGGCCGAAGCGCCCAGTTTCGGCAAACCAATCCTGACTTATGACCCCCGATCCAAGGGGGCGGAAAGCTACATCAAACTCGCCAAAGAGATCCTCGACCATGAACAAACCCGAACATCCGCGCAGAGCGCTCGGTAAAGGGATGGGGGCGCTTCTGCCCACCCGCATCCATACCCCGGCGGCGCCTGCCGCGCCGGTAGCACCTGCGACCACTGAGCCGCGCGAATCGACGCTCAATATTCCGATCAACGACATCCAGCCGAACCCGCTGCAGCCGCGGCGCGTCTTTCAGAATGATCGGCTGGAGGAGTTGGCGCAATCCATCCGCGCCAACGGGATTATCCAACCCCTGGTGGTACGCCTCGTCGACGGCCACTACCAGTTGGTGGCGGGGGAGCGCCGGTGGCGGGCGGCCAAGCTAGCCGAAGTCGCTACCGTACCGGTAGTCGTACGCGAGATTCCCGAGAATCGCTTGCTCGAGATCACGCTGATCGAGAATATTCAACGCGAAGATCTCAACCCCATGGAAACGGCCAGCGCCTTCGCCCGGATGTCTTCCGAGCTGAATCTGAATGCGGAGACTATTGGCCTCCGCACCGGCAAGGACCGCACGACGGTCATCAACCTGATGCGCCTGCTGCAACTCCCGCAAGAGATACAGTCAGCTCATCTCCGAAGGCAAACTCAGCGCCGGACATGGCCGCTGCCTGCTCAGCCTGCCCAACGCGGAACTGCAACGCGAAGTTTCCGAGAGAGCCATCGCAAGGCGGTTGGTCGGTCCGGCAGATCGAAAAGACCTGCTCCCGCATGACGGACGGGCACGACCGCCAAACACGTCGATGAGGTCAAGATCGATCCCAACGTGAAAGCTGCGATTCAGGAGATGGAGCGCAAACTCGGCACTCGGATTCACGTCAAAGAAGGCGCTCGGGGCCGCGGCAAGATCGAAATCGAGTACTATTCCGCGGAAGACCTGGACCGCATCTACGACACGATCATGGGAGAGCCGTAATTACTACTTCAGTAGTTGCAGGATCTCTTCCAGCTCGCGGCGGATGTCGGGTAACGGGTCGGTCGCAAAAAGTTCCGCCTGTACCCGTTTTGATGGACGGGCCGGTTTGGGGGCTTTGGCCTCGCTTTGCAGGCTCTGGCGGGCGCCTTCGATGGTGAAGCGCTTATCGTAAAGCAGGTGCTTGATGCGCAGCAGCAGCTCCACATCCTTGCGGCGGTACAGACGGTGGCCGGTTCCCGACTTCTTCGGCGAGAGCACCGGGAACTCGGTTTCCCAGTACCGCAACACGTAAGCCTCCACTCCCAGGAGTTCGCTTACTTCGCCGATTTTGAAGTACAGCTTATCCGGAATCTCCGGCGTCGGCTGCAACGCAACATCCGTCATTTTCCATTCGTAATCCTAGCTCAGTCGGTGGTCAATGTCACGACATGTTGACCGCGGGGGAGCAGGAGCGTCGCCGGTCCGGCCAGCCGTAGCGCCTCGTCCACGCCATCGATCTGCAATTTTACAGGCGCCCGGCTGAGAACCGCGATGGCGCGGGAGGCCGATTGATAGGTGAATTCGAGGGTGTGGGCGTCTACCGCCCGCGCGGCTCTCAACTCGCCATTCAGGCGCGATAGACGCGGACCGGCGGTGTGGGGTGCGGGCTCGACGGCGTGGGGACCGCGCGGGCAGCCAGAGCGTCTCATCATCCTGCACGGGCCAGAACTGCCCATCCACTTTGGCGCCTCCTGTCCATGGAATACCCACTCCGCCCGCGGAATCGACGACTGTTTTCGGCCCCATACGCTCGATGCGCGAAACGGCGGCCGCGGCCGAGGGCAGCAGCTGCAGATCCGGCGGCAACAGCGAATTCTCGAAATACAGCGCCACTCGCGCGAAGCTGGCGGCGGCGCGGTGCACCAACTGGAACAGCTCAGTGCCGGTCTGCTGTTTGGTGGGATAAACGTTCTGGTAGCGTTCCACGATATTCAGGTCGATGGCGAGCTTGTCCTTGTGCGGCGTCAAGGCGCGGTAGCGCTCGGCGATCGCGGAATAGCGCTCGGGACCGAGGTGCCACACGGTGGCCGGGTCTTCGATCAGGAAGGTGAAGCTGCGCGTGTCGAGCAGGGGCAGCACGCGCGCCGCGTCGGCGCCGATCGCATCGCGCATTCCGGTGTCGAAGCGGTCGTCGACGTGAGTCAGTACCAGGTCCAGCTCCGGCCTGGCGCGCCGCGAAGTCTCCACTTCGGCGATCCACTCCTCCTGCATGCGGCGCGCGAGACCAGCGCGGAAATCCAGGAACTTCCGGCGCGACGCGTCGTCCGTGCGGACGCCGAACAACTCGACGCGGATCGAAACCGGCATCCTGCCGGAACATCGCGCGCACGTCGGCATTCATCGGCGTGAAGCGGCTCGGGTTGGCGATTCCTTCGAGCGATTCGAAATATAGCTCGGCCAGATTCACGCCGTCCCAATCGAAGCGGCCGATCGTCGCGCGGACTCCCGTCGCTAACGGCGCGGAAGCAGTCGCGATTGGTCAGGTTCATCAGCTTGCGCCAATCCAGTTGCGCGTCCTGCTGCATGGCGGTCTGCTCGCGCCATTCGGGATGGTCGGCCCAGAACTTCTCGCTGACGTGCGGCAGCTCGAACCAGGCGTAGACCAGGATGCCCTCGCGATGGCAGGCCTCGATCAGCTTTTTCAGGTACGCGTCGCCTTCCGGGTCGGGCTCGAAATTGTGCCAGGCGGCAACATGCAGGGCGGCGATTCCGGCCTTGCGCCAGCGCGCCGCGAAATAATCCAGGTCCACGCGCGTGCGGTAAGCGGAATCGAAGAAAGCCCAGAGGCGGTTGCTGCGGAAGGGCGGGCGCCAGACCGAGATCCGCCAGTGCGTTCAACAGATAGGGGAAGCGCTCGTGGCCGCGCTCGCCCGGCGGAGCGGCCACCCAAAGCACGGCGCCTGCGCCACGTTTGAGCCCGGCGATCACCGGCGCGCCCGTCCAGCGTTCGCGGGCGAAGACCTGGGCATTCTCCGGAAGCCCGAACACGGGTAACTCGAGGCCCTTCTCCCAGACGATCGGCAGAGCCGGGCGGTGGACGTCGGTGAGACTCTGCACCCGCACCGGGTCGCCGGGCCCGCGCCGGAAGCCGAAGAGGTCGGCCAGCGAGGATTCACCCTCCAGAATCAGGATGGCGCCATGCTCGACGCGGGTCGGCCACTCAACACTCGCGGAGGCTCCGGTGCGCGCCACGAAAATCCTCGACACACCCGCGGGCTGGCGCTGGAAGCCGATGGAGCCGAGGATCTCCGGCCAGGCACCCGCGTCTTCGGAGAGGACGCTGAAGTAAGGCAGGTCTGCGGCGCCGGCGAGGCCGGCGAAGAGGACGAAGCTAGCGAGTAAACGCATACCAGAATCCGGCGCGAACGTCATTGAAGCTCTTGCGGCGAGAAGGGGTGTCGATCAAATAGGCGCCGCGCAGTAGATTGAAGGTCACGTACATGGATTTTTCGATGGGAAGCCGCAGTCCGGGACCCGTTTCCACGAAATTCGCCCAATCCTGCCGCCGGGCGTCGACCGTGACATTGCCGTTCCAGTGAAGTTGCACCGGGCCGAAATCGTAGCCGGCGCGGGATTGCGTGTAGACCAGGAAATCCTGATTGAAACGGCTGACATAGAGCGCATCGATCGTGGCGTCGGCCAGCCAGGCGCTGCCTTCGCGCCGGAGGGAGCGGGAAATGGACAGACCGCCCCGGTAATCCGGCAGCATGTGGCCTTTCAGATAGCTGATGGCGGTGCCGGCCTCGCCCCAAGCGGTGACACCGTGCCACGGCCGGGTCCCCGCTCCGACAGCCAGAATGAAGGAGCTTTCCGAGAGATACTGCGGACTGCCGGCGCCGAGCGTGCGGCGGGTATCGCCGACGAACCGCATGCTGACATAAGGGTGGACTGGAAACGAAAGGTTGATTTCGGTCTTGACCTGGCCGTAGGCGAACAGGTCGTGCCAGCGCGTCGAAAACAGTGGAAAGAGCCAGGCAGTGGTGCGGAACCGCTGGGCCGCGCCGCGCAGATTGCGAAATCCCTCACGCGCGTCGGCGGCGATCGTGGGGTCGGGACTGCGGCGCGCCAGATCGAACCAGCGCCAGGCAATCGCATCGCGGTGCAGGATGTTGTTGGTCCAGCCCAACTTCCGCATGACGTCGAAATCTCCCGGGTCGCTTTCATGCGCCACTTCCAGATACTTCAGCGCATCCTTCATATACCCGGCCTTGATGCTGCGCTCCGCCATGATTTTGCCGTCGATGGACGCCGGGGCGGCGCCGGACCGCGGACGCAGCACCTGCGGCAGGCGGAGGACGGCGCGAACGCGGTTGGCAAGCTCGTCGTCCGGCCCGGCAAGTACGCGGTCGAACAACGGCGCGGCGGCAGTTTTATCACCGCGAGCATACAGCAGGAAGCCCAGTTGCGTGGCGGAGAGCAGATCTTCCGGCGCGTTCTGGGTCAGGATACGAAACTCGGTTTCGGCCTCGCCGGCGCTTCCCATTCGCAAGAGCAGGTAGCCCAACTCGCGGCGAAGATCGTGATTGGCGGGGTCTAATGCCAGCGCGTGGCGGAACTCATTCACGAACGGATAGCGCGCCGGCAGCAGTTCACGCGCCATCTCGGCCGCACGCGGCTCGCCCCCGTGGGAGGCCGCCAGCAGCGCGGAATGGGCGTCGACCGTTCGACCCATTGCCAGCCAGACGCGCCCCAGGTCCACCAGCACCGTGCGGCGGTCGGGCAGCAGCCGCCAGGCGCGTTCGAAGTGAGTGGCGGCGAGCTCCAGTTCATCGCGCTGTTCGGCCAGGGTGGCGAGTTCAAAGTGCCCGCTGAAATTGTCGGCGCCCAACTCGATCGCCTTCCGCCAGCGCGCGATTCCCGCCGCGAGCGGGTCATCGATATTGTGGAAGGCCTGTTCCGCGGTGGCGTTTCCGGTGCGCCTCAGGCGGTCGAAGGCGCGCCGCGCTTCGGCCTGCTGTTTGGTTTCGTAGCAGAGGAAGGCGTACTCCAGGGCGGCTGCGGTGTCGGCCGGATCCAACCGCATGGCTTCGCGAAACTGCTCACGTGCCAGGGCGGACTCACCGATCTTGAGCAGGGTGTATGCCAGGTCCTTGCGGATATCCGCGCGGTTCGGTGCGGCCTGGATGGCGGCGAGAAAGGCCGGGACCGCGACATCGTAATCGCGCGCGCGTAGAGCGGCGTAGGCGCGGTCTGACGCCTGAAAGACCGGATCGCGCGGCTGGGCGGATGCCAGCGCCACGATGGCGAAGAGAAGAAGAACGCGCATACTACCTTAGAGATAGTAGTGCGGCCGCCGCGGAGAGTTCTCAGGGAAATAAAGGGCCGTCAGACCTGCCCGGCGAGGATCTTTTCAAAGCGCGTGTTGACCTCTTTCAGATAGGCCGCATCGCCACCCGAGAGTTCGACGGTCCCCGTGCCGTGGAAGCCGATGTCGGCCAGCGCCGCGTGGACCGCGCGCCAATCGATCTCGCCTTCCAGCAGCGGCGTGAACTCTGCCATTCGCCTCTTAAAGGAGAAGTCCTTGAAGTGCAGCTTGACGATGCGCTTGCCGAGGGTGCGGATCCAATCCTGTGGATAGCCCTGGATCGCGACGTTGCCAATATCGAAGTAAGCGCGGATCCACGGAGAATTGAACTCATCCACGAAGCGCGCGAATTCGAGCGGGCTGAGCAGGAACTTGTTCCACACCTCTTCGATGCCGATGATGACTTTGGATTCCTCGGCGAGCGGAATCAGTTTGCGGATCTGGCGCTGGCTGCGTTCCCACGCCTGGGCGTACGTGGTCTCGGGATTCACCACAGCGGGAACCAGAAGCACCGTATCGGCGCCCCAGAGTTTGGCGTTGCGCAGGCTGGTGCGCATGCCCTCCATACTCTTCTCCACTACCGCCGGGTCGGCCGAGGAGAGCGGGCTCCGCCAGTGCTCCGAATTCATCACGGAGTGTATGGGCAGTTGCGCCTTGCGTGACGCGGCGAGAATTTCTTCCGCCGCGGCGGGGTCCGTGATGGTGGGACATTCGATGGCTTCGAAGCCGGCATCGCGCGCCATCTGGAACCGGTCGAGCACCGGAATCTTCCCGGGCAGCATGGTGAACTCGACGGCCCGGCGAATCGGCAACCGGCCGGGGGCCGCAGCAGCCAGAAAGGGTACGAAGGGCGCGGCGGCCAGGATCTGACGGCGTGTAATCCTCGACATGCGTCGATTGTATACCCGTTGGAGACCTGGCTGTTGTAGAATCGACCTGGACAAAGGAATCCACATGCTAAAAGCACCAATCGATCGCCGGTCCTTACTGCGGGGCGCCCTTGCTACAGGGACCTTGTTCGGACTAGACTCGCTGTTCACCGCCGAGCGCACGAATGCGGCGGCCGTGGGGCCGAACGACAACGTCAAGGTCACGAAGGTGGAAGCCTTCGTTCTGAAGAACTCGTGGGTCTTCGTAAAAATTTCCACCGACGCGGGCATCACCGGTTGGGGTGAAATGCTCAAAGACGATGCAAAGGCATGCGCCGCGGGAGCGCTCGAAGTGGGGCGTTACCTGGTTGGCCAGGATCCCAATCGCGTCGTGTTCCACTGGCAGGCGATTCAGCGCGGCTCGTTTTATCGCGGGGGACCGGTCAAGACTGCAATCCAGAGCGGGATCGACCAGGCGCTTTGGGATATTAAGGGCAAGATTTACGGTGTGCCGGTTTATAAGCTGCTCGGCGGCCCGACGCGCGATCGGATCCGCGTGTACGGCCAAGTCAGCTCGGTCACCGGCGTCAACGCGATGAAGGTATCGCCCAGCGCATCGCGCTCTGCGTTCAAGTACGTCGAAGGGCAGAAATTCGTGGACGAGGTGGCAGAGCGGTTCAAAGCGCTGCGCGACCGGCAAGGCTCGGGCGTCGATATCGGGATCGACTTTCACGGCGCGGTGGAGCCGCCCACGGCCCAACTACTCATCAAAGCATTGGAGCCGTACCATCCCTGGTTCTACGAGGAAGTGGTGCAGCCTCTCAACGTCGACGTGATGGCGGAGCTTGCGAAGAAGACCCATATCCCGCTCGCCACCGGGGAGCGCATCTTTACGAAGTGGGGCTTCCGGGAGATTCTCGAGAAGAAGGCGGCGATGATTCTCCAGCCGGACGTCTGTTATGCGGGCGGCATCACGGAGCTGCGGCTGATTGCGGGGATGGCTGAGGCCTACTACCTGCCGATCGCACCGCACAATCCGCAGGGACCCTGCTCGCTGGCCGCCAGCCTGCAGGTGGCGGCATCCATTCCCAATTTCCTCATCCAGGAACGCGGCGATGCGGAGCACGAGAACCTGCTGGCAAAGCCTTTGCCGCCGGTGAAGAACGGACATCGTGGACTGCCGACCGAGCCGGGCCTGGGTATCACGATCGACGAGAACAAGCTGATGGCGCAGGTTGGCGAGCCCCAGCAATACCGCACTCGCTACGATCCCGACGACGGTTCCATCATCGATTGGTAGAGGCGTAGCCGGGATTGATAACGCGGCATAGCGGAGCAGGTTGGTGCTAGCCTGAGGGTTCCGGCACCATGAACCGCTATTCCGAGTTGCGTGCGCGAGCCGCGGAGTTCGTCGCCGAGTGGGTGCAGTGGGGCGCGGCGGTCCTGGTGCTGGCGCCGGTGCGCGAAGCGGCGGACGAAGTCGCGCTCGAAGCTTGTGGCGAGGCGCTGATCGGTGTGCATCGGCTGGCATTTCGGGAGCTCGTGCTGGAGCTTTCCGCCACCGAGCTGAATCGCCGCGCGCTGGTTCCGGTGGGCCGCCTGGTGCGCGAGGCGCTGGCGGCTCGCGTCACCCAGGAAGCGGCCTCCGCCGGACGATTGGCCTATCTCGGACCGGTGGCTGGTTTCCCCGGATTTCCGCGCGCGCTGGCGGATACCATCGAAGAGCTACGGCTCAACGCGGTGCCGCTCGATCAACTGCGCGACTGCGGAGAATCGGGCGCGGATCTGGCGCTGCTGCTTGGCGCATACCAGGACGAGCTGACTGGGCGCGGCTTCGCCGACCACGCCACCCGCGTGGAATTGGCGCGCCTGGGAATCGCCGGGCACCTGCGAGAGAAGGCGGTGGTCGCGCTCGACCTCGCGCCGCGTACCCGCTCGGAGCGCGAACTGCTCACGCTGATACTGAATACCGCAAGGGCGCATCTCGACCTGCGCCTCGGGGAAGGCGAAGCGCCGGTGCAGTCGTCGCTTGAATCGCTCCAGCGCTACCTGTTCTCCGCCGAGGCTCCCCCGCCGCGCGAAGCCGACGACAGCGTCGAAATCTTCTCGACTTCCGGAGAGGCCCTGGAGTGCGTCGAGATTGCGCGCCGGATCGGCGTGGCGGTGGAACGGGGCGTGCCGTTCGACCAGATTGCGATCCCGGTTCGTTCTCCGGAACGTTACCAGCCGCTGGTGGTGGAAGGCCTGCGCCGTGCGGGAATGCCGGTCCACTGCACACGCGGCTCGCGCCGGCCCGATGTCGGCGGGCGCGGCTTTCTCGCCCTGCTGCATTGCGCGGAAGAGCGCCTCTCGGCCACCGCGCTTCGCCGAGTACCTCTCGCTTGGCCAGTTGCCGGAGGACGAGGAACCGCGCACGCCAGCGGCGTGGGAGCGCCTGCTGGTGGACGCGGCCGTGATCGGCGGGCCCGACCGCTGGGAAATGCGCCTCGATGGCCTCCGCGAAGAGTTTCATCGCCGCTATCGTGACGAGGAAGATGAAGTCGAACGTGCGCGGCTGGAGCGGCGCATTGTATCGCTGGAAAATCTGCGCGCCTTCGCACTGCCGGTGATCGAACGCCTCTCCGCGCTTCCCGAACGTGCAACCTGGGGCGAGTGGATTACTTCACTTACCGAATTGGCCGTCTCCACTCTGCGGGAGCCGGACCGCGTCACGGAGCTGCTGGAGGAACTCGAGCCCATGTCCGAGATCGGACCCGTGGGCCTCGCTCAAGTGCTGCTGGTGATTGGTCCGCGACTCTCAACGCTCGCTCCCGCGCCGAAGGATTCACGCTTCGGCAAGGTCTGGGTAGGCGGCATCGAAGAGGCCCGCGGCATGGCGTTCCGCTGCGTTTTCGTACCGGGTGTGAACGAGGGATTGTTCCCGCGGCCACCGGCCGAAGATCCACTGCTGCTACAAGCGCAGAGGGAATCGCTCGGCGTGGAACTGCGCGCCGAGGACACCGAACTACTGCGTATCGCCGCCGCCAGTGCGAGCGAGCAGTTCACGCTATCGTTTTCGCGCCTGGACCTGTTGACGGGACGCCAGCGCGTGCCGTCGTTTTATGCGTTCGCGGTCCATCGCGCAGCGGGCGGGCCGGAGATCGACGTGCACGAATTCGAGGCACGTGCCCGTTCCGCCACGCGCACACGGATTGGATGGCCGGCGCCGCCGGATCCAACGGACGCCATCGACGATGCGGAATTCGATCTCGCCACGCTGGCTCCTCTGGTCAAGGGCTCCGGTGAATATCTTAAGAGTCTGCCGGGACGTGCGGTGGCTTCGCTGCGGGCGCGCTGGATGCGGTGGCACAAACCATGGAAGCCGGCCGACGGTCTGTTGATCGAAGAGATCGGCAGCGATGCGCTCAAGCCATACCGGCTGACCGAGCGCGCCTGGTCGCCTTCCGTGCTGCAGCAGTACGCCCGTTGTCCGTACCGTTTCGCGCTGCGCGGCATTCTGGGCTTGCGTCCCGCGGACAGGCCCGAAGGGATTCAACGCATGGATCCCGCGGATCGCGGCAATCTCTATCATCGGGTGCAGTTTGAGCTGCTGAGGGAGCTTACTAGCTGCGGTTTGACTCCGGTCACCGGCGAGAACCTGGCTGGCGCGCTGGAACGGCTCGACGCGATTTTGCAGGCGGAGGCGGATCGGGCGGAGCGCGAGCTTGCACCAGCCATTCCGCAGATCTGGCGCGCCGAAGTGCAGTCGGTTCGCGCCGACTTGCGCGGCTGGCTGCAGCAGAAGGCGCTGTTCGAGGCCGACTGGACGCCCGAATACCACGAGCTCAGTTTCGGCCTGAAGAGTCCGGCGGGCCGCGATCCGCATAGTCGCAAGGAGCCGGTAACGGTCAGCGGCGGGTACCAATTGCAGGGTGCGATCGACCTGGTGGAGCGCCACGCGGGCGGTATGGTGCGCGTAGTGGATCACAAGACCGGCCGCATTCCGGAGCCGCGCCCCGAAACCGTGGGCCGGGGCGAAGTGCTCCAGCCTACGCTCTACGCGCTGGCCGCGGAAGCGATGCTGGGCGAGCCTGTGGGAGTCGGCCGCCTGTACTATTCCACCATCGCGCAGAATTACTTTCCGATTGATGTAGCGATGCACGATTGGACGCGGCGGCGCGTACAGCATGTGCTCGAGGTGATTGACGGGGCGATCGTCAACGGCTTCCTCCCAGCCGCGCCACGCGAAGACGGCTGCAAGAATTGCGAGTTCTTGCCGGTCTGCGGGCCTTATGAAGAGGAGCGCGTCAGGGAGAAGTCCCAGGCCGAGTTGAAGGGATTGAAGGAATTGCGGGGGTGGAAATGAGGGATGGAGGCAGCCCACAACGCTCCCTGACGGTCGCGGCTCGGATGGGTGTTTCCGATCTCGAACGAAGTTGGGTGGTGGAGGCGTCCGCCGGGACGGGCAAGACCACGGCGCTCGTGGAGCGCATCGTGGAAGTCATCGCCGCCGGGACGCCGGTGGAAACTATCGTAGCGGTCACCTTCACGCACGCCGCTGCCGGCAACATGAAACTGCGCGTCCGTCACGAGCTGGAGCGCCGGCGCGCCCTCGAACCCGACTCCGTCGTGCAGCAGCGACTGGCGGACGCGGCGCGCAGCCTGGACCGCGCCTTCATCGGCACCATCCATGCCTTTTGCGCGCAGCTCCTGCGCCGCCGCCCCGTGGAAGCGCGCATCGATCCGGTCTTCCAGGAGCTGGCGCAGCCCGATGCGCTGCGTGTTTTCGCCGGCGTTTTTCGCCGCTGGATCGAGAAGAAATTGTCCGCGCCCTCCCCTGCCCTGTCGCGTGCACTTGCGCGCCTCGCGTGGCGGGCGGAACGCGACAGCGGCGAGCCGCTTGACGAATTGAGAAAAGCCGCGTGGAATCTGGCGGAATGGCGCGATTTCGACCAGCCCTGGCAAAGACGCCCCTTCGCGCGCGACGCGCACCTCACAGCTTTGATCGAGACCGCCGAAAACACGCTGCGCATCCGCTCGCGCACCGGTCAACTGCCGGAGAACTTCCGCCCGTTGCGCGAGTTTGTACTCCGCGTGCAGCGTGCCCGCGAGGCCGGGTTGGCGGACGCCGATCGCATCGAGAGCGAGGTGCTGCGCCTTCCTACCGAGATGCGCTGGGTCAAAGGCCGGGACGCGCTGGCCGCCGCCTGGGAAGAGCTGAAGCTCGCCATCGAGGCCTTCCGGCAGCCGGCCGACGCGGATCTCGCCGCGCAACTGCGCGACGAGCTCTGGGAGGTGGTCGGCCTCTATCAGCAGGAAAAACGCCGTGCCGGCCAGTTGGATTTCATGGACCTTCTGCTCTGCGCGCGCGACCTTCTGCATCATGACGGAGCGCGTGCCGACTTACAGCGCGTCTATCAGCGCATCTTCGTCGACGAGTTCCAGGACACCGATCCGCTGCAGGCGGAAATTCTGCTTCTGCTGGCCGCGGGAGATGCCGCCGAGCGGGATTGGCGAAAGGCGCGGCCCGCGCCCGGCAAACTGTACGTGGTGGGCGATCCCAAACAATCCATCTACCGTTTCCGCCGCGCGGATGCCCGCCTCTTCCACCGGATCTGCCAGAGCCTGCGGGGGGACGGCGTCGGCACTCGCGCACTGAAGAGCAGCACGCGCTCTACGCAAGCGATTCAGAGCTTCGTCAACGCTGCGTTCGAAAAGAGCATCGAGAACTATCTGCCGCTGGAGGGCGGCGTCGAGGGGCGCGCCGGCCAGCCTGGCATCGTCGCGCTGCCCATGCCACGCCCCTACGGCACGCGCAATATTTCCAATGTGAAGATCGACGCCTGCTCGCCCAACGCGGTGGCGGCCTTCATCCAATGGCTCTGCGAAGAGAGCGGCTGGAAGGTGCGCGACCGTGCGACCGGGACGTGGGTCGGCGTCCGCCCGGAGCACGTCTGTATTCTCTTCCGCCGCTTCACCAATTTCGGAACGGACCTGACGCAGGAATATGTGCGGTGCCTGGAAGCGCGCGGGATCGCGCACCTGCTGGTGGGCTCGAAGAGCTTCCACCGGCGCGAGGAAGTGGGCACGCTGCGCACCGCCCTGCGCGCCATCGAGTGGCCGGACGATGAGCTCAGCGTGTTTGCCGTACTGCGCGGCAGCCTTTACGCCGTGCTCGACGATTCGCTATTACGGTTCAAGAATGCGTACGGGCGTTTCCACCCGATGATGGAGCTGCCCGAAACACTCGACAGCGAATTTGTTCCCATTCGAGAGGCTCTTTTGTTGCTGCGCGAACTGCACCGCGTGCGTAACTACCGCCCCATCGCAGACACGATCCACGGGCTGCTGGAAGCCACGCGCGCCCATGCCGGCTTCGCTTTCCGTAAAGGCGGAGAGCGCGTTCTGGCCAATGTCTACCGGCTTACCGACCTGGCGCGCAGCTTCGAAGCGGGCGGCGCGGCCACCTCATTTCGCGCCTTCGTGGAATATCTGGAAAGCGAGTACGATGGCAGCGACACCAGTGAGGCGCCGGTGCTGGAGCAGGAGGGCGGCGGCGTGCAGTTGATGACCGTCCACAAGGCCAAGGGCCTGGAATTCCCCGTGGTCATACTGGCGGATCTGACGGCGAAACTCACCGGACCGCAGGGCTCCGATCGTGTCAGCGACGCTGAGAGCGGCATCTGCGCGCAGCGTCTCTTATGGTGCGCGCCGTGGGAACTGCTCGATGCCGCGGCGACCGAAGCCAAGGCCGATGAGGATGAGGCGCTGCGTATCGCCTATGTGGCGGCGACCCGCGCGCGGGATCTTCTGGTGGTGGCCGCGATCGGCGAAGAGGAGCGGGCCGGCGGCTGGTTGAGCCCGCTGCACGATGCGCTTTATCCGCCGAAGGAGGCGTGGCGGAGTGCGGCGGCGGGGCCCGGCTGTCCGCCGTTCGGCTTGACGACAGTGTTGAACCGTCCGCCGGACCAGCCGGACGAAGTCTCGGTCCGGCCGGGCCTGCACTCGCCAAAGGCGGGCCAACACCACGTGGTGTGGTTTGACCCCTCGGTGCTCGCGCTCGACGCGGCACATAGCGATGGCGTGGAGAACGAGGACGTCCTCAAAGGAACTCCGCAGCAGGCGGCCGAGGGGCTGCGCCTCTACCAGGATTGGCGGGACCGCCGCCTCGCGCGCATTGCTCGCGGTAGCGTGCCGAGTTTTCGCACCGGCACGATTGAGACACTGGGAGGCGGCGCGGGCGCGCCGATCGCGGTTGAAACCATCACGCTGCCTGTGGCGGCTGGCCGGCCGGGCGGCCGCAAGTTCGGTCGCCTCGTGCACGATATGTTGCAGCATACGGGCGCCGGCGACGATGTGGAGGCCTTGGCGGCGATCTGGGGCCGGCGCCACGGCGCGACCGATTTGGAACGCACCGCGGCGGTGGAGGCAGTGGCGGCGGTGCTGGCGCACGACGTCCTGGCCGTGCCTGCCGGGGCCCGGCGCTATCGCGAATTACCGGTAATGGTGCGCCTCGATGACGGTACTCTGGCGGACGGGCGGATCGATTTCGCGTGGTCGGACGGGGAGCGCTGGACGGTCATTGACTACAAGACCGATCGCCAGGAGAAACGCAATGTCGCACAAGTGCGGACTTATGCTCTCGCGTTACAACGGGCGACCGGCCTGCCGGTGCGCGGGATCGTTCTCGAAGTGTAGTTCTTACCGCGCTCCCTGACGGTCGCGGCTCGGATTGCTGCTCAAGCTGTAGGTCCGATCCCAAAACGGCAACGTGCCGATGGGGTCGCCCGAAATTACGATTTCCACGCGCCGATTCTGTTCGCGGCCGGCTGCGGTGGAGTTTGCGACTACCGGCCGGGAGTCTCCCAAGACCGCGGGCCGTGCACCGATTGGCCGCAAGTCCACGGGCGACCAACATCTGCCGTACGCTCTCCGCGCGCTTGCCGGCTTGCGCGTCGTTAGTAGGGCTGTCGGAGGAACCTTCCACCGCGACTTGGAGGGCGGGATACGGTTGGAGGATCGCCGCGATACGACCAATACGGCTGGAGAGCGGCTCACGCAACTGGGCTCCGCTGAAGCTCGAATCCGTAACCGTCGCAACCAGCCCGCGCGGCGTATCACGCGTCGTGACAACGCCATTGAGCTGTTCCAACAAACGCATACGAAGGCGCTGCTTGCCCGCGTCGGCTTGGGCAGAAGTGGGAGGCGCCGGGGTGATGATTACTGTAGGTGGTGCCGGTTCGACTACTACGCGCGAGCGAGCGTCGGCCGCATCGGCTTCGGCTCGCTGACGGGCAGCGCGCTCAGAGTCCGCTGCCGCCCGCGCCGCATCAGCATCAATGCGGGCTCGTTGCGCGTCGCTTTCGGCCTGCAATTGGGCACGCTGCGCTTGCGAAGCCTCCGTCTGTAACGCGGCAACCTTTTCCTCCTCCTTACGTTTCTCTGCGATCACGCGGGAATCTTCGGCGGTCTGGGCAGCTTCGCGCGCCATCTGCACCACCAGGCTGCTAGCGGCTTTACTGTCCTGCAGGCGCTGCGCTTCCGCTAACAGGTCCTGCGCCTTCTGGTATGTCTGAGGCGCATACTGCTGCGCGTTGGCGGCGCCCGCGATTCCGGCGGCGTTTCTTGCCTCGTATAACTCCAGCAAGGCTTCGTATCGGTCCATGGAAACCTTGGGCACGCCGGCATCATCGGGCTTGAGTTTGTTGGCGACGTCCCACGTGTAGTGGCCGCGCGGCATCAACTCGTATTTCGCCTGGATCTCCTTAATCTGACCCGCGGTATCCGGACGCACCTGATTTTCCAGTACCACGACATCGCTCGGCTGCCGGGCGGCGGAATACGGCTCGGCGGTCACGATCATGCCGAAACTCTGCAGGTCGGTTGTGACTCGCAGCTTTGCCTTATCGGAACCGTTGGGGATCACTTCGCCGATGTTATGCGGCGCGCCTTCCGGGGTTATCGCCCACAGCGTGTAGGTGAGGTACTCAGCGCCAAACCGTGCAGGCGGAAGCAGTTTTTCGATGGAGACTTCAATCTCGGTACGCCCGCGCTTAGACTCCACGACAGCCTGGCCTTTCGCCTGGGGCATGAGGACGGTGCCGCGGAAATCGATCATGGTCGGTCCGGAGCGGTATTGATAGTTGATTGCTTTCGTGGAGCGCTCGACGACCGTAACGTTATATATCGGGACCGCCGGCCGTTTGGGAGTGGTTTCCTGACCGGGTGCGGTAATCGCTAATAAGAGGATTGCCGAACCGCAAATGGTGGCTTTATGTTTCATCGTTAGAATCTTCCTGCCGGTCGAAAAGGCAACTTGCGTGCCAACGCTTGGTACATAAAGGATGACGGTGCGGCGCGCTTGTCGCGAGAGCGGATTGACGGGTGGCAACGGGTACTTTTTACCGTCGCGATGCGAATTGCAGCCGGCATTGGACGTCGCGCAATTTGTGCATTCGAAGCTTTTACTTAGTCATGAATCCGTGCGCGCCTTCACATCGGCCCGGTATTTGCAAATTTCACTTTCCGAGGAGATCAGAGTATGAAATTGCCGGTATTGATGTTTCTGGCAGTCGGTTGTGTGAGCGCGCAGATTGCAAATCCAACACAGGGGACAGCCAACCAAGGTCCAGTGAACACGGGCCAACCCGTTCCTATCTTCCGCGTCACAGTCGTATCACGGACAACGAAGGCGATCAATTACCACCACCGCACCGGCTCTACTCATATTGATTTCCGCGGTACCGAACTCATGCCGCTCGCCAAGGGTGAAGCTACGGTCAACAGTCAGATGGGTTCCACTAAGATCGAGACGTCGCTGCAAAAAATGTCGCCTGCGAGCCAGTACGGACCAGAGTACATGACCTTCGTCTTATGGGGTATTACTCCAGAAGGACGTCCGACTAATCTGGGTGAGGTGGTTTTGCAAGGCGACCACGCGAAACTGCTTTCCACCACCGACCTTCAATCGTTCGGCCTCATCGTAACCGCCGAGCCCTACTTTGCGGTCACGCAACCGAGCGACGTGGTGGTGGCCGAGAACTTCGTCCGCAACGATACGACGGGCACCATTCAACAGGTGGATGCCAAGTACGAACTGCTGCAGCGCGGCCAGTACATCATGAACCGTTCGCAGTACCAGCCCGTGAAGGTCGACCCGAAAGGGCCGCTGCAACTGGCGGAGGCAGAGAACGCGGTAGAAATCGCGCGCCTGGCCGGCGCCGACCGCTACGCCGCCGACACCATGCAGAAGGCGACCGTCGATCTGCAGAACGCGAGGGACTTCTTAAATCGGAAGGGCGCGGACCGCAAGGCGTCGGAGACGAACGCTCGAGAAGCGACGCAGATGGCCGAGGACGCGCGCATTATTACGATCCGCAAGATGCGCGAGGAACAACTGGCCAATGAGCGCGCTGCCTCCCAGCAGCGTGAGGCGCAGGCGCAGGAGCAGGCGCGCGTTGCCGCGGAACAGGCACGCGCCTCGGCGGAGCAGGCCCGTCTCGATGCCGAACGCCGCGCCAAGGCGGAAGCCGACCGCCGCGCCGCCGAAGAGGCTCGCGCGCAAGCAGACCGTGCCGCCACCCTGGCCGCACAGGATAGGGCAGCCGCCGAAGCCGCCCGTGCCGCCGCGGTCCAGCAGCAACAAGCGGCCCAAGCCGACGCTGAGCGCGCGCGCCTGAGCGCTCAAAAAGCCGAAGCCGAGAAGGCCGAAATGAGGGAGCGGCTCCGCCAGCAGTTGAGCGCGGTGCTGGAGACGCAGGAAACCGCCCGCGGGCTGATCGTCAACATCTCGGACGTGCTCTTCGACTTCAATAAATACACACTCAAACCCGGATCGCGGGAAACACTTGCCAAGGTATCGGGGATTCTGCTCGCGTATCCCGGACTAAAGATCCAACTGGAAGGCCACACCGACAGCATCGGCAGCGATGAGTATAATCAGAAGCTGTCGGAAGACCGCGCCAACGCCGTGCGCGAGTATCTGGTAGGACAGGGCGTTCCGGGCACTACGGTCACCGCGTCGGGATTCGGAAAGAGCAACCCGGTCGCGTCCAACGATAATGCCGCCGGCCGTCAGAAGAATCGCCGCGTGGAAATGGTGGTTTCGGGTGAGCCCATCGGCGTGAGCTCACTCCAATAGACGAAGGGGTGTATCAAACACCCCCTTGACGTGGTGCTTACATCGGACTACTCTTTCAGTGGAAACGGCTCTATCGAGCCTGAACATCTGAATTGAGGTTTGCCATGTTAGCAACCGCAGCAAAACCACTAAACGCATATGACGTAGCGCTGGAGAATTTCGACCTGGCGGCAAACGCGCTGGGGCTCGACGACAACATCCGGGCAATGATCAAATACCCGGAGCGGATTCTCTGCGTCAGCGTGCCGGTCCGGATGGATACGCGGCAAGATTGTCCGCTTCGAAGGCTATCGCGTGCAGCACAACACCATGCGTGGCCCGGCCAAGGGCGGCATCCGATATCACCCCAACGTTACGGTGGATGAGGTGAAGGCGCTCGCCACGTGGATGACGTGGAAGTGCGCCGTGGTCAACATTCCTTTCGGCGGCGGCAAGGGTGGTGTCACCTGCAACCCGAAAGAACATGTCGATGGGCGAACTGGAGCGCATGACCCGCCGGTATGCGACGTTCCATTTTGCCCCTCATCGGGCCGGAGAAGGATATCCCGGCGCCGGATGTCTATACCACGCCGCAGGTCATGGCGTGGATCATGGACACCTACAGCATGAACAAGGGCTATCCGGTGCACGGCGTGGTGACCGGCAAGCCGATCAGCCTCGGCGGGTCGCTGGGCCGCAACGAAGCCACGGGGCGCGGCGTGTACTTCACGACCTTGAGCAGTTGCCAGCACCTGGGGATCCCGGTGAAGGGCGCGCGCGTGGTGGTACAGGGGTTCGGCAATGCCGGCTCCGTCGCCGCGCATTTGCTGGATAGCGCGTCGGCCATCGTTATCGGCGCCAGCGATTCCAAGATCGCACTCTACAACCGCAATGGTCTCGACATTCCGAAGCTGATCATGCACAAGGAGCGCACCGGGACCTTACGGGCTTCCCGGCGGCGGAGGAGATCACGCCCGAGCAGCTCTTATCGCTGGATTGCGAGATCCTGATTCCGGCGGCGCTGGAAAATGCAATCACCGAGGAGAACGCACACACCATTCACGCCAGGATCATCGCCGAGGCGGCCAACGGGCCGGTGACGCCGGAAGCCGACCGCATCCTCCATGAAAAGGGCGTCTTCCTGATTCCGGACATCCTTTGTAACGCCGGCGGCGTGACGGTGAGCTACTTCGAGTGGGTGCAGGACGAGAATCACCTCTTCTGGGACGAGCAGGACGTGAACGCGAAACTGGAGAAGATCATGACCCGGTCCTTCGCCGATGTCCTGAAGATCCACACCGACAAGAAGGTGGACATGCGCCTGGCCGCGAATATGCTCGGCGTGTCGCGGGTCGCGGAAGCCAGCCGTGTCCGCGGTTTGTACCCTTAATACGGAGTAGTGAAGGGTAAGCTGAATTGTTTCACTCACGGGCCGGACATGCCAGCCGCATGTCCGGCCCGTGACGTGTTCAAATAGGGAGGAAAGAAAACAAATGGCTTTTCGGGGCGTAGACTATTTTTGCGTCGACTCGCTTTTTAGCGAAGAGGAGTTGATGGTCCGGCAGACCGCGCGGCGGTTCGCCGAAGAGCGCATTCTGCCGCTGATTCGCGATTGCTACCGCGAAGGGCGTTTTCCCGCGGAGATCGTTCCGGAGATGGCCGAACTCGGCTTTCTGGGCGCCAATCTGGAAGGCTACGGCTGCGCCGGGATGAGCAATATCGAGTATGGCCTGGTGATGCAGGAACTGGAGCGCGTGGATTCCGGCGTGCGCAGCTTCGTTTCGGTGCAGGGCGCGCTCGTCATGTACCCCATCCACACCTACGGCAGCGAGGAACAGAAACAGCGATGGCTGCCGGCGCTGCAGAGCGGCAAGGCCATCGGGTGCTTCGGGCTGACCGAGCCCGATTTCGGCTCCAATCCCGCGGGCATGCGCACCACGGCGCGCCGCGACGGCGATGCCTGGATTCTGAACGGTGAGAAGACCTGGATCACCAACGGCAGCCTGGCCGATGTGGCCGTAGTTTGGGCGCGCGCCGCGGAGGGCCTGGTCGGCTTCCTGGTGGAGCGCGGGACGCCCGGCTACACGACTTCGGACATTCACGGCAAATGGTCCATGCGCGCTTCGGTGACTTCCAGCCTCTCGTTCGCCGATTGCCGCGTGCGCGGAGTGCGACCGCCTGCCCGGCGCCAAGGGACTAAAGGCGCCGCTCTCCTGCCTGTCCCAGGCGCGTTACGGGATCGGTTGGGGCGTGATCGGCGCGGCCATGGATTGCTACGAGACGGCGCGCGCTTATTCCGTGCTGCGCAAGCAGTTCGACGACCGGCCGATCGCCTCGCACCAGCTCGTGCAGGAAAAACTCGCCGGGATGATCACGGAGATCACCAAGGCGCAACTTGCTGGCCGTCCAGGCCGGGCGCCTCAAGGACAAGAAGAAGATCGAGCCGGCGCACATTTCCATGCTGAAACGGAACAATGTCGACATGGCCCTGGATTGCGCGCGCATCAGCCGCGATCTGCTGGGCGCCAATGGCATCACCGACGAATATCCGATCATGCGTCACCTTTGCAATCTGGAATCCGTCAAGACCTACGAGGGAACGGACCATATACACGCCCTGGTGATCGGGGAAAAGGTCACCGGCGTGGCCGCGTACAAATAAATAGAGGTAGGGACCAGCCCCGCCCTCCCCCCGGGGTCTGGAGCAAAACTTTTCTAATGATTCTTTACGCCTTAACGATTTTGGTAAGTGCCTTTCTGCTGTTCCAGGTGCAGCCGGTAATTGCGAAGATCATCCTGCCCTGGTTCGGCGGATCGGCCGCTGTTTGGACCACCTGCCTGCTGTTTTTTCAGTTGGTGCTGCTGCTGGGCTACCTGTACTCGCACGCCGTTGTCCGCTATCTCAGACCGCGCGTACAGATGGTTGCTCCACATCGTGTCTGCTGGTGGTGAGTGTCGCGGTGCTGCCGATTTACCCCAGTGCGGCCTGGAAGCCGGCGGGCGGCGGCGAACCCACGATGCAAATTCTCGGCCTGCTCGCGGTCAGCATCGGGCTGCCTTACTTTCTACTCTCCACCACCGGACCGCTCCTGCAGGCATGGTATGCGCGGCGCTTCACGGCGCCATGCCGTATCGCTTATATGCGCTCTCGAACGCGGGCTCCATGTTCGCGTTGATCAGCTATCCGGCGCTGTTCGAACCCTCCTTCACCACCCACCAGCAGTCGTCTATGTGGAGCTGGAGCTTTTTCGCGTTTCATCGGCCTGTGCGCGTTTACGGCGTTCAAGTCCAACATGTCCGTGGCGATACGTGCTGAAGAAATCCGATGAGGAGCGTTGCCGACCTGCCGCTCAGCGGCGCGTGCCGCCCACCGGCAAGACATATGCGATGTGGCTGCTGCTGCCCGCTGTGGCTTCGGTGCTGCTGCTGGCCATCACCAATCACCTGTCGCAGAACGTGGCGGCGATTCCTTTTCTGTGGGTGCTTCCGCTCAGCATCTACCTGCTCAGCTTCATCCTCTGCTTCGAAGGCGAGGGCTGGTACCGGCGGAACCCGTATCTGCAGCTTCTCGCCGTGGCGCTTGGGCAGCATGGTCTACGCGGTCAGCGTCGATATGACCAGCAATGTGCCTATTAAGGTCATGATTCCACTGTTCGCCATGGGGCTGTTTACCTGCTGCATGGTGTGTCACGGTGAGTTGGCCCGACTCAAGCCTGACCCGAAATACCTCACCCACTTCTATCTCATGATGTCGGCGGGCGGTGCTCTCGGCGGCCTGCTGGTGGGCCTGTTGGCGCCGCATTTTCTTAATGCTCTATATGAAATGCCGGTAAGCCTGGTTCTGTGCGCGGCTTTGGTCTCCTACGTGCTTCGTCAGGACGCGGAACTTAAATGGATACGCCGATGGCCCGGCGTGGTGGTGAGCCGCGCCTTGACGCTAGCTCTCGCGGGCTATGTCGGCTGGCAGATCAAGCAAATGGTCAGCGGATCGCGTGTACTGGTACGGAATTTCTATGGCGGACTCAAAGTTAGGGATAGCGGCGACCCGGGCTCGCTCGAAGCCACCCGTACCCTGACTCATGGCACCATCAATCACGGCGAAGAATATCTGAATATCGCGCGCCGCGACCTGCCGACCACGTACTACGGGCCGAATACGGGAGTCGGGCTCGCCATCCGTGAAAAGCAGAAGGCCGGGGCGGTTCGCATCGGCGTAATCGGATTGGGTACCGGCACCACCGCCGCCTATGGACGGCTGGGCGACTATATTCGCTATTACGAGATCAATCCGCTCGTTCTGGAACTGGCCAGGAAAGAGTTCTTCTTCCTGGCGGACTGTAAGGCGAAACTCGACGTCGCCATGGGCGACGCGCGCCTTTCGCTGGAGCAGGAGTTAAAGGACGGGCACCCGCAGAACTTCGATGTCCTCGCCGTGGACGCATTTTCCAGCGATTCGATTCCGGTCCACCTGCTGACCAAGGAGGCGATGGACCTCTATTTCCGCCACCTGCGGCCGGATGGCATTCTGGCAGTACATATCTCGAACCGCTACTTGAATCTCCAGCCGGTGTTGGAGGGAGAGGTACACGCGACGCAGAAGACCGCTCGCGTGGTGGATACCGAAGACGACGATACGCAGGATGTTTTTGGCGCCACGTGGGTGCTGATTACATCGCCTGCCACCGGATTTAAGGGGGAGCTCCTGAGTAATTCCGCGCCGCTGGATTCGAAGAGAACTGTGCGATTGTGGACGGACGACTACAGCAACCTTTTCAAAATTCTGAAATAGAGTTACGATAAGACCTGCCGCGTCCCTGGTTCTCCCGTGTTGTAATACTGAAACAGAGCATCGAGTCTGTTATTCAGACAGGTGTTGTTGTATGATCAACTTGGCCGAGGACAAATCATGGACGCCGCTCAAAAAATTCTCAAAACATCCGCTCTTGTATTTGTAGTTGCGTTGCTGATGGCAGTGCCTGGATGGGCGCAGCCATCAATTAGTCGCTTAGCTCCAGTGTGACGATTGGGAGTACCGGTTCCAACGATGCCGCGCGTGAGCAGTTCAGGGGACCCAATCACTTACACGATCGGCGCTCCGAATTATTCGGGCGATACTTCCGGGTCGACAAGACGAATGGCTCTCGGCGCCTACCGGCAGCACGACCACTCCCTCCACCTTGACCTTCAGCGTCCCGGTCGTGTCGGGAGTGAATCCTGGTGCGTCGGCCACCGTGACGCTTACTCCCACGGCGCCAGCCGGCGTAACGCCGGTGACGATCACCGTGACTTTCAGCGGCAGTGGCAGGGGCGGTGGCGGCGGGAGCAACATTCTGACTCCTTCGCAGACCTCCGTAACTCTGCCGGGCAACGGCAGTGTCGTTCTCTCCACGACCAGCGTAAGCACGCTCAGCCTGACTGTTACTGTTTCCCAGTCTTCTTGCGGCAACGTCAATTGGCTGAACTATCAATTGCCCATCGCGACCGTCAGTTCCGCCGCGAGCACTACGCTCACAGTAGTCGCTAACCCGAGCGGTCTGACATCCGGACAGGTCTGTCAGGGTACCCTCACGGTTAATCCCAGCACTGGAACAGCGCTGACCATCCCGGTTTCGTTCACAGTGGCAGGTAGCGGTGGTTGGACGGTGAATCCCAACCCTGCATCACTGAGTTTTACCACCGGCAGCGGAGTGTTCAATCCTGTCACGGTTACGGCTTCGTCCCCTTCCGGAACGAATTATTCGATCGTCACTTCCAGTACCGGTAACTGGCTCTTTGCCTCCGCCGGCAGCGCCAGTTCGGGTGGTTCCTTCCTGTTGCAGATCAGCGGCAACGCTAACAGCTTGACCACGGGCCAATATCCCGGAACGGTAACCCTCACCGATGCGAACAGCAATACTTTCACTGTCAGCGCGACACTAACCGTGAATGGCGGCAATTCGGGAGGCGCTCTCGATCGTTCCAAACGCCTTCCAGCTTAACGCTCCAACGAACGGCACGAGAGCGAGCCAGTTGGTAACAGTGAGAGCAGTACTGTGGGTGGAGCGGTCTCACTGTGGCCGCGGTCTCTCCCTTCCCTTCGTGGCTTACCACAGATCCCGGGCCGTTTCCAGCCACTCTCGCAGCGAACCAGTATTCCCCTTTAATGTATCCGCCGATCCGAGCGGGCAGCCCGCAGGCACCCTTTACGGGCGCCATCGCAGTAACCATTGGCGCAGCTTCCGGCCTTATAAACGTCACCTTCGTTGTAGGTAGCGGAGGAGGCGGCGGTGGAACCACGCTGGTGTCGCCTGCCTCTCTCTCTTTCAGTTCGCAGTTGGGCTCTTTCTCGCTCCCCGCCCAGCAAAAGCTCGTCATAACCGGGCCGGCTGGCCAATGGACGGCGACGCCTTCAGTCACGACTCCAAGCGGGGGAAATTGGCTAAAAATCAGTCAGACCGGCGGCAGTTCCCTGCCCGACCCGTCGGTCCCCGGTTCCTCACCAGTTGTCTTCGTAGACCCTACCGGACTGGCAATCGGCACTTACACCGGGACCATCGCCGTTACGACGACCGGCGGCACTCAGAATGTTTCGGTTACTCTGTCTGTCGTGGCCGGGGCCATCCTGATCCCGAACCCGGGCACCCTTATCTATAGCGCACAGACCGGTCAGGGGAACCCCAGCAATCAGACTGTCACTTTCGGCGGCTCCGACGGTACCTTGAATCCGCTCTCAATCACCGCCACCACGAGTACCAGCTGGATTAGGATTGTGTCGTCCAGCTCGGCCTTCGTGATAGTTGGCGTGGATCAAACCGGCTTGACCACGGGCAGCTACACCGGTTCCATCAGCGTCACCCAGAGCGGCGCCGTAAATAGTCCGCTCACCATTCCGGTGGTCCTGGTGGTAAACGGCGGCGGTAGCGGCGGCAGCGGCAACCTCAGCTTCTCGTCGTCCTCGATGACCTTCTCTTCCATCAACGGCGCCACGCCGAGCGCCCAGACCTTAACGGTCAGCGCAACCTCTTCCACGACGTTTATCGTCAACACCCCTACTTATAGTGGCGGTGCCTCGGGCTGGCTGACCGTCACTCCCACCTCCGGCGTGACGAATGCGAACCTCTCGGTTTCCGTCAACCCGTCCGGTCTGGCCACGGGAACTTATTCCGCAAACATTCCCTTCAACGCCAACGGCTCCATTCAAAACGTCACCGTTACATTGACGGTGACCAACGGGAGCGGGAACTCCGGGAATGTCACGGTATCGCCGACCACGCTGGCCTTTACGACGGCACAGGGCTCCAGTCCCGGAGCGCAGAACATCAATGTGACCAGCACGTCCGGCGCCAGCGGGGTTCTCTTCAGCGTGCAGGTGACAGCCGGCTCGCCCTGGCTTACCACCAACGCCGCCGCCAGTGCCTCCACGCCATCCTCCTTCACGGTCAGCGTCAATTCCACCTCGATGGCAGCCGGCACTTACAGCGGCAACATTCGCGTGACTCCCAACGGGGGGAACATCGTGGATATTCCGGTGAGCCTGACGATTACGGCGCCCGCGTCGGTATCCGCCAGCCCCACTTCGCTGACCTTTAACTATCGCGCCGGGGATGCCGCGCCGGCATCGCAACCGCTCACCGTTTCAGGCTCCGGCTCGGCCGCCCTCGCTTTCACCGCGACGGCATCCAGCACCGGCAACTGGCTGGTGGTTTCGCCCACCAGCGGCACTACGCCCGGGACCGTGAATGTTTCGATCAATACGGCGGGCCTGGCTACCGGCACCTACACCGGGACCGTCCTGGTAGCCGGTTCGGGTGGCGCCCCCGGTTCCACCAGCGTCAACGTGACTCTGAATGTGACCGCGCCGCTGCCCACCATCACCAAGGTGACCAACGCAGCCAGTTACGCCACCGGGGCCATCGCACCCGGCGAGATCATTACTCTGTTCGCCGGCGACCCCACGCACCCCATCGGTCCGGCAACCCCGGCGGGTCTCACGCTCGATTCCAACGGCAAAGTCTCCACGACCATCGGCGGAGTGCAGGTGCTCATCAACGGGTTTGCTTCCCCGATGATTTACGCCAGCGCGTCGCAGGTCTCCGCCGTGGTGCCTTACGAACTGAAGTTGTTCACCACCGCCACGATCTCGGTCAAGTTCCTCGGTCAGACATCCAATTTCGTTTCGACGAACGTGACCACCACGTCGCCGGGATTGTTTACCGCCAACTCCTCCGGCACGGGTCCGGGAGCCATCGCCAACTCTAATGGCTCCATCAACTCTCCGTCGAATGCGGCGGCCCGAGGTGACATCGTGGTGGTGTATCTGACGGGTGAAGGAGAGACGTCGCCTGCGGGTGTTACCGGCAAGGTGACCACGGTTGCCGCGCCGCCCGCTCCGCTGACCCCCGCGCCGCTGCTGCCCCTTTCCGTCACCGTGGGCGGCCAGGGCGCCAACTACACCTTCGCAGGAGAGGCCCCCGGCTTCGTCTCCGGAGTGCTGCAGCTAAACGTTGTCCTGCCGACCAATATTGCGGCCGGCGATCAACCCATCGTAGTCACCATTGGAGGCAATCCGAGCCAGCAGGGCGTGACTGTCTCCGTGAAGTAACCTTATATATCCAACCTCGATGTTCAACCACAGGACCGGCGGAAAACCGCCGGTCCTTCCTTTTCGGTACGTCAATAGTACTCACTAGCCTTAAAAATAACCTTCGGTAACTGACGTAGACGTCGCTTATCTATAAAAATACCGGAATGAACCTGCGTCTTACATTTGCTTTCTGTGCAGTTGCAACAACCTGTTTCGGTAGCCAAATCGCGCTTAGCCCTTCCAACGTGATCGGGGGCTCTGGGTCCTACGGCGGGAATTGGCAGTCCGGTTCGTTTAATGCGACTGAGATCCTCGATCAACAGACCGGACCGGTCGTCGATACTTTCACGGCAACCTACTGGATCAATCCGGATGGCGGACCCGGCAACGCGTATATCGTGATCGATCTCGGGGCAGCCTACCACCTCAGCTCCCTGGATCTCTTCAACACTCACAACAGCACATATGGCGATCGCGGCACAGGCGATTTCACCATCGAAGCAGGTAATAGCGTCGTCAATCTGGGCGCGGCGGGATTCGACCTCACGGGATCTACCACCGTGATTCTGAACGGCACGCTCGTGGCGGCGCCGGTCTCCGATCCGATTAGTGCGCAGAGCTTCACTTTGAGCGACCCGGGCACCTACCGCTACATCAAATTCGAGCCTCACACCGTGGCTTCGGCCAATGCACCCTGCTGCGGGGCCAACAACTACGGCCTGAATGAACTCAGGGCGTTCGAAGAGCCGATCAACACGGGAGACAGCGTTCCCGAGCCGGCGCCCATGGCGCTGATTGCTTCCGGGCTCGCCGCCGTTGCACTCTTGCGCCGCAGAGCCTAGGACGTTCGGTATCGTTCGTACTTCGCCTACACGTCTGGGCAGTGGCGTGCGTCAAAGCTGATGTGAGGGTTTATAGGCTTCTCCCGGGGTTACTCGCGGGGTTACTCGCAGTGTCGGCATTCGCCGGCGATGCGGCGCTGGACACACTCCTTAAGGGTGTAGAGACCCGCTATAACAAAGCCAAAACGCTGCAAGTCCTTTTCCATGAGGACTATACGCCGCCATCGGCCGGCCCAAGCGATCGGAAAGCGGCACGCTGGTTCTCCGCAAGCCCCTGAAGATGCGTTGGGACTACGATCAACCCAAAGGCAAGCTCTTCGTCGGCGACGGCAAGTACCTCTGGCTCTACACCCCCATCGAAAACCGCGCCGAGCGGATGAAGCTCAAAGAGAGCGACGATATGCGCGCACCGCTCGCCTTCCTGCTCGGTAAACTTGACTTTCAAAAGGAGTTCCGCAATCTACAGGCGAAGCCGGAAGGCTCCGACACGAGGATCACCGCGGAACCCAAGACCGACAACCTGCCCTATTCGGCGGTGGAATTCGTCGTCGCGCCCGACCAGCACATCAAGGTGGTCAAAGTCACCGGCTACGACCACTCGATTATCGAATTTCACTTCGACCAGGAGAAGGTAGACCCTCCCTTGGACGCCAAGCTCTTCCAGTTTCAGGCGCCCAAGGGCGCGAAGCTGGTGGAGAGCCGGGCAGTAGCCATGGCCGATTTTGTCCTGAAGTACGCCGACGGGCGCGGCCAGATCCACCACCAGGTGGCCACGGCCGCCTCCGAAAAGGAACTGCGCGAGAAGTACGCCCAGCAGGGCTTCCTGATCTACTCCATCAAGGCCCGCTCCGGCGGCGGCGGCGCGGCCTTCCTGAGCGGCCGTAAGAAGCTGAATCTGGAGAAGTTCCTGATCTTCAACCAGCAATTTGTCACCCTGATCCGCGCCGGCCTGCCGATCCTCAAGGCGCTGGACCTGCTGGCCGAACGCCTGACCGATCCCAAGCTCGGGCCCTACGTCAAGAGCGTCCGCGACGAAGTGCGCGGCGGCACCCTGCTCAGCGAGGCCTTCCGGCAGCAGGGCATCTTCCCCAAGATCTACGTCACCTCGGTGATGGCCGGCGAGAAAAGCGGCAGCCTGACCGAAGTGATGGACCGCTACGTCACACTACCAGAAGCTGTCGCTCGCGGTGCGCAAGAAGATCATGGTTTCGCTGATGTACCCCTGCGTGCTGATCGTGCTGGTGGTCCTGCTGATGGTCTTCCTGGTCACCTACGTGGTGCCCACCTTCGCCAATCTTTACAACAGCATGCAGGCGAAGCTGCCGATCATGACGGTGTACCTGATCGCCATCGGCACGGCGTCGCAGAAGTATATCGTGTTCTTTGCCGGCGGCGCTGATCGGCGGCGATCTTCCTGTTCCGCTGGTGGGCGCGGCGCGATTCGGCGCGGGAAAAAATAGACCAGGTCAAGCTGCGCATGCCCCTGGTCGGCGAAATCTGGCTGAAATACCAGGTGGCGCAACTGGCGCGCATTTTGAGCACCTTGCTGGTGGGCGGCATTCCGCTGGTGCAGGCGATGGAGACCGCCGCCGATTCGCTGGGCACGCCGCTGCTCAAGCGCGCCGTCGAGAGCGCGCCGGCAAGAGCGTGCGCGAAGGCCAGCCGCTCTCCGGTTCGCTCAAGCAATCCAAGATCTTCCCCCCGCTGGCCATCGACATGATCGAGGTCGGCGAATCCACCGGCGCGCTGCCCACGATGCTCAACAGCGTGGCGGAGTTCTTCGAAGAGGATGTCAATACCAAGATGGCGGCCACCCTCTCGCTGATCGAGCCGGCGATCATGATCGTGATGGGCGGCTTTGTGGCATTTGTGTTGATTGCGTTGTATCTGCCGATCTTCTCCCTGGCGGACACGATTCGATGAGAATGAGTTTGAAGTAAATGGCGACTATCGGACAAAACGAAATTAGCGGAACCGGGGGCGGAGACCGCAACAGGCGCAGGCCATCGCCGCGCGCTACCGCTGCGAGTACATCGACCTGCGGGAAGCCGGCATCGATCACGATCTCTTCCGGTCGATCCCCGTGGATCTGATGTTCCGCTACAACTTCGTGCCGCTGCACGCGCAGAACGGAACGCTCGATATCGCCCTCTCCGATCCGCGGAATCTCAACCTGATCGATGAATTGACGCTGCTGCTCAACAAGAAGCTGCGCGTCAAAGTCGCCACGCTTTCGCAAATCTCGGAGCTGCTCAAGAAGACCGAGCAATCCCAGCGCGTGCTGGAAGAAGTCACCGAAGGCTTCGCGCTCGACGTGGTGGTGGAAGACGGCGATTCCGACGAAACCCTCTCCATCGACAAGCTGACGGCCACGGATTCCGATATCGCGCCGGTCATCAAGCTGGTGGATACCACCATCTTCAACGCCCTCGAGCGGCGCGCGAGCGATATTCACATCGAATCGCGCGACCAGGAAGTGGCCATCAAGTACCGCATCGACGGCGTGCTGCACTACGCCATGCCGCCGATCTCCAAGGACTGGCAGTCCACCATCATTTCGCGCATCAAGGTGATGAGCGAACTGGATATCGCCGAAAAGCGCGTCCCGCAGGACGGGCGTTTCCGCGTGCGATACAAGAACCGCCTGATCGATTTCCGCGTCTCCATCATGCCCACGATCCACGGCGAAGACGCCGTGCTGCGCGTGCTGGACAAGGAATCGATGAGCGAGAAGTTCCAGAAGCTCTCGCTCGACGTGGTGGGCTTCAGCGAAGACGACCTGGTCAAGTTCCGCCGCTACATCATGGAGCCTTACGGCATGGTGCTGGTCACCGGACCCACCGGTTCCGGCAAGACCACCACGCTCTACGCCGCGCTCAGCGAAATCAAGAACGACGAAGACAAGATCATCACCATCGAAGACCCGGTGGAATACCAGGTGAAGGGCATCACGCAGATCCCGGTGAACGAGAAGAAGGGCCTCACCTTCGCGCGCGGCCTGCGCTCCATTCTGCGTCACGATCCGGACAAGATCATGGTGGGCGAAATCCGCGACCAGGAGACGGCGCAGATCGCCATCAACTCCGCGCTCACCGGCCACCTGGTGTTCACCACGGTACACGCCAACAACGTGCTCGACGTGCTGGGCCGCTTCCTCAACATGGGCGTGGAGCCCTACAACTTCGTTTCCGCGCTGAACTGCATCCTGGCGCAGCGCCTGGTGCGCCAGATCTGCGAGCACTGCAAGCGCGAGGTGCAAGTATCCCGATTCGCTGCTGGTGGAAAGCGGGCTCAATCCCGACGAATGGCGCGACGTGCCGATGATGGAAGGCGCGGGCTGCTTCGAATGCGGCGGCACCGGCTTCCGCGGCCGCTCGGCGATCCACGAACTGCTCGACCTGACGGACCGCATCCGGGAAATGATTCTGGACCGCCGCCCCACTTCGGAAATCAAGCGCGCCGCCAAGGAAGACGGCATGACTTTCCTGCGCGATTCGGCGGTGGAAAAGATGCGGTTGGGCATCACCACCTTGCGGGAAATCAACAAAGTCACGTTCATCGAGGGGTAATGCGGGGCTGATGGAATGATGGACAAGACTCAAATTACTGCTGCAGGAAGCGCCGCCCGCCATGGCCTTCGAAATCTCCGAAGCCGGCATCGCCGCGGCGCGCATCGGCGCGCGCGCCGAGTTGGATTTCCTGCCTTTGAAGCCCGGCACGCTGGCGGTCTCGCCGCTCAAGGAAAACGTCCTCGATCCGGACGAGTTCGTGCATGCGGTGCGCAGCCTCGCCGGCACGCAGGCGGCCCGCAAACGGCGCGATGTCGCGCTGATCCTGCCCGATTTCAGCGCGCGCATTTCGGTGCTGGATTTCGACTCATTCCCCAAGGATCCCAAGGAGCAGGCCTCGCTGATTCGCTTCCGCCTGAAGCGCAGCGTGCCCTTCGACGTGGAATCCGCCGCCCTGAGCTATTGGGCGCAGAGCGGCGAGAAGGGCAAGACGGATGTGGTGGTGGTGATGGCGCCGCTGGAGATTGTCTCGCGCTATGAATCGCCCTTCCGCACCGCGGGAATGAATCCCGGCCTGATCACCACCTCGTGCCTGGCGGCCCTGGAACTGGCGCCGGAAGCCGGGCTCAGCGTGCTGGCCAAGCTCACCGGGACGTGTGCTCACGGTGGTGGTGCGCGATAAGATCCAGCTCAAACTGGTGCGCTGCCTGGAACTGCCTTCCGCGGACCTGGAGGATATCGCCGCCGTGCTGGTGCCCACCTTCGTCTACATCGAAGACAACCTGGGGCGCAGCGCCGAGAAGCTGCTGCTCTGCGGATTCGGCGCCGCCACCAACGAAGCGGAGATGCCGCTTCGCCGAGGAATTGGGCTGTGGAAGTGGAAGCGCTGCGCTCGCCGCTCGGCACGCCCGGGGAGAATAACGCGGGACTGCTGGGGTATCTGCGGTCCATCGCCAGGAATAATTGAAGCTGAATTGAAATGAAGATTCCCATCAATCTCGCGAGCGAACCCTTCCGGCGCGACCGCGCCATGCTGGTAGCTTCGGCAGCGGTCTGCTGTTCTGCTGGTGGTTTCGCTCGCCGTGCTGATCACGCTCGCCAACGCCGATACGGCGCAATTCGCCGACGTGCGCAAAGAGGTCGCCGAGCTGCGCTCCCAGATCGCCGCCGCCACCAAACAGCAGGCCGCGTTCGAAGCGGTCATCCGCAAGCCCGAGAATGCCCAGGTGCTGGAACTCAGCGTCTTCCTCAACACCCTGCTGAATCGCAAAGGCATCAGTTGGACGCGCATTCTCGCGGATCTGGAGAAGACCATGCCGGCCAACGTCAACGTGCTCAACATCCAGCCCTACGTCACGGGACGCAACCAGGTGGTGCTGAGCCTGCAGGTGGGCTCGGAGAGTCCCGAGCCGGTGATTCAGTTCTATAAGGCGCTGGAGAGTTCGGACCTTTTCGGCGGCGTGACCCAGAACATTTATCAGCCGCCCTCGCAGTCGGAGCCGTTGTACCGCTATCGCTTCACGGTGAATTATGCCCAGAAACTTTAACCTTCCGAAGCTCTCCGGACTGAAGTGGAAGGATCCGCGGGTCGGCATGCGCGCGGTGCTGGGCGTGCTGCTGGTCGCCAACCTGGTAGCGGCGGTGGTGGCCTTCAAGCCTTTCGGCGGCGGCGCGGACGATCTGCGCCGCGAGCGCAACGGCTTGCAACAGCAACTCGCGCAGTTGCAGACGCAGGTGCCAAGAACAAGAAACTGGTGGAAAAGATGGAAACCGCGCGCACGCCAGGGCGATCAGTTCCTGGCCAATTACTTCACCGACCGCCGCGTGGTCACCTCCACCATTCAGGGCGAGCTCGTGCAGATCGCCAAGGATGCCGGCATCACCTACCAGCCCACCACCTGGACGCCGGAGCTGATCGAAGGCAGCGACACGCTGGGCATGATGACCATCAACGCCGGCTGCCAGGGAACCTACGCGGCGCTTTCCAAGTTCGTCAACCTGGTGGATAAATCGCCGCGCTTCCTGATTATCGAGAGCATGATCGCCGCGCCGCAGCAGACCGGGCAGATTCTCAACGTCACCATCAAAGTGGACACCTTTGTGAAGGAGCAGGGAATTGGCGAGACGGAGCAGGAGGTCACCGATCCCGAACCCGCCGCGCCCGCCGTACCTCCCGCTGCGCCTACCGCCGGGACCACTGCCGCACCCACCAAGACGGCAGCGGTAACAGGAGCTGGTCAATGAAGCTCGGCAGGAAAACAAGAAGACGGTCTACGCTGGCTGGCCTGCTCGGTGGTGGGTGCGGCCATCTCCGTCTACGTCAACTTCTTCTCCGATTCCTCCGCCCCGGCGACGCCGAAACCGGCCGTCACTACGGAACGCGAATCGCGCCGCCGATGAGGCCGCTGGCTCCGTGCCCGCGTCTCAGCCTGTGTCGCAGACTGCTGTCACAGCGCCGCGCCAGTTTGGCGGCGCCGGCCGGTCGCGCTGCGACGAGTTTCATCCCACGCTGCGCTCCAAGCGTAAGGAAGAGCAGATCGACCCGCTGACCGTCGATCCCACGCTCCGGCTGGATCTTCTGGCCAAGGTGCAGAACGTCAAGCTCGATGGCGGCCAGCGCAATCTGTTTCAGTTCGGCAAGCCGGAGCAGGTGGCCGATCTCAAAGGGCCGGAACCGAAGATCGTGCCCAAACGGGAGGCGATGGGCCCGCCGGAAGCGCCTCCACCGCCGCCTCCGCCCGGTCCGGACCGCCGTCCCCGCCGCCGCCGATTACCTTGAAGTATTATGGCCTCGCCACCAAGCGGATCGATAACAAGAAGACGGCGTTCTTCCTGGATGGCGAAGACATCATCCTCGCCACCGAGGGCATGACGGTGAAGAAGCGCTACAAGATCGTGCGGATCAACGCCGAGTCGGTCGTGATTGAAGACACGGACGTCAAACGCGAGCAGACCGTGAAGATCTCGGAGGACGCCGGTGGCACGGAGTAGGCGCCGGAAGAATGAACGGGGCTTTGCCCTGCTGCTTTTCTTCCTGATGGCAGCGATCGTCGGCGATCACGCTCTATATGGAACTTCCCCGCGTTGCCATGCAGGCGCAGCGCGATAAGGAACAGAGGCTGATCGATACGCGGCGAGCAGTACAAACGCGCGATTCAGCTTTTTGTCGCCAAGGCCAAACGCTATCCCGCCGAGATCAAGGAGCTGGAGAACTTCCAGAATCAGCGCTTCCTGCGCCGCCGCTACAAAGATCCGATGACCGGAAAGGACGAATGGCGCCTGATCCACGTACAGAACGGCATCCTCACCGATTCCAAGATCAGTAAGCCTGCCGGCCCCGGGGGCGATAAACAGCCCTCCGGTCCCAACGGATTCGTTGGCGAACAGGCCGGTCTGGGCGCCGCGCAGAATCCTACCCAGGGCGCGGGCGTGCCCAATCAGCGCGACCGGCGGCGGGCCAGCGACGGTGCCAACGGGACTATGCCAGGGCCGGCGCTCCCGGGCAGCGATCCGGCGGGTGGACAAAACAACGGAGTCCCGCCGCTCCCCGGACAGGCGCCGGACAACGGTCAGAATCAGAACCAGCTTCCCGGCACGCAGACGCAATCCCGAGACGGAGCAGCTCGTGCAGGGACTATCCGGCCATTCCGGACAGACCTTTCCCGGCCAGCAGACTTTCCCAGTGCCGCCCGGAACGCCGATGCCCGGCCAGCAGCAAGGCGTCCCATGATGCAAGGCCAACAAGGCGTACCAGGAATGCCCGGGATGCCGGGAATGGCGAACAACCGGTTGGGTGCCACGCCGGGCGCTTCCTCGACTTCCTCGGGTAATTCTTTCGTGGGCGGAGGCAGTTCGTTTGTGGGCGGGGGTACTTCCTATGTGGGCGGTGGCGCCGTCCTACCGGATCCCAGCCGGCGTATCCGGGCCAACCCCCCTATCCCGGGCCAGCCCCTCCCCGGACTTCCGGGCGCACCCGTGAACTCACAGACGGGCGGCGTATCGCCCTATCCGACCCAACCGGGGGCGAATGGCACTCCTCCCGGCTTCCCCCAGCCCGGCACCACCACCGGTCAGGGCAACCCGGCAGCCGATATGATCCGCAACATTCTCACCACTCCCCGTCCCGGAGGCATGCCGCAGGCGAATCCCGGCGGCCAGACCATCGGCGGAGGTATCGCGGGCGTTGCCAGCAAAGCCGAAGGAGAGGGCGTGAAGGTCTACAACGACCACACGCTGTACGAGGAATGGGAATTCATTTTCGACCCGGCAAAGGTGAAGCAGATTCCCAATCCCAACGCCACGGGCGCGGGCGGAACTCCGCCGACCGCATGAACAACTCGAACCCTCAGACTCAGACCCCGGAACGACTTCTCCTTTCAGCTCTCCCACGCCGCGTCCTCCCGGCCAATAACGCGAGTCAGCGCGACAGAAACTCCCGGTAAATCTGGCCCATGGTCCGGGCAGCCTGCTCCTGTGTGAAGTGTTCGTGCATCCGGCGTTCCGCTTGTGCACTCAAATGGCGCCGGTAGGCGGGTTCGTCGATCACACGCGCCAATTGCGCGGCCAGCGCCTTCGCATCGCCCGGCGGAAACAAGAGTCCCGTCTCGCCATGCTGCACCAGTTCGGGATTGCCTCCGGTATCCGACGCCAGCGGGCAGCAGCCGCATCCCATAGCTTCCATCAGCGAATTGGAGAGCGCTTCGGAAAGCGAAGGCAGCACGAAAATGTCCATGGCCCTCAGCCACGGCGCCACGTTTCGCTCCGCCGGCTGGAAGTGACAGTCGGCGTCGCTTCCGGCGATGTAACTCGGGCAGCATCGGCCCGCTCCCCACGATGAGCAGCTTTACCCCGCGCCTGCCGGCCTTCACCTTGCGAAATGCCTCCATCAGCGTGCCGAGCCCCTTCTCCGGTCGCAGCGCACACACCACGCCGATCACCACCGCGGGCTCCTCTCCCCAGGGAGTGCCGCGCGTTCGCCATTCCGGCAGAAGACCCTGGTATCCAGCCCGTTGTATGCCAGCCGGACCATCGAAGGCGGCACCTGATCCTCTTCGGCCAGTTCCCGCGCCACGGAGCGCGAATTGACCACAATCGCGTCCACCATCCGGTCCGTCAGGCGCAGCAGATGCCGCGTCATCCCGGGCGTGAGGCCGCGATGCGCGCGCTGGCTCGAGAGCACGACCGGAGTCCGGTAGGCGCGCGCCACAGGCACCGCGAAGAGATCCATCGGCACATCGAAGGCATGCACCAAGGCGATGTCATGGCGTGCGAGGTACGCTCCCATGCGCCGCGCGCCCGACCACGCCGAGCCCGACACCAGTGAACGTACGCCGAGTTCCAGGATCGGCACCCCCGCCTCGCGCAGTTCCTTGGCGCGGAAGCCGCCATCCGTGAAGCAGCCCACGTGCGGCTCAAATTGCCGGCGGTCGAGCGAGAGCGCAATCTCCGCCAACTGGCGCTCGGTTCCGCCCAATCCCAATTCCCGCGCCATCAGCAGAACCTTGTGCCCCACAATGTCATAATGAAGCAAATTGACCTATGAACGAGCAAGTTCTTAGTCGTGTTCGTGAAATCGCCTCCGACGTTTTGCAGGCCGACGTCACTCCCGAATCCTCTCCGGAGACCATCGAGAGCTGGGATTCCGTGCAGCACCTGAATCTCGTACTGGCCATCGAAGAGGAATACGGTTTCCAGTTCTTGCCCGAGGAAATGGACCAGGCGAAAACCGTGGGATGCCTTGCCCTACTCGTCTCCGCCAAGCGCGGCGCCTGATGTCTCTCGAGATTCTGCCCTACTCGCAGGAAGCGGTCGCCGCTGTACGCGAGTTCAACCAGCGGCTGCTGGCCGGAGGCGCCCCGGCGGACCAGCAGTTCCCCGAAACTCCCGACCCCGGTTGGATGCCCGGCATGGAACTGTTGCTGGCCGTCGAAGGGAGCCTGGTGCGGGGCGGCTACATTCTGCGGCGTCAGGCTTTCTCTTCCGGGCACGATTCCGTTTCGGCCGCACACTACCGCCTGCCTCTCTCCGAAGGCATCGTGAATCGCGCCTACGCGACACTCGGACTTCGTATGGTGCGCGACGCGCTCGCGCGGGAGCCCAGACTGTACGCGATGGGGATGGGCGGATGGGACAAGCCACTGCCGCAGATGCTCAAGCGCCTACGCTGGAAGATCTGCGAGGTCCCATTCCACTTCAAAGTCTGTCACCCCGTGCGATTCCTGCACCACATTCGCGCACTCCGTACCAGCGGGCTGCGCCGGGTGGCGCTTGACGCAGCCGCCTTCACGGGCGCGGGCTGGCTGGGTATGAAGGCGTTCGGCCTGACGCGTCCCGTACGGTCGTCCGACCCGTTCCATCTCGAGCCCAGGTTCGCACCATGGGCCGACGAGGTCTGGAGCCGCTCGCGCGAGGCTTACCCGCTGCTCGCCTGGCGCGATGCCGCCACGCTGGACGAACTGTATCCACCTTCGGACCCACGCTATATACGGGTACATGCGGTCGGCGGATGGGCGGTCCTGCTGGATACGCAGATGCGAGATCACAAGCAGTTCGGCGACATGCGGGTGGGCACGATTGTGGATTGCCTGGGTCCGCCGGATTGCGCACTGGGCATCACTCGGGCGGCCGCCAAGGTGCTGGAGCAGCGCGGCGTCGATCTGATCGTGTCGAACCAGTTGCACGCGGCTTGGTCGCGTGCCTTGCTGGAAAGCGGCTTCCGCGAGGGTCCCTCCAACTATCTCTTCGCCCTTTCGCCGGCCCTGGTCGAAGCCTCGGGCGGTGCGGGCGGCAGTGCGAGGCATGACCAGTTCCACATCAACCGTGGTGACGGCGACGGTCCAATTCATCTCTAATAGGAAGAGACACCATGCAGGCGCTTGCCATCATGTACCACGATGTTGTGGAAAACGGCGACTTCGAGTCCAGCGGTTTTCCCGGCGAAGGCGCCCACGTCTACAAATTGCGCCGCCAGGATTTCGAACGCCACCTCGAAGCCATCGCCGGGGCCACCGCCGCCGTCGGCACGGTGAATCAACTCGAAGGCCGCCCCGTCCTGCTGACCTTCGACGACGGCGGCTCCAGCTTCCATCACCCGATCGCGGATCTGCTGGAAGGGCGCGGCTGGCGCGGTCATTTCTTTATCACTACGGACCGGATCGGCAGCCCCGGGTTTCTGAGCGAGGCGCAGTTGCGCGAGCTGCATCGCCGCGGGCATATCATTGGCAGCCACTCCTGTTCGCATCCCACACGGATGGCAGCGTTAAGCCGCGCAGAGCTGGACCGCGAGTGGCGCCAGAGCATCGCCCGCCTGTCCGCCGCGCTCGGCGATCCCGTAAAGGTGGCATCCGTGCCCGGTGGATACTACTCGCGCGAGGTGGGGGAGTCGGCTGCAGCGGCCGGAATCGAAGCCTTGTTCACCTCCGAGCCCACTCCGCGTGTGGAGATGCTGAATGGCTGTCGCGTGCTCGGCCGCTACGTGGTGCAGCGAGGGATGGCGCCGCAGTGGTCCGCCGGTTTCGCCGCCGGCCGCGCTTCCCAATGCTGGAGACAGGCCGCGCTGTGGAAGGCCAAGCGCGTGGCCAAATCGCTGGGTGGCGGCAAATACCTACAACTGCGCGGGGCCATCCTGGAAAGAAAGGGCTGAGGATGCGGGTACTCTGCACGCTCGCTCTTGCAACCGTCGCGTTCGCGCAGTCCATCCCGTTGAAAGACCGGGTGCTGATCCTGGTGAACAGTCGCGTGCCGGAGAGTGTTTCCGTGGGCCAATACTACGCGGCCAAACGAAGCATTCCCGTCGCCAACATCCTGCATCTCAAGACCGCGGCCACGGAGCAGATCTCGACGGAAGAGTTCAAAGAGCAGATCGAAGCGCCCCTGCGCAAGTTCCTGGACGCGAACGATGGCGCCATGCGCCGTAAAATCCTCTACATCGTCCCCACGTACGGTGTGCCGGTGAAGATCGGCCAGCAGTTCGCGGTGGATTCGGTGCTCTCCGTGATGTATGCCGGCCACGAAGAAATGAAGCCGCCGCTGCGCAACCCGTATTCCGCACCGACGGGCAGCCGTCCGCCGCATTTCGATGAGTGGAGCGACACGGTCGCCGCCAAAAACAATTTCAAGATGTTCGTCGTGACCCGCCTCGATGGCCCGAGCGCGGAAATTGCCAAAGGTCTAGTGGATAAAGCGATCCAGGCAGAGAGCACTCTCACGCTGAAGAGCGGGATCGCGTACTTCGATTCGCAGGGCACCCGTCATCCGGACGAATGGCAATACAAAATCGATGAGGAGATCAAGGCGACTGCCGAATTGAGCCGCAAAGCCGGCTTTGAGACCGTGTTGAATGTCCAGGCCGCCGCGCTTTGCGGTTCCAATTTCCCGCCCCCTCCGCAGTACTTCTACGAGCCCGCCAATCACCGGATCGCGGTCAATGCACAGGGCGCCACTGCGGCTGCGAGGTTCTCCTTCCGGGCCGCCGCCGAAGCGGATTTCACGTTTGAAGTGGCGGAAGGCGCAGTGCAGAATACCGGCAACAGCATCACCCTCACGCTGGGCAGTTCGTCGGAAAAAAGCCGTGTGCGCTTCGTCTATCCGTTTCTTCCTTACAAGCGCTGGGATCAGAGCGACGAAATCGTACTCGAAAAGACAGTGGATGGCGTGACAGCCGCGCGCATCGCGGTCCCCACCAGCCGCGACGAAAAGCTGACCAACCAGTTCGCCGCCTTGCGACTTTCGGTGCGCAAGACGCGCCTGGCCGCCTACCGCGACGGAGTGGAGATCGCCGCCGTGGAAGATAAAAGCGGCAAGCCTCTGGAGTTGGAGAATGCTTCGCTGAGCGCCAACTGCTGGGGCTTCGCTATTAAGGGACTGACCGTGACCGATGCCGCCGGCACGTCTCTGTGGGACGACCGGTTCACCGCCGACAGCACGTCGCGCTACCAGTGGCAAACGTCACCCCGGCCCGGACTCAACGCCTTATGGGCCTGGGGCTGGTACGGCATGGCCTTCGACTCCTACCGCTTTGTGCCAGGCGCCGTCGGCGCACAACTCACTTCTTTCACTGCGGCCACCATTCGTACTCCGATCAATGCGGACCCCCGCATGTACAGCGTGACCGCCGCCCGCTGGGTAGGCAACTGGGTGCCGCGCATGCTGGAGCAGGGCGTCACGGCAACCTGGGGAGCGGTCGCCGAACCTTACGCCGCGTTTTATGCTCCCGGCGGCAACGTCTTAGACCACCTTTGGGCGGGATACAATTTCGGCGACAGCTTCTACATCGCGCAAAACGCAGTGCGCTGGGTGATGGTTGCGATCGGTGATCCACTCTACAGTCCACGACTGTTTACTCACCAAAGATAACCGGGGTGCCATGCTACATTAGGGCGAGGTGCCAACCCTTTCCGACGTTTTACGACACTTCCCCGGTCAACGAATCCTGGTGATCGGCGATGTGATTCTGGATCGATACTGGTGGGGCGAGGCATCGCGACTCTCGCCTGAAGCGCCGGTTCCGGTGGTCCGCAAGCAGCGCGCTACGGTTCGTCCGGGCGGCGCTGCTAATACCGCGGCGAACCTCGCGACGCTCGGCGCGACGCCGCATCTGGTTGGTCTGGTGGGAAGCGATCGGGAGGCCGGCGAACTTCAAGGTGCGCTTCTGGACTGTGGCGTTGCGGTAGACTTTCTGATCGCCGAAACTGCGCGTCCCACCACCACCAAGACCAGGGTGATTGCGTCCCACCAGCAGATTGTTCGCGTGGACGAGGAAGACATCGCGCCGATGCACGCGCGATGCCGAAGCGCGAACGCGGGAGATGATCGGCAAATGCCTGGAACGAAGCAGTGCGGTGGTGGTGTCCGATTATGCCAAGGGCTTCCTGACCCCGTCCCTGCTGAACTTTGTGACTGCCTGCGCCGAAGCCGCCGGCAAGCGCGTTTTTGTCGATCCCAAAGGCGCCGATTACGCGCGCTATCAGGGCTGCTTCCTGATGAAACCGAATCGCCTGGAACTCAGTATCCTCACCGGCCTGCCCGCGCGCAATCACGAAGAGACCCTCGTAGCGGGAAGCCGGTTGTCCAGCCTCATGCCCGGCGCGGTCATTCTGGTGACTGAGGGAGCCGACGGCATGACTCTCTTTGCCCGCTCCCAGCCGGTGGAACACATCGCTTCGGCGCCCCGGCAGGTTTACGACGTTACGGGCGCGGGGGACACTGTGTTGGCCACACTATCGCTGGCCATTTCCGCCGGAGCATCCTATCGCACTGCAATGGAATTGGCCGCCGAGGCCGCTGCCATCGCCATCAGCACGATGGGTACCGCCACTGTGAAGCTGAACGAGTTGGAAGTCTGCCTTGAACGTCGCGGTGCAGCCCGGTGCCGGTGCGGTAAGGTAACCATAGGCGCAATCCCGATGGCTAAAGCAGTATTTGATGACTACATCAAAGAGATCCTGTACCAGCGCCGCATCTGGGAGAACAAGCCGGTGGTGCGCAAGCTGTACCAGCACCGCTACGAGATGGTGGTGCGCGCGCTTTCTCCCCTGCGCCCGGTGATCGAGGTTGGGTCCGGATCGGGTAATTTCAAGGAATACTTCCCCGAGGTAGTCTCCACCGACGTATTTCGGAGCGGCCCGTGGATCGACCGCGTGATGGACGCCCACGATCTCACACTCGCGCAGGGCGAAGCGGGCAATCTGGTGGTCTTCGATTGTATCCACCACCTGCAGCGTCCGTTGCATTTTCTGCGCCAGGCGCAGGCGGCGCTGCAACCCGGCGGCCGCCTCATCCTCTGCGAACCGGCGATCACGGTCTGGTCCCGCTTCGTCTGGGGCAATTTCCATCATGAACCCATCGATACCGGGTGGGATCTGTTCGGGCTCGACTCCCTGCCGCCGGAGCCGGACCCCGGCCACACGTTTGCTAATGGCGGCATCCCGGAGATTCTCTTTTGGAAGCATCGCTCCAAAACATTGGAAGTGCTACCATCGCTTCGGCTGGTTGAAGCCGCGAAATTTGGGTTCGTTGTTGGTCCGGCTACCGGAGGCTTCGGCTATCGCTCCTTCGTGCCGAATTTCGGTTTTTCCGCGCTCCTGAGCCTGGAACACGCCCTTACCCGCCCATTCGCCAACTGGCTCACCGGAATGCACATGCTGATTGTTCTGGAGAAGGTGTGATGGAGCAAGCTCTGCGGCCGGTGCCGTGGCGGGCCTGTCTCCTGGTGTTCGCGGTGGCGCTGCTGTTCCGGCTGGGGTGGGTGGTTGGCACCGATCAGATCCATCAGTTCCCGCGAAAAGAAATGGTGAGGATCGCCATGACGTTCGCGCAGAGAGGGGAACTGGCCGATCCCTTCGCCGCGCCGACCGGTCCCACGGCCCTCGCATCGCCCGTCTACCCGGTCTTCCTCGGTCTGATCTTTCGCACCTTCGGAACCGGTGTCGCGGCGGAGGTGGTGAAGTGCCTGCTCACCTGCCTGGTTTCCGCGCTGCGCTGCGCGATGATCCCGTGGCTGGCAATCTGTCTCGGATTGAGTTTGCGCTCCGGCATGATCGGCGGATTCCTGCAGTGCCTTCTATCTCGGCGCCTTGGCCACCGATATCAAGGGCGATTGGGCGGAGGCTTACGTGGCCACCGCACTGGTGGCGCTTTTCCTGGCCGCCATACGGATTGAGGGAAGCGGACGGCTGAGTCTGCGATCGGCCGCGGTTCTGGGCTTCTGGTGGGGACTGGCGCTGCTGCTGTCGCCCGCGCTGGCCTCCATCCTCGGATGCTTCATTCTGGTGGGCGCGATTCGTTTTCTGAAAGAATCGCCGCGCCAATATGTTCAGTTTGCCGCCGTCCTGGGCCTGGTGGCCGGACTGGTGATTTTGCCGTGGCCTATTCGCAACGCCATCCGCCTGGGCAGCCCGATTTGGGCCAAGGACAACTTCGGGATCATGCTGCTGAATTCCAACCACCCCGGAGCCGGTTGGGATGTCTTCGGCAATGAGATTTTCATTGAGCAGACCACCCCATCGTGGCAGCCCGCAGTCGCGCTGAAACTCAAAGCAGTGGGCGAAGTGGCCTACGACAAATCGCAGTCCAGGGAAGCCATGCAATGGATTCGCTCCAACCCGGAAACCTTTGCAGGCTTGGTGGCCCTGCGCGCATTCCACTTCTGGTTCCCGCCCGGGTTGAATACGGTCCATACGATCCTGGAAGCGGGACTAACGCTGATGGCCATTGCTGGACTGTACCTGTTGTATCTCCGGCACCGCGCCGCGGCGCTCCTCATCCTCGGCATCTGGCTGCTCTACCCGCCGGTTTACTACATCATGCTGTGGTCGTCGCGCTACCGATATCCCATTAACTGGACGCTGCTGCTCACCGCCGCGATCGCGCTGGACTACGTTCTCGCCGCAGTGACGGAACGACGGACGGAGCGACGGAGTCTGGTCGCGCGAGGTGTTCGGTGAACCTGCGCGTCAAGCTGCTGGCGGATTATTATGTCGGCGGCACGCTGCAGGCAATCCTGAAGCCGGCGACCATTCTGCTCAGTAAGGTACTGCGCCGCGATCACGACCTGGCACGTTGTTCCTCGCTCACTTTCATCAAGATGATGGGGGGAGGCAGCCTGGTGATTGCGTATCCCGCGCTGCTGGCGACGAAAAATTCACCGCAGGTCAAACAGCTCCGCCTGGTGACCACATCGGCGGTCAAGCCCTTCGCCGAAATTCTTGGAGTCTTCGACGAGATCATCGTCATTCGCGACAATTCGGTGGTGACCCTGATCGGCGATTCGCTGACCGCTCTCCGCAAGTTGTTCCGCTGCGATGCCATCGTCGATCTCGAAGTCCACAGCCGCCTGACCACGGTTTTCTCCGTGGTGACTTGCGCGGTCAATCGCGTGGGCTTCTATACCGGCATTTCTTTCTGGCGGCAGAAACTCGCCACCCACCTGTTGTTCTGCAACATCTCTAACGGCATCTATTATTTTTACGACCAGATTTCCGCTCTGTTCGGCGGCCAGCCTCCCGAGATGGGCACTTGTGTTTCCGTGTTCCGCAAGCAACTCGGCGTGGTGGAGCGGATTCCCGATCCTGGCAACCTGCGGATTGCGCTCGCGCCCTGCTGCTCCGAATTGGGCAGGGAACGGATGCTGCAGCCCAAGGAATGGGTCGAGGTGCTCGGCCGCCGATTTGACCGGGAGCATCACCTTGAACACCCGAGCCGCAAGATCGAAATCCGCCTGATGGGTGCGCGCGGCGACCAGGCGTCACTGGACCAATTGTCCGACGTGATCCGGATGGCGTTCCCGGGGGTGGTCACCGCGAACTACGCCGGCAAGACGTCGCTCGCCGAGTCGGTTCGCGGGCTGGCCGAAGTCGACGAGTTGATCTGCATCGATTCGGCGCTGCTGCACTACGCGCGGCTTCTCGGCGTTCCGACGATTTCATTTTGGGGGCCGACCGACCCGGCGTCCCGCCTGCGCGAGTCGGACGTCAATCGCGACGAGATCCACTACCACAAGCTGCCCTGTTCGCCCTGTGTGCACGTCGCCCAGGAGCCGCCCTGCCGCGGCGACAATCTGTGCATGCGTTTTGCGGTGAATCCCGATCGCGTACTGGAGACCAATCCGAAATGGATCCTGGCCGCCGACCCAATCGACCGGTTCTGGCGCAAGGGCTCTCCATAGAATGTGCAGCGGCTAGGGTATTCTGTAGCCATGCAACCAATCCAACCCGATCAAGCCGATTTTCTGCTCCAGGGAGTTTACCTTCCCGGACTCAAGAATGAGCAGCGCATCACCAGGACTGTGATCGAAGCAATTCCGCTCGATAAAGGCGGCTATCGCCCGGACGAAATTTCGAAAAGTGCGTTGGAACTGGCCTGGCACATTGTTGCCACAGAGATGCGATTCATGGATGCCGTCGCAGCGGGGGCATTCGATTTCAGCCCCAGACCCCAGCCGGATTCCGTGAAGACCTCGAAAGATTTGTCCAGTTGGTACGCAGAGAACTTCCAGCCGCGATTCGAAAAGCTGACGACGCTTTCCAAGGACCAGCTACTCAAGATCGTCGATTTCCGGGGAATGTTCCAGTTGCCCGCCGTAACGTACCTGAACTTCCTACTGCATCATTCGATCCACCATCGCGGGCAGTTGTCGATGTATCTGCGACCGATGGGAGCGAAGGTCCCGTCGATCTACGGCGAAAGCTACGACGCCACTGAGGCGCGCAAGGCCGCGGAGCGGAAGGCCTAGGTCCGACGAAGGCGCTGTAGCGATTCCTGAAAGCTCAGCGGCTTCAGGCCGAGCCGCTCCAGATCGGCATTCGGATCGAATTCGCGCAGGTGTTTGATGCCCAGAAGATTGTCGGAGGTGATCGGCGGCTTCAGGCCGATCTGCTCCAGCACGCGGATGCCGAACAGCGCCAGGTCGCCCGGGAAGGGGCAGCTCTTTAGCCGGATTCCGTCAATCTGCGCAATTCCGCGGTAGAACTCGCGCATCGGCGTGCTTGCGGGATGCGCCAGCAGTAGTGTGCCGCCGAGGGACTTCTGTACCGCGCCCACCAGGCCCTGGCAGGCATCTTCGATCCAGACGGTCTGCAAGCGGCGGTCGGCATAAAACAGCGGCAACACCGGCAGGCGGCGCAGCATTTCGCGGGTTCGCTGGAAAACGCCGCCGCTGCCCACGATGGTGGCGGGTTTGATCACGGTGTCGAGCGGCGAGTCGAATAGCTTTTCGAGTTCGAATTTCGTCTTGCCGTATACCGATACCGCGCTTTCATGCGCTGCCATGGACGAGACAAACACAAGCTGCCGGACCCCGTTCTTGCGGGCCAGTTGGACCAGCATTTCGGTGCCCTTGACGTTGGTACGACGGGCCTGCTCCCTGGAGGAGGAGCGCGTTTCGTAAGCGCAATGGATGAGCGCCCGTACCCCGCCGTACAAGGCCCGTTCATCGATGGCGTCCGGCAGATCGCCGCGAAAGATTCCGCCATGGGCGACAGGCTGCAGATCCGCTGCTGCCTGGGGATTCCTTACCAGCGCGCGGACGGGGAAGCCCGCGGTGGTGAATGCGGCGCAGGCCGCGCGGCCCAGGAATCCGGTTGCACCGGTGATCAGGACGGTCTCTCCGCCCGCACTCATGAGGACGACGCGTCCTCCGCCGCCAGATCCTGCAGCGCCTGGGCGGCCACCCGGCGCGCATTGGCCATCAGGGTGAGTGTCAGACCCTTCGCCGGCATAAAGCGCCAACTGGATCCATCGGCGACGTAGACATTCGGCGCGTGGCGCAGTTTGCCATCGGGCGTGGTGGTATACGGGCGGTCCTCCTCCGCGTAAGGCAGAGTGCCCGCATAGTGAATACTGGCGCCGTGTAGCGGCTTGTTGACGCCCATCGGAATACAGCGCAAGCCGGCGAGGAAGCGGAGCATGCGGCGCTCGTGGCGCTGAATCCAGGCAGTTTCGGCAGCGGAATAGCTGGTGCTGGCGCGCAGCACTTCGCCCGATTCCCGGGCCTCCAGTTGGATCCAGCGGTCCGTGCCGGGACGGTCGGGAAAGTGAATATTGACGCAGGTGAACGCGGTAGCGAGCAGACGCAGGAATAGAAGGCCCTGTTTGGGAGGCAGCGGAATATCCTTCAGCAGGCGGAAGAGCAGCAGCGAACGGTAGGAGTAGATCTGCGCCAGCACATAGTCCGGCCCGTCGCATTCGGCACGCATCAGGACGGTCAACTGGGAGAGGCTATGCCGCCGGTCGCGAGCGGGCTTACCGAGCATCGACAGATTGACCGCCGCCACCCAGTGGTTCGGATTGCACAGGATGGGCAGGCGCGACTGGTAATCGCGGGAAGACGCCAGCGCGATTCGCCCGCTATTGATGGCGCCAGCGGCCAGCAGCAGTTTACGCGCGGAGATGGTTTCGGAAGCGCCGCTATCGAGGTTGCCGCACTCCAGGGCGACGCCGTTCGTTCCGGGGCGGAAGCGCTGCGCGAGCCGGCCAGTGAGGTGCGTGAAATTGGAGCGGGATTTAAGCTTCTCGATGGTGTAACGCGGCCGGTAGACGCTCCTGCCGGCGTCCGCCCAGAAGTCCATATCGGTCTGGGGGTTAGCCTTGCGTCCGTCCACGTTTTCCGAGAGCATAGCCAGCAGGCTCTGGCCCAGGAAGATACCCGATTTCTGATAGCGATCCTCCCTGGCCTGATAGCGGCGCAGGATGGTTTCCGCGTTGGAGTCTAACGGCAGCGGCGGTTGGATCACGGAGCGATCCAGGTTGGCGATCAGCGGACTGAGGGCGTCGTCGCTACGCCCGCTGATTCCGGCCTCCCTGGCGGCGCAGACGTATTGCCCGGCCAGGGCCGAAGGGGAGATCCCGATCCGCTCCAGTTCGTAATCCTCCAGGGCGAAACAGTTGGCGCCCCAACTTACGCCGAGCCCTCCCAGGCCGGAGCTTTGTAGCGGCAGAAAGCTATCCGACTCCAGCGGAAAGAGCTGGTCCATATTGCGGATCATGTACTGGCGGCCGGGCGTGAGATGGGGCCCCGCGCGCCCCTGGTTACGCAACACGGCGACCGGATTTTCGCCCAGAAAATAGGCGTGCTGATTCGGGTCGCTCCGGCGGATTTCCGAGAAGGTCTTGGAGGGATCGAATTTGGGCGGCTGGTCGTCGGAATAGCCGATTTCCACCAGCGCGACCTTGCGTCCGGCCGCCACCGCCTCCATTGCGGCGTGAGATCCGCTGGGACCGGAGCCAACGATCAGGAGATCGAATTCTGGGGTCGCGGACATGTTATCGGCCGTTGGCGCCGCCACGGGAGAAGGCTCGCACCAGAAATCGCCAAAGCACGTAGGCGACGGCCATAGCGCCCAGTCCGGCGAGGGAGATTACGGCAAACAGAAAGCCCCGCGTGATGGGCTCAAACTCGCCGGCGTATTGCGGGGAAGTTTCGCGCTGCGCAATCCGCAGCACCGCGGCTTCGTCTTCGGTGACGGGGTTGGGCACGGACACCCCTCAGTATAACCCTGGCGCCCGGCGCTCCCCGACGCTGCCGAAAGTTACTAGTACCCGGGAAACCGGGGGGATAAAAGCGCAAATGGTAGAATCAGAGACAGCCGGAGCCGGAGCTTGCAGAGGCAGTTTCCCGAATGACCGCAGCCACCTACCAAAACCAGCCTCTTGCCTTCTCACCGAATTCGGCTGCGCCACTCGGCGGCGCGATCGAGGAAACTTCGCAGTTCCAACGGCTCGGTTTTAATGTCCTGATCATTTTCCTCTTCCTGGTCTTTAGCCGCATCTTCGACGTCAAATTCGGCGGGCTGCACATCACCGGCATTGCCTATCGTGTGGTATTCGCCATGGTATTGCTCAGCCGGGGCTTTCAAGTCGCGTTAAAAAGCAATATCGGCAAGGCTCTGTTGGGCCTCACCGTCTTCATGGTGGCGGCGGTGCCATTCAGCGTATGGAGGACTGGCAGCCGCGACGTGGTTCAGAATCAGTGGCTGGCATTCTCCTTCGTCGCATTTCTGGCGGTGGCCGGTCTCGTCCACAACTATGCCCAGTGGTCCAAGCTGTTCAAAACCTTAACCTACGCGCTGCTGGTTTTCACGATTATTGCCAATGTCTTCGGAGTGTCGGACAACGGACGGCTGTTTCTGCAGCAGGGAAAGTTCGGCAATCCCAATGAGATGGCGCAGGCGCTGCTGCTGGGTCTCCCCCTGTGGGGCTTCATGATGACCTCGTCCAAGACACTGCCGCGAAAGGTGTTTGCCGCGGGGGTAATGCTGCTGATTCTGGCCACCACATTCCGGACCGGCTCACGGGGCGCTATGATCGGGTTCGCGGCGATGCTGATGGTGGTCTTTCTTCGCGCCTCGGTGGTGGGCAAGGCCAAGATCATGATGGCCGGCGTTCTCTTTATGGGAATTGTGCTGACCACGATGCCCGGAACCCTGATCTCGCGGTACAAGACTACCGTTTCCGATGATGAGGATGCGGGGGAAATGGGCGACGCCATGGCTGAAAGCGCGGCCACCTCTACGCAGAGCCGGAAACTCCTGCTGCGCCACAGTCTCATCTTCACGATCAAGCATCCTCTATTTGGCGTCGGCCCGGGAATGTTCGTGGTGGCCGATGACGCTTATATGAAAACGTTGGGTTTTCGCCGGGGCGCCTGGCTGGGCACGCACAACAGCTACACGCAGGTTTCGAGCGAAGTCGGCATCCCGGCGTTTCTGTTTTTCGTGGCGGCGATCGTGATGGCCCTGAAAGGCTCTTTCCAGGTGTACAGGAAAACTCGCGGCGACCCGCGCCTGGAAGAAATGGGAGATATGGCGCTGGCGCTTCACTATTGCCTGGTCATCTACGCCGTGACCATTCTATTCGAGCATATCGCCTACACCATCATGCTGCCGGTTTTCGGAGGCATGGCGGCGGCCCTGGTGCGCACCGCCGAATTGGAAATCCAACGGATCCAGTCGGTTCCCTTGCCGGTCAGCATGTCCACTACGATGTTCCACAGCTATCTGGCCACGCGTCCGGGACACGGACAGGCGGTCTAGCCAGCGGAGGCGGTGCGTGAGCCTATGAGCATTCCCTCCACGCGCATCCACGAACGCACTCCAATCTCTCAACTGAACGGGGTTGCGGACTGGGTGGAGCAACGCGCCGGTGGCATTGCAATCGCTGTCGCCGCGGCCACGGTGCTGGTCTGCGCCTGGCGGGCCGCCCACATGGCGCTTTGGTTCGACGAGATCCTCACGCTGCTGATCGCGAAGCTCCCGCAGGTTTCGGATATCCCGGCAGCGTGCGCCGATAACGCGGACGGCATGCCGCCCGCGTTTTATCTCGCGGTACGCGCCATGGTCCTGATGGGATGGACCGATGCGCTGGCGGTCCGCCTGCTCTGCGTGGCGGGTTACGCGGTGTTCACCTGGTGCATGTTCCGTTTCGTCTCCGCGCAGAAGCCCGCTGTGTACGGAATCGTGGCGATGCTACTCCCCAGCCTGACCGGGTGCTGGTTTTTTGCCACCGCGGGACGGCCGTACGGCATTCTTCTGGGCTGTACGGGCGTGGCGATGGTGTGCTGGCAGAGTATTTCCAGGGGAAACCGCCGGAGCGGAGTGGCGGTACTTTTTGCGCTGGCCCTGGTGACGGCAGCGGCCGTTCATTATCTGGGCTTTCTGCTCGCGTTCCCGTTCGCGATCGCCGAGACATTTCGGGTCATCCAGGACCGGAAGTTCGATTGGCGGGTGGTAGCAGCGCTCGCTTCGCCGGCGGCGGTGCTGGCGATCTATGCGCCGATCATGGTGAGGGCGAAGACCCAGATGGGAGTCCACTGGGGAAAACCTCAGCTATTCTCCGCCGCAAGCGATGTTCTGGAGACGTTCGTGCTCCCCGCGATGCCGGTTCTGGCGGTAATTCTCGTCGCCGGCTTCCTGATTCAACAATTCAGTTCCAGAAGAACCGTGAACACCTGTGCCGTTTCCAGCCTGCCAAGGGGGGAACTGATCCTGGTGCTGGCAATTCTCAGCCTGCCCGTAGTCACCCTGCTGGTGGGAAGGTTCGCGACCCATAATTTTGTGGCAAGATACTCGATCGAGTCCATGGCCGGCCTGTCGGTGGTGCTCACGTATTCCATGCGCACCCTGTTCCTGGATCGCCGGGAGCCGGCTCTGCTCGCCGCGCTGCTGATGGTGGCGGCACTGGGCTTCAGCCAGTTGCGCCATACCGGAGAGATCGGTTCCAACGTGCACCAGATTCCGGCGCAAGCGCTGGCATCCGGCCTGCCCATCGCTGTATCGCACCCATTTACCTTCATGGCGATGCGGTACTACGTGGCGCCGGCACTCCGGAAGCGGCTCTTGTACGTGGCCAGTCCCGAGGCCGCGTTGAAATTCGTGGGATCCAATTCGGATGAGTACCTGATGATTCGCGGGGCGCGCTATTTCGGCACGACCGTGGTGGCCTACCCGGAGTTCGTCCGGGCGAACGGCGAATTCTATCTCTTCGGCGACGATGAGTACCACAACTGGCTGCTGCCGCAGTTAATGAGTGACGGAGCCGAAGCCACACTCATCGGGTCCGGGGAGCGCAATGACCGGCTCTATCGGATTCGCATGCCTTCCGGGGGCGGGCGTTAGAACTCCTGGTGTATAACGGTGTTAAAGGAACTCAGGGATGACCATCGATGAGTAGACCGACTGCGGCGGAGACCGCTTCCCTGCAAGGGGTGCCGGCCGAAGCGGTTTCCCATGGTGTGCGGCACGAGGGATGGATCGCGAAACTGGTCACCGCGGCCCGGCAGGGTCCCGGCACCGGTTCGCACCTTACGATTGCCGCGCTGCTCCTCATCATTACCGGCATCTCTCTGCGTACCGGAATCGTACCGATGCGCAGCTATGTTCACGACATGGTGTTCTTTGCCGACAATGCGTGGCGCGTGCTTTGGGGACAGCGGCCTCACGTGGATTACTCCAGCGGTCTGGGTCCCGTGACGTACCTGCTCTCGGCCTTAGGGATCAGGCTGGCGGGCGGGAATTTGAACGGCCTGGGATACGGGAACGCGCTGGCGGGCGTCGCGATCGGTATCTGGGCGTACGCTCTGCTGATCAGGCGTGTGAGCGGCTGGCTCGCGGTGGCTGGCGCCGCGATGTTGTGTCTGTTGGCCCTGGCGCCGGTCCAGCTCGGCGAGAGTTTCCGGCTGTCGACCATTGCCATGAGTTACAACCGGCAGGGATATGCGCTGCTGGGTCTGTTGATCATTGAGTCCTTTCCGCTGAGGGAGGAGGAGCCGGTACGCGGACTCGGCGGCGCAGTCTCTAGCGGCGTGGTGTGTGGGATCCTGCTATTCCTCAAAGCCAACTATTTTCTGGTAGGGCTGGTGCTGGCGACGGTCTCGCTGGTGTGGACCGGACGTGTGGACCGGCGCCGCGTGTACGGATTGGCGGCGGGTTTCGCGGCGACCGCCGCGGCGTTTCTCGCTTACCTGCACTTCGACCTGGGGGCGATACTGGCGGATTTGCGCATGGCGGCGGATGCCCGCAGCGGAGCCGTTTCGCCGGCGTTCGTGCTGCAGGTGTTTGCGGAGAACTTCCCCGGCTTCCTGATTTTGGTGGCGCTGGGCGCAATGACCCGGATCTTGAGGCGTGTACCGGCGATCCCCGGGTGGGTGGGAAAGCTGCTGGGCTCCCGTGCCCTGGTGCTGGCTGGGATGGTGTACTGCGCCGGCGTGCTGCTACTGGTGACGAACTGTCAATTGGAGCGCCTGCCAATGCACGAATTGCTGGCCCTGCTATTCCTGGACTGCATCCTGCAGTGCTGGTCGCTCGATGTGCGTTATGCCGCGGTGCTGGCGGCTGTGGGTATCGGACTGATCCTCGGCGCGCAGAGCGCCGACGAACTCGCGCTGGTCAATGGACTCCGCCTCAAGCTGCACACGCCAATGGCGTATGCCTATCCCGTTTCCAACGGAGGATACGCCGGAGCGGTTTTCATGGACGACTACCTGGAGAATAAAGGGGCACACCGGGCGTACGGAAATTTCCTCGCGACGTATCTCAAGGATGGGACGGACCTGCTGCGCCGGGAACTCCATGCCGGTGAGAAGGTCACGACGCTGGACACGTACAACCCGTTCCCATTCGCGCTCGGCATCGAGCCGCCGCGGGGCGGTATGGCCTCTGCCACGTACAACTATCTGTTCAGCGACCGCAGACACCCCACGCCGGATGCCTTTTTCGGCAACGCCGATGTCGTGATGTATCCCAAGGAACACGAGCTGCAGGACAACCAATGGCCGGGGCTGATGCTTTATTACTATCCCGAGATGGAGCGCCGTTTTGCGGTGGTGGCGGAATCGGCGCAGTGGCGGATGTACCGGCGCCGATAATCACTGGCAGATGGTTGAGGATTCCGCTCGCGGTGCTACCGTAGGTTGAATTTCTTCATCTTGTAGCGCAGCGTATCGCGCGTGATGCGCAGCAGGCGGGCGGCCTGCGTCTGGTTGCCGTCGGTCTTCTCCAGGGCGCGCACCAGCAGGCTGCGCTCGTTGTCTTCCAGCGAGAGTCCGTCGGCGGGAATCGCCATGTCGAGAGAATGTCCGTCAGCGGCCCGCCGCCGTCCGGGTCGCGAGATGGCAATCGGCAGACTGGCCGCCGTGATCGACGGACCTTCTTCCAGGATCATGGCGCGTTCGATGGCGTTGCGCAGTTCGCGAACATTGCCCGGCCAATCGTGCGCCATCAGCAGTTTCGCCGCGCCCTCGCTGACGTTTTCGATGTTGCGCTTGAACTTGCGATTGTAGTGCTCGATGAAGAACCTGGTCATCGGCACGATGTCTTCGGTGCGGTCGCGCAATGGCGGAATCAGAATCTGGATGACGTTCAGCCGGAAATACAGATCCTGGCGGAATGCGCCTTCCTTGACGGCCTCGCGCAGGTTCTTGTTGGTGGCCGCGATCACCCGCAGGTCCAGGTGAATGTCCTTCAGACCGCCCAGGCGGCGGAAGGTCTGATCCTCCAGCACGCGCAAGAGTTTGGCCTGCAGCATGAGCGGAATCTCGCCGATTTCGTCCAGGAATAGCGTGCCCTTGTCGGCCAGTTCGAAGATGCCGCGCTTCTGGGAGCGCGCGTCGGTGAAGGCGCCCTTTTCGTAGCCGAACAGCTCGCTTTCCAGCAGGGTTTCCGGAATGGCCGCGCAGTTGATCGCGATGAACGGCTCGGCCTGGCGCATGCTCTGATAGTGCAGTGTCTTGGCGATCAGGTCTTTACCGGTCCCGTTTTCGCCTTCCAGCAGGATGGTGGTGGCTTCGCTGGCGGACACGCGGCGCACGAAATTCATCATTTCGCGCATGCAGGGCGATTCGGCGATGACCTCGCGTTTCTGCGGCGCGGCCTCCTCGGTGATGTCCTTGATGGTGGCCACCACGCCGGTGAGTTCGCCGGCGTCGTCGAACATCTGGTTGGTGCGCATCACCACCAGGCGCTCCATGCCGTTATCGGTATGCAGGCGGACCGTGCAGTTGGATGCCGACGGAGGCTGATTCAGGCCTACCAGGACGCCGCAATTGGGCTCGCACACCGAGCACTGGAAGATCTGCTGGCAATGCTTGCCCAGCATCTCTTCGCTGGACATGCCGAAGAGCTTTTCCGCCGCCCGGTTCACCCCGGTGATGCGAAATTCGGGATCGTACAGAACCAAAGCGTCGGAAAGCTGGTCGAACACCGATTCCAGAACGCTGGTTCTTTGCCAGCCTGGGGTGAGCTTAGACATTTGCTTGAAACTTGAATCCGATTATAGCAAGCCGGCTGCGTGAATTCGCGCAATTCAGCGTCTATTTCGGGGGGAATGACTCCCCCCACGATGGGGTGAATTCAGGTCCAAACGAGTCCTGAATCTAAGGACTTAGCTGGATGGCGCTGCAATTGCTAACTTCCGGGGTGGAGGCATCATGTCCCATTGGAAAGTCACATTGCCCGCTGTCATCTTGCTGGGCGGTTTCCTGGTTTGCTCCACGGCCTCGTATGGCAAGCCGGAATACACGAAGTCCACGAAGAAGGCGTGCGCGTATTGCCACGTCGATTCCAAGGCGAAGCCCAAGGAATTGACGGACGCCGGCAAGTATTACTCCGAGCACAAAATCCTCGACGGCTACAAGGAGAAGAAGTAAGTACTCGGAAGGCGGAGGCGTGGAGTCGTCCATGATGCAAACGGTTCAGCTCGCGATCGCAGACGGGATATACGCCGCCGCCCTTCGTGAAGCTCTGTCCCACAGTTGCGCATGGCATGTCGAATCGGTGAGTCGTCCCGACCCGTCCCAGCATTGTGTCACTGGTGCTCGATCAAGCCGCGCTCGAACAACTGCCGCTGCCACTCTCCAATCCCGGAGCGGATCGTCCTGATCACACAGCAGAGATCCCCAACTGATGGCCGAGGCCTGGGACGCCGGCATCGTATCCGTGGTGAGCGAACAGGATCCCATCAGCACGGTGCTGCTGGCCATCATGGCGGCGGGTTTGCGTGTTGATAAACCCCACGCCTCTTCTGCATCAAGCGGAATTTCCCCCAATCCTGTGACCGACAATGCGCCACTAGCCCCACCAACCCGGAATTTAAGATCCAAACGTTGCAAAACCCAATAGTTTAGCTCGGTGCCGGCTTGGACTCCGGCGTGCACTTATATTCACTCCGGAAAGGAGACTTGAACATGGACCGCTCATTCGATGAATTAGAGGCCATTGTCCGAAACCGGGTTTGTGGCGTCTGTACGGAGCGGACCGGCGAAGGCGAATGCGGTTTGGAAGACCCGTCCAGTTGCGCGCTGTTCCGTCTTTTCCCCCAGGTCGCCCAGGCAATTCAATCGGTAAACAGCAACGACATCCAGCCATACATCGACGCCATCCGCCGCAACGTCTGTTCGGTTTGTCTGGAACAGGAACCGGATGGCTCCTGCGAGAGCCGCCGTCAAGTTCAATGCTCACTCGATGCGTATCTTCTGCTGGTGGTGGAAGCCATCGAAGAAGCCACCGGCAAGGCTTTTGACAAAACCGGTATCGCGCCTTTAGCTGCCGGGCCGGCCGTTGGCCCGGGCCCGCAAATTCGGCTGTGACGCACGAATCTGGAGGTAATTTATGAACTTCAATTTCATCCCGCTCTTCGTAATCTGGGCCATGCTCGCCCTAGGCGGTGCTGGCGATGTTCATCTGGCGGAAGACCGTCGCCAGTAATGAGGACGACAGCCTGCACGTGCTGCACGGCGCGCTCGCGCCGCAGACCGCCGTCGCCCAGAAGCTCGACTGATCGACAAATGGGGCAAAATTCTGACCGTGATTACGGTCGTTTCCGGCCTTCTGATCGCTGCCGCCTACGTGTACGCGCAGTTCGTCGGAAGGTCTTCCCTGGGAGCGTAACCGCATGAAGAACCGGGCATTTTCCTCCTTGGGCCTAGGGCTCGGTTCTGTTCTCTTAGGCCTGTTTGCCGGCGCCGCCGGCGCGAACCTGTACGCCGCCGGCGACGCCGCTCCCGAGTGCACCTCCTGCCACGAGCAGGGGCAGAAGCTGGCCAAGAGCGCGCATGCCGCGCTCACCTGCGATACCTGCCACGAATCTCACGAGAAATTCCCGCACCCGGCGAATATTCCCAAACCAGCCTGCGTTACCTGCCACGCCGATCAGGCGGGCGATTACGATAAGAGTGCCCACGGCCAGGCGCGCAAGAGCGGCAATGAGGGCGCGCCCGATTGCTCGCTCTGCCACGGCGGCGCGCACGAACTGCTCGCTCCGAAATCCCAGGCCTTCCGCACAGCCGTTCCCGATACCTGCGGCATGTGCCACACCGAAGTGGTGGACCAATTCCGGGCCAGCGTGCACGGCCAGGCGCTGGCGCGCGGCATCACCCAGGCGCCGCTGTGCACCGATTGCCACGGCGAACACAAGATCCTCAAACACACCAACGCCGCCAGCCCGGTGAATGTCAGCAACATCCGCGACACCTGCGGGAGCTGCCACGGAGATGTCCGCCTCACCCGCAAATTCGGCATGCCCAGCGACCGGCTGGTCAGCTTCGACTCCTCCTTCCACGGCCTGGCCGCCAAGAGCGGTTCGCAGACCGTGGCCAATTGCGCCAGCTGCCACGGCGTCCACAACATCCTGCCGTCCAGCGACCCCAAAAGCACGGTCAACGCCAAGAACCTGCCCAAGACCTGCGGCAAATGCCACGAAGGCGCCGGTACGCGCTTCGCCATCAGCCAGGTACACGTCGCCGAAGGCGCCACCGAGCCCGAAGCCCTCAAGTGGGTGCGGCAGTTTTATCTGTTGATCATCCCCGTCACCATCGGCCTGATGATGCTGCACCAGGGCGGCGACTGGTTCCGCAAGCTGATCCGCCTGCGCTTCCGGACGCAGCGTACGCGCGCCGTCCGGCCACGCCGCCCTGCACGGGGATCACGAGATCCGCATGCTGCCCTTCGAGCGGTTCCAGCACGCCGTGCTGGCCATCTCGTTCCTGACCCTGGTCTGGACCGGCTTCGCCCTGAAATATCCCGATCAGTGGTGGGCGCGTCCGCTGCTGCTGCTGGAAGGGGCGCACTCCATGCGCAGCCTGATCCATCGGGTGGCGGCCGCCGTTTTCATCGGAATTTCGGTAACGCACCTGATTTCCCTGATCGTCAGCCGCAAATTGCGGCGATCATTGGAAGGAAATGCTGCCCAATACCAAGCGACCCGCGCGAGGCGCTTTCGAACTTCGCCTACAATCTGGGCCTGGGCGAACATCCGCCGGCGCGCTCGCCGCACAGCTACATCGAAAAGGCGGAATATTGGGCGGTGGTGTGGGGCGCAATCGTGATGATCGCCAGCGGCACGCTGCTCTGGGCCAACAACCTCGCCATGAAGCTGCTGCCCAAGGTCTGGCTGGATATTGCCACTTCCGTCCACTTCTACGAGGCTCTGCTGGCGACGCTGGCGATCGTGGTCTGGCACTTCTACTCGATCATTTTCGATCCCGACGTCTATCCGCTCAATACCGCATTCCTGACCGGCAAGACCGTAAAGAAACAGGCTCCGTCACAACGAGCACCAGAAACCGCCGGCCCCGGCCGCGGGAGACTAACAGAGACGCATGACGCCCAATAACTCGCCCAACGGGGGGACGCGGATGGTTGTCCCCCGTAATTCACCTCTCCAATAACTGGATCAGCCTGGTGGGAGTCGTGCTGGTCACGACCACCACCATTCTCTGGCTGTTCCTGCTGCCGGTCACTCTCAAGGGAGAGACCGAGAATCCCTATTTGGGAATGCTCGCCTTTCTGACGATTCCCGGCCCGTTTTTCGGCGGCCTGATTCTGATCCCGCTGGGCATGTGGCTCAAGCGCAGGCGCGAAGGCCGCCAAGGCATCTATCCGCCGGAATTCCCGACGCTCACGCTGGAGCAATCCGGAACTGCGCAAGCTGGTCTATTTCATCGGCGCGACCACCGTGGCCAATGTCGTCATCGGCAGCCAGGTAGCCTACAGCGCGGTCAACTACATGGATTCGGTGAGTTTCTGCGGCAAGACCTGCCATACCGTGATGCAGCCGGAATTCACCGCCTACCAGGCATCGCCGCATTCCCGGGTGGAGTGCGTCAAGTGCCACATCGGCCCGGGCGCGGGCTGGTTCGTGCAAAGCAAGTTCTCCGGCACCCGGCAGTTGTTCGCCGTGACCTTCAAGACCTATCCGCGGCCGATCCCGACCCCGGTCCACAATCTGCGCCCGGCGCGCGAGACCTGCGAAGCCTGCCACTGGCCGCAAAAGTACGGCGAAGACCGCGTCCGGGTGATCAACAAGTTCGCCGACGACGAAACCAACAGCCTCACCAAGACCGTCCTGCTGATGAAGATCGGCGGCGGCAATCACGGCATCGGCATCCACGGCACGCACCTGGGGCCGGGGGTCAGGATCCGCTACGCGGCCACCGACGAACAGCGGCAGAACATTCCGTGGGTGGAATACAACGGTCCCGGGCCGGCAGACGCTCTACACCACGGCGGATGCCAAACCCAACGGCGGCGGCGCGCCGATACGCGAGATGGATTGCATGGATTGCCACAACCGCCCTTCGCACAGTTATGACCTGCCGGAACGCGGGATGGACAAAGCCATGGCCGCGCGGACTGATCTCGAGCAGCCTTCCCTTCGCCAAGAAGAAGGGCGTGGAGATTCTGAAAGCCAACTATCTGAGCCGCGACGAGGCGGCGCAGAAGATACCGGCGGCCTTCATCAAGTATTACCAGGACTCGTACCCCGCGATTTACGCCCAGCGGACAGGCCGAGATCGTGGCGTCCGGCCAACAGGTGCTGGCGGTGTGGAGCCGCAACATCTTCCCCGAAATGAAGGTGACCTGGGGCGTGTACCCGATGAATATCGGGCACACCGACTTCCCCGGCTGCTTCCGCTGCCACGACGGCGGCCACAGCGCCAAGGACGGCAAGAGCATCTCGCAAGACTGCAACGCATGTCATAACCTGTTGGCGATGGATGAAGCCGCGCCCAAGATCCTCAACGAGCTGGGTATAGTCGAGACCAAGGCTAAATAGGCCCAGGCAGGCGAAGCTGCCTGTCCGGCGTGTGTTATCGTTTTTACCAATATGCGACGGGCCTTTTGCGCTGTAGCCCTGCTGGCTCTGGCCTGCCTGCTTTTGCGTGCGGCGCGCGTCGGCCTGGCAGGCGAATATATCGATCCCATCAGTAAGATCACCGCCCAGGACGAGGCACTGTATTCACATTCGGCAATCGTGATGGCGCGTGATGGCGGTTGGTTAACGCCGCGCTTCATGGGGCGGTACGCACTGTACAAACCGCCGCTGCTGGTCTGGGCGGCTGCAATATCCAGCAAACTCTACGGTGTATCGCGCCTGTCCCTCAGATTGCCGATGGCGATTCTCTCGGCTCTCGCCGTGGGTCTCATCTTTCTGTGGGCGGGCGAACTCGCGGGCTGGCAGGCCGGCGCAGTGGCCGCCGCGCTGCTGCTCTCCAATCACCTATGGCAGACGCTGGCCGCCCTGTGCATGACGGACGCCCTGCTGCTTGCCTTCTACGTGGCCGCATTCTATGCCCTGTTCTGGGACCCGTGGCTGGAATCGCGCGGCTCGCTTTTCGGCTTCTCGGCCGCGGTGGCGGCGGCCATCCTGACCAAGGGAATCGCGGGACTTCTTCCGCTGGGGGTGCTGGGATTGTATTGGGTGGCGGTCCGCCGGCAGGAGCGCCCCGCTTTCACGCGCGTCTGTCTGGCTGCGGGGTTGACGCTGGCATTTGCCGCCCCGTGGTTTCTCTATCAGATGGCGGTGCATCCGCGATGGTTCTGGACGGAGCACATTGCGGTCGAAATCCTCGGATTCGGCGCCGGCGCGCCCCCCCAGACCTCGCAGGAGAACCAGGGTCTGTTCTACCTGATGCGGCTCGCCCTGACCGACCCGATCCTGCTGGCGGTAGCCGTGGCTGCCGTCCCTGCCTTCCTCTCCGACCTGCGGCGGCGCACCTGTGCGCCGGTATTACTGACTGCCTGGATGGTTGTCATGTTGGGCGCGGCCCTGGGGTGGCAGTATCGCAATGCCGCATATCTTCTGCCGCTGGTGCCCGCGCTCGCCCTGCTGGCCGCCGCGTGGGGTCCGTTCCGTACGCCGCAATATGCGCCCTGGATGGCCGTAGCTCTGGCGGCCGCCTTCCTGATCAAAGTCAGCGCGCCCGAACTTCCCTGGGGCCTGGACTTCCGCGCCGGTACCGTCCAGCCTACCGCGCCGATCCTCTCCGATTACTGCGCCCAGGCACGCGGCAATGAGCTCATGGTGCTGGATGTGGCCGACGATCTATACGCTTCGGTGTTGCCCCTGGCGCGTCTGCGCTACGTTTCCATGGCGCCGGTGGCGGCTCCGCAGGGACCGTACGCCATGCCGTTTACCGACATGGGCATTACGGTCACGGTGGATCAGTTTAATGAATTGGCGCAGCACGTCCCCGCTTTTCGTGCCCGCCTGCGCGAATGGTCACTCGATTCGGCCGACGCGATTGCTACGCTGATCACAGCGCGCACAGGCGCAGACCTCGCGGCGCTGGTGCGTGCCCACCCGGAGAGCGATTTCCTCATTCCCGGCGTCTATCGCGACGCGGTGCGGTCCGCCCCGCACGAGGTGATCGGCGTGGCGGCGGATTATCTGCTGCTGCTCTCGCGCACTCCGCAGGCACGCATGTCCCGGCCCGCGTGGAGCTGCCGGATGTAACGAACGTCAGGCCGTCTTCGACCGATTCGCGCGGCGCGCGGCGCCTATCACTGCCGCCGAGCGTAAGGCTCGAGGCGTAAGCTTCTCCAGGAACACCACCAGCTTATAGATTGCGCCCGGGACCACGAATACGCGGCCCTGTTGCAGCCCGCGCAGGGAAGCGTCCACAACGTCGGCCGCCCGCATCCAGAGCCATGCGGGGATGCCCTCGCGGCTTGCCCCCATGGCCTCGTGAAATTCGGTGAGGGTGAATCCGGGGCACAATGCCTGCACGCGCACCGGGGATCGGGCCCCGCGCAATTCCAGGTCGAGTCCCTCGGTGAAACTGTTCATCCACGTTTTGGTCGCGCAATAGCTGATGTTCCCGGGGCTTTGGCCGAACCCCGCCACCGAGGATACATTGATGACGCCTCCCCGGCCGCGGGGCACCATCGCCGCAAGCGCGGCACGAGTCAATCGCATGGTTGCCATCACGTGCAGGCGGTGCATGCGTTCCTGCCCTTCCAGGGGAGCTTCCCAGAAGCGGCCCCTGGTGCCGAAGCCGGCGTTATTGACCAGCAGGTCGAGGTCGGGAGATCGCTGCAATGCGCGCCTCCACGCGGGCGAGATCTTCGTCCGACGTAAGGTCGCCCGTCAGGATTTCGGCGCCGCCCAACTCGCCGGCCAAATGCTCGAGCTGTTCGCGCCGTCGTGCTACCAGGATGAGCGCGTAACCATCGCGCGCCAACCTGCGTGCAAATTCCGCTCCGATCCCACTGGAGGCTCCAGTTACCATCGCCAACCGCCGCGTATCTTGCATACCGGTTCCAGTGTACGCCCGGCAAAGAAAAGCGCACCCAGCGGAGAAGCACGACCCCTCTCTCACGGTCGGGGCTCCGATCCGAGCCCCGAGCGTTAGCGAGAGGGTTGGTGTTAGCACCGAATCTGGCGGTTTAGAAGCGCACGTAAGCGCCGACTTGCAACTGGCGCGCCGTGGACACCGTTCCGCTGATCACGCTGTAATTGCCGTAGCTCTTGACGGAGCCATCGGTATTCAACGTGGGTGCGGCAAAGGTGGCGTTCGGCGTGGAGAACGACGGCGTATTGGTCAGGTTGAATGCCTCGCCGACGAATTGCAATTTGAACTTTCCTTCCTTGAAGCTGAAGGTGCGGGAGACGCTTCTCATCGACGTTGAAGAAGCCCGGGCCGCGCAGAAGATTTCTGCCGGTAGTCCCGAGGGTTCCCGCTGGAGGGTTGGTAAAGGCAGTCCCGTCGAAATACGGGGTGTTGGGGTCGTGGCCGCCCAGAATCTGGACGACCGGATTGATCTGCGACGCCGTCTGCCCCTGCCCGCCGGCATTCACCGCACTGCTGGAGCCGATGGTGAACGGCAGGCCGCTGAAGCGGCTGAGGGTGCCGCTGATCTGGAATCCGCCGACGACGTAGGCAATCGGGCCCTGGTTAAGGAGTTTGTGTCCCTTGCCGAACGGCAACTGGTAGACGTGATAAAGCTGGAACGTGTGGGTACGGTCGAAGCCCGCCAACTGCTTGTTCAGGGCATACGACACCGGATAGGCTCGGAATAACGTGCCGTCGCCGTTGTCGCCGTTGTAATTGTTGATGGCCCTGGAGAAGGTGTAGGACGCGCCGATGAGCGAAGAGCCGAACCGCTTTTTCACGTTGGTCTGCAAGGCGTCATAGGTCAGGTTGCCGAACGGCTGGTATTGGTTTAAATCGGTCGTCAGGTAGGGCGCGAGTTGCCTGCCTGCATTTCCGGTATTGGGCGCGGAGCCATTGATGTTGACTCCCATCATCTGATGAACGGCGTGTGTGCCCACGTATCCCGCTTCGGCCGTGAGGGTGGGGGAGAATTCACGCTGGATAAACAGGTTCCAGCTCTGAATGTATCCGCGGTTCATGTACTGAGGGAAGGAGGCGGCAATGTTGGTGGTCGGCAGATAAGTGGTCGGTGAGGCGACCGTGGACGGGGTGATTTTGCCGGTCGAGATGTCCGGCGCCGTGCCGCGGGAATGCCGGTGCGCAGCGAAGCCTGGGCAACGCCCGTACTGGTGACGAACATGTAGGAATTCGCCGGCGTGAAATCCTGGTTGAGCACCGCGGGGAACGCGTTGCGCTGATTGCGCATGTTGTCCGGATCGATGGTAATGCCGTAGCCGGTGCGAATCACCGTCTTGGCTGCCAAGGCGATAGGCCAGGCCGATGCGGGGAGCGAAGCCCTTCTTGCTGGCGGAAGCGCCGGTGTCCCAGGGGGTGCCGCCTTCTCCGCCGATCAGTACCGTATAGGTGGAGGGGTCGTAACGGACCGCGCCATACCAGATCGTGAGCGAAGATCGGATAGTATTCCCAGCGCATGCCGTAGTTGACAGTCAGGTTGCGAGTCACCTGCCACTGATCGCGCGCGTAAACCGCCCAATTGGAGAAGCGCAGAGCGTTGGGATTCTGGAACTGGGTGATTTTCCGAGACGGCTGGGGTAGCCCAGCAGGAACTCGGCCCAGGAATTGGCCGGGACGCCATTGAAATTGACCGCGGCGCCGCCTTTTAGCGCGGTCAGCGTGCCATCGAATCCGAAGGTGCCTCGAGCCGTGCCGAACGTTCCGCCCTGCGGCTGGAAGTGGTTCAACGCGTACTTGTCATATTCGAACCCGAAGCGCAGGTTATGCGCTCCTTTGGTCTTACTCAGGTTGATGGCGGTGGTGTACTGGTTGTCGCGGAATTGGAACGGGCTTCCCGTATTCGTGTTGCCCATGTTCGCGACGCCGGTAACCTGAAATCCGGGGACCCCATAGTAGTTCGGTCCGACGCCGTTCGTCCCCGGTATCTTCAGAATGTCCAGCCCGTAAAGGCCGTTTTGTACGTCGCCGTTCGCGCCGATGTTCTGGCGGGTGTAGCCGACGTTGCCATCCACCAGCAGGGTGGGCGAAAGGGCATAGGTGAAGCCGGCGGCGGTGGTCTGCACGCGTCCACCGGCGTGGCCCGGGTTTCCGCCGCCGAATGCGTCGCCGCCCGCCACCGGTCCCAATACCAGTAAAGCCACGATATCCATGGGCGAGATGCTGTAACGTCCCCAGACCATGGCCTTATCGGTGGGATTGTAGTTGACCTTGAAATCCCAATTGCTCCGGTTGTACTCGGTGTTGCCGTAGGCGTCGTAGTTGCTTGTATACGCATTCGGCCGGGTCAGCGCGGGCAACAGACCGGTCAAGGTGGCAGACGCCGGGTCGATCCGGGCGGTGGGAATCGTGTTGTTTGCAAATGGGGTGCGGCCTGTACCGTCCGCGTTGCCGGTAAGTGGATCGTAGATGGTCACGCCGGTTGCACTGAGGTCCCCCGTGCGCATGGCGGCGGTGGGCAGCGTGAGGTTCGTGCTGGCCGCATACTGGCGGCGTTTGGTTCCCTGATAGTCGGCGAAGAAGAACAATTTGTTCTTGCCGTGAACGATTTTTGGAATCCAGATGGGGCCGCCGATGGCGAATCCATACTGATTGAAGATGTTCTTGTTCAGAGGGCTGGTGTGGGAGAAGTAATTCACCGCCGTCATGTTGTTGTTCTGATTTCGCTCGAATACCACGCCGTGCAACTGGTTGGTGCCGGACTTGATGGATACGTTGACCGCCGCGCCGCCGGCAGCGCCCTGCTCGGCGTCGAAAGAGTTGGTGGAGATGTTGACGGTTTCGATCGCTTCCGAAGGCGGCACGTAGGCGATATTTACCGGCAGCCACGGATAAGACACTGTGGCGCCGTCGAGTTTCGTACTGTTGCCGGTGGAGGACACGCCGTTCATGAAGAGCGTCTGGGCGCGCTGCGGATTGCCCGCCTCCGAATTGGCCTCGCGGGTAGCCGGAATGCCGGCGCCGGGGACCAGGTACAACAGGCTCTGGAAATTCTTGCCCTCTCCGCCGTTGTAGGGCAGTTCCACGACCTGCTGGGCGGAGATTTCCGAGTGCACGTCGGACTTGTCGGTTTGCAGCACGGCGGAATTGGCCAGCACTTCCACGGTCTCGGTGGCCTGGGCGATTTTCGCCTGGATATCGACGCGCCGCACCTCATTGGCTTTCACTGGCAATCTGATCGACGATCGTCGTCTGGAAGCCCTTCGCCTCGATGGTGACCTTATAAGTACCCAACTGGAGATTGCTGAACAGGTAAGCTCCGCGGGCATCGGTGTCCGCCTGCCGGGAAACACCGGTATCGGTATTCAAAGCTGTCACTTTTACGCCCGGGATAGCCGCCGAGCTGGGATCGGTCACGTTCCCCGTGAGCGATCCATAAAGAACTTGCGCGTGGCCGATGCTGCAAAAGGCGGCCACGACCAGCAGTGCAACGAAGCACCGGGTCGAAACGGGACTTGCGTTTCTCATGGTGTTGCTAACCTCAATTTCAAAGAACGGACCAAAGCACTTAGTTTCGCAACCAAACTATATACATCGATCACAAATCGTGTCAAGGGTGGGCAGGACGCGACGATTACGGTTCTCTTACCGCTTCTCGCCGACCTGGGGAACGGGCAGAATCTCCAGGTAATCGAGGGCTGCAAGTTCGCGGCCTTGCGGAATGCCTTCGATTCGGATCTGGTCGCCCGGCCGCAGGGCAATGCCGGAGATGACGCGCCGCGTGGAGGACGAGGAATCGAGTTTGCGCGCCGGCAGATGGTCGGACGCCGTCCATTCGTCCACGAGTTGAGCTCCTACCCAGCAGCTTGAAACGCGAGACCGCATCGTTGAGATCGAAGTACTGCACGTGGAGGGTGTACCATCCGGGCGCACCATCGTAACGCAGCTGCGGCGGTGCATTTCGCCTGCGGGCATGCGACCGCCTTGCCGCCCGAGGCAGTCTCCCACGGCGTGATGTCGCGAACGGTGTAGCCCTCCAGCTGTCATCGCCTCGGCCTCGGTGCGCCCGGGATGCTTGCCTACGCGACCCTTCGCGTCATCGATGCCGGAGGTGCGGTGGAACCAGTCGTTCACGGCGTCGCGCCAGACTTCGGTGTGCGCCGCCTGGTACTCCAGTTGCGCCAGGACCTCGTGGTAGCGCTGGTCGTCGATGTGCCCGCGCAGCGGCTTCCAATCGCGCACCCAGCCGGCAACCGCCTCCGCGCCTTCATAGTGCGAGTCGTAGATGTACTGGATCACGGTCTTGCCGGAGTGCAGCTTGTAGGTGTACGGCACGTGGTGCAGGAAGAGCAGCAGATCGTCGGGGCAGGTCTCGAGGGATTCGTACACTTTGGCCACCGCCGGGCGGTACTGGCCGATGTAGCCCGGTGCCCTTGGCGACGGTCCGCTCCATGCCCGACGCCCTTTTCGTCGGCATTGTGCCACTGGCCCCAGCCGTTGCGCTCGGAGGCCTCCACGGCGACGCCGTAGTGATCGCCGACGATATCGGTGAGCGTCTGCAGGCCCAGCGGGCCGGTATAGTTTTCGAAGGTCCGCCAGGAGGTGAGCTGGATGGCGTTGATGGTCTCCACGGCCTTCGGGTCGCTGCCGAAGGTGAGGCGGGTCCATTCGTCGATGATGCGCTGCGAGGTCAGATCGGGATTCCACGCCAGGCGGCCGAAGCCGTAGAGATTGGCCTGCGACAGGTGGTTGCCGTACCAGTTGTCGTCGAGCCCGACGTTGGAGACGCCGACGAAGCCGCCGATCGGGCCGGTGAAAGGTCTTGCCGGCCACCAGCGCCTTCACCGGCGTTGCGCCGTCACGCGACGTGCATGTCGAAATCGAGCGCCGCCTTCCACATGGGGACGAGGAAGACGGTGTGGCGCGCCTGGCCGAAGTACTCCTGGGTGATCTGCAGTTCGATCGCCTGGTTGGTCTTTTCCAGCGCGCCGAACAGCGGCGAGGCCGGCTCGCGCACCTGAAAATCGATCGGCCCGTGCTTGATCTGGACGATCACGTTGTCGTCGAACTTGCCGTCGAGCGGCTGGAAGTTGTCGTAGGCGGCGCGGCCGCGGTCGTTCTTCGGATTGGTCCAATCGGCATGATGGTCGTAGACGAAGCCGCGGTAGAAGAGCAGGCCGCCGTGCGGCTGCAGCGCGCGCGCCAGCACATTGGCGGCGTCGGCGTGGGTGCGGCCGTAAGTGGCGGGGCCGACGCGGCCCTCGGAATCGGCCTTCAGCACGAAGCCGGCGAGATCGGGGACGGCGGCGTAGAGCGCGTCGACGCGGTCCTTCCACCACGCCGCCACTTTGGGATCGAGCGGGATCGAACGTGTCGAGGCCGCCGAGGGTCTTGGGACTGCCGAAATCGACCGCGAGCGCGACGCGCACGCCCCAGGGGCGGAAGGCCTCGGCGATGCGGGCGATCTGCGGAAGGAAATCGGCGGCGAGCACGCGCGGGTTGGCATTGACGTTGTTGATGGAGCAGGCGTTGATGCCGAGCGAGGCCAGCAGGCGGCCGTATTCGCCGACGCGGGTCAGATCCTCGCGGGCCTGCAGGTTGTCCCAGAAGATGGAGCGCCCGCCGTAGCCGCGCTCGATCGTGCCATCCAGATTGTTCCACTCGTTGACCCAGCGCACGGGGGCGTAGGGCGACTGCTTCTCATTCAGCTTGCTGACGGCTCGCCGAGAGCGATCTTGCGCAGCAGGGCGAAGGCGCCGTAGAGCACGCCGCGATCGTTGGAGGCCGTGATCACCGTGTAGGAGACGCCGCCGGCGGTCGCGGTGGTGAGCCAGTAGCCATCCACCGGGAGGTCGGCGGTGAGGTGAAGTTGCCGCAGGTCGGCGAGCGTACCGAGGAGGATGGCAGGCTCCTTGGGCAGGGTGGAGTCAACGCGCAGCGTGCGGCCGAGCATGCCGCGCACGCCGCGGAGCAGTTCGCTTTGAGCCGACTGGGCCACTGGGGACTTGGTGAAAGTGACGACGGCGGCCGGCAGGGCGGCGCGATATTGACGGGCAGAGGCCTCGTCCAGCGGGGCGTGGCGCAACCAGGCGTCGGCGCCGCTTTCGGCGTAGAGAGGGACCGTGGCGAGAAGGAGAAAATAGCGAAGCATGAGATAAGTGCCTTTATGGGCCGCCGATAAACGCCGATGAACGCCGATGAAAACATGAGGTCTTATCTGCGTTAATCCGTGTTCATCGGCGGCCATTTGTTCTTCTGCCTGTCAGTAAGGAATCGAGACCGGACGGTCGTCTTTGGGATCGGCCCAGCGATCATTGGGGACGATGGGAGTCCAGCCGGGCCGGCCTGGATCCTGATCGTAAGGATATCCGCCGAGCCGCTGATAGAGTTCACTGTACTCGCGCAGCTTCTCGCGATCCAGTTTCACGCCCAGGCCGGGCCGATCGGGCACGCGAATGGCGCCGTCCTCATAGCGCATCAGGCCGCCCTCGATGATGTCGTCCGTGAGGTGATGATAATGCGCATCGGCGGCAAAAGAAAGGTTGGGAATCACCGCGCCCAGATGCAGCATGGTGGCGAGTTGAATGCCGAGTTCACCCGAGGAATGCACGGCCACGCCGAGTTGAAACGTCTCGCAGACGGCCGCGGCTTTCACGCAGGCGCGGATGCCGCCCCAGAACGTGGTGTCGAGCAGAATCACGTCCACCGCGGTATCGAGAACGTTGGCGGCGAGTTGCTCGAAGTTGACGACCACGGTATTGGTGGCCAGCGGCACGCGCACCTTTTCCCGCGTGCGGCGCATGCCGTGGAGACCGTAGACCGGATCTTCCAGGTAGTCGTTGCGCAAGCCTTCGATGGCCTGGCCGAAGCGGATGGCCTGTTCGGTGGACCAGACGGCGTTGGGGTCGAAGCGGTAGGAGTCGCCCGGGAAACTCGCTGGCGAGCGCGCGATAGGCTTCGAGTTCGTAATCCTGCGGAAAGACGCCGGCCTTCATCTTGTGACTGGTAAAGCCGAAGCGCCGCTTGAGTGTGCGCGCATTTTCCAGCACCTGATCGATCGTGCGGACCTCGCCTTCGCCGGTAGCCGGGTTGGGATAGCGGAAGAAGCAGTAGGCGGCAAACGGGACGCGGTCGCGCAGACGTCCGCCCAGGATTTCGCAGACCGGAACGCCCCAGGCCTGCCCCAGAATGTCCAGACAGGCGAATTCCAGCGCGGCCAGGATCTGGGTTCGATTGTTGTACAGCGACGCGGTGGGATTGGCGATCAGGAAGCGCATTTCCTCGATGCGGGCCGGGTCGTGCCCCACCAGGTAGGACTTCATGGCGCGGAAAACCGCCTCGGCCGATTCGCCGCCGCCGCCCATTTCGCCGAGACCGATCAAGCCGTTATCCGTCTCCACTTCCACGATGGTTCGGACGAAGCGGCCCCAATGGCATCCATTGGCATGGCGCAACGGGGCTTCGAGCGGCACCGTCACCGTGGTGGCGCGAATATCCCGGATCTTCATATTTTATGTTTCATGGTACAACAATGTTCAGCGAGGGCTGACGGCGAACAACGAAAGGGAACGCCATGTTGAAGGAACAGTGGGAGACATTTAAGCGCGCGGCGCGCGGCGAAAAGCTGGACAAGATCCCGATGGCGCTGATCATCGATAGCCCGTGGATTCCCGGCTACCTCGGCATCAAGCACATGGACTATTACCTCGACCCGGAGCTGTGGTTCCAGTCCAACCTGAAGATCATGCGGGAGTTTCCCGACATCATCTTCGTCCCGTCGTGGTGGATGGAATACGGCATGGCGGCGGAGCCTTCGGTGCTCGGCGCCAAGATCAAGTTCTGGCAGGACAACACGCCGAGCGAATACCACACGCTCTACCACCTCGAAGACATCGACAATTTCCCGGAGTACGAAGTCGAGGCCGACGCCTTCGCGGCGCTGACGCTGCACCGCATCGGCATGCAGCAGGCAGCGCATTCTCGACCACGGCTACATCCTGCCGATGGTCACCTCGCGCGGCCCGCTGTGCACGGCCGGCTTCGTGCGCGGCACCACGCACTTCATGATCGACCTGGTCGAAAATCCCGAAGGGCGCGCACAAGCTGATCGACCTCTGCACGCGCGTGATCATCGACTGGCTCAAGGCGCAGCACAAGGTGATGGGCGACACCGTCGAGGGCATCTTCATCCTCGACGACATCGTCGGCTTCATCAACGAAGAGCACTACATGGAATTCGCGCATCCGTACCTGAAGCGCATCTGCGACGCGTTCCCGAAGGACTGGGTCAAGATCTACCACAACGACGCCGAGGTGGACGCCTGCCTCGATCACCTGCCCGACGCCGGCTTCAACGTGCTCAACTGGGGCAAGCAGAAGCACATCCGCGAAGTGAAGCGGCGCGTGGGCGACCGCATGTGCCTGATGGGCAACGTGAATCCGCTGGAGATCGCGGTGCGCGGCACGCCGGAGGAAGTGCACGACGCGACGCTCGACGTGCTGGAGGGCGCCGGCGGCGAGGGGATCATTCTCTCGGTCGGCGGCGGCACCAGCCCGGGCATGCCGCGCGAAAACATTCGTCGCCATGCTGGAAGCGCTGGAGGAATTCAACGCGCAGCGTGCGGCAGCGGCTGCCGTGGCGGGCGATTAACGGAGGGCATGATGGTCGATTACGCCTTGATGAACCAGTGCCTCTACGAGGGCAAAGCCAAAGAAGTCGAGCAGATGACCAAGGACGCCCTGGCCGAAGGCCGGCCGGTGCAGGAAGTCCTGAACGAGGGCCTGATCGCCGGCATGAGCGTCGTGGGCGAGGATTTCAAGCACAACATCCTCTACGTGCCGGAAGTGCTGATCGCCGCGCGCGCGATGAAGGCCGGCATGGCGGTGCTGAAGCCGCTGCTGACCGCCAAGGACGGCGACACCAGACCGGCGGGCGTGCTGCTGATGGGCACGGTGCGCGGCGACCTGCACGACATCGGCAAGAACCTGGTCTGCATGATGGCCGAGGGCGCGGGCTTTGAAGTCCACGACATCGGCGTGGACCAGAGCGTCGAGAAGTTCATGGCCGCGGCCGAGAAGTGCAAGCCGACCATCATCGGCATGAGCGCGCTGCTCACCACCACGATGACCTACATGAAGACCGTGATCGACGGCTTCGAAGCGGCCGGCCTGGGCCACATCAAGATGGCCATCGGCGGCGCGCCGATCAGCCAGATGTTCGCCGACGAAATCGGCGCCGACGGCTACGGCGCGAACGCCTCGGCGGCGGTGGATCTGTTCCTGCGCCTGCGCGGAAGAAGGCCAAGGTCGCCGATGGCGACGTACAAGATTCTCTACTGGCAGGAAATCCCGTCGCAGATCAAAGCTGAAGACGACGATGCGACGAAGTCACGCGTGCAGCTGCCGCCGACGTTCCAGGAGCGGATCGACCGCATGGCGGCGCAGCGCGGCCTGCAGGACGCCGACGACTACCTGGCGCAATGGAATTGGAGCGAAGAGGAAGAGCGCGACGGCTCGGCGCGAAGAAGTGGCCGAAGCCGTCAAGGCCGAGCTGGAGGCGCAAGGCCGACTGGTAGCGATGACGCGTCGCTCACCATCAACGGACAATCGATCGAGGCCGTCGACGGGCAGCCTCGCTCTTCGACTACGCCGAGGGCTGGGCATCGCAGGTGCCCACTTCCTGCCAGAAGCAGGGCAAGTGCAAGGAGTGCATGGTCGAGGTCGACCGAAGGCATGGACGGCCTCTCGACGCGCACCGCAGCCGGAGCAGCACCTGCAAGGGCAACTTCCGCCTCTCCTGCCAGACGCGCGTGGCGGGCGACGCCGGCCGAAGTGCGCTGCCACACCATGCGGCGCGGCCAAATGCGCATCGAGCGCCACGCGTTCGGCCTGCCGCTGGGCCGCAACGCTGCGCTCGATCCGGCGGTCACGCGCGAGGGCGATCGCATCCTGATCGACGGCGAGGAGATCGAGCGCTGCACCGGCCCGATTCACGGCATCGCGATGGATCTGGGCACCACGACCGTCGTGCTGCGGCTGTTCGACCTCGAGACCGGCGAGCTGGTCGCCGACGCCTCGTTCGAAAATCCGCAGCGCTTCGGCGGCTCCGACGTGATGGCGCGCATCCAGCTACGACACGCGAGCATCCGCGGCAACTGCTGATGCGCACGCTGGCCGGGTATCTGACCCACGCCATCGAAGAATTCCCCGTCGATCCGCAGACGATCTACGAAATGGTCGTCGTCGGCAACTCGACGATGCGCGACCTGTTCTTCCGGCAGAGCGTCTATTCGATCGGGCAGAGCCCGTATCGCTCGATCACCGAGATCGAAATGGAGGAGGGCAAGCGCGACGACGACCAGCCTGACGCCGACCGGCCGCCGCTGCCTGCTGCCGATCCATCCGCGAGGCGCGCGTGTACGGCGCTGCCGATCATCAGCGGCCACGTCGGCGCGGACGCCGCGGCCTGCATGCTGGCGGTGGATCTCGCGCACGAAGACCGGCTGGTCGCGGTCATGGACATCGGCACCAACACCGAACTGATCCTCGGCAACCGGCACCGCATCCTCGCGGCGTCCTGCCCGGCCGGGCCCGGCGTTCGAAGGCGGCGCGATCTCCTGCGGCATGCCGGCGCTCGAGGCGCGATCGAAGACGTCGCGCTCGACGAGCGACGGCGACGTTCCAGCTCGGCGTCATCGGCGATGTGCGCGCCGCAAGGCATCTGCGGCTCGGGCCTGGTGGATCTGCTGAGCGAACTGCTGCGCACCGGCCGCATGAACGAGATGGGCCGCTTCGAGGACGACGGGCAGCGCATCACGCTGGATGCCGCCAGCGGCATCTTCTTCCTGGAAAGCGACGTCAACGAACTGGCGCAGGCCAAGGGCGCGAACGTCGCCGGCCTGCAGGTGGTGTTCAGCACGCTACGGCATCGAGTTCGACGAGATCGACGTGTTCTACCTGGCGGGCGGCTTCGGCCGGCATCTGAAGGTCGATGCCGTCGCGCCGCATCGGGCTGATTCCCGAATCTGCCGGACGCGCGGATCGTGCAGGTCGGCAACGCGGCGATCGAAGGCGCGTGCATCGCGCTGCTCTCGCGCGCGCAGCGGCGGGAATTGGAAGAGCTGGTGAAGCGGGTGGAGCACTGCCGGCTGGAAACGCACCCGGTCTTCTTCGATTTCTTCGTCGAGGGCTGCCAGTTCAAAGGCGTCGAGTCGGCGAACCGGGTGGCGGGATGACGGAGTGGATTGAGGTCGCATCCCGACGGTGAACGTGCAGCACGGCCGAGTATCAGCGGCTGCTGGGCTATCCGTCCGGCCACGTGCTGGAGGGACGGGCGCGGGAACTGGCCGATTGGGCCCGCGAGTGGTACGCCGAACACGGGCGCCCGTGGTTTACGCGCGCGAGGCGGGCAAGCGTCGGAACGGACGGCGCGTCGGTGAACGATCGACGGCGTGCGATTTCACAGCGGTGTGCTGCGCCGGCGATTCGAGCAGGCGGCGGCCGACGGCGCGGTCCTGGCGGCGGTCAGCGCGGGCCCGGAGTCGAGCAGGAGGCGCAGAAGCTCTGGCGCGAGGAAAAGCCCGACGAATATTTTTTCCTGGAAGTGTTCGGCTCGGCGGTGGTGGAGCACTTGATCACGATGACCGGCGCGCGTCTCTGCGCGTGGGCCGAGGCAGGGATGGCGGTGCTGCCGCACTACAGCCCGGGGTATCCGGGTGGGACATCGCGGAGCAATCGCGCCTTCTCGAGCTGTTCCAGGGCGCGGGAAATTTCCCGGGGAATCTGGAAGCTTTGGAGAGCGGCGCGCTGCGCCCCAAGAAATCGCTGCTGGCGGTGTTCGGCCTGACGCGGCAGACCGAGATGTCCCGCGGCTCACGGAAGTGGTGGCGTGCGAGAACTGTTCGCTGCCCGCGTGCCAGTTCCGGCGGGTGACGGGAGAATCATGAAAGAGCGTTTGCAGGATGTGATCCGGCGCCGCCCGCTGCTGGGCGACGGCGCGATGGGCACGCAGCTGATGCTCGCCGGGCTGGAGCAGGGCAACTGCGGCGAGGAGTGGAACCTGACGCATCCCGAAAGCGTGCTGGCGATCCAGCGCGCGCTACGCGGAGGCGGGCTCGGACTGCCTCCTGACCAACACCTTCGGCGGGTCGCGCATCATGCTGAACCGCCACGGCAACGCGGACACGGTCGGTGGAGATCAATCGGGCCGGCGTCGCGATCGCGCGCGCAGGCGTTCGGCGGGCGCGCGGGCTACGTGATCGGCGATATCGGCCCGTTCGGCGGCCTGATGGAGCCGTACGGCGATTTCACCGAAGCGCAGGTGCGCGCAGGCCTTCGAGGAGCAGGCGCAGGCGCTGGTCGACGCCGGCGCGGACGCGATCATCATCGAGACGCAGACTTCGCTCGAAGAGCTGACGCTCGGCATCGAGGCGGCGAAAGCAGGCCGGCGCGGCCTGCATCATCGGCTCCATGGCCTACGATGTGACGCTCGATGGCTCGACCTTCCGCACCATGATGGGCGATCGATCCCGAGCGCGCCGCCGCACTTCATGCAGGAGCACGGCGCGGACATCGTGGCGCTGAATTGCGGCACCGGCATGGATATGGAGCGCGCGCGGCAGGCGGTGGTGCGCTACAAGCGCCGTCACCGACTTGCCGGTGATGGCGCAGCCCAATGCCGGGCAGCCGAAGCTGGTGGACATGAAAGTGGTGTACGATGAGACGCCGGAACAGATGGTGCATGGGCGTGGTGCCGCTGCTGGAGGCGGGCGTCAAGCATTCTGGGCGCCTGCTGCGGCAGCACGCCGGACCACATCCGCGCGTTCCGCATCGCGATGGATCGAATTCCTGCAGGGGAATGGGACCCGACATGAAAACCAAGCTGTGTGACGTGAATGCCAGCGCGCGGGAGAAACTTCCCGAGCACACCGGCGATAAGAGCGGCGTCGGCGTGCATTACGTGGATGCTTACATCAAGCCGATGAATCTGAAGCTGCCCGACGGCACGCCGGTGAAATGCAAGCGGCGCGGACTGAAGATCGTTCTTTCGGCGGGCGGCAAGAAGGGCGAAGGTCTGCTGCGGCGATTGGACGCCGGACCAGACCCTGTCGTCATGCTGGATGCCGCATTGCAGGACGCGGCAAGATCCGCCGGAATCGAACTCAGCGTGGAAGACGGCAGTATTTTCATCGGGCTCTGACATCCAAAGATTGCGCCGCCGGTGCCGACTGTGCCAAGTCGGACAGAGCGTGCAGCATAAAAATAACTCCAACACCAAAAGCGTGAATCAATCCTTACGCAGGCGTGAGCATGCGTATTGAGCAACCGTGATGCTCGTAACCAATCGCATATAGCGCTCGCCGCGCGGCAGCGCAGCTGCGTTTAGCCGGGGATCACACGCGATAAAACCGCACAGCTTTCGGCGATGGCCATACTCGCTCGAAAGGAAAGGAGGACTATGTCTGAATTCATCGGTCTACTCCTGGCGATGGTCCAATCGTCAAGGGCAGAACAGCCCGTGATCGTCATTCTCGACTGAACTGATTTCGGGCCAGCTTCTGACGAACCAATTCCGTAAGCTTTGCCTTCGCCCTCGACTTAAGCAGGTTGAACTGGGTCGGGGTGAGGCGCATTTCACTCTGAATCTGCTCCGGCGGTTGTTCGCGCAGATAGAAACGCATGAGTATGTCGAATTCCCGATCACTCATTTCCTTCAACGCCTGTTTCATCAGCGCGACTTTTTGGATAGAGAGAGCGTGTTCTTCCGGAGAAGGATCCGTTGCGGTGAGATGGTGTGCGGAATCCAGGTGGATCAGATGCTCCCGGGTACGCACGAGGCTCGAAATCGCCAAGCCCAGCTGGCGATTCAGCACCGTGCGCACAAAACCCATCAGACGCTCGGGTTCACGAAGTTCACCGCGGCGTATTGCCTCTACCACGATGACGAACACGTTGTGGACCCGATCGTCTACATCGGCCGCACCCAACCGGCGTTGAAGAAACAGACGGGCGCCGGCGGCGAGATTCTGGTATAAGGCCTCTTCTCCCGCCGGGTCGCCCGCACGAATTTGATCCACCACAACCTTCCAGTCCACCTCCGGACGTGCGGCGGGCAGGCTCTTGTCAATTTCTTTCGACACAAAAGTACGCAGCCCAGTTGGAAGGATTTGGCACGCCGTCCCCCGGCATGCAACTCGGCGATCTGCGCCTCTTGGAGGGATTGCGCAAATGATTTCCGCCGAATGGAGTCTGCGGCGGGAGACAGGCTTTGGTAGAACGCCTGGAAAAGTTTGCCTTCGTTTTGGTCGGCTGTCGCCCAGCGCGTGACAATAACGGCGCGTGCTCCCGCTGCAAGCCAGGCTCGCGTCATGCCCATCAATCCCGCGCCCGGAAGAATGGCGGCATGGCCGGAACTGCATCCGTTCAAGACCACCAGTCCGAGGTTCAGCCGCATGCCGCCGATCTCGCTGGCGGTGAGCAGTTCGAGTTCACCCGCCGGCGTGAGTGAGAGTGCAAGCATTCCAGGACTGGAATCCTGAGGCGGAAACAGAACGTGCGCGGCCAGGTGCAGCACCGCTGGTTTGCGGCGCAGCGCATCCATCAGGTTCGCTCGATTGGCGCTTTCCCCCTGCAGAAGAATCGGTTCCGACCCGTGGGACCGCCACACCCTGGCGCAGTTTTCGATCTCCTTTCCGCTGCCCACCAACCTCGCCAGTTCCATCGATCGTGCCGGCATTTTCGTAGCGGACACCCGGCGCACCAGCCGAGGATCCGCCCGGTTGTAAATCGGATCGCCGACCCCGACCTCGGGCCCGTCCGAATCGGGCCGCGGTGAAGGAAATAGTGTCGCAGCCCCTGGAACAATCTGAATGGCGTGACGTTCCACAACATAGGTAGGGGCGCTGCCCGGTGAGCCGGTACCTGGAACGAGAGCGGCAAACGGCAGTTCAAAGAGAGGCCCATCCGGTGCGACGATCCAGGTCGGTTTATCAACCAAACGCCTGGCGGAACCCAGTAGCTGGGAATAGAGCCGGTTTCCCAGCGCAAGCGCCTCGGGCGAGTCCTCGCGCAGAGCCTTGACCAGCAGAGGGACGTTCTCAGCGAAGAGGGCTCTCGCCGGCAGGCGGCGAAACTCGAATCCCTCACGCGTGATCACCCAGAGGCACGATTCGGTTTCTCCGAGGTGAAAGCCCAGGTAAGCCTCCGTAGGGCGGAGAGTCTTCCGCGTACGTTCCAGAAGACCGGCATCGACGGGATCCGGATTTCCTTCACTCCGGGGCAGGTCCAGTGCGGCGCGCGTTTCCATTTCTTCCACCTTCAGCCGCAACCTGCGCACCGTCGCCATGTCTGACGCCTTGCCGTTGACCGACGCGGCTTCGAGCCGGTTCAAATCCGCGAGAGCTTCCCAATACTGACTCGGCAAGGCGGTCGTCAAGTCACGCCCCACCCACAAAGCCCGCAAACTTGCGGCGCGGCTTTCCTCGGCGGCGGCAAAGGTCTGCTCCACAAATCGCGCCTGTCCCGTTTGCGTATACAGGCGATTGCCCACCTCAATGAAAGAAGAATATACCTCCTGCAATTTCACTTCGGTGCCGATTCGGAAAGCATCGGCGGGGAGCACCTCGGCTCGCCACTGCCTGGCGGATTTCAGAGCGGCGCTAAAGTCGGCGAAGGCCTCCCGTAACTGTCCTTGTTCCATCTTGAATTTGCCACGGTCATCGTAGGCCTCCCACACTGCGGAGGGGCTGGCCGCTGCCGCAGACTCTACCGCTTTGTCGAACAGCGCCGCGGCCGACTGGATGTCGCCCTGCATTTTTCGCACGGCGCCAAGGGAACCGTATGAGTAGTAGACGTGATCGTCGTGGGTGGACTCGCGTAGCCGGAGCGCTTCGGACAGGGCGTGCTCGGCCGGTGCAATCTCCCCTCGCTCAAGCAGGGCGTTGCCGAGGGAGTCCCAGGCTTGCGCTTCACTGGAGACATCTTTTTGTACCTTGGACGTTTCGATCACTTCTTTCAACAGCGCGACCGCCGTCCCAGAATCCTTTTGCAAACGCCGGATCCGCGCGGATTGAAGGAGAAGCCTCGCCTTGACTTTGGGATCGACGTTGCCGGCAAGCTTCAGGCCCTGTTCGACGGATTCACGCGCGGACTCCACATCCGCCATCTGTAAGTAGAGGGAGGAGAGATTAATGCTCAGAGCCATCAGGGTTTCCTGGTTTCCCAGTGGCGTGGCCGCGTCTCTGGCTTGCAGATACGCCTGAATGGCCTCGCGATAATGAAACATCTCGTAATGCGCGCTGCCCAGATTGTTCAGGAATTTGAGGGCGGATTGCATATTGCCCAGGCGCTTAGCTTCGGCATAGCCTTTTTGATAAATCGGGATGGCCTGGAGATATTCGCCGGAACGGTAGAACCCGTTACCCTGCCGAAGCAGTTCGCGGAGTTCAGCGGGTGGCTCGCTCTCGGCGCGGACCTTGGAATTCGCGGAGTTATTGGGACCGCACTGAACAAGCAACAGGAGGAGACTTAGCATCAGCGCCGGGGAGGACACATGACTCAAGTTCGAAGTCAGGATCTCTGCCATCAGATCGCAACGCGGGCGGAGTGTGGGGACGTCGTTATTGTATCATCACGGGGCGATATCAGTCTGAGGATTGTCGCGGCGAGCCGGAACCGGCAGGGGGATTATTCTGTCGCAACAGAGTCATCCGGTTGGGGTGTGGCGGTCCCGGCAATCGCCGCGAGTCGTTGCGATCGGGCGTTGGATTGCTCCCGCTCGATTTCCGCAAAGTCACAGGCCTCCAGAAGGCCGCGCACCATCGTTAGCAGGGTTTGCCGTGCAAACGGTTTTCCAATCAAAGTGACACCATCTTCGGGAACGTTCCAGGTGCCCGACATGAGGAGAGCCGCCGTGGAGGGCGACAGGTTTTTGATCGAGCGTACCAGTTGAGGCCCCTGTATTCCCGGCATTACTACATCGGAGATGACCAGTTGAATTGTCTGCGGCGCTTCCGCAAATGCTTTGAGCGCCTCTTCGCCGTCTTCCGCCGTCAGCACATCGTAGCCGCACCCCTTGAGGAACATCGCGGTCGCGTAGAGAATCGCGGGCTCATCGTCGGCGATGAGGATGGTGGTGCTCCATCGTCTGCTCCGGCTGGATTTGGGCATAAATTGAGGCAGTGGAGGCAGGAGGGGAAAATTATCACGGTTTTTGCGAATCAGAGGAAAATTTTCGCGAATGGAAGAGAAGCTGATAAAAATAGCTCTCCAGTCCCACTGCTCATAGGACGGATGATACAGGCCGTAGTGCTGTAGGGCTACAAATCGTGCAGGGTTGATTGCCGCAGCGGGGACTGGTCCTGCTTTCATCCCGTATCCTGGTCTAGACTTGCATGCCAACAGGCTCCCGGATGACTGGTAGCCTGAATTTAGTATGATTAACCCTTGCGCCAAGAGGGGCCGGCTCTCATCGAAGGCCTCCGAAGACGTGCAGGGATATCGGGGGAGCCGCGAAAGAAATGCCAGCACAGCATATTGAGGAGAACGTACTGGATCGATACGCCATGGGCACTTTGTCCGGAGAATCGATCCCAATGATAGAGGAGCATCTGTTAAGCTGCCCCGACTGTCAAAGCAGGCTCGTGGACGCGGATCAGTTTCTAACACATTTTCGGGCTGCCGCGACCCAGTTAGACGTGCGTCCGGCGCCACTCTGGAGGCGATTCGCCAACACCCAGCGGTTGATCTGGGGAAGTACGGCCGTTGTGGCGGCAGCACTGGCTCTGTTCTTAACCACGGGCGAGCCCCATCGTTTGACGTCCCAGCCGGCAGCCGTGCTGCTGCAGTCGTTGCGCGGACCTGAATCGCTGGCCGAAGTAACAGAGTGGCCGTCCCGGCCTGCTGATTTTCGACGTACCAATCGCAACAGGCCATGCAGACTACCAGGTCGAGATCGTGGATACGGGCGGGAACGAAGTTCTCAAGGGGAACGGCGTGGTGAAGGAAGATCACCTCACCTTCCGAATTGAGAAGCTCCCCGCCGCCACCTACTGGGTGCGCGTCTATTCAGGTCAGCCCGAAAGACAACTAATCGCAGAATACGGTCTTAGGGCAAAGTAAGAAATCGTACAATATGCGCCGCACGGACCGGACAACTTAGGACGGCCGGATATTCTGGTTCACGCTGAAGAAGTTGCCGGGATCGTACTTCGCCTTGATGGAACTCAGGCGATCGTAGTTGCCGCGGTAAGTCGCGCGCACGCGATCTTCTCCCTCATCCATCATGAAGTTTACATACGCGCCGCCCGCCCCGAACGGATGTAGTGCGTCATAGTAATCCCTGGCCCAGCGAGTAATGGCTGGGGCGTTGGCTGGGTCCGGGTCCACGCCGACAATCACCTGGCTCCACTGGGCGTCGCGATAACTGAATGGGGTATCACTTACTCCCACCCTGTGGGCCGCGCCGTTAACCGGATAAAGGTGCATGGTGGAGAACATGCTCGGCAGCAACGCGGCATGCTTTACGTGCTGAGCGATCGCTTCGTTGCTCAGTTCCTTGAAGAAGTCAGCCTTCCAATACCATTGCAATCCCGGCGGGTAGAGGCCGTCGAACATTCCCTGCAACATGGGAAACGGCATGGGGACGAAGAATTCGAACGCCGGCCGCCGGAAGCTGCGGACCGGTTCCAGCATCTGGTTGGCCTGCTCCATGGAGCCGGGGTAGCACCAGACGATCGCGCACATCTTCTTCAGGTGCAGCGCTTCGGGGAACGGCGGCGCCGGGCGGCACGGTCAGGACGGCGAAGAATCCGTTGATATCCTCCGGCGCCTGGACGATGAACTCGCGATACCACTTCATCATGTCGGCCGTCTGGTCCAATTCCCACAGCATCGGCCCGGCGCAGACCGTATGGACGGGGTGCGCCTGAAACAGAAACGAGGTGACCACGCCGAAGTTACCGCCACCGCCGCGAATAGCCCAGAACAAGTCGCTGTTCTCGTCCGCGCTCGCCACCACAAAGGACCCATCTGCCAGCACGATGTCCGCGGAGAGCAGATTGTCGATGGTGAGCCCGTACTTGCGCGTGAGGTGTCCCATGCCTCCGCCCAGCGTCAGGCCTCCGACGCCGGTGCTGCCCATGACGCCCGACGGCACGGCCAATCCGAAAGCGTGCGTGGCATGATCGACGTCGCTCCAGCGGCATCCGCCGCCGACGCGAACGGTTCGCGAGGCCGGATCGACGTGGACGTAGCGGATTGGCGCAAGGTCGATGACCAGGCCATCGTCGCAGACACCGAGTCCGCCGGCATTGTGGCCGCCACCGCGGACCGAGACTCGCATCTGATTCTCGCGGCCGAAACACACGGCGGCCATGACGTCCGCCACATCGGCGCATTGAGCGATCAGCCGCGGCTTGCGGCTGATCATGGCATTGTAAACTTGCCGGGCGCTCTCGTAACGCGCGTCCTCCGGCTCAATCAATTCTCCGCGAAACTTACCGCGGAACTGCGCCACTGCCTCTGGTTGCAACATATTCCCTCCTCGGCGGCAGGCCTTAAGCCACATGTCATCGAGCTGGCCCGTTGAGGACACTGCATTACGCGGTGGGGCGGGCAATCTCCTCCGATACTCAGGATCGGCCGCCCACAGTTCGTGCAGCATTGTCTGTACCCAAGCAATACGACATCGGGCCATCAGCCTGCCTTACAACTCTAATTTGACAGGCGGGGCGTTCTGAAAGCGTTCTACGGACGGGCGAAGCCGGCGTTCTGCAATTCGCTCAGCCGGCCGGCTGCCCGGAGCTCGAAACCGCGCAGCGCCCGTGAGTTGCGCCGTCTCGACAGAGCGGCGGTAGCTGGGCTTCTGCTTGTGGCCGATTTCCATTGAGCAGCAACAGATCGCCGTGAATACGGTGCAGTTCCGCCGCCGCCCAGACCTCGCCATTCTTGGTTTGAAATGCAAATCCGGACGAAATATTCGCCAAAGCTTCGCCCAGTTGTCCTGCCTGGGCGGAGGCTTCGGCGAGCAGTCCATGGTAGAACGGCAGACGTAGTTCAGCGCTGGATGCCTTAAATGTCTCCAGTCCCTCTCGAAGCTCGCGTAAGTCCTGGCTGCCCATCGCCAGCCAATGCCATCGCCCAGCCGGCTAGAATCTCAGCCACGGCGAGGTAATAGGTGAAACCGTGCTTCCGGCAGACGGCAGCCGCCTCTTCCGAACGAATCCGCGCCCGCTCAATATCACGGTCGAAGACATGCAGCATCGCCGCATAATCCAGGGCGATCGCCATGCTGAAAGGATGCGATACCTGCCGGGCCGCCGCGAGAGCCTCCTCGCTCTTGCCGAACGCCTGGGTTGCATCTCCCAGGAGCCAAAAGACCTGCGATTGATAGGAGCGGCAGAACACGCCGACATCCGGTCCCGCAAATAAGGCCAAAGCAGGGTTGGAACCGCCGCTGAAGGCCGTGAGTGCCTGGTCCAGATGCTCCCTGGAACTCTCCAGCCGGCCCAGGTGAAAGTTGCAACTCCCCAGTAGGAAGTGTCCCGTGACGGAGAGTCCCGCACTGTCCGCACCGTTGGCCAGGTCAAGACACTGCTGTGCCAGCTCGCGAGAGGCCTCGAGTTGGCCACGGACCGCACGGTATACCCAGGCGCCGCTCAATACCGGAAAGACGTGCTCCGTGTCGCCCAGCCGCCGCGCCAGCAGCAGGGCGCGTTCGTAAAGTCTCCCCGACCTCCGGCGCGCTGTAGCCTTGCGTCGTCACCAATACCGGGCCAAGCGTGACCAGCAGTTCCAGCTCCTGTTGATCGCGCCGGACGGTCTCCGGAAAGTTGCGGCAGAGCACCAGCGCGCGGCGCAGCAGGTCGCCTGCCTCGGCATCGGCGTAGCGGTGGCGAGCCTCCGCCGCCGCTTCCACGTAGTGGTGAATCGCCGGTTCGGCCACACCGGCGGCCTCGTAGTGGCGCGGCCAGCCGGCCGCTGACTGACTCCAGGTTCGCGGGGTGAAGCTCCTCCAGCGCGATGAGCGATGCGGCGGTGCAGGAAACGCCGCCGCACCGGGCTCAGTTCGGCGTAGGTGACCTCGCGAAGACGGTCGTGGGTGAAATCGTATTGGGCCACGCCGTGGCTCTCGCCCTGGCCCTCGATGAGGCGGCGCTGCCACAATTCGTCCAAGGCCGCCGACAGGCTGTCGTCGTCCCAGTCGCGTGGCCTTGGCCAGCAGATCGATGGAGAATGCTTGTCCGAAGGCGCTGGCCAGTCCGGCCAGTTCGTAGGCCTGAGCCGAAAGCTGCGCCAGGCGCGCGGTAATCACGGCGTGAATGCGGGGCGGCGCGGTTCCGGTGCCCGAGGCGTCGGCAGCTCTCGCATTCGGGTCGCGCAATCCGGCGCGCACACTCTCCACCACGAAAAGCGGATTGCCCTTCGTCGCGCGGTAGAGGGCGCCCGAATCGGCCGTATCGAGCGGGCGGTTGGCCACCTGAGCCGCCAATGCCGCGGTCTCTTCGGCGGTCAGCGGCGAGAGCGGGAGTTCCACGGCCTGCCCGGACTGGCGCAGATCGCTCAACAGCGCCGGCGAGCGGGTGGGTGCGGCCGGTCTCTTCGGCCCGCACCGTGCCCACCACCAGAATCCGTGGCGCCGAGTCGCTGCGAAACAGCGAATGCAGCCATTCGAAGGAGTCGGCATCGCACCACTGCAGGTCGTCGATGAGCAGGAGCAGCGGCCCGCGCGCCTTGGCGAAGGCGGCGTTCAGGGCCGCATAGAAGTGGCGGCGCTCCCAGCTTTCCGTCAGCGGATGCGGCCGTTGGATCGATGGATGCTGCGCCAGGATCTCCGGCAGCACGCGTCGCCAGCTCGGCGAGCTGCGCCGGGGCAAGCTGCGAACATGCGGCACTCAACGGCTCCGACCGCAGCCAGCCCGCGATGGGAGCGTAGGCAAGGCGGCCATACGCCGCATAGCAGCGCGCACGAGCCACGCCGCCTTCCTGGTGCGAGCACCATTCATATAATTCCTCCGCCAGGCGGGATTTCCCAATGCCCGGTTCGCCCTGGATCAGCACCAGGCGCGTGCCGCCGCGTGCGGTCCGGCGCCAGCACTCCACCAGTTGCTCCCATTCCTTTCGCCTTCCCACCATGGGAGAAGGCGATTTCGGCAATGGCAGGTGGCAGTTCGGCGCGGGCGCCGCCTGGCAGTTCCGAGCGCAACACCTGGTCGAAAAGCTCGCGAGTGGCCACGTCCGGTTCAACGCCAAGTTCGCGGCGCAGCACCTGTTTGCACTGGTGATAGGCGCGCAGCGCGCTGGCGCGGTCGTGATTGCCGGCATGCAAGCGAATCAACACCTGGTGATGTGCCTCGGCCAGGGGATCCAGGGCCACCAGCCGTTCGGCGTGACGGATAGCGGCGGGATAGTCGCGGCCGGCTTCGAGCAGTGTCGCAAGGCGGCGCAACACCTGCGCCAGGTGCCGGCGGTACTGTTCCCGCACGGGCTGGAGCCAATCGTCGTAGAGGCCGCGCAACAGATCGTCCTGGTAGAGGCGCGCCGCTTCTTCCAGTGCATCGCGCTCACCTTCGGCGTCGCCGCGTTTGCCGGCGTCCGCCGCCCGCGCGAGTGCGGCATCGAATTCCACCACGTCAATCGTGCACCCTGGGTCGCGCCGCCACTGTACGCTGTGGTTGTCGGCTTCCAGCAGGCAGCATTCGGCGGGCAGCGCGTGGCGCAGGTGGTGCAGCAGTTGCCGTAGATTGGTGCGCGCCTGCGACTCGCCGGATTCCGGCCAGAGCAGAGAGGCCAATCGTTCGCGCGGCTGGGGCGAATCGCTGTGCAACAGCAGCCACGCCAGCAGCGACTGCATCCGGCTGGTGTTGACGGACAGGACGGGTTGCTGCGCACAGGTGATCAGCAGATTGTTAAATAACTCGATGCGCATCGAAGCCATCCCAGCCGCCTCCCCCGGCTTTACCTATCCAACAGAATATGGCCGATCTTATCATCAGAGAGTCGCGAAGCTCATTCCGCGATACCTCCCGCTCATGGGAAGTTGTATCCGCAAATCTCCCAGCTCACCGTGCCATTGGAGAAGTTGGATGCGGCGCCGTCGCCCAGCGTCGAAGAGGCTTTGAAATGCAACACCAGGTCGTAGGCGCCGGTACGTTGTGGGGGCACCGGCCGTTCGTACGAGAAGTTGTCCGGCGCGAAATCGCTTTTCAGTGAGAACGGCGAGAGTACATCGGCCTTCCCATTTTGTCTGCCCATTCCCACCGCGAGGCTGCCGACGCTATCGGACGAGAACCGCCTGGTCTCCCGGAGCAGTACATGATCGAAGCGGAAACTGCCGGTAAGTCCGCTCAGAATCGGCACTTCCTGGACGCTCGATTTCGCCGTCAGCGAACCTGCGCCAACAGTTCCGCACCGGCATGAGGTGCCGGGTCGAACGGGAGGGCGGCGCTCTCGAATCTGGCCAGCCACAGGCGATGTCCGGCCGGGTGGCGCGGTGTTTCCGGCGATGCCGGACGGAGTTCCACACGGCACGGACTGGACCTGTGCGGAAACAGCAGTCGCGAACAGAAACAGCGGCAGCGGAGTTTTCACGGCTCCCTACAATTATGGAACGTCGCGCCGGCTGGAAGGGCGACGCGTTCCGGATTCGGTTATCTTGAAGGTTGTGGATCACTTGGACCAGACACCCCGGCGGGCATTCTTAATCATGCCGCTGGCCTTCGCCGGCCTGGTCGCAGTTTGGTATCGCCGCGAACGTCCGCTGCGCGACCCGCGGGAGAACGGCAGCGGCAGCCGGATCAATCTGGTGCTCTTTCCGGATAATGGAAAAAGAGGGGAGAGGATCCAGGTGAACAAAATCGTCAAGTCCGATGCCGAATGGCAGAAAGAGCTCACGCCGGAAGAGTTTGCCGTGACGCGTAAGAGGGGTACGGAACGCGCATTCACGGGCCGCTACTGGGACAATCACGAGCCGGGAATGTACCAGTGCGCCTGCTGCGGCACTCCGCTATTCCGCAGCGATGAAAAGTTCGAGTCCGGCACCGGCTGGCCCAGTTTTTGGGCGCCGGCCGCCGAAGAGAATGTGAGCACCGAGAGCGACAACAGCCTGGGCATGCGGCGGACCGAAGCCCTTTGCAGCAAGTGCGACGCGCACCTGGGCCATGTCTTCGACGACGGCCCCGCGCCTACCGGCATGCGCTACTGCATCAACTCGGCGGCGCTTCGCTTCACGCCGAAAAAGCCGTAGCGCCTATCGTTGCAGAATCCAATCCGCGGCGGCGGTCAGGGAACCGGCGACGAAATCGGGCGCGTGATCCGGCGCCCGCTCGCGATACCCGCGATCGATCAGCACGGTAACGACGCCCGCGGAGGCGCCGCAATCCACATCGCGCCAGCGGTCGCCGATCAGGAAGCTCTGCCGCAGGTCCACCGCGTGCCGTGCCGCCGCATCCAACACCATCCCGGGCTTTGGCTTGCGGCAGGAGCAACCGGCGGCATTGTCGTGCGCGCAGACCACGAACTCATCGACGGGAAGTGCCGCGCCCAGCACCGCGTTGATTGCGTCCACGGTGGCGCGCGTCACCGTGCCGCGGGCGATGTCGGGCTGGTTAGTGACGACGATCAGCAGGTAGCCCGCCTGCTTCAGGCGGGCAAGCGCTTCGGCCGCGTCCGCGTAGATTGCAAGATCGTCCAATCCGGTCGGGTACGGCAGTGCCCTCGCGCACGATGGAGTGATTGAGCACCCCGTCGCGGTCCAGGAAGACAGCCTTCGTCACTTTACCGATTCCCATTTGGTCTCCGCCTGTTTGAGCGCCGGATGCGTCACCAGCAGATGCCAGATTACGGCTTGAAACGCTTCGGCGTGCGGGGTCACGTGCTTCGCGTTGACGGTAGGCACGATCACGCAGGCATCGGCATTCTGCGCCGTATAGCCCCCGTCGCGTCCCACAATCCCGGTGACTATCGCGCCGGCCGACTTGGCGTAGCGGATCGCCGCCACCAGATTTGGACTCACCTGTTTCTCCAGGTCGCCGCCTCCTACGGAGAAGATCAGCAGCGCATCCTGCGTACGTAGACGGCTGACGCGCAGCCAGCCTTCGAATACACCGGCCCAGCCTTCATCGTTCGTGCGCGCGGTCAGTTCGCTGACGTTGTCGGTGGGCGCGTAGGCTTCGAACCCGCAGATCTTGCGGAAATCGTTGACCGCGTGCGACGCATTGGCCGCGCTACCCCCCACGCCCAGGATGAACAGGCGCCCTCCGCCGGCGCGGCATGCTGCCAGCGCGGCGGCCACGCGTTCTACCGACGGCCACATCGATCTGTTTGAGAATCTCGGCGGCTTCGGCCAGGAACTGTTCGGTAAATGTCACGATTTGAGATACTCCCCGAGATCGCCGATACCCTCCGCGGAGCCAATCTCATAGAACCGCTCGGGCGATTCCCAGGCTGCCAGTTCCCCTCGCCGCAAGAGTTCCTGGTAAACCGCGGCCAGATCGTAGGGCTCGCCCGCCGGCACACCGTCGAATGCCGCGCGCCGGAACGCGCCCAGCCCGTAATCGATGTGGCGCATTGCGGGCGTACGGTGCGCCTTATCGTACGCCAGGATGCGCCCGGCGGTAAACTCCACGTTACTCGAGTCCCAGAGACCTTCGTTGCGGTAGACCGTCATCAGACCGAGCTTGCCGGAATCGTGAAACGCTTTCAGCGCGGCGCCGTAGTCGCAGGGCAGGTAGGAATCGCCGTAAATCACGGCGAACGCATCGCCCAACATCGGTAACGCGCGGCTAAGCGCGCCCGCAGTGCCCAATAATTTCGGACCGTCGAACGAATATTCCACCTCGAGCCCGAACGCGCGACCATCGCCCGCAAACTCTTGAACCTTCTCGCCGAGGTAGCCCACCAGCAGCACCACGCGCTCGAAACCATGACGCCGCAGCAGCCGCAACTGATGAGCCAGGAAGGGCTCGCCGGCCACCTCCAGCAGGGCCTTGGGAATCGTCTCCGTGATGGGACGAAGCCGCATGGCGAGTCCGCCGGCAAGGATGGCGATGGGCAGCATGACTTCAGGATCGTGTCACCAGCATAGTGCCTTCGAAATCGAAGCGCATACGCACCTCACGCAGTCCCGGCTTCACGCAAGCGCGTGGCGCAGGCGCGTCTTGTCCTCGGTATACAGCATGAGGAAGCCGCCGCCGCCGGCGCCGATCAGCTTGCCGCCCAGCGCGCCGTTAGCCGCGCGCCAGTTGATAGTACTCATCGATAGCGGAATTGGTCATGGACTTCGAACGGTACTTCTTGCGCTCCCAGTGCTCGTGCATGATGGCGGCGAAGCGGCGCAGATCGCCCTGTTCCAGCGCGGTCTTGCTCTCGTAGCCGAACTCCTTGATCTGGTGCAGGTGCTCGATCATTCCGCTGTCGCCGCCGCGCGTCCTCTGATCCTGTTCGGCGAGGATGGCCGAGGCGGAACGCGTGAAGCCGGTGAAGAACAGCAGCAGATTGTCTTCCAGGTTGTACAGGGTCTCGCGTGGAGATCTGCAGCGGCGTCACGTCCACGCCGCCATCCTGCCGGAACTCGAAGGACGTGATGCCGCCGAAAGAGGAGATGTACTGGTCCTGCTTGCCGATGGGCTCGCCCAGAATATCGATCTCGATGTGGCAGGCCTGCTCCGCCAGAACCTGGCGCGGGACGAATTCCTTATTCGAGCGTATGCAGCGCGCGCAACAGCGCCACCGTGAAACTGCCGGAAGAGCCCAGGCCCGTTCCCGCCGGAATATCGGAGAGGCTGACGATCTCCAGATGCGGCGCGCGGACCGGCACCATGCGCAGCGCCTCGCGAATGATGGGGTGCTTGATCTCGTCCACGGTCTGCACCACCTCCGTGGCCGAATACTTGATGAGGAACTCGGGCTGAAAGGTCTCGTGCAGTGTGATGTAGACGTACTTGTCGATCGCGGCGGAAAGCACGAAGCCTCCGTGTTCCCGATAGTAGGAGGGCAGATCGGTGCCGCCCCCTCCCAGCGAAATGCGCAGCGGGCTGCGGGTGATGATCATGCCGGGCGTCTCGCGGTACACCGTTTCGATAATCCGCAGCATCGCTTGCGCGTCGGCGATTCCGGGGTCGGGCTGGCGCCCCAGGCGGATGTCTTCCAGAAAGGCGGCGTTTTCGGCATGCCAGGAATCGTCGGCCATCGGATACTCCCAGGCAAGCGTCTCCGGCGGTCCCATCTCCGGCGACATTTTGTACCAGGTCAAACGCTCGGTGCCGTAACTGCCTCCCAGACCGTTGATCTCCAGTTTGCCCACACGCCCGGCAATCTCGAAGGAGAAGAGGTTCTTCCACTCGGTCCAACTGGCGTGCAGGAACGCCACCTGGCCGCGCGCCGTTTCCAGCAGCAGGAACCCGTTGTCTTCCACGGGCATGTCCCAGAAGAAAGTACGCGTCGCGGCCGCGCACGCTCGGAAACTCGCCCAGAAACCAGCGCGACAGGTCGATCAGGTGCGCGCCCTGGTCGATCAGTTCGCCGCCGCCGGACCGCGCCGGTTCGGCGCGCCACTCGCGGTCGTAGCCGGGTCGTCCGCCGTGTCCATAGCGGCCCCGGATGAACATCATCTCGCCCAGCGCGCCGCTCTCAAAGATCTCGCGCGCCTTGCGGAATGCGCGATGATATCGGTGGTTGAAACCGATGCGGACCAGCGCCCCGGTGCGGCGAGCGGCTTCCGCCACGCCATCGAGCTCGCTGGCCCGGCGCGCGCCCGGCTTTTCGATGAGGATGTGCTTGCCCGCTGCTGCCGCTTCCAGGGCGATCGGCGCCAGTTGATCGTGGATCGTGGCGATGAAGACCGCGTCAATATCATCGCGGCGGACCGTCGCCCGCCAGTCTGTGGCCGCTTCCGCCCCGGCGGTGGCGGCGAGTTGCTCCGCGCGGTCGGCCTGCGTGTCGCAACAAACCGTTACGGTTCCGGCTGGAAGGAAAGCGGCGCGCTTGCGTCCAATCAGTCCGCAGCCGACGATGGCCGCGCGCACTCCTGTTTTTGGGGTCAAAATGCATTGTAACGCCCCGGCGAGCAGCGAGTACCGCTGTTACCGCTTCAGCGGATCTTCCACCCACGGCGGAGTGGCGTCGATCAGGCGGCCCAGTTCGGGCTCCAGCTGCTCCATTTTGCCCTTCATCTCCCAGGCGATTTCGCGGTAGCTGAAATGGCCCTTCACGCCGCTGCGCAGGCGGGAGATGTACTCGGCCTCGGCGAAATCCATCTTGAACAGGAAGCGCGAGCGCGCGCCGAAGGGCAGCAGGTAATGCGCGCCCGGCGCGGGCAGCCGGTGCATCGCGTCGAGGGCGGCCTGCATGGCGGCGCTGTAGACTTCGCCGGCGCCGGATTCGGCGACCAGCGTCGGCGTGTCGAAGCCCAGGTTGCCGGTGTAGGCCTGGCGGAACTTCTGGCAGCGGCGGTGGCGGTGCAGATCGCGATAGGCGCCGATATCGATCACGATATCGTAGGCGTACAGGCCCGCCGCGGAAGCCGGCCAGAATCTCGTCGCGCCGCGTGCGCGATCGCAGCGCCACGTCGATCACTTCGGCGCGCTGCCGCTCGCTCCAGCCGCAGGCCAGCTCGTACAGCTCGCGGAACGGGCGGTCGGTGACCGGGTAGAGCAGCGTGGCGGCGATATCGGCGGGGACGTTGGTGGGGCGCACCAGGTCGACGCGGTCGGCCTCGCGGCCGGCGCGCGCCGGCAGATTCTGCGCGGCCCACAGCCTCAGGTCCTCGCGGGATCTGCGCGGCGTGCTCGTCGGCATCGGCATGGCGCGCCAGCGTGGGGGCCAGCGGTTCGGGCTGGGCGGCGGCGTCCCAGACGCAATCGGGCAGGGCGGCGCACGCCTGCGCGATCTCGTCGCCCAGGCTGCGCAGTTCCGCGTACTCGGAGGCCTTCAGGCGGCGGATCTGCTTTTCCAGGGTGCGGATGCTGGCCACCTGGCCGACGTTGGTGGGCACGCCCCAGAAGAGCAGGTAGCGCGCCACGTCGAAGGCGCGCGCCGCGAGGTTGCGCTGGTAGGCGTCCGGCTTCATGTCCTCGGGGCGCGGCAGGCGCTCGCACAAGGCGGCGAACGCCAGCGTCCTTGACCTTGGCGTAGGCGGCCAGCAGCGCCTCGCCGGCGGCGCTGATAGGCCGCGGCGGCATCGCCCGCGAGTTCGGGCGGCGTGATGAAGCCGGAGCGCGAAAAATCCTGGTAGCGCGACGATTTGGCCTGGCCGTCCCAGAGCGGCTCGTCTTCGATCTCGGTGGCGGCCAGTTCGGAGATGCCTTCGAAGCACATGCACGGTGTGGCCCAGGTCGGCGATGGAGGCGTGGCCGTACTGGAAGTAGAAGCTCTCCAGGAATTTCTGCGAATTGTGGGTGCGCACCCACTCGATGGAGTCGCGGATGGAATCGGGCGACCGGCTGTAACGGGCCAGGGCGTAGGCGCTCTTCTCCGGCGGCATGGGCGCCACAGTGATGACGCGTTTGGTGGGGGTCAAGACGCTATGATAGCGGGGAATGCAGATCCGAATCCAACGTATCCACCCGCACGCCATCCTGCCCGCCTACGCTCACGGACCCGCACGAAGATGCCGGCATGGACCTGCGCGCGGTGGAAGACGTGATGCTGGAGCCCGGAGCGCCGCGCCTGGTGCCCACCGGGCTGACCATCGAGGTGCCCGCCGGGCTACGAAGCGCAGGTGCGGCCGCGCAGCGGCCTGGCGCTGAAGCACGCCATCACGATTCCCAACGCGCCCGGGCACCATCGACCCCGGCTATCGCGGCGAGATCCGCGTGATCCTGCTGAATCTGGGACGCGAGCCCTACACCATCCACGCCGGCGACCGGATCGCGCAGATGATTGTGGCGCGCTACGAAGCGGTGGAGTGGGTGGAAGGCGACCTGGCCGACTCGGCGCGCGGCAGCGGCGGCTTCGGCTCGTCGGGACGCTAGCCTTCAGATTTCATCTATCAGCCTGCTACTGCTTCTTCGCCACCGCCACCATGGTCTGCAAATCCAACAGATGCTGCGGCTTGAAAGCCTTCTTCGACCATTTGAACGAGGCGTCGAACTCCACTCCGACGAAATACCCGATTTCCCGGTAGACGCAATACCGCACGTAGCCCTGGAATTCCTGTCGGGCTGATCCCAGTGAATTTCCACGCCCGAGCGGAATGGGCTCCTCCACCTGCAGGCAGGCCCCCGAGGAGGAAATATCCTCCAGAATCGCCGTAGTCCGCTGCTCGCTGCCCTCACGGTCTTTCCAGCGGACATCGACCATGTCCGCGCACAACATCCGCACTTCCGATCTCCTCTCGTGCATACTTGCCTTATCGGCGGAGAAGACCCGTAGACTTTACAGCTGACGGCATGAGAACTCTCCTGGTCCTGGTAGTCGCCATGGTGGCACTGGCCGGGTGCGGGCACAAGAAGCGCGCCCGGGTCACGCTCCGCCAGCGTCCGCCGCGCACTCCGGTGGTGGTCCATCCCGGTGACACCGAAGAGGGCGTCGCCAGTTGGTACGGGCACCCGTACCACGGCCGCGCCGCCGCCAATGGCGAAATCTACGACATGGAGAAGATGACGGCCGCCCACCGCACGCTGCCGTTCAATACCTGGGTACGGGTCTACGATCTCGACAACAACCGGACCACCGAAGTGCGCATTATCGACCGCGGCCCGTTTATCGGCGGGCGCATCATCGACCTCTCGCACGCCGCGGCGCGCGAACTGGGCATGATCGGCCCGGGGACTGGCGCACGTGCGCATCGAAGTCATCAGCGCCCCGCCGGAGGTCGCGCCGGGGCTTTTCGCGGTTCAGGTGGGCGCCTTCCGCGACCGTGCCAACGCCGAGCGGCTGCGCAGCCAGATGGAGGCCCGCTACGGCACGGCGCAGGCTGCTGCAGCGCGCCGAGAGATCCGACGTCTGTGGCGGGTGCTGGTGGGCGCGGAAGCCGTCGCGAAGACGGGGCCAACCGGCTGGCCGAGCGCATCCGGCAAGATTCTGTTGAGAAAACGTCAGGCTTCGTCGTACGTATTGATTCAGCGACGTAAAAAGACATGCTTGCGACTGCTCCGGGGCTGGCTCACGGCCTGGTGGGCCAGTCCCCACAGATTGCCGCCATCCGCAGACTGATTGACAAGGCGTCGGTTAACCGCCTTGCCGGTCCTGCTGTTAGGGGAGAGCGGCACGGGCAAGGAAGTGGTGGCGCGCGCGATCCACAACGCCAACCCGCGCGGCCAGTTTGTGCCCATCGATTGCGGTTCGCTGGTGGGAACCCTGATGGAAAGCGAGCTCTTCGGCCATGTGAAGGGCGCTTTCAGCGGGGCGGTGGACAACAAGCGGGGACTGGTGGAACTGGCCGATGGCGGCACGGCCTTCTTCGACGAAATCGGCGACCTGCCGCTGGACATGCAGGTGAAGCTGCTGCGCCTGCTTCAGGAAGGCGAATTCCGCGCGGTGGGCTCGCTGCAATGGCGCAAAGTGGACCTTCGCATCATCGCCGCCACCCACCGCAACCTCAGCGCCGAAGTGGCCGCGGGCCGTTTCCGCCTGGACCTGTTCTACCGCCTCAACGTCTTCGCCCTCCGGCTGCCCCCGCTGCGCCAGCGCAAGGAAGATATTCCTCTGCTGGTGGACCATTTTCTGGGTGCCGGGAGCACGTCCGGCCTGCAGGGAATCGAGCCCAGCCAGGAATTGTTCGAGACCTTCCAGGGCTACGACTGGCCGGGCAACGTGCGCGAATTGAAGCACTGCATCGACCGGCTGAACGCGCTGCGCTCCGAGGGCGCGCTGACGAATGGCGGACCTGCCCTCAGCGCTGCTGAATCACCACAACGCTGGCAGACCTGGAGAAGCTCTCCGGCGCGGTCGCGCTGTCCGGGTCTGACGCTGCGGGCCTGCCCGAATTCGCGATGCCGCCGAAATCGCCCGTGATTTCCCTCCCCGACAGCGAGCGGCAGACCATCGTCCGCGCCCTGGCCGCCACCGGCGGCGAGCGCGGCAAGACGGCGCGCCTGCTCGGCATCGGCCGCACCACGCTCTACCGGAAGATGAAACAATACGGTATCGAGTAGACCGTTTGTCGAAATCCGCATCACATCGCGCTGGACGCGACCTATAGCATCGGCGATGTGCTCTCCGGCGTGGGGCTATACTCGCACGAGATCCTGACGGGCCTGGCCGCCGCGCACCCGGAGGTCCGCTTCGATTTCTGCTACCGGCCGCATCGCTATCTGCGCGCGCGCCGCGCCGCCCTGCCGCCAAATGTGCGCCGCCGGCTGTTGGCGGAGCCGCTTGGCCCGCGCGGCGCCGACCTGTTCCATGGGCTGAATCAGCGCCTGCCGCATGTCCCCATGCGCCGCGCCGTCGCCACCTTCCACGACCTCTTCGTGATGACCGGCGAATACTCCACGCCCGAATTCCGCGCGCGCTTCACCGCGCAGGCGCGCGATGCCGCGCAGCGCGCCGACGCCGTGATCGCGGTTTCCGAGTTCACCCGCAGCCAGGTGATCTCCCTGCTGGGCGTCGAGCCGGCGCGGGTCCACGTGGTGCACCACGGCATTCGGAAACTTGCCGGTCCGGGCGGTGCTCCGCAGGCGCGCGAGAAGGTCATTCTGAACGTGGGCGCCATCCAGAAGCGCAAGAACATCGCCCGCCTGGTGGAGGCGTTCGAAACGCTGCCCGCGCCGTGGCGGCTGGTGCTGGCCGGGTCCAACGGCTACGGCGCCGAGGAGATTCTGGCGCGCATCGAGAGCAGCCCGGCGCGCGACCGCATACGGGTCACCGGGTACGTCTCCGCGGCGGATCTGGCAGCGCTGGTACGCGCGAGCGTCGATTTTCGCCTTCCCTTCGCTGGACGAAGGCTTCGGCATGCCGGTGCTGGAAGCGATGGCGGCGGGTGTCCCGGTGATCACGTCGAACCGCTCGGCGCTGCCCGAAGTGGCGGGAGACGCGGCGCTGCTGGTGGACCCGGACGACACGCGAAGCGCTGCGGCAGGCGCTCCGGGAATTGACTGCCAATCGCGGATTTGTGCCGGGAATTGGCGCGCCGCGGAACCGCGCGGGCACGAGAATTTCACCTGGGAAAAAGCAGTCCGCGAAACCTGGGACGTCTATCGGACGCTGTCTCGCTGGAATCTGAAGGCTTAGCGGTTCTCGTCATCGACGGCGATCTTGAGTGCGCGCAGAAAACGGTGGTCCTGGGACGTGAATTTGATCTTGCCGGTGGCTTCAAAGGTGCGTTTGGGCTCTTCGGTAACTTCGGGCTGATTTTCGTCCTCGTCTTCGGCGTTCTCATCCCTCCGGTTAAAGCCGATCGTCGCTTCCAAAACCAGGAAAACGTCGTATCCGGCTCGCTTGATTTCCCCGATTGCCTCCGCAATCCGGTCGGATTCGGAGAGGGAATCGTTGATCGCGTTTCCCAGCTCCTGCATGAGGTGCTTCAATGGCTCTTCCACAGATTCCCCTTAATGGCAGATGCGCCGGACGCAACCGGCGTTCCACCTATGGGTCCGCATCCACCCGTTCCGATTGTAGTGGACCGAACCAGGGTTCACAAGCGCGTCCCAAGGTAACAATCGGCAATTCCGTACGGATACATTACCGGGGGAACTCCTAATTTCCTGCCGTTTGTTACGATGAGGGTGTGTGGAAGCAACTCGACGGCGCGCAGTTCCCGGGAGTTCGTCAAACATGTGGTTCCGGCCGTCCTGAAGCCGGCGCGGACCCTGTGGAATGAGGTCATCGGGTTTGTTTTCATCTGCTTCGCGGTAGTCTTCGGCTTCAAGGCGGTGCGCCTGTACATGGATTTCTCGCGTAGCGCCGGTGAGGCGGCAGGCGCCGATCTGGTACGCTTCGTGATGGCCGCGTTTTGTACCCTTCTGATGCTGTGGTTCGGCGTCACTTCCTTCCTGCGCGCGCGCAAAATCTCCCGATCATGAGCGAGCCGATATCCGGCGAATCCCGGCGAGTTCCCCTACACCCGCGGAATCTATCGCGAGATGTACCGCAGCCGCCTCTGGACCATGCGCCAGTATGCCGGTTTCGGCACCGCCGAGGAGAGCAACCGCCGCTATCGCTACCTGCTCTCGCAAGGCACCACGGGACTCTCGGTCGCCTTCGACCTGCCCACCCAAATGGGATACGACAGCGATCACCCGTTGGCCGCCGGCGAAGTCGGCCGCGTCGGCGTGGCCATCTCCTCGCTGGCCGACATGGAGCGCCTGTTCCAGGACATCCCGCTGCAGGACGTCTCCACGTCGATGACGATCAATTCCACCGCGGCGATCCTGCTGGCCTACTACGCGCTGGTGGCGCAGCGGCAGGGCGCGGATCGCCGCAAGCTCTCCGGCACCATTCAGAACGACATCCTGAAGGAGTACATCGCGCGCGGCACCTATATTTATCCGCCGCGCCCGGCGATGCGCATCATCACCGACATCTTCGCCTGGGCGGGCCGCGAGATGCCGGAGTGGAATACCATCTCCATCAGCGGCTATCACATCCGCGAAGCCGGCTCCACCGCCATGCAGGAACTGGCCTTCACCTTCGCCAACGCGATCGCCTACATCGAAGCCGGCAATCGCGGCCGGACTGGCGGTGGATTCCTTCGCGCCGCGGCTTTCCTTCTTCTTCAACGCGCACAACGATTTTCTGGAAGAGATCGCCAAATTCCGCGCGGCGCGCCGCATCTATGCCCACCTGATGCGCGACCGTTTCGGCGCCAAAGATCCCGCGCTCCCTGATGCTGCGCTTCCACGTGCAGACGGCGGGCTCCACGCTGACCGCGCAGCAGCCCGACGTCAACATCGTGCGCACGGCGCTGCAGGCGATGGCGGCGGTGCTGGGCGGTGCGCAATCGCTGCACACCAACTCGCGCGACGAAGCGCTGGCGCTGCCCACCGAGGAATCGGCGCGCATCGCGCTGCGCACCCAGCAGATCATCGCGCACGAGAGCGGGCGTCACCAATACCGTCGACCCGGTGGGCGGCAGCGAGTACATCGAAGGCCTGACGGACGCCATCGAACGCGGCGTGCACGATTACCTGACAGCGCATCGAGGAAGCCGGGCGGCACGCTGCGCGCCATCGAGACCGGCTACATCCAGAACGAGATCCAGAACGCCGCGTACGATTATCAGCGCGGCGTCGAAAGCGGCGAGCGCGTCGTGGTGGGAGTGAACCGCTTCCAGAAGGAGGAAGAGCGCGTCGTGCCGACCTTCCGGCTGGACCCGGCGCTCGAGACGGTCGCAGGTGGAGCGTCTGCGCGCAGGTGCGCGCCGGCCGCAGCCAGAGTGCCGTCGCGGAGAAGCTGGCGGCGCTCGGAGCGGGCGGCGCGCGGCACCGAGAACCTGATGCCGCCGATTCTGGATGCCGCCGGCGTATATGCCACGGTCGGCGAGATCTCCGACTGCCTGCGCGCCGTGTTCGGCGAGCATCGAGAAGTGTAAGAACGGCAAGCCTTATTTCAAAGACGATCTGGCCTGGCGTCTGGTCGGAACTGTATCAGACAGTCCGCCAGTCACCTCGCCCGCTCTTGAGTGTCTGATACAGATCCAATTTACGTGCGCTCGATCGAATATGCTGTGCATCGTGGATAGCGACCATACGACCTTGGAGCGCCGCCGGATACTCCAGTCGACTTGGCGACCGAGGGTAAGGACTCGCGTGTACGGCCGTGCACGCTTCTACGCCCTGGAGTAAGTCAGAATGATTGGGGGAAGTTGTGTTGCCGGTTGATCGCGCTGACCCTGCGCCTCGAACACTTGGGCTGCCAGTCTTCTGGGCTTTATCGATCCTTGTCGGGATCGTGGCGGGTTTAGGAGCTGTCGCGTTCCGGTCTCTGATTGGGCTATTTCACAATCTCTTGTTTCTCGGCAGGTTCACGGCATCGTACAACGCGAATACCCACACCGCACAGAGTCCGTGGGGACCGTTTGTGATTCTTGTACCGGTTGTCGGCGCTTTGGGCGTGACGTTCCTGGTGACGAATTTCGCTCCCGAAGCGAAGGGGCATGGCGTACCGGAAGTCATCGATGCCGTCTACAACCGCAAAGGAATCATTCGCCCGGTAGTATCAATTATCAAGGCGCTCGCCTCTGCGCTATCAATCGGAAGCGGTGGATCCGTTGGCCGCGAGGGACCGATCATCCAGATTGGCTCTTCTTTTGGATCGACGATGGGGCAGCTATTGCGGCTGTCTACCTGGCAGCGGATCACGCTCATCGCAGCGGGTGCAGGCGGCGGAATTGCGGCTACGTTCAATACTCCTGTCGGTGGAGTCCTTTTCGCGGTAGAGATCATCATGCACGAAGTCAGCGCGCGGACGTTGGTGCCAGTCGTCACTGCCACCGCGACGGCGACCTTCGTCGGTCAACTTGCCTTCGGCCCCCATCCGTCTTTCTTCATTCCCGCTCTTGAGACGACATACTTTCATGTGACTAACCCGCTCCTGCTCCTGGCCTATGCTGCTTTGGGTACGATCACGGGTCTTGTTTCCGCGCTCTTCATTCACTCCATCTACGGATTCGAGCACTTCTTCGAGAAATATGTCAAAGGCGGGAACTACCTGCGGCACGCTACTGGAATGTTGATTGTGGGAATCATGCTGTACGCCTTGATGTCTCGCCTGGGCCACTACTATATCGAAGGCGTGGGATATGCCACGATCCAGGACGTGCTCACCGGCGTGCAGTTCCCGCTTTACCTACTGGTTCTTCTGTTTGTATTCAAACTGGTGGCGACTTCTCTCACGCTTGGGTCGGGAGCGTCGGGCGGCGTTTTTTCTCCAGCGCTATTTCTGGGGGCGACGGCCGGGGCCGCGTTCGGCGTCGTGTTGCACCGGCTCTTTCCTGCGCTTGATGTGAGCGCGCCCGCGTTTGCCGTCGTAGGAATGGGCGGCGTTGTGGGAGGGGCCACTGGTGCGGCCCTGGCCGCAATCGTGATGAGTTTCGAGATGACGCTCGATTACACGGTGATTGTTCCGATGACCCTAACTGTTGCGATCAGCTACGCCGTACGGAGAAGCGTGATCAGCGACAGTATCTACACGCGAAAGTTGGCTCTGAGGGGCGAATCCGTTCCCGAGACGCTTCGAGCCGATCTTCAGGTCACCCGCCGCGCTACCACGATCATGAATTCGCAAGTGGAGATCCTTCCGGCAGCAGGACACCTGCACGATCTCGCGTCCACCAACAACGACGCGTACATCGTCACAGACGAGTCCGGCGCAGTAACCGGAGCGATCACCGGGGAGAGCTTGGCCGACCTCCATCGGGCCAGATCAACGGCGAGGATCGGAGATTTCGTCCATCGCAACTACGTAATTGTCTCTCCAAGTGACTCACTGGCGAGCGTCGTTTTCATAATGGGCACTACCAACTCCGCGTTCGCACTGGTAGCGCCGCACGACGGGAGCCTTTTGGCTACCGAGGTCCAAGGTGTGATTAGCCGTAAGAACATCATGGACACGCTCGCACGCGATATAGATCTCTTCGGTGTCTAACGTTTCGTACATCCACTTCATGAAGGGCGAGTTCGTGAGATTCGGAAGGGGCAGCTAGCTCGCGCGCAGCAACCGGCGCTTCGCGGGAAGCGCCTCTACACCGTTTTCACGACGGACCGCCATACGAAGGCTCACTGCCATGCGGTCCATTTGTACCCGGCGTGCGTGCCGCTGACGCAAGTGTACGATCACCGCGAAATCCAAGATTGCGAGAAATGCGAGAACGATTGCGTCTGTATTCATGTATCGATTTGATCACGAACCCGCGCCATCTACCATAGGCCTTGGTAACGGTGGGGTCATGGGACTTTTGACTCAAATCCCCTGCAAAATCAGGCAAATGGAGACCATGCCCTGGTACTTTTCGACAGATTGCAGAGGAGAGTCCCCGGGGTCGACCACTCCACGCGCCGGCATGCGGGTCGGATAGAATTGTGAGCATGATGCTTCTTGCCGCGCTTGTCGCACTCCATTTGCCCGCGGTATCTGCCGCCACGCCGAACCGGCAGCCGCAAATGGCCGCCGCAGGTCGCGCAGTGGCGCTGGTGTTCGGTTCTGGCGAGTCAATCTGGCTGGCACGCTCGCTCGATAACGGGAACAAATTTGGTGCGCCCGTCAAAGTGGCGCAACTGCCGAAAATGCTGCTGGGGCGGCATCGTGGTCCGCGTGTCGTCATCAGCGGCAACGCCATCGTCGTCAGCGCGATCGGAAGCGAGCGGGGCGACCTGCTCGCCTGGCGGTCTACCGATGGCGGGCGCACCTGGTCCTCTCCGGCGGCAATCAACGACACTCCCAAATCCGCCCGCGAGGGACTACACGCCATGGCTGCCGACGCCGACGGCCATCTGGCGGCTGCCTGGCTGGATGATCGTGGCGCCAAGGGCAAGCGCCTGTTCGCGGCGTTCTCTGACGATGCGGGACGCACCTGGTCACGTAATGTCCTTTTGTACGAGTCGCCGGACGGTCCCATATGCCCCTGCTGCGACCCTTCGCTGGCCGCCATGGGGCGCGGTGAGTTTACCGTGATGTGGCGCAACGCACTCGGCGGATCGCGCGATCTGTACACACTGCGCCTGCGGGACGGGCATCCGGTGGGCTCTCCCGTAAAGCAGGGTGAAGGCACATGGAAGCTCGACGCCTGTCCCATGGATGGCGGAGGTGTCGCCGTCAGCGACGGCCAGGTCGCCAGCGCCTGGCGGCGTGACCACGACATCTATCTGGCAGTGCCAGGCAAGCCGGAAGTGAAGATCGGTAGCGGGCAGGACGTGGCCTTCGCCGCCAACTCTCGAGGCTTCTACACTGCCTGGAGCACGCCGTCCGGCGTTGAACTGCTCCCTCCGGGAAGCGCCGCTCCATCCCACCTGTCGGACGCCGGCGCCTTTCCGGCGATGGTCGCTCTTTCCGATGGCGGAATGCTGGTCGCATGGGAAGAAGGCGGCACGATCGCAACCACACGGGTTGGCCAATAGCAACGCGCTTGCTGCCTCTTGCCTTCGCGTCCTGAGCGGAACCAATCCTAGCTGCGAATGTAAAGTAAATAAGCGTTGTAAGCAGTCACGCCATACACAACACTAGAAGGTCAGCCGCAACGCCATCTGTATGTGGCGCTCCAGATTGTAGACGCCGCTGATCGTGCCAAATGCCGAGTTCGTCGGGCTTAACTGCGGACCATTAAATACCGGGTGATTGAACGCATTGAAAAACTCGGTGCGGAACTGCAGGGCGAAGCGTTCCTTGATTCTCGTGTTCTTGATGATGGAGGCGTCCACGTTATTGGTGGGTGGCAGGCGCAGGTTGGAGAACCGCGTGGGGAATGTGCGCACGTGGTTGGAAAGCTGCTGCGCCGAGTTGGTGTTGAACTGCTTGGTATCGAACGTGTGATCCACGTTGGTCGGATCGTAGTTCAGCGGACCACCCAGATAGATGATGTCGCCCCAACTGCCCACCGGGCCGCCGCTCTCATAGGAATTGATCGCGTTGATCACCCAGCCGCCGACGATACGGTTGACCACCGCGCCGCCGAAGCCCGAAAGCGAGCCCAGCACCGGCTTTCCCTTGCCGAAGGGCAGTTCGTAGCTGAAGCTGGTGACGATGCGGTGCGGACGGTCGATATCGGCGGGACGCTTTTCGAGCGGACCGAAAGGATTCAGGTAGTTATCCCTGGCGATGGTCCGGCCCCACTGGTAGTTGGCAAGGAACTGGAAGCCGTTTGAGAAGCGCTTCTCCAGCCGCATCTGGAGCGCATGGAAATAGCTGCTGCTGGCGTTAGATGCGCTCATGGTCACGCCCGTGAACTGCGGGTAGCGTTGCAGCAACTGCGTGAAGCTGACGGTCGAGCCGTTGATGTTGGTGCCGGGAAGCAGGCCTGCGAACGGATTGGCCACCGTCGTCGAGTTACGGTCGATCACCGCCTGATCGCGCACCGGCGATGTGCTCAGGTATTGCGCCGGCGTGTAGTTCAACGCCTGATCGATGGTCAGGTGCACGGCGTGATTGCCGGTATAGCCAATTTCGAACACCATGCCCTTGCCGATGCTGCGCTGGATATCGAAGTTCCAGCGGATGGAGTAGGGGTTGAGCGGGTTGGGATTGTAGAACGTAATGCTCTGGCCGAGGAACGTCGCCAGTCCCGCGGCAGAGCCGGTGGGCTGCTGGATGCCGGTGGGGAACGGATTGTCCAGCGTCACGGCTGGCCGCAGATTGCTGGTGGTGGCGGAGCTGAGCACCGTGCTGCTGGCACTAAAGCCGGGCTGGTTGATTCCCTGGGTGCCGATGGAAGCGACGAACACCCCCATACCGGCACGGATCACCGTGCCCTTACCGGCTCCGCCCGGGGTCCACGCGAACCCGAATCGCGGGCTGAAGTAGCCGCGCTTGGTGTTGTAGACGTACTTTCCGTTCTGGCCTTCAAACAGCAGCCCGCCCTTCACCAGGAACTGGCTGGCGGCCAGCCCGCCGTTCACCGGGCTCTTCGCATAGGCCGCTTGCGCCGCCGCCGCGATCGGGCTGGTGGCATTGGCATCGAAGCCGGCGACCGACCGGTTGAAGCGTTCGGTGGTGCCGAGATCGCCCTCGTAGCGCAATCCAAAATTAATGGTCAGATTGGAGCGCGGCCGGAAGTCGTCCTGGATGAATGTGGCCCAGTACTTGGCCTGCTGGGTGCGCGAGGCGTTGATGCTGAAACTGCCGCCTGTCGGGTAGCCGAGCACCAGCGATGCCACATCCTGCCCCAGGGGAGCGGCGGTCGAGTTGTCCAGCGGCCCTCTCACATAGTCCTCACGAAAAATGTATTGTCCCCCCGAGTTGCCATAACTCACCGAACTCTCCCGCGACTCGCGAACATCCGCTCCCACTTTGAGTGAGTGGCGGCCCTGAATTTTGGTCAGGCTGACGAACATCTGGAAGATGTCATACGGTGTCCGGTCGCCGGCGTTGTCGCCAAAGTCCGTCATCTGGTTCAGATCCACAATTGGCATTACCAGCCGCTGCGATGCCGCGGCGATATAAGACGGGAAGCCGAGTTTCGTGAAGTCGTAACCCGCGCTGGGCTTATCGTTGGCTTCGGTGAAACGGGTCCAGTTGAGGCGCGTGTTCAGTACCGTGGTGGGCGAGAAGGTGTATACGTCATCCACCATCGTGCCCCAGTTGATGCGGTTGAGCAGGTTGCCGGTAGCGATGTTGTGGTACAGGTTATTGCGGTCTTCCACGCGGTAATTGTGGCGGAAATTGTAGAAGAGTTTGTGCCGGTCGCTGATGTTGTAATCGAAGCGGCCTAGCTCACCGTCAAACACGTCGCGGCGGACCGAATCGGAAAGGTAGTTGTTGTTGCCATCTTTCTGGCCAGTCTGATTCGGCAGGGGAATGAAACTGAGCAGGTTCTTGGCGATCGGGCTGAGACGGTTGGTGGGGATGACATTGTTCTGGAAGGGCGTGCGTTGTACACGGCTGCCGTTCTGCACGCCGGTCAGCGGATCGTAAATGGCGTAATTGGCGCCTACGCTCAGAAGCTGGGAGAAATCGCCGGCGCGTTCTGCCGCCGTGGCCACGGTGCCGACCTGCGGTTCCGGAAACGCGTCATGAATCCCTTCATAACTGAAGAACCAGAAAAGCTTGTCCTTGCCGTTCACTACTTTGGGAATCCAGATCGGGCCGCCTGCCGACATGCCCCACTGATTGAAAATGAGCTGCGATTTCTTCTGCCCGGCGCGGTTGGTGAACCACGGGGTGGCCGCAAGCTTGGAGACCTGATTGAAATCGTACGCGCTTCCGTGGACCGAGTTGGTGCCGCCGCGCATGACTACGTTCACCGTGCCGCCGCCGGTGTGACCGTAGGCCGCATCGGTCTGGAAGGTCTCGACCTTCACTTCCTGCACGGCGTCGGGTGGCGGGTTGTACGCGACTCGCAGGTTCCGCGTGGTGTCCGGTGAGCCATCGATCAGCAGTTCGTTGCTCTGGTTCGGCGCGCCGCCCATCGAGAATCCCGAAGGGCCCGAGTTATCGAACGGCCGGGAAAACTTGGGATCCGAATTCGGCGTGACGCCGAACGCGAGCTGCGCCAGCACGAGCGGAGCGCGCCCGTTGATCGGCATGTTTTCGAGCTGCCGCTGGTTGATCACCTGGCCTGTGCTGGAACTGGCCGTATCCAGCATGGAGGCTTCGGCCGATACCGTTACGGATTGATCGATGGTCCCCACTTCCAGCGTGATATCGAGTTGTTCTCGCTCGTTGGTGGCAACGCGGACTTGCGCGTTGACATAGCGCTTGAACCCGGCTGCCTCGGCAGCAACCGAATATGGCCCTGGCGGCAAGAACGTCAAAACGTAGGTGCCATCGCCGTTGGTTACCGTCTGGAATTTTGCGCCTGTTTCGCTTTCGACCGCATGGATTTTGGCGCCAGGCACTGCGGCCTGCTGCTGATCGAGAACTCGTCCGCTCAGGCTGCCGCGGAATTGTTGTGCAAACGTGGGAGCGCTGGTAAGCCACAGAGCTGCCGCCCCGAAAACAATGCAACGTAGCATCCTAATATCACCTCGTTACCGCTAAACTCACCCGGAACCGAATGTCGGCAAGTATACTCCAAAACTCCAATGGAGAACAACCAGACATGTGAGTTTTACAAGAGGATGAAAAGGGAAACTCGCGAGAGGCCCAGTTTAACCTAACTGCTCCAGCTCGCCCTGCAGCATGGCGACATGCTCTTCTTCTTCCGCCGCGAGTTCGCTACAGAGATCCTTCTCCAATCCGGCAGGCAGTTCACTGGCGAGCTTCCGGAAATGATCGCGCGTGCGCTGCTCCATCTCCAGCGCCGCCCGGTACAACTCCGTCACACCGGCCGACTCCCCTACCTGAATGCCGCGGAACAGCCAGTTGCCGAGCAGCTTGTCCTCGTCACCGGAAAGCTCCACCACCTTGCGATCCAGATGCGCGTGATATTTTTCTTCCAGCTCGTGCAAGTGATCCAGTTCGGCCTCGTACAGGCGTTCCAGCACCGCGCGCTGTTCCGGCGAACTCGCCCGATCGCGGGCCAGCTTGTAAAAATGGAATGAGTTCAGTTCAAACTGCACCGCCTCGCGGATGGCGCGGAAGCGCATCGAATCGCCCAGGTCGCGATCGTAAACCACGTCCAGCTCGCCGCCGCAGAGGAAGCACTTCCCGTACGGAATCGCGAGTCCGGTGGTCAGCTTGAAGCAGCTCCGGCAACGCCATGTATAGCGCACCTGAGAGCAGCAGATTTCGTCTTCTTCGATCACTTGGCGGCACTTTGGACAAGTCGATGGCATCTTATCTTCCTCCTGCCGGAGCCGGCTCCGGAGCCCGTTGCAGCGTCGTTTCCAAAGCCGTTTCCAATGTGGTCACGCCCATGTATTCCAGCATTCCCTGGGCAGCCCGTTTCCCCGCGCCCATCGCGAGGATGACCGTGGCCGCTCCCGTGACAATATCGCCGCCGGCAAACAGGCCCGGAACGTTAGTCATTCCAGTGCGCTCGTCGATATCGATGTATCCCCACTTGTTCGTGCCCAGTCCCGGAGTCGTCTGCGAGATGATGGGGTTCGCCGTCGTGCCCAGCGCATAAATCACGGTATCGACGTCGATCAGGAAGTCTGACCCCTCCACCGCCACCGGCCGGCGCCGGCCCGAGGCGTCTGGCTCGCCCAGTTCCATCTTCTGGCAGCGCATACCGGTTACCCAGCCCTCCGGGCTGCCCAGGATCTCCACCGGGAGCGTCAGCCACTGGAAGTGTATGCCCTCTTCGATGGCGTGCTCCAGTTCCTCCGTACGGGCCGGCGATTCGCGCCGCGAGCGGCGGTACACCACGGTCACCGATTCGGCGCCCATGCGCATCGCCACCCTCGCCGAATCCATCGCCGTATTGCCCGCGCCCACCACCGCCACACGCTTTCCCATGCCGACCGGCGTATCGTAAAGCGGCTGCCGGTGGCCGCGCATCAGGTTGACGCGCGTCAGAAACTCGTTGGCCGAGAACACCCCGTTGTAGGCCTCGCCCGGGATGCTGGCGAACTTCGGCGATCCCGCGCCGGTGCCCACGAATGCCGTCTGATACCCCATCTCTCCCAACAACTGAGGGATGGTGAAAAGCTTGCCGATGATCGTATCGAGCCGGATCTCCACTCCCATCTTCTTCAGATTTTCAATCTCCGCGTCGATGATGATATCGGGCAGCCGGAATTCGGGAATGCCGTATTTCAACACTCCGCCGGCCACGTGCAGCGCCTCGAAAATAGTCACCGCCACGCCGCGCCGCGCCAGTTCACCCGCGCACGCCAGGCCTGCCGGGCCGCTGCCGATGATCGCCGCGCGCTTCGAGCCTGCGCCCGCCGCCGCCGCTTCTCCGTCCCATCCACGTCCCATCGCGGAGTCCGCCACGAACCGCTCCAGGCGGCCGATGGCAACCGGTTTGAACTTGAGTCCCACCACGCACGTGGCCTCGCACTGCGATTCCTGCGGGCATACGCGCCCGCAAACCGCGGGCAGCGCGTTGGCGCTCTTCAGAATCCGGTAGGACTGCTCCACATCCTTCCGAGCCAGCGCGGAGATGAACCCGGGAATATCGATACCCACCGGACAGCCCGGAACGCACCGCGGCTTCTTACAGCGCAGGCAGCGTTCCGCCTCGTGAAATGCTCCGTCTAAATCCAACCCAAGCGCGACTTCGTTGAAGTTATGTACGCGTGCTTCCGCCGGCTGGTGCGGCATCGGCGCGCGTTCCGGCGGTATGGTCTTGATATTCTTCGGTACGCGTTGCGCGGGCGTCTCGGGAATCGCCTCCGGCAGCTTGCACACCGGCGCCAGCCGTTCTGGGATCGCGCCGTTGGATTCGGGAAAACCGGCCAGCTTGTCGGCTTCGCCGCGGAACCGCTCCATGGCGGCCTTCTCTTCGCGCGCAAAGCGTTTCTGGCGCAGTTGCAACTCGTCGAAGTTCACCAGGTGCCCGTCGAAATCCGCGCCGTCCACGCAGGCGAACTTCATCTTGCCGCCCACCGTGACGCGGCAGGACCCGCACATCCCGGTGCCGTCCACCATGATCGAATTCAGGCTGACGACGGTCGGAATGCCGTAGGGCCGCGTGACTTCCGCGCACGCCTTCATCATCGGGATCGGCCCGATCGCGACCACTTCGCGGATGTTCTTTTCGTTAGCCAGAACGTCGGCCAGCGCGTGCGTCACGAAGCCGTGGCGTCCGTAGCTGCCATCGTCGGTCGTGACGATCAGGTCGTCGCTGCACTCCCGGAACTGCTCCTCCCAAAATACGAGGTCGCGATTGCGGAAGCCCACGATGGAAACCGTCCGGTTTCCGGCCTCCTTGTATGCGCGGAGTTGGGGGTAAATCGGCGCGACACCAAGGCCTCCGCCAACCAGCACTACCGTGCCGTCCAGCTTACGAATATGGCTCGGTAAACCCAGCGGGCCGATGAAATCGAGGATCGTGTCGCCCTCGCGTAACGCTAACATTTCAAAGGTTGTTTTGCCCACGGCCTGAACCACTACGGTGACCGTGCCGTTCGCCACATTGAAATCGGCCACGGTCAGCGGGATGCGCTCCCCATGCTCGTCGATGCGAGCCATCACAAAGTGCCCGGGACGCGCCGCCCGCGCCACATCCGGCGCTTTCACGTCCCATAGGAAGGTTGTCGGACCAAATTGTTTCCTACGACTGATGAGAAACACCACACCCCCTGAAACGAACATCATATCAAAGTTACAGATAAAAAGGTCCTTTATAATCGCAAAGAAAGCCCGCTGGCCCGTTTTGTTAAACTACCCTTTAAAAGATGAAGCTTTCCATCCTGATGCCTGTCTACAACGAGCGCACCGTTGTGGAGCGTTGCATCTCGCTCGTCCTGACGGCGCCCCTGCCCGAAAACATGGAGCGGGAGCTGGTCATCGTGGACGATTGCTCCACCGATGGCACTTACGCCATCCTGCAGCGCCTGGCCGCCGCGTTTCCGCAGATTCAGCTCCACCAGCACCCCGTCAATCGCGGGAAAGGCGCTGCCGTTCGCACGGCGATCCAAAAAGCAGCGGGAGACTTTGCCCTCATCCAGGATGCCGACCTGGAATACGACCCCAACGAGTATCCGCGCTTGATGCGTCCGCTGCTCGATGGCCACGCCGACGCCGTCTTCGGTTCGCGGTACCTCTCCGGCGAGCAGTCCCGCGTGCTGCCCTTCTGGCACTCCATGATCAACAAGGTGCTCACCGTGGTTTCCAACATGTTCTGCAATCTCAACCTGACGGACATGGAAACCTGCTACAAGGTCTTTCGCACGGACCTGCTGAAGAGTATCCCCATTCGTTCGGACCGCTTCGGCTTCGAGCCGGAGATCGTCATGAAGAGCGCCAAGCGCAAATTCCGCATCTACGAAGTGCCCATCAGCTATCACGGCCGAACGTATGAAGAAGGTAAGAAGATCGGTTGGAAGGACGGCATCAAAGCCTTCGCCGTGATCTTCAAATTCTGGCTGATCGACGATCTTTACGCGGCGCCCTATGGCCGGGGGGTGCTCAATAATCTCACCGGGACGCCGCAATACCTGAGCTGGCTGGCGCTCAAACTGCGCCCTTATGTAGGCGACGAAGTGCTCGAAATCGGTGCCGGCATCGGCAATCTGACCGGCCGCCTGATGTCGCGCCGTTCGCTCTACGTGGCCGCCGAGAAGGATCCGCTGCACCTTCACGCCCTGCGCAATCGCTTCCTGCGGACACCCAATGTCGCCGTACAGCGCATCGATCCCGAAGTCCCGGGCGATCTCGCGGGCCTGGAGAACTGTTTCGATACCGTGCTCTGTCTCAACATACTGGAGCACGCGGACGACCCGGGTAAACTTCTCGAATCGCTGGCTCCCACCATCCGGCCGGGCGGATCCCTGCTGGTGCTGGTGCCGAACGTTCCCGGTGTCTACGGCTCGCTGGACCGCAAAATGGGCCACAAGCGGCGCTATACCCCGGAAATGATCGGCCAACTGCTGGCGGAACATGGCTTCGCAATGGAAACCGTCGAGAGCTTCAATAAGGTAGCCTTGCTGCCCTGGTGGGCCTACAGCAAATTGCTCGGCAGCGGCAGTATCAGTAAGCTCGTACTAAAAATCTTCGACAAGTCGGTCTGGTTCTGGCGGCGGCTGGATGTCCTGATGCCGTGGCCGGGACTTTCGCTGGTAGCGGTGGGCCGCAAACCGGCTCGCCTTGACGCTTCCGTTCCATCCACGGTCTACCGCGAGACCACGCGTAATGCCAACTGATTCGCGGCGCGCCGTCTTCTTCGATCGCGATGGCACTTTGATGGAAGAGGTGCACTACTGTAGCGATCCCGCGCTGGTCAGAGTCTTCCCCGGTGTACCCGATGCGCTCCGCCGTCTGAAGGCAGCCGGATTCCTCGTCGTCGTCATTACCAACCAGAGCGGCATCGGCCGTGGCCTGATGACCGAAGCGCAATACCATGCGGTACACGAAGAGTTCCTGCGTCAGGCGGGGCGCGAGTGGATTGACGCCACTTACTATTGTCCCGATGCGCCGGGAGTGTCCTCAACCTGCCGCAAGCCCGAGCCGGGTATGGTGCTCGCGGCTGCCGCGGACCACCACATCGATCTCCCCACCTCTTATTTCGTGGGTGATAAATCCGCCGATATCGAATGCGGCCGGCGAGCCGGGACACATACCGTTCTGGTGCTCACCGGGTATGGAGCCGAACAGTGCTGCACCGCCGACCTTACCTGCAACAATGCAGCGGAAGCCGCGGAATGCTTATTGGCTACGATGCCGTCTTTGCCGGCATGACACATCCCGCGAGAAAATAACAGGCCGCGCCGGTAAGCACGCAAGTCTGAATGCTGGTCTCCATCGAAACCACGATGGCGACAAAACTCCCCAGCGTGCCTGCCGCGCCGTTCAGCGCCCACATCCATGGCAGGTTTCTCTCCTGGCGCAGGGCGGTCATCCACCGCATTCCCACCGGGAAACAGAATCCCAAAAGGAAACCGCAGGGCGTTACCAAGGCCAGCGAAATTACGATGCGTTGCCAGAGGACGCCCGCCGTGAAGGCATGCACCACCGGCAGGACGATCAACGAATAGACGACAATGAGCACCGACGCCGCGACCGCCGGAAGACGGCTCCGCCACGTGGAGCTCAATTCCAGCCTGTCTGAGGCAAGGCTTCCCACTCCGGTCGAAAAAATCAGGCCGGCCAGCACTACCACCAGTGAGTAAATCGGATGGCCCAGGAAGATGGACAGCTGCTGCATCATCGACATCTCTACGAACATGAAACCCAGGCCGATGGCAATAAAGTACGCGATTCCTCCCGCCGCCGGAGGCTTCGCCGCGCCCTGCTTGCGGGTCCAAAGCATTGCCGGCAGGACGATCGTGGTAATCACCAGGATGATCGCCGCCAGCATGAAACCGAACAGGAACATCATCGCTCGCATGTTGCCGACACCCTGGCGTGTACGAATCATCTCCGGCAGGTTCGAGAGATGCACGGCATTGAAGAAATAAGGAGACGAATCGAATACCGGCGAGTAGTCCAGGCCATTCGTTCCGCGCAAGGCTGCCAGTTCGTTCAGGCTGCCCGCGGCCAGGATTCTGCGGATCTCCGGAACGGCGGGTTCTTCGCCCGGCAGGTAAAACTGCTTGAACTCCAGCTCCTGCATGATTTCCCGAAGCTTGCGAAGGTCGCGTTCGGCAAACGGCTGGTTGCTGGCGAGAAGCGTCATGATATTGCCCGACGTGAGCGCAGCCAGGTGCCGTTCGGGGTTGGGAACACCTTCGCTGAGCAGCATGGCCTTCGCCACCGCGAACAGGCGATTGGTCTCGGCCCCCGACGACCATCGGCTGAATGTGATCACGCCGCCCGGCTTGAGGTGTTCGTAGAACACACGCCACCCGTCCACCGTGTACAGGGCATTTTCAGAAAGCGTCATCGCTCCTGCAGAAGTCGCCGCCCAAGTGTCCACCAGTGAGGCCTGAATGAGGTCGAATCGCTCGCCGGACCGCGTGAGGTAGCTGCGGCCCTCGTCGTTGTGCAGTTCAAATCCCGGAATCTTGCTGAATCCCGAAAATGAATCGAACTGGCGCGAGGTCATACCCGCGATGGCGCTGTTCACCTCGATCCCGACGATGCGCTGAAAACCGTTCGCCGCGGCATTGAGAACATCGCGCCCGCCTCCCACACCAATAATCGCGGCGCTGCCGCCGTGACGCAGTTGGGCCCCTACCGAAGTCACATCGTAGCGAAGGAAGGGGAACGCCGACAGGTCGCCCTCAAAGTGGCTCATTGGAGTGTCGGCGTCGCTGTCGATGGTCAGTTCGATCGCCTCCACCTTCATCCACGACGGCAGCTTGGGGCTCGGTCCCCACATCATCGGCGGTCCCGATGCGGGGTGCTGCGCGCGAACTCTGGAAATCGGATTCCAACGTTCGGCCAGTATGTCCGTCCGCGGGTCTACCTTACCCTTCACCCAGCTCGGCTGGATCCCGTGATAGGTTGATGCGTTGAGTAGAGACAGCACCGCCATGCCCAGAGTACACAGTGCGGCCGTTTTCGTAGGACGGCTTTCGCCCGCGTAAGCCGCATAGAGCGCGCTGCTCGCGAACAGCAGCGCCGAGATCATGAAGATCGCACTGGGCGCGTCGAGCAGTCCCAGTAAGACGACGGAGCCGATGCAGCCCAGCGCCGCACCCATTAAATCGGCGAAATAGATGCGGCCCATCGGGAAGGGCATCCGCGTGAGCGAAAGACAAACCGCAATACCGGAAAAGAAGAACGGTACCGAGATGATCGCCGAGAAGAGCAGAAAGTTGTACACCGTCTGCGCCGCGAATGACGTGTACAGCGGTACCGCCAGCATGGTCATCAGCGAAAGCGGAAGCGAGATCGCCATTGCCAGTGCCGATTGCACCAGCCGCTTCGGAATCAGGTCCGCCGTAAACAGGTCGGGCCGGAACTGCACGGCGAGCGCTCCCGCCGTCATGCCGAACATCGCCATCGAAATCGACACGAAGGCCAGGTAATACCAGGACACCACGCTCAACAAACGAGTCAGCGCGATCTCGTACATCAGTGTGCTGGCACACAAAAGTAACAGGCCCAGGAAAAAAGTTGACGGACGCAATCGTCCCATACCGGCTAACGGAGTTTTCACGATGCTCGAGTCCTCCTTGCGGTTGTGTTTAGTTGCTAATGATAGCGAACCTGCACCCATTCCGGCGGCAGGATCGTGTGGCGCGTCAGATCGATTCTCCACAGCACGCCTTCCTGCTGCCGGTCCGCGATCTCGAAGCCATGCCGGCGGTAGAATTCCTCCGCCGGTACGTTCTTCTTGGTGGGCAGAAACCATCCCTGCAACACCGTCGCTCCGCGCTGCCGGGCATCGTCCGCCACGTGTGCAAGCAGCGCTGTCTCCACAGTCCGCCCGATCACCCGGCAACTCATCAGAAAGCAGTCGATTTCGCAGACCGCTCCATCGGCCTTCGCGATGGCCACTCCCACCAGGCCGTTGTCGGCATAACGGTCCTTCACTCGCAGGCTCCACACGCGCCAGTCCGTGCTGGCGGCCATTTCCGCGATCTGTTGCTCCGAATAACGCCGCGTCGTCAAGTTGAATTGGTTGGTCTTTTGCGTCAGTTGCGAGACGCGCGCCAGCGTTTGCGGCGTCACCGCCGCGATCTCCGCCACCTGCTCCAGCCCGCGGTAGAAATCCTCCTTGGACGTCACGCTGCGTTCCAATTCCACGCGTTCCTGCTGTGCCGCGTAGAATTCGCTGCGCTGCCGGTCCTCCTCACTGAGAGTCAGGCGCTCGAACCAGGGACAGTCGCGGACCGCCCGCGCGTAGTCCATCGGATCTTCCGGCAGGCGGATCACGATTGCCTCCGGCGCGAGTTCGCGGACCTGCTGGCGCTCCACCGGGTTGTCGTCCAGAAAAGCTACCGTGTCCAGCCCGATATTCAGCTCCCGCGAGATCTCTTCCAGGTTCCGTGCCTTCTCATTCCAGTTGATCCGCATGGCGGCAAAATCGCGCGGCTGAAGAATCATCCCCGGATGGCTGGAGAGTACCTCCATGGCGTCTGCCGGATTGTTCTTGCTGCAGATCGCCAGCAGAACGCCGCGCCGCGAGAGGTCGAGCAAGGCGCGCTGAAGCTCTTGAAAGGCCGCGCCGGGATACTCCGCGCCCAGCCGAATTCCGGTCATCCCATCTTCGCCGATCACCCCGCCCCACAGTGTGTTGTCCAGGTCTACCGCCACGCACTTGGCGACCTTGCCGGCCAGCGGATGCAGGAAGCGCAGCCACTCGGCGGCCAGGTACGGCAGGTTCGCCGATGCCACCGGCAGCCTGACCGTCAGCCACTTACGTGCGTCGCCCCAGCGTTCGCGCCCGTGCCGCGCCACCAGCGCGTCGTAGTCCAGAATGTAGACCCCGCGATACTCGCCGGCAATCGCGCGGAGTCCACGATTGATGCGCTGAACCGCTTCTGCCGCATTGTCCACCCGCTGCGCGTCGAGTACACCGGCGGCCGTAATGGCAGGCGCCTCCAGCGAGTGTACGATGAGGGCGGCTTTGGAATGCTTTCGGAAGGCTCCGATCCAGTCCCCGAACCGGTTCAGAACATCGTCTCCACCCGCCGCCTCTCCCCGCCACAGTTCCGGCGCCACATCCCGCGTCTGCACCGCCAGCACGACCGCATCCGGCTGAAACCCGAAGAGTGCGCTTTCCGAATCGAGGATTTCCTGTGCGTACGCATTGAACTCGCCCAGGTGAATCTCCAGGGCGATACCCGCGGCATATGCCCCCGCCTTCAAAACCGGCAGCACCGGTTCCACCGTGAAGGATCGCAGGATCGCCCATCGCTGCCTCAGCAGACCAAGATCCCCCGCAATGCGGTCGTACCGTGAGGCCACAAACCCGGCCAGCGGCGATCCGGGCTCCAGTTCCCAGGCCGCCGCGAGCATTCTTGCCGCCGCTGCCCCGTCCCCCGCCTCGATGGCGCGGTCGACATCCTTTCGAAGTTCCCCAGTCACCACCTCCGATTATGCCAAGTTGTTCCCCCGCAGGCGCCGGATATCGAGTGGCTACTCTCTTGTGATATGACTCGATCAGCCACCGGTTTCGCGCCCGCGTCTCGCTCATACTGGATGTTGAGTCCGGGAGTGTTCGCGCGACCTGCGGGAAAAGCCGGTCCGCCGCGGCCACTGTACGGTGTCTCTCTGGACGGATCGTAGATTGGGGCGATAATAGATCCTGAGTTTTCGGCAGATCAAACCGAAATGACGACTGTGCAAGAACGCACCTACCGAGCCGCAATCTGGATTGAAGCATCGTGAAGACGATCTTCCTGCTCAGCGTGGGATTCTGCGCCTACACCGTCTTCGGCTACCCGCTGATCCTGGCACTGCTCGCCCGCTGGCGCGCGCGCCCCGTCAGGAAAGCGGCATGGCCGGCTACGGTCTCCGTCATTCTGCCCGTACACAATGGCGAGCGGTGGATCCGCGCCAAGCTGGAATCCATCCAGGCCCTGGACTATCCCCCCGAACTGGTGGAAATCCTCGTTGTATCCGACGGCTCCACGGACACCACAGAGAACATCGTTCGCAGCTTCAGGGGACGCACCAGAATCGAGTTTCTCAGTGTGCCGAAGCGAGGCAAGGCCGTCGCCTTGAATGCCGCCCTCGCACAAGCCAAGGGCGAGATCCTCTTCTTCACGGATGTGCGCCAGCAATTTCACCCCGACAGCCTGGCCAATCTGGTGGCCTGTTTCGCCGATCCCGCAGGTGGGAGTGGCCAGTGGCGAATTGGTGATCCGCGACGGCACCGGACTCGAAGAGGCCAGTGTCGGACTGTACTGGAAGTACGAGAAGTGGATTCGCAAGCAGCTCAGCCGCGCTCGATTCGATCATGGGCGCCACCGGCTGCATCTATGCGATGCGCCGCGAACTGGCCGCCCCGCTTCCCGAAGGCACCCTGAATGACGACATGTACCTCCCGCTGGAGGCGTTTTTCCGCGGCTATCGTGTGATCCTGGATGATTCCGCGCTCGCCTTCGATTACCCGACGCCGCTGGCCAGCGAATTCCGGCGCAAGGTGCGCACGCTGGCCGGCGTCTACCAGATCGTCGGTTCCTACCCGGCGCTGCTCGGTCCTCGCAATCGCATGTGGATCCATTTCTTTTCCCACAAGCTCGCCCGTCTTGTGATGCCGTGGGCAATGATTGTCGCCGCCGGCGCTTCCGTCTTGGCCTGCCCGCGCGCTGGAGATTCTGTGGCCATCGGCGCTGCAGGCCGCCGCGTACCTGCTGGCGCTGTCGGATTCCTGGATGCCCGCCAATTTCCCCCTCAAGCGTTTGACTTCCCCCATTCGCACCTTCGCGGTGTTGATGGCGGCGTCGCTTTGCGCGCTGGCGATCTCTTCGTCCCGGCCAGCGTACTTTGGAAGGAGACGCGCGTCAGCGGCGACATGGCAAGCACCACAGTCAAGGGGTCGGGATCGGGCGCGGCATCAGTTTCCTCGCCACCCTTCGTGCCCTCATGCAAGCCTTCGTCAACTTGACATGCCGGAAACCGAAGCGTCAGACTTGCAGAGAGGCTTTCGGCCCCGGATTCCGATGCAGTTGCGAAGGAGCATATTTTGAATTTCGTTCGAGCGATCGCCGCTCTTCGTCTCGGTCAGCCCGCTGTTCGCGCAGTACGGAGGGCCCGGCCATCCTTGCTCGCGGCCAGTCGCCTGCGTCCATGACAGCCGCCCAAATCGATTTCCGGCCGTTTCTGACGGTGAAGGAAGCTACGATTCCGGGTTGAACGGCGTGGCGGTGGACACCAAGTGGCGCCCTCGTCAACGACGCCAGCTTCGGCGTCTCGGTCGGCTTCGGCGTCAGCGGCCTCCACTCCTGGAAACACACCAGGATCGGGCTGGACTATTCCGGAGGCTTTTCGCACTACTCCAAGACCTTCTACGACGGCTTCAGCGGACAGACCCTGAATCTCAGCATCTCCACCAGTTGAGCCGGCACGCGATCGTTCTCTTCAACAACAGCGCCGGACTCTACGGGTCGAACCGCGCCGCCCCCAGTCTTGCCGCAAACCGTCGAGTTCGACCCCACCACCACCAACGTCCCCACCAACGATTTCTTCGATAACCGCACGATCTCCCTCAGTTCGCAGGCCAATCTCACGATGCAGAGGTCCACTCGGCTCTCGTTCAGTTTTGGCGGCGACGGATTCCTGACGCGGCGCCGCTCCACCGCTCTCTACGGAGTGACCGGCGTCGGCGCGCATGGCGACTTCCAGTACCGGCTGTCCCGGCGTTCCACCGTCGGTGCGCTGTACCAGTACATGCACTATTCCTTCACGGGGATTTTCAGCAGCACGGACGCGCATTCCGTAGGCGGCACGTATTCCGTCGCACCTTTCGCGCTCCACGCAATTTTCAGCAATCGCCGGCGTCACCAGATACGAGACCGTATTCGTGCAGATCGTGGCCATCGACCCGGCAATTGCCGCGCTGATCGGCGTATCCTCCGCCGAGCGCGTGTCCTACCAGAAAGAACTATTCGCCGAACGTTGCGGCCCGGTTCTCCAAAACCGTACCCCGAGGCACGATTTTCTTGAATGCGCGGCGCACATGCTTACGCCCGGAAACGGGCTGTTCCTGACTTCCACGTCAACCAACGCCGGCGTCGGGTATAACTATACGGGCCTGCGCCACTGGGCCATTTCGGCGGGGGCCGAACTACAACCGGTCGGAACTCCGTGGGGAACGTGATCGGCGAATATAGCGAATATGCCGCCAATCTGAGTATCAGCCGCCAGGTGGCGCGCCGCACCCACGGCGTCCTCAGCTTCAATGCACGCCGCTTCGGCAGCGGCGATTTCAGGAACTACAACAAGTGGGCCTACGGCGTGCGTCTCGGCTTGAGCTTTAGCCCCGGCGATATCCCGCTCCGCCTCTGGTAGGAGCGCCTCGCGCCCAGCATTTCCTCGTAAAACTGAACGACCGCGCGAATATTCTCCTGCCGTCTCCGCCCGGCGCCGCCGTGCGCGCTTTCCGGTGAGCAGCATCGCACACCGCATCACGCAGTCGCCCGGCGTCGGATGGGGGGATCAGATGCACTCCCTCGGGACGCATCCCGTTGTCGGTGGCAATCACCGGCGTCCCGATGTACAGCGCCTCCCGCACGGAGACCGAATCGCCGTCGTACAGTGTGGTGCGCAGCAGCAGGTCGCATTCCAGCGTGGCGCGCAGCGTTACCGCGTGGGGCATGTCGCCATAGAGCAGCACGTGGTCGCGATACGGCTTGCCCTCTCGATCTTGCGCGCGCAGCGCCCCTTCCAGGCTGCCCGCGCCCGACGATCAGCAGGCCGGCGCGCGGGTGGCGCTCGCAGAATTGCCGGCCATCGCGTCGATCTGCATCGGCAAATCGTACTCCGGCTCCAGCAATCCGACCGTCAGAAGCGCCGGACTGTGCGCGCTCAGGAACGCTGCGAGCCGCTCGGGCAGCGGAAGCGAGCGATCCGGCGGCTGCACCGCGAAGGGGAGGATGGTGCGTATGCGCTCCCGGCGTCACTCCGAACTTTCGCGAACAAGGCGGCGATCTCCGCGTTCACGCCGATCAATCCATCCAGCCGGCGCAGGACGAACCCGCGCAGCGTGCCCGGCGCCGCCGTGCGGCCCGGCCGGCGACCCAGGATATCCGCCGGAATGAAACGTAAGCACCGTCTTGCGTCCCGGCAGCATCGTGCAGAACAGAGCCAGCCCCAGCAGCCGCGGCGTTAAATCGCCGCCGAAATGCAGATGCACAATGTCGGCGGGCAGTTCGCCACAGCAAACGCATCAGCGCGGTCGCGCTCGCAGGGTAATGCACGCCATCGGCGTCCTTCCCGCCGGAAGCGCGTCAGATTGATGGCATCGCACGCATGCCCGCTGGCGCCGCAAGTATTCGCGGATCGCCACCAGATTGGTCTGCACGCCGCCGTGAGGCGGCGGATACGGCCCGAGCTGCACCACCCTCATACGGCTTTGGCCGGACCGAGTGATACCGGCGCACCGTCGCGCGCCGAGGCCATCATCGCCAGGCAGCCCAGCGTGGCTCGCGCTCCGTCATAGACCGTCACCGCCGGCGCGCCGTCCTTGCCGTATGCTCTCCACAAAATCGGCCATCTGCCCGGCGTAACCCTTATCGGGCCACATCCTGCGAACGCGCCGAACGCATGCCCTTGTGCACGCCAACGCGCTTGAAATCTTCGGTGAAATCCGCCCACCCCCTGCGCGAATACCTCCACCCGCTCCCCGCCCGATGTCTTACTGCCCACCGTGCAATACGTGAGATTGCCGATTGATCCGTCGGCGAAGCGGAACGACGCCACCAGATTGTTCTCGCCGATCGGGTCCGCCTTCCCCATGGGCAGGGAGTACGCGGACACGCTCACCGGCTCGGAATCCAGCAGCCAGTACATGAGGTCGATGAAGTGGCAGGCCTCGCCCAGGATCGCGCCGCCGATCGCGGGGTCGGCCATCCAGTAGCTGCCCGAAATCCCCGGCGAATTGATGCGGCATTGCACCACCGCCGGCGAATTGCGCCGCTCCAGATTCTCCTTGAGGTCGCGATAGAAGGGCGCGAAGCGGCGATTGAAGCCCACCGTGAGCTGCTTGCCGCTCGCTTCGACGGCGGCGCAAAGTTCGGCTGCACTCCTCCGCGGTCAGCGCCATCGGCTTCTCCACGAACACGTGCTTGCCCGCGCGCAGCGCTGCCAGCGATTGCGCGGCGTGGTGCTGGTTGCGGCTGGCGATCAGCACGGCATCCACCTGCGGGATCGCGCAGCACCTCTTCGTATTCCGAGCAGGCGTAGGAGGCGCCGAAGCGTAGCGCGTAGCTCTTGCCCCGCACCCCGCCCGCCGAGTACACCGCGCGCAGCCCCACCCCGGCAGTTTCTTGAGATTCGGCAGGTGCTCCCATTTGGCCAGATTGCCCGCCCCCACCAGGGCGAATTCGATGCGTCTCCTTGCTGCGCGGCTCGCGCCCGCGAGTCGCCACCTTGCTGACCGGCGCGAATGCCGCCACCGGGTCCGGCGCGCGGCCGCGGGATAGCGCAGCAGCACCGCCAGGCTCGCCGCCGCCGGGTCGAAGATGGTGTCGTACGCCTTCGCCGCTTCGTCCAGCGCGAAACTCGTGCGTGATCAGCGGGCGCTACGTCGATCCGCCCCGTGGCGACCAGGCGCAGGAACTCCTCCATGTTGCGATTCTCGGTCCAGCGCACGTAGGGCAACGGATAGTCGCGCCCCTGCTTCTCGTACGATGCGTCGTAGCTGCCGGGCCCGTAGGCGCGCGACATGTACAACTGAATTTCCTTCAGGTACATGTCGTTCCAGGGGAACTCCATGCCCACCGCGCCCACGATGCAGATGCGCCCGCGGTCGCGGCAAAGGCTCAAGGCGTGCTGCGCCGGCGCCGGCGATTTCGAGGCCGCCGCCACGATCGCGCAATCCACGCCGCGCCCGTTGGTGAGCGCCGCGCACGCCTTCCAGCGCGCGACGCTCCGGCAATCCCGTGATCCGCGCCCAGCGCGCGCGCCAGATCCACGCGCCTGCCGTTCAGATCGATGCCCACCACCACGCCGCCCTGCAACCGCACCAGTTGCGCCACCAATTGCCCCACCAGGCCGAGCCCGATCACCGCCACCACGTCGCCCAGTTCGATGCGCGCCGTGCGCACCGCGTTCATCGCGATGCTGCCCAGCGTGGCGAAGCACGCGTGCTCGCACGGCCACTCCTTCGGGCATACGCGCCGCCAGATTCCGCCCCACCAGGATGGTCTCGCCGTGCCCCGTGCCTTCGCCGCCATAGGCCACGCGCTCGCCGATCTCGAGATCGGTCACGGTGGCGTGGCGCGCCGCCACCACGCCGGCGCCGGAATAGCCCAGCACGGCATACTCGGTGAATTTGGCGCGCACCTCGGCCAGCGTCGCCAGCGGGCCCGGTTTTCATCGCCACGTCCCAGATCTTGCGCAGATGCGACGGATTGTCGGCCACCTCCGAGAGCAGGCTGTCGCGATGGATGCTGGCCGTCTCGGTTCCGCTCGAAATCAGCGAATAGAGCGGCCGCACCAGCACGTGGTGCGGCAACAGGATCGGGTCTGGCACCTCGTCCACGATGATGTCTTTTAGTCCTTTGCGGATAACCTGTTTCATGCGTGACGGCGTCAGCCTCTAATGTAGCAAGCACGTGAGTTCGGAAGGATGCCGTGGATGCCGCATAATGAGGGATAGCTCATGACCGTCGAGATTGAAGGCGTTACCCTACACTTGGCCCATCCGGACGAGCTCTCCATCCAATGGGTCGGGCAGGACGAATTGATGCGGCAGTTGCTGGCCGCCTGGATGGTGGTCAACGAACAGGACCTGCCCATGAACCCGCGCCTGCTCGGCAAGCCGGGAGTCGGCAAGACCACTCTCGCCTATGCCGCCGGCCGCCGCATGGGCCGCGACGTCTACATCCTGCAGGCCACGCTCGATACCCGCCCCGAAGACCTGCTGGTCACGCCCGTGATCGAAGGCGGCGGCAATCTGCGCTACGTGGCATCGCCGCTGGTCACCGCCATGATCAAAGGCGGCATCGCCATCGTCGACGAGGGCAATCGCATGAGCGAAAAGAGCTGGGCCAGCCTCGCCCCGCTGCTCGATAACCGCCGCTACGTGGAATCCATCGTCGCCGGCATCAAGATCAAGGCCCACCCGCACTTCCGCCTGGTCGCCACCATGAACGACGACGCCAGCACCTTCGAACTGCCCGAATACATCCACTCCCGCCTGCAGCCGCAGATCTTCATCGACTTCCCCGAGCGCGACGAAGAGCACCACATTCTCAAGGAGAATCTGCCCTTCGCCGAAGAGCGCATCCTGAGCTACGTCGTCGATTTCCTCCAGATGGCGCACGCCGCCGACGAGCGCTACACCGTCCGCGACGGCATCAACGTCGCCCGCTACGCCATCAAACTGAAGAGCCTGGCCACGCAGCGCACACACGAATCCGAAGCCCTGGAGATCGCCGTCATCCAGGTGCTGGGAGAGGAAGCCTTACGCTATGCCCGGAGAAATCGACCTTCCGATTCCTGATCCGGGCAGCCTGACGCGCGGCCGCTTCACCTACTTTCCCGTCGTCCCCGGGCGGCTGGAATTTGCCATCGAAGTGCGTGCGGCCATCCTGCGCGCCCGGCCCGAGGTCATCGCCCTCGAATTGCCGGCTACCCTGCAGCCCGCCTGGATGCGCGCCGTTGCGCGCCTGCCCGAAATCTCCGTCATCGTCTACCCGGACGAGAACGCCGGCGAAGATCAGGCCGTCTACGTCCCCATCGAGCCCGCCGACCCGTTCACCGAGGCCATCCGCACCGGCCTCGAAATCGGCGCGGAGATCGTCTTTGCCGACCCGGATGCCGGCCATCGCCCCCATCTCAAGGACGCCTATCCCGACACCTATGCCGTGCGCCACATCGGCCTCGCACGCTATATCGAGGCCTACCGCGTCTACCCCCAGCCGCGCTCCGACGACCTGGCGCGCCACGCCGCCGGAATCGCCTGGAAACTGCAGGGCGCCGATCCGCTCGCCAGTGTGCTGGTGGTCATCTCGCTCAACCTGCTCGACCCCGTGCTCGACGCCATGGAGGAACCCCAGGCGCAGCCGCTGGCGCGCACCCGCCGCGAAGGCATCGAACTGCTCAACCCCCATCCCGAATCGCTCGCCGAAATTCTGCTCGAATACCCCGCCCTTCAGTGGCGCTACGAGAATTTTCGCGGCCTGATGACCGATGCCAACCTGATCGATCGCCGCCACGCGCAGCTCGCCGTTTTCCGCGCCGCCGAGAAGGAGTACGAAGCCAACACCGGTGAGCGCATCGCCCACTGGCAGCGCCGCCTGCTGGCCCGCTACACCCGCAATCTCGCGCCTGGCCGCGAACGATCTCTCGGCGGGCATCTTCGATCTCGCCGTGGCCGCCCGCGGCATCGCCGACGACAACTACGCCTGGGACGTCTGGGAGGCTGCCGGACGCTACCCTCCCCAACGCCTCGAGAGCGACATCCCGACCGCGCAAATCTCCGGCGAAGAGGTCTGGATCGACACCCGCCGCCTACGCCTCCGCCGCCGCCTGCCCAATACCAAGCAGAAGCTCCGGCCCTATGGCCTCAAGCCGCGCAAGAAAGAGAAGTTTCCCGGCGAATGGGCCAGCCAGTTGAACGGCGCCGGAATCTGCTCGTATCCGCCGGAAGACCTGGTCATCGAGGACTACGGCCGCTATCTCAAAAAAAAGGGCAAGAGCATCCTTTCCGAGGAGCGTGTGCGCGTCGAGCCGTTCACCACCTCGATTCTGGATGGCATCGACCTGCGCGAGACCATCCGCAAGTGGTACGAAAAGCGCATTTATGTCCGCCAGTTCCAGAAGATCCACGGCGAGGTCGGCAGCGTCGTGGTGATCTTCGACGAGGATCGCGACAACCGCTACTCCTATATGACCACCTGGCTCGGCGAGAACCAGAACGAGTCCGACATGGCATTCTATTCGACCTTCCCCTTCGACAACCTGGTGGGCCCGGGCATCGGGCGCGGCGAATACGGCGGCTTTCTCATGAGCCTGCCCGCCCGCCGCATGTACGACGTCTGGCAGGACCCGGACTATGAGTTCGCCGAATCCAAATCGGAGCGTCTGCTCATGGCGGCGCTCGATTATTCCATCCACCGCCACGTGGTCTACGTGGCCGCCAAGCCGCCCCGTACCATCTTCAGGACCATCGCCGCGCGCCTGGGACGCACCATCATGTACATCCCGATCGGCCAGCTCTCGCCGGTATCGCTGAAGAAGATCCGCGTCGTCCACGTGCTCGATGGCTACGACAAGCGCGAAATCGCCAAAGACTACATCCGTTAGAGCCATCTGTTCAGGCCACCGGTTCCAGGCTGCGCACCTTTGCCGAGAGCGTCGTTCGCTTGAGTCCGCAGCATGTCCGCCGCCGCCTTCTTGTTTCCTCCCGTCTTGCGCAGCGCCTGTTCCAGGATGCTGCGTTCGATCACTGCCAGCGTCTGCTCGTAATCCAGCCCGCCGTCGGGCACGGCCACCACGGGTCCGCGCGCCGGCTGCGTCGCTGCTCCGCCGATGGCGCCGGGAGAGGAAAATCGGCCGGCGTCAGAGTGCGGCGCTCGCCGCTCAGCGCGACGGCCATTTCCACCACATTCTCCAGTTGCCGGACATTGCCGGGCCACGAGTACTCGCACAGACGCTCCAGCGTTTCGCGCATCAGCATCTTCACGGGAATCCCCTCCGCGCGGCAGACTCTTATCGACGAAATGCGCGGCCAGCAGCGGCACGTCTTCGCGGCGCCGGCGCAGCGGCGGCATCTCGATCGGCACCACGTTTAACCGGTAGTACAGATCCTCGCGGAACCTGCCTTCCTCGATCCGCCGCGGCAGATCGCAGTTGGTGGCCGCCACCACCCGTATGTCCACCTTGATCGTTTCCGAACTGCCCAGTCGCTGCACCTCGCGCTCCTGCAGCACGCGCAGCAGCTTGGCCTGCAGGTCCATCGGCAGTTCGCCGATTTCGTCCAGAAACAGCGTGCCGCCCTGGGCCTGCTCGAAGCGGCCGATGCGGTTCTGAAACGCGCCCGGTGAACGCGCCGCGCACGTGGCCGAACAGTTCGCTCTCCAGCAGGCTCTCCGGCAGCGCGCTGCAGTTCACCGCCACCATCGGCCCGGAGCGCCGTTTGCCCGCCATGTGCAGGGCGCGCGCGCGCCAGTTCCTTGCCGGTCCCGGTTTCGCCGGTGATCAAGACCGTGGCGCGGCGGCCGCCACCAGGCGGATGATGTGGTGCAGCTGCCGCATCTCGCGGCTCCCTCCGACCAGCATCCGCTCCCAGTCTTCGCGGTTTGCCTCTCCCGCTTGTGCGCGCAGATCCGCCACGCTGCCGTCTTCGATCACCCGGTCGATCAGCCTGAAGGCCGTCCTCATCCGCCGGCAGGAACTGGTAGAGTCCCAGATGCGCCAGCTGGACGGCTTCGTCTGACAGAGGTATTCAGGGTCTCGAGCCAGTACGGGAACTCCCGGAGCCGCGCCGTTGGACCGCTTCCAGTAGCGCAGCGGACGTCCAGCCCGGCATAGGGAAGTTCGAGCACAATCGCCGAGTAGTCGGTAACGGCGAGCGCGTCGATCGCCTCTTCGGCCGGCCGGATCTCAATGTTCCAGCCCGCCGGGTGATGCGGCCAACGGGCCGGGGTTCCGGCTGCGCGCTGATCCATAGTACTTGTGATCGCATCATCTTGAATTCACTGCTTCAATCGGCGGACGCGTCCGCAAGACCTTTAGGGCGCATGCTCACCAATTCTCGCCGGTCGCAGGTACAGATTGTTAGCTCCAAGGCTATAGTTCTTGCGGAACTGGCCGATATGTCCTTTAGCCAAAGTGGCGTGCCGGTATGAAAATCTACGATCGAAACCTGACGGGCACTTCCGCCGCCGAAACTGGGCAGGCGCAAGAAGCCCAAAACCTGAGCCGCACGGGAAAATCCAGCTCCCATACTCCTGGCGGCGTGGATGGCTCCAACGACCGGGTCGAGTTTTCCGGCACGTTGAGCCGGTTGTCCCGCGCGCTGACGACCTTCGAGACGCGCTCGGGCCAGCCGAGATCCAGAGCCTGGCGGCGCATTACCAGAAGCGGCAACTACAAACCCGATTCGGCGGCCACCAGCAGAGGCATGTGTCGCCGATGCCATGAGCGCCGGATTGCCGGCCGAATCAATAAGATGGCCTCTGCGGCACTGGTCGAGCAATTGATGTCCGCGCGGCAACAACTGGACTTCGCCTGCGAATTGCTCGCCAAACCCTCGCCGGAGGCCCTGGACTCCTGTGCCTCGGTTCTGGAAGCGGCCGGACGCCAATTGGCGGAGTGGCAGCCCGCTTTCTCGCCAGCAGGCGGGAGACGCCGCTGCGCTGGAAGAAGCCTGGCGGCTGCGGCGCAGCTTCGTGCGTACCGCGCGACTGCTTCAGGGCGCCGAGCGATTTTCACCTCAACTGGCTCCAACTCCGCGGCGCCATGACCGGCGGCTACACCGAAACCGGTGAATCCGCCCCCGTCGATGCACGGCCACCGCATCTCCCTTCACGGATAATTGCCATGTCGAATCTGCTCGCCTCTCTCGTCTCCTCCGCCGGTACCCTGGAAGCTTACGGCCGGGTGCTCGAAACCGCCCAGAACAATGTCGCCAATGCCTCCACCCCGGGCTATGCCAAACAGCGTCTCGAACTCTACGCCCTCCCCTTCGACCCGGCAGGGCGGGGTCACCGGCGGCGTGGGCGCCGGCAAGCTGGTCATCCGCGCGCAACGAGTTCGCCGAACAGGCCGTGCGGCAGCAAACCAGCGGCATGGGATATCAGCAGCAGTTGGTCGACAGCCTCACGGCACTCCAATCCAACTTCGATATCTCGGGCAATCAGGGGATTCCGCAGGCCCTCAACAACCTGCTGCAGAGCTTCTCCGCCTGGGGCGCCACCCCCGACAATCAGGCCGCCCGGCAAACCGTCATGCAGCGTGCCACCGATCTTGCCCAAGCCTTTCAGCAGGCCTCCAATACCGTCTCCGCCCGGGCACGCGACACGCGAGCAGCAAATCGGCCAGACGGTCGACCAGGTGAATCAGCTGGTCGGCGAACTCCAGGGCTACAACCATATCGCCATGCAGGGCAACAAGAACGATGGCGGCCTGAGCGCCCGAATGCATGCCGCGCTCGAAGAGCTCTCCAGTCTGGCGGATGTGCACGCCACATTCCAGTCCGACGGCACCGTGAGCCTGATGCTCAATGGCCAGACTCCGCTGCTGCTCGAGGATAAGCAGTTTTCTCTCAGCTCCTCGCTCTACCAGCCGCAGAACCCACCGCCCACCAATGCCGCCGGCCCGGCCAGCGTGCGGATTCAGGCCTCGGACGGCAGCGACATCACCTCCAAAACCACGGGGGCCCAACTGGGTGCGCTGCTGCACCTGCGCAATCAGATCCTGCCTTCTCTGATCGGCGACGCCTACCAGGCCGGCGATCTGAACGTCATGGCGAAACAATTCGCCGACCGCGTCAATCAGCTACTGACCTCGGGCAATATCACCGATGGCCCGCCGGCGCAGCCAGGCGTCCCGCTCTTCACCTACGACACCACCGATGCCACTGCGACGGCCGCCTCGCTTTCGGTGGATCCCGCGGTCACGCCGGACCAGTTGGCGGCCATCACTCCGGGCCCGCCGAGGTGTCCAACGGTGTTCCGCTCGCGCTGTCTCGCTCTCGCCAGCCCCGTGCAGGACGCCGATCAAGATCAACGGCCTCAGCTTCAGCCAGTTCTATGGCCAGATCGCCGGCGCGTCGGCAGCCGCTCTGAACGACGCCACAAACAGCCAGGACGTGCAGCAATCCCTGCTTTCGCAAGCCAAGGACCTGCGCCAGCAATACCAGGGCGTATCGCTCGACGAAGAAGCCACCATCCTCATGCAGTTCCAGCGCGCCTATCAGGCCAATGTCCAAGTTCCTGAGCGTGCTCGACCAGCTCACTCAAACGGCCATCGACATCCTGAGATAAAGTGCTCATCATGATCAGCAATCTCAACGCCTCCTCCGAAGCTTTCCTCGCCAACATGCGATCGCGTACAGCGCAATGTGGAGAACGCCGGCCGCCAGACTTCCAGCGGCAAACGCGTCAACGTGGCCTCGGACGCTCCCGGCGAAATCGACACGATTCTTCAGTTGCGCACCGACGCCGCCCGCAACTACCCAGATTCAAGAGAATCTCGCGAGTCGCCAAAGCCGACGCCGATGCCGCCGATGGCGCACTTACTTCCGCCACCAAGCTCATGGACCGCGCCCGAGTCCTGGCCGCCCAGGGCGCCACTTTCACTCTGGACGCCACCGGACGGCAGAGCCTCGCCGGAGAAGTGCAGTCGCTGCTCGAGCAAATGGTCGCCATCAGCCGCACCACTGTCCAGGGCCGCTACATCTTCGGCGGCGATCAGGACTCCACTCCGCCCTATGATCTCGATCTCACCGCCGGCTAACGGCGTCGGCGCGTCTCACCAACTCTCCCGCCACGCGCCGCGTGGAGGATTCCGCCGGCGGATCCTTCGCCGTCTCCAAAAGCGCCCAGGAGATTTTCGACTACGCGAAACGCCGACGACTCGCTGGCCGTCCGCGACAACGTCTTCGCCGCGCTGAACAGCCTGCGCGTCGGCCTGCTGGCCAACGATACTGCGCAAATCACCGCCGCCAACGCTTCCGTCCAGCAGCGCCGCCGATCGCCTCAACACCTCCCAGGCCTTCTACGGCACCGTGCAGAACCGCATCGCAGGACGCCACCAGTTATGCCTCCAGCTATGACCGTGCAGCTCAAAACCGAACTGAGCCAGAAGGAGGACGCCGACATCACCGCCGCCGCGCTCACCATCACCCAAGGCAACATTCAGCTTCAGGCCGCTTTCCAGATGCAAGCCAAAATGCCGCGCACCACACTCTTCGATTTTATGGGCTGACCAGCCGCACATTCAATCGAACAGGTGAGGCACAAACAGGCTGGTATTGGTGGTGATCGGCGAGTCCGATTCGCGAAGTCCCATGCCCGCCCGCCGCGTTCCCTTCCTCGTGCCCAATCAGCCAGCTGCCGATCACCGGATACATCCCGTCGAAGCTCTTCAGCGGCGCCATCTGCTGGAAGATGAATCCCTCTTCGCCGTAATCGCCGCCGGTCTCGACATCCTTGCCCCGGCTGGTGCAGCAGTATGTTCGCGCCCTCGCGCCCCAGCATCGGCTTCTTCGCCCACGCCATCATCAGTCCGGGACCGTCGAAGCTCGACTCCAGCAGATAAGGATGCCGCGGAAACAGCTGCCACAGAATCGGCAGAATGCCCTTGTTGGAGAGCAGCATCTTCCACGGCGGCTCGAGCCAGATCGTCTCCGCCGCCCCGATGTGCTTGCCGAACTCCTCGCGCATCATCCACTCCCACGGATAGAGCTTGAAAACCGCTCCCAGCGGCTGATCGTCCGGGCCCGAGGAACGTGCTCCCGTCCCAGCCGATCTCGTCGATCGGAAAAATCGACGCCTCCAGGCCGGCCTGCTGCGCCGTGTCCTGCAGGTAGGTGACCGTCATCCCGTCCTCGGCATCGTCCATCGAGCAGAAGTCGATTCGCCGTCCCGGCAGATACTTCGCCAGCTCCTTCCACAACGCCACCAGCCGTTCGTGCAGCGAATTGAACTGATCGCGTTTCGGAAAACAGTCCTGCAGCCAGTACCACTGCACCACCGCCGCTTCCAGCAGCGAGGTCGGCGTATCCGCGTTGTACTCCAGCAGTTTCGGCGGATTCACTGCCGTCATAGGCCAGATCGAACCGTCCGTAGAGCGACGGCGGCTCCGCCTCCCAGCGAGCTCTCGATCAGCGGCACGGCGACTCTCTGGAATCGCCAGCCGCGCGTATAGCTTGTTGTCGATCACGTGCTGCGCCGCCTGCAGCGTCATTGTCTCCAGTTCGTTGGTCGCCGCCTCGAGCACGTCCACTTCCTTGGCGGTGAATTCATAGAAGGCCGCTTCATTCCAATACGGCTGCTCGCCCGTATGCCACGTGAGCCCCGCCTCCTCCACCTTCCTCTGCCAGTCCGGCCTGGGTGTCGCCGCGATCCTGCGCATTATTCCCCCGCTCCCGATGAATGTCCCGCCCCGGTCGATCCGAACCCGCCGTGTTCCACGCCCGACCGCGCCGCCTCGGCCGCGCGTAACTTCCCGCCGGCACCGCGACCACCCGGCCGCCGCTGGACACATACGTCCGGTAGCTGTCGTAGTAGTAAGGATACGGATAGTGATACACCATCGGATACCACGACCCGCCGTAGTAGTAGCCGCCGCTACGCACCGCGTCCTGGCACGCCATCTCATTGAAACGACGCCTGGTCGCACGGATCCCGCCGCGACCGTGCCGCATGATGCCAGCCCCACCGCCGCCACCACGGTCAAAGTAACCTTGGTCGATTTCTTCATCGTCCTATTTCACAATCAACGTGGATTCCGCGCCGAACCTCTTATAGTTGCTATACGCAATCCGCAGCCGGATTCTCTGCGGCGCCGGTGCGGAACTGCAGCGTATCGTCGGCGTAAGTATAAACCGGGAACCAGTGCTTCCCGTCCAGTGGCTTGCGGATCGTCGTGAACCGCGGGAACAGGTTCTCCGTCTTGGTGGTCCGGATCTGCGGCACCGCCTGCCCTTCCATGCGCACGATGTTGTATTCCTTCTTGTCCACCCAGATCATGCCGTCGAAGAATCGCTGCCCCTGCAGGATCTGGCGCGGACGCACCTGCAGCACCCAGCAATCCACCTCGTCCATCGTCTCTTCGCCGCGGAACTTGGTCTCGTAATTCCACAACCGGTCCTCCGTCAGCACCAGGGGCTGGATATTGCGGATGTCCTGGAAATCCTCCTCGGTGAGAATCAGGTTCTTCAGGCCGTTGCTCGCGTTGCCCATCATCTGCTCGGTCCGATCGTGCTGCGGAGAAAAAATCACGTCGCGGGTCTCGCGGTACTGCCCGCGCGCCGCGCCGTGATCGTCCAGTTCGTCAATGCGTGACACTCTGGCGGTACGTGTACTCATTGCGCTCCGTCTCGGTTTCCGTCTCGCGGTGCGCCACCAGTTTCGCCAGGTTGGCCGGCGGTTCCTGCGCCCGCTCGCCAGGGGTCGCCAGAAGCACGAATGCTAGAATGAGCGCGATGGCGAATACGTCCGGCGGCTTCCGGGCAACCCTGCTGACCGGCTGGTCGCTGCTGTGCGTGGTCGGACTCGTGTACGCGCGCTGGAAAGGCATTCCAAGCTGGGCGGCACTGCCGTCGCTCGCCGCCTTCCTCATTGTCTACCCATTCTATCTGGTGCCGGCCTTCCCACGCGTACGCGAACAACTCGCCGGCGCGCCCCTGCCTGGATTCCTGGTCGCCTGCGCCGTGCTGCCCTATCTGGCCGTGCTGCACCGGCGCCGATCCAGTTTCAGTTCGTCAGCTTCGTCAAGTTGATCGCGCTGGCCCTCGCGCTCGGACTCTGGTACCGCGTCCTCCCTGTCACGCCGCTGGTCGACCTCGGTTTCCTCGCGTTGGTGGTCGCCGTGAAAATCGGCGGCTACGCGACACCGATCTATCCCACGCCGTTCAAAGGAGTCGAGATCGGCAGACTCGGCGATCTGGCTCTCTTCAACATCGCGGTGCTGGTCCTGATGCTCGAGCGCCGCATCCGCGAGACCGGCTACGGATTCCTGCCCACCAGAAACGACTGGCGCATCGGCGCCCGCAACTACCTCTACTTCCTTCCGATCGGTGTGTCCCTCGGCTTTCTGCTGAAGGCCGGCCATCTGGTCAAACGCCTCGGATCCGCTGAAGCTCACCGCTCTACTTCCTGGCCTTTCTCTTTGTGCTGACCCTCGCGGAGGAATTCATTTTCCGCGGCGTGCTCCAGCAGTGGATCGAAGACTGGACCTGGAGCCGCCGGACCGCGCTCATCCTCACTTCGATTCTCTTCGGCGCAGTGCATCTCTGGTTCCGCCACTTCCCCAACTGGCACTGGGTGATCATCGCCGGTACCCTCGGCTGGTTCTGCGGCCGCGCGCGCAACCAGGCCGGCAGCATACGCGCCGCCATGGTCACCCACACCCTGGTGATCACCACCTGGCGCGCCTTCTTCACTGCCTGACATACAGAGTTCAGCCGATTGTCCTGCCCCCCGCGAATCTCGTACAATCCAATCTCATGGCAAAACTTAGGATTTCTCGGACTTGGACTCATGGGCTACCCCATGGCCCGCAACCTCCTCCGCGCCGGACACGAAGTCGCCGTCTGGTCCAACACCTCCGCCAAGGCCACAAAACTGGCCGACACCGAGAAAGGCCAGTTCTGCGCCACCCCGAAGGAAGTGGCGGAAAACGCCGACGTCATCTTCCTCTGCGTCGGCGACACCGCAATGGCCACCGACGTCATCCTCGGCGCCGAACGGCATCATCGCACGGCATTCGCTCCGGGGCCGTCGTGGTCGACTGCAGCACCATCGCGGTCAGCCAGAGCCGCCACATCGGCCAGGCCCTCAAAGCCAAAGGCGCCGATTTTCTCGACGCTCCAGTCACCGGCTCCACGCCCGGTGCCGAGAGCGGCAACCTGACCTTTATGATCGGCGGCGACCAGGCCGTCTTCGACCGGATCCGTCCGCTCCTTGACCCCATGGGCAAGAAAATCTACTTTTGCGGCGCGCCGGCATGGGACTTCAGGCGAAGCTGACCCAGAACCTCGTGCTTTCCAACATCCTGATGGCCTTCAATGAAGGCATGGTCCTGGCCGCCAAGGGCGGCATGGATCCCACAGCTGATGCTGGAGATTCTGGACAACAGCGCCGCCAAGAGCGGACTCATCAATTACAAGGCCCCCTTCGTCTTCAAACGGGACTTTACCACCAACTTTAGTGTCAAATGGATGCACAAGGACATCGGCCTCATGCTGGAGAGCGGTCAGGAACTCGGCGTTCCGCTGCTTTTGACCGGCCTGACCCGCCAACTTTTCCAGACCGCCATCGCCGCCGGCCACGGTGATGAGGATATCTGCTCTACAATCAAAGTCTTAGAGGAATTGGCCGGAACCGAAGTGGTTTCCAAAAAATAAATACAAGAAAACTGTTGCTTCCAGAAATGGAATCTACTATTATTGGAATTAAGCCGGGGAGGCAACTCCCACCAAAGCGAGACTAACCTCTAAATAAAAGACCCCTGAAGCAATCCTCCCCGGCGCCCGAAAGGGTTTAGAGGACCTTCCAAAGAAACAAACCCCGAAACGACGTAATTTCTCATCCGTAGTGCGGCACTTTGCCTCATGCGTCCATTTTCTCCCTATGAAAATCTGTACATTTCTTTGCGAGGGGCGGTTAGGCACCCCGTGCTAAAATGACAGATGCTCCGATGAAAATACTTGCCGTTCTGGGATCTACGGGGTCTATCGGAACCAATACACTCGACGTGGTCCGACGTAACCGCCACCTGTATCAGGTGTACTCCCTGGTGGCTGGCCACAACATCGAGATCCTCACCGCTCAAATCCTCGAATTCCGTCCCAAACTTGCGGTCGTCGCGACCTCTGACGGCTTGGCACGTCTCACGGAGTGCCTGGCAGCTTCCGGCCTGGCCCGAACCGATTGGCCGGAGCTGCGCTGGGGCGACGCTGCGCGCGTGGAGGCGGTACGAGCCAGCGAAGTCGACACCGTAATTTCCGCCATTGTGGGTGTAGCCGGTCTGGAAGCCACCTATGAAGCGGTCTGCCTCGGGAAACGCGTGGGGCTGGCCAACAAGGAAGTCCTGGTATCCGGCGGCAGCCTGGTGATGGAGGCCGTCCGGCAGCATGGCGCGGAACTCCTGCCCGTCGATAGCGAACACAACGGAGCCCACCAGTGCCTGCGGGCGGGCAATCGGGAACAGGTCTCCAAACTGATCCTTACCGCCTCGGGTGGTCCGTTCCGCAACACCCCTGCCCGCGACCTGGCTTTCGTGACGCCGGCGCAGGCCCTGAATCATCCAACATGGAAGATGGGCAACCGCATCACCATCGATTGCGCAACCCTGATGAACAAAGGCTTCGAGGTCATCGAGGCCTGCTGGCTGTTCGATTTCGCCCCCTCGCAGGTGGATGTCGTAGTTCACCCCCAGTCCACCGTCCACGCCATGATCGAGTACACCGATGGCAGCGTGCTTGCTCAAATCTCAGCGACCGACATGCGCATGCCGATCCAATACGCGCTGACCTACCCGGAACGTGCCGAAGCGCCGGTGCCCAAAATCGATTGGGCCGAGGCGCGAAAATGGGAATTCCTGCCGCCCGATCTGGAGAAGTTTCCCCTCCTCAAGCTGGCGTATCAGTGCCAGGAAGCCGGCGGAAGCGCAACCTGTACTCTAAATGCGGCCGATGAGATTGCAGTGGAAGCTTTTCTGCAGGGCAGAATCGGCTATCTGTCGATTTTCGAAATTGTTCAAGAGACACTGTCGCGGATGCCCTCCCGCACACCGCGGTCGGTTGGCGATATCCTGGAGATTGATAGGGAATCGCGGGCCAAGGCGCGCGAACTGGCAACGGCCCGCGCGGCCGGCACTGTGACAGCGTGAGGCTATATGCTCCTCTTTGGTGAAAACGTTCTGTGGCTGCTCGTTCTGATCGGGGTCATGATCATGATCCACGAGCTGGGCCACTTCTGGGCCGCCCGCTTCTTCGATGTGAAGGTGGAAGCCTTCAGCTTCGGGTTTGGGCCCGCGCCTGTTTGGCTTCCGCCGGGGCGATACCGACTACCGCTTCTCGCTGATTCTGCTCGGCGGCTACGTCAAAATGGCCGGCGAACAGCCCTCCGACGAAAACGTCGACGATCCGCGCGGGTTTCTTTCCAAGCCTCGATGGCAGCGTCTGATTATCGCCTTCGCCGGGCCGTTGATGAACATGCTTCTGGCCGTGGCTCTGCTTACCGGCCTCTACATGGTCAAATTCCAAAAGGTGGCCGACGAGGACATGCAGGCTGTGATCGGCCATGTGATGGCAGATTCGCCCGCGGCCAAAGCCGGCATTCAGGACAACGACCGCATCGTCCGCCTCGACGGCAAGAAGAATCCCACCTGGGAAGATGTGGGCATGAAGGAAATCGCCAGCGCCTACCGCCCCATGTACCTGACCATCGAGCGCAACGGAAAGTACTTCGACACCGCGGTCACGCCGATCCTGGGCGAACGCTCCGGCATGGGCTTCGCCGGCTGGGATGAGCGCGGCCAGATCCAATTGGGCGCCGTCGAACCCGGCATGCCCGCCGAGAAGGCCGGGCTCAAGAAGGGCGATCTCCTGATTACCGTCAACGGCCAGCCGATTCACTCGCAGATCAAGTTCCAGGAAATCACCAAGAACAGCGGCGGCAAACCCATCGAGATCGAATTCCAGCGCGACGGCCAGACCCACGTGGTCACCGTGCAGCCGGTCTTTTCCAGCGTGGACGCTCCTGCGCGCTGGATGATCGGCGTGATTCCGCAGCAGAAGCTTCGCATCATCACTACCAAGCTCTCCCTGCCCGCAGCTTTCCGAGGAATCGCTGCAGGCCAACAGCAAGGGCGCGCTGCTGATCGTGCAGTTCCTCAAAGGCATGCTGGAACGCCGCATGTCCCCCAAGAACCTCTCGGGACCCATCGGGATCGGCACTATGGCCGGCGCCGCGGCGCGCGAAGGTCCGGCCGAATTCTTCCAGTTGATGTGCATGGTCAGCCTCAACCTGGCCATCTTCAATCTGCTGCCCATCCCCATCCTGGATGGCGGCGTGATCCTGATGCTGCTGGTGGAAATGATGATGCAGCGCGACCTCAGCCTCAATGTCAAGGAAGCCGTGTTTAAGGTCGGCTTCGTCTGCATCATGGTGATTGTCGCCTTCGCCATTTACAACGACATCTCCAAAATCCTCCCCGCCGGATGAAAACCGCGGAGAAGTGCCGAATCTTTCGTCACTCGGTCGCTCATCTGTTAAGCTGATTCCACGCATGCATTGTACCTGCGTCCGCCAGAGCGACCTGCCCAACACCACCCGCCTGTTCGCGGACGTACTCTATCATCCCGATAGAACCCTTCCCTTTTATCAGCATCCCCTCCGCGGACTGGATGGCTTTCAGGCCGCCGCCGCGCAGATCGAGTTCTCCGCCGACCGTCGCGCGGCGCTGATTGACGCGTTACGAGTGCAAAATCCCGATAGCCCTGCGCTCCAACGCCTCGCCCAGCCCGGAACCGTGGCTGTGGTCACCGGACAACAGGTGGGATTGTTTTCCGGCCCCTGCTATACCATCTATAAAGTGCTGCACGCCGTCAAGCTGGCCGCGTGGCTTTCCGCTAACGGGCTGCCCGCGGTTCCGGTCTTCTGGCTGGCCACCGAAGATCACGATTTCGCCGAGGTCAACCACGCCTGGGTCTTCGGTGCCGGCCATCAGCCGCACAAAGCTGGAAATGCGCCGCACGTCGGTCGAGCAGCCGGTCGGCGATGTAGCCCTCGCCGCTCCACCGGTCCGCGAACTGCGCGCCGCCCTGCACGGGCTCCCCTTCGGTGAAGAAGTCGCCGACCTGGTCGAGGAGACCTACCGCGCCGGCAACACCATGGGTAAGGCGTTCAGCGAGCTGTTGCGCCGCATCTTGTCGCAATTCGACATCCTGTACGTCGACCCGATGCTGCCGGCGTTTCGCGACCCTCGCCGCGCCCGCCCTGCGGTCCGCCGTGGAGGCCGCGCCAGGATCTGACCGCGCGCGTGCTGGAGCGCAATCGCGAACTGGCCGAGGCCGGATATCATGCGCAGGTCCACGTGGAAGACCACACCTCGTTCGTCTTCCTGCTGGAAAACGGCAAGCGCCTCGCCCTGCGCCGCGCCGGCGACGAATACGTACACAACAGCCGCCGCTTCACCAGCGCCGAGCTGATGGACCGCGGCGCGTCACTTTCGCCCAATGCCATCCTCCGCCCGGTGATTCAGGATTCGATGCTGCCTACCGTCGCCTACATCGGCGGCCCCGCGGAGATCGCGTATCTCGCGCAATCCGAAGCCATCTATCGCCTCCTGCTGGGCCGTATGCCGGTCGCCATTGCCGCGCGCGGGCTTCACCATCCTCGACAGCCGCAGCGCCAAATTGATGGAGCGCAACCATCTGTCGCTCGGCGATTTCTTCCATGGCGAGACCTCGCTGCAGGAGCGCATGGCCTCGCGCCTCGTGCCCCCCGCGCTGGCCGCCGAACTGCGTGAAGCCGCCGCTACCGTGGAGCATGCCGTCGGCGCGCATGCGCGACCGTCTCGTGGCGTTCGACCCAACTCTCGCCCAGGCTCTGGACCGCAGCGCCCGAAAGATCAATTACCAGCTCGCCAAGATGGAGCGCAAGACCGGCCGCGAAGCCATGCGCCGCGATCAGCAGGCCGCCCGCGACGCCGCTTCGCTCTACGGCCTGATCTACCCGGAGCGGCACCTGCAGGAGCGCCTCTATTCCATGATTCCCTTCCTGGCCAAGCACGGGCTGGACCTGATCGGCTCCATCTACGACGGGATTGAGCTCGAGTGCTCCGACCATCGCGTGATGGTAATCTGACGAGCACCTTCCGATCGATTCGTCGAGACATTCGTCACCCCGCTGTGATCCGCCCGCGCTATAATCGCATCCGGGAGAAATCCGAGGATGGCCAAAATCGAAAGCTACGCCCCCGGTTCATTCTGCTGGGCGGAACTCGCCACCACCGACCCGGCGGCCGCCAAGCAGTTTTACGCAGACATGTTCGGCTGGAAACCCGTCGACATGCCGATGCCCCAAGGTGTGTACACTCTCTTTCAAGTCGACGGTGACGACGCGGCAGCCGTTTGCAGCGCTCCACCGGGCGTACCCAACCACTGGGGAATCTACTTCTCCGTGGCCTCCGCCGACGACTCGGCGGCACAAGTAACGCAAGGCGGCGGAAAGATCCTCGCCGGACCCTTCGATGCCCACGACTACGGCCGTATGGCTGTTGCTCAGGATCCGGAAGGCGCCGTATTCTCCTTGTGGCAGGCCAAGCGCAGTATCGGCGCTACCTACGGCGGACCCCTTGGCCAGGTAATGTGGCCGGAACTGGCCTCCGCCGATCCCGAGCGGACCGCCGCGTTCTATACCCGCCTGTTCGGCTGGAAGATTAAGCCCGAAACCGGGATCGCCGAAGCGCAATATGCCGAGTGGCAGCACGGGGGCACGAGCATGGGAGGCCTTCTTCCCATGAAGGGCGATCACTGGAAGGGCGTGCCGCCGCATTGGAGCATGTACGTCACTGTGGCCGATTGCGACGAGCGCGCCGCCCGCGCCACTCAATTGGGCGGCAAGCTCTACATGCCCCCCACCGACATCCCGAATGTGGGACGCTTCTCGGTCATCGCGGACCCGCAAGGCGCGACGTTCAACATCATTCAGATGACGGCCGTCCACCGGCCTACTGCCGCGTGATCGGCCCCGGACATTCGGCCCGCTAGGACCCGCCGGGACGCGTGAGACCCTTTGCGATCAGGTCTGCCAATCCCAGCCCGCCCCGCTGCGCCAGTACCGCGGCGAATTGCTGTTCGGCATAATCCGTGGCGCATTCGGCGGAGGAGTCCTCCCCTCCGCCAAGCCAACCCGATCCGCTCTGCCGCGCCGACCGAAGAATCTGCCCCATCAACAGAGCTTCGAATTGCTGCGCTGCATCGTGTACCTTTTGCGGACTATCAGACCTTGCGGTGCCGCCGGTGCCCGCTGACAAAACGGGCGAAATCGCCATACTGCTCATCAGATCACCTCGATGTCCGCTTCCAGAGCGCCCGCCGCGCGCAGGTTCTGCAGAATCGCAATGACGTCACGCGGCGTCGAGCCGATAGAAGCCAGCGCACGCACCAGCTCTTCAACCGTTGCGCCCTGTTTCAATACCACGTTCCGGGCCTTCTCTTCCTTCGTCGTGACGCTGGTCTGCGGGATTACTTCCGTCGTGCCCTGGGCCATTGGGCCGGGTTGCGCTACCTGCATCACCGTCTGAATTTCTACACTGAGGTTCCCGTGCAGGATCGCCACCGGCGAAACCCGCACATCCTTCCCCAATACGATGGTGCCCGTCCGTTCGTTGATGACCACCCGCGCGGGACGGTCAGCCTCCACCGATAGATTCTCCAGTGCGGAGATGAATTCGGTCACGCGCGTGGCATATTCCCCTGGAACCGCGACACTCACCAGGCCGGCATTCTCGGCGTGTGCCAGGACCTTCTCCGCCTGGAACTTCTGGTTTACCGCCTCCACAATGCGCGTCGTCGTCGTGAAGTCCGATCGATTCACCTGTAAATGGATGGTACCTTTCGGAGCCACCGACGGCGCGCTCCGCTCCACGCTGGCGGCGCCCACTCCGCGGCCCACCGTCGGATGATTCACAGTCTGCGAACTGCCGCTTTTGCCGCTCGAAAATCCGCCGGTCATCACCGGCCCCTGGGCAACGGCGTAGACCTGGCCATCCGCGCCGCGCAGCGACGTGAGCACGAGAATGCCGCCCTGCAGATTGCTGGCATCGCCGATCGCCGCCGCCGTGATGTCGAGATGCATGCCGGGTTGGGCAAAGGGCGGTAGTGTCGCAGTAACCAGAACGGCCGCAGTGTTGGCGACGCGGATCGCTGCCGGCGACACCGACACTCCCATCCGCTCCAGGAGATTCGTCAGACTCTGCGCAGAGAACAGAGCCTGTCGTCGGTCGCCCGTCCCGGCCAGCCCCACCACCAGACCGTAACCGACCAGTTGATTGTCGCGAACACCCTCGATCGCGACCAGATCCTTCAACCGGGCGGCCCGTGCCGGAACCGCCGGAGCATGTAACAGAAGCAGGAGAAGCAATGTATGGGTCAGAGGTTTCATGTTCAGAATGGCAGCAGCCCGAGCAGCAGGCGATAAAGTATGAACGGACGTTTGATGGCGTCGCCCACTACGCCTTTCCCGTTGACGCGGACTTCCAGTTGTCCCAGCCGGTCGGAGCGCACCGTGTTGTCGCTCGCCACGTCGGCGGGACGCACGATGCCGCGCACCGTAATCGTCTGCCGCTCCGAATTGATCTCGACATCTTTGGTGGCCTCCACGAGCATGGCGCCATTGGGCAACACGCCTGAAACGCGCGCCGTCAGCGTCGTGGAAATCACCACGTCGCGGCTGGTGGTGCCCTGTCCATCAAGTTGCGTGTCGCCGCTCACGCCCGCGAGGTTGGCCCATGGGCCCGCCGCCTTGGTGATGCCCGCGAGCGCGCTTACCGAGTTCTTCGTACTCGAACTGCGTGCCGTTTTGGTAGTGCCCTTGGCCACCGCCGAAGCGGTCTCCACCACCAGGACGGTGATCATATCGTCGATCTGGCTGGCCTTGAGGTCGCGCGCCGCATCCGCCAGACGCGATCCGGGAGCCCATATCCCGCCCGGCGTGGCGACCGGAGCCGCTGCCGAGCGGGCACGCGCGTCGGTCACAAAGTGATCCAGCGGCGATTGCGGCGGCGCTGCTGTCTTCTTCTTCGCGGCCAGCGTCAAACTGCCGATCAACAGAACCGAAATCAAGAGCTTCATAAACTTCCCTTCGTCACCACAACCCTGCCTTTGCACTCCACCCTTGCCATAAAGCGTTGTTTGGACACCGGGTTCTGAATCGGGATCGTCTCTCCGGGTGCTCCCGAAGCTTCCGCGATGCCTTCCAGTTTCAAATGTGCCCCGCCACGGACGGCTTCCACTTCCACGGTCTCCCCGCGCATCACCACCTTGGCGGCCTCCAGCCACTCCGTCCGTAACGCCGTTCCCGCGGCAATGGCGCGCCGCGACATCATACCTGCGATCTCCTCGGCGGTCCCCGCGAAACCCTTGGCGGGAATCTCCTCCCGTGTTTCCACGCGAAGCAGCGCCCCATCCAGCGCAACGCCTAGCTTGATGTCCTGCACGGCGACTACCCGCGTTGCAGCCATCCGCACCCTGACTCGCGCCCAGACCGTAAAGTGGTGCCTGCCGCCATACGTCACGTAACCGTTCCAATAGCCGCCCGCCGCCGCCTGCCGCAGCCCTGAGACTGGAAATGCCAGTTCGCCTTCAGGGGCCGGCTGCCGGCTGAAATCGAGCAGCTCAATGTGCGCCGCGGGAAGCTCTCTCTGCATCGCGGCATGCAGCCGGTCGGCCGTGAACACCGCGACCGGTCGCGTGACACATATTTCCGAGCCGGCTGTCGCGGGCGCTCCAAAGCGCTCTGCGAGCCGGCGTAGCTCCGGCACTCGGAAGACCCGCTGCACGCCAGGCGCTGGCGCCAGCCCGAGCGGAGTCTCGGCTGGAACCGCGGCCCATTCCGGGAGCCGTCCGGCCAGGTCGCCTGCCAGAATCTGATCGTTGCCGGCGCCCACCGCGAGGCAGCCGGCCAGTGCGAATGCAGCGATCGGTATCATCGTGTGAGATTGTTAACCTGCTGGTACATATCGTCGGCGGCCTTGACCACCTTGGAGTTCGCTTCGTAGCCGCGTTGCGCCACGATCAGGTTGATGAACTCTTCCACCACCGAAACGTTGGATTGTTCGGTGTAGCCCTGCATGATCGAGCCCAGCCCTTCCTGCCCCCCCGGCGTACCCACAGTGGGGTCGCCCGAAGAATCGGTCGGCATATAAAGGTTGCCGCCTATGCTGTTCAGCCCGGCCGGGTTCACGAACGTGGCGAGTTGAATCTGGCCGGCCTGCTGTGCCGCGGCCTGATTGGGCAGCGTATAACTGACCGTTCCATCCGCGCCGATAGAGATCTGCAGCGCGGCCGATGGAATCGTGATCTGCGGTTCCAGCGGGTTGCCGTCCTGGGTGACCATATTGCCGTCCTTATCCAGGTGGAACGCGCCGGAGCGTGTGTAGGCGAGCTCGCCGGAAGCCCGCCGGATCTGGAAGAAGCCTTTACCCTGAATCACCATATCCAGCGGATTATCCGTCTGCGCAAAAGACCCCTGCGTGAAGAGGATCTCGTTGGACGAGGTGCGCGTACCCAAGCCTACCTGCAATCCGGTCGGGACGGTGGTCTGCTGTCCGCTGGCGGAGCCCGGTTGGACTACGGTCTGGTAGATCAAGTCCTGGAACTGCGCACGGCGCGCCTTAAACCCGCTGGTATTCGCATTGGCCAGGTTGTGCGCGATGTTATCGACGTTCATCTGTTGGGCCGTCATACCGCTGGCGGCGCTGTAAAGTGCTCGAATCATCTCAACTCCTCATCTAAACCTTGGCAACCTCTTCGATCGCCCTCTTGTTCATCTCCGCTCCCAGCGATACCGCCTTCTGCAGCATCTCGAACTGGCGCATAACGCTGACCAGGCGAACCGCGCCTTCGGCACTGCCCGTGTTGGATTCCTCCAGCTGGCCCTGCTCCACGCTGGTTCCCGCCGGGGCCGTCGGGCGTACGGCGGGGTCGCTCACACGAAAGTAGTTGCTGCCCTGTTTCGAAAGCCCCGCGGTGCTGGTGAAATCGACGATCTCCAGCTTGCCGGCAACCACGCCATCCTGCGTCACGGTGCCATCGTTGGAAATCTCGAGCGGCCGCGTCGCCTGAAGCGTCAGCGCCGTGCCCTGGGAACTGCGCACCGGGTAGCCATCGGATGCGGTGAGCCTGCCATCCGCGCTGAGTCGGAAATTGCCGTTACGCGTATACAAAGGACCGCTGGGTCCGTTGACCGTAAAAAACCCTTTTCCGGAAAGAGCCACGTCGAGCGGATTGCCGGTGGTATGAAGCGCGCCCTGGGCATGGTCCACCCACGGCCTCTCGATCAACGGCATCGTGGACGATGTGTCGTTTCCCGCGGCCTCCGGGGCGACGTAGAGACTGTAGAACTCACGGTCTGCTTTGTATCCACCGGTGGACGCATTGGCGATGTTGTTGGCCAACAAATCGAGCGACTCCATGCGAGCGCGAAGTCCACTGGCGGCGATGGCGGTCATCGGGTCCATGTGCCAGGACAATTGCACCTCAAATGCCAATCCGATATTCGAATACAAAGTTCTCAAATTACGCAGCAACAGGCCGAAGAGAAACACAGGAAGGCCCGTACGCCGCGGCAAGATTTTGCCGCGAATCGCGTAGCAGCCAATTTCCTGGCGCGCCGCAATAAACCAAATCCTTGAAAATGCGGGCTCCCGCGTTTGGCCTTCGATCTGCATTTCCGATCGCGTGCCTGCTCTCGCAGCGTCGAATTCAAACCTCCCTCAACTGCTCCCGTTGCGGGCGTCCGGAACCTCGCGCAGGCCTACAGCTGGGATCACGCAGCACGCCGGAAAATCTGTCGGAGCCGGTGAATCGGTCCACGGCGCCGAGCCGGTTCAAGATAGTTCGTCATTCACGAAGCTACTCGCAGCGCTATTCGCGCCTGCCGATGAAAGCGACGCAGACGAAGGCCCCGCTCCGAACGATGCCCTGCCCCGGAGCATCGACACGCCAGCGGATTTCGGAACACTACTCAATGGAACGCATGCGGCGCCGCATACCGCATTGGCCGCCGACCTCGCTGGCGCCACCGCGCGAGCCACCCGGCAATCCTCTCCGCGCCTTCCGGCCGTCATGCAGCCCCGGCCGGAAGGCCAAAGCGCAGATCCCCCGCTCCAGTCCCCTGCCGCCGCTCCCCTGCCAGGCCGGCACCTCCCCGTTCCCCAAGAGATGCCCGAATCGCGCGAACTTCCAGTGAACTTGCCACCCGCAGAAGCAGTTCCGGGCCAGCCGCAAGTGTATGTCGAGGCGCCGCCGCGCACTCAGCAGCTACCGCAGCGGAGGGACATCCCAGCTCCGGCATCTAAAGCCGCGCCACGTAAACCCGCTGGCGCTGCCGTCAAGTCTTCGACCAAAACTCCACAACCTGCACCACAAGAGCTGGCGAAATCCCAACCCGCACCCGGGCCGCTGATGAACGGTGACGTCGTGCTCCCGCAGCCCGGTCCTCCGTCTGCAGTCGCGCCTCCGCTAATCGATATCCCGCCGGCAGATGCGGGCGCCAATACAGGGTCGGGTGCTGATGCCAGGCCGCGCGTGGTGACGCCAATGCCTGCGCCCGTCGGACAGCCTCCGCCCACCGCGGATTCCATTCCACCTGCCGTACGTGAACCAGCGGCACCTTCGACCTTTTTAGAAATCGCTGTTCCCCCGGTGGACACGCAGGTTCGGATCCTTGCGGCCAATACTCCCGATCGCGGCGAAGTTGCCTTCGCGGTGCAGTTGAAACCGCCGCCGCCGCCCGCAGACCCTGCACCGCGTGAATCTCTCGTGAAATCGTCGCGGACCGAAGAGGCGCGCCCGCTTCCCCCTCCAGTCGTGCCGCTCGAAGCTCCCTCACCTGAGACCGAAACCGATACCGGAACCGCAACCGCAACCGACAGACGCCAACCCCCTTCACCATGTCCGCAGCTCGCAGTCCCGCATGCAGAGCGTGAACGCCATCCGGAGGCGTCTCCGTCGGACCACATCGAAGCTTCCGCCGTCCCTCCCGCGGGCAAGATAATTTCGCATACGCCGGAGGTGCAGATGAAGGCGGCCCCGCCTCCGGAACCTGCGGCTGCTGAACCAGCCAAGCCTTCCCGGCCGCAAGAGCCCACGCGCGCCGAGACCGCTCCCGAGACCGTCAAGGGAGGTCCGGTCCGCGACATGAAATTGGAACTCACCGGTGGGGACCGCCGCGTCGAAGTCCGCCTGTCGGAGCGCGGCGGCGAAGTCAAAATGACGGTGCGTACGCCGGACACTCATCTGGCGAACGCGTTGCGCGAAAATCTCCCGACGCTCTCTGCACGGCTCGCCGAGAGCGGCTACAAAAGTGACGCCTGGCATCCGGCCGCCGCTTCAGCCAACGAGCGGAGTCACACCACAGACTCGTCGGCGAACAGCGCATTTCAAGATGCCAACCCGTCTCCTCGCGACCAGGACCGCCAACCTCAGCAACACGGCGGACAACGGCAGCGCAAGAACCCAGAAGAACCACTACCTCAACAACAGAAAGGAAGGGATTTCGCATGGCTCATGTCATCCCTACGTTAAGAACTACATCGCACGCGCTCTATACTCCGTCGGCCATCCGTCGCAATTCGGACATGCTGACGGCGGCTGCGGATCCGGCACGTTCGGCGGATTTTCGCACTCTGCTTCAAGGCCAGTCCGGCCCCACCACTCGCCGTGAGCAGCCGACATACCCGGTGCCGCCACTACGCCCGCGCTGTCCGGCAGCTTCTTAAGAAACCAGGCTCCCGCCGCCGACAGGTCCGGCGTTGCATCGGCCGGTTGCGAAACGGCAACTCCAGCCGCCCCGCCATCACGACCCAAAACATTACTGGAAGCGGGGACACCGCAAACATTCGCCACCACAACCCCGGCACCCGTGCAATCGTATTTCCCGGGAACCAATATCCCCACCCAGAATCCCTTTGGGCCCGATCCCTACCTCGCCAACCCGACCCAAAACATCTTCGCCGGCAACGGTTCCAGCCAGATGGTCCAGCAATCGCTGGCCTCGTATTACTACCCCACTCAGCAAACCGCCCAGACCGCGGCGCAACTCTTCGGCGGAACCGTAGTCGTACAAGCCCCTGACGCTGTGTCGCCGTTCACGATCAATCAGCCCACTTACATGGTCCGCCTGCCCAACGGTACCGAAATCAATCCTGGAATCATCTCGCATTTTTATGACACGCGATCCGACACGCCTGCACAGTTGCAGCAGCTCGTCCAGGACGTACTGAACGGCGGCACCATGGCTACGCTTCAACCCAACCCACTGGCTCACGCCACCACCTAAAACACTTGTAGAGGAAAAAACAATGATCTCAGGAGTCTCACAGAACGATCCCACTACGGGCAGCTCCAGTTCCTCCGGCGCCGCCGCGACAACCGATCCTTCCCAGGTCACCAAAAACATGTTCCTGCAACTTCTGGTGGCCCAAATCAAGAACCAGGACCCGATGAGCCCGACCGACGGCGTTCAATTTCTGACCCAACTCGCGCAGTTCCAGCAACTCGAGCAGTCGATGAACATGGGCCAGGATATGTCGGCCATCCGCAGCGATCTCGACCAGCTGCATGCCGGCCGCTACCACAGGTCAACCACCTAACTAACAGGAGACATCAATGTTTACATCGTTTTCGACGGCTCTCTCCGCGCTCAACGCCACCTCCACGGCAGTTGACGTCGTGGGTAACAACCTGGCCAACCTCAACACGCCGGGCTTCAAGACCAACGTGGTCTATTTCCGCGACCTCGTGACGCAATCGCTGGGCGCCGGCCTCGGCGAAACTCAGGTCGGTTTTGGAACCGGCCGCCGCTTGACCATCCGCCAGTTCACCCAGGGCGCGATCCAGTCCAGTACCGGCCTGCTGGATGCCGCCGTCCAGGGTGACGGCTTCTTCGTGGCCAAGAACGCGCAGGGCAACACCCTGTACACGCGCGCCGGCAACTTCCAGGTGGACGATGCAGGCAACCTGAAGACCAATACGGGAGAACTCGTGCAGGGGTGGACCACCGTCGATACCACCACGGGCATGCTGGATACCAACGGAGCGATCGGCGATATCGTGGTGCCGGTCGGGGCCGCCAAGCAACCGATCGCCTCCACCCAATTCACGTTGGATCTCAACCTGAATTCCGCCGCCGCCGCGGATGACACTTCGAAATTCTCCGACACCATCAAGATCTACGACAGCCTCGGCACCACCCACGTGCTGACCGTGCACTTTCAGAAGACCGCCGCCAACCAGTGGTCCTACAACGTGACCATTCCCGGCGAAGAGATCAGCGGGGGCACGGCGGGAACGCCTTTCGATATCAGCGGCGCTTCCGGCACGCTGACCTTCGGTACCGACGGCCAGTTGACCGTCGCCGGCGCCGGGAACCCCGATCCGATCGCGATATCCCGGGACTGACCACGGGGCGGCCGACATGAACCTCGAATGGAACCCCTACAACAGCAGCGGAGCCGGGCGGATCACCCAGTTCGGCCAGCCCTCGGCGCCCTCGGCCAGTTCGCAGAACGGTTCGGCGGCGGCACAATTGATCCGTGTCGGCCTGGCGGATGGCGGCAAGATCCTGGCGCAGTATTCGGACGGCCAGCAGGTGGTTGTCGGGCAGGTCGCCATGGCCAGCGTGCGCAATCCGGAATCGCTGATTGCCGCCGGGAACAACAACTACCAGGTGAGCGCGCGCACCGCCACGCCCGCCATCGGACTGCCCAATACCGGCGGACGCGGCGACATCGTGGGCGGCGCGATCGAGGCCTCCACGGTGGATATCGCGCGCGAGTTCACCAATCTCATCGTGCTACAGCGCGGCTACCAGGCAAACTCGCGCGTGATCACCACGGTAGACGAACTGAGCCAGGAAACCATCAACCTGAAACACTAGGCGAACTAAGAGAAACACCCTAAACTTTTGCCCGCGAACTGCCGATCACTTTCAGGAAGAAGATGACGCCTCAGGAAGAAATTGCGCCGCTCGGCGATGTTCCGGTCGATATCGAAGTCGAACTCGACCGGCGCGTCATGACCACCCGCGAGGTGCTTCAGCTCGAAGAGGGCTGCGTGATCGGCACCTCGCGCAGCGCCGGCGAGAACATCGATATCTACATCGGCGGTGTGCTGTGCGGCTCCGGTGAGATCGTGGTGATCGAGAACACTCTCGGCGTGCGCATCACGGACTTCCGGGACGACTTCTGACGGGCCAGCCGCTATTCGGCAGGCCGGAAGGAATGGGAATGGAAGTGATCCAACAGATGGCGGCGGTCGCGCCGTGCTGCTCCTGCTCGTGGCGACACTGTGGGTATTGCGGCGGCGGGGAGTTGCCGGTCTGACGCTGCGCGCAAGGCCGCCGCGCGGCGGCGTGGAGTGCCTGGAACGCCTGCCGCTGGGTCCGCAGCATACGCTGCACCTGGTGCGCGTGGGCGACACCGAATTGCTGGTGGCCTCCTCGCCATCCGGCTGTTCGCTGCTAGCACAGCTTCCCGCGTCGCCGAGCATGGAGGCCGGGCAAGTGAGACTGCGCGCGGATCCTGTGGCGGCTGGCCGCGGCGCTTCCCGCCTGGCGCGCGGCGAGCGAGCCCTTCTCTCTCCTCGGAATCTCGGCCGGGAAGAACGGCGCCTCGCTCAGCGTGCCGATGCAGATCGTCATCCTGCTGACCCTGATGACGCTGCTGCCGGCGGCGGTGATGTCGATCACTCCGTTTCTGCGCATCGTCGTGGTGCTGCACTTCCTGCGGCAGGCGCTGGGGACGCAATCCACGCCTTCCAATCAGGTGCTGCTCGGCCTGGCGCTGTTTCTGGCGCTGCTGGTCATGCAGCCGGTGATCGCCGACATGTACCACCAGGGATGGGAGCCGATGGAAGCCGGCCAACTGACGCCCGGGCAGGCCATGGAACAAGGCGCCAAGCCGCTGCACAACTTCCTGGTGCGCTTCGCCCGCGAAAAAGACATCCGGCTGTTTATCGAGATCTCCCACTCCCCCGCGCCGCGCACGCCGGCCGATCTCGACCTCAAGATCCTGATCCCGGCCTACATTCTCTCGGAGCTCAAGACCGGCTTCCAGATCGGCGCGGTGCTGTTCCTGCCCTTCCTGGTCATCGACCTGGTGATCGCCTCGGTGACGCTGTCGATCGGCATGGTGCAACTGCCGCCCGTGATGATTTCGGCGCCCTTCAAGATCCTCCTCTTCGTGCTGGTGGACGGCTGGAATCTGGTGATCGGCTCGCTGATGAAGAGCTTCTACTCATGACACCGGAAACCGTGGTTCAGACTGATCCGCCAGGCGCTGATGACCACCTTCTGGCTGGCCGCGCCCCTGCTGGCCATCGGCTTCGTCGCCGGCCTCGTGATCAGTCTGGTGCAGATCGCCACGTCCATGCAGGACAACGCCTTCAGCACCATCCCGCGGCTGCTGGCCTTCCTTGCAGGCCTCCTCTTCCTGCTGCCCTGGATGCTGCAGCGCACCATGGGCTACACCATCGCGCTATTCGGAGACTTGAGCCGCTATGCCCGGTAACCTGACGCTCTCCACCGGCGCGCTGTATCGGATTCCTGCTCGTGCTGGCGCGCGTCGGCGGCGCGCTGATTTTCGTGCCGCTGCCGGGAATCAAGGGTGCCCCCGAACCGGCGCGCGCCGCCCTGGCGTTGGCGTTCACTCTGGCGCTTTACGGCCAGTGGCCCTTGGTCCCGACCGATGCCGTCACCGTGGCGGTCCTCGCCGGCTGGGCTCTTACCGAGGCCGCCGTAGGCCTTGCGATCGGCGTCTCCGTCGCTATCGCGCTCGAAACCTTCACCCTGGCGGCGCAGGTTCTCGGCCTGCAGGCGGGATACGCCTACGCCTCCACCATCGACCCCAACTCCGAAGCCGATTCCGGCATCCTGCTGGTGTTCGCTCAATTGATGGCCGGCATGCTGTTTTTCGTCATGGGGCTGGACCGTGAAGTTCTCCGCCTCTTCGCGCAGAGCCTCGAAAAGGTGCCTCCGGGTGCTTTCATTTTCAGCCGCGCTACCGCCGAGCCGTTAATCCGCCTCGGCGCGACCCTTTTCTCGGTGGGTGTGCGCCTGGCGCTGCCCGTCGTGGCATTGTTGGTGATGGTGGACGTTGCCCTGGCGCTTCTCGGGCGCATCAATTCCCAACTGCAACTGCTCAGCCTGGCGTTTCCCGCCAAGATGCTGACCGCCCTGATACTTCTGAGCTGGATGTCGGCCATGTTTCCGCGCATCCTTCGGGAAATCAGCGGGCATGCCTGGGCCGCCGCGCACCACATGTTGGGCATATGACACGTCATGGCGGACCAGAGCGGCAAAACCGAACAACCCACCCAGCAGCGCCTCAAAAAGGCGCGCGAGCAGGGTCAGTTTCCCGCCGCCAAAGAGTTCGTCGCCGCCCTGCAGTTCATGGTCTTCCTCGTGCTTCTGGGCTCGGGAGGCGCCGCGTGGTTTGCGCAATTCCGCCAGACCACCACGTTCGATTCTGCGCCTGGCCTTCGCGCCGGATTTGCGGCCGGAAGACCTGATCCACCTCGCCTGGCAGCTCTGCCGGCAAAACATCCTGCCCTTGGCGATGGCGGGCGCCGGGATCGCCTTCGCAACCGTCGCTTTCCGGTCTGGCCACCACTCAATTCGGCATCAGCTTCAAGAAGCTCATGCCCGATCGCCGCCCGCTTCAACCCGATCGCGCGGCTGCAGGACCTGCCCAAGCAGAACCTGCCGTCCCTCGCCCAGGCCATGGTGCTGCTGCCGGTATTCCTGTGGGCCGTCTGGGTGGTAGCGCGCGACAAGCTGGACGTCTTTCTCGTCTTGCCCCTGCAAAGTGTGGAAAGCGGCTTCCGCCTGATCGGCAGTTCGCTGATGGAGCTGTTCTGGAAGGCGGCGCGCCGTCTTCCTGATCTTCGGTTGCGTGGACCTCGCCCGCCAGTTGCGCAAGCACAAATCCGAACTGCGCATGAGCAAGCAGGAAATCCGCGAAGAGATGAAGGACGCGGAAGGCAATCCGCAGATGAAGGCGCGCATACGCCGCCTGCAGCGCGACCGTGTTCGCCGCCAGATGATGAAAGAGGTGCCCAGAGCAACCGCGGTCATCGTCAATCCGACGCACTTCGCCGTGGCCATCCGCTACAACATGGACAGCATGGCGGCGCCGCTGGTCGTAGCCAAGGGCAGAAACTACCTGGCCCTCCGCATCAAGCAAAAGGCCATCGACCACCAGGTCCCCATCATCGAAAACCCGCCGCTCGCCCAGGCGCTCTACAAATCGGTCGAAGTCGGTCAGGAGATTCCGCCCCATCTGTACCGTGCGGTAGCAGAGATTCTGGCCTACATCTTCAAACTCATGAACGGAAGGATGCCCGGATAGCATGACGCCATCGAAAGCCATCGGAGGACAGGGAGCCGCGGGTGGACTGCCCCAATGGGTTCGCGGTCTCCCGCTGGAAACGCTCGGCGAGCTCGTAGTGCCGCTGGCCATGCTCGCCATCGTGATCGCGCTGATCACCCCCCTGCCCGGCTTTGTACTTGACCTGCTCATCGTGATCGACATCCTGGTGTCGGTGATCGTGCTGATGGTCTCCCTCTACCTGGTGCGGCCGGTGGAATTCACGTCGTTCCCCACTACCCTACTGCTGCTCACGCTGTTCCGTCTGGCGCTGAACATCTCCAGTTCGCGCCTGATTCTGATCAATGGCAACACCGGAACTTCGGCGGCGGGCGAAGTGATCGGAGCGTTCGGGAGCTTCGTGGTCGGCGGCAATTACGTCATCGGCACGGTGATCTTTCTCGTCCTGATCGCCATTCAATATGTCGTCATCAACCACGGCGCCGTGCGCATCAGTGAAGTGACCGCGCGCTTCACCCTGGATGCCCTGCCCGGCAAGCAGATGTCCATCGACAGCGATCTGAATGCCGGCCTGATCGACGAGATGGAAGCCAAACGGCGCCGCAAAGCGCTCGCCACCGAAGCCGAATTCTACGGCGCCATGGACGGTGCGTCCCGCTTTACGCAGCGCGACGCCGTGGCCAGCATTCTCATCACCGCGATCAACATCATCGCCGGCTTTCTGATCGGCGTGCTGCAGCATGGCATGGATCTTCGCAAAGCGATCGAGACCTATACCGTGCTCACCATCGGCGATGGACTGGTGACCGTGATCCCCGCGCTGATGATCTCCATCTCGGGCGCCCTGATCGTCACTCGCGCCAGCAGTGAAGCGCGCCTCGGTGCCGAGTTCCACAAGCAGATCCTGGGCAACTCACAGCCCATTATGCTGGCGGGCGGAGTGCTTATCGCGCTCGCCGCACTTCCCGGTATGCCCGTCATTCCCTTCCTCTTGCTGGGATGCGGCGCCGGTGCAGCAGGCTGGAACATGCGCAAGAAAGAAGTCGCATCCTCGGCGGCGCCTCCCGAAGAAACCGGTAAACCCGCGGCCGCCAAGGACAGCGTCGAATCGCTCTTGCGCGTCGAACCGCTCGCCATCGAGGTGGGCCTGGGTCTGATCGGCCTGGTGGAAGGCGCGCAGGATTCCCCGCTGCTTGCGCCGCATCTCCGCCATCCGCCGGCAATTGGCCGGCGACCTCGGGTATCTGTTGGCGCCCGTCCGCGTGACCGATAATCTCGCGTTACGCAGCCGGGAATACGTAATTTCGCTGAAAGGCGTGGAGATCTCGCGATACGAACTGCCGCAAGGCTGCGAGCTGGCCATTCCTACCGGCGCAGCCAGTACGCCCATCGAGGGCCAGGCCACTCGCGATCCGGCATTCGGAATGAACGCCTTGTGGATTCCAACCGAGCGCGCCGAACGCGCCCGCCATGCCGGCTACACCGTGGTGGATAGCGTGAGCGTGCTCGGCACTCACCTCTCTGAGTTGATTCGCCGCTACGCCCACGAGCTGTTCTCGCGGCAGGATGCCAAGCGACTGCTCGACCGCGTGGCCGTCGAACATCCCAAGGTGGTCGAGGACGTCGTTCCCAAACTGCTGCCCCTCTCCACCGTGCAGCGCGTGCTGCAAAATCTCTTGCGCGAGCGCGTCTCCATACGCGACGCCGTGTCGATTCTGGAGGCGCTGGGCGAGGCCGGCGGCTCCACCCGCAATCCGGTTCTGTTGACCGAGTACGTGCGCCAGTCCATCCGCCGCGCCGTCGTCAAGCCGTACCTGAACCGCGCCGGCGACCTGCACGCATGGTTCATCGACCCCGCCATCGAGCAGGCGGTGGAATCCGCCGTCGAACACGGCGAGCAGAACAGTCACCTGTCACTTCCGCCGCAGCAAATCCGCGAAGTCCTCAATCGCATTTCGGCGCGCATACAGTCGCCGGAAGCGCCGGTCGTGGCCATCACGTCCAGCGGCGCGCGCTATTTCCTGCGCCAGTTCGGTGAACCTACCCTGCCCAACCTGTTCTTCCTGGCGCACAACGAAGTCCCCCCGGGCCTGCGCGTGCAATCTCTAGGCAATATTCAGTAGCCCGTCCTCTACAGGAATTTCGCCAAGCCCGCCGATAGATTCCACGTGCAGCGACCGCTGGTGTGCGGCCCAAAAAGCAGATGAAGATCAAATCCTACTATTCCCGTACCGTGGAAGACGCCATCGCCAGCCGCGCGCCAGGAGATGGGCCCGGACGCGATGCTGGTCAACAGCCGCAAAGCGCCGCCCGAAGTGCGCCATCTCGGCGAGTACGAAGTCGTCTTTGCCATTGCTCGCGGTGCCGGCACGGCCGGCGCGAGGCCTCGTTAAGCTCCCGGGCGAACCGTAGCGAGCGTTTCCTCCGCCCCGCCGCCCGCAGGGCGACCGGCTCTCCGTCGAAGTCGCGGAACTCAAGAAGGAATTGGAAGGCATGCGGCGCGCCATCACCCGCACGGCCTACGCGCCGGCCCAGTGGGTAGGCGTCTCGCAGGATATTTCCGACGCCTATGCCGCGCTCACCGCCGCGGAGGTGTCGCCGGACCTCGCCCGCGAAATCGTGCAAGCCGCCGGCGACCGCTGCAACACCCTCCGTCCCGCGGTAGGCCGTACGTCCCTGAGGCCGGATGGCCTAGCCTTCCAGCGGGCGCTCGTGGAGGAAACCTCCAGCCGCTTCACCACCGATGCCACGCTGGGGCGCGGTCCCGCTCACCCGCGCATCGTCGCCCTCGTCGGCCCTCCCGGTTCGGGCAAAACGACATACCCTGGTGAAACTCGCCGTGAACTACGGTCTGGCCGCCCGCCGGCCTACCCTGCTGCTCTCCATGGACACGCATCGCGTCGCGGCCGCCGACCAGTTGCGTTCCTATGCCGCCATCCTCGGTGTCGGTTTTCAGTTGCTCGAGACCGTGTCCTCGCTGGCCCAGGCGATCGAGGAAAACCGCGGGAAGGAACTGATCTTCATCGATACCCCGGGCTTAGGCTACGGCGACCTGACAGGACTCGGAGAGTCTGGCTCACTTTCTTGCCACGCGTCCCGATATCGATACGCACCTCGTCCTGCCGGCGTCCATGAAGGCCGCCGACCTTTCGCGCATGGTGGACGCGTTTGAAGTCTTGCGGCCGCATCACCTTCTGTTTACCAAACTCGACGAAACCGGGACCTACGGCCCCATCTTCAGTGAAGCCGCGCGCTCCCGCAAACCGCTGTCCTTTTTTACGGCCGGCCAGCGCATCCCTGAAGATCTCGAATCGGCCAGCCCGGACCGCCTGCTCGAACTGGTCTTTCCAGGCGCTGCCGGCAGGGCGCGGTCGGCCGCATAGAAGGCTTGCAAGCCATGGGTGAAAGCGTATGTATGCCTACACGATGTCTGGTGAAATGACCGGCGAGGAACGCGAGCGCCTCATTCTGGAACACCTGCCACAGGTGCGCCTGATCGCCCGTCGGATTCAGGAGCGGCTGCCCGATAGCATCAGCCTCGATGACCTGGTCTCTAACGGCGTGCTTGGCCTGATCTCGGCGATCGATAACTTCGACCCACTCCACAACGTCAAACTGAAGACGTACGCCGAATACAAGATCCGCGGAGCCATTCTCGACAGCCTGCGCGGTCTGGACTGGGCGCCGCGCCAGAAGCGCCGTAAGTCGAAGCAGATCGAGGCAGCCATCGCGACTGCCGAACAACGCCTGCAGGCGTCCCCCGTCGGAAGACGAAATCGCCGCCGAGCTGGACATCACGCTCGAGGAGTACCACCAGTGGCTGGTGGAGATCCGCGGCCTCAATCTCGCCAGCCTGGAATATGCCGGCGGAGATCAGGGCAACGACCTGCTGCATTTTCTGCCCGACACCCACGAAAGCCTTCCCTCCACGTTGCTCGAACGGGCGGAGCTCGAGAAGCTGCTGGCCTCCAGCATCGAGCGCATTCCCGAGATCGAGAAAACCGTGCTCAGCCTCTATTACCACGAGGAATTGACCCTGCGCGAAATCGCCCAGGTGGTAAACCTTCATGAGTCGCGCATCTCGCAGTTGAAGTCCCAGGCCATCATGCGGCTGCGCGGCCAATTGGCCCAGCAATGGCCTGCCACTCGCGGGATGGTCAGCGTATGACCGCCGGCGGAGACCAAAATCAAATGACCGAACCTGTCCGCCGCCTGCTCGACGAATGGACCGCGGGACTTGCCCAGGTCGTCGCTTCCATGGCCGACCAGAAACCCGATGTCGCCTTGGGAGGCCGCCGGCGCGCCGCCCGCCGGACCGGACCTCTTGTGGTGGGAGCAGCCCTTCCAGGCCGCTCCCGGGCATGACCGTCTGGGTCGCCACACCCCTTACCACCTGGGAGTATACCGGCACACTGACGCTTAAAGCTGCCGGGCTGGAAACCGTCGAAGCCAACGAGGCTCGCAATACCTGGTTGGAGATCCTCGGCCAATCGCTCTCCACTCTCGCCCGTTCGATTGGTGGCCGTGGTGGGTCGCGAAGTATCCTGCGAAGGCGGCGCGGAGCACGTCCCGGAGACCATTCCCGAAATCGCGGCATCGGTCTCACTCACCTTCGGCGAACTGCCTCAGCCGCCCCTTTGGATCGGGTTCAGTCCCAAGTTGGTCGCCCTGGTTTCACAACCCGCTGGAACCGGTGCCTCCGACGCGCCCGCCACCCCCCTCGACACCGCGATCGACGCTGGCCGCGCTGCCGTCCGGCACGACATTCCCCCCACCATGGACCTGTTGCTGGACGTCGAATTGCCAGTCAGTGTTTCGTTCGGGAAGACCGAGATCCCCATGAAAGATGTCCTGAAGCTGACTACCGGCAGCATTGTGGAACTGAACCGCGGCGTCAACGAGCCGGTCGAGGTGCTGGTGAATCACTGTCTCATCGCGCGCGGCGAAGTGGTCGTGGTCGAGGGCAACTACGGTGTCAGGATTCAAGAGATCATCAGCCGGTCGGACCGGCTTCGGAGTGTACGATGAACGTCCTTCTGCTTCCCCTGAGCATCCTGTGTGGCCTGATCCTCTGCGGCGCCGCGATCAGCCTCTTCGCGGTCTATCGCGCCCATGGCATCCTTCGTCAGGTGAACCTGCGCGCCGCCGAGCGCCAATCGCAGGACGGCGCCGGCATCCAGGCGCTTCGTGACACGGTCGAAGCCCTCTCCGCGCAGCTTCACGACCTGCAGAGTCACCCGCCCGTGGCGCCGCCGGCTGGACTTCCCAAGCCCGGCCTCAACCTGAACAAGCGCTCCCAGGCCCTCCGCATGCACCGCCACGGCGAGGGCGCCTCGCAGATCGCCGCCGCCCTCGAACTGCCGCGCCAGGAAGTCGACCTTCTCCTCAAAGTCCACCGCATCATACTCAGCAGCGTGTAGCGACCCCGTTCGCGGAGAATCGCACCACCGGGCCGGACGGCGTTCGGCCCACCACAATCACGTCCCCTTCCGACCCGAACCGTCACCTCGCCCTTCACCGGGGACTCCGAGAGATCCAGCACCGCCGCCAAATGAACCGGCAGCGGACCGTGCACCTTGACGCACAGCGCCCTCGCGCGTTCCCTGCTGCCCAGCGCCCGCGACCGCCACGTGTCCACCACCTCCACCGCAGCACTGAAGCTGAAACGCGCGGCATCCTCCGGCGAGTCCGTATGCCAAAACTGCTCCACCACATGCTCGCCCGCCGGCCCATCCACCGTATCCAGCACGATCACCGTCGCCGGCTTCAGAAACACAACACGTCTCCGATGGGTGAAGCCTCCATACGTGCAGCTCGCGTCCAGGTAATCCCGTTCGCCCCCCGTAGCCCACTCGCGCACCTTGACCGTCGGCTTATCGTTCCACCGGAAAGGACCCGCCGGAACCGCCTGATCGCGCCCATCGATCCGCACCGTGTTGTGCGCGGCCGATCCGCGGAACCGGTTCCGCTCCACCGGATCCGCCACATAGGTAAACGTGCCGGGGTCGATCAGAATCTCGCGACAGCCCACGCGTGCCGTCAGGCTGAGGACGTCCGAGTGACTGTGCCCCCCAGAGCCTTCCCCGAAGGGTCCCGCCTTCACCACCACCTGAACCCCGCCCGCAGCCATGATCGCCGTGCCCCCATCGGCGAACAACCGCGAGACGCGCAGCGCCGCTTCCGTCGTACGCGCGCCCAGCGCCTCGGCACCCAGCCACCATGCCGCCTGCTCCGCCAGATCGCCCGCGTCCCTTAGCCACTCCGGCCGCCGCAACAGGACCGCGCACGTAGCCATCGTCGCGCACCCAAACCGCGCCCGTTCGCCATAAGGATGAAACAGCCGGCCGCCATCGTCATCCCCGATCAGCGGTAGCACGCCGCTCACCCCCAACAGCGCATCCAGGTACTCCGCCATCGCAACCAGCCGCGCATCGAACCACCCGGGCACGTTCCCCAGCACCCGGTACAGCAGAAAAAAATCCAGTGCGTAGACGTGATAGTAGGCCGACTGCTCGAAGTGGCTGCCATCCTCGCGAACCTGCCGCTCCATCTGCTGCTCCACCAGCCGGCCGCCCGTCTCCACCCATCGACCCGCTCGCGGAAACGCCGGGAACAACACGCCCAGCGCATGCAGCGCCACCGCCTCGCCCAGCAAATGCGTATTGGGCGAAAAGTATACCGAAACGTTCAGCTCCAGGTACCGTCCATGACGCTCTAGCGCGGTCAGAAAACGTCTCCGTAGCGCTTCGGGCATCTCCTCGCCCGCCATATGCCAGAGCCATACCCACGAGAGCGCCCGGAAGGCCACCTCCAGCGCGCTCGCCCAGTTGATTCCGCGCAGAAACGGATTCGCATCCAGCCAGCTCTCCACCTGCCGGAATGCCTCGTCGAGATACTCCCGCCGCCCGGTCAGCCGGAACGCCTGCGCCAGCAGCGTGAAGTGCTGGTGGCGATTCAACTCCCAGACCACCTTGTGATCGCCCACGCGCGAAAAATCCAGATACGGCGACCGCCGGAAATACGGCGTACCGCTCGACACCTTATGCAGATAATCCCGCCGCCAGTCGATCGTGGGCCCGGTCTCCACCGTCAGCCCGAGAATCGGGAAGCGATGCCGCAGAATCTCATCCGCCACCCGCTCCACCTCGGCCGCATAACGCGTTCCGCGCAGTGCCGCCGCCACAACCGAGGCGTCCGGCAGAATTCCCGCCCCCGCCGCAAGCGCCTCCGCCCCCGCCGGTGGAAGCAGGAACATCGCCAGGTTGCCCGCTTCCTGGCGCAGACGAAAGTAGATTTCTTCGCGGCTACGCACGGCTTCCTCAATCCTACACCGCCCCGTTCGCCCTCCCCTTTCGCGTATTCTGATCTCACGGAGACAAATCGAAAAATGGAATTCTACACGTGGGACGACATGGAAAAAGAGGTCCTGAGCGACACCATCGCCCGCAAGATCATTTCCGGCGACAAAGCCATGGTGGCGCAAGTCTTCCTCGCCAAGGGAGCGATCGTTCCGGAGCACCATCACGAGAGCGAGCAGATTACCTACATCCTCGAGGGCGCGCTCCAGTTCGAGATCGCCGGCCGCCAGATCGTAGTCGGCAAAGGACAGGTCCTGCGGATCCCCTCCAACGTGCCGCACCGCGCCGTGGCCCTCGAAGACACGCTCGATCTCGACATCTTCAGCCCCATCCGCGAAGACTGGCTCAAGAAGGACGACGCCTACCTGCGCGGCTGATCCCATGGCGTCCGCCATTACCCACTTCGTAGTCGGCGCCGCTCTCGCGCTACCGTGCGCCGAACTCCCCCGCCTCCGTGCCGTAATGCCACGCTGGGCCATCCCCGTGACCGCCGGACTGTTCGCCGTCGCGCCGGATCTCGATACCTGGGCGATGATGGCCCTCCACATCCCGCACGGCAGCTTCTTCGCCCATCGAGGCTTCTTTCACTCGCCGTTCTTCCTCGCCCTGCTGGCGCTTGCCATAGCGTCCCTGGTCACCACCGGCCGCGCCGTACTCACCTTGGCCGCTGTCTGGGCCGGCGCGGCCATCACCCACCCGCTCCTCGACATGCTCACCGACGGCGGCTCCGGCGTGATGCTCCTGTTTCCCTTCTCCACCGAGCGCCTCTTCTTTCCCTGGCGTCCCATTCGCGTCTCTCCACTCACCATCGCCCGTTTCTTCGACCGCGCCGGTGAAATCCTCTGGTCCGAACTACCCTTCTGCGCCGCCGCCCTCCTCATGGGATGGACCGCGCGCCGCATCGTACGCACCTCCACCCCGCGCAGCTAAACTGATGCTATGTTCACCATGCAGGCCATCGGGTACGTAAGAAGTCCCTATCGGAATACGCAAGAGATTCCGAAAGGGCTCGGCGCGAAGCACGAGACGGAAGGCCTCCTCGAAATCCGTCCCGAATTTGAATCCGGACTCCAGGACATCGAAGGCTTCTCTCACCTCTTCGTCATCTGGGCCTTCGATCGCTCCGAAGGATTCAGCCTGGTGGGAACGCCGCCGACCGACAATCGGCCACACGGTGTATTCGCTACCCGCTCCCCCCGGCGGCCGAATCCGCTAGGTTTAACCGTGGTCGAACTGCTGTCGCGCGAGGGCCGCTCGCTCCGCGTACGCGGCCTCGACATGCTGGAGGGAACTCCCATCCTCGACATCAAGCCCTATCTGTCGAGCGTCCCACAGGAACAACTGCGCCGCGGCTGGCTCGCCGAAGCCGAAGCGCGCACCGCGAACACCCAGCCATAACTCAGACCCAGGCGTAACTCAGACCCAGTCCTGGAACGCACCGCCGCCGCGTCCCCCGCGCTGCCGGAAGACCTCTTCGTTCAGCTCCACTCCCAGCCCGGTACCCTCCGGCCGCGCCGCCATCCCGTTCTTCACCACCGGCGGATTCTTGGCCAGCGCCAACACTCCGCCGTTAGCCCCGCCCATCGCAGCTTCGCTGGTCAGAAAATCCATGATCGAGAGCCCAACGTGTATGCAGGACATCGTCAGATGAATGCCGCCTACGTTGTGCGTCGCAATCGGAATCCGGAACACCGAAGCCATCGCCGCAATCTTCATGAACGCCGTGATCCCGCCGCAGAATGCGATGTCCGGATAAATATAATCCACCGCCTGCTCCTTGAGGAAGGGATAAAAACCCTGCGGCATTTCGCACTTCTCCCCCGTCAACAGCGGCACGCGGCAGTCGCGCTTCAGCGCCACCCAGCTATCCGAGAACTGCGGCGGAAGCGGATCCTCAAACCACTTCGGCTGAATCTCCTCCACCGCTCGCGCCATCGCCTTCGCGCTCGCCAGATCGTACTCGTTGTGGCAGTGGACCATAATGTCGTAGTCCAAGCCCAGTTCCTTGCGCACATTGCCGAACGAAGTCCGCAGCTTGTTCAGGTCCTGCGCCGAAAGCGCCGTCGTGTAGCGCCCCATCGGAATACCGAAGATCGTGTGCGTGTTGATCTTGCATGCCCGGAACCCCAGCGGACTCGCGCGGAACTGGTCCGCCCAGTCCTTCACGCTGGCCGCGTCCAACATATTGCGCGGCTCGGTATTGATGAACACCGGCACCTGTTCGCGAAACGGTCCGCCCAGCAGCTTGTAAACCGGAACGTTCAACAAGTGGCCCGAGAGATCCCACAGGGCCATATCGATCCCGCTCATTGCCGGAATCCGCGCCATATAGGTATGCATCAGCGTGGACATCCGGTGCCAGTGATACCCGATTGCCAGCGGGTCCTGTCCCACCAGCAGCGGCTTGTAAATGTCCAGCCACGCCTTCATCATCGGCGCCGTTACACCGCTCTCGCCCATTCCCGAAATCCCTGCATCGGTATCGATCCGGATCTGTGTATGTGACGCCGAAGGCCGCATCTTGATATCGGTGATCTTGACCTTGCCAAGGTCGGCCGCCGCCAGTCTCTCGAGCGGCGCTAGAACACCGGCAAGCGGAAGCGCCAGGGCGGTACGGAAGAAATCGCGTCGGTGCATGGGATAGCCTTTCTCAACTCAGTGGGATGGTCGCCTTGAGAATACACGACGCGGACCCGGTTTTCAAATCTGCACGAGAGTACAATTTCTACATGCGAGAACTGTTGCTCACCTGCCTGTTCGCCGCTTCGGCTTTCGCTCAAGCCGAAAAGTTGGGCGCCTTCACGAATTCCGGCGACGTCGGCGCTCCGCCCATCAAAGGGTCCGCGGAGTTCGACCCTTCCAGAGGGCAGTACCGGATCACCGGCTCCGGCGCCGACATCTGGGGCAAGGCCGACCAGTTCCACTATGTCTGGCGCGAGATGTCGGGCAACTTCGCGGTCACCGCCACAGCCCGATTTCTCACCGAGGGAAACGCCCACCGTAAGGCCGTCATCATGCTCCGCAAGTCTCCCGCCACCGATTCGCCCTTCGTTCACCTTGCCATCCATGGCGACGGCATGCCCGCCGTTCAGTTCCGCAATACCACGGGGGACATTACCAACACGGTCGATCTCCCAATCGAAGGCCCGGGTACCTTCAAGTTGAAGCTGGTCCGCCAGGGTGCCACCATCACCGTCTTCCTCGCCAAGGACGACGGACCGTTGCGTGAACTCGGACATACCTCCAACCAGTTGGGAAGCCCGGTATTGGTCGGTCTCGGCGTCAGCTCCCACACCCAGGCCGCCTCAAATACCGTTCTGTTTTCGGATGTCTCGGTGGAGCAGCTCGCTCCGCCCGCCGGCAGGAAACAATAACATGCGCGACTTATTCCTGATCTGTCTGCTCTCTGCCTCGGCCTTCGCTCAAAACCAAAGCCAAAGTCTGGGCGCGTTCACCAATTCGGGCGACGTAGGCGATCCTGCGCGAAAAGGAACCACCGCGTTTGATGCCGCCAGCGGGCAATACCGCCTCACCGGCTCCGGCGCCAACATCTGGGCCAAACAGGACCAGTTTCAATACCTGTGGCGGGAGATGCCGGGCAACTTCTCCGTCACGGCCACCATGGAATTCCTCGGCAAAGGCGAAGATCATCGCAAGGCCGGCATCATGATTCGTCAGTCCCTGGACACCGATTCGCCATACGCCGACATCGTGATCCACGGCAACGGCATGCCCGGAATTCAATGGCGCAGCGCCAAAGGCGAAGACACCAACGCCTTTGACCTCCCCTTCGACGGCCCCGCAAAATACAAGTTGAAGCTGGTCCGTAACGGCGTCCGGATCGCCGTCTCCATCGCCAGGGACAGCGCGGACCTCAAGGAAGTGGCACGCACCGAAGTCACCTTTCGGAATCCGGTGCTCGTCGGCCTCGTAGTCTGCTCGCACAAAGCTGATGCTGCCGACACCGTCATATTTTCCGATGTCGCCGTGGAACAGTTGGCCCCGCCGGCAGCGAAGAAACAATAGCCCGGACCGCGGAGGTGGCCCGGGCCAGCGAAGATTTCCCCTACTGCTTCTCGTAAACAAACGACACTGTCATCGCCTTGCCGTCGCTGTTCGTCCCTTTGGCCGTCGTCGTCATCGTCTTGCCGTCGCTCGAAATCACCGTGCGTCCGCTGCTGTGATACTTGCCATTCGTGTGTTTCGCTTCGTAAGTCAGCGTATTGGCATCTACCTGTTTGATCGAGATGGTGTCATAGGGTGACCCCGGGCCGTTCACCATAGCCGGCGAGCCGTCGTATTTCGCAGCGTAGTTGGCGTTGATCGCCGTGCCATCCGCGCGTTCCCCCGTGAATGTCACTTTTACGCCGCCCGGGGCGGCCTCCCGAACTGCTGTGTAGGTTTTCAAAGGCATTGGAGCCGGAGTGTATTTGGATTTTGCAAGGTTGAGTTTCCAGGTGCCAAGCGAATTGTCGGCGCCCCAAACGGCTGCCGTGGTGATTGCCAAAACGACCAAAGCCCGGCTGATTCTTCTTCGCATGTGTGATTGTCCTCTTGAGCTGAGTTGACCGTGCCGTCAATGCCGCCTGCTGGCCAGTACCGAATCGTTCCCGTTTACGGACTCGGCATGGTGGGAGCTCCAAAGCGCTGATCGCACAAACAGCATCCCCCTTCGACCAGCTATGGGCACCGATCTTAACACAGAACCCCAGGCAGCAACTCTAGCCTTAAGGTTTACCCAGCCAAGCCTCGTACGCCTCCAGCACATTTTGACCGCGATACTTCAGCATCCGCGGCACTGGCTGCCCCGGAGGTTGCGCCAGATATTCCATCGTCATCTCCACCGGCCCGGCGATTTTCCAGGCCGCGTACTCCGCCGCGTGTGCCACAGCCGTGCGAGCCGCCTCCTCAATCTGCCGCTTCGCCTCGGCATGCGACAGGCTCAAAGTGGACGCCTTGCCCGCAAGACGCTTCACCGCCACCGTCACTGCCTTCGGTTGCAGCGCCGTCAACTCCGCGCAGGCCGCCTCGTCACCGGCAAGCATAATCACCGGAATGCCGAAGTGCCCGGCAATCGCGGCGATCTGCCCAACCTCCCCCACCTCGCGGCCATTGATCGCGATTCGCTTCACGCTGAAACTCTGCGAATGCGCCAGCACCGCGTTCTTCGCCCCCGCCATCGCATGCTGTCCCACGAACATCACGCCGTCGTAAAGCCTTTCCGAGAGGTAATAGTTGGCCGGTGTCGGCCAGCCCCTGCAGCAGTTTGGCGCTCTCGTGAATCTCATCCACGGATAGCGTGCGGCTGCCGTCGTGACCGTCCCAGATCACGATTTCCGTGGCGCCCGCCGCGCGCGCGCCGCTCACCGCCGCGTTGACCTCGCCCGTCAGAATGCGGCGCGATTCAGGGTAGCGCCGCTGTCCGGGTAGAAGTTGCTCCTCCGCGTCGTTCACGCCGCCCGCGCCTTCCAGGTCGGTCACAATCAGTATTCGGGGCCCCTGGCCAAAACAAATCCACCCGAATAAGAGAATGCAAAACATTGCTCGCGTCATGCCACCTCCTGTCTTCCGAACCAACCGATTGTAGAAGATCAGGACGCCGTCTGTCGTGCATACTATGAGCACGGAGGCTTTTCGGATGCGCACTGCCTGTCTCCTTCTCTCCATCGCCGGATCGCTTTTCGCCCAGGCCGATGCGCCGCCGAAGGCGCCAACCGATGTCAAGCCCGGCAGCATTGGGTACGAGGGCATTGCCTACCCCTATCCGGTTTCGTATCTGCCGTTGGTCCTCTACGGCCAGGACGTCCGCATGGCGTATATGGATGTGCAACCGTCCGGCCAACCCAACGGCCGCACGGTCGTGCTCTTTCACGGGATGAACTTCGGGGGCTTCTACTTTGCCGGGCCCATTGACGCCCTGCGCAAGCAGGGCTTCCGCGTCGTAGTGCCGGATCAGATCGGCTTTGGTCGATCCTCGAAGCCCGTCATTCCGTACAATTTCCACGACATGGCTCTCAACAGCCGGAGGCTGCTCGAATCGCTCGGCATCTCAAAAGTCTCCATCGTCGGCCACTCGATGGGCGGGATGCTGGCAGCGCGCTTCGCCGCGTCATTTCCCGACATCACAGAGCGAGCCGTACTCTACGATCCCATCGGGCTCACCGACATCCGCTATGAGCGTCCCTGGCGCAGCGCGGACGAAGCCTACAAGGCCACCATGGCGCAGACCAACGACCAGCGCTGGCAGGCCTTCTACGCCAACATCCGCCGCTACTTCCCGTCGCCCGGTGCGTGGAAGCCCGAGTATGAGCAGTACGTGCGGATTCTATACGCGCCCACACTGAGCGCGGAATGGCCGCGGCTCGCCATGGTACGGTCCATCTACCAGCAGATGCCCTATCTCGACCCGGTCGTCTACGATTGGGCGAAGATCAAGGTAAAGACGCTCGTCATCGGCGGCGAGAGGGATGGCACGGATTTTCCGAAACTGGCGAAACACATCGCGGACACCATTCCAGGCGCCGAACTCGTGATCCTGCCAAACCTGGGACACGTACCGCATCTCGAAGCCCCGGAAATGTTCTACCCGCCCTTGCTCAAGTTCCTGAAGTAACGGGTGAGGAGATCCGCATGAACACTATGGAGCCCATTCTCTGCGCTCACCTGCTGCGCAGCGTTGACGAAAAGTTGATCCAATTATTGCGTTCGCTCACACCGGGCGAGTGGGACCTCCAGACCATCGCGCCGGCATGGAAGGTCCGCGACGTCGCGGCTCACCTGCTCGATACCGTGCTGAGAAAACTCTCGCTGGTTCGCGACTCCTGCTTCGTGGAAGCCGCCGACATCCGTTCTCCCGAAGATCTGAGCGCACTGGTGAATCGGCTGAATCGTGAAGGCGTGACCGTCTACCGCCGCCTAAGCCCGACGGTCCTGATCGACCTGATGCAGATAGCCTGCGAGCAGAGTGCCCGTTTTCACGAATCGCTCGATCCCTTCGCCCCCGCCGCTTTCGCCGTAAGCTGGGCCGGAGAAACAGCCTCCCTAAACTGGTTTGACACGGCCCGCGAGTTGACCGAACGCTGGCATCACCAGCAGCAGATTCGACACGCTACGAATCGCCCCGGCATCATGACGCCCGATCTTTACCATCCGGTGCTGGATTGTCTTGTTCGCGGCCTCCCATTCCTCTACCGCGATGTCGACGCGCCACTGCGTACAGCAATTCTCCTGGAGATCTCCGGCGACTGCGGCGGAACCTGGTCCCTCGCCCGCGAAGCGGCCGGATGGACCCTGCTAAAAACCTCCACTGGAGATTTCGCCTCCCGCGTAACCATACCGCAGAACCTGGCGTGGCGCCTCTTCACCAAAGGCATAAATCGCGACACCGCCAGGGCAAACGTAAAAATCCAAGGCGACTCCGCACCTCGGCGAAAAGATCCTCCACCTCACCGCCATCGTCGCCTAATCCCCAGCCTCTCTGCAACCCATTTCGTTCTGTCGCGATCTCCACACCCACCGCTCCGCTCTCTCCGCGCTCGTTTCTGCCCTGATCCTCTCTGCGTCCGTTCTCCGCGGCTCCGGGACTCCGCGTCAAAGTCAACCCTCTCGAGTTTCCATTGACCTAGAACATCAACCGCAGCCCAAGTTGCGCCTGCCGCGGATCGCCCAGCCCGCTCTGCACCGTGCCATCGAAATTGAACAGCAAGCTGGTGGTCTCCGGATGCTTGGGATTCGCCCGATTCGTCAGATTGAACGCGTCCACGATCGCCTGCAGATCGCACACGCTCGCTCAACTTGAAGTTCTTCGCGGCGCGGAAATCGAACGCGAAAAACGTGTTGTTCTTCCAGATCGTATTGCGCTTGACGATGTAGCCGTTGGCAGAATGCGATTGGCCACCGACATCGGTTGCGGCGTGTGGAAGCTGATCAGCGGCGAGAAATCGATGCCCCACGGCGCCGTTCCACCAGCCCGAACACATTGAAGCGGTGCCTCTCCATCGCGGTCGGAGAAGCCGTAGTCGGGCTTGAAATTGTTGGCCACGGCATAGCGGTAGCTGAACGGATCGCGCTCGTTGTCGTCGTCCGCCAGATCTTCGGAAAGCTGGTAATTCATCTGGAACTGGAAGTGCTTGCGACATCTGCTTCTGCAGGCCGATGGTCAGGCCGCGGTACAGCGATTTCGCCGAGCTTTCGAGCGTGGTCAATTGGCCGATGCCGTTGGTCTTGTCCGCGCCCAGGCCGGTGCCCCACGGCGAGCCGAAGACCGGGTCGTTGCGGTCCACGAACCGGCTGCGCGTGGACCGCCTTGGCCCAGGTGAAGCGCGGCGCTCACCTTCAAGTCGCTGGCCAGCGCCTGCTCCACCGTTCAGGCTCCACGTGTAAGTGCGCGGATTGGTGAAGTTCTTGGCCGTCACGTAGACCTGCGGATCGCTCGGCGGCAGATTCGCTGCGTTCGGCACAAGCTGGTCGTAAGCCGGCGGAGTCAGGCCGAAACTGTTAAAGGTCGAATCGCGATAAATCGACTGGCCCACCGAGCCGTTGGTGGAACGTGTGCTCGCAAAATCCAGTCCGGGCGTGCGCGCATAGTAGATGCCGCCGCCCAGGCGGACCAGCAGTCTTACCCTTCTTGCCCGGCGATCCCAGACCAGGCCGGCGCGGGGCTGGAATTGTCTCTTAGACGAAGGAATGTTGCCGGTCGAAGGAAAGCCCGGCTTGCCGATGAACGGCGCGAAAAATACCTGGCTCGGCGCGGCGTGATCGGGTCCGGCTCCATCTGCGCGTCCCACCGCAAGCCGTAACTCAGGGTCAGATTCGGGCGGATCTGCCACTTGTCCTGGACGAACATCGCCGGCTCCAGTTGCGGGATCGTCTGCGTGCCGGCGTCGCTCGCGGCTTTCCCGTTGACTCCCGCAAACTGCAGGAACAGCATCAGCGGACCCGAGATGGCTGCTCCCGCTGGGACAGCTGCCGTTGTTGTTGGTGGAGCCGTCGGAGCATTCCACGAACTTCGGACCGATATTCACATAGTTCATGAAGCCCTGCACGCTGTCGAAGATGTATCGCCCGTTGGCGAAGCCGACGAAGGTCTGCGTCGTAGACGTCCGGTTGAGCTCGGCGCCGAATTTGAAATTGTGCGCGCCGCGGATCAGCGAGACGTTGTCGTTCACCTGGAAGCGCGTGTCGTGGTCCTTCACCGGAATGAAGAACGGCATCCCGAAACGATACTGTCCCGCGAAATCGATGCCGGTGTCCGGCAGCGGACGGCTCTGGCCCGGCAGCGAGGGCCCGGCATAGTCCCGCGGGCGGTCTTCCCGCGAGAACTGGAACCGCGCCTCGTTCAGCGTGCTGGCGGAAAGCGTCGTGTTGAGCTGCAGGCTCACCGTGTTTGAGAAATCGCGCTCAATCGCGTTGGCGCTGGTGCCCCATTGCTCCACGTCGAATGTCCCGTTGGGTTGGCGGGCGCGGGCGAAGTTGTAGCGCGCCGTGAACAGATTCTTCGAACTCGCATACCAGTCGATCTTGCCCAGCGTCGCGAGTGCATTGTTCTTCGCGCGTGATCGGGCCGTTCTCGTTAGGGTCGCTGAACTTCGTGGCGAAGAAGTTGACCAGCCGCGGGTCGATGCGGTTGGGATTGTTCTGCTTGGTCTGCGTGAAGTACTGCTGGTCGTAGGCCACGAAATAGAACAGCTTGTCCTTGCGGATCGCGCCGCCCGAGCGTGCCGCCGAACTGCTCCTGCGAAAACGCCGCTAGGCGCGTGCCGTCGGAAAGCCGCGAGGTCAATCCCGTCCACTTCTGGTATTCGTGCAGCGTCCCGTGGGTATCGTTAGTTCCGGACTTCGTCACCACATTGATGAAGCCGCCGGAACTGCGCCCGAATTCCGCAGGCGCGCTGTCGGCCACTACCTGAAATTCTTTGATCGCGTCGAGGCTGACCGTGAAGGGCGGCCGCTGCCCGCCGCGCTGCTCGCCGAAGAATGGGTTATTGTTGTCCGCGCCATCGATCGAAACGTTATTATTGATACCCTTCTGCCCGTTAATTGAGATCTCATCGCCGTCGGGACCCTGCACGATCGAGACTCCCGGCGTCAGCGGCACCAGACTGAGAAAGTTACGGCCGTTGTTCGGCAAGTCATGTACAGAACGCTGGTCAAGGTAAGTGGAATTTTCCACCCTGCCCGATTCCAGAATGGGTGCCTCCGCGCTTACCGAAACTACCTGCTCGATCTGCGAAATACTCAAAACCACCGGGAGCGAAATCGTTTGACCAACGGCAAGGTCCAGACCCTCACGTACATTGGTGCCGAAACTCGGCGCCTTTGATCGTTACCCGGTAAGGTCCGAGCGGCAAAAGCAGGCCTCGGAAGCGCCCTTCTTCATCGGTAACCAGTTCCCTCGTGAAATTCGTACCAAGGTTCGTGATCGTCACCTGCGCCTTAGCCACCGCCTTGCCCGAGGGATCCGAGACGATGCCCTCGATGATTCCGGTATTGGCTTGGGACTGCGCGAAAGCGAGTGCGCACGCAAAAGCCACCGCGCCTACGATGCAACTGAATCTGCCTAAACGTTTCGTGCTCATATTCCTCAGACTCCCTTTCCGTTAAATCGTTATAGGGATGAGCGAACAAGGCTCGCGCCAGGCGGGATCAAGATCGATAGTTACAGATAAGTTACAACCCATACCCCCGGCGAATTTGATTGAGTATGGGCGCCGATTTACACGCTTGTCAAGCAGCATGGTGGGGCAGGATGGCATCCTGCGCGCCAGTTGGCAACTGGCGCTTGCCAGCCTTTTACAAACGGTTTCAGCCGTGCCCTCACACTCCCCGCAGGCGCGACGCCGCCGACTCCGCCGTAATATCGCGCTGCGGCATCGCCAGCATTTCGTAACCCACCAGGAACTTGCGCACCGTTGCCGAACGCAATAGCGGCGGATAGAAATGTAAGTGTAAGTGAGTCTCGTCGTGCGCCCCCCCATCGGTCGGACGCTGGTGGAAACCCATCGAGTAGGGAAACGACGTCCGGAACAGGCGGTCGTAGCGCGCCGTCGTGCGCTGCAGGATATCCGCCAGCCCATCCCGCTCCTGCCCCGTCAGTTGCTCCATAGACGAGAGATGACGTTTGGCAATCACCATCGTCTCGAACGGCCAAACCGCCCAGAACGGCACCACCGTCAGAAACGTCTCGTTCTCCTCCACCACGCGCTCCCCGCCCGCAACTGCTCCAGGCGCGCGTACTCGCACAACAAACACGTGCCCCGCTGCTCCCGCCAGCACAGCAGCGACTCCTGCTCTTTCGCCACCTCATTGGGCACGCGCATGGCTCGACCAGATCTGGCAATGCGGGTGCGGATTGCTCGCCCCCATCATCGCGCCGCGGTTTTCAAAGATCTGTACGTAGTTGATCTCGGGCCGAGCCCCTAATTCCTCATACTGTTCCACCCACGTGTCCACCACCTTCCGCAGGTCGCCCGCCTCCATGTTGGCGATCGTCAAATTGTGCCGCGGCGAAAAACAAACAACCCGGCACAGCCCCGGTTCCGATTCGGCCAGCAGCAGACCGTCCTGTTCGAAGCGATTCAACGGCGTCCCGGGCTTCAGCGCCGCGAAATCATTGTCGAAAACAAAGGTGGAAGCGTACGCCGGATTCCGCACTCCCCCGGCTCGCGCGTTTGTCGGACACAAATAACAGTTAGGGTCGTAATCCGGCTGCGCGGCGACAGTCTCGTCTTCCACCTGTCCCTGCCAGGGGCGGTCCGTACGATGCGGGGAAACCAGCACCCATTCGCGCGTCAGCGGATTAAACCGCCGGTGCGGATCTTTCGTCCAGTCGAGCATGAACCCTATGGTAACTGCACGCCCGCATGTTATCTTTCCATAGGTAGCCGCATAGTACCCTCTGGCCAATAAGATAGCTTGAACTTTCGACAATCAGAGCGTACCCTATCATGAGATTGTCCGCTTGATGTCGCACCTGGAGAACCATAATGCCCGCACGGTTTGAGAGTCTCGGAGTGGGAGACGCCTACCGGCGCGCCTATACTGCCGCTAATTATCGTCTGCGTACTTTCTCGGACGGACGGTGGGCGGATCGCTGCCGTCCCACCGACATCGGCTTCCTGATGACCAATCTGTGCAATGCCAAATGCGTGCACTGCGACATCTGGAAAAACAAGGGCAAGGACGATACCCCCACCATCGACCAGTACAAGGCCACCCTGAGCGACATGCGCTCCTGGCTGGGTCCGGTGCACGTCTTTTTCAGCGGTGGTGAAGCCCTGCTCCGGCCCTATACTCCCGAAATCCTCGGCCACGCCGCGTCCGTCGGCCTCTTCGCCGAAATCCTGACTCACGGTTACTGGGACGACCAAAGCCGCATCGAAAAAGCGGCGCTCGCCAATCCCGGCCGCATCACGGTCTCCCTCGACGGCATTGGCGAAGCCCACACCATCATTCGCGGCCGCGAAAATTTCTACGAAAAGACCTCGCGCACGCTCGAAACTCTCAAGCGCTTACGCGCCGAACACTCGTTGACTTACGCGATTCGCCTCAAGACCGTCGTCATGCGGCAGAATCTCCACGACGTGTCCAATGTGGCGCACTTCGCTGCGCAGAATGGCATGGAAGTCTTCTACCAGGCCGTCGAGCAGAATTACAATACCCCGGAAGATTCCCGCTGGTTCGAGCACAGCGAAAACTGGCCCACGGACCCATCGCTGGCCGTCTCGGCGGTGCGCGGCCTGATCGCTCTCAAGGAGCAGGGTTTGCCGATTCGCAACAGCTTTCAGCAACTCGAGACCATGGTTCCGTATTTCCTCAATCCGGATGCTATGCGCGTGTCGGTGCAACAGCACACCGCTCACCTAAAGCAGCCCGTTTGCTCGGCGCTCACCACCATCCAGGTCATGCCGAATGGCGATGTCCTGGCCTGCTACGGCATGCCCTCCGTCGGCAATATCAAAACCACGCCCATCCGCGAGATCTGGAGCAATCGCCCCCAATGGTGGAAGGGCAGCTGCTGCCTCACCAGCCGCCTCTCTCCCGCCGAAGCCGAAACCCGCCGCTTCGTCACGATTGGCGCCACCAACTCCCCTAAAGTGGGATAGGCCTCCGCTTTCCATCCAAGCGAAGCTCGGACACGTCGTCATGGCTTCTTCTCTCTGGAAACTCACTCCGCTGTCTCCGTGCTCGTTTTGGCTTTCGTCTCTCCGCGTCCTTCCTCCGCGACTCCGCGACTCCGCGTCTAAGTCACCCTCTCGAGCCGCCCCTATCCTCGCTACTTCCGATCCGCCACATACTTCGGAATCACATAATCGAAATACTGCCGCGGATCCCCCTGCTTCCCATCCACCGCCGCCCGCGCAACATTGAACGCCTCGCGCGCCGTCACGTAATGCAGCACATAGTGCGATCCGTCGTTGTAAGCCCGTTCCAGGTAACTCAACGCACCATCCATTTCCGGACCCAGAATCTCGTCCGCATCCTCCTTGATACTTGCGCCATGCGTGTGGATCTTGATAAACCGCCACTCCGGCCGTCCGCCAACGTGTATATTGGCCTTCATCCACGCGTCCACCCGCCGCGGCGTCACCGGCACGGCCGCATGAATCTCGGCATTTTCCACCTCCAGGAATAACTTCGCCGGCCGCGCCGTCGGCACCAGCAGCAGTGGCCCCTGGAAGATCGCCAGATCGCCCGTAGGCCGCACTCCCGCCTGCCACGCTACTCCGCGATCGTAGCTTTTCGGACCATCATCATCCGTAGCTTCGAAAATGTTGTTCACGCTCGATGGTTGCGATACCTCGAAAATGCTCGAAAACGTGTAATCGGCGAAACACCCCAACTCGCGCAGCATCGCCAGCTCCCGGTTGTTCCCGCAGAACGCGTTCCCCCGACTGTTGTCCAAACTCCAGTTGCCATGGATAAATCCGAAATGCGTGGCCCCGTCGGCGGATTTCAAAAAGCCGAACGTCTGGAACCATGCGATCGCCCGCTCAAAGCGCTCGCGCGCGGATTGCGGCGTATCGTTGAAATGGTGCAGGTGCAGTTCCGTCTCCCCGTATCCGCCCGCCACCAGCTTCTGTAGCGCCGTCATGTTGCGGTCAATCGGCTGCTCTCCCGGATAAAACCATGTGTGCTGCCACTGTCGTCCCGCGCTGTCGCGGTGCCGGTCGGCGATCTTCGGATACTCGTTGACCCAGCGGTCCATCATCGCCGCATTCTCGCCCGGCTCGAAGTGGTCCACGAAGAAAAAGAACACGTGTACCGGCGCCCCGGCCGGCTTCTCCTCGTTCCACAACCAGCGCACATACCCCGGCAGCCAGATGTAGTATTTCCGCGTCGTGATGCGATAAGCCCAAGCGCCCAAATACAGCACCAGGCCGAGCAGAAGGATTCGGCGGACCAGTCGCACAGTACTCCATTGGAACATACACCTCCGAAACGGGTGCATGGCATACTAAAGGGCGTGGATCCTGTTTCGGGTGAAGTGAATCCCCAGCAAATTGCCGTCCTGGGCCTGGGCTATGTCGGATGTGTTACCGCTGCCTGCCTGGCGCATCTGGGCCATCGCGTCATCGGCGTCGACCGCGACCAGTTCAAGGTCGATACCGTCATCGCCGGCCGCGCGCCATTCTTTGAGCCTGGACTGGAAGCCTTGGTCCGCGATGCCGTCGATGCGGGCCGTTTGACTGCCTCCATCTCTCTTGCCGAAGCCTTGGCCGGCGCCGATGTCGCGCTGATCTGCGTGGGCACACCGTCGGAGAAGAACGGCAATCTGGGGCTCGATCAGTTGCGGCGCGTTTCGCAGGAGATCGCCGCGTCTCTTCCCGGCCGCACTAAGCCCCTCGTGGTGGCGGTTCGCAGCACGGTATACCCGGGAACCTGTGAAGAAGTCGTCCTGCCCCAGATGGGCGGTTCGCCTCTGGTCTCCGTCGTGTCCAATCCCGAGTTTCTGCGCGAGGGAGCGGCCGTCCGGGATTTCATGGAGCCGTCGCTCCTGGTCATCGGCGGATCGTCCCCTGCGGCCGTACAACAGGTGGCCTCGATCTACACCGGCCTGCCCGTGCAGCCCTCCATCGTCGCGCTGCGCACCGCGGAGATGATCAAGTACGCTTGCAATGCCTTCCATGCGGTCAAGATTTCGTTCGCCAACGAGATTGGCGCGCTGGCCGGCGAACTCGGTATCGATGGCGCTGAGGTTATGGATACCCTGTGCCGCGATCGGGCCCTCAACATCTCGTCCGCCTACCTCAAGCCCGGCTTCGCCTTCGGCGGCTCCTGTCTGCCGAAAGATCTGCGTGCGCTGGTCTACCGCGCGTCCCGTCTCGACCTGAAACTTCCCTTGCTCGAATCCGTGCTGCCCTCCAACAACGCCCAGCTCGATCGCGCCATCTCTCTCGCGCTCGACCTACCGTCCGAACGCATCGGCGTCTTTGGCCTGGCGTTCAAAGAGAATACGGACGACCTGCGCGAAAGCCCGGTGGTGCTGCTGCTGGAGACCCTGATCGGCAAGGGCCGCAAAGTGCGCGTGCACGATCCGCACATCCAACTGGGCGAGATCTACGGCAGCAATCAGCGCTACATCATGAACGCCATCCCCCACATTGGCAACCTGCTCGATGACCAGTTGGATGCCATGCTCCAATGGGCCGGCCATGTGATCGTTGCCCAAAAGCCATCGCCGCAAATACAGCAGCGTCTGGAAGCCAGCGGCAAGCCTCTGGTCGATCTGGTGGGCGCGCTGCGGCCGCGTTCGGCGACCGCGGCAACCCCCGCCTGAGTATGCAGACCGGCGGACGGATCGTTTCCGTTTTCGGCGTGAACCCCTCGCGCATTGGCGGCGGCGAAGTCTTTGCCCGTGCTCTCTCGGAACGCCTCGCGGAACGAAATTGGGAAAGCGTGCTCTGCTACCAATCCCTCCCCGAAGGCGACGTGCGCCGCTTCCTCGAACTGCCTAACGTCAAGTTCGACGTGCTCAAAGATGCCTGGAAGTTTGCCGCGCGCCCCGCCCGCGATCTCGCCGCCATCCTCAAACGCCGCCCTGCCGATATCCTGCACCTCTATTTCACCGGCTTCCTCAGTCCCTACCCGTGGGTGGCGCGCACTCGCGGCGTGGCCAAAGTCTTCTTCACAGACCAGGGCTCGCACTCCGAAGGCTATGTCGCCACACGCCGGCCGGCCTGGAAGCGCCTGGCTGCACGCGCGCTGAATCTCCCCCTGAATCACGTGGTCTGCATCAGCGATTACAACGTCGATTGCATGCTGCGACGCGATCTGATCGACGCGCGCCGCGTCACGCGGATCTATAACAGCGTGGATCTCGCGGCGGTCCACGGAGATGGAGCGGCGTTTCGCCTTCGCCATGGCGTGCCTGCTGGAGTACCGGTAGTCGCGCAGGCCAGTTGGATGATTCCGGAGAAGGGCATCGCGGACCTGATCGATGCCGCGCGCATCGTCCTCGATCGGATTCCGCAAGCGCATTTCCTGCTTGCCGGAGAGGGCAAGCACCGCAGTGAGTACATGACCCGCGCCCGCGACCTGGGCATGGAAAAGCATTTCACCTGGACCGGCCTGGTTCACAACCCGGTCGCCGATGGCCTGTACGCCGCGGCCGACGTGGTCTGCCAGGTCTCCCGCTGGGAAGAGGCCTTTGGCTGGGTCATCGCCGAGGCCATGGCGGCAGCCCGTCCGCTTGTGGCAACCCGCGTCGGCGGAATTCCCGAACTCGTCGCCGATGGGGTGAACGGCTTCCTGGTGCCCGTCCGCGCACCGGACCAGATCGCGCAGCGCATCATTCAATTGCTCGAAGATCCCGCTCTGCGCGCCCGCATGGGTGCCGCCGGACGGCTGGCCGCCGAACAGAAATTCGATCTGTCGCGCAATTTGGACCTGCTCATGCGTGCGTATGGTTTCGAGTAGTTACAATAAAGCTTCCTTTTGAACATGATTCCCCAGATCAGCCTGATTCTGCCGGCGTACAATGAGGCCCGCGTCATTCCCGTAACCATCGGCGAGGCCGTTCGCTACTTCGAAAGCCGCGGTCTGCGCTACCAGATCATCGTGGCGGCCGATGGCACCGATGGCACACGCGAAATCGTGCGCAAAATGGCGGCCACCAATCCAAACCTCCACGCCACCGGCGCCGACGCCCGCCGCGGCAAAGGGCTGGGCATCCGCGAGGCCGTGGCCATCGCTACCGGTACCGTCATCGGCTACGCCGACGCCGACAACAAAGTGCCCATCGAAGACTTTGACAAATTCCGTCCGGTGCTGGAGGCGGGCGTCGATCTGGCCATCGGCACCCGGCGCGAAGGCGCCACCATCGAACGCGCCCAGCCGCTCTACCGCCGCGTCGGCTCCGTGGGATTCCACTTCTTCATGCAGACCGTGGTCGGCCTCGGTGGCATACAGGACACGCAGTGCGGCTTCAAGTTTTTCCAGCACGCCGTGGCCAAAGAACTGTTCCGCCGCCAGAAGATCGATGGCTACATGTTCGACGTGGAAATCCTGGCGATTGCGCGGCGGTTGGGCTACCGCATCGGCCAGGTGCCCATCCGCTGGCGCGACGACGCCGATAGCCGCCTCAACCTGGTAAGCGGCAACCTGCGCAACGTGCGCGACATTTTCTGGATCGGGCTGCAGCACCGGTTCGGCGGGAGACTGAAGTGAGAGCATTCGTTACAGGCGCGGCGGGGTTCATCGGCAGCAATCTGGTGGACCGCCTCCTGGCCGCCGGGCACGACGTCACCGGGTTCGACAATTTCTCAACCGGATTCCGTCGCTTTCTGGAACGTGCGCAGACCAATCCGCGCTTCCGCCTGGTCGAGGGCGACCTGTTGGACCTCGACGCGGTCACGCGCGCCATGGCGGGCTCGGATTTCGTTTTCCATCTGGCGGCCAATGCCGACGTGCGCTTCGGACCGGACCATCCACGCCGCGACCTGGAGCAGAATACCATCGTCAGTTGGAACGTCCTGGAAGCCATGCGGGCCTCCGGTGCGCGGCGCATTGCCTTCGCGTCCACCGGCAGCGTGTACGGCGAGCCGGAGATCTTTCCGACTCCCGAGACGGCGCCGTTTCCGGTGCAGACCTCGCTGTACGCCGCATCGAAAGCTGGCGGCAGAGGGCATGATCGCGGCCTACGTCGCGGCCTTCGGTTTTCAGGCGTATATCTTCCGCTTCGTGTCGATTCTGGGAGAACGCTACACGCACGGTCACGTGGTTGATTTCTACCGGCAACTCCTCGAACATCCCCAGCGGCTCGACGTGCTGGGCAACGGGCTGCAGCGCAAGTCGTACCTGTATGTGCAGGATTGCGTGAACGCGATTCTGCTCGCGGAACAGCGCTGCACCGACGCTGTGAACATTCTCAACCTGGGCACCGACGAGTATTGCCAGGTGAACGATTCCATCGGCTGGATCGGCGCGCATCTGGGGCTGGCGCCCCAATTACAATATGCCGGCGGCGAGCGGGGATGGGTGGGCGACAGCCCGTTCATTTTCCTGGATTGCGCGCGCATGCGGGAGCTCGGCTGGAAGCCGGAGCTGACCATTCAGCAGGCCATCATCCGCACCCTGGAATTCCTGCGCCTCAACCCGTGGGTTTTGGAGGCGCGCGGATGAAACCCCTCAAGACCGAAGTCGCATTCGCCACTCCGTGGTTCCAGGTTCTCGGCAAGACGATGCGCCAGGACGAGGAGCCCTACTACTCGCTGAAACTCCCCGACTACGCGGCCGTCGTGGCGCTGACGGAAGAGCAGCGCGTCGTCATCGTCCGTCAGTACCGTCCGGCGGTGGAGCATCACACGCTCGAACTGCCGAGCGGCCTCGTGGACGCGGGAGAGACGCCGTTGGCGGCCGCCCGGCGGGAACTGCTGGAAGAGACCGGCTACGAGGCCGGAGAATGGGAACTGCTCGGCGGCATGGAGCCCGACGTCGGACGCCTCGGCAACCGCATCTGGGCCTGCTTCGCCAAAAACGTGCGCCTCGCAGACGGCCGGCGGCCGGAAGAAGGTATCGAAGTGCTGACTTGGTCGCTGGAGGAGCTGTCGCAAGCCATGCAGGACGGCCGCTTCGACCACGCGCTGCACGTGGCCGTGGTGATGCTCGCGATGTTGAAGGGCGGGGTCGCGCTGCCGGGCTAGGGTTCCAGGAACATCTCGCCGCAGACGGCGTCCCAATCGGTCTTCGGATAGGCGGCGGCGATATCGGCCACGGGGACACCGCCATCGGCGAGGCTCGGTACGGACGCGCCTTCCATGGTCAGGGCGAGCTGCAGGCGCTCGAGCTCGCGCAGCATCCAGGGCTTCACTTCGGCGCCGCGGAGCAGATGACGCATATCGAAGGACTCTGTGAGCGGCTTGACGCGCAGGAAGTATCCGCGATCGACGCCACCGGTCTCGACCACTTCTCCATCCACCGGTGAGAGGATGCGGACGTCGGCTTCGCGCCGGTGGATGCGGAACGCCGTGCCGTTGGCGCGTATGCGCGATCCGGGGCCGGGCAGATCGACCGAGTCCGGCGTGCCGAGAAGGCGGGTGCCAAGCTCATCGAGGCCTACTGTGACGGTGCCATCGGCTTCGGGGCGCGCCCACGTATGGCCGCGATGATACATGCGGTCGAGCGGGAAGGACATGCCGAAGATCTCGTCTTCTGCGCCGGCGCAGCCGCCGGCGGATGCAGCGCGACGAGTTTGGCATGCGTTTCGCATTCGCGGCAATCGAAGGCCTGCGCGCATTCGCGGCTCTTGAACTCGCCGGTCAGGACGTGCCGGCAGGTGCGGTCGGCGGCAGGGAGATCGTGAAAGTCCGAGTGCCAGCGGATGTCTTCCGCCTTGCCCTTGCTGAGGTCGCGGTGCGCGCGCCAGAAGGCGTTGAGAAGGGTGGTCGCGACCACCACGAGAACCGTGTAGAAGGCGCCCAGGAAAATGTAGCTCGCGATGCCGAAATGAAAGCCGTAGTTCCACGGAAACATGAATTAGAATCTCCCTGCGAGGGCGGGCTCTTCCTGCTGCGGCCGCACCTCAATTTTGAGTTCGCGCTCTTCCGGAAAAATTTGAAAGTAGCGGAACGAGAACGAGTACACCAGAACGCCGTAGGCGAGCACGCCGAGGAAGGTGCCCGTCTCCTGCCAGCTTGGCGTGTAGGAAAGGAATCGATCGAACGACAGCGTGGGCAGCGCCAGCGTTTGCACGGTCTGCACGTAGCGATTGAGCGCGATGCCGCAGCAGGCCAGCGCCGCCGCCGGAATCAGCCAGGCGCGGCGGGCGCGCAGGCGCGGAGTGAGCAGGATCAGCGCGGGCACGAGACCGCAGAGCACGATCTCCGCGAACAGAATCCATGTGCCGAAGGGCTTCCAATCGTAGTATTGCGAGGCGGCGAAGCCGAGCGACGGCGACGTGCGGTTGATCCAGATCAGGGTATCGACGCGTCTTGGCAAGCACGTAGACCGAAAGCAGCAGGCCGGAGATGCGGGCCAGCAGGTCGAAGACGCGGTCTTTGGCAAGGCGCTTGCCGGTGATCTTCTCCACCAGCCAGGTGGTGAAGATCAGGAAGCTGGGACCTACGGCGGCGGCGGAAATGATGAAGAGGAAGAAGGTCGACGGCCACACGCAGAATGCCTTCGCGGAAGGCGAACGGGCGGCCGCGCAGCACGCCATACAGTCCGCCGAGCGAGCCCTGGTGGAAGAACGAGAGGAACGTGCCCACGCCGGCCAGCACGTAGATCAGCTTGTGCAGTTCGAATTCGAAGACCAGGAACGCCGGCACCTCGCGCAGCTTGCGATTCTTCAGCAGGATGGGCAGGTACTCGATCAGCAGCACGGTGAGGTAGCAACTGATGCAGAAGGTGACCTCGGTGAGCATGGAGTGCACGTTGGGATACCAGAAGGTGAACCAGGCGCGCAGCGGCTGGCCCACGTCCACCATGAGCGCGCACATCGCGCCGCTATAGCAGACCACGCCGATGACCACGGCGCTGTTGATCACCGCCTTCAGTTCCTTGAACTTGAGGATGTAGAGCAGGAAGCCGGTGAAGAAGGCGCCGGCGCCGAGCGCGATGATCGTGAGGTCCAGGAAGATCCACAGGCCGAAGGCGAAGCGGTTGTCCATGTTGGTCTGGTTCAGGCCCTTGACCAGGCAGAGGCCGGCGCAATAGACGCCGAAGAGCAGCAGCGCCACCCAGGGCGGCAGCCACAGCAGGAAACGGGGCGTGGAGCAGCGCCGGACGCCGCGCGTGATGAATGCCATTGTCTTAGCCACGGGAATTCTCCTTTCCGGGGCGGGGCGCGTTCGCGATGTCGCGCACCCAGGCCTTGCTGGAGTGGTAGTGGATCTTCGGATCGGTGCCGAGCGATTCCAGCATGCGGAAGCTATCCGGCTGGTGGGCGTAGCGAGCGATTTCGCTGGCCGGATCGTTCAGGTTGCCGAAGCGGATGGCGCCGCTGGGGCAGGCTTCGACGCAGGCCGGGACGTAATCCGCGGCGTCGATTTCGGCCTTCCCGGCGGCCGCGGCTTTGGCCTTCGCGGCATGCCAGCGGCCGTGGCAGAAGTTGCACTTTTCGACCACGCCGCGCATGCGCGGAGCCACGTCGGGGTTCAGGGTCTTCTCCATGCCGGCGGGCCAGGCGGGATCCCACCAGTTGAAGTAGCGGGCGTGGTACGGGCAGGCCGCCATGCAGTAGCGGCAGCCCAGGCAGCGCTCGGGCATCTGGCCGACGATGCCGGTGGCCGGGTCCACATCCACCGCCTGCTGCGGGCAGACGCTGACGCACGGGGCGTCCTTGCCGCAGTGCTGGCAGAGCACGGGGACGAAGGCGGAGCGGCGCTCCGCGCCTTCGGCGCCGTTATCGATCTGGAACACGCGGATCCAGGTAAGGCCGGTGCGATCGGTGGCGTCAGCGGCGGCCGGCGGAATGTTGTTTTCGACGGCGCAGGCCACCATGCAGGAGCCGCAGCCGTTGCAGCGATCGACATCGATGATCATGCCGTAGCGCGCCGCCGGTGTCTTTCTGTTTTCGGCGATCATGCCCTCACCACCTTGGCGCGGGCGTTCGCGCCGCACACATCTTGTATTCCGGAGGACCCACCGACCAGCACCGCGCCGGGCGGGACGGAAGAGTCCACCGTGACCTCGACGGAGCACCTGCCGAGGCGGGTTTGCAGAATGGCGTGGGCGCCGTTCGGCAGACTGGCGGCGCGCGCATCGCTGGGATGGAGCGCCACGCGGTTGGCGGCAAGGCGGAGGTTGGATTCCTGGTAGAGCTTGGTCATGAGGGGGGAGACTAGCGCAGGATTGTGCGGCTCGCTGATGGCGACGAGGGGGAGGTCGCTTAGCGATTCGACAACCTCGGCGGGACGGGAGGGGACGGGGACTGCGATGGTGGACAGGCCGGGAGGCCTGTCCCACTTCCACTCCGCGCCTTCGTTCAGGGACTTCCAGAAGGCGTCGGCGGTGAGGTCTTTTACCGGCGTCTCTTTGCTCTCGGAGTAGGTTAGGACGGCTCCTTTGGCGGACTGATGAATGGCGCCGGCGCGCTCGCGGAGTGCATTGGAGGCATCGATTCCAGCGAGCGCGCCGACGAACTCCGCGGGATTCGCCAGGCCTGCGGGCGGCGTCACCAGCGGAACCGAAATCCGGAAGACGGGGTGAACCATATCGACTGCGGGTGCGGTGTCGTCGAGCACTTCGGGGTAGACGGCGGTGGGCAAGGCGTATTGCGCATGGCGCGCGTAGCCGCCGCGCGTCGCGGCGAACGTCACGACCACGGGATTATCGCGAACCAGCTTCCGCTCGATCTGATGCCAGGGAATGTACTGGACGGCGGACGATTCATCGATGAGGAGCACCGCGATCGAGTGGTCCGGCACGCCGGCGAGACCGGTGACCGGAGCCGCGGCGCGGGTCCACGATTCCGGCACGGGCGCTTCGGGGCGGGCGAATACGGTCTTGCCGAAGGCGCCGAGGCGGCGATTGATTTCGAAGATTTCCGGAGCATCGCCGAGGACCAGCGAGATTTCGTTGGCATACGGAAGGTTCGGGATGGATTGAAGGAACGCGACTTCCGTGCCTGGCGCGAGGCGGATCCACTCGTCGGCCAGTACGGCGGTGCGCGATTCGACCGCCTCGGCCTGGATCAGGCGGAAGTTCCGGCGGGCGGCGAGGACGTTGGCCGGAGTGCCCCAACCATCGAGCAGGGGAGCGCCGACACTGAGCACGGTTTTGGCGGCGGAGAGGTCGTACGCTACGGAGGGCAATTCGGGCGCGAGGTAGAGTCCCTTCATCGCCGCCATAGAGCGGCGGTAGGTCCAGGAGGCGGTGCGTCCGGGATTGAGATCGAGAACGGCGACACTGCCGGCGGAGCGCTGCGCGGCCAATTGGGTGACAGCTTGGGTAACAGCGCGGGTGGCCTCTTCGACCGGTCCCTGTTTGCAGGCGCGCCGGGTGATAGGGCAGGTGGTGGGCGGTTAGGCCGAAGGGGCACAGGCCGCCGCGGACTCCGGCGAGGGAGACGGGCTGCTCACCGACGCAGCGGGCGCGAACCGCGCAGCCGGCGGGACAGAGAGCGCAATTGGTGAATCTGGCGCGGATTTCACCGCGCGCCGGGCGGGGAATGCCGGGCCAGTTTTCGCTCCACAGCGCGGTATCCGTGATCAGGCGCCACGGGGCCGGCGTGAAGAGAGCGCCCGCCACGGCGCCGCCGGCGAATTTGAAGATGTCTCTGCGGAGAGGTTTCATTTTGACAGGCTCATTTATGACAGTCCAGACAACTATGCTCGAGGTGCGATTGGCGGTGGCAGGCCACGCATGCGTCCATGGTCATGGCAGGCCGCCCGGCGTGTCCCCAGATATCGCGGGAATAGCCGCTGATGCGGTCCTGCTGGTAGGGCGGCAGCCCCTTGCTGGTTCCCTGATTGCCGTGGCACTGTTCGCATTTCAGGTTGCCGCGTTTGACGTGCGTGATGTGCGAGAAGTAGACATTCTCGGGTTGGCGTGCGTAGACCAGCCACTCGGGCTCGCGCTGCGGCGTCACGTAACGATCGATGAAGTTCTTTTCGGCCACGGTAGAGCCCATGGCGGCGGCGTGGCAGCCGGCGCATTTGTCGAGGGCCGGAACGCCGGCGAAGGTGCCGTCGGCGCGAAAGGCGTGGCAATCGTCGCACTTGGATCCGGCCTTATCGGCGTGGACCTTGTGGCTGAAGTCCACCGGCTGCGGGCGCGTCTGGTAGATGACGCGGGGAAAGCCGGCCCAACCGGCGCCGAGGGCCGCCAGCACGCCGGCCGAGAATACGAGGGTTCCGCGAAGGGTCACGGTTTGGCTCTTTCCGCCTGCGAGGTTCGGCTCGCATAGGGCGAGAAAAATGCGTGAAACAGCGCCAGCATCTGGTCGCGATCGAGCGTGCGCGAGAGGCAGGGGGCGAACAGGCCGCCATCGGCCGCGAGCGGGCCGTCCGGGCCCGGCTGCTGCTGGAGAAACTCGTTGATGCGGTGCTGCTCCTGCTCCATCCATTGACGCGCGGCGGCGCCCTGGAGCAGGTTTTCGGTGGTTTCCGGCGTGGGCTCGCCTTCGAAGAGCCAGCCGCCGGTGTAGGGTTCGGCGATCAGGCGCGAGGGATCGGCGCGCAGGTAGAGATTGCAATTGGTCAGCAGGAGGGGATTGGGGAAGACGACTTCGTGATCCACGCCGCCAACGGTGACGACGGCGGTGGCTCGGTGCTCCCCGCGCTGCCATACGTAGCTGATCCGTTCGGCCTGGCCGAGCGCGCGGCTGAGAAAGGCGTCGATGCCGGCGTGACAGATGCCGTCCTCGCCAATATCGAGCCACATGTGGTTGGCGGAGTAGAGGAGCCACTCGGGCAGCGGGATGCCGTCCACCTCGGCGGCGGGTGCGCCAGGGTGGGCCATCGAGAGGTAGAGCTCGCAGTAGCGGAAGCGGTCGCAGCCGCAGCGCGAGAGCAGGCTCTCGCTATAAGGGATCATCTTGGCGACCGGCGCGGCGCCGCAATACTGCATCAGCGACGCGGCCAGGTAGGGGCAGGCGCTGGAAGCGGACTGTTCCACCGGCTGCGTGCGAAAGACCGGACAGGTGAGGTATTCCTGCGAGGAACACTTCTCGTCGGCCCGTCCGGCCACGGCGAGGGGAATGAGTTTCCGGACCGGGGACGCCTGGCAATATTTGACCTGAGCTTCTTTGAGAAACGGGCAGGTCATGGGATTCAGTTCTCCTCTTTCTTCCCGAGTGTTTGTCGAGGGGTTCGCCGCCATCGGCCATGGTGACGCCGAGTTCGGGGAGGTGGAAGGCGTGGCCGTCCTGGAACGAGGCTACGAGATCGGAGACCTCGCGGTCGAGTTTGGACATGGAAGTCGCTTTCCTGCGTTTGGCGGCAAGTTCCTGGAAGACGCCGACGGCAACGGCGGCGCAGCAGACCAGGACGACCATGCCCAGGGCGGCGTTGGTGATGGTAAGCCAGTAAGTAGATGGATCGCTCATTCGGAAGGACCTCTCCTTCGCGAGGTGTTGATGCACGGCTGGGGCCATATTAAGAATAAAGGAGTTATTTATCTTTATTTAAGTTATGTGCCGGAAAAACGGACAGAAGGATCTGGATTTCCGACAGATGTGGAGTGGGTTCGATTGGGTTCGTCGGGTTCGATCTGGCGGAAGTCATTGTAAATAAAATTCTTTTGGGTTCGTTTGGGGTTTTCGGAGGTATCGATGCGATGGACGGTGTCGCGCGCCGGTTACCCCCTCTGTTCCAGTCTGTAGCATGAGGAGGGGTTGGAGTCCGAAATCGGGCACGATTAAGTTATGGAAATCGGAGGCGGCCTTCAATCGGGCATTCAAGCGTGAGTTCGGGCAGCCTCCCGGCCGGTACCGCAGCGACCGCAAGAGTACGCCCTCCCGAAGGGCCGCCGAACCCCTTGAATCAGGGGCAACGCCGGGCCGTTAGGCCTACTTCTTACAGGAGGGGTCTTTCGCGTTCCTGGGGTCTTTGCAATCCACCGCTTTGGTCGCCGGCGTCTCCTTCGTCTGATCCGCCGGGATCGCGTCGGGCGTAATGTCGTACTTGATCTCGGCCTCCGCCGAATACTTGCGATACAGCCGGAATTCCGTATCGTTGCGCGAGAGCACCCCATCCGCGCTCATCTGCGTCTCCGATTTCAACGGCAGCAGGAACTGATGTCCGCTGATGTCGGTGTAGTCGTAATCCAGAATCGTGGTGGCCATCCTCACCGGGAACGTCTGCGGGATATTATCGGCATTCAGCGTCACGCGAAGCACCACATGCGTATCCTTATCGATCAGGATGCGGCCGCTGTAGGCCGGCACGATGTGCTCCTTCTTCTCGTACTCGATGCCCCAGTTGGAGTTGACCTGCTCCACGTTGTAATGGAAGCCCATCACCAGTTGATCGCGCAGCCGCGCCCAGCCGTCCCATTCGAAATGCGCATGCGTGCGCGGCTCGAAAATGTCGCGCAGCAGGCTGCCGAATTCGCCCGTGGAGGTAGCCCCGCCCGATCGATTTATAGTCCTGCGTGGTCGGGCTGTTGTTGTGCAGAATCAGCTTGTAGTCTTCCTTCTGGTCGAAGTAGCTCAAGCGCAGCGTCAGCAGGTCCACCTGCACCCACGAAGGTTCGTGCGTTCGCGGTTATAGCGGCTGCCCGGCGCCCCGCCTGGTAGCGGCGCACCACCTGCGTGGAAAGAAAATTGGGCAGGCTCTTGCTGTAATTCAGCGCGTACTCGCGAACCTCGTCGATAATCGCTGCCTGCTCCTCGGAATTCGGAATGGGCGGCAGTTCCACCTTCTTCGGCGGCGGCGCCGGCTTGGCGGTGGATAGCGATTCCGATTGGTCGCGCAGCGTGCGCAAAGCGTTGAGCGTTTTGGGACCGATCCCGCCGGCCAGCAGCTTCTCAATCGTGACATCGTCCAGCTTCTCGCTGAGCCTGGTCTTCACCAGGAACTTGGCGACCTCACTGTCGGACATCTTCAGGTCCACGCTCGAACTCAGAAACTTCAACAATTGATCCAGCGTGAGGGTCTGGGTCTGTGCCGCTGCGGCCAGGCAGAAAACCAGCACGACGCCCAGATGGCGGAAACGCATATCCATTATTTTCTCATGACGCGGCGGAGGGTGTTTCGGGTACCGGAAGGTAATACGCCTTCACCCTTCGGGCGGCCGCCCGGCCCACCGCGATCGACAGTTCCGTCTCCGTAGCGGCGCGGACGCGCTCCGAACTGCCAAACTCCTTCAGCAGCTTCTGAACCGTCTTCTTGCCCACACCCGGAATCGCGTCGAGTTCGCTGGTGAGCTGCCGCGTGTTGCGCAGCGACCGGTGGAAGGTCACGGCGAAACGGTGCGCCTCGTCCCGAATCGACTGGATCAGGTGCAGAATCGGCGAAAAGCGGTCCAGCACCACCGGCTCGTCTTCCTGCCCGTATACGTAGATGATCTCTTCGCGTTTGGCGATCGAAGCCAGCGGCTGATCGACAATCCCGATCGCCTCCAGCGCGTCCGCCGCCGCATGCAACTGGCCCAGCCCGCCGTCGATCAGCACCAGCCCCGGCATCGGCGTGCCCTCGTCGCGCAGGCGCGTATAGCGGCGCGTCACCACTTCCCGCATGCTGGCGAAATCGTCGTTTCCCACCACCGTCCGGATGATGAACTTGCGGTAGTCCGCCTTCTTCATCCTGCCGTCTTCCCACACCACCATGCTGGCCACTTTGTCCGTGCCCTGTATGTGGGAGATGTCGAAGCACTCGATGCGCGACGGCGCGTCGGGCAGGTTGAGTCCGTCCTGCAGCGCTTCCTGGATGGCGCGCGAGCTCGGCTTCAGGACGCGGAAACGCGCGTCGAAGCTGTGTTTGGCGTTGGTCTCCACCAGCCCCAGCATGGCCTTCTTCTGGCCGCGCTGCGGCGTCCGGATCTCCACCTTCCGGTGGCGCTTTTCGCTGAGCAGTTCCTCCAGCGCTTCGCGGTCTTCGAACTCCACCGGCACGTGGATCTCGGCCGGAATGAACTGCTGATCCAGGTAAATCTGCTTGAGCAGCGAGCTGAAAAATACCGGCTCGTCGTACTCCGGCTGGTCTTCCCAGAACATCTCGCGGCGATCCACAATCTGCCCGTTGCGCAGGTGGAACAGATTCAGCGCCACCAGCGGTGGCTCTGCATACACCGCGAAAATATCCACGTCGTCGCCCTTGGCGGCGGCCATCTTCTGGCGCTCTTCAATCTCTTCCACCGTGGTGATCAGGTCGCGCAGGCCGGCCGCTTCCTCGAAACGCATCTCCCGGCTGGCCGCCTCCATGCGCACCCGCATATCGCGCGCCAGGTCGTTGTGCCGGCCCTCCAGAAAGAGCCGTACGTCGTGGACCGCGGCGGCGTATGCATCGTCGGTCGTAAGCCCCTGCACGCAGGGACCCAGGCAGCGGTGTATGTGATATTGCAGGCAAGGTTTGGGGTGAAACCGCGTAAGGTCGACCTTGCAGGAGGGCACCAGGAAGTGGCGGTGGATGAAGTGCACCAGCCGGTGCGCCAGGTTGGCCGGAAAGTAGGGGCCGAAGTAGGTGGCGCCGTCCTTGCGCAGGCGCCGGGTCACGTAAACCCGCGGGTACTTTTCGTTGGTCAGCTTGATGTACGGGTAGGTCTTGTCGTCGCGCAGCAGGATGTTGAAGCGCGGCTTGTACTGCTTGATCAGGTTGTTTTCGAGTGCGAGGGCTTCCTTCTCGTTATCGACCAGGATGTAGTCGATATCGCAGGCTTCCGCAATCAGCGTCCCGGTCTTGAGATCGGCCAGCTTATCCTCGGAAAAGTAGCTGCGGACACGATTCCGCAGTATCTTCGCCTTGCCGACGTAGATCACACGCCCGCCGGCGTCCTTGTACAGATACACTCCGGGCGAGAAGGGGAGCTGGCCTACCTTTTCACGGAGTTCCATCGGGGGAGCGGTATATTTCAATTATCCAACATCTGCCGCATGGCCCGCAGACGCGACGGCTTCTCCCCCGATAGGGCGTCAGCCGCGTTGCGATCGGTTTCTAGGCGATTTCCCGTTCAGAACGGTCAGCAGTTGCCTGGCGGAGGCCGGCGGACGAATCACCCGATGCAGTACGATGTCGCGGGCGTGAAGATTTTTCTTGTACAGCTTCTTGTTGGCGGAGTTATCCGGCCGCAGGGTCGAGCCCTCGAGCGACACGCCGGCGAAGAGTCCGCGGGAACGGGAATAGGTCAAAATCTCCGCCCGCATGGTAGCGTCGGTTGCAGCAGCGGCATCGCGCCCTTTCGGTCCGGCGGCGGCGGAGGCATCCGCCCCGAGTTTGACCTTGCTGCTCAGTATGCCCTGCGCGCCGCGGCGATTCATCACCAGCAAAACGAAGTCCGTCGCCTGTCCGCCCAGCTGCAGCCCGAAGCTTCCCCCTTCCAGCGCAATCATGGAAGGCGCGCCCCACGCGCCGCCGAACTCCTCGCCTCCCCGGCAGGTCATCAGGCCGCGGCCGTAGCTCCCCCCGATCCCCACCGCGAACTTCAGCACCGAAGGCAGCACGATCACGCACTCGGCCTTCTGCAGCAGGTCCGCGGGGATGTTGTCCGGCATTCCCAGAATCTCGCTCATCACCCGGCCCGCGCTGGCCACTCTCTCGTTCTCCTTTTTCTGGGCGTAAACGGGAATTACGCTGAATGCGAGAAGAGTCGCGATTGCTGTCCATCGCTCGATCATAGTGTCTCCAGAATACGGGAATACTCTGGAGAGGTCAGATGATATCTTTGGTTTGTAGCCAATCCAGCCCGCTACCGTCAGGTTTTTTGCTTTTCTCTCCGGAAACTCAGCCGCTTGCCCTCATCTCCGCGCTCTCTTGTTTCTCCGCGCTCAAGGCCCCACCTCGAATCCGCGGCCACGAACCTCCATCGAATCCAAAACGCCCTTCCCGCCCATCTTTTCTCCGCGCCTGTCTCCGCGTCTTCGCGTCTCCGCGTCGAATTCACCCTCCCGAGTTTCCCTTAGTCTTCCGCCACGACCGTCGTGGCACACAACTCTGCGCTTCCTCTGCGTTCTCGGCGTCTCTGCGTTGAAGATAAAGCCTCTTTGATTCCGGCTTTGCCGGCTTAGGGAGCACCGCTTCCTCCCCTTCCCCGCCATGAGGATCCCCCACCGGCGGTATCATGTTTTCGCATGACGACAACAGAACACTCGCCGACGGTCGCGGTGGTGGGAGCAGGCGCCGTCGGCTGCTATTTCGGAGCAATGCTGGCCCGTTCCGGCGTGCGCGTCAAACTGATCGGCCGCCCCGTGCACGTGGAGGCGATCGCCCGCGAAGGACTGCTGCTTGACGGACTCCGCATCCATGAGCGCATCCCCATCGCGGCAACCACCAGCGTCGCGGATGGCCTGAGCGACGCCCAGGTGGTCCTCTTTTGCGTAAAGTCGATCAGCACCGAATCAGCCGCCCGCGAAATACATCCCTTCCTCCCACCGGACACCACGATCCTGAGCTTTCAGAATGGTGTTGACAATCCCGATCGCATCCATTCTGCGATTCAGGCGCACCCCATCCCGACCGCGGTTTACGTGGCCGCGGAGATGACCGCGCCCGCCCGCGTCACTCACACCGGGCGCGGCGACCTCATCATCGGCCACCGCGCCGGATGGCCCCGCCGCCCCGAGCTCGAACCGATCGCCGCCATGTTCGAGCAGGCCGAAGTCCCCTGCCGGATTTCCGGCGACATCGCTACTGCACTGTGGACCAAGATGGCGATGAACTGCGCCTATAACGCTCTTTCGGCCCTCACCCGCGCCCAGTACGGCCGCGTGGTCCGCTCCGATGCGGTACGAGATTTCGGCATGCGCGCCATCGCGGAAACCCTGGCGGTGGCGCGCGCCGAGGGAGTCCAACTTTCGGAGGCGGACGTAATGCAGGCAGCCTTGGTCCTTGCGGAAAAGATGACCGGGGCGACCTCTTCGATGGCCCAGGACATCGCCCGCGGCCGCCCCACCGAAATCGATTCGCTCAACGGCTACGTGGCCCGGCGCGGCGCCGCCCTGGGAATCGCCACCCCCGCCAGCGACCTGCTGGTAGCGATGGTCAAGCTGCTGGAAGAGTCCGCCCGCAAGTAGACTGGCCTGTTGACGAAAAGGGGCCACCGAGTGGGGAACAAAGTCGCATACGGTGGCGTCCTTGCATCATAAGGCAGTGTCCCCGCTACAGGCGCCCGCCGCCGCGCTTACTGCTCACAGCCTGATAAATCATACAAGTCGGAGATGAACGGATGAAACTAGGTTGGGCGCTGATTCTGATGACGGGTTTGTGCCAGGCGCAGGATGCAGGTGGCGCCAGTGCAGCGCAGATCTTTGACAAAATCTACTCGAACCCGGACCCGCCATTCAGCACCGAACCGAGCGCATTCCTGGCTCGGGTGGTGGATGGCGTGACTCCGGGCGAGGCCCTCGATGTGGCGATGGGTCAAGGGAGGAACGGTCTCTTCCTGGCAAGGAAAGGCTGGCGAGTCACTGGCTACGATATCTCGCCCGTTGGCCTTGCCCAGGCAACGAAAGCTGCCGTCCGGGAAGGTCTCACCCTGAAGACCCGATTGGCGAGTCATGACGCGTTCGATTTCGGGAAGAACCGGTGGGACCTGGTTGTGATGATATTTCCCGGGACATCGATGGAGGAAGAATTCGTTCGCAAGGTAAAGGCCTCTCTCAAACCCGGCGGGCTCGTCGTTGTAGAACAGTTCAACGCGCCGCCCGTAGATGACGCGATCGGCCCGGCCAACGCGTTGTTCAAGTCATTTCAGGATTTGCGGGTTCTCAAATATGAAGACGTGAAAGATATCAGCGACTGGGGCCGTATGAAGGCGAGAATTGGGCGTATCGTGGCGGTAAAGGAGTAGTCGAGAAGCGGACGGTCGACGTGTTGCATGCTTTCCGCCGTAAGCCCGCCGCCGGGCCGACCTGTTGCCGGCGCCATGATCGTCTTCTGGCCCAGCCGCCGCACAAGGAAAACATCGGCGTCCATGCGGTCCGTCAAATGCTGGAACTGCATCCGAGAGGGCTCTTGCTGTTACTATCGGTCATGGAAGACACCGACCACCATCGGTTTAAGAAGTCCAGTTGGAAACACATACGGACTACCCGGCTGCTGGTGATTGTGTCGTCACCATTGATTTACGCTTGCGTGCTTCCGTTCCTGTTGCTGGATCTCGCGGTGACGATCTATCAGGCGGTGTGTTTTCCGATTTATGGTATTCCCAAGGTCCGGAGGCGGGATTACCTGATATTTGACCGGGGCCGCCTGCGCTATCTAAACACCATCGAGAAGGTGGGGTGCGTATATTGCTCCTATGCCAACGGGTTGCTGGCGATGATCACCGAGGTTGCAGCACGCACGGAGCGGCACTTTTGCCCGATCAAGCACGCGCGGAGATTAGTCCACGCGCATTCGCAATATGCGGCATTCCTGCCGTATGGGGATGGACGAGCATACCGGCAGCAGGCCGACGCCATCGAGAACGGACCGTTTGATGTCGTGCCCAAGAACAAGTAACGGGCGGCCATGTGGCCCTGCCGGCATCTGCAGCCTTTCGGCCAACGCAACACCCGCGCCGTAAGAGTCGCGAATATGATTCCGCGGATTGGCGATTTCGCGCTCAGGTGGATTATTTCCGCGTGGCCGAAATTTCGGGCGAGATTTGCAGGACACTTCCCCAGGGGGCTTATCGGGGCCGCCTCTCCCACGGCAATCAGTGCTCTCGGTGCGGACGGGCCTCGCTATTGACAGGCTCGCATCCGTGTCCAAGCGGAGAGGGAGAATTTCATAGAGTTGCTGGTGTGATGGAGGCGGTTGGAAAAGGCCGGCCGGCGTCGGCTTGTTGTTGCTGTAGAGAGGCGGCGTATGACAGAGGGGACAGCCCTCGCGATGAAACACTCGTTCACCAAGCGCCGCGGTTTCGTCAAACCGATTCGGATTGGCGGCGGCCGGAGGGAGTACAAATAAAGCGCGAGGGCGTAAAGTTGCTCATCGCTATAGCGGGCGGCGAACTTCGCTGCCGGCAGGCGAGCGGGATCTGTCAATCCGGCGGGCGGGAACGACTCGGCCGCGGGTTGAAAATCGCCGAATCGAGAAAGGCGATCGATCGCCTGATTCAGCGCGGCATAGCGCATCAAATCGCCAATTGAACGTTGCCGGACGAGCCCTGTATGATCGAGATACTTTCGGGCTTCGACGCCGATCAGATCGGGCACTTGGGGCGGATAGAACAGGCTTGTTCCAGTGCGTGCCTGGACACCGGCGGAATCGTCTCGAAAAGCGACCTCCATCCGGACCCTGTCCCGCAAGCCGTGGATCATGATGTCCCCTCCGGGTTCCACGCCCGCCGCCCGCCCGCGTTCCGCGTCCGCCGCATCCGGGTACGAAATATGCAGCGACAGGTGGTACCATCGCCCGCGGCCGCCCCACCGAAATCGATTCGCTCAACGGCCACGTGGCCCGGCGCGGCACCACCCTTGAAATTGTTACTCCCGCCAGCGATCTGCTGGTGGCGATGGTCAAGCTGCTGGAGGAGTCCGTCCTCCGGTAGACCTGGCTTGCGAACGAAACCCGGCTAATTCCAGCCGATGTCTTTCAGCAGCATGAAGGTCAAATCAAACGGCGGAATGACCTCGTGGGTCAGGTCGCCGTTAATCGCTGGTTCCATCAGTTGATTCGGGAAGGCGCTGGTGTCCCAATGCGAAACTGACGAACCGCTCTGGAACGGATTGGGGGCGAACATCCAGGCTCGCGCGGAGGAGTCCGCTCCGGCGTAGAGGGCCAGATTGACTCCCAGCGTGCCAAACATGCCCGAGTGCAGACGGGACCGCGTAGCCAGCGCTGCCTTCAATGTGTTCCCATCGGCCAGCGTGATCCGGACGGAAGGAATGGTAATCGTGGGGTCGGTACCTCCAATGCCGGCCGGCGGACTGCCGGCGGCGTTATCGACGACGATTACTGCGACCGCGCCGGCATCCTGAGCGTTCTTGACCTTCACATTGAAGGTACAAACACCACGGTCCACCACAGCGATCTTCCCATTCACCGCCGCGGCGTTCGCCGCGGATAGCGCGGTGCAGGCCAGTCCCAGGTTCGGAGCCGTGTCCACTACCGGCATGATCTCAGCCGTGACGCCCGGACTAGTGAGTGCCGGTCCAAAACTCGCGGTCCCGACCAGGTAGGAGCCGGCTACGCTGGCCGGTGCGGTCAATCTGAGTTCGGGGGCGCCCTTCTGTAGGACTATCGGAACGTTGGTGGCTACGTTGGGTCCGTTCCAGACGAGTTTCCCTTCATTCAGTGCCGAGGTGGCGCGTTGCGCGTTGGTCATGCTCGTCCAGGTGAGGCCGGTGCCGGTGTCCAACAGAAAATCGTCCCAAACGCTCGGGAATCCAGCGAGCTGGGCGCCGCTGGAGCCATTGGTAAAGGTCTGAAAGCCCAGCCCGTGTCCGAACTCATGGGTAAGAACCGTCACCAGGTCGACATTGTTTCCATGGTTGTTGTCGAGCCCCAGGTAAAAGAAGGTCCCGGTCAGACAGCCGGCATTTCCCAGGTTGATGTTGAAGTTGGCGTTGATATCGGGCGTGGCGGGATCCGCATCGGCGCCAAACAGCTTATTGGTAAGCGCCTTGGGGTACCAGTGGCCTGCCACGGGCGCACCGGGAAAGTCCCTGAAAACCTCCGTGGCGCCGGCGCTCCCGAGGACCGCACCCGTTGCGGTGCAGGCCAGGGCAGTCCACTGCGCCCGAATTCTGATGGTCACGGCGCTGGTGAGAGTGGCGCCCCATTTGTTGGCAGCGGCCTGAAATGCGTTGAGCCGCTGCTGCCCGAGAGTGGTACCGGGGTTGCCTCCGACGGGCGCGACGACGGTGGCATCGTTGAAACCTACGCCTGCGGCGTCGTTATTGACGATCGTAATGGTCGCGGCGGCCCTCAGCGCGAGGGGCGTCAGGACAAGCAAGGCCGCGCATACGGCCGGCACGTGGATTCTACTTTTCATCCAGCACCCCCGCGTTCTTTTTTGGCGCCGTGGTCGTTTTGGGCGCGACACCTGTAGATAGCAGCGCGGCCGCCGCCTTATCTCCAGTCACGCAATCCTCGGCCAGTTTTCCATCGGGCGTTTTGGTAACTACCGTGTAACTCAGCGAGTCGTCGCCCAGTTTGACGCCGACGGCGCCTCCCGGTCCGCTGATCATGGTTGGCGCGGCGGGCGCGACGTTGCTCTGGAAGGTTCGCGGGCCGGCACCGGCGCCAGTCAGGGCGCCGATCTCTGCTGCATCGGGTTGCCGGATCTTGCCTGTGTCGGGATCGATAAAGACGACCAGGCCGCCTGGCGCAGCGCCTTGTTGTGGAGCGGTTTGAGAAGTTGCCTTCGCCGCAGGGGCCTTGCCGGACGGCTGCTGGACGGCGTTTGCCGCGGCTTTAGGGGTTTGCTGCGCATTCGACTGCGCGGAGCAAGCCGCCGCCGCAAGGAAAGTTACCGCAAGAATGTTCTGAGCTTTACGCAACGACACGTGTAACGACATTTTTCCTCCTAAGCGTAGACAGTTTTCCGGGACTAATAATGAAGCTGGTTGTTGCGGCGAAGGCGCCTCCACACAATGGCTCCCAGCCCAAAGGCAAAGAGTCCGACGGTGGCGGGTTCCGGCGTATCTTGAGTGATCGACACACTGTCAATACCGATGTAATCGGCATTATTCGTGGTATCAGGGACGCTATAGCGGAAGGCAAAACGGCCTGAGGCGGGGACGCCTACGCCTGTAAAATTCGCCGTAACCTGTGTCCAGTTCTCCGGGTAACCGCCGATGCTGAGGGTGGGGTTGACGGAAAGCACGAGGCCTGTGAAATCCCCGACCGACGAATCCGAGGAACCGACATTGGTGCTGGCTCCAGCGGTGCTGAGGCGGAGTTCCAACCTGTCCGGGAAGGGAGAATTGGGTTCTGTGCGCGTGAAGAACACGAACTGTAAGTTATATTGCAACGAAAGGACAGGCGTGATTAGCCAATCGCTGATGTTGCCGCCAATGCCGGCATTATCAAAATTCGCGGCAATGTATGAATCGGCCGCGCCGGCTTCTGAAGTAAAGATACCGGTGTTCCCCTGGAACCAACCGGTCGAACCCAAAGGGGAGCTGTTGTTGACCGTTACCCAGCCATTTCCGGATAACGTCGCAATATTGTCGAAGCCTTCGTTCAGAATTACACCTGCTTGCAGGGACGAAGAAGCAAGCAGCAATAGCAAACCACCGGCGAATACTCGGGACATTCCAACCCTCCTGAGACATCTCCCACACCGTTGTATGTTACGTAGGGCGTTAACTTCCCGTAAAGATATCACGTCCCCGGCGAGTTACCAAGAAAATCCGGGACTAGATAGTTAGCGTTTATGGCCATCCCTTTAGATAGCATGGTGGGTTGTACCTCAAACATCCGAACCTCTAACCCCATATCCCGCAGCCAATTGCCCCATCGCGCACTCCTATTTCCCCGACTCGCCGTGATAGCGTCAAAACAGGAACATGCTACTTCACACTCCGGGCGACGATCCCAAGCAAACCCATCCACTTATTGAAAACAAACGCTCCATTGGGTTCGTTTCGTCATTCTTCAATCCAGATCGGCGTCCCGTCCCCCACCAGTCCCCAGATTTCATCCATCTCCTCGTCCGTCACCGCGATGCACCCCTGCGTCCAGTCACCCTCCATCCGGACCCCGTCCCGCAAGCCGTGGATCATGATGTCCCCTCCCGGCTCCACGCCCGCCTCCCGCGCGCGAGCCACGTCCGCCGCGCCCGGGTACGAGATGTGCAGAGACAGGTGGTACTTGCTCTTCGCGTTCCGCCGGTCGATCGTGTACCGCCCTTCCGGCGTCCGCCCGTCGCCTTCCTGCTGCTTCGGCCCCACCGGCTCCCGCCCCAGCGCGATCCGGTATGTCCGTGAGCACGCTCTCCCCGCGCAAGCAGCACCATTTCACGCTTCCGCTTGCTCACCACCACCAGATCCGCTCGCAAAATCCCACACCGCATCCCTAGATTATAGGCGCGAGGCTTCCGCGCCCCAATAGATCCAATCACTTACGCAATACGCAATTTAAGACCTAAAAATCTGTAGATTTTTACGACAAACAGGTCTTATAATATGGTTTAAGGAACGTGAATCCTATACTCGTAAGGAGGGGAGAGTTGAGCAACTCATCCACCACCACGCTCGCCCGAAGGTCACCATCGACGGCAACGAGGCGGCCGCATACGTCGCGCATCAGACCAACGAAGTCATCGCCATTTATCCCATTACGCCTTCCTCCAACATGGGCGAATGGGCGGACCAGTGGTCCGCCGAACAGAAGACCAACATCTGGGGCACCGTGCCCACGGTGGTCGAGATGCAAAGCGAAGGCGGCGCCGCCGGCGCCTTGCACGGCGCCCTGCAGGCCGGCTCGCTCGCCACCACCTTCACCGCCTCGCAGGGCCTGCTGCTGATGATCCCCAACATGTACAAGATCGCGGGCGAACTGACCCGCACGGTCTTCCACATCGCGGCCCGCGCCGCTGGCCGCGCAGGCGCTCTCCATCTTCGGCGACCACAGCGACGTGATGGCCGCGCGCTCCACCGGCTTCGCCATGCTGTCCTCCAACTCGGTGCAGGAAGTCATGGACATGGCGCTGATCGCCCAGGCCGCCACCCTGGAAGCGCGCGTCCCGTTCCTGCACTTCTTCGACGGCTTCCGCACCTCGCACGAAGTCGCCAAGGTCGAGCAGCTCACCGCCGACGACCTGCGCGCCATGATCGACGAGGACCTGGTCCGCGCGCACCGCGCGCGCGCCCTCTCCCCCGACCGTCCCGTCCTCCGCGGCACCGCGCAGAACCCCGACGTCTACTTCCAGGCGCGCGAAGCCGTGCAACCCGTTCTACCTGGCCGCTCCCACCATCGTGCAGAACGCGATGGACAAGTTCGCCGCACTCGTCGGCCGCCAGTACCACCTGTTCGATTACGTCGGCGCGCCCGATGCCGAGCGCGTCATCATCATCATGGGCTCCGGCGCCGAAGTGGCCCACGAGACCGTGGAAGCCCTGGTCGCCGCCGGCGAGAAGGTCGGCCTGCTCAAGGTCCGCCTCTTCCGGCCCTTCGCCGTCGAAGCACTTCGTCGCCGCCCTGCCCGCAGCGGTCAAGAACCATCGCCGTGCTCGACCGCACCAAGGAACCCGGCGCCACCGGCGAGCCGCTCTACTGCGACGTGATCACCGCCCTCGCCGAAATGGGCGTCGCGCAAGAAGGTCATCGGCGGCCGCTACGGCCTGTCCTCCAAGGAATTCACCCCCGCCATGGTCAAGGGCGTCTTCGACGAACTGCTCAAGGCCACGCCCAAGAACCACTTCACCGTCGGCATCAACGACGACGTCACCCACACCAGCCTGGACTACGATCCCGAGTTCTCCACCGAAGTCCCCGGCACCGTGCGCGCCCTGTTCTACGGCCTGGGCGCGGACGGCACCGTGGGCGCCAACAAGAACTCCATCAAGATCATCGGCGAAGAGACCGACAACTACGCCCAGGGCTACTTCGTCTACGACTCCAAGAAGTCCGGCGCCATCACCACCTCGCACCTGCGCTTCGGCCCCAAGCCGATCCGCTCCAGCTACCTGATCACCAAGGCCAACTTCGTGGCCTGCCACCAGTTCTCCTTCCTGGAACGCATCGACATGCTGAAGCTCGCCGAGCCCGGCGCCACCTTCCTGCTCAACAGCCCCTTCGGTGCCGGACGAGGTCTGGGACAAGCTGCCGCGCGCGGTGCAGCAGCAGATCATCGACAAGAAGCTGAAGTTCTACGTCATCGACGGCTACGAAGTGGCCAAGGACACCGGCATGGGCGGCCGCATCAACACCATCATGCAGACCTGCTTCTTCGCCATCAGCGGCGTGCTGCCGCGCGAAGAAGCCATCGCCGCCATCAAGCACGCCATCGAGAAGACCTACGGCAAGCGCGGCGAGGCCGTCGTGCAGAAGAACTTCGCCGCCGTGGACGCGGCGCTCGACCACCTGCACGAAGTGAAGGTGCCCGCACAAGGTCACCGCCGCTGTTCGATCATGCGTCCCGCCGGTCCCCGCCGCGGCGCCCGGAGTTCGTCGCAGAACGTGCACCGCCCAGATCATCGCCGGCGAAGGCGACGACCTGCCGGTCAGCGCCATGCCCATCGACGGCACCTTCCCCACCGCCACCGCGCAGTGGGAGAAGCGCAACATCGCGCTCGAAATCCCGGTCTGGGACGAGGAGCTCTGCATCCAGTGCGGCAAGTGCGTGCTGGTCTGCCCGCACGGCGTGATCCGCGCCAAGGTCTACGACGACAGCTACCTCGACGACGCGCCCGCCACCTTCAAGGCCGTCCCGGCCCGCTGGAAGGACATGAAGGACCGCAAGTACACCCTGCAGGTGGCGCCCGAAGATTGCACCGGCTGCACCCTCTGCGTGGAGGTCTGCCCGGCCAAGAACAAGAGCGAAGTCAAGCACCGCGCCATCAACATGGTGCCCCAGCCGCCGCTGCGCGAAGCCGAAGCCGCCAACTGGGACTTCTTCCTGAACATCCCCGAGACCGACCGCAAGCTGCTCTCGCATCAGCCAGGTGAAGGACGTCCAGCTGCTCCAGCCGCTGTTCGAGTTCTCCGGCGCCTGCTCCGGCTGCGGCGAAACGCCCTACATCAAGCTGGTGACCCAGCTGTTCGGCGACCGCGTGCTGATCGCCAACGCCACCGGCTGCTCGTCGATCTACGGCGGCAACCTGCCCACCACGCCCTACTGCACCAACGACGAAGGCCGCGGCCCGGCCTGGTCCAACTCGCTGTTCGAAGACAACGCCGAGTTCGGCCTGGGCATGCGCCTCGCCGTCGACAAGCAGAACGAGTACGCCCGCGAACTGGTCTGGCGGCTCGGCTTCCAGATCGGCGAGGAGCTGGCGCAGGCCATTCTCAATGCCGATCAGAAGACCGAGCAGGGCATCTTCGCCCAGCGCGAGCGCGTCGCGGAACTCAAAGCGAAACTCGCCGGCGTCGACACTCCGCGAAGCCCGCGACCTGCTCAGCGTGGCCGATGCCCTGGTCAAGAAGAGCGTCTGGATCGTCGGCGGCGACGGCTGGGCCTACGACATCGGCTACGGCGGCCTCGACCACGTGCTGGCCTCCGGCCGCAACGTCAACGTCCTGGTGCTCGATACCGAGGTCTACTCCAACACCGGCGGCCAGATGTCCAAAGTCCACCCCGCGCGGCGCGGTCGCCAAGTTCGCCGCCGGCGGCAAGCCGGCCGGCAAGAAGGACCTGGCCATGATGGCCATGAGCTACGGCAGCGTCTACGTGGCCAAGGTCGCCATGGGCGCCAGCGACATGCACACCGTCAAGGCCTTCCTCGAAGCCGAGGCCTACGACGGGCCGTCGCTCATCATCGCCTACAGCCACTGCATCGCCCACGGCTACGACCTGGCGCACGGCATGGAGCAGCAGAAGGCCGCGGTCAACTCCGGCTACTGGCCGCTGTTCCGCTACAACCCCGACCTGGTCGCGCAGGGCAAGAATCCCTTCCAGCTCGATTCGCGCGCCGCCACCATCGCCCTCAAGGACTACATCTACAACGAGACCCGCTACACCATGCTCGCCAAGAGCAATCCGGAAGAGGCCAAGGAGCTGCTGCAAGCTGGCGCAGGAAGATGTCGCCAGCCAGTGGAAGCTCTACGAATACATGTCGCGCAACCACGACGCGGCCGTCGAGGAGGTGAAGAAATGATCGACCTGACCAAAACCATCGATCTTTCCACGACCTACCTCGGGCTGAAGCTGAAGAACCCGCTGGTGGCCTCCTCCTCGCCGATGTGCGAGGACGTGGGCAACATCCGCCGCATGGAAGATGCCGGCGCCGCCGCGGTCGTGCTGCACTCGCTGTTCGAGGAGCAGATCGATATCGAAAGCGACGAGCTCGACCGCTTCATCATCGAGGGCTCGGACGTCTCCGCCGAATCCACCGCCAGCCACTTCCCCGACCTGCTGCTACAAGGTGATGGGGCCGGACGCCTACCTCGAGCACATCGCCAAGTGCAAACAGGCGGTGCAGATTCCCGTCATCGCCAGCCTCAACGGCACCACCAACGGCGGCTGGCTGCACTACGCCAAGCAGATGCAGCAGGCCGGCGCCGACGCGCTGGAGCTGAACATCTATTACATCCCGGTCGACCCCGACGTCACCGGCGAGCAGGTGGAACAGCAGTACGTCGACCTGGTCCAGGCCGTCAAGAACGAAGTCACGCATTCCCGTGGCCGTCAAGCTCGGACCCTACTTCAGCTCCATGGCCAACATGGCCAGGCAGCTGGACGCAGCCGGCGCCGACGGCCTGGTGCTCTTCAACCGCTTCTACCAGCCGGATTTCGACCTGGAAGCCCTGGAAGTGGTGCCCAACCTGATCCTCAGCAACTCCCACGAGCTGCTGCTGCGCCTGCACTGGATCGCGGTCATCTACGGCAACGTCAAGGCCGACCTCGCCCTCACCGGCGGCGTCCACACCGCCACCGACGTGGTGAAGTCCATGATGGCCGGCGCCAAGGTCGCCATGATGACCTCGGCCCTGCTGAAGCGCGGCATCAGCTACCTCGATACCATCGCCACCGAACTACTGGTCTGGATGGGCGAGCACGAGTACGACTCCATCAAGCAGATGCAGGGCAGCATGAGCCGCAACGCCGTCCCGCAGCCCGCCGCCTTCGAGCGCGCCAACTACATGAAGGTGCTCAGCTCGTACGCAATGCGCTGAAAGCCATATGGGCCGCAGATGAACGCCGATAATAATTTTGTGTTATCCGCGTTTATCTGCGTTCATCTGCGGCCAATTCGTTTTTCACTTCGTGAGTCCCTCACTTCACCTTGAACTTATTCGTCAACGACGAAAGCTGCTCATTGAGCGAAGGCTTCTTCACTTCCGCCTTGGGGGCCTGGAAGTTCTTGCGCTTCGGCTCGGGTGGCGCCGCATCCAGCGCCTTCATGGAAAGCGCGATCCGCTTCGCCTTCGGGTCGGCGCTCAGCACCTGCACCTTGACGATCTGCCCGACTTTGACCACTTCGCTCGCCTCCTTGACGTAGCGGTTGGCCAGTTCGCTCATGTGCACCAGGCCATCCTGGTGCACGCCGATATCGACGAAGGCGCCGAATCGGGTCACATTGGTGACCACGCCTTCGAGTGTCATGCCGGGCTTCAGGTCCGCGATCTCCTGTACGTCGTCCCGCCACTTCGCGGCCACGAACTTCTCGCGCGGATCGCGTCCCGGCTTGCGCAATTCCTCGCGAATGTCGCCGAGCGTGTACATGCCCACCGACGCGGTGGCGAAGCCTTCCAGCTTGACCTGTTCGATCAGCTCCGGCTTGGCGATCAGGTCGGCAACCGTGGTGCCGAGCGATGCGGCGATCTTCTCCACCACCGGATACGATTCCGGATGCACCGCGGTCATGTCCAGCGGATTGCTGCCCGCCGCGTATCCGCAGGAAGCCCGCCGCCTGTTCGAACGTCTTCGGCCCGAAGCCCGGCACCGCCATCAGGTCCATGCGCGATTGGAAGCGCCCGTGCTCGTTGCGGTACTCCATGATCTTCACCGCGGTGCGCTCGGTGATTCCCGCCACGTAGCGCAAGCAGCGCCCACGACGCGGTATTCAGATCGACGCCGACGCGGTTCACGCAGCTTTCCACGGTGGCCTCCAGGCTCTGCTTCAGGCGGCGCTGGTCCACGTCGTGCTGATACTGTCCCACGCCGATCGACTTCGGGTCCACCTTCACAAGTTCGGCCAGCGGATCCTGCAGGCGGCGCGCGATCGAGATCGCGCCGCGCACGGTCAGATCGAGATCGGGGAATTCCTGCCGCGCCATTTCCGATGCCGAATAGACGCTCGCGCCCGATTCGCTCACCGTCACGCTGAAGATCTTCGTCAGGTTGGCCTGGCGCAGGAAATCCTGCACGAAGGCCGCCGATTCGCGCGACGCCGTGCCGTTACCGATTGCGATGGCCTGCACGTTGTGGCGCGCGATCAATGACGCGAGAGTCTTGATGGAGCCGGCGAGATCGTTCTTCGGCTGGAACGGATAGATGACCGCGTCTTCCAGGAACTTGCCGGTATCGTCCACCACGGCAAGCTTGCAGCCGGTGCGAATGCCGGGGTCGATCGCCAGCACCGTCATGCGGCCGGCGGGCGGCGAAAGCAGCAGGTTCTCCAAATTCTCGCGGAAGACCTTGATGGCTTCTTCGTCGGAGCGATCCTTCAACTCGAGACGCACTTCGGTCTGGATCGAGGGATTGAGCAGGCGGTCGTAGGAATCTTCGATTGCCTGTTCCAGGTGCGGCACCCAGTCGCCGGGCTTGCGCACCACGCGCGCGCGCAGCCAGGTTTGCGGCTGTACGGGATCGAGCTCGATCTCGAAAGTCAGCACGCCTTCCTTGGCGCCGCGGCGGATCGCCAGCATGCGGTGCGACGGAATCTTCGATGCCGGCTCGCTGTAGCTGGCGTACATCTTGAACTTGCCTTCCGGGTCGGGCACGCCTTCGATGGCGCGGCTGGTGACGCGACCGTCGGCCATCATCATGGCGCGCACCGCCTTGCGGAACTCGGCATTTTCGCTGATCATTTCGGCAACGATGTGGCGCGCGCCTTCGAGCGCCTCTTCGGCTGGCACCTGGAACTGTGCCGCAACCTCCGCGAGCGGCGTCGGGTCGCTCTGGTCCCAGAGGAAGAGGGCGAGCGGTTCCAGGCCCTTGTCGCGCGCGATCGATGCCTTGGTGCGGCGCTTGGGCTTGTATGGCAGGTAGAGATCTTCGAGCTCGGTCTTTTCGAGCGCGGCCTCGATCTTCGCCTTCAGTTCCGGCGTGAGTTTGCCCTGTTCCTGGATGGACGCCAGCACCGTCTCGCGGCGATCTTCCAGTTCGCGGAAGTACTCCAGCTTTTCCTGGATGTCGCGGATCTGGACCTCGTCCAGATTGCCGGTCACTTCCTTGCGATAGCGCGCGATGAAGGGCACCGTTGCGCCTTCGTCGAGCAGTTCGATGACAGCATCCATCCCTTTCAGCGGGACGTTGAGGAGCTTGGCGATATGTAGGAGAACGGCGGTCGGTAATGCTTTCAGTTCAGCCATGATTCTGTGAAACTCCATGATCCCACGTGACTCACTTTCTCTGTGATAGGCTGTGCCCATGATCAATCGACGGCAATTCTCCCAAGCAATCGCCGGGATGCTCGCGGCGTCTCGTGTGGACTTCGCGCAGAGCCCGACGCCGGTCACCTGGGCGGGCGCGTCCATCGTGGATTGCCACCATCACCTGCGGCCGTCGCCGGAGGCCAACATCGCACATCTCGACGGCGCCGGAATCTCGAATGCCCAGGCGCTGGCGCGCGCAAACTCGGCAGAGCAGATGCAGGCGCTCGAGGCGAAATATCCGGGACGATTTCTGGCATGGTTCGCCAGCACGGACATCACCAAACCGGAGGCCGCGGAGCTGCTCACCAAAGCCGTGAAGAACGGCGCGACGGGACTGGGCGAAATTAAGTTCCACGTGGAGGCTGCCGGCCCCGAGCTGCGCACGGATGTACGAACTGGCGGCAGAGCTAAACGTTCCCATTCTGATCCATTTTCAGGAAGTCCCGCACACCCCGACCGAGGGCGTTTTCAGCACCGGATTCAAGAACTTTGAAGCCATGCTCAAGGCGTATCCCAAGACGAAATTCATCGGGCACGCCGACGCCTTCTGGGCAAATGTGAGCGCGGACTATGCGAATGCCGATGCCTACCCGACGGGGCCGATCAAACGCGGCGGCGTGACCGACAAACTGCTGTCCGATTATTCCAACCTGTTCGGCGATCTGGCCGCGAACTCGGGCAACAACGCGCTCTCGCGCGATCCCGAATTCACCAGCGATTTTCTGAAACGGCATCAGGACAAATTGATCTTCGGCAGCGACTGCGCATGCGCGGACGGCAAGGGCGCGGGCATCTCGCAAGGCGGAAACCCGACGGCCAGCCGGATGGCGGGAAAATGCGTGGCGCGGGAGACGCTGGCACTGCTGAAGAAATCGGCCTCGCCGGCGGCATTCAAAAAAATGACGTGGGAGAACGCGCACCGGATTTACAAGCTGAAGGCCTAGCCGCGCAGCGTCTGCAACAAGGGCTGCACCCAGGAGAAGAGAAACGAACCGACGGACGGGAACTGAGCGGCGAGAACCGTTAGTACCGGGAGCGCACCGTACGAGAGCAGGTTCATGTAAAAGTCTTTGCCGATCTTCCCCGGCGCGGTGCCGTTCAACCGGCTCAGCACCATGTCCCGTTCCGTGCTGGCGAGGACGAAGCCGACCGCCAGCCCCATTGCGATGAGCAGGCCTGCCATGAACCAGCCCAGCACGTGGCCCGACTGGAACGGATACGAATTCAGCGAGATGAGTGTAAGCACGAAGCCGACGGACAGGAAAACGAGAAGATTCTCAATCTGGCGGCAGGTCATCTGGATGAAGAGCACGTAAGGCAGCGCGCCTTCGGCCGCCTGCCGCTCTGCGTAGCCGGGTTCGATGGCGCGGTGAAGAATCGGGCCCCAACTGTCGATGAGCGGAATGGTTCCGAACGTCTCCCGGACCGGTAGCAGGTCGATGGTGCGTAGCGCGCTGCGCAGCCGGATCCAGATGAAGACCATGCGCGTGCAGGTCAGCACCAGCAGTAGCACGACCACCGAGAACGCGACGCCGTACATCACGTCGAACGGACGCAGCTCCAGGCTTTGCGTATATTCGCCCATGACGAAGTAGAGCGCCGCGACGGCCGATAGGGCCGCGACATACGCGAGTGCCGGCAGCGAGAAGGGATTCTGCACGGCATCCTGCACGAGACCGATCTGCCTGGCGACCCCGTCGGCCTGCGCCGCGAGTGGAGTCGCGGCGAACATGCGCAACCGCTTCAGGTGAACCCAGGCCCAGCAGATCAACGCCAGAACGATGAGGTCGAACGGAATCGTGGGGGCCACGCCGTTGACAAGATCGAGCGATCGATAGGCGGCGAAGAAGCCTTCGTGGTGCAGCCCTCCGTAAAAGGTCCGGCGCCAACTTTCGACCCAGAACACGACCAGTCCGATGGCTGTAACGAACATGTACCCGTAGTGAAGATTGTTCCGCATGGCCGGCGTCCGGCGCACCCGCGCCATGTCCCATGCCACCGCGAACAGTAATCCAAGGCTCATCGCGAACAACATGCCCGCGACGGTCAGAGCTTCCCAGCCCGGCCCGTTACGCCACAGGACAACGGTCGGCCACGCAAGCAGCAGACACAACATGGCCAACGATAAGAACACGACGGCGCGGAAGAAGGCCCGGCCGAAGCCGTTCCTGTCTTCGGGCGGACCGTACGCGAAACTGCACAGCAGCGGCAGGCTGGAGCAGTCCACGCGTCCCTGTATGGCGAGCAGCGGAAGAATGCAGATGCCGATCAGGACAAAGGCGAGCGAATACCAAAGCCGGCTGACTTCCTCGATTTGCAGCCGCCCGGCTTCATCCGGTTGGTCTTTCTGCTCCTCATACGGCCAGGAATACAGGAGCTTCGACGCGAGACTCGGCTTCAGTCCATGATTTCCCTTTCCATCGTCATCGCCGAGCACGGCGAGCGGCCAATAGCCGTTGGGCGTAGTCACGGTGAGCCACACGGGCGGTTTGCGCGTGTGGGGCTCGAAAGGTACCTGGTAATCGAGCGGACGGTCTCCGCCCGCGGGCACGCCGCCGGCGGAATCCATCAGGATCGAGCGGAAGGCGTTGTAGGTGCCTTCGCTCCCCATGCTTACGAATTGCACGCGATCTTCGGACGAGCCGTAGCCGGTCCAGACCTGGTTTTGCAGGAAGAGCGGATACGTCGTGACCAGCACCACTCCGGTTGCCGGGAACTCCGTGGCGGCGCGCACGTAGAGCAGATCCGATTCGAAGGTAATCATCCGCAGGTCGGGACAATGCGTTCGCAGGAAACGAATCAGAAAGATATTGTCGAGCGGATCTGTGCTGCTGATCACGGCGAATCGCACGCGCTCGCGCCGGAGCGTGTTGGCGATGCTCAGCAGGGCCGCTTCCTGAGAGATCGGCGTCTGAGTGGCCGAGAGGCTGGGAGGCTTGTCGTCGCCGTAAGTCGGTTCGCCCATGGCGAACGGGAGCAGGTTCGCGATCGGCGAGGCGACACCGGCCGGCCAGCTTGGCGTTGCGGCCACGGGCATGTCCTGATAAGCATTGCGCAGCCAGGAAATGCCGCGGGGAAAGACGAGGTTGAGGCGGTTGGAGCTTTGCTGCGAATTGGATGCGTGGGCGCCGTACAGTGTGCCTGATTCGGCGAGGATGGCGACGCGACCCTGCTTATGCCACTCGCCGGCTGCATCCAGATGTTTGAAAAGCGCTTCAGTAGACTGGTCATCGTCGCGGACGGTAGCGGCGAACGTGTGATTGTCGTGGTTGAGAAGGGCCCAGGCTTCGGGAACGGTGGCGCTGCCGCTGCGGATCATGTACCGAAGGTTGGTGCGGTGGATCGCATTGTGCAGCGATTCAGCGGAGCTCGAGAAACTGGGACCCAGAATGGCGAGCGGCCGGTCGCTGATTGAATTTTCCCGGGCGAATTTAGCGGCCGTGTCGAAGGCGACGCCATTGATGCCGGAACTCGGATTCTCGGGTACGAGCAGGACGGCGAGCGAGGCGAAACGGTGCATGGGATCGCGTTCATCGAAGTGTCCGCGGAACAGGAGTATGCCGGGCTTGGCTTCGGACTCGCGCCGGCGCTTCTCCTCGCTACGTTTCTTATCGGTGTCGGTCTGGCGATGCGGTTCGGCATCCCAGGGGAAGACGAAGCGGTCAAAGAGGAAGCCGCGGTCACCGGCGGCCCGCTGTATGGATTCGATGGTGCGGTCGAAGCTGAGTGCGAGCTGAGAATTGGCGGGGTTAGGAGCGGTGGCAATGACGAAGAGAATGTCTCGCCCGGGGGTCACACAGGGCGCACCGGCCGTCGGGCTGGTATCGCGCGGCGATTGGGAGAAGGCTGCGCGCAGGGCGGCGCAGAGATCGGCGGTTTCGGCTTGAACGGGCCGCGACGCGCTACCGGCCTGCAACTGCTGCTTAGCTTCGGCCGGAGTTCCCGGACTCATGGCCCGGTGAGTCACGCCAAGCGCGACCAACAGCATTGCGCTCAGCCAGCCCCTTCGGTTCACGGATACCTCCCACTTGGAGAATCGATTCCGAAAATACCGAAAGGATGGTGAAATTCATGCCTGCAGCGTTACACAGGCGCGGGCCGTACCGAATGGCACATGGGGGCGAAGGCGGCTATAAATATTTGACGAACAGGACGGCGTTGCCGCGTTCGTTGTAGAGCAGTTCGTCCACCAGATTTTTGGTGAGGAGGATGCCGAAACCTCCGGGGCGCTTGCCGGCTTCGGCGCGCACTTCGACGTGGCGGATGGGGGAATCCTCCGGGTTGGAGATGGCGGCGTGGGGCAGGAAGTCCAGTGAGAAGCCGGTGCCGGGATCGTGAATATGCACGATGATGGCCCGCGCGGTGTGCAGCACGGAGGTGCGGACACGCTTATGCGGATCGTTGTGGCCCCCGTGCTCGATGGCATTCATGAGCAGTTCCCGGAAGGCCGCGGCTACGTCCTCGCTGACCTGTGCCGACAGGTGGCAGGTGATCTCGCGCAGGAAATGAGTGGTGCGGTCGGCGGCATCGATCTTGCATCGTACGTCCAGGGTGATCCACTCAGGACGGGCGGAGACGACACGGATATCGTCCTGCCAGGTTTCGGAATCGAGCGCCTGCTGGACCAGTTCACCGAGCGGCCCCGCAGTCAGGGGCAGATGAAGATAGCCGTAGGCTCGCTGGCGGATGGCGGACAGGATGCCCTGGGGTCCGAGTTCGCCGGTGAGGATGACTTTAGTTGCGGGACGTATAGAACGAACGCGGCGGAGTAATTTGAGCGGGTCGAAGCCATTGTTCCCTTGTCCGGCAAGGACCAGATCGATGGGCGCCTCGCGGAGGAGATTGAGTGCTTCCTTACTACCTGGTACGTGCTGAATCTCGCGGTCGTCTCGCTGGAGGAGACCGGACAGGAAGTCCTTGACGGCTGGGTCCGCATCGATAAGCAGCAGGCTACGGGGGATCAAAACATCTCCACTCTTTAATTTAGCCGAGGATCAGCATACCATGTGAGTAGGATCTCTCTCCACCGGTCTGCCGGTCTGGGAGGAAAGTAGGGGCCATGCCGAAATTCATTGAAAGTAACCCGGAACCCTCTGCGCGCATCACAGGATCTACTGGGGGATCCAGCGTGAGAACCGGAATTTTGCTATTGGCCGTGTCCGCAGCCGCCTTGGGTCAGGTGTATCCCGGGGGCGGTTATCCAGGTGGAGGGTACCCCGGCGGAGGATATCCAGGCGGAGGATACCCGGGGGGAGGCTACCCGGGACAGACGCCCTATCCGGGCGGACGAAACCCCACCGGTATTCCAGTACCAGGCCGCACCAGCAAGAGTAAGACTCCTGCCCCGAACCAGAATGGTCCGCTACCGAACTTCCGCGGCAGCCTGAAGGTATTCGACGAGAAGGCGATCAGCGTCGAACTAGGCGATAAGCGGGTGATGGACTTCCGCAGGACGGACAAGACCAAGTTTTTCAAAGCCGGCGACGAGGTGAAGACACCCAAATTCAGCCTGGGAGACCAGGTGTCGGTTGAGGCCACGGAAGACACCGGCGGGAACAGTATGACGGCGGTCAACGTGTACTGGGAGAAGGCGGGCGGACCCACGACTTCCTCAAAGAACGATGACGGCGTAGTGGACACGTGGAAGGACGACCCGAAGCCCGGCTCCGAGCATGGGACCGCTAAGAGCGCGCCCGCGTCTGCCAGCACGGAGGACTCGGGGCCACCGCGTCTGCAGCGTCCTACGGCAACGGAGGCAGCGGCGCCGATCAGCCGCGACCCCGACGACCCCGGTCCGCCGAAGTTGAAGCGCGGCGGAGTGGCCGACCCTAAGCGCGAGCGGGCGCCGAACGTACCGGAACAGACCGCGCAGGCGCCGGCGGAGCAGCCGGTGCAATCCGCATCGGCGCGCATTCCCACGACGGCGCGCGGCGAAGAGCGCGTCACGGATGGTTCACGGCCTTCGGTCATCCGCGGCGACGGGGACGAGGACACGGTCCGCATCGTGCAGCGCAAGGACGAGCCGTTGATCCGCCGCGCGGCCGACGCGGCCATGGAATTCACCGAGACCCTGCCGAGTTATGTGTGCACGGAGCTGGTAACGCGGTCGCAGAGCGAGAGCACACCGGCGAATTTCCAACCAATCGACGTGGTATCGATGGAGGTGCTGTACACGGACGGGCGCGAGGACTACCGCAACATCCAGATCAACGGTAAGAAGACGGTAAAGAAGATCGAGGAGACGGGCGGCGCCTGGAGCACGGGCGAGTTCGGAACGGTGCTGGTGGACCTGTTCTCCCCGGCGACGGGGGCCGTGTTCCATTACCGCCGCGATTCGCGGGCGGGCGGGATTATGGCAAAAATGTACGATTTCGAAGTGGCGCGCGAGGGTTCGCACTGGAGCATACACGCTTCTTCGCAGACGTACAATCCGCCCTACGTCGGCTCTGTGTGGATCGACCCGGCGACCTCGCGGGTGCTGCGCATCGAGATGGAAGCCAAAGGCATGCCGTCGGAATTTCCGTTGGACCACGTGGAATCGGCCACGGATTACCAGTACATACGGCTGGGCGACGCCAAGCAGTATCTGCTGCCGGTGCACGCCGAAACGCTGAGCTGCCAGCGCGGGACGCCCTACTGCTCGCGCAATGTGATCGATTTCCGCAATTATCACAAGTACACGGGCGAATCTTCGATTACGTTCGGCGCCGCGACGACAGACAAAGAAAAACAGTAGAATAAGCCTTTCCATGGCTTCCAAAAAGCGCGACCGGAAGATGCCGGCATCTTCCGGTGCGCCCGTATACGATCTGGCTGGCCGCTTGGCCAGTCCTCGCATGATTCTCTTCGGCCTGGCAGCGGCGGTCCTGCTGTTCTACTTCAAGCCGCTGTTTTCCGCGAACGCATCCATACAGTGGGACGCGGTGGACGTGCAGTACAGCGCGCAGAACCATCTTTCGGAGATGCTGCGCTCCGGAAAGCTGCCGTTCTGGACTCCGTATGTATATTCGGGGATGCCGCTGCTGGCAGATCCGCAGGTGGGCGCCTGGTATCCACTGAACTGGCCGTTCTTCCTGGCGGGCTTCACGCCGCGTGCGATCGAGTGGCAGCTTGCGCTGCACTGCCTGCTGGCCGCAACCGGCGGGTACCTGCTGGGGCGCGATCTTCTGCGCAGCCGCGCTGCCGCGGTGTTTGCCGGCATTTTCTTTGCTTTCTCCGGTGTGTTTGCAGCGCACAGCTCGCACCCAGGAATTTTTCAGGCATCGAGCCTGGCGCCGTGGCTGTTGTGGACCGGAAGGCGGGCGGCCCATGCGCCGCGGTGGCTGCCGGCGCTCGGGATGGCGGCGGGCGCGATCGTGCTAGTGGGCCATTTTCAAACCGCGCTGTACGCGTTCTTTGCACTGGCGATCTTCCTGGCGGCGGACTTCGCGACGGATCGCGGCAGTCTGCGCGGCAGTGCGGTGGCGCTGCTGGTTGCGGTGGCTGCGGGGGTGGCGCTTTCGGCGGTAATGGTGCTGCCGGGGCTGGAGCTGACCGGCCAATCGGTACGCGCCGGCGCGGATTACTCAAAGGACGCCGGCTCTTCGCTCGTGCCGGGCGCGCTGGTGACGCTGATCAGCCCGAATCATTACGGCGCACTCGATCCGGACCACTATATGGGACCGCAGGATATCACGCAGTACTACCTCTACATGGGGATCCTGATGCTTCCCCTGGCGCTGTGCGGACTGGCTGCGCCGCGTGAGCGGTGGTACGGGCTGGCGTTGTTTGCGGCGGGGGCATGGTATGCCCTGGGACCGGCGGGCGGGTTGTATTCGGCGGTCGCGATGCTGCCGGGTTTCCGCAGCGTGCGCGCTCCGGTGCACATGTGGTTTGTAGCGACGCTCGGGCTGGCGTTATTGGCGGCCGCGGGGGTGGGAGTGCTGCGCGCGCGTTTTCGATCGCCGTGGATTGTGATCGCGCTGCTGGGGATTGTGGGGCTGGATCTGTACTACTGGAACATGGAGCGCAACGGACTGACCTACGCGCGCGAGAGTTTCCAGGACCGTTACGGCAGCGCGGAGGAACGGTTCCGGACGGTGGCCGCGCCCCTGATGGCCAACCCGATGCACCGGATCTGGGCGGCCAATGCCTCGCCCAGTTTCGGACCCTTCAACGGCTCGCTGGACAACCGGATGGAGGTGACGTTCGGATACAATCCACTCGAGCTGTCGCGCTACCACCAGTACATGGAAGCGGCGGCCGGAAATCCGAAGCTGCTGAACGGGCTGGCGGTGACGGCCACACTGAGCTCGGCGGACGGGATGTTCCGCACAAATCCGGACGCGCTGCCGCGGATCTACGCTCCGCAGACGGTGTCCGCGGCGGGCACGCAGAAGGAAGCGGCGGCACGGTTGGGAACGCTCGACCCGGCTCGTGAAGGAGTAGCGGAAGGTATCGCGGCGATTCCGGCGAATGGCGGCGCGCGGGTGCAGATTAGCGGCTACGAGGGCGACGCGTATCGCGCGCGGTATCAGACGGACCACGCGACGCTGTTGCGAATTGCGGCGCCCTACTTCCCGGGCTGGCAGGCGGAGGTGGATGGGCGCGCAGTGAACGTGGTCCCGGTGGATGTGGCGCTGATGGGCGTGGTGGTTCCGCCGGGAGATCACGAGCTGGTGGTACGCTTCCGATCCTCGAAATTCGCTGCGGGTGCGGCGATTAGCGGGGTAGTGTGGTTGGGAATGTGTGTGTGGCTGTGGTGGGGATTCCGGAGGCGGAGTTAAAAGACAGATTGGCCGCCGATGAACGCGGATCAACGCGGATGGAAAAGCGTGATGCGTTTAGTCGCGTCTGCTCGGCGGCCCAGATTTTTTCGGCTAACACTAGCTCGCGCTGGTGTTGGCGGCGGCAAGCTGGCTGTTGCTGGAAGACCAGATGCCGGAGACGTTGCCGCCGGCGCCGATGAAGAGCGCTGCCGACGCGAGTGCACAAAACGCTAACAGCAGAGTGTACTCGATCAAATCCTGTCCCTGATCCTCATTCCAAAAATTGCGAAGTGTAGTCACGTTTCGATCACCAATCCTTAAGTTTTTTGGGCTTTTCCTTGCGTTCCAAGCCCTGCTCTCGAATTGAATTATCACGTGAGCGGACAACGAATGATAGTAGGTTCGGTTATGAGAGGGACTAATTTGGAGACCCTGAGCGTACTGTGGCCACTGGGCCAAAATCGCATTTTGGGGCGGGTATGGCCCATGGCTATTTAGCTTTCGCCTGGAAGAGCAGCGGCGCCAAATCGGTCAGATTCTGACGCCAGAGCGGCCACACGTGACCAATCTCGGGGATCTCTGTGTAGGTGAGTTTGATGTCGCGATTGTTCAGCCAATCGCGGAACTGGCGGTTGACGCCCACCAGGCCATCGGCGGTGCCGCAGGCGATCCAGAGCAGGCGGATTTGGGAGTTGGCCTTGGCGTCCAGATTGGGGAAGTTCTTGGGCATCGCCTCGGCAGCGATGGTGGACGCACCGCGGCCGCCGCGTCCCGCACCGGCAGGCGGCGTCCCGGCAGGCGGCGCGGCTCCGCGAGCGCCCGGCCACATGACATAGGCGCCGCTGAAGGAACCGATCCAGGCGAACTTATCGAGGTGATTGAGTCCCACAAAAGTCGCTTCCGCGCCGCCCATGGAGAGGCCGGCGATGGCGCGCTGGTTGCGGTCGCGCGTAACGTTGTATTCCTTTTCGACCTGGGGCATTACTTCATCCACTACGGTGCGGGTGTAAGCGGGGATCATCTCAGCGCTCATGGCGCCGGCCGGTCCGCCCGAGTTGCCGTAGCCCAAGGGTGTCACCATGATCATCGGTTTGGCTTTGCCCTGGGCAATCAGGTTATCGAGAATCACGTTGGCGGCGCCGACGTTGGTCCAGGATCCGGACTCGTCGCCGAGACCGTGGAGCAGGAAGAGGACAGGGTAGGCCTCTTTGCGCTTCGGGTCGTAGTTGGCGGGCGTGTAGACCCAGTAATCGCGATCGTCGCCAGCGACGGCGGAGTGGTAGAAGTGGCGGGTGACGGCGCCGCGGGCAACTCCCGGGGCCGGCTCCCAGCTAGCTGCGCCGGGGACGTGCACCAGGCTGTTGCCGGCGCTGCCGTAGGAGGTCTTGAACAGTGGATTGGCGGGATCGTTGACGGTGACGCCGTCGATGGAGAACGAATAGGTGTAGATGTCGGGTTTCAGGGTATCGGTGGTGGCCGTCCAGACGCCCTTGTCGTCCATTTGCATGGCGAGGCGCTGGCCGATGCCGGTGACGAAGACTTCTTTGGCATTGGGGGCGCGGAGGCGGAAGGTGACCTTACCTTCGGCGGAGACTTCCGGAGACTTAATGGGTGGGGCGCCGCGGCCCGGGGGTTGGGCGAGGGCGATGCAGGCGCTCGCGAGGGCGAGAATTGCGGTAGTAAGTTTCATGAAGTTCTCCGAGAATGATTATAAGCCTGGCGAGGGGAATGCAGGCGGGATGCCATCCAGGATGCCAGCCCAATGCCGCTTAGTTTAGGGATAGCCAAAACAAGCCGTTAGCGGTATGTTTTGAAGTGTCACTCCTCACAAGTGTTGGAGCTGTGCGGGGATATGGCTCCAGCGGCGATGTTTCGCTCGATGCAGCGGCAAACGGGAAAGATCAGTTTTCCTCTCCGGCCTGGGCTTTTTCTGGTAACGCAGCGCTACGTACCGGCAAGCTTTCGGCCATTCGCCCGGTTGATGGCGGAACTCGCACTGTCCGTCGGCATCGGTCCGCGGGGAACCCGTCCAACACGCCGACTGCATAGCCGCCATCAGCGACGCCGACTTCTGCGCGGCCACCACAAACCGGCAGTCGTGCTTCTCATAAGCCTCCACCGCCTCCCAGCAATAGAATCCCGAATCGGCTCGCCCGTAACGCCTCTCCCCGCCCTTGGGTAAGGCGCGGAACACGCTCTCCAAATGGGCCGCGATCTGTTTGCCGTTGATAGTTACCCCTTTGCGCAACTACCCGCTGATGTACTCCCGAGTTTCTCCCACAAACGTCAGGATCGGTTGATAGCTCTTTTTCCGCGATGTTTCGGGTTATATCCTTTGCGGGCGCCCATGTGCCGACCGTAGACAGTCTGTACCGTGGTATCGGTGTCCAGTGTCACCTCATTCAATCCCACGTGGGCGGCGTCCCAGACCCGTTGCCGCATGTGTCGGGATACCTCCAGGAGCTGTCGTGCCGCCGTCAGGTGGAGCGAGGTCAGAAAACGCCAAAAGGTGCTTTGTACCGGCAAACTGTCCACATCCAAAATTCCGGTGAGCAGGGGATCGCGTTGTAGGAACTGCAGGTGATGGAGGCGCGAAAATCCCACATACAGGGCTAAAACCATGGCCAGCACGAAGCGGAAACCGGGCATCGAACTGGTGACCCGCTTGATCGTCACATGCTCTTCGATCAATTGGTGAAATTGCAACTTCTCAAGCACCGTGGCCACCGGCAGAAGGCCACCGTAGGCCGTCATATTTGAGCCTTCAAAATCGTAAGGCGTGGAAGCCCCGATTTTCCTCGGCTGGTGATTCTTGGTTTGCGCGCCTTGTTTAGACCGCGTTTTGCGCGTATGCTCATTAGTGTTCTTCACCATTTGGGTGACTCCCGAAAGTCAGCTCGCGAAGTTTGCGACCTTAGGGCTCACGCAACAATAGATTCACATTGGAGCAATCGTGTAGTTCCAGGCGGGCAGGGTCGAGTGTCGTTTGATGCAAAGGCGGCGGATGTGCTCTGGATCGGGTGAGGTGCCGGTTGGGTACTGCCTTCGGTCGAGGTGGGCCGAGACTGCGAGCCCGGTTCGGGTGCATGTGTTGCGGATGAAGTTCAGGATTTTGGGGTAACTGTTGAGAGGCTCGGCGGCCCAGTTCTTGGAGATTTCGGAGAACAGGCGGTGCTCGATGGGATTCCATTTGGAAGCGCCCGTGGGGTAGTGAGCAACGGTTACTGTGAGCCCAAAGCTGTTGCAGAGTTGGGTTTGCAGTTCGGTTTTCCAGGCGCCGGTGCGGCAACTGTTACTGCCGCCGGTATCGGCCAACTGCCGGCCGCGGCGGTAGCGGTCCGCGCCGTCGCGCTTCCACCAACTGGCGATGGAGTGGGCGGCAAAGGCTGCCGTGTCGTGCGAGACACCTACGAAGACCGAGCCCCGGTTGGCGAGCAGATCATAGATCCCATAAGGGATCGCGACGCCGATGGCATCGGAGCGGAAATCGTGATCATTGACGCGCACCGGCGTGCGATCCCACTTGACGCCATGGTTCTTGAAGTTGCCAACCAGTTCTCGTTTCTTGGTATCGACACTGATAATAGGAAGCCCCTGACGCTCAAAGCGGGTGCGCAACGACGAGATGTATCGGAACTGTTGGTCGCGGTCCGGGCTAGAGTCAGTGGCAATGGCTTTGCGGTTTACGCGAAGGGAAAAATCCATATCGTGAAGCAGACGCGCCACGGTATTGGCAGAGATCTCGATATCGAGTTGGCGCAGCAGTTCGGCGATTCCGGCAGGCGTCTTGTGGGTCCATCGAATGCCGGTGATGGGATCGCCGGCGGTGTCGTGTTCCAGCAGGATTTCGATGGCCTCGATTACTTCGGGCGTTTTTTTTCCACCGGCTTGCGTCCGGCGCCGAGTTGTCGGATCCGGCCGACCGCCACATCCTGATCCAGCAACTGGTGGCGGCCGCGGGCGATGGTGTGCGGATCGAGGTCCAGAAATTCGGCCAGCATGCTGTCGCCGCCGTGGCCGAGTTTCATGGATTCCAGACCGGCGTACAAGCGGCGCTGCTGCTCGTCCAGCAGACTGTAGAACAAGATGATGGCAGCTTTCATCTCATCGGGAGACACTTCCAGCCGGGCGGCATCGATCACCGTGGGAACGGACTGGTTGCTACGACGTGTCAGGGATTGTCGCTGACGGATGGCTGGATCGATGGAAGTGTAGAGGAACAGGTCGGCGACCAACTCCCGGGCGATCCTCTTCTGCTGGACGAGGTGGCGTAAGGCATCTTGCACTCCCACATGCAGGATCGCCGACAGTTCTTCCGCAAAGTATCCGGCCACCGAGCTACCGATGAATGCCTCGGCGGTGGCCAGCAGAGTGCCGTAGCGAGAGAACCAGGCCGGAGTGCAGGACCACAGGCCATCGGCGCCGAAACGGGCGATTTCGCGAAGAGTGTAGAAACGGCCGCCATGAGAATAGCTGGTCACGTAATCGAGTTCTTTGAGCTTTCGGAAGACCGTGGGGTCGACGTCGGTGCCGAGGGCGCGTTTCAGATCGGGCAGGGTTGCGATTTTGTCGTGGAGTAGCAGCTTCCGTAACGAATCGGGAGAGAAGGCGAGAGGTCTCATAATGTTATAGTTGCGACTGAGCGAGCATCATAATCGAGACTATGACATAACCGCGCAGCGGACGGAGCAGCGGACGGAGCAGGGGCCGGCTCCGCTGCAGTGCCCATTAAAACTGGCGTAGCCTACTACTGCGAGGGAATGTAGTGGAATTGGCGGCCGTAGGTAATGTGGCTGTCGCGACTATTGGTGAGCGTTTATTTTTGCGTGGTCCCTTAGCGGCTCTTCTGTTTTAACCCAGGATTTTCGGGATCCCCAAATGGCCGTGCCGGCCGGCCTTCGTCACCGCTCCTCGATTACGTGCATAGGTTAGGTGCCAGCCTGCCCCACATGAGTCGACACAGATACATTACCTGGATTCGCGTAGCCTTTGGCGTTCTGCAATTTCATCTTCTGTCAGGCGGGCATCGTAGATGGAGCGGGGCTCGATTGACCGCGCAACCAGGGTGGCGGTGCCTACGGCAAGCAGCAGCGGCAGGATGAACGACCGGTCGCGCCCCGTCAACTCCATCATCAGAACCACGGTCGATATCGGACCTTGGGTGGTCGCCGCCAGGACTGCGCCCGCCCCAAGCACCGCGTACAGACCAACCGGAACGCCCGGCCAAATCCAGGACCACGCATACCCCAGCACCGCTCCGAGCATGGCTCCCGCCGTGAGCGAAGGCGTGAACAATCCGCCTGGCGCTCCGCAGCGAATGCACAGTATGGTGGCGAAGGGTTTCAATATGACGAGCGCCAGCAGCAGGCGAATCGGCAGTTGGGACGCGAAGGCCAACTGGGAAGCGTCCTTTCCATTTCCCAGGATCTGGGGAAATGGCGCCGAGAGCAGGCCGAGCAGCCCGAGCCCGACCAGCGGTATGAAGATCCGCAGCCGGTTGGCGGGCTTGTTCCGTTCCGCCCAAGTGATCAGCCTTACGTACGCAACGGAAAACAGCCCTGCTAGCGGGCCTGCCAAAAGCGCCCAAACCACTGCCGGGGCCGAACTCGCATACGCTGGAATGGGATACGTCGGCGCGTCGGGCAGGACGATCCACGCCACTGCGGTGGCCACGGCGGAAGCTACGAGCGCCGGCATTACGTAGCGCAAGGCGAGCACGCCGCGCATCACCTCCAAAGAGAAGAGGGCGCCGCCCAGCGGAACGCCGTAAGCCGCCGCCATTCCCGCCCCGGAGCCGCAAGCCACCAGTAAGCGCCGCTGCTCGTCGGAAAGGCGCGTACGGTCCGCGAAAAGATTGGCGAATACCGCGCCCACCTGCTTCGGCGCGCCTTCGCGCCCAAGCGAGACTCCCATGCCGACGATGATCACCGACAGAACGGCACTCCCCAAGGTGCGCAGCGCAGGCAGACGGCCGGCATGGAACCAGATGGCAGCCGTGGTATCGATGCCGTTTCCGCTGGAGAGGTGTCCGAGAATGACCTGGCCCACTCCGGTGACGGCTCCGGCCGCGAGGAGCGCGAGCACGTGATGGGTAAGCGTCGCGCGTTCGGCCGCCGCCAGCAAATCTGTCCCGTTTCCACCCCACACCAACTTCTGGACGGTCTCCAGAAGCCTGGTCAGGACCCCCGCTCCGATTCCCGCAACGGCTCCGGTGCCAATTAGCGCCAGCCAGAATCGCGGAGCCGCCGGGTGCTGCAACGTCGAGGGGATGGCGCTGGCTGGCGGTTGCGGCTCCAAATCCCAGTCTAGTGCCAGCCCGTGACGGTGCGCTGTCCGGAATCACTCGTACCGGATGGCTTCGAGCGGGTTGACGCCGGCCGCCCGGCGCGCCGGAATCCAGCAGGCCAGCGCAGAGACCGCCGCCAGCACCGCGGCGGAAACCGCAAAAGCAACGGGATCGTGCGGACTCACTTCAAACAACAGGCTCGAAACGTACTTTCCGATCGCCAGGGCGGCCAGCGCGCCTGCCGCGAGCCCCGCCAGCACCGGCATCATGCCCTGGCGCAGCACCAGCCGGAGCACGCTTCCCGGCCTCGCTCCCAGCGCCATGCGAATGCCGATCTCGGTGCGCCGCCGCGCGACGGTATGCGAGACCACGCCGTAGGTTCCGAACGCGGCCAGGGCCAGCGAGGCGAGGGCAAACAGAAGCACCAGCCGCATCTGGAATCGCCGCCGCGCCAGGGACTCGGACAGGATCTGCTCGAGCGTGCGTTCTTCGGGAACGGGCACGTCGGCGTCCGCGCGCCAAACGGCTGCGCGCAGGACCGCGGCCAGCGATTTTGGATCCATCGTGGTCCGCACCAGAATGGAAGACGAATTCTGCGGCCGCTGCCACAACGGGATATACAGCATGTTGACGGGATTCTGATCGAGGCTCGTGCTGCGCGCGTCGCCGACCACGCCGACGACCTCGTGGACCTTGCCGACGTCTATCAGCTTGCGGCCGATCGGGTCGGCATTTCCCCAGAGTTTTCGGGCGAGTCCCTGGGAGATGATGGCGGTCAGGCGGTTGCGGTCGGCCGTCTCGAAATCGCGCCCGGCGCGCATGGGGATGCGCAGGGTGCGGAAATATCCCGGACTGATGAAGCGCAGATTGGCGGTGGGCAGTTGCGCTTCGGGGCGCGCATCGTTCTCCGTTTTCACGATGTCGGTCCAGCTCTCCCCTTGGAGGGGGAGGTACGACGAAATCGCCGCCGACTCGACACCGGGCAGCGCGCGCGCCTGATCGAGCACGTTTTCGAAGAAGCGGCTCACGTCGGCGTCCTTCGCGTACTTCGTTCCGGGAAGGGCGACGTTTACGGTGAGAACGCGCTCGATATCGAAGCCCTTCGGGATGGTGGTAAGCCGGACGAAACTCGAGAGGAACAGGCCGGCCGTCACCAGGAGTGCCGCGCAGAGGCCGACTTCGAGCGCCACCAGCAGGCTTCGCAGGCGCAATCCACCTGGTCCCCCGGCGTTCGATAGCTGGTGGATTTCAACGTTTCGTATGGTGCGCCGCTAGAGGCGCTGCGCAGCGCAGGAAGAATGCCGAACAGCAGCGCGGTGACCGCCGAGATCGCCAGCGCGAAGAGCACCACGCGGCCATCGATGGAGACTTCGCGCAATCGGGGCAGGTCGATGGGTGCAGCCGCCAGCAGGCGTTGCAATCCCAAGAAGGCGAAGACTACCCCCAGTCCGCCGCCCAGCCCGGCGAGCACGCTGGTTTCGGCCAGCGATTGTCGCGCCAACTGCCAGCGGCTGGCTCCGAGCGCGGTACGAATCGCCGACTCGCGGGCGCGGCCGGCCGCGCGCGAAAGCGAAAGGTTCGCCAGGTTGACGCAGAGTACCAGCAGCACAGCGCCCACCGCCGCCATCAGCACAATCAGGCTCTGCCGCACATCTCCGGTGAGCTGCTGTTGGAGCGGCGTCATGATGGGAACCAGGTGCCAGCTCTCGACGCCGGCCTGCGCGTCGATCGCCGCCTGGGCGGCCCCGAGTTCGTCGCGCGCGCGTTCCATCGCGACGCCCCGGCCCAGGCGCGCAATCGCGGCGAAATTCAGATCGCCCTTGTGCGGCAGAATCTGGTTCGGCCTGTACCCCAAGGGCCGAAAGATCTCCATGCGTCCGCTCAGGCGCTTGCCCATGTCGTCGGACTGCTTCGGGAATTCGAAGCCGGGCGGGAGGACGCCTACCACCGTATAGGGCGCGCCGCCCAGGGTGATCTTGCGGCCCACGATCGCAGGATCGCCGCCGAAGCGCAGGCGCCAGATGGAATCGGCTAGAATCACCACCTGGTGCTGACCGTAACTATCCTCCTGCTCAAGAAATGTGCGGCCGAAACGCGGGCGAACGCCCAGTACATCGAAGAGATTCGCCGAGACTTGCGCCCCCGGAATCAACTCGGGGCGGCCGTCTCCGGTGAGGCTCACGGTGATATTGCGATAGGCGCCGATGCCTTCGAAGGAGTGTGTCCGCTTGCGCCATTCGACGAGTTGCCCGAGATTGATCGGCAACGCCCCGCCGTTGAGGAATTGCGGCGTGGAAGTGGAGATGGCCACGAGGCGCGCCGGGTCCGGAAAATCGAGCGGGCGGAGCAGAACCCCGCTCACCATCGAGAAAATCGCCGTATTGGCGCCGATACCCACCATGAGGCTGAGCACGGCCATAGCGGCGAAACCGCGGTCGTGCCAAAGCGTTCTCAAGGCATACTTCATATACGATAGGTCTCCTGGTCTGGCAACTGGCGGGTTGTCAACCCGCCGCAGGATGCCATCCTGCCCCACAAAGGGACTACCGACTGGGCTTCAAAAGGTTACCGGGAATGCTAGAATACCCGCCATCATGAATTTTTTCCGGTCTGCCTGCCTGATCCTCGCTACGATTATTCCTATGTTCTCGCAGGGACGCAATTATGGCCGCTCGATGGTGATTACGCAGCAGGGTATCGCCGCCACGAGCCAGACGCTGGCATCTTCGGCGGGGGCGCAGATCCTGGCCAAGGGCGGATCGGCGGTGGATGCCGCTATTGCCGCCAACGCAGTGCTGGCCGTGGTGGAGCCGATGAAGACGGGGCTCGGCGGCGACCTGTTCGTGATGTACTGGGAGGCCAAGACCGGCAAGCTCGTGGGCCTGAATGCCTCCGGGGCCGCCCCAAGAGGCCTGTCGCCGGAATTCCTGGCGAAGCAGGGGATCCGGTCGATGCCCGCCGCCGGGATTCACACTTTTACGGTTCCAGGCGTGGTGGAAGGCTGGGCCAAGATCCATCAGCGCTACGGTAAGCTGGCGTGGAAGGAGCTTTTCCAATCCGCGATCGCTTACGCCGAACAGGGATTTCCGGTAACCGAGGCGATTCAGGAATCCTGGGCCACGAATGCGGAGCGTCTCAAACTCTCTCCCGAATCCCTGCGCGTTTTCCTGCCGGGCGGGCGCGTGCCCAGTGTCGGCGACGTCTTCCGGAATCCCGATATCGGGCATGCATTGCGCCTGATCGCCGATCAGGGAGCTGCGGCGTATTACAAGGGCGAGATCGCGGCGGCGATTCTGAAGACCTCGAGCAAACTCGGCGGCACCATGACGGCGGAAGATTTGGCGGGCTACTCCTCGGAGTGGGTCACACCGATTTCGATCGATTACCGGGGCTGGAAGATTTACGAGCTGCCGCCCAACAGCCAGGGAGTCGCAGCGCTTGAAATGTTGAATATTCTGGAGGTCACGCCGGCCTCGCCGTTCGGACCGTTCAGTCCCGTTGAGATGCACAAGCGCATTGAGGCGATGAAGCTCGCGTATGCCGACGTCCGCCGCTACAATGCCGATCCGCGCACCAACGACGTTCCCGTCGCTGCCTTACTTTCGAAGGAGTACGCGAAAAAGCGCGCCGCCCTGATCGATCCCGCGCACGCCAATTGCAATGTTCCGAATGGGGATCCGATCGGCAGCAATACCACGTATCTGACGGTGGTCGATAAGGACGGCAATATCGCCAGTTGGATTGAGAGCGTCTACGAAGATTTCGGCTCAGGCCTGACCGCCGAAGGCATGGGATTTATTATGCAGAATCGCGGCGCGCTGTTCACGCTCGATCCGCACCATCCCAACGTGCTCGCAGGCGGCAAGCGCCCCTTCCACACCATCATCCCGGCGTTTATGGAGCGCGGCGATCAGCACATCGGTTTCGGCATCATGGGCGGGGCGAATCAGCCGCTGGCGCATGCGCAGTTCGCGTCGAACATTATCGACTACGGAATGAATATTCAGGAGGCGCTGGAATCTCCGCGCTTTACGAAGAAGACTTCCGGCGGCTGCGATGTGTCCATCGAAGTGCGCGTTCCAGCAGCGACGCTGCAGAAGCTTTCCGACCTCGGGCACGAAATTCGTATACGGCGCGAGTATACCCAGGAGATGGGACGCGGGCAGGCGATTCTGCACGATTCGAGGACGAAATCCAACTATGCCGCATCGGACCCGCGCGCGGATGGCGAAGCCGTTCCGGAGCCCATCGTTAAGTAGCTGCCGTCGTCTGCTGGCGTTCGGCGCGAACGTGTAAACTCGCCGGACCGCTCGCGATAATGGACCCATGCGCCTGGAGGACTATGCGCCCCGCCCGGCCCATCTCAAATGGCTCCTCGATTCCGACCCGGCCATTCGCTGGCAGGTGATGCGGGACCTCACCGGGGAAGCGCCCGAGCGCGATTGCCGCCGAGCGCTCCCGCGTCGCAACCGAAGGCTGGGGTGCGCAACTTCTCGCCTGCCAATCTCCTGCCGGCAAATGGGGCGGGAGTCCCCGCGGGTCGAGAGCCGATTTGCCGGACACGGCCGAGATTGCTGATCACCTTCTACACTCTCGTCGTCTTGATGGATCTCGGGCTCGACCCCGCCTGCCAGCAGGCGCGCAAAATGATCGGCCGCGTCGACCAGCGGCTGGTGTTTCAGCGGCACGACAACCGCCCTTTCTTTCACGGCGAAACCGAGCCCTGCATCAACGGCAGAATTCTCGCCCTCGGCTGCGTATTTCAAAGAACCGAACGACGCGCTGGCCACGCAACTGCTGAGCGAGCAGCTCGCAGACGGCGGCTGGAACTGCGAAGCGCCCAAAAGCCGGCGCTCTTCGTTTCATACCACCATCTGCGTGCTCGAAGGTCTGCTCGAATACGAACAGGGCCGGGCGCAAATCGGCCGCCGTCGCCCAGGCCCGCGAGAGGGCCGAAAACTATCTGCTCGAGCGCCACCTGTTCCGCTCGCTTCGCACCGGCGAAATCATCGACAAACGCTGGCTGCGCTTCTCGTTCCCGCCGTTTTGGCACTACGACGTCCTGCGCGGACTCGATTATCTGCGCAATGCGGGAGTTCAACCCGACAGCCGCGTCCGGGAAGCCATCGAAATTGTATCGCACGCCGCCACCAGAACGGTCGCTGGCCGCTCAATCTGCTTCATCCCGAACGGATTCCATTGGAGATGGAGACCGCCGTAGGCAGCGCCAGCCGCTGGAACACGCTGCGCGCCCTCCGCGTCCTGCGCTGGTACAGCCACTCGATCGCCGCTTGACCTTACCGCGCGGGGCCCGTTGGGTGGTATGCTCCCAAGACCATGTTGCGCGGCCTGCTCATACTCCTGTTTGCTGGGGTTTCGGCGCTGGTGATGCTGCCCTTCCTGATGTCGTCGCTCTATATCGACCAGCGCGGCGTCACGATCCCGGGGCACGTCTACTCCAAGCGGGAGGACGCGATCATCCAATATTCCACCTGGTACCGGTCCTGCGAGGTCCCGTTCCGAATACTCGGGGCCGGAGGAGTCCGGCGTCTCGTTTTTGAAAGTGGAACTCCCGCCGGACCAGTACGACAGCTTTTCCAAGGGCCAGCAGGTGCAGTTGCACTATCTGCGCCGGCAGGACGTTCCTACGCTGCCGCTCGTGCAACCGCTGCGTGCGATGGGGCTGTTGCCAAAAGCGCGGCTCGCGCGACAGCGGGTGTTCTCGGGATTCCTGGTGGCGGTGGATCGGATCGGCTTCCCGGTGGTGGGCGCGCTGGCCGGCAGCGTGCTGCTGCTCATTCTTTGGCGCGTGTCGCGCTTGCCGGGATTCCAGTGGGCCGTCGTGGCGTGCGTTTTGGGAGTGCTCACACTGGTGTTGATCAGCGAGTTTCCGCTCCCCACACCCGGCCCTTCCGCGGGCGTGCGCATCGCTTCCGCCAAGGTGAAGAGTGCGGAGCGCATCGAACGTCTGTTCAGCGGCAGCCGCACGCGCGGAGAAATTGCCGCCGAGCCGGTGAAGGTGGTGGGTGCCGAATTCGTTCCCGAGGGCAGGTCGGAAGCGGTGCTCGCGGTGGACCTGATCGATGAGAGCTCGCTGGTGGTCAAGCCAGGAGACATTGTGGCGCTGGAGTACGAATCCGCGGCGCCACGCACGGCCCACCTGCAGCGTGCGACGCGGAGCTTCCCGCGCCGCAATCTGGCCGGCATCGCCGTGACCTTCTCCATCTACGTGGCGCTGTTGCTGGGCTTCCTCTTCGGAGCGCATTACCTGGGGCGAGGGTGGAAACGTCTCCTCGCAAGCCGCAACTAGCAACTCCCCGTCAATTGCAAAAGGTATCGAGCGCACAATGGCGGGTCAACTGCACATAGTCAGGCATGGCTACTAAATCCAAAGATACCTGCGAACACCCCGGCTGCACTTGCCCCAAGGCCAAAGACAGCAACTATTGCGGCACGCTTTGCGAAGGTCAAGCGAGTCACCCTTCCATTGAATGTGAGTGCGGACACGCGGCTTGCGTAGCTACGAAGACCGCTTCAAGCCGCCCGCTATAGCATTGGCAGCCTGCGGCTTGGGCGTCAGAACTATCACCTTGCAGGGGAACCGGCGGAGCCCTGCGCAGTTTCGTGCTCCTGCTGTGAGGAAGTATGAAGCAATCCGGCGATCTTAAACACCGTGTATTCCCGCTTGGCAGCGGAACCGCCAGCATGCCTGCCCTAGGATTTGGCACGCTGATTGCCGGTGCAACCGAGACAAAAATCGCCACAAGGTCTGCGCTCGAGGCCGGATTCCGCCATCTCGACTGCGCCGAACGATATGGCAATGAGGAACAAGTGGGCGAAGCGATACGGGAGAGCATGCTAAACCGGATCAGTCGCTCGCGAAGACTCTGTTCGTCACGACGAAACTGTGGAACTCGAACCACCGTCCGGAACGCGTCAGACCCGCATTCGAGGCGAGCCGCGCCAAGCTCCAGGTGGATTACATCGATCTTTACCTGATTCATACTCCCTTTGCCTTCCAGCCCGGTGACAACCAGGATCCAAGGGACGCTAGCGGGAACATCATCTATGATGAGGGCGTCACGCTGAAGGACACTTGGCGAGCGATGGAAAGCTTGGGGCTCCCGGCAAATTGAAGGCGATCGGATTATCGGACATCGGCCTGGAGCAGTTGCGGGAGGTGTTCGAATCGGCGAACATCAAGCCGGCCGTGGTTCAGGTCGAATCCCATCCGTACCTGCCCCAAACCGAACTTCTGGACTTCTGCACGAAGAACGGAATTGTAATGTTGGCCTTTGCGCCGCTGGGTCACGGAATGAAGCCTGGCGTTCTGGAAGATCCCGTGATCACAGGCATTGCCAAGCGAGTGAATCAGACCCCCGCACAAGTATTGCTCGCGTGGGCAGTGCAGCGAGGCACGGCCGTGCTGACAACACCGAAGACTCCGGCACGCGCCAAGGAGAACTGGAACATCTCCGCGCTTCCCGAAGACGCCATGGCGGAGATCAACGCAATCAAGACACAGACAGCAGTTCAACCCGGTCACGGCAACAGGCATTCCTGGATTCATCGCGAAGGGAAGTTGATCGGGCGATCGCCGGTCATTCTCCAAAGTGCGACGCGCCAGCCTTCAGCATTTCACCCTTACCCATTCGCATACTTGTGTGCCGTTGACGTCGTGGCACTGCCATTCCCAGCAGTCGTGCGTATCCTCCCCAACCGGAAACTGCACCCGCACCGGGTGCTCCACCGCATGTTCGCCCAGAACCTCACCCATCTTATCGAGTGCGGCGGTCATGGTCACTTTCCTGATGCTCTTTTTCATATCTGCTCCTTTATTGCGCGGTGATGGTGATCGGCACCAGGATGAAGCTGCCATCCGGCTTCACCAGTTGGATCGTCACCACCCCGATCTCTTTCGTCACGTCGCGGTTCAGCACGATCGTGAGGCCGCCGTCCTTGTTTGCCTGTGACGGAAGTGTTGTGTCTCCGAACTTCACGGCCTTGATTGCGTCCAGGTCTGTCCCGGTGATCGTGATCGTCGCCGCCGTACTCTTCACTGCCTGGAATGTCTGGTTGTCCTTCACCGCCGGCTTCGGGCTCGGCGGTGTTGCGCCCGGCAGCGCGAGTACCAGGGCGGGTTCCTTGTTGGGTGGTTGCACCACGACCTGTTTGTATTTAGCCAGAATGTCTTCCTTTACTTCGAATCGGAGCTGGTTGTCGGTGATCGTGAGCGACTTGTCGGCAGCGAGGTACACCTTGTCCATCAGCACCTGCCACTTGTCACCGAACCCGCTTCCCGTCACCACCAGCGTTACATCCGGACTGCCGCCCAGTACGATGACGCCGGTGACGCTCCATGCCGGATAGATATTGATCGTCTGCTTCCACGTGTCGCCCAGGAATGGAATCTGTACCGTCAGCAGCGTGTCTTTTCGGAGGGCGGCGAGTGATGCCGTGAAATGGACTCGCAGGCAGGCGGCGCCAAGGCGTTCGACTATGCTTCCGTCTCCATTTAACTTCTTCGCATTACAGGTCACGCGCGCAATCTCGAACGGCCCTGTCAGCACGGTATCTCCGGCGGAGATCATGAGAGGACCGGGCAGTTCCGTGAGGTCGCCTCCCACTCGATCCTGAAGCACGAGGTCGATAGAGCCGTTGTCCCTGTTGTTGATCGGAAAGCTGAAGGTAGTAATCGCAATGCCAGACCCGGTCTTCGGTGGCTTCTGAAGCGGTTGAGGAGGGCCATACCGCCCGCTCAGATATCCCCGGCCTGCCGTCAGTTCCTTGAGCGGCGCGCGCAGTTCCAGCGTATTGTCCGACTTTACGATCAGCCCCGATGCCGTGCTGTCGTGTGTGGTATCTCCGATGATCACCTTCGTCCCGGTGAAGAAGTTCTTCCCTAAAATCGTGAGCACTGCGTTTGCGTCGCTGATCGGCTGCCATCTGATCTCTCCGATGTCAGGTGAAAGAAAAAGTTCATAGAGAAGCGGCGGTAATACCTTGAGCGGCGGCAGCTCCCGAATTGCCTGCGAGTGGATATCCGTCGCTCGCGTGGTCAACGTCGCCCTCTGATATCGCCGCCAATAGGTCCGCACCGAGACCTCGAGTTCTTTCGCGTCCAGGGGAGTGCCGTCGATCCCGTCCAGGGACAGGATCGCGAACAGTTCGCGCGGCCCCGGCGCGACCGAGCGCCTTCCCAGCACCGGCCGGAATTCCCAGCCGAACACAATCTCGTTTGCACTCGCTTCGCCGCTGGAGGATGGAGCGTCGGGGACTTCGCGTATTGGGCCCTTCCTTCTCGCTGGAACGTGAATCTCGTCCAGTGCGATCGTGTCCGAGTCCTGATACAGGTAAAACACTTGTGAGCGCCTGCGCTGGTTGTAACTCACTGTGAACATCTTCGTCACCGCCGACCCGCCGAACGCCGTGCTCTTCGTGCTCAATGCCGAAGTGTTGTATGTCTTGCTCTCCGGCATCTGGCCCACCAGCGACGGCTTATTCCCCGCTTTCGGCCTGATTGTCATCTCCACATACGCCGCCTGATCGCGCGAATTCTCCGGCGGGTCCAGAGTCAGATTCAGACCCACCACCGCCTGAAGCCGCGTCTTGCCGTTTGTGTCGAGCCGGTCCGTCAGCGAACGTTCCAGCAGCATTCGCAGATCGAAGATCCGATACGTCAGGTTGATCTGCTCCGTCAATAAGTCCTGCACGTTTTGGGAGTACGTCGGACTATAGGTGGGAGCCGCTTGCAGGTCCGGCACAGTGGGAACGCTCGGTGCAGGGGCCGGCGTCGCCGATGCCGAAGAACCGGTGCCGCCTGCAGCGGTACCGCCTGTGCCCGCAGGCGCCGTTCCGTTCGCGTTCGGCGCCCTCGTGATTTGGAACGTCGTCGCGGCATCCTGTGAGGACGATCCGTTCGCGGAGCCCAGCGCCGCTGCCAGTTTCTGCGGATCCACCACCGTGATGTTCACCAGTTGCTGGTTCAGTTGCTCCAGCATAATGGTCAGGGACCGGTTATCGTAAACCTTGGCGTCTCTGACGTTGATCCCGTTCTGCGCGCGCACGGGCAGCACAAGGAGCGCCGCCGCTGCCGTCAGCAAAATCGTCAATTGCCGCATAAATGTTCCTCTACCGGAATGTGAGCCCGAACCGGATTCCCCAGAAATGGGCTGTGTGACTACTCATCCAGGTTGGGCCGACCGTGCTTCGCCACTCGATCAGCAGGCCCTTGGTGTCCTGGAACCAGTAGTGCAGCCCTCCGCCGAAGTTTCCGAGATTCGCAACGTGATCCCGGAACAGCAGGGAGTAGCCGCCTAACGCTACGATGTCCGCCTTGCTTTCGCCCCGGAAGTGATAGATACCATCGAACGAAGCGACTCCCGCCACGGCATCTCGCGTCTTCCCCTGGCTCGGCACAATACCCGCCGCGTCTGCCAGCACTCCGAAGCCGCGGTCGAGCAAGCGCTCGATTCCACCACCCGCCTGGTAGTTCGCCTGCGTCTTACTGTTGAGGGAAACCGCGCTGTCCTGCGCCTGCGTAAACCCGCCCGCTCCGACGAAGACGTACTCGCGATTGTATTGCGCGCTCGCGACCCGGCAGACGGCTGCGATGATCAGAATGACTTGCAATCCACGTCTCATGCGACTCCTCTGGTTGGCCCGGCATCGAATTACTTCGATCTCAGGCTCCTACACAGAAAGGCGGAATCGGCGTGCGAAAGGGGACAAACAGTATCTGTGCCGGGCTGGCAGGGCGACTCGCTGAATGGAATCGCTCCACGGGGTGGCGCGGACATCCGTACGGAGTTAGCGCAAACGACCCGGAAGTCCTTGGGCGACTACTGCGTCGCCCGTTTCATTTCGACGATTGTGCGTGTTCCCATTGCGTCGGGAAGCTCGTAGCGCTCGATGACCCGCAGGCGGAGTTGCCGTTTGGCCGTCTCCGCGGCTGCCTCGGCAATCTCCGTCTCAGCATCGGGACCCTTATAGAAGAGCACCCTTGCGCCGCCTCGCAATCCGGGCGCGAACAGCGCCGCTGCGCGATTCAACGGCGCGACGGCGCGTGCCGTCACCATGGCTACGCGATTTACCTTCAGCCACTCCTCGGCGCGTTCCGCCAGCACCTGCACGTGGGCCAGCTTGAGTTCGCGGACCACCGATTCCAGAAAGCGCGCCTTCTTCTGCGTGGATTCGAGGAGCGTGAAGCGCACCTGCGGCAGCACCAGCGCCAACGGAATCCCGGGAAATCCGGCGCCGGATCCGGCATCGGCAACATCGCCGGCGCCCTGGAAAAGACGCCACGGCAAGACCGAATCCAATACGTGCTTGATGGCGGCCTCGCGCGGATTCACAATCCGCGTCAGGTTGAAATGCCGGTTGGCCTCGACGATCAGCTCCAGATGCCGGGCCGCTCCGCCGATGCATTCTTCGCGAAATGGCAGATCGGCAGGCAGAAGCTGTCGCAATTCATCGGCAAAGGGCACCAGATCTGATGATCGCACGGAGCGTTGCACTGCCGTTAAACTGGAGTAGACGATGGAGTCTGCGGAACCCGGAAATGTCGCCGTGCTGGCCGAAAAGCCCTCGGTAGCGCGCGACATCGCACGTGTCCTCGGTGCGGGAAGTAAAGGCGATGGCTACCTGCACGGCAACGGATACGTGGTCACCTGGGCCATCGGACACCTCGCCTCGCTCGCACAGCCGCATGAGATCGACCCCGAATGGCGACAGTGGCGGCGTCACTCGCTTCCCATGCTGCCCCGGAAATGGCCCCTGGTGGTCTACGAGAAGACCAAAGACCAGTTTGAGACCGTGAAGCGCATTATCAATTCGCCCAAAGTTTCGCGAGTGGTGTGCGCCACGGACGCGGGACGCGAGGGCGAACTGATCTTCCGCTACATCTACGATGCCGCGCATTGCGCCAAACCGGTGAGCCGCCTGTGGATCTCTTCGCTCACTCCGGACGCCATTCGCAAGGGCTTCGACTCGCTCCGTCCGTCGGCCGATTACGATGGGCTGGCCGACGCCGCTCACGGACGCAGTCGCGCCGACTGGCTGGTGGGCATGAACCTCTCGCGCGCCTATTCGCTGGCCTACGACGAAGTCCTCTCCGTGGGCCGCGTGCAGACGCCTACGCTCGCCATGATCGTGGAGCGCGAACTGGCAGTTCGCCGCTTCGTCCCCGAGGACTACCTGGAAGTGCTGGCCACCTTCCGCCCAAAGGACAATCCCAAATCGGCCTCGTATCAGGGCACCTGGTTTCGCGACCGTGCGGCCGCGGCCGCCCCCGGTGCAGACAAGGAGTCGCTCCAACAGGCCATGCGGCTTCCCGCCGATGGCGAAGAGGCGCAGCGCATCGCCGCACGGGCGCGAACCGGACAGGCGGCCATCGAATCGATTGAAGCCCAGACGCAGCGCATGCCGCCTCCCGCGCTCTACGATCTCACCGAATTGCAGCGCCATGCGAACCGCCTCTTCGGATTCAGCGCGCAGAAGACGTTGGACACCGCCCAGGCCCTTTACGAGCGCCACAAGCTGATCAGCTATCCGCGTACCGATAGCCGCCACCTCTCGCAGGATGTGGCGGCAACGCTGCCGCGTGTGGTCGCCGCGATTGCCGCGCCGTACCGCGAGCAGCTTGCGCCGCGCACCGGAGAGCGTCCGCTCGGCCGCCGCTTCGTGGACGATGCGAAGGTGACCGATCACCACGCCATCATTCCCACTACCACGCAGGCCGGCCAGGATTCGCTCTCTCCCGAGGAGCGGAAAATCTACGACCTGATCTGCCGCCGGCTGCTGAGCGCCTGGCACGACGATCACATCTGGAGCGTGACCACGGTGATTACGGCGATTCGCAATGACGCCGTGGTGGACCGCTATCACACCTCCGGCAGCGCGGTGCAGCAGGTTGGCTGGAAGGTGTTGGACCTCGCGCCGGCCAAGGCGAAGAAGGCCGCGCCGGGAGCTGCCGATGCCAACGAACAGGAACTGCCCCCCGGACTTGCCAAAGGCCAGCCGCAGGACGTGCTGAATGCCGAGGTGCAAAAAAAGAAGACCCGTGCGCCCAAGCGGCTGACCGAGGGCACGCTCCTTACGGCCATGGAAACCGCGGGTAAAACGCTGGATGAAAAAGAGCTCTCCGACGCGATGAAGGAGACCGGCCTGGGCACGCCGGCCACGCGCGCTTCGATCATCGAAGTGCTGCTAAAGCGCGAGTACATTGTGCGCAATGGTAAGAGCCTGGAGGCGACGGACAAGGGAATCCATCTGATCGAAGTGGTGCATCCGGAGGTGAAAAGCCCGATCATGACCGGGCAGTGGGAGGCCCGCCTGCACCAGATCCAGCGTGGTACGGCCCAACTGGCTCCCTTCGTCACAGGCATCGAGGACTACGTGCGCGAAGTGGTCGGGAAGGTAGGTCAGGTACCGGCCAAATCGAACGGCGGACACGCGGCGCCCAATCGCGCGTCCGCTGCTTTGAACCGCGATTCCGCGATGCCCAACCGCGCACCTGCTACATCAAACCCCGAGCCCGCCAATCCGAGCCGCGAGCATGAGGGAGCGTTGAAGGCCGTCGCGCCATCCTACAACGGCGGACCGCTCACCGAACTCTTGCAAACCGCGTTCGGGTTCCCTTCCTTCCGCACCAGCCAGGAAGATGTCTGCAAGGCGGTGATCGCCGGCCGGGACGTGCTGCTCGTGATGCCCACCGGCGCGGGCAAGTCGCTCTGCTACCAGTTGCCCGCGGTGGCGCGCGGCGGTACGGCGCTGGTCATCAGCCCGCTCATTGCGCTGATGGAAGACCAGGTAGCCAAGCTCAAGGAACGCAACTTCGCTGTGGAGCGCATACACTCCGGGCGCGACCGGGCCGCCTCGCGCCAGGCCTGCATCGATTACCTCAACGGCGCCCTGCAGTTCCTGTTCATCGCCCCGGAGAGATTGCGCGTCTCCGGCTTCCCGGAAATGCTCGCCAAGCGCAAACCTTCGCTCATCGCCATCGACGAAGCTCATTGCATTTCCCAATGGGGCCACGATTTCCGGCCCGACTACCGCATGCTGGGCCAGTATCTCCCCACTCTCCGCCCCGCCCCGGTAATCGGCCTGACCGCCACCGCCACGCCAGTGGTGCAAAACGATATCGCCGTGCAATTGGGACTGGTAGAGCCCGCGCACTTCATTCAGGGTTTCCGCCGCGACAATCTGGCCGTGGAAGTGGTGGAGGTGGCGCCGTCGCAGCGCGCCGCGCTCACTCTAGAAATCCTGCTCGAAGAATCCCGCAGACCGGCGATCGTCTACACCCCGACGCGAGCGCAGGCGGCCTCGGTGGCGGCCGAACTCGCCCAGCACTTCCCCAGTGCCGCATACCACGCCGGGCTCGATGCCGTGCATCGCCAACGTGTACAGGAAGAATTTCTGGAGGGACGCATTCAAGTAATGGTCGCCACGATCGCCTTCGGCATGGGGATCGATAAACCCGATGTGCGAACCGTGATTCACACCGCCCTCCCGGGAAGTCTGGAAGCCTATTACCAGGAAATTGGACGCGCCGGCCGCGATGGCGCGCCGAGCCGCACGATCCTGATGCACTCCTACGCGGACCGCCGTACTCACGACTTTTTCTTTGAGCGCGATTACCCCGACGTGAAGGTGCTCGATAGCATCTTCGCGCGCCTGCGCGCCGAGCCCGTGGAAAAGGCCACGCTCCAGCACCAGGTCCGGATGGATGCCGAGAGCTTCGATAAGGCGCTCGAGAAGCTCTGGATTCACGGCGGAGCGCTGGTGGATTTCGCTGAGAACGTGGGCCGGGGCCACGAGCACTGGCGCGAGCCCTACATCACGCAGGGCGCTCAGAAACAGCAGCAGCTCGATTTGATGCTGCGCTTCGCCGAGAGCAGCGAGTGCCGTATGGCCGGCCTGGTGCGTCACTTCGGCGATCTTGCGGACTCGCGCAAAGCGTGCGGCATTTGCGATTTCTGCGCTCCCGGCGAGTGTGTGGGGCAGCGCTTTCGTCCGGCCACCCCTGCGGAGCGCGCGGCGGCGCTGTCCGTCGTTACCGCCCTGCGTTCGGGCGGCACGCGATCCACCGGCAAATTGCACGCCGAGGCCTTCCCTCACGGTCAGGTGAGCCGCGATGACTTTGAAGAGATTCTGGGCGCCATGGCGCGCGCCAATTTCGTTCGCCTTACGAACGCAGTCTTTGAGAAAGACGGCAAGGAGATTCCCTACCGCAAGGCGAGCCTGACTCCGGATGGCGAAGCTCTGGAAGAAATCGTGGCCGGAGATCTCCTGATGAAGGACGCCTCCCTGAGCGTTACCAAACCGCGCAAGGGCCGGAAGAAAAGGACGGCCGCGGTGCCGGCCAAACGGAAGCGGTCCGGGAAATCGCAAGGGGCGTCCGAATCGCGTGTGGAACAAGCCCTTCGCCTCTGGCGGCTCAACGAGGCCAAACGCCGCGGAGTCCCCGCCTTCCGCATCTTCAGCGACCAGGTGCTGAAAGCTGTGGCCGACAAGCGTCCATCTACCGCAGCGGAACTACTCGCTATTCCAGGACTCGGCATTAACACCGTGGAAAAGTACGGTGCCCAAATCTATCGCTTGATTCAGGGGTAGGCCTTGGGCGGGTTATCAACCCGCCGCAGGATGCCATCCTGCCCCACCAAACTTCTTCACTGCCGCTGTGAAGCCATCCTCGTAAGCCGCGATCAGCCGGTCCCAGCGCTCGTTGGCGCCGTCGTCGATCTGCCGCCGCGCGGCGTCGGCATCGAACCAGGCCAGCGTGCGGCGGATGCCTTGTGCGAAGGGCACGGTGGCGCAGTATCCAGGAACGAAGCGCTTGATCTTGCTGTTGTCGAAGACCACGCTGACTGCCTTGTCACCTTTCAGGCCGCCCAGCTTATCGGGCAGGCAGGCGCCGATAAAGTCGCGTCGGGATGTGGACCAGTTGCGCTTCCACGCCGGCCGCCGCGGCAACAATGCCGTAATACTGGTCCCACGTCATGACTTCGTCCGATGTGATGTGGAACGCGTGTCCGATGGCTTGCGGAAGTCCCAGCAGTCCCACCAGCCCTTTGGCGAAATCGGTATTGTGGGTGATCACCCATAGGGAAGAACCGTCGCCGGGAACGATCACCTTTTTTCCCCGCCGCATACGGTCCACCGCCGTGTAGGACCTTTCCCAACTGTTGACCGCGAGCGTGATCTGCGTCTCGCCGTAAGTCAGGGACGGCCGCACGACCGTGATGGGGAAGCCCTCTTCGCGGTAGGCCCGCATGAGCCGGTCCTCGCAGGCAATTTTGTTGCGCGAATAATCCCAGAACGGATTGGCGAGCGGAGTGGATTCGGTAATCAGGTAGTGACTCGAGGGCTTCTGATAGGCGCTGGCCGAACTGATGAAGACGTATTGGGCGGTGCGGCCGCGAAACAAGTTCAGGTCGCGCTCGATCTGCTCGGCGGTGAACGCGATCCAATCCACCACGACGTCGAATGTTAGGCCCGCAAGCGACTGCGCGGCGCCGGCTGCGTCGTCCATGTCGAGGGCCAGCGTCTTTACGCCCTCCGGCAGATCCGCCGCTGCGCCGGCCGCGCGTGGCCAGCGTCAGATCGATGCCGCGCTGGGCGGCCAGTTGCGTGCAGGCGGTGCTGATGATTCCGGTCCCGCCGATAAAGAGAACTCTCATGCAGCAGTTGTAGCAGATTTTTTAGAAACTTCTTCACTCCTGGCCGATATGTTTCTTGTGAGAGGATTCCTGCGGCAGGCCGAAGAGATTCTGGAGATCGCCATGTCCGGCGATCGCGATGCCGGCGATCTCGCCATCCTCATCGACACTCGGGGCGGAATGCGCATGCTCGATCCATCCGGATGGTCATTGCCCGCCTTATGCGCGGAGTTCGGCGGCGCTGCCGTGTACTCCGTGGCACGGCGCGGAAGCACCGTCCGCGTGGAAGGCTGGGGCGGCGGCGATCGCTGCCTGCTGCAACGCGATCTGCGGCCGGGGCGGCCCGTTCTTACTTCCGCGGCTTTGATTTCGGCCGTAATGTAGACGCCCGTACCACGAGTCGGGGCTCCAGCAATACCGTCCTGGTGCGCGACGACGTCTCGTCTTCCAGCAGCGCCAGCGCCATACGGGCGGTGCGTTCCCCGATCGCGGTGCTCTGCTGATCGACGCTGGTCAGCGGAACGCGCAGGAAATCCGCGTAGGCCACGTTGCCGCACCCGGCGACCGCCACGTCTTCCGGAATCCGCAGACCGGCTTCCAGAACGGCCTTCATCGCGCCCATCGCGGTCGGGTCGTTGTAGCAGAAGACGCCGTCCGGCGGCGGGGAGAGCGCCAGTAGACGCTTCATCGCGCTGTAACCGCTGTCGTCGCCCGCATCGTCTCCGTGCTCGCGCATTTCGATAAATCCGGGCGGCGCCGACATGCCGTGCGATTGGAGCGCGCGCTCGAAGCCGGCAACCCGGCCCAGCGCGGTACTCACCTTGGGCCCGCCGATATGCGCGATGCGCCGGCATCCGGCTTCGATCAGGTGCGCGGTCGCCAGTTCGCCCGCTGCGGCATCGTCCACGCCGACGAAGTTCGCTGCCAGCCCGTCGAAGCGGCGGTCGATCAGGACATACGGAATCTTCTGTTCTTCCAGGCGATGGAACGTCTCCACTGTACGACTGCGCGGAGGCGACAATCAGCACGTCCACACGCCGGGCCAGAAGCTGTTCTATCTCCTGCCGTTCCAGTTCCGGGTCGTCCTCCGAGGATGAAAGCACCAGGCTGTAGCCCTTCTTGCGCAGGCCGTTGGAAAGCCCCTTGGCCACCTGGCCGAAGAACGGATGAACCAGGTCCGGCACCACCAGGCCCGCGATGTAGCTGCGGCCCGTGACCAGGGCGCGCGCCGCCAGATTGGGCCGGTAATTCAGTTCCTTCATCCGCTTGAGCACGCGCTCGCGCGTCTCCCGGCTGATGTCGGGGTGATCTCGCAAGACTTTGGAGATGGTGACGACGGAGAGATTCAGATCGCTGGCGATATCCTTGAGGCGTGCGGGCATGTTGTATCCGCGGAGAATCCCATTCTAGCGCCCGCTCTAGCGCAGCGGCGGCGTGGAAGCCGGCGCGCGCCGGTGGTGCGTCGCCTGTTCGTACGCGTAGGCGAATTTCAGGAGCGCTGCCTCGGTCCAGGGCCGGCCGTAAATCGTCATGCCCGCGGGCAGCGTTCCGCCGCGAGTGAAACCCATCGGGACCTGGATTGCGGGGAAGCCCGTGGTGGGTGAATAGAACTGGCTGTTGTCGCCCGCCGGAGTGTTGAGGTCGCCGATCAGGCGCGGCGGATTGCTCCACGTCGGGTAGACAAACGCATCGAGCCTCAACCTGTCCATCGTCTTCAAAACAGCCTGCCGCACCTTGTCGCGATAGGCGGTGTCGGCCTCGCAGGCGGGCGTGCCGGGACCGTTCTCGGGTCCCTTCTCGGCCGTTTCCAGCCGGCGTTGGACCGAAGGATGATAGCGGCCGGACTTGATGATTTCGGCGAGGCTCTTCACCGGAACGCGATCGCCCTGCGCCGCTAAATAGCGATTGATGTCGTACTTGAAGCCCATGCACGGGCCGGCATCCTGCCGACGCCGGATTGCGTCGAGTCCCTCCACCGTCGCCGGGTCCACGATGGTCGCTCCGGCACGCCGCAGGTCCTCGAGGGCGGCCAGGAAGACGCGGACGATTTCGGGGTCGGTGCTCTCGCGCTCGTACGCCTGGCGCAGAACGCCGATCACGGCGCCGCGCAGTCCGTTGCCATCGAGCGCGCCGGTGTAATTCTGTGGAAGGTGCGCGCTCGCCGCGCTGGTCACCGGATCGTTCGGGTCGGCCCCGACGATCACCTGGAACACCTTGGCGGCGTCTTCCACGGTTCGCGCCATAGGGCCGGCGACGTCCGCGAGGAGACTCAGCGGCAGGACGCCCGCGCGGCTGGTGAGGCCCATTGTGGAGCGAATTCCGACCAGCGCCTGATGCGACGACGGACCGCGGATGGAATTGCCCGTGTCGCTACCCAATCCAACCAGGCCTAGACTTGCGGCGATCGCTGCAGCGGTGCCGCCGCTCGAACCGGCGGTCACCCGGTCGAGAGCGTAGGGGTTCCTCGTGTAGCCGGGCAGAATCGAGTTCACGGTTTCGTAAGGGCTGAAGGCCCACTCGGCCATATTGGACTTGGCCAGGACGATCGCTCCAGCCTCTTTCACGCGCTTCACCTGGAAGGCATCTTTGTCGGGTATGAAGCCCGCCAGCGCCAGCGCGCCGTCGGTGGTTTGTAGCCCCCTGGTTTCGAAGTTGTCCTTCACGATCACCGGTACGCAGTGCAAAGGTCCGGTGAGACCGGATTGCGCAAAGAGGCGATCCAATTCGGCGGCCTGCTTTTCCGCGTCGGGGTTCAGGATGACGATGGAATTGATTGCCGGTCCGTTCTTGTCGTAGGCCTCGATGCGTTTGAGATATTGGCCGACCAGCGCGCGACAGGTGAGGCGGCCGGCCTTCATCGCGTCGTGGACCTGGGCGATGGTGGCTTCTTCGACTTCGAACGGCGCAGGCTTCTGCGCGAGCAGCGCTGCGGCTACCATCAACAGGCAGCCAACGGAACGAATCATCTGATCAGTGTAAGCTAAACCGCGCGTACCGCTACCAGCTCGTCCTTGCCGGCCGCGACGCGAAGAGTGTTGCGCAGCGGCCGCCCGAACCCATCCCAACGCACCTGCATCACATCGCCGCCAGCCAGCCGGATTCCTTCGCCGAAGCTGAACGCATCGGCGCCGAAGAAATGCACGTGCAGATCTCCCGGCCGCCGGTGAGCTTCGAACTTAAAGTGGTGGTGTTCCATATTTGCCAGGCTGTGGCACATGGCGGATTCACCGGACTGTATCGTTTTCCGCCAGATGGTTTCGCCTCCGCGCTCGATAGCGACTTCGCCGTGTACCAGGCTGAAGTCCGGATCGATGGCGAGCTCCGGACCCAGTGCGCAGTTGCGCAGCTTCGAGGATGCCAGGTAAAGATAGTTCCTCTTTTCGAACAGGTGGTCGCTGAACTCGTTGCCCGCGGCCATCCCGATGCGGCGCGGCGCGCCCTGCGCATCGATGATATAGACGCCCGCAATCTCCGGCTCCTCGCCGCCGTCTTCGGCGAAGGGCGGAACGTCGAGGGGTTCGTTGTGCGCGCGCAGATTGCCGCCGGTCCCCTTGTAGAACCATTCCGGGGAAACGCCGGGCGTTCCCGCTGCGGGGCGGCCGCCCTCCACTCCCCACTGGTACATGCGCATGCTGTCGGTCACGGTTCCCGCTGCGTGCATGGCGTCGCGGTTCGCTGCCGAGCGCAAGTGACTCAGGCCCGTGCCGGAGATCTGGCATCGCGACGATTCGATGGGATGATCGATGGCGGGCAGCACGCGCCAGGGTGTGGCGCCCGCATAGATCTCGTCGTAAGGGAGCGCTTCGGCACCGGCCCGATCGGCGGCGGCCTTCGCCAGTCCAATTTCGGAGTCCAGGGCGGAGAGCGCCAGTGCGTAGATGGATTCGACCCCGCCGAGAAGGCGAATCGCCGCATCTTGCGCGATTCCCACGCGCCGCCCCTCGGGGCCCTGCAATTGAATGAGTCTCATGATTGGGTCTTCCTTTATCGCGCGGCGGGAGGCTCCTGATCGGTAGGGATTCCGGCGACGTGGCGATAAAATGCGACAGCCCGGTTAATCCACGATGCCTCGTGCCCCATGGTCAGCCGGCTCGCATTCCTGGTACGCGCCATACTGTAATACCGCCAGACGTCCTCGGATTCACGATCGAGATAGTAAATGGACTGCATTTCGCCCGGGTGAAAGAGCGGAACGAACAGGTATTTCATCAAGGTGACGTTGGCGATGTCGAAGACCAGGCGATCGGCGCCGGCCTCCAGAATATGCAGCTTAAAGACGGCCTTGCCGGAAAGGTTGTCGGTCTGCTGGAAGTAAAGCACGCTGCCCGGCTTCAGTTCCTCCAGCGTAAAGTCTTTGCGCTGCTGATTGCCTTGCGGGCCGGTCACCGCATAGGCGTCCTCAATCAGCGTCTGCCAGCGCTTATGTGTGGTGGACCAGTACCGCATGCCAGCGAGCTTCGAAACTGCGCCGCTCTGGCGGAGCAGATCCTCCATTCCCGAAGGGTGGCGGAATCGCGCGGAGGTGGTGACGAGCGTCGAAAACCCCGTGCCGGTCCACCCGGTGCAGGGAGGCGGACGCCAGTTCTCACCGAGTTCGGCCACACTCCAGAATTTCACAGTGGGCGAATCGGCAAGGGCAGGCGCGGGCGGGACGGGTTCTACTCCACAGGGCGGCTGCGGTCCCGGTTCCGCATAGGCGAATGCGTGGCAGGCGAGGACAGCGAGGCCGCAAATCGATAACATGCGCACATCCCGATGATAGCCTGCGGCGGTTAACGGGGTTCGTGACAGAAGGTACAGCCGGTGGGGGCGCGCTTGCCGGCGTGACAATCCATGCAGGTGCCCATGTTCAGGTTGACCTCGCGGTACAGGACGTCGCGTTCGGCCACTTTGCCGTGGCAATCTTCGCAGGTGTTTTTGCCGGCGAGGTGCGCGCGATGGCTGAAATCGACCCATGCCGGAATCGCGTAGATCCGCACCCACGGCACGGGTTTGGACTGCGCGGCATATTGAGCGAGCTTCTGAATCGCCGGACTGTCGGCCTTGATCGCGGAGTGGCACTGCATGCAAACCGAGGGCGGCGCGATGGTCATGCTCTCGCCCGGATCGGGACTCGGGTGGCACATTTTGCACTGCAGCTTCAGCGTTCCGGCATGATCCTTGTGGCTGAACGGCAGCGGCTGCACCGGAGCGTCGGCTGCCCACATCGCCAGCAATGCCGCGCTCGCGACAACGAGAATCCGGATGATGACTTTCAACAATGAGCGTTGCATGGAAGATGGCCTCCTACTGTTTCTCGCGAGCCTGCACGTAGCGCGCGGCTTTGGGATTGTCCTTATTCCACTGCGGCGCCTGCGTGCTGTTGGCCAGATCGAGGATGCCGAGCGCCACCGTGACATCCACCTTGGCCAGATTATTGTAGTCCAACTTTTCCCATTCGTCGCCGGGCGCATGATAGTCGGGGAAGACGTAACTTACGGAAAGGGTGGTGGAGGGAACGCCGGCGTCGGCGAAGGTAGCGTTGTCGCTGCGGCTGAAGAAGGCGTCGCTGTTGGTCTCGTGTTTGATTACTTTCACACCCGTGGCTGCGCCCACTTTGGCAAATGTTGCCGCGATGTCGGTGTAATCGAAACCGGTAAGATTGAACTGTGCCACCGCGGGACCTTCGCTATCATCGGTGCGGCCCAGTTGTTCCAGGTTGATATCCGCCACGGTTTTGGCGAGCGGGAAGATCGGGTGCCCGGTATACCAGCGCGCGCCCAGCCCGCCGACCTCTTCGCCGAAGACGGTCACGAAGACGATGGTGCGCTTGGGTTTCTCCTCGAGCGATGCGAGCGCGCCTGCGACCGCGATCACGCTGGCAGTTCCGCTGGCATCGTCGTTGGCGCCATTGTAGATGGCGTCACCCGATGCATTAGGGCGTATGCCCAAATGATCGTAGTGTCCGGTGACGATGATGTAAGTGTCCTTCAACTGCGGATCCGTGCCGCGCAGAACGCCGGCCACGTTGCGAAGTTTCACGGGCTGTACGATGGGGGCGGCGACGTGCGCTGCTACGACGGCTTCCATGGGTCCGGGGGCGGCGGCGGCAACGGCTGCGTGGATCGCCTTGTCCCAGACATTGAGTACGGGCGCCTTGGGGGACGGCGCTGTGGCATCGCGCAGCGGTACACGGAGGTTGGGATTGGCCGGCTGAGCGGAGGCGCGCACCATCACCACCATCGCGGGCTCCAGTTTTGCCAACTGAGTCAGGATGCGGCGTTGGGCTTGAAACCCGCCATTGCCTCGACCGCCTCCGCCATCGGGGACCTCCACGAGGAGGACTTTGCCGCGCACCTGGTCGGCGGTAAGAGCATCCAGCGCGATGGTGTCGCTCAGTTTGATTTTGAAGGCGGCGGTGTGATTGAGGTCGGCGGCCACTGGTTCTTGAATCGCCACGGTGCCGGCTTCCGCCCTCATATCGCCGAGAGTAAATTCGAGGCCATCCGGATTCGGCTTTACGGATTGATAGTTCGCGTTCTGAAAATAGCCCTCGTCGCCCGCCGGTTCCAAACCGGCGCGGCGGAACTGCGCGGCGATGTATTCGGCCGCCATATCGAGCCCTGGGGAAGGAGTGGCACGGCCCTGCAGGGCGTCGGACGCCAGGAAGGAAACATCGGCCTTGAGATCGTTGGGGCGCAAGTGGGCGGCGATGCGCCCGGCGGGCGTCGGCGGGGCTTGGGCGCTAAGGGCGGCTGCGGCTAAAACTACAAGGGGGAATTTTCCGGGGGGCACGAACCCATGATACCTGTCGCGAGCCTACTTTAGCAGGTTGATGACACCCCGGCATTTCCTGGCGCCGCAGCGGCATTTTACTTCTTCGATGTCCTTGTCGAAGCGGTAGTCCACGGTCAGTTCTTCGCCGCGGCGAATGGCGCGTTTGCTCATGTAAAGGATGTGGCCTTTAATGTTCATGGAGCGGAGATTGGGATCGCAGCTATGGTTGATAATCTCGGCGCCGCTGCCGCCGAAGGCGCCGTCGAGCGTCCAATAATCGTCGAGGGTGAAAAGGTAAGTGACGGGGCCATCTCCCCGGCGCTTGGTCTCGCGGCGGCTAATTCGCTCGCCCGTGTACTCGATTACCTTTCGGCGCGCCGGTATAGGCTCCTCGGCATAGACTCCCCGCCGGTGGATCTTGGATTCGCGGATGGAGAGTTTATACTGCGTGTATCTTGGATCAATCGCAGGTTTTTTGATAAGAACAGTTGCCATGATCTGTGATAGATCAGATTGTACCGTGGCGGCAGTCCGGCCCCTGCCCGCCGCATAAAAAAAACCAATCCGATCCATAGAAAGTTCAATCTGCAATGGCCCGCGCCGGGGAGGGACAATGAACGATACTGTCCCCAAATTTAGGATTGGTCCCACGATGAACCTCCTTACAAAAACTAGCGCCCTGGCGCTGCTCACCGCTCCGTCTGCGGTGTATGCGCAGGCCGCCCCCGATCTGAACGCCAGATTCGCGGCCCTCGAAGCCGCTACGAAATCCGCGCAAAGTGCCGGCGACAATGCCTGGATGCTGGTCAGCTCAGCGCTCGTGCTGATGATGACCGCGCCAGGGCTGGCGCTGTTCTATGGCGGGCTGGTCCGCCGTAAGAACGTGCTCGGCACCATGATGCACAGCTTCATTCTGATGGCCGTGGTAACGGTGATCTGGGCGGTAGTGGGCTACAGCCTGGCCTTCGGCGGATCTTCGCCCTATCTCGGCAATTTCCAGTTCGCGTTCCTGGATGGCGTGGGCGCCACGCCCAACCCGGATTACGCGGGCACGATCCCGCACGCCACCTTCATGGTGTACCAGTTGATGTTTGCGATCATCACACCCGCGCTGATTTCGGGCGCCTTTGCGGAACGCATGAAGTTCAGCGCGATGCTGCTCTTCACCATCCTGTGGACCCTGGTGGTTTACTTCCCGATGGCGCATATGGTTTGGGGCAAGGGCGGGCTGCTCAATGCATTCTCGGGCGGACGGATTCCATGCTTCGATTTCGCCGGCGGCACGGTGGTGCATATCACCAGCGGCGTGTCGGCACTGGTTTGCGCCATCTATCTCGGCAAGCGGATCGGGTTTCCGAGCAGCGCGATGAAGCCGCACAACCTGGTGATCAGCACGATCGGCGCGGCTTTGCTGTGGGTCGGCTGGTTCGGCTTTAATGCCGGCAGCGCGCTTGCCGCCAACGGTCTGGCAACCAGCGCGTTCGTCGCCACCCACTTCGGCGCCGCCGCCGCCACGCTGGCATGGATGGCAGTGGAATGGATGGACGCCGGCAAGCCCAGCATGCTCGGCGCCATTTCCGGCTGTGTCGCGGGGCTGGTGGCGATCACTCCGGCATCGGGTTTCGTCAAGCCGTTCCCAGCGATGCTGATCGGCGCTACTCGCCGGCGTGATGTGCTACTTCATGGTCACTCGCGTGAAGCGCAGATTCGGCTACGACGACGCGCTGGATGCGTTCGGCGTGCACGGCGCGGGCGGCACGCTGGGCGCGCTGCTCACCGGCGTCTTCGCCACCAGCGCGATCAACGAAGGACTCAAGGACGCAGCCGGCAAAGTCCAACCGCTGGGCCTGGTGGACGGCAACGGCGGCCAGATATTGAACCAGTTGGGAGGGACGGCGATTGCGTGGGGTCTCGCCATTGTGGGCACGCTGGCGATCCTCAAGATCGTGGACCTGACGGTAGGCCTTCGCGTCACCAAGGAACAGGAAAGTGACGGACTGGATCTGAGCATGCACAACGAGGAAGGATATGTTTTTGAAAATTAAACGGCTTGCGTGGGTTATTGTAAGCATATGAAAAAAATCGAGGCGATCATCCAACCCTTCAAACTGGACGAAGTGAAGGAGGCACTGAAGAATATCGGCATCGACGGTATGACGATTGCTGAAGTCCGCGGCCACGGGCGCCAGAAGGGCCACAAAGAGGTTTATCGCGGACAGGAATACAACGTAGATCTGCTGCCCAAGGTGAAGGTGGAACTGGTGGTGCCCTCCGAGCGGTCGGATGAGATTGTGAATACGATTATCACGGCGGCGCGCACCGGCAAGATTGGCGATGGCAAGATCTTCGTCTACGACGTGCAGGAAGCGATACGGATTCGTAATGACGATCGTGGTGAATCAGCCATCTGACAGTGCGTCGCGCATTCGCCATCAGTTCCTGGCGACGGGCGACGCGCTGACGGCGCTGGCCGAGCGCACCGCCGAGGTCGACCGGCTGGTGATGGATGCGGCGGAGCGCCTGCTGTTCCCTGGTGTGGGGGCGAACGTTGCCGTGCTCGCGGTTGGCGGCTACGGCAGGCGGCAGCTTTTTCCGTACTCGGACATCGACCTGCTCCTGCTGTTTCCATCGGAACGGCAGATGGCGGGCGCCAAGGAGTCGATCTCGGGCTTCCTGCGGCATCTTTGGGATGCCGGCCTGCGCATGAGTCATTCGGTGCGCACGCCGGAGGAATGCACGGAGGTGCATGACTCCAATACGGAACTGAACATCAGCCTGCTGGATCAGCGTTTTCTTACGGGCGACCGGATACTGTACGCGGGGCTGGCCGACCGGCTTCCGCGCTTCATCCACGGCAATCGCGATGCGCTGGTACGCAATCTGGCGCAACTGACGCGCGACCGTCATGCGAAGTATGCCTCGACCTTTTACCATTTGGAGCCGAACGTAAAGGACACGCCCGGCGGGCTGCGCGACTACCAACTGGTCTGCTGGCTCGGACAACTGCGCGACGGCGCCGCCGATCCCGGTCCCGAGCTGCGCGAGGCGTATCATTTTCTGGCGCGCCTGCGCTGCTACCTGCACATACAGAGCGGCCGCGACAACAATCTGCTGACCTTCGACGCGCAGGATGCCCTGGCCGAGCACTGGCAGCTCCCCGACGCCGCTCAGTGGATGCGGGAATACTACCGGCATTCGCGCGCCATCTATCGCGCCGCCGTCCGCGCCCTGGAGGCCGGCGAGGGTCAGGCGAGCTCCCTTTTCGCACAGTTGCGCGATTTTCGTTCGCGCGTATCCAACGCCGAGTTCAGCGTACACCGCGAACGCGTCCATTTCCGCTCGCCCCAACGGTTGGACGTGGAGCCCGAACTGGCGCTCCGGTTATTCGAGTTCGTGGCGCGCCACGGCATCCGCCTTTCGCCGGAGGCCGAGCAGCGCATTGATGCGCGCCTTCCCCGTCTGCGCGATTACTTCACCAATACCCAGCCGCTGTGGCCGGTACTCAGCCAGTTGCTGGCGCTGCCGCATGCGCCCACCGCGGTGCGCGTGATGCATGAGACCGGCGTGCTGACCGCGATTTTTCCCGAGTTGGAGCAGATCGAGTGCCTGGTGGTTCGCGACTTTTTCCATCGCTACACGGTGGACGAGCACACCCTGGTCACACTGCAAAACCTCTGGAGCCTGCGCACTACGAACGACGTTTGGTGCCGCAGTTTCCGGGATCTGCTGGCCGAGATCAAGGAGCCGGGCGTCCTCGCCTTTGCGCTGCTGTTTCACGACTCCGGCAAGGGCACGCCCACGGAAGGCCACGTGGATGCTTCGCTCCGCCTGGTGCAGGAGCCGATGACTCGCATTCAGATGCCCTGGCAGGATCGTGAAATGGTGACGTTCCTGATCGGCCACCACCTGGACCTGTCCGCCGCCATGTTTTCACGGGATGTCTCGGACCCGCAGACGATCCGCGATGTGGCCCACCAGATGGGCACGGTGGAGCGGCTGAAGGTGCTCACGCTGCTCACCTACGCGGATATCAGTGCGGTGAACCCTACCGCCATGACACCTTGGCGCGCCGAGCAGCTCTGGCAGCTCTACCTCAAGGTCTATAACGAACTCACCCGCGAACTCCAGACCGAACGCATCGAAGCCACCACCGTCGCTTCACCCGCGCGCACGGCCTTCCTGGAAGGCTTCCCCGTACGCTACCTGCGCACTCACTCGGAAACCGAGATCGCCGAGCACATGGCGCTCGAAGAGAAGAGTCACAAGCGGGGCCTGGCGGTGGATGTGCGCAGACTGGATTCGGCATGGCAGCTCACGCTGATCGCGCACGATCGCCCGGGCCTGTTCGCGTCCGTGGCCGGAACGCTCTCCTGCTTTGGCATGAACATCCTGAAGGCCGAGGCGTTTTCCAACCGGCGCAGCCTGGTGCTGGACACCTTCACGTTTGCCGACCCGGCGCGCACGCTGGACCTGAACCCCTCGGAGGTCGACCGGTTACAGGCCACCGTGGAGCGGGTGCTCAGCGGCAGGGTGGACATCAAGGAGTTGCTGCGCAACCGTCCGAAACCCGCGCTGCCCAGCCGCAAGGCCGGTATTACGCCGCGCGTATCGTTCGATTCCGAAGCCAGCGGTACGGCGACCCTGATCGAGATTGTTGCCGAGGATCGCCCCGGTCTGCTGTACGATCTGGGGACGGCGATCACGACGAACGGGGGAAACATCGAGGTGGTCCTGATCGACACGCAGGCGCACAAAGCGATCGACGTCTTCTACGTCACTGCGGACGGCGGCAAACTGAATGCGGCGAAACAGGCGGCGATCTCGGGGGCGGTCGAGAAGGCTGTCGGCGTGCCGGCCTTAGGCTAGTCCAGTGCGGTGTCTCGCGTAACTTCTTACTACGCTCCCTTACGGTTGCGGCTCTGCTGGGGCTACGGTGCGAGAACGAGAAACTACCGGACTACGGTCTTCTCGACGCTTTGATTTCCATACTCGTCTTCCACTCGGACCGCGATGGTGTGTTCGCCCGCGGAGGCGTCCAGACTGAGTTCGTAATCGAGTTCCTGGGCGTCGGAGAGGCGGGTCACGGGAGCCGCTACTTTCCACTCTCCGCCATCGAGCGAGTATTCCGCCTTGGCGATATTGTTGAGCGCATCGGCGGCATGCCACTTCACTTGCAGCTTGCCGCCCGAACGCGCAGCGCTGAGCGCGGTGATCTTGGGCGGTGTGTTATCGATCCAGAACGGGCTGCTTTCCAAACGTGAAGTCAGCGCCTCCGCCTGGGGATTTCCCGGTGCATCGGATGCGGTTACTCGCAGGCGGTACTCGCCATCGGGATAGGTCGTAGAATCCCAGGAAAGGTAGCGGTCGGACACCTTGTCCTTGAGCAGCTTCCATTCCTTTTCGTTGACGCCGCGGATCTCCACTGTGTACACGAGAGGATCAGCGTTCGGGTCGGATGCGGCCCAGCGCGCACCGAGGTAGCCTTTGGCAACCTGCATGGACGGCGTGCTGTCGGAACTGGACAAGCTCCCGCTGGAGCTGGTGCGTTTGCCCAGCGGCGGCAGGCTGAGCGAAGGCTGCGAGGAACTCAGTGAGGTGGGCGGAGGCGGGAAGCGATAGTTGGGCGGAGTGATTTCGATCTCGTCGACGCGCGGTTCCAGATTTTTGGGCAGATACGCCAGGTCCACCGAGTCGAGCTCGGGGGAGCCGCCGGTGAGAGTGGCTTTCCACTGCACGAAGCGGGCAGGCGGAGAGGCCACGCGGCCTCCTTTTGCGCCTGCCGGCACCGCGGCCCAATCGCTCCAGTTTTTCTGCGGGCGGTCCAGATTGCCGCTACGGGTAGCGATGGCGACGTGGCCGCCGTTCAGATTGATCTCGTAGGTGAGGCGGCCCCAAAGCGAATACATGCCGGAATCGAAGACATCGCTTTCAATGGAGCCTTCGTGCTCCAGCCCGGGACCGATCTCGTACACCTTGCCGGTATTTCCGGTGGCGGCAAACAGGCGGCCGTCGCGGCCGGCCTGGAACGCCGTGACCTGCGTGACCGGCAGCGAGAGCAGGGAAGTGTACAACGTGGGAGATTCGATGCGGTAGACGTTGCCTTTATTGCCGGTCCCGAGGATTGCGCGGCCGGTGGAATCGAAAGCGATGGCATACACCACGTCCTGCGCGTGTCCCCAGACACGGCGCGGCGCACCATCGGGATCGATACGATACACTTCGCTGCCGCCGGTCACGCCCGAGGGGGCGGTGGAAGGCGGCGGCACGGGCGGCTGGCGGTTAGCGCCGGCCCCGCCACCGACGGTCACAGCGACCTGGTTCGGAACCGGAACAGGGAATGTGGGCGCCTGGGCCGAAGGCGACAATGGGGTGGGCTGACGGTTGCCTACCGCGGCCGCGTATATCGCGCCATCGGGAGCCTGGGCCACCGCAGTCACTTCACGTTTCGGCATCTGATAGAGGACGAAGCCGTCGCCCGCGGCCGACACTCGCAGCACGAGGCCGCCGGGTTCCGTGCCGAGAATCAGATTGCCTTTGGCGTCGATGGTGAGCGAGCGAATGTGCGTTTCGTCGCTTTTGAAAAACACGGTACCTTTGCCGTCTGGAGCCACGCGGTGCAACTCGCCCTGGTCCCCCGTGGCGACAAAGAGATTGCCCGCCGCATCGAACGCGAGCGCCCAGATGTACTTCGCCTTGGGATCGTAAAAGAGTTCCGGCTTGCCGTTGGCGGCGATGCGATAGACCTTGCCATCGGGTGATGTGGCGGCATACACGCGATCGCGGCTGTCGATGGCCAAGGCGTGGATCTCCAGGGCGTCCAGGTCGGCCAGGACCTTGCCCTTACCGTCGGGCGTGATGCGATAGAGTTTGGCGCTGGTGCCGCCGCCGGCATAGAGGTTGCCTTTGGAATCCTGAGCGAGCGACCAGAGGTAGGACGAGGAGCTGTCGAAGAGTTCGCGCGATACCGGCGCCAAAGTGAGCCGCCCGTCGCTGCGCAGCGACAGGTTCTTGAGAATGCCCTTCTCGAAATCGGCGGCTTCGCCCTGTGTCCAGGTGCGGGTCTGCCCGGCGGTGAGCGCGCTGGACGCAGCCAGCAACAGGATGAGTGTTTTCATTGGATCTGGCGTACTTGAATGACTACTTTACGTGGATGCGCAGCGAGTAGCTTCCCGTGACCATGTAATCGAAGGGAATCGATGTCTGCTCGGAGGCGGTTTCCGGCGTGGTGACCATGGCGCGGTTCGAGGCGCGGCCGGCCTGGATCACATTCAGCACGCTCGAAGGCATGCTGGGCATCGTCTTATCGTCGTAATAGGCGGTGGGCGCAGCTTTCACCAGGGAAACGTACAGGCGGTTGTTGGTCCGCTCCTGGTTGAGCAGGGAGACGGCATGCGGCACGTCGATGAAGCGGTTCATGAAGCCCGCCGCATTTTGCATACGGTTCAGGGTCTCGGCATCGCTCAGCAGGATGCGGTGATCGCCCTTGGGAAGTCCGGCGGGAATCTTCACGATGACTTCGCGCAGGATCGGCTCCCCGCGATAGGGGCGGACGGATACCTTCACCGGGAGGTCGTCACCGGCCTGCACTTCGGTATTGGCCACCCACCCGGTTTCGATGGCGGCCACGCGGCGCTCCGGCAGCAGATCGAGGCTCATCGTGACGCCCTTCACATCCGGGGTATTGACGTTGTTGAGATACAGACGGTTGAACTTATCGCCCAGCCAAACCGCGAGCGCCATTGGCGCAGGCATCGGCATATCGCCGGCGGCCTGCATGGTGGAGAGACCAATGTGCTGCGGTCCATTCATCTCCACCTTGCCGTTGAGCCGGTAGGTGGTCTCGTCGGCGAAATCGTTCAGGTTCGAAATGGAGTTGTAGAGCGTGAGCATCATCAGAGTGGGCGTCCACTTCTGGTGCACGAAGACGTTGAAGTGGAAATCCTTCTGGCTGAGCACCGCGTCTTTGGCGTCCAGGGAGCGCACCTTCAGGGTCACGGGGATCATCGGCGAGGTGGCGCCGAGTTCGCCCATAATGCCGCTGTGGCGATCCTGCCGCAGCGCGCCGACAACCTCCGTGGCGTTTGCCATTTTAGCTGGGCTGGAACTGGCTGGCCAGGGTGAGCACCACTTCGCTCTTGGCCAGCGGCATATCGACCGGACCGAGGTTGAACAACGGATGCCCGAAGGCCAGCACGCGTTTGCCATCGTTATAGGAGACGGTACCGAAGGCGCTGATCCCCATATCGCCATCCACCAGTACGGTGGCCACGCTGTCGCCCGGATTCAGGGAGTGTTCCCAGCCTGCCACCGGCTTGCTGCCGTGGGTGAGAACGCCGCCCGAGCCCTGCACCGTGTGCAGGCCCATCTGCTGAAAGATCGGATTGAAATCGCGCAGGGTATCCCCGTTGATTCCGGAGAACACTAGCGGCGAATCGATGGGTACGAGCGAATCGAGATAGTTTCCAGCGCCGGCGTCTCCGGCCAGCGCGTTGGCCGCGACTGCTTTACCGGGGGTGCGTGCGGCGGCGGGACGAGTCTTATCGTTGCCATTGATCTCGAGCATCAACTCGATGGGTGTGATGCCGCATATGGCGTCCGGCGAAAACTGGCTGAGGCCGAGCGAAACCGCACCGATCAGCTTTCCATTAATGTATACCGGGCTGCCGCTCATTCCCTTGGCAACGTTGGTGCGTGCGGCCTTGCCGCCCATTTTGCCGATGATGATGTCCTGCCTGGGGCCCCACATATTCTTGGCAATTCCGATGATCTCCACCGGTACCGGCTCAGGCTCGGTCCCCTGGAACACGGTCCAGGCGGTACCTTTCATGCCTTGCTTGACTTCGCTGACCGGCATGATTTCAGTCTTGCCGGACTTGGGGCGCACGGGGAGCGTTTCTGCCGCTGACGCTGGCAGCAAAGAAACCGCAAATCCCATCAGGATCGCGGCGGTTGGGATATTCATGGGGTCGACAACTCCAGTTACACCCATTGTACTATGCGCCTACCGGCACACCGCCGCATTGGGATACGGCGTGTGCGTAACCGCATGGTGGCTGAACAACATCGTGCGGGCGGACTAGAGAACGCAACGGCGGTCTGTCCCCGATTTTACGGCTTGGCTGCTTTGCGAAAGGGGTTCACTTTGCCGAGCGCCCGGATGAAGCGATTGCCGGTGGGCGGCGGTTTCGGAGGCGTTGGCTCTTGCGGCGTCGTCAATCCGGGGACGATTTCAGAGGCGGCGGGTAGTGTCACTGTCCCCGGCTCTTCCAAAGGATCTGACGGCTGCAGCGATGGTTCGGGCGCTTCCGAAAGATGCACGGAAGCAGGTGGATGCGATGGTGGGGTCGCCGCCGGCTGAAGGTCTGCTCCGCTCACGCGGATTGCGTAACTTTTCTCCGGTTTGTTCGGACGGCGCGCAGGCGCGGGGAAGGGCGCACGAGGACTCGGGGCAGCGGCCGGTTTGGCGGTCTCCAGCGGGGCCTCTGGAGGCGGAGGCAGAACTACGGTGGGAAGCTGCGCTGCCGCAGGTACCACGGTTATGGGAGCCGCTACCGGTTGCGGGACGGCCGCCTGCACCTTTTTTTCCGGGGCTCGTGCCCGCCCCGTGGCCGGCAGGGATCGAATCGCGTAAAGGCCCGTCGCCAGTGTGGCGAACCCCGCGGCCGTCAGCATCGCGGCGCGCAGAGGATTACGCCGCCGTAAGGGCGTAGGCTGCTGCGGAAGCGGAATGGGGAGTGTAACCGGGAGCCGTGGAACTTCGATCACAGCGGGGGCGACTGCGACCACATTCAGCAGTGCGAGGCCGAACTCGTCCGCCGATTGGAAGCGCACTGCCGGATCTTTGGCTACCGCCTTGCGCACGATTTCGTCCAGCGACGCGGGGACTTTGGGATTTCGCGCGCTCGGCAGCGGCGGCTCCGCTTCCACGTGGGCGCGCATCACCGCAAAGCTTCCCTCGACGTCGAAAAGTTTTGCGCCCGTGAGCATCTCGTAGAGCACGGCGCCCATCGAATAGAGGTCGGTGCGCCCATCCAGTGCGCCGGTTCCCCTGACCTGCTCGGGAGACATGTACCAGGGCGAGCCCAGCGGAATTCCGGAAGTGGAGAGGCGAAGATCGGTAGCGCCGCGAGCCAGACCGAAGTCGGTCAGCTTGGCCATCCGCTCCGGCGTGATGATGATGTTGGCGGGCGCTACGTCGCGGTGGATGATCCCGGCCTCATGCGCGTAGGAGAGCGCGTGGAGTATCTGTCCGGCGAAGTCCAGGGCCGTCTCGACCGGCAGTGGTCCGGCACTCCATCATGCGCTGCAGCGATTCGCCTTCCACGAACTCCATCACCAGGGCGATGGAATCGCCATCGCGCACCGCATTGTAGAGCGCCACAATGTTGGGATGGTGGAGGCGGGCCTGAACCTGAATCTCGCGTTCGAATCTCTGAATGTGCTCGGGATCGTTGCTGGCGCCCGGCGGCAGAAGCTTCATGGCCTCGATTCGCCGGGTGATTACGTGCTCGATCTTGTACACCGCTCCCATGCCTCCGGAGCCGGCGACATCGATCACCCGATAATCGCCAATTACATCGCCAATCCGGAGGGGTTTCATGCTCAATGCGTCGTCGCGAAGAAGAGCACGATCAAGCCGATTGCGACGCAGAGGAAGCTCAGCAGAAAGGCCTTCTTCTGCAGTCCCCGCGGTTCCGCATGCATGAGAAATTGGGGTACCGTGGCTCCAGGCAGTGCCTCGACGGGCGCAGTCTCAACCGGTTCCGGCGGTGGCACAGGCACGGTGAAATTGCCGCGAAGCGCGGCCAGAGCGGTCCGAAAATCTCCCGCACTCGGAAAGCGTTCTTCGGGCCGCTTGGCAAGCGCAGTAAGCACGATGCCGTCCAGTTCCGGCGCAATCCCGGGATTCAGCGAACTGGGCCGCGGCGGTTGCTTGCTCACCTGCGCCATCATGATGTCGAAATCGTTAGCGGCGTCGAAGGGCACCCTGCCGGTCAACGCGTGGAACAGGAGAACGCCAACCGAATAGAGATCGGCCCTGCCGTCGAGCGGGCCAGTGCCCATCACCTGCTCGGGAGAAATGTACCGCGCGTCGCCGAGAACGGCGCCGGCCTGGGTCAGGCTCACGTCGGCCACCGATTTCGCAAGACCGAAGCCGCCTAACTTGCCTTCTCCCTCGGGCGTAACCATGACGTGTTCCGCGGTGATGCTGCGATGCACGATGCCGAGGGCATGTGCCTCCTCAAGCCCGGATAACACGTCGCAGACCACGCGGATGGCAGCGGCGGAGGCCATGGGACCTTGCCGGCAAAGCTGCGCGACCGTCGCGCCGGCGACAAATTCCGCCGTCATGACCAGGTGCCCGTCCAGTTCCAAGGCGTCATGGAAGGCCACGATATTCGGATGCGACAGGCGCGTGTGGACCTTGATCTCGCGGAGAAAGCGCTCCAGGGATTCCGGATCGCCATAGGAAGCGCCCGGCAGGGTCCTCAGGACTTCGAACTCGCCTGTCGTCAGGTTGCGCACCTTGTAGGTGACTCCCGCTTTGGGCTTATCGACAACTCCAAGGAACTCGTAGTTGCCAACGGTTTGACTAGGCTCGGTCATTGTCTGGGACACATTCCAGTGCGATTCTACGGTCGCAGGCGACGGTCAGTCAATTACCCATTACTGGCACGCAGAGCTCATAACTAAAGTTAGTGAGGCACTGCAGATTCAGTCAGTTGGCGAGGCGATTGAGCGTGGCGGCTAGTACCTGGACGCCGCGGGCCAGGTCGTCCGGAGCCGCGTATTCGTCCGGGCGATGACTGACTCCGCCGCGGCACGGAATGAAGAGCATACCGGTGGGCGCCACCCGCGCCATGAAGAGGGAATCGTGATACGCGCGGCTGACCATGGTCCGGTATGGCAGACCGCAGGCATCGGCCGAAGAGCGGAGCGCATCGACCACGAGTGTCGCGGTTTCAGTGGGCGCGTCGGCGTTCAGGACCTGGCTGCGCAGTCCGACGCGCCGGGCCGCAGCGATGTCTTCCGCCCGGCGCTGGATGACGGCGAGCACGGCGTCGCGGCGGGCGAGATCGGTGTCGCGGACATCGGCCAGGATCCGGACCAGACTTGGGATGCCGTTCACCACTCCCGGAAAGATCTCGCAGATGCCGACGGTGCCGACGGTGTCGATCGCTCCCGTCCCTTTGGCGGCGGCTTCCACCGCCAGCGCGATCTCGGCGGCGGCCAGAAAGGCGTCGCGGCGATCGGGCATGAGCACGGCGCCGGCGTGGCCGCCTTCGCCTTCGATCTCGAATTTCAGCGTGGCGGGCGCCGCGATTGCGGTGACGATGCCGAGCGGAATGCCGGCGCGCTCCAGCAGCGGACCCTGCTCGATGTGCAGTTCGACGAAGGCGTGATAGTACGCGGCGGGCAGCGCCACCGACTCCAGCGAATCCGGAGAAGCCGGCCGCGGCGCGGACCTCATCGAGCGCTGGCGCCATCGCCGTCGCGCAGAGCGGTGGCGCGTGCAAGATCGAGCGTGCCGGATAGCAGGCGGCTGCCGAGACAGCCGATGCCGAAGCGCGTGGGCTCTTCCGAAGTGAAGAGCAGCAGCTCGATGGAACGGCGGGGGCGAAAGCCGGCGCGCTGCAGCGCGCGGATGGCCTCCAGAGCGCCGAGCACTCCCACCGTGCCGTCGAAGCGCCCGGAATGCGGAATGGCGTCGATGTGGGACCCGCTTCCCACCGCCGGCAGTTCGGGTGAGGTTCCGGCCCAGCGCGCGAAGGTGTTGCCCACCGCGTCCTCGCGAACTGTGGAGTCCGGCCTCGGCGCACAGGCTCTTGAGCCAGGCGCGCGCCTTGCAGATCGGCCTCCGAGAAGACGATTCGGGTGACCGCGGGCGCGGGCGTATCGGAGAAGGCGGCGAGCGTCTCCAGTTCCTGCACGATTTGGCTCTTGCGAACGTCGAGGTTCATTTGGTCACCAGCGGGTGGCGGTTCCAATCTTTGTAGATGAGGTATTTCGCCGGCGTCTTGCCGAGAGCGCCGAACCACTGCGGGCAGTAGGCTCCCATCCAGATGAAATCGCCGGCAGTACCGGATACCAGTGGTCGTCCAGACGATAGATGCCGCCGCCTTCGAGCATGAGCAGGCCGTGCTCCATCACGTGGATTTCGACCATGGGCAGGGTGGCGCCGGGGCGGTAAGTCATCGTGTTCACGGCGAAATCGAATGCCGGATCATCGGGTATCAGCTTGCGTACGGTCAGCCACTCGTCGCCGTTCAACAGTTCTTCCGTTACGGACCGTTCGGTTGCCGACGAAGGCGTGCGGGGGCTCGGACTCCGCCAGCCGGCTGGTAGGGCTTCTCGATCACCGCGGCGCGGGCCGTGCTGACAGCGGCGACGGCTTCGCGCCCCTCGGGCAGGTACGCGAAGCTGCCCGCGGACAGCGCGTGCCGCTTCCTTCCCAGGGTGACCGTGAGCTCGCCTTCGGTGACGTAAACGAATCGCTGGGTCGCGGCCGGGCCCAGGTGTCCGCCCGGCTCGAACTCCGCGGTGTACTGGGTGAAGGCCGCCCCCAGCGCGGGCGCCGCATGGACGATCGCGGTGGCGCCGCGCATGCCGGGCAGGGGCGCGCGGACAAAGGTATCGGGAGTGAAGAGGGCGTGATTGCGGGCCGACGCGCTGCGCGTCTGTCCTAGCTGGTGCATGCGGACTCCTGGATGAAGGGGCGAACCCATTTGCCGTCGGCCGGCGGCGGTGATGCGGCCTTCGTGAAAGATGGTCTGGCCGCGCAAGAGTGGTGCGCGTGACGCGGCCGCGGAACCGCGATCCGGTGTAGGGGCTGAGGGCGTGGCGCTGGTGCAAATCTTCCGGCGCGAGAGTGTAGGATGCCCCGAAGATCCACCAGTGCCAGGTCGGCATCGGACCCGGGCGCGATGCTGCCCTTTCCGGCGATGCGAAAACGCGCGGGCCGGAGTTCCGGCGGTCATGCGGACGATGTCGCGTAGGGAAAGGCCGCGCGCGTGATGGCCGGCTTCCAGCAGCACCGGCGAGAGTGGATTGCACGCCGGCGATGCCGCCCCAGATGCGGAAGAAATCGGCATCGCATTTCAGGTCGGGCGAACTGGGCGAATGGTCGGAGGCGATCCATATCGATCTCGCCGGCGAGCACGTGCTGCCAGAGCGCGTCGCGTTCCGCGCGCGGGGCGCAAGCGGCGGCGCGCACTTGGCGACGGCGCCGAGCCGCTCCAGGTCGTCTTCCGTGAAGAAGAGGTAGTGCGGGCAGGTTTCGATGGACACGTTGACGCCGCGCGCGCGCGCCTCCAGCGGCCGCCGCCACGCCGCGGCCGGAACTGATGTGGACGATGTGCAGCCAGCGCGCCCGTTTCGCGGGCCAGCAGCGCGGCGCGCTGGATGGCCTCGACTTCGGCGATCACGGGGCGCGAGCCAGGAAGATCGCGGATGTCGCGCGCGTCCGGCTGCGCGAATGCGGCTGCGTGAGTCCCGCGGTGATTTCTTCGCTCTCGGCGTGGACCGCTACCGGCAAGCCGCAGCCGGGCGGCCTCCTGCATGCCTTCGAAGAGCGTGAGATCGTCGGCCCGCGGAAACTCCGGCAGGCCCGAATCGCACAGGAAGGCTTTGAACCCGACCACGCCGCGCTGCGGCCAGTTCCGCCAGCTCGTCGCGATTGCCCGGAACCAGGCCGCCCCACAGAGCGAAATCGGTGACCGAGCACTGCTCGAGAGCGCCGCGCGTTTCCGTCGAACGCCGCGGCGCATTCACGGTGCACGGCGTGGAGTTCAGGGGCATGTCGAAGAACAGCGTGCCGCCGCCGGCAGCGAGCGCGCGGCTGCCCGTGGCGGCGCCCTCCCATTCGGTGCGGCCGGGCTCGTTGAAATGCAGGTGCGCATCGATCAGGCCCGGGAAAGATGGTCAGGCCCGCGGCATCGATTTCCTCGCGGGCAGCCGGCAAGCTCGGGTCCGATGGCGGCGATGAGGCCGTCTTCGATGGCGATATCGGCTCTGGCGACGCCGCCCGGTGACGACCGTGCCGCCGCGAATCACCAGCTCATGCATGAGCGCGCTCCAGCTCGTCCAGCAATGCGCCGCCCGCGGCGAGCGCGGCTTCGACGTCGGCCGCGTGACGGTTTCGTCGGGATGGTGGCTGATGCCGCCGGGCGAGCGCAGGAACAGCATCGCCGCGGGCATCGCGCGCGGCCACGATCATGGCGTCGTGCCCGGCGCCGCTGGTCATCCGGTGGACCGGGAATCCGGCTGCGTGACCGCGCGCGACAGCGAGTCCGTCAGGCCGGGTCCAGGCGGTAGCGGATTGATCCGATGTGCTGCCGCCAGTCGACTGAGACTCCGCGGCGCTCGCCGATGCCTCGGGCCGCGGCGCAGCAGCGCGGTCGACCGACGCGCGACGGACGGCGTCGTCGGCGTGGCGCACGTCGAGGCTGGCGCGCGACCTCGCCGGGAACGACGTTGTCCGCGCCGGAGCCACCTCGAAGGCTCCCACGGTGGCGACCAGCCCGGCGGTGGCGCGGGCGTGCCGTTCGACCACGGAAATCCAGTCGCGCGGCGGCGGCCAGCGCATCGCGGCGCAGGTGCATCGGGGTGGTGCCGGCGTGGTTGGCCTGGCCGCGAAAAGTGACCGCCAGGCGGCTCTGGCCGGCGATGGCGTCACGACGCCGAGCGGCAGATCGAGGGATTCCAGCACCGGCCCCTGCTCGATGTGGAACTCCAGGTAGCCGAACGTTTCGCGGGTCCAGCTTGGCATCGGCGAGCTGCGCGGGGTCCAGTCCGAAGGCGCGGATGGCCTGTTCGCACGGTAACGCCGGCGGCATCGCGCCTGCGCGAGCAGTTCCGTCATCGAGCGTGCCGACCAGCGCGCGGCTGCCGATAAACGGCACGCCGAAGCGCACGCCTTCCTCTTCCGAAAATGCCGACCACCTCGATCGCGAAGGGCAGGCGGCGGCCGCCAGAGCGCGTCCACCAAGCGCGATGCCCAGCACGACGCCGAGGACGCCGTCGAAGGCGCCGGCATTGGGCACGGTATCGAGTGCGAGCCGATGCAGCAGGCGCGGGGCCGGCGCCGTGGCGGCGGGATAGACGCCGCGCAGATTGCCGGCTGCGTCCACGCGACACGGTCATGCCGGCGGCCTCCATCCACTGCGCGAGCCGTTGATGCACCTCGTGCATGGGCGCGGAGAGAAACGTCCGCGTAGTGCGGCCGGGCTCTTCGGTCATCGCGGCGAGTCGGCAGCGGCACGCGCTCGACAATGGAGTGGGCGGTCCATCAGGATCCCCGGTAGGTGCTGTAGCCGTACGGCGAGAGCAGCAGCGGCACGTGGTAGTGCCCGCAGCTCGCGTCGATGCCGAAACGGATCACCACCTGGTCCAGAAACGGCGGATCGGCGAGCGGCATGCCGGTGCGCGGAAATATTCCGCCGCGTGAAAGACCAGTTCGATAGATGCCGCCGGGCAGGGCGATCGCCGGAGAGCAGCGGTTCGGTCGGTGCGGCCGTCGCGATTGGTGGTCGCGGTAGCGCACGAGCGTCGCGCCGGTCTTGCGTGATGCGGAACAGTTCGATGCGTATGCCGGACGCGGGCTGGCCGCGGCGTCAGGTCGAGGACGTGCGTGGAGAGTCGCGGCCATGCTATCTCCGCAAGGTCAGACCGAGGCAGCCGATAGGGCGGACGCGCATCGGTGAAGACGCCGAGCGTCATCGCCCTGTTCCGCGACGGTGTCCCAGGTTCGATTCTTGGCCTCGAGATGCACCTCGGCGATCGACGGGATTTCCGCCAGCATGCTTGTTCCCAGTCTGGTAAATGATCTGCTGGATGCTGCCCGATTCGAATGCCTGAAAGGTCTGATGCACCAGGGCGCGGACCTGTGCCGTGACGGCGCCGTCGCTGAATGCGGCGGCGGGATCGGTGTACAGCCAGTCGAGGTCGAGCCACATGTGCAGGGGCCGGTTGTGGATGTCGGGCAGCGTGGTGTACTGGTCGCGCACGAAGCCGTGGAACGCGCTGCCGCCCAGCCGCAGCAGGCGGAAGCCCTCGATGCCGGAGCGCGCTTCCACTGTTTCGACAGACGACTCGCGTGCGGCGCAGTTCGATGCGGGCAGTGGCGCGCTCCGGACCGCCGGGCGCGAAGGCCGCGCTGCCCTCGCCGGCGCCGCGATAGGGAATCTCGGTCGCGGTCAACTGTACGCCATCCACCTGCGGATAGGTATCGAGAAATCGTGAGGCCAGAAAGCGGCAGTAGGACTCCAGGTCGTAGCCCGGGAAGTTCAAGGTCTCGCGCTGGATGAAGTTCTTCATCGAATCGGTGGCGATCAGGCCGGTGTTGTCGCCGGTTTCGTAGGTCGGCCAGAAGGCGTCGCCGTAGATCAGCATGAGGACGTTGGCGCCGAAGACGGGACTCTTGCCGGACGGCGTTTGCCCGTCGCGGTTGAGGCGGTAGACGATGACGTCGCCCTTGCCGTAGTAGTTGCGTTTCCCGCCGCTGATGAAGTGGCGCATGAAATGGTGTCCTCCAGACGGAATTGCGCGATGCGGTAGATCTGCGCGAGCGCGGTGGCGCGTTCGGCCTCGGGCTCGCCCGCCAGGCGGTGTTCCAGCGCCGCGAGAATATCGTCTTTCGTGCTGCCCTTCACGGCGTAGATGAACGGGAAGCCGAACTTCTCACGATAGGCCGAGTTGAGGCGATGCAGGCGCTCGAACTCCACGGCGGTCAGGCGGTCCAGGCCGGCGCCCGCCTGTTCGCCGGCGGACGCGGGGCTCATGCGCGCGCGTACGCCGAGATCGGGATGTTCGCGGATCAGCGCAAGCTGCTCCTGGCGCGATGCGCGCGCCACGATGCCGGCCATCGCGGCGTGGAGCGCGGCCACCGTGCCGAACGGGCGGGCCGCCCAGGCGCGCTCGGCCACCCAGGGCGAATGTTCGAAGACCCAGCCTACGGCAGCCACGAAGCGGCTCTTTTTCCATCGCATCCAATTCTTGCATGGTGACAGTTTGGGCGGCGCTCACGAATGCGCCGCTCCCGCCGGAATCACAGCCGGCCCGGCCGCGATCTGCCGCGCCTTCTGCACGGCGAAGAAGATCCGTTCGGGCGTACACGGCGAATCGAGTTCGACGATGCCGGTGCTGTAGGCCGCGATGGCGTCGCGAATCGCCTCGCGCACCGAGATGGCCAGCATCAGCGGCGGTTCGCCGACCGCCTTGCTGCCGCAGACGACGCCCGGTTCGGCGGCGCGCTCAGGAACGCCACGCGAAAATCGTCCGGCACTTCCGACCAGGACGGAAGTTTGTAGGTGGAGGCGCCATTGGTGGCGAGGCGGCCTTCCGCATCCCAGACCAGTTCTTCGAGCGTCAACCAGCCGACGCCCTGAATGAAGCCGCCTTCGATCTGGCCGCGATCGATCATCGGCGAGACGCAGTCGCCGACGTCTTCCAGAATGTCGGTGCGCAGCAGGCGATAGCTGTCCGGTGAAGCCATCGATTTCCACTTCGGAGACGGCGGCGCCGTACGCGAAATAGTAGAAGGGCCGGCCGCGGCGGGTTTTCGGATCGTAATGAATCTCGGGCGTGCGATAGTAGCCCTGCGCGAACAGCGGCAGGCGCTGCCGGTAGGCGGCTTCGCACGACTTCGGCGAACGTGACGTGCACGTCGGGACGTCGCGTTCGGCGAAGACGCCGCCCGCCGCTGAAGGCGCACGTCGGCGGCAGCGCAGTGCAGCAGGGCCGGCCGCCACCGGCGCCAGCGTGGCGCGCAACTCGGTTGCAGGCATCCAGCGACCGCCGCGCCATTCAGATCGGTGCCGGACGACGCGGCGGTGGCGGACGTGTTGGGCACCTTGTCGGTGCGCGTGGGCATGAGGCGCACGGCTTCGAGCGGCACGCCAGAGCGCGGCCGCCGCGATCTGCCGGATCTTGGTGTACAGGCCCTGGCCCATCTCCGTGCCGCCGTGGTTCACCTGCACGCTGCCATCGCGGTAGATCAGCACCAGCGCGCCGGCCTGGTTGAAAAGCGTGGCGGTGAACGAGATGCCGAACTTGACGGGCGTGATGGCGAGGCCGCGCTTGCGTGTGCGGATGCGCGTGATTGAAGCGGTCGACCGTCTACGCGGCGCGCCGCGAAATCGCTGGACTGCTTCAACTCGTCCCAGATGCGCTCGATGCGCTCGGCGTCTTTGCACCGGCTGCCCGTAGTGCGTGGTGTCGCCTTCGCGATAGAAATTGCGCTCGCGGACACGTTCCGGCGGCAGGCCGAGGGTGCGCGCGACGCGGTCCAGAATCTCCTCGATCACCAGCATGCCCTGCGGTCCGCCGAAGCCGCGGAACGCCGTCTGCGAAGTCTTGTGGGTCTTGCAGACGAAGCCCGTGACCTCGAGCGCCGGGATGTAGATACGCGTTGTCGCAAGTGGAACATGGCGCGCCCGAGCACGGCTTCGGAGAGATCGAGGCTCCAGCCGCCATCGGAGTAGAGCCGGACGCGGGCGGCTTGCAGGCGGCCGTCGTCGTCGAAGCCCGGCTTCGAAGCGCGCGAGGAAGGGATGGCGCTTGCCGGTCAGCATCATGTCGAGCCGCGCGGGAGAGGCGCACGCGCACGGGCCGCCCGGTCTTCCACGCGCCCAGCGCGGCGATGGCCGCGCAGGCGATTGGCCTGCATCTTCCTTGCCGCCGAAGGCTCCGCCCATGCGCAGGCACTCCACCGTGACCTGATGGCGCGGAACGCCGAGCACGCGCGCGACGATCTCCTGCGTTTCGCTGGGATGCTGCGTGGAACAGTGCAGCGCGACGCCGCCGGTTTCGTCCAGCCACGCGATGGCGGACTGGGTCTCCAGGTAGAAATGCTCCTGTCCGCCGATTCGGATCTCGCCTTCGATGCGGTGCGGACTGCGCGCCAGCGCGTCGGCCGCGGCGCCGCGCTCGATCACCAGCGGGCCGGAGTGGAAGCTGGCCTGTGCCAGCGCGTCCTCGATGGACAGGATGGAATCGAGCGGGCGGTATCGGGCCGTCACGCGGGCGGCGCCCAGGCGTGCCGCCTCCAACGTACTGCCGAGCACCCAGGCGACCGGTTGGTGGTGGTAGAGCACCTCTTTGGGGAACAGGGGCTCATCGCGGCGCGCCGCTCCCGAATCGGCCACGCCGGGCACGTCTTCCGCGGTGAGGACCGTGACCACGCCGGGTACTTCCAACGCTCCGGCGGGATCGAGCATCTCGAGTTCGGCGTGGGCGTGCGGGGCCAGCACGGGCCAGGCGTGGAGCAGGTCCGGGAAAGCGGGACAGCAGGTCGTCCGTGTAGAGCGCCTTGCCGGTGACGTGCCCGGCGGCGCTTTCGTGCGGAAGGGTCTGGCCGACCGGGCTCATGCGGCGTGCGCCTCCCGCGTCTCCCACCAGAATTTTTCGATCAGCGACTGTGAGAGCGCCAGCCGGTACGCGGCGCTGCCGCGATGATCGCTGAGCGGCGCGAGCGCGGCGAGCCACCGCTTGCTGGGCATGATGCATGGCGGCGCGATTCCACTTGCGGCCGGGCAGGGACTTTGCGAAGTCCGCCAGCAGTACGGGCGTGGCCGCGACGCCGCCATACGCGGCGCGGGCGCGAATGATGCGGCCGGTACGATCGAGATCGATGGCGAATGCCGCGGCGACCGTGCTGATGTCGTCCATGGTGCGCTTGGCGGCCTTGTAGAAGGCGAGGTGGGACGGCAGCGGCTTCGGCACGCGCAGCGATACGATCAGTTCGCCGGGCCGCAGCGCGGTCTGCCGGTAGGCGGTGAAAAACTCGCACAGCGGAATGGATCGCACGCCGTCCGGGCCGGCGGCGCGAACCACTGTATCGAGCGCAAGCAGCAGCGGCGCGGAATCGCCTACCGGCGAAGCGGTGGCGAGATTGCCGCCGAGGGTCGCGCGGTTGCGGATCAGCGGGGAGGCGAAGAGAGCGAACCAATCGTGAACTGCGGCAGGCGCTGAGGTCCAGCGTTCCTCTACTTCGGAGAGCGTGAGGCCGGCGCCGATCTCGATCGCGTCCGCGGTCTCGGAAAAAGTCTTCAGTTCCGGGACGCCTTCCACGCTGACGAGCATGGGCCAGCGCTGGCCGCGCAGATTCGCTTCCACACCCAGATCCGTGGCTCCGGCGACGATGCGCGCTTCGGGATGGGCATGCAGCAGCGCCAGGCAATCGGCGAGCGATGCGGGGCGTTCGAAGCGTTCGCCGGCGCCGGCCTCGGAGAACGCCGTCGAGCGGCGGCGCGGGCCGCGCCAGCCTTTCACGGAATGCATCGGACGGAGGCGCGCCGAGAGACAGCGCCGCATCGCGCAGCGGACGGTATCCCGTACAGCGGCAGAGATTGCCGCCCATCGCATGGGGATCGCACGGTCCACTGCGTCCCGGGCGATAGTATTCCGCGAAGAGGCTGACCACGAAGCCGGGCGTGCAGTATCCGCATTGCGATCCGCCGCCTTCGGCGATGGCGCGCTGCGGCTCGCTCAGACGGCCGTCGCGGGCCAGGCCTTCCACCGTGTAGACTTCCTGGCCGGCAAGGGAGGCGAGTAAGACCAGGCAACTGTTGACCGCGCGGAAGCGGCTGCCCGCGCCATCGGGAGAGACCAGCAGCGGCCGCGCAGGCTCCGCATTCTCCCTCCGCGCAGCCTTCCTTAGCGCCGGTAATGCCGCGGCCGCGGAGATAGTCGAGGAGCGTGGAATGGATCGGAAAACCCTCCACACTGACCGTCCTGCCATTGAGCAGAAAATCCATCAAGTTCCCCAAACCGGCAGCCTGCGCGGGCGCGGGACTGCGCTGACGGGGCCCCCCGAATCCTGATGAATTGTAACCGTTTCCGCGCCAACCCCGCAACCGCGAACAGTACCATCGCCGCGCGTTGCGGTACGATTCTGGATTGTCGAACCCTTGGCTGAACTGTACGGGGCTGCCCGCCGGGGCGGCTGCCGTCCTGGCCGCTCTGCACCTGGGCGAACCGCGTCCGGACAGCTTGACGAACCTGGCCGACGACGACCGGGCCATCGCCCTGGACTATTGCCATCACGGGGGCTGACGCTGCTGCTCCGAGACCTCCTGCCCCCGGCAGCCGCGCGCGACGCCGCCAACAACCTCTTGCGCCTGCGCGTGCTGGAGGAGACCTACCGCGAGCTGGCGGGACTGCCGGTGGAATTTGTCGCGCTCAAGGGCATTACGCAGTGCGAACTGTTCGGCATTCGTCCCGAAGACCGTGCGCAATCCGACATCGATCTCTATTGCCCTCGCGGGACGGTGGAAGCGGCGCGCGATGCCCTGGTCGCTCGGGGGTACCGCCCCATCGGGGGGCTGGAGGCATTCCCCACCGATCACCTTCCCGCCATGATGCGGCCCACCACGTGGCTCTGGCGCGGCGATTTCTTCGATCCCGAGATGCCGCTGGCAATCGAGCTGCATTTTCAGTTCTGGAATCCGCGGCTGGAGCGATTGCCGGCGGAAGGTGTCGATGAGTTTTGGACGCGGCGCGTGCGCCGGACGGTGGGCGGCGCCGATCTGGCGGTACTCAGCCCGGTGGATGCGGTGGGCTACGCGGCGCTGCATCTGCTCAAGCACCTCTTGCACGGCGATACGAAGCCGTTCCACGTGTACGAAATTGCCAGCTTCCTACACGGGCACGCGGACGACGTCGCGTTCTGGACGGAGTGGCGCGGCTTGCATTCGTCCGGCCTGCGGCGCTTGCAGACGGTGAGCTTCCTGCTGGCCGAAGCGTGGTTCGGCTGCCGCCTGGCGCCGGCGGTCCGCGAAGAAGTGGAGCGGCTGCCCCGCGCCACGCGAATTTGGTTTAAAGAGTACGGCACTTCGCCCGCCGTGCAGCGCTTTCGCCCCAACAAGGACGAACTGTGGCTGCATCTCAGCCTGTTGGATTCCAGGCTCGACGCATTGCGTGTGGCGCGCCGGCGTTTGATTCCTTCCAACCTTCCACCGCCCTCCCGGGCGACCAGCACCGAAGGCCGGTATGCGGTCCATGCGGCCTGGCTGGCGGGGCGGCTGCGCTATCACACGATCTCGCTCGGCACCACGCTGACGGGCGGCGTTCGATGGTGGCGGCGCATCCACCGCTAACGCTCAGGCGGGCGGAAACAACGAGGCAATCACACGCTGCCGGTAGTCGAATACCCGCTCCAGGTCGCGGCGCACGCCGACGCGATAGGCAATCGCGCCCAGGATGCCGAACGGCAGTTGGTAGTCCACCACGTCCCCCATGCGGGTGCCGCCGGGCTCGGCGGCGAAGGTGTGGGTGTGATGCCACAGGCGGTAGGGTCCGCGAATCTGCACGTCGGTGAAGGCGTGCGGCGGATTCCAGCTTTCGATGCGGGTGCGCCACGCGATGGGGAATCCGTGCCACTTCAGGCGGTAGTCGAGCAAGGTGCCGGGATGAATGTCGATGGGCCCGGCGGTGACGATCTGGAAATTCAGCCAGGGCGGCGTGATCTTCTGCAAATTTGCCGCGTCGGAGAAGAACGCGAAGACTTCTTCGAGCGGACGGGGAACGAATTGCTCGCGCCGCAGTCTGTAAGTGGCCATTACGAAGTCCGTTGCGGAGGACGAAGCAGGCGTCCGGGCAGCTTCGCCAGATACGTCATGCGCTCCACCACCGGGAGCAGGCGGCGAACAGTCTTGCCGTGCAGCAATAAACTGCCTGCCACGAGGGCGGGGTGCGGGATGGTGGTACAGCAGCGCGCGCACATGTCGATCTCACCGCCGCGGCCAGTGGAGTGAAGATGGCGCATCTCCTGCATCGCCGCACCGTTCCAGATCTCGACTAACGGTTGCTGCCCGATGGTACCTAGCGGCTTGCCGTCCAGCATGTAGCTCTGGCAGCAGGGGTAGACCTCGCCGTTCTGTTTCACGTACACCGCTCCGCGCCAGAGGTAGTGGCAAGGGTGCTTCCAATCGGCGGCGGCGTGGCCCGCATCGGGACGCATCAGGTTGGTTTCGTCCTCCTTGACGCGCAGTGCATCCACGCCGGGGATGGCCTTCCAGAAGCTCAGAAAGTCGTCCACCTCCGCGGCGTTGCCTTCCATGCGCACCATCTGCACCACGATCTGGAGTTTCGACCCGCGCTCGTGCTTCATGCGCGCGAAGCGCACGAAGTTGTCGCGTACCTTTTCGAACTTCGCGCCCTTGCGATAGAACTCGAAGGTCTCCTTTTTGAAGCCGTCGAAGCTCAGGGTAATCTGCTCGAGCGGCGAATCCAGCACCTTGCCGGCATACCGTTCGTCCAGGAACGTGCCGTTGGTGGAGAGCAGGGTGGAGACGCTGTGCCGGTGGCAGTACTCGATGCGTTCGAAGATCTTGGGGTCCATGAACGGTTCGCCCAGCCCGATCAGCATCATGTGTTCGGCGGTGTCTCCGGCTTCGGCGAGCAGTGTACGGAATATCTCATCCGGCATGTCGGCTTTCGGCTGGGGATGGGTTTCCCGCGGGCACATCGGGCAATACAAGTTGCACTTGGCGGTGGTCTCGACGATATACTCCACCGGTAGCGCGTCGAGCCTGGCCCGGCGCGTCACATAGCCCCACAGCAATTTTGCGCGGTTCCAGGCCCTCATGCCTAATTTATTGTACCCGCAGGGCAACAATCGGATTCTAACGATCATGGATGCGCGCGTACGGCCACTCAACGATCAGCCGATCCGGCGCAGCGGCAGGTATGTCCTGTACTGGTGCCGCTGGAATCGGCGTGTGGAATCCAACCATGCCCTGTTGTATGCGGCGGAGACGGCCAACCAGATGAATCTGCCTCTGGTCTGCTACGAACGACTCTCGTGCGCCTACCCCACCGCCAGCGACCGGTTCCACACGTTCGTGCTCCAGGGTGTCCCGGAGATGCAGGCGGGCGTGCATCAACTGGGCGCCGGCTACATCTTCCAACTTCCGCGCCGCAAATCGACGTCGGACGCGGCGAGGCGAGAGGTGATCGCGGGTGCCGCTGCCGTGGTGACCGACGACTGCCTGCGAGCGACGCCCCATCTCGACGTGCAGCTACACGCCGTCGATTCCAGTTGCATTGTGCCGATGAGCAAAATACCGCAGCGGAGCTACGCCGCCTATTCGATCCGCCCGAAGATCCATCGAATGCTCGCCGAGTTCCTCCGTCCCGTGCCCGCGGTGAAACTGCGCCGTCGGTGCCGGGAGACTTTCGGCGAGTTGCACACGGAGGTCACGGCCCGAAACGTGGCGGAACTGGTGGCGTCCTGCGACATCGATCACAGCATCCGCCCTTCGCTCACGTTTCCACGGCGGACGCCGGGCGGCCGAAGCCGACCCTCCAGCGCTTTCTGAACGATCGCTTGCGCCGATACGCGCGGGACAAGAACGAACCCTCGGCCCACGCCACCAGCGATCTCAGCCCCTATCTGCATTACGGCCATATGTCGTCGCTCGAAGTGGCGCTGGCCGTCCGAGGAGCACGCCCGGAAGCACAAGCTGATCGCCGACGAATTTCTGGAAGAGCTGATCGTGCGCCGCGAACTGGCCTTCAATTTCTGCCGCTACGCGGAGCGCCACAACACGCTCGACGTGCTGCCCGATTGGGCGCAACAGACGATCGCCGCGCACCGTAACGACGCGCGCGATCCGGTATACACCCGCGAACAGTTCGAGGCCGCCGCGACTCACGACGATCTATGGAACGCCACGCAGCAGGAACTTCGGCTGCGTGGCAAGATCCACGGCTATTACCGCATGTATTGGGGCAAGAAGATTCTGGAGTGGTCGCCCAGCGCGGGCGAGGCTCTCGCGAGCATGCTGTACCTGCACGATCGCTATGCCCTCGATGGAGACGATCCGAATACGTACACGAACATCCTCTGGTGTTTCGGCCTGCACGACCGGCCCTGGCCGGAGCGGCCGGTTTATGGGACCATTCGCTCGATGGTACGTTCGGGAATGGAACGAAAGACCGATGTGGAAGCGTATATTCGGGAGATCGGCCAACTGGAACGAACAGGCAAGGAGTTGACTGCGTGAACATCACGATTACGGGGGCCAGCGGACTGATTGGGCGGCGGCTGATGAAGAACCTCAGCGCGGCCGGCCACGCGCTAACGGTGCTCAGCCGCCACGCCGGCACCAACGTCCCGGCCGGGGTCACGGTGGTCGCATGGGATCCGATGAGCGGTCCGGCGCCGGAGGACGGCGTACGCAATGCTAGCGCGGTGATCCACCTGGCCGGAGAGCCCGTGGCGCAGCGCTGGAGCGCGGAGACGAAGCGGCGTATACGGGAGAGTCGCGTGGTGGGTACGCGCAACCTGGTGCAGGCCCTCGGGAAGCTGCGCAACCGGCCGCAGACACTGGTCTGCGCCTCGGCGGTAGGCTACTACGGATCGCGCGGCGACGAGGAACTGCGCGAGACCTCGGCTCCATCCAACAGCTACCTGGCCGAGGTCTGCGTCGCGTGGGAAAAGGAAGCCACGGCAGCGGAGGCGCTCGGCCTGCGTGTGGTACGGGTACGAACCGGTGTTGTGCTGGACCCGCGCGGCGGCGCGTTGCAGCGTATGTTGCCGCCCTTCCGCCTCGGCGCGGGCGGCAAGCTGGGCGATGGCAAACAGTGGATGTCGTGGATCCATCTGGCGGATCTCGCTGCGATGTTTCAGTTCGCAGTGGAGAACGACGTCCGCGGCGCGCTGAACGGGGTGGCGCCCATCCCCATCACCAATGCGGATTTCACGCAGGCTCTCGCCGGTGTGCTCCACCGTCCCGCCATTTTTCCAGTGCCGGCATTCGGGCTGAAGGTGCTGTTCGGCGAAATGTCGGAGATCCTGCTGGCGAGCCAGAGAGTGCTGCCGGCGGCACCGGAAGCGGCAGGGTTCCGGTGGCGCTTTCCGGAGTTGGGTACGGCGTTGAAGGATCTTGCTCGGTTCATGAATGTGTCATCTCATTCCTGTATATTCAGATTCTGCAGGAGGAGATGATTATGACCCGGGTTCTGTTTCTCACGACGGTGGCGTGTGTTTGCGCGGCACAGACGGTGGAGCAGCCGAGCCGCAGCGTGACCGATCCGGGAATCGTTACGACGCGTCAGGCGATTACTCCGGCCGGCGTGCCCTCGGTGTTTCAAGGTCGGGTATTTGGCGTGGCCTGGGCGGGCGACAGCGGCGACTTGTGGGTGCTGCACGCCACGGAAGTCTACCGGCTGGACTGGAAGAACAATCGCGTGGTGACGCGAACCCCGCACACCGGGACCCCGGGTAATCAGGCCATCTTTACGGATCCGGCCACAGGCGATGCCGTGGTTGGACAGTCCACTCGCGAAGGCCAAAATGGTGAGATGGCCGGCCTTTCGGTTGCACACGAGGGCAGACTGCGGCCCCTGGCACGAAGGCTCGGGCGCTTTCAACCCGGTGCTCTCTCGGTTTCCGCCGAAGCCGATTCGCACGGTCACCGATATGTCGCGGTCCCTCTGGTATGGGAAAACAAGCTGGCGCTGGTAGACGCCGGGAGCGGCGAAGTGATGCGTCAGATCGACACGGGCATCGCGCCTTTCGCGGCGGTAATTGATCGCAAGGGTTCCACGGCATGGGTCAGCAATCTCGGCGGACGTCCTCCCAAACCTGACGAGCTGTTCGCCTCGCCAATGCAGAAACCGGCCGAACGAGTGGTGGTGGACGGCCGCGGTGTAGCGTCCACCGGCGCGGTCACCCGGATGGATCTGGAGACCGGGAAGGCGACGCATACACTCGCCGTGGGGCTGCACCCGACCGCGCTCGCGCTCGATGAAGCGCACCGCCGGCTCTACGTGGCCAACGGCAACGGCGACAGTATTTCGGTGATCGATACGGAGCGCGTACAGGTGGTGAAGACGATCGCGATCCAGCCGTTCTCGCAGGCCGTTCGCGGCATCGCGCCCACAGCGCTGCAAGTCTCATCGGAAGGAGGGACCTTGTATGCCGCATGCGGGGGAATCAACGCCGTCGCCGTGATCGACACCGGCACGGGAAAGATTCGCGGCATGATTCCCACCGGCTGGTATCCGAACGGCCTCGCCCTCGACCGGGCCGGCCGGTACCTGGCCGTGAGTTCGCTGCTGGGACCTGGTTCGGGCTGGCGCGACGCTCCTTCCAAGCGATTCGTCCACGCTAATCGCGGATCGGTGGCCGTGCTGCAACTGCCCAACGCTGCCCAGTTGGCCAGCTACACGACGGCGGTGGCGGAGAACAACCGGCTACGGCTGGCCGGTGCGGCGCCGGACAACGTACGTGCGGCGGCGCCCCATGCAGTTCCGGCAGCCATTCCCGTGCGCTCCGGAGAGCCCTCCACCATCGAGCACGTGGTCTTCGTCATCAAAGAGAATCGCACCTACGACCAGGTGCTGGGAGATATGGGGAAGGGCAACGGCGACCCGTCTCTGGTGATGTTCGGCGCCGAAGTGACGCCCAACCAGCACCGCCTGGCGGAGCAGTTTGTCCTGCTCGACAACTTCTACGCTACCGGAGGAAATAGCGCCGATGGCCATCAGTGGATCACGCAGGCAAACGAGACGGAGTATTGTCTCTGGCCAGGCTATCAGGGCCGCAGCTATCCGTACGATGGCAGCGACCCCATGGCATATTCCTCCGGCGGATTTTTGTGGAATTACGCGCAGGCGCGCGGGCGTTCCGTGCGCGTTTACGGCGAGTTTGCAGGGCGCATGAGCACGCCCTCGAGCACGCGGCTCGAACTGCTCCGCAAATGGGAGAAGGGCGGCGACTTTACTGCGGATTGGAAGATTCGCGCGCCCATCGCGTCGTTGAATGCGATTGTGGCGGCGAATTACCCGGCGTACTCCACTTCGATTCCCGACGTGGCGCGGGCGCAGATCTTTCTGGCGGACTTGAAGCGATTCGAAAGCGAAGGCAAGCTGCCGAACCTGATGCTGGTGCAGATGCCCTCGAATCACACCTTCGGCACTACGCCGGGGGTATCCACACCCAAGGCGATGGTGGCGGACAACGATCTGGCGGTGGGGCAGATCGTGGAAGCGTTGAGCCATTCCCGGTTCTGGCCCAAGATGGCGATCTTCATTGTGGAAGACGACGCACAGAACGGCGTGGATCACGTGGATGGCCACCGCACCACGGCGTTCCTGGCCAGCCCGTACGCGCGGCGCGGACACATCGATTCGACGTTTTACTCTCACCAGAGCATGTTGAAATCGATCGAACTGATTCTGGGATTGCCGACGATGTCCCTGTTCGACCTGATCGCCAACGACATGCGCAATAGCTTTACCGATGAGGCCGATTTGACGCCTTACACAGCGGTGCGGTCGAAGCAGGATCTGTTCGAATTGAATCCCCCGGCCACGGCGCTCTCGGGTCCGGCGCGCAGCGGGGCGCTGGCCTCGGCGAGGATGAAGTGGTCTGTGCCGGATGCCGCACCCACCGAACGCCTGAATCGGATTCTTTGGGGCACGATTAAAGGCTGGGCCACGCCGTACCCGGGGGCGCAGCGCAGCGTGTTCTCGCCTCTGGCGGTGGATGTGGACGACGAGGAGCGGGAGAAAGAGGCAGGTGTCGCGGATAAACGCCGATAACGGCTACTTTGTGCCGCCGGCGACGCCGCGCTGCTTGCGGGTGAGGATCTCGCGGACGGCGTAGATGCGGCGGTCCTGGCTTTCGAAGTAGGTGCGCATCATCATCTCGCCGATCAGGCCGGTGGAGAACATCATCAGGCCGCCCAACAACAGCAGGCATCCGGCGATCATCAGCGGGCCGTGCTCCATGACGATTTCGTAGCCCATGATCTTCAGCACCAGCAGGTAGACCATGATGCCGCCGCCGGAAACCGTGCCGGCCAGTCCCAGCGAGCCGAAGAAGTGCATCGGGCGGGTGAAGTACTTGAGCAGGAACTTGATGGTGAGGATGTCGAACAGCACGCGGAAGGTGCGGCCGATGCCGTAGTGGGAATCGCCCGCGGCGCGCGGCACGTTGCGGATCGGCACTTCGATCACGCGCGCGCCGTAAAAGCTGGCCAGCGCGGGGATGAAGCGGTGGAGTTCGCCGTAGAGGTTGACGTCCTTGAGGACCTCGGCGCGATAGGCCTTGAACGTGGTGCCGAAATCGCGCAGGTCGACGCCGCTGGCCTTGGCCATCAGCCAGTTGGCGATGCGCGACGGAATCTTGCGCATGATGGCGTTGTCCACCCGGTGTTTGCGCCAGCCGCTGGCGATATCGTAGCCCTGATCGATCTTTTCGAGCAGCGCGGGAATGTCCTCGGGGCAGTGCTGCAGATCGCCATCCATGGCGATGATCACGTCGCCCTTGGCTTCGTGGAAGCCCGCCGAGAGCGCGGCGGTCTGGCCGAAGTTGCGGCGCAGGCGGATCACCTTGAGGTGGCCGTCGGTCTCCACCAGGTTGGCCAGCAGTTCGAAGCTGCGATCGTTGGAGGCGTCGTCGACGAAGAGGATCTCGTAGGGGCGCTGCAACTGCTCCAGCACCGCGGTGAGACGGTCGTACAACGGGAGTATGGAGGGCTCCTCGTTGTGGATCGGAATCACGATCGACAGCATTGCCATGCGAACTACCAGTGTAACATTCGACTGCGCGACCGCATGGTATACTTCATCGCTCCATGGATCGGGTTCCTTTTCAGGCAACGGCGGGCGGCGCGCTCTACGAGGGCATCGGCACGCTGCCGGCGGCGGTGCTGCTGGACAACGTGCGCAGCATGTACAACGTGGGCGCCTTCTTCCGCACGGCGGACGCGGTCAGCCTCGAGAAACTGTACCTCTGCGGGATCACGGCGCGTCCGCCGAAGAAGGCGATCGCCAAGACGGCGCTCGGCGCCGAAGATACGGTGCCGTGGGAGCACGCCTGGGACGCCCTGCCGCTGGCTGGAAGCAGTTCGTGCGCGCGGGCTACGAAATCGCCGCCGTCGAGACCAGCGTCCACGCGGTGGACCTGTTCGACTGGCAGCCGCGCTTCCCGGTCTGCGTCGTATTCGGCCACGAGGTGGACGGCATCCGCCCGGAGATCGCCGCGCTGTGCGATACGCACGTGCGCATCCCCATGCTGGGCACCAAGCACTCGCTGAATGTGGCCACCGCGGGCGGCGTGGTGATTTACGAGCTGTTGCGCAAGTACCGGGCTCTGGGCGTACGATAAATCGTGCCTGACTTACTGCCCCGCCTGCGCATGAACCTCGATTTCATGCCGTCCCCCTCGCCGGAACACCCGGGACTATTCATCCGCGATCCTTACCGCTTCAGCGACGCGATGCTGGTGATCCCGCCGCCGCTGGTGGAGTGCCTGCAGTGCTTCGACGGCCTGCAGACGGCATCTCGATTTGCGGCGGCGCTCGTGCCGAGTCACCGGCGAACTCGAAGTGGGGCAGTTGGACCGGAACCCTGGTCGATACGCTGAGCGCGGCCGGGCTTTCTGGAAGACGCGCATTACGCGGAGATGCAGGAGGAGCGCAAGCGGGAGTTCGCCGCGGCAGCCGGTCCGCGAGCCTGCGCATGCGGGGTCGGCGTACCCCGAGGACCCCGACGAGATGCGCGACGACGATGGGCGCAGTACATGTCGGGCGCCGAAGCTCTGGCGAAGCCAACGGCGATCTGTTCGCGATCGCCGCGCCGCACGTCAGCCCGCAGGGCGGCTGGCAGATCCTACCGCGCGGCCTACGGCATGCTGCGGCCGGAACACAAGGACCGCACGTTCGTGATTCTGGCGACCTCGCACTACGGCGAGCCGGAGACTTTCGGCCTGACGCGCAAGACGTTCCGCACGCCGCTGGGCGATGCGCCAGCCGACACGGCGCCGGTCGACTGGCTGGCGGCACGCGGCGGCAACGGTGTCGAGCATGGAAGACTACTGCCACTGCTTCGAACACACCGTGGAGCTGCAGGTGATCTTCCTGCAGCACGTGCTCGGGCCCGGACGTGAAGATTCTGCCGGTGCTGGTCGGCTCCTTCGCACACAGCATCTACGAGGGCGGCAATGCCGGAAGACGACGACAAGGTGAAGGCGTTTTTCGACGCGCTCGGCGAGCTGCGCGAGCGCGAAGGCGACAAGCCTGTTCTGGGTGATGGGCGTGGACATGGCGCACATGGGCGCGCGCTATCAGGACGGTTCGCGGCCGTGGCGGGCGAGGGCGCGATGCAGGAAGTGGAGGCGCGCGACGCGCGCCGCATCGAGCGCATCAACTCGCTGGACGCCGGCGGTTCTGGGACCTGGTCCAGGAGCGCCAGGACGATTTGAAATGGTGCGGATCGTCGCCGTTCTACACGTTTCTGAAGACGGCGCCGAAGGCAAGCGGCGAACTGCTGCAGTACGAGCAGTGGAACATCGATGAGAACAGCGTGGTCAGTTTCGCGGGGATGGGATTCCGTAAGGCGTGATTCGGGCTTGATATGTAGCGCTGCAATATATATACTGCATAGCTATGGCGAATGCGGATATGCAGAAGGGCAGCGCGGAGATGATTCTGCTGGCGCTGTTGGAAGAGCGTGCCCGGCACGGCTATGAACTCGCGAAGCTGATTGAAGCGCAGTCCGAGAGCCAGCTGCAATTCCACGTCGCTTCGCTATACCCCATGCTCTACCGGCTGGAGCGCAAAGGGCTGGTGGAAGGCAAATGGGTGGAGAAGGCCGGCGAGCGGCGCAAGCGCTACTACAAACTGACGCCTGCCGGACGCAAGTCCCTGGCGGAGCAGCGCAAATCCTGGCAGGCTTTCGTACGGGCCCTGAACCAGCTCACGGGGTTCAGCCATGCCTGACTGGAAGCGCCTGGTGCGCGAGCGGATCCCCTCCCTGCACGTCGGACCCGAGCGGGAGAACGATATTGTCGCGGAACTGGCGCTGCAACTGGAACAGGCCTACGCGGACGCCATGGCCGGAGGCGCGAGCGAAGCCGAGGCCCTGCGCCGCGCGCTGGCACAGATGGGCGACTGGGACAGGTTGGGACGAAGCATCGACGTCCACGAACGGCGCGCCGGATTCACCACCGGCGGTATGCACGATTTGCGCTACGCGCTTCGCTTCTTCCGGCGGAACACCGGCCTTCACCGCGATTGCGGCGGTGACGCTGGCGTTCGGAATCGGCGGCAATACGGCCATCTTCACGATGGTGGACGCCCTGGTGCTGCGCGGCCTGCCCTATCCCGCGCCAGAGCGCCTGATGGCCATCGAGACCCGCAAGGCGCAGCAGCCGGAAATCGAGCCCTGGACCTCGGCGCTGGATTTCTTCGACTTCCGCGAGCAATCGACAGTCCTTCTCCTCGATGGCCGCGCATCAGCCCGGTCTGGAATGTCGTGATGACGGGCACGCGGCCGGACGGAGCAACTGGACGCGCTCTACGTTTCGGCGGCATTCTTCCCCATGCTCGGGCGTGAACGCCGCCATGGGCCGCACCTTCTCGCCGGAGGAAGATCGCAAGACGCAGCCTTCGAATGTAGTGCGTGCTGTCGCACGGTTTCTGGCAGCGACGCCTCGGCGGCAAGCCGCGACGCGTTGGGGCAGAGCCTGAATCTGGATGGCGGAACCTATACGGTGATCGGCGTCCTGCCTGCGGATTTTCGTTACGCGGGTGAGCCGCTGGCGGGCTCGGCGACGGACATTGCCGTGTGGTTTCCCATGTCGGCCAATCAGATTGTGGGGAGCCCGCGCGTCCGTCCGTTATCTGAAAGTGGCGGCGCGGTTGCGCGACGGCGTTACCGGCGGCGCAGGGCAGGGAGGAGGCGCGCCGGCTGGGGTTGGCGCTCTCCACGCAACATCCGGAATTCGATCGCGGCTTCGAGTGGGATGCGCGCCCGCTTGAGCGAACAGGTCACGGGCAAGCTGCGCGTGAGCATGTTGCTGCTGCTGGGCACGGTCGGCTTTGTGCTTCTGATGGCCTGCGCCAACGTGGCGAATCTGCAGCTGGCGCGCGCCGTGGCGCGGCAGCGCGAGATCGCGGTGCGCGTGGCGCTGGGCGCCGGCGCTTTCCGTTTGATGCGGCAATTGCTGACCGAAGGCTTCGTGCTGGCGGCGATGGGCGGCATCGCCGGCCTGCCGCTGGCCTATGCAGGGCTGCAAGCTGCTGATCGCGGTGGGGCCGGAAGGGCTGATTCACGCACGGGAGATCCGGCTCGACGGGCGGGCGCTGCTGTTCACCAGCGCGGCGGTGCTGGCGTGCGCCGTGCTGGCGGGCCTGCCTCTGGCATGGCGCATGGTGCGCGCGGAGCTGGGTGTCGCGCTGCGCAAGGCGGGTCGCGGACTGGCGGGCGGGCATCACCGGGTGCGAGCCGCGCTGGTATCCACGCAGGTGGCGGTGGCGCTGGTCCTGCTGGTGGGCGCCGGCCTGCTGGTGCGCAGCTTTCTGCACCTGCTCGATGTGAATCCGGGCTTCGACGCGAACAATGTCGTGACCATCTCGACGCAGATGCCGGCTTCGGCCACGACACCCGCGCTGCGCGCCGCGCTCTATCGAACCATTCGGGAAAAGCTGATGGCGATGCCCGGAGTGGTCAATGTCGGAGCAGTCAGCCGGCTTGCCCATGATGGGCAAGAACCTCGGCAGCCTCGCGTTCATCGAGGGCAAGAGCGTGCCGGGCCAGCCCGGCTTCGACGTGGAGTATCGCGTAGCCACGCCGAGCTACTTCGCCACCATGGGGATTCCGCTGCGCGCGGGCCGCTACTTCGATGAACACGATGACGCCAATCCGGCCGCGGTACTGCTGATCAACGAAACCATGGCGCGCAAGTATTGGCCGGGCGAAAACGCGGTGGGCAAACGGCTGAAGCTGAGTTCCACTCCGGAGCGCGCGCCGTGGATCACCGTGATCGGCGTGGTAGGCGACGTCCGGCACTTTGCCATGGACATCGAGCCTCGCGCGGAGGTCTACCGGCCCTACGCGGTGAATCCGCTCGGGGCGCCGATCCTGGCGATCCGCATGAACTCGGACGCGGCCGCGCTCAAAAGCACCTTGGCGCGGTGGTGCGCGGCGTGGATCCGGAGATCCCGACCTACAACGAGTTCGTGATGCGGGAACTGGTAGCGCGGTCCACTGCGCAGCGGCGCTTTGTCATGCTGCTGCTGGCCGGGTTCGCGCTGGCCGCGCTGCTGCTGGCCGGCGTGGGGATCTATGGAACGGTATCGCAGGCGGTGGCGCAGAGGACCCAGGAGATCGGTGTGCGCATGGCACTAGGCGCGCCTCCCGGCGCGGTCCTGCGGCTGGTGTTCGGCGAGGGTTTACGCATGATGGCAGCGGGTCTGTTGGCCGGCGGCGCGGCCGCGGCGGCCCTCGCGTGGCTGATGCGGGGCATGCTGTTTGAAGTGCGCCCGCTGGACCCTGTCGCATTCCTGACAGCCGCGGCGACCCTGGCGGCCTTCGCTGCCGCGGCGTGTTACCTGCCCGCGAGACGGGCCACCCGGGTAGACCCGACCGTGGCGTTAAGGCAGGAATAACGCATCGCCGTACCAGACGTACCAAGCCGAAAGCGGCAGGGGCACATTGACTTAAGTGGTCGCGGCGCGGTATTTTGCAGATGTACCTTCCCCTGATCGGCGCGGTAGCCAAGTGGTAAGGCAAAGGTCTGCAAAACCTTTATTCGTCGGTTCGATCCCGACCCGCGCCTCCAATTATTTTCAATGTATTGCCAATAAAATCAGGGGTTTGCATGGGGCAGACCAACCTCCCGCGAGTGCCCACGTTATCCCCCAATATCCCCTATTTGCCCGGTTCCGTCCGGGCAAATTCCGGGCACCAAGTCGTACACTCCCAAGCATGAAATGCCCACACTGCGGAAACGAGATCAGTGATACCGCCAAGGTTTCGGCGGTAGGGATTCGTCAACAATTGATTTCTTGGCTCACGCATGGAGGACGGAGAACGGACTTGGAAGTTCCGGGAGGCCTCTGTCGAATCGCAGTCTCCCTCAACTTCAGAAAATGTACGACGAGGCGCAACGCGGGGGAGGCAATACCGTGCAGGCCGCAGATGGTCCGCATCCTCATAATAGGTCACTGCACACGATCCTTCATTTGTTTCTGTTCCTGCGCCAGCCATCCTTTTTCGAATTCCTCCGCCTGCGTGATGAGATGTTCCCGTGGAGATCGGGAATGTCCGGTAGATCGTAGAAAGTAGCGACTCTCAACGCTCCGAGCCTGATAGGCTCAGAGCAATTTTCTTTTGCCGAGAAAAGGAGAGAGTCGCTATGAAGAAACCATACCAAATTGAAGCGCAGCGAGCTGTGAAGCAGCTCGAGGCAATGGCCACCGATGGAAATCCAGCGGTGCAGATGATGCTGCCCATGGCCGAGATGGTCGGCTGGCTGCGAAAAGGCGTCGGCGAATTGGTTCGTCAAGCCGGCCTGCAGTTGATGGAGCTGTTGATGCAGGAAGAAGTCCGCGAATTGGTCGGCGAGCGCAGCCAACGACAGGCGGAAAGGACGGCCAACCGCTGGGGTAGCGAGCAGGGCTACTGCGTCGTGATGGGGCAGAAGGTGCCGGTGAAGCGGCCGCGCGTGCGGACCACCGAGGACACGGAAGTGCGGCTCGGCAGCTATGAGATGTTCCATCGCGGCGAACCGTTGACGGAAACGGTGTGGGAGAAGTTGATGCTCGGTTTGAGCACGAGGAAATACGGCCAGGCGGTTCGCCAGTTCACCGAAGCGTACGGTTTGGAGAAGAGCGCGGTCAGCGAACATTTCATCGAGGCGAGCCGGGCGAAGTTGAAGGACATGATGGAGAGTCGGCTGGATAAAATCCGGCTCTGCGCGTTGCTGATTGATGCGACGCCGTTCGAAGGACAGCAGATGGTAGCCGCGTTGGGAATCGGCCAGGACGGGCGGAAAACGATCTTGGGCATTCGTCAAGGAGCCACGGAAAACGCGACGGTCGTCGGTGAATTGCTTGGCGATCTGGTGAGTCGCGGACTCGATTTCACCGAGCCGCGGCTCTACGTTCTGGACGGCGGCAAGGCCCTGACCGCGGCCGTGAAAAAGTACGCGGGCGAATCGGCGGCGATCCAGCGCTGCCAGGTCCACAAGCGCCGCAACGTGCTGGATCATCTGACCGACGAACAGAAGCCAGGCGTAGCGAAGCGGCTCAATGCGGCCTACGCGCTGGAAGACTATGCCGCTGCCAAGCAAGCGCTGAATCAGTTGCATCGCGAATTGATGGATCTCAATCCGAGTGCGGCGCGGAGTTTGGGTGAAGGGATGGAGGAGACGCTTGACCGTGCATCGGCTTCACGTCCCGATGCAACTGCGCAAAACGCTGGCCAGCACGAACGTGATCGAGTCGGCGTTCTCGATTGTGGAGCGGTTTGCCGCAACGTGAAACGCTGGCACGGCGGCGACCAGCGGGAGCGCTGGGTAGGCTCGGGACTCTTGGTCGCGCAGAAACAGTTCCGCCGCATCATAGGGTACAAGCAGATCCCGAGCGCTCATCAGAGAATTGGAAACGCTGGCGCCGTCCAAGAAAGCAGTTGTCAAGGCGAGAAAGGCGTCGTAGAGTGGGTTACGCGGGAGTCGTTACTTTCAACGGAACCCCGGGCATTCCCCTGGAGATGAAACCGGTGACATTGGATCAGAGAGATGAACTTAGTCAGATTGGCGACAGTGTTCTGATGGAATACGAGCCACGCCTGAAAGAGAGAGTGCGAGGCGTAAGGCCCTATAACGGCTTGTATGCGAAACAAATCGCTCAGTACTATAAGGACTCTCTTTTGCCGGGGAGGGCAGACGTAGAGCTGAAGGTCCGTAGTGTTCTGGATGAGCTGGTGGCGCAAGACGATGGGCTTTGGATGAGCGAACCCGATAACGAAGCTCTTAGTCGCCAAAACTCGACCCAAAGATGGATGATTGAACGCAGCGGTGTCCAGCTCACGTTTCAGTATGGTTATGACATCGAGACGGACCAGCAACAGTTGTGTGTTAAGTGCTGGTATTATCCTGCCACATACAGCACCCGATGAGTGGGCACCGTACTCAGGTGAGGTGAGGCAATCGTCAAAATACCGCTGCCAAACGGATCAGAAAGGTTTTCGACCTCTCTGGTTTGGGTTCAAAGACGCAAGCCAGCATTCCTTCGATGAGGCCCGCGCTCTTTTCTGGTTTTTCCTTTTCCGGCTCGAAGAACTGGTGGTAGGCGGCAATCATCGAATTCAGCCTGCGGACTTCGGTCGATGTAGATTTGTCCACTGCCGGACCCTGAAGCCTTTCAGCATTCAGTGCGCGGCTTACGCGGTTCCGCTGCACATTAGTCATCTCCAAATGGAGGCGTCGCACGTCCGTAAGCGTTTTGAGACCGCCAGCGGGCAACAAAGGCTCACCCTCATCCTGCGGCCCTATCTCGATAGGTCTACCGTCTTCGCCGTTCGCTGTCATGATCCATCTCCGACTCGCGCTGATCCTATCGTATCCTGCGGGGGGCGAAGGAAGGGAATTTTTCTCTTGCGGGTCAACATGTCAGTTGCAGGCGTCCAAAAAGGCCGAAGTTTTGAAGGTGTCCCGAATGCAGCCATATAAGCTCGTTTCGTTGAGAGAACGTAGAACCCTTGTTATCGAAAGAGCATATATCAGACAAGAGAGCCTGAAGTGATAATGACAAACCGTTGTCGACCATGTTAACCAACATACTCGCTAGTCTAGTCTAGCTCTTGCGGCGGCGCTGTCTCCGGCACAGGAGTTGCCGCCTATTTCTCACGATGGCTCTACCAACGAACGCCCACAGCCGGATCGTTGGCGAGGGCTCGTTTTGGATCAGGCAGGGCCGAAGGATGCCGTGGCCATGTTCGGTGAGCCCGAGTCAGACAAGCCGGATCGGCTCTTCATTTATCGGGTTGACAAGTGGTTTCAGCCGGGACTTAACAAGAAGGTCCTGCAGAAGCAGTCATTTAGAAAGATAGAAAGCTCGGACCGCGTTGACCTCTATTACAAGGCCGACAAGCTGGTCGTCATACAGATCGACTTCGCAAAACAGCCACCGCCCACGGCCCTGCAAGACATCTACGGGCTGGAGTTTGTTCCCTATGTTGGAGGTCTGGATGAGGGCTGGCTCCCAAATGATTACGAGCGCCACAAGGGACGGGTCTACCCGAAGACATACCCAGACTCCTATGTCCTAGTGGCTGTTGCACCCAGTAGCGTAGTCCCCGCACTTATTGACAACGTCGGATTCGGTTCGATGCTAAAGCAGAGCATGGGCGTCCGCGATGTAGCTGGCGGTGGTTTCCCTGGCAAGGTTCGTATGATCCAGCTCCTTTCACGTACACTCGAAAGCCGGAGTGGTGAAGATCTTTTGAAGTAGCCTTTGAAATCAAACCTGCCTAAATTTATCATCAGGATATATTTGCAAAGCCAGGAGACTAAAATACACCTATGCGCTCTCCTGAACGGCTGCGCGACGCCGTAGAACACGTCCAATTTGAGGTTGACCGACTCGCCTTCACCGCCGAGGCGTGGCGTCGCTATCCAGATGGAAACGCGCACAATGTGAGTGCAGCGGTTCGAGAGGCTTGCATGGTGCATTGCCGTAACCTAATTGCGTTCTTTTATCCGGCAGAACAACCACACCCTGCTGACATTCTAGCCGTCCACTTCTTCGGGAACTCACCCGCCTGGAAAGGCAACTGCCCTGAGTGGTTGGCTGCCGACCGAACGCGGCTAAATCGCCTCCTGTCCCATCTGACCTATAAGCGAACTAAATACAGGAGCGCTGGAAACATGGTTTGGGATCTGGATCGCATGGTGGAACACCTAATCAGCGAGTGGCGACAGTTCTTGAAGGCGTTGCCGTCAGACCGCCGGGACTGGTTTCGCCAAACATAGGGGCGCGAGGGGGCGCGAGTCCCCGCGGTGACTTCGGTCTCGGTGGGCAGCCACTTTTCCGCGTTTATGCGTATGGCAACCTTTGGGACGGCCCACACCCTTTCCCGATACTGCGGGATCGAAGCCGAATAATCGCCGACCATTGATAGAACGAGGTTACGTTTGTATACCACGTTCCGGTCTCACACAAGACGGCTATACCATGCGGCGTCTCTTTGCAAACACCGGGCACGAGGGCGTGAGTTTTGGTCGGTACGTGTGTTGCTCTTCTCGTGCAGTCCACGTTCGCTTCCGGGCAAGGGCCGGGCAGGACTGCTGCATCATCCATAGAGCCATTGTAAACACGGGGCTTAGGCGGATGAAACAAAGGTCTGCAAGACCTTTATTCGTCGGTTCGATCCCGACCCGCGCCTCTAATTATTTCGTTCCTGAAATCGCTGGAAGCTAAGATGCGCCCACCCATGCCGTCTCGGCCTGCTAAAATTAGACTAGTTAAACTGACCAGTCAGGATAACCAAATGCGTGAAATCCAAGCTTCCGAAGCCAAGGCCCATTTGCCCCAATTGCTCGACGATGTGGAGCGCGGGGAGACCCTCATCATTACGCGACACGGCCGCGCTATCGCCAGGATCGTGCCCGAGGTGGATCGACGGCAGGAAGAAGTCGACCGGGCGCTAGCGAGCATCCTCGAACTTCGGAAGCGAACCGGCAAAGCCACTCTTGAGGAGATCCGGTCCGCACGCGACGAAGGACGGAAGTACTGATGCCGTTCGTGCTCGACACCTCGATTCCAGCTTGCTGGGCGTTTCAGGATGAGCAAGACCCCAGGGCCGATGCCGCATACGCCCGAATCAAGACCGAAGAAGCGGTCGTCCCCAGTCTCTGGTGGTTTGAAATTCGCAACATCCTTGTGGTGAACGAACGCCGCAAGAGGATCACCCAGTCGGATACGGGCGTTTTCCTGCGCGATCTTGCCGGGCTGCGGATCCGCATCGATCGTGAGCCGGAAGAAGGCGCCGTCCTCAGACTGGCGCGGAGCCATCGCCTGTCTGTCTACGATGCCTCGTACCTGGAACTGGCGCTCAGGCAGGCGATACCACTCGCAACCTTGGACGGCGAACTTGCAACCGCCGCTCGTAGGGAAGGGACCAAACTAATATGATTATCCGCGAACGCACAGACGGCCGCAGACCCGTGATCTGCAATACGCCACAGCCGCGTGCGATTACATTGGTCCGCGAAATGCACTTCGCAAAGAGAGATTGCTGTGAGCATCACGTGGACCAATGACAATTACTGGCTGATGCGCACCGTCTTCCAAAGAGCGCTGGCGCTAATTTATCTGATTGCCTTCCTGAATGCGCTGAATCAGTTCCGGCCCCTGCTGGGCGAACGCGGACTGCTTCCCGCACCCGCCTGGATCAAAGCGGTACCCTTCCGCGCGTCACCGAGCCTGTTCTATTTAGCCCCGAAGGATTGGGCGTTTACGGCCGGTGCCTGGCTGGGCATACTTCTTTCCTGTATCGCCCTGGCCGGAATTGCCGAACGCTTTTCGACCATACTGTCCGCCGCTTTATGGACCTCGCTGTGGCTCCTCTATCTATCATTTGTCAATGTCGGTCAGACGTTTTATGCCTTCGGGTGGGAATCGCTGCTCCTGGAAGCGGGATTCTATGCCATCTTCCTCGGCGGCCGTCAAACCGCGCCACAGTTCGTCACCATCCTCCTGCTGCGGTGGCTGTGTTTCCGTGTGATGTTCGGTGCGGGCCTGATCAAGCTGCGGGGCGACCCTTGCTGGCGCGACATGACGTGCCTCAACTACTACTACGAGACGCAACCGATGCCCAATCCCTTGAGCTGGTATTTTCACTGGGGACCCGAGTGGGCGCATCATGCCGGCGTCTGGTTCAATCATTTTGCCGAACTCGTCGTGCCCTTCGGCTACTTCCTTCCGCAGCCGGTTGCTTCCACTGCAGCAATCCTCACGATCCTGTTTCAAGCCCTGATCATGGCCAGCGGAAACTTGTCCTGGCTGAACCTGCTCACCATCGTGATCGCCATCCCGGCGCTCGACGACCGTGTGCTTGGCTTCGTGCTGCGCACCGCGACGCCCGAACTGCACCAGCCTGCATTAGTGCACAGGGTCGCGGTGGGGCTCCTGGTGGTGCTGGTTGCCGTGCTCAGCGTGCGCCCCGTCGCCAACATGCTTTCCGAACGCCAGATCATGAATACGAGTTTCAATCCACTCCATCTGGTCGGGACTTATGGCGCATTTGGCAGTATCACACGCACCCGCTACGAAGTCGTGGTGGAAGGCACGGCCGACCGTTACCCGACCAGCAATACGCCGTGGCGCGAGTACGAATTTCGCGGAAAGCCGAACGCCACCGGCCGGTGTCCGCCACAGATCGCTCCCTACCACCTGCGTTTGGATTGGCTCGATGTGGTTCGCCGCCATGGGTTCCTATTCGCAGCACCCTTGGTTTGTCCATTTCATGGGCAAACTACTGGAAGGGGACGCCCCCACGCTCGCTCTCCTCAAATCCAACCCCTTCCCCGATCACCCTCCGCTTTACGTAAGGGCAGAGTTGTATGAGTACAAATTCACGACGCCCGAGGAGCGGAAGCGAACCGGAAACTGGTGGACGCGGGAATATACAGGACCATATTTTCCCAAAGTCTCACTAGAGACCACCGGATTGCGGAGATTCTTCCAGGAGGAAGGCTGGCGATAAGCGCACAGCTTCGTGATGTGGTGATCGGCTCGGGTCCGAACGGTCTGGCGGCGGCCATTCTGCTGGCGCGCGCGGGCCGCGGCGTCGTGGTCTACGAGGCGAATGGCCAGATCGGAGGTGGCACAAGGTCGGCGGAATTGACCCTGCCGGGAGGTCTCCCGCACTTTTGATGGTTGGGTTTCGGCATAAAACAGGTTAGATAAGAAATGTTCTACGCTCAAAAGGCGAATGGCTGCCTCCCCCAGCTGTTTGCCGGTACTGCTTCCCGATGCCGCCCGTCTGAGCGTAGAGAGTGTCCGACAAACTGAAGGCGCCATTGTCATCGGCGCCTGTTCCATCACAGGAACCGCTACTTGCCCGGCTTGTGGCGTCTGTTCCTCCCGTGTGCACAGTCAGTATCGCCGAACCCTGCGCGACCTTTCTTATCAGGGTGCTCGCGTTGCGATTCAGCTTCGCTCGCGGCGCTTCTATTGTCGATCGCAGGGTTGCCATCGCAAGATCTTTACGGAGCGCTTCCCGATCCTGACCGCGGCGCACGGTCGTCAAACCGATCGCCACCGTGAAGCGTTGAAACAGATCGGCTATGCGCTGGGTGGTGAAGCCGGATCCCGCCTGGCCTCTCAACTCGGTATAGCCTCGAGCCCCGACACCATTCTGCGTGTCACGAAGCTGGTCGTAGGCCCCGTCGTGGCTCCTCCCGTCAAGGCGCTTGGGGTGGATGACTGGGCCTGGAGAAAGGGCCAACGATACGGAACCATCCTGGTTGACTTGGAGCGACACCAGCCGATCGACCTTCTGCCAGATCGAGAGTCAGAAACCCTGAAGAAATGGCTGGAGGCTCACCCCGGAGTCGAAATCGTCAGCCGGGATCGAGCGGGCGCCTATGCAGAGGGTGCTCGCAAAGGCGCGCCGGAAGCCTTACAGGTTGCCGATCGGTTTCACATCCTCTGCAATCTCACCCAAGCCCTGCAACGGTTGCTGGAACGTTCGGGTGCTGCCTTACGGCGGAGCCAGATATCCGAAGCGGCTCCTTCGCCAGATGCTTCTTCCGCCGGTGTCCCTACGGACCCGAGCGTAACCACCACCGCCGGCACCGCTCCTGGATTGGATCCCTCCAAACTAAACCGACACCAACAGCAGAGCCAACAACGGCGGGAACTAAGAAAAGCACGCTTCGAGGCGGTCAGGGCGGCCCACGACCGCGGTTTGACCCAACGCGCCATTGGCCGAGAGTTTGGTCTCACCCGAAAGACTGTGCAGCGTTTTCTTCAGGCCACAGAATTCCCCGAGCAGGCGCCACGGCGCCGCCGCACTGGGTTGGAACCGTATCGGGAATATCTGGAAAAGAGATGGGCCGAAGGGTGCAACAACGCCTCCCTGCTCTGGAGGGAATTACAGAAACAGGGCTACTCCGGCCAATTGAGTCGTGTCAAGGAATACTTACAGCCGTGGCGGTCGCCGGAGCCGAAGCCAACCCGACGCAACCGAAAGCTGCCGGGCTTGCGCATGGTGGCGTTCTGGCTTGCCAAGCCCGCTGCTGAGCGCAAAGAAGCGGAGCAGAAGTGGGTACAAGTAATCACGAAAGATCAGCCGGCGATCTCCCAAGCCGAGCGCCTCGCCCAGACATTTCGTGACATGGTGAAGAATCACAGAGTCAGCGATCTAGAGGCGTGGTTGAAGTCTGCCGAGACCTCCGGCATTCCTGAGCTCAACGGCTTCGCCACGGGGATACGACGAGATCATGCCGCTGTCACTGCCGGCATCGAAACACACTGGAACAACGGACAGGTGGAAGGCCAAGTGCATCGCCTCAAAACTATTGAAGCGCCAAATGTACGGCCGGCTCAGGCTTCCTTCTCCTCCGCGGACGGGTCCTTCCGTTCCACTCCGGCCTCGAGGTGCGCCCCTCTCGGTCCCCTTGAGGCACCACCAAAAGTGCGGGAGAGCCTGCCGGGATTCGTCCACGATGTCTGCTCCGCGATCCACCCGCTGGCCATTGCGTCGCCGTGTTTCGAAATGTTCCCGTCTATCGGAGTACGGCCTGACGTGGATACACCCGGCCGCACCGCTAGCGCACCCGTTGGACGATGGAACAGCCGTGATGCTGGAACATTCCATCCCCGACACGGCGCGCGGACTTGGGCCGGACGGCGCCGCGTGGGCGAAGCTGATGCAGCCGTTGGTAGATGCCTGGCCGGAACTGCGCCGAGACGTACTTTCCGTGCCCGGTTTGCCGCGGCACCCTCTGGCGATGGCGCGTTTCGGCCTGCACGCCATTCGTCCCGGCGCGGAACCTGGCGTGGAGTCTCTTTCGCGGAGCGCGGGCGAGGGCGCTTCTGGCGGGCCTCTGTGCACCACTCGCTGCTGCCGTTCGATGCCGCGGCGAGTGCGGCGATCGGACTGGTACAGGCAATATGCGCCCATGCTGGAGGTTGGCCGCTGCCGCGAGGCGGGGCGCAGAAGATTGCGGATGCATTGGCGTCTTATCTTCGGACGCTCGGCGGCGAGATCGTCACCGGTACGCGGGTCACGACCTTGCCGGCCTCCCCGCTAACGCTGTGCGATGTTTCTCCGCGAGCGCTGCTCTCGCTGGCGGGAGCGCGCCTGCCGGCGGGCTTCCGCGGTCTCCCTGGAAGACTTCCGATATGGCCCGGGAGTCTTCAAAATGGACTGGGCGCTGGATGCGCCCATTCCGTGGCACGCGGCGGAGTGCCTCCGCGCCGGCACCGTGCACTTGGGCGGCACGTCTGGAGGAAATCGCCCAGTGGGAAGGCAATTACCAAGGGCGGCCCTTTGTACTGGTAGCGCAACCGAGCCTGTTCGACGAAACACGTGCGCCGCGGGGGAGGCACACGGCGTGGGCCTATTGTCATATACCGAATGGATCTTCCGAGGATATGAGCAGCGCAATTGAAGCGCAGATGGAACGCTTCGCACCGGGCTTTTCGAAACGAATCCTGGCACGGCATGCCATCTTTCCCGCGGATTTGGAGCGGAGCAATGCCAACATGATCGGTGGAGACATCAACGGCGGTTCGCTGCAGTTGAGCCAGATGTTTTTGCGCCCTACATGGCGTCTTTACGGCACGCCCCTACGGAGTGTCTACTTGTGCTCCGCCTCCACTCCCCCCGGCGGCGGCGTGCACGGAATGTGCGGCTACAATGCGGTACGGTCTGCCCTGAAGTAGTGCACCAATCGGTTACAGACATTTTCACCAGAAACAAAAGACTTGGACGCCCTTTGGACTCCGGTGACCGCTCCCATGTTATTGGACTCCATTCGGACTCCAATTCGAGGCTGATCCGAAATGCGGAGTCCGTGCCCGGAGCGGTCCTCCACATGCCTCGCGCGGTCGTACGGCACCTTCGGATTCCCGGTGGCACAAAGACTCGGTGCTGCCTATACATATAGGAATTTTGCTGGCACAGTGCCCGTGATCAGCGCTCCGAAGCCGGGCGCATTGGTCGGACTCGAATCCGATCCCGTGCGACAACGCAAAAAGTCCCATTGAGGTCCTGCTGTGATCTCACCAGTGCCAAGGCGACGTCGGCGGCTTCGTCGGGAGATTCGGGAATCAGCCGGAACAGAATGACCCCGCTCCCGGCTGACAGCCCACGGCGGAAAACGAGCTCGCCGAAATCCTTGTCGAAGGTCAGGAGGATTCGGTGGCCCTCCGAACGGAGGGCGGCAACTTCCTCATCCGCGACGCCGGGGCATTCCTCAACCACCGAGAATATCTCCCAGCCAGCATTGCGGAGCGCCATAGGGCAGGCCGCGGAAAATTCTCGTCGGCCACGAATCTCATGCGGTCTTGAGCGGATAGACCTTTTCTTCTCGAAGGAGCTCGCTGGCGTAAGCGAGACAGGCCCGGATGTCCTCTTCGGACAGGTGTGGATAGCTCGCAAGTATCTGGGCGTGGCTCCAGCCTGCGGCGAGCAGGTCGACCACGAGCTCAACCGAGATCCGCGTGCCGCGCACAACCGGCTTCCCGGTTAGAATCTTCGGATCAACGACAATGCGATCAGCCTCTGCCATGGAATCTCGTCTCCAAAGAAGAACTCCTTACATCGTGAACCTTCGGCCGGCGCAAATGCAAGCGGGATTGGCTGCCTCTGGTCCGTTGCTCTTTCAATCCGATAAAATTGCATCGATGGCTCAGCCCGACATCGACGCCCTCTTCGCTGAAACCTTGCTGGGCGAGTACGACGACGATAAACCGTGGGAAGCGGTTCAGTCCTTACGTCGGATTGGAACGCTGGAGGTGTTCAACAAAGCAGCAGCCTGGACAGAATCGGTCGAACCGCTTGAGCGAGCACGCGGCCTTGACGTCATCGCACAGCTCGGGAAGACCGCGGATCATCCGTCGAATAGCTTCCCGCAAGAATCCTACGATATTGCGATTAAGGTAGTGCAGCGGGAACGAGAGGTGCAGCCGCTCAACTCGGCAATCTCGGCTTTAGGTCACATCGATGCTCCACGCGCGGTCCCGCTGATTGCTGGCTTTCATTCACATCCGAGTGAAACGATCAGGTTCACTGTCGCGTGCTCCCTCGGCTGCTTTCCTAACGACCCGCTGAGCGTCCGCACCCTCCTCACCCTGATGGAGGACGCTGACGCCGACGTTCGCGATTGGGCCACTTTCGGACTTGGGGTTCTTGGTGATCAGGATTCTTCCGAGATTCGAGAGGCACTTTTTCGGAGGCTAAACGACGAAGACGTCGATGCCCGCGAGGAAGCGCTCGTTGGACTCGCTAAACGGTACGACACGCACATTCTGGGGCACCTCATTAATGAACTGGAGCAGACGACCATTACTGACCGGGTAGTCGAAGCCGCCTACACTCTACTTGGCTTTGACGAGGATCAAGAAGAGTGGTCTCGCCAGGACTACGCGAGGGCACTGCGGGAGCGGTTCTCCGGTGTGGCTCCACAAGGATCCTGAGCCTCGGCTAATGATGGTGAGCCACTGAAGCGCAACGGCTCGCCAGTGTGATCTCTGACTGGAGTCCACAGTTTGGACTCCACGTGGATTCCAGTGACCTCTCCCGCGGCATGGAAGCACTCATGCCAAAATTGTATGTATTTATTTTGTTGGGGTTTAGGTTGGTGGACCTGGACGGGTTCGAACCGTCGACCTCTTCCATGCCATGGTTATGAGATCAATCACTCACAGACATTTCCACCAGAAACAAAATACTTACGGGTCACGAATTTGGACGCCATTTGGACTCCGGTGACCTCTCCCATGCTTTTGGACTCCACTCGGACTCCGCATTTGGACGCTGATCCGAATACGGAGTCCGTGCCCGAAGTGGTCCTCCACATGCCTCGCGCGCGGTCGCACCGTATGCTCAGATTCTCCGTAGCTCGAAGATTCATCGCATGTTGGCGCAAGCCGCATGGCAATACGCTCACGCCGCGCGCAGCGCGCGGATGACGGCCTGTGGGTCACGCTGGATTACGGCCAGGTAAGCACGGATGGGGATCTCCGGACGCCGGCGGCCCTGCTCCCAGTCCTGCAGTGAGCGCACGTTGAAGCCGAACAGGGCGGCGAAGTCCGACTGCGACAACCCGAGCCTCTCCCGCAGCGCCCGCACGTCCGTCTCGGGCGGGACGTGGTAAACGGTCTCGCTCAATTTGATCTCGCCTCGCAGATGCGCCTGCAGTTCTTTCATCGATTCAAGCAGGCGCTCACCGAGCGGTGCTTCGGTCCGCCGGGGCTTAGCCGCCGAACTCCCGCTGGATTTCCGAGGCGATTTTCTTGAGCTGGTTTCTTTCCGCATGGGTCAAGTTCTCCTTCTCGTTCTTTGCGTACATGTCCGCGAGGAAGACCAGATCTGGACGGACCATGAAATAGTAAATTACCCGCACGCCGCCGCTCTTGCCGCCGCCGGACCGGCGCCACCGGGCCTTTCGAAATCCGCCCGTGCCGGGGATCAGCGGATGGCGTTCGGGCTCTACCGCGATCGATTCTTCCAGTTCCTGTTGCACCGAGGGCCGCAACAACCGGGCGGCCGCCCGTTCGTAGCGGCTGCTTCGGATGACGCGTCGCACAAACCCATTATACGGCTATGCCGTATAGGCTTGCCGGGGGTTCGCGAAACGACGTTGGACCGAAGTCACGAAACGGCCGCACTTTCGGCGGTGGTAGGGACTTCGTGGAATGAATAGCCCGTGAACCGGCCCTCCCTAAACATGCGTTCGAAGCGCTCGGAGACATATAGAGGCGCCCTGAACGTAGAGAGGCGGATGAGGTCGAAGGGTTCGACTGCAGAACTGATGAGCACGGGAGAATTGACTCCCCTGATCAGGCCCCGGCCTCGAAACGAGAAAGTAGTCTTCCGGGTACCGGCTTACAACGGACAATCGAAGATCCAAAGCGTCGACACAATTCAGGACGTTCGCAACGGAGAATCCCGCAATCAGTTCCCCATTCGGCCTAACGACGCCGATGGGCAGATATTGGATGCCGCTGATACCGGCCTCTTCCAGCGCGGAGCGTAGGCGGGACGAGTAGATTGGAACACTGAGACAGGTTTGGAGCACATCGTCCGGGTCTCCGTCGTTTGCTGGGATGGTCGCTTTGACGTACGGCGCTGGCGGCCAACCCACGACCGCCCGGCCGGTTCGTAGCTCCGCATCGTCAGATTCCAATTCGGCTGCATCGGCAACAAACGGATCGGCCACCGTGTTGTCGCATCCCACTGTCCAAAACCACCGTTTCAAAGCGCTTGCCTCATTGCCATTATGGGAAGTTCGGTGGCCGACGTCCACTCTGTCACCACAAATGGCAGCTTGGACTCCACGCTGGACTCCGGTGACCTCTCCCGCCGCATGGAAGCGCTCATGCCAAAATCGTATGTATTTGTTTTATTGGGGTTTAGTTTGGTGGACCTGGACGGGTTCGAACCGTCGACCTCTTCCATGCCATGGAAGCGCGCTCCCAACTGCGCCACAGGCCCATCTTTGCGCCGGACCGCCGCGCCCCGGATCGAGAACTCGACCTTGGCTGGGACACGCTTTCAGAAAGCGCTCCAGTGCACTGGTCCGTAACTGAATATAGCACATCCTGCCCTGCGAATGTGCGAATTGACAGTGTGGTTTATCCGCTGCCTACAATGAACTGATGCTGCTGCGCCGCGCCCCGTTGTACGCTGGCTCTCGTCTGTCTCCTGGCCGGCGGCACTTCGTCCTGCCTGGCCCGGCGCCGCGTGATCGCGCGCAAAGGCGCCAGCAACGCCCAACCGCTGCTCACCGCCGACCGGCAGACGCTGCTCGACAGCATCACCCGGCAGTTCGACGCCGTCCGCGATTTCAACGCCGAGGTCGACATGGTGCCCGCCCTCGGCACCGCGGAGAAGAGCAAGATCACCGAGTACAAGGATGTCCGCGCCTATATCCTCTTCCGCAGAGCCCTCCGACATCCGCCTCATCGGCCTCTATCCCGTGGTCCGCACCAAGGCCTTCGACATGGTTTCCAACGGCCTCGATTTCAAGCTCTACGTGCCCTCCCGCAACCGCTTCCTGGTCGGCAAGAACGAGATCGAACAGCCTTCCACGAACAAGCTCGAGAACCTTCGCCCGCAGCATTTTCTGGACGCCATGCTGGTGCGGCCGGTCGATCTCAGAACCGAGAAGGTCCTGCTGATGAACCTCACCGACGAGGACAACGCGTTCTACATCATCCCCGTGGTCCACGAAAACGGCAACGGCCAACTGCAGCTCAGCCGCAGCATCTGGTTCAACCGCTACAACCTCACCATCGCGCGGCAGTTCATCTTCGACGCCAACGGCAACATCCTCACCGACGCGCGCTATAGCGATTGGAAATCCTACGACAACGTGCCTTTCCCCAAACACATCGAGATCAACCGCCCGCAAGGACGAATACGCGGTGGTGATCGACATCGTCAAGATGGATATCAATAAGGGCGTGACGCAGGAGAAATTCGCGCTGGCGCAGCCCGAAGGGCTCGACGCTGCAGGTCGTCGGACAGGCGCCCGCCGCCGGCGAGACGCCGCCCGCCCCCGCGCCAAAGGAAGAGTCAAGAAAAAGTGACCGGAAAGCTCGTTTTTGAAAATCTCAAGCACCGGCCGATGCGCAGCCTGCTCAGTATCCTGCTCATCGGCGTGCCGGTGACGCTGATCCTCTGCCTGGTCGGCACTCAGCCACGGGTTCATCGAGGATTCGCAGCAGCGGCAGCGCGGCATCGGCGCCGACATCGTGGTGCGCCCGAAATCCTCGTCGCTGCTCAGTCTGAATGCCGCGCCCGATCCCCGAAAAACTCGTGGAGTACTTCGCCAAGCAGCCGCACGTGGCAATGGCGACCGGGGTATTCAGTGTCACAGGTCGAAGGCGTTACCCTGGGCGGCGCCGGGATCAACTACGCCGGAATTCGCGAAAATGAGCGGCGGCTTCAATCTTCGCTCCGGGCGGACCGTTCCAGCATCCCGACGACGTCATCATCGACGACTACTACGCCGATCAGACCAAGGCCCACGTCGGGAGACATCATCACTCTCCTGAATACCGAAATGGCGCGTCTCCGGCATCATGGAGAGCGGCAAGCTCTCGCACATCGTGCTGCCCATCGACACCCTGCGCGAGCGCAACAGCAATACCTGGGCAACGTCAATCAGATCTATGTCAAGGTGGACGACCCCGCCAACACCCAGGCCGGTCATCGACTACCTCCTCGAGCCCAATCGCGGCCGCCTGGAGGACTACCCCATCTTCTCGATGAAGGAGTTCACTTCGCTGCTCAACGTGAACAATATTCCCGCGCTCGCCGGATTCATTGCCGTGGTCATGGGCATCGGTGTGGTCATCGGCTTCGCCGTGGTCTGCCTCTCCATGTACATGGCGGTCCTGCAGCGCACGCGCGAGATCGGCATTCTGAAGAGCCTCGGCGCCTCCAAGGCGTTTATCCTGGGCATCATTCTGAGCGAGGCTTTGTTCCTCGGACTCGGCGGCACGATTCTCGGAATCCTCATGAGCTACGGAGCGGCGAGCCTGATCCACGCCCTGAAGCCCGCATCGCTGCCCATGGTCATCGTCTACGAGTGGTGGTGGATCGCCGGGGTATCACGGTGGTCGGCGCTCTGCTGGGCGCGCTGTATCCAGGGCTGACCGCCGCCGCGCATGACCCGATCGAGGCGCTGTCGTATGAGTAACGGCGTGAATAACGGCGATATCATCCAGATCCGCGATCTGTTCAAAACCTATCGCGTAGGCAAAGTGGATGTCCCGGCCTTGCGCGGCGTGGATCTCGACGTGGAGAAGGGCCACTTCCTTTCCATCATCGGTCCCTCCGGCTCCGGCAAGTCAACGCTCTTTCATGTCATCGGCGGGCTGACGCCGCCAACCACCGGCAAGGTCGTCGTCGGCGATAAGGACCTGTCCGCCATGACCGACGCCGAGCGCACGCGTATGCGCAAACGCACCGTGGGATTCGTCTTCCAGAAGTTCAACCTGCTGCCCAACCTGACCGCGCGCGACAACATCGCCGTGGCGCGCTACATCGGCGGCACGGACGCCAAGCCCGCCCCCGAATTCGAGGAGGTCCTGCGCCTGCTCGGCATCGGCGACCGCCTCGATCACAAACCCAATGAACTTTCCGGCGGCGAGCAGCAGCGCGTAGCCATCGCGCGCGCCATCGTGAACCACCCCGCCATTCTCTTAGCCGACGAGCCTACCGGGAATCTGGACACCGAGAACTCCAAAGCCGTGCTGGACGTTCTGCGCGATCTGAACCGCAGGCTGGGGCAGACCGTCCTGATGATCACCCACAACCCGGAAGCCGCTGCCTACGGCGATTCCACCGTCCACATGCGCGACGGCCGCATCACCGACCGAAAGTAACATCGAGACCATGTGGGGCAGGCTGGCAGCCTGCGGACCGATTACCAATCTGATTACCAATCGGTCCCGGCGAGCCATGCTCGCCTGCCGCGTTATTCAGGATGAAGCCCCAATCCGGAGCGCAGTAAGAACCCTAATTCGTGGCGTTGTGGGCCAGTACTACCGGACTCCTGCGCACAGGGCGCACCGAAGCCGTCCGGCGGGTCGTACTCTTGCGCCGAACGCTAGCGGTAACCGTCTTCTTCACCACCGGAGCCTGTATCCGCTGGACGGAAGGAATCAGCAGCCGGTCACCTTCCATGGCCTGCGCCGTTTCCAGCCGGTTCACCGACACGATGTTCGCCGGGGTGACACCATACCGCTTGCCGATAGTGGCCAGCGTCTCGCCGGCGCCCACGCGGTGCATGCGCCAGGCGTCCAAATGGTTGGCCGGGATCATTTGCAGGGCCGCCACCAGCGGAGTGCCGCTACCCTTGGGCACGTGCAGCGAGAAGCATTCCGGCACCATGCCCTTCAGAATGGCGGGGTTGAGCGCCGCCAGCTCGGCGAACGGCATATCCAGGATGTCCGCGACCAGCGTGAGACTGGTCGGAGCGGTGGTTTCCACCGTGTCGTACTCGAGAGGCGGATCCAGGGTGAAGCCTTCGATTCCGTACCCGGCCGCGTTCTTCTCCATGATCGTCATGGCGAGAATGATCGGCACGTAGTTGGTGGTCTCGGCGGGCAGGACGCCGCGCGACCGCAATTCCCAGAAATCGGCGTACCCCGTGCGCTCCACTGCCTTCTCAACAGTTCCGGGACCGCAATTGTAAGCCGCGATAGCCAGATACCAGTCGCCGAATTCGTGATACAGATCGCGCAGGTGGTGGGCGGCGGCGCGGGTAGCCTTTTCCGGATCCATGCGCTCGTCGGTGAAAGAGGTCTGCTTCAGGCCATATTCATTACCGCGCCACTTGAGGAACTGCCACATGCCACCGGCGGCAGCGCGAGACACCGCGCGCGGGATGAAGCCCGATTCGGCCTGCGCCAGGTGAATAATCTCCTGGGGGATGCCTTCTTCGTCCAGAATGCGCTGGATCATCGGCCGGTAGCGGCCCGAGCGCTGCAACCCGGCGAGGAGCGTCTTGTGCCCGCGGTTAGAAAAATAGCTGATGTATCCCAGGACCGCGTCGTTCACCGACAGCGGCAGTTGCGAAGTGGTGGCCGCCACCTGTTCGCGCACCTTGTCCTTCATCTTGGGGTCCACCGGGAAAGTCATCTGCAAGATGTCTTCGAGCGGCGCTTTTTCAAATTTTCCCTGATCCACCACGGCGGCCGCGCCCAACTCCGCCCGGTCGTAACGGTGGATGTTCTCCACCATCTCGTCCAGCTGAAGTTCAAATTGATGCCGGTCGATCAGGCCCTGTTCGCTGGCCTCCAGCATCAGATCGATGGCGCGGTCGAATTCGCGCCGTGCCTCGGCGAAATCGCCGGCCTGATAGGCGCGCTTGCCGGCCTGGAAGCGCCGTTGCGCGGTCTGGATCGTGCTGTCGCCCTGCGTGCGGCGCTGAATGCTTTGGGGGTTGGAAAGGATGATTGCGGGGATGTCGGCGCCCAGATAGGCGTTGTGCTCTACGGGCGGAGGTTCTGGTAGTTCCAAGACTGCCGACGCGCCGTGCGGCGCCGGCGGAAGGAACGACATTTGGAATCTGGACTGCTGTGTGTAACCACAACCGGAGCTAAATACGGCTACAGATACTACGAAAAAAGAGCAAAGAGTCTCGGTTCGAACTTCCATTCAACCGCCTCGTGTATGAAAATAAAGAACTTCCGCGAGCCTTAGCCCGGTATCGACCCTAGTAGGCTACCTCAATAGCGTTACAAATTGCAACCGACACCGGAGGTTACATGCCCCGTGTCCGTGGCAACCGTCCACGGGGCTGTGTCAAAAATGCGCTATTCCTCTTCTTCCTCTTCGCCCGTTTTGGCCGCCTTTGCAGCCGCGATCACCTTGTCCGCCTGCAACTGCGGGACATAATCGTAATGGTCGAACTCCATCGTAAAGCTGGCCCGGCCCTGCGTCATGGCGGTCAGATCGCTCTGGTAGTTCAACATCTCCGACATCGGCACCTGGGCGCGGATGAACTGCGTGCCGCCCTTGGTATCCATACCGGAGATCCGGCCGCGGCGGCTGTTCAGGTCGCCCATCAGGTCGCCGGCGTATTCCACGGGCGCCTGGATCTCGGCATTCATGATCGGCTCCAGCAGCGCCGGCTTGGCTTCCTGCATGGCGGCCTTGAAGGCTTTGCGGGCCGCCAGCTTGAACGCCAGTTCGCTGGAATCCACGTCGTGGTAGGAGCCGTCGTAGACGGTGACCTTGAAATCCACCATGGGGAAGCCGGCCAGGTACCCGTTGGCGGCCGCATCCACGATGCCCTTTTCCACCGCCGGAATGAAGTTCTTGGGAATCGAGCCGCCGAAGATCTCGTTGGCGAACTGGAAGTTGCTGCCGCGCGGCAGCGGCTCCATCTTGATCCAGCAATCGCCGAACTGTCCGTGGCCGCCGGTCTGCTTCTTGTGGCGTCCCTGAACGTCGGCCCTGCCCGCGAATCGTCTCGCGGTAGGGAATCTTCGGCGCTTTCAGGGTGACATCCACGCCGTAGCGCTTCTTCAAACGGCTGACCACGATTTCCACATGCTGCTGCCCGCTGCCCGCCAGCAGGAACTCGCGGGTCTGCGGATCGCGGTAGAAACGCAGGGACTGGTCCTCCTCCAGGATGCGGTGGACGGCGTTGCCCATACGGTCTTCGTCGTTGCGCGACTTGGCTTCGATGGCGAAGGCGATGGAGGGCTCCGGCAGTTTGACCGGCGGATAGGTGATGTCGAAGCCCTTCTCGGCCAGGGTGTCGCCGGTCAGCGTGTCCTTGAGCTTGGCGACCGCGCCGATATCGCCGGCATGCAGTTCCGTGACGGGCTGCAGGGTCTTGCCGTTCGGGCTGCTGAGGTGGGCCAGGCGCTCGGTGGAATTCTTGTTGACGTTCTGCAGGTTGGCGTCGTTCTTAATGATGCCGGTATCCACGCGGAAGAAGTTGATGCGTCCGGCGAACGGGTCGGCGGTGGTCTTGAAGACGTAGGCAGACGCCAGATCGCTTTCGGCCACGGGGCGGTGCGCTTCGGTGCCGTTGACGAACGGCGGTGATTTCGCCGCGCTCGGTGGGGTTCGGCATGTCATCCACGATCAGATCGAGAATCAGGTCGCTGCCGATGTTGTGGCTGGCGGCGGCGCACATGACCGGGAAGATGCGCAGTTCGCGAATGCCGGTGCCGCATGCCGTCCAGAATGTGCTCCACCGGCAGGGTGCCCTTCTCGAAGAACTCTTCCATGTAGGCATCGTTGCCTTCGGCGACCATTTCCACCAGGGCCTCGTGGGCCGTCTGCGCGTCGTCGGCGTATTGGGCCGGGAATGTCGCCTTCCTTACCCTTCCCGTCGCCATCCGGCGTGTAGGTGAAGGCGCGCATGCGGATCAGGTCGATCAATGCCCTTGAAATCGCGCTCGCTGCCGATGGGGAGGTGGATCGGCACCGGCGGTGCGTCCGAAGTTCTCCTGTATGCTGGCGAGGGCGCGCGGGAAATCGGCGCGGTCGCGATCCAGTTTGTTCACCACAAGGGCGCGCGGAAGCTTGAACTCTTCGGCGAAGGCCCAGACCTTTTCGGTCTGCACTTCCACTCCGGCAACGCCATCCACCATGACGAGTGCGGCATCGGCGGCCACCAGGGCGCCGCGCGTGTCATTTATAAAGATGTTGTAACCCGGGTGTATCCAGGATATTGATCTTGGTCTTTTTCCACTCGGCCACGGCGATGGCAGTCGAGATCGTGATTTTGCGTTGGATCTCCTCCTCGTCAAAATCAGTGATCGTGTTGCCTTCATCGACACGGAGGAGGCGGTTGGTGGCTCCGGCGGTGAACAGCAACCCGGCAGTGAGCGTAGTCTTGCCGGAATCGCCGTGGCCCACTACACCGACGTTCCGGATATCCTTGCTTTCGTAGACTTTCACGGGCGTGCTCCCTTTTTCAAAACGGAATAGTAACACGTGGGGCGGTGGGGTGGCGTGACCAATGAGTGGGGCAGGATGGCATCCTGCGGCGGGATGGCATCCCGCCTCTGCCCGCCAGGTTACAGTCCGGTTACCCGAGACAACTCCCGCATCAGCCAGGCCCGCGCCAGTTTCCAGTCCCGCAGCACGCTGGGGGCGGAGATCTTGAGTACCTCGGCAGTCTCCTCCACGGTCAGCCCGCCGAAGAAGCGCATTTCCACCACACGTGCCTTGCGTGGATCGAGCTGTGCGAGCGCGTCCAGCGCTTCGTCCAGCGCGACGAGTTCCCGGCCGCGATCGGGAACCGCATCGATCGACTCGTTCAGATTGAGGTGTACCGCGCCGCCCCCGCGCTTGCCGGTAGTGCGGGCGCGCGCCGCATCCACCAGGATCCGCCGCATCATCTGGGCGGACACCGCAAAGAAATGCGCGCGGTCTTCCCAGCGTACGCTGTGGACGTCCACCAGGCGCAGGTAGGCTTCGTTCACCAGAGCGGTGGGTTGTAGCGTATTGCCGGGATTTTCGCGCCGCAGGTAGCGGTGCGCCATGCGGCGTAGTTCGCCATACACCAGCGGGGCCAGCTCTTCCATGGCTGCCTGGTCGCCGCCGCCCCATGCCCGCAGCAAACGTGTGATCTCCGCCGAGGAGGCTGTGTCCATGGCTGGCACTCATTATATCGGCCCCCAAAAAAGATTTGCCCGGCGTTATTGTTTCGCCCCGGATTTCCCGCTTCGCCGTGCAGAGGACGAGATGAGACTCACTGGGATGTTGCTGGGAATGACGGGAATGGCCGCGCTGGGCATGGCCGCCGAAACGTGCACAATCAATGCCCACATGAACAATTTATCGGTCGTCCCGCCGGCGGCACTATTTCAGGCGAAGTCCCTGGCGCGCGAGATGTTTGCCGGGATCGGCGTGCCAGTACACTGGCAGGGGCCAACCCCCCGCGACACCGATGCGGGGTGTTGGCCGCCTGTCGAGATCGATTTCGATGCCGGCCTTCCCGGAACGGACCGCCCCGGCTCCATGGCGTACGCCATGCCTTACCTGGAAGGCCGCGTCCGCATACACGTCTTCGTGAAATGCGTAGCTTCCATGGTGGCCGCCAATCGAATGGGCATCCTATTGGGGCATGTCCTGGTGCACGAAATTACGCACGTGTTGCAGGGCGTCAGCCGCCACTCCGAAGAAGGTGTGATGAAGGCCCGCTGGAACATTCCCGATTTCCGCGCCATGGAACTGCATCCGCTACCTTTCGACCGCCTGGACGTCCTATTGATACATGCCGGAGTCCGGCGATCCACGGTTGGCGAGCCGCTCGCGTCGGCGAACGAGTGAGACTGCTATAATCCCCAGGATCCCAATGGACCCCCAGCGCTGGCAGCTCGTGGAACAGCTTTATCACGAAGCCTCCGAACTGCCGCCTGCGGATCGGCCCGGCTTCCTGAATCGGGTCTGCGGAAGCGATGCGGAACTGCGCCGGGAGGTGATCTCCCTGCTCGATCAGTCGTCCGAAGGCCTGCTGGACCGTCCGGTTTGGCATGCCGTGGACGGACCGCGCTACGATGATTCCGATACGCTCATGATCGGCCGCAGCATTGCTCATTTCGAAATCGTGGACCGCCTCGGGGAAGGTGGAATGGGAGCGGTTTATAAGGCACGCGACCGCCACCTGGACCGGGATGTAGCGCTCAAGGTGCTGCTGCCGGAGACGCTGGCCAACCCGGACCGCCGGCGCCGCCTCGTGCAGGAAGCCAAGTCGGCATCCGCGCTGAATCACCCGAATATCATTCATATCTACGATATCGATGAGGCCGATGGCGAGTTGTTTATCGCCATGGAGTACGTGGACGGTCAAACCCTGGACCGCGTCATCGGGGGCCAGGGCCTGTCGCTGGCAGAGACGTTGAAATTCGCCCTGCCGATGGCGAATGCGCTGGCCAAGGCGCACGCTGCCGGAATCGTCCACCGCGATTTCAAGCCGTCCAACATCATGATTACCGCCGAGCGGACGGTGAAGGTGCTGGATTTCGGTCTGGCCAAGCTGATGGAAGACGGCATCTCCGAGACTCGCGTGACCGGCACGCTGGAAGGTACCGTGCTCGGTACGGCGGCGTACATGTCCCCCGAACAGGCGGAAGGCAAGGCGGTGGACGCGCGGTCGGACATTTTCTCCTTCGGCGCCGTGCTGTACGAGATGTTGACCGGCAAGCGGGCGTTTCCAGGCGAGAGCCGGATGGCAACCATCTCTTCGGTGTTGCGCGACGAGCCCAAGCCCCCCAGCCAGATCCGCGCCGGGGTGCCGCGGGAATTGGAGCGCATTGTGGCGCGCTGCCTGCGCAAGGATCCCGGCCGCCGCTTCCAGCATATGGATGACCTGCGGATCGCATTGGAGGAAGTGAACGAGGAATCCGAGAGTGGGCGGTTGACGGTGGGTGCCCCGGCCGTGGCGGACGCCGGTGGTCTGCCGCAGGCGCCGCGATGGGTCTGGTTGGCCGCCGCGCTGGCGGTCTGCGGGCTGATTTCGGTGCTGCTGTGGCGCTTTACCGGCCTCGGGGGCAACCGGTTGCTGTCTGCCAACGTGGAAACCGTACAGGTTACGACGACGCCCGGCGTGGCGATCGGCGCATCCTTCAGTCCCGACGGAGAGCGGATCGCGTTCTCCTCCAACCGTTCCGGCTGGTTCGAAATCTACGTGCGGACGATCGGACCCAGAGGCGCCGAGCAGCAGGTCACGGCCAATGGAGATCAGAATACCGAACCCGCCTGGTCGCCCGACGGCAAATCCATCGCCTATCATTCGGTGGCCCGGCATGGCATCTGGATCACTCCTGTGGAAGGCGGCGCTGCCCGTCAGGTGGCGCCTTTTGGATCGAGCCCGGCGTGGTCGCCCGACGGGCGCCAGCTCGCGTTCCGGTCCAACGAACCCTCCTCCCTAGCGGCATCGGACTGGCCCGGCGACGGAGAATCCACCATCTGGACGGTGGCGGCGGACGGCTCACAATTACAGCAGATCACGACTGCGGGAAACCCCGCCGGACAACATGCCGACCCGAGCTGGAGTCCGGACGGCAAGCACGTGATCTTCGCCTCGCTGGGCATCATCACGATGGGTTTCCGCGGCGCTTTGTGGATTGCCGACGTGGCGTCAGGCACGCTGCAGCCCGTGGCGCAGGGACAGATCTGGGCGGCAGCCAACCCGGTATTCGCGCCCGATGGCCAGGGCGTCTACTTTGCCGGCCGGCCCCGCCTAAACGGTTCGAACGGAGTGTTTTATGTGCCGCTGGCCGGAGTCCAGAAGCCGGTCGAAATCTGCCGGACCAAGCAGGCCGCCCCCTCCCGCATTGCGGTGACGCGCGACGGCAAGTCGCTCGCCTTCACGCGGATGGTCAACATCAGCCAGATCTGGATCACCTCAGGCGACGGCGGCGAAGCCCGGCCGCTGTATCAGGATGCCGTCATCCGCTCGCGTATCCCGATTTTTTCGCCGGACGGCAAGCGGATGACCTTCCAGGTGCAGCCCGACGACTCCAACCTCGGCATCTGGATTATGGACGCGGACGGATCCAATCCCAAGCCGTTTGCCCCCGATGCGGGCAATTCCAATGGCGCGAGTTGGAATAGCGATGGAACCGCGCTCATCCTCAACTTCTTCGAGAGTGGGATGCAGCGCACGGTTCGCTTCGGCTTGACCGATGGTTCGCGGCAGAAATTGTGGGAAACCAATGAACCGGCAGCACGCATACACATGACGCCGGACGAACAGGAATTGATCTACGACACCGGGCGTCCCCGCAACATCTGGAAGCTCCGCATCAAGGGCGGGCACGCCAAACAACTCACCTTTGACCGCGAACGCGCCTGGTTTCCCGAGATCTCCTGGGACGGGCAGTGGATCACGTACCAGGTGCTGCGCGGCGACAATTCGCAGATTGCGATCATGGACCGCGATGGCGGCAAGCAGGAGGTCCTGACGTCGGGCCCCGGCAAGCATTTCGTGCACTCGTTCGCCGGCGACAACCGGCGCCTGGCGTATGCCGGGTTCGAGAAGGGCGTCTGGAACCTGTACTGGATCGACCGCATCACCCGCGAGCGAAAACAGATCACGCACCACACCGCTTACGGTTCCTTCGTGAGGAGCCCGGCGTGGCGTCCGGGAACCGAACAGATGGCCTACGAGTATTCGGAAGTCAAAGGCAACATCGAGATGCTGCCGTTACAGCGCTAAGACGACGAGCCCACGACCCCGGCCAGGGGACTGCTGGCCGATGCGTACAGTTTCCGCGGCATGCGTCCGGCCTCCCATGCGAGGCGGCCGGCCTCCACACTGAGCATCATGGCGTGGGCCATCTTGACCGAATCGTCGGCCGCCGCGATCGCGGTGTTCATCAGCACGCCATCGGCGCCGAGTTCCATGGCGATGGCGGCGTCGCTGGCCGTGCCCACCCCCGCGTCGACAATCATCGGCACTTCGGTGATCATCTCGCGGAAGATCCGCAGGTTCACGGGATTCTGTATGCCGAGCCCACTTCCGATGGGTGCGGCGAGCGGCATCACCGCAGCCGCGCCCGCGTCGATCAGGCGGCGCGCGTTGACCACGTCGTCGTTGGTGTAAGGCAGAACGACGAAACCCTCCTTGACCAGGATCCGGGTGGCTTCCAGCAAGCCGGCATTATCCGGGAAGAGCGTCTTTTCGTCGCCGATCACTTCGAGCTTTACCCAGTTGGACAGGCCCACTTCACGGCCCAGCATGGCGGTGCGTACCGCGTCATCGGCCGTATAGCAGGCGGCGGTATTCGGAAGGATGAAGATTTTGGTTCGATCGATGTAATCGAGAAGGGATTCCTTGGTGCGGTCCGTCAGATTGACGCGGCGCACGGCTACGGTCACCATATCGGCGCCGCTGGCCTCGTGGCAGCGCATCATTTCTTGAAAACTGCGGTACTTTCCCGTTCCCACGATGAGACGCGAATTAAACTCGCGGCCCGCAATGGTTAATTTGTCGGACATTGCTCTATTGTAACGGGAGAGCGCGGGTGCTGAAATCTCTTGTGGGGCAGGTTGGCAACCTGCGGACCGATTGCCAATCGGTCCCGGCGAGCCGCGCTCGCCCGCATCACTTCGCAATCACGACTTGCAGTTCCACCTTCACCGTCTTCGGCGGCAGGCAGAGCTTATTGTTGCAGGATTGATAAGAAGCGCTGACCACCAACTTCTGCGGACCGGGAGCAGCGCCCGAGGCCACCTTGACCGGCAGTGCGAACACCGCCTCGCCTTCATAAAGTTCCACTTCCATCCCGAACGTCGCATCCTGAATCACCTGCGGCTCCGGCGCCTGCACGGCTCCCGCGAGCGAAAACGGCTGGCCTTCCGCAATCCAGATGCGCGTCGGAAGCGGCCCCTCCGCGATGGGCTTCAACGAGTACAGGTGCCATCCCTCCTGTACCGCCGCCTGCAGCTTGACGTTGAATCGGGCGCCGGGCTTTATGGGCGCAACGGGAGCGTTTTGGAGCTTCCACGCCACGGGGTCCGCCGGCGCCGCCCACAGCACTGCGGCCATCGCAGCCGTCATCAGGAATATCCGCATTATTGATTAGCTTCCGTGGAAAGACGCGTTCCGGCAGACCCGCCGAGATCGACGTACCCGGCCTGCAGCACATGCCGCGTCTTCGCGTCCTGCACGAAGACTACTACCGCGAGGTTGCCGCGATCGATCTGATACTTCTTCGCGCTAAAGGTGAAGCTCTCGCCGCGATGGCCTTTGGCCTCGTAATCGTCGAGCTGATGTTTGATCTCCCGGCTAATGGCTTCCAGATCGAAACTTGCCTTGCAGGTACTCTTGCCATTGGCCTCGATCGCGTAGCCTTCCTGCTTCTCGCCGCCGAAGGCGCGGACCACCATGGGATGGAAGCGGATGCCGTTTTCGCCGAGATAACGGATTTCCTTTTCGACGAGCAGGATCTGGACCTTGAGGTCTTTCGACTCGCTCTTCACGTCATCGACTGCGGCGGAGACTTCGACCGTGCCGCCGTGCAAGCCGGCATCGATCTTCAGCGAGGCCTCCGCCGGTGTCTCCAGGTCGTTCTCCAGATCCTTCTGGAAACGCTCGAAGACTTCGGGAGCCATCTCACGCGATCCGCCGCCCACCGTCTTCTTTCCATCGATGGCGAAAGCAGGAACGCCGTTCGCGCCGTAGAGCCTGTAACGAGCCATCGTGGCTTCGGTGGTCATCGGATCGGGACGCGGCACGTGTACGTGGTACATCACGACGGCCACGTCCTTGCGCGCGTAGCGTTCCATAGCGGCATCGAAGGCCACATCGGCGCCGGCACACGGGCCGCAACCCGAGCCGGTGAAGACTTCGGCCAGCACCATGCGGTTGCTGCGCTTTTCGGTAGGCTTATAGGCTTCCACGTGGACCGGGTTGGGGAAGCGCTTGCGATACTCCATATCCAGCATCGCTTCCACGCCGTCGAGGCTGCCGTTGTGACCCTTCTTATATAGCGCTTCGAAGAGCTGATTGGCGGAATCGGGCGCGTGGCCGCTGAGGCGCGCGGAGAGCAGGTAGTCCATCGCCTTGGCATCGTTGCCGGATTTTGCCGCCAATTCGCCTAGAGCGGCGATCACGTTCAGATTGGAAGGCGTGACGAAGTACGATTCTTCGAGCAGCTTCTGCGCCGCGGCGGTGTGGCCCAGCTTCATTTCCACCTGGCCCAGTGTGGCGATGCGGGCGGCGCGAGCCTCCGCGAAACTCCTCGCCAAATCTTCCGGCGGCGGGATCTTCTGCTTGCGGCGGGCGTAGGCTGCGCGCTGCTCGGCGATCCAGACATTTTCCCGCAAGCTTTCCACGCCCTTCCGCGCATAAGCCTCGGCGTCTTTCAGCATCACATCGCTCATGAGCAATCGTTCGGCGATGACCGTGGCGGCGCTGCCCCGCTTACTGGTGGAGGAGAAACTATTCTCCTTGGACGAGGCTTTATCCAGAACCACAGCCTCCGCGTAGGCCGCCTTCGCTGCCTTGCGTATGCGGTCCGTCTGGTCCGGCATTTTCTCGACAAGCGTGCTTAGAATCCGTAAATTGGCGAGCGACAGCCACGTGCTACCGGGAAAATTCGTTTTGAGCTTCTCCAATGCCGCGATCTTCGTTTCGGGATCGGAGATCTTGTTGGCATCAAGGTATGCCTGCTGATCGGGAGGGTTCTCGGCGGCGGGCTCGGTCTGCGCAATCGCTCGGGAAGCCGCCAGCGTCAAAAATAGTGCGGCCAGGATCCGAGCGCTCATAAGGACTCCTTCGCTGCCGGATTGCAGACTGAAAAATCCGGTATCTTTATTCTACTGAAATTAGCCGCGCGCTAAAATAAAGGCCTGCCGCCCATCGACGCCCAATCGTTCTCCGTCAAACGCTCCCAGGTGGAGTTTCACAACTTCGCATCGTTGGGCGATACCGACCGCGCCATCGCCCACTATCTCGACGAGAACTCCCGCCGCGCCTCCGTCATCCAGGCGCATCGCGAATTCATCGGACCCATGACTCCGTTCCTCGAGATCGGCGCCAACGCCGGGCACACCAGCTACATGCTGGCCAACCAGTTCGGCGGCCAGGGCTTCGCCCTCGATCTCTCCGCCGATGCCCTGCGCCACGGCGTCGTCCTGCAGGACCGCTGGCAGCTTCCCCGCGCTCCCATACGCGTGGCCGGCGACGCCGTCAACCTCCCGTTCCGCGATGGTTCCATTCAATTTGTCATGGCCTGCCAGATGCTCAGCCAGTTCATGAACATCGAGAGCGTCTTCCTCGAAGTCAAACGTGTGCTGGCGCCCGGCGGCGTCTTTCTCTTCACCGAGGAACCGCTGCGCCGCCTACTCAGCCTGCGCATCTACCGCGCGCCTTACCAGGACCGCATGAAGCCTTGGGAGCGCAAGCTCTTCGACTGGGGTCTGCTCGGCTATCTGGCGCGCGACGTCATCGGCGCCGAGCAGGAAGAGAGCTTCGGCATCCGCCAGAACCACAAAATGTATCTCGCCGACTGGCACCGCCTGGTCACCCGGCACTTCGCCGAACACCGCTACAAGCCCTTCGTCCCTGAGCGCGGTTGGGGCGAACGGCTGGTGAAGCGCGCGGCGCTCAATGAATGGCGCGCGGCACGCCTCCTCGGCGGAACCCTCGCAGCGATGTGCAAGAAGGCGGGCTCCTCGACCCCCCTGCCCAGCCTGGACCGCTTCGAAACTCTCCTGCGCTGTCCGGACTGCCACGGTGACCTGGTCCGCGACGCCGCCGATACCCTGGCCTGCTCCTGCGGCTATCGCGCGCCCAACGAGGGCGGTGTCTATAACCTGCTGCCCGCCCGTACACGCGCCGAACTCTACCCCGGCGACCGCGAAGATGTAATCGATTTCTCCCTCCCCAGCCACACCGCGCGTCTGGGCGAAGGCTGGTACGAGCTGGAAGGCGAATATGGCAACAAATACCGCTGGATCGGCCCACATGCCACGGCCGTGCTCCGCCGCGCCCACACGGCGCCGCAGCGGCTGCGCATTCGTGGCTTTGCGCACCAATTCCAGTTCGACAAGGGCCAGCCGGTAGTACAAGTCCGGGCCAACGGCGCTCTTGTGGTGCAGCAGACCCTGGAGCGCGTCGGTCTCTTCATCATCGAAGCCGACCTCCCCGAAGCCGAAACCTACCAGATCGAGATCGCCGCCGCGCCTTCCTGGACCGTGGCCGACGACGACCGCACCTTCACTGTCAACATCGGCATGATCCGCCTCGTGGACGCAGAATCGTGAAACAAATTAGCCCCTTCGAGCGTAATAAGGTGGTCGAGGATAATTTATGCGCGCCAAACTCATTCTTCCGGCAATCGCCGCCGGTCTCGTCGTGCTCGCCGGTTGCGACTTCGAAGACCTGGGAGGCAATTTTGAGCGGTACCACGAGGATTTCCATTACAATTACCCGCTGAAATCCGGCGGCCGCCTCAGCTGTGGAAGGCTTCAACGGCTCGGTGGAGGTTTCCACCTGGGAGCAGGAAACCGTCGACATCAGCGGCACCAAGTACGCCCGTTCCCAGGAGGAGACGGCCGATCTCAAGATCGAGGTCGATCACAGCGCGGATTCGGTTTCCGTCCGCGCCATTCGTCCCAGCCTGCGGCAGGGGAACTACGGCGCGAAGTTCGCCATCAAAGTGCCGCGAGGCGTGGTGCTGGACCATCTGACCACCTCGAACGGCGCCATACGCACCTCCGATGGGGTCGGGCCGGCGCGCCTGAAGACCTCTAACGGCCACGTCGAAGTGCGCCATTTGAAGGGCGCTCTGAATGCCGAAACCAGCAACGGACCGGTGGAGTTGCAGGACATCGACGGGGCGGCGGAAGTGCATACCTCGAATGGACATATCCGCGCGGAGGGCATCCGTGGAGCGCTGGAAGCGACCACGTCCAACAGCAGCATTCACGCCATTCTGGAAAAGGTGGATGGGGCGGTGCGCGTGCAAAGTTCCAATGGCGGAATCGACCTGACGTTGCCCTCCAACGTGCAAAGCGCGGTGCGCGCCCACACCAGCAATAACGGGATCACGCTGCACCTGCCCGGCGATGTCAACGCGCGTCTTTCCGCCGCCACCAGCAATGCGTCCATCTCCTCCGATTTCGAAATGCGCATGCGCGGTGAAATCAGCAAGCATCACCTGGAAGGCGCGATCGGAAACGGCGGACCGCTGATCGACCTGACCACCTCGAACGGTCCGATCCGGATTTTGAGGTAAGCTACTGCACGGCCGGCGTGCCGGCGCGAATGAACTCGGCGATCTCCGAGGCCCGCGTGCGCGCCGTGTGCATGTAGCTTTCGTTCTTGATAATCCGGTCCAAAGTGGGCAGGTACTGCTCCAGCCCGACGACGCGCTTGCGCTCGATTGCCGATCCAAGCAGATTCAACGCCTTGACCACTCCGAGTTTGTCGTACTTGGCGGCGCGGTCCAAAGCGATGCGGTGCTGCGCCGACTCGGTCAAGCGTTCGCACCACTCCCAAAGGGCTTTTGCATTCAGGTCTTCGGAATAGTTGAACTGCACTTCGGTCTTTTCGGCGCCCTTCTCCAGGCGAAACGTCTTAGTCCCCATGAAGGCAACTTTCAAGCCGGATTCCACCGGACGCTTGAAGAAATCCAGTTTCTCGATCAGCGAATAGACCTCGCTGGTCTCGGCCTCGGTGAGCTTGTACTTGAGCGGCAGTTCGTCATCCGGTGCTTCCTTGTACACCACCTCGCCATTCTTCTCTACCGTCACCTGCACGTAGGCGGGGATGCTGCCCGGAAAGGCCTTGGAGTAGAAGAACCGCTGCGCATCCTGCGCGAACAGCGAGCCTGTGAACAGTAGAATCAGGAGATACTTCATTCTCACCTGCTAGGCCAGCCTGCGGCTGGTGGCTTCATGCGTGGCGTGGCAGATGGCGATAGCCAGCGCGTCCGACGCGTCTTCACTGGCGATCACTTCGGGCAGATGCAACAATGACCGCACCATCACCTGGACCTGGTTCTTTTCCGCCCGGCCGTATCCCACCACACTCATCTTAACTTCCAGCGGAGAATACTCCGCCAATCCCACCCCTGCCTCGGCCATTGCCAGCAGGGCGACCCCTCGAACGTGCGCCAGTTTCAATGCGGTCTTTGCATTGGCCGCATGAAACACTTCTTCGACCGCTCCAAATTCCGGAGCGTGCTCCCGAATCAAACTACGTAACCCGCTGGCAATCTCGAGCAGCCGCTTTTCGAACGGCCACTTGGGGCTGGTGCAAATCACCCCCGCGACCACCATCCGGTGTTCCGCTCCATCGCTGTCGATTATGCCGTAACCGGTGCGTTGCGAGCCGCAATCGATACCGAGTACGCGCACGTTACTGCGACAGCGCCTCCAACTCCTTCTCATCGATATCGAAGTTGGAGTAAACGCTCTGCACGTCGTCGTGATCTTCCAGCGCGTCCTGCAGGCGCAGCATACCGGAGGCGTTCTTGCCTTCCAGTTTGATCAGATTTTTGGGCACCCAGGCGATGGTGGCGTCCTCGGAGGGAATACCGTTGGTCTCCAGCACCTTGAGCACGCTTTCGTGGCTCGCCGGATCCGAGAGAATCTCCCAACGGTCGCCATCGTTGCGCAGGTCGTCGGCCCCGGCATCCAGGATGATGTTCATCAACTGATCTTCGGTGGCCTTATCGCCCGGCACGAAGATCTGGCTGCGCCGTTCGAACATCCACGCGACGCTGCCCTGCTCGCCCATATTGCCGCCGTTTTTGGAGAACGCGTGGCGGATGTCGCTGACGGTGCGGTTGCGGTTGTCGGTGGCCACATTTACCAGAACGGCCGCGCCGCCCGGACCGTAGCCCTCAAACATGACTTCCTCGATCATGCCGCCTTCCAGTTCACCCGTGCCCCGCATGATGGCCTTTTTGATGTTGTCGGAGGGCATGGAGACCGCTCTTGGCGGCAAGGATGGCGGTACGCAAACGCGGGTTGCCATCCGGATCGCCGCCATTACGCGCGGCGATGGTGATTTCTTTGATAATGCGCGTGAAACTCTTGCCGCGCTTGGCGTCCGTGGCCGCCTTTTTATGCTTAATGGTTGCCCATTTGGAATGGCCTGACATGTGAACCTCTCAAGGTAGGCCCGGCAGCACGCCGGGATAGCTATGTTGTTATGAATTCAACCTATTGAGGATAGCAGAATCGGGATATCGGCTCAAGGCGCGGTAACCGGTCGAACGCTGGTCTGCCGGTAGGGCCGCGCGGCCGGTGCCGAGAGCATGGGCCCACCCTTCCAGTGCGGACTATATTTGAGTGCCAGGTTCACGCGCGCGAGCAGAAGTCCGTTGGCTGGATCCATTTCGGCGCTTACGATCGCCGAGGGGGCCTGCCGCGAGAGGTCGGCCACAAGTTCGCCGGCACACGCGCCGCTCGAATCCCAGACGCCCGCGGGACACAGCAGGCTGCTCGCCGCGATACAAATGCCGTTGTCGGCAGCGCGCGCCGCCATGAGTTCCCGCCAATATCCGGCATTCGGCAGGAGCACCAGTTCCGCGCCCTGCAGGGCCAGAATGCGAGCCGTCTCCGGAAACCAGGAGTCGTAGCAGATGAGCATTCCCACGCGGCCGAAGTCGGTCTCGAAGACTTTGGGGCTCATGCCAGGCACCACGCCGGCGTCCATTTCGGGATCGTACGGCATGCACTTGTCGTAGTTCCCTACCAGGCTGCCGGTACGGTCGAAGAGCGTCGCGGTGTTGTAGACCAGGCCGTCGCGGCGCTCATAGACGGCGCCGCTGGTGTACATGCTCCATTCGCGGGCCTTACGCGCGAGTATTTCGATTGCGGCGCTCCGCGGCGGCGCGGCGGCGTCCGGCATCGCGCCATCGAACATCTCGGGAAGCAGGACGAGATCGGGCTTTCGCGCGCCGGCCCGGTCGAGCCACTGCTCCCAGAAATCAAGTGTGGCGCCCGGCGGCAGGCCGCCCTGGCGGCAAACCACGGTGACGACACGCGACGGCACCGGTTCGCACTCCTCGATCCGCACTTCGTGCCAGGCCGCTTCCCCATGGGCACTGTAGCGGAAATAGAGCCGCAGCTCGGCATCCGTGGTCTCCGCCGGCGCATCGAACTGCGTCTCCCCGGCGTGAGAGGCGCCATCCGTGCGAAGCTCCTGCACGCCGGCGGTGAAGTGCGGATGGTAGATGCCGCTAATCACCTGATGTTCCAGCCGGTCCAGATTCCGCGCGGTGAATTTCACCGTCAAACGATACGATTTGCCGCCCTCGAGACGTAAGGGACAGCAGGCATATCCGAAGCAGCCTTCGCTGCCGTTGCCGCGAGCCCGAATCATGACCACGCCGCCGAACGGATCCGGCTGAATCTTAAATTCCGGCTGCAGGCTGGGATTCGGCGCGACGATTTTCCAGGGTCCATCCAGGATAGAAGTTCGCCGAGGGTTGACCATCGAGTGCTAGTACCACCATACCGCGGAGTGACGAATCGCAACTAAGCGATACTGGAATTCTGTGGAGTTTCAACTCGTTGCCGACAATCTGCGAGAGTCGTTTCGCGTCATCGCTTCCAGCCGCGCGGGAGGCGAATTGCGCGAGCTGCACGGTGTGAGTATTGCATCGGCCGGCGTCACCTTTCAGATGTTCAATACCGCCTTCCTTTCCGGTCCGGTGGCTACCGAAGCGGAATTGAAGCAGCGCATCCTGCAGCCCATCAAGCACTTCGACTCGCGCGGCCAGGAGTGGGCCTACTGGGTGTGCGAGGACTGGATCGAACCGCCCGCGCGCAAGCGGTCGCGACGCCTCTTCGAGCACCACGGATTGAGGCTTTCCACGGAACTTCCCGGCATGATCGCCGACCGCATCCTGGCGCCCGCCCGGCCGTTGCCACACGTGGAGGTGCGGCGCGTGCGCTGCTCGACGACCTGGGACGCCTTCTGCGCGATCGGCTCCACCTGTTTCCACGTGCCCATCACGTGGTTCCGCGAAGTATTCGACAATGACGAGGTGTGGGATCGCTTCATCAGTTTCGTGGGATACGTCGACGGCCAGCCGGTTTCGACGACGTCGATCGTCTGCGGCGGCGGTGTCATCGGCGTCTACAACGTGGCGACACTGCCCGGTTCGCAGCGCCACGGCTTCGGCGAAGCGGTGATGCGGCAGGCGCTGGCCGAGGTGCGCAAGGAGTGCGGCCTGGAGCGCGTCATCCTGCAATCCACACCCGCCGGCCTGAAGCTCTACGAGCGAATGGGCTTCCGCAAGGTGGCGACGGTGGCCGTCTATTCCAGTTAGAACGCGTACTGTCTCTTCTGGCGCGCGGAGATCAGCTCTTCGATGTTGACCAGTTCGGTGGGATAGTCGCCGGTGTAGCAGGCGTAGCAGTATTCGTGCTTCTCGTCGTCGCCCACGGCCTTGCGCAGCGAACCGATGGAGAGATAGCCGACCGAGTCGGCCTCCACGAAACGGCGGATCTCCTCCACGTTGTGATTGGAGGCGATCAGCTCGCTGCGCGTGGGCGTATCCACGCCGTAGAAACAGGGGAGATCGTGGGCGGGCAGGAGATGCGCACGTGCACTTCGCGGGCGCCGGCCTGGCGCACCATGCGGACGATCTTGCGGCTGGTGGTGCCGCGCACGATGGAATCGTCCACCAGCACGACGCGCTTGCCCTGCAGCAGGTGGCGCACCGGATTGAGCTTGAGCTTGACTCCGAAATCGCGGATCGCCTGCGAGGGTTCGATGAAGGTGCGGCCCACGTAATGATTGCGGATCAGCGCCTGGCGGAACGGGAGGCCGCTCTCATCGGAATAGCCGATGGCGGCGGCGACGCCGGAATCGGGAACCGGCACCACCAGATCGGCATCGGCGGGGCACTCGCGCGCCAGCAGGCGGCCCAGATTCTCGCGCGATTCTTCCACCGCGCGGCCGAAGACCATGGAATCGGGACGCGCGAAATAGACGTGCTCGAAGACGCACTGCGCGCGCGCCTGCTCCGGAGCGTAGCGCTCGCGCGTCATGCCTTCGGGGCCGACGATCACCATCTCGCCGGGATCCACGTCGTGCAGGTAGACCGCGCCGATCAGGTCGAAGGCGCAGGTCTCCGAGGCGAAGACGTAGCACTTGCGGCCGCCGGAGACTTCCATTTCGCCCACGGCCAGCGGACGGAAGCCGTGCGGATCGCGCGCCACGATGATGCGGTCCTCGGCCAGGAACACCAGCGAGAACGCGCCTTCCAATTGCAGCAGCGCATCGCGCAGCGCACCGGCGAGGGTGCGTTCCGAGGAGTGCGCCATCAGGTGCAGCACGACCTCGGTATCGCTGGACGCCTGGAAGATGGCGCCGCGGCGGCCGAGGTCGGCGCGCAGCTCGCTGGCATTGGTGATGTTGCCGTTGTGGGCGATGGCCACCTTGCCCTTGTTGCACACCACCGAAAAGGGCTGCGCGTTGAGCAGCACGGTATCGCCGGCGGTGGAATAGCGGGTGTGGCCGATGGCCAGATTGCCGGGCAGTTCCGCCAGCACGTCGCTGGTGAAGATATCGGCCACGTGCCCCATGGACTTGTGGGTGTAGACCTGTGTGCCGTCCGAGGTGCAGATGCCGGCGCTCTCCTGCCCGCGGTGCTGCAGGGCGTAGAGCCCGAGGTATGCCAGCTTGGATGCCTCGGGGTGGCCGTAGATGGCGACCACGCCACATTCGTCGTGAAACTTGTCGAACCGCGACGTTATCGAACATGCGCTTCGAGCGCCCCCTCGTAAGCGGCCCGTAGCGCCGCGATGTCCCAGGAACCCAGCGTATTTCCCCGCTGCCGGATTTCCATCCCTGTCTCAATTGTAACGCCGACCACCGGAGCCTCGACACGATGTCTTTCGGCAATAGCGGCCACCTGTTCGGGTGGGCAGTGGAGATCAGGATGCGCGACGGGCCTTCGTGGAAGGCCAGGATCTCGGGACGCAGGTCGCTATCGAGATCGATCTGCGCGCCGATTCCGGCAGGGCCGAAGCAGCATTCGGCGAGCGCGACGGCGAGGCCGCCATCGCTCAGATCGTGCGCCGATTCGGCGAGGCCCGCGGCGACGATTTCGCGGATGGCCTGCTGCACGCGCTTTTCGCGGTCCAGATCGAGCGCGGGCGGCAGGCCCCAAAGCTGCTGTTCGATTTCCTTGGCGTACTGCGTGCTGCCGAAGCGGACGTCGTCGCAGGTCCCGGGCCGCCCAGCAGGATCACGCTGCGGCCGGCATGCTTGAACGGAATGGTGACGGGCGCGGCGGTCTTCATCAGTCCCACGATGCCGATCACGGGCGTGGGATAGATGCCCACGCCGAGGGTCTCGTTGTACAGGCTGACATTGCCGCCGGTGATGGGAGTGTCGAAGAAGCGGCAGGCATCGGACATGCCTTCGATGGCTTCCACCAGTTGGGCCATGATCTCGGGACGCTCCGGGATTGCCGAAGTTCAGGCAGTTGGTGGCGGCCACGGGCAGCGCGCCCATGACCGAGAGATTGCGGCAGCATTCGGCGACGGCGAGCTGCGCGCCCTCGCGCGGGGAGAGGTAGGTGTAGCGGCCGTTGCCATCGAGCGACATGGCGACCGAGGTGCCGGTCTCCTTGACGCGCACGATGGCGGCGTCGGTCTGCTCGGGAACGGTGAGGGTGTTGGTGCGCACCTGGAAATCGTACTGCTCCCAGATCCAGCGCTTGGAACAGATATCGGGAGCGGCCAGCAGGGCGGGCAGGGCGGATTGCACGTTGGCTTCGGCGGACAGCGACATGCTCGCGCCGCGATTTCGGGCGGCGCGGTGTAGGGGCGGTTGTAGAGCGGCGCTTCGTCGGCCAGTTCGCGGTTGGGAATCTCGGCGACGATTTCGCCGTGGTGGCGGACGCGCAGCTTGCCGTCGCCGGTGACGATGCCGATTTCGGCGGCCTCCAGGCCCCACTTTTTGAAGACGCGGAAGACTTCGTCCTCGCGGCCCTTGTCGGCCACCAGCAGCATGCGCTCCTGGCTCTCGCTGAGCATGATCTCGTAGGGCGTCATGCCGGTTTCGCGCTGCGGGACGCGGTCGAGTTCGATTTCGATGCCGACTTCGCCGCGGCTGCCCATCTCGCAGGTGGAGCAGGTCAGGCCGGCGGCGCCCATGTCCTGAATGCCGACGATGGCGCCGGTCTTCATGGCTTCGATGCAGGCTTCCAGCAGCAGCTTCTCCATGAAGGGATCGCCCACCTGCACGTTGGGCCGCTTCTGCTTGGACTCTTCGGTGAATTCGGCGGAGGCCATGGAGGCGCCGTGAATGCCGTCGCGGCCGGTGCGCGCGCCGACGTAGATCACGGGATTGCCGACGCCCGCGGCCTTGGCGTAGAACACGTCTTCCTTGCGGCAGACGCCGAGCGCGAAGACGTTGACCAGCGGATTGCCGTCGTAGCAGGGCTCGAAGATGCACTCGCCGCCCACGGTGGGCACGCCGAAGCAGTTGCCGTAGTGGGCGATGCCGGCTACGACGCCGCTGACGATGCGGCGATTGCGGGCGTAAGTCCGGCTGCGCTCGGATTGGCCGGTCAGCAGGCCCTAACCGGCCGAAGCGCAGGGAATCCATCACGGCGATGGGGCGCGCGCCCATGGTGAAGATGTCGCGCAGAATGCCGCCGACTCCGGTGGCCGCGCCCTGCAGGGGTTCGATGAAGCTGGGGTGATTGTGCGATTCGATCTTGAAGGCGATGACGTAGCCGCCGCCGATATCGATGATGCCGGCGTTTTCGCCGGGGCCCTGCACCACGAGCTTGCCGCGCGTGGGCAGCTTCTTCAGGTGCACGCGCGAGCTCTTATAGGAGCAGTGCTCGCTCCACATCACGGCGAAGATGCCGAGTTCGGTGTAGGTGGGCTGGCGGCCGAGGATATCGACCACCTTCTGATATTCGCCGGGCGTGAGCTGATGCTGGGCGATGATTTCGGCGGAGAAGGCGGCGCTCATGCGAGCACCGCCGCGGACGCTTGCAGCATGGACTGGAAAACGACCAGGCCGTCGGTGGAGCCCATCAGCGGCTCGGTGCGCGCGTTCGGGATGGGGCATCATGCCCATCACGTTGCGTTCGCGATTGAGCACGCCGGCGATATTGCGCAGCGAGCCGTTGGCGTTATCGATGTAGCGGAAGGCGACGCGGTCTTCGGCTTCGAGCTCGTCGAGGGTGCGCTCGTCGGCGATGTAGCAGCCTTCGCCGTGAGCGATGGGCAGACGCAGCACCTGGCCCTTTTGCGCCGCCGACGTGTAGGGCGAGTTGGTGGTGGCGACCGACAGGCGCAGTTCGCGGCAGATGAATTTGAGGCCGCGATTGCGGATCAGCGCGCCGGGCAGCAGGCCGGCCTCGACCAGGATCTGGAAGCCGTTGCAGACGCCGAGCACGAGCCCGCCATCGGCGGCGAACTTGCGGACAGCCGCCATCACGGGCGAGAACTTGGCGATGGCCCCGCAGCGGAGGTAATCGCCGTAGGAGAAGCCGCCGGGGAGGATCACGGCATCGACATCGCCGAGCGAGGACGAATCGTGCCAGATAAACTCCGCCGGCTGCCCGAGATTGTTGGCGACCGCGTAAAAAGCATCGTGATCGCAATTGCTTCCGGGAAAAACAATGACGCCAAATTTCATGGTTTTTGTTTCGGGGGGCAGTCCTTATTTTACCAGAGACGGCCTGCGTGCTAAATTCGTTTTATGCGCACACCTGCCTGCGTGGCCGCGAGCCTGGTCTTCCTTCTGGGCGTAAGCGCATGGGCGGAGCCGGCGAAATTCGCGGGCACGTGGGAAGCGGCTCACGATGGGAAAGTCTTCCTGGTGCTGAAAATCCACGCGGGGCAGAAGATCTCCGGGACGTTGAACGCCGGCAGCATACGGCTCAGCGATGAAGGGGAATTGATCGAAGCGAGTCCGGTGGAAGACAAGGAAGCGCCCTTCTTTTTCGCCAAGGCCGAAGGCGACAAGCTGGAGTTCGACTATCAGGATCAGGGCGACGACGAGATCATGCACTTCGAGTTGAAGCTCACGGGCGATGACGCGGGGGAACTGCGCATCGTGGACGAGCACATCCCGAAGATGAAGCCATTCCGCCTGCGCAAGAAGTAGCCCGGTAGAATGGAAGCAGGTTGCGAACCTGCCATGAATGCCGCCGAATTTGACCGCCTGGTCGCTGCCGCGTGCGAACGGATTCCGGCCCGCTTCCGCAAGCGGCTGAAAAATGTCGCGATGATTGTGGAGGCCGAGCCGCATGCCGGGCAACTGGCGCGGGGGCGGGTACCGCATGGAGGCACGCTGCTGGGCCTTTACGAAGGCCGTCCACTGACTGTGCGGAGCGTATTTGAACCGTACGCGATGCCGGACCGGATCACGATTTTCCAGGGACCTCACGAGCGGCTGGCGCAGGGTCCGGAGCATCTGGCGAAGCTGGTGGAAGACACGGTTTGGCACGAGGTGGCACACTACTTCGGGCTGAACGAGCGCGAAGTGCGGGCGGCGGAACGGCGGCGCCGGTGAATCGGGATCGAACCCAAGAAGTTGTTTATTTACAGATAGATACATTTTTTGGGTGAACCCAACGAACCCAACGGTGAAAAGCGACTCCACTTACTTAGACGATACTACGGCGGATGGCGCCGGATTTCGTAAGTGATTTAGTTTGAGCGGGAAATTGGCGAAATCGGGTGTGACTGAGGGTGGGGCGGGATATCATCCCGCCCGCAGGTTGACAACCTGCCCCACGACAGTTAGTTGATGGAGGTTACGGTCATTTTGTCGCCGTTGACGATGCCGCCGGCTTTTACACGAACGGGCTTGCTGGCGGAGGCGGCGTCGGTCCACTTCTTATGGGTTTTGAAGGCTTCCTGAGCGCGCATGTTGCCGACGTCGTCGAACTTTATTTTGGTGCCGTCCTTAAGGATCAGAGCGAATTGAGCTGTAGTGGCGGAGACCGGGCAGGGTTTGTCCGCGGAAGCCGCACCGGATGTGGCGCAGGACGCGTCGGTCAGAGTGCCGGAATAACTTTGCGTCTTCATTTCGGCCATCGCGCTGGATGCTGTGTCTTTGGTCGTCGTTTTGGCCGCGGCAGCAGGTGCGGCGGGTTGAGTTTGGGCAGGGGGCGTGGCCTGCGCGAACGCCATGGCGGTGAGCAGCGGAGCTGCAACTGTGTAGATTAGCAATCTCATTTGAGGTCTCCTAGGTAGTTTTTTCCTGGAAGCCGGTCGGGCGGACCCAAGACGATGACTTTGAGCGTTTTGAGGGCCATTCCGCGAATGCGTACACTCAGCGGCCGCGACCATAGTAGCCGGAGCGGGTTCTGACCGTCACGCCCGGAACGTTGACTTCGACGCGAATGGTCCGAAAGCCGGCTCCGGCGGCCGTATTCTCCGGGGTGTATCCGATCACGTACTGGTTGCGGATCTCATGGGCGATTTCCGGGGTGATCTTTTCGGTTTCGGCAGCATCGCCCGGATACCACGAGCGCCCGCCGGTGGCGAGGGTGAGGGCATCGAGGGAGGCTTTGGCGCGGGCGGCGCTGGCCGGCTGCTCGGAGCCGAGAATACCGATTCCATAGATGATGGCGTTGGTGAGATGGGCGGCGCGGATCAGGTGGTCCTGTTTTTCGATGCTGCTGTTATCCTCGCCGTCGGTGACCACCAGAAGGACTTTCTTATCTTTCTTCGAGTGGCTGCGCAGGTAGTCCAGACCGAGGGCCAGCGCGTCACGCATCGCCGTTTCGCCCTTGGGCTCGACTTTTTGGAGGCTGCTCTCGAGCTGTTTGACGTTGCTGGTGAAATCCTGCGTGACCGTCGCCACTTCGTTGAAGGTGATCACGAAGACTTCGTCGTCGGGGTTGGACGCTTTCATCATGGCTACCGCGGCAGAATTCACCCGATCCCGTTTGTTGAACATGCTGGCGCTGGAATCGACCACGAGGCCGAGCGAGATAGGAACGTCTTCCTGGCGAAAGAGCTTGATGTCCTGTTTCTGCCCATCCTCGTAGACAGTAAATGCGCTCTGGGGCAGACCCTTGACGATGCGCCCTTCCTTATCGAAGACCGAAACGTTCAGCGATACGAGGTTGGATTCCGTGCGAAAGGTGGTGACGGGAGGATTGTCCTGGGCACAGGTCAGGGTGACGAGCGAGAGAGCTAGGAGTGCCTGGCGTAATAACATACTGTCCCGAGTTTGGCACGTTGGATGCCAAACGGATGGTCCTTTTTCAGGGTGGGGATTCAATATGCCCGCCGGACGTAATCGCGCATCGCTTTGTCGATGGTGCGGGTACGCCGTGCCTTAACGATCTTGGCCAACGCGAAGGCAGCCAAGACGAAGATCGCGCCTAGGATTCCAGCCAGCATCGATAGAAGAGAATTATATCAGCGATCGGTGCGCGGCTCACTTTGGTTAACGTGACGATCCTAACCCTCTGCAGCTTGCACCGGTACTGCCTTCCTATAGATACTAACGTCGGCAATGATATGACCCCCACATCGCTATTCCGTATGTTTTCTTCAGATCTGGCAATCGATCTCGGCACCGCCAACACACTCGTGTTCGAGCGAAACAAGGGCATCGTGGTGAACGAGCCATCGATTGTCGCGATGCGCAGGGATTCGAGCGATGTGGAGGCCGTGGGCACGGAGGCCAGAGAGATGATTGGCCGCACGCCGGAGCGGATCACGGCGATCCGCCCGATGAAAAATGGGGTGATCGCCGACTTCGAAGCTACGTCGCACATGCTGAACCATTTCATACACAAGGCCCACCGGTACAACCGGGTGGTGCATCCGCGAATTGTGATCGGCGTGCCGAGCGAGATCACGCCGGTGGAACGGCGTGCTGTGAAGGAAGCGTGCTCGAAGGCGAGCGAGGTGTATTTGGTGCAGCAGCCGGTAATGGCGGCGGTAGGCGCGGGGCTACCGATTGCCGAGCCGGTGGGCAATCTGATTGTGGACATCGGCGGCGGTACGACGGATGTGGCGGTGGTTTCGCTGGCGGGTGTGGTCTACGCGCATTCGGTGCGAGTTGCGGGCAACGCGATGGACGAGGTGATCATCGATCATGTCAAGCGGAGGCACAATCTGCTGATCGGCGAACGCACGGCAGAGGCCATCAAGATCGAGATTGGCTCGGCGTTCCCGCTGGCGAACGAGATGCGGATGGAAGTGCGGGGCCGCGACCTGGTACGCGGTCTTCCGGGCGCGGCGACGCTCACCGATTCCGAAATTCGCGAAGCCCTGTCGAGCTGCGTGGCGAGCATCGTGGGTGCGATCAGAATGGCGCTGGAACGTACGCCGCCGGAGTTGAGCGCGGACATCTCCGACCACGGCGTGGTGCTGACCGGGGGAGGCGCCCTGTTGAAGAATCTCAACACGCGCATCAGCAGGGAGACCGGCCTGCCGGTATTGATTGCGGACGATCCGCTGCTGTCGGTGGTGGTGGGGGCGGGCAAGATGTTGGATGATTTCGGGCTGTTGCGCCGCGTTTCCATGAACTAGTCCACGAGGGCATTCCGCCCACGCTGGCCCAGAGAACTCCCGAGTACTTACGCAGTACGAGCGGGACTGTTTTCGAAATCGAAGTCGATGGATACTCGCCTAGTGCAGGCTGGGGAGCCACGACTATGATTTCTCTGACGCAAACGATCGGGATCGCGCGAGCACCGATGCATCAACGGGTGTTCGCGTTCGCGGGAAATTTGTATTGCTCGTACTTTCATAAATCGATTTCGCGACCGGTTGCGGGGAAGTACCGCTGCTGGAAGTGTTTGCGAGAGTTCGAACTCGAGTGGTAGGACGCGGGCTGCACCGGGCGAATTAGCCTCGCATTAGAGCGGCTTCGGCGGCGGTGATTGGTATATCGAACGGCGGCGGTAAAGGAAGATAAGCCCGCCGATCAGGATCGCAGCGGCGGCGATCCACGGCCACGGGATGACGCGCGGTATGGGTACGCGGCCATCGCCATTGAGCACGAATGCCGCCCAGTATTGGGGCTGTGCGAGCTGGTTGCCGGAGCGCAGGAAGCTGAGCTTGGCGGCACGCAATGCGGCTGCTTTGGTTTCGCCCTGCGCGAGGCGCAGGTAGAAGCGCCGCATGAAATCGGCAGTGGGCGCGTCGGCTACGCGCCACAGCGTGGTTACGGTGGAGCGGGCGCCGGCGGCTAGAAAGGCGCGGCTGAAACTCTGCACGCCTTCGCCGCGCACCATTTTGCCGCTCTCGGTATCACAGGCCGAGAGGGTCACCAGATCGACGCCGGAGAGGGGCAGGGCGGCCGCCTCGGGCCAGAAGAGATACTCGGAGCCCGGGCTGCCGCGTTCGGGAGTGAAGAGCATGCGCGAGCGGTTGGGGTCCGTGGGATCGACCGTCGCATGCGTGCTGAAGTGCAGCAACGGTACGCCCGCGGCACGGGCGAGCAACGCTTTGAAATCGCCGGCACCGGAGTGAATTTCAGAGCGGCCGGGCAAGGCCGCGGCGATGGCGCGAAGTTCACGAGCGGCGTCGGGCAGGCGGCTCCAGAGGCGGTCGTCGGGGAAGACTCCGCCGGCGGGGGCGATGGGGTCGCCGAACGCCAGAAGCTGGCGGGTCCACGGAAAGACGGAGCGACGGTTCGCGTGTGCGCTCGTTGAGAAGCGCGGCGGAGGGCAGGTAGCTGACGGCGAACTGTTCGATGAGCAAGGGAGCGGCGCCCAGCGAGAGGGCTTCGAAGGGAAGCAGGTGCAGCGCGCCATCGGGGACGATGAGGAGTTGGGTGACGGCGGGGCCGGTGGGAATGCCCGCGAGCAGGAGCTGACCGATCTGCGAAGCCTGCGCGCGCCACGCGGTATCGCGAGCCGCGGGCAGGGCGGCGGCCAGTTGGCGGATGGCAGTGGTGTCGGCGGGGGTCAGGGTTCGTGTGACGACACCAGCGCCGCCCTGGTTGACCCAAAGCGCGCCGACGCGGCCGGGGGCGATCCAGAATTCAATCAGCAGTGAATGCGCGTCGAGGCGGCGTTGGACTTCCGGAAGGGTCGGGAGCGACATGCGGTCGCGCAGGGCGTCCTGGAGGTTGCGCGAACGGGCGCGCTCGATCAGGTCAAAGAGTTGTACCGGCGTGGCGCCGGCGGTCTGTAAAAGGATATCGATGGCGGCGTCGTAGACGTCGCGTTTGTTAGCGAGGAACTCGGCTTTGAGCGAGGCGGTGCCGAGTGCGGTGCGGACGGATTCGATTCCGGCGATGGCCTGGCGGAGAGTTTCGAGGGCGCGGGCATCTTCTCCGCTGCGGCGGTAGACGCGGCCGAGTCCATACTGCGCGGTCCATTGTTCTTCGACCGCGCCAATCTGGCGGGCGGCGTCGAGGGCGAGAGAGAAGTCGCGGCCGGCTTCGGTGAAGCGGTCCATGCGGTAGAGGGCTTCGCCGCGAAAGAGGTGGGCGAGTACGGTTTCGCGGCGATTGGAAGTGGCTTCGGCGAGATGGAGGGCTTGAGCGAAGGCATCGAGCGCCCGCGGCATATCGTGGAGATCGAGCGCGTAGGCGATGCCGATGTTCTGGAGAACGTGAAGCTGGCCGGCGGAGAGCTGTTCGCGGGCAAAGAGCTGCTGGGCGGATTCGTAAGTGCGTAGGGCTTTGACGGGGTCGCCAAGGCGGCGATAGATGGTGCCGGCGTTGGAGAGAAGCTGGGCGTATTCGGCGGTGGGTAGCGCGGCGCCGGCCGACTGCGCGAGCTGATAATACTCGAGTGCCTTCTGGTACTGACCGAGCTGCTGGTAGAGGATGGCGAGGTTGGCGAGGATAAGCTGGCGGCGGCTTGGGTTCCAGGGCTCGGCGGCGGTTTCTTCGACGCGACGCAGGCCGAGCTGGTAGCTCTGTAAGGCGTCGAGATATTTGCCCTGGAAGAAATAGACGTTGCCGATGTTGCTGAGGCGGGTGATTTCACCTTTGCCATCGTGCTGCGCGCGATCGAGTTGGAGGGAGTGCTGGAAGCTCTCTATGGCGTCGGGATACTCTCCGCGGTAGAGACGGCTCAGGCCGACGGTATTGGTGGCGAGGGATTCGTTGGCGGCGTCGGCGCGCTGGTGGAAGAGGCTGGCGGACTGGGTTGCGGCTTCGGCGGCGCGCGGATATTCGCCAAGGGCGAGGGCGGTCTGGGCGAGTTCGAGGAGGGCCTGCGGATATTCGGGGGCGGAGCGGAGGGCGGGGAGGAGGGCTTCGTAGGCCTGGAGGGCGGGACGGAGCGAGCCCTGTTGTTTGAGGCGGCGGGCGGATTCGAGAGCAGCGGGTTGGGCTTGCAGGCAACAGGCAAGCAGGATTATGGCCGCGGATGAACGCCGATGAAAGCGGATGGGCACAGCTTAATTATCAGCGCTCATCGGCGTTCGGCTGGGCAGATCGGCGCGCTGCATCAGCATCGCGTAGACCCCGCCGGAGACTCCGAAGCCGACGAACCAGGCGTAGTCGTATAGGAGGCGCAGCGGCGGGATGACGAGTCCCAGGAGCGCTACAACGATTCCGACGACCAGCGCGGCGACAGCGCGGAAGTTGATTCCATTTTCGTATTCGTAGATGCCGTTGCGGCGGTAGAGATCGTCCAGCTTGAGGTGGGCGCGGCGCACCAGGAAATAGTCGGCAATCATGACGCCGGCGATGGGTCCGAGCAGTCCCGAGTATCCTACCAGCCAGCCGAAGATGTAGGAGCTGAAATCGGTCATGAGCTTCCAGGGCATCATGAGGACGCCGATGACGCCGGTGATGAGTCCGCCGGTGCGGAAGGAGATGAGGCGCGGGTTCAGGTTGGAGAAATCGTTGGAGGGCGAGACGACGTTGGCCGCGACATTGGTGTTGAGCGTGGCGATGAGCAGCGCGACGAGCGCGATGGAGGCGACGACCGGCTGATTGAATTTGCCGAGCAGAACGACGGGGTCCCAGATGGGCTCGCCGAAGATGACGGCGGAGGCGGAGGTGACGGCGACGCCGATGAAGGAGTAGAGCGTCATGGCGGCGGGCAGTCCGAGGGCCTGGCCCCACATCTGCGCTTTTTGCGATTTGGCGTAGCGGGTGAAATCGGGGATGTTGAGCGCGACGGTGGCCCAGAAGCCGACCATGCCGGTGAGCGACGGGATGAAGAAGCGGAGGAATTCGGCGGTGCTGTGGAACTTGCTGGGGGCGCTGAGTACGGGTCCAAGGCCGCCGGCTTTGCCGGTGATCCACCACAGGAGGAGAAGTCCGATGCCGAGCATGAAGGGGGCGCCGATGCCTTCGAGGAATTTGATGGTCTCGATGCCGCGCCAGATGACGGCGATGTTCAGCGCCCAGAAGGCGAAGAAGCAGACCCAGGCGCCGGCCGGCGAAGTCTGCCGCGGCGGGCCAGAGGATCTTGAGCATGGAGTAGATGGCCTGCCCGCCGATCCAGGTCTGTATGCCGAACCAGCCGCAGGCAACCAGCGCGCGCAGCACGGCGGGGATGTTGGCGCCGCGCACTCCGAAAGATGCGCGCACGAAGACCGGAAAGGGAATGCCGTACTTGGCGCCGGCATGGGCGTTGAGCAGCATGGGGATGAGCACGATCAGGTTGCCGAGCAGGATGGTGCCGATGGCCTGCCACCAGTTCATGCCGCCGGCGATCAGGCCGCTGGACAGCATGTAGGTGGGGATGCAGACGGACATCGCCACCCAGAGGGAAGCGTAGTTGTAGAGGCCCCACGAGCGCTTCTCTGGCGGAACGGGCGCCAGGTCTTCGTTGTAGAGCGTGGGGTCGTGCTGCATTACTTCCAGGCACCTCCGCGTGCTGTGCGCTTCAGATAATTGCCGCGTCCCGGTTTGCCGAGGAACTGGCCGCCATCCACGATGACTTCGCCGCGCGAGAGCACGGTGCGCGCGTTGCCGGTGACCCCGTAGCCTTCGAACATGGAGTAATCGACGCGCATGTGGTGGGTGGCGGCGCTGATGGTGTAGAGCGCGCTTGGGATCCCAGATGACGAGGTCGGCATCGCTGCCGGGGGCGATCTCGCCCTTCTTCGGGGATACATGCCGAAGATGCGCGCGGGCGTGGTGGAGGTGAGTTCCACGAAGCGGTTGAGAGAGAGCTGGCCGCCGTTGACGCCGTAGTGATACATGAGCTGCAGGCGATTTTCGATGCCGGGACCGCCGTTGGGGATCTTGGTGAAATCGTCTTTGCCGAGAATCTTCTGGTCTTCGAAGCAGAAGGGGCAGTGGTCGGTGGAGACGACCTGCAGGTGATCGTGCTTGAGGCCGTCCCAGAGTTTCGGCAGGTGATGTTTGGGGCGCAGCGGCGGGGTGAAGACGTACTTGGCGCCTTCGAAATTGGGGCGCTCGAGTTCTTCGATGGAGAGCAGGAGATATTGCGGGCAGGTCTCGGCGAAGGCGGGGACGCCGCGGTCGCGGGCCTCGCGCACCTGGTTGAGGGCGTCTTCGCTGGAGAGGTGGACGATGTAGACCGGGCGCGCCGGCGATTTCCGCCATGGCGATGGCGCGGTGCACGGCTTCGGCTTCGGCGCGCGGCGGACGGGTGAGGGCGTGGTAGACGGGCGCGGTCTTGCCCTCGGCGAGGGCGCGGGCGATGATGACGTCGATGACGCTGCCGTTTTCGGCGTGCATGCAGATGAGCGCGCCGTTCTTGGCGGTCTGGGAGAGGGCCTTGAAGATGGTGGCGTCGTCCACCATGAGGACGTTGGGGTAGGCCATGAAGAGCTTGAAGCTGGCCACGCCTTCGTCGACCAGGTCGTCCATGTCTTCGAGGCCGCAGGCGCCGAGATCGGTGACGATCATGTGCAGGCCGTAATCGATGCAGGCCTTGCCTTCGGCCTTTTTCCACCAGGTGTCGAGGGCGTCGCGCATGCGGGTGCCGCGGGGCTGGATGGCGAAATCGATGATGCTGGTGGTGCCGCCGAAGGCCGCGGCGCGGGTGCCGGTTTCGAAATCGTCGGCGCTGGTGGTGCCGCCGAAGGGCATGTCGAGGTGGGTGTGGCAATCGATGCCGCCGGGGAGGACGTACATGCCCGTGGCGTCGATGATCTTGGCGGCGGAGTTTTCCGGGATGCCCGGGCGGACTTCCTTGATGAGTTCGCCTTCGATCAGGACGTCGGCGGGGAGTGTGTGGGTGGAGGTGACGACGGTGCCATTGCGGATTAGGGTGCTCATAGGATTTCCGGTTTATTCGAGGCGGTGGATTCAACGCGGAGGCGCTGAGACGCAGAGATCAGCGCGGAGAACACAAGAGATGTCGGTTTTCTCTGCGGTTCCTCCGCGTTCTCTGCGTCTCTGCGTTGAAGGGAATTTCACGCGCTTGTCCTCTGCTCCCAGGATTCAGCGGGGGCTCCGGTTTCGATTCTCGCCATGGTGATGCAGTTTTCTACCGGGCAGACGAGCCAGCAGAGATTGCAGCCGACGCATTCCGCTTCGTCGACTCGCGGGATGCGGGCGGGCGGCGTGGGGCCTCCGGTGGCGCGCAGGGTTTCGGGCTTGGAGACGGGGGTTACGGTGATGGCGGCGGGTTCGGCGGGCTTGTCGATGTGGATGCACTGGTGGGCGCCGTCCCAGCAGGCGATGTAGCAGAGGTCGCAGCCGATGCAGGTGTCGCGATTGATGCGGGCGACGATGCTGTAGTTCAGGTCGAGGTGCTTCCACTCGGTGATTTTGGGGACGGAGAGGCCGCGGAAATCTTCGATGGTGCGGAAGCCCTTTTCGTCCATCCAGTTGGAGAGGCCGTCGATCATGTCCTCCACGATGCGGTAGCCGTAGTGCATGGCGGCGGTGCAGACCTGCACGGTGCCGCAGCCCAGCAGGATGAACTCGGCGGCTTCGCGCCAGCCGGAGATGCCGCCGATGCCGGAGATGGGGAGGCCGACTTCGGGGTCGGAGGCGATCTGCTGCACCAGGTGGAGGGCGATGGGCTTGACGGCGGGCCCGCAATAGCCGCCGTGCGAGGAGAGGCCGCCGACATTGGGACGCGGCGTGAAGCGTATCGAGATCGATGCCGGTGATGGAGTTGATGGTGTTGATGGCGGAGAGGGCGTCGGCGCCGCCGCGGCGGGCGGCGCGGGCGGCCAGGCGGATGTCGGTGATATTGGGCGTGAGCTTGACGATCACCGGGGTGCGCGCCACTTCCTTGACCCACTCGGTGATCATGCAGGCGTAATCGGGGACCTGGCCGACGGCGGAGCCCATGCCGCGCTCGCTCATGCCGTGGGGGCAGCCGAAATTCAGCTCCAGGCCGTCGGCGCCGGCATCTTCGGAGCGGCTGGACGATGTCGTGCCAGACTTCGCGCTTGGAATCCACCATGAGGGACGCGATGACGGCGTGATGCGGGTAGCGCTTCTTGACTTCGGTGATTTCGCGCAGGTTGGTATCGATGGAGCGGTCGCTGATGAGCTCGATGTTGTTGAGGCCCATCATGCGCTGGCCGTTCCAATCGACGGAGGAGTAGCGCGAGGAGACATTGACGATGGGTTCGCCGATGGTCTTCCAGACGGCGCCGCCCCAGCCGGCGTCGAAGGCGCGCATGACCTGCTCGCCGCAATTGGTGGGCGGACCGGAGGCGAGCCAGAAGGGGTTGGGGCAGCGGATGCCGGCGAAATTGGTGGTGAGATCAGCCATGATTCACCATCCCGAGGGCGGCGCGTTTGCCGTCGGCCACGGCGTCCACGACTTCGCGTCCGCCGTTGACGCAATCGCCGCCGGCGTAGTATTTGGGATTGCTGGTGCGGCCGGTGGCGCGGTCGACGGCGAGCGAACCGCCATTCATTTCGAGATGCAGCGCGGCGGTGAGGCGCGACTGTCCGAGGGCGGGAATCACCATGTCGCAGGCCATCTGGTATTCGCTGCCGGGAATGGCTTCGGGGACGCGGCGGCCTTTGGAATCGGGGGCGCCGAGCTGGGTGCGGAGGAATTTGACGGCGGCGGCGCGTCCATTTTCTTCGACGATTTCGGTGGGCTGGGCCATCCAGTGGAAGCGCACGCCTTCCACCTTGGAGTGATCGTACTCGAACTGGAAGGCGGGCATTTCGGTTTCGCTGCGGCGGTAGACGAGGTGGACGTTTTCGGCGCCCAGACGGAGGGCGGCGTTGGCGGCGTCGATGGCGGTATTGCCTCCGCCGATCACGATGACGGTGCGGCCGCGTCTGGAAATCGGGCAGGGTCTTGTAGCGTTCGATGAAGCGGAGGGCGTCGATGACGCCGGGGAGATGGTCGCCGGGGAGGCCGAGGCGTTCCATGGCGCCGAGGCCGACGCCGATGAAGATGAAGTCGAATTCGCGCTCCAGTTGGTCGAGGGAGACGTCGGCGCCGACTTCGGCCTGGCGGAACTCGACGCCCATCGAGCGGACCATTTCGACTTCGCGGAGGCTGTCGGCGGGGCGCAGTTTGTACTCGGCGACGCCGTAGGTATTGAGTCCGCCGGGGAGCGGGCGATTGTCGAACACAGTGACGGCGGCGCCGTGGCGGCGGAGTTCGGCGGCGCAGGAGAGGGACGCCGGTCCACCGCCCACGCAGGCGACTTTGAAATGTGCCGAGGCGGCGCGCGGAGCGAGGACCACGCCTTTTGCGTTCTCCATCGCGTAGCGCTGCAGGCGGCCGATTTCGATGGGCTGCTTGTTGTAGCGATGCATCACGCAGGAGCCTTCGCAGAGCACGTCCACGGGGCAGACGCGAGAGCAGCTCAGGCCGAGGATGTTGGCATCGAGAATGGTCTGGGCGGAGCCGCGCAGGTTGCCGGTAGAGATCTTCTTGATGAAGCGCGGCACGTCGATGTGGGTGGGGCAGGCCGCGGTGCAGGGGGCATCGAAGCAATAGAGGCAGCGGTTGGCTTCCACGGCGGCGGACTGCGAATCGAAGGCGGGATGCAGATCCGGGAAACGTTCGAGATTGCCCGGGATCACCTGGCGCTCCCCACGGCAGAGGCGGTAACGGCGGTCAGGCTCTTATCGAGGAGGTCGATGAAATTGTCCACGTCGCTGCGGGCGATGTTCATGGGCGGCGTGACGCGGATCACGTTGCCGTAGAGTCCGCCCTTGCCCACCAGCAGGCCGTGCTCGCGCGTGGCTTCCAGCAGTTGCGCGGTCTGCGCGGTGGCGGGCGTTTTGGTCTTGCGGTCCTCCACCAGTTCGATGGCCTGCATCAGGCCCATGCCGCGGACGTCGCCGATGATCTCGTGCTTGTCCTTGAGTTCTTCGAGGCTGCCGCGCAGGTAGCCGCCGGTCTCGGTGCAATTGTCCATGAGCTTCTGCTCTTCGATGAAATCGATGACGGCTTTGGCGGCGGTGGCGGTCACGGGATTGCCGCCGAAGGTGGAGAGGGTGACGCCCTTGAGTCCGGCGGCGACCTCGGGCTTGGCGACGGTGAGACCGATCGGGCTGCCGTTGCCGAGGCCCTTGGCGGAGGTCATGATGTCGGGAGTGACGCCCCACTGCTCGATGCCGAACCACTTGCCGCCGGTGCGGCCCCAGCCGGTCTGCACTTCGTCGCTGATGAAGATGCCGCCGTGATTGCGGACGATCTTCTCGACGATCTGGAAGTACTCCTTGGGCGGGGTGATGAAGCCGCCGACGCCCTGTATGGGCTCGGCGATGAAGCCCGCGATCCGGCCGCCGGTGGTGGTGCGGATCAGTTCCTCCATGTCCTGTGCGCAGCGGACTTCGCAATCGGGATAGGTGAGGCCGAAGGGGCAGCGATAGCAGTAGGCGTTGTGCGCGTGGACCACGCCGGCCTGCGAGGGACCGAGCCGCCAGGTGCCCTGGCCGGTGAGCGTCATGGCCATGGCGGAGCGCCCGTGATAGGAGTGGCGCAGCGCGACGATCTGGTCGTTGCCGGTGTAGCAGCGCGCGGTCAGGATGGCGGTCTCGTTGGCCTCGGTGCCGCTGTTGGTGAAGAAACTTTTGGTGAGCTGGCCGCCGGGAGTGATGGAGGCGATCTTCTTGGCGAGCGCGGCCTGCGGTTCGTTGGCGAACAGGGTGGAGACGTGCTGCAGGGTGTCGAGCTGCTGGTGGACCTTGGCATTGACCTGGTCGTTGCAGTGGCCGACGCTCACGGTGACGATGCCGCCGAGGAAATCCAGGTACTGCTGGCCGTCGGCGTCCCAGACGTATTGGTCCTTGGCGCGCGCGACGACCAGGGGCTCCTTGTAGAAATGGAAGACCGCGGGGAAGAGGTATTCCTTGTTGGCGAGGATGATTTCTTCTTTGGTCATGAGTCAGGCCTTTACCAGGGATTCGTACATGTCGGGACGGCGGTCGCGGAAGAACTGCCAGGTCTTGCGCACCTCGGCGATCATGTCCAGGTCGAGGTCGGCGGTGAGCACCTCGTCGCTGGTCGCGCGATGCCTGGGCGAAGATCCGGCCGCGGGGATCGCAGAAATAGCTCTGGCCATAGAATTCGCCGATATTCCAGGGGGCTTCAGTGCCGACGCGGTTGATGGCGCCGACGAAATATCCGTTGGCCACGGCGTGCGCGGGCTGCTCGAGTTTCCAAAGGTATTCGCTGAGACCGGCAACGGTGGCGGATGGGTTGAAGACGATTTCGGCGCCGGCCAGTCCGAGGGCGCGGGCGCCTTCGGGGAAGTGGCGGTCGTAGCAGATGTAGACGCCGATCTTGACGAAGCCGAGGTCGAAGATGGGATAGCCGAGGTTGCCGGGGCGGAAGTAGAACTTTTCCCAGAAGCCCGGCGCGACGTGCGGGATGTGCGTCTTGCGATATTTGCCGAGGTAGGTGCCGTCGTTGTGGATGACGGCGGCGGTGTTGTAGTAGACGCCTTGCTGTTCGACTTCGTAGATGGGGACGATGAGGGCGATGTGGTGCCGCCTGGCCAGGTCCTGCATGAGGCGGATGGTGGGCCCGTCGGGGATGGGCTCGGTGAAATCGTACCACTTGGTGGTCTGCTCGGCGCAGAAGTAGGGGCCGTAGAAGATCTCCTGGAGGCAGACGATCTGGGCGCCGGCTTTGGCGGCCTGCTCGATATAGGCGACGTGCTTATCGAGCATGGCCTTTTTGGTGGCGTCGAGGGAGGCGTCGGGAGGCGCGGCGTTGGTGGCCTGAATCAGCGAGCAGCGAACGATGCGAGGCATGAAACTCCCTTGTACAGAGCGATGGGATTTAGTATGAGCTTTCTGCCTGGGAGGTGCAAGCGCGGAGGCTGGTTTAGCTACAGGCGTACTTCGGCAGGGGCCTGAAACCGCCGCACGTTAATTTGCCTTTCGCGCTTACGCGTCTGCGCAATGTCGTAAGCGGCTTGCATCCTCATCAGGGTGTCCATCTTCACGCCGAATGCCTTCTCTATGCGGAGAGCCATATCTCCGGACAGGCCCGCCCTGCCGTTGAGTAAAGTGGACAGGGCCGGACGGGATATTTGAAGTGCGATAGCGGCCGCCGTTGCGGACAGGCCCCGCCGGTTCGATGATCTCGGTCCGGATGAAATCCCCGGGATGAGGCGGGTTCCTCATCGGCATCTTTTTTAACCTCCTGGTGGCTTACTGAATCGGGATGTCCACCTGATCGTGATAGGCGTTCTGCGTCTGGATGGCGAGAGGGAGGTTGCCGGGACCTTTCAGAGCTTGGGGAAGGGTCACGTTGAGCTGGTAAAGACCTGGAAATCCGGGGGCCTGACCTTTGAACAGGACGGTTGCCGGCTGGCCGCCGACGTAGACCACCAGGTCGGTATCCGCACGGTAGAGGGTGCCGGCGGTGCCAGCTGTGCCGTCAGAGAGGGAGGGGGTCACGGCGCCGAGGCCGGTGAGGAAGACCAGGACGGTTTCTCCGGCGACGGCGGGTTTGGCGGGACTGACCAGGCTGTAGTCGGCGTGGAGGATTGCGCCGCCGCCGCTGCCCGACTGGTCGAGTGAGTAGATGCCGGGAGAGGTTGCGGCGACCGGGACGGTCACTGTGTTGGAGTTGACGCCGTTATTCTGCACGACGATGGTAGCCGTAGGACCGGTGGTGGCGAAGGGCACCAGCACGTTTAGTTGCCCCGGGCTGACGAAGTAGAGGGGTACGGGCTTGTTGTTGATCGACACGCTGACTCCGTTCAGGGAGGGCGGGTAGGGAGGCGCGGCGGTCTGGTTGCTCTTGGCGAGTCCGGTACCGTAGAGCGTGACGAACTCGCCGGGCGAAATCGGGTTTCCCGGCGGGGCGGAACTGGCGGCGTTGACCACGCCGAGGGGGCTCAGGAAGACGCCGGTCCCGGTGATGGGCGGGCTCTGTACACCGAAGTAGATTTCGTAGGCACCGGAGTCGGTGGGATTGATGGCGGCACCGGTGAAGGCTTTGGCCCCGGCGCCGAGAGCGATGCGGGTGAGATCGACGGTCCCGGTGCCATCGGCGGCCAGGGAATAGGAGTTGATGCCAGTGTAGTCGAAGGCACCGGCGCCGAGGGCTTTGAAGCGCTTGCTCCAGGTCAGTTTGCCCTGCCCGCGCGCGGCGAGCGCGCCGGAGTAGCTACTGACGGCGGTGAAATCGACGCGCAGGCCGGCGCCCCAGAACGGGTTGGCCGAGTTCCAGGTGGCATTGGTGGCGCCGGACATCGTTTTGACGCCGATTACGATATCGTGTCCGCCCGCGGCGGTGGAGCCGCCCAACAGGATGTTGCCGGACGACGAGAGGTAGATGGCGCGGCTGCCGCTGAGTAGCTGCGCGTTACTGGCAGCGCCTACGCTGAGACTGCCGACGCCGGTCGCGTCCATGGTATAGGTGGCTCCGGTTACCTGCTGGGTCAGGGGACGTCCCTGAGAAAGGGCGGCCGCGTGCCCGAATACGGAGAAGGCTGCCAGGTTGCCGAAGGCGAGCTGACTGAGGGGAAATTGGGTGCTTCGCATGTTGGCGGCGGCGCCACCGGGGAACTCCAGGCTCATGCAGTTGTAGGGTCCGGTGAAGACGGCTCCGCCGGACGGGGCTGGGATGGCGACGAAGAGATCGTAGGCGTTGTCGGTGGATTCGGTGCTCGAACCGACGATCGCTTCGGTGGCGAAGCGCGCGTTGATACGGGAGGGCAGGGGACGCAGCGGGCTATCGATGGATAGGAAGCCTCCGGCGTCGAGCGAGTAGGCGCCGGAGCCGTTCTGGGGGACTGCCGCATTAATTCCGGTTAATAGCTGGCCGGTGTAGGAGTAGTGTCCACTGCCGTCGAAGCTGATACTACCGAAAAGGGTGCGCGGGTCGGTGAAGTTTCCGGGATGGACTCCGTCAGTTCCCAGGGACAGGTGGCGGAAGTAGTAGTTGCCTTTTATGTTCTGATTGCTAAGGACTTGCGCGGAAAGCGGTAGAACGCTTAGAAGGCACGCAAGAATCACCTGCTTCCACCCCGGCAGTTTGGTCATGATGTCATCTTAAACCCCGGCCTGGCGCTGGAATCGCGCCGTGCAACCCAGTACGCACCAAAAAATATTACTGGAACTCGTAGCAGGTGCGAGGGTTTAGAATTGCATAAACAGCGCATGCGTCACGCGCTTGGAGGATTCCATGTTTGCGCCTCGGTGGATTTTACTCGTCTATGGCATTGCCGCGCTTAATTTTGGCGGAACGCTGGCCGGCCAGACCGACAGGGCCGACGTCTTCCGGATACCGAGCCGCAAGCCAAGTTCGCGGAGCCTGACTGTCCTTTCTTCGGAGCGGATCGGGAGCGGTACTTCACCGACGCCCTGCGGCGCAAGTCCGGAATGGGGCCGGTACGGCGGCTGAGCGCCACCACGAACGCCGTGGGTAAGATGCTGGGTTTCGTCCCGGGCGGCAGCCGAACCTACAATTACGACCAGGCGCACGCGGCCGGTTCAATCGATTCCTACATCTTCGCCGACTTCCAGGCGAATGGCATCAACCCGGCGCCGAAGACGACGGACTGGGAGTTTGTCCGCCGGGTGACGCTGGACCTGACGGGACGCATTCCGGCTCCGGAGCGGGTGCTGAGCTTCGTCGCGGACACGGCTCCCGACAAGCGGGCCAAGCTGATCGAGGAGTTGCTGGCTAAACCGGAGTGGATCGATAAGTGGACCATGTACTTCGGCGATCTGTATCAGAATACGGATAACAAGCCGAGCACCTCGCTGCGGCGATTCCCGACCGGGCGCAATGCGTTTTACGGATGGATCAAGGATTCGCTCAGCAACGGCAAGCCGTACAACCAAATGGCGACAGAGCTGATCGCTGCCACGGCCACGAATACCTACGAAGACGGGCCTTCGAATTTCATGGTGGGCGGGGTGGTCACAATGGGCCCCACGCAGGACATCATGGACCAGATGACGGCGAACACGTTCGACACGTTCCTGGGGATGACGCATGTCAACTGCCTGCTGTGCCACAACGGGCGCGGGCATCTGGACGGGGTGAACCTGTGGGCGATGCAAACCACGCGCTACCAGGCGTGGCAGCTTGCGTCGTATATGTCGCGGACCAGCACGGCGCGTACGCCGGTGGACCCGAGCAACAACAACATCTTTTACTGGTCTCTGCTCAACAACCAGAAGAACTTCACCACGGATTACACGCTGAATACGACGACGGGCAATCGTCCGGCGCGGACCGCGCCGGCGGGTTGCAAGGCGGGGCAGCCGTGCTACACGGTGCCGCCGCAGTACATCCTCAACGGCGCTTCGCCCAAGACCGGGCGAAGATTATCGCGCGGCGCTGGCGCGCAGCATCACGGGAGACTTCCAGTTCGCGCGTGCGACGGTGAATTATCTGTGGGCCTACTTTTTCGGGCGCGGGATCGTGGATCCGCCGGACACGTTCGACCCGGCACGGCTGGATCCGGACAATCCGCCGCCCGACCCGTGGACGCTGCAGCCGAGTAATGCGCGGCTGCTGAATGCGCTGGCGCAGCAGTTTCATCGACAGCAACTACAATGTGAAAGCGGTGATGCGCGAGATCGCCAACAGCGATACCTATCAGCTCTCCAGCACGTATCCCGGGCAGTGGAACGAGGCCTGGGAGCCGTACTTCGCGCGCAAGTTTGTGCGGCGGCTGTGGGGCGAGGAGATCGTGGATGGCGTGGTGCAGGCGACGGGCAGCATTCCCTGCGCGACGGTGGTCTCCGGCGCGTGCACGGTTCAGGGCTATACGGTGAACGGCTGGACGGACCTGAACGGGGACAGGCCGACGCTACACGATGCAGTTTCCCGATGTGGTGAATATGGAGGGCACGACCAACGCCTTCCTGGACAGCTTCCTGCGCGGAAATCGCGACGACCAGCCGCGGCGCAGCGACGGCTCGATTCTGCAGGCGCTGAACCTGATGAACGCGACGCCTGATCGAGAACAAATTCGCCCTGACGGGCGCGACGGCGGGCCCGCTGCTGGCGGATTCGGCGAAGCTCAACAATACCGACGCGGTCAACAAGCTGTATCTGACGATCCTCTCGCGCTACCCCAGTTCCACCGAAATGAGTACGGCGATGGGCGCCCTGCCAACGGCCAATGGGGCGGCACGGAACAGTGCGATCCAGGATCTGGCATGGTCGCTCTTCAACAAGGTCGATTTCGTTTTCAATTATTAGCGAGGGCCGCGGCATGAGCAACGAACAGGAAAAGATCAATCGCTGGTTTAAGCAGTACGGCTGGAATCACCGGACGTTCTTCAATCGCCCTCACGCAACGCGGCGGCACTTTCTGGAATTGATGGGGTCGGGCGTGACGGCGTCGTTCCTGGCGCAGCACCCGGCGAAGGCGGCCGATGTGTCGCCGGGCGGGGCGTCACCCAAGGGGACGGCTCAGAACGTCATCTTCATTCTGATGGCCGGGCGCGCCCAGTCATACGGACACCTTCGATTTGAAGGACGCAAGCGTCAGTTCGGTGCCGGCGTCGCTGGGTGCCCTGCACAAGCCCGCGCAGATCAACGGCAATTCTACTTCCCGACGGGGCTGATGCCGAAGCTGGCGACGCTGACCAACGATTTTGCCATCGCGCGCAGCGTGCGGGCGCATGCGGTGGTGCATACGGTGAGCCAGACTTGGGTGCAGATCGGACGCAATCCGCTGGCCGCGCTGGGCAACATCGCGCCGAATATCGGCAGTATCGTGGCGGCGGAGAAGTTTCGCGCAGCGCAGACCGACGGACATCTTCCCTACGTTTCTGGCGCTGAATTCCAATGGCGCGGTGAATCAGGGCTACCTTTCGGGCAAGTACGCTCCGTTCAAGGTGACTCCGTCGACGGGGGGAATCAGCAACACCACCAATCCGACCGGCCAGCCTCGCTTCGAGAATCGTTTCAAACTGCTGAATTCGCTGGATGCCAGCCTGCGCACGAACGCGCCCAACGGTGCGGAAATGAGCGACTACAACGAGTTCTACATCGACGCCAAGGAGCTGATGTACAACTCGGAGGTGAACCAGTACTTCGGGTACACGGCAGCGCGAAGCACGGAATTCGGCGCTACCGGCACGGGCAACGCGATGCTGGTGGCTTCGCAGGTGTTGAAGGCCAACCTGGGGACGCGCTTCGTTCAGATCACCAGCAACGATGGCTGGGACATGCACACCAATATCTATGCGGCCAACAACCTACCTGCCAAAGCCAAGATTATCGACGACGGGCTCTCGGCGCTGATCAACGATCTGAAGGCGAACGGCCTTTTCGACAAGACGCTGATTGTGATGTACGGCGAGTTCGGGCGGACGGTGGGTCCGATCACGGCGCAGAGTGGCCGCGATCACTGGCCGCAGCAGTTCTGCTTCTTTGCGGGCGGCGGCATCAAAGGCGGCACGGTGGTGGGCCAGACCGACGCACGCGGGAGCGATACCGTGGATTACGGCTGGTCGCAGAATCGCTATGTGTATCCGGAGGATATCGAGGCGACGATCTACTCGGCGCTGGGGATCGACTGGACGACGGTGCGGCACGACGATCCGCTTGGACGCGGTTTCGAATATGTACCGAAGACGGGCCCGTTCCCGTTCCTGCCGGTTCACGAACTGTGGGGGTAGTGAGAATGGACAGGCAGGGAGGCCTGTCCTACTTGTCCGGGGCCTGATTCTTGAGGCGGCGAAGCTGCTGGAGGCGCATCTGGTCGCGCATGGACTTGAGGTCCCTCTCGAGCTTTTTGGTCTTTGCCGCCTGAACGGTCAGATCGGCTTTCAGTTTTGCGGCCTGCCTGGCCGCATCCTCGCGCTGCTTGCGGGCCTGGGGCGTCTCCACAGGTTGGCGCTCGGGCAATTTGCCCAGGAAACTGGTGACTTCGCGGAGATCGGGGCCTTTTTCCTGGTGAACGATGAGTCTTACGTCCACCTTCTCTGCCGTGCGTGCATAAGTAAAAATTCCGGCTTGCAGGTGTGCGGCGTCGAGTTGGATGGCCGTCAATGAGGGTCCGCCTTCGTTGATCTCGAGCACCGCGTCGCTGGCATGCTGCACGACTGGGGAAGTGCGATCCCAACTGATTTGCAGTTGCCCTTCGCGATCGAGGGTGCTGAGTTTTAGCGCGGGTGGTGGGGGAACCACGACGGGAGAAGGGGCGGCAACCGGCGCCGGCCGGGTAGCCGAGACCATGGATTGTACGGCTACCATGGCGCGCGGCATCCACATCTGCCGGATGCGAAAGGCAGCGCCGCAAATTCCCAGAACCGCTACGAAGCCGATTCCGGCGACCATCCAGTTGCGGCCGGAGCCTGGATTCTCGATCCGGAAAGCGGGCGCCGGCGGTGCAGGCGGTACGGGTTCGGGCACAGGAACGGCCACGGGCGCGGTCGCTTCGATGACCGTGGGGGACGGATGCACGGACTCGGGCGTGGCGACGGGGAGAGGTACCGCAACGATTTCGGCGGCGGGCTCGACTACAGAACCAGGGTACTGGCGCAAGCGGCGCGAGGCCGAGTCATTCGGCGCCGGCGCGGCGGGCGCTCCCGTAGGCATCTGACGAACGGGGAGCGCCTCCAGGAGGTCTTCCCGGTAGGAGGCGGCGGCATGCACGCTGCCATCGGCCTGGCGGAAAAAGTAGCCGATGCGGGCGGGCTGCAAGGTGTGCGGTTTCATCACCAGGGCAACCTGCCAGGATTCGGGGAAGTAGGTCTGGTGGATCTTCAGATCGGCATCGGACAGGAAAATCTCACTACGTGTATGGGAGTGATACCAACCCACAGGACGCGCACCGCCGGGGTCGTTCCTGTGAGCTGCGAGCAGCCTCGTTAGCCGTTCTTCATCGGGTGGAGAGAGGGTGAAGGAGGGTCCGTAGGCGTGCTCGCAATCGAGCCCCGCATAGTCGGTGATGACGAGGCGGCCGTTATGGAACGTTCCGAGCAGGATTCCGCCGATTTCCGCACCGCCGCGGGGCAGGGAGAAAAACGCATCCATGACGGTTAACCGGATGTCGTCCAAAACGCGTGCCGAGGTTTCGATGCTGAACGGGCATTCGGGCACGCTCCACGTAAGTATTGTGCTATCGGTGCCGCTTTCAGTCATATTTCGGGCTGCTACTCTTTTTGATTGTAGGCGATCGGTGGGCGCGGAATACCCGGCGTTGGAAACCTACCGCTGGTAACTTTGGATATGCCCGGGGATATAACTCTGGGGATGGGACTCGGATCAGCGCGACAGAATTTCGCGGATCTTGCGGGCCAAAGTTTCACGGCTGAAGGGCTTGGCGAGGAAGTTCACATTCGAATCCAACACGCCATGGTTTCCCACCGTATTATCGGTGTAACCGGACAGGAAGAGCACTTTAAGGCCGGGGCGGGTGAGGACCAGCGCGTCGGCGACCTGTCTGCCGCTCATGTTGGGCATCACTACGTCGGTAACCAGCAGGGAGATCTCTCCCGGCGTGATTCGAGCTGATCTCCAGGGCTTCATCGCCTTTGGCCGCCGTAAGCACCGAATAGCCGAGCTGCTTGAGCATTCGTTGGGTAAGATCACGCACCTGGGCCTCGTCTTCCACGAGCATGACGGTTTCGCTGCAGAGCTGGCGGGCGAGGCCAGACTCTTCGGCCAAGGCGGTTGAGACGGGCTCGGTGACCCGCGGGAAGTAGAGTTTGAATGTGGTCCCCTTGCCGGGCTCGCTGTATACCCAGATATCGCCGCCGCTCTGCTTGACCATGCCGTAGACAGTGGCCAAGCCCAAGCCGGTGCCTTTGCCTTGTTGCTTGGTAGTGAAGAACGGTTCGAAGATGTTCTGGCGCGTGACGGAATCCATCCCGTGACCGGTATCGCTGACGGCGATCATGACAAATTCGCCGGGCTTTACGCCCATGTGGGTCTTGACATAGGTCTCGTCGATGTGGACATTCGCGGTTTCGATGGTGAGACGGCCGCCGCCGGGCATGGCATCGCGGGAATTCACCGCCAGGTTCACAATGGCCTGTTCGATATGGTTCGGATCTGCCTTGATGTTGCCGGTGTCGCGATCCAGAATGATCACCAGTTCGATATCTTCTCCAATCAACCGGTGTAACATCTTCTCGGTCTGGGCGATGACCGCGTTGAGGTTGATGACGCGCGGCTGCATGACCTGGCGACGGCTGAAGGCCAGCAGTTGATTGGTCAGGGCGCCAGCCCGATCGGCGGCTTTGAGAATCTCCTCGGCGTAGCCGCGTAGGGGATCCAAAGTCGAGAGTTCATCGAGGATCATGCGGTTGTAACCGGCGATTACGGTGAGCATGTTGTTGAAATCGTGCGCCACACCACCGGCCAAGCGGCCCACGGCCTCCATCTTTTGCGCGTGCATCAGTTGGGCTTCCAGGGCTTTGCGAGGCGTGATGTCGCTGATGAAGGCGATCCCGAAAAGGCCGTCGTCGGTTTCGATGGTGCTGAGGCTGACTTCCACGGGGAACTCCGTACCATCGCGGCGCCGTCCGGAGAGATCGAGGCCGATTCCCATGGGGCGGGCACGAGGCCGGTCGAAGTAGTCGTCGCGCTGCCGGCTGTGGGCCGCCCGCTTCGACTCGGGCAGGAGCAGCTCGATGCGAGCGCCAAGCAGTTCCTGCGCAGTGTAGCCGAACATCTCGGCGGTACGGCGATTGACCAGAACAATGCGTCCGGCGCGATCGATACTGATGATTGCCTGAGATGCCGATTCGAGGAGAGCGACCAGCAGCTTCTCGTTCTTATAGAAGACGCCGGGGATATCGGGGGTACGAGCTTCGCCGGTGGCGGTGGAATTGGATTCGTCGATCACTCGTTCAGCCCAGGGTTCACTTATTAGAGCAGGAAAAGCCCACAAAAGGGAATCCCCTCAAATGAGGGGGACATTCGGACAGAGTGCGCAGGCTTTCGAGCGCAGTGGATAAGCCGTCGCTATAATAGGATCGCATGCCCAAGAGCAAAGAGCTCGAATTGCGTCTGCAGCGGACCGAGCAGCAACTCAGCGTGTTCCAGAAGGTCAGCCGCTTCATGGTCCGCGACCTGAGCCTGCCGGACGTACTGCAGGGGATTGTCTCCCTGGTGGTGGAATTCACCCAATGCGATTCCTGCCTGGTCTATCTGCTGGATGGCGAAGACCTGGTGCTCTGCGCGTCGAATACGCCGCATCCTTCCACGATCGGCAAGCTCCGGCTGCGTTCGAACGAAGGTCTGACGGGCTGGGTGGCGCGCGAGCGGCGGCTGCTGGCGATCTCGCGCGAGGCTTACAAAGATCCGCGCTTCAAAACTTCGGCGACCTGCCCGAGGACAGCTTCGAGGCGTTCCTTTCGGCGCCGGTGATCGCGCGCAACCGCGTGGTGGGCGTGATCAACGTGCAGCACCGCCTGCCGCATCAGCATACCGGCAGCGAAATGGAAGTGCTGACCACGGTGGGCGAGCAGGTGGGCTGCATGCTGGTGCTGGCGCGCATGTCGCCGGCGGCGCTGGAATCGGCCAATCATGTGGAACTGGTGCTTTCCTCCGGTCCGGTGGCGATGAAACAATAGGGATCATGGTGACGATTCCTTTTACCTGGCAACTGTGCGCACTGAGTCTGCTGTCGGCGCCCCTGGTATCGGGCCAGGCGCCGCGCTGGCAGATGCAGTATTTCTACGATCAGGCGAAATCCGAACTGGTACTGCAGGACATACAGACCCCTTCGGACCGGTATGTCATGGCGATCGGCAGCATACAGGACAGCGAAGGGCGGCCACAAGCCGGTGGCGGTGGTGACCGTCGGACGGCGGGGCGCATTGGGACGTCGCAAAGCTGGAGGAGAACCCGGTATCGCTGTTCTTTCTGAATGACAGCGCTGGGCTGGATGGTCACGGAAAAGGGTTCTGGAAGACCGACGAATCGGGCAAGGACTGGAAGAAGCTGCCCAAACCGCCGGCTTCCGTGTGGCGGGTGTATTTCGCGGACGAGAATAACGGCTGGGCGGCCTGCAAGAAGAAGACGGTGCTGGCGACGCATGATGGCGGCCGCAAATGGGAAGCCATCAAGACGGCCGCCGAACCGCCGGGCGCGGCGGATCGCTCGGCGTATTCGTGGATCGCCTTTGCCAATCGCAACGTACGGCATTGTTTTTGGATTCAATCAGCCGGCGTTGCGCTGGGGTTCGCGATTTCCGGCGTGGATGGACCCGGAGGATGCGATGAGCCGGCGCGAGACGCCGCACCTTTCCTACACGATGGTGACGCACGACGGCGGGAAGACCTGGCGCGCCGGATCGACCTCGCTGTTCGGACAGGTAACGCGGGCGCGCTTTTCGGCCGACGGGCCGGGACTGGGACTGATCGAGTATGGCGACTCCGCGACCTTTCCGAGTGAGGTCTATAAACTCGACTGGATGACCGGCAAGAGTCAGACGGTGTTTCGCGACAAGCGCTACGCCATCACCGATGTCTGGCTGACCAACGAACGGCACGTCTTACCTGGCCGGAATCGAGATGGCGGGACAGGTACGCAGCGTCGCGCCGGGCAATGTGAAGGTCTTCAAAAGCAGTGACATGAAAACGTGGAAAGAGATGGCGGTGGACTACCGGGCGGTGGCGCACCGGGCGATTCTTTCCGGCGCCGACGGAGCAGAATCTGTGGCTGGCCACGGACAACGGCATGATTCTCAAATTGAAGTAAAACATTTTAGGCGGTGCGCGTTTTATCCACAAGACTTCCACATCGCACAGCCCGTAACTCGCTCGAAATAAACCAGATAAATGCTGAGGAAAAGGTTTGGATTCGCACCGAAAAAGGATTGACGCAAACCAGTATCGGGAGCATAGTGAAGAAGGTTCCAAGAGGTTTGAGGAACAGCAAGCCGGCGGAAACGTAGCGGACCTGGAACGTTGATCCGCAGCCCAAACTTTGAATAGAACGGGCAGCGGGGAGCGAAGGGAAATCGGGCGGATTCGTCAGGCGGACCGGCAGGCAGCAAACGCGTTGAACGCTTTGATCCCGAGGGACGTAAAAGTCCCGGAGGGGAGTGGAGACGGCAGGCGCGGCAAGCCGAACCAGGTAGCGGAAGTGCAACGGGCCTCAGGCAATGAAGCGGCCGCAACCGGGCGCAAACCGGGAGCGGTGGCGGAGCCAAAAGGCCGAACGGGCACGGAAGCGAGTCGGAAGGAAGCGAAGTAGCAGGCTGGGAGCTTTGACCCCGGAATGGAGGTCGCCGAGAGGCGGCAGCCGTTGCGGGCGAGCGAAAGGCCGTTACGAGCGATCGGTTCCGGACAAGAGGCAGCAAGCGGCGAGCCAGGAAGCATTGATCCGGCGGCTGGAGAAAACAGCCATTGGGGAGCAGAGAGGCGAATCGTCCGGCGCTTTTGTTCGCAGTGCTCAATGCCGTGCATGCCGGTAGAGAGCCAGGCTGGAAATCAGATCACTTGGAACCATTTTCTTTTTTGGGAGCCCATCGCGGCTTACCTTCTCTACCTTCTATCTGTAGTTTCGAGCTTCGCCGTGCAAGCGCCACGCGGCAATACTGCATCGTGCGCGTCATCCTTGGGTATTGGTTGGAGACACGCTTCGGGTGGTACTGAAGTGATCTACGCGACAGCCTGCTTGCGGGCTGCCACGTAATTCCTCACATACTCCGAGAAGGCGCGGGCCAGCGCCTGCCGCGTGTGGTCGGTGCGGCCCACCTTCTTGTCTTCGATCTGCAGGACGGGCAGGAGGTCGCGCGTGGTGGAAGTGATGAACACCTCGTCGGCCGCTTCCAGGTCGGCGGGCAGCAGCGCTTCTCTTCGACGCGGATTCCGGGCACGTGAATTTCGCCGAGCAGCAACTTCGCGCGTGATCCCGGGCAGGCAACCGGAACTGAGCGGCGGAGTGTAGACGTGGCTGCCGTTGGCGATGAAGAGATTGGCCGACGTGCATTCGGCGACTTCGCCGCGCTCATTGAGCAGGATCACTTCGTCGAAGCCGCGCGCCTGGGCGCGATTCCAGCCAGGTCAGATTCATCGCCCAGGAGAGGATCTTGGTGCCGGTGAACTGGCAGGCGGCGTGGCGCGCTTCGCGCTGACATACGCCAGTTTGACGCCCTCGCCCCAGTCGCTTCGAATCGGCGGTGAGCGCCGATCAGGTCGCTGGCGCGGCCGTTGGACGGGCCGGCCCACATGCCGCCGCCGTTGCGCACGATGGCGATCCGCAGGGTGCAGTTCGGCGCGCTGTTGGCCTCCACCAGATCCAGCATCTTGTCGCGGACCTGCTGGGAATCGTGGGGCAGTTCGACGTGCAATGCGGCGGCATCGCGCTGCAGGCGAGCCCAGTGGCGGTCCCAGGCGAAGGGAACGCCATCGGCGATACGCAGGGTACTGAAGACGCCCCAACCGGAGAGCAGACCTACCTGTCCTGGAGCCAAGCAAAGGTCGGTGGATTTCTGAATCTGATCGTTATGGAGAACGAATTGGTGCAGCACCCCCTAATTCTAGCGTGTGGATACGGGATGGGGTGGAAGGACACAGTGCTTATGCGCCGTGCCAGTTGGGGAAGGGGTTGATTCGCGATTCGCGGCAGGATTGGATCAGCGCAGGCACGCGTGCGCGGCGTTCGAAGAACTGCTCCAGGAGGCGGTCCAGGGCATCTTCCTCTCCTTCGATCCAGTCGGCGGGAATGCTCTTCCAGGCCTGGTCGATGACCTCTTCGGGGAAGTGTACGACCTGATCCAGCCACGGCTGTAAATCGTCCAGCGAGCGCACGGCATCGTAGACCAGTTTGCGGGCGTAGAGCCCCTGCACGGCGGATTCCGGGAAGTCCCAATTGGGACCGTTGAAGGCATATCCGTGATCGATCATGCGGGCCACGAAGCCGGCGCGGCCGCCGGCGGAATCGGCGCGCCGCACCATGGCGCGATAGAAGACGGACTGGCGGCCGTCGGCATTGCCCACCCACTTGTCGAAGACCAGGATGGCGCGGAAGTCCTCCAGGTTGGCGACCTGGCCGAGCAGAGCGTCGGGGAGAAAATCGTAGACGGCGATGCGGACGGGTCGCCGGGATACCGCGAGCCGAACTGCCAGCCGGGCTCGATCTCCACGCGGCGGGTTCCGAGCTGGATGCTGCATTCGGGATTGGCGGCCAGGAAGGCGGAACCCACCTGGATGAAGGCAGTCTCCGGCAGCGGAGATCTTCAGGTAGCGCAGCAGGGTGGCGCAGAGCGCCTCGTTGACCAGGACGCGGCGATGCTGGGGGTTGTTGCGGAATTTGACGACATACCACTTACCGTCGTCGGCCTCCAGCAGGTGGGCCTGGGCGCCTCCGCGCATTTTTCGCACGTGCCGGACCGCGGTGAGGGGCATCGGAAAGAAAATGCAGTACCCTAGAGTTTTAACACACGGAGGACGAAATACCGATGGCCGAACTAGGGACCCCCACGAATGAATGCAGACCGAAGGGGCAGACGCGAAAGGCGGCTCCGGCGGCGGACGCACCAAGGACGATGTGGCATTGGAACTGATGAAGTTCATTGCCGTCAACGCGGGATATGGAAAGTCCGGACAGACGGCGGCAGGGTTTTCGGCGAAGGCGGGCGTACGCTCGCCGGAAGAACTGGCCGAAGATCTGTTGAATCTCTTCGATCGATGCCGGAAAGCGGTGAATAAGGACGCGTAGTGGATCTGATTCCCGCGCCGGGATTGCCGACCGGCGCGGGATTTGTGCTGAGGTAGTCCGAGGCGGACTACTTTCTTCTTTCTTGGGTGAAGCTTTTTTGGCCGGAGCTTTCTTGGCGGCCTTTTTCATCGGGGCCTTTTTGGCGGGCGCCTTTTTGGCTGCCGCCTTTTTTGCGGGGGCCTTTTTTGCCGGGGCCTTTTTTGCAGCCTTTTTGGCACGGCCTTTTTGGCGACGGCCTTTTTTACGACAGCTTTTTTGGCGGCGGCTTTCTTGGCCGGAGACTTCTTGGCGGCCGGCTTCGCCACAGGTTTCGAGGCCTTCTTCACGGGCGCGGGCTTGGCCGCGGCTTTCTTTGCGGGAGCCTTGCCTGCCGACGATGCCTGTCTGACGGGCTTCTTGGGGGGAGCCTCCGGCGGAGGTTCCGGGCCGGGCAGCGGCTCGACCACAGCAACCAGCACCGAGTCGATTACGGCAGACGGAGGCGCAATCTCGTCCGCTTCGTCATCGTCGTCCTCGTCTTCGTCGTCTTCATAGTCGTCGAGCTTCGAGTCGAGCTCTGAGTGCTCTTCGTCGTCGTAGTCGTGGAAGTCTTCCATCTCTTCTTCGTCCTTCAGAGCGATGATCGGGCGATCAAACATTTAAAGGAGCCTCCTGTGGTCAACGCGCAATCACCCATAGAATACCCCTTTTTATACGAGAGGCAATAGCGAAATAGGCATCCGATTGAGAATTTCAAGCGTAACGAGACGCCGATGGGGAACCAGCGCAGTTGTACCGAACGATCCACCCTAAAGGAAACCTCCCGAACTGCCGATGTTGATTCCATGAGTGACCTCCCATGATCTCGATTCAATCGTCTTTGAGCGAGCTGGAGCGGAGCCATCAACTGCGCACCGCGATGCTGGACGCCTACAGCCTGGCGATCAAGAACATCGCCCACTACCCGGTCGAGTTGGATGAGGAGCTGACCGCACACCACCGGAAGCATTTGGAAGCGCTGGCGGACGAAGTCGGCAAAGGCAGTCTTGAGGCGCTGTCGGACAGCCGCGCCACCCTGAGGGGACTGCTGCGCGATTACCGGGATAAGGCGGCACAGTACATTTGCAATCTGCGCGACGAACTGGCCGGCACCGCGCGCAGCCTGGAAGAAGTGCTGGATTCACTGAGTCAGGCCGATGGCGACCACGAAACGAACCTTCGTACCGCGTTGGGTACGCTGCGTCAGGTAGCGGCCACGCCCGGAAATGCGGCATTCGGCAGGGTAGTGTCCGCCGCTGCCGATTCCATAGAGACCAGTCTGGAACAGGTGCGCAAGCAGCACCAGCTCACCACGTCGCAATTCCTGGTGGAGATCCGCATGCTGCACAAGCGAATCGATGCCCTGGAGAGCGCCGTTTCCGTGGACGAAGTCACGCGTCTCGCCACGCGAGAGGAGTTGACGGGGCGAATCGGCTCGATGCAGGCGGGGCAGTACTGCCTTCTGCTGGTGGGCGCACGGGGTCTGCGCCGGGCGGAAGTCCAATACGGCATAGAGGTGGGTGCGGAGCTTTGCGCCGCATTCGCCAAGCGGCTGCGCAACAGCCTGCCGCTCTCCGCGGTGATTGGCCGTTGGGGGGCCGAGGAGTTCGCAGCCATTCTCACCGTGAAGAAGTCCGAAGCGCTGGCATCCGCCAAGTGGATCACGGAGCATCTGTCGGGCTCTTACGCCTGTTTGAAGGGTGGGAAGACGGTCCGCCCGGCGGTACAACTGACCGTGGGCGTGGTGGAAACGGCCGCCAATGAGGATCCCGAACGGATTATCGACCGCGTTGGCGCGTTTCTGGTGGGTTAAAGCTAGTGGGAGAGCGTCACCTGTTCGACTTTGTACCCGCGCTTCTGGAGGATGCGAACCACGCCGTCCGGCCCCACCATATGGGCTGCGCCCACCACGACGAATGCCGGTTCCTTTCCCTTGAGGAACTGTTCGGCCGCATCGGCCATGCGCAAGTTGCGGTCCTGCAGCATCGACTTGGCGAATTCAACCGGGTCGGAGGGCTGGCTTTGAATCACCTTTTCCAACTGGGCGGTGTCACCGCTGATCCAGGCCTGCTGAATCCGTTTGACGTACTCCTGGGGATCCTGGTTGGAGGGAGCCGCGAGGGATTTCTCCAGCATCTCCGCGGTGATGCCCGATACCAGTTTCATTTGTTCTTCGGCGGACTCGATCTCCACAATCCGTTTCTTACCCTGATCCGCCTTGTCGAGGAAGTACTTGTCGATACCCAAGCCGAATTCCATGCCGTTCTTCACCAGAGGGATTGTCGAGACCATCATGGCCGCCGTCCAGGGTTTCATTTTCGGCCATGCCGGCGACTGGAAAGGCGTATTTTTCGCAGAACGCCTCCAGCCGCTGGCGGGCCTCCGGGCTGACGTGGTTCCACAGCGTGTCGTCGTCCGAATACATGCCGGTCTGAAAAATCATCCCCTGCAACTTGGCCATGTTCACGTGATTGATGTCGATCTCAACGGCCAGCAGAGCCGAGTGGTCGAATGCATCTTCGATCTCTTTGGGCAGCGGATACAGGCTTTTCGACCCGAGGTGAATCGACCCGAGAAGGTAGATCACGTTGTCCTTGGAAGTGGCCTTCCAGAACAGCGCCTTCTTCGCCGGCGCGGGGGCTGGGGCAACCGCGACATCTTGCGCGACAAGCTGCGAGACAGCGAGCAGCCCCGACAGAACCAAGGCACAAATCATCGCGAACCGTCTATTCATAACGTCTCCTCGATCCTCCGCAGGCCCTCGGCGAACATCTCCGAATTTACTCCCATGCCGACCCGAAAACACTCCGGCATGCCGAAGAAGCGCCCCGGTACGGCCGAAGTATCGCGCTCTGCGCGCAAACGCTCCAGAAAGGAATCGGCGCCGCCGCTCGCCAGGCGCAGAAAGGCGGTGGTGCCCCACTCGGTCCGAACGGCGCTTAATCCTGGCACGCGATCCAGAAATCCGGTGAGCACTTTGCGGTCCGCCTCCACAATGCGGCGGAAACGGTCACGTACGGCGTCCAGATTTTCGAAGACTGCAACGCTCAGCAGTTCCCCGGGATGTACGGGTGTCGCGGCGAACAGATCGTTCATCCGCCACATGGCGCGTGCCAGGTCCGGTTCCGCCAGAATCCAGCCGCAGCGCAGTCCGCTTACGCCGTACACCTTGGTCAAACTGCTGGTGACGACGAAGTGCGGGCCCAGGAGAAGGGCGGTTCGCGGGGTATTGTCGTACACCGCATCGAGGTAGACCTCGTCCACGAGTACGCGCGCTCCCACGCTGCGCGCGATGTCTCCTACTGCGCGCAGGGCGCTTTCTCCGGTCAGGACGCTCGACGGATTGTGCAGATTGGTCACAACGATGAGCTTCGTCTTCGGCGTAATCGCCCGCCGTACAGCCTCCGCTTCGAGAGCATAACCGTTCTCGTGGGTGCGGGCGAAACGCTTGACCACGGCGCCGACGGCCTCAAGCGCGTCCAGGAGTAGTCCATAGGCGGGGTGCTCGACAGTACCTCGTCGCCCGGATCGAGCAGCGTGGCGAATGCCAGGTAGTTCGCGCCCGAGGTTCCAGCGGCCGTGACCACGCAATCCGGGTCCACGGCGTAGCGCGCGGCGATAGCCTGCTTCAGCGGCGGATAACCGTAGCTGTTGTCGCCATTGATCTCGAGCGGGGGCAGCGCGCCAAGTTCGCCGAGCGGGAACGCTCCCACGCCGCTGGTGGCCAGATTGAAGCGGGCGCGACTCTGCGTCTTCGCCCAATGCATGTACTCCGATTGTTTCCGTCTCATCGCGCTTTGCGTCTGCGGCTCCAATACCAGTAGACCGGAACCCCCGTTAACATGATGCCCCAACCGCGGGCGCTGTTCAGCGGGTCGGTGATGACCGTGCTCGCGACGATGCCGACACAAGAGGCGACGAACAGAGCGGTGGTAAACGGGTGACCGGGAGCGCGATAGATTTCGTCCGAGCGCCCCGTTTCTGGCGGCGGAAGAGGAACAGGGCGCCGGCGGCGAGGGCAAAGGCGATGAAGTCCACCGACACTTCGTAGTTCAGAATCTGCTCGTACTTTCCGGAAAAGGCGATCGCGGTGGCGGCGATGCCTTGCAGCACGATTGCGGTCACCGGCGCGCCGGTGCGCGCGCTCAGGCGTCCGACGCTCTCGAAGAACAGACCGTCGCGCGCCATGGCGTTATACACGCGAGGCGCGGTCAACATCCCCTGACTGAGAAAGCCGAGGGTGGAGATCGCAATTCCCATGGCGATCCACCAGGCACCGCGCTCTCCCATCGCCAATCGCATGACGGCCGATGCCGGGGTGCGAGTGGCTGCGAGGCCCTCCGGCCCCAACACTTTCAGACAGACCACGTTGACCGCCAGATAGAGCACGACTACGCCGGTGACTCCAGCGACGAGGCCGCGCGAGAGGTCGCGGGCGGGATCGCGCATCTCTCCGGCGACGAAAGTAGCGGTCTGCCATCCGCCATAGGCAAAGGCCACGGGAATCATGGCGGCGCCGATGGCTCCGAGGAGGCCGGTGGAGACGGGCTGGTCCAGGAGCGGCAGCGGATGAATGGTGCCGCCGCCCAGCAGCGATTCCGGCCGCCACCAGCGCTGCGATCGCCCCCATTTTCATCAGCATCAGGGCGCTCTGCAGATTACTGCCGGCTCGGGCGCCCAAGCAATTGATGGCCGTGAGCCCCAAGAGGACGGCCGCGGCGATCGCGCTGTCGCTCCACGCCGCGCCGCTGATTTCCCGGTAGTATCGCGCAAACGTTATTGCTACGGCGGCCATTCCGCCGGTCTGCGTCACGAGCAGGAGCACCCAGCCGTAGACGAAGGCCACCGCCGGATGATAAGCCTCGCGCAGATAGAGATACTGCCCGCCCGCTCCGGGCAGGCGCGTGGCCAGTTCCGCCCAGATGAAGGCTCCCAACAAGGCCAGCGCACCGCCCGCCACCCAGACGCCCAGGATGAGAAACGGCGTGTGCACTTGCCTTGCGACCACGCTCGGGTTCATGAAGATGCCCGACCCGACGATGCCGCCCATCACCAGCATGGTGGCGTCGAAGACGCCGAGCTGCCGCCGGATGGGGGGTTCGTCCAAGGCTGTAGGCTACCATACAGCGGTAGAAGGCCTTTGGGCCGCCAGTTGCTACACTGAAATCAGAAAATGCCGGAATTTTGCACCTGCGGCGCTCAGTTGGCGCCAGACTCTCTCTTCTGCCATAAATGCGGGAAACCACAGCGTGAAGTGGGCGCGGCGGAGCCGGAACCGGAGAACTCCGCCGAAGTCATTCCTCCTCCGGCGGTACCCGCGGCAGCGCCGCCACCGCAGGCTCCTGCTATCAATTTTCATAATCTGGTGGCGGTGCGGATTGCCTTTGTGGTGGCGCCGGTGGCGTTCCTGGTCAGCGGGATTCCCGCGCTCAACGTGGTGCTTTGGATTGCCGCCGGGTTCCTCGCCGTTCTGTTTCACGGCCGGCGTACGGGGGTCCTGCTCAGTGTCCGGGCGGGTGTCCGACTCGGCTGGATTACGGGCGTTTTCATGTTTGCGATTACGACGGTGATCTTCACGTTGACGGTGGTGCCGATGGCCGCCAACGGCGGAATCGCCGCGCTGTTCCGGCAGCAATTGAAAAATCCGACGGACCCGAACGTTCAGGAAGCTCTGCGGATGCTGGAGACGGCTCCCGGACTCTTCGCCATTCTGCTGGTGATGCTGTTTATGCTGTTCGTTTTTATTACTCTATTGAGTATGGCGGGGGGGGCGTTGGGTGCGAAGTTCGTCGGCCGGAATCAGTAGGCGGAGGGCATTGAGGCTTCGGTGGGGCTGGTGGTTGGGAGTATCGCTTGACCACCGCTACGCCGGCGAAGATGACGAGCATTGCGCCGGTTTCGCGCCATCCGAAGGGCTCTCGGTAGAAGAGCCATCCCAGCGACACGGCTACCACGGCGTTCACGTAGGGATAAATCGAGACGATGGCCACGGGGAGTTTGTCCATCGCGTAGACGAACGCACTGTAGCCGACGAGCGAGCCAAACGTAATCAGGTAGAGGATCGCCGAGACTCCGCGGGTGCTCCAGTGAACGGTCAGATTGCCCGACGCGAGGGCGACCGGAATCATCGCTAAGCCGGCGGCCAGCTGCTGCACACCGCCGGCGATCACGGGGTGCGCTTTGCCCGCCTTGCGCCGCTGGATGATCGAGCCGAAGCTCCAACCCGCCATGCCGAACTGCAGGAGGAGGAAGCCGATCACGAGTTTGTGATCGATGGCTCCAGCCCCTGCATCCGGCGTGAAGAGCAGCGCTGCCCCGGCCAGACCCACCGCCATGCCGGCGATGGTGGGCGCATGCAGACGGACGCCTCCGGGCAGCAGGGCCTCGACCCCCACCATCCAGAACGGCGAGATGGTGACGATCAGGCCGGCGATGCCACTGGGAATCAGGGTCTCCGAGGCCACCAGGGCTCCGTTGCCGATCGCCAGCGTGAGCAGCCCGCTGAAGCAGGCCCAGGCGAGTTCCCTGCCCTTGGGAAGATATAAACCACGGGCCCTCGAAAAGGCGAGCATGATGGTGCCCGAGATGATGTATCGCACGCAGACCAGGAGCATGGGAGGGAAGGATTCGAGCGCCATACGAATCCCCAGGTAGGTGGTCCCCCAGAAGAAGCACACTGCGACGAGTGCTAAATATGCCTTGAAGAGAGGATGCCGGGACAATAGCCCAGGGTATCAGGGATCACTTCCCGAACGCCCGGCGGATGGGTGATCAGCGGCTGGGGTGATTTTCCGGTGTGAGACGGGTGGCGCCGCGCAGGCCATTCCACTCTTCCGCCATGACGATGGAATTCGCCGGATTGCGCGGATCGTACTTCACGCTCATGGCGCTCACTCCGGAAAAATCCGACGCGGCCAGATTGGCGAAACGGGATAGATCCTGGGATGCGGTGTACTCCACCCCGCGCACTCCGTAGGAGTAGAAGACGAGGTTGTCGCGGATCTCCACCAGCATGGCGTCGTTGATTTTCCCGATGGCCACCAGATGCGCGCAGCGGCGGCGCTCGCGTTCTTCCGGGGTGATACGCGACTTTTGCCACGCGCGGTAGCCGATGATCGCGAGCAGGATGACGAGAAGCGCGGCCAGCCCGATGGTGATCAGCTCAGCGGCTGTGAGATTGGTCAATCCGTGCATCGATTGCCAGCCCGCACTATCGAGCGGCGCGGCGTCTCCGCGAAGACCTTGTTATAGTCCTTCAAGAACTGATCGAGCCCTTTGTCCGTCAGCGGGTGATTGAAGAGCATATCGAGCACCTTGAAGGGCATGGTGCCGATGTGGGCTCCGGCCAGGGCGGAATCGATCACGTGCGTGGGCCCGCGTAGCGAGGCCGCGAGCACCTGCGTCTTGTAACCGTAGTTCTTGTAGATCTGCGTGATGGCGCGGATGAGGTCCATGCCCACGGCACCCACGTCGTCCAACCGGCCAACGAACGGACTGATGATGTAGGCTCCGGCCTTGGCTGCAAGCAGCGCCTGCCCCGCCGAAAAACAAAGTGTGACGTTGACCCGGATACCCTCTTTGGCGAGCGCGGATGTCGCTTTGATGCCATCGCGGGTCAGGGGGCATTTCACCACGATATTCTTGTGGATCTTGGCGAGTTTGTGCCCTTCGGCAATCATCGCGCCGGATTCGGTGGAAACCACTTCGGCGCTGATATCGCCATCCACGATGTCGCAGATCATGCGGACCTGCTCCTCGATGGGGCGGCCTTCCTTGGCGATGAGCGACGGGTTCGTGGTTACCCCGTCAACGATTCCCCAACTGGCGCCCTTCTTGAGCTCATCGAGGTTGGCGGTATCCAAAAAGAATTTCACTAGTCCCCTCCGGTCTACTATTTCAGTTTACACTGCACACGGCGAATCCCGCCGAAGCCGGCTGTTCCAATATCGACAAATCATTAACTTGTACAATGGAACTACAGTGCCTGGGAAAACCTTTTACATCGAAACATTCGGCTGCCAGATGAATGCCCACGACTCCGAAAAAGTCGTCGGCACGCTGCTGGCCGAGGGCTACGCGCAGGTGGAGACGCCGGACGAAGCGGGGCTGGTACTCTACAACACGTGCAGCATCCGCGATAAGGCCGAACAGAAGGTCTTCAGCCGCCTGCAGAACTTCAAGCGCGAGGGGATGAAGGACAAGATCTTCGGCGTGCTGGGCTGCGTGGCGCAGCAGGAGGGCGAGAAGATCTTCGAGCGCGCGCCGCACGTTTCCCTGGTGGCCGGGTCGGCCAGCTATACGCACCTGGGCGAAATGCTGGTGCAACTGGAAAGCGGCAACCGCCGCGTCACCGGCCTCAGCTTCGACAACGCCGAAGCCTTCGACACGCCGTTCACGCGCCGCGACAACCCGCACCGCGCCTACCTCACCATCATCGAAGGCTGCGACAAATCCTGCGCCTATTGCGTGGTGCCGTTCACGCGCGGACCGGAGCGCAGCCGCACCAGCGAGAGCGTGATGGCGGAAGCGCGCGGCCTGGCCGAAAAGGGCTACACCGAGGTCCAATTGCTGGGCCAGAACGTGAACAGCTACCGCGATCCTTCGCCCGCGGGATGGGACTTCGCCACGCTGCTGGCGCGGGTGGCCGAAATTCCCGGCATGCGCCGCGTGCGCTACACCACCAGCCATCCGCGCGATTTCGTGCGCGCCATCGTCGATGCCATGGACGCCAACCCGGCGATCTGCGATCACATTCACCTGCCGGTGCAGTCGGGCTCCAGCCGCGTGCTGGCGGCGATGGACCGCCTGTACACGCGCGACGAATACATGCGGCGCATCGAGTGGATCAAGAACGCGAAGCGCCGCTACTCGCTGACCACCGACATCATCGTCGGCTTCCCCGGCGAGACCGATGCGCGATTTCCAGCAGACCCTCGACCTGCTCGACGAAGTGCAGTACGATTCGCTGTTCAGCTTCAAGTACTCGCCGCGGCCCAACACCGCCGCGCTCGCAGATGGAAGACCGCATTCCGGAGGAGGAGAAGCAGCGCCGCCTGCTGATCGCTGCAGGAGAAGCAGCGCGCCATCCAGATCCGGCGCAACGCGGAGCTGATCGGCAGCATTCAGGAAGTGCTGGTGGAGGGCCGCAATCAGGCGCTGGGCCAGTGGATCGGCCGCACCTCCTGCAACCGCACGCTCAATTTCACGCACCCCGATGCCGACGGAACCGACCTGGCCGGCAAGTACCTCTCCGTGCGCGTCACGCGCGCCGGTCCCAACTCGTTAGTGGGTGAGAGCGCATGACTGTGGTGTAATCAGAATGGGGGAGGACCGCAAAATGGAAGTCGAAATGAAAATTCGCGGGCTCATGATGGATCCCGTGACCAACATGCCCATTGTCATCCTGAAGGATATCAACGGCAACACCGTGCTCCCCATCTGGGTCGGCGTGTACGAGGCCAACGCGATCGCGCTCGAAATCGAAAAAGTTTCGACTCCGCGGCCCATGACCCACGACCTGATCAAGACCCTGCTGCTCGGCCTGAACACGGGCTGCGCAAAGTGGTGGTCAGCGAACTCAAGGACGATACGTTCTACGCGGTGATCTGGCTGGACCGCGACGGCGAACTGATCAGCGTGGATTCGCGCCCCAGCGACGCGCTGGCCCTGGCGCTGCGCCTGGATTGCCCGATCTACGTGGAAGAGACCGTGCTCAAATCGTCGAAGCTGGCGTCCACCGTTTCCGACAAGGTCAATAACGAAGAACTGCGCCGCTGGCTGGAAGGCCTCAACGACGAGGACCTCGGCCGCTATAAAATGTGAGCCGCCTGGACGACCTGCAACATCCGCCGCATGGCGGAAGGCCCCGCGGTTTCCATCTATGTGCGCGACAACTGCATGGCAGCGGTCGGTGGAGCGGAACAGCGGCAGGGCAGCACCGGGATGATGACGGAACAGGGCCTGGCGTATCTGGTGTGGCGCGACGGCCAGCCTTATCTCGCGGCCAAAGGCGGCGAAACGCCGGCGACCCCGGAACAGGTGGAAGCGATCCGCAAATTCTCCGAAGATCTGAACGACGCCCTGAACACGCTCAGCAATGACCATCGACGAACAACTCACCTACCTGCGGAAGGGCATGGCGGAGATCATCCGCGAAGAAGACCTGCGCGAGCGCCTGATCGAGGCCGCCAAGACCGGCCGCAAACTGCGCGTCAAGGCGGGCTTCGACCCCACCGCGCCCGACCTGCACCTGGGCCACACCGTGCTGCTGCGCAAGATGAAGCACTTCCAGGACCTGGGCCACACCGTCATCTTCCTGATCGGCGACATGACCGGCATGATCGGCGACCCCACCGGCCGCAACGTCACGCGCCCGCCGATGACGCGCGAGGCCATCGAGCGCAACGCCGAGACCTACAAGCAGCAGGTCTTCAAAATTCTCGACCCGGAGAAGACCGAGGTCCGCTTCAACAGCCACTGGCTGGCGCCGCTGAAGTGGGAAGAGGTCATCCGCCTCACCAGCAAGTACACCGTGGCGCGCATGCTGGAGCGCGACGATTTCGCCAAGCGCTACGACGCAACGCGCCCATCTCGCTGCACGAACTGATGTACCCGCTGGCGCAGGGCTACGATTCCGTGGCGCTGCAGTGCGACGTCGAGATGGGCGGCACCGACCAGAAATTCAACCTGCTGGTGGGCCGCGAATTGCAGCGCGATTACGGCCAGCCGCCGCAGATCGTCGCCATGGTGCCGCATTCTCGAAGGCCTGGACGGCGTCAACAAGATGTCCAAGTCGCTGGGCAACTACATCGGCATCACCGAGCCGCCCGAGGTCATGTTCCGCAAAGTGATGCAGGTCTCCGACGACCTGATGTGGCGCTATTACGAACTGCTCACCGACCGCAGCCTGGCCGAGATCGAGAGCATGAAGACGTACCGATGCATCCCGATGGAAGCCAAGATCGCGCTCGGCAAGATCATCGTCACCGATTTCCACTCGGCGGCCGACGCCGATGCCGCCGCCGCGGTCTTCAACGCCGTGGTGCGGCGCAAGGAAGATCCCGGCGGACATCCAGACCGTGCCGATGCCCGAAGGCGTGCGCGTGGAAGGCGGCATTCGCGTGGACAAGCTGCTGGCGCGCGTCGGGCTGGCCGAATCGGTGAGCGATGCGGTGCGCAAGATCAAGGCCGGCGCCGTGGAGATCAACGGCGAAAAGGTGAAAGAATTGCTACTGGCGAATCCTCCCGCGGAGTTACTGATTCAGGTCGGGAAGAACTGGAAGCGAGTTGTAGAAATTCCGTTTGAGCTCGAACCGCCCGAACCGCCTCCGGTCCGGCCGCCTGCCCGCACCGGAAAAGTGCGAATCTGATAATACGGTGAGAAAACTCTTTTTCTGGAAACTGAAGCAGCGCGAGATCCGGCTGGGCGAACGCACCGTCCTCATGGGCGTGCTGAACGTCACGCCCGATTCGTTCTCCGACGGCGGCAAATATTCCGACCCCGGACCGCGCCTTTGCGCGCGCCATCGAACTGGAAGAACAGGGCGCCGACATCATCGATATCGGCGCGGAATCCACGCGGCCCGGTTCGGCGCGCATTTCGGCGGCGGAAGAGATCCGCCGCCTGATCCCGGTGCTGAAGCGGCTCAAGGACAAACTCACGCATCCCGATTTCGGTGGACACGTACAAGGCCGAAGTCGCCGAGCGCGCCCTGGAACTGGGCGCCGAGATCATCAACGACCCTTCCTGCCTCACCTTCGAGCCGCAACTGGCGCGCACGGTGGCGCAGTACAACGCGCGGCCTGGTTCTGAACCACATGCGCGGCACGCCGGAGACGTGGGCCAAACTCGGGCCGATTGCCGGACCCGATCGGGACGATCGCGCGCGATCTGGAAGCCACCATCAGCCGCGCGCGGCGCGCCGGCGTCGACAAGACCCGCATGGTGATCGATCCGGGCCTCGGCTTCGGCAAGCGCAAGGAAGACAACAACGTGATCCTGGCGCGGCTGGGTCAGTTGAACGGGCTGGAGCTGCCGATCATGGTGGGGCCGTCGCGCAAGAGCTTCCTGGCGCACCCGGACCCCGAAGAGACCAAGTTCGCTTCGGCCGGAGCGGTGACTGCCGCGGTCCTCGGCGGCGCGCACATCGTGCGCGTACACGATGTTCGCGAGATGCGTGCCGCCGCGGACGTGGCGGACGAGATCCTGCGCTGCCGCCCCGAGTAGCCGTTCGATACTGGTAACCGTACCGACTACCCTGTATCTTAAGTATCGAAGCCGGCCGTACCGTGAGTCGGACGCGGCTTGCGTACTAAGGAGCCGCTATGAAGCGAATTTCCGTTCTTCTTATTTCTGGTCTCTGCAGCCTTCGCCCAGACCGCACGGCCGTCTGGCCGAATATGCCCTGGTCCTCGAAGACCCACCGGTAGCTCAAAAGGCCCAGTCCCGCGTAGCCCTTCAGAGTGCCGCGGCGCAGGCGCACTTGCAAAAGGTACGGAGTGCGCAGCGCCGCGTGCTGGCCGAACTGGCGGCCCGCAAGGTGCGGGTGAGCTGCCACCTCGCAGATCCTGGTCAACGCGATCTTCGTGCGCGTCGCGCACCGGGACGCGGCCGCGCTGAAGAACATCCCCGGCGTGAAGTGGATTCAATACCTGCCGCCATCGAAACCCGATGCTCAACGCGGCCGTGGACCTGGTGGGCGTGCCCGCGGCATGGAGCGCGATCGGCGGCAGCGCCAACGCCGGCGCGGGCGTGAAGATCGGCATCATCGATACCGGCATCGACCAGAACCACCCCGGGTTCAAGGACACGGGCTTCACGGCGCCTGCCGGCTTTCCCAAGGGCGACACCGCATACACCAACAATAAAGTGATCGTGGCGCGCAGTTATGTTTCCATGCTGGTGGATTCCGCGACCCGGCTTACTCCACGCCCGACGACTTCTCGCCGCGCGACCGGCAGGGGCATGGCACGGCGATCGCGATGATCGCGGCGGGCGTGCAGAATACCGGCCCGCTGGGCACGCATCACCGGGGTCGCGCCCAAGGCGTTCCTGGGCAACTACAAGGTGTTCGGCTCGCCCGGCGTCAACGAGTACACCACCGTTCCGCCTGGATTCAGGCGCTGACCGACGCGGTCAACGATGGCATGGATATCGTCACGCTCTCGCTCGGCGAAGGCGACCCGGCCTTCTTCGGCCCGCTGGACAAAGGCACCAACGTCTGCGGCGATGCCATCTGCGACGTGGGTGCGCAGGCCGTGGAGAACGCCAGTCAGTCTGGGCATGCTGGTGGTGGCGGCGGCCGGCAACGGCGGCGATATCGGGCAGAAAGGCGTCACGCAGGTACACGATCAATTCGCCGGGCACGGCGCCCAGCGCGATCACGGTGGGCGCGTCGGCGAACAGCCATCTGGTCTATCAGACGCGTGCGCGTGAACGGACAGTGGCAGCCCGGGAAATCTGCGCGGGCTGACTTCGGCGACGGCCCGAAGATCAGCTCGCCGCTGACAGCGCCGGTCAAGGACGTGACGACGTTGGGCAATAACGGGCTGGCCTGCGCCGCGTTGCCCGCGGGGTCGCTCACCGGCGCGTGGGCGCTGATCCAGCGCGGCACCTGCTATCTACAGCGACAAGGTCAATTTCGCGCAGGCCGCAGGCGCGATCGGCGTGATCATCTATCAGTCGGACGGCATCGACGATTTCACTGCAGCGCCTGTATGTGCAGAACACCGGGCATCCCAGCGGTGATGATCGGCAATAGCGACGGCAAGGCGTTGAAGAGCTTACCTGGGCACAATCTCAAGTGCGACCGTCACGCTCGATCCGGCGTACGCCACGGCGGACAATCGCGCAGGTCAATACGGTGGCGGCGTTCTCCGGGCGCGGACCCAGCGTGGGCAATTTCGCCGCCACGCGCGATTTCGCGCTCAAGCCCGAACTCGTGGCGCCCGGCACCAACATCTACACCGCCACGCAGAAGTTACGACCCCAACTCGGATACCTACAACGCCACCGGATACACCACGGTCAACGGCACCAGTTATGCGGTGCCGTTCGTGGCCGGAGTGGCGGCGATGGCGAAGGCGCAAGAACTCCGAACCTGAATACGCCAGCGCCGTCTGAAATCCGCCGTGGTGAACACGGCAAGCACGACGGACCTGCAGGGCGACAGTCCACGTGACCGATGCGGGCGCGGGCAAACTCAATGCCGCGGACGCCGTGAGCGTGGCCGTCACGCTGGACCCGGCGGCGATTTCCTTCGGGCCGGTCGCCACGTCTGCCGATCAATCGCAATCTCACCCTCACCAATGTGAGCGGCGCGACGGCCACGCTTTCCATCACCGTGCGGCAGATCACCAGCGATTCCAACGCGCACGTCACCGTGAGCCAGAGCAGCGTGACGCTGCCGGCGGGACAGGCAGCCAGCAGATCACCGTTTCGCTGACCGGCAGCCAGCCCGCGCGCCGGCGACTACGAAGGCTTCATCGACGTCAAGGGCGCCGGTCCCGACCTGCATCTGCCCTACTTCTACGTGGTGGGCAGACGGCGTGCCGTACGACATCTTCCCGATGCAGAACGGCTCGTTCATCGGGCGTGCCCAACGATTACGGGTGGCTGCTGCTCTTCCGCGTGGTCGATCAATTCGGCGTGCCGGTGGCCAACACGCCGGTGTCGTTCAAATCGTGGCGGGCGGCGGCAAGTTCAACTCGGCGGGCGGCGATAAGACCACCGACCGGCTGGGCAACGGCGGGCGTCTTCGTGGATCTGGGTCCGCACGCAGGGTCCGACCAGATCTTCACCGGCACCGCGGGCGGTCTCACGCAGAGTTTCGACGGCTATGCGCGCCGCCTGCCCACCATCAAGACCGGCGGCGTGGTCAACGCCGGCGCCTCCCTAGCCGTGGGGCAGGGACTTGCAGCCGGGATCCTACATCTCGATCTTCGGCAGCGATCTTGCCGACGCTACGCTGGTCGAGACCACGCCTTCGCTGCCGGTCTCGCTCGGGCAGGTCGCCGTGAGCTTCGACGGCGGCGGCATGAGTCTGCCCGGGCACTTCCACTTCATCAGCCCGGGACAGATCAACGTGCAGATTCCCGTGGGAGTTCCAGGGACAGTCGTCGGTCAAGATGAAGGTGACGCTTGTACGGCTACCTGTGGAGCGCGGTCTACGACGTGCCGCTGGCCACTTATTCGCCGGGCATCTTCGCAGTTACCGATGGCGCCAACAATGCCGTCGATTATCGGCAGCCAATCCGGTCGAAACGCGGCGGGAGCATCGTGATCTACGCCAACGGGCTGGGGCCGGTCGACACGCCGCAGACGTCCGGCGAACCTGCCTCGTCCACGCAGCTCGTGGGCACCAACGCCGCGCCCACCGTGACCATCGGCGGAAGCGACCGGCGGTATCATCTTCAGCGGCCTGACGCCGGGCATCGTGTGGCGTTGTACCAGGTGAACGTGTCGATCCCCACGGACGCGCCCACCGGGACGCAAGCCGCTGAAACTCTCCATCGGCGGGCCAGGACATTACGGTGAAGCGTGGTAGTGCAATGAGAGGCCGGCTCGCCAAGCTATAATGTGACCTTGGGAGCTGTTCCCCTTCGATGACCGATATTAAGAAAAAACTCCAGGATGAAATCAGCCGTGCTCGAATACGAGTACCTGGTCGAGCTGCCCAAGGAAATCCTGAAGGCGCGGGCCCACGGCGACCTGAGCGAGAATGCCGAGTATCACGCGGCCAAAGATCGGCAGGGTTTCCTCAATGCGCGCATCGGCCAGTTGAAGAAGCGGCTGGCGGAGATGTCGATGGTCGATTTCTCCAAGATTCCGCACGACAAAGTGGGGCTAGGCTCCACCGTGGTGGTGCTCGACACCAAACGCGACGAAGAGGTCACCTACTACCTGGTGACCAGCGAGGAGGCCGATGCCGCCAATGGCAAGGTTTCCACCACCTCGCCGATCGGCCGCGCCCTGCTCAATAAGGAAGTGGGCGACGAAGTCAAGGTCATGAGTCCCGGGCGGCGTCAAGGAGCTGGAGATCCTGCAAGCTCACCACCATCCACGACATGCGGTTAGTGATATGACAGGTACGCGCGCGATCGGGTTGTTCTTCGGTGCGATCATCAATCGCATCGTGCGCTGGCTCGCGCTGTCGAAGATCCACCCCAACGTGCTCACGTTTCTGGGGCTGGTGATCAATATCTGGGCGGCGTGGCTGTTCGCCGCGGGCAGTTTCCGGTGGGCCGGCGTGGTGGTGATCGGCGCCGCGGCTCTTCGATATGGTGGACGGCCGCGTGGCGCGCGCCACCAGCCAGGTGACGCGCTTCGGCGGCTTCTTCGATTCCGTGCTCGACCGCTACTCCGACCTGGCGCTGTTCATCGGCCTGCTGGTCTACTACGCCAGCATCAATCGCTTCTTCTATATCGTGCTGACCGCCATCGTGATGATGGGGTCGGTGATGATCAGTTACACCCGGGCGCGCGCCGAGAACGCCATTCCCAAGTGCAAAGTGGGCTTCCTGGAGCGGCCCGAGCGCGTGGTGCTGATCATCATCGGCGCGCTGTTCGACCGCATGGCGCCGGTGCTGTGGGTGATCGCGGTGCTCTCGAACGTCACGGTGGTGCACCGCATGATCTACACCTGGCAGCAGGCCAAACTGCTGGAAGACGCGCAACTGCGCGGTACCGGCCCGCCAGGAAGCCGACCTTCAGTCTTCCAGAATCACGTGCGCCATCCCCAGTTCCGCTGTGTGCGTCAGCGAAAGCGAGATATTCTTCACGCCCAGCCGCTCGGCGAATCGCGCCGCCACGCCGTGCAAGCAGAAGAGTAGGCTTTCCGCTGGGCAGGTTCGCCACTTCGAAATCCTGCCAGGTGACGCCGCGCCGCCAGCCCGTTCCGATGGCCTTCATGCCGGCTTCCTTGGCGGCGAAGCGCGCCGCATAGCGCTCGTAACTTATTCGCCTTGCGCTCCACATAAGCGATCTCGCGCGGGCGTGTAGATGCGCTGGATGAACTTCTCCCCGTAGCGCTCGATCGACGCCCGGATGCGCGGCACCTCCGCCAGATCCACGCCGGTGCCGACGATCACTTCAGCTCCTGCCCCGTGGTGGTGATGGTCAGCCGCCCGTGCTTCACGCCCTTGGTGCTGATCAGCACGTCGGCCACCTTGCGCACGACCGCGCGCCTTACCGCGCACCACCAGCACTTCCAGGCAGTTATCGTGATCCAGGTGGACGTGCAGCGTGGAGAGGATCGAGTGATGGAAGTCGTGCTGGATGTCGGTCAGCTTCTCGCTGAGCATGCGCACGTGGTGATCGTAGACCAGCGTCACGGTGCCCACCACCTGGCGCGTCCGGCGATTCCCAGGTCTCCTCCACCAGTTCGTCGCGGATCAGGTCGCGGAAGGCCTCGGAGCGGTTGGTGTAGCCGCGCTGGCCGATCAGCTTGTCGAACTTGTCCAGCAGGCCGCTGTCGATGGCGACGCCAATCCGGCTGAGGTCGCTCATGCGTACATCATAGTAGCACCCGCTGGCGGGGAGGAGTATCACAGGCCGGGCAAATGCTATTCATGCCATGTCGGTAGCACGAAACAATCGTTCATGCTACCTCGCGGCAGGAATTGCATACGAGCGCGTCAGGCGGATCAAGTGACATTTAGGGTCGGGAGAGTTATGCTTTGGCATCGGAGGACTTGATGCTCTTAGATGAGGAGTGTTAATTCCACCGCGGTCGACCTACTTACCAACAGGGCGGCATAATGTCACCATTGATACTGGTACGCTGCGCGGAATACCCATGCCAATCATGGTACTTTGGTGCCCCGGAGTATTAACTTCCAGGCGGATTAGCGCCAATCCGGGGGGCCGCGAAAGGGAGTAATTGCCGAGGAGGGATGGTGGGGCAGATGGTACAACGCGATGAGTGGGACTCCATAGCGCCTCGTACCACCTGGTACGGTTGCCAGCGGCCCGAGCAGCCACGTGTGAAGTTAGGCTTCCTTAGCAGTTTGCGCGACGCGTTTGCGGTGTTCCGCCCAGCGCTTCTTTTGCGCAGCGGCGATACGCTTACGCGCGGCGGGGCTCAAGACACGCTTTACTGTAGCAGCCTTTGGCCAGCGGCTGCCGGCGAGGACGCCGGCTTACCTTTCAATCTGGCCTGAATTTCTTGATCTTGTCTTCGATGCTTTGTTTTTCCACCTCATATCCGACCAATGCCATTTGCAAAGTGCTAAGATCTTCCGTGGTCTTTACCTCGTGCCATGTTTCACTCCCGAAATTTATATATAGGAAATATAAGTAGCCGTCAAGCAACCGAAAACTATCCCGGTTCCAGGCTGTATAGGACTAGGTATGCGATTGATACTCCAGCGAGTAAGCGAAGCCAGCGTAACTGTCGATGGGAACACTGTCGGATCTATACGTACCGGATTACTGATTCTGTTGGAATCGCGAGATCCGACACCAGAGACGAAGTGGATTATCTTTCGGACAAAGTGCTTGGGATCCGCGTTTTCGCCGACGATGCCGGCAAGATGAACCTCAATGTCGCCGAGGCCGGTGGTTCCCTTCTGGTGGTTTCGCAATTCACTTTATACGGCGATTGCCGCAAGGGCAGGCGACCGTCTTCGACGATGCCGCGCCCCCGGAACACGCAATGGCTCTCTATCATTATTTTGTGGAGAAATTGCGGCAGGGCCCGGTTCCGGTGGAAACCGGCGTATTTCAGGCCTCCATGGAGGTCCGACTTAGTCAATCAAGGGCCGGTAACTATTCTCATGGATACGGCGGACGGAACGGAAATGATCGAAACCTACGGATATGCGCGAGCCGGTTTTCTGGGAAATCCCAGCGACGGCTATTTTGGCAAGACTCTCTCGTTTGCTATGTCTAATTTTCGAGCGCGGGTGCTGTTGTATCCCAGCGGACGACTTGAGATCAAGCCATCCAAAGTCGACCTTCCGGTCTTTGAAAACCTCGACGACTTGTATCGGATTACCCGATGGCGCGGCTACTATGGCGGCATTCGCATCATTCAGGCGCTTAGTGGTCCGCCTGGTGGATTACTGCCACGAACACGGCATCGAATTGCCGGACCGCAACTTCACTCTGGAGTACGAATCCAATGTGCCGCAACGCCTGGGACTGGGCGGCTCGAGCGCCATCATTACCGCGTCGTTGCGCGCGCTCTGCCAATACTACGAACTGAGATATCCGCTGCCCGTGCAGGCCAATATGGCGCTTGGAAACCGAGACCCGCGAACTGAATGTGCCCGCCGGGCTGCAGGATCGCGTGGTGCAGGCTTATCAGGGACTGGTATACATGGATTTCTCGCGCGCACTTATGGAAGCGCGGGGTTACGGCGAATATGAGCGCATGGATGTCGGGCTGCTGCCGAATGTCTATGTCGCCTATCGGACTTCGCTTAGCGAGGGCACCGAAGTCTTTCACAACAACTTGCGCGAACGCTGGCTGCGCGGCGACCCGGAAGTGGTGGGCGCCATGGAGACATGGGCCGGTTATGCCGCCGAGGGACGCGCCTGTCTGCTGCAGCGGGACTACTCACGCCTCAATCAACTGGTGGATGCGAACTTCGACCTGCGCGCGAGGATCTACCAGATCGATCGCGGGCAACCTCGAAATGGTTCACATGGCGCGTGCCGCGGGCGCCACGGCCAATTTCGCGGGCTCGGGCGGCGCCATCGTCGGCACTTACGCAGGACGAAGAGATGTTCGGCAAGCTGACGGCGGCCGGCAAGGCGTCAGTTGGCGGTGATTAAGCCAGTAATCGTCGAGTAGCCAAAAATCGTCACGCTATCCTGAAGTTCTCCCATGCCCGAGGGATCCTACCTCTACTGCGACGTCAGTCTGCCGGTGCCGCTCGATCAGCCGTTCACCTATTCGCTGCCGGACACGCTGCGGCATCGCGTGCGGCGCGGGCAGCCGGCTGATGGTGCCCTTCGGGACGCGCAAGCTGACCGGCGTCATCCTGCGCTGCCACGACGATCCGCCGGCGGTCGCCACGCGCGATGCGCTGCGGCTGATCGACGGCGAGCCGGTGCTGAGCGCGGAACTGCTGGCGCTGGGGCGGTGGATCGCCGGCTATTACTGCTCGCCGCTGGGCGATGTGCTGCGCGGGATGCTGCCGCTGGCCTCGGAAATCCGCCGCGGCAAGATCTGGACGCTGACCGATGCCGGCCGCGATGCCGCGCGCCAACTGCTGCTCGATTCCGTCGCCCGACGATCCGGTGCTGCAGATTCTGCGCATGCTCGAGAAGCGCCCGCTTTCGGCCGCCTACCTGGCGAAGGCGCTGCCGCTGGCCGATAAGGCGATCCGCTCGCTGGAACGCAAGCGCTTCATCGTCGCCGAGGAGGTGCAGACGGAGCGCGATCCGCTGCGCGCGCCCTCCGACCGCCTGCGCGTGGAGCTGGTCGCCAGCGCCCGAGGGCGCCGAGCCCAAGCTCAACAAGCCGGAGCGCGAACTGCGCGCCTTTCTGGAACTGCATCCCGGCTCGCACAATCTGAAGGACCTGGAAGACACGGTGAAGCAACGCCAGCCCGGCGGCGCGGTCGCTGGCGCGCAAAGGACTGGTTGCGCTGAAGCCGGAAACCGTCGCCGGTGAAGGCCGCCATCCGCGCGCGCCACGATCTGAACCCCGCCGCAGCAGGCCGCTTTCCAGCAGATTCACGAGCGCCATTCAGGCCAGGCGGTTCCAGACGTTTCTGCTGCACGGCGTCACCGGGTCGGGCAAGACCGAAGTCTATCTGACCGCCATCGAAGCGGCGCTGGCGGAGGGCCGCAGCGCGCTGCTGATGGTGCCCGAGATCGCGCTGACGCCGCAGATGGCGGGGCAGTTCTTCTCGCGCTTCGGCGACCGCGTGGCCATCCTGCACTCCGCATTCACCGACGTGGAGCGCACCGAGCAGTGGCGGCGCATCCGCTCGGGCGCGGCCAGCGTGGTGGTGGGCACGCGCTCCGGCGTTTTCGCGCCGGTGCAGAATCTGGGCCTGATCGTGGTGGACGAAGAGCACGACGGCAGCTACAAGCAGGAGGAGAACCCGCGCTACAACGGCCGCGACGTGGCCATCGTGCGCGCGCAGGCGGCCGGCGCGTGCGTGGTGCTGGGCTCCGCCACGCCCAGCCTGGAGAGCCGCTACAACGCGGAGAAGGGCAAGTACACGCTGCTGGAACTGCCGGGGCGCATCGAGGAGCGGCCCATGCCCGACGGTCGAGCTGATCGACATGCGGCAGGAGTTTCTGGAGACGCGCAAGCAGGAGACGTTCTCGCGCAAGCTGATCGAAGCACTGGGGCAGCGCCTGGAGAACGGCGAGCAGACCATCGTGCTGCTCAACCGGCGCGGGTTCTCCAGCTTCGTCGCCTGCCGCGCCTGCGGCGAGCGCGTGCAGTGCATCAACTGCTCGCTCACGCTGACCTATCACAAGCGCGACCGCCGCCTGCTGTGCCACTACTGCGGCTACGCCGAGAAGGTGCCGAGCCTGTGCCCGAAGTGCCAGAGCGAGCACATCTACTTTCTTGGGCATCGGGCAGCGAACGCGTGGAAGAGGAGCTGCACCGCGCCTTCCCGACGGCGCGCATCGCGCGGCTGGACCGCGACACGGTGACCGGCAAGCGGCAGTACGAAACCATCCTGCAGGACTTCCGCGAGGGCAACTACGACATGCTGGTGGGCACGCAGATGATCGCCAAAGGGCCACGACATTCCGAACGTGACGCTGGTGGGCGTGGTGGCCGCCGACATGGGTCTCGGCATGCCGGATTTCCGCGCCGCGGAGCGCACCTTTCAGCTGCTGACGCAGGTGGCGGGACGCGCCGGGCGCGGCAGTCTGCCGGGCATCGTGCTGGTGCAGACCGATCAATCCCGACCACTACGCGGTGCGCCTGGCGGCGGCGCAGGACTATCGGGGTTTCTACGAGAAGGAGCTGAATTTCCGCCGCATGATGCACTACCCGCCCTTCACCGCCATGGCCAATGTGCTGGTGCGCAGCGAAAAAAAGGAGATGGCGATGCGCATGAGCACGGAACTGGGTTTTCTGCTTACGCCGCCGCCGGAGAAGCTGCGGGTGATGGGTCCGGCGGAAGCGCCGGTGCCGCGGTTGAAGAACGAATACCGCTATCAGTTCCTGATCAAGGCGGCCAGCCGGAAGGCGCTGAACGAACTGCTGCAGAAGATCCGCAACTTCGCGGTGGAGCACAAGTGGGGCGCCACGGCGCTGGTGATCGATGTGGACCCTTTGACGTTGATGTGAGGCTAGAGTTCCTTTAGCCGGAAATTGCGGTACTCCACTTTCATCGGGCGGTCCGACGTGAACCTGTACGCCGATCTGACCTTTGAGCATGCGATTCGGGACGTCGTCATCGATCACCACGCACATCAAATGGCCGTTCAACATGTGAATCAGCGTATTGCCGCGGATGATCAGGTGGATGGAGTTCCAGTCCTTGGTGATGAACTCGGCCAGCGCCGCGGTATCGCCGATGGCGGATAAGAGGATCGGCTTCTGGCCGCCCACGACGTGAGTAACCTGGCCGCGCAGCGCGTGGAACAGGCGACCTTTCTCCTCGTAATTCTGGCCCGTGTAGCGGTTGGCTCCGTCGATATCGAACTGATAGCCGCGCATGGCGAACTTATTCGTGGGAGTTACCGGGTCTGGCACGACTACGCTGCGATAATTGATGCCGCTGTTACCGGCGGCAGTGATGCGGTAGTCGACCTTCAACTCGAAATCGGCGGGAGCGCCGCCCTGCCAGATGATGAAGGTGTTACTCTTGATTATCGTCTCGGGCGTGATCTCTCCCACCAGGGCGCCATTCTCCACGCGCCAGTATTTGGGATCGCCCTCCCACCCGGCTAAGGTCTTGCCGTCGAAGATGGGCTTGAATCCTGGTTCGTCGCCGGTGGGCGATTCGGGCCGGTCGGATTGCTTGGGGACATACTGCGCGGCCAGCGGGGCGGCGGCAAGCTTACCGAGAAAGGCTCGTCGGCTGTGAACTGGCATCGGAATCACACTTTCGCGATGACTTCGAGCAGCCCTTTGAGGCTCTGCTCGCTTGAATAGGTCTTGCCCTTGGGATCGCGCCAGTGCGTCTCCAGCGTGAACGTGCCTTTGTAGCCGTCCTTCAGCATGGCGCGAATCTGGCCGAGATTATCGAACTCGCCGTCGCCGACCCTGGCCCAGACTACCTTGCCGTCCTGGTGCTTGTAGTCGCGCAGGTGCACGTGGAAGATGCGCGCGGGATCGAGCTTGCGATAGCCGTCGGGAAAGCTCTGCTCGCCGCTCTCGCCGGCATTGTTGGGATCCCAGGTGAGGCCGATGTTGTCTTCCTTAACGCTCTTGAACAGCATGGCGGACTCGGCGCCGGTTGAGACATAGCCGCCGCCGATGTTCTCCACGGCGAGTCGGAAGCCCTTGGCGCGGCGCGCGGCTTCGCGGGTCAGTTCCCAGATGCGCGCGTAGGCCCTCTCGTTCTTGGTGTCTGCCCTTGCCAAGCATGAAGGTGAAGATGCGAATCTTGTCGGTACCGAAGGCCTTGGCGCGTTCCATGGCGGTGTTCAACAGCGCCCACTGCGCGTCGAGCTTCTTCTGCCCTTCCGGTGTCTCGGGCGGCAGGGGCACCTTGAAGAATCCGGTGCCTTCGATGGAGACGCGGATGCCGTGATCGTCGAGGATCTTGCCGGCCTCGCGAATCTTTTCCATGGGCTGCGCGGTGTTGTAGGGGCCCCAGATATTGCGGATCTCCGCCCAGTGCAGGTTGTACTGTTGGAGGAATTTGGCGGCGGTGAGGACGTCGGCATCGATTTCGTCCGTGGTGATGCCGAGTTTGATATCGGCCAGCGGAAGCGCGCGCAGGCGGCTGGCGAGGAGCAACGCGGAGCCGGCCAGGAGTTCTCGTCGGGTAGGCGAGTCATGCAGAGATTATAGCGGTTGGCAGCGCCGGGGTTTATGCTATCAACATGGCCAACGACGGAACTTCGAGACGGCACTTTTTCTTCGGGACCCTGCTGGCGGCGGCCGTGCCCGCCGGGGGCTTCGGCAGCACTCCATCCTTGAGACACCTGGGCTATAAATCGCCCAACGAAAAGCTCAACATCGCCGCCATCGGAGCGGGCGGAAAGGGCCGCAGCGATATCGCCGGCTGCAAGGCCGAGAACATCGTCGCGCTTCGCCGATCCCGACGATAACGAGCGCGGCCTCGCAGCTACAAGCTCTATCCGAACGCTCCGAAGTACAAGGATTTCCGGCGCATGTTCGACAAGGAGACGACCAACATCGACGCCGTGCTGGTTTCCTGCCCCGATCACATGCATGCCACCGCGGCGCTGTGGGCCATGAATCGCGGGCAAGCACGTGTACTGTCAGAAGCCGCTGACGCGCACCGTTTGGGAGGCGCAGGAGATGGAGAAGGCCGCCGCCAAATTCGGCGTGGCCACGCAGATGGGCAACCAGGGCTACTCAAACCCGGGCGCCCGCGAGTGCTGCGAAATCATCTGGAACGGCGACATCGGCAACGTCACCGAAGTGCACGCGTGGACCGACCGTCCCGGGCAAGTACTGGCCGCAGAATCCGGACGTCGTGCCCAAGGAAGCCCCGGTACCCGCGACGCTCGATTGGGAGGTCTGGCAGGGCGGCACGCAGCCGCGGCCGTACAGTCCCGCGTACCTTCCGCGCGCATGGCGGGCCTTTCCCGATTACGGCTGCGGCGCGGTGGGCGATATGGCCTGCCACATCATGGGGACGCCCAATATGGCGATGCGGCTGGGCGCGCCGGAAAGCGTCGAATGCATCAAGAAGGTGGGCCCCAGCAAGTATACGTTCCCGCAACAGACGGTGCTGCGTTTCGATTTCCCGGCGCGCGGCAGCATGCCTCCGGTCAAGATCTTCTGGCACGACAGCCTGAAGGAGTTCCTGAAATTCGACGGCGTGCCGGCAGGCGAATTGATCGGCGACGACGATAACAACGGCAGCCTGTTCATCGGCGACAAAGGCATGGTGACCACGGGCTGCTACGGCGAGCGGACGCGGCTGCTGCCCGACGCAAAGATGAAGGACTACAAGCTGCCGCCGCCGCTGCTGACGCGGTCGCCCGGCCACTACGCCGATTGGATTCGCGCCTGCAAGGGCGGCGACCCGGCCTGCTCCAACTTCAGTGTGGCGGCGCCGTTCGTGCAGTGGATGCAGCTCGGCGTGATCGCCATGAAGGTGGAAGGCAAGCTGGAATGGGACGCCACGAAGAAGCAGTTCACCAACAACAGCGCGGCCAACCAGTACCTGAAGCCGAACTTCCGCAAAGGCTGGAAACTCGCGTAGGCCGGCGGATTCGGCGAACCGAAACGCTCAGCGTTGAACCCTATGGTTCAACAGCAGGGCTCAGCTCACGTCAGCACATCGAAGTGGAAGCGATCCGGCGGAAAGAGCGCCGGGTTCTGCGACCACGTGTGGTAGGCGGTGTCGGCCACGGTGGCATTCAAATAGAACAGGAACTGGCTGGAGAAGCAGTCGATTGGCGGCGGCTGGCGGAACGTAAGGCGCAGTCCCACGGCACGATCGAGCGCGACGCCGCCGGTGGGCACCGACTTTTCGCGAAGCAGTTCGACGAAGCTGGCCCGGCTGGCATGCGGCCAGACATCGGGGTGGAGCAGCTTGCGCAGGACGCCTTCGGACTCGAAGGTGATCTCACACTGTCGAATCCATTCGACCACGCTATCGCCCCAATACCAATGGGAAAGCAGGGCCTTGTACTGTTCGGTCAGCTGTAGTGCAAGGTCGAGTTTGCGTTGCTCCACGATTTCGCGATCGGCATCGGTAGATGCCAGCATGTCCTCGGCTTCCAGCATCACCGAAGCCAAGTCTGTCGCTGAGTCCGCTGTGGGATGGAGAAGCAGCGGAGGGAGCTCGTGTGTCTTAGATCCCCGGGATCTCGACGTATCGTTGCTCGCTCATGATAACCCCCTTCCTGTTCTATAAGACGTCGAACAGGGTCGCCTTTGTTTCAAGTTGTAGCACGGGAAAGTCCAGTGAGAGATTAAAAACATTTTATTGGGCCAATTTGGCAGCGGCGCGGTGCGACTGCTAACGGTGAGGTTTCACGGGCGCGTGTTATGATGCCCGTGCACATGACGGAATACACGATCGGAATGGATCTGGGCGGTACGAATTTGCGGGCCGCGGCAATCGATCAATCGGGCACGCTGCTGGAGAAGGTCGCGGGTGCGACGAAGTTCGTGGAGGGCCGCGAAGCAGTCATCGGCGACATCGTGGCGGCCATCTCCAAACTGCGCGAGACTCATGGCGCCGAGGGTTTGCGCGGGATCGGAGTGGGTGTGCCCGGGTTCATCCGCATAAAGGAAGGGTTGATCACGAATTCGAACAACCTGCCATATCTGGAGAACGTGCCGATTCGCGACGTGCTGAGCGCCAAACTCAACACGCGGGTGATTCTGGAGAATGACGCCAACGCCGCGGCGCTTGGCGAGTGCTGGATCGGCGCGGGCCGCGACGTAGACGACCTGGTGCTATTGACGCTGGGCACCGGGATCGGCGGCGGCATCATTTCCGGCGGGCGCATCGTGCGCGGGAGCGTGGGGATGGCGGGCGAGTTGGGCCACATCTCGGTAGTGCCGAATGGCAATCCGTGCGGCTGCGGAAATCAGGGCTGCCTGGAGAAGCACGCGTCGGCCACGGCGGTGTCGGCGATGGCGCGACTGATGCAACTGGGCGAAGATTTGACATCGAAGGATGTTTACGAGCTCGCGAAACAGGACACGGAAGCAGGAGAGAAGGCGCGGCGGATGTGGCAAGTGGTAGGCGAGGCGCTCGGGATGGCGATGGCGTCGCTCATCAACACCTTCAACTTTCCGTTGTATTTGCTGAGCGGCGGAATGCTGCCGGCGTGGGAATACTTCGCACCCCACATGATGCGCGTGGCGATGCAGCGTTCGTTCACCTTCCGCGCGACTGCCAAGGAGACCCGGATCGCCCAGGCCACGCTGGGCAATCTGGCGGGGTTATACGGCGCGGCGTATCTGCCCTGGATCGAAAAGTAGGGGCGAAACCGGATTCACGCGACGGCATTCACGCGGCGGGATACGTCGGCGCGGAAACGATCGACCAGCGAGAGAACGTAATCCGCGACGGAGAGCGACGGGTCTTCGACCAGCGGAGTCAGGTCCATGGCAAAGTTGAGCGCGCTCTCCTGGTCGGTGCCGTGGGAGGCGTGATAAGTGGCGTGCGCCAGACGGCGGCCCGCGGTGGCGAGGTCGTAGCGCTTGCCGCCGCTGACCTGCGAATCGAAGACGCCGACCAGCGCCGCGGCGATGTTGGAGCGGGCGCTCACCGGGAGCACCTGCTTGTCTTCGTCGAGCATCCAGTCGAGGTCGCGCCATACTTCGCACCCATAGACCTTCTTCGGCTTGACGCGATCGCGCACGGCGCGCAGCGCAGCGATGGAACGCGCGGTCACGCCGACATGGGTATCGTGCTTGTCGGCGGGGTTGTGCAGGTAGACGTACTCGGGATTGGCGGCCAGGAGGATGTTCGCCAAGTCCTCCACCACCATCCGTCTCCTTGGGATTTTTGACCTCGGCGCTGGTGAAGGCGAGTTGGATCTGGCAGGCATACTCGCCGACGTAGGCGGCTTTGCGCTGCTCCAGGATGCGCACGTTCTGCATCTCCAGATCGGTGTAATCGCCGTAGATGCCGCTGCGCGGACTGCCCGCGCCATTGGTCACCACCACGCCGCTGAACCACTTGTCCTTGCTGCCGAAGCACTCGGCAACACCGTGGTACGCCATGATTTCGATATCGTCCTGGTGCGCGGAGATGCAGAGGTGCGTGGTGCGGGCGATGGCGGCGGCGGGCGCGGTACCGTCGGGAACGAAGAAGTCCGCGGTGGATTTATGGAATTGCATTAACGGGTCTCCAGTGTGGGAATGGACGGAAGGCTGGCGGCGGCGATGGCTTGCCCGTGGCGCTTCTCCTTCTCGTCGGGAATGTGATACCGGATGCGCTCGGCGACTTCGGGGAACTCGGCGTTGAGAACCTCTGTGGCGGTGGAGAGGATCAGGTCGCCGCCCGCGCCGGTGAGCACGCGGCCGAGAACGAGGAGGTTGCGCACCTCGTAGAAATCCGCATAGGTGGCGATGTTATAGCCGAAATAGACGCCGATGGTCTGGTAGATTTTGCGGGCGCGCTCGTCTCCGGCGGCCATCAATTTCTGCACGTGCTCGAGCTTGACGGGGAGCGTCATCTCCCGGGGAAGATCGATGCCGGCAGGTGCAAGCAGGCGGCCGACCGCCTGCTGCGAGAAATACTGCGCGCCGACGCCGGGATCGCCGGACCATTCGTCGACGTGCGCATCTTCGCGGTAATCGACGGGGACGAAGGCGAGTTCGTTGAGCCAGGAGGTGATGTTGCCCTGCGGCGTGACGAAGCCCGCGGCAAGAGAGCTGCCGAAGGCGACGCCGAGGACGGCGTTGTCGTTGAGCGCCATGGAGCCGGCGAGTGCTGTGACTTCGCCATCGTTGACCACATCGAACGGGATGCCGTTCCAGGCGGTTTGCAGGTCGAAGAAGAGACGGCGGATGCACGTGTCGAATTTATCCTGCGGTACGGCGCGGTAGAGCGAGCCGACGCGGACTTCATTGGCCACGTAGACGCCCGCGGCGGAACCGCCGATGGCATCGACACGCGGCAGATGGGCGGCTGCACGCTTTAGAGAATCGTGGACGCCGTCGTAGTGATACTGGGGATCGCTCTGTACGGCGGGGTTCCAGGCAACTTCATCGCTGAAGACGACTTTGCCGTCGATAACGGCGGCGCACTTGCGGTCGCTGGCGCCCAGGTCGAAACCGATGCGGCAGCCCTCCAGGTGGCGGCCCAGTGGAGCGGCGGATTCGCGTTCCGCGGGGCACGCGTCGTATGGGACGGCCTCAATCGTCATGGCGCGGCCGTAGACACGGTCGCCCATAAAGCGGTAATCGAAGGCGCGCGCGCCGTCGGGCGAATATACGGAGCGCAGGTAATCGGCGATGCGCGGTTCGCCCGCGATGGTGATGCGCGAGCCGCCCTTCTGCCAGAGGAGATATTTGAGCAGGCGTTCGGTGTAGCGCTGGTTGACGGGGATGTTGCCGCCTTCATGCGGCAGGATGGCGGTACGGTAGACCGAGACGCCGCCGTCGCTGCGTTCGAGTGCAATCGCCAGCGGATCGGCGCCGCCTGCATGCGCCAAAGCCCGATAGGCGCGGTTCCAGAGCGAGGCAGGCAGGAACTCCGGGTCGAGGACCGGACGAAATTTAGGCGTGACGGAAATGGTGGCGGACATTTGGAGTGCGAAGGGGGATTTTATCACCCGGCGGCGATTCGGATTGATACCATGTTCGACATGTGGCTTGGCATAGACGTCGGCACCGGAGGCTCGCGCGCGCTTCTGGTGGATGAACGCGGCGGTGTCCGCGCAGGATACACTGCGCTTCACGAAGACATGCAGATGGCGCATCCGCAGTGGGCGGAGCAGCGTCCGCAGAACTGGTGGGACGCAGTGGTAGACGCAATCCGCGGCGTACTGGCGCAGGGCGGTGTGAGCGGTGCGGATGTAAAGTGCATCGGGCTATCGGGGCAGATGCACGGGCTGGTAATTCTGGACAAGGCACACGAGGTGATTCGTCCCTCGCTGATCTGGTGCGACCAGCGCAGCCAGGCGCAAGTGGATTTCGTCAATGCCAAAATCGGCCGGGAGAAGGTGCTGCTCTACACTGCGAATCCGGTCCTGACCGGATTCACGCTGCCCAAACTGCTTTGGGTGCGCGACAACGAGCCCGCCAATTTCGAGCGCGTCCGCCAGATGCTGCTGCCCAAGGACTATGTGCGCTTCCGGTTGACCGGCGAGTTCGCAACCGAGGTGTCGGACGCCTCGGGAACGAGCGTGTTCGACGTGGTGAAGCGGCGGTGGAGCTACGAGATGATGGACGGGCTCGGACTCGATCGCGCGATTCTGCCGCGATGCTACGAATCGAGCGAGGTGACCGGCGCGATCACGGCGGACGTAGCTGCGCTGACGGGGTTGAAGGCGGGGACGCCCGTAGTGGGCGGTGGCGGCGACCAGGCATCGAGCGCGGTGGGCAACGGCATTGTGGAAGAGGGAATTGTCTCCTGCACGCTGGGGACGAGCGGCGTGGTGTTCGCGCACATGGAGAAGGTGGCCTACGACCCGGCGGGACGGGTACACACGTTCTGCCACGCGGTGCGCGACAAGTGGCATGTGATGGGCGTGACGCAGGGCGCGGGCCTGAGCTTGCAGTGGTTCCGCAATCAACTGGCGCCCGGCGTGGAATACGACGCGCTGACCGAAGAGGCGGCAAACTCGCCGGCGGGAGCGCGGGGATTGTTCTGGCTGCCTTATCTGATGGGTGAGCGGACGCCGCATCTGGACGCTGCACGATTCGCGGCGGGTGGGTCGGCCTGACGGCGCGGAACACACGGGCGGACCTGATTCGCGCGGTGATCGAAGGCGTGTCCTACAGCCAGCGCGATTGTCTGGACATCATCGAGGAATTGGGCGTGGCGGTAAGCGATGTGCGCGCGTCGGGCGGCGGCGCGAAGAGCGTGTTTTGGCGGAGGCTGCTGGCAGGAATTTTGAATAAGCGGGTGGTCACGCTGGAGACGCAGGAGGGTTCGGCTTACGGCGCGGCGCTGCTGGCGCTCTCGAGGGCAATATGGCAGTGTGCCGGAAATGTGCAAGGTGGCGATCAAACCGACGGAGTCGGTGACGCCGAAGGCTGGCGAGGCGGCGTTCTATTCCAAGGCCCACCGGATCTATCAATCGATGTATCCGGCACTGAAGCCGATCTGCGCGGAGATTGCGGGGTTGTAAGTGTTGCACGTGACCAACGGTGAATCGGTCTCGCTGGCAGAGACGGGGCTGGGCGGCGAAGTGTTGTGCTGGCGAGATTCGCTGCACGGCGACGGCGAACCCGCGAAACTCGATGCCGACGAGATTGTCCTCTGGTTCGAGCACGATTTGTTCGATCAGGCGCAGTTGATCGAGATTCTGGCTCGTTTGCAGGGCCGGCAGGGCGTCAGCCTGATTTGCACGGATCGCTATCTGGGGACACTCACGGGTGCACAATTGCGCGAGTTGTGGCCGCAGCGGCACGCGGTCACGGTAAGGGAGTATGAACTCGGTGCGGCGGCCTGGAAGGCTTTCGCCGCGGGGGACATGGAGGCGATCCAGGGGCTCCTGGCGGGCGATACTTCGGCATTGCCGTTTCTGGCTGGTGCGCTGCGACGGCACTTGCAGCAATTGCCCTCGGTGGAGAACGGACTGGCGAGGACGGAGCAACAGATTCTGGAGATTGCCGCGGAAGGCGGACACACGTTCGGTACCCTGTTCCCGGCGCTGGCAGCCCGGGAGGAGCGGATCTTCCTGGGAGACGACCGGGTGCGGGACTGGATTCGCGGACTGGTGGAGTGCCGCGTGCCGTTGTTGGCTGAGGAGGACGGGGTATATCGGCTAACGGATGCAGGGCGCGCGGTGCTGGCGGGTCGGGCCGACCACGTGCAACTCAACGGAACGCGTGCCCGCTGGCGTTGGGACGAGGCTCGCGGGACGTTGTGCCCGGAATAGACAGGCGGGAAGCCTGTCTTACATTGCCAGGCGGGTGATCAGGTCGTAGATGAAGTCGACGGCATCATCGAAGCTTTTGACCAATATTCGTTCGTCGCGGCCGTGGGCGCGATAGTCGTCCTCGTCGTTGAAGATTCCGCTGACGCCGTACGTGGGAATACCGGCGCGGATCAGATAAATGCCGTCGGTAGCGCCGGTATCCATCGCGGGGATCACGGGGATTCCGGGCCAGAGCTTGTTGGTGCTGGCGGTAACGGCGGCCATTACTTTCGAATCGATTGGCTTATAGGGCGTGGTGACCGGACGGTTCATTTCGGTGAGGGTAATGGAAGGATCCGCCAAAACCTCTTGGATTGTGCGCTTGACGTCATCCGGCCGGTCGACGGGCAGCAAACGGCAGTTGACGACGGCGCTGGCCTGTTGCGGGAGGGCGTTCTCGGCGTGGCCTCCGGCGAGCATGGTGGGCACGCAGGTGGTACGCATCTGCGCATTGTAAAAGGGAATGGCAGAGAGGCGCGCCACTGCGCCGGGATCGTTGGGATTCTGCACCATGGTCTTGAGGTCGGCGCCGAGTTGCCCACCGTAAATGCTGGCTCCGCGTTCGAAGGCGGCGCGGGTCACATCGAAAAGCTTGACGGGAAAGTCGAATTTGCCGAGACGTGAGAGCCCGTTGGCGAGGCGATAGATGGCGTTGTCCCGGGTAGGCACCGAGCTGTGACCGCCCTTGTTGGCGATCTCGAGTTTGAAACTGAGGTAGACCTTTTCGGCGGCCTGCATCGCGAGATAAGTGGGCTTGCCGTTCTTGATGTGGCCGCCGCCGGCATCGGTATTCACGCAGAATTGAGCGTCGATGAGGTCGCGATGTTGCTTGACAAGCCAATCGACACCGTTGGCCGGTCCGCCTTCTTCATCGGAGGTGAGGGCTAGGATGAGATCGCGAGAGGGCTGGAACTTTTCGCGTTTCATACGCAGGAAGGCAGTGACCATTGCCGCGTCGTCACCTTTCATGTCGGCGGTGCCGCGTCCGTAAAAATAGCCGCCCTCTTCGCGAAAGACGAACGGGTCGGAAGGCCAGTCGGCACGGCGGGCCTCGACGACGTCGAGGTGCCCGAGGAAAAGGATGGGACGCCCGGTTCCGGTGCCGAGGAGGCGGACCACGAGGTTGCCTTTGCGGGCGACCGGAGCAAGCACCTGCACGTCGCGCGCTGGAAATCCGGCGGCGCGGAAGCGTGCAGCCATGGCTTCGGCGGCACGCGTGTTATCCCCCGAAGAATCGGTGGTATTGATCTCGATGAGCTGTTTGAAAATTTCGCGAGCGAGTTGCTGATCGGGCGATTGGGCGCAGAGCGGGAGCACCGCGACGAGGGCGGCAAGGAAGCGCATACTGTAATTATGCCTCTTGGTCGAATGTTGATAATCCTGGGGCTGGTGCTGGTAGCGGCGGGCGTTGTGGTGACACTTGCCGGACGGTCTCCGATTCCATTCGGGCGGCTGCCCGGCGACATACGAGTTCAGGGGAAGAATTCGAGTTTTTACTTTCCGCTGACGACGTGCCTGCTGGTGAGCGCAGTGCTGAGTTTCGTGATGTGGTTGCTGCGGCGGTGAGACCCGGTCATGGCGCAGCAATCTTGCCCTGCCATTCTGTCGGGGCAAGCACACGGAAGTCCTTTACGTTTAGCGTGTATACCCGGTCGCAGCTCGCCTTCATTGCACTGTGAGGGTGGAGGGCATCGAAAACCATGCCGCCAATCAGGCAGGCGTTTGTACAAGATCGAAGCACGGCCTTGTAGTCTGCGGCCGAAAGCGCAATCAGATCGAAATAAGGGCATTTACATACTTGACTCACCCACCCCCGGCAAAACCCGGTTGGGACTAAAATGGTAGCGTGCCACGGAAGCCCAAGCCGATGCCGTTTCCTCTTTGCGCCGATCCGAAAAGACAGTTCGATAGCACGTTGAGAGCGTTGCTGGCCGTCAAGAAAACCGAACTTCAGGGCATCGAAGCTGCGCTTCAAGCGGTGAAGAGTGAACAGGAACGGCGCAAGAAACGCTCAACTATCAAGTAGCGTGTTTTCAGATGGAACAAGTACTCTACATCGGTGTCTAAGTAGATGAGAAGACACTATATGCGATCCTTTCATAGCGTGTTGGTGCTGACAGTGCTCTGCGTTGCCTCAGCCTTCGGCCAGAAACCAGATTTTACCGGAACGTGGAAACAGGTGGGCCTATCGGATCGGGTCAGGATCGACAAGATCGACCATAAAGACCCGTATCTCAAGGTGGCCGCTGAAGCCAGTGGGCCTTCCGCTGGCTTGTTTTTGGACCATGAATTTCGCACGGATGGCACGGAGCAAGTGGACAACAATGTCAGTGGGCGGCAACGCTGGCGCACGGCTAGTTGGCAAGGATCGGCACTGGTTTTCCTTACTGTCACAAAGGACGGATGCCACGTCAGCGTCACTCGTGAAAGCTGGACGGTATCTGACGAAGGAAAGACGCTGACAAAGACTACACGCAACATCAACATGGACGGCGTGACCGAAAAGACCCTTACTTTCCAGAAAGAATAGTGCTTACGCTAGGTTTACAAGTGTGCGGAGTCTTACCCGTTACTTCTTTGTAAGTCAAACGGTGTCCGGTGACCGTTCGTAACGACAGCCGGAACCGGAGCGCATCAGTCATATCCCGGTTATTGAACCGGAATGATTGTTCGTCCAAGTAGCGGAACAGATGGAACGGCATCACGAAGATGTACGTGCCGTAGATGGTGCGCTTCAGGTGACTCCAGAAGTTCTCCATGCCATTGGTATGGACATGGCCTTTTACGTACTCCACGGCGTGATCTACGATCTGGTGGACGTATTCTTCACCCAGACCCTCATACGATTTTAGGGCATCCGTGAACAGTTCCGCACCCGTTTCGACGTTGGTTTTGACGTGAGTTTGAAGGGTCTGCTTTTTGCGGCTATCGACAACGGTGGTCCGCACCGTGCCGCCACGTTCCGACACACCAACCACCATCGTCTTATCCTTGCCGCCAGTCCCGGTGATCTTCCGTGCCTTGACGTTCTTGTGCATGTTTCGAGCCTTCTGGCCGATGAACGTCTCATCGACTTCGACTCGTCCCGCCGCCTTGTTGAACGATCCGGTCTGGAGCGCAAGCCGAATTCGGTGAGCCATGAACCATGCGGTCTTTTGGGTAACACCGATTGAACGATGTAGCTCCATCGAACTGACGCCAGTACGGGAACTGGTGAGAAGCCAAACTGCCGGGAGCCACTTCTCTAGTCCAAGGGGCGAATCCTCAAAGATCGTTCCAACCTTGACCGAGAATTGCTTCTTGCATTCCCGGCACTTCCACAGAAATCGGGTAGATAGATATGAATGCTGTTTGCCGCCGCACGTCGGGCAGACAGGTCCATCCGGCCATCGTCGCTCCGCAAGGTACTGCACACAGGTTGCCGGATCGGAGAAGAACCGGATGGCTTCCAGCAACGATGACGGCTCGAATTGTGTATTTGACTCACCCACAACACCGGTCTACACCCAAAAGGCGGGTGAGCCAAGTATATAAATGCCGAAATAAGGAAGTATGTTGTCGTCCAGCAGCCGACCTGCCTCGGTCGGATGGATGCGAGGCGTGAACGGAGCTCGCGTCAGGACGGAATAGAACTCAGCGAGTCCGTGGGTGCTGGTGTACCCCAGCAGCCTACTCTCTTTGACTGCCCTAATCAGATCGAATGACTGCGAGTGGTGCTGGTGCTCTTGGACGGATGCGGCTACAAGAACATTGGTGTCGAAGTAAGCCTTCACAACCCGGACAGCTTTCGGATGCGGTCTTCACGATCCTCGCGGATGGCGTGCACCAGATCGAAGGCCGGCGGCAGCGTCGCCGTGTGAACCCAAAGACCCTGCTTCTTGACCATCGAAGGCCGTCTGTCGATGGGCTTCAACACAACCCCATCGGAGGTTTCCACGATTTCCAAATCGCTGCCTTGATGTAATCCGAGTCGATCCCGGACCGGCTTCGGGAGAATCACCCTTCCGGCCTTGTCCATTCGCAGCGTCATACCATTCAACATGGCATATACCATTGCCCGTGGCAAGCGACTACTCAACACCATGCCGGACCAGCATCTCCACGACTCGCGGAACTCCGTTCGCCTCGGCGAGACGTGCGTGTCGCCAGGCAGCGGGGTAGTCGTCGCGGAGGATGTACATTTCCGCTAGCGAGGCATGGGCTTCGGCGAAGTTCAGATCGAGTCGGACGGCTTCGAGGAGCAGGCCGAGGGCCTCTTCCGGTTTGAAGGCTACGCGGTATAACTGCGCCAGATGGTAATAAGGCTTGGGGTTGGCAGGCTCGCGCAGAATCCACGCGCGCTGCTCTTCGATGGCCGCCTGGGTCTCGCGGTCGAGAGCGAAATCGATCACTTCTTTGCGCCAGAAACTCACTTTCTGGATCCTACCAGAATCAGGCGCACGTCCATCACGTTGGTGTTGGTAGGGCCGGTGATCACGAGGTCGCCGAGCGGCTGGAAATAGTGGTAGGAATCGTTCTGCTCGAGGTAAGAGCGCGCTCCGGGATTGCGCGATGAGAGTCTGGCCATCGGCAATGGCGCCGGCGGCATCGGTGGGGCCATCGGTGCCGTCGGTGCCGGCGCTGAAGACCACGACGCGGTCCAGCCCGGCGATCTCGATGGCGGCGGCGAGGACGAACTCCTGGTTGCGGCCGCCGAGTCCTTCGCCTTTGATGGTGACGGTGGTTTCACCGCCGGTGATGATGCAGGCCGGCGGACGTAGCGGGGCGGCCGGTGGCGGCGATCTCGCGGGCGATGGCGGCGTGCATGCGGGCGATCTCGCGGGTCTCGCCCTCGATGGTGCTGGAGAGGATGAGGGTGCGGTAGCCGAGGCGGCGGGCGGCGCGCGCGGCGGCGTCGAGCGCCAGGCGATTGCCGCCGACGATGGTATTGCGGACACGGGCGAACAGCGGAGTCGGCGGGCTTGGGAGTCTCCGGGATTTCGCCGCGCTCGCCCTGCTCGATGCGGTCGCGGACGGAGGCCGGCACCCGGTGGCGGATCTCGATAGCGGTCCAGGATGGCGCCAGCACCGGCGAAGGTAGAGGCGTCGGGAGCGGTGGGACCGGAGCCGATGACGTCGAGATCGTCGCCGATGACGTCGGAGAGCAGCAGGGATTCGACGCGCGCGGGAGCGGCGAGGCGGGCGAGTTGTCCGCCCTTGATGCGCGAGATGTGTTTGCGGACGGCGTTGATTTCGTGGATGGTGGCGCCGCAGGCCAGCAGGAGGCGGGTGGTGGCCTGCTTTTCCTCGAGGGTGATGCCCTCGGCGGGCAGGGGAAGGAGCGCGGAAGCGCCGCCGGAGACGAGGCAGATCACCAGATCGTCGCGTCCGGCGGCGGCGGCAATTTCGGCGATGCGCGTCACTGCCGGCGACGCCGCGCTCGTCGGGGACGGGATGGCCGCACTGGTTGAGTTCGATGCGGCGCAGTTTGGCGATGTGGCCGTCCTTGACGTTGATCAGGCCGGCGGTGATGCGGCGGCCGAGGACGCGCTCGGCGGCTTGCGCCATGGAGGCTCCGGCCTTACCCGCGCCGATCACGTAGATATTGCGGAAGCGGTCGAAATTGCGGCGAGCGAGGTAGCGGGCGACGGCGTCTGCCGGATCGGCGGCGGCGAGGGCGGCGCGGAAGATAGACAGGGCGTGGCGGCGCAGGCTCTTGGTAGTCATTTAGAAGAGCGGGCTGTGCCAGGATGGCGGCGACGGTGATTTCGGGGTCGTCGGCTGGAGATGGGGATGTGCACGTCGGCCAGGCGGTAGTGGTCGCGGCGGGTTTCAAAGAGCGCGGCGAAGGCCTGGGGATCGCGCGCCAGGGGGCGGTGGGTGGCCAGGCCCACGCGGTGCTGCACGGTTTCGAAGGGGCAATCCAGCCAGACGGTGATGCCGTTGTTTTCCAGCAGGTCGCGATTGGCGGGTTGGCTGAAGGCGCCGCCGCCGAGGGCCATCACGGCAGGCGCGCCCGCGTTCCACCCAGCTTACGTGGTGGCGGATGATGTCGGTCTCGATACGGCGGAACTCGGGTTCGCCTCGCGTGGCAAAGATATCGGCGATGGAGGTCTTTTCGGCGGCCTCGATCTCCGCGTCGGTATCGAAGAAGCTCCAGCCCAGTCGATGGGCCAGATGGCGGCCCACGGTGCTCTTGCCGGCTCCCATGAAGCCGACGACATAGATTCCGGGGGTTCGCTTGAGCCTGAGGTTCATGCGGTCCCGTTGATGGACGCCATGCGCGATTCCACCACGGAGGGAAAGAGCCGCATGGCGAGCACGAAGAGCCAGCCGGAACGGGGCGTGACCACGGTACGGGCATCGCGCTCCACACCGCGGCGAATGGACTGTGCGCAGAATTCGGGCGTGATGGCGAAGCGGCGCGCCTTTTGTACCTTGTCGGGCGCCTGTCCGGCGAGGACATTTTTCTGAAATCCGGTTTTCACGTAGCCCGGACAGACCAGCATGGTGCGTACGCCATCGCGCATGAGTTCGATGCGCTGGCCTTCGGTGAGCGTACCCAGGGCCGATTTGGTGACGCTATAAAGGGTCATCCAGGGGAGCACTACCTTGCCGCCGATGGACCCCACGTTGACCAGCATGCCGGAGCGGCGGGCGCGCATGTGCGGCGCGACGAGCTGCGTCATGGCAAGGGGCGCGAAGAAATTCAGCTCCATGAGGTAGCGGGCCTCGTCCATGGGCATTTCCCAGGAGGGCTGGTAGATGCCGATGCCGGCATTGTTGATGAGAATATCGATGGCGCCGAAACGCTCCAGCGTGCGGTCTACGACGCGGCAGCGGTCCTGGTGATTGGTGATGTCGGCGGGGGTGATGAGGGACTCGGCGAGGCGTGCGGCGCGGCGCAAGCCCTCTTCATTGCGGGCGGTGAGGGAGAGCCTGGCGCCGGAGGATGCGAACTCGTGGGCGCAGGCAGCGCCGATGCCCTCGGAGGCTCCGGTAATGAGCACAACTTTGCCGTCAATCTGCATGGGAGCGTAGGCGCGGAGGCTGCCTAAATCGCGTAGAAACGTCATAATGGTACCATGCCGAAGCGGCTGATCCCCCTGTTCCCGCTGCAACTGGTGGTCTTCCCGAGGACCCATCTACCGCTGCACATTTTCGAAGAACGCTACAAGGAAATGGTGGGCGACGCCATCCGGGACGGGTCGGAATTCGGCATAGTGTTAGCTAAAGAGGAGGGTGTTCTAAACGCGGGTTGTACGGTAATGGTAGAGAAGGTTTTGGAGATGTATCCCGACGGACGCATGGACATCCTGACTTGTGGGCAGCGGCGCTTCGAGATCGTGAGTCTGAACGAGGACAAGACTTACCTGCAGGGAGAGGTGGAGTTCTTCGATGACGACGATCTGGCGCCGGTACCTGCGGAAGTACGCGAACTGGCGCTCTCCAACTATCGCGCCTTGAGCCGGCTGGGAAGCGCGCGGGGACATGGCGACCCGGACCTGGAAGACCGCCAGATGAGTTTTCAGGTGGCACAGGCGGTGCCGGATCTAGATTTTCTGAGCCTGATCCTGCGGGATCGCTCCGAGAACGCACGGTTGCGCCAGTTCAACGAATATCTGGCCAACTATCTGCCGCGGCAGCGCGCCATCGAGCGCATGAAGGAACTGGCGCCAAAGAACGGGCACGGGCCCAAGCCGGCGGGGTTGTAGTACATGACGCTGGTCTATCGCGGCACGATTCCCCGAGGATCTCCTTTCCTTCGCGATATCGGCCTGCGTGCACGGCTGTGTGCTCGCGTGGGTGGCATTTGGAGGCGGGGGGCATTCGCGGCCGCGGGCGCAATCGATTTACGACCAGGAGATCCGCCCGAACGAGAAGAAGATCGTCTGGTACAGTTTGCAGGAGAAGCTGCCGGAGATTGGGTCTGCGGCGTACCGAGCCCGACGAGCGTCCGGCGCGGGCGCGGGAGAAAGCGCCGCAGACGATGGTGGCGGGCCTAAGGGACGATGCGCATCCGGCACCCCTGATCTGGGCACCGGAGCCTGAAACGGTGGCTGTGAAGCCGGTACCGTTACCTAATGTGGTGGCCGCGGCTTCGCCGAAGGTGGTGCGGCCGTTCGTGGCGCCATCCGTAAAACCCGTGACGGCTCCGGAAGCGACCCCGCTGGCGGACGCGCCTCGCTTGGCGGCGGCCGACGTGAAGGCGGCCTTCGCGCTGCCGGATTTAACGCCCAGCGGACCGCGCCGGGCATTTACGCCTCCACCCGAGGTCCGTATGCAAAGGCAGGCGATGCTGCAGCTTCCAGAGGGTCCGCGGCCAGGGATGGTGGTGGAGCCGGACGCACTGCCGTTTCCCGATGCGGGGCCGAGACCGCAGCCCAAGACATTCGTTGCTCCGGCCGGAAAATCGCAGGCGGTAGCTGCGGTGGCTTTGCCGACGGCGCCCGAAGTGGCGAGCTTGGCGTCGCCGAAAGCGGGTTTGGAGAAGGTCCCTCGAGGCTTTCTGCCGCGTAATCTTCCCGCGAAGCCGGAGGCGGCGCCGGCCATCTCCGCGGAGCCTCCCGCGGCGCCGATCGGAGCGCGGAGCGACGGCGGAGGCTTCGCTGGCAATTGTCGGACTGAATCCGGCCAGGACGATGGATGTTCCAGCGCCGCCAGCTTCGCGTGCCGCGGGCTTCTCGGCGGGTCCACAACCGCGGGAGGAGGGCGGTGCGGGCGCCAATCGCATTGCACTGTTGAACGTGCCGGGCCTGGTGGTGCAAGGCGGGGCCAGGGACACGCGACCCACAATGGCGACGAGTTTCTCACCAACGTCGAGGGAGAATCTGCTGGCGGCGGCACGGGCCTTGCCGGGAGCTCCGAAAACGGTCGGCCGATCCGCGCGTGTCGCACGCGGTGGTGCCTGACCCGAGATTTGCGGGCCGTGTGGTGTACAGCATCGCGATCCAGATGCCGAATGTGACGAGCTTTTCGGGGAGCTGGCTGGTGTGGTTCGCGGAACGCCAGCCGCAGCCTGGCGCGGCCTCCGCAGCAGATGCGTCCACCGGAAGTGGTGCGAAAAGTAGACCCCAAGTACATTGCGGCGGCGGCAGCCGAACGAGTGGAGGGAACGGTGCGGCTGTTCGGCGTAATCCGCAAAGACGGGCATGTGGGCGGGATTGCGCTGGTGCATCAATTGGACGAACGCCTGGATCGCAGCGCGCAGGAGGCGCTGGCGAAGTGGGAGTTCGTACCCGCGCAGCGCGACGGGACTCCTGTGGACGTGGACGCAATTTTCGAGATACCCTTCCACCTGGCTCCGCGTTTGAATCAATGACCCGCCAGTACCTGATTATCGATGCCGACGATACGCTGTGGGAGAACAACATTTACTTCGAACGTGCGTTCGAGGAATTTGTAGTGTTTCTGGCTCATTCGTCGCTGGGGCCGCAAGAGGTGCGCGACATTCTGGATGAGATCGAACGGGCGAACGCCAGGATCCATGGGTATGGCTCGCTGAACTTCGGCCGCAATCTGGCGCAGTGCTACCAGCACCTGGTGGAGCGGGAGATTTGCGACGACGATCTGCGGACGGTGATGGGCTTTGCGGAGCGGATTCTGGAGTGTCCCATGGAGGTGATTCCCGGGGTTCGGGAGACGCTCGACTACCTGGCAGGACGCCACGATCTCACGCTTGTTCACCAAGGGGCATGTGGACGAGCAAAAACTCAAGATCGACCGCTCCGGGCTGGGTGGATTCTTCCAGCATACGGCGATTGTGAAAGAAAAAGACGCGGCCGCTTACCGGCGGCTGGTGGCGGAGCGGGGAATGGATGCGGCCGTCACCTGGATGATCGGCAACAGTCCGAAATCGGATGTGAATCCGGCGCTGGAGGCGGGGCTGAACGCAGTGTTCGTACCGCACGCGCATACGTGGATTCTGGAGAAACAGGAGTTACGGCCGGGGAGGGGAAATCTGCTGGTGGTGGACAAGTTCGAAGACTTGCGGGAGCGGTTTTAGGACTTTCGTCACTCGGGCGATGACCTTAGTCGAGACGCCCGTTTTACAGTACTTAGTTTCCCTTTTCAATCTGGCTGCGCGTTTCTGCTAACTCGGACGACTAAGCGGAGATACCGGGATTCTTAAGGTTAGGCCGTTCGTTATCTGATTAGATCGTAACGCCTTGCTGCCTTTCGAGGCGCGCAACCCTTCGGATCGGTACCGGTACTTCGAATAAGTGGCCAGTAGTATTTCGTTCATCTAACGCTTGTCGCATCGCAGTTCTATCCTCCGAAAATACCACCCAAAAATATTGCGTTTTTCTAGTACTTTTCCGATTTGCGCCGATATATTGCATGGAGTCTAAAGCGTGCGGCGATGATATGCTGCTGCACAAGGAGGAGCTTGAAGTGAAAAGAATAGTCGTACTCCTATTTCTGGCTGCCGGTGCATCCTGGGCCGCAGACGTTCATTATATGTGGCTTCCGTTTTCCAGCAATGTGCCTGGAGCGCCCCAAACTAACACTGCGATTACGCAGTGGGGTATCAACGTAATGATGGACTCGGACAATCCGAAGGTAACTGAGTTCGAGGTCACCGTGGTGGCCAAGCTGGCGAGCGGCGAAATCCGGACAAGCATTGGTAAGGTTGTACGCGATGGGAAGGCCGCGAACGTGCAATATTCGACGATTTACGGACTGCTACTGGATTCAGACCCGAAGTTCTCGGTGTTAGCGATTCAAGTGAAGGCGCTGTCCGGGGTCAGTGTCACACAGCCCGCGGCCGGTCAAGACTACGCCAGCGACTCAAAGAATTAGTGGTCCGTGGGAAGCAGAGAGTGCCGGCGCCCACGAGACGGACTTACTGGAACGTCAGGGTCACAGGATTGGAAGCCTGTCCATCGACGCGGACCACGACGGTAGCTGCGCCCGTGCCTGCGAAGCTGGCAGGCAACCGGACGTTGATTTGATCGAGGCCCAGGAAGGTGGGCTGAGCGCCGGCGAAGAGGACCGGAAGGTCCTGGCCGTTGATGGTACACGTCACGCTGCTCTGGCCTTGTGTGTGGCGGATGCCGGTACCATAGAGCGTCAGGAACAGTTGCTCGCTGCCGAAGCTGATGGGCGCCGGAACGAAGAGTTTTTGGGCCGGGTCCAGCTTGGCGACGTTTTCCACGGACTGGCTGCCGTCCTTGAAGACCCGGACTACCTGGGCGGCGGCAATGCCGCGGCCGTCGGCATTCGCCGCGAAGAGGCCGGGCGATGTGCCTGTGGCTGCCGTGACGATGGGGAATGTGTCGCCATTTGCATTGGTGACGGTAATCCGCACCGGACCGAGCGGAACCTCGGAAGGAATCAGCAGGTTGATCTGGTTGGGCGCCGCGAAGTATAACGGGGCCGTGTGATCCACGCCAGCCTGATCGGTGATCTTCACGGAAGTGCCAGAGAGGGATACGGGAAGCGGCACCGCGGTGGCAGAAGACGGACCGGATGCAAGGTTGGCGCCGAAGATGGACATGATCTCATCGGGAGCGGCGTGGAAGGCAGAGTAACCGGCTGCGTTGGCCACGGAAATATGAGTCACGTCGGGTGACTTACTGTCCACGTAGTTCGGCGTACCCGAGTAGATGGCCGAAATCGTGCGCGAATTGGCGGTCGGCTCGCTCAATGTCGCCGTGGCAGCGCCACCGACGATTTGGGCGGTGCCCAATACAAGATTGTTGACGGGATCGACAAACTGCACGGTCCCCCCGGGAACTCCGCCGCCGGGTAGCGCAACACCCAGGTTTGCGGTAACCGTTACCTGCGGGGAGCCGGATACGTCGGGCAAGGCGGCCAGCGTGACGGCTGTTTGCGCCCTGGCAATCGCCTGAGGCACCGCGCTGCTCTTGGCGGGTACCCAATTGATGTCGCCCGCGAACGAAGCAGCCACCTGATGCGATCCGGCGTCGAGCGTGGTCACGTTGGTGATTGCGGTTCCCTTGGACATAGACCCGGTAGCCACAACGCCATTTGCATCGACGAGCTGCAACTGACCCGACGGGAGGCTGACTCCCGGGGGCGCGGGGGAGGCCGCTTTGGCGGTGAAGGTGACTGCCTGGCCGTAGACCGATGCCGTCAGGTTCGATGTGAGGCTCAACACGAGGGGAATCCGGTTCACCAGGAGGCCGAAGTTCTTGGACGACGGGTTGTTGGTTCCATCACCCGAGTACGCCACTGTGATGTTGTGCGATCCGGCATTGCCCAGGCTGGTAGTCGGAATGGTCTGCGTGGCGCGGCCGCCAACCACCGGGGCCGTTGCCAAAAGAGTGGTCCCATCGTAGAACTGTACCGTGCCGTAGGGAACGGCGCCCTCGGAGGAGATGTTCACCATCAGCGTCACGGTGTCGCCAAGGGTCGGAATGTTCGGGTTGGCGTAAACCGTCAGGTTGGGATCGTTGTTGGACGGCGGATTGTTGGAGGAACTCACCGACTGGACGAGCGTACCGGACGATGACGGCTGGAAATTGGAGTCGCCGCCATAGGTTGCCGACAGTGTGTGGCTGCCGGCGGGGAAAGTCGTGGTCACCGTCGCGGTGCCGCCTGCGTTGACGGCCGCGGGGGGAAGGGCGACACCATCGATGGTGAACGTGATGGTGCCGGTGGGTACTCCGCTGCCGGAGAGAGGAGCGGCGGTAGCCGAGAAGGTAACGGAGCTGTTCGGCGTAGCGGTGCCGGCAGATAAGACCGGCGTGCTGACCATCGAAGGCGCCTTGGCGATGTTCTGGGAGAGTTGGCCGGAAACCGACGGCAGATAATTACCGTCGCCGGCGAATTGGGCAGTGATGGTGTGTGTACCGGTGGCAAGCAGGATGGCCGCGCTCGTTACCGACCCAGTGGAGGCGTTGGGAACGACGGGTGCGCCGATAGCGATGCCGCCGTCAAAGAACTGTACCGTGCCGGTGAATGCCGGGGCTCCGGTGTGGGGGCTCACGACGGCGGTGTAATTGGTGGTGGTGCCGTAGGTGTAGTTGGCCCCGGCGCTCGAAGCGGGTGTCGAGATGGAGGTTGCCGTCGCGTTCACCGTCAAGGCGTAAGTCGCCGTGGTGAAGGTGTTGAAATTGGCGTCGCCGCTGTAGACTGCGGTGATCGAATGCGGTCCCGTGGACAGCGCACTCGGGCTAAAAGAGGCCTGGTTGCTGGTGATCACGACACCAGACGGGTTCAACTGGGCCGCGCCGTCGAAGAAGTTGACAGTGCCCGTGAGCGTTCCGCCGGCGGGCGGAGTAAAGGTCGCGGTGAGCGTGAGCGGCGTACCGGCTGTTACTGGCGAGCCGGGCGTGGAGGTCACGCTTCCACTAGGTGTCGCTTTGTTGACCACCAGAGTAGTGGCCGGGAAGGGCGCGATTGCGGGGGAGTAGTTGACGTCGCCGCCATACCGCGCGGTGAGATTGTGAGAGCCCACGCTCTGGATGACGGAATTCGGCAACGCGAAATCTGTGTTTCCGCCGGAGACGACGGGCGAACTTCCCAGGAGATTCACACCGTCGTAGAAGCTCACGCTGCCGGTCACCGCCGGACCGCCGCCGCTCGGACCGAACTGAACTCGGGCGGTGGTGGCAGTGCCGTACAACACGGGCGAGGACGGAATCGTGAGGAGCGCGCCGGCCGTGGCGTACCGCGTGACGATCAGGTTGTAAACCGGGCTGGTGGAGGGCAGAAAGTTCGGGTCGTTGTTCAGAAACTTAAAAGTGATCGGGTGGGTGCCCACGGATAAGGCCGGAGCATTGCATGCAACCGCGCCGCTGGCTACGGTGAGCAGGGCACAGCCGGGAATATCGACGCCGTTATCCTGGAAAGTGCCGTTGGCCGCGCCGCCGATCAGGAATCCGTTGGCAGCCGTGGCGGGAGAAGTAACCGTACCGAGAAGCTGGACCGGAGTGCCGAAAAGCACCGGAGTGGCCGGGTTGGAGTTCGCCGCGCTGAACGAAACCGCCTTGGCGACCGACAGAACCAGATTGCCCACGCCGATGCCGTTGAAGTCGTAGTTGGCATCACCGCTATAAACCACGGCGATGGTGTTGGAGCCTCCGGTCAACTTGGTGTATTGGAACGTTGCACAACCGCCCGACAAGGCAATCAGTCCAGAAATGGCCGCGCCGTTCTTGAACGTTATGGTGCCAGTGGGAGTGATGCCCGCGACGGTCGTAACGCAGGAGGAGAGGCCGACGTTGTCGCCAACCGTGGGACCTGAAGGGGATGCGGTAGTAGTGATCGTCGGGGAAGCCTGCGTCACGGTGTAGGTGGTGGTGGCGCTGGAGCCTGCGGAATAGCCGGTGTTGGATGCCGGGACGTAGACCGCTTGGACACCATAGGCTTTGGCGGAAAGGTTGGACAGCGTGATTTGCGCGACACCCGAAGCGACCGGAACGGTAGCGATGATGACATTGCCGCCATTCGTGTCGTGGAACTCGATGGAGCCGGTTCCCGGGGCGGGCGCGCCTAGGGTTGACGCGACGGTAGCCCGGAATAGAACCGCGGTGCCGAGCGGGGCGGATGTCGCAGCCGGATTATTGAGGGTCGTAGTGGTGGGAGTGGTGACCTGGTAGGCGGCGCTCGCAGAGCTGGTGTTCCATGGCGGTGCGCCGCCGCCGCTATAGGCGGCGCCAATCGTATGGTTGCCGGGCACAATACTACTGATGGAACTCGCGGTGAAATTGCCGCTTGCAGCGATAACGGCTGTCGTACTGTATGGCGGCGCGCCATCCACACTGACCGCCACGGTGCCGCTATCCACCGGGTTGGTGGCTCCGGACGATTGCACGTGGCCGGTGACCACGAGGGCGGTATTGAATGGGCTGGACGCAGGAATCGGATCGATGGTGGTCACGGTGCTTTCGGCGGCGTCGGTGAAGACGTTTTGGGCCTGTGACTCACTGCCGGTGGCGGTGGCGAGGAAGCGCATGCCGGCGTGACTATGATCGATGTTGAAGGGAGTAATTGTGATTCGTCCGGTGGAATCCGCCCGGGCGGAGCCGGTGAACTCGATGCGGTGTTGATCGAGGGGAAACGCTGCAACCTGCAGGAGGACCTGCTCCCCGGGCGTCCAACCGGTCCCGGTGAAGGTGGCCTGCTGGCCGGGGGAGTAATCGGCTTTGTCCGTGTCGATTGTTGCAAACGCGAAGATCTCCGAGCCGGAGAGTGCGCCATTCGCGCCTTTACCGCCGGCAACCACAAGGGCGCCGCGGCGCAGCGGGGCAGCCGCCATTTGCTGCCGGGCGTCATGCATCGCGGGCAGGCTGGAGAACTTGCCGGTCCAGGGAGTGTAAACGTCGGTGGATGCAGTCACGCCATTTTCGTCGACTCCGCCAACCAGGAGGACGCGGCCGTTGCTGGGCAATATGCTCGCCTTGTGATTGGCGCGGGCGGACGAAAGGGCCGGGCCGGCGGCCGAGGTTCCGAGTTCCGCGTCGAAGATTTCGGAGGTGGCGAGAATGGAGCCGTCGGCGGCGTATCCCCCGGTGAAGAGGATCGAGCCATCGAGCAAGGTGGCGGCGGCGAAATTCCTGCGCGCGGTGAGCATGGCGCCGCCGGAGACGATCTTACCGGTATCGCCGTCGTAGATTTCAATCGAGGCGAGGGCGGAGTTTGCGTGCGTACCGCCCGCGATCACGACTCTATGTCCAGTGGTGGCGGCAACTGCATAACCGATGCGAGAGGTGGCCAGGGCACCGAGGGTTTCGAAGGTATCGTTGGTGAGGAACAGTTCGACCGCGCCGGTGTCTTCGCCACCAACCAGGAGAACGGCGCCCCAAGGCGTCGCGGTGGCGGTGTGGCCGGACCGGGCTACCGCCATGCTGCCGAGGGAATGCCACGCACCCTTCGCCGGGTCGTAGACTTCGGCGGTGGCCAGATTGGCGGCACCGTCGCTACCGCCCGTCACTAAGACCCGGCCATCGGGAAGGGCGATGCAGGCCGCGTCGGCTCGCGCCTGGGACATCGGCGCCAGCGACGAAAACGTGCCGTCGGTCGTGGAGATTTCGACCGTATTCAGGACACCCGAATCGCTGCGCCCGCCGGCGACCAAAACTCTTCCATCCGCCAGTTGGACCGAGCACGCGGAGGCTCGTGGTGCGGCCATTTCGGCAAATTGAGTCCAGCGATTGACCGGTATGCTCGCAAATTGGCCATTAATCACGCAAGAAACTGACCAATATTGCGGTGCTCGTCAAGGAATACTTAGAAATGCGTTTCAAACGCTAACCTCCGGCAGACTGCTGGCCCAACCCGGGCTCATCGGGTCGAAAGTGCTCAAACTAAATAACCATCTATGCGTCATGGGAGTCAATGATCTCTCCGGCATAATGGCGCTATCAACCTTGCATATGATGGTACTAGTACAGCAATTTTGCCATATTTCTTAAAATATAACCGGACGCTCGGATTCTTTAGGTTATCCGAGGCAGGGCACCCGGGTGATGCCGGTTTCGTGGTCAGGATTCGGGGAGAAGGAGTTTCAATCTAGCCAGCCCGGGGCCGTTTAAATGCGCGACCGGAGTTTCTGGGACACAAGACCGATGAGGACCAGACCGCCGCCGATCAAAAGGCCCGATGCCGGTTCCGGGACTTCCTCGGCTGCGCCGAAAGACAACCCATCGATGTAGAATCCGTTAGTGTCCGTGGTGGAGATCACGATACTCATGAACTGGCTGTTCATGGCGTCGATGGCCAGGAACGGCGCATCGTTGCATGGCACCGGCGGTTTCAGGCTTAGACCGGCGCAGTTGGCTCCGCCGCCCGCCGTATCCGTGACACGGTAACTCAGGATTGGGATGTCGGATGTAGTAGGATTCAGAACATTGTAGGCCTTGATCGTGGCATCTACCCCGAAGTCGTTCTTCGAGCTGATAAAGAAGCCCACGCTATTGACCGGCAGGGAAAATTGGATCAGCAGGGGACCTTGGGCAGCAGCGAAGCCGACTAAGTTGTCGCCGTAGGGTGTGCCGGCATCCGGGTTGGGAAGTGAATTGAAATGCCCGGGAAACATGGACGCGAGAGTGATGGGTATGGGCACCCAGGATCCGCTGGGATTGTACAGAAATCCGTTATCGACGCGCTCAAGAGTTGGGTTGCCGGTGAAACCCGGGCCGACGTTCAGACCGACAGTCATACCCCCGTTTGTTACCGCTTGCCAGGGTGCGCCCGAATTGGCCATTGGGTCGTAAGTGTTGTTCAGTGCGCCGCCAAGCGCGCTCCAATCGAGAAAATCGGTCGGAGCCATCGTGCTGAATGAGGGTTGGGAGGCGCAGGCTGTCCCGCGCAGGACGGTTGGATCGCCGTTGATGCCGTCGTAACAGGCAATAATGCCGGCAGCCTGTAAGTTTGCCGAAAAGGCGGCGAAAATAATCACCGCCGAGCCGAGGTATTTCACGCGCCCCTCCGAGAGATTCTTATGATCTCTTGTTCCGATATTTGAATTCGCGCCCATGTACCGATTCAGTTTACGGTACAGGATCGTACGAAAGCAACCGAAATTGGTCCTTTGTTCCAGGACCTACAGAACGTGGCGAGGCGGGCTAATTCTTAGATGTTATTGAAATTAAAGATGATCGGTTTGAATCAATGGAACCGGGTTTCAGGCGTAGTTATGGTACTGATTACGGCCATTCACTGTCTAAAGGAAGTAATGAGTTACCGCTACTGTTCGACGCGCTGCTGGCGCTCGTAAGGCGTCTTAAGATACTTGCCGGCCTCTTCCTGCGCGCCTTGGGTGTCGTCCTTGGTGCGGATTGCCAGGTTGTATTCGTTGACCGCGCGCTCGCGCTGGCCGGTGATGTCGAAGATCTTGCCCAGGTTGATGCGGCTCCACACCTCGGTCCACTTGGGATCGAGATCGCCGGCCAGCGCCTCGCGGAACTCATTGGCGGCCTGCTGGTAGTTGTTCTGCAGGAAGTGCACTTCGGCGATCCGGTAGTGGGCCAGCGAGCTGGTGCGGCTGGTCTCGAGCGCCTTCTGGTACTGCTTGATGGCTTCGCCGAACTCGCTCAATTCCGCGTACTGCTCGCCGCGGCGGATGGCCACCGCCACGCGCACCTGCGGGACTGTAGCGCAGCACGCGGTTGTTGGGGTCGATGACCACGCTCTTCGGCTTGCCGAAGGTATCCACGGAGAACTCCGAGGAGGTGCCCACCACTTCCACGCGCTTTTCTTCGGGATTGCCTTCGGTTTCGATCTTGAGGTCCACCGGCATGCGGAACGTGTCCAGATCCTGGGCGATTTTGCCCATCACGCGGAAGCCCTTCGTGGTGCGGAGAATGGTGTATTCCAGCTTGAACTCGGGCGCCGGCTGGATTCGATCCACTGGATGAAGAAGTAGCCCAGATCCTGGCCGCGAGGCGGTCTCGGCGACCTTCTTGAAATCGTCGGTGTTCGCACTCTTCCAGGCGTACTGCTGGGTGTATGCCTTCAGCGTCTTGAAGAACTTCTCGTCGCCGATCACGTAGCGCAGCATGCCGAGCACGGTCGCGCCCTTGCCGCCGGTGAGCGCCCACAATTCGGGCGAGTAATCCTCCAGCCGCGAGGACTGGATGATGGGCACGGTATCGACGGTCAGCGATTCCACCATCACGTCGCGCAACTGCGCCTCCATGCGCCGCGGGACCTTTTTCGTGCTCGCTCCACAGCAGTTCGGAGTAGGCGGCGAGTCCGTTGGTGAGCCACAGGTGATTGCGCGTGGCGGGCGAGACCAGTTCCTCGAACCACTGGCGCGAGATCTGGTTGGCCAGCAGCTTGGTGTTGACCTGCTTGCCGATGCCGCGCGGGGCCAGGAAGATCATGCCGGGGGCGGCATAGCCGTTGGGCGCGCCTTCCTCGGTCTCCACGACGGTCAGATTGGCGTAGGGCGGCAGGCCGAACATGCCGGTGAAATACGACATGATCTTGCCGATCTGCTCGCCGTAAGGCTGCGCCATGTCCGCTTCCGGCGCCGCGGAAATACAGGGAGGTGGTGACGCCTTCGCTGGCCACACGCGCCGGCTGGCCCTTCACGATGGCGATGCTGCCGGGGAACGACGGACGCTCGAACTTGATCTGGTAGCGCGTCTTGTCGCCGACGGTTTCCTTGCTGTCGATGCCGCTGCCCAGCACGGTGTAGCCCATGGGCACGGTGACGTGGATGTCGGCGGAGAAGCGGTCGGTGGTGTAGCCGCTGACCGGGAACCAGCGCGCGGGATACATCAGGTACGCGAAATCGGGGTGGATGGCGGCGAACTTGATGCCGTAGACCGGCGAATCTTCCTGCCCGGAGAGCTTGCCGTCGTAGTAGAAGGTGATGGTGACCGGCTGGCCCTTGGGCAGCGGCTGGTCGAAGCTCAGGCGCACGGTGAAATCCTGCTGATTGCGCGAGGCGGGAATCTGCTTGCCCTTGTCGTCCACCACGCGCGAGACGTTGAGCGCGTTGTTCAGCTCGAAGGTGGCGGAGGTGATGTTGTCGTCCAGCGGCATGAAGCGGACGCTCGCCTTGGCGGTGAGGGATTGGGTGTCCGGCGAGACCTCGGCATCGATGGTGTACTGCTCCACGTCGATGCGGGAGCGGCGGTCCTGCGCCCAGGCGGCGTAGGCGGCCGAGCGCCAGAGTGAGAACGGCGGCGAGCGTACGATTACGAAACATGAGCGACTTGTCCTTCCAGAATTTCTCTGATGGCCAGCGCGGCGCGCTGCGGCGCGGCGGCGCCGCCGGCCAGCTTCTGGCGCACTTCGGCCAGCCCGGCCTTCATTTCGGCGCGCGACGCGGTCATCGGCGAGCAGGCGCGGGGCTTCGCGCGCCAGGTTCTCGCCGGTCATCTGACCCTGCATCAGCTCGGGCACCACGGCGCGGCCGGCGATCAGGTTCACCATGGAATAAAACGGCACATCCACCAGAAACTTGCCGGCCAGCCAACTGGCCGCCGTCACCCTGTAGAACGTCACCATGGGGGTGCCCAGCAGCGCCGCCTCCACGGTTACCGTTCCGCTTGCAGCCAGCGCGAGATCGGCGTGCGCCATGGCGTCCCAGCTTTCCCCTTCAATCACCCGGATCGGCGAGCGGCCCAGGCGTTCGGTGAAAAACGCTGCCCCGGTGGTCGACGGAGGCCGGCAAAACGACATTCACGGCCTGCTCCCGGTACATCCGCTCCACCGCGTCCAGCAGCGCCGGCAGATGGCGCGCTGCTTCTCCCCGGCGGCTTCCGGGCAGCACCGTAATTAATGGACGCTCCGGAGCCAGCCTGTGTTTCCGAAAAAACTCCTCCCGGGTGAGGCGGGGCGCACCAGCCCCGCCAGCGGATGGCCGATGTAGGTGGTCTGCACCCCGTGGCGGGTGAAAAACTCCTCTTCAAAGGGAAAGATGCAGAGCAGGCGGTGGAGGGTGCGGCGCATTTCGCGTACGCGGCCCTTCCGCCACGCCCAGGCCTGGGGCGCCACCAGGTACACCACCGGAATCCCCTGGCGTGGAGCTTGCGGGCCACGCGCAGGTGAAAATCCGGCGAATCGGTGAGGATCGCCAGGTCGGGCCTGCCGGCGGCTGCGGCCGCCAGCAATTTGCGGTACTCGCCGTAGATGCGGGGAATGTGGGAGACCACTTCCACCAGGCCGACCACCGCCAGGCTGGCCGCATCCACCACCGTGCGCACGCCGGCGGCGCGCAGGCGCGGGCCGGTGCAGCCGAAGAAATCGGCGCCGGGCAGAGCGCGCCGCAATTCCTCGACCACCAGCGAGGCATAGAGGTCGCCCGACGCCTCGCCGGCCGACACCAGGATTTTGGGCATTCTCCTCCAGTGTATCGATTTCGCTACCAGGCTTTGCAGGTCTTGCAGGTTCGGTGCGTCGCCCTGTTACAATCGAACCACGCGGATGTCCACCGACACAGAGAAGTCCAAATTGACGGTGGAAGATCTCGCCTCGCGCTTCCGCGGCGAGATGATTCCGCTGACCGGCAAAGTTCTCGTACTTCTCGCTGCTGCCGATCGCCGAGGAGGATTTGCGGCAGTATCTGAACGATCCGATCGCGGCGATTTCGCCGGCGATTGTGGCGGCGCTGCCGCGCATCGGCATCATCCTGGCGCCGTATGTCGAGAAGGGCAACGGCAAAGGCGTGGACAGTGCGACGTTCGAGCGGCCAGCGGAGTCGCGCCACATTCCGCAGCGCCCGCAGCGAGCAGAATGGCCTGCTGGTCGCTGGCGCTGGGGGTCAAAGATATCGAAGTTGCCGACTACCACTACCAGTTCTATAACGCGCTGGCCGGAGTCGTGGCCGAGCGCTGGCCGCAGGATGTGCAGGAACGGTTTTTCCGCACCATTCGCGAGGAATTGAGCGCCGAAATCCACGGCGAAGTGGACGAAAAGAGCTGGCACCTGAAGCAGGCGCTGCTGCGGCGGCAGACCAACGTCCGCAAGGAAACCAAGCTGTTCCGCGATTACGCGCGCCAGGCGTTCGAAGACACGCTGACGCTGTACCTGCACGGCACCTGCTGCGATATCGATGTGGAGACCGGGCCGCGGCAGATGCCGAGCCGCTACCTGCGGCGCCGGCTGGAATTGCTGATCTCGCTTTATCCGCCGCCTGAAGGCTACGCGGCGCTGCCGGAGCAGCTCAAGCCGCGATAGAGGGCGGATCCCTACCTTAACGTGGGAAGGGGGATACAGATTTCGGCAATGGTCTTCCGCGCGTCGGGCGCCAATCGGAGAGTGGCACCCGGGCCATAGCAAATCTCCAAACGCCGGCGCACGTTTTGAAGGCCGACGCCTGCTCCGGCCTCGTCCACGGGGGCGGCGTTACTGCTGTTCTCCACGACGATGCGAAGTTCCTCGTGCCGCAGTTCGTATGCGGACGTTAACGTACCCGGGCTCCGCGCTCTGGGCTACCCCGTGTTTAATTGCATTCTCCACGAGCGGCTGCACGGAGAGCACAGGAACCAGCAGGCTCAACGCCGATTCATCCACATGGAACTCAACGGTTAGGCGATCGCCAAGCCTCAGTTGCTCCACCTCCAGGTAGGCGCGGACAATCTGCATCTCCTGCGCGAGCGGCACAAAAGTCCTGTCGGTTTGCAGAAAGTAGCGGAAGATGTCCGCCAGATTGATCACCATGCGTCGCGCTCCGGCGGCTTCGCGGGGAATGGTTCCGTAGAGTGTATTTAGGGCATTGAAGAGGAAGTGAGGATTGATCTGGGATTGCAGAGCGCGCAGTTCGGCCTGGCTGACCAATCGGTTCATCTCCTGGCGGCGCAGCGCTTCCACCCGCTCGGCGATTTCCATGCCGGCCCGGCGAAGCACCTCGAGATCTTCGCTGAAATAGCGCTGCCCGCCGTGGCGGCGCCCCAGGAGGATCAACTGCACATCGTCCTGGCCACGCCGTACCGGTATGACGACCTCAGCCCAGTTCCATTTCGGCGAAGAGTTCGACGGCGGCAGCAGATCGGCCAGGATGGGAGCGTGCAGATCAGCCGCAGGCGCCAACTCGCTTTGTGCGACGACTGCATACTCGTTGGTCTTCACGGCTTCCGCGATCAATGCCGCGGCCCATTCCAGGTATTGATCTTCGCTGGAGAACACGGGGCCGTCCTTCACGCGGTTCGCCAGGCCCGCGACGCCGCCGCGGCGGAAGATCGCATGAGTAAGCCATGCCTGGACACGACTCCTCAACCAGGCGAAGAATACCAGGAACAGGCAAATGCTGATCAGCAACAGCGCTTCTTGCAGAGGCCGTTGTGTGATGCGTTCCACCAGGACCAGCCGGTAGGCCGCGGCGATCACCAGGCCGGTCAGAATCGCGGCCAGCAAAGCGTTGGCAAGGAAACGCACGAACGCATCCAGCAGTACAAAACGGTAATCTTGCAGCAGAACGAATAAGGCCAGCGGAATACCGGCGTGGTGCACTACGAGTTCGCTCGACCACGCCTGGCGGGCGTGGCCGTTGCCGAAGTGAACAAACGACATCGCGAACAGGGCCAGACACATCGACGCTAATATGCGGATGCTGCCGCGCCGCCTGCGCAGGGCCGGAGCGGCCATTGCCACGAGAGCCAAAGTGAGGAAGCCGACTGTTATCACCAGAAGAGCGGTCTGATGGAGCGTGGCTCCATTACCCTGGATTTCCCAAAAATGCATGAGGACCGCAGTCGTGCTGAGTGCGTAGCCCGTCGCCGCGAGCCCAGGCCAGACACCTTCAAGGGACACCTGCAGCAAGACAGCGGGCAGAATGCTGAGCATTGAGAAACTCACTGCCACTACAACGTCCAGGACAGGCGCGGGCAAAGACGGCCAGGCCAAAACCACGAGGGATCCCAGGTTCCAAACCAGGCAGAGGCCCGCCGCAAGGCCAGACAAATAGCGCCCCTGCATTCCCGACCATCCCCGGCCGCTGTACAGCAGAAACAGGAAAATGGCGAAGATCAAGGCCCCGGCCGCATGCCCGAGAATATTGATCAGCAGAGGTTGGTTCAGTCCGAGCATGGTCGTCGCCAGTTCCGGTGGCGCCGGGTGAATGCCCGCTTACCGGGCGCTTCGCGCCGTTTGTGAGGAAACGGTCGGCCCGTCGCGTCTCCTCTCTCATACTTTACTCTGACGGATGCCGAATCGCAGCGCACATCGAAACCAAGTCACTCGAAAGGCGGCCGCGGCATTGTTGCTGTACGCCGGCTTCATTGTGGTAGTCTGCTTCCTGGTGCTTCGCTTCACCCTGTGGAACCAATCGGAAGCCGACGCACCGGAGCCGTTTTACACCACGCTCCCAGGTGTGAACATGGAGCGCCTGTCGCCGAAAAGGACTGCGGTAGTGCTTAAAACGCTCAACCTCCGGCGTTGCCACTGCGGGTGTATGCGCAGTGTGGCAAGCTGCCGAAATCACCATGACTCTTGCACGGAGAGCATCGCCGCTGCTCAGGACGAAGCGAATGCTGCCGGACAGCGTTGAGAATGTCCTCCCCCAGTCAGAACGTGTATCCGATCCCAAACTGAATGCTGCGGGGAGCAACGAAGTGAGTGCCGCTGAAGGTTGAGAGGAAATTGTACAGCGCAACCTTGTTAGTCATGTTCACCAGGGCAAACCGAAGTGTGACGTGGTCCCCGTTTTTTTTGTGCCATAAATTGTCGGTGCCGATTGCCAGATTGAAAAGGTTGCGCGGCTTTACGCGATCCGGATTATGGTCGTCGTTTTGGGTTCCCGTCTGGGGCAGGGTCAGGAGCGTTGACTTGCCCAGGCCATTGCAGGTGGTGATCGGGTTGTTGAAGGTTGCGAAGACCCCGTCGCAGGAAAAGCCGATGGTTACCTGTTGCGCCGGCGTCAGCGTCAACGCTGCGGCAACATCCGGCACCCCGCTGACCACCAGGCCGCTATCGTAGCGCCAGGTGAACTCGATCCATTCCGCGTTCCGGGGACGCTGGTAGCGCATCACGACGTTCTGTTGGTATTTCTGATCGTGATCGATTCGGAATACTCCGCCGGCCAACGGCGCCCCCTGGGGAATGAGACCTCCGTTCTCGGGAGGAAAAAAACGGGCGCGAGTGTGCCCGAGCGTCATGTAGGCTTGAAAACCACGGATAGTGGTCGTGCTTACACGCGCGGTCACGCCGTCCAACTTCGAGTTGTGCCAGGCGATGGGGAAGGTGATCGGTGTGTTAAAGAGGACGCTAAAGTCGTAGGCGTTATGCGTATACTTCCAAAAGTAGTCGGCATCTACCACCAGCCAGCCCTTGAATCCCTGCTGGAATCCCGTATTAAATTGATTCCGGAAACCGGGTTCGATGGGTGTCGATTGTGAGCCGAAGACATTCTGCGCGAGTCCGCCGGGGCCAGTACCGCTCGACAGGATAAGGTTCTCATTGAAAGGAGTCTCGAATGTTCTGGCGTAGGCGGCGCGCAGCACGGTATTCGTTTTCGGAACAAGATAGGAGATCGCGAGCCGCGGCTGAACTCCGTTGGCGGAGGCCAGGCCGTTGTACTGGTCTTCGCGCAAACCAACGTTAATGGTGAACTTTCCGGCCTTGATCGAGTCCTGGACAAAGAAGCCATATTGGTTGATGTTGGCCTTCCCGTGAAAGGCAAATATGGAGCCGCCGCGTGTCAGGTCGTACGGCACAAGGCCAGGTTGAAGATTCGGATTTCCCATGTAGGTGGGATTGATGGTGGAGCACTGGTTTGGATCCGTTACCCCCGGCAGAAGAAGATAGTTCCCCTCCGCGTCCAGACACACCGGATTGTATGCAGGATTCGTGACACCCAACTGGAAGTTCTCGAGCAACCGCGTTTGCTGCAACCTGGTCCCCAACTTGATGGTGTGGACACCGTGCTGGTAGGTCAAGTCGGCAGCCAGGCCGTAATTTGTCAGAAAACGGTTCTGGGCAGCCGTGATGGGGTTGTCGGCGAACGGATCGCGGCTGGCATAGTAGTTGATCTGGTCCCGCCGGACGAAAGGATTGACCGTCAGCAGCATGTGGTCGTTGAAGGTATGTTGGTAGCCGGGCGCGATCATCCACGTCATAGCACGTTGTTTTTGGTCCTGCGACAGTTGCTCGTAGGCGTTCGGAACCTGAAACCAATTTCGCGCCACGAACAGGTTCAGGTGGTACGCATTCTGCCCGTTGGGCTGCCAGTCAATGTGATCGAGGATGGATGCGTTATTGCCCCGGCCGTGGAAGGTCGCAAATTGCGGAGTATCGGAGAAGCGGCCGCTGTCCACGGCGTTGACCACGATGAAGTTCCCGAACTTGGCGGTTCCCAGACCGAAGGCGATGCTACCGGTCCACGTGCCGAAGGAACTCCAGGACGTATCGACGCTGCCAAACGGTTTTGTCCCAAGGCCGGACCGAACCGTCGCGTTGACAATCATACTCGACTTGTCACCAAACTCTGCGCTCGGGGATCCGGTGATCAGTTCCATGGATTGAAGCGCATTGGCAGGAATCTGCGTGGAGAAGACCTTATTCTGCTGATCACTGATGGGTTGCCCGTCAAGCATGTAGCTTACCTGTCCGTGATCTCCCAGCGGATGAAAAAAACCGTTGGCGTCCGCGGCGACACCCCCGCTATTGGCGGTAATCGCCTGGCTCAACTGCGCCGCAGGATCGAGCAGCGTGGGCAATTTGAGGAAGGCGCTCCGGTCCACATCCTGATGGGTAGAGGGGTCGGTTTCGACCAGACCCGCCGATGCGGTCACCTTGAGCGCGGTGGATTTCGCAAGAAGGTCTAATGCGATATCCGCAACTACGGGCAGAGAACTGCGGACATCGATCGTCCGGCTTGTTGGGGCAAAGCCTGGAGCTTCGGCTGTTAGCCGGTAGTTGTTTTGAGGGATGTTGTTGAACCGGTAAGCTCCCGTGATGTCGGCGACGGTGTTCTGTTCATAGCCGGTAACAGGATTGCGCAGGTTAACCTTGGCGGCGGGCACGATGGAGCCTGAAGGATCCGTTACAACGCCCATCACAGTTCCGCTGTGAATGGATTGAGCTGGAAGGGTTAGTTGGGCATAGGGGAGCACGACAAATACAAGTGAGCGCAAGGTTAGTTGTTTCATGATGTGTGGTTCGCGCAGCGGCGAACGATGTCAATGGGGACTTACTTTCCAGCTGACGGGATTCAAGAAATAGAGAGCCATATGCAAGCTGCGTTCGCAAGGTACGTGCCGCTCACTGGCAAATTTGACCCGTTGGCCGGCATTCCTTGAAGAGGGCGTCCATTTGCCGGCCAAACTTGCCCGCTCATGGCCGTATATGGGACGCTCGTAATTTAGTAGTGCGAATCTTACGCTACCTGACGTAGACCTGACAGAGATGGACCGCCGGCGAATCACGACGCTGATAGTGGATGATGAGCCCGTCGCACGTCGGGTGCTGCGCGAGGGATTGGCGTTGATCCCGGAAATCGAGATTACTGGAGAAGCCGCCAATGGCAGAGACGCCCTTCAGCAGATCGCCATACTGAAACCGGATCTGGTCTTTCTCGACTTACAGATGCCGGTGATGAGCGGCTTCGAAGTCGTGAGGAGCCTCGGTGCACCCCCCTTGCCGGTAATCGTGATCGTGACGGCATTCGATCAGCACGCAGTCCAGGCGTTCGAGGCCGGGGCGATCGACTACCTGCTGAAGCCCGTCACTGAAGCCCGCCTCCAGAAGGCAGTGGAGCGTGCCGCGGGCCTGCTGAGTCGCCCTGCCGAGATTGCCAACCAGGTCGCAGTGATTGCCTCCGTCGCCACTCCTGAACATCCCACGAGGATCCGCAAGGTAGTCGGCCGCAGCGGCTCCGACTATGTGCTGCTGGATGCCGACGAGGTGCTGGCCTTTCAAGCCGAGCGGGAACTGGTCTGGATCGTCACGGCTAAGCAGCGCCTCTTTGCAACGCAGTCGTTGAGAGCAATCGAGGACCGCTTGGGCGGAGCTCAGTTCCAGCGGGTACACCGCAACGCTATCGTGAATGTGAACCACGTCCGTAAGCTGACGGCGCTCAGCAGCCAGCGCTGGTACATCACGCTCAGCAACTCGCTCCAGTTGGTTGTCAGCAAGCGCCAGGCCCACAAGATCCGGCAGATTCTCCAATGGTAATCTGGTCGAGCCGGCGTCCGCCTGCGGGACAATACAGCCCGCTCACGCCAGATAGAGCCCGGCTGCCAAAATAACATAGGCGGATCTGCAGGCTTTCCGTATGATTGGCCGCATGCAGAGAATTCTCGCTCTTCTGGGTTTCAGTCTGTACTTTTTCAGCTTGGTCAACGGTGTTTGGGGGCAATCGCTCGGCAACGCCGGCACCCTGGACGGGACGGTGACAGATCCATCGGGATCGGCAGTTCCTAACGCAGCCGTCATGATCGTCAATCGCATCACAGATTACAAACAATCTGTAACTACGGATAGTCGTGGCGCCTTCCGGTTCACCAACATTCCGCCCAACCCTTACCACATGGAAGTAAGCGCTCCAAGCTTTGCCCTGTACGATCGGGACGTGACGATTCGCAGCACAGTTCCCATTAGCCTCAAGGTCCAGCTTGCGGTCGCTGGAACCAAGACGGCGATAACTGTGGAAGCGGCCGGCAGCGACCTCCTGGAAAATGTCACCTACGCTCACAACGACGTTGACACGAAGACTCTTAGCAAACTGCCCGTTTCTTCTCCCGGTTCTGGGTTGAGCGATGCGGTCATGCTCAGCAGCGGGGCGGTAGCCGCCGATTCCAACGGATTCTTTCATCCCTTGGGCGATCATGCGCAGACCAGTTTCTCGATTGATGGCCAGCCGATCAGTGATCAGCAGAGCAAGAGCTTCTCCACACAGGTACCTCTGGATGCCATACAGTCCATGGAACTGATCACAGGCGCGCCCCCGGCTGAGTTTGGCGACAAAACCAGCTTGATCGTAAATGCCGTAACCAAATCTGGCCTTGGGCAGAAGCCGAATGGAAGTTTCCTCGCGCAATGGGGCTCATTCGCCACTTACTCGGAGGAAGCCACACTAGCGTTCGGTGGCCCTAAAGTCGGTAATTTCCTCGCCATCAACTCAATCCGGTCCGGCCGCTTCCTCGACACTCCCGAATACACACCGATTCATGCGATCGGCAATAATGGGACAATCTTCGATCACTTCGACTACCAGCCGACCGGCAGAGACGCGATCCACCTCAATCTATTCGGCGCCCGCAACTGGTTTCAGATTCCCGACACGTACGATCAGCCGGGTCAGGACCAGCGGCAGAAGATCTCAACGTTCAATTTCGCTCCGGGTTACCAACATACTTTCGGCGCCAAGACAGTCTTGACCGTCAGTCCTTTCTATCGTATCGACCATGTGCACTACTACCCCAGCGACGATCCCTACAGCGACACGCCAGCGACGATCGCACAGAACCGGACCTTGACTAATTGGGGGGTGAAGGCCGACGTGGCCTATGCCAGTGGCCGTCACAGCCTGAAAGTCGGTACGCAACTGATGCAGACGCGCTTGCATGAGAACTTCTCATTCGGAGTGACGGATCCCTTTTTCAATCCCGTTTGCCTCGACAACAACGGCGATCCGCAGGAGCTTCCCGCCATCACCAATCCGGACAATTGCGCCAATGCCGGCTTTGCGGCGAACCCGGACCTGCTTCCCGGATTGCTTCCCTTCGACTTAACTCGCAGTGGCAAGCTGTTTCAGTTCAACGGAAGCAACAATATCAACCAATTCGCGTTCTATGTTCAAGATTCCATCAAGTTCGGAAATCTCAATCTTCAGGCTGGCCTGCGAGTCGACTCCTATCACGGAATTGTCACAGACTCGAGCGCGCAACCTCGGATCGGACTCTCCTATCTGGTGAAGCGAACCGGGACCGTGGTAAGAGCGGCCTACTCGCGCACCTTCGAGAGCCCGTACAACGAAAACCTGATACTGTCGAGCGCAACCGGCGTCGGCGGTCTCGCGGCCAATGCCTTTGGCGCCGCGAGCACGCCTTTATCGCCGGGCACTCGCAACCAATACAACACTGGCGTCGAACAGGCTGTCGGCCGGTACTTAGTGGCCAGCGCGGACTATTTCTGGAAATACACCAGCAACGCCTACGACTTTGGCACCCTTTTCGATACCCCGATCGCCTTTCCGATCTCATGGAGGAAATCGAAGTTGGATGGCGTCGCAGTGCGCATTGGAACCCCCAATCTGCGCGGCTTCCAGTGGTATACGACGATGGGCCATACGCGGGCTCGATACTTTGGACCGGAGACCGGTGGTCTGGTCTTCAACAACGATGTTGGCGGCGATGCCGTTTTCCGCATCGACCACGATCAGGCGTTCCAGCAAACCACCAATCTCCGCTATCAACACGGCGCCACCGGACCATGGATCTCATTCACCTGGCGGTACGACAGCGGCCTGGTCGCCGGAGCGGTTGGCAGCCTGGACGATGCGCTCGCGCTGACCGGCGCACAGCAATCCGCCATCGGTTTCTCTTGCGGCGGCCAGCACCCCACGATCGACACTCCGCTTACGGCCGATCAGTGTACCCCTACGAACTACACATCCACCAGACTGGTCATTCCGAAGGAAGGCACCGAAAATGACGATCACAATCCTCCCCGCGTGGCGCCCCGCCATCTGTTCGATATTGGAGCCGGGACGGACAATCTATTCCACACCGAGCACGTCCGTACGGTGCTGAGGTTCGCGGTCACGAACCTGACCAACAACGTGGCGCTCTACAATTTCCTGTCGACGTTCAGCGGCACGCATTTCGTGACGCCGCGCGCGTATCAGGTTTCGATGGGCCTGGTATTTTAATCGACCTGGTCGCCCATCAGCTCCGCAAGAATCCGCGCAGCCACCAATTTGCCGCGTTCTCCCGTCTCTCCGGTGGGACCGACACACGATGGACAGCCCGCCTCGCAGGCACAAGCGGCGAGCAATCCGGCGGTCTGGCGCAGGAGCTCCGGAGCCAGGCGGTACAGCGGCGCGCTTTGGCCGACGCCACCGGGGTACGTGTCGTATAGATAAAGGTTGGGCTCGAAGACTTGCAGCCCTCCGGCAATCTCTTCGCTCAAGGCAACGCCAAGATCGCGCGGATCGCACATCAGCAGGAGCGCGGCCACGGTCCGCAGGGCATTGCCCAGACCGGTGATGCCGCTCTGCTTTTCGGTGGGGGTGAAGTCCTCGAAACGAGCCAGGAAGGCTGCCGGGAAATGAAGCCAGAATGCGGTGGTGTGCATCTCCTGCTCCGGCATATTGAGCTTTCCGGCGCCCACGTTCTCCATGGTATAGAACTTGATTTTCTTGAAGCCGACGATCTGGCGGTTGACGCGCACATCGCCGTGGGACCGCCGGGCGGCTGCCGGATCGCGGCCCTGTACATCTCCCTCGAACTCTTCGAGCACTTTGACCTGTGTGTAGTCGATGGCGTCGGTGTAGTAATCGCAATCCACGCTCTTCACGTAGGCTTTGCGCTGATCGTAATCGAAGCGCTCGACGTGATACTGGCGCGCCTCGTGAAGGTAGATGGCCTTCTCGTGGAGCGTGGTGAGGGCGGTCGGGAAGGAGACTTCGGCGATGATTTTGGCCTCGCCCGTGATATCCACCACCACGAAATTGTCGCTGCTGACGGAGCGCAGGCTGGTCGCGTCGGCGGGATAGGTGTCGCTGGTCCAGTGCCAGGCGCCGGCGGAGTGGTGCAGAAATCCGCTCTCTTCGAGGAAGCGGCAGAGCTCGCCAAGATCGTGCCTGCCGAACTTCTCACCGTCGCGCAAGGGCAGTTCGAATGCGGCGCACTTCAAGTGGGCGAGCAGAATCTCCAGGTTCTCCGGATTGATGTAGGCATGCTCGGGCGACCGGCCGAAGAAGTAATCGGGATGCTCGACGATGTATTGATCGAGCGGCGCGCTGCTGGCCACCAGCACGGCGGCAGACGTTCCCTGACGCCTTCCGGCGCGGCCCGCGCGCTGCCAGCTGGAAGCGATGGTGCCCGCGTAGCCGGCCATCACAACGGCATCCAGCGAGCCGATATCGATGCCCAGCTCCAGCGCATTGGTGGCTACGACGGCGCGGATTTTGCCATCGCGCAGGCTCTGTTCGATCTCGCGCCGTTCGCGCGGCAGGTAGCCGCCACGGTAGCCGCGTACGGTTTCACTGGGAATGGGACCGCGGTCGCAGGCGTCTTTCAGGTAGGTGACGAGCACCTCGGTGGCCAGGCGGTTGTTGGCGAAGACCAGCGTCTGCAGATTGTTCTCGATGAATTTGAGCGCCATGCGGCGCGTTTCCGCGATATAACTGCGACGGATGCCGAGCTGCCGGTTTACCACCGGCGGGTTGTAGAAGATGAAAAACTTCTCGCCGCGCGGGGCGCCGTTACGCTCCACCAGTTCGAACGGTTCGCCGGTGAGCGCCTCGGCCAGTTCGCGCGGGTTGGCGATGGTGGCCGAGCAGCAGATGAACTGCGGCTTCGAATTGTAGAACTCGCAAATGCGCTGCAGGCGGCGGAGCAGGTTGGCCAGATGGCTGCCGTAGACGCCGCGATAGTAGTGCAGCTCGTCGATCACGATGTAGCGCAGGTTCTCGAAGTAGCGCGCCCACTTGGTGTGGTGCGGCAGGATCCCCGAGTGCAGCATGTCGGGATTGGTGAGGACGACGTTGGCGCGCTGGCGGATGGCGCGGCGCGCATCTCCGGGGTGTCGCCATCGTAAGTGAAGGCGCGGATCTCGCTGCCCATTTCCTCGACCGCGCGTTGAAACTCGTGAAGCTGATCTTCGGCCAGCGCCTTGGTGGGAAACAGGTACATGGCCCGGGCGCCCTCGTCGCGCATCAGCAGATTGAGCACCGGCAGGTTGTAGCAGAGGGTCTTGCCGCTGGCGGTGGGGGTGACGATGACCACGTGCTTGCCGGCCTGAATCTGGTCAAAGGCGTCGGCCTGGTGAGAGTACAGGCGTGTAATGCCCCGTTTCTCGAGTGCCGCGCGAAGCTTGGGGTCCACCAGTGCTGGAATATCGGAGAAGATTCCCTCGGCGGCTGGTTGATGGTGGATCGCCCGGACGGCCGAATCCGCCTCGAGGTGCTTGGAGCGGAAGTAGGAGACCACCGCCTCCAACGACTGCTTCGGGGAGATCAAGAGTTCTCGGGATGGATCCGGGAATCCAAGGGAGTAGTTCATGTTCACGCTTTCGCCTTTTCTTTGCTACGTTACAACGAAAGCGTCCCGACAGACAAGCCGGACTAGCTGAAGGTGCTGCGGCCACGAACGAACTCGTAGCGTTCCAATGTGGCGGCGATCTGGAAGTTCGGGCGAAGCTCGTCCGGATTGTTACGAAGGCGGTCTGCGCGCAACACCTTGCCCATGCAACGCAGGCTCACCGAGTGAGGGCCCTCGAGAGTGAGCACGATTACGTACTCGATAGGCCCGCCGAGATCCGGCTCCCTCTCCGCGGTAAACAGAACACCAGTGGAGCTGATGTTCTTGGTGAAGCCAGGGAACGTCACGCGTTCGGCGCCCGAACGGGTAATGGAGAGAGGAAGTTCGAGTTGAAAACGCCGTGTTCGTCGCTGTTCCATGGTATTGGTGTCTAAGATGTTAGGTGTAATACGGGTTCCAGGTCAATAGAACTGGTTTACCTTCGTAGAACAAAGGTACTAGATTGGGTGTTTCGAAACGTGCGATGGAGGCGAGTTCGAGTACGTACCGCAGAAGTAGGGTGCGGGGCGCGGGAGTGCGCCCCGGAAGCAATGTTAGCCAACCTTCACGAAAATGATCACAAGGGTGTAAAGCGCGAGCGATTCGATTAGTACCAGGCCCAACAACAGGGCGAAACGGATCGCGGCGGCAGCCCCTGGGTTGCGCGCCATGCCTTCGGCGGCGGCGGCAACGGCCTTGGCCTGAGCCAGTCCGCACATGCCGGAAGCGATCGCCATCGAGAAACCGGCGCTAATCGCGACCCAGTGTCCGTTGGCGGTGGGGTTGTTCGGGGTCTGGCCGAACAACATCGGGCTGGCAAGCAGCAGCAGAGCCACCAGCAGCATCATCTTTCTTGTTGTCATCGTACTCTCCTTTAAGAATCGCCCCCAGGAGGTGGTCCCCGTCATCCTCGTGCAGCCGGGCTCACACTGAAAGGGCGGCATAATGCCGGTATTAGTGTTCGTGTGCGACCGCTCCGGCCACATACATCATGGTCAGGAGCATAAAAATATAGGCCTGCAGGAAGGAAACGAATACGTGCAGGCCCATGAAAACGGCTGGTACCAAAAGGAATGTTAACTTGAGGAACACCATGGTCACCTGCTCGCCTGCATACATGTTGGCGAAGAGACGGATGGTGAGAGAGAGTGGGCGGGCGAGGTGGCTCACCAGCTCGATGGGAATCATGAGGGGAGCCAGCAGCGGCATCGGACCGGCGAAATGCGCCAGGTATTTGAGTATGCCGTTCGCCTGTACGCCCACGATGTTGTAGTAGAAAAACGTGGCAATCGCGCAGCCGGCGGGAACTGACGGCACCATGGTGGGTGCCTCCAGACCCGGAATCACTCCGATCAGATTCGAAAACAGGATGAAGATGAAGATCGTTCCGAAATACGCCACATAGCGGTGGCCGTCGTGGCCCACCTGTTCGTTGGCCTGATCGCGCAGGAAATCGTAGATCAGCTCAAATGTGTGCTGCAATTTGCCCGGCCGGTCCGCGGAGAGCCGCGGCCGCAGCATGGCGAAGAGCACGATGATAATGGCCGCAACCAGCAATTGCATGGTCACGAAATTGGCCCACGGCCGATCCTGAGGAGGCATTCCGGCTAGCCCAATCAGCGTGTTGCCAACGCCGGGGATTTGTTCGTTGAACAGCTTAGTGATCCACAGTTCCGTTTCGTGCATACGCCAGTTCGAGCAGGATTTCCAGAATTACCGCCGCAACCGACACAAACAGGCCCGAAAGTGCTGCCGGCAGGCTGATTGCAGAGTATTTCAATATAACATAGGCGCCCCCGCCTAACAGGACGTAGCGCATACCAAGGAACACGGCCTTATGCGGCTTCGCAGCCTCTCCACCGAGCGCCTCCGTAAGTTGCTTCAGCCACCGGAAGTTGAGCGCGGAGGCCGCCGTTCCAATCGCCCACCCGGCGCCCCACGACCAACCCCGCCAGGCCAGCAGTGCGATCGCGCCCCCGGCGCCGATCGCCCAGATGAGAGTCCAGATGCGGGCCACCGCGCGTTCCATCCATAATTCGTTCGCGGTGGTCAGCTGCGTCTCACTGGTCATCGCGCGTGTCCCGCATCAGTTGCCGGATGAGCTGCACAAATCCGGCTACAATTCCCAGGATCAATCCCGGAATGTAGAGCCACGTAGTTTCGAATTCCTTATCCAGCAGGTATCCGAGCACGTAGCCGATCAGCGCGCATACGGGCAGCATGAAGGCGAGCGATGTATATTCGCCCACCATCACCGGCCAGGGTTTCTTCGCCACAAGTCCAGTCTACTGTGTCGCGCGTTCCGCTGCTTCTTTCACCAGGAAGCCCATCTTCGGGTGGGAAGGCTCCATGAGGGGATGCACGCCGAATTCTTCGAGGGCTTCGGTAGTCGTCGGTCCGATCGAGTACACCTGGCACTTGCGTAAATTGGCGAGTGCGGCGTCCTCAATTCCAAGCTCGCGAGATACGCGCGCGAGGTGAATGATCTGAATGGCGGTGGTGAACAGCGCCACCTGGAAGGTCCCCGCCGCCAGACGTCGGGCTGCCTCGCGCAGGGGCTCGACATCTTCCGGCAGGTCCCACTGATAGACGCGCACGGGCGTAACTTCAGCCCCTCGCGCGCGCAGCGCATCGATCAGCTCAGCATTGGAGCGGCCGTATTCCTGAACGGCGATCCGGCGCTCGGAACGTCCCTCGGTGGCCGCCAGCAACTCGCGAAATGTATTCGGCTCGGGCGCAACGATGGTCGGCCTCAAGCCCATGTCGCGGAGTGCCGCCGCAGGTTTCGGACCGCGCGCCACAAGCGTCACACGGCCCAAGGCATCGGCGAACGCTGTCTCGGGATAACGCGTTGCCAGGAGGCGATTCAATTGGCGCGTGCCGACTCCCGTCAGCAGGATCACCATGTCAAAGCCTCCGCTGAACAGGCGCTCCGCGAAATCGAAGGCCTCGGTATTGTCGGCAAGCGGAATCTCCCGCATGGAAGGCGCTACGAACGGCTCGCCCTCCTGCTTGAGAATCAACTGCTCCATCTCCGCGGCGCGCCGGCTCTCCAGCGCAAGCACCCGCAATCCATGAAATCCCATGGTGATTCTCTTACTTCTTGTCGCCCATCGCGGATAGCTCGGTACGCTCACGCTCGTTGTACGGTACGCCCTTCTCCATCCATGCCGGAGCCGGCGCGCCCTTCAGGTAGTGATCGAAGTACTGCTGCAGCCGGATGGTGTAGTCCTTCTGGTTAGGCCGTTTGCGCAGCCCATGCGGTTCGCCGTTGTAATCGAAGAGGTAGACCTCTTTGCCCAGGCGGCGCAGCGCCAGATAGAACTCGACGCCCTGGTACCACGGCACCGCGTCGTCGCCGTCATTGTGCAGAAGCATCACAGGAGTCTGGACCCGATCCGCCCAGAAGATGGGCGAATTCTCGATGAAGCGCGTGGGATATTGCCAGATCGATCCGCCAATGCGGCTTTGCGTGCGCTCGTACTGAAACTGCCGCGGAATTCCGGTACCCCATCGGATACCGTCGTACGCGCTGATCATGTTGGCCACCGGCGCGCCCGCAGCCACCGCACGGAAACGCCGGGTCTGGGTCACCATGTAAGCGATCTGGTAGCCTCCCCAGCTATGTCCCTGAATGCCGATGGCATCTTCCTTTACGAAGCCCTTATCCACGATCGCCTGCACCCCGGGCAACACGCACTTCATTGCACTCTGGCCGGGGAAGCCGGTGGTGTACACGATGTCCGGCGTGAAGACCAGGTATCCATTGCTGGTGTAGTAGCTGAGATTGATATTGTGGCTGGGGCGCGGGTCCACGAATCGATTCACGTTTTGCGTCAAGCGCTCGTAGATGTAGACCATCATCGGATACTTCTTCGTAGGGTCGAAGTTGGCAGGCTTGTAGAGCGCGCCGGTCAGCGGGACGCCGTCGGCGTTCTTGAACTGCACGACTTCCGAAGTTCCCCAAAGCAGGTTGGCCTTTTGCGGATTGGCATCGCTGACTTTGCGCAACTCCTTAAAGCTGGCGTCGGTCGTCACCAGATCGGGGAACTCGCTGAATGTCTGAGCGGTCAGCAGGTAAACATCGGCATCCTTGGCCTTTACCGGCGCAGAAAGGTATTTGGGCGAGAGGATCAACTGCTTGGGTTCGCCGCCATCGAGCGAGGCGCGGAAAAAGCCGGTATCGTACGTCTTGAGATTCTCCGCCTGCAGCATCAGGGGCTTCGTGCCGTCGATCCATCGCTCGCGCGGATTTTCGGCCTCGGTGCGCACATAGCGCAGGCGCAGATCGTGGGCGCGGCCGTAGCCGGCGGTAATATTCTTCGCGCCCGTGCCGTCCGGCCCGACGCGCCAGATGTCGAAGCGATCGTAAATCAGCAGGCTCTTGCCATCCCTGGTCCAGCCCGCGTTGCCGTACGGGCCGGGCGTGCTCGGCGTGTCGGTGTCCTCGTTGAAGAACTTCACATTCAGGTTCGCCGTGAGATTCGCCTTCTTGCCGTCGGGCACCGATATCGTATTCCAATCTTTGCCGTCGAAATACAGGAGGTAGCGGCCGGACGGGGACCAGGTCATGCTGCCGCGCTGCTTTTTGGCGAGCAGCGTGCGTGCTCCCGTAACCGCGTCGATCAGGTAGGCATCGGCGTAATGTTCGTCGTAGTCGGCCACCGGGCGGTATTCACGATCGTCAGACCCCATCACCCATTGGGCGCTCTCCGAAGGCGTCACCGTTTCCACGGCGGAATCGCCGAGCTGTACGATCTTCCGCTCCGGAATCAGGTAGGCCGCTGTGAAGGTGCGATTTCGGTCACGCTCGGCGCGTACCTTTTGGATGGGCTGGATGTAGTCGTCTTTATAGCTCCAGAGGTCTACCACGGCCTTGGAATCGTCCGCCGGGGCATCGGCCGCCTCCGGCTTCTTTTCCGGCGCGGGCGGCGCACACGCGAAGAACAGACGCTTTCCATCTCTCGAGAAGCTCAGCGCGCCCTTGTCGCTGATTACGAACTCTTTGCGGAAACCGGGCATGTCGCCGGCCACCAGCACGGAGGCCGCCGGGGCTTGCCGCTCCCAACGGTAGAGCTTCCATTTCGGCTGACTGGCGGCCGAATCGTCGCGGTCGCTGAGGAAGACCAACTGGGTCTGGTTTTCGTCCCAGGTCAGCTTGGCATATTTGCCCTTACCCTCGGCCAACGCGGCCGGCGCATCGCCGCTGCCCGGCTTGACAGTAAAGACGCCGTTCCTGGCGGGGTCGCGTGATGCCACCGCGTAGACTACGTGCTTACCGTCGTCGGTCAGCAGAAATTCAACGACATCGCTGACGGTGCGCTCGGATGCATCGGCCAGGTTGCGGACCACCAGATCCGTACCGAATTCCGGACGCGGGCCGCGGCCACCCGCACCCGCCGCACCTCCACGCCCGCCCCGGCCGCCCTGCTGATCTCCCGGCCCTGACGGTGCCGGCGCGCTTCCCGCCGCACCTGCCGGAGCGTCCGGCCCTTCCTTCAGATACGCGAGCAGCCCCGCTGCCTTCTGCGGCATCGAAAAACGCTTCACGCGATCGATGCGGGTGGCCTTGCCGGATGCGAGATCGACAATCACCATGCCGTCCTTCGGTGCCGGCTTCTTCTCTTTCCTGGCTTTGTCGATATCCGCTTTGGGCGGGAATGTGGAGAATACGACGGTTTTGTTATCGGTGGAAAACTCGGGAACCGCGCCGCGAACTTCCACGGCGGGTCCTTCTTCTCCGGGTGTAGGCGGCGTAGGCGCGGGACGTACGCCCGCCGGCTCGCGCTGTTCCTTGCCGGTGACCAGGTTACGGATCACGACCTCGCCATCGCCCTCCTGTGGGAAGAGACCATAGACGAGGAACTTCCCATCATTGGAAAGCCGCTGGCCGACGATCGACCGCCAGCCGTCGTAGTCTCCGTGGTTGAGGGGCCGCTTGGTTTGGGCAAGCGACACCGGAATCAGCACCGCAGCAGCGGACAGCCACGCGGACACACACAGGAAGCCTCGCCGGTCTAACATAATGAGGGTATTGTAAACCAGCGCGGAGTTTGGAGAGCGTTGCGCCGCCATGTTAAAGTCGTCAATGGTGGCCTCTTGAAGTTTTTCGGGGCGCGTAGCTCAGTTGGTTAGAGCACCTCGTTTACACCGAGGGGGTCCGGGGTTCGAGTCCCTGCGCGCCCACCATTTCTTGGCCGGCGCCGGCACCCCCTGATATAGTGAGACGAAATGATCAGGTTCCGTTGTGTATAGTCTGCGTCCCGCCGCCGCAACGGCACTGATCGTTCTTGTTTATCTCGCCCTGGGTCTCACGAACGTCTTCACGCGCGCGCCCTGGTGCGACGAAGCGTGGTTTGGCAATCCTGCATATAATCTGGCCTACAAGGGCTTCATGGGCACCACCGTCCTGGACCCTGCCAGCAGCACGTGGAAGAGCGTGAAGCTGACCGGAATCGACCGGCACACTTATTGGGTGATGCCGCTGAATCTGCTGACGAACGCCGCCGGGTTTCGCCTATTCGGGTTCAGCATCTACTCGATGCGTCTGCTCTCGCTGTGCTGGGGATTGATTGCGCTGTCGCGCCTGGGGCGCGATTTTGTGGAAACTCACCGGCCAGCCGCTGCTCACGCTGGGCAGCCTGGGACTGATTTCGGTGGACTATCACTTCCTCATGCAGGCGTCCGACGGGCGTATGGATATGATGGCGGTTGCGTTGGGGTGGAGTGGCGTCGCTGCCTATCTGCTGTTGCGCGAGCGCAGCTTTCCGGTCGCAGTGGCGGTGAGTCAGACCCTGACGGCGATGGCCTTCTTCACGCATCCCAACGGCGTCATGCTGGCTTTGATTCTGGCGGTCACGACTCTCTACTGCGATCGCAAGCGAGTGCGCCCCGGCACGGTGGCGCTGGCAGCCCTGCCGTACCTGGCGATCGCCGCCGGATGGGCGCTCTACATCGCGCAGAGCCCGGCGGATTTCGTGACGCAGTTTCTTGGCAACGCGGGCGGCCGGGGACCCACCATCACCACACCGCTGGCCGCGCTCCGGCTGGAGATCTCCCATCGCTATATGGATAGCTTTGGCCTGGCTGCCTGGTCATCGGCAAGCGGACGGCTGAATGCGATCCCGCTTCTGATGTTTCTGGCCGGAGCGGCGGCCTGCCTGCTGGTCCGCCAAATCCGTCAGCATCGCGGCTACCGGCTGCTGCTGATCTGGACTCTGATTGTGGTGGTTTTCCTGACGGAACTGGAAGGCCTCAAGACGCATTTCTATCTGATCTACCTGACGCCCCTGTACTCCATGTTGCTCGCGGTGGCGGTTTGCTGGATGTGGCAGCAGCGCCCGCGCTGGAGGTGGGCAGTATCTGCCGCGATGCTTCTATTTCTCGCGTTGCAGATCGTGAGGACGCCGAGTTCCGCGTGGCGCAACCGGCGGCAACTGACTTACGATCCGGTAGTCCGCTACCTGCGCGAACAGTTCGATCGGAATCGCTTGATGATGGGAGGGGGAGGACTGATTTTCGGCCTCGGGCCGGACTGGAATCTGCTGGACGATTCCCGGCTTGGGCTACAACAGCGGCAAGCGTGCCGAGGTCGTCGTGATCGACCCCTCGTGGGATGACGGCATTGCCACGATGGAAACCGCCTCGCCGCAGATCCACACCTTCGTGTCGCATCTGCTGGAGACCGAATACCGGGAGGTGTACAACCACGGAGGTTATCGCGTACTGGTCCGCCATCCGGGCGGTTAGCGCCATTATGAAACCCATCGTAGTGGTGCCGACTTATAACGAGATCCAGAATCTGGAGCGGATCATCGGGCTGATTCTGGACCAGCCGGGCGGCTTTCACATACTGGTTGTCGACGACAACTCTCCCGACGGCACCGGGCGGCTGGCGGACGAGTTGAGCAGCCGGCGCCCCGGTGAGATTTTCGTTTTGCACCGCGCCCGTAAGGAGGGGCTGGGCCGCGCGTACGTCGACGGTTTCGAACGCGTACTGCGGCAGATGCCGGAATACGATGCCATCGTACAAATGGACGCCGACCTCTCACACGATCCCGCTTCTCTCGGAGACTTCCTGAAGCTGCTGGAACGGCACCATCTGGTGCTGGGCTCACGGTACCTGCACGGAGTCAACGTGCTGAATTGGGATTTCAAGCGCCTCCTGCTGAGTAAAGGCGCAAGCGTTTACGTCCGCGCGATCACCGGAATGCCCTATTCCGACCCGACCGGCGGCTTCAAGGCCTGGCGGCGGGAGGCGCTGTACGCGATCGGCCTGGACCGGCTGTTTTCGAACGGCTACCTGTTTCAGATCGAGACGACGTATCGCCTGCATCGGACACCGAAATTTTCAATTGGAGAACTATCGATCATTTTCCGGGATCGGGATCTGGGACGATCCAAGATCGATCTGCCCATCATCCTGGAAGCGGTTTGGGGCGTGATCCGTCTGCGCCTCACCGGAAGGTAACGAAGAGCAATCATGACCAAGACTTCGCTCGATAAGGACAAGATCAAGATCCTTTTATTGGAGGGCATCCATTCCAGCGCCGCGGAGAAATTCCGGGCTGACGGCTACTGCAACATCGAGTCCCACCAGAAGGCACTGCGGCCGGAGGAACTCGTAGACGCCGCGGCGGACGCGTATTTTGTCGGCATACGTTCGGCCACACAGCTTGGACGCGAATTTTTCGAGAATGCCTCGCGGCTGACCGGTGTCGGCTGCTTCTGCATCGGCACCAACCAGGTGGACCTGGCAACGGCCGAAGAGCGCGGCATTCCGGTCTTCAATGCACCGTTTTCCAATACGCGCAGCGTTGCGGAACTGGTGCTGGCGGAGACGATCCTGCTGCTGCGCGGTATTCCGCAGCGCAATGCTGCGGCGCATCGCGGCGGATGGCTCAAAACCGCCACAGGCAGCCACGAGGTGCGCGGCAAGACGCTGGGCATCATCGGCTATGGCCACATCGGCACGCAAGTGGGAGTGCTGGCCGAATCGCTTGGTATGCAGGTGGTGTTCCACGATATCGAAACACGCCTGGCGCTCGGCAACGCGCGGCAGGCGGAGTCGCTGGAGGCGTTGTTGGCAGCAGCCGATGTGATCACGCTGCACGTGCCGGAAACCGCGGCCACCTATCACATGATCGGCGGCGGCCAATTGGAGCGCATGAAGCCGGGCGCCGGCCTGATCAATGCATCGCGCGGCACGGTGGTGGAGATCGAGGCGCTGGCGGCCGCGCTCCGATCGGGGCATTTATCGGGAGCGGCGATCGACGTGTTCCCCACCGAACCGAAGAGCATCACACAGGAGTTTCTCTCGCCGCTGCGCGGCATGGATAATGTTCTGCTCACACCGCATATCGGCGGCAGCACCGAGGAAGCGCAGGAGAATATCGGCATCGAGGTGGCGAGCAAGCTGATCAAATACAGCAACAACGGCTCTACCCTGGGGGCCGTGAACTTTCCGGAAGTCTCCCTGCCGGAACATCCCGGCAAGCACCGGGTACTGCACATCCACCGCAATCAGCCCGGAGTATTGTCCGCTATCAACGCGGTATTTTCCGAAGATGCCATCAACATCGCGGGCCAGTATTTGCAGACGGACGCAAGGATGGGTTACGTGGTGATCGATGTGGAGACGGACGAGCGCGCCGAGACGGTGGCAATCCGCCGCAAACTGGAAGAGGTGCCCGGCACCATTCGCACGCGCATCTTATATTGAAGCGGTAAACTGAAACCGGGATGCAACGCTCGGGCCACGCCGACTTGCCGCTGCACGGCGGCCACGTGCCCGCCTGGCTGGCGCAGCGAATGACGGCGCTGGGTACCGCGATTACGGAAAGCATCCTGTTGCAATACGGCCGTCCGGAATTCCTTCGACGGCTCAGCGACCCCTTCTGGTTCCAGGCTCTCGGCAGCGTGATGGGCATGGACTGGCACTCTTCCGGCATCACCACGTCGGTAATGGGCGCGCTCAAACGTGGACTGAATCCAAAGTCGGGCGAACTCGGCATCTTTGTCTGCGGCGGCCGCGGCACGGCATTCGCGAAACACGCCGGCCGAACTTCGCGATGTGGCGGACCAGCACGGTCTGGATGGCGAAGCGCTGGTGCGCCACAGCCGTCTCACGGCGCGGGTGGATAACAACGCCATCGGCGACGGCTTCCAGATCTACCTGCACAACTTCGTAGTGACGCGCGAAGGCGAATGGGCGGTCGTCCAGCAGGGCATGAACCAGGGGAGCCGCATGGCGCGGCGCTATCACTGGCACTCGCCTTCGGTACGCAGTTTTACCGAGGCGCCCCACACGGGGATTGTCGGCGAGTCGCAAGGGACGATCTTGAACCTGGTGGACCCCGCAGCCGGTCAGGCGCAATCCGCACTGCTGGCCATGGTGCGCGAGGCCCCGGATGCGACGCTGGCCGAGGCCCGCAAACTGACTATGCCCCGGCATCACGATGTGCGGGCGGAGGATGTGGACCTGAAGCGACTTGGGCGCGATTCTGGCTCTGGCATACGAACGCGAGTTCGCCGATTTCGCGTCGTTGCTTCTGTTGGAAAATCTGGGGCCGCGAACCCTGCAATCGCTCGCTTTGATTGCCGAGGTGGTGCACGGCGCTCCCAGCCGCTTCACCGATCCGGCGCGCTTCTCGTTCGCGCACGGCGGGAAGGACGGCCATCCGTTCCCCGTGCCGCTGAAGACTTACGATGAATCCATCGGCGTGCTGCGGCGCTCGCTAGAAGCGGCGAAGCTCGGCGACCGCGACAAGTTGGAGGGCTTTGCACGGCTGGAGAAATTCACCCGGGCGATCGAACAGCGCTGTGTACCCGAAGCCGATTTCGATCAGGCAATGGCGCACGAACGGGCGCTTTCGCCCTCGCTCGATGGGCGCGTGGCGGGTCAAAAGACGAAACGGAAGGGCGCGGCGCAGCTTCTCCTATTCGATTAGCGTGCCCCCTCTGATGAGACAATGGATAGCTCCAGAAACGATTTTTGTGGAGGGCAAGTGGGAAATCTGAATCGCCGTAGCGCGCTTCAAAGAGTTGGTTTGGGGTTGCTGGGTTCGGGAGCGCTTTCCCGATTGGATTCGCAGACCGCGCCTCAACGGCAAGGGTCGAAGGCGGACGAGTGTAATTGTTCGCTCGCCGCGGATGGCTCGCCGCTCGACACCGGCACCAGCGAAATACGGCCCGTTATCGAACGCTACGAAGTAGAACTGCGCAACCTGAACCGCGTGTACGCGCTTCCGGGCTCTTCGCTGCGCCAGTCGAAGCTGGAGAAGTTCTACGCCGATCAGTTGCAGTTGCTGGAGAGCATCAAGTTCGACGGCATGAGTCAACCCGGCAAGGTGGATTACCTGCTGCTCCGCGAGAGATTATGGCGTGAACAACGGCAACTGGCTAACGAGGCGCGGCTGGATTCCGAAGTCGCCGCCCTGCTTCCTTTTCAGCAGACAATCATCGGGTTTGAAGAGTCGCGCCGTCGCATGGAAACGGTGGACCCGCAGAAAGTCCGCCATTGCGCTGGTGCAGATGAACACTTCCATTAACGATGCGCGGAGTTCCGTTTCGTCCTCCAAGGCGAGCCCCGTTACCTTGAACCGCGCGGCCGTCCGGCTTACCCAATTGCGAGCCTCGCTACGCGCCTGGTTCAACTTTTACAATCTCTACGACCCGAAATTCGCGTGGTGGGTGGATGCCGAATTTAAGAAGGCCGACGAGGCGCTGGACGCTCATGCGCAGGCTCTGCATACCGCGTCGGGCCTCCCCGGAACGCTCGATAGCGGTGCAGGCGCCGGAGGACGAGGCGGGGGTACCGGACGTGGCGGGCGCGGCGATGCGCCGCCGGCATCCGGCGGCGGGGGCGGAAGAGGCGGCCCGATCCCGGCGCGAGCCGCCGGGCCTATGGGAAGTAACGAAGAGTTGTCGGGAGCCGGGCCGGCCGGCAACGACGCGCTGATCGATGCCTTACAGGCCGCGATGATTCCCTATACGCCTGATGAACTGATTACGCTGGCGAATCGCGAATTCGCGTGGTGCGACAAAGAGATGCTGCGCGCCTCCCGCGAAATGGGCTTTGGCGAGGATTGGAAGAAGGCTCTCGATACCGTCAAGAACAAGTACGTCGAGCCCGGCCAGATGATCTATCTGGTGCGCGATCTCGCCCGCGAGGCCGTCGAGTTTATCGAGAAGCACGAACTCGTTACCCTGCCACCGCTGTTGAAAGAGGACTACTGGGAAGAGGCGCTGACACCGCAGATGCAATTGACCTCTCCGTTCTTCCTGGGAGGATCGGTGATTCAGGTATCCTCGCCTGCAAGCAGTCAGACGATTCAGGAGCGCATCGAAAGCATGCGCGGGAATAACATCTACTTCGCGCGTGCCACAGTTTTCCATGAACTCATTCCCGGGCATCATATGCAGGGATATATGACGCAGCGGTACCGCACCTATCGGAGCCTGTTCAGCACGCCTTTCTGGACTGAGGGGATGGCTTTCTATTGGGAGATGCTGCTCTGGGATTTGGGGTTCACGCGCACACCCGAACAGCGCATCGGCGCGCTTGTCTGGAGGATGCACCGATGCGCCCGAATTATCTTCTCGCTGAGTTTCCACCTGCGCAAGATGACGCCTGTGGAGTGTGTCCAATTCCTGGTGGAGCGTGTGGGGTTCGAGCACGCCAATGCGGAAGGCGAGGTGCGGCGGTCGTTCAATGGCTCTTATCCGCCAATCTATCAGTGCGCGTATATGTTGGGTGCGCTGCAATTCTACAGTTTGCACAAGGAGCTGGTCGGCACCGGTAAGATGACCAACCGCGCCTTTCACGATGCCATGTATCGGGAAGGCAACATGCCGGTAGAAATGGTCCGGCTGGCGCTGAGCGGTCAGAAGGTCACCCGCGACTATCGAACCAGTTGGAAGTTTTACGGAGCGTTGGGGTAATCAATAACGCCAGCTCGTCAGGTCGGCTCCGGGTGGCGCCGTGGCCTGTATGCGCGTCAGGATCTGCGGCACGTACATCTGGTTGTAGTGCAACCGCGAGTACCAGTTGGGGTGCGCGGGATCGCCGTTCCAACAATGCTCTGCCCGCGGCCCGTAGCGGACTTCACCTTCGTACGGCACGCCATGCCCCGGTGTACCGGTCTCTTTCAGGAAGTCCTCCATCAGGTACACCGCGTCATTCAGAAAATAGGTGTCGTCCGAGCCGACGTAAATGTGCAGCTTGCCGCGCAGTTTAGGGCCAAGCAGGGCCCAATCGCGTTGCAGAATGGCGTTCAAATCGTAGTGCTCGCGCCAGTACCCGGCCGTCTTGTGGTCAATCACACCGGTTTTCTTGTCGAAGATCGGTTGCGGATACCCATCCGCCGCCATCGGTGAATAGACCGCCTGCCAGATATCGAATTGCTCGCCCGACCTTCCACGGTCGCCGAGCGCCGCCTCGTAGGCGATGTTGTCGCGCATGGAAATCAGCGTGTGTCCCAGATAATCGCGCATGGCCGGCTGTTCGATCGTCTTGTTGGCGCCCTGCAAATAGAACATGTTGTCCTGCTTGTACAGATCGACCGTCATGTAGGCTCGAAAATCCACCGGATCCGGGCAGGCAACAAACGCGCCATTGTAGTGATCGGGATAGAACATCTGCACGGCGAGCGATTCCCAGCCTCCGGTCGATCCTCCGTAAACGAATCGCGCCCACCCTTGACCGATGGCCCGAAATTGCCGCTCGATCGCGGGGATCAACTCGCTCTCGATGGCATCGCCGTACGGACCCAGGTTCTCCGAATTCACCGCGTACGAATCGTCATAGTAGGGGTTGGCATGCTGCAGCTTCACAATCAACATGCGCGGCGTTCCCGCCGCGATCCATGCCTGATAGTTCTTGTAGGCTTCCTCCTGCTGGATCCGGTTATAACCCGCCAGGTGAAACCGCTCCGAGTAATCCGGCTTCAGGTTGGCATCCGGGGGAGTCTCGCGGAAATCGTTGAAGCCGGTTACAAAGTGATCGTGGAAAATAACCAGGGGATACCGCGATTGCGGATGGGAATCGAAGCCTTCCGGCACGAGAACGACAGCGGAGAGAAAGACCGGACGTCCCCAGAATTTGGTGAGTAGTGCCGACTGAACGCGGATGTGGCGAATGTATTTTGTCTCCGGTTCGGGCTGGATCGGCGGTATTACATCATCGAGTTGAATTGCGACCGGCGGCGCGCCGGGTCCCACGCGAATCATCCGGGGCTTCGAAAGAAGATTGCCAGGTGCGAGGTTCCAGTGTTGCCCTTCGCCGCGATCGGGCGCCAGCTTGATGGTTTTGCCATCGGACCGGTGAAACGTCTCGTAAATGTTCAGGACGGCCTGGATGGTGTACTCCCCGGGCGGTACGTCCCGCAGTTTCGCTCGCGGGTATCCCTGCGCATCGTCGCCGACCGTGATCGGCTCGCCGGGCTTCCACCCGTCTACCGTTACTCCAAAAACCATCTGCGATTTCGGTGTATCGTCGATCTGCATGCGTGGCTCGTCGCTTGGATCGTTGGAGAGCAAGAGCAGCAAGCGGCCATCGAGAGGTGCTTGCGAGCGCGATGCCGGAAAACGCACGGTGACCGTTTGGGCCGACGCAGCGAGACCCCACATCAAGCCTGGCACCAGGATAAATGCAAAGCGAGGGAAGCGCATATTGAAGTATAAGCTCAGGCTGGCAGCGTATCAGACCGACCCCCTTCTGTTGGTCTGGTCTATGGCTCAGATCATACCGAAAGAGCTTGTAGAAAAGCACAATTCAACGCATCGCCATCTTGCGGCGGAAACCGTTTCGTGCGAAAACGAAATTAGGGACCGGCGGTTAAGATTTCGGATTCAAGGTTGGAAGGAATCCGAGGTACGGGACCCAACCTAGGAAAGGGTTCAGCTTACCGCCAGCCCCGAAAAGGAGTGGGTATGCCTCCTGGTCAAAGAGGGCCGTCCGGTTCGCCGGACGGCCTTTTCCATGGACCCTGCAATGGTCCGCAAACAGCAAGGTGAATGTAGCTTCTATTAGGAGGAACATAATCATGGCGGAACAAAGTATTCAATCGAAACCAAGGAAAGAAGACGCAAACCCGCAATCGCGAGGTCTGGAACACCGGCAAGGCTCCCACGACTTGTTCCGGAATGATCCATTCTGGTCTACATCGGAGCTCTTCGGCACGAGTCCTTTCACTCTGATGAGGAGATTCGCGGAAAACATGGAACACGCCTTTAGCGGGAACTGGGAAGCCGGATTAGGGCGTGAGCAATCAGGCATGTGGTCGCCGGCAATCGACGTTTCACAACGGGGCGATCGACTGGTGGTGCGAGCCGACTTGCCTGGCTTGGCACAGAACGACGTGAAGGTGGAGACCTTAGACAACCATCTGGTGATTCAAGGTGAGCGTCGCCAGGAGCACGAAGAACAGGAAGGCGGATACCGAAGGTCGGAACGAAGGTATGGAAGCTTCTATCGGTCGATTCCGCTGCCAGAGGGCGCGCAGACCGAACAGGCGCGCGCCGAATTCAAGGACGGAGTACTCGAAGTCTCTGTTCCTGTCCCTGCCAGTAAGCAGCGAGGACGAACAATCCCCATCGAAGCGGGCGCCGCGCCGGAGCGTAAAGAATCAAGCTCTGCGGGTACCGGCCAGCCTAAAGTATCCAGGGCTGGATAGTGGCATTGAGCAGAGATAGCTGTACATTGCGTGCGGGGCATATCCATCGAAGATATGCCCCCTTTTGAATCCGGCCACCAGCTATGCCGGTTCGTACACTCGTTGCGATGGGGTTTGTCTCCACCTTTCCCAGAGAATCAAGCACAGGCATGGCACGACAAGTGTTGTGTATTTGAGGGGGAGGAATAGATTCATGTCCGAAGTCCAATCTAAAAAAGCATCTTCCAGAGGAGCGGCTCGCGCTGCAGAGCCGACCGATGGTCCTTGGCTTGCGTTCGGCCTGGACGCAGAAATCGAACAGCTTCAGGAGGAACCGTACTGGCAAAGCGGACGCAATTCCAAAACGATTGTTCACTATCCGGACTTCCGAATGGTCGTCACGGCGATGCAAGCTAACACCACGACTCACGAACACCGAACCGCGGGACGGTTGGCCGTGCAAGTCCTTCACGGTCATGTACGCATGCATGCCGACGGTAACGAGTTCGATTTGCCGGCCGGAGGGATACTGGTGGTCGATCAAGCGATTCCTTATGATCTGAACGCGGTCGAGGATAGTTCGATCCTACTTACTATCGCGTGGCCGGATGGCGACGATTAGCGTTGAGCGGCGAGGAGCTTATGTGGTTTCGAAAAGTGATTCATACGACTGACGATCACACGCTTATGGCATTACGCGTAGTTCTCGGCGTAGTCTTTTTTGCACATGGCGCTCAAAAAGCTCTCGGCTGGTTTGGAGGTGGTGGATTCGATCAGACGCTGACCATGTTCACGCAGGGTCTGCATATTCCGGTATTCTTCGCCGTCCTTGCGATCGCAGCCGAATTCCTTGGAGGCATTGGGCTGCTTCTCGGGCTGCTGACCAGAATCGCAGCGTTTGGTATAGCGGTCAATATGATCGTGGCTGTAATTCTGGTGCATGGTCAAAACGGATTATTCATGAACTGGACCGGCAAACAGGCCGGGGAGGGCTTCGAATTTCATCTGCTGGCTTTGGCGATGGCGCTACTCGTAATGGTTCGCGGAGCTGGCGCCTTGTCGCTGGATCGGGCGCTGGAATCGTGGCTGATCGGTGGGCGGACACTACATATCCATATGGAGCCGGAGCCGACTCGCAGCTAGGCGCTACGATTTGAGGCGCGATGATTCTGGTTGGGGGAGCGGCAGGCAATCTCGGCATTCGATACAATTCTATACACTGAGATGGCCAGTCATCGGATCAGGGCACTTGCCGTAGCTTTAGTCGTTTTTGCGACTCCCACGTTTGGCACAGATCGAATCGTCAAGTTCAACCGCGATGTGCGGCCGATTCTGTCGGACAAATGCTTTGGCTGTCACGGACCCGATTCGGTCGCAAAGAAGATCCCGCTGCGGCTCGATAGCGAAGGCGCGGCCCATTCGGTTGTCACCGGGGGCGCTCAAGCCAAGCTGATCCAGCGGATCTCGGCCGATGATAAAGCCCGTCGTATGCCCCCGGTTTATTCCGGGCTCAACCTCACCCCCACGGAAATCGATACGTTGCGCCTGTGGGTCACACAAGGTGCCAAATGGGAGAAGCACTGGTCGTTCACGGCTCCCGAACGCTCGCCGCTGCCTGCGGTGAAGAATACTGCGTGGCCGCGAAATCCGATCGATTACTTTGTTCTGGATCGCCTGGAGCGGGAAGGACTCGCACCTTCGCGGGAGGCCTCGCGCGAAGTTCTGATCCGGCGAGTCTCGCTGGATCTGACCGGCCTGCCACCGACGCCTCGCGAAGTGGATGCATTCGTCCAGGACCAATCGCCACATGCCTATGAGAACGTGGTCGACCGTCTGCTCGGCTCGCCGCGATACGGTGAACGGATGGCCGCGCGCTGGCTCGATGGCGCCCGCTATGCAGATTCCAACGGCTACCAATACGATGGGGAACGCGTCATGTGGCGCTGGCGCGACTGGGTGATCGACGCCTTCAATCGCAATCAGCCCTTCGACCGGTTCACAGTTGAACAATTGGCGGGCGACATGCTTCCGAATGCCACGCTGGCGCAGAAGATCGCCACTGGCTTCAACCGCAACCACAGGGCGAATACAGAGGACGGCATCATTCCCGAAGAGTACGCGGTGGAGTATGTGGTGGACCGGGTGGAGACCACTTCCGCGATGTTCCTCGGACTTACTCTGGGATGCGCGCGCTGCCACAATCACAAGTACGACCCCATCACGCAGAAGGAGTTCTATCAGGTCTTCGCTTATTTCAATAATGTGCCGGAGTTGGGCCGTGCCATGAAGTACGGCAATTCCCCGCCACTGGTAGCGGCGCCCACAGAACCGCAACAGCGGGCGCATGATGACTTAAGCCGGCGGATCGGCGTGCTGGAGGACTATCTGCGGGATCGCTCGCGCGTGATCGAGGCGGCGCAGAGGCCCTGGGAGGCTGGGGTGACGAAGGCCGAGCCGGCACAGTGGGCTCCGGCCGGCGAGGTTTCAGTGGATCCCAAGGCCAGCGATGGGGCCGCTTTTACGCAAGGCCGTCTCGGCCGCGCCTTTGCGCTGGACGGAAAAGGCTACTTCAATGCCGGTGACGCGGCGGCATTTGATATCGATGACCGGTTCACACTGTCGGCCTGGGTCTATTCGGATTCCGCGCCGGACGGCAGCATCCTCACGCGCATGCAGGATACGCCCAGAGGCCGCGGCTACGGTGTCCTGTTGAACCACGGGAAGGTGCATGTTCACCTCACCAGCAACTACGACGACGATGCGATCCGCATCGAAACCGAAGAAACGCTCTCGCCGAAACGCTGGTATCACATCGCCGTGACGTACACCGGTTCGAAGATGGCCGAAGGAGTACGGGTTTATGTCGATGGCAAGGCGGCGAAGGTCAGGGTGTTGCTGGACACGCTGTACCGGCCGTTCCGAAATGCCGGCAGACGATTCCCGGAGCCGCTGCGCGTGGGGGCAGGCGCCGGTCCCGACAGGCGTTTTCGTGGACTGATCGAAGGCATACACATCTATGGCCGCGTGCTCGGCGATGAGGATATCGCCGGTCTGGCGCTGGGCGAATCGATCAACGCCATTGCAGGCAAGCCGGACGCCGCGCGAGACCCAATCGAAAAATCCGCATTGCGTTCGTACTTCCTGGCGATCGCGGCACCGCAGGAGATTCGCCAGGCCTGGGAGAAACTGACGGCGCTCCGCCTGGAAAGCGAACAACTGGATCGCACCTTCCCCACCGTGATGGTGATGGCGGAAAACCCTGTCCGGAAGCAGGCGCACGTGCTGACGCGCGGCGCATACGACAAGCCGGGCGAGGCTGTGGAACCCGGCGTACCGTCTGTCCTTCCGCCGCTCCCGGCGGGCGTCTCGAACGACCGGTTGGGATTCGCGAAGTGGCTGGTCGCACCCGAAAATCCGCTGCTGGCGCGCGTCACCGTGAATCGCTTCTGGCAGATGTATTTTGGCACGGGAATTGTAAAGACGGTGGAGGATCTGGGATCGCAGGGCGAATGGCCCTCCCATCCGGAACTGCTCGACTGGCTCGCCACCGAATTTGTGCGCACAGGCTGGGACGTCAAGGGCATGCAGAAGTTGTTCGTGATGAGCGCGACATACCGGCAAGCGTCGGAATCCAGACCGGAGCTGGTGGAGCGGGATCCCGAAAACCGCCTGTTCTGGCGCGGGCCGCGTTTCCGGTTGCCGGCGGAGACCATCCGAGACCAGGCGCTTTCCGTGGCCGGACTGTTGACGGAAAAATTGGGCGGACCCTCCGTAAAGCCCTACCAGCCCGAGGGTCTCTGGAAAGAGCTGGCGATGCAGGACATGGATTACGTGCAGAGTAAAGGTCCGGATCTATACCGGCGTAGCCTGTATACGTTCTGGAAGCGCACGATTGCGCCGCCCATGATGGTGAATTTCGATTCCGCCCAGCGCGAGACTTGTGTCGTGCGCGAGACCCGAACCGATACGCCCCTGCAGGCGCTCAACCTGATGAATGACGTAACTTTCGTGGAGGCCGCGCGATTCCTGGGTCAGCGCATGATGAAGGAGGGCGGGCGCGATCAGGATGCCCGTCTGCGCTATGGGTTTCATTTGGCACTGGGGCGCGCGCCCTCGCAAGCGGAACAACAGATCCTGCGAGATAACCTGCGATTTCACCTGGACTATTTCACGGGCAAGGAATCGCAAATCGATGCCTTCCTGGGCCAGGGCGATTCGCGTCCGGATCCATCGCTCGACCGGCGCGAGCTAGCCGCCTACGCATCCGTGGCGAGCATGCTCCTCAACCTGGATGAAATGGTCACCAAGCAATGAGTATCGATCACCTGGCCGTGACGCGCCGCCACTTTTTCAGCCTGTCGAGCAGGGGAATCGGAATCGCCGCGTTGATGTCTCTGCTTTCCAAGGACGCGAAGGGCTCGGGCGGACTGCCGGGCCTGCCGCACTTCCCGCCGAAGGCGAAGCGCGTGATCTACCTGTTCCAGCATGGCGCGCCCTCGCAACTCGATCTGTTCGATTACAAGCCGAAGCTGACAAAACTGCGTGGCACCGAACTGCCCGACTCGATTCGAAATGGACAGCGACTCACGGGGATGACGTCCTACCAGACGACAGTTTCCGACGGCTCCGTCGATCTTCCGTTTCGACCGCTGCGGCCAATCGGGTCTCGAGCTGAGCGAATTGCTACCGCACACGCAGAAGATCGCCGACGATATCTGCGTGATCCGCTCGCTGCAAACCGACGCCATCAATCACGATCCGGCCGTGACGTTTCTGCAAACCGGATTCCAACTGGCGGGGAGACCCAGCATCGGCGCGTGGATTTCTTATGGTTTGGGAAGTGAGAATCGCGACCTGCCGGCGTTTGTGGTCATGGTGTCGCAGGGCAGCGGCAACTCGCAGGCACTGGCCGATCGCCAGTGGGGCAGCGGCTTTCTGCCGACCAGCTACCAGGGCGTGAAGTTCCGGTCCGGCGCCGACCCTGTACTTTATTTGTCGAACCCGCCGGGCTATTCGGCCGATGCCAGACGGCGATTTCTGGACGATCTGGCGAAGCTGAACGCGATGACGCTACAGCAATTATCAGGACCCGGAGGTCTCCACACGCATCGCGCAGTACGAGATGGCGTTCCGGATGCAAACCTCGGTGCCCGAGTTGACGGACCTTTCGAAAGAACCGGCTTCCACCTTCGAACTCTATGGCCCCGATTCGCGAAAACCGGGATCATATGCGGCAAACTGCATTCTGGCGCGCCGCCTGGCCGAGCGCGGCGTGCGATTCATCCAGCTCTTTCATCGCGGCTGGGACCAGCACAGCAATTTGCCGAAGGAGATCCGCGGCCAGAGCCTGCAGACGGACCAGCCATCCGCGGCGCTGATTCAGGATCTGAAGCAGCGCGGTATGCTGGACGATACGCTGGTCGTGTGGGGTGGCGAGTTCGGCCGCACGGTTTACTCGCAGGGCACGCTGACCGAAGAAAACTACGGTCGCGACCATCACCCGAGATGCTTCAGCATCTGGATGGCGGGCGGCGGAATCAAGGGCGGGCTGACTTACGGTGAGACCGACGACTATTCGTACAACATCGTGAAAGATCCGATGGACGTGCACGATCTTCACGCGACGATCCTACACTGCCTGGGCGTGGATCACACGAAGCTGACATTCAAGTTCCAGGGCCGCCATTTCCGTCTGACGGACGTGAAAGGCAACGCGGTCCGCGGCATCATGACGTGATCCATGGTTGGAAGGACCGCGCGGGCCTGTACGCTCTCGTCGTCCTGATGATTACCGGCTGGGCGGGAAACTACGTCGTCGGCAAGATCGCCCTGCAGGCATTTTCCCCCGTCCTGCTTTTCTGCCTGCGTATAACGATGGCCGGAGTGCTGATTCTGCCGGTTTATTTGTGGGAGCTGCGGCGGCGTCCGCAGCCATCATGGACGCTACCTGACGTGGCACAACTGGTCATCCTGGGTGTATTCGGGGTCGCGCTTAATCAGTTTCTGTTCGTAGTGGGCCTGAGCCGGACGAGCGTCGCGCATTCGTCGATTTTCGCGAATATGACGCCGATCCTGATCCTGCTGCTGGCGAGCGCGAGGGGCCTGGAACGCCTCACCGGATGGAAACTGTTGGGCGTGACGGTGGCGCTGGCCGGGGTGGTGCTGCTGCGCAAGCTCGACACCAACTCGCATGGCGAAGCTACGCTGGCGGGGGACTTCCTCACCTTTTGCGGTGCGTTGGCCTTTTCCATTTTCACGGTGTTGGCCAAGCCTCAGACCAAACGCTACGGCGGCATCACCGTGAGCACCTTCGCGTATGCAGGCGGCGCGCTTCTGATGGCGCCGGTCACCTTGTGGCAAGCGGCCAGATTCAACTTCCGGGCGGTTCCGTTTTCGGCTTGGGCCGCAGTTTTTTATATGGCGCTCCTGCCCTCGGTGATCTGCTACCTCATCTACTATTACGCGCTGGCTCGAATGGAAGCCTCGCGGCTGGCGGCCTTCTCGTACCTGCAGCCGGTGCTGGCAATCGTCTTCGGAATCCTGGTCCTGCAGGAGCACGTTACGTTCGCGCTGGTCGTGTCCGGCCTCGTCATCTTCATCGGCGTGTACATCACGGAGCGGGCGCGGTGAGCTACCGGCCCACTTCAAGTTTCGGAGCCTGATTTCTGATATTTTCTGTGTAGACGATGCGGATCACTGGAATCTCGGCTGTAGTGGTGAATGCGCGCATGCGCAACTGGATCTTCGTCAAGGTAGAGACCAGCGAACCCGGCCTGTGGGGCTGGGGCGAAGCGACCCTGGAATGGAAGACAAAGGGTGTGACCGGAGCGATCGAGGACCTTTCGGTTCTGCTGATGGGCCAGGACCCGCTGCGCACCGAACACCTCTGGCAGATCATGCACCGCCAGTATTTCTGGCGGGACGGCATCACCGGCATGTCCGCGATCAGCGGCATCGACCAGGCGCTGTGGGATATCAAGGGCAAGGATGCCGGCAAGCCAGTCTGCGAGTTGCTCGGCGGGCCGGTTCGCGACACGCTGCGATACTACGACCACCTGGGCGGCGGGACGCTGGAAGGCATGTACCGGACCGCCGAGCCCGAGCACTTCGCCGAGGGCGTTCGCCGCAGCATGGAGCGCGGATTCACGGCGGTCAAGGCGATGCCGATTCCCGTTGCCGAGCTGATCGAAAGCCCTGCCACATTGAAACACGCGGCACGCTGCGTGGAAGCGATGCGCGCCGCAGCCGGCGACCAGTGCGACATCATGCTCGACCTGCATGCGCGGACGACTCCGGCCGCAGCCATCCAATTCGGGCGGATGCTGGCGGACTACAATCTCTTCTGGTACGAAGAGCCGTGCTGGCCGGAACACGTCGATGCGCTGGTGGAAGTTGCGCGCGCGCTGCCGTTTCCCATCGCCACTGGCGAGCGGCTGGTGACCCGATGGGCATTCCGCGAACTCTGTGAGAAGCGCGCCTGCGCCATCCTGCAGCCGGACGTCTCGCACTGTGGCGGCATCAGCGAGGCGCGGAGGATCGCCGCCCAAGCGGAAACGTACCTGATGTCGGTGGCCTGCCACAATCCGCAGGGTCCGGTGGCGGTCGCGGCGACGGCACAGGTTGCCTTCGCCACACCGAACTACTTGATCCAGGAAGTGGTGCGCAGCGATGTGCCCTGGCGCGACGATGTGGTGATTGGACCAGTGCGGATCGAGGGAGGCACCGGGTATCCACCTACCGCACCCGGCATTGGCATCGAGGTCAACGAGACCGAGGCGGCCAAACATCCCTTTCAGCCCGAGGTCACGATGGCCTGTTTCCATCGCGACGGTTCGGTGGCGGACTGGTAGCGGGATGAATCGCGTCTGGTACATTCTATTGCTGTTGATACGCGGCGCTGCCGCTCAGGGCACGCTGGTCAACCCCTTGCTCTCTTCAGGGGCCGATCCCTGGATCACCACCCACAACGGGTTCTACTATTACATGAATACGACCGGATCGAGCCTGGTGATCTGGAAAACGAAGAGCATCTCGGAGCTCGCGACCGCCGAAAAGAAGACGGTCTGGCGGCCTCCGTCGAGCGGTCCCTACTCGCGCGACATCTGGGCGCCGGAACTGCATTTCCTGCGCGGCAAGTGGTACATCTATTTTGCGGCAGATGGCGGACACAACGAGTCCCACCGGATTTGGGTTTTGGAAAATCCGTCTCCCGATCCGCTGGATGGTGAGTGGCAGATGAAGGGCAAAGTCGCTGATGCCTCCGACCGCTGGGCAATCGACGCCACGGTATTCGAGAACAACTCGCACCTGTACATGGTGTGGTCGGGATGGGAAGGCGAAGTTAACGGCGCGCAGAACCTCTATCTGGCGGAACTCGCAGACCCCACCACAATCAAGGGCCGCCGTGTACGGATCTCCGCGCCGGAGTATCCCTGGGAGAAGATCGGGGATCTCAAGCCGCGAGAGGCGTCCGAAATCAATCCGGGCGCGGACCCAACCAAGCCATTGCACGTCGATGTCAACGAGGGGCCCGAGATCCTCCGCCACGGTGATCGCATTTTCCTGGTCTACTCCGCCGGCGGGTGCTGGACCGACTACTATTCGCTTGCGATGTTGACGGCCTCGGCGTCCAGCGACTTAATGGATTCGGCATCCTGGAAGAAGAGTCCTTCGCCCGTGTTCTGGCTCTCCCCGGAAGCACACGCATATGCCCCCGGCCACAACAGCTTCTTCCAGTCCCCGGACGGCAAGAAGACTGGATCCTTTACCATGCCAATTCCGAGCCCGGGCTGGGGTGCGGCGGCCGGCGTTCGCCGCGCGCTCAGCGTTTCACATGGAAGCCGGACGGCACGCCTGACTTCGGTAGGCCAGTGGCTGTGGGGGTTCCGATCGCCGCCCCTTCCGGCGAAAACTAAATTGGGTGCGGCTTATCGCCTTGCGGTTTGCGGCGCCGCTTTGAAATAACGATCGGCCAAGGCCGGCCGCGCCGTGCGAATGACGGCCTGGAACGCGGGCTTGGGCTGTCCCTGGCGATCGAACAGCAGTGGATAGCTCGTTCTTCCACGGACCGGCCAATTATTGAGCCAGGAATCGCCATCCGTGACACCCCAGAAGGTAATCCGCGAGACAGTGCCGCGGTACTTGCAGAATACGGCGAACAGATCGCCGTAGCGGCGCGCCAGCGCCTGCTGGACGGCGTCAGGCAGTCCGGCTGCGTAGGGGTTCAGCTTGGCCTGCGCCTCCACGCTGAGCGAGACGTCGGCCGTCCGCTGCTGCGACGCGGGGGGAAGCACGTCCACATCCAGTTCAGTAATGTTGACCTTGATGCCGAGGTTCTTGAAGGCGAGGATGGTGGCTTCCTGCTGCTCGATGGTGGGCCACTCCATTTTGTCGTGGCCTTGCAATCCGATGGCGTGCACCGTGACGCCGGAGTCCTGGAGCTTCCTGATGAGCGCCACGGCGCCGTTGCGCTTGGCCGGGTTCTCCACCGAGTAGTCGTTGTAGTAGAGCTCGGCTTTGGGGTCGGCTTCGTGCGCGATATTGGAAGGCCTTGACGAGGTAGTCCTCGCCGATGATCTTGAGCCATGGCGTTTGGCGCAAGGTGCCGTCTTCGTTCAACGCCTCATTGACCACGTCCCAGCCGCCGATGCGGCCCTTATAACGCCCCACCACGGTCTGTATGTGATCGTGCATGCGCTGGAGCAAACGCTCGCGATCCAGGGGCGCACCTTTGTCATCCTGGAAGACCCATTGCGGAACCTGGCTGTGCCAAACCAGCGTGTGTCCCACGATGAACATGTGGTGCTTCTCGCCGAATGCTACATAGCGGTCCGGCGCGTCGAAGGCATAGACATCGGGACGGGGATGGACGAGCTGCCATTTCAGAACATTTTCCGGAGAGATGGTGTCGAACTGCGCCTGCACGATGGCGGCGCCGCGGGCATCGCGTTCCTCGAACTGCGCCTGATTGAGAGCCGCGCCGATATGGAAATATTCCTTGAATACATCTTTCAATGCGGGTGTTTGCGCATGGGCCGCCGCGCCGGCGGCCAGAAGGGTGGTCAACGTCCATTTGAGAAGCATCTTCAAACTCCTTGCTTTGCGGCGGCGGCGAATTTGCTCCGCCGCAACGCCAGTTCATCTTGAATCTGCAGGTTCAGGCGTTTGCCGATCTTGTAACAGATCAGGCAGACAATTACGATGGCGAACAGAATGGCAGGGTAGACGCTGATGGTCATGCGGATCCCCTGTAGGGCTTGCGGCGTCTGAACCGCGTTGGGCTTGTAGCCGTAGCCCCAGAGGAGCCAGCCCGCCGCGAAGCCGCCGAGACTCAGACCTGTCTTCAGGCCAAACAGAATTGTGGCGAAGATCACGCCGGTGGTTCGGCGGCCAGTCTTCCATTCCGAATAGTCCGCCACGTCGGCAAACATGGCCCAGATGAGCGGAATGGTGGGCGCATAGGTCAAGGCGCGAATGTACTCCATCAGAAACATTGTGCCAATGGATTCAGACGGGATCAGGACGAAGGAAGCCATGAAGGCCGTGGTCAGGGAGAATCCGACAATCGCGACGCCCTTCTTGCCAAAGCGCCGGGAGAGCGCGGTGCGAACACAAGACACCAATCACCGTGACGAACTGGCTGGACATGTTCAACAGGCTGAAACCGACCGAGGCCACGTTAGAGCGTTTGGAATCGACGATCAGGCCGAAGGTGTTGAGGATGTAGTTGCCGTGTTCGCCGGTCAGGCCGAGGGATTGCAGGAGATCGAACAGGCGATCCTGGTTGACGAAGTACTGGAAGTAATAAAAGAGCGTGCCGCCGCGCATGGCCAGCATGGCGAAGTGGGCCAGGGTGAGGATGAACATGGCGATCCAGGGCCCGTTTTTGAGCAGGGCTCCGAAATCCTGCCGGGGATCCGATTTTTGTTTCGGGTCCGGCAGGATGCGCTCGCGGGTGGACAGGAAGGTTATCACGAAGAGCACCACACAGACCGCCGCCCACAGGCCCATGGTCATCTGCCAGCCTTTGGCATTGTTGCCTTGTCCGAACTTGGCCACCAGCGGCAGCGTGAAGCCTCCCACGATGAGCTGCGCAATCATGGCCGCTACGAAGCGGAACGAGGAGAGGCTGGTGCGCTCATTGACGTCGCCGGTCATGACGCCGCTGAGAGCGGAGTACGGCGTGTTGTTGGCGGAGTAGAGCGTCATCAACAGGACGTTGGTCAGGCAGGCCCATATCAGATTGCCGGTTATCCCAAGGCCTGGATTCGTGTAGGCCAGGATCATGGCGATGGCCCACGGCACCGCGGTCCAGAGCACCCACGGGCGGAATTTTCCCCAACGCGTGTTGGTGCGGTCTGCCATGACGCCCATCATGGGATCGAAGAACGCATCCCATAGGCGGCCCAGCAGCAGGAGCGTGCCGGCCGCGGCGGCGCTGATCCCCAGCGTATCGGTGTAGAAATTGAGCTGAAACAGGATCATCGTCATGAAGACGAAGTTGGCGGCGGCATCGCCCAGGCTGTAGCCCGCCTTTTCCCGGAATGACAGCTTCTGTGGTTGATCTGGCATTTGGAGTTTCACACCACCGTGAGGGTGACCCTTTGAAGATCGTTGTCGCGCGAGGAATTGCCCACCATGATTTCGAATTCGCCCGGCTCCACGAGGAAATTCATATCGATGTCGTAGAAGGCGAGCTGGTCCGGCGTGATTTCGAAGGCGACGTTCTGCGTCTCGCCCGGCTTCCAGGAAGATCTTACGGAACGCCTTCAGCTCTTTGACCGGACGGGTGACCGAGCTGACGCGATCGCGGATGTACATCTGCACCGTTTCGGTGCCCGCGCGCTGGCCGGTATTGGTGACATCCGCCTGCACCTGCGTACGGCCATCGCGCCGAATCTTGCTCTTGGCGAGGCGGACGTTTTCGATGGCGAAGCGTGGTGTAGCTCAAGCCGTAGCCGAAGGCGTAGAGCGGCGAAACGTCGTCGAACAGATAGCCGCGGCGGGCGGAGGGCTTGTGGTTGTAGAACGCCGGCAGGTGTCCGGCCGAGCGCGGAATGGAAATCGGCAGCTTGCCGCCCGGGTTGAAATCGCCGAACAGCACTTCCGCGACGGCGTGGCCGGTTTCCTGGCCGAGATACCAGCACTCCAAAATCGCCGGCACATTCCGGCTGACATCGTTGATGGAGAGCGGGCGGCCGTTGAAGAGCAGCACGACCACTGGTTTGCCGGTGGCCAGCATGGCCTTGACGAGTTCTTCCTGCCGGCCCACCAGGTCGAGGCTGGGGCGGTCTCCCAGGTGCTTGGGCGACCAGGCCTCGCGGGATGTCTGTTCGTTGCCGCCGATGGCGAGGACGATCACGTCCGCCCGGCGGGCGACCTTGACGGCCTCCGCGATCTGTTTGCGATCTTCCTCCGGATCGCTCGGGGTGACTTCGTCTTGTGTCCAGGAGCCGCCGATGGTGATCTTGCAGCCTTCGCTGTAGAGCACTTTCGCGCGCTTGCCGGCGCGGGCGCGGATGCCCTCGAGGACAGTGACGTCATGCTGGCGGCACGCCGCTGTATCCGCCCAGCAGACTGCGATTGGCATTGGGGCCGATGACGGCGATGGTCCTGGCGGCATCCGGATCGAGCGGCAGCAGATCGCCCTCATTCTTCAGCAGGGTGATGCTCTCCCGCGCCGCTTGCAAGGCGAGAGAGCGATGCGCTTCGCAGCCCACCACTCGCTCCGCCTCGTCGGGGTCGACATAAGGATCGTCGAACAGCCCGAGCTGGAACTTCCAAAAGAGCATCGGCGCCACCAGCTCATCGAGCTGGCTCTCCTGGAGCACGCCCTTGCGCACCAGTTCGACCAGGTGCAGGTAACAATCGGGCTCGGGGAGTTCGATGTTGACGCCGGCCTGGACGGCCAGTGCGCAGGCCTCTTTCTTGTCCCTGGCGACGAAATGGCCGTGCGATTCGGGACGATAACTCAACTCGTAGATTGCGTAGTAGTCGGAGACGACGAAGCCTTTGAAGCCCCACTCCTTGCGGAGGACGTCGCGCAACAGCCAGGTGTTGGCGTGCGAAGGAACGCCATCGATCTCGTTGTAGGATGCCATTACGCTGATGGCGCCAGCCTTCCCGCAGGCCTCGCGAAAGGGATAGAGGAACGTCTCGCGCAGCACGCGCAGGGAGACGTTGGTGGGTGCGCAGTTGGTGCCGCCTTCGGGCTGTCCGTGGGCGGCGAAGTGTTTCAACGTGGCGATCACGCGGCGCTTGTCGCGAAAGGTGGCGTCGCCCTGGAAGCCGCGCACCGCGGCGATTCCCAATCGCGACACCAGGTACGGATCTTCTCCGTACGTCTCCTCGACCCGGCCCCATCGCGGCTCCCGCGCGACATCGACCACTGGAGTGAGGGCCTGATGCGCGCCGCGCGAACGAGCTTCGGCGGCGGTCATGGTGAACAGCGCCTCCACGAGTTCCGGATTAAACGTGGCGCCGAGCGCGATGGGTTGGGGAAAGCTGGTGCCGCCGATGGCCGCGTGACCATGCAGGCACTCCTCATGGAAGATGACGGGAATGCCGAGGCGGCTATTTTCGATGAAGAATTTCTGGATGGCGTTGGTCAGCTCCGCCATGCCGCGCGCATCCTTGCCCTTGCCCGCATCGCTGGGACGCCCCACCTGGCCAAGTCCGCGACGGTGTTTGAAAGCCGCTTTGGCCTTGACCGGGTCGAAATTGCCGTCGGCATCCAGCAGCGTGCCGGCCTTCTGCTGCCAGACACACATCATTTGCGCGGCCTTTTCCTCTAACGTCATTCGGGAGAGGAGATCTTTGACTCGCCTGGCAGCGGGTACGGAAGGGTTCCGATAGGGTTCGGCCTGGACGGCGGAGGGCATATAGTTGTGGACTACAACTATAGCGGATGGACGTCGAAAACTGAAGCCTATTTAGGGGGCGTTGGCGCTACACGCTGAAATGTTTTTGCAGAACCAGGGCGACGGTGCCGCGTAGCCGCGCCATACCGTCCTCAAAGGCAGGCACCAGCAGGGGCGGACGCCCCCCGGCGAGCACCTGATCGTGAATTTCGGTTTCGATAATGTGGCCGAAGCGATGCCAGGAATGGGTGAGGTCGCCCACCACGACGATGCGTTCCGGCGCCAGCCCCGCGACGATCATGCGCATTCCGCGGCCCAGGTACTGTGCCATGGTCTCCAGTGCTTTAGCAGCCTTGGCATCGCCCTTGATCGGCGCGGTTCATCAGATCCACGAAGTTGATGCCGCTGTCCGGCGAACCGGAATCGCGGTAATAGCGGAGAGCCGCGCCGTTCGATGCGAACACCTCCCAGCAGCCGCGGCTGCCGCATCCGCAGACCGGGCCGGCGGGATCCACCGGAACGTGACCGAATTCGCCGGCCATGCCATTGAGTCCGCGTACCAGCTCACCGTTAGCCAGAATTCCGGTGCCGATGCCCTCGGAGACCGTGACCACCACCAGATTTCGGCATTCGTGAACGCGGTCGAACCAGACCTCCGCCAGCACGCAGGCGTTGGCCGCGTTCTCCAATTCCACGTCCAGACCGGTATGTTCGACGATGGGGTTGCGAATGTCAAAGTCCGGCCATTTCAGATTGGGAGCGAACACCAGGCGGTTGACAGTGTGGTCAAAGCGGCCGGGCAGGCTGATTCCGACACCCTCGATCATCTTGCCCCGGCAGGAGCTTTTGATGCGCTGAATGGACTCGATCAGGCGCCTCAACGCGAGCTGTGGATCGGAGGGAGTACCCAAGACTTCCTGGGAGGTGAACTTCCCGTTGGCGTCGGCGAGGGCCACGGTGGTCTGGCTGGGGCGGATATCGACCCCGATGATGACGCGATCGTCATTCAAGCGGAGGAAGGTAGGCCGCCTGCCCCGGGGCAGCCGGCCGGTGGGTCCTTCCAGAACCCAATTCTCTTCAATCAGTTGTTCGACGATGAGGGAGATGGTGCTGCGCTGCAGGCCCGATGCGCGAGCCAGGTCGGCGCGTGAGATGGGCTGCCGCGTGCGAATCAGGTTGAGGACGATCCTCCGGTTAATGTCGCGGACCACCTCGCTCGAGGCACCCTGATTGCGCTTGGCTTCGATCACCTGCACTCGCCGGCCGCGTCCTTCCCGCGGACTCAATTGCAGCTCACAGTGTAACGCAGACCACATGGGGCAGTGAACTAACCATTGTGGGTTTGTGGCGCGCCAACCTGCCTGATATTATTGTGTCGGAGGACGGTCCCCCCTTGAAGTTGTCGCTCGTAATGCCGGCCCGCAACGAAGAGGGCTGCATTATCCAGACCCTGGAACGATTTACGGATGTTCTTGCGTCGAACGTGCGTGATTTCGAGATCGTGGTGGTGGACGATGGCAGTACCGACGCCACCGCCGACCGGCTGCACGCCTTTAGCGCCCGTCATCCGGAGGTAGTGCCGGTCACCAATACGGGGCGGCACGGCTTTGGCATGGCCATCCGCTACGGCCTGACGCGCATCACCGGAGACGCTGTAGCAATCGTCATGGCGGACGGTTCGGACAGCCCTGAAGATCTGGTCAAGTATTATCGCAAGCTCCAGGAAGGCTACGATTGCGTGTTCGGTTCGCGCTTCATCCGGGGCAGCGCTGTAGTGGACTATCCGCGGCACAAGCTGTTCCTGAATCGCCTGGCGAACGCGTTTATCCGGGTGCTGTTCGGGCTGAACTTCAACGACATCACCAACGCCTTCAAATGCTACCGGAGGGAAGTGATTACCGGGATCCAGCCGTTGATTTCGCCGCACTTCAACCTGACGGTGGAGATGCCGCTGAAGGCGCTGATTCGGGGTTACTCCTACGCCGTGGTACCGATCACATGGACCAACCGCGCCGCCGGTGTTTCCAAGCTGAAGATCAAAGAGATGGGCAGCCGCTACCTGTTCATCGTGCTGTATCTCTGGCTGGAGAAGCATCTGGCGCGCGGCGATTATCACCGTACAGCCGTAGTCCACGCCGAGGAAAAGGTCCCCAACATCAATGCATGAAAACGTCCTGATCACAGGCGGGGCCGGGTTTGTCGGCTCCACCCTGGCGATCGCTATCCGCCGCGCCCATCCGGGTACACAGGTTGTCGCATTCGACAATCTGCGCCGGCGCGGTTCCGAATTGAACTTGCCCAGGCTGAAGGCCGAAGGCGTCCGGTTCGTGCACGGCGACGTGCGATCGCTGGCCGACCTGGCCGGAATCCAGCCCGCGCCGGACCTGATTCTGGAGTGCTCCGCGGAGCCCTCGGTCCTGGCCGGCTACGGCGGTTCGCCGGAATACCTGATCCACACCAACCTGACCGGCTGCTTCCACTGTCTGGAGATTGCCCGGCAGACCGAAGGCCGATTTCCTGCTGGTATCCACCAGCCGCGTCTATCCGGTGGCGCCGGTCAATGCCCTGTCCTTTGAGGAGACGGAGACGCGATACAGCCTGCTGCCCGCGCAGTCCATCACAGGCGCCAGCGACTACGGTATCAGCGAGGAGTTCCCGCTGCACGGGGCACGCTCTCTATACGGCATGACGAAACTGGCGGCCGAACTGATGGTGGCCGAATATGGCGACGCTTACGGGATCCGGTACGTGATCGACCGCTGCGGCCTGCTGACGGGCCCGTGGCAGATGGCCAAGGCGGATCAGGGAGTAGTGGCGTTTTGGGTTGCCGCGCATTGTCTCAATCGCGGGCTGAAGTACATCGGCTTCGGCGGCACAGGCAAGCAGGTTCGCGATTTCCTGCACATCGACGATTTTTGCGACCTGGTGCTGGACCAGATCGACAATTTGAACGCGTATGCCGGCCGGCACTGGAACGTGGGCGGCGGTGTCGCGCAACAGCCTCTCGCTATTGGAAGCCACGGCGCTGTGCCGGGAGGTTACGGGGCGTACGGTGAATGTCGTGGCCTCCGATGAGAACCGGCCGGTAGACCTTCGGTTCTACATCACCGACCACCGTGCAGTCTCGGCGGTTCGCGGGTGGACTCCGCAGCGCGATGCGCGGCGCACCCTAAGCGATATCGCGGAGTGGATCGACGGGCACCGCGCGGAGATGAACGAAATCGTGTTCGGCCAATAGTGAAATCAAGTGTGAGCCGCCGCTGCGCGGTGCGCCTGCACGATTTCCCCGATGATCCGCGGCAGGTCGTATTCCAGCTTCCAGTTAGGAAAATGCTTGTAGATTTTGCTCAGGTCCGAGATGTAGCAGATGTGATCGCCGATGCGGTTATCGGGCTTGTAGCTGTGTTTAAGCGTGTAGCCCATGCCCGCCAGCAGGTCGATGGTCTCCAGGATGGAGATGCTGTTGTTGCGGCCGCCGCCCATGTTGTAGACCTCTCCGCAACGGGGCGCCTTGTAGAATTCCAGGAACAGATTGGCCACGTCGTGGGAGTGAATCTGGTCGCGAACCTGCTTGCCCTTGTAGCCATAAACCTGATACTCCTTCCCGGTCATGGCGCAGATGATGATGTATACCAGGTAGCCGTGCAATTCGACGGCGGAATGCTGCGGCCCGGTAAGACAGCCGCCCCGGAAGACGCCGACCGGCATCTGGAAGTACCGGCCAAACTCCTGGCACATTACGTCCGCGGCCACCTTGGAGGCGCCGAAGATGGAATGCAGGCAGTTATCGATCGACATGTTTTCGTCGATGCCGTCCAGGCCATCGGCGTAATCCCAACGCTTGTCGAGTTCGCGTAAAGGCAGGTAGTTGGGGCGGTCGCCGTATACCTTATTGGTGCTGGTGAAACAGAAGGGCGAATCCTTGCAAAAATCGCGCGCGGCCACCAGCATGTTCATCGTCCCTACCGCATTGACGTCGAAATCATCGTACGGAATGGATGCGGCTTTATCGTGCGAAGGCTGCGCGGCGGTGTGGATGATGAAGTCGGGCCGCTCGGCGGCGAACAGATCGCGTACGCCCTGGCGGTCGCGAATATCGAGATCGAAGATGGCGGTAGCCGGGAACGGAATCCACCAGATCGCGGACTACGGCGCGGGTGGTCCCGGCAGGACCGAAGAACTGCTGCCGCATATCGTTATCGACGCCGACTACGTTCCAACCTTCGCGCGCCAACAGTGCGCGCGCACTCGGAACCGATGAGTCCTCCGGATCCGGTAACCATTACTTTTTTGGGCGCTGAAGACATAAATCCTATTATGCCTGCAGACTCCTCCCGGAACACGATTTACTTAGGTTTACGGGCGATCGATTATCATTTGTTGTGGTGTCCCATACAAATGTCCTTTTCGTCTTCGGCACACGTCCCGGAGGCGATCAAACTCTGCCCTGTGCTGCTACACATGCGTCAGAGGCCAGACGAGTTTTCGGTGAAGGCTTGTGTGACGGCACAGCACCGGGGCATGCTGGACCAGGTGTTGGCGGCATTTCGCGTAACGCCGGATTACGACCTGGACGTGATGCAGCCGGGACAGACGCTGGCACAGTCCACCGCCCGCATCCTCTCGCAACTGGAGCCCATCCTGGCGGCCGAACGCCCCGGCATGGTCCTGGTGCAAGGCGACACCACCACCACGTTGTCGGGTGCGCTGGCGGCCTTCTACCAGCAGATTCCCGTTGGACACGTTGAGGCCGGATTGCGAACAGGCGATCTGGCGCAGCCTTTCCCCGAAGAAATGAACCGGGTGGTCACCACGCGGCTGTCCGCCCTGCACTTCGCTCCCACCCCGCTGGCGGCGAGCCGGTTGGCGGCCGAAGGGGTTGCCGGCGATCGCATTTTCATCACCGGAAACTCCGGCATCGATGCGGTACTCTATGTGCGCGACCTGCTGGCGTCGGGGGCTTCCCCCGCGACGGCGTGGACTCAACTCGATCCCACGAAAAAATTGATTGTTGTCACCGCACACCGGCGCGAGAGTTTCGGCGATGGCTTCGAACACATCTGCGGCGCCCTGCTCCGGCTGGCGAAACGGGCCGACGTACAGATCGCTTATCCGGTGCATCGCAATCCGAATGTGTGGGAGCCGGTACATCGTCTGCTGGGCGGCCAGCCCAATGTTTTATTGCTGGAGCCGCTCGACTATGTACCCTTCGTCGACTTGATGCGCCGCGCGTCGCTGATTCTGACCGATTCGGGGGGTATACAGGAAGAGGGCCCCTCGCTCGGAAAGCCGATTCTGGTGATGCGCGAGAAGACCGAGCGGCCCGAGGCGGTGGAGGCGGGAACTGTCAGACTGGTGGGTACCGATGAGGAGAAGATCGTGAGCCAGACATCCCTACTGCTGGATGACGAAGAAGAGCGCCGGCGCATGTCGCGGGTGCACAATCCCTACGGCGACGGACAGGCGAGCCGCCGCATTGCCGATGCCATTGCCGGCTTCCGAAACGAGGCCGCGCGTTGACCCGCCGCGATCTGTTGCGCAACAGCGCCATGGCCCCGGCCGCATTTCTGCCGCAGGCCGCGCGCCGGACTTCGCGGCCCAACATTCTGCTGCTGATGGCCGACCAATGGCGCGCGGACTGCCTGGGCGCCGCCGGCAACCACGTGATCCACACGCCGAACCTGGACCAACTTGCCGCTGGCGGGGTCCGCTTCACCAACGCCTATTCCTCCACGCCCACGTGTACGCCGGCGCGCGCGGGTCTGCTCACGGGGCTCGCGCCGTGGAATCACGGTATGCTGCGTTATGCCGAGGTCGGGTCGCGGTATCCGCTGGAGATGCCGCGCGCCCTGCGCGACGCCGGTTATTACACCGCTGCCATCGGCAAGCTGCATTACCACCCGCAGCGCAACCTGCACGGCTACCATCAGGCGCTGCTGGACGAATCGGGGCGGATCGAATCGACGGACTTCCGGAGCGATTACCGGAGCTGGTTCTGGTCGCAAGCGCCGAACCTGGATCCCGACGCGACCGGGCTCGGCTGGAACGATTTCGACGCGAAGCCTTATGCGCTGCCGGAGCGCCTGCATCCCACCGTGTGGACCGGCCAGACGGCGGCGGCGTGGATCGACAGCTACCAGCGGCCCGAGCCATTTTTCCTGAAGGTCTCCTTCGCGCGCCCGCACAGTCCCTACGACCCGCCGGAGCGTTTATGGCGGCGATATCAGGATGCATCTCTGCCGTCCGCCACAGTGGCGCCCTGGGCCAAACGCTTTGCGCCGCGGAGCGGTCCGCAGAGCGATGCGTGGCATGGCGATCTCGGCGCGGACCAGGTGCGCCGCTCGCGCCAGGGGTATTACGGATCGGTGACGTTTGTGGATGAGCAGATCGGCCGCATCATCGAAGCGCTGACGAGGAAAGGGCTGATGGAGGAGACGCTCATCATCTTTTTTTCCGACCACGGCGACATGATGGGCGATCACCACCTGTGGCGCAAGTCGTACCCGTATGCGGGTTCGGCGCGTGTGCCCATGATGGTTCGCTGGCCCGAAGGCATGCTGAGCGCGAAGCGAGGGTCGTCGCTGGATCAAGTAGTGGAATTACGCGATGTGCTGCCGACCTTTCTGGATGCCGCCGGGGCGCCTCCCGCACGCCCGCTGGACGGACGCAGCCTGTTGCCGTTGATCGGCGGGAAGGACGCGGAGTGGCGCAGCTTTTTGGATCTGGAGCACGGCGTGTGCTACGGCCCGGAGAACCACTGGAATGCGCTGGCCGACGCAAAGCACAAGTACATCTTCCACGCGCTCGACGCCCATGAGCAGTTGTTCGATCTTTCGCGCGACCCGGGCGAATTGCACGATCTTGCCGGCGACGCGGCGGCCGGTGGGCTGCTGCGCGAATGGCGGCAACGGATGATCGCCCACCTGGCGCCGCGCGGCGATCACTGGGTGCGCGGCGGAAATCTGGTGGCTAGAGCCGACGATCCCGCATATTCACCGAACTATCCGCGGTAGGCTACCAATGCATGACTTGGCCGCCATCGACGTTGATGGTTTGGCCGGTGACCTGAGAAGCGCGAGCTGATGACAGGAACGCCACCATGTCGGCTACATCTTCGGTTCGCTGCCAGCGGCCGAGCGGGGTTACGGCGCGGATCTTGTCGGCCGCCCAGTCCTCATACGGGCGGCGTTGATCCGCGGGCTGCAGATCGCTCCAGGCCTGCCAGACGCGGCGATTCAGCGGTGTCTGCACCATGCCGGGGTTTACAGTGTTGACGCGGACATTGTGCGGCGCCAGATCTTTGGCCAGGCATTGCGCGAAGTTGATGTTGGCGGCTTTGCTGGCGCTGTAAGGCGGATCGGTTTGGGAGCCGATCTGGCCTGCAATGGAGGCCACGAACACCATGCGTCCCCTGTTTTCGCGCGGTCATCCCCGGAGCAATTGCGTGCGCGACGTGGACCATTCCCATCACATTGACGCTCAGCACACGCGACCAGTCCGCCGGCGCGAGATTGGTGAACGGGAAGCCGAATCTGCCCGAGCCGACGGCCGCCGCATGGACCAGATGCGAGACCGGACCCAGGGATCTCTCGGTCTCCAGTAGCGCTGCCTCAACCTCCGCCTGACTGCTGACGTCGACCTTCAGGCCGGCCGACGGATGGCTGAACTCTTTGCTCAGAGCGGCCGCGATGTCGTGGACGTCTGGGGATACATCCCATAGTGCGACCCGGCAGCCTTCGCGGGCAAATGCATGGGCACAGGAGAGACCGATGCCGCTGGCGCCGCCGCTTACCACCGCTACGTGACCATCCAGTTCAAGTTCCATTTGCATTCCCTCACTTGCGAAAATTGAAGAAGGCCGCCACCAGGCAGCCCAGCATCGTGAATCCGAATCCCCAGTACACCGACGCCGGACGATAACGGAACTCGATGGTGTGGCGCCCGGCATCGACGCGCACCGCGCGCACGGCGTCCAATTCCTGTACCGGGCGGCGCACCCCGTCCACCCAGGCGCGCCATCCGGGATAATAGGCGTCGCCAGCGACCACCAGTGCCGGGCACGCCAGATCCGCTTCCACGATAAAGGAGTCCGGCACGCGCAAGAGAACGCGCAGGCGGTCAGGCGCCGCACAGGGAACGTCGCGCCAGGTCCACAAGGGATCCGCGATGCGGGGGTCGCGGAAGACGCTCAGTCCGCTACGCGAACGGAAGACTTCTTCCTGAGCCGGATCGGTAGGCTTTTTCGCCACACGGTACCGTATGCCGAACAGGCGCGGCGTTTCCACGTTGCCCAACATGCGGTGAGTGCGCACTGGAAGCGACGAGCCGACGCCGCCAAACTGCTCGATGGCGTACAGATTGCCGAAGTTGTAGGAGACATCGTTATCGTCGAAATCAACACGGAACCATCCGGGCTGCGCTTTCAGAAATTGCGCGATATCCGATTGTCCGCGGATGGTGGCCGTGTACGACCCGGGCCGGTCGAAGCGCCCCAGGTGCGGCGCGTCGTAAACGGCCTCGCCCAGGAAAAGGGCGAGCGCCAGGACGCCGACCCATGGACCGGGCCACGCGCGGCGGCACACATCCGCGCCCAAGGCCGCCAACGCTGCAATCGCCACCTGAAAGAGGACGATGGCCATCGCGGGCTCTCGCGCCTTCTCCACCATGGGCACGAACCGGTAGATCAGCCAGTATCCCGGGAAGTCCTTGCCGAGCGCGAGCAGCAGACCGCCGAGCGCCGCCAGGGCGAGCCAGCGCACGCAGGCATCCCGCCGCCGGTACCACAAGGCGGCCAATGCCAGGAATATCGCGACGAACCCCACGTGCGGATTGGCATGCAGTGAGATTCCCGGCCACACGATTCCTGCCTACGGAGGGCCAGCCCAGGGAGTAGTGCGCGTGGACGTCATAGGGCACGGGCTGTCCCCAGCGCAGCGGCTCGGGAGCGCCGGCCCAGCGCAGCGATTGCTTGGCGTACTCGATGGCGGGCAGCACCTGAACGGCGGACACCAGCAGCCATACGGCGACGAAGAGAGCGGTAAGGCGCACGCGCAAGAGGCGCGTTCGGAGATCCTTCCCCACCACGACATATACCAACCACATGGCGCCGAGCAGCACCGCGGTAAACGTAGGCACCACGTGATGCCCGCTGAGGAATGCCATGCCGAGCGCGCCGCCGGAGAGCGCGGCGCTCGCGGCCGGAGCATGGCCGCGCGCGGCGCGCAGGAAGAACAGAAGCACCAGAGGCGCCCAGATCGAGCTCATGAGAATCTGCGGCCAGTCGGTGTGCCCCACAAATCCGGCGAGCGCGAAGACCGATCCGCCGAGGATCGACGCGAGGTGCCCAGCCTGCAGATCGCGGCACAGTGCATAGCAGAACACCGCGCCCAGCCAATGAATCAGCACCCAATACCAGTGCAGCGTGGTGATGGGAATGTGCCCGTCGCGCAGGGGCATAGAGAAAAGAATCCAGTTCAGCGGATTGGTGATGCCGGGCTGCACCTGCCCGATCAGCGTATGGCCGCCCCACTCGTACGGATCCCAAAGGGGAAACCGTCCCGCGTGAAATTCGCGCGCTTCGAAATCCAGCCAGGGGCGCACGACGTTGGAGAGATCCGGACCCTCCAGGAAGGTCCAGTCCGGCGAGATGGTGAGCTTCCAGTAGAAGCCCGCCGTCAACAGCAGGAGCACGAGAAGCGCGCCCGCGGTGCGCCAGCGGGGAGTCACGATACTAACCCAGTTTCGCCTGTTCCAGCTTGGGCGAAAACAGGTGGATCACGCCGAGAGCAATCACGTACATCGACGCGCAAATCATGAAGAGGATCGAGTAGCTGCCGGTCCACTGTACAACGTATCCGGCCAGTTTCTGCATCATGGCGATGCCCAATGCGCCCATGGCCCCGCCGATTCCGACCACGCTACCCACAGCGGCGCGCGGGAACATGTCCGAGGTCGTGGTGAAGAGATTGGCGCTGAAGCCCTGGTGCGCCGCCATCGCCAGACTGAGCACTGCCACCACTTCCCACATGCTGTTCTTGTTGGCGTAAGGCACGTAGAACACCGGCAGCGCGCAAAGCGCGCAGACCAGCATGGCCGTCTTACGGGCGGAGTTGACGGACCATCCCCGGTTGATCAGGTTCGAGGAGAGCCAGCCGCCGCCGATGCTACCGACACTCGACGCATTGTAGATCACGAGCATGGGAAGCGGCAGCTGGGTGAGTTTCAGGTGGAAAGTCTCCTGAAAATACATGGGAAGCCAAAACAGATAAAACCACCAGACCGGGTCAGTGAGGAATTTTCCGAGCCCGAACGCCCATGTCTCACGCCGTGGAACGAGGCGCTGCCATGGATAGGTGCTGCCGGCGCGGTCCGCCGGGTCGCTCTCAATCAGCTTCAGCTCTTCCTTCGATACTTTCTTGTGCCCTTGCGGAGGACCGTACAGGGTCAGCCAGGCGACCAGCCACAGGAAGCCCAACGCGCCCGTAATCAGAAAGGCGGACTGCCAGCCGTACGTGGTCGCCAGCCAGGGTACCGTCAGCGGGGCGATCACGGCGCCGATATTCGAACCCGAGTTGAAGATCCCGGTGGCATGTGCGCGCTCCTTACGGGGGAACCATTCCGCCACCGTCTTGATACAGCCCGGGAAATTCGCGGCTTCGCCCAAGCCCAGCAGAGTCCGCGCGAGTCCGAAGGTGAACGCGCTGGTCGCCAGGGCATGTCCCATGGCCGCCAGGCTCCACACGGTAATCGCGATGGCGAAGCCGATCCGCGTACCGAATTTATCGAGCAAGCGCCCCGCGCCCAACATGCCGAACATGTATGCCAGGGAGAATGCCGTGGTGATGTTGCTGTATTCGATCGCGGTCCAGCCGATCTGTTCCTTCAGCGTGTCCGCCAGCATGCTCAAAACCTGCCGGTCCACGTAGTTGATGGTGGTGGCAAAGAACAGGAGCGCGCACACCGTCCAGCGGAAATGGGAACGCGCCGGCATGGCAATAGTCGGTGACATTGGAAGCAACGATTATACCCGCCATCGCCGTAACTTGCCGGGCGATCTTGTACACCACCCGTCAGTGGGGTATAATCGGAATTAGAGACCGGAAAAGCGTATGCCAATCTCCCGCGCAATCGCCCAGCAAATGGAGAAGTCCTCCTGGATCCGTCGCATGTTCGAAGCCGGCGTACAACTGCGGCAGGAGCGCGGCGCCGGGAACGTCTTCGATTACTCGATCGGCAACCCGGATGTCGAGCCGCCCGACGCGGTGATTACCGCACTGCGACGAATCGCTGCCGAAAATCGGCCGCACAGCCACTCTTATATGCCCAACGCGGGGTATCCGGAAGTCCGCGCCGCGCTGGCCCGCCGCCTGGCCGAACGCTCGGGTCTGCCGTTCACCGGCGACGACATCCTGATGACGAGCGGCGCCGCCGGAGCGATCAACATCATTCTCAAAGCGATTCTCGACCCGGGCGATGAAGTGATGATTCTCGCCCCATATTTCCCCGAGTACCGCTCCTATATCGAGAACCATGGCGGGCGTGTGGTGATCGTCGAGACGGACGAACAGTTTCAGCCCGACCCGGCACGCATCGCCGCCGCCATCACGCCACGCACCCGCGCGCTGATTCTCAATTCACCCAATAATCCGACCGGCGTAATCTACAGCGATACCGTGTTACGCGCAGTCAACCGGGCGCTCCCGGAGCCCGTGCTGGTGATCTGCGACGAACCGTACCGGCCGCTCACTTTCGATGGAGCGGTGACGCCCGAGGCCGTGCGGATTTTCGACCGCGCCGTGATCGCCTGGAGCTGGTCGAAAGCCATGGCGATCCCTGGGGAACGCATCGGGTACCTTGCGCTCGCGCCGCACTTACCGGAAATCGCCCAACTTCGCGGCGCGTGCGCGGTGGCCAGCCGCATTTTGGGGTACATCAACGCGCCTGCCATCTGGCAGCGGGTGGTTGGCGCGGTATCGGAATCCACGGTGGACGTGGCGCAGTACGAGGCGAAGCGCAACCTTCTGTGCGATGCTCTGCAAGGGATGGGCTACGATGCGCCGCGGCCGCAAGGAGCCTTCTATGTGTGGGCCAGGACACCGATCCCCGACGACGTCACGTTTATCGGCCTCCTGCAACGGGAGGGCATTCTCGCTGTCCCAGGCATCGGTTTCGGCCGTTCCGGCTATATGCGCCTCTCGCTGACCATCCCACGGGACGCGATCGAGCGCTCTCTGCCCGGTTTCGAACGGGCACTACGGGAAATGAAGGCGAATCTCAGCGTCTCAGCAGCAAAAGGCTAAACAGATGGGCCACAGATGAACACAGATGAACACAGATAAGCAAAATTGGTTGTTTTCTGTGTTATCTGCGTTTATCTGTGTTCATCTGTGGCCCATTCTGATTGCTTATGGTTTGGGCACAACGATGCCGTGAGCCTTGGCCTGTGCCAGGGCGTCTTCCAGAGCCTTTTGGACCTGTATGTTGCCCGGATCCCGACGCAGTGCGTCGCGCATTTGCGCGATCCCTTCCTGCCAGTTGCCGAGCTTCAGAAGGGCAACCGCCAGGTTGACTCGCATCCCCACGTGATCGGGCAGCAGTTCTACCGCGGCGCGGTATTTCACCAGAGCTCCCCGAACATCGCCCGCCTTTTCAAGCTCCGCGCCGCGGTTGTTGATTTCAGTGGCGGCCACTAGCTTCTGATCGCCCTCGTCACGCTCTTGGATCACTTCGGCGAGTCTCTTTTTAGCGGCATCAGCACGTTCCACCTGGCCATCCTGCCGCAGGGCGCGCTGCAGGGCATTGAGCGCCGACTGGTTCTTTGGATCCAGGCGAACCGCCGCGTCGAGATGTTCCACGGCTTCATGCGCTGCGCCCGTTTCCAGCAGTAGGGCGCCCAGCCGGGCTTGCGCCACCGCGCCCTCAGGGTTCAACGCGACCGCCCGGCGAAGCGCGGTCACCGCGCCCTTGCCATCGGCCAGATTCTTACGGGCATCACCCAGATCGCTCCAGGCCTCGGCATAATCCGGGCGCAGTTCGACGGCCTTTTGCAGCTCGGCGGCCGCCTTCTCGGGATCGCGCTCCTCGCTGTAGAGTTTGGCTCGCAGGTAGTGTGGATAGGCTGCATCCGCCTTTCGGCCGAACAGGCGTATGGCCTGGTCCAGGTGCGGGATCGCGTGGGCACCGTCGCCCTGCTGCAGCAGAATGGCTGCCAGGTTCACATGCGCCTGCGCATGCCGCGGATCGAGCGCCGACCGCGCGCTCGAATTCGGGCCGCGCCGCGGCAGTCTCGTCGAACGTGTTGTAGGCTTCGCCGAGCGCATTGTGCGCCTCTGCCGATTTCGGCAGCAGGCGGACGGCCTCGGTGAGCTGGGCAATCGATTCGGCGCGCTGGCCGTCCTCCATCAGTATGCTGCCGAGCAGTAGGCGCGCATCCGCATTGCGCGGCTCCGTGCGGACCAGGTCGCGCAGCAGCGCCACGGCCTGCGCCTGCTTGCCCTGGGCAATCAACTGCCACGCGGTCTCGACCGCCGGCTTCTGGGAGGTGGCGACACTCGCCAGGGCGACCAGCAGGAGTGCTCGTAACCGCAGCGTGCGTCTCATCGTTTCGGGGGTGCAAACCGTTCGGCTCGCGAAATTCCCGAGCCCTCTTTCACCCAGATCAACTGGTCCGCCGCAACCTTGGCCAGTTTCTCGATGCGTCCCAACGGCCATCGAATTTCGACGTCCGCCACGGCGGCCGGGCCGAGCCCGAAGTGCAGCCGGCTGTCATTCACCGACAGGTAGGAAGACTGGCTCAGCACTTCCTGCACCTGGATTTTATCACCGTAACGGACGGTAACCCGCGCGCCGATGGCGCTGCGGTTCGACTTCGACGCCCGCCAACTTCACCTTGAGCCAGTGGTTCGCCCCATCCACGTCGTTGCGCAGCAGGGAAGGCGGCTCGTTGTGGTTGACGATGACGATGTCCACGTCGCCATCGTTGTCGAAATCTCCAAAGGCGCAGCCGCGGCTGGAATGCAGCGCGCTCACACCGGGCCCGGCCTGGTCCACCAACTCCTCGAACCGTCCCTTACCCAGGTTGCGAAAGACCACGCGAGGCGTGAGTGTAGTTTTCGCGCACCTCCGGGTAGATGCCGCCGGTAACCGCGAAAATATCGGGATTGCCGTCATTGTCCAGGTCCGCGACGCCCACGCCCCAGGTGACAAAGCGGGTCTCGACTGCCAGGCCGGAGATGCAGTGTCCCATCGCGGAAATTGCCCTTGCCGTCGTTGAGATACACGGCCGGGGTGTCACCCGCGAAATGCGTCTTGACGATGTGCAGATTGCCGTCGGTACGAAAATCGCCGACGCCGAGGCCCATGCCGGCCTGCACCATGCCGTCGTCGCTGAGCGCGACGCCGCGTCTCGAGCGCCTGTTCGGTAAACGTGCCGTCGTGATTGTTGTGGAACATCAGGCTGGGGGTGGAATCGCAAGCGACGTAGATATCCGGCCACCCGTCATTGTCGAAATCAGCGGCCACCACGGTCAGGCCATAGCCGCCCGGCGCCTTACCGATGCCGGCGGCGGCGGTGACATCGGTAAAAGTGCCGTCGCCGTTGTTGTGGTAGAGCGAGTGGCGCCCGTAGGGTAGCCCGCGCGGCCCGCAGAACACGCCCTCCACGTTGCAGCTCTTCGACTGGCCGGCGCGCGGCACGGAGTTCAGGTCGAAGGTCAGGTAGTTGGAGACGAACAGATCGAGCCGGCCGTCGCGGTCGTAGTCCACGAAGGCGCACCCCGCCCCGAAGCGCGCCTGCGGGTCGAGCAGGCCAGCCTCCTTCGTGACATCGGTAAACGTGCCGTCTCCGTTGTTGCGGTACAGCACGTTCTGGCTCCCAACCGGTGAGGAACAGATCTTCGAAGCCGTCGTTGTTGTAGTCGCCGACCGTTACGCCGTAGGAGTATCCGGTTCGAAACAGTCCGGCCTTGCGGGTGACATCGGTGAATGTGCCGTCGCGGTTGTTCTTGTAGAGTCGGATTGGAGGCGTCGGAGGGCGGATCGCCGAATCGCGATCCGGAGAGGACGAGGATGTCCAGCCAGCCGTCATTGTCGTAGTCGAAAAACGCCGCCCCGCAGCTCATGGCTTCCAGGACGTAGTCGGCTTTTTCGCGGTGCCCCGAGATCACGACGTTCTGTAATCCGGCCTGCGCCGCCACATCGGTGAACCGTGCGTGAAAGGGAAGTCCGGAAGGCTTCCCGCGAGGCGCCGACTTGACGCCGCGGGAAGCCATCCCTCCTACACGTACCGGCTCTTGCTGCCCGCACAGCCTGGCGCCGGACAGAGCGCACAGGCTGAGCAGGCGTCTTCGAGTCACTTAGAATATTATCTTCAATCCAAGCTCCATCTGCCGGCCGGCGTTGCCGGTTCCGAATGTGGCGCCCTGCTGTCCGAAGGATCCGCCCGGCGAGCCCTGGAAAAGCGCCTGGCCGAACGTGGAAGAGGTGATGTTGGTGTCGGGATCGCCCCGGTTCAAGCGATTGGTAGCGTTGTAAGCCGCCATCTTGAATTCGGTTTTGACCTTTTCGGTGATCTTGAAGGCCTTCGACAGGGTTGCATCGAGGTCGAAGAACATGGGCCCGGTCAGACATCCGTACTGCAACGGATTGGTGCGCAGCACGTAAGTGTTCGCCGGAGTTTGTGAGAACGCAGCGGTGTTGAACCAGTGCTGCGGGTTGCGGGCGCCGGAGCAGGGATCGCCATTGACGATCAGGTTCCCGAAGCGCGGATGATCGCCGGTGATCGGCGGACATCACGCCCGTGACCCGCCAGCCGCCCACCACGAAGTCGGCAGCCTTTGGAATCTTATTGAAGTGCGCGCGTCCGACGCCGATGGGCAGTTCGTAGGCGCTGGCCATGCTGAAGCGGTGGCTCGGCTGGTCGCTGTCCTGCCACGTGAAGTGATTCGAGAAAGTGTCCTGATCGTTGAAGTAGATCTGGCTCTTCTCGCGGATATACACGTAAGAGAACAGGAAGTTGAAGCCGTTGCTGAATACCTTCTGGGTTCTCAGTTCGAGCGAGTGGTAGCGCTCGCCCGCGCAGCAGTGGCCGAATTCCGCCAGGCCCGAATACTGCGGGTAGGGCACCAGCAGCGAGCCCAGCGAAACGGTCTGCTGGTTGTACAGCGGGCCGGGCATCAGCGTCGGAGTCAGGTAGTGATAGAACGGGTTCGCCACAGTCTGGTTCAAGGAGTTTTGGTACTTGAGCTGAACCTGTGGATCGATCACGTTCAACGACTGGTTGTAGAGCTGGTGGCCGAAATTCATGAAGTACGAGGCGTTCAGCACGATTTGGCCCGGCAGTTGGCGCTGGAACGAGATATTGATGCGGTCGTTGTAGGCCTTCTTCAAGTTCTGGTCGTACCAGAGAAGGCTCCGTTCTGGCCGCGGCCCACGTTCGTTCCGGCGCCCTTGCCGAGGATCGGCAACAGCGGATTGGACGCCGGGAACGGATGCGAGAAGGTCTGCTGCGGAACGCCCTGCAGCAGGGGCGCCGTGTTCTGATAGCCGGTCACGCCGAAATACGGCGGTTCCAGGAAGCTGACGGTCTCGAAACCCCGGGAAGCCGCTGAGGTTGAACTCCGTGGGAATCGTGTACCGGGCATAGCCGGCACGGATCGAGGTCTTGTCGTTCACGCGGATGGCGATGCCGGCGCGCGGTTGCAGTGCAAGCTTGGGCGCATTCCACATTCCCGGGAGCTGCTGGTCGTCCAGTTCCACAGGCCGTTCCATTTCTAGTAGTTGTTGCCGACGATCGACGTGGCTGCCGACGGCATTTCCGGCGGTTTCGCCGTCATCTCCGGGAAGCGGCTGCGAGAGATCGAGCCCCTTGGAGAAGTTGTGGGCCGGATCGTACCACGCCGTTTCATATTCGTTGCGGATACCGAGATTCAGGGTGATCCGGCGGTTGAGCTTCCAGTCGTCCTGGAAGTACATACCCCAGAACTTCGTATGCGGATCCGGCGCCGGCCCGCCGATCATCTGCGACGAGCCGTCCAGCGCGCCCAGCAGGAAGGTCGCCCACTGATCGCCGTTGTGCTGGGTGTCCGGATTGTTGAACGTCTCGGCGGTCAGCCCGGTGTTGAAGTTGAAGTTCGTCGTGCTCGAGACGTAAGAGACACCGTAGCTCTTGCGGTACTCCAGACCGGCCTTCAGATAGTGGGAGCCGCGCTGCTGCGAGATCTTGACGTTGAACGCTTCTCCCTTGGGCCGCTGGTCCCAGTAGAAACCGCCGCCGCCGAATCCGGCGCCGCCGATATTCAGGTGCGGGAAGTAGAGCGGCACGCCGGTGCTGGCGCATCGGTAGGGCTTATACCAGTCGCTGTTGGGCCAGATGTTCGACCATCCGCCTTCTCCCAGCGGGGTCGAAACATAAGCGTCGATCACGTCGTGCCAGTCGCCATGAACCTCGGCCACCGTGCGCGGATTGATCGGTCCATATGGCGTCGCCCGCGATCTGCCAGGCGCCGCGTTGCGATCCGGTCGGCACGTACAGATCGCGTGTTGGTTGCGGCGTGGGGTTTCCGGCGAGGTCGTCCGTGTAGTAGCGGCCTACGCGCCCGAAGACCTTCACTTTGTCGTTGATGTTGTAGTCGGCGCGATCCGAGAAAGTTGTAGTAGTTGTACTGTTCGAAGAAGCCCTTCTTGTAGTTGTTCACGCCGGTGATGTTGTCGCCCGGGTTGTTCGGCGCCCAGAACTCCTTCATCAGGGAACTGGCCAGAGGGTCGAACCGATTGGTGGGAATCTTGTTCCCCGCGAAAGGCTGTGACGGTTACCGCTCCGGTGGTCGGGTTGAGCTGCGTCGTCCAGGGATCGTAAATGGTCCGGATCCCGCCGTCGATATTACGCGATTGCGAGAAGTCGCCGGCCGGCTTCGAGGGAGGTGGGCACGGTGTTCACGTAGCTGTTCGGATAGCCGACTTTCCAGTATTCGAGAGAAGCGAAGTTGAACAGCTTGTTCTTGATGATCGGGTCGCCCAGGGTGAAACCGGTCATGTGCTGGCGCTGGGAGTTCTCGCTGAAGCGCGTGCGGTCGGCTTCGGCACTGAGCCAGGGATAGCGGCCAATGTAGAAGGCGGTGCCATGCCATTCGTTGGTGCCGGACTTGGTGGTCATGGAGATCACGCCGCCGGCGCTGTGGCCGGACTCGGCATCCACGCTGTTCTGCGAGACGACTACTTCCTGGACCGCATCCGTGTTGGGGGGATAGCTGCCCTTGTGGCCGAGGCCGATCGGGCTGCCGTCCACCTGAAGGTCGTTTGCCAGGTTAGTTCCGCCGCCCAGATCGACGCTGTTCATCGACCAGGAGTGATACGGCTGCATCTCGCCCCGGGTATTGATCGCGGAGGGCGCCAGCAGTGTCAGCTTAAACGGATTGCGGTCGAGACGCGGCACTTCTTCGGCCATCTTGGTGTCGATCACCAGGTCTTTGTTGCTGGAATTGAATTCCACGGCAACCGGGGCTTCGGTGACCGTGACATTGCTCTGTACGCTCCCGACCTTGAGGCCGACGTTTACCGTGACGTCGCCGCCCGACTGCACCAGGATATTCTCCTGGATGAACTTGTTGAATCCTGCCATTTCCACCGTCACCGAATAGGTGCCGGGATCCACATTATCAAAAAGGTACAGACCGGCAGCGTTTGTCTGACGGGTGACCCTGATTCCGGTATTCACGTTGAGCGCGGTCACGTTGGCGCCCACTACGACTGCTTTACTTTCGTCTGTAACGATGCCTTCCACACGGGCACGAAACGTCTGTGCCCAAGCTGAGACGGCAAACAGGATGAACAGCGAGATGGTCATCCTGGACCGAAAAACGACTCATGTTCATAGCACAATCCCCTTTAACCCACATCGAATAAAGAAGCCGCCAGCGTGCGCACACATGGCGCAAGGCAGCGGACATTCGCGATGACTGTACAGGTTGACTCTAGTCTGGGTGCCAGGTACAAACCAGAGCCTTACCGTTTCGTAACGGATGATTGTTTTAAAATTCAAGAGTTTAGCCGTGGTTGTGTAACGGTAGTAACGGTACTATACTGAGCGTAAATGCTACAGGGTGATGCTCATCCCGCCGCCTCTGTTAACGAGGTTCGGGATGAAATTCTGACGATTAGTCAGTCCCGACATTTTGCACAATCCAAGCGTCGTATCAAGCTTCTGGAGTATTTGTGCGATATGGTACTGCTCGGCCGACAGGACGAAATCAAGGAAACCACGATCGCGCTGGAGCTATTTGACCGCACATCCGAGTTTGACGATAAGAAGGATGCGATTGTCCGGGTAGAGGCCCACCGCCTGAGGGAGCGGTTGGCGAAGTATTATGCGACAGATGGTTCTCGCGACCGGATCGTGATCGAACTCGCCCCTGGGGGCTACATTCCGCGATTCATCGCGCGAACTCCGGAAAAATTCGAACCCGCGGCTAAAGCGATTGCTGATTCTCCGATCCGGAATGGCTGGTTCGGACCTCGTTGGAAGATAGTCGTTTTTGCCGTGCCGTTGCTGGTCCTTGCACTTAGCGGCGGCTTGGCGCTATCCCGCCGGACTCCAGTGCCGGGGGCGTCGGGCCCGACTGGAGTCTCCGGAACAGTGGCACCGGCATCCGCGGAAGCGATCCGCATCCTCGCTGGAAGCCTGAAGCCGCATATCGACCGTGCCGGCCGCCGATGGGGCCCCGATGCATTTTTTAACGGAGGCGCTGCACAGCCCGGACCAACAGACTTTCTGGGCAGGCCTGCCGACGCGAGTCTCTATCGATCGATGCGCTACGGCGACTTTAGCTACGCCTTGCCGGCACCTCCCGGGGTTTACGAATTGTGGTTGCACTTTGCAGAGCCCACATATCGGGGCGGCAATGACGTGGGAAGCGAAGGCGGCGAGAACCAGCGGCATTTTTCGGTGTCGGTAAACGGCGTGGCGCTACTGCACGATTTCGATGTGGTGAACGACACCGGCTCATCGCCGGTGGATGTTCGCGTCTTCCGGGATATTACGCCGGCGGTGGATGGCATGGTGCATCTACAGTTCCAGGCGGTGGCAGGGCAGCCCTTCGTCAACGCGATCGAACTGGTGCCGGGGATTGCGGGACGGATACATCCGATCCGGATCCGAGCCGGAGATGCGTCGTTTACCGACCATGCCGGCAACGTCTGGGAGCCGGACAATTACTATTCCGGCGGACGGCTCGCCACGCACAAAGGAGATGTGTTCTCGACACAGGACCCGGATCTTTATGCCGGCGAGCGATACGGCAACTTCAGTTACGCTATTCCAGTACCTCCTGGGCGGTATGCCGTAACGCTCCACTTCGCGGAGACCTTCTGGGACCCGGAATCGAAGTCGACGAACAAGGGCGGCATCGGCTCCAGGGTTTTCAACGTGTCATGTAACGGAGCGATCCTGCTGCCGGACTTCGATATTCTCAAAGAGGCGAAAGCCTTCCAGCCGGTTGCCCACACGTTTCACAATCTGAGGCCGAATGGCCAGGGAAAACTACTGCTCTCCTTTTCGCCGGTGGTGAATTATGCTTCCGTTAAGGCGATCGAGGTGAAAGACGAGCAGGATCGGCAGGCGCACTAATTCTGTCGCGTCAGCACCTTTCCCGGGAGCGCATTAGTCATCTTGCCTTCCTCGATGACGGGCACGCCGTTCACGAGCACGAAACGCATGCCCTCCGATAGCTGATTGGGCCGATCGAAGGTCGCCAGATCACGCACCGTTTCCGGGTCGAACACCACTACGTCTGCCCACATGCCCGCCTTCAACACGCCACGGTCGGCGAAACGCATGCGCTGCGCCGGGAGCGATGAAAACTTGCGGATGGCGTCTTCGAGCGTCAATAGCTTTTCTTCGCGGACATATTTGCGCAGAATCCGCGGGAACGTCCCGAACGCACGCGGGTGCGGATGTTCCTTGCCGAGCACACCATCGAGCGCCGAACCCTGCGAGTCGTTGCAGATGGAAACCCACGGCTGACGGATAGCAAGCGCCACGTCTGGCTCGTCCATGATGAACATGCCGACCATGGTGAACGCCTCGTCCTGGATCAGGATGTCGAATACCGTGTCGATCGGGTCCTTGTTCCACAACTTCGCGATCTCCGCGATGGATTTCCCCTGCAGCGGCATCAGTTTGGGATTCTGCACGGCGCTCAGGATGAACGATTCGGGCCCTTTCACCTGCTGCCACTCATTGTTCCAGTCGCTCGCGGGCGTTTCCATTTCTTTTCGGATGCGCGCCCGCATGGTGGGGTCCTTGAGCCGCTCGATCAGGCTTTTGTCGCCGCCATCGTGCGCCCAGGGCGGAATTACGGCGGAGAAGGTATTGAACGCGGCCGGATATGCGTAGGTATCGGCTGCGACGTCGAGCCCGGATTTGCGAGCCGCCTCGATGTGCGCGACGATCTGCGGCATCCGTCCCCAGTTGGATTTACCCGCAGCCTTCAGGTGCCAGATCTCGACGGGAATGTTCGCCTCCCTACCAATACGAAAGGCCTCGTCGAGCGCAGGCAGAATGGCATCGCCCTCGTCGCGTATGTGCGACGCGTAGGTGCCGCCCAGTTTCGCCGCCTCCGTCGCCAGGGCGATCAGCTCAGCGGTTTTCGCATAAGGCGCCGGGGCATACTGCAGCGAAGTGGAGAGCCCCACTGCGCCCTCGCGCATGGCATCGCGCACAAGCGCTTTCATACGCTCCAGCTCTTCGGGGCCAGGCGCGCGGTCGTCGTCGCCCAGCACGATTCGCCGCACCTGAGTCGCCCCCACATAGCTGGCCAGGTTGATGCCGATCCCCTGCTTGCGCAAGCGCGCGAAGTAGTCGCGGAAGTTGCGCCACAGGGTGATCCGGTCCCGTCGATGATGTGCCCGTTGCGGATCACCACGTCATACGGCGCAGTGGCGGCGGCAAAGAGAAGAACGGGCAGCAGGATTGGCATAGGTGCAGTATAACTGCCCTTGCGAACTACGCTACTCTGTGGCCGATGGGTTCGCACAACTTTGTCGCCGCCGAACGCGCGGTATTTCGCCGCCTGACCACTCCCGAGAAGATCCAACGCTTCCTGGACGACCTCGCCTACAACAAGGAGCACGACGGCGAGACCTGCCGGTCGCCGCGGCGCGTGCTGCGCGATCGTACGGCCCACTGCATGGAGGGTGCGCTCTTTGGAGCCGCGGCGCTGCGCATGCTCGGCCACCCGCCGCTGTTGCTGGATTTCGAGGCAGTACGCGACGACGACCATGTCCTCGCCATCTTTCAACACCGCGCACACTGGGGAGCGCTGGCCAAATCCAACTACTCCGGCCTACGGTATCGCGAGCCGGTCTACCGCACGCTGCGCGAGCTTGCCATGAGCTACTTCGAGCATTACTACAATTTGAAACGCGAGAAGACGCTGCGCAATTATTCCCGGCCGGTCAACCTGAGCCGCTTCGACGGACTTCACTGGATGACCGCGGAGGAGGACGTCTGGACGGTGCCGGAATACCTGGTCACGATCAAGCACACGCCGCTGTTGCAGGCGGGCCTGGCGACGCGCTTGGGCAGAGTGGACGACCGTCTGTTTGCCGCTGGTCTCGTCGGCAGGGCTGACGCTTAGGCGACATCGGCAGCCGATGCCGCCGAACCACGGCTGGTCAGCCGCATCACCAGGAAGTAGAGGATGCACAGAACGAGCACCGCGGCTACGATCCACTGGCCCTCCTGCTTGACCATACGCATGAGAGCTTCCGGATCATTCATTAAGTCGGGATGCGCCGCCGTGATTCTGGCGCCGAACCAGGTCAGTACGCTGCACCAGACGAATGCTCCGAAGACGGTTACCAGACTGAAAACACCGAACGACATGCGCGCGATGCCGGCCGGAATAGAGATCAAATGACGAATGACCGGTAGCAGCCGCGCGAAGAAGACCCCGCCGACTTCATAGCGCTCCACGAAGCGCTCCGCGCGATTCAGGCCGTCGGGCGTGATGAAGACAATTCGTCCCCAGCGGAGAATCACTGCCCGGCCAATCCACCGCGAGACCCAATAGGTAATCGCCGAACCCAACCAGGAACCGAAGGTTCCGGCAAGGATCACGCCAGCGTAGCTCATCCTTCCCTGCGAAGCCCAGAAGGCGGCGGGCGGAATCACAATTTCGCTCGGCACCGGAAGGATCGAGCTTTCCATCGCCATCAAGGCGATTATGCCGAGATAGCCCCCGTCTCGGACCCAGCCAAACCACACTTGCAGCAAACCGTGAAGCATCCTATGCCTTTTCCGTCGCGATCAGCATCAAAGTTGGATCCAATTGGCCGGGGGCCCTGAGTTCAAGTGCCGGTTAGCTGGAGCGGTAGTTGCCAATCAGCCGGTTGATCACGTCCTGGTGAATCTTGATTTTTCCCTGTTTGATCAACATATCCCGCACGCCGGCTTCGAACAAGGTGTTCCGCTCGCGGGCGCGCTGGCTCTTGATCTCGTCGCGAATCACACTCCGCTGCGCGGCGAGCTGCGACAAATCCGCGCCGCTATGGGAGACCACCTTGGCCACGATGGTACCGCCGTCCGGCACGCCGACCGGCCCGATGATCGTCCCGTCGGGCTTGCTGAAGCCTTCGGCTACGTAACTGGCGATGCCGATTCCTTCAATATTGCCCGTGCGGTCGACCTCGTTGGATGTCTTGGTTTCGAGCCCCATCGACTTGGCCGCCTTGGCCAGATCGCCGCCCATCGCCTTGGCCTTTTCAACCAATTCGTTGGCGTGCTTTTGCACCGCCGCGGTGGAACGGTTCTGCACCATCAGATCGCGGATCTGGTTATGGACTTCCGCAAGAGTGGAGGGGTGTGGGGGAATGACATCGTTGACGACAGCAATCGCGAGCTTGTTGCCGGCCGTTACCGGTTGAGAAACTTCACCCTTTTTGAGGGTCGCGACAGCAGATTCGAAATCGGCGCTCGGTCCCAAGTCCGCTATCTGCATACCAGGTACGTAATTGTCGACGTGCACGACCTGCATGTTGAAGTCGGCGGCCACCTTCTCGGGATGCGTCGGATCCTTTTGCAGGGCGGCCTGCGCTTTGTCCGAAGCCAACTGCATGAGATCGTTGACTCGCTGCTTCTTCCACTGAGCCGCCAGTTCGCCTTTGACTTCGGCAAAGCTGCGGACACCGGCATCCTGATGGGCCAGGGTCTGCACGATGTGGTATCCGTAGACGGTTTTCACCAAATCGCTGGTCTCGCCTGGCTTCAACGAGAAGATCGCCTTGTCGAACTCCGGTACCATCTGGCCGTGGGTAATCCAGTCGCCCAGTTCGCCGCCGTTCACCGCAGAGCCGGTGTCCTCCGAGTTTTCCTTGGCAAGCTTGGCGAAGTCTGCCCCGGCTCTGATCTGCTTCAGCAGACTCTCACCCTTGGCTTTGATTGCCGCTTCTTCGGATGCCGGCTTTCCCTGGGTCTTAAGCAGGATGTGGCGCGCCTTCACACGCTCCGGCGTCCGGAAGGCCTCCTGGTTTTGCGAATACATGCGCTGCAGGTCCGCGTCCGTCGGAGTGGCAGCCGCTTCCATTTTGGCCTGATCGGCTATCAGAAGCGTCAGGTTCTTCTTTTCCGGGGCCGTATAACGCGAGGTGTTGGCCTTGAAGAAAGCCTCGATTTCCTGTTCGGTGGGTTGGGACTCGGCCTTATACTTATCTGCCGTCAAACGAACGAACTCGACCTTAATCTTCTCGTTCTTCTTGCGGAACGCGGCCTCGATTTCGGGCTGCGTAACGATGATCCCTTCCAAAGCGATATCCCGCAGGCGGGTAATCGCCACCTGGCGCCGCAGGTCGCTCTCGAACTGGTCGATGGTCATGTTCTGCTGCGCCAGCATGCTGGCGTAGGCTTCCTTGCCAACGAACTTGCCATCGGGGAAAAGGCTCGGCACCATCTGGCGGATGGCGTCGGCCATTTCGGCATCGGTCACCTGCAAACCGAGGCGTTCGGCTTCCATCGCCATGGCCCGCTCGGTCACCATTTGCTCCACCATCTGCGGGATATAGGTCGGCAGAATTTCCGGCGGCAACTGCCGGCCGCGGACCGTCGCCTGAATCAAACGCTGCGTCTCCGCCAGTGTAATGGTATCTTTGCCGACCTCCGCTACCACCGTGTCCGAGCCGGTCGATCCGGTGTTGTAGTTCGGAACCAGGTAGGTAAGCATCGAAAAGGCAACCAGCACGAGCAATCCTCCCAGGAGGATTCGTACGGCTTTATCTCGGCTTCGAAACAGATCAAACATATAATGCAGAACTCCTATGCTGAAGGGGGAAAATACTAGTATATCGAAAAAGCGGGGTTATTTTTCACGCATGCCGATATGTCTTTGTTTACTATCGTTTGCCGCGAGGGGCACGGCCTTCGGATTGGCCGAACGGAAAAACCGGCACGGGTGGGCGCATGCCTAAACCACACTCCGCATGCACGGCCTTCACGGCCTTTTCCAAGCCGTCGCGGCGCACCACCACGGCAATGGTGAGTTCGCTCGACCCTTGCGCGATAGCGATGATGTTCACTTGCACGCGCGAGATTGCAGTGAAGATACGGCCGGCCAACCCCGGTTTGCCCTGCATCCCCTCGCCTACCGCGGCCAGCAGGCCAACGTTGCGGTCCACCTGGATGGGATGTACATAATGGTGCGCCAATTCCAATGCCAGGGCCGCTTCCAGAGCCTGCAGCGATCGCTCCAATTCGTCTTCGCGCACCAGGACGCAGAAGTTCTGGCGATAGCTGGAACTGGAAACCACGAGGACTTCCACGTCCGCCCGTGCGATGGCGTCAAGAGAGCGCGCCATCAACTGAACTCCATTCATCTCGGCACTGGCCGGTTCCAGCGAAACCAGCGCCACGTTGCGCATGGAGGCCACCGCCCGCGCCCCCTGCGGGACGGCCATTGAAGGCACGATGCGCGTTCCGGGCTTCTCCGGCGCGAAGCTATTCTTGCTCCATACCGGGATCTTCTTTTCGACCAGCGGCGCCAGCGTCCTCGGATGCAGCACCTTGGCTCCGTTATACGCCAACTCGGCAGCCTCGGCGTATGTGATTTCTTCCAGTACCTGGGCGTCCGGCACCAGGCGCGGGTCGGCACTCATGATGCCATCCACGTCAGTCCAGATCCACAATTCGGCAGCGTCGAGCGCGGCGGCCAGAATGGAGGCCGAAAAATCGCTGCCGCCCCTACCGAGCGTAGTGGGCCGCCCGTCAGCGGAAGCGCCGTTAAAGCCCGTGATCACGGGCAGCAGGCCCTGCTCCAGGTAAGGCAGCAGTTTGTGTCGAGCCTTTACGCGGGTTGGCTCCATCAGGGGCGACGCGTTACCGAAGACTGCGTCCGTCACCACGACGTCACGGGCATTGACGCCAATCGAAGGGGTGCCGCTCACGCGCAGAAACTCGCTCACCAGGACCGTCGACAGGCGCTCACCTACCGCGACCGCTTCGTCCACCGATCGCGGCGGGCGCTCGCCAAGCATCGCCATGCCATTGACGATTCGCTCGAATTCGTCGATTACGTCGTGCAGTTGGGCCAGCGCGGCGCCGTGCTCCGGGGCCGGCAGCAGTTCCCGGCAGGCCTCTTCGTGGCGTTCCCGGAGCCGTGTCAGATTGCTCTCCATGCCGCGACGATCACCGGCCTCGGCGTGCCGCATCGTATCCAGCAGAAGGTCGGTCACCTTGCTCATGGCCGACACTACGATCGCCACCGGGCGCTTCTTCTGTTCCTCGGCAGCCAGCCCCGCCGAGACACGCATGCGGGCGGCGCTGCCTACACTCGTGCCGCCGAATTTCATCACCAGGAGATTCTTCAACGGTATTCCCTTCCGTTCGTGATGCGCGAACGCACGATTTTGAGGATGGATTCGATCACTTCCTCGATGTTCAAGGCGGTGGAATCCAAATACACCGCGTCCGGAGCCTGGGCCAGTGGAGCATCGACGCGGGTGGAGTCGCGCTGATCCCGCTCCTTCATCTGCGCCGCGAGTTGCCCGGCGTTGACGGTCTCGCCCCTGGCACGCATCTCTTCACACCGGCGGCGCACGCGCTCGTCGGGGTTGGCATCCAGGAAGATTTTCACCTGGGCGTTTGGAAACACTACGGTCCCGATGTCGCGGCCTTCCATCACCACGCTCGTCCGCTCACCGATCTCTCGCTGTTTGGCAACCATGGCTCGCCGCACCCCCGGAATCACGGCGATTTTGGACGCGCCGCTGGAAACTTCGGGTGTGCGAATGTCATCTGTCACATCCTCCCCGTTGAGCGCGATATGTCCGGGGGAAAGCTCGATCCCCGCCGCGATCGCAAGCTGTTCCATGCGATGCATGTCGCCGGTATCCACTCCCTGCCGCACCGCCCACAGAGCCACCGCGCGATACATCGCTCCGGTATCAATGTAGGTGAATCCCAAGCGCGACGCGAGACCCTTGGCGATGGTGCTTTTCCCCGCCCCCGCCGGCCCGTCGATCGCGATCACTATGCACTTCTGTGTGTTTTCCGCCAAAAAACAGGATAACAAGCGGTGCTTCAGATCCGGTCGGGCCGACTCCGTTGTTTTTGTTGTGCTACACTGTAGCTCATGAGGAAGACGTCGGTTCGGGAACTCCACATTCACACTTCGGAGCTTGTACGCGAAGCTGCCGAAGGCGGCGTTATCGTGATCGAGCGTCGCGGCGAGGCCGTCGCGGAGTTACGCCCTGTTACTGGTCGTTCAGGTATGCCGGACGACAGGAAAGCGCTGATTTTCGACGCCATGCGTGAAATCTGGACTCGCCTGCCGCAGGTCGGCGACAGCACGAAAATGATCGAAGAAGATCGCGATCGCTAAGCACGTGTATCTGGATACCTCATATATCGCTAAATTCTATTTCAATGAACCCGATTCTCCCGGAGTTCGCGAACTTGTCCGTACTGCCGATCTCGTCCAATCTTCACTTTGGGCTTTAGGAGAGCTCCACGGGGTAATTCATCGCCGTTTGCGCGAGGGCTCACTCTCACCGGCAGACGCGCGCCAACTTTCCTCTTGTTTCTATCAGCACGCGCAGGAGGGCTTTTGGAAGCTCATTCCGGTTCACGAAGCTCTCCTGCGGAGAACCAGTGCTCTGATGGTTTCCGCTCCGTCCGATCTTTTCATTCGCACTGCCGACGCAGTGCACCTGGTCACTGCCTACGAGGCGGGAGAGCACGAGGTCTGGACCAACGACCGACACATGCTCGCGTCAGCATCATACTTCGGCTTGGTGGGCCGGTCCGTTTAGCGCCGCCTGATGCGCCCGGATAATGTCGGCACGCCTCCGTGTACTATAATAGCTGGACCGTATGATCGAACTGATTGTGAACGGGCAAACCCGTAAATTCGACGGGGACGGCGACGTGCCGCTCCTGTGGTATCTGCGCGACGAACTGGACCTCACCGGCGCCAAATTCGGCTGCGGCATGGGGCTCTGCGGCGCCTGCACCGTTCATCAGAACGGCGAAGCGATTCGCAGCTGCGTCACCCCGCTAAAAGCTGTCGCAGGCAAACGATCACCACCATCGAAGGCCTCAGCGCCAACGGCACGCATCCCTGCCAGGCCGCCTGGGAGAAGCACAACGTCGCCCAGTGCGGCTATTGCCAGAGCGGCCAGATCATGCAAGCCGCCGCCCTGCTGACGAAAACGCCGAAGCCGACCGATGCGCAGATCGATAGCGCCATGGACGGCAACATCTGCCGCTGCGGCACCTACACTCGAATTCGTGCCGCCATCAAGGCCGCCGCGGGGGTGAAATAAGCCATGAAGAACCTCTACGGCACCAGCTTCCCCGCGCCGGAAAATCGCGCAGCCGGCATTCAGTACTTCCCGCGCAGCCGCCATCCTGGCCGCTCCCAAAACCGTCTCCGAAATCGCGCGCCTTACGCGCGAGGCTACCAGAACCATCGCCGCGCCTGCATGGCAAGCATCGAATCGCTTCCGGTGGATCGCCGCGCCTTCCTGGGCACCGTCTTCTCCGCCGGCGCCTGGTGCTCGGCGCCAACCTCCTCACCGATCCGGCCGACGCCGCGACCTCCTGGCAGCCCAGCGTCTACCTTGGCTTCGAACCCGAAGGCCAGGTGGTGATCACCGCGCATCGCTCCGAAATGGGCACCGGCAGCCGCACCTCCCTGCCGCTGGTGGTCGCCGACGAACTCGATGTCGATTGGAAGAAGGTCCGCGTCGAACAGGCCATCGGCGACACCAGATACGGCTCGCAGAACACCGACGGTTCCTGCTCGGTGCGCGACTTCGTGCAGGCGATGCACCAGGCCGGCGCCACCGCGCGCCTCATGCTGGAACGCGCCGCCGCACAGAAATGGAGTGTGCCGGCGGCCGAAGTGTCGCTGCAAATGGGCATGGTCGACCCACGCCGCTTCCAACCGCAGCGTACCGCGCTCGGCGAGCTGGTGGCGATCGCCGCCACCCTGCCCGTCCCCGCAAAACCGAACTCCGCTTCAAGAAGCCGGACGAGTACCGCTACATCGGCAAGGATGTCGCCGATCCGTCGACCAGCACAACATCGTGACCGGCAAGGCGGTCTTCGGCATGGACGCCAAGCGGCCCGGAATGCTCTACGCCGTCGGTCGAACGCCCCCCGTGTACGATTCCAAGGTCAAGACGTTCGACGACTCCGAAGCGCTGAAGGTGAAGGGCGTCGTGAAGACCGTGCCACTTCCGCCGTTCAAGCAGCCCCATCTGTTCCAGCAACTGGGCGGCGTCGCCGTGGTGGCGGATTCCACCTACGCGGCCATGCAGGGCCGCAAGAAACTGAAGGTGGAGTGGGACATCAATCCCGACCACGCCAGTTTCAACTCCAACACGCTACAAGCAGGAACTCTTCGGCAGCGTCCACAAGCCGGGCAAGGTCGTGCGCAATCGCGGCGATTTCGACCCCGCTTTCGCCGGCGCCGCCAGAAAGCTCGAGGCCGATTACTACGTGCCCATGCTGGCCCACGCTCCCATGGAGCCGCCGGTCGCGGTGGCCGAATTCCGCAACGGCAAAGTGGAAGCCTGGTGCCCCACGCAGGACCCGCAAGCCGTCCAGGAAGCCGTGGCCGGCGCGCTCGGCATCACGCCGAAAGATGTCACCTGCAACGTCACGCTGCTCGGCGGCGGCTTCGGCCGCAAGTCGAAACCGGATTACGTGGTGGAGGCGGCGCTGCTTTCGAAGGCCACGGGCAAGCCGGTGAAGGTGGTTTGGACCCGCGAAGACGACATCCACTTCGACTACTTCCACTCGGTGGCCGCCATGCATATGAAGGGCGGCCTTGATGCGTCGGGCAAGCTTCAATCGTGGCTCTTCCGCAGCGCGTTCCCGCCGATCGCTTCCACCTTCGCGGCCGGCGCCGAGCATGGCGCCGACTTCGAAGTCGGCATGGCGCTCAACGAGATTCTGTTCGACGTGCCGCAACATGCGCGCCGAAAACTGCGCCGCCAAGAACCACGTGCGGCAGGGTTGGATGCGCGCCGTGTGCCACCTCTTCCACGCCTTCGCCATCCACAGCTTCGTCGATGAACTCGCGCATCTCAACAACACCAATTACGTCGACTACTTCCTGAAGACCATCGGCCCGGACCGCCACGTGGACCTCACCAAGGACGGCGTGAAGCCCTGGAATAACGGCCAGATCCACAGAAACTTTCCCGCTCGACACCGGCCGCCTGCGGCGCGTTCTCGAGATGTGCGCCGAAAAATCCGGCTACGCGAAGTTCGCCAACAGCAAAGGCCGCGCCATCGGCATCGCCGCGCACCGCAGCTTCCTGAGCTACGTCGCGACCGCGGTCGAAATCGCCATCGATGGACAGGGCAATCTCACCATTCCCAACGTGTGGACGGTTGCCGATGTCGGACAGATCGTGATGCCCGACCGCGTCCGCGTCGCAATTCGAAGGCGCCGCCGTGTTCGGCGCCTCACTGCGCTGATGGGCGAAATCACCGCCGATGCCGGACGCATCACGCAGTCCAACTTCCACAACTACCCGGTCGCCCGCATGAAACAGGCGCCGCGTAAGATCGACGTCACCATTGTCGATTCGAAGGCACCGCACGCGGGAGTCGGCGAACCCGGCGCGCCGGTCATCGCGCCGGCGCTCACCGCGGCCATTTTCGCCGGCCACCGGCAAGCGGATCCGGGAGTTGCCGATTAAACGGACCAAACTGGTCTAAACGGCCGAGCGATGACGCCAGCCGACGATTTCGGCGATATTCAGGCCCGGTTCCACTGCCGGCCTGCGCGATATCACCCAGTTACCGCAGCGGCGACTTTGTAATCTACTGATTCTATTCAGTGATATTTTGGAATTCGGGGTGCACTCTCTACGTGCTAATCGAGGGCGTAATCCAATGTTTCGATTCGATCAATTAATCCGCCGCGACATGATCATCCGTGACGTGAAACAACGTCATCCGGAAACCATCCCCATATTTGAGAATCTCCGCTATCGCGCTTCGTGCGATGACTGCGATATCGAAACGGTTGCGCGCAAGAATGGGCTCAATTCGATGGACGTACTAGAGGCTTTGAATGAAGCCGCGTTCGGACCAAAGGCAGAACGAAAATGCAAGCAACCAGTAAGCCCGCAAAGAAGAAATTGAATCACAAGCGGAAGCAGCCGCTCGACGTATTTTTTTCGCCGAAGACGGTAGCGGTCATCGGTGCCACCGAGACTCCCGGGAACGGTCGGACGGACCGTACTGTGGAACCTCGTGACCAGTCCGTTCGGCGGCACGGTCTATCCCGTAAATCCAAAGCGGCCCAGCGTATTAGGTGTCAAGGCATACGCATCGATTTCCGATATCCCGGAACCAGTGGACCTGGCCGTCATCATCACGCCGCCGCCCTCGATTCCCGGCCTGATCCGGGAATGCGGTGAGAACGGTGTGCAAGGCGCCATCGTGATTTCGGCCGGCTTCAAAGAGATCGGACCAGAAGGCGCGGAGCTGGAGCGGCAATTACTGGTGGAAGCCCAGAAGGCCAACATTCGGATCATCGGGCCAAACTGCCTTGGCGTGATGAGCCCTCTATCGGGGATGAATGCCACGTTCGCCACCACGGTGGCGCGGCCCGGATCTGTGGGCTTCATCAGCCAGAGCGGTGCGCTGTGCACGGCGGTGCTCGACTGGAGCCTGAAGGAGATGGTGGGCTTCAGCGCGTTCATCTCGGTGGGTTCGATGGTGGACGTGGGCTGGGGCGACCTGATTTACTATCTGGGCAACGATCCGAAGACGAAGTCGATCGTAATCTATATGGAATCGATCGGCAATGCGCGTTCGTTCCTGTCGGCGGCACGGGAAGTGGCACTATCCAAGCCCATCATTATCATCAAGCCCGGACGTTCGGCGGCGGCGGCGAAGGCTGCGGCCTCGCATACCGGGTCGCTGACGGGCAGCGATGAGGTGCTGGAAGCGGCATTCCGGCGCAGCGGCGTACTGCGCGTCGGCACCATCGCGGACCTGTTCTACATGGCGGAAGTGCTCTCCAAGCAGCCCACACCGAAGGGACCGCGCCTGACCATTGTGACGAACGCGGGCGGTCCGGGCGTCCTGGCGACGGATTCGCTGATCATGGGCGGCGGCGAACTGGCCGAGCTGTCGGCCGAAACCATGGAAGCTTACAATGCCGTGCTGCCGGCCACGTGGAGCCACAACAACCCAGTGGACATTATCGGGGACGCCTCACCGGAGCGCTATCGGAAGGCCCTGGAAATCGCTGCCAAGGATCCAAATTCGGACGGCATGCTGGTGATACTGACTCCCCAGGCGATGACCGACCCGACGCGCATCGCCGAGGAGCTGAAACCGCTGGCGAAGCAGGAAGGCAAACCGCTCCTGGCAAGTTGGATGGGCGGCGTGGATGTGGCAGCAGGCGAGGAGATTCTCAATCGTGCCAACATACCCACGTTCCCGTATCCCGATACGGCGGCGCGGGCCTTCAATTACATGTGGCAGTATGCCGACAACCTGAAGGCTTTATACGAGACCCCCGCCATGCCGGAGGACTCCGCCACCTGGGCGCCCGATCGGAAACTGGTAAAGAGCATCATCGCCGGGTCGCGCGCCGAGGGGCGTACGATTCTCACCGAATTCGAAAGCAAGCAGGTGCTGGCGGCGTATGGCATTCCGGTAGCCAAGACGATCATCGCCGCCTCACGCGCCGATGCAGTGAAGGCGGCGAACGAAATCGGCTATCCGATTGTTCTCAAGCTCTATTCGGAGACCATCACCCACAAGACCGATGTGGGCGGCGTGCAGTTGAATCTGGGCACAGCCGATGCGGTGGCCAAGGCATTCGACGCCATTGAGGCTTCGGTTACCGAGAAGGTGGGCGCGCAACATTTCCATGGCGTCACCGTCCAGCCCATGATCAAGCTGAAGGATGCTTACGAGTTGATCATCGGCAGCAGCCTGGACCCGCAGTTCGGACCGGTGTTGTTGTTCGGCACGGGCGGGCAACTGGTCGAGGTCTTCAAGGATCGCGCGCTGGGACTGCCGCCCTTGAACTCCACACTGGCCCGCCGGATGATGGAGCAGACGAAGATCTATAAGGCGCTGAAAGGCGTCCGCGGACGCAAGCCGGTGGATCTGGCGGCGCTCGAACTGCTCATGGTGCGGTTCAGCGCGCTGGTGGCCGAACAACGATGGATCAAGGAAATCGACATCAATCCGCTCCTGGCTTCGCCGGACGGCTTAATCGCGCTGGATGCGCGGGTGGTGGTACACGGTCCGGAAGTCACGCTGGAGCAGGTGCCGAGGACTGCCATCCGCGCCTATCCGACGCGTTACGTGGCCCCCTGGACGATGCGGGACGGCGACCGCGGTCACCATCCGTCCGATCCGTCCCGAAGACGAACCGGCAATGGTGCGCTTCCACGAGACGCTCAGCGAACGAAGTGTCTACCTGCGCTACTTCCACCTGATGAACCTGGAGCAGCGTACCCAGCATGAGCGCCTGACCAGGATCTGCTTCATCGATTACGATCGCGAGATGGCGCTGGTAGCCGAGCGGCGCAATCCGGAAACCGGCGAGAGCGAAATTCTGGGCGTAGGCCGGATGATGAAGATTCACGGCACCAGCGAGGCCGAAGTCGCCGTCTTGATCAGCGACAAGTGGCAGGGCCGCGGTCTGGGCAAGGAGTTGCTGTCGCGGCTGCTGATCGTGGGCGCGGACGAGAAGCTGTCCAAACTAACGGCCGACATTCTACCGGATAATCGCGAAGTGATGCGGGTCTGCGAGAAACTCGGCTTCACGCTGAAACATTCCCTGGACGACGAAGTAGTGCGCGCCGAATTCACGCTGTAGCGCTGGTTCTATTCGCGGCCGGCGTAGAGTTCGTCGATGCTCTCGCGAAAGTTTTCCATCGCGCGGGTACGCCGGACCTTCATGGTGGCGGTGAGTTCGCCGTTCTCGATCGAGAAATCGCGCCCCAATATCCGGTGCTTGCGCACCTGCTCGAAGGGGGCGAGCTGTTGGTTGACCCGTGCGACCGCCTTTTGGATCTCCGCCAGCACCGGCGCCGCCTGCGCTACCACCGCGGCCGGGTGCCCCTTCAACTGCTCCATGCCCTTCAGCGCTTCGGCAGCGGCAATGTTGATGGTGAAGAGCGCCGTCAGGTAGGGCAGGCGGTCGCCGATCAGCAGCACCTGGCTGATCAGCGGCTCCATCTTGAAAAGGCTCTCCACGCGTGACGGATAGATCTTCTTGCCGGTGGAAGAGACGATCAGCTCTTTCTTGCGGCCCGTGATGAAGACGTAGCCGTCGCTGTCGGCATGTCCGAGGTCGCCGGTGTGCAGCCAGCCGTCGCGCAGGACTTCGGCGGTAGTGGCGGGATCGTTCAAATACCCGGAAAAGAGGCAGGGACCCTTGACCAGGATCTCGTTCTCTTCGCTGAAGGTAATCTCGACGCCGGCCAGCGGCCTGCCGATGCTGCCGGGCTTGGGCCGGTCCAGCGGATTCAGCGAAACCACGCCGCCTTCAGTGAGGCCGTAGCCTTCGATGATCGGCATGCCGATGGCTTCGTAAAACTCCCCCAGGTCTTTGCTCAGCGGGGCCGCACCGCTGGCAGCCACGTGCAGCCGGCCTCCGAAGCGGCCGCGCACCTTACGGAAGAAAATGCGGTCGGCCAGCGCCAGCGGCACGCGTGATGCGCGCCGGCACCGACTTTCCCTCGCGGCGGTACCGGGCGGCGGCGCAGTCCCAGCGCCAGCGCGCCATAGAATGCCTTGCGGATCGCCGCCGGCCGCTTGCGCAAGATCCGTGCAGATGGTGGAATAGATGCGCTCCCACATGCGCGGCGGAGCCAGCAGGATGGTGGGGCGCACCTTGCGGATATCCTGCGGCAGCTTCAGCAGGCTTTCGAAGAAGGTCACCGGCATGCCGCAGCGCATGGGCAGAAACTCCATGACCACGCGCTGGGCGATGTGGGCGGAGGGCAGAAAGGCGACGGTGGAATCCTTCGGTCCGATGCGGCAGCACGGCCGGGTCCCATATCGATGTTGGCGACAACGGACTGGTGCGTGACCAGCGCCATCTTGGGTTCGCCCGTGGCGCCGCTGGTCAGATAGAGAATGGCGGTATCGGACGGGGAGACGCTGCCGCGTATGCGGGCGAGCAACCCGGGGTCGGCGGCCAGGGCCTCGCGGCCGAGCCGCGCGCAGCGCATCGAGCGTGATGGCGCCTCCGGCCTCGCCGGTCAGCAGGATCCAGTGCGCGCACGGATGCGCCGCGGAGCGGCTTGAGCGTCTTCGGGTCCTCCACGAAGACGGCGCGCGCGCCGGAGGCTTCGATGGTGCGCACCAGGTCGGCTGCCGGGTAGCTCGGATACATGGCGGCGGCGATCGAGCCGTTGGTGACGATACCCAGATCGGCCAGGTAGAATTCCAGGCGGGTTTCGGAATTCAGCGCGACGACGTCGCCTTTGCCGATGCCGAGCGCGCGCAGTCCGGCGGCGATCTCTTCGGCCGCGTGCCTGTACTGGTTCCACGAATAGACCGTGTAAGAGCCGTCGGGCGCGGGTTGGCGAAGGGCAGGGGCGTCGCCATAGGCGCGCGCGGTTTCTTCCAGAACCTGGTACAGGGTGCGGGGAGTCACTTCAAGCAATTTATCACGTGCTACAGCCTGCGTGACAGACGTCGCCGTCGCTGTCCGGCCTTACACACGCTCACGACGGGGCACGGCGACTGGCGGATGATCGCGTAGGAGTTGGTGCGCAGGCGTCCGAAATGTCCAGCGGCGCTGCCACGCCCGATGACGACGGTGCCGGCGCCCACGCGCGCGGCCGCCGAGCAGATGACGCGCGCCGGTTCGCCGGCCTCCAGCAGAAGGTCCGCCTCGGCGCCGACTTCGCGCTGCAGGCGGAGCAGTTCCTCTTCGGCAATTTCGCGAATCCCGGTTCGCCAGCTCAGGTCGGGCTCATCGAGAGCCTCGGCATGTGCGGCGATGGCGTGGATCACGGTGAGGTGCCCATGGAATTCCCGCTGCAGCCAGGACGCCCAGGCCAGCGCACGGGCGCTTTGCGGGCCGAGATCCACGGCGCATAGGATTTTGCTGAAGGGCGCCGCGATGGGGAGCGCCTGTTCGATGTGAACGCCGGTCCAGACGGGACAATCCGCGTCATGCAGCACTTTGGCGGTGTTGGAGCCAAGAATGAAACGCCGGAAGGGTCCGTATCCGTGAGTTGGCATCGCGATCAGGTCGACGTGCTCCTGACGCGCCAGTTCGACGATCTGGGACGCTGGGTCGCCGTTCAGCAGGAGGCGGCGGACATTGAGGCCGGCCAGCGCACCCGATTCGAAGGCCTCCAGGTCCCGTTCGGCCTGTTCGGTTCGGGCACGATAGACATCCACCAGCATGGAGCCCGCAATCTGCATACCGTATTCGGAGTGCAGGGGCGGCAGCACGTGAGCGAGGATCAGCTCGGATTGGAAGCGGAGGGCGAGGTCGCCAGCGTAGCGCACGGCGAGAGCCGAGCGTTCCGAGAAATCGACGGGCAGGAGGATCTTGGCAAGGGACTTCATGTTCGCCTCTATATTAGGATAAGACGATCTGGAATCAGGACGCCAGCGGGTGGAGTGCGAGTGCGGCGGTTTTTCCACATTCGAGAAAGCCGGTTTGCGGTCGATATGAACAGTGCGAAGAAGTCCGGCCACGGATTAATCTCCGGCCGGGGTCCTAGCGAAGGAGTCGTTATGGATTTGACCGCAATTAATCGTAGCGCCACGGGCGTTCATGCGCCGGCGCCCGCCGTATCGCAGGACAAGGTTGCGGAAAAAAGAGAAGTGGTTCAGGCCGTCAAAGCAGTCAATGGAACTGAAATGTTCGGTCCGGAGAACGAATTACGCTTCCAGAAGGATCCGGAGACCAATCGATTCGTCGTTCGGGTGGTGAATCGGAAGACCCGCGAAGTGGTCTCGCAGGTGCCGGAAGAGTATGTGCTTCGCCTGGCGCAGGATATGAAGAAATTCGGCTAGGCCGCGCGGTAGCGTTCTTGCGCGGTCGTAAAGAAGTTACCGTCACCGCCGATAAGAGCTTGTGGGAGAAGATCATGTGGAATACCGGACACGACGCGTACCTGGAGAGCAGAGTGTTGACTGCCGACCCCATTGAGCTGGTAAATCTGCTGTACCAGGCCTGCACGCAGGCCGTTCGCGAGGCCCGGCACCACTTGGCGGAAGGCCGGATCGCGGAACGTTCGAAAGAAATCAACAAAGCCTGTGCGATTGTAATAGAGCTTGCCACATCACTCGATCACGAACGCGGCGGGGAGATCAGCCGGCGCCTGGAGTTGCTGTACGACTACATGCAACGGCGGTTGCTGGAAGCGAACATGCAGCAGAGCGACGCGCTCCTGGCGGAAGTGCTGGGACTGCTCGCCACATTGTCGGAAGCATGGGCGAGTGTAGCCAGACCCCCGGAGAAATCGGTGCCCGAAAGTCCATGGTCCCAACCAGTAGCTCAGGACGCAGGATACGGCCTGCAAGCCTGGAATCTCTAAGCGCGGCTTGTGGCCGCGGCCACCTCGGACTATTGCAGGCGCGGACGATTCTGCTCGTTCAGGATCAGGCCGTCGAAGATGGCGAGCACCTGCTTACGGTAGGCACAGACGCGGCGAAGGTTGTCCCGGAAGCTAGCCTCAAAATCCCGTGCTTTCATCCACTTCTCAATCATGGGATGGGGAACGTCGATATCCTGTCGGAGGGTGTCTATGTCATGCCCGCGGAGGAAGAGGCCGTAGAAGAAGGCAGCTTCCCGTTGTGGCGCCAAGGGGTCGAAATCGTCTCTCGCCGTCATAGTGGTTCTCAGCGAAACTGTAAGTATACCGAGGACCTTTATGATCCGGCAAGTCCTAAACAGTTTGCTTGGGGTGACTGCTAGAATGGACGTCTCCGGGGAGGAAAAGGGTGCCTACATTGATCGCCACACCCACGCGGGTTGAAGCCGCTGGGAACAAACCCAAACTGATTGACGAATATGTTGGACGGGTGAATTCCGCCACCAGTTCCGCCAGCGTGGCCCATATGCGCAGCCCGGGCGGTTGGCAGGAGCCCGGACAAACCCCAGAATTCGACGAATTTACCGTGGTCTTGCGGGGCACGTTACGAGTGGAATATCGGGATGGCTCGATGGACGTGCGCGCCGGACAGGCTGTGATCGCCCATCGCGGCGAATGGATACGCTACAGCACTCCTGAGGATGACGGGGCCGAATACATTGCGGTGTGCCTGCCTGCGTTTGCTCCAGACACGGTACACCGCGACGACGTAGGCTCGGCGGCTACCCGCCAACGGCCACGGTGAGACCACTGGCTCTACGAGTCTTAAACTCGTATCTTTCAATACGCACAGCAGCTCTGTTTCCTTCAGAGCGGACGACGCGGCCCCGTAGCGACGAATTGAAGAGGGCAGATGCCATCCAGCCTCGCCGGCCAATTCACGCTCAATTCCACAGTCCGCCCGATCGGCAGCTTATCCTCAGTGGTGAAGAGAATTCCGCCACTACCGATATTCAGCGTGGTTCCGCACCCGCTTACCTTGGCTCGTCCTAGCGTGTACTATCCGATAACGAACGTCCTGGCAGACGGGAAACCTGTTAGTACCCCGGCGATCCGGGAGCCCTCCGATGGGAGCACCGTTACTGTCTGTGCTGCTGTCATGGCTTATATCATGTGGCTTTTAGGGATGCAGCACAATAGCTCTAGTGGCTGAATTTACTAAGTGATTAGTCTAGTACTTTGGTTGAGTCCAGTACTTGGAGAGCTTGCAGGTAGAAACGGGAGGCAAAATAGCCACCCGGTGCGATTCTGATATTCTGGCGTCATGGATCAGGACCAACTGCGCGCCCTGTTCGAGCAGGTGCGCACCGGCGCGGTAGATATCGATGCAGCCATGGGACGCATGCGGCACATGCCGTTCGAGGATCTCGGATTTGCCAAAGTGGACCACCATCGCGCCCTGCGACACGGCATGCCGGAAGTGATTTTCGCCAAGGGCAAGACGCCGGAGCAGGTGGCCGCCATCGCGGAACGCCTGCTGGCGTTATGCCCAGAATGTGCTGATTACGCGCGCCGACCGCGAATGCGCGGCTCTCGTCACGGCGCAACTGCCTGAAGCCGAATATTTGCCGCTCTCCGGCACGATCCGCTTCTGGCGCGACCACACGGTGCGCGGAAAAGGCCGTATCGCCGTGGTCTGCGCCGGCACCAGCGATATTCCGGTCGCCGAAGAAGCTCAGGTCACCGCCGAACTGATGGGCAATGACGTAGACACCATCCACGATATCGGAGTCGCCGGCATTCACCGGCTGATGAGCAATCGCGAGACGGCTGAGCGAGGCGCGCGTAGTCGTGGTGTGCGCCGGGATGGAAGGCGCGCTCCCCAGCGTAGTCGGCGGCCTGGTTTCCTGCCCCGTGATCGCGGTGCCCACCAGCGTCGGCTACGGGGCCAGTTTTCACGGACTCGCCGCGTTGCTCGGCATGCTGAACAGTTGCGCCAGCAACGTCACAGTTGTAAATATCGACAACGGTTTCGGCGCGGGCTACGTGGCCAGCCTGATCAATCGGCTGTAAAGGCCCTTCCGGCCGGAACTAGCCCTTCTTGACCGGGGCGGCGGCGGCAGGCTTGCCCATCTTTTCGATCTCGTTGAAGTAGACCTTGCGTCCTTCGTCCATCGCCTGATTGGAAAGAATCACCGCAATCGAATCCGCCATGCCGACTTCCAGGTTGGCCTGCGGCGTCTGCCCGGTGCGGCAGCACTCGAAGAAGCTTTCCAGTTCCGTATCCACCGGATTGCGCTGCTCTTCCTGCACCATCACGCCCTTGGTGGTCAGCCAGCGCCGGGCGAACTTCACTTCCTTATCCAGGAAGCTCTCCTTGCCGGTGAAATTCATGTCGGCGGTCATGATCGGAATCGGCGTGGCCGCTCCGCCCGAGGCGACCATGGTCGCGCCCGCCACGAATGCCTTCTTCTTCTCGCCCGCCTTGGTCGTCCCGCAGCCGCCTTGGGAGGCTCGCGATACCACCAGGCGATGCGGCGGCTGCGCCGTCGGCGCCCACGGTGATCTCCATCGTGCCGTCCGTGCCCATGATGATCTCGCCCATTTCCGCGCGGCTGCGCGTTGAAATACGGCAGGAAGCTGTTGGTGCTGATCGACGAATAGGTCATCTTCTGGCCCTTCGGATAGCGGTAGATCAGCTGGATGTTGTCGTAGACGTCGCGGCCGTCCTTCAAGCGTGTCCAGGCTGCCCAGGCCCATCACGAATTCCGGCTGGGAACCGAACATCCAGTCGGCCACGTCCACCTGGTGCGAGGTCAATTCCGCCGTCAGGCCGCCCGACATGGAGCGGAAGACGCGCCAGTTGGCGATATTCGTTCTCGCCGCCCGGCTTCATGGTCCACAGCGAGCTGGGCTTGTTGATCATGTTGCGGTGCCACTGCGCGTGGATGTGGTGCACGTCGCCCAGAATGCCCTTGTCCACCATCTGCTTCACGGTCTGGTAGAAGTAGCTGTAACGGCGCTGCAGCCCGGTCTGCAGGACCTGCTTGGGATGCTCCGGCGTACAGCGCGCGCAGCGCGTGCACTTCCTCCGGCTTGAACACCAGGCACTTCTCGCAGAAAACGTGCTTGCCCGCCATCAAGGCGTCCTTCGTCATCGGGAAGTGAACGAACAGCGGCGTGGTGACGAATACCGCGTCCACGTCCTTCATCGGCCAGCAGTTCGCGATAATCCTTGAACTGTTTCGGATTGTTGCCGATGGTGTCGATGCCGTGCTTCAGGTTCTCGGGGTTGATGTCGCAAGCCGCGACGCAACGCCCGTTGTCGATGCTCTTGAGGTGCTTCAGGAGATAGCTTCCCCGGCTGCCGGTGCCGATCATGCCAAACTGCACCTGATCGTTCGCGGCCCTCACTTTCTGAATGGCGGGAGCGCCGTGTACGGCGGGGATCGCGGCAGCCACCGCGTCACCGCTCCGGCGGCTTTCACAAAATCGCGGCGGGAGACATCTTGGTCCTGGGCCATATTGGACACCTCTTCTCTTTATTTCCCCCGATTGTAACATGCGGTTTTTGGTATCCGAAGTGCCAGGCAGCCCCCAGGTAATCGACGAATCGCGCATGAGGCAACAGATGGTTCGGGTTGCGAACACCGTGTTGTGTCTGGGCACACTCGTTGTATCTCTGCATTCACAGTCCGAGCCGCCGCCTACCGCGCAAATCAGGGAGATTCACGTCCCCCGAATCGCCAGTCCGCCGCGGATCGAACAGTTCCTCGGCGGCGCATCGCGCGGCGACATGAAACGTATCGACGATTTCCGCCAGCGCCAGCCCGGCGACGGTGTTCCGGCAAGCCGTAAAACCTCGGCCTGGATCGGCTTCGACGATCAGAACTTTTACGCCGTTTTCGTCTGCGCCTCCCCTCCCGGACAGACGCGCGCCCGCATGGCCAAGCGCGAAGACATCATGAGCGATGACATCGTCGGCATCTTTTTCGATACCTACCGGTCCGGCCAGCGCGGGTATGAGTTCTTCGTCAATCCATTCGGCGTTCAGGCCGATGCCGCGCTCAGCGAATCGCAAGGCGACGATTTCACCTTCGATACGCTCTGGTTTTCGGAGGGGAGAATCACCCCGGAAGGGTACGTCGCCATGATGACCATTCCCTTCCGCAGCCTGCGCTTTGCCTCACAAGCCGCGCAGACCTGGGGCTTCGGGCTATACCGCGGAATCCCGACCAACAACGAGAATTCCTTCTGGCCGTTTGTTACCGAGAAAATATCGGGTTTTGTACCGCAACTGGCGAAGATGACCGGCCTGGAGAACATCTCTCCGGGTCGCAATTTGCAATTGATTCCGTATGCCGCTTTCAGCCGGTCGCATTTTCTGGATCAGCCCGACCCGGGCGTACCGGCTTTTCGCGGCAAGACGGATTTCCGTCCCGGACTGGATGCGAAGGCCGTAATTCACGACACTCTGACTTTGGACGTCGCGCTGAATCCCGATTTCAGCCAGGTGGAATCCGACGACCCGCAGGTTACGGTGAACCAGCGCTTCGAGGTCGTCTTTCCCGAAAAGCGTCCGTTTTTCCTCGAGAACAACGGCTATTTTTCGACACCGGAGAACCTTTTCTTCTCACGCCGCATTGTCGATCCCGCATTTGGCGGTCGCATTACCGGAAAACTGGGCCACTGGAACGTGGGAGTGCTGGCCATCGACGACCGGGCGCCGGGTTCGGGGATCGACCCGGGCGATCCGAACTATGGCGGGCGCGCCGCCATTGGAGTGGTCCGCGTGCAGCGTGACTTCGGCAAATCGAATGTAGGCGTACTGGTCACCGATCGCGAGTTCGCGGGCAGCTACAATCGCGTCGCTGCGCTCGATGCGCGACTCAAACTCAACGACACATGGACATTCGCCGGTCAGGCGATGACCAGCCAGACGCGCGAACTCGATGGCACCCGCAGCGGCGGCCCGGCTTACAACTTCGACCTGTTTCACGGCAACCGCAAATGGTTCTACGACGCGAATTACATAGATCGTGGCGAGGGTTTCCATACCGAGTTGGGATATGTTCCGCGCGTCAATATGCGGCAGGCCCAACAGTTCCTGATGCGCCGCTTCCGTCCCAAGAGCAAGCGCGTGCTCTCCGTCAGCCCGAATATCAGCTTGCTGGCAAACCTGGATCACCATGGCGTCCAGCAGGACTGGCGCGTCAATCCGGGCGTCAACGTAGAGATGGCACGCGGCACCTTCCTGGGAGCCAACGCCTCGCAGACCTTCGAGCGATTCCAGAACATCAATTTCCGCCGTCATGATGCGAGCGTTTTCCTGCACACCGAGTACTCCAAGCGCGCTACATTCGATTTCAACTACTCCAAAGGAACGCGCACCAACTACGAGCCGGCGCCGGGTCTCGCCCCGTTCCTGGCGAACGGCAGCGATCTGCAGGCCGGCTTCACGTTAAGGCCGGTGGCCCGCCTCAAGATCGACGAGGTCTATTACCTGACCCGCATGCGGACCGCGCAGGCCAGCGTGTTCACGAATCATCTGACCCGCTCGCGTGTCAATTACCAGTTCACCCGCGCACTTTCGCTGCGCATGATTCTGGACTACAACGCTGTGCTCGAAAACGCGGCGCTGATCGATCTGCAACGCCAGAAGCGGATTACGGGCGATGCGCTGTTGACCTACCTGATCCACCCTGGAACGGCGCTCTATGTAGGGTACACGGACCGGCTGGAAAATCTGGGCTTGTATGACGGGGTAGTGCGGCCGATCGGCTTTCCTTCCACTACGGCCGCGCGGCAGTTTTTTGCGAAAGTGAGTTACTTGTTTCGGTTTTAGGTGCGAAACTTCTCCAGCGTCCGCGGATTGTATGCCCAGTGAAACTCCAGTTCGTAGCCCATGGAGCGCGCCAGGCCGTCCAGATCGGGGAATAGCGTGGCGATAGGTGATGTTCATGCGGTAGAGTTCGCGCATGCCCACCTCGCGGACGGCATTGGTCAGGACGAATCTTGGCGAGGATATTTTCCTGGTCGCGATCGCTCAGAATCTCCTCGATCGGGACATCCAACACGCCCGGAACGGCGAAGGTGCCGGATTGCGCGATCAGGCGGCGATTCATGGTGTGCGGCTCGCCCATCCAGATGAAGCGGTGGTTGCCCTTCAGGTAATAGCGGCTGAAGTTGCCCTTGTTGCGCGGATCCATGCGGCGGGGCTTGTCGGCGCGGCTGCTGTCGATGCGCGCCGGGATTCATCGCCCAGACCACGCCATCGGTCAACGTGCGCTCCAGCGCGAAGAACGCCGCCACGTACGGCGACCAGGTGAAATCGATCAGCCGCGTGGGCGCTCCGTGATGCTGCATCAGAGCCAGCCACTGAAAATCGTCGTCCGGCTCCGGCGGCTGCACCAGAAACTGGTGGGCCTTACGTTTGAAGACGCGCAGGATGCGGCCTTCCTGCTCCGGCCAGGCCCCTCGATCCACGCCGAAATTCTGCAGGTATCGGGAGAGCGAACTGTAGAGCGGCCAGCGCTCGTCGCGCTCGCCGCGGAAGGCCCAATTGGAATACGGCGGCTGGACGATCAGTTTGAGAAACGCCTCCCAGGATGTCAGCCGGAAGACGCGATAAGACCGTCGGGTCCGTTGACGCGTGGGCATGTACTACACATCGTAGCGATATAGCGCCTGCTCGATGGAGACGCCCCGGACGTCGATGCGTTTCAGGTCGGCCGCGCCCGCGCCGTGGGCCTCCGCCAGCAACAGCGTGTTGTCGGCGTTGCGGAAGGGCGGCGTGCCGCGAGTGGCGCGCGGATTGTACCCCATCACGGCGGCGGAGACGGCGTCGGTGCAGACCGGGTTCAAACCGGCGATCAGAACGCCCGGTTTGACCACACGTACGCCGCGAATCCACGGGCCCTCACCGCCGGCGGTGGATTCCACGCCGTCGATGATCGCCAGGTGAATCGGGCGCACCACGGAAAGGTCGGCCACGACGCGCGACACGCGATAGCCCGGCGTTCTTAAGCCCTTCGTTGGGATGCAGTTCCGGCGGCGCGATGCTGGCAGGCTGCCGTTTGGCGAAGTGGACCACGTCGGAGCGGCCCTTGGTGGGCTTCTCGTTGGGATCGTCCACGCCCGCATCGTCGCCATAGATCGAGGCCGGGACACAACCGAAACAATTCTTCAACGAGAGCGTCACGCCGCAATCGGCATGGTTCTTGAGCTTGGCCAGGCTGACGAATACGTCGGTATCTTCATAGGCCTGGTTCATCACGTATTCCGGGTACATGTACGCCGTGCCCGGGAATTTGAAGCGCGCGTACTTCTTGCTTTTGCCGAGCCCGTTGGTATTTTCGAACTCCACGCCGGGGGCGGCCGATTGCAGCGCGCGGAGATTCCAACCGGAATCGAGGATCACGTCTTCCAGCGGTCCCGCCGTGGCCCACGCGCTTTCCACGAAACGGATGCGCTTGGCGCCGGCGCGGCCCAGCAGGTACGCGGTGGCGCCGACCACTTTGGGATGCGTGTAATGTGTCAGCCCGAGCGCCATGCCCTGAAAGCGCTGGCCAGGAGCGCCGGTCATGTTCACCTTCACGGTAACGGTCTTGTTGCGCACCAGCTTTTCCAGGCCGCCGAGCTGGTCGAACATGGCGCCCAATTTTCGCCGTCACGTCCTCGTCATAGGTGGCGCATTTGGCAATGGAGACAGGCGCTACTGGCGCCTCCGCACCGTGCAGCACCTGCAATGAGGGCGCCGCCGAAATCATCGCGATCCATTCTCTACGGGTCATGCTATTGCTCCAGTCTGACAGTGGCGCAGATGCCGACGCGGTCCACGTCGACACCCCATCCTTCTTCGGTCTTATAAACTTCCAGGGTTTTGTCCGCGTCGCCGGGGGTGATCAGCGTCGCGTGTTTGAACTCGCCCAGGTAGTGCATGGCGACATTTTCCACCGGATAGTCCGAATAATTCACCAGGTGTACGATGGCGGCTTTGCCGCCGGGCGCGGCCAGGTAATTGGAAAGCATCGATGAGACATTGAAGAGGCGCACCCCCATGTTGCGGCGGCCGATCATGGAGTTGACGTCACGCCAGATGTCGTTGAGGCGTTCCAGTTCGGCCTTCTCCAGTGTGATGCTGCCGGCAGCCGCAGTGGGATCTTTCCAGCCCGGCGGTCCCGTGAGCAGGGTACCGCCGCCGCGCGTGAAGGTGCGGAGGATTTCCTTCTGTTCGGGAGTGAGCGCCGCGGCGTCCACGTTCACCGCCATGGTTGCGCCGGCCAGCATTTCGGCGGAAAGCTGCTGGCGCGGGATGGGGCGCACCGGCGTGTGTTTGACGGCGATCATGTCCAGGATGCCGCCGGAAAGCAGGCCGCCCTTTTCAGGGTCCTGCACCACGGCGAGTTGGCCTCCCTCCGGCATCGCCCGCCATTCCGGGTGGTTCTCGAAGTAAGCCAGCAGGCCGGCGATCCGCTTCCACGCCCCCACGGCGGCTTCTTCGCGCGCGGCCAGCCGGGCAGCCAGATCGTCGTCGAGTGCGACTACCCAGCGAGCGCCGGAGATACCAGCGTCGGCGATGACTTGCAGGTATCGCGTAGTGGCGACGGCGGTTTTCGCCGGCGGCTGGTTCGCGATCCAGACGGTCGCGTTCCCCCAGGCGCGGACGGCTCGCAGAAAACCGGTGTTAGTGTCGATCCAGACGGACGAAGTGGGCCCGGATTTCTTGGCGCCTTCTTCATCCACCGTGATGCCGGGCCAGACGCCCTGGTAAGTGCCAAGTACTGGGGCGGTTGACCCCAGCGGCAGCCGATTGCGCGCGGTCAGTTCGATGATCGAAATGGCTTCGTTTTTGGCTGCGATTCGCCTCGTGGTTCCCTCGGGGAATTCCCCCTCGAGCACAATTCCATCCACCTTTGCGGCCAATGCCCGATCCAACTCCCCGGCAACGCCGTCCGGAGCGATCACGGCCAGCGCCACCACGCCGCGTGCCCGAGCCGCCGCCACCAGTTCCGGAGTCGGGGATTGGAATAGAAGGCAATTGATGGGCGTGCCGGCGAGCAGTTCGAGCGAGCGGGTATCGGCGTATGGCCACCGCACCGGAACCCACGAGGAAGGTGATGGTGCGGCCAGGCACAGAAAGGGTACGAAGCTCATGGCGGCTACCCAGCGGCCGGCTCGCATCCACATAGAGCTTAGGGTACGACATTCCCGGCGCGCCCGGCACCCGTTTCGGCGTATAACCGGACGCAGTACCGGAACTGTACCCCAGGACTGTCCATCAGGACATGCGTTGCCGACTTCCCCGTGCCATAATGACGTCGAGAGGTTATCGTGCGTTTTGTCTCACTCTTGCTGGCACTGTGGATTCCCGCGAGCGCCCAGGTCGCTCCGATGCTCAACCTGGTAGTGCTGGAAGGCGAGGGCGCGACGAATAACATCCGCCAGCGCACGGCCCGCGAACCCATCGTTCAGGTGGAAGACGAAAATCATAAGCCGGTCGCCGGCGCGATCGTTGTCTTTACGCTGCCCTCGAACGGAGCCGGCGGCACCTTCGCGAATGGCGCGCGGACGCTCTCCATGGTGAGCGACAGCAAGGGTCAGGCTGTAGCGCGTGGATTCCACCCCAACGGTTCGAAAGGTCAATTTCAAATTCGTGTCAGCGCGACGTTCCAGGGTCTGGTCGCCGCATCGATCGCGATCCACCAGACCAATGCGGTACTCACCGCGTCAGGCGCAGCCAGCGGCGGCGGGGTTTCGGCCAAGGTGATCGCGGTGATCGCTGTAATCGCCGCAGCCGGCGCCGGCGGAGCCTACTACGCCACGCATAACGGTGGAACGACCGCCACCCCGACCAGCACGACGATCGCGGCGGGTGCTGCCACCGTAGGTCCCCCGAGGTAATCGCCATGAAGATTCTCTTCTCCATTTGTTTTGCATGTTCCCTTTACGGCCAGGCAGGAAAGCTGGTTGCGCCGTCGCTGGGCTTCGCGTTCGACCCGTCGTCGCACGCTTTGCGCCGCATACAGGGCATCCCCGGCGCCGCCCTGGTGGGAACCCCGGTGGATTTCGGCCTGACGGTTTCGGCCGCTTATGTGGCTCCCCACCTGGATTCGGCATTCGTGCTGGCCGCCGACGGCCAGTTGCACCTTTTCCGGCTGGGCGCGGATGCCCCGCAGGAACGCAGTCTCGATTCGTTAGGTTCGCCACTGCGGATCGTCTACAGTCCAGCAGGCAGCGCTGCCGCTCTATACTCTCCAGGCAGCGTGAAGGTAATCAAGGGACTGCCGGACGCTCCGGCAGTGGCTGCCACGATTCGCGTGAGCGTGGACTCCCGATCGCGCCGTCCGCTCCCCGGCGCGCTGGCCGTCAGCGACGACGGAGCCTATCTGTTGTATTCCGCAGGCGGCCCGGTCGAGTTGATCGGCGTTGCCGGCGATAGCCGCAAGATCCTGGAAGAGGCTGCCGGCGCCCTCGCCGCCTTCGCACCGGGCAATCACGACGCCGCCATCGTGTACAGCGGCAAATTAATTTTGTATCAGGATATTGCCGGAGCGGCGACCGAGCGGACCTTCGACGGCGTTACTACCCCCAGCGCGATGGCATTTTCGCCGGACACCCAAAAGCTCTTCGTGTCCAGTACGACAGGGCGCGCGGTCACCTCCGTTCAGGTGGCAACCGGCGAGCGGTCGGCACTGGCGTGCGATTGCACACCGGCCAACCTCGTTCCAATGGGTTCTGTTTTCCGCCTGACCGAGCTCGGCAGCGAGCCGCTATGGCTGTTGGACACGGCTTCCAACCGCGTCGTCTTTGTTCCCGCTCCAGTTGCAAACTAGCGGTGTGATATTGGTGCTGTAGAGATTTTCGAGGGTACTGGTACAATTTCTTCGTGTCCCGTGTCCTGATGGTCTCTTCTGAAGCCGCGCCGTTTGCCAAGACTGGCGGTCTGGCCGATGTCGTGGGCTCACTCCCCCTGGCGCTACGCTCGTGCGGCGATGAAGTAGCTGTCGTCCTTCCGCGGTACGGGTCCATCGATCTCAAGAACGCGCGCCGTGTGTGGGACAACCTGTACGTACACTTCGGGCCGGATTCCTATCCGATTTCGATCTACCAGGCGCCGGCGGAGTATCCGGTATACCTGGTGGATTGTCCGCCGCTCTTTGACCGTAAGGGCTTCTACGGTGAATCCGGACTGGATTATCCGGATAACCACATCCGCTTCGCGGTTTTCTGCCGCGCCGCATTGAGTGTGGCGCGTGTCCTGTTTCGAACCGACATCTTTCATTGCCACGACTGGCAGACGGGATTAGTGCCGGCCTACCTGCGCACCACCTTTGCTACCGACCCGACCTTTCTGGGCTGCCGCACGCTGTTCACGATCCACAACCTGGGTTACCAGGGGCTGTTCCCGAAAACGGCGCTGGCGGAGGTCGCCCTGGACCCCGCGGTCTACCGTCCGGATGGCATGGAATTCTTCGGCCGGGTCAGTTACATCAAGGCCGGCATCGAATTCGCCGACGCGCTGAATACGGTCAGTCCGACCTATGCCCGCGAGATCCAGACGCCGGAATTCGGCTTCGGACTGGACGGGTCCCTGCGCGACCGGGCGGCAGTTCTCAGCGGCATCCTCAACGGGGTGGATTACGCGGAATGGAGTCCGGAAACGGACCCACTGATTCCTGCCCATTATTCGGCCGACGACCTGAGCGGCAAGGCGATATGCAAACGCCAACTCCTGGAGGAATTCGGTTTGCCTGCGGCTGCGATGGACCGTCCTCTTTTGGGTATCGTTTCGCGTTTCACCAGGCAGAAGGGAACCGACCTTGTGGCCGAGATCGCGGCGCAACTGGTGGCGGAAGATGTGTATCTGGTTGCGCTTGGGACAGGCGATACGGAGTACGAGGCGTTCTTTCTCCGCATGCAGGAGGAGTATCCCGGGCGAATCGCCGCACGCATCGGTTTCGACAACGGTCTGGCGCATCGCATTGAAGCCGGAGCCGATATCTTCCTCATGCCCAGCCACTACGAACCCTGCGGACTGAACCAGATCTACAGCTTGCGTTATGGAACGGTTCCAGTGGTCCGCGCCACCGGCGGGCTGGATGATACCATCGAAGAAGGCACGGGATTCAAGTTCGCTCGACTATTCCGGCCAGGCGCTTCTGGGGGCGGTACGAGCCGCGGTGGAGTCCTTCGCGGACCGCGAAGAGTGGCAGGGAATGATGCGCCGCGGGATGGCGAAGGACTTTTCATGGAAAACGTCGTCGTTGGCGTATTCGGCGCTGTACCAACGCCTGCTGGCGCGCTGAATCTTTTGGCGCCTTTAGGATTCTAATAGTTAGACATTGAGGTCAGGAGACAAAATGGCAAGTGAGAACACACTGAATTTTTCCGATGCGACGTTCGACCAGGACGTGCTGCGGTCGGAAGTTCCGGTTCTGGTGGATTTTTGGGCCGAGTGGTGCGGACCGTGCCGCCAGATGGCGCCCACAATCGACGTGGTTGCCGGCGAGTACGCCGGTAAGGCGAAAGTCGGCAAGCTGGACGTGGACGCAAACGGCGGTACGGCGATGCGTTATAACGTCCGGGGTATCCCCACCCTTTTGCTTTTCAAGGGCGGCCAGGTTGTGGAGCAGCGCGTCGGAGCAATTGGTAAGAGCGAAGTCCAGAAGATGCTGGACGCGCACGTCTAAGACGCGCACGTTTCGTCAAATTTAGTGTCGCGGGGCTGATGGATTGCAGCGGCCCCGCCTCCTCATCCTTTTCCTACCGTTTCACGGGAAGCATCCAAATCCACCCCCGCGTTATCCTCGCAGGCAACGCAGTATCGCGCCCAGGGGAGGGCTCGCAATCTCTTGGGAGCGATGGGTTCGTCGCAGGCCAGACAGATGCCATAGTCGCCGGCGTCCAGACGGTCCAGGGCCTCGTCCACGAGACGCAATTGGCGGTAATCCAGGCCGTTCATCCGCAGCGAGACAAACTCGTCGTGCGAGATCTGTGCCTGATCGTCTTCGGCAACTCGTCCCATGCCCGCCCGGGTGTCGAACCTGGCCCCCAATCCGGAGAGAACGCTGGTGCGTTTGTCGATCAATCTTGCGCGATGATCCTCGCTAGCATCCTCAATTTTCGCCGTTTTCTTCATCGCTGCTCCTAGCGGCCGGGGGATCCCGGAGCCGTTTTCAGATGCGGACACCTGATTGGTTCCAGGACGGTATCAAAATTCTCGGGATAATACAACAGATTTCCAGAGAATTCCAAAATACTGGTGAGCGAACGTGTACAGAAATGAGCGCTCGGAGACGCGCAGGCCCTATCGGCCCGGGAGCGGATAGTTTTGAGAAATATCAGCCAGCATCTGGAGCTCGGCGGGAGAGAATCGATTCTTGAAGCGCATCGCTGCTAAGAGCGTGTTCCGCCGGTCCTCAGGCATGAGACGCAGGCGCTGCAGCACCGGTCTGAGTTCTTCCCGGCGGTCGTCCGGCAGGTTATTGAAGGCCTGCATCTGACGAGTGACGATCGCCTGCTTCTCGGGAGGCAGGCTATTGAACGTATTCCACATCTGGTTCAGGCGCGCGCGCTCGCGCAGCGGGCAGCTTGTCGAACCGCTCCAGCCGCTGCCGGAGATTGGCCTGCTGCTGAGGCGGCAGTTTTTCGAGAACCTGCTCGCGCTTTTCGGGCGGCATTGCCATCAGGCGCTCCACCGGATTACCGGGGTTGCCCAAGCGTGGCGCCCCACCACCTTTGGCTGCCTCGGAGTTCCGGGCGGCCGGGGATTTCGCCACCCCGCCGGATCTGAGTTCCTTGCGCGCCGCGGCTGGCGCCTTGTTCGCTTTAGGAGGCTTGGGTTCGGAGGCGCTCTGCGCACAGCATCGCCGCAATTGCCGTCAACAGCAGGACCCCGAGCACGTGGAAGCAGCGTTTCATGGACTAAAGCTTCGAGCCGGGCCTCGTCCGCGCGCACGTGCTGGCTGAACTCGCTCCAGCACCTCCATGGCATCCAATGCGCGCTCCACCTGTTCCGGTTGCACCGTATCCACTTGCACCACGCCCTGCATCACGCCAGTAGTCGCGGGCACCGGCGAAACAGCGGGACGTTCCAGCAGAATTCCGGCCACTAACAGCAGGCAGGCCATCGCCGCGGCAGACAGACCGCGCCGAGGGTGACCGTGGGAACGGGCGAAGCAATAGATCCCACCAGGAAACCGGCGCTTCAATTCGCCGGTAGAGACGGCTGTTGAAATCCGGGGAAACCGGCGCGGCCTCCCAGGCATCCATGGCTTGCCATACGGCGCGCTGACCCGCTGGCGAATTCCCGGCAGGCGCCGCAGACAGCAATATGGCGTTCCAGGGCAGACATAGCCTCCGGTTCGAGCTTGCGGGCGCAGTAATCCAGCAGCAGCTGCGCGTTTTCCGGAGTCTCCAAAGGGCAATTCATCATGACCTTACCTTCACGCCATATGCGCCAGGCGCGCGCGCAAAGTCTCGTACGCCCGGAACAGCAGCGATTTTACCGCCGATTCCGAGCAGCTCAATACCTTGGCGATCTGCGAATACTCCATCTCCTCGTACTTGTGCATCAGACCGCCGCCCTCTGCTTTTCCGGCAGCACCGCAATCGCGCGCCGGACCTCCTCCATCTTGGCCTCGTACACCATCGACTGCTCCACCGACGGCCGCCGGTCGGAAACCTGCCGGACCGGCAGTTCGCCGGAGTCGTCATCCAACCTCTCCTGCAACCGCTCGTTCTTGCCGTCGCGCAGCGAGTTCAGTGCCAAATGGGTCGCGATCCGGAACAGCCAGGTGGTGAACTTTGCAGTCGGCTCATACGTACTCTCGCGAACGATACACGCGCAGGAACACCTCCTGCGCCAATTCCTCGGCAACTGCGTGATTCTGGACCATCCGGTAGAGGAAATGGACTACGGGCGAGCGGTGTTTCTCCAGCAGAACACCGAAACTCGCACCATCTCCCTCTTTGACCCGGAGCATCAGTTCCGCGTCGAAATCCAGAGCTGCCAGCCGCCGCGCCTATATCCTGTCTTAACCCGTTCGACCATGCGAGGTTGCTATCGCTCCGAAATAATTGCATTGCGGAGACACTTCCTACTCCCCTTTGAGCGAACGCTCCATCAGCTGCCGGATCGCCTCCTGCGGGGAGGACCCGGCGTGCAGCATCTGGTGCATCTGGCCGGCGATCGGCATCTCCACCGAATAGCGCGCCGCCAGGTCCACTGCTGCATCCGTGGTTTTGACGCCTTCGGCCACCATCTTCATGGAGCTGACGATCTCTTCGAGCTTGCGTCCCCGGGCCAGTTCCACGCCTACCGTCCGATTGCGGCTCAGATCGCCGGTACAGGTCAGCACCAGGTCGCCCAGCCCGGCCAGGCCGGCCAGAGTTTGCGGCTTGCCCGCCCATCGCGACTGCCAGGCGTGTCATTTCAGCCAGACCCCGTGTAATCAGTGCCGCCATGGCATTGTGTCCCAGCCCCATTCCATGTAACACGCCCGCGCCGATGGCCACTACATTTTTAATCGAACCGCCAATTTCTACACCGATAGGATCAGAGCTGGTGTAGACGCGGAAAGTCGGGCCCGAGAAGGCCGCCTGTACGGTTTCCGCCAGCCCCGGATCTGTGGCGGCCGCAACCACCGCAGTTGGTTCAAAACGCGCCACTTCCCGCGCAAATGAGGGTCCCGAAATCACCGCCACACGGCGTCGTCCCGACCACTTCGCCGAATGACCTCGCGTGATGCGCAGCAGTGAGTGGTTTTCGAGGCCCTTGGTGGCGCTGACGAAGATCATCCTTTCATTAAGCCCGGGCAGCATGCGCTGGTACATCCCCGCGCGCCAGGTGAGAAGGCATCACGCTGAGAACGATTTCGCGCCCCGTCCAGGCTAGTCAGAAGGTCTGAAGTAATGTCGACATTTGCAGGAATACGTGGAATCCGGGCAGATAGACGTCGTTGATCCGCGATGTCTGCCATCCGCGCCGCCAGATCGCTTTCGTAGACCCAAAGCGTGACCCGCGAAAAGCGCGGCGCGAGCACGATGGCGAGCGCGGTGCCCCAACTTCCGCCGCCGATAATCGCCAGATTCTTCAAAACTTAAACACACTTTCCGTCCCCAGCCGAAGCCGCTGGATATTACTACTATGTCTGTAGATTACAAACGCGCCGGCGATCGCCGCAGCGACCACGACAGGCAGCGGAGCCCTCGCCACCAGCCAGACTGCCAGCGGCAGGGTTGCGGCCGCCACGATCGAACCCATCGAAATGTGCCGCGTGATTACTACTACAACGACAAATACAATAATTTCGACTGCCAATGCCCACGGAGTCAGGCAGAGAAAGGCGCCCACAAAGCTGGCCACCGCTTTGCCGCCCTTGAACCCCAGGAATACCGGGTAGGCGTGGCCCGCCATCACCGCCAAGGCCGCCAGGCTCATCCACAGGCACATCCTGTTCCGTCAGCCGCCCGGCGATCCACACCGCGGCGTAGCCCTTGGCGATATCCAGCAGCAGGGTCACGACGCCGGCGCCGCGCCCGGTGGTGCGCATCACGTTGGTGGCGCCGATATTGCCGCTGCCCGCCGCGCGCACGTCGGCGCCGGTTTTCCATTTGACCAGAAGGTATCCGAACGGGATCGCGCCGAGCAGGTACGCGATCAGCAGAACCACGAGCGGAATCATGATCTTGTGAGCGGAAACTCCGCAAGCTTAGTGTACACGGAACCGGTCGGCCGCAAGGTGCTCCGGTAGAGAAAGAAGCCGGCCGCCTGGAACGCGCCGAACTCCAGCGATGGCAGCGCCGCGATGGCCTCGCGCAGCGGCTGGAGTTCCACTCGCTCCTTAATGCGAGCCAGCGTCAGGTGCGGCGAAAAGGGCCGCTTCTCGCTGCGGATGCCCAGCGCGCGCGGTCGCCGCATCGGTGTCGGCGGCCAGTTCCGAGCAGCCCGGGCGCCTCGATGCCGCACCAGAAATTGCGCGGGGAATGCGGATTGGGAAAGAATCCCACGCTGCCGGATCCGCACCGGAATCGACCGCGCGCCCGGCATACCCCGCCAGCGCCGCCTTCAGTTCCCCCAGGCGCTCTTCCGGCCATTCGCCGATGAACTTGGTGGTGATGTGAAGGTTGGCCGGCGGACTCCAGTTGATCCGCGCGGTGGGCTTCAAACGGCGCAACAGCTCTTCCAGATTGGCGACGACATCGTCCGGCAGATCCAGTCCCGTGAACAGTCGCATTTCGCGTTTAACATTGTACAGTGCGCCTCTCCGGCCGCATACTCCCCCGATCGTTCTACGCCCGCCCCACCGTGGAGGTGGCGCGCGATCTGCTCGGCAAGGTGCTGGTGCACGGCCCCGCCGCCGGGCGTCATCGTAGAGACCGAGGCCTACCTGGGCGGCGACGACCTGGCGGCCCACTCCGCGCGCGGCATCACCCACCGGACGCGGGTCATTTTCGGCCCGCCGGGTCACGCCTATGTCTACCTCATCTACGGGATGTACGAGTGCCTGAACCTGGTCGCGGAGCCCGATGGCCATCCGGGCTGCGTGCTGATTCGCGCGCTCGAACCGGTGGCTGGCGTGGACCTCATGAAGCGCCCGGCGAGGCGGCCGCAAGGTAGGTCGCATCAACTCGCCAACGGCCCCGGAAAGCTCACCCTGGCCATGGGGATCACGCGGCGCACAACGGCGCGGACGTGACGCGCGGCCCCCTGGTGGTTCGCCACCCGGCGAGCACCAGTGAGATTGAGATCGAAGTCACGCCACGCATCGGCATCACACAGTCCGCCGACCTGCCGCTGCGCTTCGTAATGGCGGGCAATGAGTTCGTGAGCGGCAGAAGGAAACGACCGATCTAGCTTATGCCACAGGCTGCGGGGCGGGCTGGTCGACTTCCTGGAACCACAGGGACAACACCAGCAGCGACCACAGCCAGTGACTGTTGTCGCGCCGGCCGCCATCGTGTTCCTCGAGCAGGGCGCGCAGGAACTCGGGCGAAACGATGCCACGCTCCAGGAACGGCGCCGCGGTCACGTGGTCCCAGAGAAACTCGCGCAGGGAACCGCGGAACCAATCGGCGAGAGGGACACCGAAACCCCACTTTGGGCGGTTGAGAAGCGCCGCCGGGAGACGGTCGCCAACCGCATCCAGCAGAATCCGCTTACCTTGTCCGCCGGCGATCTTCCAGGCATGCGGAATTGTGGCGGCCAGTTCGGCCAACTCGTGGTCCAGCAATGGGGAGCGCACTTCGAGCGAATTCGCCATCGACATACGGTCCACCTTGACCAGCATGTCGCCGGTCAGGTTGGCGGTCGCCTCCCAATACATTACCTGTGAGAGCGTGCCGGCATCGTCCGGCAGGATGCAAGTGGGAAGGATCTGCGCCAGGAAGCCGGATTCGGCGGGCATCATCCAATCGGGCCGCAGCAGCTTCGAACGCATGTGGTACGGGGAATAATTGGAGGCAAAGTAGCGGTCCAGGCCGTTGCGGCGCCCGATCATGTGCAGAAAATTCTTCCCGTATGCCGAATACGGTAGCCGGGACGAAATCCAGGACATCAACAGACGCAGGGATTGCGGCACGTAGTCCAGCGGGCCGAAGCGCTGCACCTGCTGCAAACTGGTGTAGCCGCCGAAGAGTTCGTCGCCGCCATCGCCGCTCAGCGCCACTTTCACGGTGCGCGCGGCAAACTCGCTGACGATGAAGGTGGGAATGGCGGAAGAATCGGCGAACGGCTCACCGAAGTGTTTGACGAATTTTTGGATGATGCCGATGGAATCGGGCCGTACGACGATCTCGTGATGGTCGGTCGCGTACTTTTCGGCCACCATCCGGGCGTAGGGAAGTTCGTTGAAACGGCTCTCTTCGAAGCCGATGGAAAACGTCTGGATGGGATCCGGCGACTGGAGCGCCATGGATGCCACTACGGAGCTGGAATCGATGCCTCCGCTGAGGAAGGCCCCGAGCGGGACGTCGGCGATCATGCGGATGCGTACGGCTTCGTCGAACTTCTCTCGGACGCGGACGACGGCCTCGGCATGAGTGAGGCCATTGGCAGGTTCGGCGGCAGGCGCCGGCATCTGCCAGTAGCGCCCCTGCTGCACCGTGCCGCCCTGGTAGGTGAGCCAGCCGGCGGCAGGTACCCGGCGGATCGCGCGATAGGCGGTTAGCGGGTCCGGAATGTAATTGAACTGGAAATAAAGGCGGAGCGCGTCGGGGTCGGTTTCGAGAGGAACCCCGGCCTCGGCGCAGGCAGGAGATTTCGCTGCCGAACCAGATTCCGTTGGGAAGTACGGCGTAGTAGAGCGGCTTTTTGCCGAAACGGTCGCGGGCCAGCAGCAGACGGTTCCGGCCAGCATCCCAGATGGCAAAGGCGAACATGCCGCGCAGCCGCTTGAGGCCTTCCACTCCTTCCTGCTCATAGAGATGGACGAGCGTCTCGGTATCGCTGGCAGTGCGGAACTGGTGGCCGCGCGAGATCAGGCCGGCGCGCAATTCCTGATAATTGTAGATCTCGCCATTGAAGACGATCCACACGGAACCGTCCTCATTAGAGATGGGTTGGTGGCCGGTAGAGAGATCGATAATGCTCAGCCGGCGCATGCCGATACCGCAGCCGCGATCGACATACACGCCTTCGTCGTCGGGACCACGATGGCGAATCTCGTCGCACATGGCCTGGACATGGGAAGGCTGGGCGGGTTGATCGAGACGCACAAAACCGGCAATACCGCACATAGGAAGCCCGGACGAAGAGGTACTCCTTCGAATTTAGCATCGCGGACGGTGAGCGGTGAGTACCATAACCTTGCGCAATATGCCTTTAGCAACTGAAGCGTAGATAGCGTTCGCCGCTCCGCTGATTGAATAATGGCCTCGAAGCTTGCGGTGGCGAGGAGGCTCCGGCTTGTGAAGGTGGTAATTCTGTGCGGCGGCCTGGGAACGCGCCTGCGCGAAGAGACCGAGTTCCGCCCCAAGCCGATGGTGGAGGTCGGCGGCCGTCCCATCCTCTGGCACATCATGAAGATCTACGCCCACTACGGGTTCCGCGAGTTCGTGCTGTGCCTGGGCTACCGCGGCAGCATCATCAAGGAATACTTCCTCAACTACGAGGCGATGAACAACGATTTCACCATCTGCCTCGGGCAGAGAATCGCAGATTCGACTACCACGAGCATCACGCCGAGCAGAACTTCGGCGTCACCCTGGCCGACACCGGGCTCGAACTCATGACCGGCGGCCGCGTCCGCAAGATCGCAACGGTACGTCGACGGCGATGTCTTTCTGTCACCTACGGCGACGGCGTGAGCGACGTCGACATCCGCGATCTGGTCGAGTTCCACAAGAGCCACGGCAAGCTCGCCACCGTGACCACGGTCCCGCCGACTTCGCGCTTCGGCATGCTCGATATGGCGGAGAACGACCGCGTCAGAGCATTCATCGAGAAGCCGAAAACCGACGGCTGGATGAGCGCCGGATTCTTCGTCTTCGAATCGCCAGGTCTTCGATTACCTGGGCGGCGACGAGTGCATCTTCGAACGCGAACCGCTGGAACGGCTGGCCGCGCGACGGCCAGCTGATGGCCTACCGCCACGACGGCTTCTTCTACGCCATGGATACCTACCGCGAATACCAGCACCTGAACGAGCTCTGGAGCAGCGGCGAGGCGCCGTGGAAGGTTTGGGCTGTGAGCCGGCTTCTGGCGGGATCGCCCCGTCCTGGTGACCGGCGCGACCGGACTGGTGGGCTGTGGCTGACGCGGCGCCTGCGTCGAGGCCGGCGCGGATGTCGTCTGCCTGGTGCGCGATTGGGTGCCGCAGAGCGAACTGGTCCGCACCGGGACGTTGGACCGGGTGAAGGTGGTGCGCGGCGATGTGCGCGACCGCGACGTGCTGGAGCGCGTCCTCGGCGAATACGAGATCGACACCGTCTTCCACCTGGCGGCGCAGACCATCGTCGGCATCGCCAACCGCAATCCCGTCTCCACTTTCGAAAGCAACATCCAGGGCACCTGGAACGTGCTGGAAGCCTGCCGCCGGTCGCCGCATCGTGAAGTCGATCGTGGTCGCGTCCTCCGACAAGGCCTACGGCGATCAGGAAGAGCTGCCCTACGGCGAAGAGCACGCCGCTCGAAGGCCGGCATCCCTACGACGTCAGCAAATCGCTGCGCCGACCTGATCGCACAGACGCTACGCGCAAGACCTACGGACTGCCGGTGGCGATCACCCGCTGCGGCAATTTCTACGGCGGCGGCGATCTCAACTGGAACCGCATCGTGCCGGGCACCATTCGCTCGCGTCCTGCGCGGCGAGCGCCCGGTGATCCGCTCCGACGGCCAGTTTGTCCGCGACTATTTCTATGTGGAGGACGGCGCGGCCGCCTACATGCTGCTGGCGGAACAGCTTCATTCCCGTCCCGAATTGCGCGGCGCAGGCATTCAACTTCTCGAACGAGATGCAAGTCACGGTGCTCGTCCTGGTGAAGCGGATTCTCGCGCTCATGGACTCCGAACTTGCAGCCCGGTGGTGTCGAACGAAGCGTCGAACGAAATCCGCCACCAATATCCTGAGCGCGGCGCGCGCCCGCACCGAACTGCTCACTGGGCTCCGCTGTTTACGCTGGAGGAGGGCCTGGAGCGCACCATCGCCTGGTACCGGGAGTTTCTGGCATGACGCGACGCTGCCGAGCTGCGAGACGGATTCTGGATCTGGTGGGCGAGTACTGCGCGGAAGCCTTCCCCGCCCGCGAGTTCGTTCCCGGGCGAAAGCACGGTGCCGGTTTCCGGCAAGGTCTTCGATGCGGCGGAAATGCGTGCGCTGGTGGATTCGGCGCTCGATTTCTGGCTGACCACCGGACGCTTCGCGGACGCAGTTCGAGAGCGAGTTCGCCCGCTGGTGCGGGGTGCGCGACTGCCTCGCTGGTGAATTCCGGGTCGTCGGCCAACCTGCTGGCCGTGTCGGCGCTGACCTCGCCCAAACTGGGCGAACGCCGCCTGCATGCCGGGCGATGAAGTGATCACGGTGGCCGCGGGCTTTCCCACCACCGTGAATCCCATCCTGCAGAACGGCCTGGTGCCGGTGTTCGTCGATGTGCACGGTGCCCACTTACAACGTGGACGTCGACGCAGCTGGAAGCTGCGCTAGCTCCGCGCACGCGGGCCATGATGCTCGCGCACACGCTGGGCAATCCGTTCGATCTCGACGCGGTGACGGAGTTCGCCGCGCCGCCACGATCTGTGGCTGATCGAGGACTGCTGCGACGCCGTCGGTTCCACGTATCAGGGGCGCAAGGTGGGCACCTTCGGCGACCTGGCCACTGCCAGTTTCTATCCGGCGCACCACATCACCATGGGCGAAGGCGGCGCCGTGCTGACGGACCAGCCGCTGCTTCGGACGCTTGTCGAATCGTTCCGCGACTGGGGCCGCGACTGCTGGTGCGCAGCCGGGCAAGCGACAACACCTGCGGCAAGCGCTTCGACTGGCAATTGGGCGGCCTGCCCTGCGGCTACGACCACAAGTACACCTACTCGCACATCGGCTACAACCTGAAGCTCACCGACATGCAGGCGGCGGTCGGCGTGGCGCAACTGGAAAAGCTCGACGGCTTCATCGAGGCGCGCGCGGCGCAATTTCCGAGGCGCTGCGCGAAGGGCTGCGCGACCTGGAGGAGTTCTTCATCCTGCCCGAGGCCACGGCCGGCACCGAGCCGAGCTGGTTCGGTTTCCCCATCGCGGTGCGCGCCGGGCGCGCCCTTCACGCGCAATCAGCGTGATCGCAGTATCTGGAGGAACGCAAGATCGCGACGCGCCTGCTGTTCGGCGGCAACCTGGTCCGCCAGCCGGCATACCACGAACGCGCGTTTCGTGTTGCCGGTTCCCTGAAGAATGCGGATTTCGTCATGAACCAGGTGTTCTGGATCGGCGTATATCCCGGGATCGGCCCGGAAATTCTGGACTACATGCTGGAGACCCTGCATGGGGCGGCTTTGGGAGTGATCGACAATGCACCCGCCTGCTCGTGACCGGGAGCACGTCCTGGCGCACACTACCGGCGTTTGGGACGAACTGAGAGACGCACGCATCTTCATCACCGGAGGGACCGGCTTTTTCGGCTGCTGGCTGCTGGAAAGCTGGCGGTGGGCTTCGGAGCGGATGGACATGAACGCGTCGATTACGGTGCTGACACGTTCGGTTGATGCGTTCCGCCGCAAGGCGCCCCATCTGGGTTCTCACTGGAGCATCCGTCTTGTGGAGGGTGACGTGCGCTCCTTCCGCCTGCCGTCGGCGCGTTACACCCACGTGATCCACATGGCGTCCGATGCCACGCCGCAACTCTGCATGGAGCAGCCGCTGCTGGTGCTGGACACGATCGTGGATGGCACCCGCCGGGTGCTGGACCTCGCCGTGGAGAGCGGGGCGAAACGGCTTCTGTTCGCCAGTTCCGGCGCAGTCTACGGTCCCCAGCCGGGAGGCATGTCCCACATCCCCGAGACTTACACGGGCGGCCCCAATCTGGTGGAGCAGCGGAATGTCTACGCCGAGGCCAAGCGTACGGCCGAGATGTTGTGCACGGCCTACGGGCGGCAGTTTGACCTGCGATGCGTACCGGCACGGTGCTTCGCCTTTGCCGGCCCGTATCTTCCGCTGGACGCTCATTTCGCATTCGGGAATTTCGTCCGCGACCGTTCCGATGGCCGGCCGGTTCGTGTGAATGGCGACGGCACCGCGGTACGGTCCTACCTATACGCGGCGGACCTGGCGATCTGGCTCTGGACGCTGCTGGTAGCGGGAGTTCCGGGCAGGCCGTACAACGTAGGGTCGGAGCGAGCGGTTTCGATCGCGGAGTTGGCCCGCATGGTGGCGGGCGACGGAGCTGTGGAGATCGCCGGCACACCGTCAGCGGGTGCGCTGCCGGAAAGATATGTACCTTCGTGCGAACGCGCGCGAAGCGAGTTGAACCTGACCGAGCGGATTCCGCTGGAAGAAGCCATTTGCCGCACAATGCCGGTGCGCCAGGCAAAAGAGGAAATGTCGTGACCAGGAAAGACCACATCATCCGACCGCTGTTCATTTTCGAGATGGCCAACAATCACATGGGCGAAGTGGAGCACGGACTTCGTATCGTCCGCGCGATGCACGATGTCGCTTGCGAGTTCCCGTTCGACTTCGGTTTCAAGCTGCAGTACCGGCACCTCGACACCTTCATTCATCCCGCGTACCGTGACCGCCAGGACATCAAATACGTCAAGCGCTTCCGCGAGACCCGCCTGGAAGACGATGATTTTCGCAGGCTCATTGCAGAAATGCGGAACGCGGATTTCCTGCCGATCTGTACGCCCTTCGACGAGCCCTCGGTAGACCTGATTGAACAGCACGGCATCGGGATCATTAAGATCGCGAGCTGTTCGTTCACGGACTGGCCGCTATTGGAACGGATCGCGCGCAGCGAGAAACCCATCATTGCCTCTACGGCGGGCGTACCTCTGGAAGATATCGACAAAGTGGTCAGCTTCTTTCAGCACCGCAATCGGGATTTCTCGCTGATGCACTGCGTCGCGCAGTACCCCACTCCCGCCCACCGCCTGGAACTGAACCAGATTGACGTATTGCGATTGCGTTACCCCGGCGTTCGAATCGGCTACTCCACCCACGAAGACCCGGACCGGGCGGAATCCGTGCAGATGGCGATTGCCAAAGGCGCCTCGCTGTTTGAAAAGCACGTCGGTCTGCCTACCGAGAGCATCTCTCTGAACGCCTACTCCGCCTCTCCGGAGCAGGTGAGGCTCTGGCTCGAAAGCGCGCTGCGCGCATTCCGTACCTGCGGCGTGCAGGGCAGCCGGATGGATTTCGACCCCGAAGAACTGGCGAGTCTCCGCAGTCTTCGCAGGGGGGTGTTTGCCGCCAGGCCGATCCGCCAGGGCGAGAAAGTAAATTGGACCGAACCCGGCATCTCCCTGGCAATCCCCGTCCAGCCAGGCCAGATCACCGCCAACGACCTTTCCAAGTATGTAAGCCTGCAAGCGCTGACGGACATCCCGGCGGGCGAACCGATCCTGTTCTCGCAAGTCAGCCAGGCCAATCACCGGGAAACGATCCACGCGATCATCCAGCGCATCAATTCCATGATCCAGGAGACGGGCGTGATCGTACCGGGTCAGGCCGAATTGGAGATTTCCCATCACTACGGAGTGGCCCGCTTTGAGGAAGTGGGAGCGACCATCATCAATCTGGTGAATCGCGAATATTGTAAGAAGCTGATTGTCCTGCTGCCTGGGCAGAAGCATCCGGAACACTGTCACAAGCTCAAGGAGGAGACCTTCCTCGTGCTGCATGGCGACATCACGATCGACCTTGCCGGTAAAAAGCAGGAATGCGGACCCGGCGATCTCCTGGTAGTGGAAAGAGGCGTAGCTCACAGCTTTTCCAGCCGCGGCGGAATGATCATGGAGGAAATCTCCTCCACTCACCACAAAGGCGACTCGTACTACACCGACCCGGCGATTGTCCCGGTGGACGAGCGCAAGACGTTGATCAGTTATTGGCTGGGTGACGAAAAGAAGTCGGCCTTAGCGATGGCTGCAAGGCGATAGTCCGGAATGCTGACTCTTGCCTGGGACGTGGATGACGTGCTGAACAACCTCATGCAGGTGTGGCTCGAGGAGGCGTGGTTGCCCGCTCATCCACAGTGCAAAGTCACCTACCGCGATCTCACTTCCAATCCTCCGCACAGGGAAATCGGCGCAAGCCTCGATGAGTATCTGGCATCGCTGGATCGATTTCGCGGCGCGCGATATCTGGCGGATCTCGCTCCGTCTGCAGAGGCGACGGCGTGGTTTGAACAGAACGGCGGCCGCTACCGGCACATCGCACTGACCGCTGTGCCGCTGGAATTCGCACCCATTTCCGCGGCGTGGACGCTGCGCCATTTCGGGCGATGGATCCGCGGGTTTCACTTTGTACCGTCCTATCGCGCCGGCGAATCGATTCCGTCGTACGATGCCACCAAAGGCGATTTCCTGAAGCGATCGCGCGACGTGTCGGCCCTGATCGACGATCATCCCGGCAATGTGGAGGCCGCGGCGTCGCTGGGGATCCGCGCCGTGCTGGTGCCGCGCCCGTGGAACGACTGTCGCGACACTGCGGCGAATGTGTTCAGCGAGTTGGAGAGGCTGTGATCAAATTATCGGACTACGTGATTGAATTTCTCGCGGATGCCGGCCTGGAGCATCTCTTCATGCTGCCCGGCGGCGGCGCCATGCACCTGGTGGATTCCGCCGGCAAGTCCGACCGCATACAGTATGTGTGCAATCTGCATGAGCAGGCGTGCGCGATTGCCGCGGACGCGTACGGGCAGTACACCAACTCCTTCGGAGCCGCGCTGGTGACAACCGGTCCCGGGGCCACGAACACCATTACGGGCGTGGCGGGAGCCTGGCTGGATTCAACCCCTTGCATCTTCATCTCCGGCCAGGTGAAGCGTGCCGACATCAAGGGGGAACGCGGCGTCCGGCAGATGGGCTTTCAGGAAATCGACATTGTTCGGATGGTAAGTCCGATCACCAAATATGCGGTGACGGTCATGGAGCCGGCGACGATCCGGTATCATCTCGAAAAGGCGATGTATCTGGCGCGCAACGGCCGCCCGGGACCGGTGTGGATCGACATCCCGCTTGATGTACAGGCTGCACAAATCGACTCCGAGAGGCTGGCGGGCCTGCCCCTCTCCGAATGTTACGCCCCGCCGTGCGGTCAATTGACAGAACAGGTGGCCAGCGCGATCCGGTTGTTCAATCAGGCTGAGCGACCCTGTGTCCTGGTGGGGAACGGTGTTCGCCTCTCCGGAGCCGTGCAATCGTTCGCAGAACTTGTCCAGCTCCTGCAGGCCCCGGTTATTCCCACGTGGAAGGCGCTCGATCTGATTCCCGACGATCATCCGCTATACGCCGGGCGCGCCGGGTCGGTAGGCCAGCGCGGAGCCAACTTCACCCTGCAAAATTCCGACTATCTGCTCACCTTGGGAGCGCGGCTGGACTACGGCCAGATCGGATTCGCCCACGAGAATTTCGCTCGCGGAGCGCGCAAGGTAGTGGTCGATATCGATCCGGCGGAGATCGGCAAGCTGAACACCCGGATCGACCTACCAGTGGCCGCGGACGCCCAGGCATTCCTGAACGAATTCCTGGCGCAGAAGGATTCGATTGTTCCCCGAGACCGGTCCGCCTGGCGTTCGCGTGTGGCCGGCTGGAAGGCGAAATATCCCGTCGTGCTCCCCGAGTATTGGAAGCAGGAGGGATCGGTCAACAACTACGTCTTCGTACAGGTGCTCTCCGAAGAGATGAACGGTGACGACTTGCTGGTGCCCGGCAGTTCCGGCGCGTGCAGCGAAATTACCATGCAGGCGTTCCCCGTGAAAGCCGGGATGCGGGTTCTCAACACGGAGGGTCTCGGCCCGATGGGCTTTGGAATCGCCGCCGCGCTGGGCGCCTGCATCGCCTCCGGAAAGAAGCGCACCGTCTCGATTGACGGCGATGGCGGATTTCAAATGAACAGCCAGGAACTGGAGACTGTACGGCGACTCAACCTGCCCATCAAGCTCTTTGTGCTGAACAATGACGGGTATGGGTCGATCCGCGCCACGCAGCGCTCCTATTTCCAGAACCGCTTTGTAGGCAGTCATCCAGCCAGCGGGCTGACCTTGCCTGATGCGTTGAAACTCGGCCAGGCTTATGGAATCCGGACGGCGCGCATTGCCGATCACAGCCAGTTGCGTGAGATTATTCGCCAGGTGCTGGAGACCGAAGGTCCGGTCCTGTGCGAAGTGATGATCTCTCCCGACCAGTTCACTTCACCCAAAGTCGCTTCCATGCAGCGCGCTGACGGCAGCATGGTCTCCAAGCCTTTGGAGGATATGTGGCCCTTCCTGGACAGGGACGAGTTCCGCGCCAATATGATCGTAGCGCCCCTCGAGGAACCGGAACTCGCGATGCAGGGCTCCACCCGATGACATCGGATCGCGCGTGCCCAGTATGCGGCGGCGGCCAGGCGAACCGCTGTTCGAGCAGCGTTTCGAGCAACTGTCGGGCGTGAGCCTGCTGGATGGCTACACGATTGTGGTGTGTTGCGATTGCGGCGCCGCCTTCGCAAAGGATATCCCCCAGCAGGCCGCCTTCGACGAATACTACCGGGAATTCTCCAAATACGAGGGTGGTCAACCTTCGGCGGACGGCGCGCCTGCGAGTGAGCCGCGCTTCGAAGACGCTGCAACGCTGGTGGCGGAATTCATCCCTTCGTGCGATGCGCGTATCCTGGAAATCGGCTGCGGATTCGGCCAGTTCCTCCATGTGCTGCGGGAGCGCGGATTCCGGAACGTATTAGGAGCCGATCCTTCGGCGGGCTGCGCCTTTGCCGCCCGTCGATTCTACGACATACCGGTGATCGACCGGACCATATTCACCATAGAGCCTCCGGAAACGGCGTACGATTTTTTGATCCTGATCGGCGTGATGGAGCACATACGCGACCTCGACCGCACCATCGATCGCTTCCACGAACTGCTGGGCCCGACCGGACGGGTATACCTGGAAGTGCCCGACGCCAGCCGCCTGGAACCCGCCATGGACGCGCCCTTTCAGGAGTTCAGCGTGGAGCACATCAATTACTTCTCACCGGTTTCGCTCAATAATTTGATGACCCGGCGCGGATTCCGCGTGGTAGCCTCCGGCCGTGCGCTGCGGACCTTTCACGAAGTGGCCATACGGACCGCCTACGGGATCTACGAGCGATCGCCTGACGCGGGGCCGTGGGTGCGCGATGTGGAAACCGAAGCCGGGCTCACTGCGTACATCGAAGGCTGCCGCAGGCAGGACGCTGATCTACGGGAGAAGATCCGCGGCAGAATTCCCCAGGGCGGCCGCATTCTGGTCTGGGGCGTCGGTGCCCATACGCTGCGCCTGCTGGCCACCGGAGGTCTGGAGATTGAATGGGTGGAAGCATTCGTGGATTCGAACCGCAAATATCAGCAGCGCAACCTGCGGGGCGCGCCCGTCATTTCGCCGGAACAGCTCCGTTCCCGAACAGAGCCTATTCTTATCTCCTCAAGGGGGTTTCAAACCGAAATTCACCATCAGATACGGGACCATCTCGGCCTCACCAACCCGGTGATCCTCCTCTATGACGGCGTATAATAAAACCGACCATGACCCACAGTTTCCCTTCCCTTTATAAGGCTGACGTTTTGCAGGCAATCGAAACCATCGACCTGGAAAAAGTTAGCCAGGCGATCGAAATCCTCGTCCAGGCCCGCGACCAGGATCGCCGCGTTTTTGTCTGCGGCAACGGCGGCAGCGCCTCTACCGCCTCGCATTTCGTCTGCGATATGGTCAAAGGCGCCAGCTTCCGCCGCGACAAGCGATTCCGCATCATGGCGCTTACCGATTCCCTGCCTACCATCACGGCGTACGCCAATGACGTCAGCTACGACTGCGTCTTTGTGGAGCAGTTGAAGAACTTCGCCGAGCCGGGTGATGTAGTGATGGCGATCAGCGGATCGGGCAACTCGCCTAACGTATTGCAGGCAGTCGAATATGCCAACTCCATCGGCTGCCGCACAATTGCCCTGTCCGGCCGCAACGGGGGTAAGCTCGGCCCCATGGCAGAGCTCAATCTGCAGGCGTCCAATCCGCACATGGGACGTATCGAGGATGTGCACATGATCGTAATGCACATGATCTGCTACTACTTCATGGACGCGGAGAAGCCTGCCGCTGTGGGGGACTGACCTGGTGAGTGCAGCATCCGCGAGGGCGACCCGGCCGGAAATCGTGATTCCGGCGGAGATATTTGAAACCGTCGCGGAGTCGCTAGGCGCGTATTTCGAACCGATTTCCGGAATCGACCGGCAAACCACGTCGCGCGACTTTCTGGATCTTGCCAAATCGTTTAAGCGAGCCGAAATCCTGAAGCGCTACACCCGCCTGGAGTCCAGGAAAGTATTGGAAGTCGGCTCCGGTTTCGGCACCAACCTCGCGGTCTGGATCAAGCACTTCGATGTGGATGCGTATGGCGTCGAACCGGGCGGAGAGGGCTTCAACCAGGGCTACCTGGCTTCACGCAAGCTGCTGGCCGCTAATGGCATGGACCCGGACCGGGTGCGCAATGCCACGGGCGAATCGCTGCCATTCCCCGATGAGAGCTTCGATATCGTGTATTCGGCGAACGTGTTGGAGCATACGGAGAGTCCCGAGCAGGTCTTGAAGGAGTCGTTCCGTGTCTTACGCCCGGGCGGTTTGCTGCACATGGAAATGCCGAACTACCTTTCGTATTTCGAAGGCCATTACATGGTGGTGCAGCCGCCGATCTTCTGGAAACCCATCCTCGGTTGGTGGGTGAGATTGGTTTTTCGGCGCGATCCGGCGTTTGCGCGGACCCTGCAGACACGGATCAACCCGATCTGGTGCCGGCGCATGGTTAGGGAATTGGGCAGGGAGTATCGGCTGGAGCTGGTCTCCGTGGGCGACGATCTTTTTCTGGAGCGGCTGTCGCAGGCATTTTGTGTTCGAGACTCAGGTGGTAGCGGGCAGGCTACAGGGACTGATGGCAGTCTTGAGGCGAATCAACCGCGGCAACTGGATGGGCCGGCTGATTGTTGCCTTGCAAGGCCACTACCCGATCTATCTGACGGTCCGGAAGGGAGCGGCCACACCCGCCGTCTCCGCATGAAGACCATCAGCATCGTCACCGCTTGTTTCAACGAGGACGCGAATGTCGAGGAGTTGTATACGCGCGTCCGCAAGGTGATGGCCGAAGTGGGACGCTACCGCTACGAGCATATTTTCATCGACAACAGTTCGACAGATCGTACCGTCGACATCCTGAAACGGATCGCGTCCACCGATACCAACGTCCGCGTGATCGTCAACGCCCGAAACTTCGGCCACATCCGCTCTCCGATCCATGCGACATATCAGGCCTCAGGCGACGCCATCATCGGAATGGTGGCCGACCTCCAGGATCCGCCGGAAATGATCCCTCAACTGCTCCAGGGTTGGGAAGAGGGCGCGTCCATGGTCCTGTGCATCAAGAACGCCAGTGAAGAAAACCGGCTCATGTTCTGGGTCCGCAAGAAGTATTACCGTCTAGTCAACAGACTGTCCTCCATCGAAACCTTCGAGAACTTCACGGGATTCGGGCTGTACGACCGCCGTGTGATCGACATCGTCAAGTCTTTCAACGACCCTTACCCCTACTTTCGCGGCATGATAGCCGAGATCGGGCTGCCCTTCACCACGATTCCTTTCAATCAGCCGCGTCGCAAGCGCGGCATCACGTCGAACAATTTTTATTCTCTGTATGACATGGCGATGCTGGGGATCACCAACCTCTCCAAAGTGCCGCTGCGCGTTGTGACGTTTTCCGGCTTTGCGGGCGCCGCCTTCAGCATCCTCACCGGGCTCGCCTATTTCTTCTATAAGCTGCTGTACTGGGACCGCTTCTCGGTCGGCATCGCACCCCTGGTAATCGGCATCTTCTTCTTCGGTTCGGTTCAGTTGATTTCCGTGGGGATCATCGGGGAGTACATCGGCTCGATCCATACCCACGTTCAGAAGCGGCCGCTTGTGATCGAGCGGGAGCGGATGAACTTCGAATTCGAGCCCGGCCTTCCCTTTGCCGGACCGGCTACGCAGGCGAGAGAAATCCCAAAGCATGGCTGAAGCCCCGGAGAAGGAACAGTAAAGGAATCTGGTACGGGGCGCTCTCTGCCGCTCTGGCGGCGGTGCTGCTTTACTACTCATTGCGCGGCGTGGAATGGGCGCGTGTCTGGAATACCATTACTCACGCTCGCTGGCAGTATCTGGTGGCCTCCTGTCTTACCACCTGCTGCGCATTTTTCCTGCGCTCCGTTCGCTGGCGAATTTTGCTGAATACGGACGCCCACTTCGACGTACCCACGGTTTTCGTCGCGACCATGGCGGGCTATCTGGGCAATAGCTTCCTACCGGCGCGCGCCGGGGAATTCATCCGAAGTTACATCATCAGTTCCCGTTCGTCGCTGAGCAAGACCTACGTGCTCACTACGGCTCTGAGCGAGCGAATGGTAGACGCGATTGTGCTGGTACTGGCCAGTTCCGTAGCCCTGCTGGGAGTCAGCTCAAAGCCGGCCTGGCTCGGCGATGTGAGCCGATCTACCGCTCTGATCGCCGGGGTGGGCTTGTTGATCATCGTGATCGTGCCCCACACCGGGGACCTGGTGGAGAGATTGCTCCGAAGCATCCCCATGCCACTGCGACTGCGCGACCGCTTGATGGATCTGGCGGCTCAGATTCTCCTTGGCTTGCGCACTTTTCACAGCTTGACGCGACTCGCGGGGTTTGGGCTCTTTACGGTGGTGATCTGGTCGGTGGACTGCGTACCGCGATACTCTGGCGCTCACGCCCTCGGGATCGACTTGCCCTTCCGCGTGGCGCTGCTTTTGCTGGCAGGTATCGGGCTCGGAAGCGCACTGCCCTCGACGCCTGGGTACGTCGGGATTTACCAATTTGTTACGGTCAGCATCCTGACGCCCTTCGGCGTTCCGCATGACGACGCGCTGGCTTACAGCTTCGTCTCGCAAGCCATGGGCTACGTGGTCGTACTGGTGCTGGGATTGCCCTGTCTATACCGGGTAAAGGACTGGCGATCTGCCATGAAAGTCGCCGCAGCGGCAGCGGCAAAATAGCGTCGTCTCAGTTTCAAGCGAGGTGAAGCTACTGCGCAAAGAAGCCGGACAAGTCCAGGAGGACGTGCGTTGAGTCCGTTGCGTACAAGCGCATGGATCCATTCGTCGTTGGCACCAGCGCCATATTCGAGGTAAGAGCGCCATCTGCGGCATTTAAAGTGGACACAAGGGGTTGGGCCTGCCCCTGCGGCCACAGACTCAGGTATCCGAGGTTTTGGGTGGGAATAACCGTTGCGTTCAAGACGAACGCCTTGGCCACAGAGGGAATGCCGCACGAGCCGTTGGCTATGTTCACATCAGCCGAGCCAGTAATCGCCGGCGCAGGGAGCGGAAATCGAGTATCGAAGATGCGGCAGGGAGTGACGGTGTAAAGGGACAAGCCCCCGGGTGCGGGCGGCGCGAAGTAGCCGTTAATATCGATCACGAGGTGCGCGTTGTCCGTAACGTAGACGTCGATACTGCCTCCGTTGCCTGCGGGTACCATTCCGGCATTGGCAGTGATCGTTCCAGTCGGGATATTGAGGGTGGAGACCAACGGTCTCACCTGCCCGGTCGGCCACGTGCTCAGGAACGAGAGCGGCCCGGAAGGCACCACCGTGAAGTTCAAGGAGTAGGCGCGAGCTGAAGTGGGGACGGCGCAACCGGTGGCTGAAAGGACCGGAATCGTTCGGCTTTGGCCGCCGACGAGCGAGGGTCCTCCGAGTGGTCCCACAACGGCTCGAGTATCTGAAATCCGGCACGGAGTTATCGGATAGAAGGCTAGCGCCGAAGGATCGGTTGCCGGTACAAAGTAACCATTGACATCAATGAAGACATGGCTGGTATCCGTGACGAAAACACTTACCGCGCCGCCTGCACCTGCAGGTACAATCGCCGCATTGGCCTTCACCCGGCCATCGAACGAGTTTAGTAGCGATGCTACTGGCCGGTTCTGCCCCCCCGGCCAAATCGTCAAGAACGATAGCGCAACTCTGGGGATGACACTCACATTCAAGGAATACGCCTGAGCGTTGACCGGAATTCCGCACGCGCTCGACGGAATCATGAAATCCCGGCTGGAGCCGCCTGTCATAATCGGCCCTCCAAAGGGACCGTTCGGATTACGCGTGTCCGCGACACGGCAGGGAGTGACGGGGACGAATCGTAATGGCGGTGCGTAGTTTATTGCAGCAATGAAGCCGTCGTACTGGCCCGCCGGCGGGAATGAAAATCGATTTTGAATCGTGGATACGGTACCTGCCAGCACTTGCCCGGCTACGACCAATTGCCCGGTTGTCAACTGGGCCACTCCATATGCTCGATCGTCGCCGCCGGCGCCCAGGAATCCGGCGAAATCCAGAGACGTTCCGCCTGGCCCCAGAACCGCCACGAAGGCATCGAACGATCCCCCGAATGCCGCCTGCAGAGGCTGCACCGCGGGAAAATCCGCCGACGCCGTGTATCCGGCAACCGCGATACGACTGTCCGGTCCGATGAACAGGTCAGTGATCGAGTCCGATGCGCTTCCTCCCAGATATGTCGCCCACACAATCCGGCTGCCGTCGTTCATTACCACGCAAACGAAGCCGTCGTACGCTCCCTGGAATTGTCTCTGCGCAGTTCCCGAAGTCACCGGAAATCCCGCCGAGGCGGTGTCGCCGGCGATGTAAACCAGTCCGGCGGAATCCAGCCTGACGGCGTTTCCGTCGTCCGCGCCCTCTCCGCCCAGATAAGTGGAGAAAACAAAGCGATCTCCGGCAGCGCTGAGTTTGCTCACGAAGGCATCGGAGGCGCCGCTCAAGCTTGTCTTGAGGGCATTGACGACGGGAAAGGCAGTTGACGACGTCGTCGTGCCGGTGACGAACGCGGCGCCGCTCGAGTCCACCGAAATACCCTTACACACGTCGAAACCGCTGCCCCCCAGATAGCTGGCATATGCCAGCGATGTGCCGGCCGAATCGAGTTTGGCAACAAAACAGTCGGACATTCCGCCGAAAGTTCTCTGCGCCGCCGCACCGGTCACCGGAAAATTCGTCGAGCCCGTGCTCCCCGCAACATATGCCGCACCATTTTGATCGACGGCAATGGCGTATGCGGTATCACTTGAACTCCCCCCGAGGTACGTGGAATAGGCAATCGCTCCCAGGGGTGTGACCTTGACGACGAACGCATCCTCCAATCCCGCACTGCCGGAGAATCGCTGCACCGCTCCCGCAGTGACCGGGAAGTTCGACGACGTGGTGACACCCGTGACGTAGGCGTTGCCCGCCGCGTCAACCGCCACCGCGCGAGCGGACTCGAAGGCCGCGCCGCTTAGTATCACGCAGTATAGAATCTGGGTGCCCGACGAATTCAGCTTGACTACGAACGCATCGCCCGCTCTGCGTGCCGCACTGGGGCTTGCCGGGCCCGGAAAATCCGTGGAATACGTCTCGCCCACTACGTAGATGTTTTCCGAGGCATCGGTCGCGATCGCCCGTATGGTATCCGACTGACTGCCGCCGAGTGCGCTGCCAAACAGTAACGACGGAGCCGCCATCGCTGCTCGCTCGACAGACAAGATCCACGCGATTGCCAGTATCAGCAGTCTTGTCCTTAGCGGCCTTCGCGCAAGAATCGCTGTCATGTCCGGGATATCGGCAGTTTTTGACGCCTGCTTTAGTCTTCCGCAGAAGCAGCGGGGAGCAGCGCAAGTATCCGGTTATGATGACTGTCATGCGCTGTCTTCTGTTGATCGCCGCCGCTCTGCCGGCACTGGCCCAGCAACACTGGGTCGCCACGTGGGGCACCTCCCAGCAGCAGTATCGCGCGGCAGGCCGGCGGTGCACCGGCGGCACCTGCGCCCGCCGCGACTCCGGCTCCCCCGCCCCCACCCGCAGCCAATCCGGGTGCGCCGGGCCGCCGTTTCCCGGTGCCGCGCGCGCTACCCACCGTCCACAACCAGACGGTGAGAATGCTGGTGCGAACGTCGGTGGGCGGGAAGAGACTACGTGTCCGTTTCAGCAACGCACTCGGCGCGCCGGCCCTGGCGATCGGCGCGGCGCACATCGCGATTCACGATCGGGGCAGCGCGATCGTCCCCGCCACGGACCGTACTTTGACCTTCTCCGGCAAACCCGCCGCGACCATCTATGCCGGACAGGTCCTGGTCAGCGACGCCGTCGACCTGGACCTGGCGCCGCTCGCGGACATGGCGGTGAGCCTCTACATACCGGGCGACTCGGGGCCGCCTGCCTCGCACCTGTTCGCCCTCCGCCCGACGTACCTTTCGGCGAAGGCGACTTCACGTCGAGTGCGGAGATCCCGAGCCCGGCCGCGACGATGGAGTCCTGGTATTGGCTGGCGGGCATCGACGTAGAAGCCCCGCGCGACGCCTTCACCATCGTGACCTTCGGCGATTCGATCACCGATGGCGATCAGTCGTCGCTGGATACGAAGAACGCGTGGCCGTGCCACCTCGCGCGGCGCCTGCAGGCCAGCAAACCGACTGCGCGGATCGGCGTGGTTAACGCGGGAATCTCGGGCAACCGCGTGCTCGGCGATAACGGAGGCGCGCTGGCCCGTATGCTGCACGACGTGATCGCAGTTCCGGGTGTGCGCTGGATGACGCTGCTCGAAGGCATCAACGACATCACTGGCGCCACACGTCCAGGTGCGGCCTCAAGCTCCTTTTCGGCTGACACGCTGATCATGGCGTACCGGCAGATCATTGACACCGCGCATCTGTACGGAATCAAAATTGCGGGCTGCACGATCACGCCGTACGCAGGGTCAAGCGCTTATTCGGTCGCCGGCGAGGCGATCCGCCAAGCGGTGAATCAGTGGGTCCGGACCAGCGGAACCTTCGACGCCGTAATCGACTTCGATGCGGCCACTCGCGGACCTAAAACTCCGGGCCGCTTTCCGCCCCGAGGCCGATTCCCCGACCTGCTTCACCCGGGTGACGCCGGGTACAAACTGATGGCAGACGCCATCGACCTGAGGATCTTCCGTTAGAAGAAGATCTGCGCGCTCAGGATGTTCGAGTTCGTGTATCCGGGCGGAGTGGCGGCGGTGACGTGTCCGAATCCAGACCCCGTGAGTGTGGCATTGGCGTGGTCTGAACCGGCACTGATGGTGATCGGCGTAGTGATTGTGGCGCCAACGATATCCGTGCTCATGGCAACCGACACCGGTGCGAGGCCCCCTGCGAGTTGCTGAATCTGGACAAAGGTGTTGTCACCAGGATTCAGTTGGGCCAGGGAGACCACGGCGGTATTGCCGACGATTGTGGCGCCGGGCGTGAAGCCATCCCACACGATAATGCCGGACGGCGTCAATGTCACCGTTCCGGTATGGGATGCGAACCCAGGCGCGCTTGCAGTGAACGTCGCAATACCGGTTGAGCCGAAGGCCTGAATGTAGTACGTGCCGCCAAAGCCACCGGTCGCAACGGGTACGGTGATGAAGGTCGTGCCCGCTGCGGTGGGTGAGGTCGAGAGCAACAACTGGCTCGGGTTGTTACTGGTAATGGTCACGACGGTGCCGGCTGGCGCAGGGGCTCCAAGGGTAAAGATATCCGAGACCTGCAGGAACTTCCCAAGAGAAATCGGGCCGTTGGAGAGGACGCCGATACCGGGAACTCCCACGCTGGCCCCGATGCTGCCGAACACTGCCGGCGCGGTAAACCCTGACGGGACATCGACCGAAATCGTCGTGTTACCGGAAACTCCGGCGGCCCCCGGTTGGAAGGAGGTAGTAGCCGTAGCCTGTCCGGCGGGAATCGTCACCGGGGAGGCCGTGATGACGCCCACGCCCCCATTCGAGCTGGTTACGTTGACACTAACGGCCGGAACGCCTGTGATCGGCGCGACCGCTTGAAGCTCGACGAAGTTCCTTGAGGCATCAAGGCGAGCTGATTCGATCGTCAGTGTGCTCGGTCCTGAACCGCTCGCCACCGAGATGGTATTTCCAAGGCCGTTGGGCCCGGCGATCAGAATCCCCGAGGGCGCGAACGAAACGGTCCCGGTGCTGATGCCGAAACCCGGAATGGTTGCGGTGTAAGTGGCGCTCCCGCTGCCGGCCAGCGCCTGAATATAGAACTCGGGGCTATGGCTCTGACCGGCACCGATTTTGATGATCTTGCACACATTACTCGGGTCGGGAACCGGTGGCGTGCAGCCTGGGATTGGGATGGTTCCGACACCGGGGTCGGTGGCGCTGGTACCAAATCGCAGCTTGGTGGCATCGCTGCTGGCCAGTGTTACCACCGTCGCCGAACCGGGCGCGCCGATCAAAGTGATCTGCGCGGGGACTTCCAGACTCTGGCCCACGACGAAATTGGGTGCCGAGACTCCTCCCGGTGAGACGGTTGCGGTGATACTGTTTGCACTGCCGGCGGGCGTAGTGAAACCAGTGGGCTCAGTGATCGAGACAAGAGTCTGGCCGGCAACGAGTGCGGTGAACGTGGTGGTGTATGCAGTGTCCGCAGGGGTGAACCCGAGCGACGTTGGATTCACCTGGCCGATGGCTGGCGTCAAACTGGCTACCGGAACGGCTACCGAGAATCCGCCGCGCAGCCCTTGCGATTCGACGTAATTCGAAGCGGCATCCAGGCGCGCCGTCATGACCGTCAAGGTTGTGGCATTCCCCACGTTGGTGGGGAAGCTTGCAACTCCCACGGCTCCCGCCGGTCCGGTAATCACGAAGGCGGAAGGTGTGAGCGTCACTGTTCCGGAGCCACTCGTATAACCCGCCGCGCTCGCCGTGACGGTGACCGTTCCAGTACCCGCCAGAGCCTGTGCGTAGGCCACTCCGGAATTCGATCCTACCGGGAACTGCAGAACTTTAGTCTGGAGTCCCTGGTCCAGCAGGCTTCCGATCAGCAGTTTGCTGCCATCGCTACTCATCAGGGACACATTTAAGGGTCCGCCCGTAACAGGAGTGGAGAGATTAACCTCGATCAGGGCCTGCAGATTCTGGCCGACCGTGATACTGCTGACCGTAATCGTACCGCCTGTGCCCGGAACCGTAACCAATTGACTGGCACTGGTGAAGCCAGGGGCGGATGCACTGATGCTCGCGGAGCCGACGGCGATGCCGTTGACGACCGGCTGGGATGCCGGCGTAGTCTGCCCGGCGACGATCGATACCGTTGCAGGCGTCACGGTCACTTTGGAAGTATCCGCGCTGGATAGAGATACGGTAACGCCGCCGGCTGGCGCGGGCACCGGCAGTGTGATCGGGAAAGGCGTCGATGCTCCGACTCGGACGGTCACGTTGGACGGCAATCCGATGGGTCCGGCGCTTGAAGTTGGCGCGAAATACGCTGAGATATCCAGAATCAGATGGGTCGCCGAGCTGGCGAACGCACTAATCGACCCATTAGTCGTCGGAATAATCGCCATGTTCGACGTGATAGCGCCGTCCAGCGCGTTCAGTGTCGATACCAGGGGTCTCGCGGCCCTTGGGGCCACAGCGTCAAGAATCCTAGAGGTCCAGGCGGAACTACTGTCGTGCTGAAAACATGCGCCTGCGCTTCCGCGGGAATTCCGCAGCCGCTGGCGGTTACGGCCACATCCAGGGAAGTAATGGGCTGGGATCCGGCAGGTACTCGCGTATCCTTCACGCGGCACGGCGCCACCGAGTACATCGACAACCCCCCGGTGTCCGGCGGAGCGAAGTACCCATTGACGTCGATCACCACATTGGTAGCGTCAGTGGCGAATAGATCGATACCTCCGTTCGTTCCCGCCGGTACGATCGCCGCATTGGCTACTACCGTGCCCGTGAGCGCGTTCAAAGTGGACACTAATGGTCTAGATTGCCCCGTGGGCCAAGCCGCCAGGAACCCCAGGGGACCGCTAGGCACAACAGCGAAGTTCAACGAATAAGCCCGCGCAGTCGCCGGAAGATTGCAGGTGCCGGAGAGGATCGGGAAAGTCCTGGTTTGCGCGGCCGTCATCGCAGGGCCTCCCAACGGTCCGGTTGGGTTGCGCGTGTCGGCGATCCGGCAGGGCGTGACGGGGTAGAACGCCAGGGCGGTTGGGTCTGTCGCGGGGACAAAGTATCCGTTGATGTCGAGAATTGCGTGGGTCGTGTCGGAGGCATAGATGCTAATGCTTCCGCCGGTTCCAGCCAACACGATGGCGGCATTGGATTTGATGCGGCCGTCCAGCGAATTGAGGGTAGAGACGGAAGGCCGTGTCTGCCCTGTCGGCCACATGCTGATGAAGCCAAGTGGCCCACTGGGCACCACCGCCACGTTCACGGAATACGCCTGCGCGGTTGCGGGTACGCCGCATGCGCTGGATGGGATGTTAAAGTCGCGGCTGGAACCGCCCCCAATTGCCGGGCCACCGAATGGGCCGGCCGTGCCGCGGGTGTCCAACACGCGGCACGGTGTAATCGGAATGAAATTGAGCGCTACCCCGCCAGCGGCAGGAGCAGCGGCCGTCGCGCCACCCGCAAAGGTCGCGTTACGCCGGACACCGGCCGGATCAGCCACGGCATTGCCGGGGGTGCTCCCGTGACCGGTCGTGGGCCGGACGTTGACGCCCGGCCGTCTCGGCGAAACCATCAGGAAGAACTCACGAACACCATAATTGGCGGAATCGGCGCTGTCCGTTGCCGTCACCTTAAACTGGTATGGGCCGGGAGCGCTTGGCGCCCCGGAGATTTGGCCCGTGACGGGTCCAAGGTCAGGCCCGCGGGAGACGCGCCGGTCCACGAGTAAGTCAGCGAAGCCGAACCGCAACAGAAGTCCGTCTCGTAGCTGACTGGAACGTTGACTAGAGCATCCGCGAGTCTCCACGGCGCACGGGAGGAAATCTTCGGGTTGGTCGGCGATTGAATCGGGATGTCAACCGAACGAATGACTTTCTTTCCGCCTGTAGCCAGCGCTTCAATTTCGACTGTAATCGTGAAGTTGCCGTTCTCCAATGGAGTGCCCGTGATTTCCCCAGTGGTGGAATCCAACATCAGGCCCAGAGGGAGTCTGCCTACGGTCTCCCAATGGTAGGCCGGATAGCTTCCGACCGGGCGTAGATAGAAACCATATGGCTTTCCCCGGACCCCGCTCGGCGGAGCGTCCACGGTCATAGCGCCGACATTCAGGGTGACAGACTGTGAGACGGTGGCTCCGCCGCCGTCCGTCAGCACGACGTCAAAGGTATAGCTTCCTGCTTGTGTAGGAGTACCCGCAATTTCCGCATCCAGCGGCCCCACGCCGGCGCGCGTGTGAGCCTTTCGCAGCCTCAACCCCGGCGGCAGAACTCCGTTGATAGACCACGAATAAGGCTGGACTCCGCCGTCGCCGCTGAAGCGATACGAATTCGGCTCACCGAGAGCCATGTCAGGGGCTTGATTCTCGTACTTCAGGCTTGGCGCCACATGGGAGGATCCGGCGACGTTCAATGCGAACTGTTTAGAGTAGCGGCCGCCGGAATTGTCCGAAACGGTCAGTTCAAAGCGGTGCGCAGTGTTGCTGTCTCCGGCCAGAGTGCCGGAGAGGAACCCGTCCGAGGTCAATGACAGGCCGGGCGGCAGACTGCTACCGGAAAAATGATAGGGCGCGACTCCGCCGGCTGCCGTTAGATTCGCACTGAAAAACGAACCCAATTTGGCGTTGCCTAGTGCTCCGCCGGTCGCGAAGCCCACCGGCGATACGTTTAGTTTGAAGTGTTTCCAGTTTGTGGTGCCGTTCGCATCTGTGGCCGTGATATGGAAATCGTACGAGCCCGCCTTGATCGGCGTGCCGCTGATGAATCCGGTTGTGGCATCCAGCGCAAGTCCTGCGGGCAGCGGTTCGCTGCCCTGCGGGACGGTCCATTTGACACTCCCGCTGGGGTTGCCCGGCGTCAGGGTGTAGCCATAGCTGGCGCTTACAAAGGCATCCGGCAGTTCGGAGGTTTCGAGAACGGTCAGGGGCAGAATTTTGAGGGTGCAGTCCAGCGAGGACCTACGTCCCGCGGCATCCGTGACCGTCAGAGTGAAGTTCGCGTCCGGGTCGAATTGCGGGACGGTCGCGACCCCCACGATGCCGGCCGAGGCGTTGGCCGGCCACCAGGCGGGCAGAGGGTTCGGTACGTCATTACGAATGAAGAGGCCGGCAGGTAAGGAGCCACTCGTAACGGTCCAGGTATACGGAGGCGTGCCTCCAGTCGCAGTGAGCGGAAAATTGTAGGGGCCCGGCGACGAACTTCCCAAATTGGAGCCAAACCCGATGGATGGCTGCGCTAGCAACGCAGGTACACACACCGCTGCGAGACATATGCCGAGAATCAATGATGGGAAGCGCTTTTGACTGTGCATGCCGCCTTTGCCTCAACGAGAGATGTAATAACTGTGGATGGGCTCGCCAATTAGGCCCTGCCATATGTGGTTTGCTAACTCGAGGCGTGAAACGGATGCCCCCAGTGTCCAACCCGGACTCATGATTGTGGCCGATTCGAGTTCACTGGGCAAGGTCTATTTCCCACAGTAAGTCCTACCGCAGTGCTAGGCCTTAAGTACGGTACTGACATCAAGTAACGTATGACAAGATACAACTTTTATAGAAGATAGTGCCTATCCGTACTAAGCGTGGCTTTTCTGATAGACGACGCTGGATTCTACAGCCTGCGACAAAAAGAGGTAAACTAAAAAATCTCAGTCCGGCGCCGGCAGTGATCCTTCGTCGTGCCAGGTGAGGTAGCTCTTTGGCGCGAATCCCATTCAATCGCCCAGTCCTTGTCGGTCAAGAGACGGAGTACGTCCTTGATGCCATTCGGCGGGCTCACATATCGGGCGACGGACACTATACCAAGCTCTGCCATGCCTGGCTGGAGCGACGGCTGGGCGTTCCCAAGGCGCTCCTGTGTACCTCGTGTACCCATGCATTGGAGATCGCGGCTCTGCTTCTGAATATTCAGCCGGGCGATGAGGTCATCATTCCGTCATTCGCCTTCGTTTCGATCGCCAATGCCTTTGTCTTGCGCGGCGCCCGCCCAGTCTTTGCGGATATACGTCCTGATACGCTGAATCTTGATGAGTCCGGTTTGGAAGCCCTGATTACGGAACGCACCCGCGCCATTGCAGTGGTCCATTATGCCGGCGTCGGCTGCGAGATGGATGCCATCCTAAAAATTGCGGCCCGCTATTCCATTCCAGTTATTGAGGATAATGCACACGGACTATTTGGGAGCTACAAGGGCCGTCCGCTAGGAATATTTGGCGCCTTCGCCACCTTAAGTTTTCATGAAACCAAGAATATGAGTTGCGGCGAAGGTGGTGCTCTCCTGATTAATCAGCCAGCGTACATCGATCGCGCTGAAGTTCTGCGCGAGAAGGGGACCAATCGGAGCAGGTTATTCCGTGGACAAGTAGAAAAGTACACCTGGATCGATGTAGGTTCCAGCTACCTGCCGTCAGACATACTCGCCGCGTTTTTGTTTGCGCAGTTAGAAGCCAGCCAGCGCATTCAGCAGCATCGTCGCCGCGTATGGCACTTCTATTTCGATCACTTGCGGGAATGGGCGTTTGACCACGACGTAAGATTGCCCGAAGTTCCGGAGCACTGTGAGCAGCCGTTCCACATGTTCTACCTCCTGCTCCCCTGCCTGGAGGATCGAGATGCGTTGATCGAGCACTTGAAAGTCCGCGACATTAACAGTGTTTTCCACTATCTGCCTCTACACCTCTCTTCTATGGGGTTAAAGTTCGGTGGCGGGAATTGCCCGGTCACGGAAGACGTCAGCGACCGCCTGCTGCGCCTGCCATTTTACAACGACATCGATGAGTGCCAACAGGCGGAGGTTATCGACGCGATCCAGGCCTTCCGGGGCTGGACGATGCATCCCCGCCGGCTTTCAGACGCGTCGCGGTGAGTTCCTTTACCGCAATCTGTGATGCCAGATTACCGGCATGAGAGTTGGACAGCGCGAGACGGAATTGCTCGCCTTGCTTGAGGTGAATAGTGAATCCGACTGTGCTGACCCTGCCGAGCAGCGTTCCATTCACGGCTTGAAGCCACCCGCTCTCATCTCCCTTTAATGCGCCGAACCCCGCATTGCCTAAATCGGAGCTATACCGAAGTGTGAAGTGGTAGTCTCCCTCGGATTCGGATGTCAGGCGAGTGTATTTTGCGGCAATCGCCCAGGAGGCGCGTACGGTATGCAAGAGAATTCCGTCGGTCAGTTTGTGCATCCACGCGCCGGTGCCCTCGCAAAGAGTCCATCCATCGGTTGGGAACGTCTTTGATCCCGCGCTATTTGTGCTTGGCACCAGGCGGCCTGAGCGTCCGGCCAGATCCAGAACCACACTCATCGCTTCGGTCGCCTGGGCATCGAATTGCGGAACGATCGTGTACAGATGATATGCGTTCTTACCCTCGCCAATCGGCCCGGCATCCTTCACCGCACCTTCCAGGCCCTTTCGCTTCAGAACGTCAAGGGCGCGCGCGGGTACGTCGTTACGATTCGTCGGCATGACCAGCAGTACTCCAGGCTCCAGATCCCGATCGTCCGGTAGAAATGGAAACTTTTCGGAGATCAGGGAGTACTCGTTAAGATACATGGAGCAAAGGGCACGGAACTCGGCACCATTCGGTTCCTGCAGATCGTACCAGAAGCGCAATGGGTGCCCCTGTCTCTGGAGTTCGATCCGGCTGCCGGCTTGCATCAAACGTCGAAACGCGTCACGCCGGCCGGTGGGGCTGGAACCCGGGTCCGGCCGCACGCTATAGGTGAGCAATCCGAGGCCTATGGCGCTGGCTACTGCCGCGCCGGGCTGGTGACGCACCAGGCCCGCCATGACGATGAATAAGACCATGGGCAAAACGCTCGTCGCCGTCCATTCTTTCGGTATGGGAGAGCTGTAGATCCACCACGTGCAACTTAAAGCGGCGGTTACAGCGATTGTCCAGCTAATAAATGCCCGGGGAGTTTCTATCGAGGGAAGCGTAACGCCGAGTGCCAGGAAGGTAAGCGGAATGAGATAACTGGCATAGTATTCCAAGGTCAGGACCGAGGTGCCGCCTCCTTCAAAGGCGGCGAAGATTGCGAACAGCAGCCCCAGATGCGCCACCACCAGCACGGCTTGCAGATTCTTCCGGCTACGGGATTGCCAAAATCTGACGGCGGCAATCGGAACCGCCGCGACCAAAGTGACCAAGGGGTACTTTAGCCACTGATGCAGCGGCCACCCGAATGCCCCATAGTGTGCATACTTCGACACGGTGCCGGAGCTTCGCAAAAACCGGATGGAGGCCATGTAGAACCAGGGGTAGCCCACCACCCAATAGTTGATCGCGGCCAGCAAGCCGGTAAGCGCGAGAAAGCCTGCCGGGTAGCATAACAGCAGATCGTAGATCGCCTTGCGCCACTGCCTGGTCTGGATCATGGCCATGGCGCAATAATGCATCGCGAGCAGCGATGCAGGCACGCACCAGAAGAGGTTCGTGTGAATGGCGGCCGCCGCGAATACACCGGCAAGGATCAGCGGCATTCGCCTTTGCTGGGAGAACGCGGCGTGAGTCAGAAGGGCAAAGCCGGCCATGTAGTATGCGATCCCTGCCCCATCCACGTAGTCCGATCCCACCGCACGCCACAGAAAAGGGTAAAACCCGCCCGTCAGGGCTGCCACCAAAGCGGCTCTGGGATTCGCGAGACGGGAGACTGCGAAATAGAGCGAGAAGACGAAAAGGTAGAAGACGCTTAAGTGAATGACATAATTTGCGATCTCCGGCGAAAACACCTGATTGACCAGCCAGCCGGGTAATATCCACGACATCCGGCTTGCGTAGTAAGTATCGGTAAAGAGATAGCGCTTGAAATCTACGAAATTCCTGAAGAATCCCAGATAGAGCCAGGAATCGACAAAATTCGAGGAGTCGATGGACTTCGCATCGTTGAAGATCGCATTGGTCTGGCGGAACAGAACCAGGGCTGGGATCGAGAGAAGAATGATTGCGTGCAGCCAACGGCTCTCCGCCCGCGGCCCACCCGGGAAGACCTTCCTTGTGCCAGCTTCGGGGGCCGCGGCAACACCGCGCACAGCGTACGGATCCGCCGTGCCAGATTCGGAACCGCTCATGATGGTCTCAGGCCAGTATAGCCAACCCGCCAGTGCCAATGTTTGACGGCGAAGCGGATGGGTCCCGCAATCGCGTATAATGGGGAATCTCTGCGTCCATTCCGTGATCGACGCTCCGCTCGCAACGGGAGCGGAGGTATTTTCCATGTGGAACGGTGATTACGCTTTCCTGCTGACAAATCTCGTAAAGAAAGATTTTAAAGTTCGCTACCGCAACATGTCGCTGGGAATCTTCTGGTCCCTGCTGAATCCCTTGATCACCATGGCGGTCTTGACCTTTATTTTTACCCAGGTCTTCCCCAGCAAGCAGAAGGCTTTTCCGGTCTTCGTGCTCTGCGGCCTGGTGCCGTTCAACTTCCTGACACTTGCCTGGAGCAGCGGAACCGGTTCGCTGCTGGATAACTGCTCACTGATTAAACGAGTTGCGGTGCCGCGCGAAATTGTCCCGGTGGCCACGGTGTTCGGAAACTGTGTGCATCTGTTGATTCAAATCGGTCTCCTGCTAGCCTTTACTCTGGTCTTTGGCTTTGGAATTAACCGGAATTGGGTGTGGCTGCCGTTTGTATGGCTCATGGAAATCATGTTCGTATGCGGCCTCACTCTCATCTCTTCTTCCGTCAACGTATACGTTCGCGATACCAGGTACGTGGTGGAATCGATCAACACGATTCTCTTCTGGCTGGTCCCCATCTTCTACTCGTTCTCCGACATTCCACCCAGGTTCCAGGAGATCTTCTGGTATAACCCGGTCGCGGCCATGGTTATGGCACTGCGAAATATCCTGATGGGGGGCATCGCCCCGCCCACGAGCCTTTTGGTCAAGCTGACGCTGGTTTCCTTCGTGATGCTGGGGTTAGGCTGCGTGGTGTTCCGTAAACTCAAGCACGGCTTCTACGATTACCTCTGATATGGCCCTCATCCGATTCGAACACGTCTCTAAAGTGTTCAGCCATCATAGTGGCGGAGCCAAACTGCTGCGCGGCCATATCGAGGAGCGACTGCTCAGGCGCAAAGCAAAAGTAGACGTTTTCTACGCTCTCAAGGATGTTTCGTTTGAAGTGGAACGCGGCGAGTCCATGGCCATCGTGGGCGGTAACGGCGCCGGCAAGAGCACCCTGTTGAGCCTCGTCACCGGATTGTGCCAGCCCACCGAAGGACGCATCGCCGTCGAGGGCCGCGTGGCCGCGCTTCTCGAGCTAGGCTCCGGCTTCCATCCTGACCTGACAGGAGCGGAAAACATCCTCTTGAATGCCGCCCTCTTGGGACTGAGCCGGCGGAAGACCCTGGCCTGCTTCGACGCGATCGTCGAATTCTCCGGAGTCGGCGATTTCATCCATGAGCCCCTCCGCACGTACTCGAGCGGGATGAACATGCGGTTGGCCTTTTCCGTCGCCGTGCACGTCGATCCCGATATCCTGATTATCGACGAGGTCCTCGCGGTGGGAGATCAGGCGTTTCAGGCCAAGTGCTTCGATCGCATCGTGAGGTTCAAGCGCGCCGGCAAGACCCTGCTCTTCGTCTCCCACTCGCCGAGTCTCGTCCGGCAGTTCTGCGACCGCACTCTGTGGCTCGACAACGGGCAAGCTGTACTGCTCGGGGAACCCGATCACGTATTAAGCGCTTACGCCGGCAAATCCCTATAGATGGCCCGGGATTGCACGCGCCTTGCTGGTAGCCTGCTTCTCTTTCAGTTCGAATGCCGCCATGCCCCAATCCTCGTGATTGAAGATCATGGGCGCGCCCAGCCTGCGCATGTGCGCCGCCATGGCCAGAACGTCTGCATTGTCCACGAAGGACAGCCCTTTGGCCGCAATCCGTTCGAAGAGTTTGGCCTGGCCCTCCGGAGTCCATCCCGATCCGCTGCCGTGTTCGATGTGGTAAATTCGCATCGGATCGGAAAGCACTTGCTCGCGTGCCCCGCCGTAATGTGCGGCGAAGCAAAAGAGCGAATCCAGGTTCATCGAGAACAGGTCCATTTCCGCGTACCCGCGCAGATCGAACCAATGCTCGCGCGCGAGCAGGGTGAAATCACCGCAGCCATTGGTGTGCAGAAAATCGCACGTGCTCTCTTTCGGTTCTGGCTGGACGAATAGCGGCAGGGGGCCGGGAGCCGTCCCGCCGCAGGAATATGCTTTGAACGGCGCGCTGCTTGCGATCTCCAATATATGCGTGCGGCCTGCCTTCAGGTCCAGATCCAGGCGCTGAATCTCGCGGCCTTGCAGCGGAAATTCCGCCAGAACCTTGCCGCCTGCATATCGAATCTCGAATGTCGTGTAGACGCCGGTCTCCAGATCGAGGAACAGGGGCCCGCCGCGCGCGACAATGATCAGCTCGGACAATCCGGTAGAAGTCCGGAAGCCGGAAGCCTGGTCGAGTACCCATCCGCGACCCCATGGCGGCTCCACGCTACCCGCCGTTTCCCGCGCCGTACCTGCCGGTCTCCAATCGCAGCGGAATACCTTCAATTCAGACCCGCGCCCCGCATGGTCCTCGTACTCCAGCCGCAGGACGTTCGTGCGGGTCGCCATACCTAAGACTTCAAACTTCAGGGAGGCCCGCTCCCCTAGCGGCGCCTCTCCCAGTACCCGTCCTTCCGCATCCACCAGCCGTAAGCGGCCCGGCGGTCCGACTGTAGCCGCTCCCGGCGCCACAGTCAGATCGAGAACGCCTTGCCCGCCACACGGCGCCACGATCAACTCGGCGAAACCGGTGAGCCGCCGGAAGCCTCTGCCGCGAAATGTATCGAGAGGCAGCCAACCCAGACCGGCAGTCAGATCTGTACCAGGGGGAAAGATGTCTCCCCGGGAAGATTGGTCAGACCGAAAACTCTGCAGGATCGACGGCGCGTTGCGTACGATGCCGGTCAACCCGTTCCACTCCACATAAAATTTCAAGAGTCGCCGGAGCCTCGGCGACACCGGCACGGTCAGGTTGACCAGCGGCCCACCTTCGGCAAGCCGGTTGATCAGGTGCATCAGGCCATACCAATATGTGGCCAGCGGTTGACCCCGCGGCGTAGGTTCCAAGCTGGCTCCTAAACTGCGGGAGACTGGCTGTGGGGGCGGATGCTGCGGTGTACCCGGCGCGATCGGACGATCCCACGCTACCTGGAAGACCCGGTATCGCAGAGGCCGCGGATCGCCATTGAGCTGAGTGTGGCCGCCACGCGCCCGGAGACGCAGGATCGCCGGGGAGCCTGAGCCCTCGCGAGAATCCAAGCGGACCTGAAGCCGCTGCCGGCATTCGATGGGACCGATCACCGTCCGCTCGTTTCCCGCTTCGATCTCCAAATGCAGAGGAGAATCACCTGCGGATGGGGCCGGTTCCAGGTCAAATACAAGCGCGGATTCGGGCGCCGGAGGCCTTTTCAGATGAAGCTCAGCCATATCCCCTGCCCAACGAAAGAAAATGGGCGGCATGTGTCTCTCCAGCGGATACCATCCACGACCAAAAACGATACCCGAATCGGGCGTTGCCACGTCTAGGGAACTCAACACCGGTTCGCCCTCCGGCGTAACGTTGAAAGATCCCTCCCTCCGATTGATGCGAATCAGGTGCGTCGCGCAATACGCGAGTTGCTCTTCCACCGGGGCATCCACCGGCACGTCGCTCATGGCGTCGTGGCGGTCCATCCGGTACATGCGGCCCTGCTCCAGACGCCGTGCCGCCAGGTACTCGGCCAATTCGTCCGAGAACAGAATGTCGATATTGGTTGCGAGGACGAACTCCCCACGGGCGCGGCGTATGCCGACATTTTTAGCGGCCATTTGATACAGAGGGAGGGCATCGCCGTGCGCATATCGTGCGTGCAACTCGGGCGGCACCTCGATGAAGCGGACCTCGCACGGACCCAAATCCTCGGGCCAGCGCAGCATGTCGATCAGCCGGGGCCGGTCCGGCGGCGGATTCCACTCGACAATGATGAGTTCCGACGGAATTCGGTAGCGCCGGGCCTGTTCGATCCAACCCGCTACGAAAATCTGCATACGGCCCAGCAGATTGCCGCCGTGGTCATCGTTCCGAGCGGTGACGACCACAGACAGATACGGGTGGTCGCCGGAGTTCACCGCTCGGCCTTTGCCGTCAGGCACAAATGCCATCCGAAGGCACGTTCCAGCGCCCGGAAGAGCCCTCTCGGCATCCATCGGAAGTACCAGAGAACCTTATAGCGGTGTTGCACGTATTCCGGAATCAAATACGGAAAAATGTGGTCCACTCTCACGCCGGTCGTCTGGAAGCCGTGTTCTGCTAGCCACCGCCTGCCATCGCTTCGCGAATAGCTATACGTTACCGGACAACCTGTTTGCGCCTCCGAATATTCTGCGATCAGGTCGTTCAATTTCCAGAACTGGCATTTGCCGTAGACAAACAGGATCCATAGCACTTTCCAGGACCACCGGTTGTAGACCATGATCTTGACGGTGCTTTGCGGCGTCACGTATTTACGAATTTCATCCAGCACCTTCCCCGGGTGCGGGGTGTGGTGAATCACTCCAAACGAGTACACCAGGTCGTAGGGTTCCACCGGCACCGATGCGGAAAGCTGTTCCGCGTTGGCCTGTATGAACCGGATGCGATCTTCCAGTCCGAAGACTTTCGCCCGCTGGCGCGCCAGCTCCAGCGATTTCTCGGTCAGATCGACAGCGGTAACCTGCGCTCCCTGGCGCGCGAAGTTGATGGTATCGGTACCCAGGCCGCAGCCGATTTCCAGCACCTTCCTGCCCTTCCATCGGCTGAAATCGGCAAAGGCGGGAATGTGGGATTCCACAAAGTATTTCCGTGCTTCTACCTCGTCAAAGTACTCCCTGGTGCCCACCGGTTTGGTGGAGTGCCGAATATTGCACGGCCGCGCGTTCCAATACTCGTGGACCTGCTCGATCGCTTTATCCTGAAATATTTCTGAGGCGGTGGAATTCGTCATTATGCGGCTGGCAAACTGCTTCGGGACTCTCCGATTATAACTGGATTGACCCCGTGGGAAGCCCGACACGCTACGCCATCTGAATGGACCCCGGAAGCGCGGTAAACTAGGAAGTTCGCGGTTCCGATGGCCCCCAGAGTCCTGATCTTCGTCGTGGCTTACAACGCGGAGCGCACCATTCAGAGCGTGCTCCAGCGCATCCCTGAATCGCTCTCGCAATACCATACCGAGATCCTCATCATCGATGATTCCTCGAAGGATCAGACCTTCCAGCAGGCTCGCGAAATGGCCTACACCCGGTTTCCCTTGACCGTTCTGTTCAACCCTGTTAACCAGGGTTACGGCGGCAACCAGAAGATCGGGTTTCACTACGCGATCGAAAAAGGCTTTGATGTAGTGGCGCTCGTCCACGGCGACGGGCAATATGCTCCCGAGAGGCTGCCCGATCTCCTCTTGCCCCTTCTCTCAGGCGAAGCCGACGCCGTGTTCGGCTCCCGCATGACGGAGCGCGGGGACGCACTGCGCGGCGGTATGCCGCTCTATAAATACGTCGGGAACAAGATCCTCACCACCATTCAGAACAGCCTGCTCCACTCCAATCTCTCCGAGTTTCATTCGGGCTATCGCCTCTACTCGGTGGAAGCGCTCAAATAGGTGCCGTTTGGAAGCAATACCAATGACTTCCACTTCGACACCGAGATTATCATCCAACTTCTGCGTGCACGGCTCCGCATCCGCGAATTGCCGATTCCGACCTACTATGGCGATGAAATCTGCCACGTTAACGGCATGAAATACGCCTGGGATGTCGTGAAGAGTACGCTCCTGTCCAAGGCGCAGGATCTCGGAGTCTTCTACCAGCGGAACTTCGATGTCACGGCCGGTGGCATGAATCACCTCTACCAATCCAAATGGGGCTACGAGAGCCCTCATACCCTCGCGCTGGAACGCGTCAGGCCGGGGTCGAAAGTCGCCGATATCGGGTGCGCCTCCGGCTACATGGCGCAGGCCCTGAAGGAAAAGAATTGCGAGGTTACGGGAATCGACCAGTTCCCTCCGCCCCCGGGCAGCGGATTGCACCGTTTCGTTCGCGCGGATCTGGATGCTGCCGGTTTTCCCCTGGACGCCGGAGCTTTCCAATATGTCCTGCTGCTCGACGTGATCGAGCACCTTCGATCGCCCGAGGGGTTTGCAGATGCGCTGCGTGCCTCACGGCGCCAAACCGAAGACACCTGCGTAATCGTCAGCACCGGGAATGTGGCATTCCTGGTGACGCGCCTGATGCTCCTGCTGGGATTCTTCAACTACGGGTCGCGCGGCATCCTCGATCTCACGCATACGCGATTGTTTACCTTTGCGACTCTTCGTAACCTTTTCGAACAGTCCGGCTACCGCATCGATGAGATCCGCGGCATTCCAGCGCCGATTCCCCTGGCGCTCGGCGATACCGTCCTCGCCCGCTTCCTGGTGCGTGTCAATAGCTTGCTGATCCGGGTTTCCAGGTCGCTGTTCGCCTACCAGATTTTCATGGTAGTTCGTCCGTTGCCTTCACTCGAATGGCTGCTGCAACAGGCCGTCGAAACCAGCGACGTCCTGGCACGCCGGCACGTGGCGAAATAGGTGATTACAGCGTCGGCGCCATAGAAACCGAGTACACGCGCGCTGCGCCTTTGCCGAGCGTCAGGTAGTTTTCGAGGGAGCCCGTCACCCGCTCCGGCAGTATTCGCCAGCAATCGAGCACCGTCATATCTCCACCGGAGCGCTGGAACGCCGAAAGCGGCAACTCCTGAAATTCCGCCCACGGCGTCGTAATCGCGAGCACGTCGGACTGCCGCACGCACTCGGCAGCGCTCGCCGCAAAGATCGCGTCACCGTTCAGCACTCGCCTCGCATTTTCCATCGCCGACGGATCGTACACCACCACCCGCGCCCCCGCGTCCAGCAGCGCCTGGGCGATCGCCACACCTTGCGACTCTTCGATCACCTCGGTGTTCGGCTTATACGAAAGGCCCAGCACGCCCACCGTTCCGCCCGCCGGCAACTGCGACAACACCAGATTCGCCAGCCGCGGCACCTGCCGCTTGTTTAGGGCATCCGTCGCCTCGGCCAGCAGCGCCGGGACGCCGTTGGCCCGCGCCAGCGCGGAGAATGCCACGTTGTCGCGCGGGAAACACGGTCCGCCGTATCCCAGGGCGCCCTTCAGGTACTTCGTTCCGATGCGCGTATCGCAGCCGAGTGCCGCCGTCACCACATCGGAGTCCGCTCCCGGGAGCGTTTCGCAAATCTGCGCCAGCATATTCGCGTAGGAGATTTTAGTCGTGACAAACGTGTTCACGGAAAGCTTCGTCAGTTCCGCGTTGACATAATTCATCCGCTGGATCCGCGGATTGCTTTCGCAAACCCCGCTGTACAACTCCTCCAGGATTCCGCCGGACCGGGGATCCGATTCGCCGATCAGAATCATGTCCGGCATCAACATGTCCCGCACCACGCTGCCCAACGCAATGAACTCCGGGTTGTAGCAAAGGCCAAATTCCTCGGGGCATCGCTTTCCGGAATACCTTTCGAGCGCCGGCAGCAACTCTCCGCCCACCGACCCCGGCATGACGGTGCTCGAAAGCACCACCAAGTGCCAGGCGTTCTTCTTGCGAAGCGCCCGGCCGATCCGTTCCGCCGCCTGAAGCACATAGTTCATCGAAAAACGCCCGTCCGCGCCTGAAGGCGTCGGCACGATGATGAAGGTCAGGTCGGTTGCCAGGATGGCTTCCTCGTAGCTCTCGGTAGCCGTCAGACGCTCCTGACTGGCCTGGATCATCTCCGCCAGGTGCGGTTCATTGACCGGTGCACGGCCTTCCCGGATGGCTTTCACGTAATGGGCATTGATGTCCACTCCCACAACGGTGTGCCCTTTGTGGGCCATGACAGCAGACATGGGAGCGCCCAGTTTCCCCAGGCCGATGATGGATATTCTCATTCCTGTCGTACGATAGGCATCCGCCATCCGGTACCGAATGCGCGTGAGGTCACCTTCAGCACCGGGGCTGCCTGTTTCCTTTTGAACTCCGCGATACGCACCAGCCGGAGCACCCGGCGGACTGTCTGCTCGTCATAGCCTTTCGCGATGATTTCTTCCGCACTGCGGCACTGCTCCACGTGCAGTTCCAGAATCTCGTCCAGCAAATCGTAGGGCGGCAGGCTGTCCTGGTCGGTTTGGTCCGGCCGTAGTTCCGCGGAAGGCGCCTTGGTGAGCGTCGATTCCGGAATCGCGGCGCCACGCTGGTTGCGCCAGCGCGAAACCCGGTAAACCATCATTTTGGGCAGATCCGCAATAACCGCCAGACCGCCGTTCATGTCGCCGTAGAGCGTGCAGTATCCAACCGACATCTCGCTCTTATTGCCCGTGGTCAGCAGCAGCGATCCGAACTTGTTGGAGAGAGCCATCAGCAGATTGCCCCGGATCCGCGATTGAATGTTCTCTTCGGTGACGTCCGCCTTCATTCCCGCAAACGCGTTCGCCAGCACGCCGTCGTACGTCTGCATGATGTCCGAAATCGGCAGGAGCATTGTCTGGATGCCCAGGTTTCGCGCCAGCTCCACGGAATCGTCCACGCTTCCCTGGCTCGAATATCGCGACGGCATCATCACACCGAGCACGTTCTCCGGACCCATCGCATCGGCCGCGATGGCCGCCGTCAAGGCCGAATCGATTCCACCGGACAGGCCTAGGAGGACCTTTTGGAATCGCGTCTTGCGGGCGTAATCGCGGACCCCCAGCACGAGCGCGTTCCAGATCTCCGCCTCCGGCAGATAGTCGTCGCTCGCGATTGTGCCCGTCCCGCCCAACAGATCTACCGTCAGCACGTCCTCCGTGAAGCCTTTGGCGCGCGCGAACAGCCTGCCCTCTGCATCGAAGACACTGCTCCGGCCGTCGAAGATCAGGTCATCGTTGGCGCCAACCTGATTGACGATCGCTACCGGCAAACCGTACTTTCGCGCCATGTGCCCGAGCATCTTTTCGCGCAACACCTGCTTTCCCACGGTGAACGGCGATGCCGAGAGATTTACGATGGCCTGAGCCCCTGCCTTTGCCAAAGCCTCGATCGGATCCTGATGGTATCTCCGCCGCTTCCAGAAATCACGGTCGTTCCACACGTCTTCGCAAATGCTGATTCCCAGGCGCACCCCATTCAGTTCCAGAAGTTGTGTTCCCTGAAATGGCTCAAAGTAGCGGTCTTCATCGAAGACATCGTAGGTAGGCAGCAGCGATTTGTGAAAGGCCTCCCCCACCGCGCCGTTGCGCAATAATACCGCGCTGTTGTACAAGGGACGCCCCACATCCGAGGGATTTGGTGTTGCTACGCCGACCAGCAACGGTGGGGCATCCTTCAGTTCCGCGGCAATCAGCGATAGTTTCTCGCAGCCCCGGCGAATAAAGCCCTGGTTCATCAGCAGGTCGCGCGGAAGATAGCCCATCAGCGCCAACTCGGGCGTAACCATGAGGTCCGCCCCCTGCGCCTGGGCCGATCGAGCGGCACGGATGATCAGCGAGGAGTTTCCTTCCAGGTCGCCTGCGGTTGGGTTGATCTGAAGAAGCGCTAAACGCAATCCTTACACCTGACCCGCATTAGTGGAATTTAGATCCAAATTCTCGCGAGTGCTGCGGGCTTCGCCATAGTGTAACAAAAAGTCCACCTGTATCCGGGTTGATATAGTGGGTGTGGCCGTGGATTCCGCTTCCTTTCCCCTTGTATCCGTCATTACGCCGTCTTACAACATGGCGCGATACCTCACAGAGACTATCGAGAGCATCCTCTCACAGGACTACCCCAATCTCGAGGTCATCGTAGTGGACGGCGGATCGACCGACGAAACTCCCCGAATTCTGGCTGCCTATGGGGATCGTATCTGTTGCTTCACCGGCAAGGACAAGGGTCCTTCCGACGCCGCCTACCGCGGCTTTCTCCGGGCCCGCGGTGAGATCTTCGTCTGGCTGAACGCCGACGACACCTTCCTTCCGGGCGCCGTACGTACTGCTGCCACCTACCTGAATGCCCACACGGACGTCGACGTGGTCTACGGAGAAGGCTGGTGGATCGACGAGGCCGGCAAGACGATCAGCCGCTACCCCACACTCCCGTGGAACCCCGCTGTGCTGGAACGCGACTGCTTCATCTGTCAGCCGGCCGCCTTTATGCGTGCCTCGTCCTACCGGCGCTGTCCGCTCGATCCAGACATTAACCGCTCGTTCGATTACGACCTTTGGATTCGCATGGCCAAACAGGGCTTTCGATTCCACGCCATTCCGAACTACCTGGCTAATTCCCGCATGCACGCGGGCGCCAAGACGATCTCGGAGCGCGAAGCCGTCTTCGATGCCTCCATCGATTTGCTCAAGCGCCACTACGGGTACGTCCCGCTCTCCTGGGTCTTCGGCTATGCCACGTGGAAACACGACGGCCGCGATCAGTTCTTCCAACCGCTCCGCCCCACCGTCCGTAACTATCTTGCGTCCCTGCCCGTCGGCCTGCGGCTCAATTCTGCCCGGCGTCGCCGCTTTTTGACGGAATGGCTCACCGCACCCATCCGCAAGCTCCTCAGCTAGAACCACTATCTTCGGTTAACTGCTCTCCCTTATCCCTTTTGCGTCTTGTTCCCCGCCGCGCTTGCAGCCAAGATCAAACTGGCTTTCCATGCCCGTCCACAACTTCATGGTCGAGGACCTGAGCGGTGCGCTCATCGCTATCGCTCTGTTTCCACTATTCGTTGTCGTCCCCGGCTATGTCCTGGCCAGCCTGCTGGACCTCTTCGACTTCGGAAACCGCACCCTCGGTTTTCGCCTCTGCCTGGCTGCCGTTCTCTCGATTGCGGTTTGCCCCATCTTCACTTACCTCGCCGGACGCTTCATTTCCTTGAACGTAGTGTGGGCCGTCTATGCGGCAGTCGCCCTTACGTTGCCCTTCCTCCTCTGGCCCGAGCGGGACCGTCTTCGGTTGCCCGCCGGCTGGGGAACCTTTGCCCTGGTATTGGCCGGTTGGCTGGTGGTCTGCGTCTTTTCCCTGATCGACCTACAGATCGGCGAGCGTCTTTACTACCCCATCATCAATCTGGATTATGCTGTGCGAACTGCGTTCGTCAACTCCCTGGCGCATACCGGCATCCCTCCCGAGAACCCGTTCTTCCAGGCCGGCCATAGCGCCCCCCTGCGTTATCACTATTTCTGGCTGATGATGTGCAGCCTGGTGCAGCGCCTCGGCGGGGGGACGGTTGGTCCGCGTCATGCTCTGATTGGTGGAACCTTCTGGGTGGGAGCAGCGCTCATCGCGATGCTCGCGCTTTACTTGCGTCTTTTTTCCCACGGCATATCTCCCTTAAGCGTTCGCCTGCGGACCGCCGTCCTGCTCCTCGCCGTCACCGGTCTGGATATCCTCCCGACCCTCTTTTTCCTGGTCCTTTACGCCGCCGGTATCTTCGGCGTCGTCCTGCCCAGCGTGGAATGGTGGAATCAGCAGCTCGCCTGGTTCGTGTTCACCACGCTTTGGACGCCGCACGCGATCGCCGCGCTGGTTGCCTGTTTCACTGGCTTCCTGTTGATCTGGCACGCACCCGCCGCCAAAGGGCGCCTCGGCATCCTGAAATACGCTTTGCCGGGCGCTATGGGCCTGGCCTCCTCTTTCGGCGCCTCGATCTGGGTGATGTTCGTCTTCGGAGCCTTTCTGCTAATCTGGACCGCCATCGCCCTGTACAGGCGCTGGTTCCGCGACGTCCTGGCCCTTGTCATCGCCGGCGCCGTGGCTGCGCTTCTCATCTTTCCCTATTTGCGCGAACTCTCCGGTCCCGGACTTCCCGGCCCGCTGGTCGCCCTTACCGTCCGGTCTTTCTTTCTCGCCGACGTACTGCCGGCCGGCGGGCTGAGCTCGACCTGGCGGCTTATCCTTTATAACGGCTCCCTGCTGCCGCTCAATTATTTTCTGGAATTCGGCTTTTTTCTTCTTGCCGCCCGATATAAGTGGAAGCTCCACCGCGCCGCCAACCAGCCAGTACCGCGCGAGGAGCTTGCCTTTCTGGTGATGGCAGCTACCAGCGCCGTGATCTGCACTTTCCTGCGTTCTACCGTCGGCAATAATGATCTGGGCTGGCGCGGTTTCCTTGTGGCCCAATTCGTTCTCCTCCTGTGGGCCGCTGACCTGCTTGCCGGACTCCCGCGCCTGCAGTTTCCGTTTCTCTCCACCGGTCAGAAGGGCGCCCTCGCGGCAATGCTTTTCTTGGGACTCGCCGGCACTGCCTACGATCTCGTCATCCTTCGTCTCTACCCTGTGCTTTCCGACCGCGCGCATCGTACCCACGCTCGGCTGGATGGCGCGCGACCGCAAACTCGGCGCCCGCACTTACGCCGCCCGTATGGCGTATGAGTGGGCCAGCTCCCGAACGGCCCCCGGCGCGGTCGTGCAGGCCAACCCGGATAATATCCTTCAGGACACACTCGGCATGAGTTATAGCGCCCGTCCCACCGCAGCCGGCGATCTCGCCTGCAATGCTGCCTTCGGCGGCGATCCGGCCGATGTGCGGTCCGTGATCGCGCGACTCCGCTCGGTCTTTCCGACGGCTGCCGCGCAAGCCCCGCCCACGCTCGATTCGGTTTGCCGCAACCTTCCCGTCAATATGGTGGTTGCCAAGGATACCGATCCGGTTTGGCGCAATCGCGGCGCCTGGGTATGGACCCAACCCGCCGCTTATTCAAACCGCATACATACGTGTATTCAACTGCCCTTCGGCGGAACGCGTGGCGCTCCACCGCTGACCGGGCCCGACTGAATTACCGGTACAGCTTGGGATGCTCCTGGCGCATCTCCTCTGCCTAGGCCTGCGCGCTGCGGATCTGAATCAACGGCCCTTTACCGATTCCCGGACAATATTTCGCCGTCTTCGCCCACGCCTTCGTGGCTCTCTACCAGCTCCGGCCAGAACGGGAAAATCCGGCACTGGGTGGGCTTGGCCGGGTGGATGGCGCAGCCACCGTCGAATAGGAAATGGCAGTGCGACCGGCGCGGCACGCGGAGCCGCATACGGTTGCGCGTCCGGTAAACGTACTTGCGCTCAAATGCCGCCGCGGCTGATGCCGAGGAACTTTGCCGCACGCACCAAGTCCGCCTCCGACAGATAAACGAACCCCTGCTGCCGGCAACATTCCGTACATCCCGGCTGGCACTGAAACCGAATTTTTTGCGCCACCCCGCCACTCTCCGTATCATTATGATGTGTAACACCACGTGTAACGCGAGTTCTATTTGTGATATATTTCCTGCTGTCTATCGGGGAGGGTGCATATGTCCCGTGTCAGCGACATTGTACATCAACGTGAGCTCTTCAGAGTTGAAGAGCATGACTCCGTGGCCGAAGTAGCCCGGAAAATGGCGGAGCTCCATGTCGGAGCCATCCTCGTTTTTAACGGCGACCAACTTGCGCGGCATCTTCAGCGAGCGCGATCTCATGAAGCGGGTGGTGGTGGAGCGCTGCGATCCCGAACGCACGGCGGTCGGCTTCGTCATGAGCACGGACGTGGCGACGATCGACGACTCGCGCCAGCCTGGAAGACGCCATGGAAGTCCATGCAGTCCCACAACTGCCGCCATTTGCCGGTCACGCGGGACGGGCAGGTGGTGGCCTTCCTCTCCATGCGCGATCTGATGAATTTCGAGCTGGCCCAGAAGACGGACGAGATCCACCACATGCGCGCCTACATCAGTAACGCGTGACTACTGGGATCATCGTCTTCGCCCACGGCTCCCGAATCGAACCGGCCAACCAGGCCGTCCGGAAGGCGGCAGCCGAACTCGCGCGTGCCGGCGATTACCCGTATGGTCGAGGCTGCCTTTCTGGAACTTGGGCATCCCAGCCTGGAGGAGGCCGCCGACCTCCTGGTCGCGCGGGGCGTCGAGCAAATCGTCGTCATCCCCTACTTTCTCACTCCGGGCACCCACCTGGAGCGCGACCTACCAGTCTCGTCGAACATATCTCCAATAAATACAAGCAGATACAGATCCAGGTCACTGCCTCCCTGGATGGCCACCCAGGGCTGGTGCAATCCTTGCCGACCGTGCCCGCGCGGCGTGGTTGAGCCTCGCACACTCAAATAAAACTTGACAACAACCCACTAAGGTTTGATAATGGGATTGTACTTAAGCCGCCCCCTCAATGGCGGCACGCCATCGTAAAACTCAAACTAAGTTCGAGGGAGGCAGCAGAAAGCAAATGGGAAAGATCATCGGCATCGACTTGGGCACGACCAACTCGTGGTCGCCGTGATGGAAGCCGGCCAGCCGACGGTGATTGCGAATCAGGAAGGCCAACGCACCACTCCGTCCGTTGTGGCGTTCACCAAGAGCGGGGAGCGGCTGGTCGGGCAGGTTGCCAAACGGCAGGCCATCACCAACCCGGAGAACACGGTTTTCTCCATCAAGCGTTTCATGGGACGCCGCTACGACGAAGTCACCGAAGAAATGAAGATGGTGCCCTACAAGGTCGTCCGCGGCGAGAACGGCGACGCCCGCGTGGACATCATGGGCAAGAAGTATTCCCCGCCCGAAATCTCGGCCATGATCCTCACCAAGCTGAAGGAAGCCGCCGAATCCTACCTGGGCGAGAAGGTCACCCAGGCGGTGATCACCGTTCCGGCCTACTTCAACGATGCGCAGCGCCAGGCCACCAAGGACGCCGGCAAGATCGCCGGCCTGGAAGTCATGCGCATCATCAACGAGCCCACCGCGGCCGCGCTGGCCTACGGGCTCGACAAGAAGAAGAACGAAACCATCGCCGTCTACGATTTCGGCGGCGGCACGTTCGATATCTCGATCCTGGAAGTGGGCGAAGGCGTGGTCGAAGTGAAGTCCACCAACGGCGACACCCACCTGGGCGGCGACAACATCGACCAGCGCATCATCGACTGGATCGTCGCCGAGTTCAAGAAGGAAAACGGCATCGACCTTTCGAAGGACCAGATGGCCCTGCAGCGCCTGAAAGAAGCCGCCGAAAAGGCCAAGATGGAGCTTTCGACGCTGCTCGAAACCGAGATCAATCTGCCCTTCGTCACCGCCGACGCCACCGGTCCCAAGCACCTGCAGATGAAGCTGACCCGCGCGCGGTTCGAGCAGATGGTGGAAGACATTCTGCAGCGCTCCATCGGCCCCTGCAAGCAGGCCATGACCGATGCCGGCGTGACGCCGTCGCAGATCGACGAAGTCGTGCTGGTGGGCGGCCAGACCCGCATGCCGCGCATTCAGGCCCTGGTCCGCGAGCTGTTCAACCGCGAGCCGCACAAGGGCGTGAACCCCGACGAAGTGGTCGCGGTGGGCGCGGCGGTGCAGGGCGGCGTGCTCGGCGGCGAAGTCAAGGACGTGCTGCTGCTCGACGTGACCCCGCTTTCGCTCGGTATCGAGACCATGGGCGGCGTCTTCACCAAGCTGATCGAGCGCAATACCACCATTCCCACCCGCAAGAGCGAGGTCTTCTCCACGGCCAGCGACAACCAGCCGTCGGTCGAGATCAAGGTTCATCAGGGCGAGCGCGCCATGGCGCGCGACAACCGCCTGCTGGGCGTGTTCCAGCTCGGCAATATTCCGCCGGCGCCGCGCGGCGTGCCGCAGATCGAAGTCACCTTCGATATCGATGCCAACGGCATCCTCAACGTGACCGCCAAGGATCGCGGCACCAACAACGAACAGAAGATCACCATCACCTGTTCGTGCGGCCTCTCCAAGGACGAGGTCGAGAAGATGGCGCGGGACGCCGAATCGCACGCGGCCGACGACCGCAAGCTCAAGGACACCATCGACGCGCGCAACCGCGCCGATGCCATGGTCTACAACGTCGAGAAGACTCTGAAGGAGCACCGCGACAAGGTCGGCGAGGCCGAAGCCAAAGAGATCGAAGCCGCGCTCGAAGAGACCAAGAAGACGCTGACCGAGAACGACGCGGACAAGATCAACGCCGCGGTCGACCGCCTCACCACCGCCAGCCACAAACTGGCCGAGGCCATGTACAAAGCACGCCAGCCAGCCGGGCGCGCAGCAGGCGCCGCCGACCGACGGCCAGCCCAAGCCGGACGACAAAGGCAAGGACAACGTCGTCGACGCCGAATTCGTCGACGTCGACGATAAGAAGTAAGTAGAGCGGCGCACTGCCCCTTCCTGTCCCTTGCGTCCCCCGCAACGGGGCGCAAGGGAGCTTGTTTAGAAACCCTATGGCGACTCCCAAGCACGACTATTACGAAACGCTGGGCGTACCGCGCAAAGCCGATACGGAGGAGATCCGCAAGGCCTACCGCAAGCTCGCCCGCAAATACCACCCCGACCTCAACCCGGGGGACAAGTCCTCCGAGGAGCGCTTCAAGAACGTTCAGGAAGCCTACGACGTTCTGAGCGACGCCAAGAAGCGTCAGATGTACGATCAGTTCGGCTTCTATTCCGAGAACGGTTCCAGGCGCCGGTGGGCCCGGGCCGCAGGGCAGCGCCGGCGGCGCGCAGGCCCAATTCGATTTCAGCGGCTTCGATTTCTCCGATTTCGCTTCCGGGCGCTGGAGCCGGCAACGGGAGGACGCCGCGCAGAGGGTCGGGCGGCGGGTGGTTTCCGCGATATCTTCTCCCAGTTCTTCGGCGGACAGAGCGAAGCCGCCCAGGCCGAGCCGGAAAAGGGCGGCGATCTCGAATACGTCATGAATATCGATTTCTGGCAGGCCATCAAGGGCACCCAGGCGCGCCTCAACATCACCCGCTACGATGTCTGCGGCACCTGCCACGGCTCCGGCTCCACCGGCGCCGGCGAAGTCACCTGCCCGCAGTGCAAGGGCACCGGCCACGTCAGCCAGATGGCCGGCGCCATGAAGTTCAACCTCACCTGCCCGCGCTGCGGCGGCTCCGGCAAGCTGCGCAATGCCTGCCCCACCTGCGGCGGCGATGGACGCGTCACCCACACGGAAACCGTGGAAGTCCGCATCCCGCCAGGCGCGCGCAACGGTTCCCGCCTGCGCGTCCCCGGCAAGGGCAATGCCGGCACCATGGGCGCGCCTCCGGGCGATCTGTACATCACCACCAAAGTGGAGGACGCATCCGTTCTTCCACCGCGAGGGCGACAACATCGAAATCAAGGTGCCCATCGCGGTATGGGAGGCGGCGCTGGGCGCCAAGATCGAAGTTCCCACCATCGACGGCCGCACCCTGCTGAAGATCCCGCAGGGCACCACCAACGGGCAGCGAGTTCCGCCTGCGCGAGAAGGGCGTCCTCAACTCGCGCACCAATCAGCGCGGCGACCAGATCGTGGAAGTCGCGATCAACGCGCCCGACCCGCGCGACGAACGCACCCGCGAACTGCTGCGCGAGATGGCCAAGCTCCACCCGGAAGATCCGCGCGCCGAAATGTGGGCCAAGGTCTGATATGGCGAAGGCGAAATCCAAAGCGGCATACATGATCTCCGCGGTGGCGGAGCAGTACGAGATCCATCCGCAGACGCTGCGCCTCTACGAGCGCGAAGGCCTGCTGAAGCCTTCGCGCAGCGAAGGCAACACGCGCCTCTACACCGAGGAAGACCTGGAACGGCTGGAGGTGATCCTTCACCTCACGCGCGACCTCGGCGTGAATCTCGCCGGCGTCGAGATCATTCTGAACATGCGCGAGAAGATGGGCGACATGCAGCTGCAGATCCAGGAGTTCGTCGCCACGCTGAACCGCGAACTGGCCGCCCGCAACGGGCGCGCGCCCGCATCCGACGATCGCAACAGCCTGATCCCGGTGATCAACGTCCGCCCGCCTGCCCGCCGCAAATGACGGGGACTCTGGATTACCATAGCAGACAGCGGTAACGCAGTCGTAATCCGGCCCCTATGCCCCAGTCCACCGAATTTCACCGGCGCGCCACCGTCGCGTACATTGCCCCGTTTCTTGCTTTCGTCGGCATCATGGCGCTCGAACGCATGATCCCGCTGCCGCCGCAGTGGTTGTATCTGGTCCGTTTTCTCGTGGTCGTATCGGTCATTGGCGCCGTTTCCTGGCCGTATCTTTCCTTCCGTCCCAGTTTCCCGCTGGCCAGTATTGCCGTCGGCGTCGCGGTCTTCGTCATCTGGGTGGCGCCGGACCTCCTGTTCGGGTACCGCCATCACTGGCTCTTCGAAAACGCTCTCACCGGGTGCAGCCACCGCGTCGCTGCCTCCTCATTTGAAGTCCAACCTCGGCTTCATCATGCTGCGTGCTGCCTCCTGCGCGATCGTGGTGCCCATCCTGGAGGAACTGTTCTGGCGCGGCTGGCTGATGCGCTGGCTGATCGACAACGATTTCCTAAGGTGCCGCTCGGCACGTACGTGCCGTTCGCTTTCTGGATCGTGGCCCTGCTGTTCGCCTCCGAACACGGCCCGTATTGGGAGGTCGGCCTGGCCGCTGGAATCATTTACAACTGGTGGATGGTCCGCACGCGAACCTGGCCGATTGCATCCTGGCGCATGGGGTAACCAACGCGGTGCTCGCGGGTTACGTGCTTGTAACCGGCCAGTGGCAATACTGGCTATAACCGGATTAACCCGCATACGTCTCATCATATGACAGGTATTCAGAAGTTTCCTTCTCCCTGTCCCGGGGCTCCGGAATGCGGAATGTCGGGTCCGCGTTCCGGAGCCCGCTACTCGCTACAATAACTTGTTTAGCCGATGATCCAACTCACCGGGGCGGGAAAGCGTTACGGCCCCAGAATCCTCTTTGAAAATGTCGACTGGCTGGTGACGCCCAACGAGCGCGCCGGCATCGTGGGCGCCAACGGCACCGGCAAGTCGTCGCTGCTGAAGGTGCTGGCCGGCATCGAGGGCCTCGATTCCGGCATCCTGACCACCCAGAAAGGCGTCACCCTCGGCTACCTGCCGCAGGAGGGCCTTTCGCTCTCCGGCCGCTCCGTATTCGCCGAGTGCATGACTGTGTTCGCCGCACCTGCGGGCGCTGGAAGAGGAGCAGGAGCACTTGGCCCACCGCATGGCCGAACTCGACCCCGCCAGCCCGGAATACGCGCCAGGTGGCCGACCGGTTCCACCAGGCGGAAGGCGAATTCCGCGCGCGCGACGGCTACACCATCGAATCGCAGGTGGGCGCCGTGTCTCAGCGGCCTGGGCTTCCCGCAGCGCGATTGGAAGCGGCGCACCGAAGAGTTCTCCGGCGGCTGGCAGATGCGCATCGCGCTGGCCAAGCTGCTGCTCGAAAAGCCCAACCTGCTGCTGCTCGACGAGCCCACCAACCACCTCGACCTGGAAGCGCGCAACTGGCTGGAAGAGTATCTGGCCGCCTACCCGTATGCGTTCGTGCTGGTGTCCCACGACCGCTACTTCCTGGACGTCACGGTGCGCAAGATCGTCGAGCTGTGGAATAAGGGCCTGCACTTCTACACCGGCGGCTACACGCGCTACGAAGTGCAGAAGGACGAGCGGCGCGCGCAGCTGCAGGCCGCCTACGCCAACCAGCAGGACCGCATCCAGCAGCTGGAAGCCTTCATCAACCGCTTCCGCTACCAGGCCACCAAGGCCAAACAGGTGCAGAGCCGCATCAAGGAACTGGAGAAGATCGAGCGGATCGAGATTCCGCCCGAAGAGAAGACCATCCACTTCAGCTTCCCCCAGCCCAAGCCGAGCGGCCGGATCGTGGCGGAGTTTCAGGAAGGTGTCCAAAGCTACGGCGATCACGTCGTGTTCTCCGACGGCGATTTGATCATCGAGCGCGGCGACCGGGTGGCGCTGGTGGGCGTGAACGGCGCCGGCAAATCCACCCTGATCAAGATCCTGGCGGGCGCCGAGCCGGTGACCTCCGGGGAATACATCCTGGGCCACAACGCCCAGCCCGACTATTTCGCGCAGGACCAGTACAAGGAACTCGACCAGAACGCGCGCATGATCGACGATCTGGCCACGGTGGCGCCGCGCGCCACCAATACCGAACTGCGCAGCATCCTGGGCTGTTTTCTGTTCTCCGAAGACGACGTGTTCAAGCCGATCGGCGTGCTCTCGGGCGGCGAGCGCAACCGCTACGCGCTGGCCCGCATGCTGATGGTGCCGTCGAACTTCATGCTGCTCGACGAGCCCACCAATCACCTGGACATGCGCGCCAAGGACGTCCTGCTGAGGGCGCTTCAGGAATACACCGGCACCGTGGTCTTCGTCTCCCACGACCGCTACTTCATCGACAAGCTGGCCACCCGCGTCTTGGAAGTGGAGGACGGGAAGGTCCACGTCTATCCCGGGCAACTACGAGGACTACCTGTGGCGGAAACAGGGCGGCGGGTCCGGCACGCCATCGGCTGCCGCAGATTCCCCGGCAGCGACTGCCAGTTCCGGTTCACAGCCCTGCGCCTGCGATGCTCCAGTCCGCGGCCGGCAGAGCCGTCCAAAGCTCCGGCGACGCGCCTGAATCCGATCAAACTGCGGCAGATGAAGGAGCGCAGCCGCGCGATCGAGGACGAGATCACGCGCCTGGAAGTCGAAATCGCCGACTACGAAGCTGCCCTGGGAAACTTTGTGAACGCCGAGGAAACGAAGCGGATGACAGAACTGCTCGAGGCCCGCCGGGCGGACCTCGAAGCGCTCATGACTGGAATGGGAAGAAGTGGCGCAGTTGATTGAGGCGAACTCGTAAGAAGCCTATTCCTGCATCGGCATTTGCTGTTCGATCTCGCGCCAGGCGCTGATCTTCAGCCTGCGGCACACCCAGCACAGCGGCTTCCCCGGCCGCCAGGAACGGTGGTCTCCGCGCCGCAAACCGAGCACTTTTCCACCTTCTTGAGACGGTCCGGCGAAATCGGACTTCTTCGCCTGCTCCAGCAGCTCGGCGGGAACTACCGGCTCGGGTTTTGCTTGGATCTTACGTTTCATCGGGCCCCAATTCAACTTTCACTATGACAGAAAGCACTCTCGGCGAACAACCTGACCCTTAAGTTTATGCGGTACTATGCCGCTTCCGGAATGTGAATGACCACCGCCACTTCCAGGGAAGACCCGCAGCGCGGGCATTTTTGTCCCGCGGCGACGCGGGCGTATTTACCCTTCAGGTCGATCTCGGCGGGCACAGTGTGAGTGCACATCGGGCAGTGGGCCAAGCCATGAGTGTGAGTTTCAGGTAAAGTCTTCATTTCCTCTCCTCCTTCACACTATCCGACGCAAGTGAATGACCACAAGTTGTCAAATATTTCGTAAAGATTTCTAAACCGTGCTTCTGGCATCCGCCGGCGGATGCGAGTGATACGCTGGAGGATATGACGCAGCCGCCCGCACCCAAGATTCAATTGATCAACACGCCCGAGTACCGGGAGAACTACGCCAACAGCGTTCAGATCCGCGTGAATCTCTGGGACTTCTTTTTGATGTTCGGCCGCGTCAATCAGACGGCGGCGGATAATGTCGCGATTCACAATTTCCAGGGCATCTATGTCAGCCCGCAGCAGGCCAAGGCGCTGCTCAACATCCTGCAGCAGAACGTGACCCAGTATGAAACCGCGTTTGGGGAGATCAAACTGGAGCCGCAGGCCGAAGGCGGCATCGTGCAATAGGCCCGGTCGCACCGCCGTCCGGTCAACTCACTGTGCGGCTCGCCGGCGCGCGCGGTGATCGACGGCTTCTTCTCAGACCCGAACAGCCCAGGTATTCGAGCAGCAGAATCATCTTGAGTTCCTGGTCGGGCGTGGGGCAGACGGCTTGACTGGCGATGAGCGGGCATTCGTCGCAAGTGGCGATCGCGAGCAGGCCCTGCGATTCCAAGAATGCAGGAGCCCAGGAACCCCGCAATGAACTGAAGTTCGTCGGAAGACAAACCGGCCAGAAAGCGGCGGGCCTTCGATTTCATCGGCTGATCCGCACACGCAACAAGGGCGGCTACCAGGGAATTTCGCACGGCTGGGTCTCCGGTCGGTGAGGAAGCATACTAGCCTATCTGGAACTGTGCCGTATTATGGCGAATCCCTCGGGCGCGTGCAAGGGGGGCCTGTCTACCAGCTATCATGATGTACGGAATTCCTCATGCCCGACATCATCAACGAATACCAGAAGTGGAAACAGCAGGGTGAAGACCTGCGGGTTCAGGCGAAGCACGCAATGGAGAGCCGGTTTAGGGATCTCCTTTCCGAAGCCGTTCAAATCGCCGACGAGTATCGCGCCGATTTCGGCGCCGCACTGAAGCCGCCGCCCGCCGTGACGGCCTTTCGCTACAAGGCGACCGCCAAGTTGAAAGCCAAAAAGCCGGCCGGCAAGGCCAAGCCGCCCGCCGCCTCAGAGCGTCCAACTCCTAAAACCGAGCCGCCCGCCGCCAAGCCCAACCCGAAAGTCTCCGGACTCCAGAAGCGTCTCGCCACCGCCAAGAAGAAACTGGAAGACGCCAAGGCAGGGGGCGCCACTACCCGGCCTTACGAAGACAAGGTCTACGAGATTGAAGACGAACTGCGCCTGGCAATGCAGGCGTAGAAGCTAGCTCGAAACGTGGCGCAAGGCACACTCCGCGTCGAAACGCTCGCGCGACGCGAACGATTTTTGCGTTCCCGGCCCCAGTGTGGAAAGCGCGGCATATAGATTGGCGCAGGCAATTGCGTCCATCTCCGCCATTCCTTCGGCCAGGAAACACGCCAGGCTTCCGATAAAAGCGTCACCCGCACCGGTGGTATCCACCGGCTGAACCGCGAACGCCGGAACGTGTGTCATCCCTTCCGGACCCGCATAGAGCGCTCCGTTAGCGCCTAGGGTCACGATCACCCGCCGCAGGCCGCCATCCAGCAGCTTCTGTGCGCAGGCCCGCGCATCCTCGAGACTGTGCACCGGCATTCCGGTCAGCGCTTCGGCCTCGGTCTCGTTGGGAATCACGTAGTCGGCATGCGCCACTTGGGCCAGATCCAGCGCCTGTCCGGGCGCCGGATTGCAGGATCGAGCGAATGCCGTGTTCCCGCGCAAAGCGCAGCGCGTAGTAGACCGTCTCGATGGGCACTTCGAGCTGCAGTACCAGGAAGTCCGCGCCTTCCAGAACCGCGGCCGCCGCATCCACGTCGGCGGGCGACAGCCGGTCGTTGGCGCCTTTGACCACCCAGATCCGATTCTGACCGGAACTCTCCACGAAAATCGGCGCCACCCCGCTGGAGACTCCGGGAGTCACCAGCACGCGGCTGGTATCGATGCCGCGCGACGAGAAGTTCTCGATATTCGCCGGCCCGAAGAGGTCGTCGCCCACCCGGGCCACCATGGCCACCTGCGCGCCGCACAAACGTGCTGCCACCGCCTGGTTGGCGCCCTTGCCGCCGAAGCCCAGGCTGAACTCACGCCCGAAAATGGTCTCGCCAGGACGCGGGAACCGGTCGGTGTACGTGACCAGATCGATATTTACGCTGCCGATCGCCGCGATCCGCGGCTGATGTTTCATAGCAATGCCAGCTTACCACCAAGGTACAATCCCCTCATGACGAGCATGACGATCAGATGGGTCCTCTGTGCGACCTTGTTATGCGTGGCGGCGCCGGTGTCCGCCCAGACGAATGCCGAGCTCAAGGAGCAGGTGCGTCAAACCGAAATCGCCTTCGCCAAAACCATGGCCGACCGCGACCCGGCAGCGTTTGCCTCGTTCCTTGCCGGCGAGACCGTCTTCATGTCCGGCGGCCGGGCGACGCGCGGCTCGCAACAGGTTGCCGAACGCTGGAAGGCCTTCTTCCAAGGTCCGCAAGCTCCCTTCTCATGGGCGCCCGAGTTCGTCGAAGTCCTCGATTCCGGCAAGCTCGCCATGTCTTCGGGCCCGGTGCGCGATCCCTCCGGAAAGCGTACGGGTACGTTCAATTCCGTTTGGCGGCGCGAGGCCGACGGGAAGTGGAAGATCGTCCTGGACAACGGCTGCCCGGCCTGCAACTGCGATTCACCAGGAAAGTAATCCTTACCTCAGTGCGGGACTCCGGTCTGCGCGTCGATGGCCGTGAGCAGGCGCTGCGCCTTGGCATAATCGGGATCGCCGGCCGCAATCGTCAGCAATACTTCGCGAGCCTTCGCGACCTGCCCCTGCTGCACATAAGCTGCCGCCAGCAGGTACCGCGCCGGCACTTCTGGATCGATCCGCAGGCTCGCCTGCAGCGCCGTCAGCGCCCGCGCCGGATCTCCGGTGAGCAGATAGAACCGCCCCGCACCCATCTGCTGTTCGGCATCGTCGGAATTGAACTCCGCCCTCGCCCGGTACACCTGCTTCGCCTGTTCGAACCGTTCGCCGTCCGCGCCGGCGAGTTCCTTCACGCCCAAGCTCACCAGCGACACGGCGGCGCCTAGCCGGACTGTAGTGATCGGGTCTGCCAGCGCGGCCGCTAGCGACCGGACGGCCTCCGATTTGTCCGCCGGACGGGCAGCCAGGCGCAGCGCCGCTACCGCGCGCACCAGCGGTTGTCCGTCCGTCAGCGCCCCTTGCATCGCCGGAAATACCCGCGCATCACCCGGAAATCTCGCCAGGTGCGACAGAGCATTCGCGCGCGCCAGCGGACCCTCGCCCGGCGTACTCAGAATCTCGATCAATTTCGGGACCGCTCCGGCATCTCCCGTGCCGGCAGCCGCGAACGCGTCAGCCCGCCGGATCCACTTCTGGCGTGACGCCTCACCGTACCAGCCTTTCATCTTTTCCAGCGACCATCGTGCATCCCGGTCCTTGTGGCAAAGATTGCAGGCGTTCGGGATGCCGTGCCGGATGGTGTTCTCGGGCGCCGGCACCGACATCGAATGATCGCGAATCTCGGCCTTGATACTCTGCACCGTGCGCGGCATGTGGCACTCTACGCAGGAGCTTCCCGTGCTTCTTTCGGCGTGGTGTGTGTGGGCGGTCAGCGTCTTGCCCACGCCCTCGTGACACCGCGTGCAGAGGGCGTTGGCATCGGGCCGCAATTGCGGATTGCGTTCGATTTCGGTCTCGTGGGCAGCTGTATGACAGGCCGTGCAGGCCAGGCCGCCCTTCAGGTAGCACTCGCTCTGCCACAATCCGAACGCATCGTTGGAAAATCGCCGTGTGCGTCCATCCGGCCAGTACGCCGGGTCCTTATCCACCGGCTGCGTGGCTTCCAGTATCGGCAGGAAGTAGTCGTAATAGTTCTCGCCCGCGGCGAACCCCAGGGCGTAGATATCGCGGAAGGAGTGGCACTGCGCGCACACCATGGTATTGCGCTCCGCGTCCAGCCGGGTTTGCAGCACGATGTCGCGCGCCGGACCCTTCGGCGGCGCCGCCACGCTGTAGTGCGCGATGTGTTCGCTCCCCGGTCCGTGGCAGCGCTCGCAGTTGGTGCCGAAATCCTGCCACGACGTCTGATAGGCATTGCTCGCGTTGTCGTACCCCTTCTCCTGACGGCTTACGTGGCACGAGAAACAGTTCTTGTTCCACACCTGGACCAGCACTTCGCTGGTCTCGTCCGGATCCGCGATATCAAAGTTGTGGAACCACTGCTTGCGCAGCACGTCCCAACTCGGCGCCAGCACGATCACGCGCCCGGTGGCGAGCGTGGTCAGGTAGTGTTGAATGCGCCGGTTGCCCAGCGTGTAGTCCACCCGGTGCTCCTGCGGCTTCCCGGTGAGCGTGGATTCGGTGATGTAGTAGATTCCGTCGCGCTCGCGCAGGGCGTATGGTGCGCCGCGCAGTTGCAGCTTGGCGTGCGTGAAGTCTCCCTTCACGCTGGTCCTGGTCGCCGGCTGCACCATCTTGCTGTGCCTGGATTGCGACCATTTGGCGTGGACCTCTGCGTGACACTTCGCGCACGCCGCGGCTCCGGTGTACCCCGCGCCGGCGGACGCGTGCGCCGACAAAACCGTCGCCCAGATCAGCAGTACCCCTCGCGCGGACATCCTAGTGGATAAGGGTACCATCGAAACCGCGACAAGGCCGGGCCCTATCCGGCGAAGCGGTAGCCCACCCAGGGCTCGGTCAGGATGTATTTCGGTTTCCCCGGATTGGCCTCGATCTTCTTGCGGAGCTGGTTGATGAACACGCGGAGGTATTCCGGTTCGTCGCCGTAATCCGGACCCCACACGGCCTGCAGGATCTCGCGATGGGTTACGGGACGGCCAGTGTGCGCCACCAGATAGCGCAGGGTCTCGAACTCCTTAGGCGTGAGGCGTACGTCCTTACCGTTGGCGCGTACCTTGCGTGTGTCGAAATCGATCTCGAGGTCGGCTCCTGTATAGCCGCGCGGCCCGCCTTCCGATGACGAGGGCGAACGCCGCATCGCGGCGCGTATGCGCGCCAGCAACTCCTCGATACCGAAGGGCTTGGTCACATAATCGTCCGCGCCGGCATCGAGCGCCGCCACTTTGTCCTTCTCGGTATTGCGCACCGAAAGGATGATCACCGGAATGTCCGATCCGGAGCGTATCGATCGACAGGTCTCCAGGCCGCCCATACCGGGCATGTTCATATCGAGCAGCACCAGAGTGGGCATTTCCTGGGGAAACTTCTCCAGCGCGTCCTCGCCCGTGCGGGCCTCCACTACCTCGTAGCCGTGGCCCACCAGGGTCGCCTTCATCACGCGGCGAATCTGCGGATCGTCGTCCACCACCAGAATTTTGCCGGCGCTCAATGTTCTTCTCCCCGAGCGATCGGTAGCGAAAGGTAAAAGGCGGAGCCCTGTCCGGGCTCGCTCTCCACCCAGATCTTCTCGCCGTGCGCTTCCACGATTCCCTTCGCGATTGCCAGCCCCATACCCGTGCCCTTGGTTTCGAAACGGTACCGCCGGCCGCGGAAGAACTTGTCGAAGATATGCGCGCGCTCGTCTTCTTCGATGCCCGGGCCCCGGTCGACCACTCCGATCACGATCTTCTCACCTTTGCGCGACGCCGAAATGGTGAGTGGCGTTGCTTCCTGCGAGTATTTGAGTGCGTTCTCGGCCAACTGTTTGACCACGTGCTGGATCAGTTCGGGGTCGCACTCCACTGGCGGCAGGTCGGTTGGGGCCAGCACGTTGATCGGGCGTCCGCGGCGGAATGCGGCGAGGTCGGCGAGCGCGGCATCGATCAGTTCAATGGCGGACACAGGACGCTTCTCCAGGTGCAGTTTGCCGGCCTCCACGCGCGCCATGGCGATCACTTCCGCCGCCAGTTGGTTCAGGCGGTCGGCCTCTTCATTGATGATGGTGAGCAGTTCGCGATCTCTTTCCGCGGCCGACCCCAGCAGGCTGGTAACGGCGGCCTTGATGGAAGTGAGCGGTGTTTTGATATCGTGCGCGAGCGAATCCAAGAGCGCTGACTTCAATACCTCGCTCTGGCGCGCTGCCTCGGCGTGGCTGGCCTCCTCGATGGCGCGAGCCTTCTCAATCGTGATGGCCACCAGATTCACGATGGCCCGCAGAGTCTGGTCGGAGGGCAGCGGCCCGAGCAGGGCCATCGACCCCAGCGGGTGGCCGCCCAGCCGGACCGGCGCGATGGCGCGCAACCGATTCTCCTCCACCGAAAGCTCGTCGACCTCCGCAGCGGCTAGAAGGTCGTGGTCGCTCACCGGATTGCTCTCCGGACCGGAACGGAAATACTCCTCGCCCGGACGATAGTAAAAGGCTGCGGCATCGCAACCGAAGACCTGGACGACGCGCTGTACGAATTCGCGGATGGTGCGGCGCGTATTGCCGCCCAGCATCATGGCCTGCACCAGCGCATAGAGCCGCTCGATCTCCAGGCGGCGCTCTTCGGCTTCCGCGGCGCGCCGCCGCACTCGCTCCGAGAGCTGGCTGGCGGTCACGGCAGTGACCAGGAACGCAACCAGCGCCACCCAATTCTGGGGATCGTCGATGGTGAATGTACCGAAGGGCTCCAGGAAGTAGTAATTCAGACCGAGCACTGCGACGATCGATGCTACTGTCGCTTCGGCGAGCCCCCAACGTGCCGAGACACCCAGCACTGCCAGCAGTAAAGAAAGCGCCACCGTCGTGTTATTGACCGGCAGCACCAGGCGGTACAGCGCGAGGATGGCAGCCACCGCCAGTACCGAGATCAGGAAGCGCGAGAGCTTCAGGCGGGACATGGCAATGTCGCTATTTGAATCACGATGCAGCTCCGAAGAGGCGCTCGAAGAACTCACGCGTACGGCGGCGGATTTCACCGAGCGTCACGTCCAGCGGCTGCTCGTGAAGGTGAGCGGGGGTCCAGCGTTTGACTAATTCCGTGAGCACCTCAAACTGGGCACGGGCGGTGGGCAGGCTGCCCTCGGCGCGTCCTGTGGAGAGCCGCTGCCCGTGATCGAGCGCGCGAAAGAAAGTGGAGGCGTCGCGCAGGAAGTTGGCGTCTTCGGGCGACAGGTGGCCCATCTTCTCGATCACTTCGATGCGTTCGGGAGTGTTCAGCACTTTGTAAAAGATTCCCGCGCCGCGCAGGCGAAGATACATCAAAGCGAAATCGATATCATAATATCCGCCGGCGCCGGCCTTCAGCGGATTGCGCGTGCCCTGTTCGCGTTCCAGCCTGGCACGCATCTGGCCCAGCTCCTGACGGGAGCGCATGCTCTGGCCGTAGCGGCGCCAGTCTACGTCCTGAAGTTCGTGCAGGAACCGGGTGGCGCGATCCGCGTTGCCGGCCAGGGCGCGCGATTTCATGTACGCGATGCCTTCCCATGCCTCCGCCTTCTCGGCGAAATAAGTCTTGTAGGCGCCCTCGGTCTGTACCAGGTCGCCGGCGCGCCCGTTGGGTTTGAGGCGTGTATCGATGGCAAACATGACGCCTTCGCCTGTGTAGGAACTGAGCGTCTGGATGATGCGCTCGGCCACGCCGGTCCAGTAGACCAGTTCGCCCGCGTCTTCATCGGGAATCACGAAATTGACATCGGCATCGCTTCCCAGGTCGAACTCGTGCATTCCCAGGCGGCCGAGCGAGATCAGCATCATCTGGTCTTTGGCCACATAACCGGCGCTCGATGGCGGCGGCGTTTCCGAGAGCGCGATGCGGTAGGCAGCGGCAATCACCGTGTCGGCCAGCACGCTGGTTTTGCCCAGGGTCTCGAAGATGGGAGCGTGGCCGAGCATGCTTTCGCATTGGATGCGGAGCATCTGGCGCCGGTAGAAGCGGCGCAGCGCCGCACCGTCCTGTAGGGTGCCGCCTTCCAGATCCGGCGGCTCGCCGATTTCATCGAGCAGCTCCGGATACCGCAGAATCTGGTCGGCGAAATGCGCGCTGTGCTCGAAGATATCGAGCACCGCGTCCGGCGAGGCATCCAGGCGTGCCATCAAGTCCGGCGTGGCCACGGCCTGCTCCAGAAAATGTTCGAAGCGTGCCCGGCCGCGGCGTAGATTGGTGGTGGCCAGGGCAGCGGCCAGGCGAGGCGCGCGCTCGCCAAGCAGGCGCTCCAGATTTCGATCGGCCGGCGGTATTTCCCCGTCATCCGTACGCAGGGCAGTGTTCCTCGAGCGCGTGCGGGCTGGCGATAAGCGTGCACCACGCGGCCGTAAATCTCGCGCACCGCCGAGAGATGATCCTGCAGACGCTGCTGCAGGCCCGCGGCATCCAGGGACACACCGTTGGCGTCGGGAGGCATCTTGCGCGCCAGCAGTTCCAAACGGGCCGGAGAGTTGGGCAGTGTGTGAGTCTGGCGATCCTCCTCCATTTGCAGCCGGTGTTCCAGATAGCGCAAAAAGGAGTAGGCGGCCGAGAGGCGCGCGTATTCGCCGTCGGACAGAAACCCCTTGTCGCGCAGGCGGAAGAGGGCGAAGACCGTGCCGCCGTGGCGCACCCACTGCTCGCGTCCGCCGTGCAGGCGCTGCAGACACTGCACCAGGAATTCGATATCGCGGATCCCGCCGGGCGTCAGCTTGACGTCCAGGCCGCCGGGCGCGCCGCGCTTGGCGGCCAGTTTTTCGCTGATGCGCTGGCGGGTTTCGCTCACTGCTTCGACGGCGCGGAAGTCGAGGGAGCTTTGATAGATCAGCGGTTCCACAAACTCCAGCAGGGCGGCGCCGGGCTGGCTCTCTCCGGCCGAGATGCGCGCCTTGATCAACATCTGTTTTTCCCAGTCGCGGGCGCGTTCACTGTAGTAGGCGCACGCGCCTTCCTCGGAGACGGCGACTTCGCCCAGCGTTCCGTCCGGGCGCAGCCGCAGGTCCACGCGATAGCACTGCCCCTCCGCAGTGTACGTGGAGAGCAGTGCGGTGTACTGATTGGCTACCTTTTTATAGAATTCCTTGTTGGTGAGCACGGCGGGCCCGTCGGTCTCGCCATTGCCGCCGTACACGAACATCAGATCAATATCGGAACTGTAGTTCAGTTCCTTGCCGCCAAGCTTGCCAAGGGAAATCACGGAAAAGCCGCACAGGCTGCCATCTTCGAGGCGCGGCTCGCCATGGTGCGCCACCAGTTCCGAGCGGATCCGCCGGTAGGCAACGTCCAGGATCGCGTCCGCCAGGTTGGACAATTCTTCGGTGACATTCGAGAGCGTGGCCGCGCCCAGAACGTCGCGCAGCAGGATGCGGAGGAGTTGGCGCCGCCGGAAACGCGCGAAATCCACTGCCGAAGGCACGCCTGCACCCAGGAAGCTATACAGGCGCTCGCGGTAATTCTCGCGTGTGAGAATGCTGTTGAACGTGCGCGACGCGGCGATATGCAGCAGGCGCTCTGGGTCGCGCAAGGCCGATTCGGAGAGAAAGCGGCTGTAAGAGAAAACGCCGAGGGCGCAGCGCAGGGCGGCGGGACTTGCCAGGATGCGCTCGTATTCCGCCGGGAAATCATGCCGCAGGCGCCCCAGGAAATAGCGGATACTCTCGGGGTCCGCGGCGGCCGCAATCGGTTCAGGGACGATCATGCGTCACGCCAGTTTGGAGAGCAGCGAAATCGCGTCTCCCGCCCGCACCGGTCCGGGCGTCGTCACGCTCGCGTAGAAACCGCTCATGCCCCAGCGAGCGGAGGTGTAATCGCGCTCCTTCACCTTCCGGTCGTAGACTTCAAGCTTGAGCGATTCACCGTAGATATCCAGCGCCGAGCACGGACCGCGCGGCTGTGTAATCTCCAGCACAGCCCCGCCCACGCGAAACTCGTCGCCGATGCGGATCTGCCGCACATCGATGCCCCGGGTCGTCAGGTTCTCGCCCATCGCTCCGTAGAAAAGCGGATATCCGCGCGCCGTGAGGGCGTCCACCACCTCCGACGCGATAAGCAGTATGGCCTTGGTGGGACCGCCGTGGATATTGGGATGGGCGTGCAGGTCGCCATCGATGCCCAGAGGGCCGATCCACCCTTCGGCGATCGCGCGCTTGGGCAGTCCGCCGGGCGAAACGTTGACCTGCACGATGCTGCCTTCCATATTAATGAACGCCGATAACCAGTTCTTTTATCGGCGTTAATCGGCGTTTATCTGCGGCCATTTAAATGTCGTAATACAGCGCGAACTCGTAGGGATGCGGGCGCAACCGGACCGCTTCCGCCTCATTCTTTCGCTTGTAATCGATGAAGGTCTCGATCAATTCGTCGGTGAAGACGTCGCCGCGCGTCAGGAAGCCGTGATCGTCTTCCAGGCATCCGAGAGCCTCGTCGAGCGACCCGGGCATGGAGGGCACGCTCTTCATCTCTTCGGGCGAGAGGTCGTAGATGTCCTTGTCGAGCGGCTCGCCCGGATTGATCCGATTGAGCACGCCATCCAGCCCCGCCATCAGCATCGCGGCAAAGGCAAGATACGGATTCGCCGAAGGATCCGGCGGGCGGAACTCCACGCGTTTGGCCTTGGGGCTGGCCGAGTACATCGGAATGCGCACCGCCGCGCTGCGATTCCGCCGCGAGTACGCAAGATTCACCGGCGCTTCGTAGCCCGGCACCAGCCGCTTGTAACTGTTGGTGGTGGGCGCGATGATGGCCGAAAGCGCGCGCGCGTGCTTCAGCAGTCCGCCGATATAGTAGAGCGCCATCTGGCTGAGGCCGGCGTAGCTATCGCCCGCAAACAGCGGCTTGCCGCCATTCCACAGACTCTGGTGGCAGTGCATGCCGCTGCCGTTGTCGCCGAAAATCGGCTTGGGCATGAATGTTACTGTCTTGCCGTACTGGTTGGCGACATTGCGGATGATGTACTTGTACAGCATCATGTTGTCCGCGCTCTTCACCAGCGTGTCGAACTTCTGATCGATCTCGCACTGTCCGCCGGTGGCCACCTCGTGGTGGTGGCACTCGATGTTGAGGCCGCACTCGATCATGGTCTGCACCATCTCACTGCGCAGGTCCTGATAATGATCGGTGGGCGGCACCGGGAAGTAGCCTTCCTTATACCGAGGACGGTAGCCCAGATTATTCTCGCGGCGCCCCGAGTTCCAGCGGCCCTCCTCGGCGTCGATGTAGTAGTAGCCCGAGTGCTGGTTCTGGTCGAAGCTGATGTTGTCGAAGATGAAGAACTCCGCCTCGGCGCCAAAATACGACGTATCGGCCACACCGCTATTCTTCAGGTACAGTTCGGCCTTCTGCGCGATCCAGCGCGGATCGCGCTCGTAGCGCTGCTTGGTGATCGGATCCTTAACGTCGCCGTACATCACCAGCGTGCGGACTTCGGCGAAGGGGTCCATGAACGCGGTGGTGGAATCCGGAATCAGCAGCATATCGCTCTCGTGGATCGCCGCCCATCCGCGGATGCTGGATCCATCCATGCCGAACCCTTCTTCAAAGCTGCTCTCATCCAACTGATTGATCGGATACGATACGTGATGCTGCAGGCTGGGAATGTCCGTGAATCTCAGGTCGAGCTGTCGTGCGTCATTTGTCTTTGCGTATTCGAGTACTTCCTGCGGGGTCATCGATCCTCCTCAAATGCCGTGTGCAACCAATGCTTCACCTCATTGTCGATTTCCGCGAGCGAGGAAATCGGAATGCGGTGGGTAATGCGATCCTTTTTGGCGAATCCGCCGGTATCGATCAGCCGGCCCTCGGCGGGGCGGGATCCCAGGGCGAATCCCATGTCGATACGCGTCCGCGTGGTGGGCTTGATTTGCGCGAACACGTGCTTGCGATAGAGCGGCACGATGGTCTGGCACGGACAGGCTTTCACGTCCTTGCCGAGCGAGAGTCCGAGTTTCAGGAGTACGTCGTAAATCGGCCGGAGGCCCGCCTTGCCGCCGCTAAACATGGCCTCGACGTATCCCTCCGCCGCGCGTAGATAGGCTTCGGGATCTTCCAGATCCTCGCCCTTCCCGCCGGCGCGTTCGGCGAGATACCATGCCGAGTTCGTGGGCAGTCCGTACTCACTTTTGAGCCATTCCCGCCGCTCTTTCTCTGTCGGAGGGCCGGACTTCCTGACGAGCTTCAGCCACTCCTCAAGTGAGCGCCCGGTCTTCTCTTGCAACGTGGTGACCCACTTCTGGGTCATCACCACGCCGGGGTGGACGCTATACAGAGACTTCGCAATAGCCACGAAACTACAGTATAGGGTAAGATAGGCCTCCTGGCCTGTCTACCTCAGCCTTCCAGTAACGCGTTCACCGCGCGCATCACCGCGAACGCGTCCGCCACATAAAGCACGTCCGCCTTGCCGCGCGCCCAGCCGCAGCCGGCATCCAGATTGATCGCGCGCCGCTGATTCACGAAGCGCCAGCCTACTACGTGCGGCTCCTCGCCGTGGCAACACGTGGAAAGCCCTTTCGCATGCCGCGGAGTCGACCCGGTCTGGCCGATCTGGTTCATGTGGGTCAGGCAGCTCAAAACTGCTTCGCCTTCCCCGCTCTGGTCCACCAGGCTCTTGCTGCTGCCAAGCGAAGCCTGGGCCCGCCGGAGGAACCCGAGAATCAACTGCTCCGCCTCGCCGGCATGCACCGCGCCATCGGCCTGCTTTTTCGTCCACCCCGCGCCGGCCACCAGCAGCATCCTGGCATCCGGGCGGATTGTCTGCTGGCCGGCCTCCGGCGTCCGGTACCCGGTTACCGTGGTCCGCGTGGCGGGAGCTTCCACCCGGACCTCTTCCACCACAGCCGCGCCAGGCGTTCCCGTCCACGGAGTCACGCACCCGGGATCGAGCAGCAGCACCCACGGACGCTGCGTCCGCGAGAGCACCGCCTCCATGCGCTGGCGGTAGAACCAGCGGGTCAAGGCCGGGGAGCCGTTGGCCGCCGCCAGGCCGGTCGCGTGCGTGTCCACTCGACCGCCCAGCCGGAAGGCCACCCCGGGCAGCGCCCGCGCCCATCGCGAGCCACCGGCGGCGATCACGATCTGGCTACCCGCCGCGCGGCAAAGAGCCTCGGCGGCGGCCGCATCCGTTGCATAACGAGGTTGTCCGAACGCCTCGCCCGTAACGGCGAGGAAACGCACCGCGCCGCACCCGGCGATCTGGTCCGCAGCCGCCTGGGTGACCGCGCCTACCAGTCCGACGGTCAACGCGCCGCCCAATCCGAGCGCCGCGTTCAGAGCTTCCAGAGCCGGCTTGCCCAGCGATCCATCGGCCTCCGTATGAGCCAGCAAGAGAATGGTTTCCATGTTATTCCTCCCCCATCCAGGCGACGATCTCGCGCGCCACGTCTTCCGCCGCCATGTCTTTGACGATGCGTGTCTGGCGCTGCTGTTTGGGCAGCGTCACAGAGGCGAAGGCCAACCCCGTGCTGGCCACTGGCGCCGCTTTGGCGCGCTGCAGTGCCGGCATTACCGTCCGCATATTCGCCATTCCAACCTGTGGATTGTTGCGCGGCTCGGGCAAGTTGCCCGTCGCCCACCCGAGCAACGCCGGAGGCCCGGTGCATACCGACACCTGGTGGCGTCCGCCTTCCACCCGTTCGAGCACCTCGAAACTCCCGTCGTCGTGGACCGCGATCTGGTCCACACCCTGGAACTGCTCCGCGATCCCCAACCGTTCCGCCACCATCTGCATCGTGGACCCCGCGCCGCGCGACGCCGATTCCCACCCGCCGAACAGCAGCAGCCTGCTTCGATCCAGTCCCGCGATGCCTTCGATCGCCCCGGCAAGCGCCGCCGCCGTCTCGAACGAGTCTGCAAAGCCAGAGGCGGGACCGTCCAACGCCACCAGTTCGAAGGGCGCCTTCTGCGCCACGGTCATCATCACCTGCTGCAGTTTTGCCTTGGCGCCCAAGCTGACCAGCCACACCTTGCTTCCCGGCAGCTTCTGCGCCAGCCCAGCCGCCTCAAACAGTGCGTGCCCGGCCCAGGGGTCCAGCACCGCCGGCAGCATCATTTCATTTTTGAGGGATGGACCCGCCGGACCGGTGACCGGCTCCAGTGTCTGTAGAGGGTCGGGGACAAAACTGCCGCAGACCACAATCTGAAAAGGGACGCTCATTCTGGTGACCTCCAGTATAATCGGCTGCGTTTGTCCTTTTCCAGTGATTCTCAACAGCCTGTGGATATCTTCAGCGCGGCCCCCGGCTGAGATAATCGAGTTTATGCATGAACCCCGCAGAGGCAAGGACTTTAGCCAGGAGCTTGCCGAAAAGGGCTGGTATCACAGTTTCGAACTGCCGGACGGCACACAGATCGAGGGCTACAACCGGATCGACACCCTGCGGAGCCGCTACGCGCGATTTCCCATCCCTGCGGATCTGACCGGCAAGCGTGTATTGGACATCGGGGCCTGGGACGGCTGGTTCAGCTTCGAAGCCGAGCGGCACGGCGCAGACGTCACCGCGATCGATTGCGTGGAAGTGCCCAACTTTCTCCAGATTCAGAAGAAGCTCGGCTCCCGAGTCAGCTATCGCATTCTCGACTTCTACGAGTTGCCCGAGGCCGGCCTGGGCGCCTTCGATTTCGTCTTCTGCCTCGGGATCCTGTACCATCTCAAGCACCCCCTTCTGGCTCTCGAAATTGTCTGCGCGCTGACCACCGATACCGCCATCGTCGAATCGTTTGTCACCGACGCCAACACGTGGCGGGAGCACCAGGACGAAGTCCCCACTATGGAGTTCTATGAGACCGATGAACTCGGCAACCAGTTGGACAACTGGATCGGTCCCAGTGTGAGTTGCCTGATGGCGATGTGCCGGGCTGCCGGCTTTGCCAGGGTGCAATTCCTGCACACCACCGGCTACCACGCGGGCGTCGTGTGCCATCGCAAGTGGGAAGCGATCCCGCCGAATCCCCAGGCGCCGCCCCCGGAACTCCTCGCGGTGGCCAATTCACGGACCTTTGGCATCAATTTCTCCACGCGCAAAGAGGAATACCTCACCTGCTGGTTCCGCACGGCGAACGAAACAGTCACCCGCGATCAGCTGCGCCTGGAAGTGGGCCCCTTCGGTGTTCCAGCCCTTTACGTCAGACCGGACGAAACCGGATCCTGGCTCGCCAACTTCCGGCTGCCTCCCGGCCTGCCCGCGGGTTGGAACGCGGTGCGCCTGCGCCTGGCGGATACTGATTTCGCGACCACCGTGCTGCGGATCGCCGTGGACCAGCCGCTATGCGTGGAGCAGTTGGTGCTGAAGGGCGCATGCGATGGCACCACCTGGAACGCCCGGGAAATCAAGCTTGGCGATGCCGCATTCATCAGTTGTTGGGTAGCCGGGCTGCCGGAGAATTGCGACCGCGCAAACGTCGGCGTTTATCTGGGAGAAACCAAGCTCCGCGTGCAGTACGTTGGCACACCGGACGCTCACGGGATGCGCCAGATCAACGCCATCCTGCCCGCCGACACCGTACGCGGGGAATACCCCTGCCGCGCCGAATGCGCAGGGGTCCGGACCGAAACCGCCATCCTCACTGTGATCTAGCGCGCGCTTCTTCCTTAATCCTCCGCAAGCCAAAAAAAATACACCATCCCTCCCGCCCTGAGGATCTGCATTGCAGAAGTCGGACCCGAATCATGCCGGGAAGCAAATCAATGCAACACCTGGATATCGACATCACCAAACGCACCGTGCCGTTGAAAGTGAACGGGTGGCTGGCGAACCCAACTGGTGCAAGAAAAGGCGCGCGCGTGCGCGACTTCCCCATCACGCTGGACAAGCTGTTGCTCGAATTGCCGCTCGTGGAAATCTAGCCATGGGTGCTACTCAAGCCAGCTCCATCGTGTTCGCATTTGTCTTCGGAGGTGCCCTGCTGGGAATGTTTCTACGCCCGGTTCTGCCTCCCCATCATCTCCGCGCAGGCTCCAAGGACATCATCCGGCTTGGCATGGGACTCATTGCCACCATGGCGGCCCTGGTCTTGGGCCTGCTCGTGGCGTCCGCCAAGGAGTTCTACGATTCGCAGACCAATGAAGTGACCCAGCTCTCCGCCAACGTAGTCTTCCTCGACCGCGTGCTTGCACACTACGGACCGGAATCCAAAGAAGCCCGTGATCAACTGCGCGACACCCTCATCCGGGTTCGCGATCGTGTGTGGCCGGCCGATGGTTCCAAAGGCTCCGCTATGGAGCCGGTGTCCGTGCACGAAACCATCTACGCGAAAGTTCAGCAGCTCACGCCCAGGAACGAGGCTCAGCGCACGCTCCAGAACCAGGCACTGACCATGGCGGCCAGTCTCCTGCAATCGCGGTGGTTGATGTACGAGCAAAGCACGAGTCCAATTCCTTTCCCGATGCTGATGATCCTGGTCTTATGGCTGACCATCATCTTCGTCAGTTTCGGCCTCTTCGCCCCTCGAAATGTGACCGTCCTGGTCACTTTATTTGTCTCCGCCCTCTCGGTCTCCTGTGCGATCTTCCTGATCCTCGAGATGTACAAGCCTTTCCGGGGGATCATCCGCATTTCGGGCGCTCCTCTGACCGCGGCGCTGGCACACCTCGGCAAGTAGGACCGTTGTTTGGATCTACGGGACGATCTCTCCGTTGACAATTCGCATTTCTACCCGGGAGAGGTTCCGGATGTCTTCACCGGGGTTGGCGGAGAGAAGGAGAAGGTTGGCGCGTTTGCCGGGCTGAATGGCCCCGGCGTCGTTATCGTGCAGCGCCGCTGCGCTGTTGCGGGTGGCGGCGACGATTACATCGAGCGGCGGAATGCCGGCTTCGGCCAGCAGTTCGGCCTCGCGAAAGGCACCGGCGCCCTCGGCGGCGAGAGCGATGGGCACGCCGGCCTGGAAGAGGCGCAGGGTATTTCGCTTTGCGACATCCAACTGGGCGCCGGCCGTGGTTAAGGCGGGCGCGACGGCAATCCGCAGGTCGCGGAGCTTCGCTAGAAATTCAGGATCGAGGGTCTCGGTGTCGCGGATCATGCCGACGAAGGCTGTGGCGCCGTGCTCCAGCATCCACTCGGCGTCGGCCACGGTGGCAATGCGGCCGATGGCGGGCAGGCCAGCCTCGTGCGCCTTGGCAAAAGCGGCCTCATCGCGGCCCTGGATGTTCGGGGTCACAGTGACCAGCGCAGGGATTAGAAACCTGCCGCCGCCATTGATTTTGTCGGCCTGCGCCGGAATGGGAATGGTGGAGAGAGGGCCCGCTCCGCGTATGCGGTCGCCGGCTGTCACGACGATGGAGTTGGTCAGGGGCGGACCGCCGGAACCATCGATCAGCACAGCGCCGAGGATCGCCTTACTGTGGCTTTCTTCCGGCGCTTTGCAGGCGGACGTGAGGAGAAGCAGCACCGGGACGAGGATGGCGAGTTTTCGCATGGAGCATCCATAATACCCGAGCGCGCGGGCAGGCTTAGGAGTACAATCGGTCGTGATATGACACCTGAAATCCCCTCCGAATCGGATGTACAGCCCCGGGGTATGGGAGAAGGCTCGCGGTTGATGGGCGTGTTCTTCGAGCCCGCCAAGACGTTTAAAGATATTGCGGAGCGTCCGAGCTTCTGGGCGCCGCTGATCCTGGTGATTGTGGTTTCCCTGGGATACATGGTGCTGTTCGGACAGCATGTGGGCTGGGAGCGCATGATCCGGCACCAGACGGAGATGAGTGCGCGGGCGGCGCAGCTGCCGGCCGAACAACGGGAAGCGCAGATTGCGGCGGGAGCGAAGTTCGCCCCGATCGTCACCTATGCGGCGATCCTGATATTCGTTCCGGTGGTCACGTTGATCTGGGCGGCGGTATTGCTGGCGATTGTGAAAGGAATGATGTCCGTGCCGTTGCGGCTCAAACAGATTTTCGCCATCATCTGTTATGCCTCGCTGCCGGGCGTGATCATGGTGGCGCTGGCCATCGCGGTCATGTTCATGAAGCCGCCGGACGATTTCAACCTGCAGAACCCCCTGGTATTCAATCCGGCCGCATTCATGGATCAGGCGACCACTTCCAAGTTTGTCTATTCGCTGGCTTCGGCGTTCGACCTTTTCACGTTGTGGAAGCTGGTGCTGATCGCCATCGGACTGAAGGCGGCCGGCGGCAAACAGGTTTCGATGGGTGGGGCGATGACCGCGACCTTGCTACCGTGGGCCATCTGGACTCTGTGTGCCGCGTCGCTGGCCGGGGTCTTCAACCGGTAAGCCGCCCCACCCGCTGTCTCAGTGCGTGACCGGGATAATGACACCGGTTTGCGAGGACACACCGTTGGCCTTGATGAGGAGCGGATAATCGCCGTCAGACAGGCCCGCGGGTACGATGATGTTTACCTGAAACAGGCCGACGCCTACCAGCCCGGCAAACTGCACCGTGGCATTGGCAGCGCCGATTGTCGCCGTCACAGTTCCGTTAAAGACGATGGTGCTGCCGATGGTGTTGCCGGCGGGCGACGAGCCGAGGCCGGTGGCGTAGAGCTGGATGATGTCGCCGGCCTTGGCCTTGGCTGCGGCGCCATAGAGCGCAGGGTCGCCCACGATGGTGTAGGTGCCGTTATAGAGGGCCGACGGGTAGTTCTTGCCGCCCAGGCTGTAGGTAAATAGTCCGGGTGCGTTGGCGACGGCGGTGGCGTTAATGGCGGTGCTCGATGCGCCATTCTTGGTGACGACCACGGGCACAGTTCCGCTGATGCCGGCCGGGGCCTGCACATTGATCTGCGTGGGACTGATGTAATAGACCGGCGCATTGAGGCCGTTAATCTTCACGGAGACTCCGCTCAACGTAGTGGGCAGCGCGGTGCCGTTGGTGAAATCGCTATCCGCCCAGGTGCGCGACGTGTCGGCGAGATTGGCTCCGGTAATGCTGGTCCAGGATCCGGCGACGATGCCGCTCTGGAAGGTCGCCCCATTGACCACTGTGGAAATGGACGGCGTGTTGCTGGCGCCGGCGGGAGGTTCGCGGTAGAGATAGACACCGGCGACGGTGGCGCGGGTTTCCCACCAGAGGAACAGGAGCTTGTCATTGCCGCCGTAGGCCATGGCGATGGCGCCGGGGTAGCCGACGAAATCGCCCGCAGCCGCTGCGTTCGGCAGGCCGCAGGTCTTCCAGGTGGCGAGATCGCTGGAGAGCGCGAGCTTCGGACCGGCGCAGGTGTAATCGCCCGAGCTGCCGTTCTGGCCGAAGCCGATGGCGCCGTGGTCGGCGGAATCGACGGCGAGATCGAAGGGGTAGTCGGTGGAAGAATCGCCGTCGGGAGGGATCACGACGATTTTGCCCCAGGAGTTGCCGCCGTCATCCGACTTGACGAAGTGGACGCCTACGCCGAATCCACCGTCGGTGCGCTGCACCCACGACACGATACGCGGATTCAAATTGCGATACACCATGCGGACGGACAGGCCGTCGCTCTGCTGGTTCTGGCTGTCCATGACGCGGACGGGCGCGGCGGAGCCGGCGGGGTGCCAGTAGAGCAGGACGCGATTGTAGCCATCAACGCTGTCGTCGGTCCAGTAGGCGATACCGGGGTTCCCCGCGCTATCGAGCGCCATAGCGATGCTGACGCTGCCATCGGCAACGGTGACTCCAGAGACCTTTGGCGCGGTCTTGGCCTGCCAGGTGGCCGGGGCGGCGCTGAGTTGGCCGGTCACGTAGCGGACTCCAGTGTGATCGATGACGGATGCAAGGTAGATGTTGCCGCCGGCGAGAGCGACGACGGGCGCGGTGGTCGCGCTGCCGTTGACGGTGTAGGTTGTCTTCAAACTCCAGGCCACGCCATCGGGAGATGTGTAGAGGCGGACACCGGTGCCGAGTTCATATTCCGTGAAGATCGCGAAGGCGCCGGTGCTGGAATCGTAGGCCAGGGAGAGGGTGTTGTGAAAGTACGTCGCGTTATCGCCGATCGCGGCCACTTTGACGACCGGGTTCCAGCTATAGGTGGCGCGATTCCAGGAGCGGAATAGCACCTGGGTATCGGCGTAATCGTTGTCGAGGTTGGGGTCCTGCTGGATGAAGGCGAAGGCAGGGTCGCCATTGCCATCGAGCGCCATACTCAGGTCGTATCCGTAGTTATTGGCGGGATCGGACCCGGCGGCTCCGGGGGCCTGCGCGGCAACGCTGAAGCCGGCGGGCGGGGGTCCGGCGGTGACCTGATTGGACGGGGAACTTGCGCCGGACGCGAGGTTCGCGACGATTTGATATTGATAAGTGGTGTAGGGATCGATTGCGGTATCCGAGTAAGCGGCAGCCGTCACGGTGCCGAGATTGGCATAGGTTCCACCCAGCGTTCGCCGCTGGACGGTATAGCCGGCAGCGGTTCCGCTCCAGGCGAGATCGATTTTCTTATTCGTGGCAGTTTTGACGGAAAGTCCTGAGGGGGCTTGCGCCCAAGTTGAAATTCCAGTGATGGTGGTGATTAATAGCAGTCTACCCAGTGTGCGATTGGTCATTCCTTCTAATATAAATTAGAAAAATTGCGGGGCACTAATAACGACGGGTAACGATAGTACTATCAAGCATCTGGCGGTGACTTAGATGGCCCTTCGGAGTTATTTCGGACACAGCTCGATTATTTGCAGCAGGGGCGCAAGAAGAAATTGGCCGCAGATTAACGCGATTAACGCCGATGGGAAGAATTTGCTTATCGGCGTTCATTCGTGTTTATCGGCGGTCGATTATCAGGTCTTGGGCAGCAGGTGTTTTTGGATTTTGCCCATGGCATTGCGGGGCAGGGATTCGACGGTGTGGAAGGCGCGCGGGACTTTGAAGGAGGCGAGCTTCTCGCGGCAGCGGGCGGCGAGCTGGTCGGTTTCGATGGCGCAGCGGCAGACGATATAGGCGACGGGGACTTCTCCGCGGACGGGGTCGGCCATGCCGACGACGGCGGCTTCGGCGACTTCCTGCTGTTCCTGCAGGAACTCTTCGATCTCACGCGGGTAGATGTTGAAGCCGCCGGAAATGATGAGGTCGCTCTTGCGGCCGGAGAGCGTGTAGTAGCCGTCGGGGGCGCATTCGGCGAGATCTCCGGTGCGGAACCAGCCATCGACGAAGGCGGCGCGGGTGGCGTCTTCGCGGCGCCAGTATCCGGCGAAGAGGTTGGGACCTTTGAGTTGGATCTCGCCATCGACCAGGCGCACGGAGACGCCGGGAAGCGGAAGGCCTACGCTGCCGGGGCGGCGTTCGCCCAGGTAGGGGTTGCTGATGTTCATGAGATTCTCGCTCATGCCGTAGCGCTCCAGGATGGTGTGTCCGAAGCGCGCGCGAAACTCCTCCAGAACCTGGGGCGGGAGGGGAGCGGAACCGGAGACGAAGAGGCGCATGGCGGCGCCGATTTCGCGCGCGGCTTCGGCGGGGATGTCGAGGAGGCGCACGTAGATGGTGGGTACGCCGAAGAAGAGGGTGGGGCGGAAATCGAGAAACTCGGCGGCGGCCTTCTGATGCTCGAAGCGCTCCAGCAGGCGCATGCGGCAGCCGGAGGCGAGCCAGCAGTGCAGACCGTTGCCGAGGGCGTGGACGTGAAACAGGGGCAGTGCGAGCAGGAAGCGGTCGGCCGCGGTGATCTGCCAGCACGTGAGCAGGGTGATGGCGTTGGCGGCGAAGTTGTTGTGCGTGAGGACCGCGCCTTTGGATGCTCCGGTGGTGCCGGAGGTGTAGATGATGCCGGCCGGAGTGTCGCCATCGAACGGGATGATCGGGGCGGTCCGCGGGCATGCCGGCGGCTTCGGCGGTGAGCTCGGCGGGGTCCAGACGGGGACGGGCGCGGTCGAAGGGCTCGGCGGAGACGACGGCGGCTGGGATCGGCGTCGCTGCAGGATGTGGGCGCGCTCGCGATCCCGATAGAGGATATTGATGGGGACGAAGATAACGCCCAGTTTGATGCAGGCGAGGTAGAGGTCGATCATCTCGACGCAGTTGGCGAGGTAGACGCAGAGGCGGTCGCCGGGCCTGAGTCCGCGATGGGTGAGCAGGTGGGCGAGGCGATTGCTGCGTGCGTCGATTTCGCCGAAGGTGAGCTCGCGGCCATCGAATTCGAGCGCCACGGTATCGCGGCGGCCGACGAGGGAGAGGTCGAAGAGGTGAGTGAGATTCACGCGGGCAGCTCCTTGCCTTTGGTCTCTACAGCGAGGGGAAGGAGGGCGAGCCCGACGAGGAAGGCGATGGACGTGAGCGCGACGGGAGTGCCGATGGTGTGCATGCGGGCGACGCCCGCGCCGACCAGGAAGGTGATGCCGGCGGCCAGGAAGCGGCCGAAGGAGGTGGCGAAGGCGAAGGCGCTGCCGCGGCACTCGGTGCGGTACTGCTCCGGCAGCCAGAGGGTGTAGACGGCGAAATTGGCGCCGCCGATGCCGAGGAAAAAGAGGCAGGTCGATGAACCAGGGCAGCGCGTCGTGACTGAGGTAGAAGACGTATAGCCGAAGCCGAGGACGATGCAGACGAACATCAGGACGAAGAAGAAGGCGAGCGTGCCGCGGCGGCCGATTCGGGAGGCCAGGGCTGGAGACCATAAGACATCCGAGGATGGTGCCGGCGGAGAGCAGCATGATGGCCCATGAGGCGAGCCGCGCAGCGGATGCGGCGGAGAAGCCCTCGCGAGTCGCGAGGTAGGTGACGGAGGAAGGCACGTAGGCCGACCCGGCCCACAGGCCGACCATGGAGATGAAGAGCAGCGCGGCATTGCAGATGGTGCGGCGGCGATACTCGGGCGAGAAGAGGGCGAAGAAGGCTTCGCGCGCGGTCCAGCGGCGATCGAGAGAGGCCACGCGATGCTCCCAACGCTTCGACTCGCGCACCCCGTAGCGGATGAAAGCTACGAGGAGCGCAGGCGCGCCGCCGACGGCGAATACGGCGCGCCAGCCGAAATGCGCGCCCACGGTGTAGTTGACGATAGCGGCGAGAAAGGTGCCGAAGTAGTAGCCGGTGTGCATCCAGGCGGCACCCTGCTTGCGGCGCGATTCGGGCCACTCTTCGGCGACGAACACGCCGCCGATGGTCCACTCGCCGCCGATGCCGACTCCCGCGAGGAAGCGGAAAGCGGCGAGCTGCCAGACGGTCATGGCGGCGCAGCCCAGGAAGGTGAAGAGGGAGTAGCAGAGGATGGTGAGGACGAGCGTGCGGACGCGGCCGAAGCGGTCTGCCAGCGGCCCCCAGAGAAATGCGAAGCCCCACCCGACCAGGAAGATGGCGAAGAGCACGCCGCCGTAGAAGCCGATGTTGGCCTGAGTGGCCGGCGAGGCCGGAGCGTGGCAGGAGATCCCGAAGCGCAGGCACCAGGACGAGGGCGTAGATGAAAGAGTCCATGCCATCGAGAGCCCAGCCGGCCCACGCGGCCCAGAAGCCGCGGATCTGGTTTTTGGTCAGTGGTTCTGCGGCGAGGCGGGGCATCCTGAATACGGTAGCAGGTTCGCCGGCCCTACTTGACGGAGAGTTCCGTCAGGTTGGCCTGCTTGAGCGCGGCGTTGGCGGTGGCCAAGCCGGTGGTCTTGAGCGCGTTCCACTTCGTCAGGAGCTGCGCCACCTGCGCGCGGCGGTCGGCGATGGCGGCGGCGAGCTGGGTGGTGGGGGCGACTTCGGCGGTCTCCAACTGGCGCATCAGAGTGGTCAGCGACCCGGCGGCGCTGGTCAGGGTTTCCGGGCCGGCTTCGATGGCGCCGCGTCCTCCGCCCCCACCACCGCGGCCGCCGCGTCCTCCTCCTCCACCCCCTTCGATGGCGGCGGCCTGCTTGTCGAAGGCGGCTAGCGCCTGGGCGGCCGCGCCTTCGGCCTTCACGTCGCGGATCTGCGCGCGGAGTGCGCGCACCTGGGCGAGGGCTTTCTGTACGGCCAGGGTATCGTCATACAACTGCTTCGAGATGGTGGACTGCTGCTGGATGGTGACGGCCGGCGTTTTCACGCGCGGGTCCAGCTTAAGAGTGAGTGGTTGCGAGTAACTCTTGCCGTTGGCAGTAAGCTTGACGGTATAGCGGCCGGGGGCGGCCCAGATGGAAGTGATGGTCGGCGGCGTGTTGTGGGCTACGGCCGCGGAGGAGTAGTTGGCGCCGCCGCCGCGGCCTCCGGCTACGGCGAGCGGTGTATGATGCATGTCCCACAGATAGCGGTGCATGCCGGGTGTGGCGGGCAGGCTGTGCGGCGGGCGCACCCAGTAGGTGGGAATGGCGAGGTTGGGATCGATGGGCTCTTCGGGATCGGTGCTGGCGTAGCGGCGCACCAGCGCGCCCGCGCCGTCGAGAATTTCGAGAGTGACCGGGCCGGTGGTGTTGGGTCCGAGGTAGTAATCGAGGATGGCGCCATCGGGAGGATTGGGCGATGCCGGCTCATCGGGCGGCAGTGGCGTATCGGAGTTCATGTTCCAGCGCACGCGGATCGGCGGTCTGGGGCTTGAAGAGGAAGGCGTCGCTCGCGGCGACGGTCTGGTTGAGCTGGCGCAGCGGCGTGATGTCGTCGAGGATCCAGAAGCCGCGTCCGTGCGTGGCGACGATGAGGTCGTCATCGTGGACGATGAGATCGCGGATGGAACTGGCGGGCATGTTGAGGCGCAGGGATTGCCAGTGGTCGCCATCGTCGAAGCTGACGTAGATCTGCGCGCTCGGTGCCGGCGAAGAGCAGGCCCTTGCGTTTTGGGATCTTCGCGGACCACGTCGACGGGCGCGCCGTCGGGGATGCCGTTGACGATCTCGGTCCAGGTCTTGCCGCCATCGTGCGTGCGGAAGATGTGGGGCCGCATGTCGTCGAGGCGCAGGGTGTTGATGGCGGCGTAAGCGGTGAGGGCGTCGAAGTGGCCGGCGTCGAGGATGGAAATCTTCATCCACGGGCCCGATCGCCGGCGGCGTGACGTCTTTCCAGTGGAGGCCGCCATCGGCGGTGGTGTGGATCAGGCCATCGTCGGTGCCGGCCCAGATGCGGTTGATGTCGGTGGGCGCGGGCGCGATGGTGTAGATCACGCCGCGCTGCGAGGGCTGGGCGCTGGGCTGCTCGCGATACTTGCCGACGCTGGCGGGGATCTCCCAGGTCTTGCGCGTGAGGTCGGGCGAGATCTCCTTCCAGCTGCGGCCGCCATCGGCGGTGCGGAACACGGTGTTGGCGGCGAAGAACATGACGTGCGGATCGGCCTGCGAGAAGACTACCGGCGCGGTGCGCAAGGTGCGGTAAGTCGGGGCCGCGGATGGGCTTGGGGGCGACGTTTTCGACCTGGCCGGTGCGGCGGTCGAAGCGCGTCACCTTGCCGCCGTAGACGATATTGGGGTCGAGCGGATCGGGCACCGCGTAGCCGTACTCTTCGACGCCCACGGGCGTGCCATTCGCGGAAGGTGATCTGGCCGTCAGTTGCCGCGGCTGGAGATGCAGGCCGAGCCGCTCTCCTGCTGGCCGCTGCAGACGCGATAGGGAAAATCGTTATCGGCGTTGACGTGATACATCTGCGCGGTGGACTGGTTGTACCAGGAGCTCCAGGTTTCGCCGCCGTTGACGGTGATGATAGCGCCCTGGTCGCTCACGATCAGGATGATGTCGGGGTTGTTGGGGTTGATCCAGATGCGCTGGTAATCGTCGCCGCCGGGCGCGCCGCGGAATCCGGTCCAGGTCTTGCCGGCGTCGGTGGATTTCCAGGTGACGGTGCTGGCGACGTAGACGGTGTCGGGATCCTTGGGATCGACCGTGGGGACGGCGAGATCGCCGCCGCCGATGCGTCCGGCGGGACGCGAGTCGGTGGTGGCGCGAGCCCAATGTTCGCCCGCGTCGTCGGAGCGGTAGATGCCGATTCCGTTGGAGGTGGCGATGAGAGGCGTACAGGCGGCTGGTGTTGCTGGGGGAGATCGCGAGGTTGGCCTGGATGAAGCCATCGGCGCCGGACGGAATGCCGTTGGTGAGCGGACGCCAGGTGGTGCCGCCATCGGTGGATTTGAAGATGCCGCCGCCGGGACCGTTCCACGAACTGTTCTCCCAGGGGCCCTGCCGGGCTTCCCATAGCGCGGCGTAGACGATATCGGGATTTCGGGGATCGATCTGCACGTCGCTGGCGCCGGTGTTCTCGTCCTTGCCGAGGACCTTGGTGAAAGACTGGCCGCCATCGGTGGAGCGGTAGAGGCCGCGCTCGGCGTTGGGCCCGTAGGGGTGGCCCAGGACGGCGACGAAGAGCTTGTCGGGGTTGCGCGGATCGACGGCGATCTGGGGGATCTGCTGGCCGTCGCGCAGGCCGAGGTGGGTCCAGGTCTTGCCGGCGTCGGTGGATTTGTAGATGCCGTCGCCGGTGGAGAGATCGGGGCGCTGCAGGCCTTCGCCGCTGCCGGCGTAGATGATGTTGGGGTTGGAGGGCGCGACGGCGAGCGAGCCGATGGATCCGGTGGGCTGGTCGTCGAAGATGGGCTTCCAGGTACGGCCGTAGTCGGTGGTCTTCCAGATGCCGCCGTTGCAGACGCCGATGTAGAAGACGTTGGGCTGGGAGGCGACCCCCTGGGCGGATTTGGTGCGTCCGGCGCGCAGCGGGTCCGATGGAACGCCAGCGCATTTCGGCAAACATTTTGTTGTCGTACGTGGGAGCGAAGGCAAAGGAATGGGAGGCGACGAGAGCGCCCACAAGAAGCGCGGGGGTACGTTTCATGGAAGTTCCTAGCGAGATTTTAGAAGTATAGCGCCTTGAGCGGGCGCGACGATTTACTTCTTAGTGGGGGTGGAACGGTATTCTAAGAGCAGGAGCGCAGAGCATGGTAACGGCACCTCTCGACTGGTCACAATGCCCCGCCGTGGAAAGCATCCCCGGCAAACGGAGCGGCGCGTGGGTGTTCAAGAATACGCGCACGCCGGTTTCAACAGTATTTGAGAACCTTCAGGACATGAGCGTTGACGAGTTGGTGGAGGAGTTCGGGGTTACGCGTGAGCAGGTACAAGCAGTTCTGCAATTTGCGGCGCACAGCGCGGAAGCACGAGCCCCGCGTCCGTAATGCTGGTTCTATTTGACAATGGGACGCCTCGCACCCTCGCGCGTTTCCTGATTGAGCGCCATATGGTCACGGAGGCCCGCGCCCGTGGATGGCAGGAATTGGAAAACGGCGATCTCCTCAATGAAGCCGAGGCCGCCGGGTTCGAAGTGTTGGTTACGACGGACAAGAATCTTGGCTATCAGCAGAATCTTACTGGCCGGAAGATTGCGATAGTAGTGTTGGGCCAGGGCCAATGGAGCCTCATCCGACGCCACGTGGCTCAGGTTGTGGCCGCGGTAAATGCGGTCACTCCCGGAAGTTTTATCGAAGTGGAAATTCCTTATGATTAATGCACCGGCGGTGTTTCGCAGTGCCCGCGAAGTGAAGGCGCAAATTGTAGTCTGCACAATCGCCATAACACCAAATCTCATAAGGATTGATCCATGGTGATCGATGCAGCAATGGTTGAGTATCCAAAGAGATTGGCCGAACTGGAGGCCGCTCTTGCCAGTGCCCGCTCCGGACAATCGGTCGCCGCCTTGGTGGTGTTGGCGTCCGCGCTTCTTTTTCTTGCGATGGGATTCCTGGCGATGACGAGGCGCACGGTTCCGTTGTGGTATCCGCCGCTCTCGTTGCCGGTGGCCGCAGTTTCGATCCGAACTTATCTGCGCAAACGCTCGGCAGGTATGCGGTTCTCGAGATTGGCTGGCTGGTACCGCAGGGGCGTCGCGCGACTGCAAGACAACTGGGCCGGAAACGGCATCGGCGGCGAGGAGTTCAGCGACGCCGATCATGTGTTCGAGCGCGATCTGAACCTGTTTGGCAAGGGCTCACTGTTCGAACTGCTCTGCACTGCTAGAACGGAGATCGGTCGACGGCGGCTAGCCGTCTGGCTGCTTGAAGTGCCCGCAATGAGCGAGACGATCGCCCGGCAGGAGGCCATTCAGGAATTGACTGCACTAGCCCGCTTGCGCGAGGAGATTGCGCTGCTTGGCGATTTCGAGTTCGAAGGGTCACGCCGGGAAAGTTTTGCGGAGTGGCTGAATTGCCCAGCTGCGCCGTCGCGCCTATTGCTGCGACTGGTGGCCCTGTTCACGTCGATCGCGCTGGCGACACTTGTGCTCGTCGGCTTTGACCACGTGCTGCCGTGGAGAAGTTTGCTGCCGTGGATCACGCTGCTGGCCGGGTTTCATGCAACATACGGGCAGGCGCGGAGGCGTCAGACCAGATCGGCCATCGAATCACTCCGTTCGGTAGGCTCGGAAGTGGGCGTGGTCCGGCGAGGACTCGCCCTGATGGGCAGACAAACGTTCCGCTCAACGAAGCTGAATGGGCTGGTGCAGCGTGTGGGGTGCGGCAGCGCAGCGAAATCCGTCCGCCATTTGGAGCGTCTTCTGCGTGCGTTGGAGGAACGCAACAAGGATTGGTTTTTTCTGCCTTCCCTGCTGCTGTTATTTGCCACGCAGGTTTGCATGGCAGTGGAACACTGGAGGAAGAAGAACGGCATTTCTCTGGTGGACTGGTTGGATGCTTGGGCGGAGTTTGATGCTTTGAATGCCCTAGCGATGTACGCTTACGAGCATCCAGAGAATACATATCCGAAATTCACGGAAGGCTGTGCGATGTTTGAGGGTGAAGCTTTGGGGCACCCCTTGCTGCCGGAGAAGGCGCGCATATGCAACGACGTTGGGTTGAATGCCGACACACGTTTCTACGTGGTAAGCGGGTCCAACATGGCGGGAAAGAGCACCTTGTTGCGGGCCATGGGCCTCAATGCAGTCCTCGCTATGGTGGGAGCCCCGGTGTGCGCGCGCAGCCTGCGGCTCTCGCCGTTCGCCCTCTGTGCGTCGATCTCTGTCGGAGATTCCCTGCTGACCGGAAGATCGAAGTTTCTCGCCGAGGTGGAACGAGTACGCCAAACGATTGAGCTCGCCAACGGGAAGCTGCCGGTGCTGTTCTTGATCGATGAAATCTTTAGCGGCACCAATTCTCGGGATCGACTGGTGGTGGCGGAGTCGGTGGTTCGGACGCTCATTAGCCGTGGGGCGATCGGGGCGCTCTCCACGCACGATCTGGCACTCACCGGGATGGTCGAGCGGACCGAACTGCATGGATGCAATGTGCATATGAGATGTCGCGATGGAGGCGGGCCGTTGGAATTCGATTACCTTTTGAAGGCAGGCATCACGCATGAATCCAATGCGCTCGCCGTGGCGCGTATGGTAGGAATTCCGGTCTGACGCCAAACAGCCCGCGGCCTACTTCTTGGAAGGCGCGGGGGCTGCAGCGAGCAACTTGTCGATCTCGCGGGAGAGGCCGGCGCCTTCGAAGATATCCTTGGTGAGCGGGTTATTCACCCAGGAGTTCCGGATCATGCCCTTGCCATCGATGAGGTACACGGTGGGAAGGTCGACGGATGGCGAGCGAACGTAGGATGCCGCGACCTGGCCCTGATCGAAGAGCAGCGGGTAGGTGAGCTTGTGGCCGTTGACGAACTGCAGCATGGTTTGCGGGTTATCGGGGGGATTGGCAATGGCGAGAATGGCGAGGCGGTTGCCGTACTTCATCTTCAGACCGTTGAGCACGGTGCTGAAGGCCGCACAGTGCGGGCAGTTGGTCTGCATGATTTCCACAAGGACGACCTTGTCATGGTAATCGGCGAGATCCTGCCAATTGCCGGTAGTGTCGATGAGGCAAAAACCAGGCGCACGGCGGAGCGGGTCGGCGGCAAACAGGGCGGCACAGAGACTAATGGCGCAGAGCAGGGTGGCAACGATTCTGTTCATGACGATTTCACCTTAACACGGGTTTTTCAGCCCACGAGCTTTTTGAGGGATTCCTCATACGGCGCACGCGCCACACCGTTTTCGGTGATGATGGCGGTGACATAGCGGGCGGGCGTCACATCGAAGGCGGGGTTCTGTACCGCCGTGCCTTCGGGGGCGACGGGGTGGCCGAAAACGTGGGTCACTTCGGAGGCAGCACGCTGTTCGATGGGGATCTGATCGCCGGAGGACAGTGTGAGATCGAGCGTGGAGACCGGGGCGGCAACGAAGAACGGTACACCGTTCTCTTTTGCGAGAACGGCCACCGAGTAGGTGCCGATTTTGTTGGCCACGTCACCGTTGCCGGCGATGCGGTCGGCGCCTACGACCACGCAGCCGATGCGTCCCGATTTCATGAAGTGGCCGGCCATATTGTCGGTGATCAGGGTGGCGGGGATGCCGTCCTGCTGCAGTTCCCAGACGGTGAGGCGCGCGCCTTGCAGAAACGGACGAGTCTCATCGGCGTAAACATCGATCTGCTTGCCGCTCTCACGCGCTGCGCGGATGACGCCGAGCGCGGTGCCGTAACCGGCGGTGGCGAGGGCGCCGGCATTGCAGTGCGTGAGCACGGTCTTGTGGTCCGGGACGAGGTCCGCGCCGTGCCGCCCGATGGCGCGGTTGATGGCGATATCCTCCTCACGTACGAGCTGCGCTTCCTGGATGAGGCGCTCGCGGATCACGCCGAGGGGCCGGCCGCGGAGCGTGGTGTACAGACGCTTCATGCGGTCGATGGCCCAGAAGAGATTGACGGCGGTGGGACGAGTGCGGGCTAGAGTGTCGCAGATGAGATCCACTTGGCCATCGAGGTCCGCTTCGGCAGCGTGCTGCACACCGATGGCGACTCCCATGGCGGCGGCGACGCCAATTGCGGGTGCGCCGCGGATGATCATGTCACGTATGGCGACGGCCACTTCCTGGTAATTGCGGCAGGTGACGTACTCTTCGTGCATCGGCAGGCGTGTCTGGTCGATCATGACCACGCCGTCCGCGGTCCATTCGATTGTTTCCACCATGTGTAGGGCTTACTCCCAGACTATCACTGGAGCGGGAGGGGCTTGCCTTTCGCGGACGGCAGCGGCACGCCCAGGAGCGCGGCGAGGGTGGGGGCCACGTCGAGGTTGGAGATCTTCGCCGGCAGGCTGCCCTTGCGAACGCCGTAGCCGCTGGCGATGAAGAGGGCATCCATTTCGGGGTCGCTCGCGAGGTAGCCGTGGCTGCCACGCAGTTGCGGAACGGCGTTGGTCACCGGGCCTCCGGTGGCGCCCGAGAAGGAATATCCCTCCTTGGCGGTGAGTAGCAGCGGGCTCATCTGCGGATCCTTGGCGGGCAGGGGAAGACCAAGCGCGGCATAGCCATCCTGGCTGATGACCTGTCCCACGCCTTCGAGACCTTCGAGCGCCTTCACCGTCTGGGGAATGAGATCGGGCGATGCGGGGTAGATCATTGCCGTGCCGCCTTCCGGCACGACGTGAACCTTGCCTGCCAGTCCCGCGGCGGCGAGGGCGATTGCCGGACGAATCTCCTTGGTATAGCCCTTAAAGCCGTGATCGGCGACGACGAAGAACGTAGTGCGGTCGTCCATGCCGGCCTCGTGAACGGCGGCCACCACCTTCTCCACGCAGCTATCGAGGAAGGCTATGGCGGCGTTCGCGGCGAGGGTTTTGGGGCCGAATTGATGGTGGGAGGAATCGAGCGAGAGGAAATGCAGGAGCATCAGGTTGGGGCGGTGCTCGCGGATCAGGTACACAGCAGCTTTGGTCCAGATCTGATCGCGGAAGAGGATATTCGACTTGGTGAAGTCTTCCACGTCGGCGGTGGAGATCACGCCCTTGCGAATCATTTCCTGTTCCACGGGACCCTCCGGTGACGCCCACTCGTTGAAGGGCCAGGTGATGGTGGGTGCGTTGTTGATGGCGACCCAATCGATTTGCGCGGTGGTCAGGCCGGCCTTATGGGCGGCATCGTAGACAGTCGGAGCGTGGACCATCTTCACTTTGTCGACCTTGGGATCGACTTTGATGGGCGGCCAGGCGCCGGTGGGGACGAGGCTGCCGTTTACCAGTAGTCCGTGCTCGTTGGCGCGCACACCGGTGACCATGGTGGTGTGGTTGGGCCAGGTAACGGTGGGATTGATGATGCCCATGCGCGCGGTAACGCCTTGGCGGATCAGACGGCGAAGCGTGGGAACGGGCAGCTTAGCGTCGTCCAGGGCATAGGCGGGAAAGCCGTCAAGACTGATGACGATCACCATCCGTTGTTGGGCGGGTGTCTGGGCGTGCATCGGCGTGCACCACACCGCGGCCGCTAACAGGGCGAGCGCGAATTTCATGGCTAATCTGATTCTCATCGGTTGACTCTCATTGTCTCAAGGTTGCACATGCTGCGGCAGGTTTTTGGCCAACAGCAGCAGCACGAATTGAAACGCGTTGTAAGCGGAGTGCATAGCGGCAGAGGCTTTGGTAGACCCGGTGACCTGCCGCATGAAACCGAAGGCGACGCCTGACAGCGAAATCAGGAGGACATGCCGCCACGATTTTCCATACTCCTGAAAATGGAGCATTCCGAACGGCAGTGCTGTGGCGACGATACCGGCGACCACACCCAAGCTGCGCACCAGCAGGGGTTGCAGGAAGCCGCGGAACACGAGTTCTTCACAAACGGGGGCCACGACGGTGCCGAAGATGGCCAGGAGGACCAGCGAAGTAGGATCCTTGAGCAGTTGGGTGAGCGGATTCTCGGTGCGCGGCGTTTGAATCAGTGCGCCGAGCATCAAGATCCCCAGGGCAAGTCCCACGCCGCCGGTCACGATGGAATAGAACGGCAACTGCGGAGTGATCCAGCCGAGGGAGCGCCAGAATGGGCGATCGTATTGCGTGCGGAACAGCATGACGAGCATGCCGAACAGGAGCCCGTAGCCGGCGAACTGCTCGGCAAGCAGTTCCCAGGTCTTCACCGCCGGATGGAGGTGGAAGATCCAGAATGCCGCCTTCACAGCGCCGTAGCCGAGAAGCATGCAGGGAAGGGCGAGGCCCAGGAAGATCAGCAGATCGCTGTAGCTCCAGAATGGGTCGCGCTCCGGGGGAGGCGGCGGCTGCACCGATTCGAGCGGCGGCGCGGGGAGTTCGGGGTCCTCCATCATGGATGTTTCTCGATCAGCGCGGCGGCAAGCAGCGGAATCATCAGTTCGTGGTGGCCGGTGATGGCGTAGCCTTTGCCGGAGGAAGCGGCGTGCGGCCGCTCCACGACATTGACGCGGGGCCGGTAGTGCTGCAGGAAATCGAAATTCGCGGTGGCGAAGCCGGCCAGCGGATGCCCCAGATTGCGCACGGCGGAGACTGCCTTGAGAAAGACTTCGGGGAGCAGGACGGCGGAGCCGACGTTGAGATAGATGCCGCCCTGGTTGAGTTCCGTGACCAGTCCGCAGAAGAGACGGAAATCGCGATGCGTGGCGCTGCCGATGGCCGCACCGGCGGCCGCCGGATGCGTGTGCGGCGTATCGGTGCCGACGGCGACGTGCACAGTTACGGGGACCTTGGCGCGGTAGGCGTTGAGGAGCAGGCTCGCTTCGGGGCACGCGCTGCCGGCGCGCTGGTCCAATGCCCTCCCGAGCGCCTCTCCCATCCCGATGCCGTCGCGATCGCCTTCGACGATGGCGAGATTCATCTCGCGGCCGGTCTCTTCGGCCGCACCGAAGCGTCCGTCCGGGAGGACGGCTTCCACGTCTTCACTGGTGTGTCCGGCGAGGGCGATTTCGAAATCGTGAATGGAGGCGGAACCGTTCAGGGCGAAACCGGTGGCGTAGCCGCGGCGCATCAGATCGAGCAGCACCGGCGCGAGGCCGCACTTGATGACGTGCCCGCCCATGCCCCACAAGATGGCGCGTTTGTTGCGGCGGGCACTTGCGAGCGCATCTATCACGGCGCGAAAGCTGTCCGCGGCGAGCAGGTGGGGCAGGGTGTCGAGAAGGCCGGCGATGCCGGTACCGGGCTGATAGGGCGCGGCGAAATCGCTTACCTTTACCTTGCCTCCACGTTCCGTGAGGCTTACCGTTTTGAGGTTGGTGAAGTCCAGCGGTTGTTGGGTGTAGCGGCTCATGAGCTGACCTTGGCAGAAGGCGGGAAACCCGGGCGAGCCTGGCTCGCCTGGACCGATTGCCAATCGGTCCGCAGGTTGGCGACCTGCCCCCCATGCGTCTTCATTTGAGGACCTTGCGCAGGGCTTCCGCGGTGTAGCTTTTCTTGTGGCGGGCGACCTGCTCGGGAGTGCCGGAGACCACGATGCGGCCGCCGTACTCTCCGCCATCGGGTCCGAGGTCGATAATCCAATCCGCGGCCTTCATCACATCTAGATTATGCTCGATCACGACGACAGTGTTGCCCAGATCGACGAGGCGCTGCAAGACGTCGAGCAATTTGCGGACGTCGTCGAAGTGCAGGCCCGTGGTGGGTTCATCCAACAGATAGAAGGTACGCCCGGTTTGGCGCTTGCTAAGCTCTTTGGCCAGTTTGATGCGCTGCGCTTCGCCGCCGGAGAGAGTGGTAGCGGATTGTCCGAGGTGGACGTAGCCCAGGCCGACATCCAGCAGGGTCTGGAGCTTGACGCGAATTTGCGGAAGGTTCTCCATCAGCGGCAGTGCTTCCTCGACCGTGGCCTCCAACAGGTCGGCGATGGAATAGCCCTTGAACTTCACCTGCAGGGTTTCGCGATTGTAGCGGCGGCCGCGGCAAACATCGCAGGTCACGTAGACGTCGGGCAGGAAGTTCATCTCGATGCGCTTGAGCCCGTCGCCTTGGCAGGCTTCGCAACGGCCGCCCTTGACGTTGAAGCTGAAGCGTCCCGGCTTGTAGCCGCGTTCTCGCGATTCGGGCAGCATGGCATAGAGATCGCGAATGGGCGTGAACAGGCCGGTATAGGTGGCGGGATTGGAGCGCGGCGTGCGGCCGATGGCGGCCTGGTCAATGCGGATCACTTTGTCGAGAAGGTCGATGCCCTCGATGGAATCGTGAGCGCCGGGCTCTTCGTGCGAGCCGTAGACCTCTTTGGCAAGAGCACGGTAGAGGATTTCGTTGATCAGGGTAGATTTTCCGCTACCCGAAACTCCGGTAACCACGGTCAGGAGGCCGAGCGGAATATCGGCATCGACTTCTTTCAGATTGTGTTCACGGGCTCCGCGGATGGTGAGGCGCTTACCGTTGCTCTTGCGGCGCGACGCAGGCACGGGGATGCTCTGCGCGCCGCTCAGGTAGCGGCCGGTGAGCGATGCAGGGGCGCTTTCGATTTCGGACGGAGTGCCGCTGGCCACGAGTTCTCCGCCGAGGCGGCCGGCGCCGGGACCGAGATCGATGACGTAATCGGCGCGTTCGATGGTCTCGGCGTCGTGCTCGACGACTAGCACGGTATTACCCATGTCGCGCAGGTGGGTGAGGGTTTCGAGGAGGCGATTGTTGTCGCGGGGATGCAGACCGATGGAAGGCTCGTCGAGCACGTAGAGCACGCCGCGCAATTTGGAGCCGATCTGGGTGGCCAGGCGGATGCGTTGCGCCTCGCCGCCGGAGAGCGTGGCGGAGGAGCGGTCGATGCTGAGGTAGTCAAGGCCGACGGCGGAGAGAAACTCGAGGCGGCGGCGGATTTCGTCGACCACACGACCCGCGATCTGCTGCTCGCGGTCGGTGAGTTCCCAATTGCGCACCGTCATCAGGGCACGGGAAATCGGCAGGCCGGTGAATTCGCTGATGGAGAAATTCTTCACGCGCACGGAGAGGCTGGAAGGGCGAAGGCGCCTGCCGCGGCAGGCCGGGCACTCGGCGGGCGACATGTAATCGGTGAGCCACTCGCGATAGGCTTCGGAGGAAGACTGGTAGGTTTCGTCCAGGATGGCGAGAATGCCGGGCAGACCGCCGGCGCCTTCCATCAGCGTTGCGCGCGCCTTCTTCGGCAGCTCTTCGAAGGGCTTGGACAGGTTAATGCGCGACTTTCGGGCGAGGGCTTCGAGTTGCTGCTGCATCTGCCAGGAGCCCGCGCCTGGACCCAGGCCGCCATCGAGCAGCGGTTTGGCGGAATCCACGATCACCTTGGCGGGATCGAAGGTCCATTTACTACCCAGGCCATGACACTCTTCGCAGGCACCGTAAGGGCTATTGAAGGAGAAGGAGCGAGGCTCCAACTGGGGAATACTGGAGCCGCATTCGGTGCAGGCCAGTTTCTGAGAATATAGTCGCTCCTCGCCGTTGACCACGGCGATGAGCACCAGGCCATTGGCGAGTTTGGTGGCGGTGTCGATGGACGCCTCCAGGCGTTTTTCGATCCCGGGTTTGACCATCAGGCGGTCCACGACCACTTCGATGGTGTGGTTTTTGCGTTTGTCGAGCGGAATTTCTTCGTCCAGCGAGCGCAGGACGCCATCGATGCGCGCGCGGACAAAGCCCTGGCGGGCCAGTTTCTCGAGATCTTTCTTGTATTCGCCCTTGCGGCCGCGGACCACCGGCGCCAGGACCATCAGGCGATCGTCGGATTTCAACGCGAGCACGTGCTGCAGGATCTGCTCGGTGGTCTGACGCGAAATTTCGCTGCCGCAGACCGGGCAATGCGGCACACCGATTGAGGAGTAGAGCAGGCGCAGGTAGTCGTAGATTTCGGTGATTGTACCGACGGTGGAGCGCGGGCTGCGGCTGGTGGTCTTCTGCTCGATCGAAATGGCGGGGCTCAGGCCGTCGATCGAATCGACGTCGGGCCGCTCCATCTGATCCAGGAACTGGCGGGCATAGGTGGAGAGGGTCTCCACATATCGGCGCTGTCCCTCGGCGTAAATGGTATCGAAGGCCAACGAGGATTTCCCCGACCCGCTGAGTCCCGGTGATCACCGTGAGGGTATTGCGGGGGATTTCAACGTCGATGTTCTTGAGATTGTGCTGGCGCGCGCCATGCACGGTGATGCGGTCCAGCATAAGTTATCTGAAGATAGTGTTATGCGGATACTTATCATTGTCGCGCGGCTTGTCCGATACCGCAAATTGCGTTATAACAAGACTGGAATGAAGTGTACGCAGTGCGGTGAGAAACTCAGGCGAGTCCACCGGACATTTTTCGAGCGTTTCAGCTATATGGCAATCTATGAATGCCGTAAATGCAAACGCGACGAGCGTGTCCCGCGCCGCTTCCGCTATCACCTGGGTCCATCCTGCCGCTGCCCGTTGTGCGGCACGTATCGCGTCGTGCGCCTGAAACAGCCCGACAAGATCGACCGGAAGCACGGCGGATTCCTTAACCTTTTAGAACGATTCGCAGGTAAGGGGCGATTGTTTCATTGCCGTTGGTGCCGGCTGCAGTTCTTTGACCGGCGCGGTCTGGCGACCGAGATTACCCCCGTCCCCACTCCCGCCGCGGGAATGCAGGAAGCAGAGAAGGCTGCCGGCCCGGCGCAATAGCGTGATCTTTCAGGTGGAGTCTCCGGACGCGGGCCAGCGGCTCGACAACTGGCTGACGGCGCGTCTGCCGGATTACAGCCGTTCGCGGATTCAGGACTGGATCAAGAGCGGTCATGTACGGGTGAATGGCGCAGGGTCGCGCCCGTCGTACATGCTGCGCGGGGGCGAGACGATTGACGTGCAACCCGCCGAAGCGGCTCCGCTGCATGCGACCGCGGAGGCGATTCCGCTGACGGTGCTGTACGAAGACGCGGACCTGGTGGCCATCGACAAGCCCGCCGGCATGGTGGTACATGCGGGTGCGGGGGTGCATTCGGGAACGCTGGTGAATGCGCTGCTGCATCGTTTCCGGGAGCTTTCGGGGGTGGGCGGCGAGATGCGGCCGGGAATCGTACACCGGCTGGACCGGTTCACTAGCGGGGTCCTGCTGGTGGCGAAGAACGACGCGGCGCACAGGCGACTGGCCGAACAGTTTGCCGGCCGGCAGGTGCGGAAGACTTACCTGGCACTGGTGCAGGGCGAAGTGAAGACCGAAAGCGGACGGATCGAGCGCCCGATCGCCCGCGATCCGGTGCATCGTACGCGCATGACGGCACGCCTGGCGGAGGGCCGGGCGGCGTGGAGCGAGTATCGCGTGCTGCGGAGATTCGCCGGGTTCACGCTGCTGGAGGTGCGAATAGGGACGGGTCGCACGCACCAGATCCGTGTACACCTGGCGAGCATCAAGCATCCGGTGGTGGGCGATACGCTGTATGGAGCGGCGGAAGAGCCCGGACTGGGGCGCTATTTCCTGCATGCGCACCGGATCGAGTTTCAGCAGCCCCGAACGGAGGAACGGATTGTGGTGGTGTGCCCGCTGGCGCCGGAGTTGGAGGCGTGGCTGGAGCAGTTGTAGATAGTCTGTTGGATTGCACCCTTCCCGCGACCGACATATACTCGGTGCCGAAAGGAGTTCTAACGGTCATGCGAATCGTCACGAAACCTTGGGCAGCCCTGGCAGGCGGAGCCGTTTTCCTACTCAGTAGCTGCGGCGGCGGCCGGCACGAAACCACGGAAGCCTACGTCCTGGTCACCACCAATACGAAGATTCCGTACTGGCAGGCGGCCGCGGAGGGTTTGCGGGCGGCGGGGCGCGACCTCGGGGTGAAAGTGGAGATGGTGGGGCCGGAGACCTACGATCCGAAAGCGGAGAAAGAGGAATTGCTAGGGGTGGTTCGCCGGCAACTCCAGCCCGCCGGTATTCTGGTGTCTGCCGCAGAACCGGAACTGCTGCGGGAAGCGATTGACTCGGCGGCGGCGGCCGGCATTCCGGTGATTACGATCGATTCGGATTCTCCCAAAAGTAAGCGGCTGACCTTCATCGGCACGAATAACTATCAGGCGGGCCAAATGAGCGGCGAGCTTGTCGCCAAGGAGCTCAACGGCAAGGGCACGGTGGTTGTATACAGCATACCGGGCCAGGAAAACCTGGATGAGCGGCTGGAGGGTTGCAAGCGGGTGCTGGCGCGCAGCGCCGGGATCCGGATTCTTCAAGTGGTGGACATGACCGGCGATCCCACCAAGGCCTTTGACGGCACGCGGGGCCTGATCGCCGCCGGAAAAACCGCTCCGGATGCTTTCGTATGCCTGGAAGCCCTGTCGTGCAACGAAGTGGCGGACGTGCTGGACCGGGCCGGCATGAAAGGCAAGACGATTATCGCCATGGACACACAGGAGGGGACGCTCAACTGGATGCGCAAGGGCATGATTCGGGCGACGATCGCGCAGAAGCCCTACACCATGGCGTACTTTGGGACGCGCGTATTGGATGGTTTCCACCACGCCAAGCCGGGTGGAGACGCGAACGCGCTGAAGGGCAATCGTTCGTCCGTACCGGTCTTCATGGATACGGGTGCCACGCTGGTGGATCAATCGAATATGGCCTCATTCGCGGCGACGGTTCCTCCGGCGCGCTAACCCGCTTTAAGTTAACCCTTAGCTGCCAAGGTGCGAGTCTGGTCAGCGTTATAATTGATCCATATGAAATTCTGGACCCTCGTCGGGGCTTGCGCCGCCCTCGGCGCCGCCATTTGGGCCGCCGAGCAAAAGCCCGTTGTCCAGCAGCCGGTGCAGGCGGACGAGCCGACACGCATTCAAGTGGACGTGACGCGAGTCAACCTGCTGTATACCGTCACGGATCGCAAAGGCCGCTTCGTCACCAACCTGACCAAGGATGATTTCGAGGTGGTCGAGAGCAAGAAGCCGCAGAGCATTATGGAGTTCAATGCGGAAAGCGATTTGCCGCTGCGGCTGGGGGTCCTGATCGACACCAGCAATAGCATACGGGAACGCTTCAAGTTCGAGCAGGATGCCGCGATTGAGTTCCTGAATAACACGATCCACGCCAATCAGGATCGCGCGATGCTGGTGAGCTTCGACACCAAGGCCGAACTGGTGAGCGATCTGGTGAGCGACACGGAGAAACTGGCGACAGCGATCCGCAGTTTGCGTCCGGGAGGCGGCACGTCGCTTTACGACGCCATCTTTTTTGCGTGCCGGGACAAGCTTTCCCAGGATCAGCCGAAGCACAAATTCCGCCGGGCGATCGTGATCGTAAGCGATGGCGACGACAACCAGAGCCAGTATACTCGGGATCAGGCGCTCGAAATGGCGCAGAAGGCAGACGTCGTGCTTTACGCCATCTCCACCAATATCAGCAAGATCGAAAGCGACGGCGATAAGGTGCTGCGGTACTTTGCAGCGGAGACCGGCGGCAAGGCTTTTTTCCCGTTCAAAGTAGAAGACCTGGAGCAATCCTTCGAAAACATCGCCAACGAACTGCGCCACCAATACAACATCGCCTACCGGCCCGATCCGCTGAAAACGGACGGCCTGTTCCACGCCGTCGAGCTGCGGGTGAAGAGCCGGAAGGACCTGGTGGTGCATGTGCGTAAAGGCTATTACGCGTCCAAAATGTAGCGTGCTTTGATCCGTTTCCGCCGCGTTTTTCGCGTTCTATCGTGAGAGGGCGGAAATCATGTGGGTGGTTCACATTTTGGCGGCGTTTGTAATTCTATCGTTCTTCCTGAGCATGCTATCGGAACGGCCGCCCAAGCTGCCCCGACGGTAGCACATGCTGACGGTAAGCATCTAGGTAATTAGGTAATGCGGAACGATCCAGACTGTTGGATTCCCGCCGCCTGTTCCTCGACACCGCGGACGTCGCTCCATCGGGGGCCTCGGTACAGTGTGCCGGCAAGTTCGGAGAGTTTGTCTAAGGGGCCGACGGCGTAGACTTCGACGCGTCCGTCGTCGAGATTGCGGGCATAGCCGGTGAGGCCGAGATCGACGGCTGCGCGTTGAGCGAAGTTGCGATAGCCCACACCTTGCACGCGGCCGCGGACGAACCATCGCCTCGCGTCAATTTGTTTGCCGGCCGGTTTCGTCATCGAGTTTATTTACACGGAGGGCGGGCGCCGGAGGTGCCAGTCGGTGTGGGACTGGAATTCGCGGCCGATGGCGAGCAGTGTGTTTTCGGAAAAAGGAGCGTCCCACCACCTGCAGGGCGACGGGCATGTTTTCCGCGAAGCCGCAGGGAAGCACGAGGGCGGGGAGTCCGGCGAGATTGCCCATCGGAATGATGGCGCGGAAGCCGGGGTCCTTGGGTGCGGGTCCGCCGGCTCCGCGGTCGAGGGGCTGATCGATCTTGGGGGCGATGCCGGCCCGGCCGGGAGCGAGCAGGACGTCCACGGAGCCGAAGATATTGCGGACTTCGGCCTGCATCAGGCGGCGCAGGCGCATCGCTTTCAGATAGTCCTTGGCGGGGAGTTCCAGGCTGGCTTTGAGTCCGGCGATCTGTGGCTTGTCGGCCAGTTCGTCGACTTTGCCGCTGGTGATCAGAGGTTCGAAAATCGAGCCCATTTCGCCGTTGAGGATGGTGGAGAGAGCGGCGCCGTAGGGGAAGTCCGGCAGTTTGGTCTCCACCAGTTGCAGGCCGGAGGCTTTGAGCACGCGCGAGGGCGGCATCGAAGGCGGGGCGGGTAGCGGGTTCGGCCCACTCGGTGAAATCGGACGGGGCGTAGCCGACGCGGAGATCCTTCATGGGGCGCGCGTATTGGGGCGTGTAGTAGAAGCTCTTGCCGGCGGAACCGGGGTCCTTGGAATCGCTTGCCGGCGATGGCCTGGAGGATCAGGCCGCAATCCTCGGCGGATGCGCGCAAACGGGCCCGAGCTTGTCGAGCGTCCAGGAAAGCGCCATGGCGCCGTAGCGGCTTACCAGTCCATAAGTGGGACGCAGGGCGGTGACGCCGCAGAAGGACGCGGGGGTCACGATGGAGCCGGAGGTCTCCGAGCCGATGGCGAAGGGCACCAGGCCGGCGGCGACGGCGGCGGCCGATCCGCTGGAGGAGCCGCCGGACCAGCGGGTGCGGTCCCACGGATTGAGGCCGGGGCCGGTGAGGGAGGCGGAGGGGAAACGGTAGCCGCCGCCGCCGGCGAGTTCCACCATGGCGAGCTTGCCGGTGAGTACGGCGCCGACGCCAGAGAGCTTCTCGATCACGGTGGCGTTGTAATCGAAGACCTGGCCGGCGTAGGGCTTGGCGCCCCAGGTGGTGGGCTGGCCGGCGAAGGCGAGCAGATCCTTGACGCCGTAAGGAATGCCCTGCAGCAGGCCGCGATAGCGTTGCGCGCTTGAGATCCTTATCGACGCCTTGGGCCTGGCGCAGGGCTTCCTGGGGCAAGCGGCAGGGCGAGGGCGTTGTAGCGCGGACCGAGCTGCTGCAGGCGTTCGGAGAAGGCGCGCGCCAGATCCTCGGCGGAGAATTCTGCGGTCTTTGAGCGCGGCGTTGAGTTGGGAAAGGGTGGCGAAGAAGATCGTCGATGCCGATGGAGGCCATGGATGCTCCTCAGGCCTTGAACTGGAAGGCCGGTTCGGTGGCCATGGGGAGGGGAGTAGCTGGCGAGCGCGGCGGCATTGGCCTGCATGCGATCGCGGGCAGCCTTGACCAGATCGTCTGTTGGCAGGTGGCGGCGGGTTGCGGTTGCTGGGCAGCCGCGGCAGTGGCGGATACCAGTGCGGCGGCCAGTTTGCGGCGGGTCAGCTTCATGGTTCACCTCGGCGGGGGCGGGGGGTGGCCGTTACCGGAGAGAGCCTCCATTGCGGCCTTCTGCATCACGGCGCGCGGCGCGGTTTCGCCGGTCCAGATTTCGAACTGGCGCACGGCCTGTTCGATGAACATTTCCAGGCCCGGAACGACCGTCTTGCCCTGTTCCCTGGCGTGCTTCACGAGCACGGTTTCGAGCGGGTTGTACACCATGTCGAAGACGATGTCGGCGGGAATCCTGTCTTCGAAGAAACACTCGTTGACGTGCGGGAACATGCCGAGCGGGGTGGCGTGCACCACGGCGTCGAAATGGCGGGAATCGAGCTGTTCCTTGAGCGAGCGGTTCGGCGCCGCAGATCTTGCTCAGGGCGCGGACGCGGTCGGCATTGCGGCCCACCAGAGAGATTTTGGCGCCGGCATCGGAAAGCGCGCAGGCCGCGCTGCGGGCGGCGCCGCCGTTGCCCACGATCAGCACGGAGGCGTTGGCGATTTTGAGCAGGCGGGAGAGCGGACCGGTGACGCCGGCGGCGTCGGTATTGGTGCCGCGCCACTTGCCGGCCTTGCGCCAGACGGTGTTGACCGCGCCGATGCGGCGCGCCAGCGGATCCACCACATCGAGGTAGCGGATGATCTTCTGCTTGTGGGGAATGGTGACGCTGAAACCCGGCGAGCGGGAGTTTGGCGGCCAGCGAGAAGAAATCGCGCAGGCATGCCGGGGAGACCAGGAACGGCAGGTAGACGGCATCCACGCGCTTCGATTGAAAGGCGCGGTTGTGCACGGCGGGCGAAATGGAGTGGCGCATCGGGTTCGGCGATCACGCCGTAGATCTTGGCGGATTTGCCCAGCTTTTCGACCCGGTAGAGATGGCGCAGATAGCGCGAACTCACCTGTCCCGCGGCGGTGCCTTCGGAGTACATGGGGGCGGCGTACGTATAGACGCCGCCGAAGACCGGCGAGAGCACGCGCGTGGGGAAGCCGAGTTCGCCCATGGCGAGCACGATCATGCGGTGCTTGGGCAGCGCCTTGGCGGCGGCCAGGACGCGCACGTTATCGCTGGGCTTGCGGGCCGTGGTGACGATCTTATAGGCGTCGGCCTGCACCTTCATGACGCGGTTGACCACCGTGTCCATGGGGGGCGTGGCTTCGAAGTTGTGATAGGAGACGATGACGTAGGTGCGGCCGCGGAACTGGCTGCAAGCGATCTTGCGCCACTTCGGCGGTTTCGATTTCGATATCGATGGCGTGTGCGCCGTTGCGCACGGCGAGATCCAGGACGGCAAGCTGCTCCTCGATGCTGCCGTTGAACTTGCCGTGGTTCTGGTGGCGCCGGCAGGTGGCCAGGAGGATGCAATCCGGGAACTGCTCGAGAAACTGCGGGATGGCCTCGGCGCCCTTACAGGGGCTGCTCAGATAGTCCAGACGAAATTCGAGGAAAATCTCGCCTGCCTCGGCCTCCCGGCGGGCGTGCTCGAGAAGTGTGGGAACGTCTGGCAGGCCCAACGCGATGCATATGCGGGGGAGCGATCTGGTCTGCGCCATTGGATCGTAAGGAACTCCAGGATAACACGGGTACAGCGCGCTTCCGCTACCTCCTAAGTAGCCGGCGCGGGTGTCAATCTGGCCTTCCATTCGTCCAGAATGGCGGCCGTGGAAGTGGTGCCGACGCGGGTGCAGCCAGCCTCGTAGACCTCTAGTACCTGATCCACCGTCTGGATACCACCGGCGGCTTTCACGCCGATCTCCTCGGGCAGATATTTGCGCATCAGGGCGATGTCGGCCAGGGTGTAGCCGGAGGGGGCAAAGCCGGTCGAAGTCTTGACGAAATCGACCTCGGCGCGTTCGCAGCAGCGGCAGGCGATGATTTTCAGCTCGTCCGTGAGGTATGCGTTTTCCAGGATGACCTTGAGTAGCGCGCCTTCCTTGTGGCAGAGTTCGGACATCTGGAGAAGTTCCATCTGCACGTGCTGAAACTCACGGGAGAGCAGCTTGGAGATGGCGATCACCATGTCGATTTCGCGGGCGCCGCGGCGCAGCAGGTCGCGCGCTTCGTAGAGTTTGGTGGCGGTATTCTGGGAGCCGTGAGGGAACCCGCAAACGGCACCCGGCCGGACGCTGCTGCCTTGCAGGGTGCGGACAGCCAGATCGATATCGCAGGGACGCACGCTGGCGCAGGCGATTTGGTAGCGCTTGGCGAGTTCCAAGCCTTCGATTACCTGTTCATCGGTAAGGTCGGGTTTGACCAAGGGATGGTCGATCAGTTTGGCGAGGGAGTCGACGGTATTGAGGGGGGACATCCTACTTCTTGCGCCTGGCGGGGGCGGCGGCTGCCGGCACCCCGCAGTTCAGGCCGAGAGCTTTTCGCTCCGTGCACGCCTGGACGGACTGGTCGCTCTTGGGGTAGCGCTTGATGACTTCCATGAATTCGTTGGCGCCTTCGGTCTTGTGTCCCGGCATCTTGACCAGCGCGCGGCCCTTGTACAGCAGTGAATCGGCGGTCTTGTTGTTGTCGGGATACTTCTCCAGCACCATATCGAATTCCTTTACGGCGTTTTCATAGTTGCCCTGCGCAAAGTGAATCATGGCGATATAGAACTGCGCGTTGGGCGCAAAGCTGGTGTTGCCGTAGTACTTCAAATAGTCGTTGAAACCCTGTACGGCAAGATCGTATTTGCCGCCGACATAGTCCTGCCGCGCCGTGTTGTACATCGTTTCCGCCGGCATGGGTGGCGTATCGGAGGCGGCAGCCATTGGCTGGCCGGATTGCGGCGGAGGAGCGGCGGGGGGCTGTTGAATGACCTTGATGGCGTTGTTGATATCGGTCAACTGGACCTGCAGGCGGTTCATGAGGACATTCAGATCGCCGACCGCCTGTCCGAGGGTGCGCAGGTCGCCGGCCATTTCATTTAGCCGGGTGGAAAGCCCGACCACGGGAGTGGCGACCTTGTCAGTCTGGTCGCGCAGATTCTTTTCGAGGTTGCTGGTAATCACCGCCACGCTGGTGTTAGCGCGGTTGGCGGCATCCATGGCAGCGCGGGTACCCTCGAGAATGGCCGCGAGTTTCTCGTCCTGCGACTTCTGAAGGTCTTTGATGTTCTGTTGCAGGAGGGCGATATCCCGCTGCAATGCCTCGATTTCCTTGTTGGCTCCGGGCGCGAGCGCGGGAGCCGCGATTAAGAGGCAAACCAAAAGGCTGGGGAGCTTCATGCAATTCTCCTAACCATGGACGGGGCAGCGGTAAGGCTGCCCCGTCTCGAGCAATGGACTCTGTCTTTATCCTACTGCCCGGCTACGAAATGGACGCGCCGGTTTTTCTGCCAGCAGGATTCGTTCTGTTCGGTACACTGCGGCCGCTCCTTGCCGTAGCTGATGGTCTTCAGCCGGTCGGCCGGAACACCGAGTCCCTGGAGGAACTCTTTGGCGGAACTGGCGCGGCGGTCACCCAGTCCGAGGTTGTACTCGGCGGAACCGCGTTCGTCGCAATGGCCCTCGATGACGATGGACGCATTGGGGAAGTCGCTCAGGATGGCCTTCAGCGCCGCGGCATTCTTGGAGAGAGCGTCGCGGGCATCGCTGCGAATGTCGGTCTTATCGTAGTCGAAGTAGGCATCCTGGACGTCCGACCCGAGGCGCTGATCGATCGAGACGGGCGGGTTCGACGGTGGCGGGGGCGGCGGGGGCGGCGGCGGCGCGGACACGTTGACAGTGGCCGAGGACGTGGCGGATCCGCCCGGACCGGTGGCCGTCAGGGTATAGGTGGTGGAATCGCTCGGGCTGACGCGGCTGTTGCCCGTGCTCTGTACAGTTCCGACTCCCTGGTTGATGGAAACGCTGGTGACCTGCCCCGGTGACTTCCCAACGCAATGTGGAGGACTGGCCGCGCTGAATCGAACGTGGGCTCTGCCGTGAACTGCGCACACGGTGGGAGCGGCCGGCGGTGGCGGTGTTGACTCGGACCACCGGGCGGCGGCGGCGGGGGAGGAGCCGGAGCCGGCACCTTCTTCTTACATCCTGCCGCAAACATCGCCAGCGCGAGCGCCAGACAGATGATTGAGAACTTCCGTTTACTGAACATGAACATCGCCTCCTAAACTCTCTACTTGCCCCACACGGGCCTCTCGTTCTGCCCGGTTGTGGTCAAATGCTGCAACTGCGTTCCGTCGGCCAGCATGGTATAGATCTGGCTGGAATTGCCGCGCGTCTTCGCAAAGACGATGTGGACGCCGTCGGGCGCCCAACTGGGATTTTCATTCTTGCCATCGCCATGCGTCAACTGCACGTACTCCTTAGTTGCAACATTCATGGTGAATATGTTGAAAGCGCCGGTGGAATATCCCTGGGTCCACGCGAAGGCGATATGCTGCCCGTCGGGATGCCACGACGGCATTGGACGCCTCGCCGATACCCGGCGTCAACCGCTCTACGTCCGCTCCATCCATATTCATCCGGTAAACCTGCTGCGGACCGGAGCGACCCGAAGAAAATACAATATCGGTCCCGGTCTTCGGATTTACTTTGGGCTCGACTTCGATGGCGCTTGACGAAGAGATCGGCCGAAACCCCGTTCCATCTAAATTCGCGATGAAAATCCGGCAACACCTGCCCGTACCCGCGGAAGATGCGTAAACAATCTGCTTCCCATCGGGAGTGAATGAGCCGGCCTGATTCACAGACGCGGCCTGATTGTAATACCGCAAATCCCGGACCGGATCCACCGAAAAGATAAATATAGCAGGTTGCCCCTTCACCCAGCTAGTGAACGCTATTTTTGATCCGTCCGGAGATACCGTCGGATAGGTGGAGATGTTATTGAATCGAGTAATCTGGCGTTGGTTCTTGCCATCCGGATCCATCATCCAGATTTCCTTGTGGCCGGTACGGTCGCTGGTGAAATAGATATGCGTTCCGAATAGGGATTGACCGCCGAACAGACTAATAATATCGGCGGCGAATTCGTGCGCCACCTTGCGCGCGCCGGCTTCATCCACGGTCCCGAGATAGCGCTTGCCGATCAGTTGAGCGTTGGCCGGGGTATCCTTGGCTCAGATCGTAGAGCCAGCCCTGCAGTACCAGGACTCCGTTCTGCGCGGCAGTGTAGCCGAAGGCCAGGAAGTTGGCCTGGGCGGGCGGGCCGGACCAATCCTGCATCCAGCGGCCACCACCGTTGGTTGGAGTCGACAGCCTGCGCCGGCCCTGTTTGCGCCCGCGGAGCGGGGCAGCGGCGGGCGGCGGCGCGGGCTGTTGGAAATCGGAAGGCTGCTGCGGGACGAAGGTGGGAAGCGAGGTCTTGGGGACGATCTTGAACCGGCCGGAAGATCTGACGTCGGCGGAAAGGGTTTCGTTGAAGGCGGCCATGAACTTCTGGGCGTCACCGGCGCCGCGGAGATCCGGGATTGCGATGGCCGGGATGCCGCCTTCCTTGAGAGACATTGATGGCCGCATCCTGCCCGTGAGGAGACACAGGGCTCCGGACAACGCGATGGCGAAACAGATGAGCTTTTTCATGCGTGGGTCCTCTACTGCTTCAGTTGAAACAAGAATTCGATCTCCGCCTGGTTCTTGGGGAATTGGGGCGGCAACTGGGGAAACGGCGCCGCGTCCATGATGGCGCGCTGCGCGGAAATATCCAGAGCGGAGATGCCGCTCTTTTGCGTGATGCGGATGCCGGTGACGCTGCCGTCCCGGTGAAGTACGAATGTCACGCCGACCACGGGGGCGCTGTTGGCCGCGTATGTCGGTGGTCTTCCAGTACTGCGCGACGCGGGTGCGCAACAGGTCGGCATACGCGCCGAATTGGTTGCCGAAAGGGGAATTGTTGCCGACGCCGACGCCGCCGCCGCCTGCCAGTGCGAAGTCGGGCGTACTCACCCGCGTGCCCGCGGTGCTGTACACCTGGTTGGGCAGGTCCTTCTGCTGCGCGCGCCACTTGTCGGGCGGCGCGACGGCCTGGCGACGGCCGCGTCAGCTTGGCATTGCGGCTGGGAATCGGGATCGCCTTGGGATCGGGCGCCTTCACTTTGGGCGCGGGCTTGGCCTTGGAGACCGGAGTGGGTACGGCGGATTGCGGTATCGTGGCCACCGGGTTCTTGGGGCCGGCATGCGACGGCAGCGCGATGCTCGACAACGGGGTGACCGCCACCGCGCCGAGCCGGCCGCCGTTGGGGTCGCCCAGCGAGATGGTGTTGCGGCTTTGCACCCACCCGACGCCGATGACGGCGGCCGACCAGCAGTACGTGAAATGCGAGCGAGCCGAAAAAGGAAGGCGCGAGGCGCTCGGGTTGTTCCAGGATATCGACGTGGATCCGACGTGCGGCGACATTACCTACGGCCCTTCGGGGACGAATCCTCGGGTTGGGTCACCATGTTGACCTGGAAGCCGGCGGCGCCCAGTTCGGCGGTGACCTGCGCGATCGGGTCCCAGATGGTTTCCTTGTCGGCGCGGACGTACACGCCCTTGGCCTTACCGTATTTCCGCCGGATGGTGGCCGCGAGATCGTTGATGTTGACGTCGTCGGTATTCAGCTTGATGACGCCATCCTTGGTGATGGTGACCACCGGCATTTCCTGGGCGCTCTCCTTCACGGTGCGCACCTTGGGAACGTCCACTTCGATGCCGAACTCCATGACGTGCGCGGTCAGCATGAAGATGATGAGCAGCACCAGCACCACGTCGACGAACGGTGTGACGTTGATGTCGGCGATGGCGTTGCGGCTGCGCCTGCCCGACCGGTATCCGCCGCCATTGGTGGAGAAGGCCATGACTACTCTCCCCGAAACTGCGCTCGGCCAGGTTGAGGAACTCGAGCGAGAAATCGTCCATGCGGGCGCCCAGTTCGCGGATCAGGTGGCCGAAGTAGTTATAGAAGATGGCGGCCGGGATGGCGGCGAACAGGCCGACCGCGGTGGCGATCAGCGCCTCGGAGATGCCGGGCGCGACGGCCTTCAGGCTGGTGGAGCCCATCTGGCCGAGGTCCTGGAAGGCACGGATGATGCCCATCACCGTGCCCATCAGCCCGATAAATGGAGTGACAGAAGCGGTGGTGGCGAGCCAGTTCATATTGCGCTCCAGCTTGGCGAGTTCTTCGCTGACGCCCAGTTGCAGCGTGCGCTCCAGCGCGGTGCGGTTGGTGACGCTGCCGCGCGCTTTGACCTGGCGCTCCAGTTCTTCGTAGCCGAAATCGAAGACCGCCACCAGCGGGCGAGGGGCGGAACTGTTCGCTCGCCACCATTACGGCTTCCATGCCGCTGGACTTGCGGAACGCACGCAGGAAGCGCATATTGGACTTGCCGGCGACGCGAAGCGTGCTGAGCTTGGAGAAGATGATCGTCCAGGAATAGACGGAGAAACAGATCAGTATACCCAGCACAGCCATGACCGGCGGGGCCGCTATGCTGGACCATTTCCCAGAGATCTGTCTGCAGGAGGAAGGCAACGGGAGTCTCGAAGAGCAATTCGTCTCCTAATTTCAAATCTAGCATAGTGACGCGCGCGGGCTCCAAAAAGTCGGTGAGGTCCGGTACTGGCGGGGCGTGCCTTCACCGCAGAGACGCTGAGGCGCGGAGGAAAACGTGGAGAAGACGCGACGTTATTGCAGTTGCCGCACGGTGTGCGTTGAATTCGTCTGCCTGTCTGATTCCGGCTTATAATCGGCTTGGAATGCTGCTCGAGCTGGTGGTTGAGAACTATGCGGTGGTGGAGCGGTTGCGCGTCCATTTTCATTCGGGCCTGAATCTGCTGACCGGGGAGACGGGCAGCGGGAAATCGATTGTGGTGGATGCGCTGGGGCTGCTGCTGGGCGGACGGGCGTCGGCGGAGATGATTCGCACCGGCGAGAGCCGGGCGCGGGTGGCGGGAATTTTTGAGGTGCGGGACCAGCCGGCGGTGCGGCGCCTGCTGGAGTCCGCGGGCCTGGAAGTGGAAGACGGGGAACTGCTGATCGAGCGCGAGATTCTGGCGGGCGGAAAATCGCGCGCGTTCGTGGGCAGCCGGCCGGTAGCGGTGGCGCTGCTGAAGGATCTGGCGCCGCTCCTGGGCGATATTCACGGACAACACGATCAGCAGCTTATTGTTTTCGCCCGAGGCGCAGCGCGACATGCTGGACGCGTTCGCCGGCAATCGCGAACTGCTGGACGCGGCGGCGCGAATTTATCAGGAGTGGCGGACGGCGACAGCGGAGTTGGAGGAACTGGAGCGCAACGAGCAGGAGAAGCTGCGGCTGCTGGACCTGTGGAGCTTCCAGCGCAAGGAAATCGAGAGCGCCGCGCTCTACGCCGGAGGAAGACACGCAACTGGAGAACGAGCGGCGGGTGCTGCAGAACGTCCAGAAGCTGCAGGAGAGCGCGGGGACTGCGTACGACGCGGTCTACGAGAGCCCGGAATCGGCCGTGGCGCTGGCGCGGATTGCGGCCAAGCGGGTGGAGGAACTGTACCGCATCGATGCATCGCTGGACGGATTGCGCGAGCATCTGAAATCGGCGGAATTGAGTTTGCAGGAAGCGGCGTACGCGCTGCGCGATTATCTGTCGGGGCTGGAGGCCAATCCGGGGCGGCTGGAAGAAGTGGAGAACGCGGCTGGAAGCGATCGCACGGCTGAAGCGGAAGTACGGCCATTCGATCGCGCGAGATCCTGGCGTTTCTGGAAGAAGTGCGGGCGCAGATCGCGGCGGTGGAATCCGCCGGCGAGCGCATGGAAGCGCTGCGCAAGGAGCGGCAAGCGGCTGGCGGCGGAGTTCGAGAAAGTGGCGGGCGCGTTGACGGAAGCCCGCAAGGCGGCGGCGCGGCGCCTGGAGAAGCGGGTGGAGGCGCGAATTAGCGCAGCTCGCGATGGAGCGTACGGTCTTCCGCGTGGCGATGGCGGAGGCGCCGTGGTCCGCGGCAGGAGCGGACCGGGTGGAGTTTCTGGTGTCGCCCGAACGTGGGCGAGGAGCCGCGGGCGCTGGAAAAAGTGGCATCGGGCGGCGAGATTTCACGCATCGCGCTGGCGCTGAAGACGTGCCTGACGCGGGCCCGAAGACGGGCGTGATCCGCACGCTGGTGTTCGACGAAGTGGACACGGGAGTCGGCGGCAGCGCCGCGGAGGGAGTGGGGCGGCGGCTGAAGAAACTGGCGGCGGCCAACCAGGTGCTGTGCGTGACGCACCTGCCGCAGATCGCGTCGTTCGCGGACCATCATTACCGGGTGGAGAAGCAGGAGTCGCGCGGCCGGACGGTGGCCGTGATCGAAGAGTTGGACGCGGCGGCACGGACGCGCGAGGTGGGGCGCATGCTGAGCGGGCAGACGCTAACGCCGGAAGCGCTCAAGAATGCGGAGCAGCTCATCAAGATGAGCGCCGGATAGGCCCGGGAAGATTCAAGAATGGTGTACGTTGAGATTCCGGAAAACCCGAATTGCCGTACTTTGGATGGGCAGGTCTTTCAGTGCCGTACGCCGGCGCGCACGGTTACCAGGATCCGGATGGGAGACTACGGGAGCGAAGAATGGTGCGACGTCACCGGGATTGACGAATCGGGCCACGCGTGCGCGGCGACTGCCTGCCTGATCGAAGACTCCGGAGAGGGAGAATGCTATCTCGTGGTTGGCGGTGGCTGGGGCCTGCGCTTCCGGCGCAATTCCGAGGGCTGGTCGTTCGAGGATGCGGGGCAGTGGGGCGAACCGTTTCTCATTCTGGGGGGCGACGGCGCCGACCTGCAGTTCCAGGTGTAGCGCCGCCCCGCGTCCCCGACATCTTATTGGCGCGACATGTACTTTTCGTACAGGCGAGTCTGTTTGTTCATCAGCGGGACTTCTTTGCCTTTGATGAACAGGTACTTCACCTGGGTGGCGTTTGACAGCGGATCGCCGGTGGTCACCATGAGGTCGGCTACTTTGCCCTTTTCCACCGAGCCGATGTCGGCGGCGTGGCCCCAGATCTGAGCGGCGTTGATGGTGACGGCCTTCAGGGCCTCTTCATAGGGCAGGCCGAAAGCGACCGCGGTCGCGGCCTGGTACGGAAGGTTGCGCACGAATTCGTTGTTGAAGGTACCGAAAGCGAACTTGACACCGGCCTTGTATGCCTCGGCGGGCAGTGTGAAGGCGCCGTCGTAGGGATCGTCTTCCTGCTCGGGGAGAGCCAACACGCGGCCCAAAATTACGGGAATGTTCTTCGCCTTGAGTTCGGGGCCAACCTTCGCGATGTCGCGCGGCTGCAGGATCACGATGCTTGATCTTCTGCTTCTCGGCGAACGCAACGGCGTCGTGAATGACGCTGGCGCGCGAGGCGGACACGGCCAGAGGCACCTTGCCTTCGAGGATCGGGATCATGGCTTCCATTTTGAGTACGGGATTGAAGCCGGGGGTCCTGGCCGCGCGTTCCTTCTGATACTGGCGGGCCTGTTCGAAGAATTCGGTAATTTTGGCGACCTGCTGTTCGTAGGTACGCTTGGCCGCGGTGAAGCCCGTGGCGCCGGCGCCGCCGGGGACCATTCCGAGGACCACATCCGGCACTGCGCCGCCGCGTCCACCTCTGCCGCCAAGGGTGGGGAAGATCAGATGCATGGCTGCGGTACGGTCGATCGCCATGTCTTCCCAGGTCCAGCCGTCGGTGTGTATGAGGGCTGCCTGGCCGGAAATGAACTGGCGCTCGCCTCCGCCGAAACGTCCGCCTCCGCCGCCGGCGCCGCCGCCCGAAGAGGGGAAGGTCATCACGCTGGTGATGCCGTTCACGCGGACCACGCCGAAGTGTTCACTCTCCGGATTGACGGCGCTGAGGGCGCGCAACTGCGGCATGAACTCGCCGAGTTCGCCAGTATCGACAGTCTCACGCACCGCGGAGACTTCCGAGAGACCGAGCTCTGTACCGGAATCGATCATGCCCGGATAGACTCGCAGACCCTTGCCTTCGATGATGCGCGCGCCCTTAGGGGCAAGAATTTTCGCGCCGATCTCGCCGATCTTGCCATTCTGCAGGACGATCGAGACTCCCTTCATTTCCGCGTCCGGTCACCGGGTATACGTCCACATTACGAATGACGACGGTTTCAGCAGCCAGTGCGACAGTGCAACCGAATAGGATTCCGAAAAATTTCACTGTCCAACCCTCCTGCCAGGCGCGCCCTGCGGGGCACGCTGCTGTTTTTCCTTGTCGATCAGCTTCTGTTTTTCGGCCTGTTTGCCGCTGCGCCCGCTGACTTCGTTGTCGCGGTCGAAGTAGACCGTGCCGTCGATCAGCACCTTCTGCACTTTGGCGTAGTCGGAGAGCGGGAACTTATCGTAGATGACCAGGTCGGCGTCCTTGCCGACTTCGATCGAGCCGACGCGGTTATCGATGCCGAGCTGCTTGGCGGGGTTCAGCGTCACCATGGCGAGCGCTTCGGTTTCGCTCAGTCCGCCGTACTTCACGGCCTTGCCGGCTTCGCTGTTGAGGTGGCGCATGAGCTCGGCGTCGTCACTATTGAGGGAGACCAGCACGCCCTTCTTCTGCATGATGGCGGCGTTGTAGGGAATGGCGTCGAAGGCTTCGACTTTGTAAGACCACCAATCGCTGAAGGTGGAGGCGCCAGCCCCGTGGGCGGCGATTTCCTTGGCGACCTTGTAGCCTTCGAGCACGTGCTGCAGGGTACGCACCTTGAAGCCGTAGTCATCGGCGATGCGCAGCAGCATGAGGATTTCGTCGGCCCGGTAGCAGTGCGAATGGACGAAGCGCTTGCCTTCGAGCACCTCCTTGAGGGCCTCCATCTGCAGATCCTTGCGCGGCGGAATGCCGGTCTTCTTGGCGTCGTAGGCATCCCACTCCGCCTTGTAGATTTTGGCGTTGTTGAAGGCCTCGCGGATGACATCTTCCACGCCCATACGGGTAGCGGGATAGCGGCCCTGCTGCGCCTGGCCGTTGATGGCCATGCCGGTAGGGTTGCCGGCGCGCTTGGGATTCTCGCCGAGGGCGAACTTGATGCCGGGAGTGGCGCCTTCGAAGATCATGCCTTGGGCATCCTTGCCCCAACGCATTTTGATAGGTAGGGTCTTGCCGCCGATGGCGTTGGCGGAACCGTGCAGAATGTTGGCGGTGGTGACCCCGCCGGCCAGGGCGCGGTAGATGGCGATGTCCTCGGGATTGAGGACGTCTTTAATATCCACCATCGAGGAAACGCTGATGCTGCCTTCGTTCACGCCCCCATCGACGGCGATGTGGGAGTGACAGTCGATAATGCCGGGGATCACATACTGATTGGAGGCATCGATGACCTTAGCGCCGGCGGGCTCCATGACCTTTTCGCCGACTTCGGCGATCTTGCCGTCCCTCACCAGGATGGAACCTTTGAAAGTGCCCTTGGACACGGTCATCACCGTGGCGTTCTTAATGACGTAGGTTTGGGCGCACAGGGGCACCGTGAGCAGAGCTGCGCAGAGAAAGGTTTTCATGATTAGTTCACCCCCGGATCGCTAGTTGCGCCGCGTCCGCCGGAAGGCGGAGCATCGGGCGCCGGAACATACTTGCGTCCATCGACGATGGTCATTTCCACTCTGGTGCGGTCGTCGAAGATATCTCCGCGGGTAACCACGAGATTGGCGATCTTGCCCGCCTCGATGGAGCCGAGGCGATTGGCGACACCGTAGATCTCGGCGGGGGACAGGGTCAGGGCGCGCAGGGCGTCTTCGCGTGAGAGGCCGTTGTCGAGGGCCTTTTTGACGGCGCGCTGTAGATCGCGGGGCTGATCGAGGCCGTCGGAATAGAGGGCGAATTTGACGCCTGCCTTCTGGAGCACGGCAGGCGCGAGGGCTGCCTTGTCGCGCGTTTCGAGGGTGCGCATGCTATCGACCTCGTCGGGATCGGCGTCACGCGAGGCTTCGGGCCAGCGCATGCTGAGCAGGATGGACGCGTTGTACTTCTTGAGCAGGGCGGCGGCTTCGGGGCGGAAGCTTTCGCGCCCGCCGTAGAGCAGGACCGGTTGTTTGAGATCGGCGGCCAGGTGCAGCATGCGGTCCATTTCGACCAGGCGATTGGCGGGGAGGAGGATGCGCGGCGAATCGAGCACTCCCTCGAGCGCGCGGTCGTATTCGGGACGCGCCATGCCGACCGGGTTCTTGGCGTAGGCGTCCTTCACGAGCTGGTAGTGCGCGGCATCCAGATAGATCTGGCGGACATACGCAATGTAGCCCATGAGCGCGCTGGGAAAGCTGCGTCCCATACCGCCGCCGCGTCCACCGGAGGTAAGCGAGATGTACTGGCCGGTTGGGGAAGAGACCACCATCTCACCGGATTTTTCACCGCTGAGCAGATCAATCACAGCGCCCTGTCCGGCGAAGATTCCACGCGTGGGAAAGGTCACCGCGGTGGTGAATCCGGCGGCGCGCGCGGTTTCAATGCGGCGATCGGTGTTACTGATCTCGTCGGCGATCTTGACCCAACTGGTGGTTTGAGGACGATCCTGGGGGCCCCGCGCGGGAGCGGCGGCGGTTTGGGTGGCGGGTGCGGGGGTGGCGGCCGGGGTTGCGGTTGTGGTGCCGCGGCCCCCGCGTCCAGCGGTTGCGGTCGGCGCAGGCGCGCCCCCCGGTTGTCCCCAGGTGCTGAGGGCATCAATCAGGCCGGGGTACACGGTGAGGCCTTCTCCCTCGACCAGCATGGCGTCCGCCGGAACCGCGACGTTTTCACCGACGGCTTCGATCAATCCATTGCGAACCACGACCGTGCCCTTGTTGATGACGGAGCCGGAGACGGTCACAATCTTCGCGTTGTGGATGGCCACTGCCGGATGAGACTGGGCAAAGACCAAAGCGCAACACAGAAATAGCGCTGTGACTAGGTTTTTCATAATAGCGAATGGGTTATATGGCGTTTGTTCAACTGCCAATGGTTACACGACGGGGGATACCCACTATTTGCTGGATTCTACGCCGTATACTGGAATTTGTCCACTAGAAAACCAGTTCGCTACCGCGACGCGGGCGTGAATATCGACGAGGCCGACCGCGCCGTTTCTTCAATCAAGAGATTTGCCAGGCAGACGTTTACACCCGGCGTGCTGGCCGAGATCGGCAGCTTCGGAGCGATGTATCAGCTGGCTGGTTATCGCAAACCCGTCCTGGTGAGTTCCGCGGACGGTGTGGGCACCAAACTGAAAGTGGCGTTCCTGACCGGGCGGCACGGCACGGTGGGCGAAGACCTGGTGAACCACTGCGTGAACGACATCGCGGTGCAGGGGGCCCAGCCGCTGTTCTTCCTGGACTACTTCGCGGTGGGGAAACTGGACGCGGATGTGGCGGCGGAGGTGGTCAGCGGAATTGCGCGCGGCTGCCGGAAGAATGGTTGCGCGCTGATCGGCGGCGAGACAGCAGAGATGCCGGGGCTGTATAACGGCACGGAGTACGACCTGGCGGGCTTCATCGTGGGCGCTGCAGAGCGCGGCGATCTGCTCACCGGGAAGGGCATCCGCGCAGGCGACGTGCTGCTCGCGCTGCCTTCCACGGGGCTGCACACCAACGGTTACTCGCTGGCGCGCAAGCTGCTGTTTGACGTGGCGGGCTACGGGCCGAAGACCCTGCTGCCCGAGGTAGGAGCGACAGTGGGCGATGCGCTGCTGGCGGTGCATCGAAGCTACCTCCAGCCGATACGCGCGCTAATGGCCGCAGGGCTGCTTCGCGGGGCTGCTCACATTACGGGCGGCGGGATTACGGACAATACGCCACGGATGCTGCCCAAGCCGCTGGGAGCGCGGATCGATACCGGGTCGTGGAAGATCCCCGCGTTTTTCGAAGTTCTGCGGCGGATCGGCAACATTCCGGAGGACGATTACCGGCGCACGTTGAATCTGGGTGTGGGAATGATACTGGCTGTCCCGGCGCGCGCGGCGGCTAAGGCGGAGGCAGTGCTCAGCAAGCTCGGGGAGACGCCATTCCGCATCGGAAGCGTGATGACGCCTAAGCGAGGGCGCCCGCGGGTGGAGTACGTTTGAAACGCCTGGGCATCCTGATCTCGGGCCGCGGATCGAACTTCGAGGCGATCGCAGCAAACGTGGCTGGCGGCGCGCTTCGCGGTGTGGGCGCGGAGATCGCGGTGGTGATCTCGAATCGCGCGGAGGCGCGCGGGCTGGAGACGGCGCGGGCACGCGGATTGAACGCGGTCTGCCTGCCATCCAAGGGTCTGGACCGGGAAATCTATGATCGGATGCTGGTGGCGGAACTACGTAGGCATAACGTGGACCTGGTGTGCCTGGCGGGTTTCATGCGGCTGTTGAGCGCGGGCTTCATTCGCGAGTTCCCCAATCGCATTCTGAATATTCACCCGTCGCTGCTTCCGGCCTTTCCGGGGCTGGATGCGCAGCATCAGGCGCTGGCGCACGGTGTGAAGATTACCGGCTGCACGGTGCATTTCGTGGACGAGGATCTGGATGCGGGGCCGATCGTGATTCAGGCGGCGGTGCGGGTCTTGGACGAAGACACCGAGGACACCCTGTCGGCGCGAATCCTGGAGCAGGAGCATCGCATTTACTCAGAGGCCATCGCCATTGTGCTCGCGGGCAGGTACAGGGTGGAAGGCCGGCGCGTCGTTCTCACTTAGGCCCGTCGAGAGGGCAATCGGAAGGCAGGCCGGGAGCCTCGAAGCGCCGCCCCAGGCGTCGCTGCTCGCGCAGGAAGAGAAAGTGGGAGAGCTTGAGGGGCGGTCCGGGCCCGGACGCCAGTTGCCTTTCCACGGCTCTTTCATACTGCCGGAGGATTTCCACGCGGCGGCGCGACGGAAGCTGGCAGGTCTCGAGATCCAGCAGTAGAGCGACTTCCCAGGGTTCGAAGTTATTGCGGCGAATTTCTCCGCGTATGAGTTCGCCAAACAGGCGTTTGAAGCGGTGGAGTTGACGCTCCCGCTGCTCGAAGTCATCTGCCGGGGTCACGATAGAGTATCGGCAGAACTGGGTGGCGGCTTTAGGGATTCCGATACCAGACCGGGATCTCCAGGGCGAAATAGTGGAGGCCAATCCGCGCGAGCATTTTCATGCGATGCCCGGGTTCACAGGTGGGACGTACCGAAGGCACGGAAATGCGGGTGCCGCTTTCAGTGATGCGCACGGTATTGTCGACACAGGCGTCGTTGGTGAAGAGTTCCGCGGCGAGAAGCGCACCGGCGTCGGGCAGGAGGACTGCGAAGCTTTCGCCCGGGGCGGCGTGACCGTCGCGATTGCCTTCCCCAAGGGTCCGGGCGTAGGGTGGAACGGTGAGTCCGTCGGCGATCTGGTAATCGTTGAACGCGGTAGCGGGGGGGTATACGGGTATGTCTATCGAGAGTCGCCGATCCCCCTCCAATGCTACGATGCGCGCGCCGGAGATGGCTGGATGGTCGAGCGTAAAGGTCAGCGGAACGGTAGTGGACTCGCCGGGCGCGAGGCTGCTTACGCGGGAGTCGGGCGTTTGGAACCGGAGGCCAGGTGTCGGACTTTCCCATTTCAATAGAGTGGTGGCGGAACGGGCTATGCCCACGTTCCAGAGTTTGAGGCGCGCCTGGACGGGTTGGCCGGCGGACGCCCACGCGGCACCCGAGATTTCGATTCCGGAAAGCGCCAGGCCCGCATCCGGACCGACGCCGATCTCATAGCTGTCACCATCGAGATCGAAGGTGAGCCGGCCGCGCCCGTCGGCTTTCTGCGTGGCGTGACGAACGCTACCATCGCGCAGACGGATATAGGTCACCCGGTAGGGAACGGCGGGTTTGTAGAGCTGCGGCGACGTGATGGAAAGCTTCACGTCGGGGAGGGCGGCGCCCGCGGGGATCCACTCGCGCACGGTGCAGCGGAAGCCGGCGCGGGAGACGTTTTCGAGCGTGGTGAAGGCGGGCCGGCGGCGATCGGAGACCACTTCCCAACCCCAGACGCCGAAATTAGGGTAGGGATCGGCGTGGCTGAAAACGGCGGGCTTGGGTAGCGGATGGGCGAAAGAATCGAGATGGAAGTCGAGTATTTCCGCGAGCGGGGAATCGGCGGCCCCCTGGCGGACGCGGACGGAGTCGAGGGTAGGGTAGAGGTCGGCCAGCGAGGTATCGACGTCGAACTCCTGGGGGCCGGCAGGGGCTTCGACGATACCGCCGAGACTGGAGGCACTGCCGATCAGATCGGGGCACTTCGCGGCCTGGAAAATGGCCAGAAAGCCGCCCGCAGCGGAGCCGGTGACGGCACGGTGGTCGCGGTCGGGGACGGTGCGGAGTGTCTTATCGATGTGCTCGACGAGTTCGGGGAAATAGAGCGGAAACTGACCGGTGGTGTCGGCGGGACCGGAATCGATGACTATGACGGGGTGGGCGGCGACGTAGACGGCCAGGGCGGCATCGCGGGCCGGGTTGTCGGCTTCGTAGCCATGGAACCAGTAGATGACGGGGTAGCGGGCGGTGCGCGATGCGGCGTATGCAGGCGGCAGGTAAACCCGGTAAGCGCGCGCGGCGGCCATCACCTGGCTGAGATGGGACAGATCCTGAATCTGGGCAACGGGTTGGGCCGCCGCGGTCATGGCAGCCAGGAAGAGGAGAAAGCGCACACTTGAGTACGTACCATTTTAGGGAGCACGCCCGCAACGGCGGTATTCTGGGGCTATGAAACTGGCGTTGGCTTCAGACCATGCGGGCGTGGCGCTCAAAGCGCGTGTGATGGTGCAACTGCGCAGAGAGGGGCACGAGGCCGAGGATATGGGGACCTACACCACCGAACCCGTGGACTATCCAGACTACGCAAAGGCGGTATCGCTGGCAGTGCTCACCGGCCAGGCGGAGCGCGCAATCCTGATCTGCGGCAGCGGCGCGGGCGCGTGTGTGGCGGCGAACAAGTTCAAGGGAATCCGGTCGGCGACCTGCCACGACACATTTTCGGCGCGACAGTGTGTGGAGGACGACGACGTCAATGTGCTGTGTCTGGGAGCACGGGTAATCGGACCGGAACTGGCGGTGGTTGTGGTGCGCGAGTATCTGGACGCACGGTTCTCCGGGGCGGAACGGCACCGTAGGAGGCTGGCGAAAGTGGCGGAATTCGAGGCCGAGTTCGGCACGACCCCCGCGATGCCAGCCGATGTAAAGACGCAGGCCTGACGGCGTTACGCGAGGTCGTCTTCGCCTCGACGCGCGGAGCCTCGCACTATTGCAGTACCTCGCGGCCCACGGCAAGATTCAACTGGCTAGCGGCGGTCATGTAGGAGCCCACGAGATTGATGTAAGCGACCGCGGTAGTGCGGTAGTCGTGCTGCGCATCCAGATAATCCAGCAGCGAGGCCTGGCCACGCAGATATGAGAAAGACATGGTGTCGCGGACGCGGGTCGCCGTCTCCAGATAGCCATCAGGCCCCAGGTAAGGCTTGAGCAGATTCACGGAACTGATCAGGGTGTAGTAAGCCGAATCGACGTCGCTGAAAACCTGCGCCTTCGCAGCGTCCATCTGCCGCTCCGCATGAGTGATATCGATCTGGGTACGCGCTTTCTCGCCCTGATTGCGGTCGAAAATGCGCAACGGAATGTTGACACTGAAACCCACGTAGAGGGGAATGGGCGGATTGCGGGCAATGTCCATGCCGAAGGTTGGGTCGGTGGAACCGTTGGCCACGGCGAGCCTGTGGTCCGTCTGCGCTTTGTCGATGGCCTGGACAGCGGCCTTCAAATCGGGTCGCGCCACTTCCGCGATCTGGTGGAATTCCTCAAGCAATAGCACCTTATCCTTGAACTCAAAGGGTCCGGTAACGTCGAACTTGTCCAGGGGAGTCTGGTCGTTCAGCATGAGGCGAATAGTGATCTTGGCGGTGCGTTCGTTTACCAGAGCGCTCTGGTAATCGCTTTCGTATTGCACACGCTGCAGGAGCATGCGGTCGAGATCCACGCGGGCGATACCGCCGGCCTGAAAACGGCTGCGGAAAATGTCCAACTCCTTGTTGTAGTAGTCCAGGTTCTCTTGCGTCTGAAGCAGCAACTGCTTGGCCTGCAGTGTCTGGACGAAGGCGCTGCGCAAGCTGAAGAGCATGGTGCGTTCCAGATCGAGCTGCTGCGACTCGGCAATGCCGGTAGCCTTTTGCGCGCTTTCGAGGCGCAATTCGCGCTTGTGCTGACGCTCGTGCAGATAATCGAAGCTGAGGAGGGGAAGCAGGAAGCCAAACGGGCGGTAGGGGTTGGCATTGAAGAACTGGAACTGGTCCATGGCGAAGCCCATGTTTGGATTGGGCTTGAGGTAGGCGGTGGTCTCCAGAGTTTTGGATTCGGCGATATTCAACTGGCCGGCGCGCAGCGTGGGATTGGCGGCTTCGAAGCGCGCTTTGACCTGATCCCAGGTGAGGGGAGCCTGGGCGAGGGCCGGCCAGGCGGCACACGCGGCCACCAGGATCCTTACGACGATTGGGTTTCGGAAACGGGTTCTCATCAAACATTCCTCATCGCATCAAACCTGCAGGATGTCGCCGTCGCGTGCGGCGAGGGAGTAGAGCACGGGGGAAAGAAAGATGGAGAGCAGCAAGCGCGAAGCCAGCCCAGCCACAATTACGATGGCAAACGGCCTTTGGGAGTCGCTGCCGATGCCGGTAGACATGGCTGCGGGAAGCAGGCCGAAGCAGGCGACGAGCGCGGTCATCATGATAGGGCGCAAGCGCAGCAACGAGGCCTCGAGCGTGGCCGAGCGGATATCCCTGCCCTCCAGGCGCAGTTTGTTAATGAATGAATAAAGGATCACGCTGGTTTGCACCGCAACGCCCATCAAGGCGACAAAACCGAGCATGGAAGAAACGCTGAAATTGGTCCTGGTCACATAGAGGGCGAGCAGTCCGCCGACGGGTTCGGTAATCAGCACGCTGAAAAAAATGATCAGCGGAAACTTGAGATTTCCGTAAAGGAAAAACAAGATCATCAGTATCAGGAGCACGGTAAGCGGCAGAATGATTTTCATCTGCTCCTGCGACGCGAGGTATTCCTTGTATTCGCCGCCCCAATCGAACTTGTAGTCGATGGGTAGCTTCACCGCGTCGTCGACTTTGCGCCGCGCCTCGCCGACCGCGCTCGCAAGATCGCGGCCTTCTACACTGAACTGGACGCCGATGTATCGCGCATTGGATTCGCGGTAAATGAACGACGCGCCATTCTCCACGTGGATATCGCAGAACTGGCTGAGGGGCAGGTGTTGACCGTCGGGCGTGGCGATGAGCAGATTTCTGATGGCGTTTTCGTCACTGCGGAAACGTTCCTGCATGCGCACTACGAGATCAAACTGGCGTTCCCCCTGAATCACTTTGCTGACGGCGGAACCGCCGAGGGCGGTGTCCACCATGGTGTTGACGTCACTTACGTTCAGGCCGTAGCGCGCCAGCTTGTCGCGATCGGGAGAGATGATCAGGCTGGGCTGGCCCAACTCCCGCACCACGGTGACCTCGGCAATGCCGGGAACCTTGTGGAGGACATCTTTGACCTGGGTGGCCTTCTCTTCGAGCGTCTTCAGGTCCTGGCCGAAAATCTTCACGGCAAGAGCGCTCTTGAGTCCGGTTTCGGCTTCATCTACGGCATCTTCGGCCGGTTGCGTGTAGTTGAAGATCACACCGGGAAACGCGGCGAGTTTCTTCTGTACGGCCTCGATCAGTTGCGGTTTCGTGTGCAGTTCGCCGGTCCATGATTTATCGGAATACGGCTTCAAGCCGACAAAGAACTCGTTATTGAAGAAACCGATCGGGTCCGTACCATCGTCGGGACGGCCCAGTTCATTGGCTACTGTGGTCACTTGCGGAAAGCTGAGGAGAATGTTGCGGATCTGGGGAGAGAGCTTGGATGCCTCCTCGAAAGAAATGGTGTAGGGCGTGGTGGCGCGTACCCAGAGGGCGCCCTCATCGAGATGCGGCATGAATTCGCCGCCGATGAAGGGGATCAGCATGAGGGAACCGCAAAAGATGGCGAAGATCAGGGCTACCGTGACCAGGCGATTGCGGAGGCACCAGCCAAGAATGTGGCCGTATCCATCGCGCACCCACTCATAGACCACGAGGCGCGGTTCGTGAACGTGCTTGCGTAGGAAATAGGAGCAGAGCACGGGCAACAGCGTCAACGCGCACAACAGAGATCCGATCAGGGCGAACGACATGGTGTCCGCCATCGGCTGAAAGAGGCGGCCAGAGGGTCCGGTGAGCACGTAGATAGGGAGATAACCGGCGATGATGACTGCGACGGCATAAAAAATGGGCCGCTCCACATCGCGGGCCGCAGCGCGGATCACGTCCCTGACGTTGAAGATCTCTTCCTGGTGCCGCGCGGAGATTTCCCGGAAGATGTTCTCTACCATGACCACCGCGCCATCGACGATAATTCCGAAATCGATGGCTCCGATGGACAGCAGGTTGGCCGGGATATGGCGCCAGTCCAGGCAGATGAAAGCGAACATCAGAGAAAACGGGATGGTGATGGCAACAATCAGCGCGGTACGTATGCTGAAGAGGAAGACGCCGAGAATCACCAGCACCAGCAGCATGCCGCGCATCAGGTTGTCTTCCACCGTCTTGGTGGTTTCCGCAATCAGGCTCTGGCGGTCGTAGTACGGTACGATTTTTACGTCGGGCGGCAGAACGTGTTCGTTCAACTCTTTGGTCATCGCCTCGACCTTGCGCAGGACCACTTGTGCCTGCTCGCCCACCCGCATGAGAATGACGCCCTCGACGGCCTCATCCTGCTTCATGTAACCAAACTGGCCCAGTCGCGGCGCGTGGCCGATTTCGACCTGCGCGACGTCCTTTACGAAGATCGGGATATTGCCCTTCTGCTGCAGGATGATGTTGCCGATGTCGGCGGTATTTTTCACCAGGCCAAGTCCACGGATGTAGTGAAACTGCCCGCCTTGCGAATAGAAGCCGCCGCCGGCGTTGGCATTGTTGCTGCTTAATTGCTGCGATACGAGCGGCACGGAAAGGCCATACGCGAAGAGTTTGTTCGGATCCAGCAGTACCTGATACTGCATGGTAGTACCGCCAAAACCGGAATCGTCCGCCACACCCTGAATCGAACGGTAGCGGCGTTCCACTACCCACTCCTCAATCACTTTCAAATCCTGCGGCGTCCGGTCCGTGCTTTGCAGAACGTAGCGGTAGATTAAGCCGCTGGGGCTGAAGAGCGGCGAGAGACTGGGCTGCAAACCTTCGGGCAGCTCGGCATTGCCGATTCGTTCGAAGGCCTGCTGGCGGACGAAATATGGATCGGCGCCATACTCGAAATTCATCTGCACGCTGGAAAGTCCGTAGAGGGAGATAGAGCGCAGGGACTCCAGTTTTGGGATCCCGTTCATTTCGATTTCGAGCGGGATGGTGACCAGACGTTCGATCTCTTCAGCGGCGTGGCCCGGCCATTGAGTGATGAGGACGACGTGCGTGGGGGAGAGGTCAGGGTACGCGTCGATGGGCAACTTCTGGAACGCCACGGCGCCCCAGATCATGAGCGCGATGGAACCGATGACGATGAGGAAACGCTGCTGCAGGGCAAAGGAGACGAGTTTCGCGATCATTCGATTGGCGCCTTATTGGATGCTGCCGGAGAACTGAAGGAAGAGGCTGCCATCGGTAACGATGGTCTCCCCGGCGCGCAGTCCGCTGGTGATGGCGATCAGTCCGTTCTGTTGGCCGGCGACCGCAACCTGGCGCTGCGAGAATTTTCCGGGTTCCGTCTGCACGTAGACGATCGGTTCGTTCTTATCGTCGTGGAGCACAGCGGAAACCGGCACCACGATGGTGTTTCCCTGAGATCCCGTATGAATCACGGCGTCTACGAACATATCTTTCTTCAAGACGCCGCCCGGATTGTGAGTAACGATGCGTACCGGAGTAGTGCGCGTATTGGGATCGAGGAACGAGCCAATATAGGACACGTTGCCGCGGAAGGCATGCCCAAGCGCCGGGTTGGTCTCCTCGACGGAGTCGCCAATGCGAACGCTTGGCAGGTCGCGGTCGAAGACGTGGCCCTGCACCCACACGGTAGAGATATCGCTGACCAGGAAGCAGGCGGTTTGTCCCGCCTGAATCACCTGGCCCGGGGAGACCAGCTTTTGTACGATGACGCCGGAGATGGGAGAGCGCACGGCGAGTTCAGTAGCGATCGCGGTGCCCTGCTTTTCGGCCAGATCGATTTCGTGAGGGTTGATGCCGAAAATGCGCAGCGCCTGCAGGCTATTCTGGACATCGGTCATGGCGTCATTGAGATCGGCCTCACTGCTCTCGTAGTCCTTGACGGCGACGGCGCCCCGGTCCAGCAGTTCTTTCATGCGGTCCAGGCTGCGCTTGTTGAAGGCCTGGCGATTGTACGCCTTCCGATAAGTAGAAATGGCGGCGGAGAGGTCGGGACTGGCGACGTAGAGCAGAGGATCGCCCTGCTTGACCTGGGTTCCGGTGTCAACAACGATGCGCGAGATGGGTCCACTCACCTGCGTGATGGCTTGGGTGGTATGGTCGGCATCCCAATCGACGGTGCCCGTGGTGTGGACCGCGACGGCCCAGGTAGCCTTGCCGACGGCGCCGGTCTTGAGATGCGTCAACTGCTCCGGGGTCAGGGTAAACATCCCCGGTTGCACCGCGGCTTCGGGCTCGGATTTGCTCTCCACCTTTTGGATCATGCGGCATGCCGGCTGCGAAAGGCCGAGCAAGAGCGCCAGGAATGCCGGCGCCGGAAAACGACTACGAAAGCGCGAGGACTGTACGCGCATGGCTAAACTTCTCCTAATCAAGTGCATTAGTTCCGCAAGCACCGAATGGTGCTAGCGGTGGTTCACTGGCAGGAAGAGCTATGCCGCCGGCGGTGCGCGGGCCGGGGTTGCGGGAGGTCCGAAGTCCTGGGCCGTGGCCACTTCGACCGCGGGCGTGAGCCAGACCACTTCAAATACGGGCGCAATGGCCGGCGAAGCGGTAGTTCCCAGAAACTGGAGCGGTCCGATGTGGCAGCGGAGACAACAATGATCGGAAGCGTGGTGCGATTCGCGCTCCGACCCGAGAGCTGTATATTGCGCGATGCCTGTCACGCACAACAGGAGCACGATGAGCAGCGCTTTCCGGTGGTGGTAGACGTAACGCATTCGTGCGGCGGTCCAACAGTATATAAACGTGATTGGCAGCACATAGGTTACCAGAACGGGGTGGTTTAGCGGAAACTAGTGGCCAGCCCGATCAGGTATTTCCCGGCTACCACGTCCAACCCAACTCCATCTGATAGGCGCGCGGAGAGACGAAATGCGTGCCGCTGAACGTGGAAAGGAAGTTGTAGAGCGCCACGTGATTGGTCAGGTTAGTGACGGTCATCTTCAGCGTCGTCCGCACCCGATCGGCATGGAACAGGTTGTCCGTGCCGCCACCCAGGTCGAAGAGGTGGCGCGGTGCGATGCGGGGCGGATTGTGATCACTATCACCCGTTCCGGCGGCAGGGATGACAATACGGGTCGCACCGAAATTCGGTGAACCGCACGCGGCGATCGGCGTGGAAGGCGTGGCGAACTGGCTACCGCAGTAAAAGCCGATGGCCGCCTGTTCGGCGCCGGTGAGGCCCAGCGCATCGTCGAGGCTGCCGACGGCGCCGGCCACCAGTCCGCGAATCGTAACGCCAGGTAAAGGCGACCCACGGTCCATTGTGGGGACGGCGGTAGATCAGGTGGGTGGTCTGCTGAAAGGCCTGGTCGTGATCGATGCGGAAGACCGCGGTATCGAGCGGCGAGTTGAAGAGCAGGCCGCCGTTGGAAGGGCGCGAAGTAGCGCGCGCGGGTATGGCCCATGGTGGTATATGCCTGCACGCCGTGTATGGGAGTGGTGCTGAGGCGCAGGGAGACGCCGTCGATCTTGGATTTCTGCCAGGAGATCGGGAAAGACGATGGGGCTGTTCAAGCAGGGTGCCGAAATCGAAGGCATTGTCGGTGAACTTCCAGAAGTAGTCGGCATCCAACTGAAGGTAGCGGCTGAGCGATTGCTGCAGGCCCGAGATTGTACTGGTTGCGGCGGCCCGGTTCGATCGGACGGGCTTCGAGTGCGCCGAAAACGTTGCTGGCGAGTCCGCCGGCGCCGGTGGAACTGGAGAGGATGAGGTTCTCGTTGTACGGGGTTTCCAGGGTACGCGAGTAGGCGGCGCGGAGCACGGTGCCGGTGCGCTTAGCAGGTAGGAGGCGCCGAGCCGCGGTTCGGCGGCAGTAGCCTGGCTCAGACCATCGTATCGATCGAGCCGCAGCCCGGGAATAAATGAAAGGTGCCCCAGGGTGATCGTGTCCTGTATGTAGAAGGCGTACTCGTTTATGTTGGTACGGCCGGTGAAATGGAAGGGCGCGCCGCCGGCGGTCAGGTCGTAGGGCGCCAATCCCGGTTGGTCGGCAGTGAAGCCGGGCTGGGTAATGCCGAGCGAGAATCGCTCATCGCAGACGCGTCTGCATGAGCTGCATACCGGCCTTGATGTTGTGGATCTTGTGCACGTAGTTGTAGTCGGCGCGGATTCCATAGTTGGCAAGGCTGCGGTACTCGCCGACCGTGGCGGGGGTGTCGGCGAAAGGGTCGCGGCGACGGATCGTAGTAGACCTGGTCGCGGCGCAGAAACGTGTTGACGGTCAGCAGCGCTCCGGCGCCGAAGGTGTGCTGATAGCCGGGCGCGATGTTGTAGGTGAGCACCTTCTGACGCTGATCCTGATTGGGCTGGTCGAGGTATTGGGCACCTGGAACCAGTTACGGGCCGCCAGCAGATTGAGGTGGAAAGCGTCTCCGGCAGCGGGCTGCCAATCGAAGCGGTCGAAGATGGTCTCGCTGTTTCCGACGTCGTGGAACGGACGGAATTCCGGGCTGTCGAGAAAGCGCCCGCTGCGCAGGGAGTTGGCAGAGAGGAAATTGCCGAACTTCTTGCCGCCGAGACCGAGGGTGGCCTCCTCGCCGATGGCGCCGAAGGAGCCGTACTGCGCGGCGAAGCTGCCGAAAGGCTTCTGGCCGAGTCCGGAACGGGTGACGGCGTTGACCACAAGGCTGGTCTTATCGCCGAACTCGGCTCCGGGCGCGCCGGTGATGAGTTCCATGGACTGGATGGCGTTGAGGGGAATCTGGGTGGAGAACTGTTTGCTTTGCTGATCGGCAATGGGCTGGCCGTCGATGGAGAAGCTGGTCTGCGCGTGGTCGCCGAGGGGGTGGAAGAACCCGTTGGAATCGGCGACGACACCGGGGCTGGCCATGGTGATGGCGTCACTGAGCCCGTTGCCGGGGGCGGAGGTGGGCAGCTTCGAGTAGAGTTCGCGGTCGACGTCGTTGTGCGCGTAGGGGACGTTTTCTAGCATGGCCACGCCGCTGGCTTCCACCGTGACGGCTGCATGTTCGCCGGCCAGTGCGAGGGTAACTTTGAGCGCCAGGGGGACGCTGGAACGTACCGCCACATCCTGGGCGTTCACCGCGAACCCTGTCGCGGAGACTGACACCTGGTACTGGTTTGGCGGGATATTGAGGAAGTGGAATGCGCCGGACGGGTCGGTGACGGCGGCGCGCTTGTAGCCCGTCAGAGGGTTGTTGAGTTCGACCTGGGCGCCCGGAATCACAGCGCCGGCGGGATCGGTAACCAGACCATCGATTGTACCCGCGGCGCCGGAAGATTGCGCAGCGGCGGAAAAGGCGAATACGAAATAGAAGAGCCCCGCACGGGCGGGGATGGATTTCGAGAACACGGATGGCTCCTTGTTAATCCTTGACTGCGGTTAGGAATAAAGACCGGGCCCCGCGCCGGATGTCCGGAGCGGGGCCGCCACTAACGCGAGAGGGACCAGGCAGGAGGCGCGCGGGAAGGCGACGAGGCGAGAAGAACTTCACGGGGTACGGCTGGACCGCTGGCAGCAGGCATCCAGACTGCCGCGGAGACCGGAATAGCGACGGCGATGGCTACGGCGGGCAGAATCGGGACCGGACCGATGTGACAGAGCCGGCAGCAATGCTGGGAGCCGTGGTGAGTTTCCTGTTCCGAGGCGAGGGAGTTGGTCTGCGCGCCCAGAGTGGCGCAGAGCAGCAACACGACGAGCAGGAGTTTCCCGCGGAAGTGCCCCTCGGATGACATTCTGAAGCTCAGTATAGCGGAAAAAAAAGAGGGCCCCGCCGGGCCCTCTGGTTGAACTGCGGATTTGAGCGGGAACTTACACCCGATTCACGTTCTCGGCTTGCAGACCTTTCGGCCCCTGCTTGACCTCGAACTCCACCTCCGAGCCTTCATCCAGCGAACGGTAGCCGTTCGACTGGATCGCCGAAAAGTGAACGAACACGTCGTCGCCGCTTGATCGCTGGATAAATCCATAGCCCTTGGCGGCATTAAACCACTTCACAATACCTTTTTCCTTCACGTACCAATCTCCTGAACATTGTTTGCCGTGCTCAGGCGCGCGCGCAAACAACCGTGATCGTCGGACCGGGTCCAACTGCGTACGGTATTTTCTCAGATGGCAGTAGTATGGTCAAGCACCTTTCAGTACTAGGCTTAGTAGTGTGAACGAACCAGAACTGATTGAATCTTTGCGTCGGCGGGCGGCGCTTCCGAACACGGCAGGCGTGGTACTGGGGATTGGCGACGACTGTGCAATTGTGCGGCCGCGCGGCGCTTCGGAAGACTGGCTCTACACCACGGATATGCTGATCGAGGAAACGCATTTCCGAAGGGAAACACACCGGGCGTCGGATGTGGGATGGAAGGCGCTGGCGCGCGGACTGAGTGATATCGCGGCGATGGGCGGCGAGCCGCGCTTTTGTCTGCTCTCGCTGGCGGTGACGAACTGGGTGAACGCACGGTGGGTTCGAGGATTTTACGATGGGCTGCTGTCCCTTGCGGCGCGCGCGGGGACGGCGTTGATTGGCGGGGACCTGGCGCACACGGACCGGGTGATGTGCGACATCGTGGTGGCGGGTACGGTGCCGCGAGGGACGGCGCTACGGCGGGACGGGGCGCGCGCCGGCGATGCGATCTACGTTTCGGGCGCACTGGGCGGGTCGGCGCTAGGTCTCGAGTCCGGAAGAGGCAAGGTCTGGATCCGGCATAAGCGGCCGGAACCGCGGTTGGCGCTTGGGCGGTTTTTGCGTGCGCGAACGGCCGTCACGGCGGCGATGGACCTGAGCGACGGGCTCTCGCTGGATTTGCACCGCATGTGTGCAGCTTCGGGATTGCGCGCGGAGATTGCAGCCCCACCCTTGCATCGTGGAGCTACGCTCGAACAGGCGCTGCATGGAGGCGAGGACTACGAATTGCTATTTACGGCGCCGGCACGAGTACGGTTGCCCCACGAATTCGAAGGGCTGGCGCTGACACGAATTGGTACGATGCGTAAGGGAGCCGCGGGCGCCGTGTCGTTAGACGGCGAACCGCTCCCGCCGCTAGGGTACGACCACCTCCGCCGCCTATGAACCTGCCAAGTCCGCAGCCTGTCCTGGATCTTATCGAAGCGTTTCGCCGCTCGAAGACGATGTTCGCCGCGGTCTCCATGGGCGTCTTCGATGCGCTGCAGGAGGGGCCGGCTTCGGCTGCGAAACTCGCCGAGCGGTTATTAGCGAACGCGGATGCGATGGGACGGTTGCTGGACGGCTGCGCCGCGCTCGGACTGCTGCACAAGCGGGGAACGCTCTACGAGAACGATGCCGTGGCGGAAACCTATCTTTGCTCGGCCAGCGCCCACTCACTGCGCGGCTATGTGCGCTATTCCGATGCGGCGCTGTACGGCATGTGGGGACACCTGGAGGACGCGGTCCGCGAGGGCACGCATCGCTGGAAGCAGAGCTTCGGCCTGGAAGGTCCGATCTTCAGTGCGTTCTTCCGCACCGACGAAGCGATGCGGGATTTCCTGATGGGGATGCACGGGTTCGGCATGCTGACTTCACCGCTGGTGGTGGGAGCATTTGACCTGGGCCGCTTTCGGCGTCTGGTGGACTTGGGCGGCGCCACAGGACATCTCGCGATTGCGGCATGCGAGCGCTACGGGGGACTGCACGCCGTGGTCTTCGATTTGGAACGGGCAACGGCGCTGGCGCGCGAGCAGGTAGCGAAATCGCCGGCACGCGAACGGATTGAAGTGGCGGCGGGAGATTTCTTCGACGATGAGTTGCCGGCGGCGGATTTGTATTACGTCGGGAGGATTCTGCATGACTGGGCGGAGGATAAGATTGAGCGATTGCTGCAGCGGATTTTCGAGCGACTGCCGGCCGGCGGCGCTTTGCTGATCGGCGAGAAGCTGCTCGCAGAAGACGGCGTAGGGCCGCTGGGCGCAAATATGCAATCGCTCAACATGTTGATTGTCACGGAAGGGCGGGAACGGAGCCTGGGCGAGTATACCGCCCTGCTGCGGCGCGCCGGCTTCAGCACGGTGGAAGGGCGCCGGACGGGCGCGGCTTTGGACGCGATTCTGGCGGTAAAGGACGGTAAACTTTAAACTTGATTGTCACTCTCACCATTAATCCGACGATTGACCGGGTGATCAGCGTTGACCGCCTGGCGTTCGAGGACCGCGCGTACATCAACTCGACGCGCGAATCGGCCGGCGGGCGCGGCATCAACGCATCGTGCGTGATCCACTCGTTCGGCGGGAAAACGCTGGCGTTGTTGATCAGCGGCGGCAACGCCGGAAAGCGCCTGCAGGAACACATGGAGTGCGACGGAATGGCGTTTCAGGTGGTGCCGATCGAAAACGAGATCCGCACCAACCTGACCATCACGGACAAGCACGGGCTCACGGTGAATCTGAATGAGGCCGGGCCCACGCTGTCGAAGGCGGAGGTGGCGCGCGTGGAGAAGGTGGTTGAGGGAACGCTGGACCGCGCCACGTGGCTGATGATTTGCGGCAGTATTCCGCCGGGTGTGCCGCCGTCGTTTTACGGAAGGCTGATCGCTGCGGCGCGTAAAAAGAAGGTGAAGACGCTGCTGCATGCCGACGGGGAGGCGTTGCGCCAGGGAATCGAAGAACGGCCGACGGTGGTCACACCGAACCAGCAGGAGGCCGACCGCCTGCTGGGACGCACCCTGTTAACGCGCACGCATTACCTGGAGGCGGCGGAGCGGATCCGAACCATGGGGCCTGAATCGGTGGTGCTGTCTTTAGGCAGCCGTGGCGCGGTCGGCGCGTTTCGCGAAGGGATCTTCGAAGCGCTGCCGCCGAGGGTGGATGCGGTTTGTCCCATCGGCGCCGGAGATGCCCTTTCGGCGGCGTATGCGTGGGCGATGGAGCGTAAGAATAATGGCGTGGAAGCGCTGCGTTGGGGTGTGGCGGCGGGGACGGCGTCCGCGCGGTTGCCCGGTGTCACGTTCGCCAGCCTGGAGCAGACGCAGGAGATGTACAAGCAGGTGGAACTGCGGCGGTCGGAATAGGGTGATACACTGCGTGTAGTAATGCTCCTTGACCTGAAGTTGGTGATCCGCCTGCAGGAAATCGATAATCGTCTTGCGGAACTCGCGCGCGAAATCGCTTCCCTGCCCAAACACATCGCTGAAATCGAGAAGAAATTAGGCGCGCACGAACGCAAACTCGATGCGGACCGTGCGGCCCTGGCGGCCAATCAAAAAGAGCGGAAGAAGTGTGAGAGCGACATCCCGGTCCAGGAGCAGAAGATCTCCAAGCTGAAGGACCAGATGCTCACTGCCAAGACCAATGAGCAATACGGCGCCTTCCAACACGAGATCGAATTCTGCCAGAAGGAGATCCGCCGCCTGGAAGACCGCATTCTGGAAATGATGGCGGAATCGGAGCCGCTGGAGAGAAATGTGAAGGCGGCCGAGACAGCACTGAAGGAAGAGAAATCGCAAGTGGAGGCCGAGAAGGGCCTGGCTCGCGAGCGGACCGCGGTAGATGAGAAGGCGGCGAGCGAGTTACAGACCGAGAGGGCCAGTATCGCCAAAGAGGTTACGCCGGCAACCTACCAGCAGTATGAGCGTGTGCGCAAGGGCCGCAAGGGAATCGCCGTGGCTGAGGTGGTGGATGGGCGGTGCACGGTTTGCCACATGCTGCTGCGGCCGCAATACTTTCAGGATGTGAAGCGCACGGAATCGATTCTCTTCTGCGAGAGCTGCCAGCGCATTCTCTATTACAATCCGCCGCAATCGTTCGACGATCAGGCCGGCGTTCCCGATCGCGGCGGCACAGTCTCCGCATAAGCGGAGGGCAGGGCTGCCTGCCCTACCCTAGTTTTCGCCGAACCTGTATCCCACACTGACGCCATATTGCGGCACGAGATTGCTGCCGAACTGGAAAAAGTTGTGCACCCAGTGAAGGTCGAATTGCGGCTTCACGTATATATTGGGTGTCACGAAGAAGCTCACACCGGCTCCGGCATGTAATTGGAAGTGGTTGGAACTCTGCAGGTAGCTGCTGGAGTTAGAGCAGCCCGTGAAGGCATTGCAATCCTGCTGGTTGTAATAGAACTTCATATTGACGCCGCCCAGGCCGGCCTGCAATTCCGGCACGATTCGTTTGGAGGAAGGCGCCGGGTGATAGAGACCGTTGAAGTCATAAAACATGGGGCGGTAGCTGAGGCCGGCGTAATCGGACTTTCCCGGTTGAAAGGCGAACTCCCCGCCGAAACCGAAACGAGGCGTAACCATAATGCCGCCGCCCACATTCATGAAGGCCCCGTTCAGGCTAGGAGTAGGATACAAGGTTGCCATCGCCGAAGGTATTGATGCTCTGGCCAGTCGATTTGGCGTAGGCGCCGGAAGCCCCGATATGGACGTCCAAACTGGTTTGCGCGTTAGCGCCGGTGATGCCCATGAGCGTGACGACGAGCATCGGCAAGTAGGGTTTGATCGATTTCAAGACACACCTCTCCTGTTAGGTTCAGAACCTGATTTTGCGCTGGGCAGCAGCGAGTTGCTTGCCCTTACACCACCCTGGACGCAGGTTGCAGGTTTGGGGTTACGGCTGAGAACTAGCTCTTTTGGCAACGAGGGCAGTAGTGAGAACTGCGCTGTGCGACGATGACGCGGCGGATGGGAGTGTCGGCAGACCGTGCACGGTTCGCCGGTGCGCTGATAGACTCGATGGCTGATCTGGAAAAAGCCTTTGCGGCCTTCCGCATCGACGTAATCGGAGATAGACGATCCTCCCGCGGCGATGGCTTCGGTGAGCACGGCGATAATGGCATCGTAGAGCTTGCGGGCGCGGTCGCGCCGTATGCGCTGGGTGAGCGCCCGCGGATGGATCCCGGCGCGGAAGAGCGCTTCGTCGGCATAGATATTGCCGACGCCGCGAAGGAATGTCTGGTTGAGGAGCAGCGACTTGATCCGGGTCTTGTGCCGCCGGAGCTCGGCTGCGAATTCGTCGAATGGGATTTCAAGCGGCTCGGGCCCGAGGCGGGCGACGCGGCGGGGGAATTCCTCGCTGAACTCGATGCAGCCGAACTGACGGCTGTCATCGAACATCAGCGTGCCCCGTTCGAAGGTAAAAATCGCATGGGTGTGCTTGCCGGGAGCGCCGCCCAGAAGCAGGCGGCCGGTCATGCCGAGGTGGATCGTGAGATACCCGCCGCCCTCGATGGTGGCCACGATGAATTTGCCGTATCGCTGCACAGCGACGATCCGGCGGCCCTGAAGGCGGGCGGACATCGTCATCGGGATCGCCGCCGCGGAGAATGCGGAGATTCCGAAACTCGGCGCTGAGAATGCGTTGGCCGGTGATGGGGGCAATCGAGCGAACTACGGTTTCGACTTCGGGAAGTTCGGGCACTTAGGGAACCTGTAAGTAGATCTCGCCATCCTCCACCTTGACTTCAAAAGTGGGCACGCGTTTTGTGGGGTCGTAATCGTATTCGCCGGTGGCACAATCGAATTCCCAAAGGTGGTAAGGGCAGACCACGCGGCCCTCGTGGATCTGTCCCTGGCCGAGGGGTCCGCCGCGATGGATGCATATGCCGCTGAGGGCGCGGATGGCGCCGCTCGCATTGCAAACGGCATACGGCTGGCCATCGACCATTACTTCCAGCACGGACTCCGGGGGCAGTTGCGCGAGCGTTCCCACTTTGAGAAACGGCATCTCCATATTGTAAGTTGAAACCCGCGGACGAGTGCCGCGCGTCTGGACAGGTTAGAGGCATTCATGAAGCTGAGGCTGGCCAGTATATCCGCGGCCGCGGTGTTCCTTTCGGGATGTGCGCCCACGATGACGATCGGACGCATTAATGCCGATCCCTCGCGATTTCGAAACCAGACGGTACGGGTCACCGGGACGGTGACCACGTCGATGGGACTACAGGGCAAGGGCGGCTACCAGATCGAAGACCCGACCGGAAGGATCCTGGTGATCTCCGGGAGAGGCGTGCCGTCGCGCGGGTCACTGGTCACGGTGACGGGGCACGTGGTTCCCGGCGCCGAAGTGCTGGGCACGGCGGTAGGTGCGACGATCCGGGAGGAGAGCCACAAGGTGAAGTGAGGCCGCGGGTTTAGGTCGTCGCAGGAGCCGAGTCGGCGCGCTGGATGGCGCGGCCGCGCACGCAACGGCCGATTCCGGAATAATCGAAGCCGGCGGCGATGGCGGTATCCGGCACGAAGAAGTTGCGGCCATCAATCAGGATCGGATTGGCCATGAGGCGGGCGAGTTCGGCCAGGTCGAGATCGTAAAACTCGCGCCACTCGGTGACGAGGACGAGGGCGTCGGAATCGCTGGCCAGTTCCCTGGCGCTATCGCAGTAGCGCATTTTGAGATCGGGACGTTGCTCGCGGCAGGCGGCATTCGCAATGGGATCGAAGGCTTTGACGCGGGCTCCCATCTGAATGAGGCGCTCAGCGATATGCAGGGCGGGCGCGTCGCGCAAATCGTCGGTATCGGGTTTGAACGCCAGTCCGAGCAAGCCGATGGTGCGGCCTTTCAGGATGTAGAGCTTCTCCTGCAGTTTCTGTATCACCATCTGACGCTGGGCTGCATTGACATCGAGAGCGGCCTGAAGGAGCTTGCTGGAGTAGCCGTACTCGCGCGCTGTATGAAGCAGCGACTGAATGTCCTTGCCGAAGCAGCTTCCGCCCCAGCCGACGCCCGGGTTTAGGAACTTGGCGCCGATGCGCGAATCGAGACCGATACCCGCCATCACTTCAGGCGCCTCCGCGCCGACGCGCTCGCAAATGTTGGCAATCTCATTGGCGAAGCCGATCTTCATGGCCAGGAACGCATTGGCGGCATACTTGATCATCTCTGCGCTGGTCAGCGAAGTGGCCAGCAGCGGTACGGAAATCATGGAAGACGGGCGCGGAATGCCCGGCGGCGGCGTAAAGACCTGGGCGACCAGCGGCTCGTAGAGCTCGCGCATGACGGAGAGGGTGGCGGCATCGCCGCCCACGACGATGCGGTCGGGGTAGAGCGAGTCGGCGACGGCCGAGCCTTCGCGCAGGAACTCAGGATTGCTGGCCACACCGAAACGAATACGCTCCTCGCGGCGCTCGCCGGTGAGTCCTTCGCGGACGAGGGCTTCGACAAGATTGCCGGACCCTACGGGCACGGTGGATTTGTTGACGACGACGCGAAACCGGGAGCCATCCATGGCAGCGCCGATACTTCTGGCGGCGGCCTCAAGGTAGGAGAGGTTGGCTTCCCCGGATGGCAGAGGAGGGGTGCCGACAGCAATGAAAATGACGTCGCTGCCGCGCACCGCCTCGGTAAGTCCGGTACTGAACTCCAGACCACCGCGAGCGGCCGCGAGGGCCAGCATCGGCTCCAGTTGCGGCTCATAGATTGGCGATTCACCGCGCTGCAGGCGGGCGATCTTCGAGGCATCGGTATCCACGCATGTTACGTGGTGGCCCAGATAGGCGAGGCATGCACCGGTTACGGTGCCCACATATCCAGTTCCGATTACAGTTACTTGCATGGCAGGCAAAGGGCCCTCAACCCCCGTGGAGTCGAGTATAACAAGCGCGCCACGACGCCCGGGGGCTAACTATGGTGGATCGGATACAATCAGGAGTACCACTACATGCAGACGATTCTCGTAATCGATGACGACGAAAGCCTGCGCGACACCATTGGGGTGATGTTGGAACAGGAAGGCTTTCGGGCGGTGCAGGCCAACGACGGCCGCGAGGGCTTCGAGATGGCCCTCTCGGTGAAGCCCGACCTGATGCTGGTGGACCTGCGCCTGCCCCGGATGAGCGGTACGGAGATCTGCAAACAGCTCCGGGCTGCGCGCGTGACCACGCCGATCATCGTTTTGAGCGCCATGGGCGACGAAATCGACAAGGTGCTGCTGCTTGAAATCGGCGCCGACGATTATGTGGTGAAGCCGTTCGGCACACGGGAACTGATGGCACGGATCCGAGCGGTGCTGCGGCGCGCCTCCAGCGAAGCTCGTAAGGTGGTCCACTTCTCCGACGTAGAGGTGGACTTCGAACGCCGGGTGGTGCAGCGCAAGGGCGAAGATCTGAAACTGACTCCTGCGGAGTACAACCTGCTGACCTATTTCCTGCACAATCCAGACCGGCCTTTGACGCGCGACATGATACTGAACTCAGTATGGGGCTACGAGTTCTTTCCCAATACACGGACTGTGGATGCGCACGTCGTGAAGTTACGCCAGAAGCTGGAACCGGACAGCAATACCCCGCGTCATTTTCTAACTGTGCATGGCGTTGGGTACCGCTTCGTTCCGTGAGTGGCGCCGGCCGCTAACAGGTGAATTTACAGGTTTATCCCCTATGTGCAGGGCTCCGGGCCGCCAGGAATGGGCGACAATAGCAGAATGTCTGCGGTCCTGATCGTGGAGGACTCCGAAAACAGCGCGGCAATGCTGGAGATCGCATTTCTGGGGATTCCCGGTGTGTCGGTGCTGATGGCGCCGTCGGCTGTGGAAGCGCTAAGAATACTGGACGGCTCGGGGCGTGCGGGTGATGGTCACTGACCTGAATATGCCGCGAATGGACGGGTATGAGTTGATCCGGCGCGTGCGGGCGGACCAACGGCTCTCGGGTATGCCTATCATCGTAGTGAGCGCCGATACGGACCCGATGACTCCGCAGCGAATTGCGGCGTTAGGAGTGGAGGCGTTTTTTTCGAAGCCGTTTTCGCCGGCGCTTGTGCGCCGCAAACTGGAGCAACTTCTCAATGGCAGGACGCAGGGCAGTACGCAATAGTTTCCTTTGCCTGGCGCTGTGCCTGGCGCCGGCTGGATTGGGCGCGCAGACGGCACCGGACCTGGCAAAAATCCTGGAGCGGCTGGATCGGTTGGAACAGGAAAATCGCTCCCTCTCAGAACAGGTACGTGCGTTGCAGGCGCAACTGGGAACCTCCACGAGCCGCCACCCACAGTGGACGAGCGGATCGAAATCCAGCAGCAGCGCATCGAAGAGCAGGCACAGACGAAAGTGGAGGCATCGCAGAAGTTTCCCATCCGCCTTGCGGGAATGGCGCTATTCAATGCATTCGTGAACTCGAAGCAGAGCGGAGGCGCGGACTACCCGGTGGTTGCCGCGGCGCCACAGGTCCGGGACACGACGGCGCCACGGTGCGACAGACGATCGTAGGGCTGGAATTCGCCGGTCCGCGAACGATATGGGGCGGTAAGGTCAATGGGTCCGTGTACATGGATTTCTTTGCCGGCGCGACGAATTCGGCGATGCGCATCCGTACGGCCTCTATCGACATCGCCTGGAAAAACCGCAGCATCAGCGCGGGGCTGGAGAAACCCATTTTCAATCCGCGCGAGCCGAGTTCGTTGGCGCAGGTAGGCATTTCTCCGCTGACGGGCGCGGGAAACCTCTGGCTCTGGCTGCCGCAGGTGAGATTCGAGCAGGATATCCGCTTGGGCGCATCGAGCGGAGTTCGCGCGCAGATAGGCGCGGTGCAGACGCGCGAAATCGGTCCATACGTGGGCACGGTGGTGCCGGAAGCCTCGCGCCCCGCGGCGGAAGGACGATTCAATTTCTATCACAACTTTGACGAAGAGCGGCGGATGGAGATTTCCGGTGGATTCCATGCGAGCACGACTCATGCGGCCGGCCAATCGATCCCTTCCAATCTGTTTGCAATGGACTGGTTTTTTAATCCGTGGAAGCCCGTGGAGTTCACTGGAGTATTCTATTCGGGCCAGAACGTGGCTCATCTGGGCAGCGGCACGCGGCAGGGGTTTGCCGTGTACACGAGTTATGGAAAGACTTACGGAGCCGCGTTGGGCAGCCGCGGCGGATGGGGACAACTCGACGCTGCACGCGCTGCCGCGGCTGGATTTCCATCTGTTCACGGGGCAGGTGGACGATGCGAACAACGATTTAAGCGTGGGCGCGATCGGCAAGAATCTGCTATTTGGCGGCAATGCCTACTTCCATGTGGCGCCAAATGTTCTGGTGGGAGTAGAAGCATCACAGGTGCGAACTGTGTATCTTGGGCAGGGAGTGCGAATCAACAACCACTATGATCTGGCGCTGGCTTATCTGTTCTAGCGTGAGCCTTGGAGTGGCGTTGGGCGCACTCGTGACGGGCGAGGTGGAACTGACCAATTCCAAGAATCTCGCGGTACGCAGGCACAAGGACTATGCGGGCGTCGTCCTGTGGCTGGAACCCGTGGACCATCCGGTGCCTGCCATGCCGCCCAAACACGTGGAGATGCTGCAAAAGGACAAGCTCTTCCAGCCGCACGTGGTGGCGATCTCACTTGGCGGTACGGTGGACCTGCCGAATCTCGACTTGATTTTTCACAACGCGTTTTCAAACTTCAGCGGCCAGCCGTTCGACATCGGGCTATACGCGCCTCGCACCTCCAGGAGTGTGACCTTCAAACACGCCGGCATCGTCCGCGTCTTCTGCAACATTCATGCGACGATGAGTGCGATCATCGCGGTGCTAAACACGCCATGGTACGCGGTAACTCAGACGACGGGCAAGTACAGTATCGCTGCGGTGCCGCCTGGGGAATACCAGTTGCGCATTTTTCACGAGCGTGCGCTGCCTGAAAATTTGAAGTTCCTGGAACGCCGCATCACGGTGCCGGAAGGCGGGCTGAAGATGCCGCTGATCTCCATTTCGGAGACGGGCTTTATTCCCGCACCGCATCTCAATAAGTACGGCAAGGACTATCCTCCGGTGGCCAACGACGGCACCTATCCAGGAGCACCCAAGCAATGAGATTGCGGTTCGGACGCCTGTCGCTGTTGACTAAGATTATGCTCTCCACGTCGGTGGCGGTGACAGTGCTGTTTGCGATCGCAGGGCAGCTTGTGTTGCGCAATATCACCAAAAGTATGTCGGACAGCCTGGAAGCGGAAGTACAGGGCAGCTTTCATGCCTATGCTTCACTGTGGACGGCAAGAACCGAACTGTTGAACTCGGTGAGCCGTTTGCTGGCCAGCATGTCGGATGTGCGGGCGGCGTTCGGCACACGCGACCAGGCCACCATCCGGGATAGCGCGAGCGAGTTATGGTCGCGGATTTCCACGTCCGCCGGATTGTTCCTGGTAACCGATCCGCGAGGTACGGTCATTGCTTCGCTGGGTGGAGTGACAGCGCCGTCCCTGCGCAAGGACCTCGACCTGGTGCGGTCCGCCGAAGCGAAATTCCCGCAGCAATCGTCGGGCTTCTTTCTGGAGGGCGGTGAGTTGTACCACCTCTCGGTGACACCGGTTTACGTGCAGCCGGGAGGAGGGCAGGATCTGTTGAATGTGCTGGTGGCAGGAGAGAGAGTGGACGCAATTGTGGCGCAGCGTTTGAAGGCCGCGACCAATAGCGAATTCCTTTTCCTGACGCCCTCCGGGGTGATCGCATCGACTTTGAACCCGCGCGCCACAATGGCGGTTGTCGCGGACCTGGCAAGAAAGAGGGGAAGCCAGAAGGTGAGCGATGGCGTAGTGGAATATGCGCGCTTCGAGACGCCGTTGACCGACATCATGGACCGCCCGGTGGGCAAGATCTGTATTCTGCGCTCCTTCGAGGGGGCGCAACAGCGGATCGCGAGTCTCTACACCAACATCGTTCTATTGTGGCTCTGTGCCATGACGGTAGGGTTTGCCCTGACCTACATACTCGCGCGGCGCATCGTGGAGCCGGTGGAACAGTTGGACCGGGCGGCTGCGGAAGTGGCGCGCCAAAACTATGCGATCGAGGTGCCGGTGCGCGGCGAAGACGAATTGGGCCGCCTGGCACGCACGTTCAACACGATGTGCGCGAGCATCCGCCAGGCTCGCGAGGATCTGATCCGGCAGGAGCGGATCTCGACCATTGGACGGCTTTCCGGATCGATCGTACACGACTTGCGCAATCCCCTGGCGGCGATCTATGGCGGCGCGGAGATGCTGGTGGATGTGGATCTGCCGCCTGCCAATGTGAAGCGGCTGGCGAGCAACATTTATCGGGCGTCGCGACGCATGCAGGAGCTGTTGCAGGATCTGCTGAACGTATCGCGTGGGAAGGGAAGCGCGCCGGAAATGTGCCGGTTGCGCGAAGTGGCCTCGGCAGCCTGCGAAGAGCTAGCTACCAGTGCCGAACAGCAGGGGGTGGTACTGGCTTTGGAGATTCCAGCCGAGATCGAAGTACCCCTGGAGCGTAGCCGTGTGGAACGCGTGTTTGCAAACCTGATCGGAAACGCTCTGGAGGCGATGGCGGGTGGTGGCGAAGTGCGGATCACCGCGGAAATGCAGGACGGAGCGGCGGTGGTGCACGTGGAAGATACGGGTCCTGGGATCGCACACGAAATTCGCGCGCAGCTCTTCCAGCCCTTTGTCAGTGCGGGCAAGCGAAACGGCCTGGGGCTAGGGCTGGCGCTCTCGCGGCAGACGGTACTGGATCACGGCGGCGACATGTGGGTGGAATCGGCGCAAGGGCAGGGCGCCCGGTTTAGTTTCCGGCTGCCTGGAGCGCACGTCACGCAGGCACTGGGGATGACGGTAGGGTAAGGCTGGTGGCGGTGCCGGCGGAACGCACGGTAGAATCGTAAGTACGCGGGCGCGTAGCTCAGGTGGATAGAGCATCAGCCTTCTAAGCTGAGGGTCGCTGGTTCGAGTCCAGCCGCGCCTACCATTTTTCAACAACTTAGTACCGCAGACTATCTCACCGTTACTCGCACTACCTATTAGACTCTCTCGGACGGGCCCGGTTTACGGCTTTATGGGCTCCGCGGACTGCATGATGCTCGTCGACCCTCCGATCCGGTCCGCCTACCAGAATCGCCGCTATTTCCTTTAGATCATCTTCGAAACAGCTGTTCGATTCATCCAAGCGACACTGCTCCCCAGCGGGACCGGAACGTTGGAGAGAAAGTTGCGGGTACCGAACGCCAAGGACGAGATGGGCCCCGGCGCCGGTCAGTAGCGACCGGACTCCGGCACCCCCAGCGCTGTCCGCTTTGCGGTCGTTCCGCTCTCTGGTGGATTGGGAAGCGATCAGCCTCTCCCGCTGTAAACCTACGCAGAATCTCGGAAATCTGCGCACACCACCCCGAGATTCTGAGCCTGCTAAATAGCCAAGGTGCCTCTCCCCAACAACGCGTCCAACGAATTTGGGCAAAAATGCCTTGTTTGTACAACGGATTTGTTACATGTGACAGTTTTCAGAACGAACTTCCCCGTCTCCCACCGGGGCGGGTTCCAATCGTACCCACCGTCATCGTGCTTGCCTTTTCTGCGGATAACCGCTCTCGCTGGCTGTGTGCATCGGTTTTCGCTTGGACTGCCTCCAAGCTCCACTTGTGCGCTCCGCATTGAGGGCAACGATCGGCCCGAGACCAGATGCCGCACCGAGGGCATTGACAGCAGGACTGTTTCTCTAACGGAGTATCTTCAACCGGCTCGATTGGCACTCTCATTCTGGGCCGCCTCGATTCGCCAGCCCCATCGTGGCACTGATCAGCAGCCGGATCAATCCCGTCTTGTTATGGAATCAGGAGAGGTTCTCACCACCCGTCCTAGAGCGTCGATTTTCCTCCTGGTCGCCTCCTGCTCGCAGCAGGTGGCGCGGCCCGCGGCCTAAATCCGGATCTCCGAACCAATTGGGTCGGTCGCGCCGGGATTGTCGTCCGCAACGACCTCGGGCGGCCCGGCAGTTCGCCCGGGTATCTCATCCTCGCCGCGTCTCCTGCCACCGGTGTTTCGATGGAGTGAGATGCCAATGGTGATAGATTGTTGGACCGACACACCCCATTCGACGGGAACAGGGTGTGGCCGGTCTGGCTCCGGCTGGAACGGCACGGACTACGCTTTGCAGGCTACTATAGCGGCGATGGGGAGCATTGGTCGAAACTGGCGGACGTGGATCTCCCGGCGGCGGCCAAACTCGACGCAGGCATGATGGCGTACCGCACCAGCGCGCTTTTTGAGGAATGGCGGATTCGGTGAGACCGTTCTCGTGAGCCAGGTTCCCTTTGATCCGGAAAGGTCGGCGCTTGCGGCGACTGCAAACCATTCGTGTACCGAAACATCCAGTGCGAGATCCCGGTGTCTCATCGTGCAAGGGCAGGAAAGCTCAGGTGGCCTCGGCTAAAGGAATCAGCAAGAGTAACATTCGGAACCCGATCCACGCCTATAAACAGGGCAGGCTGCCAACCAGCGAACGCAGTGCAGTGCCAGTTTAGATATACTTGCTCCGGGTACGTTTCTAGAATGATCTCCTCCCTCTCGCGCACCGTTGTTTTGTACCTTGCCGGCGCTGTTCTGCTGACGCCTGGCTTCGCAGCCGCCCCCGTGAGGCCTGTTCTGGAACGCGACTACACGCAGATCGTCAGGCCCTTCATCAACGAATATTGTGCCGGTTGTCACAGTGGCAAGACGCCGGCCGCTCAGTTGGATCTGCAGGCATTCACCACTCTTGAGTCTGTCGTGCAGGATTTCGGCCATTGGAATCTGTTGATGGAGCGGATCGAGCGCCAGGAGATGCCGCCCAAACCCATACCGCAGCCGCCGGCGGATCGCCGCCAAAAAGTGATCGAGTGGGTGAAGGCTGTCCGGGCGGATGAGCTTCGCAAGAACGCCGGGGATCCCGGCCCGGTGCTGGCGCACCGGCTGAGTAATTCCGAATACAACTACACGATTCGCGATTTGACGGGCGTCGACATCCGGCCCACCAAGGAGTTTCCGGTCGACCCGGCGAACCAGGCAGGGTTCGACAATACCGGCGAGACGCTGGGCATGTCTCCGGCGCTGTTCAATAAGTACCTGGGGGCGGCGCGTGAAGTGGCCAATCATCTGGCCCTCACGCCGGATGGTTTTATTTTCGCGCCGGGCCCCGTGCTTGACGGGCCGGAACGCGATCAGTTCGCGATCAGGCGGATCGTCGACTTCTACGAATCGCAGCCGACGGAGTACGCGAATTATTTCGAAGCCGCATGGCGCTACAAGTACCGCGCCGCGCTTGGCAAGCCCACGGCAACGCTGACCAGCACGGCTATGGCCGCGAAGGTGAGCCCGAAGTATTTGCCGATGATCTGGGGGATTCTGGGTGAGAACGCCACTCCCGGCCAGCCCCACCAAGCCGAGGTTGGACCGGTCGCGAAGCTCCAAGCGATGTGGAATTCGCTGCCCGCACCCGTCGCAGGAAAGGTGGATGAGCCGGCCGTTCGCACCAAATGCGTGGAAATGCGCGAATTCGTGCTGAAGATCCGCCATCATACGGCGATGCAGTTCACTGCGCCGGTGGTTGCCGGTCCGCAGGTAACTCCCGGGTCGGCTGCGCCCACGGCACCTGCGTTCACGGACGGGCTAGCGCCGCCAGCTCGGGCTGCCGGCGGACGCGGCGGCAGGGGCGGCTTCCGCGGGCCTCGCGGATTGCCGGCCGCATCGCAGCCGCTGCTGACTTGGAAATACACGCAGTTCAACACGCATCGCCGGGATTTCGATCCGGGCGCATTGCGGCTCGATACCGATCCACCGGAGACTGCGCCGGAGATTCCGCGATTCGCGGGGCTGCACCAGGAGGCGGCGGTGCGCTGGGCGGCGGTCATGAAGAAAGCGCAGTTGGCGGATCCCGACCTGGTGGTTCCAGCCGCGAAGCGCGCCGAGTATGAGGAGTCCTTCGCGCGTTTCGCCAAAGTCTTCCCCGACGCGTTCTATATAAAGGAGCGCGGGAAGTTCTTCCCGGACGATTCCTCGGACTCGGGGCGGCTGCTGAGCGCTGGCTACCACAGCGTCATGGGCAACTGGCGCGACGATATTCCTCTGCAGGAATTGATTCTGGACGAGAAGGGCAAGAAGGAGCTCGACAAGCTCTGGACGGAATTCGACTTTTACGCCGAGCACACCGCCCGGACCTTCGTTCAGTATTATTTCAACCAGAGCGGTGAGGTGCAGGGTGGCGGGGCCGAATCCGGCCGTCCGCGCCCGGTTGGGAAGGAAGTGACCGACGCTTCGGTGATCGCCGGGATTCGGGATCAGTACACCGCTTTCGCGAAGGCCAGCGGGAATGAGGTGGCCGCGGCCTGGATGCCGGTCCACTTCGACACCATCAACACCACGCTACGGTCATTGGAAAAGATGCGCATCGAAGCGGAGCCGGCGCAACTGGAAGCGCTGGTGAAGTTTGCCGCGCGCGCTTATCGCCGGCCGCTCACCAAAGCGGAGCGCGATGGGTTGATCGCCCACTACCACCAGCTTCGCGAAAAAGGCGGCCTGTCACACGAGGATGCGATGCGCGATTCGATCGCGAGTATTCTGATCGCTCCCGAGTTCTTTTTCCGGATCGATTTGCAGGACGCGCCGTCGGGATCGGGTGCTTCCGCGGCCCGCTCCGAAGGCATCGGAACGCCGCTGCCTCCTTACTCGCTGGCGAGCCGGCTGAGCTACTTCCTGTGGTCCAGCATGCCGGATGAAGAGTTGCTGAAGCATGCCGTGGCGGGCGATCTGGCGAAACCCGAGGTTCTGGCCGCGCAGACCCGGCGGATGCTGAAAGATCCGCGAGCGCGCGGGCTGGCCGTGGAGTTCGCGGCGAACTGGCTCGATTCGCGCCACTTCGAAACGTACAACTCGGTAGACCGCCAGCGATTCCCCTCTTTCACCAACCAGCTTCGCAGCGCGATGTTCGAGGAACCGATCCGGTTCTTCGAGGACACGATCAAGAACAACCGTTCCGTTCTCGATATGCTGTACGGCGACTATACTTTCGTGAATCCGGACCTTGCGAAGCATTACGGGATCGATATTCCGGAGTTCAAGCCCAATCCGGTGAAGCCCGCCGAGCCGACGTCGGCCGACACGAAACCCGCCGACGCGAAGCCCGCCGATTCGAAATCGGCCGAGTCGAAGCCGCCCGCGCGCTGGCCCGCCGAACCGGCACCGCCGCCGCACGCATTCGCGGACCCCTCCGTGACTACCGATACCTGGGTTCGGGTTGACGACGCGGGCAAGTACGACCGTGGCGGTTTGCTGCCGATGGCCGTGTTCCTGACGCAGAGTTCTCCCGGTCTGCGCACCAGCGCGGTGAAACGCGGATATTGGGTGGTGCGGCGCCTTCTGGGCGAGGTGATCCCTCCGCCGCCCCCCGTTGTCCCCGAACTGCCGCAGGACGAAGCAAAAACGGATGCTCCTTTGCGCGAGGTGCTGGCGCAGCATCGCGCAAATCCGGTTTGCGCCGGATGCCACGCGCGGTTCGACACCTTCGGTCTCGCCATGGAAGGCTACGGACCGGTAGGCGAGAAGCGCAGCAAAGACCTTGCCGGCCGGTTAGTGGACGCCTCGGCCACGTTCCCCGGCGGCTATGAGGGGGCGGGATTGCGCGGCGTGCAGGCGTACATCAAAGAGAAGCGCCAGAACGATTACCTCGACAATCTCAGCCGCAAGTTGCTGTCTTATGCGCTCGGGAGAACGCTGATACTCACAGACGATCCGGTGGTTGAGAAGATGAAGGCGCGACTGACGGCTAATGGGTATCGCTTCGATTCACTCGTGGAAACCATCGTTTCGAGCCCGCAGTTCCTGAACAAACGAAACACTGAGATCACGCAAAATAGGCGAACCGAATCCACGCCGAAGAAGGGAGAGTAATATGTCCAGCAAACTGATTCCTCAGAACCGGATCCCGCAAAAGTTCGAACGCACGATTTCGCGCCGGTCCATCCTGCGCGGCGCGGGTGTCGCGATGGCCCTGCCGCTCCTGGAATCGCTCCCCGCCTTCGGCGCGGGCGCGGCGTCGCCATTTCCCAAACGGTTCGCGGTCATGTTCATGGGCTGCGGCATCAACGAGGATCACTGGAGCGCGACCGGCGATGGAGCCGATATGAAGCTCAGCAAGACTCTCTCGGTGCTGGAGCCGTTGAAGCGAAAGATTAACGTGGTGGACGGCCTCTTCAATAAGGCGTCGGTGGGGCTGGGCATCCATCCGGCGCAGACGGGCAGCCTGCTCTCGGGCGCCCAGGTGTCGAAGGGCGCGATCCTGCATTCCGGCATGAGCGTGGATCAGATGATCGCCAACACGATCGGGCAGGACACGGCGCAGTCGAGTATCGTGCTGGCGTGCGATCCGCCGATGACCGGCTATCACGAAACCAACTACTCGATGGCATACAGTTCGCACATTTCGTGGCAGAGCCCGGACTCGCCGCTTCCGGTGGAACTGTACCCGCAGCTGGCGTTCGACAACCTCTTTGAGAATCGCGGCAGTCTGCGAAATATGAGCATCATCGATCGCGTGAAAGACAGCGCGGAGGCGATGAGCCGGAAGGTGAGTTCCGCGGACAAGGTCAAGCTGGACGATTATCTGACGAGCGTACGCGAAGTGGAGAAACGTGTAGACAAACTGCGCCCCGGCAAGGATGCGGCCGATGACAAAGCGAAGGTGACCGGGACTCCCGTGATGAAAATGGAGCGGCCCGCCAATGGTCTGCCCGAGGATCTGCGCGACCATTCCAAGCTGATGTGCGACATCATCGCGATGGCCTTCCAGACGGACAAAACACGCGTTGCGTCGCTGATCATCTCGCGGGACCTTTCGGCCATGTACTATCCGTTCCTGGGCGCAAACCAGGGTCACCACGGTCTCTCGCATAACAATAACTCAGATGCCTACGAGGCGATCTCGCGCTGGCACGTGAGTCAGTTCGCGTATCTGGCTTCGAAGCTGGACAGCATGCCCGAAGGGGACGGCACGGTGCTCGATAACTCCTGCCTGATGTTCCTCTCCAGCCTTTTTGTGGGTCGTACGCACGACAACACACGGCTGCCGGTTGTGCTCGCCGGCGGCTTGGGCGGAACGCTTAACACGGGTCGTTCGATCAGCTTTCTGGGCGAGCCCGCGGAGAATCGTAAGATGTGCAGCCTGTACCTTTCGCTGATGGACCGCATGGGCGTGAGGCTGGATCACTTCGGTGACGCCGATTCGCGGCTCGCTCGCGTTTAGGTGTGCGGTGCGTGGAAGTGACCACCCAAGTGGCTTTTCAATCCGAGATAAAGCTGCTTGGCTCTTGCGACCTTGAAATGGACCGATTCGACGGAGTCGGGCTTGGAGGTGCGGTACCGCTGCCAGTAGCCGGGATGATCGGCGTGTCATTTACGGGCACTTTCCCGGCCGACCTGGCCGGCTCTGCCGACAACGTCGTCGGTGAAACTGCTGTCGTCTTACGGTGGCGTCAACAGCCACGTGGATTCAACACATGTCTGGGACGCTGAGTGGATTTTCGGTGTCTTCCGGAAAGCATGTGTGCCCAGCGCTCCAAGGACTGCAGGGCGCGTCCTTTAGTATCAATCCGCGCGGTTTGAGGTCTCCGGTGTGGCAACGTCGGTCTTCTTGATTGCCCGCAAGTCAAGATTTGAGTGGATTTTCGACCGAAATTCGTTCCTTGTGATTAGTCGTCAATTCATTGTTGATCTATTGCTTAGAGCATGGAACAGGGGCGTTCCTAAAACCCTCTCGCCGAAACTGATGTTTTTGGCACTCGGGTACTCGAGAATTGGGGCGCGCAATGAGACGGCTTCCGACTCGGCAGTAATCGGATAGGTTTTAGGAACACCCGGGAATCGCTCTAAATAACTGATACACCATCAGTTGGCGATATTACCGTAAAATCTACCCCCCCTCCCAAAATTCCAAAAAATGCCCGTTGACTGTCTCAAGACCGCGGCCAGGCATCCCTTCAGGACAATAGTGAACCTATCGAACTTGGGGCATTGTGCGTGTTCTTCCCAACCGGCTGGGCAGTGTGAATGAGCCATGGAGATTCCAGCGTCGCCAGTGTTGATGAGACCAACGTACTCGTCAACGTGCCTGGTTTTGTTGCCGGACGCCGGCACGGGCGTGGGAGAAGCAACTCCCGTGGCAACAACCGCATCGATAGCCCTGAATAACCCTTCCCCGAAAGGATCGGGCGGGCGGCCGTCGGTCCCAGCACGCCCCCCTTCTGGAGGCCCACTCCCTTTACGTGCACCTCCCTCAGATGGCGATGCGATTCGAACTGCGCCACAAGATTCGCTACGGCGAGGATTCGCGTTGGCCTATGGTAGCCTAACCGGATCTTGGGTAGTGAAGGTGAGTAGGGTTTCTGACGGAATCAGCACCCTTTGACCTTTCATGAAAACCTGAGATCCTGCGCCGGTCGCCGCGCCCGCTCCAGCGCCGATCGCGGCGCCTTTGCCGCCGCCAGCGATCGCGCCGATGATGGCTCCCAGTGCTCCCACGGCCGCCGCCGCCTTTGCCGTGCGGGCAGTTTGCGAGTTGCTATATTCAGTCACGGAGGATGTAGTGACGGGCACAAGAATTCCGTTGACGCGGATCGAGGCAAGTTCCACTGTCAGTTGTGCCTTTCCGGTAAACTTGCCGGCTTCCCTTTCCCCCGTGAGCCGCACCAGCGCGTCGGCGCCACTGGGGACCACCACATCATTTCCGATTCCAATCGGCTCTTTGATGCTTGCGCGAAATTCCCTTCCAGGGTCGGCCTTATCGGAGTCAATCGAGTCGATTAACCGGACCGTGATTTCGCTGCCCGCTGGCAAGACCGCGTCCGTGTTCTTGCTCAACATCAGCGACAACATGCGCTCACTCACCCCGGCCTGCCGCAACTCCACGATGCGGGCTGCGCTCAGGGAATACCTCCCCGAATTGCGGTTCATTAGATCCAAGATGAAGGGCTCGCTGAACCCTGCTTTCACCAAGCGCAGCACCGACGAACTGTGAGGCGGATCCTGAAGCGGGACCTTCCTCGAAACAGCGGCGATCACCCGTTCGTCGACTCCCGCCTCCTTCAAGTCGATCAAGCTGGCGATATCGCCCCAGAGGCTCGATCCCTGTTGATTGATCAAATTGATGATGAAATCGTCGCTCAAGCCGGACTTGTCCAGTTTGACGATGTCCGCGTTTGACAGTGCGATCTGCGCCACTGCGGGCACGGCGACCAAGAGCACCGTTAGCAAGATGCGAACGCACTTCTTCATAGTTTTGGCCCTCACCAACGATTCTATCTTGGTTAATCTTGGCTCGGGTTGGCCCGCATCACTTCTCAATCTGGAGATTGTTCGTTGGGTGACGGAACACGCCATGAATTTGCCAGCTACTCCTCGTGTGTACCCGAAATCGTAAAGGCCACATACTCGAGCCTAGGCTGCGCTATGCCCCGACATTTCGATCCTCACCATGGCGGGCTCCGGGCTTTCGCTCGCAATGCTCAGAAAGCCTGGCCGATGCTGAAAAAGAGCCGGCCGATGGATTCGCCGGGGCGGCGATCGAGTTTTAGTCCATAGTCCAGCCGCAAAAGGAACCACGGCGTTCGGACGCGTAGACCGAGTCCGGCGGCCTTCCGAAGGTCGGTCAAGCTGATGTCGGAAACGTGCCGGTAGACGTTGCCAATATCGACGAACCCGACGCCGTCGAAACGACTGACGAGCGGGAATCTGAGTTCGTTATTCAAGATCAGTACCGCATCGCCGCCCAGCGGCAAGCGGTCGAATCCGATGGGACCGACGCCGTTCTGTTGAAAGCCTCGGATCGTAGTGCTGCCGCCGGCGAGGAAGCGTTCGCCCAGGGTAATTTCCTGGCCCCCGAGGCCCGTTGCCAGCCCCACCCGCACACCGGTTGCATACACCAGGCGCGGCCGGAGGACCTGATTGGTGAAGAGCTGCACCTTGGGTTTTTGCAGCGGAAAGTAACGGAAGTACTGGCCGAAATACTTGACGAATCGTAATTGCGACCCAAGCAGCTCCGGCGAGTACTGGAAGGCGTGCGAGAAGAACTGGCCGCGGGTTGCATCCAGCACGTCGTCGCGAGTTTCCCGTGTGACCGTAGCCGTCAGGGCGGCAATCCGCAGGGGGATGTTGAAGAACGGATCGGGCCCAGGATCGTAGGTGCGGCTCTTTTCGATGCGATACCCGTAGGTGGCTACATACTTGTCCCGGAACTTGGCCTCCTGTTGAATGGAGACTCCGGTGCGATCCACATTGAACGGATCAGACGTGCTGGTTGCGGGGTTGCGTTCGTGGCGGACGTAGGGGCTCACCGTGGTAGAGACTGGGAACTTGCGCAGTAGCGGTTGCGTGAAGTAGAGGCGCACTTCCTGCAATTGCGCGTCGTAGCGGGTGCGGAGGCCCAGAGTTCGCGCGTCACCCAGCGAATTGCGATTGGTCAGGTCGGCGATAAGGCCGGGTCCGCGCTCGGTGTCGTAAAAGGCGCCGTAGCGTAACTGGAAGGGCTGCACTTCGCGAACTCGTACACGCAGGCGGACCAGCTTCCGGCCCGCGGCGTCAGTCGCGGCTTCCAGTTCTTCCTGCGTGATTTCCACCAGGGAGTAGGCGGCCGTATGGTACAAATTGCGCCGCGAATTACTCAGCTTCTGGAGGTTCAGAATGTCGCCGGCCTTTACCTCGATCTGGGTCCGGATCAAGCCATCACTGGTCTTATCATTCCCCTCCACGACGATCTCGCGGACGACGCTCTGACGATTTTCGGTAATTTTCACAAGGGCGTCCAGTTCACTCGCGCCCCTGCCGCGGCGCGTGGAGATCGTCCACCTCCATATCGTTGTAGCCCTTTTCCCAGTAGAGTTCCCGGAGTTTCTGGATGGTTCGTTCGCGCAGCACCGGGCGATATTCCTCCCCGTTCTGAAGCGGCACGGCCGCGGTCAGCTGTGCCGTATCGAATACGGTAGCGCCCTCAAACTCGACCTTTGCAGTGTGATACAGAGGTCCTTCGTGAACCGGAAATGTCACCTTGCCCGTGCGAGTCCCGGCGTTCAACTCATACTTTGGACTATCGATGGTGCCATCCAGATATCCCTGCTCGTGGTAATAGCGCGTGAGCAGTTCGGTCACGATGGCAGGCTTCACATAAATTTCCTCGGAGAGCTTCTGCGACTTCACGATTTCACGGAGATCCCTGGCTGAAATTCCCTTGGCTCCGTCGAACGCGATTTCGACATTGCTGAATTGGGGACCGGGCTGGATGTCGAAGACTACGCTCAAGCGGTCCGGCGACGGCTTCGAGATCTTGTACGCGATCACGGGCTGAAGATGTCCGGCTTTGACCAGCCACGTGCGGATATCCTGTACCGCATCCTCGCCGCGCTGCGAATCGAAGACGCCGTTGTGCCAGGTTTCCCGGACCTGTTTCCGCAAGCCCCCATCGGCGGCGATACCTTCATAAACGAAATCGACCACGGGTCCGGCGTCCACATCCAGGGTCAGGTCCACGCTGGAGTCCCGGGAATCGCGATTCAGGCGTACATTGGCTTGCAGCAGGTTCGCACTGGTGAACAGCTTCCCGATGTTGTCGACGCCGCGGCGCACCTTGAAGAAATCGTACTTCTGGCCGCTGCTTCACGCCGAGTTTGGAAATGAGCTTCTCCTCGGGAAAGTACGTGATCCCGCGGATCGTGATCCGGTCGATTTTGCGGCTCTCCAGATGGCGGGTGCTCTTGGGCTCGGGAGTCCCGCCGAAGCGCAGATCGTGCCGGAAATCGCCACGGAAACTGCCATCGGACTGACGGACGCCGCGCGTACTGAACCGTCGCGTGAAGTCGTATTCACCGACGTAGATCTGATCCGAGCTGTTGATCAGATCCATGGAGTAGATGAGGTTCAGCTTGGGAGTAATGTCCTGGCCGATGGTGAGCCTGGCGCCGGGATTGGCTTCATTGGCGATCAGGTTCGGCTCAATTCGTACCGAGCTGAGTCCCGTGGCGCCCGCGATACCGCGGCCAAGGCTGGAACCGACGCGGCCAGTCAGGTAAGAGAGCACCTGGTTGCGCGCCACCGTAAACTCCTGGCTGCGAATATCGTCGAGCTTCTTGCCCGTTAGCAGGACCGCCAGGATGTCTTGCTCCGGCTCGGGCGGATCCGACGTCAGCGTAGTCTCGGTCTTTCCGGGCGTGCCGGAAACCTGCAAGGTGATATCGAGCCCGCCCGCGGTGGTGGTGGCCATGATATCCAGGTTGGGCTCTATGCGGCGATCGCTGGTGAAGGTGATGTTGCCGCGCTCGACGGTGTACTTGCGCTCGTTGAAGTTGAGCTGGCTGCCCTCTTCCAGGGTCAGGCGGCCGGAGAGTGCAGGCTCGTACGGACTGCCGATCAAACGCAGATCGGCGGTAATCTCGGCCTTCGCCAGATTATTCTTCACGTAAATCGGACTGCCGGTGCGGATGCCGATATTGAAGCGGGTGCTGTTCAGCAGGGGATTGGGATCTTCGGTGAACTCCAAGCCGCGTGGTGCGGTGACGGCGGCAAGGATGCCGCTGTCGATACTGAGATCGTCCGTGAAGCCGCCTTCCAGAATGACAACATCGCCGCCGAGTACCAGGTTGCCGGCCGTGTTGCGGCGCGCTGAGGTTGATATTGGAAAGGGTCTTGAGGCCTTCCGGGAAACTCAAATAAACTCCGTCGGCTTTCAAGTTCAGATTGGTATTGCGAGGCTGGCCGTCGGCATATTCGATCGACCCGCTGCCGGAGAGCGTGCCCCCGTTCAAGCTGCCATCCAGGTGCGAAAGGGTGGCGCGGGCGCCGGCGAGATCGATTCGCGCGTTCAAACTCTCGAGGGCGAGCCGGGGGCTTTGGAGGCTGATCTGTGCGTCGGTGAGTTGAACGTAGCCTTGCGCCTGCGGACTCTCCAGGGTGCCGGTGACCGTGGCCACCAGTTGGGTTGCCCCGCGGGCTCGCACGGCCTCGAGTGAACGCTCCGGCGAGCGAGGCGTCGAGTGACCCGGCAAGATGCAGATCCAGGGGGTGCGCGCCCAAGAGTCCTGCGGTGCCGGTGACTTTGATGTCGGTTTGAGGGCCGGTGAGTTGGAGTTGCTCGATGCGTGCGGCTGCGTTCGCCACCGAGACGGTGGAGATGCCGGTCTGTTCCAGGCTGTAGGTCCCAAGTCCTACGCGAAGCGTGGGGAACGTGAGCGTCGCCGTGATGGCTTCGACATCGGGCCGCGCCGCTTGAGCCTCGATGCGGGCGGATACGGCGCCGGTCACGTCCTTCGGCACACCAGGCAGCGCCGAGATATCGATCTGGCTCAGTTCGGCGGTGAGCTGCGCGGGTCCCTGCCGCCGGGGAAGTTCGACCGGCAAGTCCGCCGGGAGAAGGGCCAGCGGGATCACTGCGCTGGCCTGGAATTTTCCAGGGCCCCATTCGCCAGAGGCCTTTTCCAATTCCAGCGCGCCATCGCGGATCTGCGCGCGCAAGGTCAGGTTCGATAACGGCGAGTCGAAGCCTGCGCCGGAAACGGAGCCCTGGTCCAGAGTGATGGTTACGTTCGGATCGATCTTCTTCAGCGTGCCCGTCACCGTTCCGTTGATGGAGGCGGCGCCAGCGAGGGTGGTCTCGGGCGGCATTGCAGAAAGGTAGGGGCGAAGGCTGGCGAGGTTTAGAGTGCTCGCGATGTGGATCGCGCCGGTTCCGGCGGCATCGTCCAGGGGTAGTTTGCCGTCCACACTGACGCGCGAATCGCCTGCCACTATGAAGGCGCGTCCGATGGTCAACATGCGGTCCTGGTAGCTCGCGATCAGGGGACCCTCAGTGACGGCGGGCTGGCCCTTGTAGGTGATTTGAAGTTTGGCGACTTCGACGGACGCTTGCCCCTGTTCGTAGTTCTTGAGGTCGCCGGCGCCGCGCAAGGTGGCGGTCACGGTTCCGGCGACCGGCAATTGGAGTTTCATGGGAAGCGTGGCAAGATCCATGCGGTCCGCGGTCACTTCGAAGGTGACAGGGTTTGGCTCCTGCAGACCGGCGTTGGCCTTTGCGGTCAGATTGAATTGCGGCGCTGCCGCCAGAATGTCCGCGCGCTGATTGGCTATGTTTGCCTGCAGCGTGAGAGCGCCGAAATTCTGGTCGCGATACTGCACGTCCGCGGCGGAGAGACTTACCGTGCCCGACGGGTCATCGATATTCCCCTTGCCCCGAACCTCCAAATTGACGGAAGCGCGCACCGGCGAACCGTCAGGCAGTTCAAGCGAGGTCAGCCGGAAGTTGCGGCCGGTCAGGTCAATTGCATAATCCTTGGATTCCAGATTGTAGGAGCCCGTGCCCTGCACGGTACCGTTGCCCAGTTGCGAATCGGGTAACCGTCAGGAGCGAATCGCTGATCCCGGCTTGAGCCGTCAGGGGGCCGAGGATCTCGTGATAAGCGGCCAGATCGGCGGCGGCGATATTCACGTGCGCCTGCGGAAGCTGAGTGGTACCGCCGACGGTTCCATCGAGGCTCACGGTTCCGGTAACAGGAAGATCCTGCCTGCCTGCCGCGGCAAGCAGAGCCGCAATCGAGACGGCCGATGCGTGGGCTTCCAGAGCAACGGGCGGTGCGGCGCCCTGGAGCCCGACAGTGCCCGACGCCGTCAACTGTTGTTGCTGCCATTCTACTGTGGACTCCTGGATTCGCAGCAGCGCCGGGGAGTAATTCAGGGCGGCGTGTAAGCGCGATGCCGCTGAGCGTACCTGCCTGTAGATTGTTGGAACTGAGTGTGACCGCCGCAGCCGGCTTGTCCAGCGTGCCGCTCAGCGCGGCATCCGCCGAAAGTGCGCCGCCGACCGGTGTGCCGAGTGACTGGCCCGTCAGTTTCTCCGCATCCGCGATGGAGCCGGACACATCGGGCGCATCCAGCTTCATGGCGCCACTCAGAGCGCGCCGGTCAGTCAGTGTGACTTGGCCGGTGGCGCGCGCGTTCAGCGCAGTCAGTGCCGATATCCCCACCACTATGCGGTTGCCGGTCGCCTTCGCCTGGATGGCTCCGGAAACGGGCACGACATTTCGGGAGGGCTCCGCCTGAGCCGCCACCAAACGCAGGCTTGCGTCGCCGGCAGCCTGATCGAATGCCAGCGCCGGCCAATGCGCGTCCACTTCGCCGGAGGCGCTGCTGGCAATTCGCATGGGAAGCTGGAATATGCGGGAGACTTGCGCCAGATCCAGTCCGCGGACGGCGGCGTTCAATGTGCTTTCGCCGGCGACGGTATTGAGCGCTACGCTGCCCTTTCCTTGAATCGTACCTTCCGGTGAAGCCAGGATGAAGGAGGCGATCTGGACCCGCGCAGACGACGCATCGTACGCGATCTCAGCCTTGAGTCCCAGCCGGTTAAGGCGCTCCACCGTCAGGTTCCGGCCGTCAAGGCGGGCAGTAGCATGCATCTGCGCCAACGGACCGGTCGCAGTGAGCGAGGCGTGAACGGTACCGTCGATCTTCTGGGGTACTCCCGCGATCCGGGTGATCGATCCCAGGTCGAGATCGGTCTCGGCTTTGAAGTCGTACCGCGGATCCTGGAAGTTGTCGAGTTTGCCGGAGAAGGCAACGATCGAATCACCCAGCCCCAGCCTGACGCCGTGGATATCGAGCGCATTTCTTTGCAGCACCGCCTCGACGGTGAGGGAGGGAATCGCCAGGGTTCGCTGTTGAAAGGCGATACGCCCGGGCTGCTGCGCTTCGAGCCGGACCAGATGATTCCTGGTTCGCGAATCGCCATCGATGGCAAGCTGCCAGAGAGGGAGGGAAGTATCGATTTGCAGGCGGCGTTCCTCGACACGGAGCGATCCGCCAGAAAGGCGGAGTTTCCGAATCAGGAAGTCGATCTCCGATTTGCTACTGCTGCTCGCGGGCAGGTTCGGGATGTTGTCACGGCCGTCTTTATCGACAACCAGGTGGACCACCGGCTTTCGGACCTGCGCGTCCTCCAGGTAGAACTTTCCCTGAAGGAGCTTCCACAGGTTGAGGTCGACGCGAAGCTGTTCTACCCGGAGCAGCGGCGGCAGATCCGGAGTCTGCCGGGAGCGGACCGTGACGTGATGGAGCGACGCCGTCGATGTGAGGAGATTGTAGTCCAGTGCGCCGGCATCGATATCCACTCCCTGCCGGGCCAGCATCGGTATCGCTTGGGCGAGCGCGTAACGCCGCACGGGCCCCGTATGCAGTAATGCGACGAGCAACACTAGCAGGAGCGAGAATCCCTGCAAGAACGGTTGCCGCCAGTCTGAGTATTACGACCCAATGGGCACCGGTGGGAAAACTACCTGACGGCCCGGATCACGGAATTGACTTTTCGTGCCTCGGGAGCATCCGGCTTCATTTTGAGAAACATCTCGAAATGCGTGAGCATCTTGTCGGGCCGTTTCAATCCGTTGTACGCCATGCCGGCGTAGTAGTGTGCGTAAGCGTGGGAAGGGTGGCTCTGGCTATACCCGTCGAGGTCTTTGGCGGCGTCTTCGTACTGCTTGCGATTCAATTCCAGCAAGCCGCGGACATACGGCACATCCTCGCCGTCGGCATCCCTGAGGGCGGATTCCGCGGCGTCGTAGTCTTTCTTTTCGATGGCCAGCCGGGCCTTGCCCATCTTCGTCTCACCGCTCGGAGACACTTTGTCGGCCTTGGTGATGAAAGGCTCGGCGTCAGCAGATTTGCCCTGTTCGATGAGAGCCAGACCGAGGTACAGGTTCGCGCGTGCGTTACCTCCGTCCTGTTGCACCGTCTTTCGGAGAACGGAAACGGATTCGGTGAAGTCGTTCTTCCGGTACAGTTCGATTCCGCGGTCGAGGTCCTGGGCTGAAGTCGAACCGGCAATTCCGAAAAAAAGCACACAGGCGAAAAGAGTTTTCATATGCGGGGCTCCCTCTTGATCATAGGCGCTTGTTTACCTTTCTGTACTTCGCAGTCCCAGCGCCCCCGGGATCGAACGGGGCACCGCAACAGCGTCACGATCCGGCGTGCGAGAGAACGCGGAGGAGGAAAACCAGAGTCTTCACTTCTCGCCAACTCCCAGTTTCAACCGGTCCCTATCGAGGTCTCTGCCCAATTCCCGGTGAACGTCCTCGGAGAGCATCCCCTGGCGAGACAAGTCCGCCAGCCGGGCCTTTCGTACGTCGAGAAGGTGATTCTGCACCCGGGCGAGCTGCCTTTGTTCGAGTTCCTCCCCGACTGGATTCGCCGTCCGTAGGATCTCGCCCTCGCGGGACAAGTCTTCCTGCACGATCCGGTAAACATGTTCGGTCACATCTCCGCGGCGGCGCATCTCGTTCAACTCGGCGAGCGCCCCGGCGTTTGCCAGGATCCGGCCGCCCACCAGTTCCTGCTCGTGCCAGCGTGGTTCGGGCCGTGCAAAGCCCAGACGCCGAAGCAGGGGTCCAAGAGTCAATCCCTGAACCAGCAGGCTAAAGATGACGCTGCCAAAGATCATGGTGACAAGTTGCGCCCGTTTGGGCACCGCAGCGGGGAGGCTGAGTGCTAACGCAATGGAAAGGGACCCTCGCAGACCACCCCAAAACAGCACGGTTCGCCAGCGGACGGAAAGCTTCTCGCTGAACAGGTTGGAAATCGGGATTAGGAGATAGATAGCGACCAGTCGCGCCGCAAGGGTCGCGCCAATGGCCCAGCATAGCGGTCTGAGGTTTTCCCCCAGACTCTTGACGTGGATCTCAAGTCCAATCAACAAAAACACCAGGGAATTGACCACAAAGGCGGCGTACTCCCAGAATGAGTTGACGGCTAACTGGGTCGGAGGGCTCATGCCCTTTTGCCGCCCGAAGTTACCGATCACCAGTCCAGTGGAAAGGACGGCCATCACCGGCGACACATGGACTCCCTCGGCCAGCAGAAAGGAACCGTATGCCGCGATGGTGGTTAAGGTGATCTCAAGGAGGTGGTCGTCAAAATAGGAGGTGAGAGTCGATGCCAGCACACCCAATATGACGCCGACCAGGAGGCCTCCGGCAACCGTGCTCAGAAACTGTCCGAGCGAGGACAGCGCCACCTCCCCGGCGGAACTCCCAGCGGCCCCCATCAGGATGATGCGGAACACGACCACTGCGGTGCCGTCGTTTAGCAGGCTTTCTCCCTCGACGATGGTCGCCAGGCGAGTTGGCAATGCGAGTGTCCTGAACAAGGCTAGCACTGAGACCGGGTCGGTGGCCGAGATCATGGCGCCGAACAGTAGCGCCGGGTGCCAGAGAAGTCCCAGGCCGTAATGCAGAATCATGCCGATAAGACCCGTAGAGACCAGGACCCCAGGCACCGCCAGCAGGAGAATCGGGATGAGGTTCCGGCGCAGTTGATCCAGCTTCAGATTCCAAGCCGCTTCAAACAGCAGGGCGGGCAGGAATATAAGCAAGATCAGTTCGGGCGAAATGTGTACCACGGGTAGGAAATGCATCGGGCTGATGATCAGTCCGACGATGACTAATGCCAGTGTATAGGGTACCCGCACCCACTTCGTTGCCATCGCTACGGCGGAGGCAACCAGCAAGAGCAGGATCAGGATTCGGACGGTGAATTGCGTCTCAAGCATCACGGTTAACGAAACCAATACCGCGATTATTGCATGGGCAAACGAGATATGGATTACCGGCGTGCGCCATGGCTAGCCCAAACGCGACCCACCTACGAATTTCGCCCGAAGTACGCGGCGGAGCACGGCGGTTCGTAGACGTCGCGCACGGCATCGACTCTACTTAAACGCCTGGATCGGTGGACGCACGGAGCAATCGGTTCATTCGCATCCCCATCACTTCTCCGCTCGCGCATCACACGACTTCGCCAACTCCTTTACCTGCTTGACCTTCATGACCGGGCTGGTACCTTCCGTGTTTAGCTGGCCCGACACCCTTACTCTGTGGCCAAGGTACTTCGCGAACGCTTGTGCAGGAAAGCCATCCGGCTGCAGGAGCGCGATCAGACGCAGTTCCTTGTCACCGCGGAGGACGTACTGGGGACCTGGGTTTTCGTCAAGGCACCCCGTCAACTGAACTGACTTCGTGCTCTTGGGCTGATCGACAGCATATGCCGCGATGTGGGCCAGAAACAAAATAGCGACGAGAAGCAAACGAGCAAGGCGCCGGGCAACGGGCACCTTTGAAAAGGGAACAGGCTGGGGATTCATATGCATTTCCACGTGACCGACTATGCGGGAATTCGCACCCAAAGTCAATTGACCGAACGCCTCGGAAGTGCGGCAAATGCAATCTTCACCGATTGAAAGCTTCCGGCGCGGCAGCATCTTAATTCCGCGATACCGCTTGGAGGAGAGCTCAAGGATTCGGTATTGCCTCCGGAACAAGATCAGCCTCGCCGCTGTCGACAGTCTTTCTACATTGGGTACAGAAAGCAGCCCATGGCACAGCAACGATGTGGTTGCGACCGATCTGCTTGTGACATCTCAGACAGATTCCGAAAGTGCCTCGGGCGACTCGATCGCGCGCCGCTGCGATCCTCACCAGGAGAGCCGCGTCATGTCCGAGGCGTCGCACAGCGTCCTCGTGGCCGCCTGCGCTGTCCATGCCGGCAACACGCTGCAGCAGCTTCTTGCTAGCCGGGCCACCGCGCTTCCTGGCTAGCCGCCTGGCTACCACATCGCCCAGTTTGCTCAGCGTGGCCTCAAAACGTTGACTCGCCGCCAGGTCCATACAGCCGATTATTTCACTTCTCAGCCGGAAATACGTGTGGAAATCGAAATCGAGTTTTCTGCCCGTTGAGCCATGACGGCGCATCTGTGATCTCGGGTCAGGCGATCGTCCACAAATCTCGCGAATCGCTGCATGAAGGCAGAAGGACCGTCGGGTTTGGATGCTGATGTTCTGGTGGCGTTACAATACTCGACGTGACCCGACGCTTGGCGCTGCTCTCATTGATTTCCCCCGTTGTGTTTTGGGGCGCAACTCGCTCCGTTAAGGGTGTTGTGAGCGACCAAGACGGCAAGAAACTCGCTGGTGCAGTAGTTTATCTCCACGACACTCGCTCCTCGCATATTCGATCGTACATTGCCCGCAAGAATGGCTCCTACCAGTTTCACGCCCTTAGCCCGGACATCGACTATGATCTGTACGCGCGATTTAAAGGCGTGACCAGTTCTACCAAGTCGCTGAGCCGGTTCGACTCCGGGAAAACAGCAACCGTTGACCTGATTGTGGATCTGAGACGCTAGGCTAATCCCCCTGATCCGTTCTTCGCGGCGGGAACCAGAAACCGGCGGGCGCGATACCTTGACGTGGCTACATCCGGCGGGCTGAAAAACAATGCAGATTCCTACTCGAGAAACAATTGGACCTCCGAAAAGCATGGTCGGACGCTGGCTGTACTCGGGCAGCCGGATGGACTCGCGGGAGCACACAGCAGGCCACGCAACGCATCCCTGGTACCGAGTTCTTTGGCTTACCGGGGTGGATTACTTCTCTACACTGGGGTACCAACCGGGTATCGCTCTTCTGGCTGCCGGCGCGGTCTCGCCGATCGCGACCGCGATCCTCGTAGTCGTGACACTGGCCTGCGCCCTGCCGATCTACGCGCAAGTTGCACGCCGTTCTTACGTGGGACAAGGGTCATTGGCCCTGCTGGAGAACCTGCTGTCCGGATGGCGAGGCCGGCTCTTTGTTTTGATTCTACTTGGTTTTGCCGGCACGGACTTCGTAATCACCATGACGCTGTCGGCCGCAGACGCAGCTCAACACGCCATCGAAAATCCCCTTCTGCACGGCATCATCGGCGGGTCGAGGATTGAGTTTACGATTGGTTTGCTGGTGCTGCTGGCCTTGGTTTTTCTTGCCGGATTCAAAGAGGCGATCCGTCTCGCGGGCGCGGTGGCGATCCCATACCTATTGCTGAATGTCGCGGTTCTGGCCCGCTCGTTCTGGGAGATTGCACAGCGGCCGGAATTGTTCCGCCATTGGCAAATCAGTCTGGCGGCGCGCGGCGACTGGACGGCACTAGCGATCGCCGGAGGGTTGATCTTCCCAAAACTCGCGCTGGGACTAAGCGGTTTCGAAACGGGAGTGTCCGTGATGCCGCTGGTGGCGGGAGACGCGGAGGACCACCCATCTAAGCCGCCCGCTGGGCCGCATCCGGAATACCCGGAAGCTGCTCACGACAGCCGCGCTAATCATGAGTGTCATGCTGGTTCTTTCCAGCTTCGTCACGACATTGCTCATTCCACCGGAGGCGTATCGGATCGGCGGTCCCGCCAGTGGAAGGGCAATCGCCTATCTGGCGCACTCCCTGTTGGGCGACGGATTCGGAACCGTCTATGACCTGTCCACCATCCTGATCCTCTGGTTCGCAGGCGCATCGGCGATGGCGGGGTTGCTTCACCTGGTTCCGCGCTATCTTCCGCGATTTGGCATGGCGCCCCTCTGGGTGGCCTACACCCGTCCGCTCGTGCTGGTCCTGTTGGCGATCAGCATTCTGGTAACGCTGGCGTTCCACGCAGACGTTGAGGCTCAAGGGGGAGCGTATGCCACCGGGGTTCTGGTTCTCATGCTCTCGGCGGCGTTTGCCGCCGCGCTTGCTTTGTGGCGCGAACGGGACAGGCTGATGAGCGCTTACTGCTGGATGGTAAGCGTTGTCTTTCTTTACACCCTAATCGATAACGTGATTGTGCGCCCAGACGGACTGATCATCGCCAGCATTTTCATCACAACGGTAATTGTCTTCAGCGCTGCTAGCCGGTACCGGCGGGCCACCGAATTGCGCGTAAGCGACCTGACGCTGGTCGATGAAACGTCGAGCAGGTTATGGCAGTCCATTGTCGACAAAAAGGTCAACCTCGTGCCAATCAGGAGCACGGATCCGGCGGATCGGGAACGCAAGGTTGGCGAGATTCGAAAATACTACACTGTGGACGGGCCGCTGGCGTTCGTGCACGTGCAACTGCTCGACAACCGGAGTGAATTCCTGGCAAACCTGCGGGTGAAAATCACGGTGGAAGGCGATCACTACCTGATACAGGTTTCGCAGGCGATCGCCATCGCCAACACGATTGCGTATATCAGCGAACTGACGGACCCGATCAGCATATTCCTCGGGCTGTCCAGACAAAACCTGATGACGCAGGCATTGCGATATCTGCTTTGGGGTGAGGGAGAGACCGGCCTGATGGTGTATACGATTCTTGTGCGGTATTGGAACTGGACGCCTCCCGGCGACGTTCGGCCAGTCATCTTCCTGATTAGCGAATGAACACCTGCTATTGGCCGCTTGACTCGCCCCCCGAAGGCCCGGACCAATGTTGCAGAAGGTTACGGCGGAGCAACTCGCGACTGGCGCGTGCAGAGACGTCGCTCTGGATTCGGGGCTCAAAGCGATGGTCGTACACGTAGCACTTGATCCGCAAGCGAAGGCAGACCCTTCGATCGAAGACCTGAGTGGTCAGGATCACGACCGGTTTTCTGGCCAAGAGGAACGGCGAGCAGATCGCCGCCTCGAAGCCGATCTTCCGGACCGCATCGGGATCCGTATCCGGCGGGAGGAAGAGATCGGTTACTACCTGACAATCGGGCACACCGGAATTCGCATTGAACACGCGGTCGCTGAGGATCTGGGCATTTGGAATTGTGACGCGGGTGTCGTCGGGAGTCGTCAGCTTGGTGCTTCGGAGGCCAATATGGTCGATCTCGCCGTAAGCATCTCCAATCCGGACGCGATCCCCCAGCTGGTACGGGCGATCTCCCAGAACGACCAAACCGCCGATGAGATTCTTCACCAGGTCTTGCGCCCCTAATCCAAGCGCGATCCCCAACGAAGCGATGCCTGCAAGGAACGTTTCACGCGATGGTGCGAGCAAGTTCACGCAAATGAGGATCGCGATAAACCAGATTCCGATTCGGAGAATAGGCTCGATCCACTTGATGAAAAAGCGAGCCCGCGTGCTCCTGCCGCTCATCGATTCGAGGGCTCGCGAAGTCCAGCGAATGAGCAGCGATGCCGCGACCAGCGTTAGAATCGTGGCTCCGATCCTGCGGAACGTGAATTCCTGCAGAATGGACGGGGACGCTAATTGCAGAAGCATTGCCGGAGCGTTTACCATGCTGTCCTCCTCCTAGATTAAGTTCAGGCGATGTAACGCCATGTGCACAAAGCGGCCAGCTTCCGGGCGAATGCGGAATCCTGGAGAGGAAGGTTCCGGTTCCAGGCATTCCAACCCTATGAGCCGCTCCAGCTCCATGCGGCTCTCCTCGATGGGGCATTCAAAAATTTCCGAGTGTTCCTGCTCTGTCAGGCTGCCATGTTGGAGCAGCGCCTGCAACGCGAGTGCGCCATCGAGGGGGAGTTGGCCGACCATGCGATCGTAGTTGGGTTCCGTCGGCTCGCGCATGTAGAGGACCCCTCCCTCGACGCGTTCCATATAATGCTGCCAAAGCTCGAATGCGCTTCGGAATACGCCCTCCGACTGACGGTACAGGGAGTCGAAAAAGAGCTCTTCGGCGCTTTGCTGAAGGCCCATCAAGCGGCGTACCCGGCTAACCCGCGGATCGGATTCGGGCAGGGGAGGGTATTCCATTCGCAACCCGGAAAGATAATGACGCAGCAGGATCGCATTCTTTAGGTCCCGGGGCGGAACTGCCATTGCGTTGATCCTGTGCGTAAAATGCCGGCCGAGGTTGACGGCGGCGTCGAGGTACCGGAAGGAGTGCTGATTCAAACTCAGGATCCAGAGCGTCGAGCGGCCGGTCGCTGAGATGATCGCCAACAATTCGCGCATACCTTCGAAACCGTTCATCCTGCGCAGAAATGTGCGCTCCATTTCTTCCAGCATGACGACTCTCGGGTGCGATAGGAGGTTCGCCCGGAGGTCCTCATCCGGGTGCAGACTCAAGAGTTCATGAAGGAACGCCCGCATCTGAGCGGCATTCGTGATGCGATCCAGAAACTGGCTGCGCACCACCGTCGCATCCGAGAATTCGGCAGCCGTGGCACAGTTTAGCAGAGAGGTCTTGCCGCTGCCTCTTGCACCCACCACCAGGATCGAGACGGACCTCCGAGACTGCCACAGAGCCCGGGCCTGCGCCAGGGCAGCCATTTCGGGTTCCCTGCCGATCAGGAAGCGGGAGTCTTCTACCGGCGCCAGACGGAAAAGGCGCCGGTAGATCATGGGCAGATCGCGCGCGCCCTGCTGAAGGCTGAGGATGTCGCCCAAGTACGCTTGTGAAATGACCGGCGCGACAGTCCCGATGGGCGGGGCCTCCCAACCGACCCTTTGCAGAACCTGATGATAACGAGTCCGAACCAGATCGCGCACCCAGCGGCCGGCTCCGGAGGTGCGGTCCAAGCCAAGCCGCCAGGCTTCGCGAAACAGCCTGGATCCACTCTGCTGGGCCAACTGCGTCAGTAAGCCGAGGCGCCCCTGATCGAGTGCCAGGTGAGAAAGCGCGAGCACGCCAACTGTAGCCTCGGCAAGCCTGTGCTGGACCAGGGCATGCGGGTCGGTTACGGCTTGTTTTCGGTAAGAAACCAAGGCCAGCGCGTTCGCAATCCCCTCCCGCGCGATTTGGGCTCCCTGCTCGCCCTCCTTCACGGCGGCCTCCAGGCTAAACGTCACCACTTCCCGGGCCCGTTCGATTTCCCTGACAACAGCTCGATGATCCGCCTCAGACTCCTGAAATCCTGCCCGAACTGTTTCCCGGCCGAAGCGTACAAGGGCTGAAAGAAATGCCCTCCGGGGCTCCAGCGTGCGCCATGGCAATCGCCAGGATGGTAAGGCACGACGCGGCTCGACAGTCTCGACCGTGGGAACGAGGTGCTCCGATGCAGAGGCTTCCGCCGCCCGCTCCCAGGTCGAGACGCGATCTTCGGCGGAAACAAGCTCTGCCTGTGGTGGCGGAAAGCTCTGGCGGTGCGCTCCGGTCTGCGCTTCCTGTAACCAGCGGGTTACATTCTCCAGCTCTGCGAGCAACCCAGCCTGCTCCTTGTCCAGCGAATCCAGGCCTTGTTCGCACGCCGCCGTAAGGTCGATCGCCACATTTGCCATTTCGAACTCAAGGTCCACGACCGCTTTCACCGCACGCTGCTGCCGGGACCAGTGCCGGAAGCACGTCTGCGTGTACCGTAGAGACCGCCACCGCTGCCGTGGGGACAGCCGGGTATCTCCACGTAGCAGTGCTTGCGCCAACCGTTCGCTTACTCCGCTGCACCATAGGCCGATGTTGCGTGACGCTTCCTTTGCCTCGCCTTCTAGGCGGCCAGTCCGTTCTTGCCAGCGAGCCTGGTTCTCGCTCAATGTCTGATCGGCGGCGCCGGGCTGGGGTGGCCATCGGATGGCCTCATGGCGAATTGCCTGCCACGGCGCCAGTAAAAGCAGCGACCCCTTGGCGAGAGCCAGCAAGAATGCGCCATCGGCGCCAATGCGGGCCTTGGCAGCCAGTATGAAATGGCGCTCGACGATGGCGCGAACAGGAAGTTGCACCGGATGCCGGCGGCGGCCAAGCAGAAAGCGACGCAGGCGGGGTGCCGTGACTGGGAGTGTCTCCAATAACTCATGGCCTCGCACGGCAATCGTCTGGGGCAAACGTCTGACCAGGTCTTCGATGCCAGTCTGATAGTTCTCAAGAGCCGTCAGCGCCCTTTCCTGCGGCCGCGATTTCCGGAAGGCGTGAACCGGTTCGAAGAGCAGCCCACTCGCCGTGTCATCCATCAGACGCCGCAGAGACGTATGACTGGCTTGCTCAAGAGTGGATGTCGCCAAACTCTCAAACGTGGCTGTCTGGGCGTGTAGAAGGGACGCAATGTCGTCCCAGGCGGCATCCAGCTCCGCCGCGAACTGTTTGCTGCGAGCCGCCGCCTCAGTCTGCAACCAGTTCCAGATCGCCGGAAAGCTTGCATCGTCTACGATAGGTTGCCGGACTACAGAGGTCGGGTCCATGGCCTACGATCCTTCAGGACGCTCGCCGGTAAGGTGCACATCGAGAGTCGACCCTGGCACCACCTCAAACGTCGCCGATGCCAGGCGGATCTTGTTATCCGACTTGTCGATTTCTTCGAGAATCCGGGTAAAGAGGTGGTCCCTCATCCAGCGCCGCTTTCGATAGTCCACAACATAACGGACCGTGAACTCAATCCAATTGTCCGTCGCGCGCAACGTCACCATTGGCTCGACATTTGCCTCCTCAACCCGGTACTGCCGCACCATCTTGAGCCACGAGTCCTTGACCTCAGCCGCGTAGCCGGACAGAACTTCATCCACCAGTCTACGCAACATCTCTCGGGCAAGTACCCAATCCGAGCCGTATCGGACGGGTAAAGTAATTTCGTCCCAAAGAAAAGGAAAATCTCCCGAGTAGTTAAAGACCGGTTCCTTGAACACAGAACTGTTGGCGACGCGGACGATGCGGCCGGTATAAAGGTCGGCGGCCACCCACTCCCCAACTTCCATGAGGGTAGTCCGGAGGATCGATACATCAATCACATCGCCCTTGATCCCTCCGAGTTGAACCCGGTCGCCGGGGCTGAAGAAGCCGCCCACCGATATGGCCGCCCAGCCCGCCACGCTGGCGATCACTTCCTGAAGGGCAAAGGCAATGCCGGCGCCGGCCACGCCAAACGCTACCGTGAAGCCGCCCAGACGATCGCTATAGACCGTCGTCACTACCACTACAGCCGCGGCGTAGCCAAGAAACATGATGATTTTCCTGGCTCGGTACCTCGTGTCTACGTCCTGTATGTAGCGGCTCACCGACCGCTGAAAGAGGCGCACCAGCGCAAAGACGACCAAAAGCACGATCGCAACTGTGACCAGCTTTCCGACAGTCGGATCAAATAACCAGGTTCTGACCGCTTCAGGCATCTTGCGTTCCTTCGGGGTGACGACGTCCGCTACGGACGGTCCGAAGAATTGGGCGGGGCCGCTCTCGGAGTGTACTCCCGGATCAACTCAGCCGTACCTTCGAGCAACTCCATAGTATACCGGTGACACATAGGCGAAATTACGATCCGCAATCCACACTGGCTATTGAACGCGAAGGTGCAGCGGCTGATTCAGCCAAAATGTCAAAATGGTCTCAACTGGTACTTTAACCTGGCTTCCACGCGTCAGAACCTGAGCGGTTCCGCCAGCGACGGCACCGGCGACAGCGCCAATCGCTGCCCCTTCCCACCCGCCGCAATGGCGCCCAGCAGCGTCCCAAGCACTGAACCACCACCCACCACGAGGAGATAGTCTGCCGCGGTTCCCATTTCACCGTCCCTGGCATGGATAGCAGAGCCGATTAGTGTATTTAGACTTTGCAGCACGTCTTCTCCTTAACGCTGATATTGAACTGATTTACCTGATTTCGTTATTCCCTGTAGAAGGATCGCCCCTGGCAACTCGTTGGCCAAAGCTCTGATCTCGACCGGTCCGGACTGTCATTTTGAACAGCTACTTTTTTTCGGGAAGGGCAATCACAGTGACTTCATCAGCCTTGATCGTCACTTTTTGATTGATTTCCCCATAGGTCTTCGACTCAATTCGTACATCGTAGGTGCCTGGGTTGATTAGGAGGCCGCCACCGGCATTGTTGAGTTCGTCAACATGGCCCATGAACCGCCCATTTACGTACACCGCTCCGATATCACCGCCGGCAACTGAGATAAACGAGTCAGGTGCGCCTCCGCCGAGGCGTAACCGGCCGAACGGTGGCTTCGCGGACTCAACACGCTTCATCTTGTAGTGAAGCTTCGTGGTCTTACCGTCTCGAATCGTGACCTTCTGGTTGGAGTCCGCGTAACGCGGGTCCTTGATAGAGACTTCATGACTGCCCGCGGCTAGAGGGTATTTCTCGGCCACCGTAAAACGGCCAGCGGGACCGACGTACTTGTTATCCACAAACAGTCCTGCCCCGGTCGGGCTCCCGATAGCCTTCAGGTACCCGTCCGCCAAAAGCGATTCGGCACAGAGTAGTGGCGCCAGCAAACACGGCACCAATACGAACCACCTGTTCTTATTCGAGAGCTCCGTCATTTTCTTATCCTTTCGCCCGCAACTACTTCCTTCGAGTGGCTTCGTCGTGTCCTTGGAAGCAACGACACCACCGTGGTGCGACGCGTTTCGCTCGCCTTCCGGCTTTCTCCGGCCTGTGGAGTTGCGATAACGGGTCCGTTTTCGGTCTTACAGATCGAGCGCCTTGGCTTTTGGTGGTTGCAGATCGCCCAAACCAGACCTACTTTTCGATGCGCAGATTGTTGTTCACGGCGAACGCCCCGCGAACGCCCTTGGCGGCGATTCCCGCCACATTCTTATCGCCCTCGTTGGCGACGACTCCTTCCAGCGTAATGTTCCCATTCTTGACAATGATGTGGATCGGTGGCACAGCGTTCAATTGATAGCGTTGGAGCTGCGACCTCGAATAGATCGCACGGTAGGCCGCTAGTCGGATGCGGTCGTCGTTGGGGGAGAGCGGCAGCACCTCGATCTCGTTATTCACCGTCTCTACGCCTTCGATGTTCTTGACCACACTCCCCGCATCGCTCTTCAACGTTGGTCGCGTGACTTGGCCTAACAGTGTGACTTTCGTCCCGGTTACTCGATAGGCAAGGTTGTCGAACACGCCGTAAAAGGGCAACATGACCAACTCGTGGCGCACTTCCCTGGTGATGCGTTCTTCAGGTCGTTGCGGCGGTGTTTGCGTAAGGGACATTGGCACAAAAACCAGGAAGTTTAGCGCCAGCGCCTGTCTGATCATCCGAACCCCGTTTTTCGCCATCTGTTGCTCCTCTCGATGGGTTCTGGCAGACCCGAATGAACCTTGCGCCAATAAACAGTTCGTGCGATAAACCCGCAACGTTCCGCCTCAAATGCGGAGTGCTCCCAGCAGGGCTTCTTTCGCACGAACACGAGCTAAAGAAAAACGGTAGCAACTCCCAGGCCATGCTCGCCACTAGGCGGCGGCCTAGTATGCCGCCACCAAGGCGGCGGTTACGATGGAGTTCGCACGGACGATTGCGGTGAGTGTTTGTTGGCTTCTGCCTTTGGAGCAAATCGATGTTTCAGATAAAGAAGATCCTGTTTCCGGTTGATTTCTCCGAGCCCTGTCTGGGCGCGGCGCGTTACGTCGAGGCATTCGCAGGACGATTCCAGGCGGAACTTACACTTCTGCATGTGGTAGACCTCGCCGCGTATCGTGCGTGGGGCACCTCCGTGTTCTGGGGAGCGTCAGCAATCGAGATGTCTCGGGAGGGGGCGAAACGGGCTCGAGAAGAGATGAGCAAATTCTTGACTGAGGATCTCAAGCATCTTGATGTCAAGCATCAAATCATCGAAGGAGACCTGGGACACCAGATCGTTGCGGCGGCGCGGCAATCCGGCACGGACTTAATAATGATGCCGACCCACGGCCTGAATATCTTTCGTCGCTATATTATTGGTTCGATTACGGCCAAGGTGCTCCATGATGCCGAGTGCGCCGTCTGGACCGGGGCTCATTTGGAAGGCGCTCCCGCGCTAGAGGCAATTGCATTCCCGAAGGTAATGTGCGCGGTAGATATGGGCCCAGAGAGCGGGAACGCGTTGCGATGGGCTGCCGGATTTGCGAAGGAACATTCCGCGGAACTCATAGTGGCTCACGTCGTGCCGGCGTGGGAGACAGGTCTCGCCAAATATCTCGACCAGAGATTTGTTCTGGAAGTATCAGACCAGCTACGCATCGAGCTGGGATCGTTGCTCGAAAAACTGGGAATCGATGCTCGAATTATCGTAATTGGAGGCGACCCCGCGAAAGCGGTGAGCGAGATTGCGCAGTCCGAGAACGTCAACCAGTTGGTCATCGCACGCGGTGCTGTGACGGAAACCCTGGGTCGCCTTCGTACACATGCCTACGCAATCATCCGCAGTTCCCCGTGCCCTGTGGTTAGCGTGTAGGTAATGTGGCGATTGCAGCTATTGATGCGAACCGATCAGAAGGACAGGGCGATCGAGGCGAAACGTGAGGAGCGAGCCTACCGGCCATCGAATCCCCTCCCGGGTGGCGCCGCGCTGTGGGGGAGCGTCCATTCCGTGCCCCATGGTCGGTTCCGGCCCCGACACCGCTCCCAGGAACATTCCCAGGCTGGCCCCCAAACTTGCTGAGTCGCCGGCTTGGGGTTCGTTGCGCAGCAAGAAGGAATCGCCGTTCAGGGTAACGGAAGCCAGTCCCAATTTGGATGATTCAAATTGCTCGCTGTTGGCCATCGCGGGTTGGCCCCGGAGCACTACCAGGACAGCCGGAGAACCGCTCGGCAGAACGATTTGTCCCTTCGCGTCGTTAGTGTCGCGGCTCACCACAGCGGCGAACGTCTGACCTGGCATTGAAGAGGACCAATCGATCACCTGGGCCGTCCTCAACGCAAGGGTGGTGCCGGCCTCCAGGGAGATGGGCGGCCCCGGTGGCGCCGGGCCCGAGGCGGTGATTCGAGAAACTCTGTGTCTGCAACCCAGTTCCAGAGGGACAAGCAGGAGGACTGCCAGCAAAGTCAGCTTCATCCATGCATGCTCGCACCGTGGAACCTCACCGTTGCTGGACATCGCTCTAACAATCAGAAAAGTCCTCCTTCGACCGCATGCTGTGCCGACGCTCACCTACCCCGTCTCCCTTCATTGAAGCACGGCTGTGACATAGTCATCCCTCGCCGGACCACTTTGATTGGGCTCGGCAACGTGTCTGGGTGATCGACCAGAGGGCTGAGTACTCCGCTGAGCTAGCTGGTCTTCCGGCTCGAATACTTGTTGAGAAGGGAGACGAATTCCTTTGCGGCATCAGGGATAGGAGTTTGCTTTTGAGTGATCGCGCGATTCGTGAGCGCCTTGCCGTAGAGCTCTCGGTTGTCGTCCAGATCCTGCCTCAGAGTGGCGCCTTGCAGAGAGACTCCGGCGAACACGCCCCGTGACCTGGACCACGAAAGGATCTGGGCGGTCAACAGTGCGTCTGTCTGCGCCTTGGTCGTGCGTCCGACCGGGCCAGCAGCGACGGAAGCTCCTGCTCCAATCGTGAACTTGCTGGACAGCAATCGGTCAGCGCCGCGGCTGTTCAGAACCAGCATGACCACATCCGTTTCAGAGCCGCCGATCTGAAAGCCAAAGCTTCCGCCTTCAATCCGGACCGTCCCCGGCGCCGTCCACCCAGGGCCGTATTTGTTCCTGCACGAGATATAGCCTTTACCGTATCTGGCGCCAATAATAAACGCGGCCTTCTTCACGCCAGGTACGATGACGGCGCACTCGGCACGATCCAATAGGTCTTGCGGAATTGCCTGGTCTGGAGTCTCCATGATCTCGCGGATCACCGCCGATGCATCCTTGAGCCGCGCCGCCGAGTCCGTTTCCGCACTCACACGATTCAGGCTGAAGAACACCAGTGCCATCATTCTCATCAGCTTCATGACGTTTCCCCACTCCTTGCGACAACGTTCGCCACCCCCGCCGGGTGACCTCGCTCCAATTCAGCGGCGACCTCTTCGATCGCACGACGCTGGGCATCCGACACTCTTCCGAAGCCCAGAAACCCGCCCGAGGCCGATGCAACATCTGTACAGAGAGCCACCAGCATATCGGGGCTCACACTCCGCTCCCCAGGTGCAAGTGCCGTCAATACGGTGCCGATAATCCGGTTCGTCCTTGTAAAGAACTCCTCCGACGGCCTATTGTGGAGCCACTCTTGGAGTTGGATATCACCCGGTGTACCTTCATGAAGGTTGCGCGATCGAGCGACACCCACAATCAGCTCTCGCTCCTGGCTGGTCACATAGGCGTCGGCCCATGCCACCTGAAGTAGCGGCACGAGGTAAAAGAGTTCCACCGTTTGGGGCGCGTAGCCGAGATCTTGGAGTTCCCGCAGAATCTCTTCGTCCGCGACTCCGGTCGCCTCGGCCAAGTCCGCTCGTTCGGACACGCGCTTTGCGTGACGCCTGAGTTCCTCAAGAAGCTCGTTCTCTTTTTTCAAGAAGTAATGCTCTTCGTTTGATCGACTTAGATCTTTTAACGGGTTTGTATACTTGTCCACCAGCCATCCTTTCCGCGGTCGGTGCAGTCTTGATTTTAGGGACTGCCTTTGCATCCATTAGGCGGGCTGAACCGAAGGCAGTTAAGCCCCGATCGCATATCCACGACCCACACCACTTGTCCACGTCGGCGGCGGCCTGAGTTTCAGCAGCGTCTTGGCCCCTGAAACAATGCGCCGGCCAGGGGATCGCGTCCAGACGTTTCTTCGGAATGTCGCTATTGCACGAGATACAAAGCCCGAACTTTCCTTCGTGATAGCCCGCGAAGCAGACTCCAAACTGCGCAGGCGAGTCGTCAACACGCCGATGTTCCGCGACTCCACTTCCTGGCCCTTGAGATTCCGCATCTGGTCCACCGGAACGCCACCCAGCTATTTTCGGGTTCGGAGTTCCTGCTCCGCCCGCAACCAGTCCTCTTCGGCGGAGCCGCCCTTGCCGGCTCTGGACTCCCAGTAGGAGTAGGCAAGCCGGGCGACTTCCTCGGTATTCGCGTCTGGAACGTTGGAAGCTTCATTCCGCTCGACGGCTGCAGCAGCCAGATCCGCTGTCGAAACTGCGGCAGGCTCCGAGGGTTTGTTCTTCAGATTGTTGGCCTTAACTCCAACGCCTGGTGCTGACATTCGGACTTCTCCTTTCTGCTGATGCGTTCGCTCGGTCATCGTATCGAATCGCACGCAATACACCTCTACCGCAAAATCATTTAGAACCTATTCTAGGCGTCTGGAATGGCGCCTACTACTAGGCCTCGGCCTAGTAGTGTCCAGATTCCTTTCTGTGCTCCCAGGGGCGTCGTGCCATCCAGTCCAACAGTTTCCTTCGGCACCAAGCGTGCCGTCCTCCGATCGGCGGCATCAGTGTCACAATCAAGATGGTCCTCGGCCGGAGGCGCCATGGCCAACAAAACAAAACTGAAAACAAGTACCAGCAGAGGCCCCAAGGAACGAGAAGGCGCCGGAAAGGCTGACCAGGCTAGCGCCTCGTCAGCGTCGTCGAAGGCTCTGGATGCAAGCGAACTCGCCGGCGCTGCATCCATTCCGCCCGAACCGCGCTTCCCCGTCGTAGGAGTTGGAGCGTCGGCGGGTGGTCTGGAAGCATTCACGGCACTGCTAACCGCACTCCCGGGCAATACAGGAATGGCATTCGTCCTGGTCCAGCACATGGACCCCCACCATCAAAGCGTCTTGACGAGCCTGCTCCAAAAGGCGACGTTGATGCCCGTACGCGAGGTCATCGACGGAATGGCCGTGCAGCCAAATCATGTCTACGTGATCCCGCCAAACGCGCTGATGACGATCTCGGACGGGTTCCTCGCGCTTACGCCCCGGGCCCAGCACCCTACCAGGAATCTCCCGATCGACCATTTCTTTCACACGCTCGGCGACGACCTGAAAAGCGGCGCGATCGGTGTCATCCTTTCGGGCACAGCTTCCGACGGCACTCAGGGTCTGAAGGCGATCAAAGCGCAAGGCGGCATTACTTTCGCCCAGGACCAAGACTCCGTACGACTGCTTCAGCCTTACTTGCCGGCGTGCTCCTTGAGCACACTGTATGCGCCGTTGACGTCGTGACAAATATTGCAGCTTTCGCCGAACTTGGGGTCGGTTTGGGCGGCCATATGGGCCATCTGGAGCGGGTCACGTGACAGGCGCCGCAGGCTGCGGTGGTGGCGGGCGAAGGATCCAGCAGGGACTGCGGATTCTTCACCGCATTCAGGCCGATCGGGAAAACCGCCTCGGTGCCGGGAAGGTGGCACATCTGGCAGTTGGTGGTGTCACCGGGCCGGCCGGTAGTACTGAAAGCCGGGTACCGTACATCGCTGAAGTCGTTAGCTCCGATTTTATAAGTGGCGCCGGCGGCGGCCAGATTATCGCCGAAATGGATGCTGTGCACCATCACCGCGAAGTTGATTCCGGTGGTCCCCGCCGCTGGTGTTGCCCGGGTTGTGGCAGAATACGCAATACTCGGTCTGGTTGCGGTTCTCTCCATGCAGCGAGAGCCTCACGTGGCATTGATTGCACTTGGCCGTATCCACTACCTGGCGGCGTTTCACGACCGGCGAGCCATCCACGGAGAAGTAGATCACTTTGTTATCGACGCCGTACTGTGTCGATACCTCTTTGACGGTGCCGGGCAACACCACCAGCGCGCGGCGCGCTTCCACGCCGATCGCGAAGGTCCCCGTAGCGCCTGTCGGCACGGCGTGGGTAAAGGTGTAGGTGCAAGTGCCGTCCTGGCCGCACTTGGCAAGGGCCGCGGCGGCTTCGGAAACGTAACCCGGCGTGGTGACGCCCGTAAAGGTCGTGTTGCCGTAGTCCGTAGTGGGGCCTGCCATAACGAATGAGATCTTGTTAGGCGAGGTCACCAGGGTGGATGGGATCGATCGGCTTGCCGGCTTTATCTTTCAGAGTGAACGTGATGGTGGGCAGTTTGCCGGCAGCGCCGTTATCCACTTTCACCAGATTGATCACGATGCCGGGGGCCGTGGACGATTCGTTGGGGATTACGTGGGCGCCCTGTATGGACGCATCCAGGTCGAGTTCGCCTTTGGGGATGTGGCAGATGGCGCACTGATTGTCGTCCAACTGCGGCAGATTCACGTGGTTAGCGCCGGTCGCGAAGTTCACATCGTCGTGGCAGGCGCCGCAGGCCGCGCGGCTGGGATTGGTGTACCAGGCGTTGGCCTGGGCGGCGCCTGTGGTGGCTTCGTGACACTCGGCGCAGCGCCGCGGATCGGAGGGCAGCACCACCGTGGACCAATCGGTGCTTCCGATGGCGTACTTGCCCTTGGCGACGACGCTCGGCAACTGGCTGCCCATGTGGATCTTGTGGGCCATCACCTTCATGTCCACCGTCTGGCCGGCGGTGGCTTCACTGGTCTGCGGCTGGTGGCACATGATGCAAAGGTCCAGGCCGCGGCGCGAGCCGCCATGGAAGGAGAGCTGATCGTGGCACTTCTCGCAGGACGCGGTCTTGATCACCTCGCGCGGGGTGGGTTTCCCGCCGGCTGGCACCCAGTCAAAGATGTCGGAGTCGTAGTTGGTGCCCAGATCGAACTCGGTGAGGTTGCGGCTTCCGTAGATTCCGACGCGATGGGTCACCGTGGGGTCGTACGTCTTGGGCAGCTTGGTGGCGTAGGTGTAGACGTACTCGCCGTCGCCCACTTGGGTCTGTACGCCGCCGGTGTCGCCCGTGGCCTGAGTGACGGTGATTTTTCCGTCTGTGGAACTTCGCTGGCGGGTCACATAAGAGACAAACTGCGTCTGGCCTTTGGGAAGGTATGCCACCAGAAAGCTGGGGGAAATCGCGCCAGGCGTAGCAACACCGAGCCGGTCCAGCCCAAGCCCCTTCGGGTCGGTCAGCTTGTAGTCCACACTGAGGGTGCCGTCGTCGGCGATCTTGGCGGAGACGATCTTGATAGTCAGACCGGGACGCACAAACGACACGGTGTTCGCATCGGCGTAGTATGCCTTGTCCCGCGGGGTAAACGCGGTTCTCTTGGTCGCGCTCGAAAGCTACGGCGGCCCCGGCAATCAATGCCAGCGCAATGGCGCTACGGCCAACCCAAGCCCTGGAATCAGATAATCGCATCGGCAAGGGCACAGCACGATCGGGGCCACACGCGCAATGTCCAGAAATGCAACGCTTTCCAGAGCATCTCCTGCGGTCTTTTTCAACTGTTTGCGCCAAAACCCACATGCGTGCTGCGTCCAATGCCCCAAGTGTGTAGCGTCCCTCACGAGAGCGACTCATCCAACCCGGCACATGCAATTGTCGGATCGGTGATCCCTTCGGCGTTTGAGAGGACCGATCGCCGATCCGCGATGGCCAGACTGGAGAAGCAGGTCGTGAAGATGTCGCCGGTCGAGTGAGTCTGTGCGAGTGAAGAAGGTCCATAGCGAAGAAAGCCGATGAAGAGGCCGCCCGCGAAAAGAATGCGATTTCTGGCGTTTCGTCTGGTCCGCGGATTGTTCGGCGCGATTCGCGGGTGCGTACCTCCTCACAGTGGGGATCATCTGGTGCGCGCAGGCGAGGATCACCTTTCATCCTAGTAGGAATCGTCGATGTTACACCGGTCATTACATCAATCATTGGGGGCAGCCATCGGGGTGGGGGAACCGCGATCATTTTGACGCGCAGTTTGTCGGGCATGCTCTACGGTGTGACGGCAACCGATCCGATAGTGTTCGCCGGCATGCGGTTATTGTTGATTTCGATTTTCGAAGTGGCGAGGGATATGCCCGCGCAAGGCGGCGACGATCGAATCTCAATCTATCTGGCATGCTCGGCGCCTTAGCAGGCAGGAGTGGCGACCGAACATCCTGCTGGCTCACCAGCCTATTCAATTCGGTCGCCTGATCAAGCTTTGGTCTTCAAATGCCGGATCACTCAGTTACGACCCTTTGAGACGGCAGCCAGGGTTGCTCCATCGGCCTCACCCGTTAGCGGCAGTCCCTTGGCGAACTGGAAACCTCCTGTGGCCGATTCGGTCGAAGACCCCTTCACTTGTTCCGCCCTGGATTATTGAGAAAACTGATCAATTCGCCGACATCGCCCGGCTCCAGGCTAGGCCACGGGATGCCTAGCTTTTCGGCGCGCCTGTTCATAGCGGGTCCATGGCTCCACAGCGCGGTGGCGAAAGAGACCATGGTGAAGGCATCGGCTCCGGCTCGCAGTTTGGGGGCGTTGCGTGTGCCTTCAGCTTCCGGACCGTGGCAATTGGCGCAGCCGCGCTCCGCGAAGACACGTTCGCCGAGAAAGGGCGAACCTGTTGGTTCGAAATAGCGCAGGCTGGCGAGGAAACGGAGCACGTCCGTAATCTCCTCACCTTGCAGCGTCGGCGGGGCCAGGCGAGCCTCGCGGACATGCTGAAGCATGGCCGGAGCGTGATTCCACAATACCGCGGCGAACTGCGCGGAGGTCCGCGGCAGTTCATGCGCGGGACCCAGTTCGGGACCAATCTTGCCTCCCTTTCCACGGACCGAATGGCATTGGATGCACTTAGCCTGGAAGACTTCCCAACCGTGATCGGCACTGCCGCGTAGCGCGCCATCTTCCTGAATTGCGGCAGAAGGCGCACCGTTCACGTAGGCCACAAGGTCGTTCATCTCGACGCCGTTGAACTCGGGCCATGCACCGAGTTCCTTGGTGACGGGCTCGATCATGGATTGAGCGTGGTTCCACATGGCGTGCATCCAAGCCAGGCGATTGCCCGCGGCTGCGGTCTTCGCCAGGTCGGGTGCGGACGTTGCACCGTTGGAGCGGACCGCGTGGCAGCGCACACAGCCTTTGGCGTTGAAGACCTTTTGGCCCCCCACGGGATCGCCCGGCTTGTCCGCGGAGCCGGCCTGGTAGAGGAAGGCAAGGATGTCGGCCATCTCCTCCTGGTTCAACTCGAGCTTCTCGCCATGCATCTGCCGCCACATGCCAGGCATGTGATTCCAGATCACTGTAATCAGCCAGCCCATGGCGGGTGTGCCCGGACGGGTGGCGCCGAGATCGGGCGCGACGCGTCCGCCCGATCCGTTGACGGCGTGGCAGATGGAGCAGTGCTTCTTGCCGTAGAAGAGGACGGCACCCTTTTCCGGCGAACCGGTCAGGTAGGTGGCATGTCGCGAACCGGAGGACGGATGTCCGCCAACGACCGTCACTACCAGCAGAGCGATTGCGGCGCTTGCCGCAAGAATCCAAAGCAGGACTTGCGTGCGTTTACTGATCGCGGCCATGTGGATGGCGTGTGCACGCGAAACGCCAAAGATACAGCGTGGTTTTTCCCTGCGCTCTTAGCGTCTTTTGCGAGAAATCAGCCTTCCCCACGCCGCAAAAAGTGACGCTGTCCGATTTTAGGACGCTCAGATCTGATATTGGCGGAGTTTGCGATAGAGCGTGTCGCGAGAGATGCCGAGCAGGCCCGCGGCCTTGGTGCGATTGCCGGCGGAAACGCGCAGCGCCTGCTGAATGGTGAGGCGCTCCATCTGTTCCATAGAGAACGAATCGCCTAGATTGGGCTGCGAGGCGAGAGACGGAACGCCGCTCACCAGCATTGGCTTGAAGTCCTTTTCGGTGACGAGTTGGGGATTGTCCGCAGAGACGGCGGCAACGCTTTCCATGAGGTTCTCCAGCTCGCGCACATTGCCGGGGAATGCGTAGGCGAGCAGGAGTTCGATGGCGGGACGCGTCAGCGAAATCTCCCGGCCGTAGCGGCGGGAGAGGCGCGCGGCGAAATGCTGCGAGAGCACCAGGATATCCTCCGGCCGGTTACGCAGCGGCGGGACTTCCACCACGATGGTGGCAATGCGGAAGTAGAGATCTTCGCGCAGCAGAGTGGAGCGCAGTTCGCTGAGGCTGCGATTGGTGGCGGCCACAATGCGCACGTCCACCGGAACCGCATGGGTGCCGCCGACCGGGCGAAGTTCCTTTTCCTGCAGCACGCGCAGCAGCTTGACCTGCACGTCCTTGGGCATTTCGCCGAGTTCGTCGAGGAAGACCGTACCGCCTGTCGCGGCAGAAAAGATGCCGGGCGCGTCGGCATACGCGCCAGTGAAGGCGCCCTTGCGGAAGCCGAAAAGCTCACTCTCCACCAGTTCGTGCGGCAGCGCGCCGCTGTTGACCGCGACGAACGGCATGCGGGCGCGCTTGCTCGCGGCGTGGATAGCACGCGCCAGCATCTCCTTGCCGGTGCCGGTTTCGCCCAGCAGGAGTACCGAGGCGTCGGTGCCGGCGGCCATACGGGCGCGTTCCAGAACACGCTCCATAGGGGCCGAAAGGCTGATGATGTTCTCGAAGCAAGGGTGGCGCTCCAGATGTTTTTCGAGCTGCGCGACACGCTCGCGCAGCTCCACCACTTCCATCAGACGGCCGAGTTTCTTGCGGACCGCCTCGAAATCGAAGGGCTTGGTTACGTAGTCCTCGGCGCCGCGTTTGATGGCGTCCACCGCAGTTTCGATGGTGGCGTAGCCCGTCATGATGACCACGGTCAGTTCGGGATCGCGGCGGCGCAGTTCGTCCGTCAGGGCAAGTCCGCCCATCACGGGCATGACCAGGTCCACAAGAGCGAGGGCGATGTCGGGATTCGCCGCTTGTATGGCCAGGGCTTCCGCGCCGGAAAGCGCGACCTCCACGGAGTAGCCCTCACGGGTGAGGAACTCCTTGAGGGTAGAGGCAAGGCTCTGGTCGTCATCCACCACCAGGATCGAAGGGGCGTGCGATTCGGTAGCGGCCCTCATGACGCAACTCCCCTTACCATTTCCGGCACGGCGGCCAGCGGCAATTCGACGGTCACCGTGGTCCCTTCACCGGGACGGCTGTCAATTTTGATGGAACCCCCGTGTTCTATGACCACATTGCGGGCGATGGCAAGGCCAAGGCCCGTACCCTTGCCGGGCTCCTTGGTTGTGAAGAAAGGTTCGAAAACATGCTCTAGATGGGCGGAGCTGATGCCGCAACCATTGTCGCTGACGGTGAAGCCGGCGATGCCGGGCGAAGGCCGACAACGCAGATTGATTTCGCCGCCAGCGGGGACTGCGTCCAACGCATTGCTCAACAGGGTGAGTAACAGTGTCTCGAGCAGGTTGCAGTCGGCGAAGACGAGTTGACCGCGGCCTTCGGACGTGTCTACCGTCAGATTGGCGCTGCGTGAGAGAATGGCCGGCCGGAAGAAGCCGGCGATGGATTCGATTACGGCGGTGAGATCCAGCGGCGCCTTCTCCACAGGCATGACGCGGGTGAAATCGAGCAGGCGCTGCACGAAGTGGCGGCAGAACTGGAGGCCCTCTTCGATGCGCGCCAGATCGGCATCGAAGGCGGGGCCGGTGGAGTGCTGGCGGATCAACTGAGTGCGGATAAGCAGCGCTGCGAGCGGGGAATTGAGGTGATGCGCAGTACCGGCGGCCATCTTCCCCATGCTGGTGAGCTTTTCGATCTCAATCATCTGGCGGCGCCATCGCACGCGCTCGCGGATATCGCTAGTGACTTCGAGAAAACACAGAGGGCCGGGTCCTTCGCGAAACGGCAGCAAGCTGAGTTGAACCTCGAAGGGCTCGCCGTTATCAGGCTGGCGCAGTGTTTCGACATCGAGCACGGGGACGCCGCGCTCCACGCGCCGGAGGAAGTCCTCGAGTTCGGCGGCCTTCGCGGCGGGGAGAATGGGCAGCCGCGCGCCCAGGATGGCATCGCGAGTGAAGCCATACATGCGTTCGGCCGGGGCGTTCCATTCGAGGACGCACAATTCGGAATCATAGAGGATGACCGCGCCAGGAAAGGCTTCCAACAGCCCGCGGTAAAGGTCGCGCGAGCGACGCAAATCGGCCTCGCTTTTTCTGCGTTGGCGAAGCACAAACCAGGCGGCCCAGAAGGCCAGGAGCAACGACGAGGCTACACCGCGCGTGACGTAGAGATAGTGGAGCGTGATGTAGTTGGCATCGCGGAAGAGTCGGTTTTCGACCAATTCCCAAGCCGCCAGGACGACCGAGACGATAGTGATACTGGAGAGCGTCAGGGTCGCCCAGAACCACCGTTTTTCAGGCATAGAGCCGACGACGCGGCGAACTCATCTTATCATTGAGCGCGGTTAGCCCCCTGGCCTGTCGCCCTATTTCAGCGTGCGCACGAACGCGACGACGTCCGCTGCCTGTTTCTCGGTGATACCGGCAACTGGTTTCATTTTTCCCTGCCCCTTGAGGATGACCTGCTTCAACTGGTCGTCGCTCTTGGCCTGGACCTCCTTGGAGGCCAGTGGGGCTTGTGTGACGTTGTACATTTTGGCGATGGCCGCCTTGCCTTCCCCATTCGCACCGTGACAGGGTGCGCATTTTGCGGTGTAGATCTCTTTGCCTTCCGGTGCTCCGGCCCAGGAGAGGCCGGCGGAGACAACAAGTGCGAGCGTTGCGATGATTGTGTTTTTCATAAGATCAATGAGTGCTCTCCATGCGGCGAAGCAGGAGGCGGATTGCCAGGATGGCGATGCCGATCAGCACAACGGAAACCCCTAGCCCTAGGCGACGCGTGTTCCTCTCGTGAAGCGCGAATTCGCCGGCCTTTTGGGTCCCCTTGGCGATGGCCATTCCCTCATCCACAGGCTTTTGCATTTCCGCGGGTTTCATGGAGTGGAGAGCGAGGCGCGCTTTGACTAGGTTTTCGCGCCCATCGATCAGGCGCACTTGGGCTTCGGAGACTTCCATCCCAGACTTTTCCGCCTTCGCCAGTAGGGTTTCGGACTGCTTCAACGCCGTGTCGAGGCCATCGAGCCAGCCGGCCATCTGCGTGGCGGCGCCGGCGGGTGCAGTGCCGGCATCGTGGCAACCGGAACAGACGGCTTTCGGACCTGCGAGCATAGCGGTCGATGGATAGTGGACCGCATGGTTGGAGTGGCAGACCATGCAACCGCCTCCGCCGCCGGCACCGGAGAAGACTGCGTTGTGAACGCTCTTCTCATAGAGATTCTCAAACAGCACGTGGCACGATCCGCATACAGCGGACACAGATTCCACTTGCGGAGGCTTGGCGCCGTGGTTGCCGTGACAGGAGGCGCAACTGGGGGCGGAGAGATCGCTGCGTTTGGAGAGCGCCTCCCAGTGGACGCTGTTCCTATATTCCTGAAACTGATTGGTGGGGATCTTGTAGCGCGCCATCTTCTGCGCGTCGGAGTGGCAGCGTGAACAGGTTTCGGGGACATGCAACGGATACACTGGCGACGCGCTGTCCTTGACCGCCCGTATATCGTGCACGCTGTGGCAATCGATGCACGTGGCGACGGCAGTATCGCCAGCTGCGAGGCGCTTCCCGTGGACGCTGGTCTGATAGAGTTCGAACTGATCGACTCGTTCACGGGGGGCGTACTTGCGCATGTAGTCTGGGCTGCTATGGCAGGCGGCACAGAATTTCGGAATGTCGGCGCGCGTGGGCTTGCCCTTGAAGCCTTTGGCTTTGTTCATAGCCACGTCGGGATCGTCGCTGGTACGATCGCCCCCATGGCAATCGGCGCAACTCAGTCCATGGGTGATGTGGACGTCATTCTTGATGAGGGCGGCGGGGCCTTTGGCGGCATCATCGATCGCGGCGTGACAGGTCACACAGGAATCCGCAGTGGCGGTGCTGCCTGGGACTATCCACACGGTGAAACACAGAAGGAAAAGAATGGCAAGCGCTCTCATTTGAAATATCCCAGCAGAGTGAAGGTGAATAGATAGCAGATCAGGAAGATGCCCACGCCCGTGGCCAGGCGGGCGCGGCCCGAGCTATCCGGCGTCGTGGTGGCCCAGAAGGGAAGTGCCACCCAGACCAGGGCCAACAGGCCGAATCCTGCGAGGCCGAGCAACTCGCCTTCGAAGATCCACACGTGGCTGGGAATCAGCTTAAGCGTGTAGAACTGCGCCAGGAAGTACCATTCGGGACGAATGCCGGCGGGAGCGGAGGCGAAGGGATCGGCCTTTTCACCGAGTTCCCAGGGGAAAATGGCTGCCAGCGAGCCTAGCAAGGCCAGCACAGCGTACCAGACCATCAGCTCTCGCAGGAAAAAGTTGGGGAAGAACTTCATATGGCTCAAGTTCTGCGGAGGAAGGTGCTTGGGAGTGCTCATGCCGGCCTTTTGCACCAGCAGCAGATGCAGTCCGACGAGTCCGCCCGTGATCAGCGGCAAAATCATCACGTGGAAAGCGAAGAAGCGGGTGAGCGTGGCCGCGCCCACGTCTTCGCCGCCGCGCAGGAAACGTGCCAGCACGGGACCTATGACGGGCGTGGTGCCGGCGACATCAGTGCCCACCTTGGTGGCAAAGTACGAGATCTGATTCCAGGGCAGCAGATAGCCGCTGAAGCCGAAACCCAGCATGAGACCGAGCAGCGCGATACCGCTGAGCCACGTTAACTCGCGTGGGCGGCGGTAGGAATGCGTGAACATGACACTGAACATATGCACGAAGGCGAAGAAGATGAGCAGGTTGGCACTCCAACTGTGGATGGAGCGGATAAGCCAGCCGAACTCCACGCGCGTCATGATGAAGCGTACGCTGTCGAATGCCTCGGCAACGGTGGGTCGATAGTAGAGCAGCAAAAGGAGCCCGGTGAACATCTGCACACCGAAAAGGAAAAGCGTGATGCCGCCGAAGTAGTACCAGGCGGTTCCGGGATGCAGGGGGACGACTTTGTGGTCCAGCAGATCGCGGGCCATGCGCAGGCCGAGTCGCTCGTCGAACCACTCGAAGGTTTTGACTTTCATTTCCGCGGCTGACAAGTGGCATTTCCTCCCGTTACGCACGCTTCGAAATGACGACTTCGTCGCCTCGGATTTTGACTGCCAGCTCTTCGAGTGGCTTGGGGGGTGGTCCGGAGGCCACCCTGCCTTCGAGGTCGTAGGTGCCGTTGTGGCAGGCGCACCAGATTTCGCGGCGCGATTCCTGATACTGCACGGTGCAGTTGAGGTGCGTGCAGACGGCGGAGAATGCCTTCCATTCGGTATCGTTGACGCGCACCAGGAGGGCAGGCTTATTGCCGAACTTGACGATTTTGCCGGAGTTCGGCTTGAGGTCCTCAACTTTGCCAGCCGCCACTTCATTAACGGAAACTTCAGCGACGTTTGGGGGGTCGAGAAAGCGCGCTACAGGATAGAAAAACGACGCGAGCGAGGCGGCCACGCCGCCTCCGAGAAGCCAGGAGATGAGCGTACGCCTGCCGGCGTTGGGGGCTGACGGAGTGATGGCATTCCCTTGCATCCATTAGTTCCTTTCGGTGTTACAGACCTGTAAATATGAATACAGTCTGAAGCAGGCACGTTAGCGGCCAATCGCGAAATGCGTGATATTGGGCATCTTCGGAAAGATCGCCGCCTGTGTGTGCGGCCATTCGGGCGTCTGAAAAACGTCCGGTGTCAAATTATCGGACAAGCGCGCGAGCCGTGCGTCGGATCTTTCCAGATTCTCCCCCGGAAGAGCGCCTTGCCGCTTTGGCAAAGACGCATCGACTGATTGAGCGGAGGCGAGAGGAGGAGTTGACGGATGTCGTACTGGCCACGCGCTTCGCATGTCTGCCCCCCTTGGTTCGTTTCGACGTTGGTCCGGCAGTTCCAATTCCTTTCCAGACGCATTCAATCACTTCCCCCCGAGTAGCCGAACGATTTGGCCCGAGCCCTCAGACACATGCCGGTTCTTGCCAAGGTAGGCCTGCCCAATTCGGCGGAAAACCGATGGCCTCGGCGGGGCTGTGAAAGCCGGCTTTCTGAAGGGATTCCCCATTGCCGCCCAACGGAAGGAAAGGCCGCAAGCCACCAACCACTTTCCTGACACAGCTTTTTCCGGCCATTCGTTCAATATTGTTGCCCATGCTTCTGGGGTAGCGTTTCTAATTCAGACGGTGGCGAGACCGTTGTGAGCTGCCTTGGCGCCGGGTGTCGGTAGCTGCTGTCAGCTGCTGTTGTTTAGCTGGTTGCCTCCCGTCGCGAAGGCTGTTATGCCCACTCTGGGTGCAGTTTCTCCCGAGTCTTCAGGCGGTGGGGAACGAAGGATGCGGATCTTCTACAAAAGGGTTCCTGTTGTACGGAAGGCACATTGCACGGCTTGCGGCCTTTGTGGATCGGTTTGTCCGCACGCCTGCCTTGAAGTGCTCGGCAGACGCGGCGCCTTGGTTCAACCAGACGCATGTACGAGCGAGGTAACTGCGTTTCTGCTTGTCACGTAAGCGCCATACGAATGAGCTGGGTAGTTCTGAATGGCGACCGATCCATCGGGCCATGGCGAGTACGCGATTCGATACTGCGGCATCGCCAACAGAGTGCAGCCCAAGCCTCAAGCTCCGGAAACTGAACCGGGGCTGGCGCGCCGGGTGGAGGCGGGGACTTACCCCAGCCATTGGCACAATGTCACCGCGATTTTCTCAACGCAGCACGAAAGGACAGCGTCACAGTCACTCGACCACAGCCCGCTGCTGATCGAGAAAATAAGGGTCTTGGAATCGCGCGGGTCTGCGATGGCCGAGGCGATGGCGTCGTGTACCTGGAGTTGGGCTCCGGCGCTAAGTGAACCCAGAAAACGCACGTACGACAGAAACTCGAACGCGAATTCGTCCCGCAGATGCGAACGCCGGTGTGCGGGGATCACCGCGAGAATTTCGGCTGGTCCTGCCTTGGATTCGTCACAGTAGACCGAAGCGATGGCACAATCGGAGAGGTCGTGCACGAGGACAAAGAACCGGGTTGCTGGTCCGCCCGAAGTGCGACAGTTTACGGAACCGTACCACGACTTGCCCGGCGCGCCCTCCAGCGCCCGGAGCAGTCGGCCGTCTGGAAGGCTGCAGCAACCTAGCTGGTTCGGACCGTTCCAAGTCCCGCTGACCGAATCCCACCCATATAGGTGGACCCGTTCGGCATCACACCACAAACGTCTGGTGGGCCGGGCCAGTCGGGGGTTTGATACTCGAGGTGCTTGGGATTGTTCTCCTGCCGGGATTTAAGATATAATACACCGAAATACTAACTTGCAACAGAAGCCTCAGGGTTCTGAGGGTTCTTAGACTCGGAGCGCCGGATGCGGGCAAACCCTCAGGCGGGGTTGATGCCCGAAGACTGCGGCGAAGACAGGATTGCGGCTTCCGTCCCCTTCGAGAGCGCTCGTTGTGCGTGAGAGTACGTAGGAATGTGCGACGGCTTGCAGACCTACATTGCTGGCCTCCTGAGTCAGCGTGACGCCTTTCAGAATGGCCAACCGCATGTGACTCTTGTTTCATCTATGTGAAAATTTGATCGCAATCAGGTAGTGGCATTCCGTACCCATCACTCGTCTGTGCGTCTTGGTTTCATGCTGGCCCAACAACCGTCGTGTTAGATTCGGAGTGGTGTCTCCGAAGTTAACCACCGAAGATAACGAGAAACGCTCCGCCGCGCTGAACTCTCTGGTCGCCGCAGTCGGGCTGACGTCGATGAAGATCGTCGTCGGCCTGTTGACCGGCAGTCTCGGCATACTCGCCGAGGCGGCGCACTCTGGACTCGATCTGGTGGCGGCGCTCATGACGTACATCGCGGTGCGCATCTCCGGCCGGCCGGCCGATCGCACCCACCTCTACGGCCACGGCAAGGTCGAAAACCTCTCGGCGCTCATCGAAACCCTGCTGCTGTTCGTTACCTGCGGTTGGATCATCTGGGAAGCCACGCACCGTCTCTTCTCCCATAAGGTGGAGGTCGAAGTGACCTTCTGGAGCTTCGCCGTGATGGCCACTTCGATCGTGATCGATATCTCGCGCTCCCGCGTGTTGGCGCGCACCGCAAAGAAGTACAATAGCCAGGCGCTGGAGGCCGACGCGCTGCACTTTGCGACCGACGTGTGGAGTTCGTCGGTCGTGATCGTCGGCCTGGCGTGCGTCAAGTTGGGTGAATGGGCGCCATCGCTCGGCTGGCTCCGCCAAGGCGATGCCGCGGCTGCGCTGGGCGTCTCGGGCCTGGTGATCTGGGTCTCCTTACAACTGGGCAGACGCACTATCGATGCGCTGGTCGATTCGGCCCCCGCCGGCATGGAAGAACGAATTCTGGCCGCAGTTTCGGCGGTACCCGGTGTGCAAGACTGCCACAACATTCGCGCGCGATACTCCGGCCCCATGCTGTTCATCGACCTGCACGTGCTGGTGGACGGCCGCCAGACTCTATTCGAGGCGCACGCCCTCACCGAAACCATCGAAGGCGTAATCCAGCAGATCGTCCCGCACGCCGACGTCACGGTACACCCCGAGCCCTACTGAACCATTCCTAATTCCAGCCGATGTCCTTCAACAGCATGAACGTCAAGTCAAACAGGGGCGTTACTTCGTGTGTGAGGTCGCCGTTAATGGCCAGTTCCATTCGACGTGCCCAGCGTGATTTCAACCGTAGCGAATGGCATCAACCCGGAAGGCACATCGTGGGAGTATACATGGATGCTGCGGGAATAACGCGCGGGTTCTTGCTCAGGAGTTGACGTCCCGCGCGCGCTTCGCGTAGAGCGTCATCAGAATGGCGCGATGCATCAGGTTGCTGGCCGATTCGATGAGCGTAGTAACCTCTCCTTGGCTCAGCACGGTTGGGAGTGTCCGCGGCTTCCTTCGGCAACGGAATGCTTTCCGGCAGGTAATGACGTTTCAGCGTCTTGACGAAGAAGAACCGTAGTGCCGCACTGTACTGCACAACAGTCCGGGCATTGAGCTTCCGCTCTCGAAACAGATGCGCCTGAAACTGCCGCAGGTGGTCGGGGCCAAGCCGGTCGGGCGACTGGTGGAAGTAGCCGCTAGCTCGCTCACGACACGCGGTGTTCGCAAGAACAATGCAGTGACTGCCTGTTTTGCCCGCAGTATTTGCAACACGACCCTTTCGACCGATGATCTTGCGCATGCTTTTGAAAGGACCCCTCGCGAACGCGTAAATGTGTCGCCGTTGTGGAGCGGCTGTGCTGCCGCTCACATCCGGATATACTGCTCGGATTTTTTCGCTGCCTGGACTTATATACTGAACTATAGGGCTCGGACGGAGACAAATTATGAAAACTACCATCATCTGGATCACTGCCCTGGGGCTTGGCGTCAGCATGCTCTATGCAGCTGGAGATGCCTCGGCCGGCAAAGTCGTCTTTGACAAATCCTGCAAGAATTGCCACGGCGCCACGGGCGAAGGTAATCCCGCCATCGCCAAAATGATGAAAGTGGAAATGAAGCCGCTCGGCTCCGCCGAAGTTCAGGGCCTGAGCGACGGCGATCTGAAGAAAGTCGTCAGCGACGGCAAGGGTAAGATGCAGCCCATCCGGACAGTCACCGGCAAGTCCGTCGATGACGTGGTCGCCTACGTCCGTACGCTCAAGAAGTAGGATGCGCGCCTCACGCCTTCTGCCCGTTTTGTTAGGCAGTCACGTGTGTTGGTGTGGCATTGTCCCTGACGCTGCGGTCTTCACTTTCTCCCTGCCGAAACCGCCGTCATTTTTTCCCTAGGGTAGACATTCTTTTCTGAAGGCCCAATGTTCTTAACACCTCGGGTGACTCCTCGGACATTGCGACGATCTCGTGGCATGCGCCGCACTCCTGAGTGATCGTCTTCTGGCCGGCTGAGGTATGCGCCCCATCATGGCAGCGGAAGCAGCCAGGAAAATCGGTGTGTCCAAGGTTGTTCTTGTATGTGCCCCATGTCACCTGAAGGTCTGGAAATACGTTTTCGCCATAAATTGCAAGCAGCGCGCTTGCAGCCAGTTCAACATCCGCGGTTCGGGACTGATAAATCGCGGGTTGCTCCCTGCGGTAGTAGTCCCGGATCGCGGCCGGGATCCGCCGGCCTGCTTCATCGCTGCTTGGATATTCGACACGCAACACTTCGACACCCTTCTTCCTGATGAACAGTAGAGACACTGGAACGCGTCCAAGGGACATCGCTCGGTTCACCGCACTTTCCGGAAGCAGGAAAGTATGTGTCGGCCGATTGTGGCAGTCTACACACTGCATGGTGTAGTTCACCAGCGTTTTGCTGTCGTAAGGCTTGGCGTCGGCAGATGTATAAGTGCGTACCTCTTTCGTGCTCGAGTTCTTGTACTCTACCGAGGGGATCGTCTGGCGGGTTGAGTCCGTGGATGCGTAGCGTATGGACACACCGGGTCCGAAGTGGGATCCGTGAATACCGCGCACTCCCTCGCCGCCCACCATCATCATCAGGACGGTTTGAGAAATAGTATTCGCCTCATCTTCCGCATACTCTGGAATGATTCGCAGCCTTGCGCCGGCGAAGTAGTCCGGCCAATGGCACCTTTCGCAGGTCTCCGATGCCGGGACAAGCCGGTTAGTTTCGATCGCGGATTCAATCGGTCGAGAGTACGGGTTGACGACGACATCGATTAGCTGCCGGGTGCCCGCCATCTTGCTTTTGATCCAGCCCGTGCCCCCCGGCGTCACGTGACAATCGACACATGGGACGTGGGCAATGAGGCGATATCTTGTAGGCCGCATACTCGGGCTTCATTACGTGGCAGTTCGTGCCGCAAAAATGCGTACCTTCCATGTCGTTAACGGCGCTATACGAGACATGCGTCATGATGGCAAGGTTCAGGATTGTAGCTATGACGAGGAAAGCCGCCATCCGCTGAAGCGATTTCTTACGAGTGAAGACCTGCTTTAGGCCCTTTCGAATCGCGCGCCTGGACAGCCACACACCGATGGGCATCAGGATCAGACCAACGAAGTAGACGACGGGAAGGGCAATGAAAAGTAGAATCCGATGTAAGGATTGGTGGCGTGATCGCGGAGATGGCTGGGCAGCGTCAGTAGCCACGTACAACCCGTGACGGTCGTAAGCAAGGCTCCCACCACGCTGAGCCAGTGGCTCGTCAGTAGTGATAATGCTGGCCGATCGTTATCAGGGGACACGAACATCGCCTTCGGCAGGGAACCAGGACCCGCTGATTTGCGCTCCCGTCAGGCATCTGAAGAGGCGGCACAAATCGGGGCGGCCAAGTTTCCACTTTCAGGCGAGACAGACGTTCGTTGGTTGGAGTCTGATTTATTATTCTTCGATTGGACTCCGGAACGCGCGAGAGTTACAAGTCCGGTCTGTCAGTTTTGAGCGGCCCTGTGAGTAGGCCGCCTCAGGGCGCACACTGCCGGCGGTGGTCGATGACGATGGCGCTCGGAGATGTTTCTGGTGGTTCTTGCCGTGAAAGGGTGCGGTGACGTCCCGCTACGGACCGACGATCTGATGCTGGCGGAGTCCGCACGCCATTTGTTGCATGACCTGCGCACTGCGAGCCGGATTGTCGAGCTCCAGCATTAAAGTTTTGAACCTTGTGGCCTCTCGCAGGCATCGTGCCAGCGGGACTCAATCCGGTCGACAATTTGGGCGTGTTGGGGGCTACTGTGCGCACCACGAAGAACTGGTCTGCGATCCTGGGTCTACTGCTAGTCGCTTCCTCGCTTCTCATGGAAGGGCAGAGTCAACCTGCGTATACGCCTTACGAAAAGGCCTACTATGCCGATGCTTCGCTGGTGGTCTTTGTCCGGCCTGGTCTGGTGATCTCCATCGTCTCAGCTAAGATCGCCGCCGACGGCACCATCAGTGTCGACTATAAACTGGCGGATCCGAAGGGCGCTCCCCTCGACCGGTCCGGCGTAGTGACTCCCGGTGCGGTGAGCCTTAGCTTTGTGGCGGCCTACATTCCGAAGGGCCAGGAGCAGTACACGTCGTACATCGTACGGACGGCGACTGCGCCTACCGGCGCCACGGCCACGCAGGCATCCGCGGATTCGGGGGGGACGACCCAGACCTTGTCTACTGGGGAGTACATCTACACATTCGCCACCAGGGCTCCGTCGGGATTCGATGCCACCGCCACACACCGCGTCGGGATCTATGGTTCCCGGAATCTGACCGAATTCGATCTGGGTACCAATTATGCCGACACCACCTACGACTTTGTGCCGGCTGGCGGGAAGCCTGCGCCTCGCGACATCGTCCGCACTGCGGATTGCAATCAATGCCATGGGCTGCCGAACGGTCTGACCAGCACCACCGGGTCCGCCGGGCTGGCGGCACATGGCGGCTCCCGCCGCGACGTCCAGTTGTGCATCATTTGCCATCAGCCGCAGACATCCGATCCCGATACCGGCAATCCGCTCGACATGAAAGTCTTCATTCACAAGTTCCACATGGGCAGTTCCCTTCCCAGCGTGCAGTCCGGAAAGCCTTATCAGATTATCGGTTTTCAAAATTCCGTCACAGACTGGTCCACCGTGGTGTATCCGGCAGACGTTCGCCACTGCCAGACGTGCCACAATCCGCAAAACGGCGCCTCCCAGAGTACCGCCTGGTTGACGGAACCGACAGCAGCCGCGTGCGGATCGTGCCATGACAACGTAAACTTCGCTACCGGCGCCAATCACCCCGGCGGACCACAAGTGAGTGACAAACAGTGCGCGCTGTGCCACATTCCGCAAGGCGAACTGGAATTCGACGCCTCCATCCTCGGCGCACATACGATTCCAGATCAATCCACGACTATTCCCGGCCTGAACTTTACTCTTACGAAAGTGACGAACGGAGGCGCCGGACAGAAGCCGAGCGTCACGTTCACGGTGCGGGACAATAAGGGCAACGGAATTCCGCCCGGCACGTTCAGAACAGGCTCCGGCTCGCTTTCGCTGACCATGGCAGGCCCGACATCCGACTACGGTTACACCAGTTTCGGGTCCGACGTGAGCACGCCTGGCTATGTCACCGAGAGCGTGGTGAATTCCGCATCCTGCAGCAACGATGGCACCTGCATGTACACGTTCGCGCACGCGGTTCCGGCTAACGCAACGGGAACTTACGCGATCGGGATCGAAGGCCGTTTGACGGCCACACTGCTGCCCGGGACGGTAACGCAGATGAACGTGAACTACGGTGGCAAAAACCAGGTCATCTATTTCGCGGTGGACGGCTCGGCGGTGACGGCCCGCAGAAGCGTGGTAGCGCTCTCGAATTGCAACAGCTGTCATGCCTCTCTGGAAGTTCACGGCAGCCTGCGCAACAACACCGAATATTGCGTGTTCTGCCACAATCCGAGCGACACGGATGCCGCCAGGCGCGCCATGGCGACTAATCCGGCAGATAAAGCCCTGCCGCCGCAAGGCATCAACTTTGCCATGATGGTGCACAAGATCCACACGGGTCTGAATCTCAAGGCCAACTTCAACCAGGACTATGTCATAGTAGGCTTCGGCGGAAGCCATAATAGTTTCGGCGCAGCGTTCGCATCGGTGCCCGCTTCCATCCCGAATACCGGGGTCCGCTTTCCCGCGATGGGGCCCACGGGCGCCGTGCAGGATACGGCTCAATGCTACGTCTGTCATGCCAACGGATCGGAGGCCGTGCTTCCCATTGGCAAGAATCCCGTGGTCGATCCACAAGGCCTACTCAACCCAGCGCCAGCTACGACGTCGGCCTGCACAGGCTGCCACTTGAACCAGTCCACATTCGCGCACGCGTCAGCGAATACCGATCCCAAGTTCGGTGAGAGCTGTGACGTGTGCCACGGCGCCGGCGCCGCTTTCGACGCGACCCGAGTCCACGCCGGACAGTGAAGTACCGCGATAGAGAGGAGCAGACGATGGGCTGATCAAGAAACCGTTCTGTCGCGGCAAAATTTCGACAAAGCGGAGATGCTGAAGAACCTACCGATATGTGACGGGAGACGCCGAGGTGCCGGCCAGCTCGCTGAGCCAGATCGGTGCTTTCGAATCCGGCGGCCTGCGGCGCAACATCGCGCTGGCGGGAGCCAATTACCGGCCGATGAAAAAACTTGCCATCAACCTGGAATATGAAGGCGGCATCAGCGATCATATCTATTTCCGGAACAGCCTCAATAGCTACAGCCGCGGCCGGTTAAGAGCGCGCTATCAGGAGAGCAACTCGCTTTCGTTTCAACTGAATTTTCAGATTCTCGACAACCAGAACCCCGCGCGCGACATCCGCTTCGATTTTCTGTCTTTGCACGCGACTGCGGGCGCATACTGGACACCCAACAACGCCAAACGGATCACCGTTTCGGCGGAATACGACCGCGCCTGGGTCAACTCGGATATCCTGTACCTGAATTTGCCGTTCTTTACCCCGGCGATCTCGTCCTACACGGAGAATGCGCACACCGGAACGGCGGCGGTGGACGTTGCACTCCCCAAATGGAGCGGCGCCAAACTCACGGCCGGAGGGTCGTTCGTGCTGTTAACGGGAAGCCGGCCGACCACCTACTACCAACCCCTGGCAAGGGTTTCGATTCCGGTCCGCAAACACGTATACTGGAACGCCGAGTGGCGGTATTACGGGTTCAGCGAAACGTTCTTTCTGTATGAAGGCTTCCGGACAAATACCTTTACGACGGGGCTTAGGGTGACCCGATAGGAGACCAGTTATGTCCACGGTTTGGGTACTGGCCGCGTGCGGGCTCGCGCTGGGCAGCGCATTCGCTGCCGACATTCCCGGCGACGCTCGCCGCGGAGAAGAGCTGTTCCGGTCGCAGCAGTGCATCCAATGCCACAGCATCAACGGCCATGGTGGCACGGCGGCACCCGATCTTGCCCGCCGCATTGACCGCGATTACACACCGACTGTGATGGCGGCGCTGATGTGGAATCACGCGCCGAGGATGTGGGCGGCCATGAAGAAGCAGGATATTGCTAAGGCCGAACTGAGCCCGGAATCGGCCGCCGATCTGTTTGCGTACTTCGTGTCGGCGCGGTATTTCGAGCAGCCCGGCGATGCTGCGCGGGGGAAACAGCTATTCGCAGCCAAGCGTTGCGCTGATTGCCACGGCATCCAGAAATCACCGAATGAAGCCGCCCCGCCGGTGGCCAAATGGGGCTCGCTCGCAGATCCGATCGTCCTGGCGCAACAGATGTGGAACCACGGCGCCCGCATGAAAGAAGAGATGGCGAAGCGAAAAATCCCGCGTCCGACCCTCACGGCTCAGGAACTCACGGACATGCTGGTCTACCTGCAGCACCTCCCGGAGACGAGGAATGAAACGATGAACTTCACGTTTTCCTCCTTTGATAAGGGCGAGGAACTCTTCCGGGTAAAAGGCTGCGCCGGATGCCACACGGGAGCGCTGTCTTTCGAAACAATGATCAAGAATCAGACGCTCACGCAAATCGCGGCGGCGATGTGGGACCACCAGCCACTGATGAAGACTGCGCCCCCCACACTCTCGGAGGACGAAATGCGGCAAATTGTTTCGTATATTTGGGCGCGCCAGTACTTCCAGGGACATGGCATCGCCGATCGCGGCAAGCGTGTGTTCGCCGAAAAGCACTGCTCCACGTGTCATGACGACATCTCGAGCGGCGCTCCCAAGCTGCCAAACACCAAGGGTGGATACTCGGACATCACCATGGTGTCGATCCTCTGGGAGCATGGGCCGCAGATGTTGGACATGATGAATCAGCGGAAGATTGAGTGGCCGCGCTTCACGGCGCCTGAGATGGCGGACCTGATTGCCTACTTGAACTCCAGGTAATCGCGGCGATGGACACGCCCTCGCGACCAGTTGCAGGCAGGAGGGCACCACGAGGAAAATCGACGTTAGGCGAATCTCCACCCGAGACAGGCCACCTCGGTGGTCACCTCAAAACCACGCTGATCGCTGGCATGTAGGCAGATCAACGTCGCCGCTTAGTCGGTGGGATTCAAAAGAGGCTTGTCACGAGAAATGCTTCTCGTCACCCGAGCGAGGCGGAAACCTCCACTATTTAAGGGTTGGTTGTGCCGAGTGAGGACTTTGACACAGGAGGTGGGGGATATACCACAGAAACAGGTTCTCAGAGATCACGCTTTCACGCAGGGCCTCAGCGAGGCACAGATCGACTCCCTGGCTGGAATGGCGCGCCAGGTCGCGTTCGAGGACAACGAGGTCGTCCTCGTGGAGGGCGCACGCTCGACTTCATTTTTTCTCTTGCTGACGGGCAGCGTCGTGGTGGAGTTGGGCACGCCGCAATATGTCATGCAAGTACAGGTATTGAGACCGGGGAATGTGTTCGGATGGAGCGCCCTGTTGGACGATCAGGAGACGCTGTTCCGGGTGCGGGCGCGCGAATGCACCACCGCCTTGCAGATTGATGGGGCAACCCTGAAAGCCCACTGCAGAGAGGACCCCGCGATGGGCGCGGAGTTTCTCCACGGGATTCTACGGGTCGTGGCGGGACGAGTGAAGGCCACCGAAGTGCGCTTCGCGAAATGTGCGGTGTCAAGGTTTAGCACCTTTGGCCCCCAAGTGCGCGCAAGTCTTGGGGCCTTCGCGCCAGTGGCCGGTTTGTCTTTCTGAAGGTAGTTGCGCAGCGCCCATACTCGGTGCGAAACGCAGAGGTTCTCAACAACAGCATCGCGACCGTTCGGGTGAACCCGGAGGTAATTGATCGTGCCCATGGCGGCAAGGCCAGCGAGCCGCTCCGGCTGTCCTCCGCTGGCGGCAAACGCCATAAAGCGAAACCGTCGCGAAGCGCTCGCGCTCTGTCGTACACTCCTGCCGCAGCAGGCCGATTCGGTCACCAGAACGGCTTGACATGGTCAACGGATGGAAAGTTCCTGTACTATGCTGGCCCGTTCTCCCATGAGCCAGTTCTCGCATGCCACGGCCTTCGATTGCCGAACGTCCCGCAGGCAATTTAGAAACTCATGTAGAGTGCGTACCGCGTCCCCGCCACTGGGGCGGATCTTCTGAACTACAAAACCGGCGCAAATGCCGCTGTTTTATTTTATTCCGGCGCTAACACGGAGAGATATCGGGTAAAGCGCTCCACCAGGGCGGAGCGGGAAATGCCCACCTCGTCCGCGAGATCCGCGATTGTCCACGGATGGGCAACGCGGCTGTGCAGCAAACCGAGGCTCTTCCCCACGATGGGATCGCGCGCTCCCGTGAGCCACCCGGTTTGCTGTTCGGGCAGGCCGGCAACGTAGCGCCGAAGAGTGTCGACGAACAAGGCTTCGGAGAGTTTGGCAAGCATGGCTTCGCTGCCGCCCCTTCCCGATGCGGCCTCGTCCACCAGGTGCAGGATCGCATTCTCCAGCCAGTGGCCGGAGGCATCCGCCCGGATGTTGACCTTAAAGACGGGCGGAAGGCCGCTCAATATCGGCCGGCTGAGGTAGGGATCGCAGGTCATGTACCCGCACACGAATCGGGAGGTCTCACCGCCGCCGCCCGCGCGCAAAGGGGTTAAATCGCGCGATTTTATTTTGGCGGCAATTCCGTAGTTGGGAAACGGCCGTCGCGCATCTTTACCGCTGCTCATGTGGTGAGGATCCCCATGCGGAAAGATGACAATATCTCCGGGCCCGAGCTCGATGGACTGTCCGTCGGGCATCTCGACCAGGGCTCCGCCTTCGATGACCAGGTGGTACAGCACCAGGTGGGCCGCCCAGGGAGCGATGGTCGCCGCCATCATCTTGGCCGCAGGCGCCGAGAAGCCCCAGGGAGCCGAGAATTCGGCGGTGAAGAACACCGCTCCATTCAATTTAACCCCGCTCAGAATTTCGGAGAATGCATCCATTCGGTCCCCTGGACTCGCTGCAAAGTTCCCTGGCCCCCGCGCAAAGGAATCTGCATCGTCAGCCGTACGGGCAAATTATGGCGACGCTCAGGCATGGCCCTTCCCGCCGGTGCACTGCACAATTGTACCTAGAGAGGGCTCACCGCAAGGCAATTGGGTGCGCGACTCACAGGGAGGGTTTCAGCAGTTTCCTTTTTTTGTTGTTATAATCCGAACGTATGTATACGTTAGGATAGGAGGTGCCTTTTGCCTGAGTCCATCGCCGCCCTCGAACAGCAGCGCTCCAGCATTCTTTCCCAAATATTGGAGCTGGGTGATTTCCGCAGCGGTTCCATTACCGCCATCAACGGCCGCTGCGGAAAAGCAAACTGCCATTGTCATCAACCAGGCCAGCCTGGCCACGGCCCTAACTTCCGCTTGACTCGCAAGATCAATGGAAAGTCCGTCAGTGAGAGCTTTTCTGCCGCTGCCGAGCTTCGCAAGGCCCAGCGGGAGGTAGAGGCATTTCATCGCTTTCGGAAGCTCAGTCAGGAGTTGCTGGAGGTCAACGAGAAGATCTGCCGGGCACGCCCGGTCGTGGATACCCTCTCGCCGCAGGAAAAAAAACGGCGCATGCCATCCAACAAGAGATCACGCGCGAAGTAAACCAACTGTTGCGTGTGATTTTCAACGGTCGCCGCCAGTCGGGACGCCTGGAGATGGAGGCCACGGAGATGTTGCTCCGCTCCGCTATGCATCAGGCTGGGGCAACGGTCTTGACCCAACTGCTACAGTTTTCCGCCCCGACGACCGAGCAGCGGATTGTACCTTGTTCGTGTGGCCATTCGGCTCACTACCGGGAACTGCGCTCCAAACCGGTTCTGACCGTGGTGGGTATCGTGGAGGTATCGCGTCCCTACTACTTGTGTCCGCATTGCCATGCCGGCCAATTCCCCGCCGACGTCGAACTGGACATCGAGAATAGGGAGTTTTCTCCAGGCGTACGCCGCATGCAGGCGGTCGTGGGCCAGGATGCCCCCTTCGATCACGGGCGCCAACAGATGAAACTACTCGCCGATCTGGAGGTGACCACCAAAGCCGTGGAGCGGGCGGCGGAAGCCATCGGCGAGGATATCGCCACAGGCGAGCAGAAAGAGATCCAGCGAGCGGTGCAGTTGGATCTGCCAGTGGTGGTGGGCAAAGTGGTTCCGATCCTGTACGTGCAAATGGATGGGACGGGAATCCCTGTAGTGAAGAAAGAAACGGTAGGCCGGCAAGGCAAGACGCAAGGTCAGCCATCCCACACCAGGGAGGTCAAGTTGGGATGTGTCTTCACCCAGACCGCCTGGGACAAGGAGGGTTATCCGATTCGCGATCCGGGTTCCACCACCTATACCGGTGGCATTGAAACCGCCGAAGAGTTTGGCAAGCGCATTTATGCGGAAGCCTCGAATCGCGGCTGGAGCCGCGCGGAAAAGAAGGTCGTCATGGGCGATGGCGCGGAGTGGATCTGGAACCTTGCCGAGCCCTATTTCCCAGGCGCCGTACAGATTGTGGATCTGTTTCATGCGCGCCAACACCTCTGGGATTTGGTGCGCAAGCTGTATCCCAATGACGTCGTAAACCAGAAGACATGGATCAAAGTCCACCAGCGCCGACTGCTCGACAAGGGGAAAATTGAAAAGCTGGTATTAAGGCTTCGTGCCATCATCTCCAGCAATACCGAGGTGGTCGAGAAGATTCGCATTGAGGCTGACTACTTTGAGAGGAACACCGAGCGCATGCGCTACCCCAAGTTCCGCCGCCAGCACTTGTTTGTCGGCTCCGGCGTGATCGAAGCCGGCTGCAAGACCGTCATCGGTTCCCGTCTGAAACAGTCCGCCATGTTCTGGACAGTCCGAGGCGCTAACGCGATCATTGCGCTGCGATGCAGTGTTCTCAACAACCGGTTTGAGGACTACTGGGAGGCGCGCCGGGCGGCTTAAGCTCCACTTCTACGTCGCGCACCCACGGCAATTCGCCGGGAGCCAAACAGGAGGGAATGAACATGAATCCAAATCAAGAGTTATGGGAAAAAGGTGAAGGTGTCCCGACCGTAGTTGAAGGTAAGTAGCGGCGGCTTTTTCATCTTAAGCTACTTTCTCCTTTGAAGGCTTCGTCGTCGAGTTCGTCTCTCGACCCAGGATCGCCGCCAAGGCCCAGAGATCGGCATGGCCGTCGATGCGCCGAAAATGCTTTTCCGTGAGCACCCACGCGGAAGCTACCCAACGCTGCACCATTTCCGCATCTCGCCAGCGTGTCACGTTGTGCGTGCGGCGCTCGACGCCGCCTTGGGGGCTCTCGATAATGTTCGTGGTCGCCAAGCATTTGTGCAGCGACTCAGGAATCTTCAGACGTTGCGGGGTGAACATCTCCTTCATGCCCTCGCGCAAACTGCGCGCGGCGCTCTCGTGATCCCGCTCTAAAAATCGGGCCAATTGTTCCAGACGTTTTTCTCCCTGTTCGGCGGTCTTCACCTTCCATGCGGCCCGAGCCAGATTCATCGCCTGGCCGTGCTGCTCTTTGGGCAGCTCGTCAAGAACATTGCGGAGTTTGTGATTGCGGCACCGCTGAACCGGCTGCTCAGATCCGAATACCTCTTCGATACCAGCTCGCAACGCTTTGGCCCCATCGATCACGAACAGGCATGTGCGATCTGTGGGCAGGCCGTGATCTCGCAGGTGAGTCAGCAACCGCTTGACGCTGGCGGCGTTCTCCGTCGCCCCGGGCTCGATTCCCAGAATGTGCTTCTTGCCCTCGACATCCACGCCCACCGCGCTAAGAATGTGATGTGCGCCGAAGCGCTGGCCGTCGATGTAGATCACCAGAATCTCCACGTTCTCCCAGCGCCGATCCTGCAGTTGCTTGAGTTGCTCGGCACTCGCCTCCACTGCCTTGCGACTGATCGCACTTCCGCGAGACGCCCACCGTCTCGGCCATCTGCGGCAAGACTTCCTGGTATTCTCGCGTCGAGACACCGCGCAACAGCGCACCCAACATGTGTTGGCCAAGGCCGCGATCCTGCCGCAGCATTTCATAAGCGGGAACCTTCACTTCACCTTGGGTCTTGTGGCGTAGACGCGGCCTCTTCACTTTCACCTTGCGGTCCGCGAGTTGGACGCAGCCGGCTTGCGATCCGTGGTAACGGATATCGCCGCTGACTTTGCCTGGCGTACGATCGCCGGCCACTTGCTCGGCGCTGAGCACCAGGATCTGCTCCAGCATTTGATGTCCGATCTCGTGGATTACGCTCTCGATTACTTGGCTGGCATTCTGTATCAGGTTGACGATGGGAAGCAGGATCTGTCCATTGGTCTGGCAGAACTGCTCGATGACGGTGGCAGACTCGCGCGCAGCGCGGGTTACGATGTGGTACGTTTTCTTCACGGCGGTGGCTCCTTTCGGATTCGCGTTTGGCAACCGGATTCTATCGAATCGGGCCAACCGCCGCCTACCAACCTTCAACTAGACTCGGGACGCCTTCAAAAGAAAAAGGCGACTTTACCAAGATTGCCGCCTTCATGCGCCAATCTGGAGAAGCAGTCGTTCAGTCGATCGGGATAACGCCGCCGCTGCGGGCTTTGGACCTCGGCTGCGGAGATGGCACCACGGCGGTTCCGCTGGCACGCATGGGCGCCGAAGTTGACCGGCATCGACATCGCCAGGAATCTGGTGGAGGCCGGGAACAAACGGCGCGCCGCCGAGGCGGGTCTCAACCGGCTGAAGTTTCAAGAGGGAGACGCGTGCAATCTGGAAGGCGTCGGCGACCATTCGTTTGATTTGACCCTCTCCGTGTTCGGCGCCATGTTCGCACCCAGGCCCTTCGATGTCGCCAGGGAGATGGTGCGCGTCACAAAGCCGGGCGGCCGCATCGTGATGGGCAACTGGATTCCGAACGATCCGACGTTCGTATCGCAGTTGCTGAAGATCAGCTCGGCGTTCATGCCTCCGCCGCCGGAAGGCTTCGTCAGTCCGATGACGTGGGGAGTGGACTAGTCACATCATCGAGCGCTTTGGCCAGGCCGGAGTGCCCAAAGAGAACATCTCCATGGTCAAGGACACGTACCACGTTCGCATCGGCCGACAAGAGCCCGGCACAGTTCATCGATCTGTTCAGGCGATTCTATGGCCCGACCATGAACGCTTTCGAAGCCGCCGGAAAGAACGGAAGGCGGAGGAGCTCCACAACCAGCTTCTGGAGCTGGCGAAATCGCAGAACCAGAGTACGAAGGCGGCCGGCACTCTCGATTCCTGCGCACGTTTCTTGCGAGTTACTGTTTCGCGTCTATACGTACGTCAAAGGAGATCTCAAATGTCAATGTGGCGCCCCGATCCCACGTTCTACCCTTCACCCAAGATGGCCATGGATGCGCCGGCGGAAAAGCTGGCGTTCGTCGCGATGCTCAACGGAAAGAATAACGGCCGTCACGACGCGTTAGGCGTCGTGGACGTCGATCCCGCATCCTCGGGTTACGGCCATATCGTCGGCCAGGTGGACATGCCGAATGCCGGCGACGAGCTGCATCATTTCGGCTGGAACGCATGCAGCGCCTGCCTGTGCCCGCACGCTCCGCATCCCCATGTGGAACGCCGCTACCTGGTGGTGCCGGGCATCAATTCGTCGCGCATCCATATCATCGACACCAAGCCGGATCCGCGCAATCCGCAAATCGTGAAGGTGATTGAGCCGGAGACGTTGGCCGCGCGCACGGGATACGCATCCCCGCACACGATTCATTGCGGTCCCGACGGAATCTTGGTCAGCGCGCTGGGAGCTCCGGACGGCGGCGGTCCCGGTGGAATTTTCGTGATGGATCACGAGAGCTTCGATGTCCTGGGGAAGTGGGAGCTGGATCGCGGCCCTCAGCAACTTGCTTACGACTTCTGGTGGCACTTGGGATACGACACTATCATCACCAGCGAATGGGGCACGCCCAACATGGTGAACAAGGGAGTGAATCCGGAGATTCTGCTGGCCGGCGGCTACGGCCACAAGGTGCACGTCTGGGATCTGCTCAAGCGCCGTCATCTGCAGGAACTCGATTTGGGCTCCGAGAATCAAATGGTGCTGGAACTGCGGCCGGCGCACGACCCCACCCGCGCGTACGGTTTCGCGGGCAGTGGTGGTCTCGCTGAAAGATCTCTCGGCGTCGATCTGGTTGTGGTATCGCGACAACGGACAAATGGGCCATCAAGAAAGTGATCGAGATTCCCGCCGAGCCCGCCGATCCGGCCACCTTGCCGCCGCTGCTGCAGGGCTTCAAAGCCGTGCCGCCGCTGATCACCGACATCAATCTCTCGCTCGACGACCGATTCCTGTACGTTTCCTGCTTCGGCACCGGCGAGTTTCTGCAATACGACGTGACCGATCCCTTCCACCCGCGCAAAACCGGATCGGTTCACCTCGGGCGGAATCGTGCGCAAGGCCGCGCATCCCAAGCAATCCCAAGACTCCGCTGAACGGCGCCCCGCAGATGGTGGAGCTCAGCCGCGACGGCAAGCGCATCTACTTCACCAATTCGCTGTACTCTCCATGGGACGCGCAGTTTTATCCGGAAGGCATCCAGAGCTGGATGGTGAAGCTCGACGCCAAACCGGAAGGCGGGATGGAGATCGATCCCAAGTTCTTCGTCGATTTCGGTGAGCTGCGCGGTCACCAGATCCGTCTGGAAGGCGGCGACGCTTCTTCAGACTCGTACTGCTACGCATGAGCGAAGGAGACTTATGAGCGAAGCTAGCAGTCTGGTCCACGCTCTTCCTGCTGGGGGCCTATCACGGCATCAATCCCGGAATGGGGTGGTTGTTCGCGGTGGCTCGCGGCATGCAGGAGCATCGCGCGCGAGCCGTCGCGTGGTCGCTGCCGCCCATCGCCCTGGGCCACGCTCTGTCCATCGGCGTGGTGGTTCTCATCGCGGGACTGGCGCAGTTGGCGCTGCCGCTGACTGTACATCCGCATCGGCGTGGCCGTGACGCTGGTGGGGCTCGGGCGTGTACAAGCTGATCCGCAGCCGGCACTTCCGCTGGGGCGGCATGCAAGTAGGCTTTCGCGACCTCACCATCTGGTCGTTTCTCATGGCGTCCGCGCACGGCGCCGGTCTGATGGTGCTGCCGGTGGTGCTGGCGGGGCCGCATGCGCATCACCATGGCCGCGGCACAAGCGCCGCCGGCGGCGTCTGGGCCACGCTCATCCACACGCTGGGATACTTCACCGTGACCGCGGCGGTGGCGTTGCTCGTCTATCAGAAATTCGGCCTGGCAATGCTTCGCCGGTCGTGGTTCAATCTGGACCTGATCTGGGCGATCGCATTGGTGGTCACCGGATTTGTGGCGTTGCTGGTTTGAATCGAACACATTTCCGGAATTCCCCTTGACATCGGATACGCCCCGATTCAACATCGCGTTGGAGGCCGGGATGCCGAATCTAATCGAGCACGTGATTCTCATCATCAAGGAAAACCACTGCTTCGATAATTACTTTGGCACCTTCCCAGGCGCGAACGGCGCCACCTATCCGCGTTCTCCGAACCCACCGCTGCACGATCCGGATCACCGGCACGGGGCGTGGCTGACGCGCAAGACGACCGCTATGAAGGCGCAGTTCATCGAGCAGGACATCCCGGCGTACTTTTCCTATGCCCGGCAGTTTGTGCTCTGCGACAACTACTACACGGACGTGGCCGGGCCCTCCACGCCAAACCACCTGATGCTGATCGCGGGGGATTCTCCGGTGATCGACAATCCACCGCGGTACCGCCTGCCCCCGGGTGCGCCCCTGTTCAAACTGCCGTCGCTTCCCGCCAGCCTCGACGCGGCGACGATGAGCTGGGGCAATTACGGCGGGTATGCGTTCGATTTCATCGAGGGGCTGCAGGGGAGGAACGTGTTTCCTTCCGCTCAATTTGCCGCGGATGCGGCGGCGGGGAAGTTGCCGGCCGTCTCGTGGGTGTACGCGCCGCACGACGCGAGCGAGCATCCGCCGGATCCTTCGGACGTGGATCCGCTGGTGGGAAACGTGACTCACGGCATGCAGTGGACGGTCAACCAGGTAAACGCGATCGTGCAGGGCGGCTTGTGGGCCAAGACGGCGATCTTCATCACGTGGGACGATTGGGGCGGCTGGTTGGACCACGTGGATCCGCCGGAAGTGGAGAAGTGGACGGACAGCACACAGTTCCGCTACGGCTCGCGGGTGGGGTGCCTGGTGCTCAGCCCGTATGCCAAAAGCGGGCACATCTCCAACAGGCTGCATTCGCACGTGAGCCTGCTGAAGTTCTGTGAGACGACCTTTCACCTGGCGCCGGTCAATGATCGCGTCACGCAGGCGGACGGCATGACGGACTGCTTTGACTTCCGGCGCAAGCCAGGAAATCCACCGAGATAGGCGGCGAGCGGTACGCAGTGCAATTCCTGCACGATTCGTTGCGGTGGAAAACTAACTTCGAATACACTTCTTTCCGTAGTGTCGCGCCACACGTTCAAGCCGCGTACCAAGTTAGTAAATCATACAATTAGCCGCCGTCAAAGTGAATCGCGTGAATAAGTTGGAACGTCCATCGTTGGCAGGATATTTTCCCGATGGCAGGCTCGATTCAACCCGCATTCCGTATCGACGTCCGCAGTCTCGAAGACTAGATACGTTCGGTTGTCGAATCAGGGGGCTCATGGAAAAGTCGGATATTTTACGCGTGTGGGGCCGCGTTCTGCGCGGTTACAGACCGTTTCTCTCGCTCGAGATTACCAAGGAGTGTCCGCTTCACTGCCCCGGCTGCTACGCCTATTCGCCGGAGCACCTGGGCCCCCTGATCACGATGCGGCAGATGTCCGACTACCGCGGCGACGAACTGGTAAACGCCACCCTCGCCGTAGTGCGCCGCTTACGGCCGGTACACATGTCGATTGTCGGCGGCGAACCGCTGGTGCGGTATCGAGAACTTAGCGAACTGCTGCCGCGGCTCGATCGCATGGGAGTAGAAGTGCAACTGGTGACCAGCGCGGTGCGGCCCATTCCCCAGGAGTGGCACGCGATTCGCTGCTTGCACCTGGTGGTCTCGATCGACGGCCTCGCCCCGGAACACGACCAGCGGCGCACCCCGGCCACCTACGATCGCATCCTGAAGCACGTCGACGGGCACCGCATAACGGTCCATTGCACCGTCACGCGGCAGATGCTGGCCCGCCCGGACTACCTGGCCGATTTCTGCCGGTTCTGGTCGGACCGGCCCGAGGTCCACAAGATCTGGTTCAGTCTCTATACTCCGCAGGAGGGCGACGACTCCACGGAACGGCTGCGGCCCGAGGATCGCGAAACCATTGTCCACGAGTTGTCCTCCGTAGCTGCGCGGTTTCCGAGGGTCCACCTGCCGAAGATTGTCCTGGACGGCTATCGTCACCCACCGCGCTCACCCGAAGAGTGTACCTTCGCCAAGCTGACCAACTGTCTTTCGGCAGACCTCACGACGCGCGTGACGCCGTGTCAGTTGGGCGGCAGGCCGGTGTGCGAGGAATGCGGCTGTATCGCGTCCGCCGGAATGCACGCAGTGGCGAGCTTCAAGATCGGTGGCCTGATTCCCCTCTCCGCCATTCTGAATGCATCGCTGCGCGTCGGCGGCGAAAGGGAGGCGGAGAGGCGAAGCGCGTCGCCGGGAGGGACCTTGCCGGTGCTCAATACGAAAAGGGGCGCTGGGGCGGGGTGACTCGCGCCGGCACACGAGTTGCGGTCTTCTTGAGTCGCTGCTCGTCACCGGACATGGCGCCGGGAACGATATAGGACAGCAGGCCGCCGCGTTCGATCTGGAGAACCAGGGGCGCGCCTTCCGGAATCGCTTCGAGGCTTCCCCGCAGAGACTCCACCGAGTCCACCGGCCTGCCGTTCACCGCGTGGATCACATCGGCGGCCTCAAGCGCATTCTGTTCCGCCAGCCCTGCTCCGGAAAGCGCGAGCACCAGCACACCGCTGTCGCTGCGGAGGCCTCCCAACGTAGACGCAACCTGCGGAGTGAGGCTGGTTCCGTACATGCCCAGGCGAAATACCAGATTGTCCTTCTCGGTGACATTCGCGGCGGACAGGGCCTGCGGGGTCTTGGGGGCGGGCTCGGGCGTGAGGTGTAGAAGCTTCGCGTCGGGCCCGCGCATCACAGCCACTTCCACGGAGGTTCCGGGGGTGAGACCGCTTTCGACGCGGAAGAGATCGCGCAGGGTGTAAATGGGCTCGGCGGCGAGGGAGACCATCACGTCACCCTGCAGCAGGCCCGCGGCAGCACCCGGGCCGCTGGGATCGACATCTTCCACCAGGACGCCCTGGGGGGCTTTCAGGCCCAGTCCCGCGATCAGGTCGGCGGAGAGATTGCGCGGCTGGATTCCGAGACGCGGCCTCGCGATGCTACCGCGGGCGCGCAGCGCCGCATACGAATGGCGGATGACTTCCAACGGCACGGCGAATCCCAGACCTTCGCTGCCGCCCGATTGAGAAAGGATCATTGTGTTGACGCCCAGCAGTTTGCCGTCGAGGTCCACCAGCGGCCCACCCGAATTGCCGGGATTCATGGATGCGTCGGTCTGTATGAAGATCCTGGGATCGTCGGGAGCGAGCTGGCGGTCAATCGCGCTCACCAGGCCCAGTGATGCCGATTGTGCGAGACCCATGGGGCTTCCGTAGGCCAGCACCAACTGGCCCTGGTGCGCCGCGGCGTCTCGGGCCAGGTCAAAAAAAGGCGCTGCCTCAATGTCCACCTTCAGCAGCGCGAGATCGTTGTCGGCATCGGTGCCGATGACTTTGGCGGAGTACTCGCGAGGCGCTGTGCTCTTGGCGCCAGCGGGCGCGGACACCATCACCCGTATGCGGGTCGAATTGGCAATCACGTGGGCGTTGGTGAGCAGGTAGCCATCGGGCGAGACGAAGAATCCCGAACCGCGGCCGCCCTGGGCCACCAGCAAGCCGGTGGGCTCTTCGTCGCCGCTCCCGGCCACTTTGAGCGACTGGGTGGCGATCTGAACCACTTTGGGTCCAATGCCGGTGGTAAGCCTCTCGATGTCGGCGCTGAGACGGCCGAGGTCCCGCGCGGTAGAGGGCGCAGCATCGGCCGCCATCGCCGGCGCTGTCAGAATGCACAGGGCCAGACTACCTCGTAACCATGACTTGTTGAGGCGTCTCATCTGAAGTAAGTAACGCACGCGGCACACCCCACGTTTCCCGGATGGAGTCTAACAGCCATAGCCCTTTCGACTACGTGGCCACATGACGGAATGCCACCCTGCCAGGGTGGTGGTAGCGGCGATTTGGCCGTGCGGCCTACGAATACGGGAACCAGGCGGGATCGATTGTGGCGCGCTCGTCACTGGCTTCGCGCATGCGGGCGAGCAGCCGCTGGCGCAACTCGGTGGCGATCTTCTGATACGGGACCCGTCCGGCGAGGTTCACCTGCTGGTAGGGATCGGCATTCAGATCGTAGAGCATGTACTCCACATACTTCTCCGCCGTGGGGACGGCGTGCCATCCGGGAACGCGGGGCGCGGCGGCGGCATACGTATACTGCGGCGTGCGCAGACCGCGCCCCGTGATGAACTCCGACATTTCGAAGTAGACTTCATTGCGCCAGCCTTCGGAGCGGCGGTCCAGAAGAGGAAGGACGCTGTGTCCTTGCATGGTGGCAGGCACGGGCAGCCCGGCGGCGGCCAGCAGGGTCGGCGCGAAATCCACCTGGCTGACGAGCTCGTTGACCTCGATGCGGCGATTGAAGCCGGGACCTTCGATGATCAGCGGGATGTGTATGGAACTTTCATGCGGGCTGCGTTTGTACTCCGCGTTGCGGGTGCGGAAGTGGTTCCCGTGATCGCTGGTGAACATGAAGATGGTGTTTTTGTCGTTGCCGGTTTCCACCAGCGTTTTGCGCAGGGTGCCGACGATCTCGTCCATCTTGGCGACACAGGCGAAGTAGTCGGCAATCTGGCTGGGCCAGGAGCCCGGCAGGGGCCGCAGGTCGGGAGGGATGAACGGATTGGGATAGCGCCCGGCAAACTCTTTCGGCGGATCGAAGGTGTCCTTATCGTTCTGGTGGTGGACTTCGAGGTACGAGAGGGTCAACAGGAATGGCGATTTGGCGGCCGGCGAGCGGAGGAAGTCCTGGGCGCGGTCCGTCATGAAGTCGGCGCGGTAGCGGTTGGCGAAGTGGACGGGCTTATCGTCGTTGTCGAAGAGGTCGCCTTCGTAGGCGTGGGAGGTCAACTCCAGCGCATTGGCCGCAAGCCACAGGTCGGCGAATCCGCCGCGGTGGCCGGCCTTCACGGCGCCGCGCGTTTCGGCGGCGGTCGCGCCTTCGGGCCGCGCGAGATGCCACTTGCCGATATAGTTTGTCGAGTAGCCGGCCTGCTTCATCACCGTGGCCAGTGTGGTGGCATTTTCGGCCAGGCCGAAGGCATTTCGCCAAACGCCGTGCTTGCTGGGGTACTGGCCGGTGAACATGCTGGCGCGGGCCGGGGCGCACACGGGCTGATTGGCGATGGCGTTGCGGAACAGGACTCCGCGCGCGGCCATCTGGTCCAGGTTCGGTGTGAGGTTCATGGGATTGAGGCCCATGGCGCCGATGCAGTCCCAGCGGAACTGGTCTGAAATTACCAGAACGATGTTGGGGCGGCTGTTGCCGCCTGCAGTTTGGGCGGATGCCGAAGCCGCCGCCGCTGCGGCGGGTACCGCAGTCAACCACTCTCGCCGCGTATGCTTTTCCGATGCCACACGTACCTCCGGGGGGCAGTCTAGCACGGCGGTGCGGCCGCGCGTGCAATCAATGCGGCTTTGAACCGAAGCCGGTGTCTATCAAGGTTACGCGCGGTTTGCCGATCTGGCCGAAATTCGAATCCGCTGCAACCGTGGAGCCGTCATTGGACATTGCGGCGCGCGGGGCAGCCCAATAGTTGCCCTCGCCGGCATTGGTAAAGAAGACGGTGCGAGTGAGGGCGATGCGGCGGATCTCCAGTCCGTTGTCGCGCATGACGATGAGCTCGCCGGCGTGGGGAGTCGGAACGTATTCGGACAGATCGTCGGGGCGGCGCGCTTCGGCCTGTGTGGAGATTACGCAATACGGCGCCGATTTGGCGCAGCCTATGTGCTCGTCGACCCAGCCCCGGCCGCAACGCCAAAGGGTCAGCACTTTTTTCCGCCCTCCGCCTAATTCCACCTGTTTGAGTAAATTGACACCGGTATTTAGTTGGTAGGTCGCTAATGATACCTCGCATGGGTAGCTGGTCTCGCCATTTGTCACCAGGTATTGAATTCCGGCGGAGTCTTCCAGGGTGTCCAGGTGGGAGCCGACCAGGCAGCGTTCTCCGGGATCGCAGACGCCGTCGTTGTTGCCGGGTTTATCGGGACTCTCCGGGCCGCGGTATTCCAGTTTCAGGACGCCGCCGGCCAGATCGACGGAAAATATTCCCATCGCGGGCGGCGCCACCAGCATGACGTAGCGCTTTCCACTGGTCTTGTCGGTACCTTTGGAAATCAGGGTGAAATCGACGTCGCCGTATGCGAGGTTGCGTTGGGAATCCGCGTAGTCGGCGCAATACGTCTTGAGGTGGCCGATATCCAGCGCGCAGATTGTCTTGTCGTCGGGCGCCCAGAAGGAGATCCAGTTATCCTTGGACGAATCGCCGGTCCCGCCGCGGACGATTTCGTGAAACTGCTCGGGCTCTTTGGAATAATCGATCAGGACGGAGCTCTTATTGGTGCGTAAGTCGTGCTTAAAAACCGCGGCGCCCTGAAAGTAGTAATATACTTCGTCGTCGGTGGCATCCCAGAAGTAACTCTGATTACAGGGATTGCGCCGGAACACGACGCGGGCCGTGGCGGCATCGACAATCTCCCAGGTACCGTTTTCGAGATAACTCATCAAATACTTCTGATGGGCGCTGAGTGGAGACGGAGTAGAGTAAGTGTGGTAAATTGGCGCGCCGGTGATCACGCGGACGCGTCCGCCGAAGTTCGGATCGATGTAACTGGCGCCGGCCTGGGGCGGGCCGAGAATACCGGGAAGCGGCAGCGGCGTGCAAAGCGGCGGATCGGGATAGCCCGGCGCCTGCTTACATGCGGCCGGCCCGGCAAGATAACTGAATGCCGGAGGTGGATTGGCCGCGCGCACTTCCCACTCCACTGGAAGGTTCACCTTCGCGCTCCCCGATTGAATCAGGATGCTGGCCTGAAACTTTCCCGGTTTCCTGCTTTCGGCGCGCCAGTCCACTACTCCGACGGTCAACACCGCCGGCGTCGCGCCACTGGCGGCTTCCAGCCGGATCCAAGAGTCGTTGGGATCCACGGGAATGGCGGTGGCCGTCCAGTTCTGTACAGTGGTTCCGGACGAGCGAATCGTCACCTTCGCGAGGGCCAGGGGTCCGCCTTCCACCTGAACCAACTTGACCGCCTTAGGCGTGACCTCGATGGACTGAGAGAAGACTAAGCCGGGCACAGCAAGCAGAGCCGCGGTAACGGAGATTTTCCCCAAGAGGACAGCTTGCATACCTGCCATCTTACCAGCGAATGCCGGTGGGCCTTCCGGTATACTTTCTATCAGGCAAAAGAGGCGTGAAGAGATCCAGAGCAAGAGTCGCCGCGGTACTAGGGGCAATCCTCCTATGCCCGCTGGTCTGCGCCCAGCCGGCCGGACTGGGAGCGCCGGTAATTGCTGCGCATGTCAAGGGTCCCAATCAGATCAACCTGACGTGGGCGGCGGTGACCGACGCCGGATACGGTTACCTGGTGGAGATACAGTCCGCCGGCGACAGCCGCTATACCGCCTGGACCGAGTTGGAGCCCATCCCGCGGGCCGGCGGCTATACTTGCGACAGCAGCATTGTGGCGCGCGGGGCACGTTGTAACATCAGCGACCCGACCGGGCTTCAGGTTTACAACCCACCCAATCGCGGCATACCGTATTGGGTTACCGAGGCGCAGTACGCCGACCCGCAGGATGGGACCGCCGCCCAGTTCATTGCCTGGGGACTCAAGCCGCACACCACTTACCTTTTCCGGGTACGCAGTTACTCGGGAAATACATCCCCGGTATTCAGCGCTTACTCGAATACGGTGAGCGCCGCCACCTCCGATTACCCTGTGCGGTACGTCTCTACGCAAGGGAAGGATGCTAACGACGGTAAGGGCCCGGATAGCGCACACGCCTGGCGTACCCTGGCGCACGCGACCGGGAGCATCGCCTGCGGACAGGTGCTGATCGTGATGGGTGGCAGCTATGCCTCCGATGAAGTTCGCATGGCGCAGAAGTGCTCGGCCGAAGCCAAGGCAGTGGTGCTGGTCAATCCGGGGGACGCGGCGACTCTCGCCTCGCAGCCGGCAAACTCGCCGCACGCCCTGATTCTGGCGGGCGACTACCTAGTGATCGACGGCCTGGCGGTGGCTTCTCCCGGCACTCCTTTTGGCGAATACGACGCCCAGATCGACGGCAGTCACAATGCGCTGTTTAACGTGGAGTTTCACCCTCCGGTGATTCCGTCCTTCAAGTTTGGCGTCGTGATCACCGGCGCGAGCAATCTCGTCTACCATTCCTATCTGCACGATTATGGGAGTCCCGACGCCACCCAAAACCCGGACGGAGGCGGCGGTTTTGTGCTCGCTCTATTGGGCTATGGAGCCACCGGGAATGCGATCTGGAGCAATCACCTGACCCGCGGCGGACACGACGAAAGCCTTTGCAAATCGGGCTGCCGGTACAATCGCTGGCTGAATAATGTGATGGACGGCGGCTGGGGACAGGGATGGATTGGAGTGTACGGCCGGGGGCCGGCGGATCACAACCTGGTGGAAGGGAATGTCGTCAAGGGAGTGGGCCAGCTCTCGCCGGTTTATAAGCCGGCGATTCAGGTTTCCGGAGCGAATAACACGGTAAGACGCAACGTGGTGCTCGCGACCAAAAGCTGGGGACTGGAAGTTAGTTCCTTTGATGGCGGCACGGCATCTTATAACCTGATCTATAACAACGTATTTTACGATTCGGGCGGCTGCTATTTCCAGTCCTCCAGCCGCGGCGCCAAGGCGTACAGCAATGTAGTCTACGCGAATAACATCTGCTATAAGTTGCGGGATGTCGCGTTCCGGATTTACCTGGGCAACACAACCAACCGGAATATCGGCAACGATGTCCTGTCTGTGGATGCTTCCGGCAGGCCGCAGCCCGACCGGCCGTTCATAATCTGGAACCAGTTGGGCGGCGGCGCTTACGAGAATCCGAAATCGATCGGTGAAGCGGATCGCGGTTACGACCCCGTGTTTTCCCGCAACCGGGCCCTGTCGGTGGTCCCACGGTTCGCTGACGAGAAGAACTTCGATTTTCATTTGGCCGAGGGGAGTCCTTTGCTGTCCGCCGGAATCGCGATCGCCGATGCGGAGTGGGGCTCGACCGCCGGGCCGGCGGACCTCGGCGCATACGGCATAGCGGCCTCGAAACCGGCCTACGGTCCTACCGATGCGGCCATGCAACTCGCGCGCGCCGGCGATTACGAAGGGGCGGCAAAGGCGGCTAGCGGTCGGACGGACATGCAGCATGCGCTCGCGCTACAGGCCGCGCTCCTGCGGGCGGCATTCGATGAGACGGCCGCCGCGGCCGTACTGGCGCGCATGGGCTCGCCCGCCGCCGGCGACCTGATGGCGCGCTTCGAACGCGTTCGACAGGGAACCGCGGATCCGGCACTATGGGACCTGCTGGGGGCCAATCCGGAGCGACTGCTCGAGCTGGCGGATCTGTACATACAGTGGGGACTGCTGCGGGACGCGCTGGTGCTGGTCACCCACCGGTATACCCGGCCGGCTCCGGCGATCGGCAATGCGTTGATGCTCTACTATCGAAGTTACTGCCGCGATCTGCTGGACTACACTTACTACGCGGGCGAGGACCTGCGTACAGCGGGTACGCTGCCGATCAAGGATCTCTCGCCACGTTTTCCGGGCGCGCTGCAGGTCTTTCAGTGGGCAGTCCAGCGTAATCCGTCGGACGCCCACGCACGCTGGTTCCTCGCGCTGGTGCATCAAGCAGCGGGCAGGGATGCGGCGGCTCGCGAAGTTTTGCAGAATGCGCTGAAACTCCGGCCCGGCTTTCCGGATGCGGAGGCCTTGCTGGCGAAGTTAGGGCCCGGATCGCCGCCATCGGCAAAGATTCGTCCGGCCGGGAGCAGCCCAGCGCCGGGTGCACCTGCCACTGCGCCGGCCGCATCCAATTCCGCGACGGCAGAGTCGCCGAGGGAGATCGCCGCGATGGCGCTGCGCCTGGCCGCGTCCGGCGACATCGGCGGCGCGCTGAGCTACTTCACTCCCGCGAAGTTCCCGAAAGAGAAGCAGGAGAACGCGGTGCGCGAGGCGTACATCGAACTTCGCCTGCGCCAACTGGTAGCGTTGGCCGCCGCCCGGCAGTGTCCTGCGGTCATGAAGGGGCTTGGCAGCCTGGACGCTGAAGACAAGAGCCTGCCCTTCACCTTCAATGGATTCGGAAGTTTCACCAAGGGCGTTCGGTTCCAGTACTGGTTGGGCGTGGTGGAATTTGCCTGTGTGGATGAAACTTCCGCGCGCAAGCGGTGGGAGCGGCTCACGAAAGCGAATCCGGAAATCGCGTCCACCGACTACGCATATTCGTACATGGCCCTGGCCCGGCTGGATGCCAACGAAGGCAAGATCAAAGCCCGCACGGCCCTGGGATTCCTGCAACGCCAGTTGGCTGCGTCGCCGGAATATCAGGGAGTATTGCTGTACAACCAGGGACTGCTGCAAATGATCGCAGGCCGTAAGGACGATGCCGCCGCCAGCTTTCGCGCTGGTGCGGCGGCCGGCCCGCCTGGAATGGCGGAGTATCTGAATCTGGACGGAATCCGCATGCTGGATGCGGAACGATAGAGGCGGCACGCGATGAAGACGATTGAGGAACTGGAGGAAGCACTTTCGCGCCCGAGCGAAGGCGATGTTGAGTTTCTGCGGCATCTGGAAGGAGACATCCTGATTCTGGGCGCGGCGGGGAAAATGGGGCCTTCGCTCGCGCGACTGTGCCGCCGGGCGGCCGACGCAGCGGGGCCGGTGCGGCGCATTTTCGCCGTGTCGCGACGGCCCGTCTCCGAATCCGGAATCGAAGCCATCCCCTGCGACCTGCTGGACCGCACGCAGGTGGCGCGGTTGCCCGCCTGTCCCAATGTGCTCTATCTCGCGGGCAGGAAGTTCGGATCCTCGGACAGTCCCGAACTCACGTGGGCGATGAATACGGTGGTCCCCGCGAATGTGGCGGAGCGATTCCGTGCGAGCCGGATCGTGGTCTTCTCCACCGGCAATGTGTACGCGCTGCGCGCGCCGGCGGCCGGGGGATCGCGTGAAACCGATGCGCCCGAACCGGTGGGCGAGTATGCGCAATCCTGTCTAGGACGCGAGCGGGTTTTTGAATATTTCGCCAATCACCACGGCGTGCGCTGCCTGCTGTTTCGCCTTAATTACGCGGTGGACTTGCGATACGGTGTGTTGGTGGACATCGCGCGCAAGGTGCATGCCAGCGAGCCGGTCGACGTGACCATCCCAGCGTTCAACGTGATCTGGCAGCGCGACGCCAACTCGTATGCGCTGCGCGCGTTGGGCCACTGCGCTACGCCGCCCCGCATTTTGAATATCACCGGAAGGGAGATCGTTTCCGTGCGCGATGCTGCCGAGTTCTTCGCGGCACGTTTCGCGCGATCCTGCCGCTTCCAGGGAGCTCCGGGACCGGTGGCTCTATTGAGCGACGCTTCGGCTGCGGCGGCACTCATGGGGCCGCCCTCGGTGGATACGGCGCGCCTCATGGAACTCGTCGCCGATTGGGTGGCGGCCGGCGGCGCGAGTTTGAACAAGCCTACCCATTTCGAGGTGGCCGATGGGAAGTTCTGACCGGATGGAGGCGGCCGCGGCGCGCGCTCTCGCGCACGGTGTAGTGATCCCCGCGCATCCCCTGGCACTGACCTCCGGCCGAAAGCTCGACGAACGCCGGCAGGTGGCGCTGACCCGCTACTATTGCGCGGCCGGCGCCGGCGGTATTGCCGTGGGAGTGCACACGACGCAGTTTGCGATTCGCGATCCGCGCGTCGGACTGTACACGCCGGTGCTGAAACTCGCGGCGGCGGCCATGGCGGATTTCGAACGCGAGACCGAGAAACGGATCGTCAAGGTAGCCGGCATCTGCGGTATGACCGCACAGGCGGTTAGCGAGGCGGCGATGGCGCGGGACTCGGGATACGACGTTGGCCTACTGAGTCTGGCCGCGCTGCCCACGGCGACGGATGGCGAGCTGCTGGCGCATTGCCGCGCGGTAGGCGAAACCATTCCGGTGTGCGGATTCTATTTGCAGCCATCGGTGGGCGGCCGCCTGCTGTCTTACGAGTTTTGGCGCGAATTCTGCAAGATTCCCGCGGTGGTGGCGATCAAGGTGGCGCCGTTCCATCGCTACCAGACGCTGGACGTGGTGCGTGCGGTCGCCGACAGCGGGCGCGCGGCAGAGATCGCGCTCTACACCGGCAACGACGATAACATCATCGCGGACCTGCTGACGGAATTTCGCCTGTCAGGCCAACGCCTTCACTTTCGGGGTGGTCTGCTGGGCCAGTGGGCCGTGTGGACGCACCGCGCCGTGGAGTTGCTGGAGGCCGTTCACGCCTGCCGCGCCGCCGCGGGCCAGGGCACGGCGGAGATCCTGGCCGGCTCCGCGCCATTGACCGACGCCAACGGCGCGCTATTCGATGTACGCAATCGCTTCGCCGGCTGTATCGCGGGCCTCCACGAGATTCTGCGTCGGCAGGGATTGATGGAGGGGCGCTGGTGCCTCGACGCCGCGGAAGATCTGTCGCCGGGACAACTCGAAGAGATCGATCGCGTCTGCGACAGTTACCCCGAGCTGACAGATGACGAGTTTGTGCGGGAAAATCTGGATCGCTGGCTGCGGTAGTGCGCTTAGTGCGTCATCGCGTAGACCACGTAGTTGACGCCGATCCGAATTCCCAGCGCCGCATAACGCTCCGGGTAGTACGGATCGTCGGCCCACTCCCACGAATCGCCCACATCGGATTGGTATGTCATCGCCACCATCAGCCGCCCGCGATCGTCAAAGATGCCGCGCCAGTGATCGGGGCAGCCATCGCACTTGAAGCTCACGCCGCGCATTACGGAGCCGTGGCTGGCCACCTGGTATCGATCGTCCAGATCGTAGACGGTATGAAAAATGGCTTCCTTGTTTTCGAGCTCCACCACCTGGCGGTCTGGGAAGACTTTCTTCATGCTGTCCATGAAAATCTCCCACTCCGTGGGGCCCCAGAAATCATCCGCCATGAAGAAGCCGCCGCGCAGCAGGTACTCGCGCAGAATCTTCGCCTGTGCATCGGTCAGCGCCCAGTGGCCGGTCTGTACCGCGTAGAGCCAGGGCCAGTCGTCCACGCCACCTTCGTCCAGGTTGACGGGCTGTTCGACGGAGCGAACCTGCAGCCGTGTGAGGCGGCGTAGCGCCTGTACGAAGTGGCGGTCGGCGCGCGGATAGTCCTGCGTCCACATGGTGTTGCCGTGTGTCCACTGGCCGAAGCCTCCTCCACCGCGAAAACCGAAGCCGCGCCCCCCGCGCCCGTAGGGAGACTGCGGGTACATCAAGCGGGCAAAGGCCCATTCCGTCTTCTCCTGATAGTCGGGTGGAAGCGAAATGTCTCCCACACGGTATTCCACGCCGGGGAATTCGCGGAAGGGCAACTGGAAACCGTATAGAATGCCGAACAGCGCAAGGCTCGCTCCCAGCGCCTTGGGGAAACTCATGAGTGCACGCCTTCCGTGAGCATATCACCGGCAGCGCTAACGCGCCGCAGCCACTGCCGCCGCCAGCGGTTCGCGCAACCGGAAGAAGCACACCGCCGCAGCCAGTTGGGCCACCACGCCAAACACCACCAGGGCCATCAGGGAATGGTCGTACAGCAGCCCCATGGCAACGCTGCCCAGGAACCACGCGACGCCATAGACTCCGTTGAATGCTCCGAACGCGGAACCGCGTTTGTTCATGGAGACCACTTGCGCGATCCCCGCGCGTAGCGTGGCGTCCTGCGCACCTAATCCTGCCGCCCAGCAGGCCACGCCGGCGATGGCCGCGGCCGGCCCGCCGAGAAATCCCAAAGGCAAAGCCAGCAGCGAGATCAGAATGCCGCAGGCCAGCACCGAAATGCCGAAGCGATCGAACAGCCGCCCGAAGACCAGCGCGGTGATGCCATTGACAGCCATGGCGCCGGAATACAACAGGGGAATCATCGCGGGTTTGGCCAGGCCGGTCTTTTGAAAGTGATAACCGAGCAGCGGAAAGTCCACGAATCCGCAGGCCAGCAGTCCGGCCGCCGCCACATAAATCCAAAAGACGTGCGGCAGTGCCTGGGGACCCTTCGAAGGCGATGGCGCGCGGCCCCGGGCGGGAAAGGCCGCGCGCGCCGTCAGCAGCGCGGTCAGGGCCAACACGGCGGGAATCGCCAGCCGTAGGAAGGCGGGCCCGAACTGGTTGGAGCGCGCTACCGCTACCGCCATCAGGATGGGTCCCAGCATGGCGCCGGCCTGGTCGAACGCGGCGTGCAGGCCGAATCCCCAACCGTGGCCCACCACGTTTGTCGCCTCGGAAAGCAGCACGTCGCGCGCCGGACCGCGCAGCGCCTTCCCCGTACGCTCCGCCACCACCAGCAGCGCCGCTACCTGCCAGTTTCCGGCGAAGGCGAGCGCCGGTACCACGATCAGGTTCAATGCGTAGCCGCAAATCGTGATGGTCCAATAGGCGTGAGTACGGTCGGCGAACCGGCCTGAGAAAAAGCGCAGACTCGCGGCCAGCATCTCGCCCAGGCCGGCAATCAGCCCGACCTGCGCGGCGCTGGCGCCGAGATCCTTCAGGAATGGGCCGATGATGCTGTGCGCGCCTTCGTACGTCATGTCCGCGAACAGGCTGACCACTCCCAGGCACACGATAAACCGGATCGCCGGAGCGCGCTGATTCTCGGGGTTCATGAAGTTTGTACGATACCACCTAACGGAGCAGCCACAGACTCGGCACTTCGTGGACTTCGGTCAGGCTTTCGACCACCGACAGCAGGCCGAGCAGCAGCAGTATTCCCACTGCCGCGTAGCGCACCGTTTTCGGAGCGAAGTGATTCTGAATCCACTCGCGGACCCCGGCGCCCGCATAAGCCGCTAGCGCGCCTTTCGTGACCATCGCGCCGACTGCGCCGGCCCATACCAGCCATGGCGAACCGAATCGCGCTGCCATGGTGGCCGCGGTCACCTGTCCGACATCGCCCCATTCCGAGAAAAAGATGGCCGCAAAAGAGACCATCGCGGCCCGCGATGAGGGATACTCCTTCTTCGCCTCCTTCCGATCCGGCTTGCGCCACAAGGCGTAAGCGATGGCAAAAAAGTTGATGGTGGTGATGGCCGCCACCAGCAGGGGCGGCAGCTTCGAGATCGCCTTTCCCACCAGAACCGCGACTGCCATCTTCGCCATGAACGCGGCGGCCATACCAAACAGGATGGGCGTCGTGCGATAGCGCGTCGCGAGAACGCCCGTGGTGTATAGCAGCTTGTCGCCGACGATTTCGGCGACGAAGACGGCGCCATATGTGGCAAGGAAAATTGGCAGCATCGTATCCGGCAACCGCGCTCATGCGGCTGGAAGGAGAATGACGCTGCCAGGGGACATGCAGGTTACGCCTGAGGAAACCCCTGGTGCCGTATCTTCCAGTTCGTGGGGAAGCAATCTTCCCGCACCATGTGGGCGATCGCCAGCAGCAGGCCGCCGTTTCCCGGCAGATAGAGCGGAAGATTCGCCCGCTGCCAGTTGTGCCCGTTGGGCAGCCAGGCATTCTTCGGCGTCTGCATGGCAAGCGCGTCGATGGCCATCGCCGGCTCCTTCAAGCTGGCGGCGGTCATGGCAACCATGGGGTGATCCCATCCCCAGGTGTCCTCCCACTTCCATTCGGCGAACACCTTCTTCAACGTGCGCCGCATCGTCTCGCGATCCACCTTTCTGCCGGGGAGGACGCCCAGCGCGCCCAGCATGGAGGGGTGATCGCGATTGCGTTCCGTGTAAGTCTGCGGACAGTTTTCGTGTGCCAGGTACACACCGTCCTTGACGGGCAGGGCGGAGAGTTTCGTGCGGACCTCCTCCCACTTTGGCTGCGGCGGAAGACCGGCGCGCTGCTGCCAGCGCTGCGCAATCGCGAGCGCGTGGTCCCAATACTCCAGTTCGAAGGTGGGGTTCCAGGTCTCGCGCGGCGGATGGTTCTCCTGCGCCGGAATCACCGGCGGACCCAGGACGTAACGCGCTTCCTTCGCGTTCCAATGCGCATAGCTCGCCATGAACTCGGCGGATTCGAAGACGATGTCGCGGTAACGCTCGAGCGTCTCGCGCGTGGGGCGCGCGGCGTAAATCAATTCCGCCATCGCGATGGGGTGCGGCTGCTGCCAGATGAGCAGCGGGCCGATGGGCGATGGACTATCGCGGCCATCGGGCGCGGTCATCTTCGGCCAGCGCGCGCCCGCGTAGCCCTGCTGCCGGGCCTTCTCGCGGGCAGACGGCAGAATTGCGCGATACCATTGCAGGCTCCGCTCCAATAGCGCGGGCCGGCCCCACGTCGCGAAGTGCGCAGCATGCCAGTAGTGCATCTCCAGATGAAACTTGCCGTACCAACTGTTGCAGGTGAGCCCGGTCTCCTGTGGCGGCAGCGAGCCCGCGCATTGGATGGCAGTCAGATACTGCGAGAGTACGATGCGGCGCTCCAGTTCGTGGGCGCGCGGGTCCGGTGCGGCGGAAAGATCGATCGCCGCCCCTGAATTCCAGAAGGCGGACCAGTGTCTTTCCGCCGCGGCGAAAGTAGCGGCGGGTTCTGCGGATGTGGTGCGCCTGACATTGCGAAAGCCGCAGCAGAATGCCAGGCGGCCGCCAGCCGGAGTCAGCACGAAGCGATGCGCGGACTCCTGTTTCATCGCCGCCGCGATGCCGGGCCAATCGATGCGCACGTTGTAGGTGGTGTCGTCCAGGCGGCGCTCCAGTTCGATGCTGTTTGCGCCAGCCGCCCGCTGGGTGGTGCTGTGTTTCCCGGGATGCGTCCAATCCGCGGCGTTCATGGCGGGCGAACCGTAGGGGAACTCGAAGACCACCGGAATGCGCCCCTGCACCGTTACGGCAATCATGTCCTCGGTGGGATGACAGCAGGTCTCTGTCACGATCTTCTGTCCGCGCCATTCGAATTCGCTGCGCAATCTGCCGGTCCACAGATCGAGCTCCTGACGGATGAAGCGGACGTCGGCGGCCTGATCGATGGCGAAGCCGACGCGGCCCAGGTGCAAGCGGTGCGGATTCTCGCGGAGCCAATCGAAGAGAGGCTTCTGTCCGTCGCTCGATGTCGGGTAGCCCACCTTGCGGCCGAAGGTGTCGAATTCGGTCAGGCGGAGATCGGACGCGCCCCTGCCTGTGGCGTTGGGCACGGAGTGCCAGCCCCATTGCGATTGCGTGCACAGCGGCATCTGATTCTCGTAAAGCTGGGGAAAGGTCTGCAGGCCAGTGGGGTCGGCGGTGAAGGCGAATTCGCCGTTGCCGATGGAGAGCGGGGAGCGCGCGTCCAGCCCGTACAGCGTCGGATTGTGGCGCGAGACCACGGCGCGGCGGTCGAACCCGGCGGCGCCAGGCTGCGCGGCGAGCGCGGCGGGCACAGCGCCGAGGAAAGCACGGCGGGATACGGCCATGCGTTCAGGGTAATACCAATCAGTGCGTCCAGGAGCTCAGATCGCGGTCCAGCAGCTTGGAGAGCTGTTGTATGTCGTCGCGGTAGTAGTCGATCAGATACTGCCGGTCTTTTGGATCCATCTGGAGCGACTTGCCGCGCCGGAAGGCGAGCCGGCGGAGAGACGAAGTGAGCTGTGCGGGCACCATCCCTTTCAGCGGATACCACAGGCCGGACCGTTTCAGAAGATGGTGCAGGCCAGTCAGCCGCGGGGCCCTCCGCTCCAGGCTCCTTTCCGAAAGATCCGGTTGGAATGCCGCATCCACTTCCAGAAAATCGAACACGTCCGCCATCATCTTAGCCGGGTGGAGCCACGCTTCTTCATACCAGTAGATGCGAATGCGGTGGCGCGGGAACAGATCCAGGTAGCGCTTGACCTGCCAGTAGTAGAGTCCGATCTCGAGGAAGGGATACACCACCGAAAGCCGGCCCCCCTTGTCTTGCGCGCGCTCGCACAGCTTCACATGTTGGCGGAATGTCGCCGCCGTCAGGCCCACCGACACTTGGTGCAAATACTGCGAAAACGCTCGCTCCGCGGGGTCGCGCAGAATCATGATGATCTTCGCGTGGGGAATCCGCGCGCGGATATTTGCGGCGGCGGTCGTCGACCATAGGTACGCCGCCGATGCCTCTCCAATCGCCGTTTCTCCCCTCACGCTCCGAAACAGCCGCAAGTACTCCTCCCACTCACTCACAATCCAACCGGTCGGCTGGCACGGCTTCCCGTCGTTCAGCACCCTCGCCAGTTCCCGCGACTGCAGCTCATTATGCCGGCGCATCGGCGCGCTGAAGGCTTCCACCCGGATCTCCGTGGCGAAATGGCTCGGCTCCTTCACGGGACTCATGTAGATCTGCGGATGCTGTCGCAGGTAGCTGTAGAGCGAAGTAGTTCCGGCCGTGCCCGTGCCCACGATGAAAAAATTCGGCAATACCTGGGGCTCCGAACTCACCGGTCTCCTTCCGCCAGGGCTGGGATTTCCATGAGCAGGCGAATCGCGTCTTCCAACTCGTGGAAGTGCACACGCCAGGCGGGCAGGCGTGCCAGGTCGCCGATCGTCTTCTCGTGCACCGCGTTCACCACCGCGCCGTAACTCGGCATCTCGCCGAGTAGAGACGCCGCGGCATCTTCGGACGCCATGCGCTCGAGGCGTGCGGCCCCTTCGCAGCTGCGATTGAGAAACGCGAGGCATCGCACGCGACATCGCGCCACAGTGCGCACTTCCGGAAATCGATTTGTCGGAACTTCCATCGAAATCTTGCCGTTCGGATGCGCGCTGGCGAAATGAGTCCGCGAAGTGACGCCCCGCGTCCTGGCGGAAGCGGACCAGGTGCGGCTTACCGATCGCGGTCAACTTCTCATCTCCGGCCAGCATCCACGTGCAATCGTCGGAGACGTAGGTGAATCCGGCCCGGGCGCAGGCAAAGGCCACCGTGCTCTTACCGGCTCCAGACTTGCCGCAGAGCAGGATGCCCGCGCCGCCATATTCCACGCATGCCGCATGCACTGAAACCACATAGCGCTGCGTCAGCAGCATGTACGCCATGGATTCCAGGTAGAACCATCGCAGGAAGCCGTGATCGGCCGCGGTGGCGGCAGAGAGATGGAAACTCGCCGACATGGTAAGTCTGTCTCCCGCGGCAAAATTCCGCGCGTCGGAAACGAAGGAGAGCAGGTGGCCCTGCATACGGAAGGCCGGCTCCGCGCCGCGTTCGCCGCCCGGTTCCACCACCACGCGGAACTTCATGGCGGGCGCATCGAACTCACGATGGAAGGGCGCCCACGCTTCTGCCGCAGCCTCCAGCACGTGGCGCGAATTGGTAGCGATGTGCAGCGGAAATCCGGCGGGGTAAAACATTCCGGCGTGCGCGAGTTCCAAATCGCAACGCAATGGATCGATTCGTTTGGTCTCCACGCCTTCCTGCAGCTGCATATATCTTGGATAGCACGCCGGATAACACGCCATTCAAGTTACAAGTTTTAAGAGGCGGGCCGCGGCAGCCGGTGTGGCCGGTCCCAGGCGTATATTGGAAACACATGCGTGCCGCCATTGTTCATTACTGGCTGTTAAACCAGCGTGGCGGCGAGAAGGTCCTGGACGCGCTGTGCCGCCTGCTGCCGGGGGCCGATATTTACGCCCTGTTTTGTGACCCCGCCACACTCAGTCCGTCACGCGCGCGCATCGCATCACCACCTCCTTCCTCAATCCCTTGCGCCGCCACTACCGTTCCCTGCTGCCGCTCATGCCGATGGCGCTCGAGAGCTTCGATCTCCGCGCCTACGATCTCATCGTGAGCAGCGAATCCGGCCCGGCGAAGGGCGTGATCGCGTCTTCCCATACGCGCCACATCTGCTACTGCCACACCCCGATGCGTTACCTCTGGGACCTCTATCCGGCCTACCGCAACGATTGGACGAACTCGCGTTGGAAGCGTGCTGCCATGGCGCCGGTGGCCAATTACCTGCGGCTCTGGGACTACGCTTCGGCGGCGCGGGTGGACCGCTTCATTGCCAACAGCCGCAATGTGCAGACGCGCATCTGGAAGACCTACCGCCGCGAAAGCGAAGTCCTCTATCCGCCCGTCGATGTCGATTCGTTCTACTGGAAGCCCGCTGAAGACTATTTTCTCGCGGTCTCCGAACTGGTGCCGTATAAGCAGGTCGATTCGCTGGTCCGCTGGTTCTCCGCCACCGGGCGTCGTTTGAAGATCGCAGGCGCCGGGCCGGAGTACGCCAGGCTGCGCGCCCTGGCCGCCTCCAACGTCGAATTTCTCGGACGTGTCGGCGAGGCGGACCTACGCGAACTATACGCCCGCTGCCGCGCCTTCCTGCTGCCCGGCGAAGAGGATTTCGGTATGACTCCCGTGGAAGCCCTGGCCAGCGGCAAACCTGTGGTCGCCCTGGGCCGCGGCGGCGCACTGGAAACCGTGCCGGAGTTCGGCGGCGTGTTTTATGCCGGACCCGCGGAATTTGGCGGTGCAATCGAGCGCCTGGAACGGCTCGAACCCTCCATCCGTCCCGCGGAGTTGCAGTCTTGGGCGCGGCAGTTTTCCGAGCAGGAATTCCTGCGAAAAATGGGCGCCGTGCTGGAAACTCCCTCGATCGTCCGGTCGCCCGATGCGCAGCCCCGCCGCGCGCGCTAGGTGAGCGACGCACCCGCCGAATTGGTACAATTCCGCAAATGGCCGATTCCGTCTGGGGCCCCGCTTCTGCTGCGGCCGCGCCCACCACCACTGTTCGGTCGCGGCACTCTGCCGTCGTTCGCGCCACTCACTGGATCACCACCCTGGCCTTCCTGGCCCTGCTCGTCACGGGGGTGGAAATTCTCATCTCGCACCCGCGCTTCTATTGGGGAGAAGCAGGCAATGTACTGAGCCCTCCGCTATTCAAGCTGCCGATTCCCGCCTCCAGATCCACCGTACCCACCGGCTACGGCTACGTGCTTCCCGATCAGAATGGCTGGAGCCGGTATCTTCATTTCCAATCTGCCTGGGTGGCCGTCCTGACCGGCCTACTGTATCTCTGTTTCGGTTTCGTTACAGGCCACTTCCGCCGGAATCTGCTTCCCGCTCGCGCCGGATTCTCCAGCGCAATCGCTCAACAGTTGCGTTTCTGGCCAAAGCGCGCGGAAGATGCCGGATCTTACAACATTCTTCAGCGGCTTACTTATCTGCTGGTAATCTTCGGCCTGTTTCCAATGGTCATCTGGACGGGTCTCGCCATGTCTCCCGCCGTCGCGTCCGCGATTCCACCCGTCGTCACGATCTTAGGCGGTCAGCAATCCGCACGCACCCTACATTTCTTTATCTCTGTGCTCCTGGTCCTCTTCTTAGTAATTCATATCGTCATGGTCGGCCTGTCCGGATTTCGAAGCCGCGTCGGTGCGATGATTACCGGCCGACCCGCCGCACGCAGGGAGACAACATGAGTAAGATCTCGAGACGGAAACTCGTCACCACCGGCCTGGTGGCAACCGCGGGCGCCTCCGGTATCGCCGTCGCCGCAAGCCTGGCGCGCCGTTATGGACTCATTCCACCCGACGCCGGCGGCATCTACGGTCCGGGCGAGACTCTGACCTATGCGGCGCAGCGCTTGCTGACCCGCCACTCCTCCGCGCGAGAGTTCGCTCGCAGCCAGATTTCCAAACCCCCGTTCGCCAACGAAGTTGCTCCCTTGGGCGACGCCTTCAAGCGCCTGCGGGAAGGGGCGTTTGCGGACTGGCGGCTCACTGTCGATGGAATGGTCGCCCGCCCGGCATCTTTCTCGCTCGCCGAACTCAAGGGCTTCCCCGTCCGCAGCCAGATCACCCATCTGGCCTGCGAAGAGGGCTGGTCCTATATAGCTGAGTGGAGCGGCGTGCCGCTCTCCCACGTCCTGAATCTCGTCGGGACATTCCCCCAGGCCCGCTATCTGGTCTACCGTTCGATCCAGTCCGACTGGTGGGAAAGCATCGACATGGCCGATGCCTTGCATCCGCAGACCCTCATCGCGCACGGCATGAACGGCGGCGAGCTTCCCGTGCCATTCGGCGGGCCGCTTCGCCTGCGCGTGCCCCGGCAACTCGGCTATAAGAGCCTTAAGTACATCACACGCCTTACCCTCACCGATAACCTGAAACACTTCGGGAAGGGCTTGGGCTCGGCTGAGCCGGAAACTGGATATTCCTGGTACGCGGGTATCTAAATAGGCTAACTTTGTGGCTCCTTCCAGGACCCTCCAGTAAGAGTGTAAGGCCCCTAACAGTTTGACTGCCGTTGTAAGGAACCTAACTAACTCTTGGTATCCTTGCATACGATACATGTTATATCCCTGCCCCTCCGATCCGGGCATTTACTGTTGCGTGGTTATACTTGTCAGAGCGTTCTGAGGATAGACGGTGACAATCCAGTTCTCCAGGGGTGGGGTGGCACCACGCTTTCGTTGGGCGGTCGTGCTCGCGGCCGTCGCCATTTGTTTAGTGGGTGCGGTCCGTAGCAGAATTTTCAGTCAATCGATCTGGAACCCCATCGGTGAACAGCGGTTCCTCCTCTACACCGCTCTCTTCGCGGTTGTCGCCTTCCTGGTGTTCTTCCTTCGCCGCGCGGCGCTGCTCCCCTGTATTGCCGCAGCCATGCTCCTCGATGCCGCGCTGCTGACCGGCCTGCAACCGGTTTTGGCCCTGCTCTACTTCACGCTTGCCTGCTATGGAATCGGTCTCTCCCTGCTCCGCGCCCTGCAACTTGCGGCTCCGGACCGTGAACGGCCGCTGTCGCTGGATATGTTCGCGCTGGTTGCCGGCGCCGGCATCTGGGGCTTCGTTATTTCGCTCGTTGCCTTCACCCCATGGAACAGCGCCGCAGTTCACGGGCTGATGCTCGGCATCCCCGCTATTGTCGCGGGCCGGGAAATCTGGACTCGCGTCCGGGTAGCGCTTCGCGCCCTGCGTTCGGGCCGTCAGACCGCGGCGGACTACTGGGCGATGGCCCTGCTGTTGTACGTGTTGGGCGCCCAATTCCTGATGAGCCTCAAGCCCGAAGTGAGCGCCGATGGAATCGCGGTGCACCTGGTGGTCCCGATGCACATGGCGGCCCACCACTCCTGGCATTTCGACGTCGCTCAAATCAGTTGGGCCGTAATGCCCATGACGGCGGAGTGGTGCTTCACCACGCTCTATCTGCTGGGTGGCGAATTTGCCGCCAAGTTGCTCCCCTTCGTTTTCCTCATCATCAGTTGCATCCTGATTGTGCTCCTCTGCCGGCGCCTGGCGTCCCGGTCCGTAGCTCTGTTGATTGCGGCGGTCTACGCCGCTACGCCCGTCGTACAACTGATCACCGGGGCGATGTTTACCGATACGCTGATGGCCGCGTTTCTCCTGGCAGCAGCGGTTCTGATCGTGCATTGGACCGACTGGCGCGACCCGGCGGTGCTGCCTCTCGCCGGCATCCTTCTGGGAGCGGCGCTGGCCACCAAGGTCGTCGCGCTCTCATTTGTGGCGCCCTGCCTGGCGTGGGTCTTCTTCAATTGCTTCGCTTGGAAGCGCCCGGTCGATCGGAAGAACCTGGCCGCCCTGTTGCGAGCTGTCATATTGTGCGCCATCATCGCCGCGCCGCCGTACGCCACCGCGTGGGTGAAGACCGGTAACCCCGTCTTTCCGTATTTCAATGACGTGTTCCGCTCGCCGCATTACGACATCAATCCGCACTGGGAAGATGACCGGTGGCGAACCCAATTTAGCTGGCATGCACTGTTCGACGTGACGTTTCGAAGCAGTAAATTCCTCGAAAGCCAGAACGGCGCGCTCGGCCTGAGCTGGATTCTTCTGATCCTGATCCTTTTCACCGCGCCGCGGTCCATGTTCACGCGCCCGATGATCGCCGCCCTGGGGATCGGTGTGTTCTTTTTCCTGTTTACCTGGAGCCGTGCGTCGTATATTCGCTATCTCGTGCCCGCATTTCCGCTCATGCTGTTTGGCTTCGCAGGTTATCTTCATGCCCTGCGGCGCGAGCAGCCGAATCTGTACCGGACGGTGATCGGCGCAACCGTCGTTTCAATTCTATCGGGAGTCTTCCTGCTGCCGTCTTCCGGTTACTGGCACAAAAACTTCTGTCTGAGCCCGCTGAAATTCAAAGCCGAAGCCGCCGAATACATCGAGCAGAACGCGCCGGCGCGTGTGATGGTGGAGTATTTGAATCGCATGGCCCCCGGCGAACCGGCCGCATTCTTCTCCAACGGCATCGCCGGGCTCCTCGGCCGCCCCTACACTTCCGGGTCGCACACTTTCGAATTTTTCCGCCTGTGCGAAGCTGCGGGCTCCGCCGAGGCGGTGAAGAAGTTAATGGCCACGCACAGCATCCGCTACTTCGTCACGCCGTCGGGGAATTGCGGCGAGCCGAACATGCCGCAATTGGTTGACTTTGTCAAACGCTACACGGAAGAGCGATTCCGCCGGGGATGTGTGTACGTGACAGAGACGAAAAGCGAGGGAGCAGACAGTCTCCCCATGCCAGGCGCAGGGGAATTGGCCGGGCCCTCGCAGTAGCCCCACGCAGATCCGGATCCCCCCGGCAGATAATCAATCATGCCGTCCCGAAATCTAATCCTGGCCATGCTGGTCGCGCTTTGCGCCGCTGGAGTCTCCGCCCAAACCGCGTCTGCGCCCGCCGGCCCGGTGCAGCCGCCGGCCCTCACCGCGTTGAACAACGCATTCCGCGCCGCCTACGCCGATGCCAAAAGCCGCGTCCTGGCCGCTTCCGGTCCAACCCTGATCGTTAGCGGCGATAACTTCTCCCTGCTGCGCGATGGGCGACGCGTCGAAGCCAACGTCGGCACTCCGATCTACGACCCCATCAAGACCATCGCCCACATCCCGCTCGCGATCTATGTGACCTTGACGCCCGGCGACGGAGCCATCGGTGACGATCGCCTCAAAACCCTCGCCAATCTGCGCGAGCTCATCCCGCCCGCCGAAGCCAGCCTCGACACGCTGAAACTTTCCGCAGCCACACTCGCCCGGCAGAAGAAAATCGTAGCGGCCTCATTAGCCTTCCTGGACGATGTCGCCGGCCGTCGTCAGTTCGCCCGTGCCTCGCTCCTGGCCTTCACCCGCGACATGGCTCCGCTCGTCACGCAAAATGTGACCGAGGCTACCCGCGCGCAGTTGGACGCCACGCACGCCCAGATCTCCGCCTGGCGCCGCGATTTGAGCCCGCAGGAATGGAGCCGGTTACACGTCCTGATTATCGGCCCTCACATGCCGCGGGAAGACCTGGTAGTGACTCAGTACTTCCTTCGCCTGCTTGGAGAAAAAGAGAGGGACACCGCGTGGTGTACGCCGAGTCCCTCTGGGAGGAGCCGAAGGCCCTGGATCTGCTCGGCACCCACCTGCTCGACGGCAGTGTCGGCGAGGCCTTCTTCGGAGACTACATGAGTATGCACCGCGACCTGTTGGGCGCCGCCGCAAGCCTATACCTGCCCCATCTGCTGCCCCGGTGAGTGTAAGAGATGGCGAGTCGGTCCTACTTAGCCACCAGCTTGCGAGCTCGCGCGAAGTCCTCTTTGAGTTTCGCCGTGATCTTGTCCGCTACGTCCGTGCTCGCCCCGCGAAATTTGGCCCCCAGGCTTTCCTGCGTGGTCGCCCAGATCACGTCGCCGTCCTTATTGACCAGCCGCACCGCCGCGACCGCCTCATGCCGCCGCTCCGAGGAATGCTCGCTCTCGCTTTCACCCACGCCAAAGCCCGCGTAGGCGCCTCGTGAATTGCTGGTGGACTTGCCTGCGCCCACATTCGTCCGCGCATTCAAACTGTCCGAAGAAGTGTGCACCTCTGTGAAGACCAGGTCTTCCGCCGCGCCCTTCATCGTCACATCGGCCCGTTCGGGGTTCTCCGTCAGTACGAAAAGATTGCTGCTCTCCAGGCTACTCAACAGAATGTCGCGCATCTGCGCCGCCGTATCGCCGCCCGTCAAATGGTCCACGTACACCCGGCGGATCTGCAGCAACTGCTTCAATGAATCCTCTTCCACTGCAACCGCCGAAGGCCCGCTGTCCGCTGCCGACGCAATACCGAGACTCGTCAGTACCAGTAGAAATGCCTTCATCCCTTTCCTGCCTTTCGTGCGTCGGCGTCCTGATATTCGATCCGCCTTCCCGTGCGGGCTTCCAGACTTGCCAGCACCGATCGGATGTCTCCTTTCTCTACCCGGAAAACCAGCGCCTGTTGTTTGCCCTCCGCATCCACATAACCCACCGTCACGAAATGCTTCCGCGACTTGCTGAGCAGCAGGAGGGGCGAAATCAATACCGCCTCCGCATATCTGCGGCTCACACTCTGGCCGTATTCCACGGTGTTAATCTTTTGATAAGGGATGCGAAACTCGCTGCGGCCCAAATGAATTACCAGCGTTTCGCTGCCGGTAAGATCCACTTGCGATTTGGACCTCGCGGCCGCCTCACTCACCGTGCCGCCCACAAACTGCACTTTGATTCCAGGCCCTGCCGCCGCTAATGGCAGCGCCAGGATGAGACTTCCCAGCGCGACCCAAATATTGCCGAGCACGTCTTTACATTGACGAGAGTAACTTAAAAGACCCTGATATCCAAATAGAATTGGCCGAGAATATATGTCCGATTTCCAATTCAAGTACCCCAACCCTATACAGTACTAACCCACCGTTGCGGGGACTCCTGATGCTTTCCTCAACAGCACTTTGCCCGTGCGTATTTCGCCCGCAGCCGCTCCTCGCTGAAGCGCCGCCACTCCTCGCCCGAATGCGCACGCCCGTGTATGGCCAGATGCCGTGCGTAGGCGTTCTCATCCGCCAGTTCGCGCAGCAGCCCCATCACGATTCGAAAGAGCTGTTTCAAAGTTCCTCCGCCTGCAGCCGCGATGTCACGAACGGCGCCTCGTGCACCTGCCGGTCGCCGCTCCCCGCCAGAATCCCCGCCCATACGCGGACTGAATCCGCCAGAATCACGGCCACCAGCACCATGAACAGGCCACAGATCGCTGCATCCAGCCGCGCGTTGAAGATCAGCGTTTGCGTAGCCGCCGTATTCGCCGCCGCGCCCGCCCGCACGGCCGCCTCCAGCTTGTCCGCCTGCGCCAGGAACCCGATTGCCGGAATCGGCGAGAAGATCTTCTGCCACGCCGCGGTGAATGTCGCGCTCACCAGCCACACCATCGGCACGCACGTGATCCACATGTATTTCGCGCCGTGCATCTTCAGCAGGATCGTTGTCGCCACGCACAGCGCGATCGACGCCAGCAGTTGATTGGAAATTCCGAACAGCGGCCACAGCGAATTGATCCCGCCCAGCGGATCGCGCACGCCCTGCACCAGGAAATATCCCCAGGCGCCCACCACCGCCGCGCTCGATCGCAATCACCCCCGGCATCCAGCTCGTGCGCCCCAGCGGCGGCACGATATGCCCCAGCAGATCCTGCAGCATGAAGCGTCCCACGCGCGTCCCCGCGTCGATGATCGTCAAAATGAACAGCGCCTCGAACATGATCGCGAAGTGATACCAGAACCCGATCACCGCCCGTCCGCCGCCCGAACTGGCGAAAATATGCGCCATCCCGAGCGCCAGCGAAGGCGCGCCCCCCGTCCGCGAGAACAGCGTCTGCTCGCCGACGTCCTTCGCCAGCGTACGTCATGTCCGCCACCGTCACCGGAAAGCCCCAGTCCGAGATCGTCGCCACCGCCGCCGCCGGCGTCGCGCCCACCACTCCCGCCGGCGAATTCACCGCGAAATACACGCCCGGCTGCAGCACGCACGCCGCAATCATCGCCATGATCGCCACGAAACTCTCCAGCAGCATGCTGCCGTATCCCACCGGCCACGCGTGCCACTCCTTGGCGATCATCTTCGGCGTCGTGCCCGACGAGATCAGCGAGTGGAACCCCGAGATCGCGCCGCACGCGATCGTGATGAAGCAGAACGGGAAGACCTTCCCCGCGAAGATCGGCCCGGTCCCGTCGGTGAATCGCGTGAACGCCGGCAGTTGCAGCTCGGGCCGCACGAACAGAATCCCCACCGCCAGCATCATCACCACGCCCAGTTTGACGAACGTGCTCAAATAGTCGCGCGGCGCCAGCAGCAGCCACACCGGCAGCGCGCTGGCCAGGAATCCGTAAAGGATGATCGCAGATCGCGAGCGTCATCGCCGTCAGCGTGAACACCGGCGCCAGTGTCGCCGATTCGCCCACCCACTGCCCCGCGAAGATGCTCCCCATCACCAGCACGAACCCCAGCGCGGAACACTCCAGCACTTTACCGGGCCGCCAGTAGCGCAGGTACAGTCCCATGAAGATCGCGATCGGCATGGTCGCCGCAATCGTGAATGTCCCCCACGGGCTGCCCTTCAGGGCATTCACCACCACCAGGCCGACCACCGCCAGCAGAATCACCATAATCAGCAGCACCGTCACCAGTGCCATGAAGCCGCCCACCCTACCGATCTCCTCGCGCGCCATCTGCCCCAGCGATTTCCCGTCCCGCCGCATCGATGCGAACAGAATCACGAAATCCTGCACCGCCCCGCCCAGGCACGCGCCGATGATGATCCACAGCGTCCCTGGCAGGTATCCGAACTGAGCCGCCAGCACCGGACCCACCAGCGGTCCCGGCCCGGCGATCGCCGCGAAGTGATGGCCGAATACGATCCACTTATTGGTAGGCTCGAAATCGTGCCCGTTGCGCAGGCGTTCGGCCGGTGTGGCCCGCTTGTCATTCAACGCCATCACGCGTGCCGAGATGAACTTGCCGTAAAAACGGAAGGCCGTGGCATAGCTGCACGCCGCCGCCACCACCAGCCACAGGCTGTTGATGTGCTCCCCGCGAATCAGTGCGATACCGCCCAGTCCGATCCCCGCTGCGCACGCCACCGCTGCCCAGATGAAATACCCCAAGATCCTCATTGCCCTAGAGTCTACTAAATTGCGAGTAGCGAATCCGCCCGCTCTGCCTACCCTTCCCGTAAAGCATGGTACGTTTCCCCGCGGAATTAATTCGCCGCCGGCGGAGGCCGGTCTGCATCGGCCTCTCCAGGTGAACAATGATAGTCTGCCGTCGCGTGGGAAACCTGACGCACATCGTGCAGTGCGGACTGCTCGTTGCCGCTCTGGCCTGCCCGGCTCATGCCCAGCGAGATCAACCCCAGCCCCTAACGCTCCAACAGGCCGTCGCCGAGGCCGTCGATAAAAACCTGAATGTACTTGCGGAAAAATATAACGTTCCCGTCGCCCAGGCGCGGATCATCACCGCACGATTGCGCCCGAATCCGATTCTGTCGATCGATGCCGACCATCTCAATCTGCTTCCCCCGCGTTACAACTCCGAAAACATGGCCGGCCCGCCCGAATACGGCATTCGCACCGATTTCGTCTTCGAACGAGGAGCCAAACGCCAGCGCCGCATCGATGTCGCCGAAGCCACCGTATCCACCGCCCAGCTCCAGTTCCTCAACACCGTCCGCTCCGTCGTGCTCGAAGTGCAGATCGCTTACGTCGAGCTGCTGCAAGCCAAGGCCGACCTTGCCCTTGCCCAGGAAACACTGGAAGTCTTCCACCAGACTGTGCAGATCAACACCAGCCGCGTGCGTCGCGGCGACCTCGCCGAGGTGGAATTGATCCGCACCCAGGTCGCCGAGCTGCAATTTGAAAACACGGTCGCCCAAGCCAGTCTCCGGGTCGAAACCGGCCGGGCCAGGCTCCAGGTGCTCCTCGGCCGCCTGCGAACGGACAGGCTTCCCGATGCCACCGGCGAATTGCGCCGCGACGACCTCGTACTCACCGTCGATGCGCTGCGCGAACGCGCCTTCGCATCCCGCCCCGACTATCTTGCCCTGCGGCGCGATGCCGCGCGGTCCCTGGCCGAATTGCGGCTCCAGTTGGCCCAGGGCAAAGTCGACTACTCCCTCGGCACCGAATACCGCCGACAGCAGGGTCTCGCCGGCACCGGAAACTCTCTCGGCTTTTTCTTTTCCAGCAATCTCCCGGTCTTCAATCGCAATCAGGGCGAAATCCAGCGCGCACGCCAGGAACAGGCACAGGCCGAAGCCCGAATCCGCGCCCTGCAGGCCACCATCGATAACGAAGTCGAGACCGCCTACCTTCAGTACCGGACCGCGCGGGAATCGCTCCACCGGGTGGAGGGAACCATGGTCGCCAAGGCGACCGACGTACGCCAGATCACCGAACGCGCCTACCGCCGCGGCGGCGCTACCTTTCTCGATTTCCTGGATGCGCAGAAGGCCTACATTGATACCGTTCAACTGCGCAATACCGCGCTGGCCGAATTCGCCAAGAGCCTGTACAGCATCGATGCCGCCACCGGAACCAGCCTCGCGGGAGTCACCCGCCCGTGAAACTGCAGACCCCGTTTCTATCGGTTCTCTTGCTCGTATGTATGCAGACAGCCTGCCATAAGCCGCCGTCTGCCAACCGCGACGCCTCCGAACCGAGCCTTTCGGCGGCCGTCAGAAGCGGAAACCGGCTGATCTTCCCGGCCGGCCACCCTCAGCTCAGCCGCATCCGCGTCGCACCGGTCGCCTTGGCCCCCGTGCCCGAAGGTGAAGTGGTCGCCCCGGGAAGAGTCGAGCTCGATCCCGGCCGCGTCTTCCGCGTTGCCTTACCGGTGCCCGGGCGCATCAGCCGCGTCCTCGTGGGTCTCGGCGACGCCGTCACCGCCGGCCAGCCGCTGATCCTCCTGGATAGCGCCGAGGTCTCGGGCGTGATGTCCGCCCTCCGCCAGGCGTCGGCCAATCTCAGCCAGGCCAATGCCACACTAGCCAAATCCCAAGCCGACCTCGCCCGCTCTCGCGATCTTCTCGCCGACCGCGCCATCGCCCAAAAAGACGTACTGGCCGCCGAGGCAATCGTGGCTCAATCCAAAGCCGCCGTCGAACAGGCGCTCGCCGCCCGCGACGAAGCGCTGCGACGGCTGCAACTGCTCGGCCTCCAGCCCGGCGCCATGGACCAGCGCGTCATCGTCAAAGCCCCCGCCTCCGGTAAGGTCGTCGAGATCACCGCCGCCAGCGGCGACTTTCGGAACGACGTCACCACGCCCGTCATGACCATCGCAGACCAGAGCACCGTGTGGGTTGCCGCCGACGTTCCCGAAGACCGCATCCGTCTCATCCGCGTCGGCGAACCCGTGGAGATTTCGATGCCCGCATTCCCCGGCGAACGCCTGACCGGCCGCGTGCGCCGCATCGGCGATGCGCTCGACCCGCAAACCCGAACCATCAAGGTCCGCGCGGAGCTTCCCAATCCGTCGGGCAGATACAAACCGGAGATGTTCGCAACCATCCGTTACGTCCAGCACGTCTCGAAGCTCCCCGTAATTCCTCGCGGCGCGCTCCTCCAGCAACAGGACAAAAATACCGTCTTTCTGGAACGGGCCGACGGCGAGTTCGAAGAAGTGCCAGTGACCATTGCCTGGCAGGATGAGAAACGCGTCGCCATCCGCAGCGGCATACAGGCGGGAGATCGCGTCGTTGTGGACGGCGCCACACAGTTGAAGGCTTACTGAGACACACATGATCGCTCGAATCCTGCGATTTGCTCTCGAACAGCGCTTCATCACGATCGTTCTCGCCGTCGGACTCATCGGCCTGGGCCTCTATTCCTTCCGGCAGCTCAAGGTGGAAGCCTATCCCGATATCTCGGATACCCAGGTCGTCGTCATCACCACCATGCCCGGCCAGGCCGCCGAAGAAATGGAGCAGCAGGTCACCATCCCCATCGAGCGGGCGCTCAACAGCGTCCCCAACGTGATTGCCCGCCGCTCGCGCACCATTTACGGACTCTCCGTCGTCGAAGTCACCTTTACATACGACACCAACGACTACTTCGCCCGCCAGGTCGTCCTCGAACGCCTGCGCAGCGCCGACCTTCCCGAAGGCGTCGTACCGGACATCGCCCCTCTCACCACGCCGATTGGCGAGATGTACCGCTACCGCCTGGAAGGCGGCGGCCTCGATGACATGCAGCTTCGCGAGCTGCAGGACTGGGTCGTCGGTCCGCGTCTTCTCCAGGTTCCCGGCATCGCCGACGTCGTCCCCTTCGGCGGGCTCGTCAAACAGTATCAGGTCGAACTCTCACCAACCTCTCTCCAGAAGTTCGGCATCACCGTCAAACAGGTGGACGACGCGCTCCGGGCGAACAACCGCAATGCCGGCGGCGCACAGCTCAATACCGACCAGCAGTCCATGGTCATCCGCGGCGTCGGACGAATCCACGACATCGCCGACATCGAGAACATTGTCCTCGCCGCCGCCCGCGGCGTGCCCGTCGTCGTCCGCGATGTCGGTACGGTCCGCATCGGGGCCGCCCTCCCCACCGGCATCTTCGCCTTGAACGAAAAACAGGGAGGAGTAGAGGGGATCGCCTTGCTTCGCCGCGGCGAAAATCCCAGCGAGGTCTTGAAGGAACTGAAGCAGGCGGTGGACGAACTGAACACGTCCGGTCTGCCGCACGGCGTTCGAATCCGCCCGATCTACGATCGCACCGAACTGGTCCACAACACCCTGCATACGGTTTCCCGAACGCTGCTCGAAGGCCTGACCATCGTTGTCGTCATGCTGATGTTCTTCCTGGGAAGTCCGCGCGCCGCCATTCTCACCGCTCTGACCATTCCGGTCTCCCTTCTGTTTGCGTTCATCTGCATGCACTTCTACGGAGTCCCCGCGAACCTGCTGAGTCTCGGCGCGCTCGATTTCGGCATCATCGTGGACGGCACCCTCGTCATGGTCGAACACATTCTGCGAACCCTGTGCCTTCGTCAGGATCTGGTCCTGCAAGGCAGAACTATCGACGTGATTCGCGAAGCCGCCCTTGAAGTGGAACACCCCATCTTCTTCTCCCTCCTCATCCTCGTTGCCGCCTATCTGCCACTCTTCACCCTGGAGCGCGTCGAGCGCCGCCTGTTCACGCCGATGGCTTTCACCGTGTGTTCCGCCCTCGTCGGTTCCCTCATCTGCGCGCTTACGCTCGTACCCGTGCTCGCCACATTCCTCTTTCGTAACGGTGTAACCCCTTGGCCCAATCCCGTCGTGACCTGGCTTACCGAAGGTTACGAGTGGACGCTCCGGAGGCTCCTGCGTGTGCCGGTCCTCGTAGCCATTTCGGCCGCGTTAATCATCGCTTTGGCACTGACACTCGGAACCCGCCTCGGCACGGAGTTCCTACCCCAGCTCGATGAAGGCGTCATCTGGATCCGCGCCAACCTTCCCCCCGGCACATCCCTCGACAAGTCCGCTCGCGTCGCCAACGACATGCGGGCGCTGATCCGAAAGCATCCCGAGGTGCTATTAGTCAGCTCTCAATCCGGCCGCAACGATTCGGGTACCGATCCCTTCGGCCCGAACCGGAACGAGCTTCTCGTCGTCTTGAAGCCATATTCCACCTGGGCGCATGGCCGGACCAAGGCCGATCTCGTCGGCGATCTTCGCAATCAGCTCAATCGCGAAATCCCCGGCATCATTCTCAACTTCACCCAGCCCATCATCGATAACGTCACCGAATCCGTCACGGGCTCATCCGCCGATCTGGCGGTGATCATCGGCGGCCCTGATCTCGCCGAACTCCGCCGCCTGGCTACCGCTACCCTCGCCGTGATCCAGGACGTCCCTGGAGCCACCGATGTCTCCATCGAACAGGAGGCCGATCAACCGGGTCTGCGCATCCGCATTGACCGCGCCCGCATCGCTCGCTTCGGCCTCAACGTGGACGACATCGCCACCATGATCGAATCCGCACTCGGCGGCGCCGCCGTCGGCACCGTCTTCGAAGGCGACCGCCGCTTCGATCTGGCCGTTCGATACACTCCGGAGGCCCGCAGCGATGCCGGAAGAATCGGACAGCTCGTCGTGCGCACCCCCGATGGCGGCCGCATCCCGCTATCCGAACTGGCCGACATCCGCGTCGTGGACGGAGCCAGCATCATCGCCCGCCGCGATAACCAGCGGTCCATCACCGTCCGGACCAACATCGTCGGCCGCGACCAGGGCGGCTTCGTCGAGGACGCCCAGCGCCGCTTCGATCGGCAAGTCAAACTTCCGCCCGGCTACCGTGTGACCTGGGGCGGCCAGTTTGAAAATCTCGACCGCGCGCGCCGTCGCCTCACGCTCGTCATACCAGTGACCATCGCCATCATTTTTACGCTGCTCTTCTTCACGTTTGGCTCCACGGTATGCGCGTCTCTCGTGCTCATGACCGTGCCATTCTCCATCGTGGGCGGAGTCCTGCTGCTTTACCTGCGCGACATCCGGCTCAGTGTATCGGCGGCGGTCGGCTTCATCAGCCTGTTCGGAGTCGCCGTCATGAGCGGCGTGCTTTATATCTCTGAGATCAATCGTCGAAGGACGGAGGAGGATCAACCCCTTGAGGAGGCCGTGGTCTCGGGCGCCCGGAACCAGCTCCGCCCCTGCCTGATTCTGATTGTGGTTGCACTGCTCGGTATGCTGCCCGCCGCGACCGCCACCGGAATCGGGTCGGATGTGCAGCGCCCCCTGGCTACCGTGGTCGTGGGCGGGCTGGCCTCCACCCTGCTGCTCACGCTCCTAGCTCTGCCCGCACTGTACTATCTGGTCGAAAGGAGGAGAACTCGCCGATGAAAGTCGAAAAGAAGAAATGCCTGATGATTTTCATTGAGGATACGGATACCTGGCAAGGCGAGCGGCTGTACGTGGTCATTGTGAGGCTGATGCGCAAACACGGCCTGGACGGCGCCACCGCCATCAGCGGCATCACCGGCTTCGGCTCTACCGGACAGATTCACAGCCGGGGCCTGTTCGGTGTCTCCGACGAAAAGCCCATCGTCATTCTCGCCATTGATTCGGAGGCCAAGGTCAAAGAAGCCATCCACCTGGTGGCGCCCCTCGTCAAGGAAGGCATCATCTGCACCTACGACACCGAAGTCTTCACCCCGAATCCGTAATAGCACTACCGTCCACCCGGCGGACGAAGGCTCTGGCTGCGATACGGAAACCGCCGGTCGAGCTCTGCCCAATCCATCTCCATCCCCAAGCCCGGCCGGTCAGATAAAGTCACGTGTCCGTTCTTCACAATGGGAAACGTGCTCCGCGTGACATCCGTGAATATCGCTTCCATGCCCGCGTCCCATTCCTGGATCAGGAAATTGCGCACCGCCGCCATCGATTGCAACGACGCCACATGCGCAACCGGCCCGTAATACATATGTGGCGCCATCTCGGCGCCGTACACTTCACCCAGCGCGGCAATCTTACGGATCTCCGTGATCCCCCCGCAGTGAATCACGTCCGGCTGCAGGATCCGTGCGCCCTTGGCATCCAGCAGGTGTTTGAAGTCGTAACGCGATACCAGTCCCTCCCCGCCGGCCAGCGCCACCGGACTCTTCGCTGCGATCTCGCCGAGCGCCTGCGGCATCTCACGCCAGGTCGGCTCTTCGATGAACAGCGGATGAAACGGCGCCACCGCGTTGGCAAACTCAATCGCCGAGCGCACCGTGAAGGTCTCCCACATCTCGAGCCCGATCTCGAGGTCCGGACCGCCGCCTTTGCGCACCGCCTCCACCTCCGCCACCAGCCTCCGCAAGCGCTCCGTTTCGGTCCCGCCCTTCGGCAGCACCCATTTGACGCAACTCCAGCCGGCCTCCCGTGTGCGGGCCGCCAGTTCCGCCAGGCGCTCCGGCGTGCGCGGTTCCAGATTCTGGCTCCAATGGCTGTAGTAGACGCGCATGGGTTTCGGCTCCGCCGCGCCCATCAGGCGCCACACCGGTTCGCCCAGACGCTTGCCCTCGATATCCCACAGTGCGATGTCGATCGCGGCCAGCGCGGTCATCAGCACCGGACCATCGCGATATCGCGAAAGCTCGTAGTAGTTCCGGTTCCAGTGATCCTCGATGCCGCCGAGGGCTCTTCCCCACCAGGAAAGGAGTGAACCACTGGATCGCCTGCTCGACAATCTCCGCCCGTCCCGAAATCGAGCCCTCACCCAGGCCCGTAATGCCGCCGTCCGTCTCCACCTCTACAAAAAGGTAGTCGCGGTTCTGGATCGTGTACTTTCTCGTGGTCAGCTTCCGGATCGCCAATCTGCCGGCAGCCGCGTACATCGCGACCCCCGCCAGCAGATCACGTCTGCGGAATAGTGGAGCAGCCATATGCGGATTGTATACGACGCCGAGCCGCGACCGTCAGGGAGCGGTAACCGCACACGCCGACCCACTACCATCGTCTCCTCATCCCTCATGTCCCTCAATCGGCGCCTGGCGTAAGCTCTGAAATCCCGCATGCGCGCTGCCCGATCGCTCTTCCCGAATCTCGCGCGCTCCACACTCCACGCCACCGCGAAGCACACCGTCAGGTCCGTGCACGCGTGGAACACAAACAGGTGGCGCGCCATATCCAGACAGTCGGCCAGATTCGACGCCAGAAACTCGCCCGCTCCCAGAAGTGCGATGCCGAGCGCTAGCCACGCGATACGCGTGGAAACGGGCGAGTGCCGACGTACGATAGCCGTCACGCAGCCCGCAAGAAACAGGACGTACCACAACGGCAGATACCAGGGAGCGCGGTGAAAAAGTGCCGATCGCAGATCGCTCCACAGACCAAATCGATGGGTGCGTTCGCGCGGCCCATGACCGTCCTCAATGCGATAATTTCCCAGATTGTTGGGGCGCATGATCTCAGCCTCCCAAAGAAGACGGTCGCTGACCATGCGAAACGTCTTGGCCGGATGATGCAGGTACCACCCCAACACCCTCATGAAACCCGTGCGTTCGTAGAACCGTTCCGCGAACTCCGGGTCTGCCATGGGACTTCCCGGCGTGTAAGAATGACTCCCCAGGTAGCGCGCCTCATCCGGCCTCACCCCGAGTTTCAGCAGGTCGGGCATGGCAGCCGGACCTTCCGAGCCAATCCGATAAAAGAGCAGGTTGAACAGCGCCTGTCCCTTATAAGCACGGTCCGCCGTACGCTCCATATACACGCCGGAGGCGAAGACCAGTGCAGCCATCCCGAGAGTGGCCGTTCGCAGGCCGGGGCGCCTGGTACGAACTCCGGAAGCGGCCAGAAACAGAGCGGGGAAAAAAGACCAGATCGCGTGTTGTGTCTTCGACGTGACGAACAAAAGCGCCGCAACGAAGAAGAGCGCGAGTTGGCTCGTGCGGGGCCGTTCCACCGCGCTGATCCAGACCGCAGTGCCGGCCATCAGAAGCAGGCCGCAGAAGGCTGCCGTATCCATGTAGAAGGAATTCAGCAGGGCCGTGTAGCAGACGTCGGTGAGCAGTAGAAGCGCGACGCCGGCAACCACCGCCTGGACATGCTTCGGGCGCTCTCGAAGCGCCGCCAGCAGCGCCGCGAAACCCGCCAGGCAGAGCGTCACGTGAAGCGCGGCGAGCCACCGTATATCGAAATGAGCCCCTTCATGCGTGGCGCCGGCAAGTTGAATTGCCAGCCATCCCAGCGCGGTCTCGCTGGACGTATATGGGCTCGCCCAGAAATGGCGCGCCGACCATGTGTAGTCCGGCTGAAAGAAAGTGAAACTGGTCGGGGCGCCGCTTGGCGTCAGGCAAAGCCAGCCTGCCACCCTGGCGAAATCGTTTGTGTCCGCGATGCCGATGAACCCGGGAAGAAACAGTTGCCACGCAAGCAGGCCGCCGAACCCCATGAACAGCACGGCCTGCAGCCAATGGCGCCGGATCACAGCCGCAGCCCTCGCATATCCGTGTTCTGTTGCGGCGCCCTGCGATAAAACCGTAAGCGGCACTTGCGGCACCGGAATGGCACTCTGTTGAGAAACCACCAGACGAGATAATCCAGAACCTTCCTGGAATAGGAGGTACGGATGTACTGGGAGTCGCAACGGGGACACCTGCGCATTTCAGAAAGACCTGCAAGATCGCGGCCATAGCCGGATCGCTGCATCTGCCAAAGTGTGAGACCGCACCTGTGACGAAGTTGCCGCCCGGCTTCACCATTACGTTGCATCATGTTGAAGGCCGTAGCGCCCCAAGAGGAGACCGCGACTGCTTAACACGGATGACGAAGAATGCGTCGATCACCCGCATAACGATCCGGGAGTCTCAGTACGCACCACCTCCCCCGCGGTGGTTGAATTTCTACCGACCCGGTAGTTTTTTCAGCCTGTCGGAACGACCGTTCCGCCAACAGAAATCCCCCCTTCGTGGGGCAGGCAATCCTGTCTGCGGATGCGCTTTCAGCGGGTCCAGCCGTCTGTAAGGCGGCCTGGTCTTTCGCCCCCGCGTCTCCGCGTCGAATTCACCCTCCCGAGATTCCGCCACCCCGGCGCCACACACCTAAGCTCCGGTCAGAACTCTCTTAGGCACGAAGAAGTCGTCCTTCTTCAAATTGCATTTCTTAGCGACATACTTGCAGAAATCGAGACGCCCGGCCTTCTGATCGCGCGTATCGGAGCCGAAAGTGAATTTCAGCCCCTGCTCTTTCGCCATGTTGATAAACCGCTCATGCGGCGTCCGGGCGAGGTCGTTGATTTCGACCGCGAGCTCTCTCCTTTTCAGCGCCGCGACGATCTTCTGCATTCTCTCTTCAGTCCACAGCGTATAGTAGTCACGCGCAATGCAGACCGGCAGAAACAGCGGCCATCCGAAGATGTTCAACGGTTCATTGTTGTTGATCACCTCCAAAATATGAGTCATGTAGATTTCCATGAACTTCTGCGGATCATCTACATAGGTGTCGAAATTCCAGATGCGCAGAGTCTCTGCGTAGCCATTGCCATTGGGGATAGTCTGCGCGTCCATCAGAACGTAATCCAATTGCTTGACCGTTTCAGGCGAAAAACTCCTGGACCATCCGGGACTCATCGGCTGTAGACCACAGTAAACCGGATAAGGCTTAAGCGACTCGATGAATCGTCTCAGGCCGGCGTCGTCACTTACGCCGCCTCCAGGATTCACCATGATGCCGAACTGGATATTCGTCTTTTTGGAAATCTCCATCACGTGGTCGATCGTGAAATTTCCGGTGAGGTGAACGTGAAGGTCCAACAGCGGAAACTCGTTATCGGCCGGCGTCCCGAAGCTTCGGGAGAGAGGCAATGCGGTCAACAGTCCGCCTGCCATACCGGCGCTCTTGAGGAATGTTCTGCGTTCCATGAGGGTCAGATCTTATCTGCTGCTATCCTTCGGTGAGCCGGAAGAGCGCGCTAAGGCTACTCAAGGTTATATCGGACTCACTCATCTTATATTATGCCGGCCACTCGCGATTCTTCAGCACATGCGCCGCGCCTATGTTTCTTCTCGCGGCCCTCAGTTCTCTGTCGGTCTCTCTAGCCGCTCGACTACCAGCACTTGCACCGGCCCCTTGCTCCTCTTCAACTTCAGCCCCAGTTCTTCCTCCACGGCCGTTACCAAATTCGCCCGCCGTCGTCACGGTAATATCCCGTGCAAACGGCACATCGAAGTCATACCATCCGCCCGTGAGCCCCGTCAGATTCTGTACCGGCGCCTCCAGTCGTGCGCTCAGTGCTCCTGCCAGGTACTCGATCGATCCGCTCCCCGCCAGCCGCGATACGCCAGGCTCCGGTTCCGCCGGTCTGCGATGCCGTGTCCTTTTCGATTCGGATCCCCGGGAATAAGCCTGGGGCCGTTCTTCGCAATCGCCAGATCGTACAACGCCAGCTTCCGGCTTTCCCAGCGGTACTTGAGATGGAACCGCTCTTCCAGCAGCACCTGGAACATCAACCGCACGTCGCCATCGCTGGGCAAGCCCGGTGCAATCGCGTCGATGTCATATTCTTCCCATCCATCCGGCATCTGAAGGTTGCCGGCGAGTTGATACGACGTCGTCATCGCTCCGCCCGCCAGGTTGTACGCATAGATGACCGCCGTCGCCACCCGGATATTGTGCATCGTGACCCTGCCGCCAGACCGTCGCGGCTTCGCATCGGGAAATCCGTCGCCCATGCTGCGCTTGATCGACGCCACCTCGAACCTGGGACGCTTCTCCTGTCCTATCGCGCCCCAGGCGATAGTCATCGCCAGAAGCACCGGCACAATCCTCATACCTACATGACTTATCGCAGGCGAAAAATGTGTACAGGAAGCGCACCCTTCCAGACCTCTGAAAATGAACACCGCCCGGGTGCGCCCGGAAATGAGGCGGCAGCGTTCGGAAAACCGGCTGTGTCGTTACGAAAGAATGATCCCGCTATACGGGACTGGAAGGGTCAAGTTTCCAGAAGCCCCGTTTTTCAGCGGTTATCGGAAAGCAGCCCGTATATCGTTCCTTTCAAGTCACCGTTAGCCTTGGTATCATCGGGAAATGAGACCGTAGCCTCTGAAAAGCTCGGGGCTTTTCATGCGGAGTTCGGAGCAAAGCCATGAACGTCCTCTTCGCCGACGAGCTTCTCCAATTCCGTCCGCGCCGTCGTAACCTCGGACTAGGAACCCCGGGGCCGGCGATGGTGTCTACATCTACGTACATCCCAATATGACGCGATGGTTCTGGTACATACTCCTGCTGACCGGCAGTGTGCCGGCGATGCACGCGACATCGTGCGCACGGTTGGAACCGTGCGCGTATTTACAGACCGGAAGTGCGATCTTTATCGGAACGGTGGAGTCGGTCGAGGCTTTGCCTGCCGCCCAGCGCAACGTCATGGGCGTGACTCACAAGGTCACGCTGACCGTTCTGGAGATCTTCATCGGCCTGCCGGCTAGTACAAAAGAGGTCACGACCGCCGGTTGGGAGATGCGGGTCGGCAAGGACTACTTGATCGACGGGCGGCGCGATTCGGACGGCAAGGTGAGCATTGGCATTTGCGGTAACACGCAGGAGGTAGATGGGTCGAGCCCGTTTGTGCGTTACCTAAGGCTGCGGCAGAAAGGCAAAGCTGCGACCTCGCTTACAGCGTCGGTGTATGGGGCGACGGTGATGTCGTCGATTGGAATCCCGGTGCCGAGGTGATCGTGCGCGGGCCGAAGGGTGAACTGCGGGGAACCACGGACGAGATGGGCAAAGTGGTGTTTGAGGGAATTCCGCCAGGCCAGTACATGATTGCTGCGTCCAAGCAGAATTACCGCGCCGATGACAAATTCGTGCAGCAGGACAAAGTGACGGTGCTCGATCAGGCGTGTCCATCGGGCGACGTTTACCTGCGGACGGACTCGTTCGTCTCCGGTGTGTTGCGCATGCCGGACGGCACGGGTGTGGTGTCGAACTGGAACTCGTGGGCATCAATCCGGACCGTGAGCGGCGCGGATACGACGGCGGATCGTACACTAGCAAGACGAGAAATCGGGTGAGTTCCGCTTCGACGGCGTTCTGCCGGTCCGCTAGTTGCTCGGCAACGGAATACTATTTCCCACAATCGCGACCAGCCGCGCGCCGATCTCATATTATCCGGGGGGAAGTCGCGCGCTGAGGCCGCGGAGATCCTGGTCAGCGCGGGCGCCAGCGTTGAAGGGCTGCAATACACTCTGCTGGGCACGGGCGCGCCACGGGCGATCCGGATCAAGGTGGTGGACAACCAAGGACAGCCGGTGGCTGGGGCGAGGATTGACGACAAATCGTGGAGCGGGAACCGCTCGGCGGAGTATTCGAGCTTGGGTGACGAGTTGAAGACCGGCACCGACGGTTGGCTTGAAGTGCAGGGATACGAGACGCTCGGTACTTGGTAGGGGCATTTTTGCCGGGCGCGACCATGGCGGAGTTGCGAAGCACTCAGGCTGTCGAGATCGCACCCGGCAAGGGACCGGTGACGCTGCAGTTGATCTTGGAACCGCCGCGCCAGCCGCGCACTAATAAGTCCGCCGCGCGATGACGGACAACTGGTTGAGATTCGTTGAGGGGTGTGAGACGGTTTCTCCGCCCATGCTCGAATCCTGGTGTTCCGCACGCGGACGTGAAGTGGCGTTACCGTAAAATGGCCCAACTCGACACTCGCCCGTATCACGCCCTAACCACGGAAGTGGCGGCTCCGGCCAGCCGCTCGGAGCCCAGGAATGCCCCCCGCTAACGGATAAATCAGCGGGCTGCCAGTTTCCGAGGTGCCCTCCGAGCCACCGCCTGGCGAAAGGCGCTCGTGTTTTGGCGCGGCTCCGGGCGCACGTATTCACCCAAGATGCGATCCTCGTCAGCAGACTCAGCGATCCACGTCACCATTCTCTCGATCCGTCCCGGGATTGTGATCCTCCGCCTGGTAGCAGTCACAGCAACTTGTTCTTTTTTTGACCCGGCCCTGGCGCTTTTGTGACAGGCATTTACGCATCATCCTCGGCTTCGTCCAGGCGGCTTCCCCAGGGAGGTGTGCGATGTTGAAAGCAAGGGGTTGGGACAATTGTCCCGCTTCTCACGCCACTGCGCCAGCAACCTCCCTGTTTTCATTGAGTGTTGCAGTCCGTTGGGACAGCCTGTCCCAACTGCGTCTGGAAGGAGACGAAAAATGGAAGACATCAGAGATGGAGTGTCGAACGAGCAGCAGATCCTGGATCTGGGCATCCTGCTCGGACAACGCCGCGCGTTTGGGCTGGTCGCGGGGCGTTGCAGCGCGGCGCAAGCCGAGTGCCTTCGCAAGATTCGCGACGAGAAGACCTATCTGAAATTCGCGCCCAATTGGGCCGGGTTCTGCGAGGGCCATCTCAAGATCAGCAAGCGCACCGCCGACCGGGTGATCGCGGTGTTGAAGAAGCACGGCCCGTTGTACTTCGAGATGGCTGCCCTCACCGGCATCACGCCGCCGGAGTTTGACGGATCGCGCACGCGATCCAACAGGACGGCATTCACTTGGGAAGCGACGTAATCGCGCTGATCCCCGAGAACACGGCCCGCGCCGTCGAGGCCGTCGCGCGGCTCCAGGCAGAGGCGTCCGCGTCCGCCCCCGCCGGGCCGGCCGCGTCCGCGGAAGCACGGATCCAGGAGTTGGAAAAACGCGCCAGGCAGTGGTGCGCCGGCGTCCATAAGACCGCCAAAGGCACCGATGCCGCCCAGCGCCAGTGGCTCATCGCCGTCGTCAAAAACGTACAGCGGCTGGTTAAGCGGCTGGAGTTGGAGATCCGGTAGAGCCTGCCGTCCTGGCCCCGCAGACGGACCCGGCGTTTATGGCCCTCAAGTGGATGGCCACCGGACTGGGAGATTTGCACTGGAACCAACATCCGGAAGTATCGGGTGCAGAGCCTTAAATGAACCGTATTGCCTTACCCCCAGCCCGGCCTGGATAAGGTGGAATCAATAGTCTATGCGGAAACCTGCGGTATTTTTGGCGCACGGGTCGCCCATGTCGGCCCTGGGCGGCGACGCTCATGCCGCGGCGCTGCGCGCGTTCGGAGACAAGCACCTGGACGCTCGGGGTCTCGCATCATCTCGGCGCACTGGCAGGTATCGCGTCCGTTGCGCGTGACGGCGCTGGACCACATGCCCTTGCTTTACGACTTCGGAGGCTTTCCGGACGAACTCTACCGCATCCAATACCCGTCTCCGGGAGATCCGGGGCTGGAGGCGGCCCGGATCGCGGGCGTGGCTGCAGGCCGGCGATCAGGACACGACCTTCGATACCGTGCGCGGGCTGGATCACGCTGTTCCGGCGTGATTGGCATGGCCGGAGGCGCAAAGCTTCCCGTGCTCGAGGTTTCCATGCCGTTTCTCGATCCGCCGCAATTGTTTCAACTGGGACGCGCGCTGCGTCCGCTGCGCGACGACGGTGTGCTGGTAGTGGGCAGCGGCGGGATCGTGCACAATCTGTCGCGGGTGCGGCATGGCCGACAAGAACGCGCCGGTGGACGAATGGGCTGCGGAGTTCGATGGCTGGGTGGCGGAGCAGGTGGAGAAGCGCGAGATCGGGAAGCTGTACGAGTACCGCCGCTCGGCTCCGCACGGCCGCCTGTCGGTGCCCACTACGGAACATTTCGACCCGCTGTTCGTGGTGCGGGTGCTTCGTGGCCGGACGACCGTGTGGAGACGATCTTCGCGGGATTCCATCACGGGGAATCTGTCGATGCGCAGCTTCAGTTTAAGAGGCGTCTGAATCATCCCGGGCAAGCTAAGGGCGGGAGTGCGTGCAGCCTACCTGTGCCAGCGTTTGCTCCGAAGAAAATGCACCAGTTCCGCCGGATGGTCGGACTGAATGCCGGTCGCGCCGCGGCGTACGGCCTCTTCCCAGGACTCTGGAGTATCCGCGAGTCCGAGTCTATCCACGTAGACATCTGCTTTGGCATTTGCGGCCACTGCGATGATCTCGTCTGTGAAATCGCGCGCATCAAACGCCATCACTCATTGTGGCTTCAATCGCTCGACGATGCGGGTTGCGACTTCAACGCTGGAGGCATCCGGCATCAGCTTGATGCGTGCATTCATCCGATGTACGGCGCGCAGCAGATCGAGGCTGCCATAGAGGACCACGCGTTCCTGCATTTTGTGCCTGGCGACCGCCGCGACCAGGTCCTGTGCGGAAGTCTGTTTGGCATCGATATATCCGCTGATCCTTCCTCGAGCGAATTCCAGAACCTCGTCGAACGTTGTATCCTCGTGCCGGCAAATTCTGCGCCGGATTTGATGCCGGCATCGAGCTTGCGGATGTCATCGAGGGTCATATGGGCTACATCACCGCGCCCGATTCGTGCACCGGTCGACGGTGCTATCGTGGTTGATCACTAGGTCTTCGATCAGCGGTCGGCGGCATCGGTTTTGATGAGTCTGCTCGGCGTCGACGGCGGCGCGATATGCAAGCATCGTGTTTTCCGGATGACGGAGGTGCTCTCCCCGGTGCGAGATAGCGACGATGGTTTTGTTGAGCCTGCAGGTGGGCGAAGAGGAACAAAAGGATGCTGACCGAAACGCATAGGCAATGCGCGGGTTCAGCCTAAGCGACTTCTGAAATCACGTCAGAGACGGGCGCGAGCAGCGAGCGGTTGGAAAGCGCCGAGGGCTTTGTGGTGAGCAGCACAAAGCTGACGCCCTTTTCGGGATCCAGCCAGGAAATGGTGCCGGTGGAGCCGCTGTGCCCGAAAGTACGCGGCGACGAGTGTTTGCCCATGCCGCGCGACAACATCCAGCCGATTCCCCACGGCGTGTTCAGGCCGCGATTCTGGGCCGGGTACCAGGTGCAGCGGTTGGCCTTTTTAGGACGGGCCGGCTGGGGTTCGACGAAGTAGCGCAGGAAGCGGCCCACGTCGGCGGCGGTGGAATGCGCGCCGCCCCAGGGAGAGCCGAGGTTGCGCCAGTAGGCGGAGTTCCAATCCCAGTCGTTGTGTTCCTCCACCTGGCACTGCATGGTCTCATTGAGATCGCGCCCGCCGAGGCCGAGCGAAGTATTTTTCATGCCGAGCGGGCGGTAGCAGGTCGTCGAGCCACA
>CAWBUV010000010.1:0-532890 GCA_963792055.1 uncultured Solibacteraceae bacterium | reverse complement strand
ACTACTGTCATCATGGAGCTGCCGATTTCCCCGGTCACGATGCGTCGCGCAAGAAAGGGGATCAGCGCCACCATGACCGCGAACAGAATGCTCGCCAGCGACATCAGCAGAGCTCCGGTCGCGCCCTGGAACCATCCCCCCAAACTGTTTGCGGCCAGCATGGCGCCCAGGCTCTGAGCATTGATGGCCGTCAGAAGCACGCTGAACAAGGCGTACACGATGCCCCAGGCGTGGAATACGAACACGTTTACCAGGTAGCTGCGTGCCAATTGACCGACACCAAACGCCGGGTAGAGTGCAAGCACCATCGGCCCGACCGTGTACAATACGGCCCCGTACAAGCAGTACAGAATTGTGAAGATCAGCAGCGCGATCGGGAAGACGACGGCGGCGACCAACTGCACGAGCACGCTGACCAGGGCCACGATACTGCTGACAACCAGGTTGAACCAATTCGTATTCCCGAGCCCGTTGAAGTACTGATTGACCTGCAGCATCCAGTTGTTCGCCCAATCATTGGGGGAAATCGTCGCCGCAACCTGATTGAATGCTCCGTTGACGTTGCGAAAGATCGTGCTGTAGTTGGAGACGATCAAACCTAGAATCAGGAATTTGGCCGCGGCGATCCCGATCATGCGCGCGTCTCCTCCTCGGGCGTATGCCTCGTATACGGCAAAGAGTGCACAGAGCAGCAAAATCGCGTTGGCAATGTTGGTGATTGCCCCCATTGGGCCTCCGGCAGCGTCAATGCCGTTCAGCACAGTCTGGAATGTCTGCTCGAAGAAGAACATCGTCTTTCCCCTTTTCACTTCACGAACATGTTCGTGAGGTCGCGCCGCGTATCGCTCGCGTGACTCGCGTTGAATTTCAGGGCGGCTCCGGTGTTCGCCATGTCGATGGCTCTAATGCGAAAAAGTTCAGCCGTCGCAGATTGGGTCAGCGCGTGCGCCTTCACCAACATGGCGGCGGATTGCGCCTCAATCATCGGAGCGGTTCCCGGCGCCGCCACCGCGAGCTCAGCCGCCAGTTGATCGGACGCATCCATCAACTGGTCCGCGGCGGCGTCGATGGCGATTGCCTTCTTCAGCGCTGCCTGTGCGGTAGCGTCGGTCATGTCGATCAGATCCCGCATCGGCGCTGGAGCATCAGTCGCCGGCGGTATAGGCTGATAAACGGTGGTGTACCGGTTGGGCACCTGGCCGATGTTTCCCGCATTTCGGGACAGGAGAACCGCTTCAAGCTGACGGGGATTAGCGAGCGTTGCGCTAGCAACATTGAGATTCACCAAACCCCGGATGACGTTGTAAAACCCCTGCACCGCACCGACCACGCCGCGAGCGCGGTTGATCGCGTCCGGCGGGTAGATGGTGTTCTGGAAGAAGTTCTGAATGGCGTTCAAAACCCCGTTGACCGCACCCAAAGCACCACTGATGTCTCGCAATCCGGCGCCGATGACGTTCGTGATCGCGGTATTGATCGCCCCGATCGCCGACACGATTGCAGCGACGTCGATGAATTGACCTTTTGCAGGCTGCGGCACGACCATGGTCATCACCAGAATCAGCACCAGAATTTTGGCGCGCTGCGTCCAGACCCAGTTCGTCAGGCCTTTCACAAACCGAAGAATCTCCGGCATGGCGTTTTCCCTTCCTTACTTCTTGAAGATCGTCTGCATGTCGTTCCGGAATTGTGCGCCAAACATCGCGTTCCGCTTCCGTATCGTGTTGTCGTGAGCCACGCGCGCCGACTCCTGCCGGATGGCCGCCGCGATCATCCGCTGCATCATCGCCTGGCTCTTTACGGAGGCTGTCATCCCTGCTGCCGCCAGGAACGGCGCCTCGCCAGGAGCCATGTTTACACCCTCGTCTTCAATCGCATTTGCAGCCGCCATCATCTGATCCACCATCGCGTCCGAGGCCTTGAGGGTCTTGAGATTCGCCAGGGCCATCGCATCGTCGATGTCCGCGAGGTCTCGCTCGATGGGGTGGGCGTCCGTCGGTTGGGGAATCGCGCGGTAGGTTTGGCCGAAGGCGTTGGTCAATTGGGCGAAGTCTCCCGTGCCTCGGTTGCGAATGCTGCTTTCGAGCAGAACGGGATTCGGCAGTTGGGCGCTCGACACATTCACCCGCATCAGAGCGGTGAGCAGACCGCGGAACTGGGCGATCATTGAACTGACCAGTGCTCGCGCCCGATTGATCAACTGAAGTGGGTACACCACCTGTTCCCAGAGGTTGCGAAACTGACCGAGCACTCCATTGATCGCGCCGACCGTGCCCTGAATAGCGCTCAGCAGAGGCCCGATAACGTTGGTGATCGTTGCCACCACCTGCGCTGCGGCTGCGATGATGGCCGGGATGCCGAGTTGAGCCTTTGCCGGCGGTGCCACGGCGGTAAAGGCGAGCGCCCCGGCCAAGGTCAGAGCCACCACGCGCCGTACGCGGGTCAACATGAAGAAGGCAAGCAGGTTTGTAAACAATAGCGATAGGAGCTTCATAAGACCGTTTCTCCTTACCTCCGCACGGCCGCGCCAGCTACCGCACCCGACAACTCTTCGGGAAGTGGCGGCACGTCCGCGAGTCCGTTCGGGAATCTCTGAGCCAGTTCCTCATACACTTCCAGCGGAGGCTTGGTTGGATTCCTGGTGAAGCAATAGGTTCGATAGATGCGTTCTCGTGGGAAGGTCGTACACACCCAGTACTCCACTGGCGTCGGCACGAGACGAATCGTCTGTGTGGTCTCCGCCTTCTCACCGATGACCAGCAGCACCTCTGCGCTTCGCCCCTTCCGCGGCGCTCCGAAGTGCTTGATCTCGTCCAGAGCCACTTGATTGAGCGCCAGATGGGTCGCTAGCGGGCTCACGTCTCCGGGCTGCCGGCCGATGATCTTCGTGGAGACGTTGCGCACAATGCCGGGTCCGTGGATACGCGGTTGCGTGTCCGTCCCGACGAAGTCCTCCAGCGTTTGCGAAATGCCCCACACGCTCCCGCCGCGTTTTCGCGCCGTCCGGAATAGCTGCACCACTTCGGGCGCCAGGACGTTGGAGTCCAGCAATGACCAGCACTCGTCGAGAACCGTGATGCTGTGCTGGCCAGTTCTGCCGGAGGCCCGCTCCTGCATCGCATGGGCAATCATCATGCTCATGGCGATTTCGAGCTTCGGATCGTCGCTCAGCCTTTCCACGTTGAAGAACAGCCAGTCGGCGTCCGTCTTCAACGTGGTGTGCTGGTCGAACAACTTCGAGTAGACCCCCTTTTCCCCAGTCCATTCGCGGAGTTTGAGAGCCGCCAACTTTGCTTCTTCCACGGTCCGCTCGATCCGCTCTTCATCGCGCCATTGTTGGAGTTCCTCTCGCAGGTCGTTGAATGTCGGTGTCGGATTGCTATGCCGGATGGCGCAACGCTTATAGGTGCGGCTGATCGCCTCGCTGAGCAAATTGTCGAGCAGGGCCGTGTCCGAATTCGGGCTGTCCCCGATCATGTGGCGGGTGAGGTTCTTGAGAAAGGCGATTTTGTCCTTACCTGGCGTCGTCGTACCTGGAGCCAGGTCCCACGGATTGAGGGTTATGCTTCCTTCAAGATCCACATCAATGCACCGCCCGCCCATCAATTCCACCAGCGGACGGTACGAATCACCGCGCTCCAGAATCGAGATCAGCGGCTTCAGTCTTGCCATCATCAGCAGGAACAACATCGCCATGAAGGTCTTGCCGCCGCCGGAGGCCGCCATGATCAACATGTTGGCGTCGGCAAGCGACGCGTCCCACGGAGAGAAGGGCACAAGCTGACGTCGAGGTGTGTCGAGCAGGATTAACGGCAACTGCGGTGTGCCCCGCCAGGAAGTTTCCGTTGGCAGGAGGTCGGCCGCATGGACCGTCAGGCAATCATTCTCCCGCTGGTTCTCTTCAGTCATCCCCGGAAGGCCCCCGATGAACAGCCGCCGCTTGGCTAGATCCTCGGGCAGTCCTCTGCTTCCGTTCATTTGCATCACCGTGTAGAGAACCTTCTGGCGCCGATCTGACAGCACCCGCTCCTGTTCGGCGAGGTCACGGTGGCTCTGCACGGGTTGCGAGGTCCGGACACCGATCACGATACTCGTGCGACACGTTTTGAGCGAACTTGAAATCAGGTTCTCGAGTGTCTCGATCAACTGGCGCTGAGCCACCTGGGCATCGACGTCGATGCGGTATCCGCCATGCGAGTCCCGCTGCGCGGCCTGCATCTTTTTCAGGCGTCCTTTATACTGCTTGATCATCGCCGCCTGGTCCGGAATCATGACGTCGGTGTTGACCGTGATCGGAAAGTCGAGGCCCACAAGATCACGCAGGATCCCCGGAAAGGTTGCATCGGGAAGATCCTTCAAGGTGATGAACGAGTACAACAGGCCGCCGACGCGGATGTACGTCTCTTCTTCGTGTTCGATATTCGTATTGACAATCTGCTCCCGTGTGGTGCGATGTTGGAGCGAGGACTCCGGCCGGCGAAGGGGGATTCGGTCCAACATCAACGGATTCAGAGAACGCTTCACCTCGAGGAAGATCTCTGCGTCTGTCAGCCGCCGCACTCCCATTCCTGTCGCTCTCAGCGTCTGCTCGACACCGGAGAGGATGGACCCAAACTCAGACAGAACATCATCGTGTTCCCGCGCTGTTCGTTGGATGCATCTATTCGCCGACAGGCTCAAGGCATCGAGGTTGAAGCGCTTCGTTACCGCCTTGCCGAAGGCGGCGCCGGGAAGTTCGTGATGAACTGTTGGATTCCAGTGGAAGTAGGCATGCAGAAGCGGCCGTAGATAGTAGCCTTCCTGCTCCTTCTTCCGCCAAGCGTCAATTCTCATCCGATCAAGGGCCAAGAGCGTAGGATTCTGATTCCGAAGTTGTTGCTGGTACCGCTCCCGCAGATCGCCGAGCCCTTCGGCGATCTCGAACCGCACTTGCATTCGCATGGACCGCTCGGGCAGTGAACGGATCAGCGCTTCGAGCGCGAGTTTCGTCCGGTTCCGGCCATCGTCGTTGTGATAGTACGAGTTGATGCCACTGAGCTCGTAGCCCGCCACCAAAGCGCCCGTGGTCCGGATGATCACGTCGTTCAAGATGTCGCGCACAGGCAGCAACTCGGAGAATGCGGGCTGGTGCAAAGACGCCCTATGCTGTTCGATGGTCATTGGCATCGATCTCCTCCTCCTTGAAGTAGTCGAGCTTCATTCCCGAATCCGGCTCAAGGCCGCAGTAGATCCGGGGCTTGGTGTGCCAGGCAAGAAAGTCCTTTAAGTAGCCGCCAGGTTTTCCGTACTTGAACAGCATCAGAAACGGAATGCTCAGCACCGGGACGATATACTGCAAAAACACGTTCATTGGTATCCCGAACAACTGACGATCGACCCACCGGCCGAAGATGTTGGTGAGGGCCGCTAAACCGATCACGACGAACCAATCTTCGAACTCCAGGTACAGGAAGCTCACCCGCGTGTGTAGATTGCGGTGAACGGGGCTGATATTCAGTGCCATGACGTTTCTTTGTCCCTCCTTCAGCTAATGCCGCCAAGCCCTTGCGCGATGAACCATTCCGCCAACCGCAGCACGCCAGACAAAGCCAGGCACAGTGCGGCGGCGCTGAAATGCCGCATCCAGGCGCCGCCGGCGTACATACGATGACCGATACCCGCATACAGCATGAATCCGTGCAACAGTTGCAGTACGGCGTAGACGGGCAGGAAGACATTGCAGGTCCAATTCACCATCCCCCGCATCGTGATCCAGACCAAATCCGGGTTATTCCACGCAGCCTGAGCCGCGAATTTCTCGATCCCGCGCAAGACACCAGAGACCATCAGGCAGAGAAAACCGGCCCAGGGCGCGTAGGTGTGCGCCTGCCCATGCGCATAACGAAGGACGCCAAGCGCGAAGAACAACGCGGCGAGCGTTGGCATGATGACGTTGCCCATCCAACTCGTCAGATTTGTAATGCCAGTAAGGAAGTTCATGCTGCCTCCAGTGCTACATCATCGAAACGACCAGACGCCAGAGAGCGGAGACCGTCAGGAAAGCCGCGGCGGAGCCGATGAGCCGGATGGCCGGCCGCCCAAATGCGAAGTTCACAACCGCTCCAATAACAGCCAGCCCTGCCGCGATCGGCATGATTCGGCTGGCCGTGTACGTCCAAGCTCCTTCCAAAACCGCGGCGGTCCCAAAACGCGTCCCGTCATTCCAACCCTGGAGAAGAGCCGCGCTCGCGGGGATTGCCAATAGGAACATGGCCCCAAGGATCGAAGCCAACGGAGTGTAGCCCTCACTCCAATCGATCACCGACCGCAATACCATCCAGGCGGCGAGCACCGGCACAAGGCGGCCAATCACGAAAGTGTTCACGAAGATCACGGCATCATTCGCGAACCCTGACATCCATCCATTGCCAATGCCACCGCCGGGAAGCGGCGCTCCGACGCCCCAAAAAGCGAACCACCCGAATACCTGAGGGAGGGTGATCATCACGATGGCCCAGAACATCCACTTCGAGAACCCGCCTCCGCCCACCGAAAACGAAGTTGTTCCCTCGCGTCGCAACGCGATGCCCGCTAAGACAAGCGCCACTAGAGCTGCCGGAGCGGCCAGCGCCAGCAGAAATCGGATTGCGTCGAGTACCAGTTGTGGGACTGCCATTCGTTACTCCCATTTCGGAGTTGGGCGGGCCGGTTCCCCAGCAAACCGGCCTGCCTACTTTGCTGCTGTACTGTGTTGCCCGGGCGTCACGAAATGCCGCCGCCACCCTGAGCGAGCCAGAACTCGATCAACCGGGTGACGCCCGAGATTGCGAGTAGTCCGGCCGCTGTCACCAGCCACCGGAAAACACCCCTTCCCGTGGCATAGCTACCGACAGCGCCCAGTACCGCGACGCCCGCGCCGACCGGAGCGATCACGTTACCGATCCAGTTGACGAAGTTAAGGAACGCGCCTTCCGGCTGCGCTCCCGTTTGGCCCTGCACGGCGACGTTCACCTGCGGGGCGGCTCCTAAGTTCTGTGCGATCGCCACGGTTTGCACGACGACCAGGAAGACTGCAAGCGCGACGACAACCCTCTTCGCGAATTGATTCATGTTGCGGTTAACCTCCACGCGATTGGCATTCCGCCCTGTTTGCCGCCCCTGGACCCCGGTGCGAAAGCTGGATCTGATTGCGACTACCAGAGCGTGAAGGCAGAATAAGGCAAGCGCCTCGGCGTTTTCAAAAGTCTCCAAATCGCGTGGGAGGACGAGCTGAAACGCTGGGGAACACTATGCGCGAGGGGAGATGGGCCAGGGAGTAGGGCTTACTGGACTTGGACCCGCTTCATCGCTTCGGTGAAGTCATTCCAGACGAGCGGAGGCAATTCCTCTGCGGTGTCGGCCATCCGCCTCATCGCCATTCGCTTGGCGCTATTGCAAATGGCGCCTAGGTCGGCCGGAGAGATGCCTCTTACCCGCTCGGCCAGAAGCTCCACAGAGAGCCCCTCGACAAGCTGGACGCCGTCCAAGTGCTTGGTGAGCAACTGCCGATAGCCGCCTTCGTCCGGCGTGCCGAGTTCTATCTTTTCCGAGAAGCGCCCTCCGCGAAGGATGGCGGCGTCAATGCTGCCGAGATGGTTGGTGGTTCCGATCAGGAAGACGTTGTGTTGCGGTTCCAATTCACTGATCAAGCTGCGCGCTTGCTCCACCAACTGAATATCGTGCTGCGACTGAAAACCGTTGTTGCGGGGCAACAGGCCATCTATCTCGTCTATGAAAATGATCGACGGGCTATTTTCTTTCGCTCTGGCAAATAGTTCCACGAGTTTCTTGACCGATGCGCCCGTCGCGCTACCCAGGATGTCGGCGGCTGTGATCGGGTAAAAGCTCCGTTTGGTCTGCGTCGCAATCAACCGAGCGATCGTCGTCTTGCCGGTTCCAGGGGGCCCGATCAACAGTAGGCCGGTAGGCATGGCCAACTTGAGCCGCTCTCCGTACGCGGGGTCCATCAGGCGGCACAGGTTCCGGAGATCCGCCTCTGCATCGGGCGACAGAACGACATCCGTCCAGTGAACTTCCTTCAATGCCGCGCGGTCCTTGCCGCCCGTCTCCGCGAAGGCTCGCGTCAGGTCGCACTCTTCGATACTCCGATGCTGTTCGGCAGCAAAGAAGGCGGCGCGATCCACGAGCGTGCCAATTTTGGCCGCGCTCCAGCCGGGTGTTTTCTTCGCGAACGATTGGAGACCGAACTTTCTCGCTGGCCGCCTTGCCAGTTGTGCGTCAAAGATCCGAGTCCTCTCATCCTCGTTTGGTAGATCGATCCGAATGTGTAGATCGAACCGACCTTCCCGGATCAGAGCTCGATCCAAACCATCGTAGAAGTTCGTGGCGGCGATGAGGATCAGACCGGGATGTTTACGAGCGTCGTCGATACACCCCATTAGCTGGGAAGTCGCGGAGTTATAACCCCGTGCTGCGCCACCCGTGTCGTCACCGTCTCCGAGTTGCTGTCGCTTTGTGCCCAAGGCGTCAATCTCGTCAATGAACAGGACCGCCGGGCTGCTGCTGATGGCCTGCTGGAACAGCGTCTCAATATGACGCTCCGTCTCGCCCACATACTTATGGTGAAGACCGGCCGCTGACGCGCAAAAGTATTTGAGCTTGAACTCTCCAGCAACCGCCTCCGCGAGGAATGTCTTACCCGTTCCCCTCGGGCCGTGGAGCAGAATGCCGTTCCTGAGCACTCCGTACTGATCGAACTTCTTCGCGTGCAGGTTCGCCTGGGCTAGCTCTCGAATCTGCTTCTTGGCTTCTTCCAGGCCACCGACGTCGGCAAAGGTGTGGGTTGGCGCCTTGGACTCGCAGTCGCCCGAAGCCAAGTCCCCACCGCCTGCGGCGATCTCCTGCCTCGGTCGCATTGACAGCAATGCCGGGATAACTATGCAGAGCACAACAAACAGCGCGACCGCGATCACTTTAGCCAGAAGCGGATACTCTTTTTCAAGCGGAACCGTTGTTATCAGGCCAGCGCCAATGAAGAGTATGAAACCACACAGGAAATAGCCGGCGAAGAGTGCCAGCCTTCGAAATAGACTTCCTCGGTAGACGATCATCAGCACGCATGCAACCGCAAGAATGACCACGGCCGGATGTAGCTGCGATGCAATCACAATTACCGCCAGCAACGCCAGGACGAGTGCGGCTAAGCTGCTCGTGAAGAGCTTCTTGAAACTGCGTGGGGTATTCGAGGCGATGAGTGCGTGGATCTCCCGGTAGCCGTCGCTAAGGAAGTGCCCGAGCTGAGTAGCCACCCAAAGAAGCGGACTCGTTGCTTGGCGTTCGGAGCGCAAAACCCGACTCCTTGGGGCTAATCTACCGCATCCAAAGTCCGCCCGCCACGGCTGCCCGAGTATGCCTTATACGATTGTGTCCTCCGGCACAATCCGCAGCCGGAGTACCTCAATGCCCGCCGCTCGTAGAGCCGTCTCTTTCCGGCTGATGTAGGCGTCGTCGTACGCCGTTTCGAGCGTCTCGCCCAATTCCTTCAATGGCCCCTCGACGCGCGCCAGCGCTTCGTCGAAAGGAATCTCTCGAAACTCGTTCCGCCCAGCGGCTTCGTAGGCCCGCCCAACGTCATCAAGGAACAAATAGCGCCGGCTGAGGCCGTGTTTGTAGTGGTTGATCCCATTCGAACGACCCATGAACATGAAACCGGCGCACCGGAGTGCGCCGAGCTTCGCCTCGAGTGGTTTCCAGTTCGGTTCCACTGCCACCTCACTGCTGCGGAGGAGGTGGCTCCTGTGCCCGGGTAGCCGCCACCTCTCGATACATCCGGTTGAGTTCATTCTTCAGGTCTACGAGCTCTCGAAGCTCCGCCGCCGTCGGCAAGGCTTGTTGGTTTGCGCTAACGAGGCTCGTCCGAGCGCCGGGTCCCACATTCGGGGCAAGATCGGTTCTGTTGGGCGTCGTAGCTGCTTCCTGAAGGACGATGTAGAACCGCGTGTTGCCTGAGAGCGTGACGACCACGTTCTGGGAATACCCCATCGCCATCAACTCCTGTTCACCTGCGAGTCCGACATTCGATGCGATCCTTTCCCGCAGTAGAACACTCTGATCGATCGGACCCGTCAGCCCACCGTAACCACCGCCGCCCACCAGGTACGCCGCCATCGACCCTATGCCAGTCATCGACCGAACCAAGGCGCGCTTTACTCCATTGCGCCCGTTCACGGTTCCTTTCAGGGGACCGTAGTCGAGTGCGACCCCACTGCCTTCAATGCTCTCGGTACTGCCGTCGGGCATTTCCAGAGCCGTAAATCGAAGGCCCACCTGGCCGCTCTGACTCGCCTGCGCCAACTGGCCGATAGCTTTCGTGCCCGCCGGAATGAGAATCTCGCCGCCCTGTTCGTAGTTGTATTCGATCACCGCAATGACTGGCGTCTTCACGGCGCTACTGACGGAGTTCTGCAATCGTGCAACCAGCCGACTGCCGGTCGGCAGCAACGTCGAGACCCCCTTTCGCTCAATGTAGGCAGGCTGAGCCGTCGATTGGCGGGCGTTCGTCGCCGTCTCCGAAGTCGTGTTCCGCACGAACACCAAGGACGATTTCTTCAGCCCTTCCGACTCGTTACTTGGTTGTGAGGCCGGCAAGACCGCGGGAGCTGCGGGTGGCGGCGGGGGTGGAGGAGTATAGGCGTAGTTGTTTCGCTGCCGGTACGCTTCAAGCACCGGATCATTGACGGGGGGCACTTGGTTCAGCGCATGCTCGTCGGGCGTCTTTGTCGGCGGCTGCTGGTTTCCCATCTGTGCGCGGCGCGAAGTCGCCAGGATATCGTCTGGACTCAGTTGTTCGCTATTCTGATCGCCGGCACCTTGGTCGGCATTGAGGAGCGGAATTGTGGATCCCGGACGGCCCGCCTGTTGTGCTGCGCTCTCCGGTCTCCCTAAACTGGGCTTCGTGCGCCGTTCCTGAACCCGTTTTTCGGCGCCGGAGGTAGAGAACAGCGCGAGAAACGCAAAGCCGCACAAAACGACGGCCGTGCCGAGAACGAGAAACGCCTTGCTCCGGTCCATGTTGTTCTGGCCACGAGTGTTGATCTCAACCCGTTTGGGCCGATTCCGTTCCTCCTTGATTCGTCGCCAGATCTGCTGCACGATTCCGCCAGTAGCGACCGGGGCCTCCGCAGCGGTGGTCTCCGCTGGCTTCGATTCCTCCGCGGCGCCGTCAGGCCGGCTAACTCGCGTCGTCAGAGTGGGGTCGTCCTGTTCACCCAATTCTCGCTCCAGTCTCTCATCACGAATGTGGCTATCGGGCATCATATGTCACCTCTCGAAAACTGCTAATTCCAAAACCAATCGGAGCCAAAGCCGGGCGATCCACCGCACCCGACTCAGCCATCTGAAGAAACAGAGTCTCGGTCGACTGTTTGAACGACGGACGCTGGAAGACCACCACGCCATCTGCCCGCTCACCTGGGCCGAGCCGTCGGCGGCTCATCCGGAAGTCCGTGACGGGCAACTGCTCGGACGTCGACCAGCGCGACTTGCGAATGATCGTCCCGCCCTTCTTCATGCCGCCCAACTGAATCTGCGGCGGCATCAATTCGACGGCATGGTCCTGAACGTTGACGGCTGAGAACAAGACCACCACCGCGCTGCCTTGATCGATCACTTCGCTGACGCCGGTCTTCACCAGTTCCTTGCCCGGTGGCGAGATACCGGGCTTCTGGCCGTAAAGGGCCGGCAATGGCGCAAGTCGTTGACGGTCCAGTAGATCGTCGAGAGCAGTTCTGACCACCGGCGTGGAATTGGCGGCCACCCGCAGTTGCGTGGCCGATTGCTCCTTCGAGACGCCGTAATTGGTCAACGAGGCGGGTGCAACTGGGCCTGGCAGTGCAGCGCCAAACGGTACTCTTACCGTGCTGCCGACCGTTACCGTTTGCGGGATCGCCGCCGATGGGGAGTCCGCGGGCTGGATCAGAAACTGTCCCGCCGGCTTGTACCGCATCAGAAAATCCACCGCGGGTTGTCCCTCCTCCTTCAGTTCACCGCGGCTGACCAGGAGGAGGCTTGTCTGCAGGCCACGAGTCGACGATATGAGCAGGTTGGTCTGTGCCGCCTTCGGCGTGATTGGTTTTACGAACACCAGGTTGGGTTCACGATCCGAATGCTCGGCGGAGAACGAAGACGGGTCGCCCACGACCACCGAGTTAATCGGCTCCGGCATCCGAATCGCCGTTACGTAGCGCGGCGCCAAAAACACTGTCGTCACCTGGCCGTCTCGAATAGACCGGCCGACGACCTGCGGTTGGACCTGAATCTGCACTATTGCTTGTCCATGCGCTCGTCCCACGAATTCGAGTATGGGGACAATGCAAGACACCCACTTCATGACCGTCATAGCTGACTACCTCCTTGCAACGTGTTTGGCGCGCGGACCTCAGTCTGGAGGCGTTTCAAGCGCTTCTCCTGGTACAATCGCGCCACCTTGGCCACATACCTGTAAACCTCAGCGTTTGAGTACTCCAGGCCAGCCCGCAGAATTTGCGTCTCGCCAGTCAGATACGCCGCGGCAACTAAACGCAGGTCCCCGTTGAACAACTTCAGAAGCCGGGCCAGATACGCCACTCCTCCTCGGATGTTCTGGTCGATCTCGAAGCGGTTCGTGACCCCAAACGTAACCGCCGTGGCGGGCATCAGTTGCATCAGCCCCACCGCGCCTTTGTTCGAAACTGCGTGCGGCTGCCAGCCAGACTCGACCTCGATGATCGAGTGGACCAGTTCGCGAGGTACCTGATAAACAGCCGCATAGTGATCCGCCAGTTGCACGGCCGCTGTGCGCTGATCCTGTTGAGCGGCACACACAGCGGCACCTGCCGCAAACAGATAGATCAGTCTCGCCCGCTTTCTCATCGCCATAGACTTGGTCCACCTACCGAGCCGCCGTCACATCCGACAGTTCCCTCTCCAGTGAATCCTGCGAAACCTCTGCTGCATATTGGTGCGAATCATGCACGAGAGACGCGAAGCCATCCCGTAGCAAAAGCCGTTTCCGATCCGACTCCGTCTTGGCCACCAAGGGCAGCAGAATGTCCCGCATCTCCGGCGTGATGTCTTCAAGCCCGAGGATTTCCAGGGCCTGCGCCAGTTCGAGCATCTCTGCAATTGAAACTGGCTTCTCCATCTGCCAGCCGCGTAGTGCATGTGCCAAACCGGCGATGATCCGCCGTAGCCTGGGATTCGTGGTCGTGCTGCGAACCCGCAGGATCTCGGCCTCCCGGTCGACAGGCGGGAACTCCACCCGCAGATAGAAACTGCGGCGCCGCAACGGGTCGCCCAGCCGCCTCACCTCGTTCGAGGTGAGGATCACGAAGGGAATCGCCTTGTGTTTAATCGTCCCCAGTTTGGGTACCGAGATCTGCCATTCCGAAAGGATTTCGAGCAGCAAGGCTTCGAAGCCTTCATCTACCTTGTCGACTTCGTCGATCAGCAGTACGCACGGCCGCTCGTACAACAGCGATCTCAGCAGAGGCCCCTGGACAAAGAAATCTAGGGTGTGCAGATTGCTCCGGATCGCGTCCCAGTCCTTCTGAAGACGATCTCCCTGTGTTTCAAGGAACAGCTTCTGAAGGGCACCGTCGAATTTCCCGATTGCCTTCTCTTCATTGATGCCTTCATAACACTGCAGTCGCTCAATGACGGTATTCCCAGCCGACGCGATCGCCTGGGCCAGAGCGGTCTTGCCGCAGCCAGGCGGTCCTTCCACTATCACCGGCTTCTGCATCCGCGCAGCGAGGTAGACGACCTGAAGAGTAACCTCGTCGATTACGTACTTCGCTTTTCCCAATCGCTGGCCGAGATCTTCGATTGACGAGAACACGATTTTCCTCTGGCCCGATTCTATTGGGAAACGCGCCTCGGTCCATACTTGTAAGGCTGCCGGGAATGCGTTGAGATGCTTTGCTTATCTGACTCACAGCCAGATTCTGCCCGCCCGAAAAATGTTCTTGGACCTATCCGAGCCGCACTTCGTTCTGCGCGGCATTCTGTGAGCCTGAAAAATGTTCCTGGACCTATCCGGAGTTCACGCCACTCGTTGGTGCTCCACCGCTTACCCGAAAAATGTTCTTGGACCTATCACGGCGTCTACCTCCGTCCTCGAAGCGTTGAACTCGACCTGAAAAATGTTCGTGGACCTATCTCGCCGTTGCCCTCCACTCTCACCAAACTGTGCCAACCCGAAAAATGTTCCTGGACCTATTCGGGGATCGCTCCGCTCGTTGGCCACACACGATGCAAACCGGAATAATGTTCCCAGACCTATCGGGAATTCACGCCAAGCCCCTGATTGAATCCTGTTCAACCTGAAAAATATTCTTGGAGCTATCCGGAATTGTGTGGGACCGTTGTGCGCCTGGCACATTGCAGAGCGGGCGACTGACCCCACATCTCCCGAATCTTCAGCGTGCTCACAATCGCATTTGAAGACCAGCGAATTCCGGCAGCACATCAAAGGGATTCGTCCTCAGCGGCAGTCCTTCCGCGATTAGGTCGATTCGGTCATAAGAGCCATTTCCGAGAAATTGCGCCGCCCGAGCGAGATGCCAGACACGATGTGGATCGAGACCCATCAGGCGCGCACACGTGAAATCCGCGGCTACGGGATCGTCGGCGAGAACGATCTTCCCGAGATGCCGGTGAGTTCCGTGCAGCGGCCCGTTGCCTTCCATCGCAACAATGCCGTCCGCGATGACGAAATGCACTGGAGCCGTCGCACAAATATCGAGAATGCTCCGGTGGATTCCCTTCCAGTGCAGAACATTCTTCGGCCAGCCGTACTTTGTGCCCGGCACTACCCCGAACATGTTTTTCATGCTCAAAGTAACGCCAGCCCAGTGGTGGGTCTTGATCTTCGGCATCGACACCACGAAGTCAGATTTGAGTACAGTCCCAGGCAGCCATAAGTGTTCCAGACCCGTGTAGGTGGCTCTCGTTGGCACCTTGAACAATTCGTCGCGGTTCAGATCGACGAAACTGATCTTCTGGCTGCGCAGTTGATCTGCGAGCCCGCTCTCGGCGAGCACCAGATATGTGTCTCGCTGGTGCCCAGGACCCTCTCCCACTACGACGCTGTCGGCGCCCAGCTTGAGAAATGCCTGCGCCGCAGCACCTACCAGCACGGGATTCGTATTGACTTCCACGCCAGCGATGTATTCCACTAGATTCGGTTTGAGCAGTACGGATCTTCCGCGCAAGTTCAGGTGAAACTCCCGAAGGCCCGACACCAGCACCCCTTCGAGACTCTCTGAGTATTCCTGCGCGGCGATGATCGCTACACGCGAGCGCCGTGGGCGTCGGTCCCGCAGCAGCATCTCTTCGGGGAGGAGGCGCGCTGTCGCCATTCCCCCGACAGCTACCCCAGCGGCACTGATCATCAGCCGCCGACGATCCAGATTCATCACGTTCTCACCTCAAACACGTTGTCTCCATTAATCGCCTCAAGCGCCAGGGCGCAGACCGCGAGAGTGCAGTTGTCCTCGATACTCGCCGCATTCTCTGTCAGCCGCATCAGTTCTTCCGCCCTATCGCGCAGACTCTCCCTGGCTTCCGGACAGATGCGTCGGTATGCTGCAATCGCAAGGACACCCCATGCCAGGCTGTATGGCGATGGACATCCCGCGAGACGGTTCACCAGCCAGTGGAGTGATCTCTGAACCCCCGGTTCCTCTTCGTGGCCTATCAGGGCCAGCAGGGCGATTGAGGTTGCGTCGATGTGCGGCGCGAGCGCCACGCCAAATGCGACTCCATTCCCAGAATTCCATCCGCCGCCGGGGCACATTCGGTCGAGGAGCATGCTGGTGCCGAGGTCGACCCGCTCAGTGAGTCGGGCAGTTTGTCATAGCCACGCTGCCTGGCCTGTTGAAGGGCAATCAGGGCGAATGCAGTCGGGATTACCCAGCTCGTTGTACCTGATACCCAGCTCCAGCCGAACTTGGCTGGATCGAACTGCACCTTGTTGTCGAACGTGCGGAGTTTCCAGCGCCACAACCAGTTTGCTTCGCGGCCTCGCGCGTTCAAGAGCCACTGGATTCCCGATGCCAGGTGCTTCGTTGCCTGCCCCGTCTCGGCATTAGGCTCAGGACGGCAAGGGCCGTTGTCCAGCACCCCTCGGGCTCGTCGCCCGTGAACGCTGGCCAACTTCCGTCTGCGTTCTGAAGACCCAGCAGTGCTTGGATCGCCCGCGCAAGTTTGATGCTCGGGTGCCGGCGCAGCGCCAGTATCGCGAGGCATGTGGATTCGACCGAGTCCTGATTGCCGCGATATCCCCAAGTCCCGCGGGGCCGTTGGTTTGCCCCCAATGTTTCTAGAAGACCAGTGATCACTGCCGCCGTGTCCATACCTCATGTCTCCCCGAGATACTCGCTTCCTCGCTACCCGCATCAGAAGTATGGCCGGAAGGGCAAACGGACTAGAAATTGTCTCTATAGACAGGCTGTTGGGTGAGGGAATCTGGCTAACCACTTGGCAGAGCGGCTGTTAGGGGCACTATCTTGGTCTATCGCAGCGGTCACCAGCCTTAGTTGGAGTCTGGAACCTCGAGGTTTTTGGACAGGCCTCGATAGAGTTTTGGCACAGACCCGGCCGATGCCCTACAAATAGACATGAACCTGCGGCTCGGCCCAAGTCAGCTCCGGGGCCCCTCTTTGGATTGGCGCTCACTCCCGTCGCAAGAATCTGCACTCTGGGAAAGCGGGGGTGAGACCGATGGCGCTCGGAGCGAGAAATATGGGGATCGTGAAGGGGAGGAGGGCACGGTGAGCGCTGGAAATCAGGCATTCGCCTATCGAGAAATCATGGACATCAAGTCCGCGGCCAACTACCTTGGCGTTTCGCGGTCACACTTGTCACACATTCTTGCCGGAAAGATCCCCGGCGTTCCGGCCATTCCGTATGTTCGCGCCGGCCGCCGCGCGCTGATCCGCCGGTCCGTAATCGATCGGTGGATCTTGGATCAAGAGCATTGCCAAGCCCAAAGAGCATAGGCCAGTGATACGATCGAATCACCCTGAATCAACGCCTGCGCCTCAACAGGAGATTCAATGAGACGCAGGAGATTTCAAAAAGGCAGCTTGCAACTTCGCAAGCATGGAAATAGGAGAGTATGGGTGGTTCTTTACTACGACGAAAAAAGCGAACGGCGCTATCACACGCTCGGCTGGGCAACGGATATGAACAAGGGTACGGCTGACGAGAAGCGCCAAGACTTCATGCGGGAAATTAACGGCGGCGGCCGCAATCTAAAAGCGACCCGCCCGCCAACAGTGCGGGAGTTCCTCGATGAGGTTTACCTCCCGTTCTACCGGGCAAATGGAAGGAATCGACGGCCGGGACATCGGAAAATCGCCTACAGCATCACATCGCGAAGGAACTCGGCAGCAAGCGACTGGAAGATCTCACGCTGGCACCGCTCCAGCAGTTCCTGGAGCGAAAGGCGGCATCAGGGCTGTCATTCAGCATCGTAGATCACCTGCGATGGGACCTCACTTCGATGTTCGAGATGGCAGTATCTGAGAGGGTGATCTCGGTTAACCCGACCACGGCGTTGTACACTCCAAAGTCCGCGAAACGAAGCGTTAGCCAGACGATGTCCGCCGAAGAAGTCGAGTTGGCCCTGGGTGTTCTAGAGTACCGGGAGCAGGTTATTCTCCAGCTTGCTGTTTTTGCTGGAATGCGCCCCGGTGAGCTCCTGGCGATTCAGCGGGAACACGTTAAGCCCGACGCCTCGGTGATCGAGATCCGTCGACGCGTGTATAGGGGGAAGTTCGCGACTCCAAAGAATGGTTTGGTCCGCACAATCGCGGTCCCTCCGCGACACGGCTTCTCAGCTCCACGATTGGATGGAGAAGGCAGTGGACCAGAATCCCGACGCTTTTGTGTTTGCGGGTGAGACTGGGCAACCGCTCTGGAGATCTTCGCTGCTCGAGGATCACATCAGAGCCAAATTGGAGCCGATCGGCTTGGGCTGGGTGAACTTCCAGGTCATGCGGCGGACGCATGCAAGCCTCGGCCATCACGCCAAAGTGGATCCGAAGGTGTCCGCAGACCAGCGCGGGCACGGAATAGGAGTGGCTCTCGATGTATACACCCAATCGAGCATCGAGGACATGGCCGCTGCCGGGAAGCAACTTGAGGAATCGGTTCTCACTGGTGTTGTTCGAGGCCGAAAGAGATCCGCGTGATGCTTAATGGAGGGCTATGGAGGGTACGTTTTTCGAGTGCCCGTAAGTTGTTGATTTTGGAGCGGGAGACCGGATTCGAACCGGCGACGTCCAGCTTGGGAAGCTGGCATTCCGACTTGGAGGACTGAATGAACGGATTACAGGAGGAACTGTGAAGACAACGATGGACGAACTCAGAAACTCGCCGTACCACCAGCAATTCGCCTGCAAGCTGTGCGCAGCCTTCATCGCACAGCAACAGGGCATCACCCTTGGCACGGCCCTCAAGAAGGTACCCGAGCCCATTTCCGATACGTGGCTGATTGTAGCGGAATTTGCCCGACAGGCTGCCATGGATGACATCGACGAGCAATTCGGCGTTTGTTTGCCGTGTAAGGCAGACACGGCCATACAGTAGTTCGTCGGAATGCGCAGCGCTTGGGAAGCAGTCCAGGCTGTGCCAGGGTCTATAAATAAGCGGCGATAACGATCTCTCTCCTTCCTGAACCTGCCGAAGCCGCTCCACTCTGAAACTTCTCGAGCCCGACGTGTCTTCACGGCTGGCCCGGTCTTAAGAACGCCGTTAACGAATGGAGGAGGAATGAAGGACATCACAAACATCCGCGACGGGTTTTCCAGCGTCGTAGCCGCCACCGAGCGAGGCGGTCTGGAATCTGCCCATCAACGTTAAGGAGGCTGCGCGCTTCCTTGGCGTCAGCCAACAAACAGTGTATCTTTGGGTTGAGCGAAAGCAGATTCCCCACCTCCGCGTGATGGGCCGCAATATCCGATTTCTCAGATCGGACTTGGAGCCCTTTCGCGCGCAATTTAAACAAGAGGTGGCGAATGGCAAGACCGCGTGAGCATGATGGCGTGGTTTATAGACGAAACGACAGCAACGTTTGGTGGATGCGATACCGGGACAAGGCCGGTCGCCGCTGCCTGGAATCAACGAATACAGCCGATTGGGACGAGGCGCAACGGGTTTTGCGTGATCGGCTCGCCGCTCGGGACAGCAATACCCTCGATGTTCTTCGTAAGGGCAAGCAGATCGTTTTTGATCAATGGGCGGACTACTTCCTTGAGCATTACTCGAAACCGCCGATTCGAACCAAGGCGACGCATGCTGCAAACCAGGCGGCTCTCCGAACACTACGACCGGCGTTCGGAGCGATGAAACTGGGGGAAGTCAATCCACCGATGATCGAGGAGCACCTGCAGAGGCGGCTGGGGCAACGGAGGCTGGTCCATCGTAAGGAGGGAGTATGTGAACTTGGAATCATAAAGCCGACGACCGTTCACCAGGAATTTCGGGTGCTGCGCCGCATCTTCGCAGTAGCCGTCAAGAAACGTCTGGTGACGATCAACCCGTGCAGTGCCGTCGAGTTTCCGGTCAGGGTGAAGGGACTTTTTCGACCGCACTACATGACTTGGTCCGAGCAGACCAAGATCGAGGCACACGCACCCGAGTACCTGAAGAACGTGATCCGTATTATCACGGAGACGGGCCTTCGGGTTTACAAAGAACTGGCATCGATGCGGAAAGAACAGATCGATCTGTCGAACAAGGTTGTTTTCATTGCCGACTCCAAGACTCCTACTGGGGTCGCCGAGGTGCCGCTGACGGATATCGCGGTAGAGGCTTTTCGGAGTCAGATCGAGGTTGCCGGCCCTGGCCCATGGCTTTTTCCCAACGATAGTAACCGGACGGGGCACCAGACGGCCTTCAAGAAGGTTTGGGGCACAACGCTCAGGAAAGCCGGCGTCCGCTATTTTCGGCTCTACGATCTGCGGTCAACGTATGCCACCCGCCTTTCGGCGGGCGGTGTCGCCGACGAATGGGTAACGCAGATGCTCCGGCAAACGGACGCGCAGGTTTTCAAGCGGTACTCGCAGATGAAGCTTCAGATGAAACGTGAAGCCTTGCAGAAGCTCAACCGTAAGGCCAGTGAGGAGGATTCATCGGAAGAGTTTTGATACGGCAGTAGTCAGAAGATCGCGTTTTGATACGGTTTTGGTACGGTAGTGAGGGTTTTAGGTGGAAAGGGAGCCAGGGTGAATGGCAGGCCGACAAGAATCTAAAGGGTTTAAATGGTACGCCCGAGTGGATTCGAACCACCGACCTTTTGCTCCGGAGGCAAACGCTCTATCCAGCTGAGCTACGGGCGCACAATAGCAGCATCTCAATTGTAGTAACGTTGAACGCCCGGTCAAACGGTAATTGACCCGTGCGCGCGCGTCGTTGTGGTAGCGATGCTTTTCAGGACCATTTTCATCTCACGGAGAGGTGGCTGAGTGGTCGAAAGCAGCGGTTTGCTAAACCGTCGTAGGGGGAAACTTCTACCGGGGGTTCGAATCCCCCCCTCTCCGCCAGTTTTTTCAAAATAGCCCCGGTAGTCGCGGGACGCATCGGACGGCGCTCGCGTCGGAACAGAGCGGCGGTGACGATTTTCAGACTACCTCCCGAATCTTGTCCTTCATGACAGTCTTGAGTATCTTCCAGCCGTCCTTCTGACCCTTGACCAAGGCCTCGCTGAATTTCATGAACTGCTCCGTGCTGACGTTGCCCGGCAGCGGCGGCTCGTTCGGATCGACGACTGCCTGGACGACGGCCGGGTCCATCGTGAGCCAAGGCCTGCCGCAGGATGTCCTCAGCCTCCTCGGGCCGTTCGATCGTGAAACCCGCGGCGCCACAATTCATCGCGACACCAGCAAAATCTATCGGTTGCAAATCAACGCCGAATTCGGGATTGCCTTCGAAAACCATTTGCTCCCATTTGATCTGGCCGAGAGTATTGTTCTTGACCACTATCACCTTCACGTTCAGCCGGTATTTGACCAGAGTGGCGAGTTCACCCATACAGCATCGTCAAGCCGCCATCGCCCACGATGCAGACCACTTGACGATTGGGATAGGCCACCGCTGCGCCAATACTGTAAGGCAGCCCGTTCGCCATAGTGGCAAGTGAGCCGGACAGCGAGAACTGCATTTGGTCGCGGATTTCGATATAGCGGGCGGCCCAGGTTGCGATCGTTCCGCTGTCGGCCGATACGATAGCATCCGGCTCCAAGAAGCTTGTTGAGATGATAGGTGACGGCTTGCGGCTTCATCGGCATGTCTGTCCGCCGTCCCCGTTCCTCCATCAATTCGTTCCAGCTCTTCATGCGCTTCTGGCAGGTCTCGATGAAACTTTGATCGGTCTTCTTCTTGATGAGCGGCAACAGCGCACGCAGTACAGTTGCGCAATCGCCAACGAGACCGACCTCAGCCGGATAGCGCAGCCCGATCCGCGTCGGGCTCACATCGATCTGCACAGCTCGGGCTTTCCCCGGTTTCGGATAGAACTCGAGATAAGGAAAGCTGGTGCCGGCGATGATGAGCGTGTCGCATTCCTGCATAGCGTCTTGTGATGGCGCCGTACCCAGAAGGCCGATGCCCCCGGTTGTGTAGGGATCGCGATCGGGCACGACGGCCTTGCCGAGGAGAGGTTTTATGATCGGACCGGCCACAGCCCGCGCCAATTGCGAGACCTCTTCGCGTGCTTTCAGGCAGCCGCGGCCCGCCAGGATCGCGACCTTCGATCCTTCATTGATGAGGGCGGCGGCTTGCATCAGCAGAGCCTGGGACGGAACCGGCATGGCGGAGGCGAACAGATCGGCGCTGTGCGCGGGAACGTTGGCCGCCGAGCGTTTGCTTTCTGAATTCCAGTCCTGAACGTCCTTGGGGATCGTGATATGCACGACGGTGCGATAGCTGAGCGCGGTCTTGATGGCTTCGTCGACGACATTGATGACGTGATCCGGTCCTGTAACGCGCTGGTTGTAGGCCGCGACGTCCATGTATAGCTTGTCGAGATCGACATCCTGCTGGTAGTGGGTGCCAATCAGATCGTGGAATGTATGCCCGGTGATCGCCAGAACCGGCTGCCCGTCGCACTTGGCATCGTAGAGACCGTTGAGCAGGTGAATGCCGCCGGGACCGGATGTGGCAAGGCACACCCCAAGGCGCCCCGTGTACTTCGCGTAGCCACAGGCGGCGAAGGCTGCCGCCTCTTCGTGCCGGACCTGGATGAACCGGATCTTTTCCTGATTCGTGCGCAAGGCTTCAAAAATTCCATTGACGCCGTCGCCGGGGAAACCAAAAATCGTGTCGATGCCCCATTCAATTAAACGTTCCACCAATAAATCCGCAGTTGTTTTCGCCATTCTCGTCGCCTCATTTCCCTTCTTTACGATGCCCGTCTCTTAAGGGCGAAGGCCAGTGCGCCGAAGACAGCAGCTCCTGCCAGCACCGTCGTTCCTTTATGCTCGGTAAGCCAGGTGGTCGCCGCCGTCTCGTGAGCTTGCTGCCCGAACACGCCGTGGGCGCCGAAATCGCCGGGCACGGATTCGAATAGATTGTCCGGGCGATCCTTCGCGACGGGTTCCTGTGTCTGCTGCGAATCAAAACCCGTGCGGCCAAGATAATAGTCGGCAAGCGCCGGAACGACCTTGTTTGCTTCGATGGAGATGACCGTGGGCACGCCGACGAAGACTTCCCGGCGGTTGTGATGCGAGGCCCAGACGATTCTTTCCGCCGCCACTTCGGGCTGATAAATCGGAGGAACGGGCTGAGGATGATGCGGCATTTTAGAGCGGCACCACGTGAACTGCGGCGTATTCATGGCCGGTAACTGCACCATCGTCAGGTGAATATTCTTCTTATCGTGAATCAGTTCGCTGCGGAGCGAATCAGTAAAGCCCGCGATGGCATGCTTCGCGCCGCAATAGGCTGCCTGCAGGGGATCGAACGATAGGCGAGTGCCGATCCGACTTGGATGATACTGCCTCGATCGCGGGGAAGCATGCGCCTGAGCGCGGCCATGGTTCCGTAAACAGTACCAAGGTACGTGACCTCTGTAGCGCGCTTATACTCATCCGGCGTCACGTCCGTGACGCGCCCGAAGATTGTCGTCATCGCATTATTTATCCAGACCTCGATTGGCCCGAGCTCATGCTCGATCCGGACCGCCGCTGCCTCGACTTGCTTGGCATCGGCAACATCCGCGGGAACCGCCAAGCCCTTTCCGCCGAGTTGGTCGACTTCGCGGGCGGCAACATGAAGGCCTTCGCTATCGCGCGCAATCAGGCCGATATGAGCTCCTTCGCGCGCAAAGGCGCGAACGGTTGCGCGACCCACGCCCGCCGATGCTCCGGTAACCACAACGACTCTGCCGGAATTCTGTTTCTGCATGAATTCACCTAATTAAGCTTTCACCTCTCCCAAGTCGATCAGTGCCAACCCGCTCTCCGGGTCGAATTTCCGTTTCAACTGCTCTCCGGAGTCTTGAAGAACCAGCTCCAACGTTGGGCGTACGTGAGCTTCGAGAAGATGCCCTCCCATTGCGGCACCGTTCTTTTTTCCGACGACGACGTGGGCGTGGACCTTAGGTTCGCCTTTATCCAGCGCGATGTCGCCGATGAGAGAGACCACTTCCACTTGCTCATTAACCTGGTTCTTGAGGTAGTCCTTCTTCTGCAAGTCAAAATATCCAAGCCCAGCATCGCTGAAGGCCCCGATGGCGGTGAAGTGAGCGGCGGCGATTTGGTTTTCCCTGGCAAACGCCGTCAGCGTGGAGACGACCTCGTCCCCTGTTTCGAAAATCAAGACGGTCCCGCTATCCAATCTTTTGCTCTTCATCGAAGCATCCTCCGTCCTAAATAGAAGGCACCGAGACCCAGAGCGACGACGCCCAGAAGTAGCGACGCCGGTCCGTTAACAAGGCGGAACTCTCCTGCGTGCCTTGCTCCGCAGGTCCGTTGTGGCGTCATCGGAACCCTTGCCATCCTTCGCCCTACGCAGTAGTTGCGCCAGGTGCAGAGGGCGGCGGCCCGTCGCCTGCTCGATCTGCGTCTTGCAACTGAAGCCATCCGCCAGCACGAGCCTTTCTGAGGGTAAGTCGCGCAAATGAGGCCCGAGCTGATGCTCGTAAACCTTCATCGAAAGATCGTATTTCTGTTCCTCAAAACCGAAGCTGCCGGCCATGCCGCAGCACCCGTCATCGAGGATTTCTGCCTTGGCGCCCATGGCTTCGAAGAGCTTCTTTTCGGCGTTGAGGCTAATGATCGCCTTCTGGTGACAGTGTCCGTGAACCACGATGTCCTGGTGCAGGCTGGGCGGTTGGTAGTCGTGTCGTGTCAGGAACTCTGCCAGCGTGAAGGTCTGCCCGTGCAGTCGCCTGGCATCCTGGTCGTGCGGGCGCAAGTCGAGCATCTCGTCCCGAAAGACGGCCAGACAACTCGGCTCCAGCCCCACCACGGGCGTTCCGGCCTCGATGGAGGGTCTGAGGTGGTTCAGGATATCCCCCAGAAGGTCGTCCGCCTGATCGAGGAACCCATAGTCATAAAGCGGCCGGCCGCAACAGAGCGGCGCGCGCGGCACCATCACGCGGAATCCTGCATCTTCCAGTACTTCCGTCGCTGCGGCGGCTACTTCCGGATGAAAGTAGTTATTGAAAGTGTCCGCCCAAAGAATGACCTCGGGCATTCCTTTGTTACGGGTCCCCCGTTTTTGGAACCACTGCTTGAAAGTTTCAGGTGCGAACTTGGGTACCTTGCGTTCCGGCGCAATACCCGCGAGACGCTTGGCCCCCGGCAAGTGCGCCATGAGATTCGCGATGCGTGGAGCATACGAAGCGATACGCGCCCAACGGTGGATCCAGCCCATCGCATAGGCGTAACGGGGCCGCAGTCGGTTTTCGTAGTAGTGCGATAAGAATTCGGCCTTGTAAGTCGCCATGTCGACATTGACAGGGCAGTCGCCCTTGCAGCCTTTGCAGGAGAGGCAGAGGTCGAGCGCGTCGAAGACCTCTTTGCTTTTCCACCCGTCGCGGATCACCTCGCCGTGCAGCATCTCGAAGAGCAGATGGGCGCGTCCGCGAGTCGAGTGCTTCTCTTCCATCGTGGCGCGGTAACTCGGACACATGGTGCCTTTTTCCTGCCGCCGGCATTCTCCGATGCCGACGCATCGCATGGCCGCATGTGTGAAACTGCCCTTATCGTTGATGAAGTGGAAGTGGGTAGAGGGTTCTTCGGGCGCGAAAGTCGTCCCCAAGCGCAGATTCGTCGTTATTGGGTAGGGGTCCACGACTTTGCCGGGATTCATCTTCCCGTTCGGGTCCCATAGACTCTTGAATTCGCGGAAGGCTTCGCAGATTTCGGGGCCGAACATTTTCGGCAGGAATTCCGCCTTCGATTGCCCGTCGCCGTGCTCACCTGATAGCGACCCGCCATACTTGACGACCAGCGATGTCGCGTCGTCCATGAAGGAGCGATAATTCGCGATCCCTTCGGCCGTCAGAAGATCGAAAGTGATCCGCGTATGAATGCAGCCCTGCCCGAAATGGCCGTAAAGCGCGCCCTCGTATCCATGCTTGGTGTAGAGTTCGCACAATTCCCGCAGGTAGGGACCCACCTTATCCGGGGCAACGGCTGAATCCTCCCAGCCTTCCCATGTCACATGCTCACCCGGAACCCAGGCGGTCGCGCCCAAGCCTGATTCGCGGATTTCCCAAACAAGATGTTCTTCGCCAGGGTCATCGTAGAGTTTCATCTCCGGCGCGTTGCTATGCTTCTTCAGGCTGTTCATCAAGCGGCGCGCCTGGTTGTCGGAATCACCCCGATCCTCGCCGCCGAACTCGACCAGGAGCCAGCCGCGTCCATCCGGCAGCAGCTTCAGATCGCGGGGATGCAAACCCTTGATCTTCATGTTCTCGACCAGCAGTGCGTCGACCGCCTCGCAGGCGATCGGCTTGAACTGAAGAATTTCAGGGACATGGTCACCGGCCTGATAAATATCCGGATATCCCAACACGACGAGCGTACGGCCCGGAGGGCTCCAGACCAGCTTTACCGTGGCTTCGAGGGTTACGGCACAGGTGCATTCTGTGCCGACGAGGGCGCGTGCGACGTTAAATCCGTTTTCGGGAAGGAGATCCGGCAGATTGTAACCGGACACGCGGCGTGGGATGTTCGGAAATCGCCGTCGAATCTCATCTCCGTAACGTTCTGCGATCTTTTTCAAGCCCGCGTAGATTTCCCCGCGCCGACCGCCGCCGCTGATGATCCGCTGGTATTCTTCCTCCGATGTCGCGCCAACGCGCATGCGCAGACCATCGTAGGTCAGTATGTCGAGATCGAGGACGTTCTCTTCGGTCTTTCCGGCCATAACGGAATGCGTACCGCAGGAATTATTGCCGATCATCCCACCGAGCGTGTTGTGATTGTGGGTGGCGGGATCGGGTCCGAACGTCAAATGATGGCGCTCTGCTTCCTTGCGCAGCCAATCGAGCACAATGCCCGGCTGAACGCGGGCTGTCCTGGCTTGCGGATTGAGGTCGATGAGCTTGTTCAGATACTTCGTGAAATCGAGAACGACGGCGACATTGCAACACTGGCCCGCCAGGCTGGTTCCACCGCCGCGAGCGAGCAAGGGTGCGCCGAAACGCCTGGCCTGTTCCACCGTGATAAGGACATCCTCGATAGTCTTAGGAACGACGACACCGATCGGCACCTGCCGGTAATTGGAGGCGTCGGTTGCATAAAGAGCCCGGCTCCCGTCGTCGAACCGGACCTCTCCCTCAATTCGCTTCCTGAGCTCGCCTTCCAGGGCCTTCGCCTCGGTGGAAGGATATTCCGCCGAACGCGGTCGCGCCCAAGCGATTTGTGACTCATGCAGTAACGTTGCCATAAACCTGATACTTCTCCATATCTGGCAATTTGCATTCCAGACCGAAGCCGAGACGCGTGGAATCCGGGCGGAGCATTCCGCCGGATGGAACGAGAGCGCCGTCGAAGAACATCTGCTCGATCCTGTAATGGTCGAAGAAATACTCGACATTAATTGCGGAGGGAACGGCACAAGCTGCGTGCGCGTGCAAGGAAGGCGCGGTGTGTGCAGAAAATGGCGTCGAAAAGGATGCGCACAAATTGCCTGCGGCGAGGAATCCCGTAATGCCCGCGCAGCGCGTGGCGTCTGCCTGAAGCACGTCCACCGCGCTGGCTTCCAGCATGCGCCGGAAATAGAAGGAATCGTAACCGTATTCCCCGGCCGCGATACGCATGCCTGCCGGCGCACGCTCACGAATGAGCCGCAAGCCTTCGAGATCGTCTGAGGAAACCGGCTCCTCAAACCAGCTCACACCGAGGCCTGCGAATGCGGCGGCTTTCGCGAGGGCCTGCTTGCGATCGTAAGCTCCGTTGGCATCAACGAACAATTCGGCGTGCGGACCGATGGCGTCACGAGCCGACTGCACGCGCGCTATGTCGGATGCCGGATCGCTGCCGATTTTCATCTTTACGCTGGTCAAACCGGCATCAATCCAGCCCTTCAACTGCCGTTTCAGTTCTGTATCTGAATAGGACGTAAAGCCGCCGCTGCCATAAGCGGCAATTGATTCATGCGCGCGGCCAAGGAGATCAGCGACGCTGGTTCCAAGTAGGCGTGCCTTCAGATCCCATAAGGCGTTGTCAACTGCAGAAATTGCCATTGAGCAGATGCCCGGCCGTCCGAGATTGCGTATGGCGCGAACCATGGCCAACCAGAGTTCGGAGATATTCAGGCAATTGGCGCCGATGACGGCACGCTTCAGATGCGCGTCGATGAGATGCGCCGTCGCGATATCTGCGAAGGAATACCCCAAGCCGCTTGCTCCGCAGGCGGAAGCGCGAACGAGCACAAGTGTTGTCTCGTTCCAGGCCATGGTACCGTCTGCTTCCGGCGTTTCCGTCGGAACTGTATACGCTGATACCTCCAGACGGACCACTTTCGGGCTAGAAGCGGGTTCCACTGCTAGTGTAGATGACACGTTGAGAAAAGTTGTTTCGACCCTCCTGATGGCCGGCAACCGCAATCGTGCTCGACAATGCTTTCCGCGCATGCAAGTAGACGGCAAGAGTCCCCGCGCAGACTTCCCGGGTAGGACTCAATTGCACAACTATATTGATGCCGGTGAGCCCTGATGCAGACGAAGCATATATCGCGATGCTGCAATAGGAAGGGCGTGAGAGGCAGCGATGCAACAACGTTGGGCGGCTGGGCACCGCCAGCACATGTGGATCATGGATGTCGTCTTGCCGTGGTCACGGCCTTGTGGTCCGGGCCGCTTGGTCTTGTGGCTTATTTCCGCCTCGGCAGGCTCTCCACTCGCAAGGCTGTCGACGCGGCGAAGATGCGCGGCGAAGAAATGATGAGGTCGATCGATGAGGGTGTTGATTTCAGGCGCCGGAATAGCCGGGCCAACCCTGGCATACTGGCTCAATCATTACGGGATCGAGACTACTATCGTGGAGCGGGCGGCTAAGCTTCGAACCGGCGGATACATCGTCGATTTCTGGGGCTTGGGATTCGAAGTGGCCGACCGTATGGGACTGATGCCTGAACTCAAACATGAGGCGTACCGAGTGAGGGAAGTCCGAGCGGTGGACCGATCGGGACACAAGGTTTCGGGTTTTCCCGTGGAAGCACTCTCCCGCGCGACCGGCGGGGGCTACATCAGCCTTCCGCGCGGGGACCTTGCGGCAGCGATCTATAGGACCATCGAGCGCGATGTAGAAGTGATTTTTGGGGACAGCATTGCAAAGATCGAGCAGACCACGACGACCGTGGGCGTGTCATTTGAACACGGCTCCGAACGGACATTCGACCTGGTGATCGGCGCGGACGGCCTTCATTCCCGGACCAGACAACTCGCCTTCGGCAGCGACGAACAATTCGAAACCTATCTCGGGTACAAGGTTGCCGCATTCGAAGCTCAAGGGTATCGCCCCAGAGATGAGCTGGTGTACGTGATGTACACAGAGGTTGGTCAGCAGGTATCTCGATTTGCGATGCGTGACGACCGCACGATGTTCTTATTTACCTTTGCGGACCAGCATTCGGATTGCGAGGAAAACGACGAGCAGTCGCAGAAGGCGCTGTTGCGCGAGCGATTTGGTTCGAGCGGTTGGGAGTGCCCACACATTCTCGACGCGCTCGATGACACCCATGACCTCTATTTCGACCGCGTCAGCCAGATACGAATGGATCCCAGAGACGGGCTGTGGGCACGCGGTCGCATCATGCTCCTCGGCGACGCCGCATTTTGCATATCCCTGCTCGGAGGAGAGGGATCGGCACTGGCGATGGCCGCGGCCTATATCCTGGCCGGCGAACTCCACAGAGCCGGCGGCGACCATGTCACCGCTTTTCGACGGTACCAGGAAATGTTCGCACCGTTTGTCGCAGCGAAGCAGACGGCGGCGCTACGTTTCGGAAATACCTTCGCCCCCAAATCAAAATTCTCGATGTTCGTCCGGAACCAAGTCATGAAGGCGCTGCGAGTGCCCTGGGTGGCGGATATGGTTTTCGGTCGCACACTAAAGGACAATCTTTCGCTGCCCCGCTACTGATCTTCTCGCCTACACCGTAACGATCGCCTTGCGAACCGCATACAGGACGATCTCCGCCGTGTTGTGTAGCCCCAGTTTCTGCATCAGGTTCTGCCGGTGAGTTTCGATTGTGTAGGGACTCAAAGAGAGGACCGTCGCTGCCTCCTTATTCGACTTGCCCTCGGCCAGGAGTTGCAATACTTCGCGTTCCCGCTCAGTCAGCAACTCGTAAGAATCCTGGACCCTGCGCTCTCGCATCAGGCGAACGTAATCTTCCAACAGGGCCTGCGCGATGGAAGGCGTGAAGAAGGGACGCCCGATCGCTACCGATCGGATGGCGCGTTCGATATCGTCATCGGCATTGTCTTTCAGCAGATATCCCCGGGCGCCGGCATCAAGAGCGCGGACGATATAGCTCTCGTCTGCGTACATGCTTAAGATGATGATGCCAATGCCCTCATTCTCGCGAATGATCTGGCCAGCAGCATCCAACCCGTTCAACAACGGCATGCCGATATCCATCACGATGATGTCTGGCCGCAATTCCTTCGCGAGGCGCACGGCTTCACGGCCGTCGGATGCTTCTCCGACCACCTCCATATCCGGCACTCGTTCAAGCAGAAGTTTTAATCCGGTCCGAACGATCCCGTGATCGTCCGCGATCAGAATGCGTATCATTCCTGGGCTCCATCACTTCAAGGGGCAGACGGAATTCTACCCGCGTTCCGCTGCCTAATGACGACGTAATCTTGATGCTGCCACCGAGTTCCCGGACGCGCTCCTCCATGCCGAGCAATCCAAGTCCGCGCCCCTTTTGGGCACTTCGATCGAACCCGCGCCCGTCGTCGGAAATCTTCCCGATCACCCAGCCTTGCTCGGCTTTCAAGGAAACATCGACGCTTCGCGCCTCCGCGTGGCGCGAAGCATTCGTCAGCGCCTTCCTGCACGATACGGTAGATGCACGTCTTGCAAGCCTCCGGCAGCCCCTCGACCGCCGGGTTAATCTCAGAATGGATCTCAAAACCACTCGATCTGGAGACCTCTTTGAATAGCCAGATCAGAGCCGGCGTGAGTCCCAGATCGTCCAGCATAGAAGGACGCAGCAGCATGGCGATATTGCGGACAATTCGCAGAGTCTGCTCCACTGTACCCTTGGCTCGAGCGATTCTCGCCGAGACCTCGCTCTCCGAATTGGCGTGAATGCGGGCGATGCTGGCAAGTTCCATGCGGACACCGGTCAGCATCTGTCCAACTTGATCATGCAGCTCTCGCGAAAGGTACTTGCGTTCCTGCTCCTGAGTGGTACGGAGTTGGCCGGACAGCAGACGAAGTTGGGACTCCGCGGTTTGCGATTGACGTTCCAGGGCGGACATACGCGCCAGCGTTCCTGCGGCGATCGCCAGGCCGAGCAGTAGTGCGATCCCCGTCGTCCAGCCGAGAGATGTTCTGAATTCCTGATCGGCAGTCGTGATTCGCTGCCGCTCTTTCACGAAATTCGCGGTCACGAGTTGTTCGACTTGCTCTGCCAGGGCAAAAATCTCCTGACGCTTCCCGACCCGCTGCCGGAGCATCGCGGTGCGTTGCGCCCGCTTTTCTTCCTGGCTCCAATCCAGGATTACCTCGGTGGGGTCCCAGTAGGCAAAAAGTTCCTCACGCAGGTGATTCAACGCGGCGCGCTGCGCATCGTCCAGGCCGGAAGCTTCCAGCGTCTGAAAGCTCTTCTGAGTATTGGCTCGAATGGTATTGAACTGATCGAAATACTGCTGGGCGTGCGAGAAATCGTTGTCAAGTAGACAGTCGCGAGTCAGAATCGCACTCAAATAGACGTTCGCGCGGATGGATCCCAGCGCGACTCCGGCATCCATGTGAGCGTTCTGAAGGGCGGCGACGCGTTGCTGGGAAGTCTTTGCGCTCCACCACACCGCGAAAGCGGAGACGCTGATCACAAGCAGCAGGGCCGCCAGAGCAGCCGCCAGGAGGATCGACCTGCGAGCAGGCATGGTTTGTCCTATCATCAGTATCTCTCGAACGAAGCGGCCGGACTGCTCCGTCTCTCTTCAGCGTGCCATATTCGCGCGCCGGATTCGCCCCTCTACGGCACTTTAGGAAGGCCTCTGGTGGGTGCGGGGTATGTCTTCTAAATACCTGATATCGATATGCTTAAGGTGCGCCGGGGCGCGCCATCAATATGGAAAACTGGACCAAAGAAAAGCTACAGGACCTTGTCGCGGAACGCTTTCAGGACATGAAATTCATCGCCGTATCCAACCGCGAGCCATATATCCATACGAAAGTGGACGGCAGGATCCGGTGTGGAACGGCGGCCAGCGGATTGACCACGGCGCTCGACCCAATCCTGCGAGCGTCGGGTGGTGTATGGGTGGCTCACGGCAGCGGCTCGGCCGACCGGATTGTGGTCGATGCGGAGGACCGCGTTCGGGTGCCGCCGGACGCGCCCTCCTATACGTTGCGCCGGGTGTGGTTGTCGGAACGCATCGAGAAGGAATACTACTACGGTCTTGCCAATCGTGGGTTGTGGCCCTTGTGTCACGCGGCATTCCACCGGCCGCGATTCACGGCGAGGAATTGGGCCAGCTATCGGGAAGCCAACGAACTTTTCGCGAACGCCATACTGGAGGAAGCGGGCGACGATCCGGCTCTGGTCTTTATCCAGGACTACCACCTTGCTCTGCTGCCGCGAATGCTGAAGCGCAGAAATCCACGGCTCACGGTGGCGCAGTTCTGGCACATTCCATGGCCGAATCGGGAGACGTTCCGCGCGTTTCCCTGGAAGGAAGAGTTGCTCGACGGGATGTTGGGCAACGATCTGCTTGGGTTCCACCTGCAATACCACTGCGCGAACTTTCTGGAGACGATTGAGCGCTCCGTGGAGGCCCGCGTGGATACGGAGCACGCAACAGTCACCAGGAGCGGGCGCAAGACCACCGTACGCCCATTTCCCATCAGCATTGACGTTGAGGAGCGCGCAGCGATGGCGTCCGATCCAAATGTCGCTGTGGCGACCGCACGTTGGATACAGGAACTGGGGAGTGTGCCGGAGATTCTAGGGATCGGGATTGACCGGATCGACTACACCAAGGGAATTCCCGACCGGCTACGGGCGATCGATCGCCTGCTGGAGGATCACCCCGCTTACGTTGGCCGGCTCCGGTTTCTGCAGGTGGGTGTGCCAAGCCGGACGGCGATCGAGGAATATGAACTCCTCGACCGCGAACTCATCCAACAGGTTGAGGAACTCAACCGGAAATGGCGGCGCGCTTCCTGGAAACCGATCACGTTCGTTCACCGGCACATCGATCAGCAAGCGCTTGTCGCCCTGCACCTGATGGCCGACTTCTGCCTGGTGACGTCCCTCGACGACGGCATGAACCTTGTGGCGAAGGAGTTTGTGGCGAGCCGGATCGACGGCGATGGCGTGTTGATTTTGAGCGCCTTCACCGGCGCCGCACGTGAACTGACAGACGCCCTACTTGTGAATCCGTTTGCTATTGACGAAATGGCGGACACAATATATCAGGCGATCAACCTGCCTGCCGAGGAACGCCGGCGGCGGATGAACAGAATGCGTGCGGTAATTGCGGAAAACAATGTGTACCGGTGGGCCGGCAGGATTCTCACGGCCTTATCGGATATCGGCGAAAGCGGCGCGATGGCGTCCGCCGGCGCGGGAACTCTGGCGTTCGCAGAGGCCGGGAGATGAAGCATTGCCTCGCTGCATTCTCCGAGATCGGCGAAGCGTTGCAGAAGGCGGGACGTGTCCTGATTGCCAGCGATTTTGACGGCACGCTATGTCCGATTGCGGCCGATCCGTCCAGGGTCTTTCTGACCGAGGCCGTACTCGATACGCTCCGCCAGGTACGACAGTGCGAACGCGTGACCCTAACGGTGATCAGTGGACGGCATCTTCCGGACGTTCGCAGGCGAGTACCGCTGGATTTGATATTTGCGGGCAATCACGGACTCGAAATCGCGGGCCCGGGGTACTGTATTTCACATCCCGCTGCCACCCGGCTTCGGCCCCTGATTGCAAGGGCGCGACGGCGGCTCACTGGTCTGCAGCGTTACTGGCCCGGTGCATGGATCGAGGATAAGGAATTCTCACTTACTTTGCACTACCGAAACGTGGACGAAGCCCGGCGGCACGCGCTGGTCTTCGCAACCCGACAATGCCTCAGGGTATTCGCTCCGCTCTTGGCACTTCGCATTGGAATTATGTCTCTCGAGATTCGCCCTAAGGTCAATTGGGACAAAGGGAGCGCGCTTAGGTATCTCGGGGAGACTCTCGGTCCATTCGACCTCTCCATCTGCCTGGGGGACGATACCACGGATGAATCCATGTTCCGGGCAAATCGAGGCCAGATCAACATCCGCGTCGGGCCGCCTGGAAGAACCGTCGCCGCTCATTGCCTTGCGGATCCCACTGAAGTCGCGATATTCTTGTCCCGGATCGCCAAAGAGTGCTGCCAAGAAGGTGCGTATATTTCCCGCGCAGCCCCACCTTTGGCTGGAATCGAGAGCCTTATCGACTGCTCCCAATGAACACTCGTGACGAAGAGAGAGCTACTGTAGACCGGTTCCTGCTCGAACAAATTGAGAGCGTGCCGCACCTGGAAGCGCTTCTTCTATTGCGGAACAATCGACCCAAGGCATGGTCAGTGGATGAGATGGCGAAAGCACTTTTTCTGGGATTGGAACCCTGCAAGGACATACTGGACGACCTGGTGCGGGAACGACTGATCGTCCCCGATTCCATATCCGGAAATTATCAATACCAGCCGGATCCGGCACTCGATACTTTGCTTTCCGCGGTCGATTCTGCCTACCGGCACGAATTGATTCGAATTTCCAGGTTAATCCACTCGAAGCCTCCGGCTGCTGTTCGGGAATTTGCCAAGGCCTTCCGGTTCAAGAAGGAGCGCGAATAAGTGGGACCTGCCGTTTACATCGTCGGCGCGCTCACTACGTGTATTTGCGCCCTGTTACTCTTGCGGGGCTTCTTTCATAGCAGGCAACGCCTCTTGCTGTGGAGCGGCCTGTGCTTTGTGGGACTCGCGATTTCTAACTCTCTGATCTTTGTTGACCTCGTGCTATTTCCCGACGTGGACCTCTACCGGGTGCGGCTCGCGACGGCGGCTGTCGCAATGATTCTCTTGTTATACGGGCTGATTTGGGGGAGCGACTAAATCTATGGTCGACGGATTTCTGCTCGGCGTCATCGCCACCACCTCGGTCACCGCCGGGCTCTTTTTCCTCAAGTTCTGGAAGAAGACGCGAGACTCGCTCTTCCTCGCGTTCGGGGCGTCCTTCATCATCGAAGGGCTAAACCGTTGCGCCGTGCTTTTTGTTCAGAAGCCGAATGAAGGCAGCCCCTGGATCTATCTCGTGAGACTGCTCTCGACGCTTCTGATTCTGGTAGCAATCCTGAGGAAAAATCTCGGCGCGAAATAGCATAATGGCGGATGCCCGGAGCGGCTTAATGGACCATAAGATGCGTCATGATCCTTCCCAGGGCATCGTCAGAAGCGGCGCTGCAGGCCTGAGTCCGTGCAGCCCAAAGCTGCTTGACCAGCGAAAGGTTGTCGTCGGTTGCGTCGGAGTACGATGCCGGCCGCCGCTGCTGGGCAAGTTGCTTGCGCGCGGCATCCAGCGCCGGGGCGAGCGACCCGGTTGCAGCGACCTCCGGATGCGCCACCTGGCACTGATCCTGCACCGATACGACAGTCGAGAGTAAGTCCCGGCTGCGGCGGTAGCGTTCCGCCGAACGCAATCCGGTCTTGGTCGGATCCATCGCCAAAACCTCATCCGAGATCTTTAGCCGTGCGAGGATCGACTCGTCTAGGGGTCGAGTGGAGAGGGCGCGCTTGAATGCATCCCGCGCCGCAGCATAATTCCATAGCGCGACCTCGGTGTCTCCCAATCCAGCGTAGGCGTCCGCGTCACTCTTGTCGTGCTGTACGATGGATCGGTACAAGTCCGCGGATTCCTGGAATAGGCCAACATCGAACAACATCCTGGCAACGCGTTTTCTGATTTCCGAGTCTGCGGGCAGCTCCGGTAGAATCGCCAGCAATTCCGCCTGCGCCTGCTTATCGCGTCCGGCGGTCCTCAGCGTTTTTACCAGTTCCAGACGTGTTTGCACACGGTGCTCCGCGGGATGGTCCGGCCAGGCGCCGTAGATCGCCTGGTGATAGTAGGTCACTGCCGCATCGAACTGCTTCTGCGCGGCGTAGGCCTCGGCGAGTCCCAGGTTGGCAGGCCCACTCGTCGGATGATCTTGCAATACCTCACGCAGGTAGATCTCGGCTTCCGGCAACCGCTGCGCTTTGACCAAGGCGAGCGCGAGGGCCAACCGATCCTCATTACTGTGAGAAATGGACAGCGCATTCCGGTACTGTTCGGTGGCCTCCTGGTACCGTTCGGCTTGAACCAGTTCGTTGCCGGCTTGAACAAATTTCAATGCACGGCCGCTGCGCTGGGTCCGGTAATAGTAGTTGAGGCTTACCGCCACCAGCAACAACCCGACGATCGCCGTCACAACCATGGCCAATTTGGCAACCGGAGCTGTGAGTTCCTGGTGCGACTCACCAGCAGTCTTCTCACCGCTCCCGAAGCCGTAGGCGCTCAGTATCTCCGGCAGCGTCACGATTCCAACCAGTTCGCGCAGATTGGTCCGGCTGACCACCGGTAGCATCTCGGTGCCCGTTTGAGCCATGAGCCGCATCGCCGTATCCAGCGAATGGTCTGTGTGTACGTATGGGTAGTGATAGCCGGGGCGGCCTATGGCCTCGGCGGATAACGCCAACGCGGCGAGGCTCTGCGAACTGCGGCCCTCTTCCACGGCGTGCTGCAGTTGCGCCTTGGTCACCATTCCCAGAAGGCCTCCCTTTCCCACGACCGCCCACGTGTTTTGATCGCCTGATAAGGACGCGGACGCGGCTTCGACTGTGTCATCAGCCTTAAGAATGGCGGTCATAGGCCGGACGGCGCGGCTGACCAGAACGATCTCCTGGCGCTCGCGCGCCCCCTCCGGCAGATAGACGCCATCCTGATGCTGCAATGCTTCGTAAATCGGTTCCTTCTGCAGCTTGGTGGAAATGTAGTAGCTGATGAGATTGGCGATCATCAGGGGCACGATGATGGAGTAGTCGCGCGTGATCTCGAAAATCATGATCACGGAGGTTAGGGGAACGCGGATAATGCCGGCGAATGCCGCCCCCATGCCGACCAGCGCATATGCTCCGATGCTGCCGGTATAGTCCGGAAGCATCAAATGCGCGGCGCCGCCGATGGCGCCCCCCGTCATCGCGCCCATAAACAGCGCGGGACCGAAGATGCCGCCGGCATTACCAGATGCATAGCAGGTCGCCGTGGCAAACACTTTGAGAACTACCAGCAACGCCATCGTGCCAAGCGCAATTTGGCCGTTGAGGGCCAGGCTGACGTTGCCGTACCCGACACCCAGCACGGCGGGCACGAACCATCCGAGCACGCCGACCAGCAAGCCACCCGCTGCCGGCTGAATCCATTGCGTGGCGGCGGGCATACTCTGGAAGCGCAGGCGAAGCCACAGCAGCAGTTTCACAAAGCCGACGGACACCAGACCGCCGACCACGCCGAGGACCGCATAAATCAGGAATTCGATCGGGTGTACCAGTTGATATGCCGGAACATGAAACAACGGCTCATCACCGAGTAGCAGATGCAGCACGATCCACGAAGTAGCGGAGCTCAGCACAATCGAACCGAGCACGGGAGCATGAAGGTCGCCCATCACCTCCTCCAGCGAGAACAGTACCGCTGCAATCGGCGTGTTGAACGCAGCGGCCAGAGCGGCGGAGGCGCCCACGGGCACGAGGGCCTTCACGCGGCTCGGGCTGAGTCCCAGTTTGCGACCGATTACCGAGGCGATCCCGGCGCCTACATGGACAGATGGTCCCTCGCGTCCCAGAGCGATGCCGGTGGCGAGCGACACCGAACAGAGTCCGAACTTTCCCAAAACGGTCCGAAGGCTGATCCGCCCGTCCCTCAGAAAGAGAGCAGCTTTCGTTTGCGGAATACCGCTGCCCCGAGCATTGGGAAAATACTTAAACAGCAGCGGCCCGGTGACCAACGCGCCAAGCACGGGCAGCACCAGGCGTCTCCACGGAGCGCCGCCTGCAGGGTACATCCGCGCCCCAAGATTTTCGGTCAGCACGATGAACGCAACCACGACCACGCCGACCACTGCTCCGATGATCAGGGTCAACAGCAGGAGAATCCGGTCCTCGTGACGGCGAGCCTGATCGGAATCAGACCATCTGGAATACCACCTAGAGCCCTCGGGCCCATCTTCGCTCGGAATCGTCAACGAAACGCCTCCACACTCAGCAGGAATTACGAGCGCATGCGCGCCCAAGTATTTAGGATAGCGGGAGTCGCTGACCAGCGTTGAGAATACGCTGTTTTAACTGTCCCATTCACTCCTTTCCGGTATGGGCGCCGGCGGGGTCGTTCGCTAGGCTGGTACGAGAGGCCGGAGACGGCGGTAATGACAAGGAGGCAGGAATTTGCTCACGATGCGCTCCATCCTGGGACGGCCGGTAATCGCGCGGGACGGCAAGAACGGGCGTGTTGAAGATTTTCTGGTGGACGATCATACGTGGTCGCTGCGCTTCCTGATGGCGGATATCGGAGGATGGTTCCGGCACAATCGGGTACTCATTCCCACGTTTCTCCTGAATTCCAGCACGGCAAAGGGACGTAGTCTTTCCGTCGACCTCACCGGTGAGGAGATGCAGCACTGCTTTCGTGCCACTGACGCGAAGACGCTGGCTGGCCGTTATCTCCTCCTTTTCGACCATACGACATGCCCGCAGTACTTCTGGAGTTCCATGCCCGCCGGCCTGATACCGCCGGCACGGCCGATCGACTTGCAAAAGATGATTGCGGATGCCGCCGATGGCGCCAATCTCCGCAGTGCTCGTGATCTCCTCGGCTGTGATGTCACCGGCATAGACGGCCAAAGAATCGCCGCTGTCGACGAGTTTGAAGTCGACAACATAAGTTGGACGGTGCGCAAAGTTGTGATGCGGAGAGGGGTAGGGCCCGGTTCACGATGGGCGATAATTAGCCCGGCGTGCTTGGAAGGTGTCTCCTGGGCGGGCAAGAGCGTCCGGTTTGGCGGAACGCGGGACTCACTTCATTGGTTTGGCCGCAATCAGGCGCCTGCCCGAGCGATATCGTAAAACCTTTGCCGGCTCCTATGCCGGCGTCGCCGATTTGCGCGCACGGCGCTATAGCAGGTGGGCTCATGCTTCCGGTGCGAGTCCGCCATCTTCACAGTCGTGCCGTAATATCACCCGCCAAATCGCGGTACCGTCCCTGTGCCTGCGACCTACTGAAGTTCGCTTTCTCTGAGATCCAGCCTTCGCTCGAGCTTCCTAAGAGTGTGTTCATTAATACGGCCTTCTCGCCGGAGTGCATGAATGCGTGCGCGCTCGGCGTCAATCACCGCCCGGCGGGGATCAGCATCCGGGTCAGCCGCGATATCGCCCTTCGCTCTACTACTGTAATAGTGCCGAAGGTTCTCCGCCGTGTCGCTTGAAACCAATTCCTCCCTCTCCAGGCGCGAGACGCATTCGACGGCCGTCTTTGCGGCTTCGGATTCGCCCAGCGCGAGTTGGCGGCGTTCTTCCTCGCGGTCCGCTTCGGCATCGTGTGCAACCCCAAGCAGGCGAACGGCGTACGGCAGAGCGAGCCCCTGAATCACCAGCGTCACTACGATCACGATTGCAGTCACGAAAACGAGGGTCTCGAGGTGGGGAGGGCGGAGTCCATTGGCAAAGGCGGGGATCGACAACGCGGCTGCAAGTGAAATGGGACCGCGCATGCCCGCCCAGGCAATGATCATCATCTGTCTGGCTGGCAATCTATCTTGCCAGCGAAGGAGGCGCCACGCCGAGGCGCACCATACGGTCCTCAACAAAACCAGGGTACCGGACACCGTAAGCCCCCACTTGAGAAACTCCTTGTTCAGATATTCCGGCCGCAGACCCTGGCGAAGCTGCATCCCCGCGGCAAAGAACAACACTCCATTCAGAAGAAACACGACCACTTCCCACACCGAAGTCGAGTGTAGCCGTGTGCCGGCAGGGACAACGCCGGAGAGCCGCTCACCAATGTACATGCCCGTCGCGACCGTAGCCATAATTCCGGAGCCACCCAGATATTCCGGCGGGAGATACGCGGCAAACGGGGTGAGCAGAGAAACCGTGATTTCGAGCCGCGGATCTTCGATGCGCCCTCTGAGTAACAGGACGCCTGCGCCTAGCAGGCAGCCGTAAAGCGGTTCTCCGATCAGGATCGCGGCGAAACGCGCAAGTCCACCGGCAATCGAAAAGTGCAAACTGGTTGCGGCCGCGGCAATGGCTACGCGCAGGATGGTCAGCGCTACGGCGTCATTGACAAGCCCTTCTCCTTCCAGAATCGCGAGGAGTCTGTGAGGCAATCCCACACGCGCGGCCACGGCGCTGGCGGCCACCGGATCGGTTGGCGAGATCAAGGCGCCCAAGGCTGTCGCAATGGGCCACGTAAGGCCCGTCAAAAAATGCACGACCGCAGCCACCACCATCGTATTCATGATCACGAGCCCGATTGCCAACAATGAAATGGGCCACAAGTTTTCACGGAACTCCGCCCACGGCAGGCGGACGGCCGACGCATACACGAGGGGCGGCAATAGAAGAAACAGGGTCAGGGTCGGGTCAAGTTTCAACCCCTCGAAAGCAGGGAGGAACGCGGCAGCGAATCCCAGCACGCACCAGATCACCGCTTCGGGGATCGGGAGCTTGCGTCCGATCCCGCCACCAATCAGTACGAGACCGATTGCAGCTAGCCATTGCAACAACATCTAATTCCAGTTTGCTGCGGTCAGAAAATCAATTCTGTGCGATCCCACCCCTCGAATGCCAAGGCACGAAACCAAGTGACGGTGATTCGCGTATCGGGCTACGACGTTCGGTGGCGCTCAGCGACTTCGCTGCTGCTCGAAAGAGGCTCTCGGCTCTCGCGCAGAATCGTTGCTCGCGTAGTGAACGGCGAATCGAAGACAGAGGGACCCGCCCATTCCCAGCACGCCGGCAACAACGGTGCGTTTCCGACCGCGTCCGCCGAAGAGGGAAAACCCAAGGCTGACAGCGGTGAGCCCGGTTGCGAGCTTCCATAAAAAGCCGGTACGGCAGCGATGCAGAGGTTCTCCGATCTTCGGAATTGCTGACGCCACGCGCTCCACTTGTTTACTGGCGGCGATTTCCGCAAGCTTTCCCGCAGTACCGAAGATCCTGGTGAGGGTACGCGTCCGGTCGTCGTCGGAAAGGACGTCAATCACGGAGGCGGCGGCAGAGGCACTGGAGGCGATAAACATCACCGGCACCCAGCGGCGCGACTCCTGCCAGATGGGGATCGCCGAATTGCAGACCAGCACACCTGTGTACCCCGCCAGCGCCGCACCGAAGAGCCCGGATAGATAACCTGTGATTTCAGCCATTGTGCCGAGCAGACCGCGGCGGTTTAGAAACAATGCCGTGAAGATAGCGGTGGGAGCCGCACCGGAAAGAATCCATATGCCCATGTTCATTGGGGATGTCGGGCGAAACACCCGCATCATGTACAGGAATCGTGATGGGCGTCCAAGATCGTGAATGAGAAAGCCGGCGCCCATTGTCGATCCGGCCACACCGGTCCAGTGACATATGGCAGCCACTTTCCGCAGCGGCTGCTCACGTGCGGGCAGGCCAGTTGCGTGGCGGCGCCCAATGTTAGGGCAGCGCCTGCTGTTCCCCCGAGGAAATAATAGATCGGGATATCGATGCTCCACACCGACTGCTTGAGCATCGGCCGGCCGTAATAGGTGGTGTCCGCACCGATGTCCGGGAACGCGGTCCCAAGGCGAGGGTGCGATTTTGTTTGAGCCGCCATCGTCGCGCGGGTCTGCTGTTGCGCGGCCTCGCCCTCCAGCGTCGCAATCGCCGTATCAATATCGCGGCCATCCGTCATGACGGGGTCGGGGTGCCGCGGTACAGCAAACGTTCGTCTGTGCTGTTGGTCATCATGATGTTTTCGTGGCGGCGAATGCCGAGCCGAGGGCGACCGCGATCAGGCCCATCGCGGCAGAAGGCGAACGAAGTCCAGGCGTCTTTCACGTTCTTGGTGGGGACCACGGGATCCGGCGGCAGATTGTAGGCTTCGGGCTTGTCGACCAGCAGAAAGAACGCGTTCAAGCCTTCAGTGCCGGGCTGACCCGCCGCGTCGGCGCCGTAGAGATAAGCCTCCTGCATGCCCTGCTCGTGCAGGCGGCCGACACGGGCGCGGGCGGTCTCGCGCAATTCCTCAAGGTCGCCGAACTTGATGGAATCGGTGGGGCATGCCTTGGCGCAGGCCGGCTCCATGTCTTCCTTCAGGCGGTCGTAGCAGAGCGTGCACTTCCAGGCGCGGCCGTCGTCCTCGCGGCGATCGATCACGCCGAACGGGCAGTTGACCACGCAGTAGCCGCAGCCGTTGCAGATGTCCGGCTGCACGTACACGGTGTCGAACTCGGTGCGGATGATGGCGCCGGTGGGACAGCTTTCCAGGCATCCGGCGCGCGCGCAGTGCTTGCACACGTCGGATGAAAACAGCCAGGAAAATGCGCCGGCATCCTGGGTGGAGAGCGCCACGGGACGCTCGATGAAAGCCACGTGACGCCACGTGGAGGCGCCCAGAGCGACGGTGTTGTCGTAAGACATGCCGGTGAAGAAGAAGCCGTCGTCCGGCAACTGGTTCCACTGCTTGCATGCCACCTCGCAGGCTTTGCAGCCGATGCACAGTGTGGTATCGGTGAAGAAGCCCTTTGCGCTTCGACTGATTGGCGGTGTCCTCCGCGCGGCGCTGTTCTTCGAGCGATCTGGCCTCCGCAGGCAGTGAGCGTAGCTTCCATTTAGGTGTGGCCCTCCTTCACCTGCTCCGTCTTATATCCGTGGCCGGTTTCGGGCCTGTGCCGCGTGCGCGGGAGGTCGCGGTCGTCCTCGCGCGACGGCAACTCCGGAACCAGCGGGCCGCTCGTGATGTAGCGGCGTCCGCGTCCTGCGACGGCCCGGCTCGATCGTCACCGAAATTGCCTTGGTCTCCATGATGGAGACGTTGGGATCGGCCACGAACGGAAACAGCTCGTTGGGGCAATCGCCGCGCACCAGGCCCTTGCTGGACCAGTGGTACGGCATGCCGATCTGGTGCACGGTCCGTCCATTCAGATTGCAGCGGCCGCAGCCGGTTCGGTGACCAGCACGCGCGCCTCGATCTCGGCGCGCGCGCTGCGGATCGTCGCCCAGCCGCCGTTCTCCAACCCGATCTCGGCGGCCAGTTCCGGCGAGACTTCGCAGAAGGCCTCGGGCTGCAACTCGGAGAGCCAGGTCAGCCAGCGCGACATGCCGCCGGCGGTGTGATGTTCGGTCAGCCGGTATGTGGTGAGGACGTACGGGAAGCGCGGATCGTCGAACGGCTGGTGATATGGATTGTCCTCGGGCCGCATCCACTCCATGCGCGCCGGATTGCACTGCTGGCCGTACAGCGGATTCTTCATCAGCGATTCCTGCGGCTCGTAGTGCGTGGGCAGCGGCCGTCCTGCAAGTCCGCTCGGCACGAAGATCCAGCCCTTGCCGTCGGCATTGCATGATGAACGGATCGACGCCGGAAATGGTCTCTTTGCCGCGCGCATCTTTCGCCGGGCCGGTACGAGGGCGGCTTGTGGACGAAGTCGGGTTCGTCGTGCCCGGTCCACTTCTGCTGCGCTTCGTCCCACCAGACGTACGCCTTGCGCTCCGACCAGGGCTTTCCTTCGGGATCGGCCGAAGCGCGGTTGTAGAGCAGACGGCGGTTGTGCGGCCACGCCCAGGCCCACTCCGGCGCCACCCAGTTCTGCTCCCAGTGCGGCTTGCGGCGGGCCGTCTGATTGATGCCGTCCTTGAAGCAGCCGGAATAGATCCAGCAGCCGCAGGCGGTGGAGCCGTCGTCCTTCAGCGAGGTGAAGCCGTCCACCAGCTTGCCGATCCGCCACGGTATAGCCGTTGATTTCGTGCAGCACCGCCTCCGCGTCCGGCTCCTCGAGAGCGGCCCTGTGGTCGGATAATCCCAAGTCAGATCCAGGATCGGCCGGTCCTTGGGATCGCGTGGAATCGCGCGTAGAGGCGCTTCAGCCGCTGCCCCAGCTTGAACATGAAATCCAGTTCGCTGCGGCAATCGCCCGGCGGCTCGATGGCCTTGTGGTGCCACTGCAGTAGGCGCTGCGTGTTGGTGAAGCTGCCGTCCTTTTCGGTGTGCGCGGCGGCCGGGAAGAAAAACACCTCTGTGCCGATGTCTTCCGGCCGGACTTCGCCGCGTTCGATTTCGGGAGCCTCGCGCCAGAACTCGGCGGTCTCGGTGAGTTGGAAATCGCGCACCACCAGCCATTCCAGCGCGCGCAGTCCTTTGCGCTGGAGCGGCCCGTTCACGGTGCCGACCACCGGGATTCTCGCCCATCACGAAATAGCCCTTCACGACGCCGTCGGCCATGTCGGCCACCGTGTTCATGTGCGAGTGGTCGCCGGTGATCGCCGGCAGATAGTTGAAGCAGAAATCATTCTCCGGCGTGGCCGCATCGCCGAACCAGGCCTTCAGCAGGGAGACCGAGTACTTGGGGAACTCGCCCCACCAGCCGGAAGGCGATTCGTTCAGTTCGTTGTACGTCTTGAAATCCGTGTCGTGCTTGGCCCGCGGCATCGGCAGATAGCCCGGCAGCAGATTGTAGAGCGTCGGGATGTCGGTGGAGCCCTGAATGGAGGCGTGGCCGCGCAGCGCCAGGATTCCGCCGCCGGGCCGGCCCGATGTTGCCGAGCAGCAGCTGGATGATGCAGGCGGTGCGGATGTACTGCACGCCGACCGTGTGCTGCGTCCATCCCACCGCATAGCAGAACGCCGAAGTGCGCTCGCGGCCGGAGTTGCGGCAGAGCGTTTCCGCCACTTTGAGTGAGCAGGCGCGCGGGGATGCCGCAGGTCTTCTCCACCATCTCCGGCGTGTAGCGCTGAAAATGCCGCTTCAGCACCTGGAACACGCAGCGGGGATGCTGGAGCGTGGGGTCGGTGTGCTCCGCCTGGATCGGCTGCTTCTGCTCCTTGCCGGATCCCGACGCGGACTTCGCGCGCGCCGGCGGCCGCCTCCGGTTCCACGCCCTCGTACATCCACTTGCGATGTTCGTACTCGCCCTTTTCCGTCTCCCAGCCGCCGAACAGGCCGTCGTGCTCTTCGGTATCTTCGAATTCCTCGCGTCAGGATGGCCGGCGGCGTTCGTGTAATTGACGACGTACTCCCTGAAATAGCGCTCGTTCTCCAGGATGTAGTGAATGATTCCGCCGAGGAACGCGATGTCGCTGCCGGCGCGAATCGGGCACGTGAATGTCCGCCACCGCGCTGGTGCGGGTGAAGCGCGGATCCACGTGGATGATCGTGGCGCCGCGCTCCTTGGCCTTCATCACCCAGCGGAAGCCCACCGGATGGCACTCCGCCATATTCGAGCCCTGAATGACGATGCAGTCCGCGTTCTGCAGATCCTGCTGGAACGTGGTGGCGCCGCCCCTGCCGAACGATGTCCCCAAACTGGGGACCGTGGAGGAGTGTCAAATACGGGCCTGATTTTCGATCTGAACGATGCCCAGCGAAGTGAAGAGCTTCTTGATGAGGTAGTTCTCTTCGTTGTCGAGAGTGGCGCCGCCGAGATGCGCGATCGCCATGGTGCGGCGAGTTCCTGGCCCTCCTCGTCGTCTGCTCCCAGTGGCGCTCGCGCGTCTTCTTCACGCGCTCGGCCACCATGTCCATGGCCTGCTCCAGCGGGATCTGCTTCCCACTGGTTCCGTGCGGGCGCCGATACAGGACGTGGTGGACGCGTGCGAGCCGGTGACCAGCTGAAACGTCGCCGCGCCCTTCGGACACAGGCAGCCGTTGGAGATCGGCGAGCGCGGATCGCCTTCGATGTCGATGATCTTTTCGTCCTTCACATACACCAGTTGGCCGCAGCCGACGGCGCAGTAGGGGCACACGGATGAGACCACCCGATCGGCGGATGAAGTGCGCGGGGAGAGTGTTCTCCGCGGAGAAGCGCCGTATCCCCCAGAGCTCCAGATCTCCCAGAGCGCGTTGCTCATCGGGTTGGTAGCGGTACAACCCGCAACGGCTGATCTGACCCAGTTCGCACATGCGATGGATCGTCATCGCGATGCCTTTTTGGATTTGATCTTGGACGTGTCGGTAGGTCGCGGTTTTCCAGTCAGTACCTGCAGCGTCCGCTGTTCCTCGATGCGCCGCAAGCACCCCTTTAAAAAATCGATCTCCAAGGTCTGCTGTCCGACCTTGCGCTCCGAAGTTGCGTACTGAGCTTCATCCCATCGGCGTGTGCCTGTCCCGGGGTAGGCATTCCCTGGACCTTCCCGGAACTCCTTCTGCCATCGGTACAACGTGTTCTGGTTCACTTCAAAGGCGCGAGCTACCTCTGCCGCCGAGGAACCGTTCTCCAACCGCCGGAGGGCGGCAATTTTCATTTCCCGATGGTATGGTTGGGGCCGGTGGCCCTCGGCTTGCACTGATGAACAAGGACATCCTTAGTTCAGGAGATGGCACGTGCGGTCACAGATCAAGCTTGGACGGATACTCGGGATTCAGATAGGTATTCACTACAGTTGGTTTTTGATTGCCTTTCTCATAGTGCTCTCCTTGTACAGTCGATTCCACATGTCGAATGGAGGGTGGAGCGAGCCCGTAATCCTGGCGATGGCGGTGGGCACGGGGATACTATTCTTTGTCTTTCTACTGCTGCACGAACTCTCTCATTCGCTCTTTGCGAAGTCTCACGGCATTCCTGTCCGTGAGATCACACTGTTCGCTTTGGGTGGCGTCTCTCAGATCGAGAAGAATCCCGACAGTGCGAAGTCGGAGTTCTGGATGGCATTGGTGGGCCCGCTTACAAGCGCGGCATTGGGAGCCATGTGCCTTCTCGTCCGCTTAATTGCCGGAGCAGCGTCCAGCCCCGCATACACGATGCTCTCCTGGCTAGGCTACATCAATCTCGCTCTAGCCGCCTTCAACATGGTACCGGGATACCCACTTGACGGGGGGCGTATTCTGCGAGCGGCTGTATGGTGGAAAAGCGGAAATCTGGAGTATGCCACGCGTCAGGCGGCGTGGGTGGGACAAGTTGTCGGAGGTATATTCATCGCGGTGGGAATTGTCCAATTCTTTGGAGGCGCTGGATTCAGCGGGCTATGGATCGCCTTTATCGGCTGGTTCTTACTGCAAGCTGCCGGCGAGAGCATCCTGGAAGCCGGGATAGCACACGTCCTTGAGGGAGCGACGGCGGCCCAAGTCATGACGCCCGACTGTCCCGTGGTAAGTGGGAACCTGACTCTGCAACATTTTGTCGAAGATCGTCTCCTCCGGACGGGCGACCGTTGCTTCATGGTAATGGACAACGACGGGCTGGTCGGTCTGGTTACCGCGCACGAGATTAAGACAGTCAATCGTGCAAGGTGGCCTTTCATGACTGTTTTCGATGTGATGCGTCCGATCACCGAGATTCGTACCATACAACCGGGAACACCGCTCAAGGCAGCTCTGGAGATCATGAGCCGGGAGAATCTGAATCAGCTTCCAGTAGTGAAGGGCAATCATGTTGAAGGCGTACTGACTCGTTCGCGGCTGCTGAGCTTTCTCCACAATCGGTTCGAATTGCAATCGTAGCCGATTTGACGGAAATGCGGTGACCCTTTCGGGATCGACCCCACCTGAGTTGGCAGGAAACGTCCACACCATTGGCCCCAGGATTCACCCGCAGAAGTAACCACAAATGTCCGGCGACAGGATCGGAGTAACTAACGACTCCGCTTGGCGAGGGCAAAGCTTCACGGGGCCGTCAGTTTTGTGAAGATGATGACCTACAGAAAGTACCAGACCCCCCGTACGGATCGGGGGCGGTTCACGGGCGACTTGATGGTCACCGTCGGAGCAGTATTAATCGCTTCGTTGTTTCGCGTTCTGCTTGCTCCAGTTCTCTACGACCGCGCGGCATTCCAGCTCTTCACGTTAGCGGTCATGATTAGCGCCTGGACGGGCGGCTCGAGGATTGGCATAGTGGCAACCGTACTCGCGAGCTTCGTGGGCGCCTGGTTGTTCGTATCGCCCTTTGATCAGGCAAAGGTCCACGATGTTCAGGATATCGCCCAGACCCTTCTCTTCGCAACGACTGGTTGCGGCATCAGCATCCTGGCGGGCAAGCTTCACAAGGCGCGCCACGCAGCCGAGACAGAGGCTCGAAATGCCACCCGCATGCGCGACGAGTTGTCGGATTTCCTCGAAAGTATCAGCGAATGCTTTCAGGCGCTAGACCATAAGTTCCACCTCCTATACATGAATGAGGCGGCAGAGCGAATCACCGGGCGCACAGGTGCCGAAATCATGGGCCAACCAATATGGGACTACTTTCCCGCGACCATCGGCGCCAATGTGCAACAACAACTCCGCGATGTGATGGCGAGCCGCACGCCCATGTCGTCTGAGTACTTTGATGAGTTGAGAGACCGCTGGTATCTGATCAGCGCATATCCCTTCCGCGACGGGGTATCCGTGCTTGCTCGAGACATATCTGAGAAGAAGACAGAGGAAGCCGAGCGGGAGCGGATGGTTATCGAACTTCAGCAGGCTCTTGCGCAGGTGCGCACATTACGAGGTTTGATACCGATCTGCGCCTGGTGCAAAAGAATCCGCGATGATCAGGGCTACTGGCAGCAACTGGAGGCTTACATCCGCGACCATTCCGAAGCGGACTTCACCCACGGAATGTGCCCTGACTGTGCCAAAGAGATGGGAAAATCCTTAGAGTGAAGGCGTGCAGGCCTCTTCTCGCCGCCGTCTCCACATTTGTCTACTCCAGTTCGCGTGGCGACCATTCCGGTACGGCTCCGGATCGTGAGGCTACGAGTGAACCTAACCGGTTGGCGAAATCCCCCGTCCGTGCTGCGCTCCAGCCCGCTCCCAGGCCGTGCAAAAATGCCGCAGCGAAAGCATCGCCCGCGCCCACAGTGTCCGCCACCTTGACCGGATAACCAGGGCATTCCGCGCGATCCCTCCCAATACGCACTTCGCACCCCCGCTCACCGCGCGTGATGGCCACCGAAGAAGCCTGGCTCAGGTCCGGAAACAGTTCGGCCTCGTCATCGTTGACTTTGACGGCAGTGGCCAGCGAGAGCAGTTCGCGAACCAGTTCCGGTGTGTAGCAGCCGCGCCGCAAATTCATGTCGTAGAAGCGTCTTGCGCCTGGCACTGCATGTATCAATCGATGTAGCATGTCATAGGCGTGAGCTTCCATCGGATAAAGAGTCCCGAAATAAATCCACTCCGGCCGTAACTCCGCAAACTGTCGCAACTGCTGATCGTCCAGTGCCAGACAATCGTAGGCCGCCGGCCGGTGAATCGTGAAGTCGGGATGCCCTTCCGCGTCCAACTGCACCGTCACGCTTCCCGTAGAGCTCGCTGGCGCCACCTGAATGAACTGCGCAGGCAGGCCAAGCGTCGCGGCCTGCTGGAGTGCCGCGCGGCCGCGTTCATCTTCTCCTACAGCACTCAGGAAAATAACTTGGTGTCCGAGCCGCTGAGCGTTTATCGCGAAGTTAAAGGGCGCTCCGCCAAGCCGCGCCGTATCGGGAAATACATCCCACAATATTTCGCCAATGCTAAGGATTGTCATCTGATTCTTAAGAAGAAAGCCTATCATTCGGATAGGGTCCGCGCCACACCGCCGGACTCACATCGAAACGATAAAAACTTTCGATTGGCTCTGTCCGCGCTGTTCCAGTAGGCTGTAGTAGTAGGCAGATTTGTCCACGCCGACAGCTCCCAATCTATAAAAACAAAAACGGAGGAAGACTGTGAGCAACAGGTGTCTGCGGCGTCTTGCCGCGTTCGTGGCGATCGTGTATCTATGCATTCCCAGCCGATCGCAATCCCTCGAAATTTCCACTCTCAAAGGAGAACTTCGAAGCGATGCACCGCTCCCATTTCACGAATTCTGGGTCGAACTGGCCGACCTGAATCATCTCAATGACACGCACCGCACGGATGTGCGGTTCGATGGAAGTTTTCAATTTCGCGATATTCGCTCCGGCCAATATTCGCTGCGCGTCACCACCTTACAAGGAGAACTCGTGCATCAGGAATTGGTGACGGTGACTCCGCAGGCCGGTCCGCTAACCGTACGCCTTCGGCCACCGGCGGGAAAGGCCCTCGCCCCGGGCACGATTTCCGTCACTCAATTGCGGCATCCGCCTACGCGAAAGGCATTTCAGGCGCTGGTCTCCGCGCAACGATTCTCCGAGTCCGGCCAGACGGAGAAGGCCGTTGAAGAACTCGAAAAAGCAATCCGCATTTCTCCCCAGTACGCGGATGCTTACAACAACCTTGCAGTCCAACACATTCGTTTGGGCCGATTTGAGGATGCCTGCGACGAATTCTCGCACGCCATCGATATTGCCGGGCCCAGCGCGCCGCGACTGGCAAATCTGGCCTTTACACAACGCCAGCTCAACCGAAATTCGGAAGCGATCGCCTCCGCCCGCGCTGCGATCCGGCTGGATTCCAGTTCACCGCAGGCAAACCTGATTCTGGGATCGCTTCTGGCCGTCGATCCAAACACACGCGCCGAATCGATTCCGCTCCTGGAGCGTGCCGCCGAAACCTTACCCTCGGCCCGCGCCATTCTCGAGACGGTCCGCCGCGCGCGCTAGATGTCGGCATCGCCGACGATGTCCTGGTCCACGTAGCACCAGATCCAACTCTCGCCACGCTCCAATGAACGCACCAGGGGATGTTGGGTTCGGTGAAAGTGCTTCGTGGCATGCTTGTTCTTCGAGGAATCGCAGCAGCCTACATGGCCGCATTCCATACAGAGGCGCAGGTGCACCCACGAATCGCCGCTCTTGAGGCACTCTTCGCACCCGTGCTTGTCTGTAGTGCTCACGCGGATCTCCCCAAGGTGGGAACAAACGTTGCTCATCTGGCTTCTCCTTGTAATGCCCGTGGCGCTTCGAGAGCAGCGTCCCATTTAGCAAGGCGCGCACCAGCATCGTAAGTGCTTTGCAGAAACTCCAGCAGGGTATCGCGGGGCGATTCGGATTGCCGGACATCATCGTACATCAGGATGAACTCGCCCAACTTCTGGTTCCAACTCGCAGCCGCCGGCCGTACCCTTTCCAGTTCCAACCCCGCTGGAGCCGGCGCCGAGTAGGCGTAGAATGCAGGCCCGTCGAAACCGGCGCCCGGCCAAAAGCCGGCGCTGATCTCTTCATGGGAGTAAGCCGGACCAGTGATCACGCCCTTGCGCGGCGGCGCCGGCCGTCCGCAAAACCGCGTGCAAGCGAGGTCGAAGCTGCCCCAGAAAAAGTGTACGGGGCTGGACTTCCCGATAAACCGTCCGCGAAATTCCTGTAATACGTTTTGCGTGGAAACCAGCACTTGAAAGAAGCGCCGGACATATTCGCGGTCGTATGACCCATGTTCCCGGTCCTCCTCGAACGGCGTGGTCACGGCCATCTCCTGCGGCTTGGTTTGGATCGTTACGTCGATCCCTAAGCCCTGCAGAGTTCTCATGAGCACGGCATAGAACTCCGCCACCGGCATGGGTTTCAGCGGCAGGACACGTTTTTCGCCACCGCTGGTATAGATTTCCAGCGTGTGCTCCACGAAGATTGAACTGGATCTCGAAAACCCCATCGCGGAACGGAATGGGAGACGTGGTGAGCCCGCGGGCATTGACGTATAGCGTCGAGTGCCACCAGTGATTGAGCGGGGGACTCATCGTCATGCGAATCTTCCCCACGATTTGCGTGTACAAGTGCAGCGTCAGATACGTGTCCTGCCACGCATTCAGCGGCAGCGACGGCCACAATGGATCCGAGTATGCCATTGCATTTCCCTCCAGGCGCATACAGGCTCACGCGCTTGCGCGCTATTTCGCCTTGGTCGCGTCCATTTTCGCTTTCATCATTTGTCCGCCCGAGGTCAGGGTCACGTCGCCTTTGAGATGATCTCCGTCGAGGGCGATATCGAATTTGAATGTTCCGTTGGGAATCGGCACTTCCAGAGTGATCTTATTTCCCTCCACGACACCCTTCTCGATGGGTAGTTGCTCGCTCGCGCTGGGTCCCGCCGTGCCGGTCAGCTTGCCGCCATCCTGTTTCAAGATCATGTGGATGGTGTCGTCCTGCGCCTGCCCGTCGGGCCCTGCGATCTTCAAGGTGCCGCTCCAGGTCCCCGATACGTCCCCCGCGCAGGCTACCAGGGCGAAGACCACCGACAGCAAGCAAGCATTCAATACCTTCATGAATCCCCCCTTCAGCGTACCGCAGTCGCTTAGACCACCCCGTACGAAACCGCCCCGTAGTAGCCTGGAGATACCAATGACCACCTTGCGGCTCGGGCTCCTGGCATTTTTCCTCACCGCGGCAATTCCCGCCGCAGGCCAGGAAAGCGCTACCGCGCTTCTCGCCAAAGCGGCCGCGGCGTTCGAAAGTAATCAGAAGAACGAGATGCATTGGAACTGGAGCATCATCGAAACCCGGCAACTGCTGAACAAATCCGGCGAGACAGTGCAGACGTTTCCCGCCGTCACTTCGGAATCGGTGATCCGCAGCAATGGCCGGCGGTGCAATGCTCTCACCGCGTGGGGCGATGGCCGGGAACCGTACATGAAAGATGCCGATCCCGACGAGCGTTGCCAGGCCTTCAACGCACTGGGGACGCCATTCCAGGTCGCCCTTCTACTTCGGGGCGCCAACGCCAGGCTTATCGAACAATCGGACGCCGCCATACGAATCTCCGTGCTACCCGATCGCTCGCGTACCAAATCGCCCGACTACGCGGTTCGCTGCGCGGCATCCATCAAAGCCACCGTTCAACTGGATCGCGCGACCTTCTTCCCCACCCGCATCGAAGGCGAGGTCGTGGAATCCGGCTGCGACGGCGAATTCCAACCGATAGTGCATTACGAAACTGTGACCCGCCAGCCGATGGTCAGTCAGTTCCGCAAAGGCGCATCCTTCCGTGTGGTTTACGCCCTACAGAAGGACAAGTTCGACAACCCCGCGAACAGCTTCTGGATCTCCACCGAGCAGCACTATGTACAGCCCTGGAAATCGGATGCCCGCGTACTCTACTATTGGGGACGTCAGGTTCCGGTAACCCACGCGTCGGGTTACCGGCTGCTCAAAGATATCCAAACCACTGCCAAGGAATTCGGCGCGGACTCACAGCTCCGCTTCAGCAGGTAATGGGCAACGATGAAAGCCGCCATACTCATCACTTTCGCCGGCCTTCTGCTTCTCAGCGTATTCTGGGGCGGCCCCGAACCACACCTGGCGCCCGGCGTCCTGGTGCCCTACGAACCCGATCAGGATCCGATCGAAAACCTGTCTGCCTGGCGGTTTAAGGATTCGCAGGTCACCGCACTGGCTAACTTCCGCGTCCGCGCTCGAGTTCTCCTCACTGAGCATTACTGGTGGGGACGCGATGCGGACGTCTCCCCTGTGGATCTCACCCTCGGCTGGCGACTGATGTCGAACCAGGATGTTCTCGATGGCCTGGATATCTATCACTTGCGCCGCGCTTATTCCTGGACCGCCCGCAAGGGACACCTTCCCTTTCCGGAAGAAGAGATCAACGCGCATGCAGCCAACATGCACATGGTACCGTCCACCCCAGAACTGGCCGATCGCCTGCGAGCCATCAACCGCGGCGAGCTGGTGGATATCCGTGGCTATCTCGTCGAAATCAAGTTCAGCGACGGAGGAATCTGGCGCAGTTCCCTGACCCGCACGGACACCGGCAACGGCGCCTGCGAATTAGTATGGGTTAACGAAGTAGCTAGGTTGTAGAGAACTCCAGGACTACGAGCGTAATGTCGTCGGACTGCGGCGCACCCTCGGTGAACGCCCCAACCGCCTCTTGAACGGCATCGTGAATCGCGGCACAAGATTCGCCCGCGTGGGCTTCTACCACCTCCCGCAGCCGTTTCTTACCGAAAAAGCGCGTCTCCAGATTCTGCGCCTCGGTCACGCCGTCGCTGTAGATCACGATCTTATCGCCGGGCGCCAGACGCTGCTCCATGACGACGAATTCCGCTGTCTCCAGCAGCCCCACCGGCATTCCGCTTGGCTCGAGTTCACAGCGCTCTCCGTTCGCCCGTACCACCAGCGGCGCGCAATGCGCCGCGTTGATATAGTACATCCGCCCGTCCTGGTGAATGAGAGAATAGAACAAGGTCGCATACTTTTCCCCGCCTGTGCGATCCAGCAGGAAGCGATTCAGCCGCTCGATGCGGTGTCCCATCGCTTCGGGATGTTCGGTCGCCGTGATCAATGCTCCCTGAAACAGCGAGGCCAATAGAGCCGAACTCACGCCCTTACCGGAAACATCCACTACCACGGCGCTCCAGCAGTGCGAACTGATTCGCGTCACGTCGTAGTAGTCCCCACCCACCTCGTGCGACGCCAGGCTGCTGCCGCTCGCCCGCAGCCATCCCTCGTCCGGCAGACTTCTCGGAAGCAGGCTCTGTTGGATGGTGCGCGCAAGCCGCAGCTCCTCTTCCATTTGATGCTTGGATTGCTCTTCCTGCAGAAGGCGTGCATTCTCCAGCACGGTGGAGGCCTCGATAGCCAGGGTCTGCAGCAGTTCCCGGTTGCCCCCGGCCAGGTCCGCCGCCATCACACGCGAATCCATGTAAAGCACGCCAACGGTCTCGTTGCCGGTCGACCAGCACGCTGGTCGCATTGTTCTGTCCGGCGCGGATGCGCACCAGCGGCACGCACACCACACTACGCAGTTCCAGGTCGGCAATACTGTTCTCCGGGCGCGTCTCCGCCGCCCCCAGCGGCTCGAAATTCATCGACAGCAGTTCCCGGCGATTCTCAAGCGCCCGCCGGATCACTTCGCGCGGCACACGCAGGTCCGTCTCCCGCAGGTTTTGCCCGCGCCGGTTCCGTGCCACACGCGTCTCCAGTTCTGCCCCATCACTCGGGCGCAGCAGCAAAAACCCGCGCTCTGCCCCGGTAATCGTCAGTGCCGTATCCACCACGCTGGAAAGCACCTCATCGATGGAGAACGAGCTCTGAAGCGTGCGAGCCAAATCCAGGATCGCCCTCAGTTTTGCCAGATTGCTGCCTACACCCACGGTAGCCGCGGCCTGTTCCCCGCCGCCCACCTGTTCCATCAGCCGCTTGAGTTCGACACCGTCCAGCGCGAACAGTAGTTGATAGGAATCCTGCGCGCCGAATTCCACGCGGTCCGTGTTCTCCAGTTCCTTGCGCTTGACGCGCCTGCCGTTGACGAACGTGCCGTGCCGGCTTCCGAGGTCTTCCAGCACGTAGACACCGTTTTCCACCAGGATGCGCGCGTGCGATCGGGAAACCCGGCTGTCGCGCAGAATCAGGTGGTTCTCCGGTTGCCGTCCGATGAGAAACGGAACGGGATCGACCGGCACCCGTTTGCGCTGGCCGTTCGGGTCCACCACAATCAGCGAGGCCGGTCCGGCGGCCAAGACCGCCCCGGATTCGGCTGACATCTAACTTCGCCGCGACCGCTTGCGAGGCGCGAGCTGCCTGCTTTTCGGCGCCTAACGTGAGAAGGCGCAATTCTTCCACTTCGCGCGCCCGCAGGGTCTGGCAGTGCGCGCAATAGCCGCCTACTTCCGTACGCGCCAGCAGCACCTGAAATCCGAAGTGGCTCTCAATCTGCTTTCGCAGCCTCTGCAGCGGTTCCCCGAAAAATTCTTCCACTTTACCGCAGCGCAGGCAGATCACATGGGCATGTTCCTGCTTCAGCCGCGTCTCGTAATAGTGCTGATCGCCGCCATAGTGCATCAGGTCCAGTTCATCCACCAGACCGCCCGCCTTCAGCATTTTCAGCGTGCGATAGACGGTGACCCGGTTCAGCTTCGGGTCCTTTTCTTTCGCCAGTTGGAACAGGCTCTCGGCATCCAGATGCTCGCCGGTCTTATCGATCAGTTCGAGCAGTATCTGGCGCTGGCGTGTGAGGCGAACGCCCCGTTCCTTCAACGATCCTTCAATTGAGTCGAGGGCCATAGCGTAACCTGGGAACTCTCCAATTCTATCAGCCCCGGCCCGGGATCAGTGCCTCCTGTCCCCGATGGAGAGGCCAGGGGTACGAAAAGTCCCTGATTTCACCGCTTGCGGACGACCAATTCCACCCCGCCGATAATCGTGCGTCCCGGCATCGCGACGCCGGGAATGGACTGGTAGGACGTGTTGGTTACGTTGCTGACCTGCAGATACGGATGTACCTTGTGGCGTGGGAAGCCCAGGTAAAGATCCCACAGCGCATACGGCGAACGCTCCAGGCGTTCGATCGCACCGACCCTGGTGCGCAGGACGAAATTGCCGCGCGGCGTGATCTGTCCAGCCGAAAACACCGCTGGCGGTGGGATAGTTGAACGTGTACTTGGTGAATCCCGCGGCGATCGTGTCCTGCGTGCCGTGCAGTTGGGTAAAGCGGAAATCGACGGTATTGGTGAGGGAAGGAGTCCAGCGCAGCGAGGCCTCCCATCCCTTGAAATTCAGGTTCTGGATGTTCAGCGCCCGCCAGATATCGGTGGGGGAGGTGCGGTAATAATCGATGCCGTCGCGCTCGCGCCGCTCGAAGAGGGTCAGGTCTCCGCGCAGACGCGCGCTGGGCACCCAGTCCACGCCGGTCTCATAAGTCCAGGCGCTCTCCGGCCGCAGTGTCGGGTTGCCCATGGTTGCCGGGGTCGTGGTAGTAGAGGTCGGTGTAGCTGGGAATGCGGAAGGCGCGGCTGGCGGAGGCGCGCACCTTCCATTGCGGGGAGAGCCACGCTCCCGCGGCCACGGTGGGGGTGAAGGCGGCGGAGAAGCTGCGGTAGAGTTCTTCGCGGGCGGAGATGGTGAGCGAGAAGCGCTTGAGCGCGCGGAAATCGGCGGCGGCGTAAGCGGCGGCCCGGCTGCGCGCGTGGTCGCCGAGATTGTTGCTCTCGATGGATTCGTGCAGGCCCTCCAACGCCGTAGTAGAGCGTGGTGGACGTGGACATCTCCTCGCGGCGGCGCACCGCGAGTTGATAGGTCTCGTCGGAGTGGTGATTGGCGAAGACATCCGGGCGATCGCGATAGAGCACGAAGAGATCGCTGTGGCGGCGGAAGGAGAAACTGGCGCTGGTCTTGGCGCCGAACGCCTGCTGTACGCCGGCGAACCAGGTCTTGGTGTCCTCCCAGGAATTGAAGTTGCCGTAGAACTGGTCGGCGCCGAACGGGTGGTCCATGTAGGCGAGGTTGAGGGAGCCGTTGCCGAAGTCGGTGGCGAGACGCGTGACGGAGGCGAACTGCAGATTGCGATAGTCGCGGTCGGGCCGAAAGCCGGAAGAAAAATCGCGGGCGAATGAGAGTTGCTCGGAAACCTTCTTGCCGACGATACCGAGCGACGCGCGCTGCTGGTTGATTCCGTCGCTGCCGAATGCCGTGCGCAGGCGGAATTCGGTTACAGAGGGCGGTGCGGTGATGATGTTGATCACGCCGCCCACGGCGTCAGCGCCGTAGAGCGTGGAACCCGATCCGCGCATCACTTCTACGCGGTCCACGCTTTCGAGCGGCACCGGGATATCCATATTGTGATGCCCGGATTGCGGGTCGTTGAGTCGCATGCCGTTGAGCAGCACGAGCGTCTTGTTGAAGCCCGCGCCGCGTATCGAGAGATCGCTCTGCACGCCATCCGGCGCGCGTTCGGCGAGGTCGAGCGAAGGATCCAGTTTCAGCAGGTCCGCCAGCGTGTTGAGTACCAGGCTCTGGCTGCGCACCGGAAGGACGCGGACCGCGCGGTCGATTTCTTCCAGCGACATCGGCTCGAACGTTCCGGTGACGACGACGGTGTCGCGCTGTTCGGGCAGTTGCTGGGCTAAGGCGAGTACGGGAGTAAACGCGAGAAAAACGAAAAATCGCAGGGGCAAGTCACATTGTACATCGGGCTCCCGGTTATGATGGTTTTCACCTATGAACTGGAACGATGCAGCAGAAGATTTGCTCCGCCAGGTGCTGGCGCAAACTCCCTATCCGGTGCGCGAAGCCACAGAAGAGCGCCTGCGCGGAGTGGCGGAGGGGATTGCGGAGGACGAGAGCAAACAGCGGGTCGGCGTGGAGACGGTGATTCTTGCGTGGGTGCGCAGCACACCAGAGGCCCTTCGGCCTGACCTGCCGCGCCTGATGGAAAAATTCGGGTTAGATCCGGATGAGTACCGGCATTTGCTGGAGTAGGGCGTCACGCACGTGCGCGCGGGGATACACTGGGACCGGTATGTCTGAAATCAGCCGACGAGTTCTCTTGACCGGCGCTGCCACCGCGCCCCTCCTGGCCCAACAGGCAACTCCTCCCGCAGTCGCACCGGCGCCGGCGCGCGACACGGTTCCCAAACGCCATCTACTGAGCGGCCGCTGCGCTGCCGAATCGCTGCAAAAGAGCCTGGTCGATCGAGCGGTGTGGAAACCGTTTCCCGTAGCAACGGATCGTGGCGCGTGGAGCTCCCTCCAGCCGGACTCCAGGGACGGCCTGGTCAAGTCAGCCGAGACGTACCTCGGCAGGCCCTACGAGGCACTGCCCGCTACGCTCTTTCTCGAGTACGCACGCAACGGTAACCGGTCCCGCTGGGAGGCCGCTCAGTTCGGGCGCCGTACTCACCTGCGCAGCACCGTACTAGCGGAGTGCGCAGAAGGCAAAGGCAGATTCCTGGACGACATCGCGAACGGCATTTGGGCTATCTGCGAGGAGACCTTCTGGGGCGTCCCCGCACACATGGGCGCGCAGAAACGCGGCGTGGGCCTGCCCGATGTGCAGGAGCCCATCATCGAACTTTTCTCCGCTGAGACCGGCGCGCTGCTCGCCTGGACCCACTACCTCTTAGGCCGGCAAATCGATCAGGTACATCCGCTGATCCGCGAGCGCCTGGAAGCGGAAATCGAGCGCCGCTTGCTCAGCGTGTACCGCATCCGGCAGGACTTCGGTTGGATGGGACTGACCAACGATCGTCCCGTGAACAACTGGAATCCGTGGATCCACTCCAACCTGCTGACCTGCGCATTGCTGATGGATGCCGACCCGGCGCGGCGCGCCCAGACGGTCTACAAAATCCTCACCAGCCTCGACCGGTTTCTGGATTCCTATCACGACGATGGCGGCTGCGACGAAGGCCCGGGATACTGGGGACGTGCCGGCGCCTCGCTGTTCGAGTGTCTCGAACTCCTGCAGTCCGCGAGCCGCGGCGGTCTCAATTATTTCGATCTGCCCCTTGTCCGCCAGATCGGCGCATACATCTATAAGGTGCATATTGCGGACGATTGGTATGTGAATTTCGCCGACGCTCCGGCCAAGGTCAAGCCTGATGGCAGCCTGGTCTACCGCTACGGCAAGGCCGCGGGAGATCGCGAGCTGCAGGGTTTTGGCGCGTACCTGTATCAGCGTTCCGGCTCTGGTCTGGAGAGTTTGGGGCGGGCACTTCCGGCGCTTTTCCAGGCTGGCGAAATCCGCGCGGCGGAAGCCCGCGATCCCCTGGTGCGCGAGGCGTGGCTCGACGGCATACAGGTGGCGGCGGCGCGGCGACGCTCGGGCACCACGGATGGGTTCTACTTCGCCGCTTTGGGCGGACACAACGCGGAGAGCCACAATCACAACGACGTGGGCAATTTCGTGGTGTACCTCAACGGCAATCCCGTGCTGATCGATGTAGGCGTGGAGAACTACACGGCGAAGACCTTCAGCTCCCAACGCTACGAGATCTGGACGATGCAGTCGGCATTTCACAATCTGCCCACCATCAACGGAATAATGCAAGCGGCCGGACGCCAGTACGAGGCGCGGGATGTTGGCTTTCAGGCAAACGATTCAGGCGCGGAGTTCACCGCGGATCTGGCGGCGGCGTATCCAAAAGAGGCGGGCGTCGAAAAGTGGCGGCGCGGCGTGCGGTTGGACCGCGCGTCAAATGCAATCGTCGTGACCGATCGATTCAAACTGCACGGCGCATCCGGGAGAATCGAGATGAACTTGATGACGCCGTGCAGGGTGGTACCCGAAGGCCCGCACGCGGTGATCCTCTCCGGCGGCATGTTGGGTAAGGCGAGCGTACGAATTGCGGTCCAGGCGGCCGCGCCGCCGGCATTCCGTATCGAGGAGATCGCCATTACCGACAGCCGGCTGCGTGGTTCGTGGGGCGACCGGCTTTATCGCACGGTGGTCGCTTGGCCCAACCTTCCTGCCGCGGGCGAGCTGAAATTCGAGATCACGCAGGTTTAGGGCCGCCTGCTCGGCTATCCTCACACGTGATCGAAATCATTGCGTCCTGACATCAGAAGCAGAAGATTCCCGTGAACCGTGCGAATCTCGGGGTGCTTTGTCCCCTTGTCCATCACGATGAAATCGCCTTCCTCATAAACCAGGTCGCCCCACCCTATATCGCCTTTGAGCACCAGGCACTGCTCGGTATCGTGATGGAAGTGCGAGGGGATACAGACACCGGGCTGCATACGAAGCAGGTAGGTGGACCGGCCGGTTTCCTTTTCCCGGAAAAGCTGCTTGATCTCGACCCCCGGCATGCCGGCGTTGACCCAATAATCTTCGTTCCGCCGCACATCGGCGAGCGGTTTCAGTTGCTCATACTGCGCCACGCGCGAAAGCAGGCGGCTTTTCACAGAGGACGCTGGCTCGATTTGTGATAGGCCTTCGGCCAGCATCCATGCCGCCTCTCGCATATGCGCCACCAGTTCCTTGGGAACCGACGCCGACTCGGCCGGCGAAGCCAGATCCAACGCGGCGAGTGCGGCAGTCTCCTGCTGTTCCTCGGTCGACGGTATGGGCTTCTTCGCGGTGCTCATATACCGGGCTCCTCAATCAAGCCGCGCAGGCGCAGCAATCCCATGCGGATGCGGCTCTTGATCGTCCCCAGGGGTTCTCTCAGGTGCTCCGCCAATTCGGCATGTGTGAGGCCGCCAAAGAACGCCAGTTCCACCACTTCGCGTTGTTCCGGGGGCAATTCTTTCAGTACGATTTGCACTTTCCTCCGTCTTTCCCGATCCGCGGTTTGTTCTTCAGGTGAAGCCTCGGTGGATTCCGGCTCGGGCGTGGTCTCCGGTTCAAAGGCCAATGTTTTGGGTTGCGCACGCTTCTGGCGGATCCGGTCGATGGCTGCATTGCGAGCCATGATCATCAGCCACGCTTGCGGACTGCCGCGCTTGTCCGAATAACGTCCGGCATACTTCCAGGCCTTCATATAGACGTCCAGCAGCACTTCCTCGGCATCTTCAGGGCGTTCCAGAATGCGGAGCAGCAGGCCGTTGAGCATCGACGATGTCTCGTCGTAGAGGCGGGCAAGTGCGTCCTGCCGGCCTTGCGCCATTTGCTCCACCAGTCCGGCCAGGCCGGAAAGTGGCGCAGCGGGGTCCAGACGCGCAGCCGCGCCCCTAGACGATCCACCTGGCAACAAATACTCGTCATTCATGAGTGTGTGGGCAACCAAAGTCGCCGGCGAAGTGACTAGCATAGCTCAGGCGGATGGCGCACGCCACAGCGGACAGCGTCGCCCCTATAGATTCATACGGCGCGGTCAGCCATTTGGATCGGCGCCCGCGGAAAAGGGATCGAATATCCTAAGACCATGAACAAATCACCGGAGCCCAAGTTCATCCCCACCACGGAAGAGCTGAGCAGCCTGCAACGCGACCTGCGGTTTCACCCCTCCACGGTGAGGGATCCGCGGACCTTGACCCCGGAGCAAGTGGCTGCGTTCAATCACGACGGATACTTGAAAGGGATCCGCATCTTCAGCCACTCCGAGATCGCCGGCATCCGGGAATATTTTGACGAGTTGCTGGCGCGCACGTTGGCAGCAGGGGGCGACAGCTATTCCATCAGCACGGCGCACTTGCGCTACGGACGCGTCTACGATCTGCTGATGCATCCAGAGATTGTGGCCTGCGTGAAAGACTTATTGGGCAAGGATGTGATCGCGTGGGGCTCTCATTTCTTCTGCAAGATGCCCGGCGATGGCAGGCGGGTTTCCTGGCATCAGGACGCAAGCTACTGGCCGCTGACGCCGTCCAAGGCCGTGACCGTCTGGTTGGCGGTTGACGATGCGGACGTGGAGAACGCCTGTATGCGCTACATTCCCGGATCCCACGTGCTCGGCCACTTAACATATACGCTTAGCGAGAACGACGAGGCAAATGTGCTGAACCAGACCGTCGCTGGTGTGGAGAACCTCAGCGATCCGGTCGCGGTGGAACTGAAGGCCGGCGAGATCTCGCTGCACAGCGATCTGTTGTTGCACGGTTCGGAAGCCAACCAATCGGCCCGCCGGCGTTGCGGGTTGACACTGCGTTATTGCCCGGCGGATGTGAGAGCGGGTCTCGGGTGGAATGCCAAAGGAGTGATTGCGAGCGGTCGCGATGACGCGCACCATTGGGGCAACGCGGCGCGTCCCGAGACCGAATAGAACCCACCGCGGAACGGAATGATACACTGACGCCATGCGATTCGTGCATTCCGCCGGCCTCCTGATAGCGTTGGCGGGCTTCTGTCAAGCGCAACAGCCGAATCTCTCGGCACAGCGCGTCGCCATGAAGAAGTTGGACTTTCTGGCCGGCAAATGGTCAGGCGACGCTTCGGTGAGCCGCGGTCCGGGCGAACCAATGAAGGTGACGCAGACGGAAATCGTTCAGTTCAAGCTAGACGGCCTGGTGATGCTGGTGGAGGGCACGGGGCGCGATACCGCTGGAAAAGTCGTATTCCAAGCGCTGGCGACCATTTCCTACGACGATGCCAGTTCTACCTATCGTTTCCGCGCATACAATGACGGACACTATCTGGACACCGAACTGAAGGTTGTGCCCAAGGGATTCGAATGGGGGTACACCGCCGGCCCACTGAAGGTGAACAACGTCATGAAGATTAATGAAAAGGGCGAATGGGCCGAAACCACGGAATCGACCTATGGGGCAACGCCGCCCCGCAAGTCGGTTGAGATGTTGCTGCGGCGCCAGCCTTAGTGATAAAGCACCAGTTCTTTCGGGCACACCTGGGCGGCGATTTTCCGGCGTGCCGGTGCCCGGCAGGATGACGCGTATCTCCTGCGCCCACGCCGCGACGCACATCCAAAGAAAGCTAGCCGTACAAATCGTACCTGGACATTGTAGATTGGAAGCGATGCCCCATGTTCTGAAAATCACCGTGCTGGCCTGCGCCGCTATGCTGGCCGCCCCCGCCGCCGACAACCAACTCACCGCCAAAGAAAAGGCTGCTGGCTGGCGCCTGCTCTTCGACGGCAAGACTTACGCAGGCTGGGAAGATCCGGCCAAAAAGTCGCCCCCGGGTAATGGCTTCACCATCGAGGACGGCTGTATCAAGTCACTGCCGCATCCCAATATCGATGAGGACCTGTTTACCCAGGATACCTTTCGCGATTTCGAACTCGAGTTCGACTGGAAGATCTCTCCTGGCGGCAACAGCGGCGTGAAGTATCGCATACAGGAGCGCGTCATGCTGGCCGACGAAGTCCCCGGCCAGAAATTCGAGAACCGCGTGAACGCGTCGATGAAAAACCGGCGCATAGACCGCCCGGCCAAAGGCCAGGAGTATGTGATCGGCTTCGAATACCAGGTGCTCGACAACGAGAAGAATCCCGATGCGCGGCGCGGCACCAATCATCAGGCGGGCGCGCTATACGACATGCTATCGCCGCCTAAAGACGCCACTAAACCGGTCGGCGAGTTCAATCATTCGCGTCTGGTGGTGAAGGGCGATAAGGTGGAGCACTGGCTGAATGGCGTGAAGGTGGTGGACGGCAGCCTGAACGCCCCGGATGTGGCCAAGGGCACGGCAGCGCGATGGGGAACGGATTCGCAGGTATACGAACTACTGGTCAAGCATCCGAAAAAGGACTGTCAGATCTCCATACAAAACCACTCCAGCGACGCGTGGTTCAAGAACATCAAGATTCGGAAGCTGTAAACAGCGCCGGGCGGGACTAAGCCGCGAAAATCACGATCGCCTGGCCCAAGTGGATCTCATCGCCGGGTTCCAGCCGGGTGCCTCGCGTGTCGCGATGCACTTCGATGCTCACGCCATTGCGCACGATTCGCGTGGCGCAATCCGTGCCGCGCGCGTACCAACGGTCGTTGAACAGCCGGTACTCGCCCGTGGTGGTGTCGTAGTCGATGTGCGCGTGCTCCCGCGAGACCGACCGGTTCTCCTCGCAATCCTCGACAAACGCCAGGTCGTTTCGCCGGTGCATGCCGCCGTTGCGATAGACGTCCACTTCGCGGCCGATATGCACCCGCGGCTTTTCGAGGGACAGTTCCGGCGCGTTCGAACGGCCGTGGCGCACCACCAGCCGCGCCGTCTTCTGAACTCCTGCCGGATCGCCCTGCGACGCCACGGCCACCGTCAGCCAAGGCTCGTCCGGCAGCGGCAAGCCTGTGCTGATTTCCACGTCGACCCGCAGCCGCTCGGGAAAGCGCACGCCGGACGCGCGCAGATTTCCCTGAATTTCGTGCTCCAGATACTGGCGGAAGAAGCCGCTGCGGAAGACCGCGGCTCGGCCCTCCTCCACACCGCGCATATCGTACCCGCACCAGATCGTAGGGCAGCACCTGCCGGGCGCCCGCGCGATACGAGTGGCGGCGCACTTCGTCCAGAACCGCGAAGCGGATCTCGGCCAACTCGGGAGGACTCTCCAGGGTCGCTGTTCGTCCCAGCGGACCTTCGAATAGCGTCCGGCCCCATTTTTCCAGGAATTCGGTAACGTTCATAGCAATCCCAACTCTTTAGCTGCCTCCATCACTTCACGGGCAATGGGCGCGGCGATTCGGCCGCCGTAACCGCCGTGCTCTACAATCACCGCGAAAGCCAGCCTGTGTTCCGGAACGGCCTCGTATGGCGCAAATCCCGTAAACCAGGCGTGCGGCATTCCCTGGTCGAGTTGCGCCGTACCGGTCTTCCCCGCAATCTCGATGGCGGTGCCCGCCATCACGTGCCGGGCCGTGCCTTCTGTCACGACCCTCCGCATGGCGCGCGCCAGAAATGCCGCCTGAGCGGGCGGCAGCACGTCGAGGGGAGCGTCCTGGCGTGAATTTCCATCACCGGCGATCCAGCGGCCTTGCGGCATCTGGCCTCCCGCCGCGATCACTGCCGCCACACGCGCCATTTTGAATGGAGTGACCAGCACCGGACCTTGCCCGTATGCGGCGAATGGGAGCGCCTGGCGCAGGGCGACGGGATCGCCCGTCGAGAGCCCGAGCCGTTCGGCCGTCTCCGCCAACGCCTTGGAACCTACGTCGTGCACTCCAAGCTGCGCAAAATACGCGTTGCAGGAGACTGCGATGGCGCGCTCCATATCGATGGTTCCGTGCGCATGATCGCCGATGTCGTCCTTGATAGCGCGATTCCATCCCGCGATGGTATTCCCGCAGCGCCCGTCGCCCAATGGACGGCACTGATAGGTCCGATGGGTTAGCAAGGGATCCCCGCGCAGCGCCGCGATCGCGGTCACCAGTTTGAATGTAGAGCCTGGCGGATACTGTCCGTAACGCGCGCGATCGAGCAGTTCGTCCGGCGTTGCGAGTGTCGCCCGCGCCGCGGGCGGGCTCACGGATGGCGCGCTGACTGCCGCAATGACGTCGCCCGTGCCCGCCTCCATTACCACCAGTGCTCCGTTCGCGACTCCAGCCTTCCGCAGGTGTTGTTCCAAAATCTCCATGGCACGCATTTGCAGGCGGATGTCCACCGTCATTCGCAGGCTGCGGTCGCGTGCCAGAATCTGCGCCACGCCGGAGTTGTGCGGGTGATGGCGGTAGCGAATGAGAGGCGCCAGTTCCGCGTACTCATATCCCTGCAAGCGTCGGTTGGCGTCGTGCTCCGCCAGCGATGCGTTGCTCGCATGAAAATTCTCCCCGGTGCGCAGATCGCCAGTGAGGTGGGCGGTCGCGGCGCCGAATGGGTAATGACGACCGTCGAAGCGGCTGACGGCGGTATCGAGTTTGATGCCAAGGGCCGCGTAGACGTCGCGATGCCGCTCCAGTTCCTGCCAGTCGCTGGTAGCGAGCGGAATCCCGTTGCGGTCGTAAATAGTTCCGCGCGGAATCTCGCGCGCCAGCGAGTTGATACGCGGATTGTGCTGCGGGCGCTTGACGTTGTCCTCTTCGAAGGCATGAGCGTCGCGAGCCAGGTAGTCGTTGTCGTGCAGCACCTGATAGCGCATTGCAAAACCGAGCAGAATGGCGCCGGCGCCGGCCAGCACGAACTTCAGGCGACTTGCCGGTACCCGAAGAACTTCGGGCTGCGTAGCCTCTTCGCTATTGCCGATGCTCGCCAGCAGCGCGAACACCAGGAAATTCGCCACCATCGCGGTGTTGCCCGAACTGAGAAATGGCGACACTACACCGGAGAGAGGCAACGCCCCTAACACGCCGGCGGTGATCAGCAGCATCTCAAAGGCGATGAGAGCGGAGAGTCCGGTTGCCAGAAAAAGCCCGTAGGTAGTGTCAGCGCGTTGGGCCGCGCGCAAACCGCGCCAGATCAGGACAGCGAATAACACCAGAACGGAAGCGACCCCTGCAAAGCCCCACTCTTCGCCGATGGCGGGCAGCACCAGGTCCGTGTTCCCCGCCGGAATCACGCCAGGATCGCCCCATCCCGGACCGCTCCCCGTGGGTCCGCCGGTGGCAAAGGCCCAAAGCGCGTGCGCCAGTTGATCGCCCCCGTGGACGTCGTTATCCCAGGGAGACAGCCACATATCGATGCGCTGCACGACGGTATGCGGCGTCCCCGCACGATAGCCGACCGTCACCGCCGCCACCATCAGGACAATCGCCGCGATCGCCAGTGAGGGACGCCCTCGCGCCACGCTGAACATTGCGAGAAATACGAACAACGAGACCAGCGCCGGCCCCAGGTCCTTCAAAACGAAAAAGAGCATGATGGCGATGCCGGTCGCCACCAGCACCGGAAGCACATGTTCGGCGCGCGCGATACGGCCGCCTGCGAGACGCTCTTCGCGCAGGTCGCGCAGACGCTCCCAGATCCGCGTGAAGTAGCCCGCAAGAAACATCACGAGCAGAACTTTGATCAGTTCGACGGGCTGGAAGATGCCGAGATTCACTTTCGCGTCGTTACCCGCTGGTCCGCGGCCGAATGCCATCAGCAGACCGAATAATCCAAGTGCGGCGAACAGCGGCGTGTAACACCAGCGCGACAGGCGCCGGTAATCGAAAGCCGCAAACGCGGGCAAGGCGAGCAGTAGCGACCCGGCGAATACGCCGATGGCGAACTTCTTGAACTCGAGCGTGTCGCGGAGGGGATCGCGCATGCTGACCATCAGCAGAAAACCAAACCCGGTGAGGAGTTGCAGCGCGGGCAAAAACACCGCATCGCTCCGAAATCGCTTCAATCGCCAGATCAACGCCGCGATCCAGAATCCCGCGAAATAGAGTAGGGCCGAACGCACCAGCTCCGCGCGAAACTCCAGGGGAGTGCGTACCGCCAGCAGCGGCTTGACGCGCGCAAACTGGCGGCGCGGAATTACCGCGGTCAATGCGCCCGCATGGCGCAACGGGCGCGCACGCTGGAGAAAATCGTAGATCCGGGGCGCGAGATCGGCGCGATCGGGGAAAAATTCCAGGACGGGCAGCAATTCCTCGGGCGACGCTACGGCGTTCACATTCAGCACAGGCCCGCTGGACATGCGCTGCACCTTCGCCTGGTAGACAAACCACAGTCCGGCCACCACCGCCAGCGACGCGGCGGCCAGGCACACAAGGCTCAACGACGCCTTGCGGCGCTCCACGCGGACCATCACGGGAACCGTTCCGGTCGTGGTCCAACTGCGTGTTACCGCCATAGGTAGGACCACCGGGAACGCGGTTTACGCGGCGCCGGCGCGTGAATCCGATCCAGCGCGCGGAGATGCCGGTCTGCCTCGTCGAAGCCGGGAATACTGCGGTACAACCCGCGCGCGATGTCGGCATCGCGCACAGCGCGCCGCCAATCGTGCGCCAGTTCCTGTTGCGCTCGAATACGGTAAACGTCGCCCTGTTGCTCCACCTCGCGTCGTCCCAGCACCGCGCCGCGACGTTGCGCCTCGGTGAACTCGGCAGTCGCCTTTTCAGGGTCCGGAAGCGAGTACACGTAGACCCGCGCCAGCGCCAGGTGCGGGGCGGGATCGGTCGGCGATTTGAGCGAGGCGAGCATAAAATCGTCCCGCGCTTTGAGGCGCAGCATGGCGGCCGCGCTCTCCGAATACTGCGCGCCGTTCAGCCGCTCCAGGGTCCCGTAGCCTCGAGCCAGCGCCAGTTTCGCGAGCGTACGTTCATCCGTGGCGCCAAGTTGTACGGCACGTTCCAGACAGAGTTCCGCTTTTGGCCAATCGAACGCGTAGAGCCAGGGGTCCGCGCTGGTACGGTATGCGTCCAATATCCGGTCTGCCGATGCTACGTACCACTGCGCCAGGTTCTCTTCAATAGGAGCCGATTTCGTCACCGGCCGGGCGGCCGCGCTGGCACGCGTCTGCCACATCTGCCAGCCGAGTGTGCCGCCGATCCAGAGCAGCATGCCGGTCGCGAAATACGCCGCCGCACCCCAAAGCCGCAGATTGCGCGCCCGTTTGTGGCGGGCTGTCCGCGTGACACGTCGCAGCGCCTCGCGCGCGGCCTCGAGGGTGGCGGTGGGATTCCAGCGCGGCCGGCGCTCGATCTCCGCCAGCGTCGGTTTCCCTTCCAGGAAAAGCTGTAAGTCCGCCTGAAACTCGATCGCCGAGAGGTAACGCCTGCCGGCCTCCGGCGCCAGCGACTTCATGACCACGGCGCGGAGGGCTGCCGGGCACGAAACCGGCAAGGCGCGCGGCGGGCGCTTCGAACGAATCAGACCTTCCAGTTTGCGAGTGTCCTGCGCTTGGTACGCCGGCACGCCCGCAAGCATTTCATAAAGCGTCGCTCCCAGGGCCCACAGATCCGACTGGGGATCCACTTCGTTGCGCGTAAGACGCTCCGGGGAGCAATAGCCCGGACTGCCGAAGTTATGCCCGGTGGCATTGCAGTCTACGCGCAGGGTCTTTGCGATGCCGAAATCCAGCAGCCGTACCGTGTCGTTGGGGCTCAAAAGAATATTCGATGGCTTAATGTCTCCGTGCACAACGGCCGATTCCCAGGAGTGAAACTTCGCCAGTTGCTCACAGATCTCAAGAGCAATCACTGCCGCGCGGCAGGGATCTACAATGTGATCCGCCGTAAGGACATCCGCGACGGTACGCCCTTCGACAAATTCCATGGCTACGAAGAAATAAGCGTCGAGATCGCCGTATTCGTAGATCTCGACCACGAGCGGGTTGAGGCGATGCAACTCCTTCTGGATGGCAGCCCCGCGGCGCTCGGCCTCCACGATCATGCGAGTCGCGCCGTCGTCGCCGTGGGGAATCAGTTTCAGCGCAACCTTGCGGTTCTCCACGGTGTCCATCGCCAGGTAGACCTCGTTCATACTCTTGCCGAGGCGGCGAATGATTTCGTAACGTCCGATACGAGTAGCTGCGATCATACTTATCCTCGGATTCGAAGCACCGCCCATAGCAACATGCCGAGCAGTAATCCGTAACTCAGGAACGCGACCCGTCCGCTCCACACGCGGCGGCGCGGACGGATGCGGGTGACGCCCAGGCGCGGGCGCGTTGCGGCGCTTCTCCCGCGGAAAGCCGGCCCCGCGACAAACACCGCGGTAATGTTATCCCTCCCGCCTGCCTCGTTGGCGGCGTCCACAAGGTTCTGCGCTACCTGTTCGGCGTTCCCGGCATACCGTTCGACGATTTCGCGGATCCTTCGGGACGTGAGATGGTCACTCAAGCCATCGCTGCACAAGAGCATCGCGGACTCGGCCGGAAGGTCACAGTGCTGCACCTCGATGAACTCTTCGGAATCGGGAGTGCGCGGGCTGCTTCCTACGTCGCGAAACACCTCATTGCGGCGCGGGTGCGCCATAGCCTCCTCTTCTCCGAGCTCTCCGGCATCCTCAAGCTCGCCGACTGGTGAATGATCGCTGGTTACTTTGCGAATCGCACCCGCGGCGATCAGATAAAGGCGGGAATCGCCAACGTGTCCGATGGCAACCTGTTCGCCTTCCACCAGGGCCAGCGTGAGCACGCAGGCCATGCCGGCCAACTCCGCGTGCTCACGCGCCTCCTCGAAGATTCGATTGTTCGCCGCCGCAATGGCGTCGCAGACCAAAGCCGCAGGCTGCATGCCGGTGTTCCCGGTTATGGCATCGCGGATCGCCGACACCGCGATATCGGCCGCACGCTCACCCGCCGCTTGGCCGCCGACCCCATCTACGACGAGGAACGCACCGCGCGCCGGATCCATCCAGTAGCGGTCTTCATTGTGATCGCGCACCAGGCCGGTATCGGTCGCGGCGCCGCAGGTCAAGCAGAGTTCAGTCACGGCGGGCCTCGAAGGAGAGCTGCAATGTCTCCGCCAGCGAGATTTCGGCCCGTTCGGGCAGCGGGACTTCGACGTTCGGGGTGAGGCGACGGCCATTGAGCCACGTTCCATTCCGGCTGAGATCCGTGATCCGGAACTCGCGGGTCGACGGATCGCGCCGCAACCGCAGGTGTTCGCGGGAGATCTGATCAGTGGTGTAAAGCGCCATGTCTACCCATTGGTCCTCGCCACCGCGACCGATCGAAACCTCATTTTGGGAAATGAGGAACGTCTGGGGGCCGGAATCGTCCTGATAGCGAATTTCGGCGAAGACCGAGCTGGCGCGCATGCGGGTGTTCTCGCGATCGCGCACCACCCGCGCCGAAGTCACCGACGGGGTGCGGTCGATCAGCGTGGTTTTCGTGCCGCGATAGCCGGGCTGAGCGATATCATTGAGCTCCGAGTGGATTTCCACATCGCCGGGTGGCACGGAAGATTCGCTGTCCGCGAACAGGCCGATCCACCAGCCGCTGCTCGCGATTCGATAGGTCTTGCGCTGGGCGTTACGCCGTAGCATGCCGCCCTTCGCGTTCCATTCCGCCAGGCGGGCGGAAAGAGCACGATTGGCGTCCTCCCTAATCAGTTCCTGCACACTTAACACGCGGGAGTAATCGTCCGGGTGTAAGTAGATGCTGAAGATACAAGGCACCAGGATGCTGTAACCCAGCTCCAGACGGCCCAATTCCATATTCCGGATGAGCTCGTCAATGATGATCTGCCCACTGATTCGAGGTCTCGGCTGCACAGTTCCACTTTGCGCCATGCGGATCATTCCTCTCGGCAAGGCACTTCTGTATTAGGCGGCGCACGCTCTTGCCTGGCGGCGGCCGCGCGGACGGGACCTTACTTTTAGACGATAAACCGGATTCCAGGTTTCGGCCAATATTTCTGGCGCCCACCGGCTTCAAACTGTGGGAAATGTCGCACTTAGGCCTCCAGCGAGCAAACAGAAAGGAAGGAATTTTAATCTTTGCGTCGGCGTGGAAGGTGCCTCCTAAGACGCGCCGACGCGTGATACAGTGCAACCTGAAAGCCGAGCTGTCTTATGGATTCCTCCCGTTGTAACCGCCGGCAGTTCCTCGGGGCTGCCGCGCTAGGCGCCTCCGCGACTGCCGGGCCCGCAGGTGCCGCCCCGCGTTCCGCCGCCATCATCCTCGATCCCGCTGACCCGGTGGCATCGGCGCCGCCCTGTCGCTGGGCTGCCGGAGAACTGTCCGGCGCGCTCACTGCCCGTGGCGTCCAGGGGCGCATCGTCGACAGTATCGCGCAGGCATCCAACGACCTCTGCATCGTCGCCGCCGGCAACCAGCGGGGACTTGCGCCGTCCGTGCACGAGGGCCTGGCGCTCGGTTCCGCAAAAGTGGCCGGTCGCGACGTCGTGCTCGCCATCGGACAGGACCCTCGTGGACTGGTCTATGCCCTCCTCGAACTGGCGGATCGCGTCCGGCACGCTCCCGACGCCGCCGGCGCGCTCGCCCTCTCCGCGGCCGTTGCGGAACGCCCCGCCAATACGATCCGAAGCGTCACCCGTCTCTTCACCAGCGACATCGAAGACAAGCCCTGGTACAACGACCGTGAAATGTGGCCGCACTACCTCACCATGCTGGCCACCCAACGCTTCAACCGCTTCAACCTGAGTTTCGGCATCGGCTACGACTTTCTCCGCAGCGTCACGGACGCCTACTTTCTCTTTGCCTACCCGTTCCTGCTCGATGTTCCCGGCTACCGTGTGCGGGTACCGCAACTGCCCGATTCCGAGCGCGATCGCAACCTCGAGATGCTCCGCTTCATCAGCGAGCAGACGGTGGCTCGCGGCATGGAGTTCCAACTCGGCCTCTGGATGCACGGCTACGAGTGGATCAATAGCCCTCATCCCAACTACACCATCCAGGGCCTCACCGCGGACACGCACGGGCCCTACTGCCGCGATGCGGTGCGCGCATTGTTGAAGGCCTGCCCGGCGGTGAGCGGCGTCACCTTCCGGGTCCACGGCGAGAGTGGTGTGGAGGAAGGCAGCTACCAGTTCTGGAAGACGGTGTTCGACGGCGTGGCCACCTGCGGTCGCAAGGTCGAGATCGATATGCACGCCAAGGGCATGGACCAGACCATGATAGATACCGCCGTGGCCACGGGTCTGCCCATCAAGATTTCGCCCAAGTATTGGGCGGAACACTTCGGCATGCCGTATCACCAGGCCGACATTCGCGAGGTCGAACGCCCTAAACCGGGACGCGACGGTACGGGCCTGATGAAGCTCAGCGCCGGCTCCCGCAGTTTTCTCCGCTACGGCTATGGCGACCTGTTGCGCGAAGACCGCAAGTGGGGCGTGCTCCACAGGATCTGGCCGGGCACCCAGAGGCTGCTTCTGTGGGGCGATCCGGTGACTGCGGCGGGTCACTCCCGCGCCTTCCGCTTCTGCGGGAGCGATGGCGTGGAAATTATGGAGCCGCTCTCCTTCAAGGGCCGCCGGGGCTCCGGCATCTGCGGGGAATCGCACGGCCTATGCGGACGCGTCTCTTGCGCCGCGCTGGGACTGGGAGAAATACGAATACGGCCATCGCATCTGGGGCCGTCTGCTCTACAACCCCGACGCCTCGCCCGACGTCTGGCAGCGTTACATGACCTCGCACTTCGGCGATGCCGGCCCGGCGCTGGCTTCCGCCCTGGCGAGTGCAAGCCGCATTCTGCCCACCGTCACCACGGCCCATGCTCCGTCTGCAGGCAACAACACGTACTGGCCCGAGGTCTACCTCAACCACTCGTTGGTGGACGCGGCCCACCCCGGCCCTTACACCGATACGCCGTCGCCCAAGGTATTCGGGGCTGTCAGTCCGCTGGATCCACAACTCTTTTCCCGCATCGACGATTTCGCCGACGGTCTTCTGAAAGGCGAGCGAACCGGCGCGTATTCGCCCATCGAGGTGGCGCAGTGGATCGAAGATTATGCCGAGCGAGGCCTCACGTCACCTTGCCGAAGCGGCGGCCCTGGCATCCGGCAAAGAGCGTCCCGAATACCGTCGCATGGCTATCGATATCGAACTGCAGTCCGGCCTCGGCCGCTTCTTTGGCGCGAAGTTCCGCGCGGGCGTGCTGTACCGGATTCACGAGCAGACCGGCAGCCGCGCGGCGCTCGAGGCATGTCTCGAACGATACCGGGCCTCGCGCGAAATCTGGGCCGCGCTCGCCAATCGGGCCAAGGGCGTATATGTTCCCGATATTACGGTGGGCGAACTGCGCCAGTTGCGGGGTCACTGGCTGGAGCGACTACCCGATCTCGATCGGGACATCGCGCTGGTGGCGGATCGTCTGGGACAAGCCAAGTCCGCCGAATCTTCCCCGGAAATCCAGTCCGCGATCGCCGAGGCGCTCGGCAGGCCGGTCCGCCAATCCATTTCGTGTAGCCACACAGCCCCATCGCGCTTCCGCCCGGGGCAGCCCCTCGAATTGGAGATTACGCCGGCGAAGAAATTGGCCGGCGTGCGCCTCTTCTATCGCCACGTCACACAGGCGGAGCGCTACGAAAGCGTAGCGATGACTCCGGCCGGATCCCACTGGCGGGCGACCGTTCCCGGCGCGTACACTGCGGGCACCTACCCGATCGAATACTACTTCGAGGTGCGGGAATCCGCCACGAAAGCGACGCTTCACCCGGGCTTTGCCGCCGATCGCGCGAACCAGCCCTACTATGTCGTGCGATCAAAGGGGTGACCCGGGATTGCGCAACGCATAAGGTTGGTTAGCGGACTCCCCCGCGGCCCCCGAATCCCGTGGTCGCGGCTGGGGCGGGCGGAGCGAATTTCGGATCGAGAATCTTGGCGATCTCGTCACGGCTGGCCTCCAAATGAGCTTTGGTTTCGTGATCCGTCGTCTTCGCCATAGCCGCGACGATAGACGCGGTGAGAGCGCGGAGTTCCGCACGATACATCGGCTTTTCGTCGCCGCTGGTGATCACTCGGGGGATGACGAAGCCTTCGGGCAGGGCGGCGGGCGCGGGTGTGGCGGCTCTCTCGACCGTGTTGAGCTTGGTGTTTACGGCAGTCAGATAGGAGCGCTGCAATTCGCGGCGATAAGGATCCACCTTCACCGCCGGGCGCATCGAGTTCCCGCCAGATGCCTTTGCGGACAGCTGGCAAGGAATTCGACCGGCGAATAAGCAAGATTACCGTCGAGGGTTTCCTGTTCGAGAAGGCGGGCGAATCGGGCACTGTTCAGTAACTGGGTTAGCACGCGAGTCTGCGCCGTGTGTATGCGGTCGATGACGCCGACGGGTTCGATTCGTCGGAGGATCTCCTCATCGATCATCCAGGCGGGTGTGGTGAAGGCATTCTCGGTAAGGTACTTTACGGCCTCCCTCTGCTTTTCCTTCGGAATCAGGTTAAAAATACGACCTTCCTGTCCGACTACCTTTTCCTGGCTGTTGAAGCCGCCGACGATGCCGGCAACGTGCGTCATCTCGGTGCTCCACTGGCTGAGGACACGACCGTATAGCTCGGCGAGTTGCTCGTACGTTTCGCCTTCCTTGTACGCGGTAGCGGACATCAACATCTTTGTGACGCGCTGCAGGTTCTTGACGCCCAGCGTGGTGGCCTTGACGGTATCGGCATCGCCCACTGCCTCGGTTTCCTCGCCGGGATCGCTGCCATTGGAGTTGGCCGTGGAGAAGCGGAGCCAGGGTTTATCGTCCTGCTCCTTCGCCCACTTACCCAGTGTGGGCTTCTCGGCGTCCGGAGTCTTGGCCGAGGGGATCGGCGTATAGCCCCACATGGTGGCCCAGGTATCGTAGGGGCCGATCCGGGGAATCAGATCCTCCGCGGCAATGCCGTCTTCCGGTTGGGCGACATAGTTGAAACGGGAGTAGTCCATGATCGACGGCGTGTGGCCCATCTTGTGGACCCATTCCTTGTCGCGAATCTTCTCGAAGGGGTACATGGAACTGGCCTTCATGTTGTGCTGGAAGCCGAGCGTGTGGCCGACTTCGTGAGCCGTGACGTATTCCAGGAGACGGCCCATCAGTTCATCGGGAAGGGGCAGCTTCTGCGCGCGCGGATCGAGCGGACCCACCTGCACGAAGTACCAGTCGCGGGCCAGATTCATCACGTTGTGATAGAACTGTATGTCGGCGTTGAGGATCTCGCCGGTGCGCGGGTCGCTGATGTGCGGGCCGCTGGCGTTTTCGGTGGTGGAAGGAAGCCAGCGGATAACGGAATTGCGCACGTCTTCGGGACTCCACTTGGGATCCTGCGCGGCGGTGGGAGCTTCCTTGCCGATGATGGCGTTCTTGAAACCGGCGGCGGCGAAGGCCTCGTTCCAATCTTCGATGCCCTTCTTGAGCCAGGGCACCCATTTCCTGGGCGTGGCGGCATCAATGTAGTAGACGATGGGCTTCACGGGTTCGGAGATGGCAGCGCTGGGGTCCTTCTTCTCGAGGCGCCAGCGGGCGATGTAACGGGTGCGTTCGGCCTTGTACTCGCTGCGCGAATAGTCCATGGTGCTGGTGGTGAAGTAACCGACGCGCTCATCGAAGAGGCGCGGCATCATCGGCTTTTCGGGCAGGCGCACCATGCTGTGGTGCAGGACGACGGTAGCGCTGTTGCCGCGCATCGTGCCGCCGCCCAACCCGCCGCCGCGTCCGCCGCCGGCGGCTGCCGCTCCGCCCGCGGTGCGCGTGTAAGTCACGGTCACTTCGGTCTCGAGGTTTTCGGGGAATGCGTTGATGTGTTCGATGAAGGTGCGGGTGGCGTCCACGCCGGTGGCGCCGATGCGCTGGCGCGCGCTGAATTCCTGTAGGTCGCCGGTGAAAAGGCGGGTGACCTCGATGACCGGGGCGCCATCCTTGGCGAAAGCGGCAACGGGGAACGCCTGAATGATGGCTTCGTTATTCGCGTTCTTGACAGCCATGGCGATCGGCTCGTTCGGGTCGGCAGTAAGACTGTAGTTGACCTCCAGCAGGAGAACGCGATTGCCCTTCAGCTCCCAGCGAATTACCTTGTCCGTCAGTTGGCCGCCGCCGTACCCGGCGCCCGCGGTGGTCTTGGCGATCTGCGAGTTCCAGAGCAGGTCTTTGCCGAGTTCGTTCTTGGGAATCTCGTAGTAGTAGCGCTCCTTGATCTGGTGGACCGTGAAGAGACCCTTGGCGGTCTTCGCTTCCTTAGTGATGACGCGGTCGTAGGGCTGGGGATCGGGAATTGCCGCGGCGCCGCCGCCGAAACCTCCGCGCCCTCCGCCGCCGCCCGCGGGCGCCTGGGCGGGCGGCTCATCCTGCGCCAATAGCAAGGCTGCACTAAACAGAGCCAACAACGCAAATCTCGATATCCTGAACATCGGTTCTCCTATTTAGGGATGAAAGCCGGGCGCAGAACGCGAACGGGGCGTTTAGACACGCTTCAATTGAGCTTACCCGAAAACGGGCGGAAGCGTGGCGGCCGGAAGGGCGTCCAATGCAATTTAATACCAAAAGGCCTGTTTATTGACAAACTGCTGTCCGTCCGTTACCGTTGACCGCAAGGAGAGTACTATGTCGAAGCCCAACTCGGGAATCAACCGTCGGAGTATTTTTCGAATGATGGCCGGGACGGCCGCTCTTACACCGCTGCTGGCCGATCAGAACAACGGCGGCCGGCCAGTGCAAGCCGGGGGAGTGAACAAGAACTCCGCACCGAGCCAGTTGCGAATCACCGACATGCGGGCAATCCGGATCGCCTCGAACTATGACTATCCGATTATCAAGATTGAAACCAACCAGGGCGTATACGGCCTTGGCGAAGTTCGCGATGCCGGGAATGAAGGCATGGCGCTGGTGTTGAAGCCGCACATCGTGGGCCGGAACCCGCTGGAGATCGAACCAATTCTGGACAAGGTCCGGAATTTTGCCAGCCAGCGCCGTTTTGGCGGTGGGTACAGCGCGCTCGACATCGCTTTGCACGACATCGCAGGGAAGGTATACGGCGTGCCGGCGTGGCGCCTGATCGGCTCGCAGTATCGCAACCGAGTTCGGTGTTATTGCGACACCAACGAGAGCAGCGACCCCAAAATCCATGCCGAGCGAATGATCGCGCGCAAGAAGCTTGGGTTCACGTTCTTCAAGATGGACCTGGTGCCCGGGATGATTCGCAACCGGCCGGGAGGGTTGAATACGCGCGGCGTAGCGACGGCCAAGGGACTCGAGATGTACGGCGAGCACATACAGGCGGTGCGCGACGCGATCGGTTGGGAAGCGCCTCTTGCGGCCGACCACTTCGGACCACTGGACGTGAATGACGCGATTCGCCACGCGCGCTTCTTCGAAAAGTACGAACTCGCCTGGGCGGAGGATCTGTTGCAGGTGGGCACGCTTGGTTCCGGAGATGCTCCGAAGAACTGGCGGGCCTACAAGGAGATTAAGGAATCCACAGTCACACCGATTAATACGGGCGAGAGCCTGTTCGGCCTGGAAGAAGGATTCCGGCCGTTCATCGAGAATAATGCGGTGGATATCATCCACCCGGATCCGTTGACGTCGGGAGCTATACGGGAGACCAAGCGGATAGCGGATTTTGCGTCCATGTACGGAATTCCGACTGCCGTTCATTTTGCGGGATCGCCGGTGGGCTGTATGGCGGCCGTCCACATGATTTCGACGATCAAGGATTTCGTCGCAATGGAGAATCACGCTGTGGACATCCCGTGGTGGGGCGACCTGGTTACGGGGCCGCTTAAGCCGATTATTCAGAACGGGTACATTCAGGTGCCGGATACTCCTGGAATCGGCGTGGAACTCAATGAAGAAGTGTGCAAGGCGCACCTTCGCACGCCGGGATATTTTGAGCCGACGCCCCAATTCGACAGGTTCATTGTTGACGAATTCAAGACTGGCGGACCCTATCCGCACATCGACGAGAATGGCAAGCTGGTGAACACTCGCTAGCGGACTGCCAACCACTTAGGGCTGGGCACACCGGGGAACCAGCAGCTCGTACAGGCCGCTGACGCAGGAGCATTGCGGAGTGGGAGGAGCGGACGGGGCCAGATCGCCGGCGCGAAGCCGCGAAATAATCCACCCTCGGCGCAAGCGCCGGGCGTTAGAATGGCACTTTACGGAGCCGAAACTCCAATTCGCGACACACGGGAAACATCCGAAGGAGTGCCGTTGTCATCCGCTAACCTGGTGCCATTTCGCTGGCCGGCCGCCTGGACCGAACCGGCGTCGTTGAAATTGTTAGCCGGCAGCCCGTTCAACTGCCTGCTGATCGACCGTGTGAGCGCCTCGGCGGCAATTGCCGCCGAGGCCCGCAATGCGAGCCTGACTGTTTTGGAGTGGAACGCGCTCGGGGCTGCCCCGCTGGCTGAAATCAAGTGGGATTCATCAGCTCCGCAGACCGCAATCACCGGCCTGGCGTGGCCACGCATCAAGCTGTCTTCCACCGGCAGGCGGAACGATGTGGATGCAGGTCCGACGGGCGCCCCCTGGATCGATTCCAATAGCTGGGTGGCAAGGCTGGCGGCAGTACGTGCGCCGCACAAGCCTATATGGCTCGGCTTCGAAATGGCCAAGGACGATCCGGCGCCAGGCGAATCGGCGTACCAAATCGCGATTGCCGACTCCGCGGCTGCCGGAGCGCGTTGGATGGTCAGCCTCGACGGGGGACTATGCAAGGGACTGGCCGCCGGCAACGCCGATGCTTTGAAAACGTGGCGCGGGATTTTGACGGCGGTGCGCTTTTTCGAGACGCACCGGGACTGGAGCACGTGGGAGCCCTGGGGGTCGGTTGGCATGCTCTCGACCTTCGCCGGGAAGAACGAGTTCCTGGGGCAGGAAGTGCTCAACCTGGCGTCGCGCCGGAACCTGCTGTACCGTGTGTTGGATCGGAGCAGGTCAGGGAGCCAGAAACTGGAGGGGCTTCGGGGCGTGTTGTACGTGGATAGCGACCCGCCATCCACGGGGCTGCAGGCGCAACTGGACGGATTCGCCCGCGGGGGCGGACTGCTGATCGTGCCCCGCGCGCTGGCCGCGCAGTTCGCGGGCGGGAGACCGGTGCCCTGTCCGGTCGGCGGCTACGATCTCCGCTCGCTGGGAAAGGGGCAACTGGCCACCGCGACACGGGAGTGGGACGATCCATACTTCTTGGCGGCGGACGTGCACAGCCTGGTGAGCCGGCGCAACGATCCGGTCCGGCTATTCAACGCCCGCTCCTTGTGGGGACACTATTCGGTTGCCGCGGATGGCCACCGCGCGCTGCTTCAACTGGTGGGCTTCACCAGCCGGCCCAACGATTCCGTGAGTATCGGGCTGGCGCGGCCGTGGCGTTCGGTGGCTATGTATCAAACGGAACCCGAGGCCCCGGCCATGTTAGAGGCAGTGACGGTAGAAGGCCGGAGGGAAATTCATCTGCCGGCATTCACGCACTACGCGGCTGTGGAGTTCCGTTCGTGAGCGGTGCCTGAGGATTTATGCGCAGCTTGACAGGACTGACTTTCGTTTTCGCCGCCTCGACTTGTCTGTTCGGGGCGGATGCCATCTTCCTGCGCCGCCAGGTATCGGATGTGCTTCCGCAGCCGGACGATCTTACGGCGAATGCCAAACGTGCATCCTATAAGCCCCTGTTCGGCATTGGCGACAAGGATGCCGATCAGCTTCATGGGGTGGCCCGGTACGGCGAATTGACGGTCGAGCCGGGAGGAGTGTCAGCAATTGTCAGCTACGCCGCCGAGGAGCAGATGTACTTCATCGTGGAGGGCCGCGGGACGGTGTGGTATGGCGACGAGAAGGCGCCCGTCAAGAAGGATGATTTCCTGTACCTGCCAGCGGGCGTCAGGCACGGTTTGGCGAACGCATCGGACGCGCCGCTCCGGGTGATGGTGATGGGGTACAAAATTCCCGGGGGCACGAAAGTGGAGCCGACAGCGAAGCTGATGCTGGCGAACGCCGGTGATGTCGCGCTGCAAGTGCTTGGCAGTCATGGGCCGACCACGCAGTTCAAACTACTGATGGGGCTCACCTCCAGCACGCGCGACAAACTCTCTTCCGCGTATGTGATGGATAGCCTGTTCATCATGGACTTCGCACCGGGCGGGACGAACATTCCACATAATCACCGCTCGGAGGAGGAAATCTACCTGCTACTGCGCGGCAGCGGCGACATGGTGGCGGGCCTGAACGCCGACCGCAAAGAGGTGCGCCACGCGGTAACGGCGGGCGCGACTTTTTTCTTCAAGCCGGGCACGCAGGTGGGTTACTACAGCCACGCCAAAGAGGGACAGGAGCACGACTTGATTCTGGCGGTGCGCTCGCAACTGCCGCGCACTCGTTGAGCTTTACGAGACACGACCTGGAGTACACACCATGACTAACGAGCGGAGATTCGATTGCGGCATGACCCGCCGCACTCTTCTGGGTACTGCCGGCCTGGCGGCTTTGGGCGGAAGCGTGCTGCCTCGGCGGAGTTGGGCAGCGGCGCCCGCGTCCCCCGTGGCGCTTGCCCGCTGCGCATCCTACGGCGCGGAACTGCTGCCGGTCCTCACCAGGATGTTCGACCAGATCGGGGGGCTGGGACGGCTGGTGAAAGGGAAGACGGTCGCGGTCAAGATCAATCTTACGGGCAACCCGGACTCGCGCCTGGGATACCTTCCGATTGGCCTGACCACCTGGACTCACCCTTCGTTGATTGCCGCCACTGTGCACCTGATGGGGCGAGCGGGAGCACGGCGGATACGGCTGCTGGAAAGTCCGTGGAAATCGGCCGAGCCGGTGGAAGAGTTCATGGCTGCCGCGGGATGGGATCCGGGAATCTTCACGAGCGCGGCCTCGAACGTGGAATTCGAGAACACAAACTTTCTGGGCTTCGGCAGGAAGTACGTCCGCTTCCCGGTGCCTCATGGAGGACACCTGTTCCCTGCCTTCGATCTCAATCATGCCTATGCCGATTGCGACGCTTTCGTGTCGATCGGGAAAATGAAGGAGCATCTGACCGCCGGTATCACGCTATCCATGAAGAACTGCTTCGGGATGACGCCATGCACGATTTACGGCGACGGGGCGCCGGAGAGCGAGCCTGGGCTTGTGCCGCTGGGAGGGCGAAATCCCATCCATATGGGAACGCGGCAGCCGTCGAAGAGTGCACCGCCGGAGATCGACCCCAAGAGCCCACGCCAGGGCGGCTATCGCGTGCCGCGCTGCGTTGCCGACCTGGTGGCGGCGCGCCCGGTGGACCTGGCGATCATCGACGGCATCGAATCGCAGTCGGGCGGTGAAGGCATCGGCCGCAATACGCGGCACGTGACGCCTCGTGTACTGGTGGCAGGCACGAACACGGTTTGCGTAGATGCCGTAGGCGCCGCGGTGATGGGTTTCGATCCTATGGCGGACCGCGGAAGCACGCCGTTTGAAACCTGCGACAGCACACTTCGTCTGGCGGAAGAGTTGGGCGTAGGAAGTCGCGATCTGAAGCGGATCGAAGTGATTGGCGCGCGAATTGGCGATGTGGTTTTTGACTATCGGAAAGCGGGCGCAGCGATTCCGGCGCGGCGAAACGGGTAGGTCAGAATGGTGCGCCCGGACAGAGTCGAACTGCCGACCTTCTGGTTCGTAGCCAGACGCTCTATCCAGCTGAGCTACGGGCGCACACGGTGGATGGCCAACTCCTCTAATGTACCCTCTCCCGAACCGTTATGCAACCACACCAAGCCGCCCTATCGGTCGATCCGCGTAGTCATCCGATCTAGCACCGCCCGATCGAGTTCCACGCCCAATCCCGGCTTTGCCGACGCGTACACGTAGCCGTCCTTAGCCACGCGAAATTTATCCTTCACGTAGGGGCGGTCGCTCGACCCTTGTGGCACCGTCATCTCGAACCAGATATTGTTGGGCATCGCCAGTTCGCAGTGGAAGTGCACAGCGTGGTCGTACGCCTCTCCCCAATTGTGCGGAGCGCACTCCATGCCGAAACTTTCGGCCAGGCGCGCGATCTTCATGCCGCCCGTGATCCCGCCCACGTTGTCCACGATGAAGCGCACCACGTCCATCGCTCCCCGGCGGATGTACTCGGCGTAGTTGTACGGCGAGAAAATGAATTCGCCGATGTGAATCGGGATGTCCAGGGCCTGGTTCAACTGCACCAGCCCATCGATATCGTCCGTCGGAATGGGGTCTTCGAAGCAGACGTAGTCGAGCTCCTGGAGCACACGGCCCACCTTGAAGGCCTCCTCGCGAGTGTAGACGCCCACGGGATCGTTCAACAGGATAAAATCGTCGCCCGCCGCTTTCCGTACGGCTTTCGCGACTTCGATGTCCAGCTTATAATCGTGGCCGCCATTCGGCGAAGGGGGATGGATCTTGTACGCCGTGAAGCCCTGCTCCTTGACCAGCTTGACTTCGGTGACGAACTCCTCGATGGTGTCGTGATGCTGCGTACTGGCGTACGCCTTCACCTTATCGCGGTAGGCGCCCAGGATGCGGTACACGGGCAGATTCACCGCCTTCCCGAGCGCGTCCCACAGGCAGTTGTCGATGGCCGACGCGTAGGAGAGCTGACCCTGACGGCGCAGCTCTGGCTTCCATTGCGAAGTCAGCGCCGGCAGATCCAACACGCTTTTGCCCACCAGCGTGCGTTTGGCGTACTCCAGCCAGCCGGCGTTGCTCCAGTTCGGGTGCCAGTAGCGGGCGGCGAGCGTGTAGTTACCCTCGATTCCGCTATTGGTGACGATACCGGCGAGCTGTGTGTTGCCGCCGCGCCCCGCTTCCAGATTGTAGACGCGGACCTCCTTGATGGTCAGGTCCGGCAGGTCTGCCGGTTTCACGCCGGCCCCCTGTGCGGCAGCTAATCCCGGATTCGCCAGCGAGGAAACCGCGGCCCCGGCCGAAGCACCGAGAAATCCACGGCGCGAGCTCGTCTTCGACATGCACACCTCCCTACCAGACATCGCGATTGGCCACCTTCACCCGGTACACAGGCTTCGCCCGCTCCGCTTCTTCCATTTCATAGGTCTGCGTGGTCTTCGCCGGATCGTAGTCGCGCCATAGCCAGGCCAGCGATTCGGGCAGATCGAGCGCCCCCTGCGCGATAGCGTGCATACCTTCACCGAAGCGAAAATGAAAATCGTAGCCTTTGAGCTTGAGCGCGTTGGCCAGCAGAATGTTGTTGAGCGGCCAGCTCCCAGCGTTGGTCTCCTGGTCATCTGTACCGTCGGAGAGCCACACGCGCAGATTCTTCCGTGGCTCGCGGCGCACCTTGTTGGAAACGATGTAGCCGCCATCCACGTTCTGTTCGGGATGCCACTGCAGGGCCACATAGCTGCCGATGTGGCTCAACACGCGGCTGAACTGGCTGGTGTGATACCACGCCACATTGAGCGCGCAGATCGCACCCGACGATGCGCCGGCGATGGCGCGCGAATAGGCATCGGGCCGCAGCTTGTAGCTCTTCTCCACCTCGGGCAGCACCTCTTCCAGCAGATACCTCCCATACCGTTCCGATACCGTATCGTATTGAATGCTGCGCATCCGCGTGCCCTGGGCCTCGCCGCCGCTACCTGGCGAAATCAGCACGTGCACCATGGGGGGAATCAACTTCTTGTGGACCAGGTTGTCGGAGACGATCTGCAAGCGCAGGCGCAGCAGATCCTGGTTGCCCACAATGGTCTCGCCATCCTGCCACACCATGAGCGGCGCGCCGCCCCTTAGGTCCGCGCCGGCGTTCACATACACCCAATAGTTCGCGGTCATCCCCGGATAGATCTTGCTGGCCAGCGTCTTCATCGGCGAAAGTTCGCCTCGCGGGACACCTGGCAGCGGGTAGGAATCCGGATTGTAGCCCGCAACGTCGTACGTGCCTACCGAACGGCCTTCCACGAAATAGTTGTAGTTGTGCGTGGTGCCGAGACGCAGTGTCATCAGCCTGTACCAATACCTGGTGCCCGGAACATTCGTCATCGGCACCGGCGGCTGCTTGTCCACCGAGACCGACGCCTGCTTGTCTGCCTCCACCGCGAACAGGAACTCCTGTCCCCAGACAGCCGCACCATCGCGGCCCTGGAGCAGCGGCAGCCCGGCCCCGAGCAGTTCCTTCAGTTTGGGCGAATGCGTCCGCGCGGCCTCAATCAACTCCTGCAAAGGGTGCATCTGCGCAAAGAGTCCGGTCGCAAAAAAGAAGGTCGGAATCAACTTATGTCGTAGCATCGATTTCAAACGGTTACCTAACCGCGCAGGTACGGCTTGAGGAAAGAGCCCAGCGCCTCGCGAATCGCCTGTTTCGAAGCTTCATCGAGAGGACGGGCGCCGCGCGCTGCACCAGGGCCTGGCGTGGGTCGCGACTTCGTGGTTTCCTTGAAGATTCCACGCGCCGCCAATACATACGCGCCGGACCCGGTGATGGAATTAAAGGCCAGGATTCTGCCGAACATGTCGAATGCCTCGCGCCGCTTGCCGGCATGCCAGAGATCGAACGCGGAGGCGTACAGGTCGGAGATGCCCGTATAGGGACAGTGGCCCGCGAAACCCAGGCGCATCTCATCGATCATCGTCCGCACGCCATTGCCTGAAAAGACCGCCAATTTGTCCCCGGTCCGCTCGCGGATCTGCGTGATGCGCTGCAAGGGGTCTCCGGCCTCGTCTTTCACGCACTTCATGGTAGGAATCTGTTTGAACATTTCGACGATGAGGTCCACGCTCATCTCGCCCTGGCTCTGCACGATCAAAGGCAGTTCGGTGGCTGCGCCGAGCGCTTTGTAATACTCAATGGCCGCCTGATCGCCGGCCTTCTCCGGCGGCAGCGACACGATCGCGTCGGCTCCGTGGGCAGCGGCATGCTTCGCGTATTTCAATGCACCCTCGAGATCCGACCCTTGCGTCTGGACGCCGATTGCCAGCACAGTTTTCCCACCCCTACCGGCGGCCAGAATCGCCTCGGCGCCGCTGAAACGCTCCTGGGCGGAGAGAGTGGTCCAACCACTGGCGATCTGCGGCCAGGCGAATCCGTGTACGCCACCGCGGTTACAGAACTTGACTTCGGCGGCCAGGCAATCGAGGTCGAGCTTGTCGTCTTCCGTAAACGGTGTTTGCCCGATCGGGAAGACACCGCGGATGGGCTTCGATCCGGTCTTGTCCGCCGTCAGGGCCGGGCTGTGCGCCGCCAGCCCGAGAACGCTGGCGCCGAGGACGCGCAGGAAGTCGCGCCGGCCGTTCCACGGCATCGAATCTCTGGGTTGCATGGTCCTTCTCCTCTACCCTGGTTCCGGCAATCATGATATCGGAATTCCGGGCCACCTGTGGGTCGCCACTTCCGGCGCTCCATACAAGTTTCCGTTGTCTCCAAAGGCCGGAAGGTGCATACTTTATCTGGATCGCAATCGCAATTCTGTCGGCTTTGGGTGGTTAGGAGCAAGTTAATTTAAGAGATTAGGGTTCCAAACGATAAATATAGGGGTGTCTATGCGAAACATCCGAAATTCTGTCTTGATTGCTGTCTGCGGCGTGGCCAGTTTTTGGGCGCAGACCGATCGCGGCGTCATCACCGGTACGGTGAAGGACACCACCGGGGCGGTAGTGCCCACCGCGCAGGTCACGGCGATTCAGACCGCCACCAACGCCAGCTTCAAGACGAAGACGACCACCTCGGGAGATTTCACCGTGCCGTCACTGCCGGTGGGAACCTATCAGGTTAGGGTCGAGAACGCTGGCTTCAAGACACACGTCGCAAGCAACGTAGTCGTGGGCGCCGGAGCTACCGTTTCACTGGATGTAACGATGGAGTTGGGCACGACGCAACAAACCGTCGAGGTCGCCGCCACCGGACAGCTGTTGCAGACCGAGGCGGGCCGCGTCGCCACCGAGGTCTCCAGCCGGTTGGTCGATGAACTGCCCGTCGTCGTTAACGGGGCTGTACGCAGCCCGTTCGACCTCTCGGCCAGCGCGGCCGAAGTCAACTCTACCGGCCAGTACCGGGTAGGTGGAGGGCGCGGCGGCGCGTACGGCATGACCCTGGACGGCACGGCCGTCACCACCGCCGGCCAATTGGACAGCAACGGCGTAACCTGGACCCAGATCAACACCCCGTCGGTGGATGCCATTACCGAACTCAGTGTGACCTCCGGCGGCTTCAAAGCCGACATGGGCCACGCTTCCGGCGGCACGGTCAGTTTCGTGTCCAAGAGCGGCAGCAACCAGTTTCACGGGACCGCATACGAATTCCTGCGCAACCAGGTTTTGGACGCCAGAGGCTTCTTCGGAGCTACCAAACCGGTTTACAAACAGAACGACTTCGGGGTCACCGCGGGCGGACCGGTGCGGATCCCCAAGCTATACAACGGCAAGGACAAGACGTTCTTCTTCGTCTCCTATGAAGGTTTCCGCAACCGCGCGGGAGCTACACCTTCGCCTTATAGCATTCCTCCCACCGAGTTCTACACGGGCGATCTGCACAACTATGTGGACGGCAGCGGCAAGATGTACCAGATTTACGATCCGGCCTCGCAGACATTCGCGAATGGCACGTACACCAGAACCGCGTTCCCGAACAACCAGATTCCCCAGTCGCGTATCGATCCGGTATCGAAGTCCATCATCGGGTTCGTACAACCCCTGCTCACACCGAACGTCGCAGGACTCACGCCGGGAACCTCCGCCTACACTCGGAACAACTACATTTCCGCCGGCAGCACCATATCGCCGAACAACAAATTCAGCGCCAAAGGCGATCAGGTGCTGAACTCCAAACAGAGGGTCTCATTCTTCTTCGAGCGTACCCGCCAGAAGGACCAGTATGGCCCTACCGGCGCTCCGGGACTGCCCTCGCCGTTGGCCGGGAGCCCTGGGTACAACCAGTCGGACGTTTATCGCATTAGCCACGACTGGACCATTTCGCCGACCCTCCTGAACCGCTTCTACGCCGGCGGCAATAACTGGTCACAGAACCACGGATCGTTCGCCACATTTAGCGGGTCGCCTCAGGCTCAGGGACTGACAACCGTTTCCACCGGCTGGAAGGAGAAGGGCATATGCATACCGAACTATCCCGATTGCAACCTGGACTTTCCGCAGGTCAATTTTTCCAACAGTGAGTTCACCAATTGGGGCCAGCCGGCGCCCAACGGATCGGACAACATCGTGGTGGAATTCCATGACGATATGACCAAGAGCCTGGGCCGCCACACGTTGAAGGGGGGCTACTTCTACAACAACACTCACTACAACGGATTCGGCCTGCAAAACATCGCCGGGAACGTGACCTTTCAAGCGTTGAATACCGGTCTCCCGGGAATAACCAGCCAGGCAACAGGCGGCGGCAGCGCCTTCGCATCTTTCCTGCTGGGGCAGGTGTCCGGCTATTCTCTCGACACACCCCGATATCTCGCCACCATGTTCCGCACTCACCAGATGTACTTCCAGGACGACTGGCGGGTATCTTCGAAACTCACCTTGAATCTGGGGCTGCGCTTCGAACTCAACCAGCCGCCGATGGTAGGTGAGGACATGATGAGCGACCTGGACATGGGCTTGGCCAACCCCGCGGCGGGCGGACTTCCCGGAGCGCTGATTTTCGCCGGCACTGGTACAGGGAGAACCGGAAGGCGGACCCTGGTGGACGGCTGGCACGGCTTCGGACCGCGTTTGGGATTCGCCTACTCGTTGAACAGTAAGACCGCCATCCGGGGCGCTGCCTCGCGCAGTTTCGGCCCCATCACCTACGTGGGAAGTTCGTCCCACAACCTGGGAATCATCCAGCGAATCACGGTCAACGATCAAAGCCAGGGTCTGAGCCCTCTTTGGGTGTTGCAGAATGGCGCCCCGGCGTGGGCGCAGGTTCCCAATATCAATCCCTCGGTGGGTAACGGCTCCAACGTTCCGTACTACAACGGAAAGGCCGCCAGTACGCCTTCGGACGAGCTGACCTATGCCTTCAATATCGAACGTCAGCTCACTGGTAACTCGGCGGTGGAAGTCGGCTACCTGGGCACCCTGGCGGCCGGCATCCAGTCGACACTGCTCGCGTACAACCAGATCAACTATACGAAATTGCCGGCAGCGCTGAGCCCGTTCACAGCTTCCGGCCGCACTCTGTTGAACTCACAAGTGGGTTCGGCAGCCGCCAACGCGGCGGGGATTGTACCGCCGTGGTCCGGATTCAACCAACTCTGGGGCACCGGAGCAACAGTGGGACAGTCTCTCCGCCCATTTCCGCAGTATTCCACGGTGGACACCATCAACGGGCAGGGGGACCGCATCGGCCATTCCACCTATCACTCCATGCAGGTCAAGTTCTCCCACCGTTACTCGTCGGGCCTCACCGTGCAGGCGTCGTACGTACTTTCGAAGTTGCTGACCGACGCGGATAGCGGGAGCGGCATGCCGGAGGACCACTACAACCGCCGGCTGGAGAAGTCGATTGGCTCTTACGATCAGACACACGTCGTGAAGCTGAACTACATCTACGAGCTGCCCTTTGGAAAGGGAAGGAGTTTCCTGACTCAGAAGGGCGTGGGAAGCGCCATTTTGGGCGGCTGGCGTTTCTCCGGAATCCACACGTACTCCAGCGGGACGCCCTTTGGGTTGGGCACTACGGTCAGTTTCCCCATCTTCAACGGCGGCAACCGGCCCACGGTGTCCACCTACGACGGATGGCGCGGGGCCATCGCCGGCAGCAAGTTTGACCCGGCGGTGGACAAGTTCCTGCAACCGGCTTCGTTCTTCGGTACCCAGCCCACGGACGCGCTGGGCACGATGACGCGGTACAACCCGAGATTCCGGAGTTTGCCGGGTCTCAGCGAAAACGCCTCCCTCGCCAAGAGCATCACGATCAAAGAGCAAAGTCATCTGGACTTGCGCTGGGAGGCTTTCAACCTGCTGAACCGGACTCAGTTTGGCGCGTTGAGCGGGGGCGGTACGCTGCAAAACGCCAACTTTGGCCTGTGGCGCACCCAATCGAATTCCGGGCGGCGCATGCAGGTTTCCATGAAACTTTACTGGTAATCCCCGGTGGTGGGCGGGGCCACTCCCGCCCACCGGTTACGCTCCGTCGCGGGCAGCACCACAAGAACAAAAACACGATCGAGGAAACTATGAAAAAGACTGATTTCAATTCAAAGGTATGGCCGGCCAACGCCGCTCACGGACGGCGTTCCTTTTTTAAGAAAGCCGCCGGGGCGCTGACCGCCGGATTCCTGGTTGACGAAACGCTGGAAGCGCTTCCTCAAAACACCAACACCAATTCCAAGCCGTCCGACCTGAAGATCACCGACATGCGGGTCGCCGTGACTGCGGGGAGTGCCGATGACGTCCCCCATCATCCGCATCGATACCAACCAGGGCATCTACGGCCTGGGCGAAGTGCGCGACGGCGCGAGCAAGAATTACGCGCTGGAGCTGAAGAGCAGGATTCTCGGGGAGAACCCCTGCAACGTCGACAGGGTTTTCCGCAAGATCAAGCAGTTCGGCGGCCAAGCACGGCAGGGCGGCGGCGTCAGCGGAATGGAAGTGGCGCTGTGGGACCTCGCCGGCAAGGCCTACAACGTTCCCGATTTACCAGATGCTCGGCGGCAAATTCCGCGACAAGATCCGGATCTACTGCGACACCACGGCATCGCGCGATCCCAAGGTGTTCGGCGAGCGTTTGAAGGAGCGCAAGGACGCAGGGATTCACCTGGATGAAGATGGACCTGGGGATCAACCTGGTGACCGGGACGCCCGGCACCGTCACTCGCGCCCGCGGGGATTCAGGCACAGTACGGCGGCCTGCCCATGGAGCACATGTTCATGGCCACCGAGATCACCGAGAAAGGTCTGGCCATGATGGCCGACTACGTCGCCGCGGTGCGCGAAGTCGTGGGCATGGACATTCCTCTCTCCGCCGATCATTTCGGCCCCTTGAGCGTCAACAGCTGCATCCGGCTGGGCAAGGCGCTGACCAAATACAACCTCTCGTGGCTCGAGGACATGATCCCCTGGCAGGAGACGGAACTGTTGAAGAAGATCTCCGACGCGGTGGACATCCCCATCCTCACCGGCGAGGACATCTTCCTGAAGGAGCCGTTCGAGGTGCTCTGCAGGAACCATGCCGTGGACATCATTCACCCCGACCTGCTGAGCACCGGCGGCATTCTGGAAACCAAGAAGATCGGCGACATGGCGCAGGAATACGGCGTTCCCGATGGCGCTGCACTGCGCGCACACGCCGATCGGGGCTCTGGCCATGCGCGCACGTCGCCGCCGCCACGGAGAACTTCCTGGTGCTGGAAAACCACGCCGTGGACGTTCCGTATTGGAGCGACCTGGTGGACGGCATCGACAAGCCCATCGTCAACAAGGGCTACATCACCGTCCCGGACAAGCCCGGCCTGGGCATCACGCTCAACGAAGCGGCCTGCAAGCAGCACATGGCGGAGCCTGGATGGTTCGAGCCCACCGACCAGTGGAATAACATCGGGCGGCCCAACGACCGCCTCTGGAGTTAAAGGACCCGGGAATCGATCCGCGCGGGGGGCATGTCCGCCCCCTCGTGGATTGGCCATTAGATAAGTCCTTGCGCCCTTCCCTTTCCCGTCGTCAACTCGATACTATGTAGCAAAAGGGTGAGACGATGAACATCACCGAGATCTTTATCCGCCGGCCGGTCATGACCACGCTGGTCATGCTGGGCATCGTGCTGTTCGGCGTGCAGGCTACCGCGCGCTGCCGGTGAGCGACCTGCCGAACGTGGACTTCCCCACCATCCAGGTGAACGCCAGCCTGCCCGGCGCGAGTCCCGAAACCATGGCCGCGTCGGTGGCCACGCCGCTGGAGCGGCAGTTCTCCACCATCCCCGGCCTGGATTCGATGACCTCCACCAGCTCCCGCGGCTCCACCAGCATCACGCTGCAATTCTCGCTGGACCGCTCGCTCGACGCCGCCGCGCAGGACGTGCAGTCGGCCATCGCCGCCGCCGCGCGGCGCCTGCCTGCCGGACATGCCCACCCCGCCCACCTTCCGCAAGGTGAATCCGGCCGACCAGCCGATTCTGTATCTGGCGCTCAACTCGCCCACGCTGCCGCTTTCCGTGGTGGACGAATACGCCGAGACCATGATCGCGCAGCGCATTTCCATGATCAACGGCGTGGCGCAGGTCAACGTGTTCGGCGCGCAGAAATACGCCGTGCGCGTGCAGCTCGACCCCAACCTGCTGGCCGCGCGCGGCATCGGCATCGACGAGGTGCAGAGCGCGCTGGCAGCGCAACAACGTCAACCTGCCCACCGGCACGCTGTGGGGCCCGCGCCAGGCGTTCACCGTGCAGGCCACCGGCCAGCTGATGAATGCCGCGGCCTTACCGCCCGCTGATCGTCGCCTACCGCAACGGGCGCCCGGTGCGCCTGGACGAGCTCGGCCGCGTGATCGACAGCGTGGAGAACGACAAGGTGGCCGAGCTGGTTCAACGACGCGCGCTCCATCATCCTCGCTGGTGCAGCGCCAGCCCGGCACCAACACGGTCGAAGTGGTGGACCGCATCAAGGAACTGCTGCCCAGCTTCCGCGCAGCAGATGCCGCCTTCGGTCAATCTGGACATCCTCTACGACCGCTCGCGAATCGATCCGCGAATCGGTGAACGACGTGAAGTTCACGCTGTGCTGACCGTTGCGCTGGTGGTGCTGGTGATCTTCCTGTTCCTGCGCAACGTCTCCGCCACCGTCATTCCCAGCCTGGCGCTGCCGATGTCGATCATCGGCACGTTCGCGCGCCATGTACGCTGTGCGGCTACACGCTCGACAACCTCTCGCTGATGGCGCTGACGCTCTCCGTGGGCTTCGTGGTGGACGACGCCATCGTGATGCTGGAAAACATCGTGCGCCACATGGAGATGGGCAAGCCGCGCATGCAGGCGGCGCTCGAAGGCGCGCGGGAGATCGGCTTCACGATCCTTTCCATGACGCTCTCGCTGGCCGCGGTGTTCATCCCGGTGCTGTTCATGGGCGGCATCATGGGCCGGCTGTTCCACGAGTTCGCCGTCACCATCAGCGTGGCGATCCTGATCTCCGGCTTCGTCTCGCTCAGCCTGACGCCGATGCTGTGCAGCCGCTTCCTGAAGCCGCCCGGGCGAACGCCAGAACGCCTTCCAGCGCGGCATCGAGAAGGTGTTCGACGGCATGCGCGATCTCTACGGCTGGACGCCTGCGCGGCGTGCTGCGCCACCGCGTCCTGACCATGCTGGCGGCCGCCGGCACCCTGGCGGCCACCGTCTATCTGTACGGCCTGGTGCCCAAGGGCTTCATTCCCAATCAGGACACCGGGCAGCTCAGCGGCTCCACCGAGGCGCCGCAGGACATCTCCTTCGACGCCATGGTGCAGCGCCAGCAGCAGGTGGCCGCACGTGATCGCAGCCGATCCCGGATGTCGAGGCGTTCTCCTCCAGCGTCGGCAGGCGGCGGCGGCGTCGGCGGCGGCAACGCCGGGCGCGTCTTCATGCGCCTGAAGCCGCGCGAAGCGCAGCGCAGGCCACGCCGGAGCAGATCATCGAGCAGCTGCGCCCCAAGCTGAACGCCGATCCCCGGCATCCGGACCTACCTGCAGAATCCGCCGCTGATCCGCATCGGCGGCCAGGTGAGCCGCAGCCTGTACCAGTTCACGCTGCAGGCGCCCGACATCGACGAACCTGTATCGCGCCGCGCGCCGATTTCGAGAAGCGCATGCGCGACGTGCCCGGCCTGCCGGACGTCAACAGCGACCTGCAGATCGCGCAGCCCGCAGGTGATCGTGGATATCGACCGCGACCGGGCCTCGGCGCTGGGCGTCACCGCCGACCAGATCGAGAACGCGCTGTACAACGCCTACGGCTCGCGCCAGGTCTCCACCATCTACACGCCCACCAACGAGTACGAGGTGATCCTGGAACTGCTGCCGCAAGTACCAGCGCGATCCGACGCGCTGCACGCTGCTGTATATCACGGTCGCGCAACGGCAAGCTGGTTGCCGCTGAGCGCGGTGGCCAGGCTGCGCACGGACGTGGCGCCGCTGACGCGTGGCCCACCTGGGCCAGTTGCCGGCCGTGACCATTTCCTTCAACCTGCAGCCGGGCGTCTCGCTGGGCGAGGCCGTGGACAGCGTGCGAGACGCTGGCGCGCGAGACGCTGCCCGACACCGTGCGCACCAGCTTCCAGGGCACGGCGGCGGCGTTTCAATCCTCGCTGCGGCGGCATGGGCGTGCTGCTGGTGATGGCGATCCTGGTGATCTACATGGTGCTGGGCATTCTGTACGAGAGCTTCATCCATCCCATCACGATTCTCTCCGGCCTGCCCTCGGCCGGGCTTGGGCGCGCTGGTGACGCTGCTGATCTTCCACGACGAGCTGAACATCTACTCGTTCGTCGGCATCATCATGCTGATCGGCATCGTGAAGAAGAACGCCATCATGATGATCGACTTCGCGCTCGAAGCGCAGCGCACGCACGGCATGCCGCCCGGCGACGCCATCTACGAAGCCTGCCTGGTGCGCTTCCGGCCCATCATGATGACCACCATGGCGGCGCTGATGGGCACCCTGCCGATCGCGCTGGGCTTCGGCGCCGGCGCCGAAGCGCGCCGCCCGCTGGGTCTCGCGGTGGTGGGCGGCCTGGTGGTGTCGCAGCTGCTGACCCTCTACATCACGCCGGTCTTCTACCTCTACATGGAACGCGCGCGGGGGTTCGCGGGATCCAGGCGAAAGCGAAATGGGCCAGGCGCTGTCGGCCAAAGCGATCACCACTAGCGCTCTCCCCCAGCCCCCTCGATAAGGCGGAACGAGTAGATCTTCCCGATCCGGCCGGAGCTGGAAGTGGAGTCGCCACCCGCGGGTGGCAGCAGGCCGTAGTCGCCCGAGCTAAGATTGGGCAGGGCGATTTCGTAGGTGCGCGGTGCCGTCTTCTTGCTTTCGAACGAAACCAGGTCGCGCGTCGCGCCGCCGGAAACATGCATCACGCCGCCCGTGACCGTGCGAAACTCCCGCGCATCCTTGGCCTCGCGCAGGCGCAGCAGCTTATACTCCGTAATCGCCACGCCTTCCGACACATACACCAATAAAGTAACGGGCGATTTCAACCCGGTCTTGCTATGTTCGCCATTGACGTGCCCGTTGACGTCGCCCTTCACGATGCCCGCCGTGCCGATCGACTTCAGCACTCCGCCGGTCTTGAAGTTGACCACTTCCGGCGGAAGATCTGCCCACGCATCGTTCTTCATGTAGTAAACGCCAACTTCGTTCACCGTCGCCGGGGCAGCCTTCGGAGCAGCGGCCGGCGGATTCCCGGCACCACCCGCCGGCATGGGCGCACTCGCGCTCGCTGTGGCCTTCTCCATCATCGCGGCAATCACCTTGTCGGTGACTCCCGCGCCTTTCAGGGCAATCAGGTCGTCTGGAGTGGTGGCATAACGGCCGGGCTGAGCCTTAATGGTGCTGACGAGAATCTCCTCGCCCGAACCCGCCTTCGCCATCTTCAGAATCGCGTCGTTGGTAAGGACGGTTTGGGCAAGACAGACCGTGAGGAACAGGATCAGGGTGGCTGCGAGCGTGTATGTGCGTTTCATATCGTTGGAAGTGTACAATGTCCTGCAGACCAGTGCAATAGGATCAAACGGCAGAGAGGGCGGCTGCGAGCGGTAGGCGATACATATCGTTGGAAGTGTACAATGTCCTGCAGACCAGCGCAACAGGATCAAACGGTCACTTTTTCCCACCGTCCTTGAATGCCTCGTCGGATTCGGCGCCCTTGCGCGGCTTCCATTCCAGCGAATAATACTCGCCGCGATCGCGCGCCCACGGGTCGAACGCGTTGACCACGTGCTGCAGTTCCGGCGCCAGTTCCGGCATCGTCCGCAGCAGCACGCGCTTCAGCGGCGACACCGGCTGCCGGTGCCCGTTCGGCATGCCTTCCTCCATCTGCTCCGGACCCGGGCCCGTTGTTCTTCACCCAATTCAGTCCCAGCGTGGAATAAAACTCCGGGCGGAAGCTCGACGTGAAAAAACGGTCGCTGAACAGCCGCCGCGACGCATTCAGAATGAACACCACGAACTGCGTCTCCGAGATCGCGTACCCGTGCGGGCGGGTCGTTTCGGCCAGCCAGCCGACCACCGTATCGACGTCCTCCACGTTGTCCACCATGCTGCCGTTGGCGTGGCCCAGGCAATCGTTGATCGGCTTCTTGCTCGGCATCCAACTGCGCATCGGTGATCACCTTCGACGCGTCGCACGTGTGCTGCCCGTAGACCTCGCGCAGCAGCTTCACCAGTTCCTTCTGCTCCTGCGTGGGAGCGCGCGCGTCGATGAAATCGTCGAAGCTGGTCAACTGCCGCAGACCGTACTGGCGGCGGAATTCGTTGAACCGCGGAACGCCGCGCTCGCGGTCGCGGATCAAATCCAGCGCCGCCACGTCGATCTTCTGCGTGGCGCTCTCCAGCCGTCCCATCCTGACGTTCTGCAGGAAGCGCGGATGATTTTGCAGCGCCAGCAGTCCCAGCCGCTGGCGGCCCATGCTGAGCGCCCAGTTGCTCGAGCCGCGCGAACGCATCGCGTCGGTCGCCTTGCCCTGGAACGTCTCGATCACCGGGATCTTGTTCTGGATCTGGTTCGCGTCCTTCTCGCAGATCGCGGTACTCGATCAGGTCCGGCACCAGCGCGTGCAGGCGGTAGACCGTAATGAACTCCTCGGGGAAATTGAACGGCGATCCGAAATGGTTCACGCCGCCGTTCACGTGGTCCGGATTGCGTATGTCCCAGATGTCCTTCTTGTTCTTGTCCAGCATCGCGAACACCGGGTCGTCGGCATACACCTGGCTGCCCAGTCCGAAAATGCCGGGGCCGGAGGCGAACACCGAATACCACTGGCCCGCCTTCTTGACGTCGGTGGACTTGCCGAAATCCTGCGTCACGATCTGCGCCAGCGCGTCGGCCACGGCCTTGTTGTCGCCCAGCGGCCCGCCCAGCAGGCCGCTCCAGTTCGCGTTCATGCCGCGATACAGCGGCTCGTCGTAGAGCAATTGCGGCGTCCATTCGATGGTGTGGATCTTGGCGATCTCGGCGGCCACCACCAGGCGGGCCGCTTCGAAGAGTTCGTCGGGCGTGACGTCCTTATAGCGGATGACGACGGCGGGCCTGGCCGGATTGCGCAGGCCCGAATCGCCTTCCGGCGTCTGCGCCGCCGACCCTGCGGAACTCATCGACGAAGGCATTGTGCTCGCGGGCGAACAGGTTGGTGTAGAAGCTCATGCCGATGGTCCAGTTATCCGGGAAGGCCGTGGCTTCCTGGCCGGCCCACTCGGGGTTGATCGGGTCGGCCGGCTCGAACACAGGCAGTAGGGCATTCGGCATCAGGAGACGCGCGCGGTCCGCCGGATCGCGCTTCACGCGCTTGCGCGAGCGCTCGTCGTAGCCGTAGATCTGCGAGGCGTCCCACCAGGCGGTCACGTTGTTGGCGAAGGTCTTCGGCGCGCGCTCCAGATACTCCTTGCCTTCGTGCGTGAATTTGCCGGGCTCGCCGGCTTCGGCCACCAGCGCCTTATCGATGCGGTCGCCGGGACGGCAGCCCAGCTTCTGGTCCGCCTCGCTGCAACCCACGCTCATGTACTCCTTCGCGTTATGGCCTTCGTCCAGGTGGCTGAACCAGTCGTGGGTCATGAACTGGATCCAGAACGCCGCCAGCACGTTGAAGAACGGCGCCTTCTTGTAGTCGCAGTTGGCGTCCTTCGAAAAACCGGGCAGCCCGTAGCCCTCGTTGCAGGCGCCGGGGTTGGATTGGGCCCGCGTGAAGAGCTTGCGCGAAATCACCTGCGGATCGGGCTTCAGCAGCGCCAGACGGTCGCCGTGGCGGTTCCGCGTCAGTTCGGTGCGGCCCAGGTCGGGAAAGAGCGTATCGAATTCGACATTGCGCGCGAACGGCGTACCGGTGGATCCCATCAGCGGATTGCGGATGTCGTTGCAGATGCCGGTGAGGGTGCGCCCGCGAATCAGTTCGCCCCCGCACACCTGATCCCGCGCACCGCCCACCTCCCGATAATTGGGATGCGTGGGCGGCAGGCGCAATTCCGCCCAGACTTTGAGCGCCGGACCGGCCACTCCCTTGCGGCCGGTGACATATTGCTGGTACGTCTTGTTGTTGTCGAAGAGATTGAACTTGATCAGTTCGATGCGCTGGTATTCCAGATCGAGCAGCGCGCCATCGATGCCGCGCCCCGTCGGCCCCAGATGATTGGCCTGTTTGACGAACTCCGGCGCTTTGGATTTGGCATCGCCGGCACCCCAGTAGTTCGACCAGTCCACCCACGGCACAGCGCGGAACTGCGCCGCCACGTCGCCGCCCCGGCACACCGCCGTGGAGTCTTCCACCTTGCCCTGGAAGCGCTGATCGCGTGCGGCAGCGATGGGGCGAATCCCCGAGTTGATCATCTGGGCGCAGTTCCGCAGCGACGCCACCTCCGCCTTGATCGCCTTGTCGCGATCGCTCTGTACAGCTTACCGACAACAGAATCGTAAGAAATATGACCCGTTTTCGCATCCCTCTCCTCAAAAACATCTGATGCGAAATTATGCTTTGACGCGCAATCGCAAATGCAAGCGGGAAATATACCCGCCGGGCGGAGTATGATGGACCGTGGCGGATCTGATCAACGTTCTAAGGTGTCTACGCAGCAGTCCTGGTTCCTCGCTTCCCGGATGGCAAATTGGATGCCGGAGGCTTTCGCGCGATTCTCGAATTCCTCCGCACCACGCGCCTCACGAAATTGTCGTCAACGGCGCCACCGGCGAATATTGTCTGACCGCTCCCGCAGAACTGGCACAGATGCTCGCCATTTGCCGCGAGGCCATGCCTGGCGGCGAAGTACTCGTGCAGTATCGGCGCGGCGGGTTTGGCGGGCTGCCTGGAATTGGGACGAATTGCCATGGAACAAGGGGCGCGCGCCTTGCTCCTGCCCATGCCTCACTTCTTCCCGTATGCGCAGGACGATCTTCGTACGTTCTGCACCGCGGTGGCGGCACGCCTCGACGCGCCCGTGCTACTTTACAACCTGCCCCGCTTCACCACGCCGCTGGAACTGGACACCGTCCGCGCCCTCATCGATGCGGTACCCAACATCCTCGGCATCAAGGACAGCAGCGGATCGCTCACCATACTCAGCGGATTGCGTCCCGGGGCCTGCCGGATTGTCGGCGATGACAGCGTGCTGGTTCCCGCATTGGACGCCGGTGTGTGCGATGGCGTGGTTTCCGGCGTGGCGGGAGTGCTGCCCGAACTCACGACACTTCTCTTTCACCAGCGGACTTCGCCGGAGTACCCGCCGGCGGTGCAGTTACTCTCCGAATTGATCCGCCACTTGTCGGCGTTTCCCGTTCCCTGGGGTCTGAAGCTCATCGCAGAGTTTCGCGGTATCACTCCGGCCTGGTTTTCGCAGCCGCTTTCCGCAGCTCGTATCGCTCAGTCGGAAGACCTGCGCCGCTGGTTCCCCGGCTGGTGGGCGCGATGCGAGAGCACCCTGGCCATTCCCGCCAACCGCTGAGAACTCTATTGCCTGTCCATCCGCGGCCCAGGCTTACCGCTGGTGGATTGCCGCACCGTCGCCGGGTCGAAGATCCGCTGATCCACAGGCAGCACCTTGTAGACAGCGGGATCGGGCCTGGTCGTGAACAGGTCGCTCAAGTCGGTAGCCGTCGCATCGTATAGATTCAGTGGAGGAATGCCCAGGAGCCGGAAGATGGTCTTCAGCAGGCCGGGGAAACTCGTGTTGGCGTGGGAGACATAGTTCCGGCGGACCCACGGCCCCAGCGCCATGAGCACCGTGCGGTGCGCATCGATGTGATCCACACCGCTTTGCGCGTCGTCTTCCGTCACCAGGATTGCCGTCTCGGTCCACTCCTTCCTGCTGGAAAGATATTCCACGATCCGGCCCAGCGCGTAGTCGTTGTCCGCCACGAAGCTCTCGGAGTACGGATAGCCGTCGGCAGGCCGGGCGCCTGCTGTGTGATCGTTGGGCAGGTGGATGAAGACGAATTGTGGCAGCGCTCATGCTTTCCATTTCCTTGATGAACTGCGTGGCGCGAAACTGGTCGGGGACATTCATGTTGAACCCCGGATACGTGCGCGACGTATTGCGGTACAGCGGATCGGGCATGGGAATGTTCGTGAGGAAGCGCGCGCCGGTTGGTTCCAGGTCTTTGCTTTCGTCCACTCCTGCCAGTTCAAACCCTTCGCCGAAATTGCGAAACGTGATGTGGTGGCGATCCAGGTGATGCCAGAGCGTGCCATTCTCCAGTTGCTCTTCGGGATGCACGGAGGAACTGCTGCCGGCGAAGAGCAGCCGGCCGGGCGCAGCGCTCAGCCGGAAATCCTTCTTCTGTTCGCTGTAAGCCGCCATCAGCGAGCTTTCGGTCCACGCGTTGGGATAGGAGCCCACCAGCCAGTGATGCCCGTCTACGCTGACGTCGCTATCGGTGTAAAAATTGTCGCTGATCGCCCACTGGCTCGCCATCGCATGGTGATTCGGCGTCACGTTGAGATCGCGGATGCTCAGTCGGCCCTGCTTCCCGTCGACGTATCCGCGAGTTCCGAAGCGCGCGATCTCCGGCATTCCCATCGCACCCGGAATATCGCCGAAGACCTCATCGTAGGTGCGATTCTCCTTGACGATCAGCACCACGTGTTTAATGCCGGCCGGCAGCGGCCGCTCCGCCTGCGCGCTGGCGCGGAATCCATTGGCGTCCATCACGAACGCCGTCTTACCGTCGAGGTCGCCGGCCGCGGGTAACGGAAACATCGAGACGGAGCCTTGCCGCGCGGACCCGCGCGCTACGTTCGGACCCTGCCCGAACCCGCGGCCGTTGGCGACGAACACCGTGTCGTGGTCCAGCGCGACACGGGTGGGAAACCAGGCAGCCGGAATGTGCCCCAGGACGCGCCGCTGCTTCACGTCGATCACGCCGACCGCGTTGATTCCCGCCTCCGCTACCAGCAGCCATCCGGATTTCTCGTGAAACGCGAGGCCGATAGGCAGCACACCGCGATATCGCTCCAGGCCCGCGATGCGTATGGGAATCTCGAATTCAACCGTGGAGGTCTTGGCGTCGATTACTGTGATTGAGTCGTCGTTCGCGTTGGAAACGAAAACGCGCCCCGCGGCCGCGAGAATACCTGAGGGGCTGCTGCCGCCGTGCACGGACGGCCCGAAAGGCAGACCAGTCCGGATGAAGCTCTCCACTTTGGGCGCTGCTGGAGTAGAAACATCCACCACGCTCACCGAATTGGATTCGCGAAGATTCGGATCGCCCAGGCCCGGGACTTTGACCGCCCCCCGTTCGGTGGCGCGCTCCGCCCCGGCAGACGCGTCACTGCTCGGGAAGCCGAAGGCAGGAAACGGCAATCCGGTGGCGCCGGCCTGTTTCGCATCCGCACCGGGAATCGCCTGATACTCGAACATGCCGAGATTGGTCACGTATAGTCTGCGCCGGTCCTCAGAAAGCGTCATCGCGAAGGGCAGACGGCCGACTTTCACCGAAGCCACCACGTGCCGCAAGCGGGTGTCGATTACCGCAATCCGGAAATTGGCCTGATCCACGGCGTATAGCATGCCTCGTTCGCTGTCCAGTGCCAGATCGCCGGTGTAGCTGTCATCGAAGCCCTTCTCGTTCAAATCGATGGTGCGCCGCCGTCCCTCGGGTACGGAGTTGTTCCAATCGAAGAGGGCAATCTTCCCGGAGTTGCCTTCCGACACCCATGCGGAATGCTCGTTGACGAAAGCGATTCCCATGAATACGCCGCGCCAATCGGCATTCTTCGCCTCCCGTATCATCGCCTTTGCGGCCGCCAGCAGGTGACGCACGTCCCAATGCCGGTTCTTATCGTGTTCCAGTACGGTGAGCGAGTTCCGTCCCGGTCCGCCATTTGCGGTAAGGACCGATTTCGCTTCAGGACTTACAGCCAATCCAAACGGGCCGCTTCCGGTGATGAACTGCTCTCCCTCGGGCAGGATGATCCGTCCGCCCGGCAGGATTGCCCCGGCGGAGCGGCGTTGGGCCGGCCGGATACCCGCTGGAGCACGGAAAGATTGTGCCGCCATTGTTCCGACGCACCAAAGAACGACTAGCCAATTTTGAACAGCGGGGAACACCTAACCATGATATAACCGCGCACCTACCCTGTTCACTTTTGTACTTTCGTACGGACAGTACTGGGCAACAATTGCGCAGGCCGTCAGGAAACGTGGTGATCATTTTTACACTCCCGGCGGGATAACTTAAGTTTCGCGTTGTAGAACCCCTAATTTTAGTGTCCAATAGTACATAACCCATCGTGGTAATACCCGACCACGGGGGCTGTGATATTTGGCACCCCAACTGCAATGGAATGCGTAGTGGTGATTCTGTGAGACTCCAACCAGCCTCGCTCGTCATATTGACCCTTCTCGCTGTCTTGACGCCACCGGTGGCACTTTCCGCTGCCCAGGCGTCCGATACCCGGAAACAGGAACAGACTGGCAAGAAGAAAACGGCATCCGGATCGTCGCTTACCGGGTGCGTGGATCAGCAGGACGGTCACTACGTTCTTGTCGACGATCGGAATTTGAGTCCGGTGGCCGATTTGCAGGCGGAAGGCTTTCCTACTGAAGGATTCGCCAAACACATGGGCCAGAAGGTGACTGTCCGAGGGATTTCGAGCTCGGGAAGCACGCGCCCTGTATTTAAGGTACGCAGTATCGAGACGGTCAGCGAGACCTGCGCGCCAACACCCCAATCGGACAAAATAGACGTTTTTTTGGAGGAGACGAAATGGCAACCAGCCCGAGCGTACTTGCACCACAGAAAGCACTCGAAGATCCTTTAGCGCATCTGCCCTGTTCCAGTATTGTGGAATACAGGAAAGGTCAGATGATTTACAATCAGGACCAGCCTTCCACCAACATCTACCTGATCATCGAGGGACGCATCAAAGTTTCCCGCATGGCTGACGACGGCCACCAGGTGGTGGTCGACATCTACCAGGCCGACGAATTCTTCGGCGAATCCGCATTATTGAATCTGCCTCATCGTTGTGAACAGGCCACGGCGTTGGAAAACACCAAGCTGATGACCTGGACCACCGCCGAGATCGAAGACATCATCACGAAGCGCCCGCGGCTTTCCGTAGCGCTGCTGCAAATCCTGGTGCAGCGCACCATCGATTTCACGCACCGCATCGAAAGCTTCAGTGTGGACAACATCGCGCGCCGCCTGGCCCGTTCGCTGATTCGCTTCTCGGATCGTTTGGGCACGGTGGAGGAGGACGGCTCCGTTCGCATGACGCCGTTTACCCACGAACTGCTCTCCCAGTATGTGGGCACTTCGCGCGAAATCGTCACGCACTACATGAATCAGTTCCGGCGCCAGGGATACCTCAAGTATTCGCGCAAGGGAATCGTTCTGTATCGCGATGCCTTCCGCGGTCTGGCTGCGCGAGAACGCTGTAGCAGCCCGCACGTCAGAAGACTGTACGCTGAGTACTGGACGAGCCGGACGGAGTTAGTCAGTGTCGCTTCGCAAGCGGTGACCACACTGCCTATCGCCGTCGACCGGAAACACAGCGCGCAGCAAGAACATGCCGCCCAGGTCGGAGCCAGCGAAGTAGCTGGCGAAATCCGCGCGCGGCATCGGCGTACGTATGCCTCCCGGCGAAATTGCGTTTCCGGCGGCATCGTAAAATGTGAACGTAGCGCTCCGATCGTGACGGGTGTTGTCAAAGCCGGTGATGTCGAATCTCGACCGCGTTCGCAGACCGCATCGCCTGCACGGTCGCGCTGATTACTGGCGGCACCGGCGGCGATCGTCACGCTCCGCTGGTCGGTGGCTCCGCCCATCTGCGCCGTGAACGTGAGCACTCCAGCGGTGGTCCCCGTCTGGAAGGGCAGGACAGCCTGTACATCGCCGGGCGCGATCGGAAACGTGACGCTGCGGCCGCCCGCGGCGAAGGCGATGCCCATATCGCCGGGACCGCGAAAATCCAGAAGTTGCGTGCCCGTCCCGCTGGTCTGCGCCGGAGTATCGAAGCGGACGATCAATCGCGCCCTGCTGCGCGCTGGCCGCCTGTTTGAGGTCGAGTGTGACAGTAGGCGCCGGCAGCGGCGGACCTACACCCGTACCGAGTAAAGGGTAACTCCGGTCGCCCAGCGTGAGCGACCCCTGCCGCACACCCAATGCCCTTCGGCGCGAACACGATGGTGAATTCCCCGCCCTGCCGCGGGCGCGATCGCCTGACCGGAAGGCAATGCCCCGCTTAACGTAAAATCTGCACCCTGCACCGAAATCGCTGGCACGTCCAGCACGCCCGCAGCGTTCGTTCATGAATGACGATGCGCCGCTCGGCGGAGGCGCCGCGCACCACGCTGCCGAAATCCAGCGGCACCGGGAAATTCCGCCCCCGGCTCGGATCGACACGGTAAGTTAGCCGCGGCGCGACCGTCGCGGTCAGCAGGATCGCGACCCCTTCGGACATTCAGCGAGGCGCTGTACGCCCCCGGTGTCGGCGGCGCGGAACACTACGCTCAGATCGATCGCTCGCTGTGGAGCGACCCCCAGGGGAAGCGAAGGCGACGTGAGCGTAAACCCAACGCCGGCAACCGTCAGGGCATTCAATGTGGCCGCCGTGCCGGACGTGTTACGGAGGCGAAAGTGCGCGGAGCCGGATTCATTTGCGTACAGCGACGCCAAAATCGTAAACCGCTGGAGCGGGCCGTTCCAAAGTGCCCTCTACCATGAGGAGATCGAACTGCGCGTGTGCCGCCGGCGCCAGGAATGCTGCTGCCAGCAGACAAAACCAGGCAGGAGATCTCATGGCTTACCCACTGTAATGGTGGGAGTTCCAATACTGGATGAGGCAGGCACCGGCACGCCCGGAACTGCGGCCGCCGGATCCGCAGTACTCCCTCGCGTGGCGATAAGGCCGGCGACCGCTCCGCCGGCCACCGCGGCCGCAACCGCCATCCACTTCTGCGGGCGGGAAGAGAAAGAGACCGGGCCGCATTCGCGCCGCCCCGGGGTTCGGCGACATACTGGAACGAAACCGTACCGGCCCGAGCCTGCTCCTTCGATGCCAGAATTCGAATCTGGAACCGTCCCGGAATGCGGTTGGCCACCAGACCATGCAGGGCGGCGCGTCCGCCCGCGTCCGTGACCACGACTTCGGTGCGCAGTCCGTTAACGAACGCGCCGCCCGGACCGTCTTCGGGCAGATGAAAGCTGACCGCCGCCCCGGCCACCGGCCTGCCGGTCTCGTCGGTGATCTCCACGGCGATCGGGCGACTGCTCCGCGATCCGGGGAGGTGTACGGCGCCTTCGCCTTCAATTACTCGAATTTGTAGGATGGCAACTTGGCCAAGTGCCGTCGCTGCCCAGAGAAACCACAAGGCGGCGAGCCGAACCGATTGGAGGATACAAAGCGCCCTTGAGGAGAACTAGTGCGGCGAGGTCGGCGGAAATTATCCGATTTTTCTAATCAGCACGGCCGTCACGTTGTCGGGACCGCCCGCCTGCTTGGCCGCCTCGATCAGACTTCCGGCAACTCTCCTCCAGCGAAACGCCGTTGCGCCCGCCGCTGAGGATCTGTTCCATCTGGGGCGCTTCCAGCACGCCGTGCAGTCCGTCGCTGCAAATCAGTACCAGGTTTCCCTTGGCCAGGGGCACGCGGTAATGATTGATGGTCAGCGGCGCGCTGGCGCCGATGGCCATGGTCAGCACGTGCCGCATGGGGTGGTGGCGCAGGCTCTCCTCATCCAGCCCCAGAGGCCGGCCGACCTCGTTGACCCAGGTCTGATCGTCGGTGATGACGTGCAATCCGTGATCGTCCAGCATATAGGCGCGGCTGTCGCCGACGCTGGCGATGGCGAGTTCCTCTTCCAGTTCGAGTGCCGCCACGAGGGTGGTACCCATGCCTTCCAGGCTGGGATCGCTATGCGCGGCTTCCAGAACGCGCCGGTTGGCCTCCTCGGCCGCCCGGATCAGCACCTGGGAATCGCGCTGGGGAGCGATGCGGATGGTTTCGGCCACGGTTTCCACGGCAATGCCGCGACGCACGCTCGCCCGCCTTGGCGCCGCCCATGCCGTCGGCCAGGACATACAGCCCGCGCTCGGCGTCGATAAAGCAGTAATCCTCGTTATTGGCTCTTACGCATCCCTTATCAGACAGCGAGAAGGCTTCCAGCATTGTCGCACGAATCCGCCCGTACGTCACTGTAGCACGGCGGCGCGATGGCGGTAAAATGGAAGCATTCGTTATCCCTCATGCTCTGGAAACGCCTGCGGCTCACGCTCGACATGATCAAGTTCGAGCACTCGGTTTTCGCCCTGCCCTTCGCCCTCACCGGCGCCCTGCTGGCGTTCCGCGACGGCGGCTACGCAGCGGCCGAAATCGGCGGAAAGCTGGCCTGGATCGTGGTCGCGATGGTAGGCGCACGCTCCGCCGCCATGGCGTTCAACCGGCTGGTGGACGAACCCATCGACGGGCGCAATCCGCGCACCAAAATGCGTCATCTGCCGGCCGGGATGCTTTCGCGCGGCTTCGGCTGGGGCTTTGTCGTCGCAGCGTCGGCCCTCTTCTTCGTCGCCGCCGCCGCCCTCAATCCGCTGTGCCTCAAGCTCGCGCCCCTCGCGCTGGGCATCGTCTTCTTCTATTCGTTCACCAAGCGATTTACTTCCTTCTCGCACCTGGTGTTGGGATTCTCGCTGGGGATCGCGCCGGCGGCGGCCTGGATCGCCGTCCGCGGCTCGCTCGATCCCGCGGATCCTCTGGCTCACCGCGGCGGTCACCTTCTGGACCGCCGGGTTCGACGTCATCTACTCCTGCCAGGATTTCGACTTCGATCGCGCCGAGGGTTTGTTCAGCGTGCCGCGCGCCTTCGGCATCGCCGGCGCCCTGCGCGTCGGCGCAGGCGCTGCACGTGCTGATGATCGTCTGCCTGCTGGCGCTGGTCATTCGTTGCATCTGGGAGCGCTCGCCCTGGCCGGCGTGGCGGCCATCGTAGCCCTGCTGATTTACGAGCATTCCCTGGTGAAAGCCGACGATCTGTCGCGCGTCAACGCGGCCTTCTTCACCATGAACGGCTATGTCAGCGTGTTATTCTTAGTCTTCTGGGCCGCTGATATTTTCCTCCTTAAACCGGGTGCCTGAACAACATGCAAGTGGTATTTGACGATCCCCGTCTGAACGCCGATTCGCGACAAGGTGGAAGCCGGCGAGCGCCTGTCCTTCGAGGACGGCGTGACGCTCTACCGCACCAACGATATCCTGGCGCTCGGCTATCTGGCCAACCTGGTGCGCGAACGCCTGCACGGCTCGAAGACCTACTTCAACGTCAACCGCCACATCAACCCCACCGATGTGTGCGTGGCCAGTTGCCGCCTCTGCGCGTTCGGCAAGCGCGTGCGCGACCCCAAGGCGTACACCATGTCGCTGGAAGAGGTCTGGCACCGCGCCGGCGAAGGCTGGAGCGAAGCGGTCACCGAATTCCACATCGTCGGCGGACTGCATCCCGAACTGACGCTGGACTGGTTCTGCGAGATGCTCCGCGGCCTCAAGCAGCGCTTTCCCACCGTGCACCTGAAGGCGTTCACCATGGTGGAGATCGCCTACCTCGCCCGGCGCACCAAAATTTCCATTCGCGAAACCCTGGAGCGCCTGCGCGATGCCGGCATGGATTCCCTGCCCGGCGGCGGCGCCGAGATCTTCAACGAGCGCGTGCGCCGCATCATCTGCGATCACAAAATCGACGGCAACGAGTGGCTGGAGACCGCGCGCATCGCGCACCAGTTGGGCCTGCGCTCCAACTGCACCATGCTGTACGGCCACCTGGAGAATGACGAGGATCGCGCCGACCACCTGGTCCGCCTGCGCACCCTGCAGGACGAGACGCACGGCTTCGTGACCTACATTCCGCTGGCCTTCCACCCCGACAATACGCCGTTACACCACATCCCGAAAACCACCGGCTTTAACGACATCAAGAACATCGCCGTAGCCCGCCTGATGCTGGACAACATCCCGCACATCAAAGCCTACTGGGTGATGATGACCCCGCGGATCGCCCAGATCGCGCTCAAGTTCGGCGCCGACGATCTGGACGGTACCATCGTCGAAGAACGGATCTACCACGATGCCGGCGCCACCACCGCCCAGGGACTCGCGGCGCAACGAACTGCTACACCTGATCCGCAAGGCCGGCCGCGAACCCATCGAGCGCGATACGCTCTATCGCCCGGTACAGCGGACCGAATCGACGTTCACCGTTCTGGTGTAACGACGCTCGCTTGCCCTTTTGGAGTAAGTTCTAGCGGTGATTTGGGGCCGGCGGCTGACTCTCCATCACAACGCGCAGAATTCGGTTGATGCGCGTCTGGTAGCCCCTGCCATGACCCTTCAGCCAGTCGAGTACGTCCGCATCGAGGCGGATCGTCAATTGCCGCTTGGCTGGCGGCCACGCCGTCGTGGCCTTCTTGAGAAACGTCTTGTCGAGTGGCGGAATGTCCGAATAGTCGATTTCAGCATCCCGCATGCGATCAATCCGTGCCAAGTCGCTCTTGATAGATTTTTTGTTCACGCCGGTTCCCTTTCCTCATGGAGATGATGCGAGTTCCCTCATCGCGCGGCGAATGGGCCACGACGACTAACCGTCCCGCCAGCAAACCCAAAGTGATTAGCCGGTCTTCCCCGTATTCGAGACGGTCATCTTTGAACGTGACGCAAGGCCCGGAAAACACCTGTCCGGCATCCTCGAAGCTCAAGCCATGCTTTGCGAGATTCTTCCGATTCTTGGCTTCGTCCCATTCGTATTTCATCTCCAAATGTAGCTCTTTTTGTAACTACAAACAAGAACACGCAGAAACCCGGCGCAACGAGGTGTTGATCCGCAAACCGATTGAGCGCGACACGTCGCCTCAGCTACCGTAGTAACCCTCGCGAGTCTGCACGGTGAGGCCCTTCTGCTTGGTGGTCAGGTGAATCTTGTGATAGCCCCCACCGGCCTCCGTGCGATCCGGCGAGTAGCCCAAACTATATTGGTGCCGAAGGTCCACATCGATCTCGTCGTACACCGTGGCCAGCGTCTGCTTCTTCGAAACCTCAAAGAAACGGCCGCCGGTCTCCCGCGAGATCTGCTCCAGCACTTTCTTACCGTTGGGCATGACCATGCCGCCGCGTCCGGGCCGCCGCCCCATCCCGAATCCGCCGCCGTAAGCCTCGGAATCTTCGAAAAGGATCGAGTACACCAGCGTGTCCGCCCGTTGTGCCGCTTCCACCGCGGAAGAAAGCGAGACCTTGCTGCCCGTGTCCACGCCGTCCGTAAGCAGAATGAGCGCCTTCCGTCCGCTCTGCTTCCGCGTGACTTCGTCGGCGGCCAGCAAGACCGCATCGTACAGCATAGTCCCGCCGCCGCTCCGCCCACCTCCGCCACCCATAGGGCCGCCCCGTCCCCGGCGTCCGCCCCCACCCGGAAAAGGGAACGGACTCTGCTGGGAAGTCTGTCGCCGCTGCTGCCGCTGCGGCGAAGGCGTTTCCAGTTCCTCCAACGCTTTCTCCAACTGCTTGCGGGACGAGGTAATGTCTTGCAGCAGTTCTACATCGAAGTCGAAGTGGATCACGAACGCCACATCCTTTTCGGGACGCAGCACCTGCTCGAAGAACCGGTAACTGGCCGAACGCTCTTCCTCAATCAGCCGGCGCTGGCTCCCGCTGGTATCCACCAGCAGGCCGAGCGTGAGGGGCAAATCGCTTTCCTGAGAGAAATAGGTGATGGTCTGGGCGCGGCCATCCTCTTCCAAGACGAAATCGTTCTTAGTGAGGTCCTTTACGATACCGCCGGACTTGTTACGCACATTCGCAAACAGATTGACCACCTTGACGCCGGTGGAAAACGTCGTCCGGTCCTGCTGCGGGGCGCCCTGCCCTTGCTGGGCTCCCAGGATACGTAGCGCCGGCAACACGCCGAGCGCGGAGAAGAAGCTACGCCGTGAGAACGGTAAGTCAAGTGCCATTGGTGTGTTGAGAGATGCGCGAGAACGCGGCGAGGTTACTTCAAAGCTGCCACCATGCCCGTGCCCTGAGATAGCCTTCCGGAAGCCGTCGATCTCACAAACGCGGCCGAACAAGCATCACACAGCCGCACTGCCGGGAAGGCGGTTTTGCTCCTTCCACATCCGGATCTCATTCTTCGTATACCGATACCCCACCTCGGCGATCTCCTCAACCCTCGCCATATCGTCCAATCGGAAACGGTCGATAGGCGGACGCAGGCAGAAGTCAGCGTCCAGCTCGACTTCGCGCGATTTCTGGTTGCTTGCGACCATCATCGCCCGGATCATCGTCGCCGAAATCCCCGGAACCTTTATGGTGTTTTCGAACGGATTCAGCCGGCTCCGCAACACTCGCCATGGCGAAGGCATCTCCGTGTATGCCTCGTCCATGGTGACCTCCTTCCGCGGACTGACGCTGCTGACAATTACAGGTCCGCCGCACATCTCCTTCAGCAGATCGCCCGGCTGATTGTTCAGAACGCCTCCGTCCACCAACACGTGGCCACGCGACAGCGCCGGCGGGAGGATCCCCGGAATCGCGTTACTGGCATTTACGCAAGACCATAACGCGCCGCCTCGGTGCATCACAATCTCACTGGTGGACAGGTCGCAGGAAGTGCAGAAAAAGTTGAGCCACAAATCCTCGATTTCCGTCTCCCCGAAAAACGTCCTTCAGCGCGCTGGCGGAACTTTCGGCCGCTGCTCAGCGATATGAGCGGTAGGGTGAAGTCCGAGCGGACACCCGACTCCGCCATCATGCGCCGGTTCATGCCGATCATCGCCTGCCAGTCCCATCCCATCGCGTACTGGCCGGCGATGATCGAGCCCATGCTGACGCCGCAAATCATATCGATCGGAATGCCAGCCTCTTCGATCGCGCGAATCACGCCAATATGCGCGAATCCCGCGCGCGCCGCCGCCGCCCAGCGCCAAGCCGATCGCGCCCCCCGCCAGAACTCGCGCCAGCCTGCTCATGTCGCCGCTCACTTGGAATTCGAACGTGGTGATGCCGGAACTACCTTCTCGGTTCGCCAGCCACTTCGCTGTGCCCGAGAAGATGCGGCCAGACTCCTCGTGCAGCAGCACCAATTCCACTGGCGCATTCCTGCCGCCATCGCTCTCGTCGGAACAACATCTCCTCCGCCGCGGTCAAATCGGGCGACGACCATGCCCGCCCGGCGACCAGTACGCGGTCGGCCTGGCGAACGCAATGCCTCGGCAAATTCCGATCGCTCCCCATCGGCCTCGAGCACGATGGAACCGGTACGACCCTTCCAGTTCACCGAGCCGGGCGGCGATCCCGCTGCTCGAATCGAAGGATCGTCCGTAGATTCTTCGGAACCGCTCTTCACTGAGATGAAGTACCGGCCCGAACGCGCCGAGCGCTTCGCACAGCTTGGTGCTGAACGCAAATGAGAGTGGACGATCCACCGGCGCCAAACACGGCGATGGTCTTGATGACGTGGCACCAGGTGCTCGCGATGTGCCAACGCCCGCATGCGCCCGGCCAGAATGTTGGCCACCTTATTCAGCGAGTCGGCATTCCCGCCAACCAGCCTCTCGAATCCAAGACGGCTTACCTTCACCAATTCACTGTCCCTGACCGCGCGAGCAGTTGCCATTCGGGGCCGGCCGTCGATCAGGTCCACCTCGCCGACTGTCTCGCCGCTGCGCAGTTCCGCCAAAAAACGCTGGGTGCCGTCGCCGGATTCCGTGAACAGTTGCAGCCGCCCGCTCACAATCGCGTACATGCAATCGGCCGGATCGCCTTGCCTCATCAGCGTCTCGCCGCGTTCCAGCGTGATACTCGCAGTTCGGAAGCCAGTCCGTTCAGAATCGCCGGGTCCACGTCACTGAAAAGTTCACAGAGCGAGAGGAACGCGGACGCGATGTTCGCGGGCATCGTCGGACCTGTTGTCATGTGTTCGCGCTCCCGTTCGCGGCCTTGGAATACGCGCCGTGGTAGTCGGGAGGCATCAGGCGCGCAATGTGAGTCATGACCAGGTCGGCCTTATGCTGATAATCGCCATGCGGCTTCCCATTCTCCGATGCAAGCCGGAACGGCTCCCCGATACGAATTCTCACCGGCACCCGGCGCAGCCGCGGCCAGTATTCTAGAACGCGATCGTGTCCGTATACGGCAATCGGCACCACTGGCGCGTTATGCTGCGACGCCAGGTAGGCGACGCCGGGCTTGGCCTTGGTCAGCGCGCCTCGCGTGGGCTTGCCTTCGGGCATGATGGCCACCGCGCCCTTTAGAGGCGAGCACGTCCAATGCGCCGCTGAGTGCGTCCATATCGCCCTGCCCCCGCCGTATGTAGATCGGGTTGCCGAGTTGGGCGGCATACGCATTGATGCGCCGCTTCCACTTGTCCGCGATGATGAAACTCGGCGTGACCGGCATCCGGTTTCGTCCGCCCCCCAGAACCGAACCGAAGATCAGGAAATCGAACAGGCTGATGTGATTCCCTGCCAGGATCAGCGGCCCGGCAGCTCGGAACATTCTCAACGCCATCGATTTCCACGCGGGCCAGCATTCGTACCAGCAGTGTTACCCAGCTTCAGAAGGAATGGCCCGGACCGGGGCTTGCGCAGCCGCCGTGAAGCGCGGCGGCGCCGTGCGGAGGACTCGCCGCGTTTGCGTGACGGCGATCTCATCGACCACCTTCGCCAAGCCCGCGATCGTGAGCATCTCGTCGTCCATCCTGCACCGGCAGGTCCAACTTGAGCGATTTACCCAAGCGCACGATCATCAGTGCGAACGACAGTGAATCGCCGCCCAGTTCGTCGAACCGGTCGCGAGTTCCCACGCGCGCCACCGCCAAGCATTTCCGACCAGAGCTTGGCGATCGCGACTTCGGTCCTCGTGCGAGGATCCGTCATGCTCGTGCCTGCTCGACGATCGCCGTCACCGGCAGCGCGCGCAGGCTCTTTCGATCCACCTTACAATTCGGCGTGAGCGGCAACGCATCCAGGTAAACGAACCCAGCCGGAATCATGTACTCGGGGAGATTTTGCGCAAGCTGCTCGCGCAACTCGCCGCCAGGTGCCTGCCGCCCTCCCGCGTGGCCGGTGAGGTATGCGATCAGCCGCTTGCCCGCCGAAGGACTCTCGTTCACGATGACCACCGCTTCGTTGACATCCGGGTGCCGCAGCAGAACGCTTTCGATGTCGCCGAGTTCGATTCGGTGGCCCCGGATTTTTACCTGGTCGTCGAGCCGCCCGAGAAACGCGATGCTGCCGTCCGCGAGGTATCGGCAAACATCGCCGGTCTTATACAGTCGTCCGCCCCGTGTCCCGAACGGGTCGGGGATGAACTTGGCCTGCGTCAACTCCGGCCGGTCCAGATAGCCTCGAGCCACACCGGCGCCTCCGATGTGCAGTTCTCCGCTGACACCAATCGGGACCGGCTCCAATGCGCCGTCGAGAATGTACAGCGGCGTGTTGTCGATTGCCGAACCCGAGCGGTATCGGATCGTCGCCCGGTTCCACCTCGTGCACTGTAGACCAGACCGTAGTCTCCGTCGGCCCGTACATATTCCAGAGCGATCCGGTGCGCGACAGTAATTCGTTCGCGAGTTCGCCGGCTGAGCGCCTCGCCGCCGCACAACGCTTTGAGCCGCTCTGGATCCCGTCCAGCCCGAGTCCAGCAGCAGGCGCCAGGTCGCCGGAGTCGCCTGCATCACACTGACGCCGAATTCCTCGATCGCCGAGGCCATGCGTCTGCCGTCGATTGCCATCTGCCGGGTCGCAATCACCACCTGCGCGCCGGCGATCAAAGGCAGCATCAGTTCTAGGCCCGCGATGTCGAAAGAGATCGTCGTGACCGCCAGCAGCACATCCCGCTCGACCAAGCCCGGACGTTTCCGCATCGACAGCAGAAAATTCACGAACGCGCTGTGCGGGATCTGCACTCCCTTGGGCCTGCCGGTAGAACCAGACGTGAAGAGAACGTAAGCGAGATTCGAGCCACTCGGACGACCGGGGCCGGATTACTCCCATCGCCAGGAAGCGTAAGTTGCGCGTTCCGTATCCAGCGCAAGAATCCGCGTCTCCGGCGTCGAGACAAGATGGGCCAGCCGGCTTTCGGTCAACACCAACAGCGGCCGCGCGTCTTCCAGAATCAGATCGAGACGCGCCTTCGGGAAGTGCGGATCGAGCGGCACGTAAGCGCCCCCCGCTTTGAGGATCGCGAGCAGGGCGATCAGCATATCGACCGACCGCTCGATACAAACGCCCGACAAGTACTTCGGGTCCCACGCCCTGCGCCCTCAGGTAATGGGCAAGCGAATTTGCCGACCGGTTCAGTTCCGCATAGGTCAGGCGCACTCCGTCGCATACCACGGCCGTGCGGTCCGGACTCAGCATGGCCTGGCTTTCGAAGAACTCGTGAACACAGGCATCCTCCGGAAACGACGAATGCGTCTCGTTCCAGCCTTCGACCATTCGCCGCCGTTCCGTCTCACTGAGCAGCGGCAAACCGGAAACCGCCCGCTCCGGATTCTCCACGATGCTCTCCAGAAGATTCTGGTAATGCTCCGTCAGCCGCACGATCGTCGAGCGATCGAACAGATCGGCGTTGTACTTGAACCGCGCCCAGCACCGGCGCCCTTCCGCGACTTCCAGAACCAGGTCGAACTCGCCCTCATCCTGCTCCAGTCCGAACGCTTCCATCGTCAGACCCGGAGACTCTACCTGCTCCGCATCGTGTCCCGTCACAAACAATTCGGCGAACGGCATGGTGCGGGGAATCTTGAAATAGTTGAACAGTACCTGGATCAGCGGCATGTAACCAGGCAACCGCGTACCCGGCGAATTCTCCACAAGAGTGAGAAATGGAAGATGCTGGTGCGCCAGAGACTCGCTCAGAGTTTCGTGCTGCCGCCTGAGGAACTCGGCAAACGTCGGATCGCCGGAGAACACTGCCCGCAGCACTACCGGATTGCTGAACAGCCCCGTCAACCTTGCGAAGCGGAGTTCCGGCCGGCCCGCGGTGACAAACCCGAGCAGGATATCGTTTTGGCCGGAGTAGCGGTGCAACAGAACATGGTACGCGGCAACGAAAACATCGAACAGGTGAACGCCCTTGTCTTGCGCAAGCTGCCGCAGCCGGCCCGCCAGTTCCTCCTTCAACTCAAAGACTACCGAGCCGCCCCGCCCGCTGAAATGTGCCGGGCGAGCATGATCGGTCGGGAAATCGAGAACGTGCGGCGCATTCTCGATTTGCTTCTGCCAGTACGCGAGATCATTCTTGCCATCGATCGCCGGCGAGCAGTTCCGACTGCCATTCCACAAACTCGCGATAGGAGTGCTTCGATCGGGCGCAGTTTGGCAGAGCCGCCGTACAGCTTGTTGAAGCTCGGTCAATATCGTGAACATGGAGTTGCCGTCGAACACGATGTGATGCACCGTGAGCAGCAGAACATGCCGCGCCTGGGCATCGCTGAATAAGTGCGCACGCAACAGTGGCCCCTCCGACAGGTCGAACGGACGTTTGTAGGCCGCGCGCTAACCGCTTGCCTTAGTCGCTCTTCGGTCCAGCCCGATATCTCGGTTTGCTTGAAAGCCACAGTCTGGGTAATCGAACACGCGCTGGGATAGCTCCCCGTCTCTTCGCAGACAAAACACCGTCCGCAGCGATGCATGTCGGTTCAGAAGTCGTCTGCAGTGCTTCGTGCAAGCGCCGTGATATCCAGCGAAGAACGGATGCGCACCGCCAGGCCGATGTGGTACGCCGAACTGTTCCGCAACGTCTGGTGCATGAACCAAAGCGATTTCTGGCCCTCGCGAGAGCGGGAAGGTCCCGACCATAGTTGGCATTTTGAGTTCTGTAATTATACACGCAAAACCCCGACAGGTAATTTTCGCCACAACTAGCTTAGGACTTACTCGAAATCAGTGGCCGCCCGTAAGCCAGGCAGGACCTATCTCACCGTCAGGCCTAAGAGGCTCGCCCATGAGCCGGCAGGCCCCCTAACCCTTGTGGTGGTTGCTGCCCGCAGCTTCGCGAATGATATCCTGCAGCACTTCGGGCGCGCGGTTGGAGCGTAAATCGGCGGCCATCCGGCGAAGGGCCACACTTAGAACATCGCGGTGATGCAGTTTCGACCCGGGACCGCGCGCGCTGAGTTGCAGCCAGAGGCGGTGGACCAGTTCGATGTCTTCGGGCCACAGGCGCGGAGGTGCGGCCCCAGGTTGAAGAACACCACGTCCTTCTGATTCTCCAGCACCAGTTCGAGCGAAAGCGAGGGGCGCGGCTCCGGAAGCTTCTCCCAATACTCGCCGACCTGCGCGCCCTGCTCGGAAGGCGTCAGTTTCGGCGATAGTCCCATCACGATCCGCGAGGATTGCAGGCGGGCGGCGGTCTGCACGACCGCGTCATAAGGGTCGGCGCCCGGCGACCACCATCAGTTCTACGTGCTTGCCTGCCTTCTCCGCCAGGTTCACGACCTTCGAGAAGACCTCAGTCTCGGCATCGGCAAACATCTGATCCGGATCCAGGCCGAATTCGCCGGCGCCCGTCTTGAGCGTGCGCACCGAGAGCACCACGATGTCCATCTTGCGGGTATCGGTCTTTTGCGCAGAATACGCTCCAGATGCTGCATGCGGTTGGGATTGCGCACCGCCACCAGCACATTGCCGGGACGCACGTGCACGGCTTCTTTGGAGACTTCCGAGTGGGTGTCCAGGCGAAACTTCTCGGTCTCCGGTCCGTCGTGCTTGTGGCGTCGTTTGTTGTAGATTTCGGAGCAGCTCGAAGACGATGAAGAAGGCGATCGTGAAGGCGAGACCGGAGATGGTCGCCACCTTTTTGGTGAGCACGTTGATGATGGCCAGCGAAAACAGCGACAGCGTAATCAGAATTAGGCCCGACCGGCAGCTCGGATTTGCCGATCATGATATTCAGAGGCGTCTTCCACAACCGATTCTCGGGAAGCTTGTAGCGCAGCACCAGAACCGAGAGCGCCTTCATCGAGAAACTCCAGACCACGCCGAACGCGTACGCTTCGCCCAGCAGCGTCATGTCGCCGCGGGTGATGAATATCGTGACCAGTTGCAGCACGCACGATCGTATTGATCAGTCGCGAAGTGGTGCCGAAACGGTGATGCGGATGGCGGAACCAGTCGGGCAGGACGCCATCCTCGGCGACGCGATTGAGCACGCCGTTGGAGCCGATGATCGCGGTGTTGACGGCGCCCGGCCAGCAGCAGCACGCCCACCAGCACGACCACGCCGTGGAAGGCGAGGCGCAAGCGTGAGCGGACCGATCAGGTACATGGAAAGGCCGCCGATCAGGTTGTCCAGAAACTGTGGCCGCGCCGAATCGGGAATGATCATCACCGCGAAAAACGAAACCAGCGACGTGAAGATCATGCTGTAGAGCGAAGATCACCCAACCGGCGCGTTCCAGGTTCTTCAGCTTGGGATGGGCGATTTCGCGGTAGACCTGCGCCAGCGTCTCGAAGCCGCTCATCGCGAGCAGCGAGTGGCCCAGGCCGATCATGATGGCGATAGCAGTGATGGAAGGCGCCACCGTGCCCTTCAGCCAGCCCACGGAATCGTCGGTGAACCGGATCGTGTGCAGGGTGGGAAATGGCACCGGCTGATAGCCGTTCTTCAGAATCGTGGCGATGCACCACACGATCAGGACCACCACCATGCCGGTCGCGATCTGCATGATGCGCAGCGCCTTCTCGCTGGATTCGTGCATACCCATGATGTTCTTGCGCCAGAAGTAGATCGTCACGGCGGCGGCGAAGACCGCGGCAAAATATGGCGGGTGGACGTGCAATTCGGGGTGGTGCAGGCTCTCCGCGATCTCATTAATGAGTCCGCCGAGGTAGAGGCCCGCGCTGACACCCGAGATCGGGCCGGTCAGCACGTAATCGAACATCAGGGCGGAGACGGAAAACTTCGCCAGGGTGCCCGCCCATCGCCTCGTGCACCACCTTGTACACGCCGCCGCGCACGAACATCGAGCAGCTCTCGATATAGATGGCGCGCACCGCATACGAGAACAGCATGATCGCCAGGATGAACCAGGGCGCGGATTTGCCGACCGCGGTCTCGGCGATGCCGCCGACGTAATAGGCGCTGGACGCAAGATCGCTCAGTACGATGGCGGCGGCGCGCCAGAAGGAAATGAAGGACAGCATCACCGTGGTCGCGACGACGACCTTTACGGTGGCTGTCCGCTGCTCGGATTGCCACGGAAACTCTCCCAGATCGCCGGCTCATCGGCGACTCTCAAATTGGCCTACGAGGTTAGCTGACGGGCTAGAGCTTGAAAGTACTCTGTCCTTTCGGACTACGCCCCGTGATACATGGGTCCCCCGTCTCCAGGTGGAGTTCGGCGACTTCATATTAGCATAGGAAGGTGGATTCGGAAGCGCTTGCACACCAGGTGATCGCCAGGCTGCGCGGCGGGGGCCACCAGGCATTCCTGGTCGGCGGCTGTGTGCGCGACCTGCTCCTCGGCGTCAAGCCCAAGGACTTCGATGTCGCTACCGATGCGCGCCCCGACCGCATCATGGATCTGTTTCCACGCTCCGGGCGCGTGGGCGCGCACTTCGGAGTGGTGCTGGTGCGCGACGTCTTCGACCAGGTGGAAGTCGCCACCTTCCGCAGCGATCACGACTACCTGGACGGCCGCCATCCCGAGCAGGTCCGCTTCGAGAACGATCCCCGCGAGGACGTGCTGCGGCGCGATTTCACCATCAACGGCCTGATGATGGACCCGGATACCGGCAGGTGCTGGATTTCGTGGACGGGCGCGGCGACCTGGCGCGCGGCGTCATCCGGGCCATCGGCGACCCGAACGCGCGATTCCGCGAAGATCATCTGCGGCTGCTGCGCGGTGTCCGGTTTGCGGCGCGCTTCGGGTTCGAAATCGAGCCTGCGACGTTCGACGCCATGCGGCGCGATCACGCCCTGATCCTCAAGGTGGCGATGGAGCGCGTGCGCGAAGAGCTGGTGCGCATCCTCACCGAGGGCGGAGCGCGGCGCGGCTTCGAACTGCTGGACGCAAGCGGCATGCTGGCGGACCTGCTCCCCGAAGTGGCGGCCATGAAGGGCGTGGCCCAGCCGCCCGAATACCATCCCGAAGGAGATGTCTGGCAGCACACCCTGCTGCTGCTGGAGCAGTTATGCCAGCCGACGCCCACTCTGGCGCTCGCCGCGCTGCTGCACGACGTCGGCAAGCCTGCCACCTTCCGCGTGGCCGACCGGATCCGCTTCGACGGCCACGTGGAAGAAGGCGTACGCCTGGCACGACTCATCCTGACGCGGCTGCGCTTCTCGCGCGAAGAGATCGAACAGGTGGAAGCGCTGATCGACAATCACATGAGGTTCAAGGATGTGAGCCGCATGAAGGAAAGCACCTTAAAGCGCTTCCTCCGCCTGCCCGCACTTCGACGAGCACCTGGAGCTTCACCGGCTCGACGTGATGAGCAGCAACCGGCGGCTGGAAAACTACAACCTTGCCAAGGCGAAGCTCGAGGAATACAGCGCCGAGCACCTGCAGCCCGCGCCGCTCGTCACCGGGGCAGACCTGATTGGTATGGGGTACCAACCCGGGCCCCAGTTTTCAAAGATTCTTGCCTTGCTGGAAGACGCCCAGTTGGAAGGCCACGTCCGAACTCAGGAAGAAGCGATGGACCTGGTCCGCGCTACATTTCCGCTCGAGGATTGAGTTTCGTTGACGCGTACCTCAAACGTGGAACGCTAACCAACGTCTGCTTACCCTGGTAAGTAGAGGCAGTACGAGGGGCTAGCACCACGCTTATAACCTAGAGAAGTATCATATTCAGAAGGAAATAATCCCTTTCCCGTTTATGATCGGAACAAGCATGGGAAGTTTCCAAACTCCCCATGCTATTTCCAGGGAATGAGGACCCCGCCTTGAGCGTCTACCCTTCACAGATTCAGATATTCAGGCCGAAGACTATTTCTTTGTCCCTTGCCCTTGGCATGCTGTTCACCGGGGCCGCGTCCGCAGGAACTGTCTTGGTGGGATCAAATGCGAGTTCTCCCGATCAGGTCGAGTTCCTCGCCGCGACGGGAACGGTCCAGGGCGTGATTGGGCCGAACAATGCCTCGGCGGCGACCGTAGATTCCAGTGGGAACACCTTCTTCGCCATCCCCGACGACTTCAGCAGCACCGTCTGGGAGTACGATCCCACGCAAAACCTGCTGGGATCATTCGTGTTCACGCCACCTTCCGATTCGCGCGATTCGGCGGGTTACATCGAAGACATGACGTGGGGTCCCGGCGGATGGCTTTGGATCTCCACCTTTAGCGGTCAGATCTATGCCCTTTCCTCCACGGGCGGCCTGCAGAGCAGCTTCGACACCGGTACCTCGAGCCCCGGGGTCACCACCGACGGCACGTATCTGTACACCACGGAAGGCGCCGGCTTCTTCAACCCGGCCTCGCACTTCTACCGGCGCGACACCTCCGGAAATGTGTTGGATACGGTCGATACCGGACTCAACGACACCCTCGGGATCGGCTTCGACAGCCAGACGAGTTCGTTCTGGATTGGCGGATTCGATGTAGTCTCCCGTGTCGATGCGTCTGGTAATGTACTCGAACAGTTTGCTGTGGACGGCGTTCATACCGGACTCGAAGTCGTGTCTTCGCCATCCACGGAATCGCTCGCAACCCCGGAACCGGTGACTTTCGCCTTCATGACACTGGGGCTGATAGCGATCTTTCTTCGCAGCCGGAAAAGGCCGCGCAAAATCTGGCCACCTGCCTGGCGGCCGCGATTTGCGCAAGCTCGCTGAGCGCCGCCGTCACCACACCCGCAATCGGCGCCGCGCCCGCCGGGCCGCAACCCGTCGGCGCCACTCTCACCTTCACGACTTCCGCAACCGATACCGATGCCGGGCCGATCCGCTACCGCTTTCGCGTCAGACCGGCGGCCGGAACCTTCTCGACCGTGCGCGACTTCGCGCCCAACACTACTCTCGCCTGGACGCCCGCCGACACCGATGGCCTGTTTGAAATCGAGGTGACCGCGAAGAACCTCACCACCAGTTCCACGGCCGTTGCCACCCAGATCTTCCAGGTGACGCCGCTTGCCACAACCACGCCAGTAGTGAATCCCACCGCTCACCCGCTGGTCGCACTCTATAGCGCGCCGTCATGCCCGGGTGGCAGCACCATGCGCGTGCGCTTCAAGCTGGTTGCTGATATCGCGTGGCAGTCCACCAACTTGAAGTCCTGCGGCGCCACAACCATGAACTTCTATATTGGTGGAATGCGTGCCGCCTCGACGTATCAGTTGCGCCACGATGTCATTGCGGGAGCCAGAATCACCAGCGGCCCGACGCTCACGTTTACCACCGGCGCCTTGGGGATCTCCCTGCCGGCAGTGACTTCGCCGATGCCCATGCATGCGCCGACCAATACCACCGATGGCGTGGCCTTGTTTGGCGTGCTTTCGACGGCTTCGCATGCGCCCCAGTTCGCTGTCGACAGTACCGGCCAGGTGATCTGGTACAGCAAGGTGGATGCTCCTTATGCCACCAGGCCCGTCGCCGGGGGCACCTTTCTGCAGCTTTTCGGTTTCACTTCCGACCTGGGAAATTCCGGCTTCCGCGAGATCGATCTCGCCGGCAATCTCGTGAAGGAAACCAATGTCGAATGTCTCAACTCCCAGTTGGCGCTCATGGGCAACCAGCCGGTGACGGCCGTGCATCACGAAGCCCGCCGCCTTCCCAACGGTAATTATCTGGCCCTTGCCATGACCGAGCGGATGAGCAACGCGCAGGGCGCGCTTGCCGACATTGTCGGCGACACGATTCTGGTATTGAATTCCGACCTGCAGGTATTGTGGGCATGGGATTCCTTCGATCACCTGGACATCAGCCGCAAGGCGGTCCTCAACGAGACCTGCAACAATGCCCCGGGATCATGCGTGCTGTTCAACGCATCGAAGGCCAACGATTGGACACACGGAAACTCCGTTTCTTTGACCTACGACGGAAATCTGGTCTATTCGGCGCGCCACCAGGACCTGGTATACAAGATCGCCTACGCCAACGGCGCGGGCGATGGCCACGTCATCTGGAAACTCGGTAAGGATGGCGATTTTACATGGCTGTCCTCCGATCCTTATCCCTGGTTCTCTCACCAGCACGATGCCCGGTTCGACTCGGCCGGCGTGGTCTCCATGTTCGATAACGGCAACACACGCGTCACTCAGTCCGGCGGGAATAGCCGCGGAATGGTGCTGTCCGTCGATGAGGGCAATCGGACTGTCACACCCGTGATCTCCGTCGATCTGGGCGGATACTCGTCGGCCTTGGGATCTGCCCAGCGGCTGAGCAACGGCAACTATCATTTCGGCAGCGGCCTGGTAGGCGGCTCGCACACCAGTGCGGTCGAGACGACGCCCACCGGAACCATCACTTCGTTACTCAATGCCGTTGCGGTGGACTATCGGGTCTTTCGTCTGCGCGACCTCTACTCCGCCCCGTAAGACCGGCGGCTTTGCGGGCGCGTCGAAAGACGTCGGTCAGCATCTTCTCCGTCAGCTTGCCGGTCGACGTATTCTGCTGGCTGGGGTGGTAGGAGCCAATCAGCAGCGGCCCGCCCCGCACAGGACGGTACTGAACATCGTGTCCGAATAAAAATGGCGCGCGGCTGCTGATTTCACCCCGGGATTTAAGGATGCCCAGATAGGTATCGAACGCGATCTTGCCAAGGGCAACGATCACTTTCAGGTTGGGCAGCAGATCGAGTTCACGCTCGAAGTAGGGCCGGCAGTTCCGCAGCTCGTCTGGCGCGGGCTTGTTGCCGGGCGGAGCACAATGCGCGGCTGCCGTGATGTAGAGGTCGGTGAGCGCCAAACCGTCCTGCCGCGAAACACTCGTGGGCTGGGACGCGAAGCCCGTCTTATGCAGCACCCGGTACAGAATTTCGCCGGAACGGTCCCCGGTGAACATGCGTCCCGTACGGTTAGAGCCATGAGCCCCCGGCGCCAGTCCCAAAATCAGAACTCGCGCCGCCGGATCGCCGAACGAGGGCACGGGCTGGCCCCAATAGGTCTCATCGCGGTAGGCGCGGCGTTTCAATTGCGCAATTTCTGCCGAATGCTGCCGCAGACGGGGACAACGTGCGCAGGATACTATCTCGTCGTTAAGAATTTCCAGCAAAAGGGGCCTAAATGGTAGAATAAGTCAGAATTCGCTTGACGGGGCCAGGTCCCAGTGTACAGAATTAAATATTCGGCTGCTCCGGTCGAAACGTCGCAGTCTCTGCTCTGGCCAACAACCCTTCCCGTCTTCACCAGTAAGGTGAATTGCAGCATCCTATGATCAGAGCATCCCTAACTCACGTGCCCCGCACTATCGCTTTCCTTTTGGTGATTCATGTCTTTGCCGCAACTGGCTTTACGGGCACTGTTCCGGCCAAGCGCAGGCACCGGAAGGTAAGCGCCACACACAAGCCGCCGGTCAGGCGGTCCGTGAAGGCGCGGGTGAAAACGGTCTCGGTCAGGTCCACTGTGCCGGTGAACTCGTTCCGTGCCCAAAAGGCAGCCATAGCCGGACCGCGTCCAGTCGTGCCGGCGGGCCCGATTATCGCCGGCGGTCCGTGGACCAGCCCGACTTATGCCGATTCGACATTCGGCGACAACATCGACGGTGAAGATGTTGACATCCGCCGGGCGGCAGTGGATTCTCTGGGACAGTACAACGGATCGGTCGTAGTGGTGGATCCCTTCACGGGCAGAGTGCTCACCATGGTGAACCAGAAGGTGGCCCTCAGTTCCGGATTCCAGCCGTGCTCCACCGTCAAGGTTTCCGTGGCACTCGCCGCCTTGAGCGAGAAGGTAATCCAACCGGAAACCAAGTACCGGCTTGGCGGGATGCGCATGGATCTGACGTATGCGCTGGCACACTCCAACAACTATTACTTTGCGACATTAGGTGAAAAGCTCGGCTTTGACCGCGTGGCCTATTACGCGCGCCTCTTCGGATACGGCGAGAAGGCCGGCTTGAACATCGCGGGCGAGCAACCGGGCCGCTATCCGACAGCCGCGCCCAAAAATGGCGGTGTCGGTATGCTGACCAGCTTCGGCGAAGAGATTCAGCAGACTCCGCTCCAACTGGCGGCGCTGATGAGTGCGATTGCCAACGGCGGCACCCTGAACTACCTGCAATATCCGCGGAGCCAGGCGGAAGTACAGAGCTTTGTGCCGCGCGTGAAGCGGCGGCTGGATATCGCCAACATCATTCCGATGGTCAAACCCGGAATGCGCGGCGCGGTGGAGTTCGGCACCGCACACCGCGCGCGCGAAGATGGGGCCATCGCCGGCAAAACCGGAACCTGCAGCGAGAATCACACGCACCTGGGCTGGTTCGGATCCTTCAACGACATGGGCGACCGGAAGTTGGTGGTGGTAGTGCTGTTGACCGGCGGACGCCCGGCAATTGGACCCCTGGCGGCTGGAATCGCGGGAGACGTTTACCGCCGCCTGGGCGAGAAGAACTACTTCCGTGCAGCGCAGTCCATCAGGCCGGCGAACCTCGTCTCCAGCCAGATCTGCTGCTCTAAGTAAACGTCGCATCTGACGCAACCCGCGATTCCGTCAGATTCACTCCGGAAAATAAATCGTATACGGCCTTCCCGCATCGTGCGGAGGCAGGGGGAAGGCCGTCATGAAACGTTCTTACCTGTTGGCTGCGGTAACCGGTTTGTTCTTCGTCAGCGGCTCGGGCGCTCAATACCCGATGATGGACGCACTGGCGCAAAAAGTTGTACAGAAGTATCAACAGGCTTCCTGTGAGGAACTGGCGGCGAAGAAAGGCCAGCCCAGATCGGCGCAGGAACAGAAAGTGATACAGATGCTGCGCGCCGATCCCGCAAGGCGAGCCGCATTTATCGACAAAGTCGCTGCTCCCATCGCCAACAAGATGTTCGAATGCGGCATGATCCCGTGAAACGCGCCGCGCCAGCACTAAAAATACCGCTGGTACGCGCGCTCCCACTCCACGCTGGCGTGAGGCTCGACCGTGGTCAACTCGAAGGAATTCCGTACAACGGCACGCGCCTCATCGAGATTCGCCAGTTCGCCCGCCCCCATCGCCTGCACCAGGATGTTGCCGATCGCGGTAGCCTCGCTCGGTCCGGCCACCACGCGGCGCCCCGTGCAATCGGCCACAAACTGGTTCAGCAGCGAATTGCGCGAGCCGCCTCCCACAATGTGAATCACTTCGATCCTGCGCCCTGCCAGCGTCTCAAGGTTCTCCACCACGTTGCGGTACCGTAGCGCCAGGCTCTCCAGAATGGCGCGCGCGAATTCGCCATCGGTGGCCGGCGGTGCGTGGCCCTTGCCGCGGCACCAGGCCGCAATCTTCGCCGGCATGTCGCCGGGCTCCAGGAAGGCGTCGGGGTCGATGGCAGCGCTGAAGGGCTGAGCTTCGGTCGCCAGCCGTGTGAGGTCCTCGTAGCTGTATTCCCTGCCCTCCAGCTTCCAGGCTTTGCGGCACTCCTGCAGCAGCCACAGGCCGGCAATGTTTTTCAGAAAACGAATCTTGCCGGAAACTCCCACTTCGTTGGTGTAGTTCGCGGCCAGGGACTGCGCGTTGATCACCGGCCCATCTAATTCGAGGCCCATCAGCGACCAGGTTCCCGAACTGATATAGCACCAGTTGTCTCCGCTCCCCGCCGGTACCGCGACCACCGCCGCCGCGGTGTCGTGTCCCGCCGTGGCATAGACCGGGGCGTGCGGCGGCTCCAGCATGTTGCCAAGCCGCGTGCCAGGCGGCACAATTTCACCGAGTATCCCCGCCGGAAGATCCAGCCGCTCGAGCAGTTCCGTTGCCCACGTCATCGTTTTGGGATCGAAGAACTGCGTGGTGCTGGCAATCGTGGTCTCGGACTTCGCCACACCAGTGAGCCAGTAGTTGAATAGGTCCGGAATATTGAGCAGCCGCGCCGCCGCGCCCAGCGCGGGAGATCCCCCGAGCCGCATGGCATACAACTGATACAGCGTGTTGAGTTGCATGAACTGTATGCCCGTGTAGCCGAAGACCTGGTCGCGCGGTACAACTTCAAAGAGCCGCTCCATCACACCGTTGGTCCGCCCGTCACGATAGTGGCGGGGGCTGTCGATCAGCAACCCGTCCGCGCCGAGCAGCCCGTAATCCACCCCCCAGGTGTCGATCCCGATGCCGTTCAGGGTTGCCTTGCGCTCCCGCGAGGCGACCGCTATTCCCTGTTGGATCTCGTACCAGAGCCGCAATATGTCCCAGTACAGAGCGCCCGGGATGCGCACTGGGGTGTTCGGAAAGCGGTGAAGTTCCTCCACGGAAAGCCTTCCGCCGGAAAGGCTGCCCAGCAGCGCGCGCCCGCTCTCCGCGCCCAGGTCGATGGCTAGATAGTGACTCATGAAATCGCAATTCTACCGTATGGCTGGTCCGCTTGAGGTGTGTTGGCTCCGCGGCTCGCGTAGTGCTGCTCCCTACAAGTGGATTCGGCAAAGGCTAGACAATGCTCCCCAGTGGAGTCTGAATTGCACCTAAGCCTCTGGACAATCGGAGAAGGGAGCCAATCATGCCAACAGCGTCAAAGTCCACCGGAAAACGTAAGGTTCACAAGGTCATGAAGGAGCACAAGGAAGGCACACTGAAGTCTGGCAGCGGCAAAAAGGTCAAGAGCCGCAAGCAGGCGGTTGCGATCGCCCTCAGTGAAGCGCGCAAGGCGGGCGCCAAGGTTCCAAAGAAGAAAAAGTCGTAGGGATGCATGGCGCTTAGCGGTGCGGTCCACCACAGTCACGTTGGAACAGCATCGGCAAGATCGGTACTGAACGGGCAAGGAGTAATCCAATGAGTAATCAAAGTGCGCGATATCGACAGCGCCATGTGCAAGCTCAAGTAGCGTGTGCGGACCGTCGCCGTCCTAAAGAAGAGCCGGAACGGGCGATGCAAGCGGGCGCGCGAAAATACCCGGTGCCGCCATTTCCCAAACAGCATCAGAGTAAGCCGGGGCAGGAATCTCAATTGGATCCCGCTCCGATGTATGACGCACCGTTCTATCGAGGTTCAGGCAAACTCCAGGACCGGGTGGCGCTCATTACCGGCGGCGATTCCGGCATAGGCCGCGCCGTGGCGATCCTGTTCGCGCGGGAAGGCGCGGATGTGGCGATCGTTTACTTAAAAGACGAGGAACGCGATGCCTGCCTGACCCGGGAACGCGTGCAGGCCGAAGGACGAAAGTGTATCCTCATCGCAGGCGACGTTTCTCGCCAGAGCTTCTGCGGGAAGGCGGTGGCGCGGACGATTAAGGAGCTCGGTTCCCTCGATATTCTCGTGAATAACGCGGCGTTCCAAATCCACACTTCTCGATTCGAGGACCTCACCGCCGAGCACTTCGATGAGACATTGAAGACCAACCTTTACGGGTATTTCTACATGGCCCAAGCCGCCGTCAAAGAGATGAAGCCCGGCTCTGCGATCGTCAATACCGGTTCTGTTACCGGACTGCTCGGGAGCGAGGCCCTACTCGATTATTCAATGACGAAGGGCGGCATTCACGCCTTCACCCGCTCGCTTGCGACGCATCTTGTTCCGCGGGGCATCCGTGTAAATGCTGTCGCGCCGGGTCCGGTTTGGACACCGCTCAATCCGTCGGATAAAGAGGCCAGGGATGTGAGCAAGTTCGGTGCGAAGACGCCTACGAAACGGCCTGCCCAACCCGAGGAGATCGCTCCGGCATTCGTGTTCCTCGCGTCGCCTCAGTGCTCCAGTTACATCACCGGCGAGATTCTCCCCATTATCGGCGGCTACAGCGGCGGCTAGCCAACAGACCAGCTCCAAAAGACCCCAACTATAGTACCCGGCACGCGCCGGGAGACTGAAGTTTTTGTCCATCTCGGACGAAAAGAGAGTTAGGGGCTGTATTTTGGCACAATCTCAACGGATCTTCGGGCTGTTCAGCCTGCTCCTGTTCGCGCCTGCCTATACGGCGGCTCAGGGGTCCGCAGGAAGGGACGGTGCCGTCTCCAGTTATGCGAATTCTCGTCTTCCAGCCTGGTTGCGACTCGGCGGAGAGGAGCGGGCTCGACTGGAAGACCTGAACGGCTTAGGCTTTCTGCCGGCCGCCAACACGTACCTGTTACACCGTCTGCGGTTCAGTCTCGATATCACACCCCGTTCCTGGTTGAAATTCGTCCTTCAGGCACAGGATTCGCGGGTGTTCCTGACCAACGTCGTGCCTTCGCCGGCGTCGCAAAAGGATCCGCTAGACCTACGCCTCGGTTACCTTCAGCTTGGCGATTCGGAATCGGGTCGGATCAGCTTGCGAGCCGGACGCCAGGGCCTCACATTCGGCGAAGGCAGGCTGTTGGCAGACCCCAATTGGTCCAATGTCGGCCGCACGTTTGACGGTCTGCGCGCTACCGTTCGCTATCGCAAACTCCGGGTGGATGTCTTCAGCAGTGCGTCGGATAAAGTCTGCATTGACGGCTTCGATACTACCGTGCCCGCCGAGCATTTCCACGGTGTGCACGGCTTACTCGACAAGGCGATTCCGAACGCCGCGCTGGAGTCGTATCTCTTCTGGAAACTGGAACACGGCGTCAAAGGTGAAACGGTGAAATCCGGCAACCTGGACGTGAAGACGGCGGGCCTCCGATGGGTGGGAAAGCTACCCTTTAATTTCGACTACGGCTTAGAGTTGGCCATTCAACGGGGCTGGCAGGCCAATGAACGCGTGTCCGCATCGGCGGACCACTGGGTTCTGGGGCGCACCATGCCACGTTGGCGCCACCGGCCCCGGCTGTTTGTCGAATGGAATCACGCTTCCGGGGACGCGAATCCGCATGACGGGGTTCACGGATCTTTTGACCCGCTGTTTTCCAGCTCGCACGATAAGCTCGGCGCTGTCGATCAATTTACCTGGACCAACATTATGTACCTGCGGTCGGGTGTTCAATCCCGTGTCCGGGAAGGCCTCATGCTCGGGACGGCGTACAATTCCTTTTGGCTGGCAAACCGGGGCGACGGGATCTATAGCGGTGGCCGGATGATCATCGGATCCAACGGTTCTCGCGAGAGCCACATGGGCCAGGAGTTGGATCTTCTCGCACAGTGGAACGCCACGCGGCACATGTTGGTAGACCTGGTCTTGGGGCGCATCCTGCCCGGCGGATTCCTGCGCGGCGCTGGCCGCGAATCCAGCTACAACAGTTTGGTTTTGGGTGTAACCCAGCGATTTTAACGACTCGAAAAAAGAGATAGGATTTCTATGCTCGCGCACATGACGATTGGCAAAAAATTGATGGCCGGGTTCTCGGCCCTGGTAGTCTGCCTGCTAGGGCTGAGCTATGTCTCGATGTCTGCTATCGACGGACTACGGGAAAACTTGGATGAGATGGCGAATACGACGGCACACAAGATTGATCTGGTGGGCGCGATCAATGGCGCAACCGCGGGAATGCGGGCGGAATCTCGCGCCACGCTCCTCGCCGCAGTGCTCAAGAATTCCGGCGACCTCGATTCCGCTCGCCTGAACTTCAACAAAAACGCAGGTCTGATGGAACAGAAGGTGAAGGAACTGCGACCCTTACTCGTCAATGCGCAAGAACGAAAAGCCACCGAAGAACTCGAGGCCGGACTACCCGCTTGGAAGGCCACAGTCGAAGAGATGGATCGATTGTGCGCCGCCGGTCAAGCGGAGGCCGCAGACCAGGTCCGGAAGACCAAACAGCGTCCCATCGCGGACCAAATGGCGCAAAGCGCCAACCTTATTCTGGAGGTCAACCGGCAGTTGTTGCTGGACGCGACCAAAGCCGCCGACGACCAGGCCACGCGCAACCGCTGGATCGTCCTCGCATGCATCGGCGTCGCGCTCCTGGTCGGCGCCGCGATTATCTTCGTAGTGCGCCTCGTCAACAAGAGTCTGCGTCAGGCCACGGCGGAACTGGCGGAAGGGGCCGAGCAGGTAGCGAATGCCGCCAATCAGGTTTCCAGCTCCAGCCAATCGCTGGCCCAGGGCTCCTCCGAACAGGCGGCGTCGCTCGAAGAGACTTCGGCTTCCAGCGAACAGATCAGTTCAATCGCCCGTAAAGGCAGCGAGAACTCGCGAGAGGCCGCCTCCCTGGTGACCGGTTCCCAGGACAAGTTCGTGCAGACCAATCGCTCGCTCGATCAGATGGTGCTTGCCATGGGCGACATACAGGCGCAAAGCGGAAACATCGCCAAGATCATCAAGGTCATCGATGAGATCGCATTCCAGACCAATATTCTGGCCCTGAACGCGGCGGTAGAGGCGGCGCGGGCCGGTGAAGCTGGCATGAGTTTTGCGGTGGTGGCAGACGAAGTTCGTAACCTGGCGCAACGGTGCGCACAGGCTGCCAGGGATACCACGGGCTTGATCGAGGAATCGATCGCCAAGTCCAATCAGGGGAAGGTGCAGGTGGATGGCGTGGCGGCGGGCATTCGGGAGATCGCCGCGCAGTTCGGCCAGGTGAAGACTCTGGTGGACGAGTTGAACCAGGGTAGCGATGAACAGACGCGAGGGATTGAGGAAGTGGCGAAAGCGGTAGTACAGATCCAGCAGGTCACACAGTCGACCGCAGCCTGCGCCGAAGAGAGCGCCGCGGCAGCCGAGGAACTCAATGCCCAGTCGGAGACTCTGAAGGCCGTGGTACACCGGTTGACAGCTCTGGTAGGTGGCGGCGAGACACGTCGGGCCGACAGGCAGACAGTCGCGCGCGGGGCTCGCTAGAGCCCCTTCATTTCGCGGCGGTCAGTCCCAGCCCGGGACCACTGGGAAGCATCAATTTGCCCTTTTCCACCCTGACGCCGCGGTAAGGATCGTTGGAGATCAGTAAATTGCCGTCCAGATCCGCATAGTCCACCAGCGGCGAAAGATGTGCGGCCGCCGTCACCGTCACCGAGCTCGAAATCATACAGCCCAGCATGGTCTTCATGCCGAGGGACTTGGCGATCTCGAGCATCCGGTAGGCCTCCAACATCCCGCCGCTCTTGTCCAGCTTCACATTGACGCCATCGAAACACTCCCTGAGCTTCGGAATGTCGGCGGCGTGCTGGCACGCCTCGTCGGCGATCACGGGAATGTGGACCTTCGACCGCACCCAGCGCGTCTCCTCCAGCATCTCGGCGGGCATGGGCTGCTCGATGAACTCCACCCCCATCTTTTCCAGCCAGTTGATCTTGCGAACCGCCTCTTCCTTGTCCTTCCAACCCTCGTTCGCGTCCACCCGCAAAGGCTTCTTGGTCACCGACCGGACAGCTTCGATGGTCGGTTCATCCGTCGCCAGTCCCACTTTCACCTTGAGCACCGGATAATCGGCGGCTTCGAGTGTCTTCTGCTTGGTGATTTCGGGAGTATCGATCCCGATGGAAAACGTGGTCAGCGGGGCATCGTTGGGGTCCAGGCCGAAGTACGAATAAAGCGGAATCCCCAGTTTCTTGCCCACCCAGTCCATCAGCGCGATATCGATCGCTGCCTTGCCGGCCCACTCCCCGGGTACGCGCTTGAAGACCTCCGCCATGATCTTGGAAAACTGCATGGGGTCGGCGCTCAGCAGCAGATCGCGCACGCTCTCCACGGCCTTCTGGGCACTCGCCGCATCCTCGTGATAGCGCACGATCGGTGCGCCTTCGCCGTGGCCTGTGATGCCGCCGCGGGTAAACGCCGTGTGTAGGGTGTCGCGGTACTGGCTCGAGGACATCGTGGTCGTCCAGGTATGCTGCAGATTGAGCCGCACAATCTTGGTGCTGAGGGCTGCGGCCATTTCCAGCGGGGGCGGCCAGTGACAAGGCCCCGGCGGCAGGCGCCGCGGATGCGGTTTTCAGAAACGTGCGGCGGTTCATTTGAGTCTCCTGGCGGCCACTAACAGTTTGCTCCAATAGGCATCGTTGAGGTCGTCGATGCGCACCATCGGGGTCACGTGCGTGGTCGCGTTGATGAATTTCCCGTCTCCCATATAGATCCCGGTGTGCGTGATCTTCTTCTCGGAACCGCCGAAGTACAGCAGGTCGCCGGGCTGCAAATCCTTACGATCCACCGCGATGAGGCCGCTCCAGTCGGCCTGGGGCTGCGCATCGCGCGGCATGTTGACCCCGCGGCGCCTTCCCAGCATCTGCGAAAAGCCGGAACAATCGTAGCCGTAACTCGAAGTTCCACCCCACGTATAGGGCAGACCCAGAAAGCGCTTGGCGAATTCCAGCGTCTCCGGAATGCCAAGCCGCCGCGGTTCGAGTGAGACATCTCCCGCCTGCACCCAGCCGGCATGGTCATCGGGCAAACGAACCTGTAGCCAGCGACCATCCTCCTTCGGGTCGGCCAACCACCTCGAGCCGGCTCTCGAAAGGCACCGTGATCAGCGGTGCGTGTCTGGTAACGCTGGCCTCGCGGTAGATGTGCGCAAACAGACTTTGCACCTCGGCAACGCGGCCGCTGGAGGCGTACGGTTTACCGGGCAGCAAGGCCGCCAGCGGCGTCCAGCCCAGATAATCGTCGGCCGTGCGTATGTGCGCCCAGCCGTCCTTCTCTTCCACAATCGCGACATTTGCGCCGTAGATGGCCTGCGAAACCACGTCGGCATCCATGCTCGGCCGCGAATACATATTCGCCACCGGTTGAAGTACGACCGCGGTGGGCATTGACGCAGCGAACAGCGCAAGCACGGCCAATCCTGTCATACCTTCACTTTACCAGCCCGGCGCATGCGGAAAACAGTGCATCGTAAGATGATACGCTGGTGCCGGAAGCCGCCATTTGCCCGAAAAGATGGGAACGAGTCTGGTCGATGATCTGTTGCGGCAGTACGTGCAGTGCACCAATGAGGAACACGCCGAGACGCTGCTCGGGGAACTGGTGATCGACCACGCACTGCCCGGCATCCGAAAGGTCGTCCGGTACAAACTTGCCTTCCAGGGGCGGGCAGAATCGCAGGACGTGGAAGACGTCGCGTCCGACGTGATCGTGGAGTTGCTCGCGCGGCTCCGCGACATGAGGAACGGCGGCGCGGCCTCCGAGGGCATCGGGTCGTTTGCCGGCTATACCGCCGTCGCCGCCTATCATGCGTGTCATGAGTACCTGCGCCGCAAGTATCCCAACCGCCACCGCCTCAAGACGCGCCTGCGCTATCTATTGAATACGGAAACCAGGTTCGCCATCTGGGAGAATCCGCCTGGCGCCTGGCTCTGCGGATTCCACCAGTGGCGGGAGGGCGGAACCAGCCCGGCGCCCGCGGATGCCGTAACCCGCTGGCGCGACACCCTGCAAGATTTGCCCGGCGGCCAGAATGCGATGGTCCCAGGCGACCTCTTGAGCCGGGTCTTCGACCATTTCTCCGGCCCCCTGGAATTCGACGATCTGGTCGGCATATTCGTCCACCTTTGGGGAGTCCATGACCCGCCGCCGGTCTCCGAAAAACGCGTTCGCGAAGTGCACTCACGCGACGCCGACCCGGCGTACCGTATGGAATTGCAGCGCTGGCTGACCGAACTGTGGGCGCAGATCCGCGAGTTGCCGCGCGCGCAGCGTGTGGCCTTGCTGATGAATCTGCGCGCTGCCGACAACATGCCCGCGCTGTCCCTGCTCCCGCTCACCGGTGTCGCCGGAATCCGGCAGATTTCCGAGGTCCTGGAAATCGCTCCCCTGGAGTTCGCCCGCCTCTGGAACCTGCTCCCGCTGGACGATTTAGCTGTCGCCGCTCTCTTGGGAGTAACCCGTCAGCAGGTCATCAATTTGCGTAAATCGGCCCGGGAGCGGTTAATTCGCCGGATCGGCGGTAAATATCGTCTACTTTGAACCGGTAATATTACTCTGATGTCACCTTCAACTCTATAGGCGTCGATGAAAAAGGCCGAACATCTCACCGAAGAGCAGTTCAACCGCTACCGCCAGCGCACACTGGCGCCCGCGGAACTACTCGACGTGGACAGGCATATCGCGCAATGCGAGGCATGCCTCGCCCGTTTGTGGAAGGAGTCTGACGCAATTCCGCCATTGCGCGACCTGCGCAGTCAGCTTTCGGAGCATCTGGATTACGAACAGATCGTGGCTTGCGCCGAAAACGCTTCCAGCGAAGCGTATGAACGTCATCTCGCCGAGTGCGAGCTTTGCCGGGCGGAGGTCGACGTCTTGCGGCAGTTTCGCGCCCAATTGAACCCCAGGCGCTCCGCCGCGGTGGTCGCCATGCCCGTCCCCAGCAAGACGCGGCGCACTCCCGCACTCGCAGCGATTGCGGCGGGTACGGTGCTCGCTGCCGGACTTGGCTTCTGGATCCTCAGAAGGCAACCGCCGGCCACGCCCGCCGTCGAAGTCTCGAAAACGAACCCAGTTCCCGAACCGGCACTTTCACCCGAGCAGCAGGCACTTATTCAATCGGCGATCGCCTCGCGGAAGCTCGAGCGGGCGCCAGTGCTCGGCAGCCTGATCGCCAGGCAGGGCGTACTGCTGGGTCCGGCGAACGAAGCCCGCACCTTCGAAATCGGCGCGCCGCTGGGCACCGCCGTACTCACCGGCCGCCCCCTCTTCCGCTGGCAAGCCGTGGAAGGCGCCGCCCACTATCTCGTATCGGTGTTTGACGCCGATTTCCGCAAAGTGGCCGAAAGTCCACGGCTCACGGAACCGGTCTGGCAGCCGGAACAGCCCCTGGCGAGGGGCCGTATCTATAACTGGCAGGTGACCGCCACCGCCGGCGGCGCAACCTTCCGCTCGCCCGTGCCTCCCGCGCCCGAAGCGCGTTTCCAGGTGGTCTCCGCAGCCGACGCCCAAAACATCGAGAGCGCGCGCCGCGACCATCCCGGAAATCACCTTCTCATCGCGGTTCTACTGGCCAAAATTGGAGCCCTCGACGATGCCGCCGCCGAGCTGGATGCCCTGGCCGCCACCGATTCCCCGGCAGCCCTCGCTCTGCGCGAGAGCCTGAACCAGATCCGCAAACCGTAACCCGATTTGAACCAAACCCCGCCGATGTAGTACACTGATTCTTTACTCCTGTGGTTCCGACGCACCCCGTGTGTTCCGGCTCCCAACCTGAGGTTTGCATGCACGCGATTATCGAAACAGGCGGAAAACAGTATCGGGTAGCACCCGGTGATGTGATCCGCGTCGAAAAACTGGCCGGCGACATCGGCTCGGAAGTCGAGCTTGCCGTCAAGGCGTCTTTCAAGGAAGGCGGCGAATTGGTTTCCGGCGGCAAGGTCACGGGCACCATCGTCGGCGCCGACCGGGCAGCCAAAATCCTGGTCTTCAAATTCAAGCGCAAGAAACAGTACAAGAAAACCATCGGGCACCGTCAGTCCTACACGGAAGTCAAGATTGGCGAGGTGAGTGGTCTAGGCAGCTATGGCACACAAAAAAGGATTAGGCAGTTCCAAAAACGGGCGCGATTCGAATGCGCAGCGGCTCGGCGTCAAGGTCTTCGGCGGCCAATTGGTTCCGGGCGGCAGCATCATCGTGCGCCAGCGCGGCACCAAGCTGAAGCCGGGCACCAACGTCGGTTGGGGCAAGGACGACACCCTGTTCGCCAAGGTCACCGGCGTGGTGGAGTTCAAAGACCGCGGACGGATGGGCAAGTTCGTCAACATCCAGGCAAGCGCATAACCCTCCTCTCAAGTTCGAACGAGCCGCCGGCAACAGCGCACGCCCGGCGGCTTTTCTGTGTTTGGCCTGTCTAAGTTTGGCTCTCCATGTTCATCGATGAAGTCAGAATCCTCGTAAAGGCCGGCGACGGCGGCAACGGTTGCCTCGCCTTCCGGCGGGAGAAGTACGTCCCGCGCGGCGGCCCCAGCGGCGGCGATGGCGGCCGCGGCGGCGACGTGATCCTGGTCTGCAGCGAGCACGCCAATACCCTGCTTCAGTTCCGCTTCAACCCCGAACACAAGGCCGAACGCGGCCGCCACGGCGAGGGCAGCAACCGCACCGGCGCCGAGGGCGCGTCCATCGAGGTCAAAGTGCCCGTCGGCACCGTGGTCTACGACGAAGCCACCGGCGAGCGCCTCTACGACTTCACGCATCCCGGCGAGAGGTTCCGCGTCGCCAAGGGCGGCAAAGGCGGCCGCGGCAATCAGCACTTCGCCACCCCCACCCATCAGGCGCCCACCGAGCATGAACCCGGCAAACCGGGCGAAGAAAAGCGCCTGCGGCTGGAATTGAAACTGCTCGCCGATGTCGGCCTCGTCGGCTTTCCCAATGCCGGCAAAAGCACGCTGATCTCGCGCATTTCCGCCGCCCGCCCGAAGATCGCCGCCTATCCCTTCACTACGCTGGAGCCGAACCTGGGCGTCGTGCAGATGCCGCAGTTCCGCAGCTACGTCGTGGCGGACATCCCCGGCATCATCGAAGGCGCGCACGAAGGCCACGGCCTCGGCATACAGTTCCTGCGCCATATCGAACGCACCCGCCTCCTGGCGCACCTGGTGGACGTTTCCGAAGAGAGCGGCCGCGATCCCGGTGGAAGACTTCGAGATCATCTGCGCGAACTCGCCAGCTACAGCGAAACCCTGGCCGCCAAGCCGATGATCGTCGTCGCCACCAAAATGGACGTCGCGCAGGATCGCACCCGCGTGGACGCCCTGCGCGACCTGGCGCAAAGAGCGCGGACTGCCCTTCTTCGAGATCTCCAGCGCCACCGGCCAGGGCATCGAGGAACTGAAGTTCGCCATGGCCGAACGCGTCCTCGCCCCCGTCGCCAAAGAGTAGGACAGGCCTCCGGCCTGTCCACCCCTCACATCGGGCGGCTGCGCCCATCCGCCTTATACTTTTCCATCAGGGCCGTCAGACGCGAGCCACCACGTCCGGCCGTTCCAGCCATAAGATTCCGCTCTTCCCGTCGGATCCTTCGCCAGATTGTAAAGCTGGCCCCTGCGGGCCTCCTGGCTCCGGGTTCGATCACCCTCGGCTCGCTGAATCCGCCGGACCCCAGCCCGAACTCCAATTTCCAATCGCCCTGGCGAATCGCAAACACACCGCCGTTGGAATGGTGCACCACCGCCTCGCGAATCGGCTTCCCCCTCTTCCCCAACATGGCAGGCAGCAGGCTGTAGGTGTCCTCGCCCGGCGTTCGCTGGAAGCCGGTAACCCATGATCTCCGCCAGCGTCCCCATCAGATCGATCAGGCATCCCAGCTCCGCGCTGGTAGTCCCGGGCGCGATGTGTCCGCGCCAGCGGGCCAGGAACGGAATGCGATGTCCGCCGTCCCAGATGTCTGCCTTCTCCCCGCGCCAGTCCGCATTCGCGCGATGGGCGAAGCGCTCCTTGTCCTCTACCTTCCAATCCGCGCCATTGTCGCTGGTAAAATCAGCAGCGTGTTGTCCGCCAGACCCGTCTGCTCCAGCACGCGCATCACCTGCCCCACAGTGTCGTCCACCTGCGCCACGAAGTCGCCATAGTCTCCAGCCTTCGACTTGCCTCGAAATTCGGCCTGCGGCAGCCAGGGCGTATGCGGAGCGGTCAGCGCCAGGTAGAGAAAGAAGGGCTGTCCCGGGATGCCTGGCGCGCTCCCGTATGGTCTCCACCGCCCTCCGCGTGATGGTCGGCAGCACCTCCGGAAGCTGAAAGCCCGGAGCGCGTGCGCCCGCCCTCCAGAACACTCCGCGGGGCGCATTCGATCCCTCGGTCCGAGCCGTCGGCGCTTCCACCGGGCGATCGTTGTGGAAGTACAGGTACGGCTCCATGTCCAGCGAGGCCGGGATTCCGAAGTAGTCGTCGAATCCATGATCGGTCGGACCGGGCCGCAGCGGCTGTTCGTAATCTGTCTTCGGCCGGTCACCCAGACCCGAGATGCCATTTCCCGATTCCCGCCGTGTAATATCCGCGAGAGCGGAGCATCGCCGGAACCGTGAGGCGACCCGGCTCGATCAGGTCGGGATCGTATCCATTCTGCACGCCCTGCTTCAAACGCGTCCGCCAGCAGTAGCGCCCGGTCAGAATTCCGTAGCGGCTGGGCGTGCATACCGCCGAAGGCGCGTGCATATCGGTGAAGCGGATGCCCTGCGTGGCCAGCCGGTCCGCGTTCGGCGTCGGGACGGCCGATTTAGGGTTGTAACAATGCAGATCGCCCCATCCCAGGTCATCGGCCAGCACATAGACGATGTTGGGCAATGCCGCGGCGCCGAGTCCGGCGCGCAGACCGGCAGCCCCCAGCGCCACCGTCCGGCAAAAAGCTCTTCGATCGAGCAAATCCATGAACGGATGATACTGTAATGCGAGAGCCTATGGATGCTTACCCGCTACTGGCGCGAATTGCCCAACTCCTGGAGCGTCCTTGAAGAAGCCGCGCGTCAGCAGAAAGGCCCGCCTCGAAGCTCTCAAGAAAGAGAGTGACCTCGCCGACCGCGAGCTCATCCGCCGCCTGCTCGCCCTGCCGCCTGAAAAACGAACCCATTTCCTGCGCAAGCGCGTCGGCATTCGCATGACCTGCCTCTGAGCGACTACCCGTCCTTGTTCACCGCCGGACTTCGTGCCAGAATACGTGGAGTATGAGACTCCTGAGTCTGCTTTTCCTTTCCGCCTTCATCGCCTTCGCGCAGCTCTCCATCGACGGCGTGGGGACCTCGGTAACCCGCACGGTCACTCTGACTGCGGACGAAGCGGATTTCTCCATCGTCGCCGGCGCCGCTCTCGGCACCTCACAGCAGCAAATCACTCAAATCTTTCTGGATGCCGGCCTTTCCAACCTCTCCCTCTCCGGCACCTCTCTTGGCCAGAACTATGACTATGCAAGCAACCCGCCCGCCCCGCAAACCCTGGTGGTCTACCAGTTCACCGTCAGCATTCCCGCAGCCGGACTGAAGGATGCCACGAAAATCATGGAGACCCTGCGCACCAAGCCGCCCGATCTGCTCAAGGGCTTCCAATACTCCGCATCCCTCAATGCCAGCCAGGCCACGGTGGATGCCATGCGCCAGACACTGCTGCCACAACTCATCTCCGACGCGCAGAAGAAGGCCCAGACCCTTGCCTCTGCGGCCGGCCTGAAATTGGGAGCCGTCAGGGGCGTGAGCGATGCATACTACCCCAGCGGATACTCCAGTTCGAACTGGATCAGTACTTCACAGTTCCTGGGCGGCTTCACTTCGAGCACGAGCGGATCGGGAACACAGTACACCTTCAGCGCCAATGTCACGTTCAGCGCCGCACAGTAGAGGCATCGCATGAAATCCCTCTACCTGCTCGCCGCCCTTTCCTGCACCGTCGTTGCGCAGACGTTCGATGGCATCAACGCCCCGGCCAGCCGCACCGTCACCCTCGCCGCCGACGAAGCGACGTTCACCATCGCTGTGGCCGCCGGACTCGATTCCACCCAGCAGCAGGTGAAGCAGGCCCTGCAGAATGCCGGACTGCCCAACCCCACCGTGGTCGCCACCGGCTTGGGCCAGGTCACCTCCGAGTGGTTCACCACTCCGGTACAAATGCTCTATTCGGCCAACGCCACCATTGCCGCCGGCTCCGCCCTAGACACCGCTAAGAACCTGGAAGACCTGCGCACCCATCCGCCGGATCCCATCCAAAGTCTGCAATATTCTGTGAGCTTCAATCCCAGTCAGGCCAAGATCGACGCGATGGGCCAGACGCTGCTGCCGCAACTCGTGGAGGATTCCCGCAAACTGGCCCAATCGTTGGCCGCGGCCTCGAGCGTCAAACTGGGCTCCATCCGGTCCATCTCCGATTCGCCGGGCGCGGGCAAAGCCGTTTATGCTTACGTCTCCACAGGCGCGCAGCGCAGCGGAGATTTCTCGCAGATCCTCGGGAGCCTGCCCTTCGTCGCGCCCTCGAACATGCAGGTAACGTTTTCCATCAACATCGTCTTCGCCGTGACCCCGTAAACACCCCCGCGCGAAGGCCGCGGCGGGAGGCCATGTTACGATAGATACTTGTCAGGTCTCGGGCTCCGTGCAACGGACGGCTGCAAACCCCGCCAGGTCCGGAAGGAAGCAACGGTAGTGGTGCGGTTCGTGTGCCGCGGATTACCCGGGGCCTGGCATAATCGTCCGCGCGGCATCCGGATCCCACCCCATGTACCAGGTAATCGCCCGAAAATACCGCCCACAATCCTTTGCCGACGTGGTCAACCAGGAACACGTCAAGAACACGCTGGAAAACGCCATCGCGCAGCACCGGATCGCGCACGGCTACATCTTCTCCGGCCAGCGCGGCACCGGGAAAACCACCATCGCGCGCATCCTGGCGCGCTGCCTGAACTGCATTCAGGGACCCACCGCGACGCCCTGCGGCGTGTGCGCCAGCTGCAAGGAAATCACCGCCGGCGGCACCGTGGACGTGATCGAAATCGACGCGGCCAGCAATCGCGGCATCAACGAAATGCGCGAACTGCGCGAAAACGTGCGCTACCAGCCGGCGCGCGACCGCTACAAGATCTTCATCATCGACGAAGCCCACCAGATCACCAACGAGGCCTTCAACGCGCTGCTGAAGACCATCGAAGAGCCGCCGCCGTGGGCGGTCTTCGTGCTCTGCACCACCGAAGCGCACAAGATTCCGGCGACCATCGCGTCGCGCTGCCAGCACTTCAGTTTTCGCAGCGTGGATTTCGAGGACCTGATCGCAGCGCATGGCGTGGATCTGCGAGCAGGAAGGCATCGAGGCCGATCCCGAAGCGCTGGCCATGCTGGCCGCCGCCGGCGAAGGCAGCGTGCGCGATTCGCTCTCGGCGCTCGATCAGGCGATCGCCTGCTGCGGCGCCAAACTGGATGCCGCCGAAGTGCGCGCACTGCTCGGCGCCTTCTCGCTCGAATCGCTCGAGAAGGTGACCCAGGCGCTGGCGGCAGGCGATTCGCGCAGCATGCTGGAAGTGGTCGATGAACTGGAGCGCAACGGGCAGAACCTGCAGCACTTCAGCCGCGAGCTGTCGCGCTATTTCCGCAATCTGCTGGTCACGCGCGTCGCCGGCGCCGACACGCGCCTGGTCGCCGCCAGCGCCGCGCAGCGCGAGAAGCTGGCGGAGATCGCCGGCAGCTTTTCAGAAGAGGACCTGACCCGCTACCTGCAACTCTCGCTCGATCTCTTCAAGGATCTGCAGTCTTCGCTGCAGCCCCGTTTCCACCTGGAAATCGGCCTGGTGCGCCTGGTGCAGGCCGGCCGGCTGCTGCCCATCGAACAGGCGCTGGCAGGTCTCGGCGCCGCGGCGCCTGCCCGCCCGACACCCTCGGCTACTTCCGCGCCGCACCGCCGCACAGCTCCGCGCCTGCGCCGCCACCACCCGCCATGGTCCCACCGCGCACGGGCCCTTCGCCCTTCGAACTGGATCGCGCCAAGAAGGCGGGCATGCGGCCGCCCGAACCGCAATCCTCCGGCGCCAACGCGCTCGCACCGCAGACCCGAAGCGCCACCCGATGACCGCGGGCGACCCGCGCGAGCGCCTGCACGCCTGGCTGCACGAAAACAAGCACGCCCACCTGGCCGACGCGGTGGAAAATGCCGCGCTCACCGTCACCGGCGGCGATCTGAACGTCGTGGCGCCGAAATCCTACGCGCTGTATTTCAAGGACCGCGCCTTCGAGGAGGCCGTCCGCGAAGTCTTCGGCCGGCCGCTGCGCTTCAAATTCACCACCGGAGACGTAGCCGCAGGGCCGGCGCCGATCGCCGTTGCCGCGCCGCCAAAAGCCGAGGCCGAGGACGAAGTCACCGGCCGCGCGCTTGCCAACCCGGAAGTGCAGCGCTTCCGCGAAGTCTTCGGCGGCGAAGTACGCAAAGTTCGCAACCTCAAGGAGTAGACACGTGAAACTACCCGGCAACATGCAGCAGATGATGCGCCAGGCGCAGCAGATGCAGGAGAAGATGCAGCAGGATATCGCGCAGATCAAGGTCAACGCCACCGCCGGCGGCGGCATGGTGACCGTCACGATGGACGGCCAGAAAAACCTGCTCAGCGTGAAGATCGATCCGGAAGTGGCCGGCGACGTGGAGATGTTGCAGGACATGGTCCTGGCCGCCTGCGGCGAAGCCGTCAAGCAGGTGGAGGCCCAGATCCAGCAGAAGATGGGCGGCATGCTGGGCGGCATGGGGCTGCCTCCGGGCCTGTTCTAAACGATGCCCGATTTCGCCGAACCGCTCGCGCGGCTGATCACCGAATTCAAGCGCCTGCCCGGCATCGGCCAGAAGTCCGCGCAGCGCCTCGCGTTTCACGTGCTGCGCGCCGGCCGCGAAGATGCCGAGCACCTCTCGCCAGGCCATCCTGGACGTCAAGGATAAGCTCGGCCTCTGCCGCATCTGCAACAACATCGGCGACAGCGAACTCTGCCAGTATTGCCGCGACCCCAATCGCGACCCCAAAGTGGTCTGCGTGGTGGAGGAACCGCACAACATCGTCGGCATCGAAACCACGCGCGGATTCGAAGGCCGCTACCATGTGCTGCACGGCGCGCTTTCTCCGCTGCGCGGCCTCGGTCCCGAATCGCTCAAGATCAAGGGCCTGGTCGAGCGCATCGGCCAGGGCGAGATTCAGGAAGTCATCGTGGCCACCAATCCCACGGTGGAAGGCGAGGCCACGGCGGTCTACCTGGCGCGCCTGCTGAAGCCCCTGGGCGTCAAAGTCATGCGCATCGCCATGGGCGTCCCCGTGGGCAGCGACCTCGAATTCGCCGACGAAGTCACCATGTCGAAAGCCATGGAAGGCCGCCGAGAGATGTAGGACAGGTCTCCCGGCCTGTCCCCCTCCCATTTCTACGGAACACCCCGCGCGCCTCGCTCGTACTTCCCCTCATAGCCAGAGGAAAGCACGATGCGAACTGTCACTGCCCTATTCTTTTTCACCTCAATCGCGGCCTTCAGTCAACCCGCCTTTGAAGTCGCCTCCGTCCGCCCCGGCCAGCCCGGCAAGGAAGCCATCGACCATGTGCCGGGCAGCCTTACCATGCGCAACGTCCGCCTGACCGCCGCCATCGCGTGGGCCTACAGCGCGGAGGACTATCAAGTTTCCGGCCCGGGCTGGTTAGACGACACGCGCTTCGATATCGCCGCCAAAGCGGGAAGCCCCGTACCTCCCGCCGAACTCCGCAGGATGCTCCAGACCTTGCTCGCGGATCGCTTCCAACTCACTCTCCATCGCCAGCCCAAAGAGCTCGCCGCGCTCGTCCTCACCGTGGGAAAGAACGGCCACAAACTCCAGGCCGTCGAAGAAGAGGGCTCACCTAGCTTCCAGACCGGCAAGCTCAGCCTGACCGGCAAAGGCGCCACGTTAAGTCAGTTGACCGCGTTCCTGTCCCGCGAGCTTCGCATCCCGGTCATCGACCAGACCGCCCTCACCGGCCGCTTCAATTACTTCCTCGACATCAATAGCTACGTCACGGAAGAAATGCGCCGCTCCGGCGGACCCAACGGAGGTCCGCCGCCCGATGCCCCCGGCATCATCGCCCAGGCCATACAGGCGCAACTGGGACTCAAGATGGATTCGAAAAAAGCGCCCGTCGAGATGCTGGTCGTCGACCGCGTCGAGAAGCCCAGCGACAACTAACCCTGCCGTCTATCCCGCTCGCGACATATCGCTGGATGTGCCGCCCGCCGCCGGGCACGTAGCACTTCAGCGCGTAGTCCATCACCATGCGGTCGGCGTTGAACCGCCAGCCCAGCGTGCGGATCGTCCGCTTCATGCGCTTGATCCAGCCGCGCGGCAGCCCGTCGCGATCGCGCTGGTAGTAGAGCGGAATCACTTCGTCGCGCAGCACGCGGTACAGATCCTCGCCGTCGCGGGTATCGTGGACATCCATGTTGGAGTGCGTGCGCCCGTTGCCGATCGCGAAGCCGTTCAGCCCGTCGTAAGCCTCCGCCCACCAGCCGTCCAGCACCGAGAGATTGAGCCCGCCGTTCAACACCACCTTCTGCCCGCTGGTGCCCGACGCCTCCAGCGGACGCCGCGGATTGTTCAGCCACACGTCCACGCCCTGCACGAAATGGCGGCCCACGTTGATATCGTAGTCCTCCACGAAGACGAACTTGTCGCCCAGCTTGCGGTCGCGCATCATCATCGCGACCTGCTGCAGCACGCGCTTGCCGGGCTCATCCAGCGGATGCGCCTTGCCCGCGAACACGAACTGCACCGGCCGCTTGGGATCGTTCACCATCGAGGCCAGCCGTTCGATGTCGTTCAGCATCATGTTGGCGCGCTTGTAAGTGGCGAAGCGCCGCGCAAACCCGATGGTCAGCGCGTCCGGCGAAAGTACGCGGCTCAGCCGCTGCAGCTTTTCCTTCGATTCGCCGCGGCGCTCGGCCTGCTCCACCGCGCGCCGCCGCACGAAGTCGAGCAGCCGCGCCTTCAGGCTCAGGTGCGTCTCCCACAACTCGCCGTCGTCCACGTTTTCGATGCCTTCCCAGATGCGCGATTCGCCGCTGTGCTTGTGCCAGTCCGGCGCCCAGGTGGCGGTCGTACAGGCGGAACATCTGCGGCGCCAGCCACGAAGGCACGTGCACCCCGTTGGTGATGTGGCCGATCGGCACCGCGTCCTCCGCCCGCCCCGGAAACAGCCCCGTCCACATCTCGCGCGACACTTCGCCATGCAGCGCCGATACCGCATTCGCGCGGCGCGAGAGCTTCAGCCCCAGCACCGTCATGCAGAACATCTCGTGCGGATTGTCCGGGTTCTCGCGCCCCAGCGCCATCAGCCGCTTCATGCGACAGCCCCAGCGATTCGCGCAACGGCCCCAGGTGCTCTTCCATCAGGCCCGCGTCGAAACGGTCGTGCCCCGCCGGCACCGGAGTGTGCGTCGTAAACGCCACCTCGCGCGCCACCCTGCCGAGCCGCCGAGTCGAAATTCAGCCCCTCGTCCTCCATGCGGCAGCGGATCGCTTCCAGCACCGCGAACCCGCTGTGCCCTTCGTTCATGTGCAGCACGCCCGGCGTGATCCCCATGCGCCCGCAGCGCGCGATATCCCCCGACGCCCAGCAGCAGTTCCTGGCGGATGCGCACGCGCCCGTCGCCGCCGTAGAGCCGCGAAGTCAGCTCGCGGTCCTCCGGCGCGTTGCCGTCCACGTTGGAATCCAGCAGCAGCAGGTCGCAGCGCCCCACCTTCATGCGCCACACCTTGGCGAAGATCGTGCCGCCGCGGGTCTCGATCTGCACCGTCGACCGGCTCGCCCTTGGGCCCGATCGCCGGCTCCATCGGCATCTCCGCCACGTTCACCTGTATGTAATCCTCCTGCTGCCACCCGTTGCCGTCCAGCCGCTGGCGGAAGTAGCCCTGGCCGTAAAACAGGCCGATGCCGATCAGCGGAATGTCCAGGTCGGACGCGCTCTTGATGTGATCGCCCGCCAGCACCCCAAGGCCGCCCGAATAAATCGGCACCGATTCGTGCAGCCCGAACTCGGCCGAAAAGTACGCCACCGGACGCGGCCGCAGCACCCCCGCGTGCGTCGCGCCCCAGGTGCGGTCCGCCTTCAGATACTCCTGCAGCCGCCGGTACGCGTAGTTGATGCGGCTGTGCAGGTTCCGTTCGGCCGCGCGCCGCTCCAGCGTCTCCAGCGGAATCTCGCTCAGCAGCGAGATGGGATTGCTCTTCAGTTCCCGCCAGCGCACCGGGTCCAGATCGCGGAACACGCTGGTGGTATCGTCATCCCAGCACCACCAGAGATTGCGCGCCAGCGCCCACAGGCGTTCCTGCGCCGGCGCGATGAAACGGTCCAGCGTGCGCGCCTCGCTCACCACCGGCGCCACCTGCGCCGCCGCCTCACCCAGCATCCGCACCTCTTCGTCGGAAAAGCTGCGAGGCTCCACCGTCTGCACCACCAGCACGCCCTGCAGCACCCCGCAATCGATCAGCGGCACGCCGAGGAACGAGTGATAGCCCTCCTCGCCCGCCTCGCCGAAAAACTTGAAGCGCGGATGCTTCCGCACCTCCTCCACGGCCACCGGACGCACCTGCTCCGCCACCATCCCGGCCAGCCCTTCGTGCAGCGCCATGCGCAGCGTGCCGATGCACTCCCGGCGCAGGCCGAGCGTGGCCGCCAGCACCAGGTTGGCGCGATCCGGCTCCAGCAGGTAGGCGGAGCAAACGTCGGTCTGGAAGCGCTTGGCGATCAGCGCCACCACGTTCATCAGGGTTTCCGCCGGCTTGCCGCCTTCCCTCGTCAGCGCGCTGAGCTCGTCCAGCGTGAGGACGTAATTGACTGCGGCTGCTTCTTCCGCTTCGTTCATTTTCTGGTTCCCTCCTGCGATTCACGCGGACACATGGGTACGCCTGCGCGAACGGAGCGGAACCCGACGGGGGGCTGGAGGTTTCAGAATACCACTGCTACAAAACGGTTACGGAAGGCGACGGAGGCGCTTCATTCCCCTTCGGGCGGAATTGTTCCCCGCATCACGAGTTCAGTGAAGGATCGCAACAAACGCCGGTACTTGTCCGAAGCCTCCCTCCGGATCAGTTGTGCCTGCTCGCGGCTGCTTTCCGGCGCCTGTGCAGCCTGGGAGAGCGCCTCCGCATATCGGTCCCGGGCGCTCTCCACGCGTCTGCGCCATCGCTCTTCCAACGCTTCGAAGTCCTCCGACCTACATCGTGTTGGAATCATGGCAACCGGGCCCGTAACTCTATTTTCCCCGTCTCCCGGCAGACTGCAAGCGCAGTGAAGCGCAGCCAAACGTAACCATGCTCGTAATGTGCACCCAGTGCTGCGCATTGCGCCGTGTGCTAACTTCTAGTCGTATTGCTAGAGTTGCCAGGCGGTGAACTCTCCTCGTGGAAGGAGATCGCCGCATACCTCGGCGTTGGACTCCGAACCGCACAACTTTGGGAGCAGGAGCGCTCGCTGCCCGTGCATCGCCTTCCCGGTGGACGCGGCCGCGTCTTTGCGAGAACTGCGGAGCTCGATGCCTGGAAACATTCTGGCGGACTGCCAACTACCAGTGAGTCCGCTCGCGCCGCACCCCTTGCCATCACCACCGGTGCACGGCGCATTTGGGCGCGCCGCCTGTGGTCCCTGGGCGGCGTGTCGCTACTCGGGTTCGCATTCCTCATCGCTCATGATTGGCGCGGAAAACCGTCCTCCTGTCGCATTGAGCACAATACGTTGATTGTCGTAGACGCTCAGGGACGGGAATGCTGGCGGAAAACATTCCCTTATGCGCTGATGGAGGCAAACTTCCCGGAACTCGCGTCATTGGACACGTGGATCGGCGATCTCGATGGCGATGGCCGCAACGAGCTCTTGTTCGCCCCCCACCCTTTAACGGCCGCGCAGGAGAGTACTCCGCTGATCTGCTACGACTCTAGCGGGGTGGAACGCTGGCAGTTCGCCAATCGACGGCGCGTCCGCACCTGCGCCGAGGAATTCTCGCCGGTCTTCGGCCTAGCGCGCTTCCTGGTGACACCGCGCGGCAAAGGCCTGTCCAACGTGGTCCTCGTCGCCACCACGCATGCGCTCTACTACCCCTCACAAGTCGTGCTGCTCGCTCCCGACGGGAAGCTCCTGCGAGAGTACTGGCACAGCGGACACCTCAACCACCTACAGGCCGCAGACCTCGACGGTAAAGGCCTGACTCAGTTCGTCTGCGCCGGAATCAACAACGCGCGCCACGCAGCCACCCTCGTCGTGCTGGACCAGGACCACTTTGCCGGCGCATCGCAAGAGCCCGAGACCCCGGACCACCAACTTCTGGGTTTCCCGCCAGGCAGCGAACGCAATCGGATCATCTTCCCCCGTTCCTGCCTGAACACAACCTTCGACCCTTACAATCCCGTCGCCACGTTCAGCGTGAACTATGGCGAGATCGTGCTCCAGACCATGGAGCTCATCGGGCCCGGCGCTGGAATTTTCCATCATCTTTCTTATGACCTCCGCCAACACCGGGCGGTAATCTCCGATTCCTACCGCGTCGAGTATCAGCGCGCCAAAGCCGCCGGCCAGCTCAGTGCATCCTGCACCCCGGACAGTTTGCCGGACCTACGCATCCTTCACTCCCCCGAACTGGACTAAATCCGCATACACTGTGGGCATGCGCAGACTCGCCCCGCTTGCGGCTCTCTTCCTGCTGTCCATTCCCGCGATAGCTGCCCGCCGGATCGCCCTGCTCACCGATGGCGAACTCGCTCCTCCGGCAATGCACGGGCTTTCCAAACTGCAGGACTCCCTGCGTGCCAGAGGCTTCGACATCTCTTCCTCCGCCGCCCAGGCCGACTACGTCATCCTCGCCGGCATCGGCCCATCTGCCATCTCGCAGGAATGGAAGGCGCCCGTCCCCGCCGGTCGCGAGGCCCTCACCATCTGGCGAGGCCGGTACCAAAACAGGCCCGCCATATCTCTTCGCGGAGGCGACGCCCGAGGACTCATGTACGCCGCCCTCGACACCGCCGATCGCATTGCCTGGAGTTCCACCGACCCGTTCCAATATGTGCGCGACACCACCGAGAAGCCCTATCTCGCCGAACGCGGCGTCTCCATGTACACCATGCAGCGCGCTTACTTCGAGAGCCGCCTCTATGACGAGACACATTGGAAGCGCTACTTCGACACCTTGGCAGGCGACCGGATCAACAGCTTCGTCGTCATCTTCGGCTACGAAAACGGCGGCTTCATGGCGCCCCTCTATCCGTTCTTCTTCGACGTGAAGGAGTTTCCCGAAGTCGAACTGGTCGGGCTCACAAAAACCGCAGCAGGCCAGGAACGCCGCCGCGTTTCGAACCCTGATCCGCCTGGCGCACGAGCGCGGCATCGAAGTCACGGCCGGCATCTGGGACCACATCTATCGCGGCGGCGTCCAGGGCGGCGGCATTCCCGGCGCCTCGCAGAATGCCGGAAAACGCGTGCCCGGCCTCGTCTGGGGAGTCACCGCCGAAAACCTCGCGCCCTATACCAAAGCGGCATTGCGCCGCTTCCTCGAGGTCTTCCCGGAACTCGACGCCATCCAGTTCCGCATGCACGACGAATCCGGACTCAAGCCCGCCGAGGTCCAGCCCTTCTGGCACGACGTCTTCTCCGATATCAAACAGACCCATCCCAATCTGCGCCTCGACCTGCGCGCCAAGGGCCTTCCCGACGAAGTCATCGACGACGCTTTGAATCTCGGACTCAAGGCCAAGATCAGCACCAAGTACTGGATGGAGCAGATGGGCCTGCCCTTCCACCCCACCCACATCAATACCGAAGACCAACGCAACCGCCGTCACAGCTACGCCGACCTTCTGCGATACCCGCAGCACTATCGCGTGCACTGGCAATTGTGGAGCGGCGGCACCACCCGTCTCCTGCTTTGGGGCGACCCCGATTACGTGCGACGCTTCGCTACCACCGCGCGCCTCTACGATGGCGACAGTTTCGAGATCAACGAAATGCTCGCCACCTGGATGCTCGGCGAACCGCACGACGAAAAACCGTTCGAGGCGCTCAATCCCGCCTACCGCTCCTACGACTATGCCTTCGAACGCTACTGGCAGTTCTACCGCCTCTGGGGACGCCTCACCTACAATCCCGAGACCCCCGCTGAGGTCTGGGAGCACGAGTTCACCACGCACTTCGGACCGCAGGCCGGCCCGTCAGTGAGCAAGGCTCTACAACTGGCGAGCCAGGTGCTCCCGCGCATCGTGGCCGCCAGCTACCGATATTCGAACTTCCCCACCACTCGCGGCTGGGCGGAGATGAATCGCCAGGGCAGCCTGCCGGAATACGCCGGCGAACAAGGCAGCGACATCCAGCAATTCCTCAACGTGAAGGACGAAGCACGGAGCATCATCCAGGGCACCGACACCGCCATGCGCCGGCCGGAAGAAACCAGCCGCTGGTTCGCTCAAACAGCAGACGGCATCCTGACCCAGATCGCGCTGGCGGAAAAGGCTAGCGCAACCGGCAAAGAGTTCCACACCACGCTGACCGATCTCAGAATTCTAGCCGGCCTGGCCCGATACCACTCGCAGCGCTTGCTCGGCGGAGTCGCATACAACCTGTATAAGGAGACTGGCGACCTCGAATCGTTCGATGAAGCCATTGCGTACGAGAAGAAGGCGCTCGACGCCTGGGGACAAATCGTCGCGGCCGCCGGCGATGTCTACAGCGAGAACCTCGCCTTTGGCGCGCATGCGGTTGGCTTCAGCCGCCACTGGAAAGAGGAATACCAACTCCTCGCCCGCAACTTCGAACAACTACAGGCCGAACGCCAGAGAGCCGTCGCCAAACCGGGAGCCGCCCATTTCGCCCTGCATCTAACCAGCAGCGCGCCGCCATCCGTCCGCCTGCTGCCTGCGAGTTCCAACCTCGAAATCGCAGCCCGCGTGACCGCCCCTGCCGGAGTGAAATGGGTCCGCCTGCGCTATCGTCACACCACGCAATACGAGGATTACCAGACCGCCGAAATGACCTTAGACCCCAAGACCGGCAACTACACCGCCCGCATTCCAGCAGCCTTCGCCGGCCCAAAATGGAACCTGATGTACTTCATCGAAGCAGTAGACAAAAAAGGTGCCGGCCGAATGTTCCCCGACCTGGAAGTGGAGACTCCTTACGTACTGATTTCAGCGAAACAGTAAGAGAATGCAACTTCATCTCCTCACTGCAAAATCGCCAGCGAGCCCTCGCGCAAACCGAACCCCGTCACGCCCGCGATCTTCAAATCCACCAGTAAGTTCGCTTCGCGGCCGGCAGCTAGTTCCACCTTGAGATAGTTCTCCGTCAACGCCATCCCGGTCTCCCCCAGCGTCACCGCCGAGAGTGTTCGTCCCACCATGCGTTCCCGGAAGACCAGATTCTTTGCCGCCGCCAACTCGCGCAGCACTCGATTGCGCTCTTTGCGTACCGCCATCGGCACCTGCACCGCCTCTTCCGCCGCCGGCGTCCCCGGACGCTCCGAGTAGGTGAACACGTGCAGGTATGTGAACGGCATCGCCGCCATGAACTGCCGGCTCTCTTCGAATTCCGCGTCGCTCTCCCCCGGGAAACCCACCATCACATCCGCGCCGATCGCCGCGTCCGGCATCAGCGCACGCGCCTTCTGTACGCGATCCGCATAATGCCGCGGCCGGTACTTCCGATGCATCCGCCGCAGCGTCCGGTCGCAGCCGCTCTGCAGCGGCGCGTGAACATGCGTGGCGATCCGCGGCGATTCCGTCATCAAGCCCAGCAGGTCGTCGGAGAAGTCCATCGGCTCTACTGAGCTGAGGCGAAGGCGCTCCACCTCCGTCTCCGCCAGCAGCCGCCGCAGCAGATCGGCCAGCCTCATACGGCTGCCCGGCTCCCTGCCCCACCGGCCCAGATTGATACCGCTCAGCACCACTTCGCGATAGCGCCGCGCCAGCCCGCGCACCTGTTCCACTACCTGGTCGGCCGGCGCGCTCCTGCTGCGTCCGCGCACGAACGGGATAATGCAGAACGAGCAGCGATTGTTGCAGCCATCCTGAATCTTCAGATTGGGCCGTGTGCGGTCGCCCGCCGCGTCTTCCACCGGCGCCGACAGAAAATCGCGCTGTTCGAAAATATCGCCCACATGGACGTTGCCGTGGTACGGAGCGGCCGTCACAATCTCCGCAATCTGCGTCTTGTGCGAGTTGCCCACCACCCACTCCACGCCAGCCATCGACGCCAGTTCTTCCGGAGCCCGCTGCGCATAGCAGCCCGTCACCAGAATGCGCGCCTCCGGGTTCTCCCGGTGCACCCGCCGGATGGTCTGCCGCACGTCATCATCCGCCGTGGAAGTCACCGTACAGGTGTTGAGCACCACCAGGTCCGCGCTCGCGCGCTCTCCGGTGGACGACAATCCCTTGCCGGCCAGCAAAGATTCCAGGGCGGCGCCGTCCGCCTGCGTGGCCCGGCAGCCAAAATTTTGAACGAAGAACTTACCCACTCTCCCTATGGTGGCATACGCTTCCAGGTTCCTGCTCGCAGCGGATCTCTCCCAATGCCGTCCTGTCGGCGCATAACAAAAGTTAAGAGAGTACCTGGAACCATCGATTCGAAAAATTATCCGAAGACAGTAGCTCTGCGAGTTGACCTGCCGGACCCTTACGATCCAAACTCAACACGTGACCATCCTCGCGGAAACTGGCGAGTCTGAACAGACGAGCCTGGAACTCAATCCAGTCATGGAAGTGAAGAGACCGATGCCTGCCAAGACCAGGACCAGCGTAAGAAGAACGAAGGCGCAAAAGGAAGCCACAGGCGCGCCCCTCCTGTCCGCCGAAGAGGCCGCCCCGTTCGAACAGGGAATGCAGACCCTGTTCTCCCTGGTGGGCCTGATGCGCAACATGAGCGCGGATGGCGCGAGCGCCGCGGCTCCCAAACTGATCCTGAGCAATTCCGGCTTGGAACTCCGCGTCTCCCCAGCGGAACCAACCGCCGCCCCGGAGTCGCCCGACCAACTCTCCGACATGGAGCGCTCCCTGAAGCTGCTCAGCGAGCGCATCGGCAAAATGGAGGAGCAACTCGGCTCCCAAAACGCCGAGCTCGGTTCCCTGCGCGCCGCCGTCAAACAGAACGAAGAATTGATGGAGGCCCTGGTCGATTCCATTAGCATGATGGACGACCTCACCTTCGGCAAGGGCGAAATGCCCCTGGGTTCCAAACCCCTCGCCTCCTAAACGGCGAGGGTAGCCGCCTGCTGTCCACAAGCGTGGTCAATTCGAGAGCCGCACTCTCGTTCTGATGCGACGCAACCGGCAGTTTCGTCACCAAATCTCCCACCGTTCCCTCTGTCTGGAAGTACACACGCTGCGCCCAATTCCCGCCCCCGCCGCATCGCCGGCCACCTAATTTCTTAAGCCTCATCCGCGCTTGCCGCATCGAGGGGAAAGAGGTTCGCAGTCCCCGGGCCAGACACCAGGACAACCCGCTAGGGATTGCCGACCCGGCGAGGTCCAGGCGCCGCACGGATTCCTGCCAGATGCCGGAAGATCCGCAGTTTGAAGGCAAGCTCTGTGGAAGAAGGTCGACAAACCCTGGAGGAAAAGCAGGATCCGGAGCCCGGGCGGCAGGCAGCGCCGCCCCCGCAATCGCCCCCGCCGGTCCGAAAAAAGCACCGGGTGCTCGTGTGGCTGATTGCGCTCGCTCTCGCCGTCGGAGCATACTTCGCCTGGCAGCATTACGAAGGCGTCCTCCGCCGGTCAAAGGCCTCCCGCCTGATCGCCCCGGGTGCGGTGGCGGTCACCACAACCATTGCGAAGAAGGGGAGCATCGGCGTCTACCTGGAGTCCATCGGTACCGTCACCCCCGTCTACACCTCGTCCATCACCGCTCAGGTGAATGGACTCGTCACCGCCGTCCACTACGTGGAAGGTCAGATTGTTCACAAAGGCGACCCCCTGATCGATATCGATCCGCGCCCTTTTCAGGCGCAGGTGCTACAAGCCGAGGGCACGCTCGCTGCGGGACATCGGCGTACTGGCCCAGTCGAAAATGGACCTCGAACGCTACCGCGCTGCCTGGGCTCGCAACGCAATCCCGAAGCAGCAGCTCGACGACCAGGAGAAGCTGGTGCTGCAGAATGAAGGCCAGGTCAAGAGCGACCAGGGCAATCTTCAGTTCTTTCAGGTGCAGCTCGGCTGGTGCCATATCACCGCTCCGTTCACCGGCCGCGTCGGCCTGCGCCTGGTAGATCCCGGCAATGTGGTTGTACTTTCCGCCGCAAACCAGATCAACGCCACCACCAGCCTCGTGGTGATCACCCAGACTCAGCCCATTACCGTCGTCTTTACCATCGCCCAGGACAACCTGGACGAAGTGCGGGCCCGCATGCATAGCGGCGCCACCCTCCCCGTCGCTGCATTCGACCGCGCGCTGGAGACCAAAATCGCCTCCGGCACGCTGACCGCGATCGACAACCAGGTCGATACCACCACGGGCACGGTCAAGCTCCGCGCCACGTTCGAAAACACGGACGACGCGCTGTTCCCGAATCAGTTCGTAAACACCAGGCTCCTGGTCAAGACCCTGAAGGGAGTGACCCTGATTCCCACGAATGCCATTCAACACAACGGCCAGGCAAGCTTTGTATACGTCATCGAAGAAGGCGTCGCCCACATGCAGACCGTCAAGGCCGGGACGGTGAATGCCGGCTTCACGACCGTCGAAGGTATCCGTCCGGGAGCCGTCGTGGCCGCCAGCAGCTTCGACAGACTGCAGGACAACGCTCCCGGTCGCTCCCACGAAAAAACCGCTTCCCGCAGCCAAGGGTGGGGCCGATATTCCGTGAGCCCGTCTCGCCCATTTATCCTCCGGCCCGTCGCCACGTCGTTGCTGATGGCGGCGATCCTTCTGGCCGGAATGGTTGCCTACACCCAACTTCCCGGTTTCCGCCCTGCCGCAGGTCGACTATCCCACCATTCAGGTGGTCACCTTCTATCCCGGCGCCAGTCCGCACGTCATGGCGACCACCGTGACGGCGCCGCTGGAGCGGCAATTTGGGCAGATCCAGGGACTCAGCCAGATGACGTCCACCAGTTCGGGGGGCTGCTCGGTCATCGTCCTGCAATTCAATCTGAATCTGAACATCGACGTGGCCGAACAGGAGGTGCAGTCGGCGATCAACGCGGCGCAGAGCTATCTGCCCTCCAACCTCCCGGTGCCGCCGGTCTACAACAAGGCGAACCCGGCAGACGCGCCGGTTCTCACACTGGCGATCACCTCCGGTTCCATGCCGCTACCGCTGGTGCAGGATCTGGTGGATACCAGGCTCTCACCAAAGCTGTCGCAGCTCAGCGGTGTCGGGCTGGTCAGCATCAGCGGCGGGCAGAAGCCTGCCGTGCGGATTCAGGCGAATCCGGCGGCGCTGTCCTCCTACGGCCTCAACCTCGAAGACCTGCGCACCGCGCTGACCCAGACCAGCGTGAACGGGGCCAAAGGAAATTTCGACGGGCCTCACCAGAACTATCAGATCAACGCCAACGATCAGTTGCTCACCAGCACGGACTACCACTCCGTCGTCGTCGCCTATCGCAACAACGCGCCCGTCTTGCTGAAGGACGTGGCACAGGTGGTGGACGGAGTGGAAAACAACAAGCTGGCGGCCTGGATGAACCAGACGCCGGCCGTCATTGTCAACATTCAACGGCAGCCCGGCGCCAACACCATCAGCGTAGTCAAAGGCATCAAGGCGCTCCTGCCGCAGCTGGCTGGCCAACCTTCCCGCATCGGTGCAGGTGACCCGGCTCACCGACCTCACCACCGCCATCCACGCGTCCGTTTCAGATGTTGAGTTCGAGCTGATGCTGACTACGGCGCTGGTCGTGATGGTCATTTTTCTCTTCCTGCGCAGCCTCTCCGCCACCATCATTCCCAGCGTGGCCGTACCGTTGTCGCTGGTCGGAACCTTCGTCGCCATGTACGTTCTCGGCTACAGCCTGGATAACCTTTCGCTGATGGCGCTGACCATCTCCACCGGGTTCGTGGTGGACGATGCCATCGTGATGATCGAGAACATCTCCCGCTACATCGAGGAAGGCGACCCGCCCATGGAGGCGGCGCTCAAAGGCGCGGAGCAGATCGGCTTCACCATCCTGTCGCTCACCGTTTCCCTCATCGCGGTGCTCATTCCGCTGCTCTTCATGGGTGGTGTGGTGGGCCGCCTCTTCCGCGAATTCGCCGTCACGCTGGCCGTCACCGTCATCATTTCCGCCGTGGTATCCCTCACGCTCACGCCCATGATGTCCGCGCGCATCCTGAAGCGCGTCCGACCCGGAACGCCAGGGCCGTTTCCATGCAGCCTCCGAACGCGCCTTCAACGGCCTCATCGCATTTTACGGCCGCACGCTCCGAATCGTTCTGCGATTTCAAGGCCTCGTCCTGCTGGTCGCTCTCGCCACCCTCGTGCTCACCATTTTCCTGTACATCATCATCCCGAAGGGCTTCTTCCCCGCCCAGGACATCGGCGTCATTCAGGGCATTTCCCAGGCCCCGGAAACCATCTCGTTCGCCGCCATGGCGGAGAGGCAGCGGGAACTTGCCGAGGTGATTCTGCGCGATCCGGCCGTGGAGAGCCTCTCCTCCTTCATCGGCGCGGACGGCACCAATACCACGCTTGAACAGCGGCCGCATCTCCATCAATCTGAAACCGCTCGAGATCCGCGGGATGAGCGCTTCCGACGTGATCCGCAGGCTGCAGCAGAACCTCAAGTCGGTACAGGGAATCACCCTCTACATGCAGCCCGTGCAGAACATCACGGTCGACGATCGCGTCAGCCGGACGCAATATCAATACACCCTGGAAGATCCCGATGCCAACGAACTCAATTCTGGACCGACCGCTTCGTAGCCAAGCTCGAACAGTTGCCCCAGTTGGCCGACGTGGCCACCGACCGGCAGAACGCGGGGCCTCGCCGCATCGCTCGTGATCGATCGCGTGACCGCGTCCCGTCTGGGCATCGCGCCCTCCACCCTCGACAACACGCTGTACGATGCGTTCGGCCAGCGCCAGGTCAACACCCTGTACACGCAGTTGAATCAGTACCACGTGATCCTGGAAGCCCTGCCGCAGTTCCAGCACGACCCCAAGATGCTGCAGAAAATGTACATTCAGGCCAACACGTCTTCCGGCGCGAGCGGTCCTGGCGCCACCTCATCGTTCGCCGCGTCCGGTTCGGCTGCTGCGGGCTCGAATGCGCTCACCACTCCGGTGAAATACACGCCGTCCTCGGGAGTCCTCATTCCGCCCAACAATGCGATTCGCACAGGCGTCGGCGCGAACGCAAACCACTACCTCGAACACGACGAGCAGTTCCAATTCCGCAAATGCCGTGCCGCTGAGCGCCTTCACCCGCTTCGAGCGGACGCAGTCGCCGCTTTCCATCAATCGCCAGAGTCAGTTCCCCTCTGTCACCGTTTCCTTCAACCTGGCGCCCAACGTCGCGCTGGGTACGGCGATCACCGCGGTCGAAAGAGTGCAGCGCGATCTCAAAATGCCGCCCAGCATTCAGGCCGGTTTCCAGGGTACTGCCGCGGCCTTCCAGGAACTCTCTCTCGAATGAAGGACTCCTGATCATCGCCGCGCTGGTCACGGTCTACATCGTGCTCGGCGTGCTGTACGAAAGCTTCATTCATCCCGATCACGATTCTCTCCACTCTGCCCTCGGCCGGCGTAGGCGCGCTCCTGGCGCTAATGGTCTTCCATCAGGACCTCAGCGTGGTCGCCATCATCGGCATCGTCCTCCTGATCGGCATCGTGAAGAAGAACGGCATCATGATGGTCGATTTCGCGCTGGAAGGCGAGCGCGAGCACGGAAAGAACGCGACAGACGCCATCTACGAAGCCTGTTTGCTGCGCTTCCGCCCCATCGTCATGACCACCATGGCGGCGCTGCTTGCCGGTATCCCGCTGGCCTTCGGAAAAGGCTTTGGCTCCGAGTTGCGGCGCCCGCTCGGAATCGCCATGATCGGCGGACTGCTGCTGAGCCAGGTGCTCACGCTCTACACCACGCCGGTCATCTACATCTTCTTTGACCGGTTTGCCAAATGGCGCCGGCCCGAGCCGCCTCCAGCCCCTCCGCCGCACCAGCCCCCACCGCTGGAAGAATCATGATCATCTCGGCGCCCTTCATCCGCCGCCCCGTTGCCACCACCCTGCTCACGCTCGCGGTCGCCCTGGCAGGAGCGGTCGCCTTCACGGTGCTGCCGGTCTCACCGCTCCCGCAGGTCGATTTTCCGACCATCGCCGTGGCCGCGAGCCTGCCGGGCGCCAGCGCGGAGATCATGGCATCGTCCGTCGCCGCTCCCCTGGAGCGCCAGTTCGGACACATCGCGGGCCTCGCCGAGATGACCTCTTCGAGCTCGCTCGGCACCACCTCTATCACGCTTGCAGTTCGACCTCAGCCGCAATATCGATTTCGCCGCGCGCGATGTGGAGGCGGGAATCAATGCCGCGCGAACCTACCTGCCGGCCAACCTTCCCGCCAATCCGACCTATCGCAAGGTCAATCCGGCCGACGCGCCGATCATGATCCTCGGGCTCACCTCGGAGAAATACGACCGCGCCAAGCTGTACGACGCCGCCTCCACCGTCATCCAGCAGAAGCTCTCGCAGATCGAGGGCGTGGGACAGGTGAGCGTGGGCGGAGGCACGCTCCCCTCCGTGCGCGTGGAAGTCGACCCTGCGCAACTCAGCAGCATGGGGCTCACGCTGCAAAACGTCCAGTCCATGCTCAGCCTGCAGAATACCCACCAACCCACCGGCCAGATCTCCGACGATCTGGTCACCGCGGACATCATCACCAATGACCAGATCTCCCGCGCGGACGACTACAAACCCCTGGTGGTCGGCTATCACCGCGGCGCGGCCGTCCGCCTGTCCGATGTGGCCGACGTCGTAGACTCCACGCAGAACGTCCGCACTTCCGGCTACCTGAATGGACGGCCCGCCATCGTCATCATCATCTACCGCGAGCCGGGCGCCAACATCATCGAGACCGTCGAGCGCATCGCGGCCGAGTTGCCATCGCTGAAGGCCTCCATCCCACAGGGCATCGAAATCACCACCGTCCTCGACCGCACCACGACCATCCGCGCCTCTGTCAACGACGTCGAACGGACGCTGGTCATCTCCATCGTGCTGGTCATCGTCGTAGTATTTCTCTTTCTGCGAAGCGCGCGCGCCACCCTCATCCCCATCGTTGCGGTACCCGTATCCCTGATCGGCACCTTCGCCGTGATGTATTTGCTTCGGCTACAGCATCGACAACCTCTCCCTGATGGCTCTGACGATTTCCACCGGGTTCGTGGTGGACGATGCCATCGTGGTCATGGAGGACATCTCGCGCCACCTGGAAGAGGGTGCGTCGCCCCTTGCCGCCGCCCTTCAGGGCGCCCGGGAAATCGGCTTTACCGTCTTCTCCATCAGCATCTCGCTGATCGCAGTCTTCATTCCCATCCTCATGATGGCCGGTGTGGTCGGCCGCCTCTTCCGCGAGTTCGCGGTCGTGCTCTCCACCGCCATCCTGGTCTCCATGATCGTCTCTCTCACCACCACGCCGATGATGTGCGCGCATCTTTTGAAGGACGAGAGTCACCAGAGGCACGGCCGGCTCTACCGGGCCAGCGAGAGTGTCTTTAACGGCATGCTTGCCATCTACCGGCGATTCCCTGGCCTGGGTGCTGCAACACCACGACCCTCATGCTGCGTCGTGCTGCTCCTGACCATTGCGCTGAATGTCCTGCTGATCGTCCGGATTCCCAAGGGCTTCTTCCCGCAGCAGGACACCGGCGCGATCGTGGGCGGAGTGCAAGGTCCGCAGGACGCCTCGTTCGCCCAGATGGACAACTCGCAATTCAACAGCTGGGCGAGGTCATCAAAGCCGATCCGGCTGTCGCCAACGTGATCGCGTTCACCGGCGGAGGCAGGCGCCACGAACGGACGGCTTCATCTATATCGCCTTGAAGCCGCTCGAGGATCGCAAAGTGACCGCGCCGGAGATCATCGGCCGCCTGCGGCCCAAGATGAGCCGCCTGCCGGTCGCATCCGCGTTTCTTCAGGCGGCGCAGGACTTGCGCGTCGGCGGCAGGCAGAGCAACGCACTTTACCAATACACCATTCAGTCCGACAATGTGCGCGACCTGTCGCAGTGGGGCCCGATACTACTCGCGCGGATGAAGAAACTGCCCGGTCTGCAGGACGTGAATTCCGACCAGCAGAACGACGGACTGGATCAGTTCCTGACCTATGACCGTGTCACCGCGGCGCGGCTCGGCATCACTCCGCAATCTCTCAATTCCACGTTATACAGCGCGTTCGGCCAGTCCCAGGTCTCCATCATCTACACGCAGTTGAACCAGTATTACGTCGTGCTGGAGGTCGCGCCGCAGTACTGGCAAAGGCCCGAAGGCCTGAAATTCATCTACCTGCGCACATCGAACAATGGCGTCATCCCCCTGGACGCCGTCACCCGCGCGCAGACCGGCACCACCCCGCTCACCGTAAACCACACGGGACTGTTCCCATCGGTCACCGTATCCTTCAACCTCGCGCCCGGCACTTCGTTGAGCGAGGCGGCCGAGGCGATCAACGGCATGCAGCAGAATCTGGGCACTCCCGCCACGATTCGCGGCTTCTTCGCCGGCACCCTGCTGGCCTACCAGCAGTCGCTGGGCAGCGAACCCTATCTCATCCTGACGGCGTTGCTGGCGGTCTACATTGTGCTCGGCATTCTCTACGAGAGCCTGGTACACCCGCTCACCATCATCTCCACGCTCCCCTCGGCCAGCGCCGGCGCCATGCTCGCCCTGATGCTCCTCAAAGTCGATCTCAGCGTCATTTCGATCATCGGCATCGTGCTCCTGATCGGCATCGTGAAAAAGAACGCCATCATGATGATCGACTTCGCGCTGGTCGCCGAACGCGAGCGCGGCATGAACACCACCGACGCGATATTTGAGGCATGCATCCTGCGCTTCCGGCCGATCCTGATGACCACCATGGCCGCCCTTTTTGGCGCGCTGCCGCTGGCCTTCGGAACCGGCACCGGGTCGGAGTTGCGGCGGCCGCTCGGTATCACGATCGTCGGCGGCCTGATCGTCAGCCAGTTGCTGACTCTCTATACCACGCCCGTCGTTTACCTCTCGCTGGACAACCTGAGGCTCCGTATGCAGAGGCGTCGACGATCGAAGAAGCGTGGCCTCGAGCCGAGCTTATGACTCCGCCGCCGCCGCTCGTCATCGCGCTCTGCGGATGCACCGTCGGCCCCAAGTATCATCCACCGTCTGCGCCGCCACCGGCGCCTTCCTACAAGGAGTCGCCGGCGCATTTCAAGGAGGCCGAAGGGTGGAAGGTGGCGCAGCCCAACGAAGGCATGCTCCGCGGCAAATGGTGGGAGATCTTCAAGAATCCCGAACTCAACGCCCTGGAAGAGCAGCTCAATATCGATAACCAGAACATCAAGCAGGCCTACGAGAACTTCCTGGTTGCCCGTGCCCTGATCCGTGAGGCCCGCTCGCAGTATTTTCCGACCATTGGCACCTCCCCGGCGTATAACCGCTCCGCCTCGTCGGGCACCCTTTCCGGTGCGGGGGCGGCCCGCGGAGCCACCGGAGTAGCCACCTTCACCGGCCAGCAAAGCACGATTTACTCCCTGCCCGTGGACATCGCCTGGGCGCCCGATCTCTTTGGCAAGGTCCGCAACACGGTCCGCGAGTTTCAGTACGGCGCGCAACTCAGCGCGGCCGACCTGGAGAACGAACGCCTGATCGAACAGGCCAGCCTCGCACAGATCTTTTTCGAGATCCGCGGGCAGGACGAGCTGCAGAAAATTCTGAACGAGACCGTGGAAGCCGACAAGAAAGCGCTCGAACTCACCCGGGCGCGCTACGAGACCGGTATCGATGACCAGCTCTCGGTAGTTCAGGCGCAAACCACCCTGGAGAACGTGCAGGCCCAGGCCATCAATGTCGGTCTCGCCCGCGCGCAATTCGAGCATGCCATCGCCACACTCATCGGCAAACCTACCTCCAGCTTTTCCATCCCGGTCAAGCCGATGATCGTGGCGCCGCCGCCCATCCCCATCGGCGTCCCCTCACAGTTGCTGGAGCGGCGCCCGGACATCGCGGCCGCCGAACGCTCAATGGCCGAGGCGAATGCCCAGATCGGTGTCGCCACGGCAGCCTTTTATCCAACCCTGACGCTATCCGCCACCGGCGGCTGTGGAAAGTTCCACGCTCGAAAGACTGTTCGGCTGGTCCAGCCGCGTCTGGGCTATCGGCGGAACGGTCTCGCAAACCATCTTCGATGCGGGACTCCGGCGTGCCACCGTCAACCAGTTCATCGCCACCTACAACGCCGCAGTCGCCGGCTACCGGCAGACCGTGCTCACCGCCTTTCAGCAGGTAGAGGATTTTCTCGCGGCCGTGCGCATCCAATCCCAACAGGTGATCAAACTACAGCAGGCCGTCAACTCCTCCGAAATCGCCCTGAAGCTCCAACTCGGCCGCTACGAGACCGGCATCGATCCGTATCTCAACGTGGTAATCGCGCAGACCACGCTTCTCGGCAACCAGCAGACCCTGGTCACAACGCAAGTGTCGGAAATGGTGGCCGCCGTCCAACTGATCACCGCCCTCGGCGGAGGCTGGGATCGCTCGCAACTCCCCACTCCCGAACAAGTCACCCACAAGCCCACGAAGGCGGAGACCACGATAGTCAAGTAGGACAGACCTCCCGGTCTGTCCCGCGCCGGCATTCACACCCCAATCGCGTGGTCCGCCGGCGCATCCTCGCCGCGCCAGATCCGCCGCGACGTCCAGTCTTCCGCCGGAGCGCTCCAGAACGCATCGCCGGCCTTCAACCCCAACGGCAGAAATACCCCCGCGCAAAGATACAGGCTGCCCGTCGAAATGTAGCTCTCTCCCAAATGCGGCTGGTGTCCCGCGAAGCCCACCGTCAGCCAGCCCCCGTCGTCGAAAGTCCCCGGCGCATCGAGCAGCCGCTTCATCACCGCGGTCAGCGCCGCACGTACCCTCGCGCCCGTCAGCGGCGCAGGCAGTTCGCCCAGCAGCGCCATCTGCGCCAGCAACTGGAAGGCCCCCGTGCGATAGCAGATCGAGCGGCCGATCACCGGAAACGTGCCCTCCGGCGAAATCAGCCGCTCCTGGATCGCCGCGTAACGCCTGGCCCGCGCCAGTATGTCCGGCACGCAGCGCCTGCCACGTGGTGGCATGCGCGCCGATATTGCGCAGCACGTCCAGCAGCATCGGCTGGATCACAAAGCTGTTGTAGTAGTCCCAGTGGAAGCGCGGCCCGTCGCCATATAAGCCCATCGCCCACGTACCACTGCTGGTGCGCGCGCACCGCGTAGTCGATCCGCATCGCGTCATACCGCTCCCCCATCATCGCCAGCGCCGCCTCCACCGTCGCCGCGAAAAGCAGCCAGTTGTTCTGTCCCGGCGTGATCACACGCGCAGACAGGAAGCCCGCCGCCAGATTCTTCTGCGCCGCCGGATCCAGCTTCTTCCACAACTCGTTGGGCGCGCGCAATAGCGCCTGCGCCAGGAAGCCGCAATCCACCAGCGGCTGCGACCCCTCATGGAAATTCAGGAAATCGGCCGATTGCGGGTCCGCGCCGTTGCGTATCGCCGCCCGCGCCAGTCCCGCGTAGCGCTGTTGCAGTTCGCGCTCGGGGCCGGCGTCCAGCGGCGCCTCCAGCCAGGGAGCGATGCCTGCCAGCAGCCGCCCGATGGCCTCCAGGTGGGTCACCTTCCGCCGGTCCGCCACGTTCCCCGTGACGCACTCCACCGGCATCGCGCGCTTCAGCGTCCCCGCCGCCAGATTGGTCAGCACCGGTTCCGCCACCTTGCTCATCGTCCGTACCCAATACTGGCGATCGCTTTCGGAAGCCTGCGGGAGTGCCTGTGCCGCTGCGGCAGCGGCGCCCATCCCGCCGACCGACTGAAGGAATGCGCGTCTGTGATTCATGACGGCATCAGTGTAGCAAACGAACCTTCCGCCCTTTCCGCGTAACCTTCAGCCGCGCAAAAACGGCATAATAGTCTGAGCCCCAAAGCCCCAACGAAAGAAGGAATCTTCCATGTTCCGTGTGCTAAGCATCGCGTTCGTCACCGGCCTCGTCGCCACGTCGAATCCCGCCATGGCCCAGGCGCCGCCTCCTGCCCAGACGCCGCCCCCGGCCGCGGCCGCGCAACGCCCGGCGCGCCCCGCGCCCCCCACGCGCGATCCCAACACGCCCGGCTATGTCACCGCGAAAGACCTGCCCGACGGCGCCAACGCACCCGTGAAGGCCGACGGGAATTTCATCCTCGGCCCCACCCACAATCCCGCGCCCGAAATGACCGTGCAGGAAGGCGTCCCGCAGGGCGAAATCTTCAACTTCACCATGGAATCGGCCGACAGCAAGTTCTACCCCGGCATCGCGCGCGATACCAATAACGGCCCCAGGCCCGACCCGGCCTCTCCCGGCAGAATGCAGATCACCACTCACCCTGCCCCCTATAGCCGCAAAGTCGCCGTGTATGTCCCCAAGCAATACGTCCCCGGCACCGTAGCGCCGTTCATTGTCGGCGCTGACGGACCCGACAAATCGTTGTTCACCGCGCTGGACAACCTGATCGCCCAGCGCCGCGTGCCGGTGATGATTGCCATCTCCATCAGCAACGGCGGCAGCGACGCCCAGGGAAGCGAACGCGGCCTCGAATACGACACCATGTCCGGCAAATACGCCGAGTTCGTCGAAGCCGAAGTGCTCCCGCTCGTAGAAAAGACTGCTAACGTCAAGCTCACCAAAGATCCCGACGCCCGCGCGACGATGGGCGGCAGTTCCGGCGGCTCCTGCGCCCTCATCATGGCGTGGTACCACCCGGAACTCTACCACCGCGTGCTCACCTACTCGGGAACTTACGTGAATCAGCAGTGGCCGGTGAGCGCCGATGCCCCGCACGGTGCGTGGGAGTTCCACGAGAACCTGATCCCCAACTCCCCCGTCAAGCCCATCCGCCTCTGGATGGAGGTCGGCGACCGCGACAATCTCAGCACCCGCGACAACATGCACGATTGGGTCCTGGCCAACGAGAACATGGCCCGCGTGCTCGCCGCCAAAGGCTACCACTATCAGTTTGTATTCGCGCGCAACGCAGGCCACACAGACCGCACCGTGAAACAGCAGACCCTGCCCGAAGCTCTGGAATACGTCTGGCAGGGCTACCCGATCGCGGCGGCCAGGAAGTAACTCAGCGTCCGTCGCCGCCAGTTGCCGTAGGCGGTGCCGGTTTCGACAACGGCGGCGCCGCCGGCCGCGGCGGCGTCAAACTCATCGGATCCGTCTTCACCGGCAACGCCAAATCAACGAACCCGGCGAGCATCTCCTCCCAGGTCTGATCGCCCCAGTAGACGTCCTTCCCCGCGTCGGGGTTGAACGGATTGTTCGGCGAATTGTCGTACCGCGCCACGCATTCCAGCACCGTCCCCTTGGGCAGGACCTTGGGCTGCTGCAGATAATACGTAAGCTGCCAGTTGAAGTCGTACCGCGGCACGCTCAGCAGCGTTTCGGTCTGCCCGTTCGGGTAAGTTGCCCGGTACTCGAATCCCCTGCCCCTCACATGCATGTGCGGAAACATAGAGAGCAGCGTGGCATCGTTATACAGGGTGACCTTGGCAAGCACTTGTTGATCCGCCGCGCCCGGCGGAATGTGAAGGTTTCTGTTCGTGATCAGGCCGTTCACCACACGTTCCTTCGGCGGCTGCTTGGCGAACTGAAAACCCACCCGGCTGCGATCCGTAGCGGCTTTGCCATTCGTCGTGTAGTGCATCTGGAAGATCAGATCGCTGCCCGCAGGAATCAATCGCGCCTGCCCGGGCTTGAGGTAGTAGGGAAGGCCGCCCGGCACGTAGACGCCGGCCACTTCAATCGCGTCCGATATTTCCAGTAATCCGTCCCCGGTATCGGGCTTATGCGGCCGGGTCTTGCGCTGCGGCACAAATGCCTCGCCGTACTTGGCCTCCGTCAGGTACTTCACTCCCGGAGGCCTCACCTCAAGCACTACATGGTGTACCACCCGTGAATTGCCCGCTCGCACTTCGACGTTCTCCACCCATTTGTCTTCGGTGAACCCCGTCGGCACCACGAAGTAGGTGTAGTCCACAGTCCCGCTTGCCGGTACCGCGAAGTCCATCGGCATCTCCACCACCGCGTCCGGCTTGCCCATCACCCAGCCCTCGGCAAACGTCCGCGGCTTGGGCGCATCCTTCGGATTCCCCTCCTTGGCGCCGCCGTCCGCCCAGGCCACAATCCGGTCGATCTCTTCCTGCGGCATGCGCCGGTCATTAGAGAAACTACCGTGCGCCGGATCCGCAAACCATGGCGGCATCTTCCGGATCAGCACTGCCTCACGGATGGCCTTTGCCCAAGGACGCGCTTCCTGATAGCTCAGTAAAGCCATCGGAGCGGCCTCCCCCGGCCGGTGGCAGCCTTGGCACCGCGCCTGTAGAATCGGCTCAATGTCTTTGTGAAAAGTAACTTCTTGCGCGGGAGCGGCAAACAACACGGCGCCCGCCGCCAGCATCAATGATCCAATACGCAGCATCAGACTCCTCCGGAACGGAAACCTCCCCTGGGTTCCATTTGGAGCCAGTTTACCGCAGGCCGCGGGGCCGATGCCCGGGACCGGTGGGGTTTTCGCGCCAGCCTCACTTTTGACAACGGGTGGATGCCAGGCACAATTCCGGATATTCTGGTGTCAAATACCCATGTTCAGAGATCTTCGATTCGCGCTGCGAAGCATGGTGGCCAATCCGGGCGTGACCCTCATCGCCGTGCTCACTCTCGCTCTTGGCATCGCCGCCAATACTACTATGTTCAGCGTGATTCACGCGGTGCTGTTAAAGCCGCTGCCGGTGGCCGATCCGGAGCGGCTCACCATGATCTGGGCACGCATCCCACGGATGAACATCGTCAACGCTTTCGCCGAATACAACACCTTCGCGGAATGGCGGACAGCCCGGTCGTTCGAATCGATGGCCGCCTATACGCATACGTCCGGCAACCTGGCATATGGGGACCAGCCGCAGCGACTCAGGATCCTGCGCGTCACCTCAAATTTCCTGGCCGTGTGCGGCGTACGCCCGGCCGTGGGGCGCGACTTCCTCCGCGACGAGGACCAGCCCGGCGGCACACGCGTCGCAATTCTCACCGATGCGCTGTGGAAAAAGCGCTTCGCAGCGGAGCGGAACGTTCTGGGTCGCTCCATAGCGATCGATGGGACAAGCTATGCGATTGTAGGCGTACTGCCTCAGGAATTCGACTTGATAACCGAGGATCTGCTGACGCCCATCGCGCAGAGCACGGCGCGTGCGCCGGGAGCACCGACCGTGGGCGTTTACGCGCGGCTGAAGCCGGGTGTCACCGTGACCACGGCACAGAACGAGATCGACAATCTTTCCAGCGCGTGGGCGCGGCAATACCAGTACCCAAACGATTGGAGCGCGCGCGTGTGGCCCATACGCGGCTTTCTGGTGCGCGATGTCGCATCCAGTGTCGCCGTGTTAGCCGTAGCGGTGGCTCTCGTGCTGTTGATCGCGTGTGCAAACGTCGCCAACCTGCTGCTGGCGCGCGCCGGGGCGCGGCAGCGCGAGATCGCCATCCGGAGCGCTCTGGGCGCGGACCGCGGCCGCATCGTACGCCAACTGCTCACCGAGAGCACCCTGATGGGCGCGGCAGGCGCCGGGATCGGACTGCTGCTGGCCTGGAGCTCGGTACGCATTCTGGCGGCGGCGGAAATCTCGCTGCCGTTTCTCAAAAAGGTGGCGATCAATACGCCGGTGCTGGGTTTTACGGCGGCGGCGGCGCTGGTGACGACTCTGCTGTTCGGAATCGCGCCGGCCCTGGCTGCCTCGCGGGCCAGTCTGGTCGAGGACCTCAAAGAAGGTGCGCGCGGCACAGGCGAGAGCGCGGCGCGCGGACGCTTTCGCGCGGGGCTGGTCGTAATCGAGATCGCGCTGGCGCTGCTGCTGACGATCGGCGCCACACTCACCCTCCGCAGCCTGGCGAACCTACAGGCGGTGAATCCCGGCTTCAACCCCGAAGCGGTCCTGTCAGCGGATATCGTGCTGCCGGCATCCACCTATGCGGCAGCGCCGCGGCGGATCGCCTTCTTCAAGATGCTGCTGGAAAAGGTGGCCGCGAGTCCCCGCGTAACAGCGGTCGGCATGGCCACGAACCCTCCATTCAGCGGCGCGAAGAGCGGCAACGACGTACAGGCAGAGGGCGCACCGGCGGAGAAGCCCGGTGAGAGCGTGATCGCGTTCTTCCGCAGCGTCGATCCCGGCTACTTCAGCGCGCTGCAAGTGCGGCTGATCCGTGGGCGGTTCTTCACGGAGCGGGATCCGGCCGGCGCACCCGTGGCAATCATCAACGAATCCATGGCGCGCCGCTTTTGGCCCAATCAGGATCCAGTGGGCAAACGCTTCGCACCTAGCCGGAGCGTCACCTGGCTCACCGTAGTGGGAGTGGTGTCCGATGTGAAGAGCATATCAATGGCCGACCCGCCCGATCTGGAGTACTACATACCCTATAAGATGAGCCCGAGGCCTGCCATGTCGCTCGTGGTCCGTACGTCGATGGGCACCGCGCGGCTGAGCGCCGTGTTGCGCGGGGCCGTGCGCGAACTCGACCGCGAAATGCCGGTATCGGAAGTGACCACACTTTCCGGCAGCATCGCGCGGTCCACCAGCGCGCGGCGACTCTCGGTAACGCTGTTGGGCGTCTTCGCGGGGTTGGCGCTGCTCCTGGCGGCGGTAGGCATTTATGGCATCGTGGCGGACTCGGTGACGCGGCGGACGCATGAGATTGGTGTCCGCATGTCGCTGGGCGCGCATCCCAGAGGGATCGCCGGCATGATCCTGAGACGGACGCTGATGCTGGGCGGGGCCGGAGTCGCCATTGGCGCCGCCGGAAGTCTCGTGCTGACGCGCCTGTTGCGGACTATGCTGTTCGGCGTGAGCCCTACCGACCCGGCAGTGTTCCTCGCGGCATCGGTATTCCTGATCGTGGTGGCATCGCTGGCGGCGTACATCCCGGCCCGGCGTGCGGCCCGAGTCGATCCGTTAGTCGCGCTCCGGCACGAATGATGGTCAATTGGTCCCGTGATCGCGCCAACATTTCTCAGCCTACTCCATTTATTTTCAGTCACTTACGACAGAATTGTTCGAAAACGCAGGGGTTCACCTGCTACCGTGGAGACTAGCAGGAGCTTTATATGTGTCCGATCGCCGCCGTCCCCGTAACTCATTCTCCGGAAAAGGACAATCCGGAAATTGGCTTCGTTTTGCAGTTTCGACACTCACCCCCGCAAATTGGCTTCGTTTTGCAACCCGTCCCCTCCGTACCTCCACATAGTCCCTACCCGCTCCCCCCATCTGCGCCGGCCGTAAGGGAGAACTCCCCAGGCTATAATAGGGTTTCGGACAATAACTTAGCTATACGCCCATGGCAGAAATGAGCGTCATCTGGCTCCGCGTGGCCGCCGCGTTTTACTCGCTCGGCCTGCTGCATGCCATCCTCACCCTGGTTCGCCGCCGCGAGAACCTCTTTCGCGTCGCCCTCACCGCCTTCACCCTGGGCACAGTCTTCCACTTCGTCTCCATCGTCGAAGAGGGCATCGTCAACAATCGCTGCCCCATCGCCAATTTCTACGAGACCCTGGCGATGTGCGCCTTCCTCGTCGCCGTCGTCTATCTCGGCGTCCAGTTGCGCTACCGCGTCGAAAGCCTGAGTGTCTTCATCTTTCCGCTGGTCTTCGTCATGGCGCTGGTCGCCACCCTGGGCAATCCGGTGAGCGCCTGGAGCAGCCCCATCGTTCGCGACCACCTGGCTCACCGTACACATCGTGCTCGTCCTGCTCGGCTATGCGGCCTCGCGTTTACCGCCGTGGCTTCCCTGCTCTACCTCTTCCAGGAGCGCGAGCTCAAGTCCAAAAAACCCAGCAAATTCTACTACCGCCTGCCCCCGCTGGGCACGCTCGACGAACTGGTCTCCAAGTTCATGGCCATTGGGTTCGTGCTGATCACCCTGGCCGTCATCGCCGGCAGCACCTGGGCCTTCATCGAATTGAAGGCCGATTGGATCCGCCAGCCCAAAATCGCGATTTCGTTCTTCACCTGGGGAACCTATCTCGCCATGGTCTGCCTGCGCGTCACCGCCGGGTGGCGCGGGCGCAAGGCCGCCATCATGACCCTGACCGTGGTCGGGTTTTCCGCTGGTGACCTGGGCCGCGCATGCGCGTCTCGGAAACCTCCTGTTGAAACAATGAAGCTGCTGATCACAGGAGTGAGCCACAAAACAGCACCCGTTGAGGTGCGCGAATGCCTGGCCTTCCGCGAGGAGACCCTGCCCGCCGCCCTTGCCGATTTGAAATCGCGCGCAGGGCGTCACCGAAGCCGTCATCCTCTCCACCTGCAACCGCGTCGAAATCACCCTGACTACCGAGGACACGGCGGATCCGCAAGCCATCGTCGACGGCTTCCTGTGCGATCACAAAGCCGTCAGCGCCGACGGCATCGGGCCGCACCTCTACCGGCATGAAGGCCGCGACGCCATTCACCATCTCTTCCGCGTCGCCGCCAGCCTGGATTCCATGGTGGTCGGCGAACCGCAGATTCTGGGACAACTCAAGGCCGCCTACGCCGCGGCCAAGGATTGCGGCTCGCTCTGCGGCTGGCTGGACGGCCTGATGAGCCGCTCCTTCAGCGTCGCCAAACGGGTTCGCTCCGAAACCGGCATCGGCCAGATGGCGGTCTCCGTCAGCTATGCCGCCGTGGAACTGGCGCGCAAAATCTTCGGCTCGCTCAACAACCGCACCGTCATGATCGTCGGCGCCGGGAAAATGAGCGAACTCGCCGCCCGCCACCTGCGCCGCTCCGGCTGCTCCCACGTCTTCGTCACCAATCGCACCCACGAACGCGCCGTCGAGATGGCCAAGCTCTTCCAGGGCACGCCCGTGGAGTACACCCGCTTCACCGCCATGCTGCCCGAAGTGGATATCGTGATCGCCAGCTCCGGCGCGCCGCACTACATCCTTCACAAGGACGAGATGCAGCGCGTCATCTCCGCCCGCCGCAACAAGCCGATGTTCCTCATCGATATCGCCGTGCCGCGCAATATCGAGCCCGCCGTCAACGACCTCGACAACGTCTTCCTCTACGACATCGACGACCTGCAGGAGGTGGTCAACTCCAACCTGCGCGAGCGCATGAAAGAGGCCGACCACGCCGAGACCCTGGTCATCGAAGAGGTGGAGCGCATGATGGCGCGCCTCAAAGTGGCCGAGGTCACGCCCACCATCGTCAGCCTGCAGGAACAGCTCGAACAGATCCGCGACCGGCGAAATCGAAAAAGTGCGCCGCCGCCTCGGGCCCCTCACCGTCGCAGCAGGAAGAGGCGCTCGACGCGCTCACCCACGGCATCATCAACAAGATCGCCCACGGCCCCATCTCGGAGCTGCGCTCGCAGGCCGGCAAGCCCGAAGGCGCGCACGTGATCGCCGCCATACGAAAGGCGTTCCACCTACAGGACTGATCTCATGCTCGTCATCGCATCCCGTGGTTCGCAACTCGCATTGTGGCAGGCCCGCTGGGTCGCCGCGCAACTCACCGCCGCCGGCCACGAGTGCCGCATCGAAATCATCAAAACCACCGGCGACAAGATCACCGACGTGCCGCTGGCCAAAGTCGGCACCAAGGGCCTCTTCACCAAGGAAATCGAGGAAGCGCTGCTCGACGGGCCGCGCCCACCTCGCCGTGCACAGCCTCAAAGACCTGCCTACCGAACTGCCCGAAGGCCTGGTGCTGGCCGCGATTCCCGAACGCGAAGACCCGCGCGACGCCATGGTCGGCCGCACGCTCGCCAATTTGCCGCACGGCGCCAAGGTCGGCACCAGTTCGCTGCGCCGCGCCGCGCAATTGCGCCAGCTGCGGCCCGACCTTCTGGTCGAATCCATACGCGGCAATCTCGACACGCGCCTGCGCAAGCTGGACGAAGGCCAATACGACGCCATCCTGCTGGCCGCCGCCGGCCTCAAGCGCCTCGGCTGGGGCGACCGCATCGCCGAAATCCTGTCTCCCGAACAGATGTGTCCCGCCGTCGGCCAGGGAGCGCTGGCGATTGAAGCGCGAGCCGGCTTCGACGAAGTCGCACAGTGCTCGATCACGCCGACACGCATACCGCAGTGCTCGCCGAGCGCGGCCTCCTCGGAGCCCTCGGCGGAGGCTGCCAGGTCCCCATCGGCGCCTACGCCACCGTGTCCAACGATCGCGTACACCTACTCGGAATCGTAGCCGCCCCCGACGGAACCCAGGTCATCCGCGCCGAATCCGAAGGCCCCGCCGCCGAAGCCCCCCAACTCGGAGCCGCGCCTCGCCGCCGACCTCCTCGAACGAGGAGCCCGCCAGATCCTAGAGGCCGTCTACTCGTGAGAGGTCTCCCTCCTTTTCCCTTCTCTGCGCTCTCTGCTCCCTCCGCGCGCCACCCTCACCAACACCCCAGTCCCGCCGCGTCTACCTATCGTTCTGTTCTCTGCGTTTTCCTCAGCGCCTCCGCGCCTCCGCGTCAAAGTCACTTCTTCGGATGGCGGATACCATGCCGCTGAAGGTCTACCTGATTGGAGCCGGCCCCGGAGATCCCGAACTCATCACCGTCAAAGGCCGCCGCATCCTCCAGCAGGCCGACTCGGTTCTCTACGACCACCTCGCCAACTCCGCTCTCCTCGACCTCGCCCCGCCCCACGCCGAGCGTCTCTACGTCGGCAAGAAGAAATCCACCCACGAATTTTCCCAGGATGAAATCTGCGGCCTTCTGATCGACCGTGCCCGCCGCGGTCTGACGGTCGTCCGCCTCAAAGGAGGCGACCCTTTCATCTTCGGCCGCGGCGGCGAAGAAGCCGAAGCCTTGGCCGATGCCGGCATCCCGTTTGAAATCGTGCCCGGCGTGACGACGCCCCTCGGCATTGCCGCTTACACCGGCGTTCCCCTCACCCATCGCGAACACACCTCCGCCGTCACCTTCGTCACCGGCCACTCCGCGCAGGCAATCGACTGGGCCAAGGTTGGCCACGCCGAAACCCTGGTGATCTTCATGGGACTCACCACGTTTCCCGAAATCTCCCGGCAACTGATCGCCAACGGCCGCGCACCGGACACTCCCGCGATGGCCGTTCGCTGGGCTACGCGGCCGGACCAGCAGACCATCGTCGGCACCCTGTCCGAACTGCCCGGCATGCTCGCCGGAATGAAGCCGCCGGCCACCATCATCGTCGGCGAGGTGGTCCGCCTGCGCGAGAAGCTCGACTGGTTCGAGCGCCTGCCGCTCTTCGGCAAACGCATTGTCGTCACCCGCGCCCGCGAGCAGGCCGACGCGCTCGCATCGCGCCTCAGCGCGCTCGGCGCCGGCGTGATCGAACTGCCCACCATCGAAATCCGCCCGCCTGCCGACCCCGGGCCGCTCGATCGCGCCATCGCCCAACTCGACACCTACGACTGGCTGATCTTCACCAGCGCCAACGGCGTTCGCTTCTTCCTCGAACATCTTGATGATCTGCGAAAGCTGCGCGCCAAAATCTGCGCCATTGGTCCCGCCACCCGCGCCGCCGTCGAAGCGCTGCACGTCAAAGTGGATCTGATGGGCAAAGAATACGTCGCCGAATCGCTGCTGGAAGCCTTCGCCGCTCACGATCTTTCCGGCAAACGCGTCCTGCTCCCGCGCGCGGCCGTCGCGCGCGACCTCGTGCCCAACGAACTTGCCCGCCGCGGCGCTCACGTCGACGTCGTCGAGGCTTATCGCACCGTGGCGCCCGAACATCTCGCCGAACAGTCGCGCGATATCCTGGCGAGCCGCCCGGACTGCATCACCTTCACCAGCTCCTCCACCGTGCGCAATCTGGTCGAGGCCGCAGGCGCCGAAGCACTGCGCGGCATACGGGTCGCCTCCATCGGGCCCATCACCACGCAGACCGCGCGCAAACTCGGAGTCGAGGTCGCCATACAGGCCGAAGTTTTCAACGTCGAAGGTCTTGTCGAGGCGGTCCTCGCGATTGTAAACTGAAATGACTCCCCCGTCAGAATAATGAGATCGCACATCATCGGTGTTGCCGGTCCGTCCAGCTCCGGGAAATCCGAACTGGCGAAGCAGCTCGTACAAAGACTGCCTGGGACCTCGATCGTTTCTCTCGATTCCTACTACCGCGGCATGGAGGAGATTCCCCTCGCCGAACGCAAAAAGGTCAACTTCGACCATCCCGATTCGCTCGATTGGGAGCTCCTGCACGAGCACCTGCTCGCCATCGCCGGCGGACGCGCCTTCGATGAGCCGGTCTATTCGTTCGCCGATTACGCGCGCACCACCCAGACGCGGCGCATCGAGCCCGGCCCGTTCCTGATTGTCGAGGGTCTGTTCGTGCTCTACTGGCCGGAACTGCGCGCCATGCTGGACACGAAAGTGTACGTGCGCACGAATCCGGAAGTCTGCTTTCAGCGGCGGCTGGCGCGCGATGTGGCCGAACGCGGACGGACTCCCCAAAGCGTCCGCGAACAATACGAACGCACCGTACGGCCGAGCGCGGAATGGTTTGTCCATCCGACGGAAAAGTACGCCGACCTGGTGGTCTCCGGCGAAGAGCCGTTCGAAAAGTCGGTAGGACAGACGCTTGCCTTCTGCCGCCTGTCCGCCCGCGCGCTTACTTCAACGGCTTAAACATCAAATTCCGGAACTGCACCACGCTGCCTTTATTGTGCTGCTGCAGCGCGCAGTAGCCTTTCGTAAAGGTGTTCTTCTCGTCCACGAAATCGGTCACTACTTTGTCATTCACTTTGATGATGATGTGGTTGCCCTGCGCGATGATGTGCTGCGTGCCCCACACGTCGTCCGGAATCAACTGCTCCAAAATCTTGTGAAAGTTGTACAGACTGCCGGTTCTCACCGGGTCGCTGTGGCTGGAATTGACCTGCGCTTCGTAGCCCTTGGGAAAGCCGGGACCAAACGCCGTCCGGAAATACATTCCGGAGTTTCCACCGTGGCCGATCTTGACCTCGGCCTTGAACTCGCAGTTCTCGCACTCCTGCACCATCCAAAACAGGTGACTGGCCTCGCCGTCGCCGGTGATCGCGCCGTCGCGAACGGTCCAGGATTCGGGATTCTGGTTGGCCTTCCAGCCGGTCAGCGTCTTGCCATCGAACATGCTGATCCAGCCGTCCTTGTCCGCCGCCATCGCGCACGAGGCCAGCAGCGCGGCCGCAATCAGGCCGATCGAAAGTGTTTTCATAGCGCTCATTGTATTCGAATTCGCATGACGTTTTACCCCACGCCTCGTCTAAGCGCAGAGGTCGTCCTATGCGATTACTGGTCGCGATCGTCCTGGCCGCCGCGGGGCTCGCTTATGCGGCGGAACCGCTCGAAGCCCGCTGGGAAGGAGATGTCCGGATTCCGGGCCACGAATTGCGCGTCGTCATCGACCTCGCGAAGTCTGGCGGGAATTGGAGCGGTTCTGCCATCGTGCCCGGTTACGGCGTGAAGGGCGCGCCGCTCACCGGTATCGCGATGCAAGATGAGCAGATTTCTTTCACGATCAAAGGCGCGTTGGGGGATCCGAAGTTCACGGGGCGTCTCGCCGCCGATGGCGCCTTCACCGGCGATTTCCTGCAATCCGGAAACACTGCCGCCTTCCGCCTGCTGAAGACCGGCCCGCCGCAGGTCGATGCCCCGCGCCGGGGAACCGCCGTCAGCAAAGAACTGGAAGGCGAATGGCAGGGCGAGATGCTCCTCTACGGCAACAAAGTGAAGGCAACCCTGAAACTGACCAATCAGGCCTCCGGCGCCGCCACCGCGCAGTTCATCGTGGTCGGCAAACGCGAGAACATCCTGCCGGTGGAACTGGTGCGGCAGGATGGCGACTGGCTTTTGGTGGATGTCGCCTCCTATCGCATGACCTTTGAAGGCCGCCTCCAAAAGGACTCGATGCAACTGGCCGGCACGTTCGCACAGGGACCAATGGAAACGCCGCTGGTGCTGCAACGGAGCGCCAAATGAGAAAAGTGATCTCATGCCTCGCACTGGCTGCGCTCCCTTGCCTCGCGCAATCGATGTTTCGCGGCGATGCGGCGCACTCCGGCACGTATTCGGGCGCCGGCCCGCGCGCCATGCGCGGCGTCAAATGGAAATTTCCCACCGGCGGCCGCATCGTTGGCTCCGCCGTAACGCGCGACGGCGTGATCTATTTCGGCAGCGACGACGGCAACGTTTATGCCGTAGACGCAGCCACGGGACGCCAGAACTGGAAGTTCACCACTGCGGGACCTGTTTCCTCCACTCCCGCGGTGGACGGCGCGGCCGTCTACTTTCCGAGCTACGACGGCAAATTCTACGCGCTCGACGCGAAGTCGGGCGCGCTGAAATGGAAGTTCGCCTCCGCCGGCGAGCGGCGCTTCGAGGCCAAAGGCCTCCACGGAATGCAGCCCTTCAGCCAGACCATTGCCGACCCCTTCGACGTCTTTCTGTCCAGTCCGGTAGTTGCTGGTGGCGCGGTCTTCTTCGGATCGGGCGACGGCCATCTCTATGCGCTCGATGCCGCAACAGGCGAACTGCGCTGGAAGTTCAAGACCGGCGATGTGGTCCACGCCTCGCCGGCATACTCCGCCGGCACGCTGTACTTCGGAAGCTGGGATAGCTGGTTCTACGCCGTGGACGCCCTCACTGGAAAGCAGAAGTGGCGTTTCCATGGCGGCGAGGACGCCCTGATCCACAATCAGGTCGGTTTTCAATCCTCACCCGCCGTGGTCGATGGAGTGGTTTACACCGGCTGCCGCGATTCCAATGTCTACGCGCTCGATGCCTCCACCGGCCAGGAGAAATGGCGCGTCAACAATCAGGGAAGCTGGGTCAACAGCTCACCGGCCGTCGCCGGCGGCAAGGTCTATTTCGGCACGTCGGATTCCAGCCTCTTTCACGCCGTGGACGCCGCCACCGGAAAGCGGGTCTTCAAACAACAGTTGAAGGCGTATGTGTTCTCCTCGCCGTCGGTGGCGGGCGACGTCGTGTACCTGGGAATTCTCAACGGCACCCTCGAAGCGCGCGACCGCGACAGCGGCGAACTGTTGTGGACCTTCCAGACCGAAGCCTCGAAGCGAAACCTCAACTGGGTCCTCACCTCCGAGGGCAAGTTCAACCAGCAGATGTTCTATCAGTCCAACTGGAATGAAGGGCCGATTGTCGCCACGGATCGCCAGTTCGCGATCGGCGCGATTTTCTCCGCGCCCCTGGTCGCCGGCGGCGTGGTCTACATCGGAAGCGCCGACGGCTCGCTCTACGCGATCGAATAAAACGAACCTTTATTTCCCTTCCGCGGCTTCCGTCAGCGTGACATAAGGCTTGCCGACTTCCTGCGCGTCCACCACGGCAACGGCGGCCACGTGGACGATGTCGTTGACCTCGCTGCCACGCTGCAACACGTGTACCGGGCGACTCAGGCCGGTCAGTAGCGGCCCGATCAGTTCCGCGCCGCCGACTCTCTGCAGGAGCTTGTAGGCGATGTTGCCGGATTCCAGATTCGGGAAGATCAGAACGTTGGCGCCGCCCTTCAGCGTGCTGAACGGATAGGTCTCCTCGATGATCTGCGGCGTCACGGCGGTATCGGCCTGCATCTCGCCATCGATCATCAGCCCCGGGGCCCTCCGGCGGACCAGTTCCACCGCGCGGCGCACCTTGTCGGAGAGCGCGTGGCGCGTGCTGCCGAAGTTGGAGAAGCTGAGCATTGCCACGCGCGGCTCCTGATTGAAGCGCCGCGCCTTCTCGGCTGCCATAATCGCGATCTCCGCCAGGTCCTCGGCCGTCGGCTCGATATTGACCGTAGCGTCGGCCAGGAAGTAGATATCGCCCTTCTGCGTGATCATCACGTAGACGCCCGCCACCCTACGCAGTTCCGGGCGGACGTCGATCACCTGCAGCGCCGGACGGATGGTGTCGGGATAGTGCGTGGTCAGGCCGCCGATCAGCGCGTCGGCATCGTTGAGCCGCACCATCATGCTGCCGAACGTGGTCGGGTTCCGGATGGTCTGTTCGGCCTCGGTGCGCGTGATGCCCTTGCGCTGGCGCAGGCTGTAGAACTCCTCGGTGTACTCGTCGATGCGTGTGAAGCGCTTGGGGTCGACGATGTGAACGCCTTCCAGGTGCAGGCGCAGTTCCTCGATGCTCGCGCGGATTTTCGCTTCGTTGCCCAGCAGAATGGGATGGGCGATCTTCTCGTCCAGCAGGATCTGGCAGGCGCGCAGGATCTTGCCTTCCTCGCCTTCCGTGAAGACGATGCGCTTGGGATCTCGCTGCGCCTTGTTGATCATGCCGCGCATGACTTCGGCGGCCTTGCCCAGGCGCTTTTCGAGTTCCTCGCGATACTGCTTGAGGTCCACCGGCTGCTGCGCCACGCCGGTCTCCATCGCGGCCTGCGCCACCGCGGAAGCCTCCCAGATCAGCACGCGCGGGTCGAACGGTTTCGGAATAATGTATTCGCGCCCGAACTCCAGGCGGTCGATCGAGTAGGCGCGCAGCACGCTGTCGGGCACATCTTCCTTGGCGAGCGAGGCGAGGGCGAGAGTCGCCGCCAGCTTCATCTCGTCATTGATGGTGGTGGCGCGAACGTCGAGCGCGCCGCGAAAGATGAACGGGAAGCCGAGTACGTTATTCACCTGGTTCGGATAGTCGCTGCGCCCGGTGGCGACGATGGCGTCGGGCCGCGCGGCCAGCGCATCTTCGTAGGTGATTTCCGGATCGGGATTCGCCATGGCGAAGATGATCGGGTTCGGCGCCATGCCCCTCACCATTTCCTGGGTCACGCAGCCTGCCTGGGAGAGCCCGAAGAAGACGTCGGCGCCGACCATGGCTTCTTCCAGAGTGCGTGCGCTGGTCTTCGACGCGTAGCGCGCCTTGTACGGATTCATGTGCTCGGTGCGGCCTTCGTAGATCACGCCCTTGGTGTCGCACATGACGATGTTTTCGAGGCGCACGCCGAGCCGGACATAGTGCGCGGCGCAGGAAATCGCGGCCGCGCCCGCGCCGTTGAAGACGACCTTGATGTCTTCGATTTTCTTGCCGCCGATTTCGAGCGCATTGATCAGGCCCGCGCCGCTGATGATCGCGGTGCCGTGCTGATCGTCGTGGAAGACCGGGAATCTTCATCGTCTTGATCAGCGTCTCTTCGATGTAGAAGCACTCCGGCGCTTTGATGTCTTCCAGGTTGATGCCGCCGAAGGTCGGCTCCAGAATCTGGCAGGTGCGGATGACTTCGTCGGCGTTCTGGGTGTCCAGTTCGATGTCGAAGACGTCGATATCGGCGAAGCGCTTGAAGAGGACGGCCTTGCCTTCCATCACGGGCTTGCCGGCGAGCGGGCCGATATTTCCCAGGCCGAGCACCGCGGTGCCGTTCGATACCACGCCGACCAGATTGCCCTTGGCGGTGTATTTGTAGGCGAGGCTGGGATCGCGCTCGATTTCCAGGCACGGAACGGCAACGCCCGGAGTGTAGGCGAGGCTGAGATCCCGCTGGGTTCGGCACGGCTTGGTAGGCGTCACCGACAGTTTGCCGGCGGGAGACGAGGAGTGATACTCCAGGGCATCTTCAGGACGAATCTTCATGATTATCGCGGACCTTTCAGCGATAATTATACCCTGTAGTCTTATTCCACAGGTAGTGGAAATACCCTACGGGTGGTTTCGGTCAGTATCGCGCGGACCGTCGTAGAACAATTGGGTACGATACTATTCGGAGTATTCGCATGACTACCTGCCTGGCATCAGCCGTCGCACTCTTCGCGATCAGCGCATTTGCTGTTCAAAGCGCCCGGGAACAATCGAAATTCGAAGTGGCATCGGTGAAGCGGGCGGAGCGCTGCGACTTCAAAGTCTCCATCGATCCCGGGTTCGTCACGTTGAAGGGTTTGCCTCTCAACGTCGTCATGATGGAAGCCTTCAAAGTGAAGCTGGACGATATCGAAGGACCATCCTGGCTGGCGTCGGATTGCTTCGAAATCTCCGCCAAGATGCCGGAAGGCGCCACCAGGGATCAGGTTCCAGCCATGCTTCAGACGTTGCTGATCGAAAGGTTTAAGCTCGCCGCTCGAAAGGAGAATCGCACACGTGCGGGCTTTGCGCTAATCGTGGACCAGGGCGGCCCGAAAATCAAGGAGTCGAGTTCGAACTTCGTGCGCGGGCGCACTAACCTGCGATTCATCGGTGCGGGCCCGGGATATTCTGCCCTCAAGGGGTCGATGACCATGGAATCGTTCGCACATGCTCTCTCTGTGCAAATGACCGTTCCGGTGCAGGATCTTACCGGGCTCGAAGGAAAATATGACGTCGACATCTCCTGGATACCTGATCTGTCCTTTGAACCGGCGCGAGGTCATCCTAACGCCCAGGGAGCCTCGGATCCGGATTTGGAGGAGCGCTTGCGGCGTCTACCCAACCCTCCCACGACAGACATCTTTCACGCCCTCCGAGATTCCCTGGGCCTGAAGCTGGAGTCGCGCAAGCAGCAAATCGAAGTCGTGGTGATCGACCACATCGAGCGCGTTCCCACCGGGAACTGAAACCGGCGGTGAACCGTCGCCGCCAAACGCAGTTACTCTCGATGCGCCAGCCCTGCTTTAGGTGTACGCAAGCGAGTCCGCGTAAACAACCGCGCGCGGACCGTCGTAGATACTGTTGTGAGCAGCGTCGCCGAAAGGAGCCCTGCCAGCTTGGACAGACGCTCATGCGCCATTCTCCATCCGAGTGTCCGCTAGCGGGAATGGGAAGACCGGTGTGGCGCAGAACCTAGCCCACCGGCAGATATCAGCAACGGGCGTTTCGCGACAAGTTGGCAAGCCGCACTTCAAGTTCCGGTTCGTGCGTAAACCGATCCCAACTGCGGTCTCTGGGCTGGATAGAGCGGCTGCCTTCGGAGCAGAAGGTCGGCCGATTCGAATCAGCCCGGGTGTACCCCCCTCAAAAGATAAAGCCTTTCTTTTCAACCCTGCTTTCTTCTCCGTCCGGGAAAATCTGAGGACATCCGATGCTCCTTGCAGCTTTCTGAGGCTGTTGACAACTACAAAACTCAACACCGGAAGTTGGAGCCGCGTATGCCGACGACTGGCGAGATCTCAAAGCTCAGACACTGGACCCCAATGTCGGCTCGACGGCATCATGACGAGGCGGCCACTCGACAGCCCAAGGGCGTTGGTTCGCATCACTGCATTCATCGAGTCTTCAGAATCCATACATTACGATCAGAAGTGGAGAGTAGAGACGTGTGGATTCTCGTTGTCGAAGATGAGCCGGCGATGCGTGACGCGCTGCGGCAAGGGCTGGAAGAAGAGAACCATACCGTCACCGTTGCTGCGAATGGGATGGAAGGCATACACGCCGCCGAAACTCTGAATCTAGACGCGATCCTCCTGGACGTCATGATGCCGGGAATGAGCGGCATCGATCTGGTACGGCGCCTGCGGGCCGGAGGCCGCCAGACACCGGTGCTGATGCTCACCGCGCGCGATGCCGCCCGCGACGTTGTCCGCGGGCTCGATGCCGGCGCCGATGACTATCTCACCAAGCCCTTTTCATTTGAGGTTTTGCTCGCCCGCCTTCGCGCAATGTCGCGCCGATCTGCACAGCCGCACAAAACGAAACTTCAGGTCGCCGATTTGATGCTTGACCCTGCGTCCCGAGAGGTCCGCCGGAATGAGGTATCGCTTCCGCTCACCGCAACAGAATACCGAGTGCTGGAATTCCTCATGCGGCGCTCGGGTCACGCAGTTTCTAGGTCGGCGATCATTGAAGGCGTATGGGGATTCTATCAGGATGTCGAGGCGAACACGGTGGATGCTTTCATTCGTCACCTGCGTGAAAAGATCGATCAGGGTCATCAACGCAAGCTGATTCACACCGTCCGCGGTTATGGGTACATCATGCGGGAGGAACCGTGAACCGAAGATCCATCCGCTTCCGCCTGACCGCGTGCTATGCCGGAATTCTGGCGGTCACGTTCACCGTCGTCGGAATTGGCGTATGGCTTGCCATGCGAAGCAGTGTGTACGAAACCGTAGATAAAGAGCTCCGCTCCCGGCTAGGTGTCATGCGAGAGTTTCTTCAGCGTGAGGCCGCCCAACGCGAGAACTTCGCGGATGAGTTGGTCGAGAATGCCGCGCTTGCGCCGGCCGGGACACGGTTCCGCATTGCGGCTGAAAACGGCCTCTGGCTCTATCAGTCGCCCGGTACAGAGAAGTGGGGCGCGGCGCCCGATCCAAAGCTCCTACCTGCCCGCGGACACTTTGAAACAATTACGCAGAATCGAAGGCCTATTCGCGTTATGTCGGCAGTCGTCCCCGCCGGTGTGATTCAGATCGGAATACCCATCGATGAGTTTCTGGAGATGCTCGACGGCTTCACTTGGACGGCACTCATCGCCAGCCCGCTGCTGTTGATCGGAGCATCCATCGGTGGCTATTGGATGAGCCGACGTGCCCTGGCTCCGGTCGAGCATATCGCCCAGACCGCGACGGATATCGAGGCGCGCAATCTGGCTAAGCGTTTGCCCCTGAGCGGCAGCGGCGACGAGCTGGATCACCTCTCCGAAACACTGAACTGCATGTTCGCGCGCCTGGACGATGCCTTTCGCCGAATCACTCAATTTACTGCCGATGCCTCGCATGAACTCCGGACGCCGGCTGCCATCATACGTACCACTGCGGAAGTAGCACGGCGAAAGCCGCGAACCGCGTCGGAGTACGAGGCCGCGCTGGATCGAATCCTCGCGGAGAGCGTGCGTAACACCGCGCTCATCGACGACCTGATGTTGTTGGCGCGCGCGGATTCAAGAGTCGAAGAGATCGACCGGGAAGCCGTTCCAATGGCGGAATTGGTGCGCGAAGCTTGTTGCGGCGCCGACGCACTGGCCCGCGCCTCGGACATTCGTCTATCCACATGCGTAGTACGAGATTGCACGGTGCAGGGCGATCCGGAGGCGTTGAGAAGAGCGTTACTGATTCTCCTGGACAACGCCATCAAGTACTCGAAGCCCGGCGGGGGAGTGGTCGAAGTGAGATTGGATTCGCCGTCAGACGGCCGCTCGACCGCCGTTCTGGAAGTCCGCGACAACGGCATCGGCATCGGGCCGGAAGACCTCACTCACATCTTCGAGCGCTTCTACCGCGCATCCAAAGATCGATCGCGTAAGGTGGAAGGCGTCGGATTGGGACTATCCATCGCTCAGTCGATCGCGCATCAGCACGGCGGCGACCTCCAAATCGACAGCACGCGGGGTGCGGGAACAACAGCTCGTCTCTTGCTGCCCGCCGGTTGATCTTCACGGATTATTCAGAATCACTCTTCACAATGTTGTAGCAGGAGCTCATTGATGCGAACAATTACTGCTTTCACCATCATCGCCGGCCTATCGATCACTGCCGTTTTTGCTCAAAAGAAGCTGACATTGAAGGACCTTCCTTCGGAGGCGCAGAAGACGATCCAGGCTGAATTGAAAGGCGCTGAGATCAAGAACATCGGAAAGGAAACGGAAAAGGGCGTCACCCAATACGAGGTGGAGACCATTCTCAATGGGAAACACCGCGACTTCAATGTAGACGCCAAAGGTAAGCTGCTATTGGTGGAGGAAGAGACCACGCTGGCTGCGATTCCGGCGGCGGCGAAAGCGGCTATTCTCAAGAAAGTCGGGACGGGAAAACTCAGCATGGTCGAGCTATTCATGCGTGGCGGTGAAACCATGTATGAAGCCGCATACACAACAGCGAAGGGCAAGAAGCTCGAAGTCCTGGTAAAGGCGGATGGCACGGAGACCAAGGATTAAGCATGCTGATCCCCCGGCCTCTCCTGTTCGGAGCGCTTGGATTTCTCGCCGGGCTACCGCCGGCTTGGGCGCAATCGGAACTTGCCGCTTTACGTGGCCAGGTGACCGACCCGGCAGGCGCAAGCATTCCCGGCGCGGTAGTGAGCGCGAACAATGGAAACGGAATATCCCGTTCGGCGACAGCTGACGTGCGGGGACAATATGTTCTCGCGAACCTGCCCCCCGGCGCTTATACGGTGCGTGCCTCAGCCAAAAGTTTCGAGCCCATGGTTCGGACGGGAGTTCGCATCGATCCCGGAAACACTCTGACGCTCAATTTTCCGCTTTCGCTCGCTGCCGCCAACCAAAGCGTAACCGTGAGTGATACCGGCCAGTCCGTCCAGATCGATCCGACGTCAAACGCCGATGCGCTCGTGATGCGCGGCTCAGACCTCGACGCTCTCTCCGACGATCCGGACGATCTGGCCGCAGACCTGGCTGCTCTTGCCGGACCAGGGGCAGGACCTAACGGTGGCCAAATTTTCATCGACGGATTCACCGGCGGGCGCCTGCCCGCCAAGTCTTCCATCCGCGAGATCCGAATCAACCAGAATCCATTCTCCGCGCAATACGACCGCATCGGGATGGGCCGGGTCGAGGTCTTTACGAAGCCTGGGACTGACGATTTACACGGCGAGATTCAGACCCACGACGGCAGCGACATTTTCAACGCGCGTAATCCGTTCATTCCCGTGAAGCCCACTTGGCAGCGTCTCGGCGTGGAGGGCGAGGTCAGCGGGCCCATCGGAAAGAAGACGTCGTTCTTCGTAGATTACGAGGTTCGCAAATGGACAGAAAACACCTTCGTCAACGCGGTGACGCTCGACAAGAACCTGGACCCGCTTCAGGTATCGCAGGCAGTCCTGACCCCGCGCCGCGACACAGAGGATAACGTCAAGCTCGACCGGCAGCTTTCCAAGAACCAGACGCTCACCCTCCGCTATACGTTTGCCCGCATGGCGGTCGACAATCAGGGTGCCAGCGGCTTCAATCTTCCGGACCGCATTTACAACTACCGCGACGGGGAAGACACCATGCAGGTCGCGGAAACCGGCATCTATGGCGCGCATACCGTGAATGAGACGCGGGCGCGCTACTCGCGGCTGCGAGCGTCGCAGCACGGCAACGCCATTCTCCCGACTACCGCCGTCCTCGACGCCTTTACGGGCGGAGGGTCGCCGCTGACGTTGTCCTTCACGAATCAGGACCGGATCGAGCTCCAGAACATGACGACCGTCACTCAGGGCGTTCACCTCCTGCGGTGGGGCGGCCGTTTGCGAGGCGTCGACCTGCGGGATCAAGATACGGCGAACTACACCGGGACGTTCACTTTCTCCTCGCTGGCGAGTTACCGGACCACACTGGCCGGGCAACAGGCAGCCTGGTCTGCGCAGCAGATTCGGGCTGCGGGCGGCGGGGCGAGCCAGTTCACCATTGCCGCTGGTAATCCGCTCGCCAGCCTGAAACAGTACGACGTCGGTTTTTTCCTGCTGGACGATTGGCGCGTGCGGCCCAATCTCACGGTGAGCCTGGGCGTGCGGTACGAGGCGCAGACTAGAATCCACGATCACGGTGACGTGGCGCCGCGCGTCGGAGTCGCGTGGGGGCTCGCGCCTAAGGGCCGGACGGCCAAGACGGTGATCCGGGCCGGCGCCGGACTGTTCTACGACCGGGTGAGCGAATCCCTTTCGCTCGACGCGCTGCGGCGCGATGGCGTTCACCAGCAGCAGTTCGTGGTCGAAACGCCCGATTTCTATCCTGTCGTTCCGTCGCTCGACCAACTGGTCAGCAACCGCGCTCCTCAGGCCATTCGGGAGATGGACGCAGCGATCCGCGCGCCGTATATGGCCCAGGTAGGCATCGGGGCGGAACGCCAATTGCCCAAGAGCCTGGTAGTGGCGGTCAATTACCTGCACTCGCAAGGCTGGCACAGTTTGCGGTCGCGAGCGCTCGCCCCGGCGGGGAACGCGGGAGCCGTCTACCTCTATGAATCGAGCGGAATCTTCCTCCAGCACCAACTCGTGACGGCCCTGACGGCACGGGTCAATGCCAGGATCTCTTTCAACGGATCGTACACGCTCGGGAAAGCGAATAGCGACACGGACGGCGCCGGAACGTTTCCGGCCAGTGCCTACGACCTCCATCCGGAATACGGGCGCGCCGGCTTCGACATCCGCCATCGGGCGCAGTTCAGCGGATCGTTTGCACTGCGGTGGGGACTGCGGTTCAGCCCGATGCTGACGGCGTCATCGACGCGGCCATTCAACATCACGGTCGGGCACGATTTGAATGGCGACACCGTCTTCACCGATCGTCCCGCGTTGGCAAAAGATCTGAGCCGCCCTTCGGTCGTGCGGACCCCGTTTGGCGCGTTCGACCTGAGTCCGCTGCCCGGGCAGGCCATCCTCCCGCGGAATTACGGGGTGGGGCCGCCGTTGGTATCGCTGAACCTCCGCGTGGCGAAGACGTTTAAGCTGGGCAAGGAGGTGAAGGGAAAGCGTGACCCGATGGAGTTGACGTTCACGGCGCTCTCCCGGAATTTGTTGAACCATCCGAATCTGGCGCTCCCTAACGGGAATTTGAGCTCGCCGTATTTCGGCGAATCGACGGCGCTGGTGGGGGGCGGGGGCGGGAATAGCGCCGTCGGCAGCCGACGCATCGAGTTTCAATGCCGATTGGCGTTTTGATGCAATATGGACCGACGGGCATACAATCGATTTTTCAAACAGGAGGTCGAATGACCAGGAGACTACCGATTCTTGCGGTCGTGTGTTTGGGCGGCATTCTCGCCGTACCCATGACAGGCCAAACGTTCAAGGTTGAGAAGTTCGACATCAAGGGTGATGGCGGCACCGACTACATCGCCGTGGAAGCGGCCACGGGACGCGCGTTCGTTTCGCGGAGTACGCACGTGATGGTGGTCGACGGCGCGACGGGAAAAGTCGTGGGCGATATCGCCAATACCCCCGGCGTCCATGGGGCGGGCATCGCGACCAAAGCCGGCCACGGTTTCACCACCAACGGCGGCGATAAGACGGTTACGATGTTCGACCTCAAGACGCTGGCCGAGATCAAGCGGATTCCCATCGAACAGGGCGGGTTGGACGGCATCATGTACGACGAGCCGGACGACTTGATTATCCTGACGAACCACAGCCGTCCAATCGGCACGCTGACGGCGCTCAATCCGAAAACCGGAGAGATTGTCGGCAACGTTGAACTCGAGGATAATGCGCCCGAGGGTGCCGCAGCCGACGGCAAAGGCCACATCTTCGTCAACAACGAAAGCAAGAATACGATCCAGGTGATCGACGTCAAGACGTGGAAGGCGACGGCGTCGTGGCCTCTGAACCCGTGCAAGGGACCGACTGGCATTGCCTACGACAAGGCTTCCGACCGGATTTTCTCTGGGTGCAGCAATACCTCCGTGGTGGTGGACGCGAAGAGCGGGAAGATCGTCGCCGAGATCAAGAACGGTACGCGCGTCGATGCCCTAGCGTGGGATCCCGGGAAGAAGCTGATCTACATCCCGAACGGCGGCGAAGGCAACGTCACGGTGGTCCATCAGGATTCACCCGACAAGTACACTGTGGTAGACACGGTGCCGACGTTTGCGGGCGCGAAGACGATCTGCGTGGATACTAAGACGCACAACGTGTATTTGTTCCAGCCCGAGCGCGGTCCGGCTCCGGCGCCGCCGGCCGGTGCTCCGCCCCCTGCGCCGGGAGGACGCGGACGCGGACCGCAGGGGCCGATCGTCGCCGCGTGGTTTATCGCGATCAAGCAGTAGCCTGCTTTGCTATGACGCCCGCGGATGATTGACAGGCTGATATGTGAATCGCACCGAAGGGAGCTTCCTGGCAGGAGCGGGCCAACTCTGGCATGGCGACGAACTGGTCGCCGGTATCACATACGAGTTGCGACAATCGACCGACCCGCGTGATTCCGTAACTATCAGAGGCCAGGTGTTCGGCCTCTCAGAAGATCAGATCCGGGCGCTCTTTGGGAAACGGCTGACGTTGTACCTAACAAATGGGGAATCCGGAGACTGTTTCCTGGCTGACACGGCCGGAAGCATCATCTTGACAGCACACGGACTACGCGGATGACGAAGCAGAAGACGAACTGATGAGGAGACCATAAAACGAATTTGCGGCCAAGCGGTGCGCATCGCGCTATAGCATTGGGAGGCGCGGGACGCTCTGCGTTTGAGAGAGAACGGCGTTAGATTGAAGGTCTCCACATCAGTGACTGGAATTGTGTGCTCATCCTACCCCTATACGGGGATTCGAAATTCTGTCCGAGCAACATATTTTGGACAGGATTTCCGAAGGCCGGGCGATCGCGCGTGCGCGCGAGGAGGAGGTGGAAACTACGAGCCGCCAGAAGGGTCCGAGCAGGGTCCACGAAGCCCAAACTGGCCGTTTTGGGTCGGTGAGCCAAGGCGTTGGCAAATGGTGCGCGAGACGCGCGGGCGCAACAAGGGCAAGATCCGCCGCGCGGTGATGCGTCGCCGGCGGTGATCCGCACGCCACGAAGCTGCGCGACCACATGGCAGGCGTACTCCTACCGTAGCCGCAAGCCCATTCCGACGGGTACCGGGGAGAGATTGGCGGGATAAGCCCCCAAACCGGAAGGGCCCCATCCGGCCGCATAGTCGTCTAGACTGATGTTGATACGTGGAGCCGGTCTATGTGTCGATGCCTGCATCCCGTGCGATTCGAGACGGAAGCCCGGCATTCAGATTCTTACTCGCGTATCCAAGCAGGGGCAGATGCGCGAACCGCCCTACGCCGCCCCAGTGCTGTCCGGGGCGGCCTCGATTCGAATGGAAGACAATGGCACCGCGACGGTGAGAGTTGCTTACGTGGACTCACCGTCTTTCCAGGTGCCGCTATTCCCAGCGGAGCGCGCTCATGGGATCGATTCCGGTAGCCCGCCGCGCCGGGATGTAGCCGGCGAGCGCAGTGACGCCCGCGATACCCAGCGATGCGGCTGCCATCGTCAACAGATCGGTGGCCTGCACTCCGAAAAGCTGTGCTTGCACGAGGCGCGTCAGGGCGTAGGCGCCGACAAGGCCGACGGTGACGCCGATTCCTGCGAGCACCAGCGTTTCGCGAAGCACCATCCAAACGACGGCGCGCTGTCCCGCGCCCAGCGCCATGCGGATGCCGATCTCACGGGTGCGGCGCGTCACCATGAAGGCCATGACGCCATAAAGTCCGAGTGCGGCCAGCAGCGTGGCCAGACATCCGAAGACGCTGGACAGCGTGGCCAGCAGTCGTTCGGTGAGCAGCGAAATCTCCATCTGGCCGGTGAGCGTGCGCATGTCGTAAGTTGGCACTCCGGCATCCACCGCTCTCGCCTCGGTGCGCAGGGTATCGAAAACGCGAGTTACGTCGCCGGCGGCCCGCACGTAGGCTGTCATTCCATTGCCAAAGCCTTGCTGGTCTTCGGGGAGGTAGAGTTCGTAAGGAATCTCCTCCCGCATGTTTTCGTATTTCGTGTCCCCGACGACGCCAATGATGGTGATATCGGTCTTGGTTCCGGGATCGATTCCCATGCCGATGTGGCGGCCCAGCGGATCCGCATTGCCAAAGTAGCGTTTGACGAACTTCTGATTGACGATGCCGACTTTGGGCGCCCCGAGACTATCCCGATCGTTGAAATCGCGGCCCAGACACTGACTGGGATCTTGAGCGTCTGGAAGAATCCCGGGACTGCAATACTGCATGTGCGGATCGGGCCGCTCGTCCTGCTTGGCGGAGTAACCTTCGATGGTGACCCAGTTGTCCCATTCATTGTCTTCGAGCAGCGGAACCACGGCGAAGGCATGCGACTCCACGCCGGGGATTTGAACTCAGACGGGCGCGCAGGCGGCGATAGTAATCCGCGGTCCAGTTGGGATCGTAGCGGCTCATTGTCGGATCGACGTCGAAGGCCAGCAGATTTTTGACTTCGAAGCCGGGATTCAGAGTCTTCAGGTTGCGCAAGCTCTGCAGGAAAAGCCCGGCGCCGATCAGCAGCAGCAACGACAGCGAAACCTGCGCCACCACCAGGCCCTTGCGCAATCCGGCGGAGCCGCCGCGGATGACGGCGCCCGCCTGGTCCTTCAGAGTTGTCGCCAGTTTCGGCCGCGTGGATTGCAGTGCCGGAACTGAACCGAAAATCGCACCGGCCAACAGCGAAATCGCGAAGGTAAAGCCGAGAACCGTCCAATCCGGCGTGGCGGAAAGAGACAGCGGGGTGTGCCCGGAGGGCAAAAAACCGATCAGCGCGCTGATCGATCGTCACCGCCAGCCCGACCCCCAGAGCGCCGCCCGCGCTGGCAGTCAGCAGGCTCTCCACCAGCAACTGGCGGATCAGGCCCGCGCGTCCCGCCCCGAGCGCCAGGCGGACCGCGATCTCCTTCTGCCGCGCCGAGGCGCGCGCGATCAGCAGATTCGCCAGATTCGAGCAGGCAATCAGAAGCACCAGCCCGACGATGCCCATCAGCGCGAACAGCGGCTTCGAGTATGCCCGGCGCAGATTGGAGCGGCCCTTCGATCCGGGCATCACTTCCATCCACATCCGGAGGAACTCCTGCTTGACGAAGGGCGAGGCCTTGGCGAAAGGCTTCTCCGTCACTTCGCGGTTCAGGATCTGGTGGAACAGCGGTTGCAAGCCCGGCCTGCGCCTTTTCGCGAGTCATCCCGGGCTTGAGCCGGCCGAAGACCTCCACCCAGCGGAACCGGTCGGTGTTCAACCGGCTGAAAGTGGAGCGCGGCAGGTCGTCCTTCATGGTCATGGGGATGCGAATTTGCGGAGCGCGGCCCGGTTCCACTCCGTCGAATCCCGCCGGGCTGACTCCGATGATCGTCAGCGACCGGCCATTGACGACGATCTGCTTGCCGACGATGCCGGGTCCGTGCCGAAAGCGCGCGCGCCAGTAGCCGTAGCTCAGCACCGCCAGGGGATGTCCTCCCTGAATCAGGTCGTCGGAAGCAGTGAACACACGGCCCACCGCGGCCCCGATGCCCAGCACCGGGAAGTAGTTGCCCGACACAAAATCGACCCCGATCAATTCCGTGCCGCCCTGGAACGATGCACTCACGGTATTCGGGTACGTGCAGAACATGCCGCTGAAAACCTGGTTCTGGTCGCGGATCTCCTGGTACATCGGATAAGAAAGGCGGTCTGGCCGTTGTTCCCTCCGTAGTGATTTCCCCGCCCGGCCAGCATCACCAACTGTTCCGGATCGCGCACCGGGAGGGGCTGCAATATGAGCTGATTGATCAAGCGTGAAGATCGCCGTATTGGCGCCAATGCCCAGCGCGAGGGACAGCACCGCCACCGCCAGAAAAATGGGCGACCTGCGCAATGGAGCGCACGGAATACCGGAAGTCTCGCAGGATTGCAGCCATTTGAGTTTATACTTGGCGGTGCGGAAAAGGTTACGAACTTCGGCTACCGCACCAGGTATTTTCTGGGTACCTTGAGGGCCATCGACCCGGCGACGGTGACGACTTCGTACTTGCCCGCGGCGCCGATCAATTGGTGGGCCGCCCAAGGTTCGAGCTCATAGTCGTGTACCAGCCAGCGAACCATGTCGGTGGTTGCCAGTTGCAGCGCGCGATCGAGCGAGCTGGCGAACTCGGGCTGGGCGCCGATACTGATCAGGTAATCGGCGGTTTCGACGCGCGGGCCGGTGACGGCAGCGTTCTTTTTCAGTTCAACGGAGAACTCGACGTCCATGGATGTCTCGACGCCGGTGCCGGTAGGTTCGCCGTCGGCCATCAAGGCGTGGCCATCGCCCAGAAACAGGAGTCCGCCGGGATGGAAGACGGGAAGCACGACAGTGGCGCCTTCGCCGATTTCGTTGTAATCGAGGTTGCCGCCATAGTTGCCGGAAGGCGCGGAGGTGGGGGCGAAATCGCCTGGCGCGGCGACTCCGATGCAGCCCAGCATGGGGCGGGCGGTGAACTGGAGCGGCACCCTGGAACTGACGGGCTCACGCAGACGGACAGTGCCTCGGGCGAGGTCGATGTCCCAGGGGACTACGTTGTCACGACCCTTTCGCACTACATCGGGCTTGTAGCGGTTTGGATAGATGGTTTCGACATAGTCGGCGGAGAGCGAGAAAAGGCCGAGTCGATAGGCGGAGTAGCCCCAGTTGCGGTTTAGCCTGACCTTGCGAAGGGTGACGCGCAGCGCGTCGCCGGGCTCAGCGCCTTCAATGTAGAACGGACCGGTCAAGGGATTGCTGCCGGGAGAGAGCTGCTCGTTGCGCTCATTCTGTCCGCCGGAATCCAGGGTTCTGGTCACGACAACGTCCCCTGGCTTGATGCGGACAAAGACGGGGTTCGTGTGAGAGAACGTGCGGTAGTAGTGCTCTGGTACGACGGGGCGCGGCTGCGCGAAGGCAGAAACCGTAGCGAGAAGGACAAGCAGCAGATATGTGCGCATTCTCAATGTTGCCATGGAATCGCCAGCGTGCGGGGCAAGGTAAGTCTACGTAGTCGGACCTCGACTTGCAAGTAGTAAGTAAGAGGTTCAACCTATGCGGAAATTTTTGATAGCTGTAGTTATGACTGGTGCGTTGTCTATCATTCCCAGTCAGATGCAGGCCCAGGACACCAAAGCGCCTGCGCCCGATAACACGAAGACGAACCAACGCGACCGTTCGAAGGCCGAACCCACGGCGGACCAGGCAAAAAATAACGCGACGGACCGCGACACGATGCAGAAGATTCGCAAATCGGTGATGGACGACAAGTCCCTTTCCACATATGCCCACAATGTGAAAATCATCGCTCAAGACGGCAAAGTAACGCTAAAAGGACCAGTTCGCACGGAAGAAGAGAAGCGCACGATCGCGCAAAAGGCTAATGAGATTGCGGGCGCCGCCAACGTCACCGATCAGATGACGGTTAAGCCCGCAAAAAAGTAGCAAGCAATAAGTAAATCGAAATCAAACCGAAAAAGAGGCTAATCATGGCAGGAAAGAATACGGCAGTATTTGGCATTTATCGCACCCGGAACGAGGCGGAGAGCGCAGTGCAAACTTTGCTCAACAACAGTTTCCGCCACGAGGACATTTCAGTTCTCTTGCCGGATAATGTCGGGACGAAAGACTTTGCCCACGAGAAGGGTACGAAAGCGCCCGAAGGAGCCGCGACAGGTGCAACCGCCGGCGCGGCGATTGGCGGCACGCTGGGGCTGCTGGCCGGAATTGGCGCACTTGCCATCCCGGGGCTCGGGCCGTTTATTGCGGCAGGGCCGATCATGGGCGCACTGGCAGGCGCGGGAAGCGGCGGAGTGGTGGGCGGAGTGATCGGGGCGCTGGTAGGTATGGGAATTCCCGAATACGAAGCCAAACGCTACGAAGGCATGATCAAACACGGCGGCATTCTCTTGTCTGTACATTGTGACAATTCCGATTGGGTGAAGCGCGCAAAGAACATCTTGGAGCAGACCGGCGCGCACGCGGTTTCCTCGAGCGGAGAAGCCAGCGCGGATTACGCCGAGAGCGACAAACCCCGCGTCCGTCACGGCGGCGGCGGCACCGAGTTGTCAGAACATTTCCAGGACGTTTCTGAACGGCCCGGCGGAAGGAGGAGATTTTCCTTCTTCCGCCGTAACCTTTTGCGCTCGTGAGAGTATTACTGCTGATGAGCACTCTCTGGAGCGATCTTCGTTATGGCTTGAGGCTTCTCCGTCACGCACCCGGATTTACCGCGGTGGCGGTTGGCGCGCTCGCCCTCGGCATTGGGGCGAACACGGCAATCTTTTCCACGGTGGACGCGGTGCTGCTGCGTCCGTTGCCATTTGCAGATCCGGATCGCGTGGTTATGGTCTGGGAAGATGCTTCGATCGCCAGCTTCCCGCAGAACACACCGGCGCCTGGAAATTTCGTTGACTGGAAGAGGCGCAATCATGTTTTCAGCGATATGGCAGCCACGCGGGGTGCTTCCGCCAACCTGACGGCCGATGGGCCGCCGGAGCAAGTAGTAGGCCGCTCCACAACTGCGAATTTCTTTGACGTTCTCGGGGTCAGACCACTGGTAGGGCGCACGTATACCGAAGATGAGGACCGCACGGGCGCTTTGGTTGCGGTGATCAGTTACGCTCTCTGGCAGGGGCGCTATGGTGGCGACCCCGGCGTCATCAATCGCGACATCCTGATCAACGGCTTGAAGTCCACTGTGATCGGTGTAATGCCGCGTGATTTCGCATTCCGCAACCGTGAGATGGCCTTCTGGACGCCGATTCACTTTTCGGCTGCCGACATGGTGAGCCGCGGTTCCCATTACCTCCACGTGGTCGCACGTCTTAAGCCGGGAGTCTCTTTGGCGCAGGCCCGCGAGGAGATGAGCAGCATCGCACGGCAACTGGCCAAGGAGTATCCGGACAACGACAAAGATATCGGCGCGGTAGTGATTCCGATGCGCGAGGACAGCGTCGGCAACACGCGCATCGAACTGCTGGTGTTGATGGGTGCGGCGGGATGCGTCCTGCTGATCGCGTGCGCGAACCTGGCGGGGCTGCTACTGGCACGCGGCCTTGGCCGTAGGCGCGAAATGGCGGTGCGGTCTGCGCTGGGCGCCAGCCGGACCGGCTGGTGAGGCAGATGATTGCCGAAGGCGCGCTGATCGCGTTCGCGGGCGGAGTGATCGGGGTGCTGCTGGCCCCGGCGGGGATGAAGGTTCTGGCCGCGCTGGTGCCGACGGCTCTGCCGGCCACTGCGACTCCCGGGGTGGACGCGCGGGTGCTGCTCTTTGCGCTGGGAATCTCCATGCTGACCGGCGTGGGGTTCAGCATTGTGCCCGCCTGGCAGGCATCACGCGTGACGATGAACGATGCGCTGAAGCAGGGAGGCCGCGGCGGCATCGGCGGCGCGGCCGCGGGCACGCGCGATGTGCTGGTGATTCTGGAAGTAGCGGCCGCCCTGGTACTGATGGTGGGCGCGGGCCTGATGCTGCAGACGGTGGCGCATCTGCGCGCGATCGATATCGGCTTCCGGCCCGACCATCTGCTGACCTTGCGCACTACGCTGCCGCGCACCAAATACCAGGAACCGGCGGCACGCATCGGCTTCTATCATCGTGTGCTTCAGGGAGTACGCGCGTTGCCGGGTGTAGAAAACGTCGGGTACACTTCCAACCCGCCGTTCCGCAGCCAGGGCAATACGCAGGGCTATCGAATCGAGGGGCGCGAGCACGTGCCGGGCGATGCGGGGGACGCGCTGCTTCGCGTTTCCAGCGGGGACTATTTGCAGACTCTCGGCGTGCGGCTGGTGGAAGGGCGGATGCTGCAGGGCAATGACACGGATCAGTCCCCGCCTGTGGTGGTCATCAACCAGACATTGGCGCACCTCTACTTCCCTAAGGAAAGTGCGCTGGGCCACCGGCTGGCGCTGTCGGGCCGCGTGCCGGTATGGCGTACGATCGTCGGCGTGGTACACGACGTGCGCGAACGCGGCTACGAGTTAGAGATGAAGCCGGGAGTCTACATTCCCTTCGAGCAGATTAAGGACACGTGGGCGCTTCCCGAAAGCCTGGTGGTGCGGACGAGCGGCGACCCCGCGAGCCTTACTTCTGCAGTGCGGCGCGTGATTTCGGAGACTGATGCCGAGCAGCCGGTGGCGGCGGTCGCCACGATGGACGAAATTGTCGCGTTGGATGTGGAAGACCGCCATCAGCAAATGACACTGCTCACGGTGTTCGCCGCGCTGGCGTTACTGCTGGCATCGCTGGGACTTTACGGCCTGCTGGCTTACGCAGTGAGCCAGCGGAGTCGCGAGATCGGCCTGCGCATGGCACTGGGGGCAAGCGCGTCGCGTGTGGTAGCGATGGTGGTACTGCGCGGCGTGGCGCTGGCTGCCGCGGGGCTGGCGCTGGGACTTTCGGCAGCGTGGCTGCTGGCCGGTGCGATGAGTAAGATTCTCTACGGCGTGGCAGCGACGGACCCTGGCACGTATGGCATGGTAGCGCTATTGCTATGCGCAATCGCGGTGGCGGCCGGCTGGATTCCGGCGCGGCGCGCGGTGCGGATCGACCCGATTGTGGTGCTGCGGGAGGAATAGATGTCCGAGCTTCGCTCGGATGGCAGGCTGAAGCCCGCCCCACCCAGGATGTCATGCGCCTCGTAGGACGTTCATTGGGTCGATGCGGGAGGCTCGGCGGGCGGGAATGTGGCCGGCGAGCAGGGCGACTGTGCCGAGCAGCGCGATCATGGCGGCGAAGATGGCCGGGTCGGTGGGCTCGATGCCGAAGAGCAGAGAGGCGATTGCGCGGGCTACGGCGAATGAGGCAGCGCTGCCGATGGCGATACCGATCAGTGCCAGCCGTAGGGTCTGCCCGACCACGCCGAACTGAACCTGACTTGCGGTGGCGCCCAACGCCATGCGGATGCCGATCTCCTGCGACTGCCGCGTGACCGAATACGAGATCACTCCGTAGATGCCGAGCGCGGCCAGAATCAGGCCAAAGCCGGCGAACGAGAGACCAGCAGCACCAGGAAGCGTCGCGGCGAGACGGCGTGGTCCACGATCTGTTGGAGGGTGCGGAACTGCGTCCGCGGCTGGCCCGGATTCAGGCTGCGCAGGGTCGACATTACCGCCGGTTCCACCGCGGAGATCGGCAGGCGTGTGCGCACGACCAGTTCCGTGCCCTCGGGATCGAACTGCGTGATCGGGATGTACATCTGAGCGCTGGCCTGGTCTTCGAGGCTGCTTTCGCGAACGTCGGAGATGACACCGACGACGCGCGCTTCGCCGCGGCCGGCGCCGTAGGCCGTCCGTCCGATGGGGTCCTGGCCGGGCCATTCGCGGCGGGCCGCGGCCTCGTTGATAACGATTGCGGGCTGGGTATCGGAGCGGTCCTGCCAGGAAAGGTCGCGGCCGCGGCGGAGGCGCATGCCCATGGCTTCGAGGTAGCCGGGCGCTGACGACGTAGACGAAGGCGCCGTGGGGCATGCTGCGGTCATTCACGTTTTCCTTGGCGACGAAGCCCCAGCTACGGTTGCGGTCGAGGGGCAGCATGTCGGTCATGCCGGCGGCTTCGATGCCGGGGATGGCGCGGACGCGCTGCAGGATTTCGCTGGAGGATGGGACCGCGGCGCGCGAGATTTCCGCCATCGTCGAATTCGATCTGGAGGGCGGCGACGTGGGCGGGCTCGAAACCGAGGTCGACGTCCAGGAGGCGCAAAAAGCTGCGCAACAGCAGACCGGCGCCGACCAGCAGCACGCACGCCAGCGCCACTTCGGAGACGACCAGCATGGATCGCAGGCGTTCGTGTCTTCTGCCCTGGCTCATACCCGGGCCGCCGTCTTTCAGCGCCTCCTGCACATTGCCGGCGGAAAGCTTGAAGGCGGGGACGAGGCCGAAGATCGCGCCGACGAAGATCGCAATCAGCACCGTCCAGGCGAGAGCCGCGCCATCCACGCGGACGGTGGAGAGCAGGGGCAACGCCATTTGGTTCTGGTGCGCGAGATAGAAGGTAATGGCCCAGGCGAAGACCAGGCCGAGGATTGCGCCCGACGCCCGAGAGAGTCAGACTCTCGGTGAGCAACTGGCGAACCAGCCGGCCGCGTCCGGCGCCCAGCGCGCGTACGCAGGGCGAACTCCTTGCCGCGCGACACGGCGCGCGCGAGCATCAGGTTCGATACGTTGATGCAGACGATCAGCAGGATCATGCCGACGGCGCACCACAGTACGACGAGGGAACGGCGCAGCTTCCCGCTCACGCGTTCCTGCAGGCTGGAGAGGGAGGACTTGTAGTCCGAGAACCAGTCCTTGTGGGCGGCCCTGAGCTGGGGAAAGAGAAGATCGGTTTCCGCCTGCGCCTGCGCCGAGCAGATACACCGGGCTTGAGGCGGCCGAGAACGGCCACTGTATTCCCCCAGGTGCGCCAGAAATCCATGTAGGCGGGCACGTAGAAATCCACCTGCATGCCGGGTGAGAAGACGGAGCCGAAATCGAAGGAGGCGGGAAGGACGCCGATGACGGTGACGGGGCCGGTGATGTCGGCGGGCGCGGCGTTGATGGTGATGGTGCGCCCGACGATCGCGGGGTCGCCGCCGAACTGGCGCTGCCAGAACGGGTAGCTCAATAGCGCCGCGGCGCGGGCCGCCTTTGCGGCACTCGTCCGGTGTGAAGAGGCGGCCGAGCGAAGGCTGGATGCCGAGCATGGGAAAGAAGTTTTCGGCGACTTGAATGCCGACGACGGGCTGCGGCTCGCCCCGTCCGGTGAGCTTGTATTGAATGGAGTTGAAGAAGGTCTGGTAACTGGTGACATCCTGGAACGAGCGGTTGTGTCGCTGAAACTCCTCGAATGCCGAGACCGTGTAGGTCTGGTCGGAGAGGCCGCCCTTGCCGCCGTTGGCGGCGAACCAGACGAGCTGGTTCGGACTTCGGAACGGAAGAGGGCGCAGCAGGATGGTATTGACGACGCTGAAGACCGCGACGTTCGCGCCGACTCCGAGGGCCAGGACGAGGATGACGACGCAGGCGAACGAACGGTCGCGGCGCAGTGCGCGGAAGGTGAAGCGCAGGTCCTGACGCAGGAGGTCGAGCGCCGGAAGGCCGCGGGCTTCGCGATGCTGCTCCATGGCGCGGGCCACGCCGCCGAAGCGGACGAGCGCCGCGCGGCGCGCCTCTTCCGGCGGCATGCCGAGGCGAAGATTGTCCTGGACGGCGGCGTCGAGGTGGGCGGCGATCTCGGCGTCGAGGTCGAGATCGAGCGGCTCGCGGCGAAAGACGGCGAGGACGCGGTTCCAGGAGCGGCGAAGGGCATCGATCATGACTTGTCTCCCTCGGACGAAAATGCGAGGACGCGCCCCATGACGCCGGTCAGCTTTCGCCAGTAGTCGGTTTCGCGCGCCAGTTGTTTGCGGCCCTGGCGGGTGAGGGCGTAGAACTTGGCCTTGCGATTGTTGCCGGAGACGCCCCACTCGGCGGAGATCCAGCCGCGCTGCTGGAGGCGGACGAGGGAGGCGTAAATCGTCCCCTGGTTCAAGAGGACTTCGGCGCCGCTCGCCTGTTCAATGCGGCGCGCGATGCCGTAGCCATGCAGGGGGCCCATGCCTTCGAGCGTCCGCAAGACCATGACATCCAGCGTTCCCTGTAAGAGTTCGATTCTGTCTTTACCCATGTTCCTCGCCAGTACCTGTGGCATTGCCACACGAGAGCTTGGACGTAGCTCCGGGCGAAAGGTTTGGGGATAGGCCAGGAGGCCCGTGCTACCTCTTTGGCTGGTATGACGGGAACGGCTCGGTGTCGGGGATGACGCGGACGGCGGTGGTGAACTTAAAAGGATACTTGCCGGCGCCCGGCCAGGTGAGTTCGACGAAATAGGCCGTCCAGCCCTTCTCGGGTTTGGGCACGAGTCCGATGTAGACTCCGCCGCCCTGCTCCCGCAACTCTTCGCCGCGATAGGCCGGACCGATGGTCATCAGGCGGAAGTCGCGCGCCTCGGGGTTGGTGGCCTGCCAGAGTTTGACGACGGACGGCTTGTCGCGGGCCACGACACGGATGCTGCCATCGGCCTCGAAGCTCCAGCTGAAGCGCGGGCGCGGGGTGCCGTTGAGAAAGGCCTGGTAGAAGGCGAGGCTGCTTTCGAGCGCGTCGGTTCCCTTCAGGCCATGGTCGGTATTGGGGATGTAGCGCAGATACTTTTCGCCCTTCAAATCGTCGAAGTAGAAGCGCGAGGAATCGGGAAGAAAGAACTGATCGCCGGCCCCCTGAATCATGAATTTGGGCATGGTCAGGCGATCGCGATAGCTGTAGGGCTCTTCGATTTCGAGCAGTTTGCGGTACTCGGGCGTGCCGGTCTGGTCCATCACGCCTTCCTCGACATAGTCCTTCACCGCAGGGGCGAAGAAGCCATAGACGCGATAGTGGTGATCGAAAGACTTCTCGAGATTCAGCAGGTCGATGGACGCGGGCACGATGGCGACCACGCGCTTGTCCACGGCGGCCGCGGTCCAGGTAGTCCAACCGCGTTTGGATCCGCCGGACACCACGAAGCGATCCACCTGAAGGGCGCCGGCCTGGGGAGTCGCCATGAACGAGGTGATGGTGTCCATGGCACGCACGGCGGCCTTGGTCATGGGCAGGCGCAGGGGCCAGGTCTCATCGCCGGTCTTCATGTACTTCATCCAGGTGTAGGCGATGATGCCGTCCTCATTGCGGGTATGAGATTCGCCGGCAAACTGCAGGGGCTCGTTCGGCACGTCCTGCAGTTCGGCGACTACGGAATGCGTGGTGAGCGCGTTCTCGATATAGGATCGAGCGGCCTTGACGGGCGCCTTGTCCTTCGTGGACCCGCCGGTAATAAAAAGGAAGCCCGTTCTGGACGTCACACCGTCGGGTTTGACGATGGTGAGCCAGTGTTTCCAAACCGTGCGATCGACCTCCGACGGCTGGCGCCAGGTTTGCGAAGTCAGATCGATTACATAGGTGGTATACCCCTCGCCGGGTGTGGAACTGACGAGGTTGTAACGGTAGGTGGGATCGGGTTTCTTCACGTAGCGGTCGAGCGCCGTGTCGGCGCCGAACGCATAGACCACGAAGAGCAGCGGCAGGGCCGCAAGACGAGGGATTCTCACGAAGGTCTCTCCTCAGCCATCCTACCGCGGAAGGCGAGAATGCCACCGAACGGCCGAGTCTTAGTACCATCGCAGATAGCGAAATGCAGATCGACCGCAAGTACACGCTTGAGACGCTGGCACGGCTGGTGCAGATCAATTCGATCAATCCCACGCTGGCACCCGGCGCGCCGGGAGAACAGGAGATCGCTGCTTTCATTGCGGAATCGTTGCGAGCGTGCGGGTTAGCGGTGGAGATTTTCGAGCCGGCGCCGGGCCGGACGAGCGTGCTGGGACGTCTGGCGGGCACGGGCGGCGGGCGCAGCCTGATGCTCCACGCGCATTGCGACACGGTGGACATACAGGGTATGAGCGAACCGTTCAGCGGCGCGACGCGAGACGGCAAGTTATACGGGCGGGGCGCCTACGATATGAAGGGCTCGCTGGCCGCGTGCATGGCGGCGGCCAAAGCGCTGGTAGGACGGCGGCACGCGATTGCGCGGCGACGTCCTGGTGGCCGCGGTGGCCGATGAGGAATATGGAAGCCTGGGCACCAGCGACATGCTGACGCGGATCAAAGTGGATGGCGCAATCGTGACCGAGCCTACGGCGCTGGAGGTCTGCCTGGCGCATAAGGGTTACGTGTGGATTCAAGTGGACGTGGCGGGGCGGGCGGCGCACGGGAGCAGGTTCGAACTGGGTATCGACGCCAATATGAAGATGGGGCAATTCCTGGGGAAGCTCAGTGAACTGGAGCGCGACCTGCGCGCGCGGCCTCCGCACCCGCTGGTGGGGCCGCCCTCGTTGCACGCCGCGATGCTCAGCGGCGGCAGCGGCCTGAGCACGTACGCGGCGTCGAGCACGGCGCAGATCGAGCGACGTACGGTGCCGGGGGAAACCGAAGAGCAGGCGATCGCGGAAATTCAAACCATCGTGGCCCGGTTGGCGGCGGAGGATGCGGACTTCCATGCGACGGTGCGGCCCTTCTTCGTGCGCGATCCGTTTGAGGTGCCGGCCAGCGCGGGCATTGTCCGAGCGGTAGATCGCGCAGCGGCCAAGGTGCGCGGCTGCGCCTGCGGCGCACATCGGCGATACTCCGTGGATGGACGCAGCGTTACTACAGGCTGCCGGGGTGGAGACGGTAGTGTGCGGGGCGGGCGGCACGGGAGCACACGCGGACGTGGAGTGGGTAGATGTGGAATCGGTGGTCAAGCTGGCGGAGATTCTGGCGGAAGCGGCGGTGGAGTACTGTGAGTGAGATGAGTCGCATCGGTATCATGATCGGCCTGGCAGTGCCGCTGGTCTGCGGCGGGGCGGACATCCGCTGGCAGTTCGAAGGCGGCAGCCTGGAGCGGGTGGAGAAGGCGGCGCCCGATCACTTCCGGATCTTTGTAAACGGCCAGACCGATCAGGACCACCGCAATCGCCAGGCAAGCTGGTATTTTTTCCGGGTGGACGGAGCGCCGCGCACGACCCTGACGCTCGACATCGTGGGACTGCCTGGCGAATACAATTACCAGCCGAACCGTGGAGCCATCACGAAAGATACGCCTCCGGTAATCAGCTACGACGGGAAGGACGTGGAAACACGTTGAGGATTTCGAATACGACGAGAAGGAACCGCGACTGCGGCTGCACATCCGCGCGGAGCAAACGCGCTTTTGGGTGGCACATACTCCTCCGTACACACTGGCCGATCTGGAGCGACTTCGTAAGACGGTGCTGCGCCATCCCGAAGCTCGCGAGCGGAAGATCGGCAAGAGCGCAGAAGGCAGGGATCTGCTGCTGTGGACGGTCGGCAGACCGGACGCAAAGGTTTCCGTGTGGCTGATGTTCCGGCAGCATGCGTGGGAGTCCGGAAGCTCGTGGGCGGGGGAGGGCGCGGTGCAGGCGCTGCTGCGCGATTCGAACCTGCGGGCGGGAATCACGTGGCAGGTTTTGCCAATGGCCGATCCGGACGGGGTGGCTGGGGGACGGGTTCGGTTCAATCACAATGGTTACGACCTAAATCGCAATTGGGACGTAGACGATGCGCGGCAGATGCCGGAAATCGCAGCGCAGCGACGTGCGATTCGAGAATGGCGGCGCGCCGGGAATTCCATCGACCTGTTCTTCACGCTGCATAATACGGAGACCGCCGAGTACCTGGAGGGGCCGGCCGGAACGCTCGGTGAAGCGTTTTTTAAGGCGCTGCAGGAGCGGACGACGTTCGACCCGACAAGGACTTTCTCGACGGTCGTCCCGAACCGGGAACGGGGACGGGCGAACGTGGTGCAGGCGCTTGGGGCCGACGGGATTCCGGCGTTCCTGATGGAGCAGCGGATCGCGTACAACGGGAAGTTGGGACACTTACCCGAACTTAGCGACCGCGTGCGGTTCGGGGGCGAGTTGGTGGAGGCGATTCGTCGAGTGGTGCTGAGCGTCCCTTGAAGGCGCCTTCAATATGCGAGCGGCAGTGCGAGGGCGCCCTCGAGTGCGAGCAGCCGTTGCTTGAGCGGCAGTCCTCCGCCATAGCCGACCAGTTTACCGCCGGCGCCGATGACGCGATGGCAGGGCACGACGATCGGGATCGGGTTGGCTCCGTTGGCGGCACCCACGGCGCGCACGGCCTGCGGCGCACCGATAGCGGCGGCGATCTGGCTGTAGCTACGTGTTTCCCCGTACGGTATGCGCTGCAGCTCGCGCCACACGCGCAGTTGAAAATCGGTACCGTGCAGGTCAAGGGGAAGATCGAACTCGCGCAACTCGCCGGCGAAGTAGGCTCGCAGTTGGCGGGCGGCTTCGATGGCGATCGGGTGAGTACCGGGGCTGGCCGCGCGCGCCGAACTTAAATATATTAAATCGATGACGCTTAGCCCGGAATCGCTTGCAACCAGGCGCAGGGTTAGGCCATCTACCACTGTAACCTCGGTACAATCGAGCATGGACTTAGTTTGTCACAGGCAGGCCGGGGTCGGCTGCCCACGTTCTTTTGCGTGCGGCCAGTGTCATTCACCTGTTATAATTAGTCCCAATCGCCTCTATGCCTCTTAAGCCTTTCGCACCTAATCACGGCGCGGACAAGAAGATCTTTCTGCTCAAGCCTCGTGGTTTCTGCGCCGGCGTCGTCAGGGCTATCGACGTAGTGAAGATTGCGCTCGATCTCTACGGCCCGCCGGTTTATGTCCGCAAGGAGATCGTGCACAACAAGCACGTGGTGGAGGAGTTGCGGGCCGCCGGGCGCAGTCTTTGTCGAGGAACTCGACGAAGTGCCGGCGGGCGCGCGGGCGATTTTCAGCGCACACGGCGTGTCACCCGGCAGTACGCCGCGCAGGCGAAGGAACGCCAGCTGGACGTGATCGACGCCACCTGTCCGCTGGTCACCAAGGTACATCTGGAAGCGGTGCGTTTCGCGCGCGACGGCTTCAGCATCGTGCTGATCGGCCACAAGGATCACGACGAAGTGATCGGCACGCTGGGTGAAGTGCCGGAGCGCAGCTATCTGGTGGAGACTTTGGAGGACGTGGACAATCTGGAAGTGCCGGACCCGAAGCGCGTCCGTTATCTTACCCAGACCACGCTGAGCCTGGACGAAACCACGCGACATCGTCAACCGACTTAAGGAGCGTTTTCCGCTGATCGAGGGTCCGCAATCGCAGGACATCTGCTACGCCACGGAAAACCGGCAGATGGCGGTGAAGGCGATCTCGGCCAACGTGGACCTGCTGCTGGTAGTGGGTTCGGAGAACAGCTCCAACTCCAAGCGCCTGGTGGAAGTGGGCGACAATTTCGGCGTGCAGTTCCCACCTGGTGAACGATTGCCGGCGACGTGGATGCGGAGTGGCTGAATGGCGTGAACAATGTCGGCGTCACGGCCGGGGCTTCGGCGCCCGGAGCACCTGGTGCAGGAACTGATCGAGTTTCTGCGCGAGCGCGGGTTTCAACAGACTGGAAGAGATCGAACTGGTAGACGAAGACGTGCGGTTCTCTCTGCCCGCGGAGTTGACTATCTCGATCCAATGAGTGCGCCGTTCCAAGTCGGCAACACGCTGGAGCTCGCGGCCGAAAAGGCGATGCGAAAGGCGGCGGATTATCTGACCTGCCTGCAGGAACGCGACGGCCACTGGTGCGCGGAACTCACCGCCGACACCACCCTCGAATCCGACTACATTCTGTTCCAACTTTGGCTTTACCCGCCGGTGAACGGCAAATGGACGCCGGATACGCGTCCGCTGATCGAGAAGGCGGTGGTTTCGATTCTGGAGCGCCAGCTGCCCGATGGCGGCTTCAATATCTACGCGGGCGGACCGTCGGAGGTCAGCGCGTCGGTAAAGGCCTATTTGGCGCTGAAACTGGCGGGCGTGTCTGTTGACAGCGATCCGCATGCGCGTGCTGCGCGAGCGCATCCTGGCACTGGGCGGAATTCAGGCGGCCAACAGCTACGTCAAGGTCAACCTCAGCCTCTTCGATCTGTATCCCGCGGCGAATACTGCCCCAGCATTCCACCCGAAGTCGCGCTGCTGCCCTTCGACCTGCTCTACCAGATGTCGGCATGGACGCGGGCGATTGTGGTCTCGCTTTCGATCGTGCACGCGGCGAATCCGCGGCGCCCGGTGCCGGACGGCTTCACGCTGGAGGAACTCTGGCTGCCCGGGCGTCAGCCCGGCCTTCCACCGCGACCCGTCGCATGTTCACCTGGCACAATTTCTTCCTGAGCGTGGACAAGCTGCTGAAGTGGTGGGAGCGCAGCGGCAGCAAGGCGATCCGCCAGCGCGCCGTGGAGAAGGCCAAGAACTGGATGGTGGAGCGCCTGCACCATTCCGACGGCCTGGGCGCGATTTATCCGCCGATGATGTACTCGGTGATGGCGCTGGATGTTCTGGGGTTCGCCAAGGACGATCCGCTGCGCGTGGAGGCGCTGCGCCACTTCAACAACCTGATGGTGGACGACGGCGACCGCTTCTTCTTCCAGCCCTGCTTCTCGCCGGTGTGGGACACGGCGATCGGCGCGTATGCGCTGGCGCTGGCCGATCCCAAGCACGAGTCGCTGGGCGCCGGCGGCCGACTGGCTGATCGACAAGGAAATCCGCCGCAAGGGCGATTGGAGCGGTCAAGCGTCCGAATACCGAACCCTCGGGCTGGGCCTTCGAGTACTCCAACGAATATTATCCCGGATATCGACGACACGGCGATGGTGATGCTGGCGCTGAGCGAAGTGCGCGGCTTCCAATCCGCGCGGCGCAGAAGGCGGCGTGCAAGGCGCGGCTTGGACTGGCTGCTGGCGATGCAATCGAGCGATGGCGGCTGGGCGGCATTCGACGCCGACAACAACTGGGAGTTCCTCAGCCAGGTTCCGTTTGCCGATCACAACGCGATGCTCGATCCGACCTGCGCGGACATCACGGGGCGCGTGCTGGAGGCGCTGGCGGCGCACGGGCTGGACGGCGGTCACAAGGCGGTGCGCCGCGGCATGGACTGGCTGATCAAGCACCAGGAAGCCGGACGGAAGCTGGTACGGCCGCTGGGGCGTGGCGTACATTTACGGCACGTGCTTTGCGCTGCGCGGGCTGGCGGCGCACGGGCGAGAACGATCGCGAGGCGCACATTCTGCGCGCGCGGCGAGTGGCTGCGCTCGATCCAGAACGCCGACGGCGGCTGGGGCGAAAGCTGCCAGAGCTACGACAACGCGCATCTTCACAGGCCGGGCCCAGCACGCCTTCGCAGACCGCGTGGGCGATTCTGGGCCTGATCGCGGGCGGCGATGCCGGCCAGCCTCAGCGTGCAGCACGGCATCGAATACCTGCTGGAAACGCAGCGCGGCGACGGAAGCTGGGACGAGGAACTGGCCACCGGCACCGGCTTCCCGCGAGTCTTCTACCTGAACTACCACCTCTACAAAGACTATTTCCCGCTGCTCGCGCTGTCTGCATTCGTCAAGGCGCGCGCAGCGTCAAATGGATAGCCCGGTTCGCAAGAAATGAAACCCGCACTCGTCACGGGCGCCTCCGGCTTTCTCGGCTGGCATGTGGCCCGTGTGCTGCTGGAGCGCGGTACACGTGCGCGCGCTGGTGCGGCCCGGGAGCCGGGTCGATGCCCTGGATGTGGAGTGCGTGACCGGCGACCTGCGCGACGCGGCATCGCTCGAACGCGCGGTCGCCGGCTGCGGGCTGCTCTTCCACGTGGCGGCGGATTACCGGTTGTGGGCGAAGAGATCCCGAGCGAACTCTACCGGTCCAACGTGGACGGCACGCAGGAATCTGTTCAGGCCGCGCAGCGATGCGGGCGTGGAGCGGGTGGTCTACACCAGCACGGTGGGCTGCATCGGTATTCCGCCCGGCGGATTGGGGACGAAGCATCGCCGGTGAGGCTCGAAGATATGGCGGGCGATTACAAGCGCTCCAAGTTCCTCGCCGAGCAGGTGGCGCTGGAGTTTGCGCAGCGGCGGGCTGCCGGTGGTGATTGTGAACCCGACCGCCCCGGTAGGCGATCACGATGTGAAGCCCACGCCGACGGGCAAGATCGTGCTCGACTTTCTGAATGGCGACATGCCGGCATTCATCGATACCGGGCTCAACGTGGTGGATGTACGCGACACGGCCGAGGGCCACTGGCAGGCCTGCGAACGCGGCGTTTCGGGCGAACGCTACATCCTGGGCTCGGAGAATCTGACGCTGGCGCAGATTCTGCAGAAACTCGCGCGGCATCACCGGAAGAAAAGCGCCCACCATCCGGCTTCCCTACGCTGGTGGCGTATTGCGCCGGCGCGTGCAGTACGGCGTGGGCAGGGGTTTCGGGCAGGCCGCCGCGGGTACCGCTGGACGCGGTCCGCATGGCGAAAAAGAAAATGTGGGTGACCCACGACAAGGCGAAGCGCGAACTGGGCTTTCGCCCTGCCCCCGCCGAACAGGCGCTGGCGCGCGCCGTGGAGTGGTTCAGCGGGACGGGTTACCGCGCGGCCCAGAAATCCGCCGCGTAAATGAGAATTCTGATGGTGGCGGCCGACCCCATGGAATTCAAAGGCATGCTACGGCACATGACGGACGTGCAGGCCTACCGGCGTACCGGTGGACTGGGCGCGCTCGGCGCGGCTCGGCACTCACGAAGTGCTGCTGGCGACCAACGGAGCGGGCGCGAAGCGCGCCGCGGCAGCCGTGGAGGCGTGCGCTGCGAGAAATTTCGCCGCGGAGACCATCGTCAGCACCGGATTCTGCGGCGCGCTGGCGCCGGAGTTCGCAATCGCCGATGTGGTGGCAGGCACCGCGATCGCCGCGGGGTCGGACACTTTTCCGGCGTTGCAGCCTTCGAGCAGGCGACAGCATCATATGGGAGTGGTTTGTTCCATCGATCACGTTGCGCAGACCGCGGCGGAAAAGCGCGAGTTGCGCGCCGGTGGCGGCAGCGTGGTGGAAATGGAAGCCGGCGGCGTCGCGGAGCGCGCCAGGGCGCGCGATCTGCCCTTCTATTGTGTACGGGTAGTAACCGATCTGGCGGACGAAGACATGGCGAATGACTTCAATCGGGCACTGCGTCCGGACGGTCACTTCGCTACAATGAGAATCTTAAGGGGTACATTACGGAATCCGCTGGTTCGCTTGCCGGAACTGATCCGGCTGCGCAACCGCTGTGTTCGCGCCTCGCTCGCACTGGGAGATTTTATTGCCGACTGCCAATTCTGACGGATTTGCCATACCGGAAACCATGCACGCAGCGGTGTATCGCGGTAGCAGCGTCGTCAGCGTTGAAGAGATCCCGACGCCCGCGATCGGCCCTGGCGAGATTCTGATTCGGGTAGAAGCGTGCGGCATCTGCCATACCGACCTGAAGAAGATCGAATACAATCTGCTGACGCCGCCCCGCGTCTACGGCCACGAAACCTCCGGCGTCGTGGCCGCAGTGGGCAGTGGCGTGACCAAGTTCAGGCTGGGGGATCGAGTAGTCGCATTTCATCACATCCCGTGCCGTAACTGCTTCTACTGCCAGCGTAAGATATATGCGCAGTGCGCGGTATACAAGAAAGTTGGGATTACGGCAGGGTTCGAGCCTGCAGGCGGAGGTTTTGCCCAGTACGTGCGGGTGATGGACTGGATTGTGGAGATCGGGTGTGGAGAAGATTCCCGACGGTATCTCTTTCGAACGCGCGACTTTGGTGGAACCGCTCAATACGTGCCTGAAGGCGGTAGTGCAGTGCGACCCGCAGCCGGAAGACCTGGTGGTGATCATGGGCCAGGGTCCAATCGGCCTGATGTTCACCATGCTGACGCGACGCACCGGGGCGCGGGTGGCGGCGACGGATACGATTGACGCACGGCTGGAACTGGCGGCGCAATGCGGCGCCGAATTCGCCTGGGACGCCCGCAAGGCGGATGTCGCCGGCGAGGCGCGAAGGCTCACGGGAGGCCGTGGGGCGGACCTGGTAATAGTAGCGGCGTCGGCGCCCGGAATTGTGGAACAGGCGATCGCCTGTTCGCGGCCCGGCGCGCGGATTCTGCTATTTGCGCAAACTTCGGCAACAGAACGAATCGAAACGTCCGGTGCTGACCTTTGTGCAGGTGAACGCACCCTTTTCGGGTGCTATAGTGCTTCAATAGATCTGCAGGAAGAATCGGCGAGGCTGGTTTTCGGAGGAGAATTGCCTGTGGAAACTTTGATTTCCCATCGCCTGCCGTTAGTTAAAATCCGTTCAGGATTTGATTTAGCATTGCATCCAGGACCTAAATCGTTGAAAATAATCGTTCAGCCACAGAGGTGGTCATAAGTGAATAACCACATGATGGCTGCTGTGCTTTACGGCAAGGAGCATTTGCAGGTAGAGCCGGTAGCCGTGCCGAAAATTGAAAGCGGAGACATCCTCGTACGGGTAAAGGTGGCGCTCACATGCGGCACTGACGTCAAAGTCTTCCGTCGTGGATACCACGCCCGGATGATTGTGCCCCCCGCCGTGTTCGGGCACGAATTGGCAGGGGATGTGGTCGCGGTTGGCGAGGACGTGAAAAATTTCACGGTAGGGCAGCGCGTCGTGGCGGCGAATTCGGCGCCCTGCGGTGTGTGCTTTTTCTGTCATCGGGGCCTGGAAAATCTCTGCGAGGATCTGCTGTTCAATAACGGCGCGTATGCCGAATATATTCGGATTCCCGCCCGCATCGTGCAGCGCAATACTTACCTGATTCCCGACAAAGTGGGCTATCAGGACGCGGCGCTGGTGGAACCCCTGGCATGCGTAGTGCGTGGCTTTGAGGAATCGGCTCCGCGTGCCGGTGACACAGTTGCCATCGTCGGCCTGGGTCCGATCGGTCTGATGTTCGTCAAACTGGCGAAGCTCTACGGCTGCCGGGTGATCGCGGTGGGCCGGAGGAAGACGCAACTGGATCGCGCGGCGGCGCTGGGCGCGGACGACCTGATTGTAGCCGGAGAGCACAGCGACCCGGTGAAATCGATCCGCGAAATGACCCACGGGCGCGGCGTGGATGTGGCCATCGAAGCGGTCGGCAAGCCGCAGACATGGCAGTGGGCCGTCAACATGGTTCGCCGCGGCGGTACCGTGAACTTCTTCGGCGGCTGCCCCAACGACAGCAAGGTAAACCTGGATACCGCGCTGCTGCACTACTCCGAAATTACCTGCAAGGCAAGTTTCCATCACACTCCGGCTTATATCCGGAAGGCGCTCGAATTGGTTTGCGCGGGCCACATTACCGCCTCGGTCTTCGTCAACAAGGAAGAGCCGCTGGCCAATCTGCTGGAAGTGATGCGCCACCTGATGAGCCACAACGGCCACCTGAAAACGGCGATCGTTCCGTAGGATGTCCGCCGTGGGCTCACCCGCGTTTTTAGCCCCGGCGGCGTTCGCCCGTTCGCCTGAGGCGCTGGCGCGCGCCTGGTCGGCCGAGGAAGGCCGGACGTACACACGCTGGCTGGCCACCAACCACTACGAGAACTTTCACGTCGTCAGCTTCCTGCTTCCCAAGCGCCTCCACCAGGATTTCTACAACGTGTATGCGTACTGCCGCTGGGCGGACGACCTGGCGGACGAAATCGGCGATCCGCGCCGAAAGCCTACGCCTGCTCGCCTGGTGGCGCGGCGAACTGGACGCGCATGTACGCGGGGCGCGCCACTCATCCGGTATTTGCCGCGCTGGCCGGCACGGTCAAGCAGTATGGCATCCCGCGGCAGCCGTTCTCAGACCTGATCGATGCCTTCGTGCAGGATCAGACGGTGACGCCGCTATCGCAATTGGGAAGAGTTGTTCGGCTACTGCCGCAATTCGGCGAATCCGGTCGGCCGTCTGATGCTCTATCTGGGCGGCTACAGCGATGAGGCGCGCCAGCGCCTGAGCGATGCCACGTGCACCGCGCTGCAACTGGCCAATTTCTGGCAGGATGTTACTGTGGACCTGCTGAAGGATCGGGTCTACATTCCGCTCGAGATCATGGAACGGCACGGGTACACAGTAGAGGAGCTTTTCGCGCGGCGTTTTACCCCGGCATGCGAAGCGGTGATGCGGGAAGTGGTCGGCAAAGCGCACGAGCTGTTCCTCGAGGGCCTGCCGCTGGCGGGCATGGTGGACCGGCGCCTGGCGATCGATCTGGATCTGTTCAGCCGCGGCGGCATGCGCGTGCTGGAGAAGATCAGGCAGCAAGGCTACGATGTGCTGGCCGCGCGTCCGGCCGTCTCCAAGCTGGAGCGGGTGGGACTGCTGCTGAGTTCGGTGGCGCGGGTTACCTTCTCAGGCGGACGGCAGGCGGCCTGATGGTCACGGTGGAGCAATCCTATCAGTACTGCGTGCAAGTGGCGCGCAGCCGCGCCAAGAACTTCTACTATTCGTTCGTGCTGCTTTCCGCCCAGCAGCGCAAGGCGATGTGCGCCATCTATGCCTTTATGCGCTACTGCGACGATTTGAGCGATGAGCCCGGAGCGTCGCGAACGGCGGTAGCGCAATGGCAGGCGGACATGGAAGAGGCACTACAGGGGCGGTACGCGGAGCATCCCTTGTGGCCGGCGTTTCACCACACGGTGCGACGCTTCGGCATCCCGCACGAGTATTTCCGGCAGATGATCGCCGGCATCTCTTCGGACCTGGAGCCGCGCGCATACTGGGAACATTCGACGAGTTGTACCGCTACTGCTATCAGGTGGCATCGGTGGTGGGGCTGACGATCATTCACATCTTCGGCTTCGATACGCGCAGCGCGCTGCCGCTGGCCGAAAAATGCGGGGTCGCGTTTCAATTGACGAACATCCTGCGCGATATACGGGAGGATGCGGAGCGCGGGCGCATCTATCTGCCGGCCGAGGACCTGAGCCGCTTCGGGGTGACGGAAGCGGATCTGCGTTCCGGGAATCGAAGCCCGGCGTTTCTAAAACTGATGAGCTTCGAGGCGGCGCGGGCGCGCGCCTACTATGACGAGTCGCTGCCCCTGCTGGATTTGATCCACCCGCGGAGCCGTTCGTCGCTGTGGGCACTGATCTCGATCTACTCACGCCTGTTGGAACGTATCGAAGCCACCAATTACGACGTGTTCGCGCGCAGGGTCCGCTTGAGTTTGTTCGAGAAATCCTGGATTGTGGTGCGCGCTTTGGCCTCGTAGGCAGACTACGCGACTCAATCGGCGATCAGGCTCATCTGCCGCGGATCCACGAAGGGTGCCTCCTCGACGCGCCGCTTCAAATCGTCGTGGTTGGGGTCGAAGGTGCGAATCAGCCTGTTCAATTTAAGGGATGCTTCCCAGATTTCAAACAGGAGGGTGCAGCGCGGGCAGGCGCCGCGAATGGCGCCCGGTCCATCGACGGCGGGGTTGTAGCCTTTGTGACGGGAGCAGCGGCCGTCAAATTTGCGAGCTCGAATCTTCAACGTTTTCTTTCCATACATTAGCAGGTCGCACAGCTGTGCGAAGCACCAGTGGCTGGAAAAATGCGCGGGCGGTTCAGGCCTTTTCGATCTTGACGACTTCGGGGACGATCTCGGCGGATTCCGCCTTTTCGGGTTCGCCCTTCAATGCAGTCTTGAAGTTACGAATCCCCTCGCCGAGCCCTTTGGCCACTTCCGGGATCTTCTTGCCTCCGAACAGGAGTACAGCGACCCCTAGAATCACCAACAGTTCCGGCATGCCAAGCGTTTCCATCCGATTACCTCACTATCTTAAGATCTAGACGCATTTATTGTAACCCGCGTTACCATTGGGGGTTCGCGGTACAATCCAAATTGAATGCCGTCTGCCGAGCAGGTGAATTGGGCGAAGTTTCGTTCTTCCGCCGTGATTCTGGCGGCTTTATTGATCCTCGGGACGCTGGCCTACCTGCTGACCGGGGGTACGGTTTTCGAGGCCAAGGCTCAAATTTATCTCTACCTGCCGGATGCCACCGGCATCGCGCCCGGGTCTCCGGTGAGGGTGGACGGCATACAGGTGGGGAAGGTTCGCCTGGTGGAGCTTTCCGGGTCGAACGAACCCAACCGGGTAGTGAAGGTCACGATGACGGTGGATCGCGACCGGTTGACCAGCATCACCAACGATTCCACCGCTGAGACAACTTCCGACACGCTCATCGGCGATAAGTTCGTGGATGTGACCAGCGGAACCGGCGAAAGACATCTGATGCCGGGCGGCGAACTACAGTACAAAGCCTCGGGAGGCTTGATGGAGCGGTTGGATCTCTCCCAATTCCAACAGCAGATGCATCTGATCGAAGTCCTGCTGGACGATATCGAGCAGGGCCGCAGCCCGCTGGGCGAGTTTATCAAGGGCGAAAAACTGTACAACGATCTGCGCGACAAGATTGCCAAACTCCAGCAGGGCATTCACGTCGCAGCGGACACCACGACGGCGGTGGGACAGGCACTCTACACGGACGAGCTATACCGCAAGATCAGCGAACCGCTTCGACAGTTGGACGCGAGCCTGGCGCAACTGCAGGCCGGGCAGGGAGCCGGAGGACTTTTGCTGCGCGACCCCAAACAATATGAACAGGCATTGGTGCAGGTGGGAGATCTGCGGCGCTCCATCGGGGGGCTGCACCGCACGGAAATGATGTCCGACGCCCGTGCCTATAACGGTTGGACGCAAACTGTGGCTGCCCTTAGCCGTCAGGTGGACCAGTTCAATACAACCCCGCTGCTCACGACCTCAGCGGTCTATGACAACCTGACGGGAATGGCGAAGGAACTCCAGGCCACGACCAAGGCATTTCGGGAGAATCCGAAGAAGTATCTGCGAGTGAAGGTGTTTTAGGAAGATATATAGCCGCAGATGAACGCAGATAAACACAGATAAGCACCGAAGTGTTTTTATTAGCGTTTATTTGTGTTCATCTGTGGCCAATTCGCTTTTTTACAGCCAGCCTTTTTGACGGGCGATGCGCGCCGCCTCGGTACGGTTGGAAGCTCCTAATTTGCTGATCGCCTCGGAGAGATAATTGCGCACCGTGCCCTCGGAAAGGTTGAGCCGTTCGGCGATCTCAGCGCCTCCCGCACCTTCGCCGGCGTAGCGTAGGACCTGGCGCTCGCGATCGGTGAGCGGATCGGCCTCGGTCCAGGCTTCGGCAGCGAGTTCCGGATCGATCACACGGACTCCCGAACGAATGCGCCGGATGGCGTTAGCAAGCGTGGCGGCCGGCGCGTCCTTCAACAGGTATCCGGAAACGCCGGCATCGAGCGCGCGGCGCAGATATCCGGCACGCGCGAAGGTGGTCAGGATCACCACACGCACCGGCAGGCGGCGCCGCTTCAATTCGGCCGCCAGTTCCAGGCCCGTCAGCTCCGGCATCTCAATATCGGTGAGTACAACATCCGGCGCCAGTTTGGCTACCAGATCCAACGCCTCGCGGCCGTTCTGCGCCTGGCCGGCGATTTCGATATCGCCCTCAATGGCGAGCAGCGCGGCCAGCGCCCCGCGGACCATGGCCTGATCTTCCGCAATTACCACGCGTATACTCATACCGGGACCCGAATCCGCAGCAACGTTCCATTCGAACCATCGCGTTCCAGAATGCCGCCCAAGGCCTCCACGCGCTCGCGCATGCCGCTCAAGCCGCTGCCTTCTTCGAGCGCACCGCCGCGGCCATTGTCGGCAATCTCCAACTCGCAATACCGGCCGTTCTGGCGCAGGGAAAGCCGGCAGATCGTGGCATGAGCGTGGCGCACGATATTGGTGACGGCCTCACGCAATGCCATGGCGAAGACGCTCTCCTGCATGGCGGAGAGCGGCGGGGGTTCCACCCGCGCTTCCACAGCGATGCCGGCCGTCTCCAGCGCTTCGCGGGCCTGGCGGAGTTCACTCTCGAAGCCTACCGAGCGGTAACCGCGCACCGCGGCGCGTACCTGCGCCAGGGCGTCGCGAGAGATCCGTTCGACGTCGCGGATTTCTTCCGCAGCGCGCTCCGGCTGGGTGGCAGAGAGCCGCGACGCCAGTTCGCTCTTGAGCACGATCAGCGAGAGGGTGTGTCCCAGCAGATCGTGCAGGTCACGCGCGATGCGCTCGCGTTCGGCCACCTTGGCAAGGTGTTCCGATTGCGCATGAGCCGCCACCAGCCGGTTGCTTAACCGGTTGCGCTGCGCATGCTGCACGACGACCGCTCCCACCATCGCGCTGAACACCACCGACGAGATCCAGACGTAGACATTGCAACCCACCGCCCAGCACAGCAGGGAGAGCACCACCAGATGCCCGGCAAGAAACCGCAAGGCCACCGGCGGCTCCCAGACCTTCCCATAGAGGCAGGCCGCATAGACGAAGAAGACCGAAGCCGCGGGATTGACTGGCAGAAACATCACGCCGAGCGCAAACCACGCGGCCACAATCCACAGGATATGAGCGCCGCGAATCCAGTAGGACCAGAAGTAGAGCACCAGCGCGACCCCCGTGGCGGCGGCAGTCGCGGGCAGATGCGACGTCCACCCCGCCAGCAGAAAGAAGACCAGGTAGATCAGCCAGGCATACACCGTCCAGTCGTGATCTTTCGGCAGCAGTCTCATACACGCCTTCTAACCATACATCTTCTCGCGTCCCCGGGATTGCGCAATCCAGGCGGTACCGAGGAAGATCAGCGCGAAAGCGGCGAGCGCCGCGATATGTCCGCCAATCGGGCCCTTACCAGGCGCATTCTGGATCGCCAGTGCGATCTGCCCGAGGTGATAGGAGGGTAACCAGGGAGCCAACTGCTGGATCCCCCTTGGCAGAAAGTTGAAGGGAATCCACAGGCCGCCGCAGAAGGCAAGCGGCATGTAGATCATGTTGACCGTGCTGCCCGCCGAGTTGGGGCCGGCCAGACTGCCGATGGTGAGGCCGAGCGCGCCGAATGGGACGACTCCCGCCACGAGCGCGATAAATGTCAGCACCCATTGCGCCGGCGCCATGCGTACGTGGCCGAACACTGCGCCTAGCGCGAACAACATAAGGATGACGGTGGATCCGAAGATCACGGCAACCGCGCCTTTTGCGAAGAAGTAGGCTCCCACGGGCATCGGGCTGGCGCGCTTTACTTCCAGCCAGCCGAGGCCGCGCTCCACCGCGATCCCGGCGCCGAAGGCGTTCAGCGTAGATCCCATGACGGCGAAGGCGCCATAGCTGGCGATCAGATAGCGCGCCATCGGGGCCGTCGAGCCCGCCGGCGCCATGGCCAGCCCGAAGAAGCAGTAGAACATCAGCGGGTACAGAATGGTCGATAAGGCATACGTTTTCATGCGCGCGAATTTCAGTAACTCGGTACGCGTTTCCATCCAGTAGACATGCATCATTGCAGCACCTCCTCGATGGAGTTGGTATTCTGGCGCACCAGGGAGAGGAAGGCGTCCTCGAGACCCGCGGAAGCGCCGCGCAGCTTGATCTCGGCGGGGGTACCCTGAGCGATAATTCGGCCCTGGTCAATCACCGCGATCCGATCGTGCCAGCGCATCGGCCTCGTCCAGATAATGGGTGGTGAGCAGCACGCTGCCGCCGCGCTCCACGAAGCGGCGGATGTGGGTCCACAGTCCGCGCCGCGCCGCGACGTCAAGGCCGACCGTGGGCTCGTCAAGGAACAGCAGGTCGGGATTGCCGCAGATGGCGAGCGCGAAGAGCAGGCGCTGTTTCTGCCCTCCGGAGAGTTCGCCAAAGAGGCGCGTCTCCACTCCGCCAAGTCCGGCGGCGGCAATGGTCTCCTCAAGCTTCATTGGCTTGGGATAGTAGCTGGAGAACAGCTCGATGTGCTCGCATACACGAAGAGTCTCCGGGACGCGCGCCACCTGCAGCATGGCGCCGCGGCGCAGTTTGGCCGGATGGCTCGACGGTGGATGCCCGAAGAGTTCCGCCCGGCCCGATGTTGGAGTGGTAAGCCCCAGTAGGATGCGCACGGCGGTGGTCTTGCCGGCGCCGTTGGGGCCGAGAACCGCGAGTAGTTCTCCGGCCTCGATGGTGAGGTCGATCCCGCGCAGCGCGGTTACGGCCCCGTAGATCTTGGCGACGTTTTGTAGCATCGCAACAGGCATGTTTCATTCCCTCCTAGAGCATGTTGCGGCCGATCGGCGGGCGCTGCCAGTGGGGATTGTCACACGCACGGGGTGACGAATGTAAGATGCGGCGCCATCACCAGCCTGGGTAAGCCATATGCCATCATAGATATTTCGAGGGTCCGTGTGATTTTCTGCCGTGCATGCGAGATCGCGCTTCCGGATGGTACGCTGCGCTGCCCGATGTGTCAGCGCAACCTGCGCCTGCCGATTTCCCTGCTTGCCGGAGGCGGCGTGGCACTTCTATGCGCCGTGATGGGGTTGCTGCTGTGGGGCTCGGGGCGAATCAAGAACCGGGTGGAACACTGGCAGGTTTCCAACGACGATGCCCGGAACGCGGCGCAGACGCTAATCGCTTCCAATCCGGCAGTGCAAAATCCGGTAGGTTTCAGCGGCAAAGACCAGACCACCGTGGAGCATTGGGACAGGCGCTGGCGGGTATCAGGCTATATCGACACACGGCCACAGCCGGGGGTGAATGTGCGGACCCTCTACTTTGCGGTCCTGCTGCACAACGGAAGTACGTGGAACCTGGAAGACCTTCAGTTACAGAGCACAGAAGCGGGCGCCGGCGCTCATAAGAACTGACGCGGCCTGGTTAGTACATCATCCAGCCGCCGTCTACATTGAGAGTCTGGCCGGTCATTCCATCGCTCAGTTCCGAACTCAGGAAGAGGCAGACGCGCGCGATATCCACCGGCATGATGCGGCGTTCCAGGCACTGCGAGGCCATCATGGCGCGAGCCTGTTCGTCGGTCACCACTCTGGCCTCCGATTCGGTCTTGATCGCACCCGGTGTGATGCAGTTGAGGTGGATATTGTGCGGACCCATTTCGCGCGCCAGCGAGCGGGTAAGTCCGATCACGCCGCCTTTCGACGCCACGTAGTGCGAGAGCAGGGCCACCCCGAGGTGGAACGTGACCGACGAAATGTTGACCACCTTTCCGCTACCCTGCTTCACCATGTGTGGCAGCACGAGTTGCAGCGTGTGGAACATGCTTTTCAAATTGATCGTCCTGCATTTCGTCCCACTGCGCTTCGGACATCCCGAGAAAGGCCTGGCGCGGATAGATGCCGGCATTATTGATTAGCACGTCGATGCGGCCGAAATCGCCGATGGCGCCTTCCACCCATGGTGCGATGTCGCCAGCGAGCCGCACGTCGCCGCCGAAGGCTGCGGCGGAGCCACCCGTCGAAACGATGGACTCGGCAACCCGGCGGCAGCCCTCGTGGTCGCGGTCCAAAAGATAGGTATGCGCGCCTTGACTGGCAAAGAGCCGTGCGATGGCCTCACCGATTCCGGTGGCAGCGCCGCTGATCAACGTAACCCGATCCTTCAACATGGCAACATGATAACCCGGTAGCGCGGCGGTGGGAAAAATTTACCGGGAGGGTCCCCGTGCGAGACCGGGTGAATGTTATCGAACGGCGCGAATGCACCGGATGATTCCCGAGGTTTCGCGATGCGTCCCTGCTGATTGCAGTCGCAGCGGCCCGGAAGGTTCCTGGCCAACAACGTGCTTGATAGGACATCGTTCGAAGTGCAATCGGGAGAAAAGGACTCGAATCGTGAAAAATAAATTGAGCGTATTGATGTTGTTGGCCGGAGGAACGCTCTTCGCCCAGGTTTCGATTGGAATCAGGATCGGCGCACCGCCACCGCCCCGTGTCATCAGGGTACAGCCGCGAAGTCCGGGCGCCGGGTATTTCTGGGTGTCGGGCTACTGGTATCCGGCCGGCAACCATTACAAGTGGCACGACGGATATTGGACGCGGCCGGCATACGAAGGCGCACGCTGGGTATCGCCGCGTTACGATGGACAGCAATTCTTTGAAGGTTACTGGGATGGCGATCGAGGCCATTTCGCGCACGATCATAAGTGGGACAAACATCGGGATCACAAGCGGGACTACGATCGCGATCACGACCGGCACTAGCGCGAAGGACGGGCGGCGGAGCTTTAGATCCGGCCGCCCTGCCGGGAGGATTCTTGACGCCGACTACCCGTCAGCGTATTCTCTTCGAGGAGGCTCTCAATGAATCCGGCCCCCCTGATCACGGTGTTTGTGGTTGCTGCGCTTGTGACGACGGCATTTGGTCAAGCGATTCCGGGCTCTCCGGCCGGGGCCTTGCAAATGCACTATGCGGCTAGCCTGAATCGTAGCGACTCGGTCATCAACATCACCAACGCCGGCACCCAGAATACGGCGACCGGCGCGGTAACCAACATTTGCGCCAATGTGTACGCCTTCACGACCGACGAACAGATGTTCGCCTGCTGCAGTTGTACGGTTACGCCGGACGCTCTGGTTTCACTTTCGGTGCAACGGGACATGTTCCCGAATGTGCTGATACTGGGCCTTCCCATTTCACTTGTGGTGAAGGTGGTCGCTTCCACTGGCACCTGCAACGCGTCGAGAGTTCTTGCTGAGAATCTGGCGGAGGGAATGGCTGCCTGGGGCACCACGCTGCATGCGGTGACGGTGGGCGGCACAACGATTGCGGCATTGACTGAAACGCCTTTTGTACAGAAAGGCCTGAGTGCACCCGATCTGACGCGTCTGACCGCGTACTGTGGATTCATCCAGGCGGTTGGCGGCGGCTTCGGTATCTGCCGCTCCTGCCGCCCGGGCGGCTTGGGCGCGACGAGGCAGTAGGGCGATATATTGACGGGCTTGCCCCGGTGGAGGCGCCTGTTCGGAAAAGCGCAGGCCGGTAAGGATTGAGCCTATATGCAACAATGGGCATAGCGGGAAGGATCGCGCGAACCATGGGAACATCGATAACGGCTCCCTCGCCTGACCAGTGGCTGATTCCGTTCCACGAGACAATGGCGGCACTGCTCCGTGTGAAGGAATCGGTACGGCGGCAGACTGGTATTTTGGGTGTCGCAGCCGGACTTTGGAGCGCCAGCGGTGACCTGAAGCAGCTCAATCGCAAGCTGAAGCCTTTTTCGGAAATACCTGATGGCGTGATGAGCGAGGAAATGATTCGTGGCCAGATCGTCCAGCTTCGAAAACTTCTGGATTGTATCGAAGACGTGATCGACACCGCGAGGCAGAGGCAACTTTTCAACCGCTCATTGACCAGCGCTCCGCTCGGCTCGATCCGAATCCGAGGCGAATACATTGCCGACTTCCTGGATTCGCTCGAGATGTCACTCGATCCGGCGGTGTTGCGGGCGATCAACGAAGGCCAGGCCCAGATCGCGCGCGGCGAGTTCGAAACCATGGAACAACTCTTCTGAGTGACTCAACCAACATTCAAGGTTAGTCAACAGGCCGCGAGTTACCTGAAACGCTTGGACGCGACCACAAGGAAACGCATTAACGATGGACTTCTCGAAGCGTTTAGCGATCCGATTGGCGCATCCGACCACATGGTAAATCGGGGTGCTGAGCGGAAGAAGATCGGAGCGATCCGGGTGCTATTCAGAATTGAAGGGACGGAAGTAATCGTGGACTCCATCCTCCCGCGGGGTGACGTTTACAAGCACTCGCGAAAATGAGTAATGCAGTTGAACTTAGTGGTGAGCGCGGTAGGAATCGAACCTACAACCTACTGATTAAGAGTCTTTTCCGGGATGGTTTCCGCCATGCGCCGTTTTGTCTATTCCGTCTATAAGGACCTCTGAATCATGCGCTTGCAGGTAGGCATTCTTCTCGTGGGCATTGGCGAGTTTAGCCGCTTCCGGACGAGTTGGCACACTATTGGCACACTGGATTGGTCGCATGTGGCGCCGTGGAAATATTTGCTTAAAAGACCTCGGATGACCGCGGTAAACAAGCCATCCGGTCTACGCACTTGGCCTGATGCCAGCTCTCCACGTACGCCGAATAGACCTTCATCTCGACCGAAGTGCCCACCGGCAATGGTGCCGAACTAGTTCGTCAACGCCTTTGCGCACCCGCTGGCATTGATCTCCGGGAAATGTAAGGAGGCAGGTCGAAGCCCTCGTCGGCCAGCGACAGTGCTGCACCTTCGGTACAGGCACCGAATATCGCCTGCTTCAAGGCCGACAGGAGAACCGCTTGGGTATACATTCGCTTCTTGGTTTCGACGTCGGGGCCACCCTATACTCGCACTAGCCAAGTGTCCGTGCCGCGTCGAACGATCTGTCCGACTTTCCGTTCCATTGAAACACCTCCGCCAGTGCGGGGCGAACAAATGGCACACGAGGTCGCCCTAACGACCTGTTTCGGCCGGTTCAGATAACGAGAATTGATCGGCCTTCGGCGGAAAAATGACGGGACATCGAGCAGCGCCGAGCTCCGTTTCGAGATGCCTGCCCCGCGCGGAAGCGCGCAAAGCTGAACGACCGAGCAGTGACGCTCCTTTCGCCAACGCGGCCATCTTCAATTGCCTAGCACCGACTCAAGGTTGATGCGAAGTTCCAGTCGAGGAGGTAGGTGCAGCTGCCGAAAAAGGCGTATATTTAAGGTGAGGTTCGGACATGGCGACGACGCCCTCAAATCGCGAGTTTCAGACAATACCGCCCGGTCGGTTCATCACTCTGTCGGTGCGCGCGGGCGAGGTTTTCGCCAACCACCAGAAGGCCTTAGGTTGGCTGCAGACACCGAATCCATCCCTTAGCGGACGGACACCGCTGGAGGCCACCGCCACCGAAGAGGGCTTCCAGGAGGCAGACGAAGTCCTGACGCGAATTGAATTCGGCGTCCTTGGCTGATGCGGGCATTCCGATTGTGCCGGAGTTCTTACCCGGCATACGATGGCGAGGGCGCTCACCGCGTCGGTGGGCGGTGGAACTCAAAAGGAGTCCGTGTCCTGTACATGAGCGAGAATCGCTCGCTCGCGGTGCTCGAGGTTCTCGTCCACTTGTCCGGTACGCTGCCTGACAAATACCTTCTCGGAGCAGCCGGCATTCCGGAGGACGTGGCCATCGAGAGAATTTCTGATAAGGATTTGCCGGAGGGATGGTCGGCATTAAGTCCTCGCGAGCAGCTTACGACCAGGCTTCTTGGAGACGTCTGGGTTGCGCAGCAGCGATCGGCAGTCTTGTCCGTGCCTTCCGTAATCCTTGGCGAGCGGAACTACGTTCTGAATCCCGCGCACTCGGACTTTGCGCGAATCGAGTTTGCCCAACCTGAGACTTTTCGGTTCGATCTGCGGCTGATCTCGCGGGAGCCGCCGTTGACCGACAAAGAGGCCAACCGCGAGCTCGTCTAGCTTGACTGAGACTTGATTTCAGCCGTATCGCAAGGGGCCCCCAAGAACCTCGATCGCCGCCCGACTGTTCTGCGGGACATCCGCAGTCGCCCTGGACGTCTCCGCACCAAGCCCATCCGAAGATTCCCCAGAGGATGAAGATCTCCGTTTGACGCCTTCGCGGTGCGCACATTGCCGGCGCACACGGTCCCTGTCCCAGAGCGCCCGCTCCGAGCGTGCACAAGTTTGCGCTTGACCACCAGTCAGCCGATCACGACAGCCATATACCCGCGGTCGTGTTCACTGGCGCGGTCCAGCCAGAGTTTTGTAATACTCGTCAACGGCACCGTTCCATGCTGCCAACTGGCTCTGCGACAACCGCCGCTCGTTCTCTTCGCAGACATACACGCCTGTTCTTTGGAATGCGTAGATCAGAGCGGGATCAGCACCAACTTCGGCCATCGCAGAAACGAGGATCGCCCTCACTTCAGCATCGCTCGGTTCTGGCGTGCCCTTTTTGCCGCGTCGAGGCATACGATGAGATTACCGCCGAAAGGCCTGCGTGCGAGACCAATTTCGTTGAAATCGTCAGGCTTGGCGCTGATGCCCTTTTAGCCTTGAAGGTAACCGGGTGAGCAGAATCAACAGGCTCCAGCCTGGGAAGCTGGCATTCTACCACTGGCTCAATTTCGCTGGCCGTCGCGATAGATGATCGAGTGTTTCTCCTGCTTCAGAACCCAGTCGTCCAGTTCCTGAACCGACAGATCCTCGTGATCGAGACTTCAGGAAACAGAGTACCTCCAGCTTCGGCCAAGCGGCGCACTCCCAAGTGTTGCGGAACCGGCGGTCACGGGCCGCTCTCCTCAACTCCTCTGTTTTTTCCTGAGCGGCACCCTGCCATCGGGGTTTGAGTCTGCAGGCAACATCCACGTCGTTTGGTCTTTCCGCTCCGGCGACGAAACTGCCGAACGCGACCAGCAATGCCACGCGATACGCCCACTCGTCGTCGGCGTTGATCAACCTAGCCCGCGCCACCACCCCCGAAATGAGCCGCTCGGCGGTGCCGCGTACTAAGGGCTTGGCAGCGGTCGCCTGTGCCAACGCACTGCCCTGCAATGACGGCTCGAGGTGGCCTTCGACCTGTACAACCAGGCCTTCGCGTTGCAGGTCCACCAACACGGTGGCAGCAGTTGACTCTGAACATTGAAGAACCTCCCTGACGCATCGCGGGGAGATCGATCGGCCAACGGTCTCACGCATCAGGCGGCGGATCTGAACCGCAGGGAATCCGGCAACAATCTGTTTCGATTCGATTCGCATTTCCACTCCTCAATCGGAATTCTCGTTTCCACCCACCGGGCAGGCCGCGGCCGCCGCTTTCGACCCAACTGGTGAGGCGCCCTTCCTCGACGCGGAGCTGCCGGCCGAGTCTGACGACTGGTAGCAGGCCCAAACGCCCCATTTCGTACGTGCGTTGAAGGGAGATACCAAGCCGCAGCGCCACCTCCTTCATCGTAAGAAGGCGCAACTGTGGGGCCCGGCACGGGATAGTGGGAGAGCTTTTTGGAACGACGCCCATGGCAGTGTTGTACTCCGACTCGTAGGTTTCAGTCAAAAGTCTCATCAGGCGGTCAGAACTCAGCTTCCCTCAGCCACAGTCAGCCAACCTCCGCGAAACTCAGACGCCCGACTTTTGTTTTCGGCACGGAACGCTCTTACAATCGGGCCAGAATCATGGCACGGCCGGCAGGACAGATCGTTCAACGGGGACCGCGCCTATGGCTCGTCCGCATCTTTCTCGGTCGCGATCCGTCAACTGGCAGGCGGAAATACCACAACAAGAGCGTACGCGGCACAAAGAAGGACGCGCAGCAGTATCTGACAGCTACCTTGCGTGATCGCGATCTGGGGTCATTCGCAAAGCCGTCGTCCGAACCTCTCGGTGCATACTTGGACCGTTGGCTCGAAACGGCCGCCAAGCCCAAACTCAAGGCAAGAACCTACCGGGACTATGAGACGCTTCTCAAGCGGTACGTGCGGCCGTCCCTGGAAGGGCGTCCTCTGGCGAAGGTCACACCTCTCGACGTGCAAGCAGTCTACGGGAAGATCCTCGAGAAAGGGCTGTCCGCGCGCACGGTCCGATACACCCACGCCGTGCTGCGCTCGGCGCTCCAGCAGGCAGTCAAGTGGCGACTGCTCGCTTACAATCCGGCGGACTCGGTTGAACTGCCCAGGCAATCGAAGAAAGGAGATCAAGGTTCTGTCGACCGTGCAGACGCGGGCGTTTCTGCGCGCCGCAGACAAGGACCGCATCGGCGCGTTGTTCGCGTTGGCGGTGACAGCCGGCCCGCGGCCGAGTGAATACCTGGCGCTGAAGTGGACTGACCTTAATATCAAGGCGGGAACGATCGTGGTGGCGCGCTCGCTCGAATGGCTGCAGGGCGGAGGATGGCAGTTTGCCGAGACGAAACGCTCACGTAGTCGCCGGACCATCAAGCTCCAAGCCCACGTTCTCGGGGCTCTCAAAAAGCACAAGTCCGCCCAGGAAGAGGCGCGAGTGGAGGCGAAGGACCGCTGGACTGACAACGGCCTAATCTTCACGACCCGAACAGGAGGGCCCCTTGACGAGCGCAATGTGGCGCAACAGGACTTCATCCGTGTGTTGAATGCGGCGAAGTTGCCCACCGACTTCCGGCTCTATGACCTCCGTCACACGGCTGCGACGCTCGCGCTCACCGCCGGCGTTCAACCGAAAGTCGTGTCTGAGATGCTCGGGCATGCGAGCGCAGCGTTCACCTTGGATGTCTACTCCCACCTGCTTCCCCACATGCAGGATTCCGCCGCCGCGAAGGTTGGAAAGTTGCTGATGGGCCGACAGCGGAAGAAATAGCCCGAGTCGCCAAATTTGGCACACTACTGGCACACTGGCGCACTGCAAGCATGAGCCAAAACCACTGTAAACTACTGATTTTAGTGGTGAGCGCGGTAGGAATCGAACCTACAACCTACTGATTAAGAGTCAGTTGCTCTGCCAATTGAGCTACGCGCCCGCTAGGGAATTTCTGCAGCCGGCGCGACTTTCGCCTCGCCAAAAATCAGTATAGCATTTCGCGCCGGATTGTCACTTCGAGACGACCGATTGTTCCGGCGGCAGCGAGGCCGCTGCGATCTGGGCGATGTCCAGCAGCTTCGGCGGCGTCTGCGTCACCGTGCCCAGCGCATCGCGGAACATCGTCTGGCAGAACGGGCAGGCCGTGCCGATCACCTGCGCGCCGGTCCCCACCAGTTCCTCCGCCCGCTCCACGTTCACGCGCTTGCCCTTCTCCTCGCCCAGGAACATCTGCCCGCCGCCCGCCCCGCAGCAGAACGAACGCTCGCGCGAGCGTCCGCGCCTCCACCACTGTCGCGGTCTGCGCGATCACCGCCCGCGGCTCGTCGTAGATATCGCGGTACCGGCCCAGATAACAGGGATCGTGGTAGACCACGGTCTCGCGCGGCGCACCCGCGGCGGCGGCCGGCAGGCGGTCCGCCAGGCGCGCCAGCAACTCGCTGTGATGCTCGATCTCGAAGGTGGCGCCCGCCTCCCGCCAGTCCGTCCCGATGGTGCGCACGCAATGCGGGCAGATCGACACCATCTTCTTAATGTTGGCGGCCTGCAGGGTTTCGATGTTGGCCTCCGCCACCTGGGTGAACGCCAGGTCGTTGCCCAGGCGGCGCGCCGGATCGCCCGTGCACTTCTCCTTGCGCAGCACGCCGAAGGTCACGCCCGCGTGGCGCAGCACGCGCACCAGCGCCAGCACGATCTCGCGCCCCTGCGGATCGTACGCGCCCATGCAGCCCAGCCACAGGCAGTATTCCTGCTTGCCGTCGTAAAGCGGCAGGCCGTTCTTCTCGATGAATTTCTGCCGCTCGCTGGCGGCGAAGCCCATCGCGTTGCCGTTGCGCTCCAGATTCAGGAACAGCTTGGTGCCGTAGTCGTCTTCCCATTTGCCGGTGTTCACCGCGCCGCGCCGCAGTCCGATGATCATCGGCAGATGCTGGATGCCCACCGGACACTGGAACTCGCAGCCGCCGCAGGTGGTGCACTGGAAGACCGCCTCTTCGGTGATGTGCTTGCCCAGCAGCGGCGCTTCGTTGCCGGGGCCGAATTCGTTGAGGTAATTGCGCAGCCCCAGGATGATCTCCTTCGGGTTGAGCACCTTTCCCGTATTGGTCGGCCGGACAATGCTCCGTGCAGCGCCCGCACTCCACGCAGGAGAAGGCCTGCAGGGCATCGATCCGCGTCACGTCCTTGCCGGTATCCAGGCCGAAATCCTCGTCGCCGGCCAGCGGCGGAATCCGGCTGAAGCCCTGGCGCTTGAGGAATACGGTCGCCGGGCTCAGCACCAGGTGCAGATGCTTGGTGTGCGGAATCAGCGGCAGGAAGATCAGCAGCGCCAGCGTGTGCAGCCACCACACGCCCTGACCGGTGAGCGACTCCTCGTCCAGCCAGAGCCCGGCAAGATAGGTCACCATCAGCAGGAAGATCAGGAAGGCGATGAAGCCCGATTCCGGCGCGACCTTGCCCAGCCATACCGGCCGCACCACGAAGCGGCGAACGAACAGGCCGGCGATGGAAACCGCCACCGCCACCGCCCACACCGCGACGAACGCCGAAATAGAAGCTGCCGAAGCCCGAATCCGGCGAGAGAAAGCGTCCGCCGAAGGCAGATGCAAGGTGATTGATGGTGACCAGCGCGAAGGCCAGAAAACCCCAGTACACGAAGGCGTGCGCCAGGCCGGGAAGCGGGCGCTGCTCGATCACCTTGCCCTGCAGCATGACTTCCCACAGAAACTGGCGGATGCGCGGCCCCAGCGGAGACACCTCGAAATCCGGCGTGGCGCGCGAGCCGCGGATGATGTGCAGGACCTTTGTGAAAACGCCACCAGAACAGCGCCAACGAAGTGAGGAGAATTACGACAAGTACTGCCCGTTCCACCCAGGATGCGTCGGTCATATACAGTCAGTTTATGAATGTAGCATGCGAACCCGAACGGGCTCCGCTAGAATAAAACGATGGAGGGCACTTTGCGAATTGTCGTTTCCGGCGCCGCCGGCTTTATCGGGTCGCACATGTGCGATCGCCTGCTGGCGGAAGGCCACACCGTCGTCGCGCTGGATAATTTTCTGACCGGCTCGCCCGCCAACCTCGCCCACCTGCGAGGGTCACTCGGGCTTCTCGATTTCGTCGCAGCAGGACATCACTCAGCCTTTCACCGTGGAAGGCGCGGTGGATTGCGTGGTGAACATGGCGTCGCCCGCCAGTCCCAAGGACTACCTGGAGCACCCCATCGAGACGCTGGACGTGGGCTCGCTCGGCACGCGCCAGCATGCTGGAACTGGCGCTCGCGAAGAACGCGCGCTTCCTGGTGACCTCGACCAGCGAATGTTACGGCGATCCGCTGGTGCATCCGCAGGTGGAGACCTACTGGGGCAATGTGAATCCGGTGGGTCCGCGCTCCTGCTACGACGAGAGCAAGCGCTTCGCCGAGGCCATCACCATGGCCTACCATCGCAAGCACGGCGTGCGCACCAACATCGCGCGCATCTTCAATACCTATGGCCCGCGCATGAAGCTGGACGACGGCCGCGTGGTGCCGGCGTTCCTGGACCAGGCGCTGCGCGGCGAGCCCATGACGGTCTTCGGCGCCGGCTCGCAGACGCGCAGCTTCTGTTACGTGAGCGACCTGGTGGATGGGCTCTATCGGCTGATGCTTCCGACGAACGCTACCCGGTGAACCTGGGCAATCCGCGCGAGATGACGATTCTGGAATTCGCCGAACACATCCGCGCAGATGACCGGCACCAAATCGGAGATCATCTTTCGACGCCGCTGCCGGAGGACGATCCGAAGCAGCGCAAGCCCGACATCACCAAGGCCAGGACGCTGCTGGGTGGGAGCCGCGCGTCGCGCTGGAAGACGGCTTGCGCGAAACGGTGGCATATTTCCGGGGACTCACCGCCGCCGTGGTCTGAGCGGCACTCGGGGTTTCACCTACTATCAATCCGGAATCGCATTCCAGACCCCTGAGATCCGTTCTGCCTGTGTTACCCTCTTGGAAATCGTCTGAGAGGGAGATGCAGCTACTTCCGATTCGATCAATTTGTAAGCCCTGAGGGGGGTTATGCGCGCTAGACTATTCGCGATGTGCCTGCTTCTGGCACTGCCGGACTGGGCAGGCGCCCAGACTACGGATGCGGCCACCAGGGAACTCATCGAGCGGCTGCTCTCTCGAATCGACACTTTGGAAAAGCGTGTCGCGCAACTGGAGAACCCGCGGGACAACCCCGGCCCACGGGCGATCGCGCCCGCGGTTTCCGCTCCGGCCCCTGTCGCTCCGGCGGAGGCGGTACAGACCGCGCACCAGCACGATACGCCGCCCATTCCCGATGCGGACCGGCCCGAATATCCCACGCTTAAGGTGGCGGGCTTCAGCGATTTCAACTTCGCGGCGACGGATCTGCATGGACCTTCGGGCGGTTTCGGCGCGCAGACGCTGCTGGGACCGCATACGGGCTTTCAGGAAGGCCAGTTCGCGCTGCATATGAGTTCGGCGCTTTCACCAAAGGTCAGCGCATTTGGGGAACTGAGCATGACGGCGCGCGCGGATGCGGGCACGGGGTCGCCGGCCGTCACGGGATTCAATGTCGGAGCTCGAGCGGCTCATCATCCGCTACGACCTGAACGATTACTTCAAAGTCTCCTTCGGACGCTACCACACGCCCATCAATTACTGGAACACTGCCTACCATCACGGGGAGTGGCTGCAGACCACGGCCAGCCGGCCGGAGATGACGCAGTTCGGCGGCAGCTTCATTCCGGTGCATTTCGTGGGGATGCTGGTGGAAGGCGCGGTGCCGGCAGGCGGACTGAATCTGAATTACAACCTGGGATTGGGCAACGGGCGGGGACAGGTGATCAGCCGCAGCGGCGATATCGGCGACATCAACAACAATCGCGCCTGGCTGGTCAACGCGTTCATCAAACCGAATCGGCTGTACGGGCTGCAGGTTGGCGGCTCGGTGTATCGCGACCTGATCAATCCGCTGGGAGGGGCCGCGCGCCCGCGAGTGGATCCAATCGGCGCATGTTGCCTGGCTGAAGGAGACGCCGGAGGTGATTGCCGAGTTTGCCAACGTGTCCCACCAGCCGGTGGCCGGCGGTCCAGTCGGCTCAACAGCCAGGCGTTCTACGTGCAGACGGCCTATCGGCTGCCGGGCGATGCGAGGTTGTGGAAGCCCTATTACCGCTTCGAGTACATGCACATCCCGCAGGCCGATGCCATCTTCCGCGCCGTGCCGAGTTTTTCAGCCTCCACCGTGGGCATGCGGTATGACATTTCCAGTTTCGCCGCCTTCAAGATGGAATACCGCCACTATATTCGCCGGAATCTGCCATCCATCAACGGCGCATTCCTGCAGACGAGTTTTACCTTCTAGGCCGGCCATGAGGAACTACTGGCATTCCTACTTGCGGTGTTGGATCCTGGCGGCCGCCATCCTCGGAAGCGCGCGGCAGGAGCGCCGCCGATTGCAGACGGCGATATCGCCATCGTGGTGCGGACAGACGTTCCCGTGGACAATCTATCGTTCGCCGAATTGCGCAGGTTGATGTTGGGCGACCGGCAGTTCTGGGCTTCGAACCTGAAGGTGACGCTGCTGGTGCGGGCTCCCGGCGCGCGGGAGCGGGAGGTCGTCCTGAAGACCATCTATCAAATGTCGGAAGCGCAGTTCCGGCAGTACTGGATCGCCAAGGTCTTTCGGGCGGAAGCGGCCAGTGGTCCGCGGATCGTTTACTCCAATGAGACGGCAGCAGAGCTGGCAACCGCGATCCCGGGTGCGGTGGCGTTTGTGGACGCGACGCAGGTGCCGAAGGGGCTGAAGGTGGTGAAGATCAACGGGGCGCTGCCGGGCGAAAAGGGTTATCCGTTGCGATGAGGAAGCATTGATGTACGCAGCCCGGTGACGATAAGCTAGAGGCATCGCTGGGTGCTGTCATGATCGGTAAGACGATTTCTCACTACCGGATCCTCTCGATGCTGGGTAGCGGCGGCATGGGCGTCGTTTATCAGGCCGAGGATTCGCGCCTGGGGCGCACGGTAGCGGTGAAGTTCCTTCCGGAGACCTGGCTGCAGACCGGCGCAGCAGTGGAGCGCTTCCAGCGCGAGGCGCGCGCCGTTTCCGCGTTGAACCATCCGAATATCTGCACGCTTTACGATATCGACCGTGACGAGGGGCGGCCGTTCCTGGTGATGGAGCACCTGGAAGGCAAGACTCTCAAGGAACGGATCGACGGTACGACCGCTCGAGCTGGACGAATTGCTGGATCTGGCCATCCAGATGGCGGATGCGCTGGATGCGGCGCATACCAAGGGCGTGGTGCACCGCGACATCAAGCCGGCCAACATCTTCGTCACTACGCGCGGACAGATCAAGATCATGGATTTCGGACTGGCGAAGGTTTCGCACAGTTCGATGGCGGGCGACAGCACCGGCAATCCGTCGGAGGCTCCCACAGCGGCGTTCGATGCCCTACTCACCAGTCCGGGATCCACCATGGGCACGGTGGCGTACATGTCGCCGGAGCAGGCGCGCGGCGAAGATCTCGACGTGCGCACGGACCTGTTTTCCTTCGGCGTGGTGCTCTACGAGATGGCCACGGCACGGTCGCCGTTCCAGGGCAACACGGTGGCGCTGACATTCGTCGCCATCTTGCACCATGCCGCCAAGGCGCCGTCGCAACTGCGGCCGGACCTGCCGGCGGAGTTCGAACGGATTATCCTGAAGGCGCTCGAGAAGAACCGCGATATGCGGTATCAGTCCGCGGCCGAGATGCGCACAGATTTAAAGCGCCTGCGCCGCGATGCGGACTCGAGCCGGGTTTCGGCGGGTGTGAGCGCGATCGGGAGCCTGCCTGCAGCAACTGCGGCGGTCCCTGCCATGTCGCCCACCGGTCCGGTGGACCGGCCGCCGAGCGGAAGTACATCCGCAGTGCCGTCGTCCGCCCCCGCGGCTCCTTCGAGCGCCGAATACCTGGTGGCCGGGGTGCGACGCAATTGGCGCGCAGTAGGGCTGGTGCTGGCGGGCCTGATACTGGCGGCCATAGCGGCGATCGTGTTCCTGACCGGGGACTCCGGGATGGACTCGCTCGCCGTGTTGCCGTTTGTCAACGTGGGGGCCGACCCCGGCACGGAATATCTCAGCGACGGAATCAGCGAGAGCATCATCAACAACCTCTCCCAACTTCCGAAGCTTTCGGTACGATCGTTCAGCTCGGTTTCGCGCTATCGCGGCAAGGACGTCAGCCCGGTTGCCGCGGGCAAGGAACTCAAGGTGCCGGTGGTGCTGACCGGCCGGCTGGTGAAGCGCGGCGACGAATTCGCCATCAGCGCGGAACTGATCGACGTGCGCCACGATCGCCAGATCTGGGGCAGCCAGTACACACGCAAAGTGGCCGACATCATGGCCATTCAGGATCAGATTTCGCGCGAGATCTCCGAGAAGCTGCAACTGCGCCTCAGCGGGGAGCAGAAGCAGCGAATGACGCGCCACGCGACGGAAGACACTGAGGCCTACCAGATGTATCTGCAGGGGCGCTACTACTGGAACAAGCGCACCCTGGAAGGCGCGCAACAAAGCATCGATTTCTTCCAACAGGCCATACAGAAAGACTCGAAGTACGCGCTGGCCTATGCCGGGCAGGCGGATGCGTACGCCCTGCTGGGCGATCTCAATGTGCTTCCGGCGCGCGAGGTCACACCCAAGGTAAAGCTGGCCGCATCCAAGGCTCTGGAGCTTGACGACACGCTCGGCGAAGCGCACACGTCGCTGGCCTTTGCGAAATTCCGCGAGTGGGACTGGGCGGGCGCGGAAAAGGAATTCAAGCGCGCGATCGAATTGAATGGAAGTTATCCGACGGCACACGCCTGGTACGGCGAATACCTGATGGCGTTGGGGCGCTTCGATGAGGCGCTGGCGGAAATGAATCGGGCCAAGGAGCTCAATCCGCTCTCGCCCGCGATCAACCTGGCACTCGGCACCCGCTTCTATTACGCACGCCAGTATCCGCAAGCCATCGAGCAGTGCGAGAAGACCGTGGCGATGGACGGCGGTTTTTTGGCGGCGCACGTATTCCTGGGCCGGGCCTACCTGCAGCAAGCTGCGTATCCGGAAGGCATCGCGGAGTTTCGCAAGGCCCTGCAACTCTCTGACGGCGATACCAATGAGCTCGCGGCGTTGGGGCTCGGGCTCGCGGCGTCGCACCAGGAGGCGGAGGCGCGCAAGATCGTCGATCAATTGAAAGAGCGTTCGCAGCAGACTTACGTGCAGCCGATGTGGGTGGCCGTGATTTATCTTGCGCTGGGTAACAAGGACCAGGCGTTCGATTGGATACAGAAGGCCTTCGACGATCGTTCCGCGTGGCTGGTCTACCTCAAAGTGGACCCCCTGTTCGACGGCATCCGCCAGGATGCGCGGTTCATCGATTTGATGCGCCGCGTCAGTCTGAATTGACGCCCTGAACTGAAGCCCTGCTACTCCGCCACCTTGACCAACTGTTTGCCGATGTTCTTGCCTTCCAGCATGCGGATGAAGGCCTGTGGCGCCTTCTCGAGTCCCTCCACCACATCCTCGCGATAGTGCAGGCGCTTCTCCTTCAGCCAGGTGGAGAGCTGGTGCAGGCCGGCTTCGTACCGGTCGGCGAACTGCGTCACCAGGAAGCCCTCCACCTTTGCCTGCCGGATCACGAGCTGGCTCAGCCAGCGGGGGCCCATCTCGGGCTCCACTGCGTTGTACTGCGAGATCTGGCCGCACACCGCCACGCGCGCATGACTGCCGATGCGCCGCATCACGGCATCGGTAATCGGGCCGCCGACATTGTCAAAATAGACGTCAACCCCGTTGGGACAGAGTTCCTTGAGCTTGGCATCGTAATCCGGTGTCTCGCGGTAATTGAATGCGGCGTCGAAGCCGAGTTCGTCCACCAGAAAGCGGACCTTCTGGTCTGTGCCTGCAATGCCGATGGCCCGGCAGCGCTTGATCCTGGCGATCTGCCCCACCAGCGAACCAACGGCGCCGGCGGCGCCCGACACCACCACGGTCTCGCCCGGTTGCGGCCGGCAGATTTCCAGCAGGCCGAAATATGCCGTCAGTCCCGGCATCCCAAGGACATACAAGGAGGACGAAATCGGGCCGGCGGCGGGGTCCACCTTGCGCAGCGACTTGGCCGGCGCGGCGGCGTACTCCTGCCACCCCAGCGGGCCTTCGACGATGTCGCCGGCAACACAGCGCGGGTCGTTGGTTTCCAACACACGGCCCACCACTCCGCCCACAATCACTTCGCCAAGGTCCAGTCCGCGCGCGTAGGTGGTCACGCCGGTCAGACGGCCACGCACGTAAGGGTCTACGGAAAGGTAAAGCGTTTGAACCAGAACTTCGCCTCGCCCGGCATGCGGCATCGGGGTTTCGACCTGATGGAAGTCGGATACCTTCGGCATCCCAACCGGCCGCTCCGCCAGGGTAATCTGGCGATTCATCGTTGGCATGGCTTCAAGTTACCATCGCGCGTGCCGATGGGTCGGTGACGATCAGGACCAAATCCCGGACGGGTGAATCCGAACGACTGCCGGCGGTGCGGATTCACTCGGGACACAGGTTGACGCACTCCTCCAACTTAACTATAGTTAAGTTCATGCCCTGCCGTAAGACACCCTGCGGAAGAATCGCGTTCCCTGGCCGACGTGCACTCCACCGTCGGCACCTCGCAGGTGTCCTTCTGGAAGCGTATGTTTGCCTTCGCGGGGCCGGCGTACCTGGTGAGCGTCGGCTATATGGACCCGGGCAACTGGGCCACGGACCTGGAGGGCGGCGCGCGTTTCGGCTACTCGCTGTTGTGGGTGCTGGTGATGTCCAACGCCATGGCGGTGCTGCTGCAGACACTGAGCGCGCGGCTGGGCATCGTACGCGGACGCGACCTGGCGCAGGCCTGCCGCGAAACCTATCCAAGGGCCGTGAACCTGGCGCTGTGGGTGCTCTGCGAAATCGCGGTGGCGGCCTGCGACCTCGCCGAAGTTATCGGCGCGGCCATCGGACTCAATCTGCTGTTCCACATTCCGCTGCTCGCCGGAGTGCTGATCACCTCGGCGGATACATTGCTGCTGCTGTGGTTCCAGAGCTTCGGCATACGGACCATTGAAGCCGTGGTGCTCAGCGCTGATCACGGTAATGGCCATCTGCTTCGGCGTGGAGATCTTCTGGGCCAAGCCGGCGTTGAGCGAACTGTTAACAGGCTTGGCGCCGCACTCTCAACCGCGACAGTCTGTATGTGGCCATCGGGATCCTGGGCGCCACCGTGATGCCGCACAATTTGTACCTGCACTCGGCGCTGGTGCAGACGCGGCACATCGGCCATTCCGACGCGGAGAAGCGGACGGCGTGCCGCTACAACTTCATCGATAGCGTGGTGGCGCTGAACGGCGCACTGCTGGTGAACGCGGCGATCCTGGTGATGGCGGCGGCGGTCTTCTTCAAACGCAACATCGTGGTGACGGAAATCCAGCAGGCTCACCTGCTACTGGCTCCGCTGCTGGGGACTGGCGCGGCGGGCGTGCTGTTCGCGGTCGCGCTGCTGGCCTCGGGACAATCTTCCACGCTGACCGGCACTATGGCGGGCCAGATCGTGATGGAGGGCTTTCTCAACTTCCGCATGCGGCCCTGGCTGCGGCGCCTGCTCACGCGCAGTCTGGCAGTGGCGCCGGCGGCGTTCACCATCTGGTATGCCGGCGACCAGGCGACCTACCAGTTGCTGATCCTGAGCCAGGTCATCCTCAGCATGCAATTGCCGTTCGCGGTGATCCCGCTGATCCACTTCACCAGCGACCGCGCATCGCATGGGAGATTTCGCCAACAAGGCGTGGGTGCGTGTGTTGGCCTGGGCTACCGCGGCCATCATCATCGCGCTGAATGTCCGGCTGGCGGGAATGGCGATCGCGGACTGGCTGGCGGCGGCGGGCGCCTGGAAGACCGCGGTGTGGATCGCCGTGATTCCGATCTCGGCCGGCTTTCTGCTGCTGCTGGTGTGGGTTACGATGGAGCCGCTGATGAGCCGGTGGACGCGCAAGTATGGACGGGCGCCGGTATCCGTGCCGGACGCCGAGGGCGCGCATATCGCGGCCCCCGTCTATCACCGGATCCTGGTGCCGCTCGACCATACGGAGCTGGACCGCCTGGCGGTAAGCCATGCCGCCGCCATGGGCAAGCTCTACGGAGCCTGCATTTACCTGCTGCACGTGGAGGAAGGCGTAACCAGCCAGGTGTACGGCCAGGCAGCGTCGACGGCGGAAGTGGAACTGGGCGAGGTACTACCTGGAACGTATCGCAAGCTCGTTACGTGATCAGGGGGTTAGCGTGGAGACGGCGATTACGCATTCGGCTTCGCCTACGAAGGAGATTCTGCGCTACGCCAGGGAAATCAATCCCGACCTGGTGATCATGGGCGCGCACGGACACGGCGGGTTGAAGGACCTGATTTTCGGCACCACGATCAGCCCGGTGCGGCATCATCTGGACGTGCCGATGCTGATCGTACGGCCCGGCAAGGGGTGAGGAAGGCACCCGGCCGAGGCATTCCGCGGCATTATGCGGCATTTCGCCGCTGGGACAGGCTGTCACAAACCTGTGTCACAGGGGAACAGGAGAATCCCTGGTACGAAGTTAACTTCCATGGCATCAATGGGATTAGCTGGCACGCTACCTGCTCTTAACCTCGCCGTGAAGCGCTGCCTGATTTTCGCGATGGCCCTGACCGCATGGATTTCGCCCTCGCGCAGCGCCACCCTGGAACGCCTGTCCCTGGACGATATGATCAACCGCAGTACCATGATTGTCCGCGGAAAAGTCACCGCTTCCTGGGCTGCTTTCAGCGGTTCCGTCATTTACACGCACTATCAGGTTCAAGTGAGCGAGCAGTTCAAGGGCGCCAGCCGCACGTCGGTGGAAATCATGACTCCGGGCGGCACGGTCAAAGGACTCCAGCCAGAGCTTTTCGGGTTCCCCAGTGCTAAATCCGGGTGACGAGTTCGTGTTTTTCCTTTGGACCAGCAAGGGCGGAATCACCTGGATCACCGGTCTCACGCAGGGACTGTTCTCCGTGGCCGGTGAAAGCGCCACGGACCGCATGGCCACACGGTCGGCAACGCGCGAACTGATGCTGGACCCGGAGACCTCGCGCCCGGTAAAAGACAGCGCGCTGACCATGAAATTGAGCGCGCTGCGGTCGCGGATCGCCGCTACCCTGGCCGCGCAAGGCGGGGTGAAATAATGCGCAGCACGCGCCTCGCCCCCGTCACCGCGCTCGCAGCGATCGCGCTCGCCCTCGGAACTCCGGCGCAAGCCTACTATCACTACGTACACTATGTGACGGGCGGCCGCACCGGCCCCTTCACGATCCAGCAGGAAAAGTTCAATATTCCGGCCGGGGGCACGGTCAGCTTCTTTGTCAGCGACCAGGGCCCGCGGTTTACGCTCCGGGCGACAACTTCGGTTCGCTGCTGGGACAGGTGAAGCAGGCGCTCGGCCGCGTGGGATTCGGTGAGTTCGCCGAACCTGCAGGTGGCATTCGGCGGGTTGGAGACCGACGGACAGAATTCGACGGCGCCCGGCGGCGACGTGGTGTTCCAGGATCTGCCTCCCGGCCTGTACGGCATGGGCGGCCCGACTTCCAACGGCACCACCATCGTGCGCGGCAACGTGATCCTCTCGAACGATACCAGTCACGGCGCGGGACCCAGCTACCTGGAAAACTTCTTCACCACGGCGGTTCACGAAGTGGGCCATGCGCTCGGCCTGCAGCACACCTGGACGGGAAGCGCGATGTCGCAGGACGTGCTGCGCAATACTTCGCGCGCCAAGCCCTTCGATGCCGACGATGTGGCCGCGATCAATGTGCTCTACGGCGCCGCCGGGCTGGCAGAACAACTTCGGCGCGGTTACGGGCACGGTGCGCTTCGCCAACGGCACGCCGGTCACGCTGGCGTTCGGTGGTGGCGATCAGCCCGACGGGAGCCGCCGTCAGCAGCCTGACGAATCCCGACGGCACTTACCGGATCGACGGCATTCCGGCGGGCAACTACCTGCTGTACGTGCACCCGCTGCCGCCCGACGCGGTGCCCGCGGATGGCACCGGCCTGCGTCCGCCGCAGGATCAGAACGGCGGACAGTTCCTGCCCAACGGCGTCTTCGGCACCGTGTTCTACCCGAACACGACCGACCCCACGCCAGGCGACGCTGAACAACGTGACGGCGGGCAGCGTGATCACCGGACAGAACTTCACCGTGCAGCCGCGCGAGCGTCAGTACCGGCCTATGACCTGATCACCGCCAGTTACCTGGATCCGCGCACGCGTACTCCGCTGTACGACCTCGACCGTAGCACGATTGGGCCAGGTGTTGCCCGCGCTACGTCAACAACACGCAGGCGGAGCCTTTTCGTGAAGGTGCGCGCCAACTCGGGCGACGCGCCGGTTCCGCAGTCGGCCACGCATCCTGGGCGGCTTCGGCACGGCGAGCGGCGACTATCTGCGGGTCTATACGACGATCCCGCCGGGCGGCGCGCTGTGGCTGTATTTCGGCATGCCGGTTTTTGCCGGCACAGGTCCGCGCCACCTGGTGCTGAATTACGGCAACGACATTTACGTGATGCCGCAGGCGGTCAACCTGGTGAAGCGGCCGGCTCCGGCAATCACTTCCGTGACGAACCAATGCGCGATGGCAGCGTCACGGTCAGCGGCAGCAACTTCGGCGGCGACAGCGTGGTTTACTTCGACGGCATACAGGCAGTAGCGCTCCAGCGCATTCAGCGGCAACGACCTGCAAGGCTCCTGACGCGTAACGCCGCCCGCGGGCACCGGCGGCCAGGTAGCGCAGGTCATCGTGTACAACGGCGACGGGCAGAACACCACCTTCGCGCCACGACCAGTCCGCCCACCTATACCTATCCGACGGGCCGGCCCGCCGCAGATTGCAGAGACTCAGCCTGACCTCGCTGCCCGCGGGCGCGACCGGAGTGGTGGACGTTACGACGCAGAATACGGCCTTCGTGGATGGCCAGGTGACGGTCGGCTTCGGGTCCGGCGACATCACGGTGCAGCGCGTATGGGTGCTCGGCCCCAACCATCTGCAGGCGAATATCGCGGTGGCCGACAACGCGGTGGCCGGGCAGTTCCGAAGTCAGCGTGATCTCGGGCTTCCAGTGCTCTCGCAGTCCGGATGCATTCCAGGTGCTGCCGAAGAACCCCAGCCTGCCGGTGATCAAAGCGGTGGCCAACGCCAACACCGCGCAACAGACCATCTACCCTGGCGGTTTACGCGACCATCTACGGGGTCAACCTGGCGAACTCGCTCGTCGGCGTGCAAGTGACGCTGGGCGATCAGCCGATGACGCTGCAGCCCGATGGCGTCACTGCCCGGACAAATCAATTTCTTCATCCCGGCGAATTTCCCGACCGGGACCGGCGATCCTGAGGCTGAATAACGGCAACGCCGCCGCCAACCCGATCGCGGTACAGATCGACGTTCCGCCGCCCACCATCCAAAGCGTGACCAATGCCAGCGGCGTGGCGTACGACAGCTCCCACCCCGCATTTTCGCAGGACGTGGTCAACGTCAACGTCTCCAACCTGGATCCCACCGTGCTCGTCAACCCGAGCCGGTTGCAGGTGACGATCAACGGCCAGTCGATGCCGGTGCAGAGCGCTGACCCCATCGGCACTAACGCCGGGCAGTCGCAGATCACCTTCGTGCTGACGCAGGGCTTCGGCGGCGCGGCGGTGAATCTGGCGGTGGTGGTGGACGGCTCCAGCAGCGTGCCGGTGCCGATCACCGTACGCTAGGCTTGCATCGATACTCAGCGGGTCCAGTTCGTGGTACCGTGTCTGCATGAAACCACTTGCCCTTTGCCTTCTCCTCGCCGGCCTGGCCCTGCCCGCGGGTGATCCTCCCGGCTTTTACCTTTGGAAATCCGCGGAATTGAAGGGTCTCAGTAAGACCCTCTCGCCGAAGATCAGCGACAAGAAAGTTGCCACCCAGCCGCTGGGCAACTTCGCCAATTACACGTTTAATGTGGGCCATCGCGAAGGCACCGGAGAGGCCGAGTATCACGCCAACCAGGCGGATGTATTCTTCGTGCAGAGCGGCGAGGCGACACTGGTGGTAGGAGGAGAACTGGTGGATGGCAAGACCACGGCACCCAATGAAATGCGCGCGCCCTCCATCAAAGGCGGATCGGAAAAGAAGCTCGCGGCCGGCGACGTAGTGACCATCCCCGCGAAGGTCGCGCACCAGCTCAAGCTGGATGCCGGCAAGCAGTTCACTTACTTCTACGTCAAAGTGTTGCAGCCGTAAGGCTCCCGCGTCTACCGTCAGGCGTTCGAGTTCCAGATGTCGACGTGCCACTTCCAGCGGCCGTCTTCCTGGCGCCAGTAGACGACGTATTTCACGTCCATTTGCGCCGCGGGCTGTCCCTGCGGCGCAGCCATCAGAGTCGCCCTTCCGATTTCCACCACTCCATCGCCAGCCGGCATCACATCCACCGACGCGAGCTCCGCGGAGGTGGCATTCAACGATTCGATCACGTTCCCCCAGAATGCCTTAATCGCTTCACGTCCGGCGATCATCGGCGCGCCGGGCGGCAGGATGCGGGCATCCTTCGTGTAGATATCATCGAGGGCGGCCAGGTTACGCCTGCCAAAGACCTCGTCGTGGAACAGCTGGTTGGTGCTCGCCATGGCGAGCTTGATGGCTTCGAGCGCGGGCGCGTCCATGGACGGCTACTCTATCACACCTTCAACGCCAGTTCCGCATCCGTGCGGCGCACGTAGTTCGCATCCAAAGTCTCGGCGTCGCTGGCTTCACCGCGGGCCAGCCGTTCGGCCGCGATGCACGCGATCGCCGACGCCAGCGCGCGCGGCACGCTCACCGTTCGCGCGGCGGCGAATCGCGTGCCTGTCAGATCGAGCGAAAGATCGTTCGACAGAAACTCTTCCACGCCGGCGGGCAGCGATTCCAGCCACGGCGCGAGCTTCGCCACCACTTCCGCCGTAACCAGCTTGCCGGCTTCATCGTAGACCGCCGCGTAGATTTCGCCCCGGCGGGCATCCAGTGCCACACCGCGCAGGCGTGCGGTGCCGTATCGCGCCACCGCCTGAAGATTCGAGACCGCCACCGCCGGACGGCTCGTCGCCTCCGCCAGTCCCTTCACGCATGCGAGCGCGACCCGGACGCCGGTAAACGTGCCAGGTCCCGACGCCGCCGCGAAGCACGCCACGTCCGCCAGCTTCACGGCGTGACGCCCTAGCAGCCGCTGCAACTCCTCGTAGAGCACGGGGCTGAAGCTGCCCGGTGCATGCAGCAGCTTTTCCTCCAGCAGTTCACCATCCCGCAACAGGGCCAGGCTGCCATACTCGCTCGTAGTATCCACCGCCAGAATCAGCGGCATTATGGTTCGAGTCCGAATGCCCGGTCGATCGCGTACACCTTACCGTTGGCGTTCATTCCATAGACGCGCAGATGCATCACCGCGGGAAAGTTCTTCGCGATGCCGGCCAGCGGGCGCATCACGCCCTTTTGACCCGTCGCCAGCACGCGGTAGCCCTGCCCATCGGCCGACACTTCGCCCGTCCACAGCCACATCATGCTGCGCGTGGCGCGCGTTTCCTTGGTCAGCTTTGCGGCAAACGGCGGCGACACGCGGACGTGCAGGTCCGCCGCCGGCTGCTCCACGGTGAAGGGCACCTTGGGGCTGTTCGACTCCACGTCCTGCAGCACGATATCGCGCGACTCGAACTTGTACGACTTGTTCATGCCTTCTACGCGGCCCTCACGCACCACGTGCAGTATCCAATCGTGGGACTTATCGGGCGGCGACCCGGTGAAGTGGTCGCCCTTGAATTTGCCTTTGGTGAACTGCCCGTCGATCGGATTGACCCAGTAGATGTCGTAGCCGTGCTTCTCCACCACCAGTTCGAGCGGGCCCGGCTTCTCCATATAGACCACGTACTCGGTATCCTCCAATGCCAGGGCGCGGCCGCCGTCCACATCGAAGTACGGCTCCAGTTCCCAGTAGCGCGTATCGTTGTTGAAGAAGTCGAACCAGACGGTCATCTGTTTGGCGCCGGGCGAGTCGGCGTACCTGGCGCCCGCGCCGGTGTTGGCATAGGTCACCGATTGTCCGTTCATGGTGGCATTCCACAGCCGCTTGCGGAAGGCCGCGGTGTCCACGTCTCCCGGTGCGCTCTTCCCCGCCCCGCTGTCTTCGCGCCCGCAATCCAGATTGACGAAGGGCACGCCATAGAGCTGGTGCTCGATGGCGCCGATCTGATCGTCGGTGTTGCCGTACGCGGCGAAATCCATCCAGCCATCGTCCAGGAGCGGCGCCGATGTGACGCGCGCGCCCGACGTGCGCGGGTGCTGATAACCATCCAATTCCTTGAGCACCGCGCCGGTCTCCTTCAACAGCGCGCGCGTGTCCACGGAATCTTCGAAATACTGTACACCCTGCCAGGTGACATTCATGGCGGCATAGCGGCCCACCAGGTAGCGCAGGAAGCGGCGGCGCTGTTGCCACGAGGGAAAGGCTTTCACCAGCGCCGCGCCATCCGTAGCGAGAATCAGGTCGGCCGCGATGCCTTTGGAGTTGAGGTACCGTATGCGTTCATCCAGACGCCGGAACTGCGTCAGGTTCGGCGCATCCGGGCCCTGATAGACGCTGTCGGCGCCTTCACCGCCGATGAATCCGCGCAGGTGGTTAAACTTCTGTGCGGCGCGCGCATCGGCAACCGCCCGAAATGCAGCTTCGTCCTCGGAAGCGAAACGCATCTCGGTGGCGCCCATCCATAGATGCGCCCGGTAGAGCCCGCGCTCGTCACGCTCCGAGTACACCCAGTGATGCACGTTCTCCGGATGGATGAATCCCGGCGAAGGCGAGGCGGCCGCCGTGAAGTTTGCGGTCTTACCGTCGAAGCCGGTGACGTTGCTGGTGATGCGGTACGCCCAGTCGCCCACCTCTGTGGGAGCGAAGCGCACCACCATTCGCCGGCCCCCGTCCCAATAGCCCGGCAGGGCCAGAGTACGATTTCGCGGCGAACGGAATTCTACCTTGAGGTCGACCGTCTTATAGGGCTCGGGATGTTTCGCCGCCTCCGCCGCACTCAGCTCGAAGACCAGTTCGCAGGTGGAATAGGCGGGTGTGTTGTTGCAGGGGGATACGTCCTGGGCCCGCAACGCAGCCGCCACCAGCATCGCCAGGACAACTCTACGCATACTCCTAGGATAGCGATTTGTGACGCAACAGCGGCGCGCTTCCCGAACCGATGGGGCTATCTCTTCACGTTGGCGGCCGTCTCGGTCGGTAGTTCCGGGTGCTTGGTCCATTCGTCCCAGGAGCCATCGTAGAGCCGCGTGTCGTAGCCCAGATATCGCGAAATCAGGTACAGCGCGCTCGCCTGCTGACCGATGAAGCAGTAGGTCACCACCCGGTCCCCCGGCTTCACGCCTGCATCGCGAAACTTGGTCTGCAACTCCTCCACCGGTTTCAGCTTGCCCGTCTTTTCATCCAGCAGCGAATCGTAGTGCACGTTGCCCGCGCCCTGTATGTGGCCGGCAGGCGCCCCGGGGCGCGCCGTTTCTCCGCTGTAGACCTTGGGATCGCGGGCATCCAGAATCCGCACGCCGGGCTGGTGCAGGTTGGACTTCACGAACTCCAGATCGGCGATCACGTCGTTTTGCGGACAGGGAGTGAGTTTGCCCGGTTTGACGACGGGCGCCTCTTTGGCGAGGGCGCGGCCTTCTTCCTTCCAGGTGGCCAGGCTTCCGTCCAGCATCGCCGCGTTCTTACCGAGACCCATGGCGTCCAGCGTCAAAATCACGCGTGCCGCCGGTGTCAGCCAGTCCTTCAACCGGTAGACGACGATGCGCGAATCGTTGCTCACGCCGAGCTTCGAAAAGGTCTCCGCGAGTTTGTCCATCGGCGGCAGTTCCAGGATCAGTCCGTTCTCTCCCTTCACACCGATGGAATGGAAATCGATGTATTGCGACCCGGCGATGTGTTCGGCATCGTATTCGGACTTCTCGCCCACCGCCAGAACGACCAGGTTGGCGTCGTGCATGTGATCGGCCAGCCACTTCGTGGAAACGAACAGGGTCTCCCGTGTACCGTGACCGCCGCAAGTCGCAGCCGCCGCGGCGTCCGACTCCTGCTCCCAACACGAGGAGCGCGAGCGCTCGGATTTTTCGTAAGCGCATCTGTAGTTTCCTCCCGAACTCGCCATACCAGCAATTACGTCGCGATCAACTATATCGCGCCACAATCTATTCTGTCAATGCTTCAACCGATATCGCCGCCCGCGCCACTCAATGCTCCGGGCGAATGCCGACGACAGCAGCGCAATCAACCACACCCAGGTGGCCAGCGGGACCCAGATGGCGTGCACCCAGGAGTGCCGTTTGAACCAGGCCTCGTGCTCGGGCAGCGCCGCTTTGGCGAGTGTCGCGCGATTCAAGCCCTTTCAACATGCCGGGCGAAAGCTGCGCGATCAGCGCCCACTCCGCCAGGCGATTTCCACCGATCGACGCGATGAGCGATGCCGCCATGCCGCCGCAATAGAAAATGTGCGCGATCAACGCCGGCCACCAGAGCCGCGGGGCATAGAAGCGCGGATCGCCATCTGCCGGCGGATCCAGCGAAAGAAAATGCTGCCCGTGGTGTGCTCCACGCTCGCGGTGAGCGCACCCGGTGCAAATGCGACCGTGAACCCGGCGGCATGCACGGCATCGCTGAGCGTGAGATCGTCACTGATCGCGCCCTGCCAAAACTCGGGCACGCGCGCTTCAAAGAACAGCTCCTTGCGAATCGCCATTGCGCCGCCCCACGCGAAACGGTTGTCGCCCGCGCCGAGCATCCCCATTCCCACCGCGTCCCAGACGCCGCGCATCAGCGACCAGAAATCGGGCGGATCGGGCAGGAACCATCGATAGCCGGTGGACGCACCCACACCGGGTTCGGCGAGCGGTGCGACCAGCGCTCGCAGCCAGCCGGACGACACGCGGCCGTCGGAATCGGCGAAGGCCAGCACCTGGGTTCGTTTCCGCGCCGCGCGAACCGCAGCCGCAAGGTTCTGGATCTTCTCCGAAGCGGCGGAATCCGCGCCGCGCGACAGCACCACCCGCACGCGCGCGGGCAACACACCGGCCGGAATATCGGCGGCCGTTTGCGCCGTGACGATCAACTCATAATCGGGATAATCGAGCGCGGCGAGGGCCGCCAGATTTTCCCGCAGGCCTTCGTCGTAGCCCTTCACCGGCACGATCACGGTGGCGGGCGGCAGATCTTCCGGCCTCTCGCCCAGGCGTTGCGCCACGTAGTCCGCGCGCTTGCGTTCACCGCGCAGCGAAACCGCCGCCAGCAGCAGCGCCGGACCGGCGAAGAACCAATAGAGGAAAACGAGTGCCAAGGCGATCAACCCGGCGCGGATTCGGAGAACACGGCGAATTCACTGAGCGCGGGGCTTGCCGACGCCTGCGTGATGCGCAAGCGCAGGCGCGTGGCGATGATGGGCGCATCCAGCCGGATCAAGCGGCGCGGCCCGATGCTGGTGGACGACGCGACCGGCGTCCAGGAATCGGATTGCCACCGCTCCACCGTAAACGCGTCCACGCGCTGGCCGAAGCGTATGGCCTCCTTCAGGCGGATTACCTGAAACTTCACCGGGTGGCCGAGATCGATGGTCACATCGGCGCTGGTCACCGCAATCGTCGGTGGCCCAATACGTATCGGGCGGCCATCCAGCAGGTGCGCCGGACCGAATTGCTTGTCGTTGCCGCGCACGTGCGTGGCATCCGCTTTGCCGCGCGCCGCCAGGTTCTGGGCGAACGTCGTCGCGCAGGTATGTGCCGAAGCCCTTGAGCGATGCGACATCCTCGGCGGAGAGCAAGTCCATCGCGATTGGGCGGGACATTGAGCAGCAGCGTGGCGCCGCGGCCCACCGATTGGTAATAGAGGCTGGTCAGTTGCGCCGGCTTCTTGACGCGCGCATTCTCCGCTTCGTGCCAGAACCAGCCGGGACGAATCGACACGTCGCATTCGGCGGGCAGCCATTTCGACGCGTGACGCTGGCCGCTGGTGGATTCCTTAGTGCGCACGTTGCCGGGCGACGCCGGTCCGCCGTCCTCGCCAACCGGATCGAAAGTCGCCCAGCACGGGTCGCCGGCGATGCCGCGTTCGTTGCCCACCCATCGCACGTCGGGGCCGACGTCGCTGAAGACCACCGCCTCGGGCTGCATGGCGCGGATCATTTCCCAGGTGCGCGGCCAATCGTAGTAGGTGTTCTTATCGATGGTGCGCTTCTCGTCGCGCGCCGCCGTAGAAGCCGTCGCCGCCGTTGGCGCCATCGTGCCACACTTCGAAAATCGGGCCCGTATCCGGTGAGCAGTTCGCTGAGCTGCGCGCGATAGATCTTGATGTACTCGGGCGTGCCGTACTGCGGCACTGTTGCGATCCCACGGCGAAAGGTAGACGCCGAACTTCATCTTGCGGCGCGCCGCGGCTTGCGAGATCTCGCGCACCACGTCGCCCTTGCCGCCGCGCCAGGAGCTCTGAAATACGGAGTGGTCCGTGGTCTTCGTGGGCCACAGGCAGAAGCCATCGTGGTGCTTGCAGGTGAGAATGACGCCGCGCATGCCGGCATCGGCCAGCGCGCCCACGATGGCATCGGCATCGAACTTTTCGGGGTTGAAGATGTTGGGGTCTTCGTCGCCGTAGCCCCATTCCTTATTGGTGAACGTATTCACCGTGAAGTGCAGGAAGGCGGTGAATTCCAGGTCGTGCCACGCCAGTTGCCGCGGGCTGGGGATGGCGCCGTAAGGGGCCGGCGGCGCAACCGTGCGCGCGGCGGCCAGCGCGGCCGGAATGCCGGCCGAGTAAGGTGCGTCTGCGTGATCATTGCGTGAGCTACTTTTTGGGGACGTCCGCGGCCTTTCTTTGCCTTGGGCTCCGCGTCTGCCGCTTCTATGGGTTCGACGGGCTCGGCGTCCGCTTCGGCTTCGGCTTCGTTATCCGCTTCGGCGCCGGCCTCCGCATCCATGTCGCCATCGGATTCGCCATCCAGGTCCGGAATGATCTCCAGTTCGGCGTCGTCCACCGCCGCGGGAGCGTCGCCGGGAGCCACCTTCTTCAACACTTCGTTGAACAGGGCCGCTTTGCGCGCGTCCACTTTGGGCGGGGGCGCCTGCTCGTGGCGGAAATCGTGATCGCTGTGACAGGTGCGGCAGCGCACTTTCGCCGCCTGGCCGTTCAGCACCGAGACCACGTTGTGGTTCATGACGCGCTTGCAGCGTACGCAAAAATCGTCGATATCGTCGCCCAGACGGATGTCGCGCATCATCATGGCGTCTCCTAGGTGCTGACGGACGGGCTGGCGGACTCGGCCTCGACCGGAATATGTAACTTTGGTTCGGGAAGTACCCATTGCGCCGGCTCGAATCCCACATACTTGCAAATGCGCAACTGGCCATCGGCGGACTCCAGGAGATCGCCCACGGCCAGCGGCGTGCCGGCTTCGCGCAGAATGCGCCAGGCGTCATACTCGTGAAGCGCTTCCACTTCGCCCGCATGGCTCGAAATCCTTCGGCCTGGCGTTGGCAGGTCCGGAAACGTGGGGCGCCCAACGGAATTGTTGCCGCGGCGAATCCTTCATGCGGAAGACTCGATAATTCGGCATAGCCCTACATTGTAATCGAACTCGCGACAGATTTCGCATCTCGCTCGCCCTGCGCGATCCAACGTTCGATGTTGGCGGCGTCCCATCGCAACGCGTCGCGCAGCGATCCGAGGCGCTGCGACGGCTCGATGCGGACCACTTCGAGCGAAGCTCCGGCCCGTTTCCCCCGCATCATCCGGTGCAGCAGGCGGAAACCCGGGGTATTCAGCACATTCAGCGCAATCGCCCGCCTCGCGCCCAACTCCTCGGCCGCCCAAAGCGGCAGGCCCGCACGCAATCCACCATCCACATAGCGATGCCCCGCAATCTCCACCGGCGGGAATCCGAACGGAATAGCGCAGCAGGCGGCCAGGTGTTGCCACGTAATATCGCGGTCGCGCACGATCCGGCGAGCGCAGCGAAGGAAGTTCGACGGTGGTCAACGCGAACGGTACGCTCGGTTGAAACTGCTCGAAGAGTTGGCGCGCTTTGGCGCGCAGCGGCGCACCCTGCAGGAAGCCGCTCCGGTGCAGGCCGAAGCGCATCACCTGACCGGTCGCCGGATCCAGCCACATACGAGTTAGTTCCTGCGGTGTGCACCCCCCGGCAATCGCCCACCCGTTCCACGCGCCGGCGGAAGCACCCACGATCAGGTCAGGACGGAAGCGTTCGCGCAAGACGCTCCAGACGCCGACCTCCCAAGCCGCCCAAAGTCCGCCCGCGGAGAGCACCAGCGCCGTCATACCTCAGAGTTGCACAGAATCGCACCAAACCTTTCCCGCCGGTTCGATGGCGCCCGGTGTCGGCTAGACTGGTCTCTTGTTACCCATGACAATCCACGCAGCGATCCGCCGCGCTGCGGCGCTACTCATTCTGGCCGGCACTGCCGCCGCCCAACAGCCGTTTGACGCGCAGCTCGATGCGATCTTCGCGCCGGTCGCCGGCGCCAAAGCTCCCGGGCTCGCCGTCCTGGTCCGCAAAAATGGGCGCACCGTCTTCGAGCGCGGCTACGGGGTGCGGGATCTACGCAGCTTGCGGAAGATCGATGCCGCGACGGATTTCCGCCTCGCGTCCTTCACGAAACAGTTCACCGCGATGGCCGTCATGCTCCTGGTGCGGGACGGCAAACTCCGCTACGACCAGCCGCTGACGGACATCTTCCCCGGCTTTCCGCCATACGCGCGCGTCATCACCGTGCGCCACCTGCTCACCCACACGTCGGGACTGCCCGACTACGAAGACGCAATGGACGCGCACCAATGGACGCCCGAACATCAGATTCAGGATGAGGACGTCCTGGCTTTGCTCCAGCGTCAGGCCAAGCCTCAGTTTGCCGCGGGGACGAGTTGGGCGTACAGCAATTCCGCCTATGTGCTGTTGGGCCTGATCGTCGCAAAAGTCAGCGGCGAACCCTTCGGTCAATTTCTCGAAGACCGCATCTTCAAACCGCTGCACATGAGCGATACGCTGGCCTATCGCAACGGCAGGAACACTGTGCCCAATCGAGCATACGGGCATTCGGCGAAGGCCGGGGAATTCGTGGAGGGCGACCAGAGTTCCACCTCGGCCACCTTGGGCGACGGCGGCGTGTATTCGAACCTCAAAGACGTGGCGAAGTGGGATGCCGCCCTGCAAAATCACACGCTGCTGGGCAAAGACGAAATGAGTGCCGCCCTCACGCCCGTGAAACTCGCCGGCGGCGGGCAGCCCTCGTGGCCTTCGACTCCGGGCGGCGACAACTTGAATCCCGGCAAGCCGGTGGCCTACGGGTTCGGCTGGTTTCTCGATCCCTACCGCGGCCGCGCGCGCATGTGGCACACCGGCAGCACGCGGGGCTTCCACACGGTCATCGAGCGCTTCCCGGAAGAAGAACTCACCGTGATCGTGCTTTGCAATCGCACCGATCTGGACGCCGCCGCATTGGCCCTGCAAGCGGCGGACATCCTTCTGAAATCGTCGAATTAAGATTCTATGTTGCCTGCGATGCTGCGATCGCCTGCCCCAGATCCCATTGCAGGTCCTCCACGTCCTCGATGCCGACGGAAATGCGCACCAGGTCCTTGGTGACGCCGGCCTCCAACTGCTGCGCGTCGCTCAACTGCTGGTGCGTAGTGGATGCCGGGTGAATGATCAGGCTCTTGGCATCGCCAAGATTCGCCAGGTGCGAGAAAATCTTCACGTTGTCGATCAGCTTGCGGCCCGCCTCGGTCTCGCCCTTGATTCCGAAGGTCACAATCGACCCCTGTCCCAGCGGCAGATACTTCTGCGAAATGCCGTAGTAAGGGCTCGATTTCAGGCCCGGGTACTTCACCCAGGTAACCGCCGGCTGATGCTCCAGCCACTGAGCCACCGCCAGCGCGTTTCGGCTGTGTGCCTCCATGCGGAACTTCAACGTCTCGATCCCCTGAATGAAGAGGAACGAGTTGAACGGGCTGATGCACGGTCCGAAATCGCGCAGGCCCTCCACGCGCACTTTAATGATGTATGCCAGCGGTCCGAAGACCTCGGCAAACTTCATCCCGTGGTAGCCCGGGCTCGGCTGCGTGATCGCCGGGTATTTGTCGGTCCACGCAAACTTACCGCTGTCGATGATGATGCCGCCGATCGACGTGCCGTGGCCGCCCAAAAACTTCGTGGCGGAGTGGACCACGATGTCCGCGCCGTGCTCGATCGGCCTGCACAGGTACGGCGACGCCATTGTGTTATCGACGATCAGCGGCACGCCGGCATCGTGCGCAATCTTGGCCACTGCTCCGATATCCAGAACGTTCATCCGCGGGTTGGCAATGGTCTCGCCGTACACGGCGCGCGTTTTCGAGGTAATCGCCTTGCGGAAGTTTTCCGGGTCGTCGGGCTCGACGAACTTGACGTCGATTCCCATGCGCCGAAAGCTGACATCGAACTGCGTATACGTGCCGCCGTAGAGCGTGCTGGCCGCTACCAGTTCGTCGCCCGGACCGAGCAGGCTCGTGATCGCCAAAAACTGCGCCGCCTGTCCGCTGGATGTCGCCAGGCCCGCCATGCCGCCTTCCAGCGCCGCTACACGCTGTTCGAAGACGTCGGTGGTGGGATTCATAATGCGCGAATAAATGTTGCCGAACTGCTGCAGCCCGAACAGCGCCGCGGCGTGTTCCGAGTTCTCAAAAGTGAAGGAAGTAGTCTGGTAAATCGGGACGGCGCGCGCGCGGCTCGCAGAGTCCGGCGTATGACCGGCGTGCAGGGATTTCGTGGCGAACCCGAGTTCGCGGGCAGGAGCGTTGTTGTCAGCCATTCGTACAGGATACCCCGAGAGGGCGGGTGCTCAATATTGAACAGCGTCAGCCAGTGCCGGGTGTTAAAATTAACATATCCGACACCTGTTCACCTGATCCGGCCTGGTTCGCCGCATCTCCATCCGGTGCCACTTGCCGGGGAGAGGGACAGGTGAATCATTGAAAATACTGCTGTATAACCCAGACAACGGCGTGACCCAGAATTTCATGCCGCACCTTTGGATGTTCCTGCTGCAATCGCTCACACCTGCAGGAAACGAGGTGTTGCTCATCGATGGCAACACTCATCCGATGACCGATCCCGAGTTGGTGCAGTACGCCCTGGATCAAAAAATCGGACTGGTGGGGATCGGCGCCATGACGCGCATGATCGCCAAAGCCTACCGCGTCGCGGACGCCTTGCGCGCCGCTGGCCTGCCGGTGGTCATGGGCGGGCCGCACGTCACCGAATGCCCCGACGAAGCTCTCGGCCGCGATGGCGGCCCCCGCCACGCCGATGCCATTGCGCTCGGCGAAGCCGATGAGACTTGGCCCCGCATCGTCGCCGATGCCGCCCGCGGGCAACTCAAGGAAGTCTACACGCCCGTGGACGCCTTCGGCCAGGAAAAAAAGCCCTCCCTGCAGGACTATCCCCAGATTCCCTGGAACAAGCTCGATATCGACCAGTTCAACCGCATTCCCGGCTTTTTCCGCCGCATCATGAATCACTACGGCCATGCCTGGGAAACCTTCCATATCATCCCCATCGAGAGCGGCCGCGGCTGTCCCTACGGTTGCGAGTTCTGCACGGTGACCGGCTTCTTCGGCGATTCCATCCGCTTCCGCACCAACCAGAGCATCGTCGACGAAATGCTGCTGCTCAAGGAGCGCGCGCGCGCCTCCAAGGGCAAGATCGCAGTCTTCTTCGTTGACGACAACTTCGCGATCAACGTGAAACGCACCAAATCGCTGCTGCGCGACATCATCGCCGCCGGGGCGCAGACTCTCCTGGGTGGGACAGATCAGCGCGAACCTGCTGCGCGATGAGGAACTCTTGGACCTGATCGCCGCGTCCGGCGGCAAGTGGATCTTTATCGGCATGGAGTCGCTCGACCCCGCCAATCTCGCCAGCGTCAATAAGAGCTTCAACAAGCCTTCCGAATACGCCGCGGTGCTGCGGAATCTTGCCAAGCGCAACGTCTACTGCATCACCTCGTTCATCTTCGGTCTGGATAACGACACCGTCGGTGTCGGCGAGCGCACCCTCGAGGCGATGCGCGAGTGGCCTCCGGTCCTTCCGGTCTTCGGACAGATCACACCCTTTCCCGCCACGCCCCTCTATGATCGCCTGGCCAAAGAAGGCCGCCTGACACGCCCCAAACATTGGCTCGAATTCGCGCCCTTCCGCATGGCCCACACCCCCTTGAAGATGGCAATTTCGGATGTGCAGGACGAGGTCAACTACGCGTGGACCAACTCCTACAGTCCGGCTGCCACGCGGAGAGCACTCGATTCCATCGCCGATGAGCCGGTGCCGTATAAGATCAGTCACTTCGTGGCGCGCATCTTCTTCCGTGGAATTTATTTCCCGCCGAAGGGCGTGTACCAGTGGTTGAGGCTGATCGCGCAGAATCGTGCCTCTCTCTATCGCCTCGTACGGGAGTCCTTTACCAAGTGGCATGGCGCTGATGGCTCCGCGCGGCACAGCGATTTCAACGCCGGGCCGCAGTACGCGCCGCGACTGCCCGCTGCCAAAGCCAGCCAGGAAGTGGCATAGAGTTTTCGGCAGCCGGCCCAATCGACTACCATGGTGAAAACCATGAAGCTGTTGCCCGCCCTGCTTTTCACCTCCGCACTCTGCGCGCAAAGCTGGACGCCGCAAACCAGCAACACGCGCGCCTCGCTCCGCGGTGTCACCGCGGTCGACGCCCGAACCGTGTTTGCCAGCGGCAGCGGCGGTACCTGGCTCGCCACCACCGACGGCGGCGTCACCTGGAATTCCGCCAAAGTCCCCGGCGCCGATTCCCTGGATTTTCGCGGTATCCGCGCCATCGACGCACGCACCGTCTATCTGATGAGTGCCGGCCCCGGCGATAAATCCCGCATCTACAAGACCAGCGATGGCGGCGAGCACTGGACGCTCCTGTTCACCAATGCCGACCCCAAGGGCTTCTTCGACGCGATCGCCTTCTGGGATGCGCAACACGGCATCGTCATCGGCGATCAACTGGAAGGCCACGCCGAAGTGCTGGTCACCGACGATGGGGGCGCCACCTGGCAGCAGCGCACTCCTCCTCCCGGCCTTCCCAACGAGGGCTCCTTCGCCGCCAGCAACAGTTGCCTCACGCTCTTCGGAAAAAGCGATGCCTGGTTCGCCACTGGAGGCCCGGGCGCCGCTCGCGTCTTCCACACGCCAGATCGCGGGCGCACGTGGACCGTCGCTGTCACGCCAATTCGCAACGATGTCGCCGCCGCCGGCATCTTCTCGCTCGCGTTCGCAGATGGACGCCACGGCATCGCAGTCGGGGGCGATTATTCCAAAGATAAGGAAGACCGCCAGAACGTCGCGCTGACTGCAGACGGCGGCCGTACCTGGTCCGCCCCACAGGGCGCAGGCCCGAAAGGCTTCCGTTCGGCCGTCGCCTGGCTATCCGGACGTAAGCTATGGATCGTCACCGGCACCTCCGGGTCCGACGTCTCGAGTGACGGAGGCAAGACCTGGAGCCTCTTCGACAGCGGCGCCTACAATGCCATGAGTTTCGTCCCCGGCGGTGAAGGTTGGGCCGTCGGTCCGCAAGGCCGGATCGCGCGGTTTGTACCGCCCGCCAAATAAATAGCTCCCTCACCAGGTGTAATGAGCCGTGTAGGTCAGCGTTCGCTCTTCGTTCGGCTGTAGCGCGACCTCGTATTCGATGGTTCGGCTGTCTCTCTGCCGGTGCGTGGCGGATTCCTGTGTGATGGTCCAGGTCGACCACCGGTAGAGGTGTTCCACCACGCGAATGGTGGCCGCCTCCTTCTTGTGGTTGCGCAGCTTGATCTCGAAGGATTCGTCCAACCATCCGCCGGGCTGCATCTGCGATTGAAACTTCGTCTGCCGCCTCTCGCCTGAAATATCGAACGCGTTCCCCGTATACACACGCACCGTCTCATCCTGCGGTGTGTGATCGATCTCGTTTTCGCCGGTAAATTCCATCTGGCCGCCCGCATCGCGGCGATAGAATCGCACTCGCCCTTTGGGCATCGGGATTCCCAGATGGTTGGCGCTGCTGTTGGCGAACTCGCGCAGCACCCAAACGTGCGGGTTGGATTGCGTCCCGTACTGCTGGATCTGGCGCAGGTCCTGATAACCGCCAAAATTCCGATCGAACTGCGCACCGTCGTAAACATACAACCGTTTGGACTGTATGCCGTTGGCGTGTAGAAACTCCACCTGCTTGGTCTCGCGGTCGTGGATCGTCGTAGGCTGCGGAAGCGAGTAAAGATGGTAGTCTTCGAAGGTCTTTTCGGTCACCTGGGGCTGCTGGATGATCCCGCCAACCACTCCCGCGCTGGCGTAAAACGACGGCTGGTCTCGCGGCTGCACCTTGTTCACATCCCCCGCCATCAGCTTGATGTGCGCGCGATCGAACTGCTTGCCGCTCTGGTTGTCCAGCGTTACCCAGCCCACCAACTCCAGGGTGTCGCCGGTCTCCGGGGCTACGATGTTGTAATCGCTGCTCCAGCTCATGCCCCCGGAAACATAACTCAGCTCCGCGTCGAACCGGGCGGCTTGCGGAGAATACAGGATCCAATCGAACGCTGGGATGAGGATCGTGTCGTCCGCCACTGTGGGAAAGATCGGCTGCCCGGGCAGCGAGAACTGCAGCTTCCCGCCTACTTCGATGATGGGTTGCCCCGCGCCCGGGGCCGCAGCCATCGCCATCTGGTTGGCCTGATACTGCGCCCCGTACCGGTTCATCGCCTGATAATGCGGCACGTACCCGCTGCGCACGATCCTGCCGCTCACGATACTCGTGCTCCCGTCGGGATTCCGCATGGCGAATTCGATCGTCTTGCCTTCGTACAGATTGAGCAGCCGCTCCTGGGACACGGGGTCGTTGCGGTAATTCTGTTCCAGCACCTGCACGGTCTGCCGGCCGGCCGGATCGCGCAGAATCACCGAGTCCGGCTCCACGTGTGCCGTCGCGCCGGAGAAGCGCAGGGTATTGTTACCCGCCTTCAAATCCAGCGGCAGCGTTTCGCGGATCACCGCGAAGTTCTGGTTGTAAATGGTCAGCGCCGGATCGGCGGCCCATGCCAGAGCCGTGTAGCAAGCGCACATTCCGACCGCCAAGCCACACCTGGCTCTTAAGCGAGAGGTCTTCATGTCTTTTTGACGCCAATCGCGCGACAAATGTTGAAGGGCAAGTACCACTCGGGCTCTACGCCACGCGCAACGTCCGCCGCGCTACCGGCGACGAGAACACGATGCTGGTCGTCGGCACACCGAAATCCAGCAGCTTCTCCACCACGCGCTCCAGCTCCTCGAAGCTGCCCGCCACTACCTTCAGGATGAACGCGTCGCCCCCTGCCACGTGATGGCACTCCACCACGCTCTCCAGTACCTGGACCGCCTTCAGGAACGGGCGGTACTTCACCCCGTCGCAGCTCATACGCACGATCGCGAGAATCGGCAGCCCGAGCGCCCCACGGTCGATTTCCACCCGATAACCGGTGATGATTCCACCCTTCCTCCAGGCGCCGCAACCGCTCCGCCGTGGCAGCCGGGGAAAGTCCGACTCGCCGCCCCAACTCCGCATAGGACAAGCGCGCATCTTCCTGAAGTGCCGACAGCAGGTTTCTGCTGATTTCATCCAACAGTACGCTTGATTCGATGGCCATATGGATATTCTACCGATGATTCTCTATTCAAAAACGAGGGATGACGAGCTAATAATCGGACAGAATGATGCTGCTCAGTGGACAGCCCCTCTCCCTGAGGGAAATCGCCGCCATTGCCGACGCATCCGCCGAGGTGCGGATCGCTCCCGAGGCCGTCGTGCAAATGGATGCTTCGCGCGCCGTGGTCCGACACGTTACCGAGGATCACATCCCGGTCTACGGCATCAATACCGGTTTCGGGAAGCTCTGCGAAGTCCGTATCCCCGGTGACGAACTCGCACGCCTGCAACTCAACCTGGTGCGCAGCCACGCCTGCGGTCTCGGCCCGCCGCTCTCTGAAGCGGAAACGCGCGTCATCGTGGCCCTGCGCGCCAATACGCTGGCGCTGGGATACAGCGGCGTCCGGCCCCTCATTGCCCAAACGCTGGCGCTCATGTTGAATCGCGGCGTTCACCCCGTGATCCCTTCGAAGGGCTCGGTCGGCGCTTCCGGCGATCTCGCCCCGCTCGCCCATCTCGCGCTCTGCGTCATCGGCGAAGGCGAGGCGATCTACCGCGGCGAGCGTATGCCCGGTGGCATCGCGCTTCAGCGCGCCGGTATCGAACCGGTCCGCCTCCAAGCCAAGGAAGGCCTCGCCCTCCTCAATGGAACTCAGGCGCTCACCGCTGTGGGTGCGCTCGCACTTTGGCGCGCCACCCGGCTCGCGGGCCTCGCCGATATCTCGGGCGCCATGACGCTCCAGGCCCTGCTTGGCACGCCGGTCGCCTTCGACCAGCGCATACACGCCGCGCGGCCGCATACGGGACAGGGCACGGCCGCCGCCCGCCTCCGTTCCTTACTCGAACTCAGCGACGTGTCTCCCGGGCGGCGCACTACTGCCGCTCGTGTGCAGGACGCCTACAGTCTGCGCTGCATGCCGCAGGTACACGGCGCGGTCCGCGGCGCGCTGCGCTTCGCCGCCAACTCTGTCGAAATCGAGACTGGGTCCGCTACCGATAACCCGCTCGTGTTCGCTGAATCGGGCGATGTGCTCTCCGGCGGGAACTTCCACGGAGCGCCGCTCGCGCTGGCCTTCGATACGGCCGCCATCGCCCTCACTACTCTCGCCGGAATCGCCGAACGCCGCATCGATCGCCTGGTCAATCCCGATCTCAATCAGGGACTGCCCGCGTTCCTCGCCGCCCATCCCGGCGTCAGCAGTGGCTTCATGATCGGCCACGTCGCCGCCGTATCGCTGCTCAACGAATGTAAGGTGCTGGCGCATCCCGCCAGCGTCGATAACGTCCCCACCTCCGGCGGACAGGAGGATCACGTTTCCATGGGAATGACCGCGGCGCTCAAACTGCGCACCATCGTGGAGAACGGCGAGTACATCGCCGCCGTCGAACTGCTGGCCGCCGCCGAGGCGCTGCGCTATCGCGAGCCTTTCGAGCCCGGCCCCGCGCTGCGCCGCGTCCGCGACGTCATCCGGACCATCGCTCCGCCGCTTGGCGAAGACCGTCCGCTCTCCGTCGATATCGAGAACCGTCGCTCGCGCCATCCGCGAGGGCAGATTCGACGAATGGGCCATTCCGGAGTCGCTGCCGGCGCCGGCGGGATGATGCAAGGAGTATTGCAATGAGCCTGACTACCGCGATCCGCGCCCCGCGCGGCACCGCACTGCGCTGCAAGGGCTGGCACCAGGAAGCCGCCCTGCGCATGCTGCACAACAATCTCGATCCCGAAGTCGCCGAGAACCCCGACGAACTGATCGTCTATGGCGGCACCGGCCGCGCCGCGCGCGACTGGCCATCGCTTCCACGCCATCGTGCGCGCCCTGGAATCGCTCGCCAACGATGAAACGCTGCTGGTGCAGTCGGGCAAGCCGGTGGGCATCTTCCGCACTCATCCCGAATCGCCGCGCGTCCTGCTCGCCAATTCCAACCTGGTGGGACACTGGTCGAACTGGGACGAATTCAACCGCCTGGAAAAACTCGGCCTCACCATGTACGGCCAGATGACCGCCGGCTCGTGGATCTACATCGGCAGCCAGGGCATCGTGCAGGGCACCTATGAGACCTTCGCCTCGCTCGCCCGAAAGCACTTCGGCGGATCGCTCGCCGGCAAGCTGGTGGTCTCCGGCGGCATGGGCGGAATGGGCGGCGCGCAGCCCCTGGCCGCCACCATGAACGGCGCGCGCTTCCTCGGCATCGAGGTCGATGCCGCGCGCATACAGCGCCGCATCGATACCGGCTACTGCGACCGCATGGCCCGCACGCTCGATGAAGCGCTGGCCATGCTCGCCGGTCCGGAGGCCATCTCCGTCGGGCTGGTGGGCAACTGCGCCGACGTCCTCCCCGAAATGGCGCGCCGCGGCATCGTGCCCGATGTGCTCACCGACCAGACCAGCGCGCACGATCCGCTGAACGGCTACGTGCCGAACGGCATGACGCTGGAAGACGCCCGCCTGCCTGCGCGCGCGCCAATCCCGGCGAATACGTGGCGCGCAGCATGGCCGCCATGGGCGCGCATGTCGAAGCCATGCTGCAACTGCAGCAAGGCCGGCGCCGTGACGTTCGATTACGGCAACAACCTCCGCACGCAGGCCAAGAACGCCGGCGTGGAGCACGCCTTCGATATCCCCGGCTTCGTCCCCGAGTACATCCGCCCGCTGTTCTGCGAAGGCCGCGGGCCCTTCCGCTGGGTCGCGCTCTCCGGCGATCCCGCCGATATCTACCGCACCGACCGGCTGGCCGCGCGAAATGTTCCCGCACGACGAAACGCTCGCGCGCTGGCTCCCGCTGGCGCGTCAGCGCATACAGTTCCAGGGACTGCCCGCGCGCATCTGCTGGCTGGGCTACGGCGAGCGCGCCGAATTCGGCCTGGCCATCAACGCCTGGTGCGCAGTGGAGAATTGAAAGCGCCGATCGTGATCGGCCGCGACCATCTGGACACCGGCTCCGTCGCCTCGCCGTTTCGCGAGACCGAAGGCATGCGCGATGGCAGCGACGCCATCGCCGATTGGCCGCTGCTCAACGCCCTGGTCAACACCGCCGCCGGCGCAAGTTGGGTTAGCATTCACAACGGCGGCGGCGTGGGCATCGGCTACTCGCAGCACGCCGGAATGGTCGTGGTGGCCGACGGCACCGACGGAAATGGATCGCCGCCTGGAGCGCGTGCTCACCAGCGACCCCGGCATGGGAGTGGTGCGCCACGCCGACGCCGGCTATCCGGAAGCGATACGCTTCGCCGAAACTCACGGCATCAAGCGGCCGGGGGCATGAGTGATACGCAACCGCTCCCGAGTCGCGGCCCGATTGGGCATCGACGAATCCGAGCCGCGGCGCGCCAATCCGAGCCGCGACCGTGAGGGAGCGGTTGCTACATTAGGAGAGTAAATGCCGCGCCAACTCGTAGAGTGCGTCCCCAATTTCTCCGAAGGCCGCGATGCCGCCAAGATTGACGCCATCGTTCAGGCCATCCTCGCCGTCCCCGAGGTAGTCCTGCTCGACCGCGAAGCCGATGCCGACCACAATCGCAGCGTGCTGACCTTCGTCGGCCCGCCCGCCGCCGTTGCCGACGCCGCGTTCCGCTCCGTGGAGAAGGCCGTCGCGCTGATCGACCTCACCAAACAGCAGGGCGCGCACCCGCGCATCGGCGCGGCCGACGTGGTCCCCTTCATCCCCATCGAAGGCGTCACGTTGGAAGATTGCGTCAAGCTCGCCGAGCGCCTGGGCGCCGAAATCTGGAGCAAGCTGAAGGTCCCGGTCTATCTCTACGAAGCCGCCGCGCGCCGCCCGGAACGCACCAACCTGGAGAACATCCGCCGCGGCCAGTTCGAAGCCCTGCTGCAGGAGATGGGCACCGTGCCGGCGCGCGATCCGGATATCGGCGAACCGGTCTGCCATCCCACCGCCGGCGCCGTTGTCACCGGTGCGCGCAAATTCCTGATCGCCTACAACATCAACCTCAACACACCCGACGTCTCCATCGCCAAGCGCATCGCCAAGACCATCCGCTTCTCCAGCGGCGGCTTTCGCTACGTGAAGTCGATGGGCGTGATGCTGGCCTCGCGCAATCTGGCGCAGGTGTCGATCAATCTCACCGATTTCGAGCAGACGCCGATGCACGTAGTCTTCGAAGCCGTGCGCCGCGAGGCCGAGCGCTATGGGGTCAGGTCGCCGGGCAGCGAAATCGTCGGCCTGATTCCGCGCAAGGCGATCGAACTCTCCGCCGAATACTTCCTGCGCTACGAAAACTTCCGCCCCGAACTCGTCCTGGAAAACCGCATCGCCGAGGCGCTCGCCACGCGCGGCGGACTTCCCGAATTCCTCGACGCGCTGGCCTCGCCCAGCGCCACGCCCGGCGGCGGCAGCGCCGCGGCGGCCGCGGCAGCCATGGCCGCCGCGCTCGGTTCCATGGTGACGCGCCTTGCCAAACTCGACAGCGACCCTTCGAAGACGACCGCCGCTTCTTCACCGAGGCCGTGGACCGCGACGCGCGACGCCTTCAACCAGGTGATGCTCGCCTACAAGCGCCCAAAGGCCGAGCGCGCTCCGTTCATCGAGGAGGCCCTGCATGGCGCCGCCGAAGTGCCGCTTCAAGTGATGGAGCGGATTCACGCGCATGCAGCAGCGACTCGACGCTCTCCAGATTCCCGCCAGATTCGGCAGCGACCTGGCCGTGGCCAAAGCCCTTGCGTCGCCGCCCGCGCGGGTGCGCTGGAAAACGTCAACATCAATCTGGATTCGATCCAGGACGCAGCCTTCAAAGCCGGCGTGACGGCGCGCCTGCAAGCCCTGGGATGACCGATCTCGCCGTTCTCAACTGCCGCCAGCTTGTGACCCTCGCGGGCCAGTCCGGCCCGCGCTCGGGACCCGCCATGCGCGATCTCGCCATCATCCCCGATGGCGCTCTCCGCATACGGGACGGGTACATCGCTGCCGTGGGCACGCGCGGCGAAATCGAGAGCGCGCTCTCCGTGCAAACCGAAGTGATCGACGCCGGTGGCCGCATCGTATCTGCCCGGCTTCGTCGATGCGCATACGCATCCGGTCTTCGCAGGCAACCGCGCTGCCGAATTTGAGCGCCGCGTCGAAGGCGCCACTTACGCCGAAATCGCGGCATCCGGCGGAGGCATCCGCGCTACAGTGCGCCTCACCCGCGAAGCCTCGGCCGACGACCTGCTCGCCGCTGCCAACCGCTACGCGCATTGGTTCCTCAGAGGTGGCACCACCACCATCGAAGCCAAGTCGGGCTACGGCCTTTCGCTCGAAACTGAGCTCCAAATTCTCCGGACCATCCGCCAACTCGCTGCCGTCTCCCGAGTGCGCTGCGTTCCCACCTTCCTGGGCGCTCACGAGGTCCCCGATGAGTATCGCGGCCGCGTCCACGACTACGTCGATCTCGTGATCCACGAGATGCTGCCGCTGGTTGTTCGCGACAACCTGGCCGAATACTGCGACATCTTCTGCGAACCGAACGTGTTTCCCCTGGACGAGGCGCGCACCGTCTTGCGCGCCGCCAAAGCTCTGGGCCTTGGCCTGCGCCTGCATGCCGACCAGTTCAGCGCCGATTACGGCTCCCTGCTCGCCGCCGAACTGGGCGCAGCCACCGCCGATCATCTGGAGTCCTCCACCCCCGCCGCGCTTGAGGCGCTGCAACAGAACGGCGTGCAACCCGTGCTGCTTCCCGCTTCGGTCTACCACCTGGGGTCTACGCGCTACCCAGCGGCGCGCCGCATGATCGATCTCGGCCTGCCTGTAGTACTGGCCACGGACTTCAATCCCGGGAGCTCTCCCACCGCCTCCATGCCCATGGTGCTCTCCCTCGCCGCTACGCAGATGAAGATGACGCCCGCCGAGGCGATTACCGCCGCCACCATCAATGCCGCGTCACAGCCTCCGCCGCGGGCATCATGCTCGGCTCTCTGGAGCGCGGCAAAGGCCGCCGATTTCGCCATACACGATTGCGACGACTATCGGGAACTCCCCTACTTTTTCGGCCGCGACACTGCCCACGCTGTGTACCTTGCCGGCCGGTGCGTGTATCGCGGAAACCCCTGAAATCGCACCGAAACGCTGGGCTTCGGTGTACGTCCTTTATACTGGTACATAGATGAGGTTTGGCCGATTTCTGATACCCGCGATGGGTTGCGCGTTAGTCGTGTGCACGCTCTACGCGCAGCGGCCTTTCCGCCAGTTTCCGGCCTGGGAGTACTTCAACTTCCCCCTTCCGCCAGGATTGGAACGAGCCCGCCGAGTGGACCTTCGCCCGCCTCATGTACCCCACTACCAGCGATCCGGCTCGACTGGCAGAGCGAGTACCGGCGCGGCTTCGACTGGCGCGAAGGCAATACCAATTGGACCATCGACTATCCGCGTTCCGATCGCCACCTGGCCTCCGCCATCCGCCGCCTCACCCGGATTCAGGCGCGCAGTGTGGAGCAGCCCATCAATCTCGACGACGACGATGACGTGTTCAACTACCCGTGGCTCTACGCCGTCGAGGTGGGCCACTGGGAACTCACCGACGCGCAGATCGTCAAATTCCGCGAATACCTCATGCGCGGCGGCTTCTTCATGTGCGACGATTTCCACGCCGCCAACGAGTGGGAAGTGTTCCTCTACACGATGCAGAAGGTGTTTCCGAATCGCCCCATCGTCGATATCCCCGATAAGGACGCCATCTTCCACACTGTGTTCGACCTGGACGATCGTTATCAGGTTCCCGGCGCGCAGTATCTCAACAGCGGACGCGTCTACGAAAAGAACGAGCGCGAAGGCAGCCCGGCCCACTGGCGCGGCATCTACGACGATCGCGGCCGCCTGATGGTCGCCATCTGCCACAACATGGATCTGGGCGACTCCTGGGAGAATGCCGACGACCCGCGCTACCCCGAAAAGTTCTCCGCGCTCGGCATCCGCATCGGCATCGATTACGTCATCTACGCCATGACGCACTGACGCCGCGTCTTACCCCGCCAGAATCTTCTCGGCCGCCGCGCGGCCCATACGAATGCAGTCGGGGATGCCGATTCCCTGGTAGGCGTTGCCCGCCAGGTACAGCCCGGGAATCTGCGCCAGCCGCGCTTCCAGTTCGGCCTGGCGCGCCGGATGTCCCACCGTGTACTGCGCCATGGAGCGCGGCCAGCGGGCAATCCGCGTAAAACGGGGAAGCGCCGTCACCCCGGCGATCTCGCGCAATTCCTCCGTCACGGCCGCACTCACCGCATCGTCGCTTTCGCCCAACACCCCCGCATCGTCCATGCCGCCGAGGAAGCAGCGCGCCACCACCTTGCCCTCCGGCACGCGATACGAGAACTTCGTGCCGACCCAGGTGCACGCCACCAGGCGCCGCCGCTCCTTCTTGGGTACCAGGAAACCGAAGCCGGCAGGCAGACTGCGCAAAGTCCGCCGCGTCGAACCCCACCGCCACGGTCATCGACGAACTGTATGCCACCTTGCCCATCAGTTCCGCCAGGCGTGCATCCACCGGCCCGAGCAGTGCCGAGCCGCTATGCGCCTCGCACGCGACCACCAGTCGATCCGCCTCCAGCCACTCGCCATCCACGCGCACGCGGAATCCCGCGGCCGTCCGCTCCACCGTTTCCGCGCGGGCCTGGCGCACCGTGACCTTGCCCCGGATCGATGCCTCCACCGCACCCACCAGTTGTCCCAGCCCGCCCTTCAAGGTGCGGAACAACGGAGCCGGCGTCTGCGATTTGGGAGCCTGTGCGCGCGAGGCCAGCACCCCGCGGGTCAGGCTGCCGTACCGGGTGGCCAGTTCCACAAATCGCGGCAGCACCGCGGTCACGCTGAGTTCGCGCGGATCGCCGCCGTAAATCCCGCTGAGCAGCGGCTCGGCCAGGTAGTCCACCGCCTCCTGCCCATAGTGCTCGCGCACGAAATCCGCCACCGATTCGTCGCCGGCCTTCATCTTCGGCGAGCGGAGCAGTTCCATTCCCATGCGGATTTTCGTGCCCACACTCAGCAGAGGGGTGGTCAGCAGCGGCAGGATCTTGGTGGGCACCATCATCATCAGCCCGTCGGGCAGCGGCACCAGTTTTCCGCCCTTGCGCACGTAGGTGATGCGCAGGTGATCGTTCGATCCGATGACCTCGTCGCGCAAGCCCAGTTCGCCGATCAGGTCCATCGCCGCCGGCTTCACGGAAAGGAAGCTGTCCGGCCCCGCCTCGATCGTGCACCCGTCGACCTTCTCCGTCTGGATCACGCCGCCCAAGCGCGCTCGCGATTCGATGATGGTCGACGATACGCCGCCCTTGGCCAGATAATATGCCGTAGCGAGCCCGGAGATCCCCCCGCCGATAATGACTACGCGAGGCATCAGGCCGCACCAATCCGAGCCGCGACCGTCAGGGAGCGGTCTCTTCGTTCAAGCCCTACCCGCATCGCTTCACCACTTCCGCCAATGCCGCCGTAAACGTCGCCGACCCATTCAAACTCTCCGGCCGCGTCAACGCGATGCCCCGGTCCGCCGCATACTGGCGAAACAACACGTCGACATCGTACAGAATCTCCACGTGATCGCAGACGAAGCCGATAGGCGCGACCACCACCTCGCGCACCCCTTGCGCCGCGTAACGATCCAGGCACGATTCCACGGTAGGCCCCAGCCAGCTCCCGCCGCTCATTCCCTGACTCTGGTAAGCGAACTCCCAATCGGTCAGCCCCAGACGCGCGGCGACCGCCGACGCCGTGGCGCGCGCCTCACGATCGTAGCGTTCATTCGGCGCCGGCAGGCTGTGCGCCGTGAACAGCACCTTGCCCGCGCAAGCCCTGCAACCGCTCGGCGAAGGCCTCGATCAGCAGCGGCTCTTCGGCATAGCTCGCGGCCCAGGCCAGTTCCACGCCGCCGGCCGCCGCGCCGGCATGTTTCATGTACAGCCCGACGCTCATCTCCGAAAACTGCGGCGCCAGGCAGACGCAGGCCAATCGAGTCACACCCGCCGCGCGCACCTGTTCCATCGTCTCTTGGACGAACGGGTGCCAGTTTCTCATCCCCCAAAATACCGGAATGCCCAGCAAACGCTCTAGCGCCTCAGCCTGCACGCGTGTCCAATGAGTCAACGGGGAAGAGCCGCCGATCGCGGCGTAACGGCTGGTGACCTCTTCCAGCACACGAGCGGAAACCGGCTGTCCGCCGCGCACGTGCGAAAGGTACTCCGGCACGTCTTCGATGCGTTCCGGCGCTCCGTGGGCGAGCAGCAGGACGCCGCCGTTCACGGCCGGAATTCCCGCACCATTTCCACCACCGCCTTCACGTTCTCTACCGGGGTCTCCGGCAGAATCCCGTGGCCGAGATTGAAAATGTGTCCGGGACGCGTGCCGGTGCGCTTCAGCAGTTCATGCACCTTGGCGCGCAATTCCGGCAGCGGAGCGAACAGCGCGACCGGGTCCAGATTGCCCTGTATCGCGGAGCGGTAACTGATGTCCATCCAGGCCTGGTCGATGTTGATGCGCCAGTCCACGCCCATCACGTCGCCGCCGGCGGCGTGCAGTTCGCGGAAGAAGCCGCTGGCGCCCGTGCCGAAGTGAATCACCGGAATGCCGGTGGAGCGAATGCGCTCGATCAGCGCGCGGGAATACGGCGCCGCATAGCGCACGTAATCGTCGGAGCCCAGCGCGCCCACCCAGCTATCGAACACCTGAATCGCGCGCGCCCCGGCCGTAACCTGCGAATGCGCGAACGGCGCCAGCACATCCACAATCTTGCCCATCAGGCGGCGCCACAGCGTCTCATCGCTGTACATCAGTTTCTTGGTGCGGACGAAATTGCGCGACGCGCCGCCTTCGATCATGTAGCTCGCCATGGTAAACGGCGCGCCCACGAAGCCGATGACCGGCACCTTGCCCGCCAGCGCCCGCACCACATGCTGGATGGCCTCTGCCCACATAACCCAGTTCGTCGGTATTGGTGGTGGAAAGCGAATCGACGTCGTCGCTGGTGCGCACCGGGTTGCCGATCACCGGGCCTTCGCCCTTCTCGTATTTCAGCTTCAGCCCCATCGGCTCGATCGGCAGCAGCAGGTCGGCGAAAATGATGGCCGCGTCCACATCCAGCACCTCGATCGGCTGCAGGGTCACCGTGGCGGCCAGGTCCGGGCGCTTACAGATCTCCAGAATGCCGTGCTTCTCGCGAATCTGGCGGTACTGCTTCATGTACCGGCCCGCCTGCCGCATGAACCACACGGGACGCACGTCCGTGGGCCTCCGCCGGCAGGCATCTAGAAAACGGCTTGTCATTGGAGCCACGCGCATGGCTTTTCCATCCTGTCTTCGCAAAAGAACACTCGAAAGTCCTTTGGCCGATGCTTCACCGCCCACTGGCGGCCATTCACAAAGTACGGCTTCGCCCACACTTCGCTATCGATCGTGCGCGGCGCGATCACCGAAACCGAAACACTTCCCTGCGCCGGATATCCGGTCCGCGGGTCCATGATGTGGGCGTAGGTCTTGCCTTCCGCCCGAAAAAACTTCTCGTAGCTGCCGGATGTCGACATCGAACTGTCTTTCAACCAAACCTCCGCGAGCGTCTTGCGGTTGTCCCACGGATCCTTGATCTTCACCGGCCAACCCCTTGGCTCGTCCGGCGGCGCACCCATTCCGTAGATGCTGCTGCCCGAACCCGCCACCAGGGCGGTCCGGACCCCGTTCCGTCTCAAAACCTCCACCATCCGGTCAACCGCGTATCCTTTGCCGATACCGCCTGGGTCCATCTCCACACCGGCGCGATCGAACCGCACCGTCTGGGCTGCCGGGTCCAGGTGTATATGCCGGTAACCCACCTTGGCGAGCGCCGCCGCGATCTCCGGCTTGTGGGGCAAGTGGCCGCTCCCCTTGTAAAACCCCCAAACCTTCATCAACGGTCCCACCGTGATATCGAACGCACCTTCACTCTCCCGGCTGTATTCCACACAGTCCGAAAGAAGCTCGAAAAGCTCCGGTGAAACCTTGACCGGCTGGATTGCCGCGTTTCTGTTGACCTCGCTCCACTGGCTTCCGGGTTGATAGTTCGAAAGCAATTCGTCGAGCCGCCGGACCTCGTCGAACGCGGCATCCACCGCCGCCTCCATCTTGACCCGGTCATACCCATACAGGGCAATGGAATAGGTCGAGCCCATGGCATCGGCGCTCTTTTCGAGCCGCAGAAGCTCCTGCTGCCCGTAAGCCGCCGGAAGCGCCAACAGAAACAAAACTAACACGAATTGTTCGTATTTGGGGCTATTTTTCGTCGCGCCCACGAGATTTTCTTACCCGCCGTAACAGAAAGTCCACACGATTCTCCACGTCGGGATTCTTGTCCTGTTCAAAATGCAGTTCCGGAACCTGCCGTAGCTGTAAACGCAAAGCCAGTTCCCGCCGCAGAAAACCCGAGGCATGTTCGAGCGCCTCCAGGGCGTGCTTTTGGCGCTTCGCGTCGCCCCGCAAGCTGACTTTTATCGTGGCGTGCCGCGAATCCGGGCTTACCTGCACGTTGGTCACGTCCACATCCAGCAGCCGCGGATCTTCCATCTCAAACCCGACAATCTCGTTCAGCTCTTCTTTAATCGCTTCCGAGACTCGTAAAATGCGGCGTACATCCATAAGAAACCCGTAGGACAGGCCTCGGCTGGCTCGGATCCTCTTGCGTTGCAAGCGGCTCTCACTCGATCCACTCTACCGTGGCCTCTACCAGCGCCGAACCCACCATCCCCGCAGCCTCGTCTTCCACGCCGCGCAACACCTTTTCCGCATTCTCGCGGGCGCTCGACACCGTCACTGCCGCGAGCGTCGCCCGCTGCCAGAGATCCTGGTGATCGATCTCCGCCACCGACACGTTGAACTTGTGCCGCAAGCGGTCCTTCAGACTCTGCACCACGTGGCGCTTCTCTTTGAGGGAATGCGAGCTTTCCAGCCGCAATTCCAGCGTCAGTACGCCGATGGCCGCCATGACATCAGGCGAATACCTCGGTGGCCACCCGTTCGGTCGCGAACGCCTCGATGATGTCGCCCTGCTTGAGATCTGAGAAGTTGGCCAGCGTGATACCGCACTCCATACCGTTCTTGACTTCGCTGACGTCGTCCTTAAACCGCCGCAGCGAACCGATCTTGCCGGTATGCACCACCACGTTGTCACGCAGCACGCGGCATTCGCTGTCGCGCTGGATCGAGCCGTCCGTCACCTGGCAGCCCGCCACCGCGCCCACCTTGCTGATACGGAAGGTCTCGCGTACTTCCGCCTTGCCGCGGTAGACTTCCTTGAACACCGGAGCGAGCAGGCCCGACATCGCCTTCTTCATCTCGTCCGTAAGGTTGTAAATGATGGTGTGCAGCCGAACATCCACCTTCTCCTGTTCCGCCGTAGCCTGCGCTTTGCGGTCGGGCCGCACGTTGAACCCGATCACAATCGCGTTCGACGCCGAAGCCAGCAGGATGTCGCTTTCGTTGATCGCGCCCACGCCCGGAGTGGATCACGCGCACCTTGACCTTGTCGTTGGACAGTTTCTGGAGCGTCTCGGTCAGCACCTCCGCCGATCCGCCTACGTCGGTCTTGATGATGATCGGCAGCTCTTTGACTTCGCCCGCCTTCATCTGTTTATGCAGTTGCTCCAGCGTAATGCGGCTGGATTTCGCGAGCAGCGATTCCTTCAACCGCTGGTCGCGGAAGCTCACAATCTGCTTGGCCTTCGCCGTATCGGTAACCACCTGGAAATCGTCCCCGGCTTCGGGTAGCGAATCGAGACCCAGCACCTCCACCGGAGTCGAGGGCTCGGCCTTGCGAATCTGTCCGCCGCGATCGTTCTGCATCGCGCGGACCTTGCCGAACACCGCTCCGCAGATGAAGAAGTCGCCCACCGCAAGCGTTCCGTTGCGCACCAGCACCGTCGCCACCGGACCGCGCCCGCGGTCCAATTGCGCTTCGATTACCGTGCCCATCGCCGGACGGCTCGGGTTGGCCTTGAGATCCAGCATATCGGCCACCAGCAGGATCATTTCGAGCAGCAGAGGGATGCCCTCCTGCGTGCGCGCCGACACCGGCACCATCACGACATCGCCGCCCCAGTCTTCGGGGAGCAGTCCGCGGTCGCTGAGCTGCTGTTTGATGCGCTCCGCCTGCGCGTCGGGCCGGTCGATCTTATTGATCGCCACGATGATCGGCACTCCGGCCGCCCTCGCGTGGTCGATCGCTTCCAGCGTCTGTGGCATCACGCCATCATCCGCCGCCACCACCAGGATGACGATGTCCGTCACCTTGGCGCCGCGGGAACGCATGCGCGTGAAGGCTTCGTGGCCAGGCGTGTCGATGAAGACGATCTTGCGGCCTTTCATCTCCACCTGGTAGGCGCCGATATGCTGGGTGATGCCGCCCGCCTCGCGACCGGCCACATTGGCCTCGCGAATCGCGTCGAGCAGCGATGTCTTACCGTGATCGACGTGGCCCATGATGGTGACCACGGGGGCGCGGCGTACCTGGTCCTTCGTATCTTCGGCTTCCTCCACCGACTGCATGGCTTCGATTTCGTAGCTCACAGTCGCCGTGGAAGCGCCGAAATCGCGCGCGATGTCGGTAGCCAGCTTGGCATCCAGCGTCTGGTTGATGGCCACGAAAATTCCGCGGTCCATCAGTTTCTTCATCACCAGGTTGGCCTTCACGTCGAGCTTTTCGCTCAGCTCTTTTACCGTGATGCCTTCGGAAATCGTGATCTCGCGGCTGATCGGCGGCGGTCCCGATTCCACATGGCGGCGTTGCGGCCGCAGGACCTTTTCTTCCTCCACCCGCTCCCGCTGCTGGCGAACCGGACGCTGTCCGGGACGTCCACGCGCCGGCTCCACCGGAGGAGGCGGCCAATCCCGGTTCCATACGGCCGCGCGAAGTCGGATGTTGCGGCCGGGGACCGGCCGGACGCGACGACGGAGGCATGCCCGGACGCACTCCGGGCTTGGCCACCATCGGCTGGCCCGGACGAATCGGTCCGCGGTAAATCGGTTGTCCGGGAACCGGCGCGCTCGGCGCCTTGGGAATTCCGGGACGCGGCTGTACCGGCTGTTGCGGCATCACCGGCCGGGGCGCGCTGAGTTTGGCCACCAGATCGGGACGCGGCGGCACTACTGGCCGTGCTGCGGGTTGGCCCGCCAGCGGACGCTGCTGCGGCGTCGGCATCGCCGGCGCCCCCGGACCGCTGGGTCGAGGGCCTTCCTGCCGCGCATGCTGCGGCGGACGTGGAATTACTTGCGGACGCTGTTGCGGCGCACCGGGCGCCGGAGACGAGGGGAACGGCTGGCGCGGCCCGGAAAGCACCTGGCCCGGCCGCGGCGAAGTCGGCAGCGGCTTGGCCGAAGGCACGGCGGGACGGCCCGGCGCAAATACGGCGGCGGGCGGCGTCGCCGAGACCGGCGGCGCAGGCGGCGCATGCGGTGTGGGTGGCGCCGCTGACTACCGGCGGCGCGGCGGGCGTTGGGATGCGGCGCGGGCGGCGCCGGCGTGGCGCGCGGACCCTCGGGCCGGGCCGGAGCCTCGGGCCTCGCCGGAGCATGCGCTCCCACCGGCGGATGGATCGGGCGCCCTGCCAGTGGTGGGCGGATCGGCGCGATCGGCCGCGGCGACTCATCCGCCGCCGGCTTCTCCTCTTTCGCGGCGGGCGCGGTTTCGGCGGCAGGCGGCTGTACCGGAGCCGGAGGCGCCGGCGCTACCAGCACGTCGGCCGTAGCCGGTGATTCGTGCCCTTCGTCGCCCTGGGCCTCTTCGTGCGCTTCGCCCGCGGAATCGTCCGCGTTCGGATCATGCACGTAATCCGGGATGTCCTGTCCGTAATACTGACGGAGCTTGATGGCTACGTCTTCATCGATTGAGCTGGAATGGGTCTTTTTTTCCGAGACGCCCAGTTCGGGGAGCCGCTCCAGTATTTCGTGAGCTTTGACTTCCAACTCCCGCGCCAGCTCGTTGATTCGAATCTTCTTCATAGAGAAAGCTATCTGCTTCTAACCTGCGGAGATACCGACTACTCGCCATTGCTTTTTTCCGGCACACTCTCCGCACCCGCACCTTCGGCATGATTGTGAGGAGAACCCGCGTCCTCTATCGTACCAAACTGTTCCGCAGTCTCCGGCTCTTCGCCCGACACCGTTTCCGCCACTCCCGAATCGGCCTCCAACGGCTCTTCCGCCACTTCGCCGGCGGGCTGTTCGAGTTCTCCTTCAGCCGCCTCTGCTACTACGGAACCCTCCGAACCGCCTTCCGTACCCGGATCCTCAAACTGGCTGTAGTAAGCCACCACGGCCGCCTGAATGAACTCCACCGAAGCCGGATCGATCCCGGGAATTTCCTCGAGTTCTTCCGGCGTCATCGTGCCCAGGCGTTCGATCGTGCCCACGCCCGCTTCCAGCAGCTTTTCCGCCACCGCTTCGCTCATCCCGTATTCCAGCAGCACCGAAACCGGCGCCCCCGGCGCCACCAGCGCGGCCATCTGCGACTCCACTTCCTGCCGCTTCTCTTCCTCGCTCTTGATATCGATCTTCCAACCGAGCAGCTTCGCCGCCAGGCGCACGTTCTGCCCCTTCTTGCCGATCGCCAGCGAAAGCTGCGAATCGTCCACGATCACTTCCATGTGCTTCTCGAGCGCGTCGATCACCACAATCCGGCTCACTTTCGCCGGGCTCAAGCGCATGCGTCGCAAACACCACCGGGTCGTCGGAATATTCGATGATGTCGATCTTCTCGCCGCGCAGTTCGCGGATGATGGATTGCACCCGCATCCCCTTCATTCCGACGCAGGCGCCCACGCTGTCCACATCGCGGTCGCGGCTCTGCACCGCGATCTTGGTGCGCTCGCCGGCCTCCCGCGCGCAGCCCTTGATGGCTACCGTGCCGTCGTAAATCTCGGGGACTTCCTGTTCGAACAGCCGCATCACCAGCTCCGGCGCCGCCCGCGATACCAGCACGCCGGGACCCTTGCTCGACTTGTCCACCAGCTTGATCACGCAGCGCACGCGGTCTCCCACGCTGTAGCCTTCCAGACGCGACTGCTCCTTCTTCGGCAGCTTGGCTTCGGTCTTTCCCAGGTCCAGCATGTAGTCCGGACCTTCCACCCGCTTGATGGTGCAGTTCACCAGTTCGCCGGTTCGCCCCGAATACTCCTGGAATACGGTATCGCGCTCCGCCTCGCGAACCTTCTGGAAGATCACCTGTTTGGCGGTCTGCGCGGAGATGCGCCCCAGCGCGTCGGTGTTCTTCGGGATCCGCACTTCGCCGCCGATCTCCGCCTTGGAATCGATCCGCCGCGCCTCGCCCAGCGTCATCTCGTGCGCCGGATCTTCCACCGCTTCCACGGCTTTCTTCACCGCGTAGAGTTTGATCGCGCCCGTCTTCGGATCCATGTCCGCGACGTAATCCTCGTTCGTGCGATAGTGCTTCCGAGCGGCAATCAGCATCGCGTCCTTGACCGCGTCCAGCACGATCTGCGGGTCGATGCCTTTTTCCTTGCTCAGGATTTCGATGGATTGAAATATCGTTTCCAAAGTGCCCTCTTGGTTTCCAATTCAGATGTTTGGTCAGGTTACGGCGGGTTACCACTCAAACTTCAGGTTGGCCTTCTGCACCTGCTCAAACGGGAACTCCCGGGTTTTCCCGGGCTCCGTTTCCAGCAGAACGATGCCGTCGGCATATCCGGCGAGTACGCCCTCCCAGGTGCGGCGACCGTCCACCGGTTCGCGCAGGGTGACCTTCGCCTTCTTTCCCTGAAATCTCTGGTAGTCGTTAGGTTTGACTAACTTACGTTCTACTCCGGGGGAGCTGACCTCGAGCGTATAGTGGCCCGGCACCATATCCTCAGCGTCCAGTATCGCTCCCACCTTCTCCGATACCAGTCCGCAATCGGCGTGCGTCACACCCTCCGGCTTATCGATGGCGATGCGCACAAGGCGGGCGCTCCCGCCGCCCTTGACCTCGACCTCGACGAGTTCCAGGCCCTCGGATTGCGCCACTTGTTGCGCGACTTCCTCGATCTTCGCCACTACCACTTCCTGCATGATCGTAAAATTGCCGGCCCCAACAAAAAAGTGGGCTTTCGCCCACTGCGCTGGCTCGACAACTCAAACCTCATTGTACCGTGTTTAGGCAGATTGCGGAAGAGCCCAACATTTCAAGCCGCGCCTAAAGCCTCGGGACGCGTGGAAACCCACCCCGCAGCCGCCCTCAACTGTTCGTAGTCGTACAAACGGTACCTACTAACGATAACTTGGGCGCCGTTTCGCATCCTGCCACACTGGTTCTAGCCCGAATGTGGTCTTTGAGAGTTCGTTGCTCGCCTTGCGGCACGCTGTTCGCTGCCGTTCTGGCCGTTGCCTGCTTCGCAACTCCTTCCGCCCATGCCGTTCCCATGCTCTTTGCCGGTCTGCCTGACGCCATGTTCCTCCCGGCTGGCGGCTTCCCCTTGCAGAACCTGGTCTCGATCTGCCAGGTCACCGAAACCTACCCTGCCGATACGGCCCACCAGTCGGATTTTTCCATGATGGACACGGCAGCGCCCTCCACTGTGACCGTTATCTCCGGCACAGGCGCAATCACGCTCTTGCCCAACTCCCGGGCTGACGCAACCTTTGCCGGCCCCTGGAACGAGAACGTCAATCCGACCGTTGACGCTGAGCGGAACTGTGGCTCCGCGGCCTGGCGGAGCTACCCTCGGTGCCGGCCAGCTCGATTGGCAGGTCGATGACCCGGACAACGCCCTGATACCGGGCCCCGGATCTGTCTTCCTCGCCTTAGGCGTAATCGCGACAGTTGCCGCCTTCCGCCTACACGACGGCTTCCGCGGGTAGCGAACAACGAAAAAATGGAGCGCGGCTCAGAGTGTCGCCGCTGCCGGCTGAAGCCGCAACTCAAACAAGCTACCCAGGTTGACCCATCTGTCCGACGCGCGCGGAGTCCAAATTCCAGCCATCACAGTCCGTAACCGGCAGAGGCGGGTACTTCGGAAAGTGGGCATCGATGTCGGACAGCCTGCACCGGAAAAATATCGAGCGTCGGTCCGAATGAACGATTTCAACATGTAGGCACGTCGCGCAAAGACCGGCATCGACGCGAGCAACCGAGGTCCGATTTGACTCTCGCTCGCGGTCTCGTCCCATCTGCCTAAGTATAAGTGATTGGCACTACTCGTGCTCAACAGTACGACCAGTAGATCGTATCCGACCGGAACGCGGCTCTCGCAATTTCGCGGGCAGCCTTCCTCCCGAGTCTAGGACATCGATTGCCAACAAAGGTGCTCGATGCCTGACGCGTTCAAACAAACTATTCTGGTCGTGGATGACAACGAAATCGTTCTAGCGACAGTGGCGAAGATCATCGCAGCGGCGGGATTCCACGTACTATCCGCGGGCGGCGGAGTAGCTGCCCTCAAGCTGGCGGCAGAAAGGAAGCAGCAGATTGACCTCCTTCTTTCCGACGTGGACATGCCCGGGATGTCAGGCCCGGATTTGGGTGAGGCATTGAAGAAGCAGCGCCCGGACATTCACGTGATGTTGATGTCGGGGGGATCGAATGGCAACCTTCTGGTTCTGAATTACGGCTGGGCCTATATCCAAAAGCCATTTCTAACAATGAAACTTATTCAGATGATCACGGACGTGTTAAATTCGCCCAACCGCTCACAACCCGGCGGTCAGGAATTCGACAGCCGCAAGGACCACCCAGGCAAGATTGAATCGCATGAGAGTTAGCCGTCAACCACGGTAAAGTAGAACGTCGAGCCCGACCCCGGCGCCGACTTCAGCCACATTCGACCGCCACGCCATTCCACAGCTCTCTTGCAGAACGCCAGCCCCAGTCCGTTCCCGGGGTATTCCTTGCCGTGCAGCCGTTTGAATGCTCCGAAGATGCGGTCTTGGAATGCCGGTTCTATGCCAGGACCGTTGTCCTGCACCGAGATGATCCAATCGACCTCCCCTCTGCTGCAGGAAATGTGCACGCGAGTGCCGCCGTACTCGATGGCATTTCGAATCAGGTGCTGCAAGACCTTAGCCAGCATTTCGAACTCTCCGAACACCTCGGGCAACTGGTCGTGGGTAACGACCGCGCTGCTTTCGGTTAGCTGGCTGTCGGTGAGTAGCAGCGCATGGCGAAGAACTGCTTCCAGGTCCGTCCGGGCGGGCTGGCCGCTGTGATTCGTGGTCCAGTAGTCCATCACGTCGGCAAGCAGAGACTGCATCCTGACTGCCCCTTCCCGCATGCGCTCCAGGTACGCGTCAGCATCGGAATCCAGCCGGCCGGCGTAGGTTTCCGCCATCACTTGCGCTGAATGCGGCCACGTCTCGAAGCGGTTCGCGGAGGTCGTGCACTGCCTTGGAGACAAAATCTTCGAACTCCGCGCCCGCCCGCTCCAACTGCCGCTGAATCTCGACGCATCGAACGGTTTCTGCGTCGAGGACCCGCCGCAAACGTTCGATTTCTTCTTCCGCCCGATCTTCGTGAGAGTCGCCCATTTTTCAATTCCTGCGCCGGGGCGCCGATTCCCTGTGGCCGTCGGGAACGGTGAACTTGAATGTGGCGCCCTGCCCTGCTTCCGACTCCAGCCAGATTCGTCCGCCCTGGCGCTCGACGATTTTCTTACAGAGCGCAAGACCGATGCCGGTGCCGGGAATTTCGCTCCCATGTAACCGTTTGAACATGCCGAACACGCGTTCCCCGTCCTGCGGTTGGATACCGATTCCGTTGTCTCGCACCGCGAACACCCACGATCGAAGCGATCTCTCCGCCGAAATATGGATTCGCGGTGTTTCCTCACCCCGGTACTTGATCGAATTGGAAATGAGGTTTTGGAAAAGCTGCATCAACGGAACTTCTTCGGTTACCAAAGTAGGCAGTGGATCGGAGGTTACCACGGCGCCGCTCTGCTCGATGGCTACCTGGAGGTTGAACAGCGTTTTGGCGAGGACCGCGCCGCAGTCGATGGAGGCGAAGCTGTTCTGTTCGCGCTCGGCAACTTCCCAATAGGCAAGCAGGGCCTTCAGCAGGGCCTCGATCCGCAGAGCTCCCTCTACGGAATACGAGATGAACCGGTCCGCCTCTTCGCCCAGCTTTCCCGCATACTCCTGCCCCAACAGCTCGGTAAAGTTGACCACCATTCGCAGCGGCTCCTGCAAGTCGTGGGTGAGCGCATAGGCAAAATGCTGGAGTTCGGCGTTGGTGGCTTGCAGCGCTTCCTCGGCCTGCTTGCGGTCTGTTGCATCCTCGATCGCCAGAAGGATGGTGCGCGCCTGCGCATTCGGATTGAAGATCTCGCTCGCGTTGAGCAGCATCACCTTGCGTCCCACGTGCTCGAATTCGTGGGTCACTTCAAAATCCCGGAACGTCGAATGTGCAGGGAGAATGTTCTCCAGCAACTCGCGCAGCTTCGGAATATTCCATTGTCCGTTCCCCAGGTCGTAGATCAGCCGCCCCTCCGTTTCTCCGGGCGTGGCGCGGAACGTCTCGTAGAATGACTTGTTCGCCTTCATCACCTGCAGGTTCTGGTTCAGGATCACGAGCGGCTCCCGCACCGTTTCCACAATCGCTTCCGCGAAGTCCAGTCCCCGTTTGGCGGCATCGATATCGATCAACATCAGCACGGCGCCATCGGTCTTGCCATCGGGCCCTACGGATGGCCGGATGCGGAGCGAATACCAGCGGCCGTTCGAGTCGCGGATATCGAGCGGTTTCCTGCTGCCGCCCTCCATTGCGTCCAGAAGCAATCGGCGCAGGTCGGGCAGTTCCATTTGAGGCTGGAGATCGGTTATGGAGCGCCCGACATCGGAGGCGATCAGGTTCAGCAGAGGCTCCACGGCGCGTGTAAAGCGGCGAACGCGCAGATCTCGCCCGACCATCACAAGGGGTATGCTGATGCTCTCCAGAACATTCGTCAGATCCCGGTTGACCTTGCTGAACTCCTGGTTGCTGACCTTCAGTTCTGCGTTCAGCGTGTTCAATTCTTCGTTGACCGACTCGAGCTCTTCCTGCGCGGTTTCCAATTCCTCGTTGCCCGCCTGCGCCTCTTCGTTCGCTGCCCTCAGTTCTTCCAGTGTGGCTGCGCTTTCTTCGACAATCGATTGCAGGTATTCCTTGGTCGCCAGGAGTTCGCGTCGGAGGCGGGCAGGTTAGCCCCGTTGTCCCGCGGCGTGGAATCGCGCGCCGTCTTAGCGCCGCGTTTTGACCGGGCGTCCTCGAAAAGAATCAGGAAATAGCGTTCGCCGGCAGGGAGAGGGTTCTTCAACGGAATGACGGTGATGAGTACATCGATTAACTGGCCCCCATCGCCGATTCGGAAACCTTCTTCTTTGGCTGCGGCTTCGTTTTCTCTGGCAGTACGTATCGCCTTACCAAGACCTGCGATCAAGCCTTCGCACGCCATTCTTAGAAGATTCCGGGTGGGCTCGCCTGGAGAGAGTTCGAGATAGGGAGCCGTGCGGCCCCGGACCTGGATGATGTTCATTGCATCGTCAATAACGACGCCGGGGGGCGCATATTCGGCGAGCACCAGCCGGTCGGCTTCACTCATCATCTCCGGCCCTGGCTTGCTCTTCGCAATTCGCTGCCCTGCATCTCTGCGGTTTTCGGTGCTGCGGCCTTCCCTCGGGCGTGGCACTGGGGCGTCCGCGACCGGGCGCAGGCAATAGATCTGATGTGCGGTCTGCTGTTGATGAAAGGACTCGGAAAGCGCGCCGATGCTTTCGGATGGACCCAGTACCAGGAAGCCCGTCGGTTTCAGGGCGTAGTGCAGAGTCGACAATACCCGGCTTTGCAGCTCGGCGCCAAGGTAGATCAGAACGTTGCAGCAACTGATCAGGTCCAGCTTGGAGAATGGCGGGTCCAGCACCACATTGTGCACCGCAAAAACGCAGGCGTCGCGGATGGCCTTCGCGATCTGATACCCACGTTCCGTTCTGGTGAAAAAACGTTGCAGACGTTGCGGGGAGACCTGCGACAGCGTGGCATCGTTGTAGGTGCCGGTGCGCGCTTTTTCGATCGCCGCAGCCGAGACATCGGTAGCGAAGACCTCGAACGGAATACTCAACTTGCGGTCGTTTATGAATTCCGTCAGGCAGATCCCGATCGAATAGGCCTCCTCGCCGGTTGCGCAACCCGGCACCCAGATCCGGATCGGTTCCTCTGCCGCTCTATGCTCCAGCAGCGCGGGGAACACGCTCGTCTTCAGTTCCTCGAAGACCGCGGGCTCCCGGAAGAATGCCGTAACGGTCACAAGAAAGCTATCGCCCAGCGCCTTGGCCTCTTCGTGATTCTGCCTGAGATCCCGTCCGTAGTCTTCCAGGTTTTCGAATCCGCGTAATACCATGCGCCGTTTGATGCGCCGCGATAAAGTGCCGCGTTTGTAGTGTGTGAAGTCCACTCCCGTCGCAAGGCGTACCTGGTGAAGTATCGCGGTCAATTCCGGATCGCCCGGCGGCCCAGGTGTTTCCTGGGTTTCCATCGCGCCCTCAGAACGACGCGCGATGGCCACCAACTGCCGCGCGATCCCTGCAGGTGGAAGCACATAATCCACCACACCGGCGGCGATCGCGCTTGCGGGCATACTGTCGAACTTCGCACTTTCCCGCTCCTGAGCGAAGGTGATCCCACCGGCTGCTTTGACCGCCTGCAAGCCGAGCGTCCCATCCGATGCGGTTCCCGACAAAACAACGCCGATCGCCTTCGCCCCCCGGTCTGCCGCCAGGGCGTGCAGAAACGAGTCAATGGGCATGTTGCGGCCGCTGTCCGCCCGGGGCGGCGTATGCAGGACTCCATGCGAAATACTCAAATTGGATTGCGGCGCAATCACGTAAACATGATTGGCCATGGTACGGGTTTCGCCATTCACCTCGGCGACCGGCATCTTACATGCCTTGGCCAGCAGCTCCGACAGGTGGCTTTCGTGGCGCGGATCCAAATGTTGAATCAGGACGAAGGCCATGCCGGTATCTTCCGGCAGATTGCTGAGAAGCTCGGTGAACGCCTCCAGTCCGCCGGCGGAAGCTCCCACGCCTACCACGATGGGCAATGCATCGTCCTGAGCGTCCGCCTGCGGGGTCCCCCGCCCCTTTGGGCGAGCGGATTCCGACGCGCGCGCAGAACGTGCGGCCTTATTTGGCACACGCTTGCCCGTTCCTTGGGTCACTCGCCACCATTGCCTTTCTCGCTGGATCGACCTGCACTCCAGGCACCAGTCGTCGCGCCGCCTTGTTTGAGCGGTTCGCGGCCAGCCAACTCCCTGGATTGTAACGTCCTCCCAATCCGGCAACGAGGGATTGCGGAGGTTCGGTCACTGCCCTCTGGCCGGTGTCGCACCAGCCACCATGTCCTTAATGATCTTTCCGATCTCCATGAATTGGTTCAGACCAGTGGGCTTGGTGATGAATCGCGCCACTCCAAAATTCTGGAGCATCCCTTCGTCGCGCGGGGACTGAGAGGAACTCCAAACGCACACTGGCACTCCAGAGAGGTGCGGCGACCTTTGGATCTCGCACAGGATGTCTTCGCCGGTATACTTGGACAGGTTCAAGTCCACCAGAATCAGGTCTGGAACTGGCGCATTCGCATAGACCCCCTGCCCACGGAAGAAGGCCAGGGCATCGCCTCCCGTCAGCAGATGAACCAGTTCATAACGGAGCTCTTGCCGCTTCAACGCCCGCTCAAGAAGAAAGACATCCGAGAGATTGTCTTCTATTACCAGAATTCGAACGACGGCGCCGTGTTTCAAAGCCACTCCCAGCGGCCGGTCATCGCCCGCCGCTACTATCATTCCACGGCTGTCCCAGGCTGTAGTGAGCGATTTGGCAGGGTCGCTGTGGTACATGGTCTCGAACATTGAATCCTCGATTCGGCAAGTGTCCGAACGACACTTTCTCCGTCCGGAAGCTCCCGGAACAACTTTGCCATCGCAAGTTGCCCGCCGTTGTGAATTTGAACAGTTCCGGAGGGCAGGCCTGCCGGGGTTTACCCCTGTCTCCTCGTTGCGGCTCAGTTGAAATCTGCACCTGCAACCGCAACTTCTGCACTTAAATGTTTCTCTGGCGCTGAACTACCGTGTTCCGGCGATGCACATCACTGGCCCGTCCCGTGCACTTACCCTAGCGACAATTCCAAAGAGGGAGGGAACATCAAATGGTAAGGAATACGTCTGTGATGGGAATCTACCCGGACCGGATCACCGTTTCGGATGCGGTCAACGTTCTGCAGAAGGAGGGGTATCGCACTACGGATATCTCGATCCTGGCGTCTGATAATCCGGGCTCGAAGGATTTCGCCCACGAGAAACGAAGTAAGGCGCCGGAAGGCAGCGGCAATGGCAGCGGCGGCGGGCGCCGTGCTGGGCGCAGCCCTCGCCTGGTTCGCTTCCATTCAAACTGCCGGCAGCATCCCGGGCATAGGATCGCTTGTCGCGGCTGGACCGGTACTGGCGGCTTTAGCCGGCGCCGGCGCCGGCGGCGCGGTGGGCTGGGTTGCGGGATGGCTGGCAGGCATGCGACTGACAGAGTATGTGGCGAAGCGATATGCGGGCCGAATCAGGCACGGCGGCATTCTCCTGTCCGTTCACTGCGACACTCCGGAGTGGTGTGCCCGGGCCAGGAAAACCTTGCGGGACACCGGCGCTCGGAACATCTCCTCCGCCGCGGAGTCCGCCGCCGACTTTGGCACCACGGATAAGCCTACCGAGCGAGCGCCGTTACCCACTGTGACTCGCAGCGAGGTACCTGACCTGCCGGCAGCTCCAATCGTCGTCCACGAAATCAAGAAATAGAAGCCGGATCGCGAAGGCATTATCGTTTTGCATTTCGAATTGCGGTTCCTCTTTAGCTGGGGCTGCTAAACTAGGAGAAATGCAACGACCGCCTGCGCTTCCCGGCCGGGTTCTGATCGTCGATGACGATGAACGGCAGCGCACGGCCCTGGCTGCGATGCTTCCCGATAGTGATTTTCAGACGCAGGTCGCTTCCGACGGCCAGGAAGCGCTGGAACGGCTGCTGTCTTTCAACGCCGACGTCATCGTCGCGGATTTGGTCATGCCGCGCATGGACGGCTTCGAACTGCTCAGCCATCTGAAGGAGCGCGGCGACCTCACGCCGGCGATCGCGCTCACCGGCTTCGGCAGTATGGAGAAGGCGCTTTCCGCCGTTCATGATCTCAAGGCATTCTGGTTCCTGGAGAAGCCGGTGGAACCGCGCGCCTTCAAGATTCTTCTGGAACGCGCGATTCGACTATAAGAGAAGTCTGCAGAAAACCGATGAGCTCAAGCGCGAGCTGAGCCTTCGCGGCGTACTCGGCGACCTGGTGGGAACATCCCCGGCCATGCAGCAGATCTTCTCGCTCATCCGGCAGGTGGCGCCCACCTCGGCGTCCGTACTGATCTGTGGAGAGAGCGGCACCGGGAAAAGAATTGGTTGCGCGGGAAATCCATAAGTGCAGCCCCCGCGCAGACGGCCCCTTCGTTGCGATCAATGCGGCCGCGTTACCCGAGACTCTGATTGAGAGCGAGCTGTTCGGCCACGAGAAGGGCGCATTCACGGGTGCGCATGGAGCGCTCGGCGGGCTGCTTCGAGCAGGCGCAGGGCGGCACCTTGTTTCTCGACGAGATCGGCGAGATGCCGCTGTCGACGCAGCCTAAGCTGCTGCGCGTTCTGGAAGACCTGCGAGTGCGGCGGCTTGGCGGCAAACACGAAATCGCGGTGGACGCTCGCATGCTTGCCGCGACCAGCCAGGAACTGGGAACGCATTTGCGCGAGGAGCTTTACTACCGGTTGAGTGTATTCCAGATCGTGGTTCCGCCGCTGCGGGAGCGGAAGGAAGATATTCCGCCGATCGCGGATGCCATGCTGCAGAATCTGAACAAGAAACACGGCACGCGCGTTGCCGGAATCGATGCCGACGTGCTGGATCTGTTTAACCGGCATGATTGGCCCGGCAACGTGCGGGAGTTACGCAATATCCTGGAACGGGCAGCGATCATGGCCGGCGAAGGATTTATTCGACTGACCGACCTTCCTTCCCCCGCCTTCGCTGCCAGTTCCAGCCGCTCATCCCGCCTGACAGCCGGCGGCGAACGGACTGAAGCGCTTCAGCCCGGCCAGCCGCTTTTGAAAATCGACGACGCGTATATCCAACTCACCCTCGATCACGTGGGAGGCAATCGAAAGCGCGCCGCCGAGATGCTGGGGATCAGCCTGCGAACGTTGCAGAATCGGATCTCCGAAATGCGCGAAGGTACGAAGGCAGAAGCTCACGAGGGCTGACTCCGTGGCTGTCCGGAGCGAGAACTACCGCCAGTGGCCGGCTACGAATACATATCCGTCGCGACGGTGGGTATATCGGGGAGCCACCCAGACTGCATGGGCATGCGGACGCTTCTCCCAACCGCCAGGCTGCCAGGCATAGGCTTTGCCATCCCAACGGTGATATCCCCCGACCCAGACATGCTCGCGGCTGGGAGCCACGGTTCTGTGCTCTTTGATCGAAACAGGCGGCCTGAGCTTGATCACCAGATCTGCCGCTTGAGCAGAGCCAACCCCGACGGCGATTCCTAACAACGCAGTTACTAGTAAGTTCGGCAATATATTGCCTCCTGCCCCTATCTAGCAACCGCATGGCCAATCCACTCGTTGTAAATTGCGGCTCTATTGCGTCAATTTTTCGATCGCCGTCTGCGCGGCCCGGCGCGACATCGATCGGCGGCATGAAACCGAAGCCCCGGCCCCGCGCGTAAACCGGGTCGGAGTGCGCGGCCAGTTCGCGAAGCTTCGGCAGATCGCCCGCGTCCCCCAGATCCGCGATGATGGCCAGCGCGACCACCTGCGCCGCCACGTCGCCCTTCTCCAGCAACCGGCCGCGCCAGTGCAACAACCGGCAGCATCCCGCGAGCGCGCCGCCTGCTCCAGCGCCGTCACACCGGACACAGTCGGCTGCCCGGCGGCGCGCAGCAGATACGGCAGCGCCCGCATTCGCTTCGTACCCGCCCAGCGCCGTAGATCGCGCTCGACGCCAGCAGCACGTTCTCGCTCAGTGCCGCGCGCCCCAGCGCTTCGAATGCCCGCGCGATCGCGCAGCTCCCCGAGTTCCCGCGCCGCCGCCATCCGCGCCTCCGCATCGCTGCCGGAGAGCCCGCGATCAGGGCGTCCACCGCGCCCGCTTCCCGCAGATCGCGAGCCGCGCAGGCGCGGACCGTCTTATCGGCCAGCGCATGCCCGAGCGCGTCCACCACTTCGACGGAACGCTGCCCGCGCAGCGCGTAGCACGCATCGTTGCGCTGGGCCACGGTGCGCCTTGCCATCCATCATGGCGGCGACCAGCAGAGCAACGCGCGCCGTCATTTCGTCACCTCCGTGGACTTCCGATTTCGCCTTGGACAAACCGCGCCCGTGCCAGCGCCGCCTGTTTGGATCGAAGTTCGCGTTCAACGCCAGCGCGCGTTCCAGATGCTTCGCGCGCCGCCTCGCGGTCGCCCAGCGCCAGGGCGATCATGCCGGCGTGATAGTAAAAGGCGGCTCCGGGCGTATTGCAGTTCCAGCGCCTTCGTCGCTGGCCTGACCGGCTTCGCGCATACTGCTTGTTCTGGTAGAGCACCCACGCCAGCGCATCGTATTCGTAGATATCGCGCCGCGTCTTCATCTCCTCCCGGATCATCGCGAGAGCGTGATCCAGATTGCGTCCGTGGTCGGCATACGCCAGCGCCAGATTGCGATTCGCCGGAAATCCGGCCGCCTGGTCCATACGCTCGATCACCGCCAGGCGCGCCGCCTGCTTGCGCGCCTCCTCCGGCTTGCCCGCGGCCTCGTACAGATCTTCCAGCGCGGCCGAGTATTCGGGCAGCGGCACCGCCGCCTGCGCCTTCGTGTAATGCTCGATCGCCTCGTCGATCTTGCCGGCCTGCGCGCTAGCTTACCCAGTCCCGCGTGCGCCGGATGGTATCCCGGGAAGAGCTTGAGCGCGCCCTGGAAGGCCTTGCCGGCCTCCGCCGCGCGGCCCATCTTCAGTTCCATATTGCCCAGATCCACCAGGCACCACGCGACGTTTTCCGGCGAGCGGCTGCCGGAATCGATGGCCATCTTCATGATCTCGATCGCCCCCTTGGCGTCGCCCGGCCACGAACCGGTAGTACGCGGCGCGATTGTAGCTCGCCATGTCGGGGCGCAGCTGCACCATCTTCTGGTAGGCGTCGGCCGCGGCGCTGTACTCGCCCAATTCCATCAGCGAGTCGCCCAGCGTTCCGTAGTTCCACGGGTCTTCGGGCGCGATGCGGATCAGTTCGCGCGAATTCTCCGCGGCGCGCGGAAAATCGTGGCGCTCCAGTTCGATGGCGGAGCGCAGCCGCAGCGCCTCGTAGTTCACGCGGTCGCCGGAGAGCACCGCATCCGACGATCTTCGCGGCGCGGTTCAGATAGTCCGGGTCCATCGTCTCGCGCATCTTCTGCAGGTACGTCGCCGCCATCTGGTTCTGGTAGTGCGCGTCCTCGGGCTTGGCTGCCGGAGAGCGTCGCGTACATCGCAATACGGTCGTCCGTCTTCAGCCGGGCGACCGCATCGTAGAGCGCGCGGTCCTGCAGCAGGTCGCCCAGCTTCTCGTTGCCCGATTGGGCCATAGCGGCGAAAGTCAGCAAATAAAAGTAGATGGATTCTCATGTTATCCTCAAATCTATCTGACCGCAAACGCTCCCTTACGGTCGCGGCCCTAGTCAGAGCCGCGACCGTCAGGGAGGCAGGTCCGACTGTAGTTAGTTGCCGTGTCGGTTCCCCGGCCGTTCGTGCCGTTGATCTGGCTGTGCGAGTAACCGGCGTGGGGCGGCGCGTGGAACGGGAAGTGATCCAGCAGCGGTACGTCGTTGGAGTTCACTCCGTCGCCCAGCGGCGGCGCGTTGGTGAAGCCGGGAACCAGCACCCCGGCCAGCGCGCGGAAGCCGATATCCACCACATCGTCGATCGGACGGCGTCCGCCGAAGGGCCAGCCGGCGTTATCGCCGCCGAGCGGTCCCAGGCGGTTCTGGCTGGCGAACGGCGTCGGCGCGATCGTGAGATCGACCCGCGTCAAATCCGGCACGAACACGCCGAGCAGATCCTTGCGCGGAGCCGGCGGCACATTGCAGGCCGAAGACCCCCTTCAAAACGCCGGTCGCGAAGAACGGGTCGCCGATGTAGGGCGCCCACTGCTGGTCGTCCACCGGCAGGCTGCGATTCCAGCGATCCTTCAGCGGCAGCGGGATGAGGGCTTCCACGGTGAGCGGATTGCCGACGCGGTCCACCTGCATGTAGTCGCCGAAGTGGATCGGGTCGTTCGGGCTGGGGCGCACCGTCACCACCTGTCGCGAGGTGCTGGCCCAGGCGCCGATCTTGGCGTTGGGGTCGCGTCGCGCTGGTGGGCACGGCGCCATTGGCCGTCACCATGGTGATCGGCATTTCGACGGCGATCAGACTGATGTTGTAGCCGGCGAAGCCATCCACCGCGGCGGGCGCGGCCGGCGCCCTGTCCCTTGTCGGCGCTGCCGGAAAGCACGGGCGCGGGAGCGCGGAAATTCAGCGTGTCGAACGTCGCGCCGCTATCGAAATAGAAGGCGTCGTCGCGCGGTCCCGCGAACACGCGCATTCCGTTGGCAAGGGTAAATACGCTCGGAGCGCCGAGGTTCTTCTCGTAGTTCGGGCGTGGAGTTCGGTCCCAGGTTGGGCGGAGCCACGGAGAGCGGATGTCCGTTGACGTCTTTGTCGTAGACCGCGAGGATCTTGTTCTGTTTCAGGTCCCGGATGATCACCACGTAAGTTTCGTACAGAAAGATACCGGGGCTGTCGATCGAGTCGATCTTCCCGAAGTAAGACACAAATGTGGGGTTGTCCCGATACGTGTCGCGGAACTGGAAGTCGATCTGCAGGTCGGGGGCACCATCGAGTCCCCGCGAGTTGTTGATGTTGAAGCGGTAAAGGACGCTGGTCGAGAACTTGTAGTAACTCGGCCCGTTGTCCGGATTCTGGAACCCCTGGGCGCTCATGCTCATCACCAGGCGGTCGCTCTTTCCCGCTTCATAACTGCGGAAAGCGTAGAAGTCGTTCAGATTCGCGGTCTGGTCTTCGAGCAACAGCGGACCGTTGCGATGACTGGCGGCGAACGCGGCGCCGATTGCGAGCACGGCCGCAAGTGTTCCACGTGCGATTTGACCCATCGTTAAATCCTCCTTCAGGATTGGGCTACACCGCTACTTACGAGACGAGCCGGTCATTTGGATTGAATTCGAATTTACGAGGTGGATCCGCGGACACTCAAAAGCCGCCCCCGCCTCAATACATTCCAAAACCTTCAGGCCCTCGGCGTGCAATCGAGCCGTGTCGATGCCTTCGCAAGCAGGCAGGTAGCCGCCAAGCTTCCGCAATCCCTTCCGAAGCTGCCGCTCGCGCACCCACCGGATTGCCTCGCTCCGAATGGTACAGACCCACCGCGAAGTGAATGAGCGATTGCAAGAACAACCGCCGCGGCCCGCGCTCCGGCGTCCACACTTCCTCCCAGACCTCGTGGCATTCGAAGTACTTGCCGCTGTTGAACAAGTGGATGCCGCGCGCCAACAGTTCGTGCATGACGCTACGTAATATAGCAGGCAGAGGCGCGGCAGTCCGAACTGTATTACCATGCTGGATTCGAGGAAAGATAGGAACTCATGTTCACCGCCACCGCCGATCTGATTCTGCCCAGCACCACCACCGGATCCTTTCCCCGCCCGCGCTGGTTCGACGTCAGCATGTGGGGCCGGCCGCTGGACACCTGCATGATGGACGTCCGCTTCCGCGAGAAGTTCCAGGACGCCCTGGCCGTGGTGGTCAGCGACCAGGAACGCGCCGGACTGGACATCCTCACCCACGGCGATTTCCACTGCGACGAAGACCTGGCCGGCCGCGCCTGGCACCACTATCCCTTGCAGCGCTGGGCGGGCTTCGAAGGCGACCATCTGCAGCCCGAGGAAACCCCGCTCCGTGGCTGCACTATCCGCCGGGCACCCTGCTGAACGAGATCTACACCGGCTGGCGCTGGCCGCGCGTGGTCGACAAGATCGAGCACCGGCCGCTGGACTACGCCAAGCTCTGGCGGATGGCGCAGGCCAAGACCCGCAAGCCGGTCAAGTTCGGCACCTGCTGCTCCCAGGTGATGGCCTGTTCCTCGACATCCACACGCCCAAGTACAAGGACAAGCGCGAGGTGATCTGGGACATGGCCGTGGCGATGAACAAGGAACTGCTGGCCCTGCGCGACGCCGGCTGCCGGTGCATCCAGATCGAGGAGCCGTCGCTTCCACTTCATGGCCAACACCTACGGCAAGGACCACGACGAAGTGAAGTTCATGATCGACGCCTACAACCGCGAGGTGGAGGGCCTCGACGACGTGGAACTCTGGATCCACACCTGCTGGGGCAATCCCAACATGCAGCGCGTCCTGGAGGACACGAGCTACGCGAACTCGATCGAGATCTACCTGGAGCGCTGCCGGGGCGACGTCTGGACGCTCGAGATGAAGGACCGCAACTCAGAAGGACATCGAACTGTTCGCGCCCTTCAAGAACGATCTGAAGAAGAAGATCTGCATCGGCGCGGTGAGCCATCGCACGCTGCAGGCCGACCGGCCCGAGGATGTGGCCGGCGAGATCCGCAAGGCGCTGAAGTACATTCCGGCGGAGCAGCTGATCGTCTCGAGCGACTGCGGCTTCGGCCGCCAGGGCTGCAATCGCGAGATCGCCTTCTACAAGGCCAGCGCCATCGCCCAGGGCTGCAACATCGTGCGCCGGGAACTGGGCCTGCCGACCACCTACGTCCCGGCCGCCGACCCGGCCCTGCAGATCGACGTCGTGCCCGGCCGCTGAAGCCCGCCGCCGCAATCCGAGCCGCGACCGCCGCCCTCGGCGTACTCTGTGCGAATGTACGCCCCCACCCGCCACTCCGCTGTCTCCGCGTTCGTTTTGCCTCTGACTGCCTCCGTGTCCTTGCGCCGCGCCTCCGTGACTCCGCGTCAAAGTCACCCTCTAGAGTTTCCCGCGCCCTTCCACCACCCGCGTTGAGCACTCTGCCCCGTCTACGCCACCGCCTTCAACGCCCGCAGGTCCGAATCCTGCCTCCCCATCTCCATCAGCGTCTCCAGCGTCATGCCGACCCGCGCCAGGCACGCGTCCACACGTCCGAAAGATGGCAGATCCTCGTCCAGCCCGGACCAGAACTCGCGCCAGGTACGCCAGCGACGCCAGTTTGGAATCCGACCGTTCCGGCTGATGATGAAAGCGCACCGCTTCGATAAACTCATCAGGAAAATGCCATTCCGCAATCAGGCCCGGCGCCGATCTCGCCGTGATCGCATCCCAGCAGTAAGCGCTCCACGTAGGCCCCCGGACACCCCGCCGCCACCAGCCGTCCATGCGTCCCCAGCGCCTTCGCCGGCAGGCACTGCACCGCCACGGCGCCGATATCGTGCACCAGCCCGAATACCAGCCCTTCCTCCGAGCTCAGCAGGCCCGTATGGCTTGCCAGTGCCGAACAAAGCGGAGCCGCGCTCAACGAATGACTCCAAATGCGTCCCAGGCCCGCCGACGCAAACAGCGGGCGCATGGCCGCCGCCAGCATGATCTTACGCGCTGCGTTGACGCCCACCGACGCGATCGCCCGGCCAACCGTCGATACCCGGTGCGCGCGTCCGTAGAGCGCGGAGTTTGCAACCCCCACCAGGCTGCCCGATAGCACCGGATCGCGCAGCGCGATGGCCTCCAGGTCCCGGATCTCGTACTCGCGCTGCGCACTCAACGCGCGGAACACCCTGCCCGCCGCGCCTCCCTCCACTGGCAGTCTGAAACCGCCTGGAATCTCGCGGCAGCGCATCTCCCGCACATAGTCCACCACGGCAGGGTCGAATCCTTCCAGCGCCGCAAAGCTCTGGATCTCCTCCAGGATGATTTCGACCTCTTTGTACTCGAACTCCAGCGCTTCCAGTTGCTCGTCCACCGGATTGCAGACTTGCACGATTCCGCAATCCGGCACGCATCGTCGCCGCCCACAACCTGCCAGGCCAGCCGCCCCAGGCCGCTCGAATGACGTAACGGTTCCAGCGAATGATGCAGTAGGGCGGCCTGCGCGAGGGGCTCTGCCGCCACCCCGGCGCGGCGCCCGAGTTCCACCGCGAGGGCGGCCGTCCTTCCGCAATGTGCCTGTTCGGCGGGATGGTCGCGACTCATAAATCACTACCATTTACCCCGATAAGCGCAGCCGCATCAAGGTTCAAATATGCGAACTAAGGTTTTGTCTTTTTTGCGCTCTAAGTCGATCTCGTCTCGTCAGACCGCCTTCGCAATTCCGAAACCCGTCCTGCCATAGGCATTCCAGTTGTACAGCATGTACCAATCATTCTCCCCGTCGAACACCCACGGATACGCCTGCATCTCCGAATCCCATCCCGACGTCGAATACTCGATCCCCGCATCCCCGTCCCTGCGCGTCCATTCGTACCCGTCCGCCGACTCCGCATACCCGATCCGGTAGCTTGTCCCCCGGTAGCAGTACCACATGCGATATACGCCGCCGTCCTTCCGCACGCAGGGGCGCCCGATGGCATACTCGTCCGCTCCCTGAAAATCGATACTCACTCGCCGCTCTTCCCCCCAGCGAATGCCATCCGCGGATTCCGCATATTTCACGTGATAGAAATGTTTGGGCCGGCCGTCTTCCATCGCCCAGCCAACGCAGGACACGTACCACATCCGCCAGACGCCGCCCTCCACCATCACCGAAGGAGATGCCGTCAGATACGCGTCGGCGGCAGATCGTCCGAGCACCGGAGCCGGAGATACCTTTTGAAACGTCTTCCCGCCGTCCTCGCTCACCGCCAGCCCGATGTAGAAATAGAAACGGAACCGTAACTCCCAGCGTCCAACCCGAATAATATAGATACTTTTCCCGCCGTGATTCACCAGACAGGCGGAAGTGACACCCGAGTCGTCGAACGTGCCTGTCGGCCCCAGGCCCACTACCGGTTCGCTGCCGATCCCCGTCACCCGCGCCGGCCCCTCCAGATTCAAGTCCAGACGGCCAATCTGCGAACGGCCGGAATCGTCGCGCGAGGAGAAGTAGACGGCGTACTCGTTCGCGCCCGTAGCGTCCGTTACCGGCAGCGCGGCATGCGTCCGCATCCACGGAATCTCTCCAGAAGGCACGAACACCAGACCCTGCTTCACCCATTTCATAGCGTTCAGCGCCCGCCGCGCTCACCCGTCAAGAAGCGCGCCACCCGCGCCGCCGGAACCGTCGACGCCTCCGTACCCTCCACCAGGTGGGCCGACCCGGGCCTGGTATCTTTCAGAATCACCGCCCCGGGACCGATCAGGCAGTTCGCGCCAATCGTCACCCCGTCCTTCGCGCAGGCATTCACACCCAGGAACGAGTGCTCGCCAACCCGTACGTGCCCAGACAGCACCACGTGCGAGGAAACAAAGCAGTGATCCTCGATCACCACATCGTGCCCGATGTGGTTTCCGCTCCACAATACGACGTTGTTCCCGATCGTCGACGAACGGCTGGATGACGTTCGCCTCCAGGATGAAGCAGTTGTCGCCACAGTTCACGTCTCCGAAGTGCACCGCCTTCGAACTCACGTAACTCGCCAGCCGGTAATTCTTTTTCTTGGCCGCCCCGTAAACCTCGGCACGAGCCCTGTTGAGTTGTTTGTATCCCACCGCCACAAACATCTCGAACTCGTCGGGAGCGTACCACTCTTCCACCGTCTCAAACGCGACCAGCGGCAATGCCACCAAACTCCTCCCCCTGCACGAACCTCTCGTGTACCGTGAAGGCCGCCACCTCATACTCGCTGTCGCGGGAAAAATAAAACTGTGCGATGCGCGCCAGATCCCCCGCGCCGAAAATGACCAGCCGCTTCATCCCACCCTCACCGGAAGCGTGCATCCGGCGGGAGTGCGGCCGTATGCCTGAGTCGTCCGGCATCTTCCTCGTCCGTGTCCGCGCCGCATCGCTGGTAGACTTCGCGCACGATCGTATAAGGCCGGTCCTTCGTCTCCGCGAAGATCTTCGAAAGGTAGATCCCAATGATTCCGATGGAAAATATCGTGAAGCCGCCAATCATCCATATGGACACGATCAGCGACGGCCAGCCAAAAAGATACGTGCCGAAAAAAAGCTTCTGAACGATCAGGTAGAACGCCCCCGTGGCCGAAGCCAGTAGCATCGCAATGCCGACATAAAAGATCCATACCAGCGGCGTCGTGCTGAATGAAGTCACCGCGTTCACCAGGATCGCCACCTTGTGCCGCCAGCTGTAACTGGAGGCGCGCCTCCACAGTTTCACAATCGGCAGCGCCACCTGCTGGAACCCGGTAATCTGCCACAATCCCGCCAGGAAGATCTCGCGATCCCTATGCTGTACGAGCGCCCGCACATAACGCTTCGTCATCAGCCGGACCGTTACGAGATTCTTCGGCACAGGCGCGCTCGACAGTGCGTGGAACACCTTGTAGAAAACCGCGCCAGATCCGCTCCCAAATACCCCCTTTACGCGATATCTGGGTTCCGTAGATCACGTCCGCCCGCGTCTCCACCAGGCGTGCATGAAACCGGCTCAGCAGCTCGGGTTCTTCCTCCAGATCGCAATCGATCAGGAAGACCAGATCTCCCCGCGCGTGCGCCAGGCCGGTCATGATCGCGCGATGATGGCCGAAATTACGCGAAAGATCGATCACCCGCACCCGCTCGTCCCGCTGGAAGAGCGCCACCGCGAACTCAAGCGAGGCGTCCGGCGAGCCGTCGTTCACGAAGATGATTTCGAAGTCCGGAGTAATCGCCGCCGCCGCCGCACAGATCCGCCGGTAAAACTCCTCGACATATGGTTGCGAGCGGTACAGCGTGGTGACGATGGAGAGATCCATTGGCCTGAAAACCAGTTCAACGCTTCTTCAGATACGCCGGCGCGGCCAGGCCCCGCATTCAAAATCAGATCGATCACGCTGACTTCGTGCCGGAAGGGTGCATAAAGCTGCGGATATTCGGGATACCCCGAATAATCGAAATACTCCACCTCCACGCCTTCCGCCGCAAAGAGCGCCACGTCCAGATAACTCCTGGCCGCCGGTCCCGATACATACCGCGTGGCGCCGGCCTGCCTGCACAAAGAAACCAGCCGGCCCGTCCTGCCTTCGCCCGGCTCATAGTCCATGGACCATGTGATTCGAGTCGTAATTCCCAGCATCCCGCAGAGCGCCGTCACAAACCGGTGATTGATCTCGCTCAGGTACTTCGTTTCCGCGCCGCGGTAAAGTTCCTCGAGCCGCTCCCGGTACATCCCGAAAAACGGCGCCCGGGAATAGAAATGCGTGATCGATTTCCAGTGATCCGCCGCCCAGCCCTGGCTCGCCACCACCGTGTCGCAGATCCTCTGAAAATATTTGCCCTTCGATTCCACCGGAATCGTCAACCAGCTCACTCCGCCCGGTGTCTGAATCGCATTCCGGTTGCGCCAGTCCCGGCGCGTGTATTGCCGATCGTCGAACAGGACGAATTCGTCAACGCTGCGGATGAGGTCGAAATACCCCTTCCAGGGAATGTAGTTGGATTGGACGATCGCTATGGTCTTCGCGCCCATTTCGCTCCGCAATCGAAGGTCAACTATACCACGCGCGGGCCCCGCCCCAGGCTCGTTTTTCAATGAGAAAATATCGAATGGGCGAAAGAACCCGCGGTGCCCCGTGTCCGGCAACGACGATTCGCCCTTGCCGTGCTACCGTGAAATTAGAGGTTGGTCTTGGATGCGCTCGATTGGGATCGTGCCGTTTCTCGCGCCGTTTCTTGCACCGTCTCTCGCGTGCGTCTTGACCGCCCAAACGGCGCCCCCGCCGGTTCCCCTGGAAAGCGCCGCCCTCGTCAGCGGTGTACTCCTCGAGTGCGATGCCCGCCCGTCGGGCGAATTCAGCATCCGCGCCGCCGGCAATCGAGTACTGCGCTATCAGTTCGATCACAAAACCTACGTAGAGCGCGATGACCACCTCATCGAAGCGGCACGCCTCGCACCGGGAGAGAAGGTCGAAGTGCTCTCCGATACCGTTGCCGGCTACACCCTACGCTACGCCCGAACCATACACGTCATCAAACCCGTCCCGCCGCCCCGTCCCCTGACGCTCGGCAGGCTGCGCGCCTACGATCCGAAAACCGAGCTCGCCGTGCGCGCCGGGAATGTCACCTACTCCGGTGTCGTGTTCCGCGTGAACAGCCAGCGTGTAATTCTACACACCCGCGAGGCGGGTGACCTCAGCATCCTCCTGCGTAAAGACACCCGCTATCTCGCCGACGGCCAGTTGGTGGACGCTGCTTCCCTGCAGCCCAACATGCGGGTCTTCATACGCGCCGGCAAAGACCTTTACAACGAAGTCGAGGCCTACCAGGTAATCTGGGGCGCCATTCTCACGCCACGCTGACCGTACGCGTCACCGCGCCAGCGCGATCACCAGCAGCAGCGCCCGCTGCGTGCCGCGCCACGAATCGGTGGAGTCGAACGTCTCGTTCAGCGAGTGCGCGCCGCTGCCCAACCCGCCGCCGCTGATCGTGATCGCGGGAATCTTCAGATTCATCGGCACGTTCGCATCGGTGGAACTCTCGCCCAGCACTTCCTCGATCTGCAGAACGCCGCGAAACCGCAATCGCGGTCTGCACGATCGCGCTGTCCTTCGCAGTCTGGCCCGCCGGACGCGCGCCCACCAGTTCGGCGGAGCGCCGTGACCGCGCCGCGGCCGCTTCCAGCGCGCGTTTTCCTCCGCGACGCCCTGCTCATCGCGGCGTGGAACCGCGTATCCAGATCCTTCAACGCCGCCGGATCGATCGACCGCATGTCCACCTCCATCCACGCCTCAAACGGAATCGCATTGACCGACGTGCCGCCGCCCACCCGGCCCACATTGAATGTAGTCTTCGGCTGCCGCGGAACTTCCAGCGCGTCGATCTTGGCAATCGCGCGCCCCATCGCCTGAATCGGGTTTGCCATCCCGAACGCGCCGTAACTGTGGCCGCCCGGACCCTTAAACGTCACCTTGTAGCGATTGCTCCCCACGCCGGTGTTCACGATCCCGAGCCCCGTACCGTCTATGGAAACGAACTGATCGATCTGTCCCTTGAGGCTGTCGAAGAACAGGCTCTTCATCCCCCGCAAATCGCCCAGCCCCTCCTCGCCAACGTCCGCGACAAACGTGATCGTACCCGGAGTTTCCACGCGCGCCGTCGTTTAACGCGCGGATCACCGCCAGCATCACCGCCAGCCCCCGGCAATCGTCGCCGATTCCCGGAGCCTTCATCACATTCCCGTCGCGCGTCACCTTGACGTTCGTTCCTTCCGGAAAAACCGTATCCAGGTGCGCGGCCAGCACCACGTTCGGCCGCGCCGCCCTGCCCGGCCGCACGCCGATCACGTTACCCGCCCCATCCACTCTGACATCGCGCAGCCCCAACTCCTGAAACAGGCGCTTCAGCTCCTGACCCCTGACCGCTTCCTGAAACGGAGGCGCCGGAATCTCGCAAATCCGCGCCTGCAACTCCAGCGTCCCCGGCTCGTTGCGCTTCGCCGCCTCCATCGCCGCCCGCACACCAGCATCCCTGCTCAATTCCGCAGGCGTCTGGCCCACACAAGCCCCCACCGCCACCACCACCACCAAACCAAATCGCCACATCAACCCAGATTGGCACAACCTTTCACCTCCGCGCGCTCCTGTTTTCTCCGCGTTCAAAGCTCCCCGACGAATCCGCAGCCACGAACCTCACCGAATAACCTGTATCTCCTCTGCCCTCTTCTGAGTTCTCCGCGTCCTTGCTCCGTGCCTCCACCACTCCGCGTCAAAACCGCCCTCTCGAGCTTCCCTTACCTTCCACCATGGCGCCGCCTCGTCTGCAACCTATGCCATCATGATGAAACCGTGAAGGTCGAACTGCGCAAAGAACTGGGACTCCGCGACCTCATCCTCGCGCAGGTCCTCTGCGTCGTAGGTTCATCCTGGGTTGGTATCGCCGCCAAACTTGGCCGCGCCCACGTAGTCTTCTGGCTCGTAGCCATGCTCGCGTTCTACCTCCCACTCGCGGCCGTCGTCATCTACCTGAATCGCCTGATGCCCCTGGAAGGCGGACTCTATCAATGGGCCAGAAAGGGCTTCGGCGAGATAGCCGGCTTCCTCATCGCCTGGAACCTCTGGGTCTACGCCGTCGTAGTAGTCGGCTCCATTATCTTTGTCATCCCCACGGACCTCGCATTCATGCTCGGCCCCGCCTGGGGCTGGATCGCTGCCAGCCGCTGGGCCACCCTCCTCCTCACCGGAAGCGTGATGGCCGCCATCACCGCGGTGGCCGTACGCGGCCTCGATATCGGCAAATGGCTGCACAACGCCGGCAGCATCATGATCCTCCTGGCATATGCGATCCTGCTCGGCCTTCCCGTGTGGGCGCTACTGCGTGGCTCCATCCCGCGCTTCGACCCGCTCCCCTGGGAGTGGCCCAAGGCCAGTTGGTTCAGCCTCGCGATCTTCGGCCAGATGACCGTCGGCGCGCTCAGCGGCTTCGAGTACGTCGCGATTCTTGCCGGGGAATGCCGCGGCGCGGCGCGCACCATCGGACAATCCGTCGTGATCTCGGCGCCCGTCATCGCGATCATGTTCATCCTCGGCACCAGCACCGTGCTCACCTTCCTTGGCGGCCAGCCCATCAACATCGTCGGACCCATTCCGCAGACTTTTCGCGTGGCCTTCGGCTCCGTGGGCGCCGCCGGATTCGCCGCTCAATTTGGAATCTTCCTCCTCATGGCGCGCGCCGTCGCCAGCGCCAGCCTGATCTTCACCGGCATCACCCGCCTGCCTATGGCCACCGCATGGGACAACCTCGTGCCCCGCTGGTTTACCCGCCTCGACCCGCGCCGCCAAACGCCTGTGAATTCCATCTACTTCGTCGCCGCCCTCGTCATGGGCCTGATTCTCCTCAGCCTGCTCGGAGTCAGGGAGCAGGAGGCCAGCCAGTTGCTCTCCCTGGCCTCCATCGTGCATTACGCGATCGCCTACGTGGCCCTGTTCGCGCTACCGCTGTTCGGCAGCGCCGCCCTGCGCCGCCAACTTCCGCGCTGGCTGAAAGTCGCCGCGGCCGCTGGAATCGCCTCCAGCCTGGTCGCCCTCCTGATCTCCGTGTACCCCGTGGTCGACGTGGTCAGCCGCGCCGCATTCGCCGAAAAAATCTGCGCCGTCGTAGTCATCAGTAATATGACCGGGGTGATCATCTACCGTCTCGGCCGTAGGAATACACTGGAATGACCAGATCATGCTGCGCCGCCATGCCATCGCGACCCTGTTCGCCGCCGGAGCTTCGGCCAGGGGCATCGACTCTTTCTTCGCAAATACATACGGCGCAAATACATACGACAAAGACACGCACGGCGCCGCCGTACTGGTAGACCGCAAGTCCCGCCGCCTGCTCGCCGCCCACGCCCCGGAACTCGCCGCCGCATCGCCCGCGCCCCCCGGTTCCACGTTGAAGCCCCTCGTCCTGAACGCCCTGCTCGAGCGCGGCCGCTTACACGCCGGTGACGCCTTTCCCTGCCCCGGAGATCTCCGCCTACAGGGCCGCTCCTTCGCCTGCTCGCATCCGCCGCTGCCCGCTCCTGTCACCGTCCGCACCGCCATCGCCTACTCGTGCAACTGCTTCGTGGCCCACTTCGCCTCGCGCTTCACCGCCGGCGAACTCGCCCCCTTAATCGAAAAATGGGGCCTGCTCTCCCGCACCAACTGGTTTGGCGAACGCGAAGCCCCCGGCCGCGCCTGGAGCGCGTCTCCCGATATTCAATCGCTCGGCGAAGACGGCGTACTCGTCACCCCCGCATCGCTCGCCCTCGCCTATTGCCGCCTGATCTCGCGGGCCGCTCCCGCCGTACTCGCTGGCATGGAAGACGCCGTGGAATTCGGTACCGCGCAGCGCGCCCGCGTCGCCGGCCTCAACGTCGCCGGCAAGACCGGCAGCGTGCGCACACCGAACGGCGCGTCCCTCGCTTGGTTCGCCGGCTTCTCGGACACCGCCGTGGTCACTGTCATGCTGCAGGCCCGCTCCGGCGGAGCCGATGCCGCGCCCATCGGCGGCCGCATTCTCGCAGCGCACGCGAAGGGCCTGCTGTGAAGTCCGCTCCTCGCTCTCCTCTTCTGCGCCGCGCTCTCCTCCGCTGCGCCCGGCACCCTCAAAGTGCGTCTCAAATCCGCCATCGTCGAGATGCCCCTCGACCAGTACGTCGCCGCCGTCCTCGCCGGCGAGTGCAGCACCTTCCGCTCCGATGAAGCCATCAAGGCCATGGCCGTGGCCGCACGATCCTATGCGCTCCACCTCCGCGGACGCCACGCCGCGCAAGGCTACGACCTCTGCTCCACCACCCATTGCCAGCGTCTCGACCCCGATGCCGTTACGCCGCGTCTTGCCTCTCTCGCCGCCCAGACTGCCGGGGAGCTCCTGTGGTTCGAAGGCAAGCCGGCCTTCGCCTGCTACTCCCGCAAATGCGGCGGCACCACGGAAGACGCCAGCGCCGTATGGGGAAGCCTGCGCGCACCCTTCCTGCGCAGTCACACCGACCCGTATTGTCCGCGGCAGGGCGCCGGCGAGTGGCGCTGGACCGTCCCCGCCGCCCAGATCGCCACCGCACTGCACAATTCCCAACTCCGTACACCCCCCGATATGGATGGCATCGCCATCGCCCAGCGCACCAGTTCCGGCCGCGCCCGGGTGCTCGCCTTACTTGGCAATACCGGTCCCGTGCGCGTCTCCGCCAGTTCCTTCCGCTTCGCCGTCGGCCGCGCTCTCGGTTTCAATACCGTGCGCAGCGATCGCTGGTCCGTCGCGCGCGAGGGGGACCTCCTCACGTTCGTTGGCACCGGCGAAGGCCACGGAGTCGGAATGTGCCAGCTCGGTGCCGACCAGATGGGCGTCGAAGGACACACCTATCGCGACATCCTCGCCTTCTACTATCCCGGCACCGCCCTGGGGCTCACCGCGCGCGGCCTCGCCTGGCGCCGGATCGGCGGTGAAAACATCGCGCTCCTCTCCACCCAGCCCGACAACGATGGCGCGGTCCTCGCAGCCGCCGAACACCACGCCCGGGAAATCGCCGCCCAGTTCGGCTGGCCCCAACCCGCCGGAATCGAAATCCGTCTCTACCCGGACCTCGATACGTTTCGTAATGCCACCGCCGAACCCGGTTGGGTAGCCGCGCACACTTCCGCCCGTCGCATTCACTTGCAGCCCGCCGCTCTCCTGCGCGAGCGCGGCGCCCTTGATTCCACCCTCCATCACGAACTCCTTCACGTCTTCGTGGAAGCCCGTGCGGCATCCGGCATCCCCGTCTGGTTCCGCGAAGGCCTCGTAGGATATCTCGAACATCCCGTGAACACGGGCGCGTCCCCTGTCCCGGAGTCCGACCTGCGTCAAACCGATGACGCCTCCCGCGCTCGCCGCGCGTACATCGCCGCTGCCCAAAGAGTGGCCTCTCTGATCCAGCGCTATGGAGTCCCCACGGTATTGTCGTGGCTCAACACCGGGCTGCCCGCCGGCACGAAGTAACGCTACCAATGCGACGCCTCCTGCCTCTTCTCATCGCTTCCCTGGCCGCGGCATTGGGCCAGACTTACCGCGAACCCTATCGCCCGCAATTCCATTTTTCGCCGCGCCAGAATTGGACCAACGATCCCAACGGCCTCGTCTGGTTCGACGGCGAATACCACCTCTTCTACCAGTACAACCCCTTCGGCGATACCTGGGGCCACATGAGTTGGGGCCACGCCGTCAGCCGCGATCTCGTCCACTGGGAGGAACTGCCCGTCGCTCTCCCGGAAGAAAACGGCATCATGATCTTCACCGGCAGCACCGTCGTGGACGAGCACAATACCAGCGGCTTCTGCACAGCCGGCAAGCCGTGCCTGGTGGCCGTCTATACCGGCCACACCCCGCGCGCCGCCAACGGCAAGCCGCTACAAACTCAGAACCTCGCCTACAGCAACGACCGCGGCCGCACCTGGACCAAGTACTCCGCCAATCCCGTCCTCGATCTCCACCTCTCGGACTTCCGCGACCCGCACGTCTTCTGGTCCGCCGCCGCGCGCCGCTGGATCATGGCCGTCGCCTTGCCCAACGATCACAAGGTGCTCTTCTACGGATCCGCCGACCTGAAACGCTGGGAGCGTCTCAGCGAGTTCGGCCCCGCCGGCGCCGCTGGCGGCCAGTGGGAGTGTCCCACGCTCACCGAAGTGCCGGTCGAAGCCGGCGGCCCGCAGCGAACCCGTTGGGTGCTCAAAGTCGGCTTGAACCCCGGCGGCCTTCAGGGCGGCTCCGGCGAACAGTATTTCATAGGCTCGTTCGACGGCGCCCGTTTCGTCAACGACAATCCGCCTTCCACAACTCTTTGGACCGACTACGGCAAGGACTGCTACTGCGCCCTCACCTTCAACAACCTGCCGCGCACGCAGGCTCCCGTCATGCTCGGTTGGATGAACAACTGGCAATATGCCGGCAAAGTTCCCACCGCTCCCTGGCGCGGACAGATGACCGTTCCACGCCGCCTCCAACTGCGCAAGACGCCCGATGGACTCCGCCTCGTCCAACAACCCGTGGAAACCCTCCGTGCACTTCGCCGGAATCGCTTTTCCTGGGCCGGCGCGGACTCCGCCGTCCTCAACACCGCCCTGCGCGCCAAGCCCGCCGTCTCCGCCTCCTTCGAATTGCGCGCCACATTCCCTCTGGGAACCGCCGGGGAAACCGGCTGGAAACTGCTGGGCGCCAACGGCACCTATACCACAATCGGCTACGATCCAGCCAGCCAGGAACTGTTCGTGGACCGCACTCACTCCGGCAACACCACCTTCAGTGCGCAATTCCCCGCGCGTACCGCAGCCCCCCTTTCCTTCACCCCGGGTCCGCTGGATCTGACCATTCTGGTAGACCGCAGCACGCTCGAGGTCTTCGCCCGCCGCGGCCAGGTAGCCATCACCAATCTCTTCTACCCGCCCGAAGGCCCGCTGAATCCGGAATTCTTCTCCCCCGCACGCCCGCCCGGGCCGCATTACCGTCGAACGTTGGGACCTCGATTCCACCTGGCCTTCCCCTCCCATTAGCATCGCCGCCGCGTGATAAACTCCACCCTGTGATGTTGGAAAATTCGCTTGGAATCCAGATTCACGATGGTCCGCGCCATGGCGAGAAAGTCATGGTCCTAGAAGGTGTGCTGAATGCGGAAACCGCGACACGCTTTCGCGATGCCGCGCGTAAGTACGAAGCCGCCACTCTGATCGTCGACATGAGCCGCGTCCGCTATATCGATTCCAGCGGACTCGGCGTCCTCATCGGCGCCTACGTATCGTTCGAACGAAACTGCCGCCAGCTGCTGCTCGCCGGCCTGAACGACCGCATCTGGGAGCTTTTTCGCACTTGCAACATCGAAGACGTCTTCACGCGCTACCCCACGGTTGCCGCCGCGGAGCAGGCCATGCATGTAGACGGTGAAGACGCGGTAGCATCCGCTTAGCCATCTCCACAAGCTATGTGGGGCAGGATGGTATCCTGCCGACGGGATGGCATCCCGCCTGTCCGCTATCGCATCGTCGACAAAGGAAGGGAGGAACCCCAGGTTTGTCTCCGAGTGAAGACCGCAACCTCACCATCCGTGAATTCGAGGCCCGGCGATGAAGCCCCCGTTTCGCAAACTCAACGAAGAATGGATCACTCGCTACTTCCTCGCGCCCGCAATCCGCCTTTTCCAATCGATCGGATTCCAGCACATCCCGCCTAGCCGCGTCGAACCCTCCCCATACGCCCGGGCCGACATATATATTGAAATGACTCTGTGACAGCCCCTATTCGGTATACATAGGGCGGCTGGCAAACGCAGCACCTTTCGTTCGAAGAACAACACCCAACCGAATAGGGGCTGTCATATAAAGGGACGGATTTCGTGCTAGCAGGTTTCCCTCCAAGGCTCTCAAAACCGCAGCGGCCAGGCTGCCCCTCACCGCATGAAATCGGCGTAAAGTGTTAGCTGTTCCATACTTCATCCAGGAGAAAGCCATATGAAATTGGGAGTGAAAGTTTCCGCGTTCACCCTGCTCGCCGCCGGCGGCTTGGGTTTCCTGCTCGGCACGCTGCACGAAAGGCAGCCGCTGACCGTCCTCGCCCAGGCCGCCGCACCCCAGGCGCCCGCCGACGGCAAGCTGCGTATCATCGTCTTCGGCGCCCATCCCGACGATCCCGAATATCGCGCCGCTGGCGTAGCCATGAAGTGGGCGAAACTGGGACATCATGTGAAACTGGTCGCCACTACCAATGGCGATATCGGCCATTGGGAATCCGCCGGCGGACCGCTCGCCTTACGCCGCAAGAAGGAAGTCGCCGAAGTCGCGCGCCGATTGGGCGTGGTCAACGAGGTGCTCGACAACCACGACGGCGAACTCGAGCCGACCCTGGAAAATCGCCGCGCCGTCACACGCCTCATCAAACAGTGGAACGCCGACATCGTGATCACCAACCGGCCCAACGACTACCACCCCGACCACCGCTACACCTCCATCCTGGTGCAGGACTCGGCCTACATGGTGACCGTGCCGTTCATCACGCCCGACGTGCCGCCGCTCAAGAAAAACCCCGTCTTCCTGTATTCATCGGACCGTTTCCAAAAGCCCAATCCCTTCAAGCCCGATATCGCCATCTCGATCGACGATGTCATCGACCCGACCCTCGACGCGTTGCTCGTCATGGAATCGCAGATTCACGAAGGCGGCGCCAACGGCTACCCGGGCATCTATCCCACCGATCCGGCGGGCCATCAGAAACGCCGCGACGAGGTCCGCGCCAGCCTGGCGCGCCGTTATGCTTCCGAAGCCGACCGCTACCGCGACCTCCTCCTGAAATTCGAAGGCGAAAAGGGCCGCACCGCCAAATATGCCCAAGCCTATGAGATCTGCGAATACGGCCGTCAACCCTCGCAATCCGAGCTCAAACAAATGTTTCCCTTCTAACCGCCTGGCTCAGCCACCGAGCCGCTCGCCGCCACCGCGCCGCTCCACAGCCGAGCCGCGACCGTCAGGGAGCGTTGGGTGCTGCCCAAGTGCTGAAGAAGTCGCCTCTCTCAGGGAGCGTTGGTCGCCGCCAGGGTCAGACCGCGGATTCCTCCTCACCTTTCCATCGCGAGGAATCCACGAAATAAATCAACCCGATCCCCACTCCGTACGCGAGCAGATCGAGGAAGCTGAACTGCACACCCATCAGTCGGGCACAAATCCGCGTGATCCAATGCTCACTCGCGAGCAGGTGTGCCGGAATCATGGTCAGTTGAAACACCTCGATCGCAGTCATTGCAACCATCGCCCACACAGCCGCGGCCCCAGTCCTCAATGACAGGCGCAAAATCCCGTAGACCATCATCGCGTACAGGGCGTCGCCCAGATACTTGTCGAACACCACGAATCCTGTGTGAACCACTCTCGACAAAATCCCCAAGGCGATGATGCCCACGATGCAGAACACCCAGGACAAACGCGACCTCAACCGGACGACCATCCCTCCATAGTACGAGTCGCCGTCCCACTACTCCGATCGCAGCATCGTAGCGGGGTCGATCCGGGCCGCCCGGATCACCGCCGGCAGAGCGGCCACCACTGCCACTGCAAAAATAATCACCGCCGGCAATGCCAGAACGCCCAAGTCTGTAGCCTTCACCTCGAAGAGCAGGCTTTCAATAAATCGCACCGATACGCTCCCAAGCAGGATTCCCAACAGCGCACCTGCCATCACCACCGCGAAGATGTCCGCGAGCACGGTTTGCGCAATAGCGCCCGATTGTGCACCGATCGCGATCCGGATTCCGATGCCGGGAGAATCCAAACCCGCCCTTCGCTCGTGCTTCAAATGGCAGCCGCTCCGACCGACCATGCCGGTGTGCACCGCAGCGCCCGGATCGGCGCTCATCGTCTTTGTGCTGAGCCGTCATGGTCGTCCGGTGATCGCCCCGTCCCAAAGACTACTGGCTGGCAAATGACGCGCACGAAACATTCGGGTGCCAGTTTACGAACGCGCCTTTGGGGTTCTGCTTCCACGCCCACACATGCAGCGTGTAGAAGGCCGGAAGCCCGAAGCGATTGGGTGCCGGGAACAAATGAAAGAGCTGTCCCATAAGCTGCGGCGGAGCCGTGTGCGTCGCATGCCACGTATCGGCGAGAACCAGAAAATCCGCACCGATCAATCGCAAGCCTCCGGTCGGCGTCGGCTCATAAATCACGATCTGGGGCCGAGTCGCGTCCAGAATGCCGGCGTTCACTATGTTTCCGTTGATGTAATGCAGCCCCATTGCACCCGCATCGTCCCCCGTCACGCAGCCGAATTGAAGCGCATACCCCGCCGCCTGCGCCACAGCAACGTCCTTAAATCGCTCGGTCGAATCCCGCACAATTTTGAGCAGGGTACTCGCAGCGGCCTGCTGGTCCAGCGTCGCCTCTTGCTGTTCGGCGGTCGCATTATGCGAATGGCTGTCCTGCGCCTGCATGCAGGAAGGGCTCACATTCATGAGAACGAGAGCGACCATGGAATACTGCAACTGCGTCGCGAACCGTCTGACTTTTCTATTGATGGTTGTCAAAGATATTCCTCCGAGATTGATGTAGAGCCTTCAGGCTCCTCTATCAACACATGCGAAATTTCTCGGAAGCTTTGACCGCTATCTACGAAAATAGTTGCGGGAACCCAGTGCGTCTAACTCACGCCCCCGGCAATTGAATCCAACTCCGAAAGAGCCTCCCCAGGAATCCGCAACGCCGCTGCCTCCAGGTTCTCGCGAAGATGTTTGACGGACGACGTGCCGGGAATCAAGAGAATATTCGGCGAGCGCTGCAGCAGCCAGGCCAGCGCGATCTGCATCGGCGTCACCTGAAGCGCGGCGGCCGTCCGATCCAGAGCCGAAGATTGCAGCGGAGTAAATCCTCCCAGCGGGAAGAACGGCACATAGGCGATGCCGCGCAGCGCAAGTTCGTCGATGAAGCCGTCATCCTGCCGGAGTGCCACATTGTACAGGTTCTGCACGCAAACAATTTCCGCGATCCCCTGCGCCTCGGCCAACTGCGCGCGAGTCACATTACTCAGCCCTAGGTGCCGGATCAGCCCCTGCCGCTGAAGTTCCGCGAGCACCGTCAGCGGCTCCTCGATCGGATCCCTCAGAAGGCGCCAGCATCCCGCCTACCCGTAAGTTGACCACGTCGAGCGTATCGAGTCCGAGATTCCGAAGATTATCGTGCACGCCATCCGATCAGTTCCTGACGCGAAAGCGCATGCACCCATGATTTGTCCGCCGGCCGCCGGGCGCCCAGCTTCGTGACGATCACCAGCCCCTTTTCGTAAGGATGCAGCGCCTGTTTGATGATCTGGTTCGTCACATGCGGACCGTAGTAATCGCTCGTATCGATGTGGTTGACCCCGGCCGCCACCGCCTGTCGCAGCACCGCCATGGCAGCGTCCATATCACGCGGCGGCCCCCACACCTGCGGGCCCGCAAGCTGCATCGCGCCATATCCCATTCGCTTCAGATCGAACGATGTGCCGGATAGCGTGAAACTCCCGCCAAGGTCCATCTCTTTAGTCACTTCGTCTTCCCCCTCGTCGATCGCGCCGTCCTGTGTTTCTTCGCGCTCTTCTCCATCCTCAGTTTCCACGCCGTACGAAGTGCGCCGGTGAGCACGTCCTCGTTCGCCGCGGCCAGGCGTATGTGTGTGTGCCCCATTCTTCCCCACCCGCCCGGGATGGGCAGGAAGATCTCAGGCGCCTCCTCCACGAACGCCGCCTGCTGCTCCAACGTGAGCGTCAGATTCCCGTAGCCCGCCGACTGCGAGGCTAACGAAGCAAATCTCGCGCCTGCCACGCGAAAGGCAGGCAATCCCGCATGCTCAACTTCTTCGACGCCGTCCAGGCTCAGCGCAATCCTGCGAAAATCTGCCGGGGTCATCCAGAGACTATCTCACCTCATCGGGATTCTGTGTGGGTCAGGCTGGCAGCCTGCTGCTTCCCCGTTTACCTGCTCTGCGCGCCGCTTGCCGCCGCCGCATCCAGCGCCAGATAACGATCGCGGTGTGCCTCAGGCTCGGCCTGCGAGTTCCACGTCGATCCGCATCCGCTGGTAGTTGCTGTCGGCGCGATAGGCCGGCCACTCCGGCAGCCCGGGGCCGTTCGGATTGCCGGTCTTGATGAAGTTCACGAAGTAAGCCTGCATCACTTTGGAGACTTCGTAGTCGGCAGGCTCCCACGTATAGCGCTTGTCCAGATCGAGGTTGCCCATGGCGTACTGGATCTCGGCGGAATGCGACGCGCCGCGGGGGCCTGCGGCGCCGGAGCTCCGCCGCGCCGCATTGCCGCCCGGCGGCGGCGCGGGCTGGCCCGGCATCCCCAGGTATGCCGGACGCGGACGGGCATAGAGGTAGCGGTACACCGGCTTGCCCCCGGTCTTCATCTGGAGTTCGGTCCACTTCCACGTGCTGTGCGAGATGAAGCGGGCGCTGGCGAGATGCGTGGCCGCCTCATACACCTCGTCCGTCGTGGTGGCGGCGTAAGCCTTCAGGATGCCGTCCGGCCTTGTCGCCGTAAAACCTCTTGATGGCGTTGGCGAGCGTTTCCGGCGTGGCATCGCCGCTCGCCCAAAACGGAGCGCGCCGCTTGCTCCTGGGTGTTCGAACCTGCCAGCAGCGGAACCTTGGCCTGCTCGCCGGCCTCGAAGATCGCCGTCAGGGGCTTGGGCAGGAAGTAGCCGTCCAGTGCGGTGCTGAAACGGAATCCCTGCGCCTTGGTCACGGCCTCCTGAATCTGCTCCGCGGTCATGGCGCGCAGGGCCGCCAGAGTATTCGCGCCCGCGGCCGCGCCGAACTTGACGCCGTTCTGCTCGGCATCGGCCAGAGGCTGAGGCGGCAGGCTGGAGATCATCGCGCCGCTTTCGCCGATCGCGCCGGCCATGAGGTCCTTGGAAAGCGGCGACGCCATCAGCGCGCTGACCGAGATCGACCCGGCCGATTCGCCCGCGATGGTGACGCGCTTGGGGTCGCCGCCGAAGGCCGCGATGTTCTTCTGCACCCACCGCAGCGCGGCCACCTGGTCGAGCAGCCCGTAGTTGCCCGCGGCGTGGTGCGGCGACTCCTTGGTCAGTTCGGGATGAACGAAGAAGCCGAAAATGTTGGTCCGGTAGTTGACGGACACGGCGACCATGCCTTTGCGCGCCATGTTCTCGCCGTCATAGCGCGGCTCCGAGCCGTCGCCGTTCTGGAAGCCGCCGCCGAAGATGTAGACCAGAACCGGGAGTTTCTCGTTGCCCGATTTCGCCGGAGTCCAGACGTTGAGGTACAGGCAGTCCTCGCTCATGCCGTTGCTGCGGAACCAGTAGTCCGCGCCAGGCGAAGTCCGCTGCATGCAGCGCGGCCCGAACTCGTCGGCATTGCGGACGCCCTTCCAGTTCTTGACCGGCTGGGGCTCGCGCCAGCGAAGGTCTCCCACCGGGGGCTGGCCGAACGGGATGCCCTTGAAACTGCGCACGCCGTCCTTGGGCGCGGCGGTGGATTCCAGAATGCCGTTGGCGGTCTTGACGCGGTCGGCGGCGAACGCCAGGCTGGATCGCAGTGCGCAAAGCAACGGGGAAGATCAATGTGGAAGTCTTCATAATAAGTATCGGCTCATCAGGATAGTAACACCGGACGCCAGTAAGCGGAAACACCGCCGTGCGCCGCCCGCGGGGACTAACCGCCACGCTCCGAAGCCGTCCGCCATTCCAGCGTCCATACCGCGCCCACAAACAGCAGATACGCCGCCAGCATCCGCAGCCGCGAAACTCACCACCTCCATCGTGAAGCCGCTAACCGCGGGCACCCAGCCGAGCAACACGAAGGGCAGCAGCAATCCCACCGCCAGCAGCACCGGGACCTCCAGCCAGTAGCGCCATCCGCCGCGCCACGTCAACTCGCCGAAGCCGCGCCATCCGCGCGCACGCGATCCCCGACGCCATCGGCAGTAACGCCACCGGCAGCACGACCCAGCGCACAATCCAGAAGCCCGCCAGAAAAACGCGCGCCACAGTGACAGGCTTCACCGGCGTCCGCAGCTTCAGCGTCAGCCACGATGCCAGCCGGAATGCCGGCTGGCCGCTCGCGCCCGCCGCCCATGCCAGCAAACCGTAGAGCGCCAGCACCAGCACCGCCGCCGCCACCAGTGCCGGCAACTGCCGCAGCGCGATGCGCAGAACGCCTCCTTGATCTTCGCTTCGCCGCCCTTGCGGAAGAAGACCAGCGTCGCCCCGTGCAACCAGCACGTCCAACGCCAGAATCGCCAGCGCGTACAGTCGCGCTCCAGAGCAGCCAGATGCGCGTCGATTCGCCCACGCCCAGCCATTCGTATCCCAGCCAAAGCAACAGCCCGTCGGCCACCAGGTGCAGCAGGAAGCAACTTGCGCCACGCGCCGCTCATTTCACCTCCAGGCGGCGCGATTCCGTAGTCGCCATCACGCCGGGTTGTACATCGGCTGCACGCGCGCCGGACTTACCTGGAAGACTCCCGGGTTCACCACCTTCAGCAGATAGAAGTACTGCTGCTGTCCCTGCGGAAAGTAAGTCTGGAAGATCGCCATGCGGTCGTCATGCAATTCGCGCCGCGTGAACGTAGTACTGCCACCACGGCGGCCGCGACTTCAATTCGTACACCGCTGTCGCGCTCGATGAACTCCGTACCCGATGGAATCGGATCCTCCACCATCAGGTACTTCCACTCCGAGCCGGTCACCGTAAGCCGCACCGCGATCGTGTCGCCCGATGCCGCGGGCCCGCTGAACGGCGCCAGGTCGTACACGATCTTCTCGCCATCCTTCGTGGGCACCAGCTTGAAGTACTCGCGCAGGATATTGAGCGACGTGTTGCCCGTCTTCTGGAACTTATCGTCGGCGGAGTAATATTCGGCGCGCGTCGAGTAGTAGAGCCTTCCCTGCCCCGTCGTCGTGACGCGTATGTGATTCACGCCGGGCTGCAGCTTGCTCTCGTCCAGCAGTCAGTTCCGGCAACGCCGAGCGCGCTCGCCTGATCGAACTTCTTCGTCAGCACCGGCACGTCGTTGACCAGTCACCGTCGCCGTCAGATTGGGATTCAGTTCTCCCGTCGCCTTCAGGTAATCGGTCAGGCCGTAGATCACCATCGCGGTCTGCTTGGTGCTGCTCCACCAGTAGCCCTCGTTGCGATGGTTCATCAGCCACAGCGCCGCCTTGGGCAGCAGCGGGGAATTCGGCCGCTGATGCGAGAGGAACTTCACCGCGTATGCCGTGGCCTCGGGCGTCGCGTCCTCGGAGAAATCCAGCATCTGATCGCGCGTGGCCGGCCACCACGCCTGCTCCGCGTCCTGCTGCGCCGCCTGCTCCAGCGCCGCCCGCGATCTCCGCCGGCGCGAGCGTCCTTCACCAGTCTCCAACGCCAGCCCCAGCATCGCCAGCCCGTACGGCGAGAGCTTCGCGCGCTGCTCGAACACCTGCGCCAGCGCCGCCGGCATCGGGCTTGCCCGCCACCGCCAGCGCGTACTGCATGTAAGCGCGCAGGTCGAAGGCCAGCTTGGGATCCGCGGCGAAAGTCTTGCCGATCCACTGCGCGCCGTTCTCGATCCGCGTCGGCATCCACCTGCACTCCCGCGGCCTTGGCCTGCGCCAGGCCCGCCACCACGTACGCGGTCATGAACGGATGGCTCTCGTCGGTCTCCCACCAGCCCCAGCCGCCGTCCTCGTGCTGGAAGTTGTTCAGCCGGTCGATCCCCGCGCGAATCTTCTCCTGCACGCGCGCGCTGTATCCAGGCTCACCTTGAGGCCGAGTTCGTTCACCGCCTGCGTCACCACGATATTCGGCAGGAAGCTCGACATCGTCTGCTCCACGCAGCCGTACGGAAACGTCGTCAGGTAATCGAGCGCGCCGAACAGCGACCCCGCGATCGAAGGCGAGATGCGGATTCCGAGCAGCCGCGAGCCCGGCTGCACCTTCGCCGGGAACGTCAGGTCGAACGCCGCGGCTGCTGCCCGCCGCCAGCGCTCCGCCGCGCGCCTGGCTCAGCTTCACGCCCGGAATATTGACCGGCATCTCCAGTTCCAGCGCGTCGCTCTCTTCATCGGTGAGCGCCTTGCCGGTGACGACGGCGCTGCGCACCTGCTGCGCGCGCACCCGCCAGTCCAGCCGGGACTTCGGCGCGCGGCAGCACGCGCACCTCGCGCGTCGCGCCTTCGATCACGTCCAGCCCCTTGACGTCCAGCGAGACGCGCACCGTCTTTTCCGTCGTCAGGTAGTTGTGCACCAGCGCGGAAATCACGATCTCGTCGCCCTGCACGAAGAAGCGCGGCACCGCCAGCCGCAGAATCAGGTTCTTGCGCACGATGGTCTTCGCGATCGCGCCGCCCACCCGCGTATCCGCCGTCACGCCGCGCGCGGTGGCGCGCCACGTGGTCAGCGAATCGGGAAACTCCACCTTCGCCTGCGCCTTGCCCGCGGCATCGGTCACCAGGTCGGCCGCCCAGAACGCGGTATCGGGGAACGCCTTGCGGATCTTGGGCTGCACCATGCGGTCGGGCTTGAGCTGCGCCAGGCGCGAGGGATCGCGCAGCGCCGCCAGCCGCATGCGCCGCTTGCCGGCCTCGCCGTTGAAGTAGAAGTTCAGCGAGTCCTCCGTGTGCACCATGTTCCACTCGTGGCCGAAGAAGAACGCCAGCGGATCCTGCGTCATGTCGCGCCGGATCGCGTAGATCGCCTCGTCCACCACGCCCAGCGATAGTTCCGCGCCCGCGCGCCGGCTTGCCGTCGCGGCCCGTGACCTGCACGCTGTACTGCGCCGTTCGCCCGGGCCGGTACTGCGGCCTTGTCGGTCGCAACGTTGACGTTGAGCTGATGGCTGACCGGCGGCACCTTGAGCTATTTCGCGCCCTGGTACATCACGCCCTTGCGCAGATATTGCGCCGAGACCCAGATGCCCGGCTCGTCCTGCGCGGTCACCGGCACTTCGAGAATCGCCGTCGAATCGGCCGACCGCATCACCTTGTGACTGCGCAGATCGCGTCCTTCGATCGAGACCAGCACCGGGCGTATTCGCCTTCCCCGTGACGATCAGTACCCTCGCCGTCTCGCCCGCCCGATACGTCTTCTTGTCGGGGATCAGTTGCACCGTCTTGCCGATTGCCCTCGCCGAAATCGCTCTCGCCCGCGCCCGCCACCCACAGGTACGTGAACTGCTCCACGTCGCGGCCTTCCGGCGTGCGCGCGCTCACCCGCAAGCGGTAGATCCGCCCTGCGGCGGAATGGCGATCTGCGCGATGCCCGTGCCATCGGCGCCCGTGTCCACATCGGCCGCGCGCAACAGTTCGGACTCCGCATTGCGCCGCGCTGCCGCCAGCTCCAGCGGAACAGTTCGACGTGGACGCGCGTGCGCACCGGCTTGAAATCGTAATCGCGCGCTTCCACCGTGATCGCCGCGCTGCTCGCCGGGCTGATAGAAGTATCGGTCGGGCCGCGCGTTCACCACGAAGCTGCCATAGGTCGCGATCACGCTGCCGCGGCCCATGATCTCGCGCTTGCCCGCATCGGTGACGCGCGCCTCCACGCGGTAGCGGTAATCCGTCTTGTGGTCGGAGACCGTGGTCGGAAAGTCGATGGCGAGCTTGCCTTCCGCATCCAGCGTGCCTTCGCTCGTCGACGATCTGTTCGTCGCCGTAATCGTTGCCCTCGGCATCGCCTGCATCGGGCGCGCGCGTCCTCATCCGGCGTCGTACCACAGCGGAAACCAGTAGCGGCCGCGATAGACGGCATACTTCACCTTCGCGCCGGCCACCGGCTCGCCGAAATAGTAGCGCGAATCGATCACCGCCTGCGCGCCCTCGCCCTCGCAGGATGCGCGCCTTCACCGGCGTGACGCGCACTTCGTACTCCGGCTTCTTGTACTCCTCCACCTCGAAGCTGCCGTTCATGAAGCTCTCTTCGCCGGCGCGAACCTGGATCGAGTAGCTGCCCAGCGCCGCGCGCGGCGGCAGTTCGAGATCGTCGCGAATCGTGCCCGTTGGCGTTGGCGGTGAGCGTCTTCTGATAGACCGGCTTCTGCTCGGCATCCTGAATCTCCACCGACAGCGGTTTGCCCGCGGGCACGCGATATCCCGCCGCCCCGCGCTGCCGCAGGATGCCCTTGAAGTGCACCGTGTGGCCGGGACGGTAGACCGGGCGATCCGTATAGATGTACCCCATCCAGTGTTCGCGGCTGGTCTCGAACGCGTAGCTGGCCAGCGTGTTGACCGCGAAGTTCGCGCCGCTGCGCGCCACCAGGCGCAGATCGTCCGGCTTGCGCGTCGGTGAGCTTGCATTCGGCCAAGCCGTTGCCGTCGCTCGCCGCGGTAGCCTTGCGCGCATCGCGCGTCAGCAGGAAAAGCTCGGCGCCGCGCACCGGCTCGCCGCGTATTGCGGTCGGCCAGGAAGTTGACGATGCGGCCGTTGCCCGTCTTGGTCACCATCACCAGATCGCTGACCATGAGGATGGTGTACGCGCGCAGTTCGCCGCGCACCGCTTCCACCAGGTACACGCCGCGATCCTTCACGCCGACTTCCACGTTCTGGCTCTCCCACCGGTTGTGGCTCTTCGGAGCGTGTGCTGGAACGTCAGCACCAGTTGCTGCGAGTTCAGCACCGGCGCTTCGGCATACTGCGTTCCGCCCGCCGCCGGAGCGTTTGCCGGCGGGCTTGCTTGCGCGCGCCGAAGGCGCTGCTCCACGTGCGCGCTCGGCGATTCGGTGAACTGCCCGCGCAAACCGCGGCGTATGCTGGTCCGCAGACCGTGCTTCCACGCATGTATATTCTCCAACAGCGTGCGCTGATGCGGCGGACGCGGCACGCGCCCGCCGAATTCGTGCGCGCTCTCCAATTGCTGGAAGAACTGCACCGGATCGTTGACGCGGTACACGCGGAATTCCAGCGACTTCACGTTCCACGCGTTCAGCGATACCGAGGCTTCTTTCCACCCGTCGCCGCGAACGTGCGATTCGTGCTCAGCGAGAAGTACGGCTCGTCTTCGGACTGGCTCAAGCCGGGCGCCGCCAGCATCAGCAACAGGAGCACGCGCAGTAGCTTCATATGGTCTTCCTCAGAATGTTCCAGCGGTAGACGCCGAGGAATCGCGGATTGTCCGGGCAGCGGACGCCAGTCGGCATCGGGAAAGCGCCGCAATTCCTCGAGCGTCGGCCGGCGGATCTCGCCGGGACCGCCCCCATCTGGCCCGGTATGGTAAACCAGGTAGCGCTCCCGCGCCCTTTCGATCTGGCTCGCGCCCAGATAGATCATGCTGTGGAACGGCATGTGTTCGCTGTCCTGCCGGTAGAAGAGAAGGTCGCCCGGCTGGGCGCGCTCCACCTCCCGCGTCACGAAATGCGTGTTGCGCAGTTGCAGCGTCTTGGCATCGGCGAACTGCGCGAAAGCGCCGCCGGTGAGATCGGCGGCCTCGAACCCGCCGGCCTTCACGCGGAACAGGCCGGCCCCGAGCGGCGTGTACGGATACTGATACTTCGCAATCGATGCGATCCCCGGCGCCACCGGCAAGATGCGCGCCGGTCGCCCAATTGCCATCGTGCGCGCGCAGCGCTTCGCGATACGCGTAGCGGATCAGCGCGGCGCAATCCACAATCTCCGGCGGCCGCCGTTCCGCCGGCTTCGAAGTACTGCGTCTCGGCAAGGAACGTGAACCAGCGGCGAAAGGCCCGCTGGTCGTCGGGATCGTCCAGTCGAGGAAATCCGGCGTGCCGTCGCCGGCGGAATCTGCCGCATCGAGACCGGTCACCAGGTGTGCGGTCGATGGCGGCCTCCCCGGAAACTGCACGCGCACCGTCACGTTGCCGGGAACCACGCCCGCGCGGACCTGCGCCTGCCAGCCACGCGCCGTCGCAATGACATCTCGCACGGCCGCTGCCCGCGGCGGTTCGATCACAATCACGGGCGCGCTCGGCGAAATCTCGTCAACGGTCAGCGTCGCGCTGTCGTAGCCGTCGGCCACCAGCCGTTGCGGCACGAGCGATACGCGCGGAGCGAGCGGCGCGCGGCACGCCAGCGCCGCGCTGCACAGAATCATCAGGCCCCAAACGCTTCATGCCGGGACCTGTGTACCGCGACCCGTCTCCAGCGCGCGCCGGTACGCCAGCCCCGCCGACACCACATCTTCGATCGCCAGTCCCAGCGACTTGAAGAGCGTGACCTGTGCCTCGTCCTGCCGTCCGCTCTTTCCGCCGCCCGCCACCTCGCCGAGTTCTGCGTGGACGTGGCCGCCGCCGATCAGGCCCTCTTCGATCGCCAGCAGAATGTCGCCGGCCTCCTGCATCGCGGCCGCGCGCGAATCCACCACCACACAGCGCGCGCGCCACCAGCCGCGGGTCCGTCTCACGATGGGTCGGCCGGCAGGCGCCGACCGCAACCACGTGCGTGCCTGGATCGACCCAACCATCCTCGATCACCGGCGTGGTGGACGAAGTGGCCAGGACCACCACGTCGGCGCCCCGGACGGCGCACTCGGCCGAATCGGAGATCTTGACATCGCGCCCAACCGCGAATTCCGCCAGCCGAGCCGCGTTCGGGCTCCAGACGCGGATCTCGCGAAAGTCCCGCACCAGAGGCAGCGCTTCCAGATGACTGTGCGCCTGCACTCCGGAGCCGATGATCGCAAGCACGTCCGCGTCCGCCCGGGCCAGGTGCCGCACCGAGACGGCGGAGACCGCGGCGGTACGCGCTTCGGTGATGTAGCGTCCGTCGGTCACGCCGAGCAGCGCGCCGGATGCCGCGTCGAAGAGCACGATCGACGCCTGATGCGACGGCAGGCCCTTCGCGGTGTTGCCTGGGAGCACCGTCACCAGCTTCGCGCCCATCAGCGCCGCTTCGGAATCGAGCGCCGGCATCACGCCAAAAAAGTTTCGTTCGCCGATCTCAAGAATGGTGCGGACCGGCTGCACCACACGGCCCGCGGAGAAGGCAACCAGCGCCGCCTCCATGGCCTCGATCAATTCGCCCATGGGCAGGGCGGCGCGCACGTCCGACTCGGAAAGCCAAAGAGGCATTGAGGGACATTTTAGCGCCCCCCGCGCTAGTGCCGCGGCTTATCTTCCAGCATCGCCTTCAATCCGGCGATCTCGCGCTTCAGCTTTCGTTCCCGTCCCACCATCATCAGGACGTAGACCACCAGAATCAGCCACGCCACCCACAGCCCGCTATTGAGGAAAGTGAAATTTCGTTGTAGGCGCTCGATCTCGCGAGTCACATCATCGGCCGAAGCCTGCAATAGCAACAGTGCGTACATAAAAATCCCCCTCAAAGAGCATGCGCCATGCGGCGCAGCGAATCGATTTCCCGCTGGAACTGTTCCTGCCGCAGGCGCACCATGGTGAACACCACGCCCACCATCATCACCGCCAGCATCTGCCAGCCGAAGACCGCCTTCCAGTCCGGCGGAAAACTGCCGCCGCCCCAGAACACGGGCTGCGGATGCTGCGTGCGCCACCACTTGATCGAGAAGATCACGATCGGCACGTCGATGAACGCAAAGATCGAGAACACCGCCGCGAAGGTGGCGCGCTGCGTGGGCTCTTCGATCGCGTTGCGCAGCATCAGGTAGCCGGCGTACAGCAGCCAGCAGACCAGCGCCGAGGTCAGCCGCGCGTCCCAGGTCCACCAGATGCCCCAGGCGACCCGGCCCCAGATCGAGCCGGTAATCAGGTTGCCGGCCAGGAAGGCCAGCCCGACTTCGGTCACCGCCACGGCCAGCGCGTCGAACTTGAAATTCTTGGTGATCAGGAACAGGACGCTGGCGATGAACGCGACCATGGCGCAGGTCAGCGCCGTAATGGCCATCGGTACGTGGAAGAAGATGATCTTGAAGATCGCGCCCTGATTGCGTTCCGGGGGAAATCCGGTGATCAGGTACAAGTCGCGCGCCAATAGAATGATGGCCAGCGCGCCGAGGATGTACAGAATTTTATCGCGCATCGTTTACCCTCCTACTAAAACGGTCTCCACCAGGACCACCGAGACCGCAGTGTACATCACGTCGAAGCCGATCAGCATCTTCAGCCACGCGTCGGTATCCGCCGTGATCGGCTTGCCCGCCACCAGATCGCTGGTCAACCGCATCGCGCCCATCAGCGCCGGAATCAGGATCGGAAAATTCAGAATCGGCAGCATCACTTCGCGCAGGCGGATGTTCACCGTGAGCGCGCTGAAAATCGTGCCCGTCACGGTCATTCCCCAGGTGGCCAGAGCGATCACCATCATCAATTGCCAGAATTGCGACGTCCACCGGACATTGTAGAAAATTCCGAACATCGGCAGCGCGATCAGTTCCACGGCCAGCACCAGGACATAATTGGCCAGCGCCTTTCCCAGAAACAGCGCGGACCCGGGAATCGGCGCCGAGATCAGCGCGTCCAGACAGTCGTTACTCAGTTCCCGCGCGAAGCTGCGGTTCAACAGCAGCGTGCCGGCGAACGCGAACACGATCCACAACAGGCCGCCGGAGATTTCGCGCGTCGTCTCCTCGCTCGGGTCGAACGCGAAACTGAACAGCAGCAGCACCACCAGCGCGAACGAGAGCGACGCGTTGATCGCTTCCTTGGTGCGCAGTTCGGCGCGCAGATCCTTGGCCATGATCACCAGCACCTGCCGGACGAAGGTCATCAGCCCTCACCGTATCGCGCATACACCCAGCCCGGGTCGGACACCATTTCCGCCGTCCGCGGGCCGTGAAACGCCACCTGGCCGCGGTTGAGCAGCGCGACGTGCGTGGCCAGTTCCAGGGCTTCACGCAATTGGTGGGTCGACATCACAATGGTCTTTCCTTCGGCCAGCGCCTCGCGCAGCAGCCGTTGCAGCACCGCGATGGCGCGGTCGTCCAGCGCCGTGAACGGCTCGTCCAGCAGCAGCACTCGGGGGCCGTGCAGAAAGGCCCGCGCCACCGCCAGCCGCTGCCGCATGCCGCGCGAAAACTCGCGCACCAGGCCGTCCTTCACGCGCTCCAGACCCGTACGCTCCAGCCACTCCATGGCCGATTTTCTGGGGTCCGCCAGCCCATAGAGTTTGCCGAACAGCATCAGGTTCTCGAGCGCCGAAAGCTCGTCGTACACGCTGATGCCGTGCCCGATGAAGCCCATCAACCGCCGGGTTTCGGTATCGCGCGGCGAATTTCCGAAGATCTTGATCTCGCCCTTGCCGGGCCGCGAAAAGCCCGCGATGGTGCGCAGCAGGGTCGTCTTCCCCGCGCCGTTGCGGCCGATCAGCGCCAGGCACGCGCCGGGCGCGGCCCACAGTTCGACGTTGCGAAGTGCCGGATAGTCGCCATAGAACTTCCAGACGCCCTCGACGCCGACCGCGTTCATGCCTGCGGGCCTCGGCGGTTGGCTGCCGTGGGCGCCGGCGGACTCGCCCGGTACAACAGCGCGAAGCCGAGCGCGAGAATGCCGAGCGCCACATCAGAATCGAAACCGTCTTGCTGTTGACCCGCGGCATGATCTGTTCGATGCGCGGTCCGGATTCGTCGGACGCCTGATCGCCGCCCGACGCATCCGCCGGCGAGGCTGCCGCGGCTCCCGTCAACTGCACCTTATAGGCGGCGCCGGTGAGGCCAAAAATGTGCGCCTGGGTGCGCGGCTCGGTGCCCAGATCGTTCAAGCCGTCGCCCTTCATCGTGACGCCGTTGGGCACGATCAGATACGTGTTCTCGTCTTTGCTGACGATCTTGCCGGCCAGGTCCGCGCCTTCCTTGTAGGGCACGGTGTAAGTCACGTCGATCCGCGTGTCGCCGGGCTTGACGGCGAAATCCACCGCCAACACGTCCGGCTTCGCCGTCTTGATCACGGGCGCCCCGAGCGGCATGCCGCCGGGAGCGGTGGCTTTGACGTCGGGCTTGCTCGGCGCCCGCGGGCAGAAAGAATTTCAGCGTGCCGCTGTCGGGATCGTTCCACGCCGTCTTGCCCTCGTTCTTGAACAGGTAGGTCTCGTTCACCGCCACCTCCGCGCCGGCCGGTTCGAACAGGATCATGTGCTTGGCCACTTTGGCCTCGCCCGGCTGCTTGGAAGCGTTGTAGACCTCGATGGCAACCCCGGTGGTGGGCCGCCCGGGCGGCAGCATGTGATTGTAGGTGACGCCGTCGAAGGCGGTGCGGATCAGGTGCGGCCCTTGCGGAGTCTGATTGATCGTGAAGTTGCCCTGCGCGTCGCTCTTGGCCTGATCGATCAACTCGAGACCGATCTGCGTGCCAAGCTTGTAGAGCGCCACCGTGGCGCCGGCCTGCGGCTTGCCGGTGGTTTGATTGGTGACCGTCCCGGTGACGGCGCCAAATAAAGTAAAGCCAAGCGGCGCACAGGCTAGAAAGCAGAAAAGCCGTCTCATGCGCGCACCGCCTTCATGGGCTTGCCGCACTCGCCGCAGAACTTCAGTTCCTGTTCGAAGCGCGCGTTGCAGTGCGGGCAGGTGAGAGAGTCCACCGCCGTCGCGACCTTCGCCTTCGACTGCGGGAGCGGCGACCGCTGCGGCCTGACCCCTCGTGCCCTGCAACTGCGTCTTCACGCGGTCCACCTCCGCCATCACTCCGGCCAGTTCCTTTTGCAGGTCTTTCTTGGTCAACTGGTAGTCGTTGTCGGAAAGCTTGCCCACACGATACTCGAACTGCAAATCGCGCAGGTTCTCGTAGATCGCCGCTTTCCGCTCATCCAGGTGAGCGAACGGGGAGACCGGTTCCGGTTCCGGCAGGTCCTTGGGCCGAACCCCCAGGACGAAAACAATAACGACGATTGCTATGACGCAGGTAATCGCAATAATCACGGGACGCTTTAGGCCTCAATCCAGGTTCGCGGTGTCTTTCTCAATCTGCTCTTTGTACTTTGCCAGCTCCGGATCGTCCGCATCCATTTCTCCGAGATCGGTCATCACCCGCGGCTTGTAGTACTTGCGCAGGAACAGCAGGATGATGACCAGCCCGAAGCCGGCCGTCGCATAAGGAACAATCCAGCCCCAGGCGTTCGGCGGGGCCAGGTAAACCGCCATGCCGTAATCCCGAATGAACGCCTGCACGATCTGCTCGTCGCTCATGCCGACGCTCTGCATCTGCGCGATGCGCTCCTTGGCGGGCTTGGAGAAGTGGCACTCCAACATGCTGCAGGTGGCCACCGAATCCTTGCAGCCGCACTGGCATTGCAGCCGCGCGCCCACGCGGCGCACGTCCACGCTGGGCTTTTCGCTGGCCGTTTGGGCCAGCGCCACCACCGCTACCATCAGAACCAGCAGACTACTTCTGAACCGTTGCATTTTTCTTGGTATATCCCACTACTTCCGTGCGGGCGTACTGCATTTTGACTTTGCTCGGCACCAGGCAGACCAGCGTTCCGAAGATCACCACCAGGGCGCCGATCCAGATCCACGAGACCAGCGGGAACACGTACGCCTGAATCACCGCGCGCTGGTTGTCGTCGCTCATGCCGCCGAAATTCAGGTAGAGGTCTTCGTTGGGCCGTACGCGTATGCCGACTTCGCTGGTGCCCTGCCGGCTGGCGGTGTAGAAGCGCTTCTCCGGCTCGAGCGTGCCCAGCATCTCGCCGTTCTTGGTCACCTCCATGGTGGCGCGGTGCCACTGGTAGTTGGCCTCTTCGCCCTGCGCCAGATTCACCATGCGCAGTTCGTAGGTGCCCACCTTCATGGAGTCGCCCGTGTTGAGTTCCTTGACCTCGCTCTGGTTGAAGGCGTGGCCGGTGAAGCCGATGAACACCAGCACGATCCCCATGTGGACCAGGTAGCCGCCGTAGCGCCGCGTATTGCGATGCGTCAATTCGACGGTGGCGCGCAGCAGGTTCATGTCGTTCTTGGCGGCGATGGATTTCGCGCCCTTGTAGAACTCCACCAGCATGGTCAGCGCCACGAACAGGCAGAAGCCGAAGGAGATCAGCGCGTAGAAGTGGCGCATGCCGGCGGCGATCAGCGCGCCCACCAGCACCAGCGAGGCGATGCCCGGATACTGGAAGTTGCGCCGCAGGCTCTCGGCCGAAGTGCGCCGCCAGGCGAACAGCGGACCCACGCCGGTCAGGAACAGCAGGAACAGGCCGATCGGCACCATCAGGCGGTTGTACCAATCGGCATCGAGCGAGATCTTGTCGCCCGAAATGGCTTCGCTGATCACCGGGAACAGCGTGCCCCACAGCACCGCGAAGCAGCTCGCCAGCAGGATCAGGTTATTGAACAGGAAGCTCGATTCGCGCGAGATCACGCTTTCCAGTTGCGCTTCGCTCTTCAGGTAATCCAGGCGGTCCAGAATCAGGAAGATGATGGCGGCGATCCCGATCGCCAGGAAGCCGACGAAGTACTTGCCGATGTCGGAGCGCGCGAAGGCGTGTACCGATTGCACCATGCCCGGAGCGCGTCAGGAACGTGCCGAGGATGCAAAGGAAGAAGGTGGCGGACACCAGCACGATGTTCCAGACCTTCATCATGCCCTTCTTCTCCTGCATCATCACGGAGTGCAGAAAGGCGGTGCCGCTCAGCCAGGGCAGCAGGGAAGCGTTCTCCACCGGATCCCAGCCCCAGTAGCCGCCCCAGCCGAGGACGTGATAGGCCCAGGCCGCGCCCAGCATGACTCCGGTGCTTTGGAACAGCCAGGTGACCAGCGTCCAGCGGCGCGTGGTGAAGATCCAGGCATCGCCCGGCTGCCGCGTGATCAGCGAGCCGATGGCGAAGGCGAACGGCACCGAGAAGCCGACGTAGCCCAGGTACAGCATCGGGCGGGTGGATCGCCATCGCCGGGTACTGCAGCAGCGGGCTCAGGCCGTTGCCGTCCGGCACCGACGGTGATCAGCTTGTCCACCGCCAGCATCTGGAAGGGGTTGGCGATGAAGTTATTGAGCAGCAGGAAGAAGGACTGGATGGTGGTCAGGACGCCGATCACCCACGGCATCATGTCGCGGTGCTTGCGCCGGTTGGTGAAGACGACCACCGAGGCGTACGTGGACAGCAGCAAGCTCCAGAGCAGCAGCGAACCTTCCTGCCCGCCCCACCACGCCGCGAACTTATAGAGGATGGGCATGGTGCGGTTGGAGTGCTCGGCGACGTAGGCGAAACGGAAGTCGCTGGTGATCAGCGAGTAGACCAGGATGCCCGACGCAGTGGCGATCAGCGCCCAGATTCCGTAGACCGCGCGTTCGCCGCTAACTATAAGAAACGGCTTGTCTTTGAGGCGGCCGACGACGCACGCCACGGTGGCATACAACGCCAGACAGAAGGCCAGCAGGATGGCCAGCGAACCCAGATTTTCCATATCACCCCTCTACTAAATGCTTGCCTTGCCTGATTGATGTTGGGAGCGGTTTGTCCGGGTTTGAGCTGCCCGGGCTTGGCTTCGTACTTGGATGCGCACTTGGCCTGTATGCGGTTCGCCACGAAGACGCCGTCCTTGCCCAGTTTGCCGTCGGCCAGCGCCTGTGCGCCGTCCTTGAAGGTGTCCGGCAGCGGGTCCGTGCCCGTGTAGGCTACCTTGAGTTTGGTGGTCTCCTGCGCCAGCACGAACTCCACCCGGCTGCCCACGCGCTGGATGGAGCCGCTTTCCACGTCGCCGCCGACCCGTATGCGCGCGTTGTAGGCCTTGTTGCCCATCTGCCCGAGTTCGGTGATGGTCTTGTAATAGGTCTGGTTCTCCTTCATCCCGGCCGTTGCCAGCCAGACCAGAGTCCCGATCACGACCACGATCAGCGCCGCGAACTTGCCGTATTTCTTCATGACCAACCTCTGAAACAACAGTATAACCCAACACGATTGCGGGATAATCAGACATTTTTGACTCTTTTGTGGTGAATCTTCGACATACCCCCATTTGTGGGGATATAACGGCCACAATCGAGCGATCGATTACAATTCTTCAAGTCCTATAGACGCGGAAGGGGGTCATTTTATTCCGCCTTTCTTGGCGGAGTTCGCGCCGACAGGCGATTTGGCGAAACGAACCCATTAGACCTTTCTCTTTCAGTAAGATACGGACAAAATACGAACCCATGCGAAGCCAGGCGAGCTCGCTCGCCCTGTAGCGATTGGCAATCGCTCCGCAAGTTCCCAACCTGCCCCACAGACCAGGATGACACTGAGTCCGGGGGAAACGAGGGGCCGCAGAGGCGGGCTTGGATCCTAAGGCATTGACAAATTGAGGCTTGCGGTTGGCAAAGATTCCGGATGTTACGGCTAACGACCAAAGGGGGAAACGGTACGTCGACGTCTGGGATACTACCTATAAATGGCGAAAGTGCTGATTGCCGGGGGCGGTCTGGCGGGGCTCGCCGCCGCTGCGGCCCTGGGACGCGACGGCTGGGAGGTCGATCTCTACGAAGCCCGCCCCTTTCTGGGGGGGCGCGCCACCTCCTACGCCGTTCCCGCCGGGGGAGAAGAGGTACCCGAAACCATCGACAACTGCCAGCACGTCCTGCTGCGCTGCTGCGTCAACCTGCTGGATTTCTACCAGCGGCTGGGCGTCCGCGAGCGCATCCGCTTCTTCCGCGAGTTCTACTTCATCGAACCCGGCGGCCGCATCTCCGTGCTCAAGCGCGGCCGCCTGCCCGCGCCCTTCCACTTCACCGGCGCCTTCCTGGGAATGAAGTGCTTCAGCCGCGCCGACAAGGTCGGCATCGCGCGCGCCCTGCTGGCCCTGCGCCGCGAGCGCACCAGGCGCAAGGACCTCGACCGCATCAGCATGCTCGACTGGCTGCTGCAGAAGCGCCAGACGCCGCACGCCATCGACCGCTTCTGGCGGCAGGTGCTGGTCAGCGCCATCAATGAGGACCTCGACCGCATGGCGGCCGTCCACGGCTTCCAGGTCTTCTGGCTGGGCTTCCTGAGCACCGCCGATGGCTACGAGATGGGCATTCCCGAGCGTCCCGCTCGGGGAACTGTACACCGCCGATGCCTGGCGCAGCATGCCGAACGTGCGCATGCACTTCCGCGCCCCGGTGGAACGCATCGACGCGAGCGGTTTCCTGATCGACGGCCAACTGGTTACGGCCGATCAGTATATCTGCGCGCTGCCCTTCGAGAAGCTGGAATCCGTCGGATTGCCGGCGCCGACTCTGCAGCATTCACCAATTACCGGTGTGCATCTGTGGTTTGACCGCGAAGTTACTACCCTGCCGCACGCCACGTTACTCGACCGCACCATGCAATGGATGTTCAATAAGGAAGGCGGACGATATCTTCAGTTAGTAGTTAGCGCGTCGCGCGATCTGACGGCGCTCTCCCGCAAGGAGATTATCGACCTCGCGATCGGGCGACCTGCGGCTGTTTTTCCCACGTGTGCATGACGCCATCCTGATTAAAGGCACATGTGGTAAAAGAGCAGCGCGCCACGTTCTCCGCCGCGCCGGAGACCGAGAGCCTGCGTCCCGGGGCCGCAATCGGCGATCCCCAACGCTGCATCTGGCCGGGCGATTGGACGCGCAGCGGATGGCCGGCGACCATGGAAGGCGCGGTGCGCAGCGGGTATCTGGCGGCTGAGGCAGTCGCCAAAATGTCAGGTAAATCACGCAGTTTACCTGGTAGGTTAACCAGCTGAAGTGTAGGGTTTTACCCTAAAAGGTCCTCGTTATCTTGAAATTCACGGTGCAACCAGTTATAGTGGATCCAACGTCTTAGTACGATCATTCGGTTAACTCCAGCCCATTCGGGCTACAGCTAACCGCTTACTCGTCTATTGAGGTTAGGTCAAAGGGAGATATTCAGCATGTTACGTTTACGAGTATTTCTATGCCTGTTCGCGGCCTTGTTTGCCGCGGCGGGTCTGTTTGGCCAGGTTGCGGGCCGCTTGAGCGGCAGCGTAGTCGATCAGACCGGGGCAGCGATTCCCGGCGCCACCGTCAACGTCTTCGTTCCCGGCGGTAAGGAACCGGTGCTCTCCGGCACCACCAACGAGGCCGGACTCTTCTCGTTCATCGCGGTGCGCCCCGACACCTACGACATTTCGGTGGAATCCAAGGGCTTTACGAAGTCCATGTTGCGCCTGGTCAAGGTGGCGCCGATTCAGGAAACCGGACTTGCGCCGATCAAACTGGAAGTGCAGTCGGCGACCGCCAGCGTGGAAGTCACCGCCGACGCGAACGCCGTGCAGCTCAGCAACGCGGAGATCAGCTCGACGATTACCGCGACGCAGGTGCAGAATTTGCCGGTGCTGGGACGCCAGGTGAGCACGCTGTTTCTGACGCAGGCCGGCGTGGCCAGCGGCAGTAACACCACCTCGGTCAACGGGCTGCGCAGTTCCTTCTCCAACGTGACCCTGGACGGCATCAACATTCAGGACAATTTCACCCGCACCAACGATCTGGACTATGCGCCGATGCGCACCACCATCGACCAGATTGCGGAGATTACGGTTTCCACATCGAATGCCGGCACGGCGATCGGCGGCGGCGCGTCGCAAATGGTGCTCTCCACGAAGTCGGGATCGAACCAGTTTCACGGCGCCGTGTATTGGTTCAACCGCAACAGCGCGCTGTCCGCCAACGACTGGTTCAACAACCAAGCCGGCGTGAAGCGCACCTTCCTCGACCTGAACCAGGCGGGCGCCTCGCTCTCCGGGCACATCATCAAGGACAAGCTGTTCTTCTACGTGAATCCCGAGTTCTACCGCATGAAGCAGCAGTCCAGCCGTCTACGGCACAGTGCTCACCGACGATGCGCGCAACGGCATCATCACCTACCGCGACGCCAATGGCCAGACGTTCCAGAAGTCGCTTGCCAGCCTGCGGCAGTTTCACCACGGACCCGACCATCAAGGCGATGATCGACCAGCTGCCGCTACCGACCCCGGTGCGAGCGGCGCCGGCGACGGACTCAACACCGCGGCCTATCGCTTCAACGCCCGCCAGAACGAATCGCGCGATCAATTCGTCGGCCGCGGCGACTACTACCTGAACGCCAAGCACAGTTTCTCGGGCACCTACAACTACATCAGCGATCCGACCGATCGTCCGGACCAGGGCGCCTTCTATACCGTCACTCCTCCGGTCAGCAATCTGATCAAGGACCACCTGATGGCGTTGAGCTGGCGCTGGATGGTCTCTCCCACCCTGACCAATGAAGTGCGCGGCGGTTTCATGCGCTCCAACACGTCCTTCGTGGATAGCAACGACTATCCGAAGTTCCTGCTGAGCGCCACCAACTTACTCTTCAACAGCCCGGTCAATACGTTCATGAATCAGGGACGCACGACCAACACCTATTCGATCCAGGACAATGCCACCTGGATGAAGGGCAAGCACGAAGTCTCCTTCGGCTTCCAGAGCCAGCTACTGCGCACCAATCCCTTTAACGATGCCGGCATCGTGCCCACTTACACGCTGGGCATCTCCAGCGCCAATACCACCGGGCTGACCGCTGCCGACCTGCCCGGCATCCGCTCCTCCGACCTGACCACCGCAAATAACCTTTACGCCAACCTGGCAGGTATCGTCAGCACGGCCGCCCAGACCTTCAACGTCACCAGCACCACCTCGGGCTTCGTTCCCGGCGCCACCAACCTGCGCCAACTGACGCAGAGCACCTAGGCCGGCTACGTACAGGACAAGTGGCGGGTGCGGCCCAACCTCACGCTGAACATCGGCGTGCGCTACGAATATTGGACGCCGCTCGACGAACGCAACTCGCTGTACCTGGCGCCGCGCCTGCAGAACAACGACGTGCGCGCGTCGGTGATGGATCCGAATGCCGTGCTGGACTTCATCGGAGGCTCCGCCGGACGCCCGTTCTACAAGGCCGACAAGAACAACTTCGCCCCCAACGTGGGCTTTGCGTGGGATCCGTTCAAGAGCGGCAAGACCTCCATCCGCGGCGGCTACATGATCGCCTTCGTCAACGACAACATGGTGACGACGGTGCGAAACAGTGTGACTACCAGCAACGGCTTGAGCTTCGCCAATACCCAGTCGAACCTGACAGCGTTCCTGAGCAGTCCCCCTGTGGTGGCCGCCCCGGCCTACAAGGTGCCGCGCACTCTGGCCGATAACTACGCCATCTCGACCACCGCCGCGACCGGCATGCCCGATCCGAACCTGGCCACGCCGTACGTTCACCAGTGGAATATCGGCATCCAGCAGGAAATCAAGGGCACGATTGTTGCGGCGCGCTATATCGGCAACAAAGGCAGCGATCTGCTGCGGGCCATCGACTACAACCAGATTCTCTACAACGCCAACGGCTTCCTGGCCGACTTCCAGCGCGCCCAGAACAATGCCGCCCTGGCCGAAAAGGCCGGCCTGGGCTACGTCGGCACCTACAACGCAAACGTCGCCGGCAGCGTACCGCTTACCGTCTTCCCGCTGCTCACCGGCGGCGGCAATTTGACCAATGCTACGAACCAGACTTTCCTGCGGCAGGGGCAGATCGGCGAACTTGCCAACCAGTACATGGTGAACAAGCAGAACGGCCCGGTGAACTTCTACGCCAACCCCAACGTCCAGGGCGCCAACGTCCTGACCAACGGCGGCGCATCCAACTATCACGCGCTGCAGCTGGAAGTGACACGGCGTACCCGGAGCGGACTGCAGGGGCAGTTCAGCTACACCTACGGCAAGTCGCTGTCCAATACCGCGGGCGATCTGGCCACGGGCCTGGAACCGCTGCTGGATAACAACAATCCGAACCTGGAGTGGGCGCGCTCCCCTTATGACCTGCGGCACGTCTTTAAGGCCAACTATTACTACGAACTGCCGTACGGCAAGGGCAAGCACTGGAGCGGCAACAGAATCATGAACGGCGCTTTCGGCAACTGGGCAGTCAGCGGGATCTGGAGCTACCAGGCCGGATCGCCCTACTCCGTGCTCTCCACCTACGGGACGCTCAACCGCGCGGCCCGATCGCTTGCGACTAACACCGCTTCCGTCAACGGCACGACGCTTGGCCAACTGGCGCCGGTCATGGAAGGCCTGTTCATGACGGGCAACGGGCCTTACTTCGTGTCGCCTTCCTTGATCAACAGCGATGATGGACGCGGCGCGGCACAGGCCGGCAGCCCGGCCTTCGCCGGCCAGCTTTTCTACAACCCGGCAGCGGGCGCCGTGGGTAATCTGCAGCGCCGCATGTTCACGGGGCCGTGGCAGTGGCAATGGGACATGTCGATCAAGAAATCCTTCGCCATCCGCGAGCGTCATCGCGTGGATGTCGGCGCCGACCTGATCAACTGGATGAACCATCCCACGTTCTACGTTCCTCCGGCAACGGCCGGAGATTACGGAATCACGAGCGCCGCCACCACCAACTTCAACATCAACAACCCGACCTTCGGACAGATCAGCTCGATGAACTACAATCCCAGGGTCATTCAACTTTCCGCTTACTATCGCTTCTAAGCAGGGTAGATAGGGCCGCGGATGGACGCGGGTCCAGGCTCGATAGACGTTTTATCGGCGTTGATCCGCGTTCATCGGCGGCCCTTTTTCTTTGCCCATAACCGTGTGGGGCAGGATGGTATCCTGCGGCGGGATGGCATCCCCGCCTGTCTCAGGCAAAGGCCCGTCCTACTGCCGCTTGACGAGCTTGATTTCGAACAGCTTGGGCCAGCGTTTGCCGGTGACGAACAGGCGGTCGCCCTTGGCATCGTAGGCGATGCCGTTGAGCACGTCCGTTAGTTCGGTGCGGTCGGCGTTCGTAAGCAGACCGCGGCAGTCGATCGAGCCGACCACTTTGCCGGTATTCGGATCGATCCGGACGATCCGGTCGGTCTGCCAGACGTTGGCGTAAATTTCGCCCTTCACCCATTCGAGCTCGTTGAGGTCGCGGACGGGGCGGCCATCCTCCGTGACGGTGATGCGGCCGGTCTCCTTAAGCGTCTCGGGATCCCAGAAGCGCAGGTCGGCGCTGCCATCGCTCATGATGATGCGCTTGCCGTCGGTGGTCAGGCCCCAGCCTTCGCCGGGATAGGGGAATTCACCCTTGGGGGTGAAGCTGGCGAGGTCGTAGATGAAGCCCTTTTCGGCCTTCCAGGTCAACTCCAGCAGGCGATCCTTCCAGACGATGATGCCCTCGCCGAAATACTGTCCGGGCACCTCGCGCTTCTGCAGTACCTCGCCGGTCTCCAGCTTTACCTTGCGGATGGAAGACTGCTCTTCGAGGCCGGTGCCTTCGTAGAGGACGCCGTCCTGGTAGACCAGTCCCTGGGTGAACGCCATCGGGTCGTGCGGGTAGGTGTGCACGATCTGGTAGGTGTACTCGGTGACTCCGCCGGCCTGGGACGCCGGTCCACAGGCGCAGGCGGTGAGCGCCGCAAAAATAACGAGTGTCCGCATCTTCACCAGATCAGCGTACCGCGAAAGCGCCGCTGGTTGCTGGCCCTACTGGAACGGGATGTCTTTCGGAACCTGGCGGAAGACGCTGGTGTTCGCCAGATACCTGTAGGGATTCATCGGGGCGCCGCCGACGCGCACTTCGTAGTGCAGGTGCGGAGCGGTGGTGCGTCCGCTGGTGCCCACCGAGCCCGATCACTTCGCTGCGGCGGACTTCCTGCCCGGCGCGAACCGAAATCTTGGACAAATGCGCGTAATAGGTTTGGAAGCCGCCGCCATGATCGATGATGATCAAGCGCCCGTAACCGCCCGGACACCATTTCGGCCTGCACCACCACGCCGTCGGCAGTGGCGCGCACCTCAGTGCCGGTGGGCGCCGTGATATCGACGCCTTTATGGAACGCGCCTTCACCCGAGAACGGGTCGGTGCGATGCGCGAAGCCATCCATCAGGCGGCCTTCCACCGGCCAGAGGCTGGGCAGCGATTTGATGCCAGTCCGAAACGGCGCGAACGGTGGTTGGAGATCGGCCAGCTTGTCGGCGCTCACCAGGTAGTTGTATTCCTGCAGGCTCTCGGCGAAGCTCGGCACCATTTTGCCTTCGGAGGAGATGTCCGACGGGACCTTCCAGTTTCTGCTTGATGCCGTAGGCCACGGAAACTTCCTTGGCGTAAAGCTGCAGGCTGGCCATCTGCACGTTGGTCTCGCTGACCACCTTCTGCAGATTCTGGTAGCGCGCCCTGAGGCGTCGGCTTCCTGCTTCAGGGCGTTGTAATTGGCCACTTTCCAGGCCATGCGGGCGTAACTGGCGACGAAACCAAATGCGGAAAGAAAACCTAAGAGGGCTAAACCGAGAACTGCGTAAACCGCGGTATGAGGGATTTGAACGCGCCGCAACCTGCCACGTAACGAGTGGGCCAACACGACTACAAAATACTCTTGTTTCATAGTCTCTCCTGCCGGACTCCCTTTTGGATTCGGGGCAAAACTACACTCCCCGGGGGCCCGGTGGGGCTATTCCTTACTAAAACTTCATCTTGGCGAAGTCTAAACTGTAACAGTATCAAGAGCGGAATGTCAACCCTTACTAGATCGATTGCAAGTTATTGATAAATTTGGTATTGTTGCGATTGATAGTGCCTCGACGAATCCCTGGAACCCTATTTTTGCGGAATCTGGTGGAGCGGCGCAGCCTGCTGTTCCAACTGGTGCGGCGGGATTTCGAGCAGCGCTTTGTCGGTTCCGCCGTCGGCTGGATCTGGGGCCTGATTCAACCCCTGGTGCTGCTGCTGAGTTGGGTCTTCGTTTTCCAGATCTGCCTGGGGATCGCACGCGCCCGCCGGGCGAGCAGAAATACCCGCTGTACATGTTCGCCGGGATGCTGCCCTGGCTGCTCTTCAGCGAAACCGTGCAGCGCTGCGCCCCTTCCCTGCTGGACCAGGCCAACCTGATCACCAAGACCGTGTTTCCGGCCGAGATCGTGCCGGTCTCGGTCTTCCTCTCGACCCTGGTCAGCCATCTGCTGGCGGTGGCGCTGATGGTGACCGCCGCCGGCGTTGTGGATCAACCAGATCAGCATCTTCCTGGTCCTGCTGCCGCTCTATATGTTGACGGTGGGGCTGTTCGCGGTGGGCATGGGCTGGATCGTGGCCAGCCTGCATGTGTTCCTGCGGGACACCGCGCAGGTGCTGAGTGTGATTCTGATTTTCTGGTTTTGGGCGACGCCCATCTTCATCGACGAAGGCAAGTTCCCGGCAGCGGCATGGTTCCTGCTGGATGCTCAATCCGCTGTATTACGCGGTGCGGAGCTTACCGCGCCATCCTGCTGCACTCCGACGCTGCCGCGTTTCGAAGATCTGGCGATTTCGGCTGCGTTTGGAATCGCGGTTTTGTGGTGGGCGGACTGTTCTTCCGCTACATGAAGCGGGGATTCGCCGACGTGCTCTGACGGAACTCAGCCGGGGCTAGCCGCCGGCGATGCTGGTTGGCGGCGGCGATCTGCGAGTTGCTGGTGCTCACGATGCCCTTGATCGAATCGGTGCCGATCCCGACATAACTCCCGCGGTGACGAACACTACGAACGTGATCAAGAGCGTATACTCGATCAAATCCTGGCCGTCTTCTTCCTGCCACCATGTCTGCAGCAACTCCATCCTGTTTACCTCCAAGGTTATTACAACCGATCGCAGAAGGCAGATCAAGGAAATTACTGCTAGACACAGTACCCCTCAGGCTGCTAGTTGGCATAAGTTTCATATCTATAGTTAGCAATCTGTTTACCTCTTCTACTAACTATGGTTATGGTAGGAGCGTAACCCCGGCCAAAGAAAGGAGCTAAGGGTGTGAACGAGGAGGAAGTAAGGAGCGCACCACTCGGCCGTACCGACCCCCGGCATTGACCCACGTTTATGAAACGAGGTGGGTGCCCCCCGAGCGCCTTTAGGCTTCTCCCTTGCGGCGAACCGCCAGGAGCTTGCTCACCAGCGCCGAATCGAGTCGGACTCCCTATTTTGAGATGTTGGATCAAAATAGAAAGACCAGCACCTGCTTTGCAGGAACGCTCCAGAGTCATGATACCCCAATCCCGCGTAAGTTCCAGCCGGTTATTTGCCAAAGACAAACCGCTCGCCGGCCCCGAAGTTCCGAACCGAACAGAGCGCAACGGCCGGCGCCCCGAACGTTCGATCAGCTAACTTGTACCACTTGCGCGCGCCGCTGGATGGGCCAGGGGATTTCCGTTTCTACGGCGAAGACGATTCTCCTGTCCAACACGCGCGCTTCCGCCAGAATTGCGGTAAGCGCCGCATCCAACAGGTGTACCCGCCCGCGCCCCTCGCCCACAATCGCGCCGGTCACCAGGTTCAAATCGTCTACCAATAGTAAGTTGTAGCTCTGTATGGCATCTTCGAGCATGCGGAAGAATGCCTCTTCGATAGCTGCCGGTCCTTGCTCCATGCGCGTGTTCATGAGTTGCTGAGCCCCCAGATACACGCCTCCCTGCATGGTCTCTAAGACCTTGAGAATAGTGGTTTTGCCAACGCCGGCCTCGCCGCTCAGGACGGTCACGGGACTCGCCGCAAGACGGACCAGCAGGCTGTTGGCAGCCTCTTGTTGCACCGGGTTGAGGACGATTTCGCGTTTCATCGGGATAACACCAGCCAGGCGCCAATGGGCAAAGACCATACAGCCTGGTATCTTTCAGTACTAAGTTGAGGGGGACGGGACTTAGAAGAGAATGGTGCCGGAAAGCAGGCATTCGCGCTTCGAGTCAATAACTGGGTTCGTCAAAGATATGCCTCCTTTCCTAAGATGGGAAACGTACTTTGGAAAGTATACCACGCGCAGGTGGTGCCGGCAACGGATTTTTGATTAAGATTCCCTAAACACGATTGACTTTGCGATACAAAGTAATTTACCATCAGCCCATGAACACCGAACGAATCCTGCTCTGGGCCGCCCTACTCCTTGCGTTAACCTGCAGCCGGCGGAACAACCTCCTGTTGGGCCGCGTGGAGGCTCCCGTGGGAACGCACACGGTGGTGGTCACGGACTGCTATCGCACCAGCGCTCCGCAACCCCGACAGGTGGAAGCCGCGGCCTATCACTACATGCCGTGCCGCGATGCCGACGTGTGGATCCGCGGCGAGGAGCTCAGTGTAAACGGCAAGAGCTACGGCCGTTTGAAACCGGGCGAAAGCGTGTTGGTGGACCACGGCGTGGTCTCCATCGAACCGGTAGCGCCTCACTAACCGCGGGACGGCAGCCGGCGTCCAACCGTGCATGAGAAGGGACCTGGTTTACAGCCTGCGTGTGCTTTCGAAGTCGCCCCGCTTCACGTTGACGGCGATCCTGGTGCTGGCGCTCGGCATCGGCGCCAATTCCGCCATCTTCAGCCTGGTCTACTCGGTGCTGCTGCGCCCGCTGCCTTACCGGGACCCGGGCAGGCTGGCCGTGATTCTGGAGAGCAGCGAGAAACACGGCGGCGCCTTCTCCCTCGCCCCTGCCAACTACCTGGATTTCCGCGATCGCAATCATAGCTTCACTTCGATGGCCGCCGCCGAAGTGTGGGGGCCGAGTCTCACCGGCTCCGGCGAGGCCGAAGAACTGCACGGCCTGCGTGCCTCCGCTTCGCTGTTCGAAGTCCTGGGCGTGCAAGCCGCCGCCGGCCGCGTGTTCCTGCCGGAGGACGAGCGGCCGGATGCGCCACCGGTCGTGGTAATCGGCGCCGGCCTCTGGAAGCGGCGCTTCGGCGGCGATCCCGCCGTGATCGGGCGCTCCATCACGCTGAACCAGGCACCGTACACCGTGGCGGGTGTGCTGCCGGAAAATTTCTACTTCCCCCCGTTCTGGGCCCTCGACACGGAAATCTACACGCCCCTGGTCTGGCCGCCAGCAAAAGCGCAGAGCCGGGACATGAGCACGCTCCGCGCCTTCGGCCGCCTGAAACCAGGGGTAGCGTGGGAACAGGCTGCCGTCGACATGCGAACCATCGCGCGTAGCCTGGCGCAGGAGTATCCTCGCAGCAACGCGGAGAAGAGCGCCGTAGTGACGCCCCTGCATGAGATGGCCGTGGGCAAAGTGCGCGCCTCGCTGACCATTCTGCTGGGCGCTGTCGGCTGCACGCTGCTGATCGCCTGCGCCAACCTGGCGAACCTCTTCCTCGCGCGGGCCACCGCGCGCCACAAAGAGGTGGCCATCCGCCAGGCCCTCGGCGCGCGGCGCAGCGAGCTGGTGCGGCAGTTGATGACGGAGAGCCTGCTGGTCTGCTTCGCGGGCGGCGCGCTCGGCCTGCTGGCCGCATGGTGGGCGGTGGGCGTCTTCGTCGCCGGCCTGCCCGCGGCGGGCAACTTCCGCATGCCGCGCCACCAGGAGATCGCCATGGGCTGGCCGGTGATCGCCTTCAACTTCACCGCCTGCCTGGTCACCGGACTGCTGTTCGGCCTGGTGCCGGCCTGGCGCGCCTCGCGTACAGACCTGAACTCGTCGCTCAAGGAGTCTTCGCGCGGGTCCACCGCAGACCGCTCGGGCATGCGCATACGCGGCACGCTGGTGGTCACGGAGATCGCCATGGCGCTGATGCTGCTCGCCGCCGCGGGACTGCTGGTGCGGAGCTTCCGCAATCTGCGGCAGCTCGATGCCGGGTTCGACCCGCATCACGTGGTGGCAATCAGCCTTCCCGTCTCGGGTTCCGAACATGCGCCGGCCGATCGCCGCGCGGCCTTCTATCGGGAGGTGGTAGCGCAACTGCGCGCCATGCCCGGAGTTCGCGCGGCCAGCGCCGTCAACCACGTGCCCATCGCGGGCGACCTTTTCCGCCTCGGCATGGTCATCGAAGGCCGCCCCGCACCGAAGCCCGGTGACGCGCCATCGGCGGCCTACCGCGTGTCGCTGCCCGGCTACTTCCAGACCATCGGGATGCGGCTGGTGCGCGGCCGCGATTTCGACGAACGCGACACGGAGTCCGCGCCCGCGGTGGCGGTGATCAATGAAACCATGGCGCGGCGTGTATGGCCCGGCGAGGACCCTCTCGGAAAGCGCTTCCGCCTGGACTCCAACGACGCCGCAGGCAACCCCAAACCCTGGATGACGGTGGTCGGCGTGATCCACGACGCCAAACAGCAGAGCTGGTCGGCAGGCGCCGATGAGGAAATGTATCTCCCGTTCCTGCAGGATGCCAGTTACCTACACAACCCGGCGGGCTTCCTCTCGATGACCCTGGTGGCGCGCACCAGCGGTCCGGTCTCCGCGCTTGCGCCGCTGGTCCGCGAGCGTATACGGGCGATCGACCGCAATATTCCCATCGCCGCCATGACCTCCATGGAACAGGTGGTGGACGATGCCATGTGGCAGCCCCGCATGGCGACCAGCGTGCTCTCCGGCTTCGCCGTGCTGGCGCTGGTGCTGGCCACCACGGGAATCTTCGCCGTCATGTCGTACATTGTCGCCGGACGCACGCAGGAGATCGGGATCCGCATGGCATTGGGCGCGCGCCAGGCCGACGTCGTGTGGATGGTGCTGCTGCAATCCATGCGCCCGGTCACGCTCGGCGTGACGCTGGGATTGTGCGGCGCCCTGGCGCTCACGCGCATGATGACCACACTGCTGTACGAGGTAAGCCCCACGGATCCCCTCGTGATGGCGGGAGTGACGCTTCTGCTGGCGGCGGTGGCAGCGGCCGCGGGACTTCTTCCCGCGCGCCGTGCGGCACAGATCGATCCGCTCATCGCCTTGCGCCACGAGTAACGTACGGCGAGTGTCTCGCAAGATCTCTCCACCGCCCGTGCGTCCCCACTCCGAGCCGCGAACGTAAGTGAGCGTGGGAAACTACCTCCCAGCCCCGCGTGACCGCGCGACCCAATCAGTTGTAGAAATTGCGATCCCAGGCGTGCCGCTTGAGCATCGACAGCGTCGCGGCGGCAATGCGCCCAATTCGCTCAAAGCCGTATTCGATTCCACATGCCGCCGCGTGCGCATGCCGGGAATTACCGTGGAAACCGCCGGGTGCGAGAGGCAGAAGCGGAGTGCGGTGTCGGGCAGGCTGCGCCGTCGCCGAGATCACGCCGCAGCGCGTTGACATGCTCCACCACCTGCTTCTTACGGTCCGCGCCGCGGAAATAATATTCGCGGAAATCCCCGGCCGGGAAAGTGGTGTTCTCGGTGATCGTGCCGGAGAGCGCGCCTTCATCCAGCGGAACGCGCGCCAGAATGCCGATGTTCATTTCCTGCGCCAGCGGCAGCATGCGCGCCTCCGGCGTCTGATCGAAAATGTTATAGATCACCTGGACCGCGTCGATCAGGCCGGTGCGCATGATGGCGAGCGCGGAATCGGGATCGTGCTCGGTCGCGGAGACGCCCACGCTTTGCACTTTACCGGAGCGCTTCAGGTCTTCGAACGCGCGGCGCCACTCGTCGCGTTCCACCCACTCGTCGTTCCAGACGTGCAGTTGGAGAAGGTCGATGGTTGGCAGCTTGAGATTGCGCAGGCTCTCTTCGGCGCTCGCGACGATGTAGTCGTACGGAAAGACTTCCGCGATCGGCGTGCCGGAATTCGCCGGCCATACGCGATTCTTCGGCGGCACCTTGGTGGCGACATAGATCTTGTGATCGGACGCGCGCACCGCATCGCCCACCAACTGCTCGCTGTGTCCATCGCCGTAAGCCAGCGCCGTATCGATCAGGTTGACGCCCAGTTCGATCGCGCGGCGAAGGGCCAGTAGCGATTCATCGTCGGTGCCGCCGAGCCATTGCTTGCCGCCAATGCCCCAGGCGCCGTAGCCGATGTCGCTAATCTCGAAGTTAGTCCTGCCAAGTTTCCGGTATTGCATACCCTCACAGCTTAATACGAGGCGGGTTACGACACCGTTCTCTCTTGGGCCTGGCAACGATTCTGACAGTTATTTAATGGTTGCCGAATACATGTCGGCAACCCGGAAGCTGCGGTAAACGATCGGGCCCTCAACTTGTAAGGCATAAACAACCTTGCCCTCGGCAGACGTTTCCACGGCACGGCTGTAAATGGATGCCGGGTTGATAAATCCAGCCTCGAACGTGTACCCGCCGTTCTTCAAGGATTGAGCGGATCCCACCGCCACTGCATACACACCGAGGTCCGCATTGTAGATCAGGGTTGCGGTATGCGCCTGCTCGTCCAGCTTCCATACCTGCCCGCGGTTGTTGGCCGCCGGATCCGACTTCTTCCGTTCGTGCCCGTCATCCAACACGGAAATCAGGTTTCCGCCGACCGGCTCAAATCCCGGATCATGCTGGAAGGAAAACCAGGGATGCGGATCGGTGGTTTTTGCCGTAAAGTCTCCGTCCTGCCCCAGTCTCCACAGGATCTTTCCAGTTCCCTTTCCGTTGCGCCAGTCGATCTTCATGACCCAGTTTTGCTCGGGCATGGAAATCAGGAAGTCCCCAGTGGCGGGGATGTAATTCAACGAATTGCTGTGCAGCCAGCCATTGGCCTCGGCAGCAAGAAATATTGGAGCGCAACCGCCGCTGCCTGGCCCACCTTTGCACTTCGCGTTCGCCAGGGATGCGCGCTTCAGATCCACGTGATCGAAAGAGTTCCAGAACGCGGCCACCTGAAAATCTTCATCCAGGTCAATCACCAAATCGCCCAGGACATCCACCTCTTCCTTCGAGCCCTGGGTCCCGGGAGGCATCATGCGTTCAAGCCCGGCGATGATCAGCGTGTGACCGTTCGGCAGACGTATGGCTTCGTGATGAATTCCGGAGACGCATTCCCTGCCCCCCTTCCTGCAATCTGAGTGGATGCCGAAGGTTTCCAGTTGTTCCGCAATCCTGCTGACATTGGTTTCGCGCAGAATATTCCCGGCCAGATCCATCTCCCGTACGATCTGCAGCCGCCGCATGTCATTGACCGAGTTCGCTCCTTCCGACAGGACCAGAAACTTTCCGGCCGGCAGCACGCGTGTCAGGAACTCCGGCGTCCGCAAATACCAGATCACGTTGCCATCCAGGTCGGTCGCAAACGGGCGCTTGGCCGCACTCGTGCCTGACACGCTGTGAATCAGCACCGGTTCCGACACCACAGAGCCGCTGGCGCGGGGGACCGCAACGGAGACCGGTGGAAAATCACCGTCCAGCAACCCCGTATGGAATGGCATCCAGGATCCCGGCTTGACGTTGTTGCCGCTTTCCAACTCGGCGCGCAAACGGTAGTCGGAGTCTGCCCGCATGCCGGCGACGTAAACATTGTTGCTGGTGGAGCCGCGGCAGGGCTCGAATGCCGTGTGGCCCGGATCCCGGTCGCCAGGGCGCTGAAAAGCTACGCGAAACCGGCCGCCGGCGGGACAGGGAGGAGCGCTGAACAACGCGATCAGCGGGTTGGCGGTCGGCGTGACCACCGGCTGCGAACCTTTAACCCGAGGCACGGTTCGGAAAGCCAGGTCGGCCTCGGCGGCCTCTTTTGTCCCATTGTTCCGCACGGTAACGCGGATGCTGGCATCGTGTTCATAGAGCGGAGGGCTCCAGACAAAGTCCTGTTGCTGGCTGAAGTCACGGATGATGTGTAAGGGTCCGCGGTCCACGCTGACGCTGTATCGATATACCAGCATCCCCGGGGCCGCGCTCTCGACGCGAGGGACCAGGCCAATCACGGTGCCGACGGGTTGCGGGGAGGGCATGCTCGTGAGCAGACGAACCGTCATCGGTGCGCCTGACGCGCTGCACAAAAGGGCTGCGTAGGCAGAAGCCAGGATCAACAGCTTGGACATGTCAAGTCAGTATGTCACACTGCGGCCAACCAAATGGCAGCTCTCGTGCCAGGGTTCTGGCATGTCTGACGACAAAACCAAAACTGCACCGCAGGACGCGGACCGCATGATGGTCGATGGCGTCGAGAAAGAACTGAAAGGCAACTAGCTTCCTATGAGCACTATCCTGATCATTCTGATTCTCCTCCTCATTCTTGGCGGCGGTGGAGGCTACTACTACGGAGGTCCCGCTGTGGGCGGCGGAATTGGCGGCTTGCTGCTGATTGTCCTGGTCGTCTGGCTTCTAGTCGGAAACCGGCGCGTTTAACCCGCCGTCGTACGCAACTATTGCCTTCTGCGCAGGCCGGGCGTGCATATTGTTCACGCATCCAGTGGGGAATCTTGCCCGCGGACCGCCCCATTGCCCCACACCCGGTTAGTTCGCGACCGCGAGTGTGACCCCGGGCTGCGAGTTTGACGTGCCCACCTGAACCACCACCGGCACCGCGCCGCCCACCGTGATCCCGGAAGGAATCTGCGCATTCACCTGAATCACTCCCGCTACCGACCCCGGAGCGCCGCCCGCGAAGTTCACCGTGGCGGTCTTCCCACCGATGGTCACCTTCACTTCGGCCACCGGTACCGGCAGGGGCGCCGCATTTATCACGCCGTCGGAGCCCGAAGGGTTGGTCTGTCCTACGCCCGTAATATAGAGCTGAACATAATCGCCGATCTTGGCCGGGCTGGCCGCGCCGTTGATCGAGCCGTCCTTGTTGTTGATCGCCGCGGCCTGTCCGGCGCCCGAACCATTCAGCGTGAAGACTGCCGGAATCTGGCTGGCCACCGAGAGGTTGAACGCGGCCGACGTCACATTCTGGTTCTGCACATACATCTGCGCGAGCGAGTTGCCGATACCGAAGGGCACAATCGCCGCCACCTGGTTAGATGACGAGTACAACACCGGCGCCGGAGCGCCATTGAAGTACACAGTGGTGCCGGCCACGGCGTTGGGCACGCGGCCGCTGGCATCGGCCTGGAACGTAGTGAGTTGCTGCGGACCGAGTCCGCTGCCGTAGATCACAACCACTTCGCCGGGCGCCACCGGGCCGCTCAGATTGCTTGCTCCATTAGTTACCGCGTTGACCTTGGTATCTCCGCCGGTGAACTGCAGCAGGCGTACCGCGTTGTTGAATGTATCGGCCACCCAGATGCTGCCGGCGGCATTCACCGCCAGGGCCGAGGGTCCGCTCAAGGTGGCGCTGACCGCACTGCCGCCATCACCGGAATATCCTCTGGTCCCGTTGCCCGCGATGGTGGTAATGATGCCCGAAAGGAAGACCTTACGGACACGCGAGCTGCCGTCGGCTATATAAATATTGCCCGCGGCATCCACAGCCAGCGCGGCCGGATTCCCCACCTGCGCGTTCATCGCCGCGCCGCCATCGCCGGAGTATCCGGCATCGCCGTTACCGGCCACCGTGGTGATCACGCCGTTGGGCGCCACTTTGCGCACACGATTGTTGGCCGTATCGCCGACATAGACATTACCCTGGCTATCGGCGGCCACCGCCTGCGGTCCGTTGAGCATCGCGCTGGCAGCCTGTCCGCCATCTCCGCTGAAACCGTTTACTCCGTTGCCGGCGAGCGTGCTGATATTGCCGTTGGTGGCAACTTTGCGCACGCGGTTGTTTCCGAACTCGGCAATATACAGATTGCCGGCCGTATCCACTGCCACGCCAAAGGGCAGGTTGAGCTGCGCGCTGCCTGCCGCGCCGCCATCGCCTCCCGCGCCCGAGGTGCCGCTGCCCGCCACCGTCGAAATGGTGCCGCCCGTAACCTTGCGCACGCGATGGTTCTGCGTGTCGGCGATATAAAGATTGCCCGCGGAATCCACGGCCAGCCCCTGCGGCCCGTTGAGTTGCGCGCTGGTAGCCGCGCTGCCGTCGCCGGAAGAACCGGCGGCGCCCGTGCCGGCGAAAGTGGAGATCGTTCCCGTGCTATCCACGCGCCGCACCATATTGTTCGCCGTGTCTGCGATATACGTATTGCCCGCGGCATCCACCGCCACGCCGAGCGGCGCGTTGATCTGCGCGGCCGAAGCCGCGCCGCCGTCGCCCGAACGGCTCACCAGCCCGTTGCCGGCAACCGTGCTGACATTGCCTCCAGCCAGCTTGCGGATGCGGTTGTTCAGCGAGTCGGCAAAGTAAACGTTCCCGGAGGAATCGAGCGCAACGCCCGTGGGTAAGCTCATCTCCACCTTGTTCGCCGGGCCGCCGTCTCCGGCGAAACCCTGGTTCCCATCGCCGATCGCCGTGGTGATGTTCCCCTTCGAATCGATCTTGCGAATACGGTTGGTGCCGAACTCGGAGATGTACACGTTGCCGTTGGAATCCGCTGCCACACCGAACGGGGCCACCATTGCCAGTGTGGTCGCGGCGCCGTCGCCCGAAAGACCCGTGCTGCCGCCTACACCGGAGATGGTGGTGATGACCCCCGCCGAGGATACGGAACGAATCGCGCTGTTGCCCGTATCGGCGATCAGGATGGTGTTGTTGGGGCCGATGGCGACGTCCTGGGGGTTGGTGAGCCCGGCAATCGTGGCGACGCCGGCGTTGTTCACCGTACCGGTGACGCTGTCGGCCGAATAATCCCCGTAGAAGCCCCTGTAGCCGCCGCCGGCAAAAATATTGATGATGCCGTCCGTGGTCACCACGCGGATGGTATTGTCGCTCGAGACGGCGATGTAGACTTTGCCCGAGGAATCCACGGCCAGCCCGGTCGGCAGATGGAGGTTCGCCTCGGTAGCGAGCCCGGTGTCGCCCCAGAAGCCCGGGGGATTCACTTGGCCGTTACCGGCAAATGTGGTGATGATGCCTTTGGTATCCACTTTGCGCACGCGGTTGTTCAACGAATCCGCGATGTAGATATTGCCCGCGGAATCGAGCGCGATCCCCTGCGGCGCGTTCAACTGCGCGTTGACCGCGGGACCGCCGTCGCCCGAGAAACCGGCGCGCGAATTGCCCGCCACCAGGCTCAGCGAGCCCGCGCCATCGATCTTGAAGACCGAATTGCCGCTGCTGAAATAAATGTTGCCGCCGGCAACCGCAAGCTTACGCGGCTGCCCGATCGACGTGTTCAGGGCCGGTGCCGGGGTAGTGGGAGGAGCCCCTCCAGCGACGGTGGAAATCGTATATTGTTGCGCGAACGCAGTGCCTGCCAACAGCAGGATCGAGAATCTCAGCATGCGAGTAGTAAGTCCAGGTAATAAGTCCATTATGACGTCTTAGCGGCAGCCACGGTGGCGGCCAGGCTCTCAGACACCGCTTCTACAGCCTGGGCGCACGCTGCCCGATCTACATCGTAGTGCGTAACCGCGCGCAGACAGCGCTGGTTGATGGCATTCATCAGAACGCCGCGCCGGCTCAACTGGGCGCTCACATCGGCGGGCGCAAGGCCGGTCGCCGAAATATCGAAGACCACGATGTTGGTGTCCACCTTGGCGGCGTCCACCTCAATTCCGGGAATCCGCGCCAGGCCCTCTGCCAGAAATCGCGCGTTGGCATGATCCACGCTCAACTTCGCGGGCGACTCTTCGAGCGCCACCAGCCCGGCCGCGGCCAGAATGCCCGCCTGCCGCATGCCGCCGCCCAATCGCTTGCGGTAAAGCCGCCCTTTGGCAATCAGATCGGCCGGCCCGGCCAGCATGGAACCGGCGGGCGCACCCAACGCTTTGGACAGGCAGAACATGACGGTATCGGCGTGAGCAGCAATTTCATGCACGGGAAGGCCCAGAGCCGTCGACGCATTGAAGATACGGGCTCCATCCATATGCACGCGCACTCCACGCTCGTGCGACACGTCGAAAATCTCGCACAGTGTGCGCATGGGGTACACCGTTCCGCCCGCCATATTGTGGGTCTGCTCGATCGCCACCGCCCCCGTGGGCGCGCTGTACGGACTCACCGGGCGAATGGCCCGGCGAACCTCTTCGGCCGACAGCAATCCCCGTTCCGTGGGGATGGCGCGGACCAGGCAGCCGCTGAACCAGGCCATCATGGAAAGCTCGTAATCCAACAGGTGGGCGCGCGAGTCGCAGATCACTTCCTGCCCGTGCTCGGTCAGCAGTTTGATGGCGATGGTATTTCCCATGGTGCCGGTAGGCACGAACAGCGCAGCGGGCTTGCCGGCGATTTCGGCGGCGCGCTCCTCCAGCCGGTTGACGGTGGGATCTTCGCGATAGACGTCGTCCCCCACTTCGGCTTCGAACATGGCCCGGCGCATGGCGGGTGTCGGCCGCGTGACGGTATCGCTGCGCAAATCGATCATGGGTTCAGGAACTCCTGGAAGACTTCATTGGAAAGCAACACGCCGCGATTGGTCAGGCGCAGGACGCCGCCGTCGGTTTCGAGCAGGCCCGCATCCAGGAAGCGGTGGATGGGAGCGTCGAAGCGGCGCCACTCCTCCGCGTCCGGGCGTATCCCCGCGGAGAGACGCAGGCCAAGAAAGAGGCGCTCGTCAGACAAGGACGAGGTGTCATCCGGATGACTGCCGCCGGACACATATTCGTCGATCGATTCCGCGTTCTGCCGCCTCATCCGGCCATCGAAAGAGTGAGCGTCGGCGCCGAAGCCGGCGTAAGGCTGCAGGGTCCAGTACTTCAAATTGTGCCGCGATTCCATCCCGGGCCGCGCGAAATTCGAGATCTCGTAGCGAGCGATCCCCAGCCCGGCCAGTCGCTCCACAGCCAGCTCGTAGAAATCGGCCGTGGCTTCGTCGGAGGGCGTATCGAGAGCGCCGTAGCGCACCCCGCCCAGCAGCATCTCCTTGCCGAGGCGGCTATCCTCGTCCACTTCGAGCATGTAAACCGAGACGTGTTCGGGCGCCAGCCGCTCCACCCAGTCGAGCGATTCCCGCCAGGAGGCATCGGTCTGCGCCGAAAGCCCGGCGATGAGATCGATATTGATGTTGGATATGCCCGCCGCATGCAGCATCTCCATCTCGGCGGCCACTACCCCCGCAGTGTGCGTTCGCCCGGTGCGGCGCAGCTCCTTTTCCACGAACGATTGCACGCCGAACGAGACGCGGTTGATGCCGGCGGCGCTCCAGGCGAGTGCGAGTTCCGGCGTCAGGTTGCCGGGCGCGGCTTCGATCGTGGCCTCCGCCCAGGGGCGTCCGGGGACAAGATCGAGCAGCGCACGTAGGGCATCGGGAGCCATGTTGCTTGGCGTCCCGCCACCCAAATAGAGGGTGTCGGGAGTCCATTCCCACGCATGGGCGCCGATCTCGCGCGCCAGCGCTTCGCGATAGCGTGCTTCGAGTTCGCGCGGAAAAACTCCGCTGGCGAAATTGCAGTAGGTACACTTCTGCGCGCAGAAAGGGTATGAGATGTAGACGCCGGACACGTTAATCTTCAATGATAGCGTGTGGCATGCGCGTGGGTGGGGCATGCTTTAGCTTGCCTGTGACGCGCCGGCATCCCGCCAAACTACCCCCGCCACCCGCCGCGGCCTCCGGCCTTCTCCAGGACGTCCTTCGCCACCGCCGCCGTATTCGCGTGAATCGTGATCGTGTCTTCCACACTCTGCGCATAACCGCCGGCCAGCACGATCGCCACCGGAACGTGCTGCGCCAGCGCAGTGCGGAGCACCAGGCGGTCACGCTCCATCAACCCTTCGAACGTCAGCGACAACCCGCCCAATTGATCTTCCGCGTAGGGATCAGCCCCCGCCACATACACCAGCAGCTCGGGGTGAAACATGCCCATCGCCGCGCGGAATCCGTTGCCCAGCCGGTGCAGGTATTCCGCATCTCCAGTCCCGTCCGGCAGGTGTATATCCAGGCTCGAAAGCGGTTTCTCGCTGGGATAGTTATTGAACTGGTGGATGGAGAGCGTGAACACCGAGGAATCGTCCGCGAACACCGCCGCCGTGCCGTTGCCGTGATGCACATCCACGTCCACCACCATGGCCCGCTTGATCCGCCCGTCGGCCTGCAGCCGCCGCACCGCGATCGCGACGTCGTTAATCGCGCAAAATCCCTCTCCATGCCCCGGAAATGCATGGTGGAATCCGCCGCCCAGGTTGAACCCGATGCCATCCTCCATCGCCTGGCGGGCGGCCAGAATCGACCCGCCGGCCGCCAGCCAGAACGCCTCCACCATCTGCCTCGAATAGGGAATCTCCAGGCGCAGGATGTCCTGGTAACTCAGCGTGCCGCTGCGCAGCTTGGTCACGTATTCCGCGTCATGCACCAGACGTACATCGTCGTCCGTCGCAGGCTCGGGCTCCACGAAATCCCCGGGCTCCGCGAAACGGCAGCGCAGCATACGGTCCTTCAGCCAGCGATATTTTCTCGATGGAAAAACGTGTTCGCCCAGATGCAGATCGTAGCGTTCGTGGTAAACCAACCGGTAAGGCAACATGGCCAGCGCCCTGTCAGTGTATCTCCGATTGCAGCGCCGTCACGACCGCTACATTGTAAATGTCCTCCGCCGAGCAGCCTCGCGAAAGATCGTTGGCCGGCTTCGCCAACCCCTGCAGGAACGGCCCGATCGCCATCGCCCCGCCCAACCGCTCCACCAGTTTGTACCCGATGTTGGCGGATTCCAGGCTCGGGAACACCAGCGTGTTCGCCCGTCCGGCCACCTTCGACCCCGGCGCCTTGCTCTTGCCCACCACCAGGTCCACGGCGGCATCGGCCTGCAATTCGCCATCCGCGTTCAGCTCCGGAGCGCGCGCCTTCACAATCTCCATCGCCTCCACCACCTTGTTCACCATGTGGCCGCGTCCGCTGCCCTTCGTCGAAAAGCTGAGCAGGGCCACCACGGGTTCGGCGTTGATCAGCACGCGCGTGCTCTCCGCCGTCGCGATGGCAATATCGGCCATCTGCACCGCCGTGGGCTCAATCACCACCGCGCAATCGGCGAACGCAATCAGCCCGTTGTGCCCTTGCGTGCGATCCTGCAGCGCCATGATGAACACGCTGGACACCAGGCGCGCCCGTGAATGCACACCTACCGCGTGCAGCGCCGCGCGCACCGTCTCCGCCGTACTGTTCACCGCGCCGCCCACACTGCCGTCGGCATCGCCCGCGCCCACCATCAGCGACGCGAAGTACAACGCCTTTTTCGCCGTGGCCGCCGCTTCCATCTGCGTCGTCCCTTTGGATCGCCGCCGCTCGTGGTAAAGCGCCGCGTATTTCTTGACCAGCGGCGATGTGACCGGATCTACAAACTCCACACCCTCCGGCGCGTTCGCCGGCCGTGCGCCGATCAATACAGGCTTGACCACGCCCTCCCGCGCCAGTCGCGCCGCAGCCTCTAGTACGCGAGGATCCGTACCTTCGGGAAACGCGATTGTCTTTTTTAGTTTGCGGGCCCGCTCGATGAGCCCGGACATAAACAGTTTTGCCGATTCAGGAATAGCTGCCATTTGCCGGAATCCTGAGTCTAGCAGGTAGCGGCAAGTTCGGTCCGTTAACACACAGCCTCCTCACTCAACATCCGGTAAAATTAAGATAATGCGGGCGGAAGAGTGCTTGGCCGTCTTCGATACCGTAGAAGACGCGTATGTACGCTTCGACAGTGAGTTTCGCCTCACGTTCGCCAACCTGGCGGCGCAACGCTTTCTGGGCGGGAACCGCACCGAATCTTTCGGTAAAGTCCTCGACGATCTCTCTCCCCTGATCTCCGGCGCTCCCCTCGCCGATGCCTACCGCCGCGCGATGTCCGCGCGCGCCTCTGTCACCTTGGAAAACTACTGCAAGACCGAACAAAAGTGGTACTCCGTCACCGCCTCACCAGACGCTGACGGCGGTATTGTGGTGCGCTTTTCCGATATCACGGACCGTAAACAGGCAAACCATGAAAGCGAGGAACTGTACCGCCGGCTCTTCGAACTGGAATCCGATGCCATCGTGCTGGTGGATCGCGAATCGGGCCAGCTTCTCGCCGCCAATAAGGCGGCCACCAGCCTCTACGGCTACAGCCAGGAAGAGCTGCTTTCCATGAATCGGACGGACCTGTCCGCGGAGGCGGAAAAAACCGTCGAGGCCACCATGAACATGCGGACCTTCATTCCGCTGCGCTGGCATAGGAAGAAGAACGGCACAGTTTTCCCTGTGGAAATTTCGGGCTCCTATTTTGAATTCAAAGGGCGCTCCGTTTTTGTATCCGCCATCCGCGATATCACCAACCGTAAGCTGATTAAGGAAGCGCTCCAAAAATCGGAAGAGAAGTTTTCCAAAGCCTTCCATTCGAATCCCGCCGCCATCGTAATTACAGACCTCACCGATCGGTGCTACGTCGAGGTCAACCACACCTTCGAGCACCTGGTAGGCTACCGGCGCGATGAGATCGTCGGCCACACCTGGGCCGAATTGCCGCTATGGACCGATCCCAAACTCCGCGACAGCGCCGTGGCGCACCTCATGCGCGAAGGCTCCATCCGCAACTGGGAGTGCCGTTTCCGCCGCAAGGACGGCAACGAGGGTACAGGCCTGCTTTCCGCCGAGCTCATCGAAGTAGACGGCAAGCAGTGCGCCATTACCTCTACGGTCGACATCACGGAACGAATCCATCTCCAAAACCAACTCGGACAGGCCCAGAAGCTCGAAAGCGTCGGCAGGCTCGCCGGAGGTGTCGCGCACGACTTCAACAACCTGCTCACCATCATCAACGGGTATGCCGACCTGCTCCTCAAAGCACTGCCCGCCGACCATGCCTTGCATTCCTACGCTCACGAGATCTGCAAGGCCGGAGCCCATGCCGTCGGGCTCACCGGTCAACTGTTGGCATTCAGCCGGAAGCAGGTGATTGAACCCAGCGCGTTGGAGGTGAACACCATCGTCAACGATACGGTGGGCATGCTGCGCCGCCTCATCGGCGAGGATATTTCCCTGAGTACCAGCCTCGATCCGCTCGCGGGAAAAGTCATGGCGGACGGGCATCAGTTGCATCAGATCATCATGAATCTTGCGGTCAACGCCCGCGATGCCATGCCGGATGGCGGCAGGCTCAACATCGCCACCACCAATGCCGATGTTGCCCCGAGCGATCTTGCCGCGCATCCCGACGCGCGCGCGGGAAAATACGTTGTGATGAGCGTGACGGATAGCGGCGTGGGCATGGATCAGGAGACGCTGCAGCACGCCTTCGAACCGTTCTTCACCACCAAGGAGCGCGGCAAGGGAACCGGTCTCGGATTGTCCACCGTCTACGGCATCGTCCGGCAGAGCGGCGGGTGGATCGATGCGTGGAGTGAAGTGGGCCGGGGATCCTCATTCAAAATCTATATGCCCCGTATTGACGCAGGACCGGCGACGCCCGAACCGGAAGCGGCCGTGAACCGCTGCTCGCTGCACGGCGGTGGAGAGACCGTACTCGTGGTCGAAGACCAGGAAGCCGTCCGGGAATTGACGAAGACTGTTCTCGAGGCCTACGGCTATCATGTCTTCGAAGCCACCACCGGCGATGAGGCCCTCGCCTTCGTCCACCAGCATCCCGATGAAATTCACTTACTCCTGACGGATGTAATCCTGCCTGGAATGAATGGCAAAGATCTGTCGGAGCGGCTGCGGCGTCTGCGTCCGAGCCTCAAAGTCCTGTTCACATCCGGGCACACTGCCGAAGTCGTCGGCCGCCGCGGTGTAACCGAGCGGGACTTGGCCTACCTCCCTAAACCCGTCAGCCCGGAGACTTTGGTGGCTAAGGTGCGTGAGGTGCTCGGTAACATACCCTCGACCTGAATGCCTGAGTTATCCCCTCGGCTTGAATCGTCTTCTAACTCGCAAATAAGCCTCCTGTAATGAGTACCTTTGCACCCCTCTTACGCTACTTGTATGAAATGATGCCGTACCGGTAAACCGCTCATTTAATTAGCGTTATCTGTTGTCTGTGCGATCTCCCGCTACACCCCTCGACGGCCTCTCTCGCACAGTCGCATGGTAGACTCGAAATATACAAATACTCCAGTAGTTCAGTAGTCCTCATATCGAGCAACGGGTCGCCCTGTGTAAGGCAGACCTCGAAATCACCGCTTTGATCGCAAGCCAGTTGGAATAACGACAAAGAATAATGAAGCTCACCATCATTGCCCTATTAGTGGGTTGTACCGCTGTTGTCTGTGCGTTCGCCGTACAATCCGAATTCTTTACTCCCCAAGCCCTTGGTCAGCTCCCTTTAACCCCCGTCAAGAAGACAGCGAACGTGTTTGAGCTGTTTCCGCAGGCTCCCGAACCCGCGCCGCCGTCACCCGGTGGCGAAAGCGGAACCGTGGCCCCCTCCCGTACCCTGCTGTCTAAGGCCGAAACTCTCATCCTGATTTCCGGTGCCGCGGCCAAACATGGCGTGCCCGCCGCGTTTGTGGCCAGCATCGTCGCCGCCGAATCCAACTTCGACTGCAGCGCCGTTTCACCCAGGGGCGCCGTCGGGCTGATGCAGTTGATGCCCGAGACGGCCCGCCAGTTCGGCGCCGACCCGGCCGTGCCCGCGCAGAACATCGATGCCGGAACACGTTATCTCCGCTGGCTGATGGAACGCTATCAGACCCGCCGCAATTCCATCAAGCACGTCATTGCGGCCTACAATGCAGGCCCCGGGATGGTCGATCGCTATCGCGGCGTTCCTCCGTTCCGCGAAACGCGCAATTATGTCGCGCGCGTGTTGAACTTTCTCAAGCAGTTCTCCCCCGCGGGAAAGCGAGGGAGCGAGATCCTCGCCCGAGTGAATAGTCGGGGTTAAGTTCCGGCGGCTAAGTCAACTTACTACCGCATGACAGGCCGGTCCGGGCGAGTAACATCCCGCTACGGACCGGCGCCCTCCTCAATCCCCGAGAAACTTTCCGAACCCCCGCAACTCCTTAACGTTGTCGCAGACTGCCTTGATTCCCGCCGTCAGCGGTATCGCCAGCAATAACCCCGGCGCGTCCCACAGAAATCCCCAGATCATCAGCGAGAACGTCACCACCAGCGGATTCAAATGAACCCGCGATCCCACAATCTTCGGATACAGCACGTTCAAAGCGGTAAGGTGCAGCATCGCCACCGTCACCACCACTAACGCGTAGACCGGCACCGCATTCAACGGCAGTGCGGCGAACAACGGCGGAATCATCGCCAGCGGCAGTCCGATGTACGGCACCAGGCTCATGAATCCGCTCAGCGGACCCACCAGCATGGGATATGGCACGCCCAGGGCCCAGAACAGCGTCGAGCTCAGCACCGCCAGCAAAAGACCGAGCACGAAGTTGCCCACCACGAAGGCCCGCACCATATCCGCGATTCCCTGTACGCTGCGCGCCGCCACCAGTCGATCCTCACCGTGGAAGAACTGCAGAAAACTGCGGTTGATGTGGTCCCGCCAGCTCAGCATGAAATACACCAGGAAGGGGATAAACGATGCCATCAGCAGCACCTGGTAAACCGAACTTAGCCGCGAATAAATGTAGTCCCCAATCGGTGTGCTCTCCGGGTGAATCCTGACCTCCGGAATCGCTCCCGGCGTCGCCGGCTGCGGCGCAGGAGCCGGTGCGCCCCGCTTTCCCTTCTTGGCCGCTCCCGCTGCCTGCTCCAGTTGTCTCCGGCGTTCTTCTTCCTGACGCTGTCGCGCCGGCACCACCACTTTATACGTCTGGTCTTCCATGGCCGAGATCTTCTGCTGAATCCCGTCCACCAGTGCGCCGATTCGCTCTCCATACTTCGGCAGCTCGTCGTATAGACCCGCCAGTTGCGTATACGCCCCCAGCCCGATCACGTACAACAGCGCAAGCGCGAACGAACAGACCACAAAACTTGCCAGCGAGCGCGGGAAGCGAAGCCGCATCAACAGCGCCACGAACGGTTCCAAAATGAAGGCGATCGTCAGCGCGATCAGAGAGGTGATAAAGAAAAGCCGCCCCAGATACAAAATCGCAATCACGACTCCCAAAGCCAGAATTGGCAGGGCGATGTGATGCGCTTCCCGAGAGGTACCGGTAGTATTGGCTGGATTCTGCGTTACGACGGACACGGCGCTGTAGACGATCCTAATCGACTGTAGCACGCACACGTTTATAATAAAATTACTTGACGCCTGCCTTCACCCGTATCCTCGCGTTAGACTTGGGCAAACGCCGTATCGGACTCGCCATCAGCGATCCCTTAGGCATTACCGCGCAGGGACTGCCCAATCTCGTCCGCACCCGTATCCGCACCGACCTCGATATCCTGGAACAGCTCGTCCGGGAACGCGAAGTCGGCATGATCCTCCTCGGCAATCCCATCAACATGCGCGGCACCGAGGGACGTCAATCGGTCTGGGTCCGCGAGTTTGCCGAGTCGCTGGAAAAACGCACCCATCTGCCCGTCAAGCTCTGGGACGAACGCCTGACCTCCGTGGAGGCCGGCCGCGTCCTACGCTCCAGCGGCATCAGTATCGAAAAACGAGCCGCCGCCGTCGACCGCCTCTCCGCGGTTATTCTCTTACAGAGCTACCTCGATTCCTTATGAACGGCGTTAAGACTCTCCTTCGCTTGCTCGGCTTCCTCCTGCTGCTCGGGCTCGTCGCCGGCGGCTTCCTCGTCTACCGGCTGAATCAGCCCTATCAGGGTTTCCAGGGAGAAACCTTCGTCGAACTGCCCCGCGGCACCGGCACCAGCGCCATCGCCGACGCCTTAGTACAGGCCGGCGTAGTCCGCTCCCGCTGGGAGTTCCTGTTGGCCCGCTTCGCCGGCCGCAACCGCGTCCTCCAGGCCGGCGAGTACCGCTTCAACCGCCCCGCCAGCCCCACCGAAGTGGTCCGCCGTATCGCACGCGGCGATGTCTTCTATTACGTACTCGTGATACCCGAGGGCCGCAACGTGTTCGATATCGGCGCCGCCGTCGAACAACTCGGCCTCTTCCCCGCATCGAAGTTTCTGGAGGCCGTCCGCAGCCCCGCGCTCATCCGCGATCTCGATCCACGGGCGCCCACACTCGAAGGCTATCTCTTCCCCGATACCTACAAACTCAGCCGCCACACCACACCGGATCAGCTCTGCCGCCTGATGACCGGCAGATTCCGCGAAGCCTGGCGCAGCCTCCACACCACGGCCGATTTGCACCGCACCGTCACCCTCGCCTCGCTCGTCGAGAAGGAGGGCAAGCTCGCCGAAGAGCGCCCGCGCATTGCCGCTGTCTTCGAAAACCGCCTGCGCATCGGCATGAAGCTCGATTGCGACCCCACCACCATCTACGCCGCGCTGCTTCAGCAGCATTATCGCGGCGTCATCCACCGCAGCGATCTGGATAGCGACCATGCCTACAATACCTACCGCCACGCCGGCCTGCCGCCGGGTCCCATCGCCAATCCCGGCCTCGCTTCCATACGCGCCGTGCTGGCTCCATCGGATAGCGATTCGCTCTACTTCGTAGCCCGCGCCGATGGCTCCGGCGGCCACGAATTCTCGTCCAACATCGCCGCCCACGAAGGCGCAGTGGAGCGCTATCGCCGTGCCCTCCGCAAATAAATCCGTCAAACAGCAGTTGCGCGATTACCTGGCCGCCAATCCGCCCGCCGTCATCACGGAAGCCGTCTGGCAAGATCTCCTCCTGCGCCTCGCCCCGGTCTCCGAAAGCTATCTTCGAGACCTGTTGCGCGACACCGGGCTACCCTTCGACCAGCCCTACGCCGGCATCCGCCAGCACACCTTCGAAGAGCTGGAGCAGGGACTCCGCGACATGCTCCAGGTCTATCGCGACGCGCTCGCCGCCGGTGCGCGCGAACGGGCGCGCTACTGCCGCCGCCAGGTAATCGCCGCCAAAGATCGCGCCAAATTCCTCGCTGTCGCACCCCGCACTACCCCGGAGAAACGCACCCAAAAAGAAGAGATGGCGCGATGGATGCTCGTCTGGCTCGAAAACCCCGAAGTCTTCCCCGCCTGGGTAGACGCGCGGAAAAAGGCAATTCCCGATCCACGCTAGTGCTTATCTGCGTTCATCTGCGTTCATCTGTGGCCAATGTTCTTTCCGACAGAATTCCCCAAAAAACAATATTGGCCGCAGATAAACACAGATTAACTCAGATAACACAGAACGACATTCCCTGACTAGACTTCACTCATCCCACTCAGCACCCCATCGAGCACCGCCAACTCCTCCCGCACCACCTGCTTCAATTCCTCCGACTCGCTATGCGCCAGCAGCCAGCCCCCAAACCGCCGTGCCTCCCGGTCGAAGTACTCGTAGACATTCGGATACTCGTCCCAATAAAGCATCAGCACCGCGCCCAATTTCTCACCGAGCTTTTCCTTCGTCCGCGGCAGCGTGTACGCAATCTTCGTCATGCGAAACGAATGGTGAAAGAAGGTGCCGATCCGCAAACCGGGCTGCGCCGCGATCCCTGCCAGCCGCTCGCGTTCGCGCGGCTCCAAATCGTAGCCTGACAGCGCTCGCGCCGCGTCCTCGCGGACCGCTTCGGCGAAAGTCACATCCATCACCATCGCCGACAGCGCGTTCTGAAAGCTAGCCAGCGACAAGCGAATGCCTCGCCCAGATCTCGCGCGCCTTGCTCAATTCCGCGGCCAGCGCCTCGGCCCCCATATCCGGGAAGTTGGTGTTGAACACTTCGAACACCACACCGCCCGTGTTCGGCGCACGTGCCAGCACCCAGTCCAGCATCGGCCAGAGCGCCTCCGGGCACGGACCGTCGTGCGCATCCAGGTAGAAGCCGTGAAGCTCCATTCCCCCCGAAAGATGGATTTCCCCGACTCGCGTCAGGTCCAACTCCGCCAGAAATGCATACGGGTCGAAACCGAAATTGCGCGCGTTGGTATACACGTTGTGCAGATCCAGCAGCAGCCCGCAGCCCGTCCGGCGCGTCAGCGCATTCAAAAACTCCGGCTCGGTCATCTCTTCGCCGGGAACCGTGAAGTAGTTCGTGTTGTTCTCCAGCAGAAACGGTGCGTCCACCGTGGCCTGCACGTGTCCAATGCGCTCCACCAGCATCTCGAGCGACGCCCGGTCGCACGGCACCGGCATCATCAGGCCCACATTCACTTCCATGCCCTTGTGATGCTGCGCGTGCATCGAAGTCAGATGATCGCTGTGCCACGGCATCGCGTATTGCCGGCGCCACTCCGCGATCTGCGCGACGTGTCCGCGATCGAATCTCGCCGCGGTGCCGATCGAAAGCCCGATCGAATGCGCCACCACGGGCTTCAATGCAGCCATTCGGTCCAGAAGATCTCGCGCATCCGCGTTCACCCGGTATCGCGGCGACACCTCCCGTCCCGCATCCTGCCACATCATGTCCGGGACGATTTCGATAAAGTCGTACGTGTCCGCGTGGTCGAACACATAGTCGGCAAGGGTTGCCTGGAAGGAGATGCCGACGCCCAGCTTGGGAAGATTCATCGTTCGAAGCTTCAAATCACCAGCGGCGCGGATTCGTTCCGCGCCGCATCGGAATAGTTAGAACTTCACTTTGGCCGCGATCTGTTTGCCCGGCAGTGTCGCGATGTCTTTAATGAGCAGCTTGTCCAGACCGGAACGGCAGCCTTCGCAGAACTTCAGTCCGAGCGCCTTTCCATTTTTCTTGAAGACTTCTCCGAACAGCTTGCCCTGCAGCACGCCGATCTCGGCCAGGGTGACGTCTCCCGGCGTATAGATCGTTGCCATCGGTTTCCCCGTGTCCGAATCTTTCGCCAAAGTAATCTGAGCCACTCGTGTCGTTGCCATATTAAACGGATCCCTCCTTAAGGGTGTTTCTACAGCATACGAAGCAACTCACGCGTATTCAATATAAATCGGTTGACGTCAGACGTAGGGGACCTACCTGTTTCGGACACCGGGCTGCCGCTTAGTTGTGGCTATGGTTATTGAACCGATAACCCAGAATCGCCTTGACCAGTAAGTGGTCGGTGGCCTGTGTCACTCCCACGCCCACACCAAAATTGAATTCCCAATTCTTTCCGAAATCCAAGTCCACCGCGGGCAGAAACATCTGTTCGGTTTCCCGCGGCCTGTCCCATGAGAACGCCGGACCGTACGCGCCGTAATATTCCAGCCCCAACGCCACCCTCTTTTCCACGTTGTAGGCGAACTTGATATTCGGCGAAAACTCGTAGCCTGCATCCCTGCTGGGTCCGCGAAACGATTTCTCCAGGGTAGGATTGAACGAAAGATACAGCTTCCCGATCTGCTTATCAATAATCGGGCGGATCTCCCACGTCCAGGTATCGGCGTCGAAGTTCGGCCGCTGATACCCGAATTCGGTGGACAGGCTGATCCCCACCGGCAGGTGATACCTCTCCGGAATCGCCACCCGCGGCCGTATGTGAGTGCCCACCCACTTCCAACTGCCGTCCGCCTGAATGCTGGTGAACTGATAAAACCCGGTCTCGAACCACTCGTTGAAACCGTGCGTGATCTCCACCGTCTCGTGTACCGCGCGGTTCGTCGGCAACACCCCATCCACCACACCCTTGCTCCCCTTGGCCGTGATGTTGCTATGCAACTCCACCATAGTCACCCCCTTGGGTGTCAGCTCGGAGCCGTAGACCTGCACTTCGTAATTACCCTGAGCCCGCGCCCCCACGGCGCACCCCAGACAAATGAAGACCGCAATTAAATGACGCAATGAACCAACCCCACTGAATGGATTTGAAGCTCCTTACACTTTACTACTCCCGGGCGTACAACCGCTCCGCTGTCTCCGTGTTCTCTCGCTTTCTTGGCTTTCTCAGCCTTCTCCGCGATCCGATCTCCGCGCCTCCGCCCCTCCGCGTTGAATACAATCCTCCCGGTCTCACGACTGCGCAATCACTTCCTGATAAATCTCCAACACCTGCCGCGCCGTCCAGCTCCAACTGAAGCGCGCCGCCTGCTCCCGCCCGCGCCGGATCATCCGCGCGCGCAGTTCCTCATCCAGCAGCATGTCCGTGATCCCCCGCGCGATATCGAACACGTTCTCCGGATTCACCAGGATCGCCGCGTCGCCCACCACCTCCGGCAGCGAGCTCACGTTCGAGCACACCACCGGCGTGCCGCAGGCCATCGCTTCCAGCGGCGGCAATCCGAACCCCTCGTACCGCGACGGAAACACAAAACCTGCCGCCGACTCGTAAAAACAACGCAACGTCTCGAACGGCACGAAGCCCAGAAACCGCACCACGCTTTCCACCCGGCTCTTCATCACCGCCTGCCGCACCGCCGGGTACTGCGAAATCGTGTCGCCGATAATCACCAGGCGCAGGTCCTTGTAAACCGGGTGCGCCGCCAGTTGCTCCCGCACCACCGCGAAGGCCTCCACCAGCCGCGGAATGTTCTTGTGCCGGCGAATATTGCCCGCGTACAGGATGAACGGATATTGAATCTGGTAGCGCTCCAGAATCAGTTGCTGCTCCGGCGCGCCGGGTGCGCCGGCGCGCGCGAAGAACGCCGGATCCGGCGCGTTGTATACCCGCGTAGATGCGGCTCGACGGCACGCCCATCTGGCTTTCCACGTCGCGCTTGGTCGCCTCGCTCACCGCCACCACGCGCGCCGCGCGCCGCAATCCGCGGCCGAACCGGAACCGGCGCAACTGCATTCGGAAATTCGACGTCTCCGCCTCGAAGAAGCAGATTCGCCATGTCGTGGATCGTCACCACGTAGGGCCGGATCATCAGCAGCGGCACGCGCGCCAGCGGAATATGCACCAGGTCCGGCGAGAGCCCGCGCAAAAACAGCGGGAACGCGACGTGATCCAGCGCGCTGTGGTCGTTCCGCGCGTAGACCGCAAAGTGAAAATTCTCCGGCAGTCCGGCGAGCATGCGCACGTCCGCCGGTCCGCTCACCAGCGTGTACTGGTTGGTGCTGTCGATGCCGCCCAGCGCGTGCACCAGGCTCCGGATGTAGGTGCCGATCCCGAAATCCCGTATGCGGCGGGCATCGATGACGATATGCGCCATCCTACGCCCGCACGGTATCGCGTTTCCAACTGTACAGCGGGAAGCGCTGCGTGAGTGTTTCCACCTTCTGCCGCACTTCCGCGATCGCCTCCTCGTTCGCGATGTTCGTCAGCACTGTGGCGATCAGCGAGCCCACCTCGCGCATCTCCGCTTCTCCGAACCCGCGCGTCGTCACCGCCGGCGAACCCAAACGGATCCCACTCGGATTCATCGGTGGATTCGTGTCGAACGGAATCGCGTTCTTGTTGACCGTGATCCGCGCGCGATCCAGCGCCTGCTCCGATTCCTTGCCGCGCAGTCCCTTGGAGAACACATCCAGCAGCACCACGTGCGTATCCGTGCCGCCCGACACCACCCGGAAACCCGCGTTCACCAGCGCCTCCGCCATGGCGCGCGCGTTGGCCACCACCTGCTTCTGATACGCCGTGAACTCGGGCTGCATCGCCTCCAGGAAGCAGACCGCCTTCGCCGCCAACACGTGAACCAGTGGCCCGCCCTGCGTGCCCGGGAAGACGTTCTTATCGATTTCCTTGCCGTACTTTTCCCGCGCCAGAATCATCCCGGCGCGCGGTCCGCGCAGCGTCTTGTGCGTGGTCGTGGTCACGATGTCCGCGTATTCGCAGGGATTGGGGTGGACCCCCGCGGCCACCAGGCCGGAAATGTGCGCCATGTCCACCAGGAACACCGCGCCCACCTGGTCCGCAATCTGGCGGAAGCGCGCGAAGTCGATGATCCGCGGGTAGGCGCTCGCGCCCGCCACGATCAGCTTCGGCTGGTGCTCCTTCGCCAGCGCTTCCACCTCGTCGTAATCGATGCGCTCGTCTTCCTTGCGCACGTTGTACGGCACCACCTTGTAGAGCTTGCCCGAGAAGTTCAGCGGATGCCCGTGAGTGAGATGGCCGCCGTGCGCCAGGTTCAATCCCATGATCGTGTCGCCCGGCGTCAGCACCGCGCCGTAGGCCGCCTGGTTGGCCTGCGATCCAGAGTGCGGCTGCACGTTCACATACTCCGCGCCAAAGAGCTTCTTCGCACGCTCCCGCGCCAGGTTCTCCACTACGTCCGTGTATTCGCATCCGCCGTAATAGCGTTTGCCCGGATAGCCTTCCGCGTACTTATTGGTGAAGACGCTGCCGGTGGCTTCCAACACGGCCTCGGAGGTGAAATTCTCGCTCGCGATCAGCTCCAGTTGTCCGTCCTGGCGGGCGGTCTCATGCTGAATGGCCTCGTAGATTTCGGGATCCACTTGGGAGAGAGAACGGGACATGCGTTGAGTTTCGGTCATTTTCGATTCCTTCGGTTGCGGCCGGGGTCTGCCCCTGTCCGCGGATTGTTCCGGCTACTTCTCTAATTGGGCGATCTTGGCCACGCGGCGCGCATGGCGGCCGCCGGCGAATTCCGTCTTCAGGAAGATGTCGATCAGTTCCAGCGCGCGATTCTCGTCCAAATACTTCGCGCCCAAAGTCAGCACGTTGGCATCGTTATGCTCGCGCGTGAATTTCACTTCGTCGTCGTTCTGCGCCGGAGCCGCGCGCACGCCATCGATCTTGTTGGCCGCCATCGCCATCCCGATTCCCGTCGAGCAGACCAGTATGCCCCGGTCGCTACGCCCCTGCGCCACATCGCGGCCCACCTTCTGCGCAAAATCCGGGTAGTCGCAAGACTCCGCACTACCGGTGCCGAAATCGACTACTTCGTAGCCTTCCCCAGCGAGTTTCTGCCGCAGTTTCTCCTTCAAAGAAAACCCGGCATGGTCCGCGCCAATGGCGATCTTCATAAGGGGATAAATTCGAGTTTAACATGCTAGAATTCAGTGCCTAATGCGATGGAGCCAGCTGTTCATCCCCACCTTACGTGAGAACCCCGCGGAAGCCGAAGTTCCCAGTCACCAGTTGCTGCTGCGCGCCGGCTACGTCCGCCAGCTATCCGCCGGCATCTACAGCTATCTCTTTCTGGCACAGCGCTCCCTCCTCAAAATCCAGAAGATTGTGCGCCAGGAGATGGACGCCATCGGCGGGCAGGAAATGTACCTGCCCGCGCTGAATCCGGCCGAAGTCTGGCAGGAATCCGGCCGCTGGGACGTCATGGGCGACAACCTCTTCCGCCTCAAGGATCGCTTCGGCCGCGACCTCTGCCTCGCCATGACCCACGAAGAGGTCATGACCACCATCGCGCGCGGCGAGCTGCGCAGCTACAAGCAGCTCCCCCAGATCTGGTACCAGATCCAGACCAAATTCCGCGACGAACCGCGCCCCAAGTCCGGTCTCCTCCGCGTGCGCCAGTTCATCATGAAGGACTCTTACACCTTCGACATCGACCAAGCCGGACTCGACGCCGCCTACGACAAGCACTACCAGGCCTACTGCCGCATCTTCGAGCGCTGCGGCCTGAAATACACCGTGGTCGAAGCCCACTCCGGCGCCATGGGCGGCAGCCAGTCCCACGAGTTCATGGTCGCCTCCGATGCCGGCGAGGATTTCGTCGCCATCTGCCCGTCCTGCGGCTACTCGGCGAACCTGGAAAAGGCCGTCGCCGCGCCTGCCCCGTGCGCCTCCGCCGATCCCGAAGGCGACCTCTCCCCCGAAGAGTTCCACACTCCCGGCCGCAAAACCATCGCCGAGGTCTCCGCGTTCACCAACCTGCCCGGAAACCTCGCAGATGAAAAGCCTCGTCCTGGTGGCCGGCGGCAAACCCGTGCTCGTCATGCTGCGCGGCGACCATCAACTCAGCGAAACCAAGTTCGCCGCCCGCATGGGCGTCGCCGAATTTCGCCAGGCGCAGCCCGACGAGATCCGCGACTGGTTCGGCGCCGAACCCGGCTCCCTCGGCCCCGTCGGCGTCACCACCATGCCCATCCTCGCCGACCAGGCCCTCGCCGGCCGCCGCAACATGATCGCCGGCGCCAACCGCAACGACTACCACCTGCGCCACGTGACCCCCGGCGAGGACTTTCAGGCCGAGCTCTGCGACCTGCGCCAGGTCGCCGCCGGCGATGGCTGCCCCCAGTGCGGCGCGCCGCTCGACGTCGTCAAGACCGTCGAGGTCGGCCACATCTTCAAGCTCGGCTACAAATACTCCGAGTCCATGGGCCTGCGCGTCCTCAATGCCGATGGCCAGGAAGTCACGCCCATCATGGGATCCTACGGCATCGGCATCGAGCGCATCCTCTGCTGCGCCATCGAACTCTTCCACGATAAGGACGGCATGATGCTGCCGCCCGCCATCGCGCCCTTCCACGTCGTGGTCACGCCGGCCAACAGCGCCGACCCCGCGCAGAAAGAGGCGGCCGAGCGCATCTACCGCGACTGTCTCGCGCCTGGGCCTCGACGCCCTGCTCGACGACCGCGACGAACGGCCCGGCGTAAAATTCAAAGACGCCGACCTGATCGGCATCCCCTTCCGCATCACCGTAGGCAAGAAACTCGCCGGCGGCATGGTGGAGTTCGTCGAACGCAAAACCAAAACGACCGTCGACATACCCGTGGCGGACGCCGCGCAAACCATCGCCGAACGTATTTAACTCCGATTTACGCCGCAACTCACCTGCCCCGCCCGTCTTGTCTTTGTTTTCTCTGCGCTTCCTCCGCGTTCTCTGCGTCTCTGCGTTGAAAAAAATCCTCTCCCACCGCCTACAGCATCGCCAAAGGAACATCCCGCGCGGGAACAGGAAACGCCTGGTCGATCGCGACGATATCCTCCACCTCCAGAGTCCATCCCGCGCCGCCCGCATTCTCCCGCGTGTGCTCCACATTCCCCGCCTTCGGAATCGTGAAGGTACCCTCCAGCCTCGTCAGGAAATTCAGGATCACCTGCCGCACCGTTCGTCCATGCCGCGTGGCAATCGATTCCAGCACGCGGCCGCCCGGCGAATCGGCCCGCGGAAACTTCGCCCTGCCGAACGGCGTGTATCCCACCACCGCGATCCCTTGCTCCTGGCAGTAGGGAATCAACTTGCGTTCGATCCCCCGCTCGCCCAGGTGATACAGCACCTGGTTCGACGCCAGCTTGTGATTACGCAGTGCATGCTGCGCCGCCTTCACCTCGGCGACATCGAAATTGCTCACACCTGCGAAGCGGATCTGTCCCATATCGATCAGCTTCTCCATAGCGCGCATCGTTTCGCCAATCGGATGCTCGCTCTCCCAGTGAAGCAGGTATAGCTCCAGCCGTTCGGTCCCCAGCCGCTTCAAACTCTGCTCGCATGCGCGTAGCGTGCCGTCATAACTCGCGTTGGAGGGCAGCACTTTGCTCACCAGGAACACCTCGTCGCGCCGCCCCGCAATCGCCTTGCCGGTGATCTCCTCCGCCCGCCCGCTGCCGTACATCTCCGCGGTGTCGATATGCGTGAGACCCAGATCCATTCCCGCGCGCAGCGCCTGTATGCTCCGCCGTTCCGCGTCCGCAGAGCCTTCGATCATCCAGGTGCCCTGCCCGATTAATGGAACCTGCACCCCCGTCCAGCCGAATGGTCGTGATGTCATGATGTCTCCTGACATAATACCTGGATGGGCGGAAAGCTGTTTCTTATCTTCTCCACGGCAATGCTCGCGGCGCTTCAGGCGCAGTCTCCGCAATATGTCGGTTCGGCGGCATGTAAGACCTGTCACGCCGAAACCTACGCCCGCTGGAGTAAGACGCGCATGGCGAACGTCGTGCGCGATCCGCGCGAGCATCCCGACGCGATCATTCCCGATCTTTCCAAACCGGACCCGCTGCTCACCTTCACGAAAGACGACATCGCCTTCGTCTACGGCAGTAAGTGGAAGCAGCGCTACTTCAAGAAGGTCGGCGACGATTATTTCCCGCTACCCGCGCAGTGGGACGTCACGCACAAAATCTGGCGCGCCTATTTCGTCCGCGAGGGTACCGACTGGTGGGTGCCGCACTACCCTCCCGATAACATGAAGCGCCCCACCGGACCCCTCTGCGACGGCTGCCATTCCGTGAACTACAACGTGCAGACCCACGCGGTCACCGAGTGGAACGTCGGCTGCGAGAAATGTCACGGCCCGGGAAGCGTGCACGCGGCGAAGCCCTCGCGCACCAACATCGTGAACCCGGCGCGGCTCGATTCCGTCAGCGCCAACGACACCTGCATCCAATGCCACTCACAGGGACAGCCGCTGAAGAACCCGATCGCCGGACGCTACTACGATTGGCCCGTCGCCTTCGAAATGGGGAAGGACCTCAAGGATTACTGGAGACTCGAAGATCACAAACTGGGCGAAACCACCTTCACCCACTTCGCCGACGGCACCGCCCACAAGAACCGCATGCAAGGCAACGATTTCGTGCAAAGCGCCATGTATACGCACGGCGTGACCTGCTTCAGTTGCCACGACGTCCACGGCACCGCCAACAATGCGGACTTGCTGAAACCGGCAAATGTAATGTGCCTCGAGTGCCACGGACCCAGTTCGCCGAACGGACCGCGCGCCGCCAGCATCGAAGCGCATACGCACCACAAGAGCGGCTCGAGCGGCAACGAATGCGTGGCCTGCCACATGCCGGCCATCGAGCAGACCATCGCCGACGTAAATGTCCGCGCTCACACCTTCCGCTTCATCACGCCCGCCGAAGGCGAGCGCCTGAAGATTCCCAGCGGCTGCCAGGGCTGTCACGCCGATAAAGGCGCCGCCTGGGCCACCGAACAACTACGCACCTGGAAGACCGTCTCGCCCTGGAGAATCGAGTAGGACAGGCCTCCTGGCCTGTCCACTAACTCGAATGATCGTGAATGATCTTCCAGCCCGCCTTCGTCTTCCGTAGCACCAGCGTGAAGCGGCCCGCCGCGTCGCCGCCGCCCGCCGCTGTCCGTTTCAATGCAAACCGCCCGTTGGCCAGCGCGTAATCGCTGCCCAAAGGCCGCACCGCGATCTCCGAAAATGTCAGCGTCCCCATCGCTTCGGGCGTGGGATAGCCGCGGCGGTAGCGATCGAGAATCGCCTGGACTCCGCCGTGTGTAATATCGCGCCCGATGAATGTGGTCTCGGCCGAATCTTCGTAGTCCGTAGCGAAGGCGGCAAGGTCGCCGCGATTCCATGCCGCCTCGGAGTTCTTCAGCATGGCGCGGATCTCATCGCCTTGGGCGAATAGAAGCGGCGCGGCGAGGAGAAAAACTAGTATACGCATCATGGCTGTTTCCTTGTAAGACTGTCGAGGAGTTTGTCCAGGCGGTCTAACTGGTCTTGCAAGTCGGTGAGTTTGCTTTGCTCGGCGCGGAACTGGGTTTCCGCATCAATGTCGCGGGATTGCAACCGGTCCACGTCGGCCGCAAGCCGCTCAAGGTTGGCCTTTACCTGGCTCAGCGTCTCTTCTCTGGACTTGCGTTGTATCGCATCCGGCGCGTTTTTGAGTTCTTCCTCCACTGTGGGGATATAGCCGGATATCCTCTTCATCTCCGACTGAGCCTTGGCGAGCGACGTGCGCGCATCATCCAGTCGCGAGGCGGCACCCGTTACCAGGGCCGTTTGCGTCTGCAAACGATACAGCACAATCTGTACGCGTTGCGTGATAACAGTGGTGGCCTGCATGTCCTGCCGCAATTGGCGGATCTCGGTGACCAGAGCTTGCAGTGCCTGGGTATCCGGCGATGGGGTTTGGGCGCACGCGGCGGTGGCCATGACCAAAGCGAATAAAGCGCGAAACATGCGCTGATTGTACTAAATCGCGTCCGAGATCGAAGGCAGCGGGAAGTCCGTGGCCACCAGTGCCGGGGCGATCATCATCCCGCCTTCCAGCCCGCGCACACGTACCGCCTGGCCCAGGTGCTTCGTGTTCTTCAGCAGGCGCACCGGGCTTTCCAGGAAACGGAAGTTCATCACCGGCGTGGTGATCTTCCCGTTCTCAATCAGGAACAGGCCGTCGCGGGTCAGGCCGGTGTGCTGCAGCGTCTGCTGGTTGACAAAGCGTATGTACCAGAAATGCGTCACCAGCAGGCCGCGCTCCACGCCGGCAATCAGTTGATCCAGCGTCTGGCCGCCGCCCTCCAGAATCAGGCTGGCCTGCGCCGCGCCGCCGCCGAAGCCTCCGCCACCGCCTCCTCCGCCAAATCCGCCGCCCGCGCTCGGCGTGGGCAGCTTGCCGGTCTTGCCCGCCCAATAGCGGTCATACGACAGGTTCGCAATCACGCCCTTATCCACCCACGTGATGGCCCGCGTGGGCAACTGGTCCGCGGTCCACGGCGACGAAGGCTGGCGCGGATCGAACGGGTCGCTGCGCAGCGTGATGAACTCGGGAAAGACCTTTTCGCCCAACAGGCTGCCGCCGCCGCGCTTGCTCAGAAAGGTGCGGCCTTCTTCGGTATTGCGCGCGCTGAAGGCGCCGGCCATCAACCGCACGATATCCGCCGCCGCCGTAGGCTCCAGCACCACCGTATAATTTCCCGGTTCAATCTTCTGCGGATTCTTCCAGCGCGCGCACTTCTCGCTGGCGGTAGCCGCCAGCTTGGCGCTATCGATATCGGAGAGCTTCGTCGAAGGCTGGCCCGCCCAACCGGAGCTCGAGCCATCCGCCATGCGGATCGTGGTAGTCAACTGCGAATCGGCCGACTGATGATAGCCGAACAGTCCGGCCTTATTGGCAATAGCGTTGACGCGCCGCGAGCGCTCGATCAATCCCGCCGCCACCTGTTTCTGCCGCAGCGCATAATCGATGATCGTCTTCACGTGCGGGATCATCTCGGGCGACCGCGCAGACGCGGTGCGCTCATCGTAGTCGTTCACCGTGGGGTATTCCTGAGGTCCCAGCGGGGGCAGGCGTTCGGGGTTCGCCGGCGCGATCGCGGCGAGTTCCTCGGCCTTCTTGACCGCGGCGCGCAGCGAGCTGTCATCCAGATCGTTGACCGTCATCACGCCTGCCTTGCCGTCGCGCGCCACGGCGATGGCCACCGTGTGCCGCAGGTTCAGCGAGGCAGTGGTGATCCCGTTGTTGGCAAAGCGTGTGTAAGCCTGCTCGCTCGCGCTGATGGTCACCTGGCATTCGGGGAAGGTCGAGAGCCCAATTACTTTCTGGGCGAGTTTCTGTGCTTCGTCGCGTGTCAGCATGGCATTAGTCCGTGAGAATGACGTTGATGCCGCGGAAGCGCGTGGGGGCGCAGCCGTGGCTGATCGAGTTGATTTGCGTGGGCTCGCCTTTGGCGTCGCCGGTGGTGCCGTACTGCCGCCAGTAGGCGGGTCCGGCCGTGCCGTCGCAAGCCTGCCAGAAATCCGGTGTGCGCGATTGGTAACTCACCCGCGAGATCATGCCGCGTTTCTTGCCGCCCTTGATCTCCCAGAACGCGTCGCCGCCGAACTGTATGTTATAGCGCTGCTGATCGATCGAGTAACTGCCGCGGCCGTCGATCAGCACGCCGTTATCGATGCCGGAGATCAGCCCATCCAACGTCGTCTCGCGCGGCCCTGCCTTCAACCACACGTTGGGCATGCGCTGGAACGGCACCGTGGCCCAGCTATCCGCCTGGCTGCAGCCGTGCGATTCCTTCTCGCCCACAAAGTGCGCCTGTTCGCGCGTCGTCTGGTAGCTCTTGAAGATGCCTTTGTCGATGATGGTCCATTGCGTGGCCTTGACGCCTTCGTCGTCGTATCCCACGGTGGCCAGCGCGCGCGGCGATGTACGGTCGCCGACGAACGTGCAGTGTTCGCTCGCGATGCGCTTGCCGATCTTGTCCAGCGTGATGTAACTGGTGCCCGCGTAGTTGGCCTCGTAGCCCAATGCTCGATCGAGCTCGGTGGGATGCGCCACGCTCTCGTGGATCGTCAGCATCAAGTGATTCGGCATCAGCAGCAGATCCATCTTGCCGGGCTTCACAGGCGGCGCGGTAAGGTGCTCCACCACTTCCTCGCGTATGCGCTGCGCGTTCTCTTCCAGGTTCATCTCGGGCACGTACTCCCATCCGGCCGATGCCTGCGTAGGCGTATAGTTGCGCGTCCGTGAGATGTTGTTTTCACGATCCACCGCCGTGGAATCGACGTTGCCGTAGATCTGGAAGACGAGCTGCTGAATCGAGGATCCCTCGGTGGACGCGAAATATTTATCCTCTCCGCGCAGGCTGAGAGTCGCATTGGCGGAGAACACCTTCGGTCCCTTTTTGGCCTCTTCGGAGACGCGGCGCAGCAGTTCGAGCTTCTCGGCCATGGGGACGGCGAAGGGATCGCGCTCATGCGGCGTCTCCCAACGGTCGCGATACGCCTTGACGGCCGCGAGCTGCACGGGCTTGGGCTGGATAGTGGCGTTGGCCTTGGCGATGATGACGGCTTCACCCGTGACGCGCGCGATCTCTTCCGGGGTGACCACGGGCGACGACGCGAAGCCCCACGCGCCGTTGACGATCACGCGGACGCCGAAGCCGAAGCTCGAATCCTCCGTAACGTTGGGCACCGCAAGCGTCTTTCCCGTGCCACGTTCGGGAGATAAACGGAGCCCGATGCGCTGATCGCTGATACGCACGATGCGGACATCGGCGTAAGTGGCTTTGAACTTACGAGCTTCCGCCAGCGCAACGGCGCCGAGCTTTTCCAGTTCGGCATTGGGCGTTTTGGAGTCCTTGGGCGCGGCGAACAATCTGGTGGCCAGGGCGGCGGAAGAGGCCGTAAGAAAATGACGGCGAGTCAGCATCTCGGTATTGTAGCGGATGCATCGAACCGGGCACTATTGACGAGGCAAATACTGCTGTCGTGCATACGGAATTGGGGTGAAAGGGGCTTTATTTTCAGACTCTTTTTAGCTACCTTCCGGCGTGTAAAGAATTGTCATGTACTGCGCCTTTTTGAGAATTTAAATCGTCAGACTATACAAAGCGAGATTTTCCCCATGACACCCAGACGACAAAAAGTCGGCTCTGACGCAGATCGCGCACAGAGCATAAAGGACCGATTCTTTCCAACGGAACACCCGGTCATTCCGGGGCTGGACTATTACGGCGACTTGCGCCCGGCGGAGGGCGCGAGCGGCGACTACATCGACTACTTCGAAATGAACGACGGGAATCTCGGCTTGGCCGTGGGCGACGTCGGCGGCAAAGATGTGCCGGGCTCGCTGCTCACGGCCTCATTACACAGCATGATTCGCGCCTTACGCTACGCGCGCACCTTTAGCCTCAAGATCCTAGTCAGGAATATCGACAAGCTCTTTTCCGAGATCGGCCCGGACACTTGTCACGCGACGCTGTTCATCGGGGAATACGATCCGACGGCCTGCCGCCTGCACTACGTCAATGCTGGACACGAGCCGCCCTTCGTGATGCGCAAACAAGGCCGCCATTTCCAAACCATCTTTCTGGAGGCCGGCGGTCCGGTGATCGGAATGAAGCGGGACGCCGTGTACCGCGAAAGTGTCCTTTCCCTCAATCCCGGCGACATACTGGTTGCATACACCGACGGGTTATGTGCGACCAGCAACCGCTCGGGCGAAGAATTTGGATGGCCGCGGCTGATGAAGACCGTCGAGGATTGCGCCGAGCAGCGCGCTCGCGACATCGTGGAATGCGTCATGCAGTCGGCGGAAGCCTTCTCCGGGGGCGCGCCGCCGAAGGACGACGCGAGCATCTTCGTCGGCCGGATTCAGGAACCGATCTCCGAACCAATACTGTGGGAAACGGAATCGGTCGCCGTCGCCGTGGCAGCCTGACCTATTTCAGATTCGTCTCGAATAGTTTCAGGATGCGCTTGTATTCGTCTGCCCAACTGCTGGCCAGCACGAATGAGTGGTCTTCCACCGGATAAGGTGCGACGGACCAGTTCTCCTTGCGTAATTCGATGAGGCGCTGCATCAGGCGGACCGTATCCTGAAACTCCACGTTGGTATCCACCATTCCGTGGCAGATCAGTAGCGCGCCCTTCAGCCCGTCGGCGAAGAAGATCGGGCTGCTGCGGCGGTACGCCTCGGGGTCGGCCTGCGGCGTGTTCAGGATATCCGACGTGTAACCGTGATTGTAAGTCGCCCAGTCGGTGACGGGCCGCAGGGCAGCGCCGGCGGCGAAGACATCGGGCTGGGTGAACATCGCCATCAAGGTGATGAAGCCGCCGTAGCTGCCGCCGTAGAGTCCGATCTTCTTCGGATCGGCGCCGTACTGCGCGACGGCGTATTTGGCGGCGTCCACGATGTCGTCGAGATCCTTGCCGCCCATGTGCTGGTAGACGGCGGTGCGCCAATCGCGGCCGTAACCCGCGGAGCCGCGATAATCCACGTCGAGCACGAGAAAGCCTCGCTCCTCCAACAGATGGTGGAACATGTATTCGTGGAAGTAAGTGGACCACTTATGATCCACGTTCTGCAGATACCCCGCGCCGTGGACGAAGATCACCGCCGGCCCGCCCTTCGGATAGTTGGCGGGCTTGAACAGGCGCGCCGGAACTTTGACGCCGTCGCGCGCGGGCACCATCACGATGGGCGGATCCTGCCAGGCGTATTGCGCGAATTCGGGCGAGGGTGAAGTGGTCAGCCGCTTGAGATCCTGCTGCGGACGATTCTCCTGGACGTAGAGGTCGGGCGGCTTGTTGGTGTACGAATAGACGTCGGCGATAAAGCGCTCGTCGGGCGAGAGGACGGCGGTGTGCTTGCCGGGCGCCTGCGAGATGCGGGTGAGCGGGCCGCCCTCGCCGGGCATCTCGTACAGGAACTGGTCGGCAGGGCCCTTCGGCGTTGGCGATCAGGTAGAACTTGGATTTGTCCTTCGACTGGCGGACGTTGAGCACTTCCCATTTGCCGGTGGTGAGCGCGCGCGGTTCGCCGCCATCGAACGGGACGGCGTAGAGCTGGGCGTAGCCGGTCTTCTCACTGATGAAATAGACTTCGCGATCGTTCTTCATCCAGCCGAGCGTGTTGGCGGCGCCCTGCGGACCGCCGACCCAGGCGTCGTCATGAATGTTGACCAGGACGCGGGTCTTGCCGGTGGTCGGATCGAGCGCGAGAATCCAGCGGTCTTTGTTATCGGCGGAGCGCGCGCCGATCACGGCCTTCGTGCCGTCCTCGCTCCAGACGGGAGCGCTCATCTGGATGTCGCGTCTCGTGCGGGCGCGGGCGGCTTCTTCTGGCCGTGGTCCACCCATTTCACTTCGCCGGTCTCGACGTTGATCGATGGCGAGGCGCGAGGTGCCCTGGCTGTCGCCGACATTGGAGCGGCCGGGGATGTCTTCGGTGTAGACGCTGTCGGTGATGTAGTTGGGAACGATGGTGTTCTTGGCGGGCGTGGCGGCGGCTTCGAAGATGGTGGCGATGACGTACTTTTCGTCGGGCGTGAGTTGCAATGCGCCGGCGGTCTGGCGGGCCTGCAGCGTGAACGGCTTGCGCGGGTCTTGCGCAATGCGCTTTTTCTGCTGCTCTTCGCGCAGTTCGACGCGCTCGCGGACCACCTGCAGAAGTTCCTTCTGTTCCTTCTTGAGATATTCCTGGCTATCGGTGCCGCGCGGTTCGGCGGCCGCGGGGTCACCGCCGGTCGCGGTTGCTGCTGCGGCTCCACGGCCTCCACCGCCGCCCTGCCCGCGGCCTCCGCCACCCTGGCCGCGACCACCGCCTGCGGGCGCGGCAGCGGGCGCCGCGGCGGTGCGGATATCGGTGAGCTGTACGAGGAAGCCGCTATCCAGCGACATCAGGAAGAGGTTGCCGCCGCGCGTGAAAGTGACGCGCTTGCCATCCTGGGTGAAGCGCGGATTGGTCTCGGCCTCGCTGGTCTTGGTGAGTTGGGTGATCTTGCCGGTGGTGTTGTCCAGCGTGATAGAGGTCGCCCGAACTGGAGTAGACCATCAGGCGCTTGTCGCTGAGTGGTATCGCCGGCGACTGCCGGAAGCTGGCGGACCTCTTCGTCGGTGAGCTTGCGCAGTCCGCTGCCGTCGCGATTGACGGTATAGGTGTCCATGGGAGCGATCTCCTTGTCGGAGTTCCGCTTCCACTGGAAAAGGATGCTGTTGCCGTCATACGCCCAGCGCACGCCCGTGGGCTCGTAGCCGACCAGCGCGGGACCGCGCATGATGTTGTCGACGGTGAGGGCGAAGTTGTTCGCCGGCCGGGCCTGGAGGACAAAAAGAACGATCAGGGCGGGCAGAATTAGCGAGACGCATGAGGAAAATGATAGCGCAGGAGGAACGGTCAGCGGGCTTGCTTGAGGAACTGCTGGATGGCGGCGATGTTCTGCCGGGCGATGGACGCTTCGGCCATGTCGGGATTGATTTCGAGCATCTGCTGGAAGTGCTGCAGGGCGGGATCGAGTTCGGCGATGCTGCCGGTATTGTTCGCCTTGGTCATGAAGGCGAGCCCGAGAGTGTAGTGGGCGAAGGGATCCTTGGCATCGTAGGTGAGTGCCTTCTGGCAATCGGCGATGGCGGCGTCGAGATTGGACGGCTTTGCGCTCGCATTCGCACATGCCGTACCAGGCCATGTTGTGATAGTCGTTCCAGATGTCGCGTTCGGCGACGCGCTTCTTGCGGCCCATGCCGACCAGCGAGCCGAGCACGTAGTAGTTCAACTTACCGGCGAGCTTGCTATCGAAATCGCTGAGCTTGAGATATTCGTCGTAGACTCGGGCGCGCTTCGGCGAACTTACCGCTGAGGCGCAGGCTGTCGGCCAGCCAGAGGTGCGGCTCGGCGGTTTTGGAGTTGAGCTGGATGGCCTTTCGCGCGGCCTCGATGGATTGCGGGATAGAGCGATTTGAAACGATAGGCCTGGGCGATCAGGGTGAGGGCGACGGGTGGGCGGGCTCGCGCTGCAGCGACGGTATTCAACTGGCGGACGGCCTCATCGACGTCGCCGGTATCGAGCAGCATGCCGCCATAGTTGGCGTGGGCCTCCAGGTAATCGGGGTCCAGTTGGATGGCGTCGTTTGTAATAGCGGCCGGCGCTTTCGATAATCGAAGAGCGCGCTGTAAGTGCGGCCGAGATAGAAGGCGGCCTGGCTGTAAGTGGGGTCGGCGGCGAGGGCGCGCTCGAAGAACGTCGACGGCTTTCTTATAGTCCTGCTCGTTGCCCTTCTGGTAATGCTTCATGCCGTCCTGCAGCAGGTCGAGCGGCGGCCTTATTGCGGCGGCGCAGAATCAGTATGCGGATGCGGACGGGAGATTCCTGGCCGGGATAGACCATTTCCTGGCGCGGACCATCGGGCTCGTAGCCCATCTTCACGCCCTGCACGGTGTGCTCGCCGGGAGCGAGTCCGGGAACGCTGAACGGCTTGCCCTTATCGAGCACGCCGTACGTCTTGCCATCGACGAAGACCTCCACGCCATCCATGTTGGATTCGAAGACCAGCGCGCCGAATTTGGGTGCGGGCGCCGCGGCGGGCTTGGCCTTGGACGGAACATAGGCCAGCAACATATCGGGATCGTAGTTGGCTTTGTCGGAGGTGGGATTCTGCCGGTTCGTCGGTGTACTCGCGCACCTGGGTGTGGACGTACTCGGCGAGTTCATCGGCGGTGACCACGCCATCGCCGGAGCTATCGGCAGCGCCTTCCATGCCCTGCACGACGTAGTAGGTGAAGACGCCGTGGCCGCCTTTGAGATCGGCCACTTCATAGGATCGCTCGCGGGCGCGGCTGGCGGTGAGGGAGAAGAGGCTCTTGCTGAGATCGCCGAAGCGTGTTATTGAGGCTTTCGGTATCTTCGGGCGTGATGGCGCCGGAATGGCAGGCGTCGGTGAGGAGGATTTTGGATTTGGCCTTGATCTTGCGCGCCGATCACGCTGCCGAGTTCGTCCATGGGAAAGCCGGTCTCGGCGATGCGGTCGCGTTCGAAATCGGAAGGCGCCAGATAGCCCTTGCCGCTTGTACATGAAGCCGTGGCCGGCGAAGTAGATGAGGACGCGGTCGTCCTCCTTGGCAACGCTGGGGAGCCAGGTATCGATCTCGCGGCGGACAGCGGCCAGAGTGGCTTTGTCATTGGTCAGCACGTGAACGTTTTCGACGCGGAAATTGCCGCCTTCGGGGCTGATGAGCGCGGTGAAGATGGCCTGGGCGTCGCGCTCGGCGAACTGAAGCTGATCTTTGTCGGCGAGGTTGCGATAGCGGGAGATGCCGACGATGACGGCGTAGCTGACCGGGATCTGCGACGGGCTTGGTGGGGGCCGCGGGACGGTATCGAGCTTCTCCACTTTGAGATCGCGCTGCTGGTTTTTGGGCGGCTGCTGGGCCGTCTGCGCGAAGGCGAGTGACGGTGCAGAGGAAGACAGAGTAATCGTAGATGCGCATAGCGATCACCTGTGGGCCAGGCGGTACTCGTAGATTATCGGGCCGGTGAGCGGCACGGGGGACGAGATCACCGCGGTGTTTTTCTGACGCATGAAGAGCAGGTCGCGCTGTTCGCGATCGACGCCCGGAGCGGTCAGGTTCTGCGGGATGGCTTCGCCGCGGGGCACCAGTTTGGGACCGGCGGAGGGATCGACGCAATCGCCGCGCGATTTGCAGGATGGTGTCGTCGCAGCGCGGGATGAGCTTGGGCGGGGCGGACTTCTTGGGGGCGGGCAGTGACGGCGGGCGCGGGCGGTATCGGTGAGGCGCGCCGGGGAGACCAGCCAGTAGACGACCTCGTGGCCGGCGGGTCCGGCGATACGAAAGGCGGCGCTGGTGGCGGGCACCTGGTACTCGCTGCGAGGCGGCGATGCGGTTGTCCTGGCCGGTCTCGTCGCGCGGGAAGAGCTGCTCGTAGGTCCCGCTGGTGCTCTGGTTCATGACGTAGAGATAGCCATCGAAGTTGGTGCGGAATTTGAAGCGGACGCGATCGCCCTGGGCGAGCACGAGGCCCGGGATCGATGGTGCGCCAGGTATCGCGATCCAGGCGTTCCAGCACCAGTTCCATGCGGTGCGCGCCTTCGGTCATGGTGTGCGCTGGCGCTGCCCGATTGCGAAAAGGCCAGCGCCGCGGCAAGGCAGAGCGCAGGCGACAAGCCGGATCATTGGTGCACCAGGTGAAGATCGGCGACCACGCGCGAATCGGCGCTGCCAGTGGGGTTGACGACGTAGACGGCGGTCTCCTTCTTATCGCCGGGCGTGTTGGGGTCCACCTTCTCGATGATCAGGTCGCGGCCGTAGGCGTTGCGCATGCGATCCACGGCGGTGTTGGAGATATTGACCGCCATGATCAGCTCCTTGGAGGACTGGACCGGCGGCTTCCGGCGCTGCGGCGGCGGCCTTCTTCTTGCCCTGGAGCGAATAGATCATGGATTCGAGATCGGCCTCGGGTTTGCAGGAGAAGACGATGAACAGGTTTTCGGTGCCGGCGGTGCTATCGAACGCGAGGCGCGATTTGGGCGGCATGGTGTAGGGGCGCCAGCCTTCGATGTGGTTGTTGCCGTCATCGATTTCGGCGGACGGGAACATGGGCTTCCAGGTGCCGCTGGAACCCTGATTGATGATGTAGAGATAGCCGGGGGCGTTGGCCTCAACGCTGAAGCGAATGCGGTCGCCGGCGTGGAAAACGGTGTCGTTGGGAACTTCGGTGGGCGTGTTGTCGGCGGCGAGTTTGAGGACGGTGTAGCGCAGTCCGAGGGGCGGCGCGCCGCTGGCGGGCATGGGAGCGGTGGTGTGCGTCGGCGCCGGAGGGGCAGGGGCCGGGGTGCTGGGCGAGGCGACTGGTTTGACATCGGCGGTCGCGATCTCGACGGGCTTGGGGCGCGCGGGGCGTTTGGCGGGCGGACGCGCGGTATCGTTCTTGGCGGCGGCCGGGGCCTGCGCGGCGGCGTAGAAAAGCTCGCGGGCAGTTAGTTGTTTCTTCGGAGCGGCCTGGGAAAAGATCAGGCTGGCAGTGCAACAGGAAAGTAGAACTCCGCGCGTGGTTAGCATCTTAAGTTAATACGGTCCTGGTGGACCGGCCTCCTCTTGGTACAAAGATATCACCGCCGGCAGCAGATTCACGAAGGTAAGGGTACCAGTGCCGGGCGGGCTTGGGTCCGGTGGGTTCGTTGGGTTCGGCGTTTCGACAGGAAACGCTGAAGGCAAAGGACTTCTTGGGTTCGGACGCGTTTTCAGCGGTACCAACCGCGAGCGAGCGGAACGCGCGAGAACGGACTTCGGGGCGCAGCGCCGGAAGTAGTCTCGCCAAGTTCATGCTCACCCGCATATAAGAATACACTACAGCGGCAAGCTGTCTATTACTAAGTGCTTTGAATAGAACATAAAGTCGAATGAAATGGAGCTTGCAGTTAGTGATGCAAGGTCAGGCGGAGTGGAGGCGGCGGGCCGCATCGATGCGCGCGGCACGCCAGGCAGGCAGCGCGGTGGCGGCAATTGCGATGGCGGCGACGGCAAGAGCGGCGGCGAGCATGGTCACGGGATTGCGCGGCGCGATTCCGAAGACCACATCTTCGAGCCCGCGCGCGGCGATCCATGCGCCGGCCAACCCGAAAGCGATACCGGCGGCGGCGAGGCGCAGCGCACGGAGGCCAACCCAGCGCAGAATGATGGAGGGACGCGCGCCGAGAGCGAGCCGTACGGCGATTTCGTTTTCGCGCATGGCCACCCAGTAACTGAAGAGACCGTAGATGCCGATGGCGGCGAGCAGCATGGCGAGCAGGGCGAAGGCGGTGAGCAGCAGGGTGCTGAAGCGGCGGCGCGCCAGGCTTGCGCCGAGCGTTTTCTCCATGGTCTCCAGGTGCTGCACGGGTAGATTCCGGTCAAGGGTGAGCACGCGGGCACGGATCGCCGCCATGAGTAGTGCCGGATCGCCGGCGGAGCGGACCATGATCGCCATGCGCTCGCCGGGTTTTTGTGCGAAGGGCTGATAGAGCTCCGGCATGGGCTGCGAATCGAGCCCGTCCTGCTTGACGTCTCCGGCTACGCCCACGATTTCGAGCTCGGGTCCGTCGCGATACGGTCCGCCGACCTTGATGCGGTGACCGAGAGGAGATTCGCCGGGCCACCAGAGGCGGGCGAAGGTCTGGTTGACGATGGCGACCTTGGGACCGCCGGCGCGATCGGTATCGTTGAAATCGCGGCCGTGGAGGGGAATGCCCATCATGGGAAAGTAGCCAGCTTCGGCGATGTTGAAGAGCGCGACCGGCACATCGCTCCGCGGCGGAGCGGGGCGGCCGGAGATGGAATAAAACCAATCGCCGCGATCGCCGCCGCCGGGCGGTCCATAAACGGCCCCAGCAGCGGTCACTCCAGGGATGGCACGCAGGCCCTCGAGCAGGCGGGTGTAGAAAGCGCCAACGGCTTCCGGAGTCCGGTAGGCGCGCGAGGGGAGCTGCAATTCGAACGACAGAAGGTGTTGCGCCTGGAAACCGGGGCTCGCGTTCTGGGCGGCAAGCAGGCTGCGCAGGAGGAGGCCGGACCCGAACGTGAGGACGAACGTCAGCGCCACTTCCCCGATGACGAGAAGGTTGCGAAATGCCTGACGGTTCCGGCCGCCGCCGGACAGACGCCTACCTTCCTTGAGGGCGCCGGTGAGATCGAGTTTGCCGGTGAAGAGCACGGGCGCGAGGCCGGCGGCCAGGCCCGCGGCGAGCGTGATAGCGGAGGCGAAGAGCAGGACCGGGAGATCGAGCGTGATCTGCGTGAGGCGCGGGATATCGGGCGGCGCGAAGGCGATCAAGAGGCGCAGTCCCGCCTGTGCCAGCGCAACGCCCGCGAGGCCGCCGATCAGCGGCGATCACGGTGGTCTCGGTGAGCAGTTGCCGCACGAGGCGCAGTTGTCCGGCGCCGATGGCTTTGCGGAGGGCCAGTTCGCCGGAGCGCGAACTGTTGCGCGCCAGCAGCAGGCTCGCCACGTTGGCGGAGGCAATCAGCAGGATCAACGCGGCAGCGCCCATCAGGATCCACAGCGTTCCGCGAACGGGTTGGGCGCTGTCTTCGGCCCAGAAGCGGCCGTAGCTGCGGTGGTCGTTTTCCGAGCCCGGGTCGGCTTCGGCCAGGCGGCGCATGATGGCGTCGAGGTCCGTGTGCGCGGCGGCCAGTGTGACGCCGGGCTTTAAGCGTCCGAGCGCGCGAATGGAGCCGTGCTGTGCACGATTGACGGCGGCTCCCGCGGCGCGGCCGAGGGGCAGATAGTAATCGACCTTCCACGGTTCCCAGAGCGGCGCGGCCACACCGGCGACTTCGACGGGAGCGCCATTGAGGACGAGCGTGGCGCCGACGATGTTCGGGTCGCCGCCGAGTTGGCGCGACCAGAAACGGTGGCTCAAGACGATCGCCGGAGCGGCGCCGGGGCGGTCGTCCTCGGAGTTGAAGAGGCGGCCCAGAAGGGGACGCATACCGAGCAGGGAGAAATAGGGCGCGGTGGCGGTGAGGCCGAGCGTCACGACCGGGTCGCCGCGGCCGGTGAGGGTGCGTTCGGTGAACTGGTATGCGGCCATCGCCTCGAAGGTGTGGTTGGCTTCGCGCCAGTTCTGAAAATTTCCCCAGGAGACGCTGATGCCCTGGGCTTTTCCGGCAGACTCGCCGAACTTCACGAGGCGCTCGGCGCCGGGATAGGGGAGGGGCTTGAGCAGCACTTCGTGGACGACGCTGAAGATGGCGGTGTTGACGCCGATGCCGAGGGCGAGGGTTCCGATAACGACGAGCGAGAAGCCCGGAGAGCGGCGCATGGCGCGAAATCCGTGGCGTACATCGCTTAGAAAGCTCTCAAGCGGCGGAAAACCCCAGGTGTCGCGAACTCGTTCGGCGATGTAGGTGGGATTACCGACGCGGCGGCGGGCGACGGCATCGGCTTCTTCGGGCGAGAGGCCGCGATCGAGGGCGGCGCGTCGTTCCAGGTCCAGATGGCTGGCCAGTTCTTCGGCGAGGTCTTCGTCGACGGAACGGCGTCCGCGGAAGGCCGTGCGCAGCTTGCTCGGGAATTCGGACCACCAGTGCGATCGCATGACGTTACTCCTGTGTGCTGAGGACGCGGCTCATGGCTTCCACGAAGCGATGCCACTTGGAACTTTCCTGGAGGAGTTGGGTGCGTCCGAGCGGGGTCAGCCGGTAGAAGCGGGCGCGGCGGGAGTTCTCCGATTTGCCCCAGCGGGCGGTGAGCCAGCCGCGTTGGAGGAGGCGCTGTAGGGCGGGATAGAGCGAGCCGTTATCGACGACGAACTCATTTCCGGATTGTTGTTGGAGGAACTGGCCGATTCCGTAGGCGTGATTGGGGCCGGCCTGGAGGCTGCGGAGGACGAGAACTTCGAGCGTGCCCTGGAGGAATTCGAGGCGCTCCGGTTGATTGTCTACGGTAGACATACTATTGGTAGATGCTAGCGGAGTCTGGGGAGTACGTCAAGGGGGGATGTGGGGCAGGGGGGTTGAGCATTCGGGACTAAATGGCTCCGGCGACACTCTCTCTCCGGGTTGCGCGTTTTACGACAAAGTGACCGGGCCTGTCAAACTTCCGAGTGGCGCAGGACCTGACTCCCACCTGATCGGCTAAACTAAGCTGAGTCAGTTAAATGGCGCTCTCTCCCGGCGAGAAACTCGGCCCTTATGAAATCTTTGCGCGCATCGGCAAGGGTGGTATGGGAGAGGTGTGGAAGGCACACGATCCTCGTCTGAATCGCGACGTGGCGATCAAAGTCTCCGCCGCGCAGTTCAGTGAACGTTTTGAGCGCGAGGCCAAAGCCATCGCGGCGCTGAATCATCCGCACATCTGCTCGCTCTACGACGTGGGTCCAGATTACCTGGTGATGGAGCACGTCGATGGCACCCCGCTAGAGGGACCTCTGCCGCTCGATCGAGTGCTGCTCTATGCCTCGCAGATATGCGATGCGCTCGAGGCGGCGCACCGAAAGGGTATCATACACCGCGATCTCAAGCCGGGCAACATCCTGGTAGCCGGGAACGGCGTCAAAGTGCTTGACTTCGGACTGGCCAAAATCGCGAGTGCACCTTCGCCCGAGGGCGCGACTGAGACCATACCGCTGACCAGCGAAGGATCCTTCATGGGCACCGTTCCCTACATGGCGCCCGAGCAGATCGAGGGCAAGGAGGTTGACGCCCGCGCTGATATTTTCGCCTTCGGAGTGGTCCTCTATGAGCTGATCACCGGGAAACGGCCGTTCGCGGGTTCCAGCCAGCCCAGCCTGATTGCGTCAATTCTCAAGGACCAGCCCCGCCCCCTGCGGGAACTGCAACCGTTGACGTCCCACGGTTTGGAGCGAGTGATTGAGACATGCCTCGAAAAGGAACCCGACAAACGCTGGCAATCGGCTCGCGAGGTGAAACACGCGCTCGATTGGATCGCGGCGGAAACACTCCCCACGACAATCGCGGCGGGAAAGATCGGGCCGTGGCAAGGCTTAGCTGCGCTCTTTGCCCTGATCGCGCTGGGTCTAGCGGTTTGGATGGTTTGGTTCAAGACACAACCCTCCGCCCAGGTGAGCCGGTTCCAATCGGTGCTGCCCGAAAACGTGACCTTTGAACAGTACTTGCCGGTATCCCCCGACGGCCGCAAGCTGGTCTTCGCCGCTTCACGGAAAGGCGGGCTTTGGATTCGCGATTTCAACGCCCTGGAGTGGCGGCGCCTGCCCGGAACAGAAGGTGCGAGTACGCCATTTTGGTCTCCGGACAGTCGCCATTTGGCGTTCACCGCCGAACGCCAGCTCATGAAGATTGACATTTCAGGCGGCCCGCCGCAGATGTTGTGCGCGGCGCCAGACAGCGATGCCTTGGGCGACTGGAACCGGGACGGCGTAATCATATTCGGTAGTAGCGGCATCAACGCAGGAGGCCCGCTTTGGAAGGTTTCCCAGACGGGCGGTGTCGCCACGGCGATTACTGACGTTGATACGGCGAAGGGAGAGTTGTTCCACTGGGCGCCGGCCTTCCTGCCGGACGGCAAGCACTACCTTTATCTCCGCTCGGGAGCGCCCGAAGTGGCAGGTATTTATGTCGGTTCTCTTGAGGCCAACCCGAAGGACCAATCGCGCCAGCGGATCCTCGCTACCCGGTCTCCGGTATCCTACGCCAACGGCTATCTCTTTTTCATGCGCGATGACACGCTGATGGCTCAAGCATTCGAGGCAGAGCGGCTGCAATTGAGTGGTGAGCCGGTTCCGGTGGCCGAAGGCGTGGATACTACATGGTTCAATCTGGGAGTCTTCTCCGTCTCTCCTGGCGGCGTTCTCGCATATCGTGCCAGAAATTCCAGGGGCACCCGTCAATTCACCTGGTTCGACCGACAAGGAAAGATCCTAAGTACCTTCGGACAGCCGGGCACGGACGCCTCGGTACGGTTATCGCCGGACGGAACGCGCGGTGTGGTTAACGACGCCGCGTTTAATGCAGTGGACGATTTCTGGTCTGCAGGTGATCTGTGGACCTTCGATGTGACAAGCGGGCAACGCACGCGTTTCACGTTTCGGCAAAGCGGCGTCTCACCGGGAGTCTGGTCTCCGGACGGCAGACGTATCGCCTTTGCGGCCGGCAATGATTTGGACACGATCTATGACAAACTCTCCTCCGGAGCCGGAGACGAAAGGGAACTTTTGAAGGAGCCGGGGATCGGTCACTACCCCACCAGTTGGTCGTCGGACGGACGGTTTTTGTTGTACAACACCACAAACACGCCCAAGACCAAAGACGATATTAGGATCTTGCCGGTCAAGGACGGCGCTCCGGGCGAGCGTAAGTCAGTGCTCTTGCTGGGAACCGACTTCAACGAATGGGGAGCACGCTTCTCGCCCGATATGCAGTGGATTGCCTACGTCTCCAACGAGACACGGGATAGAGAGATCTTTGTGCGGCCGTTCCTGGCTTCGGGGCCATCGGGCACGCCCGCATTGGGCGAGGGCAAATGGCAGGTCACCAAAGACGGCGGAAACTTTCCAAGGTGGCGCGCCGATGGCAAGGCGATTATCTACGATGATCAGCCATCCACCTACGTCAAAACAGTCGTGGAAGTGAAAGCGAGTAGCGGCGTCATTGAGTTTGGACCTCCCCAGCGGTTGTTCACAGGTCCCATCGATTTCGGCGCCTGGGACGTCACGCCCGACGGCAATCGCTTCCTGTCAAGCGCGCCGCAGGTGCAGCACTCCGCGCTGTCCATCAACGTGGTGCTCAACTGGCCCGCGCTTTTGAAAAAATGAACGCGCCCGAACCAAGCCACCGCCGCCCAGCCCGGCCGCAAGGAAGAAGTGTCCGAGACTCACCACCTCGTGCCGGCGAAGGCCGCAAGCGAGCAGGATCGCCAAGAGCGCCCGGGGCCCGTTTACCTGTCAAAAACTGAGAGTCGGGTGAGTTCCAGAGTTTCTCGGACGGTTCTGGCGTTAGCCAATTGCCGGGCCGAACGCCGATTTTCTTGACCCCTTCACGCGTCGTTTGCCGGCGGCGAGGTCTGGGCTCGGTAGACCGCAGTCGGAAGCCTCGTACGTGAGGCGGCGCACTGCACCGAGGCGGAGATTGACGGTTCCGGGCGCAAGATGCCGAGATTCGAGGTGTATGTCTGAGCCACCGCGAAGACCTCGGTAAGCGCACGAAGAGGGAGGGCGCCTTCGGGACGCGCGTTGGTGTAGGATGTCATCACGTAGTCCAACCGGAGCAATCGCATGAATCTCTATCATCTCGTGCCATCCGTAAGCCGCTGGCTCCTGTCCATGGGATGCCTTATGTTGACCGCGGGCCACGCGTCAGCCGCAGACCTCTCGAAGTTCAAGCGCATCGAGCCGCAGTTCATCGCGGCGCTGGGAGACCCGGCGGCCACCTCCGGGAACGGCGCGCAAACATGGGGCTTCTGGAACCAGGACCCGGGCCCACGCGCTTGCAAGCTGGACCACTACACTCAATTGAAGGAGACCGGCGTGGCGCCGGCGCAGTGGAAATTCGACGCTTCGGATTGGTGGCTGGAAGAACACGGCTTGATCATGGAGAAGCCGACCTTTCCACTGCCTGCAGGGCAATATCTCGTCACGGGTGACCGCGAGGTGGTAACCGTGCTGACAGTTCACCCCAAGGACAAAGCCGGCAATCAGCGGTGGGAACTTGCCGACGGCGCGATCCTCCACGATGTCACCCATCTCGGATGCCGCTCCGCGCGGTACACGCCCTCGACGGCCAACAAGACGGCTGCCAACGCGTGCTCGCCTGCAAACGCTCCCATCAAGGGTTTTCCTGTGAATCCGGGGGCGGCTATGCCTGCCGTGAACGGCTGCCACAAGCAGGACTACACGGTTCTGATCGTCGTAGGGCTGCCTGTCACTCACTGAGCGGCCGCACGCAGACGTAAGCCCCCGCAAGCCGGCTTGGCATGTCGATTCCGTAGGCGTGGTTGGTGCCGGCCTGAAGGCTGCGGAGGACGAGAACTTCCAGCGTGCCCCGGAGGGATTCGAGGCGTTCTGGCAAGGATCTTCGGTCGCAGAGGTGATTATGGGGGAGTGATCGGGGCTAAAGAGCTCCGGCGCGCATTCCGTCCAAGTGCCTGGCCGAGGACCGGTGGGGCTAAGAATGACTTACCGAACCCGCTGGCAACGGCTGCAGCGCCGGTTCGCCCGAACGAACTGCGGAGTTCCGTCAACCAAGCCGGGTTGGTGACACGCGTTGCACTGCATGGTACGCCGTCCGTAATATAGTCAAATGTTCTCCGGCGGGCCTATTCGTCGATTGTGGAGACGGTGCGGACTAACATGGTTAGTACGCCTCTGGTCCGGTGCCGATATATTCATCTCCTATTCACACGTGGACGGTTCGGACTATGCTTTGGCGCTTGCGGCCCAACTGACGGCAAAAGGATTCAGGTGTTACCTTGACCAGTGGACCGGGATTGTCGACGATCGGATTCCCTCCGAAGTCCGCACGGCATTGATCAGAAGTTCAGCGCTCGTTGTAGTGCTCACTCCGGCAGCTTTGTTCTCGCGCCCGATTGAGCGGGAGTTTCGGACCTTCCGTGTGACGAGGCGTCCCATCCATTCCGTAGTACCTGGTTTGGCCCCGCTCGGCCCACGGTGGGAAAAGCAGCTTCGTGGGCTTTCCAAGGCGCTTGAAGAGCATTCCGCATTCGAACGCGCGGCGCCGTCCAAAATGATTGTCGACCGGATTGTTCACGCTAAAGAATTTGTGAGCCGAAATCGCACGTTACAACGAATTGCCGTGGGCACCGCGATCGTAACGGCAGGCTTGGTTACCTGGAGCACGGTTGCAGCGAACCGCGCGGAACTTCGGGCCACTAACGCGGAGGACAGGCGAAAACTAGCGGCCGATGAGGCGAAGGCAGCAGCGGCCACCGCTAACTCGGCCACGGCCAGAGCCCTCGAAGTGGAACAACAGATCCATCAATCGTATACCCGGCTATTCGAACTTTGGGGATTGCCCCAATACGTTTTTCAAAAGCGTGCCTCTTTTGAACACTTAGCCCTGAGTCCCATCCTTTCATCGCTGGGCTGGCTCGCAGACGTTCCGCTGCGTTCGTTGTCGGTTTCACTTAGTGCCAGGGACCTGCGCGAGCTAAAAAATTTACCTGCCTCGGTTGAGGAGTTGACCATTCGGGGGATTCCCGACGTCTACGACTTTGAACTGCGCGGCGATATGTTCCCCGCTAACGCACGAATCCGGCGGATCAAACTGGCTGCTCCGCCGATGTCATATCAGACTCAGTACGATACTCTCACGTTGGCGAAGTTCGCAACCATGGACTCTCTGGAAGAACTTCATATTGAAAACGGTACCGGACGCATAAAAGGCTTGGAAAGCATACTGCAGGCGCACCGTCTGAGATCGCTAGGAGTGTTTTGCGCAGAGGAGGACTGCCGGGAACTGACGCCGGCCGTGCGTGCCAGAGTCACCTCTCTCGAGGCTTACACGTTGCGGAGGCCGGCACAGTTTCGGGCATTGAGGGAACTTCACCTGTCGAAGATTGAATCGTACGCTCTTCTGGAGCCGTTCCATGCTCTGCGAGCTCTGAGTGTTGGGGATCCTCGTCCCCACATCCGGGAGTTGACTGCCAGGCCAATACTGGCCCGGCGTTTAGAGGCATTGACTATTTCGTCGGTGCACGCGGACGAACTCGACCATTTGCCGGCATTACCTCACCTGCGTGTGCTTGGCGTCACACTGGCCGAGTCGGAGACTGATCTGAATAAGGTGCTTGAGGCGATCACTGCCGCCGCGCCGGGGCTTGAGGAGTTACGGATAGCCGGCGGCAGATTTCATGTGCCGCGCGTGCCACTGGCGCTCGATCGCTTGCCACATCTGCGCAAAGCGGCACTCTATCTTTTTTTCGATGACTGGCATGCCTCCCGAAATCCCTTCAGTAAGGCGACTATTGCGGCGCCGCAAAAAGTTCGCCTCGCCTCGGTTGGACAGTCTCTGCCAGCGCTGCAGTCTCTAGTCATCTCAGAGGACTTTCTGTCGTTGCTACGACTGAGTGATCTGAGCTCTGTGCAGAGAATCCTGATTCCAAGAAGTTCGATTCAGCCCGAAGAACTCGTAAAGCTGGCCGTTCTTCCCAACTTGAAGTCGCTAGGGTTTGAAGGCGGAAGAGGCGCTGATTTTACATCCGCGCTTGGGCGCTTCCGGTTGAACGAGCTGTTCATGACCCTCGAGACGGCGCGACTGATTACGGAACTGCCTTCCTCGATCCAGCGGCTGACTATCGTGGACGAGCATGTTGAAGCGGATGCATGGCAGCCATAAACCGCGCGGAGGAGGATCGCGGGCGTAGCGCTCAACCCGCGGGTCAGTACCCACAACGCCGTAGCGACCTGCGATGCCGGTTTACCGCAGACGCTTTGTGGCGACGCGCTTGCCGGCCACTTTGCGCGCCGATGGGGCGCCTTGCTTCGCCCTCCGCGCCTGCCCCGCCTTGGTCATCAAGCGCGATTGTTCGTACATCCCGATCCACTCCTCGCTCGAGATCGCCGAGATCAGCTTGCCAATCGCTTCGAGCGGCAAATCGTCCGGCGCCTCGAAATGAACGCAACACTTCCCCATGTCGAGCTTCTTTCCCGCCGCCTGGAACGCCGCCTTCAGTTGCTCGAGCTGACTCGCACTCCAAAACGCGCCCATCAGGTAGAGCGAGCAGTAGTTCTTCTGCGACGAGAGTGCGACGTAGCAGATCGGCTGCTTGTTGTAAGTGTCTGGATATCGAGACAGGGGGATCGTCCAGCCGATTGTGCCCCAGACGAGGCACTCATCGTAGCCGCGCGGGATGTGCTTGTTCACGAGTGCGCGCACGGTGGCGATCGTCTTCGCGCGATCGGCGGGGAGTGAGGCGATGTATTGCGCCGGCGTCTGGACGTTCGATGGTGGTTTCATGGATTCGTCGTCCTCCCGAACGAAGTGTATCACCGAACGAGTGAAAATCAGCGAGAGGAAGGGTCTGTGAGTATCGTGGAAAGGATCGAGCGTGATCGGATCGCGAGGTGGACGCTCTGCGGCACGGGTTTAGCTCAAGCTACTGCAGCAACACGGCGCTTCCGTAACTAATGCTCCCGAACCAATTGGAAATCACCTGCTCGAGGGCCAGGGCGGATGACCCAATCGTCGGCGATGGCGAGGGTCCAGCCGTCGCCTTTGAGTGTCTTTCCCTCGACCGACGCCGGGGCCGGAACGGTGAGCTTTCCGCGGTCCAGGTCTACGAGAACAGCCGAGGCCTCCAGCGTGCCCCAGTCCGCCTTCGGTCCGATACGACGGATAGACCGTGCCTTCGCCGGGAATGGTCGTTATCCCGGCTGACCCGAAGGAAGCGCCTCGCCCGCGGGGCAGGATCAGGATCGGCCCTTCGACAAAACGACGGCGCAGTTCCGCAAGGCGGGCCTTGTGCTCCACCTCGCGCCGTGGTTTCCCGCTCGCGGATCTCCGGCCCGCCGTAGGAGCACAGCGGCGGCTTCCACAGTCCTTCGCGGGCCGGACGGCCGCGAAGGGTTCGATCAGCTTTCCCAGATCGTCGCCGGACTTAATCCGGTGTGTCCAACCCGGAGCGTATTCGTCGAGCAGGATTCCATAAGCAAGCGCCCAGTCGGATAGGCGAATTGGCGAACGAACGTGACTTCGGCGGGAGCCTTTGCGAGCTGTTCGATGGCACTACGCGCTGCCTCGGAGCGGGAACCGGCGGCCACCACAGTCGCCGTGTATTGCGCCAGACCTTCATCGATTTCCAATCCCCGCTCGCTCTCCGCCGCCCGGGGAACCGGTCTCTGCGCGCGGCACGAAACGCCAAAGCGTCTCCCACCGCCGCCGCGCGTGTCTGGCCCGCGAGCCGATGGCCCGGCTCAGCGCTTTCCATTCCAGTTGCATCCAATAGCGGCCTTCCAGTGTGTCCAGATGGTCGCTGGGCGAGTCCGGAACCAACAGACCCAGTTGCGGCTGAATCCGGTGGAACAATTCGTGGATCAGGAGCAGGCCTTGCAGGTGCTGCAAAGCCACCAGAGACGGCCAGGAGATAGTGGTCCAGCGAGTGCCGCCCCAGTCCATCGCGGAGTTTGTAAATCCCAGAGCGGCCGGCCTCGGAGCCTCGGGAGGCGGCTGGTTGGTCGCGATGGTTTTGGTGGCCGGATCGGCGATCACGATCGGACCGCACAAGGAGATGCTCCACAATTTGCCGCCCTCTCGCTCGCACAGGGTCTTCGCCTGGTTGAATTCGTTGCAGGCGAAGTTGTACTCCACGCTCCCTTGACGGCCGCGGCTCGGCTGGGTGCGCCGCGGTGTCAACAATTCACACTAGCGGAGTCTAGTAAGATTGCGGGGAGGTCTTCGCGTGAAGCTACTGATCCTCACACTTTTGGTAGTGTTGCCGCTATATCCGAAGAAGAAGGGACTGGTCTGGGAGCAGGCGGTGATCGAGAGCAATCTGCGGCAGCTCGACCGCCGCGACGCGATGCCCTTTGACCCGCTGATCGCTAACGCCGCCACGGTCCACGAGAGCATCTACATCGATGCGGGCGAGTGGCTCTACCACGTGACCCGCACCGTGACGATGCGGGGCGCTCTCAACTTGCGCGATGGCGCGAAGATCGATGTCGCCGAGGATGGCAAGAACCTGATCCTGCGCGTGGGCAAGAAAGAGCACACCTTTCACATCGAGGAGCGCTCGCGCGCCGGCAAACACGTTACCGACCCTCCACGACGATAAGCTTTGCGGATCGCCGATCCTGGCGAAGTTGACCCAGTAACTCTGCGCCATGCGGGTGATCGCCTGATCCTCAGGCGACAGCGTCGCCGTGCCGGGCTCCCGCCCTCAGTTGTTCCCGCACGGCCGTCTGAACGTAGGAGAAGCGGTAGCGATCGACGGGCGAACCGCTGGCAGCGAAGGCATCGACACGGGATAGTTCGGATCGACGCCGTCCGCGCGAAGCGGCCGCGCGGTGAGCACGCGCGGAATCACACGGGCCGAACGGCCCTCTCGACGTTGGTGGTCACTACCAGCGCCGTGGTGCGCTTTGCTCCGACCCTGCGATAACAATGCGGCGCTGTGGAATCGAAGTAGACCGCATCGCCTGCAGACAAGTCGTACTTCGCGCCCTGAGTGTGCAGTTCGAGCTTGCCGGAGATCACGTACAGAAGTTCGATGCCGGGGTGCTGGTGGAACCGGTTGTCCGTCATCTCGATGGGTTCGAATTCGGCCAGGTAGGAGTTCAAGGCGCGCTGCGGGACGGAGAAGTCGAGGCTCTCGAAGTGATAGCAGGCCTTCTTCCCGTCGGGCGAATCGGGGAACCGCATCCGCTCGCTCTTGCGGACGATCTCAAGCACCGGCTTCGGTTCCGGAACGAAGAAGAAATCCAGTTCCACGCTGAAGACCATAGCGATCCGCAACAGCGTGGGCAGGGTGGGATGCATCACGTCGCGTTCCAGTTTGGAGAGCAATGCGGCTGACAAGCCCGTGTGTTTGCTTAATTCCAGCAGACCCATGCTCTTGCGAAGGCGAAGCCTTCTCAATTTTGCGCCGATGGCATACTTGCCAAGCCCTTGGGCTATGGTGTTGGCGTCCTTCATGAAATTCGTTTTCCTCGCACGACTGCTTGCGCCCGGGTTTTTCTCCGCAGGAAAAGCAGCTTCTTCCTGTTCTTTACAGTAAAACAAATTTTCCTTAGGATCAAATCAGAGCCCGAGAAAATATAACCGGAAGGAGAGGAAACGATATGAAGAAGCTTGACGTATTGGCAGCCGTGCTGGTGGTCATTGGCGCGCTGAACTGGGGCCTTGCCGGGCGTTTCACCTCGATCTGGTGGCCGCCGTTTTCGGCATGCGATTCGGTGAGACCTCTGCTCTGAGCAGCGTGGTCTACGCCCTGGTAGGCTTGTCCGCACTCTACCAGGCTTTGACGTGGAAATCGATTCAACGCCGTTGGTATCCCGCCGCAGCGGGCGCCCGCGCCTGAAGGCGATTTCAAGAAATGGTGAGTGATGGTTTTGCTGACCGGAGCAACGGGGTATATCGGCGGTCGCCTGTTACGGGCACTGGAACGGCAATCCATCGCCGTCCGATGCCTGTGCAGGAACCCGGAGGTGCTGCGCGGGCGCGTGGCCCCTGGTACGCAAGTCGTGCCGGGGGATCTGCTCCAGCCTGCATCTCTGGACCCGGCCTTCGAGGGCGTGGAGACGGCGTTTTATCTGGTTCACGCGATGCGACGGGGCGCGAGTTCGAGAGACTGGAAAGCGAGGCGGCTCGGAATTTTGCGCATGCGGCGCGCGCAGCAGGGGTGCGCCGCATCGTCTTTCTCGGTGGACTGGCCCACGGCAGCGACCTCTCACCTCACATGCGGAGCCGCCTGGAGACCGGCAATATTCTGCGCGAGAGCGGGATTCCGGTGATCGAGTTTCGGGCGTCCATCGTTATCGGTTCGGGCAGTGCTTCGTTCGAGCTGATTCGCGCGCTGGTGGAGCGGCTCCCGGTCATGGTGACGCCTCGTTGGGTCCACACGGTGGCGCAGCCGATCGGCATTGATGACGTTATCGCGTACCTGGTCGAGGCGATCGGGGTGGAGGACGGCAAGACTCATTCATCGTCGAAATCGGCGGAGCCGACGTTACTTCTTATCTCGGGATCATGCGGGAATATGCGCGGCAGCGGAAACTGCGCCGCTGGTTTTTCGCGGTCCCAGTTCTCAGCCCAAGGTTATCGAGCCGCTGGCTGACGCTTGTGACGCCGGTGTACGCATCCATCGGCCGCTTCCTGATTGAGAGCGTCCGCACTCCGAGCGTGGTGCGCCGTCCCGAAGAGGGGCGCATTTTCAAAGTCCGGCCCGCAGGACTGGCGCGGGCAGTGGAGCGGGCGCTGGCCAACGAAGATCTCTGCGCCGCCGAAACCCGCTGGTCGGACGCCGGGTGTCCCGAGGTTTGGGCCAAGGCGGCCGAACCCGGGCCGGCTGTTCTGAGCAACGTACAAGAAATCAGAGTGCCACTTTCTCCCGGCGAGACGTTCGCACCCAGTGCGCCGCATTGGCGGCCGAACCGGCTGGTATTTCGGCAACTGGTTGTGGAGAATTCGCGGCTTGATCGATTTAATGAGCGGCGGCGTGGGGATGCGTCGCGGACGGCCCGACCCGGAGACTCCGCTCGCGGGAGTACGCTGGATTTCTGGCGAGTGCAGATTTACGAGGCCGGACGCCGCTTGCGGCTACAGGCCGAGATGCGGGTCCCCGGGCGGGCGTGGCTGGAATTCCGTGCGGAGGGAACGGGCGATCCACCGTCCTCCGGCAGATCGCCTATTTCGAGCCACACGGTCTTGGAGGTCTGTTGTATTGGTATCTGCTCTGGCCCATTCATGAGGTGATGTTTCGCGGGATGTTACGGCGCATCGCTGCCGCGGCGCGCATGCGGCGGCGCGCGGCCGTGCCAAACAGGACGGTATTCGTGCATGGAAACTCCAAGTTGAGCGGGACCGGCCCGGAGCAGGCGGATAAGACGAAGCGTCCGGCGCTATGCGAAAGCGCGAACGTTAGGGGTCAAATGGTCAGACCATGTTGAACCGGTTGTGGGAGTATTGCATCGATCCAAGCGTGGGAGTTTCTGCATAGTTTGTAAGGAGAAACCATGATTCTAGGAAGACTCACAGTGGCGATGTGCTTATTGACTGCTCCTGCAATTTGGGCGCAGTACAGCAAAGCGGACATGATCAAGCTGGCGGCGGATCGATTCGATACGTGCGCTAAGACTTTGAACTTGCGCCCGGATCAAGCAGCTGCCATCAAACCGCTTATTGAAACGAAATATGTTTATATGGGCCAAATTAAAGACGTCTACCGGGCGAGCGACAAGAGCGAGACCGCGAAGAAGACCGCTAAGGACTCGCTGAAGGCAATTCACGACAAATATAACGCCCAGATCGCCGCGATTCTCACTCCGGAACAGCTCAAGGAATGGAAGCACATGCAGAAGGACTGGAAGACCGATCTGGTCACGCCAAAGTCCTAGCTGTTAGCCCGCCTCAGGCAGCCCGGAGAACTTGGGCCGGATCCTCTTTCAAGGGTGCGTCCGGCCCAAGTCGTTTTGTGGACAAGCAGCCCGCCGATCAAACTCCGTCAGATCCGCTCCAAGTCTCCTCACGCGAGCAGTGCCGGCCGCGGTATGGTATTAGGTCAAGCCATGCTACGATTCGCCCTACTCTTCATCCTCGCCTTTCCTGTGGCCGCTCAGGACCGCATCGGCACGATTCAGGTTCGGGTCGCTACCGACCGTTCCGATTGGCGCTATGAACCCGGCCAGCCCGTCCGCTTCCGCATCATCGCCGTTCAGGACGGCCATCCGCTGAGCGGCATCAAGGTGACCTACCGGATCGGTCCCGAGATGATGCCTCCTAAAATCGATCAGACCGCGACGCTCACCGACGAAGGCCTCTCCGTCGAGGGCGGCACCATGAGCGAACCCGGCTTCCTACGGTGCATTGCGACCGTCGAGCGGAATGGGAAGACCTATCGCGGACTGGCCACTGCCGCCTTTCGACCGGAACTGATCAAGCCTACGCAGGAGGAGCCTGCCGACTTCGATCAATTCTGGGCCTCCGGCAAGGCTGCTCTCGCCAAACTGCCGATCGACGCAAAACTCACGCCGCTGCCCGAGTATGGCAACTCATCGGCCGATTGCTACCAGGTCAATCTGCAGAACGTAGGCATGGGGGCCGCGCCCTCCCGTTTCTATGGTGTTCTCTGCGAGCCGAAGGCGCCCGGCAAGTATCCGGCGCTGCTCAGCGTCCCGGGCGCCGGGGTCCGCCCGTACCGGGGTCTTGCGGAGATGGCGGGGCGTGGCATTATTACGCTGCAGGTGGGGATTCACGGCATTCCGGTGACGATGGAACAGTCGGTATACGACTCTCTTGGCGCAGGCGCGCTCGCGAACTACAACACCTTCGGGCTCGATAACCGCGATCGCTACTATTACCGGCGTGTCTATCTCGGCTGCGTACGCGCGAACGACTTCCTCACCAGCCATGCGAAATGGGATGGCGTCAACCTGGTGGTTACCGGCGGCAGTCAGGGCGGGGCGCTGTCTATCGTTACCGCCGCGTTAGACCCGCGGGTCCGGGGACTGGCCGCGTACTACCCGGCGCTTTCCGATGTTACGGGGTACCTGCACAATCGCGCCGGCGGCTGGCCGCACATGTTCCGTGCCGCCGATGGTCCGCTGTCACACCGGTCGGCGGATCAAATCGAGACCTCGCGCTATTACGACGTTGTCAATTTCGCGCGGCGCGTGAAGGTGCCCGGATTTTACTCCTGGGGCTTCAACGATGAGACGTGTCCTCCGACTTCCATGTACTCGGCTTACAACGTAATTCCCGGGCCGAAGAAATTGCTGCTGGCGCTGGAAACGGGTCACAACAATATTCCCGAACAGGTTGCTGAGGTGGAGGCGTGGCTGCAAGCGTTCGTGCATACGGCTTCCGCGGGAAAATGAACTCGGGCCACGCCGGCAATGCCAGCGGTGTTTCGAATCACAATGGCCTATATCCGCGGAAGGAGCCGTGCCCGCCTGCCTTTTGAGAGAAGATGGCAGTGTTGAATCCCGATCAACAGAAGAAGCAGGCCCGCGAACTGCTGCAGGCGATTCGGGTGGGAAACGAAGACGCGCTCGCCCGCCTGCGGCGTCACCACAGCCGCTGGACGACTTCCGACGATGCGATACGTGCGTCAACTGGCGACTTTGCACGACGCGCAGTTCGTTCTGGCTCGCGAACAGGGGTTCACCGGTGACCAGGTTGAATTCCAACGCGCAGCCCCCATCGGATTCCCGCCACACGCGGCTGTTCGTCGCCGACGCGGCATGGATCACGGAACGGGTTCATGGCTTATTGCGAACGCGGCAATCGGCCGGCCCGGCGGCGTTGGAACAGATTCGCGAATGGCATCCGCGCTTTGCAGACCGAACCGACGAAGAGATTCTGGAGGCTCCCTTCACCGAGGAGGACGCGCGCCTGGTCTACGCACGGGAGCATGGGTTCGAGACCTGGGACGACCTGATCGGCCGCGTGAATCTACTGGCATCGAGAACGGACACGGACACTACCGAACCCTTCATGGCGGCCTTCGACCGGCTGCAGAGTGGCGATGTTCCTGGGTTCCAGAGTCTGTTGCGCGCGAATCCCCGTTTGGCAAGCGAGCGGGGGACCAACGGCAACACGCTGCTGAATCTCGCCGTCAGCCTGGCCGGCAGACCGGAGTGGACAGGCGGGGTGTCCGCGATCGAGGCGCTGCTCGCGGCGGGTTCCGACGTCAACGATGCGAACGATCGCGGCTGGACGCCGCTGCATGCGGCGGCCTACGCCAACCAGCGGGAAATTGCGGACATGTTGGTTGCGAGGGGCGCGGCCCTGGATGCGGAAGCGCATGGCGCCGGCGGCACGCCTCTGATCGTCGCGCTGTTCTGGGGACATCGCGAGGTGGCCGATCTGCTGGGACGCCATACGGTAACGCCACGCAATCTGCGCGCCGCGGCCGGCCTGGGCATTCACGAATTGGTAGAAGCCTGCTTTATTGGCGAAAGCACGCTGACATCCGAGGCCGGCGCCGCCCGGGGCTTCTATCGTCCGCACAGCGGGTTTCCGGAATGGCAGCCGTCCACCGATCCGCAGGAGGTGCTGGACGAAGCGCTCGTGTGGGCGTGCAAGAGCGATCGCGCCGGCGTGCTGGAACGGCTTGTGCGGGCCGGCGCGCGGCTCGATGCCGACCCGTACCGAGGCACTCCGCTCATCTGGGCCGCCGCATGTAATCGGAAAGAGGCCGCGGCATGGCTGCTGGATCACGGCGCCGACGTGAACCGTAAGGGCACCTTTGGCGGGTTGACGCATGGTCAAGGCATTACGGCGCTCCACCTTGCCGCTCAAAATGGCCACATGGCGATGGTGAAGCTGCTGGTGGAACGCGGCGCCGATCGATCCATCAAAGACGATCTCTACCATGCAACCGCCGAAGGCGGTGCGGCATACTTCGGACACGCGGAAGTGCGCGAGTACCTGCGCTGAAGCTATTCTTTCTGCCGCAGCCTGCGGATCTCTTCCAACCTCTCGCGGATTCTCTTCTCCACGCCGCGATCCGTGGGGAAATAGTATTGGCGTCCGGCGAGCGACGGCGGCAGACATTCCATATCGGGAACAGCATTCTCGAATTTGTGCGCGTGCTGGTAGCCCTCGCCATACCCCCATTGCTTCATGGATTTCGTGGGGGCATTGCGCAAGTGCATCGGAACGGGCTCCGCGACAGTCTTCTCCACGTCTTCCTGCACCGCGCTCAAGGCACGATAGGCAGCGTCTGACTTGGGCGCAACACACAGATAAATCGCCGCCTGGGCCAGCGCGAGGTCGCCCTCCGGAATACCGAGGAAGTGTACCGCCTCTTTGACGGCGATACACTGTTCGAGCGCGCGCGGATCCGCCAGGCCGATATCTTCGATCGCCATGCGCACCAGGCGCCGTGCGAGGTACAAACGGTCCTCGCCCGCTTCCAGCATCCGCGTGAGCCAGTAGAGCGCGGCATCGGGGTCGCTGGAGCGCACCGATTTGTGCAGCGCCGAAATCAGGTTGAAATGCTCTTCGCCGCTCTTGTCGTAGAGCAGCACCTTGCGCTGCATTGCGTCCTGAAGGGCGGCTTCGGTCAGTTCGCCCGCTGGCGACGCGGCGGCCGCCGCTTCCAGCGTGTTGTACGCCTGACGCCCATCGCCATTGGAGTAGATGCCGATCTGTTCGAGCAGTTCGTCGCTGGCCTGCAGATTCAACAGCGGCAGCGCGCGCTTGAGCAGCGTGACGATCTCCGGCACGGTGAGCGCGCGCAGGGCGTAAACGCGCGACCGTGAAAGCAGTGCGGCGATAATTTCGAAGGACGGATTTTCCGTGGTGGCGCCGATCAGGATGATGTCTCCGCGTTCCACGTAGGGCAGGAAGGCGTCCTGCTGCGCCTTGTTAAACCGGTGAATCTCATCCACGAACAGAATCGTACGGCGGCCCATCCGCCGCAGACGCTCCGCATCGGCCATCACCGCTTTGATTTCCTTGATCCCGCTGAGCACCGCGCTGAAGGGAATAAACTCGCAGCGCGTGGCGCGCGCAATCAGGTGGGCCAGCGTGGTCTTGCCGACGCCGGGCGGACCCCACAGGATGATGGAGGTGAGCTCGTCGCGTTCAATCTGGCGGCGCAGCGGTTTCTCGGGGCCCAGAATGTGATCCTGCCCGATGTACTCGTCCAGACTGTGCGGGCGCATGCGTTCGGCAAGCGGACGCTGGCCGGTGGACGAATCGGGCGGCGTGGTATCGAAGAGGCTCATGGCCGCAGCATCCTCTGCCGCCGCGCCTCATAGAGCAGGATGCCCGCGGCAATCGCGGCATTCAACGATTCCACGCACACCGTGGGAATGGAGACATGCGCCGCCGCCGAACGCCATTCGCCCGAAACGCCGTGTGCCTCGTTGCCGATGATCAGGCCGCAGCGTCCGGTCAAACGGGTCTCCGCCAGGGCGCGCACCGGTTTCCCCGGGACCACCGGCATGGCGGCGAACAGTTCCACCCCGCCCTTTTGCAGCGCCGCCCGCGCGGCCGCCGCGTCGATCCCTTGCATGAAAGGAACGCGAAACAGCGAGCCCGCCGACGCGCGCAGCGTCTTGGGATTATGCGGGCTGACCGTGCCCTTGAGGAACAGGATGCCGGTGGCGCCGAACGCCTCCGCGGCGCGTGCAATGGTCCCGGCGTTTCCGGGATCCTGAAGTCCATCCAAAACGACGATCAGCGGCGTTCCCTCCAGAAGCTGTTCGAGCTTCCACTGGGGAGGCTGTACCAGGGCCATCACCCCCTGATTGCTCTCCGTGGCGGCGATTCCCGCAAACAATGCGTCGGGCAGTACCGCGAATCTTGCGCCCGCCAGCCGTCTCCCTAACCCTTCCACCAGCCCACGTTTGCTCTCGGCGGCGAGCACGGTTTTGACCTCGCAACGGCTGCGCAGGGCCTCTTCGAGCAGGTGCAGGGTTTCGGCGATACACCACCCCTCGGCGGTCAGCGAGTTTCGCGCAACCGCGCGCCGAACATCCTTCAGCAGCGGGTTGGCGGCACTCGTGATCGTTTCCGGGGTCAACATCTGTTTACAATAATGGTTCTTGAAACAGTCAGAATAGCGCACATGAAAAAGGTCCTATGGAATGCGGCCGCCCTCGTCGTGGTCGTCCTGCTGGTGATCGTCGCGGTCCTCTCGGTGCGCATTGAGCAGCAGAGCCTGCGGGAGGAAGCCCAGCCGGCGGACGTCATCCTGGTGCTGGGGGCCGCGGAATATCGCGGGCGGCCTTCTCCGGTCTTGCGCGCACGGCTGGATCACGCGCTGGAATTGTACAATCGCAAGCTGGCTCCGCGGATCCTGACCACGGGCGGCGCGGGGGCGACCCGGTATTCACCGAGGGTGGCGTGGGCCGCACCTATCTGACCAGCCGCGGAGTGCCGAGCGAAGTCATCATCGTCGAAAATGAAGGCGAGAGCACGGTGCAATCCACCGCCATGGCGGGCGAGATCATGCGGCGCATGGGACTCCACTCGGTCATCGTGGTGAGCGATGGTTACCACATCTACCGCGTAAAGGAAATGCTGCAATTCCGCGGCCTGGAAGTGTACGGCTCGCCGCGCGCCGAACACAATCCGGGAGCCCTTCGCGAGCGTTGGAACTATGTGAAGCAGGCCATCGGCTACCTGCTGTGGCGTGTCGGGCTGCCCGTATAACGCGGTTGAGGCGCCGTTAACACAAGGTCGCTTGCGGATCGCGAACGGCACTTTGCATAATCGAAATCATGGAAAGGGACCAACTGCGCGCCGCCCAGGCGCCGCTCAAGGAACGCTATCGGGCGGAGCCGGAAGCCGGACTCATCACCCTGAAGGCGGAGGGGCGGATCGGTGAGCGCATCACGTGCAGCATGCAAACCGGCAAGGCACTCGTCGAGGCGGGGCTGCATCCTGCCACTGGCGGTCCGGGAACGCTCGCCTGCTCGGGCGACATGCTGCTGGAAGCTCTCGCTGCCTGTGCCGGCGTCACGCTGGCAGCGGTCGCGACCTCGATCGGCGTGGAACTGCGCGGCGGAACGGTGCGCACCGAAGGCGACCTGGATTTTCGCGGAACCCTGGGCGTATCCAAAGAAGCACCGGTAGGATTTCAGCGCATTCGCCTTGCCTTCGACCTCGATACCGACGCCTCCGCTGAACAGCTTGCCACACTCTGCCAGCTCACCGAGCGCTACTGCGTCGTCTACCAGACCCTTCGCCAGGCTCCGGAGATCGCCGTTACCACGCGCAGCCTGCATTCCATTGAGTCTCCAGGCGGCGACTAGGCACGCGCGACCATCGGACCCGGGCTCCACTCCCGAACGCGGCCGGTGACGCCCGGCCGTGACGATATCGGCGCGCAGATTCCGCATCACCAGGTTCGAACCGGCGATGGTTGGAGCAAACCGGTGATTCCCGGCGCCCGGCTCCGTGCCGACGATCAATATCCGGCCGCAAATGTGAATATGTTGTGAGCCCGTAAATCACGACGCATTCAGCGCGTAGCCGGTCGGTGCGGCCTCACGCCGTTTGCGTCGCGCTGTGCCAGGTCGAGTTTAGCCAGCGGACAAACGAATTGAGTTTCGGATATTCCTGCCGCACCGCCGCGATATCCACGTGATATCCGGCATTCTGAAACCAACGGTACATCGTGGTGGCCTCGGAGCCGGATTGCGCCTCGAATTCCTCCCAGGGAAGCTGCCGGTATTGAACCTCACGGCCAGCCGCGCGACTGAAGGCCTGGGCGAGTTCCGTCATGGATAATTCATCGCCGGCCACCTCGAAGGCACGACCCTGCCACTTGCCCGAACGTTCGAATGCCGTTGCGACTACACCGCCGATGTCGTCCACTGCAACCATTTGAAGACGTGTGGTGGGATCGAGTGGAAGTGCAATCGCGCCATCTTCAATCATTGGCCGCATGCCGAGCCAGTTCTCCATAAAGAAGACCGGCCGGACAATCGTGTAATGCATCCCCGTGCCGCGGAGGTGTTCCTCGATACGAAATTTGCTGTCGAAGTGGGGAATCCGGGTATTCTGGTCCGCGGAAGCTACCGAGCTGTAAACAAAATGCGCGATGCCTGCGCGCTGCGCCGCATCGATCAGGTGGAAGCCTTGGCGAACCTCAGCGTCCACGCCGGATTCATAAGGAGTCTGAACGGCGTATACGCCGTAAACGCCGTCGAGCGCGCGGGAGAGAGATGCCGGATCTTCCATATCACCGCGGACCAGTTCGGTGCCGCGCCCAACGAAGGCGCGCGCCTGCTTGCTTTCCGGATTCCGGGTCAGAGCACGGCACGCAAAACCCCTGTCGCCGAGGTGCTTGAGAGCCGCTCCGCCCTGGCGGCCGGTCGCACCGGTGACCAGAATCACTTTATTGTTCTTCTTATTGGTTGGCATACCTATCCTTCTGCACTCGGAATGCCAGGTACCCACCCATTCAAGCGATAAGTGCTGATAACTCCGCCCGTGGCAACAGTAATCACAGTAACGGTGGCAGCCCTGTTGCTATCTGGTGATCATCCACTCAAAAAAGGAGTACATTTCGATGCGACAAAAACGAACAATCAAGGGTCTGCTGGCCATGGGCGCATTACTATCTGCCCTTTCCCTACCGGTATTTTCCCAGCAGGATCAGCAAAAGCCCCCGCAAGATCAACGGGATCGCATGGCTACGACCCTTACGGGTTGTTTGAACAAGGATACTTCCGGCTCCTATACGCTGACCGACCAAAGTGGTCTCAAAACTACCGTGACCGGCGCGGCGGACCTGGAAAAACATTCTCAGAACCACAAGGTAACATTGACCGGTACGAATAAAATGGACGCAGCGGGCAAATCTGTCTTTGAGGTCACCAAACTCACACACGTATCCGATACCTGTTCCCCTCAATAGTCCATCTCCCTTACACGGGTGCGCCACTTCCCCTCAGCCGGCGCACCCCGACCATCGTATGACTCTGCCGCTTGTGAAAGACTCTTGCAGTGTTTCGCGCACTCATGATAGCCTCTAGGAGCCCTCAACTGAACTAAGGAAAGGAGGTACTTCCGTTATGCGATACGAATTCAATGCGCTTGATAAAGCGATGATCGGCGCGCTTCAGGATTGCCTGCTTTCCGCCCGTCCTCGCTAGACCAACCCTCTGACTATGTTCGGCACCATAGCCGAAGTGTGTCTCCTTAAATGAGCTTGTTCGGACTGTGTCTATTCTCAAACTTATGAATCCGAATACCCTCCCACCACTTCCAGTTCCCAGCACCGGCGAAATCCGCGAAATCCTCGTAAAACGCGTTGATCAGGAGAAGCAAGCTGCCGGCATTGTTGTAGGCATTATCGAACCCAATGGCCGCCGCGTCATCGCCCATGGCAAGCTCGCCACCGCCGATGCCGGCAATATAGATGGAGATACGGTCTTCGAAATCGGATCCATCTCCAAGGTCTTCACTTCGCTGCTGTTGGCGGACATGGTGAGCCGCAAAGAGGTCGCCCTCGACGATCCAGCGGCCAAATATCTTCCCGAACATGTCAGGATGCCGGAACGCAACGGCAAAGCCATCACCCTGCTTGATCTTTCCACGCACACCTCCGGTCTCCCACGCGTCCCCGGCAACCTGAACCCGAAGGACCCGGCCAACCCGTACGCCGACTACAGCGTCGACGATTTGTACCAGTTCCTTTCCGGCTACACCCTGCCGCGCGACCCTGGCTCCGAAGTCGAATATTCAAACCTGGGCGCGGGACTTCTCGGCCACGTCCTCGCACACCGCGCCGGAACGGATTACGAGACTCTGGTGAGAGCCCGCATTACGGAACCGCTCGGCATGCCGGACACGGGGATTACGCTTTCTCCATGCATGAAGCAGCGCATGGCGACGGGTCATAATGCGATGCTCGCTCCCGTCGCCAACTGGGACTTTCCCACGCTTCCCGGCGCAGGCGCACTGCGCTCCTCAGCCAATGACATGCTGACGTTCCTCGAAGCATTCCTCGACTATAGGGAATCGACTCTCGCGCCCGCCATGAAAGCCATGCTCGAAGTGAAACGTCCCGTGGGCAAGTCCGGGTTCGAGATGAGTTTGGGATGGAACATTCTCGGAGGGATCGTCTGGCATGACGGAGGTACCGGAGGTTTCCGATCGTTCATCGGCTACGACCCGAAAGCGCGTGTCGGGGTAGTTGCGCTCTCCAATGCTTTTACTTTGCGCGGGGTCGATGAGATCGCGATGCATCTCCTGAACCCGAAGGCGCCGCTTTCCGCTCCCGATCCTCCGGGCAGCACAGCGGGATTCTTTTGGATCCCAGCCTGCTGGATCGCTACACCGGGCAGTATCAATTGCCGGACCGCATTCTCGAAATCATGCGCAACGGCGACCGCCTCTTCGCACAGGTGATTGCGTTCGGCGGGAAGCCCATCGCCGGGCCTGCGTTTGAAATGTCTGCCGAAAGCGAGGGTATCTTCTTCGTGAAGGCGACTGGCGGACGGATCAGTTTTGAAATTGGCCCCGATGGTCAAGCCGCGAGCCTGATTATGTACGGGGCCGGCCGCGAACCCATGCCTGGCGGCCGCTTACCCTGATTCCCGCCGCCGCCCGTAATCACCCCAACATTCTTCCTCCTATCTTCATCCCAGCCAACCGCTTACGTCTGCTGACGGGCCCGCCGGCCGCACCCCGCCTGCTACCTTATAGTCGGGCAGGATTTCCGCATTCACCCCAATCGGAAAGGCCAATGATTTTCCTGATGGCAGGACGAAATACCAAACGAACCCAAGAGTCTTTTTGTTTACAATGAGATACAGGAAGAACACGAACCCAACGAACCCAAACCAACCCCAGGAAAGCCGTTCCCTTCTTGACTGTAAGTAAGTACTGACTTACAATATTTGCTGTGTCCGACACACGTACCTCCACTCTCCGACTTCCCGCCAGCGACCGCCGCCGTCAGCTCCTCGAAACCGCCCTCGATTTCTTCTCCCGCAAGGGATTCGGCGGCACCACCACCAAGGAAATCGCCGCCGCCGCCGGCGTCACCGAAGCCATCATCTTCCGCCACTTCCCCACCAAAAGCGACCTGTATAATGCGGTGCTCGATCACCACCACGACTCCGGCCGACGTCGCCGAGTGCCTCGCGGAGTTCAAAGCCTGCATGGACCGCAACGACGACGAAGGCCTGTTCCGCGTCCATCGTCGAAACCATCATCAACGCGCTATCGCCGCGACCAGCGGGGCCATCGCGTCCTCCTCTTCGCCGCCCTGGAAGGGCACGAGACGGGGCTCGAACACAATCGCCAGCTTTCGTTTCCCATCTTTGAGCTGTTGTGCCAGTACGTTACGCGTAGACAGAGTGAGGGCGCCTTGCGCGGAGGCAATCCCGGCGCCATCATCGCGGCCGTCGCCGGCATGGCCACTCACTACGCCACCATGACGCAGATGTTCGGCTTCTGCGCAAACTCGAGCGATCGCCGAGATGGCCGACAGCTTCGTAGACATCGTCATGCACGGAATCCAGACAAACCAACCCAACTCAAGGGGCACAGTAATGAACCGACTTGATCATCCTCGCGCTTCCTATCGCGTCTCTCCTTCTGGCAGGCTGTGCCGGCAAACACGAGGTCGCCGCCGCCAGTTCCACCGGCCCGAAGACCGTGACCGTGAGCGCCGCGCAGGCCGTTACCCGCACCGTTCCCGCCGCTTTCCAGGAGACCGGCAGCTTCATCGCCGACGAAACCAGCGACATCGCGCCGCTGGTTGCCGGACGCGTCGTCGCCACGCCGGTGAATCTTGGCGATTTCGTCAAACAGGGCCAGGTGGTCTGCGAACTCGATCATCGCGATGCGCAGCTCCGCCTCGATCAGGCCCGCGCCGCGCTGGATCAGGCCACCGCCGCCGTGCGCCAGTCGCAATCGCGCATCGGCTTCAACGGCCAGGGAACGTTCGATCCCGCCACAGCTGCCGGAAGCCGCCGCCGCCCGCGCCGCCCTCGAATCCGCCCAGGCCCATGGCCCGCCAGGCCGCCGCCGACGCCAAGCGCTACGAGAACCTGGTGGCCTCCGGCGACGTCTCGCGCTCCGCCTTCGAAAAGGCCCGCACCCAGCAGGAGACCGCCGACGCCCAGGCCAATGCCGCCAGCCAGCAGTACGAAGCCGCGCTCAATGGCGCGCGCCAGAGCTGGGGCGCGCGTCGAGAACTCGCAGGCCTCGCTCGAAGGCATGCGCGCCCAGCTCGCCCAGGCCGAAAAGGCGCTCGCCGATACCACCATCCGCGCGCCCTTCGATGGCTACATCACCGCGCGCCCGGTGGCCGCCGGCGAGTACGTCGCGCTCACCAATAAGATCGCCACCATCGTGCGCATCGGCATCGATGAAGCTCGCAACTGCAGACGCCCGAACAGCGGGCCGCCCGCGGCAAAGTCGGCATGACCGTGATCGCCCGCGTCGCCGCCTACCCGGACCGCGATTTCACCGGCAAGATCACCGCCGTCAATCCCTCGGTCGATCCCAACTCGCGCGTCTTCATTCTGGAAGCCCGCTTCGACAACCCCAAGGGCGAACTCCGGCCCGGCATGTTCGCCACCGCGCGCGTCCTTCTGCCCGGCGGCGAAAGCGCCATCTTCGTGCCGCGCAACGCCGTGGTTCGCGACAAGACCACCGATTCCTACCAGCTCTTCACCATCGAAAACAATACCGCGCACCTGCGCGTGGTCGTCACCGGCGAAGTGGAGGGCGACCAGATCCGCATCGTCAACGGACTCACCGGCAATGAGACCGTGGCCACCAGCGGGCAGAGCGAGCTCTTCGACGGCGCCCCGGTACAGGTTCGGTAACCCATGCATACACTCGCCCAACTTTGCGTCCGCCGTCCCGTCTTCGCGACCATGCTGATTCTGTCGCTGGTGGTGGTCGGCATCTTTTCCTACTTCTCGCCTCGGCGTCGATCTGTTTCCCAAGGTCGATATCCCCACCGTGGTGGTCATCATCGCCAATCCGGGCGCTTCGCCGGAGGAGATCGAAACCGAAATCTCCAAGAAGGTGGAAGACGCGGTCAACACCATCAGCCAGGTGGACGAGGTGCGCTCCGTCTCTTCCGAAGGCCAGTCGCTGGTCACCATTCAGTTCGAGCTCTCCAAGAACGGCGACGTGGCGGCGCAGGAAGTCCAGAACAAGGTCAACCTGATCGTGCCGCAACCTGCCCGCAGACCGCCAAGCAGCCGATCGTGCAGAAGTTCGATCCCGACGCCGCGCCCATCCTGCAGATCGCCGTCTCCGCCAAGCGCTCCCTGCGCGACGTCACCCTGATCGCCGACAAGCAGATCAAGCAGAAGCTGGAGAATGCCCGGGGCGTCGGCCAGATCACCATCGTCGGCGGCGCGCGCCGCGAGATCCACGTGGATGTGGATCCCGACCGCCTGCGCTCCTACAACCTCACCATCAACGACGTCTTCAACGCCCTCCGCGCCCAGAACCTCGAACTGCCGGGCGGCAACCTGAATGCCGGAGCCCGCGAACTCACCGTGCGCACCACCGGCCGCATCGTGGATGCCGCGCAGTTCAACCAGATCACCGTGGCCACCCGCAACGGCTACGTCGTCAAGGTGTCGGACATCGGCAAGGCCGAGGATAGCTACGAGGAGCCGCGCTCCGCCGCCCGCCTCGATGGCGTGCCCGCCGTGACCCTGATCGTCGCCAAGCAGAGCGGCGTGAATACCGTCGCCACCGCCGACGAAGTCAAAGCAGCGGCTGCAGGAAATCTCCGCCGGACTGCCGCCCGATATCAAGGCCCAGGTGATCAGCGATCAATCGGTCTTCATCAAAGCGGCGGTGGATAACATCAAGCGCCACCTGATCGAGGGCAGCTTCTTCGCCGCCATCATCATCTTCCTGTTCCTGGCCAACATCCGCACCACGCTGATCGCGGCCATCGCCATTCCTACCTCGATCATCTCCACCTTCGCGCTGATGGCGGCCATGGGTTTCACGCTCAACCAGATCACCATGCTGGCGCTGACCCTGATGGTGGGCATCGTGATCGACGACGCCATCATCGTGCTGGAAAACGTCTACCGCTTCATCGAAGAGAAGGACATGCCGCCCTTCCAGGCGGCGATCCAGGGCACCAAGGAAATCGGCCTCGCCGTGATGGCCACCACCTTGAGCCTGCTCGCCGTGTTCCTGCCGGTGGGCTTCATGGGCGGCATTGTGGGCCGCTTCATGAGCTCGTTCGGTTTCACCTCGGCCTTCGCCATTGCGGTTTCGCTGCTGGTCTCGCTTCACGCTGACGCCGATGCTCTGCTCGCGCTTCATCAAGCGGCCCGAGCGCACGGAAGGGTCCGGCGGCGCCCATCACTCCTCCAAGGACTCCTTCATCTTCAAGTACCTCGATATCTACTACACGCGCATGCTCACCTGGAGCATGGCCCATCGCGGCGTGGTGGTGGCGCTCAGCGTGGGCGTGATTCTGTCGATTGTTCCGCTCTTCATGTTCGTCGGCAAGAACTTCCTGCCGCAGGACGACCAGTCGCAGTACAACGTCCTGATCCGCACTCCCGAAGGCACTTCCATCGCCGCCACCACCAACCTGGCCGAGCGCATCGCGCAGGATGTCCGCGGCCTGCCCGGCGTGGCGCACACGCTGATGACCGCCGGCGGCAGCGCCGATAAGAGCGTCAACAACGCCGCCATCTACGTCAAGCTGACCGATATCGATCAGCGCCAGATCACCCAGCAGCAGCTCATGCAGCGCACCCGCGATCTGATGAAGAAGTACCCGCCGGAGATCCACACCGGCGTGGAACTGGTCAGCTCGGTGGGCGGCAATCAGAGCAACGCCGAAATTCAGTACTTCATTCAGGGTCCCGACCTGCAGAAGCTCACCACCTACTCCCAGGCGCTGCTCGCCAAAATGAGAGCCAACCCAGCGCTGGTGGATACCGACACCACCCTGCGCAGCGGCAAACCGGAAGTGCGCCTGGAAATCGATCGCCCGCGCGCCGCCGATCTCGGCGTCAGCGTGATGGATATCGAAATGGCGCTCAACACCCTGGTGGCCGGCCAGAAAGCCTCCACCTTCAATGCCGGCGACGATCAGTACGACGTGGTCGTGCGCGCGCAGGAAAAGTTCCGCGGCGGCGCCGAAGGCCTCGCCAAGATGACCGTGCCTTCCGCCAAGCTGCGCTCGGTCGGTCTGGATGAGGTGGTGCGCATCATGCCCGGCACCGGACCCTCGTCGATCAATCGCATCGGCCGCCAGCGCCAGGTGACGGTGACCGCCAACCTGGTGCCCGGCGGATCGCAGGCCGCCGTCATTCAGCAACTGAACCAGGAGACCGCAACAGCTCGGCATGGAACCCGGCTACCGTTCCGGGCTCGCCGGCGCCTCCAAGGAACTGGGCCGCACCGGCTACTACTTCGTGCTCGCCTTCTCACTGACTTTCATCTTCATGTACATCGTGCTGGCCGCGCAGTTCGAAAGCTTCATCCACCCCATCACGATTCTGATCACGCTGCCGCTGGCCGTTCCCTTCGGCATTCTGTCGCTGCTGCTCACCGGACAGACCGTCAACATCTTCTCCGGCCTCGGCCTGCTGCTGCTGTTCGGCATCGTCAAGAAGAACGCGATTCTGCAGATCGATCACACCAACGGCCTGCGCGAAGCCGGCATGAATCGCTACGACGCCATCATCCAGGCCAATCGCGACCGCCTGCGCCCCATTCTGATGACCACCATCGCGCTGGTGGCCGGCATGGCGCCGCTGGTGATTTCGCACGGCACCGGCGCCGCCACCAATCGCTCCATCGGCGTGCTGGTGGTGGGCGGACAGTCGCTCTGCCTGCTGCTCACGCTGCTGGCCGTCCCGGTGTTCTACTCGCTGTTCGAAGATCTGGGCGATTCCTTCTCCACGGGCCGCGTGGCGCGCGCTTCTTCGGCTGGGTCGGACGGCGCTTCAAGAAGGCCGCGGCGGTCTCCACCGCCCTCGTCGGCTTCGCTGACCTCGCTTTCGGCCAGTGGACAGGCTTCCAAACCTGTCCAAACCTCCCAGCCCGTTCCTCTATCGGTGAACGTGGCCTCCCCGTGGTCCTGCAGAACCTGAGACTCGTCACCGTCCAGCCGCGCGTCGGCATCGCCGGACAGGCGCCGCTGCGCCTGCCGGAGGTCATCGAGCGCGTCCTGGCCAACGATCCCGATCTAGCTATTTCGCGCATCCAACTGCGAGGAGGCGGGCTACCAGATCCGCAGCGCGCAAGGCTATTACGATCCCATCATGGGCCTGCGCGCCTACCGCACGCGCGCCGTCACCCCGGTGGCGTCCATCCTTGGCGGCACGGCCAGCGGCAAACTGGGCACCACCGATCTGAACGTCACGCCCCAATTGAGCGGCATCACCCAGCCGGCGGCACCTATTCACTGAATTTCTCCAACGCGCGCCAGACCACGGACAACACGTTCAACACGCTCAACCCGCAATATCCCACGCGCTCCCGCTCAACATCACCCAGCCGCTCTGGCGCGGCCTGCGCTTCGACGAGAATCGTCATCGCATGCAGGTGGCGCGCAAGAACCAGCAGCTCAGCACGCAGCAACTGCGCCAGCGCGTCATCGAAGTCGTCACCCAGGCCATACAGGCGTACTGGGAGCTCGACTATGCCTATAACAATTTCAACGTGCAGACCGAGGCCGTGAGGCTCGCCGAGCGTCAGTATGAAAGCAACCGGCGGCAGGCCGAACAGGGAATTCTCGCGCCCGTTGACGTGGTGGCCGCGCAGACGCAAGCGGCCACGTTCCAGCAGAGCCTGTTCACCGCGCAGCAGATCCTGACCTCGGCGGAAAACAATCTCAAATCGCTGATGCTGCCCAATCGGACCGACCTGATGTGGGAGGCCGCGCTGATTCCCGAAACGCCTCTCGACACAAGCGCGACCATTCCGCCGTTGGAGGATGCCGTGAAGCAGGCGCTTGCCGACCGCCCGGAGATGACCGAGACTGCCCTAGCCTTGGACATCAATGGCCTGAACACGCGTCTCGCCAGCGAGGCGGCGCGCCCGCGTATCGACGTCTTTACCAACCTGCAGGCCGCCGGTCTCGCCGGAACCGCTGTGCCGGTGAGCCCGTTCCTGGCGGGGCTCTTCCCCAACACGGTGAGCTCCCTGCAGCCCATCTTCGACGGCGGCTACGGGCAGTCGCTGAGCAATATCGCGCACGGCAACTTCCCCCTGGCGCAGGTCGGCATTCAGGTGTCGTTGCCGCTGCGCAATCGCACCGCGGAATCGCAGGCGGCGATCGCCGTAGCCGAGGGACGCCGCCTGCATGCTCTGGAGAAGCAGGTCGGTATGGCCGTGGAAGCGGATGTGCGCAACGCCTTGCAGGCGGTGAATTCCACCCGCGCACGGCTGGATGCCGCCGGTCTCGCGCGCCAGTCCGCCGAAGAGCAGTACGCGAGCGAACAGCGCCAGTTTCAAGCCGGCACGTCGAGCGTCTTTCTGGTGCTCCAGCGGCAGACCGACCTGATCACGGCGCGCAATCGCGAAGCCCGCGCGCATTCCGATTTCGCCGAGGCCCTGGCCAATCTGGATCGCGCCACCGCCCACACCATCGACGCGCAGGGCATCAAGCTGCAGTAGGTCTTCCAATCCGATGTGTCGCAGCACGGTGTGAGAAAGTGTGGGAAGGCCACGATAGCTATGATCCATCCGGTAGACCTCAAAGACGACGACGTTTGGGCCATGTTCCAGGCGAGCTGGAGCGGGGACCTGGACCAGGTGAAGGCGCTGGTGGCGCGCCGCCCCGATCTTGCCCGGTGCGAATACAACTACACGCCGCCGATCCATTTCGCGGTGCGCGAAGGTCATCTGGAGATTGTGCGCTTCCTGCTGGAGCAGGGAGCCGATCCGACCTACCGCACGTACCCGTTTCAGGAATCGCTCTTGACGATGGCGCAGGACCGCGATCGCCATGAAATTGCCCAACTCCTGCTCGGGATCCTGTCGCGCCAGTTTCCGGTGGTGGAAGGGGTCGCCGGATTTCTGGATGCGGCGCGCCGCGGCGACCTCGCCCGCATACGGAAGGAACTGGCGTGCGATCCGACCCTCGCCCGTGCCAGCGACGATACGGGCGATACGGCCCTGCACGCCGCGGCGATGGGCGGCCATCTGCCGGTGATGAATGCGCTGCTGGATGCGGGCGCTGACCCGGATGCGGTCCGCGCCGATGGCAAGCGGCCGATCCACTTGGCACTGGACCGGCGGGACCGGACCGCGCTGCGCGCCGGCGTGCTGGCCGGTACGCTTCTCTCGCGAGGCGCCGCGTACAACATCTATCTGGCCGCGGTACTGGGTGATATGGAGTATGTGCGCGAGGCGCTGGACCGCGATTCGGAGTTATCGAACTTCGAAGACTCTTCCCACCAGCGGCCCATTTCGGCGGCCGCGCGGCGCAACGACCTGGAGATGGTCGAACTGCTTCTGGCGAACGGGGCGAACCCCAGCCTGCCGGAAGAAGGCGCGCCTGTCGGCCAAGCGCTGTGGATCGCGGTCTATCAGAAGCAGCCGGAGATGGTGAAGCTGTTGTTAGAGCACGGAGCGGATCCGAACACCGCGCCCGAATCGAGCGGCAGCGCCATCTCTCACACGCGAAAAGATCCGGAACTGCGGAACCTGCTGCTGTGGTACGGCGCGCGCGAGGAGACCAACGACCGCAAAGAACTGGAGGACCTGATCAGCGACAATGCGCTGGAGGAAGTGGAAAAACTGCTGCAGGCGCGCGGGGAACGGGGACTGGAACCGCTGGCGTATTGGGGGGAGGGCATCCTCGCCGGACCCGCCAATAACGGGCGCCGCGAGATGATCGAGCTGCTGATGCGCTACGGCGCGCGTGTGCCCAACGTCTCCAAGTGGGCTCCGTATTACTACTTCAAACATACGGAGATCGCGGCCCTGCTGCTGGAACGCGGCATGAATCCGAATCACCGCAACTGGCACCATTTCACGCTGCTGCACCATATGGCGGCGGAAGGGGAGATGGCGAAGGCACGCCTGCTGCTGGATCATGGCGCAGACATCAATGCGCTGGACGAGGAATATCGATCGACGCCGCTCGGCTGCGCGGCGCGGCGGGGCCAAAAGGAAATTGTGGAGTTGTTGTTGGAACGCGGCGCCGATCCGAACCTGGCCGGCGCGCCTTGGGCTACGCCGCTGGCGTGGGCGCGGAAGAAGGGGCACACGAAATCGAAGCGATGTTGCGGCAGGCGGCGCTCAATAGATTTACACGAAGGAGGTAGTCAACAATGTTCAAACGTTTGACGGGAATCGCGGTCATGGCGCTGCTGCCGGCCGGCGCTCTCCTTGCGGCGGATGACGACCGGGCAGCGGATCGCGCGGCGATCCGCGCGCACATCGACCGCATCTTCCAGGCCTTCATCCACAAAGACAGTGCGGAGCTGCGCGCGACCCATGCGGCCAACTGGCTGGGGTATCTCGAAGGTTCGCGCACGATGATCCGCGGGGTGGACGGGTACATGGACTGGAGCGGACATTTCGAGCCCAACAGCCCGTACGGCATGAAGAGCTACAAGATGCGCGAGTTCGACATGATATTCCAGGGCGACGCGGCGTTCGTGGCATTTGTGGCCGACGTGGAGGCGAATACTCCCTCGGGGCCTTTCCAGCGCACGCTGCGGATTACGGATTTCTATACCAAACAGGGCGGAGGGTGGATTCAGACCGGTTCTGATACGGATTTGCATCCCGACTCGCTGGGCGGCGCAGCAACAGACGAATCGCACGCTTTACGAGGGCGAGAAGAAGCGGCTGCTCGAGGCGCGTGAAGCCGTGTGGCGCGCGTACTTCGCCGGCGATCGCGCCGCGCTTGAAAAGCTGTTGCCCGAAGAGCTGTTGACGCTGGAGCCCGGCGGCGAGTGGGGCAACCGCAAGGCGGTGTTCGAGGGCTCGGCGCGCTTCGCGGCAGGCGGCGGCAAGCTGGTGCGGCTGGAATTCCCGAAGACCGAGATGCAGGTGTACGGGCAGACGGCGATCGTGTATTCGAGCTACCTGTACGAAATCGAGCAGGGCGGTAAGCGGAGTGTGAATACCGGGCCGCGTCACGGAGGTCTTTGTGAATCGGAATGGGACTTGGGTCAATCCGAGCTGGCATATGGATACTGGCCATTAGGCGTGTCGTGGCGGCCCGGCGACGTCTACTGGTGGACACGGAAGAAGGCGGGATGCCATCCCGCCGCAGGCTGCCAGTCTGCCCCACAGGAAGGTACGCGGCGTGCAAGGTCTTGGGGCGATGATTCGATTTGGGTGGATTCTGCTGGCTGCAAGGCGCTCTTTGGGGACAGAGCGCGGCGGAGGTGCTGGGGCGTGCTCGACGGGGTACGTTGGGAAGGACCGCTCGCCGAAGGATGCACTGCCCGTGTTCCGGTGCAGATGGATATTTATGCCACGGTGGAGTGGACGCATCACTGCACGGACACGCGCGATGGGGTGATCCGGGAGACTTTCTTTTACGTATTTGGTGAGCCGGCTCGAATCGCTCTGCTGCGTGCGGACGTGCGGGTGGTGGACGAATCGCCGGGTACCACGGCTCGCCTGCTGCCTGTGCTGGAGAGGGAGCTGACGGCTCGATTTGGCGCTCCGGCTCACGAGCCGGAAATGATGGAGATCGGGTTTCGTCACTTGCGCTTGGGCCAGCCGATCGCGGGCGACCATTGGAAGGGCGGCGGGCTGCATTACTTCCTGCATGCGAACCAGAGCGCTTCGACCCCGATGGGCGTGCGCCGCGGCGTGCAGTTGATCGTCCTCACCGACCGGTTGTTCGACGAGCGCATGCAGGACGCATTGATCCTGCGGGCCGAAGGCATCTTCGGCGAGGCTCTCGAAGACGACGATCCGGTCCGCGCCCGACTGAAGGCGCGGATCGGAGCGCCTTACGTGCGCGCGACTGTGCAGGACCTGAGCGCCATCCTGCGCGAATCCGATCGCGCCGACGCGCCGCGGCGGGCATTAGGTTTGCTGGCCGCCGATCAGGTGACGAACAAGCTCAGTCAGCGGCTGACCGAGGATTCGCCGGAGACCCAGGGCGTGCGGCGTCTGCTGGCGGCTTACGGCGCGAAGCTTGGCAGTATGACGCACTACGGCGGGCTCGAGTACCGGCACGAGCTGCTGTGGCGGGTGTGGCGTGAATGGCCGGAGACCGAGGCCGGAGAGCTGGCCTTCCTGCAACTGCTGGGTAGCGGATGGAATACGGATCCGGGCGAAGGCTGTCCGAAGAATCCCGATCTGTTCCGCGAGGTGATCACCAGAGCGGAGGCATTCCTGGCGACCCATCCGCGGAGCGATTTTCGCAGGCAGGTGCTGTATGCGCTTGCCCAGGCGAATGAAAGCTGGTGGTCGATCGCGCACGCGCCGAAAAGCGACGAATGGGTGAACGCTCCGCCCTTTCCGCGGCGGGCGGCCAACGCGCAACAGGCATCGCGGGCGCTGAACGAGGCGATACGCTACTACCGGGAGGTGGCACGGCTGGCGCCGGGCAGTCCCGAGGCCGCCAGCGCCTTGCGCCGGCTGCCGCGCCTGGAGCTGGGCCTGGATACGGGTCAGCGGCGTTTCTTTTGTTCGTATTGCTGACGCTAGCGGGAGGCGTAACTTCCGAAATCCGGTTGACGCCATATCCCTCTATGCGCTTCAAACTGCTCGTTGTTCTCACGCTGGCCGTACCGGCTCGTCTGCCAGACGCTGCCACCCGGAGTCCAGAAGAAGGCCTCTGTCGGGGGGATTACGGAATACGAATATCCCAACGGGCTGCGGGTCCTGCTCTATCCCGATCCGGCCAACCCGAAGGTGACGGTCAACATGATTGTCGAGGTGGGCTCGCGCCACGAAGGCTACGGCGAGACCGGCATGGCTCACCTGCTGGAGCACATGGACTTCATCGAGACCAACGACGGGCGGCAGATCAAGAACGAGATTGTGGCCCACGGCGCGGCGTGGAACGGGACCACGTCCGAAGATCGCACCAACTACTTCGAGACGGTCACCGCGACCGATGAAAACCTGAAGTGGGCGCTGGACCTGGAAGCGGCGCGCCTGGTGAACGTGAAGATCACCAAGCAGCTTCTGGACGTGGAGATGACCGTGGTGCGCAACGAATTCGAGCGCGGCGAAAACAGTCCGCAGCGCGTACTCAGCGAGCGCGTGGCATCCACCGCGTACCTCTGGCACAACTACGGGAAATCGACCATCGGCTCGCGCGAAGATCTGGAAAAGGTGCCGGCGGAGCGGCTGGCGGCATTCTACAAGAAGTATTATCAGCCGGACAACGCGGTGGTGGCGATCGGCGGCAAGCTGGATGAAACGAAGACGCTGCAATGGGTGGCCGATACGCTGGGACGGATCCCGCGGCCCACGCGCAAGCTGGATCAGACCTACACGGTGGAGCCCACGCAGGACGGCATGCGGTACGTGGAACTGCGGCGCGTGGGCGAAGGGCAGGAGGTGATCCTGGCGTACCACACTCCGGCGGCCGGGCATCCGGATGCGGCGGCTTTGCAGGTGCTGGCCGGCGTGATGAGCGGCGGAGGCGGGCGCGGGGGCCGCGGCGGGGGTGGCGGCGGCAACGGACGGCTGACCAAGGCGCTGGTAGACAACAAGAAGGCCGAGAGCGCGAGTATGCGAGTAGAGATGCTGCACGATCCCGGCCTGCTGCAGGTGTCGGCCACGTTGAGCAAGGATCAGTCGGTTGACGAAGTGCGCAAGATCATCGGGGAGACGTTGAAGGGCATCGTCAGCGAGCCGCCCACGAAGGAAGAAGTGGACCGCGTGAAGACACGGATGGCGCGCGGCCTGGAACAGCAGTTGACCGATGCGCAGCAGGTGGCGATGGCGATGACGACGCCCGTGTCGCAGGGCGACTGGCGGTTGATGTTCCTGCAGCACGACCGCATACAGAAGGTCACGCCCGAAGACCTGGTGCGCGTGGCCAACGCTTACATTAAGGATTCCAACCTGACGGTGGGCGTGTTCATTCCCGATGCGGCGCCGGATCGCGCGGCGGTGCCCAATGCGCCACAACTGGCGCCGCTGTTCACCAATTTCAAGAGCAGCATCACGGTGTCGCGCGCCGAGGAGTTCGACCCGACGCCGGCCAACATCGAAAAGCGCGTGGTGCGCTCCAGGCTGGCGAACGGCATGAAGGTGGCCATGCTGCCCAAGAAGATGGCGGGCGGCACGGTATCGGTGGCGATCGAACTGCATTTCGGCGATGCCAAATCGCTTGCGGGGCGCAATGCCGCGGCGCAGCTTGCCGGCAGCCTGCTGATGAGCGGGACAAAGACACGGAATCGCCAGCAGATTCAGGATGAGATGGAGCGGCTGGACGCCCGTATACAGGTGAGCGGCGGCGGTGGCGGCGGTGGATTCGGCGGGCGCGGCGGTGGGGGCCGCGGCGGTCCGGCGGGCGGCGGCGCGATATCGGGCGCCAGCGCCACGATTACCGTGAAGCCGGAGAATCTGCCGGCGGCCATGCGATTCGCGGTGGAAATGCTGCGCGAACCCGCGTATCCGGATGCCGAGTTCGATCGCGTGAAGGGCCAGCGGGTGCGCGCGCTGGAGAACGTTCCCACGCAGCCGGAACAGCTTTCGGCGCAGGAACTGCAGCGGCACTTGAGTCCGTTCGCCAAGGGCGACCCGCAGTATCAGCCCACGCGCGAGGAACAGCTCGACGAGATGAAGAAGGTCACGCTGGCCGACGTGAAACAGTTCCACGACCAGTTCTACGGGGCGTCGCATGGTGAATTGGTGGTGGTGGGCGAAGTGGACCAGGCGGCGGTGCAAAAGCTGGCGGCAGAGTTACTGGGAAGCTGGACCACTCCCGGAGCGTACGCCCGGCTGACGGGCAGCTATAAGAAGGTGGAGGCGATCAACAAGAAGATCGAGACGCCGGACAAGGAGAATGCGCAGTTCGAAGCGGGCATGCGCATCAAGCTGACCGAGAACGACGCCGATTATCCGGCGATGCTGCTGGCCAACTATATGTTCGGAGGTTCGATCACGGCGCGCATGCCGAACCGGATACGCAACCGGGAGGGGCTGAGCTACGGCGCGTCGTCGCGCTTCATCGCGCCGGCCGACGGTGATGCGGCGCTATTCTCCGCGACCGTGAGCTGCAATCCGGTGAATATGCCCAAGGTGGAAGCCAGCTTCGTCGATGAGTTGAAGAAGACGGTGCGGGACGGCTTCACGCAGGGCGAAGTCAGCGAGGCCAAACGCGCGTATGCCGACGCCCGTAAGGTGAGCCGTTCGCAGGAGGGGGCGCTGGTGGGCCTGATCGCGTCGCACGAGCAGTTGGGCCGTACGCTGCTTTATGACGAGCAGCAGGATGCCAGGATTCAGGCGCTCACGCTGGACCAGATCAACGCGGCGTTCCGCAAGTATATGGACCCGGCGGGGGTGACGATCGTGAAAGCGGGGGATTTCAAGAAAGTCGCGGTGTATCAGTAGAGGAGGTGTAAATGAGAATCGTCCCACGGCTGGCCATTGCCGGTGCGGTTGTGGGGCAGCTTGGGAAGCTGCGGCCGATTGGCAATCGGCCAACCGCGAGTTTCCAGGAGACAGCGGCGGTAGTCAACCTCGCGCGATTTTAGAGAACTTCAGCCCCGTTCCGGCTTCTCGCCCTGCAGCACTTCTCTTACTTTTGCCGTCAGCACCGCTTTGGTGAAAGGCTTATGGAGGAACGGCGCGCCGGGGAATCCGGCGAGACGCAGGACCGGGTGCTCGGTGTAGCCGGACATGAAGAGCACGCGCAGATCGGGGCGCGCGGCCAGGGCCTGTGCGGCGACGGCGGCTCCGTCGGTGTCGGGAAGCACCATGTCGGTAAGCAGGAGATCCAGCGTAGTAGAGAATTCGCCGCAAATGCGCAGGGCCTCGCGCGCGGTGGCTGGGGCGATCACGCGATAGCCGCCGCTCTTGAGCATCGAGACCACGAGGTGGCGCACGGTCTCATCGTCTTCCACCACCAGGATGGTTTCGCCCGTTCGCTGCGAGGCGAGGGAACTGGAAACACCTTTGACTGCGCGCGGGGACTCGTCCCTGGCGCGCGGGAGGTAGATAGAGAACGTGCTGCCCTTGTGCAACTCGCTGGATACGTGGATGTGGCCGCCGCTCTGCTTGACGATGCCGTAGACGGTGGAGAGTCCGAGGCCGGTGCCGCGGCCCACTTCCTTGGTAGTGAAGAAGGGCTCGAAGATGTGGCGCATGGTCTCTTCGTCCATGCCTTGGCCGGTATCGCTTACAGAGAGGCGGACGAAATCGCCGTGGGGCAGGTCCGGGGGGAGGGCTTCGTGAGCGGCGCCGTCTGGCACGTTGGCGGTTTGGAGAGTCAGAGTGCCGCCATGCTCCATGGCATCGCGAGCATTGACGGCGAGGTTGAGGACGATCTGGTCGATCTGGCCCGGATCGGCGTACACATCCCATAGGCCGGGATCGAGCACGGTTTGAATCTGGATATTCTCTCCCAGCAGGCGGGAGAGCATGCGGCGGGTGCTGGTGACGTTGCCGCCCAGGTTGAGACGGATGGGTTGCAGGATCTGGCGGCGGCTGAAGGCGAGAAGCTGGCTGGTGAGCGCGGCGGCGCGCTGCCCGGCTACCAGGATTTCTTCCACCGAGGGGCGGTGCGGATCCCCCACCGCCAGGTCCGAGCGGATCATTTCGGCGTAGCCTTCGATGACAGTGAGCAGGTTGTTGAAGTCGTGCGCAATGCCGCCGGCCAACTGCCCTACCGCCTCCAGCTTTTGGGACTGGCGGAGTTCTTCCTCGAGACGCCGCCGTTCGGTGACGTCGGTGGCCATCACCAGGCAGGCGGCGGCGTCGCCGAACTGTAGGGGATGGGCGGCGATTTCCACGAAGAAGATGGCGCCGTCCTTGGTACGGTGGCGCCACGGACCGTCGGTGTGCAGGGTTTGCGTGGCAATCCGTGTGTGCTCGAGCAGCTTGGGGATATCCTCCGGGGGCCGGATGTCGCGCAAGGTCATATTCAGGAATTCCTCGCGCGTGTAGCCGTAGCGGGCGATGGCGGCGTGATTGACGGCCAGAAAAGCGAGTGACTGCGCTGTCGTACACCCACATGGGCTGCGGATTGGCTTCGAACAGGAGGCGGTAGCGGCTCTCCGATTCTTCCAACTGGCGCTGCGCGCGGCGGCGGAGGGTGACGTCGCGGAAGACCAGGACGACACCGGTGACGTTGCGCTCCGCGTCGTGGATGGGGGCGGCGCTGTCGTCGATTGGAATCCGTGCTGCCGTCCCGGGCGATCAGGACGGTGTGGTTGGCGAGCGCCACCACCACGTCTTCCCGCAGCACCTTGGCGGCAATGTCCGGCGCGGCCTCGCGCGAGAGCTCGTCTTCGATGTGGAAGACCTCGGTCAGAAGGAGGCCCCGGGCGTCGTTGTTGGTCCAGCCGGTGAGCGATTCCGCGATCGGGTTCATGAAGTGTATGCAGCCGGCTGCGTCGGTGGCGATGACGGCATCGCCGATGGAACGGAGCGTGGTGGAGAGCTCGGCGCGGCCTCGGGCTTCACGGTCTCGGGTCAGCTCGAGATCGGCGATCAGGCGGGTCTGCGAATCGATCAGGCGGTTGATGCGCTGGGTGGCATACCAGAGCAGGCAGAAGAGGAAGAGGGCGCCGAGCTGGGTGACGATGCGGGTCTGGGATCCATGAGCCTGCGCGGTGGCCGAAAGCTCCCGGAGCCGGTCGTTCTCGCGAGCGATGAGGCGGGCGCCCACGGTGCGGATCTCGTCCATGGTCTGTTTGCCGCGGCCCGCATGCACAATGGCAAGTGCGGTGCGATGTCACCCTGCTGCCGGACGCGCACGGTCTGTGCGAATTCGTCGAGCTTGGCGGCGATCAGGCGGTAGAGGAGCTCGCGATCGGCGACCGCTGCCGGCGCCTGTCCGATGGCCTTCTGCAGGCGCGCGATTTCCGGGAGGGCTGCGCGGTATTCGTCCAGATACTCGAGATCGCCGGTCAAAAGATATCCGCGCTCGCCGGTTTCCGCGGCGGTGAGTTTGGCGAGCAACTCCTGGGACTGCTCGACGACGTTGCGGGATTGTTCGGCGCCGTTGACGGCGCTGCGAAAGGCCAGGCTGTCGAGGAAGGAGTAAACGGCGATCCCGATCACGATGATCATGGCAACCGACAGCCACAGATTGTGGGAGGCTCGAGGCACCGGGAATCGGGATGTTTCCTGATCCATAGGGTATCAGCCGGACATTGCAGGCTCAAGGGTTTTGAGAAGAGCGGGTTTGATACCCTGGGGTTTCCCGGACCGACTATGATTCTGGCAATCGACATTGGCGGCACCAAGTTCAGCATGGCGGTGTTTGACGGAGACGTCATGGTGCGCAGGGAATCGCGCGCCACCGATGCCGGGGGCGGCCGGCAATGGATGGTGGCGCAGATCGGAGAAATTGTGGGCGGTTGGAGGCGCGAGTTTGCGCTGGAAGGGTGCGGCATCGGGTTCGGCGGACCGGTGAACTTTGCCGCGCAGCGGGTGGTGCTCTCGACCCACGTCGGCGGCTGGCGCGACTTCGATTTGTGCGGCTTCGTGAGGGAAGCGGCCGGCGTGCCCGCGATCATGGATAACGATGCCAACGTGGGCGCCATGGGAGAGGCCGAATTCGGCGCGGGCCGGGGCTGTTCGCCGCTGTTCTATATGACGCTCTCCACCGGAATCGGCGGGGGCATTTGGGAGGACGGCCGCATCTGGCGCGGGGCGGATTCCTATGGCGGGGAGATCGGGCACCTGACCATACGCCCGGACGGACCCGAGTGCCTGTGCGGCGCCCGCGGATGTCTGGAGCGAATGTGCTGCGGCCTGTGGCTGGAGCGCGATCACGGGAAGAGCGCGCGGGAATTGATGCAGGATGCGGAGTTCGTGAAGGGCTACGTGGTGGACCTGGCCCTGGGGCTGAAGGCGGCGATCATGCTGCTCAATCCGCAGCGCATCGTGATTGGCGGTGGCATATCGAAGGCGGGCGACCGGCTCTTTGGACCGCTGCGGCAGGAGCTGCGGCGGCAGATTACGAGCTGGTCGGCGGCGCGGATCGATGTGGAGGCAGCGGCTCTGGGAGACGACAGCGTGCTGTACGGCGCACTCGCGCTGGCGCGTCGCGGAGGCGGGGCGTAAGCGGGCCGGGCGCGTCGCGGGGCGCTTCGGGACACGGAAAAAGTGCGCGCGAGGCGTTCGGTTTCACCGGTACCAAAGTTTGCGGCCTGCCGCGTCACCTCCGCCAGGACCAAAGTTTGCCGCTCAGCAGGGCAATGTGAATTGGCGCGAATCGAGTCGGGAGTTCGCGGCCTCCCGGATGTGCGGCCGGTCTTCGCCGAACAAGGCGGTGAGCCAGAGCTCGGCGGTTTCCGGATTCCACGGCAGAACGCCATCGGCGTCTGCGAAGCAGAGTGAGGCATACCAGCAATTCTCCGGCGCCAGCCGCATGAAGATTAGAGAGGTGCTGGTGGGGAGGTGGCGCGCGGAAACTGTTCGCAGATAATAGTGATTGACCGAACGCGTGCTGCCGCTCCCGGCAGAGTCGCTACGCCAGACGCCGCGGCCCGCATTGGCGCGGAGAAGTCTGACGACGTTGGCGATGGACCAGTCCGAATCGAAGACGCGTCCTTCGGTGAGAGGTGTGGCGGTCGGCGTCCCGGTCATGATTCGATGATCTCACCGCGGCGGTGCGTGAATGAGGCAGGACGTATGGGGCGGGGCGAAGGAGGGCGAAACGGGTGTACCATATCCTTCGAGAGTAGTACCGAAATATCCTTGGGTATTAGTACCGAAAGTACTGATTTATGTGCGACTTAGGACAAGTTTCACGCTGCCGGCATTGAGTGGGTACAGAGCATCCATGTATTCTTGTCGATAGGTAAAGAGGGCTACAGCCCGTTAGGCTTCTCAAATGATGCCTGCGAAACATTTAATCCTGGAAAAAGATCCAAAGTTCCGGCTTCTGTTCGAGGAACATCCGCAGCCCATGTGGGTCATCGACCCTGTGGAGCGGAGGATTCTGGAAGCGAATGCGGCAGCGGAAACGCTGTACGGTCATACGCGAGAACAGTTTCGCGGAATGAGCCTGGATGTGCTGGTAGTCAAAGAAGAGGGCGACCAGACATCCTCCACGCGGCGGCATCGTACCAGCAATGGGCGGATCATCGACGTGGAGATGGGTCAGCACCAGATTGATTTCGACGGGTATCCAGCGGCATTGGTAGTGCTCTCAGACGTGACGCATGCGCCGTCACCTGGAAGCGCAGTTGCGACAATCGCAGAAGATGGAATCCGTGGGCATGCTGGCGGGCGGCGTGGCGCACGATTTCAATAACCTGCTGACCATCATCTCGGGTTACAGCCAGCTCATTCTGAACACGCTGAAGCCGGGCGATCCGAATCACTATTCGGCGGAGCAGATTCTGAAGGCCGGGGAACGCGCGGCATCGCTGACCCAGCAGTTGCTGACCTTCAGCCGGCCGCAGGTGCTGCAGCCCAAAGTGCTGGACCTGAACAAGCTGGTGAGCGAGCTTGAGCGCGATGCTGCGGCGCCTGATCGGCGAGGATATCGATCTGCAACTGGCGCTGGGGCCGGATCTGGGGATGGTGAGCGCGGATCCGGGACAGATCGAACAGGTGCTGATGAACCTGGTGGTGAATGCGCGCGACGCCATGCCGAAGGGCGGCACGCTGACGATTGAAACGGCCAACGTGCAACTGGACGAGGGCTACACGGGGCGCCACCTGGCAGTGAAGCCGGGACCGTACGCCCAGATCGCGGTGAGCGACAACGGCGGCGGGATGGACGAAGCTACCCAGGCGCGCCTGTTCGAACCCTTCTTCACCACCAAGGGCGTCGGGGCGGGGAACGGGGCTGGGGCTCTCCACGGTGTTCGGCATCGTGAAGCAGAGCGGCGGGAATCTGGACGTGTACAGCGTGCCCAACCGCGGCACTTCGGTGAAGGTCTACCTGCCGCGCATCGATCAGCCGGCGGCGGTGGAGGCCGAATCGCCGCGCAGCGCGGTGACGCGGGGTCGGAAACGGTCCTGCTGGTGGAAGATGACGAGATGGTGCGCCACCTGGTGCGCGAGACGCTGGTGCGCGCGGGCTATAAGGTGATGGACACGTCGGACCCGCTGGAAGCGCGGCGTCTGTCGGAGAGTTATCGCGGGCCGATCCATCTGCTGATCACGGATGTGGTGATGCCCAAGGTCAGCGGGCGGGAACTGGCGGAAGAACTGGCAGCGCGGCGCGGCAGCATGAAGGTGCTGTACATGTCCGGCTACACGGACAATGCGATCGTCAACACGGGCATCCTCCAGAAGAAGGTCGCCTTTTTGCAGAAGCCTTTCACGCCGGCGGCGCTCACCGAAAAGGTGCGCGACATACTGGATAGCGGCGGACGTATCGCGGCGCGCGGGGAAGTAAGTCTCGCATCGTCGCTCCCTCCTGTGCACATCGTTAGCAATTGATTCGCGAATATAGCGACGACCAGGGCGGCGGCGCCCAGGAAGGTGCCGAACGGCAGTTCGTAGCTGGCCGGATCTTTGCCGGTCAGCTTGATGTAGCTGTAGCCGATCAGGGATCCGGCGATGGACCCCAGGACCAGGGTCTGCAGCGCGCCGAACAGCCCGAGAAAGCTGCCGACCATGGCGACCAGTTTGACGTCGCCGAAGCCGAGCCCCTCGCGATGCCGGATCTTTTCATAGAGCCAGCCGCCGAACCACAGGAAGAAGGCGGGCAGGCAGGCGCCGAGAAGCGATTCGGCGGGCGCGCCACAGCCACTTCGGCATTTCCGCGCCGGCTGCCAGGGAATAGACTTGGCTACGAGCCCGATTCGGGCGCGGGACGAAGACCGAGAAGACCAGGCCGAGCACGACGCCGCCGAGCGTGAATTCATCGGGCAGGATGCGCTTTTCCAGATCGCAGAAGATCAGCGCGAGGACGATGGCGCAGAAGACGCACATCTTGGGCGGCGCCAGGGTAGGTCCCAGAGTGCTCACCTGGTAGAAGAAGAGCAGGCCGGTGAGGAACTCCACGAGGGGATAGCGCAGCGAGATGCGGGCGCCGCAGTGGCGGCAGCGTCCGCCGAGGACGAGGTAGCTCAACAGCGGGATGTTGTCGTACCAGGCGATGAGTTTGCGGCAGCGAACGCAATGGGAGCGCGGCTTGACGACGCTGCGGTTGCGCGGCCAGCGGTGAATGCATACGTTGAGGAAGCTGCCGATCAGCAGGCCGAACAGGAAGGCCAGGAGGGCTTCGATCATAGGCCGCCGGGCGCCAGTTGCCAACTGGCGCGCAGGATGCCATCCTGCCCCACAAGAAAAGAGTTTGTCATGCGAGGACGCTCCGATAGGCTTCCAGGGTGCCGGCAACCATGCGGTCAACGGTGAAGCGTTCGATGACGGTACGGCGGGCGGCATCGCCGATTTGGCGGGCTTCTTCCGGATGGTCCACCAGGCGGCGGATGGCGGCGAGGATGGCGGCCTGGTCGTTTTCCACGAGCAGTCCGTTCTCGCCGTCGCGGATGACTTCGGGGAGGCCGCCGACGCGGCTGGCGATCACGGGGACGGCGGCCGACATGGCGAGCAGAGCGCCGGAGCCCAGTCCCTCGCTGTTGGTGACGTAGACCATGATGGCGGCGTTCGAAATCTCCTCTTCCAGGTGCGTGACCATTTTGAGGCCCATGTGCGCGAGCAATGCGGAGTCCTTTTCCAGGCCGAGCACCTGATTGCCACGCGAGACGTCGAGGACGGGCACGCCGTCGTAGACCACGCTGATTTTCTCTTCCGGAACGCCGCCCTTGAGTAACACTGCCTTGACGAACTCGGAGACCGCCAGGTAGCGGCGCGCGCGGCCGTACTTCCAGCGCGAGCCCACGGGAAACGAGACGCGGCGCGAGACCACCAGCGGGCGTCCGCGCAGGAAGGCGCCGAGCGAGTGGCTGCGCGCGTCGTGGGCGTGGATCACGCTGTGGGCGCGCAGGTGGCCGAGAGCGCAGGTGATGCCGAGGGGTTGGACGCGCCAGCCCAGTTTGCGGGCGGCGGTGTAGAGCGGGGCATCCTCGCGCGCCAGCAGGGTGGACTCCACGCCTGCCGCGGCCAGGCCCTCGATCAGCCGCAGCACCTGCCACTGGCCGCCGCGCATCTCTCTTCCGGCATCCAGGTGAAGAATGCGCATCAGCTCATGTTTCTCGCTTTGGAGTATTTCAGAAAGGTATAGAAGGCCGCCATATACGAGATGATCAGGCCTTCGAGGCCGTCGAGGAAGCCGCGCTGGAAGAAGTAGGCCTTGACGAAATTCCAGGGCGGATCGAGGATCAGGCTCCACAGGGGCACGTGGACACGGTTGGCGGCCAGTTCCTGCGCGGCGAGCGTGGTATAGCGATCCAGCGTCTTGAGATGCTCGGAGAGCGAATCGCAGGTGAAGTGCAGGATGTTGCTTTCCAGGTTGCCGACGCGTCCGGTGCTGCGCACGCTTTCGTGCACGAACTCGCCCACCCACTTGGCTTTGCTGCGGTCGTAGAGGCGAATCTTGCGGTCCGGATACCAGCCGGCGTGATAGATCCAGCGGCCCAGATAGCGAGCCAGGCGGGGCATGGTGTAGGCATCGAAGCGCGGGCCGGATTTCTTGAGGTTCCAGATTTCGGCCTCGAGCGCCTCGCTCAGCGCTTCGTCGGCGTCGAGGGAAAGGATCCACTCGTGAGTGGCCTGCTCGGCGGCCCAGTTCTTCTGGCCGGCGTAGCCGCGCCAGCCGGCCTCGATGACGCGGGCTCCCAGGTTGGTGGCGAGTTCGACGGTGCGATCGATGGAGCCGCTATCGAGGATCAGGATTTCATCGCAGCAGCGCAGGCTCTCGATGGCGCGCGCGATATTCCGCTCCTCGTCGAGGGTGATGATCGTGGCGGTAATCTTCATCAAAGTCCGCCGTCGGCAAAGGGCTGGTAGGTGAAACAGAGAATGAAGATGGCGAGCGCCAGCCAGGCCAGTTTGCGCCGTCCATCGCCGAGTTCGGTGGAATCGTAGATCGCGGGGTGGCGTCCGCCCAGCCACCAGAGAATGATCGCCCAGATGAACCAGGCGCGCCAAAAAATTCCCAGGGGCAGCATCAGGATACACAGGGCGCGGCTTACGGTCCGGTGGCGTGCGGGAAAGAAGGAGTACAGAATGTGGCCGCCATCGAGCTGGCCGATGGGCAGCAGGTTCATGGCGGTGGCAAACATGCCGACCCAGGCGGCGCGCGCCACCGGGTCAGGTAGATGTCGCCCGGCGCCGCCGAGGGGAAGATGGCGCGCTGCATGAGCCACTGGAGGATAGGAACGCCGAAACTGGTGCCGGCCTTCGTGCGTGATTCCGGGAATCACTTTAGAGAAAGCGATGCCGATGGCGAGGGCGGGGACGAGAAAGATAAATCCGGCGAGCGGTCCGGCGATCCCGATGTCGAAGAGAGCGCGCCGGGAGATATATGGGCGAGCGGATCCGGATGAAGGCGCCGAAGGTTCCCAGGATCGGCGAAGGCAGAAAGTAGGGAAGGCTGGCATCCACGCGGTGAAATACGGAGGCCACATAGTGGCCGAACTCATGGGCCAGCAGAATCAGCAGGAGCGTGAGCGAATAGGGCAGGCCTTTGAGGAGGGCGGCCGGATGGTTCCAGAAGTAGGGCCATAATTCCAGGCTGCGCTCCAGATCGAACGGCACGTTGCGTTCGAAATCGCTCTGCATGGCGGCGCCCACCAGGCAGGTGGTGACCAGGGTGAACGCAAACAGAAGGGAATACAGCCAATAGCGTTCCCGCGTCCGGGTGGGAGCATAGACGTACGCATTGCCCGTACCGTTTTCGGCAGAGTCAGGGTACGGCGCAGGAGAAGAATCCTGGGGTAACACGGTAGACTGCGGCGCGCAGCGGCACTACTGCAGCGTCTGTAACTCCTTGCCGGGCTTGAAGCGCACAGCCTTTCCGGGCGGGATGGAGACTTCCGCGCCGGTGCGCGGATTGCGTCCGATCCCGGTTTTGCGAGGCTTCACATTAAAGACTCCGAAGCCACGCAATTCGATGCGGTCGCCCTGTTCGAGCGCTTTCTTCATCGATTCGAAGACCGTTTCGACTGCCATTTCCGCTTTGGTCTTGGTGATGCCGGTGCGATTCACGACTTCGTTGATGATATCCAGCTTGATCAAAACAGCCTCCTGGTCCAGGCGCGGAACGATCTCGGTTCCCGCATCAGTCAACCACATGATAAGATTGAATTTATTCCCATGTCAAGCGAGAGGTATCCGGGCCGTGTCGCGCCCGTCACCAGCGAGGAATTCCGGCGGGCCTGCGGGCGCTTCGCCACAGGTGTGACGATCGCCAGCGTTTTGGACGGGCAGGGCGCGCCGCACGGGCTCACCGTGAGCAGTTTCACTTCCGTATCGCTGGACCCTCCGTTGATCCTGATCTGCCTGGGACACGCGGTCTCCGTCATTCAACATTTTCGCAAGGCAACTCATTTTGGAATCAACGTGTTGGCGGAGGACCAGCAGGCCCTGTCGGACCGTTTTGCGCGGAAGGGCCACGACCGCTTCGACGGTGTGGGCTGGCAGCCGGGCGCCACTGGGGTGCCCCTGATTCCGGGCGTGCTGGCGGCGATCGAGTGCGCCGTCCACCGGATTGTGCCGATGGGCGATCACGACATACTGGTGGGCGAGATGGTAAATGCGCAAGTTGACTGTGAAGGCGGTCCGCTGCTGCACTTCGGCGGCGCTTACTGGAATTTGAACAGACAGCGGTAGGACCGGCGCTGACCGCCGGTCAGGAGACACCATGCCGAATCCTCTCTCATATCTTCACGATCAGTTGGAACAGTGGCGCGCCGAGGGCACTTACCAGAGGCTGCGCATTCTGGAAACGGCGAGCGCGGCCGAAGCGCGCTTCGACGGCAAAGCAGGTGATCAACCTCGCCTCCAACAACTACCTGGGGTTGACCACGCATCCCAAACTGCGCGAGGCAGCGCTGGAGGCGATTCGCAAATTCGGCGTGGGTAGCGGCGCGGTGCGCACCATCTCCGGCACGATGAGCATACACATGCAACTAGAGGAGCGCATCGCGGCGTTCAAGAACGTGGAAGCGTGCGTGGTATTCCAGTCGGGCTTCGCGGCCAATGCGGGGACGGTTTCGGCGATCCTGACGCCCGAAGATCACATCGTCAGCGACGAGTTGAACCACGCCAGCATCATCGATGGCTGCCGCCTCTCGCGCGCCAAGATCCACGTCTTCCCGCACAAGGATGTCAGCGCGGCGGAGAAGATTCTGGGCGAACTGGATTCGGTCCCGGGACGCAAGCTGTTGATCACCGACGGCGTGTTCTCGATGGATGGCGATATCGGCGCGCTGCCCGGATTGGCCGACGCCGCCGAACGCCACGGCGCGATGATGATGGTGGATGATGCGCATTCCTCGGGCGTGCTGGGGCGCAACGGGCGCGGGACGATCGATCATTTCGGGCTGGATGGGCGCGTGCACATTCAGGTGGGCACGCTCTCCAAAGCGATCGGCGTGCTGGGCGGCTACGTGTGCGGGAGCCGCGATCTGATCGAGTTCCTGTACCATCGCGCGCGCCCGTTCCTGTTTTCGACGTCGCACCCGCCGGCCGTGGCCGCCGCCTGCCTGGCTGCCTTCGACGTGCTGGAAGAGGAGCCCGAGCGCATCGAGCAGCTTTGGGACAATACACGCTACTTCAAGGCGGGACTGAGTTCCGCCGGATTCAATACGGGCATCAGCGAGACGCCGATCACGCCGGTGATTGTCGGCGAGGCCGCACTGGCGCACCAGCTATCGCGCGAGCTGTTCGAGGAAGGCGTGCTGGCGACCGGTATCGGATTCCCGACGGTGGCCAAGGACAAGGCGCGCGTAAGAACGATCGTGGCATCGACGCATACGAGGGCGGAACTGGATCGGGCTCTGGAGGTGTTTCGGAAGGTGGGGAAAAAGCTCGGAATTCTGGGGTAAGGCGAGATATCGCATTCAACGCGGAGGCGCGGAGAAAATCCAGGATGAACTCTCGGCACTAGGCGCGCTTGGCTTCGCGCCGGATCCCTTCGGCAATCCACATACGGAGTTGAGTCTGATAGCCCACTGACTTTGCCGCCGCGATATGTTTGGCGGCGGCGATCTGTTCGGGTGCGAGACGCAATGAAATCGGAGCCTTGGCTCGGGAGTGGCGGTCACGGATTTTCCCAGCCAACTTGGCCGACGGCTTGGCTTGAGAGGCTTCGGGCAACTGGTCCCACAGCTTTGCGACCGAGTGGCTGTCGAAAAACTCCGCCGCCTCCTGGTCCGAGCGGAACTTCGGTAGCGGTGACTTCGCGGGGGAAAGTGCCTTCTTCATTTGCTTCACCTACTTGCGGCGAAATAGCCGCCGTTCACTTGTATCCATATCGCGGGCGGTGATGACTCGCACCAAACCTCCCGGCAACCTTCGAAACACGACGAAGGCCAGACGGCCATCCAGTGTTTCGCCCAGGGCGAGGTATCGCTTTTCGCGCGCCCGCCTGACCTTGTGGTCCCCGGCGAAGACCTCCTCCACTTCTTCAGGAGTAAAGTCGTGCCTCGCGATGTGGAAGACGTTGTCATCATCCCACTCAAAACCGGAAACCAACACACTCTCAATCGTAGCAGTTTGTATATACAAAACGCTACGGAGGTTCATTAAGACTTACGGCAGCACGTCCCTCAGATTCAGCGTGCGCATCAGGCGGCGGAGGGAGTTGGGATGGATGTTCAGGTGGGCGGCGGTGCGGTTGTGGTCTCCGTCACACTGGCGCCAGGCGTTCAGAATCGCCTGGCGTTTGGTTTCCACCACCGAGGATTGCAGGGCCCCGGGAACTTCGGGTGCGGCTAGGGTATCCAGGACGGTTTCCGGCAGGTCTTCGGGCTGGATCCACTCCGACTCGCCGAGAACGACGGCGCGCTCGATGGCGTTTTCCAACTCGCGGACATTGCCCGGCCAGGTGTGATTCAGCAGGCAGCGTATGGCTTCGGGAGAGATTCCCTTGACAGTCCGGCCGCAGCGGGGCGCGGCGCGGTCGAGGAAGTATTGGGCCAGCGCGGGGATATCGCCGGCTCGCTCGCGCAGGGGCGGAACGCGGAGCGTCACCACATTCAAACGGTGGTAGAGATCCGCCCGGAAAGTGCCACGCTGCACCTCGGCCGCGAGGTCGCGATTGGTGGCCGCAACCAGACGAACATCCAGCTTCCAGGAACGCGTGCCCCCCACGCGCTCAAACTCGCGCTGCTGCAGGACGCGGAGGAGCTTCGCTTGCAACTGCGGCGCCAGTTCGCCGATCTCATCGAGAAAGACGGTGCCGCCTTCGGCCATCTCCAGCTTGCCCTTCTTCTGTGACACGGCTCCCGTGAAGGCTCCCTTCTCGTGCCCGAACAACTCGCTTTCCAGTAATGTCTCGGTGAGGGCGGCGCAGTTGATGGCAATGAACGGTTTGGCGGCGCGCGGGCTGAGACGGTGCAGGGCGCTGGCCACCAGTTCCTTTCCGGCGCCGGTCTCGCCGAGAATGAGCACGGAAGTATCCTGCGGCGCCACGCGGGCAATCAGCCCGAGCATCTTGTGGATTGCGATGCTCTCGCCGGCGATGCCGGTCTCAGCGGTGCCGAGCCGTTCACGCAGGAGCGAATTCTCGGTACGCAGCCGCTCCACATCGCGCAGGGATTCGAACGCGGCGGCCGCGAGTGTGGCAATCGCGCCCAGGGTATCGCGATGCTCGCCAATGTTCGGCATCTCTTCGGTGGGGAACCAGGCGGCCAGCAATCCCGTAGGCGCGCCGGCAGTGGAGAGGGGGATGGCGACCAGTCCGGCGGCCGGATCGATCACCGCTCCTTCGCGGGAAACGGCGGAGGCCAGGGCTTCCATTTCCGAGGGGTCGGGGTGCTGGCGCGCCGCGGTACGGAGTTCTTCTTCGTCGCGTCCCATCAGGATCGCACTCGCCGTACACGGCACGATGTCGGCGAAGAGGGAGTTCAGGCGGGCTTCGAAATCGGAGCGCTGTGCGGGATCCTTGGCGGACGCAAGCGCGCGGAACAGAAAGAGGATGGAACAGGCGCGCAACAGGGTGTGGCGCGCGGTGGAATCGGCCGCGGGCGGCGCTTCCTCGCGGTAGAGCAGAACGATTTCGCCGATGGCGACCTGGTCGCCGGGCTCCAGGGCCTGTTCGGTGACGCGCATTCCATTGATATAGGTGCCGGAAGAGCTGCGGCGGTCTGTGAGTCGGTACCCATCTGAGGAAGGGCGAACCACGCAGTGTTCGGAGGCCACGCCCGGTTCGGCCAGGCGTATGTGGGCGGACGCGGCGTGCCCAATCGAGACCTCGCGGTCTCCGAGCGGAAACCGCGCGCCGAGGAGCGGTCCGCTGACGACGATGAATTCGGCGTCCATTTTCGACTGTAGGCCAGTCTATCAGGCACCCCAAGTGGTTTGGTGAACCGAGCGGTTCACCGGCAGGAACCTTGCGGTTCACCAAACGCGGCGGCGCAGCGGTAGCGGGGAGCGGCATTCACCATGTTTCAACGACATACAAGCATGAACGGCGGCGCCAACCGAGTGGAGGGAGGGTTGCATTCTTATCGTGCGTAGACGGGAGCGCCAAGGCGGCCCGCAGGAGGCAACGATGAAACGCACAACTACTTATATGGCGACGGCTGCGGCCGCCTTGATCATGACCGCGGGCACGGCTTCCGCGCAGAGCCAGTTTAAGGCGGAGGTTCCCTTCGCCTTTAGCATCGGCAACAAGGTTGTGGAACCTGGAACGTACCGGATCGGTACGGTTTCCAGGATGAACAGCAATGTCGTACTGCGCGTGGACAACGTCGACACGAAGAGCACGCACATGACGCTCCCCGAACTGAGCTCCAACGCTTCCGCGAAATGGATGGCGACCGGAAAGCCGCGGCTGGCGTTCGACTGCAGCACGGGAACGTGCGTCCTCAAGCAGATCTGGTTCGGCGACGACTACCCGGCCTACCAGCTACAGGGTCCCAAGGCGCACGGAGGCGAAATGCGCCTCACCGAAATTGTAATGACACCGGATAATGGGAATTAATTCCATTACCACATCGGAGGCGGCGCCATCCTCGCAAGAGGGTGGCGCCGTTTTGTTGTGTGGCGGCCCTGGTTCTCCTTCCCTTCCAGACTCCTTCCTCTCACGTGCCCTCCTCTTTCCCCAGCGCTTCGATTCCTCACACAGTTGGCGTGGGTGTCGATGCCCGCGGTGAACCGGGCGGTTCGGCGGCACGAACCGGGCGGTTCACGAAAGCGGCCCTCCCGAGTCTGCCGGCACACGGTATCAGCAACATACAAGCGTGGGATGGCAAACGGCGCGATGGCCGGCAGGTTGCATTCTTATCGTGCATAAAACGGGAACGCGAAGGCGGCCCGAAGGAGGCAACGATGAAACGCTCAACGAATTTCCTGGCGACCGCTGCGGCCGCCCTGTTAGTGACCGCCGGAGTCGCTTCGGCTCAGGACGCAATGAAGGCGGAGGTGCCCTTCGCTTTCCACGTGGGCAGCAAGGTAATGGAACCGGGAACCATCCGCGTGCGGATGGTCAGCGGGACCAACGGCAACCACGCGATGATCGTGAACAACTACGCCGCGCGGCGCGCCTACATTGTGCTGCCGAAGCAGGTGGGCGACGCGCCGAAGAGCTGGCTGGCGAGCGGCGAGGCGAAGATGGGCTTCGATTGCAGCACGGGGGCCTGTGTACTGGCGAAGATCTGGAACGGCCAGGGCCACGCCTACGACTTCAACGGCCCCAAGACCAAGAGCGGCGAAACCATGCTCACGGAAATCGTGATGAAGGCCGACAAGGGTGACTGAACGGATCCTGGCAAGAGAATTGGCCGCCGATAAACACAGATGAACGCGGATAAGAATGATTGGTTCTTATCCGCGTTTATCCGTGTTCATCCGCGGCCGATCGGTTTTATCAGCTTGTGGCCGCGGCCACTTCGAGGAAGGGACTGATCAGGTCGCCGGCGGCATCGAATTCGAGATCGATGGTTCCCTCGATTTCGAGCAAGGGGTTCTGTTCTACCGCGGCGCGGACGTTCTCGCTCACCGCCATCCGGGTCAACTCCATCGTGTTGCGAATCCAGCCGTAGGTCACATCGTCCAGCGACAATCTTCCTACCGTGGGCGCGACGCGCTCCAGGCACTCGCGGTCGGTGGGGAAATGAATCGGCGTGCGGATCGCCGCGGGCGTATTGGCGGTCAGCGAATTGATCAAAGTCGGCGTCCAGTCGATACGGTTGACCAGGCGGTCGGTCACTACATCGGCCATGCCCAAACCTACGGCGCTGTTGTAAGTGTGCTCGCTGAGGTTGCGCACGAAGATTCGCTGGAATTTCGGCGTGTTGGGCCAGGGATTGTACTCACCCTGCACGCCACGGTTGGCAACCTTGGTATCCATTCCGGCGCCCGAGATATTCTTGCCGATTTCGTCCATGATCAGGATGTCGAGATCCATCGGGATCTTCGCCATCCAGCTCTTCACCAGGGCCAGGTTCTGCTCCTCGCGCGCTTCCATCACATCCACCGGAACGGCGTCGATCTTCGCCGTATTATGATAGGCGTCCTCGAGAATCGCGAGGCCGCCGAGAATCTTGCCCGATTGCAACACCTGCCGGCCCACGCTGACCACCACGTGTTCCAGGCCCAGGCGATACGCGTAGGCATGGTAACGCTGCGCTCCGGCGAATTTTCCGAGGCCGATCGCCATCATCTTGAACAGGCCGCTCTCGATCCTCCCCGCGAAATCCGTGTGCCACTTGACGCGGCCCACCAGCATGACACCGTCGGAATCGTACGCCACCTTGTCCATAAAGGCTTCGATGCCGTCGGCCGTCTTGCCCAGCGATACCACTTCCAACTGGCTGATCAGCGGGCAGCCCATGGTGGCTTCGGTGATCCCATAGCTCGCCAGCACCTCGGCCTGCCCCGCCGCATTCGCCGCGCCGTGGCTTCCCATGGCCGGGAAGATCACCGGCTGCATGCCCTGCTCCTTCCAGTACTGCACGGCGCTATGCACGATGGTGGCGATATTGTGTATGCCGCGGCTGCCCACCCCGATGGCGACGCGCGCCCCGGGTTTCAGCCGGGCGGCGAATCCGCCCGCGGCAAGTTGTGCGCGCACGGTGCCGGCCACATCGACGATCCTGCGATCCGGAAACTTCTGGCGAATGACAAGGAGGCGGGGAAATTGCATGACGCGTTTATTTTAGCGTAAGTCCCGCCTTCTTCCACAGGTCGTCCACGCGGCGCTTGACGTCCGCGTTCATGGTGATGACGTCCGGCCACGGGCGGGTGAAACCTTCGCCGGGCCACTTGCGCGTGGCGTCGATACCCATCTTCGACCCGTAGTTCGCCAGGCGGCTGGAATGATCCAGCGAATCCACCGGCCCCATCACGAACTGTATGTCACGCTCCGGGTCGATATTGTTCAGCGCCTTCCACGCCACCTCACCGTAATTCTGCACGTCCACATCTTCATCCACCACGACGATCACTTTGGAGAACATCGCCTGTCCCGTTCCCCAGATCGCGTGCATCACCTTGCGCGCGTGCCCCGGATAGCTCTTGCGCATCGAGACCAGAATCAAATTGTGAAAGACGCCCTCGGGCGGCATCGCGATATCGCGCACTTCGGGAAGCTGCAGCCGCATCAATGGCAGAAAAATGCGCTCTATCGCCTTGCCCATGTAGTAATCCTCCATAGGCGGCGGACCGACGATGGTGGTGGTGTAGATGGGCTCTTTCCGCTGCGTGACACAGGTGACGTGAAATACCGGGTATTCATCGGCCAGGGAGTAGAAGCCGGTGTGATCGCCGAACGGACCCTCCGTGCGCAATTCACCTAGCTCCACATATCCTTCAAGCACGATCTCCGCCTGCGCGGGCACTTCCAGATCGCAGGTCTGGCACTTCACCATCTCCACGGGGCTCTGCCGCAGGAAGCCGGCGATCATCATCTCGTCGAGATCGGGCGGCAGCGGCAGAATCGCCGAGTACATGGTGGCCGGGTCGGCGCCGATCGCCACCGCGACGTCCATTCGCTTGCTCCCCTGCTTCTGCATCCGGCGATAGTGTTCCGCGCCCTGTTTGTGGGTCTGCCAGTGCATGCCCGCGGTGCGCTCGTCGTAGACCTGCATGCGGTACATGCCGCAGTTGCGCTTGCCGCTGTCAGGATTGCGCGAGAATACCAGCGGCAGGGTGATGAAGCGGCCGCCGTCATCGGGCCAGCACTTGAGCACCGGATAATCCAGCAGCGAGAAATTGTCCGTTCGTACCACTTCCTGGCACGGCCCCTTGGACACGATCTTGGGAAAGAAGGCGCCCATCTCGGCGAGCTTCGGCAGCATCTTCAATTTGCCGACGATGCCTTCGGGCATGCGCATTTCGAGGAACTCCACGATGCGCTGCGACACCTCTTCCACCGATTTCACCTCCAGGGCGATCTCCATCTTGCGCATGGAGGCGAAGGCGTTCACCAGCACCGGCACCTTGTAGCCCGTGGGCCGCTCGAAAAGCAGGGCGGGGCCGCCCTGTTTCACCGCGCGATCGGCGAATTCGGTGATTTCGAGATGGGGATCCACCTCGAACGGGATACGCTTTAACTCGTGATTTTTTTCCAGCGCGCGGATGAATTCGCGCAGATCCTGATAGGCCATAAGTTACGAGTATGGTAGCAAGCCTCTACCCTTGCACTCACAGGCTTGCACTGCTGTACAATTGACATTCGAACCGCAGGACGCCTTTCACAGGCAGGACCAGATGGACCTGAAAATTTTACAAGACATCCCACCATGGGAGTGGCCCCGAGGCATCGGAAATGAGTTTCTCATGGTGCTCCGCAATCCCCAAGCCGCCGCGGCAGATCGCCTTCTGGCCGCGCAGTTCGCCGGCGATCTGGTGGTGTTGGACAACTTCCTGGCGCACACCCTGCTCGCGATCGTGAGCAACGCCGCCGAGCCCGAGAAACTGCGCGCGAAGGCGGCAATCTCGCTGGGACCGGTGCTCGAACAGGCAGAGTTGGACGAATTCGACGACCCGGACGCGGTGCCGATCAGTGAGAGCACATTTCGCAAGATCGCCCAAACCCTGCGGAAAGTCTATCTGGATGCCACCGTGCCGAAACTGGTGCGCCGCCGCATCCTGGAGGCCGCCGTCCGCTCCCCGGAAGCGTGGCACACCGAAGCCATCCTTACCGCTTATGCAAGTGACGACCCGGAATGGAAGCTGACCGCGGTCTTCTGCATGCGCTATGTTCGGGGCTTCGAGAGGCAGATTCTGGAGGCGCTGGAAAGCGCCGACCCGAGGATTCACTACGAGGCAGTCTGCGCCGCCGGAGAGTGCGAGTTGGATGCGGCCTGGCCGCACCTGGCCGCCCTCGTCAAATCGGCGGATACCGGCAAGGACCTGCTGCTGGCCGCGATTCAAGCCGTGTCCAGCGTCCGCCCCGGCGAAACGGCGGAGCTGCTGGAGGACCTGGCCGATTCCGGCGACAAGGATATTGCCGAAGCGGCCGCCGAGGCGATGAGCATGGCGGAAGGACCTTGGCGTGACGAATTCGAAGACGAGTTCGACGACAAGGACGACGAATTCGGGAGTGGACGCCGCGAGACGATCCACTGAAATTCTCCCTCAGAATCTTGTTACTCTGAATTTCATACCGAAACATCCTGAGGAGAATGAATGTTCAATCGAGTGGCCTTTGTTACGGGCGCCAGCCGTGGAATCGGCCGTGCCATCGCGCTGACGCTATGCCGCGCGAATTTCGATATCGTGGTGGCGTCACCCGAAATCGAGCGAAACGAACAAGTGGCCGAAGAGATCCGTTCCTGCAGCGGGGAGGCGATGACCCTGAATCTCGACGTGACTTCGCCCGAGTCCGTCAAAGAGGCGTTCGCCAAGACGTTGAAGGATAAGACCCGCATCGATGTTCTGGTGAACAATGCCGGCATTACCCGCGACGGCCTCGCGATGCGTATGAAGCCGGCGGATTGGGACCTGGTGCTCAACATCAACCTGAACGGCGCCTTCCGCTGCATTCAACAGGTGCTGCCCACCATGATGCGCAACCGCTGGGGCCGGATCGTGAATATCGCGTCGGTAGTGGGCCAGGCGGGAGCGGCGGGGCAGGCGAACTATGCGGCATCCAAAGGCGGCATGATCGCCATGACGAAGGCGCTCGCCCAGGAGATTGGAAGCCGCGGCATCACAGTGAATGCGGTGGCTCCGGGCTACATCGAAACCGACATGACGAAGGTCCTGCCCGACGAAGTGAAGGCCAAAATTCTCGCCCAGGTGCCGCTGGGCCGCATCGGACAGCCCGAAGACATCGCCAGCGCCGTAAAGTTCCTGGCCAGCGAAGAGTCCAGCTACATCACCGGTCACGTGCTCGCCGTCAACGGCGGAATGTATATGTGAGGCATTTGCATTCAACGCAGAGACGCAGAGAACGCGGAGGAAGACGCAGAGAAGACGGAAGACAGAGATCTTGGTTTTCTCTGCGCTTTTCTCTGTGTTCTCTGCGTCTCTGCGTTGAAGAGACTATCTCGCAACCAGGCGTAAATAGCGTTAAAGTATAGGGCATGCTTCGCCCTTTTGCCCTGCTTTTTTCTTGTGCGCTCGTTCTCTCCGCGGCGCAGCCGCTCGATGTGTGGCATGCCAAATCCGAGATTCGCACAGTCGAGCCGGGGGCGGCCGTCAAGCTCGTCGGCGATCGGAAGGGCGACCTGTACCGCCCGCGACTCACCAACACGGGCAAGACTCCCGTGCACATCAGGGAAGTCTCGCTTTTCCGGATCGCCCACGACCTGCCGGATGACACCGCGTTGTACGGCGAAAGCTTTCAGATGCTCTCGCAGACCGCGGGCACTCTCGGCAAGCCGGTCGATCTTGCCTATGACGAGTTGAAGCATTACAAGATTCCGCAGCCCGCGGATGCCAAAGTGGTAACCGGGATGATGACGCTCACGCCGCCGGGTGGTGAGACCATGCTGCTCGCCTTCACCAGTTGCCACCGCTTCAACGGCCGCTTCTTCCTGCGCCCGAAATCCATTGAAGTCGTGCTGGATACCGAGGGCCTCGCGCTGGCTCCCGGCGAATCCTGGGAGCTCGAAGAGTTCACCTTCGTCAGCGGACCCAATCGCGCCGCACTGCTCGCCAGGCTGGCCGACCGGATCGACCACAATCATCCGCCGCTGCGCTTCAAGGCTCCTCCCGCCGGCTGGTGCAGCTGGTATTGTTTCGGCGCGCGCGTCACCGGCAAGAACGTGATGGACAATCTCGCCGCCATCGTCAAGGACGCGCCGCAGCTCAAATACGTCCAACTGGACGATGGTTACCAGCCCGCCATGGGCGACTGGCTCGAAACCGGCAAGGCCTTCGGCGGCGACGTGCAGGGCGTGCTTCAGGCCATCCGCAAGCAGGGCTTCGAGCCTGCCATCTGGGTGGGCCCGTTCATCGCCGAGGCCGGCAGCCACGTCTTCCAGCAGCACCCGGACTGGTTCATGCAGGGTGACGACGGCAAGCCGCTCCCCGCCGACAAGGTGACCTTCCAGGGATGGCGGCGCGGCCCCTGGTACGCGCTCGACGGCACCAACCCGGAGGTCCAGAAGCATCTGGAGAACGTCTTCCGCACCATGCGCCAGGAATGGGGAGTCACCTATTTCAAGCTGGATGCCAACTTCTGGGGCGCCATGCACGGCGGCAAATTGCACGACCCCAAGGCGACGCGCATCGAGGCCTATCGCCGCGGCATGGAGGCGGTCCTGAGGGGCGCGGGCGATGGCTTCATCCTGGGCTGCAATCATCCGATCTGGGCGTCGTTCGGCCTGATCCACGGTTCGCGCAGTTCGGGCGACATCAGCCGCAAATGGGACACCTTCCAGAAGGTGGCGCGCCAGAATCTGCTGCGCAACTGGCAGAACGGTAAGCTCTGGTGGAACGATCCCGATGCCGTCACGCTGAGCGGCACGATGCCGATGGAAGAATACCGTTTCCACGCCAGCGCCATCATGGCATCGGGCGGCCTGGTGCTCTCCGGCGACGATTTAAGCACGCTTCCGGCAGACCGCCTGGAGATGCTCAAGAAGCTGCTGCCGCCTACCGGAGTGGCCGCGGAGTTCGAGAACGAGAAGCTCACCACGGGCACGGTGAAACTGAAGGATCGAACGCTGGTGTGCGTCTTCAATTGGAGCGACGAAGCGGTAAAGATTCCCGTCAAGCTCGCGCGCGCCGGCGACGTCACCGATCTCTGGAGCGGGCAGAGTTACGGCCGGCAGACTGCGCTGGATATTCCGCTCAAGGCGCACGAAGGCACGGTTCTGGTAGTGAAGTAGGGTCTGCGATAAGACCCGGTAGCTTGCCTAATGGTAACTAATTTGTTACCATAACGGAAGAGCGGCAGCATGATCGAACTCCGCGGCTACATCGACGAGAACGGCAAAAACTCTTCGCCGACTGGCTGGAGCAACTTGACCCGGTCGCAGCCGCCAAAGTCACAATTACGCTGGCGCGGTTGGAGCATGGGAACTTCTCGAAGGTCAAAGGCGTGGGCTCCGGCGTCTTTGAGTACACGATCGACTTCGGCCCGGGCTACCGCATCTATTTTGGCAAGGACGGCGAGAGCCTGGTGATTTTGGTCGGCGGCGGCACGAAGAAGCGCCAGCAACAAGACATAGCGGCGGCCATCGAATGCTGGGCAGCCTACAAACGAAGAAGAAAGAGGCAGGAGAGCCAGTAATGCCCCTTACCCACGATTTCAAAGAGACCATCCGGGCGCGGGCGCAGCGCGACCCGGCATTTCGTCAGGCGCTTCTACGGGAGTCCGTCGAGTGCATACTGAACGGCGAACTCCAAACCGGCAAATCGGTTTTGCGAGACTACGTAAACGCGACGGTGGGGTTCCAGACCTTGGAGAAGCGCACACAGATCCCCGCCAAGAGCCTGATGCGGATGCTCGGTCCTAAAGGTAGCCCATCGGTGGCGAACTTCTCCAGTATCCTCACCGCGCTCCAGAAGACCGAAGGGGTTCACTTTGAGCTTTCCCTGCGGCGGTAAAGGGAGCCCTGGCCGCACTACCGCGTGAACACCAACAGACTATTCGCGGGGAGCGTGAGGGAGGCAGAGCTGTCGAAGCCGTGCATTCCCTCTCCATCCGCCACCACGCTGCCGCCGTTGCCGGTGACATTCGGATTCACCCAGTTCTCGTAGACATCGCTGTTGAACGCCTCCCGCCATACGCCGCCTCCCGGGAAGCCGATCCGGTAATCGAACCGGTTGAACGTGGAGAGGTGCGCCACCACCAGCACGTCCTGGCCCTCGCCCTCCACCCAGCGATGGAATGCCAGCACGCGATTCTCGTCGTGCGCGTGGACCGGGCGGAAGCCCTGCCCGCGCAGGCCCGGGCAGCGCCAGCGCAGGGCCAGCAGTTCGCGCGTGAAGCGCAGGTGGTCGAGCATCTGTTTGTCGCCGATGTCGAGCCCCGTCCAGTAGAGCAGCAGGTCGCGATGAAAGTCGAGATTGTCGGACCACTGCTTGTCCTCCAGGAATTCCTGCCCCATGAAGAGCATCGGAATCCCCGGCGCGGTCAGGCTGATGCCCGTGGCCACGCGCGCGCGGCTGCGGCCGTACCAGGAGCGCGGATTGCCGGGATCGCCCAGCCGCGCCACCCGCTGCTCGCGGTCCACGTACACGATGTCCTGGTTCTCCGGCCCCTGCACGAAGCGCCACGCGTCCTGAAATCCGTCCGGCCACAGGCTACGCGCCAGCCCCGTCATGTTGAGCGGGCGCTCATCCGGCGCGCTGGCGTTGCTGATGACATCCCTTATCGAGATGCGCAGACCGTCGGTCAGCGTGGTGTCAAAACCGGCGCCTTCCTGTGGGGCTTTCACCACATAGGGATTCACGTCCCAATACTCGGCCTTGTTCAAAGCACTGGGGCGATGCTCGTGGAGAGTGGAAGTGAGAGCCTGGCAGAAGCTCCAACCGTTCGGCGCGCCGTCGTGATCGATCACGCTCACCTGGTCGTAGCGGAAGCCGTCCACGCGGTATTCGTTCAGGAAGAACTTGGCATTCTGGATGAGGAAGTCGCGGACCTGCGGCTTGCCGTAGTCGAAGACGAGTCCGCCGGCATGGCCGCGATCCGTGAAGTACAGGGAATTTCCGTTGCCGCCCGCGGTGGACTGGCGGTCCAGGAAGTACATGCTCTCGTCGCCAAAATCTCCGCCCGCGTGATTGTAAACGACGTCCAGGATGACGGCGAGTCCGTGAACGTGGCATAGGTCGATCAGCGCCTTGAGCTGATTCATTTCGCCGCGCAGGTCGGATATGTCATAGCGGCGGAGACCCTTGTCGTCCAGCAGGGCATTGCATTGCGCGACGTACGGCCCGAGATCCCCGTCGTGCACCGCGAAATCCATCTCCGGCGAGAAGTAATCCGTCCCGTTGTAGCCCAGGCTGAACTGCGTCTGGAATTCCTGTATGGGCATGAGCTGCACGGCGGTAATTCCGAGAGCTGAGAGGTGGGGGATTTTGGCGGCCACGTCCAGGAAGGTGCCTCCCCTTCTGGGCATGTTCGGTGTGAAGTAGGTGCCGGTGTGCAGTTGATAGATGACGATGTTTTGAAATTGCGGGGTGACGAAGCCGGTTTCGTGCCAGGGGAAATCGGTCGCCCGGACGATGCAGTCGCTTGGGAATGGCGTCACCAGTTCGCGCGCGAAGGGGTCCCGTTTGGCCCCCTCGCCGCCGTCGCCGACCACGTAGAACAGGTACCGGTGCTGGTCGCGTACGCCGGGGACGAAGCCGCGCCAGTGGCCCTGGTCGTCGCGATTGAGCAGGCTGGCATCGTTGCGCTGGCGACTGTTGAACTCCCCGATCACGTGTACGGAATGGGCGTTGGGCGCCCACACGCGAAAAGTGGCGCCGTCGGCGATCAGGTTCGCACCCATCGGCGTGTCGGATTGGACGTGCTCAAGCGAGGCTGGCATGGTAGGTCGATTCTACAGGGAGAATCCGCACGGTAATCCCAGGGATTCCCCGGTGACTCGAGGTTGGGGTAAATTTAGTCAATCGAATCAGGTACTTTCAGGATTTGTGACAGTCTGTTGAATGTGCGGAGCGGTACAGTATGAGCAGGATGAGGGTAACTCTTGCCAGAGGTGTCCGGAAATGGGATTGGGTTTGTTCTGTAAGAGGCCTTCACCCCTGGGGTACAGGCCGGGAAATCGCTCGTGCTACCATCCCTTGTGTATGCCAACTAAAGTTACTGTCTTAAATCAACGGGCCGATCCGGATTGAAGGCGAATTCGAGATCCTGCGATCCCACCGGCGCGACGTTCGGGCTGGCCGGCCGTACCGTGATTTCGCTCTGCCGCTGCGGACAATCGGCCAACAAACCATTCTGCGACGGGTCCCACGCGCGCACCGGGATTCAACGACCCGGTAGCGGCGCGCGAACTGCCGCCGCCCAAGCCCAAGCTTTAAGATAGTTCCAGAATGTTTGCGGAATTTGAGCCATTGCCCCTGCCAATCGGTAACATTACTATGAGGGTTGTCGCCTAAGAGGTAGATTCCCCTATGCCTACACTCCCGGCCCCTGTTTTCAGCGGTCCATCGAAAAACGCTCCAGCCGCTCTGGGTCCTGGGCCTTCGATTCTGGCTCTCGGCCTTTGCGGCTGTTCCGGCAGCGGCGCGACTGCCGCCAAGTCCGACGCGCCGGGCGGAGGCGGCGGACGGAAAGGGCGGCGGCCGCGGCCGCGGTGGCGATGTCCCGGTAACGGTGGCAAATGCCACCACCGCGATGTGCCGGTGGAAATCCAGGTGATCGGCAACGTGGAAGCCTATTCCACGATTACGGTTAAGGCCCAGGTTGGCGGCCAGTTGACCGACGTCTATTTCAAGGAAGGCGATTTCGTCAAAAAGGGCGACAAGCTCTTCACCATCGACACGCGCCCGCTGGAAGCCGCGTACAACCAGGCGGTGGCCAATATTGCCCGCGACCAGGCGGCGCTGTTGCAGGCGCAGGCCAACATGGCGCGCGATGAAGCCAACGCCAAGTATCAGGATGCGCAGGCCAAACGCTACGCCGAACTGTTTCAGGCCGGCGTGATTTCCAAGGACCAGGCGGAGCAACTGCGCGCCAGCGCGGACGCCAGCGCCCAGGCCGTGAACGCCGACCAGGCGGCCATCGCCAGCGCGCAGGCCGCGATCGGCGCCAGCAAAGCCACTGCCGAGAACGCCAAAGTCCAGCTCGGCTTCACCACCATTTATTCGCCCATCAACGGGCGCACCGGCAACCTCACCGTGAAGCAGGGCAACGTGGTGACCGCCAACAACATGGACATGATGACCATCAACCAGGTGGAGCCCATCTACGTCACCTTCTCGGTTCCCGAAGTCGCAGTTGCCGGCCATCAAGAAGTACATGGCCATGGGCAGCCTCACCGTGCGCGCGCGCCCGCAGGATGCCGATACCGGCAACGAAGAACGCGGCGCCCTCACCTTCGTGGATAACACGGTGGACATCACCACCGGCACCATCAAGCTGAAGGGCACCTTCCCCAATGCCGATCACCAGTTGTGGCCCGGCCAGTTCGTGCGCGTCACGCTTGCGCCTGACCACCCAGCAGAACGCTGTGGTGGTTCCGAACGAGGCCATTCAAACCGGCCAGAACGGCGCGTTCGTATACGTGGTCAAGCCGGATAAGACCGTGGAATCGCGGCCCGTCGTGACCGGCAGCCGCGTGGAACAGGACATGGTGGTGAGCGAAGGACTCGCAGTGGGCGAGACCGTGGTCACCGAGGGGCAGTTGCGCCTGGCGCCGGGCAGCAAAGTAGTGGTCAAGGGACGGCAGAGGGGGAGGCGGGGGCCGCGGGAACGGTCGTAGGGGCTAGAGGGGGCTCGGCGTGAATTTTTCCGAAACCTTTATCCGGCGGCCCATCGCCACCAGCCTTTTGATGGCCGGCATCGCGCTGTTCGGCGTCATCGCCTATAACAACCTGGCGGTGAGCGATCTTCCCCAGGTCGATTACCCCACGATCAGCGTCAACGCCGGCCTTGCCCGGCGCCAATCCGGACACCATGGCTTCGGCCGTGGCCACGCCGCTGGAACGCCAGTTCACCGGCCATCGCCGGCCTGGACTCGATGATCTCCAACAGCGGCCAGGGTTCCACCAACATCACCCTGCAGTTCGATCTCAGCCGCGATATCGATGGCGCCACCGTGGACGTGGAAACCGCCATCGCCGAGGCCATGCCGCTGCTGCCGCCCGGCATGCCGACGCCGCCCTCCTTCCGCAAGGTCAACCCCGGCGATTCGCCCATCATCAGCCTGTTCCTGACCTCGCCCACGATGCGCCTCAGCGACCTGGACGAATACGCCGAGACCATGATGGCGCAGCGCATTTCGATGGTGGATGGCGTCGCCCAGGTGCAGGTGTTCGGCTCCGCCAAATATGCCGTGCGCGTGCAGGTGGACCCCAACGAACTGGCCAGCCGCGAAGATCGGACTCAACGAAATCGACTCGGCGATACGCAACTGGAACGTCAACATCCCCACCGGCACGCTGTACGGCCCGCACACCGCCTACAACGTCCAGGTGAACGGGCAGTTGATGCGGGCGCAGGCACTACAAGCCGCTGATCGTCACCTACAAGAACGGCGCGCCGGTGCGGCTGGGCGATGTGGCGCACGTGATCGACAGCGTCGAAGACGACAAGAACTTCTCCAGGATCTACGGCGGCGAATACGGCAAGGAGGGCACCAGGGGCGTCAACCTCGCGGTGATGCGCCAGCCGGGCAGCAACACCATCGAAGTCACCGACAACATCAAGCGCCTGCTGCCCATCTTCCAGGCAGCGCTGCCGCCCAGCGTGCACCTCGGCATCCGCGGCGACCGCTCCAAGAACATCCGCGAGGCCTTCAACGATATTCAGTTCACCATGGCGGCGACGCTGGCCCTGGTGATCATGGTGATCTTCCTGTTCCTGCGCAACTTCTCCGCCACCATGATCCCGGCGATGGCGCTGCCGTTCTCCATCGTCGGCACCTTCTCGGTGATGTACCTGCTGAACTTCAGCCTCAACAACATCTCCATGATGGCGCTGATTCTCTCCATCGGCTTCGTGGTGGACGATGCCATCGTGATGCTGGAGAATATCGTCCGCCACATCGAACATGGGCGAGCATCCGCATGCAGGCGGCGCTCACCGGTTCGCGCGAGATCGGCTTCACCATCGTCTCCATGACGCTCTCGCTGGCCGCGGTCTTCATCCCCATTCTGTTCATGGCGGGCATCCTGGGCCGCCTGTTCCGCGAATTCGCCGTCACCATCTGCACCGCCATTCTGATCTCCGGAATGGTGTCCATCAGCCTTGACGCCGATGTTGTGCAGCCGTTTCCTGCGCGAGCACAAGGGTGAGAAGCATGGCATCCTCTATCGCGCCATGGAAGGCGTCTTCGATTGGATGCTGCACCTCTACGGCGCCACCCTGCACTGGGTGCTCCATCACCGTCCCGTCATGCTCGCCATGTTCGTCGCCGTGCTGCTGGTGACGGCCGGACCTATACATGGTCGTGCCCAAGGGCTTCATCCCGGATACCGACAACGACAATTTCAGCATCAACATCGAAGCCGCGCAGGGCACCTCCTACTACCAGATGGTGAAGTATCAGCAACTGGTCTCCTCCATCGTGGTGCAGGATCCCGATATCGAGAGCTTCTATTCGTCCACCGGCGGCAACTTCTTCGGACCCTCCGGCGCCTCCGGCCGCATGATGGTCAACACCAAGCCGCGGCGGCAGCGCAACGTCTCGGTGGCCGAGATGGTCAACCGCCTGCGTCCCAAGCTCTCCAACATCCCCGGCCTGCGCGTTTCGCTCTCGGTGCCACAGGCCATCCGCGTGGGCGGACGCATGTCCAAGAGCGCCTACGATTTCACGCTGTACGGTCCGGACACCCAGCAACTCTACGCCGAAGCGCCCAAACTGGAGCGCGTCGCTCGCCCGCATGCCCGGCCTGCAGGACGTCATCAGCGATCTGCAGATCAAGACGCCGCGCGTCAATATCGTGCTCGACCGCGACCGCGCCGCCGCCCTGCACCTGAACTGGAATACCATTTCCAGCACGCTCTACGACGCCTTCGGGCCGCAGTTCTCCTCCACCATCTACGCCCCCAACAACCAGTACCGCGTGCTGCTCGAGATGCTGCCCAAGTTCCAGCAGCACACCGACGGGCTGGACATGATCTACCTCAAGAGCGATACCGGCGAAATGGTGCCGCTCAATGCGGTGGCGAAGCTCGTGGCCAATGCCGGTCCGCAAAGCATTCCGCACTCCGGCCAGTTGCCTTCGGTCACGATTTCCTTCGCGCTCAAGCCCGGCACTTCGCTCGGCCAGGCCACCAACGATATCGAAGCCGCCGCCAGATCCATCCTGCCCGCCACCATCACCGGAACCTTCCAGGGCACGGCCAAGGTCTTCCAGGATTCCATGCGCAACATGGGCATCCTGCTGATCGTGGCCATCGCGGTGGTTTACATCGTGCTCGGCGTGCTCTACGAAAGCTATGTCCATCCCGCTGACGATTCTCTCCGGCCTGCCCTCGGCCGGCTTCGGCGCGCTGCTCACGCTGCTGCTGTTCAAGGTGGAACTCAGTATTTATTCCTTTGTCGGCCTGATCATGCTGATCGGCATCGTCAAGAAGAACGCCATCATGCAGATCGATTTCGCGCTGGAAGCCGAGCGCAAGGAAGGCATGTCGCCGCACGACGCGATTTACCAGGGCTGCCTGATCCGCTTCCGGCCCATCATGATGACGACCATGGCGGCGCTGCTCGGCGGCCTGCCCATCGCGCTCGGCTATGGCGCCGGCGGCGAAGCGCGCAGGCCGCTTGGTCTGGCGGTGGTCGGCGGGCTGGCATTTTCGCAGTTGATGACGCTGTACCTGACCCCGGTGGTTTACACCTATATGGCGGCCATTCTCGGTAAGTGGAACGCCTGGAAGGCTCGCAAGAATCGCAAGAACGCAGCAAAGACCCTTGCCCATGCGCCTGCCATGCAGGCGGGCGATTGATGCATGAATAAGCCCGCATGAACATTTCCCAGACCTTTATCGAGCGCCCCATTGCCACCAGCCTGCTGATGGCCGCCATCGCGCTGTTCGGCGGCGTGGCCTACCGTCAGCTTGGGCGTCAGCGATCTGCCCAACGTCGATTTCCCTACCCTGCTGGTCACCGCCGCCCTTCCCGGCGCCAGCCCGGAGACCATGGCCGCCGCCGTGGCCACCCCGCTCGAAAACCAGTTCTCCACCATCGCCGGCCTGAATTCGATGTCCAGCTCGAACTCGCTCGGCAATACACAGATCACGCTGGAATTCGACCTCGCCCGCAAGCTCGATGGCGCCGCCGTGGACGTGCAGGCCGCCATCACCCAGGCCTCCCGCCTGCTGCCCCAGGGCATGCCGACGCCGCCCACCTTCACCAAGGTGAATCCGGCCGACCAGCCGATTCTCTACATCGCCCTGACTTCGCCCACGCTGCCCCTGTGGACGCTCGACGAGTACGCCGAAACCCGCATCGCGCAGCGCATCTCCATGATCTCCGGCGTGGCGCAGGTGCAGGTGCTCGGCGCCCAGAAGTACGCCGTGCACGTGCAGATGGACCCGCACGCGCTGGCCTCCCGCCAGATCGGCATCAACGAAATCGAAACCGCGCTCAAGAACTGGAACGTCAACCTGCCCACCGGCGCCATCATCGGACCGCAGCGCGCCTTCACCCTGCAGGCCAGCGGCCAGTTGCTCAGCGCCGACCAGTACAAGCCCGTGGTGGTGGCCTATCGCAACGGCTCGCCCGTGCGGCTCGATGAACTCGGCACGATCATCGACAGCGTGGAGGACGATAAGACCGCCTCCTGGTTCTATAAGGACAAATTCAACAGCCGCGCCATCGTCCTCGCCATCCAGCGCCAGCCCGGCACCAACACCATTGCCGTCACCGACGGCGTGAAGAACCTGCTGCCGCTCTTCCGCAACGAACTGCCGCCCTCGGTGCACATGGACATTCTGTACGACCGTTCGGACACCATCCGCGAAAGCTACACGGATGTGAAGTTCACCATGCTGCTGACCCTCGGCCTGGTGGTGATGGTGATCTTCCTCTTCCTGCGCAACATCTCCGCCACCATCATCCCCAGCCTGGCGCTGCCCTTCTCCATCATCGGCACCTTCGCCGTCATGTACCTGCTGGATTACAGCCTGGACAACCTTTCCATGATGGCGCTGATTCTCAGCATCGGCTTCGTGGTGGACGACGCCATCGTGATGCTGGAGAACATCGTCCGCCACATCGAAATGGGCGAGGAGCCGCTGACGGCATCGCTCAAGGGTTCGGGCGAAATCGGCTCCACCATCGTTTCCATGACGCTCTCGCTCGCCGCCGTGTTCATCCCGGTGCTCTTCCTGGGCGGCGTGCTGGGCCGCCTGTTCAAGGAATTCGCGGTCACCATCACCGTGGCCATTTTGATCTCCGGCGTGGTTTCCGTCACCCTGACGCCCATGCTGTGCAGCCGCTTTCTGAAAGGCCACAACGAGGGCAAGCGCGGCTGGTTCTACCGCATCACCGAGAAATTCTTCGACGGCATGCTGCACGTCTACGACGTCACGCTGCAGTTGGCGCTGCGCCACCGCGTGCTCATGATGCTGAGCTTCGTCGTGGTGCTGGGCGCCACGCTGTACATGTTCGTCAAGATCCCCAAGGGCTTCATCCCCGATCAGGATACCGACCAGTTGACGCGTGATCACCGAAGCCGCGCAGGGCACCTCCTACTACCAGATGGTGGGCTACGAGCAGCAGATCGCCCAGACCGTGGCCGCCGACCCGAACGTGGAATCGCTGATGGCCAGCGTGGGCGGCGCCACCGCATCCAATCTCGGCGGCCCCAATTACGGCCAGCTCGTGGTCCACCTGAAGCGGCGCAACGAGCGCAAACTGGGCGTCGAAGACATCATCAAGGAACTGCGCCCCAAGCTCTCCGCCTTCGCCGGGATGAAGATCTACCTGCAGAATCCGCCGACCATCCGCATCGGCGGCCAGGTCACCAAGAGCCTGTACCAGTTCTCCATGCAGACGCCCGGACAAGGACGAGCTTTACACGCGAAACCGAGAAGCTGACCCTGCGAAATCGAAAAGCTGCCCGGCGTGGAGGACGTCACCAACGACGTCGCCATACGCACCCCGCAGGTCAACGTCACCATCGACCGCGATAAGGCCGGCGCCATGGGCGTCAACGCCAACCTGATCGAAAACGCGCTCTACGATGCCTACGGCCCGCGCTGGGTCTCCACCATCTACGGCTCGGTCAACGAATACAAGGTGCTGCTCGAACTGGAGCCGCGATACCAGGCCGACCCGCGCGCCCTTTCGCTGCTTGTACTTCAAGAACACCGACCGGCAAGCTGATTCCGCTCGATACGCTGGCCACCTTCAAGACCGAGACCGGACCGCAGACCATCAACCACTACGGGCAGCTTCCGGCGGCCACCATCTCCTTCAACCTGAAGCCCGGCGCCGCGCTGGGCGAGGTGGTCGATGCAGGTGCAAAACCTCGCCGATCGAGACCCTGCCCGCCACCATCAGCACGCAGTTCCAGGGCGCGGCCAAGGCCTTCCAGAGTTCGCTGGGCAACCTGTGGGTGCTGCTGATTATCGCCATCATGGTGGTGTACATCGTGCTGGGCATCCTGTACGAGAGCTACATCCACCCGATCACGATTCTTTCGGGCCTGCCCTCGGCGGGCTTCGGCGCGCTGCTGACGCTGGTGGTCTTCCATATCGACCTGAGCATCTACGCGTTTGTCGGCCTGATCATGCTGATCGGCATCGTGGAGAAGAACGCCATCATGCAGATCGATTTCGCGCTGGAAGCCGAGCGCGAGCAGAACCTGACCGCCGAACGGGCGATCTACGAAGGCTGCCTGATCCGTTTCCGCCCGATCATGATGACGACCATGGCGGCGCTGTTGGGCGCGGTCCCGATCGCGCTCGGCTACGGCGCGGGCGGCGAAGCGCGGCAACCGCTGGGGCTGGTGGTGGTCGGCGGACTGCTCTTCTCCCAGCTCGTGACGCTCTACCTGACGCCGGTCTTCTACATCTACATGTCGGCGCTACAGGATCAAGCGTCAACTCCTGGAGACATCGCGGCAAGAAGAAGGCGCGCATCGGGCACGAAGCGCCGGTGATCGGATAACGTCTGGCTTTTAGGGCTGGCGCCCGCTGTGCCGCTACAATAGAAGTTCTATGCCATTTCAGGAAGTGGTCGAAGCCGAAGGCCACCTGATCGACTCCCACATCATGGAGAACATCTTCGACAAGGTCGTGGAGTACCACGGCCGGTTCGAAGTGGAGCAGTTCCGCATCGGCACGACCAACAGCGAGCCGTCCTACCTGCGGCTCAAGGTGGAGACGCCCGACGAGCGCAGTCGCTCGAGCGCCTGCTGCACGAACTGCTCGAGTCTGGGCTGCGCGCCGGTGGATTCCGAGCGATGCGCACGCTGCGAGCGGTGGAGCGCGACCGCTGCGCGCCGGAGGATTTCTACTCCACCACCAATCACCAGACCCACGTGCGCAACGGGCAGCAGTGGATCGAAGTGGAGAACCAGCGCATGGACGCCATGATCGTGGTGGCGCGACGGCCGCGCGTACTGCCGCCGCCTGCGCGACCTGCGCGCGGGCGACCAGATCGTGGTGGGGCTGCGCGGCATCCGCGTGACGCCGGAATCGAAGGAGCGCGACCGGCTGTCGTTCGCCTTCATGTCCAACGGCATCTCTTCGGAGCGGCAGGTGGAGACGGCGGTGCGGCAGACCGCGGCGCTGGTGCGCCACGCCGTCGAGCAGAAGCAGAAGGTGCTGGTGGTGGCCGGTCCGGTGGTGGTGCATACCGGCGGCGTGGCGGGCCTGGCGGCGCTGATCCGCGGCGGCTGGGTGCACGGCGTGCTCAGCGGCAACGCGCTGGGCGTGCACGATGTGGAGGCGGCGCTGTTCGGCACCTCGCTGGGCGTGCGCCTGGCCGACGGCCGGCAGGAGGAGCACGGCCACCGCAATCACATGCGCGCCATCAACGCGATCTACCACGCCGGCGTCGGTGCGCGCAGGCGGTGGAAAGCGGCCGGCTGCACTCAGGGCATTCTCTACGAGTGCGTGAAGGCGCAACGTCCCGTTCGTGCTGGCCGGCAGCCTGCGCGACGACGGTCCGCTGCCCGACACCATCACCGACATGAACGCGGCGCAGGACGCCTACGCCGCGCAGTTGAAGGGCGCCGGGCTGGTGCTCTGCCTGGGCTCGCATGCTGCACTCCATCGCCACCGGCAACATGCTGCCGAGCTGGGTCAAGATCGTGTGCGTGGACATCAACCCGGCGGTGGCCACCAAGGTGAGCGACCGCGGCACCGGCCAGGCGGTGGGCGTGGTGGCCGACGTCGGCCTGTTCCTGGATCTGCTTTCGAAGGCTCTCGCATGAAACGCGCCTATACCGACGAACACGCGCGCGGCCGGCTCGACGCCGCGCTGCCCGAAATCGAAACCTGGCCCAACCAGTTTCCGCGATTACGAAATCGAGATCGTCATGCCGGAGTTCACCTCGCGTCTGTCCCAAGACCGGGCTGCCGGATTTCGGCAAGCTGGTGCTGCGCTACGTGCCGGACAAGCTCTGCCTGGAGCTGAAGTCGTACAAGATGTACCTGCTGGCGTACCGCAACCTGGGCATCTTTCAGGAGAACGTGGTGAACCGCGTGCTGCAGCGATGTGGTGAAGGCGGCCAAGCCGGTGAGCGCCACCGTGATCGGCGATTTCTCGCCGCGCGGCGGCCTGAGCACCCTGGTGACGGCCACCTGGAGCCGGCCGAAGCGACCGTGGAAAGCGCTGAACTGATCGCGCATCCTGCACGAGGTGCGCGACCGCGTGCGCGCGCGCCATCCGCGAGACCGCGGCGGGCGGCGTCGACGATCGCGCTGCCCGACCTGATGCCGCTGGTGCACGCGCGCGATGCCGCGCTGGGCAAAGTGGCCGCCATCGGCACGGTGAATCCGCGCCCCGGCGGCCTGGTCAATTCGCTGGTGCAGGCGTGGAAGCGCCTGGTGGCGCGGGTGCTCGACTGGCACGTGCGCGAGCAGGTGGAGTTCAACCGCAAGATCGTGGCCTGCATCGATGCGGCCCTCGAAGCGCTGAACGAGACCAATCGCGCGCTGGTGGAGCTGGGCAGCCGGATCGGCCGGCGCAGGAGCAGGTGCGGCGAGGAGTTGAAGGACATCCGCAATCACTGGGCCGACTGGCGCTTCGAGTGGGAGCACAAGCTGCAGCAGAACGAAATCCAGTTCCTGCGCAGCGTGGCGGATCTGCAGGGCGGCTTCCAGCATCGCGCCACCCTGATGGATGCCAACTATCGCGACGCTGATGCGCGGCGCAGCACACCGAATTCACCGGCGCGCTGGAGCGCATCGCGCTCGACATTCAGAAGCGCCTGTGGGCCGACCTGGAACGCATCCGCGCTGGAGTACGAGCGCCTGATCCACTCCGAGCTGCGGACCATCCGGCAGCGGGCGGCGGTGACGCGGCGCGGCGCGCTGCCGCAGGCCGCGCGCCGGCGCCGCCGGCGACGCCGCGCCGCTGGGCTTCGACTACGGCCGCTTCGCGGAGCGCTTCCGCGGGACCGGAGGAGTACGTCAAGGCGGGGCAGCAGTTCTACCTGCCGTACTTCGCGGGCTGCCGCGAACGTGCTCGATATCGGCTGCGGCCGCGGCGAGTTTCTGGAGATGATGCGCGACGCCGGCGTCCCGGCGCGCGGCATCGATCTCGAGCGAGGAATCGGTGGCGCTTGCCGGCACAAGGGACTGGACGCCGAAGTCGCCGACCTGTTCGCGTATCTGGACGAATCTGCCGGAAGCCTCGCTGGACGGCATCTTCTGCTCGCAGGTGGTGGAGCATCTGCCGCCGGAGCGGCTGCCCGAGATGGTCCGGCTGTGCGCCAGCCGGCTGCAGCGCAACGGCGTGATCGCCATCGAGACGCCCAATCCGGAGTGCCTGGCGATCTTCGCCACGCACTTCTATCTGGATCCGACGCACACGCGGCCCGTGCCGCATCCGCTGCTGGCGTTCTATCTGGAGGAGTTCGGGGTGGGAAATATCGAGGTGCGGAAACTCGCGCCGGCGGTGGAATCGATGCCCTCAGTGAAAAGTCTCCCGGAGGATTTCCGGGAGGCCTTCTTCGGAGGGCTGGATTACGCGATTTTGGGGAGGAAACTGTAAGCGGCTAACGAATTCACCTCCGACGCAGCCGATGGCGCGCCGAGGTGCTGCCGGTCGGATTCCATCGGTCACCGTGAATCGGCATCTCTTTCTTGTTGCGCATTACGGTCACGCCGAAGGTCTTCTTCGATCTTCAAGCCGCGCAGGACGCGGGTGATCTCGCTGCTGCTGGTGACCTTGGAATCGTCCACCTTGGTGATCACGTCGCCGGCCTTGATCCCGGCCTTTTCGGCGGCCGAGCCCTTTTTCACGGACCGCACCAGCACGCCCTCCTGCACGCCGAAGAACTCGGCGAGCTGATCTTCCTGGCGCCAGCGACTCGCCTACGATGCCCAGCATCGGATTCTGCGAGGACATCTGGAAGCGCGGGATCTCAATGTTCGGCATCGACGGAACTTCGGGCATGGAGAAGTTCCACGGAGCCGTCGCCGGGCGAAATCACGGTGGTGGTCTGCCGGTTTTCGCCGACCGTGGCGGTGAGGGTCTGCATGGCGCCGTTGCGCCACACGGCGATTTTGACCTGACGCCCGGCCGGCGTCTCGCGCACCAGGCGCTGGAACTGCGTGGTGCCCTCGCACCGGCTGGCCGTTGAATTCCAGCACCACGTCGCCTTCCTTGAGGCCGGCCTTGGCGGCGGGACCATCGTCGGCCAGGCTGGAGACTTCCACGCCGCGCTCTTCCTTCAGGTTGAGCGCCTTGGCGCGTTCGGAGCTGATGTCCAGCCCGCCGATGCCCAGATAGCCGCCACCCGACTTCTGAACTTCAAACGCCTGCGCCGCGCGCCCGCGCGGGATAATGACTTGCTGCGCGAATACGGAGGACGAGGCAAGGCTCGCCGCAACCAATGCAATTCCCAGACTGGATTTCATAACTCTACCTCTACTGTTGTCTTCTGATAAAAATAGTGCCGACCGTGGCCGAAATTTGCAGCAGCGGTCCACCGCCGTTCACAGGACCTTCCGCGACGATCAGGCGGCCCTGGCGGCGAACGTGCACGCCGGGAAAATCGACGTCGATGCGCCGGGTGGAATCCGCCAGATCGTTCTGCGCACGAATGTTCACCCCTACATTGGACGGAATAAAAACCGTGATGTCACCATTGCCGGTGGCGAGGAAGGAATCCGCCAGCTTGCCGGCCAGCAGGCTCGCCATGATATTGCCCAGGGATGTGGAGACGCGCATGCCGCCGGCGATATTGCTGACATTGATGCCGCCGGTGCCCGATTCGCACTGCACGCCCCAGCCGCGCCGACCTTTACGGGGCCGGCCATATTGCGCGCCGTGACGATGCCGCTGGCGCTATCGACGACGATCTGGCCGCCGCCGGTGGCGGCGGTCACGGCGCCGCCAGCTTTTACGATGTCGTATGCCGCCGCCGCCGGTTTCGGCGCGAACGGCGCCGCCGACATCCGTTGGCGATGATATCGCCGCCGATGGTTTCCAGTTTCGGCGGCTCCGCGCACCGTGCCGACGCTGGATCTTCCCTGCCCCGGTGGAGCAGTGCAGCGCGCCGCCCACGGCCCCGACCTTAATATCGCCGCCGCCGGTGATCGAGTTTGCAATCGCCGCCGATGCGGTCGACGGTGAGTTCGCCGGCGCCGGTATCGACTTCGAGCGAGCCTTCGATGCCATTGGCATCCACCGCGCCATCGGAGGTGGAGACCACCACGTAATCCAGCGCGGGGCGCTTTGACCGTGACGGTGGAAATCACCGGACCGCCGGGCGCGGTCAGGACCACCCATTCGCCCTGCGGAGTTCACGCGCACGTTGTAGCGCTGCATCACGCGGCGGGCTTCCGCCTCCGTGCGCGCGCGGACGCTGACGCGAACCGTGTAAGAAATGCTGGACGCAGTGCCCGCCTGCACGCTGACCGGTCCGTGGGCATTGATCCGCAGGCGGCGCGCCGGCCGGCGCATTGCCGGAGAAGTCGCGCACAAAACGGTCGCCCTCGCGGACCAGTGCCGCCGGTGTTGCGGCGCGGCCGCCAGCGGCAGCAGCAACAGCAGGAGCGCGAATGTCTTAAAATGTGCCGGCTGACGCATTCATGTCCCTGAGCGCCTTCTCCAGTTTGAGGCGCACCGAATTGTTGTTTTCCCTCTGCACCAGACCCTGCATCATCCCGACCATGTTGTCGTCGCGGTCGCGGTGAGCCACCAGGAGGTCGATCACCAGCATGCGCACGGCCACGTTGTCATCGGCCAGCAGCACGCGGCGCAGAGTCTTGCGGACTTCGGAATCGGCGGCCAGCGGCTTGAGACCTTCCAGCGCCTTGAGGCGCACGCCGGGGTTGGAATCCTGCGAGACGCACGTTGAGCAGGGCGTCGCGCACTTCGGTGGACCCGGACTGGCTGCGGAGCAGGTCCACGGATTCCACGCGCACCGCGGGGTTGTCTTCGTGCGCGGCGGCCAGCAGCAGGCGCTGAATATTGCCATCGTTCATGCTGCCCTTGACCACCTTGTGGCGCGTCTCATCGAGCGAGATGGCGACGCCGCCGGCGTTATCGGGCTGCACCGAGCGGACGGTGGAATAGACGTCATCGGTGGGGGAGGTGACGGAACTCAAGAGGGCGGAGGATCCGGAAGGCGGCGGTGGAGTGGATCAGGCGGGCGGCGAAGAATCCGATGGCGATGAGGGCCAGCGCGCCGAGCGGCTGGCGCAGGCGGGCCATGCTGCTTGAGGGCCGCGATGGAACGAAGAGGACAGGGCGTCCAGGAAGAGCCGCCAGGGCCCTTTCGCGCGCGGGTTCGACGCGCGGGGCGCCGCCCTGAATGGCGGCCATGAGGTCGCTGCGGCAATCTTCCAGGAGCATCGGCGCCGGCACCATCTGCCGTCGGTCGAGCGCCGCGGCCAGTGCCCGCTGCTGCAGCAATTCGCGCGGTGCAGGCCGAGACAGGCGTGCATGTGCTCTTCGACGCGTTCTTCCTCGTCCGGCGTGAGTTCGCCGTAATAGTAGAGCGGAATGAGTTTTAGAATCGAATCGCAAGTCATGTGAAATCTCCCAACACGGCGCGCATTTTCTGGGTTGCGCGGAACAGGCAATTTTTGGCGGCCTCTTCGGTGGTGCCCAGCATTTCGCCGATATTTCGCAGACGCAGGCCCTGGTAGTGGCTCAGTTCGAAAACCATGCGTTCGCGGGGCGTCAGATCTTCCAGCGCGGTTTCGATTCGCTGCTTCAACTGCCGGTTCCATAAGCTGCGCTCCGGATCGGCGTGGGCGGCATCCTCTTCGAAGGTTTCCATACGGTCGATCGGTCCCTCGCTGGTTTCCATCGTCGGGGACTCCTCTTTCCGGACCTTCCGTTTGCGCAACTGATCCAAACAAATATTCGTCACAATCCGGTATAACCAGGTATGGAAGCTGCAATCGAACCGGAACGCATGCAGGTTCCGATAGACCCTGAGAAACGCCTCCTGGTAAACGTCGCGCGCATCCTCCGGCGAGCGGAGGAGATTCATGGCCAGTCTGAGCACACTTTGGTCGTACGTGCGGACCAACTGCTCGAAAGCGTCCTGGTCGCCGGCCTGGGCCGCCCGAATTAATGAATCAACCTGGGGACTCACTCGGGCGCCTACCGTACCGGCTGCATCCTGAGCCATAACTCACGTAACGTCTGTGCCTTGCTGCGTGCTCCAACTTGCCTGTCTATAAAGTTGGACGCGGGTGTTGTCAAAACGTCACCTTCCCTACTGTGCGATTTTGAGACTTCTGAGACAGGCACTGTCTAAAGAGTTTACATCGGAAAGGGTGGAGGAAAAGAGGAATTTGCCCGTCGATAAAAAAGGAGGAACGCGGATAAGGGATTTGTTTTCAGCGCTCGGTGGTGCTCCTCCCTTGCGTGCGCCGGAGATACGGTAGAGTGAACTGTTTCAGCGAATGCGATCTACTACCTTTCGCCAAGTTATATGTCTGCTTCCTGCTGTCATCCTGGCGGCGGCCAATGGACAAGAAAGGCAGGCGACCATTCGCGTGGAAGTCACGGCCGACGCGAAGGCGGTTGCAGGCGCCGACGTTACCAGTGGCGGCAAGACTGTTCGCACGAGTGAGGATGGAGCGGCAACCTTTGCAGCGACGCCGGGGGACGTGAAAGTCAGCGTCACCAAGGACGGATATTTTCCCTCGACGATTTCGCTCATGGCTGATGCGGCTCGGGAATCGGTGGTGCGGGTGGAACTGCAGCCGCGGAAGGCAGTGGAGGAAGAGATCAAAGTCTACGCGACGCGCAACGATGTGAGGGTTCAGGATTCTCCCGTGCACGTGGAAGTTTTGCAGCGCGATGAGGTGGAGGAAAAGATGCTCATGACGCCGGGCGACATCGTCATGATGCTGAATGAAATGGGTGGCATGCGCGTGCAGACGACATCGCCTTCGCTGGGAGCGGCGAGCGTCCGCATACAAGGCATGCGCGGGCGCTACACCAGCTTTTTGTCGGACGGCCTGCCGCTGTTCGGGCAGCAAGGCGCCGGGCTTGGCCTGCTGCAGATTCCGCCGGTGGATCTTGGACAGGTCGAAGTCATCAAAGGCAACGCCTCGGCATTCTATGGGAGCTCGGCAATGGCGGGCGTAGTCAACCTGATTTCGCGCCGTCCCGCAGCAGACCCCGTCCACGAATTTCTGGTGAATCGTTCGACGCTGGGGGCGACGGACGCTTCGATGTTCCTGGCGTCAACGCTCTTGCCGCATTGGAGCGGCTCGGTACTCGGCAGCGGCGACTGGCAGGAGCACCGCGATGTGGACGGCGACGGCTGGGCGGATCTGGCCGGATACGGCCGCGGCGTGTTCCGGCCACGTATCTTTTGGGATGACAAGAACGGCCACAGCGCGCTCCTGACGGGAGGCATAACCTACGAGAATCGCTCCGGCGGCACCTTGTCCGGAGACGTGCTTCCGGCCACCGGCCTGCCCTACAGAGAGGCGCTGAAGACGCGCCGCTATGATTTCGGCGGAAACGTGCAATGGCTGATCCGCAACCGCTATGTGGTGACGGCGCGCTTCTCGGCAACGGAACAGCAGCATCGCCATCAATTCGGGGAAGTCATCGAGAGAGACCGGCACGAGCTTGTGTTCGGCGAGGTTTCGGTGAAAGGCAGCAGCGGCCGGAACACCTGGGTGGCGGGCGCCGCGGCGCAGCGGGATGCGTATCGCCCGCAGGACGTTCCGCGTTTCGCCTACACGTACGCAGTGCCCGGCGTGTTCGTGCAGGACGATTTCAACATTGCCCCATGGATCAGCGTTTCGGCGAGCGCACGCGCGGATTTTCATAATCAATACGGAGTCTTTCTGAGCCCTCGCGTTTCGGCCCTGCTCCGGTGGGCGGGATTTACCACGCGGCTATCGGCGGGGCAGGGATTCTTCGCGCCTACCGCACTGAACGAGGACACGGAGGCCGCCGGGCTCTCGCGGTTGCTCCTCACGTCTCCGCTCACGGCCGAGCGCGGGCGAAGCGCTTCGATCGATTTGACGCGAAGTCTCGGTTCGCTATCGGTCACGACGACGCTGTTCGCCTCTAATATCAGTCATCCGGTTTATGTCGATCGGGGCGACGCCTATCGCATCATGAATCTGGGCGCTCCGACGAGAAACCGCGGCGCGGAGTTGCTGGCGACGTGGCGGAAGGCGCCGTTCTCGGCGACGGCTTCCTACACGTATGTCCACTCGAGCGAACTGGAGCCCGGCGGCGGGCCGTGCGGAGGTTCCGCTGACGCCGCGCCACAGCTTCGGGCTGGTCGGCATGTGGGAAAAGGAAGGCGTCGCGAGGTTCGGCGTGGAGTGCTATTACACGGGCCAACAGCGCCTGGAGTACAACCCGTACCGCGCGTTCTCATCGCCGTATGTGATTTTCGGCGCGATGGGTGAGCGCAAAGTTGCGGCGCACGTCAAGCTGTTCCTGAATCTGGAGAACCTGGGGAATGTCCGCCAGAGCCACTGGGATCCGCTGCTGCTGCCGCGGCGGGCTGTGGATGGGCGATGGACCGTGGATGCCTGGGCGCCGCTGGACGGACGGGTGATCAATGGCGGCGTCCGGTTTGTGTTTTGACGAAGCGGAGAAATTCCTCGAGGGATGTCCAAATCGGCGGGGGCCGGAACGTCATTGGTATGAAGGAGACGCAAATGAAATACATTCTGATGGCATATGTGAACGAGACGGTGTGGCCTGCGATGACGAAGGCCGAGCAGGAACAGGGAGTGGCGGCGTATATGGCCTATGCGGAGGCCTTGACGAAGGCGGGCGTGCTGGCGGGCAGCGGCCGGCTACAGCCGACTTCGGCGGCGACCACGGTGCGGCTGGTGGACGGCAAGCCGCAGGTGCTGGATGGCCCTTACATCGACTCGAAGGAGCAGCTTGGCGGCTACTTCGTGATCGAGGCGGCCGATCTGGATGCCGCGATCTCATGGGCTGCCCGCTGCCCGGCCTCGGCTCACGGTGTGGTCGAGGTGCGTCCGTTCTGGGCGATGGGATAGGCGCATGAACTCCGGGGAAGGCGACACGCAGGCACGTAGAACGGCAGACGCGGTGGCCCGCCGCAGCTACGGCAAGCTGGTCGCCTATCTCGCGGCGCGGACGCATGACGTGAGCGCCGCCGAGGACGCGCTTTCCGAGGCCTTCGCGGCGGCGCTGGCGGCTTGGCCGGTGAAGGGCTGCCCCTCGAATCCAGAAGCGTGGCTGATGACTGTAGCGCGGCGAAAGATCATCGATCTGTTCCGGGGACGACGCCGCGACGAGATGGCAGCCGGGCAGTTACAGACGATGACAGAAGACGACGCGGGAGCGGGCGGCATGGAGATTCCGGATCAACGACTGGCGATGATGTTTGCCTGCGCCCACCCCGCGATCGAGACCGGCATACGAGCGCCGCTGATTCTGCAGGTGGTGATGGGAATGGATGCGAAGACCATCGCGTCGGCGTTTCTCCTGTCTCCGGCGGCCATGGGAAAACGGCTGGTGCGTGCGAAGGAGAAGATCCGGCAGGCCGCAATTCCCTTCCGCGTGCCGGAGCGCGAGGAGCTTCCCGGCCGGCTCGGCACCGTGCTGGAGGCGATCTATGCGGCGTTTGCGGAAGGCTGGAGCGATCCGCTCGGAAGCGATGTCGCGCGTCGCGATCTCAGCGAGGAGTCCCTGTTTCTGGCCAGGCTAGTGACGGAACTGCTGCCGGGAGAGGCAGAGGCATTGGGCCTGCTCGCACTGATGCTGCACGCCGAAGCGCGGCGGGCGGCACGGCGACAGGCGTCCGGCGAATACGTGCCGCTTGCCGAGCAGGATCCGGCGTTGTGGGATTCGCGGCATGATGGCGGAGGCCGAGGCGGTGCTGCGGCGCGCCAGCGCGCTGGGGACGATTGGCCGTTATCAACTGGAAGGCGGGCTGCAATCGGCGCACGTGTCGCGCTGCCGGACGGGCCGCGCGAACTGGGCGGAAGTGGTGCAGTTGTACGACGCGCTTCTGGCCATCGCGGGCTCACCGGTGGTGGCGATCAATCGTGCGCTGGCTGTCGGGGAACTGCACGGCGCGAGAGCTGGCCTTGACGCGATGCCGGAAGCGGAGAGCGATGCGCGGCTGGCCGAATACCAACCGTACTGGGCGGCGCGGGCGGAGTTGCTTGTGAAGACGGGGGCAGAAACGGAAGCGTGGCACGCGTACGAGATTGCGATCGGTCTGGAACGCGATCCGGCGGTCCGGCGCTTCCTGCAGCGGCGGCAGTCACAGGTGGGCGGGCATTGAAAGGCAACGTGCGCTTACTTTAAGGGTAAGCGCACGCCTGTTCATTTGGCGTCACTTGTTCTTTCGACTCGTTCTCCTCTCCTCACGACGGCTATGTCCGGCTCCAATAACCGCGCCCTTGGCCGCATTGCCACCCATGGCTCCGATTGCGGCGCCCTTTGCGGCACCGCTGGCTTTCGGGTGGGCGGGCTGGGTGGTTGTCGCCGCTGGTGGCGGCGGCGCAGTGGGTGTTTGCGCGGGGGCTGTTTGCGCTAGTGATGCAGGCACTACTGCACCGGCCAGCGCCATCAGAAAGGACATCACCCTTGCTGAGTGTTTCATCAGTGCCTCCTTTTTGGTCCTCAGTTCCGATCCGCCATGCGGCTCGAGTGGGGGCCTCTTCCTACTGTTTGGTGATCCTTTGCACTGCGGTGTGGTTGCTTTTTATGACGATTCCGCCGATCTCGATGTGGCTGCAGGGAGAGGGCGCGACACGGTGAAAAGCCACACCGTTGAGGAATCGCAATGCGGGACAATGCTGTGGTGGCCGGTTCGCGCGCACGGGACAGAAACGAGTCGCATTCCGGATCTCAGGACTGCACGCTCTCGTCGGTCGTTTCGAGAACGAGCAGGTATCCGTCACAGCCGATGGTGGCGGATTTGACGAGAGTCCACGACTTCCTCTCCGCGCTACAGAGGGTGCTGCGCATGGAAACGCGGTGCTCAAGCGGTGGTCCCGGGGGGCAAGGGCCATCCGGACGCCAGTCGAGAATCGCGAGACGGCCTTGGGGACGAAGAATGCGCCGGGCTTCGTCGAGGGCCGCGTCGCAATCTTCGATCTCATGCCAGATGTCGGCGAAGATCACGAGATCGCAGGAGGCGGTCGCGAGATGTGTATCCGAGGGCGACCCTGAAACAGCGTCAATGTTGTTCGAAGTGATCGGACAGGTCAGGCGGGCGCGAAGCTCATCGCTCACTCCCGGTCTCCATTCGACGGCGAATACCCTGCCGAAGGGGCCGACGCGGCGCCCGATTCCAAGTGTGTAAAACGCCATCCCGGCGCCGATCTCGGCGACCGTCGCCCCAGGATGAACATCCAGCTCAGCGAGGAGTGCGGCAGGAGACAGCCAGTGCCCGCAGTCCCCGATTGCCCGGGCAAACGTACTCGATGAGGAACTCATAACGTCCTCCATTTTCATTGTGGACCTTTTCGCGGATGCGTGCCGCGCGTGGTGCTACCTTTTGACCGTCCGATTCAAGCCGGTGAATCACGCGCCTGTGGCTTGGAGCACATTTCACATCCGTTTCAGATCCGAATATATAAATTATGATGGAACGGGTCTATAGTTGAGGTAGGGAAGGAGTAGCAATATGCTCTCCATCAAGCTGGTGCAACTGATTGAAACTCACTGGGAGCAGATCAGTGAGCGGATCCTGCACAAGATCCGAAATGATGCGAGGTTGGCTCACATCAACACGCTGACGGAATCGGAACTCCGTAAGCGGGCTCGGGAGATCGTAAAGAACATCGGCGACTGGCTGGGGGCTTCACTGGAGGAGCCTCTGGCTCACCGCTGCGAGACGCTGGGGCGGCAGCGGTTCGAGGAAGGGATTCCCCTCCACGAAGTAGTTCTGGCACGATTCATTATCAAGGAGGGACTAATGGAGTTCGTGCACGATCACGCCTTCGTTGAAACCTCGTTGCAACTGTATGCGGAAGGAGAACTGGAAAAGAGTGTGGGCCACCTCTTCGACCGCATGATCTACCATGTAGTCCGGGGCTATGAAGGGGGTATGCGCGAAGCGGGGCTACACGCGCACGCAGGCGCCGGTCAACATAGTTGGCATTAGCCGGGATCTCGCGGCTACCCCAGGGTGATCGTCAATTTCGTCACCGAGGCAGGCGGGAAATGGTGCACATCGATGCACCTTTTAACGCAATCGGCACCGCCTTCGGCTCGTGCGTAAGGGATAGGATAGACACATGGAGCTTAGCGGAAAGAAGATCGCGATACTTGTGGATCAACTGTATCAGGAGATGGAAGTCTGGTACCCGTTGTTCCGCTTTCAGGAGGCCGGCGCCACGGTAGTCACGGTGGGCGCGAAGGCCGGCGAGACGTACCACAGCAAGCTGGGCTATCCCGTAAAGTGCCAGCTTTCCTATGACGATGCGAATGCCGCCGATTTCGACGGCGTGGTGATACCCGGCGGATATGCGCCGGACCATATACGGCGGCATCCAAAGGCCAACCAGTTCGTGCAGAAAATGGATGCGGCAGGCAAGCTGGTGGCTTCGATTTGCCATGGACCTTGGGTTTTATGTTCCGCCGGGGGAATGCTGAAGGGCCGCAAGGCAACCAGTTTCTTCGCCATCAAGGACGATGTGGTAAATGCGGGCGCCAATTGGGTGGATGCCGAAGTGGTGGTGGACCGAAACCTGGTGACGAGCCGGAAGCCGGAGGATCTGCCGGCGTTTTGCCGGGCGGCGATCGAAGTGGCGGCTGCGGTGGCGGTAGCCTAAGCGCCCTTCGGGTAACAGCCGAGGACGCGCAGGAAATCGGCGATTTCGCGCAGGTGATTGAGAGCGTTGACGGCCACGGGCGAATCGGCGCGCCCCAGGAAGTCGAGATAGAAGAGGTATTCCCAGGGCTTGCCGCGGAGCGGGCGGGATTCGATCTTCATCAGGTTGAGGTCGCGCAGGGCGAAGGCGCTGAGGGCGCGGAAGAGCGCGCCGGGAATATTGCGCGTGCTGAAGACGAGCGAGGTCTTCCACTGCGTGTCGGCGGCGGCGCGCAGTGGGTGGCGGCGCGCGTATTCGGGAGTGCGCAGGAGGAAGAAGCGGGTAAAATTCTGCCGGTCGCTTTCGATGGAGCGGCGCAGAATGTGGGCGCCGTAAATTTCGGCGGCCACCGCGACTGGCGATCGCGGCGGCGTCGGTAAGCCCTTCCTCGACGATCATCTTGACGCTGCCGGCGGTGTCGTAGAAGGGAGTCTTCTCGATTTGCGGGTTTGCGGCGAAGAAATCCAGGCACTGATTCAGCGCCACGGGATGGGAGAAGACGCGTTTGATCTGCGGGAACCTGACGCCCTTTCGGGCGATCAGGTTGTGCACGATGCGGACGCTGGTTTCGGCCACGATGGGCAACTCGAAATTCACCAGGTGGTCGTAGTTTTCGTGGACGCTGCCGGCGAGGGTGTTTTCGATGGGCACGACGGCGCCCGCGGCCCGGCCATCCTTGACGGATCGGAAGATGTCCTCAAATCGCGGGCAGGGAAGCACTTCGACATCGGGGCCGCAGAGTCGGCGGGCGGCCTCCTGGCTGAAGGCGCCGCGCTCCCCCTGGAAGGCGATGACGGGACGGCGGGCGCTCACCGGGCCACCCCTTCCCAGCGGCGGACGCGCGGATCGGAGAGGCCGATCAGGTCGAGAACGCGGTCGACGCTGTGATCGACGAGATCCATCGACGGTTTGGGGGTGGTGGTAAAAGCCGGGAATCGGCGGGGCGATGATGGCGCCCATTTCGGCGAGCGCGGTCATATTTCTCAGGTGCCCGAGATGGAACGGGCTTTCGCGGACCATCAGGATCAATTTGCGCCTCTCTTTGAGGATCACGTCGGCGGCGCGGATCATGAGGTTGGAACTGATGCCGCCGGCGATGGCGGACATGGTATGGATGGAACAGGGAGCGATCACCATGGCGTCGGTGGGGTAGGATCCGCTGGCCAGGCGGGAGGCAATATCTTCCATCGGATAAGAAAAATCCGATAGCATTTTGAGATCGGCGGCGCTCTTACCGGTTTCGAGAAACAGCGTCTTCTCGCCGGAGCGTGTCAGGATGAGGTGTATTTCGACGCCGCCGTGGGAGCGCAGCCGCTCGAGGAGGCGCCAGCCATAAATGGCGCCGCTGGCGCCCGAGATTCCGACGATTACTTTAGTTGACATTTTGGTCAATGTTCCGTTTTCAGAACAAAATCAGTTTCTTTTTCTTGCTTCCGCGGAAGCCGGGAAGCTATAATTTTCGCTCGGTGTGCCATGGCTTCGGAAGGCAGGCAGACCGCGGCAGGTATCAAGCGGGATCATATCATGGAGCGCCCGGGGGAAAAGCTCAAGCATGCTCGCGAGCGGCTGAAGCTCACGTACCGCGATGTAGAAAAGGCCAGCCAGCAGGTTGCGCGCGCGGCGGGCCAGCGACGAGTTTGCAATCGCGCTCAGCCGGCTGGCGGATATCGAGAACAAGGGCACGGTGCCCGACGATCTTCCGGCTGTATTCCCTGTGCGCGATCTACCGGTTGAATTTGGAACAGGTTTTGGGATGGTACGGGATCCCGGTGGAACTGCTTCCGGCGGAATCGCTACAGACACCGCTCAACGAAACCCACGCGGTGGAGTTTGCTCCGGCGGCGAAGTTCACGGTGCCGCTGCCGGCCGACTCCGAAGTGGATTTAAATTCGACCACATTTCTTAGTCATGTGATCCGCAGGTGGGGAAAGACGGGAATCAGTCTTCTTAACGGGTGGGACCTGCGGCAGCATCGTTACGGTTTTATCGGCCTGGAAGACTGGTCGATGTATCCGGTGCTGCGGCCGGGCTCGCTGGTGTTGATTGACGAGAGCAGGCGGCGGATCGAAGTGGACGGATGGACCAGTGAAATGAACCGGCCGATTTATTTCCTGGAACACCGGGATGGTTACCGGTGTGGCTGGTGCACGCCGTATGATAACCACATTCTGGTGCAGCCGCATCCATCGTCTCACCGCAAGCCGGATATGTATGGCGTCGGCGAGATCGATGTGATTGGCCAGGTGACGGGGGTGGCTATGCTTCTGGAGCCGAGTAAGCGCCGCCGTGCTCGAAGCGCAGCAGTTCCAGCAGCGTCTCCAAATCCGTGAGGTAGAGCTGACGTTCCACCTGGTGCGCGGTGCCCGGAGCGATGTCGCGATACGGCACCAGTTCAAGCGGCGCACGGGTTGCGATCAGGTACTCATCGAGATCGGCCTTCTGTTGGGCAAGCGTGAAGCCGAGCCATTCGGAGAAGATTTCGTGATGGCTGTGACATAGCGTACGGTCGGTAATTTCGCTGCCCACGATCTGGCTGAGCGGCGGATGCGAATAAAGACCGGTGAGGGTATCGCGCAGGGACGACAGAAAGACGAGGCGGCCGAAGTGGGTTGGAATTCGCGAGAGCGTTTTCCGCCACAATTCCGCGGCCGGTCCTTCGGTCGGTTCCGGTTTTGCGATGAAATCCGCCAGACGGCCCCCTAGTCCTTGAAGCGGCGCGCGCTTTCATTTGCGAGCCGAAACTTGATTCTATATCACCTGAGACAAAGAGGGGATTCCTTAGGGAGTGAAGCGGTCCGCTTTAGTGCTTCCGTTTGGATAGCGTTCTATTTTCAGAAAATATTTAGTATGAACTCCCTATAACAGTCCAGTGCGATATAACCTAGTACCAACATTACTACCCAATGACAGCAGGGAAGGACAACGAACACCATGAAAAAACTTACGATTCTTGCATTTATCGCGCTTTCGCTTTTCGCCGCGCGATCCTACGAATAAGGTCGGCAATCCGATTCCGACCTGCGACCCTTGCCCTTGGGTACGCTAATATCGAAAGTCAGCAGAAACGAGCGCAGCTACTGGTGCTACGATCGAGGCTGAAGACGCTCGATGACCAGTGTTGCGCTCGTTTCGTGTTTGAAGATGGTTTCGCTGCTGGGCTCCGTGCTCATGGTGGCTCAAGCTGTACCGCACCGGGTTGTATCTGCGATATCCGATCTTCTTTGCTTTACTTCATTTTTCGTATCCCCAACAGTATTTGGCCGTTTTTCGTCGAAGTCTCCTCGGAGCTTTACCAGCAAGTCTGGGTTCTGACCGAACCGATTGAAGTCGTGTTTTACGTGTTGATGGTGGTGGAACTCTACAGGCTGGTGCTGGAGAAATACAAGGGGTTGTACAGTCTGGGGCGGTGGGCGTTGTACCTCAGTCTGGCGATTTCGGTCGGCATCTCAGCCATTACCTTACTGCCTCGGATTAAACCGAGCATGGCGCAGCGGTCCAAGATCATGTTCTATGTGATTGCGACCGAGCGAGGGATCCACACGGCGCTGGCTATCTTTATCATTCTGATCTCTGGGTTTCCTGAGCTTTTTCCCGGTCAAATTGAGCCGGAATGTTCGCGTACATGCGCTGGTATTTTCGATTTTCTTTCTGAGCAGCACGTTTATGTTGCTGATGCGCAGCGCTGTTCGGACATGCACCTGGCGGACGAGGTAAACGCGATGCTGATGGGCATTACGGCGGCCAGTGTGGTGGCCTGGCTGACGCTGCTGCGGCCTGCCGGAGAGGACTCGCGGCCGTTCGCCGGCGCCTGTAGGGCCGGAGTACGAAAGCCGGCTGCTGGCGCACCTGGATTCGCTCAACGCGGCGCTGCTGCGGACTTCCGGCCGCTAGAAGTGATCCTTATCTACCGATTTTCGACTCCACGAAATGATTTGCGCGAATATAGGTTCAATATCCCCTCGAAACTAGTACCAATATTACCTCCAGTACGATTGCAAATAGAGGAATTAAAAGATATTCTTTTCATGGAGTAGCGGAAATTCTTCATGATCTCTCTGATTGCGATCTCGATAGTGGTCCTGGCGGCACTCATTTTCGCGGCTGTCGCGGTAGTCCGACAGCTGGGTTCGGCGGAGCGCTCGCTCCCCGTGACCGCCGGATGGATTGATGAACTTTCCACTGACCGTTACCGCCCGATGTTGCGCCTGTTGGATTCGAGCGACATCGAATTTCTGCGTTTGCAAGCCGGATACACGAGGAAAATGGAGTCCAAACTACGCGCCCAGCGCTGCCAGATTATACGCGGCTACCTACGCTGCCTGGATATGGATTTCAAACAGGTGTGTATGGCGCTGAAGCTGGTGTTGGTGCAATCGGCGCAGGACCGCCCCGATCTTTCGGCTGTATTGATGCATCACCAGATCATGTTTGCTTCGGGAATGCTGGCGGTTCACCTACGCCTTTTCCTTTATCGATGGGGTATTTGCACGGTGGATGCGGCTGCCCTGGTGCAGATCTTCGATGTAATGCGAATCGAATTGCGCTGTCTGGTTCCCTCGGCGATGCCGGCTGGCGCCTAAAGCCTCTTCAGAAGTTCCTTCGCGTCCTTCAATTGCGCGAATTTCTTTTCGGCCGCCCGGAATTCTTTGGTATGCACGCGGCGCCGCGCCCCCGTATGATCCACCGGAAAACGCAGGTGGAGCATCTCGTGGTACATCACATATTCCAAAGCTAGAGCCGGAGCAGCCTCACGGTCAAAGATGCGGCTGATGATGATGGCGTTGTGCGAGGGATCGAAATGTCCCAGCATGCTGCGCGAGGATCCGCGGCTCCAGCCCAATTGCGGACGGCCGAGCATGCCATCGAAGTAGGCGGCATTCAAACGCTCGAAGATCTCCTCCAGGTCGAAGTGTTCGCCCTTGGGTCCGGAGATGAACTTGCGGCCGCGGATCTGCTTGACCAGGTGGGCCTGGCGGCGCACATCGCGGCGATTGAGGTAAAGACGGTAGCGATGAGCGTAGATGCGCGCGATCGGCTTGCGGTAGAGCTTGCCGAGGAGGATGTGGGCCAGGGCTTCCAGAACGGGCGCCGGCGCGCCCGCCAGCAGGTCTGAGATCCGCACCTCTAGCCGCCCCTCTTTCAGACTGATGAAGCTGTCCGCGTTGGCGAAACGGCAGAATTCCACGCGCATTTCGGGTGCGGCGGTGCGAGGCTTCAGCTCGCGAAAGACGCGGGCGTAGATCTCCTCCGGCGATTCGAAGAACAGGGAACTTTGCAGGCCTTGAAGATCGAGCACCCCCATGCTTCACCAGAGTAGCGCGGAACGAGATACTTGGACAGGCCGAGGAAAGCGCTGCTACTGGCCTGCCGAGACGCGGCTTCAGGGCGTAGCGGAGCGCGCGACGGCGGTCTTCCGACCCGCGAACAGATTCTCCGGGAACTTCCGATAGGTCAGCATCTGATTGTAAATCGTGCCTTCCTTGCTCACGTTGAGCGCCAGCCCGGCCATGTATTGCAGGCGCAGGTTGCCGTCGCGATTGATTTCCGCGCCCGCCAGCCAGGGCCGCAGATCGGGCTCCTGGCCGGCGTAGGTCGCCAGCAACTGCACCACGCTGGCGAAGCCCACTTCGCGCAGGCTATGCGCCACGCGCCTGCCTTCGGGACGATCCAGCCGCGCCTGCATGGCGTCCATGTCGATCTGCGCGGGGTCCACCTGCCCCATCAGGACCAGGTCGTAGCCGCCGCCGGAGATGTCGTTGCCCCAGATCGTGCCGTTCGGGGAAGACGTCGAAGAAGGTGGCGATCTCGCTCTTCACCGTCTCCGGATCGCTCTCGTAGAGCGGCACCCACTGGGTGACCACGCCGCCCGGATTGAGGTGCTGCTTCACCAGTTCGAAGTACTCCTTGGAATACAGCGTGGCGCTGCCCTTCACCCAGGGGTGGATCGGATCGGTGGTGATGATGTCGAACTTCTCGCGTGGTGGTGAGGACGAAGTGGCGCGCATCGTCGTAGATCACCTGGGTGCGCGGATCGTTGACGACGTTGTAGTTCTGCGGGCCGAAATATTTGGTGGCGGTGGGCGGAATCAGCGGCTCCATCTCGCAGATCACGATCCGCTTGATCCTCGGGATGCAGCACGAAACGTTCCGGCCGTGACGCCCGCGCCGAAGCCGACGATCAGCACCGATTTCGGATCCTTGTGGACCAGCGCCGGCAGGTGGCCCAGCATGCGCTGCAGGCGCATGTCGTAGGGCTCGGTGGAGGCCTCCACTTTGCCGCTGACATGGAACTGGACGGCGCCATCGTCCCACTTGGTGATGGCGATGGAGGAGTTGATGCCTTCCCCGGTGTACAGCACTTCGGAGCGGCCCATCGAGGTCATCATGCGGCGGCCGTAGGCGATCAGCATGCCCGGCACCGGTGTCGACGGTGCTCGCCAGCGAGGCAGCGCGACGGCGGCGGCCGCCGCCGACGGCCAGCGCGTTGGTCGAGACGGAACGGCCGCAACAGCGGGACCAGCATCAGCAGGCCGCTGACGGCCAGCATCGCGATCAATACCGCTTGGCTGGCCCCGGTGCCGATCCACGGGATCAGAATCATGCTGGCGGACGAGCGCGCCCAGGATCGCGCCGCCGGTGTTGGCGGCGTAGATACCGCCCACCAGCCGCCCGGGGTCGCCCTCCCGCTGGCGGCGGCGGCCAGGGCGAGCGGAAAGCTCGCGCCCCACAGCAGGGTCGGCGGGCAGAAGCGCCCACAAGCAGCGCACCATATCGATCTGGAAGGTGAACCAGGGGCTGGTGGAGAGCAGCGGATTGATCGGCCAGTAGGGCAGCGAATCCGACAGCATGTACGCGGTCCAGGCGACCGCGCCGGCCAGCAGCATCTGGCTCCAGCCCAGCAGGGCCTTGGGATTGCGCGCGTCGCGCGCCAGCATGGAGCCGCCCGTGCTGCCGATCCCCATGCCCGACCAGGAAGACCGCCAGGATGATGGAGAACGTGTAGACCGTGGCGCCGAGCATCAGGCCGAGCAGGCGCGTCCAGACGACTTCCGCGCCGAGCGCGGTGGCGCCGGAGAGCGCGATGGTCACATAGACCGGCCAGGCCCCGGCCGCGATCGCCGGTTTGGCGTCGTCGGCGGACTTATGCTCCGGAGCGCTCTGGCGAGCGAGAAGCTGACCAGCCCGACCGTGACATTGATGGCCGCGGCCACGAAAGTGGCGGTGGCCATGTCGAAGACGCGCAGCAGGTAGAAGCCGGCCAGCAGGCAGCCGATCACCGCGCCCACGGTGTTGGCGCCGTAGAGCATGCCGAGCATGCCGACGCCTTCCGGCGAGGCCTTGATCCAGCGCGAGGCAGCGGGCAGCGACGCGCCCATCAGGAAGGTGGGCGGCAGCAGACAGAGTCCGCTCACCAGCGCGCGCAGCAGGATCGCGGGCATGCCGTGGCCCACCGCGGAGGTGTACACGCGAATCCACCAGCGGCATCAGGAAGAGGACCAGGATGCCGCAGGCGCGCGATGCCGAGTTCCAGCTTTCCGTAGACGCGCAGCGGGTGCTGTCCGCCGAGCTTCAGGCGCGGCAGCAGCAGACTGCCCAGGCACAGCCCGCCCATGAAGGTGGCCAGCAGCACGCCGAGAGAAACGGCGCTCGACCCGATCACCAGTTGCAGCAGCTGGTACCAGACGATTTCGTAGATCAGCGCGGAGCAGCCGCTGCCGGCAAACAGCAGCAGGAGTAGGGGCAAATGGCGGCGCGCACCGCCGCCGACAGCGGGGGAGAAGGGAATTCTGTTGGGCCAATTCGCATGATACATCACCTTGACAGCCTGCAACCCCGAGCACCCAGAATCGTACTGGGTGACATGTACTTCCAGCAGTTCTATCTCGGATGTCTGTCCCATGCCTCCTACGTAATTGGCTCCGGCGGCATCGCCGCCGTCGTCGACCCGCAGCGCGACGTGGGCATCTATATCGAGGACGCGGTGAAGCACGGACTGCGCATCGAGCACGTGATCGAGACCCACCTGCACGCCGATTTCATCTCCGGCCACGCGGAACTGGCCACTCTGACCGGCGCCACCATCTACCTCGGAGCGCAGGCGGGCGCGAAGTTTCCGCACGTCCCGGTCCGCGACGGCGACGAAGTCCGCTTCGGGAAGTGCGTACTGCGCTTCCTGGAAACGCCGGGACACACGGCGGAGAGCATCTCGATTCTGGTGACCGACACCGAGAAATCGCCCGAACCCTTCGCCGTGCTCACGGGCGACACGCTGTTTATCGGCGACGTGGGACGTCCCGACCTTTCGCCCAATCACACGCCGCAGCAACTCGCCGGCCTGCTTTACGACAGCCTGCACAACAAGCTGCTGACGCTGCCCGATGCGGTGGAGGTTTATCCCGCCCACGGCGCCGGATCGCTGTGCGGCCGCCAGATGAGTGCGGAGCGAAGTTCCACGATCGGTCAGCAGCGCACCGCCAACTTCGCGCTGCAGGCGAAATCCAAGGAGGAATTCGTTCGCCTGCTGACCAGCGAACTGCCCGAACGGCCCGGCTATTTCGCGCAGGACGCGGAGTTGAACCGGTCGGGCCCCACGCCGCTCGCCGATCTTCCGGTTCCGGATGGGCTGGCGGCGAAGGACGTTGCGGCGCGACAAGCGGAAGGGGCGCTGGTGCTGGATACGCGCCCTCCGGCCAGTTTGGCGGCGCGCACATTCCGGGTGCCATGCACATCGCGCTCTCCGGCCAGTTCGCCTCCTGGGCCGGCCGGCTGATCGGCCTGGACCGCAAGGTGATTCTGGTGGCGGAGGATCGCGACGCCATGCTGGAAGCGTTCACGCGCCTGGCACGCGTCGGCATGGAGCACGTCACCGGCTACCTGGAAGACGGCATGACGGCGTGGTTCCGCGAAGGCTTGCCGGTGGACCAGGTTCCGCAGGTCACGGTGCAGGATCTGCATCGCGAGATGGAGCACGTGCAGGTGATCGACGTCCGCCAGCCCGGCGAATGGGAGCAGATGCACATCGCGCAGGCCGTGCTCAAGCCGCTGCCCAAGCTCACCACGATGCTGGAAGGCGTGGACCGGGAGCGGCCGATCGCCGTGCACTGCAAGTCGGGCTATCGCAGTTCCATCGCCAGCAGCCTGTTGAAGCAGGCGGGTTATACGGAGGTGATGAACGTGATCGGCGGGATGGACGCGTGGAACGCCTGCGGTTTGCCGGTGGTGACATCCAGCTAGCAACGTTCGATAACCAATCCTTCACCCGCGCGGCTAGCCAATTGAATAACCGCTGGGTAAGATATAGATCGTGCCAATAGAACTTCCCGCGCGAATCGGCAAATATGAGCTGCAGGAGTTCCTGGGCGGCGGGATGTCGCACGTCTACCGGGCCCTGGATACGCTGATCGGGCGCACCGTCGCAGTCAAGATTCTGACCGAGGCGGGATGCCAGGATTCGGACGTGAAAGAGCGTTTTCTGGCCGAAGCGCGAATGGCCGGGAGCCTGACACACGACAACGTCCTGGGGATTTACGATTTCGGCGAAGACGATCAGCGCCGGCCGTTCATGGTGATGGAGTTCCTGCGCGGCGAGGATTTGCGGCATGCGATGCGCAACGGGCACACGGGCGATTTGCGCACCAAGCTGAAGATCGCCTCGCAGGTGTCGCGCGCGCTGGCTTACGTGCATACGCAGAAGATCATTCACCGCGACCTGAAGCCGGAGAATATTCACATCAACGCCGCGGGCGTGGTCAAACTGATCGACTTCGGGATTGCGAAAACCGAAGGCCTGCAGATGACGCGCGCGGGTTTCGTGCTCGGTACGCCGTTCTATATGGCGCCGGAGCAGGTGACGGGCGAGAACATCACGGAGCAGGTGGATGTTTATGCTTTCGGCGTGCTGCTGTTCGAACTGCTCACCGGGAAGAAGCCGGTGCAGGCCGACGCGGTGGAGCGGATCTTCTACAGCATTCTGAACGAGCCATTGAAGATGGAGCCGCTGCACGAGGCGTGCGTCCCGCAATCGGTATGCGATCTGGTGGCGCATTGTACGGCCAAGAATCCGGCGGAGCGGCCGCAGGGGTTCACACCGATTTCCGCCGAGATCGACCGGCTGATGGCGGAGCTCGATGCGCCTACGATGGAGCTGCCGGCGCTCGCGCCAGCCCCGGCTAAGGCTGCGGCCGCGAAGACTGCTCCGGCGAAGGCCGCACCGGCTCCTGTGGTGGCCGAGCCGGTTTCCCCGGTTTCTCCACCGGCGACGGCGTCGCGGCCGGCATGGATGATGCCCGCGGTACTGGCGGGGATTTTGGCGCTGGGCGCGGGGATCTATTTCGTCGCGGGGGCCGGGGCCGGAAAGGAGATTAAGACTCCTGCCACACCGGTGGCGACGCCGCCGGTACTCGCCAAGACGATCGACATGAAGGGCGGTGACATGGTGCTGGTGGAGGCGGGTAGTTTCTGGCCGGCGAGAAGAAGGAGCCGGATACACTCCCCGCGTTCTACATCGATAAGACGGAAGTCAGCAACGGTGCCTATGCCCAGTTCTGCGAGGAGGCGAAGCACGCCCTGCCAAAAGATTTCGACGCCGGCAAGCCGGACTACCCGGTGGTCAACGTTTCGATCCTGGATGCACGCGCCTTCGCAGAATGGGCGGGCAAGCGCCTGCCGAAGGGCCGCGAATGGGAAAAGGCAGCTCGCGGTAAACAGGGCTTTCTCTTCCCTTGGGGCAATGAAAAGGACCCGGCACGCGCCAACGTGGGCAGCGGCAGAGCTGCTGCCGGTTTCTTCCCTGCCCGCCGGCGCCAGTCCTTATGGCGCGCTGAACATGTCGGGCAACGTTTGGGAGTTGGCAGATCAGGTGAGCCCTCCCGGCGACGGTGCGTTCGCACACTTCACCGGAATATTCAAGACACTGAAGCTCGCGCCTCCCACGCGCGAGGAACCCTGGTATATGATTCGAGGCCAATCCTTTGGCGCCAGGAACCGCTCGACCCGGCCGGGCTCTACGGATAGTTCCACCGTGCCAGAGCGCGGATGGGCGAACAATATCGGCTTTCGCTGCGTCAAGGATGCGCCGTAGGCGTTTTTCGCCGATCCGACAGCCGCAGTGTAGAATGTAGCCCAGACCCATGAAATCATTTTTCGCTCTCGCCTCCCTTGCGGCCGTACTGCTGGCGCAAGGCCCTCCGATCTCGAACGCACCGACCATCGTGGCCCGGCCCGCGGGCGCAAAGATCAAAGTTCCGGCCGGCTTTTCGGTGGACGAGTATGCCGCCGGATTTGAGCGGCCGCGCTTCATGGTGGAAGGGCCGGGCGGCGAGGTGCTGGTCAGCGACACGATTCCTAAGGGCTCTGTGATTGCTGTGCGGGACGGAGCAAAGAAGGTGCTGATTTCAGGCCTCGACCGGCCGTATGGGCTGGCGCTTTGGAAGGAATATCTCTACGTCGCCGAGCCGGAATCGCTCAAGCGCTACAAATACGATTCGAAGGCGCTGACGGCCGGGCCGGGTGAAGAAGTGGTGTCGATGGCGGGCTTTTCCAAGGGACACGTGACGCGGACGATCCTATTCGATGAGCGCGCGGGCAAGATGTATCTGACCGTCGGCTCGTCGGCCGATCTGGTCACAGGCGACCCGGAGATGCGCGCGGCGGTCCATCGCTTCAATCCGGACGGCACGGGCCATGAGGCGATCGCGACCGGGCTTCGCAACACGGTGGGCCTTCGCTTCTATCCGGGGACCACTCAGTTGTGGGCGACGGTGGAAGAGCGCAACGACGCGCCGAACGTGGTGGTTGCCGACTTCTTCACCAGCCTCAAGCCGGGCGGCTTCTATGGCTGGCCCTACGCCTACGTCGGGCAGCACGTGGATCCTCGAATTCCGGAGAAAGACCGCAGGCCCGATCTGGTGGCGAAGAGTATCGCGCCCGAAATCGTCCTGGCACCGCATTGTGCGGTGCTCGATTTCCTGTTCTACACCGGCACGCAGTTCCCCGCGGAATATCGCAACGGAGCATTTCTGGCGAATCATGGTTCGTCGCAACTGGAGCAGCGGGTGGGCTATTCGGTGTCGTTTGTTCCCTTCAAGAATGGAAAGCCTGCGGGAGCGGTGCGCGATTTCGCGACGGGCTGGATGCTGGGGGCGGACAAGAAGGAAGTCTGGGGCCGCCCGGTGGCGCTCCTGCAGTTGCGCGATGGAAGCGTGCTGATTTCGGACGATGGCGGAAAAGTGATCTGGCGGATGTCGTATAAGAAGGGCTGACGCCTCGCATACGGGTCCTGTTGGGGAAAAGTCTGCGGTCCGAAACACTTTTCGCGCAGACTGTTAAAATCGAAGTTGGTTCCCTATGGACCGTCCTACCGCTGCTAATCCCGCCACCGCGCGCGAGATCATTCTGGAGATCGTCCGCAATATGCGCGAAGGCCTCGAGCCGCTGCACTACTCGACGCTGCCGCCGGCGATCTTCCACGTCTATCTGCACCCCGACGATATGGAGCGGCTGCGCGGAATCCTGCCGCGCATCATCGATGAGGCGCGCCGCGCGCTGGATGCCGAACTGGAAACGCTCAACCGCGCATCGCTGGGCGAGCGGCTGAAGCTGGCGCGACGGGCCAGCGCGAAGATCGTCGCGCCCGAAGGCGGCTGGCAGATCCGCATTCTGGAGAACACCGACGAAGACGTGGAGCCGGGCGATATCGCGATTTCCTCGGAGCTCGCGCTGCCCGCCAAGGACGATCTCGGCGCCGGGTCCATGACCAAGCGCATCGCCACGCGGCGCATGGGCGGCGTGGAGTCCACCAAACAGAGCTACGATCCGGCGCCGCCGGTCCGGCCACGGACGCCGGGGCCTTCGCCATCATCGAGTACGAGGACAGCACGGGCCACAAGACCTACCGCATGACCAAGGACGAAATCGTGGTGGGCCGCGGCGGCCGCGATTACTGGACCGACATCAAGCTGGATACCCTGCCCGACGTTTCGCGCGAACACTTCCGCCTGCGGCGCGACCCGGCGACCGGGCAGTTTTTCCTCAAGGACCTGAGCCGGTTGGGCACCACGATCGACGGCGAGAAGGCGCCCTCCAGCATCGAGATGGAGGGCGGCGAAAAGCGCGACCGCAACCTGGAGGCGCCGGTGCCGGCGCGCGCGCGGATCGGCCTGGCGGGCGTGGTATTCCTGGAGTTCCGAAGCACATCGAATGGTTAAGACGAAAGTCAGGTGCGCGGGGGCCAGCGACCCCGGCCGCGTGCGCAGCAACAACGAAGACGCGTTCCACATCGACGCGGAGCGCGGCATCTTCCTGGTAGTGGACGGCATCGGCGGGCAGGCCGCGGGCGAGAAGGCGGCGGAGATCGCGGTGGAGCGCGTGCGCGCGCGGCTGGAGCGGCAGACCGGCACCATCGAACAGCGCGTCCGCGAGGCCATCACCATGGCCAACAACGAGATTCTGCGGGCGGCGCGCGCCAACCCGAATTGGCCGGCATGGCCTGCGTGCTCACGCTGGCGGTGCTGGAGAACGGCTCGGCGGTGGTCGGGCACGTGGGCGATTCGCGCCTCTACCAGATGCGCCGCGGCGAGATCCGCAAGATCACGCACGATCATTCCCCGGTGGGCGAGCGCGAAGACAATCGCGAACTGAGCGAGGCGGATGCCATGCGCCATCCGCGCCGCAATGAGGTCTTCCGCGATGTGGGCAGCGAGGAGCACACGCCCGACGACGCCGATTTCATCGAGCTGACCAGCGTTCCGTTCGACCCCGATACCGCCCTGCTGCTGTGCAGCGACGGCCTCAGCGACCTGGTGCCCTCGCGCGAGATCCGCGCCGCCGTGGAGCGGAACGCGGGCAACCCGGAGGGCGCGGTGCACGAGCTGATCGAGGCGGCCAATCGCGCCGGAGGCAAGGACAACGTCACCGTGCTGGTGGTGGAGGGCGAGCAGTTCACGGCACCGGCCGCGGCAGTCGCCGGAGACTCTGTCCGGGCCGTGGGCGCTCGCGTGCGGCGTTGTTTCGCCGCCGGGTTCGTGGCGGCGGTGGCCCTGGGATGGCTCACGCGGACGATGTGGCAGCCCGCGCCGGTGGTGATTACGCCGCGCGTTATCGGCGTGACCAGCACCATTGCGGCCGCCATGGCGGACGCGCGCGCCGGCGACACCGTGGAAGTCCCTGGAGGCGAGTATCGCGAGCAGGTGCGGCTCAAGGACGGCGTGACGCTGCGCGCGCGCGTCCCGCGCGAGCCCCAGCTCCGCGCGGCTCCCTTGAGCGGCGGACCCGCCGTCATCGCCGAAGGCGTCAAGGGCGCGCGCTTCAGCGGCTTCCGGATCCTGGCCGACGCGCAGATGCCGCTCTCCGTCGGCATCCTGCTGCGCGATTCGGCGGTGGAGATCGACGACGTGGAAGTCAAAGGCGCGGGAGTCGGTATCGAAATTCGCGGCAGCGCGAGTCCCGCGCTGCGCGCCAATGCGATCCGCGATTGCCTGGCGGAAGGCGTGCTGATCCTGGGCCCGGCGAACGCCGTGGCTCTCGCACAATCTGATTCAGGCAAACCAGGGCGCGGGCGTGGCGGCACGCGACGGCGCCAAGCCGTCGCTGCTGGCCAACATGTTCGACCGCAACGTGCTGGAACCGGCCGCCACGGATGCGGTGAAGGAGCTGAACTTCTTTCTGGGCCCGCTGCAGGCGCCGGCGCGGCCGGCTCGCACATCGCGACCGGCGGGGAGGCGAAACAATGACTCGGCGATTACGTCCACGTTTGAGGTGCAAGACAGGCCAGGAGGCCAACCTACATGATCGCCCCCGCCAGCCGCAAAATCGGCAAATACGAGATCCTCCGCAAGCTGGGGCGCGGCGGCATGGCGGACGTCTACCTGGCGCAGGACACCGAAAACGGCGACACGGTGGCGCTCAAGCTGATCGAGCACGCCGCCGACGCCGACACGATCGCCGCCATCGAAGCCGAGCGGCGCGGCGCCGAATTGCAGGCGCGCCTGGCGGCCATCGATCCGCGCGTGGTGCGGGTCTACGACTCGGGCGATGTCGACGGCTTCTTCTTTGTCGCCATGGAGTACATCGACGGGCAGGACCTGGCGGAATTGATGCGCCGCGGCCCGCTCGCCCTCGGCTTCGCCGCGGACGTCGCCATCGCGGTGGCGAAGACGCTGGAGAACGCGCACAATCTGCGATCGCCATCGGCGGCAAGGATTTTCACGGCATGGTGCACGGCGACATCAAGCCGAAGAACATCCGCATCGATGGGCGCGGCGAAGTGCGGGTGCTGGATTTCGGCATCGCCAAGGCGCTCTCGCTGTCGCGCCGGCTGACGCGCAACGAATTCGGCAGCGTGCCCTACGCGTCGCCGGAGCGGCTGGATTTCGGGGAAGTCAATGTCGGCTCGGACCTGTGGTCGCTGGCCGTGATGCTGTACGAGATGGTCACGGGGATGCAGCCGTACCACGCGGAGAGCACGGAGCGGCTGGAGCGGATGATCCGCTCGCGGATCGCGCCGCCTCCGGCGCCCGATCCCTGTCCCGAGCCGCTGCGCCGCATCCTGATCAAGGCCATGGCGCCGGATCCGGAAGTGCGCTACCCATCGGCGCGGGAGTTCGGCGCCGACCTGGAGGCTTTCCAGGCGGGCGCGCCGGTGGCCGCGATGAGCGAGGATCTGGACGCCACGCGCCGCACGTTTCGCCCGCGCGAGGACGCGGACGGCGGCGAGACGCGCCGCACCGCGCTGCCTGGCCGACGGCGGCTCGGGAGAGGCGACGCGCAGGACGACGGGCCGTGCCGCAGGCGGCCGTGACCGCGCCGCAGACCAAGGCTGCTGCCCGGCGGAAGCCTGGCGCCTTCGGCGTCACGATGCGGGTCATGTTGTTCCTGCTCCTGGCCGGTGTGGTTTATGGCGGCTGGATGCTGACCTCGAACTATCTGCTGTATCAGCACGGCCAGCAACTGGCGCGCGAGATCGAAGCCGAACAGCTCACCGACCTCGACCAGATCTGGAACAAGATGGACGGAACTTTCCAAGGGCAATCCTTCGTCTTTCCTTTTGCACGGGCCGCGAAAAGCGGTGAAGCAGAAGTTTGTGGCGGCGGCGGACCACGTGATCGACACCTACCGGAACAACGAAGCCCAGCCGGTCTACGAGAAGGAGTGGGAGCGCGCGCGCACCATGGCGGCGCGCGCGCTGGCGGTGGATCCGGAGGATGGCGTTCGCGGCAAGCTGCGCATCTGCGAAGGCCACCTGGCGCGCATCAACGGCACCAGCCATCGCAGCGCGCAGGAATTGAACCTGGCGGTGGAGAAGTTCGACGAGGCGCAGAAGCTGCTGCCCAAATCGCCCGATCCGGAACTGGGCCTGGCGCGCGTCTATGTTTATGGCCTGAAGGATATCGATAAAGGCTACGAGGCGCTGCAAGCAGGCGCAGAAGCGCGGCTACACGTTGGGCAATCGCGAGAAACTGCTGCTCGCCGATGGCTATCGCGATCGCGCCGACCGCCTCTGGTGGGATTCGCGCAACGTGCGCGGGCTGCCGCCGGAGAAGGACCAGATCCAGAAGGCCGCCGACGACTACAAGCGCGCCGAGGAGCTGTATCAGAGCATCTCGCCGTGGGGCAAGTCGATCGTCAACCTGGTGCGCGTGCGGATCAGCCTGGAGAGCGTGAATTTCCGGCTGCACCAGATCGAGAGCGATCCTCGCTAAGATATGGCCGTCACCCGCAGCAGATCCGTGGAGCGAGCCGTCACGCGAGAGCGCGGCAGCGCCGCGCGCCGCCTGGCGGGGCGCGCGAGTTCCTGCTGCTGGTGGCGGCCAGCCTGCTGGTGGCTGCCGGGCTGTTCCAGGTCCACCAGGCCAAATCGCAGGACTCGGCGAAGTGGAGGCCGGGCTCTGCCGCCAAGCGCCTGCTCAATCTGAACGAGCTGGGCGCGCGCGAGGAACTGCTTCCGGCGCTCACTCCGCTTCTTCCCCAAGAGCCGGCGAGCGCGACGCGGCGGCGCGCGACATCTACTACCTCACCGGCAGCCTCTCCAACGTCGGCGGCATCGCGCAACGGAAGCTGCTGACCGGCGAGCAGTTCCGGCAGTTGAAGCCGCTGCTGGTGGTGCGCCGGCCGGCGCAGTTCCAGCGCGCCTTCTACCTGTGGTGCGGCATCTTTCTGGGCGCGTTCTGGCTGGTGCACCTGTGCTGGAGCCTGCGCGGATTCCGCGGCGACCAGCTGTTTCTGCCGGCGCTGCTGGCGCTGAGCGGCATCGGGCTGATCCTGATGGTGAGCCTGCGCGATCCGGTGCGCGACAACCTGCTGTTCGTCGATTTCGCGCAGGGCGCGGCGGCCGGCGCGGTGCTGCTGGCGGTGCTCAGCGGGTTCAATTACGAGCGGCTCACCGGCAAGTTGAGCTTCGTGCCGCTGCTGGCCAGCTTCGCGCTCTCGGTGCTGCTGGTGCTGTTCGGCACCGGTCCCGGCACCAGCGACGCCAAGGTCAATCTGTTCGGCTTCCAGCCGGTGGAGATCATCCGCGTGCTGCTGGTGTTTTTCCTGGCGGGATATTTCGCGCGCAGCTGGGACGTGCTGCGGCACGCGCGCGAGAACCGCGCCGTCGCTGGCCGCGCTGACCAGGCGCTTCGATATCCCGCCGGTGGAATACACGCTGCCGGCGCTGGTCTCGGTGGCGCTCTCGCTGGCGTTCTTCTTCCTGCAAAAGGACATGGGGCCGGCGCTGGTGTTCGCCTGCCTGTTTCTGACGCTCTACGGAATCGCGCGCGGCAGCGCGTTGGTGCCGCTGGCCGGCCTGACGCTGCTGGGGGCGGGCTTCGCCGGCGGGTACCTGCTGGGCGTGCCGCACACGGTGGGCGAGCGCGTGTCGATGTGGCTTTCTCCCTGGGACAACCTGGTGCACGGCGGCGATCAACTGGCGCATTCGCTGTGGGCGTACGCCACCGGCGGCATCGCCGGCACCGGCATCGGGCAGGGCGATCCGCAATTTGTGCCGGCCGGGCACACCGACCTGATCCTCTCCGCGCTGGGCGAGCAGTGGGGCTTCCTCGGGATCGTGGCGGTCTTCGCTCTGTACGCGTTCCTGGTCTACCGCAGTTTCCGCATCGCCCTGCGCGCGCGCTCCGACTACGAATTCTTCCTGGCCGCGGGCATCGGCGCCGCCACGGCGCTGCAGATCCTGCTGATTGCCGGCGGCTCGCTCGGCGTGCTGCCGCTCTCCGGCGTGGTCACTCCGTTCCTCAGCTACGGCCGCACGGCCATGCTGGCGAACTTCGCCATGTTCGGGATCTGATCTCGGTGGAGCAAGCGGAACCCCTCCCGCGCACGGCGGCGGCTCGCGAACCGGCCTACCGAGCCGTTCCGGCTGCCGCTCACCGCGGCCGGGCGTCTTCTTCGCCATCGCCGCCGCGCGTTGTGGTGGGCAAAGCCGCCTACATCGAAGTCTTGCGCAGCGGGCCCACGATCGGCGCGGGCACGCTGGTGGTGCAGGCCGATGGCGGCCGCCGCTACCAGTACAATCCGCGCCTGCAGGAGATCATGCGCGAGATCCCCAAGGGCACCATTTACGACCGCAACGGCCTGCCGCTGGCCACCAGCAATTGGGACGAACTCGAGAAGCATCGCGCCGATTACCAGGCACTCGGCATCGATATCGACCGCGCCTGTCCGCGCTCGGAGGCCCGCCACTATCCCTTCGGCGGCCTGATGTTCGACCTGCTGGGCGACCTGCGCACGCGCACACGCTGGGGCGCCAGCAACACGAGCTTCGTGGAGCGCGATTCGGCGCGCCGCCTGCGCGGGTATGACGACCGGCCCACGCTGGTGGAAGTGAAGAATCCCTCCACCGGCAGGATGGATCGCGTGCTGCGCTACGATTACCGCGAACTGGTTCCGCTGCTGCGCCACCGCCGCGAACCGAATCATCCCGAGGTGCGCCGCGTGCTGGACCGGCCGCGCGATGTGCGCATGTCGATCGACGCGCGCTTCGAGGTGAAGGTCGCCGAGATCCTGCGCAATCAGTTGAAGCAGTCGGGCCAGACCAAGGGCGCGGCCGTGGTGATGGACCCGGCCACCGGCGACCTGCTGGCCGCGGTCAGTTTCCCGCTGCCGGTGGAGGGCGCAGGTGCAGGACGAAGCCAACCCCTACCTGGACCGCGCGCGCTACGGCCTCTATCCGCCGGGCTCCACATTCAAAGTGGTGACCGCCATGGCGGCGCTGCGCAAGGACGCGCAACTGGCGCACAAGACGTACCAGTGCGAGCGCCTGCCCGATGGCCGCGTCGGCAGCTTCCTCAAGGGCTCCAAGCGGCCGATCCGCGACGACGTACAGGACAAGATCGCCGCACGGCACGCTCGATCTGGAGCACGGCCTGGTGGTCTCCTGCAACGCGTACTTCGCGCAGTTGGGCGCCTACGACGTGGGCGCGGAGGCGCTGCACGATACGGCCACGCTGCTGGGCATCGCGGCGGCATCGCCGGATACGGCGGCGGAATTGAAGAAGTCGCTGCCGCAATCGGCCTACGGACAGGGGGAGGTGGTGGCGTCGCCGTTCCAGATGGCGCGCGTGGCCGCCACGGTCGCCAATGGCGGCGCCATGCCGCAGGGCCGCTGGCTCACCGACGAGAACAACGGACGCGCTGCACCGCCTGCCACCGTGCTGCCCCCCGATGCGGCCGCCACGCTGGGCCGCTTCATGCGCGAGGTGGTGACGTCGGGCACCGGGCGGCGAGGGCGCGGCGAGCGTCGCCGGTGGCGGGCAAGACGGGCACCGCGGAACTGGCCGGAGCGCCCTCGCACGCCTGGTTCATCGGCTTCGCGCCCTACGGCGGGGCGGCGCGCAAGATCGCGTTCTCCGTGCTGGTGGAGAATGGAGTGTACGGCGGCACGGCGGCCGCCCCGGCCGCGGCGGAGATCGTGGACGCGGCAGTCAAAATGGGCCTGATTCAATCACTCAGCCATGAGTCTTTTCGCCGAAATCGAGAAAACCATCGAGCGCGGGTTTCACCGCTTCGCCGAGCGCATGTTCGGCCCGGCCGATTCCAACGAGCTGCTGCTGCTACATCGCGCGATTCTGGCGGAGGTCGAAGGCAAGGTGCAGGTGGTCGCCCGCGGGCGCCGCGTTTTTCCGTTTGCGCACGTCGTGGTGACGCTGGTGGCCGCCGAAGCGGAGCGCCGCACCGTTCTGCAAGCTGCCTTCGGCGAGCGGCTCGGCAGCGACATCCGCGAGGCACTGGAGGGCAGCGAGTGCGAGTTGCCGCGCGGATTCTCCGTAGAAGTCCGCACGGCCGAAGCCGGACTGAGCACGTTCGAGATCGCCTATTCGACGGCAGCCCGCTGAAGATCGGTCCAGGCAGCCCGCGTCGCGAGTCGGCCGCGTGATCGTGGTAAAGGGCAAGACGCAGAGCCCTGAATACGCGCTTGGGAAGCGCCGCGCACCAACATCGGCCGCCTGCCCGAGTTGACCGACGCCGACCATCGCGTGGTGCGCCGCAACGATGTGGTCTTCGAGGAGGGCGCGGACGAAGCCAACGCTACCGTATCCCGCAAACACGCCCACATACGGCTGGATGCGGGCGACTACCGCTTGTGCGACGACGGCAGCGAATTCGGCACGCGCGTCTTCCGCGACGGCCGCTCCATCGAAGTACCCGGGGGAGACCGACGGGGCGAAAAACTGCGCCCGGGCGACGAAATTTATCTGGGCCGCGCCTGCCTGCGGTTCGAACGGTAGCCTAAAGGTCCGTCCCGCGCCGCCAGCGCTCCTCGAAGAGCGCTTTCATGGCCTCGCCCATCCCTTCGTGACGGAACACGACGGCGGTCCAGGTGGGGCGGGTGATGACTGGGTCGAGGAGCGCGAGCAGGCCGCTATCTGCCATCGAACACCGCGAGTTTCATGGGCAGCGAATCTGCGATTCGCACCTGAACTCCACTGGCCACATATTCCACCAGCCGCTGCCGGTGGGCGGTGTCGAGCGACGCAGCTTCCAACAACAGGCGGCACGCCACACCGCTCTGGGACCGGCCTGCTTCACCAGCTTTTCGTCCAGCGGATCCACCGCGTAGGGCGGACGCGAAAACTCCAGATATTCGTGTTTCACTTCCATCAGCATGCGGCGGTATTCGGCCCCGGTCTGCGCAGGTTCCGTTACAATGCGCAGGAAATCCAGCGTGCCGCGTCCGCCCTGGCCCTCGGAGTAGAGCGATTTCAGGTCGTCAATCAGGGCTCCGCCGGCACGCCCGTTATCGGTGAGTTCCTGCTCGAGGACCTGCCGTTTGCGGGAAAGGTAGCCGGGAATCGCCAGGCTGGGCTCGACCGCCGAGAAGAGCTTCGTCTTCTCCTGGACTACCTGCGCGAAGCCTTTTTCCACCAGGCTGTCCAGGACTTCGTAGATTTTCTGCCGCGGCACGTGCGCCCGGGCTGCCAATTCCAGCGCCTTGAATTTCGGATGGCCGAGCAGCACGAGGTACGATCGCGACTCGTAAGCATTGAGTCCAAGTTGTTGCAGGCGTCGCCAAAAGCGTTGAAAATCAACTTCGCCCAATTCTTCGCTCATATCCATCTAACCTTATCAAAGCCCGGCTCCCAATCGTTAATATCCTGGGCCAAAACCCAAACTCTACCGCTATAGGCTACAATGTTTTCAACGGGTGTTCTACGCATCTCACGGTTGAGTTCTTTGTTGGTGGGCTCAGTTTCAGAATTCAGACCCGGCAGCCCGGCAAGCGACGTTTGACTTGGTACCAATAGAACTCTACAATTACGGACGGATAGTGTATGGCTGAGAACAGTACTGGCACGAATGGACCTTCCGGCACGGGAACGTCGTCCAAGTCCAAGATCCGGATCGTGGTGGCGGACGATCATCCGATTTTCCGCGATGGACTCTGCCGGCTGCTTGCCCTGGAAGAAGATTTCGAAGTCGTCGCGCAGGCCCAGGACGGGCGCCAGGTGCTGGACGTTCTGCAGCAGCACGAGCCCGATATCCTGCTGCTGGATCTGAAGATGCCCGGACTGGACGGTCTGGCCACTTTGCAGCGTCTGCAGATCGCAAAGAACAAGACCCGCGTGATTGTGCTTACCGCCTCCGACGACAAGAACGAATTCGTCCAGGCGATGAAATTGGGCACCTCCGGAATCGTATTAAAGCAGACTGCGACGGAACTACTGATCAAGAGTATCCGCAAAGTCCACGCCGGGGAGATCTGGCTCGATTCGCACACGACAGCCGCGGTGATCCGCCAGTTCGTCGCCAACGACGAAGCTCCCGTGGCGGCACCGTCCATGCCTCCGCCGCCGCCGACGCGGGAACGCGAGCGTTCACCGCTCAGCCAGCGCGAGCGCGAGATCGTGGCTCTGGTGGCTCAGGGCTTCAAGAACAAGGAAATGGCCGAAAAGATGTTTATCAGTGAACAGACGGTTAAGAACCATCTGCACAACATCTTCGACAAACTCGGCGTTTCCGACCGCCTGGAACTGGCGCTTTACGCCATCCACAACAACCTGCACACCGGCCGGTAAACCGGACGGCTAGCATCCCCACAATCCGGCCCATTCGCGATATATGCGGTGACCTTCGAAGGTCCTGAAGATCGAGTCGGCGTCCTGGAACTGCTCGTTCGTCTCCGCCCAATTTGCACGGTACTCCCGCAGGGTCGCGAGGTTGTTGCGGATTTGTCCGCGCCACTCGGCCTGATCGTTCCCGTCCTTCGGGACTCCCGCCTCGCCGGGCCGCTCCAGATCGGCCAGCACGCCCAAGGGATGCAGCGGCCAGAGGGCATCCGCTTCGAAGCACACCAGCGCCTCCCGATCCGCGGCCAGCGGGTGGGGTTTGCCGAGCTTCCACTCATCGTGATGGGCGATGATGGCGGCACAGCGCTCGCGCACGGCATCGTCCACGAGAGGCTTTCCGGGGCGGTGTGGATGGACGAGTTCGCGCAGCAGCAGATCGGCATTCCGCGCACCTCCCTGCATGTGCTCGATCCGCTGCCGCGCCTTTTTCTCGCGCAGCTCCGGCCGCGAGTTCGGGATCTATTCGGCGCAGCCTCGCGAATGGCGGTTTCCGTGATTCGGCGGATGGGGTGGGTGTCGTGCAGAAAGGTGAAGCAGACTACGACGAGCTTGCCGGATAGCGGAAGCCGCTCCGCGTCGGCGATTCGCATTGCGGCGTCGAAGACTACAAATTCGTGTTCGACGCGGTTGTCTTCGGCCGTCCGCCGGCAAAGCCATCGTTGGAATGCGGCCTGCGCGACGGCGCCAGTCACCGGGCGGAGAGCCGCCCGTTCCGCACAATCCTGCAACCGGCCCAGACCGCGGTCGATCATCGCGTTGAGGTACTCGGGCAGCAGTTGCGTTTCCGGCGTCAAGGCTGGCTACGCACCGATGATCAGCTCTTTCGAACCGTACTCTTTGAGCTTATTGTGCAAAGTTTTCAGGCTGATTCCCAAAATTTCCGCGGCACGTGTCTTATTATTCCGGGTGTGTTCCAGGGTACGCAGGATCAGGCCTTTTTCGGCCTCTTCCACGGTGGTGCCGATCTGGAACTTGACGCCGTCCGGATCTTCCGCCGGAACAGGCGCCGCGCGGCGCGGCGCCGGGCACCGCGGCTGTCCGGATTTTGCAGGAATGCCGGCAGGTTCTTCAGCTCAATGGAGCCTTCGCCCGCCAGAATCACCGCTCGCTCCAGCACGTTGCGCAGTTCGCTGACATTCCCCGGCCAGTTGTGACGCCGCAGGCATTCCAATGTTTCCGGAGAGATCTCGGTTACCTTGCATTCGTGCTTGCGGTTCATCTCGGCGATCAGCGCCTGCGCCATCGCTGGAATATCTTCCTTGCGCTCGCGCAATGGCGGCAGATGAACGTGAAAGACGTTCAAACGGTAGAAAAGATCCTCACGCAGATGCCCGCCGCTGACCGCCTCCTCGGGCAGTTTGTTGGTGGCGGCCAACACACGCACATCCACTTCAAATTCCGTCCGTCCACCCAGCCGGCGCACCTTGGAATCCTCCAGTACGCGCAGCAGTTTCGCCTGGGTCAGCATCGGCATCTCGCCGATTTCGTCGAGCAGCAGGGTGCCGTGCTGCGCCACTTCGAAACATCCCGCGCGCCGTTCGCTGGCTCCCGTGAAGCTTCCCTTCTCGTGGCCGAACAGTTCGCTCTCGATCAGCGTTTCCGGCAGCGCCGCGCAGTTGATGGCCACGAAAGGCCCCTGCCGACGCGGGCTCAGCGCATGCAGGGTACGCGCCACCAGTTCTTTTCCGGTGCCGCTCTCGCCGGTAATCAGCACGCAGGCCTTGCTCGGTCCGGCCTGCTGCAAGAGCGCAAAGATCTCCTGCATACGCGGCGCCATGCCCACCATTTCGCCCATCGAACCCTTGTAGCCGAGATTGCGCTCCAGCACGCGCTTTTCCGTGCGCAGCTCGGCATGCGAACCGGCGCGACGAATCAGGACTTCCAGCGTGGAGGGCTGAATCGGTTTTTCCAGGAACCAGTAGGCCCCCAGTTCGTGAACCGTCTTCACGGCGGTTTCGATGTTGCCGTAAGCGGTGAGGACGATGGTCGGCGGCATGTCCCCATTTTCCCGGAGGCGCTGCAGGAATCCAAAGCCGTCCAGACCGGGCATGTTCAAATCGGTGAGGATGACGTCGGCGGCAAAGTCCTCGAGCTTTTGAAGTGCTTCGTTACCTTCGCCCGCGGTCTCGGGGGTCATTCCCCAAGCCGAGACCATCGCTGCCAGACCGGTGCGCTGGCTCGACTCGTCATCTACAATGAGAACTTTTAGACGCTGGTTCAAACAGAGGGTACCTCCCGGAAGTGAGCCACTTCCTTCATCTTACCGCCGCTTGCTGTCGTCCGGCAGGCTACATGCTTTGCGGATGATGATAAGATTGATGGGTACCCTGACGGGTTTCGGGACTACGTCGCTCCCCCAAAATCGTACGTAAGTGCACGAGGAATGACGTGGGAAATCTGGTCCATAAGGCAAGGCGCCGCATTCTTGGCAACGAACTCCTCGCCCAGGGAGCGAACGCCGGAATTGCCGCGCTCCTTGCTTTCATTCTACTTTTGCTCTTCGGCACACTGGTTTTGAGCTGGCAGGTGGCGCTCGCCATTCCCATCACGGCTGCCGTATTCGGCATTTATCGTGTGAAACGGCACATGCCGTCGGCGTATCACGTGGCGCAGCTCATTGACCGACGCGTTGGGCTGGCCGACAGCCTTTCCACCGCGCTTTTTTTCAGCGAAGTCAATCCGGCTGCCCCCGCTTCTCCCGATATCCGCCGCGCACAGTTCGAGCGCGCCAACGTGCTCGCCCAATCTGTGGATGTACGCCGCGCGGTGCCCTACACGATGCCGCGGGCGGCCTATGTAATGGCCTGCCTGACACTGGTCGCCGGCAGCCTGTTCGCGCTGCGTTACGGTCTGACACGCCGGCTGGACCTGCGTCAACCGCTTGCCAATTTTCTGCCCGAATCCTTCAGCGGCGGCAAACCAGTGCAACAGGCGAAACACGCGCGCCGGAATGCGAAGCAGACACCTGAAACGCCGGACGATGGCAGTACGCCGCCGGCACAGGATCAACAGAACCCAGGCCAGCAGGAGCCCAATCAGGAGACGCAGAACGCCGGGCGAGGCCCAAAACGAAGCCATTGCCAAAATGGATTCGAAGTCGCTGCCGAGCCAGAAGCCCGGGGAGCAGAGCGACAGCCAGATGGCGTCCGACGAAGCCGATCCGCAGAACGACGCTTCCGGAAAGAACGGCGAAGAGAGTCAGGACGGACAGCAGGGCGACAGCAAGGCCGCACCCAACGAGAAACAGCAAAACGGCGAGAAAGACGCCAAGGACGCCGGCGAAAATTCCAGCCTGATGAGCAAGATGAAGGAGGCTTTCCAGAATCTGCTCTCCAAGGCCAAGCCCCAACAGAACCAGCAGGGCCAGGCGCAACCCGGCAAAGACCAGAAATCCCAGCAGAGTAAGGCGCAACAGGGCTCCAAGCAAAACGGCAAGGAAGGCCAAGCAGCAGAACGGCCAACAGCAGGGCGATGCGCAGGAAGGCGAGGACGGCCAGGAAGCCAAGAACGCCGAGAACGCGCAGCAGGGTAAAGGCCAGGGCAAGAGCGATTCGCAGCAGTCCAGCAAACAGCCCGGCAGCGGGATCGGCAGCCAGGATGGCGATAAGGCGATTCGCAATGCCGAGCAACTCGCCGCCATGGGCAAAATCAGCGAGATCCTGGGGAAGCGCTCTGCCACGATCAGCGGGGAAGCCACGGTGGAAGTGCAGACCACCAACCAGCAACTGCACACGCCGTATGCACAGAAGGGTACGCAGCACACCCAGGCTGGCGCGGAAATTAATCGCGACGAAGTTCCGGTGGCGCTACAGCCCTACGTGCAGCAGTATTTCGAACAGGTACGGAAACAGGCTGCGCCTGCAACGCCGTCCGCTCCGGCGGCGGTAAAGAAGTAGTTGAACGGATTCCGCTTCTATTCCCACGCGCGCTTGGCCACGCCACGGTCGCGGTCCTTCACACGATCGTACTGATACAGCGTGGATACGGTTCCGAGGCCCTCATTGTACAGACTGGGCATTCCAAGTTTCTCCTTAAGGTCCGCTTCGAAATCGTGAAGCGCCTTGAGTTCGTCCGCTAATGCCGGCTTCTTTTTACCGCTGGGAGTGAGAAAAAACTTCTGGTATCCGCCATCCACCAGCACGGCAATCTCGCCGCAGAACAGTATGCCGGCACGATTTTCCACCTGGAGCGAACCATTGGATTCTTTCAGGTCCACCGCGCAAACCCCGCGGCTCACCCGCGTCGCGCCACCAGGCTGCGGAGCCACTGTGAAGCCGGCGCCTTGCAAGGTATCCACCCGCTCCTGAAAACTCGGCTTCGAGACGCGCGTTCGACGAAAGAACATGAAGCCATTATAGAATGCGGGACTGTCGCGAGGCTCGGATAGGCGCGCTTTGCCGCTTGGTATGATTTTAGGGAGAAGGTTTTCCCTCCAAAAATGGCATCGCAATCCGAATCGGAAATGGGCATCAATAGCTGGCTCGAAGACGAGTTGTATCAGCAGTACCTGCACGACCGTTCCACGGTCGATGAAAGCTGGAAGCACGTCTTCGAAGAGCCGCGCCCACCGGCCAACGGCGCTCCGTCCGCGCCCCCAAGAGTCGCTCTTGCCACCCTGCCGGCGGCAATCCCCGCGCTGGAAACAGCGCCCGGCGAGCAGTTGCTGCCCTTGCGCGGCGCCGCTGGTCGCATTGCCGAAAATATGGCGGCCAGCGTGACCATTCCACTCGCCACTTCGCAGCGCACCATCGCTGTGAAAGTGATGGACGAGAACCGGCGCATCATCAATCAGCACCGCACGCTGGTCGGCCGCGGCAAAGTCTCCTACACACACCTCATCGGCTGGGCGGTAGTCAAGGCCCTGGAAGAAATCCCGGGGCTCAACCATGCTTACGCCGAAAAGGACGGACAGCCTTTCCGGGTAGTGCGGCCCCAGGTCAACCTCGGAATCGCGATTGATGTGCCGGGCAAGGACGGCGCACGCAGCCTCATGGTGCCCAACATCAAGAACGCCGGCGCGCTCAATTTCCAGGAGTACGTCACCGCGTTCGACGACCTGGTGATGCGGGCCCGGCGCGCCAAACTCACGCCCGGCCGATTTCCAGGGCACCACGATTTCGCTCACCAATCCCGGGTACGGTCGGCACCATGTCGAGCAGCCCGCGCCTGATGCTCGGGCCAGGGCGCGATCATCGCCGCGGGCGCCATCGATTACCCTGCCGAATACCTGGGCGCCGCCGACGAAACGCGCGCCATGCTCGGCATCAGCAAGGTGATGACGCTCTCCTGCACCTACGATCACCGCATCATACAGGGCGCGGAATCCGGCATGTTCCTGGGCCGCGTGCAGGCCCTGCTGGACGGCAAGGACGGATTCTACGAAGAGGTTTTCAACCACCTGCGCATGCCGCACATGCCGGTGCGCTGGGAGACCGACCGCAAGCCGGCCCTGCCCGGCATGAACGCCGCGCGCTACGCCGAGATCGCCAAGGAAGCGGGGATCATGCAGATGATCAACGCTTACCGCGTGCGCGGCCACCTGATCGCCGACCTCGACCCGCTCGGCGCCGAACCGAGCTACCATGCCGAACTCGATCCCGAGACCTACGGCCTCACCATCTGGGATCTGGACCGCGAGTTTCTCACCGGCAGCCTGGGCGAAGCGATCGGCGAAGGCGCGCCGAAAGCGTTGGCGACGCTGCGCGAAATCCTGGAGACCCTGCGCCAGACCTATTGCGGCAAAATCGGCTGCGAGTACATGAACATCCAGGTGCCGGAGCAGAAGCGCTGGCTGCAGCAGCGCATGGAGCCGGAGGCCAACAACTGGCCGCTCGATCGCGACACGCGCATGCGCATCCTGCGCAGCGTGATGGCCGGCGAAGAGTTCGAGCATTTCCTGCATTCCCGCTTCGTCGGCCAGAAGCGTTTCGCGCTCGAGGGCGGCGAAACCGCGCTCGCCATCCTGGAAGAGATTCTGGAGCGCGCCGCCGCCCGTAATGTTCACGAACTCGTAGTCGGCATGGCGCATCGCGGGCGGCTGAACATCCTCGCGAACACTGTGGGCAAGGACGTCAAGCAGATCTTCAGCGAGTTCGAAGGCGATATCGACCCGAGCAGCACACAGGGCTCCGGCGACGTCAAGTATCACCTCGGCGCCACGGGCGTCCGCAAGACTTCGAGCGGCAGAGAGATCGTGGTCTCCGTGTCGCCCAATCCGAGCCACCTGGAAGCGGTCGACCCAGTAGTGGAAGGCATCGTTCGCCCCAAGCAGGATCGCCTCGGCGATACCGCGCGCGAACGCGTCATCCCCGTCTTGATTCACGGCGACGCGGCTTTCGCCGGCCAGGGCGTGGTGGCCGAGACGCTGAATCTTTCGCAGTTCGATGGCTATTCGACCGGCGGAACGATCCACCTGATCATCAATAACCAGATCGGCTTCACCACGCTGCCCGACGAATCGCGCTCGACGCCCTATTCCACCGACATCGCGCGCGGCGTGCAGGCTCCCATTTTCCACGTCAACGGTGACGATCCCGATGCCGCGATCCGCGTAGTACAGATCGCTTTCGATTACCGCCAGCAGTTCAAGAAGGACGTGGTGATCGACATGATCTGCTATCGGCGCCATGGCCACAACGAAGGCGACGATCCGAGCTACACCCAGCCCATTCTGTACCGCAAGATCAAAGAACACCCCTCGGTCGCTACGCTGTACCAGGAGCGCCTGGTACGCGAGGGCGTGGCGGCGGAGGAAGAGTGTCAGGCCGTGCGCAAGGAACTGGCGGGGCGGCTTTCCGCAGCGTACGATGCCGTGCAGGAGCGCGCCGAGCGTTACGAACTGCAGGAACTGAGCGCGGTGACCGGCGAGGAGATCGGCGGTTACTGCCCGCGGACCGCGGTCAATCAACAGGTGTTGGAGCGGGTGATCCGCGGCATCACGCGCTTCCCGGAGAACTTTCACCTGCATCCCAAGCTTCGGGGATTTATCGACAAGCGCCGCGACATGATCGCCAAGGGCGGCAACTTCGATTGGGCCTTCGGCGAGGCGCTCGCTTTCGGCACGCTGGCGCTGGAAGGCACCGCGGTGCGCCTCAGCGGACAGGATTCCGGCCGGGGCACATTCAGCCAGCGCCACCTCGCGTTTTACGATTCCGAAACCGGCAAGCGCTATGTACCGATGCAGCACATCGCGCCGGAGCAGGGCCGCTTTGAAGTGTTCGACAGCTCGCTCAGCGAGTACGCCGTGCTGGGCTTCGAATTCGGTTATTCAGTGGCCGAGCCGCTGGCGCTGGTGATCTGGGAGGCGCAGTTCGGCGATTTTGCCAATGGCGCACAGATCATGATCGACCAGTTCATCTCCTGCTGCGAGCAGAAGTGGGGGCAACCGAGCGGGCTGGTGATGCTGCTCCCACACGGGTATGAAGGCCAGGGCCCGGAACACTCGAGCGCGCGTATCGAGCGCTACCTCACGCTGTGCGCAGAAAACAACATGCAGGTATGCAACTGCACCACACCGGCGCAATACTTCCATCTCTTGCGCCGCCAGATGTATGGCGGCAGCGATCGGCGCGGCACGCGTAAGCCGCTGATCGTTTTTACCCCCAAGAGTCTGCTGCGCCATCCCAAAGCAGTCTCCACGCTGCAGGATTTCACCAGCGGCGGTTTCACCGAGATCCTGAGCGACCCAGGTGTCACGGATAACTCAGTGATCTCGCGTGTGGTCTTCAGTTCCGGCAAACTCTACTATGACCTGCTGGCTGCGCGCGAGGAGCGCAAGGCTGAGCACGTAGCGCTGTTGCGGGTAGAACAACTATATCCGTTTGCTGCCGAACAGGCGCGCGATCTACTGGCACGCTACAGCCCTTCGGCGGAGGTTGTCTGGGCGCAGGAAGAGCCTCGGAATATGGGGGCGTGGCGTTTCGTGCGGGAACAGATCCAGCCCCTACTCGACGATACGCGCCGCGAAGTCCGCTATGTAGGGCGGTCGGAAAGTGCCAGCCCGGCGACGGGATCGGGGAAGCGGCACCAGCAGGAGCAGGCGGAAATTATTAATGACGCACTGACTCCGGGCGCGATCTCGCAGACGCGGAAGGTGCGGGTGGTGGCGAGACGGAAGAAGTAGAGCTGAACCCGCAGACTTGACAGCGTTCGCAAAGAAGCGAACAATGAAAAAGAACCCATGCCTCCGACGGAACTACTGGTTTTCCGCGAGGCAAATGGACGCATTCCGTTGGTGGATTGGCTCGATTTCCTCCCAGGGAAGGCCAGAGCGAAATGTCTGAACTACATGCGGCTGCTTGCCACATCCGGACACGAATTACGGCGCCCCGCAGCCGACTTCCTGCGGGATGGGATCTATGAACTGCGTCCATCCTATGGTTCCGTCCAGTACCGCATTCTTGATTTCTTTTATGGCCGGGACGTTGTGGTCCTGTCGCACGGCGTCACGAGAACGCAAAAGGTCCCCAATGAAGAAATCGCGCGCGCGATCGCGCGCAAGCAACTGGTGATGAGAGACCCTGCACGACACGCAGGCAAACTCGCACCTAGGGAGTTGTGATATGGCTCGCGCCCGCCGCTTTCAATCTGACACGCTACAGTTCTTTTGGGAACGCTATATCGGCGACGACCCCGCGCGCATTGCGGAGTACGAGCAGGCCGCTGCGGATGTAGATGTCGCCCAGGCAATCTACGAAATGCGTACTCAGGCCGGACTGACACAACGACAGTTGGCAGGCAAGTTGGGGACGACGGCGTCGGTCGTTTGCCGGCTCGAAGACGCCGATTACGAAGGTCACTCGCTGGCCATGTTGCGGCGTATCGCGGAAGTGCTCGGTAAGAGGATCGAGATTCGGTTTGTACCCGCCGATAAACCCAAGCGTCGCGGTTCACGCAGGGTTGCCTAGCAATCAGTAAAGGCCTATTGCACCGAATTTAAGTAGGCGATCAGGTCCGCGACTTCTTGCGGACTCTTGAAACGGGGCCATGAAATTCCCGCCGTCTTCATGCGGCGGAGCATTTGCGGGCCGTGACGCCATAAGGCGGAGATGATCGTGACCTCAGAGTACTTGGCCGCCTGTCCCGGCAATTGACGCGCTCCGTGCATGCCTCCGGCATGACACGCCGAGCACTTCTGTTCGGTGAACACCTTCTGGCCGTCGGCAATGCTACCTCCGGGATAGACCAGTTGCCGCATCCAAAGATAGCTGAGCAACTCGCGCATTTCGTTTTGCGTGAACACGGGCGGGGTCTGCAACATGCGGGGTGCGTGGTTCCACATGTCTACCGCAATATCAGTGAGCGTCATGTTTTTCAGGCGGTTCTCGAGCGCCAGTCCGCCGTGATGGCAATTGATACAGCCTTTGGCCGCGAAGAGCTGTTCGCCGCCGGCGCCGCTGGTGTTGGAGAAGCGCGTTCCGAGATGGCTGGTCTCGGGCAGGGAACGAAGGTATGCCAGGATGTCGTTCAGCTCCGCACCGGTCAGGACTTGCCATTTCAAACCCCGGCGCGCGAAGGCCTGGCGCATGCGGAAACTGTGGTTCCACATCTGCTGCACCAGCAGGATCGGATCTGCCAGCGATTCCCACTTCGCCACCGGGGTCGCACCCTCGGCGCGTGAATCGTTGATACCGTGACAGGTGGCGCACTGCCGGGCCTCGAACAGCGCCTTGCCGCTGGCCGACTCGCCGGGCTTATCGAAGAATCGCGCGGAGTAGAAGAAGGCAAACAGATCGGCGGCGCCTTGCGGCGTGAGTCGCGGAGTCTCGATCTTAGCTGCCTCCATCGCGCCCCACATTGTGGGGGCGTGATTCCACATAGCGGAGGTGAAATGCGCCGGCGTGTAGTTGCGATGCACCACGCGTCCCAGATCGAGACCGACTTTGCCGCCACGACCGTTGACCGCGTGGCATTTGATGCATTGTTCCGCCTCAAACAGCTTCGCGCCGCGGCTGGAATCGCCCGGGATCACGGGCAGCACCGCTGCGTGCGATGCTACCGCGCCAAGCGCCATACTCAAACCGATCCCCGTCCAAAGACGCATACATCGAGTATGTCGCGGCTGATTTCACAAATGCAACACTAACGGGTTCACGCCGCCGTCCTCCCACAGTGTCGTGGTGTTAATCTAATTTCGGAGAAGCAGCACATGATCATCGGCGTTCCCAAAGAAATTAAAGACCACGAGACGCGGGTAGGGCTGGTGCCCAGCGGCGTTACCGCGCTGCGCGAGGCGGGCCACGAAGTTCTGGTGGAAACCCATGCGGGCGAAGGCAGTTCGCTCACAGACCACGAATACGCGGAGGCCGGCGCCACCATTCTCGACAGCGCGGCGGAGGTCTGGCAGCGCGCCGATCTCGTCGTCAAAGTCAAAGAGCCGCAGAAGGCCGAGTACGGCTTCTTCCGGCCCGGCCTGATCCTGTTCACCTATCTGCACCTGGCGCCCCTGCCGGAACTCACCGACAAACTGCTGGCCGCCAAAGTCAGCGGCGTGGCCTACGAAACCATCCGCGAACGCGACGGCTCGCTGCCCCTGCTCACGCCCATGAGCGAAGTGGCCGGACGCATGAGCGTGCAGGTGGGCGCGCAGTATCTGGAGCGCCCCAGCGGCGGACGCGGCATTCTGCTGGGCGGCGTGCCCGGCGTGGCGCCCGGCAACGTCGTCATCCTGGGCGGCGGCATCGTGGGCACCAACGCCGCCAAGATCGCGATCGGCATGGGCGCGCACGTTACCATCATCGACCGCAGCCTGAACCGCCTGCGCGAACTCGACGACATCTTCAACGGCCAGGTCGTCACGCTCGCCTCCAACGCGTGGACCATCAGCGAGAATCTCAAGACCGCCGATCTGGTGGTCGGCGCCGTGCTGATTCCCGGCGCTTCGGCGCCCCGCCTGGTGCGCCGCGAAATGATCTCCAAAATGAAGCGCGGCGCGGTGGTGGTGGATGTCGCCATCGATCAGGGCGGCTGCTTCGAAACCTCGCACGCCACCACCCACACCGAGCCGATCTACTTCGTGGACGGCGTACTGCATTACTGCGTCTCCAACATGCCGGCCGCCGTGCCGCACACCTCCACCCTGGCGCTCACCAACGCCACCTTCCCCTACCTGCTGGAACTGGCCAACCACGGCCTGGAGGGCGCCTGCCAGCGCCACGCCGCGCTGCGCGAGGGCGTCAACACCTACAAAGGCTACGTCACGTACAAGGGCGTCGGCGAATCGCAAGGGCGCGAATGGCGCGCCATGGCGAGCGTCGCATAAGACTGAGTTTCGCGCGGGCCTTTTGCACGAAACTTCCTGTTGGAGTAAGCTTCGGACATGCCCGCTCACGACTCCCTGGAGACGCCGCCGGCCGCTGACCGCGCTCACCGAAGACGAAAAGCTCTTCCAGACCACGGTGCGCAAATTCGCGCGCGAGCAGATCCGCCCCTACGTGCGCGAGATGGACGAGGCCGGCGTTTTCCGCAAGGACATCATCCGCCAGTTCTTCGAAATGGGCCTCATGGGGATCGAGATCCCCGAAGAGTACGGCGGACAGGGCGGCACCTTCTTCCAGGCCGTCCTGGCCGTGGAGGAACTCTCCGCGGTCGACCCCTCGGCCGGCGTGATCGTGGACGTGCAGAACACCATCTGCAACAACGCGCTGCTGCGCTGGGCCACGCCGGAGCAGAAGGCCAAATACCTGCCGCGCCTGGCCGCGAACACGGTGGCGTCCTACGCGCTCTCGGAAGCCGGCTCGGGCTCCGACGCCTTCGCCATGGCGACGCGCGCCGAGGACCACGGCGACCACTTCCTGCTCAACCGGCCGCAAGCTGTGGATCACCAACGCCGCCGAAGCCGGCTTCTTCCTGCTGTTCGCCAACGCCAATCCCGAGGCCGGATACAGGGGCGTCACCGCGTTCCTGATCGAGCGCGAGTTCCCCGGCTTCCAGGTCGGCAAGAAGGAGGACAAGCTCGGGCTGCGCGCCTCCTCCACCTGCGAGCTGATCCTGGACAACTGCCGCGTGCCGCGCGAAAACGTGATGGGCGAGGTCGGCAAAGGGCTACAAGATCGCCATCGAGACCCTCAATGAAGGGCGCATCGCCATCGGCGCGCAGATGATCGGCCTGGCCCGCGGCGCGCTCGATGCACGCCATCGCCTACGCCCGCGAGCGCAAGCAGTTCGGCAAGCCGATCGGCGAGTTTCAGGGCGTGCAGTTCGACCTGGCGAAGATGGCCGTCGAAGTGGAAGCCGCCCGCCTGCTGGTCTACAACGCCGCGCGCCTGCGCGACGCCGGCCTGCCCTTCCTGACGGAGGCCGCCATGGCGAAGTATTATAGTTCCGAGATCGCCGAACAGGTGGCGTCCAAAGCCATCGAGGTCCACGGCGGGGTGGGCATCACCAAGGACTACCCGGTCGAGAAGCTCTACCGCGATGCCAAGATCGGGCGGATCTACGAAGGAACCAGCAATATCCAACTGCTGACCATCGCGAAGAAACTGTTGGGCAAGTGAGTCCGTCTCTCAACTTGGGGGAAACATGCGCGTAATCGTTCTTCTCCGCAGCTTTCGCGGCCTTGTGCCTGCCGGCATGGGCGGCCGACGACGTCAATCCGGATGAAATCATACAGAAATTCGCCGCCAAGGAACTCGAGTTCCAGCAGGCGCGCAACAACTACACCTACCGCCAGAGCGTGAAGATGGAAGAGGTCGAACGGCGGCGGCAAGTGGGAAGAGGTGGACGACATCATCTTCACCCCCGAAGGCAAGCGCATCGAGAAGGTGGTGTACGCGCCGGTGATCAGCCTGCGCCAGATCAGCCTGTCCCCCGAGGATGTGCAGGACCTGCGCAACGTGCAGCCCTTCGTGCTGACCACGCCGGAGATTCCCGAGTACGACATTCACTACCTGGGCAAGGAAAAGGTGGACGAGATCGGCTGCTACGCGTTCTCGGTGAAGCCCAAGAAGATGGTGCAGGGCAAGCGCTATTTCGAGGGCCAGATCTGGGTGGACGATCGCGACCTGCAGATCGTCAAGACCTACGGCAAAGGCGTCGGCATCGTGAAAGGCGATCAGGCCTTTCCCAAGTTCGAAACCTACCGCGAACAGATCGACGGCAAGTACTGGTTCCCCACCTACACCCGCGCCAACGATACGCTGCACTTCAAGAGCGGCGAGAACGTGCCCATCCGCATGACGGTGAAGTATCAGGACTACAAGAAGTACGAAGGCCGCTCCACCATCAAGTTCGGCGATGTGGTCGATGATAAAGGTGGCACTTCTACGCCCCCTGCCGCCCCGCCGGCTACGAAGAAAAAGTAGGGCTGCAGATCGTACCTCACTATCGCGGCACACGGGGGCGGCGCTTGTCCCAGAACTCGCGGCCTTGCCAGCGTGCCTCCGCGGCATAGCGTTCGCGGCGCTGGCGCACGTACGCATTGAATTCCGCGCGGACGAGCGTGGCGTAGTCGGCCAGGAGCCCGGTTTCGCCTCGCAGGAAGCCGTCGACTGCGATGGCGGCGTTGGTTGCCTGGCGTATCGCTTTGAAGATTCCCCTGCCGCAGAGCGGGTCGTAAGAGGAGGCGCTGTCGCCCACCGCCAACCAGGCTTCTCCCGAGATCGCCGTCCGGCACGATGACGTCACGTATAGGGTCCGGGCGCTCACAACTTCAGCGCATTGTAGCCGGCCTGCAGTCAGCGAGTCTATGGGGAGTTGCTGTTCCAGGACCACGCCCTCGCGGGAGTACACGTCGCAATCGGTGAAGAACATGGCGATCATCCCACCCTGCGGCAAGGGCGCGGAGTACCACCAGCCATCCGGCGCACTTTCTACGTAAGTGCGCAGATCGGGCGGCGGGCCGGCAGGGTGAGTCAGCCGCAGGACAATCGAGAGCAGCCGGTCTTCGGTCTCGGGCTCAGCTTGTGGAGCGATCCGCAATCCGTTGCGTCCCGCGGCATCCACCAGCACTCGCGCATCGACTTCGTTCACTTGCCAGCCTCCGACGCCACTGCGCCTGACGGTGGCGCGGCAGTGCTCGAAGCACTTTACGCCGGCCACCGCGGCTTGCCGGAACAACAGGGCGTCGAACCGATTGCGATCCACGTGCCATCCCGAACCGTGCGGATTGCGCACGTAGTCCTCTTCGTGGCGCAGTCCGCCCCAGGCCGAGACGAGGCCCGGCGATTCCAACGGGGCGAGCGCACGAAACTCGTCGAAGACTCCAAGTTCGCGTAATAGCGGGTTGATTTCCGGCGGCAGGGTTTCGCCGTAGCGTTCGCCATCGAACGCCGTGCTCTCGAACAGACAAACTCTCCAGCCGCGGCGCGCCAGGGATTGCGCGACGGTGGCGCCCGCCGGACCGCCTCCCACTACTGCTGCATCGAAGCGCTCCGGCATCTAGCGATTATAATGTCTGGAACCTAGCGAGGACTCATGAACACAGACACTATCGTCACCGCACGAATTCACCCCGCGATCGGTATTGCGCGCGTAGGCAACAGCAAGGACGAGTACTTTATCGGGCCGGAAGTCCCCTTCCCCACGGGCCCTCCCCCGGGCGGATATCGCGACGCAGGCGGACACCTCAAGCGGCAGGCCGCGCGTTTCCGCGTCTACGGATATGACAGCGCCGGCAGGGTGGTTGGCGAAATCACTTCCGCCGAGGGCGAGATCGCGTGGAAGGTCAAGGTCGCCAACAAGAAGGCGTCCTGGTACCAGTTCGACATCGCGCTCGATCTGAAGCCTGAGGCCTCCGCGGTGCAATCCGCGCGCCGGAATTCTCAGGTCAAAGACGCGGACCGGGTCAAGCTCATGATTCAACCGGACCCCGTGACGATCTGTGGGAACGATCGAGACGTCGGCAGCGTTCGATGGCCAGTTCTTTGACACCAACGTGTACCTGGGCGAACTGCGCACCGACGATGCCGGACGACTGCTTTTCCTGGGCGGCTTCGGGGTCGCCGCCTCGCCGTTTCTGGGCTATACGCTCGTCACCTACAGCAGCAACCCCGGCTGGTACGACGACACGTCCGACGGGCCGGTGGATGCCACCGTGAAGATCGGCAACCGTGAAATTGTCTGCGACGCGGCATGGGTGGTGACAGCGCCGCCGGCCTACGCTCCGGACGTAACCGGCGTGGTCACAATGTACGATTTGATTTACGATACGCTGGCCGGGACCGTTTTCCCATCGCCCGGCAAGCCAAGCTTTACCAGGGATATCCTGCCCATCTTCCAGCGCCTCGCCAATCTTCAGTGGGTGAACGCGGGCTTCTTCGTGCAGTTCGGATTCCTGGCGCCGAATGACTTCATGCGGCCGGATCTGCTGGCGCGCCTTGCGGCCCCGGGAACCGAATACCAGGAGTTGCGCAACCAGCTTCTATACATGTTCCGCAACCCGAACGCCACCGCGTTCCAACCTTGGCAGTGGCCGCCGATCTACGGCGACGCCCTGAAGGTGGAACCGCTCGACGAGTTGAGCCCGCGCAGCGCACTGTCGGTCACGGCCACGCAGTACACCTATCTGACCGACTGGATGAAGGGCAATTTCGTCGCTGACTACGACGCCGCACAGACCCCAATCCTCTCGATTTACGGTTATTCCGTGGCGGAGCAGCCGGACATATTGGATTGCGCGGCACTCACGTTTTGCCTGGGAGGGCCGTTCCATCCGGGATGCGAGATTACCTGGACGATGCGCGTGGCCTCCATGTATCGCGGCAAGTTCCGGCTGCGCCGCCATCCGGACGGTTTCACGGATCCGGACTACGGAGACTTTCTGAATCAGGTCACCGTGCTGGGTGACAGCGGCCCGCTTTCGGGGAGCGGAGCGGGCGACCTTACGAAGTGGATGTCGGTGCCCTGGCAGGCCGACACCGCAAGCTGCCTGCATGGTTATCCGGTGTTCGAAACACCGCAGGGCGGCCCGTTCAACGTGGATCCATACCTGCCCACTTTTTGGGCGCCACGCGCGCCGAACGAGGTGCTTACCGATGGCGATTACGAGATCGTGATGGACGCCACAAGGCCGCTGGCGGACCGGATCGCGGCCTTCAACCGCCGGCCCGAGTGGACCCGCAATCTTTTCACCATGTCCACACCCTGGATTGACCAGCTTACGAACATGGTCAATTTCTTCGGCAGCATGGGCGTGGTGGAGAAGCGACCCGGCATCACCGGCGATCGGAATTTCCCGAACGAGATGTATGTCGAATCGCTGCCGGATCTGGTTCCGCTGCCGCCCCCGATTCCGCCCGGCGCTTTAGCCGCGGAGCCGGTCGCGCCCCTCACCATAAGCCGTGCCGTTATGCGGTTGCGTTTTGGGAGCCGGCGGCCTTGATGACCTGTTCCCACGCCGCTTCGAAGCCCGGCTGAGGGGGAAACATGCGCGACAGTTCATCGAAATCGTAGCCAAGCGCGGTGACCGTCGCGGGACCGAGCGACTGGAGGTAGCCGTACGCCCACGCCCTGCGAAGCGGTGAATCGAGTGTCTTCTTCCAGCGTGCGATCCTGCTCGCCACGGGCCGCGATTTCCGGTACACAGTGCCGGTATCGCCAAAACGGAAGGCGGCTTGCCCCGCTTCCGACTTGCCATAGTCCAGCATGGCGGGCTCGAAGGGAATTCGGAGTTGGCTGCACAGGTATGCCACGGCTGGCGCGGGCTGCGCCGCGAGATCCTCATAACGGATGATTGTGGATCTCCCATCCGGCTGTCGCATCGCGTGAGCGATGTGACCAGGCGCCTGTGCCAGATCGTGGCGGAAGGGCCGCAGGCAATGCACGCAGTCGTCGCGTGCCCAGGTGTCGATGACCGATGCCAACACGGCAATCGGGTTGCGCAGGAGAAATACGAAATGCGCTTCCGGGAAGACGCGGCGCAGTTCCGGCAGGATCATGTGGTATCGCGGAGTCTTATCCAGAAAAAACCGTTTCCCGGATGGTTCGAGGGCGCGGCGATAGAGGTGGCCCAACATCAAACGAACGGCCTCCCAATATGCTTCTTCGCCTTCCGGGAGGTGGGAGAGAAAATCCTGGACGCCGAGCCGCGCCAGCCGCGCACTGTAATCGGCGGCGATTCCGTTCTCACGCAGTCCAAAGAGCGGATGCAGCGCCAGCCACGGTTCCGAGAGGGTGTGGACGGCCGAATGGGAGCCGAGAACTTTCTGCAACAACGTCGAACCCGAGCGAGGCTGCGAGATGACAAAAATGAGGCGCCGGCCGAGACGGGACCAGGTTGGCACTCAGGTATTATAGACTGCGAATGATTTCGTACCGGGATTGCGCGGTGGTGTACGTGGCCTGGAATCAACGGGCGGCAGAAGAGTCGTTGGTCTCGGCACGTTCGGTCCGCCAGGCGATGCCGGACATCGCGATCTATCTGAAGATCGGCGGTTCCATCGCCAGTGTGGCGGGCAAACGGTGGAGAGTCTTCAATCGCGTGATGTACGTCCGCGGTATGCAGCAGACCTTCATCGACAAATACTGTTTCCTGGCGGGCGTAGCGGAAGAAAAGGTGCTGTGCCTGGACAGCGACACCCGCGTCCTGAGTGGCTTGCGCGACGCGTTCGACCTGCTCGAGAGGTTCGAAGTGGCGTGCGCGCACGCGCCCTTCCGCTTCGCGGAGGAGTTTGGCCCCGACGATCCGCGGTTGCCTGCCATTCCGTCCGCATTTCCGGAGTTAAATGCGGGAGTTATTTTCTGCCGGAACACGGCACGGGTCCGGCGGGTGCTGCGCACCTGCCGCCAGATGCACGCCGGGTGGGCGTATGAAGACCAGCACACATCGGACCAACCGGCGCTGCGATGTGCCCTTTGGACGAGCGGTGTTTCTCTGTATGTGCTGCCCCCCGAATACAACGCGAGGCTGTGCTTCCCAGCATTTCTTTCGGGTGAGGTGAAGATCCTGCATTGCAGACTGGACGATCCGCGGAGAGCAGTCCGCATGATCAACGCCAGCCTGGAACCACGTACGTTTCAACCTCAAGAATTCGGCGAATAAATCAGTAGAATAAATCGCGTCGCATTGGTTTGGCTATGGTAGAATCGCGGAGTTCCCGCAGTCGCAGGGAGAATTCAAACCAGTCAGGAGATCGGAATGGCAACAAAGAAGAAGAGCTCCAAGCCGGTCAAGAAAGCAGCGAAAGGCCGGGCCCCTGTGGCGAAGAGCGTCAAACGCAAGGCGCCAGCGGCGAAGAGCGCCAAGAAACGTCCGGTTCCGCGGGGGACCAAGAGCAGGCCTGCTCCAAAGGGGACGAAATCCCGACCTGTTCCGAAGGGAACAAGGCCCGTTCCGAAGGGAACGAAATCCCGGCCAATTCCGAAGGGGACGAGGGCCGTTCCGAAGGGAACGAAATCCCGGCCAGTTCCGAAGGGGACGAGGGCCGTTCCGAAGGGAACGAAATCCCGGCCAGTTCCGAAGGGAACGAGGGCCGTTCCGAAGGGAACGAAATCCCGGCCAGTTCCGAAGGGAACGAGGGCCGTTCCGAAGGGAACGAAATCCCGGCCGGTTCCGAAGGGGACTCGATCAGTGCCGGGTGGTACTCCGCCCCGTCAAATTCCGGGTGGTACTCCGCCCCGGCAAATTCCCGGCGGCACGCCGCCTGCTGTTCCGGGCGGCACACAGTACTCTTCTCACGATCACGGCAACTGGCATGACCAGGTCGACGAGCCATAACTTCAGGTTCCACCGCTGGTGATGTCGAAGAATGGCACGGCCGCAATTCATCTGCAACGCGGCCGTGAATCGCGGCTGGCGAACCGCTTTGAAGAGGCATTGGCTCACTTCGAAACCGCGTTGCGCCTGAACCCTGGGTGTGCTCGCGCACACGCGGGTTATGGCGCCACGCTCGCGAGACTGGGGCATGCAGCGCGCGCCATCGAAGCCTACTGGCAGTCGTTGCGCCTCCAGGTGGTGCAGCCGCGGGTTTACGGCGCGCTGGCCAATCTCTACTTGGAAGAGGGCCGTGCGGATTCCGCGTCGGACTGTCTCCGCCAGGCGGTGGCGCAGGCGCCTGACGACGAGATTCTTCGTTCCAATTTACTGTACGTCCTGAATTTCGACCGCAGAACGAGCCCTGAAGAACTGTTCCGCGAACACTGTGAGTTCGGGAAACGACTCGGGCGGCACTTCGGCGCCGGCGCCGAAATGGCGTCCAAAACGCTCGCTCAAAATCGGCTATGTCTCGGGCGATTTCTGCGACCATCCGGTCAGCTATTTCTTCGAACCGGTGCTCGAGAACCACCGGCGCGGAAGCTTCGAAATCACGCTTTATTCCAGTACGGCAAAACCGGATTTCCTCACGCGGCGATTGCGCCGGCTGCCCTGCCGGTGGCGCGACGCACGCGGGGTCTCGGATGCGAAACTGGCCGCGATGGTGAAGCGGGACGGAATCGATATCCTGGTGGACCTGGCGGGCCACACTTCGATCGCGCGTCTGGCCACATTTGCGCGCAAGCCTGCTCCGGTGCAGGCCACCTACCTGGGCTACCCCGAACACCAGCGGGCTGGCCGCGATGGACTACCGTATCACCGACGAATGGGCCGATCCGCCAGGCATGACCGAGCATTTGCACACCGAGGAACTGGTCCGCCTGCCGCGGGGATTCCTCTGCTTTCGCGCGCCGGATGCTTCACCCGAGGTGGCGAAGGCCCCATGCCTGGGCGGGGGCGGTATCACCTTCGGGTCGTGCAGTAAGCCGCCCAAGTGGACCGCCGGCGTCATACGCACGTGGTCGGCAATCCTGCGCCAGGTTCCGGATTCGCGGCTGCTGCTGCATCATTCGACCGCGGTCACGAATCAGGCACGCATCCTCGAGGCCTTTCTCTCCCATGGCATCGCGCCAAACCGCATCGCCATTTCGGGATCTCTTGAGTGGAGCGCCCATTGGGAGTGGTTCCACAAGGTGGACCTGGCACTGGATCCTTTCCCTTACCACGGCACCACCGCCTCCTGCGAGACGCTGTGGATGGGTGTTCCCTTCATCACGCTGGCCGGGCGCACACACGTGGAACGCGTGGGCGTGAGCCTGCTCACACGTATCGGATTGGAAGAGTTGGTGGCGCGCGACGAGGAGCATTACGTTAATCTGGCGGTTGGTTTGGCGGCGCGGCGAGACGCGCTGGCGAGTTTGCGCGCCGGAATGCGGCGCCGCATGCAAGGCTCCACGCTAATGGATGGCCGCGGATTTACAAGGAGTCTGGAAGACGCCTACCGGACCATGTGGGCGCGTGCCGGAACGCGACAATAATGTAATCCGTAGTACAGTTGAATAACCCCAACAAATGCCTCTAGAAATCGGCACCGTGCTTGGCCCGTATCAAATCGTCGCCGAACTGGGCGCCGGGGGCATGGGAGAAGTGTATCGTGCGCGAGATACGCGTTTAGGCCGCGACGTCGCCTTGAAAGTACTTCGCAGCGGCACCATTCGCACCGCCGATGCGCGCCGCCGGTTTGCCCACGAGGCGAACGCCGCCGGCGCGCTCAATCATCCCAACATCGTGTCCGTATTCGACGTAAACCTGGACGGCGACACTCCCTACATTGTTGCCGAACTGGTGGAGGGCGAATCGCTGCGCAAGGCTCTGGACCGCGGAGTTGTTCCACTGCGGACGCTGCTCGATATCGCCGTGCAGGTTGCGGACGGCATTGCCGCGGCGCATCAGGCCGCCATCGTGCACCGCGACCTGAAGCCCGAGAACATCCTGCTGACGCGGGAGGGGCGAGCGAAGATCGCCGACTTTGGGCTGGCGAAGTCGCTGGCTCCGCTTGCGGAAGAGGGTGCGGAGAGCCTGACGGTCTCCATGTCGGCACTCGGCGTGATGATGGGCACCGTCGAATACATGAGTCCGGAGCAGGCCAGCGGGAAGCGCGTGGATACGCGCTCGGACATCTTCTCTTTCGGGCTGATTCTGTATGAAATGGCGAACGGCAAGCACCCGTTCATCCGACGCTCGAAGGTGGAGACGCTGGAGGCGATCATTAACGCCGCACCGCCGCCACTCCCGGTGGAACTGCCACAGCCGCTAACATGGTGCATCGAAAGGTGCGTCGCGAAGGACCCGCAGGACCGTTACAATTCGACGCTCGACCTATATCAGGAACTGCGCGGTATCCGCGAGCGATTTTCGGAGGCGAGCGGCGCCTTCACCGGACCGGTTCCGCAGCGGCGGCAGCAGAAGGCACCGCCTTCGCGGATCGCGCAGGCGGCGATGCTGGCGGGAGTTCTTCTGGCGGGCGCTGCAGCGTCCGCATTCCATTTCGCGCCGAAGGGCCCGGATCTGTCAGCCATCCGTTACACACCACTCGCCTCCGGATCTGAGTGGGAGGATTGGCCGTCGTGGTCGCCGCAAGGCGGTGTAGTGGCCTATCACGCGATAGTGGACGGGCGCGCGCAGATTTTCACCCGCAGCCTGCAATCGCCGGCCGCGGTGCAGGTGACACACTGTCCGGCGAATTGCGACCGGCCCTCCTGGTCGGTCGATGGCCGGCAGATTTATCTTCGCTCTGGTAACGGGGTGTGGGTGGTGGGCGCGGCGGGCGGCGATCCCAAACCGGTAGTGCCGGACGCCGAGGCGTACACCATTTCTCCCGATGGCAATACACTGGCATTTATCCGCCGCAATAGCAACCTGACGGGCATTTCCGTTTGGACGTCCTCGCCTCCGGGCGCGACGCCGCAACATTACTCACCGGCGCCGTATGAGGGCGTGGACACCGGTACGGGCCTGCGGCTCTTGTTTGCGCAGGACGGCCACTCCATTGTGTTGTGGGGACGATTCTTTGGGCGCGGTTCCGAATTCTGGATGCTGCCGTACCCTGCGGAATCCGGTAAACCGCGTCGCGTTCTGGAATCGTTGCAGGATGCCTTCCCGGTGCGCGGCTTCGACTGGCTGGCCGGCGGCCATCGCCTGATCCTGGCGGCTGCCCTGCCGCCCTCGGTCTACCGCTCGCATCTCTATCTTGCCGATTTAGACGGGACCGTTACGCCGCTCGCGGCCAGTATCGGTTCGCAAGCCGTGCCGACGGTGTCGCCGGACGGGAAGCAGATCGCGTTCACCGAGATCGACTATGACACGAACATCGTAGAGATTCCGCTGGACGGCTCGGCCATCCGCAACCTGGTGGCGACCGGCCGGCTGGAACATTCGGCGGTGTGGTCGCCGCGCGGCAAGGAGTTCGCGTACGTCACGGATCGCAGCGGCGCCGACGAAATCTGGATCCGCAATGTGGAGACCGGGCGGGAACAGCCGGTGGTCACACCGGGCAGCTTTCCACGGGGGGATAACGAGTTTCTGACCACGCCGGTCTACTCGCCGGATGGGGAGCGGATCGCATTCGTCCGCCACAACCGCTCCAACCCGAAAAATCGCGACGCCACGGAGATCTGGATCGCACCGGCAACCGGCGGAGCGCCTGTCCCACTCGCCGATGTAAAGGGCGCGCAGTGGGCGCCTACCTGGTCGCCGGACGGCAACTGGATCGCGTTCACTTCACAAGGGCCGCCGTCGGGCGTCATGAAGGCCCGGGTAGGAGGTAACGAACCAGGCGAGATGCTGTGGACACTCGATCTCTCCGTTTTGCGGTGCGTGGCGGAGTGGTCTCCCAAAGGCGACTGGATCGCGATCCCTGCCAAGGACGGAATGATTCTGGTCAGTCCTGATGGAAAGCAAAAGCGTGTGCTTCGCAGTCCGTCGTTCTCCGCAGTGGTCTGGTCTCATGATGGCGCCACTCTGTACGGCTTGGACGGGGGCGATTCGCAGCAGCGGATTGTTGCGGTAAACGTGGCAACCGGCCGGGAGCGCGAAGTTGCCAAGATTCCGCCTGGCATCCAACTCGGTTCGGTCTGGATCCCCGGATGGAAGATGAGCTTGTCGCCGGATTCCAAGAGCGTCGCCGCCACCGCGGTCCGACAGACCGGAGACATCTGGCTGATGGAGAATTTCGAAACGCCTCCCTGGTGGCGGCGCCTCTTGCGATAAATTTGCTACCTGCCCGCCCACGTGCACCTCGGAGATGGCACGCCCTCAGTGATCTGGTCGTTAGTCGGCGCGAAGCGTAACTGCCGGATCCGTCCTGGCAGCTTTCCCCGCGGGGCCAAAACCCGAGAGCAGAGCAACCGCAATCAAGAGGACGGGCGCCAGGAGCCAGGAAATGGCATCGCCGGCGGTAACGCCGAACAGCAGGCTTTCGAGCGCCCAGCCGGCAGGCCATGCCAACGCCAGCCCGAGCGCGGAACCCGACAGGGCAAGTCTTCCGGCATGGCGGAGTACGAGCCCTCGCACATGTCCGGTGCCGGCCCCCAGCGCCATGCGAATGCCGAATTCGCGCAGACGTAGGTCCGCCGTGAAGGAGACTACTCCATACAGTCCGAGGCAGGCGAGCAGCAGCGAGGCGCCTCCGAGCAGCATCACCATTCCGGTCAACAGCGTCCGCGTCTGCAATGTCCGTCCGAGCCACTCCTGCATCGAGCGCACGTCGTAGACCGGCTGGTCGGCATCTTCTTTTCGGATCTGTTCCACGATGGCTTGCGTGTAGGACTCCGGAGATCCTATGGTCCTCACCACCAGGGCCGCACGATCCTGGGTACGCTGCGTCTCAGGCCAATAGACCTGCGGGCGGGGATCGCGCTCCGGACTATCGTTCTGGATGTGTCCCACCACGCCGGCGATCTCCGCCCAGGGATCCTGCGGTGAAAGGCCAGGCAGGTAGCGGCGGAAGCGCTTGCCGATGGGACTTTCGGAGCCGAACACGCGGTGGGCCGGGCGTTCATCGATCAAGCCCACGGCGGGCGACTCGGCGCGATCTGAGTCCAGGAACACTCTTCCCTGCTTCAGAGGAATACCGATGGCTTCGAAGTACCCCGGTGTGGCGGAGCGCCAATCGGTATCGTAGTTTCCCGATCGGCCCTCAAATTCGACTGCGCCGGTCTGCGCGGTACCGCTGAGCGGCAGCCTGTTGACGACACCGGCGGCAGTCACACCCGGAATGGATTTCACGCGATCCACCATGCGCCGATAGTAATCCGCCACGCGTTCATCCTCGCGATACTTCGCCCGGGTTACCGCCATGTGCATCGTCAAAACTCCCTGGCTGGAAAACCCGGGATTGACACGCACCAGTTCCGAGAAGCTGCGCGCGAAGAGCGACACCTCCGAAGAGAAGAACGAGTGTAATGGCGATCTGCGCCACTACCAGCAGATTTCGCGCCCGTCCGCCGCCGGTCACAGATCGTGAACTCTGCTGCAGCATGCCGCCCGGATGGTTGCGTGAGGCGATCCGTCCAGGCAGCAGGCTGGCCAGTAATACTACCGCCAGCGATATGCCCGCGCCAAAGGCCAGAACTGGAGCGTTGAGCCGGATGGACGCAATCCGCGGAGTGTTCGCCGGCAAGTAAGGCAACAGCGCCTGCAACAGCCACCAGGCCAGGACCAGTCCGCCGGCGATACCGGCCAGACTCAGCGGCATGACCTCCGCGAGCAACTGACGGCGGAGCCTGGCGCTGGTAGCGCCCAGAGCCACCCGCACCGCCATTTCCCGCGCTCGCGCGCTCGCCCTCGCAATCAGCAGGACCGCCAGATTCATGCTGCCGATCAGCAACAGGCATCCCACTGCGGCAAGCAAGACGTACAGCGTACTGCGCAACTGGAAGGTATCGCTCTGCACCAGAGGCTCCACCAGCGCGCCGATCCATTCGCCGTTCGCCTGGTAGTTGGCGGGATACTCCGCCGACAACCGGCGCTTGATGCCGGAGATCTCGGCCTGTGCCTGCTCCACGGTCACGTAGGACTTCAATCGGCCCACCGAGATGTATTGATGGTTCATGCCATAGCGCATCTCGCCGGGCGGAATATAAAGCGGCGTCCAGAGTTGGAAGTCCGCACTCGGATAGCGATATTGCGGCGGCATCACGCCGAGGACTTCGAAGGGCTCGCCGTTGAGCTGAATCTTCCGTCCGTGAATTCCGGGGTCGCCACCGAACCGGTTCGTCCAAAACGCATAACTCAGTACGGCAACATGCGCGTCGGAGAGCTGTTCCTGCTCGCTGAACAGCCTGCCGAGTAACGGTGGCGTGTCCAATACTCGCGGAACATTGAACGACGTCCGGGCTCCCTGTAGCCGCTCCGGCGCGCCCTCGGCGGTGAGATTGAAATTCGCGATGGGCCGGGTGAGGCCAATGTCCTCGAGAAGAATGGAATCCCTCCGCCATGCGACCCAGAGCGCGGCGTCGACGTTGAAGCGCGAATAGCCATTCTTCGCGGCCGTAGGCCAAAGGGCCACCAGCCGGTCCGCATGCGGATAAGGCAAGGGTTGGAGGAGGACGCCGTAGACACGCTGAAGATCGCTGTACTCAGGCCGATGCCCAGTGCGAGCATCGAAGATACGGCCGCCGTCCAGACGGGTGTCCGGCGCAGCATACGCAATCCGAAGCGAATGTCTTCGACAAATCGCTCGATTCCGGCCCACCCCCGCGATTCGCGAACATCTTCCTGAATATTCACGACGCTGCCAAAGGCGCGACGGGCGACGTTCATGGCCTCGCGGGGAGATTCACCCGCTTCCATCCGCTGGTGCGTTTCCATCGCCAGATGTGCGCGCAGTTCTTCGTTGAGATCGCTATCCTCCTGCCTTCTAGCGAGCCACTGCCGGAACCATCGTCTCATTGGCTACTCCTGCGGCCGCCGGACTCGCGCCATCGTTTTGACGAAGAGCTTCCACTTCGTCTCTTCCCGCGAGAGATGCTGCTTGCCCTGCTGTGTCAGGCGATAGAACTTTGCGCGCTGGTTGTTCTGTGTTGTGCCCCATTCGGATTCGATCCAGCCCTCGCGCCGCAAGCGGTGGAGCGCGGGGTAGAGACTGCCGTGTTCGACCTGGAGGAGGCGTCCGACTTGGCGCGGATAACCTGACCGATACCGTGGCCGTGCTGCGGTCCCCATTGCAGGGTCCGCAGGATCAACAGATCCAGAGTCCCCTGCAAAACATCGAGCTTTTCCGATGCATCCAATGTGGTAGAAAGCCTACCACAAAAGGTAGCAGGGTGTCGACCACTTTCTGTGCCCGGTGCGAAGCGCCTCATTCCTCACGAAGGGCCGTCATGGGATCGATGCGCGCGGCACGGCGCGCCGGGAACCAGGCCGCAAGGAGAGCCACTGCGAGCAGCGCGACGAACGCCAATCGCTGCTGTCCCCGGATCTAGAGGCTCGAGGCGGAAGAGGGCCGTCTTCAAAACCCTGCCGATGATGTAGGCGCATGGCAGGCCGATGACAACGCCGAGTCCGACCATCCAAAACGAATCGCGCAGCACCATCCGGATCACGTCGCCGGCCGCGGCGCCCAACGCCATTCGAACGCCGATTTCGTTGGTGCGGCGAGCAACTGCGTAGGCGAGCACGCCGCCGAGTCCGATGGCCGCAAGGGTCAATGCAACCAGTCCGAAAGCGGCGGAGACGAAGCCCAGGAGCCGCTCAGTCCGAAGCATCCGGTCAATCAACGCGGTCTGCGTGTGAAATTCGGTCAGCGGAACTGCCGGGTCCACCTCGCCAACCGCCCTGCGAACGGCTTCAGCCAGACGGCCGGAATCGATTGACGAGCGAATGGCAAAGTTAATTGTGCCCGTGGGAAGGAATGCCTGATAGATGGTTGGATACACATCGTCGCGCAAGTTGTTGTAGCGGCTGTTGCCCACTACGCCTACGATCTCGTAACGATTGTTTTCCGGACCGAATCCAAAGCGGCGTCCCAGGGGATTCTCATTTGTAAGGTAGCGCCTGGCGAAGACTTCGTCCACCACCACGGCGTCCGCACTCGCGTTCATGTCACGCCGTTGCAGAGACCTGCCGGCCAATAATGGGATGCGCAGCGTTTCGAAGAAATCTTCCCCCACACTGTTCAGGTTGGCTCGATATTCCGCGCCCGAAGGCCGTCCCGGAAAGCTCACGCGCATGTTATTTCCCATGCTCGAGAGGGGCCGGAAGGAGACCGTACTTACCCGCAGGACTCCCGGCAGCCGAGCCAACTCCTCGCGCACCCGGTCCGCATATGGTCCGACGCGCTCCACCGCGTATCCGGCGCGTCCCGGATTCACCGAAGCGTATGCCAGGTTCTCACGATCGAATCCGACATCGACCCATTTCAGATTCTCGAGGGTTCGGCCCAGAAGGCCGGCCGCTACCAAAGCGCCCAGGCAGAGCGCAATCTGGAACGAGACGAGAACCCGAGGCAGCCGCAAGCGGCCGCCCATGACTGATCGGGTCTGTGCCCTAAGGGCGTCACCGAGATCGGCCCGCGCGGCTCGCACGGCCGGCGCCAGGCCGAAAAGCAGGGCAGTAAGAACCGAGAGCGCTCCGGTGTATGCGAGAACCCTCAAATCAAGATCCAGATTGAATGCGCTGCTGGCATCACGGCCCGTCTGAAATAGCAGATGAATCGCCTGCGCCAGCACGCATCCCAACCCCAGGCCGGCACCGCCGCCCAGCAGCGCCAACATTCCGCTCTCGATTGCGTGCTGCCGGAACAACCGCATTCTTCCCGCTCCGAGGGCCAGCCGCACAGCCGACTCGCGCTGCCTGCCGACGGAACGCGAGAGCAGCAGGTTCGCCACATTGGCGCATACGATGAGCAGCAGTACGCCCACCAACAGCATCAGAATCCACAATGCGGAGGCATCTTTGGCGTTCAGTGCGTTGAAGCCGCGGCGGCCCGGCGAGGCGACGAGTTCGGGACCCGGCGCCATGTTCCGAAACAGTCCGGCGATTTGTAAGCGCGCGGCCTCTTCCGGCATTTCCGGTTTGAGACGGGCAACCAGCCGCACCCACCAGTCGCTATCGTCCTCACCTCGCGGGGCGGAACTAGCCTTTCGCGGCTGGAAGGCGACTCTCATGGCGAGTGGGGCATAGACGTCGTTCCATTCGCCGGCGCGGAGGCCAAAGAATCCGGGCGGGGCCACGCCGACGATGCGCGCTGGCACGTTGTTGATGCGAACCCTGTGTTCCGCCGGGCTGCCGTTTCCAAACCGGCTCATCCACAAACGGTGGCTCACAATCACCACGGGCTCCTGTCCCAACGCGGTCCTCCTCCTCGCGGAAGGCCCGCCCGATTACCGGGGAGATGCCCAGCCCCTGGAAGAAATTACTGCTCACCCATTGAAGCTTCACCTGTTCGGCCGGTAATGCACCATCGGCGATCGCCACCGGGTCCGCGTCCGCCACGCCGATCAGTGCGTCGAAAGCTTGCTGCTCGCGTGCCAGCCGCCGGTACAGATTCGCATTAACCGAAGTTCCCCGATACCGGCCTCCGGTGAGTTGTTTGAGCCCGCCATTGATGTTGGTTACTCCCGCCGGAAAGCCCTCATTGATCCACTCGATGATCCGCAGCGAGTCTGGATCCTTGACCGGCAGCGGCCGCAGGATCGCGGCATCGACCAGGCTGAAGATCGCCGTGTTCGCGCCCACGCCGATGGCTAGGGAGAGGACTACTGCGGTCACCAATACGGGCGCTTTCCGCAGTTGGCGCAGACCGTAGCGGGCATCTTGTATTGCGGAGTCAAGCCACTCGACAATCCCCATCGCCCTGGTCTCCTCCTCGATTCGCGCGACGTGGCCGAGACGCATGCGCGCTTCACGGGCGTCGTGCCCCTGAGCGGCGTCCATCTGGAGATGGAATTGAAGCTCCTCCTGGATTTCGGCGGTATGGCGATCGCCGCGAAACGTTTTCCGGATTCTGGACCACATCCCCATAAGGTCTCCTCCTCAGGTGGTACGCAGAATCTTCGCCACGGCGGCGGAGATGGCGTGCCATCTCTTTTCTTCCCCTTCGAGCTTGCGACGCCCCTTGAGTGTCAACTCGTAGAAGCGTGCACGGCGGCCCGCTTCAGACATACGCCACTCGGCTTTGAGCAGTCCGGCTTCCGTCATGCGGTGTAGAGCGGGATAGAGCGAGCCTGCCTCGACGCGAAGAATCTCGTCGGATGTCTGCTGGATGTATGACGAGAGGGCGAAGCCGTGGTTAGGGCCGCGCCGGAGGATCTTCATCACAAGAAGCTCCAGCGCGCCTTGAAGGTTGTCTACTTTAGCCATGGTATCGACATCTAGCATAGATATCGATATCAAGGGAGTCAAATGGCGGGCGAGCCGGCGTTCAACGGGATGCGACCTACCAGGGATCGCGATTGGTGATGGTCACACGGAAGAGGGGCTTTTCTTTTTCCGCCGCCTCCGTGTGGAATTCCTGGGTGGTCCTCTTTGGGTCGTAATCGCGCCACAGCCAGGTCAGCGATTCCGGCAGATCGAGTCCGGCCTGCGCGCCGCCATGTGCTGCCAGGCCGAACCGAAAGTGGAAATCGTAATCCATCAGCTTGAGAGAATTCGCCATCTGAATGTTCTGCATCGGCCAGGAGCCGTGGTTGTTCTCCAAGTCGTCGGCGCCGTCGCTCATCCATATGCGGATGTTGCGCTTGGGCTCTTTGCGCACCTTGAATGGATAGACGTTGCCGCCTTCCAGCTTGTCCTGAGGCCGCCACTGAATTGACGTAAAGCTGCCTACCGCCGAGTGCACACGGCTGAACTTATCCGGCATCAGCCACGCGACGTTGAACGCGCAGATGCCGCCGGAACTTTCCCCGCCGATGGCGCGACTGTAGCCATCCGGACGCAGCTTGTAAGTCTTCTCCACCTCCGGCAGGACTTCCTCCATCAGGAAGCGCGGGTAGCGGTCGCTGACGGTGTCGTACTCGATGGAACGCATGGCGCGGCCGTCCAACTGGCCAGGCGAAATCATCACGTGCACGATCGGCGGCAGCAGTTTCTGGGCGACCAGATTCTCGGTGACCGTGAAGAGGCGGCTGCGCGAGTAATCGCCGATCAGGCCCTGGCCGTCCTGCCATACCATAAGCGCGGCCGGCACGGACGGGTCCACTCCTGGCGACGCGTAAACCCAGTAGTCGGACTTCATGCCTTCGTAGATTTTGCTGACGATAGTTTGCTTATCGCTGACCTTGCCGCGGGAAACACCGGGCCTGGCGTACGAATCGGGATTGTAGCCGATGGCGTCGCCACGTGCGCCGAGCGGTTTCCCGGCGGAATAATACTGGTACGAGTGCGTGACGCCGGTGCGCATTTTGGTGAGCAGCATCCACATCGTGGAGCCTTCCACCTGCACCATCGGTATGGCGGGCTGGTTGTCGAGCGATATGGTTACCGGGGCGGAACCTTCGACAGCGAAGAGATAATCCTGACCCCAGACGCCGCTGCCACCCCTGGCACCCAGCGTCTTGACGATGCGATCTTTCAGACCCGGTGCGGCCGGACCCTGGCGGGCAAGATCGATCAATTCCGCGAGCGGAGGAGCCTGTGCAATCGCGACAGACGAGACGAGCAGAAACAGGACAAGTTTCTTCATAGCCGGCAATCAGTATATATCACGTCGAAGTGTTAATATGAGCCGGGAATCGACATGAGAAAATCATTGCCGCTTGTCTTGGCTGCTCTGTTTTCGGCCGCGAGTCAGATGTACGCGCAGGATGCACCGGCGCGGAAAAACACTTACCACAGCAGCGGCATCACCACCAACGCCGCGCCGCGGCTGATTTCGCCGGAGATCCACGCGGACCGCACAGTCACGCTCCGCCTACGTGCTCCCAAAGCCAGCGAGGTCACCTTATCTTTTCAGGGACCGAAGCAGATGACGAAAGATGCAGATGGCACCTGGAGCATCACGGTTGGACCGCTCGAGCCGGAGATCTACGAGTACATCTTCACGGTGGATGGCGCCCGGGTTCTCGACTCGGCCAACACGATGCTGAAGACCGGCCGGGCCTTGGGTGGGAATCTTCTGGAGATCCCCGGCACGCCGCCGAGATTCGACGAGGTTCAGGACGTACCGCGCGGTAGCATTCAGGTGCGTAGTTACACGTCCACACCCTTGCAGCGGCGGCGGCAGCTCTATGTCTACCTGCCGCCGCAATACGACAGCGAACCCGCGCGGCGTTTTCCGGTGTTGTATCTGCGTCACGGAAGCGGCGACGACGAATCCACGTGGAGCCTGCAGGGGCGCGCCGGGGTCATCCTGGAGAACCTGATCGCGCAGCGGAAGGCAGTACCCATGTTGATCGTGATGACCAACGGCGACACGGATGGCACGTGGGGCGGCGGGAGCAGTCAGGAGGCCATCGAAACGCTTTCCAGAGAGTTGCTGGGCGACGTGATTCCGATTATCGAAAAGAATTACCGGGTGACGGCGAACCGCGGCAATCGTGCCATCACGGGGCTGTCGATGGGCGGTGGCCAGGCATTCACCATCGGACTGAAGCACCTGGATACATTCGCCTGGGTGGGCGAATTCAGCTCCGGATTACTCAGCGACACCGACTTCAACCTGACAAAGCACCTGCCCGGCTTCCTGGATGATCCAGCCCGTGCGAACCAGCGACTCAACCTGCTCTTCCTGAGTTGCGGCACCGAGGACCCCCGCCTTCCCGGGCACCTCAATCTGACGGATACATTGAAGGCCAGGCAGATCCGCTACATCTGGTACCCCACCCCAGGCGCGCACGAATGGAAGGTCTGGCGGCACAGTCTAGCGGAGTTCCTGCCGAAGTTGTTCCGGTAGACCACCTCTGGATTGTTAATACCCTCCATAGAATCTTTTTGTGTACCATCCGGCGCGGCCTCTGCCATACTGGCCGTAATGTTGGTGCCAAGCTCACGGATGGATCATCACGCGAAGATTGCGCTTGACGTCTTCCTGCGCCTAACCGCGATGGATGTCTGCTGCGGGCCTCCCACAGCCGCATAGTTCCCACCCTATTTCGTTGCCTCAGGCAATTACTAACTAAAGGAAAACACTGGCATGAACGATACGTCCGTTCTGTGGGAGGAAACTGTCCAAGGCGGCGCCACTTGGTCGCACGTCTTGAAGCGCGGCACCGCATTGCGACTCACCGATATCGAGGGAGGCGCGAATGCGGGCGCCCTCTTTTACAACTTCGAGTGTCCGGTGGAACGTTACAACATGGCGGACACGCTGAAGGCTCAACACGTCGCACGCCTCACCGCCGGCCTCGTGCTCTATTCCGACATGGGGCGCGTACTTTGTTCGGTAACCGGCGATACGACGGGCTGGCACGACCCCATCGGCGGCTGCTCCAACTCCGCTATGGTGCGTGCGAAATACGGCGAGGGTCGCTATCAGGAGTGCCGTAACGCTTACTACAAGAACGCCTTGGATAGCTTCCTGGTGGAACTCGGCAAATGGGGCCTGGGGCCCCGCGATCTGGTGCCGAATGTGAACTTCTTCAGCCGCGTCACGGTGAGGGAGGACGGCGGCATGCGATGGGAAGCGGACAATTCGCGGCCCGGCGCCAGCGTGGAGCTGCGCGCCGAGATGAATGTGCTGGTGGTCCTGAACACCTGCCAGCATCCGCTGGACCCCAGCCCAAGTTATGCGCCAAAACCGGTGCAACTTTCGATACGCCGAGTGGCGGCGCGCGGGACCGGATGATCCCTGCAGGCTCTCGCGGCCGGAGAACGAGCGCGGGTTCACCCTGACCGAACGGTACTTCCTGTGAGCGCACAGATGAGCGGAACTCGTATTGTCGAAAGCCGGTTGAATCCAGCCGACGCCGTATACAGTCAGGAAATTCCAGCGGGCGAACCGTGGGTTCACGAGATCCGACGCGGGCAGATCTTCCGCATCGTAGACCTGCGCGGCAATCAGGCGGTGGACACCCTGTTTTATAACGCGCACGACTATTCCGACCGTTACAGCGCGCAGGACACCATCCGGGAACAGCGCAACATTTATCTCACCACCGGCACGCGCCTGATCTCCACGCGCGGGACCGCGCTCTTGACCATTATTGCCGACACCTGCGGTCGCCACGATACGCTGGGCGGCGCCTGCGCCAACGAGAGCAACATGGTGCGCTATGCCATCGACAAGCGCCACATGCACGCCTGCCGCAGCAGCTTTCTCAAAGGACTGATCGATTGGGGCCGCGGAATGGAGAAGCGCGACATCACGAGCAATATCAATTTCTTTATGAACGTGCCTGTGACCGCGGAGGGCAAACTGACATTTGAAGACGGTATTTCACAGCCCGGCAAATACGTGGAGATGCGCGCCGAGACGGATGTGCTGGCGGCCATCAGCAATTGCCCGCAACTCAACAATCCCTGCAACGCCTACGATCCGACGCCGGTGCAGGTATTGATCTGGCCGCCGGCGGAGAATTGATGTTCCGCAAAGTTCTCATCGCGAACCGGGGCGCCATCGCCTGCCGCATTATCCGCACGCTGCGGCGCCTGTCGGTAGCGACGGTGGCGGTGTACTCGACGGCAGACCGCCACTCGCTGCATGTGCGCGCGGCGGATGAAGCGGTCGAAATCGGTCCGGCGTCGGCGGCGCAGAGCTATCTCTCGGTGGACGCGCTGCTGGATGCGGCCGTACGCACTGGTGCGGAGGCGATCCATCCGGGCTATGGATTCCTCAGCGAAAGCGCCGGATTCGCCGACGCCTGTGCGGCTCGCGGCATCGTTTTCATCGGACCCACGCCGGCGCACCTGCGCGATTTCGGACTGAAGCACACGGCGCGCGCGATCGCGGCGCAGGGTGGCGTGCCGTTGCTGCCCGGTACGGAACTGCTAACCGGCGCTGACGAAGCGACGGACCGGGCGCGGGCGATCGGCTATCCGGTGATGCTGAAGAGTACGGCGGGCGGCGGCGGCATCGGGATGCGGCTATGCCGCAACGAGGCGGAACTGCGACCCGCCTTCGAAGCGGTGGAGCGCCTGAGCCACGCCAGTTTCGGCACCAGCGGCCTCTATCTGGAAAAGTTCGTGGAGAATGCGCGTCACATCGAGGTGCAGATTTTTGGCGATGGCGCCGGAGAGGTAGTGGCGCTGGGCGAACGCGATTGTTCGACGCAGCGCCGCAATCAGAAGGTAATCGAGGAAACGCCGGCTCCCGGATTGCCGGACACGGTGCGCAGTGCGTTGATCGATGCCGCGCTGCGTCTGGGACGCGCGGTGAAGTATCAATCGGCCGGTACGGTAGAGTTCATCTACGACAACGACACCGGCGACTGGTATTTCCTGGAAGTGAACACGCGACTGCAAGTGGAGCATGGCGTCACCGAAGAGGTGACCGGTATCGACCTGGTGGAATGGATGGTGCGACAGGCGGCGGGAGCGATGCCGCCGCTGCACACTCTATCGATTAGGCCGCGAGGGTGTTCGCTCCAGGTGCGCCTGTATGCCGAAGATCCCGCCAAGGAATTTCAGCCCAGCGCGGGACACCTCTCTCTGGTCGAGTGGCCGGCGGGCGCCCGGGTGGAAACGTGGGTGGAATCGGGCACGGAAATTACTCCGTACTACGACCCGATGCTCGCCAAGATCATCGTGCATGGCGAGAATCGCGAGTCGGCGCTGGCACGCATGCGCGCCGCGCTGGCGGAGTGCCGGATTGCGGGCATCGAGACGAATCTGGAGTACTTGCGGCAGGTGACCGCGGATCCGGCATTTGGAGCGGGTGGCATCACGACTTCTTACCTCCGCGGGTTCGACTATCGCCGCCGCGCGGTCGATGTCATCGAATCTGGCGTGCAGACCACCGTGCAGGACTATCCAGGCCGGCTCGGCTACTGGCATGTCGGTGTGCCGCCTTCGGGTCCGATGGATGACCTGGCATTCCGGGCGGCGAATCGACTGGTCGGGAATGACGAGCGGGCGGCGGGCCTGGAAATCGCCGTCATGGGTCCCACGCTACGCATCGCCTGCGACACCACGATCGGCGTGACGGGCGCGGATTTCGACGCGCGTCTCAATGGTACTCGGGTGCCGCGCTGGCAGGCGGTAGAGGTGGCCGCGGGATCGCTGCTTGAATTCGGCAGCGCGCAGGGAACGGGCAGCCGGGCATACCTCGCGATCGCGGGCGGCATCGAGGTTCCCGAGTATCTGGGGAGTAAGAGCACTTTCATCCTCGGGCGCTTCGGCGGCCACGCGGGACGTGTTTTGCGCGCAGGTGACGTTCTACACTTGGGCGAGGCTTCGGGCGGGACCTCGGACGGGACAGGCCAGGAGGCCTATCCTACCGAATACACGAACGAGTGGGAGATCGGAGTGGTCTACGGCCCGCACGGGGCGCCCGATTTCTTTACGCCCGCAGATATCGAGATGTTCTTCTCGACGGCGTGGAAGGTGCACTACAATTCCGACCGCACGGGCGTCAGGTTGATCGGGCCGAAGCCCACGTGGGCGCGCAAGGATGGCGGCGAAGCGGGGCTGCATCCTTCCAACATCCATGACAATGCGTATGCCGTGGGCACAGTGGATTTCACCGGCGATATGCCGGTGATTCTTGGCCCCGACGGACCGAGCCTCGGCGGGTTCGTATGCCCCGCCACCATCCGCCACGACGAGTTGTGGAAGATCGGCCAGCTTCGCCCAGGCGACCTGGTCCGCTTCATGCGGGACAGTTTGGATGAGCCGATCCTTCGTCAGGCTCCCGGTGTGGTCTGCCGCGCCGATGGCGACCGGTCGCTGCTGGTGGAGTACGGTCCCAACGTGCTCGACCTGAATCTTCGCTTCCGGGCGCACGCACTGGAGTCCCAGTTGCGCGCCGCCGGCCTTCCCGGAATATTGGATCTCACTCCCGGAGTACGTTCGTTACAGATTCATTACGACACGCGCCATCTGGATCGCGAAACGCTGCTCGACGCCCTGGACGATTGCGAACGGCGGATTCCCGATCTCGACGATATCTCCGCGCCCTCGCGCATCGTGCACCTGCCGCTTTCCTGGGAAGACCCGGCCACCCTGCTGGCCATCCGCAAGTACATGCAGTCTGTACGGCCGGATGCGCCCTGGTGCCCCAGCAATATCGAATTCATCCGCCGCATCAACGGCCTGGCATTCCATCGACGACGTGCGCCGCATCGTGTTCGACGCCAACTATCTGGTGCTCGGCCTGGGCGACGTCTACCTGGGCGCTCCGGTCGCCACGCCGGTGGATCCGCGGCACCGCCTGGTAACCACGAAATACAATCCGGCGCGCACCTGGACGCCGGAGAACGCGGTGGGCATCGGCGGCGCCTATATGTGCGTTTACGGCATGGAAGGCCCGGGCGGCTATCAGTTCGTGGGCCGCACGTTGCAGATGTGGAATACGTTCCACGCCTCGCCCCCGTGGCTGCTGCGCTTTTTCGATCAGATCCGATTCTACGAAGTCAGCGCGCAGGAGCTGCTGGAGATTCGTGAGGACTTTCCTTACGGCGGCTATCCGCTGCGCATCGAGGAGCAGGAATTCCGGCTCAAGGATTATCACGCGTTTCTGGATTCCATCCGCGGCGAGAGCGCGGCATTCAAGGGACGGCAGCAGGCGGCCTTTGAGGCCGAGCGTGAACGGTGGGCGCTTGCCGGCGCAGACCAGTTTGTGGCGTCGCCGGAGAACGGAGCCGGCGGCAGCATACCGCTGGATGCGGTGCCGGAAGGGTGCCGGGGAATCTGTTCGCCAGTTACTGCCAGCGTCTGGAACATCGCGGTGGAGCCGGGCGAGCGCGTACAGGCCGGACAGAAATTGATGGTGTTGGAAGCCATGAAGATGGAAATTGCGGTATCGGCGCCGAGCGCCGGAACGGTCGAGATGCTGAACTGCGCTCCGGGCGCGCTGGTCAATGCGGGCCAGCGCCTGGTGACGCTACGTCAGGAGGTATGAACATGAATCGGGAGATCAAGCTCGATCTGGGGTCTTTGCGCGGTTTGTACAAAACGGGCGCCGCCTCGCCCGCGGATGTCATCGCGATGATCTACGACCGTTTGAGCGAGCAACCACTCGAACCGGTATGGATTTCCGTAGTACCGCGCGAGAAGGCGCTGGCGCGCGCCCGCAAAGCTCGAGCGCGACCCGGTGGCTCCCGTGCGTCCGCTCTACGGCGTTCCCTTTGCCATCAAAGACAATATCGATCTGGCCGGGCTGCCGACCACGGCTGCGTGTCCCGCCTATTCGTATACGCCCGGACGCAGCGCGTCCGTCGTGCAGGCGCTGGTGGATGCCGGCGCCATCCCTGTGGGCAAGACCAACATGGATCAGTTCGCCACGGGCCTGGTGGGCACACGTTCGCCGCATGGCGCGTGTTCCAGTGTGTACGACCCGCGCTATATTTCGGGCGGCTCCAGTTCCGGATCGGCGGTGGCGGTGGCTTCGGGCCTGGCCAGCTTCGCGCTGGGCACCGACACGGCCGGATCCGGCCGCGTTCCCGCGGCTTTCAATGGACTGGTGGGGTTGAAGCCGACGCGCGGCGTGCTGAGCGCGCAGGGCGTGGTCCCGGCGTGCCGGACACTGGATTGCGTGTCGATTTTCTCGCTGACCTGCCATGACGCGCACACGGTGTGGAGCGCGGCGCGCGGGTTCGACGCCGACGATGGGTTCTCGCGAACTGCGTGCGCGGGCGATGAGGCGGCGCCATGGTTGACGGGCGGATTCTGCTTCGGTGTGCCTCCTGAGGGCCAGTTTGAATTTTTCGGCGACGATGGCGCGGCCGCGCTCTTTGCGGCAGGCGGTCGATCGCATGGAAGCGATGGGCGGACGCAAGATCGAGATCGATTTCTCCATTTTCCGTACGGCGGCGGATCTGCTGTACGCGGGACCGTGGGTTGCCGAGCGCTACGCCGCCATCCGCGAATTTGTGGATGCGCATGGCGGACCAGATGAACCCGGTGGTGCGCGGAATTATCGAAGGCGGGCGGCGCTACTCGGCGGTGGACGCGTTTGCGGCCGAATACCGGCTGCGCGATCTGCGCCGCGCCGCGGAATCGCAGTGGGAACGCATGGACGTGCTGTTGCTGCCCACAACCGGCACCATCTACACCCATGAGGCGGTGGCCGCATCCCCGGTGCAGCTCAATACAAACCTGGGCTACTACACGAATTTTGTGAACCTGCTGGACCTGGCGGCGGTCGCCGTTCCCGCAGGTGTCCGCGCAAATGGACTCCCGTTCGGCGTATCGATGATCGGCCCGGCCTTCAGCGAGGAATCGCTGCTCAGTCTCGCCGATCGCTTCCATCGCGCCCAGGGCGAGGTTCCGGGCGAATCACTGGACCTGGCAGCCTGCCCGCCCGGCTGCATCGCAGTGGCGGTGGTTGGCGCGCACTTATCCGGGCAGCCCCTCAATCACGAGCTGACGAACCGGCAGGCACGGCTGATCAAGACGTGCCGCACGGCCCCGGGCTACCGCCTGTATGCCCTGGACGGCACGATGCCGCCGAAACCGGGGCTGGTCCGCGACCAGCAGTTTCGCGGTCCGGGAATCGAGGTAGAGGTCTGGGCGATGCCGGAACACCAGTTCGGCAGCTTTGCCGGCGGCGTACCTGCACCCCTCGGCATCGGCAATGCGGTGCTGGATGACGGGTCCACGGTGAAATCCTTCATCTGCGAGCCGTACGCTGTTGCGGGAGCCACGGAAATTACACGGTTCGGCGGTTGGCGGCCGTACCTTTTGCAGGCCCTATCAGTACGGTAAATCGGGCCGATCAGAAGATTCGCGGTGGCCGCGTGCGCCACTAATGATAGAATTCTGGAATACCACAGGGGCCGCGTCGCCACTGAAGTTCAGACTACGTGGACGACGATGCTCTGGCGCTTATTTCTTTTCCTATCCCTTGCGGCTTCTGCCATCGCGCAAAAGCCCGCCTTCACAGTCGGTTGGTCGGTTTACGCCGGCTGGACTCCCTACCATTACCTGAATAAGTCGGGCATCCTGCGAAAGTGGGCCGACAAGTACGGAATCACCATTAAGGTGCAGCGCTTCGACTATGCTCCGTCGCTGGATGCATTCGTGGCAAAGAATATCGACGCCTGCACGATGACCAACATGGAGGCGCTCGACATGCCGGCCGCCTCGGGTGTACCGACGACCGCGATTCTGGTGGGCGATTATTCCAATGGCAACGACGCCCTGCTGGTGCGTAACGGCCTGCAGTTGAAAGACCTGCCGGGCAAGAAGATGCTGCTTGTCGAGAAGACGGTCTCGGAGTACCTGTTCGATCGCGCGATGACGATCAACAGCCTGCGTGACCAGATCAAGCGGGTGCGTATGATCAACACCAGCGATTCGGACATTGCCACGGCCTTTATTGGCGACACCGGCGCATCGGCGGTGGTCACCTGGAAGCCCATGGTGTCGCAGATCGCCAAACAGAAGGGCGTGACGTCGCTGTTCAATTCGTCGCAGATTCCCGGTGAGATTCTGGATCTCACGGTGGTGCGTACGGATGTGTTGAACCGGCCGGACGGAGCCGGACAGAAGTTCGCCAAGGCGCTGGCCGGTGCCTGGTTCGAACTGCTGGCGCAGATGTCGAACGACAACGTGCTGGCGGCGATTGCCGAAGGCTCGCAGGATACGCTGGCTTCCTACAAGGAGCAGCTCAGCACGACAAAAATGTTTTACACGCCGAAGGAGGCAGCGGCTTTCGGAGCTTCGCCGGAACTCAAACAGAAGATGGCGCTGGTGCGGCAGTTCTGTTTCGATCATGGCCTGCTGGGAGCGGGGACGAAGTCCGTGGACGATGTCGCCATACGTTATCCGGATGGCAGCGTGCAAGGTAAGGCCGATCGCGTGCGACTGGTATTCGACGTCGGCTACATGCAGATGGCGTCGCAGGGAAAGTTGTAGGGTTCTTATGACGGCCGGATTCCAGTTGATTCACGCCAAACCGAACCGCTTTTGGTCTGCGGGGTTTCGTGGTTTCTGTTTGTCGCGGTGGTGGCGGCTTACCTATATGTGGCCGACGCGCGCCATCGTGAGAATCCCGAAGATCGCGTGACGCCGACGGTGGCGCAGATGGCGGCGGGCATGTACCACGCAGTCATGCAGCCGGCGGAAGAAGACGAGCAGGTAGCCGCGGCGGGCGGCTGGCTGGACACCGTATCGCGCAGCATGCTCTGGAAAGATACGCGCGCCACATCGCGGCGATTTTTCTATAGTCTGGTGCTGCTGATTCCGGCGGTGATTCTGGGGCTGCACATGGGCCTCTTCCCCTACGTAGGCGAATTCTTCCTGCGATTCGTCCTCTTCTTCGACAAGATTGTGGCGCTCTCACTCCTGCCGATTCTGTTCATCGCCTTCGGCATCGACGAACTTTCGAAGATCATGCTGATCGTGATTGGCGTGACTCCGACGATTATTCTGGACAGTTTCAATCTGACGCGTGGTGTCCCGGACGAGCAGGTGGTCAAGGCATTTACGCTCGGTGCAGGCGATTTCGATGTCGCGTATCGCGTGGTGCTCAAGCAGATCGCGCCGCGCGTGCTGAATTCCATCCGGCTGAACCTCAAAGCCGTGATGCTGTTCCTGTTTGCCGGCGAGATGATTGCTTCCACGGACGGCCTGGCGTACCGGATCGCGCTGCTGCGCCGCCACATGGGAATGGACGTGATCATTCCGTACGTATTGTGGGTGGCGATGCTGCTGTTCCTGGTAGACCTGGGGATGCGGGTGCTCAATCGCAAACTGCATCCCTGGTTTACGGAGGCTTGAACGCCATGGCGCTGATCCGCATCGAAGACGTGTTCGTGGCGTACGGATCGCCCTCGCGTGCGGTGCTGGCGGGGATCGATCTGGAAATCGAGGAGGGCTCGTTCGTCTGCCTGCTCGGGCAAACCGGCTGCGGCAAGAGTACGCTGCTACGCCTCGTGCTGGGCAGCGAACGTCCGATGCGCGGGCGAATCCTGATCGATGGCAGCGAACATCCGCAGCCCGACCGATCGCGCGGGTATGTTCCGCAAAAGTACTCGCTGTTTCCCGACAAGACGGTGCTGGACAACATCACGTTCGGTCCTGAGGTAAGCGAGTTCAGCCTGTTCGGCCGCCTGACTCCGGCATTCTTCCGGCGCCGCCGCGAACTGCGCGACCAGGCGTACGATTATCTGCAGCGGATCGGCCTGCGCGAAGGCGACGCCTGCAAATACCCGCACCAACTCTCGGGTGGTATGCAGCAGCGTGTGGCGATCGCCCAGGCGCTGATGACGCGCCCGCGAATTCTGCTGATGGATGAAGCATTCAGTGCGCTGGACTCCGGCACACGCCGCGACATGCAGCAACTCGTGAGAAAGCTGTGGGCCGACACCGGCACTACGATCCTGTTCGTGACGCACAACATCGATGAGGCGCTGCGTTTGGGCACGCGTGTAGTAGTTCTGGCGAAAGAGGGTCCGGACCTGGGCTCGCGAGTGGCGTTGGATATGGCCGTGCCGGACCCTTGTATCGAAGACGAAATCCCGATCCTGATGCGCCGGCTGGAGCACGGAGTTCTGGTGGGACAGGCTGGGGGGAAATAGCAGGGAACACAAAGGCGTGTTCCCTGCTTCTGCTGTTACTGCTGAACGGGAGGCTCGTCGGACAGTGTGTAATTGACGTCGATCTGGGTCATCACTTCCACCGGCTCGCCGTTGAGCAGCGTCTTTTGATAGACCCACTTCTGGACGGCTTCGAGCGCGGAGGGGATCAACAGCGGATGGCCGCTGATCACCGCGAGGTTCACCACATTGCCCTCCTTGCCGATGACTGCCGAAAGGTGCACCACGCCGGAGATGCGCGCCTGCTTGGCGAGCGGAGGATAGGCCGGCCGGGCCTGCGAGATCAGTTTGGCTTGCTGGACGTTACCGCCAATGGTGATGCGCTTCGTCCCATCGGCCGCGGGCGGAATGATGGGAGTGGAAGTGACGCCCACCTCGCCGTATCCGGCACTTCCCGGCATCTGGATCAGCAGGGCAACATCGCCATTCGGAGAGGTCGCGGTGCCAAAGTTCAAGTGCTCGTCGAATGCCGCGTTTCGGCGCGCGCCTTGGCTAACGAATCGGCCTCAAGCGTATCGCCAACGTGAATTTGCAGGTGAGACATCAGCTCGCTGCGACTCTGATCGCTCAGTCCGCCGATGTAAATCCGGCCGATTCGTTTTCCTTCCAGCGACGCGGGACCAAGCTGCGACTGCAGGAAGTTGGCGGCGCTCTGCAGTTCGAGCAGTTTCTGCATGGTTTGCTGGCGCGTAGCCGGATCCTGCGCCTGCCGTGCCTGTAGTTCCATCTGAGAGCGCACGGCGTGCAGCTTCTCTTCTACGGCCGCACGGCTGGCCGCGTCCATCGGCGCCCCGGGTGCGGGCGTTGCGCCGGCCTGGGCGGATTGCGCGGGCAACTCGAAATTCACCTTTACCATGCGCGTGTTCATTGAGGTATCCATGGCAAAGTGCCAGCTCAGCACGGACTGTTGAGCGGCGCGGCGCAATTCGACGGGGCCGCTCAGTACGCGCGTCTCCACGACGTTACCACTGCCATCGATGGTGGCTTCCACAGTGACCACACCCTGTATGCGTTTGGCGCGCGCGGCATCGGGATACTTGATGCTGGCGCGGTGCATCACGGCGCCGCCGGTATCCACGGTAACTCCGGCGCCATCGGACACTGTCTGCGGCGCCGCGGCCAGCGGGAAGGTTGCGGTAACAAACCAGCACGCCAGCGGCCAGAACTCCCAGCCCCGCGGCGAGCGAGGAAATGGATCTCGTTTTCGACATTTGAACCTCTTTCATGATGGATACGACTCGCTGTTTTAAATGCCGCTTGCGCAAGAAAAGCGGCGCGGGGGCCAGGTCGAGCTGCGGTTTTGCGCCGGCGATCGCGAGTAGAGCATCCAGATATTCGTCGCGCGACCGGGTGAGCCCGACCACTGCACGATCCACTACCTGCTCGCGGGCAAGACCAATTTCGCCGAGCAGCCACCAGATCGCAGGATGGAACCAGAAGACGCTGCGGACCAGCTCCTCCACGAGCGTGAAGAGCCAATCGTGGCGCCGAACATGAATATTTCGTGGCAGAGAATAGCTTCCTGCACCGGCGCATCGAGTTCGGGAAAATTCGCCGGAAGCAGCACCGCCGGGCGCAGGAAGCCGAAGGTGACAGGACTGGAAATTGCATCGGAGACGCGAATGTCGGCCTCGACGCCCCAGGAGGAAACGGGGCGAAGAGGCCGCGAATGGCGGCGCAGGCGGCGCGAGACGCCAGAAGCCGGCCGCCAGCCAAATCGATGCGGACCAGCATGCCCGCGCCGAGCATAAAGAGGCATTTCGGCAGGCGACAGCACGGGCGCGACAGCCGGCTGCCGGCGGAACGGGTGCGGCGATCTGCGTGGGCACGTAGCGTGGTCAGGGTGAGGACCGCCTGCTTCCACGGCCGGACGGCGGGCAGCACCAGGCAGGCCGCCAGCAGAATCTGCCAGTAGGCCAGTCTTACCGCCGGCAGCCGCAGACGCAGCGCCGCGGGAACGAACGCCGCCAGACCCACCAGCAGGCCGATCTGCATGCTGTAGGCCACCAGATTGTCCCAGATGAGTTGTAGGTTCATGACTGCCTCCGCAAACGCGCAATCTCTTCGAGTTCCTCGGGCGTCAGATCGTGCTCCTGGACCAGGTGGACCAGCAGCGGCTCGGCCGAACCGTTGAAGACGCGGTTGACGAAGTCGCGCACCATGTCGCCGATCACCTGCCCTTTGGGCTGGGCGGGGCGATAGACATAGGCGCGGTCGGCCATGAGTCTTCTTCAGATACTTCTTCTGCTCCAGGATCTTCATCATGGTCATGACGGTGGTGTAGGCGACCTTGCGCCGTTCGAGCAACGCCTCGTAGACGTCGCGAACGGTGGAGCGGTCGCGCTCCCAGACGATCTTCATGATTTCCAGTTCCTGCTCGGTTAAGGTCGTGCTCCGCCGTCGCATACTAATTAATTAGTACTAAAACGGGACGATGTCAAGAGGAAAATGCACCTGCCATCGGGCCGCCGGGCATCATAATTACGTATGCGGTACGACGCGATTCTCATTGTTTCCTTCGGCGGACCGGAGCACACCGAAGACGTCATTCCCTTCCTGGAAAATGTACTCCGCGGCCGCAACGTTCCGCGCGAGCGCCTGCTCGAAGTGGCCGAACACTACTACCACTTCGACGGGCGCAGTCCCATTAATCAGCAGTGCCGGGACCTGATCGCCGCGCTGAGCGAACGCGTTGACGCTGCCCATCTACTGGGGCAATCGCAACTGGCGGCCGATGCTCGCCGATACGGTGCGCCAGATGGCAGCCGATGGAGTGCAGCGCGCCCTTGCCATCGCCACCTCGGCGTACTCTTCGTACTCCGGCTGCCGCCAGTACATCGAGAACATCGAGGCGGCCCGAACTGCGGCCGGCCCCACGGCGCCGGTGATCGATAAGCTCCCGCCCTTTTGGGGACAAGAAGGCTTCGTCGCCGCCAACGCCGACCGCGTTTCTGCCGCTCTGTCGAGGATTCCCGCGGACCGCCGGTCCGCCGCACGCCTGATCTACACCGCTCACAGCATCCCGCTTTCCATGAATGCAACCTGCCGTTATGAGGAGCAACTCGTCGAAACCGCTCGCCGCGTTTCGGCACGAACCTCCCACGAGGAATGGGATCTCGTCTGGCAAAGCCGTAGCGGTCCGCCCACTCAGCCCTGGCTGGAACCGGATATCATCGACCACCTCCGCGCGCTGGCCGAGAACGGCGTCCGCGACGTTGTGGTATCGCCCCTCGGCTTCCTGAGCGACCACATGGAAGTAATGTATGACCTGGATCACGAGGTTGCCGTGCTTTGTCGTGATCTCGGTCTTAATTTCGTGCGCGCGCAGACACCGGGCACGCACCCCGCCATAATCGGCATGCTGGCCGACCTGATCGAACAGCGCCAGTCCGAAACGGATCTACCGCTCTGTGCACCGGACTGCTGTCCCGCTCCAAAGCGGCCGGCATGAGATCATCACGCGCCCATCCGTGAGAAGATCGATGCCATGCGGGATGTGTCGTATGCGCTGAGGACGATGCGCAAGAGCCCTGGATTTACCCTCGTCGCGGTGCTGACTCTCGCGTTGGGAATCGGTGGCAATACAGCGGTGTTCAGCGTGGTCCATGGGCTCTTACTGCGGCCGCTGCCGTTGCCCGAACCGGACCGTCTGATGTTTCTTACAGGCTCGAACCCGTCGCGGCCAGGTGCCGGCATTCCCTTCTCGCTTACAGCCTACGAAACCGTACGTGACGGCAATCGCTCACTCTCGGGAATCACAGCCTTCTGTGCCGAGGGGCTGACGCTCACCGGCATGGGCGACCCGGCTCAACTCACTGCGTCCCTGGTCTCTCCCAATTTTTTCGAAGTCCTCCGCGTGCAGCCGATGCTCGGCCGCGGCTTCCTGGCGGGCGAGGGTGAAACGGGCGGCAAGCCGGTGGTGCTGATCAGCCGGCGCCTCTGGCAAAGCCGGTTCGCGAGTGATCCGGCCATTCTCGGTCGCGAGGTCACACTAAGCCAGGATGCGTATACCATCATCGGCGTGATGCCCGACGAATTTCCATTCCCTTTTACGGGAACCGACGTCTGGGCGACACGCCTGATGCGGTATTCCGGTCTGCAGGCGGAACAGATCCGCAACGGGGCGGGATATCTGTCGGCAATCGCGCGACTCAAGCGAGGAGTAACGGCGAGCCATGCCGATGCGGATGTCAGGCTATTGAGTCAGGCATACCGCCAGGATCATCCGGGCAATCCCGACGCAGACCCGCGGGGCCATCTGGAACTCCGGCCCTTGCAGGAGACCCTGATCGCCGACATACGGCCGACGCTACTGATTCTCGCCGGCGCCGTCGGCTTTGTGCTGCTGATCGCCTGCGCGAACGTCGCCGGCCTGACGCTGGCGCGGGCCGGCGGGCGTGCCAGAGAAATGGTGATTCGCAGCGCCCTGGGGGCCGGACGCGGGACACTGATCCGTCAATTGCTGGCAGAGAGTGTGCTGCTGTCGCTGGCCGGAGCGATAGTGGGCATCCTCCTGGCGGATTGGGGAGTTTCGCTGCTATGGCCGGCGGCCGGCGTCAATCTGCCTGGATTCCAGCCGATCCGCGTAGATCTGCCGGTACTTGGTTTCACCCTTGCGGTGTCGCTAGCGACGGGCGTCTTGTTCGGATTGGTGCCCGCACTGGAGATTTCGCGGCCCGACTTGAATAGTGTGTTGCGGGGCAGCGGCCGTGGGTCCACGGGTGCCGCCCGCCGTCAGGGTACGCGGAGCTTTTTCATGGCCGGGCAAATGGCCCTTTCGATCGTCCTGCTGATCGGCGCCGGGTTGCTGCTGGAAAGTTTCCGCTCGTTACAGAACGTAGACCCGGGGTTCGATCCGCATCATGGGTTCACGATGCGGGTCTCCCTGCCTCCCGCGAAATATCCCGACGACACGCGGCGATGGCAGTTCTTCCGCGACGTGTTAGCGCGGCTGCAAGTCTTGCCCGGCGTGAGTTCGGCCTCGGCCTCGCTGGCTCTGCCGCTGGCGACAGCGGTGATGGCGCCCTTTCTTGCCGAAGGCCAGCCGGTGGTGGCGATGGGACAGCGGCCGCTGGCGGCGTGGAATGCTATCGCTCCCGATTACTTCAAGACTCTCGGCATTCCACTGGTACGCGGCCGCGATTTTTCGGCGGCGGATGATGAGCATGCTCCCAGGCGCGTCATCGTGAGTCAATCGCTGGCCCGCCGCTTCTGGCCGAATGAGGATGCCACCGGCAAGCACATCAGCTACGCGCGCCGCCAGATTGTCGCGGAGGTCGTGGGCGTGGCCGGCGACGTGAAGACGCAAGGGCTGGAAACGGAGGCCGGCATGGTCTTCTATACTCCATACGCGCAATTCGCCTGGCCGAACATGTCGCTTACCGTGCGAACCACCGGCGATCCGCGTCACCTTTTCAACGCGGCGCAGGCACAGATCTTCGCGGTAGACCGCGACCTGCCGGTTGTCAATCCGCGGACCACCGAAGATCTGCTGGACGGCGTGCTGGCGGAGCGCCGCCAGACGTTGTACGCGGCAGCGGGCTTCGCCATTGTGGCGCTCCTGCTGACCGTTGTCGGGCTGTACGGCGTGATGGCCTATTCGGTGGCACAGCGGACGGCGGAGATCGGCATACGGCAAGCGATTGGGGCGCAGCGCAGCGATATTCTACGCCTGGTAATGGGACAGGCGCTGCGGCTAAGTCTGGCGGGGATTGCGGTAGGCGTGATGGCGGCTGCAGGTTTGACGCGTCTGATTGCCGGGATGCTGTACCATACCAGCGCCACGGACCCGGCCACATTCATCGGCATCTCCCTGCTATTCCTCGCCGTTGCCCTGACGGCGAGTTACCTGCCGGCATGGCGCGCCACCCGGATCGACCCGATGGCGGCGCTGCGCGTGGGATAGTCGTAGAGGTGCGATTGAAAACTGCGACGGCGGCTGGACGGTACAAATGGACGGTAGTGGGACTGCTGTGGTTCGTGTGCCTGTTCAATTACGCGGACCGGCAGGCAATCTTTTCAGTCTTCCCCCTGCTCAAGGCGGAGATGCACTTGAGCGACGTGCAACTGGGGTACATCGCCTCCTCATTCATGTGGGTGTACGCAGCGGCAGCGCCGTTCGCCGGAATGGTGGGCGATCGTTTCCGCCGAAAGCACGTAATTCTAGGCGGCCTGATCTTCTGGTCGCTGATTACAGTGGCGACAGCTCTCTCCACACGCTACTGGCATCTGGTTGTGTTTCGGGCGCTGGAGGGATTGGGCGAGGCCTTCTATTTCCCAGCCTCGATGTCGCTGATCAGCGCGTGGCATGGGAAGGAGACGCGGTCGCGAGCGATGTCGTGGCATCAATCCAGCGTCTACGCGGGGACAATTACCGGCGGGGCGGTGGCGGGATACCTGGCGCAGCACTACGGCTGGCGGCTCGGATTCTACGTGTTCGGTTCGCTCGGTGTGGTGCTGGGGTTGGTGCTTGTGTTTCTGCTGAAGGAGCCGGAAACGGTGGAGGTTCGCGAGGAAACGTTTCCGTTTTTCCGGCGCGTGGCTGGAAGTGTTCCGCAATCCCATGGCGGTGGCCCTGATGGCGGTGTTCATCTGCGCGAATTTCGTGGCCATGGTGTTCCTGACCTGGCTGCCTTCGTACCTGACGCGCACGTTCCATATGAGTTTGACCATGGCGGGCTTCAGCGCAACGGCTTATCTGCAGGCCGCCTCCGTGCTGGGAGTCCTCACCGGCGGGATGGTGGCCGACGGTTGGGTGCGCAAAGACCGGCGGGGACGCATGTGGACGCAGGCCGTCGGGTTGTTTGCGGGCGTGCCGTTTCTGCTGCTCACCGGATGGACATTCAGCGTGACGGTGTTCGTGTTCGCCACCATGGGCTTTGGATTTTTCAAAGGGATGTACGACGCCAACATCTGGGCGTCGCTGCACGACGTGGTGCCGCCGGAACGGCGGGCGACCGCGGTTGGCGTGATGAATTCCGTGGGATGGCTGGGCGGCGGAGTGGCGCCGGTGGCCATGGCGTCGGCATCCGGCGTATGGGGAATGGGCATGTGCCTGAGCGCAACGTCAGTGGTCTACGCGGTGGCGGGTGTGCTGCTGGTGGCGGGGGCGTCCCGCTGGATGATGCGAAAGGCGGTGGTAAGCGGTGTTGCGTGAAGATGGACGATTCTGCGACGGCTGCGGCCAGAAGCTCCCGCCCGCGGCGAAGTTAGGCCAGCAGACGATGTCGAAGGAAGAGGCGCGAGAGTACGGATCAACTGCGGAGGAGAATGCCGATGGCACGGTAACAATCGATCTGTGTCTGGCGTGTAGAATTCGACGTGCGGAGATACGGAAGGGGAGATGAGATCTTGCTACCAGTTGACATCCGCAAAGCCAAAGCCCATCTTTCCAGCCTTGTCGAGCAAGCGGCCAAGGGTGAGCCGTTTGTGATCTCCAAAGTCGGCAAACCACTTGTAATAGTAGTTACATCGCTGGACCCACTGGAGGCGAAACGGGTTCGACGACTGGGCTTCATGGCTGGCCGAATCTCAGTGCCTGATGACTTCGACCGGATGGGTGATCCTGAGCTGCCATAGAGGAGTTCAGAGCACTTCAATGAAAATCGTGCGACTCCGGCGCCGCCCCCGCGCGTAGTGCGGCGACCCTCCCCGCCTTCACGCTGATCACGCCATCCTGATTTTGCAGCACGCCGTCGATGATCAAATATGGCTCGCCCAACACTTCGAATTTGAAGCGGTCGAAGGTGGCGGGGTTGACGATGGCGTTCATCATGCCTGTCTCGTCTTCCATGCTGAGGAAGACGAAGCCCTTCGCCGTGCCGGGGCGCTGCCGGACCACGACACTACCCGCGATGCGCACCAGGGCGCCGTCGCGTATGCGCGCCAGGTGCATCGCCGGAACCACGCCGAGCGCGTTCATCTCGATGCGGCGCCACGCCATGGGGTGCTTGCCGACAGTCATGCCGGTGCCGCGATAATCTGCCCACAATCGCTCTTCCGTGTTCATGGGCAATAGCGGAGAGGGCTCGCCCGTTTCCTCCAGCGGAGCGAGTAGCGGACCTACGGGGAGGATGGCGCGCTGTGCCTGCCAGAGCGCATCGCGGCGATGCTGCTTCTCGAGCGCATTGAGAGCGCCTATCTCGGCAAGGCGATTGAGCTCGTCCTTGCGCAGTTCCCTGACGCGGACAGCAAGATCGTCCACGCTGCTGAATGGGCGAGCCTCGCGAGCGCGCAGGATGGCGCGTCCGGCATCTTCCCGAAGCCCGCGGGCATAACGCAGTCCCAGGCGTAGGCGGCCGGCATCCACCGTGCACTCCCATTCCGAACACGTCACGTCCACCGGCAGAACACGCAGCCCGTGGCGCTGGGCGTCTTTGACCAGAACGGCAGGCGAATAAAATCCCATAGGCTGATTATTCAGCATGGCGCAAGTGAACTCCGCCAGATAGTGGCACTTCAGATACGCACTGGCATAAGCAATCATGGCGAAGCTCGCGGCATGCGACTCCGGGAATCCGTAGAGCGCGAACGAAGTGATAGAGCGTACGATTTCCTCCTGCGCTTTACCGATGATGCCATTGCGCTCCATTCCGGCACGCAGCTTGGTCTCGATATCCGCCATGCGCTTTTCGGAGCGTTTGAAACCCATTGCACGCCGCAACTCTTCAGCCTCGCCTCCGCTGAATCCGGCGGCAATCATCGCCATGCGCAGAAGTTGTTCCTGGAATAACGGGACGCCCAGCGTGCGCTGCAGCACGGGCTCCAGCGTCGGGTGCAGGCAATCCACCTTCTCGCGTCCCTGGCGGCGATTCAGGTAAGGATGCACCATCTTTCCGACAATAGGGCCGGGGCGGATGATCGCCACTTGCACTACGATGTCGTAAAAGCGCACCGGCTTCAAACGCGGCAGGCAGGACATCTGCGCGCGGCTTTCCACCTGGAACATGCCGATCGTGTCGGCCTTCTGCAGCGCCGCGAAGACGGCCTTGTCATCGGGCGGAAGTTGCGCCAGGTCCACTTCGGGGCACATCTTGAGACAGTCTTCGAGCACCGCCATCATACCCAGGCCCAGCAGGTCCACTTTGATGATGCCCAGATCGGCGCAATCCTCTTTATCCCACTGCACGACGACCCTGCCGGGCATGGTGGCGGGCTCCAGCGGCATGACGGAATCGAGCGCGCCCTGGCAGATCACCATGCCGCCGGAATGCTGGCCGAGGTGGCGCGGCAGATCCTGCGCCATCTGGTAAAGTTCACAAAACTTGCTCACGCGCGGATGCTTCAGGTCGAAGCCGGCATCGCGGAACTGGCGCTCGGTGGTCTCCTTGGGATCTTTCCATTCCCAGGCCCTCACCAGGCTGCTGAGCTTTTCCAGGCTGGTGACTTCGAAGCCCAGCGCCTTACCCACTTCGCGCGCCGCGGAGCGCCCGCGATACGTGATGACGTTGGCCGTCATCGCCGCGCCCAGCTTTCCGAAGCGCTGGTAAACGTACTGTATGGCCTGTTCCCGTTTGTCCCCGCTGGGCAGATCGATATCGATATCCGGCCACTCGCCGCGCTCTTCGCTGAGAAAGCGTTCGAAGAGAAGGTCCATGCCCACGGGGTCTACCGCGGTGATTCCGAGGGCGTAGCAGACCGCGCTATTGGCGGCGCTGCCGCGTCCCTGCGCCAGGATATCGTGTTCCTTGCAGAAGCGCACAATGTCCCAAACGATGAGGAAGTAGCCTGGCAGTTTCAGCTTTTCAATCATGGCAAGCTCGCGTTCCACCTGCAGGCGCGCCCGCTCGTGATAGGGCCGGTAACGGCGGCGCGCCCCCTCGTCCGCAAGTTTGCGCAGCAGACTCATCTGCGTCTCGCCCTTCGGGGACGGGGTATCGCGGGAACTCGTATCCGAGGTCTGCCAGCGTAAAATCCAGACGTTGGGAAATTTCGTGCGTGTTGGCGATAGCTTCGGGGAGGTCCGCGAAAAGCCGCGCCATTTCGGCATGCGCCTTGACGTGGCGCTCACTGTTACGTTCCAACAGACGGCCCGCCGTGGCCAGCGTGACTTTATGGCGGATGCAGGTGAAGACGTCCAGTAGTTCTCGCTGCGCGGGGACGGCATAGGCGGGATTGTTGGTGGCGACGAGCGGAATGCCGAGACGGCGCGCGCGTTCGAATACCTCCTGATTGTGCGCCTCTTCCTCGCGATTGTGATGGCGTTGCAGTTCGGCGCAAAGAGCGTGCTTGCCGAAGATATCGAGCAGGCGCTCGTCGGGGTACGCGGTGAGACAGATCAGCCCGTTCGAGAATTCGGCGAGTTCCTCCAGGGTGGCCGCGCCTTCGCCCTTCGGCGCGCGCATTTTCATACGGGTGACCAGTCGGCAGAGATTGCGATAGCCTTCGCGGGAAGCGGCCAGCAAGGGATAGGTGCGCCCGTTGGTGCAGGTGATTTCGCTGCCGATGTGTGCCCGCACGCCGGCTTTTTTGGCGGCCATGTGGAAACGCGGCGAACCATAGACACCATTGCGGTCCAGCAGCGCCATGGCGGGCATGTCCAGGCTTGAGCATGCGCCGGCAAGCTCTTCCGGCACGCAGGATCCTTCCAGAAAGCTGAAGGCGGAGCGCGCGTGCAGTTCGACGTAGGCGCTAGGCATTGGCCACAGATGAACACGGATAAACACAGATAAGCAGTTTTGTTTTATCCGCGTTCATCTGTGTTCATCCGTGGCCCATTTTGTTTTTCTTGCCACTCAGTCATAACTGCCTTCCACAAACCACCCTGCCGGCTCGCAATAGATGCGATAGAGTGCCCCATCGGAAAGCGCGATGTCCCACTCGTCGCGCTGCCAGGCATCAGCAGTCCACCAGTCGCCGGAGGTCCGCCATGGACCAGCCCGGTCCAACACTTTGCCCCGGACTCCATCCGCCATGACGAAGCTGGGCTGCCCGGACGCAAGCGCCACCCGCGCCGCGCGCCGGGGACGGAAGATGCGTAGCGCCATAAAAGGGACAGCCGCATTTTTCCAACGCGGCTTGCCCGGTGCGCCCATTCCCTGGTTGACGCGGAACGCGTCGGGGCGGTGGGTGTCGAGCAACTCCGGCGTGCCCACCCGTCCTTCCCCCACGAATGCCTGTATGCGCGCCAGCGTCAGTTCCAGTTTCACCGGTTCGGGCGCGACGGGAACGAACAGGCCGGTTTGTGCGGCTTGCGGCTTCACCGGGTTGACGCCCATCCACAAGTACACGATGGGGCCGGCCGGCGGGTTAGCCTCCAGATCGAGTTGCAACAACTTGAGAAATGCTTTGGTATCCAGCGAGGGGACTGGCAGCCGCAGGCAGCGTTCGTGCGTGCCGCCGGTTTCCAGTTTGAGGCGCAGGCGGAGTTCGTCGGTAGCGAGGCCGCGGGTGGCCAGACGCGTGGCCAGTCCGTTGATCAATCGGGCCAGCAGGAAGGCCAGCGGTTCCAGCAGTTCCACGGGATAATCCAGCTCGATCTCGTCCTCGAAATTGAGCGTCTCTATGATCGGAAGCAGCTTGCGATCGCCTTCGCCGCGCGCCAGTTCGCGCAGGCGCAATCCCTCCGTACCGAGCCGTTCCGCGATGCCGAGCGGCGGCAGCGCCGCCATTTCCTGGAAGTGCCGGACCCCCCAGCGCTCCAGAGTCTCCAGTAATTGGGGCGTTGGCGACAGCAACGCCAGCGGGAGCGTGGCGAGAAATTTGCCTTCGTCGCCGTGCGGAATCAGGCTCACGCCGGAGAAGCCACGGGCAGCGCAGATCGCCGCGTCGGGATTGCCGGCCAACGCAAGATTGGCTTTTACCCCGCATTCCCGGACGCGGCGCGCAATAGCCGCGGCGACATCCTGGGGGGCGTGGGGCAGCGAGGACCAGCTCGCCCGGGCCGCCGAGATCGCCGATGGGCTGCCCTAGGTGACCGCCAAGGTGTGCACTGCCTGCGGTCGGCTGACCGACCTGGAGGACTATCACCGGGACGGCTCGCGCCGCGACGGCCGGCACTGGATCTGCGCCGGCTGCCGGTGCGCGGCCAGGCGCCAGCCAGGCGGCCGGGGACCGCGCCCGGCGCTGGTGCCCGAGACGGTGCCGCGCCGGTGCACCGGCTGCGGCCGGGTCCTGCCCGCCTCGGCGTTCGCCCGGCGGGCCACCCGGAGCGGCCGGCGGACCCGCTGCCGGGATTGCGTGGCCGCAGTCGATCGCCGCCGCCGCGCCGCCCGCACCACCCTGGACCAGGCCGCCTGACCCGGAATGTCACCGGAAGCGGCTAGAACAGCCGTATGACAGTGAAAACAGAAAAAACGCTGATATGCGACGGATGCGCCGCAGAACTGCCGGTACCGGGACCGGAGAGAGAATGGAGAATCGCCGAAGCCGCCGCGGGATGGCAGCGGCTCCACGCCCGCGCCGACTTCCCAAGGGGGGAGCACGGGTACAGCGGCAAGAGCACCAAGGGCACGGTGGTCGACATCTGCCCGCAGTGCGACGTACGCCAGATCGTCAGCGCCGCGCAGGCCGCGCTCGACGCCGCCGCCGGGGAAGCCTGGGCCGCGCAGGAAACCCGGGCCACGCTGGCCGCGAGGGAAGCGCAGGCCGCCGTCGCCGGGGCGACCGCCATCGCCGACCGAGAGTCGTCAGCCGACGGCAACGGGCAAGCCGGATAGGGCCGCATGACGGCTGACCGCCCGGCGTTCCGGGTCCTCGGCGAACCCGGCGCCCGCCTGTCCCCCCGCGGCTGCGCCATGGTCGTCGCCGCGCTCGAGCTGGCGCCGCGGCAGGCGGGCCGGGACGGCCTCGACTACCGCAGGCCGGGCCGCCTGCGACGACTTGGAGTGGCGCTGGCCTCGGCCCGGGCGGTCGCCCGGTGAACACCCCGGCGGCCGCCGGGTCCGCCGCCGGAACCGCCGAGGGGTCGTTCCGGGTCGATCTGCCAGACTCGGCGCCGGTGCAGGAGATGCTGACCACCGCCCAGGCGGCGAACCTCCTAGGCGTCACGCCTCGGGCGGTGGTCAAGCGGATCGCGGCCGGCCTGCTGCCCGCGACCCGGGGCGGCCGGGAATGGGCCATCAGCGAGTACGACGCCCGCTGCGCGGCGGACGGGAGGCAGGATGACGGACCGGTTCGCGTGGCAGCCGGGGGACTTCCAGGCCGAGTGGCCGGCCGGGCCGATCGGCGAGGCCGGGCTGGATGAGAGGCAGATGGCCAGGCTCGTCGCCGCCGCCGTCCGGACTGGCCGGATCCACCCCCGGAACGCGGACGCCTGGCTGACCAGGCTGGCCCGCGACCGCCGCGAGGCCGGGGCGGCGATCACCGACATGCTGGCGTTGTGGCCGGACCCCGAGGTGGCCGCCGGGCTGGCCCGGTGACAGCCCCGCCGGCGACGGCGGCGACGACGACTTGTACCTGCTCCTGTTCCCGGACCCGGCCGACCCGCGCGTCGGCCGGGAGCTCGAGCGGCGGGAACGGCAGCGGGCCAGGGACGCGGCCCGGTTCGGCCGGTCCGGCCACCAGCACGACAACCTGATGCCGTACCCCGCCGCCGCCGCCGCCCCGGACCCGGCCGCGTCGGGCATCGCCGCCCGCCGGGCGGAGCGGATCGCCGCCGACCCCGCCGACCCGGCCGCCGGGGCGTCCGACGAGCAGCTGCTGGAGCAATTGTTCGGCCCGGATGCCGGGCCGTGACGATGATCGTGCCGGGCCCCGCCGGCCGTGCCGGGGAACCCATGCCCCGGGCGGGCGGGGCAGGGACCGCGGGCGGGATTCCTTCCTGCGCCCGCGTCCCGTGCCCGGCAGGAGGGAGGCCAGGCGTCGTTGGCGCGGGCCTGACCCCCCCAGGCCGCCGTCCTCCTGATCTGGCGCGGCGGCCAGCGCCGGGGTCCCGGCCCGAGGGTGCCGGGACCCCGGCGACCGCGCCGCAGGTCGTGCCGGGCGCCGGGGCGTCAACGTCACCCCGGGAACCCGCCTGTGGGACGTGGGACGCCGGGGATCGAAGGCACGGGGGCGTATGACGTGCCTCCCGAGGTAGCCCCTGCCTGCGCCCCGGTGCCCGGCACCCAAGCGGCGGAAACAGCCTGGTAATCGGGGGTTATGTGACGTGGTGACCGTGGTCGTGCGGGAGCACCCGGCCGCCGGGCTCGGCGTGGCCCCGCCGGTGACCGTGGCCACCTCGGCCGGGACGTTGCCGCAGCCTGGCCTCCTCCTACCAGGTTGGGAGGAACGGCCTGGAAGGTCCTCGGCCGGGCGGCAGGGCTGCGCCCGGCACGACTTTCGGTGCGCCTACGACGACGGCACCGAGCCGGGCCGCTGCCCCCGCTGCCACTCGACCTGGGAGGCGATCGGCGCGCCGCGCAACCCGGCCCGCCTCGGCGGCGGTGACCGGGCCGCGCACGAGGCGTGGCACGACCAGGCCGACGCCCGCCGCGCCGCCGCCCGCGACCGGGCACGCGCCCGCACGGCCCGCACACGCGAATCCGGGCCCGTTCCGGCCCCCGGCCCGTAACCAGGCCACCCCGGGCCCCGCACAGGGCCGTGCTGCGCCTCACACGGCCGCCTGCGGCATATCCGGCGTGTGCGCCTGCCCGCCCGGCCCGCCCCCGCTTAGCATCGGCGGTGATGGACGACTGTCCGCTGTGCAGCGGCGACCGCCAACCACGCGAGGGCCAGCGCTCTCCCGGACACGACCGGGCCTGCCCCGTCGGCATCGCGGCGGGCTCGACCGCGCGCGGGCCGCGCCCGTCCCGCCCGGCCCGCCTCGAGCCGGTCACGCCGTGGTACGACGGGCACCGGCTGGCCACGGAAGCCGACGGCCGGGCCGAGCGCCGCGCCGCGTGGGAACGGGCCTGGGCCTCCCGGTGACCGGTCCCGGGCTGACCGGGCGGGCGCGGGAGCTGCGCGAGGCCGCCGGGGTCAGCCAGGCCAGGCTCGCCCGGCACGTCGGCGTGGCTCAGTCCGTGCTCGCCGCGTGGGAAGACGGCCGGATCACCTGCCCCGGCCTGCGCCGGCCCGAGGCGGCCCGGCGGTGGCTGGCCGTGCTGCGGCTGCTCGACGC
>CAWBUV010000009.1:0-5572 GCA_963792055.1 uncultured Solibacteraceae bacterium | reverse complement strand
GAAGGTACGGTACCGAACTCTGGCAACCAAAAGTACCAGACCCAGTGAGGTTTCGTACGAATCGAGGGTTGGGAGCGGTGGATCCCGCCGGGTGGCCGACGGCGAGCAACTCGCGCTCTGCGCGAACCCGGTTCTCGTCGGCGGACCCGCCGCGTTGACGGTTTTCTGGAACGATACAGCGTGCCGCCATTGGCAGCGGCGCGCTGTGCCGCGCGTTATTGGCCGACCGGCTAAATATGCATCTTAACGGACAAGGTGTGCATGAGGGCGGGATTAGCCCTTGCTATTGCCAGGCGTCGCGCTTAGTATTTCAGTGGGTATAGGGTCGATCAGTCCTATCTATTTACCAAAGGACCTAATTGAACAGCATTCAAGGCGATTGTGGTCTTACCCGGCGTGCGTTTGCGAGCCGGACGGCAGGGATCGTGGCCGCCTGCGCGGCGATAACATCCGAGCACGGGAATGCTCAGGGTCCGGGCGAGCCTCCGGCCACTCATAACATGATGGTCTTTGGAGAGAAGACCCTCTACGTATCCCACCTCCCCATGTTCGATAAGCTGAATGCGCGTAAGGATGCGTATGTTACACCGCATCGATTCCAGGTAATCCTTGACGCAACGCTCAGCGCGCGCGCGGGGAACCCGCAGCAGACCTACTTCGACGATCGCCAGACGCATCCTCAGGTCCGCATGTATACGCTGCAGCCGGAGCCGTTCGTCCTCGCCACATTGTTCCCCGCCGCGACTGGCCCCGCCCAGGCGAGTGAGTTTCCCGTGGCCGCGGTGTTTCGCGGGCATTTGGAGCGTCAGGGGCGTGTCAAGATCCTGACGGGTGGCACGATCTCCGTGCGGAAAGTATTGTACGCACACCCTTTCAACGCGGCCGAGAAGCGCCCAGCTCAACTCGAATACCTGCTCTTCGGCAAAGGCGATGAGTTGTTCGCTTGCCACCTGATAGCCGCGCCGCCGGACTTCGACCAGATTGTCCCCGTACGCGTCGAAGCCGGGACGTTTCAGGCCGAGGAACTGGCGCGTGGGATTCGCATCTCCATTCCCGGCAGTAAGAATGCGGCCGCGACCCGGGTGAACTCGCAAGCCGGGATTTCCGCTCAGACGGTTGCCGCCGCGCCGCGATCCTTTCAATTGGACGCTGGCCGCGAACTTTACTTCGAAGAAGGCGAACTCTCTATCCCGCCGCAGTTCGAGCAGACAACGGAAGAAAAGCGAGCCGGCTTCACCGAAGAAATGGCCTGAAGCTCTCAGGTGAACGCCGAAGAAGCGCCGCTCACAGACTGGACATTACTCATCATGACTACTCGAATCCTGTTCCCTGCCGCAGGCCTGCTGGCGCTGGTTGCCACGGCCGCGGCCCAAGCGCCCATCTGGGTCTTGAATCCCGCCAGCGACGCCATCTATAGCGGCGGCAACGTCGGTATCGGCATCGACTCCCCGCAACACCGGCTGCAGATTGCTGGTGGGCCTGTGTGGACATCGAACAGCTGGCTGGGAGCAATGGGCATCGAGAATGGCGCCGCTATCGCCTGGCCTGCCAACACCGCCGGCCAGCGATTCGGCATGGGCCACACCAACGGAGGGTTCTTCCTCTTTCGGACCGCGAGCGACCTGGGCACCAAGGCGGCCCCCGCCATCACCGACTTCGTGGTGAACGACGCCGGCCTGGTGGGCATCGGCACGTTCGCGCCGCAACACCGCCTGCAGGTTGCCGGTGGGCCCGTATGGACATCGAACAGCTGGCTGGGAGCAATGGCCCTGGAGAACGGCGCCGCCATCGCCTGGCCTACTAACACGGCCGGCCAGCGATTCGGCATGGGCCACACGAACGGAGGGTTCTTCCTCTTTCGGACCGCGAGCGACCTGGGCACCAAGGCGGCCCCCGCCATCACCGACTTCGTGGTGAACGACGCCGGCCTGGTGGGCATCGGCACGTTCGCGCCGGCCGCCAAACTCCACCTGTTTGACCGCGTGTCCGTAAGTCAACGGATCGAGACTGCCGGGGCAACCAACGCGTGGGCGCGGCTGGAGTTCGTGAACGGCAATGGCCAGTGGAACGTGGGCACGTCCCGCACGTTCCAGGGCGACGCGTTCTACTTTGCGCGGCAGGGCTCGAGCGACCTCGCGGTCCTCATCCACCCCGCCGGCGACGTGTTCGTGAATCGCAATCTGTCGGCGCGGTCGGTTACGGTACGCGGCGGGGCCGACGTGGCGGAACCGTTCCTGATGGATGAACCGGAATTGGCGAAGGGGTCGGTCGTGGTCATCGATGAAGAGCACCCCGGCCGATTAAAGTGCAGCACTTCGGCATACGACACCCGTGTGGCCGGCATCGTGAGCGGGGCGAACGGCATTCACCCGGGCATCTCGCTGCGGCAGGAAGGGGCTCTCGACGATGGCCAGGATGTCGCACTCAGCGGTCGCGTGTACGTGCTGGCCGATGCGTCGACGGGCGCGATCCGGCCGGGCGACCTGCTGACAACCTCCAACCTTCGAGGCCACGCGATGAAGGCATCCGACGCAACCCGCGCTCCCGGAGCGGTGATCGGGAAGGCGATGAGCTCTCTCCGTGAAGGCACGGGGCTGGTCCTCGTCCTGGTCACCCTGCAATAACATGATTCGCGGTTTGTGCTCTCTTACGGCCGCGCTGATCCTGACGACGGCTCCGTGCCCTGGCGCCGATCTGCAGAACTTTGGATTCGGATCGCTGAAGCTCGGCGGCGTGCCGGCGCGGGGCAATTTTCCACTACTGGTGATCCTCTACGAGATGTCGACCGCGAACAGCACGCGCACGACCCTGGCGCCGAACATCGCAACCGCGATGGACGGCCTGTTCTTCAACACCTTTCAGACTCCGAGCGTGAGCGGCTACTATCTCGAAAACTCCGCCGCCGCGTTTTCATGGCAACGTGCCGCGGTTCTCGGCCCGGTGAAGTTAGACGCAACCGAGAGCGCCACACTCCTCGCCAAAACGTCCGACGACGATGGGGACGGTAACCTGGAGACCGGCCTTGACGCTGCCGCAGGGTTCAGTTATCTCCTCGGGATTGTGGCCCAAAAGACCGGCTATAACTTCGCTCAGTGGGACAGCAACGGCGATGGCCAGATTACACAGGACGAGTTGTCAGTAGTTGTAATAGGCAACAATAGCCATGCACCCGACGGCAGCAGCCGGGCGGGTGCGAATCGCCCCATCGGGTCCGCCGGTTTGAGCTGGGCCGTACCCGGGCAGAACGTGACGCTGCGCGGGCAAATTGCCTCGCTCGACCATCACTCCGGGTTTCTGACGATGGCTCACGAATTGAGTCACAGCCTGCGAACTGCCGACCTTTACGGAGCCGGATGTTTCAGCACCGGACTAACACTTATGACCTGCACGATCGGGGGGACCGATGACGAGCGGCTGACTTACTATCTGGACCCTTGGCATCGGATGAAGTTAGGCTGGATTGCGCCCCGGATCTTTATGCTCGGGACGGGTGGAGTCGCGACCATTTCGGCATCGCAAATCGCTTCCCCGAATACCCCCATCATCCTCTATGATCCGGCCAAGGGGACGAGTGAGTATTTCATCGTGGAATACCGGAACAATCGCGTCTCCAGCGGTTTCGACCACGATGCGAACCTGGGGAACTCGCGCGCCGCCGACGCCGGGATGGCCGTCTGGCACGTCGATCTTTCGCTGAACAACAATCCCACGTACCACGAAGGGTCGCCCAACCGGGCGATGGGAGGGAGCGCCCTGTGGAACAGCATGACCCCGCCGCTTAGTTGGACTGACGGCACAGTCCTGAATACGCGGTTGAATCCGATCGCGAGGATCAACGGCGGGCGGGAACTCGTCTTCGAGTGGATTACCGCGTCCGATACGTTCGTGGACTTCTCTTATCACGGGCCGGAGGCGGGCACGTTCGCTCAGCCTTTCGCCGCGCTGGCCAGAGCGGTGAACGCGGCGAGCCACGGAGGCACGCTCAAGTTCAAAACTGCGGGGAACGATCGCGGGGCAATTACCATTGCGAAGCGGCTCGATCTCTCCGCGCAGGGCGGTCCGGTGACACTAGGAAAATGAAACGCATCCTGTTGATCGCACTCCTCCTGCCGCCGGCCGGCGGCGCGGCGAATCTTTGGGGACGGCTGGCCAACCCGGGGTTCGAGGGCCAGCGGATCAAGGCCACGTTCTTCTTCGCAGGGCCGGCGCGCGATGGATCGGCACGCTATCACTGTGCGCCTCCGGGCTCGAATACGGGCACCTATACGCTCACGCCCGAGCCGGCTGACCTCCACATGAACTGGAGCGAACCGGATCGCTCCAAGGTGATGAGCATGCTGGCAGACGCGGGCATCAACGTCATCACGATGTCCTCGTGGGGAGAAGATTTCCTGGCGTGCGACGATGGCTGGGTTACCGGGGCCGCACCGATGCAGACGTCTCCCCAGGCCCAAGATGAATTGTTCGATGCCGCGGCCGCCCGGTCGCTGTTGATCGCGCCGATGATCGAGTCCCGGGGCAATTGGACGATGCGTCAGGAGTTCCCCCGCTGGTCGGACGGCCGGGTATCTCCGGGGCTGGTAAGTCAGATCGTCAACTTAGTCCGGCGATATCTGCAGAATCCGTCCGCGCCGCAACGGGCTAAAGCGTGGGCCCGAGTGTACGGTCATGACGGAGCCCCGCGGTATGCAGTGGGCGTGATGCACGCGGCGTCGGACAACTTGCCGGGCCTCGGGGGTGATTCTTTCTTCGCGGCGGGGTTGGACCAGGTGGCGGATGCCGTCGCGTCGGCTACGGGCGTTCGCGTGGGCTTCTTCCTGGATGCCACTCCCGAGGGTGGAGGCCTGCCGCACGCCAGCTTCAAGCTGTCGCCGGCGTTCACCGCTCCCTGGCTCTTGCGGACGGCGTCGCTGCTCGGCATCGAGTGCTTTGCGCCGGAGATTTTCGCCGATGTGAGCGGCGACCATGACATCCTCGCCTGGAAGCACAACCTGATGCGCCGCTGGATCTCCACGAATATCCCGGTACTGGTCGACGTGTCGCCGGGGTATAACGGCGACATCGTGTTTGGCGCGAATGCGCATCCGCGATACGGTCTGGGAAAGGAATGGTTCGACGGAATGACGGCCATCGTGGACGACCTCGCCCGCAACGGCATGGTTTACAACTCGTGGAACGGGTACACGGAGGGGATGGCGGCCACGCCTACTCGCGAGAAGGGCACCTTTCTGTATGACTGGCTGAAGTCGCTGAACGCCCGCCGGACTCTATTCGTCGATGCCGCTGCCGGCGGTGCGCAGTCGGGGACGGCGACGGAGCCGTTTCGCACGATTGCGCCCGCAAACGATGTGTCCAGCAATGGCGACGTCATCTCGATTGCGGCGGGACGATATCCGGCGGCGATCACCTTCACCAACCGGCTGGAACTCATGGCGCCGAAGGGCGCGGCGGTCCTTGGCGTTCCGTGATGCCGAAAAACGCCCGAAATCAGACTGGCGCACCCGATTAACGCCGATCAACGCAGATTGAAAACAATAGGCTTATCGGCGTAATCTGCTAAAGGCCCTCATTT
>CAWBUV010000008.1:0-466539 GCA_963792055.1 uncultured Solibacteraceae bacterium | reverse complement strand
GCCCGTGTGGGGCCAGAGGGTTTACCCCGTTGGCACCGGGAGACAAGCAATTTAAGGGCCGATACTAGGCCGTGGCCTAGTATCCCCAAAAAGATCGTGCGGCTAGTATGGACTCTGTGATAATGCCGGAGCGAGGACAACGATGAATCGTACGATATGGATGTTGATCGCCACTGTGGCGACTTCCGTGATTTTGGCCGCGGCGCCGAAGCCGGATTTCAGTGGGACCTGGCAACTCGATACCCTGCGCAGCCGTTACAATGCGAAGGTCCCGGCACCAAAAAGCGCGACCCTCATAATTGAGCATCGCGGATCGAACTTGCGAATCGACCTGAAAACGGTGACCGCCAAGGGGCCTCAAGACTATGCCTTCGAGTTAGCAGTCGACGGGCGTTGAGGTCAGCAAAACGACGGACGGTCAACCGTATACGGCCCTCGCGCGCTGGGGCGACATCGATGGCACCCGACTGGTGCTGACGATCAAGCAGGAGACGCCGACAGGCGCAATGGAAACCAGTCGCCTCATGCGCTTGGGCGACAAGGGGAGGATCCTGACTACCGTCCTGACCATCAAGGATTCCTCCGGCAAGCGCAAGGCCAACGAGTTTTACACGAAATAGCGCTGCCTGCTTCAGTTACCGCCGCATCTCGGTCTTGTTTGGAAAAGCGGGACGGCGGAGGACTGCATCAGCCAGTCACTTTACGCTGAATAAAGCGAGCAGCAGCCCCGCATAGACCGCCCATCCGACGATACAAACAACCAGTGCCCGGCCTGTGCCCGAGTAGTCGAGCGCTTGGCGCACTGCCACCACCGACGCAACAAGGATCCAAATGAACGCAACATACACGATCAGGCCCCGCAGCGCCGGAAAAATGCCGAGCACACCTATCAGCCCGGGGGACATCGCAAAACCCGTCGTACGAAGCAATTGGCCCCAGTTCGCTTCTGTAGAAGGCGTTGGAAGCAACTGGGCCCCGATGTAGTAGGTCAGTGCAGACCACAACGCCCAACCGATGAAGCCCGTGACGGCGGCCATTAGCAACCCGGCGATGCCGATCCGGCCGGACACCCCAATACTCATGGCGCCGCTCGATAAGACGACAACGATCAAAGCCTGCGTGAACGCCCGATTGTCCGCCTCCACCTCTTCGTACACTGCTGCCCGTAGTTTTGCCGCACCAAGTAGACGGCGGACAAAAGAATTCATCTACCTCGCTCCCCAATGTTAGGCTTCGAGTCTGCGCGAGCAACGATCTCGCCGCCCACTCACGGCGGTTGCCAAACCGCGCCCCGTGGCGTGGACTGCCGCGGACTCGCATCGTCCCGCGTACTTGGCCGGGACTCTGGCGGCTGCCGATGGCCAAAGAACCAAGCCCCGTAAGAAGGTGGAAGGCGGCGCTCCAGGGGTATCGGTCATAGTCGCGCTCGGCGGATCACGGTCTCTTTCTCTTCCGCGCGGCAGCGGCCGACCGTTTTCTTTGCCGGGCCTTTGCCTCGGTGAATTCTTGCTTTTGTACTTTGTGCACGGCGTCCTGCCCCTGCGGCTCACGGCCGGCCGTCTTGTAGTGATCGGGGTTTACATTGCTCTTTTTAGCCATAAGACTCTTTCGCGCGCCGCTGAATCACGTACGGTATCTCAGTAGGGCGCCGGTTCCGCCGATATCAGCGAGCAGATCCTCTTTCTCAATGAAGGTGATATGCGCTCCCGTCTGACGGGCCTTGGTTACGAGTGCATCCGCGAGAATGCGCCGCTCCTCGGAATGCTCTGCTTGGGCGGTATCTTTCGTCGCCAACTGCCGCAGCGAGCCGCTGAGCAGCAACTCGTCCACTTGGCCGTGTTCCAAGGCCGCGAGAGTGTCCTCGGGGCCCACGACCGCCAAGCCGCCGGACCGATAGGCGTCCAGCAGCGCGGCGACTCTATCAATATCTTCTTCTGCGTCCCGTTCCCGCATCGCCTCCAGGGTCGCGGACAGGATCTCGTGTTCCGGAGTCTTGATATCCAGTCGCAGTACATCGATTACTTTTGATGCGAGGTGGCCGGGAAGTTGCGCTTGGAGAATGGGAATGATCACCTCGTCACCCGCAAGGACAATCAGGTCGATGTTATCCTCCCGCACCGTCCGGTCGAGAGCTTCTACCAGGTCCTTAGCGTGGTGTAGATGGAAGTTCTTGGTGTGGCGCTGGTAACGCGCCTGAGACCAACCGCCAACCTTGGTCCGGCTTACCTTTCGATTGGCCACGTCCTCTTCACTCAGGGTCTTTCTCATCCCGAAGACGAACAGACGGGCCGAGTTCGTATCCGCCACCAGAACGGCATACCGTCTGTACCGATCGTTGAGCCGCGCCAGATCGTAGAGATGCGGCTGATCTGAAACATACAAGCGATGTTTCTGGATCGGTGCGTCCAATTGGACGTCCTCGAAGAACCCGTCGGCGCCCCAGCACGCGAAGAGAGCGACACCGTTCGAGGACGGGCGCAACTCCAGGTCCAGATATTTGTTGATCCTCTCCGCGTCATTCTCGAAGCTCTCCCGTTCCGGGGAGCGAGCAGGATAGGCTTTTGCACGCATGCCGATTTCTCTCCGGATGAAAGATTCAAAGGCTGCGCGGCCGTGTTGATCCGGCTGAGTGTTCAGGTACAGGCTAATGACCGGAAAACTGGTGGGCGAAAAAGCGGCCAGGCGGTCAAGGCGTTCGTCGATCGACATGTTTACCTCTGCTACAACAAACGCCCATGATTGCGCAAATCGCCCCTCAAGTCTATCGCTGAATGTGGTGCGTCGGACGTCGCGCGGGCTGCGCCATCGAGTTGGTGGGAAGGCACAGGCATGAACCCTAGGCCGCCGCCTAGTATCTCCGGGGCATCAAACCCTCTACTATTGGATTTCTCACGGGTCCAGAATCGCAACGTAACGAGTGCAGTAAGCCAGTCTTGGTGATCACCGCGGCTGGCCACGGGAGGCGACGCGGCGAGTGCCGACAGACTGTGGTCTGCCGGCGCAATATGCATCCAGTTTTCGCTGTTCAACGTGTTCCGCTCGGCTCGGAAGTTGAGCAGGGAGGAAATCATGTTCCAGACGAATCAGCGTAGGCTTGAGATCGGTAGAGCCAGTACGAGCCTTTTGATAGGCGCACTGCTGTTGTGCGCTCCGGGCTACTACAAGAAGGTACCGGTTCCGTCGCCGCCCGCCCCAGCCGTGACACCTACCCCGGCACCACCACCTCCGCCGCCTGCAAAACCAGCAATCAGCAACTTTACGGCGGATCCCGGCCGAATTGAGCGCGGCCAGTCGTCCACGCTGCATTGGTCAGTTAGCAATGCAACTGAAATCTTATAATAATGGATGGATTGGGACCGTCCAGGGCAGTGGTACGCGACAGGTCACCCCGGACAACTCGACAACCTACACGCTGACGACCGCTGGCCGGAACGGACAATCGCTCCGTGATGGTGGAGATGAGCGCTCCCCCGCCCCCGCCTCCCCCACCGGTCGAGAAGCCTCGCCCTACGCTCCCTCAAGTGGTTGCCTCCGAGGTCCGCGATGCCTATTTCGACTACGACAAACACGCCATCCGGCCGGATGCGCAGCAAGTGCTGACACAGGATGCTGGAACATAGAAGCAGATTCTTGCTGACTACTCGGGAATCAGCGTGATGGTTGAAGGCAAACTGCGACGAGCGTGGATCCGCAGAATACAACCTCGGTCTCGGCGATCGGCGCGCCTCCTCAGTAAAGGATTTTCTGGTTCAGCTAGGCGTCCCAGCGGAAGGACTGAAGACTGTCAGCTATGGCAAGGAGCGCCCGGTCTGCACCGAGCAGACGGAAGACTGTTACCAGCGCAATCGTCACGTGCATTTCTCGGCTGGCCAGTAGTCGTGCAGGATGAGCAATCGCCAGGACCAGACCAGACAACCCGAGCACAGCGGCAGTCGGGAAGGCGGCTTACGTGCGGACCGCTCTCGGGAGTCCACCTTCTGCGGGCTTTGCGACGCGAATCCTGTGCAGACGACAAGTGGCCGGTTCCGCGATCAGTCTTCAAAGCGTATTTCAGAACGGGAGAAAGCGGACATGCAGACGGAAATGAACTCCGCGCCTCCTTCGCCACGGGTCGAGCAGCGGACCCACTCGTCTCGCCCCACGTGGATTGCCTGGCCAGCGCCGGCCTCGACGACCCCGGCCGAGTGTTCGACACGGCCATGCCCTTCAGTACGATCGTAAATTCTTCGAACTTCGGACGCTTTGCGCGTTCCGCCCACCCGGCCGGGCACCGCGTATGCGCGATCGAGATGGCAGTGTCGCCCGTGGTAATCAGACCGACGTTTTCGTCAACGTGCGGTGCGCCGTCGCCGGCAAGGGCGTCGTCGAGCCAATCAGTCTCGGCATGGGACCTCCCGATACCTTGGCGGCGCTTCGGCTTGCTCGCTGCGAATCCGCCTGTTTTCCGTTATCTGGTAAATCTATTTACAGGTATTTTTCTATGATATTTTATAGGGGCGCCCCCGCGAAGACTACGTTCCCGTTTGGCGCTCATTCAACCGTCGCTGGAGTAGAGAGAAGTTCGGAATTCGATCATCACCCGGCGTTTTGTTTGACGGATGAATTGAACCGGCAACGACTAGGAGGCCGCCCTCGCCACTTTATTCGCGGGGGCTGCGCCGCGGAAGGCGCGTACGGGCTTCCGCCCCCACTGGCGATGCCAGGAGTCGCAAGCACACTGTATGACGTAGTTGACTTCCCGAGCTTCGAACGGTTTAGCCAGCACGTCGAAGCCGCCGAGATTCAGCACTTCCGCCCAGAGATACTCATCAGCCAGCCGCGAGCAGACCACGAAACGGGGAGGATGCGGGAGCGTTTCTGCTTCCTGAAAGAGAATTCTCGAGTTGCCGTCCGGTAGATCGCGCTCGCAGATGATGATGGGAGGTGGACCGAGGCGCAATATCCGCGAGCGTGCTTCCGCGATGGACCGTGCCAAGTCCAACTTCCAATTCATCCGGGGACACAGTTCGTAGAGAGCATGCAGGTCGTCCTCCGATGAACTGGCCAGCAATGCGTGGAACATCTCGCTGACGCAATCCAGTTGCTGTTGAAGGAACATACTGGTCAACCCGTGGTGGCTTCCTATGTAATGGTGGCTTAGAAACACCCTACCGAATTCCAGCGAGGCTTCCTACTAGGCCGTCGCCTAGTAGGCTGATAGCTGCCCTGCGTTTACTATGGTTTCACTCAACAACCCGCACCAATTGCTGCGGCGCCAGGAGGGGCGAAGTGAGTGTTGTCACAATTTCACGAGGGCGAACGATCCTGCTCGGGGCGTCTCGGGTGAATGTCGTCGCAGTGTCTGCGGGAATGTTGGATGTTCTCGCTCTGGCCCGACGGGTTGCCGCCAGCGAGGTAACCGCGGTTCTCTTACAAGGAGAGACTGGCGCCGGCAAAGAAGTGATTGCCGCATTGCTCCACGAGGAAGGTCCGCGAGCGTCTTGCCACTTCGTCCCCGTCAATTGCGCGGCAATTCCAGAAGAACTGCTGGAAAGCGAGTTGTTCGGCCACGAACCCGGAGCTTTCACCGACGCCCGCTCCCGCAAGCAGGGATTGTTGGAGCAAGCCGACCACGGAACGTTATTTCTGGACGAGATCAGCCAGATGTCGCCCCGGCTTCAATCCAAGCTGTTGCGGGTTCTGGAAACGCAATGTTTTCGCAGACTGGGAGGTACCGTGGATATCGAGACGGACATTCGATTTGTGGCGGCTACTAATGAGGATCTGCGAACCGCGGTTCGAGAGCGGCTGGTTTCGAATGGATCTGTTCTACCGGCTCAATGTCATCCAAATCACGATCCCTCCGCTACGGGATCGGCGCGAGGACATCCTGCCACTGGCCGAGGCTTTCCTGGACCTGTACAACCGAAAGTTCCACGGAAACATCGTTGGGATCACTGCCGCCGCCAGCAGCGCCTTGCTCCGGTATAACTGGCCCGGCAACGTGCGTGAATTGCGCAATGCTATCGAACGCGCCATGGTCTTGGAGGAGTCCTCACAGGTTAGGATCACCAGCCTGCCGCCCGAAATCAGCGGATTCGAACGATTCCATCGAGGCTCCGATTCTGGAGTGGGCTTGTCGCTGACGCGGAATGAGCGGTGTTTGATCATCGAAGCGCTCCGAAAGTTCAACGGGAACCAGACGCGCGCCGCCGCGGCTCTGGATGTCTCCAGGGACCAATTACGGTACAGGATGAAAAAACATGGTTTGCAGAGTCTTTGAGATCCCGGACAAGTCAAGTTCCCGCTACATGACCTATATGTGCGAGTGCGGGAAGAAGTGGGACGCGCCGGCTCCCGGAGCTCCCGCACCGGAAGGCGCGGCGTGGCTGTGCGCCTGTGGACGGACGCTCGCCGTACGAGGATGGATCATCCATGCTGTGGAGCGACAGTTCAAGACTTTCCGCCAAGTCGAAATCACGCGGAAAGACTCTGCATCAGATGCGAATCTCTCCCTGCCGAGGTGCCACCCCTTGCAGATTCGTGTGGGAATCACGTAGTCGCCGAATCGCCCTCGGCCCCGACAAGACTGGTCAGTGCGTACGGGATTGTTTCCAACACCAGACCGAAGATATGAAGATATTTACCTGGGAGCGTCCCTTACACACTGGCAATATGCTCAGAACTCGCCCGATGCGTAATATAGAGACGTCGGGACTACACATGCCACGAGCAAACACCTCCGCGCACCATTCCGCGATGAGTCAGCGAGCGGAGGCTTCGACCGTAGACTCGCTATCTCGGCTTGGCACTACTGCCGATTTTCTGATCTCTGTTGAGGCAGAGCAACGCCTCGCCCGGCGCGGATTGCATAATTGGGGTTATGCAGTTGCTCTGGTTCCTGGTGAATGACGCCGTGAAACTGACCGGGTACCGGGTCTTTCAATGGAGCGGCAGATTGCTATCCCGCCTCCATCGGCATGCGGCGGCCCAATCGGCATGACCGGTCGGCGCGCGGAGATTCTCCTTACCTGCTTCCTCCTGCGTGCTATTCTCGCCTTCGGGCAAACTCTCGATTGCGCTCAATGTCATGAACAGCCTCACACGATCAAAGGGTCAGTTCACTTGTCGGTCGGTTGTCTGACTTGCCACCCCGGACACAGCAAGTTTCCTCACCCCGAAGGAATTCGCAAGCCAGCCTGCGCCGACTGTCACTCCGACGTAGCGGCAGAGAATCGCCTCGGCGTTCACGGCAGGGCACGGGCTGAAGGAAACCAGTCAACGCCGGACTGCGCCGTCTGTCACGGCGACGTACACCAGGTGCAGCGGACCGGTACCGAGGCCTTCCGAAAATCCATTCCAGGGATCTGCGGAGCGTGCCACTCCCAGATTGATGCGCAGTACGAAAAGAGCGTCCATGGCAGGGCGGTAGCTGCCGGTATCATTGCCGCCCCGGTCTGCTCGACGTGCCACGGAGAGCACCAGATCCAGCCGCCCGGGGTTGCGACTTCCCCCGTGAATCCCCTCCACGTTCCGGAGACTTGCGGCCGCTGTCACGGGAACGTCGCCTTGGCCCGCAAGTTCGATCTCCCCAGAGACATTGTGGTGAGTTACGAGGCGTCTTTCCATGGACTCGCTCTGAAAGCTGGTCAAGAAACGGTGGCGAACTGCGCCACGTGTCACGGCGTGCACGATATTCTTCCTGCCTCCGATCCACGCTCGACCATCAACCTAGTCAACCTGCCGCGCACATGTGGCAAGTGTCATCCGGGCGCTGGAACGCGCTTCACAATTGGACGGATACACTGGTCGGGAGAGTCGGAGCCACCGGCCATGCGCTGGGTCCGGCTGTTCTACGCGACGCTCATCCCGTTTCTACTAGGACTGATGGCGCTGCACAATCTCGGAGACTGGGTGCGGAAGGTCCTTCAAACTCGTTTGCAAGTAAGGCCGGAAGCAGGACGCGCCAGCCGGATCATCCGGCGTGTAGCAGTCGAGAATCTCCGCATGATGCGGTTCGAACGCATCGAACACGGACTACTGGCTCTCTCGTTTGCCGTGTTGGTCTGGAGTGGTTTTGCCCTGACCTATCCGAACCAATGGTGGGCCACGCCACTACTGGCCTGGGAATCGGGCTGGGCTGTGCGCGGGACGGTGCACCGAATCGCCGGAGTTGTCTTAATCGGATTGGCGGTGACACATGTGGTGTCTCTACTTGCCGATCGCAATCTGCGCACGCACTGGAAAGGCCTGCTTCCCAGGGTAGACGATGTCCGGGAAGGAGTCTCGGCGTTCGCCTTTAACATTGGCGTGCGCCGGGAGAAGCCGATGGTATCCGCCCATTCCTACATCGAGAAGGTGGAGTATTGGGCAGTGCTTTGGGGAGTCGCTGTGATGGGCCTGACTGGGGGCCTCCTGTGGGCGCACCGGTGGGTGTTAGCGTGGCTGCCAGCGTTGGTCCTCAATGTCGTCGGTTCGGTTCATTTCTATGAGGCGGTCCTGGCCAGCCTGGCGATCGTGGTCTGGCATTTCTATCGGGTCATTTTCGACCCGGATGTCTATCCCGTCGACCCGTCATGGCTGACCGGGCATAGCATCCGGCAGTATCCCGCCGAGGAGGTGGAAAATCGTTCGGAGGACCACACGTGAAAAAGCCACGGTAAGCAGTTTGACCGGACGTCCCTTCGATCGGAGATCCTGCCAGTGGCTGAATCGTTCCCGAACGTCTACAACCGCAAAATTCCACAGATATATTGGCGGCATTGGCGCGCCGCCAACCGCGCTGTGCGCTAATTGCGGGACCTGGTCGAACGCGCAATCGTTCTGGAGGAAGCCTCACAGCGGGGCATAACCAGCCTGGCGCCGGAAATAAACGGGGAACGACTGATACGCCGGGCTCTGAACTCGAAGCGGGATTATCCTTGTCACGAAAGAGCGGTGTCTGATTTTCGAAGCGCGAAGGTTCGGACGGAACCAGGAACGCCGCCGTGCCTATATCTCACGGGACAGATTGCGATACGGGCTGGAGCACCGGTTTGCCGGACCTACCCGGGAGAAAGACTCGGTGGAACGGAATTTCGGAGGACGGCTCGCCTGCGAAGAGGATCATCTGTGTGGCGCGTGCGAGGTTCAGCGATATTCCGCGTCATCGATGATGACGCGGAAGAACTCTCCCTCAGATTCAAACCGCTGCGTGCCGAAGTGCCACCCCACGCGCATGCGAGTGGGTATCGTGTAGCCGCCGAATTGGCCTTCGGCCTCCACAAATCCGCCACATTTTGGTAGTGGAACTCTGCGCCTCCCGGATTGCCCCAACGCGGCATGCTAACCGTCTTCAGGCGACCGCCCTGATGGATGGTGTAATCGACCTCCGCAGGTTCGTTGTGGGCCGTGAAACTCGCATGGCACTGGAAGTCGCTTGTAGACGTCCAGGATACTTGCTCGGTACAGAGCGCCGAAGGTAACCATATGGATTCAATGTTGACGCGACCGGCGGCGGACCGGGTAACGTCCGTGCCGGACGCGTTGACCATGGGGAGAAATCCGAAGAGCTTCCATCGCATGGCGCCTTCGCCATCCACGAAAGTGTCACCCCCTCGAATCTGTATGCCGTGCATTCGCACCACCACCCGCCAGATCATGCCTCGATCCCACCGGATTACCTCTTCTGCTGAGAACGGAAGCCAGCCTTTCAGCTTGATCTGGCCATGCATCTGCAGACGGACCGCACACGCGGATCGCGCCCCAGGTGCGATCGCGTGTCCAAGGTATTTGCGGGCGGCCGCTGGGAGCAGTGACATTCGTCTGCGGTCGATCAACTCACCGTCGACCGGCGTGGAATTCCACAAGTCCTTAAGAGACGTCAAATCGCGTGCCACTTGGGTATCGTACTCAACCCGCATCGCCGCTACCAAACTCCCGCTCCGCGGGCGGTGCTGCGGAGGCGTTGCACGACGGCTCCTCACTTTAGCGCTGCCGGAAGGGCCCTCGTTTGATTTCGATCCGTGTGGGCTGACGCTATAGTTCAATTCAGAGCGCTTGACGCACCGCCACCACCGACGCAATAAGAATCCAAATGAACGCGACGTAAACGATCATGCCCCGCAACGCCGGAAAAATTCCGAGCACACCTATCAGGCCCGGGGACATCGCAAAACCTGTCGTACGAAGCAATTGGCCCCAGTTCGCTTCTGTAGAAGGCGTTGGAAGCAACTGGGCCCCGATGTAGTAGGTCAGTGCAGACCACAACGCCCAACCGATGAAGCCCGTGACGGCGGCCATTAGCAACCCGGCGATGCTGATCCGGCCGGACGCCCCAATACTCATGGCGGCGCTCGATAAGACGACAACGATCAAAGCCTGCGTGAACGCCCGATTGTCCGCCTCCACCTCTTCGTACACTGCTGCCCGTAGTTTTGCCGCGCCGAGTAGACGTCGGACGAAGGAATTCATCTACCTCGCTCCCCAATGTAGGCTTCGAGTCTGCGCGAGCAACGATCTCGCCGCCCACTCACGGCGGTCTGCCAAACCGCGCCCGTGGCGTGAACTGCCGCGGACTCGCATCGTCCCGCGTACTTGGCCGGGACTCTGGCGGCTGCCGATGGCCAAAGAACCAAGCCCCGTAAGAAGGTTGGAAGGCGGCGCTCCAGCGGTATCGGTCATAGTCGCGCTCGGCGGATCACGGTTTCTTTCTCTTCCGCGCGGCAGCGGCCGACCGTTTTCTTTGCCGGGCCTTTGCCTCGGTGAATTCTTGCTTTTGTACTTTGTGCACGGCGTCCTGCCCCTGCGGCTCACGGCCGGCCGTCTTGTAGTGATCGGGGTTTACATTGCTCTTTTTCGCCATAAGACTCTTTCGCGCGCCGCTGAATCACGTACGGTATCTCAGTAGGGCGCCGGTTCCGCCGATATCAGCGAGCAGATCCTCTTTCTCAATGAAGGTGATATGCGCTCCCGTCTGACGGGCCTTGGTTACGAGTGCATCCGCGAGAATGCGCCGCTCCTCGGAATGCTCTGCCTGGGCGCTATCTTTCGTCGCCAACTGCCGCAGCGAGCCGCTGAGCAGCAACTCGTCCACTTGGCCGTGTTCCAAGGCCGCGAGAGTGTCCTCGGGGCCCACGACCGCCAAGCCGCCGGACCGATAGGCGTCCAGCAGCGCGGCGACTCTATCAATATCTTCTTCTGCGTCCCGTTCCCGCATCGCCTCCAGGGTCGCGGACAGGATCTCGTGTTCCGGAGTCTTGATATCCAGTCGCAGTACATCGATTACTTTTGATGCGAGGTGGCCGGGAAGTTGCGCTTGGAGAATGGGAATGATCACCTCGTCACCCGCAAGGACAATCAGGTCGATGTTATCCTCCCGCACCGTCCGGTCGAGAGCTTCTACCAGGTCCTTCGCGTGGTGTAGATGGAAGTTCTTGGTGTGGCGCTGGTAACGCGCCTGAGACCAACCGCCAACCTTGGTCCGGCTTACCTTTCGATTGGCCACGTCCTCTTCACTCAGGGTCTTTCTCATCCCGAAGACGAACAGACGGGCCGAGTTCGTATCCGCCACCAGAACGGCATACCGTCTGTACCGATCGTTGAGCCGCGCCAGATCGTAGAGATGCGGCTGATCTGAAACATACAAGCGATGTTTCTGGATCGGTGCGTCCAGTTGGACGTCTTCGAAGAACCCGTCGGCTCCCCAGCACGCGAAGAGAGCAACGCCGTTCGAGGACGGGCGCAACTCCAGGTCCAGATATTTGTTGATCCTCTCCGCGTCATGCTCGAAGCTCTCCCGTTCCGGGGAGCGAGCAGGATAGGCTCTTACACGCGTGCCGATTTCTCTCCGGATGAAAGATTCAAAGGCTGCGCGGCCGTGTTGATCCGGCTGAGTGTTCAGGTACAGGCTAATGACCGGAAAACTGGTGGGCGAAAAAGCGGCCAGGCGGTCAAGGCGTTCGTCGATTGACATGTTTACCTCGGTTGAAGCGAACCTCCACTATTGCGCAAATCGCCACGAGAAGTCCCGCGATGAATCCGATACGACTCTACCGAATACGGACGACGCTTCCCACTAGGCCGCGGCCTAGGTAGGAGCCCGCGATGTTCCCGGTCATCGACGATCAAGAGGAATCAAGTCCAGGGTCGAGCCGGGGCGCCCATTCCGCCGCGCCGGCTATGGTGACGGTCTCGGTCTGGTCATCGGGCGGCTCCAAGGCGCCGACAGCAGGGCAGCGCTTCCCGGTGAGCGTCGAGGAAATCAAGGCTCCACAGTGCTGGCATCTCTATTTTCCGATCACGTTCATCTATCCATCTTCTGGGGCATCGCCGAACGCATGCTCCTTTGCTCCCCAGAGGCCTAAAAGCTGTCAGACAGCAACGCGCCCAATCAGAGACGTAGGACGCTGCTCAGCGGGAACCTGAAAGCGGCCGCTGACTAGCCCTATTGGCCCCGCTGTAGGCCACCCCAAGCCTGAAAACCGCCCACATCACTCCAGTCGCTGCGGTCGCGAGCATCGTCAGCGCCAGATCAGGCTGGAAAAGACGCAAAGTCCCGATCGATACGCCGAAGAGCTGCGGGATAAGGTAGAAGAAAGTCCAGGCCATCACAAGCGTCGTGAGCAGGGGAAACCACAGGCTGAACAAGCCGAATGTACCGGATTTGGCACGCAGTGCATCGCGATGAAACCATGCCCAGATCATGCTGGATAAGAACACAAGGGGCAGGAGAGCTAATCCGGCAAACACCGCCTTTTGCTGCCAGCGGCTCCCTTCGCCAGCGTACTCCAGGCCGAGGGCTCGGGCGCTGATGCCGTTTCGGAGCTGCATCGTTTCGCCAAACCCGATTCCACTTCCTGCATTGACCAGGACGACAACGCCTTTCTTCTCTGCCGGAACCAAGGTCGCGAGCGTTTCGGTCCCGGGGCTTTCGCCAGTGTGGAACACGGTTCCCTTGTTTGCATCGATGAACCAGCCGAAGCCATAAAAAGGTGATACAGCGCTGGCCGGGCGCAGCATGGCGGCTTTGCTCTTTGCGCTGATGATGTCGTCCCTGGTATTCATCATGATCGCGAGATATTTCGCCAAGTCGTTGGCGCTTGCGATGACGCCGCCTGCCGGAGCCAGTAACACGATTGGTCTTGCGCTGCTTCATGGGGCACTTCATGCCGAACCAGGGCCGATGCCCGATCGCCATTCCGTCATGGATCTGTCCGTCGGCAACGAAGCTGTGCGTCATGCCGATCGGTTGGAGAATCATTGTCTCGATGTAGAGCGCAAACTCCTGACCGCTCACGGCCTCGATAAGAGCGCCGAGAATCTGGTAGTTTGCGTTCGAATATTCCCATCTTGTCCCGGGTTCATCGGCAGGATGCCATTGCGCGATCCGTTTCACCTGCTGCGATAGCTCGTCCTTGCTCCCGGTCAGGTCGGCGTGCGTCTCGTTGCCCTGCAGGGTCGAATAGCCGCTGGTGTGGCTCAGCAGTTGCCGGATGGTGATTGCGCCAGAGGGGCGGCCTGAGAACACATCCAGATAGTGCGAAATCCCGGTATCCAGATCGACCTTGCCCGCCTCCACCAGTTGCATCACGGCCATTGCTGTAAAGCTCTTGGATATTGAGCCAAGCAGGAACGGAGTATCCGGAGTTACCTTCCTGCCGCTTCCGATCAGCATCTCGCCACGTGCTTCTGAATGAATCCTGCCGTCTTTGACGACCGCATAGGCCAAGCCCGGCGCTCCGGAGATAGGCATCTCAGCAGCGATGAAGTCATCGATCGATCCGGAGGGCGCGCTTGCATGCAGTGCAGAGGCAATTCCCAATGCAAACAAAGCCAAGATACACCGCATACCGCCGCCCCCCATTCAACTTAGAACATTTGCCAGATAGCGCATACCACCAGAACTTCATACCGCCTGTACCGATCCTTGAGCCGCGCCAAATCGTAGAGATGCGGCTGGTCAAAAACATACAGGCGATGTTTCTGGATCGGGGCATCCAACTGCACGTCTTCGAAAAACCCGCCGGCTCCCCAGCACGCGAAGAGGGCGACGCCGTTCGACGACGGGCGCAACTCCAGGTCCAGGTACTTGTTGATCCGTTCTGCGTCGTGCTCGAAACTCTCTCGTTCCGGGGGAGCGGGCAGGATAGGCTTTTACACGCATGCCGATTTCTCTCCGGATGAAAGATCCGAACGCTGCGCGGCCGTGTTGATCCGGCTGAGTGTTCAGGTACAGGCTAATGACCGGAAAACTGGTGGGCGAAAAAGCGGCCAAACGGTCAAGGCGTTCGTCGATCGACATGTTTACCTCGGCTACAACAAACGCCATGATTGCGCAAATCGCCCCTCAAGTCTATCGCTGAATGTGGTGCGCCGGACGTCGCGCGGGCTGCGCCATCGAGCTGGTGGAAGGCACAGGCAGGAACCACTAGGCCGCCGCCTAGTATCTCCGGAGCATCAAACCCTCTACTATTGGATTTCTCACGGGTCCAGAATCGCAACGTAAGGAGTGCAGTAAGCCAGTCTTGGTGATCACCGCGGCTGGCCACGGGTCCCGACGCGGGCGAGTGCCGCCAGATGTGGTCTGCCGGCGCAATATGCATCCAATTGTCGCTGTTCAACATGTTCCGCTCGACTCGGAAGTTGAGCGGGGAGGAAATCATGTTCCAGACGAATGAGCGTAGGCTTGAGATTGGTAGAGCCAGTGCGAGCCTTTTGATAGGCGCACTGCTGTTGTGCGCTCCGGGCTGCCACAAGAAGGTACCGGTTCCACCGCCGCCGGCCCCAACCGTGACACCTGCCCCTGTACCGCCACCCCCGCCGCCTGCAAAACCAGCAATCAGCAACTTCACGGCGGAGCCCAGCCGAATTGAGCGCGGCCAGTCGTCCACCCTGCATTGGTCCGTTAGCAATGCAACTGAAATCTCGATTAATGGAGGGATTGGGACCGTCCAGGCCAGTGGCACGCGACAGGTCACCCCGGACAACTCGACAACCTACACTCTGACGGCCACTGGTCCAGGCGGAAGCGACAATCGCTCCGTGACGGTGGAGGTGAGCGCTCCGCCCCCGCCTCCGCCTCCCCCACCGGTCGAGAAGCCTCGCCCCACCCTCGCTCAAGTGCTCGCCTCCGAGGTCCGCGACGCCTATTTCGACTACGACAAGCACGCCATCCGGCCGGATGCGCAGCAAGTGCTGACACAGGATGCTGCCGCATTGAAGCAGATTCTTGCTGACTACTCGGGAATCACCGTGATGGTTGAAGGCAACTGCGACGAGCGTGGATCCGCAGAATACAACCTCGGTCTCGGCGATCGGCGCGCCTCCTCAGCGAAGGATTTTCTGGTTCAGCTAGGCGTCCCAGCGGAGCGCCTAAAGACTGTCAGCTACGGCAAGGAGCGCCCGGTCTGCACCGAGCAGACGGAAGACTGTTACCAGCGCAATCGTCACGTGCATTTCTCCGCTGGCCAGTAGTCGTGTCGGATGAGCAATCGCCAGGAACCCGAATAGAGCGGCGCTGGCAGGGGCGGCGGAACTGCGGGCCGCCCTTGGGCGCCTAATTCTCCGGTGAACCTGGAGGCGCTAATCTTGTGCAGACTACAGGTGGCCGGTTTGGCGTTCAGTCCTCAAAGCGGATTTCAGAACGGGAGAAAGCCGGCATGCAAACGGCGATGATCTCCGCTCCTCCCTCGGCTGGGGTCGAGTAGCGGACCCCACTGGTCCCGCTCCACGTGGCTCGCCTGGCCGGCTCCTCCTCGATAACCCCATCCGCGTGTTCGACGTGGACCATGCCCTTCCGTACGATCGTGAATTCTTCAAACTTCGGACACTTTCCGGGTTCCGCCCGCTCGGCCGAGTACCGCGTATGCGCGATCGAGATGGCGGTGTCGCCCGTCTTGATCAGACCGACGAATTCGTCAACGTGCGGTGCGCCGTCGCCGGGCGCTGGCAAGGGCGTGGGCGAGCCAATCAGTCCAGGTCTCCTTTTCTGATATTGTATGCGGCACCACGGCGACGGGACGTTTCTGTTGGAGCGCATTTGACCATGGCGAGAGTATAGAGAAGTTCGGAAGTGGAATCGTCCGTCAACCGGGTTTGACTGTTTGACTGCCGAATTGAACCGGCGGCGGCTAGGAGGCAGCCCGGGCAACTGCATTCAAGGCGGCTGCGCTGCGGAAGGTGCGCACGGGTTTCCGCCCCCACTGGCGATGCCAAGACTCGCAAGCATACTCTATTACGTGGTTGACCTCCGGGGCTTCGAACGGTTTGGCCAGCACGTCGAAACCGCCGAGATTCAGCACTTCAGCCCAGAGATACTCATCAGCCAACCGCGAGCAGACCACGAAACGGGGAGGATGCGGCAGCGTTTCAGTTTCATGGAAGAGAAGTTTCCAGTTGCCATCCGGTAGATCGCGCTCGCAGATGATGATGGGAGGTGGACCGAGGCGCACCATCCGCGAGCGCGCTTCCGCGATGGACCGTGCCAGGTCCAACTTCCAATTCATCTGGGGACACAACTCGTGGAGAGCATGCAGGTCGTCCTCCAATGGACTGACCAGCAATGCTTGGAACATCTCGCTGACGCAATCCAGTTGCTGTGGAAGGAACATACTCGTCAACCCGACTGTGCTTCCTATGGCATGGTGGCTCAGAAACACCGTACCGAATTCCAGCGACGCTTCCTACTAGGCCGTCGCCTAGTAGGCTGATAGCTGCCCAGCGTTTACTATGGTTTCACTCAACAACCCGCGCGCCAATTGCTGTGGCGCCAGGAGGGGCGAAGTGAGTGTCGTCACAATTTCACGAGGGCGAACGATCCTGCTCGGGGCGTCTCGGCTGAATGTCGTCGCAGTGTCTGCGGGAATGTTGGATGTTCTCGCTCTGGCCCGGCGGGTTGCCGCCAGCGAGGTGACCACGGTTCTCTTACAAGGAGAGACTGGCGCCGGCAAAGAAGTGATTGCCGCATTGCTCCACGAGGAAGGTCCGCGAGCGTCTTGCCGCTTCGTCCCCGTCAATTGCGCGGCAATTCCAGAAGAACTGCTGGAAAGCGAGTTGTTCGGCCACGAACCCGGAGCTTTCACCGACGCCCGCTCCCGCAAGCAGGGATTGTTGGAGCAGGCCGACCACGGGACGCTATTTCTGGACGAGATCAGCCAGATGTCGCCCCGGCTTCAAGCGAAGCTGCTGCGGGTTCTGGAAACGCAATGTTTTCGCAGAGTGGGAGGCACCGTTGATATCGAGACGGACATTCGATTTGTGGCGGCTACCAATGAGGACCTGCGAACCGCGGTTCGAGAGGGCTCGTTTCGAATGGATCTGTTCTACCGGCTCAATGTGATCCAAATCACGATCCCCCCGCTGCGGGATCGGCGCGATGACATCTTGCCACTGGCCGAGGCTTTCCTGGACCTGTACAACCGAAAATTCCGCGGAAACATCATTGGAATCACTGCCGCCGCCGGCAGCGCTTTGCTCCGATATACCTGGCCGGGCAATGTGCGTGAATTGCGCAACGCTATCGAACGCGCCATGGTTCTTGAGGAGTCCTCACAAGTGAGGATTACCAGCCTTCCGCCCGAAATCAGCGGATTCGAACGATTCCACCGAGGCGCCGATTCTGAAGTGGGCTTGTCCCTGACGCGGAATGAGCGGTGCCTGATCATCGAAGCGCTCACGAGGTTCAGCGGGAACCAGACGCGGGCCGCCGCAGCCCTGGAGGTCTCCAGGGACCAATTACGGTACAGGATGAAAAAACATGGCTTGCAGAGCTATTGAACCTGGGGCCGAATCCAAGGCTCCCTACATGATCTATCTGTGTGAGTGCGGGAAGAAGTGGGACGCACCGATTTCCGGAACTCTTGTCGCGGAAGGCGCAGTTTGGATGTGCGTCTGCGGGCGGACGCTCAGCGTGCGCAGAGGGGTTATCCATGCGGCACGCGTGGTTGCGGCCAAGCGACCGCATTTCCAAGACCGCGAACTGGCCGGGCTGGCCGGCGGAGAAACCGCCAATACTGGACCAACGCTTGTCCTGTCACGGGGCTCCGTAAGCCGTTGACTTCGGCTGCCAATTCGCAGACCGGCAGGTAGGTACGGAGTCATGAGCGCTACCGTGTAGAGTTCAGCGGTACGCCGCGTCATCGATGATGACGCGGAAGAACTCTCCCTCAGATTCAAACCTCTCTGTGCCGAAGTGCCACCCCACGCGCATGCGAGTTGGTATCGTGTAGCCGCCGAATTGGCCTTCGGCCTCCACAAATCCGCCACAATTTGCGTAGTGGAACTCGGCGCCTCCGGGATTGCCCCAACGCGGCATGCTAACGGTCTTGAGGCGTCCGTCCTGTTCGATGCCGTAATCGATCTCCGCAGGTTCGTTATGCGCAGTAAAACTTGCGTGGCATTGAAGGTCGTTCGTTGACGTCCAGGATACGTCGTCCGCACAAAGTGCCGAGGGTAACCATATAGATTCGATGTTTACGCGACCGGCGGTGGATCGGCTGACGTCGGTACCGGACACGTTGACCACAGGAAAAAGGCCGAAGAGCTTCCATCGCATGGCGCCTTCTCCATCCACGAAAGTGTCACCCCCTCGAATCTGTATGCCGTGCATTCGCACCACCGCCCGCCAGATCATGCCCCGATCCCACCGGATTACCTCTTCAGCTGAGAACGGAAGCCAGCCTTTCAGCTTGATCTGGCCATGCATCTGCAACCGGACCGCACATGCGGATCGCGCCCCAGGTGAGATCGCGTGTCCAAGGTATTTGCGGGCGGCCGCCGGGAGCAGGGACAGTCGTCCGCGGTCGATCAACTCACCGTCGACCGGCGTCGAATTCCACAAGCCATCAAGGGAGAGCAGGTCGCGCGCCACACGTTTATCGTACTCAACCCACGTTGCCCGCAACAAACTTCTACTCACCGGGCTGTTCGGCGCAGGGTTGGCAGGGAAGCTCCGTACGTCAACGCTGCCGGAGGTCTGCCTCGTTGGGTTTCGATCCCTGAACTCTCCACGTGGGCCGGCGTTATAGTTCAATTCATGGAAAGATGGTGTGTCGCCCTCCAAAGGTGCAGCCCCCCAACCAACCCGAAGAACTCGTTACGGCCGGTCAACTCTGCCACGCCATCCAGCGTGTTCGCCACGCCTGCATGAGCACATCCGGCGATTACGACGAGCCCGGTTGTGGTCTCGATGAAAAGGGCCTGATCGTCGGCAAGGGGGTCCGGTTCGCGACAGTCGCAGTCCAGGAAGAAGCCCGATTCGCTGGACCCGTTGGCGGGCAGCCGAGGAATTCCTCCCGTACACCACACGTCAGTCACAACCTCCGTGGCGGATTCCGTCCACACGACCCGGTTCTCGACTGCGCTCAACGCCTGGCGCGAAGGCTCCGGAGTTCCGATGAGGCGATGCGGCGGGTTGTCGGAGCTGGCGTACTTCGGCTGCAAGGCAGCCGGATGCAGATAGATAGCAGCGGGCGAAAAGTCGCGGAGTAAATCCGATAAGCCGCCGGTATGGTCGTCGTGACCGTGGCTCAGCACGACCGCGTCCAGTTCGGAAAGGCCAATGCACATGGCATCGGCGTTGCCACGCAGCACTTTGCCCTGTCCGGTGTCGAACAGGATTCGCCGGCCGTCCGCGTCGATCAATAGCGACAGCCCGTGTTCACCGAGCAGGTTGCGAGCGGCGACATGGTTGTCCGCCAGCACCGTGATGCACAGTCGCTCGATCATCGTGGCGCCCCCTGCGAAAGGAATGCGTCGGTCGGGCTGTCACGCCAGAGGTCTTCCTGCTCATCGAAGTTGCGCGCCAGAGCCAAATAGCCTTGAGAGGCAGGCCAATCCGGATGCCCAAGCCGTCGGCGAGGAGGGTGTGGAGCGCCGCATCGACGTGATTTCGATGGCGATCCAGATGGGGGCCACGGTTTTCGATCTGGAAGAGGCCGAACGCTGTTACGCGCCGCAATACGGCTCGGCGAAAGATCCGGTGAACCTGGCCGGCATGGTCGCCTCGAACGTAATGCGCGGAGACGTTGACCTCGCCTCCTGGCCCGAACTGGAGACTACTGAGGCTTTCCTTTTGGACGTCCGTGAGGTGGAAGAGTTCGGCGGCGGCTGCGTAGAGGGAGCAGTAAACATCCCGCTAGGCAAGTTGCGGACCAGGCTGAACGAGTTGCCGCGTGACCGGGAGATCTGGGTCTACTGCCGGGCGGGCCAGCGTTCTATTATGCTTGCAGGTTCCTGGCTCAAAATGGCTTCCGGGTCCGGAATCTCTCGGGCGGTTATCGGACGTATCGAGCCCGGTGCCCGGAGGAACGGAGGCAACTCTGCACAAGTTGAAAGTTATGCCACCGCAAGTTGCTATCGGCGAATCAGGAAGGCCATTGCGCGCCCGCTCACAATCGGTTTGTTTTGTCTGCGGGCAAACCAACCCCCACGCTTTGCAGATACGATTTCAGCGACAGGACGACGGTGAAATGACGGCAACCTGGCGATAGTGGGACATCCGCTATGCAGATCGAGCCCGGCTCTGATGTAGGCGCACCGATCGCCGGCAATGTCGCCTTGAACGCCACTGGCGGGTCTCTGGTCCGCGGCGCCACCATTCGGCTCACCCTCTATGCTTTGGACGCGAACGGACTGCCGTCGGTGCCGATGCCGATAGCGATTGTGCCACTGCCCTCTGGCGGCTCGACGTACTCGATCGCCCTGAACAGTATCGTCTGGCCAGCGGTGGCCGGGCTCAAGAACTACGTGATTTTCGCGGCCGCACAGGACGACCTCATCTGCGCGACTCGCTTGCCTTGGATTATCTGCTCACCCGGCCCGACTGGGATGGCAAAACCATCGTGCTCACGGAGGCAGCATGGGTGGACAGCAGAGTCTCGTGCTCGCCGGCCTGCGGCCGGAGAAGATCAGCGCCGCGCTGGTCTGTGTGCCGGCCGGGGCGGACGCCAACGGAGACCTTCACGGCCCGAAAAGCAGGGTACCCCAACTGGCCGCCGGACAACCCGGACGTGATGAAGACCGCGCTGTATTTCGACACCATCAATTTTGCTTCGCGAATCAAAGCGCCGGTGATGGCCGGGATGGGCTTCATCGACACGATTTCGCCGCCCGCCGGAGTCTGGACGGCGCTGAATCAGATCCCCGGCCCCCAGGGAGCCGCTGCCCATGATCGAATCCGAGCACGACAACTTAACGCCGCAGAAGGGAAGGGCCTGCGCCGCGAGAACGAAAGAAATACTCGACCTTCTGGTGAAGGGCGGCGAGTTCCAACCCAACGGGATCAGGCAATAAAGGAGACATCATATGCGATTGCTATTCGCCGCCGCTCTTTGCAGCATCACTGCCGGCACGGTCTACTGCCAGCGAGGCCCGGCGCCCTATTATGAGGACACCAACAATGTCCCGGTCTCGCCCGAGTTGCACGCCGACCGGACCGTCACGTTTCGACTCTTCGCCCCCAAGGCAAGTGAAGTCGTTTTGATGGGATCTCCGGGCATCCTGGAGGTGATCAAAAAACCCATGCCGCTTCAGCGCGACGCCAAGGGAGTTTGGAGTTTGACGGTGGGCCCGCTGGCTCCTGGCTTCTACACTTACGGGTACGCGATTGATGGCGGTCTGCGAATGCCCGATCCGTCGAATCCGAACCTGGAGGTGCGCCGTTGGGGACCGACCAGCCTGCTCATCGTGCCGAGCGGAGAGAAGGCGGTCATCGAAGAACGGCGTGTGCCGCACGGATCGATTCACGTGGAGTTCTATGATTCCGCCAGGCTGGACAGCGAGCGTATGGTCTACGTCTACACGCCGCCGGGTTACGAGTCCGGTAAACAGAAGTATCCGGTTCTCTATCTGCTGCACGGCAATGGGCAGATCGAAGCAGCCTGGACCTGGACCGGGCGCGCCAACGTGATCATGGACAACCTTCTCGCCGATGGGAAGGTCAAGCCGATGGTGGTGGCGATGCCTTACGGCCACGTACCGCGGGAGATTAAGCCGGCATCCAACACCGCCCCTCCGGCCAATGACCCGGCTGCGATCGAGAAGGAGTTGCTGACGGCGGTGAAGCCGCTGGTAGAAAGCAAGTATCGTGTGCTGACCGACCGCAACCACCGGGTGATCGGGGGATTGTCGATGGGCGCCGGCCAGTCGATGTCGATCGGGCTCTACAATCTGGATCAGTTTGCGTACATCGCCGCGTTCAGCGGCGGCGGCAATCGAGCGGACTGGGAGAAAGCGGACACGGCAGTGCTGAATCAAAAGCTCAAAGTCCTGTGGATCGGTTGCGGCACGGAAGACCCCGGTTACAACGGCGTCAAAGCGATGGACGACCTGCTGACGAAGAAAAACGTGAAGCACGTCTGGAACGAGTCGGGGGGCGGACATAGCTGGCCAAACTGGCAAGTGTATCTCTCGAAGTATGCGCCGCTGCTGTTCCGCGATTAGCGCTGCACTGTCTTCCAGTCAAAACAGGAACCGTCCCTGCGGTCGGGCGCGGGCCCTGGATGGTCCGCGGCCACGGCACCAGGAATCCGTGGGGCGACGAGGTACCGATGCGTCGCCAGGGACAGGAGCAGGGTCTCGCCGCGCTGGAGGTCCACCCATTGGAAAGTCTCCGCATCGCCAGGCTTGCCCGACTTCAACTTGACTTCGCCGGCCTTCCCTGCGCCTCCGACCGAGACGTACTGCCCACGCGTCGTTTGAAGTGCGATGCGGCCACGGCCGCGGTCCACAACACGGAATACTGTGGACTGTTGCCTGCCGCCGCTCACCGATTGCAGTTTTCCATCCACCGTGGCGAGGGCGTTCCCGTTGGCGAGGTCGGTCAGCGTGATGGATTGCGAAAGCGGAATCGGCTTGGTCAACCCGCGGGGCCGCGGCTCATCCACGTTGAAGAAATTGAAGTCCGCCTGGCCGCCGGGCGCCCCTCCCGTGTTGTAGTGGAACAACGCGAACCGGACCCCCTGAAAAGTCCTGAGCTGGAAGACCGTCACAAAATCGGGCCCGAGAGGCGTGAACTCCTTCCCGTTCAGGCTGTAGCTGAATTGCGAGACCTCCGTGTCGAAATTGGAATGCACGCGAAGCCAGACGTGCGGGCTGGCGACCGGTTCGCGGACGGTCTTTCCGGTGATATGGTCGCACTGCGCAATCGCAAAGCCGCTATCATCGCGCTGCACGCCGATCCAAGCATAGGGCGAGTTTAGGAGCGCCACTCCGGCGACGTCGCCGGTCTTGAGGCCGCTGCCGTCCAACTCCGTGGTGGCGATCGATTCCGGTCCGATCGCGCGTTGCGTCAGCGAGTTTCGCGCCCACCAGAAATCGGTGGCGGGGAGCGAGTGCAAACGGAGATAACCGGGGCGCTCGGAGAGCGACCACTTGGAATCGTCCGGCAGATGATTCCACTGCCACACCGGAATCAGCTTCGGGCCCGTAAAGTCGTCGCTGCGCTGGTAGGGAGAAGTGATTGGCGAGGCCGCTCCGGTGTTGGGCTTCACCCAGATCGACGGCGAGCGCTTGAGGTTTCCGGGCAGGCCGAAATAGGGCCAGCCATCCAACCAGGTGACCGGGGATAAAGAGGTCAACCGGCCGACGGAGTTGTGGTCCTGCATGGAAAAGCCCCACCATTCGCCCGACGGCGTTTCGACGATCCCGCCCTGATGCAGGTCGAGGCTGCGGCGCTCGCTGGGATCCGGCGGGTTCAGTTCGAACGGCGGATTCTGGCGGCGGCTATCCTTGAGTCTGTAACCCTGGCCGATTCCCAGGCTCTCTTCTTCGCTGATCGTGGTCACCTCCCACGGTCCGGCGAGTTTGTCGGCCCGGGCGCACTTCATGGGTACGTGCGCTCCCGGAATCGCACTGACGATGTAGTATTTGCCCTTGATCTTGTAGAAGTGCGAGCCTTCGCCCATGCCGAGGGCGGGTTCGATCAGCACCCGGTCGGTGCCTGGCACCACAGCAGTGATTTCGGAATTCAATTCCACGATCCGAATCGTTCGGGCGCCATAGATGGCGTAGATCTTCCCGTTATCGTCAAACAGAACGGAAAGATCGTGCAAGCCCTGTTCGATGCGATTGTGCTTCCAGGGACCGCGTGGATCGGAGGCGCGAAACACCTGAAGGCCGAAGCGGTTCACGTTGGCGAAGATGTAGAAGGTTCCTTCGTGGTAGCGGAAACTTGGAGCCCAGATGCCCTGGCCGTAAATCTGCTTGCCGTCTTCCAGGCGAAAGTCCGGGCCGAGGTCCAGGCGGTCGAAGGCGTAACCGATGAAAGTCCAGTTCACCAGATCGCGGGAGTGCAGGATCGGCAGCCCCGGCATCGTGTGCATCGTGGTGCCGGTCAGGTAGTAATCCAAGCCCACACGGATCATGTCGGGATCGGAGAATTCGTCGTAAAACAGAGGGTTCGAATACGTGCTGTTACCGTTGTCGGCCGCCCAGGACCGGCGGCTCGCACGAGGGTCGGCGCCCTGCGAGATTGCGGCGGCGGCAAGAAGGAAAGCGACGCAAGCCTGATTCCGCATATCTACTTCAGATCGATTTGCAGAACCTGAATTGCGTAGCCGGGCATCACATGCTGCACGCGCTCGCCTTTAATAGTCGCGGTGGATTTGACGGGGACGATGCGCTCGGGATGAGTGATTGTGTTGGTCGCCCAAGTCGTGTTGGCCTTCAGCGTGTCGATGCGAGCCGTATGCGTCCCCGCGCCGATGCCGTTCAGGGCGATCGTGACCGGCTGCTCGGTGGAACTGGCGTTCACCAGCTTCAAGCACACCTTGTCCGGCGATTTGGTCACGGAATGGAAAAACCGGTCGCCGGTGCCTGACGCGGATGAATCGAGCGTGTGATCTCCCAGGCACGAAGCGAACATCACCTGCGCGTAATAGCTCGGCGATCCGTAGCTGTTCAGGGCATCGTAGCCGATCAGGTCGGAGCTCCACTGCATCCCGCCGGGGTTGACATTGACGAACAACGGCGCGTATGCCGACATCACTACCACGTCGCTGTTCCGCTCCAGGCCGGTCAGGAACGCGGCGTCGCCCAAGGCGGCGCCCATGTTGGGAGTCGGCGTGCCTTCGCGGGTGGCCCATTCGCCGACGAAGATCTTGGGGCCGTTGCGGTCGGTTTTGTCGTAGTGGCGCGCTTCGTCGAACATTCCCTGCTCGCGCTTGTAGTAGTGGTCATCGACCACATCGGGAGTCATGCCTTTCACCGGCATGGTGGCGATCACCTGTATGTTCGGGTACTTCGCCTTGATGGCCTTGTAGAACTGAGCATACCGGCCGTCGTAGGTCCCGGCCCGATCGAAATTGTCTTCGTTGCCGACCTCCACGTAGTGAAGGGTGAACGGGGCCGGATGCCCGTCGCGCGCACGCACGGCGCCCCATTTCGTATCGGTTCCGCCGGTGACGTACTCGATCTCCTGCAGCCCTTCCTGCACGTAGGGATCGAGGTCCGGCCCCGGCTTCACCACCTGCCCGCCCAGAGAGTATCCGGCATAGATGCCCAGAAGCGGCTGCATGTGCAGGTCCTCGCACCATTCCAGGAATTCCAGCAATCCCATGCCGTCGGTGGAGTGGTAGCTCCACGTGGTGGGGTGCGTCGGACGGTCGACCAGCGGGCCGATCATTTTCTTCCAGTCGAAACGGGTCTCGATCCGGTTGCCTTCGAGATAGTTTCCGCCAGGGAAGCGCAGGAACGCGGGACGCATGGCGGCCAGCTTCTCCATAATGTCGATGCGGTTCCCGTTCGGGCGGCCGTGATACGTGGGCGGGAACAGCGAAACCAACTGGAGCCACAGAGTCGCGGGTCTGTCGATGGTCAACTCGAGATGATTCTCGGAGGACGCGGCAGTATTTCCGGACTGCATCTCGAACTTGTATTCCTTCCAGCCGCTTCCCGTGACCGGGACCGACGCTTTGGCGAGAACCTGTCCGGACTGGTCCGCCACCAGCGCAACCCGCACAGGCAGGGGGCCCTGGGAATCGGTCCTGGCGAAGATCGACCCTGTATACCGGGCGTTCGGCCGCACGGTGATTCCCCAGTAGCCCTCGTTGATGAGACCTGCCGGGCTGTTGACATCGGCCTTCGTGATCTCGAGCTTCGCGCTCGAGGGGAGCGCTGTCGATGGCCCTTCCTTTGGATCGACACTCACCTTTCCCGATGCCGTTCCTTTCTGGATGAGGAACCAGTTCAGAATCCCGCTCCAATCGGACCGGAAGGTGCGGTTGCGGACCAGTTCCGCGTACAGCCCCCCGTCGTAGGAGTAGTTGATCTCTTCGGTCATCAGACCGTACAGCGTCGGGCTCACCGCTGCTTTCGGACGGCTCACCTCCACGTTGAGCGTGGCGGGCGCCTGTCCGTGCAGGACGGGGGCCGCCAGGGCAGTCAGCAGGAATGCGGCGGAAACGATCGCGGAACGATTGTTCATGATGTCCTTTTCGTGCATGCCGGTGACGGCGCGCCGATGCTGCCCAGATTAGCGCACGGCGCTCTCAGGTTCCGCGATGCCTGCTACTCTCGGTTGGCCCTTACTTGAACAGCCGTGGAGCGAAATCGTAGAGACACCGGCGCCACGTCAGCCACTCGTGGGCAGTACCGGGCGACTCGAAATAGGAGTTCTTGATCCCGGCCTTAGTCAACTCCTCGCTGAAATTCTTCGTGCCGGGGCCTTCCACGGAGCCGATTCCCAGGAAAAGGACCTTCATCTTCTTATTGAACGCGTCGGCGTTCGCAAATACGCCGTTGTTGGATGTCTTTGGATCGAATCCGCCCCGGCCCCCGCTGCTGCCGCTGAAGCCGCCGAGATAGGCGAACTTATCGGTGTTGGAGAGGACGGTCAGGAACGATTGCATACCGCCCATCGATAGTCCGGCCATCGCGCGGTTTTCCCGCCCGGGCGCGACGCGATACGTCCGCTCGATCATGGGGATGAGATCGGTGAGCATCATCTCGGTGAACACGCCGCCCCAGTTCGTGGGGAACCCGCCACGGCCTGCCCCAGGTGCGCCCCGTCCGCCGCCGGTCGGCGCGGCATCCGCCACGGTGCGCCTGGCAATGGTTCCGCGAGCCGCATACAGGCTTGCATCCTCGCCAGGTTTTACCGCGTTCAGATTGTCCATGACGATGAGCATCGGTTTGGCCTTCTTTTCCGCGATGAGGTTGTCCATGATGAAATCGACGTGGCCCTGCGTGTGCCAGCCCTGCTCGTTTTCGCCCCAGCCATGGAGCAGATAGAGAACCGGGTAGCGGGACCGCGCATTGCTTTCATACTCGGGCGGTGTGTACACGTAACAGCGGCGCCACGTGCCCGTGACTTTGGAGTAATACCACCGCTGGCTCACCTGGCCATGCGGCACGTCCCGGGCGGAGTAGTAGGCCGCATCCGAATCCGGCTCCGGAATCTCGATTCCGCTGTTGTCCCACCCCGAGCCGAAGAAGGTCCGCGTCGCCGGATCCGCCATCACGGCGCCATCCACCACGATGCTGTAGTAGTGGAACCCGAATACCTGCGGCGGTATGGTGGCCATCCACAGGCCGTCCTGTCCCTTGGTCATATCGTGGGCGCCACCCAAGCGCACCTGTACCTTCTGCGCATCCGGCGCCGCGACGCGGAAGGTGACGCGCCGGTCGGCGTGGACGCAAGGATATGGCGCGCCCGGAATATTCAGCGACGAGGGTTTGCAGTCATCGGGTGATTGCCCCCAGCACAGACCGCAACCCAACAGCACGAGTAAGACGTTTCTCATGAATTCTCCTTCGGTCAGGTTCGACATGCCCATCTCCGCTTGGAAGAATGTGAAGAGACAGACTCCCACCTTCAAACCTGGGATATGTTAGCGCGCTCGACTTGGCAGCCGGTAGGTTTGGTACGGTGTCTGCTGCTCAACTTTAGTGAAATCTTGCTGTTGGGGTGACTGCGGAAGCTCCATCGTTGAACGCGGCTAACCGTTAGCCGGGCCGTTAAAATCCCTCATGCCCACTCCCGCACAATGCCTGTGATATGATTCGCGCTGAGCACCAGGGATGTGCAAGAACGAAATCAGGGAACTCAGTGAGTCCCACGAGCGTGCCGTACAGGCGGAACTCAATCGTCTCTGGAGAGTTCTGCGTTTCGCACGAGCAAGAGATGCAGGGAGTTCCTTGAGTACATCGTCCAGCACACGATTAGCGGTCCGGCCGACACTCTCAAGGAACGCTCGATCGGTGTAGAACTCTTCCAGCTTCCGCAGGACTTCGATGCGGGTCAGCACACGATCGTCCGTGTGACGGCCAATGAGGTACGAAAGAAGCTTGCCCGGCATTACCTCACCGAGAATGGTTCGTACCATCCGGTCAGAATCGGCCTGCCGCCAGGGTCCTACTCGGCCGAATTCAAGGGGGAGCCCCCAGCGGTGGAGGCGCCGGCCGCTGAGACGCCGTCCGTGGAAACGACTGCCGCTGACACGCCACCTGCGCAGATGCCACCTGCGGAGCCGCATCTTCCTGCACGCCCGAACTGGCTCAGCCATCGGATGATCGCGGGCACCGCGGCTGTTCTCGTACTCGCGGGCGCCTTTGCCGGGTGGCGCTGGCGGGCAGTGGATCCTACGTCGGTCGATGCCAAGTCCACACCCGTCTTTCACGCGAGTCCCACAGCGACAGCGGCCGTCGAAAATCTTTGGATGATTGCGGGCTCTACATCTCCCTACGTCGACCGCAGCGGGCGCACATGGGCCCGGATCGTTTCTTTTCCGGGGGCAACGTGCTCGTGCGTCCGTCCGAGAGGATCTTTCGAACACTGGACCCCGACATTTACCGGCACCTGCGGAGTGGAGACTTTCGGTACGACATTCCGCTGCAGCCAGGCAACTATGAACTGCATCTTTTTTTTGCCGAGACTGGTTTAGCGGATTTCATCAGCGCGGAATCTAGCGGCGAGGGGCAGCGGGTATTTCGCGTCTCCGCCAATGGGAATCCGATCCTGACTGCATTCGATGTGGTGGCTGATGCCGCCGGTTCGAACATCGCGGATGAGCGCGTCTTCCGCAATATCTCACCCGCCGCGGATGGATTTTTGCACCTGAGTTTTAACTCGATGAGAAGCACGGCGATGTTGAGTGGAATCGAGGTCCTCCCGGCCAGTGCCGGGAAGGCAAGACCTGTCCGACTTCGAGCCGGTTGGACCTCATCGTGGCAGGATTCCGCCGGGCAGGTGTGGCAGTCCGACTCCTATTTTCTGGGCGGAAACGCGTTGATCCGCACAACGAATCCCGTCCAGGGGAGCAACTCCATCGCACCGGATATGGCGCTCTACGCGAGCGAGCGTTGGGGGCATTTTTCCTGCGCTGTGCCCGTCGCGGAGGGACGGTATCGAGTCACGTTGAAATTCTGTGAGGGGCACTACGGAAAGCGCAACACCGGCAAGGGCGGACCTGGCAGTCGCGTTTTTGACGTCTACTGTAATGGCGTGGCCCTGCTGAGGGGCTTCGATATCATTCAGGAGGCTGGCGGAGAAGGCCAGCCGATAGACCGGAGCTTTTCCGCAATTCGACCCAACGCCCAAGGCAAAATCCTGCTTACGTTTGTACCCGTTGCGGGCATGGCGTGTGTGAATGGCATCGAAGTCGTGGACGATTCGAAATGACTATTCCCCGCAGAACGGTTCGGCGCGATAACTCCGCTCGCGGTAGACGAAATAGTCGAAATCTGCCGGCCGGCAGGTACCGGCCAGGTCCTGGCAACAAACACCGACAAATGCACCAGTGAAATTGGGCGTTCCCGGAGGCGCTGCCGCGTCAGACAGGATGGTCGGCATTCCTACGGAGCGCCGGTGCATAATGGTCTATTTGTCATTTGGTGCGATCCCGCTGGCCTTTCGCACGCTCGGCTCCGTCAGCGCCTCTCGCTTCCTTCCGGGACGGGGGAACTAATCTGGCAAAAACAGACTCGCTAGGCGGGGGAAAATCGCGGCCCGTTACAACTTGCTCGGCAGGAAGTCGCCGTCAGCATCGATCTCCCAGGGCGCAACCATGACATCGACGGCGGACAGCAGTTCGTCCCCGCCTGACCAAAGAAGCCGGTATGAGTAGTATCGACCGGAGTAATCAAAAACAAGCCTCAGAATCCAGGGCTCGATGGCTAACAAATTGTTTATTTTCATCGTGTTACGTACTTTAAGAACTTTCCCAAGAAAAACCCGAGATTTCCCCAAGGACTCCTCCTCCCCGCCTCGGTTAAAGTTTCCGCATGCCGCACCAGACACTTTCATGGTCGGCGAAAGAGGAGCAACTCATGATGACAAAAAACGACAATACCGCCGCTGGCCAATCGGTCGTGCCGGAACCTGACAATATGCAAACCGCCTTGCCGCCCGCCGTAAAGGAACCCTCCCGATGGCCCAGCTGGTTGGGACTTGGCACGGCCGCCCTGGCGCCGGTGCTGCCTAGAATGCAGCCTTCTCGCCGTACAATGCTCCACAGTCTCGGCACCGTAGCCTTGCCGTTGATTTGTTGCGTGGGAGCGAAGTCGGCCTGCGCGCAGCCGGTTGCGCCGCTTTGGGATTCCGCATCCATCCTTATAGGCAACGGCGGGAACTTACTTGGACCTGATGTCGCCCAGTGCCCTCTGTTCGATACGGACGGGAGGGCCCTTGAGAAAGGTACGGTAACCGCCGACCTCACCATGCTCGCCAGCAATGGCACCGCGAAGTTCACTTGGCGTGCAAATGGGGGCAAGCTGGAAGGCAACTTCCGGTTTCCGGATGCCAAGACACCGGCTGCTTTTGCCCCTATTCCGGGCGGAGCGCTGAATCAGTTCTACCTTCTCCTATCCGGTGATCATACGCTGGCTACGGACGTTTCGAGCCTCTCGGCCGATGGATTCTTTGCCCGTGTAACCAGAGTCGTCACTAAGTGCCAGTACGCGGTGTACGCGGTGCAAGTCGGCCAGAACCTAATTCTGCATCCTTTAGCGCCATTTTGCACGAAATGCGTTTACATATTCGTCAGGGACCGAGACGAGCAGTAAGTGGAGGACGAGCAAAAGGGCAGCGGAGGACGAGCAATAAGGTGCCGTTCCGTGTGCTTCTATCCTTCCGGCGCGTCGTCTTGTTGGCCGGGCCGCTGCGGTTCCGGCTCAGGCGGTGGCGGTTCGACGCCTTGCGGCGACAAATAGAGATAGCCGTTGAATCCGCCGACCGGCAGACGATCAAGGAATACATGGGCAACGCCGCTGTGTTCGTCATAGCGAGCAGTGCCGATTTCAAGCCAGCGGAAAACTTCTTGCCTTCGCGGCGCAGCGCCCGCGATTCAAGGCTTCCGACGATCTCCTGGCGTTCCTGGCCACCCTGTGATTATGGAGAGTCCCGACTACAAAACACCCCGTCGGCTTCGTCACCGGCATCACGAAGCCCCTGACTCAACATAATCCGGTGCTCAACATAAGATCCGGATGTGCTTGCCCAAGTCTGCGTCGTGGGAGACGTAGAGGTAGTGAAACTTGCTGCCGTTGTAATAGCAGACCAGGCCGGCCACCTGCTGGAAACGGTCGGGCGCAAACTCCATCACAGTCTCGGCGAAGCAGTGCGACTGTTGGCGCCGGGCGACCAGGGACTGCCGGAAGAGGCTGCCCAGCGTCTCGCGTCCGTATAGGCGCAGATACCCGGGACGTTCGGTCAGGCTGAAAAGCTCTCCCGGCCAGGGAGACCGCAGCCACTGAAAATCCAACGGCAGACTCGCACTGTCGAAGTCCTCGCGGTCGGGCGATCCGGGAAAAACGTGTTCCGGCAGGGCCGGCCCAGCGACTTCGGAGTATGGGACTGCCGCTAAATTTGCAGTGCGAAGCAACGGTCCTCCGACCACACCATCGGCTGGATCGCGGTCTCGCGGCCCAGCGTGCAGCGCCCGCGATTGGGAATCGGGCGGCCGCAGAGATGCACCATGTAGGTCTCTCCCTTCGGAGTCTCTACCAGGTCGGCGTGCCCGGCGAGCTGCAGCTCGATATCCGGGCGGTTGCGTGCAGTCAGTATATATACGTCCGGGTGTAGTTCGTACGGTCCCGTCAGTTCGCGCGAGCGCGCCATGGTGACGGCATGACCCCATCCAGTGCCGCCCTCGGCGGTCAACAAGTAGTAATAGCCGTTCCGCTTGTAGAGATGGGGACCTTCGGTAAATCCAATCGGCGTGCCCTGGAAGATCAGGTGAACCGGCCCCACCGGCTTGCGCTCCGCGGGCGAGTACTCCTGCAATACGATGCCCGAAAATCGATTGCATCCGGGCCGGTGGTCCCATCGCATATTGACGAGGTACTTCCGGCCGTCGTTGTCGTGGAACAGCGAAGGATCGAAGCCACTGCTGTTGAGGTAAACCGGATCCGACCACTCGCCGTCGAGCCGCGGGCTGGTCACCAAATAGTTGTGTATGTCACGCAGCGACGCGCCGGCTGCGCCTCCCTGAGTGGTGCGGCCGTATCGTTTTACGTCCGTATAGATGAGCCAGAATAGGCCGTCGGCGTAGCTGAGGCAGGGAGCCCAAATGCCGCACGAATCCGGGTCGCCCAGCATGTTCAGTTGGCTGGCGCGATTCAGGGGCCGTGTCAGTAGGCGCCAGTGGACCAGGTCGCGGGAATGGTGATCTGAACGCCCGGATACCATTCGAACGTGGATGTGGCGATGTAATAGTCGTCTCCGGCACGGACGGTAGAGGGATCCGGATTAAATCCGGGCAGGATTGGAATTCGAATGCGGGCTGCATGGTCCGTCATCTTCAGACTGCGCCTTTCGCGATGTTGCGTTCGCGGACTACCGTCCACAACACCGCGGCGCCCACCAGGTCAAGAAGACCGAGGCAGATAAAGAAAGGAGTGTAGCCGACCGTTGCGACCAGGCCGCCGATCAACAACGAGAAGATCAGGAGGCCTGCGTTGCCGAACGTGCCCGCCATTCCGGCGACCGTGGCCACCTCGTTCCTGCGAAACAGGTCGGACGACATGGTGATCACCGTTACGGAAAGCGTCTGATGCGCGAAGCCGCCCAGGCTGAGAAGCGCGATGGCCGCATAAGGGCTTTGTACAAAACCCACGAAGCCTACCCCCAGCATCAGGAACGCGCCCAATGTGAAGGCGCAGCGCCGGGAATTGATCACGCCGAGGCCGAATCGCTTCTGAAGCCTCATTGCCAGCAGGCCGCCAAACATACATCCGAAGTCCGCCGCAAGAAACGGCATCCAGGCGAACAGGGCGATCTGCTTCAGATCCATGTGCCGGACCGTGCTCAGATACAACGGCAACCAGAAGCTCAGCGTGCCCCAGGTCGGATCGGCCAGAAAACGCGGCAGGGCGATTCCCCAGAAGTTGCGCTGCGCGAGGATCTTTACCAGCGACGGGCGCGTACCATCGCTTTGAAGGTGCTTCTCCTGGCCGGACGAAATAAACTCCTTCTCTTCTTTCGAAAGGGCGCGGTGTCTATCCGGCGATTGATAGAGCAATAGCCACAGCACCACCCAAACCAGCCCCAGGCTGCCGGTAATGACAAACGCCACCCGCCAGTTGTAAGCCAGAATGGCCCAGGCGACCAGCGGAGGCGCCAACATGGAACCCACCGAGGCTCCGATGTTATACACGCCGCCTGCCAGTCCCCGCTCCTTGGCGGGAAACCAGTCCGCCGTTGCCTTCATGCCCGCTGGGTTGGCCGATCCTTCGGCGAACCCGAGAAGGCCGCGAAGCCAGGCAAATGCCTGCCAACTGCCGGCGAGGGAATGAGCCATATTCACGAGGGACCATGCGGCCGCGAAAATCGCGAATCCGATCTTCAGGCCGAGCACGTCCAGCACATACCCGCAAATAGGCTGTAACATGATGGCGCTCTGAAAGGCGCCGATAATCCACGAATATTGCTGGGCGCTGATATGCAGTTCCTTCAGCAAGGTCGGGGCGGCTACCGCCAGTGTGCTTCGCGTTAAGTAATTGATGATCGAGCCGAGCATGATCAGGCTGATCATCCACCATCGGAGTCCTCTAATCTTGATCATTGTGGTTCAGGCGGCCGGATCCGGAACTCGCAGTGTAGCTGGCCGATTCGGGGCGCGAGCGGTTACCTACAGTCTTTGCCGGAGCACAGGTTTTTGGCAAAGAACGGCATCACGTAGTTCTGGAAACGGACCGCGACGGCGCTGGTGTGAGTGCCGGGATAGATTTCGAAGGAATTGGCGATGCCGTAGCTATCGAGGATATCGTGCAGCTTGCCCGTATCCACGCGTAAGCCATCCTGGTCGCCGACGTCCAAGGCGATCGCCTTATACTGCTTCAAATTGCCGATGTACTGGTGAATGAACACCAGAGGTGCGTTGGCCGCCCACTTGTTGAGCACTTCCTGCTGGGCATCGCCGAACGGCATGTCGAAATAGAGCGGCGGCTTTTTGGGATTCGGAGACCACGCGGCGGCCACCGCAAGCTGGGTGGCGAGGCCGGGCAACTTCGCCGCCTCGGCGGGAGTTTTGGCCTCCGCCACAGCCGCTTCTGAGTTGGTGCCGCGCCCGCCGCCGGCACCCCGGGCGGACATGCAGCAGGGGCTCATGATGTACAGGCTGCCGAAGACGTCGGAATGTTTCATGCCGATCCGGCTCGCGCCGTAGCCGCCCATCGAGTGACCGACCAGCCCCCGGCTCGACCGCTTGGGGATGGTCCGGTAATGCGCATCGATGTAAGCGACGACGTCGCGCGCGACGTAATTCTCGAAGTCCCCCGTGGTTACCGAGCTGGAGTACATCGAGCCGTTGTACACGGTCTTCGAATCGGGCAGTACCACGATCATTTCCTGCGCGCCTTTGGCGAGGGCGCCTTCAATGGTCTGCGGCACGTGGATTTCCTTCGACCACTGCTCGGCGCCGATGGAATATCCGTGGAGGGCATACACGACGGCATAGCGGCGGGATTTGGCGGTGGCGTAGCTGGGGGGCAGAAAGACGAGGGCTGGGCGGTCGACCTCTTCGCCTTCCAGATTGCCCTCCAGGGACACGCCATGAATCTTTATCTGTTCCACGTTGACGGGCTTGGCGCCGGGCTCGAGTGGAGGAATCTCCGTCTTCACCTGTGCCGGCGCAAGCAGCGCCAATCCGAGCGTCGTCGTAAGTAATGCGAGTATGTTTTTTGGCATTGCAAATCTGGCGTAGCTTCTTACTACGCTCCCTTACGGTCGCGGCTCGGATTGGGGCGATGCGTTGCGATCGAAGCTGTCCGGTCTCAAAACCGGAATTTGGCAACGAGTTCCATTTGGCGAGACCCAACACTGGTGCCGCTGATCCGGCCGACATGACCCGCTCCGATCGCCTTATCCGGCAGGGCGAACGACGGGTGGTTGAACAGATTGGTGGCGTTGGCGCTGAAGTCCAAGTTTGTACGCTCCGTGAACTTGAACACCTTATGGAGCGACATGTTGACGGCGGTCAATCCAGGGCCATACAGGGTATTTCTTCCCAGGTTCCCGAATGTTCCAGGAGTGGGAGACGCGAAGGCGTTGACGTTGAACCACGAATCGATACTCTGCCCCCCGGCCACTGCCTTGGGATCACCCACCAGGTTCGGATACCACACGCTATTCGACGACAGAGAGTAGCTGTTGTTCACCTGCATGAAGGGCGTGAACGGACTACCGCCTTGCTTGATGAAGTCGCCAAACAGCGTCCAGCCACCGATCGCGTAATCGAGTGCCTTGTTGCTATTGACGAACTGCCGGCCCGTGCCAACGGGCAAATCGTACGCTGCATGCGCCTTCAACATATGGCGAACGTCAAAGTTCGAGTTCCCATAGTTCGCCATCGGGTTGTAGGCGCGCTGGTAGGGGGTGGCGCCCTGCAGCGAACCCCAGCCGGAGGAATCCTGATTCGATAGCATATGCGACCAGGTGTAGTTAACGTTGAACATCAATCCCTTGGAGAAGCGGCGCGTAAGCCCCGTCTGGAAAGCGTTGTAGTTGGCTATGCCATCGGTAGTGTTGCCGGTGACGCTCTGGAACTTATAGGGACGGAAGGCCGCATCGTTCGGCCCCAGAAGGTTTTCCGGCACCTGATTGAGATCCATCGTGAACGGCAGGTGCGACTGGTTGCTGCCCACATAACCGATGTCGACAACCATGCTCTGGGTAACTTGCCGCTGAATGGTCAAGTTCCAGGAGCGGAGTAACGGGGACGGCGCCGTGTACGGGAAGAAGCCCACTGACTGCCCGTTGAGAGCATCTGGAGTGTTGGAAGCGCGTTTGTAAATCGAGTTAATTGCGGCGCCCTTCGCGCCCTGGTAGTTGGTGCTTCCATCGGACGAGAGAATCACCACGGGGCTCACGTTACCGGTGGAATCCGTTTGGTTGCCCGAGGTTGCCGAAGCCTGGCCTAAACCGCCGCCATAGGTGTCCACATTCCAGGGGAAGGTGTAGAGGCCGATGCCGCCACGGATGACAGTTTTGTCGCCAAGCTGGTAGGCAAATCCGAACCTCGGCAGGATGTTTTTATAGACGCCTTTCTGCAGTCTGTCGCGGCCATTCGCCTTCGTCGTGGCAAACCACAGTGCGCCGGGAGCATTGGTGGCGGGATTGATCACGTTCGGATCGAAGGAGCGCTCGTTGCCGTAGATTTCGGTCCAGCCCGTGTTGCCTTCCCACCGCAGACCGAGGTTCAGAGTGAGTTTGGGGGTGACTTTGAAGTCGTCCTGGATGAAGGCGCCGGGATTCTTCAGGCGGCCGCCGTATTCAGGCGAATTGAGAGCGTTCCAGTTCTGCACATAGCCCAACAGGAAGTCCGCATAGGAAGAGCCGGAACCGGAGGCGAGCGCACCGGTGTTGCTGCCCGCGGTGTAGACGCCGGTGAACCCGACTTCCGCACCCTTGAGATTGCCCCAGGCGGTGGAGTCCGCACGGAAGATGAGCGCCCCAGCTCCAAAATGGAGGAGGTGGCGTCCGTGGATCAGCGTCACCTGATCCGAAATATCGAACGTATTCTCTTTGTACTCGGTATTTGAGGGGGAACCTGGGCCGAGGCCGTAATAGTTGCTGATGGTGACGTTCGGGAAAATGTCTGCCTTGGAGAACTGTAGGCCGAGTTTCGCCGGATAACCCTGTCCGATAGTGGCGGGGTGGAACACATCGTACTCGCCCATGAAGCCGATGCGGAGTTCGTTGATGAGCTTCGGACTGATCGTCCAGTAATCCGAAAGCTGGCCGCTCATGTTCATTACGTCGCCGGGGTTCAAGTTGATCGGGGCGATCGGGCTGAACGGTTTGGACGGGCCATCGTTCCAGGCTGCCGAACCCGTGATGCGGTTGTTGCTGGTGACGTCGGCATCGAAGCGGCCGAAGTACTTCCGCTTCGGGCTGTCGCCCGGCGCGAGGTAACTGAAGTTGTTGGTCGCGATGCCGTTGACCAACTGCCCATCCCGATTGGGTTGCGGGTAGTACGCCTGAATGTTCTTGGCTACCGTGTCCAGCATCGCGGCTGGAATCTGGTTGTTGGGGAACAACTGGCGGGTTACGACGCCGGTGGTGGCATTCACGGTCTGCGACGTCGGGTCGTAAATCGGGTTCATCCCGGCGAAGTTCCCCGAGCGCATGGCCAGAGTGGGCACCGTGGCGAAACTCACTGCCGGCGTGGTGTGGTTGATGGTGTGATCGACGCCGAAGAAGAAGAAGACCTTGTTCTTAATCACCGGACCGCCGATGTTGCCGCCGAAATCGTTGAAGTGCTGCGGCGTCTTGAAGGAAACGCCGTTAAAGCCAAAAGGCGCGGCATTCAGCGCGGTGTTCTTGAAGTAGTCGTACACCATACCGTGGAACTGATTGGAGCCGCCCTTGCTGATCTGGTTATAAACCATGCCGCCGCCTCCGTACTGCGCGGAGAAGGCTGAACTGCTCATCTTCACTTCGCCCAGGGTGTCGAAGATCGGCGTGTTGATGACGTTATTGCTCATCGGTGAACTGGTGGACGCCCCGTCCAGCAGAGCATTGGAAAACGGCATACTTCCGTTGACCGACACGCCTCCCATTCCGGGGCTGTTGTTGTTGGTCCCGTTACCGCGAGTGCCCGGGAGGAACGTCAGGAACGACTGCCAATCCGGAATTCCGCCAGTCTGCGGCAGGAGCTTCAGGGTTTCTTGCGCCACCGTGGAGGAAATTTCCGCGGTGGTCGTCTCCAGCAGGGGCGCCCCGGTTTCCATAATACTGATCTGTTGCGTGGATTGCCCGATTGGCAACTGCACGTTTAGTCCGGTGACGCCGGATCTCAGAGTCATGGGCCCGCGCTGCAACGTCGTAAAGCCCTCCTTGGAAAACGTGATCAGGTACTGATCGGAAGGTACGATCGGACCGGTGTCATAAACGCCGGAATCGTTCGTGACGAAAGTGCGCTCCGTGTTCTTGTCAATATCTTTGACAATCACCTTCACGCCGGGCACAACGGCGCCCGAAGGATCGGTCACGCTACCCGTGACATCGGCTGAATTCGTGGCTTGCCCCCAAAGCCCAACAGGGTGCAAGCAGATCATGCAGACTGACAACGGCAGTAGTTTTCCCAGTAGTCGCGATCTCATAAGACCCCCTCTTACGGAGCACACCCAGAGTGCTCCGATCTCTCGGACATGGATACGGATGGACTGGCTAAGGCTACTATTCAAGACCGGCGCGATCAAGTTTCGTACCGTTTGGCTCCGGGCTCTAACGGTTAGCCCCTCCGTTTAACGTCGCGAAAGCCTCGGTTCCTTCCAAAAAGCGGAGGAATCGAGCGCGAGATCTCCGAAATTCAGGCGAACGAAACTATTTTGGCGTGAAAGCAGCGGTGGGCCGGATCGTGGCACAAGGGACTACGCCCGCGCCCTCTTTGACGCAGTAGAAACGATTTGCCTCGAGGTTCGTCAACGTTTCGGTTTCCCCTGATGGCCAGAAGATTTCTACCTTGCCGGCGCGGCGCTGATCGGCGAGGCCGAAGTGAAGGCGGAGATCGCTCTGCGATAGATAACTGCCTGAACTCCTCACTTCATCGGTCTGGGTGAGTTCGGCGGCGGTGACTCTTACGCGCGCGTTCAGGGCCAGCTTGTTGCTCCTGGTCCCGGCCAGTTCGAGGCTGATCCAGTGGTTGCGTGGTCCGCCTTTGGGACGAAAGATCACAGGCTCGCCTTCGAGATTTTCGACGACCACTTCCTGGACCCCGTCGTTAAACAGGTCGCCTATGGCCAGACCGCGTCCCACGCGGGGCAGCTTGAGGGCCGGCCCCACCTGATCGCTGACATCGCGGAATGTGCCGTCACGCTGATTGAGGAAGAGCTGCCCGGGTTCGCGGAAGTTGATGCCGATTTTCGCCTGATCCACCTGCGGGTATACGTGACCGTTTACGGCGATGAGGTCGAGCCATCCGTCATTGTCGATATCGTAAAAGGCGTCTCCCCAACCCACCACGTGAGTGGTGGCGCGGGCGATGCGCGAGATATTGGAGACATCGGTAAAGCTCAGATTGCCGTCGTTGCGGAAGACTTCGAGGTATTGCTCGCTGAAATGCGTGATGGCAATAGAGGGGCGCCCGGTGTGCAGATAATCACCAAGCGCCAGCCCCATATTTGCCAGCGCCTTGCCGTTTTCATCCAAAGCCACACCGGCCTGGAATCCCACTTCGCTAAATCGGCCCTTGCCATCGTTCTTATAGAGATAATTCTGCGCGCCGTCGTTGGCCACGAAGAGTTCGAGCCTTCCGTCATTATCGAAATCCGACCAGACGGCGGTCAGGCCGAGCAGATTCTGCGGATCGTCGACGCCGGCCTGTTTGGAAACATCGGTGAAGGTTCCGTTGCCGTTGTTGTGATACAGGTTGTCCGGCGATCCCTTCAATCCGGCGGGGCCGCACTGGACTTTGATGGTGTGGTACGTGCAGTTTACCATCGAGCCGAAGGCGGGCAGGTCGTGAAGATCGTAGGCGGCGTAATGAGACACGAACAGGTCCTGGAAGCCATCGTTGTCGTAGTCTCCAAAGGCGGCGCCCATAGCCCACATGGTATCGCCGGCCAGTCCCGCTTCCCTGGTGACGTTGGTGAACGTAGCGCCTCCATTGTTGCGGTACAGCACTACGCCTCCGAAGCAGGTGACGAGAAGATCCGGCCAACCGTCGTTGTCGTAGTCGCCTACGACGGCGCCGTTCGCCCAACAGGGAGTGGCCACGCCTGCATTGTCGGTCACGTCGGTAAAGGTGCCATCGCGGTTGTTATGGAAGAGCGCACTGCGCGCCTTCTTGCCGGCCAACTGCATATCCACGTCGGGCGCGTTGGTGAAATAGATGTCCGGCCAGCCGTCGCGATCGTAATCGATCAAGGCCACTCCGCCGCTCATCGATTCCACGATATATTTCTTGTCGGGCGACGCGAGATGCTTGAAACGAATTCCCGTGGAAGCAGTGATATCCACCAGTTCGGGAAGTCTGCCAGACTGGGCCTGAAGGCAGACTCCGAGCACAGCCGCGCCAAGGATAACCGCTAAGCCTGGCCAGATGCTGCTCACAGCTGGCCCTGCCCACCCAGCTGCTTGAATATTTTGCCCAGTTTGTCTTTCACGTCCTGGTAGTGATGAAATGTGTCCGTCTCACGTTGAGCGTCTGCCGTCCGGCCTGCACGTCGATACAGCCCGCTCAGACGATAGTGCGCCACGATGTTGGTCGGGTCGTCGTTTACCGCGCTTTCCAGAAGTGAAATGGCTTCGTCCGTCCGATTCATGGAAATCCAGACGATCGCCAGGCCGGTTTTTGCATCCGAATCCTTCGGCTGCAGGGCGAGAGCCTTTTTGTAGTCGTCCTCCGCTGCTTTGAAATCACCCTTCGCCGTCATGATTCCGCCGAGCTGGCGCCAGGACAGCGCATCATATTGATTCACCTTGATGGCGGCTTTGTATTCGTCTTCGGCCTGCGCGTTCAATGCGGGATCCGGAGAAGTCCTCAGTTGCTCCGCCAGTTGAAAATGCGCTCCCGGGACCATTGGATTCAATTTGATCGCCTCGCGGTATTGCGCGATCGCATCGGGCTCCATCCCCCTGGCGCGCCAGTTCGCCGGCCATGATCATGTGCATCTCCGCGGAATCCGGCGCAGCCATCATCGTGTTCAACAGACTCTGGTCCATCATCTGCCGCGCAATTTGAAACGTAACGAACTGGACTTGCGGATTCTGCGGCGCCAGTTCTTCCAGCTTTGCGGCCACCGACAGAGCCTTGTCCAGTTGCGCCGAAGCGGAATGGATCTCGATCAGTTCCAGACCGGCCTCAATCCGGATCTTCTTGTCGTCCAGATTGGAAAACGCACGCTCCAGATCGTTCTGCGCGTCTTTCGGATTCCCGGTCCGCTTCTCCGCGATTCCCACTAGCGCCTGGACTCTCCAGAGATCGGGCTGCAACTGCAAAGCGGCGCGCATGTGTGGGATCGCTTCGGCGTAATTGGCCTGAAAGAACAACAGTACGCCGAGGTTTGCCTGAGCATTGATGTTCTTCGGATCGAGCGAAGTGATTTCGCGCAGCACAGGAATGGCGAGCTGTGGCTTTTGTTCCTGAATATGTTTCTGTACCTGCTGTTCCAGCACCCTGATTTTCTGTTGGACGTCCAGCGTCTGTGCCATCAGAGCCATCGCCATCAGAGTCAACCAGCCCGTCTTTGAGACAAGATTCCTCACGTGCATGAGGTATATCACGAATTCTTGGCGCTGCGCCTGGCTAGGACAGCAGGATCCTGCGCAGTTCACCTTCCGGATCGCTCACGATGCGACAGTGGTTGTCGAAGACCATCGTCTGGCAGCGAGTGGGATCACTCGGCGTCCAGGCCAATCCAGGCTGGCTGGGATTGCCGGTACGAGCGAAATTCACCCAGGCGGTGCTCATCTTTTTTGCCAGCGCCTGCGCCTCCGGCGTGTGGCCCGTGCCCTGTTCGCAGCGTTTCGTATTGTCAAAGCAGAAGGCGAGTTCGGCCGTGTGCCAGGCGCCCGCATCCTCGAGCATCGGCGATTGCCAAGTGAAGTAATACTGATAGACGGGCGCTCCCTTTTGTTCGTACTTCAGCTTCACCATGCGCTGGACGTTATTCCGCGAGCTCAGACCATTCACGCCGTAAGACAGCAGGCGAATGCTCTTCTCCGGATACGCCTTCTTCATCGCCGCGATGAGGGCGGTCGCCTTGGCCTCTCCCATGGTGCGGGCGAGGGTCGTATGCCACTCCGCCTCAGTGGGACGAGAAGACATGCGATTCCCTTCTTCGCTGACATTGCCAATCAACATCGGCACATTCTTCGAAATCTCAGGGGCGACGTCGTAAAAGGAACGCAGCGTCACGATCCGGCCATCGACGGTGGGCGACCATCCGACGCGCGGCGTGGCGCTCGGCGCCGAACCCGGGCCCGTCACGCCCGGGGCCGGCGGACTGAGTTTCGCGATCACGGCATTACCGGCCGCGTTCAGTTTGGCCCATTCCATTTTCTGCAGCGAAGCGAGATCGTTGGGCCGCAGTCCCAGTTCTTTGGTCAATTGCCTGGCCAACTCTCTGGACTGCTCGACGCCCGGGATATTGCCGCCGCCGCCGGACTGCGCTGACGCGCGTTGGAACAGTCCCGCGGCCGACGGCATACCCATTAAGCAGGTCACCTTGGAACCGCCGCCCGACTGGCCATAGATCATGACAGCATCAGGATCACCGCCGAAGTTGGCAATGTTCTCGCGGATCCAGCGAAGCGATGCAACCAGGTCCGTCATGCCGACGTTTACCGAATCGGCATATGCCGGCCCGCCTATCTCGGACATATCCAGGAATCCGAGAAGGTTGAGGCGGTGATTGACTGTCACGGAAACGGCGTCGTGATGCCGGGCCAACTGTGCGCCTTCCTGCGAGGGCAGTTCGTACGCGGAGCCGAAGGTGAAACCGCCGCCGTGAAAATAAACCAATACCGGTCGCTTGCCGGTCAGCGAGGGTGTCCAGACGTTGAGCTTGAGCATGTCTTCGCTCATGTAGCCGTCGTCCCAGTCATACAGGAAGGATTGTTCGATCGCCGTGTAGTCATGCAGGCGCTGCGGGCAGTTGGCTCCGTAGATCAGCGCGGGATACTCGCCATCCCAGGGCTTGGGAGCTTTGGCTGGAAGCCACCGATTTTCCCCGCCGGTATCCTGGCCATAGGGTATTCCTTTGAACGTGAGGACGCCCGCATCGACGTAGCCGCGCACCTTTCCGTACTGCGTTTTCGCGACCGCCGAACGGGGCGTCGCGCACACGCCCGGCGCCTGGTGGGCAGCGGTCTTGGTGCTGTCGGACGCATTGGCCGGCGGCGCCAGTGCGGCTTCAATGCCCGCGGCGGCGGGCAGCAGCAGCGCCTGGCGGCGATTCAGCGTCTGATGATCTTCGGATTTAGACTTTGGCATTGCGTCTCCTCCTGTTGGAGATATGCTAACTCCACGGTCTGGCAGGGCCTAGGTTCCATACGGTGTCTGGACAGTAACTCCAATAGATTCTTTAGTGAAGGTCATGGGAACAGACTGGAGCATCGATCGTCTTAACCGTTAGCCCGACCGTTAACCCGGGCTGGACAAACGCAAATCCGTAATAAACTCTTGCAAACAGCGAAACCCCCGATGTATATTACGCACGGACCGGCTGCCGAGTCGCAGTGCGCTCATGTTCGCCCATTTGTTGTCGCCCTTTCGCTCACCGCCATAGTAGTCGGGGCTAGCGCTTCCGGTGGGAAAACGAGATGGCGGGTCGGATCGATGACGAGGACGGACCAGGCATTGGCGGCTCCCGTCTTCGACTTGCTTTCCGCTTCCCAAGTCTTCGCCGCAGGATCGCGCGGATTCTGTGGGATCGGATTCCAACTCCAGCGCAACGCACCGGTGCGGGCATCGAACGCACGGACCAGACCGCCCGGACTGTCGACCCGATCGTTATCGGCGACACTGGAGCCTACGATCACCAGACCGGCGATAATCGCGGGCGGCGAAGTCTCCTCGTACTCGCCTTCGCGGATGATGTTCTTGATTCCCTGCCTCAGGTTGATCTGACCGGCGGCGCCGAAATCGGCGCACGGCTTGCCGGCCGCGGCGTCCAGACAGATCAGCCGCGCGTCGATTGTGGCCAAGATCCGCCTGGCGTAAAGGCTGCCCGGCTGGCTGTCGGCCCAAGTAGAGACACCCCGATTAATGAGGCCCTCAGAATAACCCCGATTCAAATCGATACCCGGGTCGTAACTCCATCGCTCGGCGCCGGTCTCCGGGTTGAGCGCAATCACCCGATTGAACGCCGTGCTGAAGTACAGCGTGCCATCCACCATGATGGGAGTGGCTTCGAACTCGCTTCGACGGGTGTTTGACACCGTCCGAAACATCGCCCGTGCGATAGATCCAGGCAATCTTCAGGTGTTGTACGTTGGTCCTATTGATCTGCGTGAGCGGTGAGAACCGCGAGCCGCCGGGATCTCCGCCGTACGAGGACCACTCGCCAACTTTCGCGACGTTCGTCTGCGCAGGCCTTTTCGAAGACGCCGGTGATTGCGCGTAAGAGGCCATGCAGAGCAGGGCCGCAACCGCCGGAACAGTTCCGGCTGTGAGGCAGATGGCTCTTCCGCAATGCATAGGGTCCCGTGTACCCCGTGTCATCGCGAAGCGCGGCGTTGTACGGGCTTTGTTTCGATTGGGCAACCGATGGCGGACCAGTCCCTCCAGTCTCCAGAAGGCCGGTTTCACGGCCGTTAATGTCAAGCCTTCCGGGAGAGAGCCCGGCTAAAAGCCTCCCATTACGGTTGTTTTGAGCCCTTCGATTTTGATTGCTTGACCGGACTCGTGTGAGTCGGGGCGATCTGGTATTCGACGATGCGGGTGTTCCAGACGCAGGGCGTGGCATCGTTCGACCAGTGCTCGGTCGTCCACAACTTCGCCCCATCCAGGGGATCTAGCGCGGTGAGAACCCCGGCGGCATTTCCGACTGTCTCCATATTTTTGGTTTTCTGACATGTGTACGGTTGCGTACCCGCAACGATCGTGGTGGGACCATTGAATGTGTTGGGCGGATCGGTCGTCCGCCGCGTCCAGAGCAATATGGATAAGTTGGTGCTGGCGGTGGACGATACGGCGACGATCCCAACATTGCCCGCGGTATCCACTCCCACCGTGGCAAACGCCGGATTGAAGCCGGCACCGGAAATCTTCGCCGTCTGGCTGACCACGCACGCGGTTGTCTTCGAGCAATCCACATCTGCCCAAAACAGCACATTAGTGGTGTCGGCGCCTTGCGATCCGCACCCGGTTGTACAGGGCCCCGAGTTCATTACACCCTGCAAGTGAGAACCGAATTGAACCAGATTGGTCAGCCGGTGACTCTCGGCGACACGGAGCGCGATGGTCTCGTTGCCAGCCTGCGGAATGACGCCCAACGGACCGCAGCACGGCTTGCTGTACAGCCACTTGTTCTCGGTCGAACCCACGCCGGTCTTGACGGTCTGCTCGGCGCCACCCGCATTATAGGTTCCGGTGGCTCCGCTCCACGTAAACGCGTCCACGACCCATTCGAAAGGGTAGTTCATGGAGTTTTGGCACGCGCCTCGCACAACGCGGTCACAGGTCTTGGCCGCGAAGAATGCCGGAGCGCGAGCCGGCTTGGATGGATTGTGATCAATCGCCGGGATGACGTCGAGCGGCATGTGGTGGGCTCGATTGACGTGTACAGGCGGCCTGCCCTGGGCGATTCCTTGGACCTCCGCCGGGGGGATAGCAAAACAGTCGTATGCGAAATTCGGGATCGTGTGCGGGTTGTCATCGCCCGCATGCGCGGCGCACTCATACACACCGTTCTTGTCGTAGCCGATGTGAACGGCTGGGTCGAAGTTGAGGCACGGGCCACCCTGCTGGCAGGACACGTAAGCTCCTCCCCACGAACCCGTGGCGTCGGAGGTCGCGCTCACCAGCGTGGAATCGTTGAGGGCGGTGACGGTGACGATCCAGCGACCGACAAATTCGTCATAGACGACGTGGGGCTCAAACGGTGTTGGCGCCCTGGGGGGATTCTCGTTAGGCCGGGTGGGAGGGGTCGGGTCAAGTCCAGCATTGCGAACGAATGCGGGCATCGGCGTGGATTGCAGCAGGCGGCCGTTGTAGTCGTAGACGCGAACGTTCTGCCATGTCACCTGCACGACCTGCTTACCGTTGACCGCTACATCCATCTCCGGGCGATCGCAGTGAGTGATACCCGACTCGCAAGCCGCCAGACCGGGGCCGCTGTCGCCGTCAAATGAGCGCACGATGGTCTGCGCCACTGCCGAGCCGGCAAGGAGCAGCAGGCACACAGCGCTGAGCGGCACCCGCCCAGTCAAGATTGGTCTCTTTCGATTCATCGTTAAAGTGTCTCAAAAACAGTGTCGCTCGCGATAGACTGGATCGCTGTTACAACGGTCCACTGATATATGGCACTCGGCCCCGGGCGAACCGTCAATGTCTTGGGCTTAGTTTAGCGCCCCTAAACGAACTCGGCAGGAGGTTGCCCACGAACGATTTGTGGGCATCCCGGAGAATGGACCGGACCGGCCTGCGGTCGGCGGCCAAATGGAAGGAAAGCCGGTGTATCGTCCACAACTCCCACGAGCCCGCGTCAGATGGAGCCGGTATGGACCGACTCAGAGCGCAACACGCTGCTAAGAAGCGGTTAATCGGGGTTCCTGCCGGCGCAGAAACCAAGACAGAAGGTACAGGCCCCCCGGGACTACCAAGGCTAAGACCATCCCGAATGCCCATGGCCTCAGGATTGTGGCGATGAGGATACAAACGACGGCAATGCCTCCGCCGAGCGCCTCCCAGCGCCACGCGAGCAGGAGTCCGAGACAGGCTGTTAGTCGCAAGAACATGACAACGAAATCCGACAACGTCAGAGCGAACGGATTCAACCCACCTTCACCAAAGAGAAACAAAGAAGAAGACGCCGGCAGCAAGGGTCCCAAGCGTTCGAGCGCCCCAGCGAGCAACTCCCGAAATCAAGCATTTGTGAACCAATGCCACAGCCGGTTCCTCCGCCAGCGATTGTGATCGCACCGGGTGCCGGTGTCAAGCCGCCATCGACTGCACCGCCATCGACTGTACTCGAAAGTCAAGTCCTGGAATCTGGGGTTCTCTTCTATTGGGCCGCCATGGGGAAGCCCACCGGTCTAGTCTACGACAAGACGTTTCCGGCCCTCATCTATTATGAATAGCCGGCCTGCAGCCCAAAGGTAAACACTGCCGACTGGGCAAGGGAATGTGCCCAAATTCCTCGCGATTCCAAGCGTCCGCGCAGCGCACTTCACCATCGCGGCCGTCTGGTGCAGCGTTCTAGGCGGCGGGATGCCCTGCGCTGGAAGTGCAGCGACTTCCTCAACTCACTGCTTTCTTCAGCAGCACGCCGATCCTTACCTCGTCGGTGGCGGTCAACTGCTTCAGCGCAAAGGCGACCGGCCACATGGTTCCTTCGTCGAGGTTCGCTTTGTCGCTGAAGCCGAACGTCGCGTATCTCGTCTTGAACTTGCGCGCGCTTTGGAAGAAGCAGACGACATTGCCGTCCTTGGCGTACGCGGGCATCCCGTACCAGGTTCTCGGCGAGAGGGCTGGCGCGCTGGCCTTGATGATGGAATGGAGCCGCTCGGCCATGGCGCGATCCGGCTCCGGCATAATGGCAATACTCGCGAGCACGTCACCTTCGCCATCCGCCTTCTTCGCGCGCGGGCCTCGGCGCGCTTCCGCCTTTAACTCTTGGGCGCGCTCCTTCATTGCGACGCGTTCGTCGTCCGTGAATCCCTTGACCGCCTTGCCGGTCACGGTAGCGCTCTCGGCGGACTTCTGTGTCTCCTTCTTCGGTCTCATAGAGCCTCCTCATCTGCAGCCCCGACGCTAAAGCAAACCCATAACAGCCTCAGTCTATCTACATCGCGGCAATCTTGGCCAGGCAGGCGTTTCAACTCTTGATAAACGCGAAGTGGAGTTGGCCCAGTCGCGGGTGACCGAAGAAGCGGCCCCGGCCGGATCACTGGCCCCTTGGCGACTTATCCGGCCTATCTCTGCCCGCTCCATTGTGGCGGAGCGAGGAGTCATTCAAGACTACGCACGACCATTCTGCACAGTGAATGCGGGGTCTGCAAGAGGTTTTGTGAGCACCCCACCAACAACCCTCGGGAGCCCCGCCCAGACGGCCTTCGAAGGGCCTCTCTGGTAAGACAGCTCGAACGAAAAAAAAAGAAATGAAGGCCCATCCATCGGCCTTGAGTGCTTCGTCCAACGAACGACCTCAATGAAAGATTGGCCGGTTTAAAACGACCAGGCAGGATCGATTTGCACCACGTAGTGGCGAACGGGCGACGCCGTCCTGATGACCTCCGCCGCCACGGTATCATGTGCGGCCCGTAGTCGCGTCGTAGTTCCGAAACCGGACCAACGCTGGCTGACACGTTGCGCCACCTTCACTCAGCTTCAACGTCATATACCGTCTTTTGATTAACTCTAGGAAGGACCAGGGAATGGCGATCAATCTACCGAAGCTGCAAGCTCTGAAGACGCAGATGGCGGTCATACAGTGGTCGTTTGATTCTGACCCTTCGATCCGTTGGCAAGTCATGCGGGACCTGATCGGCGCGTCGGCAGACGACGTCGCCGCCGAGCGTGCGCGGGTTGCTACCGAGGGCGCTGGCGCGACGTTGCTTGCCCTGCAAGGGACCGACAGGCGGCGGGGCGGTGCAGCGTGGAACCGCGAGTGGAACTCGACCATGCATGTCCTGATGCTTTTGCGGGACATGGGTCTCGATCCCGCAAGCGACCAGGCATGCTGCGCGGTGAACCTCGTCCGCGATCGAGTAACCTGGGAGGGATGCGGCCCGCAGGAATGTGACGGCAACGCCTTCTTTGAGGGCGAACTGGAGCCTTGCATCAACGGACAAGTCGGGGGGGCGGCGCCTACTTTGGCCAAGACGTCCGGGGCATTATCGACCGACTACGCGCCGAACAACTGCCGGATGGCGGCTGGAACTGCGAGGCCGCCAACGGCTCGACGCGGTCGTCGTTCAACACCACGATCTGCGTACTCGAAGCCCTGCTCGCATACGAAAGTGCCGCGGCCCGCGGTCGGTGGCCCAATGGAAGAGAAGCCGGTTTTTCTACCCTGATCGGGTTGGCAGCCCAGTCTGGCCAGCGGGAGCTACCTACTTCGGGACTATTGTCATTAGCGAAAGTACAACGTCAAATACGCCACGAACGATGCCAGCGAACGGGTGTCATCCCCTCAGGCTTCCATCACATACCGGAGGCTGCAGCCGTCGTCGCCCTGCATCAAGGTTTTGGTACGAATGAGCTTCAATTTTAGATTGAGGCCCCTGGCCACGGCATAGTCGGGACAACAGACCATCGCGTAGCCGATGTCGGCAGCATCCCCGTCGCGAAACACCTTGGCCCACAGGCACTTCTTCACGTGGTACTCGAACGCCGCGGAAGACTGTTCCACAATCCCGGCTTCCAACGCGTGCTGCATGAGGGGCGGAATGTTCTTCATATTCGAAGCAAAGCTCACCAGGTCGCGAACGGCCGGCGGCCGCCCGGCCGTCTTCTTTCGCACGACCTCGTCGGCGGCCCGCCGCAACATTCCGACGAATTCCTCATGCCCGAGTTGCGCCCCCAATTCCTTAAGCATGGGAATCAAGTCCTTCTGATAAGCAAAACGGAACATTTCCTCCCACGTCACATCGGCTTTTTCTGTCCAACTGTGGCGGGGCGGCTCCTCCTGTGAAGCTTGTCCGCAGGCCATCGCCCGCGCACAGCCCAGACATCCGACGGCCGCCGCCGGAAGAATGGGAAACAACGCACGCCGGCCGAACGAACGCGGGCTATTCTCCTGCCTGGTTTCCAAAATACTCATATGAAGCGGCCTCCGCGCCGCGAACGATACTGGACCAGCCCGCGGTGACTGCCGTCTGTGAGCGGTCGTTGCACCCGGGCCTCGCAAGATTGAGACCGGCGTCCGACCCGCGGTTCCTTTATAATGAACTTCAGATTTTCATATCTCGGATACTTTTGTATGGAAGCAGGCCGCGAATTCAGGTTTGCCGTCCGCACTCTTGCCAAGACTCCCGGGTTTCAGTTTGTACGGCACTGAACTTCCGCGGTTTGGATCGCTGTTGGAGCTGGCAACCCCGATGCCAAGAAGGCTGGCCGCGTCTTTCACCGGAAGACTCCGGAGCAAAAGCCCATAGAGCAGCGTGAACACTTGGAAGGCTTGCTGGCAATACGGGCAGCAACGTGGCGGGAAAATCACATCCTCCACGGTATGTTTGGGCCCCCACCTTGAGGTAAGCAGATCCGTTAGCGCGCCTCAGACGATAACGGTAGCTGGTCACGGGCGTCGACGTTGGAGCGGATTCGTGCGCGGTCGTGAATATTGGGTAGTCAACGTCATGCAGCACCTTGGCGGTCACAGAGCCCACAAGCATGCGTCGGAATTTACCGGGGCCATTGGTTGGCATCATGATCAGGTCCACATTTTCACGTTGAGCGACACATTCGATTACGGCCGCCGGATCCCCGTCTTCTATCTTCGTCGCATGATTAACGTCTGCAAATCGATTCTTCGCAAACTCTTCGTAACTCTTCGAGCTGCCGTTGGCGCTCGTCCCGAGGTTCTTGGAATTCTGGAGTGTACGGGATCGGTGTGCGAGCGGATACGCACGTCGTCGCAAGACACGATCCCAGATCATACTCGGGGACCAGATTGACAGCATGCATACCGTGACTGGAGCGCTGAATCCCTGTGCCATAGTCCCGACATAGGGCATGGCAAGGCCTGCCGGGGAGAAGTCGAAGGGGAAGAGGATTGCTGGCAAATGCCTCATCGTAGTGCCTCCTATTCATTTGCCCGGTATCGTCGCCGAGCCGAGGGATTTCGTACGCCTCAACATTCCAGGCACAGCAGGCTCGCTCTTTTCTCATGTCAGAGGAGTATGATCGGCCTGCCATCGCCGGAATCCGCAACCGGGGTGGCCGCCGAAACCTATCTGCCCGCGCCCGCTGAAGCGGCTCGGTGATTCACTAGACGGAACGACGGCGCGGCATAGTCGTGCGACAAATATTGATCGGGAATTGCCTTACGATTTCCGTCTCGCAATGAGGAAAAGTGGGGGGACATGATCTCTACACCAGCCTCGTTGAAGGTGTCCTGAATGTTCTGGTGCAGTTCGGCATACACAGTCGCCATGCGTGCCGGTTCATGGGTGTATGCGTTGATTTCATAGTGAACGTAAAAGTCGTCTAGAGCCGTTTGGAGAACGAATGGACGTGGTTCCGGGCAAATTCCCGAGGTGCGCAGTGCGGCCGCAATCAGCAACTCGTGAACGCTCCGCCAGGGCGCATCATATCCGATGGTGACGGTGGTGTGAAGGATTAAATCCCGGCCGCCGGCCATCGCTGAGCTGAAGTTCGTTATATGGCTCCCCAGCACCATGGCGTTCGGAACCGTGATTAACTCATTCTTGATCGTCTGGACCCGGGTTGCCAGCAGGGTCTTCTCAACTACGTCTCCAACCGTATCAGCGATTCTGACGCGATCGCCCACGCGAAACGCCCGTGTATACGTCAAAATGGTACCCGCTACGACATTTGCGACGGCGGATGTGGATCCCAAGGAAAACAGAATACCGAGAAAGATGGAAATGCCGCGGAAGGCCGGAGAATCGGAACCGGGCAAGTACGGGAAGATCACCACCGCCGTGAAAGCCAGTATCAGGAATCGGACAATTTTGTGAGTTGGGCCCGCCCACTCGGGGTAAAACCCCGACCAGCTAATGCTGCCCTTCTTCCAGATGATCGAACAGGAATCGCGAAATTCGTGTAAACGAATAGGCGATGAAGCAGGCGACGATCATTACGAGCAATTTGGGGAGGTATTCAATGAGCGCGGCAGCAGCAGCTCGTAGGGGATCGACGATATATCCAAAAAGAGTGGGCGCGTATTCACGCGTCCAGGGAAAGAAGCTTATAATTAATGGTATGTAAACGTACAATACTGTCAGGACCAAGATCGCTCGAATGAACCTTAGACAGCCGAGCAGAATTCCGGTAATGCGATCTGCTGAAATCAGCTCGGCATGTTGGAGACGAATCGAACGAATAGCAGCGCCTCTGCCGGCCCCGATCCTTTGCGCTAGCGCCGGGTAAACTCTCCGAATACTCCAGAGCAGCAGGAACAGAATGACAGTTGCCAACACGGTGTAGAGGGCTCCGACGGTAATGCTGCGGTAGCTGTACTCCGCGCGTCGCTGCGAAACGGCGGCGCGTATGTTTTGCACGTATGCCGCTGCGAGTTCGGATCTCGACGTTCGAGCGGCCTGAGCGTCGGCATCAGAAATTGTCAGGAGCGCCCGATCTCTCGCCACAATGTCTGTGCTCGCGTCGGAAGCAGCCGACGTGATGGCATCAATGGGAATCGTCAGATCCTTGGCCAGGGCCAGCAAACGGGCGCTCGTAGCAGCCGCCCGATCGGCCGCTGAAAATGGACCGAGGTTCGCGCGGACAGTAAACAGCGTGTGCCCGTCGAGTGTGACTGGCGCACCTGGCTCGGCGGCCTTTGTGGGGGCACTCTGGCCAAATGCGGCTGTCGTGAGAAAAGCCCAGCAGACGGCGGCGACGATGTGTCGGAAACGGCGAAATCCCATAAGATAATCTCCTGCGTCACTATTGTGGATGATCGGAAGGAGTTTGGGGCCCGCACGATGCCTAAGACCGCTTGCGTCGGGCGGTCTACCGACGATTCCGCTCGATCTGAATTTGTCTGGGTGAACAGCTTCGGCGCATACTGTAGATACGACAATGTCCACCAAAACGCGGGTGTCCGAAGTCGAACGCTGGCACTTCCAGACTTGGTTACGCATCCACCCGAGCGCTAAACCCAAGGTGTATCAGCAGGTTTTTGGGATGGCCGAGATCGACAGCTTGAAGTATTGGCTCGAGATCTTCTTCTCGGCCGGAATCGCCACCTTCGGGTTGGTTCAAAGCAGTCCCGCCGTGATCATCGGCGGTATGCTCATCTCGCCCCTTATGGGGCCGATCATGGCTACGGGCTTGGCCCTTGCAATCGGTGACCTCTACCTGGGCATGAAGGCCCTGCTCAATCTTCTGGTCAGTGTCGCCGTCTCAATCGCGTTTTCCGGTTTTTTGGTTTGGCTGCTGCCCTTTCATTCCGCGACCTCCGAAATCATCGCCCGAACGAATCCCAATCTGCTTGACTTAGGAATCGCGCTGCTTTCTGGCCTTGCCGGTTCTGTCGTGGTTTGTCGTGGAGCAGACGACGGCGCCACTGCCTTGCCTGGAGTTGCCATCGCCGTGGCCCTCATGCCGCCATTGTGCACGATGGGCTTCGGGTTGGGTAGCCGTTTGAACCTTGAGATTATGGGTGGAGCGGGCCTTCTTTTCCTGACCAATCTGGTCGCGATTGTATCGAGTGCCTTCCTGGTGTTCCTTCTGGTAGGAATGAGCACTGCAGAGGTCCGGCAGGCGATGATGGCATCTCGAGGAGATGAGTCTTTGGTGCGCGTGCTATCCCATGGTCCGATGGCTCGCATGTTAGCGGGCAGCGGGCAGCTCCGATGGCGCATTCTCATGTTGATCATCCTGCTTGCTTCCGTCGCTGTCCCTTTGCGGCGAGCGCTACTTCAGGTAGCGAGCGAAGCAGTCAGCCGAGCGGCAGTGCAAGACGAATTGAAACGCCTCGTGCCATCCGGCGCGGTTGTGTCGCAGCAGGTGAGTCTGGGAAAGAATGATATCGTGATTCGCTTGATTTCTACTCAACCGATCTCCGATGCGAAAGTCGTCGCGGCACGACAGGATCTGATGAGGAGGACAGGTCATGAGGTTCAGCTCTCGGTAGATGCCGTTGCCAGCAAGAGCGAATTGATGGAGCTGATGGAGCGCTTGGCTCGTCCTGCGCCGGTGATCCCGAAGGAAAAGACCGTCGCCGAGATGCGACAGGAACTCTTGGACAAAGTTCGTCCGGCGATCCAGGATATTTGGCCCTCGACCGATGCGCCCATCCAGGATTTTGATGTCATCTTAGGACCGGCGGGATTGTCGGTTGATGTGCATTACTTAGCTGCGAAGGATCTGGGGGACGTGCCGGTAAACATGGTTCTCCGCAGCTTGCAAGCCAGGCTAGGATTGCCCGATCTCGAATTGAAGGCCGAGCGCGTCAGACCACCTCGCACAAAAGCGGACCATCGCGGCGCTTCCAAAAAATAACCCCGAAGGCCATCCTCGATGAATATTCCGATTGCGCTTGCATTGATCGCGGAGCACCCTCACCTCACACTACCGGTCTCGATGCTGCTTGTGTTCGGTTCGGCCAAGTTGCTCGCGGAGATCCTTGAGCGATTGAAGCAACCCGGAATTGTTGGTGAAATTCTTGCCGGCGTGATCATCGGGCCGAGCCTGCTCGGCTGGATCGGGCCAAACGAAAACATGTCTTTTCTTGCAGAATTGGGCGTCATGTTTTTGCTGTTTCGTGTCGGTCTCGAAGTGAAGGTTCACGAATTGAAGCAGGTCGGCGGCACGGGAATACTCGTAGGTGTGCTTGGAGTAGCGCTGCCTTTCGTCGCCGGCTGGGGCTTGCTTCAGCTCTGGGGGAAGCCTCAGATGGAATCTCTTTTTGTGGGAGCTGCGTTGACGGCGACCAGTGTTGGGATCACCGCCCAGGTACTGTCCGCGAAAGGCCTCCTGAATCGGACTGCCAGCAAAATTATCTTGACCGCCGCCGTAATTGACGATGTTCTTGCGCTTCTCGTCCTGGGAGTTGTCAGCAGCATGGCTGACGGAAGCGTGAATGTTCTGGAGCTTGCTCTTACAACCATCTTCGCCGTTGGATTCATTGTATTAATCGCTGGATTGGGCAGCAAAGCAGCAGGCAAAGTCATTCCCCATCTCCGGGAACGGCTGCGCATCGGCGAGAGCCAGTTTGCATTGGCGATGATTCTTCTGTTCGGGCTGGCCGCGCTGTCTGAAAGGGCTGGAGTGGCTCCGATCATCGGCGCTTTTCTTGCTGGAATGGCGATGGGTGAGGCGTTGCCTCACCGAGTTCACGATCTCGCTCATGGAGTTACGGAGTTGCTCGTCCCTTTTTTTCTCGCCGGCATCGGGCTGAGATTCAGTCTTCAGGCGTTCTCCAGCCGTGCCACTCTGATATTGGCCGCGCTTGTGCTCGTAACTGCGATCGTCTCCAAAGTGCTGGGGTGCGGCTTGGGCGCGCTAAAGCATGGACGACCGGTCGCGCTTCGTGTGGGCTTCGGAATGATTCCACGCGGAGAATTCTGCATGGTCGTTGCTCAGGTTGGTATGGGCCTAAAGGCCATCCCAGCCGATACATATGGAATAGTGGTTTTTATGGCAGTCGGAGCGACTCTGCTGACGCCACCTCTTTTGAAGATTGCCTTCCGCGGCGTTGAGCCTCAAAGACCGGAGACCGAATTCACGATCGGGTAGCAAGCTCAACGTGTCGGGATAAGGTCTGTAGGCGACGCGTTTCCGGCCGGAACGATCAGAAGGGGGCACGGAGTTCCATGTAGGAGCTGCTCGGTTACGCTTCCCATAGCGGAACGATGAGCGGCGCCTCCCCTGCCATTGTTCGCCATCACGATGAGATCGGCCTGACGCTCGGTGGCAATTCCGATGATCGTTGGGGCCGGCTCGACACCCGCGATCACGACTTCTACGTTATGGCCGTGCCCCTTCAGAGCCTTGGCGACGCCCTCCAGATATGCACCAAGGCGATCTTCCTCGACTTCCATTTCGGGAACGGCTAGTAGGAGGATGTGCCCCTTGAATTGCCCCATCAACAGTCGCGTATAGGGTAAAACCTGTTCAGCAGACTCGGATCCGTCCAGGCAAACGAGAAGACGCCGAAATTGCGTCCAGCGGCTCCTCCAGTCGTCTGTGGGGCGAAGTACAAAAAGTGGCGTTTCCGAACGGCGAATAACTGGACCGAGGTAATCGTGAAACAGATGTTGGATCGCCGAGGCCGTTTGCGTGGTCACTACAATCAAGTCTGGACCTTTCCCGTGATCGGAAGTGTCTGCAATTTCTACCGGGACGCCCAGCATCCTGAGTTGCGCGGCGACTCGATTCAGATAATCTTTCGGGACTCCTGAATCTGCATGCGCGGAATCGGCGATTGAGATCAGGCGGATCTTGGAGCCCAACTTCTTGCTCAGCATTTCGCCGATTTTCAATCCGTGCTCCGCTGAGGCGGTTCCATCGAGCACGACGTCCACTTCCGTAATCTTGGTCTCATCTTTCATACCTCCCCGCCTCTGGTATGGCAGCAGGTATTGCCCTGTATAGAAGCGGCCCAGGTGGTCTTCAAGCGGCGCAGGAGCTCCTAACCGCGAGCGAATGTACCCAAAACCTACAAACAAAATCGGAATAAAGAGCAGGTAAGCCCACGCACCCTCAAGAAATCGTTCATAAAAAATGATCCCCGATGCGCCGGTGGTCAATATAGCGGCAATGATGGCGCCCAGGGTGGCACCGGCCGATTTCTTCGAAGTCCCATCGCTCCAATATCGCAAGAGACGCTTGACAGAGGCCCATCCCGTCATGCTCAACAACACGAAAACGCCCGCCGCGTAAAGAGTCAGGTAAGTCTCGTCCCGGGTGCCGAAGACCAGAAAACAAAACGAGGCGACGGCAACTTCGAGCCACACGGGCCTGTCGGCCACCTCGTACCGGTTCCTGCGGCCAAGAAATGCCGGAATATAGTTGCGATATCGAAGGCCTAGCGCAAGATTCTGCAATCCCTGCGCGCTGGCCGCGGCAGCCGACGCGAGTACGATGACGCCCACGAACGTCCCAAGATACGGAAGCGGGCGTGGCAGTAGCCGATCCATCGTCTGGGTGAAGACTGAAACGAGAGGGTCGGAGGGATTGGAAACCCGGAGAATCGCAGGGCCAACAACGAGCATCGTCACCAGAGTTGTGCCCATGATGATCGTGAGGCTGCCGAATGCTCTACGGCTTCGCTCCTGGGCGCTGCCATCGTAGGCCGCCACCAAGTTGGCGAAGACCTCGATACCCGTCATCAATGCCAGAATATGCGAATACCCGCTCAGCGTGAAATGCAGATATTCGGTGCCAAATGCACTCAAGTGAAACGCCGGTAACCGAAATCCGAATCGCCACAGGGTTGCGATCACCATTGCCCAAAGCAGGAGCAGCACCGCCAGCGTCGCCGGACCGAAGGATCGTGCCGCCACTCTTGGCCCCCGATTGACCAGCCCACCGATGACGACGCTCAACAGGATCGCGACGATGGTTCGATAGCCGATGCCGAATACAGCTTGATCGAGGAACGTATACCGGTCGGCCACAAACGTCACCAAAGCGGCGATGCTAACGAGAAACGTCAGCGTATATTCGACGATCGTAATCGCCGCGTTCATCTTCATGGCCCAGCCGCCGAACTCTTCCTCGCTCAGCCCGCTCCCGCCGCTGCCGTCCGTGACCCAGCCCATGACGAGCCGGTACATCGCAGATACAACGACTACCGTCAGGACCACGAGCCAGATACTGGCCCCGAACGTCACGGGAGCCACGCCCGCCAACACAATCAGCCGCAGAAATGGGCCAAAAACGTAGAGCGGGGAAGAGGCGGGGTCTCCACCTCCGGCGAGAGCGCCATCGAAGGAGTTCGAGAGTTTATGAGAGATCCGTACCATGAGATGGGACCAGGTCGCCAAGCCCCCACAGTCAAAGCATACGTCGAAACCGCTGTCCGGTTTGAGACTCGCAAGGCTCTTCCATTCAGTCGCGATCTCAGGGCTGTTCGGCTTCATTCCGGTCGACCCGTAGAGTCGCGGCAGCAGTCCGAACGTGGATGTCCCGCTGGGGATAGGGAATCTCGATGCCGCTTTCCTTGAAGGAGCGGAAGATCGCGAAGTACAGATCGCTCTTCAGCATCAACGGAGTCTGGACCCTCGAGATTGTCCAGAATCGAAGCTCGAAGTTCAGGCTGCTATCACCGTAATCCGTAAAAATCACATCCGGAGGTGGATCGGGGAGCACGTCAGGATTCTCCGTCGCCACGCGAATCAGCACCTTACGAACTTCCTCGGGATCGGAGTCATAGGATACGCCGACAGGGAGGCTGAAGCGGACCTGGCGGTCTGTCGCCGTCCAGTTCACGACCGGTTTCACAATGAACTCAGAGTTGGGAACGATAACGATGATGTTGTCGTTTGTCCGAACCCACGTGCTTCGCGCTCCAATTTTCACGACGTCGCCATTGAGCTCGCCGATTTCCACGCGGTCGCCAACCTTGACCGGTCCCTCAAATAGAAGCACCAAACCCGACACAAAATTGTTGGCAATCGATTGGAGACCGAAACCGACACCAACTCCCAGAGCTCCACCCAATATGGCGAGGCTGCCCAGGTTGACGCCTGCCAGTTCCAATCCGACGGCCAGGCCGGCGATGACGATCAAATATTCTGCGGTCGTCTCAAGTGCGTATTTATGCCCTTCCTGCATCTCGATCCGATCCAGGAGGTAGACACGGAAGACGCGCCGCGTTCTCCTCGCCACGAACGCAAGCAACAGGATGAAGAGAATCGCCTGGATGACAAAGGCGGGCGAGATCGGCACCTTCCCCACGTGGAAAATCGGCTCGGAAACCGTTTTTTGCGCGGACTGAAATGCCCGGGTGACCAGCGGGTAACGGTCCCAGGGAACCACGAGTGAGGCAAGGATCAGAATCAGGCTCAAGGCCAACAGCCAGCCTAGTGTGGAAGGGCGCTTCATCGCATTCTCTTTAAGGCAGCTTATCTTAACGGAGGAGGGGACGACCACCAGGCACAAAAGAAAAGCCGACCCCGGCTCGGAGGAACGCCGAGCAATGCTCCCAATGTCTGACCTATTCCATCGTGTAGCTCCGGCGAGATGGACCGGCGCTCACTCTCTTGAGCCTCCACGAGGCGCGCCGACAGTCGCTGTAACTCACGTTGGTTTTGGACGAGTTGCGTGTACTTGGTCTGGACCTGCCGCTCGAGCCGGATGACGTAAGCCAAGCCCACAAATACCAGCAGAGAACCGCTACCGAATCCAATTGCCAGCGCTCGCGCGAGGCCCGCTTGGACCCCATCGAATTCGGTTACCAGCGCGCGGTCCACGTGATTGAGGCGGTCCCCGTTCCACGACCCGATCCTTCCCGACCACTCCAGAATCTGTTTCTGGAGTGCCGCCATGTTGTTGGCGATCAGGCTTTGAGCTTGACCACGCCGCGCGCCGGACCCTTTTTCGAGGATGGATATGTACGCGGTTTTCTGCTGCAAGAAAACGCCTTTCAATCCGTTCACGAGCACCGTTTCGGAGGAATCAACCTCTACCGGATAGCGTTTGAAGTTCGAATCGATCTCCGAGGCGAGCTGATCAAGTTGGTGGCGGACCGGCTCCTCGCGATCAGCCTGCGCATCCGTCACGAACTGCTGGACGGCTTCATTGTAGCTTTGGATTGACAGCCACAGGCCGGAAAGCATTTCGGCGCGGTTCGCCAATGCGCGCGTAACGGCAATCTCTTCAGCGTGGATTCTCCGGATCGACCGCGCTGCTAGAATGCCCGACATCAAAAGGATTACGAGTAGAGCGCAACAGATGCCCAGGAAAAACCAACGTAGCCTGCTCGATGGAGACACAATCTCGTTCGATGCTTCGGTCGGACTGGCGCCTCGCGTCATGAGAATACGTGGTTGATGACAGGATCACTGTTCCTTTATACTTCCACTGATCCAGCCATCCACCAGCGGCAATCTCTGACACATCGGAGCAACCAATCCGTTCCCACGGTGATTGATGCCAACCGTTTGGAAGTGTCTCCCGATGAGATGAAAGCCGCCATCATCTTGTTCTACAGTCTTCTGGACGAGCAGCAGCGCCGCTTGTACGCCGGCCTCGAATCCATGAAACTCGGCCACGGCGGCGACAGCGTGCTAGCCGAATTTCTGGACCTCGATCCGCACACCATCGCCCGCGGCCGCCACCAGTTGCTGGATCAGGATGTGGCGGTCGGCCGGATCCGACAACTCGGCGCCGGACGCAAGCCGGTGGAAAAAAAACGCTCGAAGTAATCGAGGCCATCGAAATCCTGCTGGAACACGACACCGCCGGCGATCCCATCACCGGCATTCGATGGACCCACAAGACACCTGCCGGAATCGCCGAACTGCTGCGCCAACTCGATATCGAGATCTCTGCCAATACCGTGGCGCGTCTGCTTCACGATATGGATTTTTCCCTTCGCGTAAACCGCAAAGCCATTGCCACTGACTCTAGCCCGGACCGCGACCAACAGTTCCGATACATCTCGTCGTTGCGCACCCGCTTTGAGCGTCAGGGCTTCCTATTATCAGTGTCGATACCAAGAAGCGAGAACTGGTTGGCAACTTCAAGAACCATGGCGTCAAGTGGGATCGCACGCCGGTGCGCGTCAATGATCACGATTTCCGCTCCGATGCCATCGGCGTCGCGATCCCTTATGGGATCTATGACCTGCTCGCCAACCGAGGCTCGGTCTTCGTAGGTGTCTCGCACGACACGGCAGCCTTTTGCCGCCCACTCTATAGCCGGATGGTGGAAGCACGACGGCGCGGACCGCTACCGCCGCGGCCGGCAGTTGCTCATCCCGGCCGATACCGGCGGCAGTAATAGCTGCCGTACCGGCGCCTGGAAAACCGAACTGCAAACCCAACTCTGCAACAGCTTTGGGCTCACAGTAACCGTTGCTCACTACCCCACGGGCGCTTCCAAATGGAATCCCATCGAGCACCGCCTGTTCTCCGAAATCTCCAAAAACTGGGCTGCCGAACCTCTCGACAGTTACCCCAAAGTCCTGAACTTCATCCGCAACACATGCACCCGAGCCGGGCTCGCAGTCTCGACCCACCTCGACCGAAGGCAGTACCCAACCAACCGGCACCTCACCCGATCCAGAGCACGTCCACCGCCTTTGCATCAAACGACATTCGACCCTGCCCGCCTGGAACTATACGATTGCTCCAATGTGAATCTATTCTTGCGTGGTCCCTTAGGGCTTTTTCTTGCCCCATCGTGCTTTTGCCGCCTTTGCTGCGATCTGGGAGCGTTTGCGCGGGCTGAGGGCCGCCGCCCTGGCCGCGCCTCCTTTGATGCCGCCGAGACGGCCTAAAGCAACGGCATGGGGATTCTTGGAAGGGTCTACCGGGGCTTCTGGTTTGGGTTGAATTTCACAGCCTGTCCAGTAGATTCAAGCATGATCTGGTATGCAAGCTGATTCGGATCTCGCGGGCGCTTCTTTGATCGGTCAAGCATGACACTTTCAGTATCGCAAGAATGTCCCTGCCGTCAAGATGTTAACTTTTCAAACTGACCCACTACCTGGAAACTCGCCGACTTCGCCGGCAGCCTCACCAAAGGCGCGCACATCGCCATCGAAGGCGAACTCCGCAGCCGCGAATATCAGCGGGAACTCACCGTCGGTACCCAAAAGACCACTCTCAACCAGCGAGTCTGGGAAGTCCGTGTCGACTCTGTCCTGAAGCTCGATCGCGCCGCGAAGCGCGAAACCTCTGACGAGAATCATGAGGAGGTGCCCCAGTAGGGGGCGCCTCCATTTCACATCCCACAGGTGCTCGTCATCAAACCTCCGCAAAAAGCGGTTGCATCCTCACAGCGTTCGGCACAAGTACCGCCGTGGCCCTTCTGAAATCGGGTGTTGATCTGTCGACAATCAGCCATTTGCTGGGGCACGCCAGTCCGACCACGACGAACCGATACGCCAAGGTCGATCTCGAAATGAAGCGCCGGGCCATCGCCAAGGTCAAGCCGGTCCCACGCCGATCCCGCATACCCTGGAGCAAAGACCGCACTATCCTCGACTGGGTGGAGTCGCTTTAGGCCCGCTCAAATGTGGAGTTGGAAACCGAAGGACAATTCATTTCCAGGCCTTCCGCACATCAACTCCACATTTCTGACAACTTCACATTAGCCTACAAATGTTCAGCTGAACATTTATCGACGAGCTAGGCTACCTGGCCCTCGATCAGCAGACCTCGAATCTCTTCTATCAGGTCATCTCCACCCGCCACAGCCAAAAACGATCAACAATTATCACTACCAACACTGCGTTCTCCGACTGGGGCAACATCCTCTTCAACACCACCATCGCCACCGCCATCGCCGACCGGCTCGTGGAAAACTCCGAGATCTTCCTGCTGGGCGGAGACAGCCTGCGCAAGTCCAGGAACCCGAATCCGCCGGCCGAGTAGTTGCGGTCGGCTCCGAGCAAGCGCCGCGCTGTGCGATAACCCGCCACGGAGGAGTCCGCCGGGCTAACCCCTCAACGGCGCTGCCAATGGGGCGCGGGAGACTCAACTCCCGCCTCCGGCTTTATCCCCCCACCCGCTTCTCCAATGTTCAACTTCAGCGCCAATCATTGTTCCTGCTCTCGCGGACGGAATACCGTTCGTGTGCGGTGTTCTTGATGCAGGACCGCGATACCCAGCGCGTCTATCGCCTGTACGACTTCACCAAAGCCCTGCTCACCCGCCTGACATGGCGCACTGCATAGCGGGCAAGGTCAACAGCGCCGGTAGACTCTACCTGGTGATCGACTCGGTCCGGCCGGACACCAAGCACCTGCGGGATTCCAATCCTCCTGTTCATGTCGACGGCGCGGGAGGGTGCGTTATCGAGTAGACGCCAACGCTTTGCTCACCCGGCCAACTGCCGCGCTACGCCTCAAATCGCTGCGCGGGGTCGCAGTCGTGTGCCTCGGCGCCGATACCGGCGGGTCGCCACAGCGTCAAAACCGGCGAAAACGCCGCTCTTTTAGGGCTCTCCCGCACTTTTGATGGTTGGGTTTCGGCATATAACAGGTTAGATAAGAAATGTTCTACGCTCAAAAGGAAACAGGGCTACTCCGGCCAATTGAGTCGTGTCAAGGAATACTTACAGCCGTGGCGGTCGCCGGAGCCGAAGCCAACCCGACGCAACCGAAAGCTGCCGGGCTTGCGCCTGGTGGCGTTCTGGCTTGCCAAGCCCGCTGCCGAGCGCAAAGAAGCGGAGCAGAAGTGAGTACAAGTAATCACGAAAGATCAGCCGGCGATCTCCCAAGCCGAGCGCCTCGCCCAGACATTTCGTGACATGGTGAAGAATCACAGAGTCAGCGATCTAGAGGCGTGGTTGAAGTCTGCCGAGACCTCCGGCATTCCTGAGCTCAACGGCTTCGCCACGGGGATACGACGAGATCATGCCGCCACTGCCGGCATCGAAACACACTGGAACAACGGACAGGTGGAAGGCCAAGTGCATCGCCTCAAACTATTGAAGCGCCAAATGTACGGCCGCTCAGGCTTCCTTCTCCTCCGCGGACGGGTCCTTCCGTTCCACTCCGGCCTCGAGGGGCGCCCCTCTCGGTCCCCTTGAGGCACCACCAAAAGTGCGGGAGAGCCGAGAAACGGCGCCACTTCAGCCGGTCTCGGCCGGAGCCAACGGCGCCAGTAAAGCGCGGGCCCATTGGCGGGGACGCGGTAGGGACTCTACACCAGTTTCTAAATTGCGCTTTGTCGTAGCCCCTCCATGCGGCTATTATTGCTGTCTGCGTCGAATACCCATGCTCTTGCGGAAGAAGATCCTGGCTGTGGGTGGCATTGCTGTTCGAAAGATCGCGATGCCGACCGAAACCACCCCAACCGAGGCTAATGCCTGGTGGTCGCAGCGGCCGACTGCCTGCCCGCTACGGCGAGGTCTCCATTGATCCAGTCCCTGTTGGCGACGCGGGAGGGCGGCATGGCCTAGTCGCTTGAGGCAGGGAACAAACTCGCTTCTCAAGACCGCTGGCGCCCATCCCTGGCCGGTCGGCGCTGATGTGTGCCCGTCGGCATCGCCGTGCCGGTCTCGACGGCGCCAAAACTGGCCAAAGTGGTACCGAGCCACCTGCACGAGCTCCAACGCATGCCTGCCGAAAGCTCACGGAACATCGCCGTAACACCCGAGAGTCCTTGACGATGACAGACGTGCCTCAATATGCCCCTGCTACGCGTTGCGGGAACAGACCGTACAATTCACACCCCAAATGATCGTCGTGATGCCGCTATTTGATGATGCATCCGGAACGTACTCGTTTTGGAAAATCGCCCAATAACCGCCGCCGAGCCCCAGCGCCGCCTTGTCGCTGAGTGGCAGGTTGATCCGGATATCCCCCTCTGTTGATGTTGATGTTCAGATACAATTCAAACCCGCAAACAGCCGCTCCGTGCTCCTATACGATCCCTCTCCAAGGAACACGATATGCTCATTTCGAAGCGCATTCCATCGTTCTCACGCGGCCACCAGACGAGGCAAGATCGAGAGCTAAAAGCGGGCTATGACGAAATACCCGATCTTCCCGCCGATTCAGCACTGATCGAATCCGCTTTGAGGCCGGGGGGGCGAGTTGTCACCTCAGGCGTCTTGCTACCGGTCTGTTTATGCTTGAGGCGGTAGCGGCCGGGAGGCTCCCCAAACTCACGTTTGAATGCGCGGTTGAAGGCGGCTTCCGACTCGTATCCCACGTCGCCGGCGATTTCCGATACACCCCGCGGCGTGTTCTCAAGCGACCGCGCGGCTAAGTGAAGCCTCCAGCGAGTCAAATAGGTCATGGGTGGCTCGGCAAGATACCGGGTAAAACGCTCCACGAGAGCAGTTCTTGAAATGCCCACCTCATCCGCCAGATCCGCGATCGTCCAGGGATGAGCAATGCGGCTGTGCAGCAGTCCGAGGCTCTTTCCCACGATGGGATCGCGCGCGCCCGCAAGCCAGCCCGTCTGTTGTTCGGGCAAGGCGGCAACATAGCGGCGGAGCGTGTCAACGAACAGGGCCTCCGAGAGTTTGGCTAGCATGGCATCGCTGCCGACCCGCCCCGAAGCTGCTTCTTCTACCAAGTGCAGGATGGAATTCTCGAGCCACTGCCCCGAGCGATCCGTTCGGATGTGGACCTTGAAGACAGGCGGCAGACCGCCCAAAATTGGCCGGCTCAGGAATGGGTCGCAAGCCATGTACCCACAGACATATCGCGCTGAGTCGCCACCCCCGCCGGCCTGCATCGGACGCAGGTCGCGCGCTTTGATTTTGGAAAGAATCGCCGAGGTAAGCGCGCCTCCCGTCGAACCCCGCGCGCTGGTCATCACGTGTGGATCCCCGTGAGGAAGGACGACGATATCTCCGGGACCAAGCTCGATCGATTCGTCCATCGGGCAACGTCACGAATGCTGCGCCGTCGATGACGAAATGGTAGATCACCAGGTGGGGTGCTCCTGGCGCCAACAGAGGCGCAAGAGTGTTGGACGCGGGCGACGTAAAACACCAGGGAGCCGAAAACTCAGCGCTGAAGAATAACGCGCCGCTTAGCTTGACCCCACTCAGAATTTCGGAGAATGCATCCATTCGACCCTCTGAACGGCCGGCGAAGTTTTCCGGCCGGTCTGCAAAGCAATCAGCCCCGGCGAACGTCCGAGCAATTCATCGGGACGCTCGGGCATGGTTGTAGCACCCAGTGCACCCCACAATTGTAAGCGACACGAGACGCGATTGGAAACGCGTCAAACCGATACACGAAGGAGAGAAACGCTATGACGACCCCCATTCCCGTCCAAACCGAACAATATGCCGAATGTGTTGGCGCTTCCAAGCGCGTACGCTGGGACATCGACCGGGACGTTCTACGAGGCCGCGAGTTCGATACGTCGCATAAGTTCCTGCCGGACTCCATCTCCGGCAGTCGACCAGCTTGAGTTTCTGAGCGAGGACGAAGCGACTTTTTCTCAGTCAGATTCAAGGCCGGACGTATGCGAACATCTTCGGCCTAGTGGAACGTTTCATCAACTGCAAGGTTCTTGAGCTGAGCAAATTTCACTGGACCGGTGACCAGATCGCTCTGGAGGCACTGGTTCGCTTCAGTGATGAAGAACTCAAACACCAGGAACTGTTCCGGCGTATTGAGCGCATGATCGCCTCGAAAATGCCGCCGGGATACAACTTCCTGCCGGAGCCGAACGCGGTGGCCGCGGCGGTGCTTTCGAAATCCACATGGGCGGTGCTGGGAGTGACTCTGATGATCGAGCTGTTCACGCAGACGCATTATCTGAAAAGCATCCAGCCGGATTCACAATTATCGCCGTTGTTCAAAGATGTGTTTTTGTACCACTGGAAGGAGGAATCCCAACACGCAAGAATCGACGAGCTGGAATGGGTACGCGAAAACGCGGGCTTGTCCGCCGAGGAGCGAGATCAGGCCGTGGACGACATGATCGCGCTCGTCGGAGCCGTGGACGGGATCGTGTGCGCCCAAGCGGCCGCGGATGTTGCGGTACTTCCTGAACGTAAAAGGCGCGGCTCTATCCGAACAGAACAGGAAGCGGCTGCACGACCAGGTGCTCCGGGCCTATCGCTGGCAGTACATTCTCTCCGGTGTCGAGGAGCGGCGGTTTCAGAAGGTGCTCAGCGCCATGATCACCGGCGAGCAAATGCGGCGGATCGAAGCAGCGCTGGCTCCCCTTATCGCCTCGGCTGACCCGGCAGACAATCTTGCTGACGTCGATCAAACGAAAGGAACCGTTATGAATCCGAACAAAGCACTCTGGGAAAAAGGCGATTTCACTGCGATCGCCGCCTTCATGCGGGAATCCGGCGAAACACTGGTGGAATCGCTCGGGGTCAAGCCTCCACTTCGGGCGTTGGATCTTGGCTGTGGAGACGGCACTACGGCGGTGCCACTGGCGCGTCTCGGGGCAGAAGTTACTGGAATCGACATTGCCAGGAATCTCGTTGCGGCGGGGAATAAACGGGCGGCGGAGCAGGGCCTCAGGCGCCTGAAGTTTCAGGAGGGTGACGCGTGCAACCTTGAAGGGATCGATGACCATACCTTCGATTTGACTCTCTCCGTGTTCGGCGCCATGTTCGCCTCGAAGCCGTTTGACGTGGCCAGAGAAATGGTCCGCGTCACAAAACCAGGCGGACGGATCGTGATGGGCAACTGGATTCCAAACGATCCGAGCTTCGTTTCGCAGCTTCTGAAGATCAGCTCATTGTTCACGCCTCCGCCCCCGGAAGGCTTCATCAGTCCAATGCTGTGGGGCGTGGAAAGTCACGTCATTGAGCGCTTTGGTCAGGCCGGGGTACCCACGGAAAAGATATCGATGGCCAAAGACACGTACTACTTCGTGTCGGCCAGCAAGGGCCCGGCAGATTTTATCGGCCTCTTCAGGCGGTTCTATGGCCCCACCATGAACGCCTTCGAAGCCGCGGAACAGAGCGGAAGAGCCGAAGAGCTTCACAGTGAACTGCTGGACCTTGCGAAAGCACACAACAAGAGCACGAACGACGGCACTTTGATACCTGCCACTTTCTTGAGAGTTACCGTTTCCCTTTGAAAAGGAGAGAAAACCATGAAGAACAACAATCACGAACAGATCACCGAAACCCACATGCCGGCAGGGAGCGCCGCGCCGAACCAGAGGTCTGAAGCCCTTGCCACCCGTCTCGAAAACGGAGCGACAGCTCTTGCCGCTTTTGCGGCCACGCTTTCTGAGGCGGAGTGGCAGACCCGCCTTCCCAAGGACGGCCGGAAAATCGGCGTGGTCGTACATCACGTGGCCAGTATGTACCCAATTGAGATCCAGCTTGCGAGTCTGCTCGCTGCCGGCCGGCCGATCGCCGGGGTGACGTGGGACGCGGTCGATACGATCAACCGAGACCATGCGAAAGAGAACGACAACGTCACCAAAGAAGCCGCACTCGCGCTGTTAAAGGCCAACAGCGCGGCCGCGGCCGCGGCAATCCGCGCCTTTACCGACGAAGAGCTCGACCGCGCCGCCCCTGTGTCGCTCAACAGTGACGCTCCATTGACTTGCCAATTCTTCCTGGAGGATCATCCGGTGCGCCACAGTTACCACCATCTTGCGCGGATCAAAGCGGCACTCGGGCGTTAGCGCCTCGGTCGCGGCTTGTTGACCTATGACGCATTTCTACACCACTGTCGACATCCAGGCGCCTCCTGATCGGATCTGGACAGCCCTGCGCGACATCGAGCATTGGTCCGAATGGACCCCTACGGTCATCAGCATCCGGCGGCTCGACGCCGGCCCGCTCGCCGTTGGAACCCGAGCCATCGTCCGCCAGCCTAAGCTTCTTCCGGCGCGCTGGCAGATCACGGAGATTGAGGAGGGCCGCGGCTTTACATGGATCACGGTCGGCCCCGGCGTGCTTGTAACCGCTCGCCACTATATCGAAGGCGGGGCCAGCAGCAGCCGGGTCACGCTCTCGCTTGATTTCTCAGGCCCTCTCGGCACCGATTGTCGCCCGTCTGACCCGCGGCTTGAACGCGCGTTATCTCGCTCTCGAGGCTCAGGGACTCAAGAAGCACGCCGAGACGCCCGTCCTTTCGCAGGTTTCAAAGTTTGATCGCGTTGGAGGATCGCGATGAATAAGCAACTCAAATTGCTGGCCGTCCTCGCTCATCCCGATGATGAGTCACTCGGTTTCGGCGGCACGCTCGCCAAGTACGCTGCGGAGGGGGTGGAGACGTATCTCGTCACAGCCACACGCGGAGAACGCGGAAGGTTCGGCTCACTCGGAAAGGGAGGCGATCCGGTTGAAGTCGGCCGCGTTCGGGAAGCAGGAATTGCGAGCTGCCGCCGCGGTGCTCGGAATTCGCGAGGTCTCCATCCTGAACTACCCGGACGGCGCACTTGATCAGGTCGAGGCCACGACTGCCATTCGCGCCGTCGTCTCTCATATTCGGCGAATTCAGCCCGATGTGGTCGTGACCTTCGGTCCGGAGGGAGCGTACGGGCACCCTGACCACATTGCCATCTCCCAATTCACGACCGCCGCCACGGTATGCGCCGCCGACTGCGGATTCCGCGTGGACGACGGCTCGCAACCGGATTCACTTCCGCCTCACCGCGTTCGAAAGCTGCACTACCTTGCGTGGCGAAGCCACAAGTGGGAGGCGTATCAGACCGCCTTTCGCAAGCTGACGTCGATGGTCGACGGCGTTGAGCGGCAGGCCGCTCCTTGGCCTGATTGGGCCGTGACCACCGAGCTTGATATGTCCGCCTATTGGCCCATTGTGTGGAAAGCGGTTTGCTGCCATCGAACCCAGTTGTCCATCTATGAGCGACTGGAAAATCTCACGGAAGACCAGCAGACCGCACTTTGGGGATCACAAGAGTTCTATCGCGCTTATAGCTCGGTCAATGGAGGACGAAAACCGGAAACCGACCTATTTGAAGGGCTACGGTGAACAACTATGTCTTCTCCTCTTCGGATCGCAAGATTCGGGCCCATCGCTGGATTCTTAACGATACTTGGCACTTGCTGCTTCTCCTCTTCTGGCGCAAGAAGCCCTTACGTTGCGACAGGCGGTCGATCTGGCTTTACACTCGAATCCGCTTGTCGCCGCTGCGGATGCCGGCGAGAAAGAAGCGGAGGCTCGCATTCGCCAGGCCCACTCCGGCTATCTGCCGCGGTTGCAGTTCTCGGAGAGCGTCCAGCGCGGCAACAACCCCGTGTTCGTATTCAGCTCGCTTCTCACCCAGCACCAATTCAGCGATGCAAATTTCGCGATCGGCTCTCTGAATCGCCCGGACGCCATGAATAACTACCAGTCGCAATTGACGGTCGAGCAGGTAGTATTCGATGCGCGGCAAACCAGCCGCAGTGTCGAGGCAGCGCGCTTCACGCGCCAAATGGCCGGCGAGGAAACACGCCGAAGCCACTCGGAGATCACCCTGAATGTGTTGCGCGCCTATTTCGGCGTCACGCTGGCGGAGAAAAACCTGGAGGTCGCGCGGCAATCGGTTGACAGCGCCCGGGCGGACCTCAAGCGTGCAGAGTCCATCTACCAGTCCGGCCGCAGCACCCAGGCGGATGTGCTGGCCCTGCGCGTCCACCTCGCTGCGATGCAGGAGCAGCAGATCCGCGCCTCGAATGATCTGGCCGTGGCCCGCGCGGCACTGAACGACGAGCTTGGCGTCAGCCTCGATCGCACGTTCGAGTTGACGACGCCGCTCGAGTCCAGCGCCGGTGCGGCCCGAGGGCACGCTTGAAGAGTACCGCCGCCTGGCCGCTGAGAGATCGTCCGGAAATGCGGCAGGCCGAACTCGCCCAGCGCCTTGCCCGGACCGCAGCAGCAGATCGCCGGCGCCGCCTACTGGCCGCAGGTCGCCTTTCAAGCGACCGTCGAGGCCGACAGGCAGAATTTCCTGAGTAAAGGCGGTGCGAACTGGCTCACCGCCGTTACGCTTCGCTGGAACTTGTGGAACGGGGGCGAGACCAAGGCCCGCGTGGAGCAGGCACGCTTTGCCGAATCGCGCGCCGAAGCTCTGCGGAAGCGCGCCGATTCAGCGATCCACCTGGAGGTACTCAAGGCGTACCTGGCTCTGAGGGCCGCCGCGCAGCGAGTCGAAGTTGCTTCCGCTGCTGCAGCCGAGGCCGAAGAGGCCCACCGCATCATCCAGAACCGCCACCAGGCCGGTCTGATCACCGTCACCGAACTGCTGCGCAGCGAGACGGCGCTGGCCGCCGCACGTACGCTGCGCCTGGCGGCCGTCTACGATCACCGCGTCGCCGCCGCCGCACTCGAACACGCCGCTGGAACGCTGGCGGCCGATTCCGCGCTCATGAATTGAGGTGCACCTATGAACCGATTCTTGCCGTTCCCCATTCTGCTCTTGATCACTGTCGGCTGCTCACAGCACGAAGCTCGCGTCGCCGCGGCGGGCGCCGAACCGCGCGTCTCCACGGTCCAGGTCGAAACCGTTGCTGCTTCCGAGATCGCCGATATCTACCAGGCAAGCGGCACTGTGCGCTGCCCGCTATAGCGCCGCTATCGCAGCGAAGATCGCCGCCAACATTCTCGAAGTCCGCGTGCAAGCCGGCGACCACGTGCAACCCGGCCAGACGCTCATCGTATTGGACCGCCGGGATCTCGAGGCGAACCTGCGCCGATCCGAAGCCGCCCGCGCAGAAGCCGAAGCTGCCATCGACGAGACCGAAAGCGCCATAACGGCCGCCCGCGCCAACTTTGAACTGGCGCAAGTGACTCATAAGCGCTTCCAGGACCTGCTCGCCAATGCGTCTGTTTCACAGCAGGAATTCGACGAGTCGCAAGCGCGGCTCCGGAGCGCCGATGCGGCTCTCGAGATGGCCGCATCGAAGCGCCGGCAAATCGAGGCGCGCCGCAGCCAGGCAGAAGCCGAGATCGCCGCCGCCCGTGTAGCCCTCGACTACGCCACCCTTACCGCGCCATTCGCAGCCCTGGTCACCGAACGCAAAGCCGATCCCGGCAGCATGGCCACGCCGGGGGCGCCGCTGCTCACTCTCGAGCGCGAAGGCAACCCGCGCCTGGAGGCTTCGATCGACGAGTCGCGGCTAGGTCTCGTCCGGGTCGGTGAAGACGTTGAGGTTGAGATCGACGGCCTGAGCCGAACCGTCAGCGGTCATGTCGCCGAAGTCGTACCCTCGGTCGATGCCGCCACGCGCAGCTTCACCGTGAAGATCGACCTGCCCGCGCTGCCAGGCTTGCGGTCCGGGATGTTCGGGCGTGCCGGCTTCGCCGCGGGCAAGCGCAGGGCATTGCTGGTTCCCCAATCCGCGGTTCTTGAGCGCGGCCAGATCCGGTCCGTGTACGTCGTCGAAGGAGACACGGCGCGGCTCCGCTTTGTCACGCTGGGTGAGGGGCGCGACGACCAGCGCGAGGTTCTCTCGGGCCTGACAGCCGGAGAAAGAATCATCGTAAGGCCCGCGCCGCTGCTCGCCGACGGCTCCCGCGTGGCCATCCAGGAGGCCGCAAAGTGAAAGACGTCCCCCGCCTCCGTGCTGCCGGGCGGCTCGCCGCCGCTTTCGTCGACTCCAAGCTCACACCGCTCTTCGTGCTGGCCTCGATTCTTCTGGGCCTCCTCGCGGTTTCCAAACTCCCCCGCGAGGAGGAGCCGCAGATCGTCGTTCCCATGATCGACATCTTCGTCGAGATGCCCGGCGCCTCCGCACCCGAAGTCGAGGAGCGTGTCACCAAACCCATGGAGAAACTCCTGTGGGAGATTCCTGGCGTCGAGTACATCTACTCGACATCCAGCCCCGGCATGTCAATGGCAGTGGTGCGCTTTCTCGTCGGCGAGGACGAAGAGAAGGCCATCGTCCGTCTGAACCAAAAGATGTTTGCCAACCTCGACCTGATTCCGCCGGGCGCCTCGCCGCCGCTCATTAAGCCGCGCTCGATCGACGATGTGCCCATTTTGGCCCTAACGCTCTGGAGCAAGCGCTACGGCGATTACGATCTGCGTCGCCTTGCCGCGCAGTTGCACGACACCGTCAAGCAAGTGGACCAGGTTTCCGCCGTCGCCCTGATCGGCGGGCAGCGGCGGCAGATGCGCGTCGATCTCGACGAAACTCGGTTGGCCGGATATCATGTCTCCCCCTCGGACGTTGCCCGTGCGCTCGGCATGGCCAACCGCCGCCTGCCGGCCGGCAGCGTTTCCAACTCGAACCGGGAATTCGTGCTGGAGGCTGGCTCCTTCCTCACCTGCGCCGATGACGTGCGTCGTGTGGTGGTCGGCGTGGTCGATAGCCGCCCGGTTTTTCTTGGTGACGTCGCCCGGATCGAGGACGGCGGCGAGGAGCCCTGGGAATACGTTCGTTACGCCTCGGCCGGCGATCCTTCCTTGTGGCCTGCGGTCACACTCGCCGTTTCGAAGCGCAAGGGTGCCAACGCCATCGAGGTCGCCGATCGTGTACTGGCCCGCGTGAACTCGTTACGTGGCTCTTTGCTCCCCTCTGACGTGCAGCTTTCCATCACGCGCAACTACGGTGAAACGGCCGCTGAGAAATCGAACGGGCTGCTCTTCCACATGTTTATCGCTGTGATTTCGGTGGCGGCGCTGATCTGGCTGACACTCGGTTTTCGCGAGGCCGGTATCGTCTTCAGTGCCATCCCGGTTACGCTTGCCCTCACGCTCGCAACGTTCTACTTCTGTGGCTTCACCCTGAACCGCATCACGCTTTTTGCGCTGATCTTCTCCATCGGCATCCTGGTGGATGACGCGATCGTCATTGTCGAGAATATCGTGCGCCATGCGCGCCTACCGGAGAACCAAGGCCGCAGCCTGGCGCACGTGACCATCGAAGCAGTCGATGAAGTCGGCAACCCGACCATCCTCGCCACTTTGACCGTAATTGCCGCGATCCTTCCAAACGCTTTCGTGGGCGGGCTGGCGGGTCCCTACATGCGACCAATCCCCATTGTGGGCGCAGCAGCCATGGTGTTCTCGCTGATCGTCGCGCTGGTGGTGACGCCATGGGCCTCGGTACGGATCCTCGGCAACGCGGCGGCCCACGCCCACCGCGAAGGAGAGGACCGCCTCACCCGGCTCTACCGTCGCGTGATGAATCCGTTGCTCCACAACACCGCTGCGCGCTACGGATTTTTGACGCTGGTCGCCGTCCTATTCCTCGGCTCGATCGGTCTCGTCGGGGTCGGCTTCGTCAAGATGAAGATGCTGCCCTTCGACAACAAGAGCGAGTTCCAGGTCATCATTGACATGCCTGAGGGAACAACGCTTGAAGAGACAGCCCGCGTCGCCACCGAACTGGCCGCCGTGGTCCAGAAGCAGCCGGAGGTCATAAACCTCCAGACCTACGCTGGCGTTGCCTCACCCTACAACTTCAACGGCCTGGTGCGCCACTACTTCTTGCGCCGCGGACCCAATGTCGCCGACATCCAGGTGAACCTGGTCGGAAAGTCGCTGCGCAAGCTCCAGAGCCACGGGATCGCCAAGCTCGTCCGCGAGCAGTTGATCCCGGTGGCCCGGCGCTCCGGAGCCCGCATCAAGGTCGCCGAAGTACCGCCCGGCCCGCCGGTGCTCGAAACCATGGTCGCCGAGGTCTATGGTCCTGCGCAGCAGGGCCAGATTGAGATCGCGCGGCAGGTTCGCAATATTTTCGAGAAAACCGAAGGCGTGGTCGACGTCGACTGGTATGTGGAAGACGATCAGCCAAAGCGCCGCATTCTCGTCGACCGCGAGAAGGCCGCGCTCAACGGCATCACCGACGAGGATGTGGCGAATGTGCTGCGCCTCGCAACCGCCGGCGATTCCGCCGGCCTGCTGCACGCCTCTTATGAGAAAGAAGATGTGCCCATAACGGTGCGCCTCGCGCGCGCGCGGCGTTCTGACCTAGAGCGCCTGAAAAATTTGAAACTGCGCGGTCGCGCCGGGAACCTCGTCGCGCTCGGCGAGATCGCTCACATCGAGAGCGCTATCCAGGACAAGAGCATCTACCACAAGAACCTGATGCCGGTAACCTACGTCACCGCCGATCTCGCGGGAGTCATCGAAAGCCCAGTCTACGCCATGCTGAAAATCGGACCCCAGATCGAACGAATCCAGATCCCGGAAGGTTACCGCGTCGAACAGTACACGGCCGGCCTACCGCCCACCGACTCACGCTACGCACTCAAATGGGACGGCGAGTGGAACATTACCTACGAGGTCTTTCGCGACCTCGGCCTGGCGTTCTGTGCGGTGCTGATTCTGATCTACATCCTCATCGTCGGCTGGTTCCAGTCATTTGTCACGCCGCTGGTAATCATGGTGGCGATCCCGTTCTCTCTGGTGGGGATTCTGCCCGCTCACGGCCTGCTGCACGCATTCTTCACCGCCACCTCCATGATCGGCTTCATCGCAGGCGCCGGCATCGTGGTGCGAAACTCGATCATCCTGGTAGACTTCATCGAACTGCGCCTGAAGGAAGGCATGCCGTTGGACCAGGCCGTGATCGATGCCGGAGCGGTTCGCTTTCGCCCCATGATGCTCACCGCGGCCGCCGTAATCGTATGCTCCGCTGTGATTCTTTTCGACCCGATCTTTCAAGGTCTGGCCATCGCATTGATGGCTGGTGAAATAGCTTCGCTAACGCTGTCGCGGTTGACGGTACCGGTGGTCTACTTCATCGTCAATCGAAAGGGGTCAAAATGACGATTCATCAAGATCAACAAGAAAGACTCAGAACCCGCGCCGCTCCTCTCGATATGACCAGCGACCAGTTTCGCTCGCTCGGTCACGACCTTGTGGATCGGATCGCTGAATTCCTGGCTTCCATCCGCATGCATCCGGTCACGCTGGCGGAATCCCCGGAGGAAGTACGCGCGGCCATCTCCGCGAAGCGGGCGTTACCGGAGGAGGGGCAGGACCCGGAGTCCCTGCTGCGGGACGCCGCCACGCTGCTATTTCAGCACTCCCTTTTTAACGGCCATCCGCGGTTCTATGGCTACATCACATCCAGCGCCGCTCCTATCGGCATGCTTGCGGACTTGTTGGCGGCTGCCGTAAACGCGAATGTCGGCGCCTGGAAACTGTCTCCGATTGCAACCGAAATCGAAGCCCAGGTAATTCGCTGGCTCGCGCAGTTCATCGGTTACCCGGCCGACTGCGGCGGCTTACTCGTAAGCGGTGGCAACATGGCCAATCTCACCTGTTTCCTGGCTGCCCGCGCCGCGCAGGCCGGTTGGGATCTCCGCCGGGAAGGCGTGGCAGGTGGGCCGCGGCTCTGTCTTTACGCTTCCGCGGAGACTCACACCTGGATACAGAAGGCCGCTGATCTGGCAGGTCTGGGAACCGAAGCCATTCATTGGATCGATGGGACGCGAGGCATGAACCTGGATGAACTGCAAGCCCGCTACCGGCGCGACAGAGATGAGGGCTATCAGCCATTTCTTGTGGTTGGCTCCGCGGGAACCGTCAGCACCGGCGCGGTCGAACCGTTACCGGACTTGGCGGAGTTCTGTCAGGAGCACAAACTCTGGTTCCACGTCGACGGCGCATACGGGGCATTTGCAAACGGCCTGGCGGGCGCACCCCCGGAACTGAAGGGGCTGGAGTCGGCTGATTCGGTGGCTGTGGATCCTCACAAATGGTTGTACGCGCCGCTTGAGGCTGGCTGTGCCCTCGTACGCAACCCTGCGGCGTTGAGGAATGCGTTCTCGTACCATCCCGCATACTACAACTTTGAGGGTGAGGGCCTGAATTACTACGACATCGGCCCTCAGAACTCGCGCGGCTTTCGTGCGCTCAAGGTCTGGCTCGCCCTGCAGCAGGCGGGAGCAGCAGGCTACCGCGGGATGATTCAGGATGACATCACTCTGGCGCGGTACCTGTACGACCTGGCGCTGGACCACCCCGAGTTGGAGGCACTCACGCACCACCTGAGCATCACCACACTGCGTTATGTTCCGCAAGAACTTCGGGCTGAGCAGGGGTCTGAAGAGACGGAAGAGTATCTGAACGAATTGAACCGGCGCCTGCTGGAAGCGATAGAGAAAACTGGCGAGGCGTTCATCTCGAATGCGGTGATCGCCGGCAAATTCGCGCTGCGATTCTGTATCGTGAATTTCCGGGTTTCCACAGGCGACATTGAGGCGATGCCGCCACTCGTCGCACGTCTCGGCCGTCGGATTGATGCCGAGCTCAGGAGTTCGACTGCCACGATCAGCGGATCCGTGCGCGAGAACGGCTGACGCTGCTCAGGACTCGTGAGCGTCGAAATGTCCTGCCGAGACTGAACATCGGGAAACAAACCTGCAGAGCGGCAGCATAATGCTACACAGTCTAGTCTATGGGAGTTTCTTCTCACGAACGGCGAAGTCCATAGCTCCGGTCCTCGTCACGCTGGAATAGAAATTATGATCTGTAGCAGAATTTGTGGGTTCGACACCTGGGAGACGGTTCTCCGAAGGCCCGCTTCGCCCTCATGAGTGTGAATAGGGCGGGCTGGAGCTATTGTCAAGGCAACCCTTCGGGCTCGCTTCGCTCGGCCTTGACAATGGCCCCAGTCTCCCCAAAACCGCGCTGTCATCGCTATACCACACCGTCAACAAGACTTAACACATGATGCTGCTTGCTCCACCACGGAGCAAATGCTCCAAGTTCCGCTCGGAGAAACGGCCGTGAGTGAAGTAAGGCTCGCCCCGAAACAGTCCCTGAAATGTGCCGGCACTCAGCCGCAAAGGGAACGGGTTGTCGTGGACCGTTCGGCGAATAAAACACGATGTTATTCGATGTCGAAACAGAACGTCGCGACACTTGCCGGATCCACCAAAGCGCGAGAGCTGATCATAAAGACGGCGCTGGCGTATCTGGACAACCTGTCACTGGAGGCATCCGGTGATCCGGTGTTGCAGTTGGAACTGGCGACGGCCTACCGCCAGGTAGGCGACGTGCAAGGGAATCCCCAGCTTTCGCACCTTGGTCAACCGAAAGCCGCCGTGGAGAGCTACACAAAGGCTCTGGTGATCGCGGAACAGCTCCCTTCTTCTCCGGCTGCGCTGGGAACTCATGGCCGACACCCAAAACAAACTGGGCGCGGTATACTTCTGGGGCCTCGGCCGCGCGGCGGACGGCGTGAATCACGTGCGCACCGCGATCGCAATTGCCGATTCGATTCCGAAAACGGGCCGGCCGGCATTCGGCCTGCGCGCCTTCACTCGCGGAACGCTTGGGGACTTCCTAACCTAGCACGATCCCGCCGCGGCGCTCGAACCGCTTCGCCAGTCGGTTGAAATCTCCCGCGAGTGGGCATCTGCGCAGCAGGATTCTCTCCTCAGTGCGGCGCCTAACTGGGACCAAGACAGCCGGATCCATCTGGCGTTGGAAGTCAGCCGGCTGGGGGCTGCCGAGCAGGAGAGCGGCAATTTACCGCAAGCGATGAACCATTTTGCAGAAGCTCTCCGGCTGATGGATCAGCTTCTCCAGGCGCAACCGGACAACAACATATTGAAGCGCGAACGCGCCATGTATTATGAACGGTTAGCCTGGGTGACAGGCCATCCTCAGTACTTCAATCTGGGCGAACGAAAGCAGGCGTTGGAGTGGATGCGGAAGTACGTTCCGGAGGTGGAAGCACTGTCGAACGCCGATCCGGCTGACCTACGCGCTCGTTCCGATCTCTGCGAGGCTTTAGGCGAACTGGCCGCGATTTCCGATGATTCCGATGCCGCCGGGGCCGTGAAGGCCTACCGCCGCTCTCTGAATCTCAACGCATCAATCCTTCAGGCAACTCCGGGAGACAGCAGGTTGGCGTTCGTTCAGGCTTTCAATCGGATTGGCTTCGCCCGGGTTCTGGACAACCTCGGCAAACGACTCGAAGCAGTGGACGAACTGAACACTGCGGTCGAGCTCCTGCAAAAACTTGTTCGGGAGCATGCAGACGACGCGCGGTTGCCTGAGTACCTCGGACTTGCCTTGCGCACGCGTGGCGAGCGGTTCCTGCGCATTGGGAAACGGCAGGCTGCTGCGGAAGACCTTGACGCTTCACGTAGTATCCTGGAGCGTCTTTACGCAGAGAACCCGCGGAAGCTGGTCCGCCTGCGCGATCTCGCCGAGTGCTACGAGGCTTTCGGCGACCTATATGCGAGCCGGTTGGAGTGGAAGACAGCACACGCGTGGTATCAAAGCAGCTTTGAACCGTGGGACCGCTGGAAGGATCTAGGCGTTTCCAGCGTGTATAACCAGCAACGGCGTGACCTCGCCGCCAGCCGAGTGGCCCGCGCGGCCCGGAACATCGAGGCTCCGTAGCATTTACTTCCACAATGCCAATTCGGAACCTGTGCAAGCAATATTGCCTGTGCCAGGGCGATGAGTGTCGCCTGCTTCGCGCGTGTTAGCAAGTCACCGCGGTTTCGCGCCTACTGAATGTCCATGTGTGTGTTTTCGTTTCCTGACCTCAGCCCTCTCTCAACCTGGTGCGGCGAAAAATCCGCTCTACGAAAACGACTGTCAGAACCCATACGACGCCGGCAGCGTAACCTGCGAGAACATCGCTTGGGTAATGAACCCCAAGGTAAATACGGGAAAACCCGATCAGCAGAATGACCAGAGCCGCTGTAGTCCAGATTGCCGCGCGCAATGTAAACCGATCCACCCTCGATGCGGCTAGATGCGCGAGCATTCCGTAGAATGTCAGGGCCAGAAGCGAGTGGCCGCTCGGAAAGCTGAAGGTTCCCGGGATGGCAACACCAAAATAAGGCTCGGGCCTCGGACGATGAAAGAAGAGCTTTAGCGCAAAGGTCAGGACACCTGCTCCCAAAACCGCAGCGCCCAGGAGCGCTGAGCCGTGATGCATGCCTCCCATCCATAATGCCGAACACGCAACCAGCGTAAGAATAACGACGGGTATTACGGAACCGATTGCCGTTGCGACCATCATCACCTGCGTAACGCGAGGCTCCGCCTCGCCGTGCACCACTGCCCGCAGGCGATCCTCGAAACGCACCGTGTCGGGTTCGGGAATTTCGTCGCCGAGCCATCCGAACAGCACGCCACAAAGGATGGCAAGAACCATTCCAGCCAGCGCCCCAAACGTCAAGCGTCGCAGTGAGGAAGCCATCGCGTGGTTCATATTCACGCTGCCCTACCGGAGAAGAAGAAAGCGATCCCGAACAATGCGTACACGCCGATCAGAAGCACCCCTTCGAACCAATTCGTCTCCCCGTCCGCGGCGATGGACCGAACCGAGAACACCGCGCCTACCGGTGCAATCAGTTCCAGCGGATTAGAGAAAATCAGGTTCATCGGATGACGCACGAAGTGAGTGCGGGGGCCGGCACGAGCACCAGGACCACTCGAAATGCCTGATTTGGACGGCCGTCCCCCGCTCGCCACTGCGCACGACCTTCCCCGCGAGCTTCACTTGCAGGTGGCAGAGGCCGCAGAGCCGGAGGGGCCAGTCTATCGACAGTTCTACATCCAGTCCGCTCGGCAAGGCCTGGTCGGCGCTGAAGAAGACGCCTTTCCTGCTGATATCGTGGGTCTTGCCCACGCCTCGGTCTAAAGCTTGTCGACCATGGATCATTTTGTATCGCAAGCCGAACTCGATGGGGTACCGTTGATGCAAACGGCGGTTGGCGGGTAGGCCATCGGGAGAAGCACCAGCGGAGCGTCGAGCGAGATCGGGGGACATTCTCGCCTCCTCTGCAAAACAACAGACCAGTCATCATTATCACATTGCCCATACTGGATCAAGGTTTTTTTTAAACTTCTCGCTTGCACCGACGGGGTCTCCCGGTTCCCGCGCGTGGCGTTTCGATGCCTGGGGTCTCAGGAAAGGCTGCGCCGCGACCTCCTGGAGCAGCAGGCGACCAGGAGGAATTTGAGAGCATAGGGAACGGTCCCCCATCTCAAAGCGTGGACGCCGGAACACCCGCACGTCCAAGTGCCTCTCCAGGCACTCAATAAAACTGTCACATGTGACAAATCCGTTGTACAAACAAGGCATTTTTGTCCAAATTCGTTGGACGCGTTGCAATAAGACCTATAACATCCAATGTTGTCAATACCATCATCTGATCCGAATCCTACCTGAAGTTAGGAAAAAGCGAGCACCAAAATCTACCGCCCTGACCGGACATGAGGTGTCCTAGCGACCAGCCGGGAGTTCAGCCCCGGGGTGAGTTTGTAGCCCAGAATCGGAACAAGCAATCCGCCGTGGCGAACCGACGCCAAGGGCAATACAGGGGCAATAACAGGACGGTGTGAGCGGATATAGCGGATTTGGCGGGATCGCAGAATCACCAACTTGAAGGTATTAATGGACTTTCTGTTGACCGATTCGCACTGTCTTCCGCCACCTGACGCCCGCGGACCCGCCGTTTCCACCCGCTTGCACCCGTTAGTGACCTTCTTTCGCCCGATTGTATGGCCTTCCAGCGGCGCTTTCGGCCCGGACTGTACGGCGTCTCACGCCGCCTCCCAGAAATGCTGAACCGATGGTCTTCTTCTCCACCTCTATCTGTACTATGATCGAGGTCGCCGGTCATGGTCGCTCCGGTTCGACGGCAGTACCCGCAACAGCTAGCCTTCGCGCCCATTTCGACCGTTGTCCGGCCCGGCGACGCCGATCTATTGAGGTCAGATTGCTATGGAAAACGGTGCGGAAGTCGCTGCCTCACGCGAGTTGGAAGATGCATTGATGTACCTTCCGCGAAAGGCTCTCACCAGCTATCGCAAGGGTCAGATCATCTTCGATGAACACCATCCGCCAAACGGCCTACATTTGGTCGTACAGGGCCGGGTAAAGGTAACCATCCGCTTCGAGGACGGCACCGAGACGATCATCGATATTTTCAGCCCCGACGAATTCCTCGGCGAAAGCTCGCTGGTGGGTGGCTTCCAGCATTCGGAATGCGCCTCGGCGCTCGATAACGTCTCCCTGATGTCCTGGTCCACCGCGGAAATCGAAGAGCAGTCCGAACGCCAGCCGAAGCTCGGCCTCGCCCTGCTGCAGATGCTGATCAAGCGCGGGTTGGACTACCAGGCCCGCCTGGAGAGCTTCGCGCTCGACAAAACTCCCGAGCGGGTCGTGCGCTCCCTGCTGCGCTTTGCCACGCGTATGGGCACTCCCACCGATGACGGCGCCATTGGCATTCCTCCCCTCACGCACCAGGTTCTGGCCCAGTATGTAGGAACTACGCGAGAAATCATCACGTTTCAAATGAATCAATTGCGGCAGAAGGGCCTGCTCCGTTACTCACGCAAGGGAATCCAGATTTACCCCGATGCCCTGCGCGAATATCTACACGTCCTGGGGCACCAGGCCGCGAGTTCAGACCCAGCCTCTCCGCCGCCCCCGACACTTGCGGAAGAGCACTTATAACTTAGGGATACAATTGGCTACTGCCTAAATTCAAGACGACACGAGACCGCGGGTTCGGCTAACGTCATACTTGAGTTCTACCGAATTCGTGAGGTCTCCATATGAAGGGGTTCCGGCTGATATGTCTGGCGGCAATTGCTGTCCAGTCGGTGTGGAGTGGGGCGGCAGCCAGCGGCGACGCGACGAATCCGGAGGGCGCAGGCACCACGACAAAGAGGTTGCCTCCCGTCCTGCGGCCGTCGGAACCGCCGGATAGCGGACAGATCACGCTGCCAGGCCCCCCGCAAGCCGCACCAGCCCCGGCTCCCAAAAAGATCATAGCCCCCGTGACTACCGTGGCGCCGCCCATTGCACACGCAACTCCGCCTGTGACGCCCGCGGCTCCGACCGTCGCCAAAGTGGCTCCAGCGCCGGTCAAGCTAATGGAAACCGCCGTGATTCGCCGGCCCGCGCCGGTTCCGGCGACCCCCGCGACTGCGCCCAAGCCCCCGGCCCCCCAGATGTTAGGACTGGAAGTCTCTGTTTACTGCCAAAAGCAGATTGGCCACTGGAAGGAAAGCGACGCCCGCTTACTCCTTGGCCAGCCCAAGCGTCATCGAGCGGCTTACGACGAAAACAAGGTGGTGAACGGCACCATCTACGCGTTCGATGACCCCTCTAGTAAGTACAAGGAAGTGGAGCTCGATTTCGATCTCAAAACAGGCAACCTGCGCACCGTCTTCGTCTACCCGCCGCGTCTCACCTGGCAGCAGTGCCACCGTGTGTGGGATGGCCCGGTTGCGGTTGCCGATGCCGCCCAGGGACGTAAATTCTATTCGTATACCAACCGCCATCTGGACGTGCTGGTGGATCCGGCCGGCAAAGTCATCAGCCTTGGCTGGTATTGATCAGAAAACCGAAACCCCACAACCGGTTCGCGCGTACAACAATTTAGGCGTTCAGGGCTCGCAATTTGGGCGTATAGTTGTACGTATCAGGAGTTTTCGGACTATGAAACTTCGCTTCAGAACATCGGTGGCGGTTTTGGCGGCAACCAGTCTGTTGCCGGTGGGTGTATTTCGCCGGGGACAAGAAAAAAGACCCCGAGGAAATCGGCAACCGCGATGTCGGCAAGGGAGTGAACTTCTATTCCCTGGAAAAGGAAATCGCACTCGGCAAGCAGTTGGCGCAGGAAGTGGAGCGCCAGGCGAAAATCATTGACGATCCTGTCATTGCCGAATACGTGAACCGCGTGGGACAGAATCTGGTGCGGAACTCCGATGCCAAGGTTCCCTTTACCATTAAGGTCCTGGATTCCGAAGAGGTCAACGCATTCGCCCTTCCCGGCGGATTCTTCTTTGTCAATTCAGGCCTGATGCTGAAAGCGGAATCGGAATCCGAACTCGCCGGTGTGATGGCCCATGAAATCGCCCACGTCGCCGCCCGGCATGGTACAAGGCAGCAGACCAAGGGACAGATCATTAACTACGCCACCATTCCGCTGATCTTCATGGGCGGATGGGCCGGATACGCCATCCGGCAGGGCGCCAGTGTAGCCATCCCCCTCGGTTTCCTGCACTTTTCGCAAGCCATGGAATCCGAAGCGGACTATCTGGGACTCCAGTATCTTTACAAGTCCGGCTACGATCCTACTTCGTTCGTAGATTTCTTTGAAAAGATCCAGTCCCTGGAAAAGAAAAAGCCCGGTACCCTTGCCAAGATCTTCTCCAGCCATCCACCTACCGACGCGCGCATCAAAAATGCGCAGGCGGAAATCCAGAAGATCCTCGTGGCGAAACCGGAATACGTAGTCAACACCAGCGAATTCAACGATGTGAAGGCCCGCCTGGCGATGCTTCACAATCGCCGCAAAGTGGATACCAACACGGATTCCAACCGGCCGCGTCTGCGTCGCGCTCCCGGCAGCGGAACCGGTCCGGTGGATGAGAACGAAGACGGCAGCAAGCCCAAGACCGATCAGGACGAGCGTCCCACGCTCAAGCGCCGCGACGGCTAAGCGTTATAGCACTCCCAAACCAAGGGCGCTGCCATCCGGCAGCGCCCTTTTTTTGCGTTAGGCCAGCGCCAGGTTCAGATTCTCGATCGCTTCGTCCACTTCCGCGCTGTTCTTGAAGCCAACCGTTACGCTGTCCACGCCGGCCACGTTGAAGGCGTGCCGCATTGCCGCCTGCCGGTCTTCGCGCCGCGTGAAGGCGCCCTCGCCGATCAGCTTCATGCTGATCACGCCCATACCTTCGGTGTGGACCTGTTTGGTGTGCGACACCACCTCGGTCACGTTGCCGGGCCCGTTGGTGTTGTAGTCTTCCGCATCCATTCTGGTGCCGTTGTGGTTCATCCGGATCATGGCGATCTCCAGCCATTTGTTTCCCGGGAAGCGGCGTAACGCAGGCAGTCCGTGTACCGACGCTCCGTATCCCACGACTGCCTTCTTCACCTTCGCTTCCTGAACGCCGTCCTGCCATCGCACGGTATCCGTAGGCCACGTGGCGACATGCTGATAGTGCAGCAGCATCACGTCAAAGTATTCGGTGTTGGCCAGTTTGCGGAGTTCATCGATCTTGTCCTGCGGATTGACGCCTTCGCGCGTCGTCACCTTGGACATCAGACGGTAACTATCGCGGGGAATTCCCTTCAAAGCGACACCCAACATCCGGTGCATGTCTCCATAAGATTCGGCCGTCTCGAAGAAGCGTATGCCGCGGTCGTAGGCATGGCGCACCAGTCTGGTGAAATCGTCCTGGCCGAGTTCGCGTTGCACTCGCCCGCTCATCGTACCCGTGCCAAATGCGAGCCGTGTTACTTTGACGCCGGATTTTCCGAGCGTCACCCAGTCTGTTGCCGTCCCGCGGGCCGCGCGCAACGGCAGGCTTCCGGTTCCCGCGAGGAAACCCGCGGCGAAGCCGGTCTTCAAGAAATTACGTCTAGAGCAGTTGGCCATCCGTAGTCCTCCAGTTGGACCATATCCTATCACGAGTCACAGACCGGCGTCGCGTGCCGGAAATTTCCCCACAATTCCACGGAAGAATGCAAGTTTTGCCCTGACATACGGGACTCGAACCGTCTTATCCTGTTACACTCCGCATATATGCAAGGCAATCCGAAAGTTATAGCGGCCCTTAATGAGGCCCTCAAGGAAGAGTTGATGGCCATCAACCAATACTTCCTTCATGCCGAAATGTGCGAGGCGTGGCACTTTACTCGTCTGGGCGATTACATCAAGAAACAGTCCATCGACGAAATGAAGCATGCCGAATCTCTGATCGAGCGCATCCTCTTCCTGGATGCCACGCCCAACCTGACCGAACCGATGCAGCTCAGCATTGGCAAAAACGTCAAGGAACAACTGGAAAGCGATCTCAAGCTGGAGATCGGCGCCGTGGCCCTCTACAATAACGCGGTCCGCATCGCCCGCGAAGAGGGCGACAACGCCTCGCGTGAGCTCTTCGAACGCCTTCTCAAAGACGAAGAGGAGCACGTCGATTGGCTGGAAGCGCAGGTCTACCAGATCCAGGAAATCGGCTACGAGCGATACCTTTCTCAGCAGATTCGCGACGCAAAGTAGTCCACCCCTCTTGGCGAGGGCGCTTACCTGTTTTCTCCCAGACTCATGCGATTCGGTTAGCGCCCCCGTTCTCTTAGCCCTGCATCCGCAACATACGAAGCATGCGACGTATGTTGCCGTGTCCGGAAAGAAGTTCATGGCGGCGCTTTGCCGCATCAAAATCCAGGCTGTTGAAAATACGGAAGTTGATATGTCTCTTGTGCCCTACGCCACGATGGACAACTTCGTGCCTTCTTCTGTCGAGAGGTGTATTCATATGAACTGGGATCAAATGGAAGGCAAATTCAAGCAAATGAAGGGCGCCGCCAAAAAGCAGTGGGGTAAACTCACCGACGACGACCTCGATTACATGGCTGGCAGCCGGGATCAGTTTGTCGGCCGTCTGCAGGAACGTTACGGTATTGCGAAGGAAGCTGCGCAAAAACAGGCTGACGAGTGGCTCCAGGCGCAAGCTGAGCCCCAAGGACAAAACAAAACCACAACCAGCACCACCTACCGCTCCGGCGGCGGCGCTTAACCGGTTCGCTCGTCAATCGTAAGGTCTCGGTCCTTCTCGGTTAGAATGAGGTTCGGGGAGGACCGAACCATGAAACTCTTCACCCTTGCGGCGCTCTCTTGCGCCAGCATCCTGACCGCCTTCGCCGCACCCGCCTCTATCCATCTGGTGCAGAAGCCAACCATGAACAAAACGGAGATCGTCTTCTCCTACTCCGGCGATCTCTGGCGCGTCAATCGCGAGGGCGGAATCGCCTCGCGCCTCACGTCCGGCCCCGGCTTCGAAAGCGATGCCGCCTTTTCCCCAGACGGCAAAACCCTGGCCTTCACCGGCGAGTATGATGGCAATGTCGACGTCTTCACTGTCCCGGCGTCCGGGGGCATTCCCAAGCGCGTCACTTATCACCCTGATGCCGACCGCGTGGTAGGCTGGACTCCCGACGGCGCGCGCGTTCTTTTCCGCTCCAATCGCCTCAGCCAGTCCCGATACACGCAACTTTACACGGTACCAGCCGAAGGCGGGCTTCCCGAAACGCTGCCGTTGCCTATGGGCTGTATGGGCGCGTATTCGCCCGACGGCAAGCGTATGCTCTACGCACCGATCGATGGCGGGCAGTTCGCTCCAGGCTTCACCAACTTCGTCGCCTGGAAGCGGTATCGAGGCGGTTCGGCCAGCTATCTCTGGATGATCAATCTCGGCGACCTGACCACGGTCAAGGTGCCGCGCACCGATTCCAACGATATCTATCCGATGTGGATCGGCGACAAGACGTATTTCCTCTCCGATCGCAATGGCCCGATGACGCTCTTCAGTTACGACCCCCAGTCGAAGAAGGTCACCGAGCTGGTACGAAACACCGGCAAGGACATCATGTCGGCCAGCGCCGGACCGGGCGGCATCGCCTACGAGCAGTTCGGACAGGTGCACATCTACGACATCGCCAGCGGTAAGGAACACGCCGTCAACATAGAGATCGCCGCCGACCTCAACGAGGTGCGTCCCCACTTCCACAATGTATCGCGCGAACTGCGTAGCTCCGCCATCTCGCCCACCGGTGTCCGCGCCGTGTTCGAAGCGCACGGAGAGGTGCTCACCGTCCCCGCCGAAAAGGGCGAGGTCCGCGATCTTACCAATACACCCGGCGTCATGGAGCGGACTCCGGCCTGGTCACCAGACGGCAAGTCCATCGCCTATTTCTCCGACGAATCCGGCGAGTACGCGCTCCACATCAAACCGCAGAATGGCGCCGGAGATACCAAAAAAATTCCGCTGGCCGGCAAATCAGCCTTCTATTTCGACCCGAAGTGGTCGCCGGACAGCAAATCCATCGCGTTCAGCGACAACATGGATAACCTGTGGATGGCCGAGGTCGCCGGCGGCAAGGTAACCAAGGTGGATACCGACCACATCTACGATCTCAATCGCGTCTTCAACTGGTCCGGTGATTCGAAATGGATTGCGTTTGAGCGATTCCTCCCCAACCGCCTACGCGCCATCTGGATCTACTCGGTGGAAACCGGCAAGAGCGTACAGATCACCGATGGTCTGAGTGACGCGCGGCGTCCGGTGTTCGATCGCGATGGCCAGTATCTGTATTTCACCGCCAGCACCAACTACGCGCCCACTACCAGCGGGCTCGACATGAGCAGCGATGAACACGAAGTCACCAGCAACATCTACCTGGCGGTATTGCCCAACAATATTCCCTCGCCGCTCGCGCCGGAGAGCGATGAGGAGGGCGCTCCGCGTCCCGCTGCGGAAGGTGGACGCGGAGGCCGCGGCGGCAATGCAGGCGCGGGCGGCGCGGTTCCGGAGACACCGCCAAAACCGGTGCGCATCGATTTCGACAAGTTGCAGCAGCGCATCGTCGCCCTGCCCCTTCCCAACCGCACCTACCTCGGCCTCGAAGCCGGGCGGGCCGGCATTCTGTTCGCGCTCGAACCCGGCGCCTCCGGCGGTGGAGGCCGCGGAGGCCCGGGCGGCGGCGGTGGCGCTACATTGACGCGATTCGACCTCAAGACGCGCAAGAGCGAAAAACTCGCCGATGGCGTGGGATCCTTCGATCTCTCCGCCAACGGCGACAAGATGCTGCTACGCCTGGGCGGCGCCGGCGGCGCGGGCCGCGGCCCGGCAGCCGGGCCGGCGCCAGTGCCCACCTACGTCATCGTGCCCTCCGCCACCCCCGTCAAAGCGGGCGAGGGCGCGCTCAAATTGGCCGGAATCGAAGTCAACGTAGATCCCATCGCCGAGTGGAAGCAGATGTACCACGAGGTCTGGCGTATCGAGCGCAGCTACTTCTACGATCCCAACCTCCATGGCGTCAACACTGCCGATTCGGAAAAGGAATACGAGAAGTACCTCGATTCGCTTTCCTCGCGCTCAGACCTGAACTACATCTTTAAGGACATGTTGAGCGAGATGACCAGCGGCCACCTGCGTGGCGGCGGCGGCAATATCCCTCTTGCCAGGACCGTTCCCGGCGGCCTGCTGGGCGCCGACTACGAGATTGCCAATGGGCATTACCGCTTCAAGAAGATCTACGTCGGGGAAAGTTGGAATCCGCAGTTGCAGGCGCCGTTGGCGCAGCCCGGCTTGAACGTCAACGAGGGAGACTATTTGCTGGCGGTGAACGGCCGGGAACTCTCCGGCAAAGACGATGTTTCCCGCCTCCTCGAAAACACGGCCGGCAAGCCGGTGCTCCTCAAGATCGGCAGCGACCCCTCGGGCGCGAACTCCCGCGAAATTACGGTCGTGCCCATCGCCAGTGAGCTGCAATTGCGCCATGCCGAGTGGATCGCCGCAAACCGTCGCAAAGTCGATCAGCTCTCCGGCGGCAAACTCGCTTACGTCTACCTGCCCGACACCGGGCAGGGCGGCCTGACGAATTTCAATCGCTACTACTACGCGCAGTCCGACAAACAGGGCGCCGTGATCGACGAGCGTTTCAATTCGGGTGGCCAGGTGGCGGACTATATCATTGAAGCCATGCGCCGCCAGCTCATGGGCTTTTGGAGTCCGCGCTACGGCGCCATCTACCGCACGCCCGCGGCGTCCATCCAGGGGCCGAAGGTGATGATCATTAACGAAATGGCAGGGTCGGGCGGAGACATGATGCCGTGGATGTTCCGCTACACCAAACTCGGCCCGCTGGTCGGCAAACGCACCTGGGGAGGACTGATCGGCGTCTCGCAGTATCCCACGCTGATGGATGGCGGCAACGTGACGTCGCCGAATTTCGGCTTCTTTAGCCCGGAGGGCGCCTGGGATGTCGAGAATCACGGTGTCGCGCCGGATGTGGAGATCGAGATGGATCCGAAACTGGTAGGTGAGGGCCACGATCCGCAACTCGAACGCGCCGTCGCCATGACGCTTCAATTGCTGGAGAAGAATCCTCCCGCAACGCCGAAGCGCCCGGAATTCCCGAACTACCAGCGTCCGGCGAAGCCTGCCACAGGCGGTGCTTCCGGCGGCCGGTAAGATCTGGATGAAACGAGCCGGTGGGGAAACGGGCAGTCTGTTCGCAGAGGACCTTCCCCCTCGCGAAGCGATCGCCGAGGGCGCCACCCTCCTGCGCGGATTCGCCGGCGAGGCCGCGCCGCGGCTGATGGAAGACCTGGCGAAGATTGTGGAACTCGCACCGTTTCGCCATATGGTGACGCCTGGAGGCTTCCGTATGTCGGTGGCGATGACGAACTGCGGACAGGCGGGCTGGGTGTCCGACACGAAGGGCTATCGCTACGACGCGAGCGACCCTGAGACTGGCCTGGAGTGGCCCCCCATTCCGACGTCGTTCTCCCGACTCGCGGCGGATGCCGCCGGCGAGGCGGGGTATCCGGACTTCCTCCCGGACGCGTGCCTGATCAACCGCTACGAGCCGGGCGCGAGGCTCACGCTGCATCAGGATCGCAATGAGCGCGACTACACTGCGCCGATCGTGTCGGTGTCGCTGGGCCTGCCCGCTGTGTTTTTGTTCGGTGGCGCCACCCGTAAGGAGCGTCCCCGCCGCATGCGTCTGGAGAGCGGTGATATCGTCGTCTGGGGCGGCGCTACGCGCCTGGCCTACCACGGCATCGCGTCGCTAAAAGACGGCGAGCACCCTCTCACCGGCCGCTTCCGCATCAACCTCACCTTCCGCAAAGCACTGTAGGACAGGCCTCCTGGCCTGTCCATCCACGCACGGCACTACAATGAGTGGGGAGACGCCAGTGGACCGTCGCGACTTTTTCAATCAATTTGGACTCGGTACCTATTCTCTAATGGTGTTCGCCGGCGAGGCCGGCGCGCAAACCAGAACGCCCGCGCCGGCGGATTTCGACAGAATCGCCCCCCGGGACGCGGCGTTCGCAGCCGCCGAGCGGCACATGCGCGAGGTCAGTCTGGAGACCGATATCGTGGTCGCCGGCGGCGGTCTTGCCGGAGTGTGCGCGGCCATCGCGGCCGCGCGCCACGGAGCCCGCGTGGTCCTCATACAGGATCGCTCACGTCTGGGCGGCAATTCTTCGAGCGAAGTTAAGATGCACGTGGTGGGCGCCAATCAGCACACCGCGCGTCCAGGATGGCGTGAGAGCGGCCTCATCGAAGAGCTGCGCCTCGCCGACGCTGTGAACAACCCGCAGCGCTGCTGGGAGCTCTGGGACCTCCTGCTTTATGACAAGGTGGTGAGCGAACCCAACATTACGCTGCTGCTGGAAACTACCGTGTTCTCCGCCAACGTGAAGGACGGGCGCATCACGGAGGTGGCGGCGCGCTGCGACAAGAGCGAGCATCTCTACCGCATACGCGCCGCCATGTTCTGCGATTGTACGGGCGATTCGCGTCTCGGCCTGGAGGCCGGAGCCGACATGAAGTCGGGCCGCGAAGCGCATGCCGAGTTCGGCGAATCGCTGGCCCCGGAGAAACCGGAAAATCGCACGCTCGGTTCCAGCATTCTCTTTACGTCGCGCCTCTACCACAATCCGATGCCGTTCACTCCTCCGGCATGGGCGCGCAAAATCACCAAAGAACAATTGAAGCACCGGCCGATTACGAGTTGGGAGTACGGTTACTGGTGGATCGAGTGGGGCGGCGACCATGAGGTCATCGCCGATAACGAGCGCATACGCTTCGAGCTGCTCTCCATCGTGATGGGCGTTTGGGATTACATCAAAAACAGCGGAGAGTTCCCGGACAGCAAGCATTGGGCGATGGACTGGGTAGGCATGATGCCCGGCAAACGTGGCAGCCGCCGCCTGCTCGGCGATTACCTGCTCAAGCAACACGATCTGATGCAGGGCAGTTTTCCCGACTCGGTGGCTATCGGTGGATGGTCCATGGACGGCCATCCGCCCGAGGGCTTCGACCGGCCCGATCTGCCGCCGAACACCACGCTGACCCCACCGGAAGTTTACGACATTCCGCTGCGCTCGCTCTACAGCCGGAATATTTCCAACCTCCTGATGGCCGGACGCAACATCAGCGCGAGCTACGTCGCCTTCACTTCCGCTCGCGTCATGGCAACCTGCGCCGTGGAAGGCCAGGCCATCGGGACGGCCGCCGCGCAATGCGTGGAGGCGCGTCTGCTGCCGCGTGACCTGGCGCGCGATGCCAGGCAGGTCGGCAAACTCAGGCAGTCGCTGCTGCGCGACGACCAGACGATCAAAGGCCTAACGAATCAGGATTCCCTGGACCTGGCGCGCCAGGCTGCGGTCACCGCATCCACGGAATCCGGCGCCGCCCGCGCAGCGCTCGTGCTCGACGGGCACCTGCGCGATCTCCCCGACAAGAAGGGCGATCCGGCGGAGGTGCACCACTGGGCCGCCCCGGTCTCGCCTGGGCGCCCAGCCTGGGTGGAACTTCGCTGGGATCGCCCGCAGCGCGTCCGCGAGGTGCAACTCACTTTCGATAGCGGTTTCAAACGCCAGCTCACCTTGTCCGCGCAGGAATCGCAACAGGTCAACCTGCTGCGCGCGGCGCAGCCGGAAACCGTGAAGGACTACACCGTGGTGGCCAGCCTGGCCGACGGCACGGAGCGGACTCTTGCAACCGTACACAATAACTTTCAACGTCTCAATCGCCACCGCTTCGACCCGGCGGAAATGCAATCGATGCGGATCGAAGTGCAGGCCACGAACGGCGATGCGCTGGCCCGGATCTTCGAGGTCCGATGCTACGCGTAGCGCACGCCCTTGCGTCGCAAGGTTAATTCTGTTACCAACAGGAGCAGTATGACGATTCCACGTAGAGATCTTCTGAGCGGCGCTGCCGCAGCCTTCACCACCTCCCTGTTTACCGGGAAGGTTCGAGGCGCTAACGACCGTGTCGCGGTCGGCTTCATCGGACTCGGCGCCATGGGCTCCGGCAATCTGGGCTATGCCATGAAGGTCCCTGACGCCCAACCAGTGGCACTCTGCGATGTGTACCAGCCCCATCTGGAACGCGCAGAAGCGGCCGCCAGGAAAGGCGGATACACCATCAAGGGCGTGAAGGATTTTCGCGAGATCCTTGCGGACAAATCGATCGATGCCGTCTGTATCTCCACGCCCGACCACTGGCACGCGTATATGACAGTGGAAGCCTGCAAGGCCGGCAAGGATGTCTACGTCGAAAAGCCATCCTGCGTTTACGTGGATGAAGGGCAGAAGATGGTGGCGGCGGCGCGCAAGTACAAGCGGATCGTTCAGGCCGGTACCATGCAGCGGTCCGGCGGTTATTTCCGCAAGGCCGCGGAAATCGTACAGAGCGGAACGTTGGGCGAGATCACGATGTGCCATGCGTTCCAGTCCGGACTCACCAAGCGCGAGGGTTACGGCAATCCGCCCGATAGCGCGCCACCGGCAGGGCTCGATTGGGACATGTGGCTCGGCCCCGCTCCCAAGGTACCGTTTAACGCCAACCGTTGGGGCGTTGAGAAAGCTACGTTCCCAACGTTCCGCTACTTCTGGGATTACGCAGGGGGCGCCATGACGGATTGGGGCGTACACCTGATCGATCCGATCCACCAGTGCTTCGGCGAACCGATGCCCCTTGCTGTTAGTGCCATGGGCGGCAAATTCTACGTGCAGGATAACGTCGAAACTCCGGATACGATGGAAGCGGTGTTCCATTACCCGAAGTTTCTGACCACTTACGAAAGTCGTACTGCGAATTCACTGCCCATGTTCAATTCCGGCAATGGAACGGCAATTCACGGCACCGAGGGGAGCATTCTGCTGACTCGCAGTAATTGCACGGTGATACCCGCCGGCAAGACCAGTAAGCTGGCCGCCGTCACCTATGAGAAGGATCCCGAGATGGGTCAGATGAACGTGCCGCACTGGAAGAATTGGATGGAATGCATCAAGAGCCGTCAGAAGCCCACCAGTGAAATCGAGACCTGCGTTCGCTCTTCCACTGCCTGCATTCTTGCGAATCTCTCCATGCGCCACGGCGTGCGCCTGGACTGGGACGAAAAGAACTGGACGGTGAAGCAGGAACAGGTGCGTCCTTATTTGCAGTCGCACTATCGCTCTCCGTGGAAATTGGAAGTGTAAGTCCGGCACCCCGATTGCAAGCTCCAGAGTATCGGAACTCGAACCGAAATCTGTTTTCCTCGTAGGAGTAGGACGATGATCGAAACTCTGGAGCAATTATTACAAGACGAGATACGCGATATCTATGACGCTGAAAAGCAGTTAGTCAAGGCCCTTCCGAAAATGGCCAAGGCAGCGTCTTCCACGGAACTATCCGACGCTCTGAAGGAGCATCTGGAGCAGACTCAGGGCCAGGTTCAGCGGCTTGAACAGGTTTTTGAAGCCCTGGGGGCCAAGGCCAAAGGCAAGCGTTGCGCTGGGATGAAAGGTTTGATCGAAGAGGGGCAGGAAGCTATCGGAGCGGACTCCTCGGACGAACTGAAGGACCTTGCGATTATCGGCGCCGCCCAGCGCGTGGAGCACTACGAGATCGCTGCGTATGGGACCGCTCGGACTTTTGCCGAGCAGTTGGGCAAACAGGACATAGTGGACCTGCTGCAGGAGACGCTCGACGAGGAGAAGGAGGCCGACGAAAAGCTCACCGATATCTCCCAGACCTTGCTGGAAGGTGTCTCGGGCAGTGAGGAGTCGGACGAAGAGACTACGGGCGCCGGTATGGGCAGGACTTCGGCCACCACACGCCAAACGGCGGTTCCCAAAACAAAGCGAAGCTCCGGAATGTAGTGCGCGGCTCCGGAGGTTCAAAGGCCCCGGGTACGGTTTATGGTGGAATCCCTCGTGCTTCAAGAATGATGGGGAGCGACTGTGATGACCACTGACCGGGAAGTTCCGGAGTACCCGGGGCCTGCGGAACGCGAGGAACTGGCTCGCCTGGACGAGGTGATTGCCGGTTTAGACGTACGGCTCGATACACCGCAAGGGCTCATGCGTGAACACCTGATGTCGGCTCGTTCTTACCTGATCGGCGCGATGCCGGAAGAATATCGCATGACGTTGGATATGGCAAAGGAGTATCTACCACAACTTGAAGATACACGACTTAGATCACGCATCGAAGCCTTTTTGAAGGCTGACTGATACCTTGTACGCGATCGCACTGCCGCCCTTCGCTCATCACAAAGAAAGGCGCTGAACGTGCTTTTTTTCATCGGGGTGAGCGATGGGCTATATCTGCGTACATGGACACTTCTACCAGCCGCCGCGTGAGAATCCTTGGCTGGAAGCCGTTGAATTACAGGATTCTGCCTATCCCTATCACGATTGGAACGAACGGATCACCGCCGAGTGTTACGCGCCGAACGGCGCCTCCCGCATCCTCACTTCGGACGGACGAATAGGCAAGATCGTAAATAACTACGAGCGGATTAGCTTCAATTTTGGACCTACGCTACTTTCGTGGATGAAAACCGCATCACCCGAAACCTATCGCAACATCATAGACGGCGACAAACAGAGCAGTGAGCACTTCGGAGGACATGGTGCGGCAATCGCACAGGCATATTCCCACATGATCCTGCCCCTTGCAAACACCCGGGACAAGCGTACACAGGTTACCTGGGGTATCCGCGATTTCGAGAGCCACTTCGGCCGTGCACCGGAGGGCATGTGGCTGCCGGAGACCGCCGTCGACCTGGAATCGCTGGACATTCTCGCCCAACACGGAATCCGCTTCACTATTTTGAGCCCCGGCCAGGCGTCGCGTGTCCGGAAGATCAGCGCCCGCACCTGGACCGACGTGTCTGGCGCCCGAGTGGATCCGACAATGGCCTATCGCCTGCGACTTCCGTCTAAACGCACCATCAACATTTTTTTCTACGACGGGCCAATTTCACATGGCGTGGCATTCGAAGGTCTGCTGGACAACGGCGAGGCCCTGGCGAACCGGTTAGTGGGAGCCTTCTCGGATGGCCGCCCATGGCCGGAACTCGTCCATATCGCCACAGATGGTGAAACCTACGGCCACCATCACCATCGCGGAGAGATGGCGCTCACCTACGCGCTGGATCACATTGAATCCAAGGAACTCGCGACACTCACCTGCTACGGCCAGTATCTTTCCGAGCATCCACCCACTCACGAAGTCGAGATTTTCGAGCGCACTTCCTGGAGCTGCGTTCACGGCATCGAACGCTGGCGTTCCGACTGCGGCTGCAATTCCGGCCGCGTGGGCTGGAATCAGGCGTGGCGCGCGCCCTTGCGCGAAGCCTTTGACGGACTGCGTGACACCCTGGCCGCCAGGTTCGAAGAGGCAGCCGGAAAACTGTTCAAGGATCCATGGGCGGCTCGCGACGCTTATATCAACGTTCTACTTGATCGTTCTGAGGAGAACGTCTGCGCCTTCCTGCGGACCCAGTCCGGCCGCGACCTCACCAGGCCCGAATCGTGTGACGCTCTGAAGTTGCTCGAGATGGAGCGCCACGCCATGCTGATGTACACCAGTTGCGGCTGGTTCTTCGACGAGCTTTCCGGCATCGAGACTGTACAGGTGATTCAGTACGCGGGGCGCGCCATCCAACTCGCCAAGGACTTCTGGGGCGACGAGGTGGAAGCCAACTTCCTGGAAGCCCTCTCCAAAGCGAAGAGTAATCTGCCGGAGCACGGCGACGGCCGCCAGATCTACGATAAATGGATCCGTCCGACCACTGTGACTCTGGACAAGGTAGCGGCGCACTACGGAATCAGCTCGCTATTCAAGGCCCACGAAAACCCCGGCCGCATTTACTGCTACACGGTCGACGCTGAAGACTACCGCAATCTGGAATCCGGAAGAAACAGACTGGCGCTCGCCTGCATCAAAGTCTCCTCGGAGATCACATGGGAATCGGCCTGCTTCGCCCTTTGCGCCCTCCACTTGGGCGATCACAATTTAAGCTGTGGAGTTCGCCTCTGCGAAAATCGGGAAGCCTACGATGCGATGGCCGGCAGAATCGCGGAGGTGTTTTCCAGCGGAGACATCCCGGAGACTGTGCGCGCCATCGATAGGGAACTCGGCTCTGCAAACTACTCCACCAAATCCCTGTTCCGGGACGATCAGCGCATGGTGCTGCGCCATATTTTGGACTCCACCCTGGAGGAAGCCGAAACCGCATTCCGCCAGATTCATGAGCACCATGCAGCATTAATTCATTTCCTGGGCGATCTTGGTGTGCCCCTCCCGAAGCCGATGGCTGCCATCGCGGAATTCGCCTTGAATGACATGCTGAGACACGAGCTCGAGGCCGTGCCCGTGGACGTGGAACGCGTTCACAGTTTGATGGACCAGGTTCGCGCCGCCAAAGTCAATCTGGACGCGACGACGTTGGAATACGCGCTGCGGATGGCTCTGGAGCCGCTCCTGGAGCAGTTTGCCGTCAACCCGGACAACATGGAATTTCTCGACCGTATCGAAGCGCTCATCGGCCTCGCTCATTCGCTGCCTTTCGAAGTGGTCCTCTGGAGGCCGCAGAATATATGGTTCAACATGCGTAACACCGTCTTTGACGAATTTTCAAAACGGGCCGCCGCCGGAGACGCCGATGCGGCCGCATGGGTGGACCGGTTCCTAAATCTTGGACGCAGCCTGATGGCCCAAGTGGAGTGACGTGAGGATTCCGCTTTCCACCTACCGGCTGCAGTTTGGTCGCGGCTTCGGCTTTCGCGAAGCGCGCGAATTGCTGCCGTACCTCGAGCGGTTGGGTATCACCGATATTTACGCGTCTCCCATCTTTCAGGCGAATTCCGATACCTCCAGTGGCTACGATATCGTGGACCCGACGCGCTTGAGTCCCGCCCTCGGTTCGTGGGACGACTTCATCGCGCTTTGCACCGAACTGAAGCTGCACGACATGGGACTCATTCTGGATATCGTGCCGAACCACATGTCGGATGCCGCCTCCAACTTGTGGTGGAAAGATGTCCTGGAAAATGGACCCAGCTCTCCCTACGCGCCGTACTTCGACATCGAGTGGGACCCTCCTTCCCGTACTCGTGGCGAGAAGATTGTGTGGCCTATCCTGGGCTCACCCTACGCGGAGGCCCTGGAACGCCGCGAACTGACGCTGACATTCTCCGAGGCAGGATTTACCATCCAGTACTTCGAACGGGCGCTGCCCATCGATCCCTGCACCTACGGCGCGATTCTGTCCGGCGTGCCGGAAGCCGCCGACCTCGAGGAGTTTATTCGCTCGGTGCCGCCGCACACCACAGCCGATGCGGACACAATCGGTCTCCGGCGCACTCAGATCAGCGAGCTGAAACGCCGCTTGTGGAGCCGTTACACAACAGACGAAGGCTTCCGTACGCATCTGGATGAGAACCTTCGGATCTTCAATGGAGAACCGGAAGACCCGCGCAGCCTGGACCGGCTCGACGCGCTGTTGGAGCAGCAGGCATATGTGTTGTCGTTCTGGAAAGTGGCCCGCGAGAAGGTCAATTACCGCCGCTTCTTCGATATTGCCGACCTGGTGGGCATCAACGTCGAAGATCCCGAGGTGTTCGCCGCCACCCACAGCCTGATCTTCCAACTGGTGGACGAAGGCTGGGTGACCGGCCTGCGAATCGATCACATCGACGGGCTCTACGACCCCTCGGAATACCTGCGCCGCCTGCGCGAGAGATTGCCGGACTGCTTTATCGTGGTCGAGAAAATCCTGGAACAGCAGGAGTCCCTCTGCGCGGATTGGCCCGTTTCCGGCACCACGGGTTACGACTTCATCAATGCGCTCGGCAGCACAATGGTGAACCCCGAAGGGCTGGAGCGCATCGGCGAGGCGTACCAGAAGGTAGGTGGACGAAGCGCGCTCGCCGGTGTCGTGTACGAGGAACGAAAACACGTGATCGCGCAGCTCTTTGCGGGTGAGGCGCACTCCCTAAGCCTTCACCTGAATTTGTTGGCGGAGTCCGATCGCTACGCCAAGGATGCCAGCCCCCAGGAGTTGACCACGGCCCTTGTCGAGGTGACTGCCTGCCTGCCGGTATACCGCACCTACACGCGCTCCTTCCAGATTCGCCCGCAGGACCTTCAATCCATCGACGATGCCTTGCGGGATGCCAGGCGGCTCAATCCCCACTTAAGCGAAATCGTCTGGAATTTCGTCAGGCGCGTGTTGTTGCTGGATTGTCCGCCGAACCTCACCCCTGAAGAACGCGCCCGCTGGAAGCAATTCGTGCAGCGCTGGCAGCAGTTTTGTGGTCCGGTGATGGCCAAGGGCAAGGAGGATACCGCTTTCTATATTTACAACCGCCTGATCTCCATGAATGAAGTTGGCGGACAGGACCAGCCCTGGCCCGTGGAGGACTTCCATCGATTCGCGGAGACTCGCGCGAAATCCTGGCAGCATTCGTTGAACGCCGGGACGACCCACGACACCAAGCGGGGTGAGGATGTACGCGCAAGAATCCACGTCCTGGCCGACATTCCCGATGTCTGGATACGGCACGTTAAACGCTGGCGCACCTGGAATGCCCGCTGCAAGCGGATATCAGGCGGCTCGTCTGTTCCCGGTCCGAACGAGGAGTATTTCATTTATCAAACGCTGTTAGGCGCTTGGCCGCACGATCCGGACGAGACGGAGGCCTTCATCGGGCGGCTGCAGAGCACCCTGGTCAAGTCCTGGCGGGAGGCCAAACTATTTACCAGCTGGTCCAACCCGCACACGGATTATGAAGACGCGGTAGCGGAGTTTGTCACGACGATTCTAACTCCTGCCGCCGAAAATCGCTTCCTCCCCGATTTCATGAAGCTCCAGCAACAGATCTCGCAGAGCGGGGCATGTGTATCGCTCGCGCAAACGCTGGTGCGCCTCTTGAGCCCCGGCGTGCCGGACATTTATCAGGGCTCAGAGTTGTGGGAACTCTCCATGGTGGATCCGGACAATCGGCGCCCCGTCGATTTTGCGAAGCGCGAGTCCCTCCTGGCGGCGAAACGCAGCATTGCCGATCTGGCGAAGAACTGGCAATGTGGCTCCGTGAAGCAGTTTGTAATTCAAAAATGCCTGGAGTTCCGCCGTGAATACCCGGAAGTCTTCCGCAGCGGCGAGTATCTCCCGCTCGAAGCAGTGGGCCTGCTTGCCGCCCACGTGATCGCGTTCGCGCGCCATTCCGGCATGACTTGGACAATTGCCGTAGCTCCGCGCTTTCCGGGCAAGCTCCGTAAGTTGTCGTGGCCTTCGCTCGGCAAAGGCTCGCTTTCCGGCACGGAATTGAGCTTTCCACCCAACGCGCCCCGCCACTGGTTGAACCTCTTCACTAAAGAAACGTTGGAGGTTCCGGGCACCGGACACGTGCGAGTGGCGGCCATCCTGAAGCGTTTCCCAATCGCACTTCTCACCGCGCTTCCTGATTGATCCCGCGGCGTCCTAAGCGGTACGGCTCGATTTACTCCGCTTAATCCATCCATAGACCGAGAGCACGCTGCCTACAATCGAAATGACGATCAGCCCGATCATGATTCCTTGAACCACCGGATTCGACCCCCATTTTAGAATGCGCTCGCCGAAACGCAAAGCCAGCGCGCCGATCAGGGTGAACCGGATCATCCGCGTGACACCCGTGATCGTCAGCAGCCGCGTGCGCGAGTACTGCAGCGCGGCAGCCGCCATGACGAATGCGGTAAATGGAAACGGCGGCGGAGCTAGCGATGCGATCGTCAATGCCGTGGCGGCATTCTTTTCTACCCTTTTTTGAATCCGGTCCAGCCTGCGCTTCGAAAGATGCTTCTCCAGCCCTTTGGCGCCGAGCGGACGCAGTGTGCGGTCGATGATCAGGCACCCCAGCACAGAGCCGACTGTGGACATCGCTGCGTAGTAAAGCATGTACGAAACCTTCGGGTTGCGCGCGGTCATTGCGACCACGAGCAGGTCATTGCCCCAGGGAGCGATCAGATAGGAGGAATCCAGAATACCCAGCACGAGCAGTCCGATACCACCGAACTTCATCACGAGGGCGAAGATGGTCGCTGCGAATCGCATAGGTCAGCCAGTCTGGTAAGCAATGCACCTGCCACACGCAGGTGAAGTCTCTAAAGAGTGGGGATGGAATTGCTCAATTCAAGATGTGGAAAAGCTGAAACTCATTTGCCGCCACATGGCGCCAGCGGTCTTGGTCTTCACGTTATGCGTGTGTTTGCTCGGTATCTCCTGCCGCACCAACGAGTCCCCCGAAGGCCAGGTGAACGACCTCGAAATCACAGCCCAGATCAAAGCGAAACTGGCCTCGGATATCGGTCCGTCCAGTGTGACGAATATCTCGGTCAATTCGACAAATTCGGTCGTCACCTTGTCCGGCCAGGTGGATTCCGCCTCCGTGAAAACGCGAGCCGTTGCCATCGCCAAGGAAACACCCAAGGTGACTCGAGTCGTCGACAGCCTGCAAGTCACTGCGAAGCCGCAATGATTCCCAACTCGCTACCCCGCCGCGTGTTCCCGTACATCCGGGCTCACCGGCAGCGTGAAGAAAAAAGTCGAACCCCGGTTCTCTTCAGACTCTACCCAGATACGCCCGCCATAACGCTCCACAATTCTCCTGCAAGTGGCCAGGCCGACGCCAGACCCCGGATAATTTTGACCGTGCAGCCGTGCGAAAAGCTTGAACACCTGCGCATGGTAAGGCGCGGCGATGCCCTGACCATTATCCGCAATCGAAAACACCCATTCCTTGCCCTGCTTCCGCGCTGAAACATGGATACGAGGCGTTTCATCCCGGCGATACTTCAATGCATTGCCGATCAAATTCTGCATGAGCTGGCCGAGATGAACCTCCTCACCGACCACACCTGGCAGCCCATCATACGTGATGACGGCCTTACTCTCGGAGATAGATCCGCTGAGATTCACAAGCGTCGTCCGCAGGATCTCGTCCATCTGTACCAGGCCGGGCGGATTTGGAGTGGCGTCCCCGGCCATGGAATACTCCATCAGGGCGTCCACCAGTTGGCTCATTCTGCGGGCGCTGGCGGCAATGAAGCCCAGATATTCTGCGCTCTTCTCCTTAAGTTGTATTCCGCTATCCCGTTTCAGCAGGTCCGAGTAAACATTGATCGTCCGGAGTGGCTCCCGCAAGTCGTGCGAAGCCCCATAGGCGAATTGCCGCAGTTCGGCATTGGTTCGCTCCAGCAATTCGGCGTGGCGAGCCACCACCACTGCCGCCTGCTTTTCCGCCAATTCCGCGGCCGCCCTCTCTGTAACGTCGCGAAAAACCAGCACCACGCCGATAATCTTTCCCTTGGCATCGCGAATAGGGGCGGCACTGTCATCGATCGGAATCTGCCGGCCGTCTCGAGCAGTCAATCGCGTATGGTTGGCGAGCCCCACAATCCGGTCCTCGCGCAGGGCCTTGGTAACCGGATTTTCGACCTCGGTTCCGGTTTCCTCGTTGTGTATGACGAACACCCGTTGCAGCGGCATCCCGACGGCCTGTTGACTTGTCCAGCCGGTCAACGACTCGGCGACGCGGTTCAGGAAGGTGATCTGCCCGCTGGAATCCGTCGCGATGACTGCGTCGCCAATGCTGCCGAGCGTGACTTGCAGCCAATCGCGGGCTTCGGTGGTTTGGGCCTCACTCCTCTGCAACTCCAGAAAGAGCTGATACCGGTGCCGGGTTCCTTTACGGATCGTCATCGTGGAAAAGGCCAGGAGCACGAACAGAACGATACTGCCCAAAGTGCTGATCAGGCCGAGTTGGTCCGCCGCCGTCTTGGATTGCTCGGCGTACATCGCAAGGCGCCCGCGAGCTGTCGTTTGGATGTCCAGGCAGGATTGTCGCAGGCCGTCCATCGCCGCTTTCCCGCGGTCATTCCGCACCATCGCCACAGCCGTCTCCAGTCCTTCGCTCTGGCGAAGGCCGATGGTCTGTTTCAACTCGTCGAGTTTTTCTGTGACCAGGGGCTTAAGCCTTTCGACCCGCTCCGACTGGTCCGGACGCGTTGACGTGGCGCGGCTAAGGCTGCCCAGGATGACGGGCAGGTCAACGAGAGCCTGGCGATACGGAGCCAGGTAGCGTTCCTCGCCGGTCAGGACGAATCCGCGCTGCCCTGTCTCGGCGTCCTTCAAGGACGAGAGCAGCGCATTGGCGTCCGCCATGATGCTCTGCGTGAGTGCCTGTTGCTCGTTCTCGCGCTTGTACGCGGTCCAGGTGCGGTACGACGTGATCGTGATCCCAAGAACCAGGGATAGCGCCAGGAAGAGGGACAGCAGTTCAGCCTTGGGAGGAATCGAACGGTCCACGGAGATAGTCTACCGTCTTTCTCGAACTGTGCCCAGTGATACTGATTCAGAGAAAGGGGAATTCTCGCTCTCGGCTTCCGCGCGCCGCTCCCCCTGTGCAATCTCCAGCTTCTGGCTTTTGAGTTCGAGCCGCAGACGTCCGAAGATCGCCATATAAAAATTGGCAATCCAGACGATGGATAGGCCGGCCATCAGATAGCCTCGCCAGGAATCGTACACCAGCCGGTAACGCGTAATGATCAGCAGCACCGCGGTCGCATAGTGACTCAGGCAATATTCGCAGGTCAGCACATAAAAGAATTTGCGCTGGTAGATCTGCTTACAATTTTGACTGCGGTTCACGCAATATTCGCGAACCTCCCTCGATATCTCCTCGTGTGTAACGGTCCACGACGCGCACGCGACAGGGATTGCCAGCAAAAACAGAAGCAAGACCTGGCCGCCGGGCGATTCATACCCATGGAAAGGCAAGTCACTCCTCCACCAGGTTATCTCGCAATTTCACGACCATCGGGCACCTATTGACGTTTGCCCGCCGCACGCTAACGCTCTCTACATCGGAATCGTAAAGAAAAACGTCGAACCGCGACCGGGCTCGGATTCCACCCAGATGCGCCCGCCGCGGCGTTCGACAATTCTCTGGCAAATCGCCAGGCCCATACCGGTGCCGGGATATTCCGCGGAACTGTGCAGGCGCTTAAAAATTCCAAAAATCTGCTCCTTATATTGGGGAGCGATGCCGATGCCATTGTCCTGGACGGAGAACTGCCACACCTGACCCTGCCGTGTCGCGGCAATATGAATTCGCGGCGGGTCGCTCCTACGGTATCGAATCGAGTTTGCCACCAGGTTCTGAAAGACCTGTTCCAACTGGAAATCGTGTATCCGGACGCGCGGAAGCTCGCCGTGAGTAATCACCGCGCCGCACTCTTCGATGGCCGCATCCAGGCTCGCCAGAGTCTTATCGAGAATCTCGGCCGCATCGGCGTCTTCCGCCGGTTCCTGAGCCCCGATGGAAGCTTGAGCATACGCGCGGAGATCTTTCAGCAGCTGTTCCATGCGCAAAGCGCCCTGGATGATGTAGCCGATATACTCATCTCCACTCTGTCCGAGCTTCTCGTCGAATCGCCGCCGCAACATCTCGCTGTACGTCGCCACCATTCGCAGCGGTTCCTGAAGATCGTGTGAAGCGGAATATGCAAACTGCTGCAGATCCGCATTGGACTGGATAAGGGCCGCATTCGCCTCGCGCACAGCCTGCTCCTGCCGTTCGCGTTCGGTAATATCGCGGGCCACTTTTGAGGCGCCGACGATTCTACCCGTGGCATCACGCACCGGGGAAACCGTCAGCGACACCCGCACGATCGTTCCGTCCTTCGCCCTTCTTCTGGTCTCGTAGTGATCCACGCGTTCCCCACGCCGGATCCGCTCTAAAATGTCCGGAAACTCATCCGCGTGATCAGGCGCTGCCAGTGTGGAGATGTGCCTGCCCACCATCTCCTCCTCCGTGTAGCCGAAGATGCGCTCTGCTCCCCGGTTCCAACTCCGGACGATTCCGTTCAGGTCTTTGCTGATGATTGCGTCGTCCGAAGACTCGACAATGGCAGCCAGGCGCTGATGCACTTCGGACGGCGCCCCCTGCTCGGCGAGATCAAGCGTCACGCACGCCAGAACCAGTTGCCCGCTATCCTGGAAGGCATTGGCGCTGATCATCACGGCGCGAATGGAGCCATCCTTGCATCGGAGCTGCGCAGTCCACCCGTGTACCTTTTCATTCTTTCGCAAGCTGCAAAGCAGGTCGCGAATAGCGATTCCGTCCAAGTGAAACTCGGTCACGTGGTGGCCGATATATTCCTCGGCCGAATATCCGAGCAGCTCCAACTCAGCCCTGTTCGCCCACAGGATCGTCCCTTCCTCCGCCAGCCAACTCAAAGCGACGCCTACATTCTCGGCGAAACTACTAAGGTCCCGTCCGGCCTGCTGCGGATTACCCGGGGAACTTGGCCGGCCGGCGGGCGCCGAGGCGGTGGATCTCGATTGCCGTAGAGCCGGTTCAAGCGGACTGCTAAGCGGTCTTTGCACGGCTGATAACCTCTTTCACAATCGTCCCCAGCTCCAGAAATTGAGCGAGCGAGGACGGCTTGCGAAAATAGTGAATTGCGGCATTCTTCTCGGCAGTTTCATAATCTCGCGGGGAGTCGGAAGACGTGAGCACCACTACCGGAGTATGGGCGCATCGCTCGCTTGCCCGAAGATGTTTGAGAATCTCATTGCCGTCTCGCCGGGGCAGATACAGATCCAGCAGGAGAAGGTCGGGGCAGGGAAGTTTCACGTCGAAATCCAGGCGGTCGATGAACGACAGCACCTGCTCGCCGTCGCCAATTACGTAAAGGTCGCAGTGAACGTTGTGTTCGCGGAGCGCCTCCCGCACCAGCCCCACGTCGGCGGGATTGTCCTCGGCCAGTATGATTTGACACGGTGAACACGTTGTACTCATCTTGCTCCTCATAGAAGTCCCGAGGCGTGTAGAAATTCCTTCAGAACGCTGCCGATCTTCACAAATTCATCATACGTAACCGGCTTCCGGAAATAGCCCGCGCCCATTTGATTCGCCAGCTTCCGATCCGCCGGGGAATCCGACGAAGTGACAATCAGAACCGGAAGATCCCTGCACTTTCCGCTGGCCCGAATTCTGCGCAGCACCTCCATTCCCTCAATCTTGGGAAGGTTCAGGTCCAGCAGTAGAACGTCCGGACACGGCGCGTTAGGATCCCTTTCCGCCGCCGCAATAAACTCGATTGCGCGCTCCCCATCCGAGGCGATATAAACTTCCAGGGGCAGATTCTCCATTCGGATGGCTTCTCGTACAAGCAATGCGTCCGGCAGGTTGTCTTCAGCCAGCAGCAGATTCAGCGGCTGCCGAACGGGCTCGCGCAGAGGCTTCGGGGACGGTGAAGAAGAATGTTGCCCCCCTTCCGCTGGAGGATTCGACCCAGATTCTTCCGCCATAACGTTCAACCACCCGCTGGCAGATTGCCAGTCCGATACCCGTACCGCTGTAATTTCGGTGGAGTCTTTTGAAAACACCAAAGATTTTCTCCTTATACTCGGGATCGATGCCGATTCCGTTGTCTCGCACTGCAAATCGCCAGGTCGTGCCCTGGCGGACCGCCGAAATCTGGATCTCGGGGGGCTTTTCTGTTCGATATTTGAGTGCATTAGTTATCAAATTCTGAAACACCTGCTGCAGGTGCGTCTGACTCATGGCTATCTCCGGCAGCGCATCATAGGTCACGCTTCCGTTACACTGCCGGATGGTCTCCGCGAGACTGGAAAGTACCTCTTTCAAAGCCTCTGAGGCATCCACCCTCGTGGAGTCGCTCTCAATCAGCCCCGCTTTCGTGTACGCTAGCAAATCGTCGATCAGGGTGGCCAGTCGCCGCCCTCCTTCCGTCAGGAAACCAAGAAACTGCTTTCCTTCCGGGTCCAGGACCCGGTCATATCGCTTTGCCACAATCTCGCTGTATACCGCCACGTTCCGGATCGGCTCCTGTAGATCGTGACTGGCGGAATAAGCGAACTGCTGTAGGTCTTCGTTGGCTCGGCGCAGTTCGTCCTCTGTCTCCTTTTGCTCGTGTATATCCGTGTTCGATGCGATCCACATCGAAATGTTTCCCGCGGCATCCCGCATGGCCTGTGCCCGGCTCAGATGCCACCGGTATGCGCCATCGGCGCGCCGCACGCGGTGCTGGAAATGGAACGGCTCTCCCGTCTCGATGGAATGTCGCCACGTCCGCACATTTTCTTCCACGTCGTCCGGATGAATGAGTTGCGTCCAGCCCGAATCCTTGATCCGCTCAAACGGCAGGCCGGTAAACTCCATCCATTGGCGGTTGTAGTAGTCCACGTCTCCGGCGGGCGTGGCCGTAAAGATTTTTTGCGGCATGGATTCGGCCATGAAGCGAAAGCGTTCGCGTGCCTTCTCTGCATCTCGCAGGGCCTCTTCCCGTTCCCTGAGCGCCTTTCTTAATTCATTGTCGCGCGATTGGATTCCACCCAGCATTTCGTTGAATCGATCCACCAGCACGCCCAGCTCGTCACCCGAGAGTTTCTCCGCCCGAATGCGATAATCGTTTGTCTCCGATACCGACGTGGTCGCCCGAACCAGGTGGGCGATGGGTGTCTCGATCACCGCGCGCAGCCTCGAAGTGAGCAGGAATGCAATCAGACTCGATACCACCAGCACGCCCAGTACGGTGCCGCCGTAAATCTTCTCGCGCCCCGCGATTTCATCGAGTTCGTACCGCATCACCAGGGTCCCGACGCGGCGTCCGCTGAGCAGAATTGCGTGCGAGAGGTTCAGGGTTCCAGGACTGAATTGAACTCCGTCCTGTGCGCCCGGCGCCGGGCAGGCAGGGGTTGCCGCTTGCCGCTCATAATCCGCGAGTATCGAACCGTCCGCTCGATAGATACAAGCCGTCATCAGGTGCGGCCGCGCCCGCAACGCCCCAAGCGTTTCCTTTGCTGCTCGCGGGTCGTCAAACGCGATTGCAGCCGTGCTGTTATCGGCAATAATCCTCGCCAGCGCCGACAGGTCGAAAATCAGCGACCGGCGGAAAAACGCCGCGTCGAACGTGACGATCCCAATAGCTGCCAGCAGCAGGGCTGCCGCCGTTGTGGCCACGGTGATGACCATCAGCTTCCGGCGAATCGGTATGTCACGAAAAGCACGCATATGCACGATTACACGGTAAGTCTATTTTTCCACCGACCGCGCTACATTTAACAGCTTGGAACTCAGTTTCAGTCCAGCAGCTTCCGCCGCACTTTCGTTGATTCCGAACCGCACGTGACGGTTCTCTACGACGAAAGCGATCATCCCGCCGCGGCGGACAAATCCCTCGCCTTCGCCAATCGTCAACACTCCCGGCCCCAGCCCGGACAGGCTCCCGAGCGCCTCCTTCTCTGTCCCGTTCACAAACAACGCCTGACAGGCGTGCGGAGCCGGAGCCCCCTTGATTCTCCGCACCACTACCCTTCGTCCGTCTACAACCTCTTCCGCCACAATCTCGTCCAGTACCTTTCCGAACGGGTCGTTTCCCCATACGCAGATCGCAATCGGCGAATCCGCCCCGGCGAATGCGGTGGCAGGCCATTGCACAAACTTCGTGAAGTTCAGCAAGAACGCGGCCTTCACCTGGTATTCCAGCGGGCCGGCCATCGCGAATGCGGAAAGCCGGAGGATCATTGCGAAACCTAACGCCAGCCATTTCGGACACGCTGACGTTCGTCCGCGTACGCAACGCTGGAGACCGGTCACCTGATCCATGTCATCCTTGCGTACACGCTTCTTCTAATACCCACCAGCGGTCCGGGGTCCGACCCATATTCCACATGGGAAGGTTGCAACAGATTCCGCCCGGCAAACGACAATTCAAATTGCCGGCTGAAACGCCAGGCAATCCGCCCATCCCCCGTGGAATAGGCCGGTACCAGTTGACCCGGTAGCGCGCTCACGTACCGGTAAGTGAGGTCCAATTCAACCTTCTTCGAGAGATTGTACGCAGATAGAACCGTCACCTCGTGCTGTGGGCTGGACGTTCGAATGCCCGGCGCCGATCCTACATCGCCGGATCCTGGGGACGGGTCCACATTCATGTGCAAATACGAGTACGAACCGCGCAGTCGCCAAGCTTCGGAAGGTCGCCACTCTGGTGCGATTTCCACGCCTTTCGTCGTTCCCAGAAGTCCATTGCGGAACTGCGCCGGCAGCAAAAGGTGTGTGGATCCCGCGCTGGTTTCCACAAAAGGCTGTCCGATCACGTCCTCGCTGAACAGGTCGTGATAGTGGTTATAGAAACTGGAGGCATCGACAAATAGGTGGCGCGCCAGAAGCCGGCGGTACCCGAGTTCGTAGCCGTTCAGTTGTTCCGATGCGAAGTCTGGATTGGCGTTAAATCGTGCGAAAAACGGAACACCCCCGGGCGCCGTGCCGATGTAGCCGGAGAGATTGAAGTTTGCTTCCGCATCCGACGGCGTGCGTAATGCATGCGTAAATGCCGCCCACACGGATTGCGCTTCGGACGGTGTCCAGAGAAGGCGGGCGCTCGGCTCAAACTCCACACCTCTCCCCGTGAAATTCGTGCGCAGCAGTTTTGTTCCCACGGTGAGTGTGAGCCGCCGGTCTACCAACCCGATGTCGTCCTGTATGAAAGCAGTGAACAGATAGTCCGTCCGCCGGTTCGGCACGAAGGTCAGGCCCGAGACAACCTCGGTGTTGTTGACTGGATCGATCCGTGCGCCCAGGCCCCAGGAGAGCTGGTGTCCCTCCGGCAGGCGGCGGCGCTGCAGGAAATCGACATCGAACGTGTTTCGAATCTCGCCAAAGTTCGATTCCAGTCGATGCGTCCGGTCGAAGTACGCCTGCACCTGAATATCGTTTCCGTTGTCCTGGGTTCTTCGCCAGCGGCCCATGATGTTCCCGCCTGAAAGCTCCGCGTTGGAATCGACAATTCGTGAAAAAGGCGGGGTATAGCTGGTGCCTTCCACCCTTTCGCCGGCATCCTCCTGGTAGAGGTCGCCTTGCAGTGTGAACGTGTCGCGAGCGCTCTTGTTCCAGTCCATCCGGAAGCCGCTCTGCGCGGCCCGCCAGTCGTCGAAATTCGCGGAATCGGCATGAACGGCGGGACCGCGGGTGAAACTCTTGCCATAGATTCGGTAGGTAAAGTCTTTGCCATTGCCGCCCCCATAACGGAAACCCAGGAATCCCTGCTCCTCGTTTCCGCCCCCGGCCGATACCAGCATCCCCTGGGTCAATCGCGAGTCCTTGGTGATGACGTTGATCACACCGTTTACCGCGTTCGGCCCCCATATGGTCCCGCCCGGTCCGCGTATGACTTCGATGCGGTCGATGTCGTCCATCAACGTATCCTGAACTTCCCAATACGTGCCGGCGAACAGCGGAGTGAACACCGTACGCCCATCGATCAATACCAGAACTGAGCGCGTCAGCCGGCTTCCGAACCCGCGAATCCCAATCGACCATTTGTTCGCGTCGATTCGCGCCACCTCTACCCCCGGCGCCATCCGTAGAGCCTCCGGTATGCTGGTAGCGCCCGATCGCTGGATATCCTCCCCTGTGATCACATAGATCGCGGCCGCGGTTTGGAATGCCTTCACAGGCTGTTTCGAGGGTGTCGTGACTTCGATTTGCGACAGTTCTTCGAGGCTCAGGCTCTTGAGCTCCTTCGGGGCGATCGGAGGATGTTCGGAGTCCTGCTGTGGCGGCGCGGCGGCTGTGAATTGCACGAAGGCAAAATACAGCACGAGCATACGGAGCAGAAAACGTTCACTACTACGCACGATGTCGTGACTCCAACCGTCGCGCAAAGAATTCCACCTCTCTTGTTGCGTGTGCGCCGAGGAGAGTCAAACGCACGCGTGTGATTTGTTACAAATCGGAAAAAGACAATACGTGAAACTTTGCACGCGCATTGCCATAGCGGTGGAACTTTCGAAATAAATCGATTACCCTCAAAGTGTGATGCCCGTGCCCGTTCGCGCGAGTGATTCAACCACATCCCAAACCGAGAGACCCAAGTCAGAATTTGACGCTGCCGAGTTCATGCTCCGCGCCTCCCACGACTTGCGAGCCGCCACGCGCGCCGTCCGCACTCAATCCGAACTCATCCAGCGGCGCCGCGAAACCACCTCAGACTCTTCCTTGAACGAGCACCTGAAGTTGATTGTCGAAGGCGCCCGGCAGGTTGACTCGCTGGTGGACGGCCTCTCGGCCTTTTCTCTGGCGCTCCAGACGAACCCGGCTTCCTTTAGGTCCGTATCGATGGGCGTCATGCTGCGCTCCGTTCTCATGAAATTGAATCAGGACCTGCGTCAATCCGGCACCGAGGTGTCGTACGGCGACCTTCCGGTAGTGCACGGCAATCCCGACCGGATCATGCAGCTTCTGGAAAATCTCCTACGTAATGCTCTCCAACACCGCGGCCCGGTCGAACCACATATCGACATAACGGCGGTCAGGGAAGGGAAATTCTGGCTGTTTACCGTTCGTGATAACGGCCGGGGCATGGAGGCAGCTTATCTTGAGAAAGTCTTCCTGCCGTTTGAACGCCTGCCTGGCGGTGAGCACAAGGGGGCGGGCCTTGGGTTGACGATTTGCCGTGTGATCGTGGAGCGGCACGGCGGCCGCATCTGGGCGCAATCGGACGCCGGATCCGGTGCCACCTTGCGCTTCACGCTACCTTGGGAGTAGTTCCCGTTCGAAGCCAGTTTCGCCGGCCGCAGCCGAGCGCACCTTGTTGGAATCTTCGTAAGTCCGCAGCTTGTTGTGCAGGGTGCGCAGGCATAGGCCCAGCAACTCCGCGGCGCGTTTCTTATTATTTTTCGTGTGCTTAAGCGTCAGTCGGATGTATTTCTCTTCGACTTCGCTCATCGGGACGCCAACCTTAATTTGCAGGGCGTTGTCCGGCAGGATTGGTGCCGCCGGGACTTCCTGTGGAGGCGTTGCCTGCGGCGCCGCCGCCTTTTGCGCACCCGCGACTCCGGGAAGATGCCGCAGTTGGATCTCGCCCTCGCTCGCCATGATCACCGCGCGCTCAACTTGATTGCGAAGTTCCCGGACGTTGCCCGGCCACGACTCCCCGGCAAACCAGTCCAACACCTCCTGGCTCAGATGCGTCACCCTGCAGCCATGCTTACGGTTCAGATCGCGAATCATGCCTGTGGCGATCGAGGGAATATCCCCTTTACGGTCCCTCAGCGGCGGCAGCGAAAGGTGGAATACGTTAAGCCGGTAATAGAGATCTTCTCGAAGCAGCTTGTTCTGTACGGCCTCTTCGGGTGACCGGTTCGTAGCTGCCAAAACCCGTACCGCAATCGGGATGTCTTTCGTCCCGCCCAGCCGCCGGACCTTAGATTCTTCGATCACGCGCAGCAATTTGGCCTGCGTGCCAATTGGCATTTCGCCGATTTCATCCAGCAGCAGGGTCCCGTTCTGGGCCTGTTCGAAACACCCGGCCCGGCGCTCCACAGCTCCCGTGAATGCCCCTTTTTCGTGCCCGAAAAGTTCGCTCTCCATCAGGCTTTCGGGAAGGGCGGCGCAATTTACCGCCACGAATGGCCCGCCGCTCCGCGCGCTCAAACTATGGATCGCGCGTGCCACCAATTCCTTGCCGGTGCCGCTCTCCCCGCTGATCAGTACGGAAGCCGTTGTCGGCGCCACCTGCCGGATCAGCGAGAACACTTCCTTCATGCTTGGAGAATCGCCAATTAGATCCCCCAGTATCCCTTGATAACTCAACTGGGACTGTAGCCGCTCGGCCTCCTTCACCAGTTGGTTCTGCTGAATCGCACGCTCCAACAAAGTGCGCACGACCCCCGGCTGCACCGGCTTTTCGAGGAACCAGAACGCCTTCAAGTCATGGACAAACGAAATCGCCTGGTCGATGCTCCCGAAACCCGTCAGCACCACGGCAGGCGTTCGATCCCCCCGCGCATCCAATTCCTTCAGAAGCGCCACGCCGTCCATACCCGGCATCACCAGATCGGTCAGGATCGCGTTCACCGGCGCGTTTGCCAGTTTGTTCAATGCTTCGTTGCCGTCGGCGGCAGTTGTCACCTCATAGCCAATAGACCTAACGATCTCCGCCAAGTCCGCTCTCTGCTGTGCGTCGTCGTCCACCACTAAAATGTGCGCGGCCATATTTCTCCTCTGGGTACTATGTGGGAAGTACCATTATCCAGCCAGCCCTTGCGAAGGCTGTGCGCACCCGTATCGGAGGGCACGCATGATTAACTGCACCTCGCCCTCCAAATCCCGCTTCATGCCGCTTAAGGCGCCGTGCAACCTGAAACCGGCTTGACTGCAATCCCTTCCACGAATGTTCAGCGATAGAGGGAAGATGAAAAATATGCACGAATGCAAAATTTGCCCGCAATCTCTGCGGATAGGTATCCTCACTTGGCGACTTCCGAATTGCTCGCCTCCTGCGCAGCTTCCTTTGAAGCTTTGGGTAGAGTAAACGAAAACGTGGCACCCTGTCCGAGGTGCGATTCCACGGAAATTCTTCCGCCATGCCGCTCGATGATGCGTTTCGCAATCGGCAACCCCATACCTGCTCCCGGATACGCCTCGTTATGGATTCGCCGGAAGGGCCCAAAAATCCGATCCGTGTGCTTCGGATCCATACCCATACCATTATCGCGAACCGAGAACAACACGAAGTCCTCCTCCTCCCTCCCTGAAATGTGGATCTCCGGCCGGCGCTCGCTGCGAAACTTAATCGAATTCTCGATTAAGCTAGCGAAGACATAGGAAGTCTGGGTCGGGTCACAGTACACGTCGGGCAGATCATCGTGCGTGATCACGGCATCGCTTCGTTCGATCGCCTGCCAGATCGCTGCAATCGCCGCCTCCAGGATGGCATTGGCGCTGTAATCACAGGCGGGCCCGCATCGGCCTACAACTCGCATGTGGGTGCTGATTCCCGACATCAGATTCTGTAGCCGGTCCGCAGCGGCTTGAATGAAGCCACACAGGGTTTCGCCGTCTTCGCCGAGCTCGGCTTGATGGCGCTCGAGAAGCAATTCCGTCATCGTGCGTAGTTGGTTTACCGGCCCGAGCAGATCGTGTAAGGCGTCGGCATTCAACTGCACGAGGCCCTCGTCGTAGCCAACCATATCCCGAGCCGGCCGCGACAGGGAGATGCATCCGTCAGCCTTCCTCTTCACGAGTCCTCCCATTTGCCATGGTGAACACTCCGGGCGGATCGACATACTGCATGGCCGGGAGAAGGATCCGGAAGCGAGTGCCCCTGCCGGGTTCGCTTTCCACCTGTACGCCGCCGCCGCTGCTCCGCACATATCCGTCCACTGCGGCCAGACCAAGTCCACGGCCCGTGAATTTCGTGGAGAAAAACGGATCGAAGATCTTCTTCTGTGTTTCTTCGTTCATTCCGCATCCCGTGTCTAGCACCTCTAGTACCACGTAGCTCCCTGGTCTCACCGACGGCAGAGCGCCTTCTTTCAGCTCCGTTCTCGTCGTGCGGACCAAAATCGTACCGCCTGTACCTTCGCGAATTGCCTCCAGGGCATTCGTCACCAAATCCACCACAGCCTGGCGCATCTGCCCGTAATCGGTCGCCACCGGAGGCAGATCGCGCTCGGCCACTATCTTGAGCTGAATGCTGGTGGGAAATGAATTTCGCAACGAATTGCAGGCGTCTCGAACCACCTCGTTGAGGTCCGTCGGCTCCATGTACATGTTGCCCTTGCCGGCGTACGCCAACAACTTCCGCGTCAGTTCGGCGGCCCGCTCGCCGGCCTGCACCACGTCCTGCAACAGCTCCCGTGTCTCGTGCGATGGCGGTAGACTCTCCATCGCATGGCTGGCACCCCCCAATACGACGACCAGCAGGTTGTTGAATTCGTGCGCAATTCCTGCCGCTAGCCGCCCGATGCTCTGGAGTTTCTCCTTCTGCAGCTTCACGGCCTCAGCCTTTTTGTGGCTTTCGATTTCCGTACAGGTACCCAGCCAGCGCGTGATCCGCCCGCTGCTGTCGCGGAATGGTATCGCCCGCACCAGGTGCCATCGGAATGCCCCGTCTGACGCCCGCTTCAGCCGGTGTTCGATCTCAAATACCGAACCCGTTTCCGCCGCCTGTGCCCAGGCGCTGAGGGTCCGCTCCCGGTCTTCGGGATGGAGAAGATCGCTCCCCACCATTCCGCCTTCCTCCATCCCGCGGCCCGTGTACTCGAACCAGCGACCGTTCGCGTACTCCACGCGTCCTTCCGCGTTTGCCATCCAGACCATCTGCGGGATCGCGCCCAACAGGCTCTGGCACTGCTGCACAGTGCTTTCCAGCGACGCCTTCTGCTCCTCCACGTGACGCGAGATATGAAATCGCTCGATGGCGTTTAAGACAGTCTGCGCCAGAACCTCAGCCGACACCTGCCCTTTCGGCAGATAATCCATCGCGCCGCGCTTCATGGCGTTGACCGCCAGTTCAGTGCCACCACATGCCGTAAGCATCACGATGGCGCAGGGGAGCCGCTCATCCAGGCTGCGTAGCTGGAGCATCACCTCCAAACCATCCATATCCGGCAGGTTGAAGTCTAGAAGGACACAGTCCGGCTTCCAGTTCCGCGCCAGTTCAATCCCCTCGGCCGCTGAACCCGCCTCCGCAATCGTGAATTGAAACGCCGCTGCATGTTCCAGGCACCGCTTGTAAATCTCACGGTCTAGCCTGTCGTCCTCGATAATCGCGATTCGAAACATCCTGGGGCCCGGTCCCTACTACAAGATTGCCACTAGCAAGATTGCCGCCGTTCCTCCAGCGCCGGAGTTAGGTTTCGTACCAGTACAAATGTACGTTCTTCTATGAGATTTTCTGCACATTGATGCAACAATTGCACGCGTAAACGGCTCCTGGGGCACTGGCCCCGCGCTTGCACTCAGAGGTGCGTTGCACGATTGGAGATGCGCTCACTCACATCACTGTCCGGCTGTGCATCCTCATATCGTCGTATTTTCTACACGCGAGGTTGAAGCCTGATTTTTATGCTCAATTCGGGAGATAACGCATGGAGGGACTCTGCCGCCCCAACTCTTGGCCTCGGTGGCGGTGGCGGCATGGGCGAGCGTATTCGGGAGTTCGATTGGTCGCAAACTCCGCTCGGTCCCATCGCCCAATGGCCGCAGAGTCTACGAACCGTCGTCAATATCCTCCTCTCGTCACGCTATGCCATGTGGATGGCGTGGGGTCCGGACCTTACTATGCTCTACAACGATGCGTACCGGCCCACGCTCGGAATTAAGGATCCCTGGGCGCTGGGAGTCGGCGCCGTCAGGTGTGGCACGAAATCTGGCCCGATATCGGCCCGCGAATTCGAAACCGTGCTCAAAACCGGCGAATCCACTTATGACGAGGCCTACTCCTGTTCCTGGAGCGCAGCGGCTTTCCCGAAGAAACGTATCACACGTTCTCTTACAGCCCGCTGGCGGACGATGAGGCCCGGATCTGCGGCATGCTCTGCGTCGTCACCGAAGAAACCGAGCGCGTCATCGGAGAACGGCGCCTGAAGACCCTGCGCGATGTTGCCTCGAAACTCGCCGCCACCAATACCGAGGATGAAATTTTGCAGGCCGTCAACGAAGAACTTCAACGAATAGGAAAGACCTGCCATTCACGCTCACATACGTCTACGACGACGATGGTGGCGCGCGCCTCGCAGCTTGCAGCGGTATTGCAGCCTCCCATCCTCTGGCGCCGGAGCGAATCCAACCGGGAACCAATTTCCCCTGGCCTGCTCATGAGCTTCCGAAGCATCCGGAACATGGCCGATTCGTGATTTGTTCGAACAGCGGCGGGTCGCGCCTTTGCCGTCCGGCGATTGGAACAAGCCTGCGGAACAGGCCGCCGTCGTACCGCTCAGGCAGCAGGGCCCCGAGCAGCCTGCAGGATTTTTGGTGATCGGCATCAATCCGTACCGGCGCTACGGTCCGTCTTACAGCGGATTTGTGGATCTGCTTGCGGGCCAGATTTCCGCCGCGTGGGCAATGCGCAGGCCTATGAAGCGGAACGGCGGCGCGCGGAATCCCTTGCCGAGATCGATCGCGCGAAGACGACATTTTTTTCGAATGTGAGTCATGAGCTACGAACGCCGCTGACCCTGCATGCTGAGTCCGGTGGAGGAACTGCTGTTCGCCGAACCGGCCGCAGGCAATTCGGACGACCGGCAATTGCTGGACTTGGTACATCGCAACGGCCTGCGGCTGCAGAGGCTGGTCAACTCACTTCTCGAATTCTCCCGAATCGAGGCCGGGCGGATTCAAGCCAATTATGAGCCCACCGACTTGGCCCGCTTCACGGAGGAGTTAACCGCCACCTTCCGCTCCGCCATGGAGAAGGCCGGCCTGATTCTCACCATCGATTGCGTAGCCCTTCCGCAGGCGGTCTATGTGGACCGTGACATGTGGGAGAAAATCGTGCTGAATCTTCTCTCGAATGCCTTGAAGTTCACTTTCGAGGGAGGCATCAGTGTTTCGCGCGAGTCGAACGGCGAGGTTTGCACAGTTGAAGGTGCAAGATACCGGCACCGGCATTCCCGCCTCCGAGTTGGCCCACATTTTTGAGCGGTTCCACCGGGTGCGGGAGCACGGGGACGCAGCATCGAAGGTACTGGTATCGGCCTCGCGTTGGTACAAGAGCTGGTCAACTTGCACGGCGGATTCGATCTCCGTCGAAAGCGAAGTTTCGAAGGGAACCAGCTTTACGGTCACAGTTCCGTTCGGCACAGAACACTTGCCTCAGGACAAGGTGAGGGAAACGGCAGGGCACCGCTCCACCATTCCGGAGCCGACGCGTTCGTAGCCGAAGCGCTGCGCTGGCCCTCCGCCGGTTCCGGAAGCGCCCACGTGGCTGCGCTCGAAGCTGCCGCCCTCCCCGCAGGCTCGCGTATGGAACGAGTCCTTTTGGCCGACGACAACGCCGACATGAGAGAGTATGTGAAGCGCCTGCTCGGCGGCCGCTATCATGTGGTCACGGCGCCGGATGGCCTGGAGGCGCTCCGGTCCGCTGTCGCCGACCCGCCCGATCTCATCTTAAGTGATGTCATGATGCCGGGACCTGGATGGCTTCGGTCTTCTGAAGGAACTGCGGGCGAGAGCCGAAACCAGCACCATCCCCGTGATCCTTCTTTCCGCCCGTGCCGGTGAGGAAAGCCGCGTCGATGGTCTCGACGCCGGTGCGGATGACTACTTGACCAAGCCGTTCACGGCGCGCGAACTGCTCGGCGCGAGTTTCAGCCCATCTGGCCATGCGCAGGCGCAGGATGGATGCGGAAGGGGCGCTGAAGGAAAGCCAGGCCGCGCTGCAGAGTTTTTATGACAGTTCCCCCTTTTACATGGGGCTGATCGAATTACACGAAGATGCTGTAGTTCCGCTTTACTGGAATGCCGCGGCGTCGAACTTCTTCGGCAAGGCGGGCGCCTCTGGCGGCGTCCGGCAGGAACTCGGAATTCCGCCGGCGATTGAAGCCCATTGGGTCAGCCACTACCGTCAGAGCAAAGCGGAGAACCGTTCGGTTCGCTTCGAATATGAACACCCGCTGGATAAGGCCGCATGCTGGTTGAGCGCCTCCGTCAGGTTCCTCGGAGACGGTTCAAACGGGCGGCCCCGTTTCAGCTTCATTGCGCAGGACATTACGGAAGTCAAGCGCAATAACGATCTGCTCCGGCACTCCAACGAAGAGCTTCGCCGCGCCAATGCCGATTTGGAACAGTTTGCCTACTCCGCGACTCACGACCTGCAGGAACCGCTCAGACAGGTCGCCATATACAGCCAGTTATTGGCCAAAAAGTATGGGAGCAAACTGGATGGCAAAGCCGCTGGCTATCTTGCCTACTGTGTCGAAGGAGCCCAGAGAACGGAAATGCTCATCACCGATCTGCTGGCCTATTGTCATACCGCAAGAACTGCGGATTCGCCCGAGGAACCGGTCAGCGTCGGAGAAGTGATTGACACCGTCAGGAAAAACCTCTCCGCGACAATACAAGAAACCGCGGCGGAAATTCGGGCATCGAACCTGCCGGTGGTGTTCGCCGACGCGGTTCCGCTCGTGCACTTGTTTCAAAATCTCGTCTCGAACGCGTTGAAGTACAGGAGTGAGCGCCCGCCCCTGGTCACGATCGCAGCTACTCAAAATGCGGGACAGTGGTTGTTTTCTGTGGAGGATAACGGGATCGGAATAGCCAAGGAATTTCAAACGCAGATTTTTGGAATATTTAAACGTCTCCACGACCGGTCGGCATATCCCGGTACGGGGATTGGACTCGCGATATGTCAAAAGATCGTGGAGCGGCACGGCGGACGAATTTGGGTGGAGTCCGTTCCGGGCCGCGGTTCAACATTTTTCTTTACCCTGCCGGTGCAGTAATGAATAATAAAAGACCACAAGTAATCTTAGTAGAGGATAATCCAGCCGATGCAGACCTCGTGGAGGAGGCTCTTAACGAGGCGTCAGTTGATTGCGGCCTCTCGGTGGTGCGTGACGGGCTGAAAGCGATTGAATTAATCGCGCTGATTGATGCCGATCCGGCAAGCCTTTGCCCGGACCTGCTGTTGCTCGACTTGAATCTGCCCAAGGTCAGCGGCGAAGAAGTTCTTAGCCGCGTACGCTTGAGCGTCAAGTGCCGGACAGCCAAAGTGCTCGTCATCAGCTCTTCGGATACTGCGGTGGACCGGGAGCGTTCCATGAGGCTGGGGGCCAATGGCTACTTCCACAAGCCTTCGAACCTGGATGAGTTTATGAAGCTTGGCTCAAGGGTTCGAGCACTGCTCGAATGCCCGCGGACCGATAGGGCCGAGTAATGTCTCGCTTTCACCTGACCTGGCAAACCGGGTGCCCCGAGGCTCTTCTATGAGAGAGGCCTTCCGCAGATTCGCGCGCCTGGCTGCCGAGGGGGTCGGTTCGCCGGCCGCCTTCCTTTTGGGTGTCTTGATGACGCTTGTGTGGGCCGCCTCTGGCTCGTACTTCCACTATTCGGATACCTGGCAATTGATCATCAATACCGGCACCTCGATCGGCACCTTTCTCATCGTGTTCCTGATTCAGAACACGCAGAATCGTGACGCCAGGGTCATGCAGCTCAAGCTGGATGAGTTGATTCGCGCGGTTCAACTGGCTCGCACCGAACTGGTACAAATGGAAGCGCTGACTGACGAGGAACTCGAAGGGCTACAACGCGAGTTTCAAAAGCATCGCGACGGTGCCATGAAGAACCTCGAGCAGATCACCATCGCTCGTGAGCGGCGTTCCCGTGGCTGAGGTCCCGCGAAGCAATAATCTGCATCGTGCGCAACTTCTGCGCGCCGCTGTCTCCCAAACGGATCATTTAGTGCATCCGGAGCGGTGAAAGAGTTGCTTTTTGCCCATGGCATGAGGATTGCTCCTAGGGGAGCGTTCGTTGTAGCAGGGGGCTAAGCACTCACATCGTTCACACTCTCATGCGCTTAGCCGAGGCCCCCGCGTTTGTCTCGGAGGAAGGGTAGATTCGCTGCCGGTGCCTTTCGCAGTCTAAAGAGGCGCAGGGTCAGCCCGGTTCGTTAAAAGATGGCGGCTGGCCGTGTCGTCGGCTCCGTGGAAACTGTGCGACCCCGACGGGGCGCGGCGGAGTCGCCGTGTCCTGAAGCCAGGGACCACCCGTGCCCGTCGACGCGCGGCTGCCATTTTTTTACGGTTGTACAAAAGGTTCGAACGCCAGGATGTAGCGCTTCAAGCCCACCTGCACCAAACCCATACCATGGGATTTCGCCTCTTTCAGCGCCTGCTCGCGCTGCCAGCGGTCATGAGAGATCCGGTAGCAAGCGATTACCGTGCCCGTGCGATCTGCGCCTTTCTTGCAATGCACGAATACCGGTTCCTGCGAGTTCAGGACTGCGAGGACTTTCGCGATCTGCGCGTTGGTCGGCGCTACCACGCCCTTCATCGGCACATTCACATACTTCATGCCGGCGGCCTCCACGGCCTTTGCCTCCTCCGTGGTGGAGTGCTCGTCTTCGCGCCGAAGATCGATTACGGTCTTCACGCCCATTTTGGCGAGACTCTGCCAGCTTTCTGCGGGGGGTTGGCCTCCACGGTAGACGTACTCATTCACCTGGTGGAAGTTAGGGATCGGTATGGCGGGTGTTTCGGCCAGTGCCGGCCAGACCGGAAGCGAGCAGGACAGGACGAGGGCCGCAAGAGTTTTGCGATTTTTTAAGAGATTCATGTTGAAGCTGGTTTCCTGGGGTTCCCGAACGAAATGTGAAAACTATCACGTTCGATTGGCATTGTAGGCTACAAATGGTTAAGACGGCTCAAATTCAACACGCGTTACTTCGTTTGCCCCGTTTATCCCAACGATCACCGGGCCGCGCGCGCGCAGCGCAACCCCAACCAATAGATCAACCGCCCACCACCGCAAGTCTACCCCAATAGGCGTCGCGAACTAACCAAAGTCCCGTGCCGCCAAGGGGTTCAAGATGTATCGGATTTCCAACGCATGCATCGCTTCAACACTTCTCGCTCTGAGTCTGCTTGTCGCCGTAACGCCTGCAAAGAACAACAAAGGCGGAGTGAAGACCGTTCCGGGAAAGGGTGTACCCGTGTTGTGGCGAGACCCCTCGGATATCGCTTCCCGTGATCTCTTCTATGGCCCCGGAGGCAAGGCCCACGAACCCAAAGGCCCGTTCACCTTCGACAAGGAAGACTCCGACGGCAGCAACCCCAAATTCGATGTGATCGATCCGGGCGGCGTGCATTGGAGAGTCAAGATCGGGCCGGAAGCGCGGCCGGAAACCGTCGCCTCCCGCCTGGTATGGGGTGCCGGTTACTTCGCCAATGAGGACTACTTCGTGCCGGTCCTCCATGTCCAGAAGATGAAGCACCTGCGCCGCGGAAACAATCTCGTCTCGAAGGACGGCACCGTTCGCGACGTCCGCATGAAGCGGCATTCGCCGGACGAAAAGAAGATCGGTATCTGGTCCTGGTCGAAAGGCCCCTTCAACGGCACACCGGAGTGGTACGGACTGAGAGTGTTGATGGCCGTTATGAACAACTGGGACCTTAAGGACATCAACAACGCCATCTACCTGACCGGCGGTGAGCCTGCCGAAGAGCGCTATCTGGTCAGTGATCTCGGTGCCAGCTTCGGTTCAACCGGCTTGAACTGGGCGCTAAAAGGGAAACCATCCGCATACTGCGATTCGAAGTTAATCAAGTCAGTCTCCGAAGACTCCGTCGATTTCAACACCCCTTCCGCACCCGCGGTCAACTTCTACCTGAATTTTCCGGAAATGGCGAAACGGCTCAGTCTCCTCTGGTTGGGGAAACACATCCCCCGCACCAATGCCCGGTGGATGGGCACGCAATTGGCACGGCTGTCCCCCAGTCAGATTCGCGACGCGTTTCGCGCCTCAGGCTACTCCCCCGACGAAGTCGAAAGACTCAGCCAGACGATCGAACAGCGCATTGCTGAATTGCAGAAACTATAACCCGCGCGCGCCTAGGCCAGCTCACATACTCCGATAGATTGATGAAGTAACCCCTCTCGCCAAAGTCTGTCTTCCTTCCGCGGTGTACGATTAGTTACAATAACCTACAGATTCATTTTGTTTCACCTCTCCGTTCGCATTTGTACGAAATGATCTCGGGAGTCCATCTGAGAAGCATGGTACACTCCGAGAGTACACAGTATCCGTTGGTTATGTTCCGCACGGTTACCGAGCATTTCGCACAAGCCTTTTGTACTTTGCCCTACGCTTCCACTTACTCGCTTTTCTCCACCACGCTGCCCCAACTTCATTCGGTAAGGGCGCTCGGCTGCCTCTCCTGACCTTTCCTGCGCCCTGAATGGCGCACGATCTTCGCCGCGGAACTACCACAGGAAACGTGTGCCCTGGCTCGGCCAACGGTCGTGCCAGACAAATGTTTTCATGAGGTAACGGCAGACATGACGTTCAGCAGCAAGACTTTATTCCCAGCATTTCTAGTATTTTCTACAGCTTTTTCCGCGTTGGCAATGGCAGAGAACAGTCCGGTAGTGTGGACCGCCCCCAGTATGCACAGGGTGGGCATGTCCGATGCGGCTGGCAGCACTTCCGAAGTGAATCTTACGGCGGCTCGCGGCGAATACGAATCGTTTCAGATCGTTGCGAACGGCGCAGGCAAGGGCCTGGGTAATGTAAATGTGACCGTCTCCGACCTGCGGGGACCGGGTGGCCAGGTCATCCCCAAAACCAATTTCACCCTTTACCGCGAAAAATACATGCACGTTACTTCGGCCAGCCCCAACTGGAAGGGAACGAACCAACCGATGGGCCCGGGCTGGTATCCCGACGCGCTCATCCCCTTCACGGACCCGGACACCGGCAAGCCGTTGTCAGGCGCCAGCCTGACCGCCGTTCCCTTCGACGTGAAGGCCGGCAATAACCAGCCGGTCTGGGTGGACCTTCTGGTTCCCCGGTCCGCCGAGCCGGGAAAATACACCGGCACTTACACGCTGACCAGCAGTCAAGGTAACTTCACCGGCACCATCTCCCTGAAGGTCTGGAACTTTGCACTGCCGGCCTCCCCCACGCTCAAGTCCACCTTTCTCTTCTTCCAGGCAGGCACAGTGGCCGCGCAGCGCGAATTGCTCCGCAACAAGCTTTCGCCGCTCGCCACCAATCCGGCCGACCAGGCTTCCCTGATGAAAGAGCATGGCCTGAGCGCCACTCAGACCGGACCTTTCAGCGGCGCCGATGTAGGCCGCTGCAACATGTCCCCCGCGCCTTCCGCCAGCCAGTTTAAAGCCCTCGCCGCCTCGCAGCAGAAGGGTCTCATGCTCTACGATTACAGCGCCGACGAAATCGGACATTGCACCAACCTCTATCCCACCATCAAACAGTGGGCCGCAAACATGCATCAGGCCGGCATCAAGAACCTGATCTCGATGTCGCCCACTCCCGCGCTCTACGACGATGGCACCGGCAGCGGCCGCTCCGCCGTTGACATCTGGGTTCTCCTGCCCCTCATGTACAACAACAATAAGTCGCACGTCGGCGACGTGCTGAAGAAGGGCGACTCGGTCTGGTCTTACAACACTCTGGTGCAGGACGCCTATTCACCCAAGTGGCTGATCGATTTCGACCCGGTCAACTTCCGCATCCAGCCCGGCTTCATCAGCCAGAGCCTCAACCTCACTGGCATGCTCTACTGGCGCGTCGACAAGTGGCCGTCTGATGCCTGGAACAACGTCAACAACGCCGGCACCTATAGCTCGGCGAACTACCCTGGCGAAGGCATGCTGGTCTATCCGGGCCAACCTGTCGGTGTCAAAGGTGTAGTCGCATCCATGCGGCTCAAGTGGCTGCGTGACGGTGTCGAGGATTTTGACTATGTCCAGATCCTGAAGGATCTCGGCAAGTCCGACCTCGCCCTCCAGGTCTCGCGCTCCGTCGGTCCCGACTGGACCAACTGGACCCGCGATTCAAACGCCATCGAGGCCGCTCGCCTGAAACTCGGCGACGCCATCGATCAGTTGATGAGCGCGCCTCCCGCATCGGCGCCCTCCACCACTCGCCCCTCGGGAAACTGAAGTCGTTGATCATTCTGTCCGCTCCCTCGCGGTCCCGGCCCGGCAGTTCTTCAAGCCGGGGCCGTGCGGGAGCGGATTTCTTTTTTACCCAGTCCTACTCAGGAATCAACAATTCCTGGCCGGGACTGATCGAGTTCGGATCCCGCAGAATGTTCCGGTTGGCATTGAAAATCTTCGTGTACTGGTTCGCGTCGCCATAAAACTGGCGGCTGATCTTGGAAAGTGTGTCTCCCGCCTGCACCGTGTAGCGCCGCTGGCTTTGGCCACCGCTCGTCGCCGCACCGGCCGACATCGTTGCCGGCGCCGGCTGCGATTCGCTAACGCTGAGATCGCAAATCAGATCTGAATAACCGGCGTCGATCAGTTTGATCTGATCCCACACCTTGTTCTTCGCCGCTGCATTTGGCGCCGAGCCGCGGATCAATAACTTCGGACCTTCCATATTGATGTTCTGCACTCGTACCTGGAGCTGTTGCATCAGGTTGATTACCGATTGATACTTCTGTTTCAGTCGATCGAATTCCTGGTTGTTTTGTGCCATGGATGCTCCTTCAGGCTTGACGTAGAGCAAACCGTCAGCCGTTAGGTCTGGATGATCGTGATATCGCCGTCGATCTACTGTTTTTAGGGTGTGTATCTTCCTGGGGTTTCCGAAGGTACGGAAATTGACAGGCCTCGCCGCGATGCGCTCGCGCCCTCCAGTACGGTTTCCAACATCTGAAGCTGCTGGTTTCCCTGACTCATGCTGCGGACCGCGTGCACTGCCGCGCGCCCCAACCGGCAGTTCAATATGCCGAGCGCCGGGTGAAGCTGTATCGCCGCCCGGTGAGGTACCATCTCGTATCCGAATCGCAGCTTGTATTCATGAAGCCGCGCGCCGCCGCATAGCGGTGCATAGCCGTAACAGACAGCATCCAGTTCCGGATCCGCCGCTGCCTGTTGGGTCACCGCATAAGTGAGTACGTGGTTGGGAGAATGATGCAGGTCCTCGTGACGCCACATTTGGTGCAGGATGTGAAGCCAGCGTTGCTCGCGGCACGTCACCATGTACGCCGCCATACGCGACCCGCGGAATACCGCTGGAAAGGAAATCTCCGAGCAGGCAAACGCCGCTTCCACGAATGTCTCCCATCGCCGGCGGTCGCCGAACTCCGCGTCGTACCGGCCCTGCCGCGCCATGGTGTTGAGGTTGAGCGCCCATCCCTGGGTCAACACTTGCGATTTCGTTGCGGGCCGCACATAGAAGCTCTCCAGGCCGCGGCTCACGCGCACCCTGTAGTTTTCGTGTAGCGACTCGATATCGTACTCCCCATGCCGCAGCACGTACAGCCCGCTCTCCAGCCCGCTCCAACTGGCGGATGGAAAGCGCGCCCCAAGCGCTCCCGTTTCCCGAATCATCCGGCGCAGTTCCGTGTGGTCCGGATTGAGTACCGCCTGGTACGGCAGGCTCATCAGGAACCGGCCGGCGCCCGTGTACCATGTCGCGCCGCAATCCCTCACGATGCGTCGCCCGCGCAGCTCCAGAAATCGCGCCAGCACGCTTCCGGGGAAATGGATCCGTGCGGAAAACTCCGATGAAGCCTTGCGGGGTTTTGCTTCGGTTAATGTGTGCGACACCGGAATCAGAGCCTCCACTCCAAAACTATGGCGACAAAACCGTGCGGCCTGCCCCGCACCTTGCGTGCACCCTCCGGCCGCCGTACCTACGGGCCGCCGGCACAATCGTTTTCACCTCTCCATCCCGCACCTCGAAAACCTCGCGCAGATCGTCGATGTGTTCGAGTATGAAATCCAGGTCGCTAAGCTGGTTCGTCCGCCGCAGAAAGTCCACGCTGCGGCTGCACAGGCACGCGCTCGGTGGCGCGTTGCGCCAGCGGCGTACAATCTCCACGGTCTGCCGATTCCCCGGCACATGACCTTGCCTCATCAAACCTGCGGCAATCCACGCGCAACAGATCTGGTCTTCCTCGCGAAACTCGCCTTTGCTCCCGGCGCCGATCACGGCCACTCTCGCGTGGCGCCGCGCCACATATCCGGCAAGAACCGTATGGCTGCGAAAGCAGCCCAGGTAGGTAGCCGCACAACCCGCAGCCTCGTGAATCACCTTGGTGCCCGACGAGGAAACCAGCACCAGGGGCCGGTGAGTGTCGGCTCGGCTCGCAAGATGGGAAGGACTGTTGCCCATTTCGAAAATCGCCGGCAGCGTGCTGTTGCAGTCGCCGGCGAGAAGCGGATTGTCGAGCGTGCTTGCGATCGCCATGGCAGCCTCGGCAGTCGGAGCCGGAAAACAGCGCCGTCCCGTCGCCGCGGCCGTGATCGCCGTCGTCGTGGCCCGAATCACATCTACCGCCACAATCGCCCAACCCGGCCCGTACCGCTTCACGCTTTCCGGCAGGCAATCGATAATGACCTGTTTCGACATATGCGCGGTCCGTTAAATCTCTTGAACACCTGCTCCGGCCCAATCAACGCCGCCCCCGTCCGGAACCGCGTGAGGCTCCTCTGGAGAACCGTTCCGCTCCGTTGAGCGCCGCCTGCTCAGTGTCAGCGAGTAACTCGATGCGATCAGCCCCAAGACGAACCACCAGTGCCGCTGATAAAAGGCTTCAATTCCCATCGCTAATCCGAACATCGCAGTGTGGGCCAGCAAGAGGCCAAGTACCAGCGCCTGTTCCCTGGCCGGCGCAAATCGGTACGCATACCAGCCCTTGACGAAGAACCAGCCCAGGAATCCCAGCAGTGCCACCAGACCGATGATTCCGAAATCCGCCAGAAACCACATCGCGCTGTTGTGCGCGATCTCGCCTTCTCCCAGCCGAAAACTGCCGATCCCTCCGCCGAAGATGGGATGCTGTGCGAACGCCTGCAGCGCATCGTGAATCAAGTCGAACCGTCCCTGCACCTGCTTCGGCCGGCTGGCCATCTCCTGGAAAACGGGCACGAATCGATTGCCCATCAACAGCAGCAGACATGGCGCCGCCACCGTCAATGCCAGCACCACGCGGATCGCCACCCTCGTCTGCAGCGCGCAGAGCAGCACCAGGGACAGCAATAACGCCATCCACGAAGAACGTGAAAATGTGAAGAGGATTCCCAACCCGAGCGTCAATCTGGAAAGCCAAAGCATGGGGCCTTTGAACAAAGGCGCTCGTCCGAGAGACGCTCCCTCGCAGATCACATAAGCCGCTACCAGCAGGCCGCCGTACGCGTTCGGATCCAACAGCATCCCGGAAAGTCGCATCCCTCCGTAACGGGCGAACGGGTTCGCCACGCCCAAGAAGTAAGTCGCCAGGAAGCCGCCCACAGCGACCATATTCTGGATCACTACGCTGATCGTGAACACCCGCAGCAGCCGCCGCAGGTCGTCCCAATCGGTAACCGCGGAAGTGATGGCGGCATAACTGAGGAAGGGCAGCAGCAGGCCGGCGTCCTTATTCAAAAGCTCGTACCGGTCCAGCGTTCCGAAGCGCACGGCCGCCACCAGGGATCCGGTCGCGAATGTCCCCGCAATGCCGAAATGCCAGAGCGTCCATGCGGGCTTGCGGTATCTCAACTGCCCCGCGGCCAGTACCAGAACCAGCAGCATGAGACAGTCGGATGGCGCGAAGTTGATCCCATTGCCAAGGTCGAACTGGAACGGCAGCAGCGCCACATACCCTGCCACCAGAACACTGAGCATTCCGGTTTGCCGCGGGAGACTGTCAGAACCGGCGAGTGAAGTCATAAGCGTCTGCCATAGAATGCTTCGGACTCACGAGATTCCCAGCCGGCTGAGATCGCCGAACGCCGGGTAACCATATAAATCGCTGCGCGACGCATCCCACCGGTTGAGGATGACACCTGTCACCCGGATCCCGTCGCACTCCAGCCGTTGCACTGCGGCCTGCGCGGTCCTTCGATCCGTGAAGTTCGCCCGTACCACCAACACCAGCCCGTCGGCGCAGCGAGCCATCTTTCGGGCATCCGCAAACTCCAGGCAGGGCGGAGCGTCCACCAGCACATAGTCGAATTGCTCACGGAAGCGCGGAAGTAATTGCGAGAGCCGTCCCGAATGCAGCAGGCTGAAACCCTGCTCCGTGGACGCGCCGCCCGGCAGCAGCGAGAGATGGGGAACCGCCGTCGGCTTCACCAGCACGGCCAGCGGCAGCGTGTCGATCGAATCTCGCTCGCGCAGGATGTCGCTCAAGCCCCACGCGTTAGCCAGGTCGAATACCTGATGAAGCTTCGGGCGCCGCAGGTCTCCGTCGATCAACAGCACCTTGCTGCCCGTCTCCGCTAGCGCGATCCCTAAATTGCTCACCACCGTGGTCTTTCCTTCGCTCGCCCGCGAACTCGAAATCACCAGGATGCGAGGATGATCACCAGTGCCGGCCGCCGAGAGTATCGACGCCAGCGCGCACCGGAACGACTCCGACAGGCGCGACGTCTGTCGTTCCAGCACCACTCTTTCCACCGGGTATCTTCCGTTGCGCGCATGCAAAAGACCCGCCACCGTGGGCTTCCACGCTCCGTCGTTCGGTATCGCACCAAGCTCGGGAACCGCCAGGTAACTGCCGGCCTCCCCCGGCGCATGCAGCCGCGAAGTGTTCTGCTCCCGGAGCATCACGTATCCAATCGCCAGCACCAGTCCCCCGAGCGCTCCAATAGTCAGATTGAGCGGCAGATTTGGCCTGTACGGATGCGAGGGCGGTTCCGCCGGACCGGCCAGCCGGATATTTGTCTGGCGTACCACAGACGCCATCCGCGCATCGTTTGTCTTTTGCAGCAGAGCCTCGTAATAGCGGCGGTTCGCATCCCCCTCGCCCGTCGGTAAATCGCGTCTCCGTCCGGGCCCTGACCCCACCCCGGCGCGCGCCTCCTGCCGGGCCAGTTCGTAACGGGCCTCCTCGAGTTGCGGGCGCAGCGATTCGTACGTTTGACGCGCCGCCCGCTGCCGGCTCTCGATGCCCTGTTCGATGAACGTCTCGGCCACCGTGTTCGCAAGTTCGGCGGCAAAGCCCGGATCGCGGGCAGCCGCCACAATCTGGATGATCCGGCTGTTGCGCACGGCAACAATCCCGATGGCCTTTCGGAGCTTGCCCAGCGACTTAGACGCTGGCTGAAATTCCGGTCTACGCTCGACCTGGAGTTTTCGTGCGACCGCTTGGAGCACCGCATCCTGCTGCAGTAGCTCCGTCTGCGTCTGTATATATGGTCCGGTGTCGGTGCTCAGGCTCGCCGCCGGAAACACGTCGCGAAGATTGAGAAAATTATCGTTGAACGCCTGAATTTCGAGCGATGCGCGCGCCTGGTAGAGCCGGGTCTGTCCGGCGGTAATGAGTGCCGCCCCGAGGACCGCCATTCCCGTGATCCAGAACAGTGTGGTCTTACGCAAGAACAGGATTCGCAAACATTCCGCGACGTTCCACTCCTCGGAGCTACCGCCTTGCTGGTTAGCCAACTGCCATTCCGCCGATCCATGCTTGGTCACTGTTCAGGTCCCTCGGACTGCGCAAAACATCAGGTGTTCAGCGTACGCGCGACTCCCCGTTCAGCCGCACTCCCCACACAATCCAGGACTTCATCCATGGAATCTACGTTGTTTTATTTGGGGTGAAGCAGTTTCACGTCAGATTTTGTACGGAGGCGATATCGGCCGCATCAGACTGAATGAAGGCGGCAGATGTTATCTATCGGTCGCCCCATATGCACGGACAGTACCCGTTAGGAGGGCTACATGTCGTTTCTATCATGGATCGTGCTAGGCCTTCTGGCCGGCTTCATCGCCAGTAAGATCGTCAACAAACACGGCGAAGGAGTCTTCCTCGATATCATCCTCGGCATCGTTGGCGCTGTGGTCGGAGGCCTGATCTTCGGCTTCTTTGGAGCGGCAGGCGCCACCGGTATCAACTTATACAGTCTGATTGTGGCGGTCGTCGGCGCTATCGTCGCTCTCTGTATCTACCACGCTGTCCACAGGACCGCCTGAAAAACCGCTTCGCAAAAGCGAATTCCCGCGGGGGCTGCTGGCGGTAGTCATCAGCCCCCATGCCAGGAGTAGAGAATGAATCGAATCGTAGCTTCACTTGTGCTTGCATTCGCCATCTCTCCGGTGGCGGCCCAGAAAGTCCGCGTGGACTTCGATCACTCCAATGATTTCTCTCACTATCAGACGTACCGCTGGGCCGGGCCTCTCACCGGCGACGATCTCAACCAGCTCATGCAGGAACGCGTCGTCGGCTTCATCGAAGAGGCGCTTTCCGCCAGGCGGCTCAAGCGTGTCAAAACTGGCGGTGACCTTGTAATCAGCGCCAACGTGTCGGTCCGCAGGGAAGACGTATTCACTACGTTCTCCAACTCCACCGGCTTTGGTTGGGGCTGGGACGCCGGTTGGGGTAGCGCGATATCCACCACCACCGTCCAACCCATATTCCGCGGGACGGTTACCGTCGACTTGGTCGATGCGCGCCGCAACCAGCTCGTCTTCCAGGGTGTATCGACCTCGTCACTGAGTTCACGGCCCGCACGCAATACCAAGAGGCTGGCGAAGTCGGTAAACGGAATTTTTGAGAAGTACCCTCCGAGATAAGTCACGTTCAATCTTGTGGAACCGCGAAAGTGCAATCGTGCATTCCATTAGTAAATCAGCCGCGAGGTGTTAGATATGGTGATGACCACACGAGGCATTGCAGTTTTCTGCGCTGCGCTGTTGGTCGCGCAGCGTCCCTACGGTTACGCTCAACCGGCGCAATCGGCGAGCACTCAGCCGGATGCGTCGCAGAAGCCACTTACACCCGGCCAGTTAGATAGCCTGGTCGCTCCTATCGCGCTCTACCCCGATCCCATTCTGAGCCAGGTGCTGGTAGCCTCCACTTATCCCTTGGAAGTTGTCGAAGCTGGACGTTGGCTGAAGCAGCATCCCGAACTGAAGGACAAGGCGCTCACCGATGCTGTTGCAAAAAAACCCTGGGATGCCAGCGTGCAGGGGCTGGTCGTCCTGCCCGAGGTGCTCAATCGTCTCGATCAGAACGTAGGTTGGACGTCCAACCTGGGGAACGCCTTCCTTGCCCAGCAGCAGGACGTAATGGATGCCGTACAACGCCTGCGCCAAAAAGCCAGCGCATCCGGCGCGCTCAAGTCCACTCCCCAGCAAACTGTCAGTACCGCGACCGAGGGCAATCAGACTTACATTGAGATACAACCCGCCAGTACTCAGGTGGTGTATGTGCCCCAATATAATCCTGAAGCAGTCTGGGGCCCGCCGCCGGCTTACTACCCTTACCCTCCCATTTATTACCCGCCGGTCTCCACCGGTGCCATCGTTGCGTCGAGCGCCATCTCATTTGGAGTCGGGATGGCGGTAGGTGCAATCTGGAGCGGTGGCGGCGGTTGGGGCGGCTATGGCTGGGGCGTTGGTTGGGGACACGGCGGCAACAACGTCGTGATCAACAACAATTTCATCAACCGCAATAACTTCAACCGGGCGAATGTGGGCAATGGTAACCGGTGGGTTCACAATCCGGCTCACCGCGGTGGTGTCCCGTATAACAACCGCAATCTTTCGAACCGTTACAACGGCGGAGCGCGACCCGCCACCCGGCCCACTGTAGGCCAGACCCAGCAGAGGCTCGGTCAACATGGCGGAGCCGCCGGCATGCGGCCGGGCGGCGTGGGCGGCGGACGAGGACCCAACCAGGGAACGGCCAGTAGGCTGGGGCCCGGTAACGGAGGGCGCGGCGCAGGCGCCAACACCCACCCCGGCATGAATAGACCAGGGCAGGCAGGTGGTTTCCGTTCGCCTGGTCAGGGCAACGCCAATCGCATGGCCAACCCCGGCGGCGGCATGCACTTCGGCCGGAATCCCGGGGCCGGAGGTATGGGCAACCGCGGCTTTGCCAACCGTGGCATGGGCGGTGGCGGCTTCCACGGTGGTGGAGGCTTCCGTGGCGGAGGCGGCTTCCACCGCGGAGGTGGCGGCGGATTCCGTGGTGGAGGCGGTGGATTCCGCGGAGGAGGAGGCGGTGGTCGCCGCGGCGGAGGAGGACGTCGCAGATAAGAATGAGAAAGAGTACGGCGCCCGTTTTCAGGGCGCCGTATTTCCTAGTGGAAGGCCAGCGGCAACAGCAGCGCGGTGGAGGATCGCGTTGCGAACGAATAGATCAGCAAGAGTACCAGCGCTCCCACCACGGCCATTACAAAGCCTGCGGGCTTGCCTTCCTCATACATTCCCGTCACCCGGCCAATCAAACCACCCAACCATGCGCCCACCATACCCAGCAGCATGGTCAGAATCAGACCCATGTGCTGCCGTCCGGGCAGAACTGCCCGCGCTACTAAACCAATGATCAGGCCCATAATCGCGTGGCCAATCATACTTATCATGTAGCTACCTCCCTTACGCTTGACGCCGTTTGTTAATGTCGCGGCGCATAACAGTCGGCTGCATCACCCCTGCATTCACGGGCGATGCGGAGGGAGTAAACATTACGTTGCGCGGCTACCCCAGAAGTTGTTTCGACCCGGCATATACAGCATCAATCCCAATGACGGGAGGTAACACCCGATGCAACAAAAACGATTGACCGTCTTATTCCAGGCTGTCGTTTCTTGCACCCTCTGGGTCTGCGGTTTGCAGATGTTGCACTCCGTTGCCCCGGCACAGACCGGCAAGGATGCTGAAGCCGACAAAGCTCTAAAAACAACGAAGAAGGCAAAGAAATCCGCTGTCGACACAACTTCATCGCAGACCGCGGCCCCAGCCGCGGCCGGCGAAAAGATGTCGAAGCCCAAGAAGTCCAGGGCCTCCGACGTGACTTCGTCGCCGGCTTCTATACCGGCCGAGACCGGCGAGAAGCCAATGAAGTCCAGGAAGGCAAATAGGTCCGTGCCCGAAGTAATTACACCGCCTGCCGCGGTCCCCGCGGAAGGTGCCGGGAAGGCCGTGCGGTCAAAGCGCATGAGGACTTCCGAACCGGGAATGCCCTCCTCCGGCTCGGCGTCTCGCGCCCAGACCGGTGAATCCAATTCGATGGTCACCCCTCCCGTAAGAAATGCCTCGGGCCGCGAAATTTCATCCGCCAAAGCCACCGGCAAAGTGTGGGTGAATACGGATTCCGGAATTTATCACAAGAGTGGGCAGTGGTACGGAGCCACCAAACAGGGTAAGTTCATGACGGAACAGGAAGCCGTCAGGGCCGGATACAAACCCGCCAAGAACGAAAAGTAGGTCATCGAATGGCGAATCGCCCGGCATCGCTCATCCGAATCTCCACACTGCTGGCCATGTCGTTCGCGGCACCGTCGAGTCTGTCCGCGGGGCCGGTCGCTCAACCCGCGGGCGGAACCGACAGCGCTCCCCTCGAACGTGGCCAGCAGATCAGTCGTGCCATCGCCACGGTCACCGGAACTGCCATCTCTCCTCTCTTCGGTGTCTGCGTTCTTGGCGCCTACACCTATGCCAAAACACCTGCACCCGAACGCGTTTCGCTTCCCTTTTACTGCTCTCCGGTCTTCTGGATCCCGCTGGCCATACTCGTAATTCTCGTCTTACTGAAAGACACCATCGGCTCGGCGGTGCCTTTGCTCAAAAAGCCCCTCGATGCCGCGGAGATCCTCGTTGTCAACAAGGCCGCTTTTCTGTTCGCCGTGCTTCCCGTGATGTGGCATCAGGCCGAAGCCGTCTCACGCTGGCATCCCTCCGTCGCATCGCTGCCGGCCGAACTCTTCTCTACCGTGTACGCCGCTGCGCCGAACACGCCCGCGGCCGCCGGCGCTGCCGTTCCGATGGTCTTGGCCGTCATTGCCGGCGCCATTGTGGCGCTCGCTGTTTGGCTCACCGGCCATGCCCTCGATGTGCTGGCGCTGTTGAGCCCGATTCCCTTGCTCGACGTCTTCTTCAAAGCGTCGCGCGTCGCCGTCTTCCTCGCCGTTGGAGTCCTCGCCGTCCTCAACTCGCGCGCCGCGCTCATCATCTCTCTAATCGTCATCGGCGTCTCTCTGTTGTGCTTCTGGTGGGCGTTTCGATTGGCCGTGTTCGGGAGTGTCTTCGCCTGGGACATCCTCCGCTCACGCCTCTTCGGAATGCGCCGCGATCCCTCGCTCGATGGCGAAGTGCTCGGCTTCACCGCGTACGCCATCGGCGGTCTGCGCAAGCGAAGCTTCGGCGCCCTGAGAATCGCTCCCGACGGCTCTCTCGAGTTTGTCCACCGCCCGGTTGGCATTGGCTTCCGCAGTGCCGTTCGCTTGCAAAGCCCCTCGAAGTACGAGGTCGGCAAGGGCTTCATCTTTCCCTGCGTGTTAGCGCCCGAAGCAACTGGCAAGAACTATCGCTTCCAGTTCCGCCTGCTGCCGCGGTACAACGGTTTTGAGAACGAGATCCGCGACCTGCTGAAGCTCGGCGGAGTGCGCGACCTGCGCGTACCCTCTGAGTTGCAGACCGCGTGGAATTGGTTGCATGGCACGGTTGCCAGGGTCAAAGCAGCCTGACCGCCGTAACTTACTTGCGGGTTAACCGTAGAAAATCAACCTGGCTCGAATTAGGCAGCATCGAATCTAATAGGTGGCAGTAAGATTGCTCCGCGAGAGAAACCCGGAGGTAAATGTTGGTGCACTCGATCGCTTTCAAAAGCATGACGGAACACCAGATTGCGCTCATCGAATATGCACTCCGGCATATCTGCAGGATTGACCAATCCGGTTGGGATGGCATCCCGCTCGATCTGCATTCTTCCTTCGCAAAATATATGTGCCGCGATGTTTGGACTGGTGAGTGTGATCTGCTCACCTTGCGGGAAGCTGCGTTGATGATCATTCGCGATGCCATCGCGCGCACCGGCGAGTTCGCTGATGCTGATGAGGAGCCCTTATGCGATGGACACCAGGCGGAGTAAGCGGCGATATCGAGGACCGCCGCGCCGATGGAGGCGGACCCTTTCGCGGAGCGCATCTCGGCGCGGGCGCAACCCTCCTCTTAGTGCTGCTGAGCATTATCTTCCGGCGCGACTTCCTCGCTCTCTTCTCCGGATCGCCGGACGAAGCACCGGTGACCAATCAGGCCTCGCGCAGCGTGGAGCAGGACCCGGAGGAAGCCAAGCTCGTACAATTTGTATCCTTCGTGCTGGACGACGCCCAAAATACCTGGGAGCGGCTGCTGCCGCAACAGGGCGGTGTGCCCTACCGCCACGCGAAACTCGTCCTTTTCCGCGATGCCACCGATTCATCGTGCGGCCTCGCTCAATCTGCCACTGGACCCTTCTATTGTCCGGCGGACGAGAAAGTCTACGTGGACCTCGGCTTCTACGACGAATTGACGAATCGCTTCGGCGCGCCCGGTGAATTCGCCCAAGCCTACGTGCTGGCCCATGAGATCGGCCATCATGTCCAAAAGATCCTCGGCATCTCCGACAAGGTGCAGTCCCTCCAGCAGGGACGCCCGTCCCAGGCCAATCCGCTGTCGGTCCGCCTGGAGCTGCAGGCGGATTGCTTTGCGGGCGTCTGGGCGAATTCCACAGCCCGGCGAAATCTGATCGACAAGGGGGATGTCGAGGCCGGCATCCGTGCCGCCGGCGCCGTGGGCGACGATCGTATGCAGAGAATGGCCCGCGGCTACGTCAGCCCCGAGTCCTTCACCCATGGGTCTTCCGCCCAGCGCGCGGAGTGGTTCCAGCGCGGTCTGACCAGCGGCGATATCGCCCAATGCAATACCTTTTCGGGGAGATGAAATCGTGCCGCCAGGACTCTCGTCCCGTACGACACAGGAAACCGCAGCCTCGGCCCGTCAAAAACTCAGCATCACGCGTTTGTTGCGCCCCCACGCCAGGGGCCTGGCCATCGGCATCGTCGCTGTAATCGTCGAGGGCATCGCCAACCTTGCGGAGCCTTGGCCGCTCAAGATCGTTCTCGACAACGTACTGAAATCTAAGTCCGCGCACGGATGGTTGAACCAGCTCATCTTCTCTGCCGCCGGCGTCGAAAAACTTGCCATTCTGAAGTTCGCCGCCCTGGCCGTCCTGGCGATCGCCGCCATCGGCGCGGTCTGCAGTTACACTGAGAAATACATCACTACCAACTTGGGCCAGTGGGTCATGCATGACCTGCGTCACCAGCTCTATTCTCACATCCAGCGTCTCTCTCTCGGGTTTCACGACCGCAAACAGACTGGCGATCTCATCAGCCGCTTAACCAGCGACATCGATGCCATTCAGAGTTTTATCGCTTCCGGACTGCTCGGAGTGCTGATGAACGGTCTGACATTGGTCGGCATGATCGCCGTCATGTTCGTCATCAATACCCAATTTACGCTGATCGCGCTTTCGATCGCCCCCATCCTCTTCATAGTCGTCTTCCATTTCACTCGCCGTATCAAGAAAGCGACCCGCGATGTGCGGAAAAAAGAGGGCGAGATGGTTTCGGTGATCCAGGAGGTGCTGTCCTCCATGCGTGTGGTGAAGGCCTTCGGGCGCGAAGATTATGAACAACGCCGGATGGCCGAAGAGAGCCGCGAATCGCTCGAGATCGCGCTGCGCGTGCGCGGCCTCAAAGTCAGGCTGTCCCCTCTGGTCGATATGATCACGGCGGTCGGAACCTGCCTCGTCCTCTGGTTTGGAGGCCGCATGGCGTTGGCCGGATCTCTCAGCGTCGGCTCGCTGGTGCTCTTCATCTGGTATCTCGGCAGAATGTACAAACCCATGCGTGAGCTCTCCAAGATGACCGACGCCTATTCCAAGGCCGCCATCGGCTATGAGCGCATTCGCGAGGTTCTGGAAACCGAGCACGAGATTCGGGACCTGCCCGGCGCCCGCCGCGCGCCCGCATTCCGCGGCAGCGTGGAGTTGAGCGACGTCAGTTTCGCCTACGAGCCGCACTATCCGATCCTCAAGCAGGTCAGCATGAAGGTAGAACCGGGGCAGGTGGTGGCGCTGGTGGGACCCACAGGTGCGGGCAAAACCACCATCATCAACCTCATTCCCCGCTTCTACGACCCCGACGCCGGAGCCGTCAAAATCGACGGCATCGATGTGAAACTCATGCAGCAGCAGTCTCTCCGCCGGCAAATCAGTTTCGTATTGCAGGAGACGCTTCTCTTCCACGGGCCCATCTGGTCCAATATCGCCTACGGCAAGCCGGGCGCCAGCCGCGCCGAGATTCTGGAAGCCGCGCACCTGGCCAACGCGCACGAATTCATCGAGCAAATGCCCCAAGGTTACGACACCGTGATCGGCGAGCGTGGCATGACGCTTTCCGGCGGCCAGCGCCAACGCATCGCCATCGCACGGGCGGTCATCCGCAATACACCCATCCTGATCCTGGATGAAGCCACAACCGGCCTGGACTCGGCCTCTGAAAAGCTCGTCCACGAAGCTCTGGACCGTCTGATGGAGGGCAAGACCTCCATCGTCATCGCGCACCGGCTGCAAACCATTCAGTCCGCTGATCTGATTTTTGTGGTGAAAGGCGGCGAGATCGTCGAGCGCGGCAGCCACTCCGACCTCCTCCGTAAAGGCGGGCTCTACTCGGAGTTACATGAGCTGCAGTTCCCTCTGGAAATAACCCGGCCGTAACCGCCTCCCTTCTCCTCCCGCCCCCCGGTTTCTCCTGTATATCCGCCCAAAATGCATCTCGGCAATGTCCCCCGAATCTCTCATAACAAAGGGCTGAGGTAACCTCGCCGAGGCTGGAGAAAAAAAGGAGAGACACATGTCAGACTCGATGTTTGGTTCCTTACTAAACTCGCTGGACAAGGGCACCGTCGGGCAAGTCGCCCAAGCGCTCGGTCAACCCGAGCAATCCGTTGCCCGGGGCATGGAAACGTCGATCGCTTCGCTGCTCGGGGGCCTGGCCAGTAAATCCGAGGATACCGGTGCGCTGCGAAGAATTCTCGATACGGTTTCGGGCACCTCGGAACCCATTTCCTGGTCCCAACTCGCCTCCGGAATCACGGATCCCAACTCGCCCATAATGTCGATGGGCAGGCGCATCCTGCCGGCCCTGTTCGGAAGTTCCGAGAAGACGGTGACCGGCGCACTCGGCCGGGAATCTGGTCTGCCGTCGGGCGCGATCTCCACCCTGCTCACCATGGCGGCACCCGTCGTGATGAGCTTCATTAGCAAGCGCGTACGCGATAGCGGGATGACCATGAGCAGTCTCGGTGCCCTCCTGCAGCGCGAAAGCGCAACCATTCGGAGCGCTCTGCCTTCCGGATTGACTGACCTGTTCTGGCCCGGCGCGGCAACCGTGGGCACTGTGTCTCCTGTGGTCGCCCAAGCGGTACAAAGGGAACCGTCCCATAGCTGGGCGCCCGTGCTTGCCATCGCGGCCTTGGGTCTTGGACTCCTCTGGTTCCTTGGACATACCCGCCGTCCCGCGGTCATGGTCCCAGTCGTCCCGTCCACTGCCGTCGGAACCGCAAACCGCATGGCTCCTCCTGTCTCCAAGCCGGTCTGCGCACTTCCCGCGAACGTGGTTCTGCCCCCCAACAGCGCCGCGTCTCAACTCCTGACCATCGTCCAAACCCCCGATGCCAAAGCCCGTCAGGACTCGTGGATTACCATCGACCGCCTGTCGTTCAACACCGGCTCGGCCCAGCTCCAGCCGCAATCCGAACGGCAAATCGGCAATATCGCGACCGTTCTCTCGAACTGCCCAGCCGTTCACCTGAACATCGCCGGCTTCACCGATAATGTCGGATCGAACGAAGCCAATCTCAACCTCTCCCGGAATCGGGCCAAAGCCATCGTCGCCGATCTGGTCAAGAAGGGCGTCTCTCCGGACCGCCTCTCCGCCGAAGGCTACGGCGAGGATCACCCGGTTGCCGATAACTCTACCGCGGAGGGCAGGGCCCAGAATCGCCGCGTCGCCATGACCGTCGCCAACAAATGACCGGTGGCGTATCCGGAAACCGCAATTAGAAACGTAGACATCTTCAAACTGCCAACTCTTTGTGAGCGATAAGGAGCAGAGATGACTTACGAAAAGATAGTAACTCTTTATGACACCGCGGAACACGCTGAGGCCGCAAAACGCAGTCTCGAATCCGCTGGCTTCTCATCCAGCGAGATCAGCATGATCAATAGCAAGACCCTTTCCCTGGCCGGTGACAAGCTGCGCGAGCCCGGCCTCTGGCATCGTCTCTTCGGCCGCGACATTCAACAGTACGAAGCTACCGTCTACGGCCGCTCGGTCGAAGCCGGTGGCGTCGTGCTCACCGTTCGCGTACCCGAAAATGAAGTTGCCAGGGCCACCAGCATCCTGAACTCCCACCGCGCCATCGACCTGACCAAACGTGCCGAACAGGAAGGACTCCTCGCCGCCGCGCCGCCCACCACAACCGCCGCCGCCAAAGCGACTCCCGCAGCTCGTCCGGCGCCGGCAACCATGGCCGCGGCCGGAGCCACGTCCGGCGAAGAAGTGCTGTCCCTTGCCGAGGAACAAATCAATGTCGACAAGCGCCTGGTCCAGGAGGGCACCACTCGAATCCGCCGTTTCGTAACCGAAACGCCGGTGGAAACCCAGGTGACCCTGCACGAAGAGCACGCTCGCGTTCTTCGACGCGCGATTACCGATCCCAACTATGTGCGCAATCTCGACTGGACCGACAAGACCATCGAAGTCACCGAAACCGTCGAGGAAGCCGTAGTGACTAAGTCGGTTCACGTCGCCGAAGAAGTTGTCATTCAAAGGGAAGGAAGCGATCACGTAAAAACCGTGAAGGACAAAGTGCGCCGCCAGCAGGTTGAAGTAGAACGCGTCGCTATGAACGAACCCGTTGGAAAGAGATAACAAGGTCGCCCGGTGTCTTTAAAGGACGATTAAAACTAAACGGGCGCCGGCAAGCCGTACTCACGACAAGTCCGGCGCCCGAAGTATTCTTCTGACTTATCCCCGCCAATATATATTCCAACCCTCGCATTATCCACTAGTTACTAACCCCGTCGTCACCCCAAAAAAAACACCATACATCCCGTCCCGGATGTCCCTATAGGTGTGGGGTCGGTTGTTTCGCAAGCACCTGTCGTTTGTAGTTATCCCCGACTTACACCCGTAGACACCATGTTATCGGGTAACTGTCGGGTTCATTTCTGTAGGGAAGGGGCTTAACAGTGGCTATCCACATCTACCCGGGGAAATCCTCTCCGGCTCTCGAATATACGGCCGCGCCGCCGGGTACCGGTTGGCCCGTCAATGGAGCGTCCTGCACTGCGAGCGCGCAGTGGAACCTCATCGAATATCTCCGCACGCTGTACCGGCGCAAGACCACCTTGTGCTGCCTCGCCGGACTCGGCATGCTCGCCGCCGTGCTCCTCAGCGCCGTCCAGCCGCGCCTCTATCGCGCGCAGGCGTCCATCCAGATCCAGGGCGTAAATGAGAATTTCCTGAATCTGCGCGATGTCTTTCCCACCGCGGCCCCGAGCGCCGACAACGCGGTATACGTGCAGACCCAGGCGGAGATGCTCCAGCAGGACTCACTGCTCGAACTGGTCGTCGATAAGTTGCACCTCCAGTCCCGGCCCGAATACCAGCGAAGCACCGGTCTTTGGGGCGCCGGCCGCCGGCCTGATGGCGAGGCGGCCGTGCGCTTGGCGGCCGAAGAACTGAGAAGGAACATTCAAGTCTCTGCGTCGCGCACCAGCAGCCTCATTCGGATCCTCGCCCAGGCCCGCGACCCGCAGCTCGCCGCCCTCCTGGCCAACACCCTCGCCCAAACCTTCATCGAACAGAGCATCGAGGCGCGCCAGCGCTCCGCGCAACAGACTTATGCATCTCTCAGCCGCGACCTCGCGGAGATCCGCAGGAAAGCCATCAAATCGCAGGCCGAGCTCGGCGCCTACGGCCGCGGCGGCTCCTCCGCGGCCCTGGGTGTGGGCGGATTCCGCAGGCCGCCCTACGGTGAAGCCGATGGCAACCGTTCATTCTATGAAGCCATGTCGCGGCGCGTCGATGAGGCCGGCCTGGCCTCCACTGTTCGCCAGTCCAATATCCGCCTGGTCGGCCCCGCCCAGCCGCCATCCCGTCCCTTCAAGCCGAATCTACCGCTCAACCTCATTCTGGGAACGTTCGGCGGACTCATGCTGGGCGTCGGATTCGTCATGCTCCGCGAGCAGACCAACTCCGCCTTGCGCGCTCCCGGCGAAGCCGGTGCCTACTTGACGCTGCCCGAACTCGGCGCCATTCCCAGGGCAGAGAAGTGGCGGCTGCCGCTACCCGGTCTTCCCGGTCCGCACAACAGCGGGAAAATGCAGGTCGAACGCGCGTCTCTGGAACAGCCTCTATCCGGTGTCTCGGAGTCCTTCCGTGCCACCCTCGCCTCCATCCTTTCGGCCGGCCATCACGGCGACCGCGCGCAGATCCTCGTGATCACCAGCTCGCGTCCCAACGAAGGCAAGACCACCGTCGTCAGCAACCTCGGAATCGCTCTCGCCGAAATCGGCAACAAGGTACTCCTGATCGATGGCGATCTCCGCCGCCCGCGCCTCCACCACGTCTTCGATCAAACCAACAGTTGGGGCCTCAGCGACCTCCTCCGTGAGAAGAACGCGATCGAAGACATCCCGCTCGACGCCCTCGTCAGAAAGACCGCCGTCCCCCGCCTCAGCCTCATGCCCAGCGGCACGTCCACCGACAACATCTTCGGCCTCCTCTGTTCCGGCCGCATGGCCCGCCTCATGCCGCGCTTCCGCCAGGAATACGACTACGTCCTCGTGGACGCGCCGCCCTGTCTCGAGTTCGCCGACGCGCGCATCATGGCCCGCTACGCCGAAAAACTGCTCCTCGTCGTCCGCGCGGATTTTACCGACCGGCGCACCGCTCAGGCCGCCGTGCAGCGGCTCCTGCTGGATCGCATTCCCGTAATGGGTGTCATCTTCAACGACTGGGATCCCACCCATAGCGATCTCTACAGTTACGCGCGTTACAGTCAGGAACTCGCGTGAGTACCAGGGAGTTGTTCCCGCCAGACTTGCCCGGCGTCGTGTCTCAGCCGCCGGCAGGCGAAATCCTGTGCCCGCCCGCGGCTCACACCATCGTCCCCGGGCTCTCTCTGCGCTCCAATTTCGCCTGGATGCTGGCCGGCAACGTCATCTACGCCGTCTGCCAGTGGGGCGCCATCGTCGCGCTTGCCAAGCTGGGCAGTTCCTTCATCATTGGCCAGTTCTCTCTCGGGCTCGCCATCGCCACCCCCGTGTTGATGTTCACCAACCTCCACCTCCGCGCCGTGCAAGCCACAGACGCGCGTCGCCAGACTCCCTTCGCCGAGTACCTGCGCCTCCGCACCGCCATGACTCTCTGTGGCCTCGCCGTCATCTGCGCCATTGCCTGGTTCGGTAACTATCAGCCGCAGACCACTCTCGTCATCCTCGCCGTCGCGTTCGCCAAAGCCATAGAGACCATCAGCGATATTCACTACGGCCTCTTTCAACTGAACGATCGCCTGGATGAAACCGGCCGCTCCATGATGCTCCGCGGCCTTCTCTCCGTGTGCGCGCTCGCTACCGGCCTCTACCTCACTCGAGACGTTTTATGGGGCTGCATCCTTCTCGCGCTGGTCTGGCTCGCCGCCCTACTGTGCTTCGACATGCCGCGCGGTCGCCACTTCGCGGCCCAGGCACATCAGGCGTCGCAGCGCGCCGGCGCGCACCCTCCGCCAATGGAAACTCATGCGCACCGCCCTGCCGCTTGGCGTCGCCACCACCCTGGCCGCCCTCAATCTCAATATGCCGCGCTATTTCATTCACGCCCGGCTCGGCGAGCGTTCTCTCGGCATCTATTCCGCGATGGCCTACACCACCGTCGCCATGATCCTGGTCGCCGATTCGTTGGGACACTGCGCCATCCCGCGCCTTTCCAGGCTCTACACCGCCGCCCGCTTCGCGGAATTCCGTTCCCTCCTGCTCAAACTCCTCGCCGCCGGCGCCTGCCTGGGGCTTTCCGGATTGACGGTGGCCCACCTCATGGGCGTGCGCCTGCTCGCGCTGATCTACGGCCATGAATACGCCGTCCACTACCGCATCTTCCTCGTGCTGATTCTGGCAACGGCCATTCACTGCGTTGCCTGCATGTTCACCAGCGCCATCACCTCCGCACGCTGCTTCCGCATTCAAGTGCCGCTCTACATCCTGGTCGTCGGCGCCAACGCGCTCGCCTGCGCGCGCTGGGTCCCGGCCGCCGGACTCACCGGCGGCGCCGCCGCCATGGCAGTCGCGGCGCTGGTCCATCTTGTACTCGGCGCGGCAGTCGTAGGCTATCTCCTTTGGGTTCCGGCGAACAGCCCGGTGTGTCCTCCCTCGCCGCAAGCACCCGTGGACGATTGGGAGGCCAGTTTATGAATGAACACAATCTGAGGCCGAGGTCCTCGTTCATGTTGACTCCGGAAGCAACGAGCCCCGTGAGGCTCCTCCACATTGTCGGCGAGTCCCGCTATGGCGGTGCCGCCAGAATCATCCTGCGATTAGGCCAGATCGCCCAGGCGGAAGGTTGGCAGGTCGATGTGCTGACCACCGACCCCATCTTTCAGCAGGCCGTCCGCCAGTTCGGTTTGGGCCTGGTGGATCTGGATGTCATCCGTCGCGAGATCCGGCCCGTTTGGGATCTGGGCGGCCTCGCCCGGCTGCGCACTTTCCTGCGCCGCCGGCCCTACCAGATCGTGCACACGCACACGTCCAAAGCCGGCTTCGTCGGACGCCTCGCCGCGCGTCTCGCCGGCGTGCCCGTGATTGTGCACACCGCCCACGGCTTCGCGTTTCATGAAGCCAGTCCGGCCGCGCCCCGCATCGTCTATTCCGCGCTGGAACGCATCGCCTCCCGCTGGTGCGATCGCATCGTGACCGTCAGCGAGTTCCATCGCTCCTGGGCCATCGAGCTGGGCATGAGCAAGCCTCAACGCATCGTCGCCATTCCCAATGGGATCGCCGACATCGCCCGCACCCGTCAGGCCGCGCGCGGAGAGTTGCGCCACGAAATGGGCGCGGGCCCCGACGACTTCGTTATTCTGAGCATGGCGAGGCTCGCTCCGGACAAAGGCCTCGAATACCTCATAGAGGCCGCCTCCTTCCTCCCGCGCACCGGGCGCCGTCTGCAGTTTGTCATCGCCGGCGATGGACCGCACCGCGACCACCTGGAGCATCTCGCCGCCACCTTCGGTGTGTCCGATCGCGTCAGGTTCCTGGGCTTTCGCGAGGACGTTGCCGATCTCCTCGCCGCTAGCGACCTGATCGCCCTGCCCAGCCTTCGCGAAGGCCTCTCCATCGCCCTGCTCGAAGCCATGGCCGCGGCCCGGCCCATCGTCGCCACCAGTATCGGCAGCCAGCGCGAAGTGGCCGCCCACGCCGAAATGGCGCTCCTCGTTCCGCCCGCCGATGCCCTGGCCCTCAGTCAGGCCATCCTCCACCTCGTCGCAGACCCGGAACTCAGGGACCGCCTCGCCGCCAATGCCCGCGCCGTCTATGAGTCGCGCTACACCGAAGCCAGAATGCTCCACTCCTACCGTCAGCTCTATCTCGATCTGGTACGCGCCAAGTGTCCCGCGCCGCTGTCCGCGTGGCGCCCCGCGGAAACCCGTCAACCCTCTTCGCGGGAGTTCCCCGTCCTCGTTCCGTCTACACACCAGTCGAAGGGGGATAACGTATGACGCGAACCTTCCCGCGCATCAATCCCCCGTCCCACACCGTAGCCCGCTACGGAATCGTCCGCCAGGCCACCCCCGGTGATCTGCCCGGCATCGTCAGGATTCACCAGAAGGCCTTCAGCCATTTCTTCCTCACGCGGCTGGGCAGTGAATTTCTGCATAACTACTACGCGCTCGTGCTCCACTACCATGCCGGAATTGTGCTCGTGGGTGAAGGCCCCGATGCGTTACAGGGCTTCGCCTGCGGCTTTGTCGATCCCGCCGAATTCTACCGCCTGATGTGGCGCTCGCGCGGCACTTTCGTCATGCCCGTGATTTCCGCGCTGATCCGTCAACCCATGCTCGCCGCCCGCGTCCTCGACGGCGTCCACCGCATTCAAACCCGCGAGTCGGAGTGGCCCGCAGGCTCCTGTGAGCTTTCCTCGATCGCCGTAGCGCCCGAAGCCGGCGGCAACGGACTGGGCAAAGCCCTCATGCGCGCCTTCCTGGCGGAAGCCCGCTCGATGGACGCCCACTGCGTCTATCTCACCACCGACGCGGATGGCAATGATGCCGCCAACGCGTTCTACCGCGACTCCGGATTTCAACACACCCGTCGCTTCCTGCAGCGCAAGGGACGCTGGATGAACGAATACGTCATCAATGGCACGCCCGAACCCATGTGTGACCCGCACTGACGTGTGGGGCAGGCTGGCAGCCTGCGGCGGGATGGCATCCCGCCTGAACCGCTAAGGAGTGGATTGGATTGCTATGCAGCCTGGCGCCTTACTCGAAGCTAATCGCACCACCGGGGACTCCGCGCGCGCCGAGTCTCCGGGCAGTGTTCTGGCGCGCTTCCTGGAATTGCGCGGTCGCCGCATCGTCAAGGCCTGCGGTGCGCTCTGGTACACCGTGCCCGGTCGCTTCCTGATGAGCCTGCCCTACCAGAAGATGCTCGATCCCGACCCCGCCGAATTGCGCAGCATGATCCGCGACGCCGGCGCCTGCGGCGCACGCTTTCCCTCCCAACGCTGGAGCGGATTGGAGAGCGGCCTCTACCTGCTGCGCCGCCGCGACTATACGCTCGCCTCTCTCCACGCCAAACATCGTCCCCGCGTGCGCCACGCCATGCCCCATTTTGAAGTGCGGCTGGCGGAGAAGTCCCAACTGCTGGAGCAGGGCTGCACGCTCAACCTGAGCACCATGGCGCGCCAGAACCGCTACGACGCCGAGTTCGGCGAACGCCGGCGCTGGGAGCGCTTCGTGGAAGCCGCCTTCGACTGTCCCGGAGTCTCCTTTCCGGCGGTGTTTTCCGGCTCGCGCCTGGCCGCCTATATGGTGACCTGCCGCGAACAGAAATGGCTGCACATCCTGCATCAGATGTCGCGTCAGGAGGACCTGCCCAACTTCCCCAATCACCTGCTCACTTACACCGTGAGCGCGCAGGCCTCCGCCGATCCCTCACTCGAAGCCGTCTGCTACGGCTATGTGCCGCTGTTCGCCGCTGACGGCCTGCATGAATACAAGCTGCGCTTCGGCTACGAAATGACGCCGCACTGCTCCGCCATCCAACTGCATCCCATGCTCCAGGCGGTGCTGAACCGCCCGGTGGCGCGCGCCGCGGTGCGTATGGCCCGGCGCTGGCGGCGCGAGGATCAGAATCTGGAGACCATCGAAACGGTCCTCGAAGGAGCCCGCTCTTCGGGGCGCGGATAATCCCATGTCGATCTCCCGCTGGCACTCTATTCCCCGTTTCGCCCTGCCCTATACGGCCGGAGATTTCATGGCCGCGCTGGAGGCCATTGTCGAAGGTCCACCGCTGCCGGAGACATTCGCCCTGCTCGGCGACAGTCCCAAGTTCTGGACGCGTAGCGGCCGCCAGGCCCTGCGCCTGCTGCTCGGGGCGCTCGAACTGCCGCCGGCGTCGGGCGTGGCGCTGCCCTTGTTCACCGATCCTTCGCTGGTGCGCGCCATCGTTGCCGCCGGTCACCGTCCCGTTTTCATCGATGTCGACCCGCGCTTCCTCACCATGGATCCGTACTCCCTGCGGAGGGCAAACGGAAGCTATTCCGCGGTGGTCGCCGTGCATCTGTTCGGGCAACTGGCGGACATGCCTGCGATCCTCGAAGTGGCCGGGGACGCGCCCGTGATCGAAGACACGGCGCACGCACCGCTGAGCCGCCTGCAAGGGCGCATGGCGGGACGCTTTGGCGTGGCCTGCTTCTACAGCTTCGCTTCCACCAAGTACTGGCCGGCGGGCGGCGGAGGGCTGGCCATGGTGCACCGCCCAGACCTGGCGCGCAAACTGGGCGATACGATTCGTTCGCTGTCGCCGCCCTCGCGCATGCGGGAACTGCGCGGCCTCCTGCTGCAGGCCGCCAAATCCGTCGTCTTCCATCGCCGCCTGTACGGACTCTTCGGCAGGCCGATGCGCCGTTGGGCGGAACAGTGGGCGCTGCTGGAGCCCTGCCTGGACCTGGAGGCGATACCGCGCTCCTGCGCCGCGGCCGCCTGCCGCCAGGCGCTGCGCTTCCCGCCCAGAGTGGAGCGCCAGCGCGCCAACAGTTTGCGCCTGCTGGCACAGCTCGGCGATGTGGAGAACGTCGTGTTGCCCCACGAGCGGCCGGGCGCGCAATACAACTATCATCTGTTTCCGGTACTGCTGCGCAATCGCGCCGAGCGCACCGCCATGATGGACGCGATGTGGGCGAAGTTCATCGACACGTCCATGATTTACAGCGGGGTGGTGCAGGAGTGCCGGCGCCTGGGATATCTGGGCGGCTGTCCGGTGGCCGAATCGGTGGCCGAACGCCTGATCACGCTGCCTAACTACGCAGCCCTCACGGATCGCGACATCGATCGCGTGGCCGAAGTCTTCCTTTCTACGTTGCAAATCTGCCGCGACGCACAGCCCTCGGAGGCTCGCTTGCGTCCCGAGTTGACGGGTCAAACATCATGACATCTACTCTGCCGTACACCTCACAAAAAAGGATGGTCAACACCGTGCGCAAATCGGTTGTAATTGACTTCTTGCCGGAGAGCGTCTCCCGTTACCGGGAGGGTTGGGCGATTGTCGCAGTCGATGTCATTCGCGCCACCACCACGGCGATCACTGCCGCGGCCACCGGACGCCGCTGCTTTCCCGCCCCCACCATGGACGCCGCCCTGGAGCTCGCCACGCACTTCGACCACCCCTTGCTTGCCGGTGAATCCGGCGGGAAAATGCCGCCTGCCTTTGAACTCGACAACAGCCCCTCGCAACTCGCCGGCCGCACGGATATCGATCGTCCTCTTGTCCTGGTCTCCTCCTCCGGCACCAAGGTCATTCACGAAGCAGCGCCTTGTCTCGCCACCTATCTCGCCTGCTTCCGCAGCTACTCTGTCCTACCCGCCTACCTGGCGGGACGTCACGCCCGCGTCGCCGTCATCGGAGCCGGCAGTCTCGGTGAGTTCCGCGAGGAAGACCAGATCTGCTGCGCCTGGATCGCCGACGGCTTGATGCGCCTGGGCTACGCTCCGGAAAATCCGCAAACCGCCGCCATCGCCGCGCGCTGGTGCGACGCACCCCCGCTCGCCTGCCTCCCCAGCCGCAGTGTCGATTTCCTCAAGCGAACCGGCCGCACCGCCGACCTCGACTTCATCCTCAACCACATCGACGACCTACGTTCGGTCTTCACCGTCCGGGGAGGAGAAGTCCTCGAAATCCCCCGCGACCAACCCTTAGTCCCCCTCCGCCTCTCCACCATCCAATTCAACGCCGAGACCCAAAGAAATTAATTCGTGGGGCAGGCTGGCAGCCTGCGGCGGGATGGTATCCCGCCCGCCAGGACCTCAATTCAAAAGCAGAGAAGACCTAAGAACATCCCGTCTTAGGTCTTCTCTGCGTTTCCTCCGCGCTCTCTTGTTTCTCCGCGCTCAAAGTCCCACGTCGAATCGGCGGCCACGAATCTCCACGGAATCCAAAGCGCCTCGCATCTTTTCTCCGCGCCGGCCTCCGCGTCTCCGCGCCTCCGCGTCGAATTCACCCTCCCGAGTTTCCCTTACCCTTCCGCCACGGAACCCAGCTCAAACGTCTTCTCTGCGTTGAGCACTCAGCTCAAGACGCCTGAGCCTCCGCATCCGCCTCATGATACTTCCGCCGGATCGCCGCAATATCCACCGCCGGCTCCGGCACCTTCATCTCCAGATCTTCTAGCGTCCGCGTCACAATCTGCGACACCGCCAAATCCCGGAACCATTTATGATTCGAAGGAATCACAAACCACGGAGCGTGCTCCGTACTCGTCTTCGAAAGCATGTCCTCGAACGCCTCTGTATAACGCCCCCAGTGTGCCCGCTCCCGGTAGTCCGCCTCGCTGATCTTCCACCGCCGCGTCGGATCGTCCAGCCGCTGCTTAAAGCGCACCAGTTGCTCCTCCTTGGAAATGTACAGGAAGAACTTCAGCACCGTCGTATCGTTCTCCATGGCCAGCAGGCGCTCAAAATCATTGATCAGATCGTATCGCTTGGCCCATAGATGAACCTGCGAAAACTGGTGTACGCGCACCACCAGTACATCCTCATAGTGAGACCGGTTGAAGATCGACACTTCACCCTTTGCGGGCAGATGCGGATGCACGCGCCACAGAAAGTCGTGGTCCAGTTCCTCCTGCCGGGGCCGTTTGAAACCCACCACCCGGCATCCCGCCGGATTCATACCGTGCAGCATATGCCGGATCACGCCGTCCTTGCCGCAGGCGTCCAGGCCCTGCAATACAATCAGTAGCGAGTGCTTTCGCTCCGCGTGCATCACATATTGCAGCCGGTCCAGTTTCTTTAACAGAGTCCGGGTCTCCGTCATCGCCGCCTCCGGCGATTCGTACCTTCCCCGGTAACCCGGATCGATCTCGCCCAACTTCACCCGGCTGCCCGGCCGGACCAGGAACTCCTGTTGAAGATCCGGCAATTGCCACGCATGTACACGACGCGGAGCTTCTGATACCGTTGCCTCGTGCAAATGAAAACGCCGGTAGCCGGTGAATATGTCGCCCAACTTCATATTGGCTCCGGGTTCCACCACAAATTTCGTGAACAAATTCGACATTGGTATTACCTCACGCTGGTCTGAGGCGGCCTGATACGGCGCACATTCAAGAAGATGAAACCTCCGCGGTACCGGCTCTTTTTGGGGTGTCATCCGCGCGTTCCGTCGCGCCCCAATCCCAACTCCTACAAGCCTTTTTTTGCACCGCGCTAGTGCCGTTTGCATCCGTCCGAACAGGCCCGACTTGGACCGGCCGCTGGGCGGTCAGCGGGCAGGATACGCGTCGCGCTCTCCCGCATAGGGTCTAAATTACGGATGGAATCTCACGCTGGAAGACACGCGATGCGTCACCTCTCGATTGCAGTCGGCATCGCAGCATACATGGCGACCGGCCTCCTGGCGCAGAAAACTCTGACGTGGGAACAGGCCAAACAGGAATTGGAAGCCGCCAATCCCACGCTCCGCGCCAGCCGCATCGGAATTCAGGAATCCCGCGCCGATGAAATCACCGCCTACCTGCGCCCGAACCCTGACCTCACGGTATCCATTGATCAGATCAGCCCCCTGACCACACCCGACTATCCCTACCGCCCCTTTTCCGATTCCGTCCCGCTGGTCTCCACCAGCTACCTCATCGAGCGCCGCCACAAGCGCTCCCTGCGGCGGGAGAGCGCCCAGGAAAGCACCGCCATCGCCATCTCGGAGCTGGATGACCAGAGGCGAAATCTGCTCTTCGACCTCCGAACCGCGTTCATCCAGGTGCTCCAGCAGAAATCCGTGCTGGCCGTCACACGTGAGAGTCTGGAGTTCTACGATCGATCGCTCGCCGTCAGCCGCGAACGCTTCAAAGCCGGAGACATCGCGCAGGTGGATCTCGACCGCCTCGAACTGCAGCGCGTCCAGTTCGAAACCGACGTGCAGACCGCTCTGGTGAACCTGCGCACCGCCAAAATCCAGCTTCAGATGTTGCTCTACGATCGCACTCCCCTCGAGAAACTCGAGGTCACAGGGGCGTTCGATTTCAAGGAAATCCTCAACCCTCTGGAGGAACTCCGTCAGAACGCATTCGATTCCCGCGCCGATCTCCGCGCGGCGATACAGTCCGTCGATAAAGCCAGGATCGACCACCGCCTCGCCGTTGCCAATGGCTCCACCGATCCGATCTTCCTGTTCGGACGTTGGGCGCGAGGAGCCCGTGCGCGCGTATGTCGGTTTCGGCATCAACATTCCCCTGCGTATCTTCGACCGCAACCAGGGCGAGAAGGCGCGCACCCAGCTCGACATCAAGCGCAATGAGCGGCTCGTCGAAGCCAACCGCGCACAGATCTTCAGCGACGTCGATTCCGCCTACGCCACCTTGCAAAGCGACCTCGTCCTCCTGCGGCCTTACAAAGCGCGATACCTGCAACAGGCCGCGCGCGTACGCGAGACCATTTCTTTTTCCTATCAACATGGCGGTGCCTCCCTGCTCGATTTCCTGCAGGCCCAGCAGGACTATCGCGCTATTCAACTCAGCTACCTGAACCTGGTGGGCTCCTTTCTCAGCGCCGCCAACCAGATGAACTTTGCGGTGGGACGTGAGGTAATTCCATGAACAAGACGCATTGCTTGTCGGCCGCCCTGGCGATTGCGCTCGCCGTGCTCTCGGCCGGCTGCACCCGAAATCTTACGGCCAAGAATCCCCAGCTCGAAGACCCGCCCGCGACGGAGGTGATAGATGAACAGGATGGCGCCCTGATCACGGTGAATCATCCGGAGCGCTTCCCGCTGGCCGCCGTATCCCACCGTGCCGCTGCTTCCGAACTGAGCGTTACCGGCGTGGTCAGCGTCGACGTCGCGCGCAGTGTCCCCGTGGTCTCCCTGGCGTCCGGGCGTATCGTGGAAATTCGCGCGCGCTTGGGTGACACCGTAAAGAAGGGCCAGCTTCTCATGCGCGTGCAAAGCGCCGATCTCGCCGAGGCCTTTTCGGATTATCGCCAGGCCATGGCCGACGAGAAACTCGCGAACGCCCAACTCGCGCGCTCCAAGGTCCTGTACGACCGCGGCGCCATTGCCCAGAAGGATCTCGAAGTCGCGCAGGAGACCGAAGAGAAGGCGGACGTTGCCGTCGAAACCGCCGCCGAACGGCTCCAGGTTCTCGGTGCGGACAAGAACCATCCCACCCCTTTTGTCGATATCCTGGCGCCGGCTCGACGGTGTGATTACCGATCAGCAGGTCACTGCCGCTTCCGGCACGCAGGGTCTCGGATCTCCCAACGCCTTCACCATCGCCGATCTGTCGCGTGTCTGGGTCCTTTGCGACGTCTACGAAAACGATCTGGCGATGATTACCCTCGGCGAGGATGCCGAAATTCGACTGAACGCTTACCCGAACCGCGTCCTCAAAGGCCGTATCAGCAACATCGGAGCCATTCTCGATCCCAATATTCGTGCCGCCAAGGTCCGGGTCGAAGTTGAGAATCCAGGCATGATGCGGATCGGCATGTTTGTCCAGGCCACCTTTCGCGGCAGGCAGACCCAAACGCACTGCGTCGTGCCGGCCTCCGCCATTGTGCATCTTCATGATCGCGACTGGGTCTATGTCGCGAAGACCCCCAACACCTTCCGCCGCGTCGAAGTGCACAGCGGGCAAACACTCCCCGCGGGGCGCCAGGAGATACTTTCCGGCATCCGTCCCGGCGAGCGCGTCGTCGCCGACGCCCTGGAGCTCGAGAACACGCCGGACCGGTAACCCGCCATGATCCGCAAACTCGTAGATTTCGCCCTCAACAACCGCTTTCTGATGCTTGCCGCTGCCGTCCTGCTCATGGTTTGGGGCGTAATCTCGTTTCACAATCTGCCCGTCGAAGCCTATCCGGACGTCGCCAGTAACTACGTCGAGATCGTCACCCAGTGGCCCGGCCGCGCCGCCGAAGAGGTCGAACAGCAGGTCACCATCCCCGTCGAAATCGCCGTCAACGGCATCCCGCACCTCGAGCACCTGCGCTCCATCACCATGTTCGGCCTGTCCACCCTCATCCTCATCTTCGACGACGAATCGGATAACAACTGGAACCGCCAGAAAGTAACCGAACGCCTGGCGCACGCCGAACTGCCCGCCGGCCTCGAGCCCGAAATCGGCGCCGACTTCAGCCCGGTCGGCGAAATTTTCTTCTACACACTGCAATCCACTAACCCGCATTATGATCTGATGGACCTGAAGTCGCTCGATGACTGGGTAGTTCACAAGCAGTTCTTCTCCGTACCCAACGTCGTTGATGTCGCCGGCATCGGCGGCATCACCCGCGAATACCAGGTGCGCATCGATCCCGACAAGCTCGTGGCCTACGGTCTCAGCTTGAGTCAGGTGGCGGATCAACTGGCCGGCAACAACAGCAACGCCGGCGGCAGCTTTGTAGAGGTCGGCCTTCAGCAGGTCAACGTACGCGTAGTTGGCCTCGTGCGCGACGTCGACGATATCCGCAAGACGGTCATCAAGACCCAGAATGGAACGCCCGTGCGAATCAGCGACGTCGCCACCGTAGAGCAGGGCACTAAGATCCGCCTGGGCCAGGTCGGCCACGCCATTCAACGTAAGGACGGCAAAATCTTCGATCGCAGCGACGTCGTCCAGAGTAGCCTCTTCCTGCGCAAAGGTGCCAACGCCGAACCCACTCTGAAAGCCATCCACAAGAAGGTCAGCCGAGATCAATGATCACGTTCTGCCGCTCGGGCGTGAAGGTCGTCCCGTTCCTGGACCGCAGCGATCTGATCCTCCACACCACGCGTACCGTGCTGCGCAACCTCGACCGAAGGCTTCGTCCTGGTGTCGGTTGTCCTCTTCCTGTTCCTCGGCAATGCTGCGCAGCGCCCTCGATCGTCGCCCTCACTATTCCGTTCTCGCTGCTGTTGCCTCCATCTTTCTCGACCTTCGGCAGATTCCCGCGAATCTCCTGTCGCTGGGCGCCTTGGATTTTGGTCTCGTGGTCGATGGCGCGGTCGTCATGGTCGAAAACATCCTGCGCCATCTGGGCAACGGTCAGGACGCCGCAAGATCCGTTCCCGACCGGATTCGCGCGGCCGCGCATGAGGTGCAGCGGCCCGTCTTCTATGCCATCACCATCATCATTACCGCCTACCTGCCCATCTTCACGCTGCAGAAAGTGGAAGGCCGAATCTTCCGTCCCATGGCCTGGACTGTTGCGTTCGCGCTCCTTGGCGCGCTGACATTCTCCATTCTCGTCGCGCCCGTCCTGATGAGTTTCCTCTTCCCCAGGGGCTTCCGCGAATGGGAAAATCCCGTACTCCGATGGATCACCGCCGCCTACCGGCATACCCTCACCTGGACCGTTCGCCACCGCTGGGCCATGGTCGCCGTGGCTCTCGCCGCCGTTTCCTGCAGCCTCTATCTCGTCTACGGCGGCCTGATCGGCTCCGAGTTTCTGCCGCACCTCGACGAAGGCTCTATCTGGGCCTTCGGCACCGCCGCTCCCAGTATCGGGCCCGCCGAAGGCACCCGCATGTCAACCACGCGCGCGTCATCCTCGCCTCATTCCCGGAAGTGAAACAGGTCGTCTCCCGCGTCGGCCGGCCCGATGACGGCCTGGATCCCGTCGGCTTCGACAACACCGAATACTTCGTCGACCTCAAACCCAAGGACCAGTGGCGGCCCGTCTTTCACCAGGATAAGGATGAGCTGATCGCCGCCATGAGCCGGCAGCTGGACAAAATCCCCGGCGTGTTCTGGCATTTCACCCAGCCGATTGCGGACGAGATGGAAGAGGCGGCAGACCGGCGTGAAGGGACAACTCGCTGTCAAGATCTACGGCGAGGATCTGAAAATCCTCGAAGAGAAGGGCGCCGAGGTTGTTCGCATCATGCGTCCCATCCGAGGCATCGACGACCTGGGTATGCTGCGCGTCACCGGCCAGCCGAACCTGAACCTCTCCGTGGACCGCGACGCGGCAGCCCGCTTCCAGATGAACGTCGCCGATGTGCAGGACGCCATTCAGACGGCCGTGGGTGGCAATGCCGTCAGCCAGGTGCTTCAGGGCGAACAGCGCTACGACCTGGTCGCCCGCTACCTTCCCCGCTATCGCGATACCAGCGAGGCCATCGAACACATTCGCCTGCTCTCACCCTCCGGCGAACGCGTATCCCTTGCGCAGCTCTGTACGTTCCGCATGGCCGACGGCGCGTCCACCCTCTATCGCGAGGCGAACTCCCGCTACGTCGGCGTCAAGTACAGCGTGCGCGGCCGCGATCTCGGCGGCGCTGTCGAAGAAGCCATCCGCAAGGTCAACGCGCAGGTCAAACTGCCGCCCCGCTACCACCTTCGAATGGGCGGGCGAATACGAGAGCCAGAAACGCTCGGAGGCGCGGCTGCTGATCATTGTGCCCCTCACCGTCTTTCTGATCTTCCTGATCATTTATGGCGCTTTCGGCTCCGCCAAGTGGGCGTGCCTGCACCTGGTCAACGTTGCCGTCGCGCGTGTCGGCGGCCTCCTGGCCCTGTACTTCACGGGCACGCACTTTAGCGTATCGTCCGGCGTTGGTTTCCTGGCTTTGTTCGGCGCCTCCGTTCAGACCGGTGTGATCATGGTGGAGTACATCAACCAATTGCGGGCTGCGGGGCCTGCCGGCCGACCAGGCCGCCATCGAAGGCGCCGTACGCAGGCTCAGGCCGATCATGATGACCATGCTCGTCGCCACCCTGGGCCTGCTCCCCGCCGCCCTGTCCCATGACATCGGCTCGGACTCCCAACGCCCCTTCGCCATCGTGATCGTAGGAGGCCTCATCGTGGACCTGATCATGAGCACTTTCCTTCTACCAACCTTCTACGCCTGGTGGGCCCGCCCCACGGACCGCCTCCCGTCACCTGCTGCGTGACGTTAGAGGGTGCGGCCTGTCGGCCACCGGCTTCCATGTCTTATCCGGGTCATAGGCAGTGTAAGCAGGCGCGATCTCGGGAGTCTTTCGTCCTAAGTCTTTCTGATAGACGATACCCGACTTATCCACCACAAACGTCATGATCCCCGTCGATCCGTAGTTGGCCGGCCAGGCAATCAGCGCGAATCCCTTAGTCATCGCGCCATTGTCCAGATAACTCATTTCGCCGCCCGCGGCGTTCTTTCCCTGTCCCTTCAGGACCCGGAAGTAATAGCCATGATATGGGTCGTGCTTATTCGTATAACCCTCGGCCAGCGCCTTGGCCACGATCTCCCCAATCGGACTTTCATCGTCTTCACCCTGGCCCTCCCAGTACAGGCCATCCTTCTGTCCGGGCGTACTGATAACCTTCTGTGCATAGACCGGTATGTTGGCCGCGGTCCGATTCTTTTCCGCGTACTCATTTTCCGCTTCCACAAACCCGCGGCATACCTCGATCGCGTCCAGTTCATTACTCCCGATCCGCCGCGTCAGGATCTCCTCCTTCCCCGCCGCAGTATCGAAGTACCATTGGCCGTTCTTTTCGACAATCGGAATCGGCAGAGGCCACTCGTCCTTGCCCGCCACCAGCGTCTTCGCCGTCGCACTGCCGTGCAGGGGCACCACCCTCATCTTCTGTGCGGCGCGCGCCGCAAAGGTACGCCGGACCGTCCGGTCCTCCACCGGATCGCCGGTCGAGACAATCGTCTTTGCCGACGGCCCCAGAATCGCGATCAGGCCCGCCACGTCATCGCTCTTCGCGGCGTTGACCAGTGCCTGCGCCGCGGCATCGGCCGTAGGAAAACCCTTGCCGTCAGGTGTCGCGGCCGTGCCGGGAATCTGCAGCAGGAGCGCCCCTGCCGCTGCCATCGTGAGTACGCTGATATTTCGCATAGTGACTCCTGTGTCATCCCGTGAACTTATCTGCGGCGTCCGCCGCCACCGCGAGATCCTCCGCCACCGCCGCGGAATCCTCCGCCACCGCCGCCTCCGCGGCTGGCAGACCCGCGATTACTGTTCATCATGGTCCGCGCGCCGCCCTGGCTCATCCCTCCGAATGCGCCGCGATTCACCGGGGCAGCGCCGCCTCCTCCGCCCACCATCCGGTTGCCGATCCGGTCGCCGCCGCCCTGTCCCATCGTGCCCGGAGCAATCCGGCTGGCCGTACCCTGACTTGGTATACGCGCGCCTGGCTGTCCCATCTGGGGCATATTCGGCCGCGCGGCACCCGCCGCAGCAGCGCCGCGTCCCGCGTTGGCGCCGCCCTGCATGCCGGGCATATTGGGCCGCGCATTCGCACCCGCGCCGCTGCGCTGTCCGGGGGTGACCTGATTGAGCCTCTGCTGCGTCTGTCCCACTGTCGGCCGGTTCGCCGGATTCATCCCGCCGCCCTGAAAGCGGTTGGCCACGTTGCGGTTGTTATACGGCACTCCCGCGCGGTGCGTCGGATTGTGAACCCAGTTATTGCCGTTCGCCACGTTCACACGGTTGAAGCGATTGCTGTTGATGAAATTGTTGTTGATCACGACGTTGCCGCCGTGTCCCCAGCCGACTCCCCATCCCCAGTTATTCCATCCGCCTCCGCCGCCCCAGAACGCGCCCACTGCCATGCCTACTCCGAACGAGATCGCGCCTGCCGCCACAGCGGCGCCGCTCGAAACCGGCGGATAGGACATGGAAGGGAACGGATAATATTCGGGTGGAGGTCCCCAAACCGCTTCCGGGTTATATTGCGGTACATACACCACCTGCGTACTCGCCGGCTGTATCTCGATGTAAGTCCCGTTACCCTCGGTTGCAGTAGTTACAGTCTGTTGCGGCGTCGAGTGAAGTGCGCCCGAGGCGCTGGCCTTCTGCCGCATCCGTTGGATCGCGTCCATCACGTCCTGCTGCTGCGCCAGGAATGCGTTGCCTAGGTCGGAAGTCCACCCGACATTCTGATTCAGCCGGTTCAATACATCCGGCAAAATCACCAGGCCCTGCACGCTTGCGTCCCAGGGCTGTTTGGCTACCGCATCGGTCAGCGCCTTGCCCTTCAAACTGGAATTCTGTTCCAGCCACCGTCCGGCTTCCACAATCTCGATTGGATAAGTGGAGGCCACCAGCACCTGGCTCAGAATCGGGTCGGGATATAACGCGATCGGTGCCACCAGGCTGTCCAACTGGCCTGATGTAAGCGCCTTCTGTGTAGCATCCGCCGGACTACCCCCCGCCGCCGGCTGCTGTGCATATGTATAAGGGTGCTGCGCCGTCAGGAGCGCAGCGCAGAAAACTGCAATCGCTCGTGTGGTCGTCATGTGTCACCTCACGGCTTTCTACTGTCAGGGATTGCGACACCTCCTGCCGGGGTGTAAAAAAGCGCAAGTTCGGAGTTACCTGTGCAGCACCAACAACCAAGCCTCCGCCGTTGGCTTTTGAATTGTGACTCCTGCCCCCACCCTGTACGGCATACTCATCGGCTGTGTATCACCGGTGCGCGGGTCGAACCACCACCCCATGTAAGCGCCTTGCAGAGGCGCTTGCAGCAATCGAATCGAGGTACCGCTCAGCGAGTAGAGCAGCAAAGTCGTGCGGCGCTCGTCCGCCAGGCACCACGTCTGCTCGGCGTCCGCGGCCACGCCGTCTCGCGGCTGCATGTTCATCAGGCTCGCCGCCAGGTGTTCCCGCACGAAGCCGTCGAGCGGATTCTGGTCCGCCGTCTTACCTTGCCCGTGTCCCCCCGAAGGATTGCGCATCAGCGCCTGCGCGCCGCCCGCCATCAACACCGGAATCGGACCCGCGCCCCCATGCCATGCCACGATCGCTTTGTCCGGATACCGCTCGTGATATTCCCGAACCTGCCGGTAGACCTGTAGCGGACTCGTATTCGCGGGAGCATCGTCCGCCCTGCCGAAATCTTTCGCGATCATTTCCCGGAATGCCAGATTCTTCCCGCCCGGCGGAGCCCACAACGTTCCGTCCGGCCGGTATTGCCAGTACCGCATGTCGATCACCGCCACCTGCCGCCCGCGTACGGGGTCGGCCAGGACCGCGTCCGTGATGTCTTTGCTCGTCGCCAGCTCCACACGCACCCTTCGGCCGGTACGCTTCTCCCATTCCGCCACCGTGTCCTGAAAAAACTCCTGAAACGCCAGCGGCCCCGCGAACTGCGCTCCCAGGCAGAAAAAGAGATTCTCAGTTCCACCCAGCTCGTCCAGTTCGTGGAGAATAAACGCGCGGTGCAGCGCGCGCCGCACCGGATTGCTCACATCGTAAACTTCGTTCGCCACGTGTAGGTGATTGCCCGGCTCGATCGGCGGCGGCTCCGGCAGCCCCGTATGATTGATGTTGTTCGCCGGGCGCCACGGGTAATCGATCCAGTGCGGCGGAATCTCGAGCGTGTTGTGCGTGTTGTACAGATTGTGATACAGCACCAGCCCGTTCCGGTCGCAGTGTTCGCCGAACTCCCGCAGCCGTTCGTAGTACCACGGGTTAAACCGCGAGAGGTCGAACTGGCTCAGCCCGTCTGCGGCCGTCCCCGTCCCGCTGCGCGCCCACGGCATTTCATAAAACGGCGCCCACACATTTCCGTCTTTCCGCGAAACAATCGAGTGCTCGTCGCGCCTGCGGTCGTACCACAGCCCGGGAATTGATTGATAGAATGGCGTCCCCTGCGCCACCATGCGCGCCGCCAGGGCAGGGAGGTCCTCCGTCAGTCCCGCGCCCTTACGGCCGGGAACAAAGCGCGTCAGCGCCGAACCGCCTGCATCGGTCGCCGTCGCCAGGTTCGCCTGGCCTCTCCACCAGCCATCGTTCACCGCTCCGCCCCATAGCGCTTTCCCGTCCGCTACGAACCGCCCGTTCACAATCTCCACCGGCGATCGTTTCGGCGGAGCCCCGGCAGCCTTCTGCCGCCTCACCCTGAACTCCGGCGCCGCCTCCACCGCGTATACCGCCGCCGGCCTCAGCCTCGCTCCCGTCCGCCTGGCGAGCTGGCTCTCGTAAAGCGACTCGGCAGCTCGCCTCACCACGTTGTCTGCGCCCTCCGGTCCGCGCGCTTCGATCTCCGTGGCTTCGCAGTTCCAGATCACCGAATTCGCCGCAGTCCAGCCCGCGCCCTGCGCCCGCGAGCTGTCGTTCGTCAACCGTAGTCCCGATCCTTCGATGCGCACGTTCTCGTACAGCACGCCCGACGCCCAGCTCTCAAACGATCCGCTCGGGCCCAATGCCTCCGAAGCCGTCGAATCCAGAAAGACGTTGGGGCCCGCCGCCAGCAGCCCCGTAGCGTAGTCGTTCATCCCGTGTTCGCTACGGCATTGCCGCACCAGTACCTGCTGCCCCTCCACCAGAAAGCTCTGCCTCCGGTACCCGCCCGGCTCCGAAACCGGCTGCTCGCTCCGGCAGTACTCGATAATCACACGCCGCGCCCGCGGTCCCACTCGCACCGCGGAACCGGCAAAGTGCCGCGCCACTACGCCGCGCACGAAGACATCCTCTACGCGATCCAGCGCCACCGCGATCCACGAATGCTCCTCATCGCGTGCGTTGGCCGCGTCAAACTCGCTCTCTAACGCAACATTCTCGATCCCCGCCCGCGCCATCGGCGCTCCCGACATCAATCGCGCCACCGTACCGCCGCCGTAGCGGCGTTCGAGCGCCGTCGTAATCGGCGCATCCACCGTGATCGCTTGCGTCCCGCGTCCACCTCGGTAACCGTCCGGTCCCACAGCAGATTGCGCGATCCCGGCGTCCAGTCCAGCCGCTGATTGGCGTAGTTGCCCGGCAAGCCGCGCATCTTCAGCGCGTCGATCCATTCCGCTCTACTCGGCCGCGTGATCGTCACGCGATCGCTGGCCTTCAGGCCTCCCATGGATTCCAGGGTGAACGTCCGGCCTCCGGTGGGCACGTACTCGTCCGCCACCCGCAGCCACCACCGCGTCGTCTCCGCCGCCGATCTCAATTAACGTGCGGCGCCCCTTGCCGGTGGCAACAATGGTCGCGCCGCCGCTGCCCCGCAGCACCACGCCGCCCGTCCGCATGATGAGCTGTCCCGCCACACGGTATCGCCCGGGCTGCAACAGCACCGCGCCGCGATACCCGTCCGCTCCCGGCGTCATCCGGCCAACCCGGTCCAGCGCGCCCTGCAACAACTCCGTGTCGTCTCCACCGTCCGGCCGCACGGAGAGCACCGCCCGAGCCGTAGGGATAGCCGCGCCGCCGCCGCCGTATCCGGCGTAGGAGAAATCGATCGCTTGCTGCGCCCCCGCCCCGGCTGTGAGACAAAGAAACAGGATGACGCGTAGATGTACGTAATAAGCCATAACCATCCGCACAAGGGGCTTTTATCGCTTTACCCCTGGAGCGTTGCGGAATATACTTCATTGATCCCAATCATGAAAACCCTCGCCATCGCGCCGGTAGGTTGTGTCTCGATGGCTCAGACTACACGTCCTCTCACCACCGGTTCCCGCATTGTGTATGCGGGCCAGGCTCCCGTCAGCACGCCGTTCGCAACCCGCATCCTCCCGGGACTCATGAAGCGCGGCGTGCTGGCGGAGGACTGTCTCACCCTAACGCGCTAGCCCAATCAGGCGTTCCGCTTCAACAGCTCCCTCGCCACCGGCCGCAGCTGTTCCTTTTGAGCGGCAGTCAATTCGGAGACGAACGGCGGGATCGGTCCCGTCTCGGCAACTCCCGCCAGCGCCACCGCGGCGTGAATCACTCGCGGCGGACCCCACTCGTCGCGCAGGTCTTCCAGCGGCAGGAACGCGGCGCGCAGCTTCTCCGCCTCCTCGTAGTCCTTTCGCGAGCACGCATCCAGCAGCGCGCGGCACAACTTCGGAGCCAGTACGCCGGAACCCGTCGTAAATCCGGTGAGACCGAAATTGCGAAGATGCACGATCGCCGGCCGCTCCCCGATTCCGCTGATGATCCGCGACCGGTCCACCCGCTCGAGCAGGGCCGTAAGGTACGGATCCACCGAGGGGTCCTTTCGTACCACCGCGTACTTGATGCTGACGCAGACCTTCGAATCCACCAGCCGGCCGATCACGTCAATCCCGGCGCGCAGATCGTCGCCGAAATCATTCTCTCGTTTGACGTAAAGCGAGAGCGGGATCCCACAGGCATCGGCGATTTCCCGCATCCCGCGCTCCAGCCCTGCCGCGTCCCGCGGATCTCCCGTGGGCAGCACCAGCACCGAAGGAAACTTGTAGCGGCGAATCAACGCCGCCTCGTCGATCGCGCGGCCGTAAGAGGGACCCACCGCTGGAATAATTGTCGCCTGACTCGTCAGCCCGCCCAGCCAGTGCGTCAGCTCGGCGTACTCGGCCAGCGTAATTTGGTAAAGGAACGCATTGCCGCCGTAGACGAAACGGGTCACTCCGCCGTCGCGCAGAAAGCGGAAGAATTTTTCGTTCTCTGGGAAGTTGAGCGAACGCTTCGCATCGTTGCGCCGTGCCAGCGGCGGCACGGGATAAATGTCGTAGAGCTGCTCGGGATAGGGGCGCGCCGTCTCCGAAGCGGCGGCGATCGCGGCCGGCACGGCGGCCGACAGAAACTGTCTGCGGTCCAAATGGCTCACCCCGGCAGTATACTTCACCCTCGCGGCTCCTCGCCGCCGTCCCCGCCGCTCAGGCGGCGCGAATTGCCGATCACGGAGAGGCTGGAGAGCACCATCGCCGCCGCGGCTAGGATCGGGTTGAGGATTCCAGCCATGGCGAGCGTGATGCCCGCCGCGTTATAGGCGAAGGCCCAGAAGAGATTCTGCCGCACGATGCGGAATGTTCGGCGCCCCAGATCCAGGGTCTCAATGACCGCGCCCAGCGAGCGTCCCACCAGCACCAGCGGCGCCGCCTGCATTGCGATGTCGGCGCCAGAGCCGAGTGCGATTCCGAGGTCCGCCTGCGCCAGGCTGGGCGCGTCGTTGACGCCGTCGCCGATCATGGCGACCACTTTGCCCTGCTGCTGCAGTTCGCGAATGATCGCCACCTTGCGCTCCGGCAGCGCTTCGGCGATCCACTCGTCGGCGCCGATCTGTGCGGCGATGGCAGCCGTGGCGCCGCGAGTATCGCCAGAGAGCAGCATCGTGCGTATACCGCGCCCGCGCAGATCGGCACACAGCGCGGCGGCTTCCGGGCGCACCCGGTCGCCGAAGGAGAGCGCGCCGCGCACTTCGCCCTCCCATCCGAAATAGACCACCGATCCGCCGAGCTGCGGAAGCTCCGTCCACACTGCGCCGACTTGATCCACCAGCGCGCCATTCCCCAGGAAATATTGCGTGCCGTTGACCGAGCCGGTGATCCCGCGCCCGGCATGAATCGCTACATCCCGCGCCGATGGCAAACCGGCGGACTCTCGATCCAGTGCCTTTGCGATAGGGTGTTCGCTCCACGCTTCCAACGCCGACAGTTCCGCCATGCGGCTGGTATCGCCCGCCGATTCCAGTAACGCAAATTCACCGAAGGTCGCCGTGCCGGTCTTATCCAGGATCACGGTGTGTACGCCGCGGATGGTTTCCAGCACGCGCGTGTCACTCACCAGAATGCCGCGCCGCCCGGCGGCGGCCACCGCCGCGGTCAGCGCCAGCGGGGTCGCGATGCCGAGCGCGCAGGGGCAGGCGATCACCAACACTGCGATGGCGTGCATCAGCGCGGTCCCCGGCTTTCCGGTGTGTATCTGCCAGCCCGCGAAGGTGATCGCCGCCAGGGCCAGCACACTGGGAATGAAAAGGCGCGCCACGCGGTCCACCGAGCGCTCCATTTTCGTGCGGCTGGCGGCGGCCTGTTCCACGGTGCGCACGATGCGCGCCAGCGTGCTCTCGCTACCCACGCGTGTGGCGCGAACCTCCAGCACACCTCCGGTGTTGATGCTGCCGCCTGCCACCGGATCGCCCACATCTTTTGGAATCGGCGCCGATTCGCCGGTCAGCACGCTCTCGTCCACGTGCGAGCGCCCACTCGGTGACGATGCCATCGGCGGGCAGGCGCTCGCCCGATTTCACTCGGAAGATCGCGCCCGCCTGGAGCGCCTCCACCGAGACGAAGCGCTCGTGCCCGTCCTGCACCAGGCGCGCCTTTCCGGGCATCAGTCGGTGCAATAAAGTGAGTGCCCGCATGGCGCGTTCCTTGGCGCCGCGTTCGATGACTTTGCCGGTGAGCACCAGGGTCACGATGGCGCAGGCCGTATCGAAATAGACGCGGTTGTCGCCGCGAAAGGCCTGCACCACGCTGTACCCGTAAGCCATCAGGATTCCCATGGCGAGCAGCGATTCCATGCGCAGCACGCCGGCGCGCGCGCCTGCCCATGCGATTCGCAGAATCGGCGCCGCGCAGTAGAACACGCTGGGCGTGGCGAGGACCATCAACAGGAAGGGAATGTAGCGGCTGAAACTCGAGGTGATCGTCTCGAAGTAGCTTGCGTACACCACCAGGCTGAACATCATCACGTTCATGGAAAGAAACGCGGCGATACCCACGCGCAGCAACAGGTCCCGGCGTTCGGCGTCGGCGGGCTCGCTGGCGCCCGTGTATTCCGTAGCGCGATAGCCAAGCGACGCCACCCGTTCCACGATGCGCTCACGGGGCACATACTGCGGGCAGTAGCGCACTTTCAAAATGTCGCTGGCGAACATGACTTCGGCGGCCGCGATGCCGCTCATCCCGGTGAGCGCGTGCTCGATCAGCCAGCCGCAGGAATTGCACCACATCCCGCCGACATGAAACACCACCTCGGAGGTCTCGCTACCGGGTAGGACAGGCTTCTGGCCTGTCCCCTGCGAGCCATTGGAAATCAGTCCTAATTGCAAGCTTTTTTGGAAAAGCTCGGTGTCGCGGAAATCCTGCCCGCTGGCCACCACGCCGCTCTCCAGCAGGATGGCATACACGTTCTCACACCCCGCGCAGCAGAAGTTCGCCTCGCCCGAAGGCAAAGCGCATAGCGTGCAAGTCATGAGGAGAGTTGAAGCGCTCCCTGGCGATCGCGGCTCTGAGGGATCATCTGGGGGTTGGCCTTCTTGGTTTCCACGTAGGCGAAGATCAGGATCCCGATGAACAGCATCGAAACCAGGATCAGGAAGGGAATCAAAATCGGTACGGACTGTTTTCGTTTCATTTGCTCTCCGCGGGCGCGAGAAAGGTCATCGGGATGGCGTCGGACTCGCGCTCCGGCACGGTATTGGTGAGGATGCTGAAGTGGCTGACCAGCTCGTCGCGCCGGCCCGCGGGGCGGGAGATCTCGAACTCGCCTTGTGCCGATTCGCCAGGCTGAACTCTAATCGGATTAGTCGCCATGGCGAGCGACGCTCCGGGCAGATTCACGATGGAGAAGACCACCGCTCCCGGCCTGCTGCCCCGGTTGGCAATCCGGTAGCGGAACTGGTTGTATATGCGGCCATCGGGACCGATTCGATAGAGCGTCGCGCGCACCGGCGCCACCTGTACGAGCACGGCGCGGCGCATCCCGAGCGCCACAAAAAGTCCCGAGGCGTAGAACAGCAGCACCAGCAGCACGACGACGCGTTTGGCATCGCGCAGCCCCACGCGGCGGTACCAGGGGCGGGGCGTCGTGTCGGAAAGCAGTTCGCCCTTTTCGCCCCACGCGTAGTGGATCAGGCTGGGCTTTTTGAGCCGCGCCATAATCTCGTCGCAGGCATCGACGCACTCGGCGCAATGTATGCACTCGATCTGGAACGGCGATTCGCGGATATCGATTCCCATCGGGCAGACGCGCACGCACTTCTTGCACTCGATGCACTCATGGGTCTCGTCGCGGTAGTGGACCAGCAGCGTGTTGCCGTCGCCGAGCAGCCCTTGCAGATAGCCGTAAGGGCAGACCGTAGTGCAGAAGCGGTGGCGCACCAGTGTGAAATCGAGGAACGTGACCAGCGTGACGGCCGCACCGGAAACGCCCGCCGCGGTATGGATGTCGAGCGACGCCAGGCGGCGGAAGAGGTCGCGCGGCTCCACGAAGTAGCAGATGAAGATGAAGGCCAACAGCACACTACCCATCGCCAGCAGCGCAAAGAAGAGACTGCGCGCCAGCCGTTCCCGCGCGGCCGGCTTCCAGTGTGAAAACATCTTCGTGACCCGCTTGCGCAGCCAGGTTTCGACCGCCACGGAGGCATCGCTGAAGATCATCTGCGGACACATGTATCCGCAGTAGACGCGTCCGTAGAAGACGCTACTCGCCACCACCAGAAACATGAGGAACATCATCGCGAAGAAAATGATGGCGAATTCGTTGATCCAGAGTTCATAACCGGCAAAATAGAAGCGCTGTTTGGGGATGTCGAAGCGGACAATGTTCAGGAACGGCAATGCGAGGAATGCCAGAAAACAAAACAAGTGAATCCGCTTGCGAAGTTTGTGCCAGCTAGCCACGTAGCACCGTATGACACACAGGAGTGGTCAGGCCGCGCCAGACCAGCAGGCCGCCCGCCAACATCATGGAAACCGCGGCGAGGCGATTGCTCCAGCGCGGGAAGCGCACGAAAGAAGACGCCGCTCCAAGGGAGAGCAGTGCCACGGCAGTGCCTGCGCCGAATGCCACCATCGTGGCGGCTCCGCCAAGGGCGGTGCCGGAATCCACGGCCTTTAGCAGCGCGGCATAGACAAGGCCGCACGGAAGGAAGCCGAGCGTCAGACCGAGAGTGAACTTGCCCCCTGGAACCAGCAGGCGGCGGCCTATACGTTTGGTGAAGCCTTGAGTTTGGATGGAGACCAGTCCGTTCGAAGGCAGCAGGCCGACCGTCAGGATACCGGCGACGATCATGGCCGATCCAGCGAACACGCGCGCGCCGGACGCCATGCCCGCCAGGCGGCCCAGCATGCCGATACCCCCACCCACCGCCCCGGCGATCGCTCCCAGGAAGGCGTAGGTGAGGATGCGCCCGGCGTTGTATTGCAAGTTGGCGCGCAGCGCATCGGAACGCCTCAACGGAAGGCTGAAGGCCAGCACGATCGGGCCGCACATCTGCACGCAATGCAGACTGCTGACCAGCCCCAAGAGAAAAACGAGCCCTAGCTCAAGAGGCATAAGGCTCCACATGACCGCTTCGATCACGCATACCGCACCTTGGGATTGCGCGTGGGCACGGTGACGCAGGCGCGGGAAAAATCGAAATGCTTCATCAGGATGGCGTGGGTGGGACAGCGCGAAGCGCACAGGGCGCAGCGGATACAAGTGGTCTCGTCCTTGATCATTGCGGCGCCGGTCTCTTCGGTCTCCACGCCGAAGATCTCGCTGACCGGTACCAGGCGGATCAGACTTTCGGGGCACACGTCCACGCAGCCGTTGCAGGCCACGCACTTTTCGGTGTCGAAGACAGTATTGACGTTGCAGCGCAGGCAGCGCGACGCCTGGCGCCGGGCGTCGTCCTCTTCGTAGTCCACTTCCACGATTTCGAGCGAGGCGGCGCGCTTCTCGCTTTCGAGGGATGGCGGATTCTCGCGGCGCAGCGTGTTCCAGCTTTCGGCCATCGTATAGGTGGCCGGCGACCACTGCTTGCGAACCGTAACTTCCGTCCGCGTGCCGCGTAGAAAATCGTGCATCGATCGCGCCGCGATCTGGGCGCTGGCGATAGCGTCGATGAAGAGGCGCGCGCCGTGGGCGATATCGCCGCAGGCGAAGATGTCCGGCGCCGTCGTCTGGTATGTCTCGCGATTGACCTTGATCAGCCCGCGCTCGCTTTCCACGCCGTCGGCCGGATCGAGGAACGAGAGGTCGGAAGTCTGCCCGATGGCGAAAATGATGCTGTCGGCGGGAATGTCCTCCACCTGGGCTTCGTCAAACGATCGGATTGAAGCGCCCGCCGGCATCGAAGACCGCAGTGCAGCGCACGGTCCGCAGGCCAGTCAATCTGCCGTCTTCAATCAGAACCTCGCGCGGCCCGCGCTGATTGTGCAGATGGATGCCTTCCTCCGCGCCTTCGTGGACTTCGATGTCGTCGGCGGGCATCTCCTGGCGGCTTTCCAGGCAGACCACGTGCACTTCCTTGTCGCCGGAAAGGCGCAGGGCCGAACGCGCCACGTCATAAGCCACGTGATCGTCGTGCGGGCGGACGGCGGAACGCGCCACGTCGTACGCGACATTGCCGCCGCCGATCACGATGATGCGCTTGCCCAGCGGCAGGGGCGTGCCGGCGTTGAAGGCGCGCAGGAAATCCATGCCGTCGATGACGTTTTCGTTCTCGGCGCCGGGAATCGTCAGCTTGCGTCCTTTGGGCAGTCCGATGCCGAGGAAGATCGCGGCGTAACCTTCCTGCCGCAGGCTGGCGATGGTGAAATCCCTGCCCAGGTGCATGTTGCATTTGAGCTCCACGCCGAGTGAAAGGATGGCCTGAATCTCGTGGCGCACCAGTTCGCGCGGCAGGCGGAAGACCGGAACTCCGGCCGTCAACATGCCGCCCGGCTCGCTGTAACTCTCGAAGACGGTGACCTTGTAGCCGATCTTGACCAGGTCGTGCGCCACGGTCAGGCCGCTGACGCCCGCGCCGACCACGGCCACGCGCTCATAGTCCCCGCGATCGGGCGGCAGCATCTGGTCGTTGTTGGCCTCGCGATAGAGCGCGTAGTCGCCGGTCTCCGGACCGAAGCGGCTGGTGACGAAGCGCTTGAGCGGGCGGATGCTGACCGGCGCATCGACATCGCCGCGCCGGCAGGCGGCCTCGCAGGGAGCGCCGCAGACGCGTCCGCAGATGGAGGCGAACGGATTGTGCGCGCGGGCGATCCGGTAGGCGTCCTCGTAGCGGCCTTCGGCGATGGACGTGACATAGCCGCAGGCATCGGTGTGCACCGGGCAGGCATGGCGGCACTTCACCATCTCCATCCAGTAATCGGTCGCGTCCGGGACGCCGGACCTCGTAGTGGCCGTTTTGCATGGACCGGTCCTAGTCGTGCGGCTTGCCGAACGAGAATGCCACCACGACCACGCCGAAGATGACGATCAGCGCAGCGATGGCGTACATCAACCGGCGGACGCCTCGGTGGCCGCGTTCATGGCGCGCACCAGGTGGCCGCGTTCGGAGTGGTTCACCTCGCCGTTCATATAGATCAGGAAGTAGGCCAGGGCGCCTCCGGCGATCACGATATAGGCGAGTTTGAGAAAGCCCGGCACTTCGGTCCCGGCCTGCTCGGTGATCCAGCCATCGGCGTATTCCTTAACCTTGGGTTTCGTCGATTCCATGATTTACCTTCTTTTCGAAAACTTGAAACTTGATGGCTTCGCTTTCCTTGCTCCAGTAGCCGTCCTTCCAGGAACGCACGAAGAAGAACAGAGCAAGCGCCAGGGAAAGCGCGAAGAACAGATAAGCGAAATAGACGCTGGGCCAGGTGTAGTCCCTCATTTTTCGTAGTCCTTATCCGGCCGCCAGTCCTTGGCGCGGCCCAGGGTTTGTATATATGACACCAGAGCGGTGAATTCTTCCGGCTTTTCGACGATCCACGGGAATGGAGGCATCACGCTGCCGGGCACGAGATCCCGCGGATTGCGGAAATGCGTGCGGTGCCATTGCGTGTCGTACTTGCCACCGACGCGCGAGAGATCGGGACCAGTGCGTTTGGTGCCGAACATGTGGGGCTTGTCGTAGACGAATTCGTCGGGCGTGGAGATGGGCGAATCGACGCCGCGCCAGCCGGAGCGTTTGGTATCGGAGACCAGTGTGCGGGTCTGCTGCGTGTGGCAGTACCAGCAGCCTTCGCGGACGTAGATGGCGCGTCCCTTGAGCTGAATTTCGGTGTAGGGCTTGAGGCCCGGAGCGGGCCGGCCCCAACTCTTGTCCACCAGCGGAGGCACTACCGTGGTGATCAGGCCGCCGATGAAGAACATGACCAGCGCCAGGCCGACGGCCCAGGCTGCGCTGCGATCGGCCTTACTGAACATATGCCTTCCTCCCGACCACGGTGGCCATAATGTTGTACGCGAACATCACGATTCCGAGGAAGATCATCACGCCGGAGAAGAAGCGCACCAGCCAGATGGGCTGCAGCGCCTTCACCGTGTCGATGAACGGAATCGCCGGATTATTCCACTGCCAGCCCTGCCAGAAGCCGCCCAGCCACAGCGTCACGAAGAAACCCAGGCCGCCCATGATGATGAACCAGAAACTCCAGTTGGCCAGTGCATCGCTGTGCAGTTTGGTTTGCCACATGCGCGGCACGATGTAATAAATTCCGGCGATGGCAAAAAACGAGAAGCAGCCCAGCACGGCCATGTGCGCGTGGCCGGGAATCCAATCGGTCTTGGAGACGATGGCGCTGACCGAGCGCAGGCTGTGCATGGGGCCCTGGAAGCACGTGAGCAGGTAGAAGACGGTGCCCGACATGAGGAACTTGAGCGGCACGTTGTCGCGCAACTGATGCCACTGGCCCTTCATGGTGGCGAAGAAGTTGTAGACCACGGCCCAGACCGGAATCAGCAGCATCACGCTAAAGGTGATGGCGATGGTTTGCAGCCATTGAGAGATGGGCCCGTGGATCATGTGGTGCGCGCCGGTCCACACATAAACGAAGGAGAGCGCCCAGAAGCCGATCATGGAGAGGCGGTGGCTATACAGCGGGGTCTCCGAGGATTTCGGAATAAAGTAATAGGCGATGGCCAGGCCGATGGGCGTGAAGATCAGGCCTACGGCGTTGTGCACGTACATCCAGTTGAGGTTGGCCTGGTTGACGCCGCTGGTGAACTCGGTGGCGAAGTTGCCGGTGATATAGACGAAGGCCGTCCACAGAATGGTCCCCATGATGTACCAGAGCGAGACGTACATCTGGGTGTATTTGCGCGTCATGATGGTGCCGAAGATATTGGCCCCGAACATGATCCACGCGATCACCACGAGGATGTCGAGCGGCAGCGGCAATTCGGCGTACTCCAGGCCCTGGTTGTAGCCGCCCAGGAGCGCAACTACCGCGCCCAGAATGATGATGTTCCATAAGACCGCAGTCGCGATGCCGAGCTTCTCGCTCCACAGCTTCACGCCGCACAGCCGCGGCACGATGTAGTAAGCCAGCCCCATGTCGGCGGCCAGCAACCAGCCGAAGAGCATCCCGTTGACATGCAGCGGCCGCAGCCGCCCGTAGGAGAGATAGGGCACCGTGCCGAGAAGTTCCGGCCAGCAGAACTTGGCGGCGATGGTGATGGCAATGATTCCGACGATGAAAAAGTAACAGATGGCGCTGATCAAGAACCATTTGGCCGTGGTGTCGGGATGGGCCACGGGACCGGCTTTGGCAGGCTGAGGAGGTGCTGCCGCGGCGACGTTATTGGACGGCATTCTGCTGGCTCCCTTTCTTCTGATTGATGCTGCGGATGAAGTTCACAATGTCTCCCACGTCGTTCTTGCTGAGGCCGTAATCGATCCAGCTCGGCATGGCCGTTCCCTGTACGCCGTAGAGCACGGAGTCGAAGAGGCGGCGGTCATTGACGCTGGCGACGAAGGCCGAATTGCGCAAATTGCGCGGTTTCGGGTTGATATCGAGCGAGTTGGGTCCTTTGCCGTCGGCCTTGCGGCCGTGACAGCCGGTACAGCGTTCCAGAAAGACGTCCTCGCCATGCTTGATGGAGGCGGCGCTGGTGGCTACGGGGTTCGTATCGGGCACGTTGTGCGGCTTGAGTTCGCGGGGCGGTTCCTTGGTGAACGTGGTGAGCACGTAGTGGAGGACACCATTCACCTGTTCGGGCTTCAAGGCGTTCTTCCAGGAGGGCATGGAGGTCCCCGCCACTCCTTCCTGTATGGAGGCGACGAAGCGCTCGCGCGGTTTGGAGTTCATGAACGCGGCCTTGGTGAGATCGCGCGGCGAGGGGTCGAGATACCAGGCGACTTTGCCTTCGCCGTCGCCCTTTTCGCCGTGGCAGCGCTCGCACAGCGCTTTGTACGTCTCGGCAGGCGACATGGGCGGGGGCGGCGTTTTCAGCGAGCCCAGGTAAGCCGAGATGCGCGTGGAAATCCTCTTCGGGGAAACGGAAGGTGGGCATGATGGAATCCGGCACGCGGGAGCGCGGATTGGTGAAGTGATCCATCAGCCACGCGTTATCGCGGATCAGGCCTTCGTAGCTGAGGTCGGGTGCGATGCCGCCATCGCGATCGTGCAGTTTGTGGCAGGCGGTGCAGGCGCGATCGGTGATCAGTTGTTCGCCGGCCTTTTCGCCCGCGGTTCCCGGCGGGATCACCACGGCGACGTTTTCAATGTGGGCCTTGTAGCGATCGAGCGAGGTCTCGGCGAAATTGACGCCGCGCCGGCTCTTCAGGAAGATCACCAGGGCGCGTACGTCGGCCTCCGGCAGGTTGAACTTCGGCATGAAGCTGGAGGCCAGGTTGGCACGGGGTTCGACAATGGACTCCCAGAGGTAATCGACTTTGAACTTCTTGCCGGCCTCGGTGAGATCGGGCCCCAGGGTGCCCTCGCTCATGCCATCGATCTTGTGGCAGCCATAGCAGTTCATGGCATAGAAGAGTTTGCGTCCGCGATTGACGTTGGGCGTGCCGGCGAAGTTCTCCGCCGTGTGGCACTGGGCGCAGTTGGCCTCCATGTATTCCTTGCCTCTTGAGCTTGGGAGCGAAATCCTTGCGCCAGGTGGCCTGGGTCACGTACCCGGTGAGCGGCTCGGGCCAGAACTCATCCTCGCCGTGGCTGAATTTGGTTTCGAGGCCGCGGCCCTGCCCGTCGTGGCAGACGGTGCAGCCGAAGTCGGCGAATTTGTGGCGGCGCTCCCAATGCCCGTTGCGTTGGACGTCGCCCATGGCGGCCGAATAGGGATGGGATTTGAGCGGCTGCGCGTGATTGGCGAAGCGCGGATCGTCGCTCGCGATGTGGCAGGTGGTGCAGCGGTCTACGCGGGTATCGCCGAAGCTGGTGACGATGGTCTGCTCGATGCGCGGGGAACGGGCATCCAGCTCCGCGCGTTCCCCCTCATTCTTGGATAGGGACCGCGCCTGTTCGAAGTACGCAGTCTGATGCCGCTCCCAGCGGTGAAAGAACTGATCGTAGAAGACGACGCCGTGAACGATCAGTACCACGAAGCTCGCGATTGCCAGTGAAAGTCGCATATGCATCACTCTTCAAAAGGGAGAGACGAACGTCCAGTTCGGTCCCCGGAAGAACGTGCCGATGATGATGAAGATCACGTTGAGAACTACCAGCGTGAGGAAGATGGTGTTGGCCAGCAGGCGCTCTTTGGCGAACCAGCGCCCGACGCCTTTGGTGCCGCGGTCGATGTACGGAACGATGAGCAGCAGCGCCACCATCAGCCCCGGTATCCCGATTCCGCCCCAGAATGCCGAATAGCTGACCATCTCCTGCAGGCCGAGGAAGTACCACGGCGCCTTGGCCGGATTGGGCGGGTGCATGACGTTGACCGGCTCTTCGAGCGGCGCGTTGAAGGCCAGCGACACCAGCAGGATGAGGGAGACGGTGAGGACGAAGACGAACAGCTCGGCAAGCAGGAGATTCGGCCAGGCGTAGACCGTATCGTCGGGCACGTTGCCGACCTTGGTGAAGTTGCCGCGGACGAAGCCCTGCAGGCCGTAGACGCGCTTCTTCGCGGGTTCCAGGGTCATGGTGGCGACGATGGTTTCGGGCTTGGTTTCAATCTTCGGTTGTTCGGGACGCGAGAGGCCGCCGTCCTTGCGCACGCGCCAGAAGTGAATCGCGATCAGGAGCACGAGCACCGCGGGGAGGACGGCCACGTGGAGAACGTAGAAGCGGAGCAGGGCCTCCTGGCCGACGGTGGTATCGCCGAGCAGGACGAACTTCATCTGCTGGCCGATCAGCGGCGCGTATCCGGCGATGCGAACTGCCGACGGTGATGGCCCAGAAGGCCAACTGATCCCACGGCAGCAGGTAGCCAGTGAAACTCAGGAAAAGCGTGACCAACAGGAGGATGACGCCGAGCACCCAGTTGAACTCGCGCGGCTTCTTGTACGCGCCGGTGAGGAAGACGCGGCACATATGCAGGAAGACCATGGCCACCATGCCGTGCGCGCTCCAGCGGTGCATATTGCGGAGGAAGATGCCGAAGGCCACGGTGCCGCGCAGATCAAGCATGCGGTCGTAGGCCTGCGTGGTGGAGGGGACGTAGTAGAACATCAGCAGGATGCCGGTGGCCACCAGGATGAAGAAGAGAAATAGCGAGATCAGTCCGAGCCCCAGGGTGTAAGTGGCACGCAGCGTATTCTTGTGGACCTTGACCGGGTGCAGATGGAGGAAGAAATTGGTGAAGCTCGTCGACGCGCGCTCCAGGTCCGTGGAGGGAAGGGGATTGCGGAAGATGGAGCTCCAGACGTTGGAGGGCAGCTCGCGCAGGGCGCTCCACGCGCCTTTTTCAGGAGTCTGGGTACTCATACGTTTAAGTAGGTCCCGGGTGCGATCTCGGTGGATTTGTCGACTTCCAGCTCGCCGTTGGGGGCGAGGCTCAGTTTGAACCAGGGCAGGGGTTTGGGAGCCGGTCCGCCGGTCACTGTGCCGTCCTGATCGAACCGCGAACCGTGGCAGGGGCAGGCGAAGCCGGTGTCGCTGATGCCGACGATGCAGCCCAGATGGGTGCAGGTGGTGGAGATGGCAGCCATTTTGGCGCCCTCGCGAACGATGCAGACGCGCTTGACGTCGAGCGAAATGCGCGTGCCGGAAGGAAAGTCGTCGGGCTTACCGATGGCGAAGCGGGCCGGCTGTCCGTAGGTGGCGCGCGGCTTGATAAAAACGAGGTTGGATACGGCCGAGAGCACGGCCGATCCGAACAGCCCCACGCTGGTGAGCCATGCCAGCACGCGGCGGCGCGGCATGTGCGGTTCCGCTTCAACGGAGTGGCTAATGGGAATCGGGCTGGCCACTGGCACGATTGCGCTTCTCCTTTGGGTTGTCGACACCGGTATCGACCAGATCTTCGAGGTCGCTCCAGAAGACCTGGTACTTGGTGTCTTCGAGATTATGAAAGTAGTCTTTTTTGACCGCAAAAATGAAGATGCACATGGCGGCGATCGCCATGCAGAGACTGGCGAGGATGGCGATCCAGGTCAGTTCCATCGGACTTCGTCGATCCCGAGGACGACGGGGCGCCGCGCGACGGCCGCCTGGCCGGCCAAATTGGAAATGGTCGCTTCCTGGAGCACTTGAAGCATGGCGGCCTGGGCGCCGGCCCAGACGCCGTGGGCGGGGCACCATCCCTGGCGGGTGCAGGCGTGATCGCTGGTCAGGCAGATGTTGAGGCGGATGGGCCCTTCGACGGCCTCGACCACTTCGAGGACGGAAGCGGAGCGATGCAGTTCTTCCAACTCGAAGCCGCCGGTGTTGCCGCGATGGGAGACGACGAAGCCGGCGCGCGTCAGGTTCTGCAACACCTTGCAAAGGAATTGTTCGGGACACTCGGCGGCCACGGAGAGTTCCGAACGGCTAACCCGCGCACCCGGCGGTAGGCCGGCCAGGTGGATCATCACCCGGACAGCGTAATCTGCGGCTCTGGTTAACTGCATAAAAGTAATAGGACTCTTTTTATCCGCTTGAGACGGATTGCACTTTTCGGGCCATGCGGAAATTCAGGGATTTACAGGCAAACCCCGAAGGGCCTGTTGCGAAAAGGGGATAATGCCCCACCCAGTTGGGTCAACTTCCTGGGTTCGTTGGGTTCACTGGCAGAGGCCAGTTTCGTTTGGAATCAATGACTTCCTGGGTTCGGGGCGATTTTCGCCGTACCACCGCAGATCGCCGGCGCGTTGCGGGGAACTTGCCGCTTTTATTTTAACGGGGGCGTCAAGCGTTTCAGGTAGGACTGGGCCGACTGGCGAATATCGGTGCCGTTGTGAAATAGCCAGAGCTGGGTGGCGTACCAATCGATGCGGAATTCGCGGCTGCCGGTCTGATACCAGGTCGGACGATGCACAAAGACGTCCTGCAGGAGGGCATGCAGAAGTTCGTGCACACAGGTGTTGACCGAGAGGAAGGGTACCTGGTCGCCGTGCGCGTAGCGGAGCGCGATCAGACAGACGTGGCAGCCATCGCGGATGGTGGTGATTCCGGCGAGAGCGCGGCCGTTGTCCCACTTCATGGGGATGTAGCCGGTCAGCACGAGGTTGATCACATGCGGGCGCAGGCCGACGAAGATGGGCTGATCGCCGGGGGAGCGTTTGACTTCACCCGGCCCATCGGTGGTCTGTAGGCGAATGCCGCCGCGGCCGAAGTTGCGGGCAGCTTCGGGCCAGATGACGGACCAGAAGTGGTGAAGCTGTTCGGGCGAGCATTGCGCCCGGGAATCCATGACTCGATGTACGGGGACGACCAGTTGCGCGGGAGCTGTCGAGGGGGTGGCGGCGGCTGCGAAAGTTCCGATGAAGTGCCGCCGTGTCATGTTTTCCTCATTGTCACGCAAAGGCGCCAGGCTCGCAAAGAAAACTGCTCTTCTTTGCGAGCCTGGCGCCTTGGCGTGAAAACGGTGTTATAAAATTAGCGGCGCATCGACTATTCATATTGTGAGCGGCAATTCCAGTAGCGGGGGGACACCGGAGCGGGAGGAATTATACGCCTCCGCGATCCGGGAATTCGGCCGTGCACTGGATCGCGTGGCGGCCGGATACGAGGCGGACGCGGAACGGCGGCACGACCTGCGGCAGGACATACACCTCCAACTGTGGCGAAGTTTCGCTGTGTTCGACGGGCGGTGCTCGCTGAAGACGTGGACGTTCCGGGTGGCCCACAATACGGCGGTTTCGTACGTGAATCGCGAACGGCGGAAGAATGCGGCGCTGGTGAGCCTGGAAGAGGCGGAACTTACGGTAACGGCCGGGGGTGGCGGGCCGGACATCGATCAGCAGAGGGCCTTGCAGCAGCTCTCTGGGTTTATACGGCAGCTTAAGCCGTTGGACCGGCAGATCATGATTTCGTATCTGGAGGAGATGGATACCGCGGCCATCGCGGAGATCACCGGCCTTTCGCCGGCGAATGTGGGAATGAAGATTCATCGCATCAAGAACATTCTCTCCAGCCGTTTTCACGAGGAGGGGCGCTATGTCCGATGAGATGAGGGCGAAAGATCCGGGCGTGATCTGGCGCGAGCAGCCCGGGGAGGAGGATACGGTGAATCTGAAGCAGATTGTGGACCGGCGAACCGAGGAGTTGTCTGCCAGTACGCGTTCGGAGATTCTGATGAGCATTCTGGCGGCGCTGCTCTTCGTCGGCGTGATGGCCTGGCGGATTGCGCCGCGCGATCCCCTGCAATGGGCCGGCTTCGCCGCGGTGGTCGGGTGGGTGGCGATTTCGCTGATCTGGTTCCGCCGGCGCATCTGGCGGCCAGAGACTTCGAGTCCGGATACGGTGGCCGCACCGGGGTTGGAATATTACCGGAGGGAGTTGGAACGGCGGCGCGATCATTTGAGGAACGCCTGGGTATGGCATGGACCGCTGGTTCTGGCGTGCCTGATGTTGGCGGCGATCCTGATTGGCCGCGCGTCCCCGGGACTGGACCGATTGCCTAGTGCGCTGCCGCTGATGGCGCTGCTGGTGGTGTGGACGGGATATGGATTCTGGCGGCGCCACCGCCAGGCGCAGGAGATTCAGCGGGAGATTGAGGAACTCGCGACGCTCGGCGCGTGAATTACGCGCGCATCGAGGCCTGCTGGATGCGCACCTTGTTGCCTTCCGAAGAGAAGGTATAAAGGGAGTCTTCGAGCAGGTCGTCTTCGCCGGTGCCTTCGTTGAGCATGGCGATGAGGCGGGCGGCGAGGTCTTTCGGACAGACACAGTCTGTCTCATCGGGGATGGCCGCCGGGGTTGGGCGTTCCCAGGCGAACTGAACGGTTACCGGCTGGTTGTCCTCGGATATCCAGACTCCATCGATGCGACGGAGGATGCGCACGTCACCTTCGCCTGCCACGGCGACGCGGAGCGATTCTTCTTCATGGGCAAATATGATGGCTTCCAGGATCGTTCCGTCTGAGTAGGTGATCGTCATGATTTGATTTTGGGTTAGGGGAGGGCGGTGAGCAAGTCCTTATGGGCCTAATACTTTGGGCTATTGGATACAGTACTAAATCGAGTTTTGGGACTTGGACTTTGACGCGGAGGCGCTGAGACACGGAGCAAAGACGCGGAGAATGCAAAATGGGAAAGGTAAAAGAGAACGCGGCTTTTGAGACAGCGGAGAGTACTTCGGTTATTTCGTCAGCTTTTGGAGGAATTGGGCGGCTTCGGCGGAGCCTTGTTTTGCGGCTTGCTGGAGGTGGGGGAGGGCGGCTTGGGTGTCTCCTTTCGAGTAGAGGGCGAGGCCTAGTTCGTATTCGGCTTTGGGGAAGGGCGGGTTGAGGATCAGGGCGGATTGCAGTTCGCGGATGGCGGTGTCTAAATCGCCACGGTTGAGGGCCAGGGCGCCCCACAATTCGTGGGCGGGGGCTAGGGTTGGGTCGGATAAGACGGCCGCTTTGGCGTGGTTTTCGGCTTCGGATTCCTCTCCCAGGGATGCCAGGAGGCGGGCCAGATTGGTGCGCCACTCGGCGATTCCCGGCATGATGCGGACGGCTTCGCGGAAGGCTCGAGCGGCGGCGGCCCGATCGCCGGTGCCGGCAAGCAGCGAGCCCAGGTAGTTGTGGAGTTCGGGGGAATCGGGATCGAGACGGACAGCTTTTTCGAGCGCGGCTTTGGCTTCGACGCGCTGGTCCTGCTGCCAGAGTGCCCAGCCGAGCAGGCCCCAGGCCAGCGGGTCGGCCGGGGCCTTCAGGGTTGCGCGGCGGGAGGCGGCTTCGGCCTTCGCCCATTGCCGCGTTTCGATGAGTGCGTTGGCGAGTTTCAGTTGAATCACCAGCGATTCGGGGGAGCGCGCCAGCGCCTGTTCGAAGGATTGAGCGGCCCAGGCCGGATCGCCGGTGGCGCGGTAGGCCTCACCGAGATCCACATAGAAGCCGGCCTGCGCGGGACGTAGCCGCGCGATCGTGTTAGCGAGGAGCGGCAGTCCCGCGGATAGATTGGCGCCATCGCGAACCTGGGCGACGGCTTCATACAGGGCGTCTGGTTGTGGCGGAAGGTAGGGTACGACCGGACCTCGATAGGCCGTGGCGGGGGTCTCCGGGGTTTCGGCCTTGGCGCCGGTGAGGTGGGTGGGAGCGGCGGCGGGGCGCTGAATGCGATGGTCGGTGATGACGATGTGGACGGCATCGTCGGTGCGCGTTTTGGGCATGTGGCAGGTGACGCAGTTCTCGCTGCTGCGGTGAGATGAGTCGTGGCAGCCGGCGCAGATCTTGTTGTAGGCGGCGGCCGCGGCGTCGCCGCGCTGGACATCGTGCGGATTGTGGCAGGTGGTGCAGAGCAGCTTGCCGTTGCTTTTGAGGAAGCACTGCGATTGGCGGAAGCGGTAGGCGCCGCCGGCGACTTCGACGGCCTGGTTCATTCCGGCAGGCCGGTCGAAGGTGAGTTGGAAATCGGCGAGCGGCTGTCCGGCCACGTAAGAGAACGGCGCGCGGCCATGTTTGCGTATGGAGTGCGGCAGCAGGCGGCTGGAGGTTTCCAGGTGACACTGCATGCAGACTTCAAGTGCACGGTCCGGTGGAAGGCTTGCGGGATTGAGGATGGGCGCTTTGCCGGAGGTGGCGATGTGCTGGTCGCCGGGGCCGTGGCAGCGCTGGCAATCGACGCCTTCGGGCAGAGGAGCGATGTAACGGGCTTCGGCGCCTTCTTCGCGATTGGCGGCGGGGATCTTCGGGTACGCGTTGTGGCAGGATATGCACTCGTAGGAGATGGCGCGGGTGGAGCCGGGGTAATCGGGGCGGTCGTAGCCCGGATTCATGGCGAAGGTGCCGCCGTTCTCCGCGTACCAGCCGAGCGGGAGTTGCTGCAGAGTGCCGCGAGGCGTGAGGTGCAGGTAGGTTTTGGCGTGATTGCCGGAACCGAGGACGAAATCGATCTGCTTCTCTTCGATATTGGTTTCTTTGCCATCGACGCCGAGCTGCCAGCGGCGCTGGAAGACGCGGCCTGCGCGCTCGATCATGGCGAACCAGGTGGCGGACGGCTGGTGGTAGTAGGGCTTGTCCGGCAGGGACCCGGCGCGCATCGGGTAGAAGGAGCGGCCCATGCCGGTCTTTTGAAAGCCGGCGGCGAGTTCGGCATGGCAGGGCACGCAGCGGGAGACCTGCGCCCAGGCCGGGTGGGAGGAGCAGGGCGAAGGCGAGCAGGGCGCGGACCACGGAGATCACTTTCGGAACTTGACCGCGGCAGGTCCGAGGCAGTCCTCCAGAAGGGGGTTCTGGGGATAGGCGTGGCCCTTATATTGACGGAAGCCCTCGCCGAGCGGCAGGTTGGCGAGAGCGCCGCGCGCACGGGTCCAGCGCTCCATGGTTTCCAGGTAGTCGTCGGTTCCGTGATGTTCTTTGCAGCCAGATCCGCTGGCTGGCATGGGCGGCCAGCATGGCGTGTTTGCGGGCGAAGACGGGTTCGATATCGACGATGAAATGCGGCTCTACGACGGCGCCTTCGCGATCGGTGCCTTCGGCCGGATCCATGAAGTAGAGATAGGGGATTTGATCGAGCGGAGGCGCGGGCTCGGCGGCGCGGGTGAGGTAATTGGGCGCGGGCGCGGCGAAGCAGGCATCGCGCACCAAGGCGCTGACGGCCTCGTGGTCGCAGTGATAATCGACCGGCGAGGCGGTGAGGACGAGATCCGGGCGGGTTTGGCGCAGGGTCTCGGTGACCAGGCGGCGCGACGCATCGTCATCGAAGATTGCCAGGTCGCGCATTTCCAGACAGAAGTAGCGCGCGCCGATCAGGGCTGCGGCATTGGCGGCTTCCTGCCGGCGGACGGCAGCGATTTCGTCGGGACCCATTTGCTTGGAGCCACAGTCGCCCGGGGTAAAGGTGGCGATGGTGAGCGCGTGGCCGAGACCGGCCAGGAGGGCCATGGTGCCGCCGGCCAGGAACTCCACGTCGTCGGGATGGGCGTGGATTGCGAGGATGTTTGCCATGTGTATTCCGGGGCGCGGCGTCAGATGCGGCGAATGCGGATCTGCTTGTATTGGGTCCAGCGGCCGGCATCGTGCGCCTGGAGTTCGATGGGGCCTTCCTCGAGATTGTCCAGACGGTCGTATTCCGTGACGGTCTCGCCGTTGATGCGGACCAGGCAGGAGGCGTCTTTGACACGCATTTGCAGGAGCCACCAGTGGCCGGCCTCGATGCGCGGGTAGAGGCCGCGCTTGATGGTGTACAGCGAGCCGGTGGGGTAGTGGGCGCCTTCGACGTCGTGGAGCTGGATCTCATAGTGGCGGCCGCGCGAGCCCTGCCCGGAGGTGCGGAAGAGAACGCCTCCGTTGTGATGCCAGGCGTGGCGCACGTACATCTGCAGCTCGAAATCGCGAAACTTCTCGACGGTGGCGAAGTGGCCGAGGCCGTCGCCATGGAGGACGGGGCCGAGGGCTTCGAAGAGCGGCTTGCCTTCGGAGATGCGCCACTTGGCGAGGTCCGTTGGCGTTTCGTACAGCGGCGACCAGGAGACTTTGGACGGCAGTTCGCGGACGCGCAGATTGCGGAAGCGGATGGGATAGGAGAGCGATTCGAAGCCGAGATAGCCGCTGCGCAGGCGGTGACGGAGTTCGGGAACGGATTCGACGTCGAGGTTCTGGACCATCTCGTCGTTGGTCCAGACCTGTAGGCGCGGCCAGTCCATCAGGATGCGGAAGGAGTTCCACTGACTCTGATTTTTCACATTGACTTTGAGCGGGGGCACGACGGGGAAGACGGAGCCCATGGATTCGGGCGCGGGCTCGGCATCCACCTGGTGGAAGATGTTGATCTTCATGCCGGTCCACATATTGCGGCCGTGTTCGGGCGCGTGCAGATAGATGCCGGAGTTCATCCATCCTTTGACGAAGAACTCGCCGCGGAAATCGAAATTCTCGTACTGGCGGGAGGAGCGCAGCCAAGCGGGATAGCCGGCGCTCTCGTGGACGACGATGGCGCCCTCGTTCACGTAGAAGGCTGCTTCGGGACCGTCCTGCACGCTCCAGTTTTCGAGGGTTTTGCCATCGAAGAGCGAGGTGAAGCCGGTCTCGCCAGTGTTCTGCGGGGCGGCGTACAGGAGGGGCGCGGCGGTGGCGCCGGCGAGAAAGCTGCGTCGATTCATGCCAACATTTCCTTGATTACGGCGCCGCCGAAGTCCGTGAGTTTTTCGTTTCGTCCGTTGTGCAGGAACCAGAGGCGGTTCTGGTCGAGTCCCATGAGCTGCAGGATTGTAGCGTGAAAATCGCGCATGGAGTAGCGCGTACCGACGCCGCGCAGGCCCATTTCGTCGGTTTCGCCGACGATGGTTCCCGGTTTGACGCCGCCTCCGGCGAACCACATGGTGAAGCCGTGCGGGTTGTGATCGCGGCCGTCGCCGCCCTGCGACATGGGAAGGCGTCCGAATTCGGCGCCCCAGATGACGAGGGTGGAATCGAGCAGACCGCGCTGTTTGAGGTCGGTGAGCAGGCCGGCGACGGGCAGGTCGGTCATGCCGCACATTTTCTCGTGGTTGCCGACGAGGTCTTTGTGGGCGTCCCACTGCACGGAGACGGGTCCGCCGCCGGAGTAGAGCTGGATGAAGCGGACGCCGCGTTCCACGAGGCGGCGGGCCAGCAGGCAGCGGGTGCCGAATTCGTTGGTGCGCTTCTGGTCGATGCCGTAGAGCTTGCGGGTGGCGGCGGTTTCCTTCGAGAGATCGACGGCTTCGGGGGCGGAGCTCTGCATGCGGAAGGCGAGTTCGTAGGAGCTGATGCGGGCGGCCATTTCGCTGTCGCCATCGAGGGTGTCCATCTCGTTCATCTTTTGCAGGAAGTCGAGAGTGTGGCGCTGGCGCGCGGGAGTCATGCCTTCGGGGGGCTGCAGGTTGACGATGGGCTTGGGGCCGGAGCGAAATACGGTGCCCTGGTAAACGGCGGGAAGGAAGCCGGCGCCCCAGCAGGGCGTGCCGCCTTCGGGAGTGCCTTCGGGCTGCGGCATGACGACGTAGGCGGGCAGGTTATCGCTCTCGCTGCCGAGGCCGTAGGTGATCCACGAGCCCATGCTCGGATAGCCCATGAGGATGCGGCCGGTATTGACCTGGTACATGGCGGGCGCGTGGACGGTGCTGTCGGTATAGAAGCTGCGGACGAAGCAGAGGTCGTCGACGCGCTGGGCGATATTCGGGAAGAGGGTGGAGACCGTCACGCCCGCACTGGCCGTATTTGCGGAAGGTCCAGGGACTGCGCAGGAGCGGCGTATCGCCCTTGGTGAACTGGCTGACGATGGTGCCGTAGCTGGCCGGCAGGGGCTGGCCGTCATATTTTTCCAGCGCGGGCTTGGGGTCGAAGGTATCGACCTGGCTGGGACCGCCGACCATGAAGAGGAAGATCACCGATTTGGCCTTACCGGGGAAGTGCGGCGGTTTGGCGGCCAGCGGATTGACGCGATCGGCAGCGCTGCGCGGGCGGATCGAGCAGGGACGCGAGGGCGAGCGAGCCGAAGCCGTGCGCCGCGCGCACCAGAACGTCGCGGCGGGTTACCGCGGGGCGTATGTGGGAGGACGTTCAGTGGGACATAGAGGAACTCGTTGCGGTTGAACAGGGCCAGAGCAGAAATCCGGCAGCGTGCCGCCGGATTGGAAGAATTCGCGGGCGAGGCGCGTCTCCTGCGGGCGCGGGCGGCGCCCGAGCGCGAGTTGCCAGGCCTGATCGATCTGACAGTGCGCGGTCGGCGGCGCAGGATTTTTCGAGGCGCGCGGCGAAGGACTGGGAGACTTCCTGCATGAAGCCGCGAGTTGAAGAGCGTCAGGGCCTGCAGGGCGTGGGTGGAAACGGGCCGCACGGGGCAGGAGGTGATGGTATCGGGCTGGTCGAAGGCGGTGAGCAGGGGCAGGCGCACGCTGCGCTTGTTGAGGAGATAGATGCCGCGGCGATTCTGGACGTTCTTATCGGGGTTGACGGGCCACAGGCCGTCGCGTTCGGATTCGGTGAAGATGAGGTCGTAGACTTCCGGCTCGATGGGGATGCGCACGGGGCGCGCCGCCCATTTTGGGATTGAGCGTGCCGGCGACGGAGAGTGCGGCGTCGCGGATCATTTCGGCGTCGAAGCGTTTGCGGTTCATGCGCCAGAGGAGGCGGTTCTGCGGATCGATCTTGCTCTTTCGCGGCGTCGGGAGCGGACGACTTGCCGGTAGGCGGCGCTGGTGACGATCAGGCGGTCGATGGCCTTGACGCTCCAGTTGGCGGAGACGAACTCGGCGGCGAGCCAGTCGAGGAGGGCGTGACTTTCGGGCTTGTCGCCCATGGTGCCGAAATCGTTGGGCGTGCGCACCATGCCATCGCCGATGCGGAACTGCCAGATGCGATTGACCATGACGCGCGCGGTGAGGGGATTGTTCGGGCGAGGCCAGCCAGTTGGCGAAGGCGGTGCGCCGGCCGGTGGACGCGGTGGGAATCTGGTATCCGGCTTGTGAGGACGAATGGGACGGCGGGGTCCACCGGGCTGAGCCGGCTGTGCGGATCGCCGAGGCGCAGGATGTAGCTTTGCGGGCGCGTCCTCGCCGGTGTTGACGAACGCGTAGGCGGCGGCCAGCGGATCGGGCGCGGTGGCTTCGACTTCGTGCAGGCGCTCGCGCAGTTCGGGCGCGTTCGGCCTTCACGGCTGGGGGCATCACGTCGACGACTTCGTCCCACGACGGCTTGATCTGCGTTTCGGCGTCCGACGCAAGGCGCTTCTGCTCGGGGGTACGCTTGTCTTTCGGAATGTCGAGGGCTTCGCGGAGTTTGGGGTCGAGCTGGCGCTTGTGCTCTTCGCGGAGCTGCTCATCGTAGGGTTTGGCGAGCGCTTTGAGGGCGGCTTCGATGGGCGCGAGGCGATCCTTGTAGGCTTGTTGGGCGGCCTGCCAGGCGGACTTTTCGGCGGCGGAGGCGATCTCGACGTCCTTGCCCTTGGCGCCGGCGAAGACGGATTGCAGGGCGTAGAAATCGCGCTGGAGGATGGGATCGAACTTGTGGTTGTGGCAGCGGGCGCAATTGATGGTCATGCCGAGGAAGGTCTGGCCGACATTGGTGGCGATCTCGGTGAGGACTTCCTGGCGGCTCTCTTCGGGATCGATATTGCCGGAGACCAGGTGCTCGGAGCCGGCGCGCAGGTAGCCTGTGGCGATGAGTGCTTCGTGGTCGCCGGGGGACATTTCGTCGCCGGCGATTTGCTCGCGAATGAAGCGGTCGTAGGGTTTGTCGGTCTGGAAGGAATGAATGACGTAGTCGCGGTAGCGCCAGGCGTTGGGGCGCTCGAGATCGAGTTCGAAGCCGTTGGTATCGGCGTAGCGTACGACGTCGAGCCATTTGGCGGCCCAGCGTTCGCCGTAGGCCGGGGAAGCCAGCAGGCGGTCGACTATCTTTTCGTAGGCGGTCGGGCGATTTGTCTTTGAGGAAGGCGTCGACGTCGGCGGGCGTTGGGCGGGAGGCCGGTGAGATCGAAGGTGACGCGGCGGATGAGACGGTTGCGATCGAGGGCGGGGAAGGGTCGAGGCGCTTCTGGGTCAGGCCATCGAGGATGAAGGCGTCGATGGAGTTGCGGACCCAGGGATTGTGCGCGGGCGGGACTGGTGGGCGAACTACTTTCTGGAAGGCCCAGTATTTTCCGCGGGCACCTATGAAGGCTTCATCGGTTTGGGATAAGAGAGGCTGGGTGCTCAACGCAGAGACGCAGAGAACGCAGAGGAAACGCAGAGAAGACGAAGAAGAGCAGGGTTTATTTTCTCTGCGCTTTCTCTGCGTTCTCTGCGTCTCTGCGTTGAAGAGAATGTTTCCTCTCATCGCTATCCGCCTCCTTGGAGGAAGGTGACGAGTTGACGGGTTAGATCGGCTTCGGCGGCTTCGGTGAAGGGGGAGGTTTGGGGCTCGTAGCCTCCTTCGGCGAAGGCATTCGCGGTGGGGAGGTAGCCGAACCAGCCGTTGGTGTAGCCGAAGTAGAGGGTGTGGGAGAAGGGCGAGCGGGCTCTCACTTCGATGGCGATTTCGCTGAACAGCTCGACTGGGGCCGACCAGATCACGGCATCGTTCAGGCGGAGTGTGCGGACGGGGAGGCGTATCAGGACGCGCCCGGAATCTTCGGTGCGGGAGTAGCGGGCGAGTTCCGGCGGCCATTCCAGGCCGGGCTTCAGGGCGGTCTCTACGATGAGCTCGTCCAGGCGGAGGTTGATGTCGGCGGAGCCTTTCGTCAGTTGGCGGTTGGCTTCCAGGATGCGGTCGCCGAGGAGGACGCGGAACTCGGAGAGATGGCCGGCGGACGGGGTGGGATACACCGAGTAGATGGGGGCGGCATTGCCGGCGGCGCTATTGATGAAGAGCACGGGGGCACCGAGCGTTCTCTCCAGGTAGTCGGCGACGATGCCCGGGGCGTCGCCAGAGATCGCGGTGTTTGCTCCGCTGAGAACGGTGCCGTGGATGGCGTAGTTGGCGGCCAGCGCGATCAGCGAGCCATCGGGGCGTTCGAGGCGGAGGAGGCCGATCTGCCGGTCGACAGGGCCGTCGGGATTGAGGCCGAGACTGATCTTGCCGTCGACGTCTTTGGCGCGGCGGTTGATGTTGGCCAGGGACATTCCGAGTCCGGTGCGCAGGCGGGCGGGTTCCAACTTGGCTCGGGCGTCTTTGATTGCCTGGACTACGGATGACTTGATTTGCGCGGTGTATGCGCGGTCCCACTCGTGATCGGAGCGTCCCTTGAGGAGGACCTTATATACTCCCGGGGGGCCGACTTCGGGGGCGGAGTGCGTGTGGGTGACGGACCACCAGAATTGCTTGCGCTCGATGCCTTCCTGCTGCAGGGCGGACGCCACTTCGTCGTAGAGTTCGGGAGAGAAGAGGCAGAGGTCGCTCGATACGAGGAAGAATTGCGTGCGGCCATCGTCTAGCGCGATCACGCGATGGTAGATGCGGTCGTGGACGCCGGTGGATTGGCGGGGACCGTAGCCCAACAGCCATTGCGGCGATTGGGGGGTGATGTCGATCTTGGCGGCCGAGGCTCGGAAGGATGCCGCGGAAAGCGGTAGTACTGCTAAGAGCACCGGTAAGGCGAAATTCACGCTAGGGATAGACAAGTGATTCCGAATCTATCACGACCGGGCTTGCGGTTCAAATGGCGGAGACAGGCCAGGAGGCCTTTCTTACTTGCGGATCAGCCAGACTTCGGCGATTTGGACGAAGCGGCCGTTGCCGGATTCTTCGGGGTTGGCCTGCCACTCCAGCGTGAGGGTGCCGCCGGCGGTGGCTTCCGCGGGAATGTCGAATTCGACGGGCTTCACTTCGGGATCCTTCTTGCGCATGGGATGGATCTCAATTTTGCCGTTGGCTACCAAGCGGGTGGCGCGGGGTGTGCTGTCGCCGGACTGGGTGAAGCGCACTTTGTAGTGGGCGGACGGATCGAGGGCAGTGTAGCGCAGTTGGATGGAATTGCCGTACAGGGCTTCGGCGTGGCGGTACCAGGAGACGCGCCAGGGAGTGTTGCGGCGCGAACCGAAGCCGGTGCGGACGGTGTGGAAGAAGGCGGGATCTTTGTCGAAGCCGACGCCGGGTAGTAGGTGCGGACGATTTGCCGGGTCGCCCAGATCGTCGAAGAAGCCGCCGGGTCCGGGATTGCTCCAGTTCAAGATTTCGTCGATGGCGGTGCGGCGGGTTGCGTCGTAATCCAGCGCGCGGATTTCGGCGAAGCGCTTGAGCAGCCAGTCGGCATTGGTGATGGGGCGGTCGATGAGATCGAGATTGGCGCCGCGGCCGGCGTCGATCGCGGCATAGCGCGGCACGCTGAGCTGCATGCGCACGCTTTGGAATAGGGCCTCGCCGAGTTCGAAGACTCGTGCGCGAAGGGCTGCGCCGGCGCGGGCATTGGGATCAACGGTGAGCGCGGTTTCGGCGGCGGCGATGGCGGACAGCGGACTGCCGGAGCGGGCGTTGGCGAGTAGTTCCAGGGCGCGGCGCTCGCGCGCGGTTTCGTCGGTCAGGCGGGCGCGCAGATAGGCGTCGTAATAGGCGCGGTAGAGGGCCTGCTGGAAGCGCCAGTTCAATTTCAGTTGGGGCGAGGCGCGGCGTTCGAGGTCCTGGAACTGCGCGAGGGTGACATCTACGGCGGCATTGGTCAGCAGCGGACCGCGCCAGTTGCGCTCCAGAGCGAGCAGGCCCTGCGCGAAGGCGTCCGCCATATCGGGGCCGATGAAGTAGCGGCCGTAGTCGCGAAGCACCTCGGTGACGTCGACCTGGGGATTCCAGCCGAGCGCGCTCCAGACGGCCTTGTTGACATCGTCGTTGCAGCCTTCGGAATAGGTGAGGAAGCCGGCGTCGGCGAAGGGCTGCAAGACGCGGAAGATCTGCGCCTCGTCCAGTGGCCGCGGATTGATGCCTTCGCGCTCCTCGGTCTGCGCGTAGGCGATGTCCCAATCGTTCACGGCGAACTCGGCATTCACGGAGTGCGTGATGTCCGGGTAGAAGCGGATGGGGTATCGCTTGGGGATGCGCTGGCGCAGTTCGGGCAGATTGACGCGGACCTGCGGGCCGAAGACGATGCCGCTGAGCCACGCCGGCTGCTGGTCCATCAGCCCGAAGAACTGGTCCATCCAGGGCGCGTTGAATCCCTGCGGCGAGACCCACATCGCGGCCTTGGGGTGATACTTGCTGCAGGTTGGCGGTCTGCTTTTCGAGCAGGGCCATCAGATAACGCGGCTCGGTGTGGCCGGGGTCGCCGCCGGGGACGAAGACGGCGTCGATGCGGGGAAGCTGGCGGAAGACTTCGCCCCATTCCTGGAGCGCCGCATCCACGGTGGCGGGGTTCGCGTAGTCCGGATCCATGGCGGGATACCAGATCCAGCATTCGAGGCCGTACTCCTGCGCGAGGCGCGACATTTCGACCATCATCTGCATGGGCGGGAGGGGGAAATGCGGGCTATCGGCGGCATCGTCGGAGCGCGGCGGAATCAGTTCGATGGCGTTGGCGCCGAAGACGGCGAGATCGCGGATGTAGCTTTCCCACATGCGGGACGCTCCAGGCGTCGTAGGAGTTGGTCTTGGGACGGTAGCCCAGTTGATGGCCGCGCAGGGCGTACTTCGGCGCGGTCTGAATATCCAGCGTGCCGGGCAGGGTGACCGAATCGCGGCGCATTTCGAGGGCGCGCAACAGGCCGCCGACGCCGAAGAGGACGCCGCGCTCGTCGTTGCCGATGATCTCGACGCCGGGCGCGCCGCCGTTATCGAAGGTGCGCAGGCGATAGCCTTCGGCCGGCAGGCGGAGTGCCGGCCGGGGCTCGTCGGATGGTGACGACGGGTTTGCCGGCGCCGGGATTCGCGGCGACGGACGGCCAGGTGATGCGGGTGCGTTCGCGGACGGAATCGATGAGCAGTGAGACGGCTTTGCGTTCCGGACCCGGAGAGGGCGGCGGGCGCGACGACGGTGGCATGCGTGAGGTCGGCGGCGATGGCCGGCGCGACGGCTAGGAAGAAGGATGGCGAGTGCTCGGGTCACGGATGCTAATATAGCGCGCGTTGGGCGGCGGGGATGCCGGCGATGCCGAGCGGCTCGAGAAGTTGCCGCGCGCCCAATTCCATCAGGCCGATTTCGGTGGGCATCTGAAACAGCAGGAATCCCTGGTCCATAAAGCGCCGCACCTGCTCGGGAGTTCCCGCGGGCCGGCCCAGAAATTTTCCGTGACGGCGGGCGGCTTCGGCAATGCGCGCGATGGCGGCTTCCAGTGCCGGCTCGCCCTGCCGGCCGCGCAGGCCCAGGGAAAAGGAGAGATCGCTGGTGCCGATGAAAAGAGCGTCCACGCCGGGGGTGGCGGCGATGGCGTCGATCTCATCGAGGGCGGAGGCCTCTTCCACCACGCAGATGGTCATGACGTGCGGTCGGCGGAATCGTAGTAGTTGCCGGGCGCGGGCCAGGTGCGGACGGCGGCGCCGGCTCCGGAGCCGCGTTTGCCGGCCGGCGGATAGCGGCAGGACGCGGCGGCGCGCGCGGCCTTTTCGGCGGTGCCGGCGAAGGGGAAGATCACGCCGCTCACTCCTTGATCGAGGACGCGCTTGGCGGTCCACAGCTCCACCACCGGAACGCGGGCGAATACGGCGGCGGGGCAGCCCACGGGTGGCCAGCACCATCAGGCGCAGGGTCTCCAGCGTGATGGGCGAGTGCTCCATCTCGATCCACAGAAAGTGGAAGCCGAGCGTGGCGGCGTGGGCGGCGGCTTCCACCGATGGGATGGTGATGGTGACGCCGAAGGCGGGTTGGCCGGCGGCGAGTCGCGCGCGCACGGGGTTGCACCAGGGTTGCGGATCGGTCATGTCTTTCGATTCTGGCGCAATTGGGCCGAGCTACGCCAGCGGTGAGCGTCAACGACGCGCGGTGGTGGGGTAGACAACGACGGTGACGGCGCCATCGGTGAGCAGGCCGATTCTGGTCTTGCCGGTTACTTTGATGGCGTAGTGCACGGAGTCGTAATCGAAGCCCGTTCCGTCGGACACCGGTTGTACGATTCGGCCTTTGATGGCGAGCGGGAAGGAATGAACCTCGAAACCGGACGACACCCCGCCCCTTTTTGTGAAAGCTTCCAGCGCGAGCGCGGGATCGCCGGAAAACCGGACTTTGCTATCGGGTTTTATGGGGAGGGCCGGTCCACCGGGCCGCTCGGCAACCACGAACAGGTCGGCGCGTCCATCCAGGGAAGGAAGACCGCTGATGAAAATCATGGCGTGGCCGTCGAAGCCCAGGCCATGCAGTTGCTGAGCCTGCCATTCGCGCAGCACGATGACTTCGGGTGCGGGCGGAGGCGGGGGAGCGGAGCGGGGGCCTTCCGGACGGGTAACGGGAACAGTGAGGGAGACGGTGCTGGTTCCGCCGGGTCCGGCGGCCTGCAGCGTATAGACCGTGGAAGAACTCGGGGCGACCCGCCGGCTACCGGATCTGCCTACGTTGCCGACGCCCTGATCGATGGAAATCGTTCCCCCTTCGTTGTTGGTCTGGCCGGATACCTGCCAGCGCAGGGTGGCGTACTGACCTAAAACGATGGACGGAGGTTCGGCGGTTAACCTCGCCACCGGCGCCGGCGGTGGGGACTTTTGCGCTTCGAGTTGCGCGCGAAGGGCTGCGATCTGTTTGCTCTGGGTCTCGATGGTCTGACTGGCCTGGTCGGACAAACTGGATTTGGTCTGTTCGAGCTTTACCGCTTTTTGTTCAGAAGCTTCGGCCTGCTGGCGGGCCTGGGCGGCTTCATCTCGCAGTTTTTCGGCCTCGGCGCCGCGGGCGCTGGCCGCCTCCAGGTCTTTGAGGGCGGCTTGCGCCGTGCGTTCGGCCGCGGTGGCCCGATTGGACAGGATATCCGACTGGGTGGCGAGAGCCTCGGCACGTTTCTGCTGGGTGTGCGCCTCCACTTTCTCGTGTTGCGCCTGCATTGCCAGCAAGACGGCTACCGCCAGGAACAGTGCGAGGGCGGCCGACAACAGCACGTAGTTTCGCTTGGCGTTTCGTTCGATTTGGGCCTGCCGTTGGGCGGTGCGCAATTCCCGTTGGGAGCGTTCGCGTTCCGCCTGTTCCTGTGCCAGTTGGGCACGCTTGCTTTCCTCCAGGAAGGCGATGGCCTCCGTGTAGCCGGGGGCATACTGGCCGGCCCAATCGGGGTTCCAGCCATCCGCAGCGCGCCGGGTCCAGGCCCAATGCAGATCGGGGTCCGACCATAGCCGCGCCTGTCCCTTGGCGTGAAGCTCCGCGGCACGCACCAGTCGCTTGTACCAATCCGCCGATTCACTCTCCTCCTTCACCCATTGGTCCAGGCGTTTCCAGTGGGTGATCAGGCTCTCATGAGAGATGTCGATCACGGACGCGAGGCCAATCTCCGTGGTTCGGTCTACGGTCAGGAAGGCGCAGTCGGGCGCGGCAAAGGTCTCGAGAATCGACGTGACGAGCCGCTGGCCGCTTTCCTGCTGCGCGCCGGCGACACGTAGAATGTGTTCGAGCGGAGCAGGGCGGCGCACGGCGCGCCCGGATTCGGAGGTAGTGAGGCAGCGGAAGATACGCGCCGCAGAGTCGCATTGTTCGGGAGAAAGCGAAGACCAGAGCGATTCGGCATGCTGATCCAGTGCGCCTTCGATGCGTCCGGCGAGGTCATAGTGGCCGACATCCAAGGCCTCGGCCGAACCATCGCGCCGCCACTCTTCGAAGGTCCGCATGAGAGCGTGCTGCATGACCGGCAGGTTTTCGGGGTTGTCGCCGGCGTCGCTGAGGATGCTCTGTACCAGCCGCTGGGTGATGGGGACGCCGGCAATTTCGAGCGGCCCTTCGATGGACTGGCGGCGCTGCGCGCGGGTCATACGCGGCACCAGGTACTGGTTTCGATTGAAGGCTTCCGGCAGGGCGGGGAACTGCGCGCAGTCTCCCAGGAAGTCCGAGCGCATGGTGAGCACGACGTAGACCGGGACTTCGGTTTGATCCGCAGCGGCCAGCAGCAAGTTGACGAAGGCTTTGGCTTCTTCGCCGCCATCGATGAGCTGGCGTTCGCGACGGAAGCGGAAGATCTCTTCGAACTGATCCACGATCAGCAGCAGGTTGTCCGGTTCGCCGATCAAATGCCGGCGGGCGAGCTCCGTCAAGCCCAAGCTGCTCTGCCCGAGGGTTTCCAGCGCTCCCTTGAGATTCCAAGTATCGCCAGGCATGCGGAGGGCATCGGGACCGCCCAACGCTTGTGCCATGGCGTGCAGGGGCGTGCCTCCCGGGCGCATGACGGCGATGCGCCAGCGTGAGCCTGCCGTACCCATATAGCCGCGGTAGAGGGCGGGCAACAGGCCGGCGCGGACGAGCGACGATTTGCCGGTGCCGGACGTGCCCACCACGGCGAGGAAGCGCCGTTTTTCCATTCGCTGGAGCAGTTCGTTGACTTGCTCGCGGCGGCCGTGGAACAGGTGGGCCTCTTCGGTCTGGAAGGGCCGCAGGCCGGGAAACGGGTTCCGCACGCTGGCGGGGGTGGCCGCCGCACTGGTCCCGGGGGTCATGCGGCCCTCCCGCTTCCGGTGCGCAGCGGAGCGACGAACGGCTCGAGGGATTCGATGTGGAATTCGCCTCGCTGACGAATCACCAGGCCGCCGGCGGCTTCAAACTCCTGAACACCGGCGTCCGTGTTGCCATTGGCGAGATAGATGGCGCGCGAGCGGAACGGCTGGCGGCGAAACCTGCCGGGCTCCCGTTCGACGTCCTCACAATTCAAGCGAAACCACTTCTCGGGCGCGGCGGCGCGGAACAACAGCACGGCATCGCAAGTGCTGATGCGGCGTACGTGCTCTTCGTAGAGCGCGGTGGAATCGGGCAGGCCGGTTTCCGGCAGGATGACCTCCAGCCGCTCGTGTTCCACGAGCTCGCTACGGAGGCGCCAGGCGCGCTCGGTTTCGCCGGGGTCGGTGCGGTCGCAAATGAGGTAGACCGCTTTGCCGCCGCTCCCGGCTGCGACAGGGACCGGCTTCGGGCGCGGCAACAATTGCTCCAGGATGACGTCGCGAACATCCCATAAGGTGGCATCGGGAGTATCGATGAATTCGAAACGGGTCTTATACTCGCCGAAGCCTGCGTGACCGGCCAGGAAGGCGTGCTGTTCGGGCAACAGCGCCTGCCTGCCGCGGCGCGAGACCCAGATTACGGCGGGCTTGCGAAGAGACCGGGCGACCTGCGCCTGTGCCACCGCGAATTCGTCAAATGACGAGGCGAAGAGGTGAACGGAGAGCGCCGCCGGATCCAACGCCGCACGGATGGATTCCTCATCGAAGCCGATGGGGTCCAGGCGGACCTCGGGCAGCACGCGGTAGCCCTTGGCTTCCAGTTCGCCGCGGAGTTTGCGCCAGTCGGCTTCCATTTCGACGGGAGGAGGTTCGGCGATATAGATTCCCTGTTTCTGGTTGCGCATCAGGGAGACGGTCTCCGCCAGCCATGCGGCAATGTGCTCCAGGGCGGTCTCGAATTCACGCGAGCCGGGTGCGTATTCGCTACAGGCATCGGGCGCGGGGTTCTCGGTGAAGAAATCGAAGCCCAGGGTCCTGGGCAGCAGTTGGCGGTGCGAGTTTCCCGGTGAAGGCGTCTTGATCGCCTTGACCAGGCGGAAGCGGTTGCCTACCTGGAGGGCTTCGGAGCGGGCTTTGAGCGCCTCGCTGAATTGGATCCGTTCGGTACGGCAATACTCGGAGACCAGGTAGCTGGGAGATACGACGGAAACCACGATTCCGGTGGAAGAGAGCGCCTGCTTGATCTCATCGGAAAACGAATCGCCGCCACCGAGCTTGCGCTCATCCCGCCATACGGCAGGGGCGAAGCCGAGCTTCTCACGCAAGCGTTGGCGGAGTCTCGTTTCGAAATAAGTTACCCACCCGGTTTCATTGTCTCCGTGAGCATAGCTCAGGAAGATATCGTGAGCCAGGCCGGGAACATAGGCCATACCATCCACTCTCCGAGGTCTTTGAAGATCATACGTTCCGTGCCGCCCGGCGTCAACTGCCGGTGGCTAGCCGCCGCGCAAGACACTTCGTCTGTAACATGGTGGGAGTAAGTCTGCGTGCGTTTCAATGGATTGGACAAGAAGGGTCCAGCGTTTGGTGGTTCAGGAGGGACGATGGGTGAGGCGATACAGGCGGTTGACGCGCCGGAGCGCGGGCTGCAGTTGGAGCAGCTGCGATTGGGAAATGAAAAGCTCAGGGAGGAGCTGGCTTCACTGCGCAGCAGGAAGCCCTGGTACGGTGCGCTGGCGCAGATGGTTCCGATGATCACGGTGTTGCTTGCGCTGGCAGGGTTTCTCTGGGGAATGCTGCAGTACCGCTGGGAGCAAGGCAAGAATCGCGAGACGGCGGAGCGGGAGTTCATGAAGCCCTGGCTGGAGAGCCAGCGGGAGATCTACTCACAGGCTCTGGCGGCCGCGGCGACGATTCCTAATACCGAGGATGCGAAGACGAGGAAGCAGGCTACTGAAGAGTTCTGGCGTCTGTACGAAGGGAAAATGGTGCTGGTTGAGACGAAGAACGTCAGCGAGCGAATGATGGATATCGGTTACTGCCTGGATGGAACCAAAACCTGTAGTAAAGATGACATGAATGGCCTTTGCCTGAAGCTGGGGACGGCCATGGCGAATTCGATGGCGCTTACGGCAAAGATGACGTACAAAGAATTCGCGGACAATCAGTTTCATTATTCATCCGGCAGCAGATGAGCAACAATGACTAACCCCAGTGCCCTCCGAGCGTCCGTACGGTGAACCAAGCTGGAGTGAATATGGGTTTATTTGGATGGATGGGACAGTTTGCCCGCGACTTACGTTTCGGCGTGCGCAGCCTGGCGCAGGTCCGCGGATTCAGCGCCATCGCGATTGGCTCGCTGGCGCTGGGTATCGGCGGCAGCACCGCCATGTATTCGCGTGATCCACGCAGTCATCCTGGACCCGTTTCCCTACCGGATCCGGACCGGTCTGATGAGCGTCACGGTGCAGGGACAGCGCGGCGGGAACGGCAGCTACTATCCGATCGACCAGTTCCTGGACATCGCGCAACGCAATACGGTGTTCAGCGGCGTGGTCGCCTCCACATGGAGCGATGTGACGTGGACGGGCGCGGGCGAGCCGCAGCGGCTGCGCGGCAATCATTGCACCATGAATACGTTCGACGTGATGGGCGTGCCGCCGCTGATCGGGCCGCGCGCCCGGTCCGGCGGACGCCACGGAGGGCGCGGAGCCGGTGACGGTGCTGGGCTACAAGTTCTGGCAGCGGCAGTTCGGCGGCGACCCGGGCGTGCTGGGGCGAAAGCTGCGGTTGAACGACAAGGTGCGGACGGTGATCGGCGTGATGCCGCCGCGCTTCATGTGGCGCGGCGCCGACGTCTACCTGCCGGATGTGTTTCACCGCGGGCAGACGGTGGAAGGCGAGCGTAGCGTCCACCTGCTGGGGCGCCTGAAGCCGGGGTCACGCGGGAACAGGCGTCGACCGGCTTTGAAGCCCCTTCTCGAGGACATGGTCGCGCGCGCACCCGGACGATTTTCCCAAGAAATGGCGGATACGCGCTGCGGACCTTCGGCGAGACGTTCCCCAGCGATATTACAGGACGCGCTGTGGATTCTGTTCGGCGCGGTGGGGCTGCTGCTGGCTGATCGCATGCGTTAACGTGTCCAACCTGCTGCTGTCGAGAGGCGCGTACCGGCGGCGCGAAATCGCGATTCGCGGGGCGATGGGCGCGGGCCGCTTCCGGATTGTGCGGCAACTGCTGGCGGAGAGCCTGGTGCTGGCGCTGGCGGCGGCGCGCTGGGTGTGGCGCTGGCGTATGCGGGACTGCGCGGCATCATCGCGGTGGTGCCGCCGAACACGATTCCCGACGAAGCGCAGATTTCGCTCAATGGGCCGGTGCTGCTGTTCACGCTGGGCGATCTCGGTAGCGGTCGCGCTGCTGTTCGGGCTGGCTCCGGCATTGCAACTGGCGGGCCGCGATCTGCTGACACCGCTCAAGGAGGCGGGCCGGGGCGTTGCCGGCGGCGCTGCGGCAGCGGCTGTTGCGGAGCGCGCTGGTGGTCGGCGAGGTGGCGCTCTCCGTGGTGCTGCTGGTGGGCGCGAGCCTGATGATCCGCACGCTGATTTCGATTCAGGGAGCGATCTGGCCTTTCACCCGGACCGGATCCTGACGCTGCGGATTCCGTTCTCCGAGCAGCGCTATCCGGACGCGGATCGCCGCGAATGCGTTCCTGCAGGACGTGCTGCGAGCGCGATGCAGAGCGCTCCGGGCGTGCTCGCGGTGGGGATCAACACGGGCCTGCCGCCGGTCTACAACTGGAGCTTCCCGGTGGTCGCGGTGGGCAGTTCGCAGCAGGACAACCGGCGCGGTGCTGATGCAGCAGACCGAACGCGGACTATCCGCGCGTCATGGGGATCTGACGCTGGTGCAGGGACGCTTCCCGAGCGAGGCAGGAGGTTGCCGCGCGGCACATAGTATCGCGGTGAACCAGGCGTTCGTGCGGCGTTACTCTCCTGCGGGCGATGCCATCGGGCGGTCTGATCCGGATCCCGCGCTGCGCACGCCGCCGCTGCAATCTGGCGGACGATTCGTTCCAGATTGCGGGCGTGGTGAACGATGCGGTGAACAACGTGGTCCACCAATGAGAGTCTGCCGGAGATGTATCTGCCGTACACGCATCCTGGGGCGCGCCGACCGCATCTTCGCGCTCGGCGCGGGACGGCCGGAAGCGCTGGCGGCAAGGCGTTGAAGGCGCAGGTGTACGCGGTGGACCCGGCGCAGCCGGTGATGGAGGTGAAGTCGATGGAGGCGGTGCTGGGCGAGAACGCGTACGCGCGCCCGCGATTCAACCTGCTGCTGTTCGCGGTGTTTGCGGTGCTGGGACTGGTGCTGGCGCTGTTTGGAATCTACGGCGTGATTTCGCATTCGGTGGCGCAGCAGACCCGGGAGATCGGGATCCGGATCGCGTTGGGCGCGAGCTTCGGCCAGGTGATCGCGATGGTGCTGGGCGGCGGGGCGAAATTGCTGGCGATCGGCGTGGCCGTGGGACTAGGCGCGAGCCTGGCGTCGGTGAAGCTGCTTGAGGGGTTGGTGCAGTAATGTTTCGACGTTCGACCCGTACTCGTTCGTGGCGGTGGCGGTGGTGTTGTTCGGGGCAGGCATGTTTGCGAGTTTCTGGCCTGCGCGGCGGGCGGCGCATGTGGACCCGATTACGGCTTTGCGCGATCAGTAGGGGCGGCGCGTAACTGCTTACACCGCTCCTTAACAGTCGCGGCCGGATGGGGGGCACTCCGGTGCAAAGCGAAGCCGGGACCGGCAGGGGGCATCTGCGATAGAATCAGCCCGAAGGTCTGAAATCCCATGAAACGATATTCCGCCGCCGTCCTGCCGGCGTGCCTGCTGTTCGCGGCTGTTGCGATCCGGGGCGCGGGTGTTCCCGAGTTTCGCGAGCTGTTCAACGGCAAGAACCTTGCCGGGTGGGTCAACGTAAATACCGCCCCCGATACCTGGAGTGTCGAGAACGGCATGCTGGTTTGCTCCGGGCATCCGATTGGGGTGATGCGAACCGACCGTATGTACGAGAACTTCGTGCTGCACGTGGAGTGGATGCACACCGAACCGGGCGGCAACTCCGGCATGTTTCTGTGGAGCGGGCCGCAGGCTAATCCCGGGAAGCCCGTTTCCCAACGGCGTGGAGGTGCAGATGCTGGAACTGGAATGGCCCAACCTGCACAAGAAAGACGGTGTGACGCCGCCGCTTGCCTACGTGCATGGTGAACTGTTCGGCGTCGGCAAGACGAAGACCACGCCCGACAATCCGCGCGGCGAGCGGAGTATGTCGATTGAGAACCGCTGCAAGGGACGCGGCGAGTGGAACACGTATGACGTGGTTGCGGTGGATGGCGTTATCAAGCTCTCGGTGAACGGAAAATTCGTCAACGGCATCAGCCGCACGACGCAGAAGAAGGGCTACATCTGCGTGGAGTCCGAGGGCGCCAAAATTTTCTTCCGCAACATCCGGATTATGGAATTGCCTCCGGGTGTGACGTCGGCGGAACAATCTGCGCCCGAGGCTCGATAGATCGATGGCAAGCGAGTATTCTGAAAGAGAGAGGGGACTCATGAAAGATCAACCGGCAAATACCCAGCGACGCGATTTTCTGAAGACGGCCGGAGGCGCGGCGGCGGGGGCCATCGCGGCCGGCTTCCCGGGAATCATCTCGGGACAGACTGTGACCAATGCGATTAAGGTGGGCCTGGTGGGATGTGGAGGCCGCGGGAGCGGCGCCGCGTCGCAGGCACTGGCTGCTGACGATTACGCCGAGTTGACCGCGGTGGCCGATATCGATCAGGGACAGATCGACCACTGCCTGCAGTCGCTCAAGAGAATTGCCAAGAGCGCGCCCCGGGTCAAAGTGGAAACGGCCAATCAGTATCTGGGGCTGGACGCTTTCCAGAAGGTGATCGACAGCAAAGTGGACGTGGTACTGCTGGCCACGCCTCCCGGTTTTCGGCCCCGCCATCTGGCGGCCTGCATCGCGGCGAACAAGCACGTATTTTGCGAGAAGCCGGTCTCGACCGATGCGCCCGGCGTGCGGAGCGTCATGCAGACGGCAGACCTGGCGAAGCAGAAGAACCTGTCGCTGGTGGCCGGCTTCTGCTGGCGCTACAACAATATGATCCAGGACACGTTCCAGCAGGTGGAGAACGGCGCCATCGGACGACTGGTGGCGTATTACGCTACCTATTACACGAGCCCGGTGAAGCCGATGCCGCCGGCCAGTACGCGTCCGGCGGGGATGAGCGATGTAGAGTGGCAGATCCGCAACTGGTACAACTTCGTCTGGCTGTGCGGTGACAGCATCGTGGAGCAGGCCGTCCATAGCGTCGATAAGATTGCCTGGGCGATGCACGACGAGGCTCCCATCAGTTGCGTGGGCGTGGGCGGACGGGCTATCCCGGCGGAAGGCGGCAATATCTACGACCACTTCGAGATCAACTACCTCTATCCGAACGGCGTCCGCGCGTTCCTGGCCAACCGGCAGATTGTAGGCTGCTATAACGAGAACTCCGATTACATCATGGGCACGGAGGGCACGTGCACGATCGGCAAGGGCCCCACGCCGCGCATCGCGGGAAAGACGACCTGGGCATTCACCGGGCAGCAGTACAACATGTACCAGAAGGAGCACGATCTGCTCTTCGCCTCCATACGCAAGGGCCAGCCGATGAACGATGGTAAGCGCATGGCGACCAGTACGCTGCTCGCTCTCATGGGCCGCACGGCCGCTTATACCGGCCAGGAAATCACCTGGGACCAGATGATGAACGGGCAGGAGAAGCTCTTCCCCGATACGCTCGAGTGGAATGGCAGTCTCGCGGTGAAGCCCCTTGCGCAACCGGGTGTGACGAAGTTCCTCTGACACCATGAGGGCCGCATACCTAATGGCGCTGGCGGCGGGATTTCTTTTTGCCGCCGGCGCAAGGGCGCAGTCCGCCGAAGAAACCCGCGAACGCGCTAACGTGCGGAAGATTTACGACCGCATCGCGGCGGGCCAGCCGGCGCTCCCGGCCGGCGCGTCGCCTTCCAAGCCCGGTCCGTACAAGCTCACGATTCCCGGCACTACGGTGACGTTCGAGATGGTGCCGGTGCCCGCGGGCGAATTCACGATGGGGGCGCCCGGCGGAGATCCACGCGCCAAGAAGGACGAACAGCCGCAGCACAAGGTTCGCCTGGATGCCTTTTGGATGCAGGCACACGAGGTGACGTGGGACGAGTACCGCCTCTTTATGTTTGCAGCGCAGGGCGGGGAAGCCGCGCGCAAGGACGAACTGGTGGACGCCGTGAGCAGACCCACTCGTCCTTATGTGGAGATGAGTTTCGGCATGGGGATCGACGGCTTTCCGGCGATCAGTATGACGCAGCATGCCGCCAACAAGTATGCCGAATGGCTGAGCGCGCGCACCGGCGAATTCTTTCGTTTGCCCACCGAAGCGGAATGGGAATACGCCTGCCGCGCCGGTACGACCACGGAATTTCCCTTCGGCGACGATGCGTCGAGGCTGGGCGACTTTGCCTGGTACGCGGGCAACAGTACGGGAAAGTATCAGAAAGTGGGAACGCGGAAGCCCAATGCGTGGGGACTGTACGACATGCTGGGCAACGTGATGGAGTGGACGCTGGATCAGTACGCGCCGTACACGGCCGCGGCGCAGGTGAATCCATGGGTGAAGGCTACGCAGCCGTATCCCAACGCGGTGCGAGGCGGATCCTGGAACGATCCGCCGGAGATGCTGCGCTGTACCGCACGCGTACCTTCCGACGCCTCGTGGAAACAGCAGGATCCGCAGTTGCCCAAGAGTATCTGGTACATGACCGATGCGCAATGGCTGGGGTTCCGGCTGGTTCGTCCCGGGAAGCTGCCCACGGCGGAAGAGATGTACCGGTATTGGAACAGCGGCCTGGAGCATGACGAGCAGTAGGACTGTCGCGAGTTGGGCGACGGTGTGGTGCCTGCTTTCGGCGGGTGCGCTTCCCGCGGCGGATCTGCAATGGTTCGAAGCCGTGCAGGCGCACATGGGAACGCTGGTGCGCATCCAACTGTATGCGCCGGATGCCGGCCGGGCGAAGGCGGGGTTCGATGTGGCATTCGAGCGCATTGCGCAGGTGGACGCCGCATTATCGGACTATCGGGCGGATAGCGAAGCAAGCCGGCTTTGTGTATCCGCGGTAGGGCGGCCCGTGCATGTGGGAGGCGATCTGTTCCGCGTGCTGGCGGCGGCGCTCGGGGTGGGGGAAGAGACCGGCGGCGCCTTCGACGTGACGATCGGTCCGGTAACCGTGCTGTGGAGACAGGCCCGCCGGGAGCATCGTTTGCCCGAGCCCGCGGCCGTACGCGAGGCACTGGAGCGCACGGGATATCGCAAGGTGCATCTGGACGCGGCCGCCCAGACGGTGGCGCTCGATCAGGCGGGCATGCGCCTGGATTTTGGCGCGATCGGCAAGGGCTACGCGGCGGACGCGGCGCTAGAGGCGCTGGCGGATCTCGGCATACGGCGCGCCCTGGTGGCGGCCAGCGGGGATCTGGCCATTGGCGATCCTCCGCCTGGACGGCGCGGGTGGACGGTCGGGATCGACGGGCCCGGCGGGGGCGTGGACGGGTTCACGCGCAGGCTGGATCTCTGCAACGCGGCGGTTTCCACGTCGGGTCCGCGCGAGCAGAACCTAGAGGCCGGGGGGGTGAAGTACTCACACATCGTGGATCCGGCGACCGGGGCGGGGCTGACGCACGCGGCTACGGTGGCCGTGGTGGCGCACCGTGGAATCGATGCCGATGCGTGGTCCACGGCACTCAGCGTTCTGGGGCGGGAGCGCGGCATGCCGCTGATCGAGGGACATGCGGGGATGGCGGCGTTGTTCACGACGGGTGCGGGCGAGGCGGAATCGCGCGGCTGGCGGGCGCTTGGCTGCGGGTCCAACTAAGTCCGTGCGAAACGGGACGATTCGGTGAGACAAGCCGTATCCCCGGGAGCCGAATCCGTACGGCCGTACTCGGCACCTCTATAAGTGAGGAGCACGAATCCTATGTTCGACAGTCTGGAAGAACGCATCCGGCATGACGAAGCTGAGGATAATACGACCACTGACCGCATTATGAAGGGTCTGCTGGTGGCGATCCTCTCCACAGGTTTCTTTTACGGGCTCTATTTCGCGGTTCAGTCGCTTGGCTGAGGCGCCAGCGATACATATTGCCCCGTGCCCTACAGTAGAAGAGTGCCTGGTCCGATAATAGGAGCATGAAACCGGTCCAGGTGTTCCAGGTGATTCCGTCGCTACCCGCCGCGCTGGAAGGGCTGCGCGAGTTGGCCTACAATCTGCGGTGGGCGTGGGATCACGACACCATCGAACTGTTTCGCAGGCTGGATAGTGAACTGTGGGAATCCACCGGTCATAATCCGGTGTTGATGTTGGGTTCGATCGACCAGACGGAGCTCGATGCGGCGGCGAGGGACGAATCGTTTCTGGCGCATCTAGACCGCACTGTGAATGAGCTGCATGCCTACCTGACAAGTTCGTCTACCTGGTTCCACCGTACGTATGGCAGCCCCGGAAGCACACTGGTGGCTTATTTCTCCGCGGAGTTCGGTTTAACCGAGTGTCTTTCGGTGTTTGCCGGAGGCTTGGGTGTGCTGGCCGGGGACCACTTGAAATCTGCCAGCGACCTTGGAATTCCGCTGCTCGGTGTGGGGCTACTCTACCAGCAGGGGTATTTCAAGCAATATCTGAATGCCGCCGGCTGGCAGCAGGAGACCTACGAAGATAATGACTTCCTCAACCTTCCGCTAACTCTCGAACTGGGGCCTGACGGGCAGCCCCTTACCATTCAGGTGGCGTACGACGGCCGGATCGTGACGGCGCGCATCTGGAGGGTTCGTGTGGGCCGCGTGAACCTGTTCCTGCTGGATACCAATGTGGCCGCCAACCGTCCGGACGATCGCGACATTACCGATCAGCTTTACGGCGGCGATCTGGAAGTGCGCCTGAAACAGGAGATCCTGCTGGGCATCGGCGGATTTCGCGCGTTGGAGGCGCTGGGCCTAGCGCCGACGGTTTATCACATGAACGAAGGCCATTCGTCCTTCCTCTCGGTGGAGTGGGTTCGGCGTTTAACGGAGAAACACAATCTCTCGTTTGCGGAGGCGCGTGAGGTCGCATCGGCGGGCCTGATCTTCACCGGGCACACACCCGTGCCGGCGGGTCACGACTATTTTCCGGCGGCCCTGCTGGATCGCTACCTGGGCGAATATATCCGCCGCCTGGGAATGACTCCCGGAGAATTTTACGGATTGGGACGGCAGTACCCGGAACGGTCCGACGAGGATTTCTGCATGACGGTGCTCGCCCTGCGCATGGCATCCGCCAGCAATGGCGTCAGCGCGCTGCACGGTAAGGTGAGCCGGGGCATGTGGCGATCCCTCTGGCCGGGAGTGCCGGAGGATGAGATTCCGATCGGACACGTCACCAACGGCGTCCATTTTCGTTCCTGGATTTCGTATGAGATGAATCAGCTTTACGATCGTTATCTGGGTCCGAAATGGCGTGAGGAACACGCCGATGCCGGCCTGTGGCGGCGCGTGGAGAATATTCCAGCGGAGGAATTGTGGCGGACTCACGAACGGCGCAGGGAACGCCTGGTGGCGTTCGCGCGCCGCCGTCTGCGCCTGCAACTGGTGCGCCGCGGCGCTCCCCAATCGGAGATCGACGCGGCCGACGAAGTTCTCGATCCGGATGCCCTGACGATCGGCTTCGCACGCCGTTTCGCCACCTACAAGCGAGCGGGGCTGCTGCTGCGCGATATCGGACGGCTGGAGCAGATTCTCAATCAGACGGCACGTCCTGTGCAGATCCTTTTCGCCGGAAAGGCGCATCCCCGCGACGATGCCGGTAAGGCGTTAATCCAACAGGTGCTTCGGCTGGCGGAGCAAAAGCAATTTCGCAGGCGCGTGGTTTTCCTGGAAGACTACGATATGGCCGTCGCCCGGTACCTGGTGCAGGGCTCGGACATCTGGCTGAATACACCGCTGCGGCCGATGGAGGCGAGCGGCACGAGCGGCATGAAGGCGCTGGCCAATGGGGGCCTGAATCTCAGTACGCTGGACGGATGGTGGGACGAGGCGTGGCATGACGCCGCGGCAGAGAAGCGTTTCATCGGCTGGGCGATCGGGAATGGCGAAAGTTATGCCAGCGTGGATGAACAGGACCAAGTGGAATCGGCGGCGCTCTACGCTCTGCTGGAGCGGGACATCGTGCCGTCCTTCTACGAACGCGGCGCCGACGGATTGCCTCGTCGCTGGATCGGGCAGATGAAGAGCTCTATCTCCACGTTATGCCCGACGTTTAATATGCAGCGCATGGTCAAGCAGTATGCGGCGGATTTCTATGTGATGGCCGACGAACGCTCACAGCAGCTCGCGGCGAACGGTGCGGAACGGGCGAAGGCGCTGGCGGCGTGGACGTCGCATGTGCAGGCGCAGTGGAAAAATGTGCGGGTGGTGTCGGTGGATTCGCCTGCAACTACGGACCTACCGGTGGGCAGCCGGCTACATGTGCGGGCGCACCTGCAACTGGGCGGGCTGACTTCCCAGCAGGTCGCGGTAGAACTTTACGTAGGCAGGCTCGATGCCGACGGCGACTTGACGGATGCCTATGCGATTCCGATGCAGGACGCGGGTGAAGACCGAGGAAACCGGATCTTTGAAGCGGTCACAGTGCCATGTCCGAAGAGCGGTCTGCACGGATATACCGTGCGCGTCACACCGTATCACGCAGACCAACCCACGGCGTTCCTGCCCGGTGCGATTACCTGGGCAGGGGACCGGACGAACTCGGCTGCCGGATAAGGTCTCGGGTTATCGGGATTTCGCGAGTTCCTCTTCGGCATCGCGAATTTCATCTTCGGCCTGGAGCCAGTCGTCCAGCTCCGAGCCCGACTCGTTGCCTCGCAGGACATAGAGCTCGTAGGCTCTCTTTTGCAAACGTTCTTCAAGGGGAAGCTGCTCGGGTGCGGTGGCGGCAGCAGCCGATTTGGCGAGCGGAGGGTGCGTCATGGGGATCCTCCTACTCCCTTACGGTACCGCCAATCGGTGCTTCCGGCAAGGCTTAATCAGCGGTCCGATTCGTGTGTCCGCGTACAGGTTGAATCACGCGCCGGAACGAGGAATGGCGCGTCATTTCGGGGTTTCGAGGGCGGCGAGGAGTTCGCGGTAGAAATCCGGGTGTGCCTTCCAGGATTGCGCGGTGATCATACGGCCGTCGCGGACCGCCGGCTTATCGCTGAAGATGCCGCCGGCGCGCACCACTTCTACCGCCACATGCGGATGGCCGGTGACGGTGCGTCCGGTCGTGAGCCCTGACGCCACCAGCACCTGAATGCCATGCCCGATGGCGCAGATGCACTTGTTCTGGACGGAGAACTCGCGGACCAGGGAAAGCAGGCTGGCATCGTTGCGGAGGTACTCGGGCGCGCGTCCGCCCAGAATGATGATTGCGGCGAATTCCTTGGCGGCAACGGCGGTGATCGCCATCTGCGCATCCACCGTGTGACCGGGGCGTTCCACATAGGTGTCCCAGCCTGGCTCGGAATCGTGGAAGACCATGTGCAGGCGGCGCCGCGACGGCGCGGCAACCACCGGTTCCCAGTGCGCCTCTAGAAATCTCTGGCAGGCGTAGAGGGCTTCGTAGCTATCGCCGCCGTCTCCGGTGACAATCAGAACCTTGCGGGTCATTGCAAGCCAGCATACCGCGCGGCTCTGCCAGAATGTAAGGGGATGTCGCGAGAAACGGCGGACGTGGTGATCATCGGCGCGGGCGCCGCCGGGCTGATGTGCGCCATCGAGGCCGGCCGTCGCGGGCGCCAGGTAGTGGTGCTGGAGCACAATGCGCAGATCGGGCGCAAGATCCTGATCTCGGGCGGCGGGCGGTGCAATTTCACCAACCGGCACACTACGCGCGGAGAACTTCCTGTCGCGCAATCCGCACTTTGCGAAGTCCGCGCTGGCGCGGTATACGCCGCGAGACTTCATCGCCCTGGTGGAGCGGCATGGCATTCCGTACCACGAGAAGACACTCGGGCAGTTGTTCTGCGACCGCGATGCTGCCGAGATCGTGCAGTATGCTGGAGGCGGAATGTGCCGCGGCCGGCGTGCGCATTGCGACGGGCTGCGTGGTGACAGCGGGTGCGCGGCGGCTTCGAATTGGAGACGTCGCTACGGGGCGTTCCGGTGTGCGGCGCTGGTGATCGCCACGGGCGGACTTTCGATTCCGAAAATGGGTGCCACTCCGTTCGGCTACGAAGTGGCGCGCCAGTTCGGGCTCGGCGTGGTGGAGTGCCGTCCGGCGCTGGTGCCGCTGACGTTTGCCGCGGCGGATCGCGAGCAGTTCGACGGGTTGGCGGGCGTTTCCACGGAGGTCATCGCAGCGGTTCCGGCGGAAGGAACCGCTTTTCCGGGAGAAGATGCTGTTCACGCATCGCGGGCTGAGTGGACCGGCAATCCTGCAGGCGTCGTCATACTGGCGCGCCGGGAAGACGGTGGAGATCGACCTGGCGCCGGGGGTGGATTTCGCGGCGTCGCTGGCTGCGTGCCGGGCGGCTGGCGCTGGGAGTCGAAGTGCGCACGCTGCTGGCGCGGCACCTGCCGAAACGCCTTGCCGACCGCTGGTGCCAGGTGCAAGGGACCGGAAGAAAGCGTCGCGGCGCTGAGCGATCGGGAGGTGGCGGCGATTGCGGCGGACCTGCACGCGTGGCATGTCCGGCCGGCGGGTACCGAAGGTTTCGAGAAGGCCGAGGTCACTGCGGGCGGTGTGGACACTGCCGGCCTCTCGTCGAAAACGATGGAGTGCCGCGATGTCCCCGGCCTCTACTTCATCGGTGAGGTGGTCGATGTGACGGGACAATTGGGCGGATTCAATTTTCAGTGGGCATGGGCATCGGGCGCCGCGGCTGGACGCGCGGTGTAGGCGGACTACCGCCAGTCGGCTTGAGCGCCCCACTGGCTGGGCCGCATCATGAGATATTGCGCCACACGGGGAACTCTGGCGCGGTTAGGGCTCGCGCCGTGGGGCAGCGCCTGGTGCCAGATGATCAGGTCGCCGGCGCGTCCCGCAATCGGGATCGGACCGAGGGCGCGCAGATCCTGGGCACGCGGGTCGGCGCCCGGCGGCAGGCCGTTCAGCCAGTCTTCGACGATCCGATGGAAACCGGGAACGCAGGTGAAGGCGCCCTGCTCGGCCGTGGTATCGGTGAGATACAGGATGCCTTGCACGCCGAATGGAATCGGTTGGACGAGGCTGACGTCCCAATGCAGATGCGGGCCGGGGAAGGGCCAACCGGGGCGCTCGGGAGGATTGAAGCCCGCCTGGTCGACGTTGACCCATAGGTCGGCGCGCCCCCAGATTTGGGCGAAGGCGCGATGAATTCGGGGCGAGTTGCGGTTTGCCCAGAGGGCGGGATGGTGGAGCAGGGGTACCCAGATGGTATGGCCAAGACTTCGGGTGTACCACGTGTCAGGAAGGTCGGGATCGACACCCAGAAAGTCGTAGATGGCCTGGGCGGCGGCCCGGCAGTTTTCAGGAGGCACGGCGTCGTGCACAACGACATAACCATTCGCGTTCCAGAATGCGAGTTCGGCGGCGGTAAGCACGGGCGGCCCGGCGCTAATTGCAACGGGAGCTTCGCAGCCATCGCCGGCCAGCGTCGCGACCAGACGAGCGATGCGGGCGGGTTCGATGGAGCCGCCGTTGATGGCGAGAATCCAGGCTTCAAACTGCTCCAGGGATGGGGTGTTGCTGTAAAGATACGCGTAGGTTTCACGCAGGTTCAGCCCGAGCGCGGCGAGGAGGGTGTTGTCGTCGACCCACTCGCGTGCGGACTCTTCGGCGCTGCGGGAGCCTGAATGCTTGCCGAGGACCCGAGACCGGAATTCCTCGAGATAGGGGATGCCAAGAGGCGTGGCCGCAGGATGGGGCATCTTCCCAATCTCGCCGAAGTAGCCGGTTTCCGCAATGTATACAACGGTAGGTAGGATCCCCGGCCGGCAGTTTCAAGCCACCTTGCCGAACTGGCTGCGGAAATGGTTGCACTTACAAAACTCACGCTTTAAGAGGTCGCCCACCATCGTCAGGCAGGGCCGGGTTCCGGTGGTTCCGTGTTCCTGTTCGAGGTGGCCGCAGCCGAGGCACCGGACTTCCGGCTCCGCGACCTTTGCGCTACGTGTCGCCATAAAGCCCTCGCACTTAATTAGATGCGCGAGAGGGGACGGCCGATGCGGGCGTAACGTGAAGTTCGCTACCAGGCAGCGTCGAGGGGGAAGACGTTGCTGTACAAGGCACGCGTGCGCGGCTCCTCGAACATGTGGCTCACCTTCTCCACCCAGGCGTTGTAGTGCGCCGTCTCCTTGTGTTTGGCGGGTGCGGCGGCATCGCGATATACCTCATAGAGGACGAATTTGGAGGGGTCATCGTGCTGTTGCATGAAATCGAAGCGCGCCACGCCGGGTTCCTTGGCGCTGTTTTCGGCATTGACGGTGGTGGCCTGCTTGAAGGCGTCGATAAACTCTGCTTTGACGCGCGCATGAACGATGAGGATGTGCATTCCTCTATCTTACGTTTCGAAACCGGCCGCCGGCCACGCGGCTCGGTTATCCTGAAATCTCATGGTGCAGAGTGTCTGTGTGTATTGCTCTTCGAGCAACCGGTCGGCACCGGTTTATCTGGAGGCCGCCGCGCGGTTGGGGCGGATTCTGGCGGAAAACGGTATCACGATTGTCTACGGAGGCGGTTCGCTGGGATCGATGGGGCGAGTGGCCGGGGCTGCGCTGGAGGCGGGAGGCAAGGTGATCGGGGTGCTGCCGCGTTTCATGGATGAGCTGGAGTGGGGGCATCGAGAGCTGAGCGAGCTGCGCATTGTGGAGGACATGCACGAGCGCAAGCGCGTCATGCTGGAGCTCTCCGAGGCGGCGATCGCGCTGCCGGGCGGGTGCGGCACGCTGGAGGAACTTTTCGAAGCAATCACGTGGAAGCGGCTCGGGCTGTACTTCGGTCCGTTGGTGCTGGTCAACGTCAACGGCTTCTTCGATCCCTGTATCGAGCTGCTGAATCGCTGCGTGGACGAATGCTTCATGGACGAAAAGCATCGTGAGATGTGGAGTGTTGCAGGGGAACCCGAGGACGTAATTGCAACTCTGGGGTCGGCCGGCGAATGGAGCCGGGACGCGCGGAATTTCGCGGCGCTGCGTTAGGCGGACTTCCAGCGGTGGTATGCTCACGGAAGGCGCGAGCGATGATTTACAAGAGGGCATGCGTGGCGGCGGCGGGGACTCTGCTGATACTGACGTCGCTGGCGGCGTTCCAAAGACCCTTCCGCGAATACCCCGGGCGCGAGTACAACGACTTTCCCCTGCCGCACGATTATCTGGATAAGGCCGAGTGGACGTTCGCGCGCCTGATGTATCCGCCGGCGATGTACGGAGGGCGGGGCTTCGGCCGGGGACGGTTCGGCGGGGGCGACTGGACGATGGGTTACTCGAGTTGGACTACGGACTATCCGCGCTCCGACCGTCATTTCTCCGAGGCCATGCGCCGGCTGACGCGGGTCCATTCGCGCAGCGTGGAGCAGCCCGTCAATCTGGATGAGGGCGATGCCTACGATTGGCCGTTTCTCTACGCGGTAGAGGTGGGCCACTGGCAACTGACCGATGCGCAGGCCAAATCGCTGCGCGAGTTCCTGCTGCGCGGGGGGTTTTTCATGTGCGACGATTTCCACGGAACGCGGGAATGGGAGATCTTCGCCGAAAGCATGCGCCGCGTATTCCCCGACCGGCCGATTGTCGATCTCGAAAACAAGGACGCGATCTTCCACGCCATCTACGACCTGGACGACCGGTACCAGGTCCCCGGCGCGCAGTATCTGCGCAGCGGCCAGACTTGGGAATACGACGGATACGAGGCGAAGTGGCGCGGCATCTACGACGACAACGGCCGCCTGCTGGTGGCCATCTGCCACAACATGGACCTGGGCGATTCCTGGGAGCACGCGGACAATCCGCGGTATGCCGAGAAATTCTCGGCGCTCGGCATAAGGATCGGGATCAACTACGTGGTCTATTCGATGACTCACTGAGGAAGAGGGCGTGGTGCGTCTGTTAGCGGTCTTCCTCTTTTCGATCGGGCTGTGCGCCCAGCCTCCGGCGATTGTGATCCGGGGTGCGCGCGTGGTGGATGGCACGGGAGCGGCGGCGCGCGTGGCGACGGTGGTGATCCGCGGAACGAGGATCGAAGCCGTGGCGCCCGATGCCGTGACTCCGGCCGGCGCGCGTGTAATCGATGCCACGGGTCAGACGCTGATGCCGGGTCTGTTCGATCTGCACACGCATCTCTCGGCTTCGGCGGTGACCGGGCTGTCGGGTGACTGGGGCAAGAGCCTGAAGGCCTACCTGGCCTGCGGCGTCACCACGGTTAATGACTACGCCACCAATGGCGAGATGTTCGCTCCGCTGCGGCAGTTGCTGGCTTCGGGCGCGGTGTTGGGTCCGCGCGTCAACATGGCAATCCGCATGAGCACGCCGGGAGGACACGGCACCGAGGGCGGGTGGGGAGACTTCATGACGCTCACTGCGGCCACGCCCGAGCAGGCGCATGCCAAGACCAAAATTGCTCTCTCCTACAAGCCCGATGTGATCAAGGTCTTCACCGATGGCTGGCGGTACGGCATGGCTCCGAATTTGAGCAGCATGAACCTGGAGACGCTTTCGGCGATCGTGGGGGATGCGCATGCGGCTGGCGTCAAGGTCTTCACGCATACGGTGACGCTGGCGGGCGCGAAGCTCGCGGTCAGCGCGGGTGTGGACGTGCTGGCGCACGGCATCGGCGATGCGGACGTGGACGCGGAGCTGATCGGCCTGATGAAGTCGAAGGGTACGTTCTACGTGCCGACGCTCGCGGTGTACGAATACAAGAGCGGCGCGGCGCCGGCGGCACGCGCGCTGGTGTTGCTGGAGCCCGACGCTCGCGCGGCATTGGGGGCGGGCACGGCGGCGGCCGAGGCGTCGCCCGAGCGTAAGGTGCGATGGCAGCACCTCACGGAAAACGTGAAGCGCCTGCACGACGCTGGCGTTCCGGTTGCGCTGGGCACCGACGCCGGAATGCCGGGGACGTTCCACGGCTACTCGACGTTGCGTGAGCTGCAACTGCTGGTGCTTGCCGGTTTGACGCCGCTGGAGGCGATCGCCGCCGGCACGGGTGTGAGCGCGCGCGCCCTGGCGGTGGACGGACAGCGCGGTACGATCGCCCCCGGCAAACTCGCCGACTTGGTACTGGTGCAGGGCCGTCCCGACGAACGAATCGACGATGTGATGCAGACGCGAAGAGTGTTTCTCGGCGGGAATGAACTGTCGCTGGCGGAGTTGGAGAAGGCGATTCAGACGACCGAACTGACGCCGCTTCCGGTGCAGCGAATGGCGCGCGGATTGATCGACGACATGGAGCGCGGCGACGGGCGGACCGAGATCGACACGCTGCGTGTCAACAGCACGGATAGCGGCGCGGACCACTCGGCGATGTTGATGCTGCCTGTGGCGCGCGCCGAAGGCGGCCACGCGCTGTTAGTGGCGGCGCAGATGGCCGACAAAGGTCATCCGTATGTACGTGTGGAGTTTCCACTGACGGCGGGCGCGATCGATCCTGCAGATCTGAGCGGGTACACGGGCGTCTCGTTCGATGTGCGAGGGGAAGCGAAGGGCCGGTTGCTGCTGCAGTCGTACCACGTGCGCGGTTCGGATGCTTATGCGGCGCCCTTCAATCCCAGCGAGAAATGGCAGACGGTGCGAATTCCGTTCGCGGGTTTGCGTCGTGGCGCAGAGAAGTCCGGGCCGTGGGATGGTAAGGACGCCCGCGCGCTGCTGTTCGAACTCGGCGGGTTGGCGGGGTCCAGTGTTTGGATGGAATTGGACAATGTACGGCTCTACTAATAAAGACGTGCTGCTGCCAAGAGGTGAAATTAGTCTAGTACTGCGGGCGACAACGGCGTGCGAGGTGCATCACTAATATCAGGCGGAGATCCATGATTCGGCGAAGATCGATTTTTGGAGGAAGTTATGAATCAGTTTGTAACGTCCGCAGCCATCGCTCTTCTTTGCGGCCACCTTTGGGCGCAAGGAGTGATTCCGAAGACGAAGTCCACCACCTGGAAAGGGACTTTGGTAGACTCCGGATGCCGTTCCGCACAAAAAACCGCTAGCGATTCCAATCCGTATCCCGCCGGCCCCGCGAGAACGTCCTATGGACTGATTACGGCAGACGGCAAATGCGTTCCGTTCGATGTGGGCAGCAACCAAAAGGTCTCGGGCATCTTGAAAGTACGCAAGAACTGGAGCGAGAACACCGTGAAGATCAATCCGACCAAGGTCGAAGTTGTCGGCACTGAACACGGCGGCCAGATTTCCGTTGATGAAATACAGTTTCCCGATGACGCCCGGCAATCGCCGGGTACGACTCAGAAGTTGAACATCCACTGAAGTATCGGCGACCAGCCCTTAAAGCCGGAGTTGTATGGAGTGATGATCGAGGAAACCGGAGAATTGAAGATTCTCAGTCCTTCCGCGACGACATAGACGCGATGGTTCTTGAGGGGATACCACTTGACACCGGGGGCGTACTCATACGAATTGCGGAACTGGCCGAAGACAAACGACGTGCGCCCATACAGTTCCCACTTCCTCGGCACGATAAACTGACCCACGACCATTTCAAAGCCGTGATCGAAGGTCTCGGTGACGGGAATCGGTCCGTCGGCCCGGAACCTGTTCAGCCATCGAAAGAAGTACTGGCCGTTGACGGAGAGCCCGCGCCATTTCACACCGCCATCGGCGGCCAGCATACGGTAGGTGACATCGGTCACGGTGACACCAGGGGCGAATGCTCCCGTAGCAAAGGTGTTCACGCCATCGGAGTTAAACATCCCTGTGTTCTCGGGATTGCCGTCCTGAATTTGGGAAAAACGGTTTTCCTTCGATTTCGTAAAGCTGGTTCCGAATCGAACGACAGGCTTCTTGTGGCTTTGGTAATCGTCGTACATGCTGCGTGCCCGGGTATTGGGGATTCCGTAAACCCCCAGCGGCTCCCACCAGACGCTGCCGGAATATACCAGGTGGGGGTCGATCTTGCCGGTCGGGACAGTCAACGTGTTCAGGCCGTCGCCGACGAACAGCTCGTAATGAAATCCCCTCCAGGGCTCGCCGTCGATCCATGCTCCCTGCGTGAAGCCGGGGCGAAAGAATTGGTCCGCCATGCTCCGCTCGGGCTGGATAAAGTAAGGGAACGATCCGGTCAGTGTACGGCTACCCGGGGCGCCCCAGTAGCCTGAATACAGGGTAATGGCCTTGTTGAATTTCCAGGAGACAAAGCCACCTATGACCACCGCCGCCGACGTGTTGGATGCCCAGATGATCAGGTTGTAATTCAGCCTCTTGTCGAAGATGTAGCCGGTGAACTGGAACATGTTGCGATTGAGGCTGAAGTCATTGCGTCTGGTGACGGGGCGGACGGCGCCGAGGTGATCGGTGTAGCTGTCGTTGCCGAGTTGCGAGTTGGTATATCTGAGCTGGCTGATGTCCCAGAACCTTAGAAGAACCGGAACCTTGGCGTCTTCCGGCGTTTTCACCAGAACGATACTGTCCTCGTAGGGATCTTCCGCGGCGATGTTTCGATCTGGTGAGGGTTGTGGTGGCGGAGCAACGGGTTTCGGCGGCAGTGTCGCCTGCGTTACCGGCACGTGCTGGGGCTGGGGTTGTGGTGCGGGAGGCGACTGCTGTGCGATCGCGGCAGGACGTCCGTCGAGCTTGCGCTGCAACGTGTCCATCATCTGCAGAATGGTTCTCTGCTGCTCTTCGAGCTTTCGAAGCTGTTCCCGGATCGCGACATTCTCGGCTCGCATCTCGGTGACTTCGCTCTCCAGCCCGGAAGGTTGGGATTGCGGAGCCTGTGCGCGCGTGGGTCTCACTAAGATCGCCAGGGACACGAATGCTACGGCGGCTGAAGATTTACCCGACAGGATGCGCTTGCACATGGACTGTTCCTTTTAAGGCAGACTGAAATGCAATGGGATCACTACGCGGCCGGCGTCGGCGTTGAACGAAATTGCGACGCGGGGTGTCTGGCCTGTATACGGGTGAACCCAGTGATACAGCCAACTCGGAAACACCACCAGTAGCCCCGCTTGCGGCCGAACCCGAAAAGGCTCGCCGTAAGGATCGCCCGGCGCGGTCACTGCCTCTACGCCCGAACGCGGGTCGAGGAACTCCAGAACTCCGCTAAGCGGTTGGTCCGGGCTGCCGAGTGCCGGGATCTACATAATACACGCCGGACCATGCGCTGTCCGGATGCGAGTGGGGGGCGTGGTATGCCCCCGTGCGGCAGACGGTCGCCCATGCGGAAACATTGACGGCGCCCTGAAATGCATTCGATCCCGCGCTGGCATCGATCATGCGGCGCAAGACCCAGGTCAGCCACGTGGTCAGTGCGGACACTGCGGGGTCCGGCCGGACCAGGAAGTCGGGGCGCGAGTGCCAGCCTCCGATGTTGCTACGCCCCAGGCTTGCATACGTCCCCTCCTCCTCCAGGATGAGCGTATGCAAGCCCTGATTCATCGCGTCGGCATCCGGTATCCGGAAACGACCGATCAGAGTCGGAAATACCGGCGTAACCTCGAGTTCCATAGGACAAGACCCAGGTCAGCAGAGAGTTACAGAGAGAGCGAGTCCGGCCTGACTCGTTTCTTTGTACTTACTATTCATGTCCTTTGCTGTTTGAGCCATGGCCGCGATGGTCGCATCCAGATCGATCCGGTGCCGGGATGCGATCTCGTTGCTCGCGATCGCCCAGGCGGTCCAGGCCTTCACGGCGCCGAATGCACATCGTTCGATGCAGGGGACCTGGACGTAACCCGCAACCGGATCGCAGGTCATCCCAAGGTGGTGCTCCAGAGCCGACTCCGCCGCGTTCTCGAGCACTTTCGGACTCGCGTCGTACGCCGCGGCGACCAGCGCCGCCGCCATCGCCGATGCCACGCCGATCTCCGCCTGGCAGCCACCTTCGGCGGCGGAGAGCGTCGCATTGTGTTTGCACAGATACCCGATCGCCGCCGCGGCAAGCATGCCCTTGCGGATCTGGTCCTGCGAAAGCTTGCGTCCTCCCTCGCCCAGTCCGTAGACAAGGGCCGGAAGGACTCCAGCCGAACCTCCTGTTGGCGCGGTGACCACCAGGTGACCTCGCCCGTTTTCCTCCGACCCAGCCAGCGCGTAGGCCGACAGACAGCCGATTCCGCGGTCGGCCTCGTAGGTGTCGTCCATCGCACGCTTATAGACGTCAGCGGCTTTCGATTGCAGCTTGATCGGTCCTGGCAGGACGCCGGCCGGCGCATTGAGGCCAGACTTCACGATCGCGACCATCGCGCCGGTGATCTTGTCGATGAAGGCATAGACCTCATCCTGACTCCTGCCGGGGATGGCCATTTCGTTGGCGAGGATTACATCGGCAATCGACAGGTTATTTTGTTCGGCGTGCTGACGCAGCTCCGTCATGGTGGCGAACGGGTACTTCGGCGGGTTCTTCTTTGGGGGCTTATAGCCTTTCCACTCGATGAATCCGCCTCCCACGGAGTAATACTCCTGCTCGAGTAACACGTTATTTCCCGCCATAAGCTTGACCGTCATGGTGTTCGGATGGGGGAAATTACCATCGACCGCATCGAAGACAACGTCTTTGAGTGTGACATCCACGGTCTTGGGGCCAAGCTTCACCGGGAACGATTGGTCCGGCTGGTCGCGCAGGCTATCCAGGAAGGCGGGATCCACGGTTGCGGGTTCTTTTCCGACCAACCCCGCGAGCGAAGCGCGTTCCGTGCCATGCCCTTTGCCTGTCGCACTGAGACTGCCGAACAGGTATACCTTAAGCGCCGTTGCTTTGGATAGCTGGGCCGCCGGTAACTTGGTGCAGCGCTGATAGAAATCATACGTGATGCGCATTGGGCCGATGGTATGGGAACTCGATGGGCCGGGTCCTACCTTGTAGAACTCGTCCAGAGTCGTCATTACCGGGCCCTTTTCCTGCTTGACGACATTCAACGTCGGAGAAAGTTGCGGCACAGGCGGCGGCCCGGCAATCGAGCGGTTGGCTCTCTGTTGGGCGGGTACGGGGCTGTCCAGTATGACCGCGGTAGCGCCAATCAGAGCGCTGCGCATGAAGAAGGTGCGGCGGTCGACGCCATGAGGAACTTCCTGCGAAGTTATGTGTTCGACGGACCCGAGCGGATCGTCCGGGTCGATTGGATCTGGCTGTTTTTGCGATTTAAGACGATCGTCAGGCACTTTGAATTCTCCTTGTTATCATTGCGGGTACTTATTGATGTAGTAGGTCATGCTTGCCTGTATCCTAGGCGCAACCCACTTAAAGCCGTCTTTTCGTTCAAGTGAACCGTAGATGTACTCCGCGCCAAACAGGAGACGCACAGTCGGCTGAACGATGAAATTTACTGTTGCGTAATTGCTGACATGGTAGGTGGTGGGTGGGTCAGCGGCAGGACTATTGATCCTCAAATACCCATAACTCACCGTGCTGCGTAGAACCTTCGTCCAATTGTGCGTATATCCGAATTGTCCGGAGCCCGTGGGCGTCGCTACCAGGTGTCCGTTCGCGTCGAAGCCGACATCCGTTCCGAGGCCGAAGTTGTCGTTGTAGTAATTCGAGATTCCCTTTCCGAAGACAAGTTGAAACACGAGGCTATCCTTTTTGAAACCAGGAAAGCCCCATGCGCCGGAAAGCGACGCGCCATATCCGCCTGTGTGCCGCTCCAGGTTGAACACCTGCTCGTTCGGCACGATGCCGCCGACATTCCGGAAGAGAGCGGCCGCATGAAGATGGCCGCGATTATTTTCATAGCGGTAAAAGCCGATCAGATCCGGAAATCTTGGAGGTGCCGATGGGGACACCAAATTGAGTGGCTGAATGGCGTATCCGTACCGGATTTCTCAATGGACACGCCGACGGAATGGTGTTTGTTCATGGGCTGGGTATACCGGAACTGTGGATAACGGGCCGCGATCATGCCGGGCGGACCTTCAAACTCCAGCGTGTCAGGAAAGGCATCCGGATCGGAGAAGGCGCTCCAAGCCTGACCGGCCAGGAAGTTCTTGTACTGTCCGTAAAACTGGCGTAGACGTATCGAGTTCCGGTCGTAGTTGCTGAGGAAATCAAACTCGAAATAGACCTTTACTTCGTCTTCGCTGTTATCCAATTTTCCTTGCCGGGTCTCCCAGGTGAATCTGGTGGGGCGCATGGAGACTGTGGAATTCGGTGAGTGTGGCGTGGGCGAAGAGGGAAAGCTGGATGGAACATATGCGCCATAGTACGTTCCCGCATAATTCAGGTCATAGAACAGATCGGTTTTCACAAAGCCGCCGAATTTCATGTAGGTGCTGGTACCTGGAAGGTGAAAGAAGCCACGCAATTTCGGATCGAGCGGCTCGTTATCGATTCGCGGAGCGCCTACCTCGTTCTCCCCGGCCGTGTTTCTGGTCCGGGTCTCGGTGCCATAGTATTCGGCCGGCGTATGCACGACAGGCACTTCCTGCGATCTGGGCAGCCGCCGCCGCGGCTGCCGCAGCGGCGGTGGACTTTTGTGCCTGTTGCATGGCGGCTATCTGAGCTTTCAGATCTTGTATCGTTTTTTGTGTGGATTCCTCGAACTGCCGAAGCTGGGTCTGCAGGTCCTGGACGGTGGGGGTTTGAGCAAATCCCACCCCAACACCAAGTATGTATACCAACGCAAGACGCCAAGGTGTTGCGGCTATCATTTAACCCCTCCTGTCGCAAATCACGATGGTGGATACTGCACTGCGGATTTAGAAAATCGCCTCGAGGAATCATTCAAAGCTCGCCGAGCCACTGCAACGCGCGAAGGCCGGGCAGAAAACAATATTCGCCTCCCCTTGTGACAACAAACCGGGACAATCCTTTCAGGCGCACGGCGAGGGGACGCTTCGGAAAACTATAGGCATCCGCGCCGCTGTTGGCGCCCGCGACGGGATCCTTCGTCGCGCCGCCCCCGAAAAAGCTGGCGTCGTTCATCCACTCTGACTGGACGAATTCGAACTGGCGGCCGAGATTGGCTCCGACAAACGCAAACATCAATCCGCGCTCCGCGCCATCGTCGTCAAGAACGCCATCCGGAAGCGGCGGCCCATACGAGGTACCTCGCCGGATCATCCGGTGGATGCGAACCACACCCGCAATGTCCGCATCGCGCGGGTTCATCCGGCGAATGTGCGAGCCGCAGGGTGTGTGATAGCCGATCGCGTCGTCCTCCTTGAAGAGGAAGGCGTTGTTTCGCGCCCGGTCTGCGCCCAGTTCCGGATCGTCGTGCAGCGGACACAGGGCGAGAGGTGCGCCGCTGCGCCAGCGTCCCATCATCTTCGCGGCCACCAGTTCCTCGCCTTCGAGTCCGGAGGCGTTCGCCTTCAGATATTGGCGGAACGCGGCGACTCGCTGGTGCAACTTGCGAAAGACCACGTAACTTCCATTGCGCCCCAACACGTCGGGCTACGGTATCTGCGGGATGCCTCCCATCTCGTCGGGATAACCAAGCACGAATTCGCCGGGCTTCAGCGGCTGCTCATGAGGATTTGTCCCCGGAATGCCAGACCCTTCAATCGCAGGATGGCTGATCCCGTCCTTGAATCCGAATGCCTCTCTTTCATTCGGCAGCACATGACAATCCTGGCGCCAGATCGCGGTGATGCCCTGAGTTCTTCTGGTACTTTTGGCGGGCTCGTGTCGAGCGCCGCTTCCAGCCGCTCCGAATCCGGGGCGACTGCGGTAAGTACGACGTGGACGTCGGCCGATCCGAGCGGCTTCTCCCAATGTTCGGGACTGCTTTCGCCGGTGTCGCCCAGCACTCCGGCGCGGGCCGCCATGCCCTGCTGAAACTCCGGAGAGAAGCTCTCGAGCGACGTTTGCGGCACGCCCAACGCTTTCAGGCCTTGATAGCTCAGTGCGACGCTCACCCACGTGTCGCCGCTGGGCTCGCCGGGTGCGCAGCCGAAGCCACCACATGGACGTATGCGGCGGATCAATTCCCGTCCCGCGTTGCGATCGTCGATCCGAAACAGCACGTACGCCGCGGCATAGGGAGCGGGCCGCGGGCCGCAACACCCCGCTTTGAATGTCATCCAGTTCGAGCATCGGTCCGATCCCTCTCTTCTCCTTGTCACGATGTCTCCAGTCAGAAACCGATCGACGCGACGACCTGAAGCGAATACCCCTGAAACGTCGACACGGTCCGCGAATTCCTTGAAATACCGGAGTCCGACGCTCGTCCGCTTCGGCAGAACGCCGAACAGTGCCAGGCCGAGGCCGTTGACGGCATAGCGCTCCGCAGATACCTCCGGGCTGATGCCGGGACCGGTTTTCGCGGTTGTCTGCCGCTGCTCATAACCGGCGAGGCCCGCTTGCAGTTGGAAGCGCCGGGTGCGCGCCACCGAATACAGGAGCGAATAATCCAGGTCGAACGTCTGGCCCGGATGAACGCCCGTGCCCTGCTGTCGGGTGTGGAATTCGTAGATCTGAAATGCGGAAAGGAAAGCAGTTTATTTCCGGTCAGATAAAAAGTCTGCCCGGCAGACAGGGCATGCGTCCAATATCCGGAACCGACGTTGTTGTTGGCGCCCGCGCTGAACCGGCCGGTAGGAGCCAGGAAGCCATACATCGCACGAACCGCGGCCCGCGACCAGTTCCAGCCCAAGATGACGGGCAGATAATACGAGTCCGCAAATCCACTGCCTCCGCTGAGGTTGCCCTGAATGTCCGAAGTCAGATCGTTCTTCGAGAAGGGCAGGGTGGCGGATGCGGAGTATCAGGCTCCCAGAATTTTCTGCCGGCTCACCCACGTAATTGTGTTCATGTCCAGAATCACGGTGTTGATTTCCCGTGACGGGAAGAGTTTGGCCTGCATTGTCCTTGGCCTGATCGCGCGTGTAAAGCAGGAACTGGTTCGAATACGTGAACCTGGATTCCGGCATCACGCCGGAATTCATGGCGCTCATGCCGAGGGGATAGACGCCCCTGTTCTGAGCGTGCGACGGCATTGTGATCCACATGCAAGCAGCCGCAAGAGCCGGCAGAGAGACACCGCGCCTGATCGTTCCGCCGGTCACCGGGTGGCGATATTGTTCCAGAAGTTCTCGAGGCTCTCGTCCCCACCGAACAGGGTGGTGAAGATGGTGGAGTCCGCCAGCAGAATGTCTCCGGCCCGGTCTCCCGCGGGCGGCATCCACAGAAACATATTGAACTCCCTGTTTCCGGCCTCGATGAAGGGATGGGGCCTGGAGACATCCACCGGCTGCCGCGCCAGCACGTGGATCGCCTTCGGATCGTCCGTGGTGACCGCATAGTGCGGAAGATGCATATGGAAGTTGAACGTCTGAACGCCAGTGAGCCATCCTCGCGTGTCCAGATCCTTGTCCGTCGTGAGCGGAACCAGCCGGTTGGTTCCCGGCACCGTTGCCGGGCGGAGTCCCTAGCGATTTTCGACCGGCACACCGAGCCCCTGGATCAGCGATCGCGTATACCTGCCGAATCGTTGTTGCCGCGGCACCAGAGGATCGCCGTGATGCGCGTACTCCATGGCGCGCTCCTTCAGATCGGCGGAGACTGCCCACGTCGTGGTGAGGTCCCAGAATGAGACAAGTTCCTTCGCGGCGTAGAAACTGCCGGACCGCCTCGATCTCTTCGGGCGAGGCCTCCTGCTCGGTAAGCAGGTGATCCAGGCCGAAGACCATCAGGGTGTCGGTGTCGGCGAGCATGCGCTCGTCGAGCGGCAATCTCTGGCCGGCCTGATCGATGCGCTGAAAGACTGCGACGGGAGGTCCGGTGACGGACCCCACCACCTCCTGGAATCTTACGATGGAGAGATGGAACAGCTCCAGCGTTCCCGCGATGCCCTGCAGAAACATCCTCTGCGAATACTCCGCCTTTTCGTAAGCTGGCCACGCGACGCGGCGAACCTCGGTCATCGTGGAGAAGCGATTGTCCATCTCGGTGGTATCCCGGTTGGCCTCCCAGGGGTAGCTCCAGGTCCAATAGACGCTGAAGCGCCGTTTGCCCGCGGTGTATTTTCGGGCCGTGTGGAGATGGTTATAGGATCGGGCTGAGTCGTCTGGCTGACTCATCGTGCGACTCCTTTCCGGCTGCCGCGATGCGGCGCAGGCCGTCAAACGCCGCGTACTTGTAAGCGTACGCATAGGTCGGCGTATTCATCGACATGTTGGCAATCGTGTTCAGCGTGCCGCCGCATCGGATGACCATCTGGCCGATGCCGACAATCTCCGAGGCGATGTCGCCGATGCAATGAACGCCGAGCAGCTTTCGTTCTTTTCTCCGAAAGATCAGCTTCAACCGGCCGCCCCGCCCGGCGATGGCGCCGCGCGGGGTGCGGCCGAGATCCGCCCGGCCGACTTCGTAGTCCAGGCCTTGTTCGCGGCATTGCTCTTCGGTCAGACCCGCACCCGAAACTTCCGGCATGCCATAGACCGCTGAGACAGGCGCCGGATCGACGGTTCCTTCGAACGGAATGCCGAAAGCGTGGCAGACCGCGACGCGGCCATGCTCCATGGCGATCGAGGCGAGAGTCGGTCCCAGAACGTCGCCTGCAGCGTAGATGCCGTCCGCGGTGGTGCGAAAGTTGCCGTCGACCTGAATCCGTCCGCGCGAGTCGCAGCGGATTCCGGCGGCGTCCAGGCCGAGATCCGTCCGTATTCGCGATCCGTCCCGCCGCGAAGAGAACGGTGTCCGGGTGAACGAGTGTTTCGCCGTGACATCTTCACTTGCAAGCCATCGTCCCGTGCCTCAATGCTCTCCGCGGTCGATCCGAAATGACTCGACGCCCCAGCTACCGAACAGTTCTTCCATTCAGCGCGGATAGCTCCCCATCCATTGCCGGATCAGGCGACTTCCGCGGTCGGCGATGGTGACTTTTGCGCCGAGGGCATGACGATCGTCGCGAACTCCACGCCGACTGGTCCGCCGCCGACTATGAGAATGTCTCGAGGAGGCCGGCCGCGATGAGGATCGTATCCGTGTCGCAAACTCCCGGGATATCGAACGAGATATTCGGCGGCCGGCGGGGCCGTGACCCTGTCGCGATCAGGATCACTTTCGCGCGGAGCTTGCGCTCACGCCCGTCGTCGCCGGCGACCATGACTGCGCCGTCGCCCAACAGGGACGCCTGCGCCTTGGATGTAGTCGACGTTATTCCTTGCAATGTTCTCCGCGGTTGCCTTTTGCAGCAGCCGCAGACCTCCACGGTCCGCTTGCGGATCATGTCGATTGCGACTTCCGGGGCGCCGCAGTCCGCATACCGTAGACGTCGCCTTCGACAAGCCCCGAAAAATAGAGCGCTGCCTCGCGCAGTGTCTTCGTCGGCGCTCCGCCGGTCGTGGTTACGGTTCCGCCGGGCCGCGCCTTCTCGATCACCGCCGAGCGGTGGCCGAAGAAGGATGCCAGTTCTGCTGCGCTTTCGCCGGCGGGGCCGGATCCGATGGCTATCAAATCGTATGCATCCGGTCATCGGCGCGTCGCTCACTGCATCTGGTCGAGCATTTCAGAAAAGGCCTGTTTGAGCCTGAAGGCTTTCTTGATCTCGTCGGCCGTCGACGTACGGGTACTCTCCGTATTCCAGGAAACTGGGACACTGATGCTCACGAACGAACTTGATGAACGCCGGCACATTGGTCTTCCAGTCCTCCGGAAAGCCTTCCAGGTTCTCGAAGGTGGTGGAGATGCCGCTCTTGGTGAACAGCGCGACGGCGTCGTCGGTATACTTGTCGAACTCGGTGTCGAAGATGCCCTGATACATGAAGTACGTATCTTTGCCGATGTCGAATAGAACCCAGCGCAGGTAGTGAAGTTTGAGCGGGGCGAGGACTGAAGGGTCGGCTTCCAGGGCCTTTTCGATTGTCTTTCCGTATTCGCGGATCACCTGCTCCCGGCCCGGCTTGATTTTGGCAATGATCGTAAAGCCATGACAGGCGGGGGTTCTTGGAAACACCGGTCCGTACTTGCCCTGCTCGAACTTGAAATATCCCTCTTTCGGGATCGCCAGCGCTTGCGGCCTGGTCCAATCATTTCTTCCTGACGCGGCCAAAGGGAACGCCTCCGTGAACCTGATGTATTCAAATTCCGTTAGGTCCAAAACTTTGCGACATCCTGCGGGATGTGGCGATCCCAAAAAGGACGTGGGTAGGTTGGGTGTCACTTCAGGGGCAATGACGGTATCCGACTTTCTTGCATCGCGGCGACCAGGTCCCGAGATCCCGATCCCCAGCGCGTAATTACCTTGATCGCTTGCGTGAACGGAACATCTACGGGATGCACTCGTGCCGCGGTGAGGATATAGATCGCACCGGCAAACGGGGTGGGAACTGAGGGAACGAACACCGTGAAGCGCCCGTCGTCTAGCTCCTCCACGATGAATGCGGGGACGAGAGCGTCCTCGATCTCGGCCAGGGCCGGCTTCCAGGCATTCTCCCTGCTGTCTCCGGCCATTTGGCGGGTCATACTCCGCACCACCTCGTAGCCGGGGATTTTTCGCAGCAGCGAGTTCTCGATTCTTAACCGGGCGGCTTGGCCTAATGAAGTGCGAAGCGCCATCCCAACCAGAAGGCAAACAACCACCACGAGCAGAAACGAAAGCAGGTTTTCAGCCGGGAACCATTCCGGCAGTATCCGGGTCAACGGCTTGACTACGCCGCCGAGCGACTTCGCTGCTTTTACGAGCAGCAGAATTGCAAGGTAGACAGGGAGGACAAAAAGTACGCCCGCAAGGAGCGCTTGCGTTATATATTGACGAAACTGTTTCAGAGCGTACTCCATTTCTGTTCAGAATGGCGAACAATTACTGGAAGCGATGATCGACTCCCTCGGAGAAACGAAAAAACGGGTACCCCCAACGGGTACCCGAGATAGGAGCAACAGGAGAATTCGGAATAGCGGCGCCGGACGGTGTCCGGCCAGGTTTGATATCGAGACCTTTTACTTTTCGCCGAATGTAAAGACGACGCCGATGGAAGCGCGTATGCTGTTCTGGTTTGAGCTGTTTCCCGTGAAGTAGCTGGGGAAGCGGGTGAGCACGTAATCCACGGCGATCGGCCGGAAGGTAACGCGCTTGGCGATCTTCCAGTCAAGGCCGCCGCCCACTGCCATGGCAAAGGCCGATTGGGTGGCGCTCACTTGAGCCGTGATCTCCGTGTTGGCTCCCGGAAACAGGTCTTGCGGATTGACCACGGGAAACACCGGGATGTTGGCGCCAGTCAGCACGTCCAACTGCCTGCTGAGACTCCGCGTCGCTCCGCCAAACACAATCTGTGCATACGGAGTGAAGCGTGACTCGCTGCGGAAGGAATAACGCGGCCCGAACATGTAGAATGTGGTCGTGTTACTGGCATTGATCACACCGACGTTTGCTTTGGTCACGGAGCCGATATCGGCAACGCCGCTCCAACGCTTGTTGAAGTTGTAAATGAACTGGGCGCTGCCGCCGTTCATGTCGAAGCCACCGATTTCCTGTCCCAGTCCGGTGTTTTGGTTGAATTGGTTCGCCCGGACGTAGGTATAGCCTAGGAAGACTTCGTACCTTGGTACATCCGTTGCGCCAGCCACGAATACGGATAGCAGGCCCGCTGCAATAACTGTGATGCTTTTCGTCATTTTGTTGTTTAAGACCCCTTTTCAGTAAGGCAGTCATCCATTCGCGGAACGAACGGTTTCTGGCCTTATGGTCATGACGATTCCACCTCGGGCGGGGATGTGCTGCTTTATGGGGTTAAATAGGTTCGACGCCGGCGCGGTACCGTACGCGGGCTTACGTCAGCACGGTGAAGCGCTCTGCCAGTTTCAGCAGCTTGAGCACGCGGTAAACGTCCATGTTGACGGCGCGCAGCACCAGTTTGACCGACTGATCCTCCGCCAGTCCGGCCAGCTCCTCAAGCGCCCGGACTCCCTTTGTATCGAGCCGCGTCACGCAGGAGAAGTCGAGCACCACGTCGTCTTCCGCGCGGGTCAGCCTTTCGATGGCCGCGTCCCGGAACGCTTGCGTGTGCTCCGAATCCACTGGAATCCACATCGCATTGGTTGTCATACGTGCGACCATTCCTTCCCTGCCGTTTGTGCGGAAGCGCCCGCAGTTCTCGCTGCGCCACGGCCCCGGTAGGCCTTCCAGAACAGTTCCACCAGTTCGTTCACCAGCGGCATGCGGGGATTCGAGCGCCACGACGGATCGTCGAAGGCAATCTTCGCCAGATCGGGCATGGCCCGCTCGAATTCCTCTTCCGAGATTCCCAGTTCGGCGATCGAGCGCGGTATACGCCAGCCGGTCCAGCAGCTGCTCCGTGGCCGACGACCAGGTTGCTCACCTTCTCCGCGACCGTATCGCCGCCCAGTCCGAGCAGGTCCGCCATCATGGCGTACTTTTTATGCGCGACATAGGCGCGCTGGTTCGGCGAAGGCATGAATTTCGTGGGCACCGACGCGTTGTACGCGATGACGTGCGGCAGCATGAGAGCATTCGCACGGCCGTGTGCCGATGTCGAATCGCGCGCCGAAGGCGTGCGCCAGCGCGTGATTCACTCCCACCGATGCGTTCGAAAACGCAAGCGCCGCGATGCAGGCGGCATTGTGCATCATGCTGCGCGCCTCTTCGTTGCGGGGCTGCTCGTACGCGACGGGCAGGTACTGGAAGACCAATCGGATCGCCTGCATCGCGTTGGAATCCGTATAGGGCGAGGCGTGTATCGAAACGCCGGCCTCAAGTCGCGTGGGTCAGGCAGTCGATGCCCGTGTCGGCGGTCAGACCTTTCGGCATCGACATGACGAACTGCGGATCGACGATCGCCACGTCGGGACTGAGCGAATAGTCGGCCAGCGTCACCTTGCGTCCGCGCTCCTTATCGATCAGTACGGCGAAGGGAGTGACCTCGCTGCCGGTACCGCTGGTGGTGGAGATGGCGATCAACCGCACTGCGTCGGCCTTGCGTGCCGGGTACCGCACCACGCGCTTGCGGATGTCCAGGAACGGCGCGGCCAATTCCTCCAGGTCGGCATCCGGCGATTCGTACTTGAGCTTCATGATCTTCGCCGCGTCGATCACGGACCCGCCACCCAGGGCGATGATCTGGTCGGCTCTGGTGCAGGTTGAGCGCCTCCACGCCATGCATCACGACCTTGACCTCCGGCTCGGCGTCGGGGATGGCGAGGACGCGGACGGACGTCCCGGCCGGAATTGCACGCCGCACCACGTCCACATAGTCCCATCTGCTCCAGCATCGGATTGGTGACGATGAGGGTGGAGCGCGACGGGAACTGGCGCAGATTCTCCACGGCGTTCATGTTGAAATAGATCTGATTGGGAACGCGGAACCACATATGGGCCTGTGTCCTCCGAGCCACGCGTTTGAGATTCAGGTAGTGGTACAGGTTGACGTTATCGGTGGTGCTGTTGCCACCGCCGGTTCCGCACCCGAAAGAGAAGGTGGGCACCATATCGTTGTAGACCCCGCCCAGCGCTCCAATTGACCCCGGCGAATTGACGATGATTCTCCCCGCGTCCATGACATCGCTGAACTTCCGGACGATCTCATCATTGCGTGAGAAGATGACCGCCGTGTGCCCGAGTCCGCCCGCATGATTCACGTCGATGCACACGCGAAGCGCCTCGTCGGTGGAATTCGCGCGATACACCGAGAGCACCGGGAAAGAGCTTTTCGACCGATAGCGGGTGGCTCGCGGTCCCACGCCCAGTATGGGCGCGATCAACAGCTTTGTTCCGGTTCGACGCGCAGGCCGATCACGCGGGCGATGTCGGTGGCCTTCTGTCCGACGGCCATGGGACGCATGGCGCCGGTTTCGGGATCGATTACCGTCCGCCCCAGCAGCTCCGTCTCCCGCGCATCGCAGATGTGCGCGCCGAGCTCCGCGAACTTCCCGATGACGGCGTCATAAATTTCGTCGTCGATGACCACCGTCTGTTCGGAAGCGCAAATGGTCCCGTTGTCGAAGGTCTTGGAGGTGATGATGTCCACCACGGCCATATCCAGTTGCGCCGTCTTCTCCAGGTAGACCGGCGTGTTGCCCGCACCCACGCCCAGAGCCGGCTTGCCCGAACTGTAGGCGGCCTTGACCGCGCCCGGTCCACCCGTCGCGTCGATCAGCTTGACTTCTTTGTGATGCATCAGGTACACGTTGTCCGGGATCGTGGGCGATTCCACGCAGGTAAAGACGCCTTCCGGAGCACCATGCTTGACGGCAGCTTCGTACATGATCCGTATGGCCTCCCGGCAACACTGCCAGGCCTTGGGATGGGGCCCGAAGATCACCGCGTTGCGGGTCTTGATGGCCATGATGCACTTGAACAGCACGGTGGACGTGGGGTTGGTAACGGGCGTGATCGAGAAGATCAGGCCGATCGGTTCGGCCACCTCCATCAGGCCGCGTTCGGGAAATTCGCGAATCACGCCCACGCTGGGTTTGTCGCGGATGTAGTCGTAGACGAATTCCGTGGCCACCATATTCTTGATGGCCTTGTCCTCGAGAACTCCGAGTTTGGTTTCCTCGATCGCCAGGCGTGCGAGGTATTGGGCTTGTGCGAGTCCGGCCAGGACCATCGCCTTGACGATGCGATCGACGTCCTGCTGGGTAAATTGCGTAAAGAGCGCGGCGGCCGTCTTGCCCTGCCGCACCAGACCTTCCAGGTACGCGATGCGGTCATCACTCAAAGGTGCGAGTTTCTCTTTCATGCGTGCGCCCGATAGTATCCATTTCAGATCTGCTTAACTGATACTATACTGCTACCGGACCGGTGAGGTGTCAATCCATGCCCAGAGAAGCGCGCGTTACGATCCGCTGCGGTCGGTCTTCTCGAGCCGCTCGATTGCCTTGGCGAACTCGCCGGGGGAGTGAATCTGGATGGTCTTCCCACCCAGCCGCGAGGTGGTGCTTTTGATGGAGTCTGACGAGCATGGCCTGCTGCTGGCGAACGAAGGGAATGAGTTGAAAATAGTAGAACTGCGGCACGCGGCCTTCCGGTTTCTCCAAGACATCCTGGGGAACGCGGTCGAAGAAGCGCGCCGAAGGTCCCAGGAACAGCACCACATCGCTCTGCGGCTGGGACTGCAATTCGCGATTCACCAGGTCGGCCAGCAGGTCCACGGGTCCCCGCCGGTTCTGCAATACCTGGAAATCCACCAGCCCCAGTTCGATGCCGGTCATAGCCTGGGACACTTGCGCCATCTCGCGAAGCTGGAAATCCTCTTTGCGATACAACTCCTTCTGTTGATCGAGGTTGAACAGAACCAGGCGCACCGACCGTGCCGGAACGCGCTCCAGCAGCGAGGATACCGTGCTCATCAGCGTCATCATGTCGCCGGGCCGCATACGCGTCCGCCGCGGGAACATCGGCGCCGTGTGCAGGAAAATCGTGAGCCGCAGGGGCGCCGCATCGTCGATATCCCGCGGCAGTGTGCGCGATCCGCGCAGCGACATCTCCCACACGGTATCCGGCGGCATGGCTACCTTCACGCTATGTTCCGCGCGGCTCAGGCGAACGTCCACCCGCCAGTTCTTGCGGCAGACGCGGCCCGTATCGTCGAGCATCATCCAGCGCACGTTGTACGCACCCAGTCCCAGCAGGTAGCCGCCGCCCACGGTCGATTCGACGTTGGTCTTGGGCACGCGCGGCAGCGGAATCCGCGACAGCAGATATACCGGCTTGCGGTCGCCGCCCTCGGGCGTGATACGCGTCAGCATGGCCCACCCGTGCCCGCTTCCGAGATACTGATTCATGGGCACCGAGACGGTGTATCCCGCCTGATACCGGAAGCTGAAATTCAGCGAGGGTTTGATCGGCGACACGTCGCACCGCAGCGCCTGCTCGCCGGGCTGCGCGGTTTCCAGTTGCGCCACTACGCCGCGCAATCGGAGCGGATTGACGACGCTTTGCGCGGTCGCCGTCACCGCGGCGGCCAGCACGAGAATCAGGGCGTATCGCATCCCCCTCTATTCTTAGCCATGGATAGCGGCACGGCAAGCGTTTGGACCGACAATTAACTTCCGCGTGCTTCCCCGGTTGACATCCAGGCGCAATCTCCCGACAATTGTTCATCTCCGATTGAAAAACTCAAAGCCAGGAATGCTGTCCATGAGAAGCCGCCGTCTGATTGCCAGTTTCTGCCTTCTTGCCCTCGCCGCCACCGCTACCGTGCAGACGCCCGAGCAGTATTTCGGCTTCCGCATCGGCAGCGACAAGAAACTGGTCCGCTGGGACAAGATCGTCGAGTACCTGCAGGCCGTCGCCAACGGCACGGACCGCGTCAAGTTCCGCAACCTCGGTCCCACGACCAATGGCAACCCCTTCATCCTGCTGGAAATCAGCTCCGCCGAAAACCTCCGGAATCTCGACCAGCTGAAGAATCTGGAACGCAAGCTCTACTTCCAGGGCGGCGCACCCACCGACGCCGAGCGCGACGAAATCTTCCGCTCCGGCAAAGCCGTCGTCTTCATCACCAACAATATCCACTCCACCGAGATCGGCGCTTCGCAGATGGTGCTCGAACTGGTGCACAACCTCGCGACGAGCGATTCGCCCGCTGTCAAGAAGGTCCTCGACAACGTCATCCTCCTGCTGGTGCCCTCGCTCAATCCCGATGGCCAGATCATGGTGACCGACTGGTACAACAAGACGCTCGGCACCCCCAGCGAAGCCAGCCCGCTGCCGTTCCTCTATCACAACTACACGGGCCACGATAACAATCGCGACATGTACCTCTTCAGCCAGAAGGAAAGCCAGATGGCGGCGCAGGTTCTATGGCACGAGTGGTTCCCCTCGATCTGGCTCGACGAGCACCAGCAGGGCACCAGCGGCCCGCGCATCTTCACCATGCCGGCCACCGACCCGATCAACCCCAATGTGGACCCGCTGATCTACCGGCTCAACGGCGTCTTCGGACAGTCGCAGGCCGCCGCGCTGGAAGCCGAAGGCAAGACCGGCATCATCTTCAACTCCACCTACACCAACTTCTGGCAGGGCGCGATGGCGTGGGCCGGATGGTGGCACAACCAGGTGGGCCTGCTCACCGAAGTCGCCAGCGCGCGCATCGCCACCCCCGTCGTGCAACTGAAGGCCGACCCCCGCGGCGCCGCGTCGCCTCCGGCGCCTGCCACCGGCGGACGCGCCGCCGCCACCGGTCCCGCCGCCGGCGCCACCGATTTCGAATCCGAGCGCCGCCGCGCCTTCGAGCGTCCCGACGATCCCCTGCCCGCTCCCGCGCGACATCACCCCGCGCACCGAATATCCGCGCCCCTGGCTGGGCGGCCGCTGGACCCTGCGCGACATCGTGGATTACGAATTGATCGCCACCAACGCGCTGCTGGAAGCCGCCGCCGATGGCCGCGAGAACCTGCTCCAGCAGATCTACAGCATCAACCGCAACACCATCGAGGCCGGCAAGAAGGGCGAACTCGGCCAGGACAAGGACAAGAACTTCGCCATCCTCATCCCCGCCGACGACCAGCACGATGCCAACGAAGCCATCGAGCTGGTGGATAAACTCCTGATCGGCGGCGTCGAGGTCTTCCGCGCCGAGCAGGGCTTCAAGCAGGACGGACAAGACCTATCCGGCCGGAACGTTCGTCATCCCGTTCAACCAGGTGTTCGCGCGCTATGCCAAGGACCTGCTCGAAAAGCAGACTTATCCCGAAGTCCGCCGCTCGCCGGGCGCGCCCGCCGAAGCGCCCTACGACGTCTCCGCCTGGTCGCTCGGCATGCAATTCGGCGTGAAGACGGAGTTCGCCAAAACGCCGCTCGCCGCCTTCCCCATGGACAAGGTGGCCGCCACGCCGAGATTCGTTCTCTCCGCCAGCAGCGCCGGCGGCGCCTGGCGCTTTCCCTACAACGGCGCGATCTCCGCCATGGTGGTGAACCGTCTGCTGAAGGGCGGCGCCAAGGTCAGCCTGACCAAGCCCGAGGCCGGCAGCGTGCCCTACGTCATCGCCACCGCGAAACCCGATGTGTGGAACAAGGCCGTGGAGGGCATCGACGTGCGTCCCGACGCCAAGGCTCCCGCGCGGACATCTGCTGGCCACCACGCTCAACGCGCCGCGCGTCGGGCATCTACCAGTCCTACGACCCCTCGATGGACGAGGGCTGGACGCGCTGGGTGCTGGATCGCTACCAGTTCGACTACACCAAACTGCACAACGAAGACATCAAGCCCGGCAAACTGCGCCAGCGCTTCGACGCCATCATCCTGCCCGACCAGCGCAGCAATGCCATACTCGATGGGCTCGACTACAAGACCATCGTCGAACAGTATCGCGGCGGACTCGGCGAAGCCGGCTGGGACGCGCTGCGCGCAGTTTGTGGCCGATGGCGGCACGCTGATCTCGCTCGGCGAGGCCTCCAACCTGCTGGTGGACAAACTCCCGCTGGGCGTGAAGGATCTCAAACGCACCACCACGCGCGACGTGCACTTCGCGCCGGGCGCCATCGTCAACCTGCAAGTGGATACCGCCCACCCGGTGGGGCGCGGGGTTGCGCCGGAGACGATGGGCTTCTACATCAATTCGCCCTTCTTCCAGTTGATGGAAGGCTTCACTTCGCAGAAGGTGAGCGTGGTGGCGCGCTATCCCAATACCAAGGTGAACGCCAGCGGCTGGATCCGCGGTGAGGACCTGATGTACGGCCGCGCCGCTGTGGTTGCCATCGAAATGAATCCCGGCAAGGTCGTGCTCTTCGGCATTCGCCCGCAGCATCGCGCGCAGACCCACGCCACGTTCCCGCTGCTGTTCAACGCGCTCTACTGGTCTGCCGAGGGCGATCTGAGCAATGCCGGCGCGCCCGTGAAGAGCAACCAGTGACGCGGGAAGTTTGCCGCGTCACTGGCACTTGCATCACGCCTTGAGGAATTGGCCGATAGCGCGCGTCGCCTGCCGGATGCGCTGTTCGTTTTCCACCAGAGCGAAGCGCACGTGGCCTTCCCCGAGGGGACCGAAGCCGATTCCCGGAGAAACGGCGACCTGCGCCTTTTCGAGAACCAGCTTGCAGAACTCGAGCGAGCCGAGGGCACGATATTTCTCCGGAATCGGAGCCCACAGAAACATGGAGCCGCGCGGCTTTTCCACCGGCCAGCCGGCGCGGTTCAGTCCCGTGACCAGGACGTCGCGGCGCTTCTGGTACGTCGCGCAGATCTTTTTGGTGTCCTCTTCGCACTCGCGCAAGGCGATGATGCTCGCGATCTGGACGGGCTGGAAAACGCCGTAATCGAGGTAGCTCTTGATGCGCGCCAGTGCGGCGATCATTTTCGGATTGCCCAGGCAGAAGCCCACGCGCCAGCCGGCCATGTTGTAGCTCTTGGACAGCGAGAAAATCTCCACCGCCACATCCTTGGCGCCCTCCACCTGTAGAATGCTGGGCGGCTTGTAGCCGTCAAAGCCGAGGTCGGCGTAGGCGAAATCGTGGACGATCAGCGTGCCGTGGTGCTGCGCCAGGCGTACGATTTCGCGGAGGAAATCCAGATCCACGCAGGTCGTGGTGGGATTGTGCGGGAAAGGAAATCAGCAGCATCTTCGGCTTGGCCGTCGACCTGCGATAGAGCTCTTCCAGCCCGTCAAGAAATGTGGCGGCATCGGGCATGGGAAGCATGCAGGCGTGGCCTTCCGCCATGAGCACGCCGTATTGATGAATCGGATAGGCGGGGTTGGGCGAAACCACGACGTCGCCCGGTCCGACGGTGGCGAACAGAAGATGCGCCAGCGCGTCCTTGGCGCCGATGGTGACGATGGCTTCCTTTTCCGAGTCGAGGGTCACGCCGTAATTGGCCTGGTATCGCCGGGTAATCTCTTCGCGCAGTTTGGGGATGCCGCGAGACTGCGAGTATCGATGATTGCGGGCGTTGCGTGAGGCTTCGATCAGCTTATTGACGATCGGGCGCGGCGTGGCGCCATCCGGATTCCCCATGCCGAGATCGATCACGTCGATCTGTGCGGCGCGCGCCTTGGCGCGCATTTCGTTGATCACGGCGAACACGTAGGGGGGCAGCTTCTGTATGCGGTAAAACTCGTCTGAGCTATCGGGCATTCCTTATTTTACGCTGAGCGGGCGCGATTCCAGTTTGAGGCCATGCCCTGCCGGGACGCCGGAGGGCGGGCATCAACCAAAGGCGGGACTGTGGTGATAAGGTAAACGTGATGCAGCGGCACCCGCGGCGTCTTTTCTGAACGGTGGGGCCCTGGATTCGTAGGTCGACCATGCGAGGGAAGCCAATTCGGAGGTGGTGCGCATGAGGTCCTGGCGCGCCGGCACATGGATGCTCGTGACCGCATGCGGCATCATGCTTCTCACAATCGGTCTGTATCTGGCGGCGCGGCGGGCGGCTCCGGATACGAGAGTCTATCGGATCGGCTGGGAGAACGACCCTCCATTCCAGGTGGCGCTCGCCGACGGTAGCCCGGGGGGCCTGGCGACAGAAGTGGTGAAGGAAGCGGCGCGGCGGCGCAACATCCGGCTGAAATGGGTCCGGTTGCAGCGAGCGGGGATAGTCTCGCTGCTGAACCGGCAGGTGGATCTGTGGCCCCTGATGACCATCACCGAGGAGCGAAAGCTCCGCATCCACATCAGTGAGCCGTATCTCGAGCACGGATTCATTTACCTGGTTCGCCAGGACAGTCCGTACCACCAGGCGGAGGATCTAAGGCAGCGCACCCTGAGCCATCTCAATCAGGCCATTGTGGTCGACCTCGCAAGGAAGCATCTTCCGCAGGCGCGCCTGGTGTCCAGGCCAACCGTGACCGACGCAATTGTGGAAGTCTGCCAGGGTCGCGTCGATGGGGCGTTCCTCGAGGAAAACGCCGCCCTGACGGCACTGCTGGACGGAATCCCGTGTGCGGGAGTCCCGCTGCGCTCGGTTTGGGAGCCGTCGATTCACACCAACCTGAGCGTCGCCAGCACGTTCGAGGCGGCCCCTATCGCCGATGAAATCCGCGCGGAAATCGGCAACATTGCTACGGAGGGACGGCTCTCCTCGATGGCCTCGCGATGGGGCGATTTCTCGGTGCGCAATACGGAGACCATCCATCTGCTGCAGGCAGCGCGGCAGCGGGAACGCAATTTGATTGCGGCCACAATGGTCTTCGCGTTTCTCCTGCTCCTGGCGACGTGGCAGACGCTTCGCCACAGACGCGAAACTAAACGGGCCCGGCGCGCCGAACAAATGCTGCGGGAGACCGAGCAGAAAGTGCGCCTGATGGCGAACAACCTGAGCGAGATCGTCCTGGCCTATGGCATGGACCGGAAACTGGTTTTCGCCAATCCGGCGGTGGAAGAGCTGACCGGCCATCCGCTCGCCGAGTTGGATGCGCGCGGATTCTGCGCCTGGATGCACACGGATGACCAGCCGCGGATGATGGCATGTTTCAATGGCCTTTTTGAAGGACGCGCCTTTCGGAACGAGGAATTCCGATTGCTTGCGGGCGATGGCCGTATGAAATGGATGGTCGCAAACTGCGGGCCGATCCTGGACGATACCGGCCGCCAGGTTGGTGTGCAAGGCAGCGTGCAGGATGTCACCGAGCGCAAGCTGGCGAGCGAGTTGCTTCGGCAAAGTGAAGAGCGCTTCCGCTTGATTGCCGATACGCTGCCCAGCCTGGTTTGGACCGCGCGGCCCGATGGCACTCTGGACTATGTGAATCGCGTGTTTCGCGACTACGCCGGCGAGCACGCATGGACTTACGCAGTAGTCCATCCCGACGATCTCCAACTCACACGGGAACGTTGGGAGAGCGCGGTGCAATCGGCCAGGCCGTACCGTATGGAGCACCGCTTGCGCCGCCACGACGGCGTCTATCGCTGGCACCTTAGCTGTGGTGTCCCGGCCTTGGATCGCGGCGGGCATGTACTGCAGTGGTGCGGAACGTCGGCGGATATTCACGAGCTACGATTACGAGAGAGCGAGGAGCGCTTTCGGGAGATCGCCGATACGGCGCCCGTGATCGTGTGGATTACCGGCGCCGACGGGTCGCACACGTTCTTCAACCGGCAGGCGGTCACCTTCACCGGCCGGAAGATCGACGACCTGCTTGGCCACACCTGGATGGAGCTGATTCACCCGGACGACCGGGAGGCTGTGGTTCGAGAGCACGCGACGGCGTTGCAGGCGGGCCGCGACTTTCAACTCGAGCTGCGTTTGCGCCGTGACGACCAGACGTACCGGTGGATGCTGGGGACGGGTACCGCGCGTTGGGAGAACGGCGCCTACGCAGGCCACGTTGGCACCATGGTCGATATTACGGACCTGAAGCGGAATCAGGAAGAAATCATTGTTACCCAGAAGCTGGAAAGCCTGGGCGTGCTGGCGGCCGGTATCGCGCACGACTTCAATAATCTGTTGGGCAGCATCCTGCTGGACTCCGAGTCGATTTTGACCGAAGCCGATGCAGGCATTGCAGTCCGGGAAACGGCGCAGCGAATCGAGGCTGTGGCGATACGCGCCTCAGAGATTGTCCGTCAGTTGCTGGCATTTGCGGGAAAGGGCCAGGCGCCGCACGCACCGTTCAACGCTTCGCAGTTGACCGGCGAGATGGTCAACCTTCTGAAGGCGTCCATCTCCAAACGCGCACTCGTGGAGACGGAACTCACCACGGAGTCCCTGATGGTGCAGGGGAATGCGACGCAGTTCCAACAGGTAATCATGAACCTGATCACCAACGCCTCGGAATCTCTGGGCGAAGGGGAGGGAACCGTCACTGTCCGGACATCCCGTATGCAGATCGACAGCGAGGCGGCGCCGAACGGTGCGCAGAATCTACCGGAGGGCAGCTACGTCAAACTGGAGGTAATTGATACCGGGTGCGGCATGAGCGACCAGGTCAAGAGCAGGATCTTCGACCCGTTCTACACGACGAAGTTCTCCGGACGCGGTCTGGGCCTGGCGGCTGTTCCGGGCATCATCCGCAGTCATGGGGGCACGCTGCGCGTGGAAAGCACTCCGGGCCGGGGCAGCAGGTTCGAGATTTTGCTGCCGTGCACTTCGGAGGTTTCGCAACCGGAGAGCAACGGAATCGCGGCCGCTCCACCGGGCGCACGGAATGGCCTCAGCGGGGCGGCGTTGGTAATCGAGGACGAGCAGAGCCTCCGTATCGCGGTTTCCAAATCCCTGCGAAGGAAGGGATTCTCGGTGATCGAAGCGGGCGACGGTCACTCGGCGATCCATCTCTTCCGGACCACTCCGGGTATCGACGTGGTGCTGCTCGATATGACTCTTCCCGGTATGTCGGGAATCGAAGTCCTGGCCGAATTACGCAAGATCCGGCCGGACATCAAAGTGATTCTGACCACAGCCTACAGCCGGGAAATGGCGATGTCGAGCGTGGGCGAGCAACACATCTCAGACTTCATCCGAAAGCCTTACCCGATGGCGGACCTTCTGGGCATGCTGCAAAAAGTGATGTCCGCCCGGGCATAAGAGGAATCGCAATCGGAGCCGCGACCGTCAGGGAGCGTTGGATGCAGATGCGGAGCCTCACCAGTGGCATCCGCCATCAGCGTTCAGGCAGTGATCTCTTCCAGGCGGACCGGACGGTGCTCATCGTGCGACTTGCGCGCCGCCAGCCCCATCACTACGGGGATGCGTCCGTCGATCCCGGTCACCGCGGTGGGCCGGTTCTCGCGTACGGCCTCGACAAACGCGCGCAGTTCGGTGGCAAAGCTCTCCGTGTAGCGATCCATGAAGAAGTTCAGCGGCAGGTCCCGACGAACCTCCTTCCCGGTGCTTACGACGGCCTGGTTGGGATAACAGTTGTCGGTCGCGATCTTTCCGGCGCTGCCCAGAATCTCCACCCGCTGGTCGTAACCGTAGGCCGCCTGGCGGCTGTTATCGATCGTGCCGATCACGCCGTTTTTGAAGCGCAGCACGATCAACGCCGTATCCAGGTCGCCGGCCGCGCCGATCTCCGGGTCAACCATCACCGCACCTGCCGTATAGATCTCTTCCACTTCATCGCCGATCAGGAAACGGGCCATATCGAAATCGTGGATCGTCATGTCCAGGAACATGCCGCCGGACACCCGGACGTAAGAAATGGGCGGCGGCGCGGGATCGCGGCTGATGATGTGCATCAGGCGCGGAGTGCCGATCTCGCCGCTCACCACTGCCTGGCGCACGCGCACGAAGTTGGCATCGAAGCGCCGGTTGAAGCCAATCTGCAGTTTCACGCCGGCCTGCTTCACGGCGGCGAGAGCACGATCGATCTCGCCCAGGTTTTGGGCGATCGGCTTCTCGCAGAAGATGTGCTTGCCCGCCTGCGCCGCCTGAACGATGAAATCGGCGTGGGTATCGGTGGAAGAGCAGATCAGCACCGCGTCGATTTCCGGATTCGCGAAGATCTGCTCGCTGGATTCGGCAACCGTGGGAATTCCGCAGCGCGCGGCCAACGCCTGCGCAGCCTCGCGGTTGACGTCCGCGATAGCCAGTGTCCGGACTTCCGGTAAACGGAACGCCAGAGTCTCGGCATGCACCTTGCCGATGCGCCCGGCGCCGATGATTCCGACATTAAGTTGTTTTGAGCTCAATGGGTCCTCTTTGGAAATGACTTAATCGAAATTGGCTTCAATGGAGCGCAGGTATTCGCGGTTGCGCCGCGCGCTCTCTTTCGGCGTGCCCATGCCGGGGAGAATGTCCTGCTCCACCAGGACGTAACCTCGTAGTCCCGCGCCGCCAGCCGCCGCAGCAGGGCGGGGAAATCCACGCAACCCTTGCCCAGTTCGCAGAAGACTCCGTGGCGCAGTGCCGTGAAGTAATCCCACTGCTCCGCCCGGGCCCGGCGCGCGATCTCCGGGCTCGCAGTCCTTGCAGTGGATGTACCAGACGCGCTCGCCGAAGCGATCGAGCGCGGCCACCACGTCGCAGTCCCCGCCTCCGGCGCCGTAAGAATAATGGCCGGTATCGAAGACCAGCCCGAGCCGCTGCGGGTTGGTGAGCTCCAGCAGCGTGGCGATTTCATCCGGCGTCTCCACGTAGCCCGCGCAGTGATGGTGGAAGACCGTCCGCAGGCCGGTCTCTTCGTATACCGCGTGCGCCAATTCGTCCGCGCCGGCGGCGAAAACCTTCCACTCCGCCGGACTGAGTCCCGCTTCCGGAGTCACGCGGCCGGCCAGGCGGGTTCGCTCCGGCACCGAGCCATTGTCGTCCGCCAGCACCAGATACGGCGCGGGCTTTCGCGCCACGCGCGGCCAGCAGTCGCGCGGTCTTCACCGCCGTTGGCGATGCCGCCGCGTGAGCAGACGGCATTCTTCAGCGCCACCGGCACGAATGCGCCCAGCATCACCAGGCCGCGCTTCTCGAGTTCCGCACGCAACGCCGCCGGGTCCGTGGGCATGTAGCCCCAATCGCCCAATTCGGTTCCGGTGTATCCCGCGCCGGCGAGTTCGTCCAACATGCGGTCGAACCGGATCTGCTCTCCCTTCGCCTCGTCGAATTCCAGCGTGCCCCAGGAACAAGGGGCGTTACCCACCATCAGTTTCGCCATGATTGTCCCGTCAGAACTTCCGGCTCCAGTCCTTGGGCCAGCGTTCCACCACGACTTTGGTCTGCGTGTAGAACTCCACGCCGTGGTGTGCCTGCGCGTGCAGGTCGCCGAAGAAGCTCTCGCCCCAACCGCTGAAGGGGAAGGACGACATCGGCGCCGCGACGCCGACGTTGATGCCCACGTTGCCGGCGTTCACCTCGTAGCGGAAGCGGCGTGCATTGGCGCCATCGCTGGTGAAAATGCACGCCATGTTGCCATAGCTGCGCTGGTTCACCAGCGTCGATCGCCTCGTCGATGTTGGCGGCGTGCATCAGGCTCAGCACCGGTCCGAAGATCTCGGTCTGCGCGGTTGTCTCCCTGCGGCGGAACTTCGTCGAGGACGGTCGGGAAGACGAAGAAGCCCTCTTCATAGCCCGCCACCTTGCCGCCGCGCCCATCCACGCAGTACGCGCGCGCCTTCCTGTTCCGCCTTGCCGATCAGGCCTTCGATGCGCGTCTTGCTTTCGCGCCGAGATCACCGGCCCCATCTCCACGCCGTTGGCCAGCCCGTAGCCCACCTTGCGTTTTCGCGCGGCTTCCACCATCACGCTCCGTCAAGTTCGGGCGCGCGTCGCCCACGGTGATCGCGACCGAGGCCGCCAGGCAGCGCTGCCCGGCGCAGCCGAAAGCGGAGTCGGCCAGGATCCGCGTGGTCATTTCCATGTCGGCGTCCGGCATCATGACCACCGGATTCTTGGCGCCGCCCTGGCACTGCGCGCGCTTGCCGTTGGCTGCGGCCCGGCTGTAGATGTAGCGCGCCGTGGCCGTAGATCCGACAAAGCTGACCGCGCGAATCCGGGATGGTCGAGGATGGCGTCCACCGCTTCGCGGCCGCCGTTCACCAGTTGGATCACGCCTGCGGGAAAACCGGCGGCCTCGATCAGGTGAAACAGCTTCCACGAGGTCATCGGCACGCGCTCGGAAGGCTTCAGGATGAAGCAGTTTCCCGCCGCCACCGCGTAGGGCAGAAACCAGAACGGAATCATGCCCGGGAAATTGAACGGCGTAATGGCCGCCACCACGCCCAGCGGCTGGCGGATCATGTGCTCGTCGATGCCGGCCGCGATGTCCTCGTTGTTGCAGCCCTGCATCAGCATGGGGATGCCGCAGGCCGTCTCCACGTTCTCGATGGCGCGGCGCATCTCGCCGATGCTTTCGGCGTAGCGTCTTGCCGCACTCGTTGGTGATGGTGCGCGCCAGGTCCTCGATGTTCTGCTCCAGCAGCGCCTTCAGCTTGAACAGCGGCTGGATGCGCTCTCCCGCCGGAGTGCGGCGCCATGCCGCGAAGGCACGGGTAGCCGTCTCCACGGCCTGGTCCACTTCCGCCGCGGGCGAGAGCGGCACCTCCGCCAGCACTTGGGCCGATGCCGGATTCAGTACGTGCAGCGCCTGCGACGCGCCTGACGGCTGCCAGCCGCCGCCGATGAAGTTGGGTAGACGTTGGATCATAGAGTGTTTGCTCCTTCGGCCATCAGAGATGATGGCGTTCGTTCTTGCGCGCGGTTTCGTACCGGGCCCGCGCTGCCCGCACGGTCTCTATTTCGGAAACTTCGGCGACCGCCACGTCCCACCAGGATTCGTAGCCCGGCACGCCCACCGTCGGGTCGGTCTCCACCACGATGACCGTAGTGCGGTCGAGGGTCTTGGCCTTTTCCAGGGCCTCTTTCAGTTCTGCGACGGTGGCCGCTTTCATGGCGTGCGCGCCCAGGCTGCGCGCGTTGGCCACATAAGTCCACCGTCAGGCAATCGCCATCCAGCTGGCCCGATTCTTTGGAGCGGAAGCGATAGCTGGTGCCGAAGCCGCCCTGCCCAGCGACCGGCTCAGCCCGCCGATGCTGGCGAAGCCGTGATTGTCCACCAGCACGATGATGATCTTGATGCCTTCCTGCACCGACGGTCACGATCTCGGTCGGCATCATCAGGTACGTGCCGTCGCCCAGGAAGACATAAACCTCGCGGCGTCGGATCGGCCAGCTTGGCCCCCATGGCGCCGGGGATCTCGTAGCCCATGCATGAGTAGCCGTACTCCATGTGATAGCCGTTGGGAGTGCGCGTGCGCCAGAGCTTGTGCAGATCGCCCGGATGGCTGCCCGCCGCCGAGAGCAGCACGTCGCGCGGTCCGGAGGCCTCCCACATCGCGCCGATCACTTCGCTCTGCGCGGGCCGCCCGGGATTATTCAGGTGGAACAGCCGGTCCACTTCGGCTTCCCACTGCTGCTTTCAGGCCGGCGGTCTGGGCCGCATACTCCGCGTCCACACGATAATCGGGCAGCGCCGCCGCCAGTTGTTCGAGCGCGACGCGCGCGTCGGCCACCAGCGGGATCGCCGACACTTTGTAGGCGTCGAATTCCGCCGTGTTGATGTTGACGAAGCGCACCGCGGGATTCTGGAACGCAGTCATGGAGGCCGAAGTGAAATCGGAATAGCGCGTGCCGATGCCGATCACCAGGTCGGCCTCGTGCGCCAGGCGATTCGCCGCCAGTGTGCCGGTCGCGCCGATGGCGCCCACGCACTGCGGGTGGTCGTAGGGCAGCGATCCCTTGCCGGCCTGCGTTTCCGCCACCGGGATGCCGGTCTGCGACGCGAAGTTCGCCAGCGCCTGCGAAGCCTCGCTCATCAGCACGCCGCCGCCGGCGACGATCAGCGGCTTGCGGCTGGCGCGGATCGCCTCGACTGCGCGCTCGAAGCTGACCCGGTCCGGCTGTCCGCGGCGAATCAGCCACACGCGTCTGCGGAACAGTTCCTCCGGGTAATCGTAAGCCTCGGTCTGCACGTCCTGCGGCAGGGCCAGCGTGACGGCGCCGCAATCGGACGGAGAGGTGAGCACGCGCATCACCTCGGGCAGCGCGGTGATCAGTTGCTCGGGACGGTAGATGCGATCCCAGTAGCGCGACACCGGCTTGAAGCAATCGTTCACGCCGATGTCCTGGGTGGTGGGCGACTCCAGTTGCTGCAGCACGGGCGCCACATTGCGGCGGGCGAAGATATCGCCGGGCAGCAGCAGCACCGGCAGGCGATTGATGGTGGCCAGCGCGGCGCCGGTGATCATGTTGGTGGCGCCGGGCCCGATCGATGACGTGCAGGCGAAGGTGCGCAGGCGGTTGCTCGCCTTGGCGTAGGCGGTCGCCAGGTGTACGCCGGACTGCTCGTTGCGCACCGGGAATATACGGAAAATCGGGATTCTGTTGCAGGGCCTGGCCGATGCCGGCCACGTTGCCATGGCCGAAAATCCCCAGCATGCCGGCAAAGAACTTGTGCGATTCGCCATCCCGTTCCACGTACTGGCACTTGAGAAAACTTACCAGTGCCTGAGCCATCGTCATGCGACGCGTTTCCATGCAGCTTCTCCTCAATCTCCCTGTGTCAGTCTACCTGTGTCCCAGCGCGACAGGCGATCCAAGTCGCGCCCACGGTTTGCCGCCATCGATTCCAAGGCGGTATCCACGCTCCAGCCCTCGTGCACAATTCCGCCCGCCGCTTCCGCCATGGCAAGCGGATCTTCGTCGCCGGGATACAAAACGTTCCTTCCGACCAGCGCGCCGCGGACATTCGGTCCCGCGGCCATCGCCGAGCCGAGTTGACGCAGGAACGGCGAAGGATCTCCGGCCGATTCTCCACCCAGCAGCAGAATGGGCAGCGTGGTAGCGCGAGCCACGGTCTCGTAGTTCTCGCAGTGCGGCAGTTTCAGCCACAGGTAGCGGCTGCTGTCGCCGAGCGCACTGGCCACACCCGCGAGCCGGGCCAATGCCTCGGCGGTCTTCACTACCACGTAGCCCTTGTCGGTTTTCGTGACCGGCAGGGGCTCCAGGAACATGGGCAGCGCGCGCGCGTTGGACTCGTTGATCGCGCGGGCGCAGGCCAATAGCGTCTGCAGCGAGGCCGGCTCGCGCTCATCCACGCGCAGCAGGAGCTTGGCGCCGTCCAGCCGCCACTCCTGGCAGACGGCCGGCGTAGTGCCGGTTACCGGATCGTCCAGTTCCCAACTGCTGCCCGCAAGTCCGCCGCGGTTGAGGCTGGCGATCAACACCCGGCCATCCAGCAGTGCCGGAGCGCCGGCATCGCGCAGGAATCCATCGATGGCCAGCAGGTCCTCGAGAATGTCCATGGTCGCCATGATGCCGTCCACCCGAGGGCTGGAGAGCACGCGCAGGATCCGGGCGAGATAATCGCGGCGGTCGGCCATGGCCAGCGGGTCCGTGCCGACCTTGGTCACATTGCGCGCCGGATGATCCGCCGCCAGAATATTCAACTTACCGCGCGGGCGCGAGGCGCTCGCGCCGGGTACGCACCCTGGCGGCGCGCCAGGCGAAATCGGGATCGTTGACGCGCGTCTCCGTCAGGCGGGCCAGCAGCGCGTCGGGAAGGAATTGTTTGCTCGAAAACACTTATGCCTTTCTTTGCTGCCGCATCATCTCCTCTACTTCCGAGAGTAGCGGCATGGCTTCCGAGCAGCTCAGGCGGCTCACCACGATGGCCGCCGCGGCGTTTCCGTAGTGGAGACACTCGGCCACCGGAAGCCCTTTCAGCATGGCATAGAGAAATCCCGAGGCAAAGCCGTCGCCGGCGCCGATGGTAGTGCACACCTCCACGGAATACGGCGGCAGGTAGACCGACTCGCCGCCAGTCAGCACGCGCGTCCCCAGCTCTCCCAACTTAGACACCAGCATGGGCACGCCGGCCAGCTGTAACTTCGCCGTCGCCTGGTCCAGGTCGGCCATTCCAGCGACTAACTTCAACTCCAACTGGTTGCCGATCAGAACGTCCACGAAGGGCAGGGCCAGACGGACCGCGAGGCCAGCCTCCTCCGGCTTTCTCCACGACATGGAACGGTAGTCCACATCCAGGACCACGCGGCAACCCGCGGCCTTCGCGCGTTCCATGGCACGGTAGGCCGACTCGCGCGAGGGCGATGCGCAGAGCGTCGTCCCGTTGGTGACGAACATGCTGCCGGATGTCACGTAGTCGAGATCGTCGCCGGTCACGTCGAGCATCGTATCCACAGGGTCGCGGCGATAGAACACTTGCGGGAAGCGGTCGGGCGGGGCCACCTCGGTCAGGCACAGCGACGGCAGAAAGCCGGGCGCTGTCTGCACGTGGCTGGTATCCACGTTTTCCTTCTGTAGAAAGTCGATCAGGAAGTGGCTGAGGCTGTCGTCGCCTAGGCTGCTTACCATCCCAACGTGAGCGCCGAGGCGGGAGAGGCCCACCGCCATGTTGGCGCTGGAGCCGCCCAGATAACGCGAGAAGCGCCGCACCTGCGGCAACGGCACGTGCGGCTCCTCGGAATACAGGTCGTAGCCGATCCGGCCCAGGATCACTACTTCCATCCGGTTCACCGTTTCACCATCGGCAAGCGGGGATCCTGCTCGCGCCACGAATCGCGCACCCAGGCGTAATCCGGATCGTCGGACGCGGCCATGGAACGCGCCGAGCCCGCCAGGGCGTTCAGGTAGTATACGTTGTAGCCGTGCGCGGCCACCACCGGATGATAGCCTTCGGGAATCAGCACGAGTTCGCCGTCGCGCACCGAGAGGGTCTGGTCGATCCGGCGGTCGGCGGTATACACCTTCTGAATTGCGTAGCCCTCCGGACGATCCAGGCGGTAATAGTAGATCTCTTCGAGATCGACCTCGCCCGGAGGATTGTGGACATCATGCTTGTGCGGCGGATAGCTGGACCAGTTACCGGCCGGAGTAAATACCTCCACGACCAGCAGACGGTGCGCGGGAAACTCCGGCGTCAGCATGTGATGAATCTGGCGCGTGGCATTTCCACCGCCCCGAATCTCGACGCGCACCTCATCGGGCGTCACCAGGCGGGCCGGATGGCGCTCTTCGGCGCGGCAGTAGCAAAATGCCAGATCGCAATCGGTGTCGGCAGTAATCGAGAACTCGGTAGCCACCGGAAGATACAGAGTGTAAGGCAGGCCGTCGAACACATTGGTGCGTCCGCCGATGCGCGGCCAGCTTTCCAGCGGCGTGGTCACAGAGCACACGCCCCCCAGAACGACAATCGCCAGTTCCTTGGCGCCGGTTTCCGCGGCGTATTGCCCGCCCGCAGTCAGCTTGCGAGCTTCGAACGACAGATACTCGTAACCGAAATCCTCAACACGATCCCTGAATTTTTCGGGACGTACCAGCAATTCACTCATTAGTTTCTCCTGTGGTGGTGCGGTAGACTGGCGCACAATCAGCTCACCGGGGACTTTGATATCGTGCCCCGATTCGGCGCCGGCAAAGATTTGCAGCAGCGACTCCATCGCCATGCGGCCCATTTGCCGCATCGGCTGTCGTACGGTGGTCAGCGGTGGGTCCAGATACTGGCTGATGTATAGATCGTCAAAGCCCACAACGGAAATGTCGGCCGGAATCCGCAGCCCGCAATCGCGAATCTGCCGCATCCCTCCCAGCGCCGACATATCGTTATAGAAGAAGATCGCGGTAGGTGGCCGGTGCAAGGCAAGCAGCCTGGCAATCGCGATCTCCGCGCCCTCGGGCTTACCGTCTCCGTGCGCCACCAGTACGGGCTCGTACGGCAGTCCGGCCTCTTGCAGCGCCTGCCGGTAGCCGGAAAACCGCTCCGTATCGGACTGATGCCCGTAACGGTCCCCCAGGTACGCAATCCGCCGGTGACCCAGAGCGATCAGGTGACGCACGGCATCCATGCTCGCCTGGATGTTGGCGATCATCACGGAATGCGCGGACTGGCTGGGGTGCTGGTTGTTGAGCAGAACGATCGGCACCTGCATGTGCGTAAACAGCGGCACATACTGCGCGCCGACGCGGGAAGCGGTGACGATGATGCCGTCCACCCGCCGCTCTTCGAACTTGCGCGCCACGCGAACCTCGCGCTCCGGTTCGGCATTGGAATTTGCCAGAAACACCGAGAGCCCGTTCTGGTCCGCCATCTCCTCAATGCCGCTCACGACGCCGGCAACAAAGGGATCGGCGATGTTGGTCACCACGACACCGATCGTATCGCTGCGTCGATTCACCAGGCTGCGGGCCGCGGCGCTCGGCCGGTAGCCCGCTTCGCTGGCGATCCGCTGAATCCGCTGCACCGTCTCCCGATTGACCAGCGGGCTATCCCGCAGCGCACGGGAGACGGTGGAGTGCGTGACGCCCGCCATTCTCGCGATGTCCTTAATAGAGACCGGCTTCGCGGTAACTGACGGGCTATGGTTGCGTGCGGTCACGAGCGGGGACCTAGAAGACGAACTTCATCGCCATCTGAATGACTCGCGCCGGGAAGGTGCTGCGGATCGTACCGAACGCGCTGTTGCCCGCGGTGGAATTCGGCGCCTGGAAATTCGTCTTGTTCATCAGGTTGAAAAACTCCGTGCGGAATTCCAGCTTGCGGACTTCCGACCAGAGCGGGAAATCCTTGTGCAGTCCAAGGTCGGTCTGATAGATCGCGTAGCTCCGCACCGTGTTGCGCCCGGCGTTGCCGAACGGGTTGGGGTTCAGCGGGTCCACCGGAATGATCACGTTGGCCTTGTTGAAGTAATTGTCGATGTTGCGCGAGCCGCTCGGCGCCATCGGATCTCCCAACAGGGTCGGCCGGTACGTCGGATAGTTGCTCACCAGGTAGCGCGATGCCGGACTGTAAGTGAGGTTCACCGGCAGACCGCTCGACATCGTATTGATGAACGTCGCCTGCCAGCCGCCGATCAGCGCGGTCAGGATGGGATTGGCGTTGGCGCCGAACTTTCGGCCTTTGCCGTAAGGCAGCGCGTAGACCACGGTGGTGGTGTTATTGAACGGCTGGTTGTAACTGCCCACGCCGCTTGTTGTAGCCCGGATCGAGGAAATTCACGCGGGAGTTATCGCCGTTGTTGGCTTCCAGGTGTCCGGAAGAATTATCGATGAGCTTCGACCACGTGAACGAGTTCAGGAAGTAGAAGCCGCCCGAGAATCTCTTCTCGAGCTTGGTCTGCAGCGCGTGGTAAATGTCATAACCGGCGCCGTAAGAGATCTCCACATCGCCGAAAGCCCAGATAGGGCCGCCTGCGAATTGAGCGTCGAATTCTCATTGGGAGCCTGTGGACGCGCCTGGTTCACGTCGCCGAGCGTCATCAGTTTCACACCGTGGTTGCCCACGTAGCCGACTTCGAACAGTAGATCATGGGCCAGTTGCCGCTGGATGGTGAAATGCCAGCTCTGCACGTAACCCGTGCGCGTATTGAGCGGCGTGTAACGCAATTGCACGTTGCTGTAATCGATGCGGGTGGGATCCAGAATACTCGCCGTATAGCCTAACGCCGTGGGGCGGAAGCAATTGGAGTTGGCCACGTCGGCGCCACAAGTGGGTGCAGTCAGCGGATTCGGGTTATTGATGCCGATGGTGATCACCGACGGCGGGTTGTAAGCCAGCAGGTTCTCGCCGCCCGCGCGGTTGAAGTGGATGTAGCTGATGCCGTAGCCGCTGCGGATCACGGTCTTCGGCGTCAAGTGTGTAGGCCAGGCCGAGGCGCGGCGCCCAGTTATTGCGGTCCGGATGCACCAGCGCGCGGTTGGCAATGCTGCCCGAAGTGGCCGTGATCATTTTGGCGGGCGATCCCGGGACGAAGTTCGCGATGTGGTTGCCGTCTTCCCATTGCGGCGTGGCATATTCGTAGCGCACGCCCAGGTTCAGCGTCAGCTTCTTGGAGACCTTCCAGTCGTCCTGCACATAGAAGAAATTCATGCGCTGGCGGTACTGCGCCGTGAAGACATTGGTGAGCTGATAGGAGCTTCGCGCTCCGAACAGGAAATCGGCAACGTTGTAGATGTTATTCGACGCGGCCCCGGTCGGTGCGCTGAACTGGCCGCTGTAACTGTCCTGTCCGTACTGCGGACTGAAATCGAGAACCGCGGTGTCGATGTGTTGATACTCGTAGCCCAGTTTCAGCGAATGCTGGGCGAACATGTGTGTGTAATTTACCTTCGGGTTGAATACCGTTGGATTCTGGAACTGCGGTGTGCTGCTGCGCCGTCCCAGATTCAGGTATCCGCCGATCGCCTGCGTATTCAGGCCGCCGCTCACCGATGCGTCGGTCGGCAGGCCGGGAATACCGTAAGCGTCCAGCATGTTGGGCATGCCCAACTGAATCGGCCACTTGCCGCCCGTAGACTTGGTGTAGCCCATGCGGAATTCCACCAGCGATGTCGGGCTCAAGGTATAGGTCACTCCGCCGGCGATCTGCTTGTTGATGATGTTGACGAAGCCGTTGCTCGAATCCGAACCGAGCGGCAACGGGATCTGCGGGTTATCGGTCTGGTTGAATTCCCGGTGGCTGTAGCGGAAGTATGCGGTTGCCTTGCTGTTGAAGTAGTGGTCGACGCGCGCATCGCCCTTATTCTCCACGCTCGGCACGCTGGGCAGCGCCTGATAGTTGTTCGATGCGCCGCCGGTGGTCGGCGCCGGCAACTGGCTGAAGACCTTCGCGGCAAACGGCGTAATCAGCGCCTTCGGAATCACACCGTTGGAGTAGACCTCGCCGGTGTAGGGGTTCTTGATCGGGATGCTCGAAGATTCCGTTGCGTTGGTCCAGCGTCGGCACGGTCAGGTAGGCTAGGGTCGCGGTCTTGCGCCGCAGCGCTTCGAAATCCGCAAAGAAGAATGTCTTGTTCTTGATCACCGGTCCGCCGAACACGCCGCCGAACTGGTTCTGCTGGAATACCGGCTTGCCATTCGCCGGCTTGAAATATCCGACGGCATTCAAATCCGTATTGCGCAGGAATTCCCACGCGGCGCCGTGAAACTGATTGGTGCCGCTCTTCAGCGACACGTTGATGATGGCGCCGCCCGCGCGCCCGTATTCGGCGCTGAAGTTGTCGGTCTGTACTTTGAACTCGGCAACTGCATCCGGACTCAGTTGGATCGCCTGGTTGGAATAGCCCTGATTGCTGGTGTTGTAGGCATTATTATCCACGCCGTCCACCTGAAAATTATTGAAGGCGCTGCGCTGCCCGTTAACGTTGAACGAGCCTTCCCGAAAGTTGCTGTTGTTCGGATCCATGCCCAGGAACGACTTCCGGACTCCGGGAGCCAGCAACGCCAGATCCGAATAGTTGCGTCCGTTCAACGGCAGGTTGACCACGGTCGCGTTGTTGATCACCTGGCCGCGGTCGCTCGAATCCGTTTCGAGCATCGCCACCGTATCCTTCACTGCCACCGTCTGCGTCACGTCGCCCACTTCCAGCGTCAGGTCCACTCGTCTGACGGGCACTCACCGCGACGGTGAAGTCCGGACTCACGCCGACCTTGAAGCCCGGCGATTCCGCCTTCAGGCGATAGGTCCCAATCTGTACCGCGATGAAGTCGAAGTTGCCGGCATCGTTGGACTGCGTCGAGGAGAGGACGCCGGTCTTGACGTTTTCCAGTGTGACTTTGCTTCCGACAATGAAGGCGCCGGAACCGTCCTTGACGGTACCCAGTACCGAAGCGGTTTCAAATTGCGCCAGTAGAACGTTGGGCAGCGCGGCGAGCAACGCTGCCAGAAAAAGGGAACTGCGCGATATCTTCATGGATACTCAAACCCCTATTGCACACGTGTGCATTGGCTAGCAGAATTTTAGTCCGCCGTTTCCGCCCTTGTCAACAGAAAAGTGTTTTCCGGCACGGCATTTGGGGTAAAAATAGGTAAATGATCGGAACTCGTCCCTACTCGCCGAACCGCCGGCGGTTCCTTGCCTCGGCGTCGCTGGCGCTCGGCGCGCCGGCCTTCGCGCGAAACGCTCCGCAGCGCGTAGTGGTCATCATGTGCGATGGGTTCGGGCTCGACTATTTGGATCCGGCCGTCATGCCGGTGCTCGGCGGGTGGCGGAAGTCCGGTATCTTCCGGCCCGTTCAGGGGGCGATGCCCTCGGTCACCAACACCAATAACGCCTCCATCTGCTGCGGCGTCTGGGCAGACCAGCATGGCATCACCGGCAATTCCTACCTGGATGAAAAGACCGGAAAAGAAGAGTACATGGAACGCGCCGATTTACTTCTGGCGCCCACTCTTTTCCAGCGCGCCCAAAAACATGGAGTGAAATCGGCCCTCCTCTCTTCGAAGAAGAAGACCATTCAACTCCTGCCGGCCGGCGCCGATCTCGTTCTTTCGGCGGAAGCCCCCACCCCGGATTGGGTGCAGCGGCTCGGCCCGGCGCCCGATATCTATAGCCGCGAGATCAACTACTGGCTGCTCAAAGCGGCCATCGACATTTTGAAAAATCGGCGCGATATCACCTGCCTCTACGTGCATACCACGGACTACCCGATGCACATGTGGCCGCCGGCGGCCGCGGAGTCCCGCGAACATTTATCCCACCTCGATCAACTCTTCGGCGAGGCGGCCTCCGCGGCGCCCGATGCCGCCTTCCTCCTCTCAGCCGACCACGGTATGAATTTCAAATCGCGATGTTGGGATTTAGGCAGGGCCTGTGCCCAGCGCGGCGCTCCCGTTCGCATCGCGATTTCCGTGGAGCGCGACAAGTATCCGAAACACCATCGCGGCCACGGAGGCGTCTCCTGGCTGTATTGCCGCGACCGGCGAGAGATCGACCGCGTGGCGAAGGCCGTTTCCACAGTGCCGGGCGTGGACACTGTCCTCACACGCAGCGAAGCCGCCCGCCGCTTTCATCTGCTGCCGTCGCGAATCGGCGACCTCGTCGTGCTCGCCGACAAGCAGACCGTTTTCGGCGACCTCGATACGGAAACCGAAGCCCTCCCGCCGGAATACCGCAGCCACGGCTCCATGTACGAACGGGACGTACCCCTGATCATCCACAACGCCGCCGCGAAACTCGCACCCGGCGATTTCCGGTACAACCGCGATCTCGCGCGCTGGCTCTACCCCCTGCATTCTTCCTCTCTGTGATATTGTTGCTGGCCGGGGGCTGCCATGAAACAACTGATCGCCGTGAGTGCTCTCGCCGTCGCCGCTTTCGCCCAGCAAAACCAGCAGGGCTGGTATCCGCACGAAGGCGGCCTGATGAAGTATCGCGTCAACATACGCTTCGGCGAGGAGCCGGACACCATGCCCGATGGCTGGAAGTTCGGCCGCGTCTCTGCCGTGGCGGTGAATGCCAAGGGCGAAGTCTACGTCTTCCATCGCGGACCCAAGGCCGACCCCATTGTGGTCTTCGACGGCAAGGGAAAATACCTGCGCGCCTTCGGCAAGGGAATGTTCGGCAATCCGCACGGCATGCGCTTCGACCATCAGGGCAACCTGTGGGTCACCGACAACGGCGACCACCAGGTCATGAAATTCTCGCCGCAGGACAAACTGCTGTTCACTCTCGGCATCAAAGGCAAGCCCGGCACGGACGCGAAGACATTCAACCGTCCCACGGATATCGCGTTCACGCCCACGGGCGACGCGGTCTACATCTCCGACGGCTACGGCAACTCGCGCGTCGTCAAGTTCACCCCGCGACGGCAAGTACCTGCTCGACTGGGGCAAGAAGGGGAAGGGGCCGGGCGAATTCAACACTCCCCACTCAGTGGCTGTCGATTCCAAAGGCACGGTCTACGTCAGCGATCGCGAGAACAACCGGATCCAGATCTTCGATCCCAACGGCAAGTTCCTGCGGCAGTGGACTCATCTCGGCGCCACACAGAATCTCTTCATTACCCCGCAAGACCAGATGTGGATCATCACCCACCGCGACAACATCGAGAACCTGACCTACGACACCCTGGCCGGCCGCATCATGCACATCGATCTCGCCACCGGTAAGATCCTGGGCGCGATGGAAAGTCCGGGACACTGGCTGCACGCCGCTCCCACCGGCGAGATCTTCATCGGCAGCCTCACCGGCAACGTCTTCCGCTGGTATCCCGGCTGGCTTACCGAAGGCCTGGGCGCCACCGAAGGCTTAAAGCCAGGAAACTGAACCGCCCAAAACGCGCCACTGCATATCGGAAACATTCTCAAACACGTGACCTTCCACCGTACAAAAGATACAATGGAAGATTGCCCTTCCGATGCCCCTTGCCAGCAAACTAGCATTTCAATTTGAGAGACGCCTGCAATTCAATGGCATGAATCTCTTTCAGACCCGTGCCGTGCGGATTACAGAGGCCAACCAGGCCCACCTGTACGGCGAAGTACAAGGCGGCCAGCGGTACACGGTCCGTCTGACTCACGAAGCAGGCCGCCTGATGGTGTACTGCTCGTGCCCGTATTTCGCGGATTTCGGCCGCTGCAAGCACCTGTGGGCCACCATCCTCGAAGCCGACCGGCGCGGCGTTCTGGGCGAAGCCGCCTCGAGCAGCGCGCTGCGACTCTATCGCGATGCCGACCCGGATGACGAACGCGAGTTGGAACGCTGGCAGTTTCAACAGCCGAGCCCCCCCGTCCGACTCCGCCCTGGCAGGAATACCTTACCGATATACGGCACAGCCTCGATGCCAAGCGGATGAAGGCCCCCTCCTGGCCCCGGGAATTCGAGATCCTCTACGTGATCGACCCTGCCGCGTCGAAGATGGCCGGCGCGATTGTGCTCGAACTCTTCTCGCGATCGCGCAAGAAGAACGGCGACTGGACGGTCAATAAAGAATTCCGGATCGCACCGTCGCAAGTGGGCTGGCTGCCGGACCCGGTGGACGCCGAAGCCATCGCCTCCATCCTGGGCGGGCAGGAATATTACGTCTACACTTATGGCGGCGCCGGCGGTGTGGCGGCGCGCAAGGCGGTCCCCTATGCCCTGGCGCTGCGGTTGCTGCCCATGGTCGCCGGCACCGGCCGGCTCTTTACCCGCAAGTCGCCCTCGCCCGACCTGCAGCCGCTTGCATGGGACGACCGGCGAGCCCGTGGAAACTTTGGCTCGACGTACGCCAGGACGATCGCGACCAGTGGAAAATCACCGGCTCGCTGCGGCGCGGCGAAGAGCGCATGGAGTTGACGGAGCCGGCGGTGATCGTGGAGGGCGGCTTTCTGGTGGCGCGCGGGACGATCGCGCGTCTGGATGATGGCGGCGCGTTCCCCTGGATCACGCGGCTGCTCACGCTGAAGCAGATTCCGTTCCCAGACCGCGAACGCGATAACGTGATGTCCAAGCTGCTGGACCTCAACGTGGTGCCTCCGCTGGACCTGGATGAGACGCTGCAAGTTCGAGGAGCGCCGCGTGCAGCCGCAGCCTCGGCCTGCGCGTGACGCAGCATCGCGAAGGCTGGGGCGAGGAGTATTTCCAAGCGCTCCTGCTGCTGGACTACGGGCGCGGCTGGACCGAGGCCGACGCCGCCGGGTCGCGGCCTCTGGCTGCCCGAAGAGCGCGTCTACCTGGTCCGCGACACCGAAGCGGAGGACGCGGCGCGCGAGAAGCTGCACGAACTGGGCCTGCGTCCCACCGGCGATCCGGCCACAGCATGGCGCATGGGAGCTGAAAGCCATGCCCAAGGTGGTCGCGCGAATTGATCCACGCCGGCTGGCACGTGGAGGCCGAAGGCAAGGCGTTCCGGCGGCCCGGGACCACGCAGGGTCGACGTGCGCAGCGGCATCGACTGGTTCGAACTCCACGGCGAAGTGGATTACGACGGGCAGACCGCCAGCCTGCCGCAGTTGCTGGCCGCCGTGCGGCGCGGCGACACCATGGTCACGCCTGGGCGACGGCACCTACGGCCTGTTGCCCGAGGAATGGCTGGAGCGCTTTGCGCCGCTGGCCGGGTCTGGGCACCGAAAGAAGAAGACCACCTGCGCTTCAAGCGCAACCAGGCGGGACTGCTGGACGCGCTGCTGGCGGCGCAGCCGGAAGTGCGCGTCGATGAAATGTTCGAGCGCGTGCGCGAGCGCATGCGCACCTTCAATGGCGTGAAGACGTCGGCGCAGCCGGCGGGCTTCGTCGGCCAACTGCGCGATTACCAGTGCGAAGGCCTGGGCTGGATGGAGTTCCTGCGCGAGTTCGGCTTCGGCGGCTGCCTGGCCGACGATATGGGCGTCGGCAAAACGGCGCAGGTGCTGGCGGTGCTCGAAGTACGCGGCGCACGGAGGGACACGGGCCTTCGCTGGTGGTGGCGCCGAAATCGCTGATGTTCAACTGGCGCGCCGAGGCGGCAGCGCTTCACGCCGCAATTGCGCGTGCTGGAGCACACCGGCCTGGCGCGCGACACCGCGCTGATCGCGCAGCACGATCTGGTGCTGACCACCTACGGCACCCTGCTGCGCGATGCGGCGCAACTGGCCGAAATGGATTTCGACTACGTGGTGCTGGACGAAGCGCAGGCGGTGAAGAACGCGGCCACGGCCTCGGCCAAAGCCGTGCGCCTGCTGCGCGGCGCGCATCGCCTGGCGCTCAGCGGCACGCCGGTGGAGAACCATCTGGGCGAATTGTGGAGCCTGTTCGAGTTCCTGAATCCGGGGATGCTGGGCGAGGCCAAGGTGCTCAATATGGCGGGCGGTCTGGCGCGCAATCCCGGCGAGGATGCCCGGCCGCATCCTCGCCGCAGGCCCTGCGCCCCTTCATTCTGCGGCGCACCAAACAGCAGGTGGCGCGCGAACTGCCGGAGAAGACCGAACAGACCATCTATTGCGAACTCGAAGGCCCGCAGACGAAGCACTACGACGAGCTGCGCAAACACTACCGCGAATCGCTGCTGGCGCGCGTGCAGTCGCAGGGCATGGCGAAATCCAAGATGCATGTGCTGGAGGCGCTGCTGCGCCTGCGCCAGGCGGCCTGCCATCCCGGGCTGATCGATATCAAACGCTCGGACGAGCCCAGCGCCAAGCTGGACGTGCTGATGGATCAGTTGGAGGAACTGCGCGAGGAGGGCCACAAGGCGCTGGTCTTCTCGCAATTCACCAGCCTGCTCGCCATCGTCCGCTCCCGGCTGGATGCCGCGGGCGTCACTTACGAATACCTGGACGGCGCCACCCGCAATCGCGAGGCACACGTGGACGCCTTTCAGAACGATCCGCAGTGCGGGCTGTTTCTGATCAGTCTCAAGGCCGGCGGCCTGGGCCTGAACCTGACGGCGGCCGAATACGTTTTCCTGCTGGATCCCTGGTGGAACCCGGCCGTGGAAGCCCAGGCGGTGGATCGCGCGCACCGCATCGGGCAGACGCGCCCGGTATTCGCTTACCGTCTGATTGCGCGCGACACGGTGGAAGAGAAGGTACTCGAGCTGCAGAAGACCAAGCGCGATCTGGCCGATGCGATCCTGGGCGAGGACAACAGCCTGATTCGCGATCTGAAGCGCGAAGACCTGGAACTGTTGCTGTCGTAAGTAGGACGGGCCTCCTGGCCTGTCCAGGCCGGAAACCGGCAACTTTTCTTGAACCTCGTGCTTCCCAAAGGCATCCCGGTAAGTGCCCGAAGTTTGCGAAACGGTACAATAACTCTGATGCGTGCATTCTTATTACTCTTGCCGGCACTAGCCTTGGCACAGACACCCCCTGCTACGGCCCCGGCCCCCGCCAAGAAGGCGCCGGCAGCCGCCGCGCCTGCCTCAAAAACTGCGGGCGCACCCACTACCCCAGCCAGTACCGCAGCTCCCAAGCCCGCCGCGGCCGGTGCCGGTCGGGGCCGGCCGCGGAGCCGGACGGGGAGCCGCTGTTGCAACCAAGCCAAAGGCGCCGCCACCCTTGACCACAGATGACGAAAAGACCGTGTACGCGCTGGGCCTGATGATGGGGCAATCGCTCTCCATGTTCAACCTGTCCCCGGCCGAAATTGAGATCGTGAAGCGTGCGCTCTCGGATGCCGCGGCCGGCAAACCGGCGCTCGAATTGAGCGAATGGGGAGCGAAGATCGACCCCCTGGCGCGCAGCCGCGCGGCCGCCGTGGCGGAGAAACAAAAGGCATCATCCGCGGCCTACCTCGCCAAGTGCGCCGCCGAACCCGGTGCCGTCAAAACCGAGTCCGGACTGGTCTACAAGGAACTGAAAGTCGGCGACCGGCGCTTCTCCCAAAGCCACCGACACGGTGAAAGTCCACTACCGCGGCACACTGGTCGACGGCACCGAGTTCGACAGTTCCTACAAGCGCAACGAGCCCGCTCAGTTCCCGCTCAACGGTGTGATCAAGTGCTGGACCGAAGGCGTGCAGCGCATGAAGGTCGGCGGAAAAGCGACAGCTGGTCTGCCCCTCGGACCTCGCCTATGGCGACCAGGGACGCCCCTCGATTCCCGGTGGCGCCACGCTCGTCTTCGACATCGAGCTGCTCGATATCGTCGCCCCGCAAATAAGCGATCATAGCCCGGCTGATGAGACGCCTGCTCTCCTCGTCGCCGCCACCCTCGCCATGCGCGGCGCCCCAGCCGCAACTTCGCGGCGGCGGGTGGCGCATCCTCGGACCCGGCGGCGGCGGATCCCTCTTTCACCCCACCGTCAGCCCGCACGATAGCCGCATCGCCCTGGTGGCCTGCGATATGACCGGGCGCCTACCTCACGCACGATGGCGGCGCCACCTGGCGCATGTTCAACCTGGGCGAACCCGTGCGGTCCTTCGTCTTCGATCCGCTCGACGCCAACGTGATCTACGCGTTGGCACAGGGAGTCTTCCGCAGCAACGATGGCGGCGCCACCTGGCAGCGCTTCTTCCCACGCGCACGCGCAAGTGGGCCTGGGTGACGACCACGCCTCGGGCGACCTGCATCGCCGCGCGGACGGGCCATCGCCCCGGCTACCGCACTCGCCATCGACCCCGCCGATTCGCGTTCACTCTACCTGGCGCAGGGTCCGCGCTCTCGTACACCGCTCGACGGCGGCGTCACCTGGCGGAAGGCCGCGGACCTGCCCGGTCCGCGCGCGCCAGATCTGGATCGATCCCGAGTTCACCGAAGGCGACCGTACGCTGTACGCCGCCGGACCGGACGCGCTCTATCGTCCGCCGGCGAGGGAAAGTGGCGCACCAGACACTTTCCGGAGCCATCACGGAGATCGCCGGCACGCGCCGCCGGTCTTCTACGCCACCGTCGCCGGCAAGATCCATGTCTCCACCGACGGCGGCGCCACCTGGCACGATTCCGCCCTCCCCGGCTTTCAGGGCGAAGCCACCGCCATCGCCGCCGCGCCAGGACCAGCCAGAGATCGCCTACGTCTCGTACAGCGGACCTCCGCGCGCCCGTCGCGTCCGACTTGGGGCGTCGCCAAAACCACCGATGCCGGCCGCCACTGGGAGCCGGTCTACGACACGCGTGCGCGACGCCTGGCTCACCGATCGCTTCGGCGCCGGTTGGGCCGGCAACCCGTACGGCCTCGGTGTGGCGCCGCATGATCCCAACCTCGTTTACGCCACCGATTCCGGCCGCGTGCTGCGCACCAGCGATGGCGGCAAGAGCTGGAATCAGACCTACTCCTATCCCAAACCCGACGGCAGTTGGACCACCAGCGGCATCGACGTCACCACCTGCTACGGCGTCCACTTCGACCCCTTCGATCCGCGCCACATGTTCATCAGCTACACGGATATCGGCCTCTGGGCCAGCGATACGGCGGGCGCTAGCTGGTACAGCGCCACCCGCAGCGGCGTGCCCGGGCAGTGGGAGAACACCACCTACTGGATGGAGTTCGACCCCACCGTGCGCGGCCGCATGTGGGCCGTCATGAGCGGCACGCACGATCTGCCGCGTCCCAAGATGTGGCGCCGCGCATCGCCCGATTCCTACACCGGCGGCGTGGTGCGCAGCGACGATGGCGGACACACCTGGCGTGTGCATGACCAACGGCATGCCGCAGACCGCCGCCACGCACATTCTGCGCGACCCCTCGGGCGCGCTCTATGTCACTGGCTTCGGCCGGGGCGTCTTCAAATCGACCGACGGCGGAGACCACTGGTCGCTGAAGAACGCCGGTATCGAGGGCGCGCAGCCCTTCGCCTGGCGCATCGTGCGCGATTCCGACGCGCGCGCTCTATCTGGTGGTCGCGCGGCGCAGCGACGACGGCAGCTTCGGCAATGCGGGCGACGGCGCCCTCTACCGTTCCACCGACGGCGCCGAGCACTGGTCACGCGTGCCGCTCCCCAGGGCGTGAACGGGCCCAATGGTCTCGCCATCGACCCGCGCGATCCGTCCCGCCTGTATCTCGCCGCATGGGGACGCAGCACGCGGGAGGGTGCCGTCGCCGGCGGCATCTATCTCTCCACCAATCGAGGCGCGAGTTGGCGCCGCGTGCTCGATCGCGACCAGCACATCTACGACATCACCATCGACCCGCAGGACCCGCGCGTCCTCTACGCCGCTGGTTTCGAATCCGCGGCCTGGCGCAGCGCCGATCGCGGCCTCACCTGGAACCAGATCCCGGGCTTCGACTTCAAGTGGGCCCACCGCGTGATCGTCGATCCGCAGGATCGCAATCAGATCTACATCACCACCTTCGGCGGCAGCGTCTGGCACGGACCGGTCGGGATCCAGCCGGCGCTCCGACTAGTCTTCGCCTCATTCAACCTGGACTGTGACCGAGTGTTAAGTGTAGTGGAATCGGTGACGAGCGGGTCTTAGGAATATGCGGTGGGCGATGGGATTGGTGGTTGCGCTTGGTGTGCCGGGCTGCGGGTTTGCACAGTTTTTCGGCCTGGCGGCGCCTGGGGACGGGTCGCGCGTGTACTTTGCCACGCCGTCGCGTGTCAAAGCGAGCGGGCAGAATCCCTACGGAAAGATCTTTCAGTACGACGCGAACGGCTTGCGGCTGGTGGCTGCGCGCGATCCCTTCCTCTGCCAAGCGTGACGCCACCGTTCGGTGGCGCGACGACCAACCCGTTTGATCTCGGGATGGCCGATATCTCCTCCGGCGGTCAAGTAACGGCGTTCGGCGCAGAGCGGCGTTGCGCGGAAAGCGACGTAGTGCTGTGCAGCAAGCAGGAGCTGTTCAGCACGACGATTACCGCGAATGGACAATCGCGCGATTACCCCGGGATGCTGCGGCTCAGCGCCAACGGCCAGTGGGCGTTCGGCGCGGGGAGCCAGTCGAACCCGGTGTTTTTTCGAACGCTCGGGTACCGGGTGAATCTGAGGACTGGCGAGACCAGGTCCATTCAGTCGGAAGACGTGCCACACCTCGACCGCATTCAAGTCAGCAACACGAGTAGAGCTGTGTCGAATACGGGGAGCGCCGTCTTCTTCGACTCACGCAATATCTACGTTCTGCAAGGCAACGACATATCAGCGATTCCGACGCTGGGAATTGTGTTCGATGCGGTGATCGAAGCAGCAGGCGATAAGATCGTTTTTTCTTCGGGCGCCCTGTGCAGCGATGTCGCGTGTCCGACCGCGCCCACCGAAGTCCGCATCACATCGCCCGGCGCGAGCGGGAGCCTGCTGCTGGCGAGCGGTTACGCTCCGAGCATGACGGACGATGGGCGGCAAGTGCTGTACCTTTCCGATCGGACCGGGTCGACCCAAATTTACATGATCGGAACGGATGGAGCGGGCGACCGGCGGCTGACCAACGAGGCGGACGGGATTACGCGCGCCGTCCTTTCAGGCGATGGGACGGTCTCGTATGCCGTGACCGCACACGGGAGATTGATCCGGATTGCGACGCCGTCTGGAACAGTGCGCGAGTTGATTCCGTCCACTCCATATTTGGGAACATCGATCAATGTGGGCCTGACCTTTTTGACCGCTCTGCCGGTGCTGGCCCCAAATAAGCTCGTGACGCTACCGGGCGTCGGACTGTCGCCCTCAGCGGCAGAGGCGGCGCCGCCGCTCCCCTCGTCGCTAGGTGGAGTGCAGGTGAACATTCAGGGAATCACGGCCAAAATCGCGGGCGTTGCGCCAGACTCGGTGACGGTGATCGTGCCGCCCGGTGTCACGCCGGATGCCGCGGCCGTGATGCAGATGAATGTCGACACCCAGACGCCGTTCGAGGCGGTGCGCGCGGTAACCGTGAGTCCTTCGGTGCCGGAGTTTCTGCTAGGCCCTCCGTTGCGGTTCTATTCTGGCTTGACGCTGGCAGCGCACCAGGACTGGAGCGGGCTGATTTCGGAACAGAATCCGGCGCATCCGGGAGAGGTGGTACATGCCTACGCGGTGGGCCTTGGGCCTACGAATCCGGCGGTAGGTTACGGCGAAGCGGCGCCATCGCAGGAACCGTTCGCGCGGCTGGCGACCTCGCTGACGTGCACGGTGTATTTTCAAAGGCCGTTACCGATCGGCGTTCCGGTAGAAATTCTGTTTGCGGGTCTGGCGCCGGGATTCGCCGGGGTATATCAAGTCGATTGGCGCGTGCCGGCCGCGGCGACGGGCTTCTTCTCCGTGAGCTGCACGCTCGGCGATCCCGGTGCATTCTTCGGGGGCGGAATGTGGGTAGGGAACGGCTGAGATCACGTCCTCGGCGCCGTAAGCCACTTGCGGTAGTATTGACGAAGATCCCCATATGCGCGTCACCACGTTTCTCTTCGCCATACTTCTCGCTATATCGACCCTCCAGGCGCAGGACGCCGACCCCGGACGCGTCGTGTTCGAAGGCCGGTGCGCGCGATGCCATGGCGCCGACGGCAACGGCGGAGAACTGGGCCCCGCCATTCGCGGACGCCTGGCGGCGCGCACCAACGAACAGCTAGTCACCCTCATCCGCAACGGACTGCCGGGGCAGGGAATGCCGCCCAGTCAGATCTCCGACGCCGAAATGGAGCCGCTCACCCGCTTCCTCCGCAGTCTCCAGCCGCGGAATTTCCGCCGCCCGGTGGTCCGCGAGAAGCTCGCCACCACCGACGGCAAGACGCTCGAGGGCGAAGTCCTCAACCAGGGCTTCGACGATCTGCAACTGCTCACCGACGACCACCGCGTGCACCTGTTGCGCCGCGCCGGCGACAAGCTTCCGCGAAGTCACGTCGAGCAGCGATTGGCCCGGTTACAATGGCGACCCCGGCGGCAACCGCTACACCACTCTGGCGCAAATCACCAAGGCCAACGTCAGCCGTTTGGGACCCAAGTGGATCTTCACCCTGCCCAACGCCGCGCGCCTGCAAGTGACGCCCGTCGTGGTGGGCGGCATCATGTATGTCTCCGTGGCCAACGAATGTTACGCGCTCGATGCCGGCACCGGCCGCGAGATCTGGCATTACCGCCGCCAGCCCACTCCGGGCCTGCCCTCCGCCGCCGTGGGCGGCACCAATCGCGGCGTGGCCACCGCCGGCGATCGCGTCTTCATGTCCACCGACCACGCCCACCTGATCGCGCTGAACCGCTTCACGGGCGAATTGGTCTGGGACACCGAGATGGCCGACTGGCATCTGAACTACTTCGCCACGTCCGCCCCCCTCGCCGTCGGCAGCCTGGTTGTCGCCGGGACGGGCGGCGGCGAACACGGCGCGCGCGGCTTCCTCGCCGCCTTCGACCAGTCCACCGGAAAAGAAGTCTGGCGATTCTGGACCGTGCCCAAGCCCGGCGAACCTGCGGCCGAAATCGTGGGAGGGAAAAGGCATCGAGCATGGCGGCGCGCCCACCTGGTTCACCGGCACCTACGACGCACAATCGGACACGCTCTTCTGGCCCACCGGCAACCCGAGCGCCGAATACAATGGCGACGATCGCCCGGGCGACAATCTCTATTCCGACTGCATCCTCGCCCTCGACGCCAAGACCGGCAAGCTCAAGTGGCACTACCAGACCACACCGCACGATCTGTGGGATTGGGATGCCACAGAAACTCCCGTGGTGCTGGACGCCGCATGGCAGGGGCAGCCGCGCAAACTCCTCATCCAGGCCAATCGCAACGGCTTCTTCTACGTCTTCGACCGCACCGACGGCAAGCTGCTCCTCGCCAAACCCTTCGTCACGAATCTCAACTGGGCCAGCGGAATCGGTCCCGATGGCCGACCGGTCAAGCTGCCGAATCAGCAGCCCAGCGCCGAGGGGACCAAGGTCTGTCCGTCGCAGGATGGCGCCACCAACTGGTTCTCGCCTTCTTATAATCCCGCCACGGGACTTTACTATGTGCAGACTTTCGAGAAGTGCAGCGTGTACACCAAACGCGATCCGGGCCCATGGACGGCGGGCAAAGAATATCTGGGCGGTTCGCAGCGCCGTTCGAATGACCAAAAGCCGCAGAGAATCTTGAAAGCCATCGATATCCGGACCGGCAAGATCGCCTGGAATCTCCCGCAGCCGGGACCGGCCGAATCCTGGGGCGGCACGCTCAGCACCTCAACCGGCCTGGTGATCTTCGGCGAGGAAGGCGGAGCACTCATGGCGGCCGACGCAGTCAGCGGCAAGCCCCTCTGGAGCTTCCAGACCAATCAGACCTGGAAGGCGTCGCCGATGACTTACCAGTTCGACGGCAAGCAATACGTGGCCGTCGCCGCCGGTCCCAGCATCATCGCCTTCGGAATTTTGCAGTAATCTAGTTTTCGATCGGAGTCTTGGTCGCCGAATCCACCACCAGGACTTCGAGCGGCGCTTTGCGATTTTCCAGTTTCAGCCCCAGCTTCTCCAGGCCTTTGAAAAGCGCCTCGTCCGACGTGCCTTCCAAGAGCCTCATCGCCTCGGGAGGCAGGTTGACGCCCGCGGACATGGCCATCCGGATCAACATCGCGCGGTAGTCCTCCGGCGTGAACTCCACCGTCAAATCGTAAGTCCCCTTGAGATCCGTCATGTCCACCACCGGCCGGTCCACAAAGCGCCCGATCGCTTCCGCCAGTATTTCCATGGAGAGTTTGCGGACTTCGAACTTATTATCGGCCAGTGTGAAGTAGGCTCCGCGGCCGTAATTCACCGTCGTGCCGCCGCGTCCACCGGTCGCCGTCACGTTCACGGCGCCGCCCCTTCCACCCTCGGTGCCTTCCGGCAGCGGATCGAGCGGCGACTCCTTCAGCTTCAGCGCATTCTTGTTCACAGTGAGGCCATAAACCGGAAACTCCTTGGTAGTGCGGTGCATCTTCATCTGGAACCGCTGCTCCAGCAGGGTCTGTAACATCGCCCGCAACTGATCGCGTCCGCCCTCGGGCAGTTTCGCGTGGATGTCGAACCGCTCCGAAGGCATCCATTCAGGCCCCATAATTTGGAAGTCCTTCACCTGGTATGCGATTCGGATGTAATCCTTTAACGAGAGGTACGTACAATGCACCTGCGCTCCGTCGATTTGCACGCCGACGTGGACCTGTGTCCCGGCGGGCGCCTGGGTCGATGGCTTGATCGATGCCACCTCGAATTCCGGCCGCACCGGCGCGCTTTGCGCAAGCAGCGCCGCCGTCCCGGCAATTGCCAATATTCCACGCCCGACCATCCTCATGAGTCTCATAGGTTGATATACGCCTTCTTTCACAAAAAGATCCGGGAATCTATGCCGGCCGCCGCGCACGCTGTTTGGCTGAGATGGACCGGATGACGAGCCGGCCCGCTATGTTGGGATCGATACCCGCTTCGGCGCGCTGCAAAGCCTTCGCCATCAGGTCTTGGATGACCGGCTGATCCAGGTCCGCCGCGGACGCCAGCACGACGTGGCGGACCACCTTTCCCTTGCCCTTGAGCAGCCCCTTCGGATCCGGGAGGCCGGCGCCACGCAGGAAGAACAGAGTGACCCATCGCGGGTAAAGCACGATTGAAAAGATTGCCTCGGAAGCGCGCTCGGAGGGGCCGAAACCAATCGCCAGCGCGTTGTAATTGTCATACACGATCTCTACCGCACCCGGTAAGCGCGTGCGCATCTTCGCCAGGCAGGCGCGCGCCAGCGCCGCCACCGCGGGCGTGAACTTATCCAGAAAACTGTCAAGCTGGTCCTCGGCGGAATCACCTGCCGCAGTGCGCTTGCTGGCTGCCATCTCGACTATTCTCCCAGAAACACGCGATCCAGTTCGCGCGTGACCGCGTCCGGCATCGGCGCCAGGGTCCCGACCGTACGGCAATTGATGATCGCCTCGGCCGTGGACTCCAGAACCTCCAGGCGGTCGAATGCCTCCAGTATGTCGCCCCCCGTGACCATGCACGCCGTCGTTTTCCAGCAGTGCGGCGGGACGGCGCGGCGGCATGCCGGCCGCCAGGGCTGCCGCGTCAGAGAACTGCAGTCCGTAGGGAAAACGGCTCACCTCGCGGATCACGATGTAGCTTTCCGGAATCGTGCGGCTGTCCAGCGGCGCACCCGTGACACTGAATGCGGTGGCGTTCACAGGGTATGCATTGATGATGGCGCCGATGCCCGGATGCCGGCGGTAGATCTCTTCGTGGATCCGCGCGGCGCGGCTCGGCACGCCGCCGGCTTCGCAATCGCCATCGCGCACCAGCACCAGGTCGTGTACATCGATGGTGCCGCGGTCCTGTTGGTAGGGTGTGATCAGGAAACTCGTCGCGTCCACACGGGCCGAAAAACTGCCCTGCGTGCTGATGAACAGCCGCTGCCGGTAGGCGCGGCGCACGAATTCGGCCAGTCTTGCGCGCAGTTCCTTTTCGTGGCTGCCCGCTTCGTGATCGGCGAACGCCGTCCACTCGGGAGCGGCATCGCGCGCCGTGGCGATCTCCTCGTCGGTGAGATACCGCACCTCACCCAGCATGTGCGCCTTGATGATGGTCTTCGCCGTAAACTCCAGCGTCTCGAAGCGGCGGAAGGCCTCCTGCAAATTGGCGCCGCCGGTCACCGCGCCGTGATTTTCCAGCAGTACGCAATCGAAGCCCTGTCCGAAGAGTGCGGCCACGTTGCGCCCGAGCGCCACGCTGCCCGGTAGTTCGTAAGGCGCAAAGCCCGCCTCGCCGCAGACCAGACGCGCCTGGTGGAACAGCCGCGTATCGGGAATCCGGTGCACCAGGCTGAATGCCACCAGCGCCACCGGATGCGCGTGCACGATGCCGCGTATGTCGGGACGGGTCCGATAGATCTCCTGGTGGAAGGGCAGCTCCGACGACGGGCGATTCGGTCCCATCACGCTGCCGTCGGCGCGCACGCAAACGATGTCTTCACGGCGCAGGCTGCCCTTGTCCAGCCGCGCGGGTGTAATCCATATGTCGCCGTTGTCTTCGCGGATGGAGAGGTTGCCGCCCGACGTGGTCGTCATGCGATAACGATAGATACGCTGGATGGCTTGCAGAATCTCGTCTCGCGGATGGACGAAAGTGGCGGCGGAACGCATATTCCTATCTTCGCCGAAAACCCTCTAAGGACGTGGACGTTCGTGCAGCAGCATCCAGGAAGTGCCGATCCTGTCCCTGAGTCTCCGCCATAGGCGGGTAAATTGGGCCGTAGTTAAGGTAGGTGAGCAATTTCATAGAGCGAATATCGGCATTTAGATCTATCTCACGAAAGCAGTTTCGAATTGGTCGTAAACGTGCCATTACCTGCCCCTTTCGGGTGTTACCGTACGCTTCGGGAAAAACCTGTAAATACGATGTCGCAATAGTTTTCAGTAACCGACAGGTGGGTGAGACAGCAAAAATGGAGATCTTATGGATGCAAGAATTGCATAGTTTGCATTTTTTGCACCGCCATCCTTGAAGAATGGTGTAACCGTGATGCCTGGAATCCTGCTTGCCGAAGACAACCCGTCGGACGTCTATCTGATTCGTATCGCGCTTCAGGAACACGGCATCGACGTTCCGTTACAAGTAGCTGCCGACGGAGGCGAGGTGCTGCGGATCATCTGCCGCCAGGCGATCCTCGATGAAACCGAACTCAACCTGATCATCCTTGACCTCAACCTGCCGCGGCACGATGGCATCGAAATTCTGCGGCGCCTTCGCGAGGCGGAATTTCTCGCCCGCGTTCCCGTTGTCGTGCTGACCTCGTCGGATTCCCCTCGCGACCGCACGCTCGCCAGTGAGCTGGGAGCGGCACGTTTTCTTCGAAAGCCTACGAATCTGGAGCAGTTTCTCAGCCTTGGAGCCGTGTTTAAAGAACTAATGCGCTAGCCGGCCGCCAGCGCCATGCAGCCTGAAGGAGTTTGACCATGCAACCGGAACTTGTCACGAACGCGCTCGATACCAGCACCTTACTGAAGACTCTGATCGCCTTCAGGGACGGCGATTTCTCCGCCCGGCTGCCGGTTGACCAGACGGGGCTCGCGGGCAAGATCGCCGACACGCTCAACGATATCTTCAAACTGAACGAACGTATGGCGAGCGAGTTCCTGCGCATCAGCAGTGCGGTGGGCAAGGAAGGCAAGATCAACCAGCGCGCCACCCTGGGTTCGGCGTCCGGCCGCTGGGCGGAGTGCATCGATTCGGTGAACGGCTTGATTGGCGACCTGGTGCAGCCGTCCACCGAAGTCGCCCGCGTCATCGGCTCGGTGGCCAAAGGCGACCTGTCGCAGACCATGGCGCTCGAGGTGGACGGCCGCTCGCTCAAGGGCGAGTTCCTGCACACCGCGCGGGTGGTGAACACCATGGTGGCGCAGTTGAATTCCTTCGCATCCGAAGTCACCCGCGTGGCGCGCGAGGTTGGTACCGAAGGCAAACTGGGCGGTCAGGCGGTCGTCAAGGGTGTCGGCGGCGTGTGGAAAGATCTTACGGATAGCGTCAACTCCATGGCCGGCAACCTGACGGCTCAGGTGCGAAACATCGCCGAAGTGACCACCGCCGTGGCCAATGGCGATCTCTCCCGCAAGATCACGGTGGATGTGCAGGGCGAAATCCTCGAACTCAAGAACACCATCAATACGATGGTGGACCAGCTCGGCTCGTTCGCGTCCGAAGTGACGCGTGTGGCGCGCGAAGTCGGCACCGAAGGCGAACTCGGCGGTCAGGCGGAAGTGAAGGGTGTGGCGGGCGTTTGGAAAGATCTTACGGACAGCGTCAATTCGATGGCGGGCAACCTCACGGCTCAGGTGCGAAACATCGCGGAAGTGACCACGGCCGTAGCCAACGGCGATCTTTCCCGCAAGATCACGGTGGATGTGCGCGGCGAAATTCTCGAGCTCAAGAACACCATCAATACGATGGTGGACCAGCTCAATGCGTTTGCCTCGGAAGTGACGCGCGTGGCGCGCGAAGTCGGCACCGAAGGCATTCTGGGCGGCCAGGCGGATGTGCGCGGCGTGGCCGGCACCTGGAAGGATTTGACCGACAGCGTGAATTCCATGGCCGGCAACCTCACCGGCCAGGTGCGCAATATCGCCGAAGTCACCACCGCGGTGGCCAACGGCGATCTCTCCCGCAAAATCACGGTGGAGGTGCGCGGCGAAATTCTGGAGCTCAAGAACACCATCAACACCATGGTGGATCAGCTCGGCTCCTTCGCCTCCGAAGTCACGCGCGTGGCGCGCGAAGTGGGCACCGACGGCAAGCTCGGCGGCCAGGCGGAGGTGAAGGGCGTCGCCGGCACCTGGAAAGATTTAACGGAAAGCGTGAACTCGATGGCCGGCAACCTCACCAACCAGGTGCGCAACATCGCCGGCGTCACCACCGCCGTGGCCAAGGGCGATCTCTCCACCAAGATCACGGTGGACGCGCGCGGCGAAATTCTCGAGCTGAAGAACACCGTCAACATCATGGTGGACCAGCTCAACAGCTTTGCCTCGGAAGTCACGCGCGTGGCGCGCGAAGTCGGAACCGAGGGCAAACTCGGCGGTCAGGCGCAGGTGAAGGGCGTGGGCGGCGTCTGGAAAGACCTCACCGACAGCGTGAACTCCATGGCCGGCAACCTGACGGCGCAGGTGCGCAACATCGCCGAAGTGACCACGGCGGTGGCCAACGGCGACCTTTCGCGCAAGATCACGGTAGACGTGCAAGGCGAAATTCTGGAGCTCAAGAACACCATCAATACGATGGTGGACCAGCTCAACGCCTTTGCCTCCGAAGTCACGCGCGTGGCGCGCGAAGTCGGTACCGAGGGCGAACTGGGCGGCCAGGCGGAAGTGGAAGGCGTCGGCGGCGTCTGGAAAGACCTCACCGATTCGCGTGAATTCCATGGCCGGCAACCTGACGGCGCAGGTCCGCAACATCGCGCAGGTCACCACCGCCGTGGCCAATGGCGATCTCTCCCGCAAGATCACGGTGGATGTGCGCGGCGAAATTCTCGAGCTCAAGAACACCATCAATACGATGGTGGACCAGCTCAACGCCTTCGCCGGCGAAGTCACCCGCGTGGCCCGCGAAGTCGGCACCGAAGGCAAGCTCGGCGGACAGGCCGATGTGAAGGGCGTGGCCGGCACCTGGAAGGATCTGACCGACTCCGTCAACTCCATGGCGAGCAACCTCACCAACCAGGTGCGCAACATCGCGGAAGTGACCACCGCCGTGGCCAGCGGCGACCTTTCGCGCAAGATCACGGTGGATGTGCGCGGCGAAATTCTCGAGCTGAAGAACACCATCAACACGATGGTGGACCAGCTCAACTGCCTTCGCCGGCGAAGTGACGCGCGTGGCCCGCGAAGTCGGCACCGAAGGCAAGCTCGGCGGACAGGCCGACGTGAAGGGCGTGGCCGGCACCTGGAAGGATCTCACCGACAGCGTGAACTCCATGGCCGGCAACCTGACCGCCCAGGTGCGCAACATCGCCGAAGTGACCACCGCCGTGGCCAGGGGCGACCTGCGCAGCAAGATCACGGTGGATGTGCGCGGCGAAATTCTGGAGCTGAAGAACACCATCAATACGATGGTGGACCAGCTCAACGCCTTCGCCGGCGAAGTCACGCGCGTGGCCCGCGAAGTCGGCACCGAAGGCAAACTCGGCGGCCAGGCCGACGTGCGGGGCGTCGGCCGGCACCTGGAAGGATCTGACCGACTCGGTGAACTCCATGGCCAGCAACCTGACCAACCAGGTGCGCAACATCGCCGGAGTCACCACGGCCGTGGCCAAAGGCGATCTCGACCACCAAGATCACGGTGGACGCGCGCGGCGAAATTCTGGAGCTGAAGAACACCATCAACACCATGGTGGACCAGCTCAACTCCTTCGCCTCCGAAGTGACGCGCGTGGCGCGCGAAGTCGGCACCGAAGGCAAACTCGGCGGACAGGCCGACGTGCGCGGCGTCGCCGGCACCTGGAAAGATCTCACCGATTGCGTGAACTCCATGGCCAGCAACCTGACCAACCAGGTGCGCAACATCGCCGGAAGTCACCACCGCCGTCGCCAAGGGCGATCTGTCGCGCAAGATCACGGTGGATGTCCGCGGCGAAATTCTGGAGCTGAAGAACACCATCAACACCATGGTGGACCAGCTCAGCTCCTTCGCGGCGGAAGTGACGCGCGTGGCGCGCGAAGTCGGCACCGAGGGCAAACTCGGCGGCCAGGCCGAAGTGCGCGGCGTCGCCGGCACCTGGAAAGATCTCACCGACTAGCGTGAACTCCATGGCGGCCAACCTGACCACGCAGGTCCGCAACATCGCCGAAGTCACCACCGCCGTCGCCAAGGGCGATCTCTCGCGCAAGATCACGGTGGACGTGCGCGGCGAAATTCTGGAAGTGAAGAACACCGTCAACACGATGGTGGATCAGCTCAGCTCCTTCGCCGCCGAAGTGACGCGCGTGGCGCGCGAAGTCGGCACCGAAGGCAAACTCGGCGGCCAGGCGGAAGTGCGCGGCGTCGCCGGCACCTGGAAGGATCTCACCGATAGCGTGAACTCCATGGCGGGCAACCTCACCGCCCAGGTCCGCAACATCGCGCAGGTCACCACCGCCGTGGCCAACGGCAATCTGAGCCGCAAGATCACGGTGGACGTGCAGGGCGAAATTCTGGAGCTGAAGGACACCATCAACACCATGGTGGATCAGCTCAACAGCTTCGCCTCGGAAGTGACGCGCGTGGCCCGCGAAGTCGGCACCGAAGGCAAACTGGGCGGCCAGGCCGAAGTCCGCGGCGTCGGCGGCACGTGGAAGGATCTCACCGACAACGTGAACTCCATGGCGGCCAACCTCACCACCCAGGTGCGCGGCATCGCCAAGGTGGTGACCGACGTCGCCAACGGCAACCTGAAGCGCAAACTGGTGCTCGAAACCAAGGGCGAAATCGCCGAGCTGGCCGACACCATCAACGGCATGATCGACACGCTGGCGGTGTTCGCCGACCAGGTGAGCAACGTGGCGCGCGAAGTCGGCATCGAAGGCAAGCTCGGCGGCCAGGCGCTGCGTGCCCGGCGCGGCCGGCATCTGGCGCGATCTCACGGACAACGTCAACCAGCTCGCCGCCAACCTGACCACGCAGGTGCGCGCCATCGCCGACGTCGCCACCGCCGTCACCAAGGGCGACCTCACGCGCTCCATCGCGGTGGAAGCCCTGGGCGAAGTGGCCGCCCTCAAAGACAACATCAACGAGATGATCGTCAATCTCGCCGAGACCACCCGCAAGAACACCGATCAGGACTGGCTGAAGACCAACATCGCCAAGTTCACCGGCATGATGCAGGGCCAGCGCGACCTGCTGACCGTGACCAGGCTGCTGCTCTCCGAACTGACTCCGCTGGTGGGCGCGCAGCTCGGAACCTTCTATGTCGCCGATGCCGCCGATGGCATCGGAGTCTCTGAAGCTGCTCGCCGCCTACGGCTCCAACGACAGCGTTCCCGACGCAGTTCGCGCATGGGGCAGGGACTGGTGGGCCAGTGCGGGCGGGAAAAGCGCCGCATCCTGGTGACCGACGTTCCGAAAGACTACGTCAAGATCACCTCCAGCCTGGGCGAGGGAACGCCGCTCAGCATCGTCGTGCTGCCGGTGCTGTTCGAAGGCGAGGCGAAGGCGGTGATCGAGCTGGCTTCCTTCCGCCATTTCACCGACGTCAACCTGGCGTTCCTGGACCAGCTCACGCAGGGCATCGGCATCGTGCTGAACACGATTGCCGCCACCATGCGCACCGAACAACTGCTGAAGCAGAGCCAGGCGCTGGCCGAGCAGCTTCAGAAGACCAACGCCGAGCTGGAAGAAAAAGCGCACCTGCTGGCCGAACAGAAGAACGAGGTGGAAACCAAGAACCGCGAGGTGGAGCAGGCCAAGGCGGCGCTGGAAGAGAAGGCCGAACAGTTTTCGCTCACCTCCAAGTACAAGAGCGAGTTCCTGGCCAACATGAGCCACGAGCTGCGCACGCCGCTCAACAACCTGCTGATTCTGGCGCAGATGCTGGCCGAAAACACCGAAGCCACCCTGACCCAGAAACAGGTCAAGTACGCCGAGACCATTCACTCCTCCGGGCACCGACCTGCTGGCCTTGATCAACGACATTCTCGACCTCAGCAAGATCGAGTCCGGCAAAATGGACGTGGAAGTCGGCAGCGTCCGCTTCGCCGAACTGCGCGACCTCTGCTTGCGCACCTTCCGCCACGTCGCCGACGGCAAGGGCCTGGAGTTCTCCATCGATATGGCCGAGAACCTGCCCGCCGACACGATCATCACCGACGCCAAGCGGCTGCAGCAGGTGCTGAAGAACCTGCTGTCCAACGCGCTGAAGTTCACCGAACACGGAACTGTGCGCTTGCGGATGGAACGCGCCACCTCGGGCTGGAGCCCGAATCACTCGGTGCTCAATCGCGTGAAATCGGTGATCGCATTCTCCGTCACCGACACCGGCATCGGCATTCCGCAGGACAAGCAGCGAATCATCTTCGAGGCCTTCCAGCAGGCGGACGGCACCACCAGCCGCAAGTACGGCGGCACCGGGCTGGGCCTTTCCATCAGCCGCGAACTCACTCGCCTGCTGGGTGGTGAGATCCGCCTGCAGAGCGCCCCCGGCGCGGGCAGCACCTTTACCCTGTACCTTCCGCAGACCTATGTCGCGCCGGTCTCCACGGCCAAGATCGAACCTCGCTGTCGTACCGGCCAGCGAACCAGCGCAGCGATCACCGCGTCGACGCCGGAACGGGCGTGGTGGACATGATCCTGCCGCCTCCTTCGGCCGCCCCTGCCATCGTGGTCCACGACATCGAAATCGACGACGACCGGAACCTGATTCATCCGGGCGATCCGGTTCTGCTGATCGTCGAGGACGACGTCACCTTTGCCCGCATCCTGGTCGACCTCGCGCATGATCGCGGCATCAAGGGCGCTGGTCGCGTTGCGCGGCGCGACTGCGCTCAGCCTCGCCCGCGAGTTCAACCCCGGCGCCATCACGCTCGATATCAATCTGCCCGACATGGCGGGCTGGACCATTCTCGACCGCCTGAAGCACGATCCCGCCACGCGGCACATTCCGGTGCATGTCATCAGCGGCGATGAAAACCGCCGGCGTGGGCTGGCTCTGGGCGCCATGACCTACCTGGAAAAATCGCATTACCAAGGATAACCTGAACGCCGCGTTCGATACCATTCATCAATCGCTGCAGCGCCGCGTACCAGGAAACTGCTGATCGTGGCGGCGGAAGAGGTCCGGCTCGGCGCATGGCGGGAACTGCTCGGTGGAAACGGCGTGGAGGTTCTCGCCGTCGGGTCTGGCTGGCGAAGCCCTGGCCGTCACAAAACAACAGTACCTGGACGGCTGTGGTGATCGACCTCCGACTTGTCCGACATCCCGGCGATACAGTTGGCGGAGGAGATCCAGGCCGAAACCGGCCTGCAGACGCCGCCGATTGTCTTCTCGGGCGCCCACAATCTGCACCGCCGACCTGGAGGCCGATATCCGGCGGCTCGCCGGTCGAGCGTCGTCCGCTTTGCCGAGTCGAATGAACGCCTGCTGGAGGAGACCGTGCTGCTACTGCATCGCGCGGATCCTGACCTTTCAGACAATCAAAGAGCCCTTCTGGTCGCTGTTCGCCAGAACGATGTCTACGCTGGCGGGAAAGAAAGTGCTGGTGGTGGATGACGATGTGCGCAACATCTTTGCGCTGACCAGTGTGCTGGAACAGCATAACCTGCAGGTGGTTCACGCCGAGAACGGACGCGCCGGCATCGAAACCCTGCTCCAGACACCTGGTGTGGACGGCGTTCTGATGGATATCATGATGCCCGAGATGGATGGCTATGAAACCATGCGCGCAATCCGGCAGATCGCCGAGTTCCGTACACTGCCCATCATCGCCGTGACCGCCAAGGCAATGAAGGGCGACCGCGCCAAATGTATCGAAGCCGGCGCCTCCGACTACATCACCAAGCCGGTGGACCTGGAACAGTTGTTCTCCGTGCTGCGCGTCTGGCTGATCCGCGGCCAGGAGCCTTCCCGGTCGGCCTGGCGGCAAGCCGGTAAGGAGACATGCAAGTGCCCGCCAACGCGACCCAAGCCGCTCGGATATCCGGGGAACGGAGAATGAAAATTCTCCTGGTGGACGATACGCCGGAGAACCTCGTGTCGCTGGAAGCGGCACTCAGCGGCCTGGGCGAAGAACTGGTGCTGGCGAACTCCGGGAAGGAGGCGCTCCGCTATCTGCTCGAAGATGATTTCGCCGCCATCCTGCTGGACGTGAGAATGCCCGAAATGGACGGCTTTGAAACCGCGGAGCTGATCCGCAGCCGGCCGCGATCGCGGCAGACCCCGATTCTCTTCCTCACCGGTTATCGCAATGAGGAGCACCTGTTCCGCGGTTACGACCTGGGCGCGGTCGATTTCCTGTTCAAGCCCATCGTGCCGGAAGTGCTGCGCTCCAAAGTCGCGGTCTTCGTGGAGCTCAGCCGCAGCAACGCCAAGTTGCAGGAACAGGCCGACGCGCTGCGAAGACAGGCCGCGGTGCTGCAGAAGGCCGAGCAGAAGTTCCGATCGCTGCTGGAGGCTGCACCGGACGCCATGGTCGTATGCCGCGAAGACGGCGAGATCGTGATGGTCAATTCGCAGACCGAGATCCTGTTCAATTGCCGGCGGGAAAAGTTGATTTCCCGAAACATCCGCGCTCTGGTGCCCGCTTGGGAATTTACCGTCTCAGCCCGGTTGGGACGACGATTTCGGCATGCCGAAGATCCAGCCCGTGAAGCGCGGCGTCGAATTGCAAGCCTTTCCCGAAGGCCGCAGATCCATTTCAGGCCGAGTTCAGCTTCAGCCCGCTGCAGACCGAGGAGGGTGTCGTCGTGACCTGTTCCATCCGCGACATCAGCGAGCGCAAGAAGACCGAGGAGCGCATCCGCGAACTGAACACCAACCTGGAAGAGCGCGTCCTGGAGCGCACCGAGGCGCTTGATGCGCTCCAATGAAGAGTTGCAGCAGTTCGCATACGTCGCCAGCCACGACCTGCAGGAACCGCTGCGCACCGTCTCCATCTATGCCCAACTCCTCGCCAAACGTTACCGCGGCCAACTTGCCGGGCGACGCCGACCAGTTCATCAAGTACATCGTGGAAGGCTCGGAACGCATGGAGAACCTCATCCACGACCTGCTCGATTTTTCGCGCGTGGATGCCCGCGGCACCGACTTCTTCACCCGCGTGAACTGCGATGATGCCCTGAACGACGCCATTGGCAATCTTCACTCCCTGATCGAGGAAAGCGGCGCCGTGCTGACACGCGGGCAGCCTTGCCCTGGGTCACGGGAGATCCGATTCAGTTGACGCGGCTGTTTCAGAATCTGCTGGTAAACTCCATCAAGTATCGAACCGAAGAGGCGCCCCGCATCCACGTTTCTTCGCATGGCCAATCCGGCGAGTGGCTCTTCTCCGTGCGCGACAACGGAATCGGCATCGAGCCTCAGTACGCGGAGAAGATCTTCGGAATCTTCAAGTGCCTGCAGCCGCGCGACAGAAGCTCCGGCAGCGGCATGGGCCTGGCGATTTGCCGCAAGATCGTGAGCCGCCACGAAGGCCGCATCTGGGTGGAATCCGCCCTGGGTAAGGGCGCGACCTTCCACTTTACCCTTCCGCGCAATGCTGTTTAGGTGCCGTACAAGGCTCGCCCGCTAACCCAATCCGCGCCGCTACGGTGAGGGAGCGTGGGAAGAAGCATCGCCAGCCTAAGCCGGTAAGCTAGAATGCGTGGAGGGCCCCAGCGCCCTGGATCGGAGCACCTCATGCGTTTCGTGCTGGTGATTCTCGCCGGAGCACTCGCCGCTGCCGGACAGGAAGATCACTCCGCCCACCAGAACATGGTTGCCGGTCTCGGCACAGTTAATCTTTCCACTTCGTGCAGCGCTCCCGCGCAACAAATGATCTCTCGCGGGGCAGCCCTGCTCCACTCCTTCGGCTACGAGGAAGCCCGCCTCACGTTTATGGAAGCGGCCAAAGCCGACCCCACTTGCGGCATGGCACACTGGGGCGTTGCTCGAACCTGGTACCACCCCATCTGGGCCCCGCCCTCGCCAGACGAGCTCAAACAGGGCGCAGCGGCGCTCGATCGCGCCATAGCCGCTGGTGCAAAAACTGCCCGCGAGCGAGACTACATCTCATCCCTCGCCGTCTTCTATAAGGACTGGCAGACCGTTGACCATGCAACCCGCGCCAAGGCGTACGAACAGGCACTGGCCCAGCTCAGCAAACAATACTCCGGCGACGATGAGGCCGCCATATTTCACGGCCTGCAATTGGTCGCCATCGGCTACCTCGACCCCTCGGACAAAACCTACAAATGGCAGAAGGAAGGTGCCGCCGTCCTCAATCAGCTACTGCCAAGGCACCGCAATCACCCCGGAGTCGCCCACTACATCATCCATAGTGTGGACTATCCGTCTACCGCGGAGCTCGGCCTCGCCGCGGCGCGCGCCTACGCCAAAATCGCGCCCGATTCCTCGCACGCCCAGCATATGCCGTCACACATCTTCACGCGTCTGGGGCTCTGGGACGACTCTATCGTCTCTAACACCGCCGCGGCGCAATCGGCCATCGCCCAGGCGCAGCGACTGCACGGCGGCGGAGGCGCCTTCGATCAGCTCCACGCCATGGATTACCTGGTCTACGCCTACCTCCAGCAGGCGAAGGACAAGAGCGCTCAGAAACTCGCCACCGAGTTGGCCGCTATCGACAGGTTGGATGAGAGCCAGTTCGCCGCCGCCTACGCACTCGCTGCCATCCCAGCCCGTCTGGCGCTCGAGAGGCACGATTGGAAAGCCGCCGCCGGGCTCGGCGTTCAACCCGCGTGGTTCCCGTGGAATCGTTTCCCCAACACGGTGGCTCTCGTGTATTACGCCAAAGGTGTAGGTGCCGCTCGCGCGGGCGATCTCACGGCGGCGCGCGCTGCGGCAGAGCAGATCCGCACGATCCGTCAATCCCTGCCCGTAACCCGCGACTTCGATTGGGCCGGATCCATCGGCGCGCAGCTCGAAGCCGTCCATGCGCTGATCGCGTACGCCGAAGGCAGGAAGGACGAGGGCCTGCGTCTATTGGCCGTCGCCGCCGATCATGAGGACGCAGTGGACAAACATCCCGTCACGCCCGGCTCCCTCCTGCCCGTGCGAGAGCTCCTCGCCGATCTCTTGTTTGAAAATGGATCGGCGTCCGAAGCGCTCAAACAGTACGCGGCCGTCCTGAAGCTCGCGCCCCGCCGCTTCAATGCCACCGCCGGCGCCGCCCGCGCCGCGGCCAAAGCCGGCGACGCCACTCAGGCTCGCGCCCACGCGCTGCAGCTTCTCGAAATTGCCAAAGACGCCGAAACGCCGAGACCCGAGCTGGCCTGGGCGCGCACTTACCTGTCCGCTCGAAAGTGACTTGAGATAAGCTGGATGCCTATGACGAAATGGATAATGCTGTGCCTGCTCTCCGTGACGATTCTGCCGGCTGCCAATCCCGATCCCAAGACGGAGAAGGAGATCATGGCCACGATGGAAGCCTACAAACAGGCGTTGATGAAGAAGGATGCCGCGGCACTCTCCAAAATCCTCAGCGACGACCTCGTCTATACCCACTCCTCGAATCTGCATGAGAACAAGACCGCCGTTCTCGATTCCCTCAAAAGCAACACGGTCGTCGAGGGAATCGACTTCAAAGACCTGAAGGTTCGCGTGTACGGAAACTCCGCCGTAGTAGTCGGCGATGTCGATTTCAAGAACAACGCAGGTAGCGGAACCACAGTGGCCAAACTCAACGTACTGCATGTCCTCGTCAAGGGACCGCAAGGCTGGCAACTGGTGGCACGCCAGGCAACACGCTATCCCGATCCCGCTGCCGGAAAGAAGTAATCCGTCTGCCCTACCGTAACCGCCCACGACCGTAACCGTGCTACGCCAATCCGAGCGCGACCGTCAGGGAGCGTTGGGTGCTCCATCGCATCTCCCATCGCACCATCGTCCCCGCTCAATCCTTCAGGGCTTTTCATCGCGGCCGTTCCACCATCAGGACGAAGCACCTTGCCAACCTTAGTCAGCGGCCATCCTTCGGGCTCGCCGCCGGAGCTGTCACGATCTTCGAATCCACCGAAAACTTCTTGTAATTACTCCACCGAATCTCCTGGTCTTCCGCGAGCCTCTTGACCAGCCCCACCCGGCCGCTCCCCTTCAAATACAGGTGTTTGGGCAGCCACAGTTCGGGAGACACCTCCGTCTGCTCGAAGACCAGCTTCGCGCCCGGATTGAGACGCGCCAAAAACACTCCCCAGGAGATCGTGCCCGTCGTTTCGGCCTCCACTTTCGCCCACTGATAGGTAGCTTTGTCGATCCACATGCGGCCCCGCAGCTTCAACAGCACCCTCGCGTCGCGCGTCTTGGGTTGAGCACCCGGGCGCGGGCTGCCCGACACAATCCACACGGGCCGCCCGTCCACCGTCGATTCGCCCTCCAGCCGCAGGTCGAACAGCTCGGGTATTTCCGAAAGGAAAGCGAACTCGCGCTTACGCTGCATTTCCGCCTCCTCCAGACGGCGCTGTCGTTCGGGCGGTGTTTCCCTGCTCAACTTATTGGTCTCGCGATCCAGCCGCTTCTGTTCGTTACGCGCCTCATCCGCACTCAGCGGTTTGCCATCCCGCTCCAGCGTGCGGCGATGCGGCTGCCCGTCGAGGATCAGCGTTTCCCAGGTCTCCTGTTTGGTAGAGCCGACCTTACCGTTGGAATCGAAGTGCCGCTCCACGGAGCGCCCTTGCCAGGTATAATCTTGCATTCGCACCCAGTCGAGTTGGTCCTGCGCGATGGAACGGCGAACCAATTCACGCGGATCCTGCGCGCAGGCTCCCGCTGCCGTGAGAAAGGCCAGCAAGACCCGCCGGTACACCCTCATACCTTAATGTTAGCGAAAACATCTTCCCTCCCTGCCGTCACTTGCCCTGCCACAATTTCAGACTCCACCCCCAGGCCGTGCTATACCAAAACTAACTTGGGGACTGACTCGCCTGTCAGTCCCCGGTCTGAAAGCGTCGAACAAGGAAGTGAACCGATAATTGAATAACCATCGCCGTTTCAATAACTTAAATTTTTCAAATGAACCCAACGAACCCAAGCAACTCAAACCCGGTGCCAAGGGAAACTGTTAAGATGGCGTCCATGCTACACCGCATCGCGCCCCTCTCGCTGATTCTGTTCGCCTGCCGCCTCTTCGCAGCCGACGTGAACATCCCATACGAGAAGTTCACCCTGTCCAATGGACTTACCGTCCTGGTGCATGAGGATCACAAAGCGCCCATCGTGGCCGTCAATACCTGGTACCACGTTGGGTCGAAAAATGAGAAGCCCGGCAAGACCGGATTTCGCGCATCTCTTCGAGCACCTCATGTTCGGCGGCAGCGATAACTTCAAAGGCCGCTACATCGACGCCATGGAAAAGATCGGCGCCACCGACCTCAACGGCACCACCAGCGAAGATCGCACCAACTACTTCGAAAACGTGCCGGTGACCGCGCTGGACCAGACCCTCTTCCTCGAAAGCGACCGCATGGGGCACTTTTACAACTCCATCAATAAAGAGGTGCTCGACCTGCAGCGCGGCGTCGTACAGAACGAGAAACGCCAGGGCGAAAATCAGCCCTACGCCATCGCCGAAGAGCTGATCGTGAAGAACACCGCGCCCGCTGGCCATCCTTATTCGTGGACCGTGATCGGTGCCATGGAAGACCTCGACGCGGCCGCGCTCGCCGACGTCCAGAAATGGTTTCAAACCTACTACGGGCCCTCGAACGCCGTGCTGGTGCTCGCTGGCGATATCGACCTCAAGACGGCCAAAGAGAAAGTGACGAAGTATTACGGCGACATCCCGCCGGGCCCGCCCCTTGGCCGGCCCACCACCTGGGTCGCCAAGATGACCGGCGAACACCGCGGGACTGTCGAAGACCGCGTCCCCCAGGCCCTTCTCACCATGACCTGGAACACTCCACAGTGGTCCAGCCGCGATTCCGTACTGCTCGAATTGGTTGGGCAGCTTTTGAGCGACGGCAAGACCTCGCGTTTTTATAAGCGCCTGGTATACGACGATCGCATCGCCACGCAGGTACAGGCCGGACAGAACGGCCGCGAGATCAATGGTCAGTTTCAGATCTACGCCTTCGCCCAACCGGGTGCCGGACTTGAAAAAGTAGAGGCGGCAGTGCGCGAAGAACTTTCTCGTTTCCTCAAGGACGGTCCTACCGATTCCGAACTCGAGCGAGTGAAAGTACAGTACGAGGCGGCCATCGTCCGCGGCATCGAACGCATCGGCGGCTTCGGCGGCAAGAGCGATCGCCTGGCCCAGGGAGCCACATTCGCCGGTAATCCCGATCAATATAAGGTCGCCCTGAACTGGGTTCGCCAAGCGAGCAAGACCGACCTTCAAAAAGTGGCCCGTGAGTGGCTGTCGGATGGCGTGTACGTACTCGAAGTCCATCCATACCCCGAGCTCAAGCCTGTCACTTCTTCGCTGGATCGCAGCAAGCTGCCGGACACGGCCAGTCCGGCCGACGTGAAACTTCCCAAATTCCAGCGCGCCACCTTGTCGAACGGCTTGAAAGTGATCCTCGCCGAGCGCCACGACACACCGTTGGTCAATTTATGGATGCAGGTCAAAGCGGGATATGCGGTCGACGATCCTGCCAGCCTCGGCGCCACCAAGTTGATGACCGCCGTGCTCCCCGGCGGCACCAAAACGCGCGATTCACTGCAGATCAGCGATGAACTGCAGCGCCTGGGCGCCAACCTCGATGTCTTCTCGAATCTGGATTTCACCATGATTCAACTCTCCGCACTCACCGCCAAGCTGGATGGCTCGCTCGATCTCTACGCGGACGTCCTGTTAAATCCCACCTTCCCGGAGAGCGAGTTCAAGCGCGAGCAGGGCATTCAACTCGCGAACATACAGCAGGAGCAGAGCGAACCCTTTGGCATGGCGTTGCGCGTCTTCCCGCCGCTTCTCTACGGCCAGGGCCACGCCTATGCCATGCCGTACTCCGGCACCGGTCGAACCGACACCGTGGAGAAGTTGCGCCGCGAAGATATCGAAAAGCTGTATACCACCTGGGTCCGGCCCAACAACTCCGTCCTGGTGGTCGCCGGCGACACCACCTTGGCAGAGCTGGTTCCGAAGCTCGAAAAGCGTCTCGCCGCCTGGAAGTCCGGAACGGTTCCCGCCAGACCCATCGCTCACGTGGACCGTCCGAAGCAGCCGTTGGTCTACCTGATCGATAAACCGGACGCGCAGCAGACGGTGATTATCGCCGGCGGTGTGGCACCCCCGATCAATGCCAACCAGGAAGTGGCGCTCGACACGCTCAACGATATCTGGGGCGGAACCTTCGGCAGCCGCGTGAACATGAACCTCCGCGAAGACAAGCACTGGTCGTATGGCGCGCAGAGCGTTCTGCTGGCCACCACCGCGCAGCGTCCCTTCATCGGTCTCGCGCCGGTGCAAACCGACAAGACTAAGGAATCGATCGAAGAGCTGCGCAAGGAGTTCAAGGACGTGGTCAGCGCGCGGCCGCCCACCCAGGAAGAGCTGGACAAAGCCAAGGTGCGCAAAGTCCTGGAGTTGCCCGGCTCGCGCGAAACCCAGGCCGCCGTGGGGCGCTCCATACGCACCATTCTCCAAGGCGGACTTCCCGATGACTATTGGGACACGTATGCTGCCAAGGTGAAGTCGCTGACCACCGCCGATCTCAAAGACGCTGCCCATACGCTCATCGACCCCGATCACCTGATTTGGGTGATCGTCGGCGATCGCGCGAAAATAGAAAAGTCCGTCCGCGAGTTGAACCTGGGCGAGGTCAAAATCATTCAGGCTCAATAGAACGGCAGGAAGGGAATCTATGTGCTCAATCATCGGTCGCGTGGCACTCGCCGCGTTGGCCGCAATTCTGGCGTACGGCGCGGAGCCGCCGAAGTCCCCGCCCGAGTCATGGGTCGATCCGGATACCGGGCATCGTGTCGTGCGCCTGACCAGCGAACCAAACAGCGCCAGCCTCTATTTCAACCAGAACGGCTACACGGCTGACGGCCGTAAGATGGTCTACACCACGCCGGAAGGCATCAGCGCCCTCGACCTGGAAACACACACCGCTAAATCCGTCGTCAAGGGACGCGTGCAGGTGATCGTCACCGGCCGCAAAACGCCGAATGTGTATTACCGCACGGGCGATCAGATCCTCTCCACCAATGTCGACACGCTCGAGACGCGGACCATCGCCAAATTGCCGCCGCGCGGTTCGGTGGCCACCGTCAACGCCGACGAGACGCTGTTGGCCGGCACCTACATCGAAGGCGACGGCCAGGCGCCGGCGGCCGCATCGCCGGCCGGCCAGATCCATCCGCTCGAACAGGCGCTGAACAAGGGGCAGATGATGGAGCAGCGGCTGGCCGCGCACTTGCCTATGGCCATGTTCACCATCAGCACCGCCACCGGCGAGGTAAAGGTGATCCATCGCGCCACGGACTGGCTGAATCACCTGGAGTTTTCACCCACCGATCCCAACCTGCTGATGTTCTGCCACGAGGGCCCCTGGCACAAGGTGGATCGCATCTGGACCATTCACCCGGACGGCACCCACCTCGTCAAGGTCCACACCCGCACCATGGCCGGAGAGATCTTCGGGCACGAGTTCTGGAGCCACGACGGCAAGACCATCTGGTACGACCTGCAGACGCCCCGCGGCGAAGATTTCTGGCTGGCCGGATACAACGTCGATACCGGGGAACGCACCCAATACCACCTGCAGCGCGACGAGTGGTCGATTCACTTCAACGTGACCGCGGACGGCAAACTGTTCTGCGGCGATGGCGGCGATCCCGGCCAGGTGGCGAGGGCGAAGAACGGCCAGTGGATCTATCTCTTTCGTCCGGAGGCTATCAAGTTCGAAGGCGAACTCAATGACCGGGAATTCGCGCAGCCCGGCGTCCTGCGCGCCGAAAAACTCGTCAACATGGCGAAACACAATTACCGGCTGGAACCGAACGTCAGCTTCACCCCGGACCAGAAGTGGGTGGTGTTCCGCTCCAACATGTTCGGCGATACGTATACTTTCGCCGTAGAAGTGGCAAAAGCGGAATGAAGACCCAGCCGGCCGAATCTATCCACAAGAAATTCGCCGCGGCGCTCGACGATCTCGTGGCGCAGGTGCGTAAGGACCGCTCCATTCTCGCCGCCATTCTCTGCGGCAGCCTCTCCCACGACACGGTCTGGGCAAAGTCCGATATCGACCTCGTCCTGGTGACCATTGATGACAAGAAAACGGAACGCACCAGCCTGTCCCTCTATGCCGACGGGGTCAACGTACACGCCTTCCTGATCCCGCGCGCGGACTTCCGCAAAACCGTCGAGGGTGCGGTACGGAATTCGTTCATGCACTCGCTGCTGGCGAAGGGCCGCCTGCTCTACACTCACGACGAAACCATCGCCGCGCTCTGCGGCCGCCTGCACGAAATCGGCGAACGCGATACCCTGCTGCAACTCTTCGCCGCCGCCACGCACGCGCTCCCCTCCATCGACAAGGCGCACAAATGGTTCGTTACGCGCGGCGATCTGGATTACTCCGCACTGTGGATTCTCTACGCCGCCACGTCCTTGGCGCGCATCGAAGTCCTGGGGGCTCGTCTGCTGGCCGATCGCGAAGTGATCCCGCAGGCCATGAAGTTGAATCCGGCATTTTTTCAAATCGTCTATGCCGGAATGCTCAACGCAAAGAAGACCCGGAAGAGCGTGGAAGCCGCGCTCGCGGCCATCGATGGATACATCGCGGATCGCGCCGCCAATCTGTTCGCCCCGCTGATCGAGCACTTGCAAGAGGTGGGGGAGGCCCGCTCGGCTACCGAAATCGAAGCCCACTTCAAACGCAATTTCAATGTGGAAGGCGTCACCACCGCATGCGAATACCTTGCCGACCAGGGTCTGATCGGCAAGGTCTCCACGCCGGTCCAACTCACCAAGATGAGCAATCTGGCCGTCGAAGAACTGGCATTCGTCCACCTGGGAGAACCGCCCGATGAGTTCTAAAGCCCTCAAGGCCGCTGCGCGTACCACCATCGCGGTGCAAGGCGCACGCGTACACAACCTGCAGAACGTGAACGTGGAACTTCCGCGTGACAAACTGATCGTCGTCACTGGGCTGTCCGGCTCGGGCAAATCCAGCCTGGCATTCGACACCATTTACGCCGAAGGCCAGCGCCGCTACATGGAGTCGCTCTCCACCTACGCCAAGCGCTTCGTCTCTCAGGTGGCGAAACCAGACGTGGACTTCGTATACGGGCTGTCACCCGTCATCTCGATCGAGCAGAAGACCATCGCCAACAATCCACGCTCCACCGTCGGCACCATGACCGACATCGCCAGCTATCTCAATCTCCTGTACGCCACCATCGGTGTGCCGCATTGCCCGCGCACCGGCGAAGTGACGCCGAGCCGTACTTCCAGCCAAATCCTGGAGGCTATTCTCAGCTTGCCCGACGGCACCGAAATCGAGCTGCGCGCACCCGTCTTCCAACAGTACGGCGAGGAACTGGATTTCGTGCTGACGGAGGTGCGCAAGAAGGGCTGCCGCATCCTCATCATCGATGGCAAGCCGGTGGACATCTCCGCGGAGGTCGAGCTCGACGAAGCGAAGGTCAAGGACATGGACGCGGTGGTAGACCGCTTCGTGGTGGGCCGCAAGCACGAAAAGGCGATCAAGGCCGGAATCGCCGCCACGCTCCTGGTGGGCGATGGCTTGCTTCAGGTCCATATCGTTAAGGGTGCGGGGAAGGCGGACGCGGAACGTTTCTACCGCGGGCTCGCCAGCAAAACGCATCACTTCGTCTACGGCGATATACAGCCCGAATACTTCATGTTCAACAACCCGGAGAGCGCCTGCCGGACCTGCGGCGGCCTGGGCGTGCACAAGCTCACCCACCCGGAGTTGCTGGTCCCCGATCCGCGCCGCAGCATCCTCGGCGGGTGCTTCGTGCGCGAAGCATTCAAATACAACCCGGACACCTGGGATGGCCGTGTGATGTACAGCCTCTCCAAGGTGATCGGCTTCTCGCTGGACACGCCGTGGGAAAAGCTCCCGGAGAACGTCCGGCACGTGATCCTGGAGGGCCTCGACCACCGGAAAATCGTCTTGAGTGTGCCGCCGGAGGCGAAGGTCAAACGCGACGACGGCGCCGGAAAACCGGTGGGTTTCGGCGGCATCGCGCGGCGCATCGAACGCCATTACCGCCGCTACCGGCAGCGCGGCGAGGCCAGTTCCGGCATGGAAGCATGGCTCGACAAGGTGATGGTGGAGCACACCTGCCCGGATTGCAAAGGCGCGCGCGTACGCGCCACCAGGCTGCTCTTCACTATCGAAGGCAAGAATATTTACGACGTCGGGCAACTCCACTTCGATGAGTTGCATGAATTCCTCGGAACGGTCAAGCCCACCGGCCGCGGCGCCGATGCCGGCCGCCAGGTGTTGGGCGAAGTTCGCGGGCGCCTGAAGCTGTTGCTCGGCATCGGGCTCGACTATCTCAGCTTCAATCGCCGCGCGGGCACGCTTTCAGGCGGCGAGGCGCAGCGCATACGCCTGTCCACGCAGATCGGTTCCGGACTGATGGGCATGTTGTACGTCCTCGACGAGCCGAGCATCGGCCTTCATCCAAAGGACAACGTCAAGATGATCGCGACCCTCGAAAGCCTGCGCGACATCGGCAACACGGTCATCGTGGTTGAGCACGACGAAGACACCATCCGCGCCGCCGACCACATCATAGAGATGGGCCCCGGTCCCGGCGTTCACGGCGGCAAGGTCGTCGTGCAGGGCGATATCGACGATGTGCTGGCGTGCAAGGCATCGCCGACGGGTCTATACCTTTCCGGCAGGCGCGGCATCGAGACGCCCGCGCGGCGGCGCCCGGGAACAGGCAAGTCATTGACCGTCCGCGGCGCGCGGGAGAACAATCTCCAGAGCGTGGATGTGAACTTTCCCTTGGGCACGCTGGTAGCCGTCACCGGCGCCTCCGGTTCCGGCAAGAGCACGCTTGATCAACGACATCCTGTATAAGGCGCTGTGGAAGCGCCTGGTAGACACGCGCACGCTGCCCGGCGAGCACGATGCAGTCGATGGCATGGAGCATGTCCACAAGGTGGTCAGCATCGATCAATCACCGATCGGGCGGAACAGCCGCTCCAACCCCGCTACCTACATCGGCTTCTACGACACCATTCGCGACCTGTTCACCCACGCGCCCGTCGCCGTGGAGCGCGGCTACAAGGCGGGCCGCTTCAGTTTCAATGTGAAGGGCGGACGCTGCGAGGAGTGCCAGGGCGAAGGCGTGATCACCACGCAGCTCTACTTCATGCCCGATGTCGAAGTGACGTGCGGCGCGTGCAAGGGAGCGCGCTTCAACAGCGAGACTCTGGACGTGACGCTGCGCGGCAAGACGATCGACGACGTGCTCAATATGTCCGTAGAAGAAGGCGTCGGCTTTTTCGCCAGCGAACCTGCCGTGGGCAAGAAGATCGAAGTGCTCCACGACCTGGGGCTTGGCTATCTCACGCTGGGCCAGTCTTCCACTACGCTGTCCGGCGGAGAAGCGCAGCGCATCAAGATCGCCACGGAACTCAGCAAGCTGCAGCGCTCCAAACACACGGTGTACATACTGGACGAGCCCACCACGGGCCTGCATCTGGCAGACATCGAACGGCTGCTGGAATCGTTGAACCGCCTGGTGGACGCCGGGCACACCGTACTGTTGATCGAGCACCATCTCGACGTGATCAAAACGGCCGACCATGTGATCGACCTTGGGCCCGAAGGAGGCCACGCAGGCGGGCAGGTCGTCGTCACCGGCACGCCGGAAGAGGTCGCGGCGTGCAAGGCATCGCATACGGGGCGATTCTTAAAGGCGCACTTGCGGAGATAAATGAGGACTACCTTCAAGGCCGCGACGCTTTGCCTGGCGGCCGGACTGGCCTCGGCGCAGACCGTCAATCTCACGGTGAACACCGGCACCGTCCTGCATCCGGTAGATCCGAAGATCTACGGTCAATTCCTCGAACATATTTATCATTCGGTCAACGGCGGTATTTGGGGCGACGTGGTGTGGAATCGCAGCTTCGAAGAAACGCTCACCGAGGGAGTGTGGACGGTCAACGGCGAAGTGCTGCAGACGACGGGCGGCGACACGGAATCGCGCTTTCGATTCGGCTCGGAAGCGTGGCGGGACTATGAACTTACGTTAGACATGATGCGTCCGGCGGGTGGCGGAGTCCTTGCTGTCGGCGTGCGCAGCAATCGGAACGCTAACTACGTGCTGTCGATGGGCGGAGCCGGCGGCTTCGACTTGGCGCGGACCGCGGACAATCCCCGCACGCGGCGGCCGGAGACCATCGTCCTGCAGAACGCGGCCGGAACCTTGGAAAACGGGCGCTGGTACAACGTGCGTATGAAGATCGAGCGCGACCGTTTACAAGTTACGGTGGATGGTAAGCTGCTGTTCGATCTCTCCGCCAGCGGCGGCTCCGCGAATGGGCAGGCATTCGTGGGCGTGCGCGGCGGCGCGGCGGGCTTTGCGCACCTGAGCGTGAAGTCTCTCGACGGTACCGCGCTGTTCGCCGGCATTCCCACGCCGGCGCGGCATTGGTACGCCACAGGCAAAGGCGAGGTTACACTGGATTCGAATCTTCCACTGAACGGCCGGCAGAGTCTGCGGATCGTCACGCGCAGCGCCGATTCCGGTATCGAGCAAAGCGGCTACTCGGTAAATGCGGGAGACGCCTTGCGTGGATCGCTTTGGCTGCGCGGCACCGGTCTAGGCCTGGTGGTGCGCCTGCTGGATGGCGGCAAGCTGCTGGCGGAGCAGGTTGTGAGCGCGCCTTCTCAGGAATGGACGGAATTTCCGCTGCTGCTCCATACGAAGGCCACCGCAGGTAATGCCACGCTGCGCATTCTGGCCCGGCCGGGATCCCAAGTGGAGTTGGATCAGGTCAGCCTGATGCCGGATTCGTATCGCGCGAACGGAGGCTTCCGCACCGACCTCACGCAAGCGGCTGCCGCCTTGCACCCGGCGGTCATACGCTGGCCGGGCGGCAGCTTCATCGGCGACTATCGGTGGAAGGACGCCATCGGCCCACAGTCCAAGCGCACCGGCAAGAAGGGCTGGGACGAGTGGGATCCGCTTTCCTTCGGGATCGACGAGTTCATTGCTTTCACGCGCAAGTTTGGCGCGGAACCGGTGATCGTCGTCTGGACAGGTCCACGGAACAGCGTGGATCGCGACAGTTATATCCAGGACGCGGCGGACTTCGTGGAGTACTGTAATGGACCGCGCGACAGCGCCTGGGGCAAAATCCGCGCGCAGAACGGCCATCCCGAACCGTATCGCGTCCGCTATTGGGAGATCGATAACGAGATCTGGCAGGTGCCTGCGGCGGACTATGTGAGCGTGCTCGCGAAGTTCGTGCCCGCCATGAAGAAAGTGGACTCCTCGATCCGCATCATCGCTGCCGGCAGCGGACAACTGGGCGCACGCTGGGGGGAAGGCGACCTGGCGGTAATCCGCGACGCGGCGCAACTGGTGGATTACCTGAGCATTCATCACTACGAAAACCCCGACCGGTTTGCGGAAGGCCCGGCAGCCGCGGCGAAGTTCTGGAAATCGTTGGAGGAAGAGATCGCAAGATCGCGCAATCCGAAGCTGAAGCTCTTCGTATCGGAGTGGAATGCGCAGAGCACCGACTGGCGGACGGGGCTTTATGCCGGCGGCTTACTCAACGCGATGGAGCGCGACGCGGCGATCGGAATGGCTTCGCCGGCGCTGTGGCTGCGTCACGTCTCGGCGCCCGCCTGGGACAACGCGCTGATCAACTTCGATCAACGCTCCTGGTTTCCTGCGCCGAATTACGTGGTGATGAAGTTATATCGCGATCACTTCGCGCCGGACCTGCTGGAGATTACCGGGAACCCCAGCGAGCTCAACGTCACGGCCACGCGCAGCGCGGATGGCGACCGGATTTACGTCAAACTGGTGAACCCAACGGGCCAGGAAGTTCCGGTCCAGATCGATCTGCGCGGCGATTTCCCGCTGCTCGACGCGAGTGCGCAGTGGATCGCGCCGGGCAGCCTGGCGGCCCGAAATACGCTGGATCAGCCGGCCGCGGTGCAGGCGGTGCAAGGGAAAGTCGAGCGTACCGGAATGACCGCACGACTCCGCTTGCCGGCCTGGAGCGTCGCCGTAATCACCCTTTCCCGATGATTCGGACCGTTACATATTCCTCCCGACTATTACTTCTTCCACTCGGAGAAATAGCCGTTTCAGGCGGCCCGATACACGACCGCTCACGCGATTTGAACGGCACGTCAGATCGTGATGTGCGCTTCAAAAAGTGCGTGGTGGCCGAGGATGAACAGCGTGCGATTCCCGGCGCCGCCGAAGACGATGTCGATGGGGCGCTCCGGAACGTCGATCCGGCCGATCTCCTTGCCTGCGGGGTTGTAGACGAAGATCTGCCCGTTGGCCACGTACACGTTGCCTCGCCCATCCACCGCGACGCACTCGCCGCCGCGCGGAGCGAAGGGCTCGAGATCGCCCAGCGTTCCGTCCGCACCTACCGTGGCGCGGTAGGTGATGTCTTCCGACTCGTTACTTACGTAGACGTGTTCGCCCGGAGCGGCGCTGACGAAACCGTGGGTATCGAGGGTGTCCGAGAATCGCCAGCCGGTATAGTCCGGCGGTCCCTGCTGGAAGACTCGGGCAGCCGGCAGGAACACGCTTCCATCCGGCGACACATACTGCTTCGCTTTGGGCGCGGAAACATCCAGACGGAACATCTCGGCGAGAGTTTTGTAGGTCATCTCGGCGAAGTCGAGTTGATTAGCGAATTCGCCATTGTTCCAATAGTTGACCGGCAGGATCGCGCGCGCCCCCGGTCGCGGCTTGGCGTCCTGCGGAGCGATTTCGGTCATCTGGCCGCCGGACGTACCGGGACGGAAGCTGTAGACCGTGCCCTGTGCGCCGAGCGACGAAAATACCAGCAGGTTGCCAGATTTGTCGAACGCCAGATTCACCGGATCCAACGGATGATCGCGCTCCACGGTCAGCCCCTCGGCTTGCGACCAGCCATAGATTCGCTGGCGCCAGTGATCGACGAAGTACAGTTTGCCGGATGCATCCACGGCCGCGCCGCTGATCGAAAAGAATCCGTCTTCGAGCTTTCGAACTTTGACAGCCGGCGACGGCGGCGCGGGGCTTGTGGGCGTCGCAGGAACGTCCAGCACGGCGAACTCGCGCTCGCGCGTCTCCAAGTGGTGCGTCATGTCCTGGATGGCGTTTTCGTAGGGAAACTTGCTGGCGCGCAGAAACGTGCCGCAGCCGTTCGGATCGCAGGTGGCGAATCCGCTCTCCGCATTGACGTGGACATTCCGGAAATGGATGTCGCCGGACTGGTACAACCGCACCGCCGCCGGGAACGGCTCGTGCGAGCGCGTCACGCGGTACGCATGGTAATTCGCGATGGTGATGTTCTTCGAACGGCTGATTTCGATCGACAGGCATTCCGGGCTTTCGCCCGACTCCTCCTCGGTCTGCGGAGCGTGGAAGTCCCAGTTCTCCACCCGATCGAGTTTTAACTCGGTGCGCACGTGATGCTCCAAGGACATCTGGTAGACATGCCCGGGCGTCTTCGTGTCCGATACGTAGAAACCGGCCTGCGCGAAGGTGCTCGGCGTCCAGATATTGGCGAACGTTCCGCCGCCGCCATTGGTCACCCAGATACTTGGATACTGGCCGTCCCACCGCTTGCGCGGATCCGGATCGGCGGTGTGGTTGGCGTTGTACGGGTTGGCTGCGCCGCTCCCGTGCCCGCCGAGCATCCGCACGTCGTCCATCAACGAGTCCGCTCCCGCCGACCAGAGCACGCCCACCGCGCGCGGATTGATGCCGCCCGTGGATACGCCCAGGCCGCTCATCAGGTTGCGACCCGCCTGGCGGCGCGAGGATCAGCGCATGCGGCGCGCCAACGCCCTGGAAGCCGGCTGTGCTGTCGGGAAGATCGAACTGCGATCATTTGCGGATGCAACCCGATCAGCACCGTATCGGGCTTGAGCGCGATCGTGTCCTTAACGAGATACTGTCCGCTGGGAAAATAGAGGACCCGATGCCCGTCGATGGCCTTCTGAATCGCGGCGGTGTCGTCCGCCTTGCCGTCGCCGGTGACGCCGAGCGTCCGCACGTTGGTCCACTCCGATGACGGCGGCAGAGGCGGAATCGCGGGGGGCAGGGCAGCGGGCAGACTGCTCAGTGCCGCGGCGTCGTATCGCTCGCCGAGGACGCCGGGCGTCGCCCAGGCTCGGGCAGGATCAGCCCGTAGTTGAAAGTTCGCACGCGATAGACCGGACCCTTGCCGGCCAGCTTCTTCCCGCTCTCGCGGAACAGGGCGAAGACCGGCACGTCCTTGGCGACCGCGTTCTCGAACCCGATCTCGTTCAGGTGGCTCTTCTCATTGCTGATGATGACTGCCGCCCGCGAGATGTTCTCGAAGCGGCAGTCTTTGGCCCAGAGCTGGTCGTAATAGTGCGGGTCGATATCGATGCCGACCGGCACATTGCGAAAGGTATCGCGGATGAGGGTGAGACCCGCCTCATGCTCGCGGATGGCTGCGTCGCGCTGCCCCTCGAACACGGAATCGACGAGCGTGAATTGCCATGCGGGCGATGGCTTATCGGTGAGGATGCCGTAGCGCCCGCCGTAGAACCTGAGGTCCTGCGCGTAGTTTCCGATCTCGGTGAGCGCGGCGAGGCCCGATCCGGTATGGAAATCCATGTGGCTCAAATACGCGTGCTGCGCCGCGTGGAAGCGGATGCCGATGGCCGCGGGGTTGCCGTCGCCGATCTCGAAATCGATATTGCTCATCGCGGGGTAGAAGGTTCCCGGGTTCGCGTCGGCGATCGCATCATTCGGCGGCACGCTGCCCACGGGTGGAAACGGAATGCGGAAGCCGCGGCCGCCTCCGCCGGGGAAGCTGCCCGGCCGCATACCGGTGAACATCACCATGACTCCGACGCCTTTCTGGAAACCGGGCGTGTTGGGCGCGAGCACGAATACCGGGCGTGTTGCGCCGAACCCGAAGATGCGGACGCCAGGCCAGACGTAGATGGTCCGGGTGAGCCGGTAGCGCGCCGCGGGTATGAAGAGGATACCTTCGCGGACGTGATTCTCCGCCTTGTCGATGGCCGCCTGAATTGCGGCGCTGTCGTCGGTCTGTCCATCGCCTTTCGCGCCGAACTCGGCGGCGGAGAGATAAACGGCCTTCGGGTCTTCCAGGCGCGTGGTGATTACGGATGCGGCGGGGGCGATGCCGGCCAGCAACGTGGCGAGCAGCGAATATCGGATGAGGGTATCCATTGGACTAATCGTGGTATAGCACGCGGCGTGAATGGGCGAAAGGCGAGAGTGAATTCTTCAGGACGCTCACTGAGCAGGCAGAACTGGAACCTTTTCTTCAACGCGGAGACGGTAGAGCAGGAGAGAGGACGACACCTTGAGGTGCGACGCACTCTCTCCTCGTCGAACCGGACAAGCGGATTTCCCGGCATCCGGCTCGCCTGAAAACGTCTCGTTCTCAGGCACGCACAGGCAGTTGCACGACTGCCAGCCCCTACAACGTAACCAACCCAAATCGCTGGATTTGCTCATAGAAGCTAACCCCTTCCTGCGGACGGAAGGGCCGTTGGCTGCGCCGTCTCAGATGCTGTGTGAGACGGTAGCGACTGTACGAGTTGACCTCTCGGAAGGCCTGCCGTGCATATCCAAGGTCGAAGTAGTTCTTCCAGCCTTTCAGGTGCAGGTTCAGCTCCTTAATCAGTTGCGGGATTGGCTTGAAACATTGACGCCTCGCTCCCTCTTCCTTCAGGTTCACCACGCGCGTCTTCTCCCGAGCATCGGCACAGCGCACCAACTTGGCCCCCGCCCGTTCGGCCGGCCCATCGGCTCGATGAACAACTTGTCGAACCAATGCAGAGACAAGTTACTGAGCAGCGGCGAAATCACTCCGCCTTGGGGACTACCCATGCAGCGCCGATTCCATGCCCTCCTCGCCCGGTTCTACGCCGGAAGGTCCGGCGGGTGCTCGCTCATTCTTCCCGCTGCGGCTACATGTACGAATGAGCAATTTACATGGTTAATTCCTTTCAATTCACAAGATCAAGCCAGGCTTAGCCCGGTATTCCAGAGGGCACAGAGGAAGCGCAGAGAGAGAGAAAACAAGGGCAAGGTCGACGGCAATATTGGCAATCGGTCCGTAGGTTGCCAACCTGGTTGCCAACCCTGCCCCACATTGTTATTCGGGGATGTCGCGGGTGTGCAGGTGGGGATGAGAGTGGAGTTCGCCGGTGCCGTGGCGGTGGTGATGCGCGTGAATGAGGTTGGTGCGGCGGAGGAGTTCCGCATCATGCAGGACGTCGGACGGTGAGCGCTCGGCTACGAGTTGACCGGCGTCGAGGACGTAGCAGCGGTCGGCAATGTCCTCCAGATCTCCGAGGTCGTGGGTGGCGGTGATTACCGACTTGACGCCGCCGGACCATTCGATGAGCAGATCGATCAACTGGCTGTGACTGCGCGGATCGAGCGCCGCGGTGGGTTCATCCAGCAGCAGGACCGCCGGGTCGAGGACGAGCACGCTGGCGAGGGCGACCTTCTTCTTCTCGCCGCCGGAAAGGCGGTGGGGAATCCGATTCTTGAGGTGGAAGATGCCGAGACGGTTGAGAATCTCGTCGACGCGTTCGCGCACTTCGGCCTTTTTCCAGCGTAATTGCAGGGGACCGAACGCCACTTCGTCCAGGACGGTGGGGCTGAAGAGCTGAACGTCCGGGTTCTGGAAGACCAGGCCGACCTGGCGGCGGAAATCGTAGGCAAATGCATCGTCGCCGAAATGCTCTTCGATCAGCTCGGTGCCGCGAAAGCGAACTTCGCCGGAGGAGGGGAAGACCAGCCCGTCCAGAAGACGCAGAAGAGTGGATTTTCCCGACCCGTTGGCTCCCAAGAGCGCGACGCGAGTGCCTTCGGCAATGGTGAGGCTGAGATCGCATAGCGCGGTCTGCTGCTGATAGCGATAGGTGACGCGATCGACTTCGAAGAGCATCAGCGGCCTGCCCAGACCGCGGCCGCCGCAAGCGACAGGGCGCAGGTCAAGGCCGACCAATCCCGGCCGGTCATCTGAAATTCATCGAGCACATAGACTTCGCCGCGAAAGCCGCGGGACTGCATCGCCAGAAAGACGTCGTTGCTGAGTTGAAACGTTTTGCCCAGCAGGACGCCGCCGCTGGAGATCGCCAGGCGGCGGTAATCGCCTCCACTCAGTTTGCCGACGGTGCGGCTCTTGCGCGATTCGAACATCTCGCGGGCGGTTTCCAGTAACAGCAGGATGTAGCGAAAGGTCATGCCGAGTACGACTACGAAGACCACCGGCACGCGGAGTACGCGCAGGGCTTTGAGCACGTGGGTCCAGGGAGTGGTGAATACCAGGAGCATGGCGAGGGTGGAGCAGGTCTCGACGCGCAGGATGAGATAGGCCGCGGTCCGGAGTCCCTGCGCGGTGATGTCCAGGTTCACATTCGGCAGGCGGAGAACGGAGACGCCGGGCGTCAGGAAGAGCGCGGGCGCGGCGATTGCGGCGGTGAAGGTAAAGGCGCTGATCCAGACCGGTAGCATGGCGGAGCGGAGGGGCACTCCGGAGAACGCGGCCAGCGAGACGGCTACCGCCAGCAGCAGGGCGATCACCCATAGGTTCGCCGCCAGGGTGGCTGCCAGGATGAGCGCGAGGACACCGGCGAGTTTGACTCGGGGGTCGAGCTGCTGCAAGAGACCACCGGTTGCCGCCAGATCCTCGGCGTAGACGGCGCGCTCCAAGGCAAGGAAAAGTCCCTGCACGGTGTTCTCGACGAAGTTGCCGCGGGAGCGCTGGTGCGTGCCGCTCATGCGGTTTCGCCGGAACCGCGGATGCGCAGGAGCCGCCCTACGCCGAAGGAGCCGAGCATGATCAGGCCGACACCGAACATGGCGGAGAGCAGATAGCCGAAGGTCGGATTGCGTACGTAGGGCGGAGCATATCGCGCAAAGGGCGCAGTCCACACGGAGGAGAGTCGCTCCAGCCCTTGCGGCGCTTGCGCGGGGGGCGCCTGTTGGAAGGAGGAAGCGGCGATTTGGGCGCGCGCGGCCGGGTCGGCGTAGTCGGAGGCGGCCCACTCTCCCCAGGCGGAACCTGCGGCGAGAATTCCAAGCGGGGTCAGAATCATCAGCGTTCCCAGGCCCAACCAAAGCGCGCGGAGCGGGCTTCTGCGGACCGGAGCTTCTTCGATGTGCTTTGGGCTAAGACCGGATGTGGACTGCAGCAAGTAAGGATCGAACTTCTGCAGAAACGTGACCAGGCCCGCGGATACGAAGAGTTCGGCCAGTCCGGCCACGGTCAGGTGGCCGATCATCATGGCGGGGACGGCGATGCTTAAGGGATACGGGCAATAGAGAGGAGCGCCGGACGCGTCCCTATATAAGAGCGGTTGAATGCCGAACTCCACGGCCGCAAACAGCGCCGAAAGATTGCAGGCGACGTAGCCGGCCAGACCGGCTGCAACCACGCGGCGGGAGGACATGAGTGGAGCTCGTCCCGCCAGCGCTCGATAGACGAACCAGGCCGCCAGGGAGCCCACCACCGCCATGTTGAAACAGTTGGCGCCGATGGCGGTGATGCCGCCGTCGCCGAAGAACAATGCTTGAATGACCAGCGCGATGGAGATAGCGAGCATGGCCGCCCACGGACCCAGAACGACGACCGCGATCCCCACGCCCACGGCATGCCCGGTGGTGCCGCCTGGAAGCGGGAGATTGAACATCATGATGACGAAGGAGAAGGCGGCGAACAGCGCCAGCAAGGGCACCAGGCGCGTGTGCAACGACTTCTTGACGCGTGACAGCGCCACGTACCAGAATGGCGTCGACCCGCCGTAAAGTGCCGCGCATGTGGCCGGACTCAGATATCCGTCAGGAATGTGCATTTGGCCGTGAAACCTTCATTATCGCGCCCTTCGCATCATTTGCCGCGCAAGCGGAACGTCAGCCCGGCGACCGCCGTTAACGGGTAGCCCGGGGTTGCATGGATGCGCGCCACGACGGGCGCGAGCGGCGTAACGCGGGACTCGAAGTAGTTCTGCGTCTCGTAATAATCGCGGTTGGTGAGGTTGTCGAAGCTCAGGTTGAACTCGACGCCGCGGCGGAGCTGCCGGGCGAGCCCGAGGTCGAAGACGGTGTGCCCGGACGCGACGATTGAGGGATCGTCGCCGTCGAGCCGGTAGTGATTGATTGCGCGCATGCGGAGCGAGCCGCTCCAGCCGTGCCAGGCGGCCATTGTCAGGGCGGCGTTGGCGACGAAATGCGGCGCGCTATCCACGTAGACACGGTGGTCGCCGCCTTTGAAGAAAGCATTGGCGATTTTGGTCAGGCCGCCGTTCAGCGAAAGGTGGCGACTGAGGGCGACCGAAGCCTTGGCTTCGTAGCCGTAGGCGCGGCTCGGCCCTTTGAATTCGAAGCTGCCATCGTCCGGAATATAGACCTGCTCGTTGGAATGATCGATCAGGAAGGCATCGGTGGAAATGGAAAAGCGGCCGAAGTTGGAGGACGTGCCGACCTGGTAGAAATCGGTGGTGGCCAGACGCGGCTGGTCGGGCATCTGGACCACGCCGCGCGCGTCGATGCTGTTGATGCCGCGGCCGTAATTCCAGTGCAGGGTCAGCGGCAGATGACGCGAGGGAGTGAAGGCCAGATTGCCCTTGCCCTGCCATCGTCCGGCCGCCTCGACGCCGCTCTGGGCCGGATTCACGCGATCGGCCACATCGAAGCGGAACTCGTCGTAGCGGACGCCGCCGCCGAGCAGCAATCGGCCGTGCAGCAGGCTGAGGCTTTCCTGCGCGTAGCCCGCTCCGTTGGTCACGTGGGCATCGGCGCGGGTGTTGACGCCGGTGGGCTCGCGTCCGTCGCGCGGGTAGAGGCCCACGTTGATCTGGTTGTCGTGAAAATTGGCTCCGGCCACCAGCACGGCAGCGAGCGGGCCCAGTTGGTGAGCGTGCGTGTACTGCGACGTTCAGGCCTTCCTGAAGGCGGGAATCGTGCTGCTGGAAGGCGTCGCCGTTGACGCGGGTCGTTCAGGTAGAAAGTGAAGTTGGAGTAGAGGTCGAAGAGCGAGCGGGAGACGAAGCCGTCGGCTTTGAAGGTGTCGCCGTTGGTCAGCGTCTTGCTGAAATAGGTGGCGGCAGTGCCCAGTTTGACGCGGCCGCCGTCGCTGGGATCGATGTAGCCGATAGCGGTCCAGCGCGCCGGAGTTCACCAGGTCCAGCGGAATCTGCCCGGAGGAATCGAAATTGTTGCGGCCGAAGAGAACGCGGAAGCCGAGCTTCTCGCGATCGTTCAGCGTGCGGGTGTAGTTCCCGTTGACGTTGTCGCGGCGATAGCGGCCCGGGCTTTGAAAGGGCCCGTCGGTGTAGGAGCCCTCGTAGGCAAGGTAGGCATCGATGTGTTGCGCGTCCGGGCTGAAGGCGAAGAATGCCGCGGCCGGTGTTGAAGTTGCCGCCCTGGAGGCGCACGGTGTACTGTTCGGGCAGGGATTCACGCTGGTGGATGTGCACCACGCCGAGGCCGCTGAAATCGCCGTATTCCGCGCTGAAGGGGCCGTTGGTGATGGTGACGTCCTCGATCAGTTCCGGGCTGAGCGCCTTGAGCGCTCCGAGGTAGCCCTGACCGTGGCCCTGCGTGCCTTGGTTCTGCTGTACGCCGTCCACCATGACCTTGAGTCCACCGTTGACGCCGCCGTGATCCAGATTGAAGCCGAAGCGGCGGATCTCGAGCGACTTGCCGCCGCCTTCATGCTGACCGGCATTGATTCCGGCGTTGAGTTGCTGCAGCACCTGGTCATCGCGGGTGAACAGGGTACGGTTGAAGACCTCGCTGTTGCGCAGGTCGATGGCGGGTTCCACCCGGTTGGCAGTGATCACGATGCTCTCATGCTGCGTGGCCAGTTGCGAGAGCACGAGGTCCCTTTCGACGGAGGAACCGGTGACGCTGAGTTTTTGGCCGGTGCTGGAGAGGCCGGGTGATTCCGCCTTGATCTGGTATTCGCCGTCGCTTACGGCGGAAATCCGGTATCGGCCCTGGTCATCGGAGCTGGCCGTCAGGGAATATCCGGAGGCAGTTTGAAGCGTTACCGTGGCAGCGGCGACCACGTTTCCCTGAGGGTCGACGACCCTGCCGGAGACATTACTTGCGGCGTGAGCGCATATTGTGGCCAGCAGGGCTGCGCCGAGCAGCAATCGGCAGGTATTCAATCCGAGTTTCCTCCACACGGTAGCACTAGAAGAAAAATCGTAGCACCCCTCAGGTTACTACGATTCTCTGATTCGTACTACGGCTGGGAATCGATTTCGGATGTATAGACGATGCGCTCCACTCTACCTTATTTCTGGAAATTGACTAAAAGACACAGGGTCCGGCCGGACGCGCGCAGGTAGTTGAGGCATTGTGCGGTGTGTTCGCTGGCGAGACGTTCCACGCTTTTCAGCTCCACTACGAGTTCGCCTTCGACGAGGATATCTGCGAAGTATTCGCCTACAGGATGACCCTTATAATTTATGGCGAAAGAAGCTTCGGCGGTGGCGGGGATGCCACGAAGGTTTAGTTCTTTCAGGAGAGCCCGCTGGTATACCTTCTCGAGAAATCCGGCGCCCAGTGTGTTGGAAACCTCGAAGATGGCCGCGTTCATCTTCGTTCATCTGTGGTCCATATTCTTTGTCGGCAGAATTCCTGCAAAACATTAATGGCCACAGATGAACACAGATGAACACGGATAACACAGATGAACACACATGGGATTCGATCTGCGGCAGAGAGCGATTCTTTTTGGCGACTTGCGGTAATACTGTTCAGATCCATGGACCTGTTCCAAGCAGCGCGAAAGGGCGGGGAAGCGGCCTTCCTGCAACTCTTCGATGAGCATCATCTGCCGCTTTTCCGATTTGCCTACCGGATGACCGGATCTGTGGCGGATGCCGAGGATGTGGTACAGGAGTGCTTTCTCGAGCTGCTGCGGCCCGGGTGCTCGTACGAGCCGCAGCGTACCGCGCTGCGCACGTACCTCTTCGGTGCGGTGCGAAATCAGGTTCTGAAGCGCTGGCGGAAAAATCCGGTGGGCGCAGGGAGCGGAGCGGAGTTGAGGGTTGAAGGATCGCCCGAGAGCCAGGTTCTGCGGACAGAAATGAAAGACATCGTTTCGGAGGCTGTCATGAAACTGCCGGATACGCAGCGCGAAGTACTGATTCTGGCGCACTACGAGCAGATGCCACTCGCGGAGATCGGGCGCGTCCTGGGGATCGAGGTGGGCGCGGTGAAATCCCGCCTGCAACGCGCGAGGGCGCAATTGAGAGAGATGCTCGCCGCGCATGCGCCGGGCGCGGGGAGGAAATCATGAACGATACGGAACTCGACGACTTGCTGGAGCAGTGGGCCGTGCCCCCGGCACCGGCCTCGTTGCGCGAGAAGGTGCGCGCGGGGTTTGGCGCGGGGAGGACACAACAGGTAGTGCCTGGGAGGGTTCTGGTGAACTGGCGAAAGGCGATGTTTGCCGCGGCTATGGCCGGGGTGAGCGCTTTCCTGCTGCTGGTGACGGTGGCGCTTTCGCAGACTCCGCCGCCCGAGAAGATTCCCTATACCGTTGACTCGGAATTCATACGGTACGGAGGCGATGGTTCACGCGCCGTTGAGATGTACCTGACGTCGTACATGAATCAGAACGGCGGAGAGGCGCTGGTGTCGCGATCGATTCCGGACCATCCATTCGAGACGGCGCTCGGCCGCACCCTGGACGCGACACTACCCGCCTGGGCACGGCTCATCTTGCCGGTTACGGTTTCGCCGCAGGATCTGGAGAGGATGAAGAAGTCGAGGCCGCCCACAATCGGCTTCATCACCGGCTGTCCGGAAGGGACGTGCCTGACGATCAATCGCTATTTCTTTCGACGGGTGGCAGCCGGTGGGGATGGCGAGTGTCTGGCGGGCTCTGTGGTGGGCCGGGAAACGATTCTTACCTACCCGACAACTGCGGTGGAGCTACATCTCGGGGAACGGCAGAAACTGACGCTTTGGACGGCTCCAGCGCTGGGATGCTTCGCGCTGCGGATGACGTCTGAAATTCGCGGAGCGGATGGAGCCTTTCACCTGGCAACCGTCAAGCAGGCCCTGAAGGTGACATGGCAGCCATAAACGCAAAGAGGCGCCCTCCGAGCACGGAGAGGCGCCTCGCGGAAACAGATAATCCGGTGGTTTAGACCTGGAAGGAACTGCCGCAACCGCAGGTGGACTTCACCTGGGGGTTGTTGAACTTGAAGCCGGAACCTTCCAGCGTCTCGACGAAATCGACTTCGGCGCCATCCAGATACAACAGGCTGGCCTGATCGACGAAGATCTTCAGGCCGTCGTAGTTGTAGGTCTTGTCCAGCATGTTGGGCGTGTTTTCGAAGGCCATCGAGTAGCTGAACCCGGAACAGCCGCCGCCGACTACGGAGATCCGCAGCCCGCTGGGAGCCGGTTCCTGGGAACTCATGATCTCCTTCACCTTGCCGATCGCTCTTTCGGTCATTTGTACCATGATGTTTTTCCACTCCTGAATTGTCGGGAATTCCCTGGTCCCCATTATACCGATGGGATGGCACCAGTCCAACTCTCAATCATTTAGATGGTCGAGGGGCGCGTTCGGTCGCGGAAAAACGACATTGAACAGCGCGGAAGGGGGCGGTTTCGGCACAAAACAGAGGAGCCGCGGGGGACCAGCACTAACGGGGCGTGCTATCGTTGCAAGTGTATCCGCTGAAACCCGGAAGGGGCAGGATGCGTCGGAAGCGGTGTATGGGAACACTGACCGGCGTACTTCCGATTCCGGGGTTCGGTAGTAAAGTTGCGGCGAAATCCAGAGTGGACTACCAGAACACCCCGGAAGGTGCATTAGTACAGCGTGCGCAGGCCGGCGACGAGGCGGCGTTTCGCGAAATTGTGGAACGCTACCAGATCCAAGGTGTTCTCCATCATTCACGGCATTGTGCGGCAGCGCAATGACGTGGAAGACATTGCACAGCAAGTATTTGCGAAGGTTTACCTTTCCGTCAAGAGCTTCGATTTCCGCAGTTCGCTGATCACCTGGATCTACAAAATCACGGTCAACGAGTGCTTCGACTACCTGCGCAAGCGCAAGGTGCGTAAGCTGGTGTACGAAAGCGACATGAGCGAAGACGAAGTACGGCGGGTGGAGAATTCCGAACCCGCCGTAGACCGGCAGATTCCGATGGACGCCACCCTGGCGCGCCGCGATTACCTCGTGAAGCTGCTCGCGCGGGTCTCCGAAGAAGAGCGCATGTTGTTGACCTTGAAGGAAGTGGAAGGGTTCTCGGTAGAGGAACTGGCGGCCCAGACGGGGATGAACGAGAACACCATCAAAGTGAAGCTGTTCCGGGCGCGGCAGAAGCTGGTCAAGGCGGCGCAGCGCCTGGACCGGGCTCCGCGGTCTGGTGCGCCGGTTGAGTCTGGTTCGGTTAGTCTGGAGTTTCAGGTTTCCCGGAAGCGGGCGGGGCCAATGGGCCGATAGACTCGCAAAGGGTGGTTCGAGGCGTGGTAATTTCAGTGGTACAGGGAAGAAACTTATGCACGCGGTAGTGATGGAGAGCCTTGAGGAGTACCTGTCCGGCACGCTGAAGCCGGCGGCACTTCGGGATATCGAGGCGCACCTGAGCACCTGTGAGACGTGCCGCCAGGAAGTGGCACGGCATGCAGGAGGTCTCGCAGTGGTTTGGTGCGCTGAAATCGGAAGAGGAGCTGGCGCCTGCACCCGGGTTTTATGCGCGGGTCATGCGTGCAGGTGGGCCACCGTCAGGCCGTACCCTCGTTTGCCGGCTTCTTCGCCCTGGATTTCGCATTCGGGCGGCGTTTGGTGTTTGCGTCGCCTGCTGACGCTGGCGGTGCTGGGCAGCTACCTGGTTTCCTCACGAAAGCGAGTACCCGAGCGGGTCTCTCGCCGGAAACCGTGATGGCGCAGCAGGACTCGCCCGCCTACGACCATGCGCAGGGCGCAGGAAAACATGCTGGCCACGATGACGGCCTATGAACACTAATCTGCTGGAGAAGGCCAGCTTCAGGCGATCGTGGGACCCCAAGGTCGCCTGCATGTCACGCTGACGCTGGTGTTTCTATGCGGCGCCGCGGCGGGAGCGGTGGCGATGAACTTCGGAGTGCATAACTGTCTGCACCAGCCCTCGTTCGACACCCCGGCGGGCAGGATCGTGTACTTCTAGCGGATGAAGCGCGAACTGAACCTCACGCCGGCTCAACAGGAGCAGATGGAGATCATCCTGAATGATTTCTGGCAGTATTACCGCACCGTGCTGAGCGACAGCAAGACGCAAGGTGGAGCAGATCCTGAACGAAGAGCAGCGCAAGAAGTTCGAGCGATTCTGCAGGAACACCAACCGCGGTAAAGCAGCTTCCGCTGTAGTCCAGTATTGACACTTGACACGCGGATGGCGCATGGGGACAATGGGTTAGCCCATGCGTCCATGTCCGGTTCGATGTTGTTGCTGGCGGTCGTTGCCGCCGCCTTCCTGTTCCTCCTGCGGTGACAGCGGGACGCGCCGTTCCCGGTACGCACCTACACGCTGGGTGAGCGGGTCACACTGGGACACATCATCTACACAGTATTCGAAACCCAGTGGCTGACTCACATTGGCGAGGGCGCCGATGCGCGCGTGCCGCAGAATCGCTTCTTCCTGGTGCGGATGAGCGCGATCAACAGTTACGGGCGCTGAACTCATCGTGCCGAACCTGGTGCTGGAAGATGACAACGGCAAGACTTACCCCGAACTGAGTTCCGGAGAGGGCGTGCCGCAGTATATCGGCTATCTGCGCAGCGTCAAGCCGGCCGATTCGGCGCAGGGCAACGCGCTGTTCGACGCGCCGCCGCGTCATTACAAGATGAAGATCGCCGACGAGACCGGGGAGAAGATCGCCTACATCGATATCCCGCTGACTTTCGTGTCGGAAACCCCGGACGTTCCGGAAGTGGGCGGCAAAGACAAAAAGAAGTAACGGCGAGTTTACGGTGACCGCCAATCGCGCTTCGATATAATTAAGTTATGTGGGCCGTCGCGGCGTTGTTCCTGCTCATTGCAGGCCGATTACACCACCGAAGGCATGAAGGCCCTCGACGAGGGCAAGTACGAGGCCGCCGCGCAGGCATTCCGCAAAGCCATTGAGGCCGATGCGAAAGACTATTTCGCCCACTTCAATCTGGCGATGGCCTACACGCTGCTCGAACGCGATCCGGAAGCCGTCAGCGGAATATCGCAAGACGCTGGAACTGAAGCCGGGGCTTTACGAGGCGCAGTTGAACGGCGGCATCGTGCTGCTGCGGCAGAAGAATCCGGCGGAGGCGCTGCCGCTGTTGGAGGACGCCGCGGCGCAGAAGCCGCAGGAATTCCGTCCGCGCTATTACCTGGCCGAATCGCAACTGCAGACCGGCGATTACGCCAAGGCGGAGGAGAGCTACAAACTGGCGATCGGCGCTGGACGCGAAATCGGCGGGCGCGCAGCTCGGCATGGCGCAGGCGCTGGTGCAGCAGGGCCGGCTGGCCGATGCGGACCCCTACTTCCGGCAGGCGGCGCAACTGGACCCGAAGTATCGCGATTACCTGCTGGAACTGGCCGGGCTGTACGAGAAGGCTTCGCAGAATCGCGAAGCCATCGAGATCTACCGGGAGTTCCCGGAGAACGCGGCGGCGCAGACGCGGATGGGCGAACTGCTGCTGGAGAGCAAACAATTCGAGGATGCGGTGCCGCGTTTGGAAGAGGCTTACGGCAAGGATCCCAGCCCGGCCAATCGAAGCGCGCTGGCGGCGGCGTATGTGTTCACGCGGCAAGCCGGATAAGGCGCTGCCGCTGCTGGAACAATGCTGTGGCTGCCGAACCGGGCAATTACGATTTGCGGATGATGTACGCGCGGGCGCTGCGCGACAAGCGGCAGTTTCAGCCGGCGGCCAGCCAGTTCTACGCGGCGGCCAAGCTCAAGCCCGTCGGAACCCAAGCCGTGGACCGAACTGGGCGGGATGCTCTATATGGCGGGCGATCTGCCGCAGGCGCTGGCGGCTTTCGAACAGGCTGCGAAGAACGGGGAGAACGTGCGCGGGCAACTGGTTCCTGCGCGCCATCATCCTGGATAAGCTTCGCCAGATCAAGCCGGCCAAGGATGCCTACGAACATTTTCTGGCGATGAGCCAGGGGAAGAATCCGAACCAGGAATTTCAGGCGCGGCAGCGGGTGCGAATTTTGCAAAGGGAGATTGACAAACGGTGAGAGGCACACGAACCATCCTGTTGATGCTGGCGTTGGGTCTTGCTTGCCCGGCGTGAGTCTGCTGCGAGCCGACCTGAAGGCTGCGCTGGCCGAACATGATCTGGGCAGGCGTTCCAAGCTGGCGCTGGACAATGCAGGCGCTGCGCTGAAGGCCGCTCGCGAAGCTTACCAGCAGGGCGATGTCAAAGCGGTGGCTGTGTCGGCCAAGGAGATCCAGGAATCGGTAGACCTGGCCTGGGACTCGCTCGAAAGCACCGGTAAGAATCCGCGCAAGAATCCGAAATGGTTCAAGCAGGCCGAAATCGAGACACGGAACCTGCTGAAGAAACTGGAAACGCTGCAGCACGATATGGGGTTTGAGGATCGACCCATGCTGGACAGTGCCAAGGCCCGTCTGCAGAAGGTGCATGACGATCTGCTGACCGGGCTGATGGAGGGCAGAGCCAAATGAAATCGCTTTTGTGTTGTTTGCTGCTGGCGGTGCCGCTGATGGCGCAGCACGATTTTCTGACCGCCGACGAGATCGACCAGATCAAGGAAGCGCAAGAACCCAATCTGCGCCTGAAGCTGTATGCCGATTTCGCCAAGCTGCGTGTGGACCTGGTCAAGAATCTACTCGGTAAAGATAAGCCGGGGCGCTCAATTCTGATCCACGATACGTTGGATCAATACTCGAAGATTCTGGACGCGATCGATACGGTGGCGGATGAAGCCAGCGCGCGGAAGGTCGATATCAAATTGGGCCTCGCCGCGGTGGCCAGCGCGGAGAAGGCGATGCTTCCGGTTCTCAAGCAGATTGAGACGAGTCATCCCAAGGATCTGGAGCGCTACGAGTTTTCGCTGACGCAGGCAATCGAAACTACCAGCGACAGCCTGGATCTGGCGGAGGAAGATCTCGGGAAGCGCGGCAGCGACGTAGAGAAGCGCGAGGCTGCGCAAAAGAAGGCGATCGAAGCCGAGATGACCCCCATCGAGAAGGAGGGTCAGCAGGCGGCGGACGCTAAGAAGAAGAAGGTGGCCGAGGAGAAGGCTGCGGAAGACGCCGATGCCCCGCGCAAGCGCAAGCCGCCCACGCTGCTGCGGCCTGGGGAAAAGGCCGGCGAGAAGCTCGGCGACAAGAAGCAGTAAGACAGGCGTCGGGCTCGGGGTGCGTTGACAGTCGAGGATTCCGATTGGGTAGCGGCGGATGCTGGGACTTCTCACAGCGCTCCCTCATGGTCGCGGCTCGGATTGAGGTAGTTGGTCGCGGCGGATTGAGGTCTTACGGTTAGGGTTAGGGCGGTGGTTGGATTTACAGATTTTCTGTTGACATACGAATACCTTCGTAGTAACTTCTTCGTATATGGCGGAGAAACCTCCCAGACCTACCGACGCCGAGCTGGAAATCCTGACTGTGCTGTGGAGCCGCGGGCCGACCACGGTGCGCGAGGTCCACGAAGCCATCAGCGCGCGCAAGCCCACGCAGTACACCACCGTGCTCAAGATGCTGCAGATCATGGCGGAGAAGGGCCTGGTGCGGCGCGACGAGAAGCAGCGCGCGCACATCTACAAGGCCGCGCAGCCGCAGGAATGGACGCAGCGGCAACTTGCGGGCGACCTGCTGCAGCGGGCCTTCAACGGCATCGGCGCGCAGCCTGCTGCTGGGTGCGCTTTCGGCCCGAAAGGCATCGAAGGAGGAACTCTCCGAGCTGCACCGCCTGCTCGAAGAATACGAAAAGGGGACACGATGACTCTCTCGAAAACTGGGTACACTACCCCCGCCGCCTCGGCGCTGGGCTGGACGCTGGTGCACTCGCTGTGGGAAGGCGCGCTGGTGGCGCTGCTGCTGGCTGCGGCACTTCTGGTGCTGCGGTCGTCGCGCGCCCGCTATATCGCCGGGTGCGTCGGCGATGCTCGCGCTGCTCACCGGATTCTGCCTCACCTTTCCAGCTTGTACTGGCGGGGCAGCGAATTCAGGGCGGCCCGGCGCAATCGGGCGCTATTCGGCAGTGCCGCCGCTGGTGCTCGGCGACGGAATCGATCGTGGGGAACGGATTCGCGGTTCTCACGCGGCGGACTATCTGCCGTGGCTCGCGCCCTCTGGATCGCCGGCGTGCTCTTCTTCCATGCTGCGCGGGGTGGCGAGCTGGATGGCCGCGCGGCGCCTGCGCCGCAGGGGAGTCTGTGCGGCTGCCGAAGTCTGGCAGTCGGTGCTGGATCGCCTCGGCCGCGCGGTTGCGGTTGTCCGCGGCCGGTCGCGCTGCTGGAATCGTGCCTGGCGGAAGTGCCGGTGGTGATCGGCTATGTGCGCCCGGTGATCCTGATGCCGGTGGGCTGCTGGCCGGACTGCCCGCCGGGCAGATCGAATCCATCCTGCTGCATGAACTGGCGCACATACGCCGCCACGATTATCTGGTCAACCTGCTGCAGATCGTGGTGGAAAGCCTGGTCTTCTATCATCCCGCGGTGTGGTGGATCTCCGGCGTGATGCGCGCGGAACGCGAAAACTGTTGTGACGATCTGGCCGTGGCCACGCAGGGCGATGCCTTCGGATACGCCGCTGCCCTGACCGCATTGGAACAAAACCGCGGGACGGTGCGCGATGCCGTGCTCGCCGCCACTGGAGGTAGTCTCGTGAAACGTATGCGCCGCCTGCTGACTCAACCGGAGGGGCCGCGCGCCGCTCTGACGCCCGTCTTTTCCGCCGCCGCTCTACCGTTACCGCCGCGGCAGCCATGGCAGCATGGCAATCCACTTCGACGCCGCCGCGCCCCCGGTGCCTCCGCACCAGCCCCCGTGCAACTGCTGGCGCAGGCGCAGGAAACGCCGCTGCGCACGACGGTGGATACGCCGTACTCAAGTGGCTTACCCAGGACGTGGCCTACATCATCACCGATGACGAACGTAACGCATTCAAGAGCCTGCAGTCCGATGCGGAGCGCGAACATTTCATCGAACAGTTCTGGCAACGCCGCGACCCGACTCCCGGCACCGTGGAAAACGAAATGAAGGAGGAGCACTATCGGCGCATCGCATATGCCAACGACCATTTCGGCGGGCACCATTGCCGGCTGGAAGACCGACCGCGGGCCGGATCTACATCACCTACGGTCCGCCCGACGAGAAGGAATCTCACCCTTCGGGGAATGCGACATCCGCGGTACCCTTCGAGCAGTGGCTATACCGCCTCATCGACGGCGTAGGGACTAACGTGGTGATCGAGTTCATCGATCCCAAGAAGACGGGGAATACCGCATGACCAGCGATCCGTCGGCAAAACGTGCCTGACGCGTCCCCGGTGTCCCCATCGACGAATGCAGACATTCCGAAGGCGGGCGCAACGGTGCAACGCATGCTCCCGCGGGTGCCGTCTTGATTTCCGTTCCACTCACTGTCTACGGGGATCATAAGGTCATCGGTTTATACCCGCATGACGCAAAGCGAGGCCGAATCCACGAGGTCTTCGAAGAGGCCATCCAGGGGCCGGCGGCGCTTTACACCAAGATGGGACCTACCGCTCTTGAACGATGGCTCACGGCCAGGGATCCTACCGGTTCGAAATCGGTCGTCAGGGACAGCGATCACCGGCCAGCTTGCCGCGCGATACCGATCGATTTCGAAATGAAGTAACCGCTATTGCACTTTGGCCTGGCGTGTGACCGGAGCCTCTTTACCCGCATGCACGTTCGTGCAGGCGTTTGTGTGTCGCCTTCGCCGCATCGAGCAGCTCGGTGTAGGGACGATCCGTTACGTCCACCAGTCCGATATTGTAGTTCTCGCCGTCGAAACGGCCGGTGGACGGTTCGTCGACCCACTCGAACCAGTGGGCGCCTACGATCGACGGGTCGGCGAATGCGTTCTCGATGTAGTACCGGTACGCCACGCCGCGCTCCTCCTGGCTGCTGGTCTGCTTCAGGCCCGGAGTCATGCCGCGGCCCGGTGTGCCGAAGTGGAATTCGCCGATCAGGATCGGTTTGTCGATCAGGCCGCGCACCTTGTCGATTTCGACCTGATTCACCTTGTAGGCAGTAGTTGTTCAGGCTGTAAACGTCGAAGACCTTGGACAGCCGGACGATCTCCGGCGGAGCGCTGGAGCCGAAGCGCAATCCCAAATTCAGGTGATTGGGATCGTGCTTGCGGATGGCCGCAGTCGCGGCTTCGACGAACCTTTGATAGGTCTGGTAGAGAAACGCCTTGCGGCGATCGGGCGAATCGCCCGCGGCGAGGAAGACCTGCGCCGCTTTCTTGAGTGCGCTGTCCGGGCCGGCGAGGATGGCGTCCACCGCGACGCCTTCGCGTCCCGGCCAGGGCGGCTCGTTGCCCAGGAAATAGCCCAGCACGTACGGATCGTCTTTGTGCGACTCGCACTGCTGCGCGGCCGCGCGATCGATGTTCGCCGCGTACTCCGGCGCGTAGACGTCGGGGACACCCATGGGGCCGGTCTCGATGTCCCCATCCGCGCAGCGTCACGACATAAGGAACGCGGTGCGCGTTGCCCAGGCGTGTGATCGCTCCAGTTGCCCACCGTGTTGAAGCCCCAGGCGAACATGCGGCGCGCGGTCAGATCGACCCACTTCGCGCTCCAGTCGGCGCCGAAGCGACGCACCATGTTCCAGGTATAGAAGGACGCGCCGCCGCGTCCACCGCCACGGCCGCCGGCGAATGTCCGCAGGCGGCAGTGGCGGCGAACAATTGCTCGCGCCCCTGGGTGGAAGTGGTTACCGATGTGCCCATGGAGTCGGCGCCCAGCGAGAGGAACAGATGGCCGTCGGGATCCACGAACCACCACTTGCCTTCGATCTTCTCCACGCGGAAAAAGCCCGTGGCCTTGGCCTTGGTGGCTTCGTAACCACCGTAGCGGCAATAGGCGAAGTCGCCCTTGCCGAGCGCTTTTTCCTCGGCGGTCCAGGCGGCCTGCAACTGTTCGCAGGCTGGTCGCCTTGCCGGGCCAATCGTCACCCATCCACTGGCCGAACTGGTCGACCAGGGGCTTGGCTTCGAGCAGCGCGTCGCCGGGATCGTGGTTGGCCAGCCGAAGCGAGCGGATCTCGAGGGACGGCGCGCCGATCGGGTTCGCCATCACGACGCCGATCTCGGTCACGGACTTCAGTTCGCCGGGTGTGCCGCTGAGGTTGATGAACATCATCGGCCGGGCCTTGTTGTGGACGGAGGCCAGGTCGTTTCCCGAGCGCGCGGCCTGGGTGAAAAAGCTCAGCGGCACGGCGGAGCGAATCCACGCTCCCGGCACCGGCGCCAGTCGCACGGACCGTACGCCGCCGGCGTCATGTATACGCAGGTCGAAGCGCTGGGGCGAACTCAGGCGCAGTTCCATTACCAGGAACTGGTAAGCGCTCCAATCGGCGGGCAGTGCGGGATCGAAGTCCTTCAATGTCCAAGTGTGTTCTGTGCCGGCGCCCTCGAATACGGCGCGCCTGATTTCTCCGCGGGCGGTACCCGCCACGGCGAGAAGCGATAATAGGGTCAGGATCCAATACTGTTGCATACGCATTCTCCGGAAACGCTAGGGTTACACATGGCACGTTTGGGCGCCACCCTGGGTTGAAGGAAGGGGGCCTGGACTCGCGCACATCCAGGCCGATGGCGGGCTGTGAGGCAGTTGGCTCTGCGTGATGCCTCTCACCGAAAGCGGCGCATTCGGGATTTGTGGCCAAACATCGTGGCCACCTATATAGATATCGATGATTAGACGGGATCCTTCAAGCCTGCAATTGGTTTAGGGGTAAGACTGTCATTTGTTATGGAGCCAGGTGGGGGGTATAGAATTCGGCGGATCTATTGCGCGTCCGTGACCGTGAGCCGCCGGAAATCCAGCGTCCGGCGCATCTTGCCGTATTTCAGAGTGAGTTGTTCGGAGTCCACTGCCGCCTCTACGAAGGGACCGCCGAACAGCGGCCAATGCGCGTAATCCAGCGGCGCCCCGTTGACGCGCGGGGTCTCGCCGTAGGTGAACTCCATCACCTTGCCGCGCAGCGAGCGGAAACGCACCGAGGGCGTGGGAGTCGAGCCGGACTTCGAGCGGCAGCGCGAGAATCGCCTCGCCGGAATGCGTCCATTTCCGGGTATTCCGAGCGCGCCGCCACCTGCACCACCATCCCGTTCTTCAGGTAAGGACTGAACAGGCGGCGGCCGCCCCCCTCGATCGGCTTCCAGGTATACGGCTGCAGCGGACGGCATGCGATGTAGGCATCGCCGCCGCGTGCGAAGATCCAGCCCGAGGGGTCTTCGATGACTTCGGCCAGATCCTTGGAGAAGAAGCCGTTGATGTGGGGGAAGCGCGTTTCCGCCGGGATGTCGTAGAGCACGATCACCGTATCCTGGTCCTGGAAAATCTGCTCGTAGGGCGAGCCGCCCACGAACTTATCGGGCGAATCATAACTCTTCTTGGAACTTACTACGTCTGCCATGCCGGGATCGGGGGGAAGGTGAAGTAAGTCTGTAGTTCGTGGAGCGACGAATAGGGATGCAGGGTGAAAAAGGTATTCTGCACGCCGCGCGCGTCGGGAACATTCCACGTCACATCCCAGGAATGCTCCTGGATCGGTTGCAGGGTACCGCCCTGGTCGGAGCCGACCGCGTACTCGCGGCGCACGTAAGTGGTCTTATACACCGGCCCGTGCAGGTCGTCGAAGAAGCGCCAGCGATTGCGCGTGCGCTTGAGTTCGTAGTGTGTGTACGGATGGTCGCGGTCCGTGGCGATGCGTTTGAGGATCTCGGGAGGCTCGTAGGCGCTGGCCAGCAGGTAGCAGATGATGTAACTGCCCGGCGGCTCCATCGGGCGGCCGAGCCCGAAGAGCACCCAGCCGAAATCGCTCGAGACGTTGAACCACTTTTCCACTGCCGGACGATCGTACACGCGCGAATGAGCGCCCACGAAGATGCCGTCGAGGTTCTCCGCCGCGTAATCGGCAATCAGGTAATCCAGCATCATTGTGGCGCGCTGCTTCATTGCCGGATCCTTGGCCCACTCCGCCAGGTACGACATGGAGAGAAAGTAAAGGCCCATATAGTGCGGGCTGTCGTATTCGCCCTGCCCGCGCGTGGTGGTCAGCTGGACCCACGATTCGATCCAACCGGCGGCCTCCCGCATGTTCTCGGCAGACGATTTCCCGGTAAACCATTGGTCGCCCTCGAGGTCCGGCCACAATTGCGACATCAGATACAGGGACGTGTAATACAGCAGCCAGTGATTCTCGGTATCGCCGCGGTAAGGCATGTACGTCTTAAAGGAGCGGCGCAGCGCCAGGCGCGCAGAATCGGAGAGCTGGCCCTGATCGAGATATGCCACCGCAGTGATCGGGAACATCCAGAACATGTCGCCCGTGGGACCGGCCGCCAGCAGTTCTTCCAGGCGGCGGGAGCAGAGCGCGGCGTCTTCGTGCAGTTTCAGCTTGGCGGCGATGTTGTGATAGTCGAGTGGACGAGCGGGCTTGGGGTGCGCGTAGGTGTCGATCACGAAGTTGACGCGCTGTTGAAATGCGGGAGTCGCCGCGGGAAGGGAAAGGGCGGAGAGAAGGAGGAGAAGAACGGTTTGGAGGCGGATTCTCACTTTGCCTCCGGAACAAACTTCATGCGAAGCACGCGGCTGCCTTCCAGCCCATCCCGGGTCCATGTCTTTCCGTTGTCCTGCGAGACATACAGCGCCTCTTCGTGAACGCCGGCATAGAGACGGCCGGCTTTGGCGGGATCGAACGCGACACTCCACACCGCAGTGGATGGGAGTCCGGCATTGCGCGTTTCCCACGTCTTGCCGAGGTCTTCGGAGACGGCCACGCCCACGCCCCATCCCGCCACGGCGATGCGGTTCGGCGCTCCGGGATCGAACGCGATGTCGGATAGATTGCGCCCGACTCCCATGTTGCCCGAGCTCTCGAAGGTGACGCCGCAATCGGTAGAGACGAACAGTCCGCCGCCCTGTGTGGCCGCCATCCAGTAGCATGCGTCGTGCGGCGATTGTTCGATGTGCAGTACCTGGAATCCGGCGGCGCCGGCGGGTCGCCACGATTTGCCGCCGTCCTCGCTGCGGAAGATTCCCTCTTCGTTGCCGGCCACCAGGTAGCCGCTCTTGCGGGAATCCACGCGAATCGCCGCGGTGTATTTCCGGTGCAGTCCGGCGCTCGCATCAGCCCAGGTGACGCCGCCATCATGCGTGACTCGAATGCCGGCTGTATGGCCGAAATAGACGGTACCAGGCGCGTGGCGATCCACCGAGACATCCTGCAATTCGGTCACGTCGCTGCCGGTCAGAATCTTCCACTTCTCACCATGCTCCCGCAAACGGATCAGACCGTTGCCCGCCGCCACGTAGAGCGTGCCGGGGTCGGCCGGATCAAAATCCAACGCATTGATGAAGGGGTGATTGTAACCGGCGTGCCGCCATCCGCCCGTCGCGGCCTTCGCGAAGATACCGCTGGGCGGGAGTTTTGCGCCCACGACGTATCCCTTGGACGTGACCATGCAGGTGTAGAGGGTAAATTGTCCGGCGACCGGAAGCGGCAACATTGCCGCGAGGAGCAGCCATCGCATGTTGGACTACTTTAGCAGGAGTCGTTGCCATATAATAATTGCCAGTTACCGAGGGGGTAAGAAGTGCGCACCGTGTCGCTGTCACTTGCGTTTACCGCTGGGCTGGCGTGCTTTGCTGTCCGACTGCAGGCCGCGGAACCGAGCTATTTCCGGGAGATCCGGCCCATTTTGCAGCGCCAGTGCCAGGGCTGTCACCAGCCCAATCTGAAGTCATCCAATCTCGATCTCACCACCTATGAGGGGCTGGCGGCCGGCGGCAAGCGAGGTCCGGCGGCCGGCGCTGATTGTGAAATATCTCACGGGAGAGATGAAGCCCCAAATGCCGCTTGGCCAGCCGCCGCTGCCCGCCGAACAACTGGCGCTGGTCCGCGACTGGGTGGCCGCCGGCGCGAAGAACGATACCCCGGCGGAAGCGCGCGACTCCGTTTCCCTCGATAAGCCGCCTGTCTACATGCAGCCTCCCGTGGTTACCGCGCTGGCATTTTCGCCCGATGGCAAGATGCTCGCCGTGTCGGGCAATCGCGAAATCCTGCTGCACACGCTGGATGGCAGCGCACCGGTCAAGCGCCTTTCCGGCCTCTCCGAGCGCCTGCTCTCGCTGGCCTTCTCCAAGGACGGATCGCTGCTGGCGGCCGGCGGCGGAACTCCCGCTCGCTTCGGCGAGATTCAGTTGTGGGACGTCGCGTCCGGCAAACTCCGCCGCTCGCTGGTGTTGACCGGCGATACGGTGTTCGGCGTTTCTCTTTCGCCGGACGGAACGCGCCTGGCGGCCGGCTGCACCGACAATACGGTCCGCATCGTGGACACCGCGAGCGGGAAGGAACTGTATAAGATGGGGGCGCACGAAAACTGGGTGCTGGGTACGGTATTCGGCGCGGACGGAAAGCGCATCGTTTCGGTGGGGCGCGATCGCTCGGCGAAACTTACCGATGCCGGGTCGGGCGCCTTCCAGGAAAACGTCAACCTGTTGCGCGGCGAACTGACCGCGATTGCGCGGCATCCTGCGAAGGAGATTGTCGTGATCGGCGGCGACGAACGCGTTCCGTATATCTACATGATGGATCGTCCCAAGAACATGAAGATCGCCGACGATACTACCTTGCTGCGAAAACTCCCGAGGCAGGACGGTGCGATCGCGGCACTGGCATGGTCGCCCGACGGCCGCCGCATCGCGGTGGCGGGGGCTGCTCCGGAGGTCAACGTGTACGATCCGGAAACGGGCGAGCTGGTGGCGAAATGCAAGGGGCACAAGGCGGGAATCTATACCGTGGCCTTCAGTCCGGATAGCGCGGTGACCGCCACGGCGGGGTTCGACGGCATGGTCCGGCTGTACGATACGGCGACGGGTGGGCTGAAGAAGGAGTTCGTGCCCGTTCCTTTGGAAACGGCCTCCGCCGCCGTGAGGGGGGCACAATGAAGCGGTATCTCACCCTATTCATCGCTCACTGCGCGCTGGCCGCGACGCCGGTGCTCACCGAGTTGAAGCCGCGGGGCGCGGAGATTGGACGTCCGTTCACTTTGACCGCGGTAGGCCGGAACTTCGTGGAAGGCGCGCATGTGAGCAGCACGCTGCCCGCTACGTTCACCCTGGTGGTGCCCGCGCCGCAGCCTGGCGTGATGGCCGCCCCCGGCCGCTCCGTCACGTTCCTGGTGGAACCCGGCGCCGATGTCGCGCCCGGCGTGTATCCCATCCGTATCGAGACGCCGTCGGGAATGTCCAATATCCTGCTGTTCACGCTGGGAACGTATCCGGAGGTGACGGAGGAAGAGTCGCAGCCCAATTCGCCGCCCAATCGCAACGATTCTATTGAGACCGCCGAGCCGGTACGATCTTCGCCCGTCGTGGTCAACGGCACCCTGCGCGGTCCCGAGCGCGATGTCTACCGGGTGTCCGGCAAAGCGGGCGAGCGGCGCGTTTTCGAAGTGGAGGCGCGGCGCTGCGGGTCGGCGATCGACCCCGTGCTGCGCATTCTGGATGGCGCGGGCAAGCAGTTGGCGCGCAGCGACGACAGTCCCGGGACTGGCCTGGATACGCGCCTGGATTTCACTTTTCCCGCCGAAGGCAGCTACTACGTGGAAGTCACCGACGCGCGCTTCAGTACGCAGGCGCAGAACTATCTACCGGCTCAAAATGGGCTCGTACCGCTATGCCGACGGGATCTTTCCTCTGGGAGGTCCGCGAGGCGGGCAGACCCAGGTGAGCTTCTTCGGCGCTCACGCGGGCGCGGGCGCACACACCACGGTCGATCTGCGCAAAGCAGGCGCGGCCGATGCTTTCACCCAGCGTGGCGCTGCCCTGACTCTCCCGCGCTGCCCTTCATTTTCGCGGTCAGCGACCTGCCGGAATTGATGGAGCCGGTGGAAGGCACGGTGCCCGTCCCGAGCGTGGTCAACGGCCGACTCGAAAAGGACGGCGAAGTGGATCGTTACCGGCTGAAGGTGGAACCCGGCGAGAAGCTGCTCATCGAAATGCAGGCGCGCGAACTCGGCACCTCGCGCCTGGAGAGCATTCTCACGGCCTACGATTCCGCCGGTAAGAAGCTGGATTCGGCGGGCGACCAGCCGCTGCCCGAAGATGTCTTCGCGGTCCAGGGTACGAGCCGCACCAGCAGCGACCCGTTCCTCAATCTGACGGTGCCGCCGAACGTTCATGAGATCGTGCTCACGGTGGAAGACCTGGCGCGGCGCGGCGGCCCCGCTTACGGATACCGCCTGATGACGCGCCGCCAGGCGGAGGATTTCCGCCTCTCACTGGGATCTCCCTTCGTGAATCTGCCGTCGGGTGGAACCGTGGTGTTCAGCGTGATCGCGGACCGGCGCGGCTTCGATGGGCCGATCCAGCTTACGGTGGCGGATCTGCCCAAAGGCATTCGCGCGGATGGCGGCACGATTCCGCGCGAGTATATGGACGCGAGCAATGCGCGCACCTTCAACCGGCGCGGCATTCTGACGCTGACCGCCGAGCCCGGCGTCGCGCTGCACACCGATCAACTGCAAATCTGGGGAGAGGGTAAGCTGGCGGACGGCAGCGTGCTGCGCCGCCGCGCGCGCGGCATCGGCGATGGTGGTGGACGTTGCGGGTGCGACCGAGCAGGGCGTGGTGGACCGCCAGCGTCCTGTGACCGCGCCGTGGCTCGACTGTGGACATGCCGGTGGCGATGGCGGACGCACCTGCGGCCACGCTCGAAGTGCACCAGAGCAACCTCAAGCAGATGGAGGAAGGCGCGCGCTACGAGTACGCGTTCAAATGGACGATCCGCGGCAAGGCCACTCCGCCGGCGCAGGTGGGCGTGGACGTGATCGGCGCCAAGGATATTCGCGTGATCGATATGAAGACCGAGGCGGGAGCGATGTCGGGCACGTTCGCCGTGACCACGACGAAAGCTACCGACCCGGCGCACTACGACTTGTACATCAATGGACGGGTGAGGACGGACGATGGAGACGAGGCGATCGTGTCGCGCGCGATTCCATTTGAAGTCAGCGGAGGGACCCCCAGTGTCGCATCGAACCAACGGTAAGGTAATTGAACCGCTCCCTGACGGTCGCGGCTCGGTCAGGTGTCAGGTGCTCGCCGCCGGAGCCGCGACCGTTAGGGAGCGGTCGCTGCCTTGCGGCATTCGCTCTCCTGCTCGTCCCTGCGGCCTTCGGTGCCGACGCGCCGAAAGTCACATTTCTGCGCGACGTCGCGCCCATCCTCAATAAGGTGGGCTGCACTTCGGGACCTTGTCACGGCGCGGCGAAGGGCAAGAACGGATTCAAGCTCTCCCTGCGCGGCTACGATCCGCAGTTCGATTACGAGGCGCTGCTTTACGATCTGTCGGGCCGGCGCTTCAATCGCGCCGATCCCGGGCGCAGCCTGATGCTGGCCAAGCCGACGCAGGAAGTGGCGCATGGCGGCGGCCTGCGCTTCGACATCGGCAGCGATTACTACAAGACGATCTACAACTGGATCGCGCAGGGCGTGCCCTTCGGCGATCCCGCCGCGGACACGGTGCGCCGCCTGGAAGTGGAGCCTAAGGAAATCTTCATGAAGGCGCCCGGCGAATCGGCGAGCGTCAAGGTCACGGCGATCTATGCGGATGGCGGTTCGCGCGATGTCACCACGCCTGGCGGTAGTCGATAGCAATGTGCCCGACGTGGCGACCGTTGCCGACGCCGCGGTGAAGGGCGCGCGCATCGGCGAGGCCACCGCTGCTGCTGCGCTATCAGGGCAACGCTGGCGACGCTGCCGGTGACCGTGCTGAATCCCAAGCCGGGCTTCGCCTGGAAGCCGCTGCCGCAGAACAATTACATCGACCGCGCGATCGACGCCAAGCTGCAGCGGCTGAAGATCCAGCCTTCAGCCGTGGTGGACGATGCCGGTTTCCTGCGCCGCGTCTCGCTCGATCTGACGGGCCAGTTGCCCACTCCGGCGGAGGTGCGCGCCTTCACTCGCCGATGCGTCCAAGACCAAGCGCAGCACACCTGATCGACAAGCTGATCGCCGAGCTCCGCGTTCGTCGATCACTGGACGCTCGAAGTGGGGCGACCTGCTGCAGAACAACCGCAAATATCTCGGCGAGAAAGGGCGCGTACGAGTTCCGCGAGTGGATCCGCGATTCGATCGCGCAGAACAAGCCTTACGACCGCATGGTGCGCGAGATGCTGACCGCGCGCGGCAGTTCCTACGAGAATCCCGCCGCCAACTTCTACCGCGTGACGCGCGACCCCAAGCCCACCATGGAGAAGACCACGCAGGTCTTCCTGGGTGTGCGCATGGTGTGCGCGCAGTGCCACGACCATCCGTTCGAGCGCTGGACGCAGAACCAGTATTACGAGATGGCGGCGTTCTTCTCGGCGGTCGGCCTGCGGCCGGGCTACGAAGTGGGCGAAGAGATCCTGTACGACCAGCGGCAGGATTTCGACATGAAGCACCCCAAGGACGGCCGCGTGATGAACCCGAAGTTCATCCTGCCGGCGACCTATTCCAGCGTGGGCGCGGCGCCCGGTTCCTACCGACGCCGCGGCGCGCGCCTGACCTACGCCGAATGGCTGACAGCCAAGGACAATCCGTTCTTTGCGAAATCCACCGTCAACCGCGTGTGGAGCTACTTCTTCGGGCGCGGCATCATCGATCCGGTGGACGACATCCGCGCATCCAATCCGCCCAGCAATCCGGCGCTGCTGGACGCGCTGACCAAAGATTTCCTGGATCACGATTTCGATCTGCGGCAGTTGATGCGCACGATCGCCAACTCGCGCGTCTACCAGGTCGAGCATCGCCACCAACGAGTGGAACCAGAACGACGCCGAGAATTTCTCGCACGCCATGCCGCGGCGGATCGAGCGCGGAGGCGCTGATGGATGCGCTTGCGCTCGCCACCGGCGTGCGCCCGGCCTTCCCCGAAGCGCCGCCGGAGACGCGCGCCGAGCAGGTGACCGATCCGCACATCGGCAAGGACGGCTTCCTCGATCTGTTCGGCACGGCCGTCGCGCGAATCGTCGTGCGAGTGCGAGCGGCGCAGCGATCTCAGCCTGCCGCAGGCGCTGAACCTGGTGAACGGCAGGACCATTTCGGACGCGGTGGCCGATGCCAACGGGCGCGTCGCGAAGGCCGATTCTGAGCGGCGCGCCGGATCGCGATGTGGTCGACGAACTGTACCTGGCGTCGCTCAGCCGTCCGCCCGTCGCCGGCCGAACTGCGAAGCGGCGTGAAGTATCTGCAATCGGGCGGCGGACGCGCCGCGCGCGCGCAGGATCTGCTGTGGGCGCTGGTCAACAGCAAAGCGTTTTTGTACAACTACTGACCGGGAGGAACAATCGACATGCTGGTCATTCCAGGCCGCCGATGCCACACCTGCGAAGGTCCCACGCGGCGCGAACTGCTGCGCGCCGGGTCCATCGGAATGCTCGGGTTGAACCTCGCGAACTTCCTCGCCTGGCAGAAGACGGCGAAGGCCGCCGCCAAATACGAGGGCGCGCGCGGCTTCGGCGGCGCCAAATCCGTGATCATGGTCTTCCTGCAGGGCGGGCCCAGCCACATCGATATCTGGGATCCCAAGCCCGACGCGCCGGCCAACATCCGCGGCGAGTTCAAAGGCATCCCGACCAAGATCCCGGGCACCCACATCAGCGAGCACATGCCGATGATGGCCAACGCGCTGGACAAGGCGACGCTCATCCGCTCGATGAGCTACACGCCCAACGGGCTGTTCAATCACACCGCGGCGATCTACCAGATGCTGACCGGCTATCCGCCGGATCGCGTGTCGCCCTCGGGACAACTGGAGCCGCCCAGTCCCGCGGACTTTCCCACCGCGGGCAGCCACGTGTCCAAGCTGAAGCCGCCCAAGGAAGCGGTGCTGCCGTTTGTCGAACTGCCGCGGCCGCTGCAGGAATCGGGCGTGATCGGCAAAGGGCGGCGCGGCCGGTTTTCTCGGCAAGGCGTACGACCCGTACCGGCTCTATCAGGACCCCGCCAAGCCCATCCGGACCGAAGATCTGTCGCTGCGCAAGGAAGTGGCGCCGGAGCGTCTTGAAGGATCGCTTCGAACTGCTCAAGGGCATCAACGATTCGATGCCCGATCTGGAGAAGGCGCTGAAGAGCTACGCCATCGACGAATACTACGGGAAGGCGTTCGACCTGGTGCTTTCCGGCAAGGCGCGCGATGCGTTCGACCTCACGAAGGAACCCGACAAGATGCGCGAGCGCTACGGCATGACGACGTTCGGGCAGGGCCTGCTGCTCTCGCGCCGCCTGATCGAGGCAGGCACGCGCTTCGTGCAGATGAACTGGCCGGCGGTGGCCAACGGCAATCCCGAAGTGGATTCGTGGGACACCCACGCCGCCAATTTCGGGCCGCTGAAGAATCTGCATTGTCCGAAACTCGACCGCGGGCTCTCGGCGCTGCTGGAGGACATGGAAGACCGCGGGCATGCTGAAGGAGACGCTGGTGGTGGCGATCGGCGAGTTCGGCCGCTCGCCGCGCATCGGTGTCAGCACGTCCGGCAACTCCAATGCCCCGGATGGCCGCGATCACTGGCCCTACTGCTACAGCGGCGTGGTGGCGGGCTGCGGGATCGCCAAAGGTGCGCAGTACGGCGAAAGCGATCAGACGGCGTCGTCGCCCAAGGACAAGCCGGTGCACCCGAACGATCTGCTGGCGACGGTCTATTACGCGCTGGGCATCGATCCCGGACATGGTGGTGCTGAATCACCTGAATCAGCCGCGCGAACTGGTGAAAGGCAAGGTGGTCGCCGATCTCTGGAGTTAGCGCGGTTTGGGGGCTGCGGACAGAATTACGGATCGCTTAGCGGTAGAATCGCACCCCCATTTGAATCAGCCGCGGGTAATTGGCCTGGCTGGTGATGATGCCGAATTGCGGATTGGTGAAGGTGGTGTTGGGGCCGTAGAAGGTGGGCGTGTTGGAGATGTTCAGGGCCTCCGCACGGAACTGCGCCTTGAGTTTCTCCATCAGCGAGAACTCCTTGAAGACCGAGGTGTCGAAGCTGATCTGGCCGGGACCGCGCAGCGAGACCACGCGGCCGACGTTGCCGAAGGTGAATTGCGGAGCCTGCGAGAATGCCGCCGGGATTGATCCAACCATCGATGCGCTTTGCAAATGGTGCATCGACCGGCGGCCGCGACGCCCGTCGCGTTGGGCCGCTGGGTGCTCGGCGCCGATCACGCTGTTGTTGTTCGGCTGCGAAATGGCCAGCGGATAGCCGGACTGCATGACGCCCGTCACGTTGAGGCTCCAGCCGCCCGCTGCCATCGCCAGAAGGCGGTTGTGGGGCTTGAACGGGAGCAGGTAGGAGGCCGCCATGGAAAGCCTGTGCGGCGTGTGCGAAGTGGAGAGCCCGTATTCGGCGGGCAGATTGTACGCATTCTGCGGCCCGGTGGGCGCTGTGCTGTAAGAGTTCGACGTGGTGCCGTAGCCGAGATCCAGATTGCGCGACCACGTGTAAGTCGCCAGCAGGGTCATGCCGGCGGAGAAGCGGCGCTGCACCTTGGCGTAGATAGCGTCGTAACGCGAATGGTTGGTGTCCGACCCGTTGACAGTGACTCCGGTGAACTGCGGGAAGGGCAGCAGCAGTTGGGATCGCGAAATGGTCGGGTTGCCGACGTTGAGCAGACCGCCGCGATTGTACATGGGGTTGGTCACATTTGCGTTGAGAGCGCTCCGAGAGAAAGATACTTCGGATCGAGCTGATCGAGGTTGCGCCCGTCCTGCACGAGGTGGATGCCGCGTGAACCGATGAAGCCCGCCGAGAGGACGACGTTGCCCTTGAGCTGGCGCTGCACGTCGAGCGAGAACTGCTCGACGTATCCGCCGGAGCGCGTCTTGCGGTCATAGACGCTGATCGATTGGCCGATGCCCGCCGATCCGCCGGCGGAGTTGCCGGCGGGCGCCAGCAGGCCGCTCGGGTAGGGGTTGTCGAGCGATGCGGCCGGCGTGAAGTTGTTGTCGATGGAGGTGATGATCGGCGTGGATTGCGAGTAGCCCAGGGTGCTCTGGAAAGAGAACGGCAGGGGCGCCCAGAAGATGCCGTAGCCTCCGCGAATGGACATCTTCGAGCTGGCGGAGTATGCGAAGCCGAAGCGCGGCCCCATCTTGACGGCATAGGCATTGAAGGCGTGCGTCGGATTGCCGTTGAGGCCGGCGTACAGGACGGTGCCGTTGAGCTTCAATTCCGGAATCGCCGCCTGTAGGGGGCTCACGGCGTTCGGGTCGAAGCCGGAGATGAATTTGTTGTTGGAGTCGGCGGGGCCGGTTTCGTGTTCGATGCGGAAGCCGAAATTGAGGGTGAGGCGGGAGGTCAGGCGGAAATCGTCCTGGACGAAAACGCCGGAGTACTTCACGTAATTGTAGAAGTTTGTTCCCACGGTCATGCTGCCGCCGGTGGGATATCCGAGCAGCATGGTGGCGAGGCTGGCGCCGGTCCCGGTGGTGGTGGTCTTGGGCGTGGCGCGCGTGAAGACGTCGCTGAAGCTGAAACTGCTGGGGCCGATTCCGGGAGCACCATCGTGGTGCAGCAGGCGGTAGTCGTAGCCGGCCTTGATGCTGTGGCGGCCCATGAACTTGGAGAGGGTGGTGTTGAAGCTCTTGGAATGGAAAACGTTCTGCGCCGTGGTGCCGCCGCCGTAGCTGGTGAGGTCGCTCATGGTGATGCTGGGGAACGCGGTGTACTGCGTCATGGCGGCAAGGGAGGAGAGGCAGGCCGAGGGTGGTCAGATTGAAGCCCAGGCTGATCGGCGGGGTGAAGTTGGGGAAGCGGTTAAAACCGTAGCGCGCGGTGATGACCATGGTCGGGGTGGGAGTGAAAGTGGAGTTGACCTGGGTGGCATCCACCTTGCGATAGATCACGCCCTGGTTGGGCGACCCGGTCTGATTGGGGAACCAGCGATTACTGGGCTCCGTGCTGCCATAGTGCAGGTAAGAGGCTGAGGCCTTCCACCAGCGGGTGACTTCGTGATCGGCCTTGAAGGTCATCTGGTCGGCGCGATTGAAGGCACGCACGGTGGAATCGAAATTCGGCGCGCCGTAATACGGAGTCGCGACGTTCGGATCGGGGTAGTAGGACGCCATCTTGAGGCCGACGCTGCTCAGGCGATTCGCCGGGATGACGTTACCCGGGAAAGAGCAGGCGAGTGCCGTCCGCGAGCGTGGTCTGCGGATCGTACATGAGCTGGAGGGCTCCGTTGCCGGCGCGCGAGAGTGTCTTGGAGAAATCGCCGGTGCGCTCCAGAGGCGTGGGTACGGCGAGACGCGTACCGCTTGCGTCGTACTGGCGGTAGGCTTCGCCGGTGACGAAGAAGAAGGTTCGGTCGCGGCCGTTGTAGATTTTAGGCATGCGCACGGGGCCGCCGATGGAGCCTCCGTAGTTTTTGAAGGGCTGATCGGGAATCGGTTGGCCGGCGCGATTGGAGAAGAAATTATTGGCCAGCCACTCGGTACGGCGGAGGTAGCCGAAGGCGCTGCCGTGGATTTCGTTGGTGCCGGAGCGCAGGAAGGTGTTGAAGGTACCGCCGCCGGTGCGGCCCATTTCGGCGTCGTAGGTGTTGGCCTGCACCTTCATTTCCGCGACGGCTTCCTGCGACGGGATAATCACGGCGCGATTGGTGGAGTCGGTGATCGAGATGCCGTCGAGCGTGTAGTTGTTGCCGCGCACCGGTCCGCCGGCGATGGAGATCTGCGACGACCCGGACTGATCCTGCATGCGGTTGAATTTCGGGTTGCCGACCTGTACGACGGATTCGGAGAGCTTCGACAGCATGAAGGGATTGCGGCCGAGGTTGGGCAGGTCGGTGAGCTTCTGGCTGTCGATTACCTGACCGGTGGATGCGTCGGCGGTATCGATGAGAGTGGCTTCGGCGGTGACGTTGACCTGTTCGTTCACCTGGCCGAGTTCGAGCGTGAGATCGATGGTGACGGCGGTTTGTGTGGAGACGACGACGCCGGCTGCGGGCGGCCTTCTTGAAGCCTGGCGCTTCGGCCACTACGGTGTAGGTCGCTGGCGTGAGGGCGGCGAACGTGTACTCGCCCTGATCGGTGGTGAGGATGGAGCGCGCGGTACCGGTGCCTTCATCGACGATCGGTGATCTTGGCGAGCGGAATGGTCGCCGCCTTAGGGTCTACGATGCGGCCGCGGAGCGAACCTGTGGAACGACTGGGAGTAGAGGGCGGCGGCAAACAGAGTCAGGGAATACACGTATCGCATAGCGTCTCCTTTTCGATCGAACGGCGACGTGGCGATGAGATTCCGGCTTGGGAATTGGCGCCCGGTTATTTGACCCGTACACGGGCCACGGAAACGGGCTCACAACGGGGAGCAAGGATGAAAAAGGGGTAGCGCCACGAAGTCCACCCCTTGTTGCTATGGAGACTAAACCGTTCGTGGTGTCCGGTGTCAAGAAAAAAAATCAAATGCAGCCGATAAGCGGCGACTGCAGGTTTCAGCTGGTGCTAAGGCCGATGCCGTCCAAGCCCTCGGTGCGCATCCAGCCGTCCTTGACGATGAAGATGCCGGGGAATTTCTTCTCCCAGCCGGCATTGGCCGCGGGCACGTACTCGCGCGCATTGGCCTCCAGCGCGCTGGTCCCGGGCACATGCGCCGCGATACCGACCGAATGCACCAGCGCCGCGCCGGGACAGGTCAGATCCTGCACGCAGCGGAACATCTTGTACTTCTGCGCCGCCGCGGCCATCAGCAGCGTTCCGGACTGTCCCTTGCACGCCTTCAGCGCCACGCCGGTGTAGCCCATCTCGCGCGCCAGCAGCAGGGTGTCCAGGCCGGTGAGCGATTCGTCGATCACCACGGGACGGAGTTTCGCCGCCTCGAACATGGTGCTCTGCCGGTTGGCCGCCAGGTCCCGCGCGGTGGGCTGCTCGAGATACTGCACGCGTTCGAAGGCGCTGGCGGCTTTGCCCTTCAACTGGTGCTCGAAATCCAGACACGTATTGCACGTTGGGGCAGCGCTCATTGAAATCCAGCGAATAGACCCAGTCGCGTAAAGCCGCGTTTGGCCTGCGCCGCGGTGGTTACGCGATCGATGGCCGCGACGCGATCCACGTCCCAGGCAAGGTCGGCGCCGTTCAATTTGATTTTGATCGCGGTGACGCCGTTGTAGGGAATCCATGCTTCCAGGGTCTCGGGCAGGCCGTCGCCCGACGGGCTTCTTCACTTCGCTCGCGGTGAGTGCGTCGCTCGCGCCCACCGAGTGATACATGCGGACGCGGGGAGCGGGCTTGCGGCAAGATGTACCGGTCGAGATACTCGCCGCGGAAACTCGCGATTCAAATAATGCGCGAGATCGTGGCGCACAAATTCCTGACCGCAGACGGCATAGCTGCTGCGGCCGTGCAGTTTTCCGAAGGCATCGTGGATGGCCGCGTCGATTGGGCTGGCCGTCACCAGCACGCACAACTTGGGAACGGGCAGCGGCAGCTCCAGCTCGCGCGTGACTTCCACTGCTGCCTTTAGGTACTCGGGCTCCAGGGCGTGATTGACATCCAGCGGGTGGGCGTACGCGGTGTAGCCGCGGGTGATGCGGGCGATCTTTTCCGCGAGCGATTTCATCGCGCCGAGCGTCACGTCGTAATCCACGCCGGGGGCGGGAAAGCTCCAGACGTTTCCCATGGACATGGACGCGCCGCCTTCCGCCGATTTGCCGCCCCGCGTGCTCAGGCGGCATCTGCACGTTGAGCATGGTGACGCGGTCCACTTCTTTGCCGCCGAACTTGTAGGGCGCGCGGTAGCGGTAGTCCTGAAAGCCGATAGGTGAGTTCGTCGATGCGCGCGTCGGTGGAGGGAGCGGCTGTGAGGATTGCCGGCATGGCCAGGAACGCGCGCCGCCTCATAGACCGGCCTTCGCCAGCATGCCGCGGACGCGGTCCAGATCCTGCTTCATCGCCGCCAGGACGTCTTCCTTCGGAATGGTCAGCGTGCGGTTGCCGTTGTTGGCGCCGCCCAGCGGATACTCGTAGTGAATTTGCAGCGGCCCCTCGAACGGCGTCTGCGCCACCATGCCGAAGAACTCCGGCAGCTTGACCATGCCTTCGCCGATCGGCTTCCACTGCGCGCGGTACGCGCCCTTGGCGTCCTTGCCCCAGGCGAAATCTTTCACCGCGATGCCGCGCAGGTGATTGCCCGTGATCTTGAAGCTGTCGATCCAGCCGCCGAGTCCGCCTTCGATCGTGGCGTGGCGAGACGTCGTAAGTTCACGCCGACGGCTTCGGATCCAGATCGCGCATCAGATACCAGAGATCCCAGATCGATGCGCCGACCACGCCCGCGCCCGAGTGGGTGTGATACATGGCGCACATCTGGTAGCGCGCGTTGAGCGCGGCGAGTTTCGCCAGCCGCGGTTTCATGGCGTCAACTGCGCTTCATAGGGCTTGGCGGCGTCCCACTTGAAGGCGCCGAAGCGATAGTTGCGAATGCCCAGCGCGGCGCAGGCCTTCAGAATATCCTCGGCGAACGGAGTGTCGGCATCGGCGATATCGGTGGTCACCATCGGCACTTCGAGCCCGTGCTTGCGCAGGGTTGCCACCAGGGGCGGAAGGTCCTTTGCTACGGCTTGCCGGTTCCACGTGTCCGCCCTTGCGCACGGTGATGTCTACGCCGTCGAAGCCGAGTCCAGCGGCAGCGGCGGCCAGTTCTTCGCCCTGCAGAAACTGCAGATGCTTGGAGAAGATCGGCCACCTTGAGTTTCGCCCTGGCCTTTGCCGGGCGGCCAGGAGGAGCGCTCCGCCGGCCAGCAGAGCGCGGCGCGAGAGGGATGAATCTTTGAGGTTCACGGACATATGATAACGCTATGGACGTTGCACGTCGTACTTTCCTGCTGGGGGCTTCGAGCGCGATTGCGGCCCGTGCGGTACCCGCTTCGGACGAGGTGACGCTTGGAGTAATCGGCTCCGGCTCGCGCGGAACGTTCGTGATGGGCGTATTCCAAAAGGACGCGGCGCTGCGCGTGAACGCGCTCTGCGACGTCTACGAACCGAATCTGGAAAATGCGATCTCGGTAGCATCCAGGGTCCCCGGGACGAGTCCAAAAGCCTACCGCAACTATCGCGAACTGCTCGCCGACAAGGACGTGCAGGCGGTGCTGATTGCAACTCCCGAGCACTGGCACTATCAGATGGTGATGGACGCGCTGGCCGCCGGAAAGGATGTCTACGTGGAGAAGCCACTGTGCCAGACTCCCGAGCAGGGATTGGCACTGGTGGAGGCGGAACGAAAAAGCAAACAGATTATTCAGGTGGGCATGCAGCGCCGCAGCTTCGATCTTTTTCAGGAGGGGCGTAAGATTGTGGCCGGCGGCACACTGGGCAGTGTACGCATGGTTCGTACGTGGTGGCTTAACAATTATCTGACCAGCCCGCCTGCACCGAAGCTGACCGGACGACTGGACTGGGAGCAGTGGCAGGGCCCCGCGCCACATCGGGCGTTTGACGCGGACCGTTTCCGTAACTGGCGGCTGTACTCCGATTACGCGGGAGGTATTGTGGCCGACCAGGGGGCGCACATCTTCGATGGTATACAGATGCTGATGGGCGCCGGCGCTCCCAGCGCGGTTACCGCGGCAGCGGGCAAGACGCACAAGCCGGGGGTGGACCAGCCGGAATCGGTGGTAGCGATCGCCGAGTACCCAGAGGATTTCGTGGCGGTCTTCACGGTGAACTACGCGGCGATGCAATACAAGAGCCGTAACGATCAACTCAATCAACTGGATGGAGACCGGGGTCGAATGGATATCGGCCGCGATGAGCTCAAGGTGTTTCTGAAGGGAGCGGAGGAGCAGGCGGCGATCGAAAGGAAATCAGAAAAGGGCTTCGGCTGGGCCACCGATCTCCACGTGCAGAATTTCCTGGAGTGCGTGCGCACGCGCCAGACGCCGGCTGCTCCGATGAAGCTCGCGTTCCAGGCGGCGCTAGTGGTACAGATGGCGAATTTGTCCCTGAAGCAGGGCCGGCGCATGCGGTGGACCGGAGACAAAGTAGTCTGAGAGACATGTCGTATGTCTCTATTCGGCCAGGTTCTGCTTCTACTGCTGGACGCGCAAACGCAATGAGGTGAACCGTTGTTAAACTGAACGGGATGCCGCAATCGTATTCTCCCCTACAGGCGCCCAAGCGCCTGCTCTTCGGACCTGGACCCAGCATGGTCGCGCCCCGCGTGTACGAGGCGATGGCGCAGCCCGTGGTGGGCCATCTTGACCCGTTCTTCTTCCAGGTGGTGGAAGAGGTGCGCAGCCTTCTGGGCTACGCCTACTCGACGAAGAACGAGTTCAATGTGGCCCTTTCGGGCACCGGAAGCTCCGGGATGGAAGCGGCGGTGGCCAACTTCATCGAACCCGGCGAGAAGTTCGCGCTGCTGACCAACGGCTTCTTCGGCGACCGGATCGGCGACATGGCATGCCGTCATGGAGGCAACCTGGTGCGCCTCTCCAAGCCGTGGGGCGAGCCCTTCGATCCGCAGGAGGTCCGCGAGTTCATCCGGCGCGAGCGCCCGCGCGTGGTCGCGTTCGTACAGGCCGAGACATCCACCGGTCTCTACAACCAGGCCAAACCGATCTGCGACGCAGCCCACGAAGTGGATGCGCTGACGATTGCGGATTGCGTCACCTCGCTGGGCGGGATGCCCGTCCTGGTTGACGAAAACGGCATCGACATCGCCTATAGCTGTTCACAGAAGGGACTCGGCTGCCCTCCGGGACTGTCGCCGCTCACCGTGTCGGCACGCGCCTTCGATCGGCTGAAGGGACGCCAGACGCCGGTTCAGTCCTTCTATCTGGACTTGCGGCTTCTCGAGACGTTCTACATGGGCCACAAGTATCACCACACGGCATCGGCCACCATGTTTTACGCACTGCGCGAGGGGCTGGCGATCGTCGCCGAGGAGGGCCTGGAAGCGCGGTGGGAGCGCCACCGCACTAACCACGAGGCCTTCGTCGCGGGCATTGAAGCGATGGGCCTGAGTATGCACGTGCCCGCGGGACACCGGCTGTGGACGCTCAACACTCCGCGCATTCCACAAGGAGTGGACGACGCGAAGCTGCGCGCGTTTCTGCTGGAGAAGTACAGCATGGAGATTGCCGGGGGCTTTGGTCCGCTGGCCGGTAAGGTGCTGCGGATTGGCACGATGGGCTATAGTTCCACGGCGGAAAATGTGCAACTGATTCTGCAGGCGCTGGCGGATGCGATTCAGCACGCTTGATGGAAGGTGTATCAAGAGGGGTGGCGCGTTTCCGCCACGTTATAATCGAGTGTTGTTGATCGCTCTTCACCACTCCGGAGGAATACCCGTAATTGCCAGAACTGCGTAAGGACCCCATCACAGGGCGATGGGTCATTATAGCCACGGATCGCGCCAAACGCCCTAGCGATTTTTTGCGGCAGGCCGTGCCGCCTCCGGCATCCATAATCTGCCCGTTCGATTACGGGAATGAACATAAGACTCCGCCGGAGGTGCTGGCCTACCGCACTTCCGGAAACCGTGATCAGCCGGGCTGGCGAGTGCGCGTGGTGCCCAATAAGTTCCCGGTGCTCGGGATCGAAGGCGAATTGAATCGCCAGGGCGAAGGCATGTACGACAAGATGAACGGCATTGGCGCCCACGAAGTGATCATCGAAGGGCCGGAGCACAACAAGACCCTCGGCGGGATGTCGGAAAAGCTGATCGAAGAAGTCCTGTGGGCATTCAAGGAGCGGGTCAACGATCTCAAGAAGGACCGCCGCTTCCGATACATCATCCTGTTCAAGAACCATGGCGACGCGGCCGGGGCATCGCTGGAACACCCGCATTCGCAGTTGATCGCGCTGCCCGTGATTCCCAAACGCGTCAAGGAAGAAGTGGACGCCGCCAAGCTCTTTCACGATCTCAAAGAGCGCTGCATCTTCTGTGACATCATCCGCCATGAGACCACGGCCGGCGTGCGTTTGATCAGCGAGACCGACCGGTTCACGGTGCTCGCGCCCTATGCGCCGCGCTTTCCCTTCGAGACGTGGATTCTGCCGAAACGCCACGAGTCTCATTTCGAACATGCCGACGCTCCCACCTTGGCGAACCTGGCGTGGATCCTGCGCACCACCATTCGCAAGCTGGAAAAGGTGCTCGAATACCCGGCCTACAATTTCATTGTGCACAGCGCGCCGGTACAGGACGGGCCGCTGGCGCACTACCACTGGCACATCGAGATCATTCCGAGACTCACCAAGGTCGCCGGCTTCGAATGGGCGACGGGCTTCTATATCAATCCAACCCCGCCGGAAGAGTCCGCCAAATTTCTACGGGAGGCCGGGCTCGGATAGACGGTAGGACCCCGGTTGCATCTTCATGGTGCGGTCTGGTATAAACGTGCTGCGTTCATATGGCGGACAAGAGCAAGGGTACGGCCAATTCCCGGAACTCTGACAAGCGCATGACTCAACCCCAGGCGCCGCGAAGCAGCAGGGGTCCGGATCCCTCATCCAAGGCTGACGGGGCCAGTGCGGGCGAGGCAACCACACAGTTGGCCGCATTCGAAGCCGCTATGAGATTGTTCCACGCGCGCGAACTGGATGAAGCGCGCACTCTGTTCCAGCAGGCGGCTACGGGCGCCGAGCGCGACGTGGCGCAGCGCGCCCAACTGCACATTGCCATGTGCAACCGCCGGCTGCAGCAGACTACGGTCAGCTTCGGCACGGCCGAGGAATACTATAACTACGGTGTGGCGTTAATCAATGCGCGCAACCTCACGGAGGCTCGCACACACCTGGAAAAGGCGCTGGAAATCGCTCCCGAGTCCGACCATATACACTATGCGCTGGCACTTGCCCAGGCTCTTTCCGGTGATATGGCGGGCGCCCACGAGAATCTTCGCCGCGCCATAGAACTGGAACCGCGCAATCGCCTGATTGCCCGACAGGATGCGGACTTCGCTCCGCTGGCGCACCAGGCCGTATTCCGTTCCCTGCTTTATCCCGAAAAGAAGGCGTGGTAGCGGTGGCGATTGCGCCGCAGGCTCGCTTCGGATGCAAGACCAGTCTCCACTTCGCGTAGTTGCCATCGGCGGGGGCACCGGCCTGTCGAGCGTGCTGCAAGGTCTGAAGCAGTATACGCGGCCGGCCAGCGGCGCGAACAGCACGCTGGACATCACGGCGATCGTCACCGTGACCGACGATGGCGGCAGTTCCGGCCGGTTGCGACGGGAGTTTGACGTCCTGCCGCCGGGCGATATTCGCAATTGTATGGTAGCCCTCAGTGAAGACTCCGCGCTGCTCTCCCGGCTTTTTCAGTATCGTTTCCAATCCGGCCGCGGGTTGAAGGGCCACAGTTTCGGCAACCTGTTCCTGATGGCGCTTACGCAGATTCTGGGTGATTTCCCGGACGCCGTGAAGGCCTCCTCGGAAGTCCTGAAGATTGCCGGCCGCATTTATCCCAGCACCACGGCGAATGTGTCGCTGGAAGCTACGCTGGCCAACGGGGAAATCCTGATTGGCGAAACCCGGATCAGCCGGAGCAAAGATCGCATTCAGTCGATCCGGCTGAGGCCTTCGAAAGGTGCCGCCGCTGCCCGCGGCGCTCACCGCCATTGCGGAAGCCGACGTGATTACGCTCGGACCCGGCTCTCTGTTCACCAGCATCGTACCGAACCTGCTGGTGGATGGCATCGCCGCGGCGATCCGCAACTCGCCCGCGCTCAAGTGCTACTTCGTCAACCTCATGTGGCAGCCGGGCGAGACCGACGAATTCCGCGCCAGCGATCACGTGCGAGCGGTGCATCGCCACGCCGGCGGCAAGTTCCTGGACTATGCGGTGGTCAACGTGCGCTCCATCACCATGGCGCTCAAGAAGCGATACGCCAGGAAGGCCGCGCTTCCGGTGGAGAACGATATCGAAGCTCTTATGAAGATGGGCCTCAAAGTGGTGGCGGGCAACCTTTCCAGCCACACCGAGAAGATCCGCCACGACCCCAATGCCACCGCCGCCGTTGTGATGAAACTGGCCCAGGAAGGCCGGCGCCGCAAGCAAGCATAATAGTAGTAATGCACAAGCCCGTAACGATTGTGATCCTCGCTGCCGGACTCGGCACGCGCATGAAGAGCCGCCAGGCCAAAGTACTGCATAAAGCCGGAGGAAAGACACTTCTGCAGCACGTCATCGATACGGCGCTGGAACTCGCTCCGCCCGAGCGAATTTTCGCGGTGGTGGGCCACCAGGCCGAACAGGTGCGGCAATCGGTGGCCGGCTCCGGCATCGGCTTCATACAGCAGACCGAACAGAAGGGGACGGGCCACGCAGTGCTGATCGGCCGCGATTCGCTGGCGCACCTGGATGGCTACCTGATGGTGCTTTATGGCGACTGCCCGCTGCTGCGCACCAGCACCCTGCGGCGACTGATCGAGCAGGAGACCGAAGGCAGTGCCGCCGGCGTACTGATGAGCGCCCTCATGGACGACCCCACGGGCTATGGCCGGGTGATTCACGATGCCCACGGCGATGTCCTCGATGTAGTGGAACAGAAGTCCGGCACTCCGGAACAGCTCGCCATTCGCGAGGCCAACATGGGCATCTACTGTTTCCGCGCCGATCTCTTCTGGAAGCACGTCGGTGAGATCCAGCCCAATAATGCCGCGGGCGAATACTACCTGACCGACATGCCCGCCATCCTGAGGCGTGCCGGCCACCGGGTGGAGGCTATGTGCATCGACGACGCCGGCGAAGCGCTCGGCATTAACGATCGCGCGCAGCTCGCCATGGTGGACACGATCTTCCGCGAACGCAAGCGAAGCGCGGTGATGGCGGCGGGGGTCACGTTAATCAAGCCGGAAACCATCACGATCGATTCGGCGGTCGAGATCGGCATGGACACGATCGTCGAGCCGTTCGCGCAGATTCTTGGCAAGACGACGATCGGCGAGAACTGCCGCATCGGCGCGTGCTCCATCATTCAGGATTCGGCGCTGGCCGACGCGGTGGAAATCGGCGCCTTCACCGTAGTCAACACGTCCACACTGGAGCGCGGCGCGAGTGCGGGGCCCTTCGCGCGTTTGCGCATGGACAATCACGTGGAGGCCGGCGTCCATATCGGCAACTTCGTGGAGTTAAAGAAGACGCGCATGCGCGCCGGGGCCAAGGCCGGACACCTGGCGTATCTGGGCGATTCGGATATCGGGGCTGACGTAAATATCGGCGCGGGGACGATCACGTGCAACTACGACGGCTACAAGAAGCACCCGACGCGGATCGGCGGAGGGCGCATTTGTGGGCAGCAACTCGACGCTGGTGGCGCCGCTCGAAATCGGCGCTGGCTCCTATGTGGCGGCCGGGTCGGTGGTCACTCAGGAGGTGCCGCGGGATGCCCTGGCGATCGGCCGGGGAAGACAGGAGAACAAGCCGGAATGGGCGCGGAAGCGGCGCAGCCTGGGCAAGCCGGCGGATGGGGTGAAGAGCGCAGGTTGAAACTGCACTCCGGCACCTAAAATGCAGGTGTAGTACTTCATGCGCGCAGCCGCACTTCTTCTTCTGATCGCGACGGTCGCCGGCGCGCAGTTCAAAAGTACTGCCACCCTGGTGGTTGCGCCCACCACGGTGACCGATTCCAAGGGTAAATACGTCGATGTGACGGACCCCGCGGACCTGGTTCTGTATGACAACGGTGTGCGCCAGCCGATACAGGTGGATGAATCGTTTAACCCTATTTCACTGGTGGTGGCGGTACAGACCTCCGCGAATTCGGCGGCCATTCTGGACAAGCTGGGTTCCAGCGGCATCCTCTTCACGGATCTGCTGGCCGGAGATCGTGGGGAGACTGCGCTGGTGACATTCAGCGACGAGGTGCGGACGAAGCGCGAGTTCACCACCAATTCGGACAACCTATCCGCCGGCCTCCGGGGGCTGCATGTTCAGGGCGACGGCGCGGTGGCATTGGAAGCGGTAATGCAATCGCTCGCCATCCTGGGCAAGCGGAAGAGCGACCGGCGCCGTATTCTGCTGGTGATCGGCGAAAAGCGGGATCGGTCCAGCAAGGTGAAATTCGCCACGGTAATGCACGAGGCGCAGCGCCAGAACGTGCTGATCTACTGGCTCACCTACTCGCCGTTTCTGGAGCCGTTCACAGCGAAGCCGAAGACGGTGAAGAGTAAGGACCCCGCCAAAAATGGAGAATCGCTACCGCCCGACACGGCCCCAGGCAACCTGCTCAGCGTCTTCACCGAGCTCGCCCACCAGGGCAAGCCGGACAACTCGGTACAGCTTACCCGCGCTACCGGCGGCCGGTCCATTGGGTTCCTGAAGCAGGACGCACTGGAAGAGGCGATTCAATCGATCGCTTCAGAGGTACACCGCCAGTACATTGTCAGTTTCACACCGCCACCGTCCAAAGCAGGCGAATATCACAATATACGGATTGAGGTGAAGGGCCATCCCGAACTGACGGCGCGCACGCGGGCCGGTTACTGGTCGATGCCTTAAGGGCGGATGACTGCTGAATGGCTCGGGGAGGGAAATGCCGGCTAGCTAGCTTGCGCGGCGTTTCTCTCGTTTCACTAAGGCTTCGTGCAATACCGATTTTATATAGGTCTGGTACGGTAGGCCCTTCTCTTCCGCCTGCTTTCGGGCAAGGTCCAGGTCGGCTTCCACTATACGAATGGTAACGTTTCTCGAGAGGCGAGCCTCGCTCGCTGACCGTTGTGGAGTGCCGCGCCGAATTGATCCGCTGTCCATTGCCTTGATTAATGCGTCTTCGACTTTTTCGCGGTTATCGAACCACCACTGCGCCTCTTCGGCTTCGGTCTTGAACTTCGGCACTGCTATTCGTTCACCTTTCTGCGCCATAGCTAGAATCCCCTTTCCGCAAGGTAACGCGTTGTTAGCCGTTCACTCGCATTGAAGGCAGTTATCGGACGGACTGCGTTGCCCCGCATAGCCCACACCAAAACCAGGACACGAAGAACATTCGTATGGCCCACTCCGGTGAATCGTTCTTCCCCATCCACTACGTCCCCGCCCACGTCCATCGGATCGTTCGCAAAGCACTGCTCGACCTCCTCCGGCGTAACGCTGTGGCGGGCGATGTGGGCTACGTTCGCCGTATCCCAATCGTAAGCCAGTTCATCTGCCACCAGGACCATTATACATACACTGTACGTATACCGTCGTTAGCAGAGAGAGGAACCCGTCAACTCACGTGAGCGGCCACGCGCCGCTCTTCCGGTGCTGCCTGCAGTCGCTCTTGCAAGCGCTCCAGGTAGAGGTAGATGACCGGCGTAATGTAAAGCGTCAGGAACTGGCTGACCACGAGGCCGCCGACTACGGCGAGGCCGAGCGGCTGGCGGGCGTCGGCGCCTTCGCCGTAGCCCAGCGCGATGGGCAGGGTGCCGAACAGGGCGGCCACCGTCGTCATCATGATGGGGCGGAAGCGCAGCAGGCAGCCTTCCCAGATGGAATCGTAGGCGCTGCGTCCCTTCTTCTGCGAGTCGATGGCGAAATCGATCATCATGATGGCATTCTTCTTGACTACACCGAATAACATGATGATGCCGACAAAGGCGTACAGATCGAGTTCCTTGTGGAAGATGAGCAGCGTGAGGAGCGCGCCGAAGACGGCTGATGGCAGTCCGGAGAGAATCGTGATCGGGTGAATGAAACTCTCGTACAGGACGCCGAGGACGATGTAGATTACCAGGATCGCAATCAGCAGGAGGATCGACAGGTTGGCGAAGGAGCTCTGGAATTCCTTCACCGTTCCCTGGAAGCTGGCGCCGATGGTGGCCGGCATGCGCATCTGACGGATGGTGTCGTCCACCTGCTGCGCCGCCTCACCCAGGGAGAAGCCGGGGCGCAGGTTGAAGGACACGGTCACGGCGGGCAATTGGCCGAAGTGGTTGATGGAGAGCGGGCCGGTCTGGCGATGCGTGCGCACCACCGATTCCAGCGGCACCAGCGCATTGTTTCCCGATCGCAGGTAGAGTTTGGAGAGCGCCTCCGGAGTGCGCTGGTATTGGGGCAGGGCCTCCAGGATCACTACGTATTGATTCGCCGGCGCGTAGATGACGGAGACCTGGCGCTGGCTATAAGCGCTAAATAGCGCGTCCTGCACCTGCTCCGGCGTGACGCCCAGGGAGACGGCGCGATCGCGATCGATATCCACCATCACCTGCGGGCTGGAAATCTGCATATCGCTGTTCACGTCCACAAAGCCGGGGAGGGCGCGCATCTTGTTGGTGAGCTGCGGCGCCCAGTCGTAAATCTCTTTGAGGTTGACGCTCTGCAGGGTGAGCTGGTACGCGCTGGCCGAATTCTGACCGCTGACCGTGATGGGCGGCGGGTTCTGCATGAAGACCATCAGCCCGGGGATGGAGGCCATTCCGGGACGCAACTGTTCGATGATCTGGTCGACGGAATGGGTCCGTTCCTCGCGCGGCTTCATGCGCCCGAACATGAACGCCTGGTTTCCTCCGATGACGAATACGCCGACATCCTGAATGTCCGGGTGAGCGCGCAGGACTTCTCCGGCGGCGTGATTGTGGGCGGCCACCCAGTCGAACGATGCGTCCTGAGGTCCCAGGGTGCCGGCAAACATGAAGCCGCTGTCCTGGCTGGGGATGAAGCCGGTGGGCATGGTCATGAACAGGTACACGGTGCCCACCAGCATGAGAATGGCGATGCTCAGCGTGACCAGCCGGAACCGCATGGCGATACCGAGGGTTACCTCATACCAGCGCTGCATCGTGTTGAAACCGCCTTCCAGCGCGCGGTACGCAAAGCCATGCCGGGCGCGGTGATCGTGTTTGAGGAAGCGGCTGCCCAACATGGGCGTGAGGGTCAACGAGACGAAGCCGGAGATCAGGATGGCCACCACGATGGTCACCGAGAATTCGTGCAGCAGGCGGCCGACGATTCCGCTCATGAACAGCACCGGGATAAACACGGCGACCAGCGAGAAGGTCATGGAGAGAATGGTGAACCCGATCTCGCGCGACGCGCTGATGGCCGCCTGCAGACGCGTTTCGCCCATCTCCATGTGACGCACGATGTTCTCCAGCATGACGATGGCGTCATCCACCACGAAGCCTACGGAAAGAGTCAGCGCCATGAGCGACAGGTTGTTGAGACTGTAGCCCAGCAGGTACATGACGGCGAAGGTGCCGACGATGGAGAAGGGAACGGCGCAGCCCGGAATCAGGGTGGCGGAAAGATTGCGCAGGAAAAGGAAGATCACCAGTACGACGACCGCGATGGTGAGGATCAGCGTGAACTCCACGTCGTGTATGGAGCCGCGTATGGATTGCGACGCATCGAAGGCGATGGAAAGATTGATGGCCGGCGGAATTTCCTTGCGGAACTCGGGCAGCAGGCGCTTGACGTTGTCCACCACCTCCACGGTATTGGTGCCGGGCTGCCGCTGGATGGCGAGAATGACGGCGCGTTTATTGTCGTACCAGGCAACGACCTTGTCGTTGTCCACGCTATCGATGACGTTGCCGAGTTCTTCGAGGCGGACGGCGGTCCCGTTGCGCCAGGCAACGATGATGGGGCGATAGGCGGCAGCGCTGCCCAGCGAGCCGCTGGATTCGATGGTGAACGCCTGCTTGTCGCCGTCGAGGCGGCCGGTGGGCAGGTTGGTATTGCTGGCGGCAGACGGCGCGCTGCACTTCATCGATGCCGATGTTGCGGGCGGCGAGCTTGTCGGGGTCCACCTGCACGCGCACGGCGTACTTCTGCGCGCCGAACACCTGCACGCGGGAAACGCCGCTGACCATGGAGATGCGCTGCGCGAGCAGCGTGTCGGCATACTCGTTCACCGTGTACATGGGCAGCGTGGAGGAATCGAGAGCCAGGTAGAAGACGGGCTGTTCGGCCGGGTTGACCTTGTTGTAGGAAGGCGGCCGCGGCATGCTGGGCGGGAGGCGTCCGCCGGCGCGCGAGATGGCGGCCTGTATGTCCTGCGCGGCGGCGTCGATCTTGCGGTCCAGCGTGAACTGCACGGTGATCGAGGTGCTGCCCAGCGAGTTGGTGGAGTTCATCGACTGTATGCCGGCGATGGTGGAGAACTCGCGCTCCAGCGGCGTGGCGACCGTGGACGCCATGGTTTCGGGGCTGGCGCCGGGCAGGGCGGCGGCCACCTGTATGGTGGGGTAGTCCACGCTGGGCAGCGCAGCCACCGGCAGCTCGCGGAAGGCGATGGCGCCGAACAGAAGAATGGCAAACGAGATGAGCGCCGTCATCACGGGGCGCTCGATGAAAATTCGCGACAGGTTCATGATTTCCCCGCGTCGAGTTTCGCCGGATCGACGAGTTGCACCTGCGCGCCCGGGAAGAGGCGCAACTGGCCGTCGGTGACCACGGTATCGCCCGGGCGCGATGCCCTTCTCGATCACCATCTTTTTGCCGAACGTGCGGCCGGCGGTGACCGGGCGTATGGCGACCTTGCTGTCCGGCCCGACGACGTAGACGAACTGCCCCTGCTGGCCGGCCTGGACCGCTTCGCCGGGCACGACGGTGGCGCCCTGAATGGTGTCGAGGGTGAGCACGGAGGTGACGAACTGGCCGGGCCACAGGACGCCGTCCCGGTTATCGAAGGTGGCCTTCAGGTGAATCGTGCCGGTGGCGGTATCGACGGTGTTGTCGATCACGGAAAGCGAGCCGGACGCTGCTCCGCGTCGCATCGTCCTGGGCGAACACGCGTACGGCGAGCTGGTGGTTGGCGTTGAGGCGCCGCACGGCCGCCAGGTGCTGTTCGGGAACGTTGAAATTGACGAAGATGGGCGATACCTGGTGGATCACCACCAGCGGAACGTCATTGGCCTTCACCAGGTTGCCCGCGTGGACGAGCAGGTTGCCGGTACGTCCGGACAGGGGCGAGCGGATCTGGCAGTAATTGAGGTTCAGTTTGGCGGTGGCGACAGCGGACAGATCGCTTTCCAGGGCGGCCTTGGCGCTCTCGATGGCGGCCTGGGTGGCGCGCGCGGATTCGCGGGCGACGTCGGCGCTGGTCTTGGCCTGGTCGGCCTGGGAACGGGCGACGACACCGGCCTTGGCGAGTTCGGCGTAGCGATCGGCGTCGCTCTGGTTGAATTTGGCCTGGGCGGCGTCACGGGCCAGCCCGGCTTCCGACTGGGCGATCTGCGCGCGGTCGCGCGTGACGTTGGCTTCGGCCTGGCGGAGGGCCTCCTCGTAAGGACGCGGGTCGATCTCGAACAGAAGGTCGCCCTCGGAGACATTCTGGCCTTCGGTGAAGCTGACGCGTAGAAGCTGGCCTGAGATCTGCGACTTGATCTGCACGATGGCGGACGCCTCCACGGTGCCGACCACGCGGAGTTCGGTGGGTACGGATTCCTGCGTGGCTTTGGCGACCGATACCGGGACGATGGGCATGGCAGCCGGCCCCTTGGCCGTCTGCGCAGGCTTGCAGCTCGCGAGCAAGAGCAGGCACAGGCCGGAGGTTAGGATCTCGGTGATACGATTTGCAGGCGGCACGATGGGTTACTCCCGGAGGACAATTTACAGAGTAGGACTTTCGCCTATTCTTCGCATTTTAGCAGAGATGAACACACGACGACGGAGACTCCCCGGAATAGACGCATGTTAACAGGAGTTGGTAGGGCTTTTGGCAGCGTAGCTGGAGTATTTACCGATTTGTGACGATAAGGGAACCATGAATCGAGTACGACTTGTGCTTTTGATGGCAGTATGCGGCGGAATATGGGCTGTTGCGGAGACGCCGGCCGAACCGGACAAGACGCTGCAGGCTCTATTGGCCGGGAACCAGCGTTTTGTCGCCGCGAATTTTGCGCGACCGAACCAGACCGCTGCGAGGCGGATGGAAGTGGCGCAAGGGCAGCATCCGGTGGCGGCGGTGCTGGCGTGTTCGGATTCGCGGGTGCCTCCGGAGCTGCTCTTCGATCAGGGGCTGGGCGATTTGTTTGTGATTCGTCTGGCGGGCAATATCCCCAATGACGCGGCGCTCGGCAGCCTGGAATATGCGGCGGAGCATTTGGGGGTGCATCTGGCCGTGGTGCTGGGGCATAAGCGCTGCGGAGCGGTGGACGCGGCGGTGAAGAGCGACCACGCGCCGGGTCACATACAGGCGCTGGTGGACGCGATTCTGCCGGCTGTGGCGGCTTCGAAAGGCATGCCGGGTGACGCAGTGGACAATGCTGTCCGCGTGAACGTATCGCAGGTATCGGCGAGATTGCGGGCTGCGGCGCCCGTCCTCTCGGAGATGGTGCACGAGCATCACCTGAAAGTGGTGGGAGCTTATTACGATTTGGACAATGGGAAGGTGACGGTACTGCCGTAACGCGGGAGTGGCCGGGAATTATGCCGGCTGCCGGCCGTAGAGATGCACGCCGCTGGGGTCGTCGAGCGACATCGGTTTGGGAATCTGGTCGGGCGGCACGTTACGGAACATGGACATGATGCGGTCGGCGGCATACTCCATCGAATCGGCGGCGTATTTGAGGGATCGGACTCCGGTCCAGCCGTGACGGTGCAGGACGTCCAGAATCTCCGCGCCTTCAATGTGATCCGCGGCGCGCACGTTCTCGATAGACTGATACGAGTTCATTTGCATGCGCTGCCTCATTTCCGCGGAAGCGACATCCAGAATCCAGTGGCTCACAGGGGCCTCGGCGGCCAGAGTTTCGATGGTCGAGGCGGGAAGATACATCAGCAGACCTTCGGTGATCATCAGCGTGGGGCCGGCAGCGGCGGCTGCGAAGATGGTCTGGCGCCCGCCGGGGTCGTTGATGTCCGCGGCGAGACGTTCGCGCCGGCACTTGGGGGTGGCGGAAGCCATGATGCCATCCTTATAGTCCAGCATTTCGGGAAAATCGACTTCGACCCAGCGCAAGGTGGCGGGCAGGTCCAGGCGCCACGGGCGCGAATCGAGACCGGCGCCCAGGCTGAGCACGGTCACGATGCCGTGCTGCAATACCGTATCGAGCACGAGGTGATCGAGGAAGCGGCTGCGGACGCCGATACCGAAGCACAGGACGTCCAGCCGATGGAGGGCGCGCGCGATCGCCATGCCGCGGGGACCCGCCAACTGTGCTGCGAAGGGATCGCGGATCAGTCCGTTCGGGTGATCCGTCTCCAGGGCGCGGCAGGCGGCGGTCATCAGGGCAGTATCGCTGACGTGGCCGATCTCGTGGGTTTCCGGAGGCATGGATTTATTATCACCATAAGTTACGATCAGAGGATGCCGCAAATTCGCAACGGTGTCTGGCGCGTCTTGCCCGTGCTGTTGCTATTCGCACTCTACTGGCCGGGACTCACCACCTGGTTTTACCAGGACGATTTCGGCTGGCTGAATCTGCGGAACGACGTGCATTCGGCGGGCGATCTGGCGAGCGCGCTGCTGGCTCCCAAGGCCCACGGCAACATGCGCCCGCTGGGTGAGAATGCTTATTGGCTGATTCTTGGATCGGTGTTTGGGGTTGCGCCACTGGCATTCCACATCTGCACGTTTCTCACACAGGCGGCAAGCCTGCTGCTGTTGGGGAACATCGTGCACCGCCTGGTGGGACGGGCGCATGCCGGGTTCTGCGCACAGCTCCTGTGGCTGGTCAATCGCGGCATGGCTCCCGCGATGGGATGGAGTTCCATATACAACCAGGTACTGAGCGCTTTCTTCTTTCTGCTTGGATTCTACTTCCTGTTGCGACAGATCGAAACCGGACGGCGCGTGTATGCGGTGGGACACTGGGCGGCGTTCGTTCTTGGCTTGGGCGCGCTCGAAATCAATGTGGTCTACCCGGCTATCGCGGCGCTCTATCTACAGTTGCATGCGCCCCGCCACGTGAAGAAAATCCTACCGATGTTCGCAGTGTCGGCGGCGGTGGTAGCAGCCCACTTTTATTTCGCACCGCCACCGCATGCCGGAGTTTATGCGCCGCGAATCGATGGGGCGCTCGGCGCCACGCTCTGGACCTACTGGCGCTGGACGCTGGGTCCTCTACCTGCGGCGATGGCGGGAGTCATGGCGGCGTGCGCGCTGGCGCTGATTCTCTGGGGGCTGCAACGGCGCGATAACACCGCCTTATTCGGCGCCGCGTGGTTTGTGATTACGTTGACGCCGTACCTGCCGCTTCCCGATCACCGTATGGACTATTACCTGGCGGTGCCCTCAATCGGTATCTCGATGATGGGCGCATTTGCGATCGCCAGATTGGGCAAGTTCCGTCCGGTTCCCAAAATCGCGATCGGGCTCGTCATCCTGATCTATACGGGGAGTTCGCTGCAGGCCTCGTGGACGGTCACCCGCTGGCAGCACGCGCGGGGCGCGCGGGTGGAAGACCTGGTGCTCGGCGTGGACGAAATTCACCAGGCGGCGAAAGGGAAGATCATTCTGCTGGATGGGATCGATAACGACCTCTTCTGGAGCGGTGTGGCGGACCTGCCATTCCGCGCGATGTCGATTCCGTCGGTGTATCTTGCGCCCGGCAGCGAAGCGCGCATTCAAGCGCCGCCGGACCTGCTCTCGAAATATGTGCTGCCGCAGGCGATCGCGCGGCGGGCGCTGGCGGCCAACGCTCTCGTGGTGTACCGCTTCGATGGCGAGATGCTGCACAACGTCACGGCACAAGCGAGCGGGCGCTGGACGGAGGAGGTTCCTCGATTCGTGAACATCGGGGATGCGGTGTTCAGAGACTACCTGGGCACGGGCTGGCTGGACGCCGCGAATTCGTGCCGCCGCATGAGCGGGGTGGGCACGCTTCGCATCGCCGCTCCGCGAGACTCCCGCGAGAGCCTCTATCTCGGAATCTTTGAGACACGCGATTTCCTGCCTCGCGTGCGAGTGGACGGCGTCACGGTTGCGGTGACGCTGGCGCGGCGGGACAACGATCTCTCCGAATTTCGCGCGGCGCTACCGGCCGAAATGGCACAGCGGAAACAAATGGAAGTGGCGATCGAAAGCCCAGTGCCATCGCTCCTGTTCGGATATGCGGAGGTGCGGTGAGCCGCCGCGATTTCCCCGCGCTGACCGGGCTGCGTTTTTTCCTGGCCCTATGGGTGATCCTGCACCACCTCACTGGACCGGGGCAGAAGTTGGAGACCACCGCGCTCCTGCTGCCTCACGGATTATTCACCCTGATCCGCGGCGGATACCAGGCGGTCACGACGTTTTTCGTGCTCAGCGGATTCGTGCTGACCCGAAGCTACGCGGCAACGTTCTGGAACCAGCGCAATACGCTGCGTTACGCGCTGGGGCGAGCGGCGCGCGTGTATCCCGTCTATCTGCTCAGCCTCGCCGTGGTGGCGCCGTTCATCGTGGAAGACCACACTCCGGGAAAGGCGGGTTATGTGGCGGCGCACCTCTTCCTGGTGCAGGCATGGCTGGGCGCAATCCCGGTGAATTGGAATACTCCCGCATGGTCACTCTCGTGCGAGATGTTCTTCTATGCGGTGTTCCCGCTGGCGGCGCGCTTCGTTTGGCGCGCCAACTGGCGCAATGTCGCGCTGGCCGCCGCGCTCGCCTGCTGCCTGACGCGCGTGATGTGGGCGGCGGGGGTTTCCGACAGCATCAAACCGCTGGTGCACTTGAGCGACTTTCTGATGGGAATCGCCGCCGCCTGCGCTTACGATCTGTTGCAGCGGCGCGCACGGCCGCCCCAGGGCTGGTGGTTTTACCTTCCCGGATTTGCGGGCGCCGCCGCGGTGATCGCGTATCCCGCGGTGTTACCGGAGTTCCTCGACCTGAATACCGCCCTGCGCCCATTGAACGGACTGCTGCTGATCGGCCTCGCTCTGGGTGGAGGCGTGGTGGCGCGTGCTCTCTCCACGCGGCTGCTGGTCTACCTGGGCAAATCCAGCTATGCCATGTACATCCTGCACGTGCCGATTCTGTGGTGGTGCCTGCGCCGCTCGCCCGAGTTTCCCCCGCTGCTCTATGTGGCGATCGTGATTGCGGTTTCCGCCGTGGTGTACGGCGCGTTCGAAGAGCCTGCTAACCGGATGTTGCGGAGCTCCCTGCGAGACCCAGTTCGGCAGCTCGCGACTGCATCGCGCTGACGCAGAATGCGATGTGTTCTTCCAGGGGACGCCCCAGTTCCTGCGCGCCCATTATGATGTCCTGCCGGTTGACACTGCGCGCGAAGGCCTTGTCTTTCATCTTTTTTCTGACCGATGCCACGTCAACTTCCATTACGCTACGCGTGGGTTTGACGTAGGAGATGGCGGTGATGAAGCCGGCAAGCTCGTCGCAGGCGTAGAGCACTTTTTCCAGCGGAGAGACGCGCGGCACGCCGCTGAAATCGGCATGTGAGAGGATGGCGCGGCGGATCTCCTCATCCACTCCGCGTTCGGCCAGAATGGGCTCGCCAAGCATAGGGTGGTCCGGAAGCTGCGGATGGATCTCCCAATCGAAATCGTGCAGGAGGGCCGTAACGCTCCACTTTTGTTCATCCTCGCCCAACTGCTTCGCATACGCTACAACGCAGGTCTCGACGGCCAGCGCGTGCTTGCGCAGCCCTTCGGACTTTGTAAATTCGCAGACGATGTCCCAAGCCTGTTCACGGGTCAGCATGAATTCCATGATAGCCGCGGAGGGCATAAACCGGGGGCGGTTTACGTGCCGGGCGCCGGCGATTAGAATTGTCGGGAGGCAGCAATGCGTTGGCTTCAACAACTCGTCTGCAAACTGCGCGCTGTCGCCACCTTGTGGGAGCACTTCAGGCACGATGTGGCCTTCGGTCTTCGAATGCTCTGCAAGAACCGGACATTCTCCAGCATGGCACTGGTGACGATGACACTGGCCATCGGCTCGACGACTGCCGTGTTTAGCGTGGTGGATTGCATCCTGCTACGCCCGCTCCCGTTCGTGGCACCCGACCGCCTGTATCACGCCGCCGATCTGAACCTGCGAGGCCACTTCGATGTGTTGCGGTCCAAGAACAACGAGGCCGACTATGCGGCGCACCTGGGCGTGCAGGCTTTCAATACGCGCGGCCAGGACTGGCCCGAGCGAGTCAAAGGGAGCCAGGTTTCGGCGAATTTCCTTCGGGTCCTGGGCGTCCGGCCGGAATTTGGGCGCGACTTCGCCGAGGGCAGCGACCGTCCGGGAGCGCCTCGGACGGCAGTCCTCAGCCACGCGTTCTGGACGCAACGGTATGGCGCGAGGCGGGATGTGCTCGGCCGCCAGTTGGTGCTCGACGACGTGGCCTACGAGATTATTGGCGTCATGCCGGCGGGCTTCGAGTACCCGTCGCCGGATACCCGCTTCTGGATTCCGATGCGCCTGGATCCGCGCAATGCCGGCGACTATTGGGGGTTGAACGCCTGCTCGACGTTTGTCCGCCTGCATGACGGAGTCACGCCCGAGAGCCGCTATCGCCGAACTGCGCGGCTGGACTCCGCGTATCCATGCCATGTTTCCGTGGCGGATGCCGGACACTTGGGGCGCCGACATTACCTTAGAGCCCATGCGTGAGCATATGGTGGCCGGCGTCCGGCAGCGGAGTCTGCTGCTACTGGGCGCGGTAGCACTCGTCCTGATGATCGCGATTGTGAACGTGGCGAACCTCATGATCGGCCAGACTGCTGCCCGGCGCGGCGAGTTCGCGCTGCGCGTCTCGCTGGGTGCGACGCCAGGACGTCTGGCGCGCCAGGTGTTGACCGAGTCGTTGCTGCTGGCCGTCACCGGCGGTCTGTTCGGCACCCTGCTGGCGTTCGGCCAGCTCGACCTGTTGAAGCACTGGCTGCCCGCCGATACCCCCCGACTCGCGGAAGTCTCCATCGACCGGACGATTATTGCGTTCGCGGCGGCAATCTCGATGGCAAGCGGACTGCTTTTCGGTCTTCTGCCGGCGTGGCGAGCCCGCTCGCAAAGTTCGATCGTTCCGGGCGACGGCGCGCGCTCGACGCTCAGCCGAATGGGGCTGCGAACGGACGCCGCGCTGGTCACCTCGGAGGCCGCCCTTGCCACGATACTGCTGGTGGGCGCCGGCCTGCTGCTGCACAGCTTTTGGAGTATCCTGCGGGCAGCTCCGGGTTACCGTGTGGAATCCGTCGTTACCGCCGAACTCAGCCCCGGACGAGGGATCTCCGGGTCGCTCGATCAGACGCTTGCGCTCTATGGAGCGGTGCGGGAAAAGATTGCGTCCTACCCGGGCGTGACCCACGTAGCTGCGATGAGCCAGCTTCCGCTCACGTCCGAAATCGCCGCGAACACCTTCGCCATCGAAGACCATCCACGGCCGCCGGAGGCCCCCCAATTCGTGCTGTGGACCACCGCGGTGACGCCGGAACACCTGGATACTCTTGGAATCCGTCTTCTACAGGGCCGCGGCTTCACCGATGGCGATCGAAAGGAATCCGGCCACGTCATTCTCGTCAGCCGGGCGATGGCACAGAAATTCTGGCCTGGCGCGAGCCCGGTGGACCGCCGCTTGCGGCCGGTGTGGCAGAAGGAATGGCGCACGATCGTGGGTGTGGTCGACGATGTGAAGACGTACAGCATCACCGGACCACCAGAGTGGGTGGATGGTGAAATCTACCTTCCCTTAAGCCAGGCCACCACGACTCCGCGAAATCTCGCGCTGGTGGCGCGACTCGGCAATGACCCGGCAGCATTTGAGCAGGGGCTGCCGCGAATGATTCGCGAGGTCTGCGCAACCTGCGCGGTGAGCAAGATTGCGCCCATGGGAACGGTTGTCTCGGGCGCGGCTGCCACGCCGCGTTCGCTGGCATGGCTGGTGGCAGGCTTTGCGCTGCTCGCACTGACTCTTGCGGCGGCAGGAATTTACGGTGTAGTGAGTCACGGCGTGCTGCGGCGCACACGCGAATTGGGCGTGCGTCTGGCGCTCGGCGCCAGTCCCGGCCGGGTCGCCTGGCTGGCGGTGGCGTCCAGCTTGCGGCAGGTGGTGCTGGGAACGGTTACCGGACTCGCGGTATCCTGGGCACTGGCTCGCTGGATGGAATCACTGCTTTACGGTGTGGCGGGCCACGACCCGTTGAGTTTCTCGCTGCCGCCGGTCGTAATCGTTGCCGTGGGGCTTTTGGCCAGCGTACTGCCGATGGTGCGCGCCGCTCGTATCGATCCGGTAAGATCGCTGCGCGAGGGATAGCTTACCCGACGAGCGGGAGTTCGATCCATACCTTCAGGCCGGGATCTGTATTTTCCGCCCAGAGTTTGCCGTGGTGCAGACCGATGGCGCGGGAAGCAATCGCCAGGCCGAGGCCGACGCCGCCGGTGGCGGTGTAGCGGGAATCGTCCACACGAAAGAAGGGCTGGAAGATCTTAGGGAGAGCTTCGGCCGGTACGCCCGGACCGTAATCGCGCACACTAATGCGCGCGGCGTCTTCCGTATCGTCGAGTTGGATATCGACGCTGGTGCCGGCGGGAGTATAGCGGATGGCGTTGCGCAGCACATTCTCCACGGCGCGGCGGAGGACCTCACGATCGCCGTGCATGTTGATTTCGCGTCCCGCGTTGAACGCAAGGCGGCAGTTGCGGGCGTCGGCCTCCACACGGCAATCGTCCACGACTTCGCCGAGCAGTTCGTCGAGGCGAAGACCCTCACTGCTGCCGGCGGCAGGGTCGCCTTCGGCGCGCGTGACTTGAATCAGACCGCCGACAAGGTCGGTGAGCCGGGAGATTTCTTTCTTCATGCGGGCGATGGCAGCCTCGCGATCTTCGGCGGTGCGGGCGAGTTCGGCGGCGAAGCTGAGGCGCGCCAGCGGAGAGCGTAGTTCATGGGAGATGTCCTGCAGCAGGCGGCGCTCCGCGGTGAGCAGCGTGCCGATCCGCTCGGCCATACGGTCGATGGCGCGGCCTACTTCGCCGATTTCATCCTTGCGGGAAGAGTTGACGCGCACGGTGAGATCGCCCGCGCCGAAGCGGTCCACCACGCGGGCGAGGCCGCGCAGCGGCGAGGCCAGATTGGTGGCGAGAATCCAGCAGAGCAGCGCGACGGCGGCAAGAATCAGAAGGTAGTACGGCAGATATTGACTGAGATCGAAGAAGTTTTCGTAGACGACGATGAAGCGATACTTGCCGTCGGCGGAAGGGTACATTACGACCTGGCGGCTGGCGAAACGCTTCGGGCCGGTGTCCGGACGGGCAGTGGCAAGGAGTTGGGAGCGATCTTCGCCGGTGGCCAAGTCTTTGCCCGCTGCGTCGGTCAGGTAATGATCACCGGAAATCTGGCGGGCCACACGTTGCATGTGCGCGGCGAGTTCCTGCTGTCCGCCCCTCTGCCAGGCCTCGATCGCGTCTTCCATCAACAGCACGTTGAAGCGAGGCACGAAACTACCGTGCTGTATATTGCGCATCGTGACATACATCGAGACGCCGATGAAGGCCACGAGCGAGAGCAGCAGCGTGCCGAACGACCACAAAAGGATTTTGGTGTAGACCTTCATGGTGCGAACTGGTATCCCACGCCTCGGATGGTGCGGATCAACGAACGTTCGTCGCCTTCCAGCTTCTTGCGCAAGTGGCTGATGTGAACGTCCAGCGAGCGCTCGTAGGGCGTAGCGCGGCGCTGGTAGAGCACGGTGGTCAACTCGTCGCGTGTCACGGTGCGGCCGGCGGAACGCGCCAGGACTTCGAGGATGTCGAATTCGATAGACGTGATCTCGACCAGTTCGTTCTGGCGCCAGACTTCTCGGGTGGTGGCATTGACGCGAATGTCGCCTGCTTCGATGATCTGCGGCGGAACGCTCTCGGTGTGGCCGGTGCGGCGCAGCACGGCGCGTATGCGCGCCAGCAGTTCCTCCGGACCGAAGGGCTTGGGCAGGTAATCGTCAGCGCCGGAGTTGAGACCCGCAATGCGATCGTCCTGGCTGGTGCGGGCAGTCAACATGATGACGGGCGTCGAGATGCGTTTGCGGAGCTGGCGCAATAATTCAAATCCATCGAGTACCGGGAGCATCACATCGAGAATGATGAGATCGAAGGAGCCTTCCAGCGCGCGGGCGAGGCCGGTGCGGCCGTCGTGAACGGCCTCCACCGCGAAGCCGTGCTGGCCGAAGTAATCGGTCATCAACAGCGTGAGCTCGGTATCGTCCTCGATGAGAAGGATGGACTTGCGCGGAGAATTCGGTTCGGATGGCGTCACGGCTACAGCTCTATTTGTAGCGCAAACGGGTCCCGTGCGAGAGAACCGCGGGGGCCTTTTACAAAACTTAATGATGCCTTTTGGGCAGTTCGTCGTTTACTGAATATGATGAAGCAGATTTTCAGGGCCGCGTGTGCGGCAGCAATCTTATGGAGCTCGATGGCTCCCGCGCAGGCGCAGTCTTCCAAGAGCGTAGTGGGAACAGTCAGTCTTTTCAAGGCGGAAACGGCGGAAATCGAGATCAAGCCGGACAACGGAGAGGCCGTTGCGCTGAAAGTCACGGCCGACACGATCGCGCAAAAAGTAGCGCCCGGTGTGACCGATCTGAAGAAAGCGGAATCGATCAAGGTAACGGACGTGGCGCTGGGCGATCGCGTGCTGGCCACGCCGGAGCCCGGCACCGCCAATTTGCGGCGCATCATCGTGATGTCGGCCACGCGACATTACGAAGAAGAACGAAGCGGACCGGCTGGACTGGACTCGGCGCGGCGTCACCGGCATGGTGGCCTCCAAGAGCGGCAACGACGTCACGCTGAAGATTCGCACGCTAGGCGGAGAGAGCCAGGCGGTGGTGACGGTCTCGGACAAGACGTCGTTCAAGCGATACGCGCCGGATTCGGTAAAGTTTGCCGAAGCCAAAAGCAGCAAGCTGGCCGAAATCAGCGTGGGCGACCAGGTTCGCGCGCGCGGCGTGAAGAGCGAGGACGGCTTGAAGGTGACTGCGGAGGACGTTGTGTTCGGCACGTTCGTCACGAAGGCCGGCACCATCACGCAGGTCAATCCGGAAACCCGCGAGATCACCGTGAAGGACCTCGCCAACAATAAGCCGCTGACGATCCGCATCACGGGAGACTCGCAGATCAAGAAGATGCCCGACATGGCCGGCATGATGGGCGGAATGGGGCGTGGCGGTATGCCGGGAGGCGGTATGCCGGCGGGCGGCCCACCTTCAGCCGGCGGTGCTCCCACGGGCGCGGCACGCGGCGGAATGCCGGGAATGGGCGGCGGCGCGCGGCATGGACATCAATTCGATGCTGGAACGCATGCCTCTCTCGAAACTGGAAGATCTTAAGGCCGGGGAGATCATCGTGGTCTCCAGCACCAAGGGGGCCAAGAACGATCAGGTCACGGCCATCATGATGTTGGCCAACGCCGGCACAATTCTGCAAATGATCGCCGCGCAGTCCGGCGGCGGGCGTGGCGCCGGACTGCCCGGGCCGGGTGGAATGGGCGGCGGCATGGGTGGGATGGGCGGCGGTATGGACGCCTTAGGTGGTATGGGCCTCGGCGGCATCATGCAGTAGTGCGGCAGGGCGGCACCCTGCCATTGTCGATCAACAACAAAGAACCGATATGAACATGAAACTGACTCACTATATCTGTGCACTCTCTCTCTGTCTGTGGTCCCTCGCGCCTGCCGTGCACGCGCAATCCGCCGCTGTGCCGGCACTTCGAGGCACCATCACCGATCCCTCCGGCGCGCTGGTACCGGGCGCACTGGTGCAGGTTCGGGGTCCTGGCGGCGAACAACGCAAGACCACGGGAGAAGACGGCCAGTACGCATTTCCCGTGCTGAAACCGGGCAAGTATAACGTGCGCGTGATCGCCAAGGGCTTTACGGTAGCCGGGCGGCAGGACGTGGAAATCAACGCACCCGTCGTGCTGGATGCCCAGCTCCTGATTCAAGCCGACACGCAGGTTCTTAATGTGGAAGATGAGGCCAACAGCGTTGCCGCCGATCCTACGTCGAACGGCTCTGCGCTGGTGCTGCGCGAGAAGGAACTCTCGGCGCTCTCCGACGACCCCGACGAGCTGACGCAGCAGTTGCAGGCGATGGCCGGGCCCGGCGCGGGACCCAATGGCGGGCAGATCTACATCGATGGTTTCACCGGCGGCAACCTGCCCAACAAGTCGTCGATTCGGGAAGTGCGCATCAACTCCAATCCCTTTTCGCCGGAATACGAACGGCCCGGGTTCGGGCGCATCGAGATTCTGACCAAGCCGGGTACGGACACGCTGCACGGGCAGGCATTCGGGCAGTACAACAAGGAAGCGCTGAATTCGCGGAATCCGCTGCTGACCAGCCCTCAGCGCCCGCCGTACCGCCAGGACATGTTCGGCTTCAATCTGACCGGTCCGATCAAGAAGGGCAAGGCGAGCTACGGGCTGGACGCACAGCGGCGCGCCACCCAGGAGAACTCGTTCATCATCGCCACCACGCTGGATTCCAGCTTCGCGCCCCTCTCCGTGAATCAGAGTGTGCTCTCGCCGCAAAGCATGCTGGGCATCAGCCCGCGTCTGGATTATGCCATCAATACCAACAATACGCTGGTGGCGCGCTATCAGTACAACCGGCAGAGTTCCGACAAGCAGGGCATCGGAGATTTCAGCCTGCCCTCGAAGGCATTACGACCGGCGCAACACGGAGAATTCGGTGCAAGTCACCGAGACGGCGATTCTGAGCCCGCGCTTCATCAACGAGACGCGCTTCCAGTTCATGCGCAGCGATTCGGTGAGCACGGGCGACAATACGATTCCCGCCATCAACGTGCAGGGCGCCTTCAACGGCGGCGGCGCGCAGATCGGGAATTCGGGCACTCTCTCAGACCGTCTGGAGCTTTCCAATAACTCGACCTACACGCGCAAGACCCACACCATCAAGTGGGGCGGACGGCTGCGCCAGGTTTACCTGGACTCCACCAGCATGAGCAATTTCGGCGGCACCTACAGCTTCCTGGGCGGATCGGGTCCGGTGCTGGATGCCAACAACCAGCCGCATGGCGGGCACCTCGACGCAGTTGACGGCGCTCGAGCGTTACCGGCGCACGCTGATTTTCCAGCAGGCGGGAATGAGCGATGCGCAGATCCGGCTGCTGGGCGGCGGCGCTTCCCAATTCACCCTGAGCGCGGGCACGCCGCTGACCTCGGTGAGGCAGTTCGACGCCGGATTGTATCTCAACGACGACTGGCGGGCGCGTCCCGAACCTGACGTTCAGCTACGGGCTGCGCTACGAGACGCAGAACAACATCAGCGACCATGGGGATTTCTCGCCGCGCGTCGCGCTGGCTTGGGGAATCGACGGCAGGGGAAGTAAGGCCGCCAGAACGGTGCTGCGCGCCGGATTCGGGATCTTCTTCGACCGCGTGAATGAAAACGTCACGCTGAGCGAGCTGCGGTATAACGGCGTGACGCAGCAATCGTACTTCATCATCGACCCTTCGTTCTATCCAGCGATTCCGTCGCTGGCCACGCTCGCGGCGGGCAAACAGCCGCAGAGTTTGCAGTTTGTGGACAGCGGATTGAAAGCGGCGCACACCTATCAGACCAGCATCGGCGTGGATCGGCAGATCACCAAATCGGTGAAGATCAGCGCGGCGTACCTCAACGGGCGCGGCACACACCTTTCGCGCTCGCGCGACATCAACGCGCCGATTGGTGGCCTGTTTCCTTATGGCGATTCGCAGATCCGGTATCTGACCGAATCCACCGGCTTCAGTCGCACCAACCAGATTCAGGTGACGCCCAGCGTCAATTACAAGAAGCTGTTCGTATTCGGGTTCTACGCGCTCTCCTACGGGCGGACGGATGCCGAAGGGCAGGCGGCCGATCCTTACAATTTGCGCCAGGAATGGGGGCCATCGAGCTTCGGCGACGTGCGGCATCGCATGGTGGTAGGCACCAGCCTGCCGCTGCCGGGCAAGATCTCGGTAAGCCCGTTCATCATGGCATCGAGCGGCGCGCCTTACAACATCTCTACGGGGCGCGATACGAACGGCGACAGCATTACGACGGAACGGCCGTCGCTGGTAGCGCTCGGGGCAGGGCAGTGCACGGGACGCGATTTGTACTACGCGGCGAGCTTCGGCTGCTTCAATCTGAATCCGGCTCCCGGAACGAGCATCAGCCGCAATTACGGGCGGGGTCCGGGATCGTTCAACATGTCGGTGCGCGCGGCGCGGACATGGACGATCGGTGGCAAGGGTGAGGCGCCCGGCGGCATGGGCGGCATGATGATGGGCGGTCCAGGCGGCGGTGGAGGAATGCGTGGCGGCGGCGGACCTCCTCCGGGCGGCGGTGGAGGAATGATGGTGGCGCCTCCCCCCGGCATGATGGGCGGCGGCGCCAACCAAGCGCCTAGCCGGCGGTATACCATCACGTTGAGCCTCAATGCGTCGAACGTCCTGAATCACGTGAACTGGGCCGCGCCCAGCGGCGACCTGGGTCTCCGTTCTTCGGGCAGTATCGGAGTCTGGGCGGCGGGTTCGGCCCAATGGGCGGAAGCGGTAGCAGCACTTACAATCGCAAGGTGGACGTACAGGTCCGCTTCGCCTTCTAATTTCCATGGCCTGCCGGGTAGCCGCGCGGTTTCGGCTACCCTAGGTCATGGACGAGCTTCAGGAACAATTCGGACCGATCGACATCTACCTGTTCGACCAGCTTTTGCGCGGCAGGATCGGGCGCGGGATGCGGATTCTGGATGCCGGGTGTGGGTCCGGCCGCAATCTGGTCGTATTTTCTCCGCGAAGGGTACGACGTCTACGGTGTAGACGCGGACGCGCAGGCGGTGGAGAGCACGCGCCGCCTCGCGGCATCCCTGGCTCCCGGCCTGCCGACGGGCAATATCCGCAGGGAAGCCATCGAAGAGATGTCGTTTCCAAGCGGCTTCGCAGATGTGGTGCTGAGTAGCGCGGTGCTCCACTTCGCGCGGGACGACGATCAGTTTCTGGCGATGCTGCGGAGTACCTGGCGGGTGCTGAAGCCCGGCGGCCTTCTCTTTTGCCGGCTCGCATCATCCATCGGCATGGAGAACCAGATGCGGCCCACTGGCGGGCGGCGGTTCCTGCTGCCCGATGGCTCGGAACGCTATCTGGTTGACGCGGAGCTGCTGGTCAAGCTCACGCACGAATTGGGCGGACGGCTGTTGGATCCCATCAAGACTACCGTCGTGCAGAATCAGCGCTGCATGACCACGTGGGTGATGCAGAAAGGCGGTTGAAGCCGCCTTATTTCATGACCGTGACAAAGCCGTCGGTGATGCCGCCCGCAAAGCCGCTGCCATTCGAGGAACTGGGCAGACCGATGTTGCCGTAGCCTCCCACGTAGATGCTGCCGTCGGTACCGACTTCCATGGCACTACCGACGTAGGTGCCGGTGGCGCCGAGATAGGTGCAGTAGAGAAGGCCCGCGCGACCCGGCGTACCGGGTTTGATTCCCGCCACGAAGACATCGATGCCGCCGCCCCATCCGGGCTGCGGTGCGCCCACCGTGAACAGATCGGGGGAAAGGGTGTAGCCGGTAAAGTAGATGTTGCCCGCGGCGTCCGACTTGACGTCGTAAGCCACTTCGCCCTGCGTGCCTCCGAAATACGTGGAGTAGACGAGGAACCGCGCTGGATCGTTGGGATTGACCACGGAGACGAACACATCCGTATTGCCCACCGCGTTGCGCTGCACCGCGTCGGAAGTCACCGGGAAATCGTTGGAAAGGGTGTACCCGGTGACAATCACGTTGTTCTTGCTATCGAGCGAGAGTTTGCGGACCTCGTCGGCATCGGAGCCGCCCAGGTAGCTCGAGTAGATCAGCGAAGGCGTTCCGAACTGTGTCATGTCCATCATGCCGACGACGATATCGACGCCACCCTGCAGGTTCTGACGGTAGCCCGGCCCCTCCATGGGAAATTGCGTGGAGGTCGTGCTGGCGGCGAAGTAGACTTTGCCATTGGTACCCACCGCGATGGCGCGACCCTCATCGGTGAGTTCCCCGCCAAGATACGTCGAGTAGACCAGCGAAGTGCTGTTGCGATCGATCTCGGCCAGGAAGGCGTCCTGGCTGCCGTAGAGGACCTGTGCATAGCCGCTGGTGGTGAGCGGAAAATCCGTGGACTTGGTGGTGCCGATGATGTAAATGAAGCCGGCGCTGTCGATTGCGATACCGTTGATCGCGTTGTTGCCGTCGGTACCGCCGATGTAGGTGGAGTAGATCAGCGAATCGCCGCCGTAGAGGCTCGGGTCGATCACCGCCACAAAGCCGTCGGTGACGGTGGCGGAACCTGTCGTCTGGAAGGAAGTACCGGCCATCGGGAAATCGACCGAGGTGGTGGACCCTCCCAGGTAGGCGACGCCATTGGAGTCCACGTCCAGGCTCAGGGGGATGTCTACGTTGCTCCCGCCCAGGTAGGAGAAATACTTGAGGGCGTAGTTGCCGTTGGCGGTGGTGTCTACGATGGCCAGGAAGATATCGGTCAGACCGGCGCTGAAATTATTGTATGCGCCGTCGATGTACTGCATTTCGCCGGTATTGGTGGAGCCCGTGATGTAGAGCTGGCCCTTAGGCCCCATCTTCATGGCCGTAACGCGGTCGGCGCCGGAACTCCCCATATAGGTGCAGTAGACCAGGATGGGATCGATCACCAGCGGGCGGGTACGGTCGTAGCGTCCCAGCCGGAAACCGACCTGATTGTGGGCCAGCAGGGTGTAGCGGCCCTGGATCGGGCGCTGATCCTGATAGATCACAGGCGCCTTCTGTAGAATTTGGGAATCTTTGGAATCGATCGCCAGATCGCCGGCCGGCGTCAGGCTCACCTTTACATCGCCTTTGAAGTTGAGGCGGATGGCGTCGGGATTGGCGCCAGGGGCCAGCACGAAATCGTATTCGAGCTGGTTCTCGTTGCCGTAGTAAACCACGTCGACGCCGGGGTACACGCCCTGGTACCGCACGCGCGCAAAGTTGGCGATCCCTGTACGCCACTGGCTGCGGGGGCCCACCATGTAATTGGTAGTTGCCGGCAAACGGTCGAGCGGTTCGATGACCGGCGACGTGTTGCCGTGAGCGAGTCCGATTTCGACTCGGCTCGAGCCCACCTGGAAGACGGGGCCGTGTGCGGTCAACTGAAGGTTGGAGCCTTTGGAGCGGGCCGTAAAGCGAACCGAGGGGTCCCACTGGCCGCCGTTTTGTTCGAAGCGCAACGGTAGGCGCGCCATCGGGGCCTTGGCCTGGGGTGTTACGGGATCCGGGGCCGAGGCGGCAAACAGGGCGCCGCCGCAAAAGATGAGTGCAAACGCAGACAGACGTGACATAAGGAACTACTATTAAAACATGGCAAATGCAACTGTGAAAATGGGCGAAAACTTCACAGGCGTGAAAAATGAGATACTTACGCGGCTAGCGGCAGTGCTGGTGGCGTGTGTTGTCGTGGCAGCGGCAGCGGATCTGGCATTGGTCCAGCCTACGGAACTGGCGGCGCAACTGGCCGCCAAGGGCCCGGCACCGGCCGTGTTCATGGTGGGCCCCAATGTCCTGTATCGGAGCAGGCATATCCCCGGGTCCGTGTTTGCCGGGCCGGGACAGAACGAAGCCGGTCTCGCGATGCTGAAGGCCGAGGCCGGCAAGTTGCCGCGCGATCGCGAGGTGGTGGTGTACTGCGGCTGCTGCCCCTGGGACCGCTGCCCGAACGTCAAACCGGCCGTGGCGCTGTTGAAACAAATGGGCTTCACTAAAGCCAAGGCCCTTTATTTGGCGACCGGATTCAAGGCGGACTGGTTGGATCAGGGGCATCCCGCCGAGCCTCCCAGGTGAAGGGCAGATCCTTCAACTATCGAGAAACGTCAGCAGCCGGCTGACCTTGTCCATGGGCAGCGGTTCCCGATTCAGCTTGATCTGGATGAGGGTTGTAGTGAAGGGATAGAACATCGTTCCGTTGCCATTGCCCAAGTCGTCCAGATCAATCTCTACCGGTTCCGCGGTGGCGCCGAGCTGGGTTGTGGCCTCGCTGCTGTATCCCTGGAAGGCCAGCAGCTCCGTGCCGGATGACGCATTGATGCGAGCGCGCAGTTTGACGTTGCCGCTGGAGAGTCCGGCCGGCAGCCGCACGTGGAAGCAGCGATAGCTGGAATCGGGACCATAGGCATGCACGTCGGTGGACATCTCGTGGAAGGGCACCCATTCTCCGTCTGCCTGCTGCGTCAGGACTTCGATCATGTAGTCGCTCACTCCATCGCCGCGCGAATCGCTGGCGAACACCACGAACTGCTGCCAGCCTTCCAACGCCGTGGAACCACTGTGGCCTAAAATGTGGCCGAAGAACTTTTTCACATCGCCTTCCAGGCCGGCGCCGTCCGCGCCTGGATTGGTGATCATCTTCGGCATTGCGGCTTCGCCGTATTTCCGGGCTCGGGCGAGCCAGTCGTTGTGCACTTCGCCGCCGGGTTCGCCCACCTTGAAGAAATCCGCCACCAGATCCACCATGCCGGGCTCCGGATCGCTGATCAGCGTTCCGTGGTTACGCCCGTCCACCGGGATCATGGGGATGTCGAGGCGGTCGCTGGCCCAGGGCGTGATGCTCAATCGGCTGGCATTGGCGACCGGCACCCGCGTCAGGTCGATCGTGACCTTCCGGGCGTTGAGGCTGCAGCCAGACCATCGCACCGTGCCGTCCGTGCCAGGATCGTTCGCCACACTGGCCAGCCCGTCGTAGGGCGTGTTGCCGATGAAGACTGTGACGTACGGAGTGTTGGGGCCATTGTCGTAAAAGGGCTCCGGACCCAGCAGGTCCTGGTGCGCCAGGTCCCAGGTGAACTTGCTGCCCAGTTCCAGGCCTTCCAGCACGCGATCGCCGGCGTTCAGGAAATCGGGACCGAGCTGGCGATTGCCCTTCACCAAGGCACCCAGCCACGTCCGCCCTTTGTGCGCCTGCGGCGAGCCCCATGTGGCCGGCGCCAGGCCAATCAGGTGCTTCAAGCGCTTCAACCGCGGATTGGTAGCCGGAGTCCCGGCATTGACCAGCCATGCGCGCAGCACCAGCATCCCCGTGGAGTGGACGATGGCGTCGAATTCCTGAGTCTCGTTGCCGAATACCTGATGCATACGGAAGGCTCGATCCAGCCCTTCCGCGATGTCCTTGATGGTGACTTCGTTGTTCAACGAAACGTAGTTGCAAATGGCGATGTCTTTGGACTCGATGCCGCGCGCTACAAGGGCCTGCTTGAGCCTTTCGAAGTCCCTGCCTTCCGCCGAATAACCGTGAATTAATACCACTGGGCGTGCCATACGTTCTCCTCCTTCGTTTTATTAGCGTCCGTGCCGGATGCCGATCAAAAATGTCACAACCCCAAATCCGCCGATGGCCAAGCCCGCGATGTGGTTCATCGCCCGCATGGCTCGCTCATCGAAGCGGTCGCGGAAACGGTTCACCAGCAGGACCAGGGTGACCCACCAGAGCATCGACCCGCAGAAAATGCCACCCACCAGCAGGAATGTCAGCCACCATTGACGCTGCCCGCCCATCCCGAGCCCGGCCAGCACCGCTACAAAGGAAAGCACGGTTGTGGGATTCGTTAGCGTGAGCAGCAGCGTGGAGGCGTAATCGGAGTGTGGGTCAGTGTCGTCGCCTTCCCGGTTCACCTTCGCCGGGGGCTTGCGAAAGTACATGACACCGATCGCAACCAGGAGCACGCCGCCGACCACGCGGATCCAGAACTCCTCGCGTTCCAGGAATTCGATCAGATACGTGATGCTGAAGCCGGCGATCGCGCCATATAATGCGTCCGCGGTCGCCGCACCGAAACCCGACATCAGCCCAGACAGGCGTCCCTTAGAGAGTGTTCGGGACGCGCACAGCACGTTTACCGGTCCTACGGGAACGGCAATCGCCAAACCGGCCATCAATCCTTTGGAAATCAGCCATAAGCCGATTAAGTCGCCCTGCATGCTCTCGATAGCTTATCGCAACCCAATCCGCTCCAGAATTTCTGGAATCTCAAACACCCCGCGATTCTGCAAACGCACGGTCGCGTCGCGGAAGCGCTGGTAGGCGGCGGGCTCCAGCAGTTCTTCCACGGCACCGGCGATACCGCGGAAATTGGGTAGCACGATGCCGACGCCGTTTTCGAGAACCCACTCGGCGTTGTAACGCTCCTGCGGCAGCGTCCAGGCATTGCGTTCCACGATCACCGGCAGATGCATCGCCACCGCCTCGCTGATGCTGCCTGGTCCCGGCTTGCCGATGAAATAGTCGGCAAGCTGCATGTAGCGCGGCACCTCTTTGGTGAAGCCTTCCACCAACATCGGCGCCTGCGTGGGGCAACGCCTGCAGCTTCTCACGCAGCTTTGCATTGTTCCCGCAGATCAGCAGCAACTGCCGGTCGGGCAGCCGGCTTCGCGATCTCGTGCATCACAGCGGAGCCCTCTCCGCCGAACAGCACCAGCCCGACGGGCTTCGACGGGTCGAAGCCCAACCCGGCGCGCGCGGCCGCCCGTTCGTCTGCCGAAAGCGGCGCGATCTCGTAAAACCGCGGATTCAGGATCATCCCGGAAACGCGATGCACCTTGTCTTCGGCGTGGCCCATGGCTGCGCGCCTGCTCCACTGCCTTTGCCGAGCCGCAGATGAAATGCTGTACCTGCTTCTCGATCCAGAAGTGAGGCGGATAGTCGGCGATATCCGTAAGGATGGTGACGAACGGAACGCCCGGCAGGGCTCGCGCCAGGCTCTCGCACAGCGCCCGATCCAGATTGGGTACAAGCGAGACCACCATTTCCGGACGGTGTTCCCGCCAGAAGTCTTCCAGCAGACGCACGGTCCTGGAGTGAAACAGCCGGATCACCCAGTGCATGCCCACCATCAACTGCGGCGAGCCGAGCGTCCACCCCTTCTTCAGCATCAGGTTGTAGATGTCCTGCAGGCGCAGCCCGGTCAGTTTGCGGAAGACGTCCATCGCATCCAGCACTTCCTGCAGGTTGACCATGCGAATCTCAAATGGCCGCTTCTGCTGTTCGATCACCTGGCGCAAGGCGTTCGCGGCCGCGCGGTGGCCGCCGCCTGCATCGAAATAGATGAAATCCACTCTCATCCATGACGATTGTTGCATGCAGCATGCAATTCCCAGCTGAAAACGTTCGTGTTCACGGATGTTTTTTACCGCTGTCACAGGAATGTGACCCTGCCCACGCTACAACTCGAATATGCGGTGCGATCTGCACGTCCATACGAGGCACTCCGGGCATGTGCACCATCTCCCTCTGCGACACGTGTGCCGTGAAAGCTATAACCAGCCGCTCGAAGTTTACGAAAAACTCAAGCGGCTCGGCATGGATCTGGTGACAGTGACCGATCACGATTCGATTGACGCGGTAGAGGACCTTGCGTTCCCGCAGCGATTTCTTCCTGAGCGAAGAGGTAACCTGCACCCTGCCGAGCGGCAGCCAGCTTCATGTGGGCGTCTACGACATCACCGAACGCGACCACATCGAGCTGCAGCGGCGGCGCGACGATTTCGAATCGCTGCTGGCATGGCTGGTGGACCAGGACCTGTTTTTCAGCGCCAATCACGTATTTTCCAGCCTGACCGGGCACGCGCTCCATCGAAGACTTCCGCCTCTTCGAAACCGCCTTTCCCGCCCTGGAAACGCTCAACGGCCACATGCTGGCCGAGCGCCAATGCCAACGCGGCCTGGATGGCAGATCTGCTTTGCCCGCGCCGAAGTGGGAGGCAGCGACGCCCACGCCATGGCGAGCGTGGGCTGCGCGTGGACTGTGGTGCCCGGCGCACGAAATCGACAGGAATATCTGCAAGGCCTGCGGCGGGGAATGGGGCGTGTGCGCGGGGAGACTGGCGGCTATCGAAAACTCATGCGCGATGTCTTCGCCATCGGCCGGGAGATGGTGCGCGAAAACCCCGCGACCCTGCCCATCGCCGCGCTCGGATGGATGGTTCCGTTCATCATCCTGCACAATTCCATCAAAGAGGCAATTTTTGCACGCTGGTGGATGGCACGATATATGCAATCCTGTTCGCTGAAGCGCAGCGGCCGCCCGGATTGCCGAGGTGACCGTATGACGTTTCACGGAACGATGCTGAACTACATCTCCCGCCGCGACCACAAGCTGATGCGGCGGATCAATCGCTGGCCCGCTCCCCGCTGGATCCGGCTCTGGGCGTTGTGTGCCACGCGCGGCGGCGATGGCTGGCTCTGGTATGGCATGGGCGCCATGATTCTGTTGTTCGGCGGCCCGATGCGCTTCCGGGCGGTAGGGGCTGCAGCCTTGGCCGCCGCCGCTGGGAATCGCCATCTTCCTCAAATTGAAGAAGGCCACCGGACGCAAGCGGCCCTGCGCCTTTGAGCCGCACTGCTGGGCTACTCTGCTGCCGCCCGACCAATTCTCGTTCCCCTCGGGCCACACGATCACGGCTTTCGCGGTGGCGGTCTCGCTGAGCCGCTTTTATCCGGATCTTGCCGCGGGCCTCTTGTTTTGCGCCATCAGCATCGCTGCTTTCCCGCATTCTGTTGGGCATGCACTTCCTGAGCGACGTTCTGGCCGGGGCTGTCATCGGGACCGTGCTGGCCTATGCGGCAAGCTCGCTTTTGCTGTAATTGCCACTTAGAAGACCGGCGAGTCGTTGCCCAGTAATGCACGCCTGACGATCTTGACCGGCGGGTAACCCTGCTGCAGGAAGGCATCGTGGAAGCCTTGCAGCGAATAGTGCATCACCTTTCATGCGTTTGTAATCTTCGCGTAACTTCAGAATCTCCAACTTACCCAGTGTGTAGACCAGATATGTCGGGTCGCTGGTGCCGCGTTTGGCTTCCTTCTCCGCCACCGGGCGGACCTGGTAGCCTTCCTTCACGAAGAATTCCTCCGCCTCCTCCATCGTCATCTTCCCGGTGTGCATCTGGATTCCCGCGATGAAGCGCGCATTGCGCAACAGCGCATCCTGCAATTGCCCCAGCCGCAGCTTCAGATCGCCCTTGCCATAGCCTTCGTCCAGCATCATCTGCTCCGTGTAATGCGCCCAGCCTTCGGCGTTGGAACTGCAGCCGAGCAGCTTGCGAACCTTTGTCGGAGCGTGCGCGATCCAGAGAAACTGCGTGTAGTGGCCCGGGTATACTTCGTGCACCGCGGTGCTGATGATGGTGCCCCGATTGAAGCCCTGCAGATACTCCTCGGTCTGCTTCGCGTCCCAGGTCTTCTCGGGAAGCGTGACGTTGAAGAATGCCTCCTTGGCGACCTTCTCGAACGGTCCCGGAGTGTCCATCGAAGCGGTGGTCAGGGCGCGCATGAAGGGCGGCGTCTCCTCCACGATCGGCGGCACCTTGGAAGGGATCGTCACGATCTGGTTCGTCTCGATGAAGTCGCGCAGGCCGCTCAGCACGTCGCGGAAGCTCTGCAGCAGCTTTCCGGCCGCGGGATGATCCAGCATCGTCTCGTTCAGAATCTGCTCCGCGGTCCGCGTCTTGTCCACCTGCGCGGCCACCCGCTTGAATTCTTCCTGGTTGCGGCGCAGGTCCTGCCGGCCGATCTCGAGCAGCCGGTCCAGCGGGATATCCACCATCTCGTCGTAGAGCAGTTTCTTGCGATAGGTCTCGGCGCCGATCCGGAAGTCGCCCTTGGAGCGCGGCAACAGGTCCGTCTTGAGAAATGCCTGGTAGGCATTGAGCGCGTCGATCACGCCCTGGTTGCCTGGCCTTGAATTCCGCCAGCAGCGGTCGCGTCGGTCACGTCTTTGAATGCGGCGGGCACGTCGCTTCTGGAAAAAGCTGACGATGCCCGGCATCTGCTCGAGCGCGACCTCGGTGTAAATGCGCGGCGGATTCTTCAGGTTCTCGCGCGCCGATTGAAACAGGCGCGGCACCAGCTTCTCGCGCGCGATGACGGATTTCAACCGCGCCGCAGGCGGCGCGAACTTGCGGCTCATGATCACGAACATGGCGTTGGAGACGCCGGACGAGTAGATATCCGGGTTCTTCTCCCAGGGGCGGATCACTTCCAATGTGAGCAATTGCCCGCGAATCTGCGCGAGCAGCAGTTCGCGGTCGGCCGTCACCCCAGGCGATAAGGCCGCCGCGCACCGAACCCGGTCGACTTCCTGTTCGAACTTGTGCAGCGCCGCGGTCTCGCGCTTCGATCTCGGCGCGGCGATCCCGAGGGCAGCTCGGAGTCGTATTGGTGGAAGCCGGCCTGCGTACCCTGCACGGGATCGTACGTGAAGACTACTTCGTCGAAAAACCGGTCCGCCAGCCTGGCGAACTCGCGGTCACGGTCTTGCGCGAGGCACACGCCGGCCAGCAGGAGGAACAGAGCCACAAGCGAAACCCTCATAAAGTCGATTATAGCGGCGTGTGTTCCTTCACAACCGGTCCGGTAACCCCTGCTCTCACGGTCTCGCGGTCTGATACTGTAGCTCCGAGGAACCATGCTGAAGCTGATCTGCGCACTCCTGCTTTGCACATCTTTTGCCGTTGCCGCCGATGTCACCGGAACCTGGCAATTCACTGTGGAGACGAGCCAGGGAACGGGGAGCCCGACCGCCGTCCTCCAGCAGCAGGGCGAACAACTCACCGGGACTTTCAAAAGCCAGGTTCTCGGCGAAGTCAAGATCACGGGGTCGGTGAAGGGAAATGCGATCGAATTCGGGTTCGAGGGCGACGCAGGCGGCCAGACCATGAAGGTCAGTTACAAGGGTACGATCGAAAGCCCAACCAGCAATGAAAGGCACTGCGGTCTACGCCGGGTTTCGAGGACAAGTCGACCTGGTCCGCGGTCAAGAAGTGAGCCGGTCGCGCCACGCGCGTGGCCAGTCAGCTCTTCTGTTTCTTTTTGATGGTGCGGTAAACGCCATAGCCCGCCAACCCGAGCAGCGCTCCCGCCACGGCGCCTGCGCCGATTACGAGGCCGGCCGATAACCCGGTTACAGCCGCACCTTGAGCGGCCAGTTCCAACACGCCGACCGATGCGCCTCCCGCGGTGCCGACGCCCGCGCCTACCCCGGCTGCCGCCGCTGCTTTCGCTTTTTCTTTTTCCTCTTCAGTCATTTCGTTCACTCCGGACCACTCCTATTGTATAGGCCGCCAATTCGCGCTGTATATGCGGCTTGCACTGTTAGTCCTGGTACTAACCAAAGACATCTGTGGCCGGGCAGGGACGAAAGATATGATGGCAATCGGACGGCTCAATGCCGCCAGCTAAGGAAAACCCAGGTGGACCAACTCGCGAAGCAGGCGGCCGAGATTGCTCTCCGGCTCGCTGCGCTTCCCGCCAGTGATTTGCGCGACAACCCCGAAGTTCTCGACTCGATCGAACAATTGGCCATGCGGATTCTGAAGGAAGTCTCGGCGGTTCGGAGCGCCAAGAGCGTGCCGGTCGGAGAATCCCGCGGAATGTGGCCTGTCATGAAACCCCTGCAACGCCAGTGACACCAAACGAAGAGTCGATTTAAGTCGTGAGATTATTCGGATTCGGATGCCACTATCCGGTTATGACGGCTTCCCTGACCAACCGAACCGAAACGGACAAAGCTCTGCAAGATCTTCGCACTCAGCTCCATCTGATCAATAAATCCATCCGGTTAATGGAACGGGTCCAGCGATCCCGCGAAAAGCGGCGCCAATTTCTACCGGACCGGATCATGGTTGCGTGCTGCGTGGCATCCGCCAGGAATCATTCGAGGCCGGCGCCCGTTTCCTCCTGCCACTGTCTTCGGGATTAGCGGAACCGCGACAACATCGCTTCTCTCGCCGCCTGGAACTGCCGCTCCAGGCAACCTGTGGTCTTCACGCTTCCGGATCCCATGCCAGAATGGAGCTTGCTCGCAGCCATCCTCATCTTCGCCGCTACTTACCTGGTGCTCGCCGTCGGGCGCATCCCGTTCCTGCGTTGGACCGCACCGGCGCAGCTATCGTCGGCGCCAGCCTGATGCTGGCCTTCAACGTCCTGACCGTGGAGGAGGCCTACGCCGCCATCAATTACGACACGATCATCCTGCTCTTCGGCATGATGATCGTGGTGGCCAATTTGCGGCTCTCCGGTTTCTTCGCCGTGGTCAGCGCCTGGGTGGTGGAGCATGCCCACGCGCCCCTGGTGCTGCTCGCCGGCATCGTGCTGGTCTCCGGCGTATTCTCCGCATTCTTCGTGAACGACACCATGTGCCTGGTGCTCACCCCGCTGGTGCTCGACATCACCCGCCGCCTGGGCCGCAAACCGATCCCCTACCTGCTGGCCGTCGCCATGTCCTCCAACATCGGCTGCGTCGCCACCATCACGGGCAATCCGCAGAACATGATGATCGGCAGTTTTTCGCACATCCCGTACCGCACCTTCGCCGGCGCGCTGGCGCCGGTTGCCGCCGCCGGGCTCGCTGCTCACGGTCGCCGTCATCGCCCTGGTCTACCGGGCGGAATTCCGTCAGACGCGCACCGCTCCAGGTGCGCGCATCGCCCGGTGCGCGTGAATCGCGCCGCTGCTGTGGAAATCGCTCGCCGTTTCGGCCGGCATGATCGTGTTCTTCTTCGCCGGGTGGCCGGTTCCGAAGGTCGCGGTCATCGCCGGCGCGCTGCTGCTGCTCACCCGCCGCGTCAAGCCCGAGAAGGTCTATCGCGAGATCGATTGGAGCCTGCTGGTCCTGTTCATCGGCCTCTTCATCGTGATCGCCGGGCTGGAGAAGACGCCGGTCGCCGCCAGACCTGTTCGCCGCCGCCGGCCGCTTCCACCTGGATCGCGCCGGCCCCCTGAGCATTTTCGCCGCGCTGCTTTCGAACCTGGTCAGCAACGTGCCCGCCGTCCTGGTCTTCAAGACCGTTCATCCCGCACCTGGCCCACGCCAGCGCGCGCCTGGCTCACGCTCGCCATGTCCTCCACGCTGGCAGGCAACCTCACGCTGCTGGGCAGCGTCGCCAACCTGATCGTGGTGCAGCGCGCCCGCGGGGAGGTGGAAATCTCCTTCCGGGAATACGCGCGCGCCGGCGTGCCGCTCACGGTTCTCACCCTGGCTGCCGGCATTTGGATGTTAAACTAGCGGCTTGTCCCCACAGCTCTCGCGTACCGGAGAGTGGTTCCTGCACTCCGGAATTCAACAATCTGACGGCGGCGTAGCCCGCTACTACCTGGTGGATTCCTGCCGCAACCTTCCCGCCTCCACGGAGATTACCGGTTACGCCGCCAGCACTTTCGTCTATCTGCACTCCGTCACCGACGACCGCCGCTATCTCGATCGCGCCGTCTGCCGCCGCCCGCTTTCCTGATCCGCGCCTGGGACTCCGCCGTCTCGCACCATGCCCTTTGAAATCGACCCGGCCGCACTTCACCTACTTCTTCGATTGCGGCATCGTGGTGCGCGGTCTGCTCTCCGTCTGGCGCGCCACCGGCGAGAACCGCAATTCCTCGACCTGCCGCCATTGCCGTGGGCGACTCCATGACGCGCGATTTCGCCGGCCCGCCGGCGATTTCCATCCCATCCTCGCCTGTCCCGTCGCGAACGCCCCTGCCACGCGATCCCCTGCGCTGGTCGCGCACCGCGACCTGCTACCAATTGAAATCCGCCATGGCCTGGTGGGACCTCTTCGAGGCCACCCACGACACCCGCGTTCATCGAACCCTACGAGCGCGTGCTCGAAGCCTCCCTGCGCACCTACGCCGATTTTCTGCCCGGCCATCCCGAGCGTCCCAAGGTGATGGACCGCCTGCACGCCTTTTGCTATTTCCTGGAAGGCCTGCTGCCGCGCGCCGCCGATCCGCGCTGCGCCGCCGCCCTGCGCGACGGCATCGGGCTCTGCGCCCGGCACCTGCGCGACATCGCGCCGGAATTCGAACGCTCCGACGTCTACGCCCAGTTGCTGCGCATCCGCCTGTATGCCGACTGGCTCGGCGTCGTGCCGCTCGACTGCTCCGCCGCCGAATTCGAGGCAGCCCAACTGGCCGCGTTCCAGGCCGACGGATTCCGATCCGCGCGACACCCGGGTGAATGGGGGATACTGGTTCGGACGCAAGAACGCCGAGCACTCTGCCCTTCATCAATCCGGTCTCGGCGGCCTTCGCCTGCCAGGCGCTGGAATTGTGGGAGACCAGCCGCGCCGGGTGCGCCCCAGCCGCACCGCCATCTGCTGATTTGACGTTGAACTCCGAAGATCAAGCTCGCCTTCGCTTCCGGCACCGAAGACCTCAACCGGCGCCTCATCGAGCACCTGCGCGCCCTCTATCCCGAATTGCCGCTTTGGGTGGTCTCCGATTTTCCGCCGGAAGATCCCACGCTCCAGCTGGATTCGTTATCGCGTCAACCGCCCCTTCGCCGAGAACCTGCGCCGCTGCCGGGAGGAGTTGCAGCGGTCACGAAATCCGCCTGGCCGGCGTGATGCTGGTCCCCAACGTCCCGTTCCGCCGCATGCGCCTGCTGGCGCTGGTCCTCTCTCCCGCGCGGCTTCCTCGCCTTCAACGAAAACCTGAACCACTTCATGCTGCGGCCGGGGTCGCTTCCGGCGATCGCGCGGCACATCGCGTGGCGCGTGCCAACACACTGCGCTGGGGTCTGCGCACGGCCGCGCGCAAGACGGATTGGCCCCGGGTCGCCGGCTATGCCGCGGCCAGTGCTCGCCGGGACGTTGTGCGGCCGGTGCGACCGCTCCCGCACGGTCGCGGCTCGGATTGCAGCAGCGAGCCTGAGGGAGCGCTTGAAGCCTGGCATCACCGTGGTCATTCCATCGCGCAACGGCAAGGAACTACTCGAGGCCCAACTGCCGGGCATCGCTCGCGCAGGCGCCGGCGCAGATCGTCGTCGTCGATAACGGCAGCACCGATGACACGGCCGCTTGGCTGCGCCTCTGCCTACCCGCAAATCGAAGTGGTCCACTCCGCGGCGCCGCTCTCCTTCGCGCGCGCGGTCAACCGCGGCATCGCGCGCGCCCGCTGCTCGCACGTCTGCCTGCTGAACAACGACATGCTGCTCGAGCCGGGCTTTTTCGCCGCCCTGGAACGCGCCTTTCGACCAGGTGCCCGACCTGTTCTGCGCCACCGCGCAGATCCGCTTTCCCGCCGGGCGTCCGCCGCGAGGAGACCGGCAAGACCGTATTCGCCCAGTCCGCCGCCACAGATTTCCCGGTGCGCTGCGATGAGCCCATGCCTGGCGAGGACGGCAGCTACGTGCTTTACGGCAGCGGCGGCTGCTCGCTGTACGACGCCGCCAAATTGCGCGCGCTCGGCGAATGTCGACGAGGTCTACGAGCCGGCATACGTGGAAGATCTCGACCTCGGCTATCGCGCCTGGCAGCGCGGCTGGCCCAGTGTGTACGTGGCGGGCGCGGTCGTCGAGCATCGCCATCGCGCCACCACCACGCGCTACTACACCGAAGCCCAGCTCTCGCGTGCATTCTGGAGATCAACTACCTGCGCTTCGTCGCGCGCGCGGTCAGCGACGCCAGGGTCTTCCGCAGACTGTGGGCGCAGGCGCTGCGGCGGTTGTTCCTGCTCGAAGGGCCCGCTCGCCTGCGCCGCCGGCATCGCGCTGCGACGGCGGACCTCGCGCGCCGCGCCGCTCTACTCCGAGGAGCTCTTCCTGGCCCTCACCGACGGCAGCGTCAGCGTCTTCCCGGGCCGGCCGGCGACGGGCAAGCCACGAGTCCTGGTGGCCAGCCCCTACCTGCCGTTCCCGCTCTCCCACGGCGGCGCGGTCCGCATGTACAACCTGATGCGGCGCGCCGCGCGAAGAGTTCGACCTGGTGCTGGTCGCCTTCACCGAACACGCCGCCCCGCCGCCCCCGGAGGTCCTCGAAATCTGCGCCGAAGTCGTGCTGGTGCGGCGCGCCGGCAGCCATGCGCTGCCGTTCACCGGCCGTCCCGAGGTAGTGGAAGAGTTCGCTTCGCGACCGTTCCGCGCCGCCCTGCAGCAGACCGTGCGCAAGTGGCAGCCCGCGGCATCGCCCAACTGGAATTCACGCAGCTTGCGCAGTATGCCGCCGATTGCGCCCCTGCCCGCACCATCCTGGTGGAGCACGACATCACCTTCGATCTCTACGAGCAGTTGCTGCGACTCGATGACCGCCGGGAACTGCGGCGCGAAGTGGAGCTCTGGCGCAAGTTCGAGACCGCGGCCTGGCAGACCGTGGACCGCGTCGTCACGATGAGCGAGAAGGACCGCCGGATCGTGACCACGGCGCCGGCGGTCACGCTCGCCAATGGAGTGGATCTGGACCGTTTCCAGCCCCGGCACGAGGCGCCGGAGCCGCGCCGCATCCTTTTCATCGGCAGCTTCGCCCATCGCCCGAACGTGCTGGCGGTGGAGTTCTTCCTGCAACGAGGTGTGGCCGCTGCTTCGCGGACGCGACGCTGCACATCATCGCCGGCGCCGGCCACGAGCAGTACGCCGTCGACGCCGATCTTACGCAGCCCGGCATCGAGCTGAAGGCTTCGTCGCCGACGTTCGACCCGCCTACCGGCGCGCCGCTCTAGTGGTTGCGCCGCTGGTCGCTTCGGCCGGCACCAACATCAAGGTCCTGGAGGCGATGGCGATGGGCAAGGCCGTGGTCAGCACCCCCGCCGGCGTCAACGGGCTTGATCTGACTCCCGGCGAGGATTTCGTGCTGGCTCAAACCGCACAGGAAATGGCGGCCGCCATCGAAACGCTGCTGGCGACACCCAGCGAACGCGGACGCATCGAAGCGGCCGCCCGCGCTCGCGTGGAGCGCGACTACAGTTGGGACACTATCGCGCGGTCGCAAGCCGCCCTCTATCGCGATCTGCTTGCCTGACCCGGCGGCCGGCCGTTCGGATACACTGGGCAGTACCGTCCGGGAAAGAAGAAGGATTGACGCTCATGCGATGGATTTTCCTGATTGCGATTTCGGCCTTTCCGCTGTTTGCCCAACTGGCCGCGCCCAACGGGGCCGGAGTCTCCCTTGGCCATATCCATATGATGGTGGCCGACCCAGCGGTGCATAAGAAACTCTGGGTGGACGTTCTGGGCGCCGAGGTCGCGCACGCCGGAACTCTCGAACTGATCAAGCTTCCCGGCATGATTCTGATCGTGGGCAAGGCGCGTACGCCACCCTCGGAAGGCACCGAGGGCTCCATGGTCAATCACTTCGGATTTCTGGTAAAAAGTTACGCGGACACCAAAGCCAAACTGACCTCCGCAGGCCTCACCTTCGCCACGGACAACGCGGCCACCCGCCAGTTAATGGTGAATTTTCCCGACAAGATCAAGGTGGAATTCACCGAAGACGCGTCTCTCCGCGTACCGCTCACGATGCATCACATTCACTTGTCGACGCCCGACATGGAGAAACTCCGCGGCTGGTACGTCAAGACGTTCGGCGCCACGCCGGGTACCCGCGGCACCTTCCTTTCCGCCCAGTTCAACGGCGGGCAGGTGGATTTCCGTAAGGCGCAACAGCCGGAGGCTGCCACCAAGGGGCGTTCGCTCGATCATATTGGCTTCGAGGTCCGCAACCTGGAAGCGTTCTGCAAGAAACTACAGGCGGACGGTGTGACGCTCGAAATGCCTTACCGCGAAATGCCGCAACTTGGCGGACTGAAGATCGCCTTTCTGACGGATCCCGAGGGCACGCGGATCGAACTCACCGAGGGCCTCGCGTCGAATTAAGTCCGCACACTCAGGCCTTCAGTGGGCAACACACGGAGGCACTGTAGCGTGGCGGAGTTCTGGCCTCCGGCCGTTCAGTTCTTCGCGGGAGCGGCGGCCTCGAGAAATACGAGAGCATCGCAACTCTTTGCCAGCGTGCCCGGCTGCCCGTCGAAATAGATGCGGCTCGGCCAGCCAGCGGCCCAGCGCGCTCCCAGGGGGAACCTCGCGCAGCGTCAGGACCCACCGTGCGATCCCCGCCGCCGCCAGCACGTGCTCGCCGGATCCCTCCGGCAGCTCGGGCCGGTGAATCGCCACGCAACCTGCCGATGAGCGGAAGGGTTCGAGGCCGCTCAGCGGTTCGGCGAACTGCTTCAGATCCGCGGCCAACGCGCGCACCGCTTCCGGGTCCGGCGCGGCGCTTCGTAGCCGCGCGAGAGCGGCACGTGTTCAGACACTTCCCAGCCGTCTTCGCCGCGCGCCCAGGTGTCACGCGAGAGTTCCACCAGCGTGAACGGGCCTTGCTGCGTCGCCTTGCGCGCCGTGGCTACTGCCTCCTGCCCGGAAAAGCGAAACGCCGTGAGCGTGGCGTCGGAGCGCGCGTATTTTCTGGCGATCGTGTTGCGCACCGCGGTCACCTGTTCTTCCGGCACGACATCGAAGGAGACGTCGTCCACCCAGACCCGGCCGCGCCCCATCGACTGCACTCCGAAGTCCACAAACTGCGCGTCGCTCATCGATCTCCGCCACGATCTCGCAACTGGTCCATTCGGCCGAACGCACCGGGCGGCCGTCCATGTCCTCGAGGAAGCCCACTTTGCCGTTGGGACGGTCCACGCGCAGCCACATCTGGGCGCGATCTGCCGGTCCGCCGGCCTCCACGCGTACCCAGGCGCGCAGCCGCACGGTCTTGCCGCGATATGCCGCCGCGCGGAAGCTCTGCATCAGGTTTCCGACGGAATCGGGCGCGGCGGCGGATGGCGGGCGCGATCATCACGGCGCAGCCCCCAGTGTCTCCGGCAGCCCTTGCGGCGCAGTTCGGCCAGACTGCCGCTGACCTTTTCCACCTGCGGGACGAACCAGCCCGGGCGGCGTCTTTCCAGGGTCGCCCTCCTCGAAGCGAAGATTGCGCGGACCGGGCAGCGCATCGCTCCAGCCAGCCAGTTTGCCGCGCGCCTGCGCGGCGATGCTGCTTTCGCGACGCGAAGTCGCGGACCACACGCGCATAAGTGGCGTGCGCTTCCCGCCGCTGGCCGAGTTTCTCCTGGCACTGGCCGAGTTGCCACAGGGCGCGCGCCGCCACGGCGCGTGGAATGGCCTTCTGCGCCAGAATGGCCTGGTACATCCCGATGGCCGACCGGCACATCGCCCATCACCGTCTCGCGATAGACCGCCGTTTCCAGTTGTCGTTCTCCATCGGATCTGTGCGGCCAGGGACAGCGCGGTCACTGCGACCAGCAGCACACGAACGAAAGAGGGCTGCTCAACGCAGAGACGCAGAGAACGCAGAGGAAACGCAGAGAAAACAGAGCGCCAAATCGTCCTTGCTTCTCTGCGCTTCTCTCTGCGCCCTCTGCGCCTCTGCGTTGAATCGAATCTATCCATCGAAACGGTACCCCAATCCGCGAACATTGCGCAGGTAGCGCGGCTCGGCCGGGTCGTCTCCGATTTTGCGCCGCAGGTTGGCGATGTGGTTGTCCACGATGCGGGCCGACGCGAAAGTGTCCGGGCCCCACGCGGCGGTGATCAACTGATCGCGGCTCAGCATGCGGCCGCGCGCGCGGATGAAGGAATCCAGCAGCTTGAACTCGATCGGCGTGAGTTCCACGGGGCGGCCCTGCAGGCGGAGTTCGCCGCGCGCGAAATCCACTTCCACCTCGCCAAAGCGGCAGCACTCGCCGTCCAGCCTCCCCGGCGGAGCGGCGCAGCAGGGCCTTGATGCGCGCGCGCAGTTCGCGCGTGCCGAAGGGCTTGGTGACGTAATCGTCCGCGCCCAGTTCCAGGCCCATCACCTTTTCGGCTTCGCGCGCCTTGGCGGTGAGCATCAGGATGGGCATCTTCATGCCGGCGCGCCGCAGCTCGCGGCAGACCTCGAAGCCGTCCTTGCCCGGGCAGCATCACGTCCAGCAGAACCAGATCGAACCCGCCCTCCCGCGCCGCGCCGCGCCCCGGTGATGCCGTCGCTCGCCACCTCCACCTCGTAGCCTTCCATCTTCAAATCGTCTTCCAGCCCGAGCGCGATAGCGGGTTCGTCTTCCACGATCAGTATGCGGCTCATGATTGCTCCAATGCGGGCAGCACGACGGTGAAGGTGCTGCCCGCGCCGGGCGTGCTGTCCACGCGGATCTCGCCGTGGTGCGCCGCGATGATGTGCTTGACCATCGCCAGTCCGACGCCCGATCCTTTGACGTTGGCCGCGGCCGCGGCGCTTCCGCGCACGAACTTCCGGAAGATCGCGCGGCGCTCGGCCGCCGTAATGCCCAGCCCCTCGTCGCGCACCCGTATGGCCACCTGTGCGCGCTCCAGCCCCCATTGCACCCAGATCGCGGCATGCTCCGGCGAGTATTTCAGGGCGTTGTCGATCAGGTTGCGCAGCACCACGGAGAGCGCGTCCGGGTCGGCGTTGATGGCGCAGGTCGCGTCGGGACCGTTGAGTTCAATCCGCCGCCCCGCCGCGAGTTGGGCTTCGAATTCGCCCGCCACGCGGTGAACCAGGCTCGCGGTCTCGATCTCTTCGAAGCGGTAGGCGCGGGCGCCCGCCTCCATGCGTCCGAAATTCAGCAGCGCCTCCACCAGCCGCTGCAGGCGCTGGGTCTCGCGCACCAGGGTGGTGTAGTACACCTGCCGGCGTTCCTCGCTGGGCACCCGCCCCAACTCCAGAATCTCCGAGAGCTGCCGGATCGAAGTCAGCGGCGACCGGAACTCGTGGGAGACGGCCGAGACGAAGTCGGATTGCATTCGCGAGACCTCCATTTCGCGGCGAACCGCGCGCGCGATGAAGTAGGTCCCCGCGATCAGGAACAGCACCATCACGCCCATGCCGAGCAGCAGGAATCGCTGGCTCTCCGGCAGTCCGGTTCCGGGCGGGTTGGGCGGCCCGCTGACATAGAGGGTCCACGGCAACTGGCTTTCCGCAGCAGGACGTATGGCGGCCCGGTCGGTGCGGTCGCGGCGGCCCCATACGACACGGCCTTCGCTATCCACCGCGGCGCAGACCACCTCTTCGCCGGAGGGGAGCGTCGGAGTCTCCACCAGTACGGCGCGGCGTGCTCCGCTGGTCCGCCACATCGCCAGGAAAGGATGCCCTCCCGCCCACACCGTGCTCTGCCCGCGTGCGCCCGTGCGCGTTCCACGCCTGTTCGGCGGCTTCGGCCAGGGCAAGCCGGTCTTCGGGCGCGCCGCCGCCGAAATAGAACTCGAACTGGCCGCGCGTCAGGTGCCACCGCCCGCGCAGCAGATCGGCGCGCACCGAGAGGTCGCCCAGGCGTGGCGCGCCACCAGTTCGGCGGGAACTCCCGCCACGCGCGCTCCGCCGCAGGCCGCCAGCCGCGTGTAGGCTGCCCGGCTTTCCTCGCGCCGCCCCATCTTTCTCGAGCACGCGCGCGAGCCGCAGAAGCGCCCCTGCCCGCACCGGTGTATTTTTGCTTTCGGCCAGCACGCGATACACATCGGCTGCCTTGGCCGGCTGCGCCTGCAGGAATTCGAGAAGTTCGCCCTCGGCGAAGACTTCGAGCGGCGCTTCCCGTTCGTTGGAGGTCGCAGGGTAATAGAGCAGCCGTCCGGCCGGATAGGCCGTCATGGAGTTCTCTTCCATGGTGAGCAGCACGCCGTCTTCGGGTTTACCCGCGGGCGGACGTACGGTGAGCCATGCGCTCAGGCGCTCGCCGGTTTCCGCCAGTGCTGCCACGCAGGGTAGCGGCGATCCGGTCGGCGGCCTGTTCCAACCGCTCCTGCCGCCGCTGTGCCTGCACCATACGGTCCTGTTTCAGCAGTTTGTATCCAAACCAGCCGACGGCGGAGACCGAGACCAGGCTCAGCAGGACCAGAATGAGGAGAAGACTCTTCGGTGGTCTGAGCCACTCCCGTAGTGGCAGCATGTTATACCCGATTGTAACCGCCGGATCGCCCGATAGGGTCTTTAATGTGTCACGTTTCCGTCACGTTCGGGGCAACCCGCGCACACGTCCGCGTCGATTCGACAACCCGTGAAGCTACAGACGATTGGTCGCGCCCTGGGGTTTCCTGGCGGAGGCGGCACCACAGTCGCGTTGCTCCTGCCCCCTACCAGAAACCGTTACTCAGCACTTTTTTCCGGCAGCTTGAGCAGAAATCGGCGCCCTTTACGTCAAGGCGCTCCACTCCATGGCTGGAAGACATCACGCACCGCCAGTCCGCGCAGTGGCGCAGGCCGAAGGTATGACCCAGTTCGTGAGCCGCCTCCTTGAGCAGACGCTCGCGATACAACTCGTCCCGCCCCGGCATTCCGTAGAACTCCTCCTGCAGCCGGGCAGTGGAGACCACGGCGCAGTTGCCATCCAACTGCGCCTCGCCAAACACGAACGTGAGTACCGGCACGTAGAGGTCGCACGCCGTGACGCCGAGCACCCGCGCATCGATGTCGGCGGCTCGTTCCAGGCGCTGCAGGATCGCCGTCGAATAGTACTGATGCCGCCTGGCTTCGTCGCGTGAGAACGACACGTCGAAGGTCTCGGGCCGTATACGGCACGGAGTGCGGAAGGTCCGCGCCAGGCTGGCCGCCAGGTGTTCCAGCATGACGAGCCCGGGCTCCAGCGGCCCGGCCCCGTTGGATAGCGGGATCAGGTGGATCGGTCTTCACCGCAGTCCGTAGCGCCGCAGCTTGTTGTATAGCGTGGTGCGATCGATATCCAGTATCCGCGCCGCGCGCGAAAGATTGTGCTGCGTCTCGCGCAGGATGCGTTCGATGTGCACGCGTTCCACGTCGTCCAGCGTCTTGCCGCCCTTGGGCTCGTCCACCTGGAACTGGAAGGAGAAATCGGCGGGACGGATTTCATTGCCGCGTCCCACCACCAGCGCGCGCTCCACCGCGTTCTCCAGTTCGCGCACGTTGCCCGGCCAATCGTGCCGCATCAGCACCTCGATCGCCTCCTGCGCGAGCTGCGGCACCGGACGGCTGGTCGCCATGCAGAACTTGTTGAGGAAGTGCGCCACCAGTAGCGGTATGTCTTCGCGCCGGTCGCGCAACGGCGGCAGGTCGATGCAGAATACGTGCAGGCGGTAGTAGAGATCGGGCCGGAAGGTGCCGTTCTTGACCAGCGTCTCCAGATTCTTGTTGGTGGCGGCGATGGCACGGAAATCCACCTTGATCTGCTGGTTGCCGCCCACGCGCACGATTTCCTTCTCCTGCAGCACGCGCAGCAGATCGGTCTGCGTCTTCAGGCTGATATCGCTGATCTCGTCCAGGAAGACGCTGCCGCCATCGGCCACTTCGAACTTGCCCTTTTTGCGGTACTGCGCCCCGGTGAACGCGCCCTTTTCGTGCCCGAACAGTTCGCTTTCCAGCAGCGTCTCCGTCAGCGCGCCGCAATGCACCGTCACCATCGGCATATAGCGCCGCGGACCGGCGGCATGGATGGCCCGCGCCACCACTTCCTTGCCCGTACCGGTCTCGCCCGTGATCAGCACGGTGGCCTCGGTGGGAGCCACCATCTCGATCAGCTCGGTGACCTTGCGCATCGCCGGGCTCCTGCCGATCAGCTCCGTCCCCGGCACCACTTCCTGCAGGTTCTCGCGCAAGCGCACCACTTCGCGCCGCGCCCGTTTGTGTTCCAGCGCGTTCGACTACCAGGTGCGACAACTCGTCCGGGTCCACCGGCTTGGTGATGTAATCGTAGGCGCCCAGCTTCAGCGCCTGCACCGCGGTTTCCACGCTGGCATAGCCCGTCATGATGATGACCGTCAGATCGGGATCGGCTTCCCGCAAACGGGCCTGCAGTTCCATGCCGTCCATGCCCGGCATCTTGATATCCAGCAGCGCGATATCGAACTCCGCCTGCTGGATGATTTCCAGGGCTTCCCGGGCGCCTCCGGCGGGCCGCGCCGTATACCCCTCGCTGGTAAACCACTTGCCCAGCGAATCGCGCACCACCAGTTCATCGTCGACGACCAGGATTCTGCCCTTGGTTCGAGTTACCTGCTGGTGATTCCACTACGCTTGCCATTTGATCCTCCCGTTACGTCCCCGTTTTTATCTGTGCCAGTCCGCTCATTGCCTGGCACCTGCCGGCGCGGCCGCCGTTGCCGGCAGCGCCACCCGAAACTCCGTCCCTTCGCCCGGCTCGACTCCGGACGGTGATCTCGCCCGCATGCTGCTCGATAATGCCCGCCGCCACCGCCAGACCCAGGCCCGTGCGGTTCTGGTCTTCCTTGGTGGTGAAGAACGGGTCGAAGATGCGCGGCAGCACCTCCGGCGGGATGCCCGAGCCGGTAGTCCTTCACACGCACCACGCCCTGTTCGCCGACCGCGTCGAACTCCGTGGCCACCTCGAGCGTGCCGCCCTTGGGCATTGCCTCCGAGGCGTTCACCATCAGCACCAGAATCACCTGCTGAATCTGGTTGCCGTCGCATTCCACCGGCGGCAGGCCCTCCGCCAGCTTTTCGGTCAACTCGATGTTCTGCATATCGCAGTTTGTGCTTCACCAGTTGCACCGCGCGGTGCACTACCGTGTTCAAGTCCTGCGGCTCCCGCTGGCTCGGCGCCTGGCGCGAAAAGGTCAGCAGGCTCTTCACCAGGTCGCCGCAGCGTTTGCTCTCGCGCTCGATGGTCTGGAGTTGCTCCGCCATCTCGTCGCGTCCTTCGAACTCCAGTTTCTGTATGCCGCGCAGCGTCAGGCGCGCGTACGTCAGGATGCCGAACAGGGGATTGTTGATCTCGTGCGCCACGGTGGCCGCCAGTTTGCCGATCGAAGCCATTTTTTCCGAACTCAGCAGCGTCTTGTGAATCTTCTCCAGCTCCGCCGTCTTGCGCCGCACGCGCTCTTCGATTTCCGCCTGCACGCCTTCCACTTTGGCGGTCATCTTGTTGAACGAGCGGGCCAGGTCGCCCAGTTCGTCGTCCGAACCCACCGGCAGCCGGTAGGTGAGGTCTCCGTCCGCCACGCGGTGCGTGCCGGCGATCAGTTTCTTCACCGGCCGGTAGACCACGATCCAAATGAAGGCCACCGCCAGTGCGGAGCCCAGAAGGATCGCGCCAACCAGGAAATATGCCAGGTTCGCCTGATGCAGCGACATCTGCTCGTCCACCGTGTCCAGCGAGAGATTGGCGTCGATCACGCCGAGCACCCGCTGGTCCGCCGGATGGACGTGGCATGCGGCGTTCGAGCATTCCGGCGCGTTGTCCATCGGCTGGATCACGGCCAGCACGCTGTGGCCCTGCTTGTCCGTAAAGCCGGCGCGCGCGGTCCTTGCGATTCAGTTTGGCCAGCGGCGCCGATTGCTGATGGCAGCCGTAGCAGGCTTCGGCGTTCTTATCCACCACCGTGTTGATTTCGTCGGCTTCGGTGGAAAGCGTGATCCGCCCTTCTTTGTTGAACAGGCGGATGCGCCGGATGCCGTTCTCGCTGCCCAGTTCGCGGATGATGTTGTACAGCGCGTCGCGGTCGTTGTGCAGCATTTCGTAATGCGTGCTGCGCAGAATCACGTCGGCCACCCGGTAGGCCGATTGTTTGATCAACTCCTCGGAATGGCTGCGCTCCATGCGCAGGTTGATGTAGCCGAACAAGGCAAAGAAAGCCGCCGTGCTCGCGATCACGCAGATCGCGAGCTTGGCGGCCAGTCCAAAGCGCATTTTGTTCGGCGGTTTCATCAGACGGCGACTGGGTCTTCCTCCGTTTCTTCCAGTTCGCTCTGCGCGGTCTCGTGTCCGGCGGCCTCGAAAACCGGGAAGTTCTGCGCGATGAAATGGAAGATCGCGAAGCCCGCGGCCACGATCGACAAGCGTGACCGCCACCTCACTCCACTTCGGGATGTAATGCGTGCCGCTGCCCGCCTCCAGACCCGTGATGCCGACGTTCAGGCGGTTGGTGATGAAGCCGAATACCACCATTACGGCGCAGGCGTACAGCGCTCCTGGCCGCGACGCGCACCGCGGCTTGAAACAGCAGCACCGTCGGAACCGCCATCAGCGCGATCTCCAGCCAGAACAGCCAGGTCTCGATGCGGTTGACGGCCAGCAGGCCGAAGACGTGGCGGTGGCTCATATCCAGAAAACGAATCCAAAGATAGACGCTCATCAACACCGCCAGCACCCGGCCCATGCTGGCCAGCAGCGGCAGTTCCAGCGCGCGGCCGAAAGCGCGGCTGCTGTGCCAGCATTCGAAGATCGTCATCGCCAGCCCCACCGCAATCGCCGAAACCCAGAACAGCAACGGCAGAATCGGCGTGTACCACAGCGCATACAGCTTCTCCGGCACGATCAGAAACAGCGTGCCCAGCGAGCTCTGGTGCAGCGTGGAAAGCAGCACGCCGAGAATCATCAGCGGCACCGAGATCCGGTGGATCCACTCCAGCGGTTTGTGCCAGCCGAATTTCTCGAAGACCATCGGCAGGAATTCCAGGAACAGGACGGTGCTGTAGAGCGTCACGCACCACGCCACTTCGAACATCACCGAGTGCGGATTCCACATCACCAGCGGATGCCACAAGCGGTCCGGCCGGCCCAGATCGAACAGCAGGCCGACCACCACCAGGGAGTAACCCAGAAAGGCGGTGAGGATGGCCGGCCGCAGGACGGGCTTGTACGCTTCGATATTGAAGATGTGCACCATCGCCACCAGCGTGAAGCCGCCGGCCGCCAGACCGACGCCGCACATCACGTCGAAGCCGATCCAGATGCCCCAGGGAAACTTGTCGCTAAGGTTGGTGGAGCCGCCCAACCCGTACATCACGCGCAGGTAGGTGGCATACAGCCCGCTCAGCATGATGGCCGCGAAAATGGCGCGCCAGACCGTGAGTTTTGGGAAGCTGCAGCTTCATTTGCGGCGGCCCTCCTTTTTGGCCACTTCGGCACGGCGGTTGGTGATCCACCAGATTCCGCCCAACAGCACGGTGCCGGTGGAGACCACGTCCGGCACCAGTTCCAGCACCCGCCAGGTGGTCTCCGGCAGCGCTTCCATGCGGGACATTCGTGCGCAGCCCGATCTGCTCGAACGGCACCGCCGAAAGGTAGAGGACGCTGGTGCCGCCCACTTCCTTCACGCCGTAAATCTTGTTGAAGTAGCCGCCGGGCTTTTCCGCGATCCGCTTATGCGCCTCTGCCAGCAGCTCGTCGCGGTCGCCGCATATGGTGGCGCCCACCGGGCAGGCTTCGGCGCAGGCGGTCTGCTTGCCCTGGCTCTGGCGTTCGTAGCACATGTCGCACTTGCGCATCTTGGGCAGGCGCTGATTCCATTCGTAGGAGGGCACCTGGAACGGGCAGGCCTGCATGCAGTAGCGGCATCCCATGCATTTGTCGGCGTCGTAGACCACCGGTCCCAGGGCGGTCTTCTGCAACGCGCCTACCGGGCACACCGAAGCGCAGGCCGGCTGCTGGCAGTTCATGCAGAGCCGGCGGCTGTAACGTTCTCCGTGAGTTTCAACCGCCGTCAGCTTGTGGGCCGAGATGGTTTCTTCCGCGGCGATCTTGTCGTTGTACGGCAGCCCCCAGCGCTCGGCGCAGCCGCCTTCGCAGGCCTTGCAGCCGATGCAGAGGGTGCTGTCGTACAGTATGGCCTTCGACATAATAAGACCCTCAATTCCTTTTTAACAGAAAATCACGCCAGATGTGTAGCAAATCTTTACAGCAAATCCAATCTAAGCCTAAACCGTGAGGAAAAACTCGCCGGTAACTTCCTTCCAGTTCGCATCCGGGAGAGCTGCCATCAGGTCTTCGGCGGGCCGTCCGCCATCCGCCGCGACTGCGCCTGCCAGGGCGGGCTGCCGCGCATAGAGGCGTTCCACGGCTTCACGCATCCACTCGCCCACCAGCATGCGGGGAACCAGGTTCCGCGTCGTGTTCTCCTCGTCGGGAACGTGCACGACTCAGCAGCCAGCCTTTTCCGTAAGGGTCCTGCCGCAGGAGAGTCGGGTTTTCGAGTACCGCGGTATTCACCGCCATTACTTCGCCTTCGGTGGGGGAGACCATCTCGGTCTTCTGGCCGTCGCGGAAGAAAGAGATGACTTTTTGACCCTGCCGGATCCACTGACCGGGCTTCGGCAATTCGATTTTTTCAATCTTTCCGGCCAACGCAGCGGCAAATTCGTCGGCGCCCACGCGCACGACGTTCTGACGCTCGCGTACCAGCCAACTGTGGCCGCTGTGATAGGACAGGTTTTCGGGAACCAGGAAACCGTCGACATAATCGGAGCCGAACCGCGTTGCAGCGGCCGGATGAGCTTCCACAGCTACGGTGTGGATAGCCTTGCGGCGATTCAGGAAGTAATCCAGAACGATGAAAACCAGGAAGGTGCCGAGAACCAGTAGAACCGTCATAAAATGTACCGCCTTTCCAGTGTCTCTAAGGGCACGTGCCTGGCCAAGTAGCGGCGTTTTATACCTCTTTATCCGATGTAGAATCATACACTTAGGCGGCGTAGAGTTTTACCTCACTAGCCTTCCGTCGTGAAATTCGACAGTGCTATGTTGAAGATTGCCGCTAGGCCAATTAGAATCAGTAATTTAGAAGCGGTGATGGGGAACGCCACGCCCCTGTTGTAGAACCCGACAGTTTTCGGTGTGAATACAATTAATAGCATGCAGCAGCCTGACTGGAATGCCGGACTCTACGATGCCTCCCATGCGTTTGTCTGGGAATTCGGCCGCGACCTCCTCGCGCTGCTGGCTCCCCAACCGGGCGAACACATCCTGGATGCCGGATGCGGCACCGGTCATCTGACCGCCGGAATCGCCCAAGCCGGCGCACAGGTGCTCGGCATCGATCGTTCCGCCGCCATGATCGACCAGGCCCGCGCGAACTTCCCCGAACTGCGTTTCGAAACCCGCGAAATCGGCGACTTGTCATATGATGCGGAATTCGACGCGGTCTTTTCGAATGCCGTGCTGCATTGGGTCCAGCCGCCCGAAGCGGCCGCCGCCGCGATGTCCCGCGCGCTCAAACCGGGCGGCCGGGTGGTCTTCGAATTCGGCGGCCACGGCAATGTACGGATCCTGGTGGAGGCGGCATACCGCGCGCTGCGCCAATTGGGCGTCGAACGGCCGGAGCGCCTCAATCCCTGGTATTACCCCAGCATCGCCGAATACTCCGCCGTCCTGGAATCCAGCGGCATCGAGGTCACCTACGCCCTGCTGTTCGACCGTCCCACCTCGCTGCAGGACGGCGAACGCGGCCTGGAGAACTGGTACCGCATGTTCGGCAGCCGCCTGACGGAGCCTCTGGACGACACGCAGCGCGCGGATTTCTTCCGTCTGACGGCCGAATACGCCGCTCCGTACCTGCTGCGTGACGCCAAGTGGACCGCCGACTACCGCCGCCTGCGCATCGCCGGACGCAAAATTGTTGCGAACTGAAGCACCTTCGCGCGCGTAATAGCCTACGATGCGCAACGAGATTCGCTTCGCCGTTCGCGGCCTGCTTCGCGACCGGGTTTTCGCCCTGATGATCGTGCTTTCGCTGGCCGTGGGCATCGGCGCCAATACCGCGATCTTCTCCTTAATTAATGGCGTATTGCTCCGTCCCCCGGATTTTCCTCATCCCGAGCGCCTGGTGGCGCTCACTCAGTGGGCGCCCAAGCTGCTCAAAGCTTATCCTGCCCTGCCTGTCAACATCGCGATTTACGCCGAATGGCGGAAACAGGTGAGTAGCTTCGAACAGGTCGGCATCGCCCGGGCCAGCGTCTTCAATCTGACGGGCAGCGGGCAGCCCGAACAGGTCCGCGGCGCGCTGGTGTCCTCCACCATCTTTCCGGTGTTCGGCGTACACCCGCGCTTGGGACGAGATTTTACCGGGCAGGAGGACCAGTCGGGGAACGATCAAGTAGTGATCCTGGCCGATTCCCTTTGGCACCGCCGCTATCGCGCCGACCCGGCCATTGTCGGACGCAAAATCCTGCTGGATGGCAAACCATATGAGGTGGTCGGAGTCCTGCCGGCATCCTTCCATTTCCCGCGTCAAGAGAAGTACGCCGCCGCTAGTCTCGGCGAGGGTCTCGAGGTTTACAAGCCGCTCGGCTACGACCCCGGCGATCTCAAAGTGCACATGGGAGACTTCAACTACTGGACGACGGCCCGCCTGCGCCCCGGCGTATCGGCGGCCCGTGCGCAGGCGGAACTCGACGTAGTGCAGGCCGCCATCAGCAAGCAGCTTCCCGGAGATCTGGACCTGCACGCCAGCCTGATTCCGCTGCAGGAGCGGATGGTCGGCGACGTCCGGCAGGGTTTGGTTCTCCTCATGGCAGCAGTGGGCGCGGTGCTGCTGGTGCTGTGCGTCAACCTCGCCAACCTCGGTCTGGCGAGGGCTGCCGGGCGAGCCCGCGATGCCGCGATCCGCACCGCCCTGGGGGCGAGCCGCGGACGCCTGCTGGTGCAATCGATCGTGGAGAGCACGCTACTGGCGTTGACCGGCGGAGCGCTTGGAGTCGCCCTGGCATACTGGGGCCTGCGCGTGCTGCTGGCGGTAGCGCCCATCGATCTGCCGCGCTTGAATGAAGTCCATGTGGACGCCCGGGTGCTTCTGTTCGCGTTGGCCATCTCTCTGCTCACGGGTCTGATTTTCGGCGCGCTGCCGGCTTTGCGCAGCGTGCGCTCCGCCCCCATGGAGACCCTGAAATCCGCCGGCCGTGGCAATACCGAAGGGCGGGGCGGATTGCGTGTGCGCAACGTACTGGTGAGCCTGGAGGTCGGGCTGAGTGCTGCGCTGCTGGTTACCGCCGGACTGCTGGTCGCCAGTTTCAGCCAGCTCATGTCCCTCGATAGAGGCTTTCAGGTAGAGCGCGTCCTGGCGATGAACGTCTCGCTGCTTTCGACGAAATACCCCAAGCCGGCCGAACGGAATGCGTTCTTCCAACGCGTGCTGGCCAAAGCGGCCGCCATGCCGGGCGTGCAGAGCGCCTCACTGGTATCGGCCCTGCCGCTGATGGGCGAAACCTGGATCGACATCGTGGGCACCGAGCACGACACGCGGCCCATGGTGGAACAGCCGTCTACCAACGTGCGCTTCGTCAGTCCGGGATACTTCCAGACCCTCCGCGTGGGCCTGCGCGACGGGCGCGATTTCGAAGAACAGGACCGGAATCGGGTGGTCTGCATCGTTTCGGCGAGCCTGGCGCAACGCCTGTGGGGGAAAGAGAGTCCCGTGGGACGCAAGCTGCAGGGAAACGGCAGCCTGCTGGAAGTCGTGGGGGTGACTCCGGATTTCCGTAGCACCAGCCTCGACAAGGATCCCGTCAACATGCTCTACATACCGTACTGGCAGCGCTCGCGGCTGGGCGCCTCGCTATTGGTGCGTACCTCCATGGATCCGCGTTCGATCGCCAATGCCTTGCGGGCCGCGGTGTGGGAGATCGACAGTGAAGTCACCGTGCCCGAGGTGCGCACACTGGAAGAAGTACTCTCGCGTTCGGTAGCGGAACGCCGCTTCCAGATGCTGCTGGTCGCGCTGTTCGCCGCCGGCGCGCTCGCGCTCGCGGCCTTCGGCACCTATGGCGTGCTGTCCTATGCCGTAAGCCGGCGCACCGGTGAGATGGGCATACGCATGGCGCTGGGCGCGCAGCGCAGCGACGTCCTGGGCATGGTGCTGCGCCAGGGTATGACGCCGGTGCTGGTGGGACTGGCCGGCGGCGCCGCGTCGGCCGTCGCGCATCGGACGCTACCTGGAAAGCCTGCTGTTCCAGGTCAGCCCCCGCGATCCGCTGGCCTTCGCCGTCTCGGGTGCGGTCCTGCTGGCCGTTTCAGTGGCGGCCTGCCTGATTCCCGCGCGCCGCGCCACGCGCGTCAGCCCCACGGAAGCCCTGCGTTTCGAGTGATGCGCTCCGAGTGATAGAATGCGGTTGAGATGTCATCTTTCATCCAGAACCAGTTTGAGCAGAATATCGTCACCACCAGCGTGGACCACGTGTTCAACTGGGCGCGCGAATCGTCCATCTGGCCGCTGACGTTCGGCCTGGCGTGCTGCGCCATCGAGATGATCGCTGCCAGCACCTCGCGCTTCGATATCGCACGTTTCGGCGCCGAAGTCTTCCGTCCCAGCCCGCGGCAGAGCGATCTCATGATCGTCGCGGGCACGGTGACGCTCAAGATGGCGCCGGTGCTGAAGCGGATCTGGGACCAGATGCCGGATCCCAAGTGGTGCATCTCGATGGGCGCCTGCTCGAGCGTCGGCGGACCTTTCAATACCTACGGCGTGCTGCAGGGCGTGGACAAGATCGTCCCCGTCGATGTCTACCTCACCGGCTGCCCGCCGCGGCCCGAGAATCTCTTCTACGCGCTGATGAAACTGCAGGACAAGATCGACCAGATGACCACGCTGGTCAAGCGGCCCACCGAAGTGCGGCTGGATGAGTCCATGCTGGAGAAGTTCAAGTCGCAGATCCGCATCGCGCAGACGCAGAACCCCGTATAACCGTGTTCTACCGGGACTCCGACAACATTTACCGCGTCACCGAACTGGACGCATTTCCGTGGCTGGTGCATGGCTTCGGCACGCGACTTTCCGATATTCCGGCTGCCTTCGGGCAGCTTGCCACGCTGAAACAGATCCACTCCTCTTCGTGCGTTGCCGCCGAAGGCCGCGCCGGAGTGCTGGGAGAAGGCGACGCGCTGATCGAGAATCAACCGGGCAGCGTAGTCGCCGTGAAGACCGCCGATTGCATTCCGATTCTGCTGGTGGACGAACGCAGCCGTGCGGTGGCCGCGGTACACGCCGGCTGGCGAGGTACGGCGGCGCAAATCGCGGCGGAAGCGGTGAGCGGCCATGGCTGGACGTTTCGGTACGCGCGCGGAAGACCTGCACGCGGCCATCGGTCCGGGCATCGGCAAGTGCTGCTACGAGGTGGGAGCGGAAGTAGCCGCACAGTTCGGGGGGCAGGGAAGGGGACACATCGACCTGGCGGCGGCCAACCGGCGGCAACTCGAAGAATCGGGAGTAACGCCGCGGCGCATCTACGCGTCGAATTTGTGCACCATGTGCCGGGCTGAGGAATTCGACTCTTTCCGGCGCGACCAGGCAGCGGCCGGCCGTATGTATTCGTTTGCCGGAATCCGATAGCCGCGCCGCGGCAGACCCCGCATCGCGCGGTACATTGATAAGAGAGGCGAGTGCATGTTCACGTGGATCTGCCCGCAATGCGGGCGCGAAGTCCCTCCGGCCTACAACGATTGCCCGGATTGCTCCCAGAAGACTCAGGCCGCCGGTAGTCCGGTGCAGGAACAGGCACCGGCTCCGTACGCCGGCCCGCCTGCGCCGCCTACGGCCTACGCCCCACCACCGCCGCCGCAGCAGCAACCTTACTATCAGCAGCCGCAGCAGGCGCCTCCACCGCAAGCTCAGCCCTACCATCCGCAGCCGTCCTACCCGCCGCCGCCCCAGGCGCAGCCGCCGCATGCGCCTCCGCCGGGATATTACATGCAGCAGCCCGCGCCCGCTCGCGGGCTCAATCTTCCTGTGTGGATGATGACGATTCTCTTTGCGCTGGCGATTGCGGGCGTCGTGTTCGGATTGATCTGGGTGTTATCCACCAATCGTGGGAATGCGGGCAACGGACCGGCGCCGATCGCCAGCGTGGAGAACCCGGCGGCAAAACCAGGAGCCAAGACCAACCCGCTGCAGAAGTATATCGAGGTGTCCGGTGTACGCTTCGTGGAGGACGGCAAGAAGAAGACTGTGGCGAAGTTCGTGATCATCAACCACTCCACCGCGGACATCAACGGACTGGCCGGGAACGTCACCATCTGGGGACGCACGCAGAAATCCGAGGAAGACGCGCAGGGAACCTTCTCCTTCAACACCAACCTCGCGCCGTATGAATCGAAGGAGATGTCCGTCCCACTGAACACCAAACGGAAGATCTACGAGCTGGGCGACTGGCAGAATTTGACCACCGACGTGCAGATCACGGCTCCGGCCAGGAGGCGATAGGACGTGAGCAGGCATGGCAGCCGGCTAGGCGGCTCACTGATGTCATCGACGCGGCACGGCACAGGTGCAGATTGCGCGGCGGACGCCGCCTGCAGCTCGCCAGCGGCTCATTGCGGTCGGCGGCAGTTTCGCGAGATTCTCGCGGGCTTCCGTAAGCGACGGGACAGTGCGCAGCGCCCGTTCGAAATCGGCGCGTGCGGCTTCGGTTTGGCCGAGCGCCATGCAGCGCGACACCGCGATTGTTCATATTGCGCGCATCCGTTCGGCGCCAGCGCGAGGGCCCGCCCAAACTCCTCCAGCGCGCCATCCGGCTGGCCTTCGGCTGAGCAGGATCTTGCCGGTTTCGGCGGCGATCGCCGGCTCGTAGGGAGCCTCCAATCGCGCCTTGCCGAGCACTTCCAGACCCTTGGCGGCAGGCAGGGCCCGCGCCAGTTGCAGTTTGGGCCGCAATTTCCCCGGCGCGCGCTCGACCGCCTCGCGCCAGAGCGATTCCTCGGTCATCCAGACCATAGTGCGCTGCACACTCAGTCCCGCCAACAGGAGGGCGATGGCGGCGAGCACCGCGGGAGTTTTGATGCGCGCGAGCAACAGTGCCCAGGACCGCCGCGAAGGCAGAACATCGGAAGGTACATGCGGCGGTCGGCGGAAAGATCGGCGGCAGGGAAGAGGGAAGAGCTCGGGATCAGCAGAATCAGTCCGCCGATCCACCAGGTGGCGCATCTCGCGATTGCGGCGCAGCAGCCAGAATGTGGCAATCACCAGCATCACCCACGCCGCAATTCAGCAACTTGTCGCCGCGTGGAAGGTGCTACCGAAGTCTCGGAAGAGATAGCGAGTTGGTTCTCAAAACGAACCTAATCAGCCCCAAATTTCAGTGAAGTGCGCCCAACATGGTTTGTTCTTGACACGTACTGGGGATGTGGTACAGTACGAGTTAGCCGCACTCTCATTTTCGCGGCTTTCGTAGACTACGGACTGGAAACAAGAGAGCCGCGGCCTTCGCCCTTCACCGCAGGCCGCAGTGAAGCTTAAACATTCAGAATTTGAGGAAGTTTATGCCTATCATTGCCGTGCTCAGGCTCATAAGGCTTTACGCCTTTGAGTTAGTTGAAACAATCCTGTTCCTTTGGCTTCTTTACCAACTCTTGTTTAGGGGCTTAAAGGGATAAAGCAATTGACTCTTGGGGGACAAGGTAGTCCCCCAAGAAGTGTAAGAACGCTGTACGTCTTCTTACCACCCGCAACCACTGGTCTACGTCTTCGCTCCCAAAATCGAATCAGCTTTTGCGTAACCCCTTCGAGAGTGTTTAGCGAGCGGCCTTCGTTACTGAAGTGATCCGAAAGTTCTCCTGTCGCCAAGGCGTTCGTTCATCCTTCACCTTTCGCAACGCTAGAGTGTCACCGACGCTCCACATCACCACAGTCCAGCCGTCCGAGTCTCGCTGCTCGCCCTCAATTGGCTGGACTTGGTGCCCAACAAGCCCGATCGCCGTGGCGCAAGTTGAAAATACGACCACATTGTTCGGGTCCATGATTGAGGCGGCATTGTTGAAAGACCTGCTGGTGTCGCACGTAGCCTTGTATGTGTGGCCTTCATGATGGACCGTGATAACACCGTTGTCGTAGGACTCTATGAACCAAGAATGGGCCTCGGTAACCGGACTCCCGCTACATCCGCCTAGAAGTGCAGCGACCACAAGCACGGAAGATAGTGAGTTCATTTTGGCGTGCTCCCCCGTCGCTCCATCGAAACGCTATACCTTTCGACCCCAGTATAAGAGAAACCAAGTGTTCATGAAAGTTCTAGCCGTCGCAGCGTTCTTTGGAGCGCCGCTGTATGGTGAAGACATCACCATCCCCTTTGAAGGCGGAAACATCCTGATTAAGAATGCTTCCTACAGTTGATATGATTCGCTGTTGGATCTCACTAACTGTTGGATCTTAGATGATCATCAACCACTCCACCGCGGACATTAACGGTCTCGCCGGCAATGTCACCATCTGGGGACGCACACAGAAATCCGAGGAAGACGCGCAGGGAACCTTCTCCTTCAACACCAACCTGGCGCCGTTTGAATCGAAGGAGATGTCGATTCCGCTGACTACCAAACGAAAGATCTACGAGCTGGGCGACTGGCAGAATTTGACTACCGACGTGCAGATCACCGCGCACGTGCGGCAGGCCGCGCGACAGCCTGCGCACAGACGCGCCCTCATTGCGGTTTCGGCGGCAGTTTCGCGAGGTTCTCGCGGGCTTCCGTAAGCGACGGCAGAGTGCGCAGCGCGCGTTCGAAATCGGCGCGTGCGGCTTCGGTCTGGCCGAGCGCCATGAGCGCGACACCGCGATTGTTCATATTGCGCGCATCGGTCGGGCGCCAGCGCGAGGGCCCGCCCAAACTCCTCCAGCGCGCCATCCGGCTGGCCTTCGGCGAGCAGGATCTTGCCGGTTTCGGTGGCTATCGCCGGCTCGTAGGGAGCCTCCAATCGCGCTTTGCCGAGCAGTTCCAGACCCTTGGCGGCCGGTAGGGCACGCGCCAGTTGCAGTTTGGGCCGCAGTTTCCCCGGCGCGCGGTCGACCGCCTCGCGCCAGAGGGATTCCTCGGTCATCCAGACCATAGTGCGCTGCACACTCAGTCCCGCCAACAGGAGGGCGATGGCGGCGAACACCGCGGGAGTTTTGATGCGCGCGAGCAACAGTCCCAGGACCGCCGCGAAGCAGAACATCGGAAGGTACATGCGGCGGTCGGCGGAAAGATCGGCGGCAGGGAAGAGGGAGGAACTCGGGATCAGCAGAATCAGGCCGCCGATCCACCAGGTGGCGATCTCGCGATTGCGGCGCAGCAGCCAGAGTGTGGCAATCACCAGCATCACCCAAGCCGCGATTCGTAACCATAGCGCTGCCGAAACGTCCGCGTCCACCGTAAATCCGATACGGCACGACGACCAGTTGCAGGTAGCGCCAGATCACGGCTCCCTGCGCCAGAAGATACTGCAGCGGGGAAATGCCGGCCTGTGGACCGGCGGGCGCGCCGGGAATCACGGTGGTCGCCCAGATCACGCGGGCGCCGGCGGCCAGCGCGAGTGCGAACATGGCGGCCAGCGCCGGCCGGAACTTCTGCGCGCCCGGCAGGCTGCCGCGCCATTGGAGCCAGACCAGCAGCAGCGGGAAGGCCGCACATTCCTCCTTGGCGAGCAGTGCCGCTGCAAAGCACGCGACTGCCGCCCAAGGCCGCCCACGAAGCCACAGGTAGAGCGCGGCAAAACAGAACAGTGCCGCCAGCACGATGCTTCGCGCCCAGACGTAATCGACGGCCTCGGACTGTATCGGATGCAGGGCGAAGAGCACCCCTGCGATCCAGGCGGCAGGCTCCGGCAGGAGACCGCGCAGGCACTCCCACGCCAGCAGCACGGCGGCCAGATGAAAGATCAGGTTGAAGAGGTGATAGCCCAGCGGATCGCCGCCGCCGAGCTGGCGATTCACCCAGAATGTGAAATAGGTCAGCGGACGCGTCTGGAGCGGCGCCCAGACTTCGATCCAACCGCGCGCCGATTCGAGGGCGGGGTCGGAGAAAATGGCATAATCGTCAAAGTGAAAACTCGAACCGAGCGAAGCGCCAAAGGCGAGCAACGCGGCAGCGAGCAGAAGAAGACGCGCTCTCATGGCCAACTACGAGCTTACGTGAAACGGCCTAAAACCGCAGCCGAACGCAAGGCGCGGCTTGACGGAATTCTGGCCGGCCTGGACCATATGTATCCGGACGCCACTTGCGCCCTGCTGCATCGCGACCCGTGGGAATTGCTGGTGGCGACGATCCTCTCGGCGCAATGCACGGATAAGCGCGTGAACGAAGTGACGCCGGGTCTTTTCGCTAAATACCCGACGCCGCGGGATTTCGCGGCCGTGAAGCCGGAGGTGCTGGCCGCGGATATACGCAGCACGGGATTCTTCAACAACAAGGCGAAGTCGATCGTTGGTGCGGCGCAGCGCGTGGTCGGCGAATTTGGCGGGCAGGTGCCGAAGACCATCGAGGAAATGTTGACCATTCCGGGCGCCGCGCGCAAGACGGCGAATGTGGTCTTGGGAACCGCCTACGGAATCGCGTCCGGCGTGGTGGTGGACACGCATGTGTCCCGCATCTCGCAGCGCCTGGATCTGACCAAAAATACCGATCCGGTGAAGATCGAACAGGATCTGGTGAAGATCATCCCCAAGGAGCGGTGGATCCTTTTTTCGCATCAGCTGATTTTGCACGGGCGCGCGCTGTGCACGGCGCGGTCGCCGCAATGCGAGCCGTGCGGGTTGAATCCGCTCTGCTACGCGGCGGACAAGCAGGCATAGTTTCGCCGTCCTCCTAACCTTTTACAGCGAGACATCCGATAAGAGGGTCAGCAGAAACTCCGGATGAATTTACGCGTCATGCACTCGGGCCGTCGAGCCTTTTTGTTCGCCGCCGGAGGTGCATGCGTGTTCGTCGGGATTGTGCCATTGATTGGTTGGATCTGGCATATTCCGGCTGTTACGAGATTCGGAAGGTTCTCCAATCCGATGGCTGCCAACTCGGCGGCCGGCTTTGTGTTGGATGGCCTCGCACTGGTCGGCGTGGCGGCAGGACGCCGCAAGTACGCCCTACCGGGTGCAGTCTGGAGTCTGCTCGCCGGCCTGCTGACGCTGATTCAAGATGGTCTGTCGATCGATCTCGGCTTCGACCAATTGCTGGTGGCGGATTGGATTACGCGGGTAGGGCATCCGGGCCGCATAGCCCCAAACACTGCTCTTTGTTTCCTTTTGTGTAGCGTGGCGTTGTGGTGTGCCTCGCGTCCGTCCATATCACGCAGGATGTCGAGCGTGATCGGTGTGTTGGGCGCCGTCGTGATGGCCGCCGGGACATCCTCGGTTTTGGGCTACCTGGCAGGCTACCCTACCTATCAATGGGGCCATTTTGTGCAGATGGCAACCAATACGGGCGCTGGGTTTATGGCTCTCGGTCTCGCCATCGTCACCGTAGCCTCCTTGGGCTACCGGGGCGAGCGGGATGCTCCGGCGCCCTGGCCCGCGGTTGCGACCATGTGCGCCGGACTCACGATCACCCTGAGTTTTGCCTACGGGTTTCAAAGGGACGTACAATCCGACACCGATCGTATCTTCGCACTCGCTCAAGAGTTCGGGAAGAGCTTTCCGACTTATGCGATTTTGGCTCTTCGCGAGAACGACATATTCCTTACATGGGTGGCATTTCTTGTCGGCGTGGTGTCCAGCATCCTGTTGGGTTTCCTGGTCAACCTGGTTCTCACCAGCAGAAAGCGGGCCGATGCCCTGGAAGCGGCCAATGAGAAGCTCGGGATCGTGATCTTCGACCGGCAATGGGCCGAAGAACGGCTGCTTGGCAGCGAAGAACGGTTCCGCAGCGCGTTTGAACGCGCGCCGCATGGAATGTGCCTCTCGGCGGTCGACGGGCGCCTGCTGCAAGTCAACCGGACCTTCTGTGAGATGGTGGGCCGCACCGAGGAGGAACTGCTCGCCGGCAACTGGTCCGATCTGACCCACCCCGAGGACATGGCGGTTTCGCACGAAGCGATGATTCGACTGGTACGCGGGGAGGTCTCCTGCCAGGAGTTCGGAAAGCGATACATCGGACGCGGAGGAAGCGTGATTTGGGCGAGGGTCAAGACTTCGTTGCTGCGCGAACGCGATGGAACACCATCCCACTTCGTCACGCACGTCGAAGACGAGACCCGCCGGCGGGCAACCGAGATCGCTCTGCGTCAGCGCGAGGAGCGCTTCCGCAACGCATTTGAATATGCTCCGTTCGGTTTGGCCCTGGTCGCCCTGGACGGCCGTATGCTTGAGGTGAATTCAACCACATGCCGCATACTCGGCTATTCCGAACAGGAATTGCTCGCACTCTCATGGAAGGAAATCAGCCCTCCGGACGATGTCGCAGTCTCCCTGGAAGCAATGGCGCGATTAGAGCGCGACCGTCCCGAGTGGGTGGAGTACGAGAAGAGGTACTTTCACAAGGAAGGCCGGATCGTGTGGGTGAGAATCCGTCTTTCGCACGTGACCGGCAGTTCCGACGGGTGGAGTTTCGTCACGCACATTGAAGACATCACAGAAAAGAAGCGGTCCGAGGAGTTGATTCGTGCGAGCGAAGAGCGCGTACGCCTTCTAATGGATTCGACTGCCGAAGCGATTTACGGCGTCGACCAGCAGGGCGAGTGTACATTTGCAAATCGCGCCTGCCTTCGTATGCTGGGGTACACCGATTCCCAAATGGTGATCGGCAAGAACATGCACGCTCTCGCCCACCATACACGCGCTGATGGCACGCTCTATCCAGTCAGCGAATGCCCGATCGTCGGGCCCTTTGGAAGCGGAGAAGGGGCCCATGTTGATGATGAAGTGTTGTGGCGAGCCGACGGAACGTGTTTTCCGGCGGAGTACTGGAGTCATCCGGTAATCGACGGCGGGAAAATGGTGGGCTCGGTGGTGGCGTTCCTGGATATCACCCAGCGTAAAATGGCGGAGGACGAACTGGTTAAGGCCAAGGAGCTGGCCGAAGCCGCCAACCGCGCCAAGAGCCGCTTCCTGGCGAACATGAGCCACGAGATCCGTACTCCGATGAACGGCGTGATCGGCATGGCGCGGCTGCTCCTCGATAGTGACCTGGCTGCCGAGCAGAGGCGCTATGCCGAAGTGGTCCGCGACAGCGCGGAGACCCTGAAATCACTGCTGGATCACATCCTCGATCTGGCCAAGATTGAGGCCGGCAAAGCGACCGTCGAATGCCTGGACTTCGGCCTTCGCCGGGTGTTGGAGGGAGTCGTCGAGATGATGGCGATTGCGGCGAGTCGCAAAGGACTCGAGCTCACCTGCCTGGTGGCGCCCGATACACCCTGCCTGTTGCGTGGCGATCCGGGGCGGCTCCGCCAGATTGTCAGCAATCTGGTGGCGAATGCCGTCAAATTTACCGATCAGGGCGAGGTGAGCATACGGGTCAGGCCGGTTTCAGAGGACGAGCGCACGGTGACACTCGATTTCGCGATCCGCGACACCGGCATAGGCATACCAGCGGATCGTGCCGAAGCACTCTTCTCGCCGTTCGTTCAAGCCGATGTATCGACGACCCGTAAATATGGCGGTACCGGGCTGGGACTGGCGATCTCCAAACATCTCGTGGAAATGATGGGAGGGCAAATCGGGTTCGAGAGCGAGGAGGGTCGAGGCTCCACGTTCCGCTTTACCGCGGTATTTGAGAAGCAGGAGACCGTGCCCGCGGCGCCGGCAAACCATTTGAATGATCTTCGCGGAGTAAAGGTCCTCGTGCTGGACGACCGCGAGTCCAATCGTCAGGTAGTGAGCACGTGGTTGGCGTCCTGGGGGTGTCGTATGGCTGAGGCCGCCGGGAGCGCTTCGGCATTCACAGTGCTTCGTCAGGCAGCCGTTGACGGCGACCCGTTCGCACTCACACTGGTGAATAAGGAGTCGCGTGCTGAGGATGGCGAAGAGACAGCACGCCTGATTGCGGCAGATCCGCAATTGGCGGGTACCGCCATCATCCTGATGACGCCATTCGGTACCCATGCCTCGTCGCGCTTCACCTCTATTTCCAAGCCGCTGATGGAAGCGCGTCTTTGCGAAGTGATTACTGGTGCGTTGGGCCGGCGGGCGGGCGTGGAACCACCGGCCAGACCGCTCAGAACGGTCCAACCAACCCTCGAAAAGCCGTCGACGGACAAGCGCATTCTGTTGGCCGAAGACAATGCCGTCAATCAGATGGTGCTGCTCGCCATGCTTCGCCGTCTGGGTTTCGCAGCCGACCCGGTTCTCAACGGCGCCGAGGCGATACGGGCCCTGCAGACCGTCGATTATGACCTTGTACTGATGGACTGCGAAATGCCGGAAGTGGATGGCTACGAAGCTACGCGGCGGATTCGGAATCCCGCGACACGAGCGCTGAATTCGAAAGTGCCGATTGTGGCGGTAACTGCGAACGCCATGCCCGGAGACCGTGATCGATGTTTGCACATCGGAATGGACGACTATCTCTCGAAGCCGATAGAACCCGGCGAATTGTTGAACGTTTTGTCGAAGTGGACCCGTCCGCCGGAGTCCAATAAAAACACGAGGTCCTCGGGAAGGGTCCTCTCATGATCCGGCATCTTCGGTTTTCTCAGTTGCCTTGCGCCCGGTATGCTAAACTCCCGCTATGAAATTGCTGCTTGCCGCACTGTTGATCTCCTTCGGCGTTTTCGCGCAGGACGATTCGCCGGCTCCCAACACTCCTCCGGCCGCTCCCGCAGGGCCGCCGCGCGAGCAGGCGCGCTCCATGATTGTGACGCAATATGGAATTGTCGCCGCCTCGCAGTTCCTGGCCTCGCAGGCCGGCGCCAAGATGCTGGAAGCAGGCGGCAACGCGATCGATGCGGCGATCGCCGCCAATGCGGTGCTGGGGCTGACGCAGCCGTATGTCAACGGGCATGGGCGGCGACCTCTTCGCGATCGTGTACGAGGCCAAAACCGGCAAAGTGTACGGCCTGAACTCGAGCGGCTGGACGCCGAAGGCGCTGACCATCGAGTACCTGAAGTCCAAGGGGATTTCGACAAGATCGATCCCGCGGAGCGTCCACACCATCACGGTGCCCGGCTGTGTGGCGGGATGGGACGCGCTGCGCCGCCGCTTCGGCACCAAGACTTTCGCGGAGCTGCTCGGCGTCGGCGATCTTCTACGCGGAAAATGGATTCCCGCTGCCGGAGATCGCGGCGCGCGGCTGGATCACGCAGGCACTGCTCAAGCAGCCCGGGCTACCGCGAGACCTACATGCCGGGCGGCGAGCGCCCGCAACTCGGCGACGTGTTCAAGAATCCGGCGCTTGGCGAATCGCTGCGCCAGATCGCGGCGAAGGGCCGCGACGGTTACTACAAGGGAAAGCTCGCCGAGAACCTGGTGAAGTTCCTACAGGCGCAGGGCGGCGCGCACACGCTGGAGGACTTCGCGGAGTTCGAACCGGAATGGGTCGAGCCGATCTCCACCACCTACCGCGGCTGGCAGGTCTACGAACTGCCGCCGAACGGGCAGGGCGTCGCCGCGCTCTCCATGCTCAACATCATGGAGAATTTCCCGCTCAAGGACTACGGGCACAACTCGGCCGCGGCGCTGCACGTCATGATCGAGGCCAAGAAGCTGGCCTATGCGGACATGGCGCGCTACGTCGGCGACCCGCGGTTCGGCCCGGTGCCGGTGGCGGAGATGCTGTCGAAGGATCTGGGCAAGCGCCGCGCGGCGCTGATCGACATGGACAAGGCGGCGTGCAAAGTGCTGCCGTCGGAGCTCAGCGCGAACCTGGACGCGCACGGGCGCGAGACCATCTACATGTCGGCGATCGATAAGGAAGGCAACATCGTGTCGCTGATCCAGAGCAACTACTCCGGGTACGGGACCGGCATGGTGGCGCCCGGCGCGGGCTTCTCCTTCCACAATCGCGGCGCGGGCTTCGACCTCGAGCCCGGCAAGCCGAACTCGCTCGCCGGGCACAAGCGGCCGCTGCACACGATCATTCCGGCATTCATGCGCAAAGGCGATCTTACGATCGGCTTCGGCATCATGGGCGGCTGGAACCAGTCGCAGGCGCACGCGCAATTCGTGGCCAATGTGGTCGATTTCGGAATGAACGTGCAGATGGCGCTCGAAGCGGCGCGCTTCACCAAGGGAACCTTCGACGGCTGCGACGTGCAGATGGAGACGCCGCGTCGCCGGACGCGGTACGGCAGGAACTGGCGCGGCGCGGCCACGTGATCGCGCCGCTGGGCGGATTCGCCACCGCGATGGGTAACGGCGAGGCGGTGATGCGCGATGCCAAGCGCGGCGTCAATTTCGCGGGCTCCGACCCGCGCACGGACGGCGCGGCGATTCCCGCAGCAGCCGCCCGCGCCGCCGCTCAGCGCGCAGCGTTAGATCTTCCCGCCCAATCTGGAAGCCCGCTGCCCAGGGCCCGTACGGCGCCTGACGCCACTGACTTAGCGTTTACTAACTTTTTACAATTCCAGGTACACCGGAACCCCTCCGCCCACGTTTATATAGAGTAGGAGGAAGCAACAATGAAACGAGGGATTCTGGGAACCTTTTTGGTAGCCGCGGCCCTGGTAGCCACTGCCGCTGCGGCACAAGGCGACAGCGCCACCAGCGATCTGGAAAAGCGCGTGCGCCACGAGATTTTGATGTACTCCAACTACACCCTGTGGGATGACATCAGCTTCCGCGTCGACCACGGCAACGTATCGCTGCTGGGCGCGGTGAGCCAGCCTTACAAGAAGTCCGATATCGGGCGTATTGTGCAGCATGTTCCCGGGGTTGCTTCGGTGACCAATGAGATCAAGGTGCTGCCGCTCTCGTCGCAGGATGACCGGCTGCGCCTGCAGGTGGCGCGCGCCATCTTCCGCGACCCCGCGCTGTCCCGCTACGCGATGGGCGCCGTTCCCGCCATCCACATCGTTGTGGACAACGGGAGGGTGACGCTGACCGGCGTGGTCAACAACAACCTGGAGAAACAAGTTGCCGGGATGCGCGCGTCTTCCGCAGGTTTGAGTTTTGGCTCCGTAGTCAATAACCTCACCGTAGAAAACCCACCGGCCAAAAAAGGCTGATCCGCCCGACAACCTACCGAATCGAGGCGGCGGGGACATTCCCCGCCGCCTTCGTCTTTTTGCGCGCGTTACAATCGGGATTCGTGACGCGACCTCTTATCGTGACGCTACTCTGGATGGCCTGGTGCGCGGGTTGCACGCGGCTGCCGGAGAGTTTCCCACCACCGGCTCAGCGCTCCGCGCTGTCCGTGCCGCAGCCCGGCGCCCTCGGCTATTTCCTCTCCATGACCGATCCGAATGCCGACGCCTATCTGGTGAAGGACGTGGCCGATCACGGTCCCGGAACCTGGCGCTGGGTCTACGATCACCCGGTCCTCCGCTTCTTTGTTCCCGATGTGCCCCGCCTGAGGTTTGCCATGGATTTCTCCATCCCGGAGCGCACCATGCGCGACACCGGTCCGGTGACGCTGACCTTTACGGTCAACGGCAAGCTGCTGGATCGTCTGCGCGTCGAGCAGGCCGGCGAACACCACTACGCGCACGACGTTCCGCGCGGGAATACTGCGCGCCAACGCGATCAACCTGGTGGGCATCGATCCCGACCCGGTGTGGATTTCCAAAGGCGATGGCGGCAGGCTCGGGTTCATCCTCTCGAGCGCCGGGTTTACGGAGTAGCGTTTGGAGCCACTGGCGATTCTCTTCGGCGCCGCGTTCACATGCGCGGTCAGCCTCGCGCTGGGCGGGCTGATGTTGGACGATGCGTGCCGCGATCCGGGCGTCCGGTTCGTCAGCGGCGCGTCGTTGCTCAGCCTGCTGGTATGCGCGCTGTGCAGCGCCGGACTGGCGTACCCGCTGGTATTTCTGGCACTGGCGCGCCGTGCTGGCCTGCCAATTACGGCTGCAGCGTAAGCGGACAGGCCGCGGCGATCCACCAGGAAAAGGGATTCCGTCCCACAAGGCCATGCGAATCCTGTGGGGAATCGCTCTTCGGGATGTACGTGGTTCTGTACCTGTCGAACGCCATGGCGCCGGAAGCCAGCCCGGACGGAGCGGGGTATCACCTGGGGCTGGTTGCACGCTACCTGCGAGAGCACGGGTTTGTGCGCATTACAGACAATCTGTATGCGGCAATGCCCGCGGGCGTGGAGATGCTGTTCCTGTTTGCCTTCGCCTTCGGCCGGCATTCGGCGGCGGCAATGGTCCACTTCGCGTTTCTGGTGGCGCTGGCGTGGCAGGTGTTCAGCTACGGCCGGAGGAGCGGATTCCCGGTACCCGGCGCTGTGCGCCGCACTCCTCGTGTTTGCCAGTCCGGTGGTGGGCATCGACGGCACGAGCGCATATAACGATGTGGCGGTGGCGGCGATCGCCTTCACCCTTTTCTACCTGCTGCAGATTTGGGACGAAGACCGCACCTGGCGCTTGGCGGCAGTGATCGGACTGGCGCGGGGTTTGCCTTCGCCGCGAAGTATACCGCCTGGCCGGCCGTGGTCTACGCGGTGGGCTTCGTGGCTTCTCAAGAATCGCAAGGCGGCACTTCCCGTCGCTGTTTGTGCCGCGATAGCGATTGCGCCCTGGCTTCTGAAGAACTGGATCTACTTTCAAAATCCGCTGGCGCCGTTCTACAATCGCCAGTTTGCCAACCCGTTCGTCATGGCGGGCTTCGAGGACACGTATCGCAAGCTGCTGGCGATGTACCACTCTGAAATCGCGCTGGGAGATCCCCATGGAAGTAACGGTCTATGGGTCGCTTTCGGGATTGCTGGGGCCGGTGTTCCTCCTGGCGCCGCTCGGGCTGCTGGCGCTGCGCCGCCGCGAAGGGCGGCAACTCTGGCTGGCCGCGCTGGTCTTCGGCGCGAACTACTTCAGCAATATCTCGACGCGCTTTCTGATTCCGCCGCTGCCCTTTGTGGCGCTGGCGATGATGCTGGCACTGAACGCCGTGCCGTACCTGGCGGTGGCGGTGGCGGTGCTGTCGGCGGTGCTCTCCTGGCCGGCGATGGTGCCGCGCTACGCCCATCCCGATGCGTGGCGGCTGGCCAGAATTCCGTGGCGCGAGGCGCTGCGCCTCTGGCCGGAAGACCGCTATCTGGAGCGGCACCTGGACGCACTACCGGGTAGACCGGCTGATCGAGCAGAACACCGCGCCCGGGTCCACGGTGTTTACCTTCGTGCCGATTCCGGAGGCTTACACGTCGCGGCACATCCGGGTGGAATACCAGTCGGCGGCCAACCAGATTGCCGGGAAGATTCTGTGGACGGCGGTCGCGCCGGAATATGTCACCGACCTGGCGGCTGCGCTTCCGCTTTCCGCGACAAACGCTGCGCGCGCTGCGCGTGGTACAAACCAATCGCGGCGATGATACGTGGAGTATCCACGAATTCCGCATCTTATGAAGGCGACCGTGACTTGTGCGCGCGCGCCGGACGTGGCGGCTGACCGCGCAACCGTACCCGTGGAGCGTACAGGATGCGTTCGACAATTCGCTGGCGACTTTCTGGCTGTGCGGCGAGACGTGCAAGGCCGGGGCAATTCGTCCAGGTGGATTTCCATGGGGACGCAGACCGCGGATTCGGTGGTGCTGGAGGCGGCGCCCAATCAGTGGGCCGCGCGTCTGAACTGGAGGGCCAGGATGCCGCGGGCCGCTGGCATTGCTGGCCGCGGCGCCTGTGGCGAGCGATGCGCCGCGCCCGCTGGGCTTGCGCCGCGCGGTGACGGGCGAACTCAAGCGCCGGGGCATCGATTACCTGCTGGTCTTCGACACCGATAATGGCGCCGACCGACCTGCGGCTGCAACGCCGACCTGTGGGGATTGCGGGGTGGGCGATGATAAAGGCATGAGACTGTACCAACTGCCATGAGATTATTTCTTGGAGTGGACGGCGGACAATCCGGCACTACGGCGATCATCGGCGATGAGAACCGGGCGGATTCTGGGCACCGGGGAGGCCGGTCCCTGCAATCACGCCGCGCCGGCGAAGGCCGCGGCAATCTGGAGCGCGCCGTCACGGGCAGCGTCGCCGCCGCCTGTGCAGCAGGCCGGATTGGACGGGCGACGGTGCGTTTCGAAGCGGCGTGTTTCGGAATGAGCGGCGGCCCCGACGACAAGCGCGAGATTCTCGCCGCCACGCTGCGAGTGAAACGCCTGGTGGTGACCAACGATGCGGTGATCGCGCTTTCCGGCGCAACGCGACCGGGCAGGGAATTATCACCATTGCCGGCACCGGGTCGATCGCCTTCGGCCGGAATCCGGCGGGCCGTACGGCGCGGGCGGGCGGCTGGGGGCACATTTTTGGGGATGAAGGCGGCGGGTTCGATATCGCGCGGCAGGCGACGCGGGCGGTATTGCGGCTGGAGGAAGGTTGGGGTCCGCCGACTGCGTTGAGGGAGATGCTGCTGGCGGCGACGGAGTCCGAGAGTGCCAACGAGATGTTGCACCGCTTTTATACCGACGATTGGCCGCGGTCGCGGGTGGCGACGCTGGCGCGGGTGGTGGATGCGGCGGCGCTGGAGTCGGACGCTGTGGCTCTGGGAATCCTGCGCGGCGCGGCGCAGCACTTGGCGATGTTGGCGGGAGCGGTCCGTGAGGAACTTTGGTCTCCCGGTTCGCCGGTGGAAGCTCGCGTACATCGGTGGAGTATTTCCAGAGCCGCATCCTCCTGGAAAGCTTCCGGACGCTGGTGGAATTGCAGGAGGGCGTGAGTTGCGGCCCGCCGCGACGTAGTCCGGCAGAAGGTGCCTTGCGCGAGGCGTACCGGAGCGCTGGCCTCGAGAGGGACGTCTAGAGCGTGGCGCGGGCCTGTGCCTGAAGGCGCTCGATGCTGCTTCTGATAACGAATATTATGTCAACTTAGTAAACTACGTGACTACCAGCATCGATCCCGCTGCAGCCCACAATCAAAAAAACGGCCCGCCCCCCGCTGAAAGGGGCCGGGCCCATGGGAAGAAAAACTGATGCTAGCTGACAACCAAAACCCTTGTTACCGTCCGCGGTTGCTGTGACCTCCACCGGAATTGCCGCGGGGAGCGCTCCCGCCGCCATTTCCGCGAGAGCCGCCGCCGTTGCTGCGCGGAGCCGGCGAACTTTGCTGGCGAGGCGCGCTATAACTCGGCGCACTCTGCCGCGGACCGCTGTAGCTCGGCGCACTCGGACGCGGTGCGTTGTAACTCGGCCGTTCGCGCACCACCTGCGGTGCGATTCGTAAAGACTCCTGCCGCCCACCGCCGGCGGGCGATGCGAAACGCTGGCCTTGATTGCTCTGGCCGGAACGACCTTCCTGACGCGGCGAAGCCGCCGGCGGAGTTGGACTGGCGGCGCCACGACCCGCCGGAGTGCCGAAGCGCTGCCATCCCCCTTGCTGGGCTGAAGACTGCCGGTCACTACGCTGGGCTTGGCCCATACCCGCGGCACCGCTGCGATTTACCGCAGGCTGATTTCCCTGCGAGCCCACAGATTGGCCAGACGGCGAACCAAATCGCCGCCAACCGGCATCATTGCTTTGCCCGACGGTCCCGCCGCGGTTCACTTGCGGCGTAGCCTGTTGGACGGATGCGGTACCACGGAACTGCCCGCGCTGCACCGGGTTCGGCTGCTGATGCGTGAAGAACCGGGCATTATTGTTGCTCCGCGGGATCGACGCGGCCTGGCGGTCTGAGAACCGCATATTTTGAGAGCCCGCGGTGAACGGCATCTGTCCCCGAATGACTCCGCCTGACCCGATCTGGGCGCCGCTCGTGCGAATCACATTGTTGAAACGGCCGCTCTGAAAATCACGCGCCGCAACCGCGCTGATGCCATTCCGAAATCTGGCATTTCTATATACATTTGTTATATTTACGTTGGTAATATTAACGGATCGGTTGAAGCCGACCGCCAAGTAGCCCCGGCCCCACCAGGGGTGGAAGACTTCGAAAGGAGCCAGCGGAACCCATCCGACGTTGCCGAAGCCGAAACCGACGCCTACGCCTGAACCGAAGCCAAGAACCCAACCAGAGCGGGCGACCAATAGTGTCGCGCAGTAAGCAGGCCCGGATACCAACACCAGCCGAAACGATCATGGCGAAACCAGCGCCCGTAATGGTAGGGAGCCCAGCCCCAAGGATCGGCGCTCACCCAGGTCCAACCATACCAGTCTTCCCAAACCCACCGGCCAGCCTGGTAGGGAGCCCAATCGGGTCCAACATTGGGATGCCAGACGTTGCCGTATTCGGGAACGCTCGTCCAGGAGCCGTAAGGATCCATGTCCTCCGCTCCGTACACTCCCGGACCGACGTAGCGGGGACTCGTGGACTGCAGCATGGCGTGATCGCGACTGTCGGACCAGCGGTCCCAATCATCAATCGGGCCGGCGGACACCACTTGGAACTCGGCATCGCCGGCCGCGCCGCGCGCCATCAGGCTCTGGCCGTTGTGAACCCACTGCGAGCCGCGAGGGGTAAATACTTCGACATCCCCGTTCCGGGCCGTCACTTCGGTTTCACCGCTTTCGTTGACGGAGACGCGATAACTGCCCGGCCGCGATGGGCGGACCGAGAGGCTCGGGGTATCGACTTCTATATTGCCTTCGGTAGCCCGGAGCATACGGTATGTCACGACACCGTGGGCCAGTTCCATCTGGTAGCGGCCATATTCCAATTGGCTTAAGCGGAGTTCCGCATTCGCGCCGAGACGCAGAACATTGCTCGCGTCGAACTCGATTTCGGCTCGCGAATTGGGCCCTGTCGCCACATGATCATCCGTCAGGAGCGGCGCATTGATGACACCCGCAACCCACTCGCCCGAATCACCGCGGCGGACCGAAACGTCCCCATTAATCAAGCTGATACGGGCGACACCGCGCTTGAGATCGTCGGGATCCTGTGCACGCGCCGGCGTCAGACCGCCGGCCAGAAGAAGCACCGCACCCGCGAAAATCAAGAACCGGCAATTACTTAAGCGCCGCATAACCAGGTCTCCCGAACTCACGCACCCATTGAGGCAATGCTGAGGGCCAAATAGGTTTCCTTTTCGATTGAGACAGTTACGGGAAGTATCGAAAGCGCCCCGGTGGCTGAAAACCACCACTCTGGTTGCGATGAAGCAGGGACCATCTACCGCGCCAGGGTCAGCCCGCTATCGCGATAGAGCACTTCCAGATGACGTTGTTGGATTAGTCCGCTGTCGCCTGGGGTGAGGACATAGTAATCGTAGCTCCGTTGAGCTGGCTGGGGCTGCCAGTTTCCCTGGCGGTACCGAGCGCGGTAATAGTCGAGAATCGGTTCGGCTGCCACGCTGACCCCAATCCGGACCGATCCGGTGCCGGCATTCGTGCGCAGCGTCTTGGCGAGGCTTCGTCCTCCGGCGAACTCGCGTCCGGAGCATACATGCCCCATGGAAATGCGGCAAGGTGGCAGCGCCAGAACCAAAGCTGACCCGAAAATGAACCCAATTTGCGCAGGTCTACTATTTAGCTTGAGGATTCCCGCTGCAACTGTCAGCACCAGCAGGGGGATAAGATAGATCGCTCCCTCCTGCGGGAAAGGCGTATGCCGCCAGCGGTGTGCGGCGAGCAACAGCAACAGTGTGAGGGCCAGTGTGGGCCCCGCCAAGGCGACCAGCGCCGCATCGCGCTGCCGCCAGCGGCCAATCGCTGCCGCCACGCCGCCAAGCGCCACCAATGCTACCGCGATCCTTGAGATCGCCCCAATAACCTCAAGTGAAGTTCCCAACGATAAGGCCGTGAGTTCATTGATGGTTTGCCGCAGACTGGTGGCGCCGGCGGCGAGCGTCTTCCACTCCGCGCGATTCAGCGGGATGACCAGCAGCACAAAGGCGGCGAGAACTGCGATCAGCACCAGATTGCGGGCAGAGGCCCGGGATTTCCGGTGCCGCGAGACCACACCAGATAAACGCCAAGAAGCGCGCCGCCGGTGCAGCGAACGCCAGCGACGCAGCCGCACTCAACCCCAGGCACAGTCCGGCCAGGTTGAGCTTTTGTACGCTAAATGATTCCGCCGATTCGAGTAGCAGCTCGAACGCCCACATCCAACATGCCAGCGCAATGCCGTATCCGCGCGCCTCGCTCATCGCGTCCACCATCATCGGATTGAGGGTCAAGAGCCCGGTTACGAACAGGAACATCATGCCGTTGCCAAACCAACGGCGCGCCATGCGGAACACCACCCAGAGATAAAACACGCCGGCCAAAAGGCTGGGAAGCCGCAGGGAAAGCTCCGTCAGGTGGAAGCGAGAGGTTGAGATTCGGACCAGTAACGTATTGAGTACATGGTTGTTCCCATCGAAGCGGCTGAGCGCTTCCGTCCAGGGCGGGCCGATGAAACCGATGTAATTCAAGGCCTCGCCCACAGTCACGGACTGCGTGACGGCGCGGTACACGTTCACCGCGAAGAGTGCCGCGAGTAGTCCGCGGGCGATCTTAGTCGATACGGTAGAAGTGGGTTCCATTGACCTCGGCGAGTTGCGTGACCCCCCAAAAGCTCGGGTACTTCTTCATGTCTGCGTACACCAGGTCGCCCTCATTCACCAGCAGAAAGCGCAGACCCAGCGCCTTCATTTCCCGCGTAGCTGCCCGCCGAATTCCCGTGGGAAAGTCGGTCTTGACGAATTCCGGTGTATCGGTGAGAGCCACCCAGCGACCTGTATCCAGAAGGATCTCCACCTGCAAGCGGGCGTTCCACGCCGGGTAGCACTCCAAAACTACTTCGTCGATCCGCTGGGCCGATGGGAAGTCCACCTGAAGATGCGCATGCGGCGCCATTGCCTCCCAGGTGGACCAGCGGGTCGCGTAGCTGTTGTCGAAGGCGAACCGCGCCTCCCATCCGTTCGGTGAGCCGCTGATGCGCCAATCCGGGGAACGCGGCAATTCCCTTCCCTCTGAACGCAGACGCATTTCGGACACGGTCCAGAAATCGGTCCCGGAGGCGATATTCACCACGCGGACTGCGCGGGTGGATACCGGCAGAAAATTAAAATGCTCGGCATGAGAGGGTTTGTAAGCCTGCGGAGTCCACAGGATGTCGTTTGCCAGATTGCCCAAGGTGGACTCGTACGACACGATGATGTCGCGATCGATATAGGCTTGCGGACGGCCCGCAAACGAGAAAATGCGCTCGCCCTTGGGCACCGCCAGTTCCACGGGAATCTTCAAGGCGTAATCCGGGAGGTTCTTGAGGATAAAGGGTTCCACCGGATCCAGGCGGAGCGCGACCCGCCCCGGAAATGAAGAGATGCGCCAGTTCCAGGAGTCGCAATAGGTAGAAAGGACTGCGCGGCCAGCAGACCAAAGCATGGAACAAAGCCAATACTGGCAGAGCCGCCGGAACGTCGGCCAGCCCGATTCCCATGGCGAGGGCTAGAAACGGAGTGCTCGGGATCAGAAACCGCGTCCCCGTATTCAAGTAGGCAGGAAGCGCAAAGACCAGGGCGGCAAGCAGCAAACGCCGGCCGGACCTCATGCGTAACGCGAGTAGCCCGAGCGGCGCCAGGAGGAAAACCGGACCAAACACGCCACCATCAAATCCACTGCGCAGTGTAAGTTGCAGAGGAATCTCCCAGTAATGCTTGATACCGGTATAGTGGGAAAGTGTTTCTGCATAAATGCGTTCCATGCCGGGATGGTAGTAGGGATTCGGAAACCAGGAATTAAAGAATGGTGCGAAGGGATTGCCAACCCAGACCCAGTTGCGCAGCACCCAGGGACTAACCATGACGATCGCCGGCAACACGAGAACGAGCATCGCGCCAAGCAAGCGCCGGCGATCACCGCTAGCCCACTGGGAACTCTTCGCACTGGATTTCCTCCCCCGGAACATGGCGTACGCGACCCAACCGGCGGCAAACGGCAACGTGAGGAAGGCAGTGTATTTTACCCCATAAGCAGACCCGCACAACAACCCTATTAAAATGAGCAGATTATATGACTGTGACTCATCCCATACTTGAAGCAGATAAAATACTGCATAAATGAGAGTTGCAACCATGAGATCGTTGTACGCGGAAATGCCATCCTTGCCGATCACGGGACTGGCAAAGACGAGAATTGCGGCGAAGATACTCGCCTTCGGATAAGCCGAAGCGGCGTCCCCAGCAGACCATCAGCAGCGGCAGCGTGCAAAGCCACGCGAAGTGTACCAGCGCCGCGGCCGAGTGGCGGCCAAAGCAGAAGGCCACCAGGAACAGCATCTCGCTGCCCTGCGAGAAATAGGAGTACATGCTGTGGTAATTCCAGTCGAAGCCGTGATTGCGCCACATGCGAACCACATTGCCGAGGTGATAGCCGCTGCCATCGGGGCTGATCTCCGGCGCCAGCGCATTGAAGAAGTAGTAGATAAAAAATGCGCTAAAGATAACAAAAAACGCCGTAATCCACGTCAACGAACCGCCGGCAGAGCTCTTCCGCCCGGGCAGCTCCCCGGGCGCTGCCAGACGGCGAGCGTGATAACAGCCAGCCCGCCCCACTGGAATACACCTTTGCGGGCGACATGGAGAATGCAAAGGATGCCGTGAGAAAACTCAGGCAGCCGGCGCCGGCGACGAACTCGAACAAAGCCGCTTCCCAGCGATAGAACGCAAGACGCAGACGCGCGAGCAGCAGCGAGCCGAGCGCCAGCGACACCGCGACCGTGAATGCCGCGCCGAACAGAATGTCCGCCACTTCGCGCATTTATAAAGTGAAGCCCGCGCTACGCAGCAGAAAGGATAGCTGGGCACCGTCCTCAGGGGAAATCCAGCGCGGATTGGCCTCGAAGGTCACGCTGGATGAACTTGCCCGGATTCTACCAACCCGTCGGGAACCGCCTTCTCGATCTTGAAATCTCCCGGCATGGTCGCACGCGCAGGGTGCCCGAGCGTCCGCCCGTTGACCGCGTAAGAGACGCGTCACCGGACCCGTGACCTTATAGGTGACTTCCGGGATCGGCGAACTCGGCGGCGAAAGTCAGGTGACGCACATCCTGCAGACGGAAGCGCAGCTCCGGGACGGGTGAAGGCCCAGCGGCGGAAGCCGTGTTCGGGACTGATGTCCTGCACCAGGTATTCGCTCGGCCACCGGGTCGTCCATCATGACGAAGGCGCGGGGGCCGTCCGGGTCGGGCCCGAGGTCGAGGGAGCGTTGCGGGGCGCGGCATACACGCCGGGCTGGCGCCCGCAGGAGACGGTTAACAGCGCGCATGATAACCACGAGCAGTATTCGCGGATCACGAAATGCGAGTATAACAGTCTGATACGCATTACGCATGGAGTATACTGGCGCTTGCTCACCGTGCCATGAAGGGGATCTTCGATGATTTGCGCTACGGCCTGCGCGGGCTGAGCGAAGAATCGCGGCTTCGCTCTGGCTGCCGTGCTTTCTCTGGCCCTGGGAATCGGCGCCAACACTACAATCTTCACGCTGCTGAACGCCCTTTTTCTGCGTCCGCTACCGGTGCGCGACCCGGCCAGCCTGGCGGCGGTCTTCACCACGGACCCGCGAATTCCCGGCCAGCTGCCCTGCTCCTACCCGAATTACCAGGATTATCGCGATCACAATACCGTCTTCTCGTCCCTGCTGCTGTACTCCGCGTTGACCGTCAATCTGACCGGCCGCGGCGACCCGCAATTGCTGATGGGCCAACTGGTATCGGCCAACTACTTCACGACCCTGGGAGTGAACCCGGTGGTGGGCCGCGGATTCCGGGAAGAGGAGGACGCTGCCGGGCGCCTCGCCGGTGGCGGTGATCAGCTACGGGCTATGGCAGCGGCTGTTCGGCGGCGTCCGGACGTCGACACGGCGCACGCTCGAAATCAGCGGTCATCCGTATAACATTGTCGGCGTGGCGCCGGCCGGCATTCCATGGGCCTGAACCAGCTCAACGGCGCCGATGTCTTCCTGCCGATCTCGGTTTACGCGCCGTGTGTACCCGATCCCGGGATCGGTGGTGCAGCGGCGCGCCCTGCTCTTCGCCGCCGTCGGCCGGCTGAAGCCCGGTATCGGCATACGCCAGGCCGAGTCCGCCATGCAGAGCATGGCGCAGGATCTGGAACGCCAGTATCCACGCGAGAATCAGGGCCGGCGTGTCAGCCTCACCACGGTGGCGGAAGCGGCGTTGAACGCGCGGACCCGTCCGGTGGTCTCGCAAGCCGGCGCCGTGTTGATGACCATCGCGGCGCTGGTGCTGCTGATCGCCTGCGCCAATGTGGCCAATCTGCTGCTGGCGCGCGCCACCGGCCGGCAGAGGGAGATCGCGATCCGTCTGGCGATGGGCGCCAGCCGCGGCGCGGCTGATTCGCCAGATTGCTGACCGAGAGCGTGCTGCTGGCGCATTGCCGGGGGAGCGTCTCGGTCTGCTGTTGGCACGCTGGGCGCGCGACTTGCTGTGGGCGCTCCGGCCGCCGCTGTTCAATCATGCGGGCTTCCGGCTGGAGTTGGATTCGCAGGTGCTCATGTTCACCGCGGGCATTTCCGTTGCGACGGGAGTGCTTTTCGGCCTGGCGCCGGCGCTGCGGGCCACCCGGGCCGATCTGGCCACCGATCTGAAAGAGCGGGCCAGCGCCCCGGCAGGCTTCCATCGCATGTGGCATCCGCGCGCCGCTGCTGGTGATGGCCCAGGTGGCCTTCTCGCTGGTGGCGCTGATCGGCGCCGGACTGTTCGCGCGCAGCCTGCGGAGCGCGGCCCAGATCGATCCCGGATTCGACGCCGCGCACCTGGGCATCGTGGTCTACAACGTGACCGACCAGGCCTACAACGAAGGGCGCGGCCGCGAATTCCATCAGCGGGCCGTCGAGAAGGCGGCGGCGGTTCACGGGGTGATCTCCGCGGCGCTGGCGCGCGACACTCCGTTTCGCGTCGCCTCCAGCCGGACCGTACTGCTGCAAGGTCAGGACAACTCGCCGGCTGGGCAGGGGCGCTCCACACTGACCTCCGTGGTATCTGCCAGGTTATTTCCAGACGATGGGAATTCCGCTGCTCCGCGGCCGCGATTTCCGCCCGACGGACACCAAGACCACGCCGCGCGTGGCCATGGTCAATGAGACCGCGGCGGCCGCGTACTGGCCGGGCAGGATGCGGTCGGGCAGCACATCAGTTTCGCCGGGGAAGGACTGCCGGTGGAAGTGATCGGGATCGTCAAAACGGCGAACTACCAGGCCATCGCCGAACTGCCGCAAGCGATGGTGTACCTTTCGCTGGTGCAATACTACTTCCCCACCGCGGTCCTTTATGTGCGGACGGCGGGAGATCCGGAAGCCGTAGCGGGTACAGTGCGGCGCGAGGTGCAGACGCTGGATCGCAACCTGCTGCTGCAGGTGGAAAGCCTGGAGACGTCGATCCGCGAACTGCTCTGGGCGCAGCGGTTGTCGGCGGGCGTGCTGGCGGTATTCGGGGCCTTGGCACTTCTTGCTGGCCACGATCGGAATTTACGGCGTGATTTCTTACTCCGTACGCCAGCGGACGCGGGAAATCGGTGTCCGCCTGGCACTGGGAGCAACTGTGGGAGACGTGCGCGGGATGATTCTGCGTGAAGGAGTGCGGTTGGTGGCGATCGGCGTGGCGTCGGGCGGGGCGGTGTCGCTGGCAGCGGCGGGCAGCGTCGGCAGCATGTTGTTCATCAAAAACCCCCGCGACCTTCTGACATTCACGCTGGTACCCGCTGCGCTCGTCGTGGTGGGGGTGCTCGCCTGTTGGATCCCGGTGATCCGTGCCGCGCACATCGATCCCTCGGCTGCGCTGCGCGACGAGTAGCCGCTTCACCTGCCGAAACGCGTTGATTCCCAGTGCACTGTGGCGTAAAGTGGGTGATCGGGCGGAGGCCCTATTTTTATGGCTTTTTGCACTACTTGCGGCGCCACGGTTCAAGGCGCTTTTTGTCAGCAATGCGGCGCGCAGGTTAGCCCTGCCGGCACACCGGGAGCGGCGGCGCCCGTACCCCCAGCAGCCCCGTTGGCCGTCGCGCCGGCGAAGCGCGGGATCAGCCCGCTCGTCTGGATCCTGATCGCCGTGGCCGGCATCTTCGTGCTTGGCATCGTGGGGCTGATCGGCGCCGGCCTGTACGTCGCGAGGAACCCCGGACTGGCAATGGCCAAACTCATCACGGCAGCCAATCCCGACGCAGAGGTGCTGAGCACGGACCTGGGATCGCAGACCCTCCGGATCCGCGACCGGAGAACCGGAAAAGAAGTCACGCTCTCCTTCGACGACGTCAAAAAGGGAAAGCTAAAGTTCTCGGCGACCGGCGAGAACGGAGAGGTGGCCAACGTGGAAATCGGAGGCGGCGAGGGCAGGCTGCCGGCGTGGGTTCCCACCTATCCTGGCGCCAGGGCACAGGGCAATATGACGGCGAAGGGCGAGAATTCGGATGGTATCGGCGAAGGCGGTGTGGTGACGTTTACCACGCCGGATTCCCCCGCCAAAGTGACGGACTTCTACGCGGAGAAATGCAAAGACATGGGGATGACCGTGAACTTGTCCGAGTTCACCGGTACCGGCGGCATGATCATCGGCGCGGATGAAGGCAAACAGCGCACGGTGCACGTGCTGGTGGCAGGGGGAAGCGGCGACACGACGATCACCGTCACCTACGGAAGAAAACGATAAAGGCGAGAGCGGATCGTTGCCGACCCGCTCTCGCCTCGTTGCCTGCTTCAGAACCGATGACTACCGTCCGCGTCCGCGCCCCTCATTGCCACGCTGAAAGCGTTCGCCCTGATTGCGGGGCTGAGGTGTAGCATTGTGCTGCTCCATCTGCCGGGGGGCCGTGAAGTTCCGCTGCTGCGGAGCTGTGAAGTTGTGCTGCTGCTGAGGCGCCGTAAAGTTCCGCTGTCCAGCATCGCGACGCGGTTGCTGCGGGACGAAACTCCGCTGCGCCGGAGGCTGCACTGAGGGACGCTGCACCATCGGAGGCCGGTTCCATTCGTGGTTGCCGCCCGTGAAGTTACGGCCCCTATCTTCGAACCGTGGCGCGGGCTGCACGTAGGTGCGCCGCACCGGAGGCGTCCACACCCGGCGATTCACCACCACTTCATGGCTCCGCCAGTTGAAGCGGTTGTACCCGCTGACCCAATGGAAGCCACCGCCGAACCGGATCGCTCCACCCACGAAGAAGCCCGGACGCGGCCGCGCAAAGACGATATAGGGGTCGTAGACCGGCACGTACATCAAGCCACCCACCGGTTCGATATCGATGTACCCGCCGTCATCCGCTACCTGCATCTGCGGACTGCTCTGCAGATATCCATACTGCTGTGCTTCCCGCCGCAAGTTCTGGATGGAATCCATCACCGCGCCCTGATCCTGCATCACGGCCTGATCCAGAGCCTGAACCCAGCCCGGGTCGGAAGCCATCATCTGCAACACGCTCGGATACTGCATCAACGCTTCAACCGACGGATCGAAGGGCCCGCCGGAACCTTGGGCCGCCGCGGCAATCTGATCTGGAAAAGCCGACGCCGCAAAGATCTGTGCCAGCAGCGGATCCGGATACAGTGCGATCCGGGAAACCAGGCCGTCGAGTTGTTCTGCCGGCGCGTTATAGCCCGCGACGGCACCGTTATCCTGTGCAAGCGCCGGCGCAGTGTTCGTAAGCAGTGCGCCAGCAAGTACCAATGCCCCACCCATCAGTTTGATTCGAAATGTCTTTTTCATGGCGTCGGCTCCTTGTTGACTACTCCCGTAAGAATGCATACGGAGGGCCAAGCCAAATATCGTTTGGAATCAGTCAGTTAGGTAGACGGCTGGTAGTTGAATGCAGCCAGTCGGTGGATTAGCACCACCAGGATCCTAGCCGTGGCCGAAATACATGAGCCAGCCAAGGCCGAACAGCGCCAGCAGAAAACAGGCGAAGGTGTAGAGGCCGTAGTGCAGGCGGTCGCGATCGTTTCGCTTCGTCACCACGCCCATGACGACGGACGTGAATATCGCAAACAGAACCGCCGCCTCGAAGTGGGAGAGATTCATCTTCGGCATCTACTCTTTCCTCCCGGCGGCGATCTCATAGGCGTCCACCATGGCCAGGACATTCAGCAATCCGGCCGTCACCAGGAACTTGGTGCCGTAATCGTGAACGTGGCCCGCGAGATCCACCTGGCTGTAACCGAAGCCGACGCTCAGAATATAGAGAATTCCGGAGCAGAGATTACCGATGAAGCCGCCGGTGTTGATCAGCGTGGTCAACAGGTCGCCGTTTTGCGGTTGGAACATTGCGCCCTGCATCATGATGCCGAACAGAAACATGCCGGTGACGGCGGCCAGCAGCAGCGCGCCGCGTCCATTCCGTTTCAGCAGGAAGTGACCGCCGCCCGGTATCAGCCAGCCCAAGGCCACCGCCGGGAGCCACGCACTGAGAGGCGGCATAGGTTGTTTCTGCTGCAGTTCTTTTTCCTTAGCCATATCGCGTTTCTTTTGAGTTTAGCAGCTTCGCGTTTCCCCCAACGTTCCGCCAACAAATCCGTCACAATTGTAGGTGGCGCGTCGTATCAGAGGATAGTTTGAACCGCAGAGGAATATTTAGCATGCGAACAGCGACTTTCGGCTTCGGCCTGATCTTTTTGACTTCCTGTGCCGCTTTTGGACAGGCCGCGGCGGAGTCTCCTACATTTGAGGCGGCCTCGGTCAAACCGGCGGCGCCGCAGACGGGAATGGGAATTCGCGTCATGATGCGCGGCGGTCCGGGCACTCCGGATCCTGGGCAGCTCAACTATTCAAACGTCTCGCTCAAGAATGTCCTGACGGCCGCGTATGGGGTCAAGGGTTACCAGATCAGCGGTCCCAACTGGCTGGAGAGCGAACGCTTCGACATCGTCGCCAAAATCGCCCCGGGCGCCACCAAAGAGCAGTTCCAACTGATGCTGCAGAACCTGCTGGCGGAGCGCTTCAAGCTCGCGCTGCACCACGAGACCAAGCAGCTTCCCATGTACGCCCTGGTGATCGGCAAGGGCGGTTCGAAATTGAAGGAGTCGGTAGACGACGACGCCGCCACCGCGCAGGGCGGAGCCGCCGGCCCCGGCGGACCTTCGGCGTCCGCGCCGCCCCCTCCCACAAGCGATGGAGCAGGTCCGGCGATGAGTCGCTTGAAGATCGGCGCCGATGGCATGCCGCAACTTCCTCCGGGTGCGGGTAAGAACGGCATGATGATGATGATGATGAATGGCCGCATGCGCCTGATGGCTAACCGGCAGCCCGTTTGCGCCATAACGGAGATGCTGTCGAACCAGTTGGGACGCCCCGTGGTGGATGCCACGGAATTGAAGGCCAAGTACGATTTCACGCTGGATTTCACGCCGGAGGGCATGAACGGACCCATGGGTAAGCTGCCCCCTCCCGCCCCAGCATGAGGGCGGTCCCGGCCCCGGCGGACCGATGGTGAGCGATTCGGATGCGGGCGGGCCTTCCCTCTTTACTGCACTGCAGGAGCAACTCGGACTGAAGCTGGAGCAGAAGAAGGGCCCGGTCGATCTGCTGGTGATCGATCGCCTGGAAAAAGTACCCACCGAGAACTAAACCGCCCGGAACAACGCCGCGAGGTTTTCCGTAGGTTGGGGTGGAGGCATTCCGATGTACTGCACCCAATGTGGCGTCGAACTTCGAATCGATGATCGTTTCTGCTCGCGTTGCGGGAAGAGAACCGGTGTAGGCGGCTGGAAACCTATTCGCGGCCGCTCATGCTCGACAAGCGCAATAAGAAGATCGGCGGCGTTTGCGCCGGCTTCGCCCGCTACATGGAAACGGATGTGATCCTGGTGCGGACCGTCTGGCTGGTGGTAGCCATCGCTACCGGCGTAGGCTTCATTGCCTATTTCGCGGCGTGGATGATTATGCCCAGCGACTACGGTCAAGTGCCGCAAGTGGTCTTCGTGCCGGGTCCGCAGACGAGCTGACGCCGGTAACCGGGCTCACTTGATTTCGAGGATCATCACCGAATGGTCGGAGACCTTCTGTTCCCGCTCGGCGTGCGAATAACGGCAGGATTTGATGCGCGGCAGCAGGCTCGGCGTGGCGAAGGCGTGATCGATCCGGTAGCCATTGGCGGGAGCGCCGCCGCGCGGTTGCGAATACCACGTGTACTCGCTGGCATCTCCGTGAAAATGCCGCCACACGTCGGTCCAGCCTAGTTCCGGGAGGCGCGCGAAATGGCTGGAGCACAGAAAGCTGCTTCCGGTCTCATCGGTCAGCGGCATGCCGGTATTGAAGTCCCCGATCAGAAGCAGCGGTTCGGCGATGCGCGCTTCCGCGGCAGTCAGCAGGGCATCCCAGAAGCGCGTCTTGGCAGCGCCTTCGGCCTCCTTTGCGCCGGGAATCGCGTTGAGTATGTGAACGACCGCGAATCCGAAACCCTGTTCGGGCAGGTCCACATCCAGCCAGCGAACCGCATTTTCGGGCGGAGCCGTGGAGCGGCGTTCGCAGCGCAGAGGAGTTCGGGAGAGCACACAGATGCCATCGTCGATTCCCGTGGGACTGCTCGAAACAATGTGCGGCCAGCCATTCGCCGCGAAGGCCTGGCAGAGTGCCATGCCGGGCCGCGCGCGATATTCGGTGATGGCAATGAGATCGGGATTGTGATCGGCAATAGCGCCGACGATGCGGACGTCGCGCGTACCGCCGCCATGTTGAATGTTCCAGGAAAGAAGTTTCATGCGCCGTTAATGGCCAATCTCGTAATTACAGCACATGGTACGCGCAAACGCAGAGTAGCGATATACTAATCGCTCCATGCTGCACGCCGCGCTTGTCTTACGCAGGTCGCTCTTGGCTTCTGTGCTCCTGTATGTGGGAAGCGCCGCCGCCGCACCCCAGGCCGGCGCCGGAAATCCGGCAATCGCTCCGGTCGACAGACTCAGGGAGTCGTGGTGGGCCCAGAGGCACAACGCAGTGTTGGCGCAGGTTAAGGCGAACCCGAACATCGGTCTCCTGCTGCTGGGCGACTCGATCACGCAAAACTACGAGAAGATTAAGGCGCCGGACGAAAACTTCCAACCGGCATGGCAGCGATTCTATGGCTCTCGCACCGCCCTCAATGCGGGATTCAGCGGCGACCGGACGGAACACGTATTGTGGCGTCTGGAACATGGAGAGATTGACGGCATACGGCCCCGCGCCGTCGTGCTGCTGATCGGCACGAATAACACCGCGGCCGGCCAGTCGCCCGTCGATGTGGAGCTTGGGATTGACTCCGTGGTGGACAAGCTGCGCGAGAAACTGCCGCAGGCCTCCATCGTGCTGGTGGGAATCCTGCCGAGCGAAATCTCCGAAAAGAAGTCGGCCGCGGATCGGGAGATCAACCGGTATCTGGCGAACCGCTACGCGGTGGATCCCAAAGTCGGGTTCCTCGACATCGGCGCAGTTTTCTTTAAAGACGGCAAACTGGACGCTTCCCTCTTCTACGATCCCCGACTTCCCCGCCCCGGCAAAGCGCTCCATCCGGACACGGCCGGACAGCGCCTCATGGCCGAAGCCATCGAGCCCACACTGGTGCGCCTGCTGCAGGATGGCCCGCGGCAGTACCTGGCAAGCCTGTCGGAGGTCAACACCGCCGTGATTCCGGTTCCCCGCCTGGAGATGGATTTTTACGACTGGTATGAACGTCACCAGGACGTGCTATCCGCCAAGGCCAACATGGATCCGCAGATCGTGCTCATTGGCGATTCGATCACACACATGTGGGGCGGCACTCCCGCATCCAACCGCGTCAACGGGGCGCAGGCGTGGGAGCAGATGTTCGGCGCAACGCAGACGCTCAATCTGGGATTCGGCTGGGATCGAACACAGAATGTTCTGTGGCGCCTCGCTCATGGCGAGTTCGAGGGCCTTCACCCAAAGGCGGTGGTCATCAACATCGGCACCAATAATCTGACCGGAACGGCCAATGCTCGCGCCAATACGCCGGCCGAAGTGGTGCAGGGAATTCTGGCGATTCACGAACAGGTGCGTGCGCAGTCTCCGCAGAGCCGCATCATCGTGATGGGTGTTTTTCCCAGAGGGTTCGGCCCAAACACGCCCTTGCGCGCCGCCATCGCGGAGGTAAACCGCTTGCTCGCGCCGGCCCTCGCGGGGAAGGAGCAAACGACCTTCCTGGATATCGGCGCTCAATTTCTCGAGCCCGACGGAACGCTTCCGAAGGCGCTTATGAGCGACGGTACGCATCCCAGTGACGAGGGCTATAAGATCTGGGCAAAGGCGCTCCGCGACGCGGGGCTGCGTCGCTGACCGATTCTACGATTGTTCCGCATTACAATACGGCGACGCCGCCAATCCGCCTAGATCCTGCCATCCGTTCACGTCGGTCATCTCTGTGAAATAACGGAATCTATTGCCAGTTGTAACCGCCAATTCCAGTTTTGTTATTCAAAACCACCCATCCGTGAAAGATTCTCCATTGCCGTGTTCAACGGTGGTGATACGATCCTCGAAACACTGGAGGTGTTGGCATGCGCCACGTTGCATATTGCTTTGTATTACTGGGAGCGGCCGGCTCCATATTCGGCCAGGTCGGGGGAACCGGTTCCATCCAAGGTACGGTCACGGATCCATCGGGAGCGGTTGTGGTGGGAGCCGCGGTGACCGCAACGAATCTGAAGACCGCGGTCGAGACCGCCCGCAAGACCACGGACGCAGGCTTTTTTGTGCTCTCCCTTCTTCCCGCCGGCGAGTATTCCGTGACGGTAAAGGCCAGCGGGTTTCAAACCCTCACGCAGTCGCGCGTCACGGTGGATGCGCTGGCCGTGGTGGGGCTGGATCTCAAGCTGCAACTGGGAGCGGCGAGTCAATCCATCACGGTGGATACGGCGGCCTCCATGCTGAAGACGGACGACGTCGCGCTTGGCGGCAGCGTGGAAAACAAAGTTTACGATGCCCTCCCGCTGGCGATGAACGCGAGCGCGCGCGATCCTTCGGCGTTCGCCGGCCTGGTGGTGGGCGTCAATAACTACAGCACGCAGCCCGCGGGTCCCTCGACGGGTTCCTTCAACGGCGGCCAGACCTATCAGAACGAGACCTACATCGAAGGCCTTCCGTTGACCAACGCCGGAACCGAGAGCGACACTCGCAATCTCGCGTTTGGAGTCTCGGTGGAAGCCGTCGAGCAGTTTCAGATCGAGACCACCGGCGCCAAGGCGATGTACGAAGGACAGGGAGTGTCGAATTATGTGCTGAAGTCCGGCGGCAATCAGTTCCATGGCGGCGTCTACGAGTATTTCCGCAATACCCTCTTCGATGCCCGGGGCTTCTTCGCGCCCACCACTCCCGTGGAGCATCAGAATGAATTTGGCGCGACGGTGAGCGGGCCGATCAAGAAAAACAAAATCTTCTTCTTCAGCAACTACGATGGGTACCGCTTTGACTCGGCCACCGCGCCCGCCTTTCAATCCATCCCTACGGCGGCCGAACGGACCGGCGACTTCAGCGCGTTCCCGCAAGTGATCTACGATCCCACCAGCGCCACCGGCACCGCGGTCAGGACACCGTTCCCGAACAATACCATTCCCACGAACCGTATCTCTCCCATCGCGCTATCCCTGGCGTCGTATCTCCCGGCTCCGACGAATGGCGGAATCCAGAACAATTACCTGGCCGTGCTGCCGCAACTGATCAACAACGACAGCACGACGAATAAGGTCGATCTCAACCTCTCCGACAAGAACCGTATCTTCGCCCTTTTCAGCACCGGTAAGTACACCACCAACTTCACGGGCAGTTATGCGGCCGGCACTTCCGCGCTGCCGCTGCCGTATACCCAATCGCGCTTTGTCACCGAGTACGCGACCACGGCCCAGCTACACGATGTCTACATGCTGAGGCCGAATCTGGTGAACCAGTTCAGCCTCTCCTTCAGCCGCATGTATATTCCGCTGGGTAACCCCACCGCCGGCGGCAACTATCCGACCAAGGCCGGCATCACAGGCCTGCCGCCCGGCATCGCCAGTTCGGCAATGCCCGATATTAATTTCGCGGGAAACAATGCGCCCATCGGTTGGGCGGGGACCAATGCTCACGTAAACACCGAAGCCGCGAATACCTTCGATGTGCAGAATAACGTCCTGTGGACCAAGGGAAAGCATTTCATCACCGTCGGTTTTCAGTTTCAGGCGCTGCAGGACAACTTCAACAATCCGCTCAGCGGCACACTGGCCAGTTTCAGCTTCAGCAACAATGAAACAGCCAATTTCGCGTCCACCGGGACCCTGGTAAGCACCACGGGACTCTCGTACGCCAGTTACCTGTTGGGGCTGGTGGACAGCAGCAGCGTTACGCAGAACGCCGTGGCCGAAACCGGCGGACGATACAAGACCTACGCGGCTTACATTCAGGACGACATCAAAGTCAGCTCGCGCCTGACGCTGAATCTGGGCCTGCGCTGGAACGTATGGGGCACGTTCAAGGAGGTCTACAACCGCATGTCGTTCTTTAACCCGGACCTGCCCAATCCGCTGGCCGGTGGACGCATGGGCGCGCTGCAATTCGCCGGCGATGGTCCCTTCAGTTGCCATTGCGCTACACCCGTCAAGATGCACTACGTCAATCCGGGGCCGCGCCTTGGATTGGCCTACCGTCTCGGCGAGAAGACCGTCCTACGCGCCGGCTTCTCACTCGCGTATGCGCATGCGGGCGGAGTGGGCGGGCGCGTCAATGGACGACAGGGACTCAGCCAGCTCGGTTTCAACACCAGTGCTTCGTTCAGCAGCGTCGCTACCGGGCAGCCGGCGTTCAACTGGGCCGGCGGCTACCCGCCCTTCCAGCCGGCGCCCTTCATCAATCCCAGTTACGGCATAGGCTTCATCACGGCAGCGGCGGGAGCGCCCATCGCCGGCCCGAGCACCGCGCAGACTATCACGTTCGGTGACCCCGAGCTCGGCGGCAAGCCGCCATATTACGAGAACTGGAATCTCAATCTGCAACGTTCGCTCACAGCGAACCTCACGCTCAGCGTCGCCTACAGCGGCAGTTCCGGCCACTTCCTGCCGGGCGCGGGCAATGCCGGTCCCATGACCAACCAGATTCCGCTGCAATACATCGTGCTGGGCTCGCTGCTGGGGCAAACCTTGTCGCCGGCCACCCTGGCGCAGGCGCAGGCCGTTTTCCCCAACATCGCTATTCCCTTCCCGAATTTCACGGGGACGATCGCCCAGGCGTTAAAGCCGTTCCCGCAGTACAGCGGCATCGCCAATCCGTGGGCGAACCTGGGAATCTCCACGTACAACGCCCTGCAGACCACGCTCACGCATCGATTCAATCGTGGCCTTACCTTTACGCTGGCGTACACCTTCAGCAAGCAACTCGACGATCTGGTAACTGCCCGCAATCCCTTCGACGATTCGCTCGAAAAGGGACCGGGCGTGATCGACCATCCGCACGTGGGCACTGCCACCTTCGTCTATCAACTACCGTTCGGCGCCGGCCACAAACTGAATAGCAGCTCCAAGATCGTGAGCGGCACGTTGAGCCACTGGCAGCTTTCCGGGATCGTCTTCTACTCGAGTTCGTCGCCCCTGGTGATCGGCGGCACTTGTACTTCCGGCGGGATCCTCGGCACCTGTTATCCGAACTACAACCCGTCCTTCAACGGCAGCATTTGGATCAATGGAGACATTGGCAGCGGCGGTGCGCCGGTTACCTCCACGCCATACCTCAATAAGGCCGCCTTTGTGGATCCCGCTCCCTATACGGTGGGCAACATCGCGCGCTCGGCATCATTCGGCCTGTTCGCCCCGCACAACGCGGACCTCTCTCTGAGTGTTCGACGGGAATTCAATTTCACCGAACGAATCAAGCTCGCATTTCAGGCGGATGCGTTCAACGTCAATAATGCCGTGCACTTCGGAACGCCGGGAACGAATATCGATGCCGCCAACTTCGGCACGTTCTCATCGATGGCGAATCAGCCTCGCAAGCTGCAGTTCAGCGGCAGAATTTCATTCTGAAGGCCGCCGCAAAGCATGGACTTATAATGATCGTTCATGCGTAAGTTCGTTCTCGGCCTGGATTGGTGGGCAGTGCTGGCGTCGTTTGCCGCCGCGCTGCTGGTGAAAGCCGGCGTGCTCAAGAGCATCCCGTGGTAGCCGGGATGCGCCGGTTCCTCGGGCTGATACCGGGCATCGCATTGCTCGGCATTCTGGGATACGCGGGCAAGGTCACGGAACAATCGATTGCCCGCTATGGCAAAGCCCACCACCTCTTCCTGCCCAACATCGAGTACGTCCTCTGGTCGATTGTCTTCGGACTCATCGTCGCCAATACGATCGGCGTGCCCAAAATCTTTCGGCCCGGCGTGGATACCTATGAATTCTGGCTGAAGACGGGAATCGTCTTGCTCGGCGTGCGATTCATTCTGGGCGATGTCCTGAAGATGGGCGGAATCAGCCTCGCCTGCGTCGCCGTGGAACTCGTGCTCTCTCTGATCTTCATGACTTATCTGGGACGCGCGTTTCGCTTATCGCCGAAGCTCACCAGCCTGCTCGCTATTGGATCGTCGATCTGCGGCGTGTCCGCCATTATCGCGGCCAAGGGCGCCATTGACGCCGACGATGAAGACGTTTCCTATGCGATCGCCGCCATTCTCGCGTTGGGCGCGTTCAGCCTGTTTGCGTTCCCGGCGATCGGCCACGCCCTCGGTATGAGCGATCAGGCTTTTGGTCTGTGGGCGGGACTTGCCGTGGACAATACGGCGGAGGCCACCGCCGCCGGCGCGCTCTATTCCGACGCCGCGGGGAAATTCGCCGTGCTTGCCAAGACCGCCCGGAATGCCACGATCGGGTTCGTCGTGCTGGGGTACGCGATCTATTGGGCGCGCAAGTCGCAGGCGGCAGTGATCGACAGGAAGGCGAGCTTCCTGTGGCAGAAATTTCCCAAGTTCGTTCTGGGATTTCTCGTAATCTCGTCCGCCACGACAGCGGGCTTCTTCTCGAAATCACAGATTACCGACATTGCCAATCTTTCCCGCTGGGCCTTTCTCCTTACCTTTGCCGGCGTCGGGCTGCGCACGAATATTCGCGGAATGATGAAGCAGGGACTCCGTCCATTTCTGGTCGGCGCAATCGGCGAGTTCGCGATCGCCGCTATCACCCTGGTGATGGTGCTGACGCTGGCGCGCTTCTACCTCATTTGAAATGAAGCCAGGCTGCTCGCCGGCCCCGGCAGCAGCTCGCCCCGGGCCGAGGCGAATCAGCCCCGCGAACTGCAGTTTCAGGACGCCGGAATTGGATAAGCTCAACGAAAGTACCGCAGCGTAGGCGCTCCGCTCACAAATTGCGCCAGTTCCCGATCGGATGTCCAGCCCTCGCCCTGGAGCGCGGCCGTCAGAAAGCAGCGGTCTCCCACAGAGACGCCTTTCACCGTATAGTCCGCCGAACGCTCGGCGTCGGCAGGCGCAAAGGGTACCACCTCGAGGTGCAATGCGCGTAGCGCGGCACTTGCCTCGCAGGCGGGCATTCCGTCGCGGACCAACTTCGATAGCACCTCGGCAAGATTTACCGAACTCATCACCGCTTCCGGCAGGAGAGGGCGAAGAACCTGGCAGCCCGGCTCATCCTGGATCAGCGCCAGGGTGGCCGAGGCGTCAAATACAGGCCTACTTTTTCGCCTCACGTGCGGCCTCCGTGCGCCGCTCCCGAATCAGTTCGTCGGAGAGCCGCCTGCCCTTCGGAATGTGCTTCCGCACCAACGCCTGCGCCCGGGCAATCCCCTGCTCGCGGGTTTCGAGGAACAATGCCCCGGACTCATCCACGGCTACCAGCAACTGACACGACGGTCCCACACCAGCCTGCTTGCGCCACCAGGCGGGAAGCATCACTCTTCCCTGATTATCGACGTGCAAGGTAAGGGATTCCATTCTTCCCACTTTGGCACCCCGTCAATTGATCGTCGTCTTCCTATCCCCGACTGCGCTTGAGACAAACTCGCTAAAATCGTGCTTTAACTTGGCGTGCGAATCGCTGTCAATGTACAGCATGTGGCCCGACTGATAGAAGTCGAAAGAAATCCGCTTGTGCATTTCGGGATTCAGCCCCATGTGATTGAACGTGTACGTCACCGCATAATACGGTGTCGCCATGTCGAAGTAGGCCGCCGCCACCATCACCTTCATGTACGGATTCTTCACCATCGCGTTGCGCAGCATGGCGGTGGTATCGCCAAAACCGTTTTGCACTGCGTAGTCCCAGGGTTGAATGCCGCCGCTGGGGTAGTAGAACATGTCGGTCTTATACCCCAACTCGGCGCGCATGTAGTTCGTGAACACCGCCGTAAACGGCGGAGTGATCAGTGAGCTGGAAGGGTCAAACTCGCTGGTCTCGCCGACATTCAGGCCGGAGGGACCAGTCAACCGGCCGTCGTAACGCCCGATCGTGAGCCCTTTGTCGCGTAGCAGCTCGCGAGAGAAGTGCGAGACGTCGAAGCGCAGATTGGTCTCGCCGAGATACCGCGCCTCCAGACCCGTATAGCGCACCAGCTTGTCGGTGATCGTCTTACGTTCGGCGGCACTAATCTCATCGCCTTTGGCGAGCGCAGAGGCATACTCGCCCATCGCAAACCCTTCCACTTCCTTGAGAAACGATTTCAAATCCTTGCGCAGCAAATCCGCCGCCACTTTTTTGTGATAGTAGGCATCGGCGGCTTGTGTGGGCAAAAGCAATTGGTAAACCAGATCGTCGCTGCGGCTCCAGATGGTCTCCAGGTTGAGCGTGGTCCCGATCAGCACGATCCCGTTGAACGCCATGCCGCGATCGATGAGGTAGCCGGCCAGTCCCGCCGCTCGAAACGTGCCGTAGCTTTCGCCCGCGATCAGCAATGGTGAAAGCTGGCGGTTATTGCGTGATACATACATGCGCATGAACTCGCCCACGGATTGGATGTCGCCCTGCACGCCGTTCATGCGCCGCGCCACCTCGATGGACTTGGCACGACTGTATCCCGTCCCCACGGGATCGATGAACACGAGGTCCGTCTGATCGAGCCAGGTATCCTGGTTGTCCTTCATCTCGTACGGCGGAGGCGGCATGCTGCCGTTCGCCTCCAGTTTGGGGCTGCGCGGTCCCATTCCGCCCATGTGCACCCACATCGACGCCGACCCCGGTCCCCCGTTGAAGCAGAAAGTAAGCGGGCGCTTCGCCGTGTCGGTCACGCCGTCCAGCGTATACGCCATATAAAAGATGTGCGCTTCGGTCTCGCCGGAGGCATCCTTCAGCGGCATCTGCGCGACGGTCGCAGTGTAGTTGATCGTCTTGCCCTGCACGGTCACGCTGTGATGTGTGACCACCGGCGTCTCATCGATTTCGCCGCCGATCGCCGGACCCGGACCAGCCACACCGCCACGTCCGCCCCGGCCGCCCGGAACTGCAGGCGGTGTTTGCGCCGCCGGCGTTGGGGTGGCCGCCTGGCGGCCCTGAGCCGAAGCCTGAGGCAGAAGTGCCGGGGATGCAAGGAGAAGCGGCGCAAGGAAGGCCACTCTGGCCGCGAGGCCTGCAAAATTCGTCGTACGCACAAACACGCTCCTTCAGACGTAAAGTTCTAGCGGTGAAGTGTCTTAAGGCGAAGTGCAGGGGCGGTAGGTTACCGTATGTCGCCTACGGTGCGTGAAATTGGAAGGGCGACCTGCCGGCGTAGAGTGTCGAAAACCGACATGGGCGGTTTCCGCGTCTCGAAATGGGGGCAGCAGGAGGAGTGGAACGATTTTGGTGCTTTGCACATAAAGGTTTGGAACAATTGAGTTCTTTTCTCGTCTATGTCTCCCGAGGGGGACCCCATGCGAACACTCTTTTGCTTTCTGATCGCTGCGGCGCTAGCGGTGGCAGCCGATATTGACGTAACCGGAAAATGGACAGGCAACTTCAATCTGACTAACCCGGATGGAGAGACCAACGAATCGACGGCCGTGTTGAAGCTCAAACAGAGCGGCACCGAGATCACCGGCACCGTCGGGCCGAACGAAGAGGAGCAGGCCGCGATCCAGAAGGGCAAGATCGAGGGCAACAAGATCACGATGGAAGCCGAACACCACGGGCGTTTGATCAAGTTCGATCTCGTGGTGGCCGCTGACCGAATGACAGGCGATGCGAACTTATCTGGCGAGGGTCAAACCGCCAAGGCCAAAGTGGACGTGACGCGGGCGAAATAATCCATCGACCGGCAACATCCGCTGGCGGAACCTATTGAAGGGCCTGGGATGGGGGTTCATGACCATCGCGGCGCCCGGTAGCCAGCAGGCTATCGTTATGTGCGACAAGAAGCGGCGCGATGACGAAGCGGCCGCGGCGGCCAGCAGCGCGACGTAGCTTGAGGCGGTTGGCCCCATGGCAATTCGGAATCCGGCCCGACCGTTGTGCCGCATCGCATCAATCAAGTTTGAACCCAGCCCCCGCTCGACTTCAGTTAGCGGAAGACGCCGGGCGATGTTGCGGGCCTGGGCGTGGGCGCGATTCTAACAAACGGCGGGAAAAGGCGCAGCTTGCGAGGGCTTGTCTGGCATGGCCTGATAAAAAGGGAGTTGGTGACGAGGGACGGGTAGACGCAATTGGATCGCTTCAATTTCGCCACACCAGGATCTTTGATCGGGGCAACCAGTGTAGCTGGAAACCTCATTGACAACGGTTCGAACCAATTCACCAGAGGATCGGTCTTGGGTCTTGGGCTCAACGTTTGCCCCAGCAACGGAACGTTAGCGAAGGCAATACAAAGAAGTGCAACAACAATCTTCTTCATCCGGGCTACCTCTTCTGAAATATCTATCACTCCAACCCGCGGTTGTCGAGGGGGCCGACATTACACGCGCACCCCGGCCACCCGGAGGGCGAGTGCCTGTGGGCTCGCCACCGTCTACAGGAGGCTAGCAGGGCTGATTCGCCGACCAGGTCTCCTCGATCAATTCTTGCCAAGGTGGGGGGGGCGAGTAGACCCTATGACACGCCCGCGCCGCGTGTGGCCTGCCGCGTCTTGTTGAAGAGTTCGAGGAGGTCACCCATCACCGCCGCGTCGCCCTTCGCCAACTGGGCCGTGACTTGGTCCCGCGATGCGAGCAGATCCTCCAGAGCCTTACGGCGGCCCGCGTCCTGGGTCTGGCTCGCCATTTCCTGGGCACGTTGAAAGAACTGGCGGCTGGTGTCGGCGGCCAGGCCGTAGTTCTTTTGGTTGGCCTGAATATACGCGAGGGCGACCAGTTCTCTAAGCTCAGCTCCCGCTCCGTCCTGGCGGGATTGGCGCAACTCGTTCTCCAACCGGTTTGCCTTAACGTACGACGGGATAAAGCCGACCAGGAACACGGCGATCAGCGCGACGGCCACCACAAGGATCTTGTTCGTCATGTGCGCCCTCCACTCAGAGCGTAGCGCGCGCGGTCCATGGTGGGCCACTGGCCCCAAGCCGCCCTCGGAATGGCGCGGTCGCGAAAATGTGGCTACTCCAGTTTCTCTGGGGAAAAAGCTCCCGAAACTTTTGGGGAGTTTTTTGGCGATCCGGTGCTTGCATCCGAGATGTCGTCTCCGACTACCGCGATGTTCAGCATTACCGAGCGGGCGGGGCGAAGGGCAGGCTCCACGGTACGAAGCACGAAATCCGTTGCGGTTCGATGCGGCCGGGGTTCCAAAGGAAGGTCAGCGGCCTGCGAACTTGTCTTTGCCCGATGCTATTGTGTAAAGCTCTCAATGATTTGCTGCGCACGCGATCGCAGCATCGGCAGACGTTGGCCGAGAGCAAGTAATTCTTCGTTGATTCGCGCCCTGCCTGACGAAACTGTCGATGGTGTTTTGCGGCTTGCCAAGTCTTCGAGAATGTTCAGAATTACTGTCGCCAGATTTTCATCGGCATTCGTTAATAAATCGAGAAGCTGCTGAAGGTCTTCCTCTTTGCCCAGTCGATATCCTGTACTCAGAAGTTCTGCCTTTACTCTTGGAGTCTCCTCCGATTCCAATTGGGCCTGGAGTAATGGCAACAAGTCCGGCGTACCGAGCAGGCCGATTGATGCGGCCGCAAAGGCACGAACCGAATCGTCAGGGTCATGCAAAGCCTGAAGCATCGGGGTCAACGCCCGCTCCTCTCCAAAAACCCCCAATACTTCGGCTGCAGAAGCGCGAACCAGAGGGTCCTCGTCATCCTCGAGCACTTTGAGCAAACGATCAATCGCAGGAGCATACCGCAGGAAGCCTAAAGCATCCACCGCTTCGGACCTGACCAGTGAATCCGGATCAGCCAACAGGCGAACCAATACCGGAGCAACGATCTGAAGATCTTGAGACCCCAATTGGCCCAACGCATAGGCCGCATTCGCCCGGACCGCCGCATCTGGCGCAGCCAGCAACTTTACAAGAGGTGGAATGGCGGCACGGACTTTCGCCTCACACAGATCCATGATCGTTTGCGATAGCAGCACGGGATCGTGTGAACAGAGCAAGATGTCGAGTTCTCGATTATGCAAGAGATCTCCCTTTGTTAGTCGCGATGCCTACGGCAATTAAAGGCCTTCTGAGTTGCCTTGATTTTTTGCATTTTGGCTGTGTCGCCAGCCCTTCTGGCAGCTGCCATCAGGATTTCCAGGGCGGCGCATATTTCTGCCGCAGCTCCGGCCGCGATTAGTGCCTGGGCTTCACTCACAACGCCTGTATCCGCAACGTTGCCCTTACCATGTTGCGCCATTTCGGACTGGGTCCCGGGAGTATCACTCTCGATCGTGGTCAAAGTGACAAGACCCGCGGCAGCCAAAAACTCCGTAATCCCGGTAGAAACGGCTCCGCCGACCAATGGAACGGCCGGGGCAGCCGCGGCTGCGCAGCTCTGAAGCCGCAAGCCCGATCGCATGGCCGGCATTGCTTTCTCACCGAAAGCTTTCAGCGTGTCCTTCATGCCTCCCAATGCCGACGCCATCACTCGAATTGCCGAAACGTTGGCGTCTTTCTCTAAAGCAGCTCCTCCTGATTCGCCCTCCTGTTTCTCCCCGCTCCGAATGCCCTCGCCTTGCTGCACAACGTGGGCCAGCTCGTGGGCAATTAGCGCATCGCCGACAAGGTCCCCGGCGCATACTCGCCAACCCCAAAGGCGATATCGTTGCCGATTGCAAAGGCCCGGGAATTCAGATTGCCGGCCATCCGCTCATTCGCGTGGATTCGAACCCGGGAGAAGTCATACCCGAAGGCAGACTCCATGCGCGATCGTACGCCGGCGTCCAGGGCCGTGCCGGTACCGAGTTGGGATTGAATCGCCTGCAACGCGCCCGTCGTGGCGCCGCCCTTGCGTTCGCCATGCTGCGGTCCGCCCGTTTCGGGGGGAGCGGCGGCGCCTATCGACGCAGCGAGAGGCATTGCCGCCGGAAGCGTGGCAGATTCCCCGGTAGCTTCGCCGGCGGCCGTCCACAGGGTGACGGCCCGGATCACACGGTCTACAACAAAACCTATATAATCGCGCGCCGTCCCCACCCGCGCAGCCCCCGGAGCATATCGCCGTATGGCCTGCTCGATATGCCGGCCATCCCGGCGGCTGTAGTAGTCCAGCCAGAACTTTAAATAGGGGCAGCCCTTGGTCGAACGGCCGGATGCCGCGAGGATTGCGTCGGCAGCACCACGAACCTCAATACGCAGTTGCGACAGGAAGCTGCTCTTCTTCATCTGTCCCAAACCAACCTGCGCGGCGTCGTCTTCGACAATCAGGCCCGGCACTGCGGCATCTATGGATGGAGAGGCTGCGGTGCGGGATTCGGAGGCGTCGGAAGCGGCTGCCGCCGTGTGATTGGCAGCGCCACGCTGGATCACCGGCAGTCGAGGTGAGAATTCCGCGGTATTCGGGGTTGCAGTTGCTTTCGAAAGGTTTGCCGCATCTTGATGTACAGCAGCGTCGCTGAGATCGTGTACGGAAGCCCCACGCTCCAACCGGCTCGGGCTGGTGGTAACGGAATGCGGCCGGTTGATTTGCCTGCTGATCTCGGCCGGGCGTGGCCTCTCGATCGTTGTCGGGTGGAAGCCGGCACCGACCCCGGGTGGCGTCAAGGGAGCGCGTCCTCGGACGCGATCGGCCTCGTGCTCCGTCGGGCGCCTCACGTCATCCCCAACAGACCTCGGGTGAGCCAGGCCAGGTAGCGACGACCAATAGCTTGCCGGGGGTCGACCCACGCGATCCGTTGAGAAGGTTGCGATCTTACTGAAATCCCAGGAGGCTCCCGGCGCCGCTTCCCGAACGGGCTGAATGGACGGTTCGCGTTGTGAAGGCACCTCGATGGTGGATCGTAAGGGTTCCCTTCGGGCGCTCTTTGGAGGCTGCTGAGCAAACATATGCACCGCCAGTAGGAGTCAGCGTGATCGTATCACACGGGAATCGGGGCGATGGGGGAAGAGGCGTACGCGACGGTCAATGGGGTATGGCGCGTTCGCATGCGCGCCAGTGTGCCGTCAAGCAAATATTACCTGGGCGAAATCTGGTGGAGGCGGGGGGAGTTGAACCCCCGTCCGAAAAAGCCCGTCGTGAAGAGAACTACGTGCGTATCCGGATCATGATTTTTGACCTCCACCTCTGAACCGGCAAGGGTGGTGGAGACCTAGCCCGATTGTGTCTCAGCCTCCAGCTCCGGACCGAAGCTCTTGGCCTATCCCGCAAAATGACGCTCACTCACCACCGCGCGGGCTCAGTGGCTGGAGCGGCTACTTAATTAATTAAGCAGCGTATGCAAACTGCGTGTTGGCAGTTATTGTTTCCGATCGTTTTACGGGAGCTCGGAACCCGGCACGCCTCCCCACCACGATTCAATCCCGTCGAATCCGTTGCGCCCCCACATGGTTGCGTCTGGCAGGTACTACAGCCCCATTCTACCACCGCGGCACCGGCGGGCGTTTATAATCGATATATGCTGAATCGGGATCATTTCCTTCCCACCCTTGTTGTGTCTGCTGTGCTGCTCGCCGGCCTCGCCGCCAGCGCGCTGGCAGCACCCATGACCAAAATTAATATCGTCCTGAAGAATCAAGCCGGTAAGCCGGTCGACCATGCCAGTGTCGTGGTCCGTTTCGTACAGGGTCACTCCGTTGTCAAGCTGGGTAAAGCGATCCGGACCACGTTCGAACTGCGCAGCAACCAGGAAGGCGAGGCCCGCATCCCGTCCATCCCGCAGGGCAAGATTCTCGTCCAGGTGATCGCCAAAGGCTACCAGACCTATGGCCAGACCTACGATATCAACGAGGAAGAAAAGACCCTCGAGATCACGTTGAATCCGCCGCAACAACAGTATACTGCCCACTAGCCCTACACCTTCGCAATCGATGATTTTCCCTCCCGAGTCCGTCTACGAATTTCGCCGCGAGCTAGTCGCCAAGATGGAATCCGGCGTCCTCAGCGATGCCGAAGCCTTCCAGCAGGCACTGGCGGTGGACCCCCGCGATCCCGCCGCAACTCGCTATCTCGCGCTCTTCGCCGAGAAATCGGGCGATCGCGATCAGGCCGCGCAACTGGCCCGTCGCGCCATTGAGGCAAATCCCACCTCTCACGAGTGCTACCTCCTGCTCGGCCGCGTCCTGTCCGACCCGCCCCTGGCCGCCGCTTATGCGGCGTTAGGCAAAGAAAAGCTCCACTTCGATCCCGAGGCCATGGCCGAAGCGGAACCTGGCGACCTGGCCGAAGTCTCCTCCGCCACCGATGAACCGGAGGCGGTCTCGCGCGAACTGGAACCGCACCGCTTGCTCCACGAGCTCTTCACTGCCGGACTGGATCCCATCGACGCGTCCCTGATCGACCGGGTCCTGGCGCGCGGCGCGGATTGCGCTCCCCTCCTGCTCGGCGCACTCAACGCCTACGGCGAAGATCTGCTGCACGAAACCGACGATGGTTTGGTGGTGCGCGCGCTCGCCCTGCTGGGTGAGATCGGTGAACCCGCCTATTTGCCCGCCCTCGTCCGGTTCGTTCCGTTGGAGGATGACACTATCGGCGGGGCGGCGCGCTGGGCCTTTCTGCGAATCGCCCGCAGGCGTCCGGCCGAGACTCTCGAAATCATTCGCCACCTCTCCGTCGGCGCCGAGGCGCTCGATCTCGCCGCTCTGGCGCAACAACTCTGCCTGATGCCGGACGCCCCCGGACGCTCCGAGGTCCTCCTCGCCCTGGCCGACAACCTGGCCGAGTTCGACAAGGACGAACGCGATCTGGTGATTGTCAGCATGCTCACCAGCGCCCACGTCATGCACGGCGCCGCCGGCGAACCGGCCGCGACCATCGAAAAGCGGTACGGCGAAATGCTCTCCCGGGAGGCTCGCAAGGAACTGAAGAGCCTCCGTGGGGAGATCGAGGAAGCCCGCAAGGAGATCCCTGAAGCGGAGGAGCCATCCATTTACGAGGTTTGTCTCGATGGTTTCGACGTGGTGGATGAAGACGAGCCGTACCAGCGCGCCGAACCAAAATTGGGCCGCAATGAGCCATGCTGGTGTGGTAGCGGTAAGAAATACAAGAAATGCCATCTGGATTCCGACGAAGGCCGCTAAGGCCAAGGATCTCCTAGCCATGATCAATCGACTTGTCCGTTCACTCATTCCTTTCCTGCTCACCTTCCCCGTCCTGGCCGCCGACCAGGTGGTGCTCACCAACGGTGACACGATCACCGGCGCAATCGTCAAGAAGGACGGAGCTACCCTCACCATCAAGAGTGAATTCCTGGGCGTCGTGACCATGCCGTGGTCCGCCGTCAAAAGCCTCCGCAGTGAGGCCGAACTCAACGTCGTGCTGCCTGCGGGCCAAACCGTCAAAGGCAAGCTCTCCACCACCGGCGACCAGTTGCAGATTGTCACCGGCGCCGAGACCAAAACGGCGCCTCTTGCCGCCGTCGCCACCGTGCGCGATGCCGCGGAGCAGCACAGCTTCGAACGCCTTGAGCATCCACGCATCCTCGAACTGTGGAGCGGCAATTTCGATCTCGGTCTCGCCCTGGCGAACGGCAATGCCCGCAGCGACTCTCTGACTACCGCCTTCAACGCCAACCGCCGCACGCGCCAGGGCTTGCTTACCCTTTATTTCAATCAGATTCATAGCACGGCACGCGTCGAGAACGTGAACAGCACCATCGCCAGCGCCATACGCGGCGGTTGGAAATATAACCGCAGCGTCTCCCCCCGTATGTTCGTCACTGGCTTCAACGATTACGAACACGACCGCTTTCAGAACCTGGACATCCGTTTCGTTGCGGGCGGGGGCGCGGGCGTCAAGGCCGTGAAATCCGAGAATCTCCAGTTGGATTTCGACGCCGGCGTCGATTATCAGCGTGAGAACTTCATGGACGGCTTGCACCGCAACTCCGCCGAAGCCAATTTCGGCGACAACCTGCTATACAAGGTGTTCAAGCAGACCTCGCTCAACCAGGCGATGCGCGTCTTCACGAACCTGACCGACACCGGCGCCTACCGTATGAATTTCGACCTGGGGAGCGCCACCATGATCAAGCGATGGCTGGGCTGGCACGTCACCGCGAGCGATCGTTTCTTAAGCAATCCGGTCCAGGGCCGCCAGCGAAATGACCTTCTGCTCTCCACCGGCTTCCGCCTGACCTTCGCCCGATAGCTACCGATTCTGGCCGTGACACCGTACATTCCTGGAAGAAATTCCGGGTTATGATCGTCTCATGGCCTGGATGGTGCTGGAGGGGTCGGAGCGCGAGCTGATTGAGGGGTGCCGCCGCGGTGAGCGGGACGCCTTTCGCGCCCTGTTTGAAACCTACCAGGACCGAATCTACTCGATCGCCCTGCGATTCAGCGGCGACGAAGCCCTCGCCATGGATATCGCCCAGGATACCTTTCTCAAGCTTTTCTCCTGTATGGCCGAGTTCCGCGGCGATTCGTCCTTCGGCACCTGGGTATACCGCCTGGTAGTCAATAGCTGCCTCGATCACAAACGCCGCTCGTGGCGTCTGATTCCCATGGCCGGCGAACTGATGTCCGTACTGCGCGCCCCGGGTGATACGTTGCACGGCCTATTGCATTCCGAGATGCGCGGCCGGGTCCAGGGCGCGGTCGAAAAGCTGCCCGCGGACCAGCGCATCGTCGTCGTGTTGCGCTATACCGAGGGTCTGGCGTACGAAGAGATTGCCGAGGTGCTGGGCTGTTCGATAGGCACGGTGGCGTCGCGCCTCAACCGCGCCCACAAGGCGCTGGGCAGGCGGTTGGCGCATCTGAAAGGAGACTCGCATGTCTGACTGGCTGGAACAGGAATTGGCGCGCGGCTTGGCCCCCGTGGCCGCCCCGGAATCGCTCGGCGTTCGCCTGGGGTTTGAGCGGGCCAGGCGGCGGGAATTTCCCCGTGTCGCCCTCGCCATCGCTGCCGCCATCGTCATGATTATCGGAGCCGGATACGCGGCCGGCCGCACCTCAGCACTCGATCTGCGCCTCGAAGCGCGCGCCAATGTCGCCCTGCAGCCGCTCGATGAAGTACAACTGGCTGCCGCCCGGCCCCTGCGTTGTGACGGCGGGGCGGCGTCACCTGCACCTGTGAACTCCGCCAGGGCTACCGTTCTGCTTGCCCACTTCAGCGCCGAGCCACCCGCGCATTCCATGCCTGCGGCGGCTGACGCCGGTTGCCATCTCTGCCATAGCCTCTAACAGAGCACCACCTGCAAGAGGTTGTTATCTGGACGATCTTCTGCTAAGGTGAAACCAGTAGGAGGGCATTGTGTCTGGAACCCTCGCAGCAACTGGTTTGACCACCGGCCACGCGCCGTTTGTGGAAGAGGCTCGCTCGCGTGGAGAGCTCTATATCTCACAGGCTTACGAGTGCTATTCGGAACAGAATCATCAAGCCTGGCGGCAACTCTTCGCCCGCATACAGCCCAAGTGGGAGCACTATGCCAATCCTCACTTTCTGGAGGGCGTAGCCATCCTCCAGCTCCCCCACGACCGCATCCCGCACCTCAGCGAGATCAATCGGCGCCTGAAGCCACTCACGGGATTTCAAACCAAACCGGTCAGCGGCTACGTCCCCGGCTTCCTCTTCTTCGATTGCCTGCGCCGGCGTGAGTTCCCCACTACTATCACCATCCGTCCCGCCGACCATCTGGACTACCTGCCGGAACCCGACATCTTCCACGATGTCGCCGGCCATGTCCCCATGCATACCGACCGGCAATTTGCCGATACGCTGGTGCGTTTCGGCGAGTGCGCGGTGACGGCGGCGGAAATCACGGCGGATATCCGTGACAGTCAGGAGCGCGCGCGCCGCCTCACCAGCATCATGCGCGCCATGTCGCGATTCTTCTGGTTTACCGTGGAATTCGGCCTGATGCGCGCGCCCGATGGAATCCGCGCATACGGCAGCGGGCTGCTGAGTTCTTACGGAGAAATCGAGCATGCGATCGATTCTCCGGAGGTGCAGCGTTATCCGCTCCAACTGGAGTGGGTCATCAACCAGGTCGCGGAGATCGACCACTACCAGCCAATCCTCTTCGTGGTCGATTCCTTCGACCATCTGTTCAGCGAAGTCGACCGCTTCGAGCGGTGGATGCGAGACGGCAAACTCTACAACGTCGCGCCCGGACTGCCCGACATCGCCGAAAGCGATCTGCGCAGCTTCCTTGAGGCCGCGGCGCCGCAGACTCAGTCCAGGTAGTTCTGCACGTACACGTCGCGCGCCACTCCCTCGGTCCGCGCCTTCTTTTGCAGGCGCACGGCGTCCTCGCGGCTCATCCGGCCGCCCAGAGCCACCAGGAAGTAGCCCTTCTTCTCCTTCGGCGAAAAGACCCTCGCGTCGAATTCGGGGTGCCGCTTGTTTACCTGGCTCGCCTTCTTCGTTGCGCCGGCCCGATTCCGGTAGGTAAAGGCGATCACACGCCACATTCCCTTGCCGGCCGGGGCCTGCCTGAGCTCCGCGCGGCCCGGCTTCGAGACGGGCTTAAGCGGCGATGGCTTCGCCTGCTCTTCCTGACTCGCCTGCGTAACAGGAACTGCCGCAACAGGCGCGGCGGGCCGCTGCGGCGGCGCCTCCGGACCGCGGCGGAAATTCAGACCAAGGATCAGCAGAACCACCGCGACGGCGCCCACCGGAATCCATTTCGGAATTCGATGAGGCGGCGTAGGTGTCATGCCGAACGCCGGCGGCGCGGGTTCCCCGCCCTCCGTCTGAGCGGCGTGGAGCACGGCTGCCGGCGCTGCCGCCACTGCCGCACCGGACGGAGGCTGCGGCGCTTCCGCCAGTGGACCGCTGCCTAGCGCCTGTGCCAGAATATCGGCGCTCCGCGCCAGCGTGCACGGCGAAATCTTGTACCAGAATGCGCGCAGCGCATCGGTGTCTGCTGTATCTCCCGTAGCCTCGCGCAGATCATCGGTCGATAGCTTAATCCGGTCGCCTACTGCAACCACGTGTTCCGGATCGAGCGCGCCGGCCCGTAGTCCCTGCCCCTGCAGATATTCCAGCGCATCCAGTACAGCGGTCAGCACCTCGCGCGCTTCCGCTTCGGAGAGAGGCGAGTGTTTCAGGGCGGAGTCCAGTGTATCGTCGGCGGCTTCAAACACCGCATAGAGAGCAATTTCGCCACCCAGTTCGGCCCGCCCGCAATCCAGCAGTTCGAGCAAATTGGGATGCCGCAGTTGCCGCGTACGCTGCCACATGGCGAGCCGGGCGGCGGAGCCCACGGAGTACTCGCGGACCAGCTTAATAACGGAGCGGCGCCCATCGGGCCCGGGGGCGCTCTCAAAAAAAGCGGCATCCTCGTCGCCGCCCATCCATCGTTCCAGTAGATAATCCCCGGGCAGGGACACGCCTTCCCAGTGTTCCCGCAATTGAGCCATATCTCTATCATGAGGCCTTGCGGGCCGCTACGCAAAACTTCCCGCTGAAGAGGTTTTCAACGGTGGCCCAGAGCATCGCTCACTGCACGGAGCAACGTCTCGGGATCGATTGGTTTGGGCAGGCTCGCCATCGCGCCGAAGCGTAGTGCCGTCTTCAGGAACGACCCGCCAAAGGCGCCGGAGATGGCAATTACCGGGAGTTCGGGACGTTCCGCGTGCAGGCGTTGCAGGGTCTCGAGGCCTTCCTGCTCGGGCATCACCAGATCCGTGATCACCAGGTCCACGGTCATCTGCTCGAGCTTGCTCATGCCGCTCCTGCCGTCTCCGGCCTCCACCACGAGATAACCCGCATCGGTCAGAATCTGGCGCAGAAACCCGCGTACCGCGACATCGTCGTCGATCAGCAGAACCCTGCTTTGGGTTCTCCCCGAGGCCAACACCTCACGTACTTTGGCGGAAAGCTGCGCCGCCCCAAAGGGCTTGGGCAGATATTCCATCCCGGGTTCCAGGGATCCATGCAGCGCGATCACGTCGGCGGTATAGCCCGAAGTGTAGAGCACCTTCAGGCCGGGCCGCTCCGCCACCAGGCGATCCGCCAGTTGCCGCCCATTCAGGCCCGGCATAATCACATCGGTAACCAGCAAATCGATCTTGCCGCTATAGCTTGCGCTCAGTGCCAGAGCCTGTTCCGCATTCCCTGCCTCCAACAGGCGGTAGCCGCTTGCTTTCAGAATCGAAAGAGACATACGGCGCACGTCGGGCTGGTCTTCGACGATGAGCAGCGTCTCCTGGCCGCGCGCGGCATGAGCCGCCACCTGCGGTCTGGCGGCATCCACCAGTTCGGCATCGGTCAACGGCAGCCAGACTTCGAATTGCGAACCGGTACCGCGCGAGCTCTGTACCTCGATCCAACCGCCGGCCTGGCGCACGATGCCATACGCCGTGCTCAATCCGAGTCCCGTGCCCGTGCCTACCCCTTTTGTGGTAAAAAACGGCTCGAAGATTCGTTCCTGAATCTCCGGGCTCATACCCACACCCGTATCGGCAACCGAAAGGACGCCATAGCCGCCGGGCTCAGCCGCGGAAGGCGCGGCCGATGCTCCGTTGATCTCTCGCTTCCCGGTTTCGATCACGATCTGTCCGCCGCCCGGCATGGCATCGCGCGCGTTGATTACCAGGTTCATCAGCACCTGTCCCAGTTGCAGCGGGTCTGCCTTCACGTTGCCCGGCTGCGGGTGCAGCCGCGTGATAATCTCGACGTCCTCGCCGATGAGCCGCCCCAATAACTGGCCGGAATCGGTGACCACCTGGTTCAGGCTAAGCACTCGAGGCGTGGCGATCTGCTTGCGGCTGAAAGCCAGCAACTGCTGCGTGATCGAGGCCGCCCGTTCTCCGGCAGCGCGAATCTCTTGCAGACTGTCGCGAATTCCCGGCCCCGCTTCGGAGCCCGCCAGCAGCATCTCGCAATACCCGTTGATCACTGTGAGGTAATTATTGAAATCGTGAGCCACCCCGCCGGCCAGGCGCCCGACGCTTTCCATCTTCTGTGCCTGCCGCAGTTGTTCCTCCAGCCGGGCATGTTCTTCGCTGGCCCGCCTGGCGGCGGTGATGTCGCGGTAAAACAAGAGGGCGGCCGGCCGCTGATTGTAGTCGATTTCCGCAGCCGAGACCGACACCCAGAACTCTTCGCCGTTCAACCGCAGGTAGCGCCGCTCCGCCACGGGCGAATACACACCCGCCGCCACCTCACGCGCCCGGCGCATCATGCTCTCATGTTCTTCAGGGCGGGCCCGCTCCAGCAGGGAATGCCCCACCAGGTCGCCCGCGGAGACCGCGCCGAACATGCGCACCGCCTCCGGATTGGCGTACAAGATGAGCGCCTGGTCCAGCACCAGGATGCCGTAGGGCGAACTCTCCACCAGTTGGCGGAAGCGTGACTCGCTCTCCGAAAGCTCCAGCTCCGCGCGCTTGCGGTCGCTGATATCGCGTATGATGCTCTGCTGCAGGTCCTTCCCGTCCACCACGATGGTTCGCGTGCTCACTTCCACCGTTAGTTCGCTGCCGTCGCGCCGTTGGTGCACGCTCTCAAACATCATCGATCCACGTTCTTTGGCCAGCTTCCAGTCGGCAGTAAAGCGGGACCGGCTCTCCGTCGCGCGTAGTTGCTGAACGTTCATGCCGCGCAGTTCCTCGAGACTGTACCCGTATACATCGGCGGCACGGTCATTGGCCGTCAGGATACGGCCTTCTTCGTCCAGCAACAGCACCACATCGTTGGCGAAGCGGCTGAGGTAGTTGTACTGGTCCAGCAGGACGCGGTGCGCGATTTCCGATCGGTTGCGCTCGCGAAGCTGGTTGAGCTGCTCGCGGCGCCAGAGAATCAGCACCACTGCGCCCGCCGTCAGAATCAGCGAGACCGCCGTAACGCCCAACAGGATGGAACGGCGCCGGAACGGTTCGCCCACCTCCTCGGAATCGATCTTGGCAATCAGGAACCATCCGCTATTCGGCACCGGGCGAAGGGCCGCAAAAACCGGCACGCCGCGGTAGTCGGCCGCCTCCACATTGCCCTGCCGGCCCTGCACCGCCATCACTTCGGCCACATCGCTCCGGTTCAGCGCCATTCGCAGCCGCCGCCCGCTCTCGCGTAACTGCCGGACCGGCGAAAGGAAGAGTACGGACTGCTCGTCGCGCCGCACCAGTAGTACCTCCGCGCTGCGCGAAGGTACGGGCCATGTCTGGACCGTATCCAGATAATCCTGTGGATCGATGGAGAGCAGCAGGCCGCCAAAAACGGGATCACCGGGGTGTGTGCGAAGCGGCAGATTCAGCCCCAGGTGGGAGGCGCCCGGCGATTCAGCCGAATCAAAATCGCGCTCCACAATGTCACCTGCCCGTATCACTCCCTGCATCAGGCCTTTGAGGTGGCCGGCATCGCCGAATTTGCGGCCTTCCCAAAGAACCTGCCGCCCTTCCGTATCCACCAGGACCGCTCCCGCAAACCGCAAATTCGAGCAGATGGACCGCAGGTATTCCACCACGGCCAGGCGTTCCGGTGGATTCGCCCGTCCCTCGATCACCCGTTGCAAGGCGGCCAGCGTGAAGGTGTTTGCCATGATCGAGCGGGCCTCGCCCAGGCGTTCTTTCCGCAGCTCCGCGATCTGTCTGACTTTGGTATCGGCGATGGTCAGCAACTGCGCCTGAATTCCGCGCTCGAAGGCCTCTTTTTGAGTGATGTAAAACCGCCAGGTCACACCGCCGATCGCTGCCGTAAGGACGGCGAACAAGGCGAGCAGGAGGGAGGGTGCCAGCTTGGAAGAGGGCGGCGCCTTCCCGTCGACGCGACGACTTGTCATGGGTGGTGTGCCCAGCATAACAAACAATCGGCGCTAATCCGGGAGTACTTTAGCCTGCGCGCTGAGACCCAACTTCCTTAATAACGCTACCGCAGCCCCCCGCTCCGCCGGAGTCAGTCCCTGGGTAGCCGCCTCCATCGCCGCCGCATGATCCCGCAGGGCGCCTTCGATCAGGGCCCGGCCGCCTTCCGTCAGATGAACCACACGCGACCGGCGGTCCGAAGCGTCGGCACACCGTTCCACCAGTGACTTCTGCTCCAGACGGTCGATCGCAGCGGTAATCGATCCGCTGGTCAAATGCACGCGGTCCCCAATTGCATTCACCGGAGTCGGCCCTTTGTGGAATAGCACCTCAAGCACGGCGAAGTCCGAGAAGCCAAGTCCCAGCGACCGTATGTGCCGTACGGCATGGCAGCGAACGGCCTCATAGGCCTTCCACAACACCAGCCAGAGGTGTATGCCCGTGGCGTCCATCTGTGATCCTTCTACCGAGTCTAGCATCGCTTATCTTGACGTGGAGATAAATACAATCTGGGTCTTCTTGCTCACCCATCCGGCTGGGCTCGGGACGGATCGATTCAAAATCCCACCAATGTACTGAAAAAAAAGGGTCAAATTTGTCGGTTCTCGGTTAGAGTATAGGTAGAAGAATGCGTAAGGTAGCTAGCTTGTTCCCGAAAACCAGCAGTTCCGGACGGGCACTGGACTTGGCCCGCGTACTACTGGTGCATGGTGATCTTGCACCTCGATTGGCATTGCAGACGATTCTGCAGGCCGGCGGGTATTCCGTAGATGTGGCAGCTTCTCCCGCCGAAGCACTCTCTAAATTGGACGAGGGCCGCTATGCGCTGGTTCTCAGCGATACCAGGGTGCCGCGCAATGTCCTGGCCTACGCCCGCGTCAAAGATTATCACCCTGCAACCGCTCAAGTCACATCCTACGAACCTTCCCGTAAAGGCCGTCCCGCGCCGGGCCGTTACAACCTCTCGATCTACACCGAAAACCTGCCGAATCTCCTCGGAGAAGTGGCCGAACTAATCGGCGTCCGCGCGTCGCGCCGCTATCGTCCCCTACGCAACGCGGTCTAACCAAAGCTCATGTGGGGCAGGTTGGCAACCTGCGGACCGATTGGCAATCGGTTGCTGCCCGGCGAGCTTTGCTCGCCCGGTCACGCGCCCCGTTGTAATCCACCCCCTAAAAACACTTACGGCCTGTCCCCTCTCGGGAACAGGCCGTAATTTGCGTAAGAAAGGAAGCCTGAATTACTTGTGTCCCCCGCCGCCCCCGGACGCGCCGTGGCCGCTCGAAGCGCTACCTGCGGACGCCGCCGTGCTCGTACCCGACGATACCGCCGCCGTCGAAGAGGAAACACTGCTGCTCGGAGCCGACATCGCGCCCGAGTATCCGCTCGAGGTCTGCGACATCCCCGTATAGACGCCCCCGCCGCCGCCGAACCCGCCGCCGCCCATGTTGTATACCGGTGGTGGCGGCACATAATAAGCGCGCATCACGTTGTACGGGCTCCAGTAGCGATAGCCATACGGGCTGTAGATATTTGCCCCGCAAGGAATGTAGGTGACCAGGCCATACCAGGTGTTATAGCGCCAGCTATTGCAAGGGTTGCTGCACGGACTGTTCGCGCCCACGCCATTAATTGCAGCAAAATTAGTATTGGGAGAACAGCCGTAATCGTGAACCTGTTTAGCGGAAGAAGCATTCGCCATGGCGATCAGTTCAGCACGCTTTTTGGCCCAGTGGTCCATCGCATCCGTGGTTTCCTTGTCGAACTTTTCGACACTCGCTGTAGCGGTATCCAGCATCTTGCCCGATCCCACCAGCGTGCTCTGACCATTAATAGTCACACCCAACACGCCTTCGAATACCTTGATGTGAGATTGGTCGACATCGAAGCGGTATATCCCACGCTTGGTGATTACCACCGTTGCGTCCTTGGCGACCAGGGTCAGGTTGTTGTCCTTTTGGATCTCCGCCACCTCGAGGATGTGCGTGCCGCTCAGCAGCTCCACGCGCGTGTCGATCAGCCGGTTGGTCAGCATTTTGAAGCTGGAATTGTCGCCGGTGCGCAGGATCGCGCCCAAGGTCAGCAATACCTCCGCGCGTCCCTCTTCGGTGCGCAGAACCGCACCTTCCTTAACTTCAGTCAGCTTGGTCTCCGACTGTTTGACGGCCTGATCGCCCACCATCACATTGCCGATGACGTAGGAAATCACGCCGGACTTGGCTGATATCACAGGTTGCGCATGCGCGGAGAGCGCGCCTAGCGCGAGGCCCAGCGCGAGAGTAGACACGGACAGAAATGCATTGCAGAGCGGCTTCATAACCACCTCGCTAATCCTACCCTTATAGAGTGCGGACTTTCCGGGCCATTGTCAACTGGAAGCCAGGTGTATCTTTGGAGCTAATGTGTAAATCCACAAATCGTTACAAACGAACGATTTTAGTCGAGTTCACACCCTTGAGCGCATTGCGTGTGTCCACAATCAGTGTGGAGCGCTGCAACAGTCCGCGGTAGTCGAAGGCGGCATGATCCGTGACGATTACCACGCAATCGGCATCGGCGGCGGCGGATTCCGGCAGGGATTCGAGGTCCATCCCTTCCAGACGGAGCCGTGCGACGTGCGGGTCGCTGTACGACAACTTACCCCCGCGACGCTGTAGCAGCATCATAATGTCCAGCGCGGGAGATTCCCGCATGTCGTCGATATCGCGCTTGTAAGCCACGCCCATCACGTGGATCTTCGAACCCTTCACCGGCTTGCCGGCGTCGTTCAGCGCGTTCTGTACCTTATCCGCCACAAAGTGCGGCATCTGACCGTTGATGTACCCTGCCAGTTCGATGAAACGCGCCTCGATGCCCGCCTGTTTGGTCTTCCAGGAGAGGTAGAACGGGTCGATCGGAATGCAGTGCCCGCCCAGCCCGGGACCAGGGTAAAAAGGCATGAATCCAAAGGGCTTCGTAGCCGCCGCGTCGATCACTTCCCAGACATTGATACTAATCCGGTCGCACATCAGCGCGATCTCGTTGACCAGCCCGATATTGATCATGCGGAAGGTGTTCTCCAACAGTTTCACCATCTCCGCAACCTGGGTGGAGCTGACCGGTACCACGTGCTGCAGGGCCTGCGCATAAAACAGGCGGCCCATTTCCGTGCAGGCAGGTGTGCATCCCCCAACCACTTTGGGAATGTTTGCGGTCTGATATTTCGGATTGCCCGGGTCGACTCGTTCCGGCGAGAAACACAGGTAGAAATCCTGCCCGACTTCCATACCGCTCTTGGCCAGGATGGGTAGTACCAGCTCATCCGTAGTACCCGGGTACGTGGTGGATTCGAGAATCACCAGCATCCCGGCATGAAAATAGCGCCCGATCTCCGAACAGGACGACACGATGAAGCTCATGTCCGGATCCTTCGTCTTGCGCAGCGGAGTAGGTACGCAGATGTTAATGGTGTCCAGTTCGAGGACAGCGGAGAAATCCGCGGTAGCGCGCAACTTGCCGGACTCCACTAACGGCGCCAGTGTCGAGCTGGCAATGTCCCCGATGTAAGAATCTCCTGCATTGACGCGCCGTACCTTATCTTCGCTGACATCGATGCCGGTGACTGTGAAGCCTGCCTTGGCGAATTCGACTGCCAGGGGAAGCCCGACGTATCCTAAACCCACAATGCCCACACGGGCACTACGGGAGCGAATCTTATCGGCCAGAACCTGGGCGCCGGCCGAGGATAGGGTTTCAGTGGTTGACTCAGTCATCAAGACAGTATTCTCGCATAGATCGCTGAAATTCAGCCTTTAATCCGGTACGTGGAGTACCCGGTACACGGTAGCACTTAGCTGTGCCGCGGTAAAAGGCTTCTGTAAGTACTCCACCGTGTCGTCCAGTTCGCCGTCGATCCCCATGACACGGTCCGTGTAACCCGACATATAGACAATCTTGGTTCGCGGCCGCAGTTCCGCCACGCGATCCGCCAGTTCCCTGCCGTTCATGCCAGGCATGATCACGTCGGTCAGCATCATGCGGATCTCGCCCTCGAACTGCTCGGCCACGGAGATTGCCTGGCCGGCATCGCCGGCTTCGAGTACGGTGAACCCCATGTTACGGAGGATGGTTCCGGCCAGCCGCCGGACCTCGGCCTGGTCTTCCACCAGCAGCACAGCGCCCGCCGCCCGGACTGCCATCCGCGGCTCGCCGGCCGCTCCCTCCGGACTGGCCGGCGCACGCAGGCGTGGAAAACACAGGTTGAACACCGAGCCGTGTCCCGGTTCACTCGACACCGCCAGATGGCCGCCTGCCTGCGTGACTACGCCATATACGGTCGAGAGGCCGAGTCCCGTTCCCTTACTCAGGCGCTTGGTGGTAAAAAATGGTTCGAAGACGTGCTGGCGCGTGCGGTCATCCATCCCCACTCCGGTATCGCTCACGCTCAGGCGCAGAAAGTCGCCCGCGCCTTCCCGAACATTGCACGTCTCGATGGTCAGGACGCCGCCGCCGGGCATGGCCTCCCTGGCATTCACTACCAGGTTCATTAACACCTGGTGCAGTTGGCCGCGATCGGCTCGGATGGTCCACGCCTCCGGATCCAGCCGGACCGCCAGTTCGATATCTTCGCCGATCACCCGTTCCAGCATGCCCTGCGATTCGCGGATCAGCGAATTCAGGCTGATCGCGCGCGGTTGTCCCACTTGTTTACGGCTGAAGGCGAGCAACTGCCGGGTCAATTCGGCGCCGCGGTCACCGGCGTTGCGGATCTCGTTCAACCCCGACCGCACTCCGGGCGAGAGCCCCGGGTCTCCCATCAGCAGTTCGCTGTAACCCGCAATGATCATCAACAGATTGTTGAAGTCATGGGCGATTCCTCCGGCCAGCCGTCCCAGGCTCTCGAGTTTCTGGGACTGCAGCACCTGTTCCTCCAGCCGCTTATGGTCGGTGATATCGAAGAAGGAAACAATCACCCGCGACCAGTCGCCGGGCGAGGGCTCGATCGAAACAATCATGGTGACGGTGCGCGTTTCGCCGCTGAGGGTCTGGGTATCGAATTCGGTCCGGTATGTCGAGTTCGAATCGGCCAGTGCACCCATCTCCTCGCACACCACCTCGTACGCCGCATCGTCGCAGATCCGGTTCAGGTCGCCGATCAGTTGATCCCGTGTCCCGCCGTAAAATTCACGAGCCGCGCGATTTACATCCACCACGCGGATCCGGCGTACGCACTCTTCGGCGTCGGCGCGATGAGTCGCCAGGTACTCGCGAATATCGGTCACTCCGCCCGCCTTTAGCTCGTCCAGAAGCTCCTTGACGCTCGAAAAGTCCTCCTCCCACATCGGAAACGGAGAGTCCTCGAACAACGTGCGATAGTGCTCCTCGCGCAGACGCACGGTTTCCTGCGCCATGCGCCGGTGCGTGACGTCCCGCTCCCTTCCCTGCACCCCCACCTGGCGTCCGCTCTCGTCCAGCATCGGGCCCCACGATGCAGCCATCCACTTCATCCGGCCGTCCCGGGTCACCAGGCGATACTCCTCCTCGTGGAAGGAGTGTCCCTCGAACAGGCGATCCCAGTAGGCCAGCATGCGATCGCGGTCGTCGGCGTGCACCCAGCAGATGAACTGCTGCTTCTCCATATCCGCGGGCGAGTAGCCGGTGAGCGTCTGAACTGCCGGATTGACAAACGTCAGGCGACGGTTCATGTCGTAAGCCAGCACCATTTCCGTCAGGTTTCTGGCAATGGAGCGGAAGCGGGCGTCGCTCTCGCGCAGCGCAAGCTCCAGTGACTGGCGCGCCGCCAGTTCGCGAGCCAGTTGCTCCTCCAACTCCCGGACGCGGTACTCTGAATCGGACATATCGGGGTCGATTCGCTAAGTCTTTATGATAGCCGGATCGCACAGGGCTCAGTAGTTGGTTTTGGCGGCGAGGCGAAGGACCTCTCGGGGCGAACCGGAACTACCCGGCTACCAGACCAGGCGCGCCTTTTTCCGCCCGCGCGGTGCAGCCCCCATCAGGATCTCCTGGCTATTCAGCGGTACCGCTCCGTCGTGCGCCGCGCGCTTGTAACTGCCGTCCGGCATCATACGCCGCGCCTTCACGTTGTCTACCAGGTATTCCGCCAGGATTTCGTCGCGAACGCGCCGCATCAACTCTTCGTCTTCCACCGGGAACAGCAGTTCCACGCGGCGGTTCAGATTGCGCGGCATCAGGTCCGCGCTTCCCAGATAGATTTGTTCCTGCCCGCCGTTGCGGAAATAGAAGACGCGGCTGTGTTCCAGGAAGCGCCCCACAATGCTCGTCACCTTCACTGTCTCGCTCACCCCCGGAACTCCCGGGCGCAGGCAGCAGATGCCGCGGACCAACAGATCGATGCGGATACCGGCCTGCGAAGCGCGATACAGGCAGCGGATCATCTTCGGATCCACCAGCGCGTTCATTTTGAAAACCAAATGGCCCTTGCCGTCTTTGGCATGCTGCTGGATCTCGCGATGAATCAGAAGTTCCAGGCGCTCCCGCAGATTCACCGGCGCCACCAGTAACTTCTGGTAGTCCCGCTTGGCCGAGTAACCGGTAAGAAAATTGAAAAGATCGATCGTATCCGCGGCAATCTCCGGATGACAGGTAAACATCCCGATATCCGTGTAGAGGTGCGCGGTCACTACGTTGTAATTACCCGTCGCGAGGTGCAGATAAGGCCGGATGAAATCTCCCTCGCGTCGCAGAACCATCGCCGCCTTACAGTGAATCTTCAAACCGAGCAGGCCGTAGACCACGTGGCAGCCTGCTTTTTCCAGCGTCTTGGCCCACTCGATATTACTCTCTTCGTCGAAGCGGGCCTTCAGTTCCATCAGCACCGCCACCTGCTTGCCTTCCTCGACGGCCTCCAGCAGCGCCTCCACCACCGGCGAATCGCGGCCCACCCGGTAGAGCACCACCTTGATCGCCAGCACGTTCGGATCGCGCGCCGCCTGGCGCAGAAAATCCACCACCGGCTGAAACGATTGGAACGGATGGTGCAGCAGGATGTCGCGCCGCCGGATCAGCGTGAACATGTCCTCTTCATCCGTCGCCGGCTTCAGTTCCGGAGGCGAAGTGGGCAGGAAGGCTTTGTACTTGAGATCGGACCGGTCGATTTGCGCCAATGCGAACAGGCGGCTCAAACCGAGCAATCCCTTACCCCGGTAAACCTCACCGCTCTCCAGTTCGAGATTGGTCTTCAGAATCTGCAGGATGTGTTTCGGCATCTCCTGGTTCACCTGCAGCCGCACCACGCTGCCGAACTTGCGCTGCCGCACGCCCTCCTCGATGGTTTCCAACAAATCTTCGGCTTCCAGTTCCTTGATCGCGATATCGGCGTCACGCGTCACGTGGAACGGATGGGCTTCGACGATTTGCATTCCCGGAAACAGCGCATCCAGGTTGGCCGCGATCACTTCCTCGATCCACACGTACGATTCCTGGCGGCGCGTGCGCGTGCGCTTGCCGTTCGGACGTTGCATGCGCGTCAGCGGCACCAGCGCCGGAAGCGAGTCGGGCACTTTCACGCGCGCGAATCGCTCGTCGCCGCCGGCATCGCGGATCAGGACGGCCAGATTCAGACTGAGATTCGAGATGTGCGGAAACGGCCGGCCCGGGTCAAACGCCAGCGGCGTGAGCACCGGGAAGATGATCTCCGCAAAGTAGCGTTTGCACACTTCCAATTGCCGCGAATTCAGTTCGTGGTACGGCACCACGTGGATGCCTTCCTCGCTGAGCGCCGGCCTCAGTTCCTTTTCCAGGCACTGGTGGGCGGCTTCCACCAGGCGCTTCACCTCGCGGCGAATCGCCACCAGTTGCGCGCTCGGGCTCATACGGTCCGGACCGAATTCGGCGATGCCCGCATCCAACTGCGCATTCAAGCTGGCCACCCGGACCATGAAGAACTCGTTGAGGTTCGAACCCACAATCGCCAGGAATTTGATCCGTTCCAGCAGCGGATTGGTGGCGTCCCGCGCTTCTTCCAGCACACGCCACTGAAAACTCAGCAAGCCGAGTTCCCGGTTCACGTAAAGGCTTGGGTCGTCCAGGTCTCGCGCCGGTGGATGGGACTTCTTGGAAGGCGAGGCGGAAACCTTGCCGGTTGAACGGGCAGCCATCCTTACTAGACTAGAACAGTCTGGCTCCGTATCGGAGTGTCGTTACGCGCGGCGGCGTTCTTTTTCCAGCCGCTCGGCAAGAAACACCTTGAGCAGCGATTGATACGGTACATCCCGACGGTTCGCAAGGACCTTGAGGTCTTCGATCATGGAGACCGGCAATCGCAGGGAAATCGTCCGCAGAGTGGGTTTCAGGTTTGGAAACTTGCGTCGCTCGGCAGATTTCCAGTCGAGGAACTCCGTGGAATCGTGCTCGGCCCAGAACTTGCGTTCGCTGTCTTCGGATCGAAACTCAGGCACTTGTTTCTTCTTCGTGTTGGGCATAAGCATGGCTTTCCTTTCGGTTCATGTCTCGAACAGAGATCACACGCACGAGCGAACGCCGGATCGTAAAAACTACAAACAGGTATCGCCCGGCACTGGTCTGTCCGAGTGCATAATACCTTCTCTCGACTCTTGAGTGACGAACGTCGCTGCGCACTACCAACGGTTCATTGAAAAACACATCTTCGGCCTCTTCCGGAGTGACCTGATGCCGTTCCCAGTTCTTGTGCGCATTTGCTTCATCCCATTCGAAGCCCGTGCAGGCATCCAAGGGATCTCGACGTTCCGCCACATTTCAGTATATACCTGATATATACAGATCTCACAAATCGGTCAACTGTTCCGACTGACGGGGATGATTTCCATCTGAGCGGCGACCCGTAAGGTGAGTTCGATGGCCTCCGGCCCACCAAAGGTGATGAAACTCATGTGGGGCAGGTGGGAACAGTTGGGAACCTGCGGACCGATTGCCAATCGGTCCTGGCGAGCCGTGCTCGCCGGGTCAGATGTCCCGCAATGACTTTCAGCAGAGCGGTTACTCTACCCGCCCGGACATGTGGCTCGGACGAGCGGATGATTTGCTCGATTGTCGCGCGATCATTAGCAAGGTCATAACCATCACTGGGAACATGAACACGTTGTAACTCCGGGGGAGAAGTTGCCGCTTCCCGAATTGCTCGCGATGCCAATCCGAAATCCCGGTGCGGTCAGCCGGGCGGCCGACGAAGCTTCGATCATACATCCAGTTGAATGAACCTCTCTTAGGCATTTCCCGTATCACAGAAGGTGCAAGCTCAGTACCGTACCTGGCGGCTTGATCAAGGCGTGACATTGAGAATATTGTGTACCGACATCCGCGAGGTAGGCGCTTGATGGTTTCCGCATCGCCGTAGAGTTCATCTGACATCTAGACGCTGCCAGTCTGCGCATTCTTATGGCATGAACAGTCCGCACGACACGCTGTTACAGATTACCGAAGAAGGGATCAGAAACGCTGACAGCACCTATCGAAAGCCGCGGAACTCCAGCATAGAGTCAAGGATTGCATCCAACTCAGCAACCGCATGCTACGATCAAAGCATTCCCTGCGGGTAGAATGCGCCACGCGTCGAATTTTGAATGGCGAGCGTCCTGTCAACAGGCTAACTCAAGTCCCTCGATGCAACAGGCGGTCGATGAAACGTTTAACTCGGTTGCTGCCCCTTCGACGATTGGCCATGCGCCTCAACCGTGCGACAGCCAGACCGTTCGGCGCGCGGACTGCATAGAAACTTTACCATCGAAGTTCGTCGCACGCGCTTCTCTTCCCCAAACCCCGCCAGCGCCTCCACCTTCCCCCGCGCCGCCCCCGAATCGATCGACACCACGCCGAGCGCCATGCCTTCCAGAAAGCTCTCCGCCTTTCCGGCAGCCACCAGCGCCGCGGCGGCATTCACCAGCACGACATCGCGCTGCGGACCCGTTACGCCGGACAGCACATCGTTGGCGATCCCCAGATTCACCTCCCGGTCGCCGCCGCGCAAGTCTTCCGACTTCGCCGTGTGCACCGCAAAATCGGCGGGCTCCAGGACCCGTTCCTCCACCACGCCGTTGCGGACTTCCCAGGCGGACGTAGGACCCGTCGTCGTGATCTCGTCGAGTCCATCCGAACCGTGCACTACAAAGCCGCGCTCGATACCGAGCGCCGCGATCGCCCCCGCCATCAACTGGGCTGCATGAACCGATGGCGCGCCGATCAGTTGCGCCGTGGCGCCCGCCGGATTCGTCAATGGACCCAGAAGATTGAACACCGTGCGCATTTTCAGATCCACACGCACCGGCTGGGCGTGCTTCATAGCCGTGTGGACCGCCGGCGCGAAGAGAAATCCGATGCCCACTTCGCGGATGGCTCGCGCTGTCTCATCGGGCGGAAGATCGATCCGTATGCCCCACGCCTCCAACAGGTCCGCGCTCCCGCACTGGCCGGAAATCGAGCGATTCCCGTGCTTCGCAACATGCACGCCCGCACCCGCAACCACGAACGCGGCGACCGTGGAAATGTTAAACGTGTTGCAGCCGTCGCCGCCCGTGCCGCACGTGTCGAGCAGCGTGTGACCGGGAAGACCGGCTTCCACCGGGACCGCCATCTGCCGCATGGCCCGCGCGAAGCCCACCAGCTCGTCAACGGTTTCGCCTTTCATCTTGAGCGCGATCAAAAAGGCCGCAATCTGCGGGTGGCTGGCCTCGCCGCGCAAAATAATCTGCATGGCGGCCTCCGCATCCGAGGCCGGCAAATTCTGTTCGGAAACCAGGCGAAACAGGTAGGGAAGAAGCGACATGATATTATTGATTTTCTGTAGGCTAACACAAGCGATTCCATGAAAATTCACGAGTATCAGGCAAAGGCCATCCTGGCCCAATACAACGTCCCTGTGCCGCGAGGCCAGGTGGCGTACACGGTGGAAGAGGCGGAGGCGGCCGCCAAAACGCTCGGCGGTTCTGTAGTGGTAAAGGCGCAGATCCACGCCGGCGGCCGCGGAAAGGGCGGCGGCGTCAAGGTGGCGAAAGACGCAGCCAGTGCGCTCGAACTCGCCCGCAGCATCATGGGCATGACGCTCATCACCCACCAGACCGGTCCCGAGGGGCGCGTCGTACAGCGCCTGCTGATTGAAGAGACGCTGCCCATCGAGCGCGAACTGTATCTCGGCATCGTGCTCGATCGCGTGCAGGGCAAGCCGGTTTTTATGGCGTCGGCGGCCGGCGGCATGGACATCGAAGAGGTCGCCGCCCACACGCCCGAACTCATCTTGAAAGAGACCATGGAGTTTCCCGGTCTCAGCCCCTACCAGGCGCGCAAACTCGCCTTCGGCATCGGCATCCCCGCGGCCAGCATCGGTGGGGCGGTGGCCGCCATGACGGCGCTCTCCAAAGCCTACTATGCGACGGATGCCTCGCTTGCCGAGATCAATCCCTTCATCCTGACGAAGGACGGCAAGGTCTACGCGCTCGACGCCAAAATCACCTTCGACGATAATGCCCTGTATCGTCACAAAGAGCTGGTGGAACTGCGCGATCTCAACGAAGAAGATCCGCTGGAAGTCGAGGCCTCGCGCTACGGTCTGAATTACATCAAGCTGGACGGCACCGTAGGCTGCATGGTGAACGGCGCGGGCCTGGCCATGGCGACCATGGACATCATCAAATTCGCGGGCGGTTCGCCGGCCAACTTCCTGGACGTCGGCGGCGGCGCCAGCGCCGAACAGGTCAAGAACGCCTTTCGCATCCTGCTCTCGGATCCGCACGTGAAGGCCGTGCTGATCAATATCTTTGGCGGAATTCTGCGCTGCGATACGCTGGCCAGCGGAGTGGTAGGAGCGGCGCGCGATCTCAATATTCAAGTGCCGATCGTGGTGCGCATGGAAGGCACCAACGTCGAACTGGGACGGCAGATCCTGCTCGAGTCCGGGTTCAATTTCACGGTCGGCGTGGACATGCTGGACGCCGCGCAAAAGGTAGTCAAGCTGGCCGCGCAGTAACCCGAGCCCCACGAGGAATCAATGAGCGTACTGGTAGATAAAAACACAAGACTGATTGTCCAGGGCTTCACCGGCCGCGAAGGCACGTTTCACACGCAGCAGTCGATCGCCTACGGCACCAACGTCGTGGGCGGCGTGGTGCCCGGAAAGGGCGGAAGCAAGCACCTCGATTTGCCGGTATTCGATACCGTCGCGCAGGCCGTCAAGGAAACCGGCGCCAATGCCAGCGTGATCTTCGTGCCCCCGCCGTTCGCGGGCGATGCCATCATGGAAGCCGCCGATGCCGGCGTGCCCCTGGTTGTGTGTATCACCGAAGGCATCCCGGCGCTCGATATGGTGAAGGCCTGGCAATTCCTGCAAGGCCGCAACACGCGCCTGATCGGGCCCAACTGCCCGGGCATCATCTCTCCGGGTAAATGCAAAATCGGCATTATGCCGGCATCCATTCACCTGGAAGGCCATGTCGGCGTAGTCTCGCGCTCCGGAACTCTGACCTACGAAGCCGTCGGACAACTTACCAAGCTCGGCATCGGACAATCCACCTGCATCGGAATCGGCGGCGACCCCATTATCGGCACCAACTTCCTGGATGCGCTGGAGCTTTTCAATGCGGACCCCGATACGCACGCCATCATCATGATCGGCGAGATCGGCGGGAATGCCGAAGAGACCGCCGCGGCCTACATCAAGGCCAACGTAAAGAAGCCGGTGATCGGCTTCGTGGCCGGCCAGACCGCGCCGCCCGGACGCCGCATGGGACATGCCGGTGCGATTATCGCCGGCGGCAGCGGTAAGGCGTCAGACAAGATCAAGGCCATGGAAGAAGCAGGCATCACCGTCTGCCCCACCCCGGCCGATTTGGGAGTGAAAGTTCAAAGTCGCTTATGAGTGTCGAACGTACGTTTTCCATTATCAAACCGGATGCCGTGGCAGCCGGACAGGCCGGAGAAATCCTGGCCTTGATTCAGAAGGCCGGCTTCAAGATTTTGGGTCTGCGCATGCTGCGCCTCTCCGAAGCGCAGGCACAGGGTTTCTATGCGGTGCACAAGGAACGCCCCTTCTTCAGCGGCCTGGTCAAGTTCATGACCGAGGGGCCGATCATCGTCATGGCTCTGGAGCGTGAGGACGCAGTGAAGGGTCTGCGCGAAGTGATGGGCGCCACCAATCCGGCCAATGCCGCCGAAGGCACGATTCGCAAGTTGTTCGCGGCGAATATCGAACGCAACTGCATTCACGGATCGGACGCGCCGGAGACGGCGGCGGTCGAACTGGCGTACTTCTTCCGAACCGCGGAACTACTGTAGGACAGGCCTCCCGGCCTGTCCCCTTTCGTTAGCAACACCGTTAGGGAACCAACGTGGGAATCATCGTCGGAATTGTCGGTGAAGCAGCGCCAGGCGAGCGCCGGGTGGCGATGGTCCCCAGCGCCATCTCGGTCCTGAACAAGACTGGCGTCGAACTGCTGATGGAACCGGGCGCCGGCAGCCAGGCCGGCTTCCCCGATTCCGAATACGTGGAGAAGGGCGTCCGCCTGGCGGACAACCGCGAAGAGGTCTTCCGCAGCGCGGAAGTGATTTTGCAAGTGCGCAGTCCGGGCGCGAACCCGGAGACCGGCGCGGCCGACCTGGCACTGCTGCGCCAGGGACAGGTGGCCATCGGCTTCGGCGAACCGCTGACCTCCGGCGACGCCGCGCGCTCTCTCGCCGACCGCTTCGTTACCTTCCTCTCCATGGAATTGATGCCGCGCATCACGCGTGCCCAAAGTATGGACGCGCTCTCCTCCATGGCCACCGTCGCCGGCTACAAAGCGGCGCTGCTGGCGGCCGACGGGCTGCCCCGTATGTTTCCCATGCTGATGACCGCTGCCGGAACTGTCGCGCCGGCCCGTGTGCTGGTGATTGGCGCGGGTGTCGCCGGTTTGCAGGCCATCGCCACCGCCCGCCGCCTCGGCGCCGTAGTCTCCGGCTACGATATACGCGCTGCCGTCCGTGAACAGGTGGAGAGCCTGGGCGCCCGCTTCGTGGTGCTCGAAGTGGACGCAGCCGGGGCCGAGGACAAGGGCGGCTATGCCAAGGCCATGACCGAGGAGTTCTATCGCCGGCAGCGGGAGCTCATGGCCGGTGTGCTGGCCCAGCAGAACGTTGTGATCACCACCGCCGCCGTACCCGGCCGCAAAGCGCCGATTCTGATCACTGCCGAGATGGTGGCGCGTATGGCGCCGGGCTCGTTGATCGTCGATATCGCCGCCGAACGCGGCGGCAACTGCGAACTCACCCGCCCCGGAGAGACCGTCGTATCCGGCGGTGTCTCCATCATGGGGCCGTTGAATCTGCCTTCCACCATTCCGTATCATGCCAGCCAGATGTACGCCAAGAACATCGCGACCTTCCTCAAGTACCTGATTCAGGATGGCAAGCTCACACTCAATCGCGAAGATGAGATCGTACGCGAAACTCTGGTCACGCACGCCGGAGAAGTGGTACATCCGCGAGTGCGGGAAATGCTGGGGCTTCCCGCCGCCAGTCCATAGAATTACTGCAGGGAGCGCGAAATGCCTTCAAACCTCGAAATGGGACTGTACGTCTTCATGCTGGCGACCTTCGTCGGCGTGGAGGTGATTCGCAGGGTCTCTCCCCTGCTGCACACGCCCCTCATGTCGCTGACCAACGCGATCTCCGCCATCTCCGTGGTGGGCGCGATCCTCATCATCAGCAACGACGAAGCCACAACGTTGAGCAAAGTGCTCGGCTTCGTCGCCATTACCGCCGCCTCCACCAACATCGTCAGCGGTTTTCTGATCACCGATCGCATGTTGAAAATGTTCAAACGCCGGGAGGAGAGAAAGTAATGGTTTCCCTCGTCAACTACATTTACATCCTCTCCGGCGCCCTCTTCATCCTTTCCTTAAAGTGGATGAATTCGCCGGTGACGGCGCGCCGCGGCACCCTCGCGGGCGAGGCCGGCATGTTCCTGGCCATCGGCGGCACGCTGCTCACCCATCACCACAATTGGGAATGGATCCTCGCGGCGCTCTTCATCGGCACCGCCGTCGGCGTGCCCATTGCGTACATCATGCCGATGACCGCCGTGCCGCAGCGGACCGCCATGTCTCACGCCTGCGGCGCGCTGGCCGCCGCCCTGGTCGGTACCGCGGAGTTTTACCAGCGCCAGCCGCACGCCTCCACCGAACTCGTGGGTTTCGTCATGGTGGCCCTGGTGGTGGAAACCCTGCTCGGCTTCCTCACCTTCACCGGAAGCCTGATGGCCATGGGCAAACTCCAGGAGATCCTGCCCTCGCGCCCGCTGGTCTACAAGAACCAGAACGCGATCAATTTCGTGCTCTTCGCCATTGCGCTTGCGCTCGGCGTCCGCATCATCCTGGTGCCCACCGATACCTGGATCTTCCCCGTCTTCGCCGGCCTCTCGCTACTGTTCGGCATCCTCCTGATTCTGCCCATCGGCGGCGCGGACATGCCCACCGTCATCGCGTTATTGAACTCCTACGCCGGCCTCTCCGCCTGCGCCATGGGCTTCGCGCTCGATAACAAGCTCCTCGTCATCGCCGGCGCGCTGGACGGCTCGAGCGGTCTGATTCTCTCCATCATCATGTGCAAGGCCATGAACCGCTCGTTCACCAACGTGCTGTTCGGCGCCTTCGGCCAGATCCAGACCTCCGCCGGCAAGACCGAGCAGCGCCCGCATCGCTCGGCCAGCGCGGAAGAAGCCGCCGCCGTGCTGGAAGCCGCCTCCAGCGTGATCATCATTCCCGGCTACGGACTGGCCGTCGCCCAGGCGCAGCACAAAATCCGCGACCTCTTCGACTCCCTCATGAAGCGCGGCATCGACGTCAAATTCGCCATCCACCCGGTCGCCGGCCGCATGCCCGGCCACATGAACGTGCTCCTGGCCGAAGCCGATATCCCCTACGACCGCCTGATCGAAATGGACGAAATCAACGGCGAATTCCCCCAGTGCGACGTGGCGCTGGTCATCGGCGCCAACGACGTCACCAACCCCGCCGCCCGCACCGATAAGTCCAGCCCGATTTACGGAATGCCGATCCTCGACGTAGACAAGGCGCACACCGTCATGGTGATCAAGCGCTCCATGAACCCCGGCTTCGCCGGCATCGACAACGACCTCTACTACATGGACAAAACGCTAATGCTCTTCGGCGACGCCAAAGCCTTCGTCACCGAAATCCTAAAGGAACTCCCCGCCGTAGTGGGAGCTTAGCACTCAACGCAGAGACGCAGAGGTCACAGAGAAAGACGCAGAGAAGACACTCTTGGTTTTCTCTGCGTTTCCTCTGCGCCCTCTGCGTCTCTGCGTTGAGCTCACTCTCTCGAACCTTCAAATAATCTCGAAATCCACCGTACGAATAGCAAAGCTCCCCGTCGAATCCAGCCCCTTCACTTCCAACTTGTACGGACCCGGCGCCAGCCCCTCGATCGGCAATCGCAGCCCCGCCGGCACCACCGGACTGCCCGCCTTCACGAAGTTATCCACCAGAACATTCCCCGTGTCCTGCTTCAAATCCAGCGTCTTGCCATCCAGAATCCGCATCTGTACCGCCACCTTCGGCTTCGTCTCCCCAGCCAGCGCCGGATCGTAGAGTTCGAAGTACATCACCAGCTTGTCCGATGCCTTGAACTTCGATAAGCCCGTCGGCGTGAACTGATAGTTTCCGGCCACCAGCGGCGACCGCCCTTCCAGTAGCAGTGAATCCAGATTGGCATCCGCATCCGTCACCTTGTTGAACACCTTGCTGAACGCAATCCCGCTCACCGCGAAATCGTTGCCATCGTACGCGTTGATCACCAGCGGCGCTTCCAGCTTGCCGAAGCTCCCGTCGCCGGAATCCAACACCACCTTCAAATTGTAAGTACCCACCGCCACGTCGAACTGATTTTCATAGTGCATCGGCACTGCTTTGAAACCCTGAACTTCCTTCTGATTTTCAAAGTCCAGCTTGACCGCATCGCTAAAGCGCGCCGCCACCGTGCCGTCCGGCTTATAGGCAATGCCGAGCACGTTGACGTTCCCGTGCATCTTGCCCTTCAACTTCTCGAACTTGATGGAATCCGCGGGAATCTCGATGGCCACCGCCACACGCGCCGTATTCGCCCCCGTATAAAAGAACGGCGCACGCATCGACGCCGCGATCGTGCCGGCCGCCGGCGCCGCCGCGCGGCTCTCCAACGTCTTTTCGATCGGATTGCCCGCCAGCGCGTCGTGCGATTTCACGTTGCAATAGCCGGCCCGGGACCGTACCGTCGTGCCGCCCTTATCCACTTTCACCTTCAGCGTGTGGCAGCTTCCTTCCGCCGATTCGGGCGGCGTGTAGCCCACAATGTAGTACGAATTCTGTTCCTTGCCGATCTTCTGCATCCCGCCGATCATGTCATTCGTGTTGTTGATGACGAACCCGCCGGTGCCTTCCGCCAGCATGTACATGATCTGCTGATTGTCGGTCGCGCCACGCGGAAACTCGGGAATGTTCAGGCGCGAATTGTTGTAAGGATTGTTCGGATTGTTGCGGTTGAACGGATTGTTGGGATCGTTCGGGTTATTGAACCCGCCGTTGTTGTTGCGCCCGTTATTGTTATTGTTGTTGTTCGGATTGTTGACACCCGGATTGCTCGGCGTCGTGCCCCGCGTAGCACCGCTTCCCGCCCCCGGATTCGCGCCCGCGTTACCGCCGGTACTGCCGCTCGGCGCGCCGCGCGTAATGCCGCCGCCTACCGACCCGGTATTGCCGCCGCCCCCCGCCTGCTCCGGCCCCGCCGCCACCGCCGCCTCGCCCACCCTGCTGCTCCAATTCGGCAGCAGCCAGAAAGAAGGAAGCGATCCGCAATACCGGTGAAGCCGCCAGCGCAATGCCGCTCGCCCGCAGCGCAAATCCCGGAACCGAACCATCCGGAAACGAACCCGGAAATTCCAGCGCTGCCCGCCCCCGCCGTCCCGGCATGGAACTGTCGTCCATCATCCCCGGCAGGTTGCCCGAAACCCCGCGCGCATCGATCGGATAGACAGCCACATTCGCCTTATTGCACGTGTCGATGGCCGCATTCGCCTCCGCGCGCGATTCATTGCTCAGCGGAAATCCCGAGGTAAACAGGATCAGGCTCTTGCGACCCGGAATGTCCGTCAAATTCTTCGCCATTCCCCGCAAGGCCAGCAGCATACTGCGCGCCCCGTACTCGCCATAACTGCCCAACCGCGGCCCGCCCAGGCTCGCCATTTGCGGTCCGGGAGCCATCGCCTGACGTCTTGATGCTGGCCACCACCTGCTTCAGCTTGTCGATATCGGGGGTGAAATTCTGCGCGATCTGCAGCGAGTTCGTGAAGTTCACAACCGCGATCAGCCGGTCCGGACCGGCATTCGATTCGATAAATCGCGCCGCCGCCTGCCGCACCTGCGCCTGCTCCGACGCCGCCATCGTGGAGTTATCGAAGAACAGCACGATGTACCGCTTCTGGCCCGCCGGACCATTGGGGTCGGCCCCCGACGAAAAGGTTTTGAGCTGCTGTTCCTTGTTGTCTTCCCAGACCTTGAAGTTCTTCAGCTCCAGGTCTTCCACATATGCGCCCTTCTTACCCGTGACCACCACGTCCACCAACACCAGCTTGGTCTCCGACCGGATCACCGGCGGGGTGGCCTGCGGCTGCGCCTCCTGGGCCGGCGCCGCGGCGCCCGCCAGCAGAAGTACGCCACTCAATACCATCGTGCGCTGGAATCGCATGCTACACCTCTCAGTACGGAATATCGACGGCGCCATTCTGCGCCGACATCAACTGCCCTTCGACGTCCCTCACCACCAGCCGGACCGAATAAGTCCCCGGCTTCACATCGAAACTGGACCGGATCGTCAAACCGCCGTCCAGCCGCTTCTCCACCGTCTCGTCCCTCAAGCGCATCTCGATCTTCTTCTGGTTGCCCGTCGCATACACGCCGTTGCGATCGAACAGCCCCGCCACCACCGTCAGTTCGTTGCAGTTGCGGTCGGCCTCCTTGCGAAACTTGAGGCGCTTGACGTCCACTTTGATGACCAGCGACACTCGCGCCGCGTCCTCGCCGGACTTGAAGAACTGCGTGTGCAGTTCCACCGGAATCTCGCTCATCTCCTCGCGAGAGAACAGCGCTTCTTCGATCTCCCGCTTCGCCGTCTCGATCGCGTTCTCCAGATGCTTCGGTGCATAGTAGCCCGTGCGCGCGTTGGCGTTGAGGTCCTTGATGTTCTTCAGCGTGACCTTCAGCGAATGGAAACTGCCGTCCATCTTCAGGTTCTGCGGAGAGAAGGCCAGCAGGTAATAATATTCGGGCGCGGACACCAGCCGTGCGAACCCCGCGTCCAGATCGTTGTTGTTCTGAAAAAACGCTGCGCCCGTGCCCGCCGCCAGTTCCGCCAGCACGTCGGATTGCGCCCGGTTAGTCTCGCGCTCCATCTCGGTCAGCACCATGTCCGTGCGCATGTTCGTTCCCTGCCGCGTGATATCCGGGGTGTCCGTATACAGACCGCGCGCATCCAGCGAATTGATCAGCACGCTGGCGCGTATCGCGCGATCCATGATCTCCGTCTTCTCCGTCGCGTGCTCCGGCAGCGTCACAAATCCGTTCGAGACCAGAATGATCGAGCGCTGCCCCGGCATCGCCGCCATCCGCCGGATCAGTTCGCGGATCACGCCCATCGCCAGCCGCGTCTCATGATCGCCAAGACTCAGTTCCTGCTGCGCCGCCTGCTTGGCCATCTGCTGCGCCTGTTGGTATTGCGACGGATCCAGGCTCATGCACGACATCACATCCAGCGTCGCCGCATCCAGCACCGTCGGCGTCGTGTCTTATTCTGAGATCTGGTCCGCCATGTAATACGTCATGTTGGGGCACTTGCGTGTGCCCTGCCCCGTCACCGGACGCATGCGCAGATTGCCCAGCGCCTCGTGGAGCAGCTTCCGGTCGTCGGTGAAATCCTGTATCGTCTGCCCGGACGTTGTGTAGATTGCCGCCCGATCGGTGGTGCGCAGCTCGCTGTCGATGTGCCGGCCCGCGGCATCCCGCGAGTGCGTCAGGTCGCCGAACTTCATGTGCACATCGTCGAACAGGTAGGCGATGAAGCGGTCCGGCAGTTCCACCGGCTTCTCATCTACCAGCTTGTCCGGGTTGGTCCCCTGTGCGGCGCCGCCTGCTTTGATCAGCCGCCCACCCGCCCGTTCCATGGAGAAGCGCGCGATGTACTGCGGCTTGCCCTTATCGAACAGTTGGAAGTCTTCCTGTTTCAGGTTGCCCACCGCGTTGCCCTTGCGGTCGCGGACCACTACCGGCACCATCACCAGGTTGACCCGCGCCTTGAACAGCGCCGGTTCGTCGTGCGACGCCATTTCCGCCGTGGGCTTAACCGCCTGGACCTGCGCGGGCGCCTGGGGAGCCGGTGCGGTCTGCGCCAAAATAACGCTCGCGCCCAGCACGGTCAGCGCAACAACACGGTGGCAGGACACTGATCATAGGTGGCTCATGAGGTCTCAGCTATCATAAGCCAACCGTGCACCAACCACAATCCGCCGCGGGCTGCTTCTGTGTCTCGCTCTTTACGAATCTGTAACGCATCTGTTATGCTCCCCTGATATGGGTGATAGAGGGTTCAAGTCGCTAATGCTATTCGTGTGCGCCTGCGCTGCCGCCTTCGGCCAGGGCACCACATCCAGGGTCCTTGGGACCGTGCAGGACGCCAGCGGGGCCGTCGTGCCTGCCGCTTCCGTCAAATTGACCAACGAAGGCACCGGTCAGACCTTCGAAACCAACACGTCCGCCTCGGGCGCCTATGCCTTCGAAGCCGTGCAATCCGGCGCCTACCAGCTCGACGTGGAGGCCAACGGCTTCCGCAAGTTCACCTCGCGCAACAACCTGGTGAATATCGGCCAGCCCACCACGGTCAACGTGAAGCTCGAAGTCGGAACGCCGGTCGAGACACGTGGAAGTGCAGTCTGCCGCGGAAGCCGTGCAGACCAGCACCTCCGGCAACTACGGCAACCTCATCTCCGGCACCGCCGTCAGGGACCTGCCCATCGTGGGTTCGCGCGGACGCAATCCGCTCGATCTCGTCGTCACCCAGCCCGGCGTCGTCTCCGGCGCGCCCACCGGCGGCGGCATACACGTCCACGGCGCCCGCGACCGCTCCTGGAACTACACCCTCGACGGCATCGACGTCAACGATTCCAGCCAGGGCGGCAGCAATACCACCTCCTTCCGCATCAACCCCGACATGCTCGACGAAATGCGCATTCTCACCGGCAACAACACAGCCGAGAATCGGACGCAACTGCGGCGGCCAGGTCGCCATGGTCACGCGCTCCGGCTCCAACAACTTCCACGGCGACGGCTTCTGGTTCTACCGCACCCCGCGCCTCAACGCTAACGAGTGGGAGAACAACCTCGACAATCTCGGCAAGGCGCAGCTCCAGCAGAATATCTACGGCGGCGGCGTCGGCGGACCCATCGTCAAGAACAAGACTTTCTTCTTCGCCCAGGTGCAGGCCCTGCGCGCCCGATCCAGCCGCGCCACCAACCGCCTGGTCTACACCGCCAGCGCCCGTCACGGGCGTACTGCGCTACGTCAAAGGCGGACGCAACCAGCCGGCCGGATCCGCCACCGCCGTCCGTAGACGCCGCCGGCAATCCCCTTCCCGGCCTCAGCATCGGCACCTACAACGTGGCGCAAAGCGATCCCGCAGCGCATCGGGCTCGACCCCACCATCCAGGCCGAAATCAAGAACGAGCCGCTGCCCAACAACTTCGCCTACGCTTCCGGCGACGGGCTCAATACCGCCGGCTACACCTTCAGCGCCCAGGCCTCCGAACGGCAGCACGATCAGACCATCAAGCTCGACCAGATCGTTAACGCCAAGAACACCGTCTACGGCCGCCTCGCCTGGGGCCGCGACGATAGCCTCTGCGACGTGGTCAACACGCGGCCAGCCCGTCTTCCCCGGCGGACCCTGCCTGGTCAACACCCTGCGCGGCCCGCGCAACTTCGCCATCAACTGGCGCTTCACGCCCACCAGCCGCATGACCAACGAATTCGTCATCGGGCAGAACCGCTACGACCCCATCTTCGGCCAGCCCGAATCGCTCGACAAGATCTCCTTCGCCTCCACGCCCGTGGACAACACCGCGCAATATTACTTCGGCAACTCGCGCGTCGTCAGCACCTGGCAGGTGGTGGATAACTTCGCCTACTTCCGCGGCGCCCACGCCCTCAAGTTCGGGGTCAACCTGCGCCGCGTCCGCGAAGAGGACATTCGCGGCAGTGTTGCCGGCCTCAATGCCAACGAGGAAGTCAACTTCTCCACCAGCATCAATACCGTGGACCCCGCCACTTTCGGCCTGCCCGCCGACCTCAACACCACCTTCGATCGCGGACTCTTCCAGTCGCACATCAATTTCCTGCTCGGCCGCGTCGGCCAGATCGACCGCGGCTTCGTCGCCCAGGGCGACTCAGTGGGCCAAGAGCACCTTCCTCTTCGATACCCGCTATCCCGAATACGAATTCTACGCGCAGGACACCTGGAAGTTCGCGCCCAACCTCACCGTCGATCTCGGCCTGCGCTACGAGATCCGCCTCTCGCCCAACACGCCCAACGACAACATCCGCGTTCCCAACCAGGCGATGGTCGCCGGCGCGGCCCCCAGCAACACCGTGACCTGGGTTCCCGGCAAGCTCTTCAAGAATCAGTTGGGCAATCTCGGACCCTCGCTCGGCTTCGCGTGGGATCCCTTCCGCACCGGCAAGACCTCCATCCGCGGCAACTACCGCATCGCCTACGACCGCATCAATAACTTCGTCGTCGCCTCCGCCATCCTGCCCAATCTGCCGGGCGCCGCGTTCGCCGCCATCAATACCGATTTCGGCCAGGGCGGCGGACGCCTGTCCAATCTGCCCGGCGCTGCAATCCCCCCACCGGCGAAGCCCAGCGCGCTGCTTCAGCCCGCGGCATTCTCCTCCGCATCCAACACGGTCATCGATCCCAACCTCAAGACGCCCGCGCACCCACCAGTGGGCCCTCAACATCCAGCGCGAAATCGCGCCCAACACCATCGTCGATATCGCCTACATCGGCCGCCGCGGCACCCACCTGCTCGGCGCCTACAACGTGAACCAGACGCAGATCTTCACCAACGGCTTCCTCGACGCGTTCAACACCGTGAAGGCCGGCGGCGAATCCTCGCTGATCAACAACCTGCTGCGAAGGATACGCGCCTCAACGCCGGCGAGATCCGGCTCCCAGATGCTGCGCCGCCTGCAGCGCCTCCACCCTCAACCTGAATTCGGTGGGCGCCCTCGCCTCGTCCATCGCCACCCGCCTGCAGAACGGCGTCTCGGTGACCCAGCTCTCCGCCGGACAGCCGTTCGTCTTCATCCCTTACCCGCAGTTCACCAGCCTCAACGTGCTCGATTCCAACGATTTCTCCACGTATCACGCGCTGGAAGCGCAGTTGACCCGCCGCCTCTCCCGCGGCATCTCCTTCAACGTCGCCTACACCTGGGCGAAAGCGCTCGACACCCGTTCCTTCGATCCCACGCTCACCGTGGTCGGCACCGGCAACTGCATCCACCGCCGCCGACACTCCGTTCGACATCAACAACCGCCGCCTCAATTACGCGCTACAGCGATTTCGACCGCCGCCACGTCTTCCAGTGGAACGTGGTCGCGGAGCTGCCCTTCGGCAAGGGCAAGCACTTCCTGCACAGCGCCAGCGGTCTGGTGGATCGCATCGCTCGGCGGCTGGGAAGTCACCGGCTTACGGCCGCGTCACCAGCGGCCGTCCCTTCACCGCCTTCTCCGGCACCAACACCGTGAGCAACGTGAACCAGTCCACCGCCAATTGCACGCGGCTGCGGCCGCGGCGACGGATCGGCATTCACCGAGACCGCCTCCGGCCTGCTCTGGTATCTTCGACGCCGCCGATCGCGCCAAATTCTCCGCCCCCGGCGCCGGCCAGTTCGGCAACACCGGCCGCAACTTCTTCATCGGACCGCACTGGTTCGAAATCGATTCGTCGCTGCTGAAGCGCATCGCGGTGAACGAACGCGTGAAGCTCGAGGTCCGCGCCGACGCCACCAACCTGACCAACACGCCGAGCTTCGGCGGCCCCACCACGGACATCACCAGTTCGACCTTCGGCCGCATCCGCAACACGGTATCGAGCAGTTCGCGCAAGATCCAGTTAGGCGCCAAGATTCACTTCTAAGACGCCGCATAATCTCATGTGGGGCAGGTTGGCAACTGTTGGCAACCTGCGGACCGATTGCCAATCGGCCCAGGCGAGCCCCGCTCGCCTCCTTACGTGCCCCGCAACGACGCAACGGAGCCGTATCGGAACTATTCGCCAGTACAAGTGCCCAAGGGCCTTCGACCGCGTCACTTTCCGGAAGCCCCACTCTTCGTCCATTAGTAACGCCCACCGGCAGCGTAACATGGATGACAGGTGCTTCGATGAACCGTCGATTGTTCCACGGGCTGACGGCCCTCCTGTTGAGCATTCCGGCACTCTCCCAAGTAACCAGGCCGCCGGCGTTCCTATATGTCGATGTCCACCCGAGCGCGCCCAACGCCGAAATGGTGGGCGGCCGATTCCGTGCGGGCAGCCGCTTCCAAGCTTCGGGCTACACCATGCTCGACCTCATCTCTCGGGCCTACAACCTCCCATGGGAGCGCATTGCGGGCGGACCATCCTGGATCGGCACCGATAGGTTCGACCTCATCGCCGCGATTCCCCCCGGCGTCCCTGCGAGCGCTTCACTGCCCATGATGCAGGCCGTGCTGGCAAACCGCTTCCAACTCAAGGTGCACGATGACACCCGGCCCGTTCCCGCCTACGCGCTGTTATCCGGCAGGCAGCCCCGCCTCAAAGACAGCTCCGGTGGCGAGTCGCGATGCCAGTACAAACGCGACCGCTCCACCATCACCCTCGACTGCACCAACATGCCCATGAATCAGTTCGCACGCGAGTTGAAGGACTACGCGCAGGAGTTCTTCGACCGCCCTTTAGGTGACAAGACCAACCTCACCGGCCGTTACGATTTCAGCCTCACTTGGACCCAGCGCGACCAGATGCGGGTCCGTAACGCGGAAGGCGAACTCAATGGCATCACCCCGCAGACCGCGCTCGAAAAGCAGCTCGGTCTCGAATGCGTGCTCCGCCCCGAGCCCATGCAAGTGCTGGTAATCGATAGCGTCAATCGTGTCCCCACACCCAACGCGCCCGGAGTGGTCGAGGCCCTCAACAACTCCACCTACACCCATTTCGATGTCGCCGAGGTCCGATCCCACAAAGAGGAAGCCGGTTTCAAATACGACGACCAGGAAACCCAAATCGTCTACTTAGGGTTCATACTGCCCGCATTCATCAACATGGCTTGGAACACCCCGCCGCAGAAGCGCCAGGTCATCGGCCCCGATTGGATCAAAACCGAAAAGTTCGACATCATCGCCAAGCCTGCGAACAGGACGGCCTGGGAAAATATGCAGTTGATGCTGCGCAACCTGATTACCGAGCGCTTCCATCTCCTCATGCATGAGGAGGATCGCCCCACCGACGTCTATGCCCTGACCGTGAAACGCACAACCAGGCTGAAAGACGCCGCGCCGAATCGTCGCAGTGAATGCCACATCGCGTATGGAGATCCCAATCTCACGATGACCTGCCAGAACACCACCATGAGGCAGCTACAGGACCGCGCTCGCGACCAGGCATGGGGCACGCTCGACCGGCCCGTGCTGGACCAGACCGGCTTGAAGGGCGCTTATGATTTCTCTATCACCTGGGTGCCCGGCCCCTGGAACAGACAGCAACCCGCCGCACCCGCCGAGGGGATGGCTTCCGCACCCACCGGCGAAATCAGTTTCTTCGAGGCCATGGAAAAACAACTCGGCCTCAAGCTAACAAAACAGAAACTCCCTTATCCAGCGCTGGTGGTCGATTCCGTTGAGCGCCCCAAGGACCAATGAATATCCCTCAGATCTTGCCGGCAGCCAGACGATTCGTCCTTGACTCAGTCTTCTCTCCCGCCTGCTCTGACGCTGCATAGCGGCGTTCCGAATCAGAGCCGCGACCGTGAGGGAGCGTTGTTAGAAGTTACGCAAGGCGACGCACCCATGCCCGTAGAATGCAATCTATTGAACGTAAATGACCACGCCGGACTGGCTGTTCGCTCCGTTCATCGAAAGCACAACCGGAACCGCCTGAGCCGTGTGTACGCCCCCCGGCACGATTGCATTCACCTGCATCAGCCCGGAGACGAAACCCGCGGCCTCGCCAAAATAAGTGATCGTCGCGGGCAGGTTGTCGATCAGAAGTTTGGGCGGTCCCATCAGCGGCAATACGCCCGCCGCGGCGGTCACTTTTCCCGTAACCGCCGGCGCCGGAATGATGCCCTCTCCCGTCACGTACAACGTGAGATACCATCCCGCCTTTGCCGGATTGCTGCTTGAGTTCTGCCCCTGGTACGTCCCCTGTTCGTCGTACTGCTGCACAGAGGCCAGCCCGCTTCCCGTCCCCAGCGCGGTGAAAATTCCGGGCTGCGTGGCAGCGTATTGCACGGTCATCGGGTTAGACGTTTGTCCCAGATACTTCACCTGCACCTGGCCTGACGTGCTGCCCAGCACTTCATACGGCACTAGCGCATTGATCTGCGTGCTGCTCACGTACGTCAGCGGAGCAGCCACCCCGCTGGGCTGGAAGATTACCTGCACGCCGCCCATCGAGGTCGGCACGCTGGTGCACGGCGTCGGACAATTGATTCCGTTCAACGCCACCGCGGTCGGCGGGCCGATCGGAGTGGACGCGTTTCCGAAGATCGAGATCATCTCACCCGCGGCCACCGGCCCGGTGACGAAACTGGCTCCATTCGTGATCAGGTTCATCGCGGGCACCGGTGCGGTTACCGTGAAACTCACGTTGATGTTCGTAGTGCCCGTCGCCCGACCCACGCCCGATACCGTAATCGTCCCGAAGTTTGGTCCGCCAGCGTTCACTGCAGTCGGATCCACCGTCACCGCCAGGCTGAACGATCCGTTATTCGGCGTCGCGCACGGCGCGATCGGCGGACACGATGGAGCCACCTGAAGCCAGCCCGTACTCGTCGTTTCCACCGAGAAAAGTCCCGTCGCCCCCGCGCCCGTGATGGACACGATCTGCGGCGCCGGCGCTGGATCGCCAACCGCGTAACTGAACGAGAGCGTAGTCGGTGTCGCGGTCACTACCGGCAAGCCCCCCGCCGCCGTGGTGACCACCAGCGTCACCCCCAGGGTCTGCGTGCCGAACGCCGAGGTCATGGAGATGACGCCGGTGCAGACCGTGCCGGGTGTCTGCCCCGCCTGATCCACCGTAACCGTGAATTCCATCTTCGTCGGGCCGGCAGTGAAAGGTCCGCTCGGCGTCAGCGCCAGCCACGTGTTTCCGGTACAGGTCTGTTCGGTCGCCTGCACCGTTGCCGTAGTGGTCGTCGGCGCTGTGATCGAAAAGGTCTGCGGGGCCGGGGGCGCTCCGGCGGCAACGCCCGTAAACGTGAGTGCCGCGACGCTCGCCGTGAGTTGCGTGGTGGCGCCCGACACCACCGTCATCGTCACATTCACCGTCCGCACGCCGGAAGCCGCCACCGTAGAAATCGTGCCGTTGCACGTCGACCCCGCGGTGAGTCCCGACTGATTTACCGAAATTGCGAAGGTGGAGGGCGTTTGGCTCGCAATGAAAGCGCCCGATGGCGAAATGCCCAGCCAGTTGCGATTGCCGCAGCTCTGCTCCAGTATTTGAAACGTCGCGCTGGCTTCATACGGCGCGGTTATCGTCAACGTCTGCGCTGCCGGCTTATCTCCGCCCTCCACCGCGCTAAACGTAAAACTCGTCGGGCTCATGGTCAGTACCGCCGACGACCCGGCCGTTACATTCATCGTGATCGGCACCGTCTGCGTGCCGAATGTCGAAACCACCGTGATCGTACCGTTGCACGTAGTGGCCGCCGCCAGTCCCGTTTGATTTACGGAAAACGTGAAGTTCGTGCCGAACGGTCCGGCCGTGAAGCTGCCCGTTGGGACCAGCGTCAACCAGGTGACATTCGTGCAGTTCTGCTCCGAGACCTGGATCGTAGCGTCCGTATTGGTCTGCGCGAACACCGTCAGCGTCTGCGAGGCCGGAGCCGCGCCGCCCGCCGGTGCCGTAAACGTGTACGCCGAAAGACTGAACGATATGCCGGGCGCCGTGATTCCCGTGACGCTCAGCGTCACCGTCGCGGTCTGCGTGACCGAAGCCGCCGTCATCGAGATCGTGCCGCTACAAGTGGCGCCCGCCGCCAGCCCGGCCGGATTCACCGAAACCGTGAAGTTCGTACTCGTTGGGCTCGCGGTAAAGTTGCCCGTCGGCGAAAGGATCAGCCAGTTACTACTCGAGCAGCTCTGCTCGGACACCTGCGCCGTCGCGCTCGTATTACTTTGCGCGGTCACGCCCAGATGTCTGCGAGGCCGGAGTCGCTCCCCCCGCAATCGCGCTGAACGTGAACGCCGATGAGCTCAACGTGAGCACCCCGGTCGAGATATTCGACACGTTCAAAGTGACCGGAACCGTTTGCGTCCCCGCCGCCACCGTAATGGAAATCGTTCCGTTGCACGTAGTGCCCGCCGTCAGTCCCGCCGGATTCACCGTAACCGCAAATAAAGAGTTCGCCGGACTGGCAGTGAAACTACCCGTCGGTGAAAGCGTCAGCCACGTACTCCCCGTGCAACTCTGCTCCGACACCTGAGCCGTCGCGCTGGTCGTCGTCAGCGACGTCACCGTCAACGTCTGCGAGGCCGGATTCCCTCCCCCGGCAACCGCGTTGAACGTGAATGACGACGGACTCAGCGAAAGCCCGCTCGACGTCGGACTGGTCACGTTCAGCGTGACACTCGCCGTCTGCGTGCCCGCCGCCACGGTCATCGAAACCGTGCCGTTACATGTGGTGCCTGCCGTCAGACCGGACTGATTCACTGAAATCGTAAAGCTCGTGCTCGTGGAACTGGCGGTAAAGCTGCCCGTCGGCGAAAGCGTCAGCCAGTTGCTGCCCGTACAGCTCTGCTCCGAGACCGCCGCCGTCGCGCTGACGCTCGTCTGTGCGGTGACCCCCAGCGTTTGCGACGCCGGAGCCGCCGCCCCCGCAATCGCATTGAACGTAAAACTCGCCGAGCTCAAGGTAAGCGAGGCGTCCGCCGCGCTGGTGACATCCAGGGTGATATTAAAGGTCAGAGAGCCGCTGTCCGAGGTCACTTGCAGGGTGCTCGTATATCTGCCCGCCGCTAGTCCGGCCGGGTTCACGCCCATGGTTAACACCGACGGAGTCAGGTTACTGCTCAGCGACGCCGTCACCCAGGTTGCGCTATCCTTCACCAGCGTCAGCGAAACAGATCCCGTCCCCGATAGGGGGTTTATGTTGTAGGTCTGCGCCTGGGGTACCGTGCCGCCAATCTGATAGGCGAACGGAACTGAATAAGTCTGTTGCGCCAGCCCCAGTGCCGGAAGCCCCAGAAGAAGCAGAAACAAAGGAATTCGAATCAACCAGGGAAAACACGGCTTGCGCACATTTCAAAGTCTACCCCTAAAATTCCCATTCCTACCGCGAGTTTTCGCATAGTAGATTTGGTACTAAGCGCTCGAAAAGTACTAGCTATATCGCCCATTCTTCCACCCGCACGCCCAAAGTTTCAGGGATCTGACCCGCCCCGGCTCTCGTTGGATAATGGCAAGAGGCTCATTTTGGGAACTGCTGGGATCCGTAGGTCGATTGCTATCCTGTTCGCCGCGCACCTTCTTTGCGCCGGGGAGCATCGGGGCGTAGTCAAGCTGGGAACACTGCCCATCCCCGGCGCCACCGTAACCGCCCGCCAGGGGGACAAGACGGTTACAGTCCTTACCGATACCGCAGGGCGCCTACCTCTTTCCCGATCTGGCTGACGGCAAATGGACCGTCCAGGTCGAAATGCGCGGCTTCGCCCCCCTCGAACGCGAAGTGCAATCGCCCGGAACCGCCGAATGGAACCTGACCATCCTCCCGATGGCGAAGATCACCGAGTCTCCCGCCACCGAAGTCCGCGTGGCCGGCGCGCCCGTTGTGGATCCCAAGCTCCAGCGCAAGCTCCCGCCGAACGTTGCCGCGCCCCCGCCCACCAACACCACTTCGGGCTTCCAACGTGCCGAAGTCAGCGCGTCCGACACTCCGGTGGCAGCGACAGAGGTCTCCGCCGACGTCTCGCGGCGCGCCGCCGATGGCTTCCTCGTCAACGGCAGCGTCAATAATGCAGCCAGCTCGCCCTTCACCCAGCTTCCCGCCTTCGGCAACAACCGTGCCCCCGGAAGGTGGCGCTACAACGGCAACCTCGGTCTCATCATGGATAATTCCAGCCTTGGATGCCCGCCCGTTTTCACTCACCGGACAAAATACGCCGCGCCTGGCCTACAACCGCGTAACCGGCCTCGCCACTCTTGGCGGACCCCTCCGGATTCCCGGCCTGCTGCGCAATGGTCCGCAGTTCATCCTGAATTACCAGTGGACCCGCAATCGCAACGTAGCCGCCCAATCCGGCCTCATGCCCACGCTCGCCGAACGCAGTGGCGATTTTTCCCAAACCCTCACGCCCCAAGGCCAACCCGTACAGGTCATCGACCCTGCCACCGGCCTCCCGGTCCCCGGCAACCACATTCCCCTGAACCGCATCAGCCCGCAGGCGCAGGCCCTGCTCAGCCTTTATCCGCTGCCCAACTTCGATCGGCCAGTCCCGCTACAACTTTCAGCTGCCCATCGTCAGCAGCCTGCATCAGGACAGCCTGCAGTTCCGCGCCATACCGCCAGGTGGGCCGCAAGGACAATCTCTCCGGCACGCTGCAACTGCAAAGCTCGCGCACCGACAGCCCCAACCTCTTCGGCTTTCTGGCCACCGGCAGCCAACTGCAACACCGCGTCCACCGTCAACTGGCGTCACAACTTCAGCTCGCGCTTCTTCGTCAATCTCGGCTACCAGTTCAGCCGCGACTCCGCGCGGAACGTGCCGTTCTTCTCCGAGCGCTTCAATGTCTCCGCCGCCGCCGGCATCACCGGCAACAATCAGGACCCGCTCAACTGGGGTCCGCCTTCGCTCAACTTCGCCAACGGCATCGCGGCATTGGGCGAAGCCCAGTATTCCTCTCACGCGCAACCAGACCCACGGAGTTCTCGCTCGAAGTCTTCCGCGGCTCACGGCCGCCACAACTTCACCAGCGGCTTCGATTTCCGCCGCCAGCAATGGAACATCCTTTCCCAGCAGGATCCGCGCGGCACGTTCACCTTCACCGGAGCCGCCGCCGGATCGGATTTCGCCGGCTTCCTGTTCGGCGTGCCGGACACTGCGTCCATCGCGTTCGGCAACGCCGACAAATACTTCCGCGCGAAC
>CAWBUV010000007.1:0-486664 GCA_963792055.1 uncultured Solibacteraceae bacterium | reverse complement strand
CCAATGGACATATTTACGCTTACGCGCTCGATCACAGCGGCAACGGGGCGTTCACCCGGCTTGCGGAAATCACTACCGGTTTGACCGGCGTCATGGACCTTTCCTTTGATCGGCGCGCAGGGGAATCTTTGGGCCGTGTGCGACGACACGTGCCAGGGCCGGACGGAATCGTGTTCCGCATCGACTCAACCGGCAAGTTCGTCGAGCCGGCGGTTTGAGAGGCCCAGCGGTATGCCCAACTTCAACAACGAAGGCTTCACGATTTCTCCGCTTAGCTAGTGCGCCGCCAACTTGCGGCCGGTGTTCTGGGCCGACGACACCGAAGACAATGGGCATTCGATTCGTCAGGGCACGCTGCTCCTGCTCACAGGTGGTCACCTTCCCGGACACCCTGGCTCCTCTTACGGCCTCCCTGTCGGGTCCCCTAGTCGCCAACGACTCGGGCTGGAACACCAGCGACGTTACTGTAACCTGGAACTGGTCCGACGATCCGGGTGGATAAGGAATCAATCTGGGAACTGTATTCTGTCCTTGACCTCTTCTGGCGAAGGAATCATTCCGCTCACCGCGGCTTGCCATGACTTGCTGGCAACACCGGCGCCGCCGCCGTCGTCGTCAAGGTCGACAAAACCAATCCGGCGATTGTGGCCACCGCAAAGATTGCCGATGGCTCGGCGTACGCCTTGGCGACGTGAGCAGTCAGACCGTTACGGTGCACTACGCGTGCGCCGACACGGATCCTTGATCGCGTCGTGTACTTCGGATCAAGTGTTCTGCAACGACGGAACGTTTTCCACCAGCGGCGCCGCGCAGACAACGCGGGCCGAAGTGCGTCCTCGGGCGCCGCTGCCAGGTGCGAATCGACAAGGCCAGCCAGCTCGCCCGTTCTCTCCGCGCTAATCACGAACAAAACGGGTGCCGCAAATGCGCGGTCTGGGCCGTGACAATCTCGAATTCGGGTCTGGCTCCGGCAGCCAACGCGGTATTGTCCAGTTTCACGCTGGCGCAGACCGGTGGGCCGGCCTGTACTCCGCTGATTGCCGGAACCTTCCCCGCTGCCGTGGCTCCATCAAGATTGCGCCCGGGGGATCGGCGAATCCCGCGGTGCTCATGATTTCAGTGGCTCCGGCCGTGGCGCGTTTCACGGTGAATGCAACGTTTTCTTCCAATGCGGGAGCGGCCACAGCAACGATGTCGCTCTTCAATCAACTAAGATAGGAAATCTTAAGGGAAACTTATGAAACGCTTATTTCGCCTGATGGCGTCGGCAGTAGCTTTTACAGCGGTGATGGCGGCGGCTCCGCTGCTGACACTGAATCCATCGAATGGAGTCGTTGCTGGAACGCCGCGGATCCACGATGGTTGGGGATTCACACTGAGTAACGATTCGGGTTTCCTGGTTCCGTCGCTGGTTGTTTTTTATTGCGAGGGCCCATTCAACGCGGGCTGCACTCCCACATTCGGAACATTCACGGACTTCGCCGCGCAGTTTCAATTCAATGTGGTGGGTCCCACGGTAACGGAAATGTTCGACAATGCGGCGCAGCAGGGTATCGGAAGTTTTGAGATAAATTCAAATGCCCCGGCCGGCGTCACCGATGCCGGCACAATTTATCTGGTCTACGACACCTTCAGTTGCGATATCACGAACGCCGGCCTGCCAACCCGACGCAAACGGGGTTCAGCCAGCGATTGTCTGCTCCGGCAAGTGTGAACATCGTCGGCACGGCCGTTCCAGAGCCGGGAAGCGCCGCCTTTGTTGCCGTTGCGTTCGCGCTGCTGCTGGGACGTTTCGCAAGGCTTTCGTGTTGGACGTCGTCCAAGGTCCTAACAGCGCCTAAGAGGGGGGCAACCCCGGGGAGGACCCTATTCGCGCAGCCCGGCAACCTCTTCTCAATCGAATAGCCCAAGCGTTCAGACTGACTCTTCCCGCGCTACACCGAATACGGCGCTAATCGTTCGCAATAGATAACCACCGCGTTGTACTTCTGCAAATCGACCGCTGCCGGGATATCGTAGTTCTGAGCCCCCTGATTGCCCTTCAGCTTCCCGATTTCAACGTAGTCCAGATTACCTTTCACGATCTTCTGGTCAGAGAGCCGGGTCCTCCGCCCGCGCAAGTACAACATGCACGTCGGGGCCGTTTGAAGTCGTGAAATCGGTCAGACGCAGATACCGGCTGCCGCTACGGCTTTCATAAATCGTGGCGCGCCCGCTCGTCGGGTGCGCCTTTCCCTCCAGTCCCCGGTAAAGATCGGCCGGGCTCTCGGACCTCGACGCGAACGGGACAGGCTCGTTAACTCTCTGGTTGACCCAGAGCTTCTCGGGGCGAAAAGCCAACCAGGCGACAATGAGGATCGGAAGGCCGATCGCAATCCAGACCCATTTCCGGCGTAGAATTCCATACCGTTCTCCACACCAGGTTTGATTCCTGCTTGGCGTGAGGGTTCTATTTTCGGCCGTTGCGGCCGCGCCGCAGTGCCACCCCTACGATTGCAATAGGTCCGGCGCAAGGCTGGTGCTCCACTTCAAGAACAGACCCGATGTTTAGAACCACAGTCACTGACCTGGTCGGCAAACAACGAACCCGGACGGCGTAGACCGCCGTAGGGCATCTGCGCCCCCGGGGAGACGCGATCTTGTCGACGGCCTGGAAGAAGCCGGCACACCCGCTTTACGGCTTGTACACCGCGACCTGGAAACCGGCGCTAGGCTTGATTTGGGTGCCTGCCGTGTTGTAGAAGATGATCAACAGATTGCCGGAGACACTGCTGGTTGTGGCAATGGCAAAGTTAAACGGGGTCACGTTAGCGACGTAAGACAAATAAAAGTAGTTTTCGCCCGTGATGGTGCACTGGTACCAGGAAGAAGTGGCGTTCCAAGGACAGCTTATGTTGGAACTCCCCGACTGCCGGGTTCCGTTCGTGTCGAAGGCTCCAAAGGCCAGCGGCGTGCCCGTCAGTGCCGTATAGTAACCGTTGATATCTATGATCACGTCCGTCACGCTGCTCGCATAAACGTTAATCGAGCCGCTCGTTCCCGCTGCCACGATGGCCGCATTAGCAAGAATCGTCCCCGTCAGATCGTTCAACGTCGATACCGGTGGCCGACTCTGGCCCGTGGGCCACAGCGTTATAAAGCCCAGTAACCCTGGCGGTACCACCGTGATATTCAACGAATAAGCCAGGGCTGTTGACGGAATGGAGCATGTGCTGCTCGACTGATTGGGAAGGTTCTGCCTAATCCCCCGGCTGCCAGCGAGGGAGGCCCAAATGAGCCCGTAAAGCCGCTTCCGGTTCGCGTATCCACCACGCGGCAGGGAGTCATCGCCACGAATACCAAGGGTGCGCTAGTAATCGTCGCAAACGGAACGGCCGACGGCGAAACACCTCGCGCCACCTCCGCCGCCCGCCCTTCCCCGTTCTGCTTCCTCAGCGCCGATTCCCCCCCTCGGACGGCTGCCAATACAGCGGCGCCCCCCAGTTCTTCAACGGCACGACATCGGTAGGTTGAGCCCACGCGCCAGTCGCTATGACGCACAGCGCCGCCAGCCAGGCGAATGACAGTCCCCAAGCCGTACGCGTCATACTCATACTCTCTCCTCTGCAACGATTGAATTGCGTCCCGTCAACGCGGATGCTGATCTGCAACAACTTTGTCGCTAGCATACTTCGTTCCTTCTGTTTGGTGAGTGAGAATCCGGTGCCGTGACGGTCCCCGCCACTGTGGCGCTGTGCTCGGCGGCGCACGATTCGAGGTGACTTATATCACCATCTGAACTAGAGATCAAGGCCATTTTTTGTGGCCACTTTTTTGTAATGGCTGCAATACCGCGTTTACCGACGGGCACCAGATTAAGGTTATCTGTGGGTCAAAAGCAGGTCCTTCACCCCCGTTCCTCTGCATCTTAAATCGTGAGGAGGGAACCATGAAATTACGCAGCATAGCGATAGCTTTAGCCTTTTGCGTGTCCTTACTATCCACGTCATACGCTCAAAAGATGCCCAAAGCCCGCGAACAGAGACTGATGGCACTGGCCAAGCAGTTAAATCTCACAAGCAAGCAGGCGAAGAGACTGTATCCGATTATGCAAGCACAAGAACCACAGCTAAGAGCGATCAGGAATGACTCCTCGCTCTCCAGGGTGGAAAAATTACATCGCTTCCACGCGGTGCAAGACGCCTCCAACGCGCAGGTGAAAGCGATCCTGACGCCTGCCCAATTTCGACAACTGCAAGCAATCCGCCAGCGACGGCGGGCGCAGCTCCTGGCGGAAGCAAAGAGCCACGCCCATCGCGGTGGGGCGTCTCGATCCCGCACATTAATCGGGACAGTAGGGGACATCTAGATCAGTTTTGCCCCAAAATTAACGAGCCCTACTCTCCTTCGAGCGGGTAAGGGGCTTTTTGTATTTACCGTCGACGCTCATACACTGCAAGCAGGGCCCCACGGGCGGCGCGCACCTTATCCCTCACGGAATTCGATTCTGTGTTCATCTGCGTTCATCCTGTTCATCTGCGGCCCATATTCTTTGCGGCTCAAGCGGCATTCCGGTAACACCTTCTGAAATCGAATAACTCCCCCAATGTCCATTTCCCGAACCTCAAATCTATATTTCCCCATCCCTCAATCATTTAAGATCCACAAGCCCGAATCCCGCCCTGTCGCCATGCTACTCATCAGCCATGGCATCCCTCCGCCAAATCGACGCCAATCGTCGCAACGCCCAAAAATCCACGGGCCCCAAATCCCCCCAGGGCAAGGCAGCCTCCAGCCTCAATGCCCTCAAGACCGGCATCCACTCCGAGACCGCCGTCCTCCCCTGCGAAGACCGCGCCGCCCACGACGCTCTCGTCGCCGCCTACTACCAACGCTTCCGCCCCACTCTCCCCGAAGAGCGCGTCTACGTCGATGAGCTCATCCGCTGCGAGTGGACCCTCCTCCGCCTACGCCGCACCGAATCCGAACTCAACTCCTACGTTCACCAGAACTGCTTCCACCCCGATCCCGATTCCCCCCTCGGCCAGCCCGCCGCCATCGACGCCAAGGTCTTCTCCTCCCTCCAGTGGCGCGTCAACTCCGTCCGCAAAGCCAGAAAGGAAGCCCTTGCCTGCCTCCGCGACCTCCGCGAAAATCCCATCCCAGATCCGCCGCCCGCATCGGAAGCCGCCCAGCCCCTCCGAACACCACCTTCCGAACCCCTGCAAACCCTGCCATTTCCGGCCCAATTGGCTTCGTTTTCGATACCTGATCCCACGCCCACTCCGGACTCCGAGCCCGAACCCGAAATCAGCAATTAGGAGAATTTCATGCCCAACAAAAAAGAAACCGACGCAGAATATTGGAAGAGTCGCCGTGCCCGTCTGCGCACCCAGGCCCTCCCGTCCCATACCGATCCGGCCGTCCTGCCCTCCGAAGACCCGGCCGAATATGCCGCGCTTGCCGCCTCCTACCATGCCCGTTTCAAACCTGACCGTCCCGAAGAGCGCGCCTACGTGGACGACATCATCTACTGTGAGTGGATGCTGCGCCGCCTCTCCCGCACCGAGGCCGAACTCAATACCTACGTCCACGACAACTGTCACCACACCCACCCGGATTTCGCTCTCGGCCAGCCCGCCGCGGAAAAACCCCGGGTCTTCAACGCCGTCCAATGGCGCTTCGTCTCCACCCGCAAGGCGCTCCGCGAAGCCTTCGCCGCCCTCCGCGAACTCCGCGCGCATCCCATCCGGGATAGCGTTCTTCGGCGCGCCGACGTAGACTAACATCCATACCGGCCTCCGATAGTCCGGATCTGGAGTGTGTGCATGCGACGAAGAAATCTCCTTTCGATGATGGCCCTCGCGCCCGCGATTCCCGCGCGAATGGCCGTGGCCCAGGAAAAGGCCGAGCGCGCCACCCGCGGCCTGCCGTCCCCGAAAATCAAAGACGTGAGCGTGATCGCCACGCAGCCCGGTGGCTCGCGCCTCGTCGTGGTCAAGATCACTACGGATCAGGACGGGCTGTACGGCTATGGCTGCGCCACCTTTACCCAGCGCGCTGACCTGGTCGTTCCCGCCGTCGAGAAGTACCTCCGCCCCTTCCTCATCGGCAAACCGGCCGATCGGATCGAGGACACCTGGCAGTCCTGCTACGACAGCTCCTATTGGAAGAACGGGCCCGTCCTCAACAACGCCATCAGCGGTGTGGACCAGGCGCTCTGGGATATCAAGGGGCGCATGGCCGGAATGCCCGTCTATCAATTGCTCGGCGGCAAGTGCCGCGAAGCCTGCGCCACTTACACCAGCGTCGGCGGCGGCGAAATCTCCCAGGTAATCGAAGCCGCGCAGCGTGCCATGTCGCAGGGATATCTGTACGTTCGCCTCCAGATCGGCGTGCCCGGCATGGCGGCCTATGGCTCGGGCGGTGGCGCGGCCGCTACCAAGATCAAGGCGCTCCATGAGCGGCCCGTCTTCGAGTCCGGTCCCTACATCCGCCGCGCCGTGAAGATGCTCCACGAATCCCGCAAGGCGCTCGGCGACGATGTGGAACTGCTCCACGACGTGCACGAACGCGTCTCGCCGCGTGAGGCCGTGCAAATGGCCAAAGACGTGGAAGACGTCAAACTCTTCTATCTCGAGGATGTGCTCTCGCCCGAAGACATCTCCTACTACCGCCAGATCCGCCAGCAATGCACCACCGCGCTGTCCATGGGCGAGCTCTTCAACAGCCCGCACGAATGGATGCCTCTCATCTCCGAACGACTTATCGATTACATCCGCGTCCACATCTCCCAGGCCGGTGGACTCACTCCCTGCCGCAAGATCGCCATCCTCGGCGAACTATATGGCGTCAAGACCGCCTGGCACGGCCCCGGCGACGTATCTCCCATCGGTCACGCCTGCAATCTCCATCTCGGTCTCGCGAGTCATAACTTCGGAGTCACCGAAGGCGGCATCATCCGCGGCCGCGAGGCGGAGATATTCAAAGGCAACGCCACCTTTAAGGACGGCTATCTCTGGGCCTCCGACGCTCCCGGCTGGGGAATCGAAGTAGACGAGAAACTGGCCAAGACCATGCCCTTCCGCGAAAGCCCGCTCAACGGCGGTTGGAGCGACGTCCGCCGCATGGACGGCACCGTCATCAAACAATGACCCCGCCCGAGACCCATCTGGGGCAGGTTGGCAACCTGCGGACCGACTGGCAGTCGGTCCAGGCGAGCCACGCTCGCCCCTCGACCGTGACTACCTACTTGGTAGGCTTCGTGCTAAAACTGGCAGAATTTCCTGTTGCTCTCAAGGCACCCTCCCACGCGCCTCGCCCTGTCCCGTCGACCTTGTTTTTGTCTTCTCTGCGCTTCCTCTGCGTTCTCCGCGCCTCTGCGTTGAAGACGAAGCCTGTTTGGTTCCGGCTCTGCCCTCAAGAGAGCGGTAAACTAACTGGGGGCGAATGATGCGGCGGCCGCTGTCTGTACTTGCACTTACAATTTGCTCGCTTCACGCGCAGGATGACTTAGCCGCGCGCGGAGTCCGTGTCCTCGAACAGAAATGCTGGGGCTGCCATGGCCCGGGCCTCGCGCAATCAGGCCTCCGCCTGGACTCTCGCGAGGCCGCCCTCAAAGGCGGAACTCGCGGTCCCGCCGTCATCGCCGGTAACGCCGCGCAAAGCCGCATGGTCCAAGCCATTCGCCGTACCGGCGAGCCCGCAATGCCCCCCGGACCCAAACTCGCCGATTCCGAAATCGCCGCCATCGAGACCTGGATCTCCGCCGGCGCCGCCTGGCCGAAAATCTCGCCTGCGAACCGCCCGCCGGAATGGTGGTCATTCCGCCCAACCTCGCGACCTCAAGTACCAGCCTCGAAGGACCCCTGGGTCCGCACTCCCATTGACGCCTTCGTCGCCGCCAAACTTGCCGATCAGAAGCTGAAGCCCGCCAAGGAAGCCGATCGCCGTACCCTGGTCCGGCGCGCCTATCTTGATCTGCACGGACTGCCTCCCACCTCCGCACAGGTGGAAAAATTCGTGGCCGATCCCGCTCCCGATGCCTACGAAAAGCTGATCGACGAGCTCCTCGCCTCCCCGCGATACGGTGAGAAGTGGGGCCGCCACTGGCTCGATCTCACACGCTACGGCGACACCGCTGGCTTCGAGCAGGACCCCTATCTTCTTTATGCCTGGCGCTATCGCGACTACGTCATCGATTCCTTCAATAACGACAAGCCCTACGATCGCTTCGTGAAAGAGCAGATCGCCGGCGACGAACTCTATCCCGATGACCCGCCGTCCATGAGCGGCACTGGCTTCTACACCGTCGGCCCCAATCGCGACATGCTCTACAAGGTGGAGGACATCAACCGCGTCGAGACCCTGATCGATTGGGTCGATACCACCGGCTCCGTATTTCTCGGCCTGACCGTCGGCTGCGCGCGCTGCCACGATCACAAATTCGATCCCGATTCCACAGCGCGATTACATGGCGCTGCAGGCCATCTTCCAGCCGGCCGAAAAGACTCGCGTCTTCCTGCAATACGACCCTGCCCGCGGCTACGATCTCGCCGAAGTCGGGCGTCAGGTCAGGCTCTACGAGATCGCCGATCAGTTGTCGGCGCCCTCGCGGGCGGCTGCGGAAACGGACGGCGCGGCGGAGGTGCGACGCCGTCTCCCGCCATGAAGCCCGAAGACGAGCAGAAGCTGCATGCCATCGAGCAGCAGTTGGTCCAGATGTTCCGCAACTATAAGCCCGGTCCCTTCTCCCCGGGCATACACGATGTCGGCCGCGACTCGCCCACCAAATCCTATCTGCCGGCGCGCAACGGACGTCCGCCCGAAGAGGTGCCGCCCGGATTTCTCACCGCGCTCGGCGGCGGCGCCGTCCCCGAACCCCCCATCGACGCTACCTCCACCGGACGCCGCAAGGCGCTCGCCAACTGGATCGCCAGCAAAGACAATCCCCTCACCGCGCGCGTAATGGTCAATCGCATCTGGCAATACCACTTCGGCAAAGGTCTGGTCGCCACTCCCAGCGACCTCGGCCACCGCGGCGGCGCTCCCTTCGCATCCCGAGTTGCTCGACTGGATGACCAACCAGTTCGTCGACAACGGCTGGTCGATGAAAAAGCTCCACAAGCTGATCATGACGTCGAGCGTCTACCGCCAGGCCTCCGAAGTCTCGAAAGACGCGGTCGATCGCGACGCCGATAACCTCTACCTCTCCCACTTCAACCGCCGCCGTCTCTCGCCCGAAGAGATCCGCGACGGCATGCTGCAAAGTTCCGGCGTCCTGAATCTCAAGATGGGCGGCCGCCCGGTCGTGCCCGAAGTGGCGCGCGAAGAGTTGTACGGCTTGAGCGGCAACGGAATGTGGGTCCCCACGGCGAACCAGGAGGAACACACCCGGCGCAGCATTTATATGCTCGTCCGGCGCACCTTCCGGCCCGCCATGTTCGAAAGCTTCGACGCCCCCGATGGCATTCAAAGCTGCTCCCGCCGCGTCGAAAGCAACACCGCGCCGCAGTCCCTCACCTTGTTAAACGGCCAGTGGACCGTCAAGGAAGCCAACCGCCTCGCCGAAAAGCTGGACGCCGCGCCCGACGACAATTGACAAAATCAGGCAGGCCTGGGTCGCCATTTATGTACGCCAGCCCCGCGCCGGAAGAAGTCACTAGCGCGCAGGCATTCCTGGAGCGCCAGACCGCGGAGTTAGGCTCCAGGAAAGCCGCCGTCGCGGAACTAGTGCGCGTCCTGTTCAACACCAACGAGTTTCTCTACGTGGATTGAGTGCCATGAAACCTTATTCCAGACGCGAATTGCTGATCAAGTCCGGACGCGGATTCGGCGCCCTGGCCTTGGCCGGAATGCTGGAAGCCGCCAGCCCGAACAATCCGCTGGCTCCCAAACCGCCGCATTTTCCCGCGCGCGCGAAAGCCGTCATCCACCTCTTCATGCACGGCGGCGTCAGCCACGTGGATACCTTCGACCCCAAACCCGAACTCGCCAAACACAGCGGCGAGACCATTTCCGCCGAGATGGCGAAAGGGCCTCAAGACCAACCGCATCGATTTCGCCAAGGCGCCCGATGCGGGGCAGCCCCTGGAAATTCCAGCGCTACGGCCGCGTCCGGAATGGAAATCTCGGACCTCTTCCCCGGCATCGCCTCCAAGGCCGACGAGATCGCGTCTCATCCGCTCCTGCTACGGCGACGCCTTCGACCACGCCCCCGGCATGTACCTGCGCAATTCCGGCTCGCAGTTCCCCGGCCGTCCGAGTCTCGGCTCGTGGGTCGCGTACGGTCTCGGCTCCGAGAATCAGAACCTGCCGGCATATGTCGTCATGTCGGATGGCGCCATGAAGTCCGGCCCCGGCGTCTACAGCGCCGGCTTCCTGCCCGCCGTCTATCAGGGCACCGTCTTCCGCAGCGGCGAATATCCCGTCCTGAACCTGGCATCGCCCAAAGGCATCACCTCGAAGGCGCAGCGAAACTCGCTCGACCTGATCGCCGAGCTCAATCAGCAGCACCTCGCCGCCCACCCGGACGGCTCCGAGCTCGAGGCGCGCATCGCCTCCTATGAGCTGGCGTTTCGGATGCAAAGCTCCGCGCCCGGAAGCCGTCGATCTCACCAAAGAGACCGACGCCACGAAGAAGCTGTACGGCATCGGCGAGCCCCTCACCGACGATTTCGGCCGCAAGTGCCTGCTCGCCCGCCGCCTCGTCGAGCGCGGCGTCCGCTTCATCCAACTCTATCTCCGGCACCAACATCGGCGAGGATTGGGACGACGCGCACAACGACCTGCAGACCTCGCACACCAAAATGTGCAAGAAGACCGACCAGCCCATCACCGCGCTGCTGACCGACCTGAAAGCACGCGGCATGCTCGATTCCACGCTGGTCGTCTGGAACAGCGAATTCGGCCGCACGCCGCTCGCCGAAGGGCACCAAGGGCCGCGACCACCATCCCTACGTCTTCAGCATGTGGATGGCGGGCGCCGGCATTCACGGCGGGCAGGTGCTCGGCTCGAGCGACGATTTCGGCCTGCGCCCCGCCGAGTCGCCGTTCAACGTCCACGACGTGAACGCCACCATCCTGCGCCTCATCGGGATGGACCATACGCGGCTCACGTACCTCTACCAGAGCCGCGATATGCGCCTCACCGACGTGCACGGAGAGAACGAATTCACCAAACGCCTGATCAATGCGTGATCAAATCTGCTCGAAGTAGCGCTTGCGCTCCCAATCGGTGACCGCCGTGTCGTAAGCCGCCTGCTCGAGCTCGAAGAAATGCGCGTAATGCTCGGCCACCTCCGGCGCCCAGCGTTTCGCGGACGAATGGGCTGGACTCGAAAAGCGCCGTGGCCTCCCGCAAGTGTGGCGGGCACGGCGGGCAGCGACTTGCGCGGCGTATACATCGCCGTCGAAAAGCGGCGGCGGCTCGATTTGGTTGGCGATCCCGTCCAGTCCGGAAGCCAGCGCCGCCGCGAAACATAGATAGGGGTTGCAGTCGGCGCCGGGAATGCGGCACTCGATGCGCAGGCTCGGACCTTTGCCCACCACGCGAAAACTGGCGGTGCGGTTGTCGTGGCTCCAGGCCAGCCGCGTCGGCGCCCACGAACCGGCGCGAAACCGCTTGTAGGAATTGACCGTGGGCGCGTAGAAGACCATGAATTCCGGAGCGTGCGCGATCCATCCGCCCAGGAACCAGCGGAACGTCATCGCTGCAGAGAACCGGGCCCAAGCGGGCCCTCTCCGGCCATCGCATTGCCGCCGTCCTGCCACAGACTCATGTGCACGTGACAGCTCGATCCGGCCTGTGCGGCAGTCGGGCTTCGCCATGAAGGTGACGCTCATGCCCAGGCTGTCGGCGACTTCTTTGAAGCACTGCTTGAAAACGGCATGGCGGTCGGCCATCGTCAGTATGTCGCTGTATCGCACGTTGAGTTCGTGCTGGCCCTTGCCCCATTCGCCTTTGGAGCATTCCACCGGGATGCCCGATTGCGCCAGGTGCCGCCGGACGGCGCCGTTCAGCTTCTCCTCGCGCGTTCCCTGCAGGACGTGATAATCCTCCAGATACCATCCCGCCGCTTCGAGGCCGTTGTAGCCCGCGGCGGCGGCCTGCCGGTAGGAGTTGTTGAAGATGTAATACTCCAGCTCGGAGCCGGCCATCGGCGCGATAACCCATCTTCGCAGGCCCGCTGGATCTGCCGCCGCAAGATCGAACGCGGAGCTTCGTCCACAAAGGCGTGGGAGTTCGGCTTGCATCGAAGGTCGCAGGTCACCAGCGCCGTCCGGTCGAGCCAGCTCGCGACGCGCAGTGTCGCCATGTCGGCCAGCATGTGGAAATCGCCGTAGCCGCGCTCCCAGTTGGCGAATCGATATCCCGGCGACGGATCCATCTCCATGTCGGTGGTGAGCAGATAGTCGCAGGCGTGCGTGCCCGGCTCCCGCCGCCTTCCAGAAAGAAGCGCGCGTCCAAGCGCTTGCCGAACTGCCGGCCGTAGATGTCGGTGAAGGTCAGCAGGACGGTGTCGATCTGCGATTCGCTCGACAAGGCTGCCGAAGATCTTCGATGGTGAGCATTCCCGGCGATTGACATACTGATTGCATACGGCGAAGCGATCTCCTCAACTACCGGTTCGGGTGCGGAGATGAAAACTCTTGGGACGCGTCAGATGCTGGAAGCCCAGGTGCGAGAGCGTGCAGCCGTGCCCGCTGTCTTTGATGCCGGCCCAGGCAAGTTCGGGATCCAGGTAATCGCAGCGATTGACGTAGACCGTGCCCGCGGCGGTCCGGTCCGCCAGCGCTTCGCCGCGCGCCGCGTCCTCGGTCCAGATCGACGCGGTCAGGCCGTACGGGCTGTCGTTCATCAGGCGGACGGCCTTCTCCTCGCTGTCCACCGGCATGATGCCGATCACCGGACCGAAGCTTTCCTCCATCATCACGCTCATGCCGTGATCCACGTCCGCGAGCACGGTGGGCTGGAAGAAGTAGCCGGGGCCGGGCAGCGCGCTCGTCCGCCGGTCAGCACCCTGGCGCCGCGGCCGACGGCCTGGTTGATCTGGGATTCCAGGAAGTCGAGAGCCTTGCGCTGCGCCAGCGGGCCGATGTCGGTCGCGGCATCCTCCGGATTGCCGACCTTGTACTTCTCCACCTCGGCGACGTAGGCGTCCACGAAGCTTCGCGAACAGCGGACGCATCACGTAGATTCGCTCCACGGCGCAGCAGCTCTGCCCGGCATTGTAGAAGGCGCCGTCCACCAGATTGGCCACGGCGAAATTGAAATTCGCATCTTCGCAGACCAGCGCCGGATCCTTGCCGCCGAGTTCCAGGCCCATGTCGAGCAACTGCCGCGGAGGCCTGCCGGTAGACCTCGCGGCCGCCTTCCACGGAGCCCGTAAACGAGACGAAATCCACGGCGCGCTTCGATCAGCGCGGCTGACCGTGGCGTGACCCACGTGAATCGACGCCACCAGGTCCGGCGGCAGACTGGTCTTCCGAAACGCGTCCACAAATGCGTCGCCGCACAGCGGTGTCAGACGCGCATGCTTGATCAGCACGGCGTTGCCCGCCAGCAGCGCCGGAATCACTACGTTCACCGCGATCAGCAGCGGATAGTTCCACGCGGGAATATCCAGCACGATGCCGAGCGGCTCATGACGGATGAATCTGCGGAAGCCTTCCTTGGGCGGCAGTGCATCGTCCTGCAACGCGGCCGGCGCCAGGCGGAGCATCGTCTCGGCGCGATCGAGCATGGTGTCGACTTCGCGCCTCGCCTGGACGAGCGGCTTTCCCATCTGCCGCGTGATATCGAGCGCGACGGATTCCTTCATGGATCGGAAGGCATCGACGAATCCGCGGCAGATCTCCACTCTCTCGCTGACGCGGAACGTCGCGCCACTTCTGCTGCGCGGCCCGCATCTTCTCGAGAATGGACGCGAGTTCCGCTTCGGACGTGGGCTCGATGGTGCGATACAGCTCTCCGGTCGCCGGGTTTACCAGGTGCATCAGGAGATGTTTCAATCATGCCTTCCAACTCTCTTCGTACAGCGCCAGCAGATCGGCCTGCGTGCACGGGCGGATATTGGTTTTGTGGCAGGAGTCGTCGAAGGCGCTGACGGACAGGCTCGTCCAGACTCTCCCGCGGGACTCCGTGGTTGCGCAATCCGCGAGTAATGCCGAGGCGCTCGATCATGCCTTCCACCTCCTCGATCGCGCGCCCAGCGGCGGCCTTCTCCGTGCCGTTGCGGCTACCGTCCATCGAACAGGCGCGCCAGGCGGGCGTAGTGCGATTGCCGCCGCTGGCAGATTGAAGCGCATCACCGCCGGGCAGGCACAACGCATTCGCCAGCCCGTGATGAACGCCAAACGCCGTGGAGAGCGGATGGGCCAGCGAGTGCGTGGCGCCGAGATCCTTCTGGAACGCGATGGCTCCCATGGCCGCCGCGACCTGCATATTTCCGCGCGCTTCGATATCGCTTGCCATCGCGCGTAGCGCGCTCGAGATAACGGATGACCAGTTCCAGACCGTGAATCGCGATGGCGTCGCACAACGGATGGAAGGACGGGCAGGTGAGCGATTCCAGGCAGTGCGTGAATGCATCCATCCCTGTGGCGGCGGTCAGAAACGGCGGCAGGCTGACGGTCAGCTCCGGATCGAGGATCGCGCGCTTGGGCATCAACCAGGGGCTGAAGATGATGATCTTGCGACCCAGTTCGTGCGAGGTGATCACCGAGGAGCGGCCGACCTCGCTGCCGGTTCCCGCCGTCGTGGGCACGGCGATGATGGGGTCGTACGGCCCGGTCATCCGATCCATGCCTCCGGCCTGCGCTTCCAGTTCGGCAAGCGGCGCCGTCGTGGCGCGCCATCACCACCACCGCCTTGGCGACGTCGATGGCGCTGCCACCGCCGAGCCCGATGACTCCGTCGCAGGCGGCGGATCTGTACAGCTCCACCGAGTCGAGTACATCCGTCTTCCACCGGGTTTCCGTGCACCTTGTCGAAAACTTCGATAGCTGATACCCGCATCTTTCAGCACACCGATCACGGCATCGAACGCGGGCGAGGCCCGGAGTCCGGGGTCAGTCACGACCAGCGGCTTGCGCACGCCCGTCTCTTCCAGGCAGGCGGGCAGCCGGCGCATGGCTCCGCGGCCGAAGACGATCCGGGTGGGAAAGGAAAACGTTGTGATTTCATCGAACATTTCGGGCTCCTGCGGCGTCGTTGTGCGCCGCCTGCTCGCGTGCCCACTCCGGAGACTTATACTTGTGCCGCACCTCTAACAGATAGATTGCAGCGAGCAAGGCCAGTACTCCGCCGAGCGTCTTCGCCGCCAATTCATTCGGCGGCATGATGAGGACGATGCAGATGAAAGAAGTATAGAACAGCGCGACGACAATTGATCGGCACGCCCCACCGGCCGAGCGTCCACTCGGCGAGATCCGGCCAGCGCGAGCCGCGCAAGCGGGCCCGCAACCCGAGCGCCACGGGAATGACGTAGGCAAGGTACAGCGCCACCGTGCTGAGCGAAGTGACGATGGGCACGGCGCCGGTCCAAACCATCGCCAGCAGGCTGGCAACCACCACCGCCCAAATGGCAGCGGAGGGCGTCCCATGTTTCGTATTGACGCGCTGCATGAGCCCGGCGAAGGGCATTCCGCGATCACGGGCCAGCGAGTAGACCGCGCGCGACGCGGAAGTGACGCAACTCAATCCGCAGAACCACATCGCAATCGAAGCCAGCGCCGCCATGGTGTTGCCGTACTTCGCGCCGAGCGCAGTCTGCAGGATCGCGATCGCCGCCGGGATCGAATTGCCCTGCGCGTCCTTGGCGCCGAGCACCTCCGGAATCGAGCGGATGGCCAGCGTCAAGGCGATCAGCAGCATGTAGCCCACGACGCCGGAAACCGCCACTGCAATCACCATGCCCCACGGCGCAGTTCGCCGGGGATCGCGCGTCTCCTCGGCCATGTGCGCCGAGCCATCGAATCCCGTGTAAGTCCAGTGCGCCTGCAGCAGCCCCAGCAGGAAGGCCCAGGTGTACGGTCCCCGGCCATTGAAGTTGCCGGCAGTCGTAAGGAACTTCACCGGCTGCAGCGGCGCGAACCAGTACACGAGCGACACAATCGCGACGACGCCCGCGATGTGGACGACGACGCTGGTGTTGTTCAACAGCGCCACCAGGCGCACCCCGTAGTGATTGATCAGGCCGTGGCCCAACAGCGTAAATGCGAACATCAGAAAAACGTTGGTGGCCGACGCCGTGATCCCGAGGAAGGGAAGGACGAACTGTGCGCAGCTAAAATTGATGCCCGCCAGCGCCGCGATGAGGCCGACGATATTCAGCCATGCGACGAACCAGCCCGATGCCGGGCCGCCGAGCGCGGCGGCCCAATGGTACATTGCACCGGAAGTGGGATACGCCGAACAAAGCTCCGCCATGCTGGAGGCCAGCAGCAACGTGAAGAACGTTGCCACTGGCCAGCCGAGCGTCATTTCCAGCGGCCCGCCCATCTCCAGTCCGTAACCGTACAGCGTTACCGCGCCGGTCAGGATCGAGATGATGGAAAACGAGATCGCGAAATTCGAGAACCCTCCCATGCTTCGGAAGAGTTCCTGAGCGTAGCCGAAGCGTCCGAGGTCCTGAACGTCACGTGATGGAGAAGCGTCCGCCATCAGAACTCGACGCGCAGTGCAAACTGTCCGACGCGGTTGCCGCCGCTATCGGCGCCGCGAGCGCTGGTGATCCGGCCGAAGGCGATGCTGTTGATGCCGGTGCCGGGATCGTTCAAGTTGGGATGGTTCGGCAAGTTGGTGAAGGTGCCCTCAAACTTCAGAGCAGCCCGTTCCGTAATACGAAAACGCTTGCCGACGCCCATCGACAGATTCACCGTTCCGGGACCGACGAGTGTCCCGACGCCGGCATTGCCGAACCGGCCGATCGGGGCCACGTTGCAGTTGAACTGGTCCGCCGTTCCCGCGATTCTGCCGGGGCAAACGAACGCGTTGCGGTTGAAGAAGAGGTCGGCGGTGGGGTTGGAGATGTTGCCGTCGGCCACGGCATCGGGGCGCTGCGTTCCGCGCGACGGTGCGTTGGTACCGGACGGATCGCCGCCGCTCATGGTGGCGGTCAGGTACGGACCGGTCTGCAGCAGCAGGATGCCGCTGGTATGCCAGCCGCCGCCGATCGCATCGAGAACCGGATTCCAGCCGTTGCCGAAGCGGCGTCCTTTGCCGAACGGCAGTTCGAACACCGCAGTCGTGATGGAACGGTGACGACGGACCGACCCGACGTTGCCGCGATCGCAGCGGCGGCAAAGGGAGTTGGTCACACGACCGCCGCCGGTTTCGCCGGAGAAGCCGCTGGACGTCGGACCGTTGGCGTCGCTGAGATCCTTCGCCCAGGTCCAGGCGCTGCTCAAGGTCATACCGCTCCGCATGCGATGCGTGACTTCAGTCTGCAGCGAATTGTAGATCGAGTTGGCTCCGGTATCACGAGTGTTGATACGGCCCCAGTACGGGAACGGGCGGTCTGTGAGCGGACGTTGCGCATAGGCAACGGTCGAAGGTTGAGGCTGGTTCAGTTCCGGCGCCCAAGGCAACTGCACCGAGCGCAGGGCGATGTAGGAGACGCGCAGTCCGGTATTCCAACCGAGATCCCGCTCCACGCTGAGGTTCCACTGAATGGAGTAGGGATCCTTGAAGTTCGGATCGTTGGCGGTGCCGAAGTACGCGCTGCCGTAGGCGGTGGAGGTGACACCGCTGCCGCTGGTGGAGATCTGCGGCAGTTGGAAGAGCGGCTTGCTGTTCACAATGTTGTTGGTGAACTCGCGAACGTCGGAGCTACTGATGCCGGTGAGCGAGTAGAACACCGCGCCCAGAATGGTCATCGTGTATCGGCCGACGCCGCCGCGGATAACGGTCTTCGTGTCGCCGAACGGGCGATAGGCAAAGCCGAAGCGGGGATTGAAATCTTTCTTCTGGGAGAAGCGCAGAGTATTCGGCCAGCCTGCCTGGTTGGCCTGCAGGAACGGCGTGCAGGGGATGCCGTTGAACGACGGTCCGGGGCAGGCGTTGATAGACTGCAGGAAGCCCGGCGCGGTGATGTCGAGGGCCTGCTGCGTGCTCGGAATGATCACGCGGCCGGTGAGCGGAACGGAGCGATCGAAGTTCGTGATATCGGAGCCGTTGTCGGTGAAGGGCGGATGGTATTCCCAGCGGATGCCGTACTCGAGCGTCAACCGGCTGCTGGCCTTGAAGCTGTCCTGGGCGAAGAAGCCGTAATGCTTGGAGACGCCGTCGTTATCCTGTTTGACGGAAGCGTAGGAGGAGTGATACGGCAGGCCGAGCAGAAAATCGGCGACGTCGGAACCCGAATAGCGGCCGTCGAAATCGAAGTTACCGTAGTTGTCGCTGCCGGTGAAGCCGAGCGAGGTCTGCGCGCGGAGCCTGCGTATGTCGCCGCCGAACTTAAACGTGTGGCGGCCCTTGTTCCAGGTAAGATTGTCGGTCCACTGGTACGTATGGGAGAATGTGAAACCCGCTTTGCCATAACCGATGCTGGACGTCCCGCCATTGAAATTGAATGACGGCAGGCCGTTGAAGGTAAGCGGCGGCTGATTCAGCAAACCGAAGGTGCTCGTGATGGCCTTGCCGTCGAAACCGTAGGCAGTCGCGCTGTCGTTGTTACTGAGGCCGAAACGAAATTCGTTGAGCATGTTGGGACGCAGGGTGTAGTTGTGCGAAACAACGACGCTGCGGCTGTTGTTGTAGGAGGTGCTCGCCGGCAAAGCAAAGGCGAGCGGGGACGTGGTGTTCTGATCCTTCCAACTCAACCTGCCAAAGAGCGACTGCTTGCTGGTCAGCATCTCGTCGATGCGCGCGTCATATTGCCAGGAGGTGGTGGGGTTGGCCGCGTTGATGCGGTAGTTGGCGGACTGTTGGGTCGCCGTGGAACCGAAGTTGGGGAGATTGTAGAAGGGAAGCACTTTCGTGGCGACCGGATTCAGCCGTGACGTGGGAATCTGATTGCCCGCGAACGGGACGTTGTTGTTTAGCGGATCCACGAGAGTGGCTTTCTCTTTGCTGAAGTCGCCGCTGCGCATGGCGGCGGTAGGCACGGTGGCTTGCAAGGTGGCGCCCGTGCGGTACTGCATGTCTTCAAACGTCACAAAGAAGAAGGTCCGGTTCCGGATGATTCTGCCGCCCAGGCTGCCGCCCAAGTCATTGGCCGTCTTCTGGGGCTTGGTGACGGAGCCGAAGGCCGTGGCGTCGAACGCGCGGTTCTGCAGGTAGTCGAAGGCACTGCCGTGGAAGTCGTTGGCGCCGCCGCGGGAAGTGGTGGTGATGTCACCGACCTGTCCGAACTCCGCGTTGTTGCCGACGCCTTGAACTTTCATCTCGGCGATGCCTTCCGCGGATGGAAAGAGCGCGCCGAGGGGACTGTTGGAGGCGACGCTCACGGTGGAGATGCCGTCGAGCGACACTTGTGTTTGGGCCGGCAGGCTGCCTTGCACCGCAAAGTTGAAACTATTGTCGCTCTGAATTCCGGGCTGATAAGCCAAGAGACGCAGCGGGCTGGTGCTGCCGGCGCCGCGATAGTTCGCGGGAAGTTCCAGCACCTGCTGAGTGCCGAAGGTGGACGCAATCGCGGAGTTGTCCGTGGTGATCACGGGAGCAACCGCCGAGACGCTGACGGTCTCGCTGACCTGGCCGAGATCGAGCTTCACGTCGACTCGCATGGTTTGCCGCGCAGTCAATTCCAATTGCGATGCGCTGAAGGTCTTGAAGCCCGAAGCCTCGGCAGTCACGGTGTAAGTGCCCGCTTTCAGGTTCAGAGCTTCGTAGTTACCCTGCGAATCCGTTAAGGTCGCTTTGGAGATATTCTCTCCCTGATTGATGATCTTGATTTTTGCCTGGGGCACCACGGCGCCAGTTGAATCGGTGACGGTGCCCAGGATGGTGCCAAAAGTAGATTGCGCCATAAGCGCCGCAGGCAGGAGAACAACTGCCGCCGCCAGTTTCCAGTTAGTGTGCATATCTCCCCTTCTTGTTAAAATGCTCAGTCTTCTACCCGATTTTCCTGCCCGGCGAAGTCGCGCCGGCGGGAAGTTTCTTTGGCCTGCCTTGCCTCCGTCCTTTTCCGGAGGTTTGACGTGTGGACTCGCGCACGATGAGCCGTGTCGAATAACAAATGCCGATCTGTTCAATGGGCGGCCGGTGTTCGATCAGGTCCACCAGCAGCCGCGCTCCCAGAGCAAGCATGTCGTACCAGGGAATTTCGACGGCGGTCAGCGGAGGATCTGCAAATGCCGTTTCGCGAGTTCCGTCCATCGCCAGGACACCGACGTCCCGGGGAACCGCCAGTTTCAATTCGCGCAGCGCCTTCAAGCTGCCGAGCGATGCGCGGTCGCCAGTAATAATGAGGGCTTCGGGCCGCTTTCGCCCTTCCATCAGCTTTCGGGTGCCGGCATACCCGCCATCCATATTGAGTTCAATTTCGGTAACCAGCGCGGAATCCGCCTCCACACCGGCGGCAGTGTGGGCGTCGTGGAATCCCTGTAGATACAAACGGTGGCTGACGTATTGAGGGCTGCCCAGCAGCAGGCCGATCCGCCGGTAGCCGCACTGCAACATATGGCTGGCCGCGGTGAAACCTACCTTTAGATGGTCCGCGCCCACGTAGTTCAGAGTTGTTTCGGGCAGCAGGCGGTTGACCACGAGGAACGGTATGCCGCGCTCGCGAAAGGGCGCGGAGTCACGCATTTCGTCCAGCGTCCGGAACAACAGGGCGCCGGCGAAATCACCGCGTTCGATCATCTCGTCTTCCGCTTTGTCGGCCAGCTCCGGGTGGTAGGACCCAACCATGGCGGCGTAATTGTGACGGGCAGCAACGTCATTGATGGCGCGCACACCTTCTTCGGTGAAGTTGCTGCGTACTCCCCATTGTTCGGCGTCGGCTGGCATCAGAAAACCAATCAGGCGGCTGTGACCGGGCTCGCGAGACGCGATGCCAGGCTGGTAATTCATGGTTCGGACGGCAGTGAGCACCCTGCGCCGGGTGGCTTCGTTCACGCCCTGGACCCCATTGAGCACCCTTGAAATCGTGCTTGCCGACACTCCGACCTTACGGGCAACCTGGCTCAGTGTGGTCTTTGCAATCATTGCAAGGAATTTTCATAATTATGCCGTCAGACTACCACTCGTGTCAACGATTACTTGGTGACAAATCGGTTTCGACGGATTAGGGGTTTGACATTGGGGGGACTGCGCCATATTATGTCCACACAAACTTCGGGAGGGTATCTAAAGATCATGTCATCACGCTCCTGGTTTCCAGCCATTACGCTTTTGTGCGCTTCGGCCGCAACTGCGCAGCTCAATACCGGCGCCATTACAGGAACTGTTACGGATTCCAGTGGCGCCCTCGTCCCGACCGTCAAGGTGGCGGTTCGAAATACGGCGACCAATCTGGTTCGCGACACCGTTACGTCGAGCTCCGGCGTCTATACGGTTGCGAATCTGATGGTAGGCCCTTATGAGGTTACTTTCCAAGCGCCCTCGTTTAAGAAGCTGGTACGAGCGGGCATCACACTGGACGTTACGCAGGTTGTGCGAGTAGACGCCACGATGGAAGTGGGCGCCGTGACGGAGTCGGTGGAGGTGACCGGGCAGCTTCCGTATATCAATACGGATAGCCCCGAGGTGGGCGCGAACCTGAATCGTTCGGACCTGCTGGATGTGCCGCTATCGATCAGCGGGGGGAGATACCCCGAGGCGCTGGCGTACTCAATCATGCCTGGCGCCTCGGGCGGCACATGGACGTCGCACATCAACGGCTCGGCCAGTTTCTCAAAAGAAGTGCTGCTGGACGGCGCGTCGGTGACGACTTACATGGCGGACTTCGCCGAGACCTCGGTGTCCTCGGAATCGCTGCAGGAAATGAAGCTGCAGACCAGCGGACAATCGGCCGAGTTTGGGCGCAGCCAGGGCGGATTGTTCAATTTTGTGTTGAAGTCCGGCAGCAACCAAGTGCACGGTAGCGGCTACTTTGCGATGCGCAATGAGGCGTTGGACGCCAACACCTTCACCAATAAGTTTCGCGGCGCGCGGCGCGCGATCGACCGGCTGTTCGACTACGCGGGCAGCTTCGGCGGTCCGATTTACATTCCCAAGATCTACAACGGCAAGAACCGTTCGTTCTTCTACACCACTTACGAGAGATACAAGCAGCGGGCGATCGGCCCCGGCGCTCCCACCCAGAGCTTCCCCATCCCCGACGAATATGCGGGCAACTTCAGCTCGCTACTGGGGCCTGCGACGGGACAGACGGACGCGCTCGGCAACCCGGTGTATCGCGGAGCGATCTACGATCCGCAGAGTTTCTCGCAACTATCGAACGGCCGCTGGATCGGGACGATGTTCCCCGGCAATATCATTCCGGCGGCGCGGATCAGCAAGGTCTCGAAAACGATCAGCGCGATGGCATTGGCGTGCTGCCTGCCAACGGTGAAGGATGCGTCAGGCAACTATCCGTTACTCAACAACGCGGTGCAATCGGCCAGCGGGACGCCGCTTATTCGATCAATATAACTTCACGCAGAAGGTGGACCAGACCATCAACGACCGCAACCGCCTGAGCGCATCTTATAGTTACAATTACCGGCCGCGCTACCTGAATAACAGCGGCGGCAATCTGTGGGATGCGAGTAATCCGCTATTGGGCGGGCCGCTGTTCAACCAGAACCTGCAGCAGATCCACAGCTCGCTGGCGCGCGCGTCATGGGACCGTACGATTTCCCCGCGCTTCCTGAACAATTTCACGGTGTTTTACAACCGGATGAACAACCCGAATTTCAACCAGCAGATCAGCCACAATGGCGCCAAGGAATGGGGAATCGCGAACATCGATAGTGCCGGCTATCCGTCGGTGAACTGGGGAGGCGGTCCGATTTACAGCCTGTCCAATATCGGTAACAACCAGGATGATTTTCAGGCGTACAACGGCAACGGTCTTACCGATACGCTGAGCTTTTCGCACGGGCGGCATTTCCTGAAAGCCGGAATCGACCTGCGCCGCAACTACACGAACGACCGGCCGCACGGGAATCCATCGTTTGCGTTTAACGCGCTGGAGACGGCCATTCCGAACGAGGCGGCGTCGGGTGTCAGCACCGGGTATTCTTTCGCCAGCTTCCTGCTGGGGATCGTGCACAGCGCCGGCATGTCGCAACCGGTGGGATTGGGCGAGATTCACCGCTATTACGGAGCATTCATCCAGGACGATTTCAAGGTGAGTCCGCGGCTGACGCTGAATCTGGGTCTCCGGTATGAGGTACAGGCCCCTTTCCATGAGGACTTCAACCGGATTGCGGCCTGGAGTCCCGCGGTACAGGATCCGCTCAGCGGCCTCAACGGAGCGTACATTTTCGGCGGCAAATGCCCGGGCTGTACCGGACAAACCTACTTCGGGAAGATCGACTGGAAGGATTTTGGGCCGCGCGTCGGATTTGCGTGGCAGCCGATGAACAAGTGGACGATTCGCGGCGCATATGGGATCTTCTATTCGCCGGATACCCAGCAGGATTTCGGTTTGCCCACTCCCACATTCGCGTGGGCCGGCACTTACAACCTGGGCGCGAATCCGATCAATCCCTGGCAGGGCATTTTCAACTGGGATAACGGGTTTCCGACGAATGCCTTCGTGGCACCTTCGTTCAATAAATCTTATGCGGATAACATCGGCGGCGCTACGATGATTGATCCGCACTACAACCAGATTCCGTACGTACAGCAGTGGAATCTCAATATCCAGCGCGAACTTCCCGGTAACATTGTGCTGGACGTGGGCTACGTTGCCAATAAGGGAACGCGGCAGAAGGACCAGGAACTGGCGCGCATCAATCAACTGCCGGTTTCAGTTCTGTCGCAATACGGCACCACGCTGAATTCCACGGTAGCAAGCGCGGCGGATGCGGCCAAGTACGGGATCGCCTATCCGTATCCCGGATTCAGCGGCACCGTGGCCAGCGCCCTACGGCAGTATCCGCAGATTCGCGCCAACAACACGATTACCGATTACGCCGCACCGCTCGGCTTTTCTACCTACAACTCCCTGCAGATTACGGTGAACAAGCGGTTCAGCAAGGGCTTGAATATTTATGCGGATTACGTTTGGTCGAAGGCCATTAGCAACGGCGCCGGGAGCACCTGTTCGGGATGTTCGGCCAACGCCGGACCGCTCGACTACTATAACCTGAAGCTGGAGAAGGCACCTGTCAGTTACAACCAGCCGCAGGTGTTCAAGGCGTACGTGAATTACCAGTTGCCTTTGGGTAGAGGCCAGACACTGCTGACGAAGGCGCCCAGAGGTGTGGATGCCGTGGTGGGTGGATGGGCCATGGCATGGATCCTGAATTACGCCAGTGGGACGCCGCTCAGTTTCGTCGCTCCTTCGCCGCTGGCCACAGGGTGGAACGGGGCCACCAACCGGGATAACATCGCAGCGGGGAACATGCATAACAGCGCGTTCGACCGGACGGTGTTCAATTATGCCAATACCAGTTCGGCGACCGATACGTATCTGAACAAGGCGCTCTTCTCGGCGCCCGCACCCCTGACGTTGGGCACTGCCGCGCCGGCTTATAGCCAGATTCTCGGATTCGGCACGATCAGCGAGAATGTCTCGCTCTCGAAGAACCTGAAAATCAATGAGCGGTTCAAATGGCAGCTGCGTATTGAGTTCTACGATGTCTTCAACCGTCATCAGTTGAGTGGGATCAACACGACCATCACCAGCCCGTTGTTCGGACAGGTGACGAATGTGAGCGGTAACCGGACCAGCCAGATCGGTACGCGGCTGGACTTCTAGGATATTGTTGAAAAAGAATTTGGGCCACAGATGAACGCCGATGAACGCAGATGAAACATTTGGTTTCAATCGGCGCGTGCAATGCGGTGGGATCGTGCTACTGGCCCTCGCCTGTGGGCTGCGTGGCGAGACTGGAAGTGAAGCGTGTGCGGGGTGCCACCGCGACATCGCCGATGGTTACCGGAAGACGGGCATGGCGCGCAGCAGCGGCGAGGTTAGGGGCATCGAGGCCGAGGGTTCGTTTGCGCACAAGGCATCTGGCGTGCGATACCGCATCTACCGCAAGGATAGGGCGGCCTGGTTCAGCTTCGACCTTGGTGAGGTGCAGGGCAGGCGGCGGCTGGAGTACTTCATCGGCTCGGGAACCGTGGGCAGGAGTTATCTCTACCCGCTGGACGGATTTCTGTATCAGGCACCGGTTTCCTGGTACTCGGCACCGGGTAAGTGGGATCTGTCACCGGGTTACCAGCAGTACGATGCCCTGTATCTGACGCGCGGTATCGAGCCGGTCTGTCTGGAATGTCATGCCAGCGGCGTGCAAACGGTGGCGGGCACGACGAATGGATATCGCGTACCGCCCTTCCGCGAGGGCGGTGTATCCTGCGAGCGCTGTCATGGCGCGGGAGACGCGCACGCCGCGGGACGCGGGAAGATCGTGAACCCGGCCAAACTCACCGCGGAGAGGCGGGACAGCATCTGCGCGCAATGCCATCTTTCCGGCGAGGCGCGGATTGCCCGTGCCGGTATGGAGGGCTCGTATCGTGCGGGCGGTCTGCTTTCGGATTCGCTGGTGGTGTTTGAATGGTCGGGTAATGCGGACATGAATGTGACGAGCCACTTCGAAAGGTTGGCGGAAAGCGCGTGTAAGAAGGCCAGTGGCGACCGGCTGTGGTGCGGCTCCTGCCACGATCCGCATCGCACTCCGGCGCCGGCCGAGCGGGCGGAATTCTATCGTGCCAAGTGCCAGCAGTGCCATCGGGCCGACGAATGCGGCCTGGGCCCCGATTGTGCCGGCTGCCACATGCCGAAGCGCGCGGTACGGGACGTGCAACACTCGGCGTACACCGACCACGCGATTCGCAAGCCAGGTGGCACTACCGGAGTTAGCAGGGAGCGCAAGCTGGTTCCGTTCGGTGGCGCGCAGGCGGGGGATCGTGAGTACGGCTTGGCTTACGCCGCGATGCCGGGATTCGAGAGAGAGGCCCGTGAATATCTGGAGCGGGCACCGCAGGATGATGGCGAGGTTCTGACGCACCTGGCGTACCTTTACGAGAAGGGCGGTAGCCAAACGAAGGCGGCGGCGCTGTATGAGAAGGCGCTGAAGGCGGATCCGTCTCAGGCCGCCGCCGCGGTGAACCTGGGAAATGCGTATATCAAGAAAGGTCAGGCGCGAGATGCGATCCGGCTGTGGCAGGGCGCCCTGGCGCGCAGTCCGGGATTGGAGACTGTGCGATTGAGCCTGGCGGTGGCTTTGTATCGCAGCGGCGATAGGGCCGGCGCGGAAGATGTCCTGAAGCAATTGCTGACATTGAACCCGGGTAACACCATGGCGCGCAAGTTACTGAACGAGGTGCGATCGAGATGAATGGGAAGTGCCTGATCCTGTTTGCGGTGGGAACGGTTTGCGCTGACGCCGCCACTTACTATCTGGATTCTAGTGGTGGCTCCGATGCGAACGCCGGGACATCGGCGAGTAAGGCGTGGAAGACGCTGGACAAGGTGAACGGTGCGAAGTTTCAGCCGGGCGACCGCGTTTTGTTCAAGAGCGGCTCCGTGTGGCGGGGGCAGTTGGCTCCTGCTACCTCGGGAGCCGAGGGGGCGCCGATCGTCTTCGACCGGTACGGCAAAGGTCCGCGGCCGCGCATTGACGGTGGGGGTAAGGTGGACGACGCGATCCGCCTGTATAACGTGCAGTTCATCGAAGTGCGCGGGCTGGAAGTCACCAATCTTGGCGAGACCGCGAAAATTCGCCGGGGAGTCCATGTCTTCCTCGACAACTTCGGTACCGGTAAGCACATCGTGGTTGCCGGATTGTATGTGCACGATGTCAACGGCTCGAACCAGAATAAGGACAATGGCGGGATCATCTTTCGGACCAACGGGAACCAGACGCCGAGCCGTTTCGACGGTCTGGCGATTGAACGGAACATTGTCTGGAAGGTGGATCGCTCGGCGATTGCCGCGCAGAGCTATCACTACCCGCGGCGGCGCTGGTTTCCCAGCGTGAATGTGGTGATCCGCGATAACTTCGTGGATGATGTGGGTGGGGACGGCATTGTACCGTGGGCGACGGATGGCGTGCTGGTGGAGCACAATATCGCGCGGAACTGCAACCGGCGTAGTGGGGAGTACAACGCGGGAATCTGGCCGTGGAGCAGCGATAACTCGCTGTTTCAACTGAATGAGGCATCACTTACACGCACGACCCACGACGGGCAAGGTTTCGATTCGGACTACAACTCGCAGAATACGCTGTTCCAATACAATTACAGTCACGACAACGAGGGCGGGTTCATGCTGGTTTGCACACCCGGCCGGCGCAATCCGCAGGACAATATCGGTAACACTGGCACGGTAATCCGGCATAACATCAGCCGCAACGATCTTGCTCGCGTGTTTCACATCAGCGGCGGTGACAATACGACGATCGAGGATAATGCGATCTACGTGGGCCCGGGCCTGGACGTACAGATGCTGGTGCTCTCCGACTGGCAGGGTTGGGCCAATGGCGCGCTATTCCGGAACAATCGATTCTACGTGGAGGGTACGGCGCGTTACGGGCACGGCCTCAAGCACAGTGACGGGACGTACGCGCTGGCGGCCGGTCCCGGCGAGGCGAAGGGAATCGTGTTTGAAGGCAACATGTATGCCGGCAAACAGGTGGACCGTTTTGCGGATGCTACGGGCGTGGTCACGGACGAAGTGAAGGTTCCGAAGATGGACTGGGACGCGCCTCAATTCGACCCGGCCAAACCGGACACGTTCGAGAGTTTTCTGGCGAAGCACCGGCAATGGATGATGCGATTGTTCCAGCAACAGTTTGGGCAGGCGGTGAAGCTCGGGAGATGACGCGGGATTAGTTGAGGCGGTGAAGTTTTAGCGTCTGCCTGGCGGGGCCACCTTTGCCGGCTTTGCCTTCCGGCGCCTGCAGCCGCTCGCGAACCAGTTCGAGGACACCGTCTTTGATGGACCCGGTGTAGGCGAATTGAGTCTTGACGCGGTTGTAGTAATTGTTAGTGGTGACGATGAAGCGGATCTGATCACCGGTAAGAGCGCCTTCGGAGATGGGAAGATCGAACTCGTCTCCGAACATTTTGCCGGTGATCGTGCCGCCAGTTACTTTGAAACGGAACGCGAGGTCCTCGACTTCGCCGTTACGAGCGGGTTGTTGCCCCACCCAGATGCCGTCGATGTCAGCGGCGGAGATACAAGCTGCGAACAACAAGAGGACGGCGATGGATCGCGCGATTCGGCGTTGCATTAGTCGAAATGATACACCTGGCGGAGCGCGCGGGCAACAGTGTTCTGACGGCGGGTTCACGGCGGTGCTAACGTAATAGGAGTAGTTTGGTCCGGTTTGAGCGGGACGGAAGCTTCCTATGAATTCCCTGAGATTTCACGCTGGCTTGCTTCTGGTTGCGGCATTGGCTGCGGCCCAGCCGGCGGCTGTCCACTTCAACAGTGAGGAAGGCCAGCAATTCCTGCGGACCAAGTGCGGGGCCTGCCACGGCGGGAAGGCAGCGGCGGGTGGATTCCAGATCGCCAGGCTTGCAGCACCGGACAGTTTTCGGGAACGGTCCGAGTTATGGACCAAGGCGCGGTTGCGCGTTTACGCAGGGGAGATGCCGCCCGGCGGCGATCTGGGAGTGGAACAGCGCGAAGCGTTTGCCGGTTGGGTGCTGGAGAATCTGCGGAGCACGGCGTGCGCGGCGGGCATAGTGCCCGGACCCGCGCCTGCGCGCCGCTTGAATCGATATCAGTACACGGCGACGGTGCGCGATCTTCTCAACGTCCACGTGGATATCGGGGCCACATTGCCGGCCGACAGCGCGGGCGGAGAGGGCTTTGACAACGCCGCGGAGACCCTGTTCCTTTCGCCGATCTATGCGGAGAAGTATCTGGACGCGGCGAAGCTCGCACTGAACTATGCATCGAAAGATCCGAGGGCGCGCGCGCGGTTTCTAATCGCCGCACCGGGACCGGGACTAACCCCCGAGGCTGCGGCCCGCACGATTTTGGAGGAGTTTCTACCGAGGGCATTTCGGCGGCCGGTGGAGAAGGCCGATTTCGATTTCTACATGGGTCTGTTCTCGTCCGCGACGAGCCGCGGCGAGCCGTTCGAGGAATCGATTCTTTATACGATCCGCGCCGCACTATTGTCTCCGCGCTTCCTGTTCCGCACGGAGCCGCCGAATCCGACGAGTCACACTCGATTACTGGATGATTACTCGATGGCATCGCGGCTATCGTATTTTCTCTGGAACAGCGAACCGGACGGCCTGCTGCTGGCGCTGGCCGAGACGGGAAAGTTGAGCGATCCCGCGATTCTGCAGACCCAGGTGGCTCGAATGCTGCGGAATCAGAAGTCCTTCGACTTTTCGCGGAGCTTTGTGGACCAGTGGCTGCGGATACGAGACCTGGGCCAGGCATTCCAGCCGGATCCGAAGCTGTTTCCGGAATGGAAAGACTCGGAGCTGCAGGGCGACATCAAGAATCAGCCCATTCTGTTTTTCCGTGAAATTCTGGCGAACGATCTTTCGCTGCTGGACCTGATCGATTCCAAGTGGACGATTGCCACGAGGAAGCTGCAGAAGGTGCTGTATAACACGAGTATTAAGCCGGCGCGGCCGGATAACCAGGAGCAACCGCAACGCATCGAACTGCCGGAGGGCAGCCATCGAGGGGGCCTGTTAGGGATGTCGGCGGTGCTGGCGATTTCTTCGCACCCGCATCGTACGAGTCCGGTGCTTCGAGGAAAGTGGCTGCTGGAGGCCATCCTGGGCACTCCGCCGCCACCGCCACCGCCGAATGTTCCGAAGCTGGATGAGACGAAGGTGGCGGCGACACCGGCCACGTTGCGGGAACAACTGGCACAGCACCGGGACAACCCAGCGTGCGCGAGTTGTCACAGCCGGATCGACCCGCTGGGATTCGCGCTGGAGAACTTTGACGTGCTGGGACGGTGGCGAACGGAAGTGGCCGGCCAGCCGATCGACGCGCGGGGCGAGTTATCGGACGGAACCGCGTTTGAAGGTCCCGATCAATTGAAAGCCGCGCTGATGGGTAAGAAGGATTTGTTCATACGGAACCTGGTGAATAAGGTGCTCGGGTACGCGCTTGGGCGCGGGCTGACGCTGCAGGATTCGTGTACAGTAGATAGCATCGTAGCCGAAGTGGAGCGGAACAACTATCGTGCGCAGGCGCTGGTGAACGCGGTAGTGATGAGTGTGCCGTTCCGGTATCAAGAGGCGTCGGCGCCGCCCTCAGGGGCTAAGCAGATTCTGCGAACCGCAGAGAAATAGGAGGGACCGATGATGATTCCGAAGCAGAAGGCGCTATCCCGGCGAACCGTTCTGCGAGGCGCGGGAGTCGCGCTCGGATTACCCTGGCTGGAAGCGATGATGCCCACCGCGTGGGCCGCGGCGGCCGGAAAGTCGCCCGTGCGGATGGCCGTGCTCTACATGGCCAACGGCGTCAATACATCGCAGTGGACTCCGGAAGGGCAGGGAAGGGACTTCCGCTTATCTCCGACGCTACAGCCATTGGAGGACCTGCAGGATCAACTGCTGGTGGTCAGCAATCTGTGGAACGCGGCGGCGAACACCGGCGACGGGCATTACACGAAAGAATCGAGCCTGCTGACGTGCACCACCATCACCAAGACATTGGGCGTGGACATCAACATTCACGGGCCCTCGATGGATCAGGTGGCGGCGCAGAGGATGGGCGGCGAGACTCCGCTGCCATCGCTCGAGTTGGGGATCGAACCGGAATCGACGGGAGTGGATGCGAACGTCGGGTACACGCGAGTTTACGGATGCCACATTGCGTGGAGCGGTCCGACGACTCCGCTGGCGCGGGAGACCAATCCGCGATCGGTGTACTCCCGCCTCTTCCGGGCGGCGGCGCCGGCGGGGAGTGCGGCGAAGCAGGACACGCAGTTGCTGGACCGCGTGCTGCAACAATCCAAGCAGATGCGCACGCAACTGGGCGCGAGCGATCAGGCACGGATCGATGAATACCTCTCGATCATACGGTCGCTCGAAACGCGAATGGAGCGGGCCGGCGATCCGAAGCGAACGTGGAAGCCGCTGGTGCCGCTGGCTTCGACGCCGGAGCCGGTGGAGAGTCCGGCGAGCCATCAGGAGCACGTTCGCCTGATGCTGGATCTGATCGCACTGGCATTTCAGAGCGACACGACGCGGATCAGCACGTTCATGTTCGGCAACGCGGTGAGCGGCGTCAATTTCCGCTTTCTGGAAGGTGTCACGGATTCGCACCACGAAGTCTCGCACCACTCCAACAATCCCGAGAAATTGCGGCAGTATGCGGTGATCAATCGCTGGCATGTGGACCAGTACGGATACCTTCTGCGCAAGCTGCGCGATATGAAAGAAGGCGAACGGAGCGTGCTGGATAACTCGATGATTATGTTCGCGTCCGCTTTGAGCGACGGGAACAAACACGATCCGCACCGGTTGCCGATCGTAGTTGCGGGACGCGGCGGCGGACGGATCGCGTCCGGCCAACATTTGAAATATAGCGATGATTCGCCGGCGGCCAATCTATACGTATCGATGCTGGATGCGTTCGGAACGCCGGTGGAGCGCTTTGCGGACAGCACGGGACCCCTTCCCGGAGTCCTGGCATAAGTGCGGCATCGGGCTGGTGATAGTTACTGAACCACTTATCTGGAAGGAGTCTGGACGCCATGAAGACGTCAGTTCTCAGCGCATCGTTTCCCTGGCTTGCCTGCGCGATTGCGGGCATAGCAACCTTCAATATGCCCTTACGGGCCGCCGCCGACACCGAACTCAAGGACGAGTCAGGGAAGACCATCATTCGTTACGTGGTGGAGCCTCCGGCCGGCGCGGCGCCCGCAGGGACGAAAGATCCAGCCAAACAGCTTGGCCTGTTCCTGTGCTTTCCGGAGCATGACACGCCGGTAGACGCGGACATCTTCCCGGTGAGGCAGGCCCTATGGCGGCTGGGAATTCGCGACGGCTACGTGCTGCTGGCGGGCGGTCCGCAGGCCCAGAAATTCGGCATGGCGGATATGGAGCCGATCGAGAAGCTGATTGCGTGGGCGAAGAAGACGTACCCGATCAACCCGCGCCGGGTCTACATGTTCGGGAAAGGCGAAGGCGGAAAGATTTCGGCGGAGTTCACGATGACGCATCCGAATATCGTGGCGGCCGCGATCAGCCACAGTTGGGGCTTCTGGGTGATGCCGTCGGAATTGAAGGAGCCGATCGACTTTCAGAACAGCGCGCCGGAGCTCTACATGAATCTGGGACTTCGGGATCTGGCGACGCACCTGACGACGGTTCGGGACACTTACCCGCGAGTCAAGGCAAAGGGCTATCACGTGATCTACCGCGAGTTCGAAGATATGACCTCGCGGAGTTACTATCCGCCCAGCAACGACGATTCGATTGCGTGGGCGACGCGGATACGCAACAAGAATATCGAAGTTTCGGCGGAGGAGCAGAGTCTGCTGAAGGCGAACAGCAGCGATACGACCGCCAAGGTTGCGGACGGTTACTTCCCGGCCTTGGCGCTGGTAGGCGGCGCGCCCGCGGGGAACGTGCTGCAGAAGTTGTTTCAGTCCAAGGATGCAAAGATCCGCCTCGCGGCGGCGGAGACCGGCAGCCACGGATTATTCGGCGAAAGGACGGTGGCCGCGATGGCTCAGTTGACCGCCGACCCTTCGCCGGCCGTCCGTCAAGCAACGATTCACGCGCTGGCGATGGATGCCAACTGGCGATCGCAGGCGGCGCAGCAGGCGCTCATTCAACTGGCGACGAATAAGAGCGCCGACGTCAATGACCGCCTCAACGCCACGGATGCGTTGGGTTATGCGGTGAGGCTACAGGTGCGGGGCGTACGGCAGGATCCGCCGATGTTCCAGGCGCTGGTGTCGCTGCTGAGCGACAAGGAGGAACCGATTCGGGCGAGTGCCAACGTGATTCTGGCGCCGGCCTACCAGCCGGCAAGCGCAACACCTCCGTTGAAGGCGCCCGCCGGCGGGTGGCAGAACTGGCTGGATGAGATCACGACCAAAGATGCCGGGTATCTGAAGGACTACGAGGTCTGCGGGAAGGGGACACAGGAGGGCACCTCTTCTGGAAATCACGGATCGTCGGAGGCGCAGGATCTGTACTGCATGGGTGGCAACGCACTCCTCGGGAAGAATCTGGCTACGGGCCAGCCGATGCCGCAGGATCCGCAGGCGGCATTCCAATACACGCTTCAGGCCGCCGAGAAGGGCTATGTTCCCGCCGAGGCTGAGTTAGGCATGCTTTATGCAAACGGCAAGGGCGTGCAGCAGAATTATCAGGAATCGCGTAAGTGGTTTGTCAAGGCGGCCGAGGGCGGGCATCCACTGGCGGCCGAGAGTGCGGCGAACGGCCGCGGCGCACCTCGCCCGGCAGCGGCAACGCCGCCACCGGCAGCGAAGTAGGATCAGAACGAGAGCCGTGCGCCGAGTTGAATGGTTCGCGGACTGTTGCCCTGGCCGGTAATCCGGCCGAAATCGGCGCTGCTCTGCGTTGTATTCGGACCGCCGAATAATACGCGGTTCGGAGCGTTCGACGCGGAGGCGCGTACTTCGAGGTTGCCTTTTTCGCGAATCACGAAGTTTTTCAAGATGGCCAAATCTTCGTTGACGGTCCAGGGCCGGCGCAGGTACGACATCTGGCGAGGCGTGTCGCCGTAGGTCATGTTCGCGGGCAGGATGAAGGCCGCGGGGTTGAGATAGGGAATTCGACCGAGGGCCGTAGTGCCGATGTTGTCGTGGCTCCAGGTCCAGTTGGGGTTGATGAGCGGGATCTGGCCGGTGGTGGCGCCCGGCGCGAAGCTGCAGCGGGCATTACTCCCCGCGCCGAAGAAGTTCTGACCGCAACCGATCCACAGCGGCGTACCGGAAACATAGGTGTGCACGCCGGAGACCTTCCAGTTTCCAAAGACGGCGTTCGACGACCGCCGGCATGTTGTTGAGCAGTGGCTTACCTTTGCCGATCGGCAAGTCGTAGCTGTATCCGATGTGGATGTTATGCGGCGTGTCCTCGTTGTAGGCCACGGCTTTGTCGAGCCGGCGGTTGTATTGATTCTGAGCGGCGCCCAGGGTGTCGCGGTTGGCGTCTTCCCCGTTGGACGTGGAGATCAACTTACAGAAGGTATAAGTGGCGATCAGGTAGAGACCCTTGGCGAAGCGGTGCTCGAAGCTGGTCTCCAGCGCGTGGTAGGTGGAGTGGCCGTCGTTCAAGCCGCTGGCGTTGCTGTCGATGCCCGAAAACTGAGGGAAGGGCCGCAGCGCCTGTTGTAGTTGCAAGTTGGTCGGGTAAGTGGGATACGGCAGCTTGAATCCGGCGGCAATGACCGTCGGGATTGCTGAGGACGGAACTGATGGTGTTCCCGAGCAGGCTGCCGTAGATGGCCCAGTATCTCGGGTCCAACTGATTCAGCGACTGCTGTCTCGAGATCAGTTTGTTACCGACCACTCCGTGATAGGTGGCGCGCACCACGGAATCGTTGGTCACGGTCCGCTCGATGCTGATCTGCCAGTCGGAGAAGTAGGCCGAACGGCCGGTTTGTGCGAAGTAGAAGAAGGGGCTCTGCTGGAAGAGATTGCCCGTCAGGGTCTGCGGATCGGAGATGGGCGGCTTGAGGTTTTGTATCTGCGAGGCAAATGCCGTGAGGCCGTTCTTCGTCAGGAAGGAGATGCCGTTAGAGAGGAAGTTCCCGGTCGCGCTGAAGGTTCCGCCGAAGCCTTGGATGCCGTTGTCGGCATTGCCGTCTTCGCGGGGCGGCTGATAGTAGATGGCGCCGCCTGCGCGGATCACGGTCTTCGAGTCAAATTGATAGGCGACGCCCAGGCGCGGACCAAACGCATTCATTCGGGTATCGCCAAAATGATTCGGCGCGCCATTGGCGCCCGCGTAGACCATGGATCCGAGAATTCCATTGAAGGCGGTGGCCGGACAGGTCGGGCAGAAATTGCTGTTGTGGTGATGGCGTTCCTCTTTGGGGACGGGAATCTCGTACCGTAGGCCGATGTTCAATGTGAGCTTCTGGCTGACCTTGAAATCGTCCTGCGCGTACCAGGCCCAATAAGGCCAGTGAAAGGCGGTGTCGTCGGGATAGCGGAAACTTCCGCCGCTGGCGGTGCCAAGCAGGAAGGATGCGAAATCGTTGCCGCTGTTGGCGACACTCTGGTTTCCGGTACCGGCGGCATTGAAGCTCACATTGCCCCACGTATTGTTGTTGTCCAGCCGGCGGTAGATACCGGTCAGGTATTCCATACCAAATTTGAGGCTATGCCGAGCCTTGATCCAGGCGACTTGTTCCTTGATGTCCGTGGTGCGCTGCCGCGAATCGGTGAAGACGGTGTTGCCCCAGGTGGCACCTCCGGCGCCGTAGACGGTCGAAACGCCCGGGATCAGCGGGTTCGGATTGCCCTTGAGATAGATCTGGTTGGCAAGGTCCGACGGGTAGGTATTGACGTACGAAGGGGCCTCGTAGATATGACGGTGGTTGTAACCGATGGTCAGGTGATTCAGCAGGTTCGGTCTGATTATGTAATCGTCATTGAGCCGATGATACTCGGTCAGGCTGTCCGACGGGAAGCCGGTGCCGGGAAGTCCCTCGAACTGATTGATGCTGGGGGTCGCCGGGCTGCGGAAGTGGCTATAGAGATAGCTGATGCGATGCTTCTCATTGAAGATGTAGTCAAACTTGATGGAAGGGAGCGCCGATCGCGAGGTGGAGTAACTCCGCGAACGATAGTTTGCGGTAAGCAGGTTGGGATTGTCGGGATGCGGGAGCATCGCCACCAGGAGCTTTGCGGTGGGATCGATGCGATTCGGGCAGATAACGTTCAGCACGCCGTTGCACTGCAGAAGCGGCCGGTCGACGGAATTCGGGATGACGTTTCCGGAGGCGTCGAGCGGGTCATACAGCGGCACCATCTTTCCGGTGCTATCGACGAGTTTGCGGAAATCGCCGTTGCGGAATTCATCCAACGGCGCCGTCACGAGAGACGTGGATTGCCCGTTTCGGGTGGAGGCACGCTCGTAGGCGAAAAAGAAGAAGGCTTTGTTGCGGCCGTCGAAGATTTTGGGTAGGTAGATCGGTCCGCCCACGCTGCCGCCGGGGTTCCACTGGCGTACGATTGGGCGCTTGGAAGGCGCCGTGGTGAAGCCGCGGGCATTGAACACTTCGTTCCGGTTGAAGACGAAGAGACTGCCGTGGATCTTGTTGGTGCCGGACTTGGTCACCCAGTTGATCACGCCGTTGGAGGTGCGGCCATATTCGGCGGAGTAGGACGAGCTCTGCACCTTGAATTCCTCCATCCCCTCCACGCTGACACCGTTCATCGCCGGATCGTTGCGCCGCTCGCTGTTGGATTCGGCGCCGTCGAGCTGTTCGCTCTGTCCATCGAGGAGGCCTCCACCGATGCGAGGGTTACTCGACGCCCCAATTACTCCGGGCGTCAGGACGACGAATGCCAGGTTGGCCCTTAGTCCACCGCTGATAAACAGAGGGAGATCCTTGATGGCGTTCTTCGGAATGACTTTGCCGAGGTTGGTTCCCTGCACGTCGAGTAGGGGAGCGGCAGCCGTCACTTCCACCGACTGGTCGACCGCCCCGACGGCCATTGCTACATCGACGTTGGCGACGGTTGCGACGTGTACGGTCACACCGGATGTTTGAGCTTTGCGGAAGCCTGGCTTTTCTGTGGTGACGGTGTATTCGCCCGCGGGCAGATAGAGAACGTTGTAGACCCCATCGGCGCTTGATTTTACGCTTTGTGTCAGGCCGGTATTAATATTCTTCACGGTAACAATTGCGTCCGGCACGGTTGCTCCGGACTGGTCCGTGACGACGCCGCGGATGGTGCCGCGATCCTGGGCGAAGCTGGCGCAAACGAGAAACAAAATGAGAGCGAGAAATCTACTTTTTGGGAACATCGGTCTCCTTGTCTGTGGGCACCCATGCCACACTTGCGTGGACTATATCTTGCGAAGTCTGACGTGTCAACAGGAAAATGGTAAGGCTCCGGACATTTACATCCCCTTGACTGGGATATAGTATCGAAGGCTCAAGGTTACGCAATGCGACAACTAACGATCATCATGACGCTGCTTTCCTGCGCTGCTGCTGCGGCGGAAAAACGCGCTATCTCGCCGGGGACGATTAAGCCGATCGGCCCTTACAGTCCCGGCATGCTCACGGGGGATTTCCTTTATGTGTCGGGCCAGGGCGCCAAGAATCCCCAGGGGCAGATTCCGGCGGACCCGGAGGGGCAGCTCAGGCAATGCTTCGAAAACGTGAAGGCGGTGGTCGGAGCGGCCGGACTTACGATGGAACACGTGGTCTATACGCAGGTCTATTTGACGGATCCGGCGACGGACGAGGGCGCTTTGAATCGTGTGTGGAAGGAGTATTTTCCGAAATCCCCGCCCGCACGTTCGACGGTGGGCGTGGCGCGGCTGCCGGATACGCCGGTAGAGATGACCGCGGTGGCCGTGCGAGATCTCTCGCGCAAGAAGACGGTAGTGCCGCCCGGCTACCCTGCCCGTTCGCCGTTCCCGGCTGGAGTGATCGCGGGGGATCGCATGTATCTCTCCGGCGTTTACGGCCGCGACAAAGATTCAGGCAGTATCCCAGACGATCCCGCCGCGCAAGTGGGGTTGGCGCTGGATGGTTTGCAGGCCACGCTCAAAGCTGCCGGCCTGGATTTCCGGAACATGGTTTTCGTGAATCCATACCTCACGCCGAAGATGCCGTCGAACGTGATGAATCGGGTGTACGCAACGCGTTTCGAGTTTGGCAATACGCCGGCGCGTGCCACGATTCAGGTGGCGGGATTGCCCGGTGGAGCGAGTGTCGAGTTCGCCGGCGTCGCGGTGATGGATCTTGCGAAGCGCCGCGCGGTGCGGCCGAAGAACATGGAGCCGAGCGCCACTGCAAGCCCTTGCGTGCTCGCCGGGGACACTTTGTTCTGTTCCGCCAAATCGGGTTTTATTCCCGGCGTGAATGGCGGGATCTACGCGAGCACGGTGGAGACGCAGCTGCGGCAGACGATGCGCAATCTGCTGGACGGATTGGAGGAGGCTGGTATGACGTTTGCGAATGTCGTCGCCAGCAATGTTTACCTGGATAACCTGGACGAGTTTACGCAGATGAATCGAGTTTACGCCGAGTATTTTTCGAGCGCACCGCCGACCCGGACCACGATACAGCAGCTTGCGCCGGGTAAGCGCGAAACGGATGCCAGGGGACGCTGGCCGACTTTGGAACAGATTTCGATTGTTGCGGTTCAGTGAGCGGGATGGGAGTCCGTGGGATCGTGATGGCGTTATCGCTCGCGTGGTCTGCAGCGGGCGCCGGGTTGGTCCGGGTTGAACATAGCTCGGAGGCGATGGGATCGACCTTCGGGGTGATCGCCTACGGCAGTGATCGCGCGAGCTTGGAGGCCGCAGTTGATGCGGCTTTGGACGAAGCGCAGCGGTTGGACCGTATGCTCTCGAATTACCTTCCCGAGAGTGAGTGGAGCGAGGTCAATCGCCATGCCGGAGTCAGACCGGTGGCGCTTTCGGCGGAGCTATTCCAACTGTTATCGGAGTGCATAGAGTATAGCCAGCAGAGTGGCGGCGCGTTCGATATCGCGGTGGGGCCGCTGATGAAGGTTTGGGGCTTTTACCGCGGCGAAGGAGCGTTGCCCCAGCCGGGCGAGATTCGGAATGCTCTTGCCCGCACGGGCTATCGCCACGTACTGCTGGATCCGGCTGGCAGCACGGTCCAGTTCGATCGGCCAGGTGTGGAACTCGATCCAGGTGGTATTGGAAAGGGCTACGCGGTGGACCGCATGGTGGAGGTTTTGAAAGGGAGGGGTGTGGAGATCGCACTGGTCAGCGCCGCAGGGAGCAGCATCTATGGGTTGGGCGCGCCGCCCGACGAGCCGCAGGGCTGGCGCGTCGTCATCCGTTCGCCGAAAGATGCAAAGCGACCCGCGGCGGTTGTGTTTCTGAAGAACGAATCGCTGTCGACATCCGGCAGCTACGAGAAGTTCTTTTGGGCCCGCGGGAGACGGTACTCCCACATCATGGATCCGCGTACAGGATATCCAGCGAGAGGGACTGCTTCGGTATCGGTGCTGGCTCCACGGACGATGGACAGCGAAGTGTGGGCGAAGCCCTATTTCATCAATGGACGCGGCTGGACGGCCGCGCATAAGGCTGAGGACTTCCGCGTGTTCTTCTGCGAGGATACAAAGGAGCAGGCGTGCTCCTGGGTTCACTAGACGGAGATAGATATGTTTCGCTCACTACTATTGCTGCTGATGGCGTCGGGGCTGGCGGCTCAGGATTTCTCTCACTTACAGGTGGAGCCGGTGGCGGAGGGTTTCCCGGGCGGAGAGGGGCCGGTCTGGTCGCGCGGGGGCTTTCTGATCTTCAGCGACTACAGCAAGGACCGGCTCTACAAATACGTTCCCGGCGGGACGCCGCAAGTCTATCGGGAGGAGTCGCACGGCGCAAACGGCAACACGATGGATCGGCAGGGGCGACTGTACTCCTGCGAGTACAAAGCGCGGCGCGTCACCAGGAGCGAGCGCAATGGCCGGATCGAGGTATTGGTGGACAAATTCGAGGGCAAACGATTCAACGCGCCCAACGATATCGTGGTGCGGCGCGATGGTCAGGTCTACTTCACCGATCCGCTGTTTACTCCGCTCGAGCAGCGCGAGTTGGATTTCTACGGGGTGTTTCACGTGACTCCGAAGGGTAAGATCGAGGCGATCGCGCGGATGAAGACCCGTCCCAACGGAGTGGCGCTTTCTCCGGACGGAAGGATTCTGTACGTGGCCAATACCGACGAAAAGAATATTCGCGCGTATGCGCTAGATCGCGAGGGCAACGCGTCGGGCGAGCGCATCGCGATCGCGGACCTGCCGGCCGGCCCGGATGGAATCCGCACGGACGTCAAGGGAAATCTCTACGTGGCGGCGCGCGGTGTGGTGGTTTACTCGCCAGATGGAAGCGTGTTGGGCAAGATCGCGCCGCCCGTGAATCCGCGCAATCTCTCATTCGGTGACAAGGATCTGCGAACGCTGTACATGGTGGGAAACTCCATCTTCCGTGTGCGGCTGGATGTCGCGGGTTCGGTGCAGTATTAGGGCAGGGCTCAGTTCATGGCGTCGAGCTCGATGGCGGCACAGATGGAGAAGGCCGGAAGCGAAAACTCCGTCGTGTTGCCCGGGTTTTCGATGTCGGTCAATTTCGCATCGGCCGCGGCACATAGGCTGCGAGGGCCGAAGGCCGGTAGCGGCCGAGCACGCGAATGCGAAGGCTCTGTGCAGCGCCTCCGCCACCCTGGCCGCGGCCTCCTCTGCCGCCGTAGTTCAGCAGGTAGAGCCGGGCATGCTTTCCGTCGCCCGTCAGGTGCGCGATGATCGTGGTCGCACCATAGAGCCGCACGAGGCGGCGGTCATCGCCGAGTTTGGCGCGCACTCGGGCGGCGAAATCGCTGGGGTTGTCCGCCGACTCTTTGGGGAAGTCCTTGGTGCCGAGTTGCACAGTGATGTCGAGCTGGCGATCTCGCGCCGGGACTACGAGATATAACAGGTTGCGGCGCGTGAGCATGTTCAGGACTTCATCCATTGCGGGCGAATGATCGTCCACAATTCCGATATTGGCCATGACGGGCAGAGGCGGCCGCTCGGCGGTTTTCAGAAAGCGCAGGATCCTGGACAATTCCGGCACGTCTGCCGGCTCGGGATTCAGTATGGCGTCCACATGGAAGGCGAATGCTTCGGCGGCCGCCAGTGGCGCAGAGCCCTGCGGCAGCTTCGTGTAGTTCGCCTTGCGGATGCCGCGCTGAAATCGCCAGGCGTTGGAATCGATCCACGGCGCGGTGGTTGCCTGCGCCTCGTTGGGCTGAAAACGGATGCCCGGATTCGGCACCGGCTGGAACGCGGCCGCTTCCGAATCGGTAGGCGCCTTCGCGGCGAGTCCTTCGGTCACCAGGCTGGATGCCGCGCCGGTCACATAAAAGCGGACTGCTTCCGGCGTGCTGCCAGTGGTTTGAGAGAACGCGATGCAGGCCAGCGCCGCTGTTCCGGCCAGGAAAGCGGATGCCCCGATCCTCGGCGTCTTCATACGGTGATCTCTGTGTGATGGATACGGTTGGTGTCATACACACCCAGGCCGAGTTTCGAGGCGTATTCAATATGACCCGGTTCGCGGATGAAACGGTTTATGTTTGGGTTCGCCTGCCAGTCGTCCAGCCTGGTGCTGAAGTATTTCATGTCGCGCTCCCAAACCGAGATCGCCCCTTCCTGTTTACGCTTGTTATCGATCACGTCAATCAGGAAACGGTCGATGGCAACGGGATCGGTGCCGAATTTCATCTGCTTGGGGTAGAAGCGATAGCGCTTGTCGCGGGAGAACGGTCCAGCATGCCAGACGCCCCGCAGGCCGTCCATAATGTTGAGCACCGTGCGCGACCGCAGCGGCTCGACGTGGGCCAGGGTACCGATGAAGCTAAGCGTCTCGGTTTGCGCCTTGTAATGGGAGCGCGCCACATTGTTGAACTCGCCATAGGCGATATTCTTCAGGCAGCCGGTGACGCCGGACGCGCCGTGATCTTTCATGTTGGGTACGTTGATAATTTTTGTGAACTGCTCCGTCACCATGCGGAGAAGGTACGACCGCGTGTCGTCCTCACCGAAGAAGTTGGCCTCCACATAGACGTCCGGATCGTAGCCGAGCCAGGTGTTCGCCGACTCCACGCGGATGCCCTCGGGCACGAAACGTTCGTAGTGCGCCTGGAGGATTTGCCCGCCGCCGCGCTCGTGAATCACCATGTTGGTGGGCTTCACGCCGACCGTCATGAGGTTCCTGGCAATTTCCGCCACCACCTCGGGCATCGACATCGCACCCGGGGCTCCGGAGCAATTGATCTTGATGCCGACAAAATCATTGGCGTTGAAGAAGCGCGCCCAACTGTCGCGTGGGTCTTTGTCCCCGGTCAGCGTGGTCATGCCCGCGCGATCATCGCTGGACGGTCGGGACATCGACCTTCTCGGTCTCCTCGTCGATGCATTTTGGGGAATGGACCGTGACGACTCGTCCAGGGTATGGACCAGGCATTCCGGATTGCGGAGATGGCTTGAATTTGGTGACGATGCGATAGTCGGGAATGCGTCTCGTTTCCGCCGCGGATAAGGCGGATGCGGACGCCGCGGACGCCAGAAATACTCGCCGGTTCATGTCTCGAAAATATATCATGCCCGGCCCTCGGAGGCGGCGCGGTGTCGACCGCGTACCTTGCAATCATGCAGGGTGGGTGGTATAAATTTCACTTACAGCAAAGCCTTTAATAAAGGAACACCATGACCCTTGCGAGAGTTTGTATGGCCCTGTCCCTACCGTGCCTTGCGTGTGCGCAGACCGATTTCGACCTGTTGATTAAGGGCGGCCACGTCATCGACGGCAAGAACCGGATCAGCGCCGTTCGCGATGTCGCGATCAAGGACGGCAAGATCGCCGCGGTGGCGGCGAACATCGCAGCATCCCGTGCGGTGAAGACCGTGGACGCCGCGGGCCTCTACGTGACTCCGGGCCTGGTTGACATTCACGTTCATGTCTACCCCGGTCTGACCAGGAATTCCTACGCCGCAGGGTCCTGGGGACTCCAGCCGGACGGCTTCACGCTCCGGGTGGGCGTGACCGCGGTGGCAGATGCCGGATCGGCAGGATGGCGGACTTTCGAAGATTTCAAGACGAGAATCATCGACAACCAGAAGGTTCGCGTGTTCTCGTTCATCAACATTGTGGGCGCGGGCATGGGAAACGGGCAGATCGAACAGAACCTGGAAGACATGGACGTCAAGTCGACGGCGGACATGGCGCTGAAGTACAAGGGCACCATCGTCGGCATCAAGAGCGCGCACTTCAACGGCCCGGAATGGACGCCTTATATCAAGGCGGAGGAGGTGGGGAAGATCGCCCACATACCGGTGATGGTGGACTTCGGCGGCAATGTGCGCGCCGGCAGGACGTTGTACGATTTGCTGAACAAGTACTTCCGGCCCGGCGACATCTTTACCCATATGTATGGGGGCAACCGGGGCGAGCAGGATCCCGAGACCAAGGGTCCCAGCAAGGCGATGGTGGATGGGCGGAAACGCGGCGTGATCTTTGATGTCGGCCACGGCGGAGCGAGCTTCAAGTGGAGCTGCGCGATTCCGTTGATGAAGGCGGGCTTTATTCCGGATTCGATCTCGACCGATTTGCACTACAGCAGCTCGAACGGCGGGATGAGGGACATGCTGAACGTCATGGGTAAGTTCCTCGCCATGGGTATGTCGCTCGACGAAGTGATCCTGCGCTCAACGTGGAACCCGGCCAAAGAGATTCAGCACGAGGAACTGGGCAATCTGTCGGTAGGGTCGCCGGCCGACGTCGCAGTGCTAAGGGTCCAAAAGGGCAAGTTCGGTTTTGTGGACCAGTCGGGTGGCAGATTGAATGGCACCGAGAGACTGCTTTGTGAGATGACGATGCGCGACGGCGCCATCGTCTACGACATGAACGGCATGTCGGCCATACCGTGGGAACAGGTGCCCGAGCGCCCTGCGGGCCGCGGTCAGGCACCGGCCGATTCGAAGAAGAAATAAGTTACTCCAGCCGAATCACGGCAGCGTTCCGATCCTCGACAGTAACACTGAGCGTCTTGCCGCTGATGGCCGGGTGACTGGATTCCTGCCAGAGTTCGACGGCCCGCTGATAGGGGGAGGGCAACGAGAGTTTCACATTACGAGCGGTGCGCGTTGGGTTTACTACCCAGAGATACGTTCCCCCGGCACCCTTGTGCAATCGGGCTTTGACGGCCGCATCACTGGATTCGACCTGTTGATGAATGCCACCCCAAGGCAGCAGGCCGGCGAAGAACTCTCGTGTTCCCGCCGCGTGATTGCGGTAGTAGCTGCCGCCGGGAAATGTGCCGATCAGTAGCGTCTTTCCCTTGCCTAACGTATGCTCGACAGCGGCTGTGTGCCCATTTGCATAATGGCCTACCGCTTTACCTCCCCTCGGTTGATACTCCTGCAGGAAGTATTGACCGCCAATCTGCTTGTCATTCACAGTGAGGGTCAGGTTGCCCAGCAGATCCGGAGTGAATTGGACATAGGTTTCGCGCGCTCCAAACACTTCGTCGAGGCCGAGATTCGGCTGAACGGCGCCGACCGTACCGCCGTCGCCGAAATAGCCAGGTAAGCCCTCACTGACTAACTCTCCGCCTTTCGCCACATAGTCACGCAGCTTTTCGGCGGTGGCCTTGCGGAGCATTTCGGGGTACGGGAGGTAAATCATCGGGTACTCACCAATGTCGTCAATACCCACGAAATCGGCCTGAATGTTGTTGTCGAAGAAGGCCTGGTACGCGCCCTGCGCGGCCTGCACATAATTGGCGCCGCCGCCGGCCTCGCCGCCGCCACCTCCTCCGCGCCGGCCGCCTGTTGCGACGCCTCCACCACCCTGGACGACGCTAAAATCGGCGGCCTCCTGCACGAAGACGATGCCGACGTCGCCGCGAACCGGCCGCGACTTCCAAATGTCGGGATGCGAGTTGGCCCATTTTGACAGCGTACTGGCCATCTCGGCCCGCGGCGTGACCGAACCATCCATCCCCATGGGTCCGAACGCGCCGAAGAGGGGTCCGTCGAGCAATGGGCGCCAGCGCGTAAAGAGGATGCCGGTGGCGCCGGCGGTCATATCGATGAGGCTCCACACGCGCACATCTTTTTCGTCTGAACTGCGGCCATCTTCCAGCGGACGGTTGAGGACCTGAGGCTGCAGCCAGAGCGGACCACCAGTGGCTTCGGCGTGCCAGAACGGCTTTCCCCGCGAACCGGCGCGGACGATGTCCACCGCATGAAACTGCATCCAGGGATCGTTGGTGTGGCGCGATGCGACCCAGGTGTATCCGTACGAATCTACGTCGGCCGCGGTACGCCACTCAATCTCGGTGAGGAGACCGGTGCTGTGCGCGGTTACTTTGTTTCTCTTGTCGAGACGGCGGATCAGCTCTGTGCGCCAGTGAAGAAGCCGGATCGCATTGTCCCGCCGGAAGGCCAGCCAATCGAGCGAGTCTGGGTAACCTCCGGTATTGTGCGGGGGATGGACCGCGTCCCAATCGGCGTAACTATAGCGGTGCCAGGCGCGGCCGAGTGCTTCGATGGTTCCGTATTTCGCCTTTAGCCATTCACGAAATTTAGCCTGTGTGCCTTTGCAGAAGCACTCTTGCATCGACCCCTCGTTCCAGACGTCGTAGCCCATCGTGGCCGGCTTATCCCGATAGCGCTCCACGAGCGCGGTGAGGAACTTTCCGGCCTGATCCCGCACGTCGTCGTTATCCAGGCAGAGAGGCGCGCTGCTGGTTGCGCTGCTGCCGCCGACAGCGGGAAAGCTCTCGGACCCGTCGCTGGCGATCTGGTGCGCGTGAGGATACTTGTCCCACATCCACTCCGGCGCGCCGGTGATAATTTCGGCGATGATGACCTTGATGTGGTTCTGGCCTTCGAGTTCCACCATACGGTCGTAGTCGCGCCAGTCGTAACGGCCGGGCGCATTCTCGATGGATGCCCACATGAACCAGTGACGGAAGATATTCATCCCCATCTGGGCTGCGGTCTTGTGATCGCGCTCCCAATCCTGCTCGGGCGGATTCGACTTTCGAAAATAGACCGCGCCAAACGGGAATACCGGGGTGGGCAGGGCCGATTGCTGCGAAAAGACTTGGGGAGCCAGGATCAAAGCGGCGCAAAACCCAGCGCCGCAGGCCAATTGGAATCGTTTCGTCATCGAGTGGGGGACCTTTCAAACGCCTTGGTTAGAAATAATACTTCAAGCCGAGTTGGATCTGCCGCCCGGTGGCAGTTCCGGTAGTCAGCTTCCCAAAATTCGGATTGCCTGCATTGCATGCTTTTCCTGCCGGACCGATGCAAGTGAGCGCGGCGCTGCTTGCTGCCGGCAAGAAGAAGGTGGGGGTGTTACTTGCATTGAATAGCTCGACCCGAAATTGTACGAAGTGGCGTTCCGTGAAGTTGAAGTTCTTGATGACGGACACGTCCACGTTTTTCGAGCCGGGCCCGCGCGCGGCTCGCTGTGCTGCGGTGCCGAACAATTGAATGGGTGCTCCCGTCACACTCGGCGTGGTGCCGGGAACGGTCCAGGCGGCGGGATTGAAATAGCCATCGACGCCATGATTACTCAACACGAGAGGCTGGCCCGCCACCGAGTCAGGAACATTGAACGTATTAAATATGGGCGGAATCACATTCGTCCGAATGTTTGTCGGAAAGCCTCCGCGTAGCGTGAGGATGCCATTCGTCTGCCAGCCACCCACGAGTTTTCCGGCGAGCCCGCGGGAAAGCAGAGGACGCCCTGGTCCGAACGGGAGCGCGTAACTGGCGGATACGGACAATATCTGCGGTACGTCGATCGGCGCGACGCTCTTTTCGCGGGAAAGGTTATAGGTGTCCATGGCGATGCTGGTGCCATTCTGCGTATAGGAATCGGGCCCCGAACCGCGTGCTTCCAGATTCTTCTGAATCGTGTAGTTCGCCAGAAGGGCCAGCCCCTTCGAGTAGCGCTTATCGATTCGGAAATTGAAGGAATTGTAGTTGTTGGCGCCATTCGAAAACACCGGGATCACCGTGCCGTTTATGTTTGAAAACGGGCGGTCCGCCTGCTTGTTCTTTCCCTCAATCGCGGCCGAGAACGGAAGCTGATTCACGTTGATGAACATGCTTGAAAGATCGCGCCCCAGCAGTCCGCTATACGAGGTCTCCAGCACGAGCGATTCGGTCACCTGATATTGAATGTCGAAGTTGTATTGGTGCACCATGGGATCGGCGGCCTGGTCGAACGCCTGCGAACGGATGGTCCCGACAAAGGGAGAGGCGGCTGTGAACCCCGCCAGGGACGCGCTTGCGGCCACGATCGGGATGGGAGTATTCACGGTGTATGGCGGCTTCACGGTGTTCTGCGGTGTGATGGTCGGTGAGGCAATGACCGGGACGTTGGGGAAGTTCCCGGAGAATTGCGTGACCTGTTGATTCTGGTCGCGCTCTCCGTAGAACAATCCGTAGCCGCCGCGCAGTACGAATTTTTTCGAGGCCTGCCATGCAAAACCCGCCCGAGGCCCGAAATTGTTATGGTCACCATTGACGATGGCGGGGCTGTAGCCATCCCTGCCGGGGAGAGCGAACTGGCCGTTCTTGATGTTGAACAGGCTGCCCAGATTGCGCGCATCCACGCATTGCGTGAACAGTTCGTAGCGAATGCCGAGGTTCAATGTGAGACTGTTCGTGACTTTCCAATCGTCCTGCACGAAACCGCCCGCGTAGATGGAGCGTTGGCGGCCCCAATCGAGCATCGCATTGCCGTTGCCTGCTTCGGTTGTCGGGTAACCGTACAGATAATCGGCATACGGCAATCCCGACCCGGGCGCATTGGAACTCGATGTAAACGTCGAAGCAAACACAAAGCTGCCTACTCCGCCTTTGAGGACGTCGAAGCGTTGGCGGCGAATGTCCGCGCCCGTTTTCACGCTGTGGCGGCCGCGGGTCCAACTCAGATTGTCCGACCATTGGAACCGGTTTTCGACGTTGAGATTCGGGTCGCCTCCACCCCAACCGCTGAACTCCGCCGAGCCGGAGACGGTGCCGGCGTAAATAAAGGAGATACCGGGGAAGCCGGGCAAGGGTGACGGCAGAGTTGCGAGGTTGTGTTCCGCAGCGAAGGCGCGGCCATCGCCGGTGTTACCGAAGGAACTGCCGTTGTGACGAATGAATCCGAAGCGGGCTTCATTCACCAGTGCCGGCGTGAAGATATGGATATAAGACAGGACTGCCTGCCGGCTGTTGTCGATAGAGTCTGAACCGCCTCCGATAAAGCCCGGGTAGCTGCCTACACCGGGCGTGGAGTTATTGGAGATGGAGAATCGCCCGAAGATATTGTCTTTGGCGGAGATGCTGTGATCCACCCGAACATCCCCCTGGTCCGTGCTCGAAGACCGCGGCGGTCCATAGAAGAAGTTACGGGAGAGCGCTCCAGGCGCTCCAAAGTTGGGCAGCGGCAGAAGGGCCTGTAAGGCTACAGAACTCGCGTTCATCTGATCTTTCGGAATGATGTTACCGGGGAGGGGGTCTGCGATCACCAGGCCGGTCGGGCCGATACGCCGGGAATTTGGGTCATATATCACCGCACCGGTTTTGGAGAAGTCGCCCGCGCGCAAATCGGCCGGCGGCAGATCGGTAATGGAACTGCCACCCGCCCGGGCGATACGCGTACCCTGGTAGTCGCCGAAAATAAACGTCCGGTTGTGGATGATCGGCCCGCCTGCCGCGGCGCCGAACTGATTTTGATGAAACGCCGGTTTCGGCTGCCCGGCCGAATTGGTGAAGAAGTTATTCGCGTCCAGTTTGTCGTTTCGCAGGAACTCGAACAGGGTACCGTGCACTTGATTGGTTCCGCTCTTAATGGTGGCATTGACGACCGCGCCCGCTGCGTGCCCGAATTCGGCGGAGAAGGTGCTGGTCTTGACTTTGAATTCCTGCACCGCGTCCACCGACGGAGTTACTGCGATGCCGTTACGTCCGATCGACCCTGCGTTCGACACGGTATTATTGTCGACGCCATCCAGCGTGACCTCATTGGCCGAGAAGCGGCCGCCACCGGCGATAAACGGAAGGTTGGAGCCCATACCGAACATGGGTGTGGTGTTGCCCGAGAGCAGCCCCAGGGCAAACGCGTTCCGGCCATTCAGAGGCAGTTCCAGAATCTTTGTGTTCTCGATTACCTGGCCGAGCGACGAGGTTTCGACATCGAGCGAGGCTGCGGCGCTTTTGACTTCGATCACTTCGCGGACCTCGCCTGGCTGCAAGGTAACGCGAATCGATGCCGTCTGGTCCACCTGCAGCACCACCTGGTCGATGGTAGTTTTTTTGAAGCCGGCGATCTGGGCGCTGATGGAGTACTGGCCCACGGGCAGAAATTGGACACTCATCTCGCCGCGGTCATTCGCGACTCCGGAGCGTACGAGGCCGGTACCCGCGTTGGTCACCGTAATGGAAGCTCCAGGGACCATTCCACCCGTCGGGTCAACCACCGTGATACTGATGGTGCCGGCCGCCACTTGTGCTTTCCCGGGGATAGACAGGGAGAGCGTAACTGCACCAAGCACAGCGCAAGTAATCCAGTGCCTCATCTAACATGCTCCTTTGGGAGTGACGTGAAGGCCCGAGGAATCTGCCGGGCGCCTGTTTCGGGTACGGATCGGTCGAGTTACTCCCGTCGGAGAGTATACACCCAGAAAGTGCTAATTACTCCGCGCGTTTCGCTATCTTTCGCGTAAGCGGAGTGGGGTCAGTGAAGCGGAGCACGTCACTCTATCTGAGGCGGAGCTGCCCAGCGGCGCGCCCGGCGCCGATTCATGGATCATCTCAAATCTCTTTGACCTGTCGCGTCCTGGGCGGTGATCTTTGCGACGCGTCTCACCGCTTTGTGGAAGGCTGGCGTGAACCTTCGAAGAACTCCTTTTGCAGGCGCGGACTCATCTGGTCGGACTTGACGGCACGGATTGCGCCGGCGATATTTGCGATCCACGCCTTCATGTCGAACTGACCCAGCGCGGTGGTCGCGTCGGCGCCGTTTCCGGCGTAGTGGTTGGGAAACTTGGCGTACCACCAGATTCCCGTGTAGACGCCAGCGGGCAGATCGAGGCGGTTGAGGTCGGCTCCGGATTCAGTGGAGGCGCGATCCAGATGCACCAGGTCGGGACGGGAGATCATGGTGTGCGCCGTCTCGGATTCGCCGGCATGCTGGTCGGTCCGGCTGTGCAACGGCGGGCGGCCGGCGCCATAACCCGAATTCTGGAAGACATACACGACGTAATCATGCGCGCTGGCCAACTGCGATTGGGCGAAAAACGGCAGCAAGTGGTTGTTACCGCCGTGACCATTGACGATCACGATTTTCTTGCAGCCATTGCGTGCCATCTCGTCGGTGGTTTCCTGGAGCAGTTCGAGTTGAAGTTTGGCGCTGTAGGCGATGGCGCCGGGTTCATGCCTGGCCTCGAAGATCTGCCCGAAAAAGTATTCGGGAAAGACTACGGCGTACTCCTGTTCTACCGCGTGCAGGGACGCATACCGGACATTGATCAGGTCGTTGCCGAGTGGGAGATGCGGACCGTGCTTTTCGATGATGCCAATGGGAAGAACGCAGGTGTTTTGTGCCGCGGCGATTGCCTTTTCAAAATCGGCAGCGGTGAGTTCCTCCCAGCGCGGGGAAAGCGCCTGAGAGAATAGCGACGCGGCGGCGCAGAGCGTAAGTGGAATCAGCTTCATCGGACGTCTCCTTCGATCTTGCCGCGGATAACGGTTACTGACGCTTTGGGAAGCGTGAACTGACTGCCCTGGATGATGCGAGCCGCCGGCGGCCCGTCAGGGTCGGCGTAACTCTTCGCGCCATCGGGTTTCCAGACGTATTGCTCGCTGCCGAACGTCACCATGGTCACCGGGCCTGCGAACCCGTGCTTTGACTTCGCATTGTCGAAGGACACCTTCACGGTGTGAGGTTCGGTCTCGTTGCGGTTCACCAGCATCAGGGACCAGTTTCCGTCGGGGCGATGCACCGCGTAGGACGTGACATCTTCAATTCCAGTGGTGGAGGGAAACATCTGATGTACGCCGGACCGGTGCTGCACCCACTCCAGATTGATCATGCGGGCGCTCCAATAAGGCGACGTGTATCCGCTGATGTTGTAATCGCGGTCCGCGACGAAGTTCGACCAGGTAGCAGGACCGAGGCAAGACTCCTGCACCGGCTGCGGTTGAATCGGCGAGTGATAGAAGGCCGCGCCGCCGCCCTCGAAAAACGACCCGATGTTATCGGCCAGCCAGAGCGCCGCGAAGATTGTGCTCATAGGGCCGGTCAGACGCCAGGAAATGTGGCTCTCCGTCACCATGATCGGGACCTCTTTCGGAACGCCGTTTTCGCGCAGGGCGTCCAGAACGTGCTTCATCATCTGGGGTTCGCGGTACAGCGACTTCCAGGTAATGCTGCACGGTTCGAACGGATAATGTTCCATCGAAACGAAGGCCAGGTCCGCCAGATGACCGTGCGACCTTCAGATAGGTGATGAACCGGCCGATCCACGAGGTTCTGCCCTGCGCGTCGGGCCACACTTTGATGTCCTCGTTGATCCCTTCGAAAACGGGGCCGCCGAGCTTGAGAGCCGGGTCTACTTTATGGATCGCCTTCGCCCATTGAACGTAGAGTGCGGCGTAATCCTCGGGAAGCATGTGTTTGCCATCCGGCTCTTCGCCCATTTCGATCCAGCCGATGGGGTAACCGCGCTTCTTGAGATACGCGATCTGCGCGGCCGAATCGTCGGGCGTCCCGTACAGCATGGTGACCGGAATCATCGCGGGCAGGTTGTTGGTGAGGCCGCTGGTGAAGAAGAGGTCGAACCCGGTGTGCTGACCGCTTCCCGTGGCGTTGACGTCGGTCGCCGAATGCCAGGGATCGATCGAGGAAGTTGTGTAGGCTGCCTCCGCTGTTACCGCCGAGAATGTGCCTGCGGCATCGATCGTGCCCGCCTTGAAATCCTGAATGCCGTAGCCGACGCAATTGCGAACGTCGTCCGAACCATGAAGGTCGCAGGTGTTCGAAGACTCGGTCATCCAGACGCGCAGGAATCTCGCCGTAACGGAATCCGGCGTGAGTTTCAGGGTGACGGTGCCACCCTTGCCGTCCTTCACCACGCCGCCCGCAAAGGTCTTCCATTGTCCGTCAGGGGCGCGGCCGAGCGGACCGCGCCCTACCCAGTAATCCACCTGGTACACCTTGGCATACGGATTCGCCCAGCCGATCTGCACCGCGTTGAGCGGTTTTTCGGCGCGCAGATCCATCACCACCCATTGCGGATGGAGCGCGTCGCTCTCGCCCGTGAACTTACTGGTCAGGTATGGATGACTCTTCCAGTGACTGTTGTTTGGACCCTGCACTGGGCGGTCGCCGCTGGCCGAGAAACCCCGGTGGGGCAGCGCATAACTCAGGATGTACTTGAGCGGTTCCTTGAGGTCGCTGCTTGCCGTGAAATACCCGCTCTTATGTGCCGGGTCGCTCCAGGCGCCGTTTTCGGTCCAATGCCACGCTGCCATGCGGAGTTCGGTGTTATTGCGGTAAGTGATGGGACCCCAGCCCGCCGAAAGTGCCTCCTGCACAATGTGCGGTGTATACACCTTATCGATGCCGGTCCGCGACAGAACGTCGATCGAGCTGCCGAGTGCGCTATCGGGGTCGAACGAATTGATCGCATGTCCCGGCGTGATATCGACCTGGACGGTGGCGGGTTGCGAGTGGGCTGCAACGGCGGCAAGTACGAACAGCGCGCATCGGTTCATAGGTATCCGTCCAAGTATCCCTTCAAATATCCCAGGGCGGAATTATATCGCGCGCGGTCCTCGCCTGCCTGCGGATGACAAAAGCGTAATTCTCAGTTCATGTGGAGGCTCACGGAACTCGTACGGCAGCAGGCACGGGGTGCTGGGGAATGCCATCTGTCACGTTGACGCCCACCAGCACGTGGAAGCTATCGGGAAACGCCACCGAAGGCCATTTGAGCTGCGCCAGGAATCGCTCATCGGTGGAGGCTTCCGCCGCGGCGTGAGTGCCCTGGCTGTGCCGCCCCCAAAGAAACAAGACCCAGCGGCCGCTGACCGGATGTTTGCGCAAGGCAACAATGGCGCGGTCCCTGGAGACCTGGCCGGTCTTTGCGTCCATGATGGTTTCGTATTGCTGCGGTGGGTTCGAATCGTCCAGGCTTAGATCACTTCCGAGACGCCGCGTCCAAATGTTCACCGATTTGCCGCCCACCAGGACGAGATTGTAGCGCTGGATGTCGTCCGCGTTGACGATCCGGCTCGGCTTGACGATCAGCGTCTGCCTCGCCGATCGGAAGAGGGCGGTGATCAAGTGGATCGCAACGGCTTCACCCATTCCGGTGTACTCGTCGGGACAGCCGGTTGCGCCCTGTTTCTGTTCGGCACATTCGCCTACGGTCGGGTTGCTCACCACCAGGAGCGTAGGCACATCGGACTCCAGGAAGCGGTTCCACAGTCCGGCGATCGGCGGGCTCAGCGGTATTCACACGCCCGGCCGCCGAGGCGGTCCGAATCAACAAGCGGCGTTCATGGTCGGCCGCGATCAACAGTGCCCCACATGCCAGCACGGTGCCGGTGAGAATCAACCAGGCCGACCGCAGCGAAGGTCGCTCGTCGGATGGGCGCCGCCGGCACGACATCGAGCGAGGTAAATACCGGAGCGTATCGCCCGATCGGGATATCCAGAATCAGCCGGCTTGTCTTTCCCTCACCCTGGTAGTATTCGCGCAGGCGCCTGCGAATTTCGCGCGCCTGCACGCGAACGAGCGAGTCTGCGCTCGGTTCGAAGTCCTCCCCCTTGCCGAATGCCTGCGGTCGCGATCGTGAATTCGTTGATTTCCGCCGAACGGTCCTGAAAGTGGTAGTCGCAGACTAACTCCAGAAACCGTTGCAGCTTCGGCGCACGCCGGAACTGCGGTGAATGCAGGATGCGTTGAACCTCTTCCCTCTGGTCTGCCAACGACATTCCCAACCTCCTGGAAAAACGGAACTTCGCGGTCCTTTTTCAGTCCACTTAACACCGTTATTAACAGAGACGGGTTCCCCGTAGGTGGCTCCTATTATTGTCAAGGAATCCGATGACGTGTCAACACGCGTTACAGTAACCCGCGCGTGATTGACAACTTTAACCTTGACAGGCAGGATGCAGGCGGCGCGACTCTGTCAGAAAGCTCGAATCCTACATCTGGGGGGCCGCCATGAGAATCCTGTTGGTTGAGGAGGAGGTCCAGCACGGCTTAGTACCTCCGCAAAGGACTTGTGGAAAATGGATTCGCGGTGGACGTCATGCGCTTGGATTCAGGGGGATTCAGTCCGCCGCGCCGCGCCGAATACGATTTGCTGGTCTGCGACGTGCCGCCCGGGCATGGGCCGCCCTTCGGAGATCCGTTGGGGCAGCCAGCAGCCGCCGGTGCTATTCCTGGCAGACCGGAACAGCTGCTCCCGGTCCGGGACCAGAGCGAGGCGACCGAAAACTACCTGCTCAAACCGTTCGCCTTTTCCGACTTCCTGGCACGGATTCACGGATTGCTCCGCTGGGGGGCCGATCGCGCCCAGATGACGCTGCGCGTGGCAGGCCTGGAATTGGACCTCGTCCGGCATCGCGCCTCCCGCGACAGCAAACGCCTCGATCTGACGCCCAAGGAGTTTCTGCTGCTCTCGCTGCTGATGCGGAAGGCCGGCGAGGTTCTCTCTCGCGCCTACATCGCCGATCAGGTATGGGATATCAATTTCGAGAGCAACACCAATTTCGTCGATGTGCATATCCGGCGCCTGCGGTCCAAAGTGGACGATCCGTCTTCCTGACAAGCTGATCCACACGGTGCGCGGCATGGGGTATGTTGCTCGAAGAAAGATGACGCCGCCTTTGTCGCGTCAGGCGCGGAGTAGAATGCAGAAATCAGAATTCGAATGAATGCGACCATCGCATTGCTGCTGTTGCCCATGGCGTCCCTTGCGCAAAACTATAAGGCGGAACAGGTCGTCGATCACGATGTGCCGATCGTTCGCCTCAGCGACGCGGCGCACGGCGTGGAAGTCTCGGTAGCGCCGGGCATCGGCAACCGCGCTTACGAGATGAAGGTGCACGGCAAGAACATCCTGTACTTTCCGTTTGCCGACGTCGGCGAATTTCAAAAGCGGCCGAGACTCTGCGGCATACCGTTCCTGGCGCCTTGGGCAGACCTTTTGAATGAGCCGGCGTTCTGGGCCAACGGCAAGAAGTACGCCTTCAACATGGAACTGGGAAATGTCCGCGGCAACATGCCGAGTCACGGACTGCTGGTGACCTCGCCGCTTTGGAAGGTGACGCAAGTTGCGGCGGATGCGCGATCGGCGCATGTCACGAGCCGCCTCGAGTTCTGGAAATATCCCGACCTGATGGCGCAATGGCCGTTCGCTCACGAGTACGAGATGACCTACTACCTGTCCGACGGCGAACTGGAGGTCAAAACCACGATCGCCAATCTGAGCACCGAGGCCATGCCGGTAGTGATCGGCTACCACTCGTTCTTTCAAATACCGGACATTCCACGCGACGAGTGGATGGCGCATTCTGTCCGCCCGCATCCACGTGATTCCCGGGGAGCACAACATTCCGACCGGCGAGATGCGGCCCCTCGATGTTCCGAATCCGCTGGCGCTAAAGGGGCGCACGCTGGATGACGGATTCACTGATCTGGAGCGTGACCAGGACGGGCGCGCGCACTTCTGGATCGAAGCCGGCGGGAAGAAGGTAGAGACGCTGCTGGGACCGAAATATCCCGTGGTCACGATCTGGCTGCCCAACGGTCCCGGCGGACAGCCGCGTGAGTTCATCTGCTTCGAGCCGTTGACCACCATCATCAACGGAGTGAACCTGGCGCACGAAGGCAAGTGGTCGGGCCTGCAGAGCCTGCCGCCCGGCGAAAAGTGGACGGAGAGCTTCTGGGTTCGGGCCAGCGGCATCTAGTGCGATACGCGAGAGCGCGCTGGTGGATCGCCGCACTGCTGTTCGCTTCCACCACCATCAACTACATCGATCGCCAGACGCTGAGCGTGCTCGCGCCCTATTTGAAGCGCGACTACGGATGGTCGAATTTCGATTTTGCGCTGATCGTAATCTCGTTCCGTGCGGCCTACACGATCTTTCAGTTATTGTCCGGGCGCCTGCTCGATCGACTCGGCACCAGGCGTGGGCTATCCCTGGCGGTGTTGTGGTATTCGGTTGTCGCGATGGCTACGTCGGCGGCCGTCGGGCTCAAGAGCTTTGCGGCATTCCGCTTTCTGCTGGGCGCCGGCGAAGCCGCCAACTGGCCCGGCGCGACGAAGGCGGTCTCCGAATGGTTCCCGGAATCCGAGCGCGGCATGGCGGTCGCAATCTTCGATAGCGGCTCCGCCGTGGGCGGCGCCATCGCACCGGTGATGGTGGTGTGGCTCTACAATTCGTTCGGCAGTTGGAGGCCGGCGTTCGTCTTCACTGGCCTGCTCGGCCTGGTCTGGCTGTTTGTGTGGCGGCGCGTTTACCCCGTGCAAAAGCCTAAATCCGCTGCCGTCGAGAGTGCGGGGGGTACTCCAGAATCGTGGGCCGCGCTGCTGCGTCGCAAGGAGACTTGGGGTATCGTGCTCGGCAAGGCGCTCACCGATCCGGTTTGGTTCTTCATCACCGACTGGTTCGCCATATATCTCGTCTCCAAGGGCTTCAAACTGGAAAACACGCTGATCGGTTTCTGGGTGCCCTTTCTGGCGGCGGACCTCGGTAACTTCGCCGGCGGCGGACTCTCCAGTTACCTCATCCGCCGGGGCTGGCCGGTGTTGCGCGCCCGAAAGCTGGTGGTACTGCTGGGCGGAATCGGTATGACGCTGCTGGTACCCGCGATCGTCGTGTCCAATTTCGCGATTCTCATCGGACTGTTTGCGATCTCGACATTTTCCTACGCTGCCTGGTCTACGATGGGCCTCACGTTTCCGGCGGACCTCTACCCCAATCGCACGGTAGCCACGGTAAGCGGCATGAGCGGCGCCGCGGCCGGCATCGGGACCATCCTCTCCACGCTGGCGATCGGCAAGATCACGGACCGGTATTCGTTCGAGCCCGTGCTGATCGGTGCAAGCCTTCTGCCGGTCATCGCGACGGTCCTTGTCTTCACGTTAATACGGCCCGTGCAGGATGACGAAACCGTAATCTCGAAGTAATTCCCGCGAGCTGATGTTCCGGTTATACTGGCGCCAGAATCACTGCAGGATCAGCCCAATTCGGAGGGTTTCCATGTCTCGTAAAGCACATTCTTCGTTTTTCCCGTTGACCGTGGCGATCTGTCTCTGCCTTTTGCCGGTCGTCTCACAGGCCGATGTCACCGCTACCATTCTGGGTAATGCCAGTGACACGACGGGCGCGCCGCTGCCCCACGCGAAGATCACGGTGACGAACGTCGATACCAACTTTTCTCGAACTACGCGTCACAGACGCCACAGGTGAATACCGGTTCCTCTCGCTTCCGGCCGGCACTTACACCGTGGAAGCCGAACTGGGCGGGTTTCAGAAGTTCGTCGCCGCGAACATCGTGCTCTCGGTCGATCAGCAGCGCCGGGTGGATATCCCGATGCAGGTGGGAAGCCTGCAACAGAAGGTGGAAGTCAGCGCCAACGCCGTTCAGGTGGAAACCACCAGCACGCAGTTGGGAACGGTGATCGACGAAAAGAACATCGTCAACCTGCCGCTGAATGGCCGCAGCTACATCGACCTGCTGTCCATCCAGGCGGGCGTGGCGCCCACAAGCGGCACGGACGGGCCCGGACTGATCTCCGTGAACGGCCAGCGGGAGGAATCCAACGCGTTCCTGGTGAATGGCGGCGACGTGAACGAGGGCCGGAGAATGACGCGCCGGCGTCATGCCGAACCTGGACTCGGTGGCCGAATTTCGCCTGATCACCAATAGCTTCGACGCCGAGTACGGCCGCTTCAGCGGCGCGCGTGATGAACGCCATCACCAAGTCGGGCACCAACGGCGTTGCACGGCGCGGCGTTCGAGTTTCTGCGCAACAACGACATGGACGCGCGCGCGTTTCTTCGACCCGGCGTGACCGTGCTGAAACGCAACCAGTTCGGCTACGCCGTGGGCGGACCGGCCATCAAGAACAAGCTGTTCTGGTTTACCGATTATCAGGGGACCCGCCAGCACCGCGGGCATCCTCGGGCAGCCTGAGCCAGTTGCCCAGCGTCGACTCAGCGCAACGGCGATCTTCAGTCCCGAGCGATCTGAACGGCGTAGTCAGCGGCCCGTATTGGGCGCAGGTGCTGACGCAAGCGTCTGGGTTACACCGTCACCGCCAATGAGCCCTACAGCACGCCGACGTGCGCAACCACGGCGCGTGCGTCTTCCCGGGTGGCGTGATCCCGGCCAAGCGCGTTCTCGCCGATCGCCGTCAACCTGCTCAAGAGTTACATCCCGCGTTCCCAACGCGGGAGCCACCACGTTCAACCCGCCGAGCGTCGTCAACAGCCTGATCGGACGACAAGTTCGGCCAGCGCGTGGACTTCGATGACAAGCAGCACCGGCAACTGGTATGGGTACTGGCACTTCGACGATTCGACCTCGACGTCAGCCCCGGCACCTATGGTCCCGCACTACGGCAACTTCGGAACCATTCACGCCGCCCGCGACTCAGCAGGGCGTGATCTCCAACACGCACACGTTCGGACCCTACGCGCAGTGAATGAAGCGCGCGTCGATTTCACGCGCATCGCCTCGTCCGGCAATCAGCCGACGGACTCGAAAGTGAGCCTCTCCAGCCTGGGTTTCGTTACCGGACCCGGGCACGCTCGGCATCATCAATTCCGGGCCGGATACCTGGCAATCCGTCCCGCCCATCTCGCTTTCCGGTCAGATCGGCTTCAGCTTCGGCCGCAACATCAGCGCGACCGGGCAGTACAACAACACCTGGCACGTGTCGGACAGCTTCTCCAAGATCTGGCGGAAGCACACGCTTCAAGTTCGGCGGCGACTACCGCTATCTGCAGATCAACGAGCGGAACATCTACGCCCCTAACGGCAATTTCGACTTTCGACGGCTACGGAGACCGGCCATGACGTCGCCGATTTCCTGCTGGGCGCGCCGGATTCCGAGTACATCCAGGCGCCTTCCAGGTGCTGGACTCGCGGACCCGGTACGGCGCGGCGTTCGCGCAGGATTCCTGGCGCGTCGCGCCGAACTTCACGCTGAACTACGGCCTGCGATGGGAGGTCAGCATGCCCTGGTACGACACGCAGAACAAGATCCAGACCATCGTGCCCGGCGTGCAGTCCACCGTGTTTCCCGGCGCGCCGAAGGGTTGGCTGGTGCCCGGCGACCCGGGACTGCCGGGCGGCGGGCCGATCCCGTCTACGCTGGCCCCCACCACCTGGCAGCAACTTCGCGCCCGCGCCTCGGCCTTGCCTGGTCGCCGAACGCCTCCGACGGCATCCTGGGCAAGATATTGGGCGGGCCCGGAAAGACCAGCATCCGCGCCGCCGCCGGGCATCTACTACACGGCCATCCAGGACGCGGGCCTGTTCATCGAAGTGGCCGACGCCCCTTACGGATTGTTCTGGGTGAGCATCAGTCCGCCGTTCTGTTCGACCAGCCATTCCTCACCCGCGCGGACGGCAGTTCACAAAAGCAGCGGTTCCCGTTCGTGCTGCCGGTACCGGGTTCGCCCGGCATCAAGAATGTGGATTGGTCCGTGTTCCTGCCGATCACCAGTTCGCCCGGATACCAGCCGGGCAACAAACTGCCCGTACGGCGAGCACTTCAACTTCTCCATCCAGCGCGAGCTCAGCTCCAACACCGTGCTCACGCTGGCCTATGTGGGAACGGAGGGGCACAAACTGTTCGCGCAATACGAAGCCAATCCGGGCAACGCAGCACTCTGCCTGAGCCTGCGCGGATCGGGCGTTAAGGCCGGGATCGCCCCAATGCGGACCCAACCAGGAGAACACGATATTTACCAGGCCCGACGGCACGCAAGTCTTCGGGACCCGAGGTCCCGCTGGGATACGGAATTCTTCGGCAGCAATACGTACGAATCCACCAACGCGAACTCGCTCGTACAACTCGCTGCAGGTTACGGTGGAACGGCGCGGGCGGAATATGACGTTCCTGGCGGCCTATACACTTCAGCAAGTCGATGGACACCGCCTCCGGCTTCAACACGATGAACTTCTCGAACTTCCACCTCAGCCGGTCACTTTCCGCCTTCGATTCCACCCACAATTTCGTCGTCAGCTACAACTATGCGTTGCCGTTCGATCACGCTCTGGGCGGCGCTCCGAAGCGCCTGACGCAGGGTTGGAGCTTGAACGGCATCACGCGATTTGCCACCGGATCCCCGATTGCGATCTCGCAGAGCGGCGACCGTTCGCTGACCGGCGCCGGCGGAGTCGATCACCCGGATTTCATCGGGGGCCTGGTCATTACGCCGGACGTTCGCGATACACCCAATCATCAGTACTTCAACAAGACCGCGTTTACCTCGGAAGTGCTGGGCACCATGGGCAACGCCAATCCGCGCTTCTTCCATGGCCCCGGCATCAACAATTGGGACCTAGGCCTGCAGAAGAACACCAAGATTCGTGAGAGCAAGTCGGTTCAGTTCCGCGCCGAGTTCTTCAACGCGATGGGCCACGCGCAATTCAGCAATCCGAGCGGAAGCTTCACCAGTGGAAACTTCGGACGCGTGACCGGCGCAAGGGCCGGACGCATCGGCCAGATGAGCTTGAAGTTCCTCTGGTAGCGGCTTACTTGCCAGGAACAAAGCCACGGGCTTTCGTCTTGAGCCGGTAGACCGACGTTTTCGCCGTGATGTACAAGCTGCGATTATCGCCATCGCCCCAATTGAGATTGGCCGGCGATTCCGGCATCAGGACAGTGCCGATGTGTTTGCCGTCGGAATCCCAGACCCAGATGCCGCCCGGCCCGGTGACCCAGACATTACCTGCGAGATCCACGCGCATTCCGTCCGGGACACCGCCGCGGCCTTCTTCCTTGCCGAACAACCGGCCATTTTTCAACTCCCCGTTGGCGCCGACGTCGTAAACGCGAATCTCGCGCTGCTTGGTGTCGTCGATGTACAGGCGCTTCCCGTCGGGCGAAAACGCGAGGCCGTTGGGCTGCACAAGATCCTTGGTCAACAACTTCACCGACCCGTCGGTACCGAGGCGGAATACGCCCTGGTATGGAAGCTCCTGCTTCTCGCCCTTCACCAGGTCAAGCGTGGGATCGGTAAAATACAGCGCACCGTCCGGCCCGAGGATCACATCGTTCGGGCTATTGAATTTCTTGCCTTCGAACTTGTCGGCGAGCACCTTGTACTTGCCGTCCGGATCCACTTGAATGATGGCGCGCATGACGCTCGCGGTGGTGACCAGCCGGCCCTTCGAGTCGAGCGTGCTGCCGTCGGGATCGCCGATTTCGAGCAGCGTCTCGACGCGGCCATCCGGGTAGACGCGCGAGAGCTTGTTCTTCTCCTCGTCGCTGACATACAGGAATCCCTTCGGATCCCACACCGGACCTTCGGTAAATCCGAAACCGCCCGCGATCTTTTCGAGCTTGGCGTCCTGCGCGATCAGTTCCCAGAATTTCGGCGTTTCCGCCTTCAGCTCGAACTGGCGCGCCGCTGCCGCCTGAGGCGCCGGCGGAGCTGCCGGCGCTGCCGCCAAAGCGAAAGCCATGATCGTCGAACCCGCCGCCATGCCGATGAATTGCCGTCCGTCCACGGTGTACGTCATTGGTCCCGCCTTCCAACTCTGCCCGGTATTGAAGTGCCACAGCAGCTTGCCGTTGCTCGCGTCCGCCGCGACGAACGCGCCGCCGCCGTCGCCGTAGAAGACCAAGCCGCCGGCGGTCGCCATCAGACCGCTCGCCAGAATTCCGCCGCCGATGTCTGGAATCTCCCAGCGAGTCTTTCCCGTCTGAATATCGATCGCCTTCAAAAACTTTCCGCCGCCGGCATCGGGCGCGCGGCGCGTTCCGCCGCCGTAGAAGGATTTGCCGGCCTCCCACCACTGATCGTTCTTGCTATAGATGTTGCACGATTCCTCGGCAAACATGTAGAAGAGACCGGTCGCCGGATTGTAGGCGTTGGATGGCCAGTTCGCCGCACCCGCCACTGCCGGACATACCAGCTGGCCCTCCACGGTCGGTTCATACCCCGGCAGCAGAACGGGCCGGCCGTCGGCCCCGATACCGCTGGCCCAAGTCAGCTTCTTGACGAACGGCTCCGCCACCAGCACCTTGCCGGTGAGCCGGTCCAGCACGTAGAAGAACCCGTTGCGATTTCCGTGCAGCAGGAGCTTGCGCGGCTGGCCGCGAAAATTCGCATCCACCAGCACCGGCGTTTCGGTTGCATCCCAATCGTGCAGATCGTGAGGCGTGAACTGATAGTGCCATTTCAGTTTTCCCGTCGCGGGGTCCAGCGCCAGCACCGATGCGGTGTAGAGATTGTCGCCCTTGCGCTCGTCGCCGTTGTAATCGGGGCAGGGATTGCCGGTAGGCCAGTAGAGCAGATGGGCCTCCGGGTCGTACGTGCCGGTGAGCCACGTCGCGCCGCAGCCGTGTTCCATCGCGCGGCCGCTCCAGGTCTCCGAGCCAGGTTCGCCGGGCGCGGGAACCGTCCAGAAGCGCCAGACCCGCTCGCCCGTCGAAGCCTTGTACGCATCCAGAAATCCGCGAACGCCTTCATCTCCGCCGGAAACGCCCGCGATGACCAGGTCATTCACCACCAGCGGCGCGCTCGTGGACGCCGTAGTTCTGGTGCGAGTCGGCCATCTCGACATCCCAAATGAGCTGTCCGGTGAAGACGATGCAGCGCGAATAAATGCGCATTGTCGGAGACCATGAAGACGCGGTCTCCGAGCACGGCGACGCCCGCGATTGATTCCGCTGGCCGCATCGCCCGCCAGATCCCTGACTGCGCGGCCGGCTGTAGTGCCAGATCTCGCGGCCGTTCCGCGCATCGAGCGCGTACGCCTCGTTGACCGAAGTGACGTACATCACGCCGTCCACCACCACCGGCGTTACCTGAAGCGGGCGCGGCGAGCTCGCAATCGGGAAGATCCATTGCGGTGCGAGCCGCTGCACGTTGGTCGTGTTGATCTGGTTGAGCGGGCTGAAGCGATTGCCGCTCATGTTGCCGTTGTAAGTCGGCCAGGAGCCCGGCTTGGGATGCGCGACGTCGGCGAACGGAACGCCGGGTCCCAGTTCGCCGGCCGCGAGCATCGCCTTGGCACTCGGGTCGGTCGAAAGGCGGCTGAGGTACGCGACCAGATTGCGCATCTCCTCCGGACTCGCCTCCGACCTTCGGCATCAGCGATTTTTCGCGCACGATCTCCGCGACCTGATCCTTCGATAGCAAATGCAGCTTGCCGTCCACGCGCCAGCAGTTGCAGGTCGAACGTGCTCTCGTTCTTGGCGATACCGCGCAGCGTTTGGCCGTCGCGCAGGCGCACGGTGACCGCCCGATAGGTCGGCGCCGCTCCACGGCCACCGCGTCCGCCGCGTCCCGCCGGAGCTGGCCGGCGCCGCTCCGGGATCGCGCAGCGCCTGTTCGATCTGCGTCGGATTGCGGTCGCGCCCGACGTTGGACAGGTCGGGCCCGAGCACGCCGCCGCGGCCGCGCACCATGTGGCAGCTCGCGCAGTTACCCTTGCCGGCAAAGAATCGCTCGCCCGCCGCGGAGTCGCCTGGCGCGGCGGTGCCTGTGGTAGCCGCGGCCGCCGGCTTCTTCAACGCCATCACGTAGGCGGCGATCGCGTCCGCCTGCGCATCGGGCATTTTGAAGGCGGGCATGCCGCCATCGGGAATGCCCTTGAGAATCAGATTGCGCACCGCCTCCAGCGACGTCGCGCGCGGGCGCCGGACATCCAGGAAACTCGGACCGTGTCCTCCGCCCGACCCATCCTCGCCATGGCAGCCGACGCAAAGACCCTGGTACAGTCGCTTCCCGGATTCGACCGTCTGCGCGGAAACGACAATTCCGTAGAGGGCGAGTAAAGATTGCGAGAGTGGCGATTCGCTTCATGGCAAGTGAGTGCTGTTAGTTTATCCGATTCCCGACATAGGCGGAAAGCGATTACCGAATCGTAATCCCGGAGTCATCCCACGCGCGCGCGAGCTTGCGGTATTATCAGGCAGACCAACAACCCTTCACCCAGGAGGTGCTCGATGTTCGACTCCGTGAAAACTGCGTTCGGCCGCCGCGACCTGTTCCGCCGCGGTGGATTGCTCGCCGCCGCCCAGGCGCTCCTCGGCGGCTCGCGGCCCGCGCATGCCGCCGCTGCCCGCAATGGCCGGCAAACTCCGCCTCGGGCCGGATATCTACCAATCGATCGGCGTCCGTCCGCTGATCAATTGCCGCGGTACCCTGACCGTCATCAGCGGTTCGCTGGAACTGCCGGAGGTGCGGGCGGCGGTGGATGCCGGTGGACAGCACCACGTGGTCCTGGACGAGCTGATGGAAGGCGTGGCGCGCCGCCTGGCCGAACTGACGGGCGCAGAGTGGGCTCTCGTGTCCTCGGGTTGCGCGGCCGGCATGGCGCACACCACCGCGGCATGCGTCACCGGCGGGAATCCCGACCTGCACGTTCGCATTCCCGACCTGACGGGATTCGCCAAGGACGAGGTGGTGATTCCGAAAGGCTCGCGCAACGAATACGATCAGGCAATCCGCTCGGTGGGCGTGCGCATCATCGAAGTGGGCGATGCTGCGGAATACGAAGCTGCGCTCGGTCCGAAGGTGGCGATGGTCTATATCATGAGCGGCAATCGTATGGAGCAACGGTCCACTCACTTACGACACCGTCTACAGCCTTGCCAAGAAGAAAAATATCCCGGTGTTCACCGACGCTGCGGCCGAGATGCTGACCGTCCCCAATATCTATCTGCAGCGCGGCTCCACCTTCGTTGGCTACAGCGGCGGCAAGTGCCTGCGCGGGCCGCAGTGCGCCGGCCTGATCCTTGGCCGCAAAGACCTGCTGCAGGCCGCCTGGGTTTCGAGCGCTCCGCATCATGGGCATGGGCGGACAATGAAGGTCGGCAAGGAAGAGATGCTGGGCCTGCTGGCCGCCGTCGAAATGTGGGTGCAGCGCGATCACAAAAAAGAAGACGAGACGTGGACGCAGTGGATGCAGACCATCGCCGACCGCGTCACCAAGATCGATGGTGTCACCGCGGCGGTGCGGCAACCCAGAGGTCTCAGCAACCACAGTCCCGGACTCTCGATCAATTGGGATGCCGCGAAGTTGGGCATCACCGGCGAGGAAGTCTCGAACATTCTGTGGACCACCGAGCCTCGCGTGGCGCTGGGTGGCGGAGGCGGAGGCGGTGGCGGACGCGGAGGCCGTGCCGCATCCAGCCAGACCGGCATCTCGATTACCGCTTACATGATGATGCCGGAGGACGTCAAGATCGTCGCCGACCGGGTTCACGAGATTCTCTCGGCGAAGCGTCCCGCGTGGACTCCGGAAGTCTCCAAGACCCCGGCGGCCGATCTCACCGGGCGATGGGACGTACATATCGAATTCGCCGCGGGCGCCTCGGACCATGTGTTCCACGTGAAGCAGCAGGCCAACCAGTTAGTGGGGACGCACCAGGGCGATTTCACTGCGCGCGATTTCTCCGGCAGCATCTCCGGCAACGATGTGCGTATCGCGAGCAATGTCGGCGAAGTGCACGGCGCGGCGCTCTCTTACACCTTCACGGGCAAGCTGGAGGGCGACAAAATGTCGGGCGCGCTGAACATGGGCGAGTACCTGGGCGCCAAGTGGACCGCCACGCGGCACGCATTCGGCCGCGGTCAGGGAGACGTCGGATGAAAAGTTGCCTGCCGCCTGAACCGAGCGATTCCCGGTCGTAGTGGTGATCTGACCGAAGCTCGTGCTGCCGGAACTGGTGGTCACACCATATGTCGCGCACCGCTTCTGGCACGACTCGGACGTGCAATCGTCAATCCATTTTGGCTTGTGATTACAGAAACGTCATCTGCCGGTCACGGTTGTAAAGCGAAGGTAAGAAACCTGAGGCGTCAACTTTTTATCTGGTATATAATACCGAGCTATCGAACACACGTTACCGTCAGGCTCACTGTACGAGCACTGGGGCGATTCAAGGTAAACAATAGCGGCGGCGAATCCGCCGCGGAGGCAGCCGATGAAACGACGAATGCGTGCGGGTTCTCTTTGTCTCATTAGCGTACTGCTGGTTAGCGGGCAGTTTGTACGCGCAAGGGGTGGAGGCCACTCTGAAAGGCCGGGTCGGAGATTCTTCCGGAGCCGCGGTCCCAGCGGCCAAACTGGACGTCAAGAACACCGGGACGAACCGGATCGTCTCCACAGTTTCCGACAGCGCCGGGCAGTACACGGTTCCCTTCCTGCAACCCGGAACTTACACTCTGACGATTGAAGCGCCCGGATTCAAGAAAGTGGTGCGCGATGGTTTGTCGCTTAGCGTGGGAGATACCGTTGGTATGGATATCACGCTCGAAGTGGGCGCGGTTACCGAGCAACTTACGGTCACCGCGGAAGCGCCGCTCCTGGAAACGGCCAAGGCCGATCGCGGCACTCTCGTCGATCAGCAGACCGTCGCGGAGATGCCGTTAAACGGGCGGAACCCTTTCATGCTCGCGAAAATCGCCGCGGGCGTGAACTTCAACGGCACGGTAATTTACCAGCGCCCCTTCGACAATGGAGCCATCGCGCAGTGGACCATCAACGGCGGGCTTTACGAGAGCAATGAATTCCTGCTCGATGGCGCGCCGAATAATGCGCAGGCCGGCGTCAACAACATCGCCTATGTGCCTCCGGTGGACGCCGTCCAGGAGTTCAAGATTCAGACGAATTCCTACGACGCGCAGTATGGCCACACCAGCGGCGGTATCGTCAACGTTTCCCTCAAGAGCGGTACCAACGCAGTCCATGGAACGGTCTACGAATTTGCCCGTCGAAAGGCCTGGGATGCGAATTCATTCCAGAATAATGCGGCGGGGGCGGCTAAGGGCGAACACTACCTGGATCAGTACGGAGGCCAGTTCTCCGGCCCGGTTTACATCCCCAAGATCTACGACGGCCGCAACAAAACCTTCTTCATGTTCGACTATGAACGGTATCGGGAAAATACGCCGCGTCCCTTTACGCTCTCCGTCCCCGCGCCGGAATTCGCCAACGGCGATTTCAGCAAGCTGGTGAATGGCGCCGGACAGCCGATCGCCATCTACGATCCTTCCACCGGCAAAGACGTTAATGGGACGTGGACACGGTCTGTCTTCCCCGGTAACATGATTCCGGCCAATCGCATCAACCCCATCGCCCAGAAGATCATCAGTTACTTCCCGAAGCCCAACACCAACGACCCCGGGGCAGGGCTATTCGCAGGCGAACCAATACTTCGACGCGCCCGACAAAGACAGCTTTTACAATCAGGTTCTCAAGTTCGACCAGCAGGTGGGCAGCAAGCATCACTTCTCCATCCGGGAGATCCGCAGTAACCGGCTGGAGATGGGTTGGGATGGTTCCAACTCCATCACCGGGGTCGGTCAAAGCGGCTCTCTGCCGGAAGTTCGCACCAATGACGGCTTGAGTTTTGAATGGGTCGGCATTGTCTCCCCGCAGATGGTGATCAATACCCGCGTGTCCTTCAGCCGCTATCTGGCGGCGGACCGGGGCGATGCCAATGCTGGCTTCGATCCCGCCCAGCTTGGTTTTCCCAAGTCTCTTACCTCGGCGCTTCCCGGCGGTGCGTTCTTCGGCAGGTACAGTTTCTCCAACTATTTTTCGCTCGGGCAGTATCCCACCGGAGACATCACCAACACAGGCTCGATCGCTCCCAGTCTGAATTGGAACAAGGGCAGTCATTCCATCAAAGTGGGCGCCGATTTGCGCGACGTTCAGTATGTCACGCAAAACTACAGCACGGCCCTTAGCCTGAGCGCCGATACCGGCTGGACTCAGCAGAACTACGCCCAATCCGACCCGCTCAGCGGCAATAGCATCGCTTCGTTTCTGCTGGGCACGCCCAGCAGCGGCAGTTCCGGCTACACTCTGCTCGGCATCTACAAGTACGCCTATTACGCGCCCTGGATTCAGGATGACTGGCGCGTCAGCAAGCGCTTATCGCTGAATCTCGGATTCCGATGGGACTTCAACACGCCGCCGACGGAGCGGTTCAACCGCATGAATAGGGGCTTTGACCCCAACGTAGCGAGCCCGGTCAACCAGCTCATTAATCAGCAGCAGTTCCCCGGTTACGCGGTGAAAGGCGGTCTGCAGTTTGCCGGCGTCAACGGGCAACCTCGGGCGGCGGCCAATCTCTATAAGCGCGCTCTGCAGCCGCGCTTCGGCGCGGCCTATAAGGTCAATGACAAGTTCGTGGTCCGCGGCGGATGGGGCCGGTATTACTTGAATCCCAGCAACAGCTACATTCAGAGCACTGGCTTCAGCACATCCACGCCGCTGGTAAGTTCTCTCGATGGAGGACGCACCCCGATTCCCAATCTGCTCAACAATCCCTTCCCCTCGGGCCTTCTGCTACCGCCCGGATCCACCGCAGGTCCTCTGACGAATATCGGACAGAGTTTGACCGTGGTGAATCCGAATTTCATTCTGCCGCATATGGACCAATTTTCGTTTGGCGTGCAGTACGAGTTGCCCAAGCATTCGAAACTGGATGCCAGCTATGTTGGCAGCCGCGGCAAGAATCTCGAATCGAATCAAGCCGTCAACTTCATCCCGCTGAGCCTCCGGCAACAGTGCGACGCCTGGGAAGGCGGTACTGCCGCCTACTGCCAGGCCCTGGTTCCGAACCCGTTCTACCAGGTTGCTCCATTCAGCGGTACATCGTACTTCAGCAGTCCGACCTTGGCGCGTTCCACCTTGGCCGCCCCCTACCCGCAATTTGGCGGCATCACCATGCAGGATATGAACGCCAATGCTTCCTGGTATAACTCTTTCCAGATCGGTTATGAGGTCCGTACCCGGAATGGTCTGACGTTGGTGGCCAACTGGACGCTTTCCAAGCAGGTCTATCAGAACGGCTACAACGACATTCAACGCCTCATTCCCGAGCGCAGCATCTACCAGTACGATCAGCCGCACAGCGTCAAGGTCTCGGCTGTGTACCAACTCCCGTTTGGCAAAGGGAAGGCGTTGCTGAACACGTCCAATCGGCTGTTAAGCCGCCTAGTCGGCGGATGGGAGACCAACGTGCTGTTTTCGTATCACTCCGGAATCCCCTGGAGATTGCCCACGAATTTCCTCTACACGCAGGAAGCCAAGGTGCCGAATATCGACTGGCACGCACCCATCGTCCAGGTCGTGCAGCCCTGTGTAGCGCAATGGAATACCAACGGGACCATTACCATGCAGTCCTTCAGCACGAAGGCCGGTTGCACCAACTACAATTTCCTGTCGCTGCCGCTCTTCGCGCCGTCCGCCGAACCGCTCTTTTCCGGACAGATCCGCACCATGAGTGTTCCCAACGCCGACGTGTCTCTGAACAAGACTACGAGGATCACGGAGCGCACGGGCGTGCAGTTCCGCGCCGAGGTCTTCAACGTCACCAACACGTTCAACTTCTACCAGTCGCAACCGAATAGCACTCTGACCAACGCTGCGTTTGGAACCGTGAACAAGGCGAACGTGAGCAGCAGTAACGGCAATCAGCCCCGCATCATTCAGTTGTCCGTGAAGTTTAACTTCTGATCGGGGGCGGAGTGAACGGCGTTCGCTCCGCCATTTGCACGCCGAGTGGGGGTATGGGCTAGTTGTTGACACCTACCCCCTGACCCTCGTACACCGCTGGAGCGCCGGCTCACAGCACCCCAGACATCGCCCCAATCCGCTCAACATCCTGGTGAAGCCTGTGACTTCAGTCACAGCCAGGCGCGGTGAATTCGCAGTATCAAAGATATAGATGATCCGGCGAAAGAATCGGAAGATGCCTGAGAAGATAAAATGAGGGAACCGACGATGGGGTGCCCCTTTTGACGCACAAACTTCTAGCCGCGCTCGTGGCCGTCGCATCAGCTTTCGCCTTTGCCGATTTCGAGGGTTCCTACGTTCTTCCTCTCGACCACACTGCCATCCAGTACAACACCGCGGCGGTAATGGACCGTGTCGCGGGTTTGCAGCGAAAGCTGCGCGAAGGCGCCGTCACATTGGAATTCGACGAACGCCACGGCTACCTGGGTGCCGTGCTGAAGGCACTGAACGTGCCGGTGTCGTCTCAAGTCCTGGTGTACTCCAAGACCAGCTTTCAGGCTCCACGAATCTCCCCCAGGATGGCGCGCGCCCTGTATTTTAGTGACGACGTGTTTATTGGCTGGGTACCTGGCGGCGATGTCCTGGAGCTTGCATCAGTGGACCCCCGCCAAGGAGTAATCTTCTACACGCTCGATCAAGTGGAAGGGGCCAAACCACGGATTGACCGGCGCGACGAATGCCTGCAATGCCACGCCTCGGGAGGAACGCTCGGCGTCCCTGGTTTATTCGTTAGGTCGGTCTTTGTGGAGCGGTCGGGCATGCCCATATTCCATGCCGGCGGCTTCATCACCGATCACCGTAGCCCCCTTTCGCAGCGCTGGGGCGGCTGGTATGTAACCGGCACCCACGGTTCGCAGCGTCACATGGGAAACGTCTTCGCCGAAGACCGCGACCACCCCGACGATCTAGACCGTGAGAAGGGCGCGAACGTGACTGGACTAAAGGGGCTGATCGATGTCGAGAACTACCTGGCGCCGTCCAGCGACATCGTGGCGTTGATGGTGCTGGAGCACCAGACGCGCATGACGAATCTGATCACAAGGGCCGGCTGGGAAGTCCGCATGGCATTGAGCGACCAAAAAGCGTTGAACCGGGCCTTGAAAGAGCCGGAGGACCAGATTGGCGACAGCACGCGACGCAGGATCGACAACGCCGCCGAGTCGCTGCTCAAGTACACGCTGTTCACGGATGAAGCGCTGTTGGAGGCGCCGGTGAAGGGCACCGCTCCGTTTGCCAACGAGTTCCAGGCGCAAGGGCCGCGCGACCGCGCCGGGCGCTCACTCCGCCAACTCGATCTGACGGGGCGCATGTTCCGCTACCCATGCAGCTTTCTCATCTATTCCGCGGCGTTCGACGGGTTGCCGGCGATGGTTCGCGGTCGCTTCTATCGACGCCTCTGGGAAGTGCTGACCGGAGTAGACCAGACCGCGGTCTACAGCCGCTTAACGGCCGCCGATCGGCAGTCGATTTACGGGATTTTGCTCGAAACGAAACGCGATCTGCCGGAGTATTGGCGATTGCCTCAGGTCGGTGTGAAGTAGGTCCGTTGTGGCTCCGACTTGCACCTCGAGCAGAGCCGCGACCGGGAGCGGTCGCTAGTTATTCCGGAAATTCGCCGCTTTCGCGTCCCACGGACCACTGTAAACCAGAACTTTGGGCTTCAATGCGTGTAGTGCCGCCAAGCCCTTGTCTGTGACGCCTGTACCCTTGAGGTCCACTTCGCGAAGATCGGGAAACGCCGCCAGCACCGGAATCGCTTCGTCGTTCACCCGCTTGCATCCCTGCAATTTCAGCTTCTCCAGCTTCGGGAGACTCTTCATCTTCTCCAGCCACGCGACGGAAACGTCCATGGCGCTGACCGTGGCGAATCGGGCGCCCTCGATTCCCACGCCGATCGAAGTGCAAGCCAGACGCAGTTCGCGAAGCGCCTTAAGCGAGAGAACCGCATCCAGCCCCAGGTCCGACATGCTGATCGCCCACACGTTCGAATCGGTTCCCTGCCGCCCGCTCAGATCCAGATAGGTGAGGCCGGGAATCTGCCGCAGGCCCTGCAATCCGGCATCGCCCAACTCGTTACCGCCGATCGTCAACTCCTTGAGGTTCGGGAGCGTGGCGAGCCGTTCGATCCCCACGTCGGTGACCATTCCGGACCCGACATTCACACTCTCGAGCGTAGTGATGCCGGCGATGTGATCCAGAGTCGTGTCGCTGATCTTCGTGCCGTGCACGTTCAGCCGCTTCAACTTCTTCCAGTTCTTGATGGCCGCCAAGCCTTCGTCGGTCACATACTCGGCGAAATAGAGATTCAGATCCACGATGCCGGGCAACGTTCTTCAGCTCCTGCATTCCCTGGTCGGTAATCCGTGTCAGCGAAAGGTCCAGGGAACTCAGATTCGGCAGTTGCAGCAGCTTGCGAAGGTCCGTATCCGTGACCCAGCTTGCCGCGCAGATCCACGCCGGTAATGCGGCCCGCTGCGTCGCGAATGACCGTGCCGCCTGCGTCTTCAATCCACTGCGCATCGCCGCCGGACTTGATCTCTGCCGCCGGTGTGCACAGGCAGACCAGGAAGCCGGCGAAAGTAATCATGCCGCATTTCGGGAGTTGTCTCATCTCACTTGCTCCTCCGACTCGGCAGCGCCGAATCGCGGTCGAAAACGATCTCGCAAGCAGGCAGGGCGGTCTGTGAGTTCTTGAAGCCCTTTTTCAGTGACCAACGTGTGGTATAGGTTCAGCGACTTGAGGCCGGAAATGGACTTCAAAACTTGCGCCCCGTTGTCCGTGATGTCCGGTGGAATCCATGCTCAGTTCGCGCATGTGCGGCAGCGTCCGCAAAGGCTCCAGACCCTTATCGTCCACCGACGTGTAATCGAGCTTGACCACCGCGAGATTCTTCAACTCCCCAGAGCTTCTACGCCGGCATCGCCCGTGCGAGTCCGGAACATCTCAATCCGCTCCAGGTTCTGCAGCGGCTTGAGCACCAGCAGTCCTTTGTCGGTGAAGCGGGCGTGATTCAGATATAGCTCCCGCAGGTTGTGAGCGCGGCAATCTGCGCCAGCCCTGCATCTCCCACATCGGTACCCGACAGATCCAGAACCTGAGCTTGCCCAGACCCGCGAGCTGCTTCATGCCGTTGTCGGTGATATCGGTGAAGCTCAGCGTTAGCCGCTCCAAGCCCGCACCTTGCCGACATCGGCCAGCACCCGTCGTCCACGCGGGCGCCGGCAAGATCCAATTCGCGCAGTGCCGGCAGGGCGCTGAGGTGCGCCGTTCCCCGGCCTTCCACCAAGGTTCCCGCCAATTTCAGGACCTGAAGCTGACTCAATCCGGCCAGCTTCGCAACTCCGGCGTCAGAGACCGTGGTTTGACTGAGATCGAGATCCTTCAGGCCGGTGAGATTCGCCAGTGACGCTGAGCCCCAGGTCGCCCACCTGAGTAACTTGAAGATTCAGTTTTTCCAGCCCGGTAAGTCCGGACAGATACGATAAGCTGTGCGTCGCTTACCGGAGTGGACGACAGGTCGATTGCCGTCAAACGCTGCCCGGCGAAACCCGCCTTGCCGCCCATCGCCTTGACCCAGTCGGCGATCGCTCGGTCCGTATTGGCGGACGGACGGTCCGCGCCGGCGGCCTTCGCCCGCACCATCGGGGATCCGCTGAATTGCACCTTGGAATTCGGCAGGGCCGCCCGCAGCGCTTCCACTCCGTTTGAGGTGACACGGCTATAGCGCAGGTCCACGTCAGTCAGCTCTTTCAGAGCCTTGCAGCCGCGCCACACCCGAGTTTGTGACCCGCGTTCGGTAGAGATTCACCACCTGCAGATGTTCCATCCCCGCCAGAATCTCCATGCTGGCGTCGGTCGCCTGTGCGCCCAGCAGATTGAGCTTTCGGATTGCCTTCAGGTTGCGGAGCGATTCGATACCTTTTTCGGTGATCCTCGTACCGGAAAGATCGAGCTCCTGGAGGTTCACCAGTCCGCTCAAATGCTTCAGCCCTTCGTCGGTGACCATCGTGTCCCGCAGCATCAGCCGCCGCAAATCTTTCAGCCCTGCCAACCCTTCCAGCCCTTTGTCGGTAAATGGGCTGTAACTCAAGTCCAGGCTGCGAAGCTTCGTCCACGACGCCAGGCTCAGATTGGTGATTCTGCATTGCGAGCAGCGGAAGTCCTTCATCTCGGTCAGGGCGAGCCAGGTAACGAAGTCCGTTGTCCCTGATGTTGATCTGCGCATTGAAATGCCACCCGACATACAACTTCTCGAGGTGGGTGAGGCTCGCCAGTGCCTTGAACACCTCGTTGCCGTCCTCGTTGCCCCCTCCGGGATTCCAGATCGGCCCGGGCAGGTAAAGTTCGCGCAATTCGGTGAGAGTGCCCAGTTTTTGGAGCTCGCCGGGGACCATCACGGCGCCCGTCAAGTCTACCCCCACAATCCGGAAGTCGCCCGGCGGGCAATTGGGAAAGGTCATTGATCGGCTGGCGGCCGCCATCGAGAATCACGCGTCCTTCCCACCGGATCACCCACTCCGCCATGTCGCGGTCCGAGGCGGCCTGTGCGAAGGTCGACGCCAGAGTTAATGCAATAAATGTTCGGAAGATCACGCTGTTACCCAGTTCGGACGAAACGGACAATACGGTCAGCATACCACCGCCCGCAGTTCGAAGAACAAGATCGAAGAACAGCTTGCGTCGGACCGAATACGTGTTTCACAATAAGAGGGATCGGCAGGGGACATTGATCAAACCTTTCGTCTTATTAGCAGTTGCCCTCTATCCTGTTTGGGCCCAGGAGACTCCTTTCGGCTCGGGCCTCTATCAGGTGATGGAGAAAGCTGCCTGCCGCTCCTGCCACAACCCTGACGGTGTGGCGTCAGCCACCCGCCTTCATTTCCCTGAACCCGACGCTGCGCCAGAACTGGTCGAGGCGTTCGGACGGTCGCTAGTGATCTTGATCGATCGCGACAAGCCGGACAGCTCCTTGTTACTGAACAAGCCGACCAATCGCATCCCGCACGCGGGTGGAGAACGGATCAAGCCGGGCACGCAGGACGAAGTCGCGCTGAAGGCGTGGATTCAAAGGCTAACGAAGCTGTCCGGCGTCGAACTAGCCAGTGCGCTGAAGTATCGTGAACTGGAGTCTGTGGGGAATCGGGCCCGCGCGGCCGCAACCCGAATTGCGGCGGCTGACGCACAGCCAGTACAACCACACGGTCCGCGATTTGTTGGGCGACCAGACCGGACCCGCGGACCAGTTTCCGCCCGAAGACTTCATCAACGGCTTTCGCAATCAATCCGCAGGCCCAGAGTCTTTCGCCGCTGCTCATCGAGGCCTACAGCGCCGCGGCCGAGAAGCTGGCGCGCAATGCTGTTCCGCGGCGGCGATACGCACGGGCTGATTCCGTGTAAGCCTTCGGCCGCCTGCCGCGCGCGGTTCGTGCGGGAGTTCGGGCTCAAAGCCTTCCGCCGGCCGCTCGATCCGGACGAGCAAAAGCGCTACGAAACTCTCATGACGCGGGAGACGGATTTTCTGAAGGGCGCGCAGCTGGTAGTTGAGGCGATGCTGCAGTCTTCGAATTTCCTCTTCCGGCTGGATGAGACCGCCGATCCGAAATTGAAGCCGTACGTCACGGCCAGCCGGCTCTCTTACGCGATCTGGGACACGATGCCGGACGCGGAGCTGCTCGCGGCGGCGGCGCGCGGCGAACTCGCGACTCCGCAGTCCGTCGAGAAGGCCGCGCGGCGCATGCTCGATCAACCCCGTGCCCGCGAAGCGCTCGACGAATTCGTCGGCCAGTGGCTGCGCTTCGACCGCATCCTCACCGCGAGCAAAGACCGCCGCAAGTTCCCGCAATTCACGCGCGAGACGGCCGTCGCCATGACCGAGGAGGCGCGCACATTTGTCGGCGACCTGGTCTGGAACGATCGCAACTTCATGGAGCTGTTTACTGCCAACTACGGCTTCGTGAACGCCGATCTTGCCCCGATCTACAAAGTGCCGGCGCCCGCGAAAGAGTTCGACCGCGTTGCCTTCCCGGCGGGTTCGGATCGGGCGGGTGTGCTCGGGCAGGGCCTGTTCCTGGCGCTGACGGCGAAGCCCGAAGACTCGTCTCCCACGGCGCGCGGCCTGTTCGTCCGGGAGCAGTTTCTCTGCCAGCATGTGCCCGATCCGCCGGCCGGCGTGAACACCAACCTGCCGCCGGTCACCGAGGCCAAGCCCCAGACCAATCGCGATCGCATGTCCGAACACGCCACCAACCCGAGCTGCGCCACCTGCCATAGGCTGATCGATCCGATCGGCTTTGGCTTCGAGAAGTTCGACGCCGTCGGCGCCAAGCGCGATAAGTTCACGCTGCAGTTTTTCTCCGGCACGGGGCGGGGAAGGCGGCGGCCGGCGCACTCCGCCGAAGACGATGGATCTCGATATCGACTCCACCAGGGTTACGTCGCCGGCATTCCCGATTCGCAATTTTCCTCGCCCTCGGAATTGGGCGCCGTGCTGGCGAAGAGCGCCCAGTGCCAGGAGTGCATGGTGAAGCAATACTTCCGCTATACCGGCCGGCCGACTGGAGACGGCCGCCGACCGTCCGGCGATCCGCAGGATTCTGGACGACTTTCAGAAGTCGCAGTTTCACTTCAAAGAGCTTATAGTGTCATTAGTGCGTTTGAGGGAATTTCCAAACTCAGAAAGGACTGTGCATGTCGCAGATGATCACCAACCGCGTTAGGCTTTCCCGCCGGTCGCTATTGAAAGGACTCACAGCAGCCGGAGCGCCCGATTGTGGTCGGGCTGCCGCCGCTGGTCTCGATGTTCAATTCCGTCGGGCACCGCTTACGCCGCGCCCGACCGCCGGAAGGCTGGCGGAGAAGCCGATCGAGAGCCGTTTCGTGCTCTGGTTCAACGGCAACGGCATTCCGGAACGCTACTGGATTCCCTCCGAGGAAGGCGCCAACTACGACATGACGCCGTGCCTCTCGCCGCTGGCGCCTTCCGCAAGGACGTTCACGTGCTGAGCGGCGTGGACAATGCGGCCGCCAGCGGCAATGGGCAACGGCCACACCAATTCCATGAGCGGTCTGATGACCGGCACGCACTTTCACCGGCCGCGGACCCAGCGGGCCGTCGATCGACCAGATTATCGCGGCGAAGATCGGCGGCGATTCGCGCTTCCGCTCGCTGCAGATCGGCGTGGCGCAGGAATCGTTCGGCGAGAGCATGCAGCGCAACATGAGCTGGGCCGGATATGAACGCGCGCTGCCGCCGGAGATGATTCCGCACCGGCTCTTCGACCGCCTGTTTGGCGCGCGCGAAGAAGGCTGGGTGAACCGCAAGCGCAGCATTCTCGATGCGATCCGCGCAGGATGCGACCGCGCTCAAGAAAAAGCTGCCGCACCGACGATCAGGCTCGCGTGGACGAGCATCTTGTCGGGCATCCGCGATCTGGAGCGCTCCATTGCCGGCCTGCCTCCCGAGTACCGCGCGCGTCGATCCGCCCGATTTCGACGGCGACATGAAGGATTGGCCGCGCATCGCGAAATTGCAGAGCGATCTGCTGGTGCAGGCGCTGGCGACGCGGCAGACGCGCGTCGCGTCCTATATGTTGACGAAGTGCCAGAGCCTGTCGCGATTCCCGTGGCTCGGCTACACCTCGGCGCGGCATCACGACTACACGCACGCCGACGGACAAGGCGTCCGGCGCGGACGGAGTCGGAAGGCCAGCGCGTTCTGCGCGACATCTGCAGGTGGCACGTGGAGGAGTTCGCCTATCTCGTGGCGAAGCTGAATCGGTTCCGGAAGGCGACGGCACGCTGTTCGACCACAGCTGCCTGATGTACGTCCACGAGCACGCCGAAGCCAATCCGCACAAGAACAGCGGCCTGGCGATGATCGTGGCCGGCGGCATCAATCGGCTGGCCAAAGGCACGCACACGCGAGTCACCGGCACGGTGGGCGACGTTTATCTGACGGTGGCCGATGAAGTGCTGCAGGCCGGACTGGGTAAGTTCCCGACGGCGACGAAGAAACTCGGCGCGCTTCTGGCCTGATCCAAAGCGCAGCGCCTCACATTGAGTTAAATTGGGCGCTATGGGTGCGAGTCTGGACAGGCGGCAGAAAACAGATTCCTCTGCCATCAGCCTGTGGGATGCCGGACTCTGTGCGCTGATGTTTTGCGCCACGCTGGTGGCTTACCTGCCCGCACTCCGCGGGGATTTGCTCTGGGACGATAACATGCACGTGACCCGCGCGGACCTTCGGTCCCTGCACGGTCTCTGGCGCATCTGGTTCGATCTTGGGGCCACGCAGCAATACTATCCGCTGCTCCACAGCGCGTTTTGGCTGGAGCATCGTCTCTGGGGCGACGCTGTGCTTGGTTACCACCTGACCAACGTGGTGCTGCACGCCGCATCGGCGCTTCTGGTGGTAATGATCGTAAGGCGACTCGCGCTGCCGGGCGCCTGGCTGGCCGGCTTCGTTTTTGCCCTTCATCCGGTTTGCGTCGAGGCGGTGGCTTGGATCTCGGAGCAGAAGAGCACGCTATCGGGCGTCTTTTACCTCGCGGCGGCGCTGATTTATTTGAACTTCGACGGGACCCGGCGTAAGTCGCACTACTTTACGGCGCTGGCGCTGTTCGTTCTGGCTTTGATGAGTAAGTCGGTGACGGCTACCTTACCGGCAGCAATCCTGGTGGTCTTGTGGTGGCAGCGTGGACGGCTGGATTGGAAGCGCGATGTGATGCCGCTGGTTCCATGGCTGGTCGTGGGAGCGTCGGCGGGACTGTTCACCGCGTGGGTGGAGAGCGCGCCGCGCTTGATCGGCGCGCAGGGGGCGCAATACGCGCTCACCTGGCTGCAGCGTCTCCTGCTGGCCGGCAGCGTGCCGTGGTTCTACGCCTGGAAGGTGATTTGGCCGGCGGACCTGATGTTTACCTATCCTCACTGGACGATCGATTCCAGTGAGTTACGCCAATATCTCTTCCCGCTGGCATTGGCGGCGTGGCGATAGCTCTTGGGTTCCTGGCGCGGAAGAATCGCGGACCGCTGGCCGGCTTCCTGTTCTTCATCGGTACGCTGTTTCCCGCGCTCGGCTTCCTGAATGTGTACCCATTTCGGTATTCCTATGTTGCCGATCACTTCCAGTATCTGGCGATGTTGGGCATCGTTGTTCCCGGGGCTGTCTGGCTGACTGGATTGGCGGGGCGGAACCCGCACGGTAAGATTGCCGCGATCGCCGTGCCGGCGCTCCTCGTGACCACGCTGGTGGCTCGCTACCCGCGAACAGAGCGCGATGTATCGCGATTACGAGACGCTGTTCCGCGAGACTCTGGCGCGCAACCCAGGCAGCTCTTTCCTACACAACAATTTAGGGGTGGTGCTGATGTCCACGGGCCGGGAGCGGGAGGCGGCCTCCGAATTCGAGACAGCAGTGCGGCTCACGCCGGATACCGCCGATTATCACGTGAACCTCGGGCTTGCTCTGGCCCAAATGCCGGGGCGAACGGCGGATGCGGTCGCGGAGTATCAAACGGCGCTCAAAATCGAACCCAATCTGGCGGCAGCGCACCTCAATCTCGGACTTGCCTTTGCCTCCATGCCCGGCCGCCTTGAAGGACGCGATCGCGGAGTATCGGAAAGCCGCTTCGGCCTATCAAACGGCGACACAGAACGAACCCGAATTTGTGGCAAGCCCACTTTAATCTGGGACTTGCCTACGCCCAAATGGCCGGCCGGGAGACCGATGCGATTGCGGAATACCAGACCGCTCTGCGCATGAAGCCCGATTCCGCGCTGGCGCACTTCCACCTGGGAAACACCTTTCATAAGATGGGCCGCCTGCCGGAAGCGATCGCGGAGTATCAGGCCTCGTCTGGACATCGATCCCGCTGTTCCGGAGGTCCACTATGAGCTGGCTTATGCACTGGCGCAGATTCCCGGCCGTGTGCCGGAGGCCATCGCCGAGTGCCGGAGAAATGTTGCGTCCTCAAACCCGGTGACGAGCCCGGGCAGCAATTATGGCTTCCCTGCTACTTTCCGCGATTCACGCGGACGTTAGTCAACCGCGTTCGGGCAGCCGCCGTAGCGCCTGTTTTGCAACCAGACGGTTCATCTACCGTATAAACGGTATTCACGGTGGATATCGTACAGAATTCCCTGTATGCTTATCGGCTGAATAGGGTCTTTAGGTATCGGATGCGAAGCGCCCGAAAATCGGCGCTTCAGAATCGCAGAGGAGCTCGCAACAGCGATAGCCGTGTTACTCGTAATTGGCCGACGCGTATCCAGGGTCTTTAAGCAGCCATTAGCAATAAGAGGAGATAGAATTGCGGAATCGCTTAAGCAGTCGGGCTGATAGCCCTTTTCCTGATGTTCGCGATGCCCATGTTGGCGCAAAACAACACCGGCATCATTTCCGGCAGAGTCACGGATCCGAGCGGAGCGGTCGTACCGAACGCTCAGATCACGGTCACCCAGACCGAGACCAACGTCGACGCAATCAGCGCAACCAACACCGACGGCCTGTTCCGTGTTCCGTCGCTGATTAACGGACCTTATAAGGTGACGGTCACCGCAGCCGGATTCAAGAAGCAGGTGCGCGATGGCCTTACGCTCCGCATCGGCGAGAACCTGAACGTGGAGGTGAAGCTCGACGTGGGCGCGGTTACCGAAGCCGTCGAAGTCACCAGCGCTCTGCCCTTGCTGGAAACGCAGACTTCCTCCACCGGCCAGGTAATGGAGGGCGACTATTTCTACAAACTCCCCAACTACCAGCACTGGGAAAAGGGCGTTCTGTACTACACGCCCCAGGTCGGCAGCAGCAACGCGCCGTGGCCCGGCTCGCTGGGCAACTGGAACATCAACGGCGGCCAACGCTTACCAGACCGCCCAATACGAGGACGGAATCATCGCCACCTCGCATGGACGGCGGCACCACACTCAATTCCGTCTCGGTCGGCATTGAGGAAATCAAGGTGCTCACCAGCGCCATGCCGGCCGAATACGGCCATGCCACCTCCGGCGCGCTGATCGTAGTCAAGAAGGCCGGCACCAACACATTCCACGGCGAGGGCGGCGAGCTCTTCAAGAGCACCCCCATGATGCATCGCCGCTTCTTCCAGCGGACCACCGCTGCAGCAGGACAACCCGAAGAACCACACCCTGTTCCAGATGCCCGATTTCGTGGTCAGCGGACCGGTGATCATCCCCAAACTCTACAACGGCAAGAACAGGACGTTCTTCCAGGTCGGCGGGTCCTACCACATCGACAGCTCGTCCAATTCGGGCAGCTATACAACCCCCACGCCCGAAATGCTGGCCGGCAACTTCAGCGCCTACTCCAACCAGATCTACGATCCGGCCTCGACCAGCGGGAGTTTCGCCGCCGGCAACCTGTCGCGCACTCCTTTCGCGGGCAACATCATTCCCGCGAACCGGTTCAGCACGATGTGGAATGCCATCGCCGCCAACAAGCCTTTCCTGCCTCCCCAGGCGGGCACCGGCAGCGTCACCAATGTCGGTCCAAACGGCAACATCGTGGCATCGGGCACGGGCAATTACTTTAACCTGACCAACCAGTTCCGTGTGGACCACAGTCTCAACAACAAGATGAGGACTGATGCTTTAGCTACTCCACCGGCAACCAGCACCAGCCCCAAAACAACGTCAACATCGGCTACAAGCCGTACGATCAATACCAGACTTTGCAGTACACCATCCAGAACCACGCCGCCCTGTCGTTCACCTATACGATCAGCCCCACTCTCATCAGCGAGACCAAGGTCGGGCTATACCGGCGCACCGGCAACTACCAGCCGCGCACGGGCGAAGACGAGACTTACGCTATCGCCAAGACGGTCCCCAACCTTCCCGCCAACGTGTACCTCAACCCGCTGAACTTCGGGATGACCGAAGGGTCCAACGGCAGTTCGCAGCTCGGCGTTGGCACTTTGAGGGTCAACGTCAACAACAGCCACCAGTTCAACCAGGACTTCACCAAGGTGTGGGGCACGCATGCCATCAAGTTCGGGTATGAATGGCTGTGGATGAACTACATCAACCACGATATCTCCAACCCGCGGCTGACCCTCGGGTTCGGCCAGTCCAACGGCAGCGGCGGTACGGTCGGGTCGGATCTTACGGTGGGCCTGCAGGGCAATGGAAATTCCATGCCCAACACGGGTGGCATCTCGCTCGCGGCAATCATGCTGGGCTACGTGTCCAATTACAGCTACGCACAGCAGGGAGCCTCCAACCTTCCGGTAGATTCCAACCACAGCTTCTATGTCCAGGACGACTGGCGGATACGCCCCAACCTCACTCTGAATATCGGCGTCCGTTACAGCAATGAAACCCCGGCTCACAGCAAATTCCCGGGGCAGCTCAGTGTCGGAAGCCTGACGGCGCCGGACAATTACTATACCTCCGGTTCCATTCCCGGCGTGCTGACCTGTCCGGCAGGTGGATGCGTAGGGGCCTGGATCCATCCTAAGGGGTTCCTATGGAACCGCGACAACAACAATTTCCGGCCGCGTTTCGGGGTGGCCTGGAGCGTCAACGAGAAGACCGTGGTTCGCGCCGGAATCGCGATGATGACGCTGGATTGGAACCTCGGCTGGACCAATCAGAGCGAGATCGGCGGCGCCAGTTTCTACAACCAGTCCGTCTCCCAACCGGCCAACGTCTACACGCCGCTCTTCAATATCAACTCCGGCGTGCCGGCGTTCACCTCGGTCGCGCAGTTGGGCGACGGGTCGATCCCCACGGGGGCTTCGTCGCCCTCGGCGCGCCCCACCATCACGGTGGTTCCCGCCGACTACCACAACCCTTACACGATGAACTGGAATGTCAGCATTCAACGCGCCATCAAGAAGAACTACATGCTGGAATTGTCGTACGTTGGCATGCATAACATCGGTTTCAGCGGCAATTACAACTGGAACTCGCGGCCCTGGGGGACGGGCATCGATGCAAACGGCAAGGTCATCGACCTTTCGCTGCCGGAGAATTGGGCGTACCGGAATACCTGGGTCAACAATAGTTCGGGCGTCAACGGCACCCAGGCCTACAAGATCTATCCCAACCTGGGCGGCGTCAACTATCAGTGCAACTGCGTCCGCATGATCTATCATTCGGGAACCATCAAGTTGGAAAAACGGTACTCGTACGGCCTGAGCTTCCTCACATTCGCCACCTGGCAGAAGGGCATACAGAACGCCCCGGGCAATCTCTACCAGAACGACAATCTGATGCGGGCGGTGACCAGCACCACTCAGAAATACCGCTACGTCAGTTCCATGACTTACGAACTGCCGGTCGGAAAGGGCAAGAAGTGGATGAACCATGGCCGCATCCTGGACGCGCTGTTCGGCGGCTATAGCTTCTCCTGGAACTATTCCGTCTGGGCACCCACACCCACGGGCATGGGATATTCGGGCGGCACGTATCTCAACCCGGCGACCGGCGCGATCGGCGCCCGTCAGAATTATCCGAACTACGAGGCCGACCCGGGCAGCGATCTCTACCTGGTCCAGCTTCCGAAGATTCGCGACAACTGGCAGGACATCGGAACCAACCGCTTCTCGCAAAACGCGCAGAATCCGCTGGTCACCAACTGCGGCAACACGCCGATCATTCAATCGAACGGAGCGACATGGGGCAACAATTGCGAAGTGGTCGCCCCTTCGTTCACGCGCGGCAACATGCCCTCGAACTTCTTTATCGCGCAGCGCATTATCGCGGGCAACGCGTCGATCTACAAGGACTTCACGATCAAAGAACGTTTCAAGGCGCAGCTTCGCATGGATTACTACAACCCGTTCAAGTGGTTCAACTGGAGCCAGCCGATGACCACTACCATGACCCAGACCAACCCGGCCGCCTTTATGACCCCCGGTCTCAACGACTTTGGGGATTCCACCGAAGGCGGACCGTCGCAAATTCATTTATCGTTCCGCATCAAGTTTTAACGCCTGAAGCGAAACGGGTGAACAGTATTTCGGGGCAGGCTCCAGACTCTGGAGTCTGCCCCTTTCTCATTTCCGGCTTCGATCAAACATTAATCGAAATTAATTGATACGATTTCGCATTGAATCCTCCTATATACAAATAGAGGCATCCAATGAAAACACCTGAAAGGCGCTGGACCCGGCACCTTTTCCGTGACCTGCTGCTACTCTCTGTGGCAGTCACTTCGAGTTACGCGCAACTGACAATGGATCAGAAGGTCTCGGACTTTCAGTCGCTGGCCGCCCTGTATGCCAAACGTTACGGTCCGTATGAATGGAAGCGGGATGCACTGGGCATCGACCTGTTTGATGTGGCGCCCTGGATTGCGAAGGTACAGGCGACCAAGGACGATCTGGACTTCTATGAAGTCATGCAGCAGTATGTGGCCAACCTGAACGATGCACACGATGTTTACCGGCTGCCGTCCACGTTCCAGGCGAGCCTGAACTTCACGGTGGATATTTACGACGGCAAGCTGCTGGTGGATTCCATCAACCGGCTGCGTCTGCCCGCGGCCGAGTTCGGCTTCACCAACGGCTACGAACTGGTTTCGATCGATGGGCAGGATTCGCAAAAGCAATTGGACGGCCTGTTGCGATACCAGATCGCGGCCAACGCGCGCAGCACCAGGCGCCTGGCGGCGCAACTCTTGACGTTCCGTCCGCAAGTGCTGATGCCGCACGCCGCGGATGTACCGGACGTATCGGTGGTATTGTTCCGCCGCCCTGACGGAGGCATGGAGACTTATCGCATTCCGTGGGCGAAGTCGGGATTGCTGCTGACCAGTGTCGGCCGTTACACGACGCCGGGGTCAGACGGCACGATGGCCGCGATGGCGCGCCGTTCCGCTCTGCAGGGTGTAGATCCAGCGGGCGAGCCTACGGTATCGGACGAAACGCCAGACTATCTGCAGGTGCTGAAACGGCTGCAGAATTGCAGCCTGCCCGATAAGTCGGTAAACGGCTTCGGCTCCCAGGCGCCGGTGTTTGCAGCTTCACTGCCGTCGAATTTCGTTCTGCGGCAAGGGCGTTCCTCCCAGGATCCCTTCTTTTCGGGAGTGTTCAGCGCAGGCGGCCACATTATCGGATTCATCCGGATCCCCAGTTATTCGCCTCTCAATGCGACGGCGGCTCTGACCGCCTTTCAAACCGAGATTGCGTTCTTTCAAGCGAACACCCAAGGCCTGGTCATTGACGAAATGCGCAATCCGGGCGGCAGCGTGAGCTACCTGAACGCGATTGTCAGCTACCTGATGCCCGTCCAAATGGCGCAGCATCCCCTTTGAACTGCGCGCCACTTCCGAGTGGGTGACATGCGATCTCAAGTTCGCTGGTGTCAGCGGCGGCACAGGGAGCGCCGCAATCGATCCTCGATCAATTACAGATGATCAAGGACGAGATCATGGCCGCGAACAGCGCCATGCGAGGACGGACCAAGCCTATCCCGCTGGATGATGTGACGATCGACCGCGACCCGGCCACGGGACTCGAAGGGAAACCTGCTTGCCTACACCAAGCCGATCATCGTTCTGGTAGACGAGATGTCCGCATCCGGCGGCGATGCCTTCGCGGCAACCATCCAAGACAACCAACGCGGTCCGCTGGTGGGATGGCGCACGATGGGGGCGGGCGGAAACGTGGAAGGCGTGGGAGGCTGGCACGCTATTCGCTGGGCTCAGCGACCGTCACGGAGTCGCTGATGATTCGCAAGAACGCCATCGTGACCGCGGAGTACCCGGCGGCACCGTACGTAGAGAATATCGGTGTGCGGCCGGATATCGATGGTGGACTACATGACGGCCGCGAATCTGGATCAAAGAGGCAAACCCTTTGTGGATGCCTTTGTCGCCGCGATCATCGCGGAGATTGAGTCCCACAAGTAAAAGGAGCAGACCATGAAGACACTCATCCTTAGCCTGATTCTCATTTCTGCTTCGTCCGCCGTGCATGCGCAGAATTTGACGCCCGCTCAGAAGGAGGCGGATTTCCGCTACCTGGCGAGCATGTATTCCACTTACTACGCGCCCATCGACTGGAAGAAACAACTCTTCCATTTCGATGTGCTGGCCATCAAGCCCTGGCTCGACCGCGTGGCCCAACCACCACGGACCTGGACTTCTACGAAGTCTGCGTGGCCTACGTTGCCAGCCTGAACGACACCCACGACCAGTTCTCGCTGCCCTCGGATTTCGTCGCCCGCCTGGGCTTCACGACGGACGTGTACGACGGCGTTCTGCTGATCGATTCGCTCAACCGCACCTTACTGCCCGGTCAAGGACTATCCTTTTACCACGGGCGACCGGCTGCTCTCGGTGGATGGCCGCGACGTTGACCTGTTGCTGCAGGACTTCGCACCGTATGCGGCCTGGGCGAATCGCCAAGGCGGCCAAACGGCTGACGGCCGCGAGAATCACCATCCGGCCTCAATCGGTGATGCCGCACGCCACCGATGTGATCGGCAAGTCGGCAACTGTGGTGATCCTGCGGCAGAGCGGCGCCACCGAAACCTATACCATTCCCTGGAGCGTTACGGGCACGCCGCTTTCACGTGGGTCCGGTGCCTTCGCCGAAGCTTGCGCAGGGCGCCGCATGCCGCCGCGCGACAGCAGGGCGCGCAGGCGGCGCCGGACTACATGACCGAGCTATTGAACGCGCAGTGGTCGGGCGTCGTGAATCCGGAGGAACTCGGGCTCAACGGGTTCGGAAGCCTCAGCCCGATCTTCGCCGGTGCGCTTGCCAACGCCCACTTTACGCGGCGGCTTGGCGGCAGCTCGGCCGATTTCTTCTATTCGGGTACCTTCAACTACGAAGAACTCACCATCGGCTATATCCGCATTCCCGAGCTACGCGCCCACTTCTACCGCTGCCGCCTTGACGCAGTTCGAAAGGGAGATCGCCTTCTTTAATGCCAATACCGACGGCCTGATTGTCGACGAGATGCGGAACCCTGGCGGCATTGCTGTGCTACGGCGAGAACATCGCCGCGCGGCTGGCCACGGATTATTTCCGCGCCACCGGTTTTCGGTTGCGTCCCTACTGGAGCCGGATCAATCGGCTTCTATAACTCGTGGATCAACGCCAAAGCTGCCGGCGCGTCGCAACACGTGATCGACCAGTATGAGCTCGCTGTTCAAAGCCATGTTATCGGCAAACACGAAGGGCGACACGATTACCGAATCGCTGCCGCTTTGCACGTCCAGCCTGGACCGGGCTCCCTTTATGGATGCGGACGGCAACGTACTTTCCTACAAAAAACAGATCATGATGCTGACCGACGAATTCTCCACGTCAACCGCCGATTCTGTTCCGGGTATGCTGCGCGATGCGAACCGGGTATCGCTGTACGGAATGAGGACGGACGGCGCGGGCGGCAACAATACCAGCTTCGATGCCGGCTCGTACTCGGAGGGTATTGCAGGTATGACGCTCGCGCTGCAGACCCGCAAGGACAAACATCTCAATGGCGATTACCCTTATACCGATCTGATCGAGAATACCGGAGTCTGGCCGGACCTAACGGACGACTTCATGACGAAGGACAATTTGCTGCAGAACGGCGCGCCATTTTTGCGTAACGTTCTGCAGCACATGGCGGCGCAGATTCGCATGTTCCGGTAGCGGGCGGCAGTTTGCGCCGCGTGCAAAATGCCCGTATAATAGTGGCAGATTGCCAAGGAGCATTCCTTACGTGGCCGAACTGAACCAGCTCGCCGATCCGATGCCGCCCGGAACGTTCTACTCCTTAATGGGCGGCAAACTCGGTGTCTCTAAAATCCAATCCGGCGAAGATCTCGCTTCGCTGGTGGACAAGCAGCTTCCGGCTACGGCGGTCAAGGCGCTGGTTCGCGGCGGGCTGACCGATGCTGAAGTCTACCAGTTAATTGTGCCGCGCAGGACGTTGGCGCACCGGATTGCGAAGCATCAGCCGCTTTCCAAGGACGAGTCCGATAAGGCGGTGCGCGTGGCGCGGATCACAGCGATGGCCGAGCAGGTGTTCGGCGAGCCGGTACGCGCCTGGCGCTGGCTGCGCAAAGCGAAGCGGCGTTTCGACGGCAAGACGCCGGTGGAGATGTTGGTGACCGAAGCGGGCGCCCGGCTGGTGGAGGAGATGATTGGGCAGATCGAGCACGGCATCTTCGCGTGATTCTTTGGCGGATCAGTGATCACGCCACGCTGGATGGCGTCGGGGGATTAAGCCTGTCAGGCCGATGGCATACCGCAGGCCAGCGCATTGTGTATTGCGCGCCGAACCCGGCCACGGCCCTTCTGGAAGTGCTGGTGCACACGGAAATCAGTTTTGACGATGTGCCGGTCCACTTCCGCTATCTGGAAATCGAAGCTCCCGATTCGCTGGCCGCGGAAGACCTGGATTCGAGCGTGCTGACGCAGCGGTGGCGCACGGATCTGTTGGCGACGCGGCGGGCAGGCGATCAATGGTTGCAATCCAGCCGGACTGCTCTGCTTCGTGTACCCTCCGTCATCGTGCCGGCGACCTGGAACGTATTGATCAATCCGCGCCACCCGGACAGCGCAAAGATCCGCATCATCCGAAGCCTCAGGCACGGCCCTGACCCGCGATTGTTGCGGTAGAGACTGTTGTGGGACTCACATCTGCAGCCGGTCATGTCCGTCGAGTTTGCGCCACCGGCGCGGCCCTTGAATCCCACTGAGAAGGGGAAACTCAGATGAGCAGCCTTGAGAACCTTTCATCAGCGGAAGATTACGACCTTGTGATTCTCGGCAGCGGTACCGGCTCGAAATACCTGGCTTGGACGTTTGCGGAGCAGGGACAGCGTGTGGTTACGATCGAACGCAAGTATCTCGGCGGCGCGTGCCCGAATATTGCCTGTTTGCCAAGCAAGAATGTCATTCACAGCGCGAAAGTGGCATCGTACATTCGGAGAGGCCGGGAGTTCGGTATTACGGTGGACGGCTTTACGGTGAATATGGCGGGTGTGCGCGAACGCAAACGCAGAATGGTCTTGGACCAGATCGACATCCATCGCGACAGATATAAGAAGAGCGGGTCGGAACTCATTCTGGGGTCCGGGAGTTTTGTCGGGCCTCGGACGGTGGAGGTCAAGACGTCCGATGGAGAAACCCGGCGACTCCGCGGAAAGAACGTCATCATTAGTACCGGCACACGTGCCCGGCTCGAAGCTGTTCCCGGTCTTGCCGACTCGCAACCGCTTACGCACGTCGAGGCCCTGGAGTTGGACGAGATTCCGAAACATCTGATCGTGATTGGCGGCGGCTACGTCGGCCTGGAGCTGTCCCAAGCCCTGCGGCGGTTTGGCAGCAACGTCACGGTGATCGAGCGCAACGAGCGCCTGGTGCATCAGGAGGATGACGACGTCACCGAAGGTCTTCACGCGTTGTTCGAAGACGAAGGCATCGACGTGATCCTGAATGCCCGAGTCCAACGCGTCACGGGTACTTCGGGTCAGCGCGTGCGAGTTGCCGTCGAACGAGGCGGGGTGGAGGAGACCATCCAAGGTACACATCTGCTGGCGGCGTCGGGCCGCGCTCCGAATACGGAAGACATCGGGCTGGAACTGGCCGGTGTGGAGCTGACAGGCAATGGGTACGTGAAGGTGAATGAACGGCTGGAGACCACGGCGCCCGGAGTCTGGGCCGTGGGCGACGTGACGGGCGGTCCGAAATTTACTCACATCAGCTTTGATGATTTCCATGTGATCCGTGACAATATCAACGGCGGGAACCACGTCACCACCGGAAGACAGGTTCCCTTCTGTCTGTTTACCGACCCGGAACTTGCGCGTGTCGGCCTGAGTGAGAAGGATGCTCGGGCGCACGGCGTTCCGTACCGCCTGTTCAAGATTCCGATGGAGGCGGTGCTTCGCGCGCGCACGCTCTCCGAGACCCGAGGCTTCCTGAAAGCCCTGGTGGAGATGGGCGGCGACCAGATCCTGGGGATTACGGCCTTCGGCGTTGAGGCGGGAGAAATTATGTCGGCGGTACAGATCGCGATGATCGCGCGGCTGCCGTACCAGCAGCTACGCGATGCAGTGCTGACCCACCCTACGCTGGCAGAGGGATTAATACCGCTGTTTTCGTCCACGCCTTCGACCGTAATGGGAGCGCCTGATGCGGACAGGGACGGCATTAGAGATCATAGGCTGCAACACGCCCTTTAAGCAATGACGGTCCCAGTCTGCGAAGTGTCATAGCCGGCTAGAACTTCGAGCTTGCGCCGGAGAGTGGCTCGCTGTAGAACATCAAGGAACGCCTTGACGGCCGGCAATTCCATCGTCCGCTTGCGCATCACCAGATCGTAGCGTTCGCTATGTAGGGGGATGAAATCCAAGCCAAACGTCTGGGCGGCAGAGCGGGTTGCCAGGCAGACGTCGGCCTCGTGGGAAACCACACAGTAGGCAGCCGCCAGATGACCGTAAGCGACGCGGTCGTATCCATGGACGTTATGCGCGTCCATGCCGGCGGTCTCCAGCAGCTTATCCAGTAGCGCGCGGCTTCCCGAACCGGCCTCTCGGTTCACAAACGTGACCTTCTTGTGGGTGAGATCTTCGATTTTGCGCACATGCTTCGGATTGCCGGGCGAGATGACCAAACCTTCCTCCCACCGCGCAAACGTAATCACGCTGAACTCTTCGCCAGGAAACTGTTTGCGAATAAAAGGGAGATTGAATTCGCCGGTCTTTGGATCCTCCAGGTGCGAACCGGCGATGTGAGCCTTGCCTTCGCTCATCCAGGCAAGTGCCAGCTTGCTCGATGCGGCGGCAGAGACGATTTCCACGCCGCTGATCTTCTCTACCATTCGCGCCAGCAGACCGGTCGCTGGGTCGCAACCGGCCAGCACGAGACGTTTCTGCGCGGCTTCTTCCTTGGCGAACACAACCAAGTCAGCGCGGCTGTTGGTGCGTCCGGCCCGCTTGATGATGCCATCGGCCTCCGGCATATAGTAAGGAGAAGCGCTGACTGGGACGCTGACCCATCGCGAACCGATCTGGCAGATCCGCACCGGCTGCCCCTTCGCCGGGATGGTGGCGCTCAGGACTTCGGCCGCGAGGGACTCGGGCGATTTCAGCGATCCTTCCTGCAGCGAAAAGAGTTCATCGACCGTCACCTCGAGTTCGCGTGCAAGGTTCAACGCAACTTCCGTATTGGGAACATACGTCCCGGCTTCGATGGCGTAGATCGTCTGGCGGCTGACGTTCACCCGGCGGGCCAAGTCCGAGGCCCCTACCCCCCTGCTTTTTCGAATCTGCGCCAAGCGGTTCTGGACGCGTGTTTTCACGATGGGTTCACTTTCTCAACTAACGACCTCTAGCGTCGTGTATACAGGACTGCCTCACATTGTAGCGTCAGGGCGCAGGCCTAGAAACGCAGCTTGGCAACGAACTCGAAGTCCCGCGGGTTGCCGGCAGACGTAATCGATCCGAAGGCGGCGCTTCCAAAGGTTCCGTTGGGATCGTTCAAGGGAGGGGTGTTCGAGACGTTGAACACCTCAGCGCGAAATTCGAGGTTGATGCGTTCTTTAAGGCGGAAGGTCTTGCCGATCATGAGGTCGGCGTTCTGGAGACCGGGTCCGCGGACCGGGTTGCGGGAACTGTTGCCGATCACGAACTGCGGCACCGCTGTGAAGTCGACGGTATTGAAATATTTTGCGACGGTGCGTCCCTCGAAATCGTTGGGATTTGCGGTCCGATTGGGCCGTTGAACCGCATAGCCGAGGCTCGAATTGTTGTTGGTTGCTTGAGTTACGGCAACTGCATCGCCGGCCTGAAGACGGACCAGCCCTGCAATCTGCAGTCCCGAGATCTTCCAAAGCCGAGGAATGTCGTATGCCCAACCCAAGGCAAATGCCTTGGGAATATCGCCGCTCGACACATCCTTCTCCAAGTGGCGATTGAAGGCGTCCGCGGCTCCCGTGGTGTTCAGTACCGGCCCTGTGAAGATGGTCTGCGAGAACACGCTTGACGCGTCGTCGATCAGTTTGGAGAAAGTGAACGAAGCGTTGACGGTGAGGCCGTGCGACAAACGCTTTTCGAGCTTCAACGCGGCAGCCTCATAGCTGGAGTTGCCCACGTTGTCACGAAACAGGGCGACGTTGGTAAATTTCGGGTATGGGCGGAGCAATTGCTGCTGGGCGATGGTTGTGGCTCCAAGAGACGACGAGGCTGGAATCTGGCCGAAATAGGGGTTGGACACTCGGGTCAGCAGCGCCGAGCCGAGCGACAGATATTGGGCAGGGAGCTGATTGATATTGGCATCCGGGATACCGAGCCGGGTGTTCTTCGAGCCGAGATAGGATGCCGCGACATTCCAATTCCTGCCGATCGATTTTTGAACGGTGAAGTTCCATTGCTGCGAGTAGCCGGAACCATTGTTGCGATCGACGCCGAACACTCCCTGGCCCAGTCCGGAATTCGGATTGGGAGCCGTCACTTGAACGGTTGGTCCGGCTGCGAGGGGGAAGGCGGCGGTGACGTTATCCTGCGATTGTTGGCCGACGGTCTGGACAAAGGGAAATTGAGGAATGGTGAACGGTGTGGTGATCCCGGATTGCTCAAAATAAATCATGCCGTAGCCCGCGCGGAGCACCCAGCTATCGCCAATCCGATATGCCAGGCCAAGGCGAGGCCCAAAATCGCAGCACTCCAGGGCACGTGAAGTGTGGGGGAAGTCCAGCACCTGTGTGCCGAGATTGAAGACGGCCCCCTGATTGTGCACTTCGGTGGAAGGGAAGTTGAGAGTGTACCGCGTGCCGATGTTCAAGGTGAGCCGCGGCGTAACTTTCCAATCGTCGCCGACAAAGAACTCGGCGATGTGCGCTCGCGGTTGAATTACCTGTTTCTGAATGTCGATGGTGAATGCGTTGACTTGCCCGAGAAGCAGCGATGCCAGAGCATTCCCGCTACCGGATACTGACGAGTTGTTCGACCCAGTGGTGGTAAAGGCGAAGGAACCGGTGGGGTTGGGGGGATTTAGAACGTCCAGGGCCTCGCGCCTGACGTCAGCGCCAAACTTGATGGTGTGCCGTCCACGCAACACCGTAAAGGTATCGAGAAACTCGGTGATGGAGGTGGTGAAATTGGAGTTGGCGGCAGTAGTGGGGCCAATCTGCTGGAGTCCGGTAACCGTGAAGATGGGCAGCACCGAACTAAATGAGTTGGCGGGTAGGCCCGGTATCGTGATCCCGCCGTTTTGAAGCGAGACTTGGTTGAGGTCGCGCCTCGAATAGCCAACGCGGAACTGATTGAGGGTTCTGGCCGACGGCGTCCAGTTGTAATCTCCTACGAACGCATCGCCGCGTGTGATGGCGTGACCGATGACACCGGACGTCAAGCTGCCACTGCCGTCCGGCAAGGGTGTGACGGGAGTATCGTCGTCGCGAAAATAGGTGTAGCGCCCGAAGATGCGATGCTTTTCTCCGAAGTAACGGTCGAGCCTGAAGTCGGCTTGATCCTGCGCATCGGGCTCGGTGGCCGTGCGGACAAAATTATTTGCTCCGGCGACGTTGGGTCGAGGATAGTGTTGCAGAATCAGAAGTCCCAGGGCATCCAAACGGTTGGCGGGGATCGTGTTGTTGGGAAACTGCGTTCTTGGAGATGTCAACGGGTCGAAGATCGGCTGCGTGAAGATCCCCTGCCGCTGCGCGAGAGTAGGAACCACGCTGAATCGCGTAATGCCGGTTCGCAGTCTCGTACCCTGCCAGTCTACGAAGAAGAACGTCTTGTTGGTTTGAACGGGACCGCCGAGCGTCGCGCCGTACTGATTACGGCGGAACTCGGGTTTGGGGCCCGGTTGCGCAAACAGGTTCCTGGCGTTCAGCGCTTCGTTGCGAAAGAACTCGAAGAGACTGCCATGGAATTCGTTGCTACCGGATTTTCCTATGACCATGACGGTGCCGCCATTCGACCGGCCATACTCGGGAGAGTATGCATTCACGTTGAGCTTGAATTCTGCCATTCCGTCGATGATCGGGTAGTAGACCACCTGCCCAGGCTCAGGCTGCAGAACGCTGATGCCATCGTAGATGTATTCGTTTGTGCGCGGCCTGCTGCCGTTGATGCGCGGCAGGAACTGACCGTTGGGCAGAGCGACGCCCGGCGACAGAGTCACCAAAGGAATGAAGTTCCGCCCGTCGAGCGGTAACGCCGTGATCTTCTTTTCCTCAACGTTCAGGCTTACCTCGCCGCTGGTGGTCTGCAGCAGCGGAGCGGCGGCGGTGACTTCCACGGACTGGGTTGACTGGCCGACCTCGAGTTTCACATCCAGAGCAGTCCGGTCGGCCAGACGCAGAGTAATGCCGGACTGCCGATATTTGCGAAAGCCCGGCTGCTCGATGGTCAGCACGTATTGGCCGGCGGGAAGTCCGACCAGGTGGTACTCGCCACGGTGATCGGAGAGGACGGAGTAGTGCGCCATGGTTGCCTGGTCCTCTGCTTCGACCTTGGCTTTTGGAACGGGAAGACCGGAAGGATCCTGGATCGTGCCGGAAAGCTCTGCGCGGCCTGCCTGTCCGAAGGAGAGCGCCGAGACTGATAGCAGGCCAATGGCTAGGATGAAGAGGCTCTGTCTGGGCATAGTGTCAGGTGCGAATTACACTGTTACGTTAACAGTACATCATTTATTGTTATGCAGGAAAGACGGCGTACTGTAGACACACCAACGGCCAAATTCATAGGTATGACGCGAGTTCTTACTACGCTCCCTCACGGTCGCGGCTCGGATGGGCGCGGCACGGTGCAGGGCGGACGGTTTCTTTTAAAGCTTATCGGCCAGGGCGGGGCGAGGTCATTCCGCCCGAATCTCGAGTACGGCAACTGTGTGAGGGTCAAGGTCGACGGTGAGGTCCTTCGCGTAAACCAGCATTCGACTCACCGGGGCAATGGCATCCGGATGCTCGAGAGAAGCTGAATCCTTCAAGCCGGCGCTGATCGTGTGGAGCTTCGCTACGGCCTTCTCGGGAACGCCGGCGCCCTGGAGCCGCACGAGCAGGGCGTTGCGTTCAGCTCCGTAGTTGACTGCCTTGATCACGATCCGCCGGCCGTCGGCGCTCCCCGTCGCGATGGCGTCCACTGTACCGGGCACCCAGTGATCGGTCCTCATCGTCGAGATCTCCTGAAACAGACTCGGGCGGTCGGGAACGTCCCGGAAGGCGCCGCTGGTAGATGCGAGATACCTTTCCGCGTAGTGCTCGCGAAAGAGTTTCTCGACCGGGTAGGCCGACCCCGGGAACCAGGAGACGTGGTCGTGGTAAATGAACGACGTCCAGGTCGGATCGTCCGACGTGTTCCGCATGAGCAGGGCAGGGCAGCTCATCGTCAGAACAGGGCTGAGCTCTTCGTAGAGGATGAGGCTGCCGGCCGCATGGAGTCCCGCGCGCCAATCGTAGGTGCGTGAGAGGTTCCACTCCAGGACTCCGATCTCAAGGCGCGGGTGCGCCGACGCGCGGATGTAGTCCCGCAGCTTCGAGAGGTAGTCGCGGATGCGCCGCAGACCGGTCTCGAAGTTGTCGGGCTCGTACTCGTAGTTGTGAACGCCGAGGACGTCGAAGTTCTTCCCGGCGAGATCGATGACCTTCTGGCTCCAGGCCAGGTCGTTGGAACGCTTCTGTCCGCAGGCTACGATGCGCGCCTGGGGAGCGATGGCCCGCAGCCGGCTGCCGTAAACGTTGACGATTTCGGAGTACTTCTCCGGCGTGAAGCCGTTGTTCATGGGTTCGTTATCGATCTGGAAGTGACGGACGCCATAGGGCTCGGGATGCCCGTTCGAGGCACGCAGCCTTCCCCATTCGGTGGTCGGCGGGTCATTCAGGTAGTGAACCCAGTCGATGGCGTACTGAACCTGCCCGGCATCGGTGGAGGGCGCGGCCAATACGATCAGGGGCTCGGCATTGAGCTTCCGGCAGAGCGCCAGGAACTCTTCGGTCCCGAAGCCGTAGTAGTCCGAATAGCCGCCCCAAATCATATTGGGGTGGTACTGACGCGAGACGCCCGGGCCGATGCCGTCCTTCCACTTGTATGTGGAAGCGAAGGAGCCCCCCGGCCAACGGATGAAGGGCGGCGCGAGATCCCGCAGGGCCTGCATGAGGTCGGGCCGTAGCATGCCGTCGCGACGAACGTCCGCGCGCATCATGGAGACGAAGTCAATGAGCAGCTTTCCATTGCCGGCTGCCGCGATCTCTATCGACGCCTGCGTGTCTCGCATGTGGCTGGCGAAGGAATACCGGACCTCCTGCCAGGCGGCGCCGGTGAGGGCGAGCGGCAGCGATGCGATCGGGTCGCCGTTCGAGCGGACGACGCGAAGCGTCAACTGCGGGGCGCCTGCTTCCAGTCTGACCCAGAGGGAGCCGTCGTAATCGTGGCCCGCGTCGACGTAAATGCGGTCTTGCCGGATTCCGGCGCGACCGCCGTCCACCTGGAGGCGCACACTCTTCTTCCCGTTTCGGAACTCGACTTCGGCGATCTCGACAGTGCCGTGGTCCGAGAACGGCCGCCAGTAGGTTTTCAAATCCTCGCCCTCGAATCCGCAGCCGCGAATCTGTTCGGCAAGCAGCCCGTCGACCACGGAATGGTTGATGTGCTCGAGGAAGTGGCCGTAGATGCGCCGGTCGATGGGCGTCGCGACCCTGTCCGTATCGACGGGCAGGATCGCGACTCCCGGTTCGCCTGCTGCCTCGGCTTCGCTCGGAGAGGGTCGGTCCGGCGCGGCGCCAGCCGGGCGGATGACGGCAGTGGCTGCTATCGAACCTAGCAGAAAGGATCGTCTATTCATCGGCGATCTCCATTAAGCCGTGGAGCTATTTGAAGACGATGGAGCCGAAGTCACCGAGGAACTTACGCCAGATGAACCAGAAATGGGCTCCGGGCTCCGTATGGAACGTCGTATTCAGCCCGGCCTTCTGGGCAGCAGCGTACAGTGTTTTGGAGCCATTGAGCGCCATGTCTGTCGTCCCTGCGCCGATCCAATAGTGTTTGACGCCCGCCGCATTTACCTTCTTGAGCGTATTCACGTACTCGTCGGTGTCCTGGCCACCGGCGCTCCAAACCGCGATCCACCCGAACACGCCCGGGTTGTTGTTGGTAGCCATGGTGGTGTGGCCGCCGCCCATGGAAAGGCCGGCAATCGCCCGGCTGTCTTTCTTTGGGATCGCCCGGAAATTCTTCTCGATGAAGGGGACGATCTCATTGACGAGACTGTTTGGGTAGGAACCCTGATAGACCTGTGGCATGCCCCGTCCGGCGGCTGGGCCTGCGCCCGGCGCGCCTGGGCCGCGTCCCATGCCGAGACCTCCCTGCGCGGCTTGAACCGGTGGAGGCGCCGGCGCGGTTACGGATTGCCGGGGCGGTGTGGGTCCGTAGGCATACCCCTGCGAGACGATTTGAGTCGCGTTGCCGTTCGGCATGACGACAATCATCGGATTGGCTTTGCCCTGCGCGATGAGGTTATCGAGGATTACGTTCGCGCGTCCCATAGTGGTCCAGGCGTCTTCATCGCCGCCGCCCCCATGAAGCAGGTAAAGCACAGGGTATTTTGCCTTGCTCGATTCATACCCGGGGGGCGTATAAACGTACATGCGACGCCCCTTCTGCTTCAGGATCTCCGAAGAATACCAGACTGCCTGCACCGTTCCATGCGGGACATCGGGCTTAAATTCCCAGAGATCGGACGCCGGCCCGGAAATCATCAAAAGATTGTCATACCGGTTGCCATCGCGCTCGTACTCGCCGTCGCCGGGATCCATCACTTTGACGCCGTCCACGCTGAAAGAGTAGCCCCAGAGCTGCTCGCCCAAAGGGCCTACGGTCACTGACCAGATGCCTTCATCGTCCTTCGCCATCTGGATGTTCCTGCCGTTATCCCAGTTACCGTTCAGGAGAACTTCACCGGCTTTGGGCGCCCTCAAGCGGAACGTCACCTTCTTGTCGGGTAGAATTTCAGGGGATACCACCCGGGGAAGCTGAGCTTGCGCCCCCCTTCCAGGGGCCTGTCCAGGCGCCTGTTGGGAGAACGATGCAGTGGCGCAGACAAGCGCTACAAACACCAACGTAGTGAGTCTGAATGTACTGTTCATGATCCGACCTTTCCTATTGCATTCGTCAGGCATTCGCATTTCACGCCGAAGATGACACAGCTGCGGCAAGTACGTCCGGGCGCGGCACATGGTGAGTCTCATTCTAGCGTGCAGTGCCGGTCACCGGGCGCAGCAGAGAGGTTTCGGTGAAAGCGACGCCGTTACCTACCTACCTGAAGAGTCGCGGGGCGAAATCGGTCAAGCAGCGCCGCCATGTCAGCCATTCGTGGGCCGTACCGGACGATTCGAAGTATACGTTGTGAATGCCGGCGCTGGTCAAGGCTTCGCTGAAACTCTTGGTTCCGGGTCCTTCGGCGGAGCCGATCCCCAAAAATAGCACCTTCACCTTTTTGTTGAATTCGGCCGGGTCCGCGAAGGCGCCGCCGCAGGTGGTTTTCGGATCGAAGGCTGCGCCCCTGCCGCCGCAACTTCCACTGAAGCCTCCCAAGAAGGCGAAGCGGTCCAAATTGTTGAGCGCGGTGGTGAAGGTCTGCATGCCGCCCATCGAGAGCCCCGCCATCGCGCGGTTCTCGCGCCCCGGCAGCACCCGGTAGGTCCGATCGATCGCGGGTATCAAATCGGTGAACATCATGGCGGTGAAGCCCGACAGGTTGAACCCACCGCCGCGTCCGCCGGGTGCCGCGCCGCGACCTGCCTGTGCGCCCGGAGTCCCGCCGGCTGGAGCGGCTCCAGGAGCCGGAACCAGCCCGCGAGCGGCAAAGAGCGCAGCGCTCTCGCCCGGCTTGACGGCGTTCAGGTTGTCCATGACGATGATCATCGGCTTGGCCTTGCGCGCGGCAATCAGGTTGTCCATGATGAGATCCACGTGGCCCTGGGTGTACCAGCCGGTCTCATCCTCACCCCAACCGTGGAGCAAGTACAAAACGGGATAGCGCGCTTTGACGTTGGTTCCGTAGTCCGGCGGCGTGTAGACGAAACAGCGCCGCCACTTGCCGGTGACCTGGGAGAAATACCACTGCTGGCCGACGTGGCCGTGCGGCACGTCTTTGGCGAGGTAGTAGTCCGCGCCGGACGGCTCGGGAATCTCGATGCCGCTATTCTGCCAGCCGGAGCCGAAGTAGGTCATGGTGGCAGGGTCCGCCACGGTGGCGCCGTCGATCTGGAGACTGTAGTAATGAAACCCGACGACCAGCGGCGTCGTGGTCACGGTCCATATGCCATCGGGCCCCTTGGTCATATCGAAGCCGCGGCCGATGCGTACGGTTACTTTTTGAGCGTCCGGCGCCGCCACGCGGAAGGTCGCCCGGTTGTCCGGATACACGCAGGGGTATTTCGCTTCGGGGACGTTCAACGTGGAGGGTTTGCATTCTTCGGCCGCCTGGCCCCAGCACATGCCGCAGCTCAGGGCTACAAGAATCAACGTCGTCTTCATGCGTTCTCCTCTGCTCTTCGCCGCGATCGGAAAGCGACTTTCACCGGGGCATGGTAACGCCGTGTCCGGTCCCTGGCAAGGTTTGGTACCGTGTCGAGGAGCATAAGAGAGCGGGCGGGTTAACGGTTAGCCGGACGGTTAGGATCGCGCCGCAAGAAATGCTGCCAGCAGGAGTAATCATAAGATTCTATTTGAGTTGAAGAGACGACACCGTGCCAAACCTATCTCTTGACAGGTTTGCGTGCTAGGGTTGGTTCCGGGATATCGTCAATCAAGACCCCATGAGAAATGCTTTACTGCTAACTGCCCTCGCCCTCGCGTCGCTTGCGCTGGCGCTAGACGGCCAATTCGGCATTCACGACCCATCCACCGTGGCGCAATGCAATGGCAAATTTTATACCTACGGGACGGGTGGTTCTTCGCTCGTCTCCGATGATGGCTGGAGCTGGAGACGCGGGGCGGCGCTCCCTCGGCGGGGGCTGGCCCCCGACGTCATTCACATCGGCGACCGCTACTACGTGTATGTAGCCGCGAACATCGGGGCGCAGCCCAAAGCTGCCATCAACATGATCTGGAATAAGACGCTCGATCCGGATTCCCCCGAATACAAATGGGAAGAAGGCGGCGTGGTCGCCTCTTCCGACGGCGTGGAAGACTGCAATGCCATCGATCCGGGTGTCTTTCTGGATCCCAACGACGGCAGGCTGTGGCTGGTCTATGGTTCTTATTTCGGTTATATCCGACTGGTCGAACTCGATCCGAAGACGGGCAAGCGGCGCGATCCCAGCGACCGGCCCCGCAACCTCGCTATCAACTGCGAAGCGAGCGACATGATCTATCACGATGGCTGGTATTACCTGCTGGCCACGCATGGCAGTTGCTGCCGGGGGGCAGACTCCGGCTACAACATCCGCGTGGGCCGCGCCAGGAAAGTGACAGGTCCCTTCCTCGATAGCGAAGGTATCGACATGATCCAAGGCGGCGGAAAGCTGTTTCTGGGCTCCGGCGGTCGTGTGGTTGGCCCCGGCCATTTCGGCCTCCTCGATCTCGGCGATGGCGTGCAGAAGTTCTCCACTCACTATGAAGCCGACCTGGACAGGGGCGGCGCCAGCGTGCTGGATATCCGTCCGCTGCAGTGGAAGGACGGCTGGCCGGTGGCCGGTGAGAACTTAAAGGAAGGCACGTTTGAGATTGAATCCCTGGGCACAGGTACGGCGCTCGAGCTGGCTGTGGAAGGCATGCCGGTGGGTGGCCGGCGGGGCAGGGGCGGTCAGGGGAGCACGGCCCGCTGGTCCTGGCGCAGGGGGTGGCGGACGAGGGATGTTCGCCGGCACAGGCGCTCCGATTCCGCCGCAGGATGTCGCCGAAGTTTCTAAGAACTGGCCCGTGGGCGAGGTTGACGTCCGCATGGCGAATTACCTGTGCCAAGCCCAGCAGAAGTGGACGGTTGCTGCCGCGCCCAACGCCGGCGGCTACCCCGGCTCGCCGTATTTCAAGATCACGATCGCCGGCACGGACCGCACGCTCGCCGCTACCGGGGATGCTGAATTAGTGGTCCTGCCCGCCTTCACGGGAGGTCCCGAACAATTGTGGCGGGTGGATCAGCTTGCCGACGGCACGTGGCGGATCATGCCCAAGGCGGTGCCGAACTCCAAAGAAGCGTTTGTCCTCTCGGCCATAGGCAGCAGTTTTGCGACCCTGGCGAAGTTCGATCCAAAGAGCGAGAGACATCGCTGGCTGTTCAAAACGCCGTAGACATCAGACGGGGGCCTTCCATGGATGCATACCGAACGCAGTACATTCCGGCACTCGCGACTTTGGCCGTTTCGGCGCTTATGGCGATTGCCGCGGCTCAAGCTCCACCGTCCACATTGACCACTCCCGCTTCGCCGCGGAAGGCACCGGGCGCCGATGGCTTCATCGCGCGCTGGCTGCTGTTGGAACCGATCGCTGCCAGTGGACTCACCGATGCCGTCGTCCAGGCGGCCGTCAAGAAAGAGTATTTCCCGAATCAGTTCACGGTGGTGCCACACGACGGTGACAAGGTAACCGCGGGCAGCGCGCAACTCACCTGGCATGCTGTGGACACGAACAAATACAACGTCAACCTCTATCACTTCGCGCACGCGCTCGGCAAGCCAACGTCCGACGTTCTGTTCTGGGCCGTCACCGTCGTGAATTGCCCGCAGGAAATGCGTGGCGTGCGTCTGGCGATCGGCTCTAACGCGGCTTCCGTGTGGTGGGTCAACGGAAAGGAAGTCATCGGCATTTACGGCGATCGCCAGACCGTGATCGATGATGGTGTCTCGAGGCGGCTCACGCTCAACCAGCGGGCCGAATATCGTCCGTGCCGCCATCGTCAACGGCGGCGGGGCCACCGACTTCTGCGCCCGGTTTCTGGACGCCGCGGACAAACCTCTGACGGGGTTCACGGTGAGTGTGGGAGACTCAGCGAAGTGAGGCAACAGATGACTTCGATTCGATTTCGCGGACGCTCCCTCTTCGTCCTGGTGGCCGCGGCCGTATCGGCTTTCGCCCAGCGGGGACCGATTGACCAGCAACTCACTTTCGCGCCATACCATGCCAGCGGCATCTATGACCTGGGCGAAACGGTTGGCTGGACGGTAACGCCGGGCCCGGTGACACCCACTTACTCCTACAAGTGGACCATCCGCCGGAATAATGCGGTGGTTCTCAAGGAAGGCAAGCTCGATCTTTCCTCGGGCAAGGACAAGATCGAAATCACCGGCGACCAGCCGGAGATGATCTACGTCGCCATAGAACCATACGCCAAACTCGCAGTGGATGCGTCCACACCGGACGGTGCAAGTCCCGCGGCGCAGCCCTCCGCCGGCGGAGCGGGCCGTGGCGCCGTCTCCGGTTATCTGGGCGGCAACACCGGCCGCAATACCGGACTTTACGCGGTCGGCGCTGCTGTCGCGCCGGAGAAACTCGGGCTCTCGACGCCGCGGCCTGAGGATTTCGACACATTCTGGGAGGGCAAACTCGCGGCCCAGGCGAAGGTCCCGATCCACCCGGTTCTGACGCCGGTTCAGACGGATGTGGCGGGTGTCGAGTTGAATATGTTCGTACTGGACGCGCTCGGGTCGCAAACGCACGGCTATCTCGCCAAACCTGCCGGGGAAGGAAAGTTTCCCGCGCTCATTCAATTGCAGTATGCGGGCGTGTACGCATTGAATGCGCGCGGCGCCGCGCAGCACGCGGCGGAGGGCTGGTTATTTATCAACGTGGATTCGCACGACAAGCTGCCGTCGGACGCCTCCGGGAACATCCCGCGAAACTATCAGGCGGTGGGCAACACAGAGCGCGAGAAATCGTATTTTTTGAACATGTACCTGCGCGACTCCCGGGCATTGGATTACCTGCTCACGCGGCCCGATTGGGACGGCAGAACGATCGTCCTTACCGGAGGCAGCATGGGCGGACAACAGAGTCTGGTGCTGGCGGGTCTTCGGCCCGAGAAGATCACGGCGGCCCTGGTCTGCGTACCGGCCGGGGCGGACGCGAATGGCGATCTTCACGGGCGCAAAGCCGGCTACCCCAACTGGCCCTCGGATAACCCGGACGTGATGAAGACGGCGCTCTATTTCGATACCGTCAATTTTGCTTCGCGCATCAAGGCGCCCGTCATGGCGGGCATGGGCTTTATCGACACGATTTCGCCGCCCGCCGGGGTCTGGACGGCGCTGAACCAGATTGCCGGCCCCAAGGAACCGCTGCCCATGATCGAATCCGAGCACGACAACCTAACGCCGCAGAAGGGTCGGGCCTGCCCTGCGAGGACGAGAGAGCTACTCGACCTTCTGGTGAAGGGCGGCGAGTACAAGCCCAGCGAACTCAAACCCTGAAGATGCGAACGACTACCAGGTTCTGCCATAGAAAGAGGTGTCACGTGCGATTGTTTTTCGCCGCCGCTATTTGCTGCATCACTGCCGGTACGGTTTACTGCCAGCGAGGTCCGGCGCCCTATTACGAGGACACGAACAATGTCCCGGTGTCGCCGGAAGTACGCGCCGACCGGACCGTCACGTTTCGACTCTTCGCGCCTAAAGCGAATGAAGTGGTTTTAATGGGATCTCCAGGCATTCTGGAAGTGATCAAGAAGCCCATGCCGCTTCAACGCGATGAAAAGGGAGTTTGGAGCTTGACGGTAGGGCCGCTGCCCGCGGGTTTCTACACTTATGGGTACGCGATTGATGGCGGTTTGCGAATGCCCGATCCGTCCAATCCGAATCTGGAATTGCGTCGCTGGGGGCCGACCAGCCTCTTCATCGTGCCGGGCGGAGAGAAGGCGGTCTTCGAAGAACGGCGTGTGCCGCACGGGACGGTTCACGTGGAGTTCTACGATTCCGCCAACCTGAACAGCGAACGTATGGTGTATGTCTACACGCCGCCCGGTTACGAAGCCGGCAAGCAGAAGTACCCGGTTCTTTATCTGTTGCATGGCAACGGGCAAATCGAAGCATCCTGGACCTGGACCGGGACGGGCCAACGTGATCATGGACAACCTTCTCGCCGACGGAAAGATCAAACCGATGATTGTCGTGATGCCTTACGGCCACGTGCCGCGAGAAATCAAGCCGGCGCCCAATACACCCGCTCCGGCGAATGACCCGGCGGCGATCGAGAAGGAGCTGCTCACGGCGGTGAAGCCGCTGGTCGAAAGCAAATATCGCGTGTTGACCGATCGTAAACACCGGGCGATCGGGGGATTGTCGATGGGCGCCGGGCAATCGATGTCGATCGGGCTCCACAACCTGGATCAGTTTGCTTACATCGCGGCGTTCAGCGGCGGCGGCAATCGTGGGGAGTGGGAGAAAGCGGAGGCGGAGGTGCTGAATCAAAAGCTCAAAGTCCTGTGGCTTGGTTGCGGCACCGAGGACCCCGGCTACAACGGCGTCAAAGCGATGGACGAACTGCTCACGAAGAAAAGCATAAAGCACGTATGGAACGAGTCAGGCGGCGGACATAGCTGGCCGAACTGGCAGGTGTACCTTTCGAAATACGCGCCGTTGCTGTTTCGCGAATAGGGTTGCAAGCGGTGGCCGGATTCGGCGCGTGCGTTCACTGCTCTCGTCGGCTGTATTTGTTGGGCGCGCCGGGCGTGGGAAGCGTCGCTGGCGACCTGCGCTCCGCTGTCATGCGCCCTGGTCAATGCGGTCGCCGAGGGTGATGCCGGAGCCGGAGACCTGTGCGCCGGCGGCGTGCGCAGACTTGAGCGGCGCAGCGACGGTGATGGTGGGGCCGGCGCCGCCTCTGCCGGGACCGCCGCCTCTGCCGCCGCCGGTGGCGGCGACAACCGCCGTCTCCTGGTTCGCGCCACTGTCAATGGTGATGGTCTGGCCGGCGGCAAAGCCGACCGCGCCGGCGACAGGGATAACGGTCGCGCCCACACTGGTGGCGGCGCTCACGGTAGTGGCGCCTGCGGTTCCAACGCTCGCGATGACGGCGGTCTCGAGGTTCGCGCCTGAATCGATCATAATCGTCTGGCCGGCGCTGAAGTCCGCCACGCTGGCGACTTTGATATTGTTCGCGCCGGCGGCCGACGGCGGCCGACAGAGTCGTGGCGGGCTGCAACAGGAAATCGGTGCAGTTGCTGTCGGTATCGACGCCGTCCGGGAAGCGGCCCGAGCTTCGTGCGGGCGCAGCCGGAGCGGCCGGCCCGCCGAAACCACCGCGGCCCGCGCCGGGCGTAGACACGCGGCAGCCGCTCTGCCCAGCTCCGGAAGTGGCCTGGTAACCCTCGGAGGCCCAGGGGTCGACGAGGCCGCCGTAGTTGAGGCTGTCCACGACCAGGCCAGCGGCGTCACGCAGCACCATGCTGCCGGCGCTGGTGGAGAGGGCGGGGCCACCGAACCACTGGTTGGGCGCCGGAGTCCCCTGGTAGCCCGCGGTGGTGACCGCGGCGTCACGCACAACCGCGTCAATCGCGTGCGCTTTCGCCAGGGGCTGTCGAGCATGATGCCGGTGCCGAGCGGCTGGACGGGCTCGTTGCTCGAATGGGCGAAGGCCGTCTCCGGCTGGAAGCGTGATCCCCGTTCCGCGAACGCTGAAGGGAAGGTTGGCCGCATGGTTGAACTTCAGTGGGGCGGCCAGGTCGAGGCCGGTTCCCTGTGCTACCACAAACTCCCGGTTGAGATGCGGCTTAGCGAGGGCGGGCGTAAAGTCGACGCCGGCGCCGGCCGGACCCATAGCGGCGACGGCGGTGATGGTGACGGTTTCGTGGTTCGCGGGCGTGCCAACGGTCAGCTTGTCGCCCACAACGAAACCGTTGGCGTTGCGGACCCTGATGCTGGTCGCGCCGGCGGCGGCATCAGTTGTGAGCGCGGTGCGGTTCGACTGCGTGCCGACTCTCGTGACCGTGACGGTCTCGATTCCGTGGCCGACGCTGTCGATGTCCAACCTGATCTTGTCGCCGGCCGAGATGTTGGCGACGGAGGTCACCTTGATGTTGGTGGCGCCGGCGGGTGCGTCCGCCCCCAGGAAGGCCTGCGTGCCGGGCTTGCCTATCGCGGTGAGCGTGGCCACCTCGTACTTCTCCAGCGCCTTCGCGACGGTGGGGTAGGTGGCGCCATGGCCGATGGCGATCTTCTCGCCGACCACGAAGCCGTTCACGCTGGTGACGGGCATTTTGGTCGAGCCGGCGGGGATGGTGATGACCAGACCGTCGGGAAGGGGTTGCCAGAGCGTCGTACTGCTGCCTGCAGCCGTGCCGACGCTCACGATCTTGCGGGTCTCCGCGTTGGAGCCGGTGTCGATGCTGATCGTATCGCCGACCGACATGCCGGCGGTGCTCCTGACATGGATGGTTTTATCGCCCGCGCGAGCGGTGACCGCCAGCCCGGAGTTCGCGAGGCCGAGCAGGTAGAAGCCGCCTGGGGCGAGCTTCGTGGCGGGCGGGATCGTCACGGTGGAGAAGATGGCCTGTTGGGTCGGGTGCTGGGTCAGGGTCCAGTTGGAGAGGTCGACGTCCCGGGAGCCGGCGTTGTAGAGCTCGATGAAGGAGTTCGTCGGGTTGGCGTAGAACCGTCGCTCACGCGGAACTCGTTGATCTTGACCGGGCTGACGTTTCGCACTTTCTGGGCAGTTGTCTCGGAGTGTTTTTCGCCTGTCTTCTGGTTGGTCCACGGGCGTTCGCCGACGATGTCGCCGTTGAAGGCGGCGGGCCCAGAGGTGATTTTGAAGGTCGCGCTTGTGCTGGCACCCGGCGCGACCGGGTCAGCGACGGTCACCGATGCCCTGGTGGTGCCCGGCACGATGGCAGTCCACTGCCTGGGGACGGAAATGCTCAACTGGACGCCTGCCGCAGGCGCTCCCGTGGTATTGGTGAACGTCACGGTGGTGTCCTGCGAGGAGCCCGGCGAGAACGTCTGGAGTCCCGGCGGCGTGGCAGTTGCGGAAGCCGGCGCCAGGCTCAGCCGCGGCACATCGTACCCGGCGGCCACGACGTTGGCCTGCACCAATCTGTCGGTGGCGTCCGTCGGGAATGTACCCGCGGCCGTCATCGCGCCTTCATAGAAGGTGCCCTGCGAACCGACGCTGTTGTCACCGCCATTGCCCAGGAGGATGGCGCCCTGTTTGCGCATCGGGTCATAGGTGACGTCGACGCGCGGTCCGTCGAACATGACCGACAGGGCGCCCTTCTGTGCGTCGCCGCCCAGGGAGGTCCAGTGGTGCGGTTCGCCCTTGGCCATCGCGGTGACGAATCGCCAGGTGATGATCGGCAGATTCGGCGCAGAACTTGTCGTTCCATCCGTGGTTGACGCAGCCGACCAGGTTGTTCTCCTGATCGGTCATGATCCACGGCCCGGGGGCGGGCCCGTGATACCAGGCGCTGGCGTTGCCGTAGTAGGTGGTCTCCATGGTGCCGTTGCCGTCGTCGCGGCTGTCGATCTCGGCGTTGCCGTAGTCGAAGCAGCAGCCGGAGTTGTAGTGGTGGCCGTTGATGACCCAGTACTGCCCTTCCGCCTGGTCGTCGACCGCGGTGCCCTTGGCGTCGTTCTGGCGGAGGCCCATGCCGGGCGCGATGAAGACGCCGTAGGCCTTGTGGCCCATGATGGTGACCGGCGCCATGTCGGCGATCGGGAGGTTGTTGAACCCACCCATGGCCGGGCCGCTGAATCCGCCGCGAGGCGCCTGGATGAGGTCGTTGTGCTTGGGGGACTGGTCGTAGATGGTGGTGATCCAGCAATAGGTGTTGGCGCAGAACGCGTCCTGCGCGGCTGCGTTGGCGTATCCGCCCGCATCCGGGACGCGGCGACGCGACGGGCTGGACGACGCCGATGTCCAAGCGTCTTGCCATCCGACTGGCGCAGGACCCGGTAGAGCGGGCCGTTGTACGCAGGCGTACAGCGCGCGCGTTGTGCTGTGGGCGGCCACGCAGGGGTCGCCGGCGGCGGCATAAATATCACACGGGCCCTTCGGCCTGATGTGAGGAAAATTGGCACCCGTCCCGCCCTGTTGGGCAATCATCAGTGTGGCGCCAATCAGTGTAAGCGCCAGGGCGAGCATTAGCACAAGCTTGATTCTGGTGGTCATGTTTCTCTTATCTGCCTGGCGCTGAAACCTCATAGGTCTACCTGCTCTCTTTGCGCAGGCCCGGATCTGATTGTAATCGCTTGCTGGATCACAACGCAAAGGCTATCCGGCGCAACGACCGGCGCGCCTCCGATTCCTGCGGATGATGCTGCAAGCGATTGCAGGGGGCGACACGTGAATGTAGTGCGGTCGCGGCTCCGACCGCGGCGCTGGTTACGGATGAACGGCCAGGCCGATCCTGCGCATGTTAGACATACCTGCCCAATGTGTTCTCGACCAGTTCCTGCCTGCCGGACCGGGGCTCCGGCGCAACGCCTTCGGCGACCGCTCCATCCGACAACGCCTCCAGCGTCATCTTGCCATCGAGAATTGCGCGGCCCAGTTCTCCCTGCCATCCGGCATATCGCTCTTTGACGATCGACGCCAGTTCGCCGCGCTCGATCATGGCGGCGGCGTTGAGGAATCCGCGCGCCACCGTGTCCACTCCTCCGATGTGCGCGTAAAAGAGATCGGCCGGGTCGATGCTCTGACGCCGCAGCTTCGCGTCGAAATTGTTGCCGCCGGTGGTGAAGCCTCCGCCCTGCAGGATGTAGTAGATGGCTGTCGTGATCTCGCGAACGTCGTTCGGGAACTGGTCCGTATCCCATCCGTTCTGCGGATCGCCGCGGTTCATGTCGATCGACCCGAAAATGCCCAGCGCCACCGCGGTCGCGATCTCGTGCTCAAAGCTGTGCCCGGCCAGGGTGGCGTGGTTCGCCTCGATGTTCAGCTTCACTTCCTTCTCGAGTCCGTTGGCGACCAGGAAAGCGTAGACGGTCTCGACGTCGTGATCGTACTGGTGCTTGGTCGGTTCGTGCGGCTTCGGCTCGATCAGAATGGTTCCCTGAAAGCCAATCTTGTGCTTGTGCTCCACCACCATCTTCAGAAAGCGGCCGAGCTGCGCCTTCTCCTGCTTGAGATCGGTATTCAGCAGAGAATCGTAGCCCTCGCGTCCACCCCAGAGTACGTAGTTCTCGCCGCCCAGACGCTTCGTCAGTTCGATGCAGTGCCGCACCTGGGTTGCGGCAAAACGGAAGACATCCGGATCCGGGTTGGAAGCCGCGCCCGCCATGTAGCGCGGATGGCTGAAGAGATTCGCCGTGCCCCAAAGCAGCTTCACTCCGGTGGCCGCCATCTTTTCCTGCATGCGGTCGCCGATCCGCGCGAGATTATCCACGTGCTCGCGGATCGTGCCCGCCTCGGCCATCACATCCGTATCGTGAAAGCAGAAGAACGGCAGGCCCAGCCGGGTAAAGAACTCGAAGGCTTCGTTCAGCTTTTGTTCCGCATGGGCCTGGTCCATGGGTCCAATGTTCCAGGGCCGGTGGAACGTGCCGGGCCCGAACATATCGGCGCCCTCGGAGCAGAACGTATGCCAGTAGCAGACCGCCATTCGAAGATGGTCTTCCATTCTCTTGCCTAGGACGACGCGGTCCTTGTCGTAGTAGCGATAAGCAAGCGGATTCTCGGACGAGAGCCCCTCGAATTTAATCTGCGGGATACCGGCGAAGTAAGACTGGGACATTTGAACAATCTCCTTAAAGGGACAATTAACAGATTTTGTTGCAGACCGCTACTAAATACTTTATTTCAGGTCGATTTGAACGGCCTGAATGGAATAGGCGGGCATCACGTGCTGCACACGCCCGCCCTTGATGCTCGCCGTGGACTTGACGGGCACGATGCGTTCGGGATGGGTGATCGTGTTCGTCGCCCAAGTGGTGTTTGCCTTCAGGGTGTCGATGCGGGCCGTATGCGTCCCATCGCCGAGCCCGTTCAGGGCGATTGTGACCGGCTGGTCGACCGAACTCGCGTTGACCAGCTTCATGCATAGCTTGTTGGGCGATGCGGTCACGGAGTAGAAGAACCTGTCGCCAGCTCCCGAAACGGACGAGTCCAGCGTATGATCGCCCAGGCAGGAGGCGAACATCACCTGCGCGTAATAGCTCGGCGACCCGTAGCTGTTCATTGCGTCGTAGCCGATCAGGTCGGAACTCCACTGCATCCCGCCGGGACTTACATTGACGAACAATGGCGCGTATGCCGACATCACCACCACATCGCTGTTCCGTTCCAGGCCGGTCAGGAACGCCGCGTCGCCCAATGCCGCGCCAAAGTTGGGAGTGGGACTGCCTTCCCGGGTAGCCCATTCGCCGACGAAGATCTTTGGGCCTTTGCGGTCCGTGTTGTCGTAGTGGCGCGCTTCGGCGAACATTCCCTGTTCCCGCTTGTAGTAATGGTCATCGACGACATCGGGAGTCATGCCTTTCACCGGCATGGTGGCGATGATCTGGAGGTCGGGGTATTTGGACTTGATGGCCTTGTAGAACTGAGCATACCGGCCGTCGTAGGTCCCGGCGCGGTCGAAATTGTCTTCATTGCCGATCTCGACATATTTCAGAGTGAAGGGCGCCGGATGCCCATCGCGCGCGCGTATGGCGCCCCATTTGGTGCCGGCGCCTCCGGTGACGTACTCGAGCTCATCCAGCCCTTCCTGCACATACGGCTCGAGATCCGGCCCCGGCTTCACCACCTGCCCGCCAAGGGAGTATCCGGCATAGATGCCTAAAAGGGGCTGCATGTGAAGGTCCTCGCACCACTGCAGAAATTCCAGCAATCCCATACCGTCGGAGGAGTGGTAGCTCCAGGTGGTTGGGTGCGTCGGACGGTCGACCAGCGGGCCGATCATTTTCTTCCAATCGAAGCGCGTTTCAATCCGATTCCCTTCGAGGTAGTTCCCGCCGGGAAAGCGCAGGAAGCTTGGGTGCATGGCTGCCAGCTTCTCCATGATGTCGACGCGGTTTCCGTTGGCGCGGGCGTGATATGTGGGCGGGAACAGGGAAACCATCTGGAGCCAGAGAGTCGCGGGCTTGTCGATTGTCAGCTCGAGATGGTTCTCGGAGGATGCGGCGGTATTTCCGGACTGCATCTCGAACTTGTACTCCTTCCAGCCGGTTCCAGTGACCGCGACCGACGTCTTGGCGAGAACCTGGCCTGACTGGTCCGCGACGAGCGCGATCCGCACGGGCAGCGCGCTCTCCGAACCGCTTTTGGCAAAGAGCGATCCTGTGTAGCGCATGTTTGGCCGCACGGCAATGCCCCAATAGCCCTCGTTGAGGAGACCTGCCGGGCTGTTGAGATCGGCTTTCGTGACCTCGAGTTTTGCGCTCGACGGGAGCGCTGCCGATGGTCCTGCCTTCGAATCGACGCTAACTTTCGCCGACGCCGTCCCTTTTTCGATGAGGAACCAGTTCAGGATGCCGGTCCAGTCGGAACGGAATGTACGGTTACGGATCAGTTCCGCGTATAGGCCGCCGTCGTAGGAGTAGTTAATCTCTTCGGTCATCAGGCCGTAAAGCGTCGGGCTCACCTTCGCTTTTGGCCGGCTCAAGTCCACGTTAAGCGTTGCCCGCGCCTGTCCGGGCAGGACTGGCAGCGCCAGAGTTGATAATAAGAACGCGGTGAAAAAGAGAGTAGAGGGATTCTTCATAATCGATTTTCCGTGCATACCGGTATCCCGGTTCGCCGGTGCTGCTCAGATTAGCGCACGGCAGGCTCTCACGCCATGGGATTGTCAGGTCTCCAGATCGGTTCCGGCGCGGCGCTGAATCTGCGGGTCGGGATCTTCCTACCACTCGGCAACGGATCCATCCCTGTGAAACACGCGAGACATCGGCCGGCTCCCGGCGAAGGGATATTTCTTCAACGCTTCTTCGCTAAGTTCAAAGCCCAGACCCGGCTTGTCGGGTAGCGGGTACTTGCCGTTGACCATGCGCATGACCGGGAAGCCGAACCATTCCTCCCAGACCTTATCGCGCACCTGAGGAACGGCCTGGCCGCAGCATTCCTGAATGAGAAAGTTGGGTATCGATGCGTCCACATGCAGTGAGGCCAGCATTCCGATTGGCCCTTCACAAGCGTGCGGCGCCATGGAGATGGAAGAGACATTGGCCAGCGCGGCCACTTTCCACAGGGCGGTAATGCCACCCACATGATTCGCGTCTGTCTGGATGATATCGACGACGGACTGTTCTACGAGCTCGCGTACGCCGTAGGAGGCGACCAGGCGTTCGCCGGTGGCGATTGGCGTATTCACCCGCCGCGCGATCCGCGCCATGGCCCAGACATTTTCGGGTGGACACGGCTCTTCCACCCACAAAAGGTGCAGCGGTTCCAGTTCCTTAATGATGACGGAGGCCACGGAGGGACTGGTTTTGGCATGGAAGTCCACTGCGATATCGATGTCCGGACCCAGGCCTTCGCGCAGCATTTCTACGTGGCGTATGGCTTCGGTGATCTTCTCGTTGGTCTCGATCCATTCGTAGTAATTGGGCAGACCGCCCTTGAACGCCGTAATCCCCTGATCCTTTGCCGTCTCACGCAAGCGCTTCAATTCGTCGAGGGTTCGCGCATTGGCAACGTAATAGCCACGAACTCCTTCGGGATCGTTAGGACCGCCGAGTAGTTTATAGACGGGGACGCCCAGAATCTTCCCGCGCAGATCCCATAGAGCCTGGTCGATTGCAGAAATCGCGGAGCCGATCACAGGGCCTGCGCGGTAAAAACTGTGGACGTACATGGATTGCCAGTGGTGTTCCACCGCGATTGGATCGGCGCCGATTACGAACTCCCGGAAGTCATTAATGCACGCGAGGACAGCGCCAGCTTTGCCTTCGAGCGTCCCCTCGCCCCACCCGATCAGGCCGTCGTTAGTCTCCAGTTTCACGAATACATAGGGCCGGTCCGGCGGAGCTCCGGGAATGGTCACGCCGAAGGTCTTGAGGTTTGTGATCCTTACCTTAGAGCCCACGGACGCGAGAGCGCCGGCTCCCGGCGGAACCGCTGCCTGGGGCTGCAACGCGCAATCGCAAAACGATAAGGATTGCCGTTGTCCGGGAGAGCCAGCCAGTCTGCTTATGGCCATACTTCCCCCGGCTCCCGCCAGAAAATGCCGCCGGTTCATGCTTCACGCTCCCGATATTCCGTAAAAGCATCTTCGTTCACATGGACTCCCAACCCCGGTCCTCGCGGCAGTTGCAAAAAGCCACCTTTGACGGTTTCCGTAGCATCGCCCACCAGGCGCGCGCGCATGCGGCGATCCTGCTCGTCCGGCACGTGGGGTAGCTGCTGAATCGAGAAGTTTGGCAGGCTGGCTGCAAGATGCAACGCAGCCGCTGTCGCGATGGGCCCGCCATTGTGGAACGGAGCCACCGCAACATAGTATGGCTCGGCGACGGCGGCAATGCGGCGCGATTGAGTGATGCCATGCAGTGCTAGGTTGGGCCGGACCACGTCTATGGCATCGCTGCGCAGCAGGTTCTGGAAGACGCCGGCCTCCGCGGCAAACCTACCGAATCCCACCGGCGTCACGTTCTCGCTGGCGATGCGGTATGCCGCGGTCAGGTTAGACAGCCCGCAGGGTTCGTCAAACCAAAGCAGGTGCAAGCGTTCAAAGGCTGCGGCAAGACTGGAGGCGTCTCCCGGAGTGAGTTTCCCGGCGGCGTCCAGAACGAAATCGCTACCGGCGCCGGCAGCGGAGCGGACGCGGTCCAGTCTCTGGCGTGCGGCGTTCACCAGGGTCGCGCTGTGGTTCGGCGAATGCGAGGCGGGAAGGGGAATCAGGAACGCCTTGTGGCCGGCCGCGCGGGCCTGCAGAACGGCGGTCACAACAGTCTCGTCCGTGTCCCCTTCGATCACCGCCAGTGCGCGCGCCTGATTCCGCGTAGGCCCACCAAGCACCTGGTAGACCGGAGCATTGGTGAACTTTCCAACAAGGTCGAGCATCGCCATGTCGAACCCGGCAAGCGTCGCGGAGGAAGCCGTCAAGCCGCGGCGAATGCTCTCAAAGCTGCTGGCTTCCCGGCCTTGGATCGCGGCTCGCAGGCGGCCGAGATCGGGTGAAGAGATGCGGGAGCATTCTCCATAGCCGGTGGCCCCCGAACGGGTGCGTACGCGCAGGCAGGTGTACGTACGCAGGGAGACGGGTTCCCGCAAGGGGAACGCGTCGATAGCGACCATTTCGAGTTTCGGATGGAGGGCAGCAGGCATATTGTATGGGCGGCGCCCCTGTCTAGAACGAATACTTCAGCCCAAGTTGAAGCTGACGCATGGCGGTTTGCGTGCTGCTGACGACCCCAAAATTCTGGTGCGCATTGGTGCCGGGCTGGCCGGGAAACGCGGCCCCTGACAGAATGTTGAGGCTTGGCATACCCCAGTTCGGATGGTTCAGGACGTTGAATGCCTCCAGCCGGAACTGCAGACTGTGACTTTCCCGGTACGGCATGCGGAATTGCTTGTGAACTTCCATATCGAAGCCAAAGATGCCGGGGCCTTGGATGGTGTTGCGGCCTACGCTGCCGAAATAGCCCGGAGGCGCTTCGGTGAACGCGGCGGGATTCAGCCACCGCGAGGGCGTCCGGTTGTCGGCAAATACGCTGGCTCCGGTGGAATTCGGCCGGTCGTAACCGCCGTCCGACGTAGCTGCGTTATCGACGCCGCCAATCGATAGCGTGCCGGGGACCCCCGTCTGCATGGTGATGATCCCCCCGGTCTGCCAGCCGCCAACTACTGCGTTCAGCACGCGGTTGTCGATGTTGAGCGGCTTGCCTTTGCCGATCGGCAGGTCGTACAGGATCGACGTTACCGACCGGTGCCGCACGTCGAACGACGAAAGTCCACGTTCGCAGCGGATGCAATCGCTATTCTGGGGGAAGAGGGTGTCGAAGCCCTGAGTGCGGATGCCACTGGTGTCATCGATGGATTTGGCAAAGGTGTAAGAGCTGACGATACTGAGTCCCTCGCCAAAACGGCGGGTGACCTTCACACTGAACGCGTGGTAGGCGCCGTTGCCGCCGTCCTGCACAAGCTGGATCACGCCGTAGTTGAGATAGGGCAGCCGCGTGGAGACCGGCGTCGATGCGCCGTTGCCGAGATATCCATATGGAATCGCCTGGTTCGCGTCCTGGAAGCCGTAGAGGTGGTGGCTCTGGTTTCCCAGATAGCCGGCCTCGATTACGGTTCGCGATCCGAACTGTCTCTGCACGTTGAGAAGGTACTGCATGGTGTAGGAAGTGCGGTGGTCGTACGCATCGACATAGGCGTACGGCGGTGGAATCTGCGCCACGGCGCCGCTGCCGCCCGGGACGGCATTGTTGTAAAACAGGTTCGGTACGCCGACCGTACCGCCGTTCTGCCCCGAAGTCTGGGTCACGCGCCCGGCGATGTTGCGCGCCATGTCGAAATACGCGTTGCCGATGTCCTGGTTGTAGAAAACGCCGAAGCCGGCGCGGACCACGAGTTTCGTATCCGGCGACCAGGAGATGCCCAAACGCGGCGCCCAGTTGCGGCGGTCGGTCTTCATCAGGGCGTCGGGATATGCGCCGTTGCTACAGACCGGCGGTGGCGAGGCGTGGGTTCCGGCGGTGCCGGTAGTATCGGTCCAGTTGATGGCGAGCCCCTGATAGGGATCGGTGCAGTTGCCCTGGCGTACGAAGTAGGGCCATTGCGAACGTGGCGCCTGCGGGGCGAAGTAGAGCGCCGGCAGCGCTACCGTGAAATCGTTTCCAACCTGGTCCACCCACGGGGGAGTCAGTTCGTAGCGCAGCCCCATTGAGAGCGTGAGGCGCGGCGTGATGCGGTAGGTATCGTCCACAAACGCCGCCATGGTATTGCGGCGGTACTGTGCGTTGGCGATCGCCACGGCTACGGTGGATTGATACAGGTCACCCAGCAGAAACTCGGCGAAGGCATCGCCGCCGGTATGCGTGGGGCTTTGCGTGGCGTTGGGTTGGAATACGAAATTGCCGCGTGAAAACTGGTTGCCCACCTGGTTGAAGTTTTCCCGGTTGAACTCGAAGCCCGCGCGGATGGTGTGCTTACCGCGGGTCCAGGAGAGATTGTCGACCAGTTGCAGCGAATTGTCTTGAATCACGTACGGGCCGTCGGTATTGTCGCCGATGCCGCTGAAGCCGTCGCCGTTGAGCGAGATTGCGGGAATCCCCCAGGTGGCTGCGTCGCCCGCGTTGAGGCCCGGGATCGCGAGAGCCCCCACGACGTTGTTCACGCCCGCGGAGAGGGTGCCGGTGGAGTTGTAGATCCGCGTATAGCCGAAGCGCGATTCGTTCACCAGACGCGGTGTCAGGGTGCGGGTGTTGGAGCCGAGGTACTGCTCGTAATTTGTCAGAATCTTGCTGCCCAGTCCGCCGAGTCCGTTAGAGGACTGGTTCTCGTCTCCCCAGCTATAGCGGCCGGTCCATTGCGACTTGGAGGATTCCACGAAATCCATCCGCAGAGTGAAGCCATCCCGATTATTGGGAGCGTTGACAATGAACGGGTAATTGGCGGTGCCCGTAGGCAGGGTGGCGGCGGCGTAGTAGTTGAGAAACTTCAGCGAGACCGGATCGAGGCGGTTGGTGGGAATCACGTTACCCGGGAAGGGGGTCTTCGTCGCGCCGGTAGGGCCGCCGGTGGCCGGATCGTAAATGGTGGCTGAGAGCGCACTCAGATTGCCCGCTTCCATCGCCGCGGTAGGCAGCGTATAGTTCGCCTGGCTGTGCGATCGCTGCGTCTTCCACTCATCGTTGGCCATAAAGAAGAGGCGATTGCGGCCGTCGATGATTTTCGGGATACGCACGGGGCCGTCGACCTCAAACCCGTAATCGTTCCACTTAAACGGCGATTTGATGGGGTGGACCGTGCCGAACGCGTACGGCACCGAGTCGAACTTGTCGTTGCGGACGAAATCGAACAGGGCGCCATGATAGCTGTTGCCGCCGGATTTGGTCACCACATTGATCTGCGTGGCCTGGTGGCCGAATTCGGCGGGATAGATGCCGGTCTGCACTTTGAATTCCTGGATGGCATCGATGGAAGGCAGCGTCACGTAGGTGTTGAAATCCGGGTCGGTGTTATTGACCCCGTCCAGCGTGAAGTAGTCGAACATGATGCGCTGGCCGGCCGCGGAGATCGACTGTGAGGCGCGGTCTCCGCCCTGGCGCGATCCAGCCTGACCGGCGGACGGCGAGAGTGTCTCCACGTTCGAGGAGAGGGCGACGAGGCTCAGGTAGTTGCGCCCGCCGAGAGGAAGCTCGGTCAACATTTTGTTTTCGACCACTGTCCCCACGGCGAGGTTCTCGGTCTGCAGTAGGTCCGCCGACGCCGAAACCTGTACGGACTCGTTGACCTGGCCAACTGCAAGCGCGAGGTCCTGACGCACCGTCTGCTGTACCTGCACCTCAATATGGTTGGCGGCCGCGATGCGGAATCCGGCGTGCTGCGCCTTGACGTTATAAGTGCCGGGGGGAATTGAGGCGAACGTGTAGTCCCCGTCACCCGTAGTCAGGGTGCTCCTCGAGGCGTTTGTGGCGATATTTACGAGAGTTACGTCCGCGCCGGGGACTGCAGCGCCTGACGCGTCTGTGATTCGGCCCGTGATTTGGCCAAGAGTCTGGGCGATGGCCGGAAGACTGAGCAACGCGAAGATCGCGTAACTCAATAGAAAGCAGGACGCAAAGCCTCTCAAGCCGCGGCGAAACATACGTAGTTCCCTCCTAGAGACAGCAGAAAAGCGACTCACCTCCCGCTTCGGTTGCACGGGAGTGGATTTGAGGACGCTATTACCCCTCTGATCTGGCGTATCTTAACGCCTGAGTCTGTCTCGCGCTAGGTTTGGTACGGTGTCCGGCGCTCAACGCTCCTGGAATCTTACGATTTGGGGCTATGGAAGGGCGTCTTCTTTCTTCCCGGCTAACGGTTAGCCGGGCGTTAAGCCGCGCGGAACCCAGACACAACGCCTGTGATATGATTTGCGGTGAGCAGCCGAGCGATGTGCGAAGGCGAGAGCAGGGGACTCAATAAAGCACGCGAACAGGATGTACGTGCGGAACTCGATCATCTGCTGGAGAGCCCTGCGTTTCGCACGAGCAAGCGGTGTCGGGAATTCCTAGAATACATTATCGAGCACACAATCAGCGGACCGGCCGGCGCCCTGAAGGAACGCTCCCTCGGCGTAGAACTCTTCCAGCTTTCGCAGGACTTCGATACGGGTCAGCACACTATAGTTCGTGTGACGGCCAATGAGGTTCGAAAGAAGCTCGCGCAACATTATCAGGCCGAGAATGGTACGTATCACGCGGTCAGGATCGATCTGCCGCCGGGGTCCTACTCCGCTGCATTCAGGTGGGGCGATCCGGCCGTAGAGGCGCCGGCCGTAGAGGCGCCCGCCGCTGAGGCGCCGGCAGCGGAGGTGACCGCCGCCGAGGTACGACCCGCGGATCCGATTGCCGCCACGATACCACCTGCCGAGGCGTCCGCCCTCGAGATTCCGCCTGCGGAGACGCACCCTCCGTCAAGCCCGAGATGGCTCATTGTCGCCACGGTTGCGGTTCTATTGCTCGCCGGCGCCTTTTCGATGTGGCGGTGGCGAACGGTGAATCCCATTTCTGTCGATGCCAAGACCACGCCCATCACCATCCCGGCCCCAGCGATGGCATCGCCTGTCGAGAATCTTCGGATGATCGCCGGGACTACCGCTCCTTACGTTGACCGCGGCGGGCGCACGTGGGGCTCGGATCGCTTCTTTACCGGCGGCAATGTGGTGGTCCGTCCGTCCGAAAGGATCTTCCGAACACTGGACCCGGATATTTACCGGCACCTGCGAAGCGGCGACTTTCGATACGATATTCCGCTCCAGCCGGGAAACTATGAGCTGCATCTTTTTTTCGCCGAGACTGGCCTGGCCGATTTCATCAGCGCTGAATCGAGTGGCGAGGGCCAGCGTCTGTTTCGCGTCTTTGCCAACGGGAAACCGCTCCTGACTGCCTTCGATGTGGTGGCTGATGCTGCCGGTTCCAATATCGCGGATGAGCGAGTCTTCCGCAACATCTCGCCAGCCCCGGATGGATTCCTGCACCTCAGCTTTAACTCGATGAGAAGCACGGCAATGTTGAGTGGCATGGAGGTGCTGCCGCTGACTGCCGGGAAAGCCAAACCGGTCCGAATTCGAGCGGGTTGGACCTCATCATGGCAGGATTCCGCCGGTCAGGAGTGGCAGGGTGACTCTTACTTCCTAGGTGGTAACGCGCTGGTCCGCACGACAAATCCTGTTCAGGGGAGCAACTCAACCGGACCGGACATGGCGCTCTACGCAAGCGAGCGTTGGGGACATTTTTCCTATGCTCTGCCGGTGGCGGAGGGCCGGTATCGAGTCACGTTGAAGTTCTGCGAGGGGCACTACGGAAAACGCAACGCCGGCGCGGGTGAGCCCGGCCCTCGACTCTTCGATGTCTACTGCAACGGTGTGGCGCTGCTGCGAAGTTTCGACATCATGAAAGAGGCTGGTGGTGAAGGTCGCCCCATAGATCGAAACTTCTCGGGGATTCGACCGAATGCCCAAGGCAAGATCCTGCTCACGTTTGTGCCTGTTCGGGGGATGGCGTGTGTAAATGGCATCGAAGTCGTGGACGATTCGAAATAACTACTCCCCTATTTCGGAACGATAACTACGTTCGCGGTACTCGAAATAGTCGAAATCCGCCGGCCGGCAGGTACCGGCCAAGTCCTGGCAACAAACGCCGACAAATGCTCCAGTGAAATTGGGCGTTCCAGGGGCCGCCGCTTCGTCGGACAGGATGCTCGCATCCAGTGGACCGGGCAGGCGGGACCACTCGCCGCCTTCGATGCGGTACGCGAAATAAAGGCGCTCGAAATCGACTTCCACGCGCAGATGCACCGGTTTTCCCGCGGTAATCCCGACCGGAGTGCTGAAAACATCCGACTGAAGCTGGTCGGGCAGGCATGACATGACACGGATGTGCTTCCCCAACTCCACGTCGTGCGAGACGTAGAGGTAGTGAAACTTGGAGCCATTGTAATAACAGACGAGGCCGGCCATCTGTTGAAACCGGTCGGGCTCGAACTCCATCAGCGTCGAGGCGCGTGAAGCAGTGCGACTGCTGGCGCCGGGCGACCAGGGACTGCCGGAAGAGGCTGCCCAGCGTCTCGCGGCCGTAAAGGCGCAAATACCCGGGTCGTTCGGTCAGGCTGAAGAGTTCATCCGGCCAGGGAGACCGTAGCCACTGAAAATCGGGGGGCAGACTGGGGCTGTCGAAGTCCTCGCGCTCCGGCGAGCCAGGAAAAATATGCTCGGGCAGGGCCGGCGCGGCGACCTCGGGGTAGGGGACGCCGGCTCCATCCACGGTGCGAAGCCAGCCGTCGTCCGACCACACCATCGGTTGAATCGCGGTTTCGCGGCCCAGCGTACAGCGGCCGCGATTGCGAATGGGCCGGCCGCAGAGATGCACCATGTAGGTCTCTCCCTGCGGAGTCTCCACCAGGTCGGCGTGCCCGGCGCGCTGCAGTTCGATATCCGGCCGGTGGCGTGCCGTCAGTATATATATGTCCGGGTGCAATTCGTACGGGCCGGTGAGCTCGCGCGAGCGCGCCATGGTGACCGCATGTCCCCATCCTGTGCCGCCTTCGGCGGTCAACAGGTAGTAATAGCCGTTGCGCTTGTAGAGATGGGGCCCCTCGGTAAATCCCAGCGGCGTACCCTGGAAGATCAAGTGGACCGGCCCCACCAGCCCGCGCGCCGGCGTGGCGAGTACTCCTGCAACACGATTCCAGAGAAGCGATTGCCTCCGGGCCGGTGGTCCCAGCGCATATTGACGCAAATACTTGCGGCCGTCGTCGTCGTGGAACAGCGAAGGATCGAAGCCGCTGCTGTTGAGGTAAACCGGATCGGACCACTCGCCGTCGATCCGCGGGCTGGTCACGAGGTAATTGTGTGTGTCACGCAACGATGCGCCCGCGGCGCCGCCCTGAGTCGTTCGGCCATATCTCTTCACGTCCGTATAGATGAGCCAGAAGAGGCCGTCGGCGTAGCTGAGGCAGGGGGCCCAAATGCCGCAGGAATCCGGATCGCCCAGCATATTCAGTTGGCTGGCGCGATTCAGGGGGCGCGGGAGCAAGCGCCAGTGAACCAGGTCGCGGGAATGGTGGATTTGCACTCCCGGATACCACTCGAAAGTGGATGTGGCGATGTAGTAGTCGTCTCCGACACGGACGATGGAGGGATCCGGATTAAATCCGGGCAGAATCGGGTTTCGAATGCGGGTGGCGTGATTCGTCATCCTTGGACTGCTCCGTTTCCAGTCCCAGTCCGTGGTCGTCGATGGTGGCGTGGCGTTCGCGGACGACTGTCCACAAGACCGCCGCCCCCAGCAGGTCAAGAAGACCGAGGCAGATGAAGAAGGGGGTGTAGCCGACCTTGGCGACGAGGCCGCCGATCAACAACGAGAAGATCAGGAGGCCCGCGTTGCCGAACGTGCCCGCCATGCCGGCGGCCGTGGCAACTTCATTTCTACGAAACAGGTCAGACGACATGGTGATCACGGTTACCGAAAGTGTCTGATGCGCGAAACCGCCCAGGCTGAGAAGCGCAATCGCGGCATAGGGGCTCTGCACAAATCCCACGAACCCCACCCCCAACATCAGGAACGCGCCCAAAGTAAAGGCGCAGCGCCGGGAGTTGATCACGCTGAGACCGAATTGTTTCTGAAGCCTCATGGCCAGAAGTCCGCCGAAGACACATCCGAAGTCCGCTGCCAGAAACGGCATCCACGCGAACATTGCGATCTGCTTCAAATCCATATGCCGGACGCTGCTCAGGTACAAGGGCAGCCAGAAGCTCAGCGTACCCCACGTCGGATCGGCGAGAAAGCGCGGCAGGGCAATCCCCCAGAAGTTGCGCTGGCCGAGGATCTTCAGTAGCGACGGGCGGGAACCATCGCTTTGCAGGTGCCTCTCCTGGCCCGATGAAATATACGCCTTCTCCTGTTTCGAAAGTGCGCGGTGCCTGTCTGGCGATTGATAGAGCAACAGCCACAGCACCACCCAAACCAGCCCCAGGCTGCCGGTAATCACAAACGCGACCCGCCAGTTGTAAGCCAGAATAGCCCACGCGACCAAGGGAGGGGCTAACATGGAACCCACCGAGGCTCCGATGTTATACACGCCGCCTGCCAGCCCCCGCTCCTTGGCGGGAAACCAGTCCGCCGTTGCCTTCATGCCCGCCGGGTTGGCCGAACCTTCGGCGAAGCCGAGAAGCCCGCGGAGCCAGGCAAATGCCTGCCAACTGCCGGCCAGGGAATGAGCCATATTCACCAGCGACCATGAGATCGCAAAGATCGCGAACCCCATCTTCAGGCCGAGTACGTCCAGCACGTACCCGCAGATCGGTTGCGCCATGATGGCGCCCTGAAAGGCGCCGATGATCCAGGAATATTCCTGGGTGGTGATGTGCAGTTCCTTGAGAAGCGTGGGTGCGGCTACCGCCAGTGTGCTTCGGGTCAGGTAGTTGATGATCGAGCCGAGCATAATCAGGCTGATCATCCACCATCGGAGTCCTCTAATCTTGATCATTGTTGTTCACCCGCGTATGGCCGAAACTCGCAGTGTAGCAGTCCAATCAGGTACGGAATTCAATTTCCTTTGACCAACGACTCACCGTCCCTCCGGAATGCCGGTCCCGCTGAGCGCCTCGTCCAAAGGGAGTAATGGACCCGCATTGATCATTGGGTTGGAGCTTGATGGAGATGGAAGATCTTTCGGCGCAGAGCGGCCTGCGCCAGCCGTGCCGCAGAGGTTCACGGCAGCACCGGGCACCCCGCCGGAAATCTTGGAATGATTGGGAAAAGGTTGAAAGAAAATGGCGGGGACGACGGGGCTCGAACCCGCGACCTCCGACGTGACAGGCCGGCGTTCTAACCAACTGAACTACGTCCCCGCGAATGTGTCACGCAGATATTCAAATGCTAACACGGCAGATGCGCGCGCGCCAAATCACGGCGACAAAAACCCTCTCGACCCTTGCTAAGGTGAAGGCATGAAGATTCGTGCACTCGCGTGCATCGCCTGTACTTTCGGAGCGATGGCATTTGCCGCGGACCCCAAGGCAACCCCCGAAGAGGCCCGCAAGTTTATCAATGACGCGGAACAGAAGCTCCTCCTGCTGGGTGTGGACTCCGCGCCGCGCCGACTGGATCAAGTCCACCTACATCACCGACGATACCGAAGCCATTGCCGCCAAACTCGACGAAAAGGCGATCGCCGCCGACGGTGGAGTATGCCAAGCAGGCCACGCGCTTCGATGGACTCAAGCTCGATCCCGTGACCGCGCGGAAGATCAAGCTGCTCAAGCTTTCGCTCACCATCGCCACGCCTTCCGATCCCAAGGAGAGCGAGGAACTGACGCGCATCGTCACGGGAATGGAAGGCACCTACGGTAAGGGCAAGTACTGCCCCAGCGGGCCGGCAAGCTGCAAGGACCTGGAAGAGCTGAGCAAGATTCTGGCCGAGAGCCGCGACCCGAAAGCGCTGCAGGAGGCCTGGACCGGCTGGCACGCCATCTCCAGACCCATTCGGAAGGACTTCGTGCGCTACGTCGAACTCGCCAACAAGGGCGCGCGCCAGCTTGGTTTCAAGGACAACGGCGCCATGTGGCGCTCCAAGTACGACATGGCTGCCCGATGATTTCGCGAAGGAACTGGATCGTCTGTGGGAGCAGGTCAAGCCCCTCTACCTTTCGCTGCACGCTTATGTCCGCAACCGCCTGCGCGAGAAATACGGCGATGCCGTGCCCGCCAGCGGGGCCATCCCCGCCGATCTGCTGGGGAACATGTGGGCGCAGGATTGGGACAACATCTACCCGCTGATCGCGCCCGCCAATGCCGATCCCGGATACGACTTGACCGCTCTTCTGAAGAAGCGCAACACGGATTGGAAGCAGATGGTGAAGTACGGCGAGGGCTTTTTCATGTCGCTCGGGTTCGCGCCTCTGCCCGCAACTTTCTGGGAGCGCTCGCTCTTCCTGAAGCCGAGGGATCGCGATGTGGTGTGCCATGCCAGCGCCTGGGACGTCGATACGTTGAACGACGTGCGCCTGAAGATGTGCATTCAGATCACCGGCGAAGATTTCCTCACTGTCCACCACGAGCTGGGCCACAATTTCTACCAGCGCGCATACTCCAGCCAGCCGCCCACCTTCCGCGATAGCGCCAACGACGGTTTCCACGAAGCGGTCGGCGACACCATCGCGCTCTCCATCACGCCGGAATACCTGGTAAAGATCGGACTGCTCGACCGGGCGCCGGACACCTCCAAGGACATCGGACTGCTGCTGCACAAGGCGCTGGAGAAGATCGCGTTCCTGCCCTTCGGCCTGGTGATCGACCAGTGGCGGTGGAAGGTATTCTCCGGCGAGATTCCTCCGGAGAAGTACAACGAGACATGGTGGCAGTTACGGCAGAAATATCAGGGTATCGCGCCACCGGTAGATCGCAGCGAGGCTGATTTCGACCCTGCCGCAAAATATCACGTGGCCGCCAACGTTCCCTATATGCGGTACTTCCTGGCCGATATCCTTCAGTTCCAGTTTCACCGGGCGCTTTCGCAGGCTGCCGGGTGCACGGGTCCGTTGAACCGCTGCTCGATTTACGGCAACAAAGAGGCGGGCGCCAGGCTGAACGCCATGTTGGAAATGGGCCAGAGCCGGCCGTGGCAGGATGCGCTGGAGAAGATCGCCGGCACGCGCCAGATGGACGCCACCGCCATTCGCGACTACTTCGCGCCGCTGCAGAAGTGGCTCGACGAACAGAACAAGGGCAAGCCGGTGGGCTGGTAGGCGCTAGATTTTCGCCTTTGGGTAACGCTCGCGCATCCACTCGACGAATTTAGACGGGGCTTCCATGGTGGAGAGGCGCGACTGCCGCACCAGCGCCCAATCGTCAAACTTGCCGGACTGTTTGACCTCGGCCAGCGACGTGGGCGGATCCAGGCGTCCACCGTATGCCAGCTCGACTACGGCCGATTTCGGATTCTTCGGATCGTCGCGCGCTTCCGAGAGGACGTTGGCGAGGCCGACGATCGCCGTTACGCCGCCGCTGTGATAAATAAAGACGCGATCGCCCGGTTTCATGCCGCGGATGGCCCGCACCGCCTGCGCATTGGTCACTCCGTCCCAAACGGTCTTCTTGTCGCGATCCAGATCGTCAATGGAGTAGACCGTGGGTTCGCTTTTGGCCAGGTAGTATTTCATAGGTCGTTCTTTAATACGATACGATACCGCTGAGGGTCCGATGAACCGCCGTCAATTTCTTGGCACTACGCTGCCCCTGCTGGCGCACTCCCGCGCCGTTGCCGCCGCGCGGCTTCCCAACATTGTCTACATGTATGCCGACGATCTCGGCTACGGCGACGTAAGCTGCTACGGCGCCACGCGGGTCAAGACGCCGAATCTGGATCGCGCCGCGGCGGCCGGCGTGCGTTTCACCAACGCGCACTCTTCCTCGGCCACCTGCACGCCGTCGCGATACTCGCTGCTGACCGGCGAATATGCGTGGCGACACCAGGGCACGGGCGTATTGCCCGGCGATGCGTCGCTGATCATCCAGCCGGGCCGCTACACGCTCCCTGCCATGCTGAAAGAGGCCGGCTACCGGACCGGCGTGGTAGGCAAGTGGCATCTCGGGCTGGGCGCCCGCAACCTGGACTGGAACGGCGACATCACGCCCGGGCCGCTCGATATCGGTTTCGACTACTCGTTCATTTTCCCGGCTACCGGCGACCGCGTGCCGTGCGTCTTCGTGGAGAACCGCCGCGTCGTCAATCTGGACCCGAGCGACCCGATCCACGTGGACTACGAGCACGCCTTCCCGGGCGAGCCGACCGGTGCAGCCAACCCCGAACTGCTCAAGATGCACCCCAGCCACGGCCACGACATGAGCATCGTCAACGGCATCAGCCGGATCGGTTACATGACCGGCGGCAAGGCGGCGCGATGGGTGGACGAGGACATGGCGGACACGATCACGGGCAAAGCGGTCGCAGTTTCTGGAACAGAATCGTGCGCGCCCGTTCTTCCTGTATTTCGCGACGCATGATATCCACGTGCCGCGCGTGCCCCACCCGCGCTTCGTGGGCAAGACCGGGATGGGCCCGCGCGGCGACGCCATCGCCGAGTTGGACTGGTCCATCGGCCGCATCCTCGACACGCTTGGATCGCCTGAAGCTGACGCGCGACACGATCTTCATCTTCTCCAGCGACAACGGGCCGGTGGTGGACGATGGCTATCGCGACCAGGCGGTGGAGAAACTGGGGGACCACAAGCCGGCGGGCCCGCTGCGCGGCGGCAAATACAGCGCCTACGATGGCGGCACGCGAGTGCCCTTCGTCGTCCGGTGGCCGGGTTCGATCAAGCCCGGTGTCTCGGCGGCGCCACTGAGCCAGGTGGACCTGTTAGCGAGCTTTGCGGCGCTGGCGGGGCGCAAACTGCCGGAGGATGCCGCGCCCGATAGTTTCAACCTGCTGCCCGTTCTGCTGGGCAAATCCGTGCAAGGCCGGCCGCATATCGTGGAGCATGCTACCGCGCTGTCGCTGATCTACGGCGACTGGAAGGTCATCCAACCGCACACCGGGCCCAAACGCAATCAGACGGGCAACGAGATCGGCAACGACCCGCAACCTCAACTATTCAACCTTGCCAGCGATATCGCGGAGCAGAATAATGTGGCCGCGCAATATCCCGACAAGGTGAAGGAGCTTCTGGCAATGCTGGCGCAAATACAGAAGGACGGACGCTCGCGGCCGCGGTGAATCAGTCCAACTCGACGGCGTTGATCTCGATCACGTTGCGGTCCGGATCGAGAATGTAGATCTGCGGGAAGCCGGCGGTGGCATAGGGCTGCAGGATCAGCCGTTTGGACTCGTCGCTGCCGGCTTCCTCGCGATAGCCCTTCGACCAGAGATAGACCACCATCTGACGGTAGCTGGCTACGCGGATGGCGAAGTGGCCATCGCGCGTATCCAGTCCTTTGCCGTTGCGAAATGTGGAGTTCGGATGGACGATCAGGTGAAGCTGCTGGGAGGCGCCGACCGAAAACCAGGCGCCGGGAAAGTTGAACGGCGGACGCTCGATCTCTTCCAGCCGCAAAATCTCCCGGTAGAACTGCCGCGAACGCTCCAGGTCTGTTACGCCCAGACTGACGTGGTGTATGGCTTCAATCTTCATGCTGGGATGCCGTGTCCCCTTCATGGTATGCCATGCCGGACGTCTGTAGCTCGATCACCGGGGGCGTAACCCACGTGCGAGCGCGCTCCCGCTTCGCCGGTAACCAGCGGTGAATCGCGGCCGTCAGCTCTGCGAACCGGACCGGCTTACTCAGCACATCGTCAATTCCGTTGGATAAGCAACGGTCGAGGCAATCCGCGCCGGTCTCTGCCGTCATGACGACGATCGGGGTGCGGCAGTGCGGCGGTTCGTGTTTGCGGATCTCACCGGCTGTCTCGATGCCGTCCATCAAGGGCATCCGGCAATCCAAGAGCACCAGGTCGTAGGGTCGCAGGCGCAGCCTTTCCACCGCTTCGCGTCCGTCAGCCGCTATGTCCGCACGCAGACCAATGTCGCTCAGCATGCAAACCGCGGCGCTGCGATTGGTAGCGGTGCCACCGGCAACCAGCACGCGTACCGGGGAAACCGCGGGCGTCAGCCCGGCCGGCCCCTTGCTTCGCTCGTCCATGAGGAAGTATCGGCAGTGGGGTGGGTTTGGTTTAGCAACCGCGGAAGGATATTCGAGGAATCCCGTTGCGGATCTCGCCGCGAATGTCTTCCAGTCCACGCACCACAGGTTCCAGGCCCGCGGAACCCAACTGCCAGCGGTATCGGAACAGGGAGAAATAGGCCGGAATCATCGCCCACGCAAAGCGCATGCGGCAACGCATGACCAGCAGAGCGATTTGTTCGTAATCTGCCGGAGACTCGATCCGCAAGGTCTCCAATTCCGTCTGCGCTACCAGCAGGTCTGCCCGCATGCTGCGCAGATATCCCCGGAAAATACGGCAGCGGCGGCGGCGGAATTCCGCTTCCATTTGCGCGGTACACCCCGGCAGTGTACGCAAAAACTCGATATCCCGTTCGTCGAACAGCCGCATCATTGGCACCGTGTGCGGCATCGTGTGCGAATCCGCGGCCCGCACGGCTGCTCTGTCAGCCCTCGAAATGTTGCGGATTTTCATAGTGCTTTGGAGGCTCAAGGCTCAGTATGCTTGAGCCGCGGTGCGGCGAACAGTGCCAAGCGTACGGACCAAGTTTTTAGTACCTTTCGTCAATATTGGGCGCATTAGATTCCCCATGGGAACGCAACGGTAGTAAGCTAGCGGTAGGTAAGATCGGAGGGTTCCGAGCGCGTTAGCTGCCCGCCGATCCAGTGGGCGTTTCATGAATACGACTTGCGGACATCCCCGGTTCTTTCCGCCCCACGCCAATTTGAGCGACGCGGTGAACAGCAACATCGTCCAATCGGAGATTGAGGGCGGTGTCCACCTGCAGGATCTCTCCCCGGGAACCGTGCTGGAAGTTCGAACCCAAAATCGCTCGTACACCATTCTTTACAAGGGGTGGGACCAGGCGCTGATTTCGGGCCATCCGGTATTTTGCCCGCAGCCCATTCCAGTTACCATCCACGGCTCCAGTTGGGGCGGATCGATGCTCAAGACGCGGTTCATCGGACGCGGTATGCGGTTGGAGTTTGGCCACCCGGAGTTCGACCCGATCCGCACTTCGGTAATTCTGGACGTGCGTTCGCGATAGGCGGCAGCGCCTACATCACCCGTTGCAAGGAAGCTGCCTGAGAATGGAAGTGGACTAAGCATTCCTGTACGTCGGCCTGACTGGACGGAGCGCGAGTCTCCCATTCGGCAAACTCGAGCTTTACCACTTCGCAGTCCTCCGAAACCCAGACCTGATTGACTAGCCGGAACTCTACGGTATCATCCGAACCCTTGACCGCGACGCGCATGAGGCGATCGCCGAAGGCGAGCACGATTCCCTGAAGCGACCGGCCGTTGCTGTAGTGGATGCTGATCATGTCGATCCATCATGCCTTTTTCTTCGGCGTTCGGGTATAGCCTTTCGTACCAACGATGTACTAGGATCCGGCATAGCCGACTAGCACTAATCGTTCATTAGTTAGGGTTTTGCTTAGGCTGAAAGGCAACATTCCCGAACTTTTCGGCCAGTCATCATCGTAAGACCTTATTGAAGGCTTGGTGGATGCACTTACCGGGTCCATACTGAAGGTGAACGGATGAATAGTATTTCGCAGGGAATCCGGGTTCTCGCCAAGAGACCGGGTTTCACCGCAGCCGCCGTGCTGGTTCTTGCTCTCGGTATCGGCGCCAATACCGCGATCTTCAGCCTGGTCAACGCTTTCCTTTTGAAACCCCTGGCGATTCACAAGCCCGAGGAACTGGTGGGCCTGTACAGCCGCGATACCCGGCAACCCGACAAATACCGTGCGTTCTCTTACCCGAATTTCGTCGATCTTCGTGGTCAGGCCGGCGTTTTCACAAGCCTGGCGGCCCATGACATGGCCATGGTGGGTCTTACGGAAGGCGACACCACCCGCCGCCTGTTTGCCGACCTGGTCTCGTCGAACTATTTCGACACCATGGGCGTTCCGCTGTTCCGCGGCCGCGTATTCACCGCCGAAGACGAGCGTCCGGGCAGCGATGTGCCCGTAGTGATTGTCAGCTACTCCTTCTGGAAGCATCACGGCGCCGGTGCGATGCTGGGCCGGCAGCTCCGCCTGAATGGCCGATTGTTCACCGTGGTTGGGATCACCGCGGAAGGCTTCACCGGCACCACTGCCCTGATCAGCGCCGAACTCTATGTACCTCTCGGCGTCTACCCGACGATGGTCAACGATTTTGAAAACCGGAGTCACGCCACGCTGGCGGCTCGCGCGACAACCACGCCTTGATCGCCATCGCGCGGCTGCGTCCGGGCATCACCCTGACCGCAGCCGACGCGCAACTCGCCGGGGTCGCCGCGGCGATGCAAAAGGCCTGGCCGGTGGAGAACAAGGACCAGACGCTATTGGTGCGGCCCCTCTCGCGGCTGGTTATTTCCACCAGTCCCGCTTCGGACACCGGCTTGGCGGTGCCCGCGATTCTGTTGCTGTGCATGGCGGCGGTGGTCTTGCTCATCGCGTCTCTGAATGTGGCGAACATGATGCTGGCCCGGGGCGCGGCACGGCGCAAGGAAATCGCCATCCGCCTGGCGCTCGGCGGCGGACGGCGCAATATCGTCCAACAGCTTCTATCGGAAAGTCTGATGCTGGCCCTGATGGGCGGCGCGGCTGGTCTGTTCATTGCCTGGTGGAGCACCGAACTGATGGTGAATTCCATGTCCCGGCTGGCGCCCATCGACCTGGTTTATCACGCAACGCCAGACCTGCGCGTGCTCGCCGCCACGTTCGCCTTCTGCCTGTTCAGCACCCTGCTCTTTGGCTTTATGCCGGCCTGGAATCTTTCACGGCCGGACCTTGTGACCGATCTGAAGGAAGGGGAGCTGCGCGGCAGCGGCCAAACGCGCCTGTTCTCTCGCGGCAACCTTCTGGTGATGGGTCAGATCTGCCTCTCGCTCACTCTATTGACGGCGGCCGGCCTTTTCCTCCGGAGTTCGTTGCGAGCCGCCGCTCTGGCGCCGGGCTTCCGCGTTGCGAACTCCGTGGTCGTGGAACTCGACCCCAGCCTTGCCGGCTACAATCAGACCCGCGGGCCGCGAAACCTATCGCGGGCTGCTGGCTCGACTGCGGGAGTTACCCGGCGTGGAGTCCGCTGCGATTGCCGCCACCGTCCCCTTCGGCATTACGTCCAACGGCAGCAGCATACGGCGCGAAGGCAGCGATCCGGCCGACCCGGCAAGCCTGGTGTACTGCCAATCCAACATCGTCACCGAAACCTACTTCCAGACGATGGGCATTCCGCTTCTGCGCGGCCGACCGTTCCGCACGGCGGAAGGCGCCGGGCGCACGGCAGTAGTGCTGGACCGCATGGCGGCCGACCGGCTCTGGCCCCATGGCGACGCGCTCGGCAAGCACATCCTGCTGCACGAGGACGGCGCCGCCAAGGCTCGCGAGATGGAGGTGGTCGGAATCGTGGGGAATGTCCAGGAGCATGTTGTCGGTAGGGGACGCGAGCCTCATGTTTACTTTCCGTTTGGCGAGGATTACCAGTCGGACATGCACATCCACCTCAAGGTGGGCTCCGAGCCGGGCATGCTGCAGCGGGTGCGCCGCGAAATTCGCGACTTCGATGCGGCGCTGCCGGTGCTCTCGCTGAAGACCATGCGGCAACACATGGAAGGCAGTGCCGATTTATGGATCATGCGCACCGGCGCCACCCTCTTCAGCATCTTTAGCGGCGTGGCGCTGTTGTTGGCGATGATCGGCTTGTACGGCATTCGCTCCTACACGGTGGCCCGCCGCACGCGCGAAATCGGAATCCGTATGGCTCTGGGGGCGAATCCTCGGGACACCCTGCGCCTGGTGGTGCGGGAGGGCGCCATCCTGACCGTCATTGGCGCCTCGGCGGGTCTGGTGCTCTCGTTTGTGGTAGGTAAAGTGTTGGCCAGCATGCTGTATCAGGTGAGCGGATCCGATACGGTAGTTTTTCTGGCCGCCCCGGGCGTTTTGGGCGTAGTTTCGCTGCTGGCCTGCTACATCCCTGCGCGCCGGGCAGCGCGCGTCGATCCAATGATCGCCTTACGGTACGAGTAACTCGCACTTGCGGTTTTCGCGCAGTGCGCCCTTTCACCCAGTACCAAACCACGCGATTGTGGTGTGTGTCTCCATCTGATTGACCCACCACAGTCATGTGGGAAGCTGTTAAATCCCGCACAATCAGTGAAATGTAGCAAATCACGCCGTTCAGTTAACCCCGCCTGCGCGAAATAGCCCTTGCTTTCCATAGTGAAATCTAGGACAATCGACCAAATTAACGTTGAAGGTTAACGAGATCTTTACGATCCGCTTTACGGCGGGTTAAGTTGGTCCAACAAGGGGTTAGTTCTGAGGGGCTCGAGTTTACGTGCGGTATTCGCACTATCGTCGTTCCCCCTGGCTTCACTATCGGAACCGTACCAAATGGCTTCCGAAATTTAGAGGAGAAAATATGCAGAGTCCCTACAAGGGAAAGTGGTTCCTACTACCGGTAGCATTGATTGCGCTTGCGGTCTCGCCGAGCGTTTTCGGACAAGAAACAACAGCAGGGATGCAGGGTGTGGTCAAGGATCCGTCGGGTGCCTCTGTCGCCAACGCGGCAGTCGAGGTTTCAGGCGCTTCGTTGATCGGAACCCGAAAAGTGAAAACCGATGATTCCGGCGTATATCGCATTACGCAATTGCCCGCAGGTACCTATTCCTTGTCGGTGACAGTTCCAGGCTTTCGTACATTCAAGCAGGTCGGGATCGAACTGGCGGTGGGCCGCCTGCCGAATATCGACGTAAAACTCGAAGTCGGCGCGGTGGCGGAGACCGTCGAGGTCGCTGCCGATGCTTCCGTCGTAGACGTTACGCAGAGTAAGGTGCAGGTAACCGTCTCCCGGACGGACCTGAACGCGCTCCCCCAGGGGCGATCGTTCCAGTCGGTGATTCCCTTCGCTGCCGGCGCCCGCAATGAGCCGCTGCAAAGCGCCGGCACCAATGGTTTCCAGATCGACGGCGCCAGCAACTGCGAGAACGTCTACCTGATCGATGGCGTGAACACCACCAACATCCAGAACGGCGGCGTCGGTAAGCAGCTTCCAGATGGATTTCGTCGAAGAAGTTCAGATCAAGTCCAGCGGTTTCGAAGCCGAGTACGGCGGCGCCCTGGGCGGCGTGATCAACGCGATCGGCAAGCGCGGCTCCAACGACTGGCACGGTTCGCTGGTTACCTAACTGCAGACCGACGCGCTGAACGCCAATAACGCGACCGCGCACTGCATCTCAACCCGGCAACCTCCACCAATACCAGCACGCGCCCTGGACGGCCACCGGAGTATTTCTCCGCCAAGAAAGATACAATACCGTCGTCGAGCCCGGTTTACGTGGTGGGCGGAGGTCTGATAAGAACAAGCTCTGGATCTTCTCGCGCCACATTCCGAACATCGATACCACTCGCCGCACCACGAATTTCACCGGCGCCAATCCGGGACCACGGACCTTCAACAGACAACAACGCACCATTATGCGTTCGAGCGCCTGGACTTCGGGGTGACCCAGAATATCCGTCTGTTCGGTTCCTGGAACTATGGTTATTCCCGCACCACCGGCACCTCTCTGCCCGGCGCGGATGCAACATTGACGGACAGTGCAACACCGGTTCGTCCACCGACCCCGATACCTTCCGGCGGCACCGGCTCAGTCAATCCGCTGTCCGTTTACAGCTTCGGCGGCGACATCACCCTCACGGCCAGCCTGGTCGCAACCCGCTACGGATATTTCTTCAACAACAACGAGCAGCGCGGCATACCGCAGGGCCTGCGCTTTGTGTATTCGCAGGCACCAACTTTCCCTACGCGACCGATTTGCCCGGCCCTGGCAGGCCCGAGGCGCTGAACGGCAACGCTTTTGCCCTCGCAGTTCGTGAATTCGGCGGGCTATAGCAACATCGGCGCGAACTCGCAGACGGCCTTCGACCGATGGAAGCGATACAGCATCAACGTCAGACCTCTTACTTCGTCGGGCATTTCTGGCGGCACTCACAAGTTCAAATTCGGCTTCTTCTATCAGACCCAGCGAACGACGTGTTGCGGCACTTACAACGGCGCGCCTGACTTACATCGGCACCTCGGAGTATGCGCCGCAGACCACCAACGGACAGAGCCGCTGCGCGGCCATTAACGCCCAGAACCTCAGCAATTCGGGGAAGCCGGCAGCCAGGGCCGGTACGGATACCAGAGTCGTGGCGGCACGGTGAACATGCGCGCCTGTTTTCCGCCAGCGGTCAGGTGGGCAACTGCCATCACGCTTTCTACATTCAGGATGCCTGGCAGGTGGCCACGGCCTGACGCTGAACCTCGGCGTGCGCTTCGACAACGAAATCCAGCCGCCCTACGATCCCTCCCGCTTCCCCTGGTGAAGTTCGGCTGGGGCGACAAGGTTGCGCCGCGCATCGGCGCCGCCTATGACCTGCTGCACAATGGCAAGGTCCGGCTCTACGCCAGCTACGGCAAGTTCTACGACATCATGAAAATGGGTCTGCCTCGGGATCTTTCGGCAGCGATTACTGGCACGATTGCGTGTACGCCATGGACGATCCCAACTACGCCGCCACATCACCCCGCAGCTATCCGATCGGCGGCGGCTGCCCGGCTTCCGGTCCCGCGCCCGGCGTCAATACCGGCGCGCTTCATTGAGAACTTCGACTTCCGCGCCGCCAACGCCCGAACCTCGCTCGCTCGGCGATGCCTCTCGATCCGACATGAAGCCCATGCTGCAGCACGAATACGTGATGGGCGCGGATTTCGAAATCTCCCACAATTGGAAGGTGGAAACCCGCTACTCCCGCAAGCGCCTGGACCGCACGATCGAAGATATGTCGATCACCGACAACCTGGGCTTCTACATCGGCAACCCGGGCTCCACGATTGCCGACCTGCTGCACCGTCCCACGGTCATCCCAGATGCCAACGGTGTGAACTACCTGAACACCACGCCGTTCTGCGCGGAGTGCCCGCCGGTCGTGGGGGCCCACCGCCGCTACGATGGCGGAGAAATCTCCCTCTCCAAACGCGCCACCGGACGGTGGTTCGGCAAACTTACCTACACCTACAGCGCCCTGCGCGGCAACTATCCCGGCCTGACCAACACCGAACCCACCGATGGTGGCACCTCGGGCCGCCTGGCGCCCAACAACAGCCGCCTTTTCGACCTGCCCACGATGACCTATCTTCCCAGCGGCCAGATCGACGACGGCCCGCTCGCCACCGACCGTCCCAACACCGGTAAGGCCTTCGGCTTCTATAACCTGAAGTCCAAGCTCGGGACCACCTTGCTGGGCGTTACGCAGTCCGCCTTCCAGGGCACGCCGATCGATAGCTGCCTCGCAGTGGTGGGTACGGGTTCTGCCTGCCAGTGGGCCGAAGGACGCGGCAATTACGTGCAACTTTCCCGCGCTTCGAACGGCGACTTCGTTAAGGGCGATGTAATCAAAGATGCGCGCACGGACGTCTTCCTGCAGACGGACCTCTCCATTCACCACGAGATTCCGGTGCATGAAGGGATGCACCTCGAATTCGAAGGCAACGTGCTCAACGTCTTCAATCACCGGCACGTGCTGGGCATCAGGGAGAACATCCTGGCCACCAGCCTGGTCAATCCCACGCGTCCCAGCCGGTTCTCGGGCGATCCGCAGACCGATTGGGGCAAGCTGATGAACGGGTACAACTACATCGATGCGGTAAACGGTACCGGAGCTTTTGCGGGCGGCGTGCAGAGCAAGCTGACGCTCAGCAACCAGTACGGTATGCCGAATTCATTCCAGAACGGCCGCGCGATTCGGCTGGCGATGCGGTTCGTGTTCTAAGCTAAAGCACTAAAGACGAAAAAGGGGGCCGGGAAGCCGGCCCCCTTTTTATTGGTATTACGGCCGCTGCTACCTCACACTCCTGCCGACATTCCTACCTTGGCGGCCTCCACTTCCATCGAGAGCATCTGAACCAGATCCCCGAACATGCGGTCGGCGGTGCGGGCCTTGCGCAGCACGGTGCCGTAGACCTCGCAGAAGTCGTCCGATTGCGTCTCGATCCAGCGCTGCGTCATCGCCGGCAGTCCTTCCTTGTGCAGGTTGCCGAAGGCGAAGCGGCGGGGAAATCCGTCGCGTAGGGGCGCCACCATGCCGTCCGATTCGATCACCAGGGGCGAAACAATCTCGCCCAGGTAGCGCGCTTCGCGCTTCAGGTCCTGCTGCCACGACGCCAGGTCGCCGGGCTCCGTCGGCAGGCTGTAGCGGTTGACCGCGTCGAAGTGGATCACCAGCTTGCCGCGCTGTAGCTCGCACAGGCATTCCACCATCATCCATGCGGTCGCCATCTGTTCGTCGGTGAGTTCCTCCGAGGGACGCACCTGGAGCATGGCCGCGCCCTGGTCCGCGGCGAATTGCGCCGCCCATTCCAGTTCCGGCATACTCGCGGACGTAAGCGGGAACACGATCGCGAAGGGAATCCCCGAGTCGCGGACTACTGCCAGACGCTGCTCCACGGTCTGTACGCCGCGCGGCGTGCGTACCCGCCGGTCGCGCCGCGTGGTCTTGCGGTCTACCTCGATGCCCAACAGGTCGATCGAGAAACGCAGCCACTCCAGTTGGGGAGCAGTCAGCGTCAGGCTCCGGGAGATCATGGAGGTCAGCATCCCATGTCTGTGCGCCTCCCGGCAAAGCGCCGCCAGCCAGGGGTAGCGTAGCGGCTCCTCGCCGCTGACCGTCAAAAAGTTGTAGCCCAAATTCGCTGCGTCCGCCACGGCGTGCAGCAGGAGCGGAAGTCCCAGGTGTTCCGCTCCTCGAGAATCGATGAAGGTTGGCAGAGATGGTGGGTGTTACTCCAGGGGGCAGTGTGGACTTCGAGGATTCTGACATCTGGGATATGCAGGTTCATCGTATTTCTCCTGAAATTGGGCCTTCGTTGCACTTGGTGCGCCAGATGCGCAAATCGTATCGCGCAATTTTTTTTATCTGTAGATGAAACGCTTTGGCGTCTTCTCGCACTAACGTTCAAGAGCCCCGGTACATACCGGGGACCGGGCCCGCCCCCTCTTCGCGATGTACGTCGGGCCCACCCTGCGAAGCGTTCACGCACAGGTTCGGAGGCCTGTGCGCGAACCCTTATTTCTTTATGCGCCGCGCGCAAGCGAACGGCCCGCCCCCAGCGGTTAAGCGCTCAACTCCGGAGTCCCTAACCGTTTGGGGTGTTTACCGCGCGTCCGCGATGTATGCGCTGTATAATAGCGGTCATTGTGCAGCGTCAGAGCTTCGATGCCGAATATGTGCGCCGGCTCATTCAATCCGACCCAGCAACCGAGAGCGATTTCGTCGCCTACTTCAGCGAACTACTCGCCATTAAGCTCCGTTCCAGGCTGCGTGCCCCAGACCTGATCCAGGATGTGATTCAGGAGACATTCCTTCGCGTGCTGCGGACTCTTCGCCAGTCCGGAATCGACAGTCCCGAAGCCCTCGGCTCTTTCGTGAATTCCACCTGCACGAACGTCCTGTTCGAAGTCTACCGCTCTCAATCCCGTGTGGCCGACCCGGTGGAAGATCGCGTCTCCGACGAGATCTCGCGCCGACGCTGCGATGGCCGGTGAAGAGGATCGGGTGCAGGTGCGCAGCGTGCTTTCCGAACTTCCTGAAAAAGATCGAAAAATCCTGCGATGGTTGTTTTTCGACGAACGCGATAAAACCGACGTGTGCCGCACCTTACAGGTGGATCGCGAGTACCTCCGCGTTCTGGTACACCGGGCGAAACAGCGCTTTCGTACCGACTATTTACGGCGGGTTGCAACGAAAACCAACCCCGCGACACCAATGGGATGAGTATGCAGCATCAACAGGCACTTGCCACCAAAGCCTCGGAGCGGTACCTCCTGGGCGAAATGAGTGAGCTCGAACGCTTCGCTTTCGAAGCTCACTACTTCGACTGTCCCAGCTGCGCCGATGATGTGCGCACCGGGGCCGCGCTGGCGCGTGGGATCAAGGCTGTCTGTGCCGAGGATGCCTCTCTGCGCCCCCACACCGCCGTGGTGCAGGAACGGCCACGACGTGGATGGCTCGCGTGGCTATCTCCGGCGGCGATTGTGCCGTCCACGGCCGCCATAGCGCTGGGCTGCGTGGCTGGCTGGCAGGGTCTGGTTTTGATTCCGTCCCTACGCTGGGCGAACGCGCCGCAAGCGCTTTCGCCGATTGCCTTGCGTGCCGCTGCCCGCGGTGAAGAGCAGGCGCTGATCGTCCACAGGGACCAACCCCTGTCGGCGTTCACCCTCGATGTCAACATTGCCGACCCTGGCGCACCTCTTACCTACGATTTGATTGCTCCGGGCGGCGCCGTCCGCCACAGCGCGGCTACGCAGGCCCCTCCGGCCGGCTCGCCGCTCGTCGTCTTTCTGCCCACGGCGGCAATCCGTGAATCCGGCTCCTGGACTCTCAGCCTGCGCAATCGACAGGGCGTTGAGAGCCGCTACCCCTTCTCCGTACAACTCAACTGAGGAACTCGATGGCTCAATCTGATCTTCACCCACGACGTCATGTGTTTCATGGGCACGCTTCGGGAGTAACCGCGCGCATTCGCCGGCCGGTAGACCGGCGATTCCCGGTGCAGGGCAGCAGTTCTCTGCCTGTCACCGGGGGGTTGCATGAATCCAAAGTCCCTGCGGGAAACCTGGAAAAGTGGGTCTCCTTCAAATCCGTCTCCACCAGCGCCGACGGCGACTACGTCAATCCCGGGCAGGGACTGGCGACGACGCTAGGGGAACTGGCCTTCGACGCCGCGCCCACAGTGACGAAGGTGAAGGCCGCCGTCGAGGACCTGGAAATTCTGGGCCGGGTGAAGGTCGCGCACGCCGCCATGGGGCTGACGTCGCACAGCGCCGTGGGCCGCGAGCAGCCAAAGATTCACCTGGAAGGCAATATCCTGGACGGTGTCAGCATCGACGGTTATCGCCTGGCGATCACGCTGGCCGAAGACTTGTACCGCGATTGCGATACGAAGGACAAGCTCGCCAAGCGCCACGCGGGTCTCTCTCCACGCCAGAAGCGCATGTTCCTGCCCGCAGCCAGCGGCGTTGACGAAGCTACTGGATTTCCCGAAGCCAACGGAACGGTGAAGTGCAGCATCGTGCAGGAGATCCGATGGGATGGCCCCGCGCACCCCACAGCCACCATTCACGATCATGTCGTCGTAGTGCCGGACTTCGGCAAGATCTACTTTGGCGAAATGTTCATCAAGGGTGACTCGCGCCGCCTCACCATGGTGCGCTTCCAACTGGGCAGCCCAGATGGCGGTGAGAGTCTCCGCCGCGGAAGGCGAAACCAACGGCAACGACTGGCCCCCGGCGTAATCCCGTGCCCGGTCCGCTGGCTGAAAAGGCGAGAGGAGATCGTGTCGCATGGGCGAGTCCGATTCTCGCTGGCCGTGGCCGTTTTTCAGTCCTAGCTTCTGTGCTCCTCCTGCTGAGCGCCTGCACGGCGCCTACCGTGGAACTACCTCAGCTGCTCGCAACGGCTCGCGCCGATTTGGAAGCGGGTGAATTAACGAAGGCCGAAGCGACTGCCGAACGCGGGCTCGCGCTTTCCGTCAAGGCCCGCGACCCCATCTACCAGTGGAAATTCCGATTGCTCCGCGCCGAAATCCTGGTCAATAACGGACGTGCCGAAGTAGCGTTGTTGCAGCTAGGCGGTCCCATTCCCCAATCGCCGCAATTTGCTTCATTGGCCGCGCGAAGACTTATGCTGCAGGGTCAGGCATCCTCCATCTTGAACCGGCCCGCAGCGGCCGCTTTGTTGGAAGATGCCCACCGCGCGGCCGAAGCGGCCAATGCCGAGGATGTTTTGTTGGATACTGAGCTCATTCAAAGTGTGCGGTTACAGCGCGGCTCACAATACGATGAGGCGGAGTCCCTGCTGCGCCGCGCATTGGCGCGCGCCCGTGCCTTGAATTCGACCTTCGCCCAGGCGGGTGCGCTGGTCAGTCTGGGTCGTATCCGCGTGCGGCGGAACCGGTTCGACGAGGCGGCGGGATATTTCGAAGAGGCATCACGTGTGGCGGGTCCCGGCGCAGGCAGCCTATACTCGGTGGCCCAAAGCTCGCTGGCAACCTGTCTCGCGAAACTCGGAGATTATGACCGGGCCATTCAGATCCACCTTGCTAGTGTTGCCCGACACGAGCGGTCCGGCGCCAAATATTTTCTACCGGGTGCTCTGGCGGAGGCAGGCCATGCGTATCTGCAGAAGGGGGATATCCAGACAGCCATTCCGTTTCTAGAACGTGCGCTGAATCTCTCGAACGAACTGAAACGAACTTCCGCGGCTGTGGTAGGAGCTGGGAATCTCGCTACGGTATACATCGAGCTGGGGGACTGGGACAGGGCCGCCACGCTTAATGACGAGGCAATCCGTCTGAAAACCGCCGAGGGGATTCACACGCTGTTCTACAACGTGCTGAACTCTGCCCGAGTTGCGGCCGGCCGCGGTGATCTCGCGAGCGCGATGCGCATGTATAACCAAGCCATGGAGGAGGGGAAGGCCGACCCCGGAGTGGTATGGGATGCGCATGAAGGACTGGGAGCTCTGGCGCTGCGGCAGCGCCAGCCCACTGAGGCAGCCCGCCACTTCGAAGCGGCAGTGAGCATGGTGGAGCAAACCCGTGCGGACTTCAGCCGTACCGAATTCAAGCTGCCCTTCCTGACCCGCCTGATCCGTCTATACCAGGAGTATGTTGACACCCTGATGGAGCAGGGCCAGTTCGAACGCGCCCTCGCCGTCGCCGATTCCAGCCGCGCCCAAGTGCTCGCGGAACGTTCCGGTTCCGCCCCCGCGCGCCGTCTGCAGCCCGATGCGTTTCGTGCGCTGGCGCGGCGGAATGGCTCGATCCTTGTCTCCTACTGGTTCGGCCCCGTGCACTCTTATGCCTGGGTGGTTGATTCGCGGGAGGTGCATCACATTGAAATGCCCGCGCTCTCCGAGATCGAGCCGCTGGTGCGCGATTACCAGGAGGCCCTGGAGCGCCGTCTCGCAGATCCGGTGCGCACGCGCATCCCCTCCGGCGAGCGTCTGCATCAACTGCTGATTGCGCCGCTCCGCTCCTGGATCCCAGTCGGCTCCCGTGTCGTCGCGACCCTGGACGGTCCGCTGCACGGCCTGAATCTCGAAGCGTTGCCAGTGCCCTCTCTCCAGGCCAACAGCATGCCACGCTATTGGATACAGGACGTCACCCTCTCTATTGCACCCTCGCTTGCCTTACTCGCCGAGCGCCCCGCGCGTTCGAACACTCCGCCGCGTTTGTTCCTGTTGGGTGATCCCATAGCGTCCGACCCGGCATTCCCGCCCCTCTCGCACGCCGCCACGGAAATGGAAAGTGTGACGCGGAGTTTCGGTGGCAAAGAAAAAGTCGTGCTGGCTCGCGATGCCGCCACCGCCGAGGCGTATCGCGCAGCTGGACCGGGCCGCTTCTCCGCGATTCACTTTACCGCCCACGCGGTCGCCAATCGCGAGAGTCCACTGGATTCGGCGGTCCTGCTTTCGGGCGGCAAATTATATGCGCGTGAAGTGATGGATGTCCCGTTAACTGCCGATCTGGTGACGATCTCCGCCTGTCGCGGCGTAGGACTGCGCATGTATTCCGGCGAAGGACTAGTCGGTTTTGCGTGGGCCTTTCTCCGCGCCGGCGCGCGCCACGTGATCGCCGGCCTGTGGGATGTGAACGATCAATCCACCGCCGCACTGATGGACGTACTCTATCGCGAACTCGCCGCCGGCAAGCCCCCGGCCGCCGCCCTGCGCGCCGCCAAGCTGTCCCTCATCGCCTCGCCGGGCAACCTGCGCAAGCCCTACTACTGGGCCCCCTTCCAGCTCTATACAGTGACACCGTAGGAATTCCGGCAGAAGCTGTGGGGCGGGCAATTCTGCCCGCTGCCGCCTTTTAGGCGGCCGTTGAACGCCGGCTAAAAGCCGGCGGCAGACACGATTGGCCGCCCCACAAATCGCCTCGGCTATTGTTTACTGTTTAACTGCCCCAGGTCCGCGGCCGCCCGGTCCGCGCCCTCCAAATCCACCATGCCCCTGCTTCACGGTGTAATCCGAAGGAACCTGGAAGAGCGAAGGATCCGGCTGACTGCGATTGACGTTCGTCAATTCCATCACCGTCGTCCCCATCCGCGGATCCGACACTTTGGTCATCAGCGGCACCTTCAAATCGTCCGACATCCAGGTCTCACGCACGCTGTCGATAGCCTGCGAGTTGCCGATCGCACCCGCTGGAATCGTGCGGGTGACCCGCGTGCCGCTGGCGATGATGCCATGGATGGACTGCGCCGCCAGCGTTTCGCGCTTCACATTTGCCTCGCTCACGCCCGTACGGGTGCCGGCGCCCGCCGTTGCCCGCGTGCCGCTGGTGGTCTGCGAGGCGCTCGGGAACCGCGCCGGCCGCGTGAATGCCGTCTTATTCTTCGCGTCCAATTCCGTAACGGTGCCCGCCACCGGATCGGAGATGCTCACGCTCGTATGCGTCTGTCCGTCCGGACCCGTTCGGGTAGTCTCCCGGCGGACGCGGCCCTGGCTGTCGCGGTAGACGTTGGTATTTTCCGTACGCTGGATCGTATTGCCGGCGGCCAGCACTTGTTGCGAAGTGCGGACTTCGACCGCCGAATAGGGTGCGCCGGTAACCGTCGCCACCGGTCCGCCGCGCCCGGGGCCGCCCGGCCCGCCGAATCCCATGGGCCCGCGGCCCCTTGGCCCTCCCGGCGGTTGCGCCAATAGCACGCCGCCTGCAAGCAAGCCGGCCAAAAGTACTTTCGCGTTCATTGATGCCTCCCTGGCGTTCTCACATCCGGCGCATGTTCCGCGCCTCTATCAGTGGATTGCGCCGTGCAATCGAAAAGTTCCGAAATTGCGGCGGACGCCGCGGAACCCCGCCCGGCGAAAGCAGTAGAATAGAGGGAATGCGCCTCCTATTTGCGTCGATTCTCGCACTCGGCCTGCTCTCCGCAGCCGAGATCAAGTTGGGCAAGCCCCTCGCGGCCAAGGAGCCCATGTCCCTCGCCACCCTGCTCGCTCACCCCGACGACTATGTCGGTAAGACCGTTCAGGTGAAGGGCAAGATTGTCGAAGTCTGCCAGATGATGGGCTGCTGGATGGATCTCACCAACGATGCCGGCCAGAAGATTCGCATCAAGGTCAACGATGGCGAGATCGATTTTCCGAAAGACGGCGCAGGCAAGGTGGCCGTGGCGGAAGGCAAGCTCACCAAGAGCGAACTTTCCAAAGAGCAGGCCATCGCGCGCGCCAAGGAAGAGGCCGAAGACAAGGGCAAGGCCTTCGATCCCGCTTCGGTCAGCGGTCCGCAGACTATCTATCAGATCCAGGGCTCAGGCGCGATCATCCTTACCAATTAGTCTGTGAGGATCCGCACGCGCCTCGCGCTGTTCGCACTGTTGCTGCCCGTTGGATCGCCGGCGGCGCTGTTCCACCTCAATGGCACTACCTCCGGCCAGCGCTCACCGGCCATCACGCTGCGCAAGCGCCTGCACGTCAACACCCTGATCACGGAACCCGGCACCATGGACATCGAGTGGGGCGGCGCCTTCTCCACGGAGGGCAGCTTCACGTTCCCCACGGCGATCCACTACACGCCACAGGGCTCCCACGTATGGTGGGGACGCACCGAGTTCAGCGCCAGCTTCGATTCGCTCTCCTATGATCAGGTGAATCACTTCGGTGACCGAATCAGCGGCGCCGCCACCTGCGTAGTACACGACGGGGAAAAGTTGGATATCGCCATTGCGCCGCAGGTGAGCTATCTGTTGCGCGGCGACTCGGGCGCGCGCGCCGGCGCCACCGCGATCGCACGGTACGATGTGGGGCGCAGCAGCGCGGGTGTGAGCTTCACCTGGACGGGCGCCTCGAATCCCTCGCCCACCAATCCCAGCGGCACGTTCGACATCGGCACCGGGTATGGATTCCGCCTGAGGCCCTACGGTCCGCTCGGCCACCTGACGCCGCACATGAACTGGCTCTACGAAAAATCCACCGGCAACAGTCGGCAGATCTCGCTCTTCGAAGGCATGGAATACCAGGTGACGGACCCTTTCGCCATCGATTTTGCCGTCCAGCATATTAGTTTTTGGGGGAATCAGCCGGACACGCAGTTCGTCGTCGGGCTTACGGTGAATACCGGCCATTTGCGGCATCACTGACGGGCAACCCTCCCTCACGGTCGGGGCTCGGAGCTGAGTAAACGCTGGTAGGCCTGTTCTGCCTCGGGATCGGGTGGATGCGGGTGTTCCAGATAGATTCCCACCCACTTCCGCGCTCTCGCATAATCGCCGACCTTGGCGAAAATCTGGCCGAGACTTCGCGCGCACCGTGGGGACTGCGGCTCGTATTCAAGGTGTAGCCCGCACTCGTTCTCCATGTGGGTAAGGACGTCCAGCGAGTTCAGGGGCTGCACGCCGGGAGGAGGCGTGCGCATGAAAACGAGGGCCTGCGGGTCGTTGTAGACGAGTTTCCACGCGGTCTGCGCGGGGTCCGCGAGTGCCGGGGCCAGCAGATACACAGGGCCGGTGGCGTATTCGAACGTGTTCATCACGATCACCTGTACGCCGTAGCGGTTCAGCAGATCTTCTCCGCTGGGCAGGCCATCGGACGAATCGTGGTTGTAGAGGATGCGCGCATAGTCCTGGAAGACCGATTCGCTGAGCGCCCGGCCATCGATAAATGTCCGCTGTTCTGGCCACAGGCGCCAGATCAGGTAGCCGCCGTATTCGTAGGTGTTGAACATCGGTCCGGTGATGTGGTGTGCCGCCAGAAAATCGGCCGCGCCTTTGGGAATCTTCCACTCGGCGGTGCGCATTTGGAAGAAGCTGCCGCGTGCCAGGCCTGTACCGATTCCAATCGCCAGCAAGGCTGCGAGTGCATAGGAAAGAGCGCCGGCAAACCGCCATCGCCCGTTCCACGGCCACGGCAGATACGCCGCCAGCATAATGGGAGCGACTAACCCAGCCAGAATCGTGTTGCGTTGCGCCGTCACTGCTGCCGCCGCGAATGCAAGAAAGATCACCCAGTCGGCGAGGCGTACCCGGCGGCGCGCCCAAATCATGACCACGGCAGCGGCCCCCAGCAAGAGGGAGAAGGTGGCCGGAGGCCATAGCGAAGGCCGCGCCCACTCGATCAGCCGCGAGGTGAGGTAGCTGCTCCGGTAGTCGAGGAGTGTGCGCAAGACTTGAAAGCCGTTCGGATTGATTCCGGACGCCATCACACTGAGTCCGCTGACGACCCACAGTTCGACGTCCCGCCGGCGCTGCACGAGCGATTCCGCGCACCAGGCGCCCAGCACCACCCATCCCAGGAAGTAGCCGCTGTGACAGTTTGCCCATACGGCAAACAGCAGCGGCAGCAGCCACAGTCCGCGGCGGAATTCGAGAATGACCATGGTCATCGCGAGCAGCAGCCATGTGAATAGATACGGACGGTCCAGTGCGAACCCCTGCGCGGCGATGGCGGCCGCCAGTGCGGCGGCGATCGCAATGTAAATGTTGCCGCGCCGGCGGAACGCAATCAGACCGGTGAGCGCGCAAAACGCCGTCAATGTGATCGCTCGGGCCGCCACGATTCCAGCGCTTCCGCCCACTTGCCAGACGGCGTAGAAGATCACCTGTGCCAGCCACTCGTGCGTCAGGTTGAAGCGGCGCGTCCGCGCTTCCCCCGGATAAACGTCATGCGCCGTGGCGGTGGTCCAGGAAAACGGGTCGGGCAAGGGAAGTGCGTGCTTGTCCACAATGTACTGACCGGTCCGCAGGTGCCACCAGAAATCGGAGTCGTACACTTCTCGCGCGAAGAGCCCGAACAGCAGAATCGAAGCCAGGGCCAGCAGCAGCGCGCGCAGTCTCCCGCTCAAGGCTGGCGTAGGAGGCGGCGAAATGGACGAGGCGGAGCGTACCGGCATCTTTACCAGACTAATCGGTACTCGCCCAACTGTCGCGAGCCGCCTTCCAACGACAGTACCGTCGAGTAGACCGGGCCCGCCTGTGTCAGGGGGAAATTCTGACGCACCAGCTCGAAGAAATCGCTTTGCGGGTGGAGCAGCCAGACAATGCGTGTCCCGGCGGGCAGGCGCAGCGGAGTGCCGCCCGGCAGTCTGCGCTCCAGCTTCGCTCCCCTCCACATCGCGATCACGGGGGGCGATCCGCCGCGAATCTTTTTATGTTCCAGCACCACGACGTCGACCCCGGGGGCGTAGTAGGCCACCTTTCGCCATGCCGTCAGGCCGCGTTCCCAGATCACCACTGTTTTTCCCGGGCGCTCCGCAACCAGGCGGCGCGTCTCCTGCAACGTGCGATCATCCACGGCGAGCGTGGCGCCGATCTGCTCGAGCGAGGTCAGGGCGAACCCGCTATTCACGTCGGCCCACGTCTGTTCGAGAGCGGCCGTGTAGCCCGTGGTGGCCGCGCCTTTGAAATACCAGCCGCGATGCTGGAAGTAGGTGTAGTTGATATACAGAATCGGGATCACGAGCAGCAGGATCGCCGGCATCCGTGGCGAATAAAACTGCTTCGCCATTGGCGCTGTTTTAAGTACCAGGCCTACCGCGAGGCACAGCACGGGCAGCCATTGCAGCGCATATACGTCGTTGTGCCGGTCCAGGATGCGGACCGCCGCCCAAACCGCGAGCATCAATCCGATCACTCGCCAGCGTGGCGCCCACGCCTCGTCGATTTCCAGCGTGCGGAACAAGAGGTATCCTGCCAGGAGCCCGATGACAGGATCCGCGCCTTCGAAGAATCGTAGGAAGGCCCAGGTGGCGGCCATCAGCGCGACGACCCGCCAGTGCGGCGCCCACGCATCTTTGGTTTCGAGCGCGCGATTCACCAGATATCCGCCGAGCAGGGAGATTACCGGCACCATCGCCAGCGTGTGCCCGGGATCCTCCACGTGCACCACGACTGCAAAGAGCAGGGACGGCACGATCCAGAGTGCCAGGAATACCGCCCGTTCGCGGCCGAAGTCCCATCCGTCTTTGCGCCGCCAGGCCAGCACCGCCGGCATAGTCCAGGCCAACGCACCGCAGAAGGTCCACACCAATAGCTGGATGACCGACGTGCGCCAGCGTCCGCCAGACGCACCGAACAGACCGGAGCTCACCGAAGCCTGGTCGGACACATAATCGAGGTTCGCGCGAATGAAATTCATCGGACCGCCCGACGCCAGCATGGCAGGCAGCAGCCACGCCAACACCGTGGCGCCCATCAAGCACAGCGACTTGCCCCGCTCGCGCCAGCTCAACGGGGCGCGCAGTGCGCAGACTGCCCACAACGGAAAGAGCAGCGGGCCAGTCTCCGGACGAATGCCCGCGCCGATTCCCACGGCCAGCGCGCTCCACGTGACCCATCGCGGGTTGCCGCGCCACGCATTCCAGCAGCACGCGCCCACCGCCAGCGACACCACGGCCAGTTGCAGGCGCAGTGCCGATGTTACGCCGGAGTGCCAGAAGACGGGATGCAGCAACAGTATCCATGCTGCCCAGAAGCCGGAGTCTCCGCCGAAAATGCGATTGCCGCAGTAGTGCACCAGAAGCAAGGCCGCCACGCTGCCAAGCAGAGCCAGTGTCAGCAGAATACTCTCTGCACGCCTAAAGTGTAGCCACGAAAGCACTCGCATCTCCATCACGAAGAGCGGATAGCCCGGCGGATGGGGCTGGCTCATGCGGATATCGAAGTGCCCGACCGAGTAAGCCAGATTGACATCGTCGAACGTAAATAGCTGGCCGGGCATCAAAGGCCAGCGCGTGACGAAAATCAACAAGCCAAATAGAATGGCCGTCACCCAGGGACGGCGAGCGAGACCCACGCCTCATCATAATTCAGCAGGCGCGTAACGTGTGAAAGGAAACACAACTTCACATTAGCCGAAAGATACCTCGCGCCTGCCAATTGCGGTGAACTACGATGGGACCTGTCGTAAAGCGCAAGACACTGTATAGCGGCCGCCTCTCCTCAGTAGCATCCCCTTAGGTCGGCCGCTTTTTTCCTGGATCAATCGATTGCCACCGGCCGGTCGAAGGTCACGTCCATCGTCGAGCCCTGGCGCAAGTCCACTTCCCGTCCGCGTGTAAGCAGCACGGTAGCCAGTCCTACGGCCGAGCCGACGCCGGCGCCGATTCCAGCGCCCCGCCAGCTACGGTCGGTAAGTCCGCCGAGTGCCGCGCCCGCCGCGCTCGTGCCCGCGATCTTCACCGCATCGGCGCCGTGGGACGTCCCCTGTTGCACGGTGCTCTCCTTGCCGATCACCTTCTGCTCCGTACCTTCCGAGTCTACCGAAGTCAACGAAGGCGTCATTTGTATCACCTTGCCGCTGGGCATGGTGAGTGTCTGTATGCGGATTCCGAGTTCGGCGACGCCCTTGACGCGTCCGCTGCGCTTGGAGTGGATCACAATGCCCTGTACGTAACTATCCACGGGCACCAGAATCGCGCCGCCGGCGACTATTGGGGTCGCCGTGCGCAGGTAAACGTAGTCGCCTTCGCGCGCGGTGCGTGTGCTCACCGAGTTCACCATGCGCAGCAGGGCGTGCGTACCTTTGGGAATCTCGGCGGCAAAACTCGCGGATGCGGCCAGCAGGGTAAGAATCGTAAGACGCATAATCCCACCTCTTCTTATATGGTGGCACAGGGCTCTTGATGGCGGACTATACCTTGGCGCGCCGCTCGCTGCCCCACAGAATGCAGGTCAGAATGATCGCGATCGCCGAGTCCGTCACTTCTGCCTGCCGGTTCGGAAGGTAGCGCTGTGCCAGTTCCAGCAGGAACAGCCCGCCCGCCACCCAGGCGCCCGCGGTCCAATAGCGCAGACCCGATGCCCGCAGCAGCCACACCAGCGTGCCGTACTCAAATGCTTTCCGCAGCACCACCAGTGCCGCATTCAGCCGTTCGCTGTCCAGCGTGGCGGAGAAGGGAATCCACGACATTTGGTGCGCCGGACCCGCGAATGCAAAGGGCGACAGTTCGCGCAGTACGATGGCCGCGGCCAGCATGCCGGCCCCTTCGCGCACTCGTGACGTTTCCGCCGGGTAGGTCCAGATCAGCATCGCGAGACCGGCTCCGATCAGCTCCGCCGGCGCCAGCGTGCGATCCACAATCAGCAGACGGAGCGGGAGGCAGCACATGGCCAGCAGGAGCCACGGCGCTTTCAGGCGGACGGCCACCGCACGTAACACCAGCGCAAAGGCGAACCACTCGGCGCCGGCAGCAAATACCTCTACCGCGGAGATGGGTGTCGCGCGGAATCGTGCGAGATTGTCGCGCAAGCGATAGCTGCTCAACAGCGGAATGAACGGATAGAGCTGATATCCGGCCCAACAGCAGGCCAGCAGCAAGGCGCCCCCGGCCCCACGATCGCCGCTGTGCCGCCGCGTGATAGAGAATATTTTTTGCCGGAAGATCAACGCCGCGCTTACGCCCGCCGCCGTGCCCACCGAATTACTTGCGACATCCAGCAGGCTGGTGGTGCGGGTGGAATCGAAAAGCTGCAGCATTTCGATGGATGCCGAGAGCCCGATGCCCATCACCATGGTCGCCAGCGCGGCAGCGGCGCGGGGCACGCCGGCGGGTGAGAACCAGGACCGCCGTCAATCCCAGGGGAAAATAGAGCAGGACGTTCACACCCGCATCGCGCCACGCAAAGCGGTCGATCTTCGCCGGCCACGCGTGCAGCAGAATCAGTAGCGGGCTGGCCGCGGTGCGTCCGAAATCGAAGTGGAAGGGATACAACGAGCCGTAAATGATAAAGGCGACGACGATCGCCAGGAGGCGCAGCACCTAACGTCTCGCGAAACGTCGCAGGCGGAAGATCTCGACCAGTGAGATATAAAGGTTGACCACGCCGATTCCGCTTACAGCGCCCCGCACGTACAGGTTGTCCCAGTAAGGCCTCAACGCAGGCAGCACGCCCGAAAAATAATTTCCGTCCCAGGCTTCCGTCCACGGGAAAATCAGAAGAAACAGGCCCATTTCCAGACAGAATGTGATGAACACTACCGACGATACCTTGTGATACCAGTGATAGGTCGGCGGCGGCACCGCGACCGGTACGGACATGGTTTCAGGGGAGGCTTCGGGCAACTGAGGATCTGGCGGCATCATGCGGCGCCCGCCGTGTCGAACAAATCCATCTGGCCCTCGCGGCTGAGCGGAAAGCGCGAATGGGCCCTCACGGGTTCAAAGCTCAGGCGGTGCAGTGGCGTCGGTCCAAACTGCTCGAGGGCGCGGTAGTGTTCCGGCGTCGAGTATCCCTTGTGCGCGGCCAGTCCGTATTCCGGGAAGATCGCGTCCCAGGCGCGCATGCAGGCATCGCGTTGGACCTTGGCCAGAATCGAGGCGGCCGCGATGGCATGGCAACGCGCATCGCCCTTGATCAACGGCCGCTGGGGCAATGCCAGTTCCAACGGCACTGCGTCCACCAGGAGAAAATCCGGCGCGGGATTCAGCCGGCTGACCGCCATCCGCATGGCCATTCGTGAGGCCTGGTAGATGTTGATCCGGTCGATCATGGCCGCGTCCACGGCGGCGACCGACCATGCCACGGCGCGCTCGCGAATTCGCTCCGCCAGGACCTCGCGGCGCTCCGGCTCGAGCAGTTTGCTGTCGTTGAGGCCGCGCACGGGCCGGTCTTCGGAAAGGATTACCGCGCCGGCAAACACCGCTCCGAAGAGCGCGCCGCGCCCGACTTCGTCCACGCCCGCCACGGCATGGAAGCCTCGCGCACGCAGTTCTCGCTCGAGAGTTGCTTCACAACGGAATTTGCCACCCGCCGGAATCGGCCGCATGGCGAGACCGAAACTATGCGCGCTCTTTCAGACGGGCAGCCTTGCCCTTCAACGCGCGCAGATAGTAGAGCTTAGCGCGACGGACGCGGCCCGTGCGGACCACATCGATGTGATCGACCACTTTGGCGTGCACCGGGAAGATACGCTCCACGCCCTGGCCGAAACTGACCTTACGGACGGTGATACTTTCGCCCATGCCCATGCCGTTGCGGGCAATCACGGTGCCTTCAAAAGCCTGTAGGCGCTCTTTTTCGCCTTCCTTGATCTTCACGTGCACCTTAATGGTGTCACCGGGGCGAAACTCGGGGAATTCTTTCTCCCGCTTATTCTTGGTAATAAACTTCGTCAACAACGCATTCTGCATGACAATATGTCCGTAATCTACTAGTGTACAACATGTTCGCAGATTATATGAACTCGCTGCGCGAATGCGGCGAATGCCTTGGGCAGCCAATCGAGACATGTTAGTCTTTTATTTCGACAATCACACCGTTCTCATATTGCAGGAGTAAACATGGCACGTTTCTCGAGATTAAAAGTCCTGAACACGATGATCGACACGGGCCTCGTGCCCGTCTTTTACCACCCAAACTTTGAGGTCGCCCGTGAAGTTGCAACGGCCTGTGTGGCCGGCGGCTGCCACCTGTTGGAGTTTACCAACCGCGGCGACCACGCGTGGGAAGTCTTCAATGAGCTGGAGAAGTACTGCGCTCGCGAGCTGCCCGGCATGATTCTCGGCGTCGGTTCCATCGTAGACCCCGGCACCGCGTCCCTGTACATCAATTGCGGCGCCAATTTCGTTGTTGGGCCGGTGCTGAATGCGGACGTCGCGCGCACCTGCAACCGGCGCAAAATCCCCTACTCACCCGGTTGCGGCAGTGCGTCGGAGATCTCGCAGGCAGAAGAACTGGGCTGTGAAATCGTCAAAGTCTTCCCTGGTAAGGAAGTGGGTGGACCCGCCTTCGTCAAGTCTGTCAAGGGTCCGTGCCCCTGGGTCTCCATCATGCCAACCGGCGGCGTGGAGGCCACCGAAGCCTCGCTCAAGGCCTGGTTCGACGCCGGCGTTTCCTGCGTCGGCATGGGCTCCAACCTGGTGAGCGGCGATCTGCTCAAGGCCGGCGACTACAAAGGCATCGCCGCCAACGTGCGCGCCTCCATCGACCTGATTCGGAAGATTCGGGGAGGCAAATAAAAGATGGCACTCACCATCAAACCCCGCGAGAGCTGCCGTTGGGACGCTGCCGCGCTCGGCGAAATCATGCTCCGCCTCGATCCCGGTGAGGGCCGCATACGTACGGCACGCAGCTTCAACGTTTGGGAAGGCGGCGGCGAGTACAACGTCGTCCGCGGCCTGCGGCGCTGTTTCGGATTGCGTACCACTGTCGTCAGCGCGATGGTCGAGAACGATGTCGGCCGGTTGCTGGAAGATCTGATGCTGCAGGGCGGGGTGGATCTCTCCCATATCAAATGGGCGCCCTTCGACGGTATCGGCCGCAGTGCGCGAGTCGGCTTGAACTTCACCGAGCGCGGCTACGGTCTGCGCGGCGCGGTCGGCTGCTCCGACCGTGGCTGGTCGGCGGCCTCGCAAATGGCGCCTGGCGACGTGAATTGGAAGCAGCTTTTTGAAGAGGAGGGAGTCCGCTGGTTCCACTGCGGCGGGATTTTCGCTGCGCTTTCCGCTACCACGGCCGATCTGGTCATCGAGGCCATGGAAGCCGCGCGCGCCGCGGGTACGGTGATCTCTTACGACCTGAACTTTCGCGCGTCGCTGTGGAAGTCGCAGGGCGGCATCGCCCGCGCCGTCGAAGTTAACCGCCACATCGCGTCGCTGGTGGACGTCATGATCGGCAATGAAGAGGACTTCACCGCGGCGCTGGGATTCCAGGTGCCCGGTATGGACGAGCACATCTCCAAGCTCGACCCGGCGAATTTCAGGAAAATGATCGCCGAAGTGCTTACCATGTACCCCAACTTCCAGGCGGTGGCGACCACTCTACGGAATGCGAAGACCGCCACGTTGAACGATTGGGGCGCGATTCTATGGACCGGCGGCCAGTTCTACGAAGCTCCCCTGCGCGAAAATCTGGAAATCTACGACCGCGTCGGCGGCGGCGACAGTTTCGCGTCGGGCCTGGCGTACGCGTTCCTCGCGGGCAAGACTCCCGCCGAAGCGGTGCAGTACGGAGCGGCGCACGGTGCGCTGGCGATGACCACGCCGGGCGACACCAGCATGGCATCGCTCAAAGAGGTGGAGGCCGCGATGAAAGGCAAAGGCGCCCGCGTCATCCGCTAGGGCCGCGCTCGCTTACCGAAGCAGATCCGGCCGCAGCCGTTCCGTCTTTTCGCGAGCGATCTTTTTGCGGAATTTGCGGATCTCTTCGTGATTGCCGCCCAGCAGCACCTCCGGCGCCTTCCAGCCGCGGAATTCCGCCGGGCGCGTCCAGTGCGGGCAATCCAGCAAGCCATCGCCATGCCCCGCATCCTGAAACGATTCGAACGCCGATGACGCTTCGTTGCCCAGCACTCCCGGCAGCAGGCGCGCCACCGAGTCGATCACCACGGCCGCAGCCAGTTCGCCGCCGCTCAACACGTAGTTGCCAATCGAGATCTCTTCGTCCGCCAGGTGCTCCGCTACGCGCTCGTCCACGCCTTCGTAGCGCCCGCAGATCAGCAGCAGCTCCGCACTCTCCGCCAGACGGTTGGCCACGGACTGGTCGAACAACCTGCCCTGCGCCGAAAGCAGCACGACTTTCTGTCCCGTTCCTCGTTCCGGCCAGATCGATTCCACCGCAGAGAAGATCGGTTCGCACTTGAGCACCATGCCCTCGGCGCCGCCGAACGGGCGGTCGTCCACCGTGCGGTGGCGGTCGTGGGTCCAGTCGCGTAGATTGTGTATGCGGATATCCAGCAGGCCGGTGTCTTTGCCGCGCTTCACCACGCCGTGCGCAAACGGTCCCTCGAAGAACTCGGGGAAGATCGTCAGCACGTGGAAGATCACGAGCGGTTCAAGTCCTTCAATCCCTCGGGTAATTCTACCGCGATGCGTTTGGCTCGCGGGATCGATCTCCACGCAGATGGAGCGCGCAAAGGGAACCAGCAGATGGTCGTCCACCACCAGGAGACCGGAGCCGCCGCCATCATCCCAGGCGGTCACGTGTCCCAGGGGTTGCCCCGTGCGGCGGTCTACTACTTCGCAGCCGATCAGATCGCTCTGGAAGTACTCGCCCTCGTCCAGCGGGGTGCGCTCGCTCGCCGGGATCCGCACCTCGCAGCCGTACAACTGTTCCGCATCGGAGATGGAGTCCACGCCGCGGAACTTGAATACCAGGGTTCCGCCGTGAAACCAGGTGGATTCGATTTGGTATTTCTCGCCCCCGGCGGCGACGCCAGGGGCTAAGAGGAAGACTTCTTTGAGGGACTGATACCGTTCCGGTTTGCTGCTGAGCATTACCGCTGTCACTTCACCCCGGTTGCCCCGCGTCTTACCGAGTTGGGCGATTGCCACCCATCCGGTCTCCGTATCGTTATTCAAGGATTTCAAGGGTGAAGCGGCGATTCAACTTCATCCCCGCCGCTCCGAGGATCGTACGGATCGAGCGGGCGGTCCGGCCTTGTTTTCCGATCACTTTCCCGAGATCGCTGGCAGCCACCCGCAATTCCAAAACCGTGACCTGTTCGCCGGCGACTTCACGAACGACCACCTCTTCGGGGATGTCGACTAGAGCTTTCGCGATATCTTCAACCAACTGTTTCATTCACCCCGCCTCTCACCCTTCATGGTAACCGAACCCGGCCATGCGCTCGCCGGCCACCACTTGCCAGGGGTTCGATTTCTTACGCTCGACGGCCGGACTAAACTGCCGGTTGAGCGGGAACGGGGGGATTCTTTTCCACCAGGCGCTTCACGGTGTCCGAAAGCTGGGCTCCGTTTTTCACCCACTGGTCGACCCGGTCGTGCTTCAGCATGACCCTCGGCGGCGATGTGAGCGGGTTGTAGTGTCCCACCACTTCCAGGTTGCGGCCATTGCGGGCGCGCTCTTTCTCGATTACCACCACACGATAGAACGGCTTCTTCTTGGCGCCAAACCGCGCCAGGCGAATCATCAGCATGAATACTCCATTGTGGGGGCGGTCCAAGGACCACCCAAACCTTTCCCAAATTTACGAAGGCAGATTGCCGAATGGAAACCCACCGGGCAACTTCATCTTACCGAGCTTCTTACCCATGAAGCCACCCGAAAAGGTCTTCATCATCTTCTTGGCCTGCCCGTACTGCTTCAACAACTGGTTGACTTCTTGAACGGAAGTGCCGCTGCCCTTGGCGATGCGCCGGCGCCGGCTTCCGTTGATGATCATGTGATTATCGCGTTCCCGGAGCGTCATCGAATCGATGATCGCCACCACGCGGTTAATCTCGTTCTCGTCTACCTTTACGCCCTGGAGTTCTTTCATGATGCCGACCTTGGGCATCATTCCCAGCAGGGATTCCAGCGGCCCGAGCTTGCGGATCTGCTTGAGCTGGTTGCGGAAGTCCTCGAGAGTGAAATCGTTCTCGATGAGCTTGCGCTGCATCTCCACGGCCTGCTTCTTATCGATAGCCTCCTCGGCCTTTTCGATAAAGCTGAGGATGTCGCCCATGCCGAGGATGCGGTTGGCCGCGCGATCCGGGTGGAAGGGCTCCAATGCGTCCAACTTCTCGCCCACACCGACGAACTTCAACGGCTGCCCCGTGACGTGGCGGATCGAAATCGCGCCGCCGCCGCGGGCGTCGCCGTCCATCTTGGTCAGGATTACACCCGTAATGCCCAGGCGTTTGTGGAATTCATCGGCCGATTTCACGGCGTCCTGTCCGGTCATGGCGTCGGCCACGAACAGGATCTCGACAGGGTTGAGCTGGTCCTTGAGCTGCTGCAGCTCCACCATCAGGTCGTCGTCGATATGCAGGCGGCCCGCCGTGTCCACCAGCAAAACGTCGCGGCCGCGATTCACACTTTCGCGGCGCGCCGAACGCGCCAGGTCGAGTGGCGCCGTCTCTCCCGGAACACCCTCGTAAATCGGCTGCCCGATGTCGCGCGCCACTACCTTTAACTGTTCGCGCGCCGCCGGGCGGTAGACGTCCACCGACACCATCATTGGCGTGTGGCCGTTCTTTGATAACCAGCGCGCCAGTTTACCCGTCGAGGTCGTCTTGCCGGAGCCCTGCAGGCCCACGATCAGGAATACGCTCGGCGGCTCGTTGGCATAACGGAGTTTGGATTCGTGGCTGCCCAGAATCTTGATCAGTTCTTCGTGAACGATCTTGACTACCTGCTGGGAGGGTGACAGCGCGTTGAGCACTTCCTCGCCCACGGCCTTTTGCTTGATGTTGTCGATCAGCTGTTTGACAACTTTGAAGTTGACGTCGGCTTCCAGCAGCGCCATACGAATTTCGCGCAGGGCGCCTTCCATGTTCTCCGCCGAGAGTTTGCCTTCACCGCGCAGGTTTTTGAAAACCCGCTGCAGCTTATCTGATAGGTTGTCGAACATGAAGATAGACCAACCCCGCAAGGGTATCCGTGCGAGTCGCCTTGTGGGGTCTTCCTATTATATCTGTTTATTCCGCTGGCGCGGGAGTCGCGGGTGGGGGGATACGCAGGCTGCTTGCCGCCATCTTCCCGGTGCGGTCCATGCCCAGTTCATAGAGCACCCGCGCGCCCGGACGAAGGTCTGTGGCCAAGCCCTCCGACAGGCGGGATACATGGAAGAAGATATCCCTTCCTCCATCGTCGGGACGCAGGAACCCGAAGCCCTTGGCTTCGAAGTAGGTGACCACGCTTCCGCTCTGTTCGCCGGAGGGAGCTTCGCCCGTGGCATCTCCTGTAGCGGCAGCCGGGGTTACCGGTCTGCTGGTCTTGTCGCCGACTCCTTGTTTCACCAATTGGAGATCGGCTTCCGACCAGTTGGCCGGCGGCTTATTCTCCGTTGGCATCTTGAGGTCCGGATTGCGTTTGCGGGCCTCTTCAAATAACCGTTTCTGGCTTGCGTTCAACGAAAGTGTCCTCGAAATCCTGGGGTGCTACGCCGTAACGGGCACCACAGCCTTCTTCCTGCGGGTGCCCTTTTTCTCTACAGGTGCAGCCCGGTCGCTCTTTTTTAAACTGCCCATCACCAGGGTGGTGACGAATTTCTTCTCGCCGTGATCGTCAAACTTAATGACGATTCGCTCTTCACTGCTGGACAGGACGGTCCCTAATCCGAACTTCAGATGCTCGACTTGGGCGCCCTGCGAATACGTGTTAGAAGCCATAGAGTTCCTAAGGTTTACTCCTCGGATGTAATGCTGGAGGTATGACGTGCCGGCGTGGAATGGATAGTGTCTTCGGGCAGTTGTACCACAATGATTCTAACATCTTAGCAAACTACCCAACCTTTGTCGAGCACGCGTGCTGCCGCTTTCGGCCCTCACGTGCTGAGTCGTACTGCCATAAACTCCATCTGATTAGGCCTGCGGGGATTAGCCGTACCGCCAGGCAAATTTGTGGCACGGCGCTGTGCACATCTACAGATAGATATCGTTGACCGCAGATCCCGGAAGATCCTGCGCCGCCTGTGTCGCCAGATCCTGCTCCAGGTGCTCGACCGCATCTATCGCCCTCATGAAGCTGAAGGCCGCGCGATTGGCCGGACCATACACGTCCACCACCAAGTCGCAAAGAGAGCGCAACCGCCTCGCAGTCGCTTTCATTTCCCGCCCTAATTCCCGATGCTCGTCAATCGTCAGTGAAATAACTTTCTCCGCACCGTGCACCAGTGGCTGCTTTGCGTCACAAGTCTACCATAGGCATGCTGTTACAATTTTAGAGATGCCCAACGAAATCTACGCCGCGTTCGATACCAGCGAAGGCAAGTTCAAAGCGAAGCTATACGCCGACAAGGCGCCGAACACCGTGAACAACTTTGTCTCTCTCGCCGATGGTTCCAAGACTGGAAAGCCGTTCTACGACGGCACCACGTTTCATCGTGTCATCCCGGATTTCATGATCCAGGGCGGCTGTCCTTTAGGCACCGGGACCGGCGGACCCGGCTACAAATTCGCCGATGAATTCCACCCGTCCCTGAAACACACCAAAGCCGGCTTCCTCTCCATGGCCAACGCCGGACCCAACACCAACGGCAGCCAGTTCTTCGTGACCGTCGCCGCCACCCCTGGCTGGACAACAAGCACAGCATCTTCGGCGAAGTCGTCGAGGGCTACGACGTGGTTGAGAAGATCTCCAAGGTTCCTCGCGGCGCCCAGGATCGTCCCGTGAAGGAAGTCCGCCTCAACTCCGTCACCATCGAGAAGACCTAGTGCCCGCTCCGTCGCGGTCGCGAGCCTGCCGACCGTGCTGCGACGCAATTGGAGCAGCGACCGTGAGGAGCGGCTTCACGGCCCTGGTCGTGCGCTCCTTGAAACTCGCGATCTTCGGCGGTACTTTCGATCCCATCCACGAGGGCCATCTGGCCCTCGCCCGCGCCGCCGCCGCGCGCTTCCATCTCGACCGTATCCTGTTCGTGCCTGCCGCCCATCCTCCGCACAAGGAGGGCGTCACGCATGCGCCCTACGCCGATCGAGTCCGCATGGTCGAACTCGCCTGCCAGGACGACGCGCGCTTCGAGGTGTCTCGTCTCGAAGAAGGCACCGCGCGCAGTTACTCCATCGATACCATCGGCAAAGTGCGCGCCCGCCTCTCGCCCGGCGACCAACTGTACTTCCTGATCGGCGCGGATGCATTCGCCGAAATCCGAACCTGGCATCGCTGGCGCGATGTCGTCCGCGGCGTGCGCTTCCTCGTCGTCAGCCGTCCCGGCCACGACTATCAGGCGCCGCCCGGTGTCGAGTTCGATCGCATCGACGATATCGAGGTCCCCATCTCCTCTTCCGACATTCGCCGTGCGCTCGCCTCCGGGCGCAATTCCGCCGGTCTTCCTCCGCTTGTCCTGAATTATGCCGTTTCGCACGGCCTCTATAACGCCTGAACATCGTGGCCGCATGTCACAGCGGCTGTGTCGTCATGTACCGGCAGGGCAATCCTCAGGGCCGGGTCTTCTACGGCGCAATGCCGGTGTAACTTGCGAACTCTATTGAACAAAAAACATTTTTGGTGCATTATGTTTTTGCGAGGAAATGCCCGATGGCACGCGCCGTGCTCGCTAGGTTCGCGCCGTGGCATTTCTCACGTCCGAACTGCCCGCCCTTTTGGAGGAATTAAGCTGTGAAGAGAAGTCTTACAAGTTCCCACCTGATTCTGCCGCTGCTCGCGCTCGCTTCCGCACAGTGCTTGAGTGCTCAAACTCTGGTTGTCGACAAGCCTTCATTGGCCCTTTCGGGTCAATTCGGCGGGCCTGCCGTTACCCAGACGGTCAATGTCACCAGCAGTACTGGAGTATCCATTCCGTTCATACTGGTCGCGCCTCCGGCCTCGCCCTGGCTCAAGGTTAGCGGGCAGGGTGTTGCCGCCAACACCCCCTCCGCAGTCACGGTCACGGCCGATCCCACCGGTCTTGCCGCCGGAACGTACTCCGCGAATATCAGCGTGATTGGCGGAGCGGCCGCCAGTAATCCTCCCATTGCGGTGACCTTTACCGTGAGCGCCATCGGTGTCAGCCCCGCCTCGCTCCCGCTCACTTACACCGTGGGCAGCAGTACCTTCCCGGCTACCCAGGTACTTACACTCAGCGGCGCCTCCACGCAGTGCACGGCGACCGCCGCCATCACCTCCGGAGGCGGCTGGTTCAGTCTGCTACAGAATTCCTGCACATCGCCCGGCAGTGTCACTGTACTATTTAATACGGCCGTCATCGCAGGGCTAACGCCCAATACTTACAACGGCACGGTCACCATCACGCCCGTGCCTGCCGGACAAAGTCCCGCCGTCGTCGTACCTGTGACTCTCACGGTCCTCCCGACACCCCCGGTCACCGTCAATCCTCAGTCCCTGATTTTCAACTGGCAGACCGGCATCGCCGCGCCGAACCCGAGCCAGACGTTTACGATCTCCACTACCGGCACGCAACAACTGAGTTACAGCTTCACATCGTTCGTGGACAGCGGTAACTGGATCTCTACCGTCAGCCCGCCGAGCGGAACTTTCACCGGCAGCACACAAATTACCCTCACCTTGAACCCCAATGGTCTTGCCCTGGGGACTTACAACGGCAAACTCACCTTGTTCACACCCGGCGGCACTCCCAGCCAGCAGGACATTCCGGTCAAGCTGATTGTCGGCAACACCGCACTGCTCAATGTCCCCAACGCTACGCTGAATTTCGCCTATCAGCTCGGAACCAGCGCGCCACCCGCACAGAACGTCAACATCACCGCCACCAGCGGCGCCCTGAACTATGCGGTGAGTCAGAGTGCGAATTCGGCTTGGCTTTCCGTACCCAACGCCGGCAACACTGCCGCGCCGCTCCCCGTCTCCGTTAATCCGGCCGGACTCTCTGCCGGAACCTATTCCGCCACCGTCAACGTTGTCTCCGCCACGCCGGGAAGTTCGGCGCAGCAGATCCCCGTCGTACTGAAAATCACCAACGACCCAGTCATCTCCGCCAGCGTCGCATCCCTCAGCTTCTCTTACCAGATCGGCCAGGCGGCGCCCGTGCCGCGAAACGTGAAGGTGACCAGCACCACCGGTGTTGCCTTGAACTACACGGCCGCTGTCGATCTCGGTACCTGCACCGCGAGCTGGTTGCAGTTGAACGGCGGCAGCAACTCGGTGAACGGTGTAACGGATAGTTTCCTTACCGTAAACCCGGTAGTTACCACAGGGTTCGCATCGCCGACAACTTGCAACGGCACCGTTACCATCAACGCAACCAATCCTGCTACCGGCGCGCCCGCGGTGGGCAGCCCCATCAGCATCCCCGTCGTCATTTATGCTTCTACGACCGCACAGTTGCTGCTGTCGCCGCCCGATCCGCCAGTCTTCACAGCCGGAGTCGGCACGCAATCGCCGCCGGCGCAGAACATCACCCTGACCAGCACGGATTCCACGGTGCTGAGCTACACGGTCGCCTTCCAGAGCAGCACCGGCAACTGGCTGTTTGCCGGACCGCAAAGCGGAACTACCGCCGCCAACAATGTACTCACCCTTTCTGTGATCCCGAGCGGGCTCACAGCCGGTACTTACACCGGGACAGTCACCATCACAGCCACAGGACCGGGCGGCGCCGCCGTCGCGAATAGTCCCATCACTATTCCGGTGAAGCTCATCGTGACTGCCGTCTCCCTCACCGTCGGCAATTCCGATCTCAGCTTCGAGCAGACACTCGGCGGACCCCTGCCGGCAGCCCAAACCGTGAGCATCGGAAGCACCGGTCAGGCGTTGAGCTATACCGCCGTCGCGAACAGCAACGGCACTGTGAACTGGCTTTCCGTGACTCCCGCCAGCGGCACTACTGGCGGCAATCGCTCACCGTGAGTGTCGATGGAAGTCCAGCTCACCGCCGGAACCACTTACAACGGCACGATCGTGGTAACGGCGCCCGGGGCAGGGAACAGTCCCTCCACCATCAACGTCCATCTGAAGGTCAATGCCGGAACCATCTCCGCCCCCACCACGACCCTCACATTTACGCAGGCGGCCGGTGGTCCGGCTCCCGCCGCGCAAACCATCGCGGTCACCGGCAGCCCCGCCGCGTTGAACTTTACCGTCACCAGTTCCACCCAGAATGGCGTGAGCTGGCTCGGCGCGACTCCCGCTTCCGGTACCACGCCGGGCAGCGTACAAGTCCTTGCCAACGGTCCGACGCTTGCCGTCGGTCAGTATACCGGCACGGTCACCATCGCCTCCTCGGGCGCCACCGGCAGCCCGATCAACGTCCCGGTGGTATTGAATGTAGTAGCGCCCGCTACGCTCGCGGTCACGCCGACCTCTCTTTCGTTCACTTACATAGTGGGTCAGCCGGCCCCGGCCGCACAGAGTCTGGCCGTGTCTTCCGGCAGTGCGGTGCCGTTCACCACGCAGGTACAGATTGACGGAACTGCCACCGGGTGGCTGACTGTTACTCCGGCCAGCGGGAACACGCCGGCCGGGCTCTCCGTTTCGGTCTCGCCGGCTGCACTGGCGGCGGGCTCCTACACCGGACGAGTCGTCATCACTTCGCCCAACGCCATTACGCCTCTCACCGTTCCCGTCACCCTCTCGGTGGTCGTGGTTCCCAAGCCCGTAGTGGTGGCCGTCAAGAACGCCGCCAACTATTTCGCCGGAAATCTGTCGCCCGGTGAGAATATCGTGATCGGCGGTACTGGCCTCGGGCCGGTCACACTAACCCTTGGCGCGATTGTCAACAACGCCTACACCACGACCGTCGCCAACACCCGCGTACTCTTCGACAACGTCCCGGCGCCCATCATCTACGTCTCCGATAGCCTGACCAGCGTGATGGTGCCGTACGGTGTCGCCGGACGCACCTCCACCAGCATCGTGGTGGAGTACTTTGGAGTCCAGTCCGCGCCCGCTATTTACAACCTTGCCCCCGCATCGCCGGGCATCTACACCCTCAACTCCTCGGGCAGCGGTCCGGGCGCCATCCTCAATCAGGACGGCTCCGTCAATGGCCCGAATGCATCCGAGAAGCGGGGTAATGTCATCGCGGTCTATATGACCGGGGAAGGCGCCACCACTCCGGCCGGCAGCGATGGCGCCATCATCCCGCCCGTCGCGTCCGCGCTGAAGAAGCCGTTGTTCACCGTAACGGCTACCATCGGCGGAATCGCGGCCGATGTGCAGTACGCAGGCTCCGCCCCTGGCCTGGTCTCCGGCATCATGCAGGTCAATCTGCTGATCCCGGCCAACGCCCCGGTGGGCGCCAATGTCCCCATCGTGGTGAACGTTGGCACGGCGAGTTCGGCCAGTGCGGGCGCACCCACCGTCGCCATCCAGTAGCCGCCGCCAGCCAGTAGCCCGCAGTTGTTTGACAGTGAGAGCGGACGATCGCCGGTCGTCCGCTCTTTTTATTCGATCCGCAGCGCTTCCACCGGATTGACCGACGAAGCGCGGTGGGCCGGCACGTAGCTCGCAATTGCCGCGGCACCGAGCAATCCCGCGGCTGCCGCCACGTACGTGAGCGGATCGATTGCCTTCGTCTCGAACAGCAAGGACGACATGACTCGCGTCACGACGCCAGCCACCGCAAGTCCCACGCCGATTCCGATAGCCGCCAGCACCACGCCTTGCCGGACCACCATCGCCCGCACGCCCGCGTTGCCCGCGCCCAGCGCGATGCGGATTCCCAACTCCCGCGTCCGCTGCGACACAGAATAGGAAATCACTCCGTAGATGCCCACAATGCCCAGCAATAGCGCCATCCCGCCCGCGATGCCGAGCATCACCAGCGTGAAGGAACTGCGCGCCATGGATCCCCGATACACTTCTTCCATCGTGCGGACTCGCACGATCGGGACTTCAGGAGCCACGGACCACACCACCTGCCGGATCTGCGTCATCAGGCTCTCCGACCCCGCCCGGTCCGTCCGGATTGCATACACCGAGGTGCGCTGCAGGAATTTCTCGTTGCCCCAGAAATTTTCCATGTAGACCGGCCAGTAGATGGTGGCCGGCGCCTTCTGGTCGGCGCCGTCAAGGCGGACATCGCCCACCACACCGACGATCTCGCGCCACGAATCTTTCGCGCCCTCGCGGATCCTCTTACCGATCGCGCCGGCGGGCGAGAGCCAGAGTTCCCGCGCGAAGTTCTCGGAAACCAGGGCAACGTTTCTGCGCTGCTCCACATCCTGCCAACTGAGATCCCTGCCGGCGATCAGCGGCGTCCCCATGGTCTGGAAGAATCCCGGCGTCACAAATTTGAAGCGGCGAAGCGGCGGCACCTGCCCTTCCGCGTATGCGCGGTCCTCCGCATATAGGACGTCGGTGCTGTTGTTGCCGTCGGTAGGAACCGAATTGGCAAACGAAACCGACGAGACGCCCGGAATCTCGGCGATCTTGCGGCGAATCTCCTGCTGCATGCGGAGCACGCGTTCGGGATCCTTCACCTGTCCCTCGGCGATGTCGATGCGAAACGTCTGCAACTGAGCGGCCGCCGTGAATCCCGGGTGAACCTTCCGCAGCGCTTGAAAGGTGCGGATCATCAGGCCCGCGCCAATCAGCAGTACCACCGCCAGCGCGGTCTGCGCGATGATCAGCATGTTACGCGCGCGATGCCGCTCCTTGCTTTGGCTGAGTGACCGCCCGCCGCCGCGCAGCGTCAGGCTACCCTTTGGCGAGGCATACTTGAAAACCGGTATGAGGCCGAAGAGAAGCCCCGCCACTACTGAGATCGCCAGTGTGAATCCGATGGCCAGCGGATCGAGCGAGATATTTTCCAGGCGCGGAAGGTATGCCGGTGCGATCGCCACCAGCGCGCGCAGCGCGACGTATGCAAACCCGAGTCCCAGGATCCCACCCAGGACGCCCAGCAGCACACTCTCAGTGAGCAGCGAGGCAGCGATGCGCCGCGAACTCGCGCCCAGCGCCATGCGCGTGGCCAGTTCCTGCTGCCGGCCTTCGGCCCTGACCAATAGCAGGTTGGCGACGTTGGCACAGGCGATCAGCAGAACCACGCCGATGCTCCCCATCAAAACCCACAGGACCTTGCCCGAGTTCACCGACGACATCATCCTTCAAGGGCCGTACCGCGGCACGTATGCCGGCCTCTTCGAACATTTTGGCGCTGAACCCCGGCGGCGGCGGAAATTTGCGGTTGACCATCGGAATCATCCGCTCCACATCCGCGTTCGCCCGTGCCAGGGTGACTCCCGGTTTGAGTCTTGCGAGGGCGCGGAAACTGAAATTTCCCAGGTGCTGCTTCGCACGATCGAACCGCATGGGAAGAATGAGTTCGGCCTTCTCATCGAGGAAGCGGAATGTTTGCGGCATTATGCCTACAATTCCCCTGAGTTTCCCGTCTATCATCAATTGCCTGCCCACCGCCCCCGCATCGCCTCCGAACTTGCGCTGCCAGTAGCCGTAGGTGAGCATCGCTGTGTCCGGCGCATCAGGGGAGTCGTCCGCCACCGTAAACCAGCGGCCCAGCGCCGGGGCCACCCCGAGGGCGTTCAGCGTCCCTTCCGTGACGAACAGGCATCGGACCTGTTCCGGCGCGGCACGCCCGGTCACCGCGACACTGCCGCCGTCCCAAAGGCCGAAATCCTGGAAGGTCCGGTTTTCCTCGCGAAACGTGAAGTAGTCGGAAGGCGATGCCTCCAGGTCTTTGATGTTGAGGCGTGGCGCGGTTTGCCAGACGCCAATCAGTGCGCCGGGTTCGGGGTAAGGCAGCGGCTTCAACAGCACGCCGCTCACCACGCTGAAGACTGCGCTATTCGCTCCCACGCCGATTCCAATCGTGAGCAGCGTTACCAGGGCGAACATTGGTGAGCGCAGCAGCCGCCGCACTACCTGCCGGGTCTCAACTATGAGGGTCACAACATTGAATACGCCGTTGCGGCGCTAAAGTTCGCAGGAAATTTGCCGGCAGCATCGCCGCGAATCTCACAGATACGTGGGCATCACCTGGAGTTCCGGGACCACCACGCGCGCCGGTAGTTTCGCCACGGACAAAATGACTTCCGCCACGTCCCCCGGCTGCAGCGCTTTCGCCAGCGTCTCCGCCGACGGTTTCACCGGACGGTTCTCCAGAATCTCCGTATCCACCAGTCCGGGGCAGACCACGCACGTGCGGATTCCGTTCTCCTTCTCCTCCACTCGTACGGCGTGCGCCATCCCCAGCAGTCCGCGCTTGGACGCCTGGTATGCAGCGCCCGATACGTCCGGCACCACGGCCGAGATCGATGCCACGTAGATCAGGTGTCCACTGCCGCGTTGCCGCATGCCGGGCAGCGCCGCCTGTGTCGCGTAGAACGCGCCGTTCATGTTCACCGAAACCATCTTGTCCCAGGTCGCCGGCGTCAGCTTCGTCAGCGCGCGATCTTTCACATTGGTCCCCGAGTTGTATACCAGGATGTCGATTTCGCCCAGCCGTTCGCGGGTGTGCTTGACGAGGCCTTCCATGTCCTCCACGCTGGAGGCATCCGCCACGGCGATCTCGATCGCGGCATTTTCCGCCGCCAGTTCCTGCTGCAACGTACGCAGGCGGTCCTTGCGTCGCGCCGCGGCCATCACCCGCGCGCCTTCCCGGGCGAATCGAATCGCCGTCTCGCGCCCGATGCCGCTGGAGGCGCCTATTACAAGTACCACCTGGTTCGTCAGTTTCTCAGCCATGCCTGAGATTGTAACTGCCTCCACACCGGGAACGCCATTTCCGCGGACCGCCAACTATTCGATGGCGCCGATCACCGTGGTGTAGCTGGTGGCCGCCAGCGGGAATTGCGCCTTTTGCCCGATCACGGCGATGCGATCGGTCTCCTGCATGCCCCGCTCCGCGTCCGTGACCCAGACACGCAACTGCTTGACATTCGGGGGAAGTCCCGTGAGGCTCGCCGTGCGAGTGGCGCCATGATTCACCATGTGCACCGTGTAGATGCCGTTCGCGATATCGCCGAACGCCGCGCATGTGACGTTGGCCTGCTGATTACAGGCCACCGGCAGTGAGAAGGAGCGCGGCGGCGTCGAAGCCAGTTGCTTGAGATTCCAGAAGCGGCGCGTCGGACGCAGCGGGCCATTGTCATTGAAAATGCCGCCGCCGGCGAGCGGAGAATAGTCGGCGGTGAGCTGCCATTGCAGGATCGATTTCGGTTGTGCGATAGCGAGGATCCGCAGGTAGAGATTGATCTCGTAGAGGGCGAACGACTGCTCGTTGAGAATTTGCGGATAGCGATATGCCGCGGCGTCGGTGCTGCCTTCGGCGACCACCAGAGGAACGTTCAATTCCCGGGCGGCGTCGCGCCACTGAGCGAGGATCTCATCCGTACAACCACGCCAGGAATGGAAATCGACGGCGCCGATATACTTAACCGCCTCGGCGTCGTGCATCGCCGGCCTGATGAAATCGATGGGGTTGGCGTCGGAAGTATCACCGAGCGCGAGCCTGGTGGCGAGACCCCTGGCAGCGAAGTAAGGACCCAGGGTCTTGATCAATTCGGCGTGCTCGCGCGGCGTCTGACGGACGTCGATGCCCAGGTCTGATTCGTTGAACGAGAACATCGCGGCTTCCACGCCGTATTGCTCCTTCAGAAAAAGCAGGTAGCCGGCGATGGATTCCTTAATGCGGGTCATTTTCTCGGGGTCCAAGGGATTGCCGCGGGCGGCGGATTGCTGCGCTTGTACCGGCGCGCCGCGCCCGCCGCCGAGTATCGCCCATGCGGGCGCCTTCCAGGCGCTGACGATGACAGGTATTCCTTTTTGTGCCAGCCTGCGGGCCATTTCCATGGCCTGCCGCACTCGCGGATTCAGGTTACCGGCTCGTGCGGCGGCTAACGGGTCCAGCGCTTCGTCGGGCTGCCACATGCTCCAGGGCATTTCGACGCGGCCCCAGGCGACGCGCAGGTGTTCCAGGGAATAGTCGATCACTTGTGGATCGGTGCGAGCATTCTGCAGGCGGAAGTTGCCGCCGAGGCCATCGAACATCTGTCCCGGATGGGTCGCATCCAACGTGATTTCAACGGGGTTTCGGTCGATCTCTCCGGCGACCTTGAAAGAGAAAGTCTTCCTGACCGGTCTGGCCGGCGGCTGTTTTGCCTGTGATCACGGCGAGGAGGACCTGCAGGTGATAACTGCCCTTACGCCGGTCATCACGGACGATGACCTGTGTCGGTTCGTCGAACGTCACCTCGATTTGACGCGTGCGGGAGACGAAGCGCGCCCCACGGGCTGTGGCGCGCAGATACTCATTCTGGTCGGCGGGACCGGCGGCTAGCGAAGTTGCTGCCGCAGTGGGCGGATCGGCCTCGATGAGTTGCACTGAACCGCCAGAGAAGACCGGGGCAGGGAGTTCGATGCCCAGGAATGCGCCGCCTACGTTAGCATCTTCGGGGGAGGTGAATTCAACAGTGACTTTGGCAGTGCCGGGGCCGGTGTCCTCGACGATTTCCTTAGCGGCTATCGTCCAGCCATTGCCGGTGGGCTCGCGGAACTCCCGCGGAGCGCGCATCTGCACAGTCACGGTTTCCACCTTGCCGTTGCGGGAATAGCTGTTCTGCTGCTTCTCGCGGCCCGTGCAACTGATTCCAGCCAGTTCCGGCTGGGCGACACACAGGCTGGTACTGAGTTGGAGCAGATGGCCGTCGACGCGCAGGCCTGTCAGATTGCCCCACGCCATGACCTCGGGCTGGGCGACCGCCACACCCGCCAATGCCATAAACAGAATAATCGAACCGGTAATCCGAATCATCACCGCAGATTCTAGCGTGTGGCGTCCGGCCTGTACACGGCTACTCTTTCAGAACGCTGTCGTCGTACCACGGACTGCGCAGGCTGCGGTCGCCTTCATCCAACTGGAACCCGGCATGTTCGCTCAAGTTCAGGAAGAACCTCACCCGGCGTCCCTGGCTGTCGGCATAGATCCGGCCTTCGAGATCCCGTCCAATCAGGTTCTCCAGTTCGTTGAAATACTCTGCCGGGAAGACCAGGGTCGGCCGTCTCTGCAGTTCCGCCTCAGCCGCCGTGAGCACATCGTGCGAGCGGCAGTAACATTTGGCGACCGGAGCCATCCGGTCTTCCGCACCGAGCGTTCGAGCCTCCGCGCGGCGAATCTTGTGGAGTCTTCCTCCACGTAATTCCACCGAGTCGTAGTCGGTTGCCATTGCGTTTTTCGGCGTCATGTCGATTTGAGACGAGTATAGCCGAAATTACCGCCGGAACCCTGTGCCACCCGAGAGCTACTTCTCGGAAGTCGTGGGGCAGGGCACCAGGGCTTCCCGCGGAGCGGGCTGGCCGTATGGCCATCCGGCAGCGAATCCAGCGGTACCACTCGCACCAGTCCGCCACGCCCATCAGCAGGAAGGGCAGCGGATCGTCCATCGCAAAGCACGCCGCCTCTTCTACACCGCGCATGGAGTTTACCCAGTCTTTCAGCTTCAGGGTGCCCTCGCGCCGCGAGCCTAGAGCCGAGAACAAATCGAAGTCTTCCACGATCCATTTGCGCCCTTCGGCAGCCTGCGAGGGAGCGACCGACTGGCCGGTCATATCCAGATACAGTGCGCGCGCCACATCCATTCCATTGGTGGCAGCGAAAAGGCGGAACGTGCAGCCGATGCGTGGGTTAACGTCCAGTACCTTGTACTGGCCGTCTCGCCGATCATAGCGGTATCCGATATCGAGAATTCCCCGATAACCGATAGCCCGCATGAATTCGATGGTGGCCTTTGCCACCGTGTGGTTCGGTAAGCAGATTCCCAGGCTGGTCACGCCGGTGTTCACGGGAAAGCGCCGGATCTTCTTGCCGGTAACGCCTAGCAGGCAGTGCGAACCGCCATCGAAATAGCCGTCGAACATCCAGTCTTCGCCGGGGATGAACTCCTGGATCATCAGGTTGGGCGACTCCGGATCTTCCGCTCTGGCATACAACGCCAGAAGTTCCAGCGGCGAGTGCAGGATGAATTTCGTGCCGCCCGCGCGGCGGCGCAAGCGGTCGGCGTCAGTAGCCTTGACTACAACCGGAAAGATCGCCGTCTCCAGGAAGCGCTCCACGTCCTGTTTCGACCGCGGGACGATCGTCTGCGCAGTGGGCAAGCCGCTCTGCCGGGCGAGTTCCTGCATGCGGCTCTTGTCGCACAATAGACGAACCAGCGAGGCATCCTGGACCGGGAAGCGGAAACCTTCTTGCAGCGCTGCCGCATGATCGGCCACCCAGATCGCGCCGTCATCGGTAGTAGGCACCAGCACCGGACCGGCCGCCCACCTTGTGTGCAATTTCCAGAAGGCGGGCGATCGATTCCTTTGCCGGCCCCCCCTCGCAATTCAGAATCCAGCGGCCGCGGCAATAGCGGGAACTGTACGCCGGTTCCCATCGGGCGCCGTCGACGCAGTAGACCGGTACGCCAAGACGGCCCAGGCTGCGTACGATGCCGAGGCCCCCATGGTGGCCGGAACGGAGAACCACGACCGGGGTCGCAGACACTTCTTCACTCACGCCCGCTTTGCGCATAGTTTCAGCGTCCTTATTTGAAGTTTGAGTAGTTCGCCCGCCGCCTACGATGCCCGCTCTAGCGGCGCCACCAGTTGCGGGCGAAGGTTCTCGCGGCAAAACGCGTCGGAGTGCAGACCGCGGCGATAGATCTCCACGCGCAGCACTTCTTCCAACCGGACATTGCAGAGCCGTACCTGCGGTCCGAAGTGATCGAGCAGGGCAAACTGGCTGGGCTTGTTGGGCGCTTCGAACGTCACCATATCCAGCCCGAACTCATTGGCGAAGCGATCGGCCAGCGCGCCGCTGAAGTTTCCGCCTTCGTCAAACAATCCGACACCCTTGGCGCTTTCTCGCGCTTCCACCACCAGTTCGCATGCTCCTGCTTCCAACCAGCGGTTGCCTTGCGCGATCAGCTCTCCCGTGGTGTCCGCGTTGAATGCCCCGCCGTGTTTCTTGCCGAGTTCGAATTGCACTTCGAGACCCCTGCGCTCGGCCATCGCGAGCACCTCGCGCGCGCTCATGTTCATATCGGTGAAGCCCTCGCCGGCTTCGATCCGCGTGAAGCCGATGTCCGCGCACAGATCCAGGTAGGCCGGCAGGCAGCCCTGCGCCACGGCGATTTCGAACGGGCCTCCGCCGGTCACCGTGGGCACGCGATGCTTCACCGCTGCAGCCACCTTGCGGCGCGTCGCGTCTTCTTTGGCCACCATCCAGCAGGCCATGGACACTTTCAGAATCGCCATCAGGTGCGAGCTCTGCTCCAGGTGGCTCTCCAGCGTCGCCGGATCGTAACCCGGATCGAAAGGGCTGATCAGCGGGGGCAGTTCCGGAACGCCGATGAGCTTCAAATAGTCATGAGTGTGAATGCTGTTGTCGGTGTGTCATAGAGGTGTCCTTTCGGGTGTAAGCGCAGGCCGATGGTCCTTCACTTCGCTTTCGCGCCCTCGCTCCATACGGGCGGCGATCTCGCTCATCGTCAGAATCTCGATATCGCCGCGATCGCGGGCTCGAATCAGTCAGCTCCAGAATGTCTTCGAAGAGGGCAAATCCCTGCGGGGATTCGGTCAGATTTTCGGGATGCAGGCAGAAGTGAAAGATGCCTCGCAGGCGTGCGGCCGCTTCCAGTCCGCGTGAGAAACGTTCGATGCGGGACTGCAATCCAACCACCCGTGTGCGCGACCCTCCGATCGGGTAGAGGAAGGCCGAAGAAGGAATGTTCCAAAGTCCGGGCAGCGTCTCCACCGGCCATACCGGAGGAGGAGTCGCGCGGCGCACTTCATCCAGCAGCCGCGCCATCGCTCCGCGGAAAGTGGGTCCGAGCTGGAAGTCCCACGTCACCGTGCGGCCGCGATAGCAGTGCGATGCCGTGGGCTGGCAACAGGTCGTGGTAAGCCTCCTGTTCGCGTCCGAATGAAAACGAGAGTGGCCGCACCGTGTGCCTGTTGCAACGCTTTGACGCCCTCGGCCAGTTCCCACCTCACCATCTCCCGTGTGGCGCGCGCATCCGTCCAGATGAGATGCGTCAGCCCGCCGTGCAGGCCGATCTCCTGGAAGGGGCGCGCCAGGCGCAGTCGCTCGACAAACGAGGGGCGATACCACAACGGCGCCGTCGCCTCGGTACCGGCGGGGATTCTCCCCGTCCATTCCACCGGCAGTCCGGCCATGCGGCGGTCACGCACACCGTCGCTGCCGCGCAGCGCCATGCCTCCTACAAGAAACCAGGTGGCGCTGACGCCGGCGCGAGAAAGGCATATCCAGTACCTTCTGTTGTGCTTCCAGCGCGTTCGGGTAGCGCCGGCGAAACTGGGTCTCGTCCATTTGATCCGAATAGCCCCAGATCTGTTCCGTGTCGAGAGATAGAACGACCACGCCGCTTTCAAATTGTTGGCGGGCATCGTCAGGTTCGAATGGCATGAGTAGATCTTCATGATGTTTGACCCGTCAACTCGGGACGCAAGCGGGCCTCCGAGGGCTGTGCGTCACGGCAGATTTGCAAAGTAGAAAGGAAGACTTCGGCCACACGATCGATGTCGCGATCCGTGAGGGCCGCGTAGTTAGGCAGCGTGATCAGGCGTTCGGCCACCGATTCGGCCACCGGACAGCCGCCCAGATAGCCCAAGCGCCGGCACTCCTGCACCACGCCGCTGTAAATCATGGACGTGTCGATGAACTTCGCCCACATCGCGTCCATCATGGCGGTGCGCTCGGCGCGATTGCGCAGCAGTACCGGAAACAGATGATAGTTGTATTGCGCGCCCGGCCGCTCGTGGGGCAACACGACGTTCTCCACATCGCCGAGCTGTGCCAGCAGGCGCAAACTGTTGGCGCGCTGGAGCTCCACTCTCGGCGGGAAGCGCAGCGCCTGGCGGCAGGCCACCGCGGCGCAGGAGCGCGGTATTGCCTTCAGGTCCAGGCAGGGCTCCAGCAGCGCCCATTGTTCCGCCCAGCGGCGCATCGGCCTGCCGAAGAGTCCGTACAGGCGGCGATGGAAGACGACGGACTTGGCGGCCTGCAGCAGGAGGCCGCGCAGTTCCCGCATGCGCGAGGGCGGCGACAGCGAACGAATCGTATCGCCCAGTTTGCGCGCCAGGTCTGGGCGGTGCACCATGGCCAGCCCTCCGCCGCCCGCCGGCCAGTACTTGGTGGAGGCGAAGCTGTAGAAGCAGGCCACGCCAAAGCGTGCCCGCCATGCGCCCTTGCAGGCGGCTCAGCGGTGCGTGCGCCGTGTCTTCGATCACGGGCGCGTCCCCGGCCACTTCCAGGATCGCAGGCATGTCCGCCAGTTGCCCGAACAGATGCACGGCGACTACCGCGGAATAGCTTCCATTTGCCCTCCGCAGGGAGTGCGGATCCATGGTGAGGAAACGCGGGTCGACATCGATGAAGACGGGACGGTGGCCGGCGGCAACGATGGCGCGCACCAGCGAAGGATCGGTAAACAAGGGCAGTGCCACGCCCGACGCCGGCGGCAGTTCGAGCGCCCCGAGCAGCAGGCGCAGGGCCTGCCGGCCGCTGCGCGTCCAGAACTTGGGACTGTCGCCGAGCAGGGCGAATGTCTCCGGCAGCGGAGGGCCTTCGACGATGGCCTCCAGGGCGGCCATGAAATCTCCGGCCGTATAGGGGAGGGCGAAGCGGGGAATGGAGTGCCAGCGGGAGATCGACATGGGATTATCCGCGCCCCGAAGAGCGGGCTCCTTCGAGGACCGTTTCGATGGTCTCCAGATTCTGATCCTCGCGCCGCCAGCGCCGGGCCATACGCACCGCGGCGCGCGCCACCGGGCGGTCCAGCACCGCCTGGAGCATGGGATGCAGTTGGATGGCGGAGCAGTGCGGCGTCATTTCGTAGCCGAAGCGCAGCTTGTATTCATGCAGGCCGTCGGCGGCGAACAGCGGCACATAGCCGTAGCAGACGGCTTCGAGTGAGGGATCGGCGGAGGCCTGCGCGCTCACGGTGTAAGTGAGCAGGTGATTGGGGAAGTTGGGCAGGTCCTCCTGACGCGACATCTGATGCAGGATGTGCAGCCATTTCTGTTCGCGGCAGGTCACCATATAGGCGGCCAGGCGCGGGCCGGAAAACACCGCCGGAAAGGAGACTCCGGGACAGTCGAAGGCGGCTTCCACGAAGCGCTCCCAGCGCCGGCGTTCGCCGAACTCGGCGTCGTAGCGGTTCTGGCGCGCCATGGTGCTCAGGTTGAGCGTGCAGCCCTGCTCCAGCAGTTGGGACTTCTCCGCCAGTCTCACTTCGAAATGGGGCATGGCGTGGCGCACGCGGGGACGATGTTTGGCGTGGAGAGAAGCGAGCGTGTAATCGCGGCGGCGCAGCAGGTAGAGGCCGCTCTCCAATCCGCTCCAGCGTTGGGAGGGAAAGCGTGCGCCGCAGGCGCCGGCGTCGCGGATCATGCTGCGCAATTCGGCGGGGTCGGGATCGAGCATCTTCTGGTAGGGCAGGCTCATCAGAAAGCGACCGGGCACGGTGTACCAGAGCGCGCCGCAGGCCTTGACGATGCGGCGACCCCGCAATTCCAGGAAGCGCGCCAGAACACTGCCCGGAGACTCGGCGCGCGCGGAGTCCCCGGTGGTGCGATTTGCTTCGAGTAAGGCGCCAGGCTGCATAGCAATCCAATCCACTCCTTCACGATGCCGAACGTAACTGGTCCGGCTGGCTGGCCGGCACCAGTTCTAGCAACTGCCCTCCGCCTCGCATCGCTGGGCTGTACTCCGGCACCATACTTTGCAGGTGGGCGATGATTTCCGCCTCGCGGCGCGCCGCGATCAGGCGCTTCAGTTCGCCAATCCAGCCATCCACCCGGTCCCAGACCAGCGGCTGTTCGCGAATCACGTGCATCTTTTCGCTGGAGGTGGCGATCAGTCCCTCGCTCTTACCGCGGATTTCCTCGATCAGTTTTTCGCCCGGCCGCAGACCGGTAAACTGTATATCGATTTCCTCGTAGGGAACCTTGCCGGCCAGGCGGATCATGTTCTCCGCCAGGTCCACGATGCGAATGGGCTCGCCCATGTCCAGCACGAAAATCTCCGAGCCCTGGCTGCGCGTAGATGCCTGCACCACCAGCGACACGGCTTCGGAAATGGTCATGAAGAAGCGGCGCGCCTCAGGGTGGGTCACCTTGATCGGACCGCCGGCGGCAATCTGTTCCTGGAACATTGGGACCACGCTGCCGTTGCTGCCCAGCACGTTGCCGAAGCGGACAGAGACGCAGCGGGTCTGCGCGTTACCGGGGCAGCGTGCGGAGACGATGCGCTCGCAGACCCGTTTGGTGGCGCCCATCACGCAGATCGGGTTCACGGCTTTATCGGAGGAGATCATCAGCAGGCTGCGCACGTTGTTGCCGCGGGCCGCCCGCACCAGATTCCAGGTGCCCAGAACGTTATTGCTCACCGCCTCCAGCACATGCGACTCCATCATGGGGACGTGCTTGTAGGCCGCCGCGTGGAAGATAGACTCTACGCCGTTGCGCATCATGACTTCGGAGAGCCGGTCGGACTCGCGGATGTTGCCTAGCGCGGTCACCAGCTCCAGTTCCGGGTACTTATCGCGGATCTCGTTTTGGATGCGGAAGAGGTCGCTTTCGGCCTGGTCGAAAGCGATCAGGCGGGCCGGCTGGAAGCGCGCCACCTGCCGGCAGATCTCCGAGCCGATGGAGCCGGCCGCGCCGGTGACCATCACCGAACGCCCGGCGATGGAGGCCTGCACCTGGGCCTCGTCCAGGCGTACCTGCTGGCGGCCGAGCAGATCCTGCACGGCAGGATTGCGCACCTGCGTGTAGAGCACTCTGCCGCTGAGTAACTCATCGATGCCGGGAACGGTCTTGCACGGGATGCGCGCGGCGCGGCAGTTGGCCAGCGACTCGCGCATCTGCGCCCCGGTGGCCGACGGCATGGCGATGACGATTTCGCCGACCGCGGACTTGCGGCGGTTCAGGCGGCGCACGATGGAGACTGCCTCGCGTCCCGAACCGAGCACCGGAATGCCCATGATCCGCGCGCCTTGCTTGAGCGGATCGTCGTCCAGGAAGCCGTTGACCTCGTAACGGCTGAAGCGGTTGGCGTGGATTTCGCGGACCAGTTCGGCGCCCGCGCTGCCGGCGCCGTAGATGAGGATGCCGGTGCGTTCTTCCGTGGAGTGTTCGCGGAAAGTGGCATTGCGGATGCGCACCGAGAAGCGCACCAGCGCGGTTGCCACGAAGCACAGGATGGCGTCGATGATCAGCACCGATCGCGGCATCGCCGGTCCGATCCAGAACATGGAGAGTGCCGCGAAGAGCACCGAGCCTGCGAGGTTTCCGAGAAAGACCAGGTACAGGTCGGGGATGCTGACGAAGCGGCGCAGGCTGCGGTAGAAACCGGACCACTCAAAGACCGGAAGCTTCACGAGAATCGCGATCAGCAGCGCCTCTTTAAGAATGGGGATGACATCGGCCGATAGCGAAAAGTCGAAGCGCAACAGGAATGCCGCGGTCACCGATAGAGCGACCGCTGTCAGGTGACACGCACGCTCGAACCAGACATCGATGTTCCGATTGGGTTTCATATGCACTTCTCCTAGGTGTTGACCAATTCCGGGGTATACACCGGCAGGGTCACCGGCGGTGTGCCCGGCGCCAGCAGTTTCGCTCGTCTGGCGTTTTGCAATATCTCGCGGACGCTCTGTGCCACATAGTGGACCTGTTCGGCGCTCATCGCCGGATACAACGGAAGCGAGACGATCCGCGGATACAGCTCGAGCGCGCGCGGGCAGGCGTACTGCGCCAGCGGCAGATGCGAAAAGTAACTCAACAGCGGAATCGGAATGAAGTGAACGCTCGCGCCGATGCCCTTTTGCTGCAGCCGGCGGATGAATTCCGCGCGGTCGATCTCGAGCGTGTGCAGATTCAGGCGCAGAATGTATAGGTGCCAGGCATGGCGGCAGCGCGGATTGTCGGGCGGCAGCTCCACCTCTTCCAGGTCCGCGAATGCACGGCGGTACACGGCAGCGTATAAGGCACGCCGCTCGATAAAATAGTCCAGCTTACGGAGCTGGTGGATTCCGAGGGCGGCCTGAAGGTCGCTCAGGTTGTACTTGAAACCGTGCGCCAGCACGTCATAGTGCCAGTCTCCGCGATCGGTGTAACGATCCCACGCGTCGTGGCTGACGCCATGCAGCGCGAGCATCCGCATCTTGCCCGCAAGGTCGGGGTGGTGCGTGGTGATCATGCCGCCTTCGCCGGTGGTCAGGTTCTTGGTGGCATAAAAGCTGAACGCCACGGCATCGCTGGCTCCGGCGGTAGCGGACGGTCCGGCGCCGATCTGCCGGCCTGCATAGCAGGCACCGGCGGCGTGCGCCGCGTCTTCGATCACGTGCAGTCCATGCTCGCGCGCCAGCCCCCAGATTGCGTTCATGTCGCAGGGTAGTCCCGCAAGGTGTACCGGCAGGATCGCTCGCGTACGGCTTGTGATGCGTTTGCGGATTTCCGCGGGGTCGATATTGCCATCCTTGCCGATGTCGGCCAGTACGGGCATCGCCCCCACGTGGAGGATGGCCTGCACGGTGGCGCAGAAAGTCATCGGCGTGGTGATCACTTCGTCGCCCGGGCCGATCTTGAGGCCCGCCAGCGCCAGGTGCAGACCGGCCGTCGCCGAATTCACCGCCACAGAGTGAGGTGCACCCGTATACTCGCCAAACTCTTTTTCGAAACGTGCCGCGCGAGGTCCGGTGGTCAACCACCCGGACCGTAGCGTCTCCACCACCTCTTGAATCTCTTCTTCCCCAATGGAGGGGCGATGAAAGCCGATGAAGCCGTCGCTCATGTTCAGACTCCGGTACCCAGGGTTCTCTTGATCAGATCCGGATCGAAGCGATCCGGGAACAAGCTGTAACGAATAGTCAGCAGGATCAACATCAGGTCGCGCCGGAAAGATTTGAAACGCAGGTACCCGAGATTCAGCACCAGTTTCTCCGGCAGGACAGTCTCGCGATAAAAGGTGTGGGGATCGCCCGACGCGCCAAGTAACTTCTCCTCGTCCCGAAACAACAGGGTGGCCAGGTCCGTAACGCCGGGCCGTACCTGCAGCACCGCCTGCCAGATGGGCTCGCCCAACTGCACGTACTCTGGCACTTCCGGCCGCGGTCCCACCAGGCTCATGTCGCCCATCAGCACATTGAAGAGTTGCGGCAGTTCGTCCAGCTTGCATCGCCGCAGCACGCGGCCCACCCGCGTAACGCGCCGGTCACCCGCCGCGGTTACTTTACTTCCGCAGCTGCCGGCGCGCATCGTGCGAAATTTCCAGATACGGAATTCCTTTCCGCCTTTTCCCACGCGCCTCTGGCTAAAGAAGACCGGCCCGCCGTCGTCCAGCAGGACCGCCGCGCTCAACGCGGCCAACACCGGGATCAGTAATAGCAGTCCCCCGGCCGCACACGTCATGTCGAACAGCCGGTAGAAGCCCTGCGTCAGCCGCCCGCCCCTCACTGCTGGCCCCCGTCCGCGCCCTGGATGACGTACTCGTTCATCCAGCGTTCCTTGCGCTGCAGGAACCGCCGCGTATGCTGAAATCCCACGTCGCGGTAGAACGCGTTGGCCGCATCGTTGCCATCCGCGTCCGTAGTCAGATAGACGCAGTGAGCATCCATCGCACGGGCCCGCGCCAGGAATGCGTGCATCAGCGCTTTGCCCAGGCCGTTGCCCCCTGCCTCTGGCGCCACGGCGATCGAAGAAAGTTCACAGGACCGGGCGGGCCATTCCGACTCCCGCGTTTGAATCCGGTGCACGCCGTCCAGCACCTTGGCGGCAAGTGAAGGATGACGCAGCAATGCCGAAAGCACCGGCACCACAAAGGCCCTTCTCGAGCGCCACATCAACCGATAGAATTCCGCGGGATCCACAAAGCCGCATACCAGACCTTCCAAACCGTCCGAACCTTCGCTGACCAGCATGATTCCCGCGCGGTAGTGCAGCACCAGATCGTAGTAGCTGCTCAGGAAATCGCTGCCCAGTTTCGTGAGGAAGAACTGGCTGAAGGCCTTCCGGTGAATGTTGACGATTCCGGGAAGATCTCCGGATGTGGCCTGGCGCACCAGCCTGGTGCCGGCACCGCTCGCGGACCGGGGCAACGGAATTGCGTATTCGCACATAGCTACCGCTTTCTCAAGTGCAACCGCCACTCAAGCTTGTTCGTCACATAGAACAGTCGACGTAGAGCGTCTGCTCACAGCGTCCCAACCTCAACTTGCCTAACTCCACCCCACACCTCAGCAGACATCTCGAATGCGAGGTGCGGTGTTTTTTTTGGGGTGACAACGCGTGAGTGGAACGGAAGAAGTCGTGCGCTATCTTCGGTCTACGGCGTAGCGGATGGATGGGATGGCTCCGGCTTCACCCCAAGAAAAGGAGCGCCGTTTCCGTGCTGAGTGCCGTTAGGATGGAAAACGCTTCAGACTTTTAGCTTGCGAAGATAGGGTACGCTGGCCTGCATTAAATCCAGGTTCATCTCCACAAAGTAATTGCGGATGCCGCCCGTTTTCGCTGCGGTGAAGATCTTCACCCAGTCCAGCGTCCCCTGTCCCACAGCCATCGTCTTTTTGGTTTCCGCCGACCAATCCTGCACGTGCATCGATACGAAGCGTCCCGGGTACTTCGTGAAGTACTCCGCCGCATCATAGCCGCGGCTGATCGTCGAAACCTGGAACTGAAACTTGACCAGCTTTGGATCGAGCAGTTCCAGCAGGAGGTCGTAGGTACGCTTTCCGTCCACCGTGGAAAGTTCGAAGCCTTCATTGTGCAGGCCCTGCTGTATACCGGCCTTCGCCGACTGCTCGCCCATCTTGTTGTACTCGTCGGCCGCGCGCTTCACGTCGTCCATGGTCGGATTTCGCGGCCCTCCCAGGCTGGGCACCAGCATTTGTGTCAATCCGGCATCTTTCGCCCACTCGATTCTGCCGGCAAGATTCTCCCGGAGTTCCTTCATGTCGAAATGCGAACTTTCGCATTTGACCCCGAGATCGCCCAGAATCTTGCGGAGTTCGGAGCCCTTGTATTTGGCGAGAACGCCGAAACCGGAACTGGCATAACCCACCGGTGAGCAGAGTTCGATACTCTGAAATCCGGCATCGGCCAGCTGCTTGATGGTTCCGGGAAAGTCCTGCCCGATCTGCGCCCGGACCGGATATGTCTGGCAACCGATCGGCATTCCGAGCGGCGCCGCACCCAGCACTCGCACGCCCGCGGACACCAACCCGGTGACCGCGCTGCTCGCTGCTGCTTTCCTGAAGAACTCTCTCCTGGAACTTGTGGCCATGATGGTCAGCATTGTCTCACAATTTGCCTCGCACTCGCGCTCCGAAAGCCTTTCGAACTCACCCCAGCTCTCGCTCTGTAGGTACAATCGCCCTATGTTCCTCTTACTGCTGTTGCTGGCTGGAACACTCTCCGCCCAGACGTGGGATGTCGTCATCGGAAACGGGAGAGTGGTCGATCCGCAGACCGGGCTGGACGCTGTGCGCTGGGTGGGCATCCGCGGCGGAAGCATCGGAGCGATTTCCCCCTCTGCGATCGAGGGCCGCACTGTGATCGATGCACGCGGCCTGGTGGTGGCGCCGGGGTTCATCGATTTGCACGAGCACGGGCAGGACTTTGAGGCCTATACTTTCCAGGCGCGCGATGGCGTCACCAGCAGCTTCGAACTCGAAGTCGGGACGGCTGATGTGGCGGCGTGGTATGCGGCGCGCGAGGGAAAATCGGCGATCAACCACGGTGTCTCGATCGGCCACATACAGGTTCGTATGAAAGTGATGAAGGACCCCGGTGATTTTCTGCCCTCCGGCGCCGGCGCACACCAACCGTCCACGCCCGAACAGATTGAAGAGATGAAGCGCTTGATGGAACTGGGCTTCCGGCAGGGCGCCGTGGCCGCAGGCTTTGGGATGGTCTATACGCCGGCCGCGAGCCGTTGGGAGATCCTCGAGATGTTCCGTTTGGCGGCAAAGTATCGCGCGTCATGTCACGTACATCTTCGGGGCGGATCGACTGGGACGACTTCGGAGCCTGAGGCCGGACTCGAGGAGGTAATCTCGGCGGCGGCTGTCACGGGCGCGCCGCTGCAGGTGGTCCACATCAACTCCAGCTCGCGCAATCGAGCGCCGCAGATGCTGCAAATTTTGCGTGAGGCGCGCGCCCGCGGCCTCGATGTCACTACCGAAATGTACCCGTACATTGCCGGCTGCACGCGCATCGAATCGGCCAGTTTCGACGATTGGATGGATCGTCCGGCATCCGCCTACCAGAGCCTGCAGTGGATGGCTACCGGCGAACGCCTGACGCGCGAAAGCTTCCTGAAGTATCGCAAGCAGGGCGGAAACGTCATCACCTTTACCAACACCGAGGACATGATCGAGTACAGCGTCCACGACCCGCTGCCGATGATCGCGAGCGATGGATTCGGGTTTGAGACCGGCACCAGTCATCCGCGGAGCGCCGGAACGTTTTCACGCATCCTTGGCGTATACGTCCGCGAGAAAAAGCTGATGACCATCGCGGAGGCGCTCCGCAAGATGACGCTCGCGCCGGCCCAGCGGCTAGAGGCGCGGGTTCCGGCGATGAAGAAGAAAGGGAGGGTCCAGGTCGGCGCCGATGCCGACTTGACGATCTTCGACCCGGACACTGTCCGCGACCGGTCTACATTTGAACGCGGCAAAGTGCCGTCCGAGGGCATCCGGGACGTACTGGTTGGCGGCACGTTCGTGGTCCGGAATGGCAGCCTGACCGGCGCGACGCCGGGGCGGGGGATTCGCGCGCCTCAGTGAGGCCCCGACCTGCCGGCATGATTCAATTTGATGAGTCCGTCTGCAGAAATCTTGACATCGCGTCGCGGCGCGAGTGGCTGGAGACCAATGGCATCGGCGGCTTCGCCTCCTCGACCCTTCCCGGCATGAACACCCGCCGTTATCACGGCCTCCTGATCGCGGCGACGAAACCTCCGGTGGGGCGCATGGTACTGCTCTCGAAACTGGAAGAGACGCTCGTCATCGATGGCCGGCGCTTCGACCTCTCCACCAATCGCTACCCGGGAACGATTCATCCCCAGGGATACCTTTATCTCAAGCAGTTCCGCCGGGATCCATTCCCGGTCTTCGTTTATGAAGTCGCCGGCATGGAACTGGAGAAATCGGTGTTCATGATTCATGGCGAGAATACGACCGTGATCCAATTCGAATTGAGAGGCGCCAGGCAGGGTGCCTGCATGCTAGAGCTGCGCCCGCTGCTTGCCTTTCGCGACTACCACGCCACCACCCATGAGAATCGTGCGATCGATGGCTCCCTCGCCATTGCGCCGGGACGCGTCACGTGTCCGCCCTATCCTGGTTGCCCCGACCTCCACCTCGCGCACACGCCGGGTGAGGTAAGGCAGTCAGGGGACTGGTATCGCAACTTCGAATACACCATCGAACAGGAACGCGGGCTGGATTTCCAGGAGGACCTCTTCAATCCGCTGGTCATGGTCCTAGACCTGACTGCCGAACCTCATGCGGCCGTGGTGGCCTCTACCGAACCACGCACTGTAGAGGATGTCGACCGGCTTCGAACGTCGGAGATCGAACGGCGGAGAGACATCGCCGTCACGGCACCCGGCACCGATTCGTTCGTGCAATTGCTGGTGCAGGCCGCCGACCAGTTCATCGTTCGGCGCGGCCAGGGCAGCACGATCATCGCCGGCTATCCCTGGTTCAGCGATTGGGGCCGCGACACGATGATCTCCCTGCCCGGTCTGGCGCTCTGCACGGGACGGTACGACGATGCCCGTGGAATCCTGCTGGCATTTGCCGCCGCCGTAAATCGCGGGATGTTGCCCAATCGTTTTCCCGACGCCGGCGAGTCGCCGGAATACAACACGGTCGACGCGACCCTCTGGTACTTCGAAGCGGTACGTTTGTTCGCCGCGCACGCGCACGACGATGAGTTCGTTCGCACCCGGCTATACCCGGTGCTGGCGGATATCATCGCGTGGCACGAACGCGGTACGCGCTACGGAATTCGTGTGGACAGTGACGGACTGCTGCAAGCGGGGGAAGCGGGAGTCCAACTCACCTGGATGGATGTCAAGTTGGGCGATTGGGTGGTCACGCCCCGCATCGGAAAGCCGGTGGAGATCCAGGCCCTCTGGTACAACGCGCTCCGCGTGATGGAAGAGTTGTCGGGCAACGCGCACTATAAGGAACTGGCCGATCGCGCTCGAGAGAGTTTTATCCGCCTGTTCTGGAACGAGTCCGCGGGCTGCCTGTACGACGTCGTGGACGGCAGCCGGTGCGACGCGTCGATTCGTCCGAATCAGATCTTCGCTGCCAGTCTGTTCCACAGCATGTTGTCAGCCGACCAGTCGAAGAGTGTGGTGGCGGTCGTCGAAAAGCACCTCCTGACGCCCTATGGCCTGCGTACGCTAGCGCCCTCCGACCCGCAATACCGGGGCCGGTACGAGGGAAACGCTTACAGCCGGGACAGTGCCTATCATCAGGGAACGGTCTGGCCATGGCTGATCGGACCGTTTCTCAGCGCGTATCTTAGGGTCAATGGGAGATCGGCGGAGGCCGGCGAACAGGTGTCGCGCTGGCTCGCGGACCTGCGGCGGTACATCGCCGAAGAGGGTGTGGGGCAGATTCCCGAGGTCTTTGACGGTGACGCGCCGCATCGCAGCGGAGGCTGCATGGCCCAGGCCTGGAGTGTGGCAGAAATCCTTCGGATTGTGATGGCGAACGCCGCCGCTAAGCGTAATTTAGCGGTATAGTATTGTGATTGGATATTCGATCTGTGCACTCCAGATATCGGATTCGGCTGCAATCAGTATTGGCTTTGATTTTGGTTTCCGTCGCGGGAATCGCTGTCACGGCGCGTTTCCTGCTGGCCCAGGCAGCCGCCGGCCCAGCGCCGCTCGATGCGTCGTTCGAACAATACGTAAAGCCTTTCTTTAAGCAAAACTGCATTGCTTGCCACAACTCGGACACAGGCACGGCGGGCATTCGAGTGGACCAGCTCGACGCGCAAACTCGAGGACCGCCATATTCAAGTATGGGAAGCCATCCGGAACCGGGTCCGCGCCGGAACCATGCCGCCGAAGGGCATGCCGCAGCCTTCGGCGGCCGAGCGCCAGCGCATCGTCGAGTGGATCGGCAAACGCTTTGGAAGTCGCCCGCTTGCGTCCGGCGCCGAAGAACGGCCTGGTCCGGCGCCTGACCGTGGCGCAGTATCGGAACACGCTCCGCGAATTGCTGCTGCTCGACGACGACCTGACCGCGGGCCTGCCTCCCGACGCGGTTTCCAAAGACGGCTTCGTGAACAACAAGGACACGCTGCAACTGTCGCCGCTGCTGACCGAATCCTATTTTGAGATCGCCGAAGCGGCGCTTGAACCGCTCCATCGTCGATCCCGAAACGAAGCCTTCGATTCAGAACTTCCGCGTCGACCTGGGCGCGGGCATCAATCCGGCGCCGCTCCCCGAAAAGCTCGTGCTCGGCGCGGACAGTCATGCTGCTGGAGAATCGCGGACTTCCTGGTGACGCAGCTCGACGCCCACCAAGCCATTTGCGTTCGAGCCGTTCTTCATGCGGACGAAGTACCGCTTCATCGAAGGCTATCGGGGAAACGACACGGTCCGCGGCTGGCGCGAGTACGACAGCATCTACCACGCGGTCTTCGCCGATATGCGCGGCAGCCCCGGCTATCCCAAGGGCGACCCCTACAGCACGGTGCCGCAGGGACTGCTGCTGCGGCCGGCGATTCCCAACGACGAGATTTTCGGCGCCGACGGGCACCTACGGGCCGAAAGCGAATTTCAAGATCTCGCTGCGCGAATTGCCCGACGACGGCCGCTTCCGCGTGACCGTCATGGCGGCGAAGTACAACGACGGCCTGCTGCTCGATCCGGGCACACCCTCGCAGACCGTCCGAACGGCATCGTTTGGAACGATCACGAAGAGCTCCGGGCAGCGTCACGATCCCGAAGGCGGGTATCTATCAGGTGGACATTCATGGACCGGAGCAAGAGTTGCTCGCCGCCGGATTCGTCGCGTCTACGAACCGGGCTGGCCGGATCCTGGCCGGCAGATACGGCTGCAGCGGGGCGTCTGGAGGGGAAGGCGAAGCTCGTCGATTCTCCGTTCGGCAAGGCGGTGTCCCTCGACGGACGCCGGCGACTCGTTCATTGTCCCGCGCGAGCGATCCCCACCGACGACGCGATGAATGTCGGCGAAGGCGATTTCACGGTGCGGCCTGGATTCATCCCGGCCAGCTCCGCAAGGCGGGGATCGTCAGTCTCGGTGCCGCGACCGTTTGCTGGGCTGGTATCTGGAACATGTCCGACAACAGGGGCAGTTCTGCGGTTTCGAGACCAGCGGGCGCGGGACCAGAAGCGAACGCGACCGTGTCTTCCCGCGCCGGGAGCCATTCGCGCCAACACCTGGCAGCATGTCGCGGCCGTGGTGCGGCGCGGCCGGAACGAGACCCGCTCTATGTGAATGGCTACCTGGTGGCGAGCGGCGTCGATCAGGCTCGGCGCAATTCGACGATCCGAAGGCGGATCTGCAGCTCGGGCACATTCCCGGAGCAGCCCCGTTTCAGGGCGAACTGGCCGATGTCCGGCTCTACAGCCGGCCGCTGGACGAAGCCGAAATTCAGGCTCTGGTGCAGCCCGGAAAGCAGTTCGTGCAGCCGAATCCGGAGACGAAGCCGCGACGTGACGCTGACCCTGGGCGAGCGGCAATTCTCCGGCGCGTTGCAGCAGCCGGCGTTCCTGGCGGTCCGGCTCGATGCGGGGCCGCTGCGCGCTCAGCGTCAGAACACCGGCGTCCGCGGAACTGGATCGCGTGGTGTTCACGCCGCTCCCCGCCGGGCAGCGAACTGGCGAAGCGTTTCCTGGCGTTTGAGAAGCGGTCGCCGCGGCTCGGCGTGCATCTGGGGCTGCGCCGCGATTGCGGCAGCACGCTCGCTCCCGGTCGGCGCGCCGCAGACGGTGGCCGGCGAGAAGCTCGCGCGCTTACGTCTTCGAAGGGGCCATCCGCAATTTCCCCAGCCCGGAGGTGGAGAAGGACAACGTGAACTATCTGGCGGGCGTGCGCGAGATCGGCGTCCGCAGCGAGTACACCGACGGCCGCGACATGCCGCGGCTGCTGATCCGCTCGGTGGAATTCGAAGGGCCGTATTACGAAGCGTGGCCGCCGCCGGCGCACCGCAACATCTTCGTCGATTTCGACCGCAAGAACGATCTGCCGGCCTATGCGCGAAAGATCGTCCGCGAGTTTCGCGACCCGCGCCTACCGCCGGCCGGTCACCGCCGCGGAAGAAGCCGCGCTGATGGCGGTGTACCAGAAATCGTCCGGCCGCCGGGCGGCACTTTCGAGGAGAGCGTGAAGGACGCGCTGCTGGTGGTGCTGACCTCGCCGCAGTTCCTGTTCCTGGTGGAGAAGCAGCAAGACGCCCGCGCCCGAGCCGCTGGACAGCTACGAACTGGCTTCGAAGCTCTCGTACTTCCTGTGGAACGGACCGCCGGATCGCAAGACCCTGCAACTGGCCGCCAGCGGCACGCTGCGGACGCAACTGGATGCCGAAGTGCAGCCGGATGATCGCGGATCCGCGCTTCTCGCGGTTCGCCCACGAGTTCACGTCGCAGTGGCTGAGCCTGGATAAGTTCCAGGTGCTGGAACCGGACCGCAAGCGGTATCCCAAGCTCACCCGCGACGCGCGCGCCCAACTGAAGCAGGAGCCGGTGGAGTTCCTGCAGTACCTGATCCGGAACAACCTGCCGGTGCGGAATCTGATTCAGTCCGATTTCGTCGTGGCCAACGAAGCCGTCGCCAGCTACTACGACCTGGGCGACAAGACCGAGAGCGGCTTCCAGTTCGTCGCCATTCCGCACGGCCGCCCGGAGTCTGGGCGGCGTGCTCACGCAGGCGGCCATCTGGCGGGTCTGTCCGACGGCCGGGAATCGAACCCGGTGAAGCGCGGGGCGTGGCTGGCGCGGAAGATCATCGCCGAACCTCCGGCCGATCCCCCGCCGAACGTGCCGGCGCTCAAGGAGGACACCGCAGACCTCACGCTGCGGCAGCGCCTGGAGCAGCATCGCAATCAGACCGGCATGCAGGCAGTGCCACTCCAAGATCGACCCGTGGGGCGTGGCCGTTCGAGGAGTTCGACGCCGGCGGGCGGCTGAAGCAGCAGCCCGTGGACGCCAATTCCACGCTGCCCGACAAGACCGAAGTCTCCGGCGCCGAACGATCTGAAGCGGTATCTCGGCGGAGGATCGCATCGATCAGGTGGCGTTCAGTTTTCTGAAACACCTGGCGACCTACGCCACCGGCCGCACCCTGACCTACAACGAACTGAGTACCTGAAGCAGGACGCCTTGAAACTGAAGCCCGACGGCTACCGGATGCAGGACATGATCCGGTACGTAGTGAACAGCAAATGTTCCTGGAAAAATAGTAGAATTCAAAGGATATCGGAGTGACCATGACCGCTCACTTCGTCTCGACCGCCGTGCTTTCCTCAAAGGCATCGGAGGAGTGGCGCTGGCGCTGCCCGTTCTCGACGCCATGGGCGCGGAAGTGACCGAACAGATTCCGCGCCGCTTCTGCGCGCTCTACACCGCCAACGGCATGTCGCTGCCGAAAGCCGAGCACGGCTTGCAGCGAGTGGAGCTGGTTTCCCGCCGCGGGCAGCAACGGCGAGTTCGCCTTCGGCAAGTCGACCGAGCCGCTCGCGCCGTTCCGGAAGCAAGCTCAGCTTCATGGGCGGGCTCTACCATCCCGAACGGCCCGAAAGCCGACCCGCATGTCTGCTCCGACATGTGGCTCACCGGCGCGCCGCTGCAGAATCCGAAGCCGGGCACCTACAACTCGGCGGGGCTCGATCAGGTCATCGCGCTGCACACCAAGCAGTACTGCCGGCAGCCTTCGCTGGTGCTCTCGATCGACGCCGGCACCGGCTATCTCTCGCGCACCGGCACGATCTCCTACAACCTGGACGGCCGGCCGATCCCGGCGGAAAACAATCCGCGCCGCGTCTTCGACCGCCTGTTCCGCGGCGACCGCTCGTCGCTGAAGGCCGAACACGAAAAGCTGCAGCGGCGCATCAAGCTGGTGGACGCCGTGGCCGAAAGCGCCCGCTCGCTCGACCAGCAACTGGGCAAGACCGACCGGGAGCGGATGGATCAGTACCTGACCTCGCTGGACGAAGTGGAGTCGCGGCTGATCGCCTCCGAACGTTGGATCGACATCCCGCTCAAGAAGCAGGACTACTCGCATCTGAATCTCGACGCCACCAACGAGGGCGAGCCGGCCGAGTACTACCGCAACATGTTCGACCTGATCGCGCTGGCCTTCGACGCCGACATCACCCGGTCGATCACGTTCATGCTCAACCGCGAAGACGGCATGGGGATCAGCGACACCTTCCCGCTCAAGCTGGGACTATCGAAGACGCACCACAATCTCTCGCACGCCACCGACAAGGAAGGCCAGTTGCAGTTCGCCAAGTACGACCTGTTCCTGAGCCAGCAGCGTCGCGCATTTCCTGGAACGGCTGAACGACTACCAGGACCGCAACGGCAGCGTGCTCGACAACACCATCGTGCTGTTCGGCAGCGGCGCGAGCACGACGCACAACTCCCACAACCTGCCGACGCTGATCGCCGGCGGCGGCAATATGGGCCTGAAGCACGGCCTCTATTGGCGTGGTGAGGGCGAGACGCGGATGTCGAATGTGTATCTCAGCATTCTGCGGGCTCTCCATGTCGAACAGGAAACGTTCTCTGACAGTACGAGCACCCTCGACAATCCGATCTTCGGCCTGTAATAGACACCCGGCGGCGCGCCTCAGAAGTGAAGATCAAAAGCGGAAGAAGGCTGCCGCCGCGGCCTTCAATGGCATATCCGATTCGTTCAGCACGAAAGCATGCCCGCCGCTCGCCACCGTCTCCAGCGCGGCTGCGTTGAGCAATTCTTCCACCCGATTATGGGTTTCGACTTCCTGGGTATGGTGGTTCCAGGCGCCCCAAAAACCCGCATTGGCCGCAATCAGGAGATCCGACACGCGGCCCTGGAAGGCCGCTTGCACGATCGTCCGCGGGTCGGTGGAGGAATGCGGCGTGCCCGCGTGCTCACGGATCTCTGTAATGGCATTTTGCAGCGGCTCGGAAAAAGTGCTGCCCACGATGTTCATGGCGCGTGCGTGCAGCGTGCGGTCGGGAATGCCGTCGGGAGAACCGGAAACCGCGTTCTCCAGCGTGGGACGGTAGCTGTTGATCCGGCGATAGATCGCGAGTTCGTAATCGACCCCCGCGAGCACGAGCGGGCCGCTGTGGCTGCGCAAATGAGCGATCACTCCCCTATCGACCTCCTGGAAGAAGTGAGCGAGGTACTCGCCTTCACGTTCGCGGTCCGCACTGGTACCGCTCACAACGCCCTTCATTTTTCCGACGGACGGGCCGGCGGCGGAACGGCTGGCCAGAACGTGATCCGGCTGACGGCTGTTCATCCAGGCCTCCAGGCTTTGCGGCACTCTCGCATCGAGCGGCACCGGTTCCGCCCGGCTCTGTGTGCAATTTAACAAACGCACGTGCCGCTGGCTCAGCGCCAGTAGGTGAAAGCGCGTCTCGTGGGCCAGCGTCTGGAGCAATGGCCGCACCTGGAACCGCTCCTGGACCGTCAGAGCCTCCTGGAATTGTCCATGCAGCAGGTAATACTGGAACAAACCCGTAGCTCGAAACAAAATAAGTGCGTAAGCCCATGTGCCGTTCGCCGTCAACTCCTCGGCAAGCTCTTCAATCGGGGTGACCAAGTCGGACGCGGTACTCGGGTTGGTGCCGCGTTCCGCCAGTTGCCTCTGGATCCCACGAATCGCGTTCTTAATGCGCGTCTTCGTCTCCGATGGATTCGGCAGCGGGACGACCGCCGTTATGCAAGGCCCTTTCGCGGTGGCTAGCTCCTTCAGATCCTCAACCCCGGCAATTTCGTGGTTAATCTGCGCGGTCATAGCGATTCCCCCTCGCCAGGAGCGATTGTGCGCTCGCAGACTGGCCCTTCACCGAACTTGCTGCACTTCTTCTACCAGTGACGTGGCTCTGGCGAGGGGCGGTCCTGGCACCCAAATTGCCCGAAGATGAGTATGGACACACATCGCGAAAGCTTGATCACGGCCGCTGGTCTTTTTGCTGGTGTGCTCTTAGGCGGCACTATGGGACCAGTGCTGTTCACCCGGACCGGGCTGAACGTTCCTTTCAGTTCCCTCATGGGTTCGTTTACCATCAGCCTGATAACCTACACGTTGACAAGGGCATATGTCTTAACTGGTCGGCGGCAGCACGACCGGCAACTCGAGTTTGCAACAAATTCCGTACTGCATGAGGCAGGGCTGCCCCCTAACGTACACGCGGCGGTCCAGAACTCCCGAGTGATATTAAACGGGGACGCGGACCAATTTTCGCAGCGGCAGTTGGCTGAACGGTCTCTCTCAGCTGTGCCGGGTATCGCCGGCGTAACCAACCACATACATTTGCGGTTTACAGGCCCGAGATTGAACGATGAAGAAATCAAGCGGAGGATCGCCGACTCCTTCCAGCGGCATGCCGCACTGGATACCCATCACATTCAAGTTCGCGTTCAGGAATCCAGCATCGTGCTGGAAGGCACAGTTCATTCATCCGCGGACGCCACCGAGGCCGAAGAACTCGCTTGGAACGTTGAAGGTATCGAAGACGTTAAGAACCGGCTGAGAATCGCCGCGTAGCATTTTGCGGGCGATCGGCTCACATGCCGATCGCCGATTGCAGACGCCGCAAAATCTCCTGCTTGGGCTGCACCCCAACGATACGATCGATTTCCCGGCCACCGATGAGCACCAGTAACGCGGGAATGCCCTGAATCTGAAAGCGGCCTGCGGTCACCGGGTTATCGTCCACATTGAGCTTCGCCACACGAATTCGTCCCGCGAGTTCACGGGCCAGTTCTTCCACTACGGGCGTCAGCATACGGCACGGACCGCACCAGGGCGCCCACATGTCGAGCAACACGGGCAACGGCGAACGCTCCACCTGTTCGGCAAACGTGGCATCGTTTACGACCAAAGGATGCGAGTGAAAGGGAACCGGAAGTGGTTCCTTACAGCGCCCGCACACTGCTTCTTGTCCACTCTGAAGCCGTTCCACCGGTACCCGATTGTTGGCTCCGCAATTCGCGCAACGAATTAGGAGAGGTTCAGTCATAGATGTGTCTTCGGCGGGCATCCCCGGCACTCTATAAGTTGCAAGTTCAGTTCCAACACCGGGTTCAGTCTGCTCCTGCTCTCGCCACAGCATCGATCTCGGCGAGGCCCGCTGTTGCTGACGACGAACGCCATTCATCTGGTTGTAAAAGGTTCCACGGTAAAATGCCAGGATGAATTTGACTCGACGCCTTTTCCTCGCTCGCAGTGTGGCCCTCGCCGCGACCGTCTACGCAGCTCCCCGCTTCAAGAAGTATCCGTTCTCTCTGGGAGTGATGTCGGGCGATCCCTCCCCGGACGGCTTTGTCCTCTGGACGCGGCTTGCCCCGGACCCGTTGGGGGGCGGCGGTATGGATTCGCCGGCCGTGGACGTCGATTGGATCGTCGCCGAAGATGAGGGACTGCGTCGCGTAGTGAAAAAGGGCAAGGCGGTCGCCGCGCCCGGGCTGGCACATTCTGTTCACGTCGAACTCAACGGGCTCAAACCTCAGCGGCCGTACTGGTACCGCTTCAAGGCGGGATCCGAGGTTAGCCCGGTCGGACGTGCGTCCACCGCCCCCAAACCCGGCGAAGCGAATTCCCGCTTGAAATTCGCCTTTGCATCCTGCCAAAACTGGGAGGCCGGACTCTGGACGGCCTACGATCACATGCTGGCCGACGATCCCGATCTGGTGATCCATCTGGGCGACTACATCTACGAGGGCCCAATGCACCCTACAGCCGTGCGGCCGCACAACAGCGCCGAGATCGTATCTTTATCTGATTACCGGAACCGTCACGCCCTTTACAAAACAGACCCGGCGATTCAGAAGATGCACACGCATTGTCCCTGGATCCTTACCTGGGACGATCACGAAGTCGACAATAACTACGCCAATGACACGCCTGAGGACAAACAGCCGCGCGATGCTTTCCTGGAACGCCGCGCGAACGCTTACCAGGCGTACTACGAGCACATGCCGCTACGCATTGCCTCGCTGCCGCAGGGTTCGAAAATGCAGATGTACCGGCGCGTGCCCTACGGAAACCTGGTCGATTTCGCCGTTCTCGACACGCGGCAGTATCGCACGGACCAGCCCTGTGGAGACGGGACCAAGGCGCCGTGCGAGGGCGTGTTCGATCCCAAGGCAACCATCATGGGTGACGAGCAGGAGGCATGGCTGAAAGCCACACTGGATAAATCGCCCGCCAAATGGAATATCATCGCCAATCAGGTACTCATGGCGCGGATCGATCAGAAGCCGGGCCCCGAAGAGGCGCTGTCTATGGACCAGTGGAGCGGCTACGAGGTCTGCCGCGATCGCCTGCTGCGATTTCTAGCGGAGCGCAAACCATCCAACCCGATCGTCATCACCGGCGACATCCACTCGAATTGGGTGAGCGACCTGAAGGTGGATTGGAAGAGCGAAAGATCCCCGGTGGTCGGCACCGAGTTCACCGGCACGTCGATCTCCTCGGGGGGCGATGGTGGTGACGAGCGGCCCACCACCCAAGGGGTCTATGCCGACAATCCGCACTTGAAGATGTTCAACGGCCAGCGCGGATATGTGATGGTGACCCTGAGCGAGGCGCAATGCCGGGCAGACTATCGCGTAGTGCCTTTCGTAACCAAGGCCGGCGCACCAATTCGGACGCATTCCAGTTGGGTCGTCGAGAACAACCGGCTGGGGGTCCAGAAGGCGTAGCGATACAATTGGGAAAATGCTTCGCCTTCCCACCTTATATCCCGGACTCTGTCTCGCCTTGCTGCTTGCCGCCGGGCAGCCGCTGTTTGCCTCGCCTCAGCAGTCAGACATCCCCAAGAAGTTCGAGCCGCCGGTCGAAGCCAACGACTACATCCGCCGGGAAGTCATGGTGCCGATGCGTGATGGAGTCAGGCTACACACAGTTATCGTGGTGCCCAAAGGCGCTAAAGATGCCCCGATTCTGTTGACCCGGACTCCATACAATGCGTCGAAGCGGGCGTCCCGCAACGAGAGTCCCCACATGGCCGCCATTCTTCCGCAGGGCGATGAGGTATTCGTCGCCGATGGATACATACGAGTTTTTCAAGACGTGCGGGGAAAGTACAAGTCGGAAGGCGATTACGTAATGACTCGCCCGGTCCGCGGACCGCTAAACCCAACTTCCACCGATCACGTCACCGATGCGTACGACACCATTGACTGGCTGGTAAAGAACACGCCCGAATCGAACGGCCGCGTTGGCATGATCGGCTCTTCTTATGAGGGCTTCACCGTGGTGATGGCGCTTCTGGGACCGCACCCCGCGCTGAAAGTCGCGGCGCCGGAGAGCCCTATGGTGGATGGTTGGATGGGTGATGACTGGTTCCACTACGGTGCATTCCGGCAAACCAATTTCGACTACACAAATTACCAGACGTCCGAGCGCGACGGAGGCGAGGCCGTGGCGCGCGGTTCTTACGACGACTATGAGGAGTTCCGCCGCGCCGGGTCGGCCGGCGCCTATGCGCGCCTGCATGGCCTGAATCAACTTCCGTGGGCGCAGAAGATGATCGAACATCCGGCCTACGATGCATTCTGGCAGGGGCAGGCGCTGGACAAGTTGGTGGCGGCGAAGCCGTCGCAGGTGCCCACCATGTGGATACAAGGCCTGTGGGACCAGGAAGACATGTGGGGCGCGATTCAAACCTACCTTGCGTTGAAAGCCAAAGGGCACACCTCCGGTAACTACCTGGTGATGGGCCCGTGGAGGCATAGCCAGGTGAACTATGATGCTTACAACCTGGGACCGTTGAAATGGGAGGGCGACACCGCCCTCCAATTCCGTCGCGATGTGTTGAAGCCCTTCTTCGATCAATATCTCAAGCCCGGCGCGCCTACCGCACAAACCCCACCGGTATTCATCTACAACACCGGCGAGAACCACTGGGACCGGTTGCCGAGTTGGCCGCTCGCCTGCGAGAAAGGCTGCGCGGCGCCGATGAAAGCCCTCTATCTGCAAGCCGGCTTCGAGCTCGCCTTCGACAGGCCGGTGGCCGTGGCCAATGCCGCCGACACCTACGTTTCGGATCCCGCAAAGCCGGTTCCCTACCTGCCGCGGCCTGTCCGTTTCGCGGATGGCGACCGCTGGAAACAGTGGCTGGTGACGGATCAGCGCTCCGTTGCCGACCGAACCGACGTTCTGACTTATCAGACCAAAGTGCTCACTGCGCCCGTGCGCGTCAGCGGCGCTCCGGTCGCGGATCTTCTGGCCGCCACCAGCGGTACGGACTGCGACTGGGTCGTTAAATTGATTGACGTATTTCCCGACGAGGTGCCAAGCCAGCCCGAAATGGGAGGCTATCAGCTAGGCATCTCCATGGACATCTTCCGTGGCCGCTACCACGAGAGTTTCGAACATCCCTCGCCTCTGCCGTCCGGCAAACCCCTGCGCTTTCGATTCGTCTTGCCTACAGTGAATCACGTTTTTCTGCCGGGCCACAGAATTATGGTGCAAATTCAGTCGAGCTGGTTTCCACTCTACGATCGCAATCCCCAGACTTACGTGCCCAACATCTTTTTTGCGAAGCCACAGGACTATGTGAAGGCGACTCAAACGGTATACCGTTCCGCCGAACAGGCAAGCGCGGTGCTTCTGCCAGTCGCACCATGACCCGGAAATAACGGCGCCTGCCGCGCTTTGGCCGGGTCATCGACCCCGCAGTACCCGCGCAGCCAACGCGACGGAGGCTAGCGCACCAGGCGAAAAAGAGCCGGGGCAGTACGCTGGCGCGGATCCGCGACAATCGCATAGACGAAGTCTCTTGATAGGCGCCACCAACCGTCAAACACCCTTGCGCATTCGTGCGAGGCGGATACGGTTCGCCATTCCTCATCGTTCGGCCGCAGGATGTCACTTGGAACAACGTTCACTGACCGGGTGTCCAGGCGGAGGCCGGAACACAACGCCTTCAGCACGCTTTCCTTTACACTCCACAGCAACGTGAGCACCTCATCTCGTTTGGCGGCTGGTGCTTGCCCTACCAATCGCTGCTCGTCACCGGTGAAGTAATCGGCGAGAAACGCGGCGCTGCGCGGTTCAACCCGCTCGAGATCACACCCTACTTCGGCGCCTGCCGGCGCGATTGCGCATAGTCCGGTGCCGTGGCTATGGCTGAGAGAAAGTACCAACGGTGCAGGTCGCCCGCCATGGAACGCCTTCGGCGCGCCGGAAAGATCCGGCCACAGTTCCACTGCGGCGAGCGCATTCGGATCGTCCTTAAGCTTCAAATACCGGGAGACGGCGCACTTTGCCGTCCAGCGACCCAGGCGCCAGTCGGCGCGCCGTTTGGGGATGACCAACCCGGCAAGGTGAGCGCATTCCCTCCCACTCAGCCACTGATCCTCGCGGGGCACATCGCTCGCGTTCTGTTCCAGCCAGTAAATGTCCACGCTAAACCGGCACGGTCTGGGCCGGGGCAAACACCCGCGCATCCACGTCCTCGCGGAACACCACTGTCCGGTAGCCACCCACATGCAAGTACAGTCTGCCTTCGCCATCAACCACATCAGCGTGGAAACTCCGCGAGGCAGAATCGGGCGTTACGACGGCGAACAATGGGCCGGAAGCAGCGTCCGGGACGCGATAGAAAGTAATTCGATCGACATGCCGCGGCAGGCCCATCTGATGTTGCACCGCCATCTCATGGATGCCCGCCGTCTGGAAACAGAGCTCGATCAGCCGCGGCTCGACCGTCAACGGTTGGCCGTTCGGGTGGTGATTGTCGGGAAGGCCGTCGGCCATCTCACCGATAGCGACTTTCTCGTCCCACCACGCGCACTTCAGCACGCGGTAGGCCGGGCCGTGGAAGTAGATGCGATAGATGTCCGCGGCATCGATAGCGCATCCGTGGCTCGCCCCGGGGGCCGGTCTGTCCGCCGGAACCTTAAGGTGTTTCGCCAGGCGGACGCGTCCGGTGAAGTGAGTTTCGACCCGCGATTCGGGCTGGCCGGCGAGGATGCGCCGGCCGGTCAACCGGCAGTCCACGGCCAGCCCGTCACCCTCGGGTCGGTGCCGCGCCTCCACGGTGACCGCCCGCGGTTCGCCGCGGTAAAACTTGAACGGCGCCAGGAAGTCGATATCCTCGATGGCCTCTATCTGCCATCCTGTCGCGATCGATAGTGCGGCTTCCGCGAAGCCTTCGATTCCCATCACGCCAGGCAGCACCGGTGTGCCGTCGATGCGGTGATCGTCGAGGAATGGCTGGAGTGCTGGGTCAAGTGTCGTCTCGATGGTGAGGCGCCCGTCGAAATCCATGCGCGCCGCGCCGCCCATCATAGGACCCGTTTGCAGCGCAGAGGAATCCAGCCCGCCCGTTGCGTCCCAGTCCTTCAGCAGGGCGCCCAGGCGGCCGGCGACAACCACCTCGCCGCTCGTGCCGCCCACCGTGAGTTCGCGTCGAATCCACGGAACTCCGGCTTCGGGAGGCAGCATTTCAATGCCTGCCATTTCCATCACCTTCGGAATCGAGCCGCGGGTGGCCATCCCGATTCCGCCCCATGCGGTCCAATCGATGGCGATCCCCCGTGTCCCGATCCGTGAGCGGCGAAAACTGGAAGCAATTTTGCAAAGCAGGTCGTTGGCGGAACTGTAGTCCGTCTGCCCGCCGTTGCCGAACCGTCCCGCGATTGAGCTGAAACCGATCATCGCCCCCAGCGGCATGTCGCCCATCGCGTGCAGCAGGTGGAATAAGCCATCGCTCTTAACGTCGAAGACCAGGTCGAACTCCGCGGGTTCCTTATCGCGCAGCAGATGGCTGCGGTCGATGCCGGCGGCATGCAGCAGCACGTCGATGTGCCCGCTGCGCTGCCGGACATCCGCGATCACTTTCGCCACGGCCCCGGCATCGGTGAGATTGACGCTGTAGTAATGGGCGGTGCCGCCGGACGCGACCACCGCGTCGATGGCATCGCGGGCGGCCTTCGCGCGCTCCAGCGCTGCCAGTTCTTTTTCCACCAGCGCCGGCGTGGCGCGTTCTCCGCGCGCCTGAATACGTCCGAACAAATCGCGCTTCAGCCCCTCTTTGTCAATCGCGAAGCGAGTGAGGTCGGGATCTTTGGGGTGGGGTTCCGGTACGAGATCCAGCAGGTAGAACGTGCCGCCCGAGGCCGCCGCCAGGTCGGCGGTAATTGCGGACACGACACTGCCTGCCGCGCCCGTGACCAGGAATACGCTGTTTTTATCCAGCTTCATGCCCGGTTGCCCGTCAGAGGCGGGGCGTTCTTCCAGGCCGACTGTCCACCGCTGCGCGCGTTGATAGCCGATCTCTATCGCGCCAGGATCACGCAGCGTTTCGTCGATCAGCAGCTCCGCAATCTCCGGGGCGGCAGATCCCATTTCGAAATCGACGGCCTTCACCAGTGCGTCCGGCCGTTCCCGTTTGTAGGCCTTGGTGAAGCCGGTTACCGAACCGCCTAGCGGCGCGGTCGCTCCAGCCGCGCCGTACCCGTGCTGCCCGCCCAGTCGAGTCGCGGAAATCAGGAACGTGCCCGCGGCCGCCACCTGATCATAAAGCGAGCGCATCGTGCGGTAGAACGACTTGAGCCGTATATCGACGCACTCACGCCAGCCGGCGAGCGTCATGTCCCGGAGTTCGCCCTCGTCATCCAGCGCGGGCAGCCAATAGACGCCGTGTACCGGTGCGGCGCCCAACTCATCGAGTGTCTGTACCACTTCAACGCCGCGTGCTTGCAGGCGGACGGCCAGCACCCCGGCCACACCGCCGCGGTCGGGCACGATCAGGACCCGCCGGCCGGCATCCAGCAATACACCTGTTGGTTTGCAAAGGCCGAGCGGCGGACGCAGCACCGGAACTGGAACGCGGCGAGGCACGCTGTCGGCCGCCTCGAAAGTCGCCACTTCGCGGTGTGGATCCTCTGCCCGCCCGGCCTGCGGCGGAGCAGTGGCAGCTACGGTAGCCATCCGCCCCTGTTCGGCAAATCGGATGACGTGCGCCAGCGTCGGGAAGTCGCGCAGCCGCAGCGCCTGATCGCGCGGGATATCGAAGGCTGCGCGAACCGACGCGAACATCTCCGCCTGCTTCACGGTATCAATTCCGAGGTCGGCCTCCAGGTCGAGGTCCAGGTCCAGCATGTCCTTGGGATAGCCGGTCTTCTCCGCGACAATTTCCAGCACTTTCTCCCGTACGACGTTTTCAGCCGGCTCAGTGGGCGTTAGCAACCGCTCCCTCACGGTCGCGGCTCCGATCGCGGTCGCCGGCAGCGGGCCAACAGGCTTCAGGTCAGGCCGGTGGTCGTAAACGAACTGGATCACACGCGCCAATGTTGGAAAATCGCGTAACTTCAGATTCGGGTCGCGCGCGATGTTATAGGTCTCGCGGATGGCCGCGAACATCTCGGCCTGTTTTACCGTATCAACGCCAAGGTCCGCTTCCAGATCGAGATCCAGATCCAACATATCTTGGGGATACCCGGTCTTCTGCGCAATAAGGTCGAGCACCTTCCTGCGTACGGCGTCTTCGGTATGCGCGGAGGGCGCTGTATCGGTGGGCACAGGGGCGGGGGCAGCAGACTTTAAATCGGGCCGGTGGTCGTACACAAACTGGATCACACGCGCCAGGGTAGGGAAATCGCGTAACTTCAAGTTCGGGTCGCGCGCGATGTTGTAGGTTTCGCGGATGGCCGCGAACATCTCGGCCTGCTTTACCGTATCGACGCCAAGGTCCGCTTCCAGGTCGAGATCCAGGTCGAGCATGTCTGTGGGATAGCCGGTCTTTTCGACTACCAGGGCGAGAATCCGTTCCCTCACCGGGTCGCCGGCCGGTTCGGGAACGCGAGCGGGAGCGGGAGCAGGCGACAGAGTTGGAGCGACAGTCGTTCGGGCCGGCATCTCGACAGGAGCGGGCTTCTCCCACTCCCTGGCAGGCGCTCCGCCATTGCGTATTCGAAGAGTGCGTTGTACGATTTCGAGGTCCGCCGGGGAACCCGCGATGCGGTCAAGCCACTGCTGCCACGCGGCGGCATCGGCGATTCGGTAACTGTAGCCGAGGCCACTGGGACTCGGCCGAGGACCCGCACAAGCGACCCGGCGCAGCAGCGTCATGCTGATCTGCGAGCCGAAGCCGGCGCCGAGGCGCAGCGCGTACTCCAGGGGATAGGCGCCGCCTTTAGACAAATTCAACGCTCCTAGTTCCGGATCGACCTCCTTGAAATTGGCCACCGGCGGCGCACATCCCGTCTCGAGCGCTTTGACGGCCACCACGTCTTCAATTCCGGTGCCCATCGCATGCCCGGTGAAGCCCTTGGTATTGGCGATCACGATGCGGTCGGCGCTGTCGCCAAAGACCTGCCGCAGCGCATGAATTTCGGCCGAAGCACTGCCTCCCCGCGCCGGCGTGTAGGTCTCGTGCGAGACGAACACCATGTTCGCCGCGCACTGTTCGCGCTTGATGCCGGTGCGCGTTTCGGCCTGCCGCACCAGCTCCTCCATGATGCCCTGTATGTGCCCCACATCGAGGCGCGTGCCGTGAAATGCGCTGTTCGCGGTGACTGCGCTCAGCACCTCGCAGATCGGCCGCAGCCCGCGCTCATCGGCGGCATCTGCGCTTTCCAGCACCAGCGCCGCCGCGCCCATCCCCATGATCATGCCGTGCCGCCTGCGGTCGAAGGGAAGCGCGGCATCTTCCACGATGTCATCGGTTGCCGCCGCGCCGCTGGCGAGGAAGCCGGCGCCGAACCAATCAATCAGATGGTCGGATGTGATGTCGTCGGCGGACACCACGATGACACGGCGGCAACGTCCCGCACGGATCCAATCCTCGGCCACGGCGATTGCCTGCGTCGTACTGGCGCATGCCGCATTGATCTGGGTATTGGGGCCGCGAGCGCCGATCAGTTCGGCGAACTGCGAGTGTCCCATCGACAGCACACGAAACAGAAAACGCCGGTCAAACTGGAACGGTTCCCGGGCGATCGTGTCCTGCAATTCCGCGATGCGGCGGTCGATCTCCTGCCGGAGCGTGGGCTGCCCATTGGGCCCTACCATGCGGTCGCGAAGATCCTCCAGCACGGCCAACTGGTCACGGCGCGCGTGATCGGCATAATAGCGCGCCATTTCATCGGCGAATGAATCGTAGCCGGGGAACACGGAGGCGAAGATCACGCCGGTATCGTCGCGCAAGGCGTCGGGCAGCCCCCACCGTTCGGGTAGTTTCGCGCCAATGGTGGTGTTCTTGTAGCGCATCGTCAGGGGGATGCCCGCATCGCGCAGCGCGTCGATCCCGGCAGCAATCGCGAGGCTGGTCACGCGATCGAGTGCGGCGATGCGATCCGGCGAAACTCCAAACTCCCGGTTCAGATCGAATGCGCCGCCGCGTGCCGCCAGCCGGATCACTTCTCCAGGATTGTGGATCTCTTCGAAGGTGGGGCCTCCGTTGTCGCTCTTCACCAGGCGCGTGATGTGCTTGTCGAGCATAGCCCGGCGGAAGCGTGTCGGAATCGTATCGATGAACTGCTCCCCGCGCAGGATCCTGGCGACATTGCTGTCATCGAAGATGCGCTCGGTTCCCGGCAGCCCCAGGGAGGCGCCGGTAATCACCACGGGACGGGCCAGCGGGCGCCGTTCCACAGGCTCTAGCGGTGGTGCCACCTCGCTCTCCACCCGCGCCGCCCCCAATCCGGAGGCGTACAGGCCGCATAAAGCCTGGTTGAACGCCGTGGCGTCCTCGAACTTCGGGTGATTGGTGAACAGCGCGAGCACGTCATTCCGCTCACCCAATACGTCCTCCACGAAGCCGTGCAGCGCCTTCTTCGGCCCGACCTCCACAAATACGCGCACGCCGGCATCGAACAGCGTCCGCAGCCCCTTGACGAACTGTACGGGTGAGGCGATCTGCCGCGTCAGAATGTCCAGCATCGCGGACCGCGCATTCGGGTCCGCGGGATAGAACTCGCCGTTCACGTTAGTGACCACGGGCACGCAGCCGGGCTGGAGTCGCAGCCGCTCCAGCACTTGCCTTAGCGGCGCGCTCGCGGGGGCCACGATCGACGTGTGAAACGCGTGGCTCACCGGCAACGGCACCACGTTATAGCCCGCCTTGCCGAACGCCTCAATCGCCAGTTCGACGGCGGGACTGGCGCCGCCGATCACCGCCTGCTTGTCACTATTGATGTTGGCCAGCACCACGTAGCCATCGATGGTCTTCAGAACGCGTTCGATCTCCGCGATCGGCGCAAACACCGCTGCCATCCTGCCGTTATCCTGCCACGATACGCGCGTCATCTCCCGTCCGCGCGCGGCCACCGCTTCGAGCGCGTCGGCGAACGGGAGAGCCCCGGCAGCCACCAGCGCCCCGTACTCGCCCAGGCTGTGCCCCATTGCCATATCGGGCCGGATGCCATAGGCACCGAGCAGGCGCGTCAGCGCGAGATCCGTGGCCAGCACTGCGGGCTGGGTGATGGCGGTCTGCCGCAGGTCCTCTTCGGCCTGTTCCACCGCGGCGCCATCCGCCCCGTTCACGAAAATGTATTTGCTCAAAGGTTTGCCGAGGATTGGCGTCATCACCCGGTCCGCCTCTTCGAACATCTTCGCTACGATGGGTTCGGTCTCGCGCAGGCTGCGCAGCATGTTGACGTACTGCGACCCTTGGCCGGTATATAAAAATGCCACCTTCGGCGCGGCGCCATGTCCGCGGAAGATGCCTTGCGCGCGGAGAGCCTTCCAAACCGCGGGTTGATCGGCCGTCAGGGCTTTAAGAGTTTTTGCACATTTCTCGGCAAGCTCGGCGGCATTGGCATAGTCAATCGCGATGCGTTCCGTGGAGCGCAGGTCTGCTTCGGATGGCGCCGCTATGGCCGGCATCCGGCCGGCTTCGGCAGCTTTATGGACGGCGCGTACACGTTCGACCAATTCCGCCGCGGAGGGGGTGCCGATCAGCAACGCGCCGCGGAGGGGTGCTTTGGCCGGTGCCGCAGAATGGCTCGCGCGCGGCGTGTCGGCCGCGCGTTCGGCCGGCGGAGCCTCACTGACCACCACCGAATGCTTGCCGTTTCCAGTGAGCCTGTGAGGAATGTATTCCTCCAGCACCGCATGGAAATTCGTGCCGCCGAATCCGAACGCACTGACCCCGGCGCGCCGTATGCCATCTACCGTCTCCTTCCACGGGTGCAGTTCCCTATTGACGTAGAGTGGCGAGTGCTCGAAATCGATATTGGGATTGGGGTGCTCGCAGCGAACGCTTGGCGGCAGCACCTTGTCGCGGAGGGCGAGCGTCACCTTTAGAATGCCGGCGGCCCCCGCGGCACCCTTCAAATGCCCGAGGTTCGATTTGACCGACCCGAGAGCGATCGGGTGGCCGTTGGCGTCATGCTGGCGGAGCACTCCCGCCATACTTTCGGCCTCCACCACATCGCCGACGCTGGTGGATGTTCCGTGGCCTTCGATGAGTGTCACGGTGGCCGGCGACAGGCCGGCGTTCTCCCATGCGCGCTCAATGCAAATCTTCTGCCCGATGGGGTTGGGTGCTGTAATGCCTTTCCCTTTACCGTCGCTCGATGCGCCAATCCCGCGCAGGACGGCGTAGATCCTGTCGCCGTCGCGTTCCGCATCGGCCAGGCGTTTCATGAGGAAGACCGCCGCGCCTTCTCCCATGACGAATCCGTCGGCGCCTTCGGCGTAGGGACGCGACCCCGTGGCCGAAAGCGCGCCGATCTTGCAGAACTTGACGAAGGTCGGTGCGCCCATGTTGCGATCGATCCCGCCTGTCAGCGCCGCGTCGAATTCGTGGTCGATCAGCCCGTCCGCCGCCGCGTGGATCGCGGCCATGGTGGATGCGCATGCCGCGTCGCAGACGAAGTTCGGCCCGCGGAAATTGAAGACATTCGCGATCCGCCCCGCGAGGCAGTTGGCCAGTTCTCCGGGCATGCTGTCTTCCGTGATCGGGGGAAGCCGGTTGCCCATACGGACGCGCCATTCCCGCGTGATCGCACTTCTCACGGTGGCAGGAAGTGCCGCGAAAGTCGCAGTCTCGTCAAGTTCACGGGAATATTCGGGAAAGTGGGCGCGCATCGCCGTTAGATAGTGCCTCTCACCGGCCATCGCGTTGCCGAGAATCACGGCTGTTCGCTCGGTGTTCAGCGGCCGCTCCGGGTAACCGTAGTCGGCCAGCGCTTCGCGAGTGCACGCAATACCCCAGCGTTGCGCCTCATCCATAGCGTCGGCGACGCGCGGCGGAATTGCCAGGCGCCACTTCAGCGGATCCCACGCATACTCGCGCACCCAGCCACCGATTTTGGAATAAGTCTTGTCTGGCGCGTTGTGGTCGGCGTCGTAGTAGAGGGCAGAGTTCCACCGGTCCGGCGTGACTTCACTAATGCTGTAATGCCCCGCGGTGATGTTCTTCCAAAAAGCCGGTACGTTCGGCGCGTCGGGCAGGATGGCGCCCGTGCCGACGATCGCAATGGCTCGATAACCTGTGTCGTTCATGATTAGCCTCTTCTTAATGCCCCACTAAACTGCGTCATGCGACATGCGCGGCAGGCTTGAGAGCCCGGCCGTAGAGCACATCGGCAACGAAATCCATATCGCTCACCAGGCCGGTCTGGGCGCGAAGAATGGCCGGCAGGTTCACCGCCGCCTCGAACGCGCCCATGTCGCCGGCAGCCATCTCGGGCGATGCACCGGCGATCCACCGCATGCCTTCCCCGGCCACCTTGAGGGCGGCGTCGCGCGCAAAAATCCGCGCGATGGCTGCCAGTGAGGCCGGGTCAAATCGCTGGTTGGCCTTTTCGTTAAGCCGTCCTTCCGCCAGAAGCGCTGCGCGGCGCGCCAGGGTTCCCGCGCACTCCGCATACGCAATCCATTCGCCCATTCGTAGAAGAATGTGCTGATGCCTCGTCAGGCGGCCAGCACGCGCCCGCTCCATGACCTCTGCCAGTGCGTGCAAAGCCAGCGCTGCGTAGCCGGCACCCACCGATGGATGGCGCGCATCCAGCGCTTCCAACTCGCGCGCCCGCTCATGGTAGTGCGCGCCACGTGTCTTCAGGTGCAACTGCCAGCGGTCGCGGCTGATGGTCATCTCCATGATCTCGGAGGTACCCTCGTAGATCGTGGTAATGCGCACGTCGCGGCTGATCTTCTCCACCATATATTCGTGGGTGTAGCCGTAGCCGCCCAGCGCTTGTATGCTGGCTTCCGCTGCCGCGTTGCCGGCTTCCGTGGACATGTACTTGGCGATCGCGCCCTCGGTGTTCAAACTGCCCTCGCCGGCATCGATCCGCTCCGCGGTCTCCTCGATGTATGCCCGGCCGGCCTCCAGGCGGACGACGTTCGGCACGATCAGTTTGTGAGTGTATCCCTGCTTTTCAGACAGCGGCGAGCCGGCCTGAATTCGCTTTGCCGAATACGGAATCGCGCGATCGAGCGCGGCCCACCCGGCCCCCAGTCCGAACGCCGCCACCATGAGGCGCGTGTAGCCGAACACCGCCTGCGCCTGGAGTAATCCCTGGCCCTCCACCCCGCCGACCAACCGGTCGGCATCCACGTAGACGTCAGTAAACGACAGCGCCGCGGTGTTGCTGGTGCGGATGCCGTGTTTGTCCTCGGGCTTGCCGTGGGTGAACCCTGCGGCGCCGCGCTCCACGATGAACCAACTGGGTCCCGCGGGCGTATTTGCCAGGACGGTATAAGCGCCGGCGATGCCGCCGTTGCTGATCCACTGTTTGCTTCCATTGATGCGGTATGCAATGATGCGGCCGTCTTCCTCCACGCGGTCGGCAGTCGTTTGCAGGGCGCCCAGATCGCTTCCTGCGTCCGGTTCGGTCGCGCCGTAGGCGAAGAGCAATCCCTCCTCGGCGATACGCGAGAGCCAGAGTTTCTTTTGTTCCGGCGTGGCCCCGACGGTGATCGGGTCGCTGCCCAGGAAGGTCGCCAGGACGGCGGTGGCCACTCCGAGGTCGATCCGCGCCATCTCCTCGCAGACGCAGTACACGTCGAATGCGCCACCGCCGAAGCCGCCGAACTCCTCCGGTATAAACAGGAGCTGAATGCCGAGCTTATCCGGGCTGCACATGTGCCGCACGATCTCTAGCGGGCATTCATCCCGCGCATCGAGGGCGATCAGTTCCTGGTCCGCCAGCCGCTTCCTGGCGAACTCTTTCAACGATTTCACGCTGAGCTTGAGGGTCTTCGCCTTAATCATGACCGCCGCCTTTCTTTCCCGGCACACAGCTTTCTTCGCGAACCCTTGTGGCCAGCGCCGGCAGGAATTCCAGGATGTCGTCGATCACGCCCACGTCTGCGACGCGGAAGATTGGCGCCTTCGGGTTCTTGTTGATCGCCACGATGAACGGGCTGCCTTTCAGGCCCGCCAGGTGTTGGAACGAGCCGCTGATGCCGCACGCCAGGTAGACTTTGGGCCTCACGGTCTGGCCGGATGACCCCACCTGCCGCGATTTATCCATCCACTTGGCATCCACCACAGGCCGCGAGCAGCTCACCGCCGCACCCATTGCAGCCGCCAGATCTTCAGCGATCGCGACATTCTCCTGTTCCCCTATGCCGCGGCCAATCGACACCAGCGTCCCTTGTTTGGTGATATCCACATCGCCGGTCTCGGCGTCGATCGTTTCCAGATAGCGCCGGCGAGCCGTCAGGGTGCCCACTTCCGCGGATTTATCCACGATCTGCCCGTCCTCTGTCGCACCGTCCGACGGACGAAACGCCCCCGGACGAATATTCAGCACGGCGCCGGTCGAAATGTCGCAGCGCACATGTGTGCTCACCTGGCCCCCGAACTCCTGGCGGATGGCCTTAAGCCATCGCCCTTCCACGCCTTCGATATCGAGAACGTCCGGAACGTAGGCTGCATTCACCTTGACGGAAAGTCCAGGCGACAAATCCACGCCGAAATGCGCATGGGGAACCAGCAGGATGCTTCCGGCGGGCAGCACGCCCACAAGCGCCTTGCGAACCAGTTCGGCGTTCGGATAAGCCAGCGGCTCCTTCGCCACCTTCCAGATCTCGCTATAGGAACCACGCAAGCTCTCACAAACCTGATCCAGGTCGGCGCCCCAGCCGGTAACGATCGCCGTGCAGCGCTGCGTAGGGTCGATTTTGCGTGCCGCCACCGGCAACTCGGCTGACGTATCATCCGCGATGCCACCCTTGTGAACGATGTAAGCGAAGATCCGTGTCATTAGTTCAGTCCTCCCTTGACCTTCAGCAAATCCATCAGCTTATCGACAACCTCCTCGCGGCTGCCTGTGAGTATCTCCGCGCCCTTGCCCGCCGGCGGCACGAAGTAGTCCACGCGCCGGGTCCAGGCGGCCGCTTCGCCCGCAGCGTCTGCGTCGAAACCGAGTTCCGATGCGCCGAAGGCCGGGATTGGTACGGATGCCACCTGCCGTATGCCGCGCATGCCCACGTAGCGGGGCTCGTTAATTCCCGTCTGGATGGAAAGTACGCACGGCAGGTCGATGGCGTTGATCTCCCGGCTGCCGCCTTCGATCTCACGGCCGATCTTGAGCTTACGGCCCTCCAGTACTTCTATCGAGGTCACCAGGGACGCGAACGGGTAATCGAGCATGGCTGCCAGCATGCCCCCCACCTGGGCGCAGCCGTCCTCGGCCTGTACGCCGGTCAGGATCAGGTCGTAGTGGCCGGTTTGTACGAACGCCTTCAGAATCGCCGCGATGCCCCGGCCATCGGACCCATCGAAAGCGCCGTCGGAGAGCAGTACGCCGCGGTTGGCGCCCATGGCCATTTCCCGGCGTAGGATCTCTTCGTCCGCTTCGCCGCCCACCGTCACCACCGTGACGGTCCCGCCGGTGCGGCCGGCAATCTGCAATGCCTCCTCAACCGCATAGTTGTCGGGTTCGTTCACCGAGTACACGAGGTCATCGCGTTCGATATCGGTACCCGCGGCGTTGAGTTGAATTTCATTTTCCGATGTGTCCGGTACCCTCTTTACGCAAACCAGGATCTCCATCTTGCATCTCTCCTTGGGTTAATCCACCATTTGCCGGTCGACCAGTTCCGCCAGGTCGATCGCTGTCATCTGCCCTTCCATCCCTGCAACCTTGATTGCGTCTTCGATGTTGACCATGCAGAACGGGCAGGCCGTCACAATCACGCTGGCGCCCGCCTCGGCTGCCATCCGTACCCGACGGACGCCCATACGCTCTTCTTCTTTGGCCTCATAGAACAGCGCCAGACCGCCTCCGCCACAACAGAAGGACCGGTCGCGGCAGCGCTTCATCTCCACCCGCGAGAGGCCCGGAATGGAATCAAGCACGTCGCGTGGATCTTCGTAGATACCGTTGTGCCGGCCAAGGTAGCAGGGGTCGTGATAGGCATACACGCCGTTCTCGCTCGGCTTCAGGCGAAGCTGGCTCGCCTTCACTGCCCGCGCGATGACCTGGCTGACATGCTCGACGGGCGGCACATCTGTGTAATCGTGCTTCAGCGCGTTGTAGGCATGTGGGTCGGCAGTGACGATGCGGCTCACTCCGGAGGCACGGATGGCCTCAGTGTTGTGGTCCCGCAGGGCCTGGAACAACATCTCCTCGCCGAAGCGCCGGACATCGTGCCCGCTGTCTCGCTCTTTCGCGCCGAGGATGGCGAACTCCGTATCGATACGGCCCAGGATACGTGCGGTGGCGCGGCCAATGGACTGCACCCGATCGTCGTAGGAGGTGATGCTATCCACGAAGTACAGGGTCTCCGCGCCACCGTCCCCGTTGACCACCCGGACTTTGCCCTGCGCCCAATCGGCCCGTTTCTTTTCCATCTTGCCGAAGGGATTGCCGCGGCTCTCGAGCGCCTTCAGCGGCTTGTGCAGCGACTGCGGCGCCTTGCCGTCGTCCACCAGGCCCCGGCGCAAATCGACGATCTTATCGATGTATTCAACGAGGAGGGGACATTCGGCTTCGCATGCGCCACAGGTCGTGCAGGACCAGATCTCATCCTCGGAGTACAGCTCGCCCACCAGGGGCATGCCGTTGTTGGAAGATCCGAATACCGGGTAGTGCCGGAAAAGGTAATCCCGCGATTTGATCGAGAGTACCCTGGGAGACAGAGGCCTGCCGGCCGCATTCGCAGGGCACTGGTCCGAACACCGCCCGCAATCCGCACAGGAATAGAAATCCAGCAGGTGCTTCCAGGTAAAGTCCTCGACCTTCTTCACGCCGAAAGACGCGACGGTGTCCAGTTGCTCATCCGGGATACCCCACCGAACCGGCTTCAGCGTTCCGCGATCCAGCTTTGCGAAGTAGATCGAGAACAACGACGTCTCCACGTGGAACTGGATACCGAACGGACGGTAACAGAGGAGGAAGAAGAACGTGATCTCATGGGCCAGGTACGCACCGAGGTACAGATTGCGCAGTGTCGAGAGGGAAGCGGAGGCAAGGGCGGACTGGAAGATCCAGGGCAGAGAGAATGGTGCAAGCCAATCTGCGCGGCTGCCCTGCTGCACATGAAAGGCGATCCTGCTGGACTCGAAAACGGCATCCGCCGCCATCAAAATCGCGATCAACGCAAGCAGAAATATGGCATCAATGGAACGATGCCCATACCGGGCAGGCGGAAAGAACAGCCGTCTGATGATGGCAATTACCATGCATAGAAAGACCACCGTCGATGCGTAATCCCGCACGGTGTCGTAAATCCCACCTGGTTCTGTGGCGAATCGGTCGGAAAGACCGAAGGCGAGGAGAGCGAATGCGCGGCTAGCCAGGATCAGGAAACCGGCAAAGACGAGAACGTGGAGAATTCCTGCGAACCGGTAGCGCGGATGCCGCCACTGCGCCAGCCAGAATTGAAGAACCCGGCCCAGACGCACCAACGGCCGGTCAAATCGAAAGTCGCGCTGCGCGCGTCGAAGCGGCAACAGCCGCCGGGCCACGATGTAAGCAAAACACGTGAACCCAAAAAGGTGGAGGAAGAGAAACAACTCCCTCCCGCGGACTAGCCAATAACCGGCATCCGCGATCGAGTCAAAACTGCTTCCCACTGACCGTAAATCCCCCGTTCGAAGGCTGGCCGCCGGGAAGGACATCCCGGCGAATCGCCGGGCGATTACATCGTCGCGATAACACTCTCTACGGACAAACGCTCATTCAAAATAAGCCGGCGGAGAATGCGTAAGTCATTCAGTATCCGGCGGCTCTTGTATACGTAACAGCCAAGCGTTTTCAGCTTGAACATTGCCAGATCGATCGCTTGCGCGCGGCGTTCTTCTCCATCGCGCAGCGCCTGGTCCCGGTCGCGTTTCAGCTCGGCCAATACCTCCAGGGTAGTGGTCGCCAGGATATCCATATAGTCGTGTGCGCTCTCGATGGATTCGAAAGGGCGTTCGATCTCTTCGGCAAACATATTACTCCCATTCAGGCGCGAGTAGCCGCGCCTTTGGCTATGTCCCTGCACACACTTCACCGCTAGTCAAGACGGACCCGCGTGGGCCACCACGCAAGCAGAGTTAGGATTGATGTGCCGCCGTTCCGCTGCCACGGATGGAGTGGCGCAGAGGAAAGTCACAATTTAAGACAAATATATATTGAACCCCGAATAGCTCGCAAGTCAAGTGTGGATTAGTTCGATAAATCCCGCCAGAGTATTCAGTGTGATGTCAAGTACAGTCACATTCTTGCAGACCGGTTGATTCATTCGAGTCGCCACGTACATGAGTCTCGCGGCAGCCAAATATTACTAGAATCAGATGTGTTTATCTGGTAGCATCAGCCAGGAGTTTCGTTCATGGAGCCTGTCCACTCGCTTCAACTCGATCTGACCTATCTCAAACAGTTAATCGGTGCCGGCTTGGACGGTATCGAAATCGCCCGTCGTGAGCTCGATGCCGGTGTAGTCCCGTCGCCGTCGCGACCTCAGGTCTGGAAGCCTGCTGCCATCGGCACCACCATGGGGATCCTGGCCACCCGTTCGAGTGGGACCCGTAAGTCTGCATCCAGGACGGCATTGAGCGGCCTGGCGGGTGGTGTCCTTGGGCTGGGTTTGGGCTTGGCATGGGCCTCCCGGGGCTTGATCAGGCACGCGGCCCGCACGGCTGTACGTCGTGTGAATCTTACCCGTGACGCACACTGGCTGGAGACGCACCCGATTAACTATGCATGACTGAGGGCTCACTTTAACCCTATATTCCGTGAATCGGAGCTATAATTCGCATTCCAGGAAGCCTATGATTACCCGACGCCAGATCCTCCAAAGCGCCGTTGCGCCATTGATCGTACCGAGTCTCGTGCTCGGCCAACGAGCCGGGGCCGTTGCGCCCAGCGACAAAATCGTCTTCGGCGGAATCGGCATTGGTTCTCGCGGAGCCCACGATCTCAGCAAGATCCTTAATATCCCGGACGCGAGATTCGTAGCGATCTGCGATGTCCGTAATGAACGGCGCGAGGAAATCAAGGCGACGGTCGACAAGAAGTATGGTGACCGCGGCTGCCAGATGTATGACGATCAGTACGCCCTGCTGGCGCGGCAGGACATCGACGCCGTCCTGATCGCCACCGGAGACCGCTGGCACACTCCCCTGTCCATCATCGCGGCGCAGCATGGCAAGGATGTGTATTGCGAGAAGCCCTGCTCCATGTCGATCGAGGAGAGCTGGGCTCTCGCCGCCGCGTTCCGTCGCTACAACCGCCTCTACCAGGCCGGCTGCCAGCGCCGCAATGGGGCAAACTTCGCGCAATGTAAGCAACTGTTGAAGTCCGGCGCTCTGGGCAAGCTGCAGGCTCTCTATGCCAACGTGGGTCCTTCCGTGAACTGGCCGCCGCTTCCCAGTCGCGACTGGCTCGCGGCCGAACCACTGCCGCCCAAACAGGTTCTCGACTGGGACCGCTGGCTGGGTCCGGCGCCCTGGCGCCCTTACCACCACACTTATGTGAGCGGCGGCTGGCGAAACTTCTACGATTTTCACGGCGGCGGGATTCTGGAGTGGGGTTCGCACACCGTGGATCTATGCCACTGGGCCGCGGAGTACGATGACACGCAGCCGGTGGAGTACCAGCCCGTCGGCACGAATGTCGGTCCCTACCAGGTAAACTGCACATACGCCAATGGCGTGAAGCTGGTGATGCGCGATAATGCCTGGGATGGCGCGTTGAAAACCGGCTCGTGCAGCTTCCGCATCGAAGGTGACGCAGGCTGGGTGGAAACCGGCGACGCCACCAAAATTGAATGCTCGGACAATATTAAGCCGCTGCTGCGGCCCACGGAATCGGCCAGTCTCGCGCTGGAGAATCACATGAACGAGCTGGTCCGCTGCATCAGGACGCGCCAGCCGACTAGCGCCAGTGCAGCCGCTGCCGCAAACTCCCACGTCACCTGCCACGCGGCCTTTATTGCCTACCAGCGCGGCAAGACGCTCACCTGGGATACCGCCAAACACGAGTTCACCAACGACGAGGTCGCCAACCATATGCGGTCGCGCTCACTGCGCGAGCCGTGGCGAATCTGAGGAAGGAGACGCATCATGCCGCAAACCAGACCGACCGCCGCCGCGCCACAGACAGCCGCTCCGAAGCCTCCGGCGCCTCCTGTGGAGTTTCAGGAGGGTGCTATCGCCACGATGGATGCGCCTGCCTTGATCCACATCCTCACCGATGCCGGTTCACCGGAGTTCCAAAAGGCGAAGGCCTGCCAGCGGGTCGGCGAGTTGGGGGCGAAAGAAGCTGTGCCTGCGCTGGCTGCCCTCCTCGCAGACGAGCACTTGAGCGTATACGCCCGCTACGGACTCGAGCCAATTGCCGACCCCTCCGCCGATGATGCGCTGCGAGCCGCGCTTTCCGAAGCTCAAGGGCAAACAGTTGATCGGCGTCATTAACTCCATCGCCAAACGCCGGGACGGGAAGGCGCGTCCCTCGCTTGCAAGCATGATCTACGGCACCGATGCCGACGTTGCCAGCGCGGCGGCCGCGGCGGTGGGAAGCCTTGGCGGACCGGCGTCCGTCCACGGAGTTACAGGCCGCGCTCGGTAAAACCAAAGGCGCCACCAGGATGGCCGTCGCCGATGCCTCCCTGGTCTGCGCCGAACGTCTGCTGGCGGAGGGCAAGCGTGATGAGGCGCTGACGCTCTACACCTCGCTGAGTGCGCCCGACGTGCCCAAGCCGGCGCGCCTGGCGGCAATGCAAGGGATCATTCGCGAGGAGACATCGATCAACCGGCGGTAGGAAAGTGCCGGTTCCCATCCATGCGCTTGATTGTCTGGCTCCTGCTGCTCGCCGGATTGCCTTGCTGGGCCTGGGATACGCCCCCGCACCAGAGGATCACCAAAGTGGCGCTCGATTCGCTGCCGAAGGAGTACCTCAGCCGTCTCGGTTCGGAAGCCAAACGGCTGATTGAGATCTACTGCATATTTCCAGATCGTTACGAGGAGATGGAACGCTTCGGCTTCGTCCGTAACAGTGCGGGTCCGCGAAATATCGCGGAGATCAGGTCCTACTGCGTCCGTCCGGACGGGCAGCACATCCATGGCGTGACAGGCGACCGGGAGACGGACACGGGCTCTATCGTATACCTGTTTGAGCGCATCCTCACGAACCAGGCAGAGGATCGGCCGGGCGAGGCGGCGCGATTTGCCGGTGTGCTCTCCCACTTCATCGCGGATAGCCTTAGTCCGCCGCATTCCGTCAGCGCCGATCGTCTGCTCGAATTGACGCTCCAGCCGGCGCGGGCCGAGCGGATCAATATTCATTCGGCTATCGAACGGTCCATCCCTGAATTCACGCTGGACGGCCGTCTCCCCCACGAGCTGGGTAGTCATCTCGTACCAGCCGCGGAGGCGGTAATCGCCCTCTGCGATGCAGGTGCCGCGCAGAACAGAAAGGACCTGCCCGCCATCGTGAAAGCTGCCAGTCTCCGCGATGAACAATCTCTGAACGAGTACCGTCTCCGTGCCGGCAGACAAGCTGCGGAGATCCTCGCGGATGCCCTGTACACGCTTTTCCGGATTGGTGAGCGCGACCGCTGACCGCCAGGCTCGTGTCCCAAGTACCGCTAGTACCTGAATTACCGGTCTTTTTGACCCACTTATCTGTTGCACTCGTTTATAATGTGACTGACTCATGAGATCAGCCTTCATTGGCTTGATCCTGCCCCTGACGCTCTGGGCCGCCACGCCCGTACCACTGCATTTCGAGCCGAATCGTGGACAGGGAAATGCCGCGGTTCAATATCTTGCGCCGGTACGAAATGCCGTCGTCTCCCTTACCACCACCGGCCTTGCCTTCAACGGCGCGGTAACTCTGGAATTCGAGGGTTCGAGCGCCTCCTCTGCATGGAGCCCCGCGGCACCGGCCGCTGGAACGTCTTCCTACATCCAGGGCCGCGACCCCTCTCACTGGCTGCGCGACATCCCGCACTACGCCCGCATGGAACGCAAGGGCATCTACCCCGGGATCGATCTGGTGCTCTACGGAACGGAAGGCCGCCTCGAATACGACTTCCTGGTCGCGCCCGGCGCCGACCCGGCGCGCATCCGTATGCGCTTCAACGGCGCCCGCGGGCTCAAGATCGCCGGCAATGGCGACCTGCTCGTGGACACTGCCGCAGGCCAACTCATCCAGCGCAAGCCCCACCTCTATCAGTCGCAAACCGTGGACGGCCGCTACCGTATTCTCGGTCCCGGCCGCGTTGCCTATGAGGTGGGATCCTACGACCCGCGGCGTCCTTTGACCATCGACCCGGTGCTCGAGTCCGCCGCCCTGCTCGGCGGCTCGGCGGACGATCGCGTAGCGTTCGCCGATCCCCGGGTCGCCATTGTCGGCTCCACCTCATCCGCCGATTTCCCGGGACTTGCCGTCGCGCCCCATCGCGGCATCGATATCTTTGCCTATTTTCCGGAGAGGCAGTCCACCTTTATTATCGGCGGCTCGGGCGACGACATCGTGACCTGCGCTTCGGTCGGCAGCACCGTCGGCCCTTGGTCCCTGCTGGTCATCGGCGGCTATACCAACTCGCGCGATTTTCCGCTCCCCCTCTTCAATGGGTACAACCTCCCGGTTCAGTCGCAATATGGCGGCGGCGCCTGGGATGGCTTCGTCATCGTCACCTCCACGAGTTACTACAACCCATACGTGTCGACCTATGTAGGCGGTTCCGGGGACGATCGCGTCCTCGCCGCGGACCTGGGGACCGGCCTCTACGGAGCCATCGGCGTGGCCGGCACCACGACCTCCCACGATTTCCCCCTGACCCACGCCTGGCAGAGTACGCCGGCGGGCGGCACCGACGGATTTGTCGAGCTGCTGAATGCCGACGGCATCGTCGCCGCTTCGTACCTCGGCGGATCGGACGACGACCGCGCCCTGGCCGTCGCCGTAGCCGGCGACAGCGATTTCTACGTGGCCGGTGAGACGCGGTCCGCCGATTGGTCGCCCGGCACAATCGCGTGGAACGGCTCGCGCCGCGGCCCGTCCGATGGCTTTCTGCTCCACCTGAACCGCAAGTCCCCGGTCGCGTCCTACACCATTGCGGGCGCCGCGCTGTACGGCGGCTCGGGCGAAGATACCGTCTCCCAGCTCGCCGTGATGCCGAACGGAAGCCTTGCGGCAGCGGGGGGCACGCACTCCCCCGATTTTTCTGCCGCGGGCGCACCGGTCACCGGTTCCCTGAGCGGCGATTCCGACGCCTTTCTGGTGAAGACATCGGCCGACCTGAACACGGTGTCCTTCGGCGTGCTCGTCGGCGGTTCGGGCGCCGAGGAGGCCTTGTCCCTGGCTACCAACGGCTTCAACGAATTGCTGCTCGCGGGTTGGACCAGCTCCACGGATCTCCCGCTGAATAATTCCCTGCAAGCGCAATATGGCGGCGGCGCATCCGACGGCTTTCTGTACCATGTGGACAGCGCCGGCCAGGTGATCTTCTCCAGTTACTATGGCGGCTCCGCCGCGGACCGGATCACGTGGGCGGGATTTGGCGACGACCAGCGCATCTTCATTGGAGGAGTCTCCGATTCCACGGACCTTCCTTTGCCGGCCGGAGCCACGGACGTCAATGCCGGTGGGACCGACGGATTCTACGGCACGCTTACCGTGGCTGCCATCCGCGCCGATGGCATCACCGTGGGCAAGGACCTGGCGGCGTCCGGCTACGCCCGCTTGGGAGATTCGAAAAACTACATCGGCGTTCCGCTCACCATCGCAAGCGCCGACCCGGCGAGCGTGCTGCTTGCCTCGCGCGCCGATGAGCCGGGACAGGCTACCCTGACCACGTCGATTCGCGCTGCCTTCGCCGATCTTGCCGGCCGGAGCTTTTTGGTCTACTGCCTGACCGGCAGCGCTTCCGTACCGCTCACTCTCTCCGCGCCTGGATATCCGGCGCGCATCATAACCGTTCGCTGCGTGCCCAGCGCCCTCTACGCTGGAGCGGAGATCGCAGTCCACAGTGATGGCTCCGGCGTCGCTACGGGGGCCCTCAATGTCTATACCGCTGCCTTCGATCCCGACACCGGCATGTTGCTGCAGGCGCAGAATCCGCGCGGCGGCATGGATGCGGTTCGCGTGGATGCCGTGAGCTCCAACACCGATCTTCTGACCCTCGATCAGAGCTCCATCACCTTCGACGGGTTCTCCGCCCTTGTGGTCGGCCCCAACGTCTACAGCGTGCCGACCCTGCGCTTCAGCACCCACGCGCTGGGCTCGGCCGACCTGGTGCTTTCCACCAATTCGGGATTTGCCTTCGCCCCCTCCAACCGCGTGCGGGTTCGCTCCACCGGGCCGGCCTTGACACTGTACATTCCGCCGCTGGCGAAGGACATGGTCGCTGCTCTTTACGCGAATTTCACGCCCACTCCGAAGTCCGCGCCTACCGTGACCCTGACTTCATCCGATCCGGCAAAGCTGCGCATCACGCTCGACTCCTACCAATCCGGCTCCGCCGCCGCCAGCACGCCTTGCGATAGTTTTGGCTGCCGCATGTACGCCGAAGTCCTCGATTCGAGCGGACCGGTATCCATCACGCTTTCGGCCCCGGGTTCCGATCCGGTGACCCTCCCCGTAGCGTTGAACGATGCGACGGCGGGCTTCTACGACGCCAATCCGCGTCCCCTAATCTCGTGGGCAGCGCCCAGCAGCGGCAGCCCTCTGAAGGCGTACATCCGGATCAATGCCAACCCTTCGGGGACGCTGAGCAACGCCTCGTCGGTCCCCAAACTGCGCGCCGGCGCGCGGCCGCTGACGGTCAATGTCACCAACAGCGACTCCACTGTGGCCGCGGCTGGCGAAACGTCGTTCACCATCCTGCCCGGCCAGGACCTGCTGCTCGGTCCAATTTCGATCACTCCTAAGAAGGATGGCAACACTTTGTTCTCGCTGAGCTTCGGGAGTACGGCGGTGATTCCGAAGATCAATCCGCTGGCGCTGCAGGTCTACGGCACTCAATGGACTCTCGGACCCCTGACCGTGGGCAAGGACCTGCAGGCAGCACTCGCGGTTACGATTCCGGGACCCTACACATCCACGCCGCCGCCTCTAACCATCGCGAGCGCCGATCCCTCGCGCCTGCTGTTCTCCACCGATCCCCTGCAATCCGGGCAGGCCAGCCTCACCGTGCGATCGGGGAGTAACTACGCCACCATTTATGTGCAGGCTCTGGCCGGGTCGGGCGATGTCGAGGTCACTACGTCGATTCCCGGCGGCGTGAGCGGCAAGGGCACGGTCCATCTGGTGCCGTCCGGATTCGCCTGGTCTGCCGAATCGATCACGACGGCGCTCAACCAGAATCCCGCAATCGCGATTGTCGCCTACGCCCTCGACCCCGTGAACCTGGCGCCGCTCGCGCCCCAGCTGCAGCGCGCCGGCCTGGATGGGGCCATCGCCTTGCACAATTCGAACGCCGCGGCGGCCACCGTGTCGCCGGATACCGTTCCATTCGCAGTTTTTTCGCAAGTACCTGCCTCTACGCCAGCGGCGAGCGTCACGATTACGCCGCTGGCGCCTGGAGACACGCAGATCGATTTCGTACAACCGCCCGGGTTCGTAACGCCGGCCGGCCGGCACGCCTTGCGGATCAAAGTCGCCAAGCCTGCCATCGTGTTGCCCAGTCTGCTGGTAGGCCGGAACATGCAGACCAGCTTCTCGCCGGCGTTTACCGGCCGCAGCCCCGACCCGGCTGCATTGCCGCCCCTGACTTTCACCAGCTCCGATGCCAGCCGGCTGGTGTTTTCGGTCGCCAGCGGAGACCTGGGCGCCGGGTCGGCCACGGTACGTCATGCCACTACCAGTTCCTATCCGCCCTCGTCGACCGTGTACGCACCGGTCTGGCTGCAGGCTCTCGATGGGCCCGCCGATATTCCCGTGACCGCATCTCTTGCCGGCTACGATGACGTCTCCACCGTGGTGCAGGTCGTGCCGGCGGCGCTTTCCTTCGCCACGCCGTACGGCAGCGCAGCCATCAGCACCAACAGTCAGGCCGACCCGGTTACGGCAACAATCAACGTTGCGCCGGTGCAGCAGGGCAGCACCGAGGGCATGTTCTTGCGAGCGGGACTGGACACGTTCTCCGTGCCCGTTGCCAGTTCCAACCCAGCGATTGCCACAGCCGTCAAGAATCCGCTACTCAACGCGCTCACCGCGTCCGCGCAATTCCAGGTGAAGCCGCTGACTCCCGGCGAAACCACGCTTACGCTTTCGCCGCCCCCCGGTTTTGTAGCCGCGCCCCCCAGCCTCGGCGGATCGCTCAAAGTGACGGTGGACGGTCCTGCGCTCTTCATTTCGGACGTCACGTTGGGACGCGATCTGCAAGTGCAGCTTCCCCTTTCGGTGAAAACCGGAAGCTCCGTCGCGCCTAGCGATCTCGACGTTACGTTAACGAGCAGCGATGGTTCCCGGTTGTTGATCAGCGCGGCGGCGAACTCACCCGGCGCCGCATCGCTCACCCTTCACATCGGCGCGTCCCAGAGCATTTTGAGTCAGGTATACTTGCAGGCGCTGGACGATCGCGGGACCGTCACCGTGCAAATCAGCGCGCCGGGATACAAGACCACCACTGCCACGGTTACGCTCGTTCCCACTACATTCGCCGCCAACACTTCGCCGCTGAATCTGCAACTCAGCAGCGGCCCGTCCAGTGTGCAGGTGAGAGGAGTGCCTGCGCCGGCTACCGGAACGCCCAGCTACTACACGGGCTTCTGGACATACACATTCCGTGCCGGCCTGACGCCATTCAGCATCGGTGTCCGGGCTCTCGATGCCTCGGTCGCCGGCGTGACTCCCGCGCGCCTCAACGTCTCCGGCGGCACGGGCGACTTGACACTGTCCGTAACCGCGAACGGCGCCGGCGCCACCAGTCTCGCCTTCGATGTTCCAGCGCCCTATCTTGCTGCCGCCATCCATCCCCATCAAAGTGCAAGGCGGACAACTGAACTGGTACAGCGTCGGACCCATCGGCAAAGATCTGCAGTTGAGCGTCGGCCTGAACGGCGGCAACAATTACACGGGCATAAAGGTTACCAGCTCGGATCCCACACGGCTATTGGTGTCGTTGGCAGCCGGCGCGCCCGGGCAGTCCTCGGTCACGCTGGGGCAGTCCGGCGCCGTCTACTTGCAGGCGCTGGCCGATTCTGGTTCGGCGACGCTCACCGCCTCGGGCACAGGCTACACTACGGCATCCGCGCCGGTCCAACTGGTACAGACTGCCGTAGTGCTGGGGGGCAACATACCGCAAACGGCATCGACCTTGGCCGGTCCGGTGTCGCTGCAGGCGTTTCTGACGCCGTGGCCATCGGGGAACTCCAGCTACTCTAACCAGACGCTGCGGCCCGGCGCCACCCCGGTGACTGTGCCCATCAATCTGTCGGACACACACCTGGCCAGCACCACGCCCACGCAACTGGTCTTCAATCCCGGCGACGGCACGAAGACCTTCACGCTGCAACCGCTGTCGGCCGGTTCGCTGCTGCTCAGCCTCGGCGTACCCGCGGGTTTTGCCGACCCGCTGGCGGCGCGCCAGACGTTGATCGGCCTGCTCACTTCGCGCCTCACCATCACCGGCGCCGCTGCCATCGGCAAAGACTTGCAGAATTCACTGGCTGCCGTGCTGACCCCGGCGTCGGCCCAGACGGTGACGCTCACTCTTTCCGTGTCGGACCCCTGCCGCGCTCGAACTCGGCAACACCAACTCGGTGGCGTTCGGACCGACTTTGAAGCTGCCTATGTCCGGCGCCAACAGCTTCAACATCGCGGGACTGGCAGGCAGCGGCAAGGTCACGATTCAGGCGAGCGCCCCCGGTTTGCCGGCCGCCACCTTCGATGTCACGCTTCAGCCCACGGGATTTCGTTTCAGCTCCACATCCACGTCGACGGCCGTTGGCGGCAGCGCCAGTGTGGCCTTTGGCCCGTCGGCGCTCGACCCCGCCACGCTCGCGCCGCTGGCCGATTATCCGCTTCGCGCCGATCTGCCGCTCGCCATCCCGATTACGGTGACCAGCTCCGATCCCTCCGTGGCGAGCGTGCCGCCGCTGGTCTATTTCTACGGCGGCGATTCGCGCCGCAATCTCACCATCACGGCGAAGTCCGCCGGGGTGGCCACCATCACGCTCACGCCGCCGCCGGGATACGCCACGCCGGCCACCGGCTCTAAACTCACGGTTACCATTCACTGATTGTATGCGCCCCGTTCTCATTCCTCTCCTGCTCCTGTTGCCTGCTATCGCGCCAGCGGTTGAATCCGGATTCCTGTTCGAACCCAATCGCGGACAAACCGATGCGTCGGTGAAGTACCTGGCACGCGGGCCGCAGGGAGCCGTATTTTTCACGGCGAATGCGCTGGTCTTCCAAGGCATGCGCGTGGAGTTTGCGGGCGCGCTTCCAGGCGAGTGGGAGGGCCGCGAGCCGGCGAGCGAGACCATCTCCTATTACAAGGGCCGCGATGCCGCACGCTGGGTCCGCGACCTTCCGCGCTATGGCAGGCTGGTGCGCCGCCATCTCTATCCGGGCATCGACGCTGCCTGGTACGGCGCCGAAGGCCGTCTGGAATACGATTTTCTGCTCGCGCCGCATGCCGACCCCTCGCGCATCCGCCTGCGCCTGCCGGGCGCCACACGCATCACGCTGGAAGCCGATGGATCGCTCGTAGCCGCCTCGCCCGCGGGAGAATTGCGCCAGCGCAAGCCCCGGCTGTTCCAGGAGGGACGCGAAGTGGCCGGCGCATTCCGCCGGATCGGCGGCGACGAGATCGGCTTCTCCGTAACCGCCTACGATCCGAAGCTACCGCTCTCCATTGACCCGGTACTGGAATCATCCACCTTCGTCGGCGGAAGCGGCGACGATCGCATCGTAGGAACCAACGGCGCGGGCGGCTATGCCGGCATGACTGCGTCCATCGACTTTCCGGACTCCATCTTCGGGCGGCGGCGCGGGATGGACGTGATCGTCCGCAACGTGAGCGGCTCTGGCATTGCGAATGTGGTGGTGATTGGTGGCTCGGGCGATGAGCAGGTCACCGGCGTGAACTTCAGCTACAGCGCGGTCGCAGTGGTCGGGTACACCGATTCCAAGGATTTGCCCACGAACCTGTCCAACTCCGCGCCGTATCAGTCGTACCCCGTCTGGCAGCAGAGCTTTGCCGGGGGCGCCACCGATGGCTTCGTTTTGTGGGTCGGCCCGCAAAACGGTTCCAATTCGTTTTCCCCGAACCCATTGTTTCTTTCGTATTTCGGCACGCCGGGCGAAGACCGCATCACGGCGATCAGCAATGCCTACGGCGGACTCTACGCGCTTACCGGCTGGACCACCGGAAGCGGGTTCCCCGTGGCGTCCAATCTGCTGACCGGCCAAACCAGTCCGGCGGGCGGCCTGGATGGCTTCGTCGTGGAGTTCGCGTTCTCCGCGAATTCGGCCTACATCTACAACATGACCTACCTGGGCGGCTCGGGCGACGACCGCCCGCTCGGTGTTTATCTGGGCTCGCTTGGCTGTTACGTCACCGGAGAGACCACGTCCAGCGATTTCCCTTTGGCCAACCCGATTTCTTCCGAGCGCAGCGGATCGAGCGATGCTTTTGTGACCCGCCTCGTGCTGGATAAGGCCGGCTTCGGCATCGTCGGTAGCACGCTGCTCGGAGGCAGCGGCATGGACCGCGGTGTCGCCATCACGACGAGCCGGACCAATATTGTGGTGGCGGGAGTGACTTCGTCGGCCGATCTTCCGGTGGTCAACCCGACGCAGGCAGCATACGGCGGCGGGGCGTCGGACGCCTTCCTCGCGGAATTCCCGCTGGATCTTTCCAGACTCGTGGGGCTGACGTGGTTCGGCGGCTCGGGCGCGGACGAGGCCACCGCGCTGGCCGCCGATACTGCTGGGAACGTTTATATGGCAGGCTGGACGGCATCGCAAGACCTGCCGGTACAGAACGCCGTGCAGTCGCAATTCGGCGGCGGCCCGGATGACGGTTTTCTGGCGCACGTGCTGGGCGACCGAACACTCTATGCAGCGACGTACTACGGTGGATCGGGCAGCGACCGCGTATATGGAATAACGGTGAACACCGATCTTACGGTTTGGCTGGCAGGCCAGACCACTTCTACCGACCTGCCGCTGCAGAAAGCCAGCCAGGTGACACTGCGCGGCGGGTCCGATGGTTTTCTGGCGCAGATCAGCGCGCCCATTTTCGGCCTCTACCGTATGATCGGCGCCAAGGGTTTTCGCGGCAGCTCTCCGTTGTACGTCGGTATGCGCAACGGCGACGCTTCCATCGGTGTCACCGTGACCAGCAGCGACCCCGCGAGTGTACTGGTGGCGACAGACTCGAAGTCCACCAGCCAGGCTGCCGCTACCATCCTCCCGACCGCCAATTACGTTCCGTCGTACCGCACCGTTTTCATCGATTGTCTGGTGGCGCGAGGCGGTGCGGACCTTACCTTCTCGGCTCCCGGCTACGTGTCGCAGACGGCCCATGCGGACTGCTATCCGGCGACGGTACAGACCAGCTATTCGAGCAATAACACGCTCAGCCTCTTCAACGTCAATGCGCCGGTGTTCAGCCTGTGGGGCGGGCCGATTACCATCCGCGCAGACCTTGTAGCCGTGAATCCGAACCTGGCCACGGATATCGGTTACCTGTACTCCAGTCCCGGTTCTGGCGGGGCGGTGGTACAGGTGAGCAGTTCGAATCCTTCGGTTGGCACGCCGGATCCTGCCAGCGTCAATTTCGATACCGGCAACCCCGCGTACGTACAGGTCCAGCCGCTCGCGATGGGAGACACGGTGATCGCGTTCAGCAGTCCGAAGCTCGACGCTCCCGGTACCCAGCCGGTCAAGGTGGCATCGCCCCTGGCGGCCCCCGTCACGGAAATCTGGACTGCGGGCGGATTTCAGACTCAGTTGCCCGGCGTGGTCTGGGTGGGCCGCACCGCGCCTGCGTTCAAGCTTACCGTGACCAGCCAGGACCCCTCGCGCCTGGTGGTGTCCACGGACGGCACGCAGCCCGGCTCGGCCAGCGCCTCTACCACATCGAACGGCGGCCTCTACCTTCAGGGGCTCGATACCACGGGAGACGTGCCGCTGACTTTCTCGATTGATGGCTTCGACCCCGTGACCACTACGGTTCACCTTTCCACACCCGTGATCGGATGTTCGGGGTGCGTGAGCCAGGCTTCGCTCGGAGTGCAGGAAATCGGATACGTCTCACCATTGATTCGGGCCGCGGGCGCCCCTCTCAGCTCGCTCTCGCCCAATCCGGGCGCGGCTCCGGTGCGGTTCAGCTTGCAGAGCTCGGACCCCTCGGTGGTGACCCTGTCCGATCCGGTCGATGTCAAGCCCGGTACTTTCCAATTCGCGCGCCTGTATTTCACGGGTGCGGCGGCGGGCAGCGCTACCGTCACCTTGAAGGCCACGGGAGGAATTCCTGTCGACCCGGTTACCGCCGGTCCAACTGCGGTGACCGTGGTGAGCAAGCCGCTTCGCATGGCAGACCTCGATTTAGGCAAGGACCTGGCCGGAATCATGACGCTTTCGCTGCCGGCGTATGTCACTCCCCAGGTACCCATCACTCTGACCGTCGCCGACCCCAGCCTGGCGCTGCTGGCGACTGGCCCTCAAGCGGCAGGACAACGCCAGCTAACGTATAGCATCAATCAGACCCTCACCTTCTACGTTCAGGGCCTTTCCGATACGGGCCAGACTACGGTCACGGCCAGCGCGGCCGGTTGGGGAACCGTTACCGCCACAGTCACCTTGACGCCCTCCGGTTTCGCCTGGAATACCGAGAATTACGTCACTACGCTGTATGCCACCAGTTACACCAATTCGTCCGTAACTGCCTTCGTGCTGGACCGCGCGACGATGCTGCCCCTCGGCGCGCAGGCGCTGCGCGGGGGTGTGACCCCGACGGTGAAACTGACCAATGCCAACTCCGCCGTGGCCACCACTGCGGACAGCATTGCCATGGCCAGTTGCACTACCTGCGGCGTTGTCATCACGCCCAAATCCGTCGGCAATACCACGCTCGGCATCGTGCAGCCGCCCGGCTTCTCCACGCCTGCCATCCGCCAGTCTCTCGCCGTCACCGTGCTCAAGCCATCGGTGACGGCAAACGAGATCTTTGTGGGCAAGGATCTGCAATCGCCCATCCAGTACGGCGTGCCCGGAAGTGTGTCGCAGCCGCTGACCATTACGAGCAGCGACCCATCCAAGGTGATCTTCTCGACCGATCTCGCAGTGCCCGGTTCGGCCTCAGTGACCATCGCCACCGATTCCCACAAGACGATCTATGCGCAAGCGCTGGACAGCCAGGGGACCGTCACCTACACGGCATCTACCGCGGGATTTAACGATGCCACGGGGAAGGTCCGGTTGTTGGCTGTAGGCGCAGGGCTGGCCTTGTCGCAATCGGGCTACCCCCAGACCTATGCCTTGCAAGGCAGCATCGCGAACACCACTACGCAATCGCCTGTCACGCCGATCGGCGTGGGCACTTACACGTTCGATGCCGTAAGTGGGCAGTCGTACGGCAGCGGCTACGGGTGGGCGTTCCGTCCGGGGGTGGATCCGCCGCGGGTGGAAGTGCGCACCTCCGACGCGAGCGTCGGAACCATTTTGCGCACGCCCGCCCAACTCACTCTGCAGGGCACGCCCACGGTAGACTTCAAACCCCTGGCGGCGGGCGATAGCGACGTCACAGTAGTGCAGCCTCCGGGCTGGGTCGTGCCCCCGTCGGCTTCCAAAATCTCGTTCCATGTTACGCAGCCGGGCTTCAGTTCGAGCAATCTCGTCATGGGCAAGGATACCTACATGGAATTCACCGCGTCCCTTTTGGGATATGTGAGCGCGCCGCTAGCGAACGTTCCGGTGACCATCACCAGCAGCGACCCTTCGCGCGTGATGGTGAGTTCCAGCGCCGATTCCCCGGCGGGCGCCAGCGTGACCAAGACCCTGATCGCGGGAAAGATGGCCACCGATAGCTTTTCGATTCACGCCCTGGACAATCACGGTCTGATTCCGCTGAAGGTGAGCGCCCCGGGCTACGCCGATGGGACCATCCTGATAGCGCTGAGCGACACCTATTTTTCCTTCACCACCTATACTTCCGCGGCGCTTCGCGCGGTAATTCAAAACGGGCCGCAAACGATCGGCGTCTCGTTTCAGGCATCCACCGCAAACCTGCCGCAAAACGTTCCCTTTCAGACCGGCAACCTGGGCATTCGCCCCGGTGTGACGATTGCGCTGAACGTGCGCACTTCCGATGCCGGGGTGCTGGCGGTGGACAATCCCCAGGTAGTTCTGACGGCCGGCAGGACGAACGTGACCGCGGCGTACCGTCCCGTCGCCCCGGGATCGGCGACCCTGACCCTTGAGGTTCCATCGGGATACCTGCCGGGCACGAACGTTTCCGTCAACGTCAACGTGGAGTCAGCGAAATTGAACCTCGGCGGCTACGGCGCGTTCACGGTAGGCCGCGACCTCCAGGTAGCCTCAGGCGTGAGCGCCGAAACGCCGTTCAAGCAGAACACACCCATCGTGCTGACGTCGAGCGACCCTTCGCAATTGCTGCTGTCTACCAGTGCGACGGCTCCCGGCCAGGCTGCCATCGGTATCCTGGCGCCGACGAATGGAGGTGCGCAGTATTGGATTCAGGCGCTGGGCGATTCGGGAACCGTCACCATATCGGCGACCGCGGAAGGCTACCAGGCCGCCTCGTTGGCCGTAAGCCTCGCGCCGGTGGCAGCGGTCTTCACTTACCCCAACGGCACGCAAACGCTGTATACCAGTTCCAGCCCGCAATCGGTAAACGTCGCCATTGGACCGCTCAACTCCAGCCTGGCATTCTCGGGCAATTACCAGGGCCCGCGGCCGGGAGTGGATCTTACCGTAGGGCTTCGCTCGTCCGATAACACGGTGATCACACCCAGCGTGACGTCGCTGCACTTCACCGACGCCAATGTGCAGCAGGTCCAGGTTCGGCCCGTCGGAGTGGGTACGGCGATCCTCTCGCTGGATAAATTGCCCAACGGCGTCGTACCGGCGAGCGGCGGCCAAATCGTGTTCAATGTCGCCGAACCCGACCTGATGATCCCGAACCTGACGCTGTCGCGCGACTTGCAAGCGCCGCTCCAGGTGAAGTTGGCGAGCCGCCTGCCGGCCCCCGCCACGGACCTCGCGCTCACCGTGACCATGGACTACTATTCGTTCCTCACGCTAAGTAACGACCCGGCAGTCCCGGGCAGCCCGAACACTCAATCGATTACCGTGATCCTGCCGGCCGGGCAGCACCTCTCGAGGCCCTTCTACGTGCAGGCACTGAGCCAGAACTTCACGTTGGGGCTGCGTGTCACGGGCGGAAGCTATAACACCGCCACTTCGACAGTAACGCTCGCCGCCGGCACGGCCTTCCTCTTCAAGGAGGCAGCGCAGACACAGCCCATCAATGTGGCCGCGGGATCCACCACCGCGTTCACCGTGACTCCGGCGATTCTGCCGTTAGGTACGGCATTGCCCGCAGCGGTACCGCCATCCGCGCCGGAGCTACCTCAATCCCAATCGCCGTGACCTCGAACACCCCAGGCGTCCTGAGCGTGACTCCTGCCACCGTCACCTTCAAGCCCGGCGACTCCCAGGCAACGGTCAACGCCCGCGGAGTGGCCGCTGGAAGCGCGCGCCTCAGCCTCTCGGGCCCGGCCAGCTACCAGTTCGGCACTGCTCAGTCGGTATTGGCCGTTCAGGTAAAGTGACCGGGACGCCCCGCTAGACTGCACTCACAGGACGAGCATCGCCCTTCAAACACCGGTACGCCCGCCGCGCGACGATCAGTTCCTCGTTCGTACTCAGCGCCAGCACCGAGACCCGTGAGCCAGCGGCCGACACCAGCCGGTCGCCGTCGCCCGAGTTCCTTTCGGGATCCAGGGCGATGCCCAGGAACTCAAGGCCGCTGCAGCACTTCTCGCGCAACCGCGCCGAATTCTCGCCGATCCCGCCGGTAAACGCCAGCGCCTCGATTCCGCCCATCGCCGCCGCATAAGCGCCGATCGTCTTCTTCACCTGGTATACGAAGACATCCAGCGCCAGAGCCGCGCGCTCCGTACCCGCGGCCTCCAGATCGCGCACATCGCCGCCCGGCACTCCCGAAAGTCCCGCCAGCCCGCCGCCCATGGCCAGTTGCCGGCGGACTTCTTCCGCGCTCCAGCCGTGACGCTCCATCATATACAGCACGGCAAAGACGTCCAGATCGCCGTGCCGCGTGGCATTCTCCAATCCCGATTGGGGCGAGAAGCCCATCGTGGTGTCCACACTCCGGCCGCCATCGATGGCGCACATCGACGAGCTGCCGCCCAGGTGGCAGCTCACCAGCTTGACCTGCCGCCCCAGCATGGCCGCCACCCGCTCCGCGATATAGTGATGCGACGCCCCGTGAAAGCCGTACTTTTCCACGCCGTCCTGCTGCCACACCGCCGGCACACCGTACTGCCGCGCGTATTCCGGCATGGTGGCGTGGAACTCGGGTTCGAAGGCCGCCACAATGGGCACTCCGGGCATGGCCTGCTGGAAGGCCTCGATGGCCGTCAGGTAGATCGCGTTGTGCGCCGGAGCCGCCGGCAGGAACTGCCGCAGCGCCGCCGTCACATCGCCGTCCACCACAAACGTCCCGCGATATTTCGGACCGGCATGCACGGCCTTCAGGGCCACCGCGTCAATTGCCGCGGCGCCCGTAGAAATCTGCGCGATCGCATCGCGATAATTGGTGACACGCTCCAGTCGCCCTTTGGCGAGCACCGTCTCCGACGGCATTTCGAGGATCTGATACTTGAGCGAAGTAGATCCCAGGTTCGGTATGAGAAGGTTCACTTGATTCCAGTGTATTGTGTTTTCATGCGCGCGAGATTGGTGCTCGCCATCTGCTGGAAGGGACTCTTGATGGCGGCACAGGCGCGAAAATAGTTGGCTGCCTCCTGCGGCTTTTCGAGTTTGAAATTGGAGAGCGCCAGCATGTACAGCACTTCGGGTTTGACCGCTGCGTTGCCCTCTACCAGCGGCAGGGCGGCGCGCAGTTCGACGTCGGCCTTGGCGAAATTGTTCTCGTTGTGATACAGCTTGCCGTTCATGTAGTGCGCCAGTCCCGTGTACAGGTTCCGGCGCGCCGTCCAGTCTCCGTCGCTGATCCCTTCGGGCTTCGGCTTCTGTCCCATCTGCTGCACGATCTTCGCCGTGTAGGTGTGGACTCTTTCGGGCTCCTTCTTCTGTTCCAGATACTGGTTGGCCAGCACCAGCAGCATGTCTTCGCTGCCCTGGCCGCCGGCTACAGCCTTCTCCGCCAGGGCCGCCGCCTTGGCGTTATCGCCTGCCTGCCGGTATGCCACGAACAGGGGCTCCATCACCTTGCTGCTGTACTCACCCTGCGGATTGCGTGCGATCAGCGCCTCGCCAACGTCGATGGTCAGTTTGGCGTCGCGCGATTCCAGGGCAGTGCGGTAGAGGGCATAGTCGGCGTACTGCTCCACCTGTTTGGCGTATTCCACCGACGCCTTCCACGCGGTCACCTCTTCCGCTTCCTTAGGCTGCGGAGCGGACCCCATCTTGCGCGCCGCCGCCCAGGTGGCCATGGAGTATTTCTTGATCGCCGGCCCGTCCTTCTTCGCCTCCGCCGCCTTCATGCACTGTAAGGCAGCCTCCGGATCGTCGGGATCCAGGGCGAGCAGTTTGTCGCCCGTCGCGATGATCTTGTCGGGATCGTTGGCCTTAACGTATATGCCTTGCAATTGTTCGAGCACCCAGGGCGCGGAATCATGTTTCGGGAACTCGCCGCTGAACTGGTCCAGGAGTGCGGTCTTCTTGGACGCGTCGTTCTCCTGCATGATCTGCTGGAGCAGTTTGCCCTCCGGCTTCTCCGCATTGACCTCTTCGATTTTGTGCCGCTGGCCGAAGGCCGCAGCGGCGCACGCCACGATAATGAGCACCAGACGCATGCTTCACCTCCAGGAATTCTGGCGCATATTATGACACCAACCCGATCTCGCGACAATCGTTTTTCGTAGTCCCAGGGCCCCGGCGGAGAGGTCTATTGCCATCCGCCGCCCAGTGCTTTGTAGAGCTGGACGACGCTGACAAGTTCGGAGTATCGAATCTGCGCCAGCGTCAATTCGGCCTGAAGCAGATCACGATCGGCATCGAGCGCGTTCAATTGCGTATCCAGGCCGCCGTAATAACGGAGGTATGCCAGGCGCTTGCGATCCTGAAGAGCGGCGACCAGTTTCTCCTGTTCGACCCGGCCTGCGCGAGTCCAGTCATGAGCGATCAGCGCATCGGAAACCTCCCGGAAAGCGGCCGTGATCGATTTCTCATAGGCAACTTTCGCCTGCTCGCGCTGGGCCTGTGCGAGACGCACGCCCGATTTGATACGGCCCGCCGTGAAGATGGGCTGCGTGACCTGCGGGACAAACGTCCATGCGTTGGTGGGGCCGGAAAAGAGGTTCTTGAGAGCGGAGGTCTGGGTTCCGATGATGCCCGTCAAAGTGATCTGTGGGAAGTACGCCGCCCGGGCGACACCGATATCCGCATTGGCGGCAACCAAGGCCTGTTCGTTTGCGCGAATATCGGGCCGGCGTTCCAGCAGCGCCGCGGGCAGGCCGGGAGGCACGTCCGGAAGTACCTGCTGCGTTAAGGTGAGCCCACGGGGGATTGTTTCGGGATTCCTTCCCAGCAAAAGAGCGATTGTATTTTCGGTCTGTTGGATCTGCTGGTGAAGCGAGGTGATTGACTCCGCGACGCTATCGACGAGCTGTTCGGACTGGCGGACATCGAGCAGCGTGGCGGTGCCGTATTCCATCTGATGGCGCGTCAGTTGGAGCGATTGAATGCGTGTCTCCAGCGTGCGTTGGGAAATCGCCAGCGCGGCATCCAATTCGAGTAGCTGGAAATAATCGGAGGCGACGTCGCTGACGAGTGTACTGATGACCGCTTTGCGAGTCTCATCGGCGTTGAGAAGGTCGGCGCGCGCGGCCTCCGTGGCGCGTCGAAGACGCCCCCATATATCGATTTCGAACGACAGGAGATTCAGCGCGACCTCGCCCCAGTTGCGGTACTGGCTGCTCAAGAACGTCTGTTGAAGCGGGAACTGTCCATCCCTGGACAGCCGGGTGATCTGCAGGTCACCCTGGGCGGTCAATTGAGGGAACTGGTTGGAGCGAGTGATGCCCAGGTTCGCGCGCGCCTGCTGAACACGCGTCACCGCATCGCGCAAGTCATAGTTGTTGGCGAGCGCAATACGAATTAAGTCCTGCAGTCTATTGTCGTGGAAGACCTCGAACCATTTGAGATTGGCGAGCGAAGCGGCCTGCGGCGCCCCCAGCGGGTTCGGCGCTCGAAAATTCGGCGGCACCGCGACCTGCGGGCGTTTGTAATTTGGACCGACCTTGCAAGCCGCCAACAGAATCGCCCCTGCGGTAATCGCAAGATAGGAAGCCCTCATGTCAGTCTCCCGGCGCCGGCGAGGGCTCGGGCCCCGTATGGGGCAGTCTCGCTCCCGACATCTTCTCGACCATGACGAAAATTGCTGGAACGAAGAACCTGCCGATGAACGTCTCCGCCACCATTCCCCCAATCACCGTGGTCCCGATAATCTGGCGGGCGACGGAGCCTGCGCCCGATGCGATCCATAGCGGCACGCATCCGACAATGAAGGCGAGCGCGGTCATCATCAGGGGCCGGAAGCGAATCCTCGCCCCTTCCAGCGCGGCGTCAACCAGGGGCTTGCCTTCTTCGTACTGCTCTTTCGAAAAGGCGACGATCAGAATCGAATTCTTCGCACTCAGCCCGATCAGCATCACCAGGCCGATCTGCATGTAAACGTCGTTTTCGAGCTGCACCATGTAAGCGGGCAGAAACGCCATCAGCACCACGCGGCGCAACCATAAGGTGGCGATGGCGCCGAAGACGGCTACGGGAGTACTCAGCAGCACGCTGAAGGGAAGCGACCAGCTCTCATAGAGCGCCGCCAGAATCAGAAAAACGAACAGCAGAGAGAAGCCGAAAATTACATAGGAGGGAATGCCTTGCCGTGCCTTTTGCTCCTGATAGGACATACCCATGTAGTCGAAGCCCATTTCGCCGGGCATGGTCTTCTTGAAGACGTCTTCCAACGCCGCCGTCGCCTGGTCCGAGCTATAACCCGCCGCCGCGGAGCCGTTGATCTGCGCGGACCGGTATTCGTTGTAGCGGATCGTGAACTCAGGGCCGGAATGGGTTTCGAATTTCGCCAGCGACGAAAGGGGTACCGGCTGGCCCTGGTTGTTGCGTACATAGAATTGAGGCAGGTTCGTCGTAGTCGATCGGAAGGGCGCTTCGGCTTGCAGATAGACCTGCCAGGTGCGGCCGAAATTATTGAAATAGTTCACAAACAGACCGCCCATGTATGTCTGAATGGTCTTGTAGAGATCGGTTAAAGCCACGCCCTGCTTTAATACCTTGTCCCGATCCACATTCAGAAACCGCTGCGGCACGCTCGGCAGAAAGGTCGTACTGATTAAGCCGATTTCAGGGCGCTTTCGCGCGGCTGCCAGGAACTTATTGAGATTGGTCGCCAGGAATTGCACGTCCCGGCCGGCGCGGTCTTCGAGCACGAACTGAAATCCGCCGGAGGTGCCGACGCCGGGGATGGAGGGCGGCGGGAAGCTGAAAACCGTTCCGATGGGAAGCCGGCCGAATGCCCGGTTCAATTGCGTCCGGATTTCCTGATATTGTTTCGCCCGGCTCTTGCGTTCGCCCCACGGCTCCAACGTCACAAAGAAAAATCCGTTGTAAGTGATGCGGGCGAAGCTGAGCAGGCTGAAGCCGATGACACTCGTGGCGTACCGGACTCCCGGCGTATGACGCAGGATGTTTTCCACCTCTCTCGCGGCGGCTGCGCTGCGCTCGAGCGACGCCGCCTGGGGAAGTTGCATGTTGACATACATGTAGCCCTGATCTTCATCCGGCAGGAAGCTGGAGGGTATCCGGCCGGCAAAGAGAACCGCGGCAGCGCCGCAGACCGAAAGCAGCAGAAATACCAGCATTCCCTTGCGGATCACAACGTCCGACCAGCGGACAAAGCCGTCCGTCGCGCGATCCCAATAGCGATTGAATACGCCGAAGAATTTCCCGATCGGTCCGCGCCGCTCGTGGGCCGGGGGCTTCGGCTTAAGTAGTAATCCGGCAAGCGCCGGGCTGAGCGTGAGCGCATTGAAGGCCGAGAGCATCACTGAGATTGCGATCGTGAGTGCGAACTGCTGATAAAGCCTTCCGGTGATTCCCGGTATGAAGGCTGTCGGCACAAATACCGATGCCAGGACCAGCGCAACGCCCACCACCGGCCCGGAGAGTTCGTCCATGGCCTTTTGAGCCGCTTCTTTGGGGCACAGCCCCTCCTCGATGTGGCGTTGCACTCCCTCCACAACCACGATGGCATCGTCCACCACCAGCCCGATGGCCAACACCATGCCCAACAGCGAAAGCGTATTGATCGAGAAGCCGAAGGCCGGGAAAAAGATAAAAGTGCCGATCAGCGAAACCGGCACAGCCAGCATTGGAATCAGCGTGGAGCGCCAATCCTGCAGGAAGAGATAAACCACCAGGATCACCAGCACGAGCGCGATCACCAGAGTGATGAAAATCTCCTTCATGCCTTCCGTAACCGGGAGCGTCTGGTCCAGCGATATGGCGTAATCGATGTCCTCGGGGAAGCTTCGCTTCATGCGGGTCATGAGCTTGCGGATGCCTGCTACCGTTTGAACCGCGTTGGTTCCCGGCAGCTGGTAGACCGCGAGGATCGCGCTGGGCTTGCCGTTCAGGCGGCCGATGAGGCTGTAGTCGTTTGCGCCCAGGTCGACGCGAGCGACGTCTCTCACGCGGACCGTGCCGCCATTCGGGGCCTCGCGTACCACGATGTCGCCGAACTGATCGGGCGATTCCAGGCGGCCCTGAGCGATCGCTGCATAGGTAAATTGCTGGCTCGGGGACGATGGCGCGCCGCCTACCTGTCCGGCCGGGTTTACGGTGTTCTGCGCCTGTATGGCGTTGGCTACGTCGGTGACGGTGATGCCCAGCTTAGCGAGCTGATCGGGCTTTACCCACAGCCTCATAGCATATTGGCCCGCCCCAAAGATCTGCGTCTGGCCTACGCCGTATAAACGCGCGATCGGATCGTTGATATTGATGTATGCATAGTTCGCCAGGAAGGTAGCGTCGTGGCTGCCGCGCGGCGAGTACAGGCAGATCAGCATCAGCGGAGCGGTGGTCGATTTCTTGATCGTGACCCCATAGCTGTTCACTTCGGGCGGAAGCTGGCCGGCCGCTAGTTGTTGCCGCGATTGGGTCAGGATCAGGTCCATGTTGGGGTCGGTTTGGAGCTCGAAATCGGTGAAGAGCGTCATTTGCGAGCCCGATGTGGCGTTCACCGAATACATGTACTCGAGGTTGTCGACGCCGTTGACCTGCTGCTCGATCGGCGTGGCGACTGCCTTCTCCAGGGCCAGCGCGTCGGCGCCGACGTAGGTGGCCGTCATGCGGATCTCCGGCGGCGCGATCTTGGGAAATTGCGCCACCGGCAGAATCGCTATGGTGATTCCGCCCACAATCACCGTGAGAATCGCGATTACCATCGCGACAATGGGTCGACCGATGAAAAACCTGGACATAAAATGAGATCCCGCCGCTCTCAGCGCCCCGTGGCTTCAGTCAATTTCTCTCTCTGGTTGTTTTCTCCCTGGTTATTGTCGGTGTAGGGTTTTGGCGATACCAACATGCCCGTCTTTAGCGCCTGCTGGCCCTGCACCACAACCTGTTCACCAGCCTTTAAGCCGGTCTTGACTACCCACATCGTGGCAACGCGTTCTCCGACCTTCACAGGACGGCTTGTCACCCGATTGTCCGCGCCGATAACGTAAATCTGGTAACTGCCCTGCACTTCAGTCACTGCGGGTTGGGGGACCAGCAAAGCGTTTTTGTCGATGCCGATTACCGCGCGGGACTTTCCGTACTGCCCCGGACGCAGGATGTTTCTGGGATTCGGAAAGAGGCTCGTCAACTGAATGGCGCCCGTGTTCGGGTCCACCTGGCGATTGGCAAACCAGAATCGTCCCGGTTTTTCGTATGTCGTTCCGTCGGCCAGAATCAGCCTCACTTCCAGACGGTGAAATGCGTCGGCGCGCGCCAGGCTGAGATACTCCTGCTCGCTGACCGTGAAGTTGTCCCTGATCGGATCCACCGTCGAGACACTCGTTACCGGGCCGCTCGATGCGCTGACCAGATTGCCTACCTGGACAGTTGCGACCCCCGCGATGCCGTCAATGAGTGATGTGAGGCGCGTGAAGTCAAGGTTTACCCTGGCATTTTCCAGCACGCCCTTGGCGGCGACGATGCCCGCGCGCGCGACCTCAACCTGTGCCCTGGCCGTTTCAACCTGGGCCTTCGACGCTGCTACCTGCGCTATTTGGGCCCGATTATTTTGCCTTGCATTGTCCAAATCCTGTTTCGTGGCTGCATGCTCCGCGAACAGCGGTATATACCGGTTTTCATCCAGTTGTGTCTTGAGTTGAGTGGCTTGGGCGGTCGCAAGATTCGATTCCGCCGTGGCGAGTCCCGCCTGCGCCTGAGCGAGCTGCGCCGTCGCCTGCTCATACTGTCCGGAAGCCTGCACAACCGCGGCCTCGAACGGGCGGGGATCAATCTGAAACAACAATTGCCCCTTGCGAACGAACGATCCTTCCTTGTAGTCCTGCCGCACCAAATATCCGGTCACCTGCGCCCTGATCTCTGCGTTGACCAGGCCATCCAGCGTTCCGATCCATTCGCGCTCGATTGGTAAGTCGCGCTGCTCTACGGTTGCGGCCCGAACCTCGGGCGGCGGTGGCGGGGTCGCCGGGTGCTTCCTGCTGGAACGCATAATCACCATGCCTGCCCCCGCGATCAACAGCAGAACTACACCCATTCCGGCAAGCCGAAGAGTGCGCTTTCGTGTCACTCGTCTCCTCTGTGAGGTTTATAACTTGTGGCTCCGGAAGCGAGGGGGTTACGCGCTGACATGCACTAGATGATCTCGCCGCCCTTTCAATGATTCAATTAATAATTTCAGTGATTTGAATAACGTGGAGGCGAAGCGGCGCGCCCAGCCACAAACCGGGTTCAAAGCCTCGTTCGAGGCGCGCGGTGGCTGTGTTGGAAGTTGGCTGCGTCCCGCCGGACGCCTTACTGAATCAGGCCGAGCTGCTTCAGGCTGGCGGCCGGCTCCGCGCCGTCGAACTTAACCAGCGCCGCCTTCTGCCGCCCATTTTCGAGGGCGACTCCCGCGGGCACGCCTGCGTACGGGAACACCGCTTTCAGCTTGTCCCGATCCGTGCTGATTGCCATCGAAAAGCCCGTGTCCTGCATAAACTGCGCGGCGAATTGCGGCTGGCTGATCGGCACTCCCACCACCCGCGTATCGCCCCAATGCAGCTTCGACATGCGCTGAGCAGATTCGAAACAGTGCATGCACGCCGGGTCGAAATAGAACAGGAAAATCTTGCCGTGCTCGAGCGAGTAAGGCCGTCCATCCACCTGAATGCTCTCCGGCGCGCGTGTGCCCGTCTCGCGAGCCGCACCCACACCATAGGACACCCCCGCGAACACGGCCACCGCCGAAGCGATCAGCGCCACCGCCCGCAGACCTTCGGGACGCCGCGAGCCCAGCCCGGCGAAAAATGCCAGCAGCAGCATCAGACCGTCACCCACGAAGAATCCGGGACCCACCACGCGCTTCAACCACGGGATGCAGCTGCAATCGGCGCCGCGCAGCGTGTTGTACTGGATGGCGAAGTAGCCGAGGAAGGCCAGCAGCAGCCCACCCAGCACCAGCGCCCCCCAACGGCGCAACCGCGGCACCAGAATCATCACCGCACCCACCGTTTCCACAATCCCGAAAAAGAGGGCGGCCGGAAGTCCCAGCGAATCCGGTACCTTGGCTTGCACCATGCGCACCGCCGTGCCCTGTATGTCAGTGATTTTCCAGAGTCCGGAGAGCAGGAACAAAGCGCATAACACCAGCGACGAAACCCAGCTCAGCCCGCTCCTCCAGCCTGGCACGTCCGTCCGGATGAGCGCCGGGCTCAGCTGTGCCATACTGTCGTTCATGGAGCCTATTGTACCCTTCCGGCCCCGCCATTCGGTGACATGACCCCCCTAGCGCTACTGGTCCTGCTGGCCGCATCCAGCGTGGAACTGGTCGACGAGGTCTACCAGATTCCCCCCGGCGAGTGGAAATATATCGAAGTCAACCTGCGCCAGCGGCCCGCCCGCGTCACCGCGGCGTTCGTTGTGGATACTGCCCCCGGCAAGGTACGCCTCGCGCTGATGACGCGCGCGGACCTCGAGCGCATGCGCGAAGATGAGCCCCACGGACTCCTGGCCGTAACCGAGTTCCGCAGATCGGGATCGCTCGATCTCCGCGTCCGCGAGCCCGGCGACTACGTTCTGGTGGTGGACAATCGTTCCAGCAAGGCACAGCCCGCCGCCGTCCACCTGCACATTGCACTGGATTTCGCGCGCCCTTCCAGGCCGGGCGTGACGCGCCTCGCGCCGGAGCGCCAGATCACGGTCATCGTACTGTCCTTCGCGTTTTTCTTCGCAGTCGTCACCTATTCAACGCGCAAGCTCCTGCGCGCCGCCAAGCGAAGCTGACCGCGATCCTACTCCGCGAGCGCTTCCCGCGCCGCCGCGATGGTCTTCCCGATATCTTCATCGGTATGCGCCGCGCTGACGAATGCCGCCTCGAATTGCGAAGGAGCCAGGTACACCCCGCGATCCAACATGCTGCGGAAGAAGCGTCCGAAACGCGCCGTATCGCATCGCTTCGCCGATTCCCAATCCGTCACCGGCGCGTCCGTGAAGAAGAAGGTGAACATCGACCCCACGCGATTCACTGTGATCCCCTGCTGGCGCCGCCGCGGCCAGTTTCGCCCCATTGGCTTCCAGGCGGTCGTATACCTCCGGATGCGCCTTCAAATGGCGCAGCATCGCGAGGCCCGCCGCCACTGCCAGCGGATTTCCGGAGAGCGTTCCAGCCTGATAGATCGGTCCCGCCGGCGCCACCTTGTTCATAATGTCGCGCCGCCCTCCGTACGCGCCCACCGGCAGCCCGCCGCCGATTACTTTGCCGAGCGTGGTCATGTCCGGACGTATGCCGTACCTCGCCTGCGCTCCGCCGAACGCCACGCGGAAGCCCGTCATCACTTCGTCGAAAATCAACAGCGCGCCGTACCGCGCGGTGATCTCGCGCATTCCTTCCAGATAGCCGGGCAGGGGAGGCACGCACCCCATATTGCCCACCACCGGCTCCACAATCACCGCCGCGATCCGCTCCCCATGCGCCCGGAAAGCCTCTTCCAGCGCCTCCAGCGAATTGTAGGGCAGGGCAATCGTAGTATCCGCGAACGCCTTCGGCACTCCCTGTGTGTCCGCGATGCCCAGCGTCGCCAGACCCGAGCCCGCCTTCACCAGCAGCGAATCCACGTGACCGTGATAGCAGCCCTCGAATTTGACGATCAGGTCGCGGCCGGTGAACCCGCGCGCCACGCGGATCGCCGACATCGTCGCCTCGGTGCCGGAATTCACCAGGCGCACCATTTCGATCGAAGGCACCGCCTCACAGATCGCGTCCGCCAGTTCGACCTCCTGCCTCCGTCGGCGCGCCGAAGCTGGTGCCGATGGCCAGCGCCTTTTCGAGCGCCGCGAGAATCTCCGGATGCCGGTGCCCCAGCAGCAGCGGCCCCCACGATCCCACGTAGTCGATGTACTCGTTGCCGTCCACGTCGAACAGGTGCGACCCCTCGCCGCGAGCGATGAACAGCGGCTGCCCTCCCACGCTGCGGAACGCCCGCACCGGCGAGTTCACCCCGCCCGGAATCTTCTCCACCGCCCGGCGAAACAGCTCTTCGGATTTCGTATGTGCCATCAGATAATCGCCCCCAGAATTGGCCGCAGATGAACACAGATAAACGCGGATAAGACGATGTGATGTTATCTGTGTTTATCTGTGTTCATCTGTGGCCAATTCTGTCTTCTGTCTTCTAGTTGGAAATTCCACTCGCCTTGGGCACGATCCGGCTGAAGCCGAGGCTCATCGCAATCTCGTAGAGACTTCCATTCAAATTCCGCATCAGCCGCCGTTTCAATCCCAGGTAAGGCTGCTTGCCCGCGAACAGATCCTGCATCACACTCGCAAAGCGCGGCGACCGCCGCGTGAATTCCACCATCCGCTGCGGCACCGAGCCGTACAGGAAGCGTCCCAGAAAAACCCGCTTGGCGAGCCGCGAGCCGAACTCCAGGTCCGCCGCGAAATCCCGCCGCAGCAGCGTGCGATAGCGATGCATGCTTTCCGCTGGACCGCCCGCGTCGGCCAGCAGGCTCTGCGCCGCCAGGTCCCCCGAGCGGATCGCGTAGTAGAGGCCTTCGCCGGTGATCGGATCCACCAGCCCCGCGGCGTCGCCCACCGCCATCCAGCCGTCGCCCGCCACGCGGTTCTCCTTCCACGATTTCGATGTCCAGCGAAGGCAGCAGATGACTGTAGAACGCCGCGCCCTTCCAACTGATGCCGCGTCCGGCCATGTAGGCCTCCAGCCGCTTGCGCAGCGGGCTCGCCGGCTCGCCCTTGCCGCAGATTCCCACCGAAAGATGGCCGCAGCGCGGGAAGATCCAGATGTAACCTTCCAGGTCCGGCAGAAATTGAATGTCGATCTGCGCCTGATCGCCCTGCACGTAATATCCCAGCGCGGACATCGTGTCCGGCGGCGTGAGCTGCGTCCCCACGTCGCGCAGCGGATTGCGCGCTCCCGTGGCCACGATGCAGAAATCCGCGTCGACATTGCCACCCGCAGTCTCGCAGCCGCCACCCCGTACCCTGCCGCTGCATGCCCGTCACGCGGGTCTTCTCGATCTGCGCGCCCGCCTGCTCGGCGCGCTCCAGCAGCATGTTGTTCAGGTCGAAGCGCGAATAAATCAACAGCGGATCGCCCAGCTTGCAGTGTCACCTCGCCGGCCTTAGGCGCCGCCAGCACGCTCTCGGTGACCATCCGCTTCGGCGTGGAGTTGTTCAGTCAGAAACGGGTACTGGCTGTACGCTTTGTGGGTGAGCCCCCCGCCGCAAGGCTTTTCCCAGGCGAGCTTCTCGTCCATCAAAACTACGCCTAGTCCGGCCGACGCCAGTCTCTCCGCCGCGAATGCCCCCGCCGGTCCGCCACCCAGAATTGCGACACGCTTCATTTCTTTTTGCCGGCAGGCGGCAGGTCCTCCGGCGCCGGCATCTTGCCGCCCGCGCCCGGCGCTGGCATCGCGCCTCCGATGCGGATTGTCGCCCGGCATCGCTCCCTGCGGAGCGCCTCCGCCGGGCACCTGCGCAGCCCCGTGCTGGCCCGCATCCTTGCGCCCCACCACCACCCACTTGTTATCTTTCATCTCCAGGTGATACTGGATGCTCATTTGCCCTGCACCGGTATCCCTTGGCCGCGAAAGAAACCGTCGCGTCCGCCTTATCCCCGTCGAACTTTACGGAGGTCAGGTTGATATCCATGGCAGCCGGCGTCATGCCCTTGGTTGCCAGATAATCCAGCACGCCCTGACGCACCGCGTCATTGCTTTCAGCGCCGTGATGACATCCGGCGAGGCAGAAAATCAAAAGGAGCCCTGCAGCGATTCGCACTATTCGATTATAACCAGTGAGAGTAGAAGCGCAGCCTCAACCCGATGCTATATTGGCCGTAAGATATGGCAAACGCCGTCCAGCCGCTGCTTCAGGACCTGAAAACGGACCGCTGCCCGCGCTGTCTACAGCCCGTTCCTCCCAAAGCCGCGCGCTGTCCCGGTTGCCTCCAACCCATTCATTCGCTGCGCCTGCTGCCCTTCGCCATCGGCGTCGCGGGCCTGTTGGCGCTGGTGTTCGCGGTGATTCTGATGTACCGCATGGTACGCACCGAGGATGCCGTCAACACCCCGCCGCCCGTCGACGAATCCCTCGCCGACCGGCAGGTGCTCCTGCCCGATCCTCCCCCCGCCGGCAGCCAACCCAGCGAACCGCCGAAACCCGAAAAGCCGCCGCCCCTCAACGAGCGCTGATCTCGCTCGCCGGAAGGCGGTCGAACTCCAGTTTCACCACCAGGACGGTATCGGCCATCTCGTCCACCGGAAGATTGCGGATGCGCAGGTAGGGCTTATGCTCGATGTGGTCGCTCGGGACCATGTCGACGGCGAATTCCAGCGGCTTGCCGGTATTGAGCAGGGTTGCGCGTCGCGGAGCGATGGAGATCGGCTTCAACTGCACCGCTTCGCGAATCGGGTCGCTGGTGCAGGTGCACATAGAGCGTGTTGTCGCGCCGAGTCAAAAGCACGTTGCGATTGCTCGTCAGGTCTGAGGCCGGCAGTGCGCCCTCCACCGATTCCTTCACCGCGCCATACCATTTGCCGATGCGCCGCAGAATCGCCGACGGCCGCGCCGGAATCGTGCCGTCGGGCGCCGGTCCGACATTCAGCAGATAGTTGGCGTCGCGCGCCAGGTACTTGTCGATGCTGCGCAGTCAGGTGGCGGTCGTGTAGTAATCCTCGTCCTTGCGATAGCCCCAGCTTTCGCTGCCGACGCTCTGGCACGCCTCGGTGCGCTGCGCGAAGCTGAGCAGTTCCTCGCCGGTGGTCTCGTAATCGCGTTCCGGCGTGCCGAAATCGCCGTCGTCGAAGCCGCGATTGTTGATCACCGCCTTGGGCTGCAGCTTGCGGATCATGGCGTTGATCGATGGGTCCACATGCTTCTCGACGTTCATGTCCCACCAGAAGCCGCCGAGTTCGCCGTAATTCGTGCAGAGTTCGCGCACCTGCGCCTTGAGGAACTCGATGTATTTCGACAAGGTCGGGCTCGTCGCCGGGCTGCGGCGCGAGTTCGTGATGCCGGCCCTGGTTGGGATAGTTGGGCTGATGCCAGTCGGCGATGGAGTAGTAGAGGCACAGCGGCACGCCGCGGCTGATGGCAGGCATCGGCCAGCATCTTCACCACGTCCTTGCCGTAGGGCGTGTTCATGGTGTTGTAACTCGTCTGCTTGGTGTCCCACAGGCAGAAGCCGTCGTGATGCTTGGTGGTGAGGCAGACGTACTTCATCCCGGCGGCGGCGGCGAGATCGAGCCAGGCGTTGGGATCGTACTTCACCGGATTCCACTGCTGCGCCAGTTTCTCGTATTCGGCGCGCGGCACGCGGAAGCGCCACTGTTCCTGTTCGTGCAGGCCGTGGATGGCGTAGAGTCCCCAGTGGACGAACATGCCGAAGCGCTTCTGGAACCACCAGTCGCGGCCGTCGCCGAAGCGCGGCGCGGTGCGGAGCGGCGATGGCGCCGGCGAAGCCGCGGTCTGCGCGGCGGCCTGCGGCAGGAAGGGCAGGGCAGTGGCTGTCTGTACGAATCGGCGTCGGTTCATTTGATGACGAGAATAGCGCACTACGATCTCGTGCCGCGACCTTTCCCAACTCGCCAGACCTCACGGTAAACGCCACCGTATTCACCACGCCGCGGCGCTGCATCTGGATCCAGATCCGATACATCGCGACCCGTGGAAGAAAGAGATTGAACTGCATCCGCGGCCCCCCATCGGCCAGGAACGGGTGGGTGTGAATCGCATCCACCAGGTCGTGGCTCACCGCCAGCAGGTGCGCCCAGGCGCCCAGGTACGGCTCCAGGCCGTCGGACGGCTGCACGTCAAGAAAGAGCATGGTCTTCTTTCCGGCGATGGGCATGACCGGATCCAGCCTGAGCGACACCTGCACATTCGTGGACTGTTTGGGCCCGAGATCCACCGGCGGCCGGCGGATCGATTGGGAAATCGGCACATCCCACCCCGCGGTCGAAAAGGTGCGCTGCGCCAACTGCGGCGTCCCTCCGGCGGGGTCGAAATCGGCCAACAGCCGGTACGTTCCCGGCTTGGGCAGCCGCGTCTTCAGCCGGAACCAGCCGTCCGCGCCCAGCGTGGGATGCTCGTGCGAAAAATACTCCAGGTCCTGGCTCACCAGGAATAAATGGAAGAGCTTCTCGTGCACGGTCTCGAAGTGTGTCACCGGCCGCCCGGTCTTCGGATCCAGTACGCGGAACTCGAGAGTGACCGGCCGCCCCGCAGGGATGGACCGCGGGACCGCGCGAAAATCCAGCGGAAATTCCACAGGCTCGGGCAGTCCCGCCACCAGCTTCATGCCGCAGCGCGGGCAGACTCCCGGAGCCTTGGCGCGCACCTCCCGATCCATCGGGCACACAAAATCCGGATCCTGCGCGCGCAAGAGCAGGCCCATCCCGGCAAACATCCAGAAGCGGCGGGTCATCTCGCGGTGCACGTAGTCTATCTTCGCATCCTCTGCGCCTGCCCCCGTCAGCCTTCGTCGCGCAGCGTCGTCACCGGGTCTACCCGTGCCGCCCGGCTGGCCGGCAAAAATCCTGCCAGCAAACCGATCACGGTCATCGCGACACATGCCCCCGCCAGCGCCAGGTGATCCAGCGGAGACACCTCGAACAGCAGGTTCTTGATCACCCTGGTCAGCGCGAAGACACCGAACATTCCCGCCACAAGCCCCACCGCGACCATGCCCAGTGCGTTCCGCAATACCTGCGCCAGCACGTTGCCCGACCGTGCGCCCAACGCCATGCGTATGCCGATCTCCCGTCTCCGCTGTGCCACCGAATGCGAAACTACGCCGTAAAGTCCGATCCCCGCGAGCAGCACCGCGATCCCGGCAAAAACTCCAATGAGCCAGGCCGGGCGGCTGGCGCTCGAAAGCGTGCGCGCCCGAACCTGCTCCATCGTCGCCACATCTCCCAACGGCAGGCTCGCGTCGATTTCGCGAATCGCCTGTCGAATCGCCGGCATGGCGGCGGACGGTTCGCCCCGCGTACGCACCAGCAGCTTGACCTGCGGGCTGGGCACCTGCGCCAGCGGCAGATACACCACCGGCGGGTCGGGAAATCCCGGCGACGAGACGCGCTCGCTGCGGATCACCCCGGCGATCTCCACCTCCGGAATCAAAGACGTCTTGTCCGCGTATCCCGGGCAGCTCACCCGCACCGTCTTGCCGACCGGCTCCTTCCAGCGCGCCACCTCCGCCAGCCGCGCCGCCAGCGCCTGGTTGATGACCATCACGCGAGCCGTCCCGGCCACGTCCCGGCTGGTGATGCCGCGTCCCGCGATGATGGGAATCCCCAGCGTTCGGAAATAGCCCGGATCCACGCGCTTGAACCGCACGCGCACCGGCTTCTCCAGCCCCGCCACCATCAGGATCTCGCCATTGCTGATCCACTCTAGCGGCAATGCGGTCGAAATTCCGGCCTGCGCCACCCCCGGCGCCGCCTGCAGTCTCTCGGTCGCCGCCTGATAAAACAAGGCCGCCTGCTGCGGCGTCCGGTAGGCGCCCAGCGGAAGATCCACCGACATCGTCATCATATTCTCGATGCGGACGCCCGTGTCGAGCGCCTGCAGCTTCAGCAAACTTCTGAGCAGCAGCAGCGCGCCCGAAACCAACACCAGCGAGAGCGCGACCTCGCCGATCACGATGACGCGCCGCATCGTCGCATGAGTCCCCGACGAGCCGCGCGACCCCCGGTTCAACGACTCCGCCAGATTGCCGAAGGCCGTCTGCATCGCCGGCAGCGTACCGGCAAGCATTGCGACTCCCAACGCAATCGCGCCGGCAAACGCCAGCACGCGTACGTCGAGCGTCACCGCGGCAGTGAACGGGATCGACTCCGCAAGCAGCGGCCCCGCCATGCGAATCAGCAGACCGGCCACCGCGATGCCTGCCATGCCTCCCAGCAGGCACAGCACCAGGCTCTCGGTGAGCAACTGTCGCCACCAGGCGGCCGCGGCCGGCGCCCAGGGCGGCCCGCACGGCCAGTTCCCTGCGGCGCGTGGCGCCTCTCGCCAGCAGCAGATTGGCAACATTCGCGCACGCGATCAGCAGCACCAGCGCGACTGCGCCGAAGGCAACCGACACCGAACGCTGTAAGCCCGGACCCACCAGCAGCCGGGCATAGGGCTCCACTGCGATGGTCGTTTCGCGATCCTCCGCCGGCGCATTCGCGGTCAGGGCGGCGTGGATCGCCTGCATCCGTTCCCGCGCCTGCGTCAGCGTGGTGCCGGCGTTCAGACGCCCGTAGACCGTGAGCCAGTGAGTCCGGAGCGAGCGCTGGTCCGGCGTGAAAATCAGCGGCTTCCAGAATTTGGTCTCGTCCCGATCGAAAGCGCCCGGCGCGAGAACGCCGATCACCTGGTGCGCTTCGCCGTCCAGCACCGGCCGGCGTCGCAGGATGTCGGGATCGCCGCCGAACTGATTCTGCCATGCGGCGTGGCTGAGCACGATCACCGGAGCGGCTCCCGGCTGGTCCTCTTCCGCCGTGAACGTGCGCCCGAGCTGGACGTTCGTAGCGAAGACCCGAAAGTAATCGGCCGTCACCGCCTTGCCGGATAGCCGCGTCGGCTCACCCCGATCCGTGAGCGCCGCCGAGATCGATTGCTCTGCCGACAAGCGCGTCGAACACGGTCGCCAGACGCTTCCAGTCGAGAAAGTCCGGCGGCGTGGTCGCGTTGACAACCCCCGGCCGTGGAGCCTCCCAGACACCGGCAATGCGGTCGGGTTCCGCAAAAGGAAGGGGCTTCAGCAGCACGGCGTCCACCACGCTGAACATGGCGACGTTGGCTCCAATGCCGAGTGCCAGCACGCCGACGACAACCGCCGCGAAGCCCGGCGCGCGCCGCACCGAAGCCACCCCGTATCCGAAATCTCTGCACAGCGTTTCCATCCATCGAAAGCTGCGGCTGTCGCGATGCTCTTCCTTCACTTGTTCAATGCCTCCGAAACTGCGGCGTGCCGCCAAACGCGCTTCCTCCGGCGAGAGACCGCGCGCCACGCCTTCCCGTTCGGCCAGCTCCAGATGCGCGCGAATTTCGTCATCCAACTCGCCATCGAGCCGCCGCTTGCCGGCCAGCGCCAACAGGCGTTCCGCCGCCCTCCGCAGCGTCATGACGACGCCTCCAGAAAGCGGGCCACCAGCGCCGTCGCCCTCTCCCAGTTCGCCACCTCCACGCGGACCTGCCTTCGCCCCGCCGCCGTCAGTGAATAGAACTTGACCTTCCGATTGGTCTCCGAAATTCCCCAGTCCGTACCGATCCATCCCTCCTGCTGCAGGCGGATCAGAGCGGGGTAGACCGACCCCTGGCTCAACTGCATCGCATCGCCGCAAACCTGCTCGATGCGCCGGGCGATGGCGTAGCCGTGCATCGTCCCCATCGTCTCCAGCGTCTTCAGGACCAGCAGGTCCAGCGTCCCGTAAGGTACTTCCGTTTGTTGTTTCGACATGTCGACTTCCGACAGATGTATCATCGGCCAGTTGCCCCTGGCTTGTCAATATGAAGTTCCGCACACTTCTCCCGCCGGGCTCATGCTAAGGTTCGATCGTGAGCTCCACTCGCCTCCACTGTCATGTGAAGGCGTCCCGTGCAGCGGTATATCACGCGCTGCTGGACGCGCACGCGGTTTCCAACTGGATGGTGCCTACCGGCATGAGCAGCCAGGTGCATGCCTTCGACGCCCGCGAAGGCGGCGCCTTCCGCATCTCGCTCACCTACGACGGACCAACCGGTACCGGCAAGACCACCGCGTATACCGACACCTATCACGGCCGTTTTCTGAAGCTCGTGCCCAACCAGCAGGTAGTGGAAATTGTCGAGTTCGAGACATCGGACCTCGCCATGCAAGGCGAGATGACCATCACCTTCTCGCTCGCCGACGCACCCGGCGGCACCGACATTCTCGCCGTGCACGACAGACTACCATCCGGCGTGGCGCCCGCCGACAACGAGGCCGGCTGGCGATCCTCGCTGACAAAACTCGCTGCCCTCGTGGAAGCGCAGGAATCCCTATGAAATCTGAAGGCTGTCTGCACACCGGCCGACTCTGTCCCGGTACCCCAGCCCATCTGCGTTAATCCGTGTTCATCTGTGGCCCATATTGTTTTTTACCCGCAGATCAACGCGAATTGACCAACGTTATTGATGGCTCGCGCTGTAATGCGCCTTCAGCAGATCCAGACCGAAATCGTTCTCGTAATCGCGCCACACCGAGTGGATATGATTTCCCTGATCCTGCGTGCAATCCATCTCAATCAGGAAGGCCGGCGTCTGTACGCGGTAATAATGCAGCCCGCCGCGTTCCACTGCGCCCGTCCAGGCGAAGTAGGTGGCCGCCTTCGGCTGCTTCCGCGCCAGTTCCATGCGCCTTTCCGCCATCGCCTGCGGCACGTTCGAAGCGTACAGTTCGACGATCGTCATCAGCTTGTCGTACTGCGCGGCCGTCATCTTCGCAGCCGAGAGTCCGTTCGGCGCGCCATTGAGCGCAGCCTTACGGGCGGCGCCCGTGATGATGTCCTTCAACGCAGTCTTGTCCACCACCGCCACCTCTTGCTGCGTCTTGTCGAGCGATTCAATCATGTCGTAGCCATAATCGTCCTCCAGCGCCAGCACGCGCAGCCCCTTACGAGGTCCGACGCGAACTTCGGCCGGATTCGAACCGAAGAACGACGGCGAGTCCGAAACCTTGCCATCCACGATCGTATAGTTCTGCGCCAGGTGATGCCCCTCGATGCGGTAGCCCCACGTCCCTTTGGCCGATGGCGTTCCGAAGATGGTGATGAAGTAATTATCGGGATCGCGGCGATTGGCCGGCTTCGCGGCTTCCAGCAGCAGCAAAACCTGTTCCAGGCTCATAATCGATTGAGCTTTAATCACGCCCTGCTGGCTCAGGCCGGCAACCAGCAGAGTCGTCGCCAGTTCACGCTGAAAGGGCTGCATCGCGCCGAAAGGCATGCCCTTGCGCAGTTCGCGGTCGCCCGGTTTATAGTTCACTCCGGTCGGCACAAAGTGCCAGCTCAGGCGCTCGTCGTCGTCAAAGGCGTACGAGACTTTTGCCTTCTGGTCGGGCCAGAGTGAATTCAGAAACGCGTTGGCGGCGTCGGCCATAACCGAAGAGGGCTCGGCGCGCTTATATGCGGCGGTCAACAGGAGGGCGGCGACGCCAACGGCGGCCGCGCGGAACCAGACAGACTTCATGGAAGAATTCTACACTAGTATGCGCCGCGAAGGTCATCGGCAACGGAATTCCCGGAAAGCGGCGCCGGCAAAACCCACTACCGGCGCCAAAACCACCCAACACCGGATTACTGTGCCGCGCGGTAGGAAACGCTCTCGGCCTCGTGTTCGTCCGACATCAGAAAATCGAATTCAACCTGCACCCGGCCGGAAGTCATCCAGCCCGCTCCCGTGCGTCTCAACTCAAGCGTCTCTGGAAATCCTGCCGCCGCAACGCGCAGGCGATCCCTGCCCTTTGCCAGCAGCACACCTTCAACAATGATCCCACCCGCGTACCTGATCAACATGTACATTCGCAGCGCTCTCCTTCAGTTCTCGGGGGGGTAAGTGGAGTATCTGTTGCCATCCCGCCACGATCAATGCTGCCCTTGGATATGGACCTTTTGGTTTAGTAGATCCGGAACGGCAGGGATCCATTCAGCCGCCGTACGGCATCGGCGGCTCTTTTCCGAGTTGGCGGGAATAGACGGTCAGTGCTCCGCGATGGTGCGCGGTGTGCTCAACCATGGCCCAGACGATGTCACTGATCGGTTGTGCGCCCATGACCGGACCCTCCGGGAGCGGCCGCGACAGCTCCTCCGGGCTGCGCGAACGAAGAAACTGGATCGCGTTCGCATATGCACTCTCAAGCATTTCGCGCGCCGCGGCGAGGGAGGTCACCGCATCCAGCGCCTTGGCATGTTTCTCGAAATCGAGCTCGAAACCTTCAGGCCGCGATGCGCCCTCGATAAACCAGTCGAGAGTCTGAGCCGTGTGCGCCACTTGCTGCGCCACGGTCATCATGCCTTCCTGCGGCCGGAACCCGGAGTCGGTCTCATCGAGGACCCGCGTGGAGCGTGCGAAAAAGTCCTTACTGGCAAGCAACTGATTCGCAAAATCGTAGTGTTCCGTTTTTGGGCTCGTCATGAACGGCACTATAGCAGGAGTCGGTTATCGAGAGACGGAGGGGTCCCTCGCGGCGGACGCCATTAGTTTCTAACGCACTACTTGCCCGAGACGTCGGCGATGAAACCGGCGACCAGCCGCTGGATCTCGGCCGGTGGCAGGTTGTAGCGGGCATTGCCGTCCGGCAGCCCCATATTGCCGCTGATCACGAAAGCGCGCAGGCCCGTCTTGGCGAGGCTCTTTGCCTGTGCGATGCTGAGCCCGCCGACCACCTGTACCGGGACCGCTTTGCCGATCAGTTCGAAGACGGCGCGAGCCACATCACCGAGATAGTCATCTTCGATGAGTTTCGGATTTGCGCGCCGCGCGTCGGACTGCAGGTGAATACCGACCGCGTCGACGCCGGCCTCGACCATCCGAAGCGCGACCTCGCCTGCCTGCGTGGCGGGGCCCTGGTGCGGCACCATGATGTCGGAAAAGACAAGTCGCGGCAATTCAGAGCCCGCGCGCCTGAACTCATCGCGCACGGCGCAGATCGACCTGGCCGTATCCACGCCGGCGAGAGCGAGAAAATCAAAAATGTTGCCGCCGCCGGCGTAGACGCTGCGCGCCTCGCCGCCACCGCCGTCCATACTCTTCATGTCTGCCAGCAGGAGAGTGTCGGGAAACCGCTTGCGGAAGGCGGGCACAACGTTCGAAACGCCCTGGGTCTTGAGCAGCGGCGTCCCCATTTCGACGATGTCGACTCCACCCGCCAGCGCCGCACTGGCGACCGTCAGACCCAGATCCAAGGTCCCCACATCGACCGAAATCTGAAACGAGAGGCGGGTCTTGAGCCGGTCCACAACGCGGGCGGAACTCGGGTGTATCTCCTTTGCCGGCCGCTGGCCCCAGGCGGAACTGGGCCGTATCGTCTCGAAGATGGCGCCGACGGCCAACCCGCCGCCGGCCAGCCCACTAGCGGCGTCGAGAAACGATCGCCGGTTGAGCTGCCCCTGGTGATTCGACGTCTGCTTATGATTCATGATTGCAGTTCCTCTGAAAGATGGACGCTTGGGGGAAGCCAGTGTCAGACTGACGTGCGCAAGCTTTTCCACCCGTCCTTCCATTTGGGTGCATTCTAGCAGGACCATGCCCCGGGGTAACGGCGATCATTGGAACCGCGCAGAATCATCAGGAGTCCGCCTCCATACAATGCGTTTCGGTTCTCTGGCAGTGACGACCGTGACAGCGGAACCCGCACGCCGTAATCAACGGTGTGACGATTACCCTACCCGTTGATAGCAGTTACCGAGGTCGCCTTTTGAGTTCAGTATTGCGGCCAGGCTTTCTTGTACGTGTCGGGCAATCCTCAAGTCTGAAAGAAACACAAGCTGGTACCGGTGTCCCAGAACCGCCCTCACCGTTAAACCGGTCTGTCTTTAGCGGATCGGAAACGCCGAGTTTGTCGAAGATGTTCTTCAGGTCGTTCTTGACCGTCTGCTCGCTGATCAACATCTTTTCGGCCATTTCCTTATTCTTGAAGCCCTGGGCCACCAGAGCCACGATTTCGCGCTCGCGCTGGCTGAGCGGGGAACGTTCGCGCTCGCGGGTGGGCGGGGGCGCCGGGGGGAGAGTCGCGGGAGCCTCGTCGTTGGCGACGAACTGGCTGATGGCGGCCGCGGTGGTGTGGGAGTCGAGCCAGATCTCTCCGGCGTGGATCTTGCGAATACTCTGGATGAGCAGTTCGGTCGTGGTCTGCTTCGAAACGATTCCGGAGGCCCCCAGCTTCATCGCCTGAACGAATTCGTTTATATCATCGGAAGCGGTGAGAACAATCACCCGAGTTTTGTATTTGGCGATCTGAAGGCGCTGCAACGTGGCCAAACCGTCCAGGCCAGGCATTTTCAGATCCAGCAGAAGGACATCGGGTTCATGCTGTTGCAAGACATCGAGGACCTGGCGACCGTCTTGGGCTTGAGCTACGACTTCGAAATCCTCTTCCAGGGCGAGCAGCCGGCATAGTCCATCGCGGAAGATCGGATGATCGTCCGCTACTACGATACCGATCTTCTTTTTTTCCATCATTGCAGAACAATCGTAAAGCTGACCCTCGACCAAAGTCCAGCCGCCCGAATCCGACCGCTGGGCCGTACCGGGCAAAAGCAGTGGTTAGAAAGCTGAACCACTATCGATATTGTCCGATATCGATGACGAGCGCCTCGACAGCAGACGCTTTGCTGGCTCGGCGGCTTTCTCCGAGTGGGCGATTCGCTCCGAGCTGCGGACGGCGTTCACCCGAGCACCGCTTCAGGCAGAATCTCCGTCTAAGGCGACAATGGGCCCTTGCTAAACAATGCAATTGTTTGTCCAGCGCCATTCCCCAGCCGACCTATCAGTCCAAGACTCACCGCGAAAACAGCGCGCCGCGTGAATTAGGCTATACAATGGACGAACCAAATGCCGACCTTCGAAATAGAGGAATTCTGGGATGATCTACTGGCATTCATCGAGGAGGGTCGCGTCATCCCCGTAGTCGGTCCGGAACTGCTCACAATTCAACAGGACGGTTTGCCCGCGGTTCCGCTCTACCGTGCGGTTGCGGACCGGCTGCTCGCCATTCATAAGCTGAAGCTCCCCGAGGAACACTACGGGCTGTACGACGCGGTGTCGGCGGTCGCCGCCGATCGGCGGGCGCGCATGAAAGATCTGTACCGGCAAATTCACGACATTCTGAAGAAACTGCTCGCGCCGCCAGGGCTGGCGCTCCAGCCGCTGCGCGAGCTAGCCTCCATCCACCACTTCAATCTGTTCGTGACCACTACGCCGGACGATTTGCTGGCGCGCGCGCTGGCCACGGTCCGCGGTGTGCCGGTGGAAGAGATTCCCTACGCTCCGCTGCTGCCTACGGACAAAAGACGCGACATTCCGGAAGTTCCATCGTCGCGGTACACGGCGGTCTTCTACCTGTTAGGGAAAGCCGACTTGGGGCCTTACTATGCTATTCACGATGAGGATTCGTTGGAGTTCCTCTATACTCTCCAGGCGGGGAATGGACCGGAGCGCATGTTCTCCCAGATGCGCAGCCGCAATCTGCTACTCGTCGGCTGTACCTTCGCCGATTGGCTGAGCCGCTTCTTCATCCGGTTGTCGAATCTCGACAGGCTGTTTTCCGATCAACGAACCAAGAAGGAATACCTGGTGGGCGAGGAGGCGTTGCGAGGCCGCGACCTGACAATCTTTCTAGAACGGTTTAGCCAGGACTCGCGTTGTTATCCGGTCGACGCGGCGTCGTTTGTGGCGGAGCTTTACCGGCGCTGGCGCGAGCGGAACCCTGTGACCGATCCGGCGCCTGACGCGCGGCCAGCGGAGACTCCGGCCACCGGCGGCACCATCTTCATCAGTTATTCGAGCGAAGACCTGGGGGCGGCCAAATCGCTCTTCGGCGAACTGCAGACCATCGGCGGGGATGTGGCCTGGTTCGACAAAAGCGCTCTGAAACCCGGCGACAATTGGGAGCGCCACATCCTGGGCGCGATCCAGAGATGCAGCCTGTTTCTGCCGCTGCTCTCGGCCAACACGGAGCAGAGGACGGAAGGCTACTTTCGGCTCGAGTGGGACGAGGCGGCAGAGCGCGCCAAGAGAATCGCGGGGCGCAAATTCATTTTTCCAATCGTCGTCGACACCGACTATGGTGGCGACATGAGCCGATACGCGCTGCTCCCCGAGCGATTCAAGACCGTCCAGTACAGTCACGCGCCGTGCGGAAAGATGGGCGATGCCCTGCGGAACGAGATCAAGGACCAGTTGCGCGCGCTACGCAGAGCGAGGGCGTCATGACGGCGGCTGCTCCGCGGCTGGCGATCGACGAGCAGAATCCATGGCCCGGTTTGAGCGCCTTCGATGAGGCCGCGCAGCGGTTCTTCAACGGACGACAGGAGGAAAGTGCGGCGCTGCGGCGCCTGGTCATGCAGATGCCGCTGACGGTTCTGTTCGCGGCGTCCGGCTTAGGGAAAACCTCGTTGGTGCAGGCGGGCCTCTTTCCGTTGCTGCGAAGAGACAGCCTGCCTGTCTACGTCCGGCTGGATTTGAAGGAGAGCGATCCGCGGGAAAGCGCGCCGCTGATCGATCAGGCGAAAGCCGCGATGCAGGCCGAAATCAGCAGGCGGCACGTGGATGCTCCGGCGTTTCGCAGCGACGAGTCGCTGTGGGAGTATCTGCATCGGGCGGGCCTGGAGTTCTGGAGCGAAGATAACCGACTGCTCGCGCCACTGTTCGTGTTCGATCAGTTTGAAGAGGTATTCACACTGGGCGCGGGTAACGCGGCCGCAGTCGCCCGGTTGCGAAGCGATCTGGCGGACTTGATCGAAAACCGGATACCCGCCAGCCTCGCGTCGCGCGTCCCGGAGAACGAGCCCGTCGACGCCGGCCTTGCGCTCGAGAGCCAGCGATACAAGGTGCTGCTGAGTTTTCGCGAGGACTTTCTTGCAGCCATGGAGGGATGGAAGCTCGAGATACCATCCCTCATGCGCAATAGGCTGCGCTTGCTTCCGATGTCGGGAGAGCAGGCCTTCGAGGCGGTTCATCGGACGGCGCCTCTTCTCGCGCCCGAACCGATCGCGCGGCGCATCGTCTCCTTCGTTGCTGCTGCAGGCGAAGACAGCGGCGAAAGCACCGCCGGGTTAGAGGTGGCGCCGGCGCTGCTCAGCCTGGTGTGTCACGGCCTGAATGAACGGCGCAAGCAGCAGGGGAAGGCGCAGTTCGACGAAGCATTGCTGACCGGGACCGGACAGACAATTGTGGCGGACTTCTACCGCAACGCGGTGGCCGGCCTCGGGGAGCCCGTGCGGCGCTTCATCGAGCGCGAGCTGATTACCGAGCGCGGTTTCCGCAAGCCGTGCGACGTGGACGACGCGCGCACGGTACACGGTGTGACTGACAAAGATCTGGCCCTGTTGGTTGACCGGCGCGTGCTGCACATCGAACCAGCGCGCGGAACCGAGCGGGTGGAGCTGACCCACGATCTGCTGACGCGCGTGGTGCGCGAAGAACGGGGCCGCAGGCGGGAACACGATAAGCGGCGGCGGGAGGTGCGCCGCCGTTTGACACTGGCGGGGATCGCGCTGGGCGTCATCGCGATCGTGATGACCGTGTTGTACTTTCGGGTCAACGAGCAGAAGCATGTGGCCGCGGTGGAGCGGGCGCGCGCGAACAAACAGGCAGCAGTGGCGAAGGCGATGAGCGCCCTCGCGGAAGAGGCCCGTCAACAAAGAGATGCCGCGGAAAAGGCGACAAAAGATGCGGAGAGTGCGACCCGTAAAGCGGATAGAGAGGCGCACGCGGCGCTGAGTCATCAGCTCGCCGGCGCGGCGATTAACGCGAAGGGATCCGCAAGGAGCATATTGTTCGCTCTGCATGCTCTGGCGGCGGCTCAGGACGCAGACGAAGCAGTCTTGCGCGATGCGGAAGAGGCCCTGCGCCAGAGTGTGGATGCGATGCACCAGACTGCGGCCGCAGCGGGGACGGAGTTGAAACGGCCAGGACATGACGGGTGGGTCGACCGCATCGTTTTCAGCCCGGAAGGAAGCCGAGTTGCGACGTGGGGCGGGGACGGCGTCAGGGTGTGGGACGTCGGGCAGCAGGACGAAATCCTCAGTTTGCCCAAATGCTCAATTCTAGAATTCAGCACGGACGGGAAGAGGCTGGCCTGCGGGAATCCGCCCTTCGGCGATTTTCTGGATTTGGAGACGGGGAGAAGCATCGTTCCACAGGTAGGTTCTCGCGGTCGGCGCGGCCCCGGCTATGACCTCCGCCAGATGGGGTTTAGCCCAGACGGGAAGCTCATGTTGTGGGGTAGTCCGGAAGAGACCAACGTGGTAGATGGGGGCTCGTTCACCAAGAAGTTTCCTGGTCAAAAAGCTGTTTTCAGCCCGGATGGAAAGACACTCGCGACTATCGGGGCGAAGGCGGTCAAGCTCTGGGATATTCGTTCGGGCAGCGAGCTACAAACCTGGCAGGGAGATGCCGAGCGCGTTGTGTTCAGTGGTGATGGGAAACGCCTGGCGATTGCTCCCGCCGGGCACAGCCCTGTGCAGTTGTGGGATTCGACCTCGGCTAAGAGCACCCCCTTGGGGGTCAGATATGGAGGCGGTTGTTTCGCGTTGAACTATGACGGTACCCGCCTGGTTGCCAGCGTGGAGACGTTTCGTTTGGAAGTCGTGGATACGACCGGGGAAGGATTAGCAACGCTTGCCAGCCTCGAGGGTAGGCATTTCGATGCATGCCAGTCGGCGACCGACGGGAGATCGGTTACACTACAGAGTTTTTCGCACGAGGACACCGGAAACTCCTGGGAGAACTTCATGTGGGACCTCAGCGCTGCCACACCCTCTCGAATTCGATCGGCAAGCGGCTTTGACTCCACGGAAATCGTTGACCTCCGTTCGAAAACCAAGACTATCCTACCCGCCCAAGATAAGCAGAAACTCCAGGCGGTGGCGTTCAGCCCCGATGGAACGCGGATGGTCACATCGGCGAGCGATGGCCGGGCACGGATCTGGGACACCACGACCGGCCGCCGGCTGCTTACTTTGGTGGGGCACGAGCAGCCCATCCTCACGGCTGCGTACAGTCCTGATGGCAGCCGCATCGTCACAGCGGGCCTCGGTCAAGTCGCCAAGCTTTGGGACGCCCACACGGGCCGGTTCCAGCACGATCTCAATGCTCAAACTGACCGCGTTCTCGCGGTTACATTCAGTCCAGACAGCTCTCGCGTAGTGACCGCGGGTAACGGTAACGTCATGGTCTGGAATGCAGTCACCGGCGCCGTTTTGACAGTGGACGCTCCAACTGGCCGCCTCGACGGCTTTGGCGCGTCCTTCAGCGCCGACGGAAAGCGGTTCGCTCTATTCGGCACGCAAGCGAGCATCCTGGATGCTGCGTCATTCCGCGAAATCCTCCGGGTTCAAGGAAACCTTGAATCGGTGGGCGGCACAGCAATCACCCGCGACGGAAAATTCCTTGCAGTCGCTCAGTCGGACGGCGTACACCTCTGGCGCCAGGGTTCCGGGTGGAAGCCACTATCGGGCTCGGCGGGAGGGCAGCGCTCCGCTCAAATCACCTTCGCGTTCAGCCGCGATGGCCGGCGCCTGGTGACCCCCGGGACCGGCAATACTATTCGGATCTTCGATACCGCGATTAATGAAGAGTCAGCTACGCTCTATTACGGCAACAAGGACGTCAAGATCAAAGGAGTCGCCTTCAGCGCCGATGGCCAGCAGATCTATGCCGCCGGCGACGACTGGTCCGTCTATCGCTTCGTCACACCATTAGAGGATTTGAACGCCGAAGCGCGGAGACTCGCAATCGAGGCGAAGGCCTCTTTGACGGACGATGATTGCGCGAAATATCTACATCAACGGCCTTGCCCGGCGCAACTGCGTCGTATTCCGTGACAGCTCAGCTTGGGCGGGCATCGAATCGCCTCTGCGCAAGAATCTGAAACACCCGTGCCCGATTTGCATTTTCCCATGGTCATGGGGCCATCCGCACCACTCCGCCGACTCTCCAATCCACGAGTGAGCCTTAGATTTCTGTCAGCTACGCTTGACGGTGAGGAGCCGAAAATCGCGACAACAATTTGCTATCTTGAGTTCCCTTCACGCCCGCACATGACCCCCAACGTTCCCGTTAGCAAGCTCCGCTCGGATCACACGCCACTCGGAGGAAGGTCATCCGGGAGCACCCTCAGCAGATTAGTAAGATAACCCCCTTCCGTCCTCAACCACACCCATTAGTTCGCGCGCAGCGGGTTGACGATCTTCAATCCGCCGAAGTCCCTTTCGTTTTCGGTGACGACCACACAACCATTCGCTTCTGCCACTGCGGCAATGATCATGTCTAAAGGGCTCCGGGGCCGCCCTCTTCCCACCCCTTCGGCCATCAGCCACGCCCAGACCAACGCCGCCTTTTCGTCGAACGGGAGCACTCGGCCGGCGAACAGCGCTGGCGGACCTTCGCGGCCGGAAAACCAATGTTCCAATTCTCTGCGTTTTTTTCCGCCGGGCTTCTCCAGAATTCCGCGGCGGATCTCAGCCACTGTCAGCGAGGAGATAAACAGATCCTCGTCGGATTGCGCCGCCATCCACGCGACCAGCGCTTCAGATGGCGCCGGCTTGGTGGCGTTGCCAATGATATCTGTATCGAGAAGGCAGCGGCTCACAGATCCACGTTGCGATCATCCGTGCCCGGGCGTTTGAGATTCAGTTCGAGACCAACCGGAGGTGACCGGCGGAGTGCACTGAGGACGCCGCCTTTGTTCGGCCCCTCCCCCGAGAGGGCGCGCCGTACGGCGGCACGAATACGACCCGAATCCGGGCTATCGTCGGCGAGCCGCCTTGCCAGCGTCCGGATCAGTTCGCGATCGGCGTCCAGCCCAAGAACCCCGAAGCGGGCCACCCCGCGTTGGCTGAGGCGCTTCCGGTAATTTTGGATTGCCCGTTTCTGTGAAGTGTTGCTCATGGATCGCCCACAGTATACCCGGTAATATATCCAGATCACCACGCGAAAAGTCGCCGCAGCCAGTAAGCTCCGGCCAGGATCACCCCCCACGCGCGCGCTTTCCTCTGGCCCCCGCGCGCGATCACGCCGTCCGCCCCCATCACCCAATCTCGATCGAAATATCTCCTTCCCCTCCCGCCACTTACTCCAATGGAATTTCAGACTCCATCCTCCTCCTGTGGTATTCCTCAAATCGAAGGACCCATGCGTCGCACCCAAAAATCCGTCTCCGCCCAGCCCCCACGATGGGTTCGTCCGCGACACGTGGCTTCGCTCAAATCCACCCTAAGTACCCTCCTTTCCATCGCCTTACGCCCAAAATTGGGTTCGTTTCGTCATTCTTCCCCGCAGCCCTTACGCCCCTCCTCCCCATCAAGCCCCCGCCGGGACTATAATCAAGCCAACGGCGTGCTCCGCGCCGTGAACCTTCCGCCTACCTGCGTGCAATGACCGACATTCTGCATTCCGTTCGCGAGGGGCGCCTTTTGCGGCTCACGCTCAATCGTCCCGAGAAGCGCAACGCCCTGGATGCCGCCCTCTGCCGCGCCCTCGTGACCGCGCTCGACCAGGCCGCCGCCGACCCCGCCGTATCCGCCATCCTGCTCACCGGCAACGGCAAGGCCTTCTGCGCCGGCATGGACCTGGCCGAAATCCAGGACACCGTGGTTACCGCGGAGGGCGACACCGGCGAGATCGATGCCGTCCAGGAACAACTCTTCACCGCCGGTGCCCGCCTCACCAAGCCCCTGATCGCCGGAGTTCACGGCGCGGCCCTCGCCGGCGGGACCGGGTTGGTCGCCAACTGCCACATCGTCGTCGCCTCCCACGAGTCCACCTTCGGTCTCACCGAAATCCGCCTCGGCCTCTGGCCCTTCCTTATATACCGGGCCGTCGAGGCTGCTCTGGGCCCTCGCCGAACCCTGGAACTCTCCCTCACCGGGCGCATCTTTCCCGGCCGCGAGGCCCGCGAACTCGGCCTGGTTCACGAAGTGGCGGAGGATGCGTCGGCCCGCGCGCTTGAGATTGCCCGCACCGTGGCGCACTTCAGTCCCACCGCCCTCCACGAAGGAATTGGCTTCGTTTTGCAAACCCGAGGGCTGGACCCGCGTGCCGCCGGCGCCATCGGCCGCGAAGCACGGAATCGCGTCTTCGCAGGAGAGGACTTCCGCGAGGGACTACGCGCCTTCCGCGAGAAACGCGCGCCGCGCTGGCCGTCCAGTGGAGGAGGTACCTAGGTGCCACTCGATATTTGTGGATATGCGATACTACCCGTTGTGGTGTTGCCATCAGGGATACACTGGGTTGGGTTGGGGTGCTTTACTTTTCCGCCGAGCGCGTTTAGTATAGTTACAACTCTCCCCCGAGCCAAGCGAGGTTAAAGCTTTGCTGAAACTGAAACGCGTCGAACTACAGGGATTTAAGAGCTTTTGCGATCGCACCGAGCTCCGTTTCAACGGGGAAGGCATCGCCGCCATCGTCGGCCCCAACGGCTGCGGGAAGAGCAACATCAGCGATGCCATCAGTTGGGTGCTGGGCGAGCAGTCGGCCAAGAGCCTGCGCGGCTCCCGCATGGAAGACGTGATTTTCGCCGGCACCCGCGACCGCAAGCCGCTCGGCATGGCCTACGTCACCATGACGCTGGTAGATCCCGAAGTCTATAACGAGAACGCGGCGCACAAGCTGCAGCCCGTGGAGGACGGTCATCCGCCGAAGAGCGCGGAGATCACCATCACGCGGCGCCTCTACCGCTCCGGCGAAAGCGAATACCTCATCGACGGGCGCGCCGCCCGCCTGCGCGACATACAGGACCTGTTCATGGGCACCGGCCTCGGGCCCGAAAGCTACGCCATCATCGAGCAGGGGCGCATCGGCCAGATCCTCAGCTCCAAACCGCAGGATCGCCGCTCCGTAATTGAGGAGGCTGCCGGGATTACCAGGTTCAAGACCCGCAAGCGTCTGGCCGAAGCCAAGCTGGAAGGCGCCAAGCAGAATCTGGCGCGCGTTTACGACATTCTGGAGGAAGTCACCCGCCAGGTGAATTCGCTCAAGCGGCAGGCCTCCAAGGCCAAGCGCTATGGCGAGCTCAAGATCGAGCTCGACACCCGACTCCGCGTCGTGCTCGGCGGCAAGTACCGCCTCTTGGAGCGCGACGCGGCCAAGACGGCGATCGATCTGACCACCGCTGCCGGCGAATTGAAAGCCCTCGGCGATCAGGTGGCGGAGCGCGAGCAGGCGCACGAGACTCAGCAGGTGGCCTGCTATGAAGTGGAGTACAAGCTCACCGAAGCCCGCCAACAACTCGCCGAACGCCAGGTGGAGGCCGAGCGGACCCGCGGCCGCCTCGCCTCGCAGGTGAAGGAAAGCGGCTCCATTGAGCAGCGCATCGCGCAGAACGAAAAGGAGACGCAGGACCTCGGCGTGCGCCTGGACGCGCTCGATGAGGAGATCGGCGGCCACAAGAAAAATGTGGAGGCGCTCGAAGCGCAGATCGCACAGGCCCGCGAGCGCATGACGGAGATCAACCAGCAGCGCGAGGCGTTGCAGGTGAAAGTCCGCGAGCGCGAACGCGCCATCGAAGGCGGCCGCCAGGTCATTCTGCGCCTCCTCGGCGAGGCCTCCACGCTGAAGAATCAGTTGGCGCAGATCGAAGAATACCTGGCCGGTATCGATCGCGAAACCGCGCGCGCCACGCGCGAAGAAGCCGTCGCCGCGGCCGAGATCGAACGGCTCGACCTCGCGCGCAAGCAGCTCTCCGAAACCGTGACGCAGCGACAGATGGAGTTGGAGACGGTGACCGGTGAACGCCGCCGCACCGAGCAGGATCTCGCGGAACGCCGCCAGCTTGCCGCCGAGCTGCGCCGCGAAATCGATGGTGTCAAGACCGAGGTTAGCCAGGTCCGCGCGCGCAAGGAATCGCTCGAGCAGGTGCTGGCCCATCGCACCTACACCACGGAAAGTGTCAAGCGCCTCTTCGCGTCGTTGGAAAAGGGCAAGGCCGCCGACCTCAAGCCGCTGGGCGTGCTCGCGGACTACGTGGAAGTAGATCCGCAGTTCGAAAAGCCCGCCGAAGAATTCCTCCACGAAGAGTTGGAGTACGTCGTAGTGCAGGACTGGCAGCAGGCCGAGCGCGGCCTGGATTTCATCCGCGCCGAACTGGATGGTCGCGCTACCTTCCTGGTGCATCCGGAGCCCAACGGCAGCCCCCGCGGACGCCTGCCGGAACCCGCCATCGGTCCCGAGACCGGCATCACCGCGCGCCTCAGCGATTCGCTTCGCCTCACGAATGGCTTCAAGGATCGCGCCATTGACCTGATGCCGCGCGTCTCCCTGTGTTTCCTGGCCGACGACCGCGCCGCGGCTCAGCGCCTGGCGGTCAGCTACCCGCACCTCTATTTCCTCCTGACCGACGGCGCCTGCTACCACGGCCAGACCGTGAGCGGCGGCAAGAAGACCGGAGCCGGTCCGCTGGCCATGAAGCGCGAGGCCCGCGAACTTGCGGTGAAGTTAAAGGGGCGCCAGGCATCGCTCGACGAAATGCTGGCCCGTCTCGATGGGCTCACCCAGGAGATCATCGCCTTTGAGGCCGAGCTGGAGCGCCTGCGCGCCTTGCAGCAGTCGCGCGAAAAGGACCGCGTCGCGCTCGATCATGAGATGCGCAAGCTGGGTGACGACCTGGCGCGCGTGAATTCGCGCGTCAGCGTGGCCCGCCTGGAGTTGGAGCGCCTGCGCCGTGATGCCGAAAAGTCGGCCGAACAGCGCGAGCGCAACCGCACCGCGGTTGCCGAAAAGGAACGCCTGCGCGCCGAAAGCGAACAGGCCCTCGAGATGCAGCGCGCCGAGTTGGAGAAGCTGGAAGGCCAGGCGGCGACCATCGTGGAAGAGCACGCCGGTGTACGTGCGGAGTTGGCCGGACTGGAAGAGCGTTACCGCGGCGAGCGCTCCGCCATGGGCCGCCTGGAGCAGCAGTTCCGCGAAACCACCAACCGCCGCAACGCCATCGCACCGGAAATCTCGCGCCTGGGCGAGCAGCGCTCCCGGCTGCTGGCCGACAACATCGAGCTCGATCAAAAGGCTGCTCTACTGGCCGAGCAGATCACCACGCTCGAAGCGCAGGTCAACGAGATGGCCACGCAGGAAGCCGCCATGCGGGAATCGCTGCGGACCACCGAGGAAGAGCTGAAGGGTCTGCGCGCGGCGGTACACGAGACGCAGGAGAAGCGGTCGCAGATCGAAATCGATCTGGTCCGCAAGCAGGCCGAATTGAAGTACCTCGACGAAACCAGCCGCAAGGAACTCAACTGCCCGGTGGAGGAACTGTCGGCCGCCGATGAGCCGATCCCCGATAGCGACGCCATCGCCGAAGCCGAGCAGGCAGCCAACGAAGTGCGCGGCCGTATCGAAGGGCTCGGCGCCGTCAACGCCGCCGCCATGGAAGAGTATCAGGAGGCGCAACAGCGTTTCGATTTCCTCAGCGCCCAGCGCCAGGACCTGATCGATTCCATCCGCGACACCGAGAAGGCGATTCAGGAGATCGACCTCGTCTCGCGGCAGAAGTTCTCCGAGGCCTTCGAGGCCATCAACGCCAACTTCCGCGTCGGCTTCCAGACGTTGTTCGGCGGCGGCACGGGAGAGATGCGTCTCACCGACCAGGAGAACATCGCCGAAAGCGGCATCGATATCGTATGCTCGCCCCCGGGCAAGCGGCTGCAAAATGTCCTGCTGCTTTCCGGCGGCGAGAAGGCGCTGGCCGCGGTGGCGCTGCTGATGGCCATCTTCCGCTATCAGCCCAGCCCGTTCTGCGTGATGGACGAGGTCGATGCGCCGCTCGATGAGGCGAACATCGGCCGGCTCACCCGACTGATTACGGAGATGTCGATCAACACCCAGTTCGTCGTCATCACCCACTCCAAACGCACCATGGAAGCCGCGCAGGCCCTGTATGGCGTTACAATGCAGGAGCCCGGTGTCAGCCGCCTGGTAAGCGTGAAATTCAACGCCGCCGAGGCGGCCGCATAATTGGTGGGGCGGGCTTCAGCCTGCCAAAAGTGGTGGGGCGGGCTTCAGCCTGCCAGGCCGAGCGAAGCTCGCACACTGCGAAGCTCGCACATTGTGTGGTAGTCATGAACGTCGCCCTGATCGGTGAACTAGTCCGCCTGCGTTACAAGCTCCTCTGGGCCAAGACGCGCTCCCGCAACGGACGCATCGCCCTATTCCTGGCCGGCTACCTGCTGCTGGTGATGCTCATCGCCCTGCTCGCCAGCGGCGGCTTCGGCGCCGCCATGCTCGCCGTGCGCAGCGGCAAAGCCGAGAAAGTCGCGCAGGGAGCGCTCACGGCATTGTTCCTGGAAGCCGTGCTCGCCGCCAATATTCTGGGCTTCGGCATGAACGCCGTCTTCTCCGATACCGAACTGCGCCGCTATCCGCTGGCCGCCGCCGATCGCCGCATCGCGCGCCACCTGACCGGAATTCTGGACCCCTTCTGGTTCCTCTTTCTCGCCCTGCAACTAGGGCTGGCGATCGGGCTCTATGTGTTGGGTGCGGGCAGTTTCTGGTTCGGCTTCCTCGCCGTCCTGTTGCTGTTCGCCGCCAATTATCTGCTGGCCCGTGTGATTGGCCAGTTCATCGATCAGCTCATGCAGCGCAAGGGAGGCGCGCCCATTCTGATGATGCTGATCATGACGTCTGTCGATCCTGCCCTCGGTGCTCGCCCAGCGGATCGACAAGAACTCCGCGATCCTCGCCGGGATCGTGCGGTGGCTGCGCTACACGCCGCCTTTCGGCGCGGCTGCCGCCATGATTCACCCGGATCTGGTGGGACTCTACGGCCTCGGCATCATCGTCATGTGGATCCTCGGCCTGGCCGCGCTTCTGGTGTGGCTCGAAAAGCGCCCGCCGCAGCGCCAGGCCACCGCGTCGGTGAAGATCGAATGGGACAGCCCCTTCGATCGCGTCGGCGCCCTCTTCGGTCCGCGCATGGGTCCGCTGGTCGGTCACTGGCTGCGCTTCTATGGCCGCAACAGCCGCACCCGCACCCTCTGCCTGATTTCCATCCCGCTGCTCGCCTTCCTCACGTTTCAGATCGGCCAGAAGATGGGGCCGTACAGCCTCCTCATCTCCGCTCTCGGCACCGTTCCCATGGCCACTTTCCTCGGCACCTCGCGCATTTCCGTGAATCAGTTCGGCTACGTCGGCGGCGCATTTCGCCGCTACTTCCTGCTGCCCACGGACCCCGCCGCCACGCTCCGCGCCGCCAGTTACGCCGCCGTCGTAATCGGCGGTTCGCTGTTGCCGGTCGCCCTTTTGGCCTGGGCCATCTTCGTGCCCTACCGCTTCGATCCGCGCATGCTCGTCATGCTCCTGTGTACCGGGCTGACGGGCCTCTTCGTGCTCAACGCGCTCGGTATCTGGGTCACGCTCTTCAACCCGCGGAAGGGAAACTACAACAGCAATTTCGGCAACGATCTTTCTCTCGGCGGCAACATCGTCCTGATCGGCGGCATGATGGTGGCGATGTTCCTGCCTCGCCTGTTGCACCACTTTCAGCCGGCGCTGGTATCGCCCGAGTCCTGGTGGATGTACCTCCCGCTGCCCGCCGCTCGCCCTCGCATTTTACATGGCGACCCTGAAATCCGCCGGCCCCATCTTTGTCACCCGCCGGGAGCAGTTGCTCGCCGTCGTGGAAGGAAGAAACTAGCGATGGACGCGATTCGCACGACCAACCTGGTGAAGAAGTACGGTCAAAAACTGGCCGTCGAGAACCTCTCCCTCGCGGTGCGCGCCGGCACCATGTTCGGCTTCCTTGGCCCCAACGGTTCCGGCAAGAGCACCACCATCGGCTGCATGACCGGACTGCTGGATCCCACCTCCGGCGAAATCGAACTGCTCGGCCAGCGCTTCGACGCGAACAACGCCGCCATCAAGCGCCGCATCGGCGTGATGCCGGAAACCCTCGGCCTGTTCGAGCCGCTCTACGCCCACGAATTCCTCGCCTTCGTGGCGCGCATGTTCGGCCTGGATGAAGCCACCACGCGCAAACGCGTCACCGAACTGCTGGAAGCCCTGGAACTCACCGACACCTCGAAGACGCTCTCGCGAATACTCCACCGGCATGCGCAAGCGCGTGGCCTTCGCCGCCGCAGTCATCCATTCGCCGGAAGTGCTGTTCCTTGACGAGCCGTTCGAAAGCATCGACCCGGCCGGTGTCTCGCTCATGAAGCAATGGCTGCGCCGGTTCACCGAACAGGGCCGCACCGTGTTCATCACCAGCCACGTGCTGGAAACCGTGGAGCGGGTCTGTCAGGAAGTGGCGATCGTCACGCGGCCCGGCAAACTGGTCTGGCAGGGCGATATCACTGCGCTGGCCAGCGATGGAGCGGTCACCGTGAACGGCCAGGAATTCCGCGCCCTGGAACCGCTCTTCCTCCACCTGACGGGAGAACGTTACGCAGATCTAAAATGGCTATAAATATGAAGCTCTATCTGAAGCCTTCTTGAACCACCTGCCGCAACGCGAAGAGTTTACTTCGCGAAAAAGGAGTCCAGTTCGAGGAAATCGATCTCAATAAAGGACTCACGGTCGAGGCGCTCGACCAGTTGATCGGATCCCGCGACTACCGCGAATTCCTGAATTCCCGAAACGAGCTCTACCGCGAACGCAACATGAAGGAAGCCCCGCCCTCGCGCGCCGAAGCCCTGGAACTGATGTCGCAGCATCCCAACCTGATCAAGCGGCCGATCCTGGTGGACGGCAAGCGCATCGTCCTGGGCAGCGACGTCGGCAAGATCTGAACTCATGCAGAGCGTCCAGATCTTCGGCCTGAAAAACTCGCAGGCCACCCGTGCCGCCGAACGCTTCTTCAAGGAACGCCGCGTCACCATACACATGGTGGACCTGAAGCAGAAGCCGCTCGCGCCCGGGGAGATCAAGAGATTCATCGAACGCTTCGGCCTTGCGGGACTGCTCGATAGCGAAGGCAAAGCATACACGGACGCTGGCCTCAAGTACTACAAGCTCTCCGATGCGGAACTACTGTCCAAGATCGAGCAGGACCCGAAACTGCTGCGCCTGCCGCTGGTCCGCGGCGGTAAGCTGCTGAGCGTCGGCCACGATGAAGATTCCTGGAAGGCGATGCTCGCTAACGCGTGAACTTCGCGGATCGCGTCCGCCGCGCGCGCGACGCCGCCGGCACTCCGAAAACTTTGGCGCACCTGCGCGGCCTGCTCGCGGAACCGGTGCTCCGATAGCAGCCGCCGCACTCCCGTCGCGGAGCTTATCGGCGGTAACCTCCTCCTTCGCGATGTAGATGGCCGGCCCCCAGTTCTTCCACGCGCCGTCCGATGATCATCTGCTCGCCCATCTGAGGGATCACGACCATCGGAACGCCGTAGCTCAGACTCTCATTGACGCTGTTCATGCCGCCGTGCGACACGAACGCCGTGGCGCGCTGGAGGACTTCGATCTGCGATACGTTGGCGTGCACGATGAAGTTGGCGGGCGCCGGCTCCAGGCTGGCCGGGGCGGACAGAATACCTGGTAATCCTCGCCGCCGAATGCCTTGTAGCAATTCCGATAGAAGGCAGCATCCGTTATTGAACAGAGTTCCCAGCGAGACGTAGACCACGGCCGGATGTGTGACGCGCGCACTCGGCGTGCGGGGTCGAAGGTCCGACGAACAGGAAGCGGTCGTCGAACGTCGAGGCGCAAGGTTGAAAGCCGCGCGAGCCGTAGACAATATTCAGCCCGGAACTGCCGGAGATCAGCTCCGTGATTCCGGGGCCGCGTACGCCGTGACGCCGCACGAGCTGCCGGCGCATTCGCGACGCCTCCATCATGTAGCGCAGTTTCGTGAGAAATCGCGAAGCACTCTTGGGCCGGACTCCATGCGCGAATGCGTACTTCATGACATGCCGGTTGACCGCGAGGGTCGGCACTGAAGTGACCACCGGAACCTGCATCAGCTTCGCAGCCCATTGTCCCCAGGGCGCCACCGAGTCGGTGATCAGGTAGTCTGGCCGTTCCGCGCGCCAGCCGTCCAGTTCGTCGTTGAGCAGGTCCGCCGTGGCACGCATCAGCAAACCGGAAAGCTCATCCAGCCGCTCGGGCAAGCGCTGCAGGTCCTGGAGAAACGCGTTGCGATACGGGCGATACTGCGCCCCCGCCTGTTCGATTTTGGCCGCGAACACCGGGGTGGAATAGTAGGCGATCCGATCGCCGCGTTCGACAAGCTCACGGACCAGCGGCAGAGTCGGATTGATGTGGCCGTGCAACGGCAGGCTGAGAAAGACGGCCTTCACAAGATGAGGAGACTTCATTGTACAGGAGGCGACAGGAGGCGGTTCACGACCGAGCATATGGGCGAAATTGTACAGGCGGCAGTTGTGTTAGGGGGAATGCCTCAGATAGGCTTGACTCTTGCCCCTGAGCAATCCCGCCGCCGGCGCCGCCGAGGCTACCCATCTTGGTGGTTTGCAGCGGACCGATATGATCTTTGGCTCCCGTGCCAGAGTGGTCGCCTGCGCCGCGCTGCTCACCCTTTGCGCCGCCTATACCGCATACCACCGGGTCTTCGTCAGTCTGGCCAATTACGACGATGAAGGCTACATGATGTGGACCGTCAAGAACTTCCTGGGCGGCCGGGCGCTCTACGATCAGGTATCCACCGTTTACGGCCCGTTCTACTATCTGTACGAGTGGTGCGCGCTATCGCTGACCGGATTCCCGGCAGCCTCCGATTCTCTGCGGCTGGTGTCCGCCGCGTTCTGGGTGGCGGCCGCGCTCATCGCCTTCCTTCTGGTCTACCGCGCGACCGGCTCGCTGGTGCTCGCAGTATGCGTTCACCTGCTGGTATTCCGTGCGCTGAGCTTTGTCGGCGAGGAACCGGCGCACCCGCAGGAAGCCTGCATTTTCCTGCTGCTTGCTTTGGGCCGCGCCTTCTATATCGCCAATCGCACGCTGCGGATGGTCATGATGGGTGTGCTGGGTGGGGCGATGGCGACCTCCAAAATCAACCTCGGGATCTTTGTGCTGGTGGCGCTCATCGTCGGGCTTACGTTCGCGCAGCCCGAAGGGTGGCGCCGCAGGGCTGCCTGTATTGCCGTTTCTGTGGGCGCGCTGGCGCTCCCGGTGGTGCTGATGTGGGACCGCTTGAGCGACCCCTGGGCGATCTTTTTTGCGGGCCTGGTGATGCTCTCACTTGCTTCGGCACTGGTTACTGTCTGGGCCATGCCCTGGCACAGTCACGGCCTGAGCCTGCGTGACATGGCCGTGGTGACTTGCGCCTTTGCCGCCACCGCCGCCGCCATTTGCTGCTTCCCACTGGCCCACGGCACCACACTGCGCAACCTGTGGGAGGGGCTGGTCGTGGTGCCGCGAAAAACCTATGGAGTGTACTGGGCGCTGCCGGCGAAGGTTCACGCCTACGCGCTGATTTGGGCGGCGGCAGGCCTGACCCTCGCCTGGTACGCAGCCCGGCGCCGCGTCGGCGACCGTTGGCTCGCGATGCTCAAGCTCGGATTCGGCGTGTCCGTTCTTCTGATGTGCGCGACCAACCGCTATGCCGGGTTGTTGAACTTCGCCACCCCCTTCCTCTGGCTGGTGGCCGCGCGGCCCGCCAACCAGGCTTCCGATCGCCGCTACACGCTGGCGCGCTCCCTGCTTGTGATCCTCGGTGTCATACAGGTGCTCTACGTCTATCCCGTGGCCGGCTCGCAGGTGGACTTCGTCGCGGTCTACACCATTGTTTTCGCTGGCATCTGCCTGTGGGACAGCGTCTCCTGGATAGGGAGCGGCGGAGTAGTGCGTATGCCCGGGGGCGTGAAGTTCGCGGCAGTGCTGCTCATCGCCAGTGTCAACCTCGCCATCGCCTGGGATGCGGGCCGTACCTATGAATCGTTCAGCGCCCTGAATTTTCCTGGAGCCGGGAACGTGCGGGTAGAGCCCGAGAAGGCCGCCGCGCTGCGCGCCATCGTGAGCCGCATCAATACTTCCTGCGGCACGCTGGTCACGGAGCCGGGGCTGTTCAGCTTTCATCTTTGGACGGGCAAGCCGTCACCGCGCGGCCTGGAGGATCAGGTCTGGATGTCGTTGCTGGACGATGCGGCGCAAGAGGCGATCGTGCGGGAGATCGCGCGCGATCCGCGAGCCTGCGTAGTGTACCAGCAGGATTTGGTCGACTCCTGGACCCACGGTACGGACATCTCGCGGAAACCACTGGTGCGCTTCATTCGTGAAAACTTCCGGACCGTCTTCGAAGGCAGCGGCTACTGTTTGAAGAGCCGGATCGCGATTTGAGCCGCGGCTGCTACACTGGCAGAAAGCATGGCTGCCAATACGGCCTTAACGGGGATGAACGTCAGCGAACTCGCGGACCACACCGGCAGTCCGCGAATGTCTGCAATTTTTCACCCGCGAGAAGCAGTGGATCAACGAAATTCATCTGCAGCTTTGCCGCGTTCCCGCGCCGACCTTTCTGGAACAGGAGCGCGCGGCGTGGTTCCTGGAGCAGTTTCGCTCCTACGGCTGCGACGCCTCCATCGATCGCGCCGGCAACGTGCTGGCGACGTTCGGCCGGCCGCCCTACGTGGCGCTCACCGCGCATCTGGATACGGTGCTGGCGCCGCGCACTAAAGAGGATATCTCGGTGGACGCCGATGGGCGCTTCCGCGGACCCGGGGTTTCCGACAACGGCGCCGGACTGGCCGCCCTGCTGGCGATCGCGCGCGCGTGGAAGGCGTGCGCGCGGCTCTGCCGGAAGCCGGGCACGGGCCTGCTGCTGGTGGCCAACGTCGGCGAAGAGGGCGAGGGCAACCTGCTGGGCATGCGGCACCTGTGCAGCCAGTCGCCGCTGGCGAAGCAGATTCGCAGCTTCGTGATTGTGGATGGCGCCAACACGGACCACATCACCACGCGCGCGCTGGGCAGCCGCCGCTTCGAGGTGACCTTCAGCGGTCCCGGCGGGCATAGCTGGAGCGATTTCGGCGTCGGCAATCCGGTGCACGCGCTCTGCCGCGCGGTGGCTCTTTTCGCCGAGACGCGCCTGGATTCGGGGCCGAAATCGTCGGTCAACGTGGGGCTGATCGAAGGCGGCAGCGGAGTCAACGCCATCGCGCAGGCGGCGCGCTGCAAGGTGGATATCCGCTCGCGAAAGCAACGCCCGCATGGACCAGCTGGTGGACATTCTGGCCAGCGCCGTGGAGCGGGCGCGCGATCGTGGAAAACCAGCGGCAGACCGGCGGGCGGGTGACCGGCGCAAGACGCGCGAGATCGGCTCGCGGCCGGCGGCGGCCCTGCCCGAGGACGCGCCCATCCTGCAGTACGTCCGCGCGGTGGATGCGCACCTGGGCATCCGGTCGCACCTGGATTGCTCTTCGACCGACGCCAACCTGCCGCTCTCGCTGGGCATTCCGGCGATCGCGATCGGGGCCGGCGGACAGGGCGGCGGCGCGCACACTCCGGGCGAGTGGTTCAGCCCCGACGGCCGCGATCTCGGACTGAAGCGCATCCTGCTGACGCTGCTTGATGCTGATGCGCCCCGCGGACGGGGGGCACGGGCGAGTGAACCGCCGGAAGGCGGAACTGGCGCTGCTGTTCAATGCGCGTAATCTGGGGCACCACCTTTGTCCTGGTGAAGTCGTCGCTGCGCCAGAATCTCGCCGGTGCTTGTTCCTGGCCATGCGATTTTCGCTGGCGACGGTGGCGCTGGCGCTGCTGTTCGGCGGTCGCGGAAATGGCGGCCGCGAATCGGCCCGGGTCACGGCGAAGATGGTCGGCGGCCGGCGCTATGATCGGCGTCTTCCTCTTCTGCGGATACCTGCTGCAGACCTTGGGTCTGCAATCCACCACGCCGCCCAAATCGGCTTTTTTGACCGGCCTGGCGACTGTGATGGTACCTTTGCTCGCCGCGCTCGTCTATAGAATCAGAGCCGCGGATCTCACGAAGTGGCCGGGGTGCTGGTAGCCACGCTCGGGATGGGACTTGATGACCCTGGAAGGCCCAATCGGTTCCATCAGCCGCGGCGACCTGCTGACGTTTGGCGGGGCAATTGCATTTGCGGCTCACATCGTGGCAACCGGACATTTTGCCGAGCAGATCGGCTATGAAGTGTTGAGCGTCACCCAGGTTGGCGCGGCTGCGTTGTCGGCCCTGTCGCTGGTTCTGGTGGGTGGAAACACCGCGCATCCAGTGGCAGCCGCGTGGTGGTCTGGGCGATGCTTGATAACCGGGTTGTTATGTACCGCCGTGGCGTTCACGATCCAGGCGTGGGCGCAGCACTACACCACCTCGACGCGGACCGCATTGATCTACGCGCTGGAGCCGGTAGTGGCCTGGATTACGTCGTATTGCCTCGTGGGCGAAGGCCTGTCGGCGACGCGGCGCGGCAGGGGCCGGGTTGATTTTGGGCGGAGTGCTGCTGGTAGAGATGAAACCGTTCAATCCGCGGCAACATCTATAGATGAAGAAGTTCAGTAGAACAGGATTTCCGGCAGCGGCGATGTGTCGCGCGCTGCTAGACAACAGAGGAGTTACGAAGTTTCCATGAATCTTTTTGACAAACTTACGAACGCAAAAGGTGCTTTCGTTCACGTTGATTCTGTTCACGCTGAGTGTGGGCATTGTCATCGGCACGCTGGTCAACCAAGGCGTAAAGGCGGCTAAGAGCGATAATCCGGCCGCGCCTGGGGCGACCCCGCTGGTGATTCCCGAACCCGGTGGAACTGTCGAATTCGTTCAGCCAGCTCGCCAAGCAGGTGGAGCCCTCGGTGGTCAATATCTCCACCGAGTATCTGCCCAAGGCGCCGGCCCGCTCGCGCGGCAACGGGCGACGCCAAGTCGATTCCGCAGCAGCCCGAGGACGATCAGGACGGCGGCAACAGCATGGACGATTTCCTTTATCGCTTCTTCGGCAACGGCGGTGGCGGTGCCCGAGATGCCGCAGCGCAAGGGTCAGGCGCTCGGTTCCGGCGTGGTCGTGGACCAGGCCGGCTACATCCTGACCAACAATCACGTGGTGGACAAGGCCGACCGCATCCGCGTCAAGTTCACCCACGATCCGGTGGAATACGACGCCAAGGTGGTCGGCGTGGATGCCGCCACCGACCTGGCGGTGATCCGCGTGGAAGGCAAGCAGGATCTGACGGTCGCCAAGATCGGTAATTCCGACGCCGTGCAGGTGGGCGATTGGGCGATTGCCATCGGCTCTCCGTTCGGCTACCAGGCGACGGTGACGGCGGGCATCATCAGCGCCAAGGAGCGCGATGTGGATCCCACCATGCAGTTCCAGCATTTCCTGCAGACCGACGCGGCCATCAACCCGGGCAATAGCGGCGGACCGCTGCTGAACATCCGCGGCGAGGTGATCGGCATCAACACGGCGATCGCCACGCGCAACGGCGGCATACCAGGGTATCGGCTTCGCGCTGCCGGTCAACACCGCGGCGCAGGTCTACAACGACATCATCAAGAACGGCAAGGTGACCCGTGGCTCCATCGGCATCCGCTTCACGCAGAGCGATACCGACCAGGCGCGCGCCAACCTGAAAGTGGCGGGCGTGAAGGAAGGCGTCTTCGTGCGTGCAGGTGACCCCGGGCGGTCCCGAGCGAGAAGGCCGGCATGAAGGAAGGCGACGTGATCACGGCCATCAACGGCAAGCCGGTGGTACGACGGCAATCAATTGGTCGGCACCGTGACCTCGACTCCGCTCGGCTCCGCGCTGAACATCACGGTGGATGCGCGACGGCAAGCGCCAGGACCTGAAGGTGGTGGTGGCCGACCTGGCGCAGATCTTCCCCGAGCAGTACGGCAACGGCCGCGAAGACTCCAGGTAAGAGCGTCGAACCGACCACCGTGAAGTTCGGCATGCAGATCCAGAGCCTGACGGAGCAGCAGGCCGACCGCCTGGGCATCAAGCAGAAGGGCGGCGTACAGGTGATGTCGGTGGAGCCGGGCTCGTTCGCCGATGACATCGGCCTGCAGACCGGCGACGTGATCGTGTCGGTCAACCGGCAGCCGGTGAACACCGCTGAGGACGTCACCAAGTTCAGCTCCACGCTGAAGCCGGGCGACGCGGTGCAATTCCGTGTGCTGAGCAAGGGACGCAATAACGATTGGTCGGCCCGATTTGTGGCCGGCACGCTGCCAACAACGGGCGGTAGCGGACGATTGCTGACTGGGGCGGCCGGGGATAGCCTCCGGCCGCCCTTTCTTTGTACAGGGGTTGTTAAACTAACGATTGTACCGATGAGAAAGATTTTGACTTGCGCCGCGATGGCGGCTATGATGACCCTTGCCTGGAGCGCGGAGAGCGCTGTAGCTCAATCGAAGGCGCCCGCCAAAAAGACGGCCGCCAAGAAGAAGGCGGCTAGTCATAAATCCGTGGCAACCTCTTCCGGCAGGAAAGGCTCCACCACGAAGACAGCTTCGGTGCGCGGCAAGAAGACCTCGGTGCGGCGCGGCGTCACCTGGCGCAACCGTCAAATGTCTCCCTCCCCGGACCGATACCGCGAAATTCAGGGCGCTTTGGCCGCCAAGGGTTTCCTACAGCCCGAGGACGCCACTGGAAGCTGGAACCAGGCATCGTCGGATGCCTTGAAGAAGTTCCAGGCGGACCAGAATCTGGAATCCAGCGGCAAGATCAACTCGCTCTCCCTGATTGCGCTGGGCCTTGGCCCGCGACACGATGCAACCGTCTCGGCTGCCAAACCTCCGGCTCCGCCTCCGATTCAGTAGTTCTTCAGATTATCCCTTAGATCCCGCACTCTTCGAGCAAAAAAGCATCCTACGATACGTAGGGGTACCGATCCCTACGATCGCAGCGTAAGGGAGCTGAGACGTGCGGATACAAGTCAATAGCGACAAGAACATCGGAACCGACACCAGGATGATCGCCTTCGTTGAGGGTGAGGTGAACCGCTTTATGAAGCGGTTTGCACGAAGGCTCACCCGGGTGGAAGTGCATTTGAGCGACGTGAACAGCCACAAGTTCGGCACCCATGACAAGCGTTGCCGGGTGGAGGTGCGGCCTGCCGGGCGCAGACCGCTGACGGCCAGCAATGCGGCCAAGAATGTGGAGCAGGCCGTGGTGGGCGCGCTGACCAAAATGCGCAATTCCCTGGAGACGGTTTTCGGACGGATTCGGGCGCGGCGGGCGGTAGTTCCCGCAAAGCCTCACCGCGCGGTGAAGGAACCGGCCCGGCCGAAGGAAACCCTGAAAGTTGCTGCCGCCGGGGCGATGTCCGCGGCACAGCCGGAGGAGATCGAGCAGGCGCCGGAGAGTGCTCGCGGCACGAAGAAGAAGCCGATTTTTCAGGCGCGGCGAAAGTCTTGGCCTCGACGTTGAGGGGACGGTCTTAGGGTCTTAACGCGCTCCGTCGAAAGTCACCAGGCGAGCACGGCTCGCCTGGCCCGATTGGCAATTATTGGCAATCGGTCCGCAGCTTGCTGCCGACCTGCCACAGTTTTCAGATGGCGTCTGAAATCGATACGTGCAGGCGAAGATAGAGATTGTCGATTCCGAGGATTTCGAGCGGCAGCTCCAGCATCGTTCCGGAGTGGACGCGGGGCGGTACGTGGACGCGTAACGTGCGCTCTTCCTCCACCAGACCCGAGCCCGAACACGCGGTGCAGCGGAAGGGAACCGTCTGGCCCGTGCCGTCGCACTCCGGACAGGCGGTGAAGGCCGGGACGCCGACGGGCACGATGCAACCGCGGAGCGCCTCCGCCGGCGAGAGTGCTACGTCGAGAGTGAGACTTTCGGCGCGCTCGGCCTTGGGCACATTGCGGCCTGTGAAGTTGCGTAGAAAACGTTCGTGGAAAGCGTCGAATGACGGCCGCGTCTGCTGAGGTTGGCCGAAGAGTGAGACCGGTTGGTGGCCGAGTGGCCAGGCTTTTTGTGAATCGTCGCGGAAGACACCGAGGACGACGTGGTAGTTCTTCGCCAGCATGGCGGATCCCTCCCGATTTGATTATAGCGAGGCATCGTGGCAGGCGACCGATTGACGGGGATTCCGGTTGGACGTTTCACTACCCCTGTCAGAAGAAAATAGATCACGGATGCCGTACGCGCATCGTCAAGCGGCATGAAACCTCTGCCCGCTGCCGGTGCGGCCGTGCTGGCGATTGCTTTCTTCTTTATGGCCGCGTTTAGTGCCACTCACGAGCAGGACGGAAAGTCTGGTGCGGCTAACCGGTTGGCACCCTCCTTGATTCCGAGCGGCCTGGAGCGCGAGATCGCGCGGGTCGAGAGCGAAGTGGACCAGATCGAGCAGCAGGCGCTGGCAGAATGGCGGGCACTGCCAAACAATCCGGGCTCACGGATGAAACACGTGCAGATGCTCGGGAAGCTTGTCCTTTTTGACAAGAATCTCTCGGTCAATCGAAACGAGGCCTGCAGTTTTTGTCACATGCCCGAGACCGATTTCACCGGTCCGATCTCCATCCTGAATCAGACTACGGTATCTTATCCCGGATCGGTCCGCCATCGCTTTGGGCACCGGAAACCGCAGAGCTACACGTATGCCAGCTATTATCCTGTTCTGCAATACAATCAGAGCCAACAGGACTTCTATGGAGGCAACTTCTGGGACCTGCGGGCCACCGGCTACAAGTTACAAAATCCGGCTGCCGAACAGGCGCAAGGTCCGCCGGTGGATCCTGCCGAAATGGGCTTCGCCGATACTGCGTGCGTCGTACACCGGCTCTCGCAGAGTGCGTACAGGTCCTTGTTCGAGGCGGTTTGGGGCGAACAGGCGTTCGCTATTCAGTGGCCGGCGGATATCGAAGAATCGTGCAGCAGGCCTGGTCCCGCTCTCGAGAGCGATCCTTATCCCGTGCATCTGGGGAAGGCGGAACGCGGGCGCTCGAATTCCACGTACGATCAGTTTGCCCAATCCGCCGCCAGTTACGAGGCTTCGCCGGACGTGAGCCCGTTCACCTCGAAATTCGACTATGCACTGGCGAACGCCGACAAACGGGTTTTGAGTGCAGACGAATTGGCAGGATGGACCCTATTTCGCGGGCGGGCGAAGTGTAATACGTGCCATCTGGACGGCACGGAAAGCGCCGCGGAGCAACGGAAGGCAACCCAGGCAAAGCCCGGAAATGCCGCCAGTGTAGCTCCGCTGTTCACGGATTTCACTTCGAACAATCTGGGCCTTCCGAGGAACTTATCGATCCCGTATTACTCAGAAGACCAGGCCGATCCGTACGGTTACATTGCCAACGTGGCCGGTAACCGCTTCGTGGACAAAGGAGTCGGCGAGTTTCTGAGGAGTCCGGCAAATGTCAACGCGGACTGGAAGCAGTATGCGGATGCTTTCGATGGAAAGTTTCAGACGACGACGCTGCGGAATACCGACAAGCGGCCGCGTCCGGACTTCGTCAAAGCTTACATGCACAATGGGTATTTGAAGAGCTTGAAGGAAGTGGTGCATTTTTACAACACGCGCGATAGTTCTGGGGATTGCAAGGGTGAGCAGGATCCCCGTGAGAAGGTTGGATGCTGGCCGACGCCCGAGGTGCGGCAAAATGTCAACAAGACGATCGGGCGGCTGGGTTTGAGCGGGAGAGAGGAAGACCAGATCGTCGCCTTCCTTCAGACGCTTACCGACGGTTACAGACCTTAGGCTTATCCGACCAACATCTTGTCGATCGTCGTGATATCTACGAGACCGCAGGCTCCGTAGAGCACGGGGAGGAAATCTTCTGGCTTGTGCTTGCGACGTAGGGACGCCACCTTTTTTGTGCCGGCACGGTAGGCTGGCAGGTACATGCGGCCCAAGAGCGGGTGGCGTCCCCAGGCGCCGGAGAGCTTGTCGGCGCGCTCCGGCGATACCAGGAAATCGTGACGAAGTGTTGCGGCGACTTCGGACTGCGGTGTGCCCTGTCCCCAGGTCAGGTAGGAGGATTGATTCTTGGCGTCGTCCTGGAGGAGGGCGAGGAGTACACCGATCTGCAGATCGGGATCCGGCAGGTCTTCCACTTCGGTGACGCCGTAGGCCATGAGAATTGCATTGTTGGCAATCCCTTCGAAGAGGGCGGCGGCGCGCGTGTTCATGGTCAGGACCGAAGCTTCGAAGCCGACCAGTTTGCGCCAGTAGAGATTCTGCAGGTAGGCGAATGTGGTGACGTGTCCGGGCACAACCTCGTGACTCACGAGCTGGAGGAATTCGGGAAGGGAGATTTCGAGCGAGGCATTGATCTCGTAGCTGGCTTCGTATTCGGGTTCGCCGCCGGGGCGGCGGGCGTGACCCAGATAGTTCATCGAGCCGGAAAACCAGGCTTCGGTAATCGGCAGAAATTCGATGTTGGCGCGAGGGACTTCGTGGAGCTCGGCGGGAAGGTAGGGGAGGATGTTTCGCGCCGTCAATGCGTCGAAGTGGCCGATGACGGCGGCACCCAATAGCCGCACGGAGGCCATGGAGACGCGCTGCTGTTTGCGCCATTGATCGACGGCAGCCAGGAGGGCGTCGCGGTCGCCGGCTGCCGGCACCCAAGAGCCGGGCGACGCGTTCGCGTTTGCGAACGGGATCGGAGGGTTCGGGGGCCTGGCCGCAGGAGGCCATCACGCAGCGCTCGTAAGGAACGGGCGCGCCTTTGCCGAGGATTTCCATGGCCAGATCCCACATGGCTTCGAAGCAGAGCGCGAGGCCGGCAAGGTACTCGCCGCGCAGTCCGCCGAAGCCGTCCGCGGCCGTCTTCATACCGGCGATGGCGGCAGGGATGTCCACCTTGGCGAGATAAGACTCAATGGCGGCTGCGTCCGGCGACTTGGCGGAGACGCCACCGCTTTGGCGGACGGCGGCAGCTTCGGGCACGGTGTAGGCGCGGGGCAGCGGCTGGCCGCTGAACCAGGAATCGGCAATGAAGCGTCCTGTCCCGGAGGCGCACATCACGTCGCCTCCCCAAATGGTGTCGATACCCAGGATAGCGTTGCCGATCAACTCCTCGTATTGCGCGCTCATGTTCAATCCTCCCGATGCCGCATCGATCCGAACCAGAGGTAGACACAGAGGCCCACGAACAGGGCGGCGGAAAGCAACTGCGAAGCCACCTCGTTACCGTAAAACGGTGTTCGGATCCAATCTTCAGAGTAACCCTTGAAGAGGCGGCACGCGGCGCCAAAGACTCCGCCGAGTGCGCCACCGGCCATCAGTCCCGAGGCGATGATGACGCCACGCTCGCGGATGCCGGCGCCGCGCTCGCCACCTTCGCGCTCCGAACGCTTGCCGATGTAATGCGCCAGAAATCCGCCCACCAGCGCGGGGGTATTGAGTTCGAGCGGCAGGTACATGCCGAGCGCGAAGATCAAGGCAGGCACGCCGAGCATTTCCATGGCAACGGCGATGGCGGCGCCCGCGCCGAAGAGGATATACGCCACCGGCTGGCGGCTCATGAAGCCCTCCACCAGCGCCTTCATGATGGAGGCCTGGGGCGAGGGCAGCACCACGCGCAGGTCGCCAGGCGCCGCCTCGCCGAACTGGAAGGTCTGGGCCAGCATGACGATGGTCAAGCCGGCCGCGATCGGATGCGGCCATGACGCCGAGGAACTTCACCTTCTGCTGGGCCGCGGGAGTGGAACCGAGCCAGTAGCCGGTCTTGAAATCCGTGATGGTCTGCCCGGAGACGGAGAGCGCGGTACACACCATACCGGCCAGCGCCATGACGAAAAACATGCCGGTGGTGCCGGAGACGCCGAAGCGCAGCAGCACGACGGAGGAGATGATGATGGTCAGCATGGTCATGCCGGACACCGGATTGCGCGCCGTGGTGGCGATGGCGTTGGCGGCCACGGAGGTGAAGAAGAACGAGAAGACGCAGGGCCAGGCCGACGCCCGTGAGCACGACAGCGGGCGAGCCGTTGAGATTGCCGAGGAAGATGCCGATGGCGAGGGCGCTCAGGACCACGCCGAGCAGGATGGTCACGATGGGCAGATCGCGGTCGGTGCGTTCGCCGGATGCCGTGCTCGCCGCGCGGAAGGCTTTGAGCGCGACGCCGAAGGAATCGGCCACGATGCGCAGCGACTTGACGATGCCGAAGATGCCCGCGGTGGCGATGGCGCCGACGCCGACGAAGCGGACGTAGCTGCGGAAGATCTGCGCGGCGGTCATCTGCGCGATGGGAATGGTGCCGGGGTAGACGGCGGTGGTGTTGTGGCTGCCGATCATCCAGATCGAGGGGCACCAGCACGAGGTTCGAGAGCACGCCGCCGGCGCACAGAATCATGGAACTGCGCAGTCCCATGACGTAGCCGAGGCCGAGGATGAAGCCGATGGCGTCGAAGCTGAGGGCGATGCGGGCCTTGTCGGTGAGGGCGCGGACGACGGGGACGAACTGGAAATCGAGGTACTCCTTCCAGACGTGGAAGGTGGTGGCCAGAAAATCGTAGACGCCGGAGATCGCGGTGGCCTGCAGCAGCAGTTTGGCCTGCGACCCGCCCTTCTCGCCGGTCACCAGGACCTCGGTGATCGCGGTGGCTTCGGGGTAGGGAAGCATGCCGTGCATGTCGCGCACGAAATAGCGGCGCAGCGGAATGAGGAAGAGCACGCCGAGGCAGCCGCCGGCCACGCAGATGAAGATGGTCTGCACCGGGTGCGGATCGAGCTTCAGAATGTAGAGCGCGGGAGCGTGAAGATGGCGCCCGCCACCACCGAGCCCGCCAGTCCGCCGATGCCGGTGATGATCACGTTTTCGAGCACGCGTGGAGCGGCGCGGATAGACGCGCGCCAGGCCGATGGCCAGGATCGAAATCGGGATGGCGGCTTCCATCACCTGTCCGACCTTCAGGCCGGAGTAGGCGGAGGCGATGGTGAAGATCACGCACAGGAAGACGCCCCAGCCGACGGAGCGCGGCGTCAGTTCGGCGAGGTGCTTCGATGGCAGCCACGAGCGGCTGGTAGACCTTCGCCGGGCGGCAAGCGTGGTGTAGGCGTTGGGTGGCAGTTGCTTGGAGGCGATGGCGCGGACATGGATGTATGTAGTATAGACCGCTCCCTGACGGTCGCGGCTCGGATCTGCATAACGCGACCGTTAGGCTGATTGCAGGTGATTTACCCGTTCAGCGTCCAGCCGGAGCGGTATGTGCGCTTGAGATAGTCGTTGGCTTCGGGTGCGTTGGTGACGCGGCCGGTGGCGGGATCGTAGGCGATCTTTTTGCCGACGCGGTGGGCCACCAGGCCGAGCAGCATCTGCTCGATCATGGTGCCGGAGTAATCGAAATCGCAGTGGGTCTTGCTGCTGGTGCCGTGGGTGACGCTGCTGTTCTTGCCTTTGCAGGCATCGAGCCACTCGGCCTGGAAGACGTCGCCGCCGGCCGGCCGAGGTGCGCCGCTCTGCTCGGCGGCCAGGATGCTCTGCACGTTGGTGTTCGGCATGCCGAGCGCGGCGGGTATGCCGGCTGCGGTCATTTGGATGACGGGGAAGCCGCTGGGGCCGGGGTCGGCGACCGGGTTGGCGCTGAATCCGGCGGGCAGCGCCGCGCCGCCGCCGGCGCACGCGTTGCGGCGCCTCGGCCGCGCTGCCGCGGCCGGCCGCGGCGGGCCGGGCAGCGGCGCCTGGGTGACCTGTCCGGTGCCGCCGATCAACGGCAGGGTTTCTTCGCGGGAGCGGCGTTTGTAATAAGTCAAGTCGCCATCGTCGTTATTCGGAATGATCAGGCGGCTGGTGAAATCGGCGAAGATACGTGCCTTTGGTGCCTTCGAAGATCGCGCCATTGCCGACGCGAGTCAGATCGATATAACTCTTCGGCGGGTTGGGCTTGAGTCCGCCCTGATACCACACCACCTGGACGGGACCGCGCCAGCGATTCGCCGGATGGTCGAAACTCACCTTCAATTTCACCGGGCAGATGTTGGGGTCGTACTTATCGCTGACGTCCTGATCGACTTCGATCCCGGTGGGCGCGCCGGCATCGATGGAGTTCCACAACAGGTCCATGGTGTGAGCGCCCATGTCGCCCATCTGGCCGACGCCGAAATCGCGGTACATATTCCAGAACAGGCAGTTGAGGCCGTTGGAGCCGCCGAAATACTGCGGGCTGTAGGGATGGTAGGGCGAGGGACCGATCCACTGCTCGTAGTGCATGAACGAGGGCGGCATGCCTTCGCCGGCGGGATAGCCGGGGCGGGGAAGCTGGCGGGCGTCCCACCCGTGAATCGTCTTCAGTTCGCCGATGGCGCCGTCGAGAATCAACTCGCGGATGCGCTCGAAGTTCGGGTAGGCGTGGCGCTGGGTGCCGTGCTGCGTGGCCAACTTGCTCCGCTTGGCGAGGTAATTGGCGCGGACGGTGCGGACTTCGTCCACGCTGATGCCCATGGGCTTCTCGCAATAGACGTGCATGTTGCGATTCAGGCCCAGTTGGCGATGAAGGCGTGGTGATGGTCGGCGGTGCAGATCATGACGGCCTCGACGTCCTTCTGATCCATGACCCGGCGCCAGTCCCAATAGGTCTTGGCTTTGGGGAAGATGGCGAGCGCTTCTTTGGTGCGGTTGTCGTTGACGTCGCAGAGGGCGACGACGTTCTCGTTCCGCAGGACGTTGTAGTGCGCGGTTCCCCGGCCCCAAACGCCCATGAGGGCGATATTCAACTTGTTGCTGGGGGCGTTCTGCCCGCGAAGCGTACCGCTTCGCAGAATCGTCAGTCCGGCACCAACGGCCGCGGATTTCAACAAGTCCCGTCTTTGCATTCGCGTACTTCTCCTCGAAAAACCTGGTGACGGAGCCACAAGTATCACGGCTCACGGGAGGAAGCAAGCATGCGGTCAGGCGGCGGACGACTGGGGCAAGCGGATCGAGGTGGGCGAGGCGTTTGCGCAGATTCTCGTAGGCGCGAAAGAGGAGCGATTTGATCGCCGGGACGGAACAATTCATAACGCGTGCCATCTCCGCATAGTCCAGCTCCTGATATTTGTGCATCAAGACGGCGGCACGGTGATTCGGCGGGAGTTCCTGTATGGCCGCGCGGACTTCGGCGAGGCGCGAATCCTGCAGCAGGAACTCTTCCATGTTGGGCATGCGGGCTTGCGGCTCGCGCAATCTGGCCTGGGCCGGAGGATGGTCCAGGCGTTGATGACCGAGTTCGTGGCGGTGGTCGCGGAGCCAGTTGAGGGAGAGGTTGGTGGCGATGCGAAAGAGCCAGGAGCGGAACCGGGCGGTGGGCTGGTAATCGCGGGTACGGTAGACCCGAAGGAAGACTTCCTGGGAGAGTTCCTCAGCGATAGAGGAATCGCGCACCAGGCGGTAGACGTGAGCGATTACGGGACGGCGGTATTCCTCCACGATGCGGCCGAAGCTGGTACGGTCACCGGCCTGGAAGGCCAGCATCCACGCTACATCCTGTTCCAGCGCAAAACCCGATGTCACGCCATACCCTCTGGCGTTAATTGGCTTCAGAAGGTAAGAAAGTTCCCTTTTCCGATGGCTCATTTTTGCCACCCCTACTATTGCCTGCCTTACCGCAGGTGTAACCTGGAGTTATGGACAAGCGACTCGCTAAACGCCACAAACGTCAGGTAACACGTGCCCGCGAGCATGTGAAGGTTTCCGAGCCCGACGTGAGGACCCACGAACAGATCGAAGCTGCCCGCGAAGCCAGCCGTCCGGAATTGAACCGTGATGGAAGACCCGGCCCGCCCCGCTGATTTCTCTGATTCGGCCGGTACTGCACGACGAATCGCGCTACTGTAAGGAGTGACTTCTCACTGTTCGCATTGTGGATCGGTCGACTTCAGAGGTGTAGGTGTCCGCAACGCGATGGAGAGAGCGATCCACTGGCTTCTGCTGCCCTACCGGTGCGAATTGTGCGGCCGCCACTTCTTCCTGTTTCGATGGATGGCGGCACCCTCTGATCTGTGAGTGACCGTTTTCGCGCCCTGCCGCGCTGAAGCGGTTACCTCGCCAACAGCGGCCCATTTCACCGCCCCAGCCCCACCCGGCGAAGAATCCCCGCGAACCGGGGATCCGAGTGAAGGGCATCCAGCCGCGGATCCACGTTGATGAGGGCGAACCACTCCGAGCGGTCCTCTTCCACTTTCTGCAGCCAGTGGAAAGCCTCATCCTGTTCGCCCAGGCCTGCATAGAGAACGCCCATGTTGTAAGCCGACACGTAACGTTTGTGGGAGAGTTCGTTCAACTGGCTCAGCACCCGGCGCGCATCCTGCGTCCTGCCCGCCGCGGCGTAAATGTGGCCGAGTTGAGCCAGGCCTTCCGATTCCGATTCCTTGTCCAGCTCGTAGGCCTTTTCCATTTCCGTAATGGCCTTACTCCACTCGCCCTTCTGCTCGTAGGCGAGCGCCAGCACGGCGTGCAGGGGATTGTAATCGGGATAAAGCTCGGTGAGGGGCAGCATGCGCTGGATGGCGTCTTCGTAATGATGGGCGAAATAGAGGGGAAAGCCGATGTAGGCGCTAATCGCGGGAGATACGGGGTCGAGCTGCCGGGCCTGCTGTATTTCGGCTACGGCTTCGTCGAACCGTCCGCCTCCGGCGAGGTGTATTCCGTACCAGAGGTGAGTCTGGGCATCGCTGGGCCGCAGGCTGAGTGCGCGCTTGAAGCCCCGCTCGGCTGCCGGGCGGTCGAAATCGTAGACGGATTGGACGAGGGCCAGGGAGGCTTGCGCTTCCGCCAGCGTGTCGTCAAGTTCCAGCGCTTTCAGCGCGGCCCGTTTCGATTTGGGCATGGCTTCCGTGGGCGGGTAATACACATTGGAGGCCGTGTAGTAACAGTCGGCAAGACCCGCGTACGCCGGAGCGTAGGCAGGATCTAGCGCCAGCGCCTGATAGAAGTACGCGATTGCCTTCTGCAGGGATTCCAGCGTGAAATCGGTGAGGTACTGGCGGCGACCTTTCAGATAGGCGTCATATGCGCCCAGGTTGATCCGCCGATCGCGCGAGACTCCGGTCCCGTTGGCCGCTCTCAGACTGTTGTCGATTTCACCTGCAATGGCTCCGGCCACCTGGCTTTGCAGCGCCAATACCTGGTTCAGCTCGCCTTCGTAACTGCCGCTCCAAACGGGACGCTCGGTGCGCGCGTCCACCAGACGGACGGCAATCCGCACGCGATTCCCCACGCGAAGGACGGAGCCCTCCGCAATTGTGCGCACGCCGAGACGGCGGGCGATTTCGGGCAGCGGACGGTGTACGCCCTTGAAGGTCATTACCGAAGTGCGGGAGATGACGCGCAACGCGGGCATGCGCGCGAGGTCGCCGATCAGGGCATCGGTCATGCCGTCGGCGAAGTACTCCTGCTCGCGATCGCCTGAAAGATTCACCAGGGGAAGCACGGCGATTGATCGCGCGCCGGCGCGGGAAGCGCCGATACGTTCCATACCGGCGACCAGTCCAAGAACGATGATGCCGCCGAGCAATGCCGCGGTTACCGGTACACGGTTTCGCTTCAGGAACTTTCGGCCGCGGTAGGTCACACTCTGCGGGCGAGCGTGCACCGGCTGGTGCCGCAGGAAGCGGTCGAGGTCCGCCGACAGGTCCGCGACTGACGCGTACCGTTCCCCGGCACGCTTGCGCAGCGCCATCAGGACGATATTGTCCAGGTCGGGGTCGAGGTCCCTGGTGAGCGCGCTGGGCCTAGGTGGTTCCCGAATGCAGATTTCCTGGTGGATCTCTTCGCGAGAACGCGTTTGTAGGGTATGTGCGCGGCGCCCGGTCAGCAGCTCATAAAGCACGGCGCCGAGGGAGTAGATGTCTGTCGCCGGGGTCGCCGGCTCACCGCGAACCTGCTCCGGACTCGCGTATTCCGGCGTCATCAGGGGGCCGAGCGTGGCGGTGGGGGATATGGTGGAGGCTTCGGCCGCCGGGCCCAGCAGCTTGGCAATGCCGAAATCGAGCAGTTTCGGAATCCCTTCGCGCGTTACCAGAATGTTTGCCGGCTTGATGTCGCGATGGACGATGTGGTTCTGGTGCGCGTACTGGACGGCCTGGCATACCGAGAGAAATAATCGCAAGCGTTGAGGCACGGGAAGCGCGGCGGCATATTCCAGCAGCGGCGTGCCATCCACGAACTCCATTACGAAGTAGGGCAGGCCGGAATCGGTGGCTCCGCCATCGAGCAGGCGCGCGATGTTCGGGTGCTGCAAGGCGGCGAGGATTTGCCGTTCCGCGCGGAAGCGGCCTAGGGCGGAGTCCGTGTCGGTGCCCCGCTTGATCAGCTTGATGGCTACCTGCATATGGAAATCGTCTTCGCGTAAGGCGCGATAGACGGCCCCCATGCCTCCCTTACCGACCAAGTCGTGAAGGGTGTACCTTCCGACGCGTGTGCCGGTCAGCTCGATGTTCGCCGCGGGATCCACTGGGAATTGCTCGATGGCTTGGGCCAGGTCCGCGGCAGGGGCCGCCAGGAACTCGCCGGCGTGAGCGTCGGAGGCCAACAGCGAGTCTACTTCCGAGCGCAATGCGATGTCATCCGCGCAGGCTTGATCCAGGTACGCGGAGCGACTCGCGGTATCCCGCTGCCAGGCCGCTTCCACAATTTCTTTGACATGTTCCCACCGCTCGGGGGTCATGGCTGGTCCGCCCGTTGGGAAACTTCCGCGGACAATTCGCGATGCAATAAGGCTTTGGCGATCCGCCAATCGCGCTTGACGGTGACGGCGGAGACACCTAATACGCTTGCTATCTCGTCCTCGGTCAACCCTCCGAAAAATCGAAGCTCCACAATCCGGCCCTGGCGCGGGTCTAAAAGCGCCAACTTATTCAGTGCCTGGTCGAGCGCGATCAAATCGACGGCTCGCGGCGCTACCGCCGCCGCGCGGTCCTCGAGAGGTAGTTTGTTGCCGCCTCCCCGCTTGGCGGCGCGATGACGCTCGGCATGATTGACCAATATCTGACGCATCAGGTTGGCCGCGACGGCGAAGAAATGAGCGCGGGTGGGGCTACCGACCTGCGTCTGGTCGACGAGGCGCAAGTAAGCTTCGTGGACCAGCGCGGTGGGTTGCAGGGTATGGTCCGGGCGTTCGCGGCGAATATAGGAGGCTGCGAGACCGCGTAACTCGCGATACACGATGGGCACTAATTCGCCGAGCGCTGCCTGATCGCCGCCACTCCAGGATTCGAGCAGGCGTGTTACATCTCGTGACTCCGGTTGCCTCACTTACACCGCCCTGTTCCACGAGATTGTACACCCGGGGATATGTAAGGGTGTAACGGGCGGAGTGAAACGGGATCTCTGGCTCGCTCCCTGTTATGATGATGGGCACGATGCATCGACAAGGCATGGTGTCCATCTGGTTTTTCATCGGCGCTCTACTGCTGGTGTACGGCGTTCTGATCACTGGCGCGGGTTTGTACGAACTGTCCAATCCTCCTGAGCATCCCGTGGTGCACGCGGAACTTCACGCGGGGATCTGGTGGGGTGCGCTGCTGCTGATTCTGGGGATTTTTTACTCTGTGAAATTTCGTCCCGGACGTGGGTAGGGTTGCGATTTCCAACGATCCCCTACGGTCGCGGGTCGGATTGGGGCCGGGCGACCAAATAAGAGGGTATTCAGGCCTGCAATAGAGGAGTATACTGCAATTGGAGTAGGAGGTTTGATGTCCATAACCGGCCACTCATACCGCCAGCCCGCGTTGCGGGTTCTGACTTTGCTGTTTCTCCTGTTCGGCGTTTTCGTCTTTCGAGCCACTTGAGGTGCGCAGATGCCGAGTTTATCCAGAATTCTCGTCCCCGTGGAGTTTTCCCCACGGTGCCGGGGCGCGGTGCAGTATGCCGAGGCCCTTTCGTGTCACTTCCACTGTGAAATCGTTCTGCTTCACGTGGTAATGCCGCCGCTGGCGAACTTCACTTCCTTCGAGGCAATGGCTTATACCAGCGCGGGCGATCTGGCCCGCGAGATTATCGAGCAGCGGACGATTGAATTGCAGGCTTTTTCATGTAGCGTGCCGTCCGATGCGCAGGTGCGGCGTGTCGTTCTGGAGGGCGACCCGACGCAGAATATCGTCGAATTCGCGTGTGCCGAGAAGTGCGACCTGATCGTGATGCCAACCCACGGATACGGGCCATTCCGCCGCTTTCTGCTGGGATCGGTTACCGCCAAGGTGCTGCACGATGCGATCTGTCCGGTGTGGACCGGGCCGCATATGGAGAGAGCGCCGGATTACAGTACAGTCCGGTTCCAGAATGTCGTTTGTGCCATCGACCTGGGTTTGCATAGCCGCGAGGTGCTGTGTTGGGCTGCGGGATTCGCCCGCGAGTTCGGCGCACGACTATCGATTGTCCACGCCATTCCTTCGTCGGCCACACGCCTGGGCGGCTTCTATTTCGACCCCGACTGGCGGACTCAGTTGACGAAGACGGCTGTCGAACGCATTGCCTCGTTCCGCGAAGAGATGGAGATTGAAGCATCGGTGGCGATTGAGGCGGGGGAGACGCCGCTGGTGGTAACGTCGGCGGTCGAAACTCTGAATGCCGATCTGCTGGTGATCGGCCGCGGCAGCACGCCGCGCGCCCACGGACATTTGCCGACCAACGCGTACGCGATGGTCAGGCAATCTTCGTGCCCGGTGGTGGCGGTTTAGGCGGCGGGTCCTTCAGATGCCGGAATGGCGTTTGAAGATCTGCAGCATGTTCTGGGATAGCGCGGAACGCGCGATCACCATGTCGCAGCCGGCTTCCTGCGCCTGGATCTTCAACTCGCCCTGAATGTGCGAAAGATAGCCGATCAGACTGATACCTTTGGTTTCGGCATTGCCCTTCAGGTTGGCGATCAGGGCGAGCGGAGACACCGTTTCGAAGTTCAGGTCAAAGACAATCAACGCGGGCTTGGTCTTGGCCTTCTCGAGAACTTCCTTGCCCTCTTTCACAAACTCCAGCGCCAGACCATTGCGCTTGGCCGCTTCGCTTAACTTAACGGAAAAGAAAAGGTCACTGACAACGGCGAGTACTCGCTTGGGTTCGTGCTTCTGCATATACGTGTGCTTTTCGAGATAACGTTTTTGTCGATGAACCGACGTGGGAAGGGACGTCTGAATTTTATCACGAAACTTATGGCCCGCCAGCGGAAAGCTGCTGGTAGAAGGCATCATCGGCCGGATTACGGTCCGGGCGGTTCTCCATATACAGAGTCATCCAGCGGCGGGCGCGCGGCAGGTCGTGCGCATTGCGGAAGAGGTTTGCCAGACTGCGGGCACAGCGCGGGCGGCCCGGATCGTGATCCAACGTCGCCTGGCATTGGGCTTCCATGCTGGCAAAGATTCGCGCGGTGGGCAGCGGCTCGACGCCGGGCGGAGGCTGGCGCATGAAGATGACGGCGCCGGCATCGGCGAATACCATTCTTCCATTCCTTCTCCGCGGGGTCCGCGAGAGCGAGGGGCAGGATGTAGGTGCTGCCGGAATTCACCTCGAAGGAATTCATTACGACTACCTGTATGCCGTAGAGATCCAGCAGCCTGCGTGCGCCGGGCAGATACCTTTCGATCCGCAGGTAATCCGCGAAGACGGTTTCATTCAAGCTGCGTCCATCGATGAAGGTGCGCTCCTGCGGCCAGGAGCGCCACAGCAGGTATCCACCTTTTTCGTAGGTGTTGAACATGGGCTGAGTGATGTGGTGCGCTAAGAGGAAATCGGCTGCACCGGCAGGGTATTTCCATGCGGCATCGCGTAGTTGGAAGGCGCGCCCGCGGGCGATGGGGACGGCGACCGCAGCGACTAGAAGTACGGCGGCGGCCCACTCGGTCCACGCCGGCAAGATGCGCTTCCAGGGCAGATACGCGGCGAGCATCACGGGCGCCACGAGGGCAAGCAGGTTGGAATTGCGGATGGCGGAGAGGTAGGCCGCCCCGAAGAGGACGAGCAGTATCCAATCGACGAGGCGCGTGCGGCGGCGTTGCCAGACCAGTACTGCTACCGCGGCGAGGAGCAGCAGATTGAGAAAGGTAGGCGGCCAGAGCGCCGGCTTCTGCCATTCGTACAGCGCGCTGGTCATGGCGCTTTGCCGGTAGGCCGACAGGATGTAGAGGGTGAGGAAGCCGTTGGGATTGAGGAACGCGGCCGGGACGCAGACCGCGGTGACCAGCCACAGGCGCCGTTCATCGGGATCAGGCTTGCCGCGCAAACGCTGCCACAACGATTCGGCGCAATAGGCGCCCAACACGACGAAGCCCAGGAAGAAGCCGCCGTGGCAGTTGGCCCAGAACAGAAACATTGGCGGCAGCAGCCACATCCAGCGCCGGTATTCGAGGATGAGAATGGTCGCCACGATCAGCACGTAGGTGATTTGGTAGGGACGGTCCGAACTGAAATACGAGGCGATGGAGGCGGTGACGAAGGACGCGGCCAGGGCGCGATAGAAATTTTGGGAACGGCGGTAGGCCCAGAATCCCACCAGCGCGCAAAAGGTGGTCATCAGGAAGGCACGCAGGAGTACGAGGCCGCCAAAGCCGCCGGCCGCGTACGCCAGGTACATGATGATCTGGGCCAGCCACTCGTGGGTCAGGTTGAAGGCGCGCACGGTTTGTTCGCCCGGCAGGGGATTGCCCATATAAGTGGTGAAGCTGAATGGGTCCGGCACGGGAAGCTGATGGTGCTCGACGAGGTATCTTCCGGTTGCGAGGTGCCAAAAGGTATCGGAATCGGTGACTTCGGTGGAGAAGCAGGCCGTCAGAAGAATTGCGGAAAGCACCAGGATGGCAGGCCGGAGCCAGGCCGGCAGGGCTGCTGGGGAGCTGGATGGCATCTTGGAGAAATTCAATTTTAGCCTAGTCCGATGACTTGCGTGACTGAAGTGAGATCGTCAATGGGAGCGGGACTCATAGTAGGCCATCCATTGTGCGGCTCGGGCCTTTTCGCCGATCAGATTGTAGAGATCCGCGATGCCGCGGGCGCAGGCGGGCTGTTGGGGCTCGTGTTCGATCTGCTGCCGGCATTGCGATTCGATACTCTCGAGCGCCTGTAGATTGTTGAGGGGCTGCACGCCGGGCGGGGGCTGGCGCATGAAGACCATGCTGCGATTGTCGGCCTGTACGAGCTTCCATTCGGTCTGTCTGGGATCGGCGAGAGCTGCGGCAAGGGTGTGAATTTTTCCGGTGAAGCGGTCGAAGCCATCGAGGACGAGGACCTGAATTCCGTATTTGGCCAGTAGTTCGTCGGCGCTCTTGCCGCCGTTGGAATCGGCATAGTACAGGATGCGGCTGTAGTCGGCATAGGCCTCTTCGCTGAGGCCGCGCGGATCGATGAAATCGCGTTGGGTGGGCCAGAGACGCCAGACCAGGTAGCCGCCATTTTCGTAGGTATTGAACATGCGGCCGGAGACGTTGTGGGCTTTTAGAAAATCGGCCGCCTGCGTGGGCAGCAGCCACTCCGCGGCGCGTAATTGAAAGGCGTTGCCGGCGCGCAGGGAGGAGGCGATGGCGATTACCAGGAGTGCGGCGGCCAGATACTCCGCGGCCATCGGGATGGTCCGCTTCCAGGCGGGAAGGTACGATCCGAGCAGTACCGCGCCCACCAGGCCCATCAGGATCGTGTTGCGCACGGCGAGCAGCGAGGCCGCGGCGAAGACGAAGTAGAGGATCCAATCCACCGGGCGTGTACGCCGCCAGGAGAGCAGCATGACCACGAGGGAACCGATCAGCACGACGCCATAGCTATAAGGAGGGAGCCAAAAGGCCGGATACTGCCATTCGAGGTTGCTGGATTGGATTCCACTGCTGCGGTAGAGCAGCATGATCTCGATGACGCGGAAGCCGTTGGGATTTATTGCCGAGGCCAGAAAGCTGGCGATGGTCACGAGCCACAGTTGGCGCTCGCCCTCCACTGGCCGCTTGCGCAGGCGCTGGATCAGGGCTTCGCCGCAATAAGCACCGAGCATGACCCAGCCCATGAAGTAGCCGCCGTGGCAATTGGCCCAGAAGATGAAGACCGGGACGAGCGCCCACATCCAGCGGCGGCGTTCCAGAATCGCCATGGTCACGGCGAGCAATACGAAGGTGATGAGGAAGGGCCGGCTCTGCTGAAAGTTGATGGCCACGGCGCCGGCGGCGATCGCGCCGGCGAGGCTGCGATAGAAGCCAGCGGTGCGCCACCACACCATCAGTCCTACCAGCCCGCAGAAGCCGAGAAGAAGCAGGGCGCGCAGGAGGACCAGCCCCGGGAATCCGGTGGCCGCGTGGATCACGTACATGAGGATCTGCGCAAGCCACTCATGGGTCAGGTTGAAGTAGCGGGTTTTGGCTTCGCCGGGGTAGGCGGCGCTGTTCAGGTTGCTGGTGTAGGAGAACGGGTCCGGAACGGTGAGCGCGCGGGTTTCGAGGGTGTGGCGGCCCGTCATCAGGTGAAGCCAGATATCGGTATCGCCGACTTCGCCGGTAAACCAGGTAAGGAACAGAACGGCAGTGAGCGCTAACAGGAGCGGATGCAGCCAGGCGGGCGGGGCGGGGCGGACAGGGGCGGCGGTTTTGAGATTAGCGGGGCGAGGGGGCATGGAAACTTCCGTTCGGGATCTGATCGTAAGCGGAGCGCCATGCGGCGGCGCGATCCGGCTTGCCGAGCCTGGTGTAGAGATCGGCCAGACCGAGGGTGCAGCCCGGCTTGCCGGGCTCATGCAGGACGTGATCGGAGCACTGGGCCTCCAGGCTGGTGAAGACTTCGGCGAGGTTGAGCGGCGTCACACCGGGGGGCGGCTGGCGCATGAAGATCATCGCAGTCTTGTCCTGGTAAACGAGCTTCCACCTGGTCTGGTTGGGATCGGTAAGGGCGGCGCTCAGCATGTAGACGGTGCCGCGCCAGTATTCGAAGCCCTGGAGCACGAGCACCTGCACGCCGTACTGGTCCAGCAGAGTCTGCGCGTCGCGGTAGTTGTACGCGATCCGCATGTAGTCCCGGAACACGCTCTCGTTGAGCGCGCGGCCGTCGACGAATGTTTTCTGCAGCGGCCATGCGTCCCACATGAGATAGCCGCCCCATTCATAGATGTTGAACATGGGGGCGCTCACGTTGTGGTCCTTGAGGAATTTTACCGGGCCTGCGGGGTACTGCCAACTGTCCTGGCGGAATTGGAAGGCTTCGCCGCCGGCAATCTTCTGGCCGGCGATGATTAACAGCACGAGCGGTACCGCGAACTCCGCGATCCGCGGCAACGGACGCTTCCACTCCGGGAGATAGCTGGCGATCGCAATGGGGGCGATTAATCCGATGAAAATCACGTTGCGTTGGGCCATCAGCGAGAGCGCCGCGAAGACCGCGAACAGGAGGATGTCCGAGGGCTTCGCGCGACGCCATGCCCACAACAGCACGGCGGTGGCGGTAGCCAGCAGGCTGCTATACCAGCTCGGCGGCCATAGCCCAGGGGCGTGCCACTCCTTCAGACTGCGCTGCAGCGTGCTTTGCTGGTAGGCGAACATGCCGGGGATCACGTTGAAGTACGTGGGATTCAGCCCGCTTGCGAGAATGGCCAGCAGGCTGGCTCCCCAAAGAGTCTTTTCGTCTTTCGGCGGCCGCCCGCGCAGGCGTTGGAACAGGGCCTCTCCGCAGTAGCCGCCCAGCAGCACCCAACCCATGAAATAGCCGCCGTGGGCATTCGCCCAGAAGATAAAAAGCGGGGGCAGCACCCACAGCGGCCGCCGCCGCTCCAGAATCCACAGGGTCACCGCCATTAGGGCGTAGGTCACCAGATAAGGCCGGTCGACGGCCGCCGAACGGGCGATCATGCCCGCCGCCATTGCGGCCGCCACCGACAGGTAGAAGCGTCCCGTACGAAGCCAGACCACCCAGCCCACCATCGCGCTGAAGAAGGTGAGACAGCAGGCCCGGAACAGCACCATCCCGGGAAATCCTCCTAGTGCGTAAACCAGGTAGAGGATCACCTGCGCGCCCCATTCATGTTTGAGGTTGAGGTCGCGCGTTAGCAGCTCGCCCGGGTAAGCGGGTTGGCCCAGGTAAGTGGTCCAACTGAATGGATCGGGGTCGGGCAATTTGTGGTTTTGGACGATGTAGGCGCCGGTGCGGAGGTGGAACCAGGTATCGTTGTCGCTAACCGGCGCGGTGAACATGGAGAAGAGTGCCAGCAGGGCTAGCGCCGCCACCGCGGGGAAGAGCCAGGCAGGTACGGGCTCAGGGGGGACGGAAAGCGCGGCGGCCGTTACGGGACGGCTGGCAGGTTTCGGGGGCATTCGGGAAACCCCAGTTTAACAGAGGGGGGTGGGCAGGCCGTTAGGTTAACGGACGTGGATGCGTTCCAGATCCGCTGCTCCAAGACGCAATTCCGGCGCGATCAACTGGCTGCCCGAGAGTGCGGTTTTGGCCACGCCGACGCGCCCGTGCGCTCCGGATTTCGAGAGAATGTGCACCACTTCGTGGGCTAATACGCGTCCCAACGCGCGTCCGAGCAATACGTCGGAGTTGGCAAAATCGCCCCCGGACATGGCCGACCGCACGGCGGAGGTTACCTTATCGCAGGCGACCTCGCTAAATGGCTGGACTACACCGTCGGTGGAGTAGGTGAATGCCATGGGTCCGCGTTCATCGTACAGATAGCCGACCGGATCGAGGACGCACTTGCCGGTGAAACGGACCACGACGAGATCGGAAAGGGCTTCCTGCGATGCCTGGCTGCGCCAGCGGAAATCGAAGTGCAGGGCGGTATCCTTCATGATGCCGGTGAATTCGCGCTTCATTTCCGCGACCGACGGCTCCGAGCGTGGTCCCTGGAAATCCAGGACAATGGTGATTCCCTCGCCAAAGGCGCAGGAGGCGGCCAGCGAGGCAAACGCGCAAATCCAAGCGAGGCGCATAATAGAAGCTACAGGGCTCCGCTTCAGATTGTACCAGCGGGGGGCCACCCGTGTGAGGCATGGTTGGTGTTCTAGTTCACGGAGATAACCACTTCATTGTGCGCGGTCCGCTACCTTGCCGAGAGACGGCCTTGGCGTTAGTCAAGCACTGGTCTGTAATCCTGATTGGCGGCGGCACTCCGCCGGCCCTGAGTGCGTGGCGAATCAGTACGAAGGAATTTCGCGAGGATCTGGAGTGGGCGATCGTCGTGCCGGGCGAGAGCGCGCACTCCGACGCGGTCGTGCAGTTGCTTGGTGAACTGCGCTTGCGCGGGATCGCGATCCACGATGCGGCAGGCGAGGAGTGGATAATAGGGACATCGTGACGAGACTCACCTTGTTCCTTCTTGTGGCACATTGTGCTGCCGCGCAAGAGCTACCGAACGGACTTTACGCAATCTTCCACACCTCGGCGGGCAAGATTACCGCGCGGCTTTACGAGAAGGAGACGCCGATCACGGTTCAGAATTTCGTTGCCCTGGCGCAAGGGAAGAAGGCGACGCGCAGTGCCAAGACGGGCAAACTGGTGATGGCGCCGCTGTACGACAACATCACATTTCACCGGGTCGTGCCGGGCGAGATGATCCAGTCGGGCGACCCCACCGGAACGGGCTCGCACAACTGCGGCTTCACGATTCGCGATGAGTTTCTTCCCGGCCTAAGGTTCGATGGCGGCGGCAGGCTCGCGATGGCAAACACCGGCAACCCGGATACGGGCGGCTGCCAGTTCTTTATCACGACCAACGCTATGCGCTCATGGAATGGCAAGTATACGATCTTCGGCGTTGTGGTGGAGGGGCAGGATGTGGTGGAGCGGATCAATCGCGGCCCGGTGCACGATGACCGGCCGGTTCAGCCCGTGAAGTTATTGACGGTGACCATCGAACGGGTGGGGCCCGAACCGGTTAAGAAGGTCAAGAAGTAAAGCGCGTGACGGGCGGACTTCCTGCGCCTCTAATCGCTACGCAGAACGGTGTTCGGATCAACGTGCGCTGCGCGGCTCGAGGGCCCGATTGCCGCGAGCACCGCGGCGCTGCCCGCCAGTCCCGCGCCCGCCAATAGGGCGACGTTGTCCCACGTAAGGACACCCAGGCCGGCGCTCCACCACAACAGGAGCTTCACTACCCCACCGGCCAGAACGCCGCCGATCGCTACGCCAAGACCGGCCAGCCAGAGGCTTCGGCGCAGCACCAACGCGACTACGCCCGACGGCGAGGCGCCCAGCGCCATGCGGATCCCAATCTCTTTGGAGCGCTGATTCACCAGGTACGTCAACACTCCATACATGCCCGATATACTCAACGCCATCGCTACCAAACCGAGCACCCACCCGATCCAGGCCGCGGCGCGGAAGGGATAGATCTGCAGGCTCAGGACGGCGCTCATGGGAACGGTGTCGCCGGCGAAATCGGGCCAAAGCGCGGCGAGTCTCTCACGCAGGTGGCGGAGTCCGGCGCCTTCGCTGCCGCGAAAGAGCACGAACATTTGCCCGCCTTGGGTGGCGTTCGCCTCGGAGACCGGCAGATAGATGCAGGTGCGGTCGCGGCCCTCAAAAACCCAGCCGTGGATGACGTCGGCGGCCACTCCCACAACGCGTATGTCGCCCGCGATGGACAGGCTGTCCAGGTGCCGCTTCCGGCGCCCCGGCCGCGCGCAGTGTCTTTCCGATGGGGTCCTCGCCGGGCCAGAATGCGCGTGCCGTTGCCTGGCTGACGATGGCTACCGGTGCTCCGGCGCGGGCTTCCGCCTCGGTGAAGGCGCGGCCGCTTTTCAAAGCGATACCGAAGACGCGGAAATAATCCGGCGAGGCGTAGTTGTAACTTGCCGTTAGCGGGTTCGGTTGGCCGGATGGGACGACCAAGGTCTGATTGAAGCGGCCAAACCACGGCGCACGCTGGGATACCGCCCACCGCTTCCACGTCCGGCAGGGAACGAAGCTCCGCGGCAATCTGGACTCCGCGATCCTCCGTCGACAAATTGATGACGCCCTGCTGGCGCATGCCGGTGTCCTGAGCCTGGAAGACCGAAGCGCGGCGATAGAGCAGCACGCCGCATACCAACAGCACGGCGCACACCACCACCTGCAATACCACCAGCCCATCGCGGAGCCGCGATGCGCGGAACGCGGTGCCGAATTCGCCGCGGAGAGCCGAGACCAGGTCGGGGCGCGTGGCCTGTAGGGCGGGTACGAGTGCCGCTCCCATGGCCGCTGCCATGGCTGCGCAGAAAGCGAACAGGAAGACGCGATAGTCCGGATCGAGCGAGTGCAGCCGCACGAGCTTGCTGAACTCCGGCGCGGTCGTGGCAAAGAAGACGCGCAGTCCGCCATCCATCGCGAGGCGCGCGAGCACGATACCCGCCACTCCGGCCAGTACCGAGATCACCAGCGCTTCGGTGAGCAGTTGGCGCACGAGACGCGCCCGGCCCGCGCCCACGGAGAGCCGTATGCCGATTTCGCGCTGCCTGGCCAGCCCGCGAGCCAGCAGCATGTTGGCGACGTTGGCACAGCAGGTGGCGAGTACCAGGCCGAGAGCCGCCAGAACCGGCGAGAAGAAAACCAGCATCATCGGCGTGAAGGCCATGACCGTCGCCCGCGACCCTAGTTCCGCGCGCATGTCCGCGCGGTCCTGCGTCGCCAGCCCCGCCAGCGCCGCCTCGGCCTGCGCCTTGCTCACGCCGTCGCGCAGGCGGCCGATGACTTCAACCGCCATCTCTTCCTTACGGAAGGCCGCATGCATCGAAATCGGCGCCCAGAAATCGGGCGGCGACTCGTCCAGTCCGGCGAACTCCCGACCGGCGACGCCGATGATTTCGTAGGTGTGGCCGCGCAATACGAGCTGCTTGCCGAGCACGCCGGGATCGAGCTGGTAGGCCGATTTCCAGGCGTCGTAGCCGAGCACCACCACATTGTCGCCGAGCGGCGTTTGGGTATCGCGGTCTTCGATGGGCCGGCCGAATTCGATATGGGCGCCGAGCATACGGAAGTAGTTGCCGCTGACCAGCTTGCCCGACCAGTGCCGTGTGATGCCGACTACGAATACACCGCGCGACGCGAGCGCGTCGGCAAAGACGTCGCGGCGCGCGCGTATCTCCTCGTAGTCGCGCCAGGAATGCATACGAACAGAACGGTCCTTGCCGAGCCAGTGCACTTCATATAGGGCGCCGGGATCGGCGACGGCGAACGGGCGCAGCACGTATGCGTTGAACAGCGTGAAAGCGACCGAGGCGAGGGCCAGCCCTACCCCAGCGTGAGCACCGCGGTGGCGGAGAATGTCCGATCGCGGGCCAGCGCGCGTACGGCGTACCGGGTGTCGATCAGAGCGACTCCAGCCATGCAAAGCTCCACTGGGCGCGGCTGTCCTCGAGCGCGATCGCCACGGGCCCGAATTCGCGAGCGGCCCGGTTGCGCGCCTCCCCGGCGCTGCATCCCTCCTGGCGAAAGCGCTCTTCCAGCATGGCGCGGTGGAGCCGCATCTCCTCCGCCAGATCGTCTTCCACGCGGCGGCCCAAGCGGGCGCGAATCTTGTTCCACAAACGCATAGGGTTCAAGCCTCCATCACGCGGCCGATGGCGAGGATCATGGCGTCGAACGTGCGGCGCTCTTCGGCCAGCCGCTTGCGGCCGGCCGGAGTGAGCTTGTAGATGCGAGCCTTGCGGTTGCTTTCCGAGAGTCCCCACTCCGCCACCACCCAATCGTTCACCAGCAGGCGTTGCAGGGCAGGATAGAGCGACCCTTCCCCGATCTTGAGAGCCTCGGCCGATACCGACTGTATGTGCTGTGCGATGCCATAGCCGTGATTCGGACCGCGCGAGAGCGTCTTCAGGACCATCATCTCGAGAGTGCCGTGCAGGAGCTCTTTACTTTCCATTGACGCTCGATACCTCGATTATCGATGGGTACAGTGTGCCTTATCGTCAGGGCGCCTGTCAAGGGGCTCGTGAAATTCCATTTGACATTCTCGGGCGGTTCGCATAGGCTTCCCTATAGCTGGCTATAGGGACATGTCGGTACAACGAAGGCACCCCAACGATCGGCTGCAGGGGACCCTGGACTTGCTGGTCCTGACCACACTGGCTTCACGGGGTACGATGCATGGCTACGCGATCACGCTCCACGTCGAGAAGGTCTCCAAGGACGTCTTGCGCCTGGAAGAAGGGTCGCTTTATCCCGCTTTGCACCGTATGACGCAGGCCGGCTGGCTAGAGTCGGAGTGGGGCGAGTCGGAGAACAAGCGGCGGGCGCGCTTCTACTCGATCACTGCGCTGGGGCGAAAGCAGTTGGCCGAGGCAGAAAAAAGTTGGGCCGAATTGACGGGCGCGGTGGCGCGCGTGCTTCGGTACGTATAGGGGAGTTTTGTATGTCCTGGATGAATCGGCTGAGTTGGCCTGATGCGTCCGAGACATAGAAGCGGTGCACGGTGGCGGTCCCAAGCCGAGCCGAGAGCGTCTCGGGGCCATGCAGTATATCGTCGCCGAGCAGGGTGAGAGCCGTGAAGAGTTGAGCGGGGAGAATCGCGGCAGCATCCCACGCTCCCTCACGGTCGCGGCTCTGATTGAAGTTTCGTACGCTGACGTCAGGTGCGCTTCCCTTATTTCAGTATTCTGAATAGATGGACAGACTCAAAGGCAAGCGTGCGCTGATTACGGGAGGGACCAGCGGAATCGGGCTCGCAACGGCTCGACTCTTTTTACAGGAGGGTGCGCGTCTCGCTATCACGGGCAGGAATCCGGAGACTCTCGCGGCGGCGCGCGGCGAGCTCGGCGCCGACGTACTGGTTATTCCCTCCGATGCCGCCGATGTTGGCGCTCAAAAAACGGTCGCGGACGCGGTGCGCCAGGCGTTCGGCGGACTGGATATTCTGTTTCTCAACGCCGGCTTCACTGCGTTGAAACCGGTGGAGCAGTGGGACGAGGCTGCGTTCGACCTTTCCTTCGGTACCAATGTGAAGGGACCGTATTTCCTGATTCAGGCGCTGCTGCCGATCCTGGCGAACCCAACGTCCATCGTGGTGAACGCCTCCATCAACGCGCACATCGGTATGCCCAATTCGAGCGTTTATGGCGCCACCAAGGCGGCACTCCTCTCCCTCACGCGGACGCTCTCGGGTGAACTGATCGGGCGCGGCATTCGTGTCAACGCGGTGAGCCCAGGGCCAATCTCCACACCGCTTTATAGCAAGCTCGGGTTTTCGGAAGCCGATCTTAAGACAGTGGCGGCTTCCATCCAGGGTCAGGTGCCTGCTGCCCGCTTCGGAGATCCGAAGGAAATCGCGAACGCGGTTGTTTTTCTCGCCTCTGACGAGTCCGCATTCACGGTGGGCAGCGAATTGATCATCGATGGGGGAATGGGCCTCTGACCTAGCCCCACCAGCGCTCGCCGGTCGCGAGGTGCGCCTTGACCACGTCCGGGTTCAACTCGACGCCCAGTCCCGGCTTGTCGGTCGACCTGCACAAAGCCGTCCTTAATATACGGAGCCGTCGAGCACCAGCACCTGGTCCATCCATCCGCCCTGCCCGGTGATCGTCTCGCAGGCGATGTAGTCGCGAATGGATGCGGCCCACTGGCACGTGGCCTACGTGAACACCTGGCTGCCGGTGTTGTGGTTCGCCATCGGCAGGCCGAAGACCGCCGCCATATCGGCGATCCGCTTGGTCTCCAGGAAGCCGCCGCTGTTGCGCAGGTCCGGGTGCAGAATGTCGCAGCCCTGATTGATGATGAAGTCCTTGAAGCCCTCGCGCCGGGCGAGGTTCTCGCCGGTGCAGATGGGCACGCGGGAACTCGCGCACAAGCCGCTTCCACGAGTCCGAATACTCCACCTGCAGCGGATCCTCCAGCCAGAGCGGCTTGATCGGTTCCACTGCCTCGGCAAGTTGGATGGATGTGCGCAGATCGTACTCCCAGTGGCAGTGGACCATGATGTCGTGGTCCCATCCGATCGCCTCGCGGCAGTTCTCGAACCCCTGCCGCACCTGGATCAGCTCTTTGGTGGAGAGCTGCTGATTGCCGGGGTCGCGCCCGTGATCGGCCTGCGGGTTGGTATGCGGGAAGCCGAACTTGTGCGCGGTGAAGCCGCTGGGATCCGCGTTCATCTTCTGCGCCCACTCGCGGCAGGACGCCTTGTCCAGCATGTTGCGCGGCGCTGCATGATCGTAGACCCGGACGCGGTTGCGGAACTTCCCTCCCAGCAGCGTGCTCGTGGGCACGCAGAGGACCTTGCCGGCCAGGTCCCACAACGCCATCTCGATGCCGCTGGCGGCGCGCAGCAAGTTGTGCGCGGAGCCATCGGTGCGGGTTCCGCGAGAGGTCTTTCGTGTGCAGACCCAGGTTGGTGTAAAGCGCATCGATCTCCAGCGGATCTTTGCCCACCAGCCACGATTTTAGGGAGAGAATCTGCTCCTTCACGCCTTCGCCTGGAGTTCCGTAGGCCTCGCCGATGCCGTACTGGCCGTCGTCGGCAGTGACCCGCACGAGCACGTAGGTGCGCGAGGCGCCCTGCATCGTCATGGTCTGCAGATCGCGGATCTTGACGCGTTTTCGCTCCGCGGCGGCGAGCCGCTGGTATGCGCCCAGTAACGGAACGGCAGAAGCGGCGCCCAGGAAGCCCCGCCTGGAGAGATCGCGGGCCCGTGTAGTTTTCATGGCGCCTAACAGTGTACACCGCGAGTTTCGCACACGATTGGCAGCGGACAGCTCGGCGTCAATCGTTCTTCGCGACTTTGAAATCGCCGGCGCGTTCGCCGGGACGGACACTCCACCCGGCGGCCAACTCCAACGTCCAGCCATCGCCCTTGAGAGGTGTGCCCGCCACCGACGCGGGGGCCGGCACCGTCAGGCGGCTTCGATCCGCGGAGACCAGAACCTGGGCGCCCTGCAGGGTGCCCCATTCGCCGGTCGTCCGATAGGTTGGGTAGATTGTGCCCTCGCCGGGAAGGGGAGTCAGGCCGGCGGTGGTGAAGGATGCGCTGCGCGCACTGGGAATCACCAGTACGGGGCCCTGCACAAAGCGGCGGCGGAGTTCGGCGATCAGCGCCTGTCGCTCTGTGTCCTTTTTTACTTCGGACACTTTCAGCTCCGGGCCGTCGTACTGCTTCGCGGCGGTGTCTGGGTTTTCGCTGGGTAAAATGTGCGCGGCCGCTATCACCAGTTGGCCAAAATCGTCGGTATATTTGACGCGGCGCGTCCAGCCGGGCAAGTACTCATCCAGCAGCAGACCGTAAGCGGCCCCGGAAGGGTAGGCAAAGGTCCGTATGAAGGACGGGGCGGTGGCGGCTGTTGAAAGTTGTTGGATGGCGTCGCTGGTCGCATCGGCAGCACTCGCCGCGGCAGCCACCGTCCCCGTGTACTGTGCGAGGCCCTCGTTCATCTCCAGCAGGCGCTCGTTGTCGGCTGCGTTCGGAAAGACTTTGCGCCTGGCTGTTCGGAATGCCAGCGCATCGCGGAGTGCGGCCGTACGCGCGGGGCCCGAAGCGCCCAGGGCTTTGGCCAATGCGCGCCACTCCAGTTGCATCCAGTAGCGGCCATCCACCGTGTCCAGGTGGTCGAGCTGGCCGTCGCGAATCTGGAAGCCGAGTTGAGGCTGGATGCGGTGGAACAGTTCGTGCATCATGAGGCGGCCGCGTGCGTGTGCGTCGGCCGGAATCATCTGCCAGACCAGCGTGCTCCAGCGTGTGCCGCCCCACTCCATCGCCGAATTGGCGAATCCCAGGCTGGCCGGCTGTTTCGCTTCAGGCGCCGGCTGGCTAGTGGCAATTGTGTGGGTAGTTGCATCGGCAATCACCATGGGCCCACACAACGACACTCCCCAGAGCTTGCCGTTCTCGTGTTCGCAAAGCGCGGCGGCCTCTTTGAAATACCCCGCGGCGCGCTGCGGATCTACCTGCGCAACGCCGGCAGGCGCGCAACAAAACAATATCGCCGCCCAGCGCCAACGGGTCTTCTTCCATTCGTGGGGCATCATGCTAAGCCACCGTGGAGAGCAGTTCGCCCTTCTCCAGATGATGGGTACGCGACGCGAATTGCGCGGCGTGCGGATCGTGCGTCACCATCACGACCGTCTTGCCGAAATCCTTATTGAGCTTCGATAGAATCGTCAGCACCTCCTGGGCCGAAGCCGCATCGAGGTTGCCGGTAGGCTCGTCGGCCAGGATCAGCGCAGGGTCGGTAACGATGGCGCGGGCGATGGCCACGCGCTGCTCCTGTCCGCCGGATAGCTGCCGCGGGAAATGGCCGAGGCGGTCGCCCAGGCCCACCAGTTTGAGCGCCGTCGCCGCGTGCTCCATGCGCTCGGCTTTCTTCAGATTGGTGAGCTTGAGCGGCAGTTCCACGTTCTCGATCGCCGTCAGCACCGGAATCAGGTTGAACTGCTGGAAGATGAAGCCCACATGCTCGTTGCGCCAGTGGGCGATGGCGCGATCGCTCAACTCGCGCAGATTGTGTCCGAGCACGCGGATTTCGCCGCCGGTAGGGCGGTCCATGGCGGCGATCAGATGCAGCAGCGTCGATTTGCCCGACCCGGAGGGCCCCATCAGGGCCACGAATTCACCTTTGCGGATCTCCAGGCTGACATCTTTCAGCGCGATCACGTGGAACTCGTCGCGCACATACTCCTTGGTCAGGGTACGGGTTTCAATGATCGCTTCGCTCATGAGGTTGCCGCCTTCTGGCGCACTTTGTCTCCGTCTTTCAAACCGGCGGGCGGGTTGGTAATCAGGTCCTCTCCGCCCACGAGTCCCTGTTCGACGCGTACTCCCTGCGGACTGGTGGCGCCGGTCTTCACCATCCGCCGGAGCGCCTTGCCATCCAGCAGAACGAAGACCGCGCCATCGTGCAGCGCCGACGAAGGTACAATCACCACGGGTTTCACCGAGGTCTGCTCCGTCGGGCTTACCGGTTTCTCCTCCGCAGCGAACGCCACGCTGGCATTCATCTCGGGCCGCAGGTAGACGTCCGGCTTGCTGATCTTCACCTTCACCTGCACGGTGGCCTTCTGGCGATTGGCCTCCGGCGAGATCTCTTTGATGAAGCCATCGTACTTGCGATCCGGGAACGCGTCGGTGGTCACGGCGCCGTGCTGCTTGGCGTGCAGTTTGGCGAAATCGTTCTGCGCGATGTCCAGTTCCACCTCCAGATCGTTCAGATCGGCGAGCGAGACTACGTAGCCTTTGGCGCCGCGATCGCCCACGAAGCTGGTGGTGACGAACTCGCCCTTCTCCACGGCGCGCTCCAGAATCGTGCCGGTCACCGGCGCGCGGATCACCGTGTTCGCCAGGTTCGTTTCGGCGTAACTGACTGCGCCGCGGGCCTGGTCCACCTGGCCGCGCAGGGAATCGATCTGTTCTTTGCGCGGTCCGAGTTTCACCAGTTCATAGGTCTTCTGCAGCGAGTTGACGCGGTGCAGCGCATTGTCGTATTTTGCCTGTGCGTCGTCCACAACCTGCTGCGCCACCACTCCGTCCTTGATCAGGCGTCTTGTTGCGCTCCAGGGTGACCCGGGCGTTGTCCAGATCGCTCTGCGCCGTGTTTACGTTCGCCTGCGCCTGCGCAACCTCTTCGGGGCGCGACCCGTTCACCGCCTCCGCCAGTTTCGCCTGCAGGCTCGACAACTGTCCCTTGGCCTGCATCAACTGCGCCTGGTACTCGTCGTCTTCCAGGCGGACCAGCACTTCGCCTTCCTTCACGCGATCGCCCTTGTCCACGCCGATCCACTTCACGCGGCCGATCACCTTGGCGGCCACCTCGATCTTGTGGGCGGCCACGATGTAGCCCGTCGCGTTGAGGATCACTCCCTGCGGCGCGCTGCCCGCGCTGACGGATCGCACGCGCTGCACCTCGACGACTGGCGCCGGGTTGAACTTCTCCCCGGCGAATCGCCACGCGCCCAGCAAGAGCAAGACCACCACCCCGGCGATAATCCAGCGCGTGGCCCACTTCGAGGGCTCCGCCGAGCGCCGCTTGGTCCGGTCGATTCGCAGATTCTTGAGTTCCGCATCCATATCTTGCCTGGCCTTCGAAAAGGCTTCCCCCGTTAGATCTCCCGCAGTGCTGTGAGGATTTCTTTTCTCGCGGCATTGCTCGCCGGAAACAATCCGCCGGCAGCGCCCAGTATGACGGCGAACGCCATCCCGATGAACATGATTTCGGGCGATACGTGAAAGTTAAAGGCCGTCTCCGAAAAATTCGAATTGCCGATTCCTGTGGTGATCCCGTTCAAGGGAAGCACCAGCAGGCACCCCAGCAGCCCCCCAGCGCCGAAAGCAGCACCGATTCCAGAAAGAAGCTTACCAGGATGCTGCCCTTGGAAAAGCCCAGGACGCGCAGCGTGCCGATCTCCCGCGAGCGCCGCGCCACTGCCGCGTACATGGTATTCATGGCCGCGAATGCGCTGCCCACGGCCATAATCACGGCCACGAAAATGCCAATGTACTCGATGGGCGCCGCCGATGCGGTCTGCGCCGCGTAGTATTCTTCCTCCGAAACGGCGTTCATGTTCAAGCGCTGATCATTATTGATATCGTTGGCCAGGGCCTTGGCGGTCACCGCATCGGTGGCGCGCACCAGCGCGGAACTGAGTACTTCCTGACGCTGCAGGTCGGCCGCCACCTGATTCAAGTCGCCCCAGATTTCGCTGGCCTGCGCGCCGCGCCCCGCGTCCATGATGCCGACGATTTCCCAGTCTCCGCGCCCGAAGCGGATCTTGCGTCCGATCTGCACCTCGGGATAGCGGTCCGCCGCGCTCTTGCCGGCCACCAGTTCGCGCCTGCCCTCCTGAAACCAGCGGCCGCTCGCCAGTTTCACGCCGTGCCGCATTTCGATACCGGAGGGCTGCAGGCCGCGCACCGTCATGTTGGTGCCCTCGCCGGTATCGGTGCTGGAGAGGTTGATCACTGTGATCACTTCGAGCGATGCCAGCGGTTGGCCGTTGGTGCCGCTGGCGATGCCCGGCTTGAATTTTAAATCCTGAAATTGCGTGCGCGTGAAGTTGCTGACGATTTCCGATTCCGAGCCCTTGCGCATGACGATGATCTGCAGCGGGTCGCCCGATGAGGTCAGCGTAGTACGCAAACCGTTGACCAGCGCCAGCACCGCCAGCAGCACGGCTACCGTGAGCGCGATGCCCAGGGCCGTCATGATTGTGGTGGTCTTCCGGACCACCAGATTTCGAAGATTGTAGGCGACGGGTATGGCCATGGCGATTAGTCCGTGCTGCGGAGCGCCTCCACAATCGGCGTACGTGCGGCGCCCAGCGCCGGAACCAGCGAACTGACGAAGCCGATCACCACAGCGGTCAGCGACGCAGGCCGCGGCCACCGAGGGCTCGAACGGCGCGATCGGCGGAAGGAATCCTCCCGCCGGACTGTGCGCCACTCCGCCCACCAGCACCGTGGAAAGCAGGAAGCCAAGCGCTCCGCCGAGAAGCGAGATCGAAATCGCCTCACCCAGGATCATTCCCAGCACGTTGCCGTCGGTGAAGCCCAGCGTCTTCAGGACGCCCACCTCGCGGACCCGTTCGCGCACCGACATCGCCATGGTGTTGGCCGAAACCAGCAGGATGGTGAACATGACGGCGGCGCAGATCGCGATCAGGAAGACCTTGACGTTGCCCAACAGGGACACGAAACCGAGCAGGTACTGCTGTTCGCTTTCCGTCTTGGTCTGCGCGGTGGCATTGCGGTACTCCTCGTCGATGGCCGACGCGATGCGGCCGGCCGACGCGGGGTCGTCGATCAGTGTGGTGAATACACCGGCGTTGCCGCGGCGGCGCTCGGGTAGCGACTGCTCCAGGTAGTCACGGCTAAAATACATGATCTCGCTGGCGCGGGGGCTGTCGAAGATCCCGCGGATGGTGAACTCGTAATTGCCCGGGAAAATGTCGCCCACCAGCGCCATGCGGTCGCCGATCTTCAGGTTGTACTTGTTCGCCAGGTCGCGGCCGATGACGCAGCCGGTGCGGTCGCGTTCGAAGGCGATGCGCTGGTCGTGGGGGAATCTTCAGTTCCTGGTAGATGGTGAAGATCTTGTCGGAATCGGCGGCAAAGCGCGCGAAGAAGTTCTTGGGGTCCTTGTAGGTGCCGCCGAACCACTGCGACACCATTACTTCGCGCACGCCGGGAATCTGTTTGATGCGGTTCTTGTAGGATTCCGGCATCTGTTGGGTGAGCGAGATCTTGTTGCGCGTCACGATGCGCAGCGCCTCTTCGGGTGTGGCATCGCTGAGGTAAAGCGCATGATACATCGCGATCATCACGCCCAGCAGACACATGGAGACGCTGATGCTCGCGATGGTGAGAAACGTGCGGCGGCGGTTGCGCCAGCAGTTCTTCAGAACCAAAGGCAGAAATCGAAACATGCGGGTCCTTACTAGTTTACGAGTTCCTGAGGCCGCGTGTTCCGCCGGGTTTCCAAGCGGTCGGGATTTCTCCCCATAACGGTACTGTTGGGGTGGGGGCCATAACCAACGTAGAACACTCTTAGTACCTTTCGTTTCATTGTATTCAGCGAATCTGGCCGATAAGCTGGTTGTAGAGAGAAATGGACTGGAATCGCATTCGCATTCCCGTCAGTCGATCCCTCTGGATTACAGGACTGTTGAGCCGGCTCGCCTGTGCCGTGCTGCTGGACGCATTGGCGCCTGCGGGCCACGCAAATACCATCGTGTTCGCTACCGGTACGCAAATGCTGGCAGGCTACGCGGAAAATGCCCAGGCCACGTTTGACATCAACAACACCACCCACACGATCACAGTCCACCTGCTCAACCTGCAACTCAATCCCTCGGATGTCGACCAGGCAATCGGATCCCTTCGTTTCACGATGACGGGCGCCGGAACTCCCAGCCCCAATGCGACGCTGACCGGCATCAGCGATACCCGGCTGGACATGAGCAACAACGGGACGCCAAGCAAGTGTCGCGGCCGAGACCACCACCGTGTGGCACACCAGCGCATCGGCCCAATCCACCGGATGGCAGGTGGCTCTGTGCGCAGTTTGCGCCGCCGGAGGAACGAATGGCCTGATCATCGGCGGGCCGAATGCCACCATCAACGGGAAATACTCGGCCGCGGATAGCACGCTCAAGGCGGGCACTACCGCCCAATGGATTATCGGCAGCGGGCTGACGTATACCGGTTCGGGCACCAACAACCGACTGGCGGGCATGGACACTACGCCGGACTTCACAATCACTTTCCCAGCCATCACCAACCTCTCGAACGTGGTCATCACGAATGTGATCTTCGGCTTCGGGGAGGGTGCAAACTATGGATGGAATTCGATTACGGTGCCGGTGGAAACTCCGGAGCCGGACTCCACGATCCTCTTCGGCACCGGCCTCTGTCTGATTGCCATCGGGGTGAGCACCCGCCATTTCCGGCGTCACTGATCGAGGTCCTCCGCTTCATGAACCTTCTAGATGGACTAGGACTATAGAGCTATCAGTTTTTTGTTGGTCCTTTCCTCGATCCGCCGTACGATTAATTACATAGGGAGCGCATGCTGGACTGGGCCGATCACTGGAAAGAACAACGGGAAATCGAACACATAGAACAACGCTTGCGGGTGGAAGTGGATGCAGCGCGTGCTGAATATGAGGCTGTCGGGCGGCACTCCTACTTGCCAGCCGGTGAAAACCCTGAAGATATAAAACGCGAGGCACTCGAAAACTACCTGCGCGCCCTCATGCGCTTTGCGGGATTCACGCTCTCCGGCACCGTTCCTGAAGATCTCCTGCCGCCCAATTGACGTAGGTCCTTCACCTTCGCGCGACAATAGAGGTGTAGCATGACGACCGGACCCTCGCACCCTCTATACGGAGCGCCTCGCCGAACGGCGCGCCGAAATCGCCCACAAAGAACGGCACCACCGCATGCTGGGTCATGGCAAACTGGCGATGGCCGTTTGCGGACATCGTGCTGGTTTGGCTCGCACTGGCGCAGGGCGCCTTCTCGATTCTCTGGGTGCTGATCCCGATTGCGGGCTTCGCGGCGCTGGTGGTGATCCACGAGAAGCTGCTCAAGGAACTGGAGCGGCGCCGCCGGGCCGCCCGCTTTTATGAAAAAGCCCTGGCGCGCCTGGATGGCAATTGGGCCGGCACCGGCGAACCCGGCGACCGTTATCAACGAGGCCTCCCATCCCTACGCGCTGGATCTCGACCTCTTTGGAAAGGGCAGCGTCTTCGAATTGCTGTGCACGGCGCGCACGCGGATCGGCGAAGACCGCCTGGCGCAGTGGCTGAAATTTCCGGCCGCGCCCGAAGTGGTGCGCGCGCGCCATGCCGCCGTGGAGGAACTGCGCGATCGCGTGGATTTGCGCGAGGAACTCGCCATTGTCGCCGAAGAGGCGCGCTCCGGCGTCGATCCGGTACAGTCTGGCGCAATGGGGCGAGACGCAAGCCGCGCTGCGGCATCCCGCCTTCCGTCTGCGCGTCCGCTTGCACACCGCGCTCGGACTGGCCGGTTTTGCGGCGCTCTGGATTCACCTGGTGCGAGCGGCCAACCTGATCGTCCTTGAGCGACGGCTGGATGCGCTCTGCGCGCGACCTGTTCCTGGTGGCGCTGGTGGTCAACGGCTGGTTCCTTTACCGCCAAAGCGCCGTCCTGGGCGCGGCGGTCTCGGCGGTGGAGGAGGCGGCGCACGAATTGGGACTGCTTTCCGAAGTGCTGGTGCGCATGGAGCGCGAGCAGTTCCGTTCGCCCGCTGCTGGCCGGATTGCGCGCGTCGCTCGACGCCGACGGCGAACCGCCCTCGCGGCAACTGCGCGCCTCAAGCGGCTGGTGGAGAACCTGGATTCGCGCGACAACGTGGTCGTGCGCGTTCTGGAGCCGTTCATCCTGTGGACGCCGCACCTGGCGGTGCAGCGTGGAAGATTGGCGTGCGCAGTCGGGCACTGCGGTGCGCCGCTGGCTGCATGCGGCGGGCGAGATGGAGGCGCTGTGTTCGCTCGCCAGCCACGCCTTCGAACATCCGGCCGACCCGTTTCCCGAATTCGTGGCCGAGCGGCCCGTGGATCGAAGGCGAAGCCATCGGCCATCCCGCTGCTGGCCGAAGACAAAGTGGTGCGCAACGACATTCGCCTGGGCGGCGCGCTGCAGGTGATCGTGGTCAGCGGGTCCAACATGTCGGGCAAGAGCACCATGCTGCGTACTCTCGGGGTGAATGTGGTGCTGGCGCAGGCCGGGCGCTCCGGTGCGCGCGCGGCGGCATGAGGCTTTCGCCGCTGGCCGTGGGCGCCTCCATCCGGCTGACCGATTCGCTGCAGGGCGGCGTTTCGCGCTTCTATGCGGAGATCCTGCGCCTGCGGCAGATTCTGGATGAGACGGCCGGGCCGCTGCCCGTCCTCTTCCTGATCGACGAATTCCTGCACGGAACCAATTCGCACGACCGGCGGATCGGCGCCGCGGCGCTGGTGCGCGGCCTGGTGCAGCGCGGCGCCATCGGGCTGATCACCACGCACGATCTGGCGCTGGCCGATATCGCGGATGAGCTGGGCGAGCGCGCTGCCAATGTACATTTCGAGGACCAGATCGCGGACGGCAAGATCTCCTTCGATTACCACATGCGCCCGGGTGTGGTGCGCAAGAGCAACGCGATCGAGCTGATGCGTCAGGTGGGCCTGGAGATTTGACGGCGGACGAATACGCGAACTGGCGCGCCGCTGCGGGATTCGAACTGGCGGGTGTGGCCGCGGCCTGTCCCGGCGGAAGATCGCGCACGTTATCACGACGTGGGTGGCGGCGGGCCGCGCGGGCAAGATGGGATACCTCACCGACCGTCGCGCGGCGGTGCGCGACGATCCACGGCAACTGCTGCCCTCGGCGCGGTCCGTGATCTGCGCGGGCAAACTCTACCAGACGCCCTGGCCGCATTCCACCCGGTTCCACGACGAAGACTGCGCCTGGATCTCGCGGTACGCCTGGGGCGAAGACTACCACGACGTGGTGCGTCGCGGTCTGGAGCACTTGGACCGATTGCTGCGCGGAGTCCGCTCCCGCCGGATACGAATCGCGCATCTGTGTGGATACGGCGCCGCTGCTGGAGCGCAGCTACGCGCGCCTGGCGGGGCTGGGGTGGATCGGCCGGAATACCTGCCTGATCAACCAGGCACAGGGGTCGTGGTTCTTCCTGGGCGAACTGCTGGTGTCGCTCGATATCGCGCCGGACGCTCCGCCGCCGGACCGCTGCGGCACCTGCATGCGCTGCGTGGAGGCGTGTCCGACTGCGGCGATCGTCCCGGGCGCAGGGGTTGGACGCCACGCTCTGCATCTCGTACTTCACGATCGAGCTGCGCGGCGAAATTCCCGAAGAGCAGCGCGCCGGAATCGGCGCGCACGTCTTCGGCTGCGACATCTGCCAGGACGTTTGCCCGTGGAATGGGCGGGCGCCGGTGACGGACGATCCGGCTTTCGCGCCCGCGCCGCTTCGCCCCGCGCCTGGAAGAACTGGCGGCGATCGGGGAGGAGGAGTTTCGCGCGATGTTCCGCGGCACGCCTCTCGCTGCGCGCGCGCTACTCGGGATTTCTGCGCAATGTGGCGATCGCCATGGGGAATGCGCGGAGCGAGAAATTCCGAGCGCCGCTCGAGAAGCTGGCCGCATCCGCCGACCCCCAGGTCGCCGACCACGCCCGATGGGCGCTTGCGCTTTACGAATTAAGGTAGATGCGCAAGCTTGCCTTGCTGCTGGCGTTGACGGCCCTGCCGATGAGCGGCAGCAGGCCCTGATCGATGAGGGATTCAACCATTTCTATAACCTGGAGTACGATCAGGCCATCGCCGTGTTCGAAAAGGCCATCGCGCAGAATCCCGGCCTGCCGGACCTGCACAATCACCTGGCGCAGTCGCTGATCTTCCGCGAGATGTTCCGCAACGGCGCGCTGGAAAGCGAACTCGTCTCGGGCAGCAACTCGTTTCTGCGACGCCCCAAACTGAATCCCATCGCCCGAAACCGAGAAGCGCATTCTGGACGAGATCGCCAAATCCATGGCGCTCGCCGAGGCCCGGCTGAAGCAGAATCCCAACGACACCGGCGCGATGTATGCGCTGGGGATCGCCTATGGTCTGCGCTCCAACTACTTCTGGGTGGTGAAGAAGGCCTGGCGCGATTCGCTGAAGGACGCCACCGCCGCCCGCAAGCTGCACAATCGCATCAGCGAACTGGAGCCGAACAACGTGGACGCCCGCCTCGTGCAGGGCCTGCACGATTACATTGTCGGCAGCCTGCCCTGGGGCTACAAGATGCTGGGCTTCCTGGTCGGCATCCACGGCGATAAGGAGAAGGGCATGCGGACGGTGCAGGATGTCGCCAGGAACGGCAAGCGCAACCGCGTGGACGCCGAAGTCTTCCTGTGCGCGCTCTACCGCCGCGAGAACCAGAGCAAACTCGCTGTGCCGCTGGTGCAGGACCTGATCCGCCGCTATCCGCGAAACTACCTGCTGCGCATGGAACTGGGACAGATGTACAGCCAGGCCGGCGATGGCGTGCGCGGCTTGCAGGCGCGTGGAAGAAGTGGCGCGGCTCAAAGAGCAGCCACGCGCCGGGCTTCGACCGCGTGCCGTGGGAGAAGATCTACTACCAGCAGGGCTCGATTCAATTCTGGTACAACGATCTGGACCGGTCGCTGGAGAACATGAAGAAGGTCGCGGCGGCGGGCGACGATGTGGATCTGAATACGGGAGTGCAGGCTTATCTGCGCATGGGGCAGATCTACGACATGAAGCAGCGCCGCGCCGAAGCCATCGCGGCGTATAAAAAAGCCATCGCTTACGCTCCCCAGGCGGAAGCGGCGCAGGAATCCAGGAAGTATCTCTCTACGCCGTACCGGCGCATGTAGCTACTCGATCGACAATTTTACGGGCTGCTCGATCAGCTTCGGCTCCTTACCCACCGTCAGGATCATCAGCGCCATGCGGCCGGTGGCCTTTGCGGGGATCTTTATCTTGATCTCGGTAGCAGTCTGCCCGGTAACTTCGCAAACGAGGTCGTTCTTTCCGTCGGTGAGGTAGACTTTGCCGACGTTGTCCTTGTCGAGGTTCTCGCCCGTGATCGCGACCACGTCGCCGGTCTTGCCGGTCCCCGGTTCGACTGATGACATGCGGGGCATCGCCTCCTGCGCGCAGAGCACGAGAGTCGCAACCGTTGCGACGAACAGCAGCGAGACTATAGAAGACAGTTTCATCTGAATATCCGTTCCTTTGACTCTGATGTTATGTCCATTGAGTCCGAAATTCAAGGGTAGTGCCGGAATTCACGAAATTCGTCCAGGGATCAGGTAAAATTGGACCGACATGGCTCACGGAAGAGCGGCGGCCTGGGTTGGCGCATGCGCGATGCTGGCTACCAGTGCGCTGCGCCGGCCAGGAGATCGAATTCAATCGCGACATACGCCCGATTCTCTCCGACCATTGTTTTGCCTGCCACGGTCCCGACGCCTCCAAACGGAAGACCAAACTGCGGTTCGACACTGAAGCCGGCGCTCGCATCGACCTGGGCAAGGGCAGCTTCGCGATCGTGCCGGGCGATGCGGAGCGCAGCGAACTGGTGCGGCGGATCGCTTCCACGGACACCGCGGTCCGCATGCCGCCTGCCTATGCCGGCCGCGACCCACTGAAACCTGCCGAAATCGACCGTATCCGCCGTTGGATCGTCCAAGGCGCCCGCTGGCAGCCGTTCTGGTCGTTCATTCCGCCACAGCGGCCGGCAACTCCGGCGGTCCGGGACGAGAAGTGGGCGCGCAATCCGATCGACCGATTCATCCTCGCGCGCCTGGAACACGAGGGGCTGCATCCCTCCGCCGAAGCCGATAAGGCGACCCTGCTGCGCCGCGTCAGCCTGGACCTCACGGGTCTTCCGCCGACTCCAGCGGAGATCGACGCCTTCCTGCGGGATGATTCGCCAGACGCCTACAGCAAGGTGGTGGATCGCCTGCTGGCATCGCCCCGCTATGGCGAGCGCATGGCGTTTCGCTGGATGGAAGCGGCGCGCTACGGCGACACCAACGGCTACCAGACGGATGGGCCGCGCGACATGTGGCGCTGGCGCGACTGGGTAATCGACGCGTTCAACCGCAATCTACCGTACGACCGGTTCATCATCGAGCAACTGGCCGGCGACCTGCTGCCCGAACGCCACGCTCGAGCAGCGCATTGCCACCGGATTCAACCGCAATCACCGCACCACGGGCGAGGGCGGCATCATTCCCGAAGAGTATCGGGTGGAATATGTGGCCGACCGCGCGCAGACCACGGCCACCGTCTTCATGGGCCTCACGCTGGGATGCGCCCGCTGCCACGATCACAAGTACGACCCGCATCTCGCAGAAGGAGTTCTACCAGCTCTTCGCATATTTCAACCGCATTCCCGACGAAAAGGGCTTCGCCTGGAATTACGGAAACGAAGATCCGCTGGTGAAGGCGCCGCTTCCCGAGCAGATTCGGAAACTGGCCGAACTCGACCGGCAGGTGGCAGCGGCACAGGCTCGGTATGACGAAGTGCGGCGCGGTATGGACTGGGCGTTCCCCGAAGGACTGGTTTTCCGCTCCGGACCGGCCGCAGCACTTCGATGGCACGCACTACCCAGAGGCCGACGGCAAGATTGCGGACTTCGACTATCAGCAGCCTTTCACCATGGCGGCATGGATCGAGCCCGAGAGCCCGAACGCGCCATCGTGTCTCATGCGGAGGACTATTTCGAGGGCATGGGACACGGGCTTTACCTGGTGGATGGCAAAATCCGCCTGCACATTCACCGCCGCTTTACGGACTTGGGAATTCGCGTGGAATCGGTCGCGCCCGTCGCGCTGCGGGAGCGTCAGCACGTGATGGTGACGTACGACGGCGGCGCGCAAGGCGTCCGGCGTGCAGATCTATCTGAATGGCCGGCCGGTGGCGATGAAGATCCTGTTCGACCAGAACCTGGAGCCGATCCATCATCCGAAGACCCCGCTGCGCATCGGCGCGGGCGGCGGACTGCGTTTCACGGGGACCTCGAAGACGTTCGCATCTACGACCGGCCGCTCGATGCCGACGGAGGCCGCCGTGATCGCGTCGGGCAGGGAATCAGAGGCGCCTCCGGAGGTTCGCCGGGCCCACGAAGAGCTGCTGGCGCTGCGGCGCGAGCGCAAGGAGTTCGACGCCAAGATTCCCAGTGTGATGGTGATGGCCGACAGTCCTTCGCCGCGCGATACTTTCCTGCTCAAGCGCGGCGCCTACGACGCTCCCGGGGAAAAAGTGACTGCCGGTCTGCCGGAAGCGCTCGCCGCGCCGCGCGCCGAGTGGTCGAAGGATCGCCTGGGGCTGGCGCGCTGGCTGGTGGACCGCGGCAATCCGCTCACCGCGCGGGTGGCGGTGAATCGCTTCTGGCAGTCCTATTTCGGCACCGGCATCGTCAAAACGGTGGACGATTTCGGCGCGCAGGGCGAGTTTCCGGTACATCCCGAACTGCTCGACTGGCTGGCCGTCGAGTTCATGGAGAGCGGCTGGGACGTCAAGGCGCTGCAGAAGACGATCGTGATGTCCGCCGCCTACCGGCAGGCGTCGCGCGTCACGGCGGAACTGCTGCAGAAGGATCCGGACAACCGTTTGCTGGCGCGCGGTCCGCGCTTCCGTCTGGGACCGGAGGTGATTCGCGATCAGGCGCTGGCGGTTTCTGGACTGCTGGTGGAAAAGATCGGCGGCCCCTCGGTGAAGCCGTACCAGCCTGCCGGCTTATGGCAGGAACTGGGCGGCGGCTCGGGTTACAAGCAGGATCAGGGCGAGGGCTTTACCGCCGGAGCCTGTACACCTATTGGAAGCGCACGGTGGCGCCGCCGTTCATGGTGAACTTCGATTCGCCAAATCGCGAGCAGTGCTACGGTCTTCGAGAACCGCACCAACTCGCCGTTGCAGGCGCTCGAACTGATGAACGATGTCACCTTTCTGGAGGCCGCCCGGAAACTGGCGGAGCGCATGATGACGGAGGGCGGCGCGTCGGCGGAGGAGCGCGTGACCTACGGCTATCGCCTGGTGCTGGCGCGTGCACCCGACGCAGCGCGGCGGCAGGCGCTGCTGAAGGCGCTGGAACGGCTTCTCGGAAAGTTTTCGCGCCGACGCCGGTGCGGCGCGCGAGTTCCTCAAGCAGGGCGAATCGGCGGTGCGGCCGGGGCTGGACGAGGCGGAACTGGCGGCGTATGCCGGAGTGGCCAGCCTGCTGTTGAATCTCGACGAGACGATCACGAAGGAATGAGTATGAACGGCAAATGACCCGGCGGCACTTCTTCGGCGTGAATTCGACGGGCGTCGGCCTGGCGGCGCTGGCCGGCCTCTGGAGCCGCGAGGCGCGCGCCGCGGCTCACGGCGGGCTCGCCGGGCTGCCCGCATTTCCCGGCGACGGCCAAGCGCGTGATCTATCTGTTCCAATCCGGCGGCCCTTCGCAGATGGAACTGTTCGATTACAAGCCGCGGCTGCGCGAATTCCAGGGCACCGATCTGCCGGAGTCGTGTGCGCGGCGGGCAGCGGCTCACCGGGATGTCGGCGACGCAATCCAGTTTCCCGGTGGTGCCGTCGAAGTTCGCCTTCGCGCAGCACGGCCAATCGGGCGCGTGGGTCAGCGAACTGCTGCCGTACACCGCGAAGGTCGCAGACCGCCTGACCTTCCTCAAGAGCGTGAACACCGAAGAGATCAATCACGATCCGGCGGTGACGATGGCGCAGACGGGCTTCCGCCTGGGCGGCAGGCCCAGTTTAGGCGCTTGGGTGTCGTACGGAATCGGGTGCGAGACCGAGGACCTGCCGGCCTTCTGTGTGATGATCTCCAATTCCGGCGGCGGGCAGCCGCTTTACGATCGCCTGTGGGGCGCGGGCTTTCTGCCCAGCCAGTATCAGGGAGTGAAGTTCCGCTCGTCGGGCGACCCGGTGCTATACCTGTCGGATCCCAAAGGTTTCACGGCGGACAACCGGCGGCGATTTCTCGACTCTCTCGGCGAGATGAACCGCCTTACGGCGGCGGAGTTCGGCGATCCCGAGACGAATGCGCGAGTGGCGCAGTACGAGATGGCGTTCCGGATGCAATCTTCGGTGCCGGAACTGACGGACATTTCCAAGGAGCCCGCGCACACCTTCGAACTCTACGGCGAGGATGCCCGCAAGCCCGGAACGTTCGCGGCGAATTGTCTGCTGGCGCGGCGCCTGGCGGAGCGCGGTGTGCGCTTCATACAGCTCTACCATCGCGATTGGGACCACCACGGGAATCTGCCGGCGGATCTTCCGAAGCGCTGCAAGGATGTGGACCAGGCGTCGGCCGGCCTGATGCTGGATCTGGAACAGCGCGGCATGCTGGACGATACGCTTGTGGTGTGGGGCGGGGAATTCGGACGCACCGTGTACTGCCAGGGACGGCTCACGGCGACGGATTACGGACGCGATCACCACGGGCGCTGTTTCACCATGTGGGCGGCCGGAGGCGGGATGAAGCCCGGCGTGACGATCGGGGAGACCGACGATTACGGCTACAACATCACGAAGGATCCGGTCCACGTGCATGACTTGCAGGCCACGATTCTGCACTGCCTGGGGATCGACCACCTACGGCTCACATACAAATTTCAGGGCCGCGAATTCCGCCTGACGGACGTGGGCGGCAACGTGGTGAAGGCGATTTTGAAGGCGTAAAGAGATGTTTCGCTACTTTTGGTGGGCAGCGGCGTTCTCGCTGGCCGGCTCACTTCTGGCGCAGCCGTCCGGCCGCGACCAGCAGTTTCGCGACGATCTGCACTATCTTGCCACCGAGCTTCCGAAGCGCCACGTCAATGCGTTTCATCAGACGAGCGCCGCGCAGTTCAATGCTTCGGTGAGTGCGCTGGACGCCGACATTCCCCAGCTCGGCGATACGGAGGTCATGGTCCGCATGGCCCAGATCGTGGCCTTGATTGGCGAGTCGCATACCAGCCTGCCGCTGCCGCAGGGACGCACGCCGTTCCGCTGGTATCCGTTCACGTTTTTCGGCTTCGAGGACGGCTGGCGCGTCAACGCTGTCCGCTCGGACCTGGCGCAACTTCTCGGCTGCAAGATCATTCAGATCGGCGATACCCCGATCGATGACGCCATCGCAAAGGTTGCGTCGGCAATCTCGCACGAGAACGATCAGTGGGTGAAGTATCAATTCCCGAGCTATGCGATATGGGCCGATGTACTGAAGACCGTGGGTATCGTCGACAACCTCGATTCGGCGCGTTGGACGTTTGAGAGCCTGGCGGGCGAGCGCTTCTCGTTGGACATCGCGACCATCCCGCAGGGCTCGGTGTCGGGGATCGGGCTGCCGGACGGGCAGGGGTTCAAAGCGCTGTATCAGCAGAACACCACGCAGAATTACTGGTACACATATCTGGCGTCCACGAGGACGCTTTATTTTGCGTACAACCAGTGCGCAGACTCGGCCACGCGGCCATTCAGCGCGTTCACGCAGGAAATGTTTGGCGTCTTCGACGCCAACCCGGTAGACCGGCTAGTCATCGATTTGCGCAACAATCCGGGTGGGAACAGCGCGGTTCTCGATCCGTTTCTGGCCGGCCTGCAGGCGCGCCAGTCCCGCTTTGCAAACGGCACGAAGAAGATGGTAATCATCGGGCGGCGAACAGCATCGTCGGCCATGCTGAATGCAATTTCGCTCAAGGGGCAGCCGTTCACGGTACTGGTGGGCGAGCCTACGGGAGGGCGGCCGAACAGCTACGGCGAGATCCAAAGCCTCACATTGCCCAACACGGGAGCAACGCTCAGTTATTCCACGAAGTATTTCTCGTCGACGATCACGACGGACTCCGTGGTGCCGGACCGCAGCATTCGTTTATATTCACGCGACGTATTCGCGCGGCACGATCCATTTCTGGCGGCGACACTTGTCGATACGCTGCCGGCGTCCGCCGCGCCGGCAAGTGGCGCGCTTGTGAATGGCGCCACCTTCCGGCCGGGACCCGTGGCGCCGGGCTCGCTCGCCACTTTATTTGTATCGATCGCGGCAACGTCCGGCGTGGAGGTGAGGTTCAACGATACGCCGGCGCGCCTGGTGGCGGTGACACCCAATCAGATCAACCTGCAGGTGCCTTCCGGAATTGCGGCCGGAACGGCAAACCTGCGAGTCCTGCTGCAGGGCGTGGAAGTTTTGTCGACCGCCGTTCCGATTGCGTCATCCAGCCCGGGAGTGTTTCTGGCGGACCTCTCGCGTGGCGATCAGCCGGGGGCGATCCTGAACCAGGATTCGAACCTGAATACAGCCGGGGCACGCGCACGGCGTGGCGAGGTGATCCAGATCTTCGCCACGGGCGCCGGTGCGGGGCCGCCTCGCGTTTTCCTCGCCGCGGAGAGCGCCGAAGTGGTGTACAGCGGCCTGAGCGCGGAATTCCCGGGCTTGTGGCAGATCAATGTCGGCGTGCCGGACGCTTCCTCGATCGCGAAGCAGGTTCCGGTGTTCGTCATCGGCGATGACGGCAGTGTGAGCAACGGCGTGACCATTTGGGTGGAAGACTGATTACTGCGCGGTCGCCAACTTGAGGCGCAAGGCCGCCAGACTCACCCAGGCAGCGGCCTGAGTGGTTTCATCGCGCAGGCCGAGCACGGCGGCCGCGGTGCGGTCTGGATCGAGAGGGGCGGACGCGGCGAGAAACGCCGTTAGCGAGAAGGCGTTCACCGCGGGCACGCGCAGTCCGAAGTTGTGGCGACCACGCTGGCCCTGCACCGCTTCATAAAATCCGCGATTTCCCGGCAGGATCAGTGAGCTGTCACTATTGGCATCGCTGCTGGGGTTGAATGTCCGCCGCACACTGGCTGGATCGAACTTGCCGCGCCGCGGGTTGGTGCGCACATCGTTCAGCGCGGCGACCAGTTGGTTCAACACCCCAAAGGCGGCTTCGCTATCGGCGCGAATTAGGCTGGTGGCCAGGGCGGAGAGCAGGCGAACGCGCTGCTCGGCGGGCAGCGGCCCGATGTCTTTCGTGGCGAGGGGGAGCACCTGCAGGGCCGCATCCCGGTTCGCGCTCGACGCCATCATCGAGATGTAGAGCAGGCTCCGCTTGATCCCGGGCTTGAGGAGGTTCGCCATGCTCATCGCCTGGTCGCTTTTATTCTCGATCGCGGAAGCGGACTCGGCGAAGGTGATCAGCGCCGAGATCTGGCCGCGAACCGGCAGATCGTCGATACGAGTGAAGAGTTGGCGGGCGCGGTCGAACTGGCCGGCACCAAGCGCGCCCTGAATCTGGCCGGTCAGCCAAAAATTGCGGGCGGCTGGATCGCCGCTGTCGGGATCGGGATTCTGCGGCGCGCCGAGAGCGGATTCGACAGCGGACGCGACGCCGGGGACCGCGGCTTCGAGATCCACCATCGCACGCTCAAATTCGGCCACGCGGTCGGGCGTCAGGTCGCGTGCGCGGGGAAGCAGTTGCGAAGCCAGGGCGTAGGCCACCACGGGATTGCGATTCTCCGCGGTGGGGTTTGCGAGGAGTTTGAGGGTGGATTCGATGAGGGCCTGTATGTTATCGGGATTGGCGCTGTTGCGCGTGGCGGTGAGGTCTTCGATGGTGGCGCCGTTCACCTGGATGCTCTTGTGGGGTTGATCGTCCTCGGGCTCATCGAGGAGGTTCGGCGCCGTAAACAGGAACTTGGCGAGGTCTTGCAGGCTGTCTGGACTTGGTACGTTGGCCGACATGACGAAATCCACGGACCGAACGAAAAGATCATCGGAGAGGTCCGGGGCCCGTTCGCACAAACGGGAAAGTACGCGGCTGAGAAGGTCGGTGTCGAGCGTGTCGGGGTCGCCTGCTTCGAGCGCTCCCCGGGCAACCTGTGCGGCGCGGTCGAGCATGTCGGCCTTGTCCAACACCAACTCGGGGCTCAACATGCCGTAGGCCCGGCCGAGTGTGGAACTGGCGCCGGTACGTTCGGTATTCAGCCGCTCCCTCGCCTGCTGGTTCTGCGCGGTGGACGAGAGGGTGGGGTCGCACTTGAGGGCGGCTGGAACCACGTATTTCCAGAGGCCGGAGAAACTGGCGACGGGCAGCACGGTGGTGGCGCGTTCGCCGAAAGCGCCGCTCCCGATATTGAACAGCGACGTGATAGCGTCGCGGAAGAGGCCCGACGCCGCGACCGGATCGAGCGGGCAGACCAGGCGGGCCACGGAGGCGATGCCATGAACGCGGACCACAGGGTTGGACATTTGCGCCATGCGGCCGCGCAGCGCCATGGTCCACTCCATGGCATCCCGCGTCTTGTTCGCGTTCTGCGCAGATAGAGTGTCACACAGCAGCAGACACACCAGGACGCCGGCTCCGGTTTGTCCCCCCATGTAAGCGTGACGCGGAACGATGGGCAAGCGTTGGCCCTCTTTTCAAGGCGGTTCGCGAGTGGGCTATCCTGTTGGAATCATGAAGAAGTCTCTCGCGCTGCTCGCGGCCGCCTGCCTGGTGTTCGCGGAAGAAACGGTGGACCAGAGCGTGAATACACGCATTCGCCAGGAGGCCATGGAGCATTCGCAGGTCATGCACACCGTGCACATACTCACGGATCGTTACGGACCGCGCCTCACCGGCTCGCCGAATTATGAGGCTGCCGCCAACTGGGTGGTGAAGCAGCTTACCGAGTGGGGCTTCCAAAACGCCCATCTGGAGCCCTGGGATTTCGGTCATCCGGGCTGGATGAACGAGCATGCTTACGGACTGATGACGGCGCCTGTGCGCGACAATCTCACCTTCGAAGTTCTGGCGTGGACCCCCTCCACCAAGGGCGTGGTGCGCGGCAACGCGGTGCAGGTCGCGCTGCCGCAGAGTCCGACCCAGGAGCAGATGACGGCATTTCTGGCGGAGAACGAGGCCAAGGTTAAGGGCAAAATCGTACTGATGGGCAAGGCCACCGTGGTGCCCGTGAACTTCACGCCGGCGGCGATGCGGCGCGACGACAAGCAGATCAAGGAACAGTTTGACCCGAATAACCCCAACGCGGGCCGTGGAGGGTTCGGTCCCGGCCGCGGCAGTACCCCTGCCGAGCCCGGCAAGCTGACGGCGGCGCAGGTCAACACGCAGGTGGACGCCTGGCTGGTGGCCAACAAAGCGCTGCTGCGGATCAATGACGCAGCCCGCGAACATGGACAGATCCGCGCCTTCAATAATCGTACTTTCGATCTGGCGAAGGCGCCGCCCACGGTTGTCCTGCGCAACGAGGACTACGGCCGCATCGACCGGCTGCTGGCGGACGGCGAAACGGTCGGCCTGCAATTCGATATTCTCAACCAGACGTTCCCCAAGGGCACGACGGCTTACAACGTGGTGGGCGAACTTCCCGGCACGGATAAGGCCGGCGAAATCGTCATGCTGGGCGGGCATCTGGATTCGTGGCATTCGGCCACCGGCGCCACGGATAACGCCATCGGCTCATCGATGATGCTGGAGGCGGCGCGCGTGATACACGCTTTGGGCCTGAAGCCGCGGCGCACCATCCGCGTGGCTCTTTGGGCGGGCGAAGAGGAAGGGCTGCTGGGATCGGCAGCCTACGTGAAGCAGCATTTCGGCACGTTCGAAAATCCCAAGCCAGAATTCGCCGGTCTGGATTGCTATTTCAATATCGATTCGGGCACCGGCAGGGTGCGCGGCGCCAGCGTCTTCGGCCCGCCCGAGGCCACCGCGATCCTGCGAGCGGCACTGGCCCCGTTTGAAGACTTGGGTGTGGCCGGCGCGATGCCCAGCACCAGCCGCGCGACGGGCGGCACGGACAGCACGAATTTCAACCATGCCGGCCTGGCGGGAATCGGAATGCAGCAGGACCCAATCGAGTATCAGTCCGCCACGTGGCACACGAATCTCGATACGTATGAGCGAATCGTGCCCGAGGACGCGAAAAAGGCGGTCACCGTGATTGCGTCGGCCGTCTGGCACGTTGCCAACCGCAATGAGATGCTGCCCCGCTTCAGTAAAGAGAAGATGCCCCCGCTGCCGCCGCCCGCGCCTGCACCCGGGCTAACGACGACCACGCCAACTGTAGCCGGGCGATAAAACGCGCCCGTCGCGTAACCTTTCGGCGCAGAAACAGTATAAAGGTTGTGCTGGACAGAATTTCGAAGATCACCTGCGGGAGCGGAGGCGCCAGTGCTGGCTGATTTGCGCGAGGCGTTCCGGCAATTGCGGAAGGCGCCGGGAGTCACCACGACGGCCGTGGTCACACTCGCGCTGGGTATCGGAGCCACGACCGCCATCTTTACGCTGGTCCACCAGGTGATGCTGAAATCGCTGCCGGTGACCAAGCCCGAAGAACTCTGGCGGATCGGCGATAAAGTTCGCTGTTGCAATTGGGGTGGGTACCTGCAGGGCGATGACGGAGATTTTTCCCTGTTCTCATGGGAGGCATACAAGAACTTTCGCTCCCAGACGCCCGAGTTCGTGGATCTGGCGGCGCTACAGGCGGGTAACGCTCCGCTCGGCGTCCGCAGGGCAGGCTCGCGTGCGCCGGCCGATACACGCAACGGCGAGTATGTATCCGGCAATTTCTTCCGGACGTTTGGCGTGCAGCCCTGGATCGGCAGGCTGATGACCGATGCGGACGACGTGGAGGGTGCGCCGCCGGTCGCGGTATTGAGTTACCGGATCTGGAACGAGAAGTACGGCGCCGATCCCTCGGTGGTGGGCGCAACCTATCAGATCAACGGCCATCCGTTCATCCTGATCGGCGTCGCAGCTCCGGGATTCTATGGTGCAAAGCTGGCCGGGTGGGGCATGCCCGATTTTTGGCTGCCGCTGACCACGGAACCACTGATCGACGGGGATACGGCTCGTCTGAAAAGGTCGAACTCGAACTTCCTGGACCTGATTGGAAGAGTGCGCCCGGGAGTGAATCCGAAGTCGCTCGAAGCAAAACTGAAGGTGGAATTCCACGACTGGCTGGCCAGCCACGTACAGGATATGGGGCCGGGCGAGAAGCAGCTCTGGGCGCAGCAAACGTTGCACCTGGTGCCAGGCGGCGCGGGCGTAGAGGTGATGCGGGATCAGTACGAGGATGGGCTCAAGCTGCTGCTGATCGCCGCGGGATGTGTGCTGCTGGTGGCCTGTGCGAACCTGGCGAATCTGATGCTCGCTCGCGGTATGAAGCATCGCGCGCAAACGTCCATTCGGGTCGCGCTGGGTGCTTCGCGGGGGCGGCTGGTACGCGGTGTACTGGTGGAATCGATGCTGCTTTCCTTCATCGGAGGAGTTTTGGGCATCCTGGTGGCCTACGCCGGAACGAAGATGATTGTGTCGATGGCCTTCCAGACGGGCGGCCCCAATAACTACGTGCCGCTTCAGGCGGCGCCATCCTGGCCGATCCTGCTGTTCGCACTGGTGGTATCGATGCTGACGGGAATTGTTTTTGGAATCGCTCCGGCGTGGATGACATCGCATGCGGACCCGGCGGATGCGCTGCGGGGCGCGGGCCGTACGGTGGGGGCAGGGCGCTCCTGGACGCAGAAGTCGCTGGTGATCGCCCAGATCGCGGTATCGGTTGTGTTGTTGTCCGCGGCTGCTCTTTTAGGCAAGAGCCTGCGAAACCTGGAACATCAGAACTTTGGATTCGAAACCAAGGACCGCTATATCGCCTGGATCAATCCAACGCTCGGCAACTACAAACTGGAGCAGATGGAGCCAATGTTCCGGCAGATTGACGAGCGCCTTCTCCAGATTCCCGGTATGCGAATGGTGGCGCCCGCACTGTATGCGCCGATGACGGGTGACAGTTGGAACGATTCGATTCGCATCGAGGGCAGGCCGGAGCCGGCCGCTAAAGAAGACACGGGCGCCGGCTTTGTGCGGGTGATGCCGGGATTCTTCGAAACCATCGGCTCGAAGGTGGTGCTGGGCAGGCCCATCACGGAGAGGGACACCGCGGCGACGCGCCCGGTGGCCGTAGTCAATCAGGCTTTCGTGAAGAGATTCTTTAACGGCCAGAACCCGGTGGGGCAGCACTTCGGCACCGGCAAACTCAAGTACGCGGCGACCTACGAGATTGTCGGCGTGATCAACGACGTGCGGTACATGACCTACGAATACAAGAAACCGGTCCGTCCGATGTTTTGGCTGCCGGAGGCGCAGACCGTGCAGTACGACGATCCGGGCTTCCGTGGCGGCGAGATCTGGTCTCACTATCTGTACAACATCGTGTTGTGGCTGCCGGGGAATCCGCCGGACATCGAGCAGCATGTGCGCAAGGCATTAGCCGGAGTAGACCCCAACCTGGTGCTTTACGGAGTTGACCCGTACAGCAAAGTGGTGAGCGCGGATTTCCAGCAGCAAAGGCTGATTGCAACGCTGACCAGCCTCTTCGGCGGGTTGGGGCTTGTGCTGGCGGCCGTAGGCTTGTTCGGGGTGCTGGCATATATGGTGGAGCGGCGGACCGGCGAAATCGGCGTGCGGATGGCTTTGGGCGCCGATCGCGGGCGCGTGGTAGGAATGGTGCTGGCCGGCGCATTCTGGCAGGTGTGTATCGGACTCGGTATCGGTATTCCAGCCGCGGTCGGCGCCGGAAAACTGATGACCGTTCAATTATTCGATGTGCAGCCGTGGGATCCCGTGATGCTGGCGATCACTACTTTGCTGCTCGGCGTGGGAGCTTTGGTGGCATCCATGATTCCCGCCTGGCGCGCGGCCTGCGTGGAGCCGATGACGGCGCTTCGGGCCGAATGAACGCGTTGAAGAAGCGGGAACTGCCCTACTTTCCGGCAAACACGCAGAGCTGATACATTTTCATCTGCTTCGGAAAGAACGTACCAAAGAATCGTAAACTGGCCCGCAGCGACAAGGGCAGCCGCGGCCACAGGCAATCGGGAACGTCCGCTACCGTGCGGGATTCCACCAGTTGCAAGCCGATGTTCCAATTCTGAATCGCGATGGGATCTTCGCAGGCCCATACGAATCGCGCGGCCATCTTGCGGCGCGCAAAATCCCTGTTGCCGGTGTCTACCGCGCGGCGCCCAACCGTATCGAGCGCAATGGCGGCTTGCGGCAGGCTGCTTCCGATCTGCTCGAGTGCTGTCTTGACGGCCGCCTCTTCCAGATAGACGAAGACTGTCTCGGCAACCAGAAAGTACGGCCCGGGGCTGCGGCGAACCGTCTGAATCCAATCCCGATCCAGCACGGATGCGGTGAGCGTGACACGCCGCTCGGAATCCGAAAAGAATGTCCGCCGCAGTTCGACCATATCCGGAAGTTCGAGGTCGTACCAGTGGATGCTGCCATTGTCGAGCCGCTCGAAACGGGTATTCAATCCGGCGCCGATCTCGACCACGGTGCCCTGCGGATGGCGGAGCACAAAGTCGCGCACCCATACGTCGAACATGGCGCTCCGCAGGGAACATCCCACCACTCTGCGCCGCTGCCCGAAGCGCCGGAAATCCCACTCGATGGAGTCTACGATCTCGACGGCCTTGGGATCTTCGAGAATCGGCCGCTTCCTCCGGCTTTCGAGTGCGCGAGCATAAAGCGGCACCAGCGCCGTCTCCTGCACCTGCCCGAGTTGAATGGATCGTCGCACCGCAGATGGCCGCCGGACATCAATTTAACTCCCGGCGCGGTGTTAGTCACGCGCGGCGCTTACCGCTGCAGCAGGCAGAGTATGGGGCACAGCTTTTGCATCGACGGGCGATTGGGCAGACGATTATTCGAAATCGCCATTGGTGGTACATGTGTCGAGCCGATCCAGATACTGATTGACCGCCTCCCGAATCAACTCGGAGATCAGTTGGTTGCGCTCGCCGTCAATCTTGCGACGGGCCGACTCGCGAATCAGCCGCTCGTAGATCCAGGGGGGAAGGCTGACGGAGATCTTGCGAAAGTTCCCCCTCTCGCCATGCGGGGGGTTGGGATCAACCGTTCCTGGATTCTTTAGCACAGGCGTACGACCTCTTCGCCAACCGGCTCGCCCGGCAACAGCAGGTTCTTGTAGACGATCTTGATCAGTGGCGGGGCGACGATGGTGGTTGCCACAGACATGAACACCACGACCCCGTAGGAACTCTGGGTCAGTATGCCGAAACCAAGTCCGATTTGCGCTACGACCATCCCCACCTCGCCCCGCGGAATCATGCCTACGCCGATACGCAGAGCATCGGCTTTTCCCAATCCGGCAGCGGCCAGGCCACAACCGATGAATTTTGAAGCCACCGCAGCGGCCAGGATGACGATCGCGAGGATCGCCGTGCTGGGGTGGGCGAAGGCGGAGAGATCCACACGAAGTCCGATACCAGCGAGGAAAAAGGGAACGAGCAATTCCGAGACTCCCTGTGCCAGGTCGCGCTCGCGGGGGCCCGTGCTTTCCCCCATTGCGAGGCCGGCCAGGAACGCACCCACGATGGCCGCGATTCCGGTGAAGACGGCGAGCAGCGCGAGACCAAACAGCAGGCCCAGAGCCATCACGAAGCGCGCCTCAGCTACCTTGAGACGGCGATCGACATGCGGTACGATCCGGCCCACGGTCTGAGTTCCCCACTTGGCCACGATTACGGTGAATGCGACGGCGGCGACGGCGGTCATCGCGAGGGAGAGAATATCGAACTGCCCGTGGGTGAGGCTGCTGACCACGGCCAGCACCAGCAGTCCCAACACATCATCGATCACTGCGGCCGCCAGAATGATCTTGCTGGAGATTTCGTGGAGCAATCCTTTGGAGGACAGCACCTGGGCGGTAATGCCGACGCTGGTGGCCACCATGGAGGCGCCGACGAAGATGGCCTCTTTCGTATTGGCCCCCCATGCAAGCATGATCCCCGTGCCCATCACAAAGGGAACGGCAACACCGGAACACGCGACCAGCGTGGCGGTGCCTCCCACCTTCATTAATTCGGAGGACTTCACTTCGAGGCCGACACGGAAGAGCAAAAACATAGCCCCGAGGTCCGAAAGCGCGCTCAAGAACTCATTGGGCGCGAGCCATCCCAACACGCTCGGTCCCACCAGAACGCCGGCGAAGATCTCGCCGACGATTCCCGGTTGTCCGATCCGCTCGGCGAGTTCGGCCATGAACTTGGCCGAGATGAACACGACCAGCATCGCCAGCGGAATCGCTGCCGGACCGGCGTGCGGAAGCAGCAGTAATGCGGGTAGAGTATGGAAAGCCATTGGGCTTTGGTTAGGTAGCGCGAGATGTTCGCAGCGTAAATAACGCTGCACCTGCGATCCCGAGCGCTATCGGGAACGGTGGCGCGCCGCCCCGGATCAGAAAGAAGCCGGCGAAGATCGCGGCGGCAAGGAAATAGCACCACTTATTGTTCAAGTTCATTTCCAGTACACTCCCAGGCAGAGAATAATCGCCATTGCCAGCAGGACAAATGCGGGCGCCGCAAGTGGTTTCGTCCACTCCGGTTTTTGAGTGCCCTCCCGCATCAGCCTGCGAATCTCCTGCAACTGTTTTCGGGCAAGTTCCAGCTCCCATCGATTGGCGGCCAGGTCGACCGCCTTCAATGATTCCTGCTCCGCACGAACGAGTGCGCGGAGCCGGTAGTGCAACTCGGCGTACTTCAACTGGCCGAAGAAGTGATCCGGCTCCAATTCGATCGCGAGTTCCAGGGCGTCCATGGACTTATAGACTTCGTAGTTCATGGCATAAGCCATGCCCAGACATGTCCGCAAGTCCGCCGAACGTGGATTCTGTTCGCAGGCAACTTCCAGTGATTGGATATACCCGCGCAGTTCGACCGGCGAGACCGTGTGAGGGTCTCGCCAGGGAACCGCGGGCACTCGTGACGGTGCAACCGTTGTGAGTTCGCCAGTCATGTGACTTCCTACTGAGCGCCTACCGTTCGCGCCTTGAGTTCAAACTCGGGATAACCGACCTGTCCCATTTCGGGGAGATCGAGACCTTCGAGTTCCGCCTTTGCCGAACTTCTCTGGCCCACCACTGCATCGATGGCCAGATTAATGACGAAGCTCATGCTGAATACCAGGCCGACCAGGGTGGCGACACCCAAAAGCTGTGCCACAAGTTGACTCGCGTCGCCATAGAACAGGCCCGTCACCGACCCGTTTACGCCGTTCCAGGAACCGCCGTAATTGCTCTTGCCGTCGGCGAACAGGCCCACTGCGATTACACCCCAGAGCCCGTTGACGCCGTGTACGGAGATCGCCCCCACCGGATCGTCGACTTTCAAGGTACGGTCAATAAATTCCACGGAGAGGCAGACTAGCACGCCAGCGATCAGACCGATGATGCAGGAGCTGACCGGGTTCACAAAGCCGGATGGCGCCGTAATCGCAACCAGTCCTGCGAGCAGGCCGTTACCGGTCATGGAAGCGTCGGGCTTGCCGTATCGCAGCCACATGTAGAACATCGCGCCGAAACTGCCCGTCATCCCGGCGAGCATGGTGTTCACCGCTACGGAACCGATGCGTAGATTGCCATTGCCGGAGGCGCCGAGGGTAGACCCGGGGTTGAACCCGAACCATCCGAAGGCCAGGATGAAGCAGCCCGTCAGCACGATCACAATATCGTGTCCAATGATGGCGTTGGGCTTGCCCTGACGATTGTATTTTCCAAGGCGCGGTCCAACGATCAGGGCGAGTGCCAATGCCGTGATCCCACCGACCGAGTGCACTACGCCCGAACCGGCGAAGTCCGCATAGCCGTGGCCCAGACCGAAGTTGGTTCCCAGGTTGGCGAGCCAGCCGCCGCCCCAGCACCAATTGGCGAAGAGAGGATAAGTAAAGGCGCCCAGCACGAAGGAGGAAACCAGGAAAGCTGCAAACTTCCAGCGCTCTGCCGCCGACCCGGTGACGATGGTCAGCGCGGTATCCATGAACACCATCTGGAACAGGAACACCACCATCACGCCTACGTCGTAAGTTCCACCCTGCGTGAGGAACATGCCGTGCTGTCCGAAAATTCCAAAGGGCTTGCCGAACAGGGTGATCACAAATTCGGTATTGAGCGGACTGGCCCCGCCCAAATTGCTCACGCCGCCGACTCCGCCCATTTGAATCGCGAAGCCGATCAGGAAGTAGGCCAGCAGACCAACGCCGTACACCATGAAGTTCATCATCATGGTGTGATTGGCGTTCTTGGCCCGGCACAAACCCGTTTCCACAATCGCAAAGCCCGCCTGCATGAACATCACCAGGAAGCCTGCGACCAGCGTCCAGGTGAAGTTGATGGCGATCTTATTCTGGCCGACCTGGTTGAGGACGTCCGCAACCGTCATGCCCTTTTTGGCATCGTTAACGGCGATATCTGCCACCGTGCCGGTGAGTGCGCCATCCGGATCGCCCTTAAGGCGAACTTCGGGTTTAGGCGCGTCGACGCTTTTGAGATCCTCGGTGGTGATGGCGGTTGGAGCCGCGGTTGGAGTGGCGGCTGTTGCCGGCGGCGCCTGCGCCATTCCGAGCGACGCCGTGAGCATGAGAGTCGTAAATAGTAGTAAGGAGTTCTTCACGGATTCTATTTCCTCCAGTTCGCAGTCTTGAGGTATGCGCGGTTGATGATGCCGAGGATGCCGAACAAGCTTACGGCGATTCCAAGCAGAACCATCATCATCCGGACATTCACGCTCGATGTCATCGGCAGGCTCAGCAAACTAATCACGAAGCCGAGCAGCGTAATCAATATTCCTATTAAAATCATTGCGCTTTCATCCTTTCTATTTTTCGTTGTGCTCCCAAGGTTTGCACTTCAAAAAAAGCATGATTGAACCTGCCAGCACCGCCAGTCCTGCGAGCAGCGCGATGTAACTTATGTCGGCTGCCAGCCCTACTGCGATCAGCGTGAATGCAACTAGAAACAACACGAGCGCCCCTGCCTGTGTGGAATTGGCTCCCATCAATCACCTCGTGAATCAAGATTTGTTAGTCGTAAAAAGCTTCGGAAATGTGGCTACATCTCTGGACACGCCACTGCGGGCCCGCTACTTGTGGACACGAGTGATTCAGTGGTGGCGTTTCTGCGGCAACCGCCCGCTTCCGGACTGTGCCTTGGCTCCGGACGGGGGAGCCTTGTCGAGAGAAACTAAGTCTATCGGGACCAGACAGGTGTGTCCAATCGAAATTTTGAATTCCGGTTTTATGCTTTTCCGGTTTTTTCGCCCGATAGATAGGTCATGCTACCCAAATGGACACGGGTGAATCGGCAAAATATCCCGCATTTTAGCCGCCAGGCGGGTTAAACCAAGAATTTCCAGGCAATAATAGCGTCGAAAGATAGCTGCACCTATCCTTCGGATGAGAGAGAATAGTGGCCAGGTATGCACACGGCAACAGCGGGGCCAACCTCGGGATACCGCCTGGAATCCGTAGTCGCCGGACTCCAGCGAGCGGGTAAGGGAATGATCATGGGCACCGTGACGGCTGCAATCGTGGTCATCGCGGTGACCGACGGATACGTAGTGGGAACCAGCGCGTCGCTGGGCCTGTTCTATATCCTGCCCATGATGCTGGCTGCCACAGTGCTTCCGCAGGCGCAGACTGTGGCCCTTGCCGTTGTCTGCTCGGTTCTCCGCGGCTTGTTCGACACGCCCTGTCCGCCCGTGGAGATTCTGCACCGGTTTCTGTTAGGCCTGGTGGCGTACGCAGGCTCGGGCCTGATGGTTACGTCCCTGATCCGTAATCGTGCGCTGACAATGGAGCACCTTGGCCGCATGCGTCAGGAGCAGGATTTGCGGCAGGAGTTGCAAGAACAGTTGACAGTACTGGTAGAGAGCAGTCCGGCGGCGATTCTGACTCTCGACGCCGCCGGCGTGGTGTTGGCGTGCAACCGGGCCGCCGACAAGCTGCTGCTCGCCACCGAGGGCGAAAGCCTGCGCGGCCGCCCCATCGGTGCCTATCTGCCCGTGCTTGCCGACGCACTCAAAATCGACGCGGGACCCGAAGGATTGCGCACCGCGGCGCAGTGCCAGGGCCGCAGGGAGAATGGCGAGATCTTCCTTGCGCATACCTGGTTCTCCTCTTGTGCCGCGCCACAGGGCCCGCGCTTGTCGGCCATTGTGGTGGATTCCTCGGAGGAGATGCGGGACCGCGAAGAACAGGGTTTGCGGCACTTGCTGCGCGGCAACCGGATCGCTGCCGCTGCTGTCTCTCACGAAGTCCGGAATCTATGCAGCGCAATCGGGTCTGTGTGTTCGAACTTAAAGGAGCGGCACCAGATTGGGCACGACGAGGATTTTCAAGGGTTGACCACGCTGGTGAAGGGATTGCAGCGAATCGCGGACTGGGACCTGCAGGGACAAACCCACGACACGGTGGGCGAAGTGATGTTGCAGGCGGTGCTGGATGATCTGCGCATTGTGATCGAACCAGACTGGCGCGAGATGGGCGGAGCCATCGTGTGGGACCTTCCGCCTGCAATGCCTGTGGTGCTAGGAGAAAGGCATGGACTCCTGCAGGCATTCCTGAACCTGGCGAAGAACAGCTATCGCGCCGTTCAGGATCGTGAGCTGCGTGAGCTGCGGATTACGGTGACCACAGACGGGCGCGCTGCCCATATCCGTTTTGCAGACAGTGGCCCCGGCCTCTCGTCGACGGAGCACCTTTTCGAACCCTTCCACTCCGGGGGAGAGGGCGCTGGTTTGGGTTTGTATGTTTCGCGCGCCGTGGTGAGAAGTTACGGAGGCGATCTGCGTTTGGAAGTGTCGAATAGCGGCGCCTGTTTCCGGGTGGAAGCGCAAGTGGTGGATTGAGGAGACGGAATTGGATAGAGCAGCGATCGAAACCATCAAGTTGATGATTATTGACGATCACGCGATGTTCCGTGAAGGATTGGCGCGTTCCATCGAAAAAGAAGCGGATCTACAGGTCGTCGGGCAGTTTGCTTCATCGGCCGAAGCCGTGGCGGCGCTTCCCACCACACAGCCGCAGATCGTATTGCTGGATGTTGATTTGGGACCGGAGCGGGCGCAGGATTTCATCGCCATGGCAACAGCCGCGGGTTTCAAACTCAAAATTCTGGTGGTAACGGCGGGAGCCAGCGACCAGGAGGCGATTCAGTTAGTCCAGGCGGGTGTGGCAGGCATCCTGCACAAACACCATTCGATCGCCTCGCTGTGCGGCACGATCCGGCAGATCGCTAAGGGCGAGGTCTGTTTGGAAAAGAAGTACCTGGCGCCGCTGTTCCGGTCGGTGGACCGGTCACGCCCGGCGACCGGTCCGAAACTGACGAACCGGGACAGGACCGTACTGCGGCTGATTCTGCAGGGATTGACGAATCGTGAAATCGCCGAGCGGCTGGAAGTTTCGGAAAGTGCAGTGAAGGCTTGTCTCCGGCAGCTCTTCGGCAAACTGGAGGTTCGCACTCGGGCACAACTGGTCAAAGTGGCCCTGGAACAATTCCGCGATCAGTTGTGAGTCTCGAACCCGGCCTTCCCCGGCCTGGGGATAAATTCCTCTGACGGCCTTCACTTTTCAATAGCTCTTCCGGGCTATCGGTGATAATATTCACAATTACCGGCCCGCCGGGGCGGGCATCTCCGGATCGTCGGTGCCAGTTCGTAGGGTGCTTCAGTGTAGTGTGCAGACTTCCCCGGACAAGGAAACCGCTGTGCCATTTCAACCGCCCATTCAGGAGCCCGGCGACCCAGCCGGCGCTTCTTCCACAGAAGAATCGCCGGCTCCTGGCGTGCCTCACAACGATCTAAGCCGGAGGTCATTGCTTCTGGCAGCGCCTACGCTCCTCGGGGCCACGGCTATATCCTACGCTCGCGTCATCGGGGCGAATGACCGGATCCGGCTCGGACACGTTGGCATCGGCAATCGCGGCCGGGAACTTGCGTCAGTTGCCGCCGGACTCAAGTCCACTGAAAATGTCGAAATGATCGCCGTCTGCGACCTGTGGAATGTAAATCGGGACCGGGCGGCCAAGGCAGCGGCAGACGAATACGGCAGGCCTCCCCGCAGTTTTCAATACGTGGAGGACCTGCTGGCGGACAAGGACGTGGATGCGGTGATCATCTCCACGGCGGATTTCCAGCACGCGCCGCTTCTGCGCCTGGCCGCCGAGGCCGGTAAGGACGCTTACTGCGAGAAGCCGATGGCGAATGACCTGCAAGAAGCCAAGGCTGCATGCGATGCGGTTCTATCACGCAAACTGATCGTGCAGATCGGGACGCAGCATCGCAGCGAACCCTACCAGGCCGCTGTTCGGGAGCTGGTGGAAAAAGGAGCACTCGGGCGCATCAGTAAGGTCGAGATCGTTTGGAATTATCACGGCCCGCGATGGCGCGGCCGGCCCGAAGTGCGCCAGATCCGCGAAGAGGACACCGACTGGCGAAGATGGCTGCTCAGCAAACCTTACCGGCCGTTTGATCCACGCGCCTACTTCGAATTCCGGCTGTATCGCGACTTCTCCAGCGGCATTCCCGATCAATGGATGAGCCACGCCATCGATATGGTCCACCACGTGACCGGCGATCCCTTCCCGCTTTCAGCCGTTGCCCATGGGGGTGTCTTCGCCTGGCGGGATGGCCGCGAAAATCCGGACACCTTTCAAGCCCTTCTGGAATATCCGAAAGGATTTCTGGTGAGCTATTCCACCAGCTTCGGTAACGATTCCGATAGCTTCACGCGCATCATGGGAGACAAAGCAACTCTCGTGAATATCGGAGGCGAAGGCAGCCAGCGCTGGAAACTGGTCGAGGAGAAGGGCACTCACGAAAGCAACCCCTTCCTTCGCCGTCCGCAGAAGTTGATCAGGCTGGGCGCGGCCGAACGCCACTCCATGTCCTGGTCTCAAAAATTGCTCACCGGCGCGGTCGAAAAGACTTACGGAGCACTTCCGTTCATTTCCGATTCGAACCCGAGCCACATGCGGAACTGGCTGGAGTGCTTGCGGACGCGGAACCAGCCGAACGCCAACGTTGAACGCGGCCTGGCACAATCTGTGGCGGTGATCATGGCGGCTCGGGCGCAGCAGGAAGGGAAAAAACTTTATTGGAACGCTCAGGAGAGGGAAATTGTTGAACGAGCGCCGGCGGACTCCACGTCAGAACGGAGGCCGTCATCCAACCCGAGAGCCTGAACACGCGGGCAAGCCGCCGGTGTGTGTTAATGCTGATTCTGTGGATCGCCGGAAGTTCATCGGGCGCCGCACAGCAGCCGGCGGAGCCATACACGGCATCAGCGCGGTGGTCGCTTTATGTTCACCGCACATATTCACCGGGTCGCATGGGATTTCTCGCGGTGGACACGGCGGTTGATCATGCGTTGCGTCAGCCTGCCTGCTGGGACTTCACCGCCAGTTCTTACGAACGCAGATTCGCCCGTGCGTTCCAGAGCCGCGTCGTCAAGAACAGCGCCGAGCTCGTCGCCGGTATCGTGACTGGCGAGGACTTGCGGTATCGCAGGTCTCGATCATCGTCGATTCACGGCAGACTCTGGAATGCTGTGCGAAGCTCCGTGACCGCGCAAATGCCTGATGGATCACAACGGCCTGCGTATACCCGATTTTTCGCCAGCGAAGTTGCAAGCATTTCCGTCGCCAGTTGGACCCGGCAGCCTGTTCAACCGCGGCGGCTGGTCTATACCCTCTGGTCGTCCACCTTAGACCAGGCACAGACCAACATGCTGGATGAATTCGGTCCCGACCTGCGCCGGATTGGCATGCGCATCTGGAAGGGAGTTCGTCATCACTGACAGCTTACGGCAGCGCCCGCGGCTAGCCGGCGATAGTAGCCGTAGCCTTCTGCTCGGCCGCGGCGCGCATGGCAGAGAGGTATTCGAACGCCATTCGCGTCTGCTCGTGGACGTACTCGATGCCTGCTGGTCTTCCGCTCTCCATCGCGGGGTGGCAGAACTCCCAATCCACGTAGCCCTGGTACCCTGCCGAAACCAACGCATCGACGTAGGCCGGATAGGCGACCTGCCTTCCCCAGAACTGCTTATCGAAATAGCCGCCTGCCACTAATTCCACATCGCCATCCCCGCGTCTGGCGAACTCACCGTTCATGTGCGAATGGACTTGCAGGGACCCGCTGGCCGCCACCATCTTGCGGGCAAGCTCCGGCGAATCCGCCTCCGGCTCGATGTTGATGTCCATGCACGCCTTGAACACCGGCGACGCGACCCCTTCAATCAGCGACAACACGTCCTGATAGCTGTTCACGATATCGGGACCATGATTCTGCATCGCCAGCACAACGCCGTAATCCTCGGCTACCTTGCAGAGCTCGCGCATGGACTCGACGACGAACGGGCGGCGGTCGCTTTTCCAAAATCCATACTGGTTGTAGCTGTAAGTATCGTTGTAAGTCGCCAGGCCGTTATGTAGCGTGATGCCGCGCCATGCGGCGAAAACCTTACAGATTGGTGAGCCCAGGTCGTGCGCCAGTTTGATGCACTCCCGCACGTAGCAGATCATGGCTTCACGCTGAACCGGCACGGGACTCGAAAGGTCACAGTTCGGGGACACAGCGCAAAGCTCGATTCCGAACTCGCCGGCGAGATCACGCAACCGCTTTCGATCGTCCGCCGACAGGTCCATCGGTGCGGCATGGGGGCGCTCCGCGTCCAGTTCCAGACCCTCCCAGCCCTGCTGTTTGGCTAAGGGCACCAGATCGAACAGATCAATCGCCTGGCCGCGGTACCACACGCCGCGGTACGTGACACTGTATAGGCCGATCTTCATCGCTATCTCCCATCCACTGAATTACTTCTTAACCGCCGCCACAACCATTTGCAAAGTTTTGCCGGTGGAGTCGCCGATTCCCTGAGGCGCATGCCAGTTGGCGCGCGATCCATCGTACGTGTACGTCACCGGCAGTCGCGTGAGTGCCGGATCGTACTGCCCCTCGGTGCCGCCCATCTTGTAGATCACCATGTCCAGTGACGGTACCACGTAGATACAATATCCGCCTGAGCCGCCCTTCCAGAAGGCGTCACGCGGGACCTCGGGATATTGTCCCTGCTCGTTCACGTTGAAGTTGAAGCTGTGGTTATAGTGCGGGTTGTATTTCACCATTCGCCCGCACATGCGTACGAACTCCGCGGGCACAATCTGCTCCTTGCCCCACCGGCCTTCGTGCAGCATCAGGTAGGCGAACCGGAGGACATCCGTGGATCGCACCGCAATGCTGCCGCCCCCTGGCGTATGGAACATGCGGCCGTTGGCGTCGATTCCACTGGCCAGACGCGGGCGGTACATGGCATATCCCCAGGTCCCGAATCCCAGCGGCGCCGTGAGCCGCAACCGCATATAGTCCTCCATCTCCATTCCGGTTACCTTGCGAAGCATCATCGCCGCGATGTGTGGCGACGAGGTCGCATACGAGTAACACGCGCCGGGGTCGCATGCCAGGGACTGACGCATGGCCACATCGTCAGTGGTAGCGATAGGACCATCCTGGGCCGGATTCTCCATCGTCTTCCGGACGCCGTTCACGTACATTGGATTTGTACCGCGGATTCCAGCCGACATGGAGAGCACCTGCCCGAGGGAGATTTGGGCCTTTCGCGGGTCGTCCAAAGGGAAATACTCGGACGGAAGATAGTTCGGCGTGTAGACCTTTTCGTCCAACCCGTTGGGAATGAGTGACGCCTTCTCGCGCAGCATGATTCCCGACCGCTACACTGGTGAAGGCTTTGCCGCAGGACGCCAATTCGGGTAACGCCTCCCGGTTGCCCCGCCCGAAATAGCGTTCGTAGATGAGGTAGCCGTGGCGCACCACCAGCAGACCGCCGTGCTGGCTGGTGTTCTGGACGTAGTCAAACGCCTCGTCGAGCTTCTGTTTATCGACACCCGCGGTTTTCTCGATCCTGGCGGGATCGGTCAGCGTACGCCATCCGCCCTTGGCGTCGGGAGGCGGGAAATAGTCGCCGGCGAATGGAGTGGCCAAAGGCACGAAGGCGAGGATGGCCAGAGGGACGAAGTACCTGGCGAGACGAACGAATTTTGTCAGCACGTGGTACATCATACTGAAATCCGACTGCGTACGAGTGCCATCCACGCCAAACGGCGACCCGCCGCCTTCTGCTAGCTTGGAGTTTCGATGATTTCTTTCTCCGGCATCCACAAGCAGTACGGCAAGCAGTTGATTTTCGTTGACGCTTCGTTTCAGTTGAACCCTGGGGAAAAGGTCGGTCTGGTCGGCCCCAATGGCTCCGGCAAGACGACGCTTTTCCGCATGGTGGTGGGCGAGGAAGTGCCGGACGAGGGCGACGTTTCGGTTCCCAGGAAGCTCACCATCGGGTACTTCCGCCAGGACGTGGAAGAGATGGCGGGCCGTTCGGTGCTGGATGAGGCGATTGCCGGAAGCGGGCGGGTCGGCGATCTGCACCATGAGCTGGAGGGCCTGCAGCACGCGATGGAAGATCCCGAGCAGGCCGGCGACATGGATCGCATCCTGGAACGTTTCGGCGAAGTGCAGGAGGCCTACGAGCATCTTGGAGGGTACACACTGGAGGCGCAGGCGCGCGAAGTGCTGCACGGTCTCGGCTTCAAGGACGACCAGATCGATGGCGATGTCGGCGCCCTCTCCGGCGGTTGGAAGATGCGTGTCGCGCTGGCGCGCGTGCTGCTCGGCCGTCCCGACGTCCTGCTGATGGACGAACCCACCAACCACCTCGACATCGAGTCCATCATCTGGCTGGAGCAGTTCCTCAAGGGCTACCCCGGCGCGCTGCTGATGACCTCGCACGACCGCGAGTTCATGAACCGCATCGTCACCAAAATCGCGGAGATCGATTCCGGCGAGATCATTGCCTACAGCGGCGATTACGATTTCTACGAGCGCGAGCGTACCATCCGCGAGAACAATCAGCAGGCGGCGTTCGTCCGCCAGCAGGCCATGCTCGCCAAGGAGCAGCGCTTCATTGAGCGCTTCAAGACGCACGCCGCGAAGGCCGCTCAAGTGCAGAGCCGCATTAAGGCGCTTGATAAGATCGACAAGATCGAACTGCCCAAGACCCGCAAGATAGTGAAGTTCGAGTTCCGCGTGCCGCCGCGCTCGGGCGACCAGGTGGCGGTGATTGAAGACCTGCACAAGCGGTACGGCGCACGCGTCATCTATGACGGGTTCAGCCTTACCATACGGCGCGGCGAACGGTGGGCCGTCATGGGCAGAAACGGGGCAGGGAAGACCACCCTGCTCAAGATGATCGCCGGCGCGACGACGCCCGATTCCGGCACCGTACGCCTCGGCGCCAGCCTTTATATGGGATACTTCGCGCAGCAATCGCTGGACGTGCTGAATGGCGATCTCACCATCATCGAGCAGTTGCAGCAGGATTTCCCGCAGGACGGCCTGGGCTCGCTGCGCACCCTGGCCGGCGCCTTCCAGTTTTCGGGCGACGACGTGGACAAGAAGATCCGCGCGCTCTCGGGAGGCGAGAAATCGCGCCTCGCGATGGCGCGGATGCTCTACAATCCGCCGAATTTCCTGGTGCTCGACGAGCCGACCAATCACCTGGACCTGGCCACCAAAGAAATGCTGGTGGACGCTCTGAAAGGTTTCGAAGGAACGATGATTTTCGTATCGCACGATCGCATGTTCCTGCGCGGGCTGGGCTCGCGCGTGCTGGAACTGGGCGGCGAGAGTGGCACGGATCGCGAGCCAGTTGTGTATCCCGGGTCCTATGTGGAATACGTGCAGCGGCTGGGTCACGAAGCGCCCGGAATCTATTCCTGATATGCGGCTGCCTCTCCTGATGCTCGTGGTGTTGATGGCGGGGTGCGCGCCGGCGCCCGCACCCGCGCCGCAGCCGAAGGCCGCGGTGGACCCGGTCACCGAAGCCTGGTACGGCGTGGCCACGACGGAACTGGCCGCGGCGAATCGGGAAGCCGAAGGGCTCTTGCGCGCAGGAAAGGACGATCAGGCGGCCGCGGCGATTACGAAAGGGCAAGCGCTGGCGGCCCGGTTGCTGGCGGCGCCCCGTCCCACGCTGGCCGCGATGGAAGCGGCGTCCGACCTCGACCAGCTCTATGCCAGGATGCTGCTGGCCAATCGGAACTATGGCTGGGCCCGCCTGACTTATCAGAAGAATGCCAGCCGGTGGAAGAATTGGCGGCCGCAAACCGAGGAGACGGCGCGGCGATTGAAATTGGCGCAGGACGGAATCGCCGAGTGCGATCGCCGGATCGGGCAGTAAGTCCGCCGCTTACAGGGGACTCTTCGAAGTGCCCGCGGCCATGTTCTTTAACTGCGTCCGCGCTTCGGCAATCTGCCGTTCCAACTGCGCGCGATGCCGCGTCGCCTGGCGATCCAGGTTGTTTCCGGGATTCGCCAGGTCCTGCTCCACTTCCTTGAGATAGCCCTCAGCAACGTCCAGATTTCGCCGCATCGTCTCGCCATTCTGAAAGCCGCCGCCGTTCACCGTAACGTAGACCGGCGTGGTGTGCGCCACCTGTCCGATACCAGCCTCGCACTTCGCCGCGATCCAGATTCCGTGGTCCAACGGGAGTTCCAGGTCCACCGTCAAATGCGCCGCGTCCTTTCCGTCGGACCGCGCCAGGACTTTGCTGTGCCCCACAATCTCAACGGACCGCAGCGGTACCTGCCCGCTGTCGCCGAACGCTTCGGCGGAGATCTTCACCTTGCTGCCAGGGGCGAGGTCGATAGAGTCGCCGGGCATCTTCCCGTTCACCGTGAGTAGCAGAATGGGTCCCGTTGTGACGAATGTGTGGCCCGCCTTGAGCGCCGCCATATAGCGTTCGAAGGTGAGCGGACCTCCCGCGTAGGCGTAGAAACGTGCATCACCGATCTGCGTGAATCGCGGCTCGCTGAAGCCATACTGCGGTCCCTTGCCGCACCATGGAAAATCGGATCCGGCCAGTGCGGTCAACTTGATTCCCATGTCCAGAAACTCGTAGTAATGCTGCACTGCGATCGGGCCCTCAGGCTCGCAGAACTGCGCCAGTTCCAGGAAGTCTGTTTTACCGCGGAGTGTGTTCAGGGCCATCCCCCGATAGCCGTGGAACGACATCGCCTGATGGGCGAAGCCCGTCACGCCGCCCAATGCACGCACGCGGTCGAAGAGCTTGTCGAAGGAGTAATAGTCCTGCTGGTTGCGCACAAATTCGCTCGCGCCCAGGGAAATAGTGTGGCCGATCTCCGGGGTGCGCGGTTCCTCCTGCCCCGGAGAAAGCAGGCGCTCCGCCTCCTGATATCGTCCGCGCTCGCCGAAGGCGTACTGCGCGAAATAAGTCGTCCAGAAATCGCCCATGCGCAGTAAGTTGCCGACATGGACGTCTTCCGCCGCGATCCACTGTGCGATGGCATGGTCGTCGGCAGGGGAGCGGCGCAGGTGTATATGATCGTCCGCCGAATACCACCCGCGAGCGGGCATATCCGTCCAGCGGCGCATCTTGTACTCGCGTTTCACCGAAGCCCCCGCTTTCAGCTCGAGGGTCTGAGTTTCACGCAGGTATTCAAGGCCCTTGGAAACTGTAAGGGTGTAAGTCCCGGGAGGCAGGCGCACGTCAAACGAGCCATCGACGTAGAACGACCCATCCGGCTGTATGGCATAACCCTCGGCGCGGTCGTCGGTGCCGAAGAGGACCGCGATCGCCTGCTGCGGCACCGGGATCGCCGATTCGGATACCGCCACGGCGCCGCGCACTCTGGGCCGCTCGCCCTTGTCGTCCCGCAGACGCACCCGCACGGGTGTCGGTAGTCCGGTGGCCGCGTCCAGAATCCTGACCGTCAGCGTGCCTTCGCGCGTGGACTGCGCAAATTGTAGCAGCGCGCCTGCGAACAGGCCCGCCAGCGCTACCCGCATCATCACCTGAGTGCGCATGCGACGATACCACTCTTAGCGTGTCAGAAAGCCCATGTCCATCATCCACTCGCGAAAGCGCGCGGGCCAGCCGGAGACGGGAAGTTGCGCGAAGGCCGGGGTGCGCCCGGTCATGCCGAAACCGTGGCCGCCGCGATTGTAGATATGTAGTTCCACCGGCACGCCGGCCTTGCGAATGGCGGCATAATAGTCGGCGCTGGCAGGCGCCAGATTGTCGTCGTTGTTGACCACGATAAATGTGGCGGGAGTTTCCTTGGTTACCGTGAGGTTCGCGGCTTTACCGCCCGGATAGGCGAGCACGGCGAAATCGGGCCGCGAACTCTGGCGCTCGATCGGTGTCGGCAGCTTCCGGCTTGCCGCGGTCCCAACGCGTCTCGGCGTAGGCCGCCAGTTCGCCGCCCGCAGAGAAGCCCATGATGCCGACGTGCGCCGTGTCCACGCCCCACTCGCTCGCGCGGGAGCGCACCGTGCGGATGGCGCGCTGCGCGTCGGCGAGCGATTCCACATCCACCTTGTAATGGAAGTCCTTCGTGTTGGCCAGACGGCTCTTGAGGATGAACGCGGCGATCCCCATGCCGTTTAGGACCGCGCGCCACGTTGGCGCCTTCCAGATCCATGACTAAGTAGTTGTGGCCGCCGCCCGGACAAATCACATAGCCAACGCCCGTAGCCTTGTCCTTGGGCGGCAAGAAGACGGTGATCGACGGCTGATGGATGTTGCGCACGCGGTGGAAGCCATCGGTGCTCGGGTTCCATTCTTCCTGCGCGGTGACGCCCTCGGAACCGGGAGCGCCGTTGGGCCAGAGCTTGATCTCGGGCGCTTTGAGGTCGATCGCGTTCGGGTCGGCGGCGCGAGCCAGGGCGCCGAACGCGACGATGCAGAGCAGCGTGGTGCGCATGACGGAATTATCCCATCCACACGCCGTTGCCGCGCATGGCAAAGTTGGCCACGTGACCGGCGCGGGCAGCGGAGACGCCGATTTCCACGCCAGCGTTCGGGGTCGCGCGCGTTCGCACGCAGTCGAGGAAATTCTCGCATATGCGGCAGCGTGCCGTCCTGCTTGGATTTCACTTCCAGTATGGGGTTGGAAGGCTCCGGGCTTCTCGCTGTAGCCGGGCATTTCGGAGTAGACCGCGAAGCCGCCGCGCCACAGACGCATCGCAGCCTTGGTGCCGCGGATCATCAGGCCGCCGCCTTCGATGTAGCCGAGCAGAGCGCTGTCGAACTCCACCACCACCTTGCCATAGGCCAGCGCCGCGCTCATCGTGTCCGGCGTCTGCCGCTGCACCAGCACGGCCTTGAGTCCGGTGGCGGTGGCGCGCTTCGGCGTGTCGTCATCCATGATCCAGTGCGCCACATCCACCCAATGGACGAAGAGGTCGGTCATCGCGCCGCCGCCGAAATCCCAATACCAGCGCCAGTTGCCGAACTGGTCGGGATCGAACGGACGGTCGGTCGCCGAGCCCAGGAAGCGCTTCCAATCGAGCTTCGACATGTCGAACTGAAGGCACCCGGCCCATCGACGGGATGTGGTTCTGGAACCAGTAAGTGCGGATCAGCGTCACCTGCCCCAGGCGGCCGTCCAGGATTTCCTGGCGAGCCTGCGCGAAGTGCTCCCAACTGCGCTGCTGCAGGCCGATCTGCACGACGCGCTTGGAATCGCGCACCGCGGCGAGTAGCGGCGCGCCCTCTTCCATCGAGTGGGTGACGGGCTTCTCGCAATAGACGTCTTTGCCGGCGCGCACGGCGGCGATGGTGATCGGTACGTGCCAGTGATCGGGCGTGCCGATCACGACGGCGTCGATATCCTTGCGATCGAGAATCTCGCGGTAATCCAGGTGATCGCTGGCGTCCGGCGTGGCGTACTTGGATTTGGCCTCCAGGCGGCGGGGTTCGTAGACGTCGCAGCAGGCGACGATTTCGTTCTGTTCGGCGAGTTTCAACTGGCTCAGCAGATACTGGCCGCGTCCGCCGGTGCCGATAGCGCCGATGCGTATGCGGTCGTTGGCGCCCAGGATTTGGCCGTACGACGCGGCGGTGGCCAGTGCAGCTCGGACGAACTGGCGGCGGTGTGGGGCATCTGAGGAATTCATGGTATTCCTCGGTCGATTGAAGTATATAACAGTGCAGTAGGACAGGCGTCACAGCCGGCCTTTGTGGTATTCATCTGTAATCGAACAGGAGCAGCATGCCGGAACAGCCTTTGGACCGCAGAACATTTCTCACCGGAGCCGCAAGTGTCGCCGCGGCTGCCGCCCAGACGCCTAATGCAGCACAGCGTCCGAACATCCTGCACATCATGACCGACCAGCAACAGTGGGCGACCATCGCCGGTCGCTCTGGCTGCCGCACGCCGAATATCGACCGGCTGGCGCGCGAGGGGCTGCTGTTCGAGCGAAGTTACACGCCCTCCGCGGTCTGTTGTCCGGCGCGCGCCATGCTCTTGAGCGGCGCCTATCACTGGCACAACGGCGTCTACAACCAGGTGCATTCGCCGCCCTCGGTGCATCGCGACATGAACCCCGATGTCGTGCTCTATTCGCAGCGCCTGCGCGATGCGGGTTATCGTCTGGGCTACGTCGGCAAGTGGCACGCAAGCTATCTGCGTACGCCGCTTGATTTCGGCTTTCACGAGGTCGCCGGAATTTACGGGTGCGATCCCGCCCTGCTGCAAAAGCTGGATCTGAATCCCGATCGCGTGCCGCCCTCGCGCGAACGCCTCAAGGTGACCAACGAGCGCATGATGCGCTGGCCGGGATCCGAGCCGTTCGCGATGTGGGGTTACAAAGAAGGTCCCGAGGAAGCCACGCCGGAGTATCGCAGCGCGGAACTGGCCTGCGCGCATGATGACGCGCTTCGCCAAGGGTACGCAGCCGTGGCACCTGGAGGTGCACTTCGTAGAGCCGCACGATCCCTACCTGCCGCTCAAACAGTACCTGGACCGCTACGACCCGCGCTCCATTCCGGTGCCGAAGAGCTTCGGCGACACGTTCGCAGGCAAGCCCGGCCTGCACCGCCGCGAGTCGGAGACGTGGGGAGCGGTTACCGAAGACGACGTGCGGCAGAGCCGCGCGCACTACTACGCGTACACCGAGCAGTTGGACGCGCAGATCGGGAGGATACTCAAGGCGCTCGACGAGACGGGGCAGGCCGATCGAACGCTGGTCGCTTTCACGGTGGACCACGGCGACATGGTGGGCGCGCACCGCATGTGGATCAAGGGCTGGCTTCCCTACGAGGAGTGCTACCGCGTGCCGATGATTGTGCGCTGGCCGGGGAAGACGCAAGCCGGATCCAAGACCTCTCGCCTGGTGCAGATTCACGATCTGGCGCACACCTATGTCGCCGCCGCGGGCGCGCGGCCGCTGCCATTTGCCGACGGCGCCGATCTGCATCCCCTCTTCGCCAATCCGCAGAGCGGCGCGTGGCGCGACGACATCCTCTGCGCCTATTACGGCGGCGAGTTCCTGTACACCCAGCGGATCGCCATCACCGACCGGTTCAAGTACGTGTTCAACGGCTTCGATTTCGACGAGATGTACGATCTGGAGCGCGACCCCGATGAAATGCACAATGTGGTGAACGAGACGCTCGTACGAGAAGTGGACCGCCGACATGCGCGCGCGCATTTACGAAATGATGGCGCGCTTCCACGATCCCTTCGGCGATTCGCCAGAGAAGTACGGGTCGGTAGTGCCGGCGATCGTTACTGCGCCGCTCGCTATCTGCCGCGGGGGCGGAGGGCATAAGCAAAAACAATACTGGCCACAGATAAACGCAAATGAACGCCGATAAGACCAAGAATGCTTATCGGCGTTCATCTGCGTTTATCTGTGGCCCAATATGTTTTGCTTACGTCCACGTTGTATCATGAGACCCATCAGTCTGCCATGCGCAATTTCTCATTTCTTCTTCTGGTTACCTCGTATTTACTGACCGCCCAAGGCCGCGGTACAACCGCTCCCGGAGCCATCGGCCGCGAGTTCGTCCGCGAAAATTACTCGAAATTCGAGTACCGCATCCCCATGCGGGACGGCGTCAAGCTGTTCACTTCGGTCTACGTTCCCAAGGATGTGATCACGGACCACAGGACCTATCCGATCATGCTGCAGCGCACCGGATACAACGTCGCTCCCTACGGCATCGATCAGTACCGCGCCACTCTCGGGCCTTCGGAACTCTTCGCGCGCGAGAAGTTCATCTTCGTCTACCAGGACATTCGCGGCCGGTACATGAGCGAAGGCGACTACGTGGTCATCCGCCCGCACAAGCCGGTGAAGAACGGCCCCAAGGATACCGACGAGAGCACCGACACCTACGACACCATCGACTGGCTGGTCAAGCAATGTTCCCGGCAACACCGGAAAAGTCGGCATGTACGGCATCTCGCAGCCCGGCTTCTACGCCACCGCGGGCATGATCGACGCGCACCCCGCGCTGGTCGCCGTGGCGCCGCAGGCCCCCGTCACCGACTACTACATGGGCGACGATTCCTATCACAACGGCGCGTTCATGCTGGCCCACCGCTTCAACTTCTACATGGGCTTCCGCGCCCGCGAAGGCCGCGATCCCGAGCTGCCGCACGCCCGCCGCACCCTTCCAGTTCGGCACGCCCGACGGCTACGATTTCTATCTCGAACTCGGCGGTCTCGCCAACGCCGACGAGAAGTATTTCAAGCACAAGCAGCCGCTGTGGAATCTGAATATCGACCACACCACGTACGACGAAGTCTGGCAGTCGCGCGCCATCTGGAAATACCTGAAGAACATCAAGCCCGCCGTGATGCTGGTGGGCGGCTGGTACGACACCGAAGATCCGCAGGGTCTGCTGCGGCAGCACGAGTTCATGGAGAAGAACGGCCCGCCCGCGGTAGACATGCTGGTGATGGGGCCGTGGAATCACGGCGGTTTCGCGCGCGGCGATGGCGACAAGCTCGGCAACGTCAAGTTCGGCTCGAAGACCGCCGTCTATTACCGCGAGCGCATCGAACTCCCGTTCTTCCTCTACTACCTGAAGGGGCGCGGCGACGGAGTGTTCCCCAAGGCGTACGTGTTTCAGACCGGGATGAATCAGTGGCGCAAGTTCGACGCGTTGGCCGCCCGCAGCCGCCAAACCCACTACCATTTATCTGGATGCAAAAGGTGCACTCGCCTGGCAGCCGCCTGCGCAGACGGCGTTCGACGAGTACCTCTCCGACCCGAACTAAGCCCGTGCCCTATATCGGCGCTCTCGCCACTCGCGTGCTGAACACCTATATGACGGAGGATCAGCGCTTCGCCGCAGCGCGCCCCGACGTGCTGGTGTACAAGACCCCGGTGCTGGATCGCGACGTCAACGTGTTCGGCCCGATCGCGCGTGGACCTGCGCGTCTCCACCACCGGCACGGATTCCGATTTCGACGTCAAGATCATCGACGTCTATCCCGGCGACACGCCCGACTACAACGCTCCGGCGCCTGCTGCTGACCGGGGTCCGCCCGCCGCGGCCGCCGTGTCGCTCATGGGCGGCTACCAGCAGTTGGTCCGCGGCGAACCCTTCCGCGGCAAGTTCCGCAAGAGCTTCGAAAAGCCCGTGCCCTTCGAGCCCGGCAAGCCCGACCGCATCACCTTCGCCATGCCCGACATCGCGCACACCTTCCGCGCCGGCCACCGCATCATGGTGCAGATTCAAAGCAGTTGGTTTCCCCTCACGGATCGCAATCCGCAGAAGTTCATGGAGATTCCCAAAGCGCTGGGCACCGATTTCGTGAAAGCCACCCAGCGCGTCTATACGGGCGGCGCGGAAGGTTCGAAAATCACGTTGCGGGTGGAAGAGTAAAATACTGTGGCCTGACCCCGTTTCGGGCGTCATCCGCCAGGCGTCCGGGCCGTGGTGCATGAATTGCAATATCCGGCTCGGGTATGTTTTCGACCGATCCAATGGAATCGGCAGCAGAGGCCGGACTGCGCTACGTCAGCGGGAGGGGTCCGTGCATCCGCCGCATACGCTCCGGGCGGGCGTTCCGCTATCTCCGGCCCGATGGCCAGCCGTTGCGCGAGGAACGCCACCTCGAACGCATTCGAGCGTTGGTGATTCCCCCCGCCTGGAACGACGTGTGGATCTGCCCCACCCCCAACGGCCATTTACAAGCAGTGGGGCGCGACGCAAAAGGGCGCAGGCAGTATCGCTATCATGCACACTATCGGGAAGTTCGGGATCAGGCCAAGTTCAGCCGCATGATCGCGTTCGGAACCGTCCTGGCGGTGATTCGCCGCCGCGTCCAGCACGATTTGCAGCGCCAGGGTATGCCGAAGGAAAAAGTGCTGGCTGCCGTGGTGCGTCTGCTGGAAACCACCTTTATCCGCGTCGGTAATGACGAATACGCCAGGGACAACGAGTCTTTCGGACTGACTACGATGCGGAACCGGCACGTGCGCATCGATGGTGCGAACCTCCTCTTCCGTTTCCACGGAAAGAGCGGACAGGAGCATTCGATCGAGCTGACCGACCGCCGTCTTGCCCGCATCGTCCAGCAGTGCAGGGACCTCCCTGGCTATGAGCTGTTTCACTACGTGGACCGCAACGGCGATATCTGCGCAATTGATTCCGGCGACGTCAATCAGTACATACGGAAGCTCTCGGGACAGGACTTCACAGCGAAGGATTTTCGCACTTGGGCCGGTACCGTCCTGGCCGTGCGCGAGTTGCATGCCGCCGGACCTTCGACCAGCGAGACCGCGGCGAAACGAACGATTGTGGAGGCGGTGAAAAGCGTGGCCCGGCGTCTGGGGAACCGGCCCGCGACATGCCGGAAGTATTACATTCATCCGGCGATCATCGACGCCTACTCGGACGGCGCTCTGTTTCCGGTGATGGAGCAGGGCGAACACCAGCATGCCGCCTACGCCGGACTTGGCCTGCGGCCCGAGGAGTACGCGGTCATGGTGATCGTCACCGAGAGCCAGCAGAAACTGGCAGCCCTTGCGCGCGCTTCGTGATCGTCCGCCGTCCCATATAAGATGGGTTCTATGTTCGACGCTCATGCGTACGGTGAAGAGATCGCCGGCATTCTGGCGATGGATGGAAACGGCGAACGCCTGATGCCCCTGGCCGGAGGCTCGTGCAGTTCGGCGGAGGCGCGCGGGCTTCTGAAGGCGTCGCGCCTGCCGCCGGCGGTACTGGCGGGACTTTATCTCTACTTTTCGTGCTGGGACGACGCGCACGGCGTGGCACAGGATCTCGATACTCCCGAGGGAAGCTACTGGCATGCCATCGTGCACCGGCAGGAGCCCGATCCGGGAAACGCAGGGTACTGGTTCCGGCATCTCGGCGGGCATCCGATCTTTCCCGCGTTGCAGGAGCGGGCCGCGGCAATCGGGATGGAGTCCGGGAAAAATTGGGATCCTCTGGCCTTCGTCACGTTTTGCGAAGAGGCGAGACAGCGTCCCGGATCGCCGGAGGAGCAAAAGGCGCTGGCCGTCCAGCGGGCGGAGTGGCAGCTACTGTTCGATTGGTGCGCGAAGGCTGCCAGGTGACCCTCCTACGCAAGGACTATAATATCGACGTGGAGAAAGTTGTAAAGCTTTTCGCCAGCTTCGAGGAGGCTGATAGAGCCGATGCGCGCGACGATGCGGCGATGTCGCCTGAGCGGCGCTTGCGTATTGTGACGGAACTCCGCGACCGCCGACACCCAGATGCCGCTGAACAAAGACTGGCGCGAGTTTTTGGAGTTGTTGGACTCGAACGGAGTTGAGTACCTTGTGGTCGGCGCCTTTGCGGTCGCCTTTCACGGATACCCTCGCTATACCGCCGATCTCGATCTGATGGGCGACTCGTAACGAAGGAGAATTGGACGGCATCGCTACGCACTTCATTGGTCGTGCCGAGTTACTCAGGAACAAGGAACACACAGGGCGCGCCAAAGATTTGGGCGATGCGGAAGAGTTGCGTAAACGGCCCACCGGTCGGGAGGTATGAGACGCCTCACTTCAGCAGCGGCGCTACCGCCTTCATTACCAGCGCTTCCACTTTTCGGGCCCCTGCTGCATTCGGATGTATGCCATCGCGCTGCATGAATTCGTCGTGCGCGCCCACGCCTTCCAGGAGAAACGGGATCAGCGTCACGCGATATTTCGCCGCCAGATCCCGGTAAACCGCCTCGAACTTCTTGATAAAGGCGGGACCGTAATTCGGCGGCAGCGACATTCCGGCCAGCACCACCCGCGCGCCCGCTCCCTGGAACGCCTCGATCATCTGCGCCAGATTGGCCTGTGTGATCGCGATCGGGATGCCGCGCAGGCCATCGTTGCCGCCCAGTTCCAGCATCACGATTGCCGGCTTCTCGGCTAGCGCCATGGGAACGTCTCGCCAGGCCGTCCTGCGTCGTGTCGCCGCTCACGCCCGAGATTGGCGACGCGGTAGCGCAGCGCGTGCCGGTCCAGGTCCTGCTGCAGCAGGTCGGGAAAACTCTGGCCGGCATCCAGACCGAAGCCCGCCGTGATGCTGTCGCCGAAGCAGACTATAGCCGGACGTGGATCGGCGGGTGGGGCCGCTGGCCGGTGGCGCCGGCGCGGGTTGCGATTCGGCCTTTGGCGCGGGCGTCCGGCGGCTTGCCACATCCGCACAGCACCAGCAGGCTGGCGATCAAACAGAATCTGAGCATCTGAATGCCATAATAAAGGCTTGATCCAGGTCCGCGCGCTCACCAAGTCCATCGACACCGGCACCCACCGGGTCGATATCCTCAAAGGCATCGATCTCGAGATCCCGCGCGGCCAGTTTGCGGCCATCATGGGGCCGTCGGGCAGCGGGAAGAGCACGCTGCTCGGCCTGCTGGCCGGGCTCGACACCCCCACCAGCGGCCAGGTGATTCTGGACGGCGAGGACATCACCAATCTCGGCGAGGATGATATGGCGCTGCTGCGCGGACGCAAAATTGGCTTCGTTTTCCAGAGCTATCACCTCATTTCCACGCTGACCGCGGAGGAAAACGTGCTGCTTGCCGATGGAATTCGCGGGAGCTGACAAGCGGCGGCCGCGAACGCGCGCGCGAACTGCTGGAGCGCGTAGGACTGGGCGGACGCTTCGACCACTACCCGGTACAGCTTTCGGGCGGCGAACAACAGCGCGTCGCGCTGGCACGCGCCTTCGCGCTGCGTCCGCCCATCCTGCTGGCCGACGAACCCACCGGCAATCTGGACAGCACCACCGGCCGCGCCGTGCTGGAACTGCTGCTGGCGCTGAATCGCGAACAGGGCACCACCATGGTCCTGGTGACGCACGAGCAATCGCTGGCCGAAAGCGCCGACCGCCGCATCGTGCTGCGCGACGGCCTTGTGGTAGCACAATGAGACGCAAGCCCAGCTCTCCTGGCGTGCGGCCATCCGCATCGCGTGGCGCGAGATGCGGGCCTCGCGCGCCAAGTTCCTCTTCGTGGTGCTCTCCGTCGCCATCGGCGTGGGCTCGCTCACCGGAGTCCGCGGCTTCAGCAGTTCCTTCCGCCACATGCTGCTCGGCGAGGCCCGCACGCTGATGGCGGGCGATCTCACGGCGCGCGTCTTCGCGCTGCCCACACGCCGAACAGGAGGCGGCCCTTCGCGGCCTGGAAGCGCGCGGAGTCCGCCACACCTGGATCACCGAGACCGTCACCATGGCGTCGTCCGCCTCCACGCCGGACCCGCTGCTGATCTTCCGTGAAGGCGGTGGACCCCACCGCCTACCCATACTACGGCGTGGTCAAGCTCGAATCCGCCGCGTCCGCTGCGCGACGCGCTGGATCCACCAGCGGTAGTCGTCTCCGACGATCTGCTGGTGCGCCTCAACGTGCGCACCGGCGACCTGCTGCACATCGGCGGACAGGATTTTCGCATCGCCGGCGTCATGGTCTCCGAGCCCGACCGCATGACCGGCAGCCTCAATGTAGGGCCGCGCGTCATGATCTCGCGCGCAGGGCTCGACCGTACCGGCCTGATCACGCCGGGCAGCCGCGCGGCGGAGCGCTACCTGTTCGCCCTGCCCGGCCAAGGGCGGGCCGGACGTCGCGCGAGGCGCGCGCCGTGCTCAAGGCCGGCATTCCCCGAAGCCACCATCGCCGATTACCGCGAGACCCACCCCATCATCACGCGCGGGCTCGACCGCTCCACCACGTTCCTCAGCCTGATCGGCCTGATCGCGCTGGTGATCGGCGCCATGGGCGTGGCCAGCGCCATGCACGGGCACTTGCAGCAGAAGCTCGATTCCATCGCCGTGATGAAGTGCATGGGCGCGCGGTCCGCGCAGGTGATCCGCATCTACACCGCGCAGACGCTGATGCTCGGGCTGGGCGGCGGGCTGATCGGCGTGGCGTTCGGCGTCGGCGTGGCGGCGGCGTTCCCCGGCCTGATCGCGAAGTACTTTTCGCCATGGACGTTTCGCCCTACTGGGACTGCCTGGCCGGCGCTGCAAGGCATCGCCGTCGCCTGCCTGGTGACGCTGCTCTTCACCCTGCCTCCGCTGCTCGGCATTCGCGACATTCGTCCGGCGCTGATCTTCCGCCGCGATGTCGAGGCCAAGGGCGGCCCGCGCCGGCGCGGCACCGCGCCCGCCTATCTGGCGCGCGGCGCGATTCTGCTGGGCACCGGCGTGGTCGCCGGGACGCTGACCGAAGGCAGCGCCTGCCGACGCGGTGCGCACCGGCGGCTTCTTCGCCCTCGCGCTGGCCATCGGGCTGGCGCTGCTCTCGCTCGCCGGCTGGGCCATGCTGCGCGGCTTCCGCTGGTTCCTGCGCCGTGTCCGGCGCGCGCCTGCCCGGCGTGGTGCGCCACGGCATGGCGAATCTCTACCGGCCCGGGAAATCAGGCGCAGGCCGCCGTGGTCGCGCTCGGCGTCGGCGTCATGTTCACCCTGACCGTCTTCCTGGTGCAGAACGCGCTGGTCGACCAGATTCGCGGCTCCGCGCCGCCCGGCATGCCCAACGTCTTCCTGCTCGATATTCCGGCCAACCAGCGCACCGCGCTCAGCGATTTCATCCGCCGGCAGCCCGGCGTGAAGGAAGCGCCCGGACGTGGCCTTCGCGGTGGCGGCGCGCATCACCGCCATTGACGGCAGAGCCCATCGAGAACCGGCCGCTGCGCGATTTCAACCGCCGCTTCCTGCGCACCCGCACCGTCACCTCCATGGACGCCATGCCGCAACGACACCGTCGTCCTGAACGGCGCATGGTGGAAGCCGGGCGATCGCGATCCGCAGCTTTGCGCCAGCGAAGAAGCGGCCAAGATTCTCAACCTCAAGCCGGGCACGCTCGTGGATTGGAATATCTGGAACCGCAATCTGCGCACGCGTGTAGCGTGCATCGAACGCACCGAATCCATCCGCATGACGGGCCGCTTCGAGTTCATCTTCAACGCGGGCCAACTGGAGAATCTTCCGGCGGTCTACTACGGCAGCGCGCGCGTCCGCCCGGCCGACGTGGCGGCGATGCAGCGCGAGGTGTATCGCAAATTCCCCACCGTCACCGTGGTCAATGTGGCCGACGTGATGCAAATTGTGGAGGACGTGGTGCAGCGCATCGCGGCCGTGATCCGCTTCATCTCGGGCTTCACCATTCTGGCCGGCGCCGTGATGGTCGCGTCGAGCGTGGCGGGCACGCGATTCCGCCGCATGCGCGAAGTGGTCACCCTCAAGACGCTGGGCGCCACACGGCGCCGCATCGCGTGGATCTTCTCGGTGGAGTTCCTGGCCCTCGGGGCGGTCGCGGGAGTGATGGGCACCCTGCTGGCAGGCGGCTTCGCCGGGCTCGTCCTGAAACGCTTGCTACAAATCGATTTTCACCCGGCGATTCTCACCCACGCCGCCGCGGTAGGGATCTCGGCACTGGTCGCGTACGTGGCCGGATGGGCTGCAAGTTTCCGCATCCTGGGCAGGAAGCCGCTGGAGATTCTGCGAGACGAGTAGCCGCCGTTCTCTGGTACCATAGCTCAAAACGGAGCACTCATGAAACTGTCTCGCACACTCCTCGCTACTGCTGTATCCATCGGTCTGACGTCGGCTTTTTCGCCCGCCGACGACAAAAGCGTCAACCCCAAAATCCAGGAAATGATGGGCCAGGTCTCGGAAGCGCGCATCAAGGCCACCCTCGAAAAACTGGAGAGTTTCGGCACACGCAACACCATGTCGAACCCGGACGACCCGGTGCGCGGAGTGGGCGCGGCGCGCAACTGGATTCTGAAAGAGATGACACAGCTACAGCCCGAAGCTGCAGGTGCGTTTTGAAAAGTTCCGCGTGAAAAAGCAGGGGCAGCGGATTTTCAAAGACGTTGATCTGTACAACGTGGTGGCCTACCTTCCGGGGAAGAAGATGCCGGAGACCGTCGTCGTAGTCAGCGCGCACTATGATTCCCTGAATCTGGGCACTCGCCCGGCAGGCGCCGCGGCGGGACCTGGCACGGACGCAGCCGCAGGCGGAGGCGGAGGCGCGGGCGCTCCGGGAAACACCACCGCCAACATGACTCTGGCCGATTTCGAGAAGAATGCGGAATTGCCCGCGCCCGGCGTTTGTGACGATGGCAGCGGCACCGCATCCGTAATGGAACTGGCGCGCGTGATGAGCCAGTACGAATTCGACAAGACGCTCGCCTTCGTCGCGTTCGCCGGAGAAGAGCAGGGACTGATCGGCAGCTCGCTTCAGGCCGCCAAAGCGAAGAAGGAAAACCAGGTGATCGAGGCCGTGCTGAACAATGACATCATCGGCACCGATACTGCCGGCAACGGCCGCATGGGCAACGGCTCGGTCAGCGTGTATAGCGACGAGACCATGGATTCCGTCTCGCAGCAGCTCTCCCGCTACGTGCGCGATGTGGGCGAGCGCTATTTGCCGTCCATGAAGATCAACACCATTTTTATGGGAGACCGTCTGGGCCGCGGCGGCGATCACACTCCCTTCCAATGGGAAGGCTTCGCCGCAGTTCGAATCTCGACGCCCAACGAGATCTACGCCAACCAGCATCGCGCCACAGACCTGCTGGCCAACATGTCGGTCCCCTACACCACGAAGGTGGCCAAAGTGAACCTTGTGGCCGCGGCCAGCCTCGCGCTCGCGCCCAAGGCCCCCATCGTCATGCCGGAACCCCGCGCGGGCGGCGGACGGCAGGGCGGCGGCGCTGCGGGAGCGGCCGCAGGTGGCGCACCCGGCGCGGGTGGTGGACGCCGTCCCAGCCCGATGATCGCGCGAGGCAGGCGGCTACGACGCCGTGCTGCGCTGGCGCGCCGCGGGCCCCGACGACGACATTAAGGGCTACACGATCGTCATCCGCCAGACCACGTCACCGTACTGGGAACAGGAAATCTACGTCGGCAAGGTGAATACCTACACGCTGAAGGATGTCTCCATCGACGACGCCAAATTCGGCATCAAGGCGATCGGCGTCAATGGCGGCGAAAGCCTGGTCACGTCGTACGCCTATCCGCCGCGCCAAAAAGTGGAAATCGAAACCGTCCCGTAAGGGCCGCTCTACTTCAGCTTGCCGCGCCAGAACTCCGGGTCCACGTCCGCGAAATCGCTGGAGACGTAACTGATCCGGGGTTCTACGCGGAACAGCAGGTGCTCCCGGCTGATCTCCGTATCGGTCGCGATCTTGCTGCCGTCCTTCGCCCGCGAGTTCGCCAGTCCTTCGGCGTACACCGGCACCGGATTGACGCCTTCATCGAAATTCCGCAGGGAAACAACCGGCGCCAGGAAGATGAAGGTCCCCGCTGGGGCGCCCGACATCACCTGGTACGCCAGGTCCGGACGGTCCAGATTCACCACGTCCGCTGTGGCGCGCCGCAAACGGATCAGTTCGCCGAAATCGCGCCTCGGTCCCAGGCCGTATGCGGAAAAGCGAAACCAGGAAATAGCGCGCCCGCGGAAACATGCGGATCGCCTGGTCGGCCCGGTAACTCCAGGCGGGACGGTATTGCGCCAGTATGGTGCGTGAAGGCGTCATCACGTCATCCTGCAACGGATCGGACGAGTCGCTCAAATTGCGCGCCGGAGACAGCGCGCTGATCTGCTGGTCCAGTTCCTCGACGCTGGCAAACGAGTAGTGGGCCTCCACCAGCCAGGTTTCCGGCAACCCGGTCACCGAGGTCATGCCGACTACGTTGACCGCCGCTCCCACGTTTGCGTAGGGCTTCATTGACGCCCCTACGGTGCCCGGTTTGCGCACCAGTTGGATAATCGGTGGGACCTCGGTCATGCCCTGTGCGGCGGCCGCAGTGGTCAGTATTCCGGCAAGCAGAATAGGATTCGCATAGTTCTTCTATAACATCAGACGTGGGCATCCGGGAGGGCGTTGATAGAATTGAAGTAATGCGTATTTTTTCGATTGCATTTCTTTCCGATTGTTTCTTTATCCCTTCACGCGCAAACCCCTGTAAAACTGAAGGTTGACGCCACCGACGCCGCGCGCCGGCTGTTTCACGTGCAGATGTCCATGCCCGCCAAGCCCGGCCCCATGACCCTGCTGTACCCCGAGTGGATTCCCGGCGAACACGGCCCCACGGGCCCGATCGCCAACCTGGTGGGACTCAAAATCCAGGGCGGCGGCAATACCGATCCCCTGGAAGCGCGACAGCGACAATATGTTCGCCTTCCACCTGAACGTCCCGGCCGGCGTCACCGCGCTCGATGTGGCCTTCGATTTCATCTCGCCGCCGGAATCGGGCGGCTTCACCAGCGGCAGTTCCACCACCAGCGAACTCGCCGTCCTGAACTGGAATCAGTTGCTGCTCTATCCGCAGGGTTCGCAACCCGACGCTTTCCAGTACCAGGCCACGCTGACTGTGCCGAATTCCTGGCGCTACGGCACGGCGCTGCCGATCCAGCGGGAAAGCGGCAACGAGATCGAGTTCCAGCCCGCTTCGCTCACCACGATGGTGGATTCGCCGGTCTCCGCGGGCGCGCACTACCAGACCTTCGAACTGGGCGACGACGCAGGGCACTCCGCACTACCTGCACGTGGCGGCGGATAGCGACCGCGCCCTGGAGGCCAGTCCCGAACTGATCGGACATTTCAAGAATCTGGTGAAGGAGGCCGGCGCCCTGTTCGGCGCGCACCACTACCGCAGCTACCACTTCCTCTACACCCTCAGCGACCACGTGGCGCATTTCGGACTGGAGCACCACGAATCGAGCGACGACCGCACCGGCGAGCGCACGCTGATCGACCCCGACACGCTGCAAGCGCCACCGGCTACCTGCTGCCGCACGAGTTCGTGCACTCCTGGAACGGCAAGTACCGCCGCCCCGCGGGCCTGATCTCCGGCGGCCACGATGGCGGCTACGACACGCCCATGAAGGGCGATCTGCTCTGGGTCTACGAAGGGCTGACCAATTACCTGGGCGAAGTGCTGGCGCCGCGCAGCGGCCTGTGGACGCGCGGAGGACTATCGCGAATCGCTCGCCGAGACGGCCGCCGAACTGGACAACAAGTTCGGCCGCACCTGGCGTCCGCTGGAAGATACCGCCGTCGCCGCGCAGGTGCTCTACGAAGCCGGCAGCGATTACCAGAGCCTGCGCCGCAGCGTGGACTATTACGCCGAGGGCACGCTGATCTGGCTGGAGGCCGACGTCCTGATCCGCCAGATGAGCAAGGGCGCGAAGTCGCTCGACGATTTCTGCAAGCTGTTCCACGGCGGAACCGAGCGGCCCGCCGGCGCTCAAGCCCTACAACTTCGACGATGTCGTCGCGGCGCTGAACGCCGTCCAGCCCTACGATTGGGCCGGCTTCCTGAACCAGCGCCTGCATTCCACCGAGGCCCACGCGCCGCTCGGCGGCATCGAGCACTCCGGCTGGAAGCTGACCTACGACGGCGTGCGCAGCGACTTCTGGAAGGCCCGTGAGGAGACCCGCAAGGTCACCGATCTGACCTACTCCATCGGCATGCTGATCGCCAACGATGACGGGACGGTTGCCGACGTGCGCTACGGCGGCCCGGCGCAGAAGGCCGGTCTCGCGCCCGTCCGTGAAGCTGATCGCCGTCAACACCCGGCAGTACACGCCCACGGTGCTGCGCGAAGCCATCGCCAAGACCGCCACCGAACCAAACCCCTCGAACTGCTGGTGAAGAACGGCGAGTTCTACCAGACCGTCCGCGTCGATTATCAGGGCGGCGAGCGGTATCCGCACCTGACGCGCGACGCGGCGACGCCGGATCTGCTGACCGCTATCCTCGCGCCGGCCAGCGAAGAAGTAGTCTCGCCGGGCCCGTCGTTGGTTATCATGGGTATACCCCATGATCGGCCAGATGGTCTCGAAATATCGCATTGTCGAAGAGATCGGCCGCGGCGCGCATGGGTATCGTCTTCAAAGCGCAGGACAAGTACCTCGGGCGTTTCGCGGCCCTCAAGATCCTGGCCGAGAAGCTGGCCAACGACCCCGAAATGCTGTACCGCTTTGAGCGTGAGGGAGGGGCCGCCTCTGCCCTCAATCACCCCAATATCTGCACCGTTTTCGAGACCGGCAGTTGGCGCGGACGGCCGTACCTTGCCATGGAACTGCTTACCGGCCAGGCGCTCGATGACCGGCTGGCCGGCGGCCCCATCCCCATTCCTCAACTCGTGGGGATCGCGATCGGTGTGACGAGCGCTCTCGAAGCCGCTCATGCCATCGGCGTCGTGCATCGCGATATCAAACCGGCCAATCTCTTTCTCACCGCCAGTGGCCAAGTGAAGATCCTGGATTTCGGACTGGCAAAGATGCAGCTTCCGGCAACGCCGATCAGTGAAGATACTCCCACGGCTCCGGTGCTGACGCGTCACGGAACGGTGGTAGGCACCTACGCCTATATGTCACCCGAGCAGGCTTGCTCCGAGCCACTGGACGGGCGCGCCGACCTCTTCTCGCTCGGCGTCGTACTCTATGAATTGGCCACCGGACTCCTGCCCATCCGCGGGTTGGAAAACAGCGACGCACTGTCCGGGGGATTGGGACCAATCGTAATCAAACTAATGGCCCCCGACCCCAATCTGCGCTACCAGACCGCCCGCGAAGCCCGCGAGGCTTTGCAGCGCTATGCCGCCTCCGCCGGGGGCTTTGTGAAGGCCTCTCGCGGCGTTTGAATCTTCATCCCACCGTCTTCCCGGAGAACGTAATGAAAGGAAACACCTCCGGAATGTGCGAATCGTAATGCCCGTGCCGGTTCCACGTCCAGCCGGCGCCTGGGTCCAGCATTTCTCCGTTGCGTCCCACCTTCTCAAACCGCGAACAATCGATGCGCCAAACGTCGCCGTTGTTCGGTGGTACCGGCCGTCCGTCGGCGAGATCGGCCATCCCACGCCACGGAAATGCCAACTCCACCGTCCAGCCGCGGTCGGTATTAGTCCGGCTGTTGACCACGCCATCCACGTGAACCGCCGTGCGCAGGCCAGGGAAGTCCCAATCCAGGAAGCCCCACCGCTCGCCGCGCGGGTGCACGTGCCCGCCCACGCCGTCCAGCACCATCGTGCGCTGCGTGGTGGGGTCGAACTCCGGCCTTCCGTAAAAGGGCGATGGCGGCCTGCAGGATGTCCTTCCAGATCCAGAACACCTCGTACACCGTATTCAACGCGTTGACTTCGAATTCGTAGTAAGCATCCTCACCGCCGCCGATGAAAACCTCCACGTCGTTCTCTTCCCAGATCTTCGAATCGCGCTTCGTCATCGTGCCCCAGACGTCTGGTCTCCTCCGCCCAGAAGCCGAAGTACAGATAATCGTCATCCCACAGCAGCGCGACCCGCGTGTCGAACCAGGCAGGCTCCCCGGTCACGATATCGATGAACGGCGTCGATTTCGGCGCAAGCTGCCAGGAAAGTTCGTCGAGCTTGCCGTCCACAATAATGGGCCCGGCGGCGCGATAGCACGTGTAGCGGGCGGGTTCTAAATTCAACGGCGCGAGAGGTCGGTACATGACGCTACCATATTACTCATGGGTTCAGCCTCGCGTTCGTCGGAAGATCCGCTATTCGCCTGGCGCAAGGAATTTCCGATCCTCGCTAACAGCACCTACATGATCAGCCATTCCCTTGGCGCCATACGCTATGCCGGCAGCATCTTCCGCTTCCTGAACGGCACTCCCAACATCCCCGCAGTGTACTCGGCCCGCTCCGGCTATGAGATCGTCAGCCTTATCGGCGTACCTGCGATTCGTGAAAAATCCGTGCGGCAGACCACGCGCCTCATCCAACTGGCCGATGAGGCCGCTCTGGCTGTCAACACGTGCCGGAATCCGTGTAGCGCCCCATTTTTATACCACCGACGAAGAATTAGAATACACAGTGAGTCAGATCCGCTCCATTGTGAGCGCGGGAGTTCACGCATGACGAAGGTTCTTTTGTTCCTCGCACTGGCACTGCCATTGTGCGCGCAGGTCAAGATCACGCAGCAGGGTAAGGAGAAGATCTCGATTGAGATCGACGGTAAACCGTTTACGGATTTCTACATCGGCCCCGAAACCGCCAAACCTTACCTGCATCCCCTGCGCACTGCCGATGGCATCGTAGTCACGCGCGGCTTCCCGATGGTCACCAACGTCCCCGGCGAGGTCCATGACCACCCGCACCATCGAGGACTCTGGTTCACTCACGGCGACGTCAACGGCTACGATTTCTGGGGCAACGAAGACGACCAAAAGGGCGCCAACAAAGGCAAGGGGCGCGTCGTGCTCGAGCGGGTGGAAAAGCTCACTAACGGCAAGAAGTCAGGCACGGTAGCGGCTACTTTCGCATGGAAGATCCCCAGCGGCGAGACGCTGCTCATCGAGAATCGCAAGATGACGTTCTATTCCGACCCACAACTGCGCATCATCGATTTCGATATCACTCTCTCCCCGCAGCAGGAGGTAAAGTTCGGTGATACCAAGGAAGGCATGTTCGCCATCCGCCTTGCCGCGCCGCTCGAAGAGGAGCAGCCCAAGGATGTCCCCGAGCCCAAGCGCACCGGCAAGATGGTCAATGCGCAGAACAAGTCCGGCGAAAAAAATGTGTGGGGCAAGCGTTCCGAGTGGCTGGACTACTCGGGAAAGATCAACGGCGTTCCGGTCGGCGTTGCGGTCTTCGATCACCCTTCGAATCCGCGCGCTCCCACCTACTGGCATACGCGAGCCTACGGCCTGCTGGCCAACAATATTTTCGGCGTGCATGATTTCGAACGCGATCCCTCGCGCGATGCCAGCCTCACCATCCGCCCGGGCCAGCCCCTGCGCTTCCGGTTCCGCGTCATCATTCATCCCGGCGACGTGAATTCCGCGGGAATTCGCGACGCCTACGAATCCTGGATCGCGATGAAGTGATCGTAAGCTGGAGTCAACCCTGGCTATCAGCCATGGTTGACCGATTCTAGCGGCGGAGCGCCTGGCGAACGGAGCGACCGTATATCCCGCATCGGTGGTTGGCCGAAGAATCGGCTGTATTCGCGGTTGAACTGGCTGGCGCTTTCATACCCGACCTCAAACGCCGCACTGGCGGCGTCCAGGCCGTCCATGAGCATGCGCCCGCGTGCTGCCTGCAACCGAACCTGTTTCTGATACTGAAGCGGGCTCATCGCGGTCAACATGCGGAAGTGATGGTGCAGCGTCGAAACACCCATGCCCGCGATTTCCGCTAGATCTTCCACGCGTAGCGGCTTTGCGTAGTTCGCCCGGATCCACGCGATCGCTTTTGCAGTCCGGTGGCTCTGTTCTCCCAGCGTAGCGATCGTTCGAAGGCGTGCTCCCTCCGCGCTGCGAAGGATGCGGTAGATGATCTCGCGCTGAATCAGGCCGCTGAGAAAGGGAATGTCCTGCGGCGCGTTCAGCAGGTCGACCAGACGGCAGCATGCACTGAGGAATTCCACCGTGGTCTCACCGGTCGCCATACCGGGAGTGTCGGTCAGCGCCTCAGCGTGAATCTCCTCCCGGCTGAGAAGCTCTCGAACCACGGGCATTTCGAGTTTCAGCGAGAGCGCGAGACAGGGTACTTTTTCAGTTGCCTCGATCACCCGGCTGACCACCGGCAGATCGACCGACGTCAGCAGAAATCGCGAGGCATCGTAGATGAAAATCTTCTGGCCGAGTTCTACTCGCTTTCGACCCTGTGCGATCACTGTCACGCTCGGTTCGTAAGTCATGGAACACGGAGCCGTCGGGGAGGTCCGCCGGTAGAGCGTCAGCCCGGGGATATTCGTTGCCCGGCTCTCTGCGGAGCCAACGAACAGTGCAATCTTGCGAGCCAGGCCCGTGCGCAATCCGACTGCCGGATTTCTTATCGCGGCCCCTTCTCCGCCGTGGCTTTTCATGATCCGGATTTTGTCCACTCCTCCTCTATGGTAACTGCTGGCTTTGTACGTAGAGCAACGGTCCAAGAGGAATAGGCAAGAAATCGGAAGGATCAAGATACCGAATTAAGGGCACCTGATCCTAACCTGAAGAAGAGAGGAAGCGGTTCCAAACGGCGGTGCCGGCGTCAGGCAGGTCGTCGATTCTGGTCGATGGGAAGGAATGGAAATGGACATCAAACGAAGCGGGTCACAGCCCTCCGGCAAAGGACCGGCAGAATACTTTACCGGCACGGTGCGGGTTGACCCGTTGTTCAACGCGCCCTCTCCGGCGCGTGTGGTTGGCGCCAGTGTCACCTTTGAACCCGGTGCCCGTACGGCGTGGCACACGCACCCGTTCGGTCAGACCCTGATCGTCGCGGCCGGCTGCGGCCGGGTGCAGCGTTGGGGCGGCCCGGTCGAGGAAATCCGCCCGGGTGATGTGATCTGGATTCCGCCCTCTGAGAAGCACTGGCATGGGGCGGCGCCCACCACGGCGATGACCCATTTCGCCATTCAGGAGCAGTTGGACGGCAAGACCGCCGACTGGATGGAACACGTCACCGACGAACAGTACAACGCCTGAACAAGGCCAAAAAGGAAGATACCAAGAGCCCAAATCATGTACAACACGAAAGCTTATTCCGCTAAGAGCGCGGCATCGCCGCTGACCTCCGCAACCGTCGCGCGGCGCGATCCAACCGAACACGACGTGCAGATCGAAATCCTCTTCTGCGGCATCTGCCACTCCGATCTACACTCGGTCCGCAATGAGTGGAGCGAGTTCATGCCCACCGTTTACCCGATTGTCCCGGGCCATGAGATCGTCGGTCGTGTCACCAAATTCGGCTCGGCGGTCACCACTTACAAGCCCGGCGACCTTGCCGCCGTCGGCTGCCTGGTCGACTCGGACCGCACCTGCCCCCAGTGCAAAACTGGGCACGAGAATTTCTGCCCGAACATGACGCTCACCTTCAACTCCCCGGACAAGCACCTCGGAGGCGTCACCTACGGTGGCTACTCCGATAGCATCGTCGTCGATGAACGCTTCGTTCTGCGAGTGCCTACCAACCTCGATCTTGCCGGGGCCGCGCCGCTCCTCTGCGCCGGCATTACCACGTATTCGCCAATGCGCCATTGGGGCGTTACCAAAGGCAAAAAGGTCGGCGTGGTCGGTCTCGGCGGACTGGGTCATATGGCCGTCAAGTTTGCCCATGCCCTTGGCGCTCACGTCGTGGTCTTCACCACCTCACCCGGAAAAAAGGACGTGGCGCTCCAACTCGGCGCCGATGAGGTCGTCCTCTCCCGCGATGCCGGCGAGATGCAAAAGCACGCAGGCAGCTTCAACTTCATCCTCGACGCCGTCTCCGCCGATCACGATATCGATGCCTATCTCAACCTGCTCGGCATCGATGGCAACCTTACGCTGGTCGGCGCGCCCGCAAAACCGTTGTCTGTAGCCGCCTTCGGTCTCATCATGGGCCGCCGCAGCCTCTCCGGTTCGATGATCGGCGGCATCCCCGAGACCCAGGAGATGCTCGACTTTTGTGGCGCGCACAACATCACCGCGGATGTAGAAGTCATCCCCATTCAGAAGGTCAATGAGGCCTACGAGAGACTGTTGCGGTCCGATGTGAAGTATCGCTTCTCCATCGATATGGCCTCTCTCAAATCGGAGTGAAGCGAAGCGTGCGGCGGGTCCCTACTTCACTGTAAGTTCGAAGTCCACCTGCAGCACCAGCGCGTCGTTGGTCACACGGATCTCCGGCACCGTAAACTTACGGGCTTCCCGTTTGTACCCCACGGGCAGCCCGGGAGCCTCCAATATCTTCTGTGCCTCCGTTTCCAGAGGGTACGAGAAGTCCTTCACGAGGCTGGCCTGCATTGCTTCGCACACCTTGCGGATGTAGTACCCGCTCTTGTCCCCGGTTGCCACCTTCACTTCCTGCAAGCCGATGGCGCCCTTGCGGTAGACCGGCATGGCCGTAATCACTACGTCGAACGCGTCCCCCAGCCCCACGCATTGACCCACCACGTTCAGCGCGCTCCGCCCCGTGAATCGGGCCTTCATCAACAGGCGGCCGCCTTCGCCGTGCACCTGCGGCTTTTCCAGGTATGCGAAGTTGCACTTGTTGGCCTTGCTGCCGTGTACGTAGCGGCGGCCTTCCTGACTGAACACCTGTTCCGTCAGCATCCGCTCCAATGCCCCGAACTGGACGTGCAGTTCCACGGCCGCCGCGCACCGGCACACCGCCAGCATCAGGAACACGAAACGGGTCACTCGTACTTTTCCAGTTGCAGGTTGATCGTGCCGATTGTGAACGTCATGCGGACCCGTATTTGCACCGGCAACCTGCGGCGGTCGTCGCTGATCCACAGGTTGACGTGCGCCGATCGCTTGTAGAGCACGCCGTCGAACAGGTAGACCTCGTAACGGATGGTCTTGAACGTCCCCAGCGGAGTCTTCACATCCTCGCGCGCCTGCGCCTCCACCTTCACCATGACGCTCTTCTTGCCGTCGCTGACCGGGATCTGTGTGCTTTGGCCGGGCTCCAGATTCAAGGTGCGGATGAAGAACAGCCCTCCCATCACGTCGTGTACGCACGCCGGGATATCGATTTCCTTGGCGAGCACGACGGCATTATTCTTAGTGCGGTCCCGCTCCAGATAGCTGGCCTTCTTCGACTCGGCGTCGAACGTAATTTTGGTCTCGCGCTGGCGATTGCCTTCATGAGCGGTCAACTGCAGGCTCTGCGCGCAGTAACCGGAACTCAAGTTGGCCGCATAATCGTCTTCCACCCGGAACAGCTTCGAAACGATGCCGCTCGATTCCAGGTGCACATTGACCCGCAACCCGGGCCGGGGTTGCGGAACCGTCGTCAGCTCCACCTTGGCCTTGCCCGCTGAGAACAGGCGCCACTCGATGTTGTATTGGAATGTTTCCCTGGCGGGAAAACTGTTGCTCTGCCCAAAAGCGAGCGTCGCACAGACGAGGGGCGGCAGCAGCAGTCTCAATTGCATGAAAAGCCAGTTTCGCACTTGCGGCGCCAGTGGCGCAAATGCGCACGTCAAACAATGGGATGATCGAAGTGGCGCAACTTGCTCGGCGCATCGCACGCAGGAGGCTTCGCTTTGGTGGTATTAGGCATCGATATCGGTGGAAATCAGATCCGCGCAGGAATGGTGGATGAAGAGGGCGCCATCCTCGCATCGCGCACCATCCCCACTCCGCCCGATCTGGACACGTTCCTCCCGTCCCTGCAGGATGCCATCCGCTGGTTAGTGGAGAGCACGGCCCTCCCCTACGGAGTGGGCGTAGGTTGTAAAGGCCTGATCGACCCCGACACCACGCGCATCGAAAGCCTGCGCGGCGCGCTCCACTACCTACAGGGACTGCGCATCGTGGATATTGTCGGCCTGCCGCTCGAAGTGCCCGTATTCGCCGATAACGACGCGCGCGTCGCCCTGGCCGGCGAGATTGTGTGGGGCGCGGCGCGGGGTCTGGAGAACGTGCTCATGCTGACCCTGGGCAACGGCGTCGGCGGCGCGGCCCTGGTCAACGGCCGCCTCCTGCGCGGCCATACCGGCATCGCCGGTCACCTTGGACACCTCACCGTCGAACCCCACGGCGCGATTTGCTCCTGCGGCAATCACGGCTGCCTGGAAACGGTCTTCTCGGCTCGCGCTATCGAAGCCGATGCCTGGGCCGCTGTCCATCGCGGCTGCGATTCCGTGTTGACCCAGCTCTTCCGCGAGCAGCCGCAACTCGCCACTTGCCGTACCGTATTTCAGGCCGCGCGCGAGGAAGACGGCGTGGCCATTGCCATCGTCTCCCGCGCCATCTATAAGCTGGGCGCGGCGCTGGCGGGACTCTTGCACATCTTCGATCCGGAGATCGTAATCCTGGGCGGCCACGTGGCCGACGCCGGCGCTGATCTCCTGGTCCCGCTCCAGGAAGTCGTGTGGAGCCGCTCCCGGGGCCTGCTGGGCCGCGACGTCCCGATCGTAGAGCAGCAGGTGGCCGACAAATCGGGCATCATCGGAGCCGCGGGCCTGGTCATGGCCCCCCGCCCGTAGGATAGACCTTCTACTCGTACCGCAAAGCTTCCGTAGGATGCAGGTGCGCCGCCCGGTTCGCCGGCAGCATCCCGAACACCAGCCCCACCAGGCAGGAAACGCCGAACGCCACGATGATCGCCACCGGCGAAATCGGAATCCGTATGTCTGCGAATAGTTGCACGCTCAACGGGATCGCCACCCCGGCCAGAATGCCGACCACTCCGCCGGACAGGCTTACCAGGATCGCCTCCGTGAGGAACTGCAGCAGAATCTCTCGCGGCGCCGCGCCCACGGCCAGTCGTACGCCGATTTCCCGCGTCCGCTCCGTCACGGTCACCAGCATAATGTTCATGATTCCGATCCCGGAAATCAGCAGCGTGATTGCCGAAACCAGCACCAGCACCAGCGAGAGAATCAACGAAATGTTCTTGGCGGCGTTCAGGATCGCCGTCAGCGTGTCCACACGGTACCGCGCCCCGGAACGATGCCGTGCCTCCAGAATCTGCTGCAGTCGCGTCGCCACCCGGTCCACCTCCTGCGGCGAACGCACCTGCACGTACAGCGGATCGATCCGCTCCACAGGGGTAAAGTAACGCAGCACAGTTATCGGGATAAGTATCGTATCCCGCTCGACTTCGGACTGTCCGAACGTCTCCACTTTTTCGTGGAACGTGCCGACCACGGTGAACTCCAGGCCGTAGAGTTTGATGACCTGGCTCAGCGCCGCCGCCCGCCCGCCGAACATGCGCGTCGCCAGTTGGTCGGTCAAGAGCGCCGCCTTCGTGCGCAGCGTCAGGTCTCCCTCGTCCAGAAAGCGCCCGCTGCTGATCACGATGTTGCGCACCGCCCGGTAATCCTGGTCGGTGCCGATCACCTTGACGTCCTGCTCCTTGCCGCCGATCAGGATCCGGTCGAAATTCGACATCACCCCGGTCGCCGCCACGATATCGGAGGTCAGTTCCTGGCGGATCGCCTGCACATCCGCCATCTTGATGTAGTCCGCATCGGAAACCGTAGTGCCGCCCGCCGCGGCATAGTAGGCAAAAATGATGTTCGAACCGATCCCCTGGACCTGTTCCAGAATGTAGTCCCGGCTGGTTAGCGAAATCGTGACCACCAGGATCACCGAGGCCGTGCCGATGGCCATTCCCAGGCCGGTCAGCAGCGAGCGCACCGGACTTGCACGAAGCGCCTGCCAGCTAAACCGCACCGCTTCGTCGAGGAACATGAGCCGGGCCTTAGCTGCCCTGCACCTGCTTCAACAGCTTCTCGGCGTCGGCGCGCGGTGGATCTTCCGGAGTCAGTTTACAACTCAGGTATTGCTTGAGAAGCTGGCGGGCAACATCAAGATTTCGCTTGCTCTTAATGTACAGATCGGCTTTCGCAAAGATAAGCTTCGGACTGTTCGGCGCGATCTTCTCCGCCTTTGCCAGACTCAGGTCGGCCTCCTGATAGCGCCCCTGTTTGGAGAATAAACGTGCGAGGTCGATCAGCCGCCCGATCTGTTGAGGGGCAATCTCCACCGCCCGTTTTAAGTGCGCTTCTGCACGTGAGAATTCCTTACGCTTTTCGTCTAGTTTGGCCTGCGCCCAATATCCTTCGGCCGGATTGATATGCGCGATCCGCTCCGCCGTGGCGGACGCCTTGTCCAGGCCGCCCCCGAGGAATCCAGGAGCCTCCAGGTAATACTCGAAGAGATCGCTCTGAGCATCTAAATTAGAAGGACTTAGCTGCGCCGCCTTCTCAAAGTGCTGGCGCGCCTTATTGGCGAATCCCGGTGCCGTGATCATGCTGGAGGTCTCGGCCCGCCGCCCGTAGGCGCGACCCAGCCAGAGGTAGATGTTCGAATCCTCCGGTTGCAGCGCGACCGCCTTCTCCAGTATCTCGGTCGCCTTTTTAAATTCGCCCTGTCCGTAGTAGTCGCGGCCCATCAACTCGTAAACCGCGGCATCCTTGTTCGGGACTGCTTGTAATACTTCAAGAGATTGCTGGAACTCGGTGAGATTATAAAGCTTGCGGGCACGATCCAAATTCGGCCCAGAGCCCCATGCCAATCCGGCAATGCCGAGAATCAGGAGCGCGCGTCTCACCTGTTTACCCTGTATGATCTTCATCTTACCCCACACCTGCCTATGTAGATGAGTACGAGTCCGGAAGCGTTTCAGAACTTCCCGGCCCTCATTTTTATACGCGCAATGCCGCGCGGCACCGGCTCAGCGTGGAGGTGTGTGGGGGGCGCGGGTCCTTCCGGACCCGCTGTGCTGATTCTTACGACATCGCCGCCTGCAGCATGGCGCGGGCGTACCCTACGTTGAAGGCAATCGCCGCGTAAGCGCCGCCGCCCGGATAGCCGCCGATCCGGCCGTGTTCGGCGTCGTAATCCAGGCGCCGCGGATGCTCCGGATAGATCTGGTGACTGTATTTGTTCTTCACCAGCTCCTTCATGACAGCGAACATGTTGTTCATGCCCTCGTCGATCCAGACCTCCCGGTACCGTTCGTACGGCTTCATCACGATGACGTTGCGGAAATGAACGTGATTGATGCGGTCTCGCGAGGCGAAGTAGCGGCACACCTCGACCGGATCCTCGCCCATTTCGCGCGTCACGCCGCAATCGAACGTGATCCCGTTACTGGGGCTGTTGACAATCGTAATCAGCTTCTTCCAACCGGCCAGCGAACCCATAATCTGCTGCGAACCCCGGCTCACCGGCGCCGGCGGATCGTTCGGGTGCAGTGCCATCCGAACCCCCGCCTTCTCCGCCGTCGGAATCACCGCGCGCAGAAAATAGGTGATGTTGTTCCACATCTCGTCCAGATTATGCGCCCCTTCGTTGGGAAGTGCCGGCAGGTCCTTGAACTTCATCCCTTTCTCATCCGGCCGCGTCTGGTACTGCTGGTTGGCGGTCTGCACCAGTTCGTAATCGAAGCCGGTCCAGCCGGAATTCCCGCGCGCCGTGTCGATCTCCTCGAAGTAGCCCTCCATCGCCCGGTGCGCGTAGAAGTTGTATTCCACCACGGGCAATCCCACCTTGCCGGCGGCGATGACCGAGGCCTTCACCTTCTCAATATCTTCGTCGCGCTTATTCCCCGGCTTGCCATAGAGGATGTCGTTGGACAGGTTGATCATCAGGTTGCCCACCGTGATGTCCATCGCCTTCCACCGCTCCATAACCGTATTCAGGCTCTGCTCGGTCCATGGAGTGCCCGGGCCGCCGCTCAGAACGTTGTCCACACCCAGTTGCTTGATGCGCCGAGCGGCCCGGCCGACGGATCGACAGTACCACTCGCATCCGCGCCGCCCGCGGCTCCTGCGCCGCGCCCTGCGCCGCGTCCGCCGAACCCGCCGCCGTCACCCATTCCGAGGGCGATCTTCGGTGTGTCTTTTCCTTCTTTGGGCGCAGCCGGAACCTGGGCTGCGGCCAGGGGCGCTTCCATGGCAGGCGTCAACGCGGCTGCCCCTATAATTTCCATGGCTGTTCTGCGCGAGAATTTCATTGTTTGGGACTCCTCTTCTCAAATAACCGGACCGGCAGACTTCGGTCCAATGCTAATCAGACCGGGAATTCCACTTTGCACCACCGGATGCGGCCAGTATATACCAACTCGCGTCTCCGCGCCGCACCGCTTACACGCTATCCTAAACGTTGGTCCGCCGCGCGCGGCCGAAGTCCAATTCCGATCACCATCACATGGGAAACATTCTTCAGAACCTGCCTAAGGGCGAAAAAGTCGGCCTGGCCTTCTCCGGCGGCCTCGATACCAGCGCCGCCATTCATTGGATGCGCGCCAAGGGAGCCATTCCCTATTCCTATACGGCCAACCTCGGCCAGCCCGACGAGCCCGATTACGAGGAGATCCCGCGCCGCGCCCTGCAGTACGGCGCCGAACAGGCGCGCCTCATCGATTGCCGCCAGCAACTCGTAGCCGAGGGTATTGCCGCCCTACAGGCCGGCGCCTTCCACATCTCTACGGCCGGAGTGCACTACTTCAACACCACGCCCATCGGTCGCGCCGTTACCGGCACCATGCTCGTCATCGCCATGAAGGAGGACGACGTCCATATCTGGGGCGACGGCAGCACTTTCAAGGGCAACGATATCGAGCGCTTCTACCGCTACGGCCTGCTCGCCAATCCGGCCCTGCGCATCTATAAGCCATGGCTGGACCAGACCTTCATCGATGAGCTCGGCGGCCGCAAGGAAATGTCCGAGTACATGCTCAGCCACGGCCTCACCTACAAGATGAGCGTAGAAAAGGCGTACTCCACCGATTCCAACATCTGGGGCGCCACTCACGAAGCCAAGGATCTCGAACACCTCGATAAAGGCGTCAAGATTGTCGAACCCATCATGGGCGTGCCCTTCTGGCGGCCCGAGGTTTCCATCAAGCCGGAAACCGTCACCATCCGCTTCGAAGAGGGCCAGCCCGTCGCGCTCAACAATGTCACCTTCGACGACCCTGTGAAACTTGTTCTCGAGGCCAATGCCATCGGTGGCCGCCACGGACTCGGCACCTCCGATCAGATTGAGAACCGCATCATCGAAGCCAAGAGCCGCGGCATCTACGAAGCCCCCGGCCTGGCGCTCCTCTTCATCGGCTACGAGCGCCTCGTGACCGGCATACACAACGAAGACACCATCGAGCAGTACCGCATGAACGGCCTCCGCCTCGGCCGCCTGCTCTATCAGGGACGCTGGTTCGATTCGCAGTCCATCATGCTCCGCGAGACCGCCCAGCGCTGGGTCGCGCGCGCCGTTACCGGAGAAGTCACCGTCGAACTCCGCAGCGGCAACGATTACTCGATCCTTGACACTACGAGTCCGAATCTCACGTACAAGCCCGAGCGGCTCACGATGGAGAAAGGCGAATCCACCTTTTCCCCGCAGGATCGCATCGGCCAGCTCACCATGAGACACCTGGATATCACGGACACTCGCGACAAGCTCCTGCTTTATACGAAGGCAGGCCTCCTCGGTCCCTCCAGCGGAAACTCGACATTGCAGCTTTCCGAGGGCAATCCGAAAACCGACGACGCGCCGTCCCAATCCGACCCGCGACCGTAAAAGAGCGCCGGGCACGCACTCCTTGACCCCTGCGCCGAAATGTGTGATTATTCATCTAGGTGAATAAAAATTCAGTCGAGGCGCTCTCCGTGGCCACCATGTTTCATCCGAACCAGATAACCAAAGCCGCCGCATCCGATTTCCTCACGGATCTCGATATCACGGACGACGAACTTCTCTACCTCCTCGATCTTGCCGCCGATGTGAAGGAATCGCCTGCCGCTTACGCCCATTCCCTCGATGGCAAAAACCTCGGCATGCTTTTCGAAAAGCCCTCGCTCCGCACCAAACTCACCTTCGAACTTGCCATGAAGCAGATGGGCGGCGGAACTGTCTTCCTCGACGGCCCCATCGGCATCCGCGAGCCCCTCAAGGACGTAGCCCGCAACCTGGATCGCTGGGTCGACGGCCTTGTCGCCCGAGTCTTCCTCCAGAGCACCGTCGAAGGCCTCGCCCAATGGGCGCGCGTCCCCGTCATCAACGCCCTCAGCGACCTCTATCATCCCTGCCAGGCGCTCGCTGACGTCCAGACTATCCGCGAACATTTCGGCGTCTCCCTGCTCAGCGGGCTCAAGCTCACCTTCATCGGCGACGGCAACAATGTCGCCCAATCGCTGATGCTGACCGGACTGCGCCTGGGTATGGATTTCGCCCTCGGCTGCCCCGAAGGCTACCTGCCCGATCCCGAGATTGTCACGCAGGCGGAAGGGCTCGCGGCCGTCACCGGCGCGCGCCTGCTGATTACGCACGATACCGCCGCTGCGGTCGCGGGAGCCCACGCCGTTTATACCGACGTCTGGGCCAGCATGGGACAGGAGCAGGAGGCCGTCGAACGCAAACGCGCCTTCCACAACTACCAGGTCAACGACGCCCTCTTCGCCCAGGCTCGGCCCGACGCCATCTTCATGCACTGCCTCCCCGCCAAACGCGACGAAGAGGTAACCGATTCCATCATGGAACACCCGCGCTCGGTGGTCTTCGACCAGGCGGAAAACCGGCTGCACGCCCAAAAGGCTCTGCTGCTGATGATGCTGACTTAAGCTCTATGAACAAACCGAACCAATTTGCGCTCGTGCACCCGGGCGTGCCGGATACCTCCGTATGAAGCTCTGGGGCGGACGCTTTGAAACCGGACCGAGCGAGGTTTTCGAGCGCTTCAGCGGATCGCTCGATTTCGACCGCCGGCTGATCGATGCCGATATCCGCGGCTCGCAGGCATTCGCACGCGCCCTCGAGCGCGCCGGAATCCTGACCGCGGACGAGCGGGAGCAGATCGTCACCGCCTTCGATGCGGTTCGAGCCGAATCGTCTTCGCCCGCCTTCTACGAGGGCGCCAGCGATGAAGACGTGCACACCCTGGTCATCCGCAAACTCCAGGAGCATGCCGGCAACGTCGCCGGGAAGATCCACACCGGGCGCAGCCGCAACGAGCAGGTATCGCTCGACACGCGCCTCTGGCTGCGTGAAGAATGCGATCGTGCGCGCGCCCTGCTCGCGGCAGTCATGCACGCGCTTCTCGAGCTCGCGTCCCAGTATCCCGATGCCGTCATTCCTGGCTACACCCACATGCGGCGCGCGCAGGCCGTTCTGTGGCCGCACTATCTGCTCGCCTACTTCGAAATGTTCGCGCGCGATTGGGAGCGCTTCGGCGAAGCCCGCCGCCGCGCCGATCTGCTGCCTCTCGGCTCGGGCGCGCTCGCCGGCAGCGGTTTCCCCTTCGATCGCGATGCCATCGCGCGCGATCTGGGCTTCGCCGGTATCACCCTCAATAGCATGGATGTCTCCGGCGACCGCGATTTCGCCCTCGATTTCCTCTACGCCGCCAGCCTTTCCATGATTCACTTGAGCCGCCTCGCCGAAGACTGGATCCTCTATTCCAGCGAAGAGTTCGGCTGGCTCGAACTGGGCGACGGCGTCACCAGCGGCAGCAGCCTCATGCCGCAAAAGAAGAATCCGGATTCGCTCGAACTGATCCGCGGCAAGTGCGGCCGCGTCATGGGCTCTCTCACCTCCCTCATGGTCACCATGAAGGGCCTGCCCATGACCTACAACCGCGACATGCAGGAGGACAAGGTCCCCCTCTTCGAAGCCGCCGACCAGTTGGCCGGCTCGCTCGAGATGGCGCGCGTCGTCATCGAGAGCGTCAAACTCAACGCCGCCCGGCCCGCCGCGGCGGCCGAAGAGAGCTGGGTCGTCGCCACCGATCTCGCCGAAGCCCTGGCGCGCGCCGGCACTCCGTTCCACCAGGCCCACCAGATTGTCGGACGCTTCGTCCTGGAGAGTGTCCGCAGCGGCCAGCAAGCCAGCCGACTGGACACCCGCAGAGATGCGCCAATTCGCACCGGAATTCACCGGGGATTTCGCGGCGCTGCTCGATCCCAAGAACGGCATGCGATCGCGTGAGGTACCCGGAGGCACCGGGCCGAATGCCGTCGCTGCCGCGCTCGCCGCCGCCCAACAGCGGCTGTCGGAAATGAGATTATGACCAAGAGCTACCGTCAAGGCCAGATCCTGAAATTGATCCGCAATAAGGGGATCTCCACCCAGGAAGAACTTTCCCAGGAGCTGAAGAGCCAGGGTATCGCAGCCACGCAGGTGACGCTCTCACGCGACATCCGCGACCTCCGACTTGTCAAGACGCGGGAAGGCTATAAGGAAATGGCGCCCGAGGATGCCGGGCCACAGTTTTCGCTACTCGCCGCCGAATTCCTTCGCGACGTGCTGCGCGCGCAGAACCAGGTAATTCTCAAGACATCGCCCGGTCATGCCAACTCCGTCGCCGTCGCGCTGGATAACGAGGAATGGCCGGAAGTGGTCGGCACCATCGCGGGCGACGATACCATCCTGGTCATCACCCCCGACAGCCCCACCGCCGAAAGCGTCCAGGAAAAGCTGCTCGCCCTGCTCGGGTAAGACGGGCCCGCAGCCTGCCTACTTCCCTAACTCGTTGATCCGCACATTCCGGAACATGACGATGGAAAACTGATCGTGCAGCTGTAGCCCGATCGGTCCCACTTTGGAACGCTGCGGATCGCCCGTATGTTCGGCCACCACACGCCCGTTCAACTTGATGGTGATCTTGTCGTTGCGCGAAATGATGTCCATCGCGTTCCAATCGTCGTCCCGCTGCGAATCCTTGGGAGCATCCATGAAGCCGTAAATGCTGCCCGAAGGATGGGGATCCGGAAAGCGATTGTTGATCTGGATTTCGTACCCGATCTTGGACGGAGTTTTGGTGTAATCGGGCGGCGTAATGACGCCATATTTGGCTCGCGAGGTGTCGCGAATCGAAACCCCGCTGTTGCCGGTGGTCTTCGTCCAATACTCCAGGTGCAAATCGAATTCGCCGAAATCGTTGCGCTTCGTGTAGAGCCACGATTGCGTATCCACCCAGCCCTTGAACAGTTGCGGTGTGCCCAACGGGCCGCCCGGGACGAACTGCTTCCGCAGGTCGCCGGTCCGCTGCCCCAGCAACTGTGCCGTCGGCCATCACCGTCCACTGGCCATCGCCGATCACCTCCCAGCCATCGAGGTTCTTTCCGTTGAAAAGCGGCTTACCGTCCGCGGCCCACAAGGGCCCACCGGCCGGCCCCGCAAGACTCGCCAGCAGCCAAATGCCAATCGCTCTCAACATAATTTTCCCAATACCTCCGCCGAAACATTGCGCCCGCAAATCACGATCGCCGCCTTCTTCCCCTGCCAGCGTGTGGCCTCCCGCAGGAATGCCGCCACCGCCACGCCCGCCGCACCCTCGATCACCCAGTGCTCCGTCTCCAGCACCATCCGCATCGCGCGTAGGATTTCGTCTTCGCTCACCAGCACGCTGCGGTCGATCGTTCGCCGGCAAACCTCGAACGTCACCGAACCCGGCTCCAGCCCGCCGGCCGTACTCTCCGAGAGTGTGGGCCGTTCCTCCACCTCCACAATGCCGCCCGACTGCAGGCACTGGTGCATCACCGGCGAGTTCTCCGGCCAGCAGCCTACCACCTCCGTTTGCGGTGAAACCGCCTTCAGGTAGGCGCCCATGCCGCCGATCAGCCCGCCGCCGCCCACGGCCACAAACACCGCGTCCAGTCCCGGCACCTGCTGTTCCAGTTCCACCGCGATCGTGCCCTGTCCGGCCATCACATCCATGTCGTTGTACGGCGAGATGAAGACCCGGCCCGATGCGCCTGCCGCCTGACGCGCCGTCAGCTCCGCTGTCAGCGGATCGTCGCCCGCGCAGTGGATCCGCGCACCCATCGCCTCGATCCGCCGCGCCTTCGCGGCCGAAACGTGCGTCGAGACGAACACCTCGGCCGCGATCCCGCGCACCTGCGCGGCGGCCGCCACACCCAGCCCGTGATTGCCGTTGCTCGCCGTCACCACGCCCGCCGCCGCCTGCTCCGCCGTCAGCAGCGCGATCTTATTCGATGCGCCGCGGAACTTGAAAGAGCCCGTATGCTGCAGGTGTTCCAGCTTCAGAAAGGCGCCCGTCTCTCCCCAGTGCTCGACGGGCGTCTGGCGCACGAACGGTGCGATGCGGTCGTATGCTGCGAGAATTTGTTCTTTCACGGAATCGCTCCATTCTACCGCCGGATTTCAGGTATACTTCCCGGGAATGAAGACCGCAGCTCTAATCGTTTTCTGTGCAGCCGCGCTGCTGCACGCGCAAGACTATCCCCTTGGCCCCGATTCCCAACCGAAGGACGGCGTGCCGAAGGGCACCGTCACCCGCCTCAAGCTCGAACCCGGCAAGTTCTATCCCGGCACGCCGCACAATTACGCCACCTACGTGCCGGCCCAATACAACCCGGCCAAACCGGCGCCGTTCATGATCTTCCTCGATGGCAGCGGCTCGCTCAACAACAGCACGCGCGTCCCCGTGGTCTTCGACAATCTCATCGCCAGTGGAGACCTGCCGCCCCTGATCGGCATCTTCGTCGATCCCGGCGTGCTGCCCACCGTCAACGATACCGCGCAGAATCGCTTCGAGCGCGTCTTCGAATACGATTCCCTCAGCGACCGCTATTCTCGCTTCCTGCTGGAGGAACTGATTCCCGAGGTCGCCAAAAAGTACAACCTATCGAAGGACCCCAATGACCATGCAATCTCCGGCGTCAGCACCGGCGCCGTCGGCGCCTTCATGGCCGCCTGGAACCGTCCCGACCAGTTTCACCGCGTGCTCAGCTTCATCGGCACCTTCGTCGCTATGAAAGGCGCCGACGGCCTGCCCGCCCTCATCCGCAAGACCGAGCCCAAGCCCATCCGCATCTACCTGCAGGACGGCAAGAACGACCACGTCATTCCCACCGAACCCTATGGCACCTTTTACGCCGGAAGCTGGCCCATCAACAACCAGGTGATGTTCGAGGCCTTCCAATCCGCGGGCTACGACGCCAAACTGGTGATCGGTGAAGAGGGCCACAACATGAAACAGGGCGCCGCCATCATGCCCGAGGCGCTGCGCTGGTTGTGGCGCGGTTACCCGGAACCGGTGGTCGCTCGCGAACCCGCCGATATCGGCAAGCCCGGTTGGGATCCGCGTGGCAAAGTCTATTCCATCGTCTCCGCCGCCAAGTCCTGGGAGCAGGTGGGAGAAACTTACCGCTCCGTCGCCGCTCCAGCGGGCGACAAAGACGGCAACGTATTCTTCGCCGACACCGCCGCCAACCGCATCTACAAGTCGGACCCCGATCGCAAAGTAACGGTGTTCAAGGACAACTCCAGCGGCGCCCGTGCTCTCCGGTTCGGGCCCGACGGCCGCCTGTACGCATATCAGCCCGCACGCCGCCGGATCGTGTCGTATGGTTCCGGCGGCGACGAAAAGGTGGTCGCGCAAAACGTCGATGCGGCCGACCTCGCCATCTCTGCCAAAGGCGCAATTTACTTCGCCGACAGCGCTCACAAAATCATCGGCTATATCGGTCCGAACGGTCAGGCACGCACCGTCTATAACGGCGCCGAGATCGCGCTCCCCTCCGGCCTCGCCCTTTCGCCCGACCAGGCCATGCTCCTCGTCACCGATGCGCAGTCGCGGCTCAGTTGGAGCTTTCAGATCGCCGCCGACGGCGCGCTAATCAACGGCGAACCGTTCTATCGCCTGGAAATGCCGGAAACCGGATGGATGAGCGGCGTGCAGGGAGTAGCCTTGGATGCCATCGGGCAAGTCTACTTCGCCAGCGCCCTGGGCGTCCAGGTGTGCGAAGCCAACGGCCGGGTCGCGGCCATCCTCAATCCTCCCGAACCAGGCGGTATCACCGCCCTCACCTTTGCCGGCAAGGACATGGACTGGCTCTACGTCGCCGAAGGCGGCAAGCTCTTCCGCCGCGCCACCAAAGTCAAAGGTGTCCCCGCATGGGCGCCCGCCAAACTTCCGCGCCCGCCTCTTTAATCGGCAGCGTCTACGCTAGCCCCACCAAACCTCGCCCGGAGCCAGGTGCGCCTTCGCGACATCCGGATTGATCTCCACGCCGTACCCCGGCTTGTCCTGAATCGTGAAATACCCGTTCTCCCAGAACGGGCCTTCGCGCACCACCAGGTCCGGCCACCAAGGCACCCAGTTCGCCAGCTCGTGAATCCGGAAATCGCGCATCGCCGCCGCCGCGTGGCACGACGCAATCGTGCCCAGCGGACTCGCCGGATTGTGGCACGCCGTCCAGATATAGTACAGATCCGCCAGATCGGAGATCTTCTTCGATTCCAGCAGCCCGCCGGATTTCGGCACGTCGATGTGGACCGCCGAGCAAGCCTGCATTTCGATCAGCTTGCGGAATCCCTGCCGCCCGTAAAGATTCTCGCCCGTGCAGACCGGTATGTTGATCGCGTGTGTCACCCGCGCCATCGCCTCGATGTTGTCCGGCGGCACCGGATCTTCCAGCCACATGGGCTTCACCGGCTCCAGTTCCCGCGCCAGCCGGATCACGTCCTGTGTGTCGTAGCGCCAGTGGCACTCGATCGCGAAATCCGTATCCGGCCCCAGCGTTTCGCGCACCGTCTCCATGCCCTTCACGATGCGCCGGTAGTCCCGGTTCGTCAGTCCGCGCCCGTACGGGTCGTGGCCCGGCTCGCGGAAACCCGGGTCGGCCTTCACCGGAACCCCGTCGCCCTGAAACTTGAAAGCCGTCCAGCCCCACTTCTCCGCGCGCGCCGCCTCGCACTGCGCGCGCCACTGCGCCGGGTCTTCCACGTTCGCCACGGATTGCAGCGTTCGATAGAACCGCACCCGATCGCGGAAACGTCCCCCCAGCAAATTGCACACCGGAGTCTGTAGAATCCGCCCGCACAGATCCCACAGTGCGATTTCGATTCCGCTCGCCCCGGTCATCGTGACGCCGCCGATGGCGCCCGCGCCCGCGCTCTGCATCAGCATCTTGGTATACAGCTTGTCCACGTTCAGTGGATCTTCGCCGATGATGATGGGGGCCAGTTTGTTGAGCACCATGTCCTTCACGCCCCAGCCCCAATATGCTTCGCCGATGCCGTACAGCCCGGAATCCGTTTCGATCTTGATCAGATTCCAGTCCCACGTGCCGCGTACGATCATGAATTTCACGCCGGTGATTTTCACCTTCTTGCGCAGGGCCGCGGCCGCGCCCTGATAGGGGGCGGCAAACGCCGACCCCACGCCTGCGGCGCCCGTCAAGGCAGCGCCCAGAAATTCACGACGGTCCATCACTGCTTGATCACCGTGCCGTCCATGCGGCGGATCTCGCCCCAGCCGCCGTTCAGTCCGTCGGGCCGATTGGTGAACGGCGCCTTCGCCGCCGCCTTCTCGTCCACCTCGATGCCCCAGCCCGGCTTCTCGCTCGCGTACAGGTAGCCGTCCTTCATCTCCGGACAGCCCGAGAAAATCTCCTGCGCACGCTGGTTGAACGGCGAGTACTCCTGAATGCCGAAGTTGTAGCTCACCAGGTCCAGCGTCACGTTCGCCATGTGGCCGATCGGCGAAACGTCGCCCGGACCGTGCCACGCCGTCTTCACCCCGTAGATCTCGCCCATGATCGCGATCTTGCGCGCCGGGGTGAATCCGCCCGCTCTGCGAGACGTGGACGCGGATGTAGTCGATCAGCCGCTCCCCGATCAGCGGCTGTCCATTCGTGCGGGCTGTTGAACAGCTCGCCCATCGCGATCGGCGTGGCGCACTGCTGCCGGATCTGCCGGAAGTAGGCGATGTCCTCCGGCGACAGCGGATCTTCCATGAAGAACAGCTTGAACTTCTCGGCGTCCTTGCAGAACTGCACCGCCTGGTTCGGCGACACCCGCTCATGCACGTCGTGCAGCAGTTCGATTTCGTCGCCCAGTTCCTTGCGGCAGACTTCGAACAGCTTCAGCGCGCGGCGGATGTACGCCGCCGGCTCGAAGACCGGCTTGTCGTGCAGCGCCTTCACCTTTGCTGTCGCCGCGCGAGCTGCCGTAGCCCGGCCATCCCGGGCACGCCGACCTGCACGCGCACGTGGCGGAAGCCCTGCGCCATATAGCCTTTTGCCGATTCCACCACATTCGGGAAAATCGGCGCCGTCGGCGTGGCCGTAGCAGTCCGCGGCCTCGCGGCACTTGCCGCCCGCCAGTTGGTAGACCGGCATGCCCGCCTGGCGGCCCTTGATGTCCCACAGCGCCTGGTCCACGCCGCTGATGGCGTTGTTCAGCACCGGACCGTTCTTCCAGTAGGAGCTGTCGTAGCAGGATCTGCCAGATGTCTTCGATGCGGTCCGTGGTCTTGCCCAGCAGGAACGGCTTCAGGTACTTCTCCACCGCCGGCTTCACCAGGTCGGCGCGCTGCGTGAACGTGGCGCAGCCGTAGCCGTAAAGCCCGTCCTGGTCGGTGGTGATCTTGACCACCGTCAGCCGCACACCGGCCGGCTGGCACTCGATCACGCTCACATCTTTGATCTTTGGGATCGGCATGGCGCGCGTCGCGCGAGCCGCCGCCTCCTGTGCCTTCTGTTCCCGGGGGCTGGCCAGGTTGAGCAGTCCTGCGGCGCCGATCGACCCCAAAAAATTCCTACGTTGGATTGACATGTTCCCTCATGGATGATCTGGATCCCAATTACACGATCCGATGGCGTTTGTATCATTAACGCGGGGCAGATTGCAACCTCGACACAGCTCCGGCGCCTTCAGATATTGCGCTTCTTCATCTCCTCGGCGAGATGTTCCGATGCGCGCATCGAGAGCGCCAGAATCGTCATCGTCGGATTCTGCCAGCCGCAAGTCACAAAGCTGGAGCCGTCCACCACGAACAGATTCTTGATGTCGTGGCTCTGGCAGTACTTGTTCAGCACGCTCGTCTTCGGATTGTCTCCCATGCGCGCTGTGCCCACTTCGTGAATACTGTATCCCGGCGGATAGAAGTTGGGAGTCTTCGAAATGATGTCCCACCCCGCGGCGTGGAACAACTCCTCAATCGTGTTGGAGGCGTCCTTCGCCATGTTGTGTTCGTTCTCGCCGTCCTTCACCTCGATGTGTAGGGCCGGAATTCCCCATGCATCGGACACATTCTTGTTGATCCGCACGTGGTTTTCGAAACGCGCCGGCCGCTCGCCGAAGATACTGCCGGAGACGCAGGAGCCCGCATAATAATCCACCTTCTTCTGCAGCGCCTCTCCGTACTCCGCAAACAGACTGGGGTTGGCGTTTCCGCCGCTCGAGATCAGCACGCAGTAGCCTTTGATGAAATCCCGCTTCTCGCCCTTCTTGAGATTGCGGAACCGCGGGATAAATGAGCTGCCGCCCATCAATCCCGCCGGACGCTTGCCGTCGCGCGCCTCTGGAACCGAGGAGACCACCGAGATGCCGTAGATCTGATCGTGCAGATAGTGCCCCAGCACGCCGCTCGAGTTCGCGATCCCGGAGTTCAGCATCAGCCTCGTGCTCTCCAGCGTTCCCGCCGCCAGTACCACTGCACGCGCCTTCACGTGGCGTTCGTGGCGCGAATGCCGGTCGACGAAATGCGCGCCGTTCGCCAGGCCAGTCTTCTTGTCCGTCGTGATTTCGCGTACGATGGCGTTGGACACCATCTCCAGCTTCCCGGTCGCCATCGCGTCCGGCAGCAGCAGGTTCACCGAACTGGCAAGCCCGTTCTGTCCGCCCGAAGAGCGCATCTTCGAAAACTTCATGCCGCGCTCTTTACCGAGCGCGGCCAGGCGTTTGATCGTCTCGCTGTCCGGGCCGTAGTTGGGCTCCACGAAATTGCCGTCTGGAAATTCCGGCCATCCCTCCTTGCGCCCCTGCACACGGAAGATCTCCTCCACCCGCGAGTAGTACGGGTCCATATCGGCCAGGCTGATCGGCCAGTTCTGCCCGGTGCCTTCCAGGTCTCCCGCCTTGAATTCGAAATCGCTGAGGCGGAACGATTGCCGCGCCCAGAACAGCGACCGCCCGCCCACCAGTCGCACCCTCACCCAGTTATACAGGTTCGCCGGATCGTGCGTGTAGGGATTCTCGGTCTCGTCCACCCACTGGTTCGCGTTGAACTCGTTCGCCTGGTATACGTGCGGCAGGCGGCCCGGCTTGCCGAAACCCCGGTATGGCAAATCGTATACCGCCTTATTGACCCGGTTGTGCTCGAAGTCGGATTCGGGCCCCGCGTTCAGCATCAGGCAATTCACACCCTGTTTGGTCAGGATGTTGGCCGCCATACCGCCGGAGTGGCCGGAGCCCACAATCAGAACGTCGTATTCTTTTGCTGGCATAGGTTCAATCTTTCTGTAGCACTACACGGGATCGATCGGATTCAGGTACGAGCCGGCGCCGCCAAAACCGTTGCGCCGTCCCGATGAGGCGCCCGCGCTCGCCCACTCGCGCGAATTCTGCGTGGCGGTGCGTATGTCGCGATGCGCTTCCGCCATGAAATGCAGGGCGGGGTCCTTCGGCAGATCGTATGCCCACGGCACCGGTGCCAGCAGCGGCCGGATCACCGCATCGGCCTGCGTCGCATCCAACTCAGCGAACGATTTGCCGGACTGCTTCTTGGCGCGTGCATTCAACGTATCCAGGCCGTTGCGATAAAGCGTCTGACGGTCGGCGGGTGAAGCGCCGATCAGAAAATCCAAAAACTCCGGCGCCCCGCACTCCAGCGCGCCCGGCATTCCGCGCATCGGCGGCATCAGCACGTCGCTCAGTTTGTGGAGCGCCGCGAACTGCGAAGGTGTGAAAAAGCGGATCGTCGGCTCGCCCACAACCTCCGTCGACGTGATCTCGAACTTGGGAATATTTCCCTGGCCGAAACGTCCGGTAGTCTGAGCCGGCGCTCGCGCCGGTGCTTGCGCGGCAGCCACCGCAGGCACTGCCGGCGCCGCGATCAAAGTCTTGACGAATCCCCTGCGTTTCATGCAGAAATCATATCACGCCCATTGTGTGCTGCCCATCGCGCGAAGCCTCATGTTATACCAACCTGAGTATGTCCAACCTCGCCATTCGTCCCGCCACACCAGCCGACACTCCCACCATCCTCGCGCTCCTCCGCGAACTAGCCGCCTACGAGGGTAAACTCGAGTCCGTACAAATCGACGAGTCCCTCCTCGCCGAACACGCTTTTGGCGAACGCAAATGCATCGAAATGCGCCTCGGTCTACTCGACAATCAGGCGGTCGCCTACGCCATCTTCTTTCCCCACTTCGGAAGTTATAGCGGCCGTCCCTGGCTCTACCTGGAAGATCTTTACGTCCAACCCGGCGCGCGCGGGCATGGGATGGGACGAGCCATGATGGCCCACCTCGCCGCCCTCACGCTCGAACGCTCCTGGGCCGGGATGGCCTGGGGCGTGCTCGATTGGAACGAACCCGCCTTCTCTTTCTATCAGGCTCTCGGAGCCGTCAAATCCAACGGCCACGTCACCATGGACCTCACCGGAGACGCCCTCCACCACCTCGCCACCAGACGCATTGCCTAAGCTGCCTCGCGGCCATATGGGGCAGGCTGCCGGCCAGATACTCAGGCTATGGCTTGCCTTGAGGGCTTTGCTTTTGCGTCTCGGACAGCCCGCGGGCCAGGGTTGCTTGCGCTTGTGCAGAATCCGGTTGGAGGCGGAGGGCCTGGCGCGCGTTTTCGATTGCCTGTTCCCAAAGGCCCAGCGCCGCCGAAGAGGCTGCGACGATGGTGTATGCCTCCGCATTAGTCGGATCCAGCGCGAGCGCCTGGCGGGCGGTCTCCATTGCGTCGCGATACCGGTTGGCAGCGTACAAACGCGACGATACTTCGGAGAAGGCCGTGGCACGCATGGCACGTGCGGCCTGGTCACCGTCGGGACGTCCGAGCGGCCGGGAATCGCGCTGCCATTGCAGTGCCGCCGGAAAGACGACGAACGCAAACATGGCCAAGGCTATGGACATTCGCGTGACGGAAGCCGGGATCCGGCGGACTAACCACCGTGGGGAAGGCCGATCTGCCTGTATCTGCATACAGGCTGTTACGAGAAGATACAACACCGATAGCCAGCAGAGTAACTGAAAGTAATCCAGGTGACCCTGATAGTCACCCATCCGAATCGCGTCGGCCAGATACCAGGGAAGGCCATTGGACCAGTAGTTATAGACCAGCACAAGGAACGCGCCGCCGGCGGCATAAAAGAACATGGCCGGAACGGCTCCCAGTCCAACGGCCCACGGCATTAGCCAGACCAGATGCTGAACGCCAAAACCGTTGGTGAGTGAGAGGAAGCAGAAGAAGATCAAGCCGACTTGAGAAAACAAGGAGGGCTTTGGGCGGATGCGATCCATGCCCAGGGAAATCAACCCAATCGCGGCGAGCGCCATATGCGCGCCCCACTTGCGGAACTTTCCATTGAGCCAGTAGTCGTCTCCCAAAAAATGTGTCGAGAGAAAGGAAAAGCCCCAATGTCCATAGAGGCTTCGATACCCGAGCATTCTCCTGAGGATGGCGGAAGGATCCTGAAAAATATACGGCGACCAAAGCAGGACGAGGGCCGCGCCGACAACGGAGAAGAACACGAGACGCCGGCGTGGCCTGTCTAAATAAAGATAAATCGCCGGAATAGCGATCACGGGGATCAACTTGAAACTCATCGACAGGGCGAACGCGGCGCCGGCCTCTCCGAGTCTGCCTTTTTCGATCAGATAGACGGAGAGAAGCACGAACATGATCATGACGGTATCGGTGTTTCCGTGAAAACCCGACATCACAACCAGTGCCGGTGCGCCCGCCAGCATCAAAAGGGCCCATCGAATGGATGGCTTCTGAGCGCGCGGTCCAAGGATTTTCCACACTAGCCAGAGGCTGACGGAATCCGCGAAGATTCCCGGGACGCGCAGCCAAAACGCGAAGCTCATCCCCGTCGTTTGTACCAGCCATGCCAGCACGCGCAGCATATGCAAGATGAAGGGCGGGTGCATGAAGGGCGGGCGATCCCAGTCCCACGGCGGCCGGTACACATCGACGCCCAGGTGTTGCGACCAGATCATGAACCGTTCGTAATTGTAGACGTCATTGGTGCCGAAGGTGCGGAGCGCCAAAGCGATCTTCAGCAAAAAGGCGAGGAATGCCACGATTGCGATCAGGCGGGTCGACGGGAGCCAAACCGCTGGTGTCACGGGCTCGCCGGAAAGATGACCGGGATTCCCCTTAGACCCGCTGGCACTCAATGGTTTCCGAATATCCTGCGCGGGTCTCAATGAGAGCTAGGATAAATGCGAGCACCCGCGCGAAGCAAGCTATCGACAGACAAGGGTGACGGTTTCGTACAATTCGAAGCTCTCTGCGAGCGGTTCCATCACGCAAACATTTATTTATTTCGTGTTTGGGTAACCATTTGTATTTCTTTTGATTACGGTATGGCTTGAATTGTTCGAGGAGTCTGATGCGAGTAGATCCGGTGAGATGCTGTGGGTGAGAGAGGAGTTGTGGGTAAGCAATGAACATGAGAATGTCAATGCGAGCGTTGCCGCTGTTGGCGCTGGCCAGTCTCGCCAGTGCCCAGGGTGTGGTCAACGGCCAGCGGAACGTTCTGGGAAGGTTGTCCACGTCCGGTCCGAATTCGGCGGTGGATTTCACCGCGGCGGGAGCGACATCGCCGGTCAAAACCGGGACTCTGGCAGCGAGGCCGGTGAATTGTTCGCAGGGGGAAATGTACTTCGCAAGCGACGCGGCGGCAGGCCAAAACCTGTACCTCTGCACAACTCCAGGCACGCCAGGAGTGTGGACGCTGCAGGGAGGAAGCGGCGGCGCTGGAGGGAACCAGGCTCCGTGCAGCCTGGCTTCATCATTGGGATTCCAGTTGAATGGAACGGATGAAACCACGCTGCTGAATTCCACCCTCGCGGGCTTCTATGCGGCCCACGGGGGCTGCCTGGCGATTGATGCCAACAAAACATTAAGGGCAGACGGCCAAATCAAATTGCCCGATTCGGGTTCGCCAAACTGGGCATCCCCCTCGTACCGAATCACCGGCATGGGTCCGGGAATAGGGGGCAACGGAGATGTCTCCACGATTCAGGGCGGATCGGTTTTGGACTTGAGGTATCACGGAAGCGGAATCTATAACGGTGGTCCCAAGCTGTGGGCGAATGGCATGGGAACACTGGAGATCGATCACGTCACGGTCGCGGATATGGGGACCGACTGCGCCACGTTCCTGATGACTACGGGAACAAGGCTGATGATTCACGACGCTACATTTTATAGCGCGGTCACCGAAGGCTCGGCGTGTAACGATGCGATTGTCCTGGGTGGAACGGGCAACTACCCGCGGACGGGCGCGATCACCGATCCATTTGCCGGGTTTGGTTCCGTGATTGAGCGAACCTCATTTCTGCGGATGGCGCGGGTTGCGGTCTTCCAGGGCAACGTCAACGATATCAAGTTTCTAAATAATTACGTGTGGGGCGGCAACACGACCGCTCCGGGGCCGATTCTCGAGAGCGTAGCGGGCGGGTCGGGAACGAATTACTCCAACACAATCCGGGGAAACACCTTCGAAGCGTGCAATCGCGTCAACGGAGCCGGCACGTGTGTACTCAGCCAGAACTGCGGTTTGAAACTGGCGGCGGCCCAGGAGTGGACGATCGATTCCAATGGATTCTACGATGCGTTTAGCAGCGCGGCATCGTTCCTCTGTGGATCTTCGACGGCAATCAAAAATAACGTGACCCGCACTAACTACGTGGACACCACCGTATCTCACCTGGTGGATTCGAATTGGGACGAGAACAACTACATGCCGTGGAGAACGGTACCGTTCTTTTTTGACGGGGGCGGATCTGCGCTGACGGGGCCCACCACGCGGTGCACGCTGGTGCCGTTTGGCGGAATCATCAACCGGTTCTCGATGCTGGCGGATCAGAGCGGATCGGCCAGGTTGACGGTGAAGGCAATTGCGATGGGATCTTATACGGGGCCGACCTCGGCCGCGGACATCAGCAACGGCGGCGAAAATCTGGTGAACGCGGCCGCTAAACAAGATTCGACGCTGACGGGATGGTCGTATACCAATATTACGGGCAGTGCGACGATGCCACCGAATACGGTCTTGTGTTTCACGTTGAGCGCGCCTTCAGCGATTACGTGGTTATCCGGCAATGTACAGATTTGGGAGGGAAGGTAACATGCGGCACGTTGTCCTGGCACTCCTGGCGTCTGCGGCTACGTCATGGGGGCAGTGCCCATCCTCGTATGCGGCGCAGCGGTCGATTACGGTGAATGGGGGACAGGTTACCGGCACGCTGACGAATTTCTCGATGCTGGTGTCGAACCCCACAAGCGGACAGGCGGATCCGAACAATCTGAAGACAGCCGCGAATGGCGGGCGCGTTACCAGCAGTAGCGGCTATGACATTATTTTTGTGGATGCCGGCGGTGCGCTGTTGCCGTTCGAACTGGTGGGTCATGGCGGGGCCGGCTCCAGCTATTCCGCGAGCAGCGGCAATGCCGAGTTCTGGGTCGAGGTGCCCTCCGTTGCTACGGGCGCCTCGATCTATATGTGCTACGGCAACGCGGCGGTTACTACCTATCAAGGGAACGATGCCGGCGCATGGAACGCGGCTGTCCGGGGGGTCTGGCATTTTGGCACGGCGTCAAGTTTTGCGAGCACCGATAGCACGGGGCTGAACGGCAGCACGAATCACTCGGTGGCGGCGGCCGCCGGCAAGATCGGCGGCGGCGCGAGCTTTGCGGCCGCAAGTTCTTACCTCGATCTGGGAGCTGCCGCGATGAGCGGCACACCGATGACGTTTTGCGGGTGGCTCAATCAACCGTCCTTCGGGAAGTACCATTCGATATTCGGCAGTTCGATACAAATGAACGGGTTGGAATCCGACCAGCAGATCACGACGGGGAATATCCGCCTGAATAAGCAAAACGTGGCAAGCATCGGCAACAGCACCGCGGCGATCGCACTCGGAGGCTACTCACACCTGTGCCTGACGTATAACGCGTCTTCGGGCGCTTACGCGTACTATGTGAATGGCGCTCCGGCCGGAGGCGGCACCACGACGGCGGCAATTACCTTTGGGAATCTTTGGCTGGGTGCATCCGGTGACTACGATACCGGGCTGCCGGCGGGCTTCTGGGGCGGGGAAATGGACGAGATCCAGACGTACAACGCGGTGCAAACGGCCGCGTGGGTCGAAGCGCTGTATCACAATCAGAACGCACCCGGCAGCTTCTATGTGGTGAGTGGCGAGTCCGCGCCCACCGTGGCTCCCGCGTCATTTAGCATTTCACCGACCAGCGGAAATCTCAACTCCGTACAGACGCTGACCGTCACTGGGACAGGCACGGCGTGGGCCTCCGGGGTTGGACTGTTTAACGTCACGGGCGGCACGGGTGCAATTCTCGGAACGGCGACGATCACGAGCGCGACGACCGGAACGCTGACGTTGACAGTGGGCACGGCTGTCGGGACGTTGACGATCACCGATACATCGACCGGAAAGACGGCGACCTTCCAGGCGGGAGGCAGCGCAGGGCCGGCCGGATGCGCGGTTGCGGGCGTCGGCGGATAGCGCCGGGGAATCAACGGGCCTTTTTCAGGATGGCTTCGACATAGTCGCGGGTCTCCGGAATATCGGGGATCCCGCCGGACTTGTCGACGGCGCCCGCCCCCGCGTTGTATGCCGCCAGAGCCAGCTTGAGATCGCCTTTGTATTTGTCCATGAGTTGCCGGAGAAACGTCGCGCCGGCCTCGATATTCTGGGCCGGGTCGAAGACGTCGGCCACGTTGAACTGTTCGACGGTTGCCGGCATCAACTGCATCAGTCCCATTGCTCCTTTGGCGGAAACGGCGCAGGCGTGGAATGCGGACTCCCGCTCGATCACACCGAGAAGCAGCTTGGATTCCACCTGGTGCCGCTTCGCCGCGCCTTCGATCAGGGGAGTGAGTTCCGGAAGGGGTACGGCGTCGCAATCGGCGGCGGGGGTGTCGATTGCGGGCAGCGCCGCCTGCCACTGGGCGGCCATCTCGGCCTGTTTGCGCACCGCTTCGCGTTGAATCGCGATGGCGGCGCGCTGTTTCTCCATGGCGGACTGGAATGTCTCAATCGGTTTCGGCGGGGGCGGAGGTTTGTCGGCGGCGGGCGGCTGCGCCGCCGTCTGGGCCAAGGCGGCAGCGGAGAACAGTATCCAAAAAAACCAGATCACAAGGACTTATCGGCCAAAACTCCCTCCGGCTCCAGGGTTCCCGCGCATAAAAGTACCAGCGAGATCCATAAGGCGTCGGCCAGGAACAAGTGGACCATCTGCATCCACACAGGCGCGCTCAGCAGCAGATTAAGGATGCCGGCCGCGATCTGTATGGCGACGATCCCGAAAAGCATCCAGGCGCGGGAGCGGAGCTGCGGCCGCTCTCCCGCCGTGGTCACGGAATAGAAGATCAGCCACGCCGCGGCGAGCGCGGCAATCACCGGGTGCAAGATGCGCAGGCGGACGAAGATACTGGCGGCCGGATCGAAATCGCGCGCCAGGCCCTCGGCCAGCGAGCGGGAAGGGAAGAGCGTGTCGCCCAATGCGGCGATGGCCCCGCTGACGCCCAGAATCATCACGATGGCGAGACTGATTGCGGCCATCCACGCAGGGCGTCCGCCGATTCGGGACGGCGCACGGTCTGTCGCCCACCAGGCGGTCAACGTCAGGCATGCCAGCAGGGTTAGGGTATTCAGAAGATGGGCGGAGAGCGAGTAGGCCCGCGCCGACGACTGATTTCCCGCCACGTGCTCCAGCAGCACCAGGGCAGCGCCGAGGAGCGCCTCGGTAAACAAAAAGACGGCCGAAAACACTGCTCCCAGTCGCACTGCGTGACGCGGTGGAAAAGTCCGGAAGGCCAAAACCACCAACAGAGCGACCAGCGCCACATCGATTCCGCTGGTCACCCGGTGGGTGAACTCGATGATGGTATTCAAGCCTGGCGAGCGGGGCAGCATTTCCCCGTTGCACAGCGGCCAGTGCTTGCCGCACCCCGCACCGGCGCCTGTCGCGCGTACGAAGGCGCCCCACAGGACCACAGCGATGTTGAACGCTAACACGCTCCATGCGTACAACGCGAAGCGGCGGGCAGAGGTTGGAGTCTTCAAACTTCATTGTATTCCCCCTTGACAGGCGCCGGGCTCAGTGCTATTTTTGCACCATGCTGCTTCTTTTGCAGCATGCAACCTATGCGGAAAGACGGACATCGCAATTTGAGCCGGCGGGAACGGCAAATCATGGACATTCTCTACCAGCGTGGACGCGCGACGGGAGCGGAGATCCATCAGGCGCTACCGGATGCGCCCACCTACTCGGCGGTGCGCGCCAAACTGCGCGTGCTGGAAGAGAAGGGCCACGTGCGTCACGAAGAAGAGGCACTGCGCTACGTGTACGTGCCGACGATGGCGCGTGATATGGCGCGAAAGTCGGCGCTCCGGCACATGGTGTCCACGTTCTTTGCCGGCAGCGTGGAGGATACGGTGGCGGCGCTACTGGATCTTTCGGCGTCGAATCTCGGCACAAAGGATCTGGACCGCATTTCCGAAATGATCGAAACAGCGAGAAAGCAAGGAGACGAACAATGACGTGGGCGGATTTTGTGGTGCGGGGCACGCTGGTGCTGGCGGTTGGCTTTGCGGCGTCGTACGCGTTCGGGCGTGCATCCGCCGCGGTAAGACACTTGATCTGGACGGTGGCGTTTGTGGCACTGCTGGCTCTGCCGGGCGCACTACGGTGGGGGCCCAGGATTTCGATTGGCGCATGGCCGGGGGAGACGCGTGCAGTGTCGGGAGAAGCCCGCGCCGCTGTCGGGGGAAGTGCGCGAGGTTGGCGAACGAGCCCTCCCTGACGGGCCCGAAGTGGCTGATCGCAGCGCGAATTGGCTTTTCGCTTACCTTTGCGGATTATCGATTGTGGCGGCACGATTTGCGGCAGGCGCCGTGCGTACGGGCCGGATGGTTCGGCGGGCGCGGCCGGCGATGCATGCCGAAGCGCTGGTGGACGACTTGCGGCGGACTCTCGGGATCGGCCGCAAGGTGCGCGCTCTCGAAAGCCCCGCAGTCTCAGTGCCCATGACGTGGGGCACACAGCGTCCGGTCGTATTGCTGCCCGAAGCGGCCCGGCACTGGCCGGCGGCACGCCTGCACGCAGTCATGTTGCACGAGCTGGTGCACGTGCGTCGATGCGATCTTCTGGCGCAGGTGATCGCGCAGGCCGCCTGCTGCCTGTACTGGTTCCATCCGCTGGTCTGGCTGGCCGCGCGGCAACTCCGCAAAGAGCGCGAGGGCGCCTGCGACGATGCCGTACTTTCGGGAGGCGTGTCCGCGCCCGACTACGCCGGTCATCTGCTGGAAGTAGCGCGCGTGATGGTGCAGCGCCGCAGTCTGGCGGATGCTCCTGCGATGGCCGAGACCGGCGATCTCGAAGAACGCGTCCGTGCGGTGCTGGACCGCGGGAGGAATCGCGGGCCGGTGAGCGGCCGCTTGTCCGCCGTCGTCGCGGCACTGGCTTGCGCGCTGTTGCTGCCTGTGGCGCTGGTGACGCTACACGCGCAGGCCGGAAGCGGCGGGCTCGCGGGAGTGGTTCAGGATATCAGCAAAGCGCGCGTTCCCAACAGCGGAATACGCATCAAGAATCTGGACGGCACGAACGAAGAGACGGCGACGGCGAATGCCGCCGGCGAGTTTGGATTCTCTAACATTCCAGCGGGACGTTACTCCATCGAGGTAAGGGCGAGAGGATTCGCCGTGGGCAAGACGGAAGTACGTGTGGAGGCCGGGCGCCGTGTCGAGTCGGTAGTCACCTTGGAAGTTGGGCAGGTTTCGGAAACAGTGAAGGTCCGCGGCGCCAAGCCAGCCACGGGAAGCCTGGCACAGGCCGCTCCGGCCGCCGCTCCCGCACGAGCGCCGCAGCGGATCCCAGTCGGCGGCAATGTGCAACCGGCCAAGCTTCTCAGTAAGGTCGATCCGGTCTATCCGGCGAACCTCAAACAGCAAGGCATCGCGGGCACAGTAATGTTGCGCGCGGTCATTTCCACGACGGGCGAGACGCTCAATCCGGTGGTCCTCAATACGACGGTCAATCCGGGGCTGGCGCAGGCGGCACTGGATGCGGTGCGCCAGTGGCGGTATCAGCCGACGCTGCTCAATGGGCAACCCGTAGAGATCGTCACGAATATTGAAGTGACGTTCGAGCTGGAACAGTAAGCCGGCCTGCTGCTCTCACTGCACGCGGGCAGACGGAGCGTCCGGATTACCTGGTCCGAAGTGTTTGAGAAGAACCAGGTTTTCCGTGGCGCTCTTATTCGTTAGCACCACGCCGTTAGCGGCGGCATCGGCGGTGATGAACAACTCGTCGCTGGTCATCTGGCCGTAACGAATGAGTGAGGGCGTCTCGACTTCGTGCTTGCCTATCGAGCCGTAACCTTGGGTGAGGATCAGGCCGTAGGCGGCGGCATCCCGGATGGTGACGGAGCGGCCGGGGAAGACGGTGAGTTCTTTGGCGGAGTAGTGCGGCGTCGAATACACGATCCACTTTTCGCAGTATCCGGCATCGGCCATGGCAGCGAGCGGAGCGACGGGAGCCGGTTCGAAGTGGCGGTGCTTGTAGAATTCCGGATCGGTATTGGCGTCCCAATCCAGCATGTCGAGCAGGTAGTCGAGATCGTGATGATGCTCGGGCGGGACGTCTTTGACGAGGAGGTCCCACGGCACGGTGCGCCCTTCCACCAGGGATTGATACATGGCGAACACGTCGGAATTGACCTGCGGTTCGTAGGTGACCAGAGAACCGGGAGCGTGCAGAATACCAGGGTCGATCTGCCAGCCGGTTCCCGGTTGCAGACGGTACGCCTTGGAGAGGTAGAGAATGCCGTTGTCGCCTTCGTTCCAGCGTTCCAGGCAGCGGCGTAGATCATCGCGGGTGGTGCCGGGCTCGAGGCCCATGAACGTGTAGGGGAAGTGGTTGTCCTTGAAATTGTACTGCGGCGGGAAGTAGTAGGCCTCGGGCTTACCCTTCTGTCCCACGCGTGCAGCGAATTCGTCGGTCTGATGGAGGTGATGCGGAATCGGACCGAGATTGTCGAAGAACTTGCAGAGAAGGTTCCAGCCTCCGTGCTGGCGCATCACCTCGGCGCCCAGGAAGAGATCGCCATCGCGTTCGATGGCGTCTTTGAGGAGGAGCTTCTGTCCGTGAAACTCGATGTAAGCCAGGCCCTCGTCTGGCGCGGTCAGAGGACCGTTGGCGGCTTTTGTGGTGGAGGCGAACCAGCGTTCGTCGATACCGCCGCGATGTCCGCCGAGAATGTACAGATCGCGCGGATCGAGTTTCAGGCGCCCGCCGGGCATCAGGAAGGAGCGCGGCACCCAGCAGGGCGCGAGGCGGACAATTCCTTCTCCGGCGGACAGGGCTTCGCGAATGTAGCCGGAGGCAGACGACGGATTGATGACGGAACCCGAATGAAGATTTGCGGTTGCAACCTGAGGGGTCATGTTGGTTTCCCAACTCCTGTGTATGACGATATGCTCGATCGCGGTTTGGCGGCCGCTTTAACGGCACAAGCCGAAGGAGTGCTTGTAGCGTACTAGCTTCTGGAATTGCGTGTCAAGGCAAGAATAACAATTGATGTTTTATCCGCTTGACACGGCGGACGGGCAGTTATATGCTTGTCCCACTACCACGGCTTTGATACGTTTCAAGGGGGCAGGGATGCAAGCGACCGCGATGTCGCCAAACTGGGTAACAGGTTCGGCTGCACTGCCTGCATTGTCTCTACAGGGTCCGGTAATTCACGTAACGGCCGCCGGAGTTCTTCCGGATGGCTCAACCAAACCAATACACATTTGGGGGGAGTACATGAAGCGACTTGGTTGTCTCGCAACGGTGTTAATCTGTCTGCTGGCAGCGCTGCCCGCAGTTTACGGCCAGAGCGTTACTGGCCAAATTTCGGGAACCGTAGTGGATCCTGCGGGTGCAACCGTACCGGGCGCGACGGTCCAGTTGACCCACGATCTCTCTCAGCAAGTGCGAAAGTTTGTCACCGAGTCGAACGGTTCATTCATTTTTACCAGCCTGGTCCCGGGCTCCTATAGCCTGCATGTCGCACAGGCCGGATTCAAGGGCTACGACCAGAAAAGCATCACGGTGGCGGCGCAGGAACGCGTCGACATGCACGAGATTCACCTTGCAGTGGGCGATGTAACCAGCACGGTGGAGGTGCAGGGTCAGACCGTACACGTGGCAACGGACAGTTCGGACCGCTCGATTTCGATCGGCCTGCAGCAGATCATGGATACGCCGACGCGCGGCCGCAATCCGGTCAGCCTCATCATGACCCTGCCGGGCGTGCAGTCGGTAAACTCGAACGATTACCGCGGATGGGGCGGCGGCGGCATTCCGGGAGTCAACGGCGGGCAACAGGGCCAGATCATTCTCAACATGGACGGCGCGGCCAGCCAGGACTCCGGCAACCTCAATACCGGCTACATTAACCCCTCGATGGATGCCATCGGCGAAGTCAAACTGCTGGTCTCCAACTACACGGCGGAGTACGGCGGGCGCACGGCCGGCCAGTTGACGCATGAGCACCAAAAACGGCACGCCCCAGTTCCACGGAAGCGCCTACTAGTACTACCGCCACGAGAGTTTGAACGCCAACACTTTCTTCAACAACAAGACCAACGTGCCGAGGCCGCGCTACCGTTATCAGAATCCCGGCGGCACCATCGGCGGTCCGCTGATTATTCCGGGCACGCGGTTCAATAAGGCGCGGCAAAAGCTCTTCTTCTTCTTCTCGTACGACAAGTTGTTCAACAGCACCGTCAACAACGCCACCTACACCATGCCTACGGCGTTGGAGCGGGCCGGCGATTTCTCGAAGACCGTAACCACGACCGGCGTTCAGGTTCCCATCTTCGATCCCAACACGCAGACGCCTTTCCCGGGAAATATTATTCCCGCCAACCGGATCAGCCCGCAGGGGCAGGCGATGCTGAATCTCTTCCCGATGCCGGCTCCGGCGGGCCTGGCGCTGGACCCGACCGGCAACCGCGGGTATAACTTCCGCGCCGTCCTGCCGCAGATGCGGCCGCTGGACGACAAGATCCTCCGCCTGGACTACAACATCTCGCCGAAATTGCAGACCTTTGTGCGCCTGCTGCAGGACTATCAGGCGGTGAACGGTTATAACGTGACGGTAGGCCCCCCGGGCGGCGCCTGGGGACAGTTCCCGGCCAGCTATCACGTGCAATCGGCGGGCGCTCTGGGCACGGCCATCTACACCATCAGCCCGACCCTGATTAATGAATTTAGCTGGGGCATCAACCGCGGTCTGCAGGGCGTCAATCCGCTTACCGACACCAGCGGCGATGTCTATACGGGCGGCGTCAAGACCTATTCGCAGAGCCTGCTGCCGCTCAAGGACGCGAACGGCAACGCCCTTACCCTGCCGCGCATCAACCAGGGCAGCAACTATTTGAACCTGCTGCCGGCGGTCAACTTCGGCTTGCCCTCCGGCTTCAGCGCGCAGTCCTCCGGCCAAGGCATTACCGGCGCCCCCACTTTCAGCCTGGACAGCCGCTGGCCTTTCACCGGCACCGACCAGTTGCAGACCATCCAGGACAATCTGACCTGGGTGAAGGGCTCGCACACCTTCAAAGGCGGGATCTACATCGAGAAGATGGCCCGCAACGTGAGCGTGTACTCGGTCTACAATGCCGCCGGAACCTACTACTTCGGAAGCGACCGCGCAAATCCGCTGGACACCAACTATCCATACGCGAACGCCATCATGGGCAGCATGTTCGCTTATGGCGACGACAACACGAAGCTGGTGAACCACGCACACTACACGCAGACCGAGTGGTACGTGCAGGACACTTTTAAGGCCAGCCGCCGCCTGACGTTCGATTACGGCCTGCGCTTCTATCGCGTAGGCGACCTGAACTCCAAGGGCGCCAACCTGGGCCTGTTCGACAGCGCCTCGTACGATCCCAATAAGGTCGGCCAACTGCTTTATCCGGGCTGCTCCGTCGCGGTGACCACCACTACTTGCCCGACGGCGAGCAAGATCGCCATCAATCCGAAGACCGGCGCGGTGTTCCCTTACGTGCGGCAAGGTACCTTCGACACCACTTCGTATGCCGCGGGCAGCCTTCCGTATTCGGGAATCAAGTACTACCAGACTCACTTCTTTAACGTTGCGCCCATCCAGGTCTCCCCGCGCGTCGGTTTTGCGTGGGACGTATTCGGAGACGGTAAGACCGCCATGCGCGGCGGCTTCGGTATCACCACGGGCCGCAACTGGACGGTGGATTACATCGGCGCGCAGTCCGCCGGCCAGGGTCCGATGATGGTGCCGCCGACTTTCCTGGCTCCCACGATTGTCTACACCAACTTCCAGGGTCTGGCCGGCTCGCAGGCAGTCTTCACTCCGCAGAACCTGATTGGCGGCAGCCCGAACGAAATTCCGCAGGCCACCTACAACTGGAGCTTTGGCATCCAGCGTGAGTTGACCCGCGGCCTGATCGCCGACATTTCCTATGTGGGTAACGCGCTGCGCAACGGTTACGGCCAGATGTACGACGGCAACGCCGTGGCGCCGCTCACCACCTGGACTCCGGCGGCTGCGCCAACCCCGTGCAGGGAGGCTGCCCGAATCCGAAGTTCGTCGACCCCACTACTAACCCGGCCAACCCCGGCTTCTATTCCACCAACCTGATCCGCGCCATGACGGGCTACGCGGGAATCGGCAATATCATCGACTTCACCAATAGCTACACCAACAACTACAACTCGCTCCAGATGCAGTTGAACCGGCGCGTGGGAAGACTCCAGTGGAACCTGAACTACACGTTCTCCCGGACCATCGTTTACAACAATGCCAGCCAGACCGCGCTTCTTCAGTTTGTGAATGCTGCATTGACCAAGAACGTGACCAACCGCCGCCACGCGGTCAACTTCAACTTCGGTTATGACCTGCCGCAGGCCAGCAAGATGTGGAGCAACGCAGTCACCAAGGCCGTACTGGACGGCTGGCACATCAACGGCAACGGCGCGATCTACGCGGGCACCCCTTACTCAGTGGGCTGCTCCGCCACCGGACAGCCGTCGCAGTTCTGGACCGGCACGCCGACCGCCTATCTGCCGTTCCGCTGCCAGATGGGGAGCAACATCTTCACGACGGACGGCTCACTGCCTTCGAAGACGGAAGATCCGCGGCTGCAGGTTCCGCTGAACACCGCCAACTTCACGCTTCCGGCCGCGAACTCGCTGGGCATCGGCAACACGCCGCCGACGCTGTTCTACGGTCCGTGGCTCTGGAACCTCGATCTCTCGCTGGCCAAGGTCACACGGATCGCGGAAGGCAAGACTCTGGAACTGCGCGTGGAGACGTTCAATACGCTCAATCACTTTAACCCGAGCAACCCGAACACCTCGCTCGACCTACAACTTCACCTCGGGCGCACAGACGACGGCGAACTTCGGCACCATCACGACAGCGCAGATCGATCCGCGGCGCGCGGTGCTGTCGGTGCGCTTCAAGTTTTAAATCGCTCCCTGACGGTCGCGGCTCGGATTGGAGGCCGGGCCGCGGCCGTTAGGGAATTTCTGGTATTGGTATAAGGAATGGGAATGCGAAAATCACCGGTTGTCGTTGCTCTGGCGGCGGGATGTGTATTGAGTTGGGGAGCCGACTGGCTGACTGACGGCGGCAACGTCCAGCGCACCGCCTGGCAGAAAGACGAGAAGATCCTCAGTACGGACACCGTCAAGGGCATGAAGCTGTCTGTGGAAGACCAAGCTGGACAACGAACCCGCCAGATGCACTCGCTGCTGCCGGTGCTGATCGCGGGACGCGTGAACACTCCGGCGGGTCCCAAAGAGATCGTGCTCGAGACCGGCGTCTCCGACAACCTCTTTGCGATCGATGCCGAGACCGGCCAAACGCTTTGGAAGAAGCATTTCACGAGTACGTGGACTCCTCCGGCGAACGGCGGCCGGGGCGGCGGCATTCTGTGTCCGGGCGGCATTACCGCAACGCCCGTCATCGGTCCGACCGAGCACTCCGGGCAAGTACACGCTTTACGCCGCTCCTGGGACGGCATGCTGCATCAGTTGAACCTGGCGGACGGCGAGGAGATCGCGTCGCCCTCGAAGTTCATGCCTCCCAACGGCAAGCCATACGCACTGAATCTGTTCAACAACATGATCTACACGCACACCGCGCAGGGCTGCGGCGGCAACCCGAACGTGGCGTATGTGTATGACCTGGCGACGAAGAAAGTGGGCACGTGGGGTCCGGCGGGCGGCGGAATGTGGGGACGCACCGGTCCCGCGATCAGCGCCAACGGCACGATGTACACCGGCACCGGCGACGGCAAGTGGGATCCGGAGAACGGCATCTACGGCAACGGCATCGTCGGCTTGAAGCCCGATCCGAAGACGAAGGCGCTGCTGCTGGAAGACTATTACGGTCCGTCCAACGCGGAGTGGCTGGTGAAGCGCGATCTGGATATGCAGGTGACGCCGGCCATCTTCAACTACAAGGGCAAGGAACTGATGGTGGACGCGGGCAAGGAATGCCGCGTGTACCTGATGGACACGAGTTCCATCGGCGGCGACGACCATCGCACGCCGCTCTATCGCACGCCCCTGCATCTGCAACGAAGAAGTCAACTATTCGTCGGCGGGAATCTGGGGGTCGATGGCGAGCTGGGAAGATTCCAAGGGCACGCGCTGGGTGCTGACGCCGACCTGGGGACCGAAGCATTCGGCCTTCAAGGCGCCGATCGAAAACGGCAAGGTGACTTACGGCGCCATCGTGGCATTCAAGGTGGAAGAGAAGGGCGGCAAGCTGCAGTTGACCCCGGCCTGGATCTCGCGCGACATGAACCACGCGGAGCCGCCGGTGATCGCCAACGGCGTGATCTTCGCCTACGGCAGCGGAGAGGATACCGACCAGTCCAGTGCCCGACGTGGGTCTGGACAATACCGCCGAACGGCGCATTCCGGGTTCGACGCACGCAACGCTTTACGCGCTGGATGCGCAGACCGGAAAAGAACTTTGGTCCAGCGGGGACCAGATCACTTCCTGGAATCACTGGAGCGGGCTCTCTGTAGCCAACGGCCGGGTCTACATCAACACGTTTGACGGCACCCTGTACAGCTTCGGAATCAAGAAGTAGCCGGCCATGAAGGTTCTAGGGATCCGTTTGCGGCGGGTTCGATTGCGGCTCTGCTGTGGTGCAGGCACCGATCTGGCAGACCGAAGGATTGGGCAGGCCTGATCCGCTATGGGAGCGAGAACGCGGAATTCGCGCCGCCCAAAGCGGAGTGAAGATCGCGTGGTCTTCCTCGGCGATCAGGTGACGGAGCTTTGGGGCGAAGAGTCCGGCCGGCTTCTTCCCGGGAAAGCCTTTCCTGAATCGCGGAATCGGCGGCCAGACCACCGCGCAGATGCTGGTGCGCTTTCATCAGGACGTGGTGGCGCTGAAGCCCAAGGTGGTGGTGATCCAGGCGGGTATGAACGATCTGCTGGTATCGACGGAAGGTGTGATGGCGGACAATTTCATGTCGATGATGGACATCGCCAAGGCGAACGGTATTCGCGTGGTGCTTGCATCGGTAACTCCGGTCTGCGACTGCTACACCAAGCAGACGGGGCTGCGCCCGCAGGGAAAGATTATCAGCCTGAACGGCTGGCTCAGGGATTTCGCGGCCAGCCGCGGAGCAGTGTTTCTCAATTACTATGCCGCGCTGGCCGACGGCCGGAATTTCAGGAAGGAGCTGACCAACGACGGTCTCCTTCCCAACGACGCCGGATATGGCGTGATGGCTCCGCTTGCGGAGAAAGCGATCGCAGAGGCGCTTAAGAAATGATCTGGAAAGGATTCCACGTGATGCGTACGAAACTGACAGCTTCTTTTGCCTGTGCATACCTCTGCCTGGGCTTGGCTCATGCCCAATTCGGGCGAGGCACTCCGGAGTGGGGAACCGTCGGCGGCGATGCCCATCGCGCATCCTCGGTGCCGGCGGACCCCAAGATTTCGGTAGCCAGCCTGTCGAAGCCCGGCTTCGCCTTGTTCTGGAAAATGAAGTTGCCCAACGAGGCCAGGCAGTTAAACGCCCTGATGCCGCCGACGCTGATGGATCGCCACATCGGAATTCACGGCTTCCGCTCGTTCGGATTTGTGACGGGTAGCGGAGACAACATCTACGCAGTGGATACGGATCTGGCGCGGATCGACTGGCAGAAGAATTTCGGCGGAAGAGCGCCCTCGGATGCTTCCTTGACCTGTCCCGGCGGTATGACGACGGGCGCGACGCATGCGCTGAGCGCTGCCTTTGCTGCCCCGATGCAGGGCGGACGCGGCGGCGGGCGTGCGACAGGCGCCAAGAGCGGAGTCGGCGAGCCGGGTAAAGGCGGCGTCACGGTTGCGGAATTGGAAGCTCGGGCTGCGGCTGCTGCCGCGGCGGGCCCCAACCCCGGCAGGGGCGGCGGATTCGGGGGCGGCGGTGGCGGACGCGCGCAGCGCAATCCGGTAGTGGTCAACTCGCTCTCGAGCGACGGCATGTTCCACGCTAATTTCGTTTCCAACGGCGATGAGCCGAGCCCCGCAATACCGCTTTTTGCCGGTCAGAATGCAAACGCGCAAGGCTTGATCATTGTCGATAACGTGGCGTATGTTGCCACGGTCGGCGGCTGCGGCGGCGTTCCCAACGGCATTTGGGCGCTGGATATCGCTTCCAAGGCGGTGACCAGTTGGAAACCGACCAGCGGCGAAGTGGCCGGGTCGGCCGGTCCGGTATTCGGCGGCGACGGCACCCTGTACGTTGCCACCACCGGCGGCGACCTGGTATCGCTCGAGCCGAAGACGCTGAAGGTGAAAGACGTGTATCGGGCAGGACAGGAGTTCACGTCGACTCCGGTGACCTTCCAGTTCAAGGACAAAACGATGCTCGCCGCCACAACGAAGGACGGCCGCATTCACTTGGTCGACGGTGCTGCGATGGGCGGCGCCGCAGTCAAGAGCGCACCGTATTCCAGCGCCTCCGATTTCACTCCTGGCGCGCCTTGCCACCTGGTCGGACGCTAGCGGCACGCGCTGGATTCTCGCACCGACGGCGGGGACCCTGTCGCCCGACGCCACGTCTTTCGGCATCAAATGGGGCCGTGACCAACGGCGCCGTGGTGGCGTGGAAGGTAGCGGAGCAGAGTGGCGGATTGGCACTGGAGCCGGGCTGGTCGTCGCGCGATCTGGTTTCTCCCCTGACGCCGTTGGTGATCAACGGTGTGGTGTTTGCGGTGTCCAGCGGAGAGGCGCGCGGTAAAGATAGCAAGTTGACGGCGGCGCAGCGCGCGAAGGCTTCGGTTCCCGCCGTGGTTTACGCGCTGGATGGCGCCAACGGCAAGGAACTGTGGAACAGCGGGAAAACGATCACGTCCTTCATGCACGGCGGCGGGCTCTCGGGCGGCGCGGGCCAGATTTATTTGGGGACGCACGATGGAACGCTGTATTCGTTCGGCTTCCCGATCGAGCACTGAGATATGGCGCAAGAAAAAGATGCAATGCCGCTTCGAGGCCGTTGCCTGCGCTCCCTGACGATTGCGGCCCCGATCAGAGTCGCGACCGTGAGGGAGCGTGGGATGATGCCGCGATTCTCCCCGCTCAATCCTTCATGGCTTCTGACAGTCGCAGCCCTGATCGCGTCGCCGGGGCGCGGGCGCAGGACGTTCCGGGTAAGGCCGAAGCCCAACGCATTTGCGTGCAGTGCCATGAATACGAGCGATCCATCGCCCCGCGTCAGGACCGCGCGGGATGGCGTGCCACCATGGACAAGATGATTGCGCTCGGTGCGAAAGGCACCCCGGCGGAGTTCGACGCCATCTTGGACTACCTCTCGAAGACATACCCGGCGAGGAAGTTCCCAAGATCAAGGTGAACGAGGCGCGAGCTATCGAATTGGAAAGCGGCCTCTCGCTGCCGCGCTCGCAGGCAGCGGCGATCATCCAGTACCGGAACAAGAACGGCGACTTCAAATCGATCGAAGACCTGAAGAAGGTTCCAGGCGTCGATGTGGCGAAGATCGAAGCCAGGAAAGACCGCCTGGTGTTTTGAAGGGAGCGGACATGAAGTCATCCAGTATGGTTGCGGGAGTTGTCTTGGTGGTGTGTGCCTGTGCAGTTGCTCAGCAGGCGCCGCCGGCGGCCGGTGGCCCTGGCCGCGGCGGGCGAGGTTTCGGCTTCACTCAGCCGGAGCCGATCGATTTTGCGGACACCACCGGCTGGACTTCGATGTTCGACGGCGTCAGCCTGAAAGGCTGGGACGGCAATATGGATCTCTGGCACGTGGAGAATGGCGCGATCACGGTGGAATCGACGTGCGAGAAACCCACCGGAACGGTCTACCTGATCTGGCAGGGCGGGCAACCGGCGGACTTCGAACTGAAGGCCGAACTGCGCGGCGAAGGCGCGGGCGTCAACAGCGGGATACAGTATCGCAGCTTCATACAGCCTCCGCGTGCGCCGGGAGAGGGTCGCGGTGGAGCGGGAGGCGCGGGTGGTGCGCCGGGACAGTTTGGCGGACGCGGCGGCCGCGGGCCCAGCGGGCCGTGTCCCAGCGGACAGCCGCGTGGCACACCGAATCAGGCTGCCGAAGCGAAGTGGAATCTTGGCGGGCCGCAGTCCGATTTCGACGGCACCAATCGCTACAGCGGCCAATACTACGAAGGCGGTACCACGCGCGGCATCGTTGCCTGGAGGGGTCAGATGGTGCGGGCGGAAGAGGGCAAGAAGCCGCGCCTGCTCGCCATGCTGGGCGACAAGGACGAACTAGGCGGTTACGTCAAGATCAACGACTGGAACCAGATCCATATCATCGCGCGCGGCAACGAGATGATTCACATCCTCAACGGGCACGTGATGTCGGTCTTCATTGACGACGACCCCACCAAGTTCCGTAAGAACGGTCTGATCGGGATTCAGATTGAAGGCACCGGCAAGGTTAGCTTTCGTAATCTCTGGATCAAGCCCACCTCACCGTTCTAGTACTCCTATTCCCCGGCTTTGTACCGCGGCCTCCTCTTTGTGCCGCATAATGAAACCTCCTGCGCGTGCGCATGGATCAGGAGGAAGTGTATCAATGAAGGTGGGGAGCGTCCCGGTATTACTATTGTTTCTGGCGGCTGCGTCGCAGCAGCAGGCATCGGCGACCGTGGCCACGTTGGGGGTGAGCAAGCAGACCTTCTCTCTCACCGGCATCGGTCCCAACGCCTCCGGCCAGGGCCAGAGCAAGATGAGCTGGGGCACTTGTGCCTTTGACGGGACGAACACCAATTGCACCTTGTCGGGATCGTTCACCGGCTTTGCCGGGGGCGGTACGTACAGTTTTGTCGTCAGTTATCCGGGCACCGGCGCATTTCCATTGATTGCCGTTACCAACCCCGGCAGCGATCAGTTTTTCGCTCAAGCCCTGAGCACCTATTCCTTCAAGATCACCCTGGTAGAGAATAGCGGCCCTACGGTATCCTTCTACAGCTTTGCCAACTTCGGCTTTCTCTTCTCCGGCGCGACTTGCACCGGGGTAGGCACTTGTAACGTCGGGCCGGTTGGGCAAACACAGAATGCTACGATTAGCGGACCGATTGTCGGCACCTTCGATCCCACTCCCTTCGTCTCGCCGTCCGGTGTGATCAGCGCGGGCAACTACGGAGCATTCCCCATCATCGCTCCCGCCACCTGGATTGAGATCTATGGTGTGAATCTCGCAACCACGCCCTCGCAGACGTGGGCCGGCGCGGATTTCAATGGGAACCAGGCGCCGTCGGCTCTGGGTGGAACCACGGTGACGGTGGCGGGAAAGGCCGCCTTCGTCGATTTCGTCAGCCCTGGGCAAGTCAATGTCCAGGTGCCATCCGGTGTTGCCGCCGGGCCGCAACCGCTCGTGGTCACGACGGCTGGCGGATCGAGCGCCGCTTACACCGTGACCGTGAAAGCCCAGGAGCCGGGACTGCTTGCTCCGCCGGCCTTCATTCTGAAAGGGCTGCAGAATGTGGTGGCGCTGTTCTCGGGCACGCTGACGTACGTGCTTCCGGTTAACGTGGCCGGCGTAGTTACCGCGCGAGCCAGACCGGGCGACAACATCACCTTATACGGGATCGGCTTTGGGACGGTGACGCCGGATACTCCCGCGGGCCAGATCGCGCAGCAGACTAACTCGCTTCAGTCGGACTTACAGGTCTCGTTCGGGGGCGTTCCCGCCAATGTGACTTACAAGGGCTTCGCGCCGGGCTATGTGGGCCTGTATCAATTCAACGTAGTGGTGCCGAATGTCCCCGCCAGTGATACCGTACCGCTCACGTTCACGCTGGGAGGAGTCGCCGGACCGCAGAACCTGGTCATCGCCGTGCAAAACTGAGCAGTGGTTTAAGATGATTCAGTGACCATCTATCGCGGCCGCCGCGCGGCGGCAATCGAGAACCAGTTCCTGCGTGTGACCGTGCTTCAGGAAGGCGGGCATATCGCGGAAATTCTCGATAAGGAAACCGGCATCAACCCGCTGTGGACGCCCCCCTGGCGTTCCATCGAGCCTTCGGCCTACGGCCCCGATGTACACGCCGAATATGGCGCGGGCGTCGAGGGCAAGCTGCTGGCAGGCATCATGGGGCACAACTTATGCCTGGATATTTTCGGCGGACCTTCGGACGAGGAGTTCGCCGCCGGAATCACGGTACACGGCGAGGGGTCGGTGGCGGCTTATGAGATCGGTGAGTCGGACGGCGCTCTGACATTGCGTGCGAGCTTTCTTCTTGCGGAAATCGCATTCGAGCGGCGCATCGAACTGCAGGAACGCACGGTGCGAATTCACGAGAGTGTGGAGAATCTGACGGCCTGCGACCGCCCGATCGGCTGGACGCAACATGTCACGCTGGGACCTCCGTTTCTCGAGAGGGGCGTGACGCAGTTCCGCGCCTCGGCGACACGGTCCAAGGTGTTGGAGAGCGAGTTCGGCGCACACGAGAGGCTGCGCAATGCGGCGGAGTTCGTTTGGCCCCTGGCAACACTCCGCGATGGCGGCGGCGAAGATTTGAGTGTGCTCACCGGCGCCGAAGCGTCCTGCGCGTTCACCACGCACCTGATGGACCCCTCGCGCGAGGACGCGTTCTTCGCGGCCTATGCCCCTGCGGCGCGCCTGGTCTTCGGGTACGTGTGGAAGCGGGCCGATTTTCCGTGGATGGGGATCTGGGAAGAGAACCACAGCCGCACACACGCGCCGTGGAACGGCCGGACGCTGACGCGCGGTATGGAATTCGGCGTCTCGCCGATGCCCGAATCGCGCCGGCAGATGATCGAGCGCCGCGAACTGTTCGGCGTGCCTGCCTATCGATGGCTGCCCGCGAAGTCGCGTCTCGAAGCGGAATATTGCGCGGTGACCGCAAGGGCGGACACGATTCCCGACATGCTCGAAATGCCCTGATTCGGGCAACACAGTGGTAATGCCGCTCACGCCCGCGTATACTGCCTGAAGGTCTTTGCCGGAAAGGGCGGCCCACATCTTATGACGCCGATACTGTCGTTTTTCGGCTACCAGCATCACGACCCTCTGGACGACGCGCCAGGCAGGATCCAATACCTGCTGGTGATGGGCAGCACCGCAGTCCTGTCCCTTCTCCTGCTGTATCTCGTATTCGATGTTCTACATATTGCCTCCCTGAAATACGCCTGGCTGTTCTGGCTGGAATGGGCAGTACTTACTCTGTTCTATGCGCCTGTGGTCTGCGCCCTGCGTAAGTCGAGTTCGCTGGTACATATCGGGCTACTGATGGCGGGCGGGGTGCCCATCGATCTCTTCCTGGAAGCACGCTATCGCTCACAGGGAGTCGACACCCTGTGGATGTACAATCCGGACGGGTTGCTGGGGCACGTGCAACCGCTGCTGCGGATCGCCATCGTCTGGTTCGGTGATGCGTTGATTTGCGGACCAATTGCCCTTTTGATCGCCCGTTTAGTGGCGGGCGCCGCGTTCCACAGAAATACTGAAGCGGTCCCGGATCTGTTTCCCGATGAGTGGAGTCTCGAACAGGTGGAGAAGCCCCACCACGATGCCGCTTACTACATTCTTCGCCTGATCGGACTGGCCTATCTCTCTTACTTTGTCTTGGCGATCCTCGGACTGCCGGGTACGGCGCCCTGGCCTAAGCAGATCCGCGATCTGCTGGATATGACTTATGCCAATCCGGCACTGACGATCAACACCTTTATCAAGCTGACGATCATCTTCGTGCTGGCGACCCTTGGCGCGGATAACGTCAAACTGCGATGGCACTGTTCCCTGATTCTGCTGGTTGGCCATCTGGTGTCCACCGCCGCCTCGCTCTTCTTCTATCGCTGCACTCCGCGTGTGCCGGGCAACGACTTTCTGCTCACGTCGGCGATTGTCGACGGAGTGATCAGCGCGCTGCTTGTGTGGGTGATGATCCGGTACCGGGGATACTCCCACGAGTTTGCGCGCCCCAAAGAATTCCCTGAGTTCTACTCGCTGCCGCGAACGGGCGACCACGATCTTTTACTACACGTTCGGGACGATCGTGGGACTGATCGTGCCCGGCGTACTCTTCCTCCGGCTTTACTTCGACGGATCGTCGGGTTGGGGCGCGGTGTACGGCTATCCGGATCCGCAAGTGTGCAACACGCTGACCAAGTACTCCACGCTCAGCTTTCTTTCTTTTGTTGTGGCCAGACGGGAGGCGCTGCGGGAGAACCTGTATAAGGCGATTCTCTGGCCCTACACAATCAGTGTCGTCGCCAGTGCTCTGTGGCTCCTGATTGGCGGAATGTTCTTCAACGTGGCGTTGAAGACCCGCACCGGCGGGTTGGCGCATGTCGACTGGTACTACATGGTAAATGTGGCGATCGATGGCTGCGTGGTCCTGCTCTTCCTTGGCCTGCGGAAAATGGTGTATGACGTGGACTACTCCATATCCGCGATGAGTCCATCGTCCGTACAAAATGTCGCGGCCCTGGATGACGCTTTCTATGGCGGCGATCCGGAAGATCATAGCGCTACCGCGCAAAGCGTGGACAAGCACGTGGGCGGCATACGCGGCCGCAAGCGCGGACTGCTGAACATTCCCTATTGGATTGTGGAGCACGTGCTACCGATGGTGTATGGGCTGCACATCGGTTTTTCATCGATGGATCGGGAGCACCAGCGGTCTTTCCTGCGCAGATCTATGCTGCGGCCGCCGCGAGAGCGCTCCAGGTCGTTCATTCCGGAACTGGCGGAACTGGTCTATAAGATCGGTACGGCCGCGCACGCACTCACCACCCTCGCCCATTTCTCCCAGATCAAAAATGCGGCCGCAGTCGGGTACGTCCGAGCCGATGCGCGCGATCGCTTGCAAAGCGATTACCCTGCCGGCCGCCCGCCGTTTACCCTCGCCGCCCCGCTGCCCTCGGGGCCGGACGACCCGCGCAACAATAAGCCGGACGTCCCGTTGCCCGGGAGGCCGTTGATCGCACCGCGGGTCTCCACCCCGGTCGGCGAACCGCCGGTCCCCGATGAAGTGGACTATCTGATTGTGGGATCGGGTGCCGGTGGCGCGACGATGGCCTATCGCCTCTCTTGCAACTCGTCGAGCGTCCTGGTGATCGAACGCGGGCCCCGGTATTCCGCCATTCAGGATTTCAACGACAACGAATTGGAGATGATCCGCAAGCTCTATAAAGAGGGCGGCCTGCAGCAGACCAAACGCTTCGACCTGACGGTTCTGCAGGGGGAATGTGTCGGCGGCTCCACGGTAATCAACAATGCGATCTGTTTTCGCATGCCCGAGCCGGTCCAAAAGAGATGGACCAACGATTTCGGGCTGGACCTCTCGGGGCTGAATCAGGAGTATGACCGTGTGGGCGAGGAGTTGGAGATCGCCGCGCTGGATCCAATCGCCGTCAACACGCGTGTGGAAGCGGCGTTCCGCGCCGGGGTGGCCGGCTACAACGCCGCCATGCCGAACGGCGCTCTGGCCGGGCCGGAGATCTTACGGGGTAATTTCCGCAACGAGCTGGGCACCGGCCTCGCGAATATGGGCGACCGCCACGTCAGAAAGCGCTCGATGCTGGAGACGTACGTGCCGTGGGCGGAGGCGCACGGCGCGACGACCATCGGGAACTTGAGCGCGGTCCGGTTTGTCGCGCAAAACAGGCGTGCAACCGGTGTGATGGTGCGAACCAGTCTGGGAGCGTTGAAGACCATCCGCGTGCGCAAGGCCGTGATCGTCTCCGGTGGTGTGATCGCCAGCAGCAACTTCCTGATGCGCAGCGGCCTACGGAAAAATGTGGGCCTGCGGACGAGCTGCAATTTCGCGTTTCCGCTCGCCTTCGATTTCGCCGAAGAGATGCGCGCCTACGACGGCGTGCAGATCACGCTCGGAGCCACCGACCCGCAAAATCGCGCCGTCTTCGAGACCTATTTTAATCCCCCCGGCTCGTTCGCCCTGTCGCTGCCGTTCTATTTTGAGCGGCGGGATTCCGCCATGAGCCGTTATTCGAATCTGGTGAATTTTGGCGGGCTGGTGGGCGCCGAATCCAATGGAGTGGTGGAGCGTACGCCGGACATCTTGAGCGGCCGGGCCTTCACCTGGGAGCTCGGCGACCGGGATCGCGCCAATATCAAATACGCGCTGGCGACGCTGGTGGAGATCGGCCGCCAGGCGGGAGCGACGCGCGCCTTCCTGCCAACCGAACCGGGCATCGAGCTTCCTCTGGATGGCAGTTCCGTCGACCGCTTCCGCGCTGCTCTCGACGGCTTCCCGTTGACGATGAGTTCCCTGCGTTTGACCACCGCGCATCCGCAGGGAGGCAACGGGATGTATGGCGATGCTTCGTCGTTGAGAGGCTTGCGTGTGGTGGACGGTGACTACCGTTTAGACGGTTTCGAAAACGTCTTCGTCGCCGACGCGTCGATCTTCCCTTCCACCATCACGGTCAACCCGCAGTGGACCATCATGGCGATGAGTTCGCTCGCGGCAAAAAGCGTCCTGAGGAATACATTATGAGCCAGCGTCCGGCGGTGGAGATCGCAGCAATTGCCCAGCTCCTGCAGCAATGCGAACAGAACGGGACCGCTCCCGCTTATGCAGGCCGGATCCGTATGGAATCACGCGGCCGCGACGTGGTCATCATCAGCGACCTGCATATGAGCGCCGGCAGGGGCGTCGACGGCAATTACAGCGGCACGGAAGACTTCTTTGCGGACGAAGGTTTTGTTCGCTTCATAGAATCACTGAGGGCGACTCCGGAGCGCAAAACCATCCTCGTCATCAACGGCGATTTCGTCGATTTCCTACGTATTACCGCGCTGCCCGACGCACCGAATGACTTCGGAGAGTGGTCGGCACTTCTTGAGCGGCTGGGGATCACGCCGCCGGAGGATTTGAAGCGGTCCATCGACGATAAGGAACGCGAATACGGTTTGAAGACTCACGAGTACAAGTCGGTCTGGAAGCTTTCCACGGTCCTAAAGGGGCATCCCGAAGTCTTTGACGCTCTCGCCGGATGGCTGGTCGAGGGCAATTCGCTGGTGATCGTCAAAGGAAATCATGACCTGGAGTGGTACTGGCCGGGTGTGCGCAACTATCTGCGGCTCGTGTTGGCGGATCGAATCCTGGCGATGGAGCCGGACCATGACGAGCTCGACGCAGTCCTCCGTACCCGCGTGTTGCCCCTGGTCTACTTTGTGGACGATTCGATTACCTTCGACGGCAACTTTTATATCGAGCACGGCCACAAGTTGGACAAGTACACCGAAATTGTCGGCAAGCCCGTGCTGCCCAATGGCGTGGAGCTGAACATTCCGTTCGGTTCCTTTTTGAACCGCTATCTTCTGAACCGGATCGAGCTGGTCTATCCTTTTCTGGATAACGTCCGCCCCAGTCAGAACCTTCTGCCCATGTTGTTCAAGAAGGATTTCGGTCTCGGCCTGCGCGTCCTCTTCCAGCACATTCCGTTCATGCTCAAAATCATTCCCAAGAAATACTACCGGTACATGTTTCATGACTTCCTGGTGTTCCTGCTGGCCGTGGCCGCGCCGATTGCTGTCATGATCTTCCTGCTGGTGAAGGCGGCGAAGAGCAATCCTGGCCTGGCGGTTCCGCAGACCGGGCTGGAGGGGATGCTGGCACAACGGTCCACGCAAATACTGGGGTCCATTCTGATGCCGGTGCTCTCTTATTTCCTCACCCGGCTGGCGGCGCATTTCAAGCTGGTGGAGCCCGGCTATTTTTCGAAACAGGTTCGGGAGATGTTCGTACCGCAGCCGGAGCTGCGATTTATCTCCTTAGGGCACACCCACAATCCCGAGCAGTTTCGCATGGACGATCGCTGGTATTACAACACCGGCACATGGATCCCCGTGATCGAAGCGCGCAGCGAGGCCGTGCGCGAGGACAAGACGTATACCTTCGTTCATCTGAAACAGGATGGCACTGGAAAACTGCAACCCGCCGTGCTGATGCGCTGGAATGACGATGCCTGCCGTGCCGAACCCCTGGTGCTGTTCTGCTCCAAGTAGGTATCCCGAATTCCCGCGCAGTATCTTGCGAAGCGGCTGGCAGCGCCGCATACTGGTTTGGAATGGCACTGCTCGAGGCCACCGCCATCACCAAATCTTTCGCCGGAGTGCAGGCGCTGCGCGGCGTCTCGTTCTCGACTGCGCGCGGGCGAAGTGCATGCGCTGCTGGGCGAGAACGGGGCGGGGAAATCCACGCTCATCAAGGTGATCACCGGCGCGGAGAAGGCCGATTCCGGCACCCTGACGGTGGATGGCCACCTGGTGCCGCACAACAGCCCGGCGGCGGCGCGCGCGCTGGGAATCGCGGCCGTGTACCAGCAGCCCGCGCTGTTTCCGGATCTCACGGTGGAAGAGAACATCGCGCTGGCGCTGGAGAGCGCCGGCCTCTGGCGGCGCATCGACTGGCGCGCGCGCCGGCGGCAGGCGCGCGAACTGCTGGAGCGCACGCGGCGCGGAGATCGCGCCCGAGCGCACGGTGGGCACGCTCAGCATGCCGGAGCAGCAGATGGTGGAGATCGCCAAGGCGATCGGCGCGCACGCCAGGATCCTGATTCTGGACGAGCCCACCGCGTCGCTCACCGATCGCGAAGTGGAGCGCCTCTTCCGCGTGATCGAGACGCTGCGCGGCGAGGGCGCCGGCATCATCTATATCTCGCACCGGCTGGAAGAGGTGGCGGCGATCGCCGACCGCGTCACGGTGCTGCGCGACGGGCAGACGATCGCCACGCGCGACATGTGCGACGTGGACCGCGCCGAACTCGTCCGCCTGATGGTGGGGCGCGATATCCACGCGATCTTTCCCAAGCGCGACGTGCCGATCGGCGAGATCGCGCTCGAGGTGCGGGGGCTCGGATGCCGCGCGGCGGGCATCCGCGACATCACGTTTCGCGGTGCGGCGCGGCGAGATCCTGGGCATCGCGGGACTGGTGGGCTCGGGCCGCACGCGAACTGGCCGAGACGCTGTTCGGCCTGACGCCCGCCGATCGAGGGCGAGATTCGCCTGCACGGCGACGCGCGCGCGGATCGAGTCGCCGGCCGAAGCGATCCGCATGCAAGCTCGGCTACCTGCCGGAGGACCGGCGGCAGCACGGCGTGGTGCTGGAGATGCCGATCGCGGCCAACGCCAGCCTGGCCAATCTGCGCGCGGTCTCGCGCCACGGCCTGATCGATGCGGCGCGCGAGCGCGATCTGGCGCGCGAGCTATCGTGGAGCGCCTGCGCATCAAGACTCCGTCCATCTACACGGAGACCGGGTCGCTCTCCGGCGGCAATCAGCAGAAGGTGGCCCTGGCGCGCTGGCTGGCCATCGACCCCGAAGTGCTGATTCTCGACGAGCCGACGCAGGGCGTGGACATCGGGTCGAAATCCGAGATCCACGAGATCATGGTGGACCTGGCGGAGCAGGGCATGGCGATCGTCATGATCTCTTCGGAGCTGCCGGAGATTCTGGGGATGAGCGACCGCATCGCGGTGATGCACGGGGGGACGATCGCGGGCATTCTGTCGCGCGCGGAAGCGACGCAGGAGAAGATTCTCGCCCTGGCGCTGGGGCACGCCTGATGCTGGAGCGCCATCGCAGGGAGTTCTCGCTGATCGTCGCGATTCTGGCGATCGGCGCAGTGCTGGCGGTGGTCGCGCCGGGCTTCTTCACGTTCGCCAACCAGCGCGATCTGCTGCTGGCCAACATGCCGGTGCTGATTGTGGCGCTCGGCATGGTGCTGGTGATTCTCACCGGGCAAATCGATATTTCGGTGGGCTCGCAGTTCGCGATCTGCAGCGTGGCTACGGGAGTGTTCGCGCGCATGGGTTTGCCGACGCCGCTGGCGGGCGCGGCGGCCTGTCTGGTGGGCGCGCTGATGGGCGGGATCAATGGCGCGCTGGTGGCGTGGGTGCGCATCCCCTCGATCGTGGTGACGCTGGCCACGATGGTGGCGCTGCGCGACGGTTTGCGCTGGGTCACGCAGGGCGCATGGGTGCAGGATCTGCCGCCGGGCTTCCAATGGTTCGGCCAATCGCAGGCGGCAAGCGAGTTGATTACCGCGGCCTGCGCGGCGGCGCTGGCCGTGGGCATGAATTGGGGGCTGCGCAACCTGGCGGCGGGACGCGTGGTGTACGCCACGGGATCGAGTCCCAATGCGGCGCGCCTGGCGGGAATCAATCCGCAGCTGGTGGTATTCGCCGTCTTCGTGCTGACGGGCGCGCTTGACCGGGTTCGCCGCCGTGTTCAACGCCGTGCGCTTCCATCAGATTCCGAGCAATGCCGGAATCGGGCTGGAACTGAAAGTGATCGCCGCGGCGGTGGTGGGCGGTGTGGCGATTTCCGGAGGCCGCGGCACCATTGCGCGGAACGCTGCTGGGGCTGCTGCTGCTGGGCGTGATCGGCCCGGCGCTGACGTTCCTGGGGTTCAGCGCGTATTGGGAGCGCGCGATCGAAGGCGGCATCATTCTGGCGGCGGTGTCGATGGACGCGGTCCGCGTCCGTTCGGGAAAACATGCAGACATCGTTAGTGCTCAACGAGCGTAGGCCGTGGCGCGAGATCTGCTTCCCCAACGGGGAGTGGGTGCTGGCGCTCGCCCTGGCGGTGGAACTCGCCGTCTTCGCCGCCATCGGCGAGAACTTTTTCACCCTGGCGAATTTCTTCGAAGTCGTGCGCCTGAGCGTGGAACTCGGGCTGCTGGCCCTGGCGATGACGCCGATCATGATCACCGGCGGAATCGATCTTTCGGTGGGCTCCATCATGGGGCTCTCCGCCGTGGTCTTCGGCGTACTCTGGCGCGATGGCGGCTGGCCGATCGCCGCAGCGGCCGGCGCGGCGCTGGTGCTGGGATGTCTGGCGGGGCTGCTGAATGCGGTGCTGATCACGCGCTTGAATCTGCCGCCGCTGATCGTGACGCTGGGTTCGCTCTCGCTGTTCCGCGGCATCGCCGAGGGCATCACCAGGGGCGCCGAGAACTACTCCGGCTTTCCCGCCGGCTTTCTCCGCCTGGGCCAGGGCTATCTCGGCGGCGTGGTGCCCGGTGCAGTTCTCCATTCTGCTGGCGGCGATTGCCGCCTACTGGGTGCTGCTGCATCGCTCGGCGATCGGCCGCACGCTGTATGCGATCGGCTTCAGTCCGGGGGGCGCGCGCTACGCGGGCATTCCGGTGCAGCGGCGCGTGGCGCTGCTCTACTTCTTGTCCGGCGCTGGTGTCGAGTGTGGCGGCGATCATTTACGTGGCGCACCTGGGACAGGCGAAATCTGACGCCGGCACGGGATACGAGCTGGCGGCCATCACGGCGGTCGTGCTGGGCGGCACTTCGGTGTTCGGCGGGCGCGGGACGATCTGGGGCACGGTCCTCGGGCTGTTCGCGATTTCGGTGCTGCAGAACGGACTGCGCCTGGCCGCGCTGCCCTCGGAAATGACGGGCGTGCTGACGGGCGTGGTATTGGTGTTGACGATCGGGCTGGGGCGCCTGCGGGGCCGCGCGCAGTCCCTTGAAGCGACAATTGACGAGGCTGATTCCATGAAGAATTCCCAACTTGCGATCCTGTGCTGCGCGGTGCTCGGCGGATCGCTGATCGTGGCCGGCACGAATATCTGGCTGGTGCGCTCCCTGCGGCCCGCGGAAATCGTGCCGTCGAGCGCAGCGGCGAAACCCGGCAAGCGGCCGGTCATCGCCATGATGCCGAAAGCCAAGGGCGACCCGTACTTCATCAGTTGCCGGGCCGGCGCCGAAGAAGCCGCCAAAGAACTGGGTGTGGACCTGATCTGGGACGGACCCACGGGTCTCGACGCGGCCAAACAGAACGAGGTGGTCGAAGGCTGGATCACGCGCGGCGTGGACGCCATCGCCGTCTCCGTGGAGAACTCCGCCGGAATTTCCACCGTGCTGCGCAAGGCGCGCGAGCGCGGCATCAAAGTGGTGACGTGGGATGCCGACGCGGCGGAGGATGCGCGCGACTACTTCATCAATCAGGCCACCCCGGAAGGCATCGGCAACACCCTGGTGGACGAAGGTGCGCGCCTGCTCGGCGGCAAGGGCGAGTTCGCCATCGTTACCGGCACCCTGAGCGCGGCCAATCAGAATGCGTGGATGGACTTCATGCAAGAAACGGGTCGCGGAGAAATATCCGGGATTGAAGCTGGCGACGATCCGTCCGAGCGACGACGATCGCGACAAGGCGTTCTCCGAGACGCAGACGATCCTCAAGGTGTATCCGAACGTGAAGTTGATTATCGCGATCTCCGCGCCGGCGGTGCCGGGGTCGGCGGAAGCTGTGCAACAGGCGGGCCGCAAGGACGTGTCGGTGATCGGGCTCTCCCTGCCCAATCTGTGCAAGCGGTACGTGCACGACGACGTGGTGCAGGCGGTGGTCCTGTGGAATACGAAGGATCTGGGCTACCTCACGGTCTACACCGCGGCACTCCTGGTGGAAGGCCGCGCGGGCAAGGATACCCTGGAGGCGGGACGGCTGGGAAAGATCGAAGTGCGAGGCACCGAGGTCATTCTGGGAAAGCCCTTCATCTTTAATAAGGCGAACATCGATCAGTACGATTTTTGAAGCGGACGTTCCATCATCCGGCTGGCCGGCGGGAGGAATCGCGGACCTTCAGTATCGCGGGGAGGCGCACCGTGATGGACTCGGTTTGAACGGCCACGCCTTCGATGCGGTCCAGCAGAATCTGCGCAGCCTGAAAGCCGATATCGTAGGCGGGCTGCACCACCGTAGTGATCGAAGGAGTAAACAGATCGTCCACGGTGAGTTCGTCGAACGTTGCGAACGCGATATCGCGCGGGGTTTTCAGGCGGCAATCGCGAAATGCACGCAGCACACCGAGGGCCGTCGGGCCGTTCGTACAGAAGACGGCGTCGGGCCGCGTCGCGGCGTCGCAAAGTCGCGCGCGGCACATCGCATTCACTTCCTCCGGGCGGAAATTGCCCTGCCAGACCAGGTCGTCGTCCAGCGGAATTCCGGCGGCCGTCAACGCCTGGCGATATCCCTGCAGCCGCCGACGCTCGTTCTTGAGCGCGATGGCGCCGGTGGCGATGGCGATCTTCCGCGCGCCCATAGCGATCAGGTGCTCCACTCCCATCTCCGCGGCGGCCACGTCGTCCACCGAGACCGAATCCACGGGGACACGGTCGGGTATGCGATCCAGGCAGACCATGGGAATGGATGCGTCCAGGATGCGGGTGAGTTGGCTGAGCGGCGTCGGTGCAGCGGCGATGACCAGCAGAATTCCTTCGACTCGCTGCGACCGCAAGAGCGAAAGCAGCTCCTTCTGGCGCTCGCCCTCGTCATCCGAGTTGACCGCGATGAGGGAATAGCCGCGCCGGCGGGCGGCGGTCTCGGCGCCACGAATGAGCTGCGGGAAGAACGAGATGGTCATGTCGGGCACGATGATCCCGAGCGTCTGGGTCTTGTTGGTTTTCAGGCTTCGCGCGACGTGGTTCGGATGATAATTCAGGTCGCGTATGGCGGCCTGCACCTTCAATCGAAGCGTTTCGGAGACGGGCACCGAGCCGGTGATCACGTGCGAGACCGTGCCCACCGAAACGCCGGCGATTTCAGCCACCTTCTTGATACTCGGCATGCCAGGGGACTACAACTTCTTCAGGCGGATATTGCGTGCTTCAATCTTCATCGGCGGCCCCTTGTGGCACTGGATGCCGATCAACCCATCGAGCTTGCGGCCCACCGTATCGTCATCGATCAGCATGCTCGTAATGCGGCCGTTGAGCAACTGGATGATGGTGTTGCCGCGGGCAATGATATGGAGATCGTTCCAGTCTTCGCCTTTGATCAGTTTCTTGAGCTCTTCGCTATCGCCCACGGAGCCGACTACCGCGGGCTTCTTGCCCTGGCCCACGTACGAGAACTGGCCGCGCATCGCAAGGAAGCCGCGGCCGCGCTCCTCGTAAATCTGGCCGGTGTACTGCTGAGCGCCATCCATATCGGCCTGGTAGCCCTTCATGGCGTACTTGATATCGGGAAGCTCGATGCTGCGAATCTGTATGCCGCTGTTGAAGCCCGTGAGCTTGAACTGGAGCTTCAATTCGAAATCGGCCGGGCTGCCGCCGCGCCAGATCAGGAACGTGTTCTGTTCCGGTTGTCTGTCGGTCAGGGTCTGTCCGATGATGGTGCCGTTCTCCACACGCCAGAACTTCGGATCCCCATCCCAGCCCGCCAGGGACTTGCCGTCGAAGATGGGTTGGTAGCCGGTCTCTTCCATGGCCGGGATCATCGGCCCGCGACCGGCGCCGCGGCCGGCGTTGCCTGCCGGCGCAAGCGTCTGCTGGGCGAATAGGGTGGCTGCTGCGAATGCGATTGCGGCGGCTGTAACGTGGATGCGTCGGATCATCTTGCCTCCTGTGGTTCGCCGACCTTGACCCAACTGCGGTTGCCCGCCGATTGGAGGACGGCATCGGTGACGTAGTCGGTGAGCAGCGCGTCGCGGAACGTAGGCGCCGCGCTGTGGCCTTCACCGGCGGCCGCGAGGAAATCGGCGGCCTGGTGGATGAACGTATGTTCGTAGCCGATTTGCAGTCCCGGCACCCACCAGTTCTTCATGTACGGATGGTCGCCATCGGTGATATGTATGCTTCTCCAGCCGCGCAGGCGGCCTTCGTCGCGGTGATCGAAGTACTGCAGGCGGTGCAGATCGTGCAGGTCCCAACTGATGGACGCGTTCTCGCCGTTGATTTCGCAGCGTGTACAGGGCCTTGTGGCCGCGGGCGTAGCGGGTGGCTTCGAAGGTGGCCAGCGAGCCGTTGCCGAAGCGCGCCAGAAAGAGGCTGGCATCGTCGATGCCGACCGGCTCCACTTTTCCCGTAAGGTTGTGCTTGCGACTCTTGATGAAGGTCTCGGTGGCCGCGGTAACCTCGGTGATGCCGCCGTTCAGCCACATCGCGGTATCGATGCAGTGCGCCAGCAGATCGCCGGTGACACCGCTGCCAGCAACCGCGACGTCGAGGCGCCAGAGGCCCTCGCCGCCCTGCGGCAGATCGGTGGAGATGGTCCAGTCCTGCAGAAACTTCGCGCGGTAGTGAAAGATGCGGCCCAGGCGTCCCTCGTCGATCAGTTGCTTGGCGAGCGTCACGGCGGGAACGCGGCGGTAGTTGTACCACACCATGTTGCGCACACCCGCGGATTCCACCGCTTTCACCATGGCTTCAGACTCGGCGGCGTTGCGGCCGAGCGGCTTTTCGCACATCACCATCTTGCCGGCGCGGGCCGCGGCGATGGCGATTTCGGCATGCGTGTCGTTGGGGCTGGCGATATCGACCAGGTCGATATCCGGCGATTCGACAACGCTTGCGCCAATCGGTTTCGACCGACTCGTATCCCCACTTGGCGGCGAAGTGCCTGAGCGCGTTCCGCGTTGCGCGCGCAAATGGTCTTCAGAACCGGCCGGTACGGCACGTCGAAAAAGTGGTTCACCTGGGAGAAGGCGTTGGAATGGGTCCGGCCCATGAACCCGTAGCCGATCATTCCGATGTTGAGCTTCTTCATCTCAATTCCACCCGTGCGCGTTGCGCACCGCCATCATCGCGCGGAGCACGTCCTCCCAAGTCTTGGGATCGAGCATCACGGAGTTGGGGAACATGCAGCCATCCCAGCAGATATGGCTGGACGGCGCGCGTGGGTGCGCCTGCGGCGTCCGCGCAGCCAAGCGCCGGAATCGCGCACGATATCGAGCTTGCCGTTGGGGTCGTTTGGCGGACAGTGACGCCCGGTCTTGTCGTGCGAGCCCGCGCCCTTCACGGTCCCATCGTTCTGCGCCACGTGGAAATCGATCGTCCACGGACGCAGAGCGGCGGCCATTTTCGCGTACGCTTCGGCCAGGCGATCGGTCTGACTCCACTCGAAATCGTCGGGCAGCAGGCGATCTTCCGGCGCGTTGTAGCCCATGGTGAAGAGCATGGTGTGCGCCATGTCCGCCTGGAAGCCGACGGTTTGCGGGCGGTCTACCATTTCGAGCAGTTGTACGTTATTGCGCCAGCTATGCATGCCGGCCCAGCAGATCTCTCCTTCAGCGGCGAGGCGTTCCCCGAAACTTTCGGCGATCGTGGCAGCTTCGCGGAACGTCTGGGCAATGCGTTTGGTGTGCGGTCTTGGGATCCTTGGCCCACTCGGCGGCGCTGGCGGCCGAATCGATGCGTACGATTCCGTATTGGCGGATCTTGAGATCGCGCAGTTTGCTGCCGATGCGGCAGGCCTTTTCCACCTGGGTCAGGAAGCGTCCCCGCTCGGCCTCGTCGCCCATGGCGGAGCCGCCGCCGGTCGGCGGCCAGACCGGCGCGACCAGGGAACCGGCGCGGAGACCTTTGGAGGCAAGCTTGTCGGCGAGACGAGCGAGATCGTCGTCGGATGAATCGATGTCGGTATGCGGCAGCGACAGGAAGAGGTCGACGCCATCGAAGCGCGCGCCATCTACGCGAGTGGCGGCGGTCAGATCGAGCATGGTATCGAGGTCGATGGGTGGTTCCGAGTCGGGGCCTTTCCCGACAAGTCCCGGCCACATGGCGTTGTGGAGGGCAGGGAAGGCGTGAGGAGCGGCTGCGTTCATTGTTTTCCCCCGCGGCGTGAGCCGCCGATTGACAGAGGTTTGAAACGTCTCAAGCTCTGTTAGCGTATATCAGGGCTGGGGGGTTGTCAATGCACTGCGGAGCGTGGGGTACGGAGCATGCCGGAGGGCCGTGGCAGTGGAATCCCACAACGCTCACTGTCATGGGATTCCCGTTTTGGGTACGCCGCCTCAGGCCACCGCCGCTTGGTGTCAGTCGGCGTTCCGGTTGCGGCGCCGCATGAAAATCAATACACCGAATAAGGCGGCAATGACCCCGGCGATCAGACGCATTGTGGTTGAATCCATAGTAACGTCTCCTTCCTTCTTCTTATCGGCCGATTACATGTTTTCGATCATAGGAATCAGGTCGCGAACCAGCCGCATCATGACCGGACCGATGGTGACCACGAACAGGGAGGGCAGCACGCAGAAGAAGATCGGAAATACCAGCTTCACCGCCAGTTTGGAAGCTCGCTCCTCGGCCCTTTGCCGGGCCATGGTCCGCAGGTAATCGGCGTGCCCGCGCAGGCACTGGGCGATGCTGGTGCCGAAACGGTCGGTCTGCACCAGCACGGCCACCAGTTTCTTGACCTCCTCCACTCCAGTGCGGTCCGCCAGATTGTGCAGCGCTTCGGCTCGCCGTTTGCCGGCGCGCAAGTTCCAGGTTCATCACGGTGAACTCGCTGCAGATCTCAGGGTGGGCCGACTGCAGTTCCTTGGCCACCTGCAGCATGGTCTGGTCGATGCCCAGGCCGGACTCCACGCACACCACCATCAGGTCCAGCGCGTTCGGCAGACCGCGAGCGATGGCGTGCTGCCGGCGTCGCACACGCAGCATGACATACTGCATGGGCGCAAGGTATCCGGCAAGCGGCCGCTGCGCCCGCCACACGGAGCAGAGTTTCAAGCGTGGCGTTCAACTGCCATCCGCTCAACAGTGCCAGTGCGCCGAATAGCACCGTGGTAACCGGCCGAATGCCCTGAAAATAGCGCGCTGCGTTCGGATTGCGATAGCCCGCGCGGATGAGCCGCCGCTTCAGGCGCGGCAGGTCCCTCCCGGATGCCGGCACAGCCGCGCCAATGCGGTTGACGAGTTCGCGCCACATCAGTGCTGGCGAAGCAGACTGCCCGGCGGGTGCTCCGGATACCGGCGACAGGCGGTCGAATTCTCCGCTTGTTCCACGCAGTCGCACGAAGTCCCAGCCCATGCTGTCCCGGCTGCCACCAGGACAGAAAAAGGCGTCGCGGTCAATAGTTCCTAGCATGCTTACACCTCGAAGGTTACGATCTTGCGGATGATCAGATATCCCAGCACTTGCAGCCCCACCGTCGCCGCCAGCATCTGGTGACCCACGGGATCGTCGATGAAGAATCGCGAATACTGCGGATTGACCACGCACATGATCCCCGCCACGACGGCCGGAATGGCCGACAGGATACGCCCGGACATGATCCCCTGTGCGCTCGCCGCCCGGATCCGCGCGCGGAGTTTGAAGCGCTCGCGAATCAGCTGCGCCAGCTTGTCCAACACCTCCGCAAGATTGCCGCCCGTGCGCTTTTGCAGCAGCACCGCGGAAACGAAGAACTGCACGTCCATCGAGGGTACGCGCTCGGAGAGCTTGCGCAAAACGATGTCGAGCGGCTGCCCCAGGTTCTGCTCCTCGAAGGCCCGGCGAAGTTCGCCCGCCAGCGGGTCGCTAAATTCGCGGTACGCCATCTCGATAGCCACCGAAAAGGCGTGCCCGGCGCGCATGGAGCGCGAGACAAACTCCAGAAAATCCGGGAACTGCTCCTCGAAGCTGTCGAGGCGGATCCGCGCTTTGCGGCGCGCATACCACCAGGGCAGGAGGCCGAGAGCGGCGCCCGCTGCAAGGGCCACGAGCGGGTTGGTATTGCCCATGATCGCCGTGACCGCCACGAACCCTGCCAGGAACAGGGCGATGGACCCCTGCAGTAGGCGGCCGCGGCGTCCATTTGAGCGCCGCGGTCTCCAGGAGGCGCATGGCCGCTTCGCGCAACCGCAGACCGTCCAGCAGCCGCCCCGTGAGCAGGCCCCTCACCTCGCCCGCGGCTTCGATCAGGCGCGGCCGGCCGCGCGCCGCGCGCCCTGCTTATCGGCCGGCTGCGCGGCCAGCCGGCGCACCGCCTGTGCCGTGTCCCGGCGCTCCAGGCGCCGCCAGAGCAGGCTGTACGTCAATATCGCGGTAGTCGCGGCCACGACGAAAGATCGGCATCACAGGCCCTCCGACGTCGACCATTTCATCGAAAATCTCAGTCGGCAGGCGCAGACCGGCGGCCAGCAGCTTTTCGTTGAACTTTGGCAGGATTCCGGTGGCGCAGAAGCGCCCGCGCACCCTGCCGTCCGGCGTGAGGCCGCGTTTTTCAAACACGAAAATGTCCTGCAGGGTCACGATCTCCCCTTCCATCCCGGTCACCTCCGTGATGCTGGTCACGCGGCGTGTGCCATCGCTCAGGCGCGTGCACTGCACCAGAATGTTTACCGCCGAGGCGATCTGCTGCCGGATCGCCATCAGGTGCATATTGGCGTTGGCCAGTGTCACCATCACTTCGAGGCGCGAGATGGCGTCGCGCGGCGTGTTGGCGTGCACCGTGGTCAGCGAGCCGTCGTGGCCGGTGTTCATCGCCTGCAGCATGTCGAGCGCTTCCTCGCCGCGCACCTCGCCGACGATAATGCGGTCCGGCCGCATACGCAGGCTGTTGATCAGCAGTTGGCGCTGGCGCACCGCGCCGCGGCCTTCCAGATTCTCGGGACGGGTTTCGAGGCGCACCACGTGGGGCTGTTTCAACTGCAATTCGGCCGCATCTTCGATGGTCAGAATGCGGTCCTTGGGAGAGATGAACCAGGAGAGCGCGTTCAACAGCGTGGTTTTTCCGGCGCCGGTTCCGCCAGAGACAATGATGTTCAACTTGGCCTTTACGGCGGCTTCCAGCAAGCGCATCATGCCGCGCGTCAGCGCGCCCTTGGCCACCAGATCGTCCGGCATCAGCTTGTCGGTGCTGAAACGGCGGATCGAGAGCACCGCGCCGTCCACCGCCAGCGGCGGAATGATGGCGTTGACGCGCGATCCGTCGGTCAGGCGCGCGTCCACCATGGGGTTCGATTCGTCCACGCGGCGGCCCACCTGGGAGACGATCTTGTCGATGATCCGCAACAGATGAGCTTCGTCGTGAAAACGGACGTTGGTCAACTCGAGAAGCCCCTTGCGCTCCACGTAGACCTGGTGATGGCCGTTCACCAGGATGTCGGAGATGGTCGGATCCTGCAGCAGCGGTTCGAGCGGTCCCAGGCCGAAGACCTCGTGCAGCACCTGGTGGCTGATGCGCTGCTTCTCGCGCCGCGGTGAGCAGGTTGGGTTCCTCCTCCACCATGTGCCAGCACGGCCTGCCGCACCTCGGCGCGTACGCGATCGTCATCGATGCCCGACAGCGCCTCCAGATTGATGCGCTCCAGCAGCTTGCGGTGCAGGGTGAACTTCAGCTCCTGGTATTCGGGCTTGAATTGCGGTCGGGCTGGCCGCGTTCTGCGCACAGACGCTGTTCCCAAGCTCGATTTGAGCGGCACCGGGGGACTGGCGGACGTCATTTTGCCTCCCTGCTCCCCGGAAAAGACTTCCACTTTCTTGACGGCCCCGCGAATCACGATCATGCTGGTCGGGTTCCGCCGCAGGTGGAGGCTCCGCGGCAGGCGCCACGCTCGCAGGCGCCGCGACCGCCGGGGTCGCGCGTGCCGGCGACGAGGCCGGCGCTCGGCGAGGCTTCGGCTCAGCGTCGCGACGGTTTCGGTCGGCGGCGCGCCGTAAAGTTCGTGCAGCCTGCGGCCGTGCGTGGCGACCTTCGCCTGGTCGGTGGAATTGCGCAGCACCAGTTGGATATGACCTTCGGCGTTGGCCAGGGTCAGCGCCTCCGCCTCCGCCGGAGTCACCAGCAGCGTCACCACCGGCGCCACGATCGGCTGGCTCTTGCCGTCCGTCTGGATCGTCTGCCCGGCGGAGAGTACGGTGATGTTCTGCAGCACGGTCTGCGTTTCCGTATCCGTGCGCGATTGGGCGGCTTGCCGGTGACCAGCACGTCCACCCGCATGCCCGGCAGTACGAAGCCGGCCACGCCCACCACGTCGTTGACGCGTACCGAGACGGCGCGCATCCCGGGCGGAATCAACGGTCCCAGCCCCATCCCGCTGCCTTTCACCGCCAGGCGCGCCTCCACCACCGGCTCATCCGCCTGTATGGCGCTGATCACCGGCCGTTCCAGCACGTCTTCCAAACGCGAGAAACCTCCGGCGGGAAACAGGCTCTCCGGCACGCCGCGCAGTTTGACGGAGTCGCGATCCAGCGTGCTGCCCACGCCGAGCGTGCCGGGTGGCCACCACCACCTGCTTCTGGGCGGCGGCGCGCGTGCGGGCGCCCGCCCCGCCGGCCAGCCGGTAAAACGCCCCGGACACCAGCAGCGCCCAGGCCAGACTCACCCCGATATCACCAACACAAATCGCCGATCGAAATTGCATCATAGAACCTCCTCCGAGCAGACTGACCCACGCTCCCAAAACAATCGCCGGCGCATACGGAATGGCAGCCGTCCGCGGACTCCAACAGCAGCGTGCCGGCCGCGGAGAGGCCGCCGATTACGGCCGCGAACAGAGCCGCCAGCAAAATCCCGGTTGGACCCAGATAATGCTCCGTAGGCCGCCATCAGCTTGACATCGCCGCCGCCCATGCGCGCCGCACCAATGGAAGAGGCAGCAAGATCAGAAACCCCAGCACCGCGCCGGCCGCCGCGATTCCGAGGCCGTGCCAACTGTTCCGGCGCCGCACAGCCAGCCCGCAGACCGTTCCCGCCGTGGTCAACCAGTGCGGCACACGGCGGCGCAGCAGATCTTCGACCAAGGCAGCTCTCCGAGGCCGGCAGCGATCCAAGAGCTGGACTCATGGCAGTGCCCCCGGCTCGCCACCCTGACCATGCCGGCCCGGCTGGTGCCGGCCACGCTGACCCCGGCGACCGTAGGCTGGTCGAGCGGCGCTTGTGTCCGCGCCACGTCACGTGCGTAGAGTACCGCCACCCGATCCGCATACACCTGGCGCCACCCGGGTTCGCGCTCGAGCAGCGTTCTCAGCGCCCAGTCGCGCGGCAACAGCGCCAGGTCGAAACCGTAGCGGTCCAGCAGTTCCCGCCATGGCTTCTCGCACGCCGAGCAGCTTGCGGTAGTCCGATCCGATCGCCGGACCGAAGAAATCGCTGCGCCCGTCGAAGAAGACGCGCTGTTGCGGATACAGGCGAAAAATCAGGTAGTCGGCCCACTGGTCCGATGTCAGGATGCGGGGCATGCGCCGCGGCGGCGAGCAGCGTTTGCAGATTCCGTTCCACTGCGCGCACCGGAAACAGCGTGTCCGGGAAGCTGGCAGGCGGAGCCGACAACAACCGCAGGGCGGCAGAGACCGGCAGCCAAAGGCTGGCGCGCGGGCGGCGCCCGAATTCCTGCGCCAGTTCCCAGAAGATCCGCATTGGACTACGGCGGCCCGGCGCGCGACGCCAGATTGCCGCCCAGTATGCCGCGGCTCCCGAAGCCACCACGGGCGCCGCCGCGATCGCGAAGAACGGCACGTGGCGCGCCGAACGCAGCGCCAGAAAATCCCCAGACCAGCACCAGATGCCTCAAAGCGGTCGGCCCGCGGAGCACCAGCGCAACCGCCGACAGCAGTAGCAGGGCGAACACGATCATGCCCTTCGGAGCGGATTTGGGGCGACTGAAACTCCTGCACGTGGTCCAGATCCACGGACGAATTCAGATATCGCGCGATGTGCAGGTGCAAGTGCCAGCCGTAAGGATTCACCAGGCTCGCCAGCGAGCACAAGGACAGCAGACACGCCGTAACGGCGCACGCCGGACCAATCGCGCCTGCAGCCGCACTCACTAGCAGCAGCAGTCCGAGCGTGGCCAGCCAGGCCACGAAGCCGGCATGCAGATTCGCCCACAGCGCGGTCAGCGGCACCAGCAGCCACAGACAGCGGCCGGCGGCGCTCGCGATCTTCGGCCAGAACCCAAAGCGCGAGCGTGTAGAAAAGTATCGAAAAGACGTGCGGCCGCGCCAGGTAGTGTACGCTCGATGCGCTCACCGCCGCCATTGTCGCCGCCAGCCCGATCCACAATCCGCACCCAGGCGGAGAATGCGTGCCAGTAGTGCCGTGGCCGCCAGGGCCAGCGTCGCGCCCGCCAGCGCAGGCACGCGCCGCCAACCCGCGCCACCGCCATGCCTCGGCGAATGACGACGTCCGCCAGCCATTCCCAGGCGAACCAGGGCTGTCGCGGCCGGCTGAAGGAAAACGGATCCGTCACCGGGACGTGCCCGTGTCGACAGCACCAGTTCGCCGGTGCGTATGTGCCAGCCGGTATCGCCATCGGAGAGCAGCGACCGCAATCCCTGTGGATGAGCGAATGCCGCCAGCAAGAGCGACGCCGAAAAACACGTCCAGCAGCGAGGGGAGCAGTAGCCTGCGCAGCAGGTTGTTCGGTATCGACAGTCGAGTAGTGGCTACCATTGGAATCCCGCTGATCAGATCGGCTCAATGGGAGAAAATCTTGAGGCTCGCGTACTGGAACTAGTACTATTGGCTGACGCGGCATCGTGCGTTCTAAGCTGATTCCCTTAGGTGAAAATGACTGCTCTGTCAGTCTGTCTGGCTCTTCAGTTGTTCGATCTCGCGACTACTCTGGTGTTCCTGCGGCACGGCGTCGGCGAAGCCAATCCGCTGGTGGCGGCTTTGATTCGTCACTCGGCCCAGCCAGCGGTCGCGTCTTGCTGGCAAAGGCCGCTGGTTGCGGTTTGGCGCTGTATGCCTGGAAAAGCCGGCGAACCCGCCTGTTGCGGCGTGCCAATCTATTCTTCGCGCTGTGCGTGGGCTGGAATCTGCTGGCCATCGCCCGCTCCTGATAGAAATGGTCCGTGAGAAGCGGCTTCCGAAACCGCGCAGCCATACCTCGCATGAGGCTAACGCGCCAGGCGGAGCAGTTCCGACGCCACGCGCGTGAACGCCAGGTCGAGTTGCGTGGCATCGGCCGCATAAACGTAGCGTCCGAGATTGCCGGCCGCCACTGGGTTGGGCGTGAGCGACGGATCGTTGGCAATGCGCTTGAGCAGCACATCGTCCACATCGCCCAGGCCGATGCTGTAAGATCATCGACCCCTGGCAGGGTGCGGTTGCCATTGCAGGGCGTCCGCGTCTCCGCGGCGGATGCGCAGCGCCGCATGATCGGCGGCATTGGTGGAGAAATTCTCAACATTCTGCCCCTGGTGATGCTCAGCCCTGCGCCGGATGTCGTTACCGTCCGGTAGGCCGTGGCGTTGAGGGAGTTGCCCCAATGATCGGTCAGCGGCGCGTAGGACACATCCGACGTCACCCGGGCCTGATTTCCGTTTCCCACAGAAACTGCAGCCGTTGCTGCCGGACGATCACCGCCAGGTCCGAGGCCATCGGCTGGGCGAGCGGCGTCCCAGCGGTACAGACCGCAGATCGTGTTCGTGACCAGCCCAGCGTGTTGCATACCCGGCGTGAGCACCGCCCGATTTCGCGGCTGTGGTGGTGCAGGCGCTGCCGCTCTTGATCGGAAAATTCGCCGTCACGGCCGTCGGCCGGCCGTCCGTGAAGAAGAGGATGACGTTGAGCGCGCCCGTCTGCGCCAGCCCAGCCAGCTCCTGGTAGCTCTGCCACAAGCGCCTGCGATGAATTGGTGGCGCCGCTGCAAATCACGCTGTTCAGCGTGGTCTCCACGGGGGTCTTGAAAGTGGTGGTCAGATGGACGTCCACCCGCGAACTGGTGGCGAACGTGACCAGCCCCAGATTGTCGCGGCTCTCGGCGAACTTCTCCACGAAATTCACCGCGGCCGCCTTCAGCGGCGCGCACGAACCGCTGTTGGTGAGCGACGTCGAGCGGTCCATCACGATCATGATGTTGACATCCCGCCGCGTCGCCTTCGCCGAAGCGTGCAGGGTCGTGTGGTCCAGCCCAGCGCGCGCAGGAAGATGAAGGGAAGGTCGACGCTGGCGGTGCGTGGTGACCGAGCGCATGTACGTCGAGTCGGTGGCCGCCACGTTGGTTACGTGTAGGTTGGTGGAGCCGAAGTAGCCGGCCGGAAAATTGGCATGAAAGTAAGTGTCGCCGTGGCCTCCGCGTTGGCGCGCTGCGCCGTGTCGTCGGCGCCGCGGGCCAGCGCCCGCGCGCCGGCCAGCGAGCGCCGCGTCGCACGCCGCCGACAGCACGCGATTGCACCAGGTACATCATGCCCGCGTCCATCGCCAGGCCGATGGCCGGCAGCAGCACCAGCAACACCATCGCGCCGGCGGTCAACAGCACGAACCCGCGGCGCCCGCGCAGCCTCCCTCCCGGCGCCGGACCGGGCTAAAACAGGAAGCGAACATAGTAGCCTCCGCCGGAACCGGGGAAGCTGAGAAAATTGATATCGGGCATCGCGAAATACCCTTCCACCAGCGTGGTCGACTGCCCGGCGCTAGCGCCAGCACCGCGTTCGAACCGGTGGCCACCAGCGCGGACTGCTGGCAATAGTCGACGGCCGCAATGTTCCCCCCGCTGCCGATGTAGGCCGGCGGCGGGGTGCCGAACTGCGCTCGTGCGCAGGGTCGTGTTGCCGATCGCGATGCGCTGCGTGAATACCGGCAGGTTGAGGTTGGGGCAGGTATGCAGGCCGGCGGCGTCGCAGTCGATCTGCTGGACTTTCATGATCCGCGAGAACAGCAGCACTGCCCGTTCCCGTGGCCGTCAGGTTGAAGTCCCGGCTGAGCGTGCGCGCGATCGCCTGCGATTCCGCCAGGGAAAAGTCCGCTCCCCAATGCGTACATATGGGCAACGTCGCGCGTCAGTTGGGTGGCCTGCAGTGTGCGGCCGAGGCGTATGCCGATGGCTCCCACGCCCAGCAGCAGCGGGAATGCGACGGCTCAGCGCGAGGGCGAGTTCGATCATCGCGACGCCGCGCCGTCCTCTAACACGGCCTTAACGGGTGGGTGCGCCGGCAAGGGGTGTAGCCTCCATGATGTCCGCCGAAGAAACGGCGAACTGTCAGCGGCGCCGCGCTGCGCAGAGCGGCACCATCCACGCCCAGGACAGCCCGCTGGCCGAAACCACCACGATATTGCCGCCGATGTTGCTGCCCGCGCCGGTCACCGGCGTGACAGACTTACCGGATCGTAATAAGTGATGGAGATTCGGTTCCTGCCCACGTGGTCCGGGCTTAAGTACATCGAGCAGCCCCAGCGTGTATCCCTGCACCACGCGTCTTGATCGATTCGTCCTGTCCCATCCCGGTCATGGTCCTGGCTGGTCACTGCATACCGTACACCCTGGCAGACCGCGAACTGCACTGTGTTCTTGACGAAGATGGCGATCGAGAGATCCAGCACTGCAAACAGGACGGCCATCAGCGGCAGCATCGCCAGCGCGCCCTCCACCAGCGCGCCGCCGCCGCTGGGTCGCGATTGCGCTTCGCTAGCTTCTGGCTGCAAACGACATGAGCTGGACCTCTTAGCGGTATATCGGGGCGAAAATCCTTGTAACCGCGAGCGTACAGTTCTTGAGCTGCCCCGCCGATCAAATGAAGGGCAGAAACTATGCCGCCAGTCAACAGAAGCCGGACCGTCGTATGGAGGCCCCTGATCGTCTGCCCGCAGCCGGATGTCTACCGGCGCCTGCATGCCGTACTCACCGAACTCGCGGTGGAGCAGCCCTGCACGTTGACCGAGTACCCGCGCAGTGGGGCGATCGCCGCCATGGCCGAACGCAACGCCTGCAACGTCTGCTTTCTGGACGCGGCGACGGATTGCGAACATGCGCAGATGCTGATCTCCGAGCTCGCTCCATCCGTGCCCGTGGTCGCACTGCACCCGCGCAACGATGCGGACCTCATCCTCCGCTGCCTGCGCCGCGGCGCTTCCGAATTCGTGGCCGACCCCACGATGGACGCCGTGGACGGGGTCTTCGAGCGCCTTGGCGCGGACGCGCTCCGATGCCGTCTACCGCGCGCCGGGCTTATTGTATTGTGTGATCCCCGGCAAGCCCGGCTGCGGCGGCAGCACCCTGGCCGCCAACCTGGCGATCCAATTACGTCGCGATGGCGCGAATCCGGTCCTGCTGGTGGACGGCGACCAGCTTACCGCCAGTATCGCGTTCATGCTCAAACTGAAGCCCGAGTTTCACCTGGAAGATGTGCAGCGCGACTGGGCGCGCATGGATGACGATTTGTGGGCGCGCCTCACGGTCCCGGCCTTCGGTGTGGATGTGCTGGCTGCGCCCGACGACCCGACCACGGCGCACCGAAGTGAGCCGCCAGTTTGCCGCCGAACTCTGCGCATTCTGGCGCGAACGCTACGAGATCGTGGTTTTGGACCTGCCGGACGTCCGCACGGCAGCCGATTGCGGTTTTACGGCGCAGGCCGATTTGATTCTGCTCGTCACCACGAATGAGCTGGCGGCGTTGCAGGCGACCCGCAGAAGCCTGCGGTATCTGGACGCCGGAGCCGGCGATCACGCCAAACTACGCCTCATATTGAATCGTCACACACCGGTCTCCGGCTTCAAGCGCGAGGAAGTCAACACCGCCCTGGCCATGCAACCCTTCGCCATCCTCGGCAACGACTACGCCGTGATCCAGTCGGCGCTGCTCGACGGCAAACCTGTGCCTCCGGATTCACGATTCGGGGAGAGCGTTCAGGCCCTGTGCCGTCAGTTGTCTCACAAGAGCGCTCCCGCCAAGAAAGACGGATCCTGGCTGGGTTCGCTACTCAAACGAAAACCGGCCATAACTCGGTAATAACCCCGGCGGGAATGAGTGCTCTGCCTAATTTCAGTCCACAAGGTCCGATGGTACCGTCGAATTGGGAAAGGAGCTGTAACAATGAAAACATTCTGCAAACGCTTATGGCAGGACACGGAAGGACAGGATCTGGTGGAATACGCTCTAATGGTCGGGATGGTTGCGGTCGCAGCCGTAGCCGCGATGCCCGCGCTCACCGGCACCCTCAGCACCGTATTCAGTAAGATCGGTTCGACCGTCACCGCCCAGGTGCCGTAATTCCGTCGCGGGGCAGGCGGGTATCGGGCTCCGTCTGCCCCGTCGACATCCGCAACGTAGTGTGAACGGTGCCGTTTACTCTAGTCAACATGGTCCTGTAGACGCCCGTAGCCGCCCTGGTACCTACCAGTACCAGCCTTGCAGTATTTTGCACTAGGGGATACGCTTCGTTCGGGTACCATTGCTGGGAGGAATCAATGTCCGACAAACTGGAAAATACGCCCGAATCCGAATGCACGGTCTGCTACGCTGCTCACGATGAAGAAATCCACCAGGCGACCTTGAGTATCCGCCGGTGGTTCCATCATCAGGTGACGCACGATTTCGACGACGAAGCACTCTATCTGCCGGAATTCGAAATCCGAGCTGCCGCCGTCTAAAACCGCCGGCAGCTAAACCGCTACCAGCGAGCGCAGCAAGCGCACGCCGTCGGCGAGATCGCGGATCCGCGCCTCCTGATCTTCGGCCTCGCGCTCCACATTCAACGGTCCGTGGAAGCCCACCTTCCTCAACGTTTCCACGAATCGCCCAATCCCCACCGAACCCTTGCCCAGCGGCCGCTCCAGTCCCAATGCGCCTGGAACTCCTGGCTGCCGGTGGGTCTCCATCCTTGCAATGCACCGAGACCACCAGCGGCGCCAACTGCTCCAACGCCCCAATCGGCTCATCCGTCCCGTAAAGTATCAAATTTGCCGGGTCGAAGTTGATCCGCAGATTGGCCCGGTCCACATCGCCGATGAATGCTCAGCAATACTGCCGCCGGCTCCTGCCCCGTCTCCAGCGCGAAGTTCTGGCCGTGCCCTGCCGCATGGTCGCAAACCATCGCGCACCATCTCGCGCACTGCCAAGTAATCCGGATCCTGCGCGTCCTCCGGCACAAAGCCGACGTGGCAGGCGATGCTGCCCACGCCCAAGCTGCGCCGCAAAATCGCTCACTGCCAGCGTTCGCGCCAGACGCAGCGCGCGCGTGGCCGGCGGGATGAACCCCACGCGTACCGCGCCACCGCCGGAATATCGGTATAGTCCTCGCCTTCATAGGCCGCGAACACCGTCACCAGCGTGAAACCGGCCGCGTCCAGCGCGCTCTTCCATTTCGCCGCCGCCTCCGCGGTCAGTTGCATTCCACCCGGAATGCCCAACTGCCCGTAGCTCACGCCAAGCGAACGGGCCATCTCCAGATTGTCGCGCTCCGCCCAAAACATTACTCCAGGTTCGAACATAGTATCTTCCTCCCGTTCCTTTCGCGTGACGCCAGCAACGTGCGCATCAATTCCACCGCGTTCGCCGATTCCCGTGGAGGACAGCGCTCCGGCTGCCGCCCTGACCGGCAACACTCGACAAAGTATTCGATTTCCGCCGCATACCCGTCCTTGCTCTCTAACGGCAGCGCCTGTTCCGTCTGGTTATACACCGTGGGCGGCCGCCCTGCCGAACTGAATTCGACAGTGCCCCCCTCAAGCGTGACGCTGTATTCCATGCCGAACGGGAACGCTCCCTCATGCTGCCAGCCGCCGGACACCACCACCGTGCCGAACGGGTAGAACAATTGCCCGTGCAGCATATCCAGACTGGCAGCCGTGTCGCAGTACCCGATTGCCGATGCCGCCTCCGGCCGGCCGAAAAGATGCAGGCACATATCCACGTCGTGGATCAACAGGTCGAACACGCCGCCTCCGCTCTTCGCGGGATCCTTCAGCCATCCGCCCCAGGCCGGCGCCGCGCAGCGCCGCCGGAAAAAGGCGCCACGCACCGCTCCGAGTCCGGGCATCGCATTGCTTCAACGCCGCATACTCGGGAAAAAATCGCAGTACCTGCGCGCACATGAAAATTCGTCCGGCCTGTTCCGCGGCAGCGATCATACGCCGCGCCGAAACACCATCCAAGGCCATCGGCTTCTCCACCAGCACGTGCTTTCCGGCCCGCAATGCCGCCACCGCCACCTCTTCGTGAAAAAACGTCGGCAGGCAGAGATCCACCGCATCGATATCCGCATCGCCCAGGACCCCGGCCAGTTCCCGGTACAGTTTGACCCCGGTGAAATCCAAGCGCTCGCCCGGGCGTCCCAGATTGCCCTGCGTGGCCGTCAATTCGCCGGTCAGTTGCCGCTCATCGTTGGAAAATACTGCCGCCAGGGTCGCGCCCGGTACCTCGCGTAAGGCACGCAGGTGAACGCCGCCCATGAAACCCAGTCCAAGCATCGCGATACGCATCGTTTCACGATCTTACCGCGTGGCAGGGAGGCGCTGCTCAAAAAACGCGCTACTTCGGCGGGTTCAAACGGAAGCGCAGGTAGATATTTACCCCCCACGGCCGCTCGCCGTAATAGGGTTGAATGGCCGCCGGAATGCGGTATGTCGAAACGTTCGCGCCGATTCCCGTCTCCACGTCGCGCAGGGTCGCGATATCCCGCGTGTACCCCACGGTGTATGCCTGTATCCGAAACGTGCTTCCGGCGGTGCGCGCCAGGCTTTCCTCAATCGCCGGCTGCGTGGCGAACAGCTCGTCCTTGTCCACCATCTCCAAACGGGCAGTCAGGAAGTTGCGGCGCGTTGCCGGGTACAGCGTCTCCAGCAGCCAGGAATTCAGGTTCGCGCCGCGTTGCCGTCTGATGATTGCGGCCCCAGATCAAACTGCGTGGACCAAGACGTGCCGCGATCGAGCGGCCGCGAATACTGCACCGAAGCCGTCGTGCGCACCACGTCGCCCTCCTCCTGGCGTTCCGGACTGCACCAGGTGGCCGGCGGAAACCTGCGCCAGCCAGTTCGCGTTCGGCGTCACGGAAAACCGGCCCGAGTAGGAATTCATCCTGCCCCAATCGATATTCCAGCGATTTTCGTTCGGCTCCGAGCCATAAAAACCGCTGGCCTCCAAACGCCACCACTTGTGGCGCACGGCGACCGTGCCTACATTGTCTGCGATGTGCGTGGAATCCTGCCAGTGGTGCCCCAAGGGTGCCTGCGGGAGTTCGAATGCCGAAGCCCGGTGCGGAAAAGCCACCGGTCCCAGCGCGGGATCGCCCACGGGCGCATAGTAAAGCTGCAGCATGGTATCGGAATCCAGCGGACGCGCATATTGTACGCTCAGGCCCATCAGGAAATCGTGTGGATGCTGCGCATCCACTAAGGGACGCCCATAGGCAGTCTCGCCCGTTTGAAACAACAGCGGGTACCGGCGGTTGGTGACGGTCAACGGATCCAGGCTGACCATCGCAGTAAGCGCCACGCTGCCGCGGCCTACCGAATGCAGCGCCGAAACCATGAACCAGTTGACGGAGTACAGTTTGTCACCGCCGCGTGGAGCGCTTTGCTGCGTATCCACCACGAATGCCTGCGCCATGTACATGAGATTCCAGTTTCCGGCGCGCGTCATCAACATCGGCATCTGCCAGGAGTAGGGATTCATCGCGGTTCCGGAGGACATATTCATGAGGTACCTCCCCGCACGATTAAAATTCTGATGATTCATTCCGGCCATCTGGGCAGCCGCCGGGACCGCCAGCAGCGCTCCGCACACCATCCGGCAAAGACGATTGCCTTGCATCGATCACTCCTCGGTTTCGAAAAAATGAAAAAGGGATGCTGCCGATTGGATCAGATGCGGAGTACGAGCAAGTGCGCAGCGGAGAGGAACGGAGGCGGTGCCTCCCAGGGACGAGTCGCATTCATGGACCACACTGCGCTCATAGGCGGCCCGTCAGGACCGATCACACCGGCGCTGAAACCGGGAGCAAACAGCGGGGTCGCCAGTCGTGGCGAAAGTGCTTCTCCGCATTGCCATGAGCGAATCGCAATCCGGTTGTTTCGCCGGGGCCGGTTTCGGCGCGTGTCCGTGACACGGCGAATGACGGGGCGGTTCGGAGCACCTGACTACACACTGCGCGCTCCACGCCATGGTCGAAACCGCGAGCATTGCCAGGAAAATTGCGACCACTCTCATGAGACTTCTTTCAGTATATCCCCTTGGCCGAACGCCACTCTTGCAGTTGCGCTCCGGGTGTCGGTACACTTTGAATCTGGATGCAAGATCGATACCCACTCACGATTGCTCAACTCCGCCAGGCGAAAGATGACCTCGCCGCCATGAAGGATCGGGCCGACGAGATTGCGAAGCTCATGGTGGCCGGATACGGGATCTCCGATCCCCGAACCATTCGGGCAGGCGAACTCAACGCCGCGATTCAGCGTCTGCAATGGGAACTCGATCGAAGCACCCGGGACAACTCGGAAGCGGCCACCGCCTGAACTGTCCCAAGCCCTACTTTCCCTCGCGTTCGTCCAGCGCTCGGATCGCCGCCGCATGCCGCTCCGCGTCCTGCTCCCGTCCCATCGACCGGTATGCCTGCACCAGCAGGAAATGCACCTGGCGGTCGGTCACGTCACCCTGCAATCCGAGCGCGATCTCACCTTGCTTCGCCGCTCCCGCCGCATCCGCCGTCTTCATCGATAAACGGGCGGACTCAAAGTGAGGGTCGCGGGAATTCGGCGCCAGCTTGATGGCACGATCGATCCACTGCCGGCACTCGTCAAACTCGCCTAATCGCAGCAGCAGGCGCGAGCCGCTCAGCAGCATATCGGTATCCAGCTGGCCCGATACTTCACCCAGGTGGATCGCCTCCCGGTAACTCTTGAGAGCCTCCTGAGTCTGCCCCAGGCTCTCACGAGTAAGGCCCAGATAGAGCGACGTGCGCGCATCGCGTGGATTCAGCCGGTAGGCCTTCTCGAGTGCCTGCTTCGCCGCCGGCAATTCGTTCTGCTGATAAAACTGGAAGCCGTAAAGAAACTGCGCGAACCATGAGGATGGATCCGCTGCGATAGCCTGCTCCAGGCTCGCCTTTGCCACGTCGTAACGGTTGGCTGCCATGGACAATTTGGCCTTCAGCGTCAGAGCCGGAACCAGCTTCGAATCCAGCTTCAAGGCTTCGTCCACGGCATTGAAAGACTCCTGATACTTTCCCGCAACGAACAGGCGATTCGCCCGTTCATAAGCCGCATAGCCGGGCGAGCGTGAAGCTTGTGCGGCCGTCAAATGCGCCAGCAGCACCGCCAGAATCGCCAGCCGTCTCACCGCCTGGCCTCCTCGATCTCGAGAATCCGGTCGCCCTTCACGTCATTCAGCTTTTGAACTCCGCCGCCCGGCCACCTGACCTCTACCTGTTTCACGTCCGCATGCGGACCCAGGCCAAAACGCACCAGCGGCTCGCTCGAAGAAGCATAACCGACACTGGTCGTAGCCTCGCCGTAGAGCGTGCGGCCGTCGGGCAGCGTCACGCGAACCACCGCCCCCAGGCCCTGTCGGTTGCTCTTTGTTCCCTTCAACCGAACCGCCAGCCAGTGCCCCGCGCCGGCCGTGACATTGCGAAACAGCTTCACCGGACCTTCGAGCGTAGTCACTACCGCGTCCACGCGGCCGTCGTTATCGAAATCGGCGAAGGCCGTACCGTGGTGCAGCGCCGGCGCCTGAAAATCCGCTCCGGCGCCGGCGGAGACATCTTCGAATCGCCGTCCTCCTACATTGCGAAATACCCGGTTCGCCAATGGCGCGGCGCGCCCCAGATAATGTTCGAGCGCGGGAAAATGCGAGAGGGCGACGAAGAGATCCCGCCACCCGTCGTTGTCGAAATCGTACATCCCGAGGCTCCACCCCGTAAACGGGCGCGTGCCCATTTCGAGCCCGGACCGCTGAGCGAAGTCCTCGAACAGCCCTCGTTTGCCGAGGTTGCGAAACAACCGGAAGCCATCGTTGATCATGCCCGATACCACCAGGTCGGGCAGTCCGTCGTTGTCGAAATCACGGAAGTCCACGCCCATACCCGCGATCGCGGATCCATCATCGCGCAATGCGACGCCAGCCTCCAGACCAATCTCCCGAAACGTGCCATCGCCCTGGTTGCGGAACAGGAAATGGCGGACGGAATCGTTGGCCACGAAGACGTCGGTGAAGCCATCGCCATCGAAATCGGCGAAGGCAACTCCCATCCCCTTGCCGATGGATCGAGCGATGCCCGAACGCTCCGACACGTCCGTAAACGTGCCGTCGTGGTTATTATGGAACAGTTGGTTGGGCAGCCCCGCATACTCCTTCGGATGGCAGTAAAATCGGCTCTGGGGAGCACCGCAGGCCGGTTCGCTGGCCGCATCCCACGCAACATAGTTGGAGACAAAGAGGTCCAGCCATCCATCGTTGTCATAATCGAACCAGCCCGCGGAGACGGACCACATCTTGCCGCGTTTCGGATCGATGCCGGACAGGCCCGCCTTCGCCGTGAGATCGGCGAATCGTCCACCGCCCAGATTGTGGTACAGGATGTTGCGATTGACTCCCGCCACGAAAATATCGCACAGTCCGTCATTATCGAAGTCGGCCGTGGCCACCGCCATCGAGTAGCCTTCTCCACCCACGCCCGCCTTGGCTGTAACATCCGTGAAGGTACCATCGCAGTTGTTGCGGTACAGGCGATTCCAAAACTCCGGGCCGCTCTTCCGCAATTCCGGAATCGTCGCCCCATTCGTGAAGAACAGGTCCATGCAGCCGTCGTTATCGAAATCGAACGCCGCCACGCCGCCCGGCATCAGCTCCACCTGGTGGAACTGCCCGCTCGCCGCGTTCTTCAAACGGAAGTCCAGGCCGGCCTTCTTAGCAATTTCCTCGAACCGGATCTGCCCAAGTACCGGCGACGGCATCGTGCATACGGCGAGGACGAATGCGCAACAATACCGCATGTCTAGGCCAAATCACGCGCGACCCGCAAACCCCCGGGTCTCGGTCGACACCTTCACCTTCTCGCCTTCCTTGATAAAGAGAGGCACCCGAATCTCCAGGCCCGTCTCTAATCTGGCCGGTTTGGTGACGCTGCCGCTCGACGAATCGCCCCGCACACCCGGTTCCGTGAAGGCGACCGCCAGTTCGACGAACATCGGCAATTCCAAGCCGATCGGGTTACCGTTGTACTTCAGCAACTCCACCAGCGTGCCATCCGTCAGGAAGTCCAGCGCGTTCCCCATCACTTCGCCGGAAAGGGTGTGAGTCTCAAAGCTTTCCTGATCCAGGAAGTGAGATCCCTGGCCGTCGCTGTAAAGATACGAGGCCGGAACCAACTGTAGATCCGGTTCCTTAAACTTCTCACCCGCCTTGAATGTCTTCTCGAAGACCGCGTTGGTGAGAAGATTGCGAACCTTCAGCCGCACCAGGGTCTGGCCGCCTCGGGCCGTCGGCGTGTTTACCTCTGCTTCCAGGCAGGAGTACGGAGTATTATCAATCTCAAATAAAGTTCTTTTCTTGACGTCAATCGCATCGATCAATACGGCCATGAATTCCTTAAACGGACCCGTCCGCTTCCCTCTCAAGTATAAGGTGAAGGCACGTCCGATCAATTCTCCGTGGGACTCTTCTCGGCCTGCTCGACCGTAATCGCAGGCAGTGGAAGCTTTCGCGCATCCAGCTTAAGCCCGAACTGTTGGATCGATCCGAAGATGGATACGCCCGGCTCCGCAGCCGCTTGAATCGCCCCCCCGGACGGCGGCGCCATCCTCATTCCGTTGCCATCCTCCATCGAATATTCCAGATCCAGATCGTACCGGCCGGTCAGCGCCGTCAAGTCCACCACAGGACGCCCCAGTATCCGCGCCAGCGTGTTCGTAAGCGCCGCCATCGTGGTGTTCTTCACCTCCAATCGGCCTACTCCCGATGGAGACATGCTCATCCCGAATTTGGCGCCGGCCGCCTCCCCGCCGGACTCTGGCGTCGATTCCTTCAACTTCGGACCGTTCTTGCCAACCACCAGCGCGAACACGCCGAACTCCTTCGTCTCCTTGCGGACCTGAAGCTTGAACCGCTCTGCCAGCAACACCTGCATCATCTCGGGGAGCTGTTCGCGCCGCGTCCCGTCGGGCCCCTTCGCCATGATGTCGAACCGCAGTTCGCCAAGCCAGCCGGGTCCGGCGACCTGATACTCCTTCAAGCTGTAAGCAAACGCGATGCAGTATCGCAAGGTGACGTTCGGGAAATCGACGCGGTCGCTGCCGGCCTTGCTCTCGCGCCATTGGCTGGAGGCAGCCGGCTTGACCGAAGCTACTTCGAAAGAGACGGACGACGCCGCCTGTCCCCATGAGCCGCAATCTGTCAATAGGAACGCCAGGCTTCCGATGAGTACTGTTCGCATCATAGTTTCAGACTCTAACCTATTAAATACCAAAAGTGACCCGCGCAGTGCAGCGGTCTCCGGCACGCCGGACGGTCGTCTCATATCTTCGGATAGCTGCGCCTTGTTATCGCATTCCGTCTTGTCGCCGGACATCGTCATCGGACATCATGATCCTGGAACAGACCATGAAAAATAGGAGCTTCATCAGGCCGACCTTCTACTGCGTACTGGTTGCCCTCCCGTTGACGGCGGTCATTGGCGTCGTTCAATCCCACCATGCATCCCTGGTGTTCTCTCACTACTTCAAGGGAAAGACGGGTAACTGTTCACTTGCCGAGTCTTTCGAAGGTGAAGCGCTTTCCCGTCTGCAACTGGAAAACGTCAATTCCATCCGGGCCGCCAGTAAAGTGGTGCGCAAGGACGAACGATTCTCCTTGTGGAGTACGCCTGCCGGTGAGTATTGGATGCCTACGGCGAGCGGCGACGCACTGATCTACGATCTTGCCGAACAGAAGCGCGACATCTACGGAAGGAGAGTCCACTCCGGCGATATCGTATTGGATGCCGGCGCCAACGTCGGCGTCTTCACTCGCAAGGCGCTCTGGGCGGGCGCGTCGAAGATTATTGCCATCGAACCCGGCCCCGAGAACCTGGAATGTCTGCGGCGGAACTTCGCCGCTGAAATCGCCGATGGCCGCGTGGTGCTTTACCCGAAAGGTATCTGGGATAAGGATGATGTTCTACGGCTCTCTGTCGATCCGGTGTCGTCGGCTCGCGATAGCTTCGTTCGACCCATCGAAAATGCCCAATTCATCGAAGTACCGTTGACCACCGTGGACCGATTGGTTGCCGAACTCCAGTTGCCCCGCGTCGACTTCATCAAGATGGATATCGAAGGCGCCGAACAGAGAGCGGTGAATGGCGCCCGTAACACGATCGCCAAATTCCGCCCCCGCATGGCTCTGTGCATCTATCACGTAAAGGGCGACGAGATCATGGTGCCAAAACTCGTGGCCGCAGCTCGTCCCGATTACAAAGTGTCCAAAACCTGCTTCTGCGCCGCCGACCGCGTCCAACCGGAAGTGGCCTTCTTCTACTAGTGGGTGCCCCGGCCCCGATTGAATCGCACTGCCACGATTCTGTCGTGCGATGCCGAACCGCTTTTACTTTCCGGATATCGGGGCCTCGTCGAGCGTGAAAGCGGTGATCCCGGCCATAGACCGCGATACCATTGCGCAGGCCGGCGACCGCATCATCCGGCTTTACGAGAACTGGGGCAAGTCCGAAAAGGCAGCCGAATGGCGGCTCAGGCTCCAGACTCCGGGCCGGCCGCCATCCTCGTCCTCCGATTCGCAACCTTGAATCAGAACACCATCTTAAGTGCCAGTTGAACCAGCCGGGGTCCGCCATCGCCCAGGGGATTTCCGTTGGCCACATCGGGAGTGCTGGCGATTGTGCCGAATCCCGAGCTATTCACGGTAACGTTCGGCAACGCGAAATTCGGATGGTTAAGGACATTGAAGAACTCGGAGCGGAACTGCAGATTCACTCCTTCGCGGATCCGCGTGGACTTCACCACCGAGAGATCGGCCGAATTCGTGCGCGGTCCGATCACCGTGTTTCGTCCCGCGTTGCCAAACGTGCCGGCAGGCGCCGCCACAAAAGCGGCCGTATTGAACCACGCGTCCCGCCGCTTGGGTCCATTGTTCGGAGTTGCCCACCACGTTGGGCCGGTCGTTGCTCGATTCGCCGCTGCCGCTCGGGCAGCGCCATTCCAGAAAGGCGTGATCGGCAGACCGCTGCCCAGCGTGTAGATGCCGCTCAACTGCCAGCCTGCGGTCAGCCGCCTCGGCCACTTATTCAGCATGTGCGTGAAGATGTCGAGGTCGTAGACGAAGTTCACCGTGAATCGCTGGCGCTGGTCGAAACCGGAGGCCGCCTTTTCGGCGCGCGTATCGAAACTGTTTTGCGGCAGCGAGACGCCGGCCGTGCAAGAGCAGAAACCATTGGACGCATCGTCGATCGAGTGCGACCAGACGTGCGAAGCGAAAAGCGTCAGGCCCTGCGAGAGACGCCTGCGCAGCACAGCCTGCAGAGCGTTGTAATTGGCATTCGCGGAGGCCTCCAATTGATAGATGCCGGCAAATTGCGGGTACAGGGTATTGAACGGCCGGCGCTGCTGCAGCGTCTCCACCGCTCCGGGAGTAGCCTGATTGATATCCCGCAGACGGAACAGCTTGGTGCCCTTTGACCCCACGTAACCCACCTGCAGTACGGTACCCTCGACAATGGTCTGCTGCACATTGAAGTTGTAACTCTGAACGTATGGCGTACGCATGTGCTGGTCCACGCCAAACACAGTGAACGGTGGCGCCGGCTGGTTGGCGCCGCCGAAGATATTCACACCCGGACCGAACGGCACCGGCCGCGTGAAGTTGACGGTGAACGTTCCGAGCCCGGGCACCGGATTGGTGCCCACGCTGCCGTTCGGAAAGCTCTGCGCCAGGAAGAAATCCTGCGTGGGAGAGTCGTAATACACGCCGTAAGCTCCACGCAGTACCGTCTTTCCGGTACCGCGCGGGTCGAACGCGAAACCGATGCGCGGAGCGAGATTATTCCAGTCGCGTTCGTAGAGCGAATCCAGACCCTGGCCCACACGTATCAGTCCGGCATCCGGCAGGAAGTTCGAGATCATGTCCGACTTTTCCGACAGCGGACCCGTATATTCATGGCGCAGGCCGAGATTCAGCGTCAGCCGCTTATTGATCTTCCAATCGTCCTGCAGAAACATCCCGAGATTGTTGGTGTAAGTGTCGCGGCGAGTAGCGCCGCGGGCGATGCTGGTGCCCGAGGGTCGCGGCTACACCCGCCAGCAGGTCCGCCAGATTGTTGAAGGTCAGCCGTCCGCGTGAGAACTGGTCGTTGTAAGAGCGCACCAGCGGACGGCGATAGTCCACGCCCGCCTTGAGAGTATGGCTGCCCCGGATCCAGACCAGGGCATCCACCAACTGGTAGGCCTGGCTCACCCGCCCGCGCGGTTCATTGGTAGGGGCGCCCAAGACTTTCGAATCCACCGACGACAATGGTCGGCAGCCCGCCCTTGGCCCCGGTGATCAGTCCGATACTGGCCGGATCGAACGCGGCGTCCAGAGGCGAAAACACCTGGGCGAAACGAATAAAGCTCAGCCGCGTATCATGAATCAGCCTGGGCGTCAGAACCTGCGAGATATCCATTCCCGCCAACTGCACGCGGGTGGGCACCACCGTCTGATAACTCGGAAGTTGTGAGCCCTGGCCGGAATTCAAGGGAAACGTTTGATTGCCGTCGCCAAACACATAGCGGCCGCTCAGGTTGAATCGGTCACTGAACCGGTGATCGATCTTCACCAGGAAATTGTTGCTGTCGATAATGTTCGGAACGCTGTAAGCATAGTTCGCCTTTGCTCCGGGGATGTTTTCTTGCGGGAAAAGGCCAAGAATCCGCGCGCCCAGCGGGTTTTCAGGCCGTCCCGCAGCCGCATTCGAGGCCCGGGCGGATGCGATATCCGCCGCGCCGGGCACGCTAACCGCCAGCGACGAACTGGGGCGGCCCCGCTCCCCTTCGAAAGCGGCGAAGAAGAAAGTGCGGTTCTGCTGGACCGGTCCGCCCGGCAGTGCCGCCGTAGTTACTGTTCTTGAATGGACCCTTCGTCGCGCCCGGAAGCGTTTCGAAGAAATTCCGCGCGTTTAATTTGTCGTTGCGAAGAAACTCATATAACGTTCCATGTAACTGATTTGTGCCGGACTTGATCACCGTGTTGACTACCGCTCCTGAATTGCGCCCGTACTCGGCGGAACCTTGGGATTGAATGCTGAATTCAGCCAGCGCGTCAATCGGAAGCAAGGTGGCCTGCGCGCCGCCCACGCCACCTTGATTGAACGACGGCTGTTTGCGGAATGGATCGTTGTTGTCCACCCCGTCGATCAGAAAAATATTCGACTTCTCGCGCTGGCCATTCACCGTAAACGACCCGAGCGACCCGCGAAGAGAGCGGGGAGCCGCTCCCGGGACCAGGAATGCCAGCTTCCGGAAGTCGCGGCCATTGAGCGGAAGCTCTTGAACCTGGCGGGTGTCCACCACCTCGACAAGCGCACTGGAGTCCTGCTGCATGGCGGGAGCCGTGGCCCTCACTTCTACCGACTGCTCCATAACCGCCACGCTCATGGAAACATCGGCACGAGTCTCGCCGCCCACATCGACCTTGACGCCGCGCCGCTCAGAGCGGCCAAGCCCGGCGCCTCGAAACGCACGGTGTAATAGCCTACCGGTAGTTCGACGGCACTGTAGATTCCCGATGAATCGGTAACCAGGCGCCGCTGCGCTCCGGTTCCCTCATTCATCACGGTGACAGCAACGTTGGGTACAAGCGCATTGCTTGAATCGGTTACCACGCCAACGATCCTGCCGCTGAACGACTGTCCCCAAAGAGCCAGTGAAATAAGAAAAGGAATAAAGATGCCGGTTGTTTGCGAAATTCGACGCATGATGAGTAGCCTCACTTAGATCTGCGAAAGGCGGGGCGGGAGTTGGACGGACCTCGCCGCGGTGACGGTACGATTTGATACCCGCCGAGTTACTACCGTGAGGCTCGATTGTTAACTTCTTTGTTACTTCTGGACTGCCGGGACCTGGACATATAATTAGTAATCCGGCGGATGAGTCTTCTAGACATCCGCATACACAACGGGGAGTTTACCTCCGGCAAGGCAATAGCCTCCCAGCCTGACTCCCAATCCAGAATCGGTTTGAAGGAAACGAAAATGAGATGAGAAGTTGCGTTGAGAAACTCTTTCATGAAGTGGCCGACCTTTCTGGGGAGGCTCGTGGCCGGTATTTCGCGGAAAACGCCATCGACACGCAGACCCGGAAAGAAGTGGAAGCGTTGGTGGCGTTCGATTCGCACTCCAGCACCGTGCTGGAGAAAAATATCAGTGAAGTTGCACAGAGGGCCTTGTCCCAACTGGAGCCGGAAGGCCTGCTCTGCGGGCCCTATCGCGTGGGCACCCTTCTCGGACGCGGCGGCATGGGTACCGTCTATCTGGCCGAACGCGTGGATGGCGAAGATCTCACAAGAAGTAGCCGTAAAGCTCCTGCGGCCGGGCGCGGACGAGCCCCGACTTGCGTCAGCGCTTCCTGGCTCGAACGGCAGATTCTCGCCAGGCTGTCCCATCCCAATATCGCGCGCCTGCTGGACGCCGGTCACCGCGAGGACGGCCAACCTTACCTGGTGATGGAATGCGTCGAAGGAACCACCATCGATGTCTACACCGGCGGCCTGGGCACGCGGCGCAAGATCGCGCTGTTCCTGAAAGTATGTGCCGCAGTCGGCTATCTGCATCGAAACCTGGTGGTGCATCGCGATCTGAAGCCTGCGAACATACTGGTCACCGATGAAGGCGAGCCGAAATTGCTGGACTTCGGCATCGCCAAAATGCTCGACTTGACGTGCACACCACCGTGACAGGCCTCCGCATGCTCACGCCGGATTACGCCAGCCCTGAGCAGGTGGATGGTTCTCCGGTGACGCACAGCGACGGATATTTACTCGTTGGGCACGGTGCTCTACCGCTTGTTGACCGGCACGTCGCCACACTATTCCGCCAGCGATTCGCCGGGGGCAAGGGCTTTGGCGATTTCCAACGGTAACATCACACCGCCGTCCAAACTGGTGCCCGCCTTGAAGGGCGATCTGGAAGTGATCCTCATGAAAGCCTTGCGCAAGGAACCGCAGGAGCGATACGCCACCATCGAACAATTTGCCGACGATCTGGAGAATTACCTCGAATACCGTCCCATTCGCGCCCGTAAAGGCGACGCCTGGTACCGCCTGCGAAAGTTCTCGCGCCGTTACTGGCTGCCGGTCGCGGCCGCCGCGTTTGCCGTCGGCGGCCTCGCCGCGGGCATACTCGTCGCCAATCACGCGCGGTCCACCGCCCAGCAGCGCTTCGATCAGGTGCGTCATTTGGCAAACCAGATGTTTGCCATCGATGAGGAAGTCCGCAAGACTCCCGGGAACTGTGAAAGCGCGCGTATTGATCGTAAACACGTCGCTCCAGTATCTGCAGCGGCTCGCCGGAGACGCTCACGATGATCCTGTCCTGGCCCTCGAACTCGGCAATGCCTATTTGCGCGTCGCGCGCGTGCAAGGTGTGCCCGTCAATTCAAACCTGGGCGATGCGGTACAGGCGGATCTGAGCCTTCAACACGCGGAAAGATTGCTTCATTCCGCGCTCGCCGCGCGTCCGTCCGACCGGATCGCAGCGCTGCGCTCTGCGCAAACCGCGCATGACCGCATGATCCTCGCCGACTTCCGGGGCGCCTCGACTGACTCTCTGGCGTTCGCGCGGAGAGCCTCGAAATTTCTGGAACAATACGAGGCCGCCGGAGCTTTTGATCCGCGGGATGCCGACCCGCTAGCCAGTACCGTACATCAACGTGGGAACCCGCTTCGCGAGCGAAGAACTCTACGACGAAGCGCTCCGGCTCTGCCGCCGCGGCTTCGAGATCGCACATGCCGCGGGCATCGAGAATCAGGCTGGCGCCTCACTCATGACCGTCGCGGACGTCTACCGCCGCAAAGGCGATCTCGATAAGGCTCTCGATGTAATTCGGGAATCGGTAAGAATTTTGGAGCCACGCGACGGCGTCACGGATCGTGGCCGTACCAAGGCCTACCTCAACGCTCTTTCCCGCGAAGGCCGGATTCTGGGCGAAGACGATGTGGTCAGCATGGGCAGATATCAGGAAGCCGTGGCGCCCCTGGCCCGTGCCTTCGCCATCGCGGAAACCGGGTGCTCGCGAGGATGCGAGCGATGCCGATAGCAGAGGCCAGGTCGGAACTACGGGACTCGTGCTGGCCGATGTCCTGCGCCACTTGGATTCCCGCCGTGCTCTGTCGGTCTACGATCAAATCTTGGCCAGTCTTGGCAGAATCCCTAACAATCCGCGGGCGCGTCTCCAGGAGGTGAATGCGTTGGCGGGTTCGAGTTATCCGTTGCTGCGTCTCGGCCGTTCCGCCGAGGCTCGGCAGCGATTGGATTCCGCCTTCGATCGGCTCCGGCAACTGAAGCTGTACCCGGCCGCGACGAATCGGCCCCGGCTCCGTGGCCGATAGGGTGCTGTCCGCCCGCGCCGATTTCGAGGCGGTCGCAGGGACGCATGGCGCAGGCAATTGATATTTATGAGGAACTGCTCGGACAAGATGATGTCGTCGGAGCCCGGCCCCCGAGACCAGCCTGACGGACGCCATCCAATTGTCGCGCGTATATGGCGCGATGGGTGAACTCAATCGTCGAATCGGACGCGATGAACCCGCAAGCGCTCTGGAGGCGCGGCGCCTGGACTTGTGGCGCCGTTGGGATGCCAGGCTTCCCAACAATCCCTTCGTCCGCCGCCAGTTGGATGCGGCGGCCAGGATTGAACTGTGAGCCGCGGTACACTTACATCGCAAAATTTCTCCCCCGTTTACGCAGGCAAAAGTGAGGGGGCTAATTTGCCGACAACCACGCACATCACGCAACTGCTCCTGCGCCTCCAGACTGGCGACAGGGATGTCCTTCACTCGGTAATTCCTCTGGTATACGATGAGCTGAAGAAACTTGCCAGATCGCATCTGAGGCGCGAAGCAGGGGCTGTGCCGCTGCAGACCACCGCGCTGGTGCACGAAGCCTTCCTCCGGCTGGCGGGAAGCCGGCACCCGTCCTATGAGAATCGTTCGCACTTCTATGGGATCGCTTCCAGATTGATGCGCCAGGTGCTGGTAGATGCGGCCCGCAATCGCGCGGCCGAGAAGCGCGGTAGTGCGCTGGAAGTGGCACTGGCCGAATTGCCCGATTGGGTGCCGCAGCCCAATCGACCCGTGTTGGCACTGGAAGATGCGTTGCAGCGCCTCGAAAAGACCGACCCGCGAAAGGGCCAGCTCATCGAAATGCGGTATTTCGGCGGCATGACCGCGGAGGAATCCTCCATCGCTCTCTCCATTCCGGTTCACGTGGTGCGCCGCGAACTCCGCCTCGCCCAAGCCTGGCTGCGTAAGGAGATGGCGGTCGATCCTGCCGAGACCGCTCCCCCGGCGTAAGGCCGTCCCACACGCGACAGTTATATACTGATCGCGATATGCGTACACTCGCGATGCTACTCGTTCTGGCCCCTGCGGTCGCAGCGCAGCCGGCCTACGATCTGCTGCTGAAGGGCGGACATGTGATCGACGCAAAAAATCGCGTCGATGACGTGCGCGACGTCGCCATCACCGGCGGCCGGATCGCTCTGGTCGCGGAGAAGATCGATCCCTCCGAAGCGCGCAAAGTAGTGAATGCGGCCGGATTGTATGTCACTCCCGGCCTGATCGATATCCACGTCCACCTATACCACCGCACCAATCCTCCACCTGGCGCGATGGATGAATCCGTCAACCCCGACGCCTTCTCGTTTCGCAGCGGCGTCACCACCATGGTGGATGCCGGGTCATCCGGCTGGAAGGATTTTGCCGATTTCCGCGACCACACCATCAAACGAGCGCGTACCCGCGTCCTCGCGTTCCTGAACATCGTGGCCTCGGGGATGCACACGGGCAGGGAGAACGATCCGGCGGAGATGGATGCCGATGGCGCCGCTCGCACCGCCAAAGAGAATCCGGACCTGATCGTAGGCTTCAAGTCCGCGCATTACGCCGGCCCGGGCTGGGCTGCCGTCGATGGCGCAGTCAAGGCCGGAAACGCAACGGGCCTTCCCGTGATGGTCGATTTCGGCCAGATCACCAAGGATCGCAACATCGACACCCTGTTTCTCGACAAACTACGTCCGGGCGACATCTACACGCACTGCTTTTCGGGACATCGCGAGGAATTGCTGGAAAACGGAAAGCTCAATCCCGCGATGGTGGAAGGGCGAAAGCGGAAAATCATTTTCGATATCGGTTTCGGCCAGGCCAGCTTTTACTGGTACGTAGCGGTTCCGGCCTACCAGGCCGGCTTTCGCCCGGATTCCATCTCCACAGACCTGCACACCAACAGCATGAACGGCGGCATGAAGAACTTCAACAATGTGATGTCGGACATTTTGGCGCTCGGCTCACCGCTGCCCGACGTCATCCGCATGAGCACCTGGGCGCCCGCGCAGGAAATCAAGCGTCCTCAGTTGGGCAATCTGGATGTGGGAGCCGATGCCGATATCGCGGTGCTCCGCGTAGAGAATGGAACCTTCGGCATGCTCGATTCCGCCCAGGCACGCCTGCCCGCCACGCAGAGGATCATCACCGAAATGACCCTGCGCAAGGGCGCTGTGGCCTTCGACCTGAACGGGCTTGCGAGCGACGATTGGCAGCGCTTCCAGTATCGGAAGGGCCCCTTCTTCAAGAAATAAAACGCGCCCTTAGTTCTTCTCGGGCAGTGCCCACGCAAACATCACGCCTCCCCCGCTGGTCACCAGGTATTGGCGTCCGTCGAGTTCGTAAGTAATGGGCGAGCTCTGCATGCTCTGCCCCTGGCCTGCATGCCACAAGGTCGCACCATCGCTGGTACGAAGCGCCAGTACACTGCCCTGCGCATCACCCGTGAAGATGAGGCCGGAGTCCGTGGTGAGTACTCCTGCGCCCGCACCGTTCGGACCAAGTTCGTGGCTCCATTTGATCTTGCCGGTCTGATAGTCAATGGCTTCGAGCACGCCCTTGCCCCAGACACCGTAATCGGCGCCGGCCCACCCGAACGTGCCGTCGGCGGGTTTCGTGAAGTAGATTCCATAACTGGGGTGCGCGCTTACGATGAACAGGCCGGTCTTCGGGTCGAAGCTGGGTGAGCGATAGTTCGTGAGTCCGCCTTCGTCGGGCGCGATGAGCCGTCCGTCGGGCGCGGGATCCTTGGCCGGATTCGGAACTGGCTGCCCTTTCTGATCGAGCCCCTTCGACCAGTTGACCGGACCGAACGCCGTGGTGAGAAGATTCGCGCCACTCAGCCGGTCCAGCACGAAGAAGTAGCCATTGCGCGATGCCTGCATCAGCATCTTGCGAGGCTGGCCGTGAAAATTGGCGTCAACCACCACCGGGATCTCCACCGCGTCCCAGTCATGCGTATCGTGCGGCGAAGCCTGGAAGGCCCATTTCTTCTTGCCGGTATTCGGATCCAGCGCGACGATGCTGCAGGTATCGGGATTATTGCCGGGGCGAACCTCACCATTCAGCACGGGAGTCGGATTGCCGGTTCCCCAAAACACAGTGTCGCTTTCGGGATCATAGGTGCCGGTCATCCACGTCATGCCGCCGGTGGTCGAATTCGGCGTACCGCTCGGCGGTGTGCTGTCCCAGCGCCACTGGGTCGCGCCGGTTTCGGGATCCACCGATTTGAGAAAGCCGGTGAGGTTATCGAAATCTCCCGAGACGCCGACCAGCACGTGGTTGCGAACGATGAGCGGCGACATCGTCGTCCAGTACCCGCGCCCGGAATCGGCCACGGCGACCTTCCAGCGGACGGCGCCGTCCTTCGCGTTCAGGCAAATAAGGTAGGCATCCGGCGTCATAAAATAGAGCCACTCGCCGTACATCGAAACGCCGCGGGACCCGATGTGGAAACCCTTGTTCTGGGGATATGTGTAATGCCAGATCTGGTGTCCGGAGCGCGCATCCACCGCATACACATTGTCCGGCGTTGAGAAGTAGATGACGCCGTCCACCATCAGCGGCGATGCCTTGATCTGCGCGTTCGCGCCCGTCTGGAAGGCCCAGGATAGCGTCAGGCCGCCGACATTTTGCGGCGTGACTTGAGTCAGCGCGCTGTGCCTTCTCCCGGAATAGTCGCCGTGGTAGGCAGGCCAGCTATCCTTTGGCGGCTTCAGGAGTATGTCCGGCGTGGTTCCTTGGGCAAATAATGTGGCCGATGCGAGCCACAGCCATTGTTTGGTCAGTTGCATTGCGCGCGCTCCTATTTCAGGGTCATCAAATACGTCATCAGGTTGTGAATGTCGTCGTCCGTGTACTTCGCGAGAAGATCGACATGCGCCTGGGCGGGGTCGTCGGCCTGGACCTTCACTTTCGCGGCAGGCCAGGAGCGGTAGCGCCCGGACGAATCGCGCAGGGCCACGGTAAATTCATCGTGATACGCGCTGGTGCCGCTGACGGTCTCGCCCGAAGGCAACGTCACGGTCATCTTTGCTTTCGCTCCGCGAGGATACATGAGGCGCTGGAAGAGTCTCAAACCAACGTTGCGTGTGGCCACGCCGGCCAGGTCGCCGGTGGGAGAGTGGCAGGAATTGCATTTCCCGGCTCCGTTGAAGTATTGTTTGCCCTGGTCGATATTCCCCGTGGCGAGATCCTTCGCATCCACGCCCTTGCGTCCTCCGGTCTGTGATTCGGCGATGCTCTTCGCCGTCCGGATGAAGGCGGTAAGCTCCAGGAGTTCCTGGTCGGTCACGGTGAAGCGCGGCATCGTACCACGGCCGTTGCGAACCACCGGCCCGATCTGATTTCCACCCACATCCTCCGCCACGAGTTTGGATCGGGTCAGGTCCGGTCCCGACTCTCCGCCGCCCGTATCGCGCCCATGGCAGAAAGCGCACTGCTGGACAAACAGGCTTTCGCCGGCCTTTACGAGTTCAGCGGGAAAAGTCGGTCCGGCCTTCACGGGTGCCGCTGGCGGTTTCGGTGCCTGCGTGAAGCCGAGCGACGCCGTCATGAAGAGTGCGATGGCGCCACTCCTGACGTGGCGGAAAATTCTCATCGAATGGTTGCCCTCCTGGTGGCATCATTTTAGCAGCCTCCGCGGCCTGTCCCGCGGTCCGGTATGTTTGCGGGCCCGGTGAAGTTGGAACATACTATCAGAATCATGAGATCGCTGGCTCTGCTCACGCTGCTGGGTGGAATGATCGTTTGGGGACAAGGTTCCGCGCAAAGAACCGCCGGCGCCCAGCGCGGTCTCCCGCCTGTTGCAGACGCTCCGCGAAGAGACCAATCCCACTCAGGCGGTGCGCGACGTAGACACCATCTGGCAGACCGACCGCTGGTTCACCTTTCCGAAATTCGAGGAAACGGCCAAGAACGTCGCCGCGATCATGCGGCGCGCCGGACTTGGAAGACGTGGAGATCGGCAACCCCCCGGCGGACGGAGTTTCGCAGGGCGGCTTCTGGACCATGCCGATGGCGTGGGACGTCAAGACCGGCACCCTGGAAATTCTCGATCCGACGGTGCCCGCGGAAATGCGGATGCTGGCCGATTACCAGAAAGTGCCCACGTCGATCGGTATGTGGAGCGGTCCGACGCCCGCCGGCGGAGTCGATTACCGAGGTGGTTCTGGCGCCCGGCCAGGCTGGAGGGCGCGGACCTGAAAGGCAAGCTGGTGCTGGGCCAGCGAGGCGCGAAGGCGGCGCTGGCGAAGGCCGGGGCGCTCGGCGTAATCAGCGAGTCCACGGAGAATCGCGATCTGGTGGACGAACGAGGCTGGGTCAATTCCTTCGGCGACAACGGCTGGAGCTTTACCAAGGGCAGTTCGCCGCTGGTGTGCTTTTCGATCACGCCGCGAGGCTCGCAGCTCTTGCGGGAACTCTTGAAGAAGGGGCCGGTGAAAGTGCGCGCCAATGTCGACAGCCGCTACTACTCCGGCGTCTATCCGTATGTCACGGGAGTGATCCGCGGGACGGACGGGCCGAATGGCGAGGAAGTCCTGTCGCTCGGCCATCTGTTCGAGCAGGGCGCGCACGACAACGCCACCGGCGTGGCTTCGATCATCGGCGCGGCAGAGACCTTGAACCGTCTCATCCAGGCCGGAAAGCTGCCGCGGCCCAAGCGCACGATTCGCGTACTGGGCATGGGCGAATGCTACGGCACCATGTATTACCTGCAGCAGAACCAGGATCGCGTGAAGCGCACCGTTGCCGCGATGTGCATCGACTCGCCCGCCGGACTGCAGAATCTGGCCGGCACGGAGTACACCTGGATTCTCAATCCGCATTCCGCCAAGTCTTACGTGGACGCGCTCGCGCTACGGCTGGCGGAGGACTATTATCCGTCGGTGGCGAGGCCGTGGGGTTCGATGGAGCACCGCAGTTCCACCGACAACTATCTCGGCGATCCGTCCATCGGAATTCCGACCGTGATGCCGCACGGTGGATACGGGGTGCTGGCGCACCACAACAGCCACGATACGCCGGCCACGGTGGACCCCAAATCGCTGCGCGACATGATGGTGATGAATGCCGCTTACACGTACTTCATTGCATCGGCCGGTCCGGCGGAGAAGCGCTGGATGGCGGAATTGGCGCTGACGCGCGGCTATCAGCAGATCGGCGCATCCACCGGCAAGATTCTGGATCAGATCGCCGTGGCGGAGAGTGCGGACAGCTTGAGCCGGCTGTTGCACCAGGGCCGCGAGCGGGTGGACTACTCCCTCGAACGCGAGTCGCAGGCGGTGCGGTCGGCATGGGATCTCAAGCCCGGGCTGGCGGACCTCGCAGTCTTCTCCCAACAGCAGAAAGCGCGCGTGGAGCGGGCAGTTCAGGATCGCGCCACAGTCTTGGGACTCGGTCCTATCCAGGCGTTCACGCCGGCGAGGAATCCGGAAGCGGAGAAGATCGTGGTGCGGCGCAAGCGCATGGGCACGATCACGCTGGACGATTTGCCGCAGGCACGAGCGCGAGGGTTATCCGGCGGCGTCCTTTTGGGGCGTGCCGGTCTCCGCGCTGTACTGGTGCGACGGCAAGCGAAATCTGGCGGAGGTGGTCCGCCTGACAGAACTGGAGATGGGTCCGCAACAGTTCGATTTCGTCGGGTATTTCAAATTTCTGGAAAAGCACGGTTACGTGGAATTCGTACGATAGGGGGGACGTTCTCGATGACTTCACGCAGACAGTTTCTCGCGGCGAGTGCCGCCGCGACTTTTTTCACGCCCGCGACAATCCGGGCCGCCCGAACCGCGGCCAGCGATTTTCCATACGCGGAGTTCGAAGCGCGCATTGCGCGGCGCGACTTCCGCGACATCACCAAAGATGTCCTGCCCACGCCGTGCATGGTCGTGGATCTCGACCTCTTCGAGAAAAACGTGAAGACCATGGCGGACCACTGCAAGGCAACGGGCATTCAGGTGCGCCCTCACGTCAAGATCCACAAGAGCGTGGACGTTGCGCGCCGCCAGATCGCGCAAGGTGCCATCGGGCTCACCTGCGCCACGATGGCGGAGGCCGAGTTGATGTCGGGCGCCGGCATCAAACACGTGCTTTGGACCAAGCAACCCGCCGGTGTGAACAACATCTCGCGCGCTGTGGCACTGTCGAAGAAGGACCCCACCTTCATGTTCGTCGTGGACGATCCGCAAGTGGTCGATTGGGTGGAAGAGGCCGCGGCCGCGAGGAACGCCCGGCTCAAGATCGCCGTGTCGGTTTTCGCCGGCATGACTCGCCAGGGAATCGAGAACGGCAAACCGGCGATCGAACTGGCGCAGAAGGTAGCTTCTTCCAAGCGCATGGAGTTTGAGGGCTTCATGGCCTACTCCGGTAATGCCGCCCACACCAAGACGTGGCCGGCGCGGCGCGCGCGGTCGGCGGCCGACCTCGCGGGCGTTCGCGAGACCGTGGACCTGGCGCGCAAAGCCGGCCTGCCCGTGAACATCGTCAGCGGCGGATCCACCGGCACTTACAATATCGATCACGATAACGGACTAACTGAGTTAGAGGCCGGGTCCTATGTGTTCATGGACACTAACTACTTTGCGATCGGCGCCAAGAATGGCGATGCTCTCTACAGCGATTTCAAGGGCGCGCTGACCATCCTCACCACGGTGGATAGCAAACGCCACGCCAACGAAGCGACCATCGATTACGGCAACAAAGCGCTCAACCGGCCCACCGACCAGGTGAAGGGAATGCCGTGGCTGCAGGTGGCCAGCCAAGGCGCGGAGTACGGCATTCTGAAATGGACCGACGCCGGCCGCGACCTCAAACTAGGCGAGCGCGTGGAAATCTTCTGTACGACGCTCGATATGAGCACCAATGTGTATGACCGCTACTATGTGGCGCGGGGCGAGCAGATTGTGGATGTGTGGCCCATCATGGGACGCGCCGGAGCGGCGCAACGCTAAAGCAAAACCTGCTTCACCACATTGCCCTGCACGTCGGTCAGGCGGAAAGCCCGGCCCTGGAACTTATAAGTAAGCCGTGTGTGATCGATCCCGAGCGTATGCAGGATCGTCGCGTGCAGATCGTGCACATGCACTGGATCCTTCACGATGTTGTAGCAGTAATCATCCGTTTCGCCGAAGCTGATCCCCGGCTTCACGCCGCCGCCGGCCAGCCACATCGTGAAGCAGCGCGGATGATGATCGCGCCCGTAGTTGTCCGCGGTCAGCTTGCCCTGGCAATACACCGTCCTGCCGAATTCGCCGCCCCATACTACCAGCGTGTCCTGCAATAACCCGCGCTCCTTCAAGTCCTGCACCAGCGCCGCGCTTGCCCGGTCGGTATCCTTCGCCTGTCCCGGGATCTGCTTCGGCAAATCGTTGTGCTGATCCCATCCGCGATGGAAGAGCTGTATGAAGCGCACCCCGCGCTCGGCCAGACGCCGCGCCAGCAGGCAGTTCGCGGCGAACGTCCCCGGCTTGCGCGCCTCTTCGCCGTACAGCTCGAACGTCCGCGCGGGCTCTTTCGATAAGTCTGTCAGCTCCGGCACCGACGTTTGCATCTTGAACGCCATCTCGTATTGGGCGATGCGTGTGGCGATCTCCGGATCGCCGTACTGCTCGAGTTCCACCTGGTTCAGGCGAGCCACATCGTCGATGAAGCGGCGCCGCGCCTGCGGACTGAATCCCGCCGGATCCGACAGGTACAGCACCGGGTCGCCAACCGAGCGGAACTTCACGCCCTGGTATCGCGCCGGCAGAAAGCCGCTGCCCCACTGGCGGTCGGCCAGCGGCTGATCGTTCGGATTGCCGCTCCCCTGGGAGATCATCACCACAAATGCCGGCAGCTCTTTGTTCGCGCTACCGAGTCCGTATGCCAGCCAGGCGCCGATCGACGGCCGGCCCGCAATCTGAAAACCCGTCTGAAAGAAAGTGACCGCCGGATCGTGGTTGATCGCCTCCGTGTACATCGACTTGATGAAGCAGAGGTCGTCCGTCACCTTCGCCAGGTGCGGCATCAACTCGCTCACCCAGGCGCCAGATGCCCCGTGGCGGCGAAACTGGAAGACGGACGGCGCCACCGGAAAGCTCGCCTGCCCGGAGGACATGCCCGTCAGCCGCTGACCCTGGCGCACGGATTCGGGCAGCTCCGTCTTGGCCAGATCCGTAAGCCGCGGCTTGTAGTCGAACAGATCCATCTGCGACGGTGCGCCCGATTGGAAGAGATAGATGACTCGCTTCGCGGTCGGTGCGAAGTGAGGTAGTCCCGGCAGTCCGCCTTCCACACCAGGATCTGCCGCCGCCCGCAAGTCGTCGCCCAGCAGGCCGGAAAGCGCTGCGACGCCCAGCCCGGCGCAGCTTTTGCCAAAGAAATACCGGCGTGTCAGAAGTCTGTCTCTCTCTGCCATCTGCCTAATCCTTCGTAAGCGTCGCATCCAGATTCAGGATGACGCTTGCCACCGCCGCGTACGCGGCCAGCTCCCGCGCATCCAGCTTCATATCGCGCGCCGCTTCGCCTTGCGCCAGATACCGCGTCGCCGACGCTGCATCGCTTTGGAATCCATCGCGATAGTAAGCGAAGCTTGCCAGTAGAATCTCCAGTCTCCCGCTCGCTCGGGCGGTGTGCCGTCGCCAGCTCGAATCCGTACCCGATCCGCTCCGCCGGCCTGCTCCCGCCATCGCGCATCATGCGCTCCGCCATCTTGCGCGCCGCTTCCAGAAAAGTGACATCGTTCATCAGGTTCAACGATTGCATCGGCGTATTCGTGCGCAGTTCGCGCACCACGCAGGCCTCGCGTCCTGCGGCGTCGAAACTCATCATCATCGGCGGCGGCGCTGTCCGTTTCCAAAATGTGTATAGGCTCCTGCGGTACAAGCCGTCGCCGTGGTCCTGCTTGTAATCATCTCCTCCCGAGAGTTCCTTCCACAGCCCCGCCGGCTGATACGGCTTCACCGAAGGCCCGCCGATCTTGTCCACCAACAGGCCCGACACGGAGAGAGCGTTATCCCGCACCATCTCGGCCGCAAGCCGCACGCGCGGACCGCGCGCCAGCAGACGATTCTCCGGATCCTTCTGCATCAGCTCCGGCGTCGCCTTCGAAGACTGCCTGTACGTCGCACTCATCACGATGGTCTTCTGCAGAGCCTTCACGTTCCATCCGTTGCCCACAAACTCCGTCGCCAGCCAGTCGAGCAGTTCCGGATTCGACGGCCACTCGCCTTGCGACCCGAAGTCTTCCACCGTCTTCACCAACCCCACTCCGAAATCCATCTGCCAGAGACGATTCACCGCCACGCGCGCAGTCAGCGGGTTCGAAGGATCCACCAGCCATCGCGCCAGCCCCAGACGATTGTTCGGCAGGCCTGCGCGAAGGGGCGGCAACACACTTGGTACTCCCGGCAACACTTTCTCGCGAGGCTGGTCGTAGGCGCCGCGCGACAGTATGTGCGTCTCGCGCGGAGTTGCACCATCCTGCATCACCATCACGGTCGGAAAGCTGTCCACCAGCCGGTCCCGCTGCTCGCGCAGATCGAGCACATTTCTGTGCGCCGTTCGTATTTCGTCCGGTGCATACCGATCGAGAAAACACGAGCGCAGCTTCGCCGCCTGTGCCGCTGTACGCTGGGCATGCGGTACCTGCACGAGGCGGCTCACCGGCTCGCGGTACAGCCAGCACCGCCACTTCTTCCGGACCCAACGCGCGGCGATACACGCGTACTTCGGCCATCTGTCCGCGGAAGCGGTTTTCCACTCCCAGGCCGCCGCCGATTCGCAACGGCTGTTTCGTGTCGAACGGCTGATTCATGTAGTCCAGATCGACCTTCGTCCGCAGCAGCCGGCCATCCAGATATAGTCGGACTCCGCTGGCCAGCCGCGAGCCATCATAAGTGAGACTTACGTGCGACCAGCTGGTTGAGCGGCACGAGTTCCTCGCTCTCCACGCGTACGCCGTCGTCCAGCCATCGCTGCACCAGGCTCGCGCTCAGATGCCCGCCCTTGAGTACCAGGCCGAAGCCCTTGCCCTCGACTTCATCGTTCGCGTGGCTGACGATGGTCCCGGAGCCGACTGGCAGGATGGATCCATGCCGAGAGCGTGAACGAATCGTAAAATCCGAAGTTGCCGACGTTGCCGGCGTCCACGTAACGCTTGCCATCGAACTCGCCGACCGCGCCCATCGGACCTGTGCCGTATTGCGCTTCCGCTTTCCAGACGGCCTTCTCCGTGAAGGCGACCGGAGCGGCCACGGGACCATTCTCCATCAGGTACAGATATTTCTCCGAGCGCGGCGGATCGGGAGTGATCTCGCCATTCAGGTCGCCGGCCAGCGGCAGATGCACTGCCACGTCCCGCGAAGGCGCCCAATCGACTCGCGCCTGCCCGTCCATCGCGCCCTCCCAGGCACTCTCTGCCGGCCCGATCTGCGGCTCCAGCGCCAGCGCCTTCTGCTCTGCCGCTGCTAACTTCTGTTCCACCGCCTTCAGCCGCGCCTCCTGGTCCGGCAGCGGCGCAGTAATTACCGGCGGCGAGTTGCCATACTTGAACGCGTTGCCGCGCTCCGGCACCTGGTTGAAGTACGCGAACATCTGGTAAAACTCTTTTTGCGTGAACGGGTCGAATTTGTGGTTGTGGCAGCGCGCACAGCCAAGCGTCACGCCCATCCACACGGTGGATGTGGTCTCCACGCGATCCACTACGTACTCCACCGCGTACTCTTCGGGAATGATGCCGCCTTCGCCGTTTTGCGCGATGGTTCCGGTTGAACCCGGTGGCGATGATCTGATCGCGCGTCGCCCCGGGCAGTAGATCGCCGGCAATCTGCTCTACCGTGAACCGGTCGTAGGGCATGTTCCGATTGAACGCGTCGATCACCCAATCCCGCCAGCGCCACATGGACCGCTCGGCATCCGTCTGGTAACCATTAGTATCCGCGTACCGCGCCGCATCCAGCCACTTCGCCGCCATGCGCTCGCCGTAGTGCGGCGAGGCCAGCAGACGGTCCACCACCTTCTCATAAGCATTCGCCGAATGATCCTGCAGGAACGCATCCACCTCCGACGGAGTAGGCGGCAGCCCCGTCAGATCGAACGAGACCCGGCGGATGAGAGTCCGCGCATCGGCTTCCAGCGAAGGCTTCAGTCCTTCCCGCTCCAGCCGCGCCAACACAAAGCGATCGATCGCGTTCTTGGGCCAACTGCGCGTTGTGAATCTCCGGCAACGCCGGCCGGACCGGCGGAATAAACGACCAGTGCTTCTGCCAGGTCGCGCCCTGCGCAATCCATCGCGTCAAAAGTCCGATTTCCCGACTCCGTCAGTTTGGCGGCGCCGGAATAGGCGGGCGGCATTCGCCGGGCTAAATCATCGGAAGTCACGCGCCGGATCAGTTCGCTATCGGCCGCCTTGCCGGGCACAATCGCGAAGTGGCCGCCCAGGTCGCCCTTCGCTCCAGCCTCCGTATCCAGCCGCAGTTTGCTTAAGCGCTTGCCCTGATCGGGCCCGTGGCATGCGAAGCAACGGTCCGAGAGAATGGGCCGGATATCCCGATTGAATTCGACGGCGCCGGTCTGAGCCAGGGCAGGAGCACAGCCCAGGCCCGCGAGCAGAGCCATCCGCCAGAAAATCCAATCCCCTCTCATCAGCCTCGATTCTACACCTCGCCGGCCGGATATACCGGACTGAGGTCCTTCCAATCGAACCCTTCATTTTGCGCCGGCAGCCCGTGCGCCGCCGCGAACTGATTCCGTACCGCTCGCACCTGTTCCACCCAGTCGCCGAACGGCAGGAGCAATTCACGGTAAACCAGGTACGTCATGTCTACAGTTCGGTCCGGCAGGTGATCCTTTACATCATCCACCTGATGCAGAAACGTCCTGCCGTTCGCCTCGGCCACCCGCGGCAGCCACGACTTGTACCACGTCTCCGTCGCATCCGCGAGCACTCGATTGCGCGCATACCGGACCAGCTTCGCTTGCCGCAGGACTTGATCGAGTGACGCGACTGCCTGCTTCGCCTGGCTCTTACCTGCCGCGTCGGCAGCCGATCGCAGCGACTCCTCCATGCGCGCCACCGCCTGCAGCATTTCCAGATTCTGCCGGCAAAGATGCGCGATGGAGAGAAGGACTTCCAAATTGTAGGAATTCAAATCGGCGCGCGACAGGTTGTCATGGAGCAGCCCCAACAGTTCATCGTTCTCCGCCATCGCCTCTGCCGCCAATTGCATGCGGCCGGCATTCTGCGCCGCCCATTCGGAGCGATACGCCAGGTCTGCCGCCGGAACCGGGGGCAGGGAAATGCTCTGATCGCGTGCCGGACGCGGCTGCTCGAACGGGCCGTTCGAGTTGCCCCAGATCGGTTTGCGGGCGCTGGACGTTGATGTCTCCCAACTGTCGGACCAGAATTGCGCCTGCGTGCTCATGAGCCGATAAACGCGATCCATTTGCGACACGCGATGTCCGTAAAACAGAGGATAGAAGGCCGCCATGCTCTCTGCTGGTTCGGGCGCACCGGGGTGCCACGCGGCCCCCGCCGAAGTGGCGTAGCCCAGCCAGAAGGTTTCGGGATGCAGACCCATGTCGGCCCAGCCCGCGTTGATCGAACCCATCAGGTCGGCATACTTCCGCGCCGGATCGAAACTGATTTTCTGAAACGTGTCGGCAACCCGCGGACTCGCCGGACGGCCCTGGTGCAGGTGCCGCGACACGGGCAGCGGAAAATACTCCGGGAAGAGCTTCTCTTCACCCTCGGTAGAGCTGTAGATCATCTGACGAATGCCCTGCTTCCGGAACAAAGGATCGAATTGCGGACCATACGTCTCGCCGTTCACGATATGCGAGGGTAACGCCGAAATGTCATCCGCCTTTAACGGAAACTCTCCCCAAAACACGACAGTCCTGCCGCGATCGTGAAGATAATTCGCCGTCTTGGTCGTGAACTCCGCGAGCAGCTTCCCGACGCTGCCCAGTTCCTTTGCGCGCACCGCCTCGCGGCATTGCGCATGGTCGGCCATTCCGATGTAGTACGGCTCATCGGTGGATAGATAGAAATACTTCACGCCCTTGTTGGCATCCAGCAGATTCTGAAACATGCCGAACAGCAGCTTATAGGAATCGGGATTCGTGGCGCACAATTCGTAATTGCTTTCGGCATACTCGCGCAACCCGGCATACCCGGGATGCTTCAGGATGAACGCGATGTGGCCCGGAGCGTCCAGGTAGGGGATGAGCTGCACGTGATGCCGCAGGCCGTAATCGGTCAGCTCTTGAAACTGGGCGGGCGAAAGCGCCTGTGGCTCTACCAGCGCCGGCGCGCTCGCGTACTGAAAGTGGCCCTCCAGCTTGATGGCGAAGCCGTTCATCTTGAAGAACGCCGCCTGGCGGATCGCCCGCTTCAGCGCATCGATGCGTTCGAGATGATGCGCATCGTCCCAATAAAGCTGGCGCATCTGAAGATCCGGCCAATCTTCAATTTCGCCTTCGGGAAACCACAGGACTCCGTCGCGCCATTTCAGCAACTGCACGAACGTCACCACGCCGTAGTACAAGCCCGCCGCTGCATTCGCCGCGATAGTCACCCGATCGCGGCTCAACTGAATCTTGTAGGCCTGTTCGGCCAGCACATCGCGATCGCGGTCCTGCGCCGCCCCAACCTTTGCCGAGTTCGGAGCAATCACCAGCCGCAGCGTCCCCGAGGGATGGCCCGAAGTCGTGGCCTTCCAATGGAACCGCTGCTCGAGCTCCTCATTCAAGACTTCGACGGCCGCATCACCGGACCCGACTCCCTCACGCACCACACTCCAGTCACCCGCAAATACGAATTCCCCCTCGCCGAGCCGTACCACCTGCGGCAGCGGCATCACGACGTGTCCTCGGGCGAGCAGCGGCGACACCGTGTCCGCCCGCGCCGGCGCAAGGAATAAGTATGCGAGCGCGATGACCGGAATCCACTTCATAAAGCCACACGAGTATATCAGGCGATCGCTACATCGCAGAACCCGGACTAGTGGTGATCCGGCTGCACGAATTCCGACCAGCGAAAAACTGATCGAGATCGATTTCCGCGACGGCAAGCCCGTACAGGCCGGCCACCGATAAGACTCGCAATCGCGAATCTGCGGGCAAATTACCCTCTACAGTGCACGGCGCGCCCGAATAGACGTACAATGCATAAATTCGCCCCTGCGCTTCGGCCCGAGTCGGCCGGTGCCAGGGAAGCGACGCATTCATTCGGGTCTTTTGATTTTTTTAGGAGGGTATCGATGCGGGTCAAGGTAGCCGCAACTGTGTTCGGATTGTCGTTTGCCGTGGCGGCTTGTCTTATGGCGCAGGATGCGCCGCCGGCAGGCCGTGGCGGAGCCGCAGCGGGGGCGCGCCGCGCCGGAGGCTTCGTGCCCGGTCAGCAGCGGCCGCCCGGCGACCCCGTGCAGATCGCACGCGGCAAAACGCTGTACGGCATCAGTTGCACCGGCTGTCACGGCGCGGACCTGCGGGGCGGCGACATCGGCGGACCCAACCTCCTGCGTTCGCAGGTTGCCTTAAGCGACCGCAACGGTGAACTCATCGTCCCCATCATTCAGGGCAGCCGGAAAGACGCCGGCATGCCGGCCATCGACATGCCTCCCGCCGACGCCGCGGCCGTCGCCGCTTTCGTGCGCAGTGTCATGGAAACCATCGGCAGACAGGGATTCCCTCCTTCGATCGGCAAAGAGGCTCCCAGCGTACTCGTCGGCAACGCCGCGGAGGGCAAGGCCTACTTCGCCGTAAAGTGCGCCAGTTGCCACTCCGCCACCGGCGATCTGAAGGGCATCGCTACCCGCATCTCCGATCCCAAAACGCTGCAGAACACCTGGGTAGCCGGCGGCGGACGCGGAGGCCGCGGCGGCGGACGCGGAGGCGCGCAGGCCGAGCCCAGCGCGCGCACCGTCACCGCCGTCGTCACCCTTCCATCGGGTGAACGCGCCGAGGGCCGCCTCGTCCGCATCGACGATTTCCTGGTCAGCCTCGCCCTCAACGATGGCACCATACGCACCTTCCGCCGCGATGGCGACACGCCGAAGGTGGAAGTCCACGACCCCATGCAGGCCCACAAGGACCTGCTCGCGGTCTACTCCGACAAAGATATGCACGATCTGACTGCCTACCTGGTGACCTTGAAATGACACTCCGACAATTGTGTTTCACCGCGCCGCTCCTGCTGGCGCCCGCGATGTTAATGGCGCAGGGCAACGGAGTCTCTCCGGCGGACCTGCTCAAGCCGCTCAAGGATTCGTGGCCCACCTACAACGGCGACTATTCCGGAAAGCGCTACAGCGCACTCACCCAGATCGATCGATCCACCGTCAAGACTCTCACCCTGGCTTGGTCCACCCGCATGACGCCGGGCATGGGCGGTCCAGGTGGTGGCGGACGAGGCGGCCGCGGCGGTGGTGGAGGCGGCGGGAACCTGATCGTGGGCGGCGAGGGCGCGGGCGATATCGCCGCCGGCGGAGGTTCCATCAAAGCCTCGGTGCTTCAGGTGGACGGCACGCTGTACTTCACCATGCCGGATAACGCGTGGGCCGTGGACGCACGCGACGGACGCGAACTCTGGCACTATTTCTGGAAGACCAAGGGCGGTACCCACATCGGCAATCGCGGCCTCGCCATGTGGAACGGCTATCTCTTCATGGAAACGCCCGACGACTATCTCGTCTCGCTCGAAGCCAAGACCGGCAAGGAGCGCTGGCACAAGGAAATTGCGGACCTCGCCCAGGGCTACTTCTCAACACCAGCCCCCGTCGTCGTAGGCAATCACGTGCTGGTGGGCACCGGCAACGATATCGATGCGCCGGGCTTCCTGCAGTCCTTCGATCCCGAGACCGGCGATCTGCAGTGGAAGCTCTACACCGTCCCCATGAAGAAGGGCGACCCTGGACTCGATACCTGGGCCAGCCTGGACGCGGCGCGTCACGGCGGCGCGCAAACCTGGATCCCCGGCGCTTACGATCCCGAAACCAAGCTCTACATCTTCGGCACCGGCAACCCGACCCCGGCCTACACCAACGGCACCCGCGGCGAGGGCGACAACCTGTTCACCTGCGCGCTGGTCGCCGTCAACGTCGACACCGGCAAGATGGCCTGGTATTACTCCACCTCGCCGCATGACATGCACGACTACGATTCCGCCCAGACACCGGTCCTGGTGGACGGCATGTTCGACGGCAAAATGAGAAAGCTGGTGTTGACGGCGGCGCGCAACGGCTACTTCTTCGCGCTGGATCGCGTCACCGGCGAGCGCCTGGTCACCAGCAAGTACGGCATGCTGACCAACTGGGCAAAGGGACTGAACAAGAACGGCGCCCCGCAGCACGACCCCATCAAGGACGCCACCGTGGCCGGCGCGCTCGTGTCGCCCACCTCCGATGGAACCATCAATTGGGAGCCGCCGGCCTACTCTCCGGATACCGGCCTCTTCTACACGGCGGAAGGCAACGGTTATTCGCTCTTCTATCTGACCGACGTGGATCCTCGCGGCTCCATGGGTCTGGGCGGCAAGGAAGAAGTCCGCGCGGGCGATGGCGGAAGTTACCTCTCGGCCATCGACTACAAAACCGGCAAGGTGGCGTGGCGGCATCAATACTATGGCAACGGCGGCGGCGGCGGATTGCTGACCACGGCCGGCGGACTGCTCTTCGCCGGCGATGGCGCAGGCAACCTTGTCGCTCACGATGCGGCCAACGGGAAGCCGCTGTGGAACACGCGCATCGGCGGCATCACCAATGCGCCGCAGACTTACATGCTCGATGGCCGCCAGTATCTGATCGCGGCCACCGGCGACACGCTGTGGTCGTTCATGATCTACTGACGATAGGACACACTGATGAATCGAATCGCGCTCCTGGCAGTTGGCATCCTGGCGGTCGCAGTCCCGCACGCGTTGTTCTCGCAGCAACGGCCGCTCAACCGGCCTCCCGCCGGCTTCACCGCGCTCTTCAACGGAAAAGATTTATCCGGATGGCGCGGCCGCCAGGGCACCTATAGTCCGCACGCCGAGGCGCTGCTCACCAAGGACGAACTGGCCGCCAAACAAGTCCAGTGGAATTCCGAACGCGACCTGCACTGGAGCGTCGACACCGCCAAGGGCGAGATTGTCTCCGATGGCAAGAGCGTTCACCTCGCCACGGCCAAGGATTACGGCGACTTCGAACTCTATGTCGATTGGCTCATGGTCAACCACAATGGCGACTCCGGAATCTACCTGCGCAGTTATCCGCAGGTCCAGATCTGGGACGTGGACAACCCTCGCGAAGTGAGGAACGGCGCACCCCGCGGCTCCGGCGCCTTGTGGAACGACAACCCCGACAACCCCGGCAAATGGCCCCTGGTTAAAGCCGACAGGCCCGTAGGCCAGTGGAACACATTCCGCATCAAAATGATCGGCTCCCGCGTCTGGGTCTGGTTTAACGACCAGGTCACGGTCGATGGCCAGGTGCTCGACAACTTTTACGATCGCGCGCTCCCGCTCGTTCCCAAAGGCGCAATCGAACTCCAGACCCACGGTTCGGAGATCCGTTTCCGTAACGTTTACATTCGCGAAATCCCGCCCGCCGAGGCCAAAGCTGCTCTCGAAAGATTCAAAGGTTGAATTCAAGCGATCACCACCGCGCTTTGACCTGCGCCACGTTTCCGGCCCCGCCCGCCGACAATTTCATTGCAATGTTCGCATATAGCGATATATAATCCCATCCAACGTAAATCCCTTCCGCCCCGATGCGAGTGGGGACAATCTTCGTAAAGGGAGTCTTGCCATGGCAGTGAAACGATTCGCGCGGGCTTTTTGCGCGCTGGTTCTCCTTTGCGGCTTGAGTTATGGCCAATCCACAACCGGAACTCTGCTCGGGGTAGTTGCGGACCCTAGTGACGCCGCCATTCCCAAGGCGCAGGTCGAGCTCAGAAATACCTCCACCGGCGCGCTGATCACTACAACTACCGAATCCGAAGGCATTTTCCGCTTCAATAGCCTGGTTCCCGCCACATACAATCTCACGATCAAGGCTCCCGCCGGCTTCAAGGCCTACGCGCAATCTAACGTCCAGGTCACCGCAAACGAGGTGCGCGACTTCGGGAAAATCACCCTCGCGATGGGCGCGCTTACCGAACAGGTATCGGTAACCGCCACAACCATTCCCACGCAGACGGCCTCCAGCGAGAACTCCAAGCTGATCGACCAGAGTCAGATGGCCAACCTCACCCTCAAGGGCCGCGACATGTTCGGCATGATGATCACGCTGCCCGGTGTCAACGCTCACGCAGCGCGACACCACCAGTGAGAACACCGTCGGCTCCGTCCGCATCAATGGCGCCGTCAACAGCAGCGCGAACTTCACGGTGGATGGCATTACCAATCTGGACACCGGCTCCAACGGGACTTCTCACTTCGAGCCGAATCTGGATTCCATCGCCGAAATGCGCGTCCTTACCAGCAACTACCAGGCGGAGTACGGCCGCAATTCCGGCGGCGTGATCAGCGTCGTGACCAAGGGCGGCGGCCGCGAGTTCCATGGCAGCGCGTGGGCCAACAAGCGGCACGAGATGTTCAACGCCAAGAGCTTCTTCCAGAACTACAACGGCCAGCAGAAGAGCGTATACCGCTTCTTCGTCTGGGGCTACTCGGTCGGCGGACCGGTTTACATTCCCAAGCTGTTCAATACCTCAGAAGACCAAGCTGTTCTTCTTCTGGTCGCAGGAATACACCAAGCAGAAGCCGGCCACCCAGAGCGGCTACGCCAACATGCCGACCGCTCGCGCAGCGCGCCGGCGATTTTTCGGGATACACCGACGCCAATGGCGTACCATTCGCGCTCACCGACCCCACCACCGGAAATCCGGTGCCGGGCAACAACATCGCAGCCTTAGCCGCCTTGAACCCGGCCGCGGCCAAGGCCGGTCAGGCGATCCTGAACGCGTTGCCCCTGCCGAATATCTGCGGACACTCCGGCGTCTGCCTCCACCGGTTGCATCGTGGACGCTCAATACTCCACCCAGCAGTATCAGCGCAATTACTACTGGAGCTTCAATGAGACTCACCCGCGGCGCAACGACACGTTCCGCGTCGATTACAACCTCACCTCGAAGCTGACCAGCTGGGTTCGCTACATCAACGACTACGACCTGGACACCACCGGCAGCTTCGAACTGAAAAACTCCTCCGGCCAGTTCGCGCCGTTCGCCATCGATCACCCGAACCCGGGACATGGCTATGGGGTCGGCATCACTTATACCATCAGTCCCACCATGGTCAACGAGTTCACCTTCGGCAAGAGCTACAACACCTGGGACTATTACGCTCACGACCAGTCGCAGATCGACCGGTCCACCATGGGCAATCCGCCTTCGTTCAATAACTTCGCCACCGATCCGAAATTCCTGGCCGACCAGAACAAGGCGCGGCCCGGACTCTCGCCGGGCAGCCAGAATCTGCAGATCGGCATCCCGAATCTCACCTTTGGCGGCGGCCAGTTGCCCAATGAGGCCAGCTTCACGGACCCGTGCAGCGGACAGTGCCCCTACACCAACTGGAACGACATCTACAGCTTCAACGACACCGTCAGCAAAGCGTGGGGCAAGCACAATATCAAGGCCGGACTCTATTTCGAGCGCACCGGCAAAGTGGAGCAGAACCAGGCCACCGGCGCCGGGCTCCTACCTGGGAGCGTACAACTTCGCCAGTTCTACCGCGATGCCGAACAATACGCAGGATGGTTATGCCAACGCCTTCCTCGGGAACTTCAACAGTTACACCGAAGGCGGCCGCATTGTCGGCAATTACTGGTACACCGACATTGAAGCCTTCATTCAGGATAACTGGCGCGTCAGCCGGCGCGTAACTCTCGATTTCGGCATCCGCTTCTATCACCAGCTACCCACGGTGAATTACGATCACAACACGACCGATTGGGTCCGCTCCTCCTATAACCCCGCGCAGGCGATGCGGCTCTACTACCCGGGCTGCACGGTTTCTACAGCCACAAAGGCCTGTCCGACGGCAAACCAGGTTGCCATCGATCCCGTCACCGGAACTACCACCTTCTTCTCCCTGGCCGGGCACCTTCGTGCCTGCCTCCGTGGGCGGCTATTCCACCACGCCCACTCCCTTCCCGGGATGGAAAGGGCCAACGGGAGACAACCCCAAACTTCCGCTTACCCTTTGGAACGTGCAGTCGGTGCTGCCCGCGGTGCGTCTCGGTGTCGCCTGGGATGTCTTCGGCGATGGCAAGACCGCCATCCGCACTGGCTTCGGCCAGTTCTACAACCTCGGTTCCACGCAGATCGCACAGAACTCTTCCGGCAATCCGCCCGACACCTACAATCGCGCGATCTACTATTCCACCCTCGACCAGATTCCGAGCTTCGCCAACAGCGCGGCCATTACTCCCATCGCGCCCGACGGCACCGTGGGCAATCAGAAGGTGCAGAGCACTCTCAACGGCAGCTTCATGATCCAGCAGAAGGTGGGCTTCGGCACGGTACTGGAAGCAGCCTATGTGTTCAGTCTGAGCCGCCACCTGCCCGAGGCGCGCCAACTCAACGCTGTTCCCATGTATTCGCAGTACAACCCCGCCAATTACAATCCCAACGTGGCCTATCTGCCTCCGAACACCAGCGGGAAAGCGCTCGCCGATAATTATTTCCGTCCGCTGGCCGGCCTGGGCGCCCTCAGAACCGTCGATTACGATGGCAGTGCCAGTTACAACTCCCTGCAGGTCACCGTGCGGCGCAACTTTACCAGACGCCTCTCCTACGGCTTGGCATACACCTGGTCCAAGACCATGAGCGCCTTCGGCAGCACTGCCAACGGGTACCCGTACAGCAACACCCAAAGCCCGTACTTCGACGGACAAATTCCGCAACTACGGGCCGTCCTATCAGCCCACGCCGCATGTGATTGTGGTCAACTACATCTACGATGTGCCGAACCTCGGGGAGAAGTTCAACGTCAAGCCGCTCGGCTGGGTCACCGACCACTGGACCATCTCCGGCATCACCCAATGGCGCAGCGATATCCGCGTCGGCGTCCCCGGCATTTCCTTCTCCGGTACCACGTCCACCAACCCGCAAATGAACTGGACGGGCGGGTACGAAGGCGCCAGGATGCTCGTAGTCGGCAACCCGCAGCTTCCTTCCGGCCAGGCGTCGTTCGCCGGCAACACACCGCTGGTGCAGGCCCCCGGAGCCAACGCCAACGGCACGCCCGGCAATCAGCTCCTCAACGAAACCGTCTTCGTGATTCCGAATCCGTGCAGTTGGACGCCCGGACCCACGCCGCAGCAGGGCGTCGGACAATCCATGTCGTGCTTCGGCAACGCCGGCGCCGGCAGCCTGATTCCGATTCCGGGTACGCGCCTGTTCAACTGGGACGTCACCTTCGCCAAGGCCTTCCCGCTGAAGAGCGAGAAGCGGCAGATCCTCTTCCGCGCGGAGATGTACAACATCTTCAATCACACCCAGTTCACCGCCGCCAACATTGCGCCGCAATACAACTGGCCGCTCTGGCAGACCGGCGTTCTGCAGCAGACCAACGCCAGCCTGGGCCGCTACACGGCCGCCGCCAACCCGCGCCAAATGTCGATGTCGATCCGGGTACACTTCTAGTCATGGCCTATAACCGAAGGGATTTCGCAAAACTCGCTCTGGCCGCGGCGCCGCTCGCCGGTATGCGCGCCGCCGCCCGGATCGATTCCAAATTTTATGGCGTACAGATCGGCGCCATTACCTATAGCTTCAACAGCATCGCCAATCCCGATCCGGAGGCCATCATCCGCGCCTATGTCGAAATCGGACTCGGCGAAGCCGAGCTCATGTCCAACCACTGCGAGGCGCTCGCCGGCGCCCCCCGTGCGGCGGGCCGCGGTGGCGGGCGCGGCGCCGCACTCACTCCGGAACAGCAGGCGGCGCGGCAGGCGCAGCAGGAGCAGCTTCGCGCCTGGCGCGCCTCCGCCAATGCCGCTACCTGGAAGGATGTCCGCAAAAAGTTCAACGATGCCGGCGTCGAAGTCGCCGTTCTCTGCTACAACATGAACGACAACATGAAGGACGAGGACATCGAGTACGGCTTCTCGATGGCCGAAGGTCTCGGCGTACAGGCGATCAGCACCAGCACCACGCTCACCATGGCCAAACGCATCGCGCCCATCGCCGACGCGCACAAACTGCTGGTGGGCTACCATGGCCACGACGCCACCAACGACCCCAACCAGACTGCCACACTCGAAAGCTATGACACCCTGATGGCCTACGGAAAATACAGCGGCGTCAACCTGGACATCGGCCACTTTACCGCCGCCAACTACGACGCCGTGGCCTTCATCAAGGCGCACCATGCCCGCATCACGAACCTGCACGTCAAAGACATGAAGCGCGATCACGGCGCCTACACGCCTTTTGGCCAGGGCGACACTCCGATGAAGGGCGTCCTGCAATTGCTTAAGAAAGAGAAGTACGGCTTCCCGGCGAATATCGAGCTCGAATACCGCTATCCGGCCGACTCGAACCTCATCGCCGAAATGAAGAAGTGCCTGGCATACTGCAAAGATTGCCTGGCCTGAGCGCCCAAACTCCCTCCTAAACGCCAAACGGCCCGGCAGTACTTGCCGGGCCGCTTGACTCCGCTTCCTATCCGATCAGAACTGCATATTCAGCGAGAACTGGAACGAACGCGGCGGTTCCTGTCCGCTGACGGTGCCGAACGTGCTGCCGGTTGCCGACGTATTCGGTCCCTGCAGTACGGGTGTATTGAACACGTTGAACGAATCGGCGCGGAAACGCATCTTGAACCGCTCCGTGATCGGGAACATCTTGTTCACGGAGGCGTCCAGGCGGCGCTGCGAGTCGAATCGCACGTTGCTGAAGCGAAGCGGGAAGGTGCGCAGGTTGCTTGCCACCTGATCGCCCGAGAGGCGGTCGAAGATCGAGGTGTTAAACCAGTGGTCGGCGTTGCGCTGATCGGAAGGCAGCACCAGCTTCGTGGAGTCGCCGGTGATGATCATCTGACCCCAGTCGATGGGCTGGCCGCTCTGCCGCTGGAAGGCGCCGCTCAACTGCCAGCCGCCCGCGATGAAGTCGAGCGCGCGCGGCATGTGAGCCAGGAAGTGGCGTCCCTTGCCGAACGGCAGTTCCCAGATTCCGCTGCCGGTCACACGGTGCGCGCGGTCGGTGGAAGCCAGCGATTCGTACGGTCTGGGATCTTGCGCATTCAGGAACGAGGTGGCTTCCATGGCGCGCGAGAACGTGTAGGCCACCTGCAGCGTGAAACCATGGGCGAAGCGCTTCTCGCCCTGAGCCTGCAGCGAGTGATACCACGAGTAGCCGACCGGATCGAGGTAGGTGATGTTGCCGAACTCCGGATAGGGCAGCAGCAGCGAGCTGCGGGCCATCGTGGAGCTGGTGTATTGCGGATTGAGGCCGAAGAACGGGCTGGGGAACTGCGCGCCCAGGAAGTTGATGGTGGCCACATCACGCGTTGGCAGCCGGCTCAGGTACGATGCCGGGATGTAGTTGATGTTGCGGCTCACGCCCAGATGCGTGGCGCGGCTGCCGACGTAGCTGGCTTCCACTACGAAGCCACCCTTCACCTGCCGCTGAACGCCGAGCGACCAGCGCTGCGAGTACGGCGGTTTGCGGTCCGTCGCATAGTAGCTGATGTTCTGGCCGAGGTTGGTGGAAAGTCCGCCGGAGGGACCGAGCGGCGCGATCAGCCCGTTGGGCAGCGGATTCGAGAGCTTCACCGGGAAGGTCAGCCCGTTATCGCTGCTGGGCTGCATCGGCGTCGACTGGCTGAAGCCCGCCAGGTTGCTGGTGGTGGCGTAGGCGCCGATGTTGCCGTAGAAGATCCCATAACCCGTGCGGATCACGGTCTTGTCGTTCCATTGATAGGCCACGCCGATGCGCGGCATGCAACATCAGTCCATTGCCGTTCCACAGGTCGCGCGAAGCGCCGTTGACGCCGGCGAAAGCGAGCCCGCCGTTCACCTTGAAGTTCGCGGGAGCCAGTTCGGGAATCGGATTCTTGGCGTAATTTGCGATGGCCTGCGCCGAAATCGGATTCGCCACGCCGCCCAGGAAGGTAGTGGCCGACCGGTTGTAGCGCTCCGTCAGCGGCGAATCGTACTCGACGCGCAGACCGACGTTGAGGGTCAGTTTGTGGGTGATCTTCCAGTCGTCCTGTACGTAGAAGCCGAAATATTTGTCCTGTTGGGCAAAGCTGCCGCTGCGTGTGGCGCTGCCGTTGGGAATGCCGAGCAGCAGCGACGTCAGTTCGCCGCCCACCGTCGGAGCCGGCGAGTTGTCGAGCGGTCCGGTGCCCCAAAGCGAGCTGAAGCTCAGGATGGGAGCGTCGTCGCCCGAGTGGCGATCGCTGAACACGCGGTAGACGCGGAAGTCCGGCCCGAAACGGACGTTGTGGTTGCCCTTCATGTAAGTGAAGTTGCCGCTAACGGCGTGGCTGAGCGAAGTGGCCGTACCGTCGCCGGATTCGGATCCGCTAAGCGCGCTCAAAGAACCGACGGTGATGTTCGGAATCGCGGCCTTATCCTTCGGGAACAGCGCCGCGAAGGCAGGCGAGAAGCCGAGCGTCGTCAGGTCGAAGCCCTGGCTCACGCGCCGTTCGGGGAATTCCTGCGCGGTCAGGCCGTAGCGGAACTGCAGCACCAGCGTGGGGCTGAACATGTGTACTTCGTCCAGCGCGATGGCGCGATTGATGCGGTTCAGGTAGATGCCGTTCACGTTCTTGCTGGCCGGATCGTAGAGGAAGTTGTGGTTCTTGTCTTCCAGCCAGAAATCGCGGTTCCCGCGGATGAACATGCGGTCCTTCTCACTGAAGGCGTGATCGAAGCGCCCGATCGTCGTCCAGTAATCTTCCGTCGTGCGGCCCGAGGTGAAGTAGTTGTTGCGGCCGTCGCTGGTACCCGCCTGGTTGGGCAGCGGATAGAGCGCCAGGATGTTCTTGGCGATGGGGTCGATCCGATTGGCCGGAATGATGTTGCCTACGAACGGCGTGCGGCTGAAGCGCCCGTTGGGAGCTGCCGCGATCGTGCCGGGATCGTAAATCTGGTATGCAGTGCCCAGTTTCAGCAGGTCGGAGAGATCTCCGTTTTTCCATGCCGCGCGCGGCACCGTGGAGGTGATCGCGCCTACGTTGGGATCGCCGAACTTGTTGGCCTCCCAGGTGAACTGCCAGAAGGTCCGGTTCTTGCCGTTGTAGACCTTGGGGATAAACACGGGGCCGCCCGCCGAGAAGCCGTAGCGGTTGTCGGTGTACTGCGGCAGGCTCTGACCGGAGCGGTTCTGGAAAATCGTAGGGGTATCGAACTTCTTGTTGCGAATCCACCACCAGGCCGATCCGTGGATGTCGTTGGTTCCGCCCTTGGTGCTGATGTTGACCAGCGAACCCTGCGTGTGACCGATCCCGGCGTCGTACATGGAGGTCTGCACCTTGAATTCGCCGATGGACGCCTGCGGCGGCGAGAACGCCACGCGCACCTGCGTGCTGTCGGAGAACGTGTTGGGCACACCATCGATGGTGAACTCGTTGTTATAGGTGCCGCCGCCGTCGGTAGAAAATTGCGACGGTGCGTTGTTGAACGGCGCCTTGCGGAGGCGCATATCGGTGGTGTTGACCGCGCCCGGCGCCATCAGTTCAAACTCCATGGCGTTGCCGCAGAACAGGGGCAATTCGAGTACGCGCCGCTCGTCCACTACCTGGCCGAGCGAGGCGTCGGCGGTGGCCAGCAGGGGCGGGGCGCCGGTGACTTCCACCTTTTCGGAGACGTCGCCCAGCTCCATCTGCATGTTCACTTCCACTTTGTCGTTGACGCGCACCTGCACGTTCTCGCGCACGAATTTCTTGAAGCCGGTGGTTTCCGCGGTGACGTTGTAGAAACCGGCAACCAGGAAGGGCAGGGAATAGTTCCCGCTCTCATTGGTTTTGGCGCTCACCGCCAGTCCGGTAGCGACGTTGGTGACCTTGACTTCGGCGTCTGGTACGGTGGCGCCGGTCGAATCGGTAACGCGCCCCAGGATCGTGCCGCGTGACTCCTGAGCGTGAACTAAGTTTACGAACAACAACGGCACAAAGGCCGCACAAAGGAGTATCTTGCTCCTCATAAATTCCTCCCTGAAATTGAGACTTTCAAACCCGCACCTATCGGTTTGGGCGATATGCTAACGGTTATAGCACGTCTCAACTTCTGGGGAAACCGGAGGCAGCGCCCCCGCTTCACGTGTCAGTGCGTCATCGCGTAGACCACGTAATTCACACCCAGCCGGATCCCGAGCGCCGAAAACTTCTCCGGGTAGGTCGGGCTGTCCGCCCATTCCCAGGAGTCGCCGATATCATTATTGAATGTCATCGCCACCATCAGGCGATTGTGGTCGTCGTAGATCCCCATCCAGTGGCCTTTGGTGCCGGCGGCACGCTGTCCCATCCAGCCTCCGGCGCCGCGCAGCGACCACTGCCCCAGCACCTGGTAGCGGTCGTCCAGATCGTATACGGCATGGAAGATGGAATCGTCGCTGCCAATCTCCACCACCGGGCGGTCCGGGAAGACCCGCGTCATGCTCTCGGCGAACCGCGCATACTCTTCCGGTCCCCAGAAGTCGTCCATATAGATGAAGCCTCCGCGCAAGAGGTACTCGCGCAGCGTTTTCACCTGGGCATCGGTGAGCTGCCAGTCGCCCATTTCACCCGCCACCATCCACGGCCAGTTGAAGAAATCGTCGAGATCGTCGGGACTGCTCGGTTGTTCGACGCTGCGTACGTCGATCCGCGTCAGCCGCCGCAGCGCCATGGCGAAATGCCGGTCGGCCCGCGGATAGTCCTGCGTCCAGCTCGTGCCGCCTTCCCGCCAGTCGAGCCGTCCGTAGCGGAAGCGCGCGAATCGCGCATCGGGATGCTGCGGATACATCAGGCGGGCCTGTACCCACTCGGCCTTCTCCTGCCAGTCGGAGGGCAGTGGAATATTGTCGTACGCTTCCATCGAGGGATAAACGCGAAACGGCTTCTGGAAGGCGAACAGCGCTCCTATCGCCAATAACCCGCATCCCACCAGGCCCAACGACCTTCGAGAATTCACAGCACCGCCTTGACCGAAGGATAACAAACTCCCGGCGAGACCCGCCTTCACCCCGCATACGGGCAACTTTTCCACCTGGCCTGGAATGGTCGCATCCAAATTAACAGGAGGTCCCTATGTTAGGCGACGATACAGCGACCGGGGTGGTCAGATTATTCGCTTCCCGCTGGTGGGTCGTGCTGCTGCGGGGCATCATCGCGATCGCCTTCGGAGTGGCCGCATTTGCCTGGCCCGCGGTCACCGTGGCCAGCCTGGTGCTGCTATTCGGCTGGTACGCTTTCATCGACGGCGTGTTCTCGCTGGGGACCGCGATTGGCGGCCGCCGCGACCGCGAGCACCGCTGGTGGCTCGTGCTGGAGGGCATTGTTGGGATCTGGCTCGGCGTGGTAACTCTTCGCGCTCCGGCGGTGACGGCGCTGATGCTGGTCTTCTTCATTTCGATTTGGGCAATGACCACGGGGTTGTTGCGCATCGGCGCTGCCTTTCGGCTGCGGAAAGAGATTTCGGGGGAGCTTTGGCTTGCGCTCAGCGGTGTGTTGTCGATCCTTTTTGCCTTCATGCTGATCTTGCGGCCCGGCGTGGGCCTGCTGGGACTGGTTTGGGTGGTCGCGATCTATGCGCTCATCCTGGGAGTCTTCGAAATTCTATTGGGTGTGGAACTGCGAGCCGTACGAACGGCCTGACCACGGAGGGAAAGGAGCTTCACAATGCGACGTGAAATGGAAAGAACGCGTATCGGTGAGTTCTTGATGGGCATGAGCCTGGGAGCCGCGATCGGAATGCTGTTTGCCCCTCGCGCCGGAGACAAAACGCGGGCGCAAATCTCGGAGGCGGCGACCCATGGCGCCGGCTATGTCAAAGACCGCAGCGTCACTCTGAGCGATGCTGTGATCGGTCTGAAGCACGAGATCGAGCGCCATAAGCACGGTATTGCCGAGGCTATCAAGAGCGGTACGTACGCCTACAAGCATGCCGTGAATTGACTTGCCGAACTCGGGCCGGGACCTGCGGCTCTGCCGTAATCCGCGATCGAGTTCTACAAAAGGAACGCCCGCGCCGTACTGCTGCGCATACCGGTTCCGCGACAAGGCGAGATCGCGGACCACCTCGGACCCAACGGCGCGGGCGAGCTCGTCGAGCCCACCTGCTACTCATTGACGCCTGCCCAGAAAGAGCGTGTGCCACCGGCCGGAGCTTCGATGCGACCGGCAGCGCTCTACCTGCACACAGAGGCCCGCCTGCTCCAGCCGCCTCTCAAACGCCGTGTCCGGCGCCGCCGACCAGAAGGCGATACAACCGCCGGGGCGCAGCGCAAGGCGTGAAGCACGCAGGCCGGCGGAATCGTAGAGCCGGGAGTTGCCATCCGTGCTGAGGGCCGCCGGTCCATTGTCCACATCCAAAATGATGCTGTCGAAGGCTCCGCGGGCCCGGCAGATCATGATGAAGGCATCCTCCGGCCGCACCGTCACGCGCGGATCCGCCAGAGCCGCCGACGCCAGCGGGAGTTCCGGGTTCCGGTTCCAGGCGATCACGGCGGCGAGCAGTTCGGCCACGACGACCTCTGCGTCGGCAGGTAGCGCCGCGAGCGCCGCTTTCAGCGTGAATCCGAAGCCGAGTCCGCCGATCAGCACCCGGGCACGCCGGACTTCCCGCAGGTGCGCGCAGGCAAGCTCGGCGAGCTTCTCCTCGGATGCGTGCTGCCTCGTGGACATGAGCGGGACTCCATCCACGCGGATGGCGTAGCTGCCATCGTGCTCCTCGAGCGAGATCGTCTTGCCGTCAGGAGTCAGTGCGCTTTCCAGCGTGTTCCACTTCTTCACCGGGGTCTCATCGCAGGCGATCCACGGAGTTCGGGGCGGAACCAAACCGTAGCGCCGGCGGGTACGTCCAAATGGAGGATGCCTTGTTTTGCCCCGGCAGCTCGGGCCTCACGAGGGGCATTTCCGTTATGATAACACCAGGTTTGCACATGACACTGTGGATTCAGCGCGGCGTGTTGGCTCTGGTTCTGCTGACCGGAGTCAGTGTCTACGCGCTACAACAGCAGGGTGGCGGCCGGGGCGGGGGACGGCGCGGTGAAGAAGATGAAGTGATCCTGCCCAACGGCAAGTCGCAAAAAGACGAAATCCTCAAGTCCGAGTACCAACAGAACCTGAAGGATGCTGCCGAACTGGCGGATTTGGCCGAGCAACTGAAGATCGACCTGGAAAAGAACGATCGCTACGTCCTCTCCATGGCGACCATCAAGAAAACGGATGACATCGAGAAACTGGCGAAACGAATTCGTGCGCGGATGCGCCACAATTAGCCTGCTCGTTTGCTGGCCGCTGGCCGGGCAAACGAAAACCCCTGCCGTCGCGCTGCTTGACGCCGCCGATACCATCCAATGGCAGAACTGGACGCGCGAGGCCGGCTGGCAGGTGATTACCGCGTCAACCGCGGCCGGGGCCGACATCGACGCTCGCGTGCGGGCGCTGGCCGGCGCAGTGGAGAGCGCAATACAGAACGGATCGGTAGACCCGGCGCGCGTGTATATCGGCGGCCGCGGCGATGCCACCGCAGCGGTGTTTTATGCGATCTCGCGCGTGCCGGATTTGTGGGCGGCGGGTGCGGTGCTGGGCGGCTCGCCTAAGGCGGCGATCGACACCAACCGGATTTTTGCGGCGAATTTTACGAACGTGCCGGTGCTGTGGATCTCCGGCGATGAGGGCAAGCCGCTGGCAGAAAAATTGACGGCCGCCAAATTGAACGTGGAATGGCAGCCGGCTTCGGCCGGCGCCAATGCGGCGGCGCTCATCCAATGGCTGGGGCAGCACAAGCGCGAAGCGTTTCCGCTGGCGATCGACTGCGAGACCAACTCGCCGGTCTTTTCGCGCTGTTACTGGATTCAGGCGACGAAATTCGACGCCAGTGAGCGGAACGACGTGCTGGCTTCCACGCGTATTCCCGCAGGCAGCGGCGCGGCGCTCGACCTGGGCGGCTTCCTCTTTAAACCGGACGAACCCGGGCCCGGCGTGCTCGTGGCTTCGCTGCCGGAGAAGTACAGCGGGCCTCTCAAGGCGGGCGACCGTTTGATCGCACTGGACGGCAGACCGCTGGCCGATGCGCGCCAGTATCTGGAACTGATGGAGAAATTCACCGATGAAAAGCCCGCCGTGGTGACGGTGCAGCGGGGCAAGGAGCGTATGCGCGTAGAGACGCGGATCGTCGCTGCCGCGGCGGGAGGCGGGCGTCACCTCGCGCGTACAGGCGCAGTACCTGCCGGCGGAAAAGGAAATCCAGATCGTAAGCCGCACGATCACGGAGATGCGGGTTACGGTGCCGGCGGAGTGGGTGCCGGCAACGCTTTCGTGGAACGGATTGCCGCTGGAAAATGTGAAGGAGGCGGGCTGTTGGGTGCTGTCGGTGCAAAAGGAACTGCTGCGCGCGGAGAGGTGCAAGTGAAGCAGCGTTGCGGGTGGGCGCGCGGCGACCAATATATCGCGTATCACGACGAGGAATGGGGCGTGCCGCATCACGACGACCGGGAGCTCTTCGAGCTGCTGATTCTGGAGGGCGCGCAGGCGGGGCTGAGCTGGTCCACCATCCTGAATAAGCGCGAGCGCTATCGCAAGGTCTTCGACGGCTTCGACCCGAAGAAGGTATCGCGGTATGGCGAGCGGAAAGTGGCGACGCTGCTGGAGGACGCGGGAATTGTGCGCAATCGCCTGAAAGTGAATGCGGCGGTGACCAATGCGAAGGCATTCCTCGCGGTACAGAAGGAATTCGGCACGTTCGACGCGTACATCTGGGGCTTCGTCGGGGGCCGCCCTCTGCAGAATCGCTGGACGGAGAAGGTCCCGGCGAGCACCGGGGAGAGCGACGCCATGAGCAAGGATTTGAAAAAACGCGGCTTCACGTTTGTCGGGACAACCATTTGTTACGCCTTCATGCAGGCAACCGGAATGGTCAACGATCACGCGCTGACCTGCTTCCGGCACACGGAGCTGTCATGATGCGGCATGAGGTGGAGCGGCGGCTGCGCCGCGCGCCGAAGAGCGTGGCGCGCGACGAGGCGTTCGCCAAAGCGATCCGCTCGATCGCGAAGGGGAAGGTGGCGACGTACGGGCAGGTGGCGGCAGCGGCGGGCTATCCTTTATATCACCGCCACGTGGCGGCACTGCTGCGGCGGACGCACGCGGGGCTGCCGTGGCAGCGCGTGATCGGATCGGGCGGCGAGATCAAGCTGAAGGGCGAAGCGGGAATGGAGCAGCGCATGCGCCTGGAGATGGAAGGCGTGCGTTTCCGCGGGAAGCGCGTGGATATCGTGGAGCACCAGCACAAGTTCAAGACTTGGGAGTTTTAGGGATGGGTCAGGTGGACAGGCCAGGAGGCCCGTCCTACCTCATATAGAACAGGCTGAGGCGGGGGAGTTTGGATTTTTCCAGGAGGTTTCGCTCCAGGTATTGTTTTTCCAGCATCGAGAGTTGGTCGGCGGTCATTTTGCCGCGGTAGGGGCGTAGCTGGCGGTCGAGCTCCTGCCGCGCTTCCAGCATCTGCTCTTCGGTGAGACTGGTGCGGGCCAGGGCCATCATCTTCTCTTCGAGGACGGTGAGCCGCTGTTCGAGCGATTCCAGATCCTTGTAATGCACCTCGATCTCTGCGGAGAGGCGGCGCAGGGAATCGGCGATCTCGGGGTAGGGAACGGCGGCGGCGTTGGTTTCCAGGTAGGCACGCAGATCGTCCAGCGGGAAGGGCGGGGCGGTTTCGCGCTTGGGCTGCGTCAGCCCCGCCATGATCTGCGCTTCGGTGAGCACGGCCTGCGCGCAGAAGGCGAGCGAGTTCACCATTTGCGTCTTGACCTTGCGGCTGCGCCACTTTTCGAAGGCCGCGTCGATGCCGCGCAGGACGGCTTCCAGCGGGACGCCGGATTCGTTCCAGGTCTCGATCATGGCCCAATCGAGCGGGGAGAGCAGGAAGAGGCTGGTGCCGCGCACGCGCTGGAAGTGTTCTTCGATTTCCGTGTAGTAATTGAAGTAGTTCACTGCTTGCGATGGTTCCGTTCCCAGATCATTTGCAGGCCCTGCAGGGTCAGGTGCTCGTCCACGATTTTCATGTAGCGCGAGCCATCCACAATCATGTGGGCCTGGCCGCCGGTGGCGATGGCTTTGGTCTCGGGACCGAGTTTGGCGATGATGCGTTCCAGGATGCCATCGATCATGCCGATGGCGCCGAAGTAGAGGCCGCTCTGCATGCTGGCCACGGTGTTGGTGCCGACGACGTCTTTGGGCGGACGGAAATCGACCAGCGGCAGGCGCGCCGTCTTGGTGAACAGAGCTTCGATGGCGATACCGATGCCGACGGCGATTGAGCCGCCGAGGTATTCGCCATCCGCCGAGATGCACATCGAAGTTGATGGTGGTGCCCATATCGACGACCACGCAGGGGCCGCCGTATTTGTAGAAGCCGGCGACTCCGTTCACCAGACGGTCCGCGCCCACTTCGGTGGGGTTGTCGTAGCGTATGACGAGGCCGATATCGGTGCGCGGAGTGACGAACATGGCTTCGGTGTGGAAGTAGCGCCGGGTCATGAACGCGAGTGTGGAATCGATGGGCGGCACCACGCTCGAAATGATGATGCCATCGACCGTGGCGATATCCAGGCCGGCGGGCGAGAAGAGATTGTGGAGCAGAATGCCCCACTCGTCGGCGGTCTGTTCGTGGACGGTGCGCAAGCGCCACTGAAATACGAGGTCCCGCCCTTCGAAAGCGCCAATGGTGATATTGCTGTTACCTGCGTCAAGAGCCAGCAGCACGTACGCCTCCTGCAAGAATCAGGGTATCGGTTCCATCGTCCCGGCGGACGATGAGGAAGCCCGCGGGGTCGAGGCCCGCGGTGGTTCCGGTGATGGGACCGCCCGGCTGATCGACGGTCACGCGCCGTCCGGCGACGTAGCTGGACGCGTGCGTGAAGAGGCGGAGGATGGTTTCGGTATCCTCGGCGATCAGCGAATCGATGGCGGGGAAAAGGGCGAGCAGAATGTCTTCGCGAGCGAAGTCGCGTCCGGCGTGCTGACGGAGGGAGATGGCGAGGTGGCCGAGATCTTCGGGGAATTCGGTCTGGTTGACGTTGATACCGATACCGGCGATGGCCATGCCGTTGACCAGTTGTACGAGGATGCCGGCGGCCTTACGGTTGTCGAGCATGAGGTCATTGGGCCAGCGCAGGTCGCAGGCGATGCCGGTGGCCTGGGCGATGGCTTCTACGGCGGCGATGCCGAGCGCGAGGGTGAGCACAGGGGAGGGGGGCAGGACGAAGGAGCAGTAGATGCCGCTGCCGCGTTCGGAGTGCCAGGTGTGGCCGTGACGTCCCTGGCCGGCGAGCTGGCGATCGGCCAGGACGATGGTGCCGGGCTCGCTGGCGGCGGCGATGCGCTGGGTGGAATCGATGGAATCGAAGTAGATGATGTGGCGATCTGGGAAGGCTTGGCGGAGGCGGGGGAGATCGATCATAGGAGCTCCGATATGAAGAGCGCCGGTTGCCAACCGGCGCGCAGGTTGACAACCTGCCCCACAAAGAGATTCATATCAGCTCCAGGCGGAAGCTGAGGTCCATGGCGCGGGCGGAGTGGGTGATGGCGCCGGAGGAAACGAAATCGGCGCCGACATCGGCGTAGTCGCGGACGTTATCGAGAGTGATGCCGCCGGAGAGTTCGACTTTGGCGCGGCCGGCGATCTCGCGGATCCAATCGGCGGCCTCATCGGGAGTGAGGTTATCGAGCAGCAGGTGAGTGGCGCCGCAATCGAGAGCCTTGTGGAGTTCCTCGCGGGTGCGGACTTCGATTTCGACGGGCAGTCCGGTGGTGCCGCGCGCGTTCGAGGGCGTTGCGCACGCCGCCGGCCGCGGAGATGTGATTGTTCTTGATCAGGATGGCGTCGTACAGCCCCATGCGGTGATTGGTGACGCCGCCGGCGGCCGCGGCGGCCTTTTCCAGGGCGCGCAGACCGGGAGTGGTTTTGCGGGTGTCGAGGATCTGGCAGCGGGTGCCTTTGACGGCTTCGGCGAACTGGCTGGCGGCGGTGGCCACGCCGCTCAGGCGCTGCAGGAAATTCAGGGCGACGCGCTCGCAGGAGAGCAGGGTGCGGGCGCGTCCGCGGACAGTGGCGACGATGTCGCCATCGATGCAGCGGTCGCCATCCTGCTTGAGGATGTTGAGCTCGTCGACGCCGCCGCGGAGTTGGTAGATCTCCCAGAGGAGGCCGACGCCGGCGAGGGTAAGCGGCTCGCGGGCCAGAAAGCGGCCGGCGGCCATGCGGGTTTCGGGGACGCAGGCGATGCTGGTGACATCGCCCGTGCCGATGTCTTCTTCGAGCGCGAGGCGGACGATTTCGGTCATTCTGATTAACTACTTTTGGGCCACAGATGAACGCAGATGAACGCGATAAATCGGGCGTTCTTATCGGCGTTTATCTGTGTTCATCTGTGGCCATTTATCCTTCTCCCCTATGACATCTTGTCGAGTTTCGCTTTGTACTCGGCCAGTTTTGCGCGCATTCCTTCGACGACCTTGGGCGGAGCCTTGGCCAGGAATGACTTCGTCGGCGAGTTGGCGTTCGAGGCTGGCGATGTTCTTGTCGAGCTGATCGCGCTCCTTCTGTTTGCGCGCGGGATCTTCGGCGGTCTTGGGGATATCGAGGACGAGATCGAATTCGACGGTGGAGCGTATGACGTCGGCTTTGGGCGCGGCTTCGGCTTTCATCTGGAGAGTCACGCGGGCAATCTTCTGGATGGCTTCGGCGTGGCGCTGGGCGATGGCGAGCGAGGCGGTGCGGCAGTAGAGCGTGCCGGCGAGTTGCTGTTTGGGATCGAGCTTGGCTTCGGTGCGAAGGGTGCGCGCCAGGGTGACGATTTCCTGGATGATGGCGATTTCCTTTTCGGCCTCGGGGTCGGCGAGTTCGGCGCGGTACTGCGGGTAGGGAGCGATGGCGATGGATTTCGGATGGCCTTCCGGGATGGTCGAGGCGCTGCCAGAGCTCTTCGGTGAGGAAGGGCATGGCGGGATGGAGCAGGCGCAGGGCGGTTTCGAAGGCGGCGGCGGCGTTGCCCCATCCGGTGGCGCTCACCTTTTTCAGTTCGAGATACCAGTCGCAGAATTCGTGCCAGAAGAACTTCCAGAGCTCCTGGGCGAATTCGTGGTAGCGGTACTGCTCGATGGCGCGGTTGGCGGTTTCGGCGGCGGCGTTGAGGCGCGAGACGATCCAGCGGTCTTCGATGGTGGGCTCAGCGGGCGCGGCAGCCGCTTGGTCCGCGTTCAGGAAGAGGAAGCGGGCGGCGTTCCAGATCTTGTTGGCGAAGGCGCGGGAGCTTTCCATGCGCTCTTCGGTGAGGACGATATCGGTGCCGGGCGCGGCGCCCTGCAGGAGCGCCATGCGGACGGCGTCGGTGCCGTACTTCTCGGTGACGACCAGCGGATCGATCACGTTGCCCTTGGTCTTGGACATCTTCTGGCGGTCGGCGTCGCGGACCAGGCCGTGGATGTAGACGGTCTTGAAAGGGATTTCGCCCATGAATTCGCAGCCCAGCATCACCATGCGGGCGACCCAGAAGAAGAGGATGTCGAAGCCGGTGATGAGCAGGGTGGTGGGGTAGTAGCGGGCCAGGTCGGCGGTCTGGTCGGGCCAGCCGAGGGTGGAGAAGGGCCAGAGGCCGCTGGAGAACCAGGTGTCGAGAACGTCGGTGTCCTGCTTGAGGTCGGCGGAGTTGCAGCGCGGGCAGGCGGTGGGCGTTTCGCGCGCGACGATGATTTCCTTGCATTCGCCGCAGTGCCAGGCGGGGATGCGGTGGCCCCACCAGAGCTGGCGCGAGATGCACCAGTCGCGGATGTTGTACATCCACTCGTAATAGGTCTTGGTCCAGTTCGCCGGAACGAAGCCAATTTCTCCGCTCTCCACGACGGCGATGGCCTTCTCGGCGAGCGGCTTGGTCTTGACGAACCACTGGGTGGAGATGAGCGGCTCGACGGCGGTTTTGCAGCGATCGCACTTGCCGAGGGAGAGCTTGTAGTCCTCGACTTTGACGAGGGCGCCGATCTTTTCGAGGTCGGCGACGACGGCCTTGCGGGCGACGAAGCGGTCGAGCGCTGGCGTAGGGGCCGGCGGCGGCGGTCATCATGGCGTTTTCGTCGATGACCTGAATTTTGGGCAGGTTGTGGCGCTTGCCGGCTTCGAAATCGTTGAGGTCGTGCGCGGGGGTGACTTTGACGACGCCGGTGCCGAATTCGGGGTCGGCGAGATCGTCGAGGATGATGGGGATCTCGCGATCCATGAGCGGGAAGTTGGACGGTCTTGCCGTGGAGGTCGAGATAGCGCGCGTCCTTGGCGTTGATGGCGACGGCGGTATCGCCGAGCATGGTCTCGGGGCGCGTGGTGGCGACGGTGAGGTAGCGGCCGGGCATGCCGTTGACGGGGTAGCGGATGTGCCAGAGGTGTCCGGCGACTTCGGCGTGGGCGACTTCGAGATCGCTGAGCGCGGTGTGGCAGTGGGGGCACCAGTTGACCATGTACTCGCCGCGGTAGAGGAGGCCCTTTTCGTAGAGGCTGACGAAGACTTCGCGGACGGCGCGGGAGAGGCCGGGGTCGAGGGTGAAGCGCTCGCGGCTCCAATCGCAGGAGGCGCCGAGGCGGACCATCTGGCGCTTGATGGTGTCGCCGGATTGGGCCTTCCACTGCCAGACGCGCTCTTCGAATTTTTCGCGGCCGAGGTCGCGGTAGTTGATGCCTTCCTCTTTGAGTTGGCGGGCGACCACCATCTGGGTGGCGATGCCGGCGTGATCGGTGCCGGGGAGCCAGAGGGTGTTGTCGCCGAGCATGCGATGCCAGCGGACGGTGACATCGATCTCGGTGTGCTCGAGCATGTGGCCGATGTGGAGGATGCCGGTGACGTTGGGCGGCGGAATGACGAGCGAGAAGGCGCGGCCCGGAGTTCTCGGGCGAGGCGCGGAAGATATCGGAGTCAATCCACCACTGCGCCCAGTGCGGTTCGAACCGCTGGGGCTCGTAAACTTTCTCGATTTGCATGGGAAATACCATGATATCAGGGGGCGGGAGGGTAAGTCATTCGGATTCAACGCGGAGGCGCGGAGCCGCGGAGACCGGCGCGGAGAAGACTGAAGAGACACTACGGGCTTGAGACGTTGCGGCGGCCGGGGCTACCGGGTGTTTGCCGGGCGTATCCGGCCGCCAGTGATTCGATTGGAATCTACGAAGACGTAGGAACAGTGCTTATTACCTTGGGCACATCGAGCGTCCCCTCGTTTCGATTCTCAATCTCTGTAACCAGGGGGGCGGCGATATACGCTATCCGAACATCCCCTGAATGTTTTCCGTTCGAACGGAAGATCTTTCCGCCGGCGCTCCTGCCATATAGGGGAACGCCGTGAGGCCGGTCAAGGCTTTACGGAAAGTCAGCACCACCGAACATGCAACGTATCCTGGCCAGGATAAAAACTGTTGGGGCCGGGCGAGTGGTGCGCACGACCTCTTTCCAACTAGAAAGTAACATGCGAGTTCCAGGGGACCGGGGGGCCGAAAACTCAAGCGATTGATTGCAGGCCAGATAGAAATTTCGTTTTCGCGAAATGCGAATGACTTGCAGGCGAGTGGCGAATTCTCTAAGTAACCTGCCGTCCGGGAACTGACACGAGGAGTCTTTCGAGTGTTTCTATCACCGCTTCCACAAAATGGAAGCTGGGGTTCATTTGGCTTCCTTTGCCCCGATGATCGTGGCCGGAAGCAGAACTCCGGTGCCGTACTTTTCGATGGTGCGCGTCTTCATGTTATAGACGTCACCGGGAGAGAGGACGTAGTAGGGCTTTTCCCAGGGCTGATAGACGCGGGTGTTGTCGTGTATGGCGACCTTCCATTTTCCGATCACGTGAAAGCGGTCGCCGGTGACGACGATGGCGGTCCCTTCGGAGAGGCCGATGCCCAGCAGATCGGGATACTTTTTGATGACGGGGATGATGTCGTCCCAGCGATTACGGGTATTGATGTGCTGGTCGATCGCGACCTTGCGGAGGAAGGCGAAGCCATGTTCGTGTTCGGGTTCCGGCGTCATGACAATATCGGAACCGGCGATGGCGCCGCGTACCAGGTAGTCTCCTTGGATGGTGGCTCCGGCGGAGCTTCCGCCGATGACGCCGCCTCGTTCGAGGACCTTGCGAAATTCGCGGAGGGTGAGGGTGTGGGCGTAGGAATCCACGATGTTCCACTGGCGTCCGCCGTCGAACCAGACGCCGTTGGCGTCGCGGAGGATTTTGGCGAAGTCTTCCGTGTCGGCGATCTTCGGATCATGCGTGTGCAGCATGAAGACGTTGGTGAGACCGCGCTTCTTCCAGGAGGCGAGAACTTGTTCCTCTTTGTAGACGTGGAGGCTGCCGTCGGGATTGCGGTTGCCGCCGGCGGTGGGGACGACGATGATTTTGGCGTTCAGGCCGCCAGCCTTGTTGATGAAGGTTTCGACGATGCCGGTGCCGTCCGCGGAGCCGCCGCCCTGAATCACCAGGGTTCCGGTAGCGGGTCCGTATTCGGGCGACTGAGCGAAGAGGCGACCGAGGGCGAGAACTGCCGCAAGGCTGAGTGTAAGTTTGACCGGCATACAGAGGAGTATACCGTTCGAGTCCGACCCTCTCGGTGATAGAGTGAAGTGATCCGAGTTTCGGAGGAGATTTACCATGAAGTACTTCATGTTCGGGATGATCGCTTTTGCGGCGTTGTCGGGAGGCGCGTTGCTGGCTCAAGACCTGACGGGTACCTGGCAGGGCACCTTGACGCTGCCCAACGGCAAAGAGCTGCGGACCGTCATCAAGGTGACCAAGGCAGACGGGAGCGCGCTGCGCGGCACGATGTTCAGTATCGATCAGGGCGCCGGGGCCATTCCGGTTAACCCGGTGACGCTGCAAGGCACGACGGTGAAGATGTCGATGCCGGGAATTGGCGGCACTTACGAGGGGAAACTGGAGGCCGACGGGGATTCGATCACCGGGAACTGGAAGCAGGGACCCACGCCTCTAGCGTTGAACCTGAAGCGTGCAACGCCGCAGACGGCCTGGGCGATTCCGGAGCCTCCTCCTCCACCGAAGCCAATGGCGGCGGATGCGAATCCGGAGTTCGATGTCGCCACGATCAAGCCTGCCACGCCGGACCGTCCGGGCAAGGCATTCCTGGTGAGAGGACGCCAGTTTTCGACGATTAATACGACCCTGGCGGATCTGATCACTTTTGCTTACGGGATTCACGCCAAGCAGATCACCGGAGCGCCGTCCTGGGTGGAGACGGAAAAGTTCGATGTTGCCGCGCAACCCAACGGGGAAGGTCAGCCGAACGAAAAACAGTGGAAGGCAATGGTTCAGAAGCTGCTGGCGGACCGCTTCAAGCTGGCTTTCCATCGCGACAAGAAAGAGCTGTCGGTCTACGCCATTGTGGTGGGAAAGAACGGACCGAAACTGACCAAGAGCGAGAGCACAAGCAATCTTCCGGGCCTGTTTTTCCGCGGTCTGGGAAACCTGCCGTGTACGAATGCGACCATGGCCGACCTGGCCAGTGTGCTGCAGGGCGCGGTGCTCGACCGGCCGGTGGTGGACCAGACGGGGATCACTGGAAGGTATGACTTCACGCTGCTCTGGACGCCGGACGAGTTTCAGTTTGGCGGCGCCGCGGCCAAGAACCCGCCGCCACCGCCGACGAATGGCGCAGCGCCTCCGGATCTGTTTACTGCAATGCAGGAGCAGCTTGGTCTGAAGTTGGAATCGACGAAGGCGCAGGCGGAGGTTTTTGTGATCGATAAAGTGAGTAAGCCGACGGAGAACTAAGTATCGCCGGAGGAATCTGTGGGTCACCAACAACGTCCAATGGCGGCCGGAAGCTCGGCTCACGCAGCCCGGGACACCCGCTGTGGGATAGCGCGCCTCCCGCTTTTTCCTGGCCGTAACCATGCTGTGCGGAAAGTCATCTCCGCGCAGGCCCCACTTCAAATACTTCAGGAGCCAGTCTTATCCAGCAAAGGCTGGAGTCGAAGCATGATGGAACGCTGTAGCAGCACCGGGTAGAGATGAACGACTACACCCGGCAACAGCATCCATAGTGCGGCACTCCACGGGTGCCTGCTGAAAAGTGCAAGGACTGCCAATAGTACGTGGATGGCAAAGCAGGTTCCGTGGGCGACAGCAGCGGCTCGCACCGACTGTTCCAGGGAGGGTAAGCCGGCCCTGTTGCCGGAGAATCCCCGCAAGGGCTCGAGGACACGGCGATTCCATCCGGAGACATCGAGCAGCCAGCCGAACACGCCAACGCCGATGATGCGGTGGAGTACGCGCTCGCCCCCAGGCACGCGGAACCATTGGCAAGGCACACGCCGCACGACGGCGGGGGCGGGTACTGCGACCACGAGGCCAAATGTTCCGCAGGCCACACTCATCGCGTACCACGGAGTGGTTGCCCCTGCAACTTTGGATGCCGGCCCGAGGACGAACCAGAACACAGTCAGATACGTGGCCAAAGATAGCAAGTAGATGAGCCGGAACCAGACGCTCTGAAAAAGGACGTCCATGGGACTTGCTTTCGGTGACGGTTCATCGCTCACAAGACGTTCCTCTGGCCAAATCCATAGTCAGGCTGACCTGATTAGACTGACCTGGACAATAACCCGTTCTGGCCGGCCGCCAAGTGCAAGTTTAGCTCTGAACGGCGTTCTGGGACATTGGTCCCGGTTGGTCGTGAAAGGGCGAGTATCCCTGGGTTGACGTATGCGCCGGCGTCGGTCCGCCCCCCGCCGTTGATAGTTACAGTGGGCAAGAATCGCCACCGTCCGTTGCCCTGGACTACTGGGGCCGCCTCCGTCGCAGATCCCACAGTCCGCGCGCCGAGAGGATCAAGGTGAAGCCCCCTAGCCCGCCGAGCGCCCAGAGTATCCAGACGAAGAAAAAGCCGCCGGGGGATTTGGCGATCTCGCCGTAATGTGCCCCCCTCATGTGGATGACGGGCATGGCTGCTGCGATCAATCCGATGAGCAGGATGATGACGTGCCCCGATCGCCGTTCGGGGAGCACGAGTGTCCCGTACAGGAAGACCACGAGGACGAGCAGCGCAGTGTTTGAGCTCTCTGCCTTCGATATCCCACGAACGATGTCGTCCGTAATGTGAAGCGTCAGGAAGAGGAGCGAGAGCAGAGATGCGACGGTCAACATGGTGTTGTGTTTCATTGGAAAGTCTCCTTATTGGATTTTATGTGTGCCTCATTGCCCTTCTGCCCTTGCCTACTCCGTCCAGCGCTGATTCCACCAAACACCAGGAACTGATGCCGAAATTCAAGGAACCTTGACCGTCCGTCCCTGCGGCGCCCTACTGGACCAGCATGACGGATGTCTGCCAGAAGGCGGCTGCCTGCGCGTTCGGATCGAGCACGGTCACCTGCAGGCGATACTCGCCGGTCGCCAGCTTATCGATCGGAATGCTGAGCTTGATGGGCATCGTGTTCAGGCGGTTGGGCACGCGCTCGGTGACGGTCGACCGGCGCGGTCTCAAACGCTTTCACGTCTCCGCGATAGAACGTGACGAAAGCAGCCAGCGGGTGCGGAGGCTCGGCGCCCTGCTGGTAGGCCTGCAGGTACACGTACATCGGCTTGGTCTTGCGGAACACCCGGGTGACGCTCGGGATCAGCTTCTGGCCTTCCTGCACCAGCGGATTGACGGTCTGCTAGCACCTGGCTTTTCTCTTTGTCCTTGGTGGCGTTGAAGAGCGCGTCGTCGAGTTCGATGCGCTGGCTGCTGAGAACCACCGAGCTGATGGCGATCTTCGAATCCGCGACATCGGGCTTGGGGTTCAGGTTGGGAATGGTCACCGACGTTTCGTAGGTGCCGATGCGGCCGGTCTCGGCGTCGCGCGCCAGGAACTTGATCTTGTAGTTGCCGGGCATCACGGTGAAGCCCGTGTCGTAGGTGATCGGGCGCGTGGAGAGTTCGGCGGCGGTGGCGTCGCTCAGCTTGATGTCGATCTTGTCGCGGACGTTGTTGGCCGGGCCGCCGCTGCGGATCTCGCCCAGGAAATCGATCAGCGTGTGCTCGGCGCCGCCGCGTTTGGCGAGCGCCAGCTCGCTGCCGGGAATCTTGATGGCGATGGGCACGAAGTACTCGGCGCGATTCAACTGGAAGTAGTTCACCTCCATCGCCATGGTGAGTTCCGTAATCGGGTCGCCCAGCATGAAGGCGTCTTCGAGCTGCCGCTCCTTGTCGGCGGTGGTGAACTTCTTGAACTCCTTGCCGGCGAAGTAACTGCCGCGGTAGTCGAGTTCGGCGGAGAGGTCGCTGGTGAGCGTGATCTTGATCTTGCGCTGCCTGCCATCGAGGGCGGCGTTGGTGGTGTAGTAGCCCAGCACGTAGTAGCTGACGATGGCCTTCTGCGCCTGCACGATGCCGAGGCTCAGATCGTTGGCGTCGAGCAGCGCCTTGCCGCCGGTATCGGCGGCCAGCGACCAGAGCGTATCCTGCGTGCGCTGCAGGTTGGTGATGGCGGTCATCGCGGTCGCGCCGGAGTACGCGCCGATGCCGCCCGGCGACGGCACGCGTGGCGTCGCCCATGGGCGCCTGCGCGACCAGGCCGCGCGCGTCCACCGTGAAGAACGAGACTCCGGCGCGCGTGGCCGCATTGACGGTGGCGCGGAGCTGCGCGTGATTGTCGGTGCCGTTCAGACGAAGCCCGCTGGCGAAATAGATGAGCGACTTCTTCTCGTTGAGCTGGCCCAGCATCTTCGCGGCGGTCTGCAGCGCGGAAAGCTGGCGATCGGTGCGGAAGATGGCGAACTCGCCGCCGCTCTGGCCGAACGCGCCGTCGACGACGCGGCTCGGGCACGCTCTCGTCTTCGCCGACGATCATGGTTTGGAGCGTGGACAAGCAGACGCTCGCGGTCGCCGGTGAAGTCTTCGTGGACCGTCACCTCGCCGCCGGCAGTACACCATGATGGCCACCAGATCGGCGGGCGTCATCTGTTTGCGGATGAACTCCTGCGCCGCGCCGATGGCGCGCGACTGGTCGGCCGGCGGCATGGCGGTCATGTCGAAGTAGAGCGCCAGCAGGCGGCGGTCGGCGTAACGCAGATCGAGCGGACGCTCCGGCGGCAATCTGCGGTGTGCGCCAGGCGCGGGATGGGCGCCACGCGGTCCGGTCAGCGCGGGCGCGGGCTGGATCTCTTCGAGCTTCTGAAACTCCAGGAACGCGATGGTCTGCGGGTATGCCGTTTTCCGTGACGCGCAAAATCCTTGGCGGTCAGGCCCTCGATCGGCTTGCCGCTCTTGTCCTTCACCGTCACCTGTTGCACGACCAGCCGCGTCTCGGAACGAAAGACGGGCTGCTCCTGGGCGGCGGGGCGCGGCGGCCTGCTGCGCGGCGATCGGGAAGGCGAGAGCACAGGAACAGAGCGAGAAGGAATCGGCGCATCGTCAGAACCTCACTCGCAGGGATGTCTGGAGCGTCCGCATCTGGCCCGCCGGGTTCGGCAGGCCGAATTGCGCGCTGGTGATGACGGTGTTCCAACTGGGGAACACGGGATGATTGAGAGCGTTGGTGGCGTCCACGCGGAGGTCGGCGTTGAGGCGGTCGCCCCAGCGGAACGTGCGGCCGGCGGAGGCGTTCAGGCTGAACTGCGCCGGGCCGGTGATGGAGTTGCGGCCCGCGTTGCCCCACTGGCCCGGCGCGGGGGCGGCGTAGGCGGCGGGATTCAGGTGGAGCCCGGCGGGCGCGTCGTACGGATCGGCGCCGGTGTAGTCGGCGCGGATGCTGCCGGTGACGCCGGTGCCGCGCACGGGCGCGAAGGACGTCGGGGTGAGCGGGCAGGCCGGTGCCGAAATTGAGCTGCGTGGCGACGGTCCATTCGCGGAACAGCGCGCCCGTGCGGCCGCTGGTCAGGAACCCGCCGGAACCCGCTCCGGTGGTGTACTGCGTCTGAAAGCCGACGAGCGTGGCGCTGGTCGAAGTTGGAGCGGCCGCGTTCGGCGCGCAGGTCGAGCCAGTTCTGCGCGATCAGGAAGCCGCTGCCGCCCAGCGCGGCGTCGTCGATGGCCTTTGGCCCAGGTGTATTGCGACCTCGGCGGTGAAGCCCGCGGCGCAGGCGGCGGCGCAACTGGAAGGTCCCGGCGTGGCGGGTGGAGTTGCCGTTCGACGTCATGTAGGAGAAGCCGCTCGGGCAGGCGGGGCAGGGGTTCACCGCGCCGGCGGGAAACGTGTTCGGCAGGAACTGCTGCACGCCGCGCGTGCCTTTGATGCCCAGATAGGTCGCGACCATCTGCAGCGCGAAGCGGCAGATCGCGCTGCACGAAAGCTGCCAGTTCTGCGCGTAGCCGGCGCGGAAATCCGGATCGACCGCGAAGGTGGTGTCGAGGATGTTGGGCGAACCGCGGAAGCCGTTCGGCCAGCGTCAGCGGATTGGCCGCGCTGTTCTGCACGCGCAGGCTGGTGGAGAGCGGCGCCTGCTGGGCCATCTGCGTGGCGATGGACTGATAGAGCGGGTTGTCGTAGTAGATTCCGTAGCCGCCGCGCACGATCATGGTGGACGCCGGCGAACGGCCGCCAGGCGAAGCCGATGCGCGGCGCAAGGTTGTTCCGGTCGGGCTGGATGAGCGGGCCGGCGGATCGCGCGACAACCGGAGCGGCCGAGGCGAAGTGGTTCGCCACCGCCAGATTCACCAGCCGTCCGTAGAGTTCCGTGATCGGCGAGTTGTATTCGTAGCGCACGCCGAGCGTCAGCGAGAAGCCGGAGCGAAAGCGCCAGTCGTCGGAGACATAGGCATCCCACGAGTTGGCGCGGAAATACTTGTCGGCGTTGCCGAACGCGATGGACGCGGTGTCGGGCACGCCGAACAGGAAGCCGGCGAAGTCGGATCCGGCCGCGGCTCCGGTGAAGGTGAACGTGCCGCGCGGATCCTGCTGGGAGAGCATGTTCCATTGCTGGCGGCGGAAATCGACGCCGCTGGTGAAGCTGTGGCTGCGCCGCGACCGCAGGAAGACCTCCAGCGGAAACACCGTGCGTCTGGTTGCGCGGGCGAGGAATACTGGGCTTCACCCAAT
>CAWBUV010000006.1:0-401437 GCA_963792055.1 uncultured Solibacteraceae bacterium | reverse complement strand
TGTCGGGGCGTAGCGCAGCCTGGTAGCGCACCTGCCTTGGGCGCAGGGGGTCGGGCGTTCAAATCGCCCCGCCCCGACCAAATCTTTACTGATTCTAAAAGGCTTGATCGTTTCCCTACCATCGTCTTTACCCGTTTCCAGCCCTAACTGTGTCAGAACTGTGTCAAAACCCCTTTAGTTTGGGCGGCCTGTGTCAGAACTCTTCCCGCCTTCGTTGGCGTTCCGGTTCAACTTGCCCAGGGCCTCCCGCTTCATTTGCAGCTTCATCTGAGAGTACTTCTTGAAAACCTTCGCGTCCCCCTGCCGGAGGAGCTGCGTCACGAATTCGTCGGCAACTCCGCCAGCGCTCAGCCGTGTGGCGTATGTGGATCTCAGGTCGTAGATCCGAAAGTATGGAACACCCGCCCGACGCAACGTGGCGCGCCAGGTTGTCTTGAACGTCTTCTGATGTTTCTCCGGGTCTTCCTCGCTCGGGAACAGGAAAGGTCCCGGGCCGGAAATCGCCAATTGGCGCCGAAAGGCTTCAATCGCAATATCCGTAAGCGGGACCTCCGCGACTCCGTTCACTGTTTTGGAGTCCGGAATCCACACGGTGCCGTTCAGCAGGTCTAGATGCTCCTTTCTTATGGGCGCAAGCTCCTTATAAATCCGGAGCCCGGTCTCCGTGACGATCTGGATCAAGTTCTTGAGATACTCCGGCGCGTTGAACTCGATCTTCTGTTGTTCGGACCACCCCATGTAGTGCGGCCGGAACATGCCGTCAACCCGCGCAGGAAACTCAACACCCGAACACGGATTTGCAGCCAGAAATTTCTTGCGGACCGCCACGTTCAGCATGCGACGCAATACGCGAAATTCCTGGTGAACCGTTGTGGCCTTCAGCAGGTTCTTCTCGATGACCCCCTCCCCGGTTTTGACCTGCACACGTTGCTTGAGTCGGTCACGGAGATACGCCTCGATGTGGTCGGCGCTCAGGTCCGTGAGTCTCGTTTTCTCGAATACAGCCTTCAAATGCGTTATCCCTCGTTGGTTCACTTCGTGCGTCTTCGGGGCGCGAAATGGAGGCGTAGAAAAGTTCACCAAATACGACTCCGCCCAATCCCCGAATGTGATCTCTTGCCCTCTGCGCAGCGAGGGAAGAGTGTTGTTGTCCCTGGCTTCCAAGCGCTCTCTGAGGATGCGTTGCGCTTCATTCCAGTCCTCAGTTCCGGTCGACTCTCTCTGGCGTTGCCCGGTTTTGTCCCGGTACTGCATCCACCAGACCGTCGATTCAGTTCGCTTAAATAAGCCGCCATCATGCTTTATCGGTCGTGCCATATCCCACCTCTTGTTTGAAAGTTGCGCGGAAGGGCTCAAGATCCGATTTGAGAAACCGAATATTGCGGCCCATCACGCGGAGATGGGGAATCTGCTTTCGCTCAACCCAAAGATACACCGTCTGCGCGCTGACGCCCAGAAACTGAGCGGCGTCACGAACGGTGAGCGGGCGCTCTTCGCGCGGGGAATCAGTTCGAGAGGCGGATCCGCTGCCGGTAGTCGCGACTGAGGAATGCATTGGGCTCATGTTGGTGACTCTGAAGCTCAGCATCTTATCGGGTCTTGTTCTCCTCCATCCACGCCGCCAGCCATTCCTTGCGAACGACTTTGCGGCGACCAAATGTGAGATGCGGCAACTTCGGCACTCCACGCACACGCCCCTCGATCACATTCAGGGCGTGCGTCTTCGAGCAGCGAAGAATGCCGGCGACCTCTTTCACCGTCAGGCTGTCCAATGTGTTCTCCATGTGTCCCTCCAATCTGTACGGCGCGACTGGCCCGTGCCGTGACGCTGATTCTCCTGGACGGCCGCACTTGTCACGGCGAACCGTCGTGAGCTGAGATTCCAGCTAGACGAGGGGCTGCTTAGCATCTGCACGGTCAGGGCGTTCGGCATTCTAGGGGCGCGCCCGTTATTCGGAGTCTGTGGCGTCGGCATTCTGGGGGCGCTATGGCGGGCTTGTCTCGCTGTAGACTGGCTTTCCGGACGCTCTCGGCATTCTAGGGGCGCTGCTTCGTGCCGGAGAAAAGCGCCTGTGGAAAACTCGGTTTTCCTCGGTTTTGTAGGGGCGCCTTATGAGCCATTTCTCGGCATTCTGGGGGCGAAGAGATCGGCAAAGTAGGGGCGTATAATCCTATAGTGTTCCTGTACAGATCCAGTAGTAGTCGATCTCCTGTTTGTGAATATGTGGAAAAGCGAGCGCGAGAAAGCCGCGCCGCCTTCGGCAGGGGAAAGGGCGGACTTGGTCGTCGCCTCATCCGGATCCAGTACTAAGGACGGCCTCACCGGCATCACAAACGGGAGAAGGTGTTCGGGCCTATTGGAAGCCCCATGAGACAACGTCGCTCTACTATGATGGATGTTCCACGTTCTAACCCATATGCAGATTCTCGATGTGGAGGTCGCGCAGGATCATATTGACGCCTTGTCGCGGGCGAAGAAGCCAATCCTCGGCCTCGCCGAGATGATTTGGAACAGTGTCGACGCCGACGCCACCGAAGTCAAAGTCCAAATCAACCGCCAGGGATTGACTGCCATTGACACTATACAAGTGGTCGATAACGGGCTCGGCATCACACTTGCCGACGCCCAGGCCGGGTTCGGGCATCTCGGTGGTTCGTGGAAAAAGTCGGAACGCCAGTCGAAGCGGGACGGTCGCATTCTTCACGGGAAGCAGGGGCAAGGCCGTTACCGCGCCTTCGCGCTCTGCGAAAAGGCGGAATGGCGCAGCACCTATCTTGCGAACGGTTCGCTTAGGGAATTCACCATCACTGGCGCGGCCGACAATAAGCGCCGCTTCGTCATTTCCGACGAAAAGGCGGGCAACCGAGAGGGCACCGGCACTACCGTCACGCTTTCGAACGTCATCCCCCAGCAACGCTCGCTGGAGTCCGATCGCGCGGTGACCGAGCTCAACCGGCTCCTGGCGCTCTACCTCAATCAGTATCCGCAGGTCCGGATCTCCTACGATGGAGAGCGCATCGACCCTTCCGCGCTCGAAGATCACCGGTCCGATTACAACCTGCCCCCTTTCACCACCGAGGAAGGTAAAACGTACAGCGTGTCGCTCACGATCATCGAATGGAAGATCGACATCGAGCGCGCCCTGTACCTCTGCAGTGACAACGGGTTCACCCTTCGGGAAATGGTCCCGGGCATCCAAGCGCCGGGCTATAACTTCACCGCCTATCTGCGCTCCAAGCTCTTGGAAGAAATGGATGAGGCCGGGAACATCGACATGGATGATTTCACCGACCTCCGGAAACTGCTGGACGCCACGAAGGAGCAGTTGCGGCGGCACTTCTTACAGCGTGATGCGCTGAAAGCCTCCAGCATCGTCGAGCGCTGGAAAGAGGAAGAAGTCTATCCGTTCGAAGGAAAGCCTAACAGGATGCTGAAAAAGTCCCTGAGCGCGTTACTTGTTGAAACAAAAGCACGTCTTTATGTTTCAGCCTATGCGAGGAACCGATACCCAACAGAGTTCGATGTTCAGTTACCTCTCGCCTGAAGAGCGCGTTCCAGCGAACCATCCGTTGCGGCCGATTCGGCTGATGGTCGATGATGCCTTGAAAGCCCTATCGCCATCGTTCAGCCGACTCTACTCAGCCTTCGGCCGCCCGTCAATTCCGCCAGAGAAATTATTGCGAGCATTGCTTTTACAGGTGTTGTATACGGTTCGTAGCGAGCGGATGTTGATGGAACAATTGGAATATAACCTGCTCTTCCGGTGGTTTGTTGGGCTGAACATGGATGAAACCGTATGGGTTCCGACCGTGTTCAGCAAGAATCGGGACCGACTTTTGGAAGGTGACATCGCCGAGAAATTCTTTGCGCATGTGCTGGCTCAGGCGCGGAACGCCAATCTACTTTCCGACGAGCACTTCAGCGTCGACGGCACCCTTATTGAAGCCTGGGCAAGTCAGAAGAGTTTTCAGCGTAAGGATAAACCTGCGGCGCCGCCCGATGATCCCGGCAATCCGACAATAAATTTCCACGGCGAAAAGCGGAGCAACGATACACACCAGTCAACAACGGATCCTGACGCACGACTGGCGCGGAAGAGTGGTGGTCATGAATCGAAGTTGTCGTACTGCGGCAACGTGCTGATTGAGAATCGGAATGGAATCGTGGTGGACACAGCGTTGCTGCAATGCAGCGGTTTGGCCGAGCGGCATGCCGCCATGATCATGGTGGAACGTGTAGACGGCGTGGAGCGCATTACGCTGGCCGCCGATAAAGGCTACGACACCAAGGACTTCGTGAAGGAGATGCGGCACATGCATGTAACTCCCCATGTTTCGCAGAACACAAAGCGCCAGGGCGGCAGCGCGATTGACGGCCGCACGACTCGGCATGATGGGGATTTCAGAACTGCACAAGCCGCGACAGCAGGGTTCGCAAGCCTCTCTTCGAAGGCGAAATGATCGTCCTGGGGGGCTGCATTCTTTCAATGCTCGCCTTCTTCATCGCTGCCAACCGGCGGGCCCAGCGCTTGTCCGAGAATGCGGAAGATCTGCATGGCTCGGCTCGCCTGGCATCGCCGGAGGACATCGAGGCGACTGGGATCATGCGCAGCCGCGGCGGTGTCTATGTCGGCGGCTGGTATAACGACTCGACCCGGCGGCTGCAATACTTGCGCCACAACGGGCCGGAACATGTTCTCGCGTTTGTGCCAACCCGGTCCGGCAAGGGCGTGGGCCTGGCGTCTGCTCTCTAAGAGCGGATGACCAAGCCGAGGTGGCATCAAGGCCGGAGGTGCCCGATGTTTCGTGAGAGCAAGCGTGCCGCGATTCTCGAGTTGCACAAACTGGGCCATAGCATTAGAGGCATCGCACAAGTCTTAGGTGCTGCACGCGTAACAGTACGTCGCATTGTCAGCAGCGGCACTGCGCAAGTACCCATGATTCTGCGTCAGAACAAGGCGGAGCCATATCGTACTCAAATCATCGATCTGTGTTCCCGTTAAGGTGCCAAGGTTACTGGTTAGATACAAGCGGTGCCAAAGGCGACTTCGGGACGTCGAAGCGGTGTGTCAATCTGTTCATGAGGGCCGCGTACATCCTGCTTTTAGCCAGACGAGGACGGACTATAGCGGCCTCTCCTCGGTCAGGCCTAGATTGTTCGACTCCGATTGCGCCCAGGACCTGGCCTTTTGCTTGCCTGATGGAGTGCGTCGGTACTGCAGTGATTCAAGTAAAGCGCTTGGTATGCTGGCTGATACAGCAGGCGATGAAGTGCTTCAGGGTGACCTCGTTGCGGCAAAGGGATCCTGCTGGTTGCAGAATGTACCACCACTCGACGAGGGAGATCATTTTCAACTCCTGCTTTCATTAGTCGTAGGCGCCTCGGACCATTTGATGTGCAGGAGGTTTCTCTTGGACAGCAGCTCCATGGCGGCGCTTCGTCATCAGTTTAGGACTCGATATTCAATTACGTTTTTGTGGCTTGAGCGATTCTGCAACGAGACCGCGATGAAGGGCTATGCCTCAGCTCATGGACGCAGAAGATATCTCGATGGGCTTCGGAGTTCGAATTTGATCAAAAGGGACAAGGCAATGCATTCCGCGGTCAAATGGCTGATTCAGTGCTGAAGACCTTATGTCGTGTCCCTCAATCGAGAGTCCCGAGCTTGGAAAAGAAACCGGGTAAGACCTCGCGGTCACGCTGGGGTTCGCAAAAGGCGCGGACGGCGGTCTGGCCTTTTAGTCCAAGACGAATCCACGTTTCGATGACGGCGGCGTGAGCATCCGGACCAGCGAATTCAGGTAATAGCATCGTAAGCTTCCGGTAACCCTGCGTGGGTGGCGGGGCAGTTCGGTGCGAATTGCCGCGGATCGGATCACTCTCTCACGTATTCCGCAAGCAACGAATCCATATCGTCGCCAACCCCGTAACCGAAGTTGTGGCTGACAGCGCGGACTCTATCCAGCCGGGCGATTAAGGCATTACGATGCTGCCAGATAGCTGAGCGATGGCCTTCAAGGCCTGCTCGAACATGCGGACCAATGCATCGAAGTAGCCGTCATCCTGATACCCAATGTCACTGCAGAACCCCGCTGCGCGTTCGCAGTAGAACACCATCAACTCCGCGAGTCCGGCCAGGTTCGCCGACGGCTTTTCTGTAACTGGAGATCGCCTGTTTGGCTTTCACGACGGACGTATCCTGGTTTCGCAATACATCCGGCCAGAGCCAGCGGTCCAGCGTTTCCTTGTACGGCATCAGAACGTCCGCGCCCAATCCAAAACGAGCGTGAAGAAACGTCTGATTATCCTTGTGAGCGGCGTAGAGATCCTGAATCAGGCCCAATAATCCCAGGCGGTCGAAGCTCGCGAGTTCTGCCTTAACATCTGTCCATGAAGGTTTTGATGCTGGTTGCCGCCTTGCCATAAAGAACCTCAGAGAAAGCAGCCCTGCGAGACCCAGTAATGCCAGTCACCGATGGCTTCAGCGGTTGATTCGTCTGGATCGACAGCGGTGAGTTGAGCGAGCGGGACGGCCATCTTTCGACCCTGCCATCGGACCAGGACGAGCATGTCATGCTCGCAGACGTCGTCCGGCGCCATGCGCACGACCTCGACGGTTTCACCTTTCCTGAGCGGCGAGACGACCTTCGCAGCCAGGCACTTCGCCTGGAACGGGAATCGGATTTTGTCTTCCAGGTAGTAATACCAGCTCAGGGCCTGCTCTTCCGGTCCGGCATCGACGATAGCTTCATTGTGGATTCGGTCCTCCCGGACCGGGTCTTTTCGGGATTTCTTCATCGGTTTGCCTCCAGAACGCGGCGTACGGAGGTGCGTCCGATCTGCAGCCGGCGAGCGATCTCCGACTTGCTGACGCCAGCGCGATACAGTTTCCCGATCTCGGCCGCGTGCGCGGCCGCCGTTGCCGGCCGACCGAGACGTTTACCATTCTGGCGGGCATGGGCCAAGCCAGCCCGAGTTCGTTCACCGCAGGATCTCCCGTTCGAATGCGGCGAAGACGGCCAGCAGGCCGGCCATCGCCCGACCGGCGGGCGTAGTCAGGTCCAGCGCCTCGGTCAGCGACACGAAGCCCACTCCGAGATGCTCCAGTTCCTGAAGTGTTGCCAGCAGATCTGTTACCGACCGGCCCCAGCGGTCCAGCCGCCATACCAGCACGACGTCGATCTCGCGACGGCGGGCGGCCTCCAGCAGTTTCTCGCGAGCTTCTCGCTTGGCCGCACCGGAACCGAACTCACGGACTTGCACGGCGATCGTCCAGCCGCGCCGGGCAGCATACTCCCGCATGGCGCGACTTTGCATGGTTAGTGTCTGCTGATCGTTCGTGGAAACGCGGGCGTACAGGCCGGCTCGAAACATTTTCGCCGGCTTCCGTGCCTGGCCACAAACGTTGCCGGATTCTGCCTTTGGACAGGCACGTTTGGCGGCCATTTCAGAGCGTCACCCAACCTTGGCTGCAGTCGATCCTTGTCGGCGGCCACTGTTCGTCGGCAGTCCTCGTTTTGTAGCCGGATTATACTCGCTCCAACGGCAGAGAGCAGCTTCAACACCGCACTGCTTGGCTTTCTTCCCAGCGGGTATGGCTAGGCATGAGCTAGTCCGCGACTTCGCTTCCTGGTCTTCGCATCTGAAATTGTTGCCGCCATACGCTTCTGAGTCGGCGCTTCTTTCAGTACTACGTGAACGCCAAGGTTCAATCTCACCGCGAATTGGATGAGTTTGCCTGTGCTAAATTTCGAGATCTTGCCTCTCAAGAGATTGCTCACATCGGGCTGATGAATCTTGAGGGTCTTTTTCAGGTACGCCTGATCGACGCCTCTCTGCTCGATGTGAACCAGTAGATCTCGCCAAAGATCTGATTTGACCTTCGCCTCGAGTGTCTCTTGTGGAGAGAACCCGAGATCTTCGAGAATATCGCCCGTTGTGATGTGACCGGGCTTACTTGGCTGGCTTGTGTTTGGCATCCTTCCGCTCCTCCATGAGTCTCTGCCTCACTTGTCTGAACCGGGCCTTCGCCCTCTTTATGTCGTGCTTCTCGGTCTTTCGGGAGTCCTTTTCAAAGCAATCGAGTACGAATATTACGTCGTTCTTCCGAGCGAGGTAGATCATGCGATACCAAGCGCGTTCGTCGGAGTCCTTCAACTCGAAAACGCCATCGCCGATGGACTGCATAGGCCTGACATCCAATCTCGGGGGCCGTCCCTGCTGCATTTCTCGTAACGAAATACCAAAATCCAAGCGGATAGATTTCGGCCATGATTTCAGGATGTTCCACGAGTCCCCCTCCCACGATATAGTTGCCACCCGAGGGTTTTCACCATGCGCCACCTTTTCAATATATAGAAAATTTTCTATAGTTGCAACCTCCCTTGTGTTAAGAGCAGCGGCAAAATGGGGCGGGCTCTGTCGGCTCTCGACAAGTCTCCACTCCGGATTCGGAATGCATTGGCCGTGCGCTCCGAGGAACACTTCTGTTCCATGAAGGGTTCCCACTACGTTCCACCTCCAATCTATTCATTCCATGCCTTGTTCCCACTGTTCCCCTGTTCCTGGTGATTGTTGTATTGGACGCCGGTCGTCCGCTCATTCGTACATAGAAACAACCAACGGTACGGAACACTGGGAACCGGCAACTGTCCGCCCCATATCTGCCGTTTTGGCCCGGGAACAGGCCGCGAGAACAAACACGGAACAAGCTGGGAACCGACTGATCATACAACCTTGCGATACCGCCATTCCAGGCGCGACCCTTGGCGCTCCCGGTAGCGCTCCCAACCCAGAGCCCGGAGACAGCGAGCGGCCCGGTTCTTATCGGTCTGCGTCCAGAGTGCTTGTGCTTTCTGGAGGCATTTCTCCAGTACCTCGCTAATGGAGACGCGGGTGCGGGACTCCACCCAAGGTCCGATGACCTCTTCCCAGGGGTCGCCTTCGTAGCGATCGATCTGCTGGTCCGACGCCATTTGAACCAAATCGGCAGTCTCCAACCACCAGACGGCGCCACCCTCAAACCTGGCTTTTGCTTCCGCCCATAATTGGTCACGATCGCGCGCCAGCGCGTCCACATCTATTCGACCGCAGGCAATTGGCCAGAAACGCCGGCCGCCGCTTTCATCTCGGAGATAGGTACTGTGGTTGACTGTGCCGGCGAAGATGCATTGGCGCGGCGATTCCACCAACCGCATGCCATAGGGCGGCCGGAAGCGATCGGTCGTCCGACTCATAAACGCCTTGATCCGCGCGACCTCTGAGTGGCTCAGGCTGTCCAGTTCGGACAACTCGATGATCCACACTCCACGGATTTGCATCGCGGCATCTTTGCTGCCCAGGTCGGCGAGTTCGTCGGTGAAATAATCGCCGGCCAGCGTCCGCAGTGCGGTCGACTTCCGGATGCCCTGCGGACCTTCGAGAATAAGGCAGCAATCAGCCTTGGCTCCAGGGCGAAAAATCCGAGCGATGGCGGAGATGAGCCACCTTGCTCCCACCGCACGCGAATATTCCGTGCCTTCGGCTCCAAGGTACGTTGAGAGCCACCTGGGTATCAAAACCGTATCATTACTGGTCGTGTTGATAGGCAGAAGGATGCCGGCTGAGCGAAAGCAGACGTCCCAAGTTGTTGAAAGTCTTAGGAACAGGTGAATGGTATAGAGGGAACCCGTCTAGCTTGGGCGCAGGGGGTCGGGCGTTCAAATCGCCCCGCCCCGACCAAATTCTCACTGATTCTAAAAGGCTTCTGCCATCGCGTTCGCCCCTGACGGTGTCAAAACCCCTCTAGTTTGACGCGTGTGTCAGAACTCTTCCCGTCTTCATTGGCGTTCCGTTTACCCAGAGTCTCCCGCTTCATTTGCAGTTTCATCTGGGAGTACTTCTTGAAGATCTTCGCATCGCCTTGCGGCAACATCGTACGTTCCGGTGCGACGGCGATATGATCAGTGCCGAAGTGATACCCGGACCCCAGAATGTTGCCCGCGATCTCTCTGCAAGTTCGGTGTGAGCGGCCGGTGGAAGATGAACAAACATCTGGAAAACGGACCGGCATCGGCATCTCGCGGCAGAGTTGCGCCAGAGAGTCGATCGTATACCACCGTCGACCGCTTCGACGGTCGCTGAATGCGGAGTTCCGATGGCGCCCTGGAACCGGTCAGTCACGCTGGGTTGAAAAACGCGTGCAGGAACCGATGCTTCCTAAACAAATCGCCTGTTCGAGCCGATATGTATTTTTTTTGAAGTCAACACTTAGTCCCAGGGAGCCAGTGATTAGATGCCCGGCCAAATCAAAGCACTTATCGATACGATCATCAAGCGGCGGTCGAAGGGAAATCGCAGTATTGAGATGATTGCCGAGACCAAATTCATTCTTAAAGGCGTGGACCCCAACCGATTCGATGCCACGTCAGCGGACGACCCCTCTGTCATCGCGAGGGTCAAAGCGATTGCCGAAGAAATGGGAGTCAGCGTCTAGCGTGACGCGGAAAGCTGAAATGTCCATCATAACTGCTTATTCCACAAAAGACCTTCCGGAGGCCATCACAGATCTGCAGGGGCAGTCCGAAGAGTGCAGACCCCGCGTGGTGCTCTTCTTCGCCTCATCGAAATACAATCCGGTGGAACTCAGCCGGCAGATGCAAGGCCGCTTTTCCGGATGCCTGTGTAGCCGGTTGCTCAACCGCAGGCGAGATAGCCGGCGGCAAGATGATCGTCGAATCCGTGGCCGCCATGTTCTTAGACGAAAAGGTCGTAGGCCATTCCGCCGCTGCTGTTGTAGAGGATCTCCGCGACCACCGGTCCGTCAGTAATGCATTCGCCGAATGGAGCAGCAGTTGCATGCTCCGGTATCGTCCCTGGACATCGAGAGGTACGTAGGCATCGTCCTGGTGGACGGATTAAGCGGGGCAGAGGAACAATTGATGGATAAGATCGGGGATCGGACCGACGTCTTGTTTGTCGGGGGATCCGCCGGCGACGACCTGAAATTCGCCAGTACGCAAGTGATGATCGAGGGCAGGTCCTATACCAATGCCGCGGTGCTCTTTCTCCTGGAACTGAAGAACGGCTTCGACATCGTCAAGACGCAGAGCTTCGCACTACCGGCAGGAGCCTGATAGCCACTCAGGTTGACGAGTCGCTTCGCCTCGTGGTTGAGTTTGACCGCAAGCCGGCGCTCCAGGCTTACGCGCAAGCTCTGGGTGTCCCGCCGGAAGAAGCTCCGGCGCAATTCATGCGGCACCCATTGGGGTTGATAGTCGCCGGCGATCCTTTCGTGCGCAGCCCCCAGCGATTGCACGATCGCGGGATTCTGTTCTACTGTCAAATCAAACAGGGAATGGAACTCGACGTACTCCATGCGACTGACATCGTAGCTCACACTGCCCAAACCATCGACGCTCGAAAGGCGTCCGGCGCACCCATTTCCGGCATCATCGACTTTCAGTGCATCCTCCGCACACTGCAGCTTCGACGGGAAGACCGGTGCGACCAGTACGGCGCGATTTTCGATGGCATCCCGACGGCGGGCTTCAGCACCTATGGCGAGGCTTACCTGGGCCACATGAACCAAACCTCGACCATGCTCGTATTCCGCTAGCCATCCGTTAAGGTAGGACCCGCGGGTTGTATGATCCCGCCCGCCGCCGTATCGCTCATGGAATGGCGTGCGTCGATTTGACGACGAAGCTATTGATTGATGAAGCCGGCGCGCTGGAAACCTCGCTGCGCTTCGGGATTTTTCATGAACGTGTTCCACACAAAATTGGTGCGGAGGTTCTCGGCCATCAGCAACGTGATTCCTGTATCCAGTCCGATCACATCCGTGTCATACCACTTCTTTAGTGGATTGAACGCATTCACCGGTCCGTAACGGCTCCATGCCTCGGATCCGTACCGTTTATTGATGTGTTTCAGAACGCGCAGCGCAGGCCCGGGAAGAAATGCCAGCGATCCACCCGCGGCACTTGGAACAATCGTGCCGTCAATGGGACCGATCTCGGGCGGACCGCCCCAGACCACGTATCCATACTGGGAATCCGAGGCGGTGATTCCCCACAGGTCGTCACTATAATCGGGGAACTGTTTGTGGAGTTGCAGACAGAAGCGGCGATGTACCTCTGTGGCGGTAATCGAATTATTGAAATAGTTCGCGTAGCGATCCCGCTTGCCGCGAAAGTCAAACCAGGCCTGCGAGTACTGATGGATGAAGAGCGGAGCGAACGAACCGATATAACGAAGTCCGTCATATTCGAATGTAATCCGCTTCCAGGCATTCCAGGTCTCCGCGGGCAAAGGATGCGTCGACGATCCCAGACCAAGCAGGTACATCATCATGTGCTCGCTGTAATAATCCCAGCGATAGGGGAGAAAACCGGCTTCCGGCATCCAGCCATGCGGCAACAGCGTCGTGTCTTCGGAGAGCCATGTCCAGTCGATGCGATTGAAGACCTCATACGCTAACCGCGTGATTTCGGCGTACTGGAAGTGTTGACGGCAGGTGAGCACTCCACACAGCAGGATCGCGGTGTCCACGGACGATACTTCCGAATCCCAGGTTCTTTCGCCGGTTTTCAGATTGGCCCAGTGAAAGAAGAATCCACGGTGCGTGGGCATCTTTCTGGCCAGGAATCGAAGCGAGACGATCGCGCGCTCGCGGGCATCGCGCAAGGAAACCCACCCATTTTTCTGCCCGATACAAAGTGCCGTCAGGCCGAATCCCGTGGCCGCTATGCTTGCCACGGTGCTGCGATCGGACGCACGTACATTGCAGCGATCTTTGATAAGCCCGGATTCCGGGTTAGCCTGCTCCCAAAAGAACAGAAAACTGGCCTTCTCCAGATCCTCCAGAAACTGGTTGTCTTCCGGAGACAAACCTGGCTGAACGACGGAGTCGGAGCAGTGCGCTGGTTTGCAAGGTATTGAAGCTCCGATCGCCAGGAGGTTTCGCAATAACGCCCGGCGGGAAAACCCCTCTGATCTGGAACTTACTTCACCCACTGTTCCCAATTTAGCCGATCCTTGGATCTACGCACTCGTCATGTATCCTAAACTCGGGACGTGGAGCACAGAGCAATTCGGGTTTTTCTGGCAGTTGGTTTAGCAATTGTGATTGCAATCACAATTGTGAAGTTGGGTGTTTTCCGCCTGGGCCGCTCGCTCTCCGGTGCAGTCCTGACGGCGAACCCAGATCCCAAAAAGCAACTGCCTCTTCCGAACGTGGAGATTACCGCCGAAGCCGGTGGAACCACCGTGCGGACCAGATCCGACGCCTCAGGTTTCTTCCAAATGAAGTGGCGGCCAGCCGTTTGGCCGGGCGAGCAAGTTACGTTCCGATTTCGTCACCCGAATCATCAACCGCTTGAAATTACGCGGCCGCTCAACGACGAGTTATATATCGCCCGCATGACCTCCTCCCCTGCCGTCAAAGATCTGGAGTCGCATGGCGAGGAGGTTGTCGTTGGGGATATTCGCGTTCGGTATGCATTGAAGACCACCACCACCATAAATATCGGGAGTAGCGCGAAAATCTTCGAAGTTGCCAACACCGGAAACATTCCGTGCGCAGGCCGGCCGCCTTGCTCGCCCGATGGCAAATGGAAAGCTGCAGCCAGTTCCCTGACGCTTGACGCCGGTGAGGGCCAGGAGTTTCAGAACGTGAGAGTCTCCTGCATCGCAGGTCCTTGTCCATTTACGAAGATCGACTCGGATAGCTTTTCCAACGGCGGCCGAAAGATCGGCGCCACGGTTCGTGCGTGGAGCGACACCGTGACGTTTCTCGTAGAAGCCGAGGTGGTGCACACCATGCTCACCGACTCGATCCGCCAGGCATACCCATCGATTTTCGGCCGCGGCATGTCCTTCACGCTGCCCGCCACCGGTCAGGGACCAAGCATTCAAGCGGAGGTCAACGGTTTGCCGATCGTCTTTCCACTGGGTCCCGATCTCCAGCTTTCGTGGGCCTCCTGTACGCAGTCCGCTTCGAATCGTACGCGGCTTTACAGCTGCGAACTGAAACCAGGGTATCGATTCCGATGAGTCCACTAAAATCAGGGCAGATGCCTTCTCCGGTACACTGCTGCGTGGCCGCATTTCTGGCAGGCGCCATCGCGGTCGGGCAGTCCCCACCAAATGTGGAAGGTCGGGTGGAGGCATTGCTGGCGCGGATGACGATTGATGAAAAGATCGGGCAAATGTCTCAATCCACCGGCATGGCGACTCCCGTTTCCGACGGCATCAAAGCCGAGATTCGCGCCGGGCGATGGGGTTCCTTCCTGAACGCCGGCAGCCCGGCGGACCGGGCCGAAGCGCAGCGCATCGCCACGACGGAGAGCCGCTTGCGTATTCCGCTGATCTTCGGGCGCGATGTGATACACGGGTACAAGACCATATTCCCGATTCCCTTGGGGCAGGCCGCCACGTGGGATCCGGAATTGGTGGAGCAGGCATCGCGCCAGGCTGGGAGCGAGGCGGCAGCAGAAGGGATCCGCTGGACGTTTGCGCCGATGATCGATATCGCCCGCGACCCGCGCTGGGGGCGGATTGCCGAAAGCCTGGGCGAAGACCCCCGCCTGGCCGGCACGATGGCAGCCGCAATGGTGCGAGGCTTTCAGGGCGCCTCTCTTGACGATGCCTCATCGCTGGCCGCTTGTGCCAAGCACTTCGCGGGATACGGAGCGGCGGAAGCGGGTCGTGATTACAACAGTGCGTGGATCCCTGAAATCCTCTTGCGCGAGGTGTATCTACCGCCTTTTCGAGCTGCCCGCGATGCGGGGGTGGCCACTTTCATGACGGCCTTCAACACGCTGAACGGTGTGCCCGCCACGGGAAATCGCTTCCTGCTGCGCGAGATTCTGCGTGGCGAGTGGAAATACGACGGAATGGTTGTGAGCGATTACGAAGCCGTAACGGAGATGATCCGCCACGGCTACGCCCGCGACGCCCGCGAGGCAGCGCGTAAGGCCGCGGCAGCGGGCGTCGATATGGAAATGGTCAGCACCGCCTACTTTTCCCACTTGAAATCGCTGGTGGAAAAAGGTGAGCTGAGCATCGCTGAGATCGATGGCGCCGTCAGAAACATCTTGCGCCTGAAATTCCGTTTGGGACTGTTCGACAAAAGCATTCCGGCCGCGAAAGAGGTGATTCCTAACGCGCAGTCGCTGGCACTTGCGGCTCAAACAGCCACCGAAAGCGCCGTCCTGTTGAAGAATGAGCGAGGACTTCTGCCGCTGGCGGAGTCACAGACAGTGGCGATTATTGGTCCACTCGCGGATAGCGCGGTAGACCAGATGGGCACGTGGAGTATGGATGGCCGGGCTGCGGATGTGCGTACGCCGCTCATGGCGTTTAGAGAGTTACTGGGTACCAAACGCGTCTTATATGCGCCCGGACTGCGAAACAGCCGCGACCTCGGACGGAACGGGTTTGGCGCCGCAGTGGCGGCCGCCAGCGCCGCGAACGTCGTATTGCTTTTCCTTGGGGAGGAACAGATTCTGTCCGGAGAGGCGCGGTCACGCGCGTTCCTGAACTTGCCCGGAGCGCAGGAAGCGCTGGTGGATGCAGTAACCGCGACGGGCAAACCATTAGTGACGGTGATTATGGCCGGCCGTCCCCTCACCTTTCACGATGTGGCCGCAAAGTCCGGAGCGGTGCTGTATGCCTGGCATCCTGGCTCCATGGGCGGACCGGCGATCGCGAATCTTCTGCTGGGGCGCGCCGTCCCCTCCGGCCGCCTTCCCATCACCTTTCCGCGGACCGTGGGCCAAGTTCCCATCTACTACGCGCATTTGAGTACGGGACGCCCCGCATCGGAGGCCGAATTGGGTGTGCCGATGGGCAATCCGGAAAAGCCCGCTGGTTACACCTCCAAGTACATTGATGTCGATTTTACGCCGGAGTATGCATTCGGCTTCGGCCTGACTTATACCACCTGGGAATATTCGAACTTACACTTGTCATCGCCCGTGCTCCAGGGCAGGCAGTCGATCACCGTGTCCGCCGAGCTGGCGAACCGCGGAAGCCGCGAAGCCACGGAAACGGTCCAGCTATATGTTCACGAACTGGTGGCCAGCGTGGTTCAGCCGGTTCGAAAACTCACCGGCTTCCAGCGGGTGCAATTAAAGCCGGGCCAACGGCGGGCCGTAACATTCACCATCTCGGCCGCCGACCTTGCGTTTTACGATGATCGAATGAGGCTGGTGAATGAGCCGGGACGCGTGCAGGTGTTCATTGCACCCGACGCGGCTCGCGGTTTGAGCGGTGAATTCGAAATACGATAATCACCGGTAGCTCGCCGCCTGCAGCTCGAACATTTCCGAGTACTTTCCGCCCAGGGCGATGAGCTGGTCGTGATTCCCTTCTTCGGCTATCTTTCCATTTTCCAAAACGATAATCCGATCGGCCATGCGGACCGTGGAAAAGCGGTGAGAAATCAGCAGCGCCATCCTGTTTTCCGTCAGTTCCGCAAAACGCTGAAAGACTTCGTACTCGGAAACCGCGTCGAGCGAGGCGGTGGGCTCGTCCAGAATCAGGAACTGCGCCTCCCTTAAGTAAGCGCGCGCGAGCGCCAGTTTCTGCCATTCGCCGCCGGAAAGATCGACGCCACCTTCGAACCGCCGTCCAAGCAGTTGCGCGTAGCCGTTCGGAAGTCCTTCAATAACCTGGTCGGCGCCGCTTTTCTCGGCGGCATCCCGCACGGATGGTTCGTCTGCCTCGTTCAGGCTGCCCATTGCGATGTTTTGATGCGCGCTCATCTCGTAGTGCAGAAAATCCTGGAAGATTACGCTGATCTGTTGGTGCAAATCCTTCATGCTGTAATCTCGCAGGTCCACGCCATCTAAAAGCACGCGACCGGCGGTGGGATCGTAGAGGCGCGTGAGCAGTTTCACGATCGTGGTCTTACCCTGGCCGTTTTCGCCGATCAACGCGATTCGCTCGCCCGGGCCGATTCGGAGATTCAGATCATCGAGGACGCGGTGTTCATTGCCGGGATAGCTGAACGACACGCCTTCGAAGACAAAGCCCTGTCGAATGGGCCTGGGCGCGGGCACGGCGTCCGCCCTGGATGCAATCTGGGGCTTTACGCGCAGGAACTCCACCAGATCGGTAAGGAAAAGCGATTGGTCGGCGATGTTCGTAAGCACGGCAAATATATTTTGGATGTTGTTGCTGGCGCCCGCCAGCGCGCCCGCCAGAAATTGCAACGAACCCCAACTCAAACTGCCGGTCACCGTCCGATAGATCACGTATGCGTACGCGCCGTAATAGGCGCCCGTGCTGAGAAGCGAAAGGAACGCTCCGGTTCGCAAGCGCCGTTTTGCAAGTTCGACATCCTGGTCGTAGAGTTCGTTCGAAATCCTTGTATACTCGCCGCAAAGATAATCGCTCAGATGGAACAGCTTTAATTCTTTGGCTGATTCCTTACTGGCGCCCAGTGTTCGCAGATAGTCAAGCTGCCTCCGGAGCGGCGTCTGGCGAATGTTCAACGCGTAACCTTGGAATGCGAAGTGGCTCTCTGCCACGAACGCCGGCACCACGGCCAACATCAGCGCCACCAGCAGCCACGGTGAAAACCACACAATTCCGGCGGCAAGGCTTATCGCGATGAGCGCCTGTTGCACGACGCTGCCGAAGGCCTGGACCATGGCGATGCGGTCTGAACCCTGTACGCGCGCGCGTTCGAGTTTGTCGTAGAAAATAGGATCCTCGTAGGAAGCCAAATCGAGCTGCGAGGCATGCTGCATCACGCGAATACTGACGTGGCGGGTAAAACGGTCGGCCAGCAGTCCGTCGAAATATGAGGTGGCTCGGCCGATTAATGAACTGACGACTGCCAGCCCAGCTTCGGCTGCAACGAGGTACCAGAAAATGGCCGACAGAGGCTTCCCCCCGGAGTGAGCCTGAACGGCGTCGAGAATTCGCTTGGACACGGCCAGCATCGTGATCGGGATCAGGGCGCCGACCACCCGGCCGCCCATAGAGGCAACGACTACGCCCCGCCCCGAATTCCAGACGATGGAGAGCAGTATCGGCACGTTCTGAAGCGATCGGATTCGCTGTTTCCAGGTTTCGCGAAACGTATTGGGGTGTTCGTTCATACAGTCGTGGATCACGGACTGTCATCACTTCGTCCGCGCTGAACGAACATGCACTCTGTTTGCCAATTCACATCGCGCCGGGGCAATACGGAAGGCGCGACTTCGGCATTGGCGGGCGCGCTATCGTTCGGTCTACGTAATGTGGGGACCCGGTATCCCGGCGAAGCGACTACCCGAGATGTCATTAATGGACGTCGCCAGCAGATTCGCTTCAGTTCTGGGTATTCCGTTCGCGCCGGGACCGAAGTAAGGCCAGCCTACATCACGTGGCGGAAGATCCAGAACAGGCCGCCGGATAGGGCAACCGAGACGGGCAGCGTCATCAGCCATGCCGCGGCCAATGCGCGCAACGTGCCCCACTGCAGGCCCGACTGATTCGCCGCCATCGTGCCCGCGACCCCGCTGGTCAATACGTGCGTCGTGCTCACCGGCAGTCCAAACCGGTCGGCCGCGAGGATGGTCGCCATCGCGACAACTTCCGAAGCTGCTCCCTGTGCGTACGTCAAATGCGTCTTTCCGATTCGCTCTCCCACCGTGATCACGATACGTTTCCACCCAACCATCGTGCCCAGGCCAAGCGCCAACGCCACAGCCACCTTTACCCAGGTTGGAATGAACTTGGTGGCGCGGTCGATGGCCCGCAGATAGTTTCGGATGGCCTCCCCGTCTTCCGGACGGAGAGGCAAAAGGTGATTGCTCTCGATAATCCGTAGCGCCTCGCCGGCCAGGTACATGTCGTTGCGTATATTGCCCGAGAGCTCGATCGGCACGCTCGCCAATGCGCCGTATGGAGCTACATCCGCCGCGATGCGCTAGGATCACTGCCGTCAACGCGGGAACCGTCGCAGGCTCGATTCGCGACTGGTTGATAAGTTGCTCCAGGACGGGTCTGATTTTTGCAGGGGCAGTTGCGCCGGGGTTCTCATAGCTGCTGAGTACCCGGGCCGTCTGCTCCGAAACGGCGAGAAAGGTCTGCACTTCCGGTCCACGTACAGCATGATTGAGGGCGTAAGCCGCGGGCACGGTGCCGACCAGGATGAGCATGATCAGCCCCATTCCCTTCTGTCCGTCGTTGGACCCATGTGCGAAACTGACTCCCGTACAGGTCAGCACCAGCATCGATCGAATCCAGAAGGGCGGCGGTTCGGTGCCCACCGGCTCACAGTACAGCGTGTGGTTGTGAATGAATCGTTTCATCAGCAGAAACAGTAGCGCGGAGCAGAAAAAGCCGATCAACGGCGAGAACAATAAACTCTTCCCCACTCCGATCGCCTGCGTCCAATCGACTCCGCTGGCGCCAGTGTGCTGCGGCGCCATCAACTGGTTCATCAGCCCCACGCCGAGAATAGAACCGATGAGCGTGTGAGAGCTGGAGTTCGGCAGTCCGAAATACCAGGTGCCCAGATTCCAAAGAATGGCCGAGAAGAGAAGCGCGAAGATCATCGCGAAACCGGCGTGCGTGCCGGCGTTGAGAATCAGCTCGACGGGAAGAAGGGAAACGATACCGAAGGCCACCGCGCCGCTCGAGGTCAGTACGCCGATGAAATTCCATAAGCCTGACCAGACAACGGCGAGGTGCGGCTCCAGAGAGTGTGTGTAGATCACGGTGGCCACCGCATTCGCCGTGTCGTGGAAGCCGTTGACAAATTCGAAGCCCAGCGCAATCGCCAGCGTGAGCCCGAGCAAGACGAATTCAAAGGTGGGGGTGGAGCGAAGCTTCGAAAGATCGGTCAGCAGGCTACCGCCCGCGTACAACACGCCGCCAAGCAGTACGCCGGAAAAAACTGCAATGGAGATTCGTCCGGGCTTGCGCGTGATCTTGGAATCCAGGACTGTGACTCGGGCGCCCGCCATAGAAGTTTCCGAACCCATAGCCTAGCAAGTGTGGGTTACAACTCAGTTACTTTAGATCGAATCTCAGGCCGTGAAACTCCCCCTCCTGCCGGCCCGCGGCGCCGCCCTAACCGATCCGACTCTGAAGCTTCATTCAATATTGACAATCATCCGCGAGAATGATCCCATGAGCCCGGCCCCGAGTCTGAAAATGAAAAACCTCCGCGCCAGCAACCGCTACGCCGTTCGTGCGCCCATGCGATATCGGGGCGCCGATCCGTCCCGTGAATCTGTCTGGAAGAGTGGCTACACCTGCGACATGAGCGCCGGTGGCATGCTGATCGACCCGCCCGGCGCCGCGCCGGTTGGCTCAACGTTGGAACTTGCGATCGATTGGCCCGGGCTATATCTCGGCAAACCAATGGTTCGCCTCTTCGTGATCGGGACGGTCGCGCGAGCGGACAGCCGCGGCACTGCGCTACGCATTCTCAGCCATGAATTCCGTGGGGTCCGCCCCGTCGTAGCCCGCCGCAGGCGTGAGGAAAGAAACCTGGTCGTCGCCTGGTAGCCTGCGCCCGGACTCGCGCACTAATACCCATCGATAACTCTATATAACACCACGCCCTGGAATCCGATATCTTGTACTTACCGTTCACAGGGGAACTCCCGAGTAAGATCCCAGGGTAAGCTACCTGGGTAAGCTCTCACCTGAGCAGTACTCGGCGATAGTACCTCACCGTTAACTTTCGGGATCTTGCCCGTGCTGTCAATGCGCCAGATAATCGGGATACGGTAACCGTGCTGTCTCAATAGCAGACTGCCGGACGTTGTAGTTCATCCAGAGGTTGAAAACAAGATATTCGAGCCACCACAAGCGCTCGACGGAGGGTCTCGTCAAAATGCAAACCAAGCTCACACTTTCGTGTATCGCCTTATCGATTAGTCTGCTCGTTGTATCACCCATATCGGCTCAAACCACCACCACTCTTTACGGAACAATCACTGACCGGAGCGGCGGAGTGATTCCCGTTGCGCAGGTCACTGCAACGAACGTTCGTACGAACCAGGCGCGGAGCGCCCAAACCAACGCAGGGGGCCAATATCGCTTTGAATTTCTGCCGATCGGCGAATATTCCGTGGAAATGACGGCGACTGGTTTTAAGAAATTTGTGCAGAAAGGCGTGCTTCTCGATGTCAACGTAGCCGCCCGCGTAGATTCCACCCTCGACGTCGGAACTCTGGCGGAGGAAGTCGAAATTGTCGGGGCGGCGCCGGTAGTCAACACCGCCAACGCGCAAATTGGCCGAAGCGTTGGAAATGCGGAAATCAACACGCTTCCCATCGTCGGCCGCAACGTTTACACGCTGCTTAGCCTCACACCTGGAGTCACTTCAAACGCCAACAGCATCGTCCTTGGTTATCCGGAGCAACGCACCATGATTAATGGCGGCGTGGACGGCGGCGCGGGATCCGTAAGTTACTATTTGGATGGCGGTAATAACATGACCGGGTTACGAAACACCGGGAACATCGCTCCGAATCCGGACGCGGTTGAAGAGTTTCGTGTAGTTACCAACGGCTATAGCGCCGACTATGGACGCTTCGCCGGCGGCGTAGTCAACATTTTGACAAAATCCGGCACAAATGAGTTCCATGGTTCGGTCTTCGAATTCTTCCGTAATAACGACCTGAACGCATACCCGTGGGTCGGAGTCGCTGCGCCGCTTCACCGAAATCAGTTCGGCGGAACTCTTGGCGGTCCCGTCCGGAAGAACAAGACGTTCTTCTTCGGCACCTATTCCGGTCTTCGTCAGATCACCAGTTCCGTTCTAAATGGAGCCATCGTTCCTACTCCGTTGGAGCGCGGCGGCAACTTCTCGCAATCCAAGATTGCGCCCCAAAGATCCGCTTAGCGGCAACACACCTTACCCGGGCGGCATCATCCCTTCCAACCGCATGGATGGCGCCGCAATGAATATCCTGAACAAGAACATCCCCCTGGCGAATGCTTCCGGAAGCATCTGGCAGGGCACAATTTCCAGCCCCTACGTCACCGACGAGGTTCTCGCAAAGGTCGACCATACCTTCAATGAGCGGCATCGGCTGACCGCCAGCTACTACGAAACGAGCGGTCACCAATCCATCTCGCCGGGCGGAAATCTTCCCTGGTCTACCGAGAACTTCGATTGGCGGCAGCAGAACGTGAACCTCAGCCACACCTTTACGATCAGCGGCGGCATGGCGAATCAATTTTGGGCGGGCTACACGCGCAACTTCGGCGGCCGCCTCAATACGCCGCAGACCTCGCTTGGCGACCTGGGATCATCTTTCAACGTCCAGGGTCCGCCGGCGCTGCCCCAAATCACGGTCACCGGTTACTTCACCCTTGGGCAGGCCATTGCCGGACCGGTCGCCGGTACCAACTTCTATTTCACCCGCGATCAGGTCAGCTACATCCGCGGCCGCCACAGTATTTCCTTCGGCGGCGAACTCTCGCTCAATAAGGACGTTCAGCAGACGCTGCTGAATAACTACGGCGTGTTCTCCTTCACCGGAACCAAGACGGGCAATGCCCTCGCCGACTTCGTGACCGGCCTTCCTGTCACCATGAATCAGGACTCACCGATCACCGCGCTCGATAATTCCTGGACCACCGCGCTGTTTGTGCAGGACGATTTCCGCATACAGCCCCGTTTGACTCTGAACCTCGGCCTGCGCTATGAATTGCAGACCCCGCCCACCGATCCCTTCGATCGGGAATCCACTTTCGTACAGGGCGTCCAATCGCAGGTTCTGAAGGGCTCCAACGTGCCCACCGGCCTGCTTGTCCCGGGCGACCCCGGAATCGCCCGCGGAATTGTCAGCCTGCAAAAGAACCACTTTTCTCCCCGGCTTGGTGTGGCATGGGATCCCAGGGGCGATGCCAAGACGTCGATTCGTGCCGGTGCGGGCATCTTCTACGGCAGCGTATCGGGCAACGAATGGAACTCCACTTCCAACTACAACCCGTTTGCCGTTCGGCAACAGTTCAACGCCGTGCAGTCACTTAGTAACCCCTACGGGCTTCTACCCGGTGGAGTGTCGCCGTTCCCGTTCACGTATAATCCGAGCGCTCCTCAGTTCATCCTGCCGGCATCGATCTATGGTGTAGCCCCGAATTTCAAATGGCCCTACACCTACCAGTTCAACTTCTCGGTTCAGCGCCAGGTCTTCAAGAACTGGGCATTGACCGCGTCGTACGTCGGCTCCCTGGCACACCGCCTCCCGTTTGCTGAAGACTTGAACTACCCCTTCTACAACAGCACTGCGACAAGTTCGAATGTGAATAACCGTCGCCCCATCCAACCCGGAACGCTCGCCCAGATCTTCTCGGTCCAGTCGGTGATGAACACTTCGTACCATTCGCTCCAGGTCACTCTCGAGAAGCGTCTGTCGCACAATTTCAGCGCCAAGGCCTTCTACACCTTTGCGAAGTCGCTGGAAGACGTCCAGTTGGATAACAACACCACCAACGGTGGCGCCCAAAACTTCCGTAACCTCGCGGAAGAACGGGGTCTGTCGGATAACAACCGCCGCCACGTGATGGTAAGTTCGATAATTTGGAACCTGAGTTACTTCGACAAAGCCAATCCCTGGATCAAAGCGATCGTCAAAGACTGGTCCGTATCCGGTATCCTCACCCTGCAAAGCGGAGGGCCGTTCAACGTCACCACCGGTAGCGATACGAATTTGGACGGCACCAACAATGACCGCGTGAATCTGATCGGTAACCCGTTCCTCGATCCGCATCGCCAGCGCTCGGACGTAACGAACGCCTGGTTCAACACGGCGGCTTTCGCCAAAGGCGCCAACGGCACCGATGGAACCCTGGGCCGCAATGTGATGACCGGTCCGGGCTACAGAAACCTGGACATCGGCCTTTTCCGCGACTTCAGGATTTGGGAGCGTGTCCTGCTTCAGGCGCGCGGGGAATTCACCAACGCCTTCAATATGGTGAACCTGAGCAACCCCAACGGAACCCTGAGCTCGGCCCTGTTCGGCACGATTCGTAGTGCTCGGGATATGCGCCAGGTACAGATCGGCCTGCGATTGACCTTCTGAGGATGCCCAAGCCAATCTGATCGGCAATCACGAGGCGCCCGGGATCCCACGGGCGCCTCAGTTTCATTCCCGGAGAACCGCGGAATTTCAGTTCGCCCGGATCGGCCCTTCCCGATGCCTATTCATCCACTGAATTCAAACCGTTTGATTCGATTCGGTGTCGTCTCTGACACTATTCAGACTATCGGCGTCCTGCTGCTCGCCTGTACCCTGGTTCTACCTGTGCTTGCCGCAAGTGATCCGTTCTCCGGAACCTGGAAGTTGAACGTCGCCAAATCCAAACTGTTAGCTCCTGCGCTCGGAAGCGACACCGTGCGCGTCGAAATTGAAGGCAACGATCTTCGAATTGACCAGGAAGGAGTGGACGAGAAGGGAGAGCCGTTCAAGCTGACCCTGCAAGGCGGCTTTGACGACAGTCGTTACGGCATCGCCGGCTTCCGCTATGCTGATGCAATCTCGTTCCGCCGCCCCGCCGGCCGCCGCATCTTGGCTGAGGCAAGGAAATCCGGCGTTGTGGTTGCATGGCTGGAGGCGGAAGTTTCCGGAAACACTCTGAAGGTCAACCTCTCCGTTCTGGATGCGGAAGGCAAAGAAGTCAAATCTCTCGCCATACTCCAGAGAGATACGCCTTGAACCCATGCGGGCTCGATCCATTGCGAAAAAAGTGGGCCTGCCGCCAACCTAGCCGGTCCGCTTGCTCTTGCTCTTGCCCGCGAGATTGAGCGCTACCGCAGCGCGGATCAAATCCGTCAAGGCCTCCTCATCGATCTTTTCGCCTTCATGAATGTCGATGGCGCGCCTGACATTCCCCTCCAGGCTGGAATTGAATAGGCCGGAAGGATCCTTCAACGCAGCTCCTTTGGCAAATGTCATCTTGACGACCTTCTTGTACGTCTCTCCCGTGCAGACGATGCCGCTGTGGGACCATACGGGAGTCCCCATCCACTTCCATTCTTCGATGATTTCGGGGTCTGCCTTGCGTATGATGTCGCGCACTTTCGCGAGCGTCTTCCCGCGCCAGTCTCCAAGTTCCTTGATCTTCTCGTCGATCAATGCAGAGGCAGATTCCACCGGGCCGGACTTTTTCATCTATTGCTCCAACTCTTGCACTTTATTTTAGCTGCGTCGGACGGCCGCCGCTGTGGGCTCCAACCGGCGCCAGAAGAAATACGAGAGACCCCACAGCACTCCGGTGGCCGCTGCAAAGCTCCATGCCTCCGGGCCATCGCCCACCGCAAGGTGCGCGATCAGCGCGGAGGCAAGATTGATCGCGAAGCCGGCATAGGCCCACTCCTTGAGCCGTGCCGGCGCCGGTGCTAGCAGTAGCGCCACGCCCAGCAGCTTGGCCCACGAGAGCTCCACCCGGAAATACGCAGGGAAGCCGAGGTGGGTGAACGACTCCGCCACCTGTGGCAGGCTCAGTTGCGCGTAGGCAGTGAAGGTCATCTGCAGACAGAAGAGCCCTGTGACCATCCAATAGATCATCGTCCAGGCCTTAGGGCTGGTAATGGCGGCGGCAAGGGCCGGTTTCTGCAAAGTCGATTCCATGGTGTTGTTCCTTCCTCTTACACTTCAATGCTTCGGCGCGTTGGGCGGCCACGCCGGCGTCTCAACGCCGAACTCCTTTGCGTATTCGGCGTTCAATCGCTGCCACCCCCCGAACTTCATGGCATCTGCGCCCACCACACGGCCGATGGGAGTTCCGCTGAGAAGGTGATCCAGCACGTCGAAACAAATGTGCCACCCGGCGGCGCCCATCGAGATGAAGCGGCGATCGATGCTGTGCCACAGCGTCAGACGCGTCCCCCCGCCAGTGGCTTCGAGCTCCCAGCGGATATCGCTGTACTCAAGCACCTTGGGCGCTTCGGCTCGCTTCACCGTCGTTTCCAGCGGCTTGGGCGTTCCCACCCAGGTGAGATTTACCGTGGTTCCAGCCGTACCTAGGCTCCCATCCACCTCAAAGGGGGCCCAGTCGCGCAAATGTGCGGGGTCCGTAAGTGCCTCCCATACTTTTTCGGGTGAGTGCCGCAGTTCTCTCACCAGAACCAGCGTCCACTTGTCTCCGTCCTTTCGTACCTGCGCCCCGCCGGCGGGACCCGGTGTGTACCGCTCGCGATCGGTCATTTCTTTCTCCTTGTCTTCTTTTTCGTCGGTATGGATTCATCCATCCGGTCCAGGTGGCGTTCGAGAGCGTCAATGTGAGCGGACCAGAATCGGCGGAATGGGGCCAGCCACGCCTCCACTTCTTGCAGTGGTTCAGGTTTCAGCCGGTAGAGACGGCGCTGTGCGTCTACAGTGGATTCTACGAAGCCGGCCTCTCGCAACACTCGCAGGTGCTTGGACACAGTCGGCTGCGGCATACGAAGTTGCCGTTCGATCTCTCCCACCGACTGATGCGACGTGACTAGAAGGCTCAGTATCGCGCGGCGGTTCGGCTCCGCAATGATCTCGAACACAGATTCCACGCTCGTAATATACGCTTTGGAGCATATACGTGTCAAGGTATATGTCACGGTGGGACCCTGGTTCCATATCGAAGGGCAACGTTGCGCCCGGCCTATACTGAGCCCGCATAATCTGATTAACCCCAAAAAGGAGAGGGACCCACAGATGTATTTGCTGATCAGATATCCGGGCGGAGTCATCGCTGAGGGCGCCGTGCTGGCAACGGGAAGGAATCGCCTGCGCGTTGCCGTGGCGGGACTGCCGGACACCATCGAATTGAAGCGCGCTGGGTCAGGATGGGTCGCTGCCGGTCACATGCAGGTCGAATTTGACTTTCTGATGTCGGACAAACATCAACTGCAGAACACCTGCCAGGCTGTGGGCGCGGCAATCGGCGCCTGAGACTCCTGAGCCTGCCGTCGATCCTATTTTTGCGAACCTTTTTCGGGAATGGGCACCGGTTGGACTTCGAGACCCTCGCGGACCGTGTCGCCAGGGTTGGCAATCACCATGTCCCCGTCGCTGAGTCCGCCCGCCACTTCCATATGGTCGCCGTAATCGCGTCCGACGTCGATCTTCTGGAGATGTACCCGGTGGTCCGGACGCACCACGGCGACTTCCGTGCCGTCGCCGCGGGCGATCAGCGAATCGCTCGGAATTAATAGCGGAGCGCCCGTCCGGGGGCTGACCAGCTCGACCCGGGCATACATGCCGGGAATCAACGCGCCCTCGGGATTTGGCACATGAACCTCCACCAGTAAAGTACGGCTGGCGGGGTCGAGCGCGTTAGAGGTGCGCGCCACCGTGCCCGTGAATTCACGTCCCGGCAGGTTGGCCACACTGATTCGCGCGGGCTGGCCGGCCCGCACCGAGCTGGCCTGCGCCTGCGGCACATTCAAATAGGTCCGCAGTGTCGAAGTCTGCGCGATCCGGAACAGCAGCGTGCTCCCCGCGTTCACCAGCGCCCCTACGTCCACGTTGCGCAGTGTGATCACGCCGTCGAACGGCGCCTTCACCACCAGGTAGCTCTGCATTCTCTCGATCCGTGCCAGGCTCGCTTCCGCCGCAGCCACATTGCTCCGTTGGACACCCACGGCCTTGTCGAGCGATTCCAGGGCGGAGTTGCGCGAATGATACTGCGCCTGGTACTGATCGTTCTCCTGCCGCGAGACCACGCCCTTGGCCGCCAGGCGGGCCCAGCGCTCCGCCGTCACCCGCGCAAGTTCCATGTCGCTCTTGCCCTGTTCATAGTTCGCCAGCGCCTGGTCCACTGCCGCCCGCGCCAGTTGAAGGTTGGCCTTCGACTGGCGAACCTGCGACTCCATTTCCGGAGCTTCGATCTCCGCCACCGTCTGGCCGGCCTGCACCCGGTCGCCGATGTCTACCGCGCGGCGCAGGATGTACCCGTCGGCTCGCGCCAGAATGGGCGCCTCGGTGATCGCCTGTATGTTGCCGGGTAGCTGCAATGTGCTCTTGCCGGTCGCACGCCGCGCTTCGATGACTTCGACACGGGGCAGCGCGCGTTCCTGTTCGTGCGCCTCACCCGCGATCACTGCCCTGCGCTTCTGTAGCGGAATGTACCCGGAGAGAAACGCCACGGCGACGATCACAACCACCACCAGGAAGATCGACCAGATGGTGATCGCGGAAGGTCGCCAAAGCTTGTCCGGCAGCCCGGTTTCCGCTTCGCCGTGCGTCGCGCCCTTCAACTCCTCAAGCTGCCGCCGGAGTTCCTGGTTCTCACGATGCAGCCTCTCCTCTTCCCCCCTGGACTCTTTCGGCATCATCGCGCTAATCCGCTCCTGTTCCACTGCTCCAATCTACGTTCGGCGTCTACCGGAGGCTGCGCGCGGAGGTACGTATAGACAATCGGTACGACGAACAGCGTCGTCACCGTCGCGAACAGCAGCCCCCCGATCACCGCGCGTCCCAGCGGCGCATTCTGCTCGCCGCCTTCGCCCCAACCCAGCGCCATCGGCACCATTCCCAAGAATCATCGCCGTCGCCGTCATCAGTACCGGCCGGACCCGGGCGTGGCCGGCTGCCAGCATGGCCTCGTGCGCGGTGAGCAGCGTTTCGCGCTGATCGTTGGCGAACGTCACCATCAGAATGCTGTTGGCGGTCGCCACACCAACGCACATGATGGAGCCCATCAGGGAGGGTACGCTCAACGTTGTTCCCGGTGATAAACAGCATCCAGAGAATACCGGCCATTGCGCCGGGCAGCGCCATCAGGATGATAAAAGGATCCACCCAGGATTGAAAATTCACCGTCATCAGCAGATACACGAGCACCACAGCAAAGATCATCCCCAAACCCAGCCGGAAGAATGAGGATTGCATCGTCTCGATCTGGCCGCGCAGATCGAACGAAGTGCCGCGGGGCAAATGCGCTTCTTCCTCGCGCATGATCTTCCGGACTTCCGCTCCCACGCCGCCCAGATCCCGACGGTCCACGTTCGCATACACATCGAAGACCGGCCAGACGTTGTAGTGGTTGATGATCACTGGCATGTAAGAACGCTGAACCGATACCAGGTTGGAGAGAAGTTGCGTGCTGCCCGCCGCGGCGCCTGGATTGCCGTACGCCTGGGACGCGCCGTTCGGAGAAGCGCCGATGGAAGCGTTGCCGCCGCGGATGCCGCCTGCCGCGTGGTCACCGGCGCATTCGATGCGGAAATCGGCGTGCGCAGCAGAGCATCCAGAGAATCGATGCGGTATTGCGGCGTCTGCACGCCGATGTTGTAGTTGATGCCGTTGGTCCAGTTCATCCAGAAGTTCGGCGCCACCGTGCCGCTGCCGCTGAGCGAAATCAGCATGCTGCTGGTGACATCGCGCTGCGTCAATCCCATCTGCGACGCCTTCTCCCGATCGACGTCCAGGCGGATCTCGGGCTGATCCGCCACCTGGTGAACATGCACGTCGGCCACTCCCGGAATGCGGGAAATCCTGCTTGGCCAGTCTTCTGTGCAATCTTGTAATTGGCCTCCGCGTTCCGGCCGACCACCTGCAGGTCGATCGGCGCGGGAAGCCCGAAGTTCAGAATCTGGCTGGTGATGTTGGCCGGCTGGAAGAAGAAATCCATATCCGGAAATCGATCGCGCAGCCGCTTGCGAAGCAGCACCTCGTAATCCCGCGATGACCCGTGCTTTTCCTTGTTCAGCGAAATCAGGATCTCGCCATCGGCGCTCGAAATCGTGGGAATATCGCCCTGGGCGATGCTGGGCCAACTGTTCGGAATTCCGATGTTGTCGATCAGCATCTCGATCTCATCCGGCGGAATCGCGGCGCGGATCTCGCGTTCGATGGCCGCGAACCGCATCTCCGGTCTCTTCGATTCGCGTGCCTGCCGGGCCGCGCGCGTGCAAGCCGCATCTGTCCGGAATCCACCGCGGGGAAGAAATCCTGGCCAACCAGCCACGCCGAGCCCAGCGACGCAATGAAGAAGCTCCCGAAAGCCAATCAGCACCCGCCCGCGATGCCGCAGAGACCAATCCAGCAGGCCGATGTAGCGAAACCGTAGGGCCTCGAAGACCCGATTGAACAGCTAGTGGCCGCGAATAAAGAACCCCTTCCGCCGGCCGCGAGTTCCTTCCATCGCTTCTGCCCGCGATTTCCGACCCGAGCAGATAAGCCATCATCGTGGGCACCAGCGTGCGGGACAGAAGATACGATGCGAGCATGGCGAAGACCACCGCCATCGCCAGCGGCGTAAACAGATACCGCGCGGTTCCGGTCAGCAGCAATACCGGGACGAAGACGATGCAGATGGCCAAGGTCGCGACAAAGGTCGGCACCGCGATCTGCGAGGCGCCGTCCAACACCGCGGTGACCAGCGGTTTTCGCATCGCGATGTTGCGGTGTGTATTCTCGATTTCAACAGTGGCATCGTCCACCAGGATGCCCACCGCCAGCGCCAGTCCTCCCAGCGTCATCACGTTGATGGTCTGTCCAAGCAGGCTCAGCAGGCAGAGCGAGGTCAGAATCGAGAGCGGAATCGAGATGCAGACGATCAGCGTGCTGCGCCAGCTTCCCAGGAACAGCAGAATCATCATGCCGGTCAGGCCGGCGGCGATCAGGGCCTCGCGCACCACGCCCTGAATCGAGGCTCGCACGAAAACCGATTGGTCGGCGAGCGCGACTACTTTCAACTCCGGCGGAACGTTGGCCAGAATTCGGGGCAGCGCGGCCTTCACGGCGTTGACGATCGACAGCGTCGAAGCCTTCCCGTTTCTGGTGATGGTGATCAGCACGCCGCGCGATCCGTTGGTGCGAACGATGTTGTTCTGAACCTGGAACCCGTCGCGCACCTGCGCCACGTCTTTGATGTAAACCGTCGCTCCGTTCACGGTCTTGATCGGCAGATTGTTCAAATCGTTCAGCAGCACCGGGCTGCTGTTGACGCGGACCTGATATTCCGTGTCGCGCCAGCTTTGCCGTACCCGCCGGCAGGATCAGATTCTGCAGGTTCAGAGCATTGGAGACATCGATCGGCGAAAGCTGCTTGGCGTAAAGTTCCTCCAGGTTCAAGTCCACCATTACCGCACGCTGTTTCCCGCCGAAAGGATAGGAGACCGAAGCGCCCTGCACGGTGCCGAGCGGAGTGCGGATAAAGTTGTTGCCGATATCGAAGATTTCCTGTTCGCGCAGGGTCTTGCTCGAAAGCCCAAGCTGCAGAATTGGCACGCTGGCCGCGTCGTACTTCAGAATATTGGCCGGGAACATGCCCGGCGGCATCTGCCGTAGCGAGGTCTGCATGGTGGCCGTCATCTGAGCCACCGCCATGTCGATCTTCACGTTCGGATGGAAGTAAATCTTGATTACGGCGTAGCCGTTATATGCCTGCGATTCGATGTGCTCGATGTCGTTGACGTTGGAAGTGAGGCTGCGCTCGAAGTTGGTGACGACGCGCTTTTCCATCTCCTCCGGCGACAAGGCCCGAGTAGACCCACAGGACGCTCACCACCGGAATATCGATGTAGGGAAAGATGTCCACCGGCATGCTCACGATGGCCGACGATCCCAAAATGGCTATAAGGATAGCCATGACCACGAACGTGTACGGACGGCCAAGAGCTAGCCGGACAATCCACATATGATTTGGTTCGCCTCGCGAGAGCCAGTATCAGAAGTATATCAAACCGACTTTTACAGATCGATCGCGACCACTTCGTGCAGGTCGATCGGCGGCGTTGTGGTTTCGATCCACTCTCCGCTCTGCCTCCACTGCGGCTTTGCCGGACTCACCAGGAACTTGACGTCGCGCGCCCTGGCGCCCTCCGGCAATCTCACGCGCACCTTCTGCGGACCGATTTGCAGAATCTCGCGGAAAGGGCCCCTCATCATCATCGGATTGGTGAAGTTCACTATGTGGGCCGTGATGGACGACGGTTGCTTCCAAAGCGCGACATCCACCACGCCCGGCCCCTGAACGCGCAGCGGCTGCTCTTCGTTGGCTGCCCAGCGAACGGCATTCGCGAGTACGATTCCCTGATCCTGGTTCATCAATTCCCAGAAGGTCCGGTCGATGTCCCACGGGAAATAGACCACGCGGCCGGAACCGACAGACCGGACCATGACGCCGGGGATGTCGGTCTTGCTATCGCGCTCGTACACCTCTTCCATCGGCAGGTCGGGATACGTGGGAACCGTCATCAGCGGTGCGCGAAGTCCGGCAGGTACGCGAATCTCCACTCGCATCACGCCGTGGACGATCCGGCCCACATTCGCCAAGCCATCCAAAAGCGGGTGGGCCCGGTCTTCCAGATTTAGATAGGCGTTCTGCTGCCGTTCGATCACCTTGCCGGCAAACGACGCGCCGAACAGGCCGGCAAGGCCGAAATCGGGACGGCGCCTGCCCCGCTCGTCGTTGAGCGACGTCTCGTGGGTGGCCACCAGCCCGCCGCCCCTTTCCACGAACGCCTTCAACTGCGCACATTGCGCGTCGGACAGATTGACGATGTTCGGCAGCCCCAGGACTTTGAACTGCTGCACGTGAGCTGCATCAAGCTGGGTATCGGGAACTGTCTCGAAGGGAATCCGCGCCTCTACCAGGGCATGGTAGAAACCGGACGTGTGATCGGCCGGCGCTCGTGGTGCCGACACCAACCCCACTCGGGCCAGGGGACGCTCGTTGCGCAGGTATTTTTCGTTCTTCCAATGCCAGACGAAGAGGTCTTCCACCGGCTTGAGCCAGCGCTGATCGAGCGGCTTGGCGTTGAACTTGATCACCCACGGACGAAAGCCCTGGGCGATGCCGTCCACCGCGAAGACACGGACCTCGTTCGGATTCTGCACGGAATCCATCCACCGGTATGGCGAACCCACCGTGACGCCGAATAAACCCACGATCGGCTTCATGCCGAACGTGGAACGGGCATCCTTCGCGGATTTGCCATTCTGCCAGGGCGGCAGGTTGGGGGAGCGGTTCTGGCGGTCCGCAAAGTGAATCGGAACCGAGACGCTTTCCCGGATCAGGTCGAAGCCGTTGGGGAAGAACGCAGCGTCCGGGTTGGCTTTTTCGATCTCGCCTTCCCACAGCGTATACAGTTCAAGCAGGCGTTTCCGGTGCCATGCCGCGTATTGGGTCTGCGCCTCGCCGGCGGCCCCGGGGCGCGGAAGGTCCAGCCCGCTGAAGTCCCGGAAATTCCTCTGGCAGTGCTGGCAGTAGCACATGCCCGAACCGTTCCAGCGGTTGGCGAAGATGCCGTCCACCTTGTAATTCGTCATGATCTCGCGGATGACGCTGGTCATGAACTCGAAGTTGTACGGGCCGAGCGCACAAGTTACCCAGGAGGTCGGCATCGCCCAATGGCGGTAAGGCTGGCCGTTGGCCTGTACCGCGATCCAGTCGGGGTGAGCGTCCTGAACGTCCTGGTGGGCGGCGTGGGGATCCACCCGCGCGATCACGTTCATGCCGAGTTTCCGGCACCCGGCGACCATGTCGCCGAAGGTGTCACTGTTGCCGAGGAACTTACTACGATAATGAAGTGGGATTTTCGTCGGATAAAAGGCTACGCAGCCGCCCGCACTGAGGCAAACCGCATCGGCATGGATGCGCTTGTAGTAGTCGAGCCAGAACTCCGGTTTGTAGTGGCCTGGATCGTCCTCGACGAAGGCAAGTTGGGCCCATCGCATCGGCCGGTCGTACCAGCTTTTTGTGGAGCTCTGCTGCTGTCCGAACGCAGCACTGGCCGCCGCCAGAACACCGGTTTTGACGATCAATTCCCGTCGATTGATTTCCATATTCCCTCTGCTCCCCAGAATGTGTAGGGTACCGCGAACCGGCGCGTTGTATAATCCAGTTGTATTTTGTTCGAGATCCGGAGGGGGATTTCGATGCGTGTTTTCCCTGCAATTGCCATCACATTTAGCATCTTTACGGGACTGTCTTTTGGACAGAACGAGGCGCTGTTCAATGAAAAGATCGCGCCCCTGCTGAAGGCCCACTGTGCGGCCTGCCACGGTTCGGCCAGCCCGGCCGGAGAGCTGAGTATGGCAAGCCTGGACGCGCTCCTGACCGGCGGCAAGCATGGTCCCGCACTGGAGCCCGGCGATTCGCTGCACTCACTGCTCATGCAATACGTGCGCGGTGAGCGTACGCCGAAGATGCCGATGGGCGGCTCGCTTCCGGCGGAGACAACCGCATCGCTGGCTGCCGCGATCGACCGCATGCAGGCCCTGCCGAAGACGTCGAAAAAGATGGATTCGTATCTGGACTGGCTGCTGCACAAACCGGCGGCTCCGGCGATTCCGCCCGTGAAAGATGCTGCCTGGGTTGTGAATCCCATCGATGCGTTCATACTGCAGAAGCTCGAGGCGAAGGGTATGAAGCCGGCGCCTCCGGCAGCGAAGCGTGCTTTGCTGCGGCGTGTGTACTTCGATCTGATCGGACTGCCGCCAACTCCGGATGAAGTGCGTGAGTTTGAAAACAGTACAGCGCCCGACGCGTATGAAAAAGTGGTCGACAAGCTCCTGGCAGATCCACGCTACGGCGAACGATGGGCCCGGCACTGGCTCGACCTGGCGCGTTTTGCCGAGTCCGACGGCTTCGCGATCGACGGCGAACGGCCCACCGCCTGGCGCTATCGCGACTACGTGATCCGCTCGTTCAATCAGGACAAGCCTTACGACCGCTTTGTCGAGGAGCAACTCGCGGGCGACGAAATGCCCGCCGGTGGCGCAGGAGCGAAGGGCGGCGACGGGCGATCGGATCGCCTGGTGGCGCTCGGCTTCCTGCGTATGGGGACCTGGGAGGCGGACGCGAACTTCAAAACGCAACTTCGCCAGGATGTCTTGAACGAAATCACCAGGAACGGTGGGACAGGTTTTTCTCGGTTTCACCGTGGGTTGTGCGCGCTGCCACGATCACAAGTACGATCCGATCCCGCAGCGTGACTTTTACCGCCTGCAGGCATTCTTCGCGCCCATGAAGGTGGATAACCGGGAAGCGCCGTTCAGCGATGCCGAAGGCGGCAGTAAGGCGATGCGCGACAAGCTTCGGACCTATGAGGACAACTCCGACGCCGCCGACGAAGCGCTACGGAAGATGGAGGCCGACCTCCGGGCGCAGTACCGCGCCAAGGAGAAGGACGGCAAGGTTGAGCCGAAGGTCGACTTCATGGCGGCGCTGAAGAACCCGAAGAACACCTCGTTCACCGCCGAGCAGAAGGCGGCCTGGAGAACGGCGACCGACGATGCGCGCCAGGCTCGCGAGCTTGCGGCTCGCTATCGGGCCTTGGCGTACTCCGTATCGGATGTGGTGCCGCCGCAGGTTCCCGATCTCGCGGCGACTTATGTCCTGGCGGGCGGCGATCTGTCGAGCCGTGGCGAGCGCGTCGAACCGGGATTTCTTCAGGCGGTCGCCGGCAGCGACAAGCCGGCGGAGATTCCGTTTGTCGGCGGCAGCTCGGGCAGGCGGCTGGCGCTGGCCGATTGGATCACCTCGCCGGCGAATCCGCTGACCGCGCGCGTGATGGTGAATCGCCTCTGGCAGCATCACTTCGGCGAGGGCATTGTGCGCACGCCGAGCGACTTCGGAATCAACGGCGACCGGCCTTCGCATCCCGAGCTGCTCGACTACCTGGCCACGCAGTTTGTCGAGAAGAAGTGGAGCTTAAAGGCGATGCACAGGATGATGCTGCTCTCCAACTCCTATCGCCAATCGACCGAGAATCCCGCGCAGCGAAACTACGCCGAGGCCGATCCGAAGAATCTGCTGCTATGGCGCATGAACTGGATCGCGTCTGGAAGGTGAGGAGATTCGCGATTCGATGCTGGCCATCAGCGGCCAGTTGCAGAAGTCGAAGGGCGGTCCGGGAGCTTTCGTGAGCCTGCCGGAGGACGTCGCCGGAGGATTCGAGTTCTTCAAGTGGTTCCCTTCGGATGAGAAGCAGCAGGCGCAGAGGACCATCTACACCTTCCAGCGCCGCTCGGTGATGAATCCGATGATCGAAGTCTTCGATGGCGCCAATATGAGCGAAGTGTGTTCGCGCCGCAGCGCCACAGTGGTGCCCACGCAGGCCTTCTCGTTGTTGAACGGCGACTTCACGCATAAGACTGCCAGACATCTTGCGGAGCGGATGGTGGAACTGGCCGGCCCGGATGTGGACAAGCAACTGGACCTGGCGTTTCTATCGACGCTGGCGCGGCGGCCGACAGAGGCGGAACGAAGCAAATATAAAACCATGTTCGCCGGGAAAGCCCGCGGTGGAATCGCTGGCGAGCCTGGGAGTGGTGTTGTTCAACCTGAACGAGTTTCTCTATCTGGAGTAATTATGAATTTCGATCTTGCCCGACGGCGATTTCTCTATCACAGCCTGACCGGGGTGGGCGGCCTCGCGCTGGCGGATGTGATGCGCGGCGCCAGCAGTGCAGTGAATCCGCTGGCGCCGAAGACGCCAGACCACGAGCCGAAGGCCAAGTCGTGCATCTTTCTGACGATGCTGGGCGGCGTGAGCCAGATGGATTCGTTCGACCCCAAGCCGGCGTTGGAGAAGTTCGACAACACGGTGATGGACTGGAGCAAGGAGAAGAACACCGACCAGGCGAACCTTATTCGCCAAGCCGCGGCTGATTCTGCGAAGCGCGTTTCCATTTCAGAAGTACGGTCAATGCGGGCGCGACGTTTCGAGCCTGTTTCCGCACACGGCGACCTGCGTGGACGATATGGCGTTTGTGCGCTCGATCCAGACGGAGAACGGCAATCATCCGGCAGCGGTGTTCCTGATGAACACCGGAGTCGGTCATTCCGGGCAAGCCGAGCATGGGCTCGTGGGTCACGTATGGGCTGGGCACCGAAAATCAGAATCTGCCGGCGTTCGTGGTGCTGCCGGATTTCCGTTCGCTGCCCTTCAGCGGCTCGCAGCAGTGGGGCGCGGGATTTTTGCCGGCGAGCTATCAGGGCACGGTGCTGCGCTGGAAGGGAGATCGCGATTCTCAACCTCAAGCCGCCGGCAGGGGTAACGGCCGAAGAGCAGTCGAACGCAGATGGACCTGCTGCGCGCGTTATAATCAGGACTTCTCGCAGATGCACGAAAGCAATCCCGACCTGCAGGGTCGTATCGATGCCTATGAGCTGGCTTATCGCATGCAAGCAGAGGTTCCCGGGCGTGCTCGATATGGCGGCGGAGCCGGCGGAGACGCTCGAGATGTACGGATTGAAGGATCCGGTAACGGAGTCGTTCGGCAAGCGCTGCCTGATGGCGCGGCAGATGGTGGAGAAGGGCGTCCGCTTCGTGCAGCTCTACACGCCAAGCCAGAGTTGGGACGGGCATACGGAAATCGTCAAGAACCACACGAAGAACGCGGCGGAGACCGACAAGCCGATCGCCGCGCTGCTCAAAGGATCTGAAGCGGCGGGGACTGCTGGATTCGACGCTGGTGGTCTGGATGGGCGAATTCGGCCGCACTCCGGACAATCCGGCGGACTTGCGGAACAAGGCGGGACGCGATCACAACACGCGCGCCATGACGATCTGGATGGCGGGCGGCGGCGTCAAGCCGGGCGCCGCTGGTGGGCAGGACCGACGATCTGGGCTTCAAGGCGGTGGAAGACATTTACCGCATGCGCGATGTCCACGCGACGGTCATGCATCTGATGGGCTTGAACGATATGAAGCTCACTTACTACAGCGCGGGCCGCAATCAGCGGCTGACCGATACCGGGGGCAAAGTGATTCAGGGAGTTTTGGCGTAGGGCAGACTTATTCAATGTCGACGCCGAGGCTAACGTGATCCAGAATCCGCCTGGTTACGGGCCTTTTGCGATCCAACTCGCGATTGTGACGGTGGCCGTAGACGTAGTCACCGATGAACCAGCCCATCGCGCCGCCCGCCAATACGTCTCCGGGGAAATGTTTGCGGGCTCCCACTCGCGCCATCACCACAGTGCTGGCGAGGCCGTAGGCGATCACGTAGACTACAGGTTTGGGATATTCGTGTGCGATGACCGATGCGAGCGCCCACGTGTTGATGGCGTGACCGGAAGGAAAACTGGAGTTCCAGCGTCCATTCGGGCTGTCGCCGAATTGACCGCGTCCGTTGCCTTCCAGCGGACGCGCGCGGTTGGCGGCCAACTTTACCACGACAGAAACCAGGTTGGCGTCGATCAGCGTTTCAAACGCAATCAGGCCGGTCTCGCGAAAGCGTTCGTCGTGCTGCTTCGTACCGATGAAGTAGAAGCCCGCGCTAATCGGAATCAGGGAGTAGGCGGAGCCGAACCTGGAGGCCCAATTCGAGATCGAGACCTGCGTGCTCGAATTGGGAAGTTGCTTCACGGTCCAGTGGTCCGTGGCAACTAATGCAGCGGTTGCACCGCCAAAGATAGCCCACCACTTTATGTCGCTCTTGTGTGTATGAAAGGGGCTCGTCCAGATTGCCTTCTGGTCGTTGAGAATGTATCGCGGCATCCGGCGGAACGGATGGATAATTCCCGTCTTCTCCCAGAGATCCTTGTCCTTGATCACCTGTGGTCCCGGCTTGACGGTGATCAGCGGATCAGTCTGACACAAGGCGAAGGTAACAAACAGCAGACCCGTACCTACGCACTTCATTACAGTTCCTCGGCGATAACCAAGCACGCCGGCTGCCGGGGTGCGCAGGCGTACAGTTGACTATGCTGCGTCAGTTTTCCATGTGAGAGTCTGGGTTTATGGCGAAGCGGTTATCGAAGGAGCTGATCGAAGAACTGGAACGCGCCTCGATGATTCATCAGGCGGCGGCGTTGCAGGACCGGGTTCGGGCGCACGACAAACTGTTTCTGGATCCATATGCGAAGCCGCAGTCTCCCACGCTGACGGAATGCGCGTCGGTGTGGCTGAGTCCGTACGGGTGCGCCACATTGTGCAGGGAAGGGCAGACGACTCTGCAATCTTTTGCCGATCCGGAATTGTGGGGATGGCTGCAGAAGCTCGGAGTAACGGGCATGCATACCGGGCCGATGCTAAAGGCCGGCGGAATCGGCATACAGGAAAACAAGATTGTGAATTCGGCGACCGTGGACGGGTGGTTCGATCCGATCAGTCTGGAGATCGATACGGTGTTCGGCACCGCCGAGCAGTATCGCGAACTGACGGAAGTGGCGCGGCGCCACGGCGCTTCCGTGCACGGGGATTCGGTGCCAGGACACACCGGAAAGGGGGCGGATTTCCAACTCGCCATCCACTATTACAGGATGTTTCCGGGACTCTATGTCATGATTTCGGTGGATCCGAAATATTGGGGCGAGCTGCCCGTTTTCGAAGCAGGTGAAGATCCTACCGAAACCAAGACATTGACGGAATCACAGGTCAGGCGGCTGAAGGATCTGGGCATCATTTTCGGCAGCACGCGCGCGATGTCGGACACAGCGGGTACCTGTTGGGATTGCACCGGAATCATGACCGACGTGGACGGTAACGAACGCCGGACGCTTTATTTGCACTTTTTCGACCGGGGTCAACCGACACTGAATTGGATCGATGCCAGCTTCGGCGCCTGGCGGATTGTGATCGCACAAATCACTTACTTGATCTATGTGCTCGGTGTTACCGCGGTGCGGCTGGATGCCAATGCGTTTCTCGGGCTGGAAGGCACCGATGCCGCGCAGAACCCCGGGGCCGAGGCGCATCCGCTGTCGGAGAGCGCGACGAATATGATGGCATGGCAGTGCCACCGTCTTGGAGGTTTCACCTTTCAGGAACTCAACGCCGCCTTCGAGCACATACGGGACTTCTGCCAGTGGGGGCCTGACCTGGCGTACGATTTTATGACCAGGCCCGCGGTGGAGTATGCCCTGCTGATGCGGAATGTCGATCTCCTGGGCTGATGTACCAGGAGATGCGGAGATGCGAGATCGACCCGGCGCGACTGATTCACGCATTGGGCAACCACGATGACATCACCTACGAGTTGCCCCACCTTGCGGCACATGCCGCGGACCCGATGAAGCTCGGCCGGAAGTCGCTCACCGGGCAGACCATTCGGGAGCGCACTCGCCGGGAGATGGCTTTGAAAGCTACTTCCGCGGCGCCTTACAACCGGATTTCGGGCAATGGCCTATGTACGACTCTGGCAGGGCTGATCGCCGCGGCACTGGGGTACTCAGAAATCCACCGGTTGCCGGATATCCAGAAGACGCGCCTGGCGCAGTAGGTTCGTCAGGGTCACCTGCTGCTGAGCGCGTTCAACGCGCTGCAACCCGGAGTTCTTGCGGTGACGGGCTGGGACCTGACCGGTGCACTGCCGCTGGAGCAGGTGCCGGATCAATTCCTGCATCCCGGCGGACAACCGGCCGAAGACAAGCGATGGTACAACCGGGGCGCTTACGATCTGCTCGGTATCGATGGGGCTGCGGCGAGTCCCATGGGTATTCCGGTGGCGGAACAGTTGTATGGCACGCTGCCGCAACAGTTCGCCGACGAGAGCTCGTTTGTGAGCCGGCTCGCTGTGCTGCTGGCAAAACGGGACGCGTTGAAGCAATCCGGACAGTTCTGCGGGGTGCTGGATTTGGCCGACCCTGCGCTGTTTGGCATGGTGACGCTGCTGGAGAATCGAAAGGACGGAAGGCCTCACCTGGCGATCACATTGTTGAACTTCTCGCGCGAGGAGCGAACGATTGACGTGACGCTGGATGTATGGTCGAGCGAATGGCTGGCGGCGGCGGTGATACGGGGCGGTGGCAGCTTTGCCTTTCGGGATGCATTCACGGGGGCGGATCTGGACGACGGCACGGGAGTGGTGCTGGAGGGATGGGGATATCGGTTGTTGGAGGCTTGAGGGTGGCTTGAGGGGGCGGCAGGACGCTTCGATGCGGTATCCCGGGCTCTCACGGTCGCGGCTTTGATTGGAGTGGCGCGGCTATTTGGCGATTTCGGCGATGCAGGTCATGTGAGCGAGATAGCCTCGCTGGAATAGCGCCGGCGCGGCTCCCATGTCGAGGGAGAGGCGCACGGTGAGCGGCTTGCCGCTGGGGAGCATGATGGCGTCACTGCCTTTGCCGGAACTGGTGATCCATTCGAGCAGTTGGCCGGCACCGGTGGAGGTGGATTGATTGGCCTTTTGAAATAGATGAAAGGCAGCCCACAGGCCTTCGCCGCGGGCGAAGCCGAGATCGGTATTTCCAAAGCGGACGCTGAGCATCGCTTCATGCGTACCGCTGCCCTGCCAGGTGAATTTCTTAAAGGCTGTCGGACCCCCCGCTGTGTAAGCGAGTGCCTGGCCATCGACGCGCAGGTTGAGCATCTGGACTCCCTCGCTGGGTTCGGGCTTCAGGGAATAGGAAAAATGGGGGTCCTGTGAGCCATCGGCGTAGAGCGTGTCGCCGAAGGCGGCGGCCGCATTAAAGAAGCTGAGGAAGGCCGGGTTCACCGTCACTTTGGAGGCGGGGTTGGGGACGTACTGCGTCCCCTGGCGTGCCAGCACCTTTTGGAGCTTCTGGTCAAAGAAGGTCCAGAGAATTCCGTCAGGCTTGCGGAACAGCGTATTCACATCGGCCAGCGTGGCTTCGGTGGTGGCGCTGGAATTGAAGGGATATTTGTTGAGCAGAGGGCGTAGACTGCCGCACAGCGATTTGCCGCCGGCGTTGAGTTCCGCGGCATCGACGGACTTGAGCATCGCGTCGAGATAGGTGATGGGATCTTCGAGCAGTTTCTGGACGGCGGCTTCGATATGGCCTTCGGCATCGATGCGGAAGGCCTGCGCCATCTGCCGGGTATTCACCTTGGCCTGCGTCGCATTGTTGACAGTCTGGGCAGCGGCTGCATCGCTGGGCGCGCCCGGCTGGTTGGCGATGGATTCGAGCGAGGTCTGGATGGTGAGCAGGGCGTTCATGTAGTTCTGATTGGGCGGCGCGACGAAGCGGTCTGTGCTGCCGGGCGGGACTACGGCCTGAACGGGCTGGAAGATCGCGGCCAACACGGGATCGTCAACCGCGGTGTTGGTGGAGGCGAGGGCGAACAACTCCAGCAGCGGGGACTGGTTGCCGGAAAGCTGCGCGAGTTTGGTGGTGGCGTCTTTCAGGCCGGCATAGCGGACGACGGCGGCCGATTTGATGTAAGTGCGCCACTGTTTGGCGAAATCCGAATAATAGCGGTCGCGAAGAGCCAGCGGAGAGGGCGGCGCGATCAATGTTGCCGGCAACCTGGTCGCCGAGGACCCATGGTTCGCCATTGAAATAGCGGTCGGCGTGGGCGATGGCATCCTTCATGAAGGTGAAGCCGCCTTTGGAAAATGCGCCGGGGACGATGTGAGGCTGAGTTACAGCCTGAGAGGCGCCGGGGAACTGGCGGTTGAAATCGATGGGGGGATTACTCTTGCCGGCTTCGGCAAGCATGAAGGCATAGACGCGTTCCGTGCCGGCAAACTGCTTGAGATAGGAACGGGCGCGTTCGACGGAAGCGACGTCGCTTTCCTTGGAGAACGGATTCTCTTCCTTCAGCTCCGTGGCATAAAAATCGAACTGTTTCTGGGCGAGTGCGACGCGTTCGGCATCGGGGGCGCGATTGCCAGACCACCATTTCATCAGCACGGGCGAGAGAAAGAGTTTGTCGCTCTTATCATGGTGCGACGTGGTGACGAGGTACGCCTTGAGGGCGTCATAAGTGGGCGAATATTCGGGGCCGGGCGCGGTGGGCAGACCGCGTAGATTTTCGAGGATTGCAGTCTGGGTGGGCTGGAACAGAAGCTGGCGGAAGCGATCGAAGTAGATGCGCCGCACCTCGGGGTAAAGGGAGTCGCCGGTGTACAACCCCCAGCGATAGCTCCAGGGTTCGCCTTCGCGCCGGAATTTTACCAGGGTCTCGAGGGACTGGCGAAGGGTCTCGAGTTTCCGGAGGGAATCCAGCGAGGCGAGGTTCTGGCCCGGCGCGGCGATGGACGAGAGGCTTTCGGCGGCATCGCGGGCCTGGGTTTCCAACGCGCGGTTCTTGAAGAACGAGACGGTGAACGCGATGGCAAGGACGAGGCACAGGGCGGTAGCCGCGCCGAAAAGCGCGCGCCTCGCAAAGCCAGTCTTCACGCTGGAACCGGAGGCGCCCATGGCGGCGCTATCGGCCAGCAGGACGTCGTTGAACAGATGCGTGAGGAAGAGCCACTGCGGAACTTTACGAGGGGCGGCCACCGGTGCTGCCGCTTGCGGCGCCTGAGGCGACTGGCCGGCTTTAAACAGACCGGTGGCGCCGGACGCCGGGCCGTAACCGGCCTGCGCCTGGGGCGCGGCAGCAACGGGCGCGACCTCATTGACGACGACAGGGCGCACACCGGTGAAATAGAATCCGCGAAGGAAGGGGCCGACGGTCAATTGGCTGGGCTGGCAGAGGTCCACCAGGAATTGGACCATAGCGGGCCGAATTTTGCGGAATTCGCGGGGAAATTCGTAGGCGCCGGGTTGTTTGACGGCATCGGTTTCGCGGCCGAGGAATTCCGGGCGCGCGTCGGCGAGGGAATGGAAGAGGCGTTCGAATTCGGCAGTGAGGCGCGCGGTCTGTTCCTCGCCATAGACGCCGCCGGCGCGCACATCACGCATGGGGATGGTGGCGCCCAGGACCTGAGTCGCTTCTTCCTTCGTGAGATTGCGGACGAATTCGGTGAAGAACGGGAGCCGGTCCATTTTGGTGAAGAGGACATAGACCGGCAGGTTGATGCCGAAGGCCTGGGACATTTCACCGAGGCGGGCACGCAGATTGCGCGCGGCGGCGGTGGCACTTTCCTGGGCACCCGACCTGGTAAAGCTTTCGGAATCGTAGCAGACCAGAACGGCGCGCGGCGCCTGGCCCTGGCTGGCGACGCCAGTTCGCGGTTGCAATTTGCGAACCAGACGGATCCACCTGGCCGGCTCGGTGGGCAGTTTGCCGCCGGCTTCGACGAAGATGGTGCGTCGCGAGAACCATAAGTTGGCGGTTCGCGTGGGCACAAGATTGTTATCGCGGTAGACCAGGCCGGCGAGCAATTCGGGTTCGAGCCCGGCGTTGATGATGACGCTGGTCTTGGTACTGCCGGTGTCGCCGACGACGAAGAAGATGGGCAGGCTGGTGAGGCGATCGCCTTGTTTGGCGGCGGCGAGGCGGCGCTCGGCCTCGCGGACCAGAGAATCGACCTCGTCATCTGCCCCCGCCTGGCCGCCGGCGCCGGGAGCGTTGGCATCGGCTTCGGCGGCCGCGGCCCTGGCCTTTTTCTTCTTGAGATAGAACCAGACTATTACGAGAACGATCAGCGCGACCAGAACCAGCCCGAAGATGAGATAGAGTGCCATGCGGATCCTCTAACCCTTCCCCGGGCTGGACAGGTTGTGTAACTGCGAAACCACGGAATTCAACCCGAACATATAGCCCACAAACATTAGTAAAGTAACGACGGCGCACACTGCGGCGATGATGCCCCAGCGTTTGACCCAGGGATCGGCATGGCTGACGGCCTTCTCTTTCGGCGGTCTCCAGGCGGGCGAAAGCTCTCCAAAGCGTCCGCGGATGCGGCGGATCTTTTCGCCGGTAAGGTTCATGATTTGAAGCAGTTCGCCTCGATTTCCGGCGCTGTAGCGGCCGCCGAATCCGAGCAAAAGACAGAGATAGTGAATCTCGATGAGATCGGCAAGGTCGGCCGAATCACCGCGGCCCAGTAGTTGCTGTAAGCTGACGAAGAATTCCTCGCCGGCGGTATGGGTACCGAATAACTCAGACTGCAGGGGCTTGCGGAGCCATTCCGCGAAGATGGGGTTTTGAGAGTTCAGCACGGACTCATCGAGGAAGGCGACGGCGGCGAAGGTCGCGTGCCTGGTATCTTCCGCGGTGTAACCGGCGGCGAGGGCCTGGCTGGCCGCGGTTTTGAGAGCCTCGCGAGTGTGGTGGCGGAAGGCATTGGCATCGGTGACGCCCTGCCGGTTGGCACGCAAGCGGACAATCGCGGTAAGTACATCCTGGAACAGGAGGGCCAGATTATCCGGCCTGCGGGTATCTGTCGAAGGAGACATAGTAAGTTATCCAGGTTAACGAGTCGAGCACTACTAAGACCTGTAACTCCGGGTCAGGAAACGCGCTGGGGACATACACTCCAATCTGGCGTGTCTGGAGCATGTGGTTCCAACAGGGTCCGGTGCGGCTGATGCCAAAATACTGGGTCTCGACTCGAGTGGAAATTGCGGGCGGAGGAATGGGCAGGTGAGTGAGCGGCATGCCGGGCAGGGCGCGGTTGACGAGTTCACGAACGAAGACCGGGGTGCAGACCTTGACGAGTTGCGGCGTCTGCGTCATCAGTTCGGCATCTGGCATGCGGGCGCGGATGGCCAACACCCAGCGCGAATTGCCCAGGCAGCGGGCGTCAGTGACCTTGCCTTCGTAGAAACAGTCACCGGCCGCGACCAGGGGAATCGTAATGCAGTTCGTGGGCAGTACGGTTTCCAGATGAGCGCGGATGTGGCGATCCAACTGATTGAAGCAATCGGTGAGGTTCTGATGATCGTAGACGGGCAGGTCGCGGGGCAGCGAATCGAGAGAGAAGGTGCAGAGCGCGCCGGCGAGCCGCGAAAGTTCGACGAAGAGTTCTTCGGGGTGGCCGCGCTTGGCAATGAGCAGGTGGCGCAGGGGGGCCAGGGCGGAATTCACGGCATGCAGCAGCCAGAAGCTGGCAATTTCGCGAGTGGAGAAATCGGATCGGGAATTGCCCGCATCGCGGCCCAGAGCGGCACCCTTCTCGTTCAGAATCTCCACCATTTGCTGCAAGAGTTGGAGGAGGCGGGAGCTGGCGCCGATCTGGACCACGGGCGGCACGAATCCCGGGTCGTAGGCGAAGTGGCCGGCGCCGTCGCGCACGACGCGGGCTATAGGGATGGTGACCAGGTCGCCGGCGGGTTCGATATCCAGGAGGAGGCGCAGATTCTTACGGCCCATCTGCACGCTGCGCTCGTCGACGCCGGAGATCTCGTCGTGAAGGACCCTGGCCTGCGAGGCATAGCGGGCATCGCCGTTGCCGGCGCCGATGGTGCAGTTCAGGCCATTGGGGCGGAGCGGCGGAATACCGAGCAACACGATGACGCTGTCGCGCGTGGGCGGGATCAGGTCGGCGATGACTCGAGGCTGCGGCAGGTCGTCGCATTCCGGCATGTTGAAGGGCAGACCGTCGGGCAGGATGCCGCGGGCGTGGAGGAGCGAGACGGCGCCATTGTATAGCGCGTCGGCGTCCAACTCCAGTCCAGCCAGGCCGTAAGAAGCGAACCACAGCGACGAGGTGGCAAATTGGATCGAGTCTTCGAAGTAGCGGCTCTGCACCTGGAAATGATGGGGACCCAAGTGCATGCCTTCCGACCAGACTACTCTCGAAAGCAGCTTCATATGCCTGTGGGCATACTTTAGCATAGCCGTCTGTTGCTGGACTCCGGGAGGCGAAGGTAGCATGATGGAAAACAGGCGCGACCGTCCATGGATTTTTCGAAAAAATATCAGTTGATCGAATTGTTACCTGGGACCGGAGTTCAGAGTTACCGGGCCCGTCAGACGAACACCGGCCGCGATGTGACGGTGCACCTGTTAGTGGGCGGGAAGACGCCGGAGAACGAGGCATTCCTGGTGCGGCTGCGCGCGATGCAGCCTCACTCGATGGCGAAACTGATCGAGGTAGGCGAATACGAGGGCGCCACGTTTGTGGTGACGGTAGCGCCACCGTATCAGCCGCTGGACGAGTGGCTGGCGGAGCAGGATCGGGCGGACGCGGCGGCAAAGGAGTTCGGGAAGGCGGGCTTCTGGAAGCGGCCGGAGGTTGGTTCACTGGCGCCTCCGGCAGCACCACCGGTGAAAGCGCCGGCGGCTCCAGCGGTGGTTTCGGAGCCCGGGGTTACCAAGCAGTTCCAGCGAGCGGCTGCGCCTGCGCCGGAGCCGGGGCTTCCGCTTACGGCGCCGCTCCGGGCGGCGGACCCGACTCCGGCATCGGCTACGTCTTCGGCAACGGACGAGTTTGCGAAACTGTTCCAGGGTGCGGCTGCGGCGCCGGCGGAAACTAGTTTGCCGGCTGTTCCGATTGCGAGTGCGGCAGCGCCGGCGGCGGAAGCGGGCGAATTCACGAAGTTATTCCAGAGTCCAGCGGCACCGGCGGTGGCGGAGCCTGGTTTGCCGGCTGTTCCGACTGCGAGTGCTCCGCCTGTCCCGTCCGCCTCTGCGCAGTCGGCGGGGCCGGGCGAATTCACGAAATTATTTCAAAGTGCTGCGGCGCCGCCGGTGGCGGAGCGTATTTTGCCGGCTGTTCCGACTGCGAGTGCGCCGCCTGTCCCGTCTGCCTCGGCGCAGTCGACGGAAGCGGGCGAGTTCACGAAATTATTCCAGAGTCCCGCGGCGCCGCCGGCGGCGGAGCCTGGTTTGCCGGGTGTTCCGGCTGCGAGTGCGCCGCCTGTCCGGCCCGCGTCCGCGAAGCCGACGGAGGCGGGCGAGTTCACGAAATTATTCCAGAGTCCCGCGGCGCCGCCGGCGGCGGAGCCTGGTTTGCCGGGTGTTCCGGCTGCGAGTGCGCCGCCTGTCCGGCCGGCGTCCGCGCAGCCGGCGGAGCCAGGCGAATTCACGAAGTTATTCCAGAGCCCTGTAGCTCCGCCGGTAGGAGAGCCGGGCTTGCCGCCTACTCCTACGGCGCCGGCAGCGCCTGCCGCGCCCGCAGGTCCGGGTGAATTTACGCGTTTGTTTCAGGCACCGCCCCCGCCGGCGGCTGCTCCGCCCGCTCCCGCCAAGGTGGCTGGCCCGGGCGAATTCACTCGGATGTTCGACTCGCCCTTGCCCGATGTACCAGCGCCGGGTGACTGGCCGGCACCGGCCGCCAAGCCACCCGCCCCGAGCGAGTTTACACGAATGTTTCAGACGCCGGCGCCTCCCCAGCCCGGGTCTCCGTCCCCCGGAGGAGGCGAGTTCACGCAGTTCTTTCGATCTGCGCCCGGGGGGAAGCCGTCGGGACCGCAGTTCCCCTCGGCATCCCAGTTTCCGCAAGCAGCACCGACGCCGGCCGCGCCTCCACGGCAAGCGGAGCCCGGCGATTATACTCGCATGTTCGGTACCGGAGGGTTGAGTGAGGCGGCGCCGCAGGCTCCGGCGCCTCCGGTCGCGCCACCAAATGCGTACGGCGGCGGTGCTACGCAGGCGTTCTCGGTGAATCCATCGGCCGTACCCGCCAGCGGAGCGCAAGGGCCTAGCGAATATACGCGCATGATGTCGACTCCCTCGAATGTGGGTGCGGTGCCGGGGGCGACCCCTCCCGCCGCACCGATTTCCGGGATGCCGATGCCAGCGGCGCCGGCAGCGCCTGCGATGCCACAGGTGGCGGCTCCCCCCGTGGCGGCTCCCGCGGGCAAATCGGTGAACATGCTGTTGATTGTGATTTTTTGTTTGCTGGCGTTCCTGGCGGGGGGAGTGGTGGTTTACCTGATGGTGCGGCGCGGGTAGGTGTCCGAGCTTTGCTCGAATGGACAGGCCGGAGGCCTATCCTACCTGGGGCAGGACTATGATGAGTTCGGCTTGCGGATTGGGCAGATCGCCGGGTATGTAGGCGGCGAAGTTGCGGGCTCGCTGGATGGATTCCCAAGCGGGCCCGGTCTGAGACAGGGCGAAATACTGGAAGTTTAGCTTTACGGGGATGGCGCCGGGCGGTTGCGACACGTAGGCGACCGGCACACCCGGCAACGCCTGACGCACCAGGTGTTCGATGTGGCTGGCGGAGCAGATCTTCACGAAGTTGGGCGTCTTGCCGACAATTTCCGCCTGGCTGGTCTCGGCACTGATGGCGAGATACATCTTGGTGTTGACCAGATACTTGTCCTGATCGAGCGAGGTGGCGTAGATGGAGGGCTTGAGGAGTTTGAGGGGCAGGGAAACCACGTTGCTGGCGACGACGGTGTCGAGCAGCATGCGCAGCTTTTCATCGAGCTCAGAGAAGCAGGCGCCGAGGTTGTCGTGATCGTAGGCGGGCAGGTCGCGGGGGTGCACCTTGGACGAGAATGTGGTCAGCGACCCGGCGAGAGAGAGCATGGCGGAGAATAATTCCTCGGGATGGCCGCCGCGAGTTTCAAACAAGTGGCGGAAGAGGGGGAAGGCCGAATTCACCGTGTAGAGCAGCCAGAAGTTGGCGATATCGGCAGCCGTAAAATCGGCGAGGCTCTGGTTTTTCTGGCGGCGCAAACCGGAGATGGCGCCGGAGCGGGCAGTAAGGATTTCGACCAGTTGGCGCGCGACACCGGCGAGGTAATCGCTGGCGTGGAAATTGAGTAGCGGAGGAACGAAGCGCGGATCGGCCTGGAAGGTGCCGGCCGGGTGCGCAGGACCCGCGCGACACGCAGGTTGGAGTAGCCGTCGAGAGATTCGCCCTCGGCAAGCAGGCGCAGGTTCTTGCGGGCGATTTGAACGGGTTTTTCGGAGAGACCGGTGTTCTCGTCGCGAAACAATTCCACCTCGGCCCGGTAGCGGGCACTGCCCTGGCGTGCGGCTGTGGCGACGTTCAGGCCGCGTTCGCGATATTGCGGCACCGAGAGGTAGACGTCGAGAGAGGTCTGATCGGGCTCAAAGCAATCGGCGAGCAATTTGAGGGGCGGGGCGGAATCGGAGTTCGGGATATCGAAGAGCAGGCCGTCGGGAAAAATGCCGGAGGCGCTGGAAATCCCGAGCGATCCGGCAGCCAGCGCCTCGCGGCTGATCTGTAGGGAGCGGAAGCCCCAGGGCCGGAAGGACAGGCTATCCAAATGAAATTGGAGCAGGTTTTCGAGGAAGCGATCCTGCAGTTGGAGGTGCTGCGGACTGAGGAAAGTGCCTTTGGTCCAGATCACCGGTTGCAGTCGTTTCATTTGGAATCACAGTAACAGAACTGGGAGGGATGAGCCAACCGGCCGTGCAATGTTATTCTCACGAGGATGACTCCGGCACAAGCGGCAACCTATCCCTGGCACCAAAAACTTCCCCGTTTAGGCAGCGAGCAGGAGTTCGCTGCACTGCGCAAACTGCTGGAGGAATGCCAGTACAGTTACGACGGTATCTGCACGCGGGTGAAGGTGGACACGCTGTCGAACTACCGGAGCGCGCCGGCCAGGGAATTGATCGGTAAGCTGTTGGACGAGCCTATCGACGGGCTGATCCGGCTGTTCTACGACTGCGTCTATGTGCGGGAGGACGAACTGGTCCGGTTGTTGCCGGGCGAAGGGTTGCGCACGCTGGAGACGCTCGATCTGGTGGGGCGGGATCCGGACACGCCGGGACTGGTATTCGGCACGGCGGCGATTTTGCTGAACGCGCGGAACCTGACGGTCTGCGACCGGGGAAATGCACCGGACGGGACCAAGTGCGCTTTACCGCCGGACGTTGTGTATCCGGCGATCTTCGAGAACACGCGCGAATTTGTGGACCGTTTGCCCTCCACGCCATGCGAGGCGCTGCTGGATATCGGCACCGGCACCGGGATCGCGGCGATGCGGAGCGCACCCTACGCGGGACGCGTTTGGGCCACAGACATATCGGCCCGGTGCACGCTCTTCGCCGAATTCAACCGGCGCCTGGCCGGGCTGGAAAACATGACGGTGGTGGAAGGCGATATGTATGCTCCGGTGGAGGGGCTGACGTTCGACCGGATCGTGACGCATCCCCCGTATATTCCCGCCAAACAGACGGAGTTGATTTTTCGCGATGGTGGGGAAGACGGGGAGCAGATCATCCGCCGGGTGGTGGAAGGCCTGCCGCGTTACCTGCGACCGGGCGGAAAGTTCTATGCGCTACTGATGGCGACAGACCGGGAGGGTGAGGAATTCGAGCAGCGCATCCGCAAATGGCTGGGCGCGGATGAAGCAATGTTTGATGTCGTCCTGGTGTCCGACTGGTTGCACACGCCGGCTGAGCTGATCAAGGAGAGGGGCGCCAAACGGAATACGGACAGCGCCGAGGAGTGGCGTTTCCGGCAGGCGATGTGGGAGGCGACGAAGACCCAGTATGTCTTCTACGGGTGGATCCTGATTCGCCGGCATGAGGGCGGACGGCCTGCGGCGACGGGCCGCGCGCGAGCGGGAAGGGGCTTCACGGGGCGCGGAATGGAGTGGCTGTTGGAGTGGGAATCGGCGGTGCGCGCGCCGGGCGGACTGGCGATGTTGCTGGAGAGCCGGCCGACGATTTCGCCATTCTGCGAATTGCACATTGTCCACCGGGTTCGAGAGGGACGTTTCGCCGGCGAGGAATTCACGTTAGAGGCGGCGCAGCCGTTTGACGCAAGAGTGAGGTGCCACGGTTGGCTGGCGCAGATCGTTTCGCAATGTGACGGTGTGTTGACCTGGCGGGATCATTTCGGATCGGCGCAGGAGGCGGGGATCGTCAACCCGGGGGACACGGTCGACGATTTTGCGCAGGTGCTCCGGCCGCTCATGTCCACGGGTATTCTGCGGAGCGCGGACTGGCCTCTGCCGGATTAGACGGCTGTCCACCGAGTGGACAGCCGCCCACTAAGTGGACAAGAGAGGCACGTAAGTCCCAGCGACAGAATTTGGCACGAATTAGCCAGTCGGAACTGAGAATTGAAGCACATTAGGGTGTATAATCCTGCGAGTACCGGGATTAAGTGAAGGATTTGCACGCCGCTTTTTTCTGGTACTGAGATTGCGTTTACGAGGCGGGTGAAGCACCGCCGCCATCTTTCGGAAACTTGGGGGTAGCTAATGGCACGAGACAGCATGCAGCACAAACTCGATCGAGTGCGGCCACCGCGGGTACAGATTACGTACGACGTGGAAGTGGGCGACGCCATCGAAGTAAAAGAATTGCCGTTCGTCATGGGAGTATTGGGCGACTTCACCGGCCAGCCGACGGAACCGCTGGCGAAATTGAAGGATCGCAAGTTCGTAGAGGTGACACCGGACAACTTCGACGCGGTGATCGAAAACATGAAACCTCACCTCGCGTTTTCGGTGGAGAACAAACTCTCCAACGATCCGAACGCCGGCAACCTGAAGGTCGATTTGAACTTCAAGAGCATGGACGATTTTGCGCCGGAGAACGTGGCCCGTCAGGTGGGTCCGCTGCGCGAACTGCTGGAACTGCGCGGCCGGTTGAGCGACCTGCGTGGAAACATGCAGGGTAACGACAAGCTGGAAGAGTTATTGCGCGACGCGGTGACCGATTCGGGCAAACTGGCGAAATTGCGTGCGGAACTGGGCTTGAAGGGGGAATCGAATGAGTGATCCGCAAAAGGCTCCCCTGGGAGCACCGCAGGCGACGGAGCAGGTGCAGGAGACCAGCCTGCTCGACCAGATCGTAACCGAAGGGCGGTTGGCGCGCGGTACGGAAACGACGGAAAAGGGGAAGAACCTGGTAAGGGACTTCGTCGATCAGGTGTTGAAGGGCGCGATGACGGTGTCGAAAGACGCCGAGGCGATGATCACGGCGCGGATCGCGGAAATCGACCGCCTGGTGTCATTGCAGTTGAACGAAGTGCTGCACAACGCGAGCTTTCAGAAGCTGGAGGGCACGTGGCGCGGGTTGAAGTACTTGCTGGACCAGAGTGAGACCAGCGACAAGCTGAAGATCCGGGTGCTCAACGCGACGAAGACGGAATTGCTGCGCGATCTGCAACGCGCGCCGGAATTCGACCAGAGCGCGCTGTTCAAGAAAGTGTACGAGGAGGAGTTCGGGGTTTTCGGCGGCGCGCCATTCGCTGCGCTGGTGGGAGACTACGAATTCGGCCGGGGACCGGAAGATATCGATCTGCTGGAGCGGATTTCCAAGGTGGCAGCTTCGGCGCATGCTCCGTTCCTGACGGCGGCGAATCCGGAGATGTTGAATCTGGAAAGCTTCACGTCGATCGACGCGCCGCGCGACATGGCGAAGATCTTCGACAACACGGAATACGCCAAGTGGAAGAGCTTCCGTGCGAGCGAGGATTCGCGGTACGTGGGACTGGCGTTGCCGCACATCCTGATGCGCCTGCCGTACGGCAAGAACGGCGTGACGTGCGATGCCTTCAATTATCAGGAAGGCGTAGACGGGTCGGACCACTCGAAGTATCTGTGGGGCAATGCGGCGTACGCGCTGGCGGCACGTTTAACCAACGCATTTTCACACTACGGATGGTGCGCGGCGATCCGCGGCGTGGAAGGCGGCGGTCTGGTAGAGGGACTGCCGACGCACAATTTCACCACCGATTCCGGGGACATTGCGTTGAAGTGTCCGACGGAGGCGCCGATTACGGACCGGCGCGAGAAGGAACTGGCGGATCTGGGATTCGTGCCGCTGGTGCACTGCAAGGGGACGGATTATGCGGCCTTCTTCTCGGTGCAATCTGCCCAGAAGGCCAAGATGTACGACAAGGATGCAGCCAACGCGAACGCGCAGGCTGTCGACGCAATTGCCGTACATTCTGGCGATCTCGCGCTTCGCGCACTACATGAAATCGATGATGCGCGACAAGATCGGCGGCTTCATGTCGCGCAAGGAGTGCGAGGATTTCCTGAACACGTGGATTCTGCAATACGTGGTCGGGAATGACGATGTGGCGGCCGAAGTGAAGGCCAGGAAACCGCTCCGGGACGCCAAGATCGAAGTTGTGGATGTGCCGGGCAAGCCGGGCGCTTACCGCGCCGTGGCATTCCTGAAACCGCACTTCCAGCTGGATGAGCTTACCATCTCATTGCGGCTGGTGGCGGACCTGCCGCAAGGCGCCAAGTAATACCGCGTCCCGGGCCGAAAGGCCCGGGAAACGAACACAGCAAGGCAATCGTGGAAACTAGGAGGAGCAAGTTATGCCGTTTGACGCATTTTTGAAGATCGAGACTCCGAACGTTGCGGGAGAATCGACGGATAGCAAACATAAGGGCGAAATTGAAATCTATTCGTTTAGCCTGGGGGCCTCGAACCCGACGACCATCGGTTCCGCCACGGGTGGCGCCGGGGCTGGAAAGGTAAGTCTCTCCAGCTTCAATTTCATGAAGAAGACGGACAAGGTCAGCCCGGTATTATTCCAGGCCTGCGCCAGCGGCGTCCATTACGCACAAGGTCACGGTGACCCTGCGGAAAGCCGGTGAAACGCCGGTGGAGTACCTGATGTACACGTTCGGTACGGTGTTCGTGGAGTCCGTGCAGTGGAGCGGTTCCATCGGGCGGCGACGATGCGCCGACGGAATCCGTCTCCTTTGCATTCGGCAAGATGCAGATCGACTACCAGCCGCAGGGTCCGGACGGCAAGCCGTTGGGCGGCGCGGTCCACGGCGGTTGGGATGCGGTCAAGAACGTCAAGGCCTAGACAGTTTGTTGCCAGCCGGTGAGCGCCGCGGACGGCGTTCACCGGCATTCTAATTTCGGGGTCCCTTCGTGACTGCCAAAGAACTTTATCGAGCCGGCAAGCTAAATGCCGCCGTGCAGGCGCTGGTGGCGGAGTTGCGCGACAATCCGGCCGATACCCAGCGTCGCGTATTCCTGTTTGAACTTCTGAGTTTCGCCGGCGAATACGATCGCGCGGAGAAGCATCTCGAATGTGCTCGCGAGTGCCGGTCCGGACGCGATGACCGGGACGCTGCTGTACCGGGCGGCGCTGGCCGCGGAGCGCTCGCGCCACGATCTGTTCGCCAAGAAAGACTATCCGGCCGCGGCCGCGGAGGCTCCCGCCATCCGCGGGACGCTCAACGGAAAGCCGTTCGAATCGATCGAAGATGCGGACCCAAGAATGGGGCCGCGGCTGGAAATCTTCGCGGCGGGACAGTACATGTGGCTGCCGCTGGGGCAGATGGCGTCGATCGAAGTGGAAGCGCCGAAGCGGCTGCGGGATCTGCTCTGGATTCCGGCACTGATTCGTACCGGGCCTGCGTTCAAGGGTCAGGAACTGGGAGAAGTGATGCTGCCGGTGCTCTCGCCTTTCAGTTCCCGGCACGCGGACGACGCGGTGCGTTTGGGCCGCGCCACGGTGTGGGAGGAGCGCGACGGAGGCGACCCCGTACCGTTCGGGATGAAGATGCTGCTGGTGGACGGCGAGGATGTCCCGATCCTGGAACTCCGGCGCCTGGAGATCACCGCGGCCGAGGAGATCCCCGAACGTCATGCCGCTTCCGAGTGATCTGCTCAATCCGATTTCCGCCGACAAGCCAGGCGGAGAGAATCTCCAATACGCACCGGTCTTCGACAAGATCAAGGAAGCGCGCCGGGAAGACGACGATGTTCCGCAGGGCGAATGGGCGCGCGGGCGCAAGCTGGCCGATTGGCCGCTCACCATCAAGCTGATCAACGAGACGCTCTCCACCAAGACCAAAGACCTGCAACTGACGGCGTGGCTGGCCGAGGCCATGCTCAAGCGCGAAGGCATCAGCGGCCTGCGCGAAGTGCTGGATCTGAATCGGGCCTACATCGAGAACTTCTGGGATTCGCTTTACCCCGAGCTGGAAGACGGCGACGCGGAGTTTCGCGCGGGCAAGCTGCAGTGGATCGGCGACAAGCTGGATCAGGCGGTCAAGCAGGTGCCGCTGACGCGCACCGGTCTGAGCTGGTATTCCAGTTCCGGGAATCGCGCGCGGTGGGTAGCGAGGAAGCTGCCGACACCGACGAAAAGCAGCGCGCGCGGCGGGAGGCGATCGCCGAGGGCAAGGTCACGCTGGAGCAGTTCGATAAGGACTTCGACGCCGCGCCCAAGAGTTTTTACGTCAATCTGGAAGCGGCCTTCGACAGCACGCTGGAATCGCTCAGCCTGCTGGGAGAGGCGTGCGATGCGAAGTTCGGCGACGTTTCACCCGGTTTTGGGACGCTGCGGGCGACGCTGGAAGAGGTGCGGCAGACGGTCCACAGCCTGCTGCAGCGGAAGCGGGAGAAGGAACCGGACGCTGCGGTAGATGCGCCGGCGGCGGAGATCGAAGAAGTGGAAGAGGCGCCGGCTGGAGGCAGAAGCGCCGGCCGCGGTGACGGTGGCGCGGGCGCGCTCCGGTTCGCCGCGGCGGAGGCCTCTCCGCCGAACCGGTGGATCGCGACGACGCGGTGGCGCGGATTGTGGCATCGGCGAAATTCCTGCGGCAAGCGGACCCCTACAGTCCCGCGCCCTACCTGTTGCTGCGCGGCTTGCGCTGGGGCGAACTGCGCGCGGCGGGCGAGACCATCGACGAGACGCTGCTGGCGCCGCCGCCTACCGAAATCCGGCAGAAGCTGAAGAGCCTGGCGCTCGAATCGAACTGGACGGAGGTACTGGAGACGGCGGAGACGGCGATGGGGCTGGAATGCGGCCGGGGCTGGCTGGATGTGCAGCGGTACGCGAGCCGCGCGTGTCTCGAACATGGGCAGCTATTACGATCCCATCCGCACGGCGATCATTTCCGGACTGCGGGCTCTGCTGGCGGACTACCCGCAGCTTCCGGACCTGACCATGATGGACGACACGCCGACCGCGAACAGCGAAACGCGGGCGTGGATTCAGGAACAGGTGGCGCCGCCGGCGGCGACGCAGGCGGCCGCGCCGGCCGAGCCGGTCCAGGAGGCGTGGGCCTATCCGGTGCGCGAGGAGCGCGCGGAAGAGCCGGAGCGTGCCGCAGCCACCGGACACCTACGAACTGGCGATGCAGGCGGCGCGGTCGGGCCGGCCGCAGGAGGGCATCGAACTGCTGATGCGCGAACTGGGGCAGGAGCGCAGCGGGCGGGGACGGTTCCACCGCAAGGTGCAGCTTTCGCAGTTCTGCGTGAGCACCAGTCACGAGAACATCGCGCTGCCCATTTTGCAGGAGCTGGCGGCGGAGATCGAGCGGCGCAAGCTGGAAGACTGGGAAGCGCCGGACCTGGTGGCGCGCCCGCTGGCGCTGTTGTACCAGTGTCTCGGCAAGACGGCAGCGACGACGAGCAGCGGGCGAAGCTCTACTCCTGGATCTGCCGGCTGGACCCGCTGATGGCGCTGAACGTTTCGAGATAACCTATGGCGCGCTGGGAACCGGAACAGACCGTCACGCAATCGGTGCTGGAACGGCTGATCGACCGCGAGCCGAAGAGCGCAGTCGGAAGCTGCGCCGACCCGCGCGCAATCGGTCCGGCTGCTGCGGGCTTCGGTGCGGCGCGACCTGGAGTGGCTGCTGAATACGCGGCGCACGCCGGTCGCGGCGGACGAGACGTACCCGGAAGTGGCGCAATCGGTTTACAACTACGGGCTGCCCGACCTGAACGCGCTGAACTGGGAATCTTCGCGCGACCGGACGCGGCTGGCGCGGGCGGTGCAGGAGTCTCTGAATATCTTCGAGCCGCGTCTGCGCGGGATTCAAGTGGTGCCGCTGGAACCGGTCGCCGGCGCGCCCGCACGTGATGCGATTCCAGATCGAAGGCCTGTTGGAGATGGATCCCGCCCCGGAGCACATCTCTTCGACACCGACGCTGCAGCTTTCGAGCGGCGAGTACCAGGTGAAGGGGGACTCGAGTGCGGGATGACCTGCTGCTCTATTACGAGCGCGAGCTGACCTTCCTGCGCCAGATGGGCGTGGAGTTCGCGGCGAAGTATCCCAAGGTGGCCTCGCGCCTGGTGCTGGAGCCGGACAAGTGCGAAGACCCGCATGTGGAACGCATGCTGGAGGCCTTCGCGTTTCTGACGGCGCGGGTTCACCTGAAGATCGACGATGAGTTTCCGGAGATCACCGAGGCGCTGTTAAGCGTTCTGCATCCGCACTACCTGCGGCCGATTCCATCGATGACGGTGGCCGAGTTCCACATGGATACGGCGCAGGCGGCGCCGCCGAGCGGGCTTGAAACTGGAGCGCGGGTCGGTACTGAATTCGCGGCCGGTGAATGGCGTGCCGTGCAAGTTCCGCACCTGCTACGACCTGACGTTCTGGCCGCTGGAAGTCACGCGAGGCGGAATGGAAGACGCCGGACCGCCTGCAGCCGCCGATCAAGTCTTCCGAAGCCGTGGCCGCGGTGCGCATCGGCCTGCGATGTCCGGGCGACCTGAAGTTTGCCAAGCTGTCGCTCTCGTCGCTGCGCTTCTACCTGAACGGCGAGAGCAACCTGGTCCACACGCTGTACGAACTGCTGTGCAACAACTGCAGCCACATCGTGATGCGGGATACCTCGCCCAAGTCGAAGGCGCAGCCGGTCATACTGAGCGCCGATGCGCTGCAGCCGGTCGGCTTCGGCGAGCACGAGGGCATGCTGCCCTACGCCCGGCGCTCGTTCATGGGCTACCGGCTGTTGCAGGAGTACTTCTGCTTCCCGCAGAAGTTCTTCTTCCTGGATCTGACCGGGCTGGAGCGGATCTGCGAGGCGGGCTTCGGCGGGCAGGCGGAAATCCTGCTGATGATTTCGCCTTTCGAGCGCGGCGAGCGGCGGCAGATGCTGGAGCTGGGAGTCGGCGCCAAGACGTTCCGGCTGAACTGCGCGCCCATCGTGAACCTGTTTACGCAGACGGCGGAGCCCATCCTGCTGGATCACACGGCGTACGAATACCAGGTGGTGCCGGATGTCAGCCGGCGCAGGGCGACGGAGGTTTTCGAGATCACGGAAGTGAAGAGCGCCAACCCGCAATCCGGCGAAGTGGTGCAGTTCGAGCCGTTCTACTCCTACCGGCACGGGGTGAACCGCTCCAAGGTGCAGGCATTCTGGCGCGCCTCGCGGCGGCCGTCGGGCTACGCGCGACGACGAAGGCACGGATGTCTTCCTTTCGCTGGTGGACCTCTCCTCGCGGCCGGTGCGGCCGAATCTGGATGCGCTGACGGTGCGCACCGTCTGCACCAACCGCGACCTGCCGGCGCGGCTGCCGTTCGGCAACGAAGCCGGCGATTTCGAACTGGAAGGCGCGGTGCCGGTGAAGCGGATCGTGGCGCTGATCAAGCCCACCGATGCGCTGCGTCCGCCGGTGGGCAAGGATTCGCATGTGGCGGCTGGTATCGCAACTCTCGCTGAATTATCTTTCGCTGGTGGAAAACGGCCGGGAAGCGATGCAGGAGATCCTGCGGCTCTACAATTTCACGGGCTCCACTTATTCCGAGAAGCAGATCGAAGGGCTGACGGCGGTGGGCAGCCGGCGGCATTTTGCGCGCGTGCTTTCAGAAGACGGTGTGGTGTTCGCGCGCGGCACGCAGGTGGACATGGAGTTCGACGAGGAGCAGTTCGTAGGCGGCGGAGTCTATCTGTTCGCGTCCGTACTGGAATATTTCCTGGGCCTGTACGTATCGATGAACAGCTTCAGCCAGCTCCGCGTGCGGACGCGGCAGAGAAAGGAGATTCTCAGACAGTGGCCACCGCGGGCCGGTCAGAAAATACTGCTCTAGCGCGCTGGCCGATCGCGGAACTGCTCGAACAGGAGCCCTATCTGTTCGAGTTCTTCCAGGCGATCCGGCTGATGGCGCGCATCGAGCCACGAGCGCCAGGTGGTGGGCCGGTTCAACAATCCGTCCGCCGAAGTGGTGCGCTTTGCGGCGAACCCGGACGTGTCGTTTCCGGCCAGCGAGATCCAGTCGCTGGAACAGCGCGAAGGCAAGGCGCCGCTTGATGCGCGTGAACTTCATGGGGCTGCACGGTCCGCAGGGAGTTCTGCCGCGGGCCTACTGCGAACTGGTCAATGAGCGCATCCGCGCGCGCGACACGACGCTGCGGGATTTCTTCGACCTGTTCAACCACCGGATCGTTTCGCTGTTTTACCAGGCCTGGGAGAAGTTCCACTTTGAGATTCCCTACGAGCGCGGCGAGCTCGACCGTTTCTCGCACCATGTGCTGGCGCTGCTGGGGCTGGACACGCCCGGTTTGCAGAACCGGCAGGATGTGGCGGACGATTCGCTGCTCTTCTACGGCGGGCCTGCTCTCCATGCACTCCCGCTCGGCCACGGGGCTGCGGCAGGTGTTGTGGGACTATTTCAACGTGCCGGTGGAAATCGAGCAGTTCGTGGGCGCGTGGTATCCGGTGGACGAGGAATCGCAGTGCTCGCCTGGGTGAGGACGGCAGTTATTCGGAGCAGTTGGGGTTCGGCGCGGTGGTGGGCAATGAGACCTGGGACCAGCAGTCGCGGGTGCGCATTCAACTGGGCCCGCTTACGCTGGAGCAGTATGTGGACTTCCTGCCCGGGCACGAGGGGCACCGCCAGTTGCGGTCGCTGACGCAATTCTATGCGAGCGGCGAGTACGATATGGAAGTGCAGTTGATTCTCCGCAGGGAGGAAGTTCCCGCCTGCGAGTTGAAGGCGTGGATGGCGAGGGGCCGCAACTGGGCTGGACGAGTTGGATGAAATCGGCGGAATTTGTGCACGATGCCGGCGAGACGGTATTGGAGTTATCGGATTCAGAGAGGAAACCATATGGCGAATACGTTGAAGTCGATCGTGGCCAAGCTGAACGACACCATGCGCGCGACGCTGGAGGGCGCGGCCGGCCTGTGTCTGGCGCGGACCCATTATGACGTGGAGATCGAGCACTTCCTGACGAAACTGCTGGATGCCAGCGGCACGGATTTCGCCGGCATCCTGCAGCATTTCGGCGTAGATAAGGCGCGGCTGGCCGGCGAACTCGGGCGCAGTCTCGACGGTTCGAAGACCGGGAACGCGCGCACGCCCGCTTTCAGCCCGTCGCTGCTGCGGATGCTGCGCGAAGCCTGGACGATCGGGTCGCTGGAATTCGGCGCGGGGCAGGTGCGCTCGGGCGCTGCGATCCTGGCCCTGGTGTCCGATGAAGAGCTCTCGCGGCTGGTGCTGGACGTGAGCAAGGAATTCCGCAAGATCGAGCCGGAGGCGCTGCGCAAGGTGCTGCCCGCCATCCTGGCGGACTCGCGCGAGTACGCGGCGGACGCGGACGAAGCTCCGGCATCGGGCTCCGGGCGGCCGCCGGGCGCTGCGAAGGCCGGCGGCAAGACGCAGAACCTGGATCAGTACACCGTCAATCTGACGGAGAACGCGCGCAAGGGCAAGATCGATACCGTGCTGGGGCGCGATTTCGAGATCCGCCAGATGGTGGACATCCTGACGCGGCGCCGGCAGAACAACCCGATCCTCACGGGCGAGGCGGGCGTGGGCAAGACGGCTGTGGTGGAGGGCTTCGCGCAGCGCATGGTGGACGGCGACGTGCCGGAGAGCCTGCGCAACGTGACGGTGCGGACGCTGGACCTGGCGCTGTTGCAGGCGGGCGCGGGCATCAAGGGCGAGTTCGAAAACCGGCTGAAGGGCCTGGTGGAAGAAGTGAAGGCCTCTCCCACGCCGATCATCCTTTTCATCGACGAAGCTCACACGATGATCGGCGCGGGCGGCGCCGCCGGCCAAAACGATGCGGCCAACATTCTGAAGCCGGCGCTGGCGCGCGGCGAACTGCGCACCATCGCGGCAACGACGTGGTCGGAATACAAGAAGTACTTCGAAAAAGATCCCGCGCTGGCGCGGCGTTTCCAGGTGGTGAAGGTGGAAGAGCCCACCGAAGCCAAGTGCCAGGTGATGCTGCGCGGCCTGGTGCCGGTGCTGGAGAAGCACCACAACGTGCGCATCCTGGACGAAGGGCTGGTGGCCGCGGTGAAGTTCTCGCACCGCTATCTTCCGGACCGCCAGCTTCCCGACAAGGCGGTCAGCGTGCTGGATACGGCCTGCGCGCGGCTCGCGCTGGGGCAGAACGCCACGCCGCCGGCGATCGAAGACGCCACCCGCCAGATCGACGATTGCGCGGTGCAGACGCGCATCCTGGAGCGGGAAAGCGCGCTCGGGCGCGGACCACAGCGAAGGTCTGGCGGCCCTTGCCAAACACAAGGCCGCGGTGGAAAGCCGGCTGGCCGAACTGAAAGGGCGTTGGGAGAAGGAGCGCGACCTGGTCGGAAAGATCCGCGAGGTGCGCGGCAAGCTGGAAGCCGCATCCGGGGACGCCTGGAGCACAGGCATCGGGGGACGGAGCCGCGGTGCAGACGGCCACGGATCGCGAGTGCGCTGCGCGCGGAACTGGCCGCGCTGAATACCGAGCTGGAACAGTTGCAGGGCGAGACGCCGCTGATGCGGGTCTGCGTGGATTCGCAGATCGTGGGCGAAGTGGTGGCTGCGTGGACGGGCATTCCGATCGGCAAGATGCTGCGCGATGAAATGCAGTCGGTGCTGACGCTGGAAACGACCTGGGCAAGCGCGTGATCGGGCAGGATCACGCACTGGATATGATCAGCGAGCGCATCCGCACGTCCAAGGCGAGGCTGGAGGATCCCGGCAAGCCGATCGGCGTGTTCCTGCTGGTGGGGCCGAGCGGCGTCGGCAAGACGGAGACGGCGCTGGCGCTGGCCGACCTGCTGTACGGCGGCGAGCGCAACATGATCACCATCAACATGTCCGAGTTCCAGGAAGCGCATACGGTCTCCACGCTGAAGGGCTCGCCTCCGGGATATGTGGGTTACGGCGAGGGCGGCGTGCTGACCGAAGCGGTGCGGCGGCGGCCCTACTCGGTGGTGCTGCTGGACGAAGTGGAGAAGGCGCATCCCGGACGTGCTGGAGCTGTTCTTCCAGGTGTTCGACAAGGGCATGATGGAAGACGGCGAAGGCCGCGAGATCGATTTCAAGAACACGATCATCATTCTGACGTCCAACGCCGGCACGGATACGTTGATGAAGCTGACGGCCGACCCGGAGACCATGCCGAGCCCGGCGGGGCTGGTGAAGGCGCTGAAGCCGGAGTTGAACAAAATCTTCAAGCCGGCGTTCCTGGGACGCCTGGTGATCATTCCGTACTTCCCGGTTCGCGACGAAGCGTTGAAGCTGATTGTCCGCCTGAAGCTGGGTAAGATTCAGCGGCGCATTCAGGAGACGCACCGGATCGCACTGACGCACGACGAGGCGCTGATCGACGAGGTGGCGAAGCGCTGCACCGAAGTGGAGAGCGGCGCGCGCAACGTGGACAACATTCTGACCAATACGCTGCTGCCGGAGATCTCGCGCCAGATTCTGGAGCGTCTGGCGGAACGGCAGAAGCTGGCGCCGATCCATGTCACGATCGGCGACGACGGCGTGTTTGTTTATCAGTAGACGGAGAGTCGACAGGCCGTGAGAGAGCGCTCTCCGTAAAGGAGAGCTTATGTACGAACAGACTGACCGGCCGATCAAGCTGACCACTCCCCTCGGAGCCAACGCCTTACTGCTGGTCGAAGCTTCAAGGCCGGGAGGCCATCTCCGAACTATTTCATTTCGACGCTGAAGACGGCCGTGGAACGACAACACGCAGTTACTGCCGTTCGACCAGTTGCTGGGCAAGAAAGTCACGGTGGAGATCTCGCCCAGCGAATACAAGCGCTACTTCAACGGCATCGTCAGCCGGGTGAGCCAGGGCGATCGGGACGAGAACTTCACCTATTACAGCCTCGAAGTGGTGCCCCAGCTCTGGCTGCTGGATCGCAAATTGCGCAGCCGCACCTTCCAACACATTACCGTGCCGGACATCTTGAAAGAAGTGCTGACCGGCCTGGATGTGGACGATCAGATTCAGGGCACCTTCGAGCAGCGCGAATACTGCGTGCAGTATCGGGAGACGCGATTTTGCCTTTGCCAGCCGCCTGATGGAAGAAGAGGGCATCTTCTATTTCTTCAAACATACTGCCGGCGGCCATCAGATGGTGCTGGCCAACACGCCGCAGTCCCACCCGGCGGTACCCTATCTCACTACGGCTACTTGGGAAGGCGGCGCGCACGCGACTGCCGAAGAAGACCGCGTGTTCGGCTGGAGCAAGGGGCAGGAGATCCGCTCGGGCAAATTCACCGTCTGGGACGACACGTTCGAGATGCCCGACAAGCATCTGGATGCCGAAAAGTCGATCATGGATACGGTAAGTGTGGGCACCGTGACTCACAAGCTGAAAGTCGCCAACAACGATAGTCTGGAACTCTACGATTACCCCGGAGGATATGCCAGCCGCTTCGACGGCGTCAACAAATCCGGCGGCGAGCAGGCGAGTAATCTTCAACATATTTTTGAAGACAACAAGCGCGTGGCGGAGATCCGCATGCAGGAAGAGGCTCTTTCGCAGCCTGCTGATCCGGGGCAAGGGAGGGCATGCCGGTTTCACCGGAGGACATACCTTCGACCTCACCCGGCATTTCTCCGACAACGGCAAGTACGTGATCACCAGTGTGCAGCACGATGCCAGGCAGGCCCTCGCTGTGGACCAGGTGGATGGAGGATTCCGGTACGCCAATGGTTTCACCTGTATCCCTTCGGCGCTACCCTTCCGGCCATCGCGCGTGACGCCTTTGCCGAGCGTGCGCGGGGTGCAGACGGCGGTGGTGGTGGGCCCCTCCGGAGAGGAGATTTATGTCGATAAGTATGGGCGCGTGAAGGTCCAGTTTCATTGGGACCGCGAGGGACAGGACGACGTCAACAGCTCCTGCTGGGTGCGTGTGGCGACGTTTTGGGCGGGCACTCAATGGGGCTCGATACACATCCCGCGCATCGGCCAGGAAGTGATCGTGGACTTTCGTGGAAGGCGATGTGAATCAGCCCATCATCGTCGGCAGTGTCTATAACGCGGACAAGATGCCGCCATGGACGCTCCCCGACAATAAGACGATTAGCGGCGTCAAGTCCCGGAGTTCGCTGCAGGGCGGAGCTGACAATTTCAACATGCTTTCGTTCGAGGACAAGAAGGGAAGCGAACTGGTCAGCGTGCAGGCAGAGAAGGATCTGACGACCCTGGTGAAGAACGACGAAAACCGGGAGGTTCAGCACGATCGTATTACCCTGGTCAAGAACGATGAAACGCAGACCGTGACCAACAACGAGAAGATCGTCGTCGAGAAGGGGAATCAGACGATCGAGATCCAAACGGGCAACCAAGCTACCACCATCAAGCAGGGTAACCAAAGCACCACACTGGATATGGGGAACCAATCGACGCAATTGAAGATGGGCAACCAGACGAACAAGATCGACCTGGGCAAGATCGAAACCGAGGCAATGCAGTCGATTGAACTGAAGGTGGGCCAAAGCAGCATCAAGATCGACCAGATGGGCGTGACCATCAAAGGCATGATGATCAAGGTGGAGGCGCAGATTCAGGGCGAGTTCAAAGCTACAATGACACAGGTGAGTGGAAGCGCGATGACCACCGTGAAGGGCGGCATCGTGATGATTAATTAAGATGAGCGGGACACCGGTGCAAATCAATTCGAGAACCAGCGAGATCTCCGCGGTCGCCGAACTGGGCGAGGAGGCGATGGCGCTGGTGCGTCCGGACCTGCACCCGTTGGATTTCGTCAGCCTGCTGATGACGAAGGCGATGTATCCCGATGCAGTGAGGTTTATCGCACACGCGCTGCCGAAGCGGGAAGCGGTCTGGTGGGGCTGGGTGTGCGCTCGCCGCTCGGCGGGCGAGAATCCGCCGCCGAAGATCAAGTCCGCTCTGGATGCCACGGAGAAGTGGATCGCCCAACCGAACGACGACAACCGTAGGCGGGCGATGGCGGCCGCCGAAAAGGCCGAGTTGGGTACGGCGGCTGGCTGCGCGGGGCTGGCAGCTTTTTTCAGCGGCGAGAGCCTGGCCCCGCGCGACGCCCAGGCGGTGCCGCCGGGAGAGTTTCTGGCGGCCAAGGCGGTAGCAGGCGCGGTGATCTTCGCCGCCGTTGCCAAGGAGCCCGAGCGGGCGCCGGAAAAATTCAGAAGTTTTGTAGCGCAGGGCGTGGACGTGTCCAACCGGGTCAAGCTGTGGGAACCGAAGGGATAGCGTATGGGAATGCCGGCTTCGCGAATTACCGATATGCACGTTTGCCCGGCAGTAACGGGAATCGTGCCGCACGTAGGCGGTCCGATACTTCCACCGGGAGCGGTCACGGTGCTGATCGGTGGGCTGCCCGCGGCTCGCGTCGGCGACATGGCGACCTGCGTCGGACCGCCGGACGTCATCGCGCTCGGATCTTTCACGGTGCTCACGATGAGCAAGCCGCAGGCGCGCATCGCCGATACCACCGGACACGGCGGCAAGATCGTGCTGGGCTGCTTCACGGTACTGGTGGGCTAAAAAAAAGCCAGAACCTTCCCCTTCCCACGTACCGCGAAATCTGATAGGCTACAGCCAACTAAAAAAGGCCCCTCGCGGATGCTGGGCTGCTAATCCGAATACTGCTCAAGGCACTCAGACTACCGGCCTCATTTTTATTAAGGAGGGGCAAGATGAGTTCTTTGCTCAGCGGGGCGCCGCCGGAAATCTGCGCGCACGCCACCGAGTCCGAAACGAAACCACAATACCCTGGAATTCCTACCACTTCCGATGGCGCGGGCATGGTGGTGTGGGTGGAAACCCATATCACGCAAGGCGCCTGCGCTTACCCGATCACTTCGTCCACCACCATGGGTGGCGGCTACCAGATCGAGGTCGCGAATGGTACGCGCAACCTCTGGGGCGAGGAACTGGCCTTCATCGAGCCGGAATCCGAACACAGCGCGGCCAGCACGTGCGAAGGCTTCGCTGTGGCGGGCGGCCGTGTAACCAACTTCACGTCGGGACAGGGCCTGATCCTGATGAAAGAGGTTCTGTACACCATCTCCGGTAAACGTCTGCCTATCGTGTTCCACATCGGCGCCCGCGCCCTCACCTCCCATTCGCTGAACGTTCACGCCGGGCATGACGATGTCTATGGCGTGGCGGATTGCGGGTGGGGCATCCTATTCGCACGCAATGCGCAAGAGGCCGGCGACCTGGCGCTCATCTCCCGACGCACCGCCGAAGAATCGGAAACTCCGTTCCTAAACGTACAGGACGGCTTTCTCACCACGCACACCATCGAGAACGTCCGGCTGCCCGAACCCGAAATGATGAAGCAGTTTGCCGGTCATCCATCGGAACGCATCCGCAACCTGATGGATCCGCAAATCCCGCTGATGTCCGGCGTGGTGCAGAACCAGGACAGCTACATGAAGGGCAAGATCGCGCAGCGGCACTACTACGACCGGGTGCTGCCGGTGCTGAAGGGCGTGATGGCCGAGTTCGGGCGGCTGACGGGACGGCGGTACGACGTGCTGATGCCTTACCGGCTGGATGATGCCGACTACGCCATCGTAGGCTCGGGCTGCATGATCGAAACCGCCGAAGCGGCCGTCGATTATATGCGGGAACGTCTCGGCCTGCGAGGTGGGACTGCTGCACGTCACGTGCTTCCGTCCGTTCCCTTCCGTAGATATCGTGCGGGCGCTGCGGCACGTGAAGGCCATGGCGGTGATCGAGCGGCTGGACATCCCGATGATGCAGTCGAATCCCGCAGCTTTGTGAAATCAAGGCGGCGTTTGCGGATGCGATGGCCGGCACGCCGGGCTATCCGGTGATTCACCGGATGCCGAAGTTCACGGGCGGTTCGGCAGGTCTAGGCAGCCGCGATGTGCGCGCCGGAGACTTCATCGCCATGGTGGAGAACATGCGCAGTGCGCAATCGCGGCACTATTTCACGGTTGGCATCAAACACGAAACGGCGCTGCCGGTTACCATCGATCCCGACGTGCGATCGCCTGGCTCGTTCTCCATGCGCGGGCATTCGGTGGGCGGTTATGGTTCGGTGACCACCAACAAGGTAATCGCCACGATTGCCGGCGAGGTCTTCGGCATGGATGTGCAGGCATATCCCAAGTACGGGTCGGAGAAGAAGGGCCTGCCGACGACTTACTATCTGACGATCGCGAGCCGGCACATTCGCGTGCACTCCGAGCTGGAGCATGTGGAGTTCGTGGCTCTGAACGACGTCAACGCCTTCAACCTGGAGAACCCGCTGATGGGGATCTCCGAGGGCGGAATGGTGTTCGTGCAGAGCCAGAAGCACGGATCCCGCGGAAATCTGGGCGTCGATTCCCGCCTGGGCGCGCAAGACGATGTGCGACAAGAAGGTGCGCCTGTTCGCGCTCGATACGGTGGGCATCGCGCAGACGGTGTCCTCGCGGGCCGACCTGCAGCAGCGCATGCAGGGCATCGTGCTGCTGGGGATTTTCCTGCGAATCACGCCGTTTCAGAAGGATCTCGGACTCAGCGAAGAGGATGTGTTTCACGGCGCCGAGAAATCGCTCCGCAAGTATTTCGGCAAGCGCGGCGAGCGGGTGGTGCAGGACAACCTCGAAGCTGTCCGGCGCGGATACCACGAAGTGATTGAAGTGCCGCGCGAGGTAATGCTTTCCACCGCGGAGGACGATAATGCCAGCGCCGCACTCCGTATGATGCAGGCGGAAGGAGATCGCTAAAATGGCAACGATTCCGTACGAAATACGGCTCGAAGACATTCGCGCCAATGTGGTGGACATCGCCGATTTCAACGAACGCGTGATCGGCGCGTATAACAACGGCCTCGCCGAAAGGGGCCTGCCCGCCGACGATCAAACGGCGCGCAGTGTCGTGCCGGCGGCGACGGGCGCGCTCCGCGATTTCAGCTACATCGCCCCCGACATCCCCGAATTCATCGGCGAAAACTGCGTGGGGTGCATGGAATGCGTCACGCAGTGTCCGGATACGGCGATCCTGGGCAAGGTGGTGGAACCGGCGACGCTCGATGAGCACCTCGCACGGTATCACCGATGAAACCGAGCGCCAGAATATGGCCGCGCAGTGGAGCATCACGCAACAAGTACTACACCGTGCTCGAGAAGAAGGGCGTGGGCGGCGGCAAATTCGGCATCTTCATCGATCCGACGAAGTGCAAGGGCTGCGCCGAATGCGTGGATGCCTGCGGCGATCACGATGCGCTGAAGATGATTCGCAAGAACGACCAGAACATGAAGTGGTATCGCACGGCCTTCGACATGTACAAGTCCATGCCGGAAACGCCCGCGAAGTTCATCAATGAAAAGGCACTGGCGGACATGATGCTGGCGGAGCGGTCGCTCCTGTACGTGGGCGGCGCCGGGTCCTGCATGGGCTGCGGCGAGGCCACGGCGCTGCGCATGATGCTGGCCGCCACCGGCTTTCTGTACGGGCAGGAAAACGTCGGCATTGTGGCCGCCACCGGATGCAACACGGTCTACACGTCGACGTATCCTTATAATCCGTATCGTGTATCGTGGACCAACTCGCTGTTTGAGAACGCGCCCGCCGACGCCATGGGCGTGCGTGCGCGCTGGGATCAGATGGGCTGGCGCAACAAGCGCCTGTGGATCGTTGGCGGCGACGGCGCCATGCTCGATATCGGGTTCCAGTCGCTCTCGCGCATGCTGGCGTCCGGCGCCGATATCAAGGTGATCGTGCTGGATACCCAGGTCTACTCGAACACCGGCGGGCAGGCGTCCACCAGTTCGTTCAAGGGTCAGGACGCCAAGATGAGCTTCCACGGCAGTTCCATTTCCGGAAAGAAAGAGAATCGCAAGGAACTCGGCGAACATCTGCATGATGCACAAAGATGTGTACGTTGCCCAGACCACTTGTGCTCACATGAACCATTTTTATAAGGCGGTGATGGAAGCGAACCAGTTCCCGGGGCCGGCCATCGTGAACGTGTTCACGACATGCCAGCCGGAACACGGCGTGGGGGACAACATGGCCGAACACCAGGCCAAGCTCGCCGCCGATTCGCGCTCCTTTCCGATTTTCATTTACGATCCGCGCAAGGGGTCGCGATTCAAGGAACGGCTCAGCCTGGTGGGCAACCCCAACGTCAAGGAAGACTGGTACGTTCATCCGAAGACCGGCGAGCGATCGATTTTGTGTATTTCGCGCGCACCGAAGGGCGGTTCGCGAAACAGTTCGATAAAGACGGCAATCCTTCGGCGACGCTGCTGGCGACGCAGCAGGAGCGGCTCGAAAACTGGCACGTGCTCCAGGAATTGGCGGGAATCCGGTAGACGCAGCGCATTGACGAAGGGGGAGGCGAGAGATGATCCAGGTCGATAACCTTGCCGAGATGGCGGAAGAACTCCGCCGGTGTGGCGTGGAGGCATGCCACGAGATTCTGTACGGGCCGCATGGCGGACGGGAAGGTCTCGATGTCGGTGACGACTTCTTCCCGCTGTGGGAGCTGATCCTGCCGCAAAATCAGGAGGCATTGGCGCGACGGGATTTCGCGGCGATCAAAGCTGGGCGCGGGCCGGACTGGTCGGTGGATCCGCCGCGGTACGAAGCGTAGCTTCGTTTCGCATTTGACCGCAGACGGGGACGTGGCATACTGTAGGCGATTCCAGACCGACGTCAGCGAGGTATGCCGTGAATCCGAAACCATCCCTGAGCCGCCGTAAGTTTGCCGGACTACTGGCCGCCGCTCCTGCCGCTGCGACTGCGCTTCAGGCGCAGCAGTCGCCCGCGAGCGCACCGAATCCCAACACGAGCCTGCAGCCGGAGCAGAAACGCCAGGGCACCATCGACGGGGTCCTGCCCTTCAAGGATCCGCTCCAGTTCCAGCGAAAGGATGTCGCGGCCAAGGTACAGCCATTCCCTCTATCCCAGGTACGGCTGCTGCCATCCGTGTTTCTGGATGCGGCGGAGTGGAACCGCGGCTACATGAAGCGTCTGCCGGCGGACCGATTGCTGCACAGCTTCCGCCGGAATGCCGGATTGCCGTCGAACGCGGAGCCGCTCGGCGGTTGGGAGATTTACGTTGCCCCGACGCCCGGCGAACGGCGCAATAGCGAGGGCGAGCTGCGCGGTCACTTCATCGGACACTTCCTCTCGGCAAGCGCGCAGTTGTACGCGTCGATGGGCGACAAGGAAGCCAAGGCCAAGGCAGATTACATGGTGGCGGAGCTGGCGAAGTGCCAGCAAAAGCTGGGCGCGAGCGGCTATCTGAGCGCGTTTCCCATCGAGTGGTTCGACCGGCTGGATGCGCGCAAACCGGTGTGGGCTCCGTTTTACACGATTCACAAAATCATGGCCGGCATGCTCGATATGTACCAACTGGCGGGCAACCGGCAGGCGCTCGAAGTTCTCGAAGGCATGTCGCGGTGGGCCGACGATTGGTCGGCTTCAAAGACGGAAGAGCACATGCAGGACATTCTGAATACCGAATACGGCGGCATGAACGAAGTGCTCTACAATCTTGCAGCCGCGACAGGCAACGATCGCTGGGCGAAGGCAGGTGACCGCTTCACGAAGAAGCGCTTCTTCAATCCTCTGGCATTACACAATGACGAGCTGACCGGATTACACGTGAACACGCATATTCCGCAGGTGATCGGCGCGGCCAGACGGTATGAGATTTCGGGCGACATGCGATTCCACGATGTCGCCGATTACTTCTGGTACGAAGTGACGAGCGCCCGCAGCTACGTGACCACCGGCACCAGCAACGGCGAAGGCTGGCTCACGCAGCCACGCATGCTGGGCGCCGAACTCACGCGTAGCGTGGCTACGGCGGAATGCTGCTGCTCTTACAACATGCTGAAGCTGGCGCGCCACCTTTACAGTTGGAACGGGGATTCGGGCTATTTCGATTACTATGAGCGCTCGCTATTGAACATGCGGCTCGGCACGATCCAACCGAAGACCGGCCACACGCAGTATTATGTGTCGCACACTCCGGGCGCCTGGAAGACCTTCAATAGCGAGGACAAATCCTTCTGGTGCTGCACCGGCAGTGGCGTGGAAGAATACTCCAAGCTCAACGACAGTATCTACTGGCGCGATGAGGAGGGTATCTTTGTCAATCTGTTCATCGCGTCGGAGCTCGACTGGGCAGAGAAGGGATTCCGCCTGCGGCAGGACACCAGATTCCCCGAACAGCCAACTACTACGTTGACCGTGAGCGCCGCGAAGCCTGGCAACCTGGCGATGCGCTTGCGCATTCCGGCGTGGACGAAATCGCCTTCGGTGAGGATCAACGGCCGCGCCATCGATGTGACACCCACTCCGGGTAGCTACCTCACACTGAATCGCGTGTGGAAGGCGGGTGACAAGATCGAGATGACGCTACCGAAGCACTTGAGCGTCGAAGCGATGCCGGACGATCCGAAGACACAGGCGTTCCTGTACGGTCCGCTGGTGCTGGCCGGCGATCTAGGCGGCGAGGGACTGACCGAACAGTTGACAGTCGGTCCCAACGCGCCGCGCATACGTTCCATGCCGCTGGAGATCCCCGGTTTCCAGGCGGCTGGGGCAGATCCCGCTTCGTGGATCAAGCCTGCCGGTGCGCCGCTCACGTTCCGCACCACCGGCCAGCAGCGAAACGTCACCCTCGCGCCGCTCTACAGCATCTTTGGTAACCGCTACTCGATCTACTGGCAGGTTTCCTAGCCGGTCCCCAATCACTCGTAACGCACTGCCGAGGCGGGATCGATACGCAGCGCGCGCCTTGCCGGTGCGATGGAAGCAATCAACGCGACCGCCGCGAACAACAGCAGGCCGGCGCCAAAACTTGCCAGCTCAAATGGGATGAAGTCGTAAACAATCTTGCGTGTGACCTGCGCGGCCGCGGCGGCCAGGGCCACTCCGGCCAGTGCGCCGATTCCAAACGGGAGCGTGTACTGTCCCAGCACACATTGAAGGACATCCACGGCCCGTGCGCCCAATGCCATGCGGACACCGATTTCACGCGTCCTTTGCGCCACGGTAAATGCCAGCAGCCCGAAAATTCCCAACAGCGCGAGCAGGCTGGCGATGGCTCCGAGCGATGCCACGATCATGACCATCTTCCGCATGCTATCCAGTTGCAGGTCGATGATGCTCTGATAAGTGAAGATCTGCGGGGCAGCCCCCGGAAGCGCGGACGCCGCCCGGAGCGCGCCGGGCAGGGGCGCCGGATTGGCCGTCGCATGAATCAGTATCAGCGCAATGGCGGCGTCTTTGTCCTCAATTGGCGCGTATACTTCCACCGATTGGGCATGAGTCATCAGGTTGACGCCGCTATCTTTCACCACGCCGGTAACCGTGCGTGTGCGCTGTCCAATGAGGCAGCTTTTTCCAAGCGGCGATTCGTTCGGCCACAGCTTTTGGGCCGCGGAGACGCTGACGATCAAGGCGTCCTGTTCGCCCGGTGCGAACATTCGACCCTGCAGCAAGGGCAGGTGCATCATCGGGAAATAGGATGGATCGACGGAATTCACGTAGAGCTGCTGCGTCGCAATCCGCTCGATCCGCGAACGCCTGAGCGGTATGGCGGTGGCAATCGAGGCCGCGTCGATGCCGGGCACTTGCCGCAGGCGGCCCACCAGGTCGAGCGCCATCTGCCGCGACTGCGCCGGCGTGTAGTTATGGAGATAGAAGGCCGGGTCCACCACCGCCATGCCCGCGTAGTCGAAAGTAACTTCGGTCCGAAAGGTGTGGTGCAGCGCGCGCGTGAAAAAGCTGCTCAGGATCAGCAGGACGCAACTCACGGCCACTTGGAGCGAAACTAGAATTTTGCGCGCGCGCGTGGCCCGAGGCCCGCGCCTCACCGCCTGGAACGCAGGCGCAAGCCCGAAGGCGAATGTCGCCCCCAACCCGAGCGCCGCGGATGCCGCCACGATTCTCCAGTCCGTTACCGCGCGCATGCTGGAGGGAGCGTCGGTAATTCGAAAGAGAATCTGCGCCGCGAGCTTTCCAATGAACAGGGCCGCGACGGATGCCACCACCGCCAGCAGAAGGCTTTCCGTCATCAACTGCCGGATCAGCCGCCAGCGGCCGGCGCCAAGAGAAAGCCGGATTTCCATTTCGCGCTGGCGCGAGAGGCCTCGGGCCAGCAGCATGTTTCCCAGGTTGGCGCAGGCCGAAAACAGCACCAGGAGGACCAGCAGAACGCAGGTGCTCATCACCAGAATCGCGGCGGGCGCCGGGTTCGGCGGAGCATCCGGCGGCTGGACCTTCAACCATTCGTCCGGGTCCACGTACTGCGGCTGTTGACTGCGCAGTCCGGCAGTCAGCGAGCGGAATTGCGCCTGGGCCGCTTCCCGGGAGGTGCCCGGCTTCAGCCGGCCGATGAGCGACGTTCTCTGCGTTCCGTAATCCGACAGCAGGCGGTCGCCGCCGGTGAGATACGGGTAACGCGCCGCAGGCATCCAGACTTGCGTTTTTTGCCGGACCAGTCCGCCGAATTCAGGGGGAGCTACGCCCACCACTTGCACCGGCCGATCATTCAGCCGCACCGTCTGCATGACAATTCGAGGGTCGCCGCCGAAGCGGCTTTGCCAGTAAACGTAGCCCAGTACGGCCACGGGCGGTGAACCGGGGCGGTCGTCCTGTTGATTTATCAGGCGGCCGTACAGCGGCCTGATCCCCAACTCAACGAAATAGTTTCCACTCACCACGCTGCAGCGTAAGTCGGTAGCATCCTGCGCCTGATAGATGCCCGGCACTTCGGTCTCGGTGATGATGGCGGAGAGCACGGTATTGTTTCGGCGGTAGAAATCGATCTCCGGCATGGAAAAGCCGGACGTTACCTGCTCCCGCGTGATCCGGTAAAACCAGGCGAGCGAATCGACGTCGCGCACCGGCAGATGGTGAAAATGCGCATTGAAGACGTGAACCTCCGCGAGGTTCACGCCGATCCCGAGCGCTAGCACCGCGATCGCAGTGAGCGCGAACCCCGGGGAGCGCCCGAGAGAGCGTGCGCCGTAGATGATGTCCTGGCGGAAGTGGTCGACCCAGGTCCAGCCCCATTGATCGGCTGCCTCTTCCTGCAAGCGAAGCGTGCTTCCGAAGTGTTGCCGCCTGTCGATAGGCATCATTTCGCGATGTGCAGCCATCTCGTCTTCCAGTTCCCGCTGCAGCCTTTGGCGATGGAAGAGGGCATAGAGGCGACGAATGGATTTGCGCATGTCAGGCAGTCCTCAGAATGGCTTGGATGGCCGCCGTGGCCAGTTCATAATCGGAGATCTCGCGCTTGAGTTGCTTGAGGCCCGCGCGAGTCAGCGTGTAGAAGCGCACCTTCCGTCCGGTCTCGGAGACGCCTGCCTCGGCCGTCACCCAGCCCTCGATCAACATACGCTGGAGTGTGGGATAGAGGGAGCCTTCCTCCGCCTCCAGCACGGAGTCGGACAGCGCACGGATGCGTTGGGCGATGGCATAACCGTGTAAAGGTCCGCTCTGCAGCACTCGCAGAACCAGCATGGCGAGCGCCCCAGGAGGCATTGGTAGCCTAGGCATTGTCTATTTATATATGCAGTCGGTTGTTCTGTCAATTCCCTCCGTAATATGGCAGTGGTATGGTATAGGTATGGCCACCAACAAGGTCACCTACACGTTGGATTCGGAGACGCTTCACCGGATCGATGAGGCCGCCGAGATTTTGGCAAAGCCGAAAAGTCAGATTGTTCGCGAGGCTGTGGCGGATTACCACGCCCGAATCGGCCGCCTAAGTGAGAGCGAACGCCAGAGGATGCTGAAGGTCTTCGATACGCTGTTCCCGCTGATACCCGTCCGTCCCCAGCGGGAGGTGGACGACGAGTTGAAAGAGATTCGGCGGGCACGGCGATCCGGCGGACGGTTATCGAGCTCCGGGAAACGTAAGTGATCGTTTTGGATACATCGGTGCTCATCGACGCACTGGCGGGGTTGAAACGGTCGGGTCCCGCCCTACGGAGCGCTCTGTCTGAAGGCGAGCGTATCGTACTGCCATCCTTGGTGCTGTACGAGTGGCTGCGTGGTCCGCGCACTTCTCAGGAACTGGCCGTACAGGAAGCGCTATTCCCCGCGAGGTCGGCGATTCCGTTCGGGACGGAAGAGGCGATGCTCAGCGCCGAACTCTATCGCCGCATGAGTCGCGCGCGGAGCCGTGGGATCGATTTGGCGATCGCCTCGTGTGCGCTGGTTCGCGAGGCGCAGCTTTGGACGCTGAACCCCGCTGATTTCCAGGATGTGCCGGGTCTTCAACTCTACAGGACGCGATAGAGTGCCAGCCGCAGCAGATACTGTAAGCGCTGTCAGCATTCGTCGTTTCGTCGTAAACCCTGCAAATTCGAGGATTCTTGTACAATGTTATGAACATGAACCTCGAACAGGTGGCTCGCCGCGCCAAGGTTTCCACCGCTACCGTCTCCCGAGTACTCAATAATGCAAGCGTAGTCAAAACATCCACACGCGCCCGGGTGATCAAGGCAATCGAGGAACTGAAATATCACCCAAATCTGCACGCCCGCAATTTAGCCGGTGGCAAGAGCCGCACCATCGGGATGATCGTGTCGAACATGGAGAACCCCTTCTTCTTCGACATCTACAAAACGGTGGAGAGCGACGCCCACGCCGCCGGCTACGAAGTGGTGGTCGCCAACACGGACTACCGCAGCGAACAACTGGTGGCGAGCATACGGTTGATGATCGGCCGCCGCGTCGCAGGTTTGGCGGCGGTGGTGTCGGAGATGGAACCCGCCCTGATTGAGGAACTCACGGATAGCAAGATACCCGTGGTCTTTTACGATGTTGGCGCGCCGCGGCCAAACATCACCAACATCCGCGTCAATTACCGCCGGGGTATCGACAAGGTCATCGATTACCTGTACAGCCTGGGGCACCGCAAGCTCGGCTTTATCGGCCACCATGCCATGCTTGGCCCAATCAACGAAAGGGTCAAACCAGTGCTGGACGCGGCGGCGCGCTATTCGGGACTGGAGGTCCGCACGGCCGCCGACGCCGACACTTTGGATGGCGGCCGTCAGGCGGCGCGTAGCCTGCTGGTATCGGGCGAACAACCGACGGCGATTGTCTGCGTGAACGACATTATGGCGGTCGGCGCGCTGCGCGAGTTGCGCGAGCGCGGCATTCGCGTTCCTCAGGATGTCTCGGTCACCGGATTCGACAACGTGAAGCTTTCCGAATTCTGTTTCCCCGCGCTCACCACGGTGCACATTCCACGCGATACAATCGGGCATCTGATTTGCGACACATTGCTCACCAAATCCGATAGGACCACTGTGTCCGATCATGAAATGGTAATCGATCCGGAATTCGTGCTGCGCGATTCCACCGGCCCGGCACCGGCGCGCTAGGCGCGCATCGGATCCTTGACAGGGAAGTTGAGGTCCCATACGATATGCAGGTGCAAGCGATTACAACATTTTCCCCCGCCCTGTTGCTGCAAGCGCGGTTGATGACCCTCTCCACGGTCGACCTCGCGATCATCGTTCTGTACTTCATTGCGGTGCTGGGAATCGGCTTCTATCTGAAGCGATTCACCAAGACCGGCGAAGATTTCTTCCTGGCGGGGCGCGAGATGACCGCCTGGATCGCGGGGTTGAGCTTTCTCGCTGCCAACCTGGGCTCGCTCGAACTCATGGGCTGGGCGGCTTCGGCCTATCAGTACGGCATCTTGGCGACTCACTGGTATTGGATCGGCGCCATCCCCGCCATGCTTTTCCTGGGGATCGTGATGATCCCTTTCTATTACATCTCCAAGACCCACTCCGTCCCCGGGTATCTCAAGCTGCGATTCGGTGAACCGGCGCGCGCCCTCTCCGCGATTTCGTTCGGCCTGATGACCGTCTTCATGAGCGGCATCAATATGTATTCCATGGCGCTGGTCATGAAGGTTGTATTGGGTTGGGACATTCACGTCAGCATCTGGATCTCTTCGATCACCGTAATGCTGTACGTCGGATTGGGCGGTCTCCTCTCGGCGATCTTCAACGAGGTGCTTCAGTTCGTCCTGATCTGGCTCGGCGCGATGCTGATCTCGATCATCGGTCTGATTGAGGCCGGCGGCTGGGACGGTATGGTGGCGAAGATTCACGCCAACTTTCCGCACGGAGACTACACGCATGCCTGGCGTACGCTGGGATCGTTCAATGACAACCCGATGGGCATCAACTGGGTCGGGATCGTGTTCGGCCTGGGCGCGGTGATTTCGATGGGGTATTGGACTACCGACTTCCTGGTGGTGCAGCGCGTCATTTCCGCCAAGGACCTGCGCGCCGCGAAGTTGGCGCCCATCATCGGCGCCGCCTTCAAGATGTGCGTGCCGTTCATCGTGATTCTGCCCGGTCTGCTGGGTCTTGCGGTATTGCCGGAACACCTGATGCCCGAAAGTCAGGCGATCGCGACCGGCGGCCACAGTTATAACGAAGTGCTGCCGATCATGCTGGCGCGCTATTGCGGACCCGGCCTGCTCGGCCTGGGCATCACCGCGTTGATCGCCGGTTTCATGAGCGGCATGGCGGGCAACGTCAGCGCATTCGCCACGGTGTGGACGTACGATATTTACCGCGCGATGTTCAAGAAGGATGCGACCGATGCGCATTATGTGAGCGTAGGACGCTGGTGCACGATTCTGGGCGTGCTGGCGTCGATCGGTACGGCTTACATGGTGATGAGTTTCGCCAGCATCATGGATTACGTGCAGGCACTTTTCAGCTTCTTCATCGCACCGCTCTTTGGCACTGTGCTGCTCGGAATGCTGTGGAAGCGGGCGTCCCCGGCGGGCGGGTTCTGGGGCCTGGCAGCGGGCACTGCGTCGTCCATCGGTATGTGGGCCTGGGTCAAGCTTGACCCCACGGCGCTGAAATACGTCGCCATGTCCCCGAACGCGAAGGACATGGCGGAAAATATGTTCCGCGCCTTGTGGTCCTGGATCGTGTGCGTGCTGGTCACGGTGATCGTCAGCCTGATGACCAAGCCAAAACCGGAGAAGGAATTGACCAACCTGGTCTTTGGCTGCACGGAAATTCCGTCGGAAGGCCATCTGCCGCTTTGGCAGCGCCCTATCTTCTGGGCGGGCGTGGTGGCGGTGGTATTTATCGCATTGAACATCATTTTCTGGTAAGTCACGAGGTCTATAACCACATGAACAACGGAAAGTCCCGTCCTATCACATTCGGTATGGTCGTCGGCAACCGCGGATTCTTCCCGGACCATCTGGCGAAGAGCGGCCGCGAGGACATGATCGCGGCAATTCAGAAGGCGGGCTACGCAGTAGTCACCGTCGGAGCGGAAGAAACCAAGTTCGGCGCTATCGAAAGCCGGAACGAGGCGGCGTGTTGTGCCGACCTCTTCAAGCGCCGCCGGGAAGACATCGACGGAATCATCGTCACGCTGCCGAATTTCGGCGATGAACGCGCTATCGCCGACACCCTGCGCATGGCCAACCTCGACGTGCCGGTTCTGGTACAGGCCACGCCGGACACTCCGGGTTTGATGACTATCCGGGACCGACGGGACAGCTTCTGCGGCAAGATGAGCGCATGCAACAACCTCAAGCAGTACGGTATTCCGTACTCGCTCACCACCCTGCACACCGAAGCGCCGGATTCCGATGTGTTCGCCAAGGACATCGCGTGGTTCGCCGCGGTCTGCCGGGTGGTGCGCGGACTGCGGCGCATACGCATCGGCGCGATCGGCGCGCGCCCTTCGGCGTTCAACACCGTGCGGTATAGCGAGAAACTCCTCGAAGCCAGCGGCATCTCCGTGGAACCCATCGATCTCTCCGAGATTCTGGGCCGCATCGTTCGAATGAAGGACAGCGAGGCCGAGCCCAAGCTGGAGGCCATCCGAAAGTACGTCTCGACCGACCAGGTTCCCCTGGAGGCCCTGATGAAGATGGCCAAGCTCGGCACCGTGATCGATACCTGGATGGAGCAGACGCAGGTTTCCATCAGCGCCATACAATGTTGGACTTCGCTCGAGGAGTTCTTCGGTGTGGTGCCCTGCACGGTCATGAGCATGATGAGCGAAAACCTGATGTCGAGCGCCTGCGAAGTCGATATCTGCGGCGTAGTCGGGATGCATGCCTTGCAACTGGCCAGCGAAACTCCCAGTGCCCTGCTCGACTGGAACAATAACTACGGCGACGACCCCAACAAGGCCGTCTGCTTCCATTGCAGCAATCTGCCGAAGCACTTCTTCAAGAGCGTCAAGATGGATTTCCAGCAGATCATCGCCGGCACCGTGGGCCGCGAGAACACTTACGGCACCTGCGAAGGCCTGGTGAAGGCCAGTCCGATGAGCTTCGCGCGCTTTTCCACCAATGATCTCGAAGGCACGATCGACGGCTACGTGGGAGAAGGCGAGTTCACCGACGATCCGTTGACGACGTTCGGCGGCGCCGGCGTGGTCAAGATTCCGAATCTCCAGACGCTGTTGCGCTTCATCTGTGAAAATGGCTTCGAGCATCACGTGGCCGCCAACATGTCGACGGTAGCGAACGCCGTGCAGGAAGCCACCGGCCACTACCTGGGCTGGAACGTGGCGTATCACGAGTAGGGCATCAGGAACAGCGTGTAAGGAGATTGTTTCGCATGAGCATCGTAGCTGGAGTCGATTTCGGCACGCTTAGCGTTCGCGTTTCCATCTTCGATTCCGTCAAGGGCCGCTTAGGCGCCGGCACTGCTGCGTACCCGCTGCTTCGCAAGCGTGAAGATCCGGATTACGCCACGCAGAGCCACACCGATCACATGGGCGCACTGGCCGCCGCCACGCGGAGCGCCATCGAGGATGCCGGCATCGATGGCCGCACCATCGATGCGATCGCACTCGATACTACGGGGTCCAGCGTGATCCCGGTGGATGCGCGCCTGCAGCCCATCGACGATTACTACCTCTGGTGCGACCACCGTGCCTGGCGCGAGGCCGCCGAGATTACCAGTTTGGCAAATGCCGGCCATCTGGAGGCCATCGATTGGTGCGGCGGCATCTATTCGAGCGAGTGGGGCTTTGCCAAGCTGCTCCACTGGCTGCGCCACAATCCCGATAAACGCGCTCGTTTCGCCACTGCACTGGAGCATTGCGATATGGTGGCGGCGGTACTCTGCGGCATCACCGACCCCTCGGAGGTCTCGCGCAGTGTCTGCGCCATGGGCCACAAATGGATGTGGAACCGCGCCCTGGGCGGGCTGCCTCCGGAAGAGTTCCTCGCCGGTCTCGATCCTGCTCTGGCAGGCGTCCGCGCGCAGCTTGGCGGGCGCTATGCCACGAGCGACCAGATCGCGGGACACCTCAGCGAAGAGTGGGCCGCGCGGCTGGGACTGCGTGCCGGAATTCCCATGCCCACCGGCGCCTTCGACGCCCACTGGGATGCCATCGGCGCCGGCGTGCGCATCGGCGACGTGGTCAACGTAGTGGGTACTTCCACCTGCATTATGGCCATCAGCGACCAGCCCAGCCTGATTCCCGGTGTCTGCGGCGTGGTGCCCGGCTCCATACATCCCGGCTACACTGGCATCGAAGCGGGGCTCTCCGCCACCGGCGACATTTTCGAGGCCATCGCGCGGCGCGCCGTCACGTCGGTCGCCGAACTTTCCAAGGGTCTGGAGAACTTTCACGCCGGCGAAACTGGGCTTCTCCGTCTGACCTGGGACAATGGCGACCGCACGGTGCTCGTCAATCCGGAACTCAGCGGGATCACGCTCGGCTGGCGGCTTACCACCACCGCGCAGGACGAACTTTTCGCCGCCATCGAAGGCACGGCCTTCCACACGCGAGTCATCCTGGAGCGCATGGAAGAGCACGGTGTGCCGGTGCGGCGCATCATTAACGGCGGCGGTATTCCGCAGAAGAATCCCGTGCTCAACCAGGTCTACGCCAACGTGATGGGTAAGCCTATCCTGGTGCCCAAGGGAGATGTCACCAGCCTCGGCTCGGCGATCTTCGCATTCATGGCCGCCGGCGCCTTCCCGACCATCGAAGCCGCGCAGGACCAACTGTGTCCCGGCTTCCAGACCATTGAACCGGAGCCGGTACAGGCAGCCGCCAGCCAGGAGCTGTTCGCGCTTTACCGTAAACTATATTTTGCATTTGGACAGCGGACTTCGTCTGGCGTGGAGATCGGCGACGTGCTGCCGGAACTTCGGCGCATCGCGGCGCAGGCCAGGGGAGGAAAAAGTGCTCGAAGCGTTGCGAACTGAAGTGCTGGAGGCCAATCTGGAACTGGTTCGCCGGGGTCTGGTGATCTTTACCTTCGGCAATGCCAGCGCGGTCTCGCGCGAGCACGGCCTGTGCGTGATCAAGCCCAGCGGTGTGCCGTACGACAAGATGACTCCCGCGCACATGGTGATCACGGATCTGGACGGCAAACCGGTGGAAGGCTCGCTGCGTCCGTCCTCCGACCTGGCTACGCACGTGGCGCTCTACCGGGCATTTCCCGAAATCGGCGGCGTCGTGCATACGCACTCGCGCCACGCCACCGCTTGGGCGCAGGCCAATCGTGGGATTCCCTGCTTCGGCACCACGCAGGCCGATTACTTCCACGGTGAGATCCCGATCACCGCCCAACTCTCCCGTGAGGAGATTGAGGACGATTATGAGGCCAACACCGGAACTGCGATTATTGCGCGCATGAAGGGCATTCGCCCGCTTGCGTGCCCCGCCTGCCTGGTTTCCGGTCACGCTCCGTTCTGCTGGGGAAAGACGGTCACGGAGGCCGCGCATATGGCCGCCATCGTGGAAGAGATCGCCGCCATGGCCTGGCAGACCGTCACGATTAACCCTGCCGCCCGGCCGATTTCCGAAGCGCTCCGCGATAAACATCACTTCCGCAAACACGGTCCCGCCGCCTATTACGGCCAGAGATAATCAGCGCCTGTGAATCCACGGCGTAACGCCCGGCCCCGTCCGGACACTATGACACCGAGTCGTGGAGACTCGGGAGGTTTTATGAGCACGCGAACCGGGGCGCCGCTCCCAGTTTCGTGAGCGCGGTGCCCCACGCCAGCCGCATTGGTTTCGCCTCGCAGACTCGTTCTTTGATCTCACTGCGTCGAACGGCGAGGAGCCCGGTTTCGAACTTGACTCCGTGATACGGCCGAGGCTCTGCCATGGGGCGGAACCCGAACAGGCGCTGGTAGGTCGTGGAATGTTCCAGGCGTGGACAGGCCATCAGCCACTCGGTTTCGTAAAAGTCGGCCATGGCCGCCATGTAGCCCAGAAGCTGCATGAGCGCATCGCGCCGGGCCTGTGGGGCGAATACCAGCCGGCTCGCCTCCACGAAGCTCTCGGCCGCAAGCCGCTGGAAGGCTGGATGATCGGCGAATACGGCGCCACCCGGGGATTCCGTCCAATCCAGATCCCGCCGGACCACGCTGATCCGTACCGTGGCTACGGCGGCGCCTGCCGCGTCGCGGGCGAGGATGCTGAAGTGATTGGGCTCCGTATCGAAGCGGTCGGAAAAGCGTTCATCCGCCCGCGCATCGATTGACCCCCGGCGGAAATAGCCGGAGTACCTCAGCCGGTAGACCTGGTCTCGCATTTCGGTTGTGTCGGCGATGGCGCATGTCACGCCTCGCTCTTCCGTATTTCGATCGAATCGCTGTTGCATCGTTCGTCGCCTCCACATTCGGAAGCGCCGGCGCCCGGATAAGTCCGCCACTCTTTTTTTGTCCGGAAAATTCCGCAAGCGGTGGCAGAATTTTTCGATTTCGTTCGCTAGTACAAGCAGGAGCGGGAAAATGAAGTCCCCTATGATGTCTGTCGCAGCCGCGGCCGTAGCCGGTGTGGTTGCGTACGCTGCGGAAAACGGTCCGGGGCTGGCAGTCTGTGTCGAGCACCGGGAGACGGTCAACAACCTCGTGATGGCTCAGGCGCAGGCAATCGTCTCGGAGGTGTTTGCCCAGGCTGGTGTGCGGGTCGACTGGATCCCGTCCCGGTTGTGCCGGATTGCCGCCGGTACTGCCATCCGTCTGGAGATGGACCCTGTCGTCCCGACGCGCTTCGGGCCTGAAACGCTGGCATATGCCATGCCTTACGCCGGATCCGGAACAACCATCCATATTTTTTATCGCCGGATCATGGAATGCCACCGCGAACTCGGCGCCGAGATCCTGGGGCACGTGATTGCCCACGAAATCGGCCACGTCCTGGAAGGCATTGCACGCCACTCTCCGGATGGCCTGATGAAGGCTCATTGGGGCCTGCAGGACTACATGAGAATGAAAAAGCAACGGCTTTCCTTCAGCGCTGAAGATGTGGAACTGATGCGTCCACATGTGCTCTCGGCGGACGGATTCGCCGCCCGGTCCGGGAGGGAGTGATATGATAGTCCAATTCCAACGGGGAGACATTGGAAGCCAAGCCGCACGAAATCACCCGCTTGCTGCGCGATTGGCACACTGGCGATCGCGACGCCGAGGCACGCCTGTTCGAATTGTTGATGCCCGATTTGCATCGCATCGCAGCCGGCTACTTTCGGCGCGAGCGTCCCGGGCACACGCTGCAGCCCACCGCTCTGGTCAACGAAGGATTTCTGCGGCTGGCTGCGGCCAAGCACGTAGACTGGCAGGATCGCGGCCACTTCTTCGTGATTGCCGCCCGCATCATGCGGCGCTGCCTGATCGATCATGCTCGCTCCCGCCCGCCAGGCGAGTTCTTCTCGATCGAAGGGTTGCCGGCAAGCCTGCTTGCCACCCACACCAATCTGGAGGTGGCCCTTGCGGTGGATATTCTGTTGGAGGAGCTGGCGAAGGAATCGCGGCAACGCTGCAGTGTGGTGGAAATGAAGTTCTTCCTGGGCATGAACGATCAAGAAGCCGCCGATGCGCTCGGCCTCTCCCTGCATACCCTTCAGCGGGAGTGGTATCGCTCTCGCAAATGGCTGTTTGAGCGATTGAGCGTAGGCCAATGGAAAACAGCGCCGAACAAGACCAGCGCATAATGAAGCTTCTCGCGGCCGCCCTCAAGCGGCCCGCGACCGAACGTTGCGCGTTCCTCCAAAATGAATGCCGGGGTGACCTGGAACTTCTGCGTGAAGTGGAAGAGGCCGTCGATTGGGAAGAGCGGATGGGCAACTTCCTGCGCGAACCGCTCGTCGCCTGCCCGTCGCTCGACCGGCCCTTTGAATCCGGCGAGATTGTCGCCGGAAGATTTGAAATCATTCGCGAGGTGGGCGAGGGCGGCATGGGCGTGGTCTACGAGGCTTTCGATCGCAAGCGCAGCCAGCGGATCTGCGTAAAGACGGCCAAACTCGGCTTTCGCCAGTCGCTTTCGCCCGAACTCGAAGGTGCGCTTAAGGTGCGCCACCCCAATATCTGCGTGGTCAACGAGATCCATACAGCGCAAACGCCGGGCGGCGAGGTCGACTTCCTGACCATGGAATTTCTGGAAGGCGTGACGCTGTCGGCCTACCTTGCAGAGCACACTAAGCTCCCGCCGCGGGACGCCCTTTCCGTCGCGCGACAACTGTCCGCAGCCCTTGCGGAAGCACATCGCAGCAATATCCTCCATCGCGATCTCAAGAGCGGCAACGTCATGGTGCGCCGCGGCCCTGACGGTGGCATGCGCGCGGTAGTCACCGATTTTGGGTTGGCCGGTGAGGCCTCGGATTTTGCCCAGGAACTCGGCACGCCGCGCTACATGGCGCCCGAATTGTGGCGGGGGGATGCGGCAACCAAAGCCAGTGACGTCTACGCCCTCGGCGTCATACTCTACGAAATTGCGACCGGCCTCGGTCCCGGCACACACCCTGCGCCACCCAGCGCGTGCGTCCCCGGTTTGGACTCGCGATGGGACCGCGCAGTGATGGCCTGTCTCAGTCCGGTGGCGGCAGACCGCCCTGAAGCATCCGAAGTGCTGTCGCGCCTCGAGAAGGAGCCGCGCTCCAAAACGCCCCTCCTAGCTGCTGGAATTGTTCTTGCCCTGGCGGGCATCGGCGCCACCATCCCCGGCGTTCGCGGAGCGGTGATGTTGCGGCTGTACCCGCCCAACGTAAGGCTGGCGATTCTTCCCCTGGATGCGGCCCCGGAAGACGCCGTGACCGGCGGCGGCGCACTCCAGGAGGCAACGGAGCGTATCCGGCGCTTACAGGGAGCGAGCGCGACTCTTGTGGTGATTCCTCCCAACGAGCCGCTGATTCAGGGGATTCATGATCCCGTTCAGGCTTTCGAAATTCTCCACGCCACCCACGCGCTGCAGACTGCGCTCCGCCGCGAGGGCGATCAATGGTCAGTCCGCGGAGCTATTTTCGACCTTCAGGCCAAGGTACAGGTGGGTTGGTTTTCGGCTACCTATACAAGCGCCAAATTGACCAACTTACCGGTCGCTCTCGCGGGCGCCGTTTCCGCCGCACTGCGCCTGCGCGGCGTCAGCGGCGCCGAGGCGGTAAGCCCCGCTGCCGCCGGTGCATATTTCCGCGGGCTCTACTATCTGCGCCGCGATCGCAGCTTCGAACAGGCTATCCCGCTGTTCCAGGAAGCCGCACGCCTGGACGGGCGCTCAGCCCTTCCTCCCGCCGAACTCGCCGAAGCACAGATTCTGAAGTATCAAGCATCTCGCCGACCGGCGGTGGCTGGATGAGGCGCAGCGTAGCCTGGCCGCCGCGCAGAGCCTGAATCCCGATTCGCTCCGCGTCCTATTGGTGGCGGGAATGTTCGACGAGACTGCCGGCCGCTACGAAAAGGCGCTGGAAAACTACCGGCGCGTGCTGGAGCGCGAGCCGCGCAATACTGAGGCCTTGCGCCGCATGGCCAGCGTCTACAACGCGATGGACATACCGGACCAGGCAATCGCGGCCTACAAACAGGCCATCGCCCTGGAACCCGCCTACTACCTGCCGTATTCGGAACTGGGCGCCCTCTACTACTATCGCGGCAAGTACCAGGAAGCTGCCGAGCAGTTTCGCGACGCCATCGCGCGCGCCCCTGGGAACTACAAGGCCTACATCAATCTGGGCGCCGTATTGAGCGATCTCGGCCGCGATGCCGAGGCCGAGCAGGCGCTCACCGCCTCACTGCGCATTCAGGAAACCGCCGGCGCGTTTAACAGTCTGGGCGCAATTCGTGCGTATCAGGGACGCGATGCCGAGGCCGTGGAATTCTACCGGCGCGCCATCGCCCTAAACGCGAGGGACAAGGTTTATCAGCTCAATTTGGGAGATTCTTCGCGCCGCCTGGGACGCGCCGCCGACGCCGATGCCGCCTATCGCAGCGCCATGGACCTGGCGCTGAACGACCTGAAACAGAATCCGCGAAACGCCTACACCCGGGCCTTTGTCGGTTACTTCGCTGCCCGTCTGGGCCACAAGGACCGTGCGGAGGATGAGATTGGACAAGCGCTGCAAGTCTCTCCGGGCGATGGCAAAGTGATCCGCCGCGCCGTGCTGACCTTTGATGCGCTGGGTTTGACCGACCGCGCGTTGGATGTACTGGCCAATGCCACGCCCGAACTCATGCAGGAACTGGGCCGCCACCCGGACCTGGCGGAGTTACGCCGGAATCCACGCTTTATACAATTGACCGGCAATGCCGGAAGCCACACTGGAGGTCGTTAGTATATGTCGAAGCGCTACGAGATCAAGATCCACCTTGTCAGAGGAACCAGCGTTGAAGCGGACCCGTCGCCAGTCCTGCACATCGGCGATACTGTCCGCTATTCGTGCACGGAGGGAATGGCGCGTATTGTTTTTCCGTCAGGATCCCCGTATGCCGTGTCCAAAGTGCACGACGCCCACAATCACACCGTAAAAAAGCCAGGAAACTTCCGGTATGAGTGCTACGTGACTCCCACCGGCCAGACCAAAGAAATCGGCTACAACCCGAACGATCCCAAGTCCGGCGGCGAGCACGAAGTTGTCCCCTAGTGGCTGGCGGAAGGGGCAGTGCAAAACTGCCCCTTTCGAGTTCACTCCTTGAGACTCTCGAGCCGCTGGCCAGTTTCACCCCAAGCGGTTTCCGGGTGCGCCCCAAGCGGTGAGGCAAGTTATTTTAGAAGGACTATGACGCCCGAAGAGTTTCGCCGCCTCGGCCACCAGATCATCGACCGCATTGCCGACTACCGCACCACCATCGCCGAACGCCCCGTGATGGCGCGGACCGCGCCCGGCGAGATCAAGGCAGCGCTGCCGGCCGACCCGCCGCAATCGCCCGAATCCTTCGATGCAATCCTGGCCGATCTCGACCGGATCGTCATGCCCGGCCTCTCGCACTGGCAGCATCCCAGTTTCTTCGGTTACTTTCCTTCGAACGGCGAACTCTCCAGCGTCCTCGGCGATTACGTCTCCACTGGCCTCGGAGTCCTCGGCCTCTCCTGGCAGTCCAGTCCCGCGCTCACCGAAATCGAAGAGGTCATGACCGATTGGATGCGCCGGATGACTGGCCTGTCTCCTCAATGGAGCGGCGTGATTCAGGACACTGCGTCCACTTGCACCCTGGTGGCATTGCTCTGCGCTCGCGAGCGCGCCACCAATTTCGGCCTGAATCGCGGCGGACTGCAATCGGAAGCACGACCGCTGGTGGTCTATACGTCGGCGCACAGCCACAGTTCGGTGGATAAGGCGGCGCTGCTGGCCGGATTCGGCCGCGACAACGTCCGTCACATCGCCAACGACGAACATTTTGCATTGCGCCCCGATGCCCTGGAAGAGGCGATCCGCGCCGATCTCGATGCGGGGCGCACAGCCGTGCGCGATCGTCGGCACCATCGGGACGACCGCCACCACCGCGCTCGACCCGATCGCGGCCGATGGCGCGCATTGCACGCCAATACGGCCTCTGGCTGCACGTCGATGCCGCGATGGCCGGCTCCGCCATGGTGCTGCCCGAATGCCGCTGGATGTGGGAGGGCATCGAGGGCGCCGATTCGCTGGTGCTCAATCCGCACAAGTGGCTCGGCGCGGCTTTCGATTGCTCGCTGTATTACGTGCGCGATCCCGAGCACCTGATCCGGGTCATGTCGACCAGTCCGAGTTATCTGCGGACTGCCGCCGACGACCAGGTGAAGAACCTGCGCGACTGGGGTTTGCCGCTGGGACGCCGCTTCCGCGCGCTGAAACTCTGGTTCCTGATCCGGGAGAAAGGCGTGACTGGGTTGCAGGCGCGCCTGCGCCGCGATATGGCCAACGCAGAGTGGCTGCTCGATGCCATACAACGAACGCCGTACTGGCACGTTCTGGCGCCGGTGCCGCTGCAGACACTTTGTGTCCGGCACGAACCTCCTGGGATGACCGGCGAGGCGCTCGATGTCCACACGCAGGCGTGGGCCGACCGTATCAATCGCTCGGGAACTGCGTACCTTACGCCGGCTATTCTGGAAGGACGGTGGATGGTTCGTGTTTCGATTGGGGCGCTGCTGACGGAGCGGGAGCACGTCGAGCAGCTCTGGCAATTGATGCGCACAGAGGCGGAGATGACGTAGGGTAAGCGCGTTTATTTTTCCGAGACCTTCAATAATTCCGCCAGATACTTGCCCCAGATGGCGGGCAGCGAATGTGTGCCGTGGCCGCGCGTCTCATCGCTGGTGGCTATCAAAATATACCGCCCGTGCTTGACGCGCTTGATCTCGCTCTCCAGAATGCCCAATTCCGGAGGATTCACCTGGTCGTCGGCCGAGTTCACCGCAAACAGCGGCGCCTGGATCTTCTCCAGATCGGGCTGCGGATTGTAGTCGCGCGAGCAATCGTAGTGATAGAGCATATCGTTCGCATCCACGGGCCGGGCCTCGTAGAAGCGGCGTTCGAACAGGGCGTCGGCCTTCTCGCGGGTGGGCGCCTGCTTGAACAGTTGCAGCGGGCTCGACGTCATCATGAAGAGCGCGAAATTCGCCGCCACCATATTCGTCAACGGCCCCTTGTATTCGCCATTGTTCCAGTTCGGGTCGCGCTTGATGGAATCCATAATCATCTTGCGCAGCATGCGATTGCGCCCGCCGATTTCCACCGGCGCGGATGCCAGGGGCATTAACGCGTCCATGAAGTCCGGATACATGATTCCCCACATCCATGTGTGCATGGCTCCCATCGACGTCCCCATGACCACGCGCAGATGGTTCACCGCGAGTTTTTCCGTCACCAGCCGGTACTCGGCGTGAACCATGTCCGTGTACGTGTAATGCGGGAACCTCATGTGCAATCCATCGCTCGGTTTGCTGGATTTTCCGTGGCCGATATCGTCCGGCAGAATGATGAAGTACTTGGTGGCGTCGAGCAGTTGGCCCGCGCCGAAAAGTTGTCCGCCGAAGGTCTGCGAGAGAAATGCGCGCCCGCTGCCGCCGGTGCCGTGCATGATGAGAACGGCGTTGGTCACCACGCCCGAGGAGTTCTTCACCGGAGTACCGAGGGTGGTGTAATGCAGATTCAGTTGCGGTAGCTTTTCGTCCGTGGTGAATCGAAAATCGGTGACCACATAATCGCCTTCGGTGGGAGCGGGAAACTCCGCGGCCATGAGGGATGCAGCGAGAGAAACAAAGACGGCGGCCAAAGCAATTCGAGACATGAAAACGATCCTATCGCATACTGGGGAGAAGATGCGATTCCTGCTCGCGCTCAAATCGGATACGAAAGGCGTTAATCTGATCTTTCGAGTCGATTATGCGAATCTCCCGCTCGTGCCTGGCGGTTCTGTCATTGCTGCCGGGTCTTGTCTGCGCCGCCGATGCAGCATCCACGGAAATCAAGATCGGCGCCGACCGGCGCATACGGATCAACCGAGGACTGGCGCTTCTTCAAAGGCGAAGCGGCCGGCGCCGAGCAGCCCGCTTTCGGCGATGCCGCCTGGCGCTCGCTCGACCTGCCGCACGATTGGGCCATTGAAGGTCCGTTCGACCGCAAATTCAACCCACACGATGGCGGCCTCCCGTTTTTCGGCGTCGCCTGGTATCGCAAGCACTTCGCGCTGCCCGCCAGCGCGAAGGGCAAGTACTTCAGCGTGCAGTTCGATGGCGCCATGTCGAACTCCACCGTTTGGATCAACGGCCAGAAGGTGGGCGGGCGGCCTTACGGCTACGAGAGCTTCGCGCTCGACCTTACGCCGTACCTCAAGTTCGGCGGAGAGAACGTGCTGGCCGTGCGGCTCGCGCCCGAAGATCAATCCTCGCGCTGGTATCCCGGCGCGGGCATCTATCGCAATGTGTGGCTCAACGTGACCGGAGGCGTGCGCGTGGCGCAGTGGGGCACCTACATCACGACGCCGGCCGTGACGGACGCCAAAGCCACCGTGGTCAGTGCGCACCGAGGTGGAGAACAAGGGCGCGCAGGAAGCGCACGTCACGGTAGAGACTGCGATTCTCGACGCCGCAGGCAAGCAGGCCGGCCGCGCGACGCAATGACGTCGACCATCCCAGCGGGCGGCAAGCACGCTGTGGAGGCGAAGATCGATGTCGCCGGTCCGCATCGCTGGGATCTCGACACGCCGTACCTCTACAGCGCGGTGACCACCATGCGCGAGGGTGCGCGGCAATCCGACCGCTACGTGACGCCGTTCGGCATACGCACCATCGAGTACTCGCAGGGACAAGGGCTTCCTGCTGAACGGCCAGTCCGCACCGCTTCAACGGCGTCTGCATGCACCACGATCTGGGAGCGCTCGGCGCGGCTGTCAACCGCCGCGCGCTGGAACGGCAGTTGGAAATCATGAAGTCGATGGGCGTGAACGCGATCCGCACCAGCCACAATCCGCCGGCCCCGGAACTGCTCGAACTCACCGACCGCATGGGTCTGCTGGTGATGGACGAGGCCTTCGACATGTGGGAGATCCCCAAGGTGCGCAACGGGCTTTCCAAATATTGGAAGGAGTGGTGCGAGGCCGACCTGCGCGAATTCATCCGCCGCGATCGCAATCATCCCAGCGTCGTCCTGTGGAGCATCGGCAACGAGATTCCCGAACAGGGGCGGCCCGATGGCGGGCTAAGCTCGCGCAGCAGCTCACCAACATCGTGCCACGAAGAAGATCGCACGCGGCCCGACCACCGCCGGCTTCAACAACGATACCGGCGCCATCAAGAACGAACTCGCCGAGCGCGGTCGATATCCCGGCGTTCAACTACAAGCCCACGCAAGTACGCGCAGATACCTGAAGGAGCATCCCGAACTGGATGCATCTTCGCGTCGCGAGACGTCGTCCGCGCGTCAGTTCAGCCGCGGCGTGTACCACCTGCCCATCGAGAAGTACCAGAAGCACCCGTCGCTGCAGCTCACCAGCTACGACGTGATCGCGCCGCCGTGGGCCTACATTCGCCGACGTCGAGTTCGACGCGCAGGAGAAGAATCCCAACGTGCTGGGCGAGTTCGTCTGGACCGGCTTCGACTATCTGGGCGAGCCCACGCCGTATTTCGGCGGCCGCGGCAGCTGGCAACGACGCCGACTGGCCGTCGCGCAGTTCCTACTTCGGCATCGTGGACCTCGCCGGTTTCCCGAAGGACCGCTTCTACCTCTACCAGAGCCACTGGACGACGAAGCCGATGGTCCACCTGCTGCCGCACTGGAACTGGGCCGGAATGGAAGGGAAACCGATTCCGGTGATGTGCTACACCAACGCCGACGAAGTGGAGCTGTTCCTCAACGGCAAATCGCTGGGCCGCAAGAAGCGTTTCTCGCGAACCGGTGGAACTGCCGGTCGGCAACAACGCCGGCGCCAACGGAAAATTCCAATCCAAGTACCGGCTGATGTGGCAGGTGCCCTACGCGCCGGGAACGTTGAAGGCGGTGGCGTACCAGGGCGGCAAGGCCATCGCGACCACCGAAGTCAAGACCGCGGGCGCGCCCGCGCGCGTCGTGCTCGTGCCGGACCGCGCGGCGATCGCCGCCGACGGCGACGACCTCTCGTTTATCACCGTGCGCGTGGAGGACAAGGACGGCAACTTCTGCCCCACGGCCGACAACCTGGTGAAATTCACCCTCGATGGCCCCGGCGAAGATCGCGGGAGTCGACAACGGCAACCCGGCGACGGTCGAGCCCTTCCAGGCGGACTACCGCAAAGCGTTTAACGGACTGGCGCTACTCATCGTCCGCGGCGAGCGGGGCAAGCCGGGGGAAGTGAAGATTACCGCTACTGGCGAAGGCCTGCGCGCTGGCCAGATCGCGGTCTTCACGAAATAACGTACCGGCGGTACCAGGAACGGTACGTTTCCAGGCATTTGACCCGTTGCCCTCCGTCAAACTAAGATAGTCTGTAGGGAAGTGTTGGTACTCAAGGGTCTATGAGAACGGACGCGCCACTCAATTTCAGGTATCAGGACATTCTCACTTCGATTGTTCGGGCGTACATCGATACCGGCGAGCCAGTGGGATCTCGCACCATTTCGAAGCGCCGCCGCGATACTCTCAGTCCCGCTTCCATCCGCAATGTGATGGCCGACCTTGCCGACGAGGGGTATCTTTCGCAGCCGCACACTTCCGCCGGGCGCATACCCACTGAAAAGGCCTTTCGTTTCTTCGTGAGTTCGCTCGCCACCAGCCGGGTGACCGCCTCCGAATCGGATCGCATGACCAATGAATTCCGCGGCGCTGGATACGGTCGGCGAACGCGTAGAGCGCTCCTCCTACATCTTGGTGGAGCTTACGCGCAATGTGGGGATCGCCGCGGCCATTCCGGAACTGGCGCAGGAACTCGACCAGATCCAACTGGTCCCCCTCTCCGACCGCCGCGTTTTAATGGTGCTGGTCACCCGCGACCACATGGTTCGCAATCGCGTGGTCATGCTCGAGGAGCCCACCTCGCCTGACGAATTGGCTTCGATCTGCAATTACGTGAATCGCAACTTCAGCGGCTGGCAGCTCGGCCAGGCGCGCCGCGAACTGCTGCGCCGCATCGAGGACGAACGCGAGTTGTACCACGAGGTCGTGCGCAAGCTGCAAGTGTTGTCGCAGAAGGGCCTGCTCGATGTGGACACTTCGCCCCAGGTCCACATGGAAGGCGCCAGCAATCTGCTGGGATTGGATCTGCACCTGACGCGCGAGAAAATGCGCGAGCTTTTCCATGCCCTGGAGGAGAAGCAGCGGCTCATGGAACTGCTCGACCGCTTCCTGGAGCAGCCCCCCGGCGAGTTGGCGATCCGTGTCGGGCTGGAGGAAGCCCACCCGTCGATGAAGGACCTGGCTCTCATCGGCATGACCATCCGCATGGCAAGCGGATTGCCCGCCAAAGTGGCCGTGCTGGGCCCGATGCGCATGAACTACGAGCGCGTCATCGCCGCGGTGCTGCAGACCAGCCGGGCGTTGGAAAGCGCTCAGTTTTAAAACTACCGGAAACGAAGCAAAGCGAAAAAGCTGTGGATACACAAAACCCCGAAGAGAATCTCCCCGAAGTGATTGCCCGAGGACGGCCCGTTCGACTCGGTTCTGGAAGGCCAGCTTTCCGCGCTGGCCGCCGAACGCGAGCAGCTTGCCGCGGAAAAGGCGGAACTGCACGAACGCCTGCTGCGCGCCCGCGCCGAGTTCGAAAATGCACGCCGCCGCGTCGAGCGCGAGCGCTTGGAGTACCTGCAGTTCGCCGCCATGGACCTGGTGCGCGACATGCTGCCGATCCTGGACGATTTCGAGCGCGCCTTGAAGGTGGAAACCGCCGACCGCGATTACGCCAAAGGCGTCGAACTGATCTACCAGCGCATGGCCGACACCCTCAAGAAGCTCGGGCTGGAACCCATCGAAACCGCCGGACAAAAATTCGACCCCAACCTGCATCAGGCCGTCGAACGGGTGCAGACCGATGAGGCCGAAGACCAGGCCATCCTGGGCGAGTTCCAGCGAGGGTATAATTTCAAAGGAAAGCTTCTCAGGCCCGCGATGGTTAAAGTCGCGGTCAAGCCGTAGCAGCCGTGAATCCAGTGTCGAAGAGAGATTATTACGAAGTACTCAGTGTCGGCAAGGAAGCCGGCGATCAGGAAATCAAGGGCGCTTACCGCGAACTCGCCAAGCGCTTTCATCCCGACCGCAATCCGGACGATCCTCACGCCGAAGAGAAATTCAAGGAAGCGAGCGAAGCCTATAGCGTCCTGAGCGATGCGCAGAAGCGCGCCGCCTACGATCGCTTCGGCCATGCGGGCGTGCAGGGCGCCGGCGGCCCCGCCAGCTACAACCCCGAGGCCTTCGCCGATTTCGGCGACATCCTGGGCGACTTTCTTCGGTTTCGGCGACCTCTTCGGCAACGCGGGAGGCGGACGCAAGCGCAGCCGCGCGCAGCGCGGCGAAGACGTGCGCTACGATCTGGAGCTCAGTTTCGAGGACGCCATGTTCGGCATGAGCGCCGAAATCCAGGTGCCGCGCATGGAGCGCTGCGAACGCTGCAAGGGAGCCGGCAGCGAGCCCGGCAGCGGCCCCAGCACCTGCCCCACCTGCCACGGCCGCGGCGAAATCCTCTACCAGCAGAGCTTCCTTTCGATTCGCCGCACCTGCAGCACCTGTAACGGCTCGCGGCCAGATCATCCGCAATCCCTGCTCCGAATGCCACGGCCACGGCTACCGGCAGGTGCAGCGCAAGCTGAAGGTCAATATCCCGGCCGGTGTGGACGATGGCAACCGCCTTCGCCTGGCCGGCGAAGGCCAGCCCGGCGGCAACGGCGGCCCCGCAGGCGATCTCTACGTCTTCCTCAAGGTGAAGGAGCACCCCTTCTTCGAGCGCCAGGAAAACGACCTGCACTGCACCATCCCGCTGAATCTCGCGCAGGCCGCACTCGGCTGCGAGATCGAGGTCCCCACTCTCGGCCAACCGCACAAGCTCAAGATCCCGGAGGGCACCCAGAACGGCGCGCAGTTCAAACTGCGCCATCAAGGCGTCGCCATCCTCAATAGCAGCACGCGCGGCGATCTCTACGTCCATGTAACAGTCAAAATGCCCACCCGGCTCACCCGCGAGCAGCGCAAGCTGCTCGAGCAGTTGCGCGAGACGCTGCCCGTGGACAACCAGCCCGCCGAAAAAGGCATCTTCGACAAAGTCAAAGACTACTTCATGTAGTCTGTGGGGCAGGATGGCATCCTGCGGCGGGTTGCGAACCCGCCGGAAGCCTACGCTTCGTCCTCGATGCGCTTCTTGTGCTTGGGCTTCTTGCGGACCGATTTGGGCTCCATCGGCTTGCCCGGCGGGTACCGGCCCCACCCGCTCTCGCGCGATCGCTCTCACTTCCTTGCCTGCGTCAAACGTCTTCTTCTTGCGTGGCAATCATCCTCCGCACCGCCTGGCCCAGCATCTCCGGCGAAAACGGTTTGTGCAGAAACATCACCCTGCCCGGAGCACCGGCCTGCAATTGGCTGATGTCCACAGGATACCCGCTTGCCGCGATCACGCAAAGCCGCGGGTTGGCCGCCAGCATGCTGCGCCGCCAGGTCTTCCATGCGCATCCCGCTCATGGTGGCATCCAGCACCGCCAGGGCGAAAGTATGCGGCGCGGCCTCCACTTCTTTCCAGGCCTGTTCTGTAGAACCGGCAGTAACGACAACATAACCCAGACGGCGCAAATAGGTGCTCACCATCTTCAGAAGGGGTGGTTCATCATCGACGATGAGTACTCGATTGGCGTTGCCTGGCATGGGGGAACCGGGGGTATGATCGCGCTATGAAATTCTATACGGAATATCTAACCTTCCGGACGGCGAAACATAGAGAGTATCTCAATATCACACCACAGGTACAGTCCGTACTGGAGAACAGCGGGATTCGGGAAGGCCTGATCCTGGTTTCCGCCATGCACATCACCGCCGGTATCTGGGTCAACCCGGACGGCTCGATTTCGGCCCGTGGCAGCAGGTCTACTATGCGGAGTTCGACGGCCAGCGCCCGAAACGAGTCATCATGAAAGCAATGGGTGAGTGACGCACGCCTGAAAGGATGCGGCGCTCCACGGCATTCCCCCGTTGGAGACAATATGAAACCTAGCATTCCGGTCAGCCTGATCCTCAGCGTCGCCGCAGCCTTTCCGGCCGACCTTCCCGTCAAGCAGGTGGTCCTTTACAAGCACGGCGTCGGCTTCTTCGAACGCTCCGGCACTCTCGCGGCGGGCGAATCCGCGCGATTGGATTTCAACGCGTCGGAAATGAACGACGTCCTGAAGTCGCTCACCATCGGCGCCAGCGGCGGCGGCAAGATCACCGGACTGCGCTACGACTCGATGGACCCGCTGAGCCACAAACTCGGCGAATTCCCGTTCCAGATCGGCGGCGGCGGAATGCCCGGGCATGCTCGACCAGCTCAAAGGCGCGCGCGTCGAACTGAAGCTCGGCACCGAGACCGTCGCCGGCACCATCGTCAGCGCGCGCACCTTCGCAGGCACCGATAAGCAACCCGAGCACGACCAGCTCAACCTCATGCTGGATACGCGGCGAGTTCCGCACGCGTGGACCTTGGCGCCGCCAGCGGCCTGCGCTTCCCCGATCCCAAACTGCAGCAGCAGTTCAAAGATTACCTGGCCGTGCTGGTGGCGGCGCGCTCCAAGGACAAGCGCAGCGTCTATATCGATTCCACCGACGCCAGGGAGCGCGACATCACCGCCAGCTACATGATTCCCGCGCCGGTCTGGAAATCCAGCTACCGGCTGATTTTCGGCGACAAGGCGCCGATGCTGGAAGGCTGGGCGATCGTGGATAACACCACCGGCGAGGATTGGACCAAGGTCCAGCTTTCGCTGGTGTCCGGCCGGCCGATTTCCTTCATCAGCCAGCTCTATGCGCCGAAGTACATCAATCGTCCGACCGCCGAACTGGCCGACGATCCCGCCGCGCAGGCGGTGGTGCATTCCGGCGCCTTCGAAGAATGGACAAGAAGGCCGCAGGCGGGTGGAGGCGGCGGCAGCAACCGCGCCGTGAATGGCCGCATGATGAAGTCCGAGATGGCTGCGGCAGCACCCATGATGGCCGCTGTATGGCTGCCGGCTCCCTGGATGCATTTAACGTGGTTCCCAGCTCCATCGGGCGCCACCGCCGTCGGCCGCGAACTCGGCGATCTCTTCGAGTACCGCATCGCCCAGCCCGTCACCATCCGCAAGAACGAATCCGCCATGCTGCCCTTCCTGCAACAGGACGATCGACGGGCGCAAACTGCTGATCTACTCCGACCACAGCTCGCAGCACCCCACCAACGCCGCGGAACTGACCAACTCCAGCGGCAAGACGCTGGACGGCGGCCCGATCACGGTCTACGATGCCGGCGCCTATGCCGGCGAAGCCCTCATGGAAACCCTCAAGGCCGGCGACAAACGCCTCATCAGCTACGCCGTCGATCTGGGCACCCGCATCACCGAGGCCTTCGGCAGCAAGGGCGACAGTCGTCCGCGAGATCCACGCCCGCCGCGGCATCGTGACCACCAAAGTTGCCGCGGAGGAGACCCGCACTTACACCGTGCGCAACGTGGACCAGAAGGCCAAGACCCTGATCCTCGAGCACCCGCTGCGCCCCGGCTACATCGCTGCTCAACCAGAAGCCGAAAGAGAAGACCGCCACCAACTACCGTTTCGAGCTGCAGCTCGCCGCCGGCGCGACCCAGGAATTCGCCGGTCAACGAAGAGCGCGTCTACGAGCAGTCCATTGCAGTCACCAACCTCACCCCCGATATCCTGCTGAGCTACCTGCAAAATCGTTCGCTCAGCGACGCCGGCCGCCGCCAGTTGCAGCGCGTCGCGGACCAGAAGCGCCTGATCGCCGAAAACGATCGCGCGCTGCAGGATGCCGATGCCCAGATGCGCGGCTTGAATGCCGATGAGGACCGCGTCCGCCGCAATATTCAAAGCCTCAATAATGTCTCCGGCCAGCAGCAGCAGGTGCAGACCTACGCCCGCCAGCTCGATTCCCAAGAGCAGCAACTGGCCGCCCTGCGCGACAAGCAGGCCGAACTGCAGAAGAAAAAGTCGACGCTACAGGCGGAATTGGACCGGCTGGTAGAGGCGCTGACGTTCTAACACATTTAGGCCGCAGATCAACGCCGATGAACGCCGATAAGCATTCTTGGTCTTATCGGCGTTCATCTGTGTTCATCTGTGGCCAATTTCTTTTAGTACCCCTGCTTCTTATCCACCACATTCTCCAACGGCTTGCCCGTAGAGAATCGCTCGAACTGGGCCAGGAAAAAGCGCATGGCCTGCTCGGTCCAATCCGCGCGTGTGGTCGGCGCAATGCGGGGAGAGCAGCAGATTTTCCAGCCCGTAGAACGGATGCCCGTCGGGGAGCGGCTCGGTGTCGAAGACGTCCAGCGCGGCGCCCTTGATGCGTTTTTCCGACGAGTGCGCGCACCATCGCGGCCTCGTCGATCACCGGACCGCGGCCCAGGTTGATTACCACCGCGGTAGGCTTCATCGCCTGGAATTCCGCCTCGCCGATCATGCCGCGGGTTTCCGTCGGTAAGCGGCGCCGCCGCGACGACGTAGTCCGACTGAGCGAGCATTTCCATACGGTCCGGAGGGCGGGAAGATCTGTTGAACCAGCGGGTCCACGTTGTACAATGATGGCCCGTGTCGTTTGACCGCCAAAACCCGCATGCCCATGGCTCGCACGCGGGTCGCAACTGCGCGGCCGATATCGCCATAGCCCACGATGCCCACCGTCTGGCCGGCGATTTCCACGATATCGAACGGCTCCCAGCGGCCCGCCTCCTGGTTGCGCATCATGCGGCGGAAATCCTTGGCGAAGTACAGGATCGCGCCCAGCGCGAATTCGCCCAGCGACTGGCTGAAGACGCCGCGCCCGTTCGTCAGAGGCACCGGGCTCTCCACCAGGGCAGGGAAGAGCACCGTATCCAGGCCCGCCGAGCGCGAATGTACCCAGCGCACCTTGGGGCACATTGCGAACACGTCCCGCAGCAACTGGCCGGATTTCGACCAGCTGAGAATTACCGTGGCGTCCGCTGCCAAACGCTCAAATGCCTCCACCGAGTTGCCCACGGCAATGCTGGTTTCGGGAGGCAATTGCGCCAGGAGCTTCAAATCAGGGTCGGCGAGATCGGCCGACAGCACCAAGACTGTGTGATTGTCCATCAGGAGAAAGCTACCACATGTTCGACCTCTCGCTAGAAATGCTGCGCGTAGTGGAAGACGCCGCGATCGCGTCGGCCCGCACCATGGGGATGGGCGACCCCAAAGCCAGCGACCAGGCGGCAGTGGAATCCATGCGCCGCTGCCTGGATACGCTCGCCATCGAAGGCACCATCGTGATCGGCGAGGGCGAGCGCGATGAAGCGCCCATGCTCTATATCGGCGAACGAGTCGGCGCCGTCACCAACGGCGGGGCGATGACCGTGGATATCGCGGTAGACCCGCTGGAGGGCACGAATCTGTGCGCCACCGGAGGCGCGGGGCGCGATTACGGTGCTGGCTGCCAGCGAGCGCGGCGGCCTGCTGCACGCGCCGGATTGCTACATGGAGAAGCTCGTGGTGGGCCCGGCCGCCAAGGGCGCCGTGGACCTGGACGCGCCCGTCAAGCAAAATCTCAAGACCATCGCGCGGCGGCTGGGGCGCGGCGTGGACGATCTGGTGGTGGTGGTGCTCGATCGCCCGCGCCACGCCAAGCTGATCGCCGACATCCGCGAGGCCGGCGCGCGCATCCGCCTGATCTCCGATGGCGACCTGTCCGCCGGAATCGCGGCCAGCGTGGCGGGCACCGGAGTGCACGCCGTGATGGGATCCGGCGGCGCGCCGGAGGGCGTGCTCACCGCGGCGGCGCTACGCTGCCTGAATGGCGAGATCCTGGGCAGGCTGGTGGTCAAAGACGATGCGCAGAAGGAGCGCATGCAGGCGATGGGGATCACCGACGTCAATCGCATCTACACCGCGTCGGAACTCGCGCCTGGCCGCAATCTGGTATTCGCGGCCTGCGGCGTCACAGGAGGGGATCTGCTGCAAGGCGTCCGCTTCACGGGCGATGGCGTTCACACGCAGTCCATCGTCATGACGTCCACTCCGGCGCGCGTGCGCTTCGTGGATACCACCCATTTGGAGAACAAGCCAGACGTGAAAGTGCGTTTCCGCTGAACGGCACCCTCGGTCCCGCGGGACACCGGTCAAAGCTAGCGCTTGCGGGCCGAAAATGTTCCCGTTGCAGGGTCGTAAGTGAAGGTATAGAGGACCTGGGTCGCGTTCAGGATCATGACGCGTTTCCAGGCCGCCTCAATATCATGGGCGGCCATTGGGTCCAGGGCGACGAAGTGGCCGGTGACCTCTTCGGGCATGTCGCGGATCACATCGGGGAGGACGGTCTCGCCATCGAGTTCCACCAGTTCCGGTGTCGGCTTCAGCGCGTTGTTCAGGTAAACGGAAATGCTTTGAGGCGCCATCATGATTGGGCCCCCTTCGGCCAGTGAGTGTAACACGAGGTTCGTGCAAGGCCAACGGTCTACAGCGTCAGGCCCTTCAGGTACTCGCGGAAAGGCCCGCCCAGATCGTGGCGCCGCAGCGCGAACTCCACGGTCGCCTTCAGGAAGCCGAGCTTGTCGCCGGCGTCGTAGCGCGTGCCTTCGAAGCGATAGGCGTAGATCGGGCGGCTGCGCAGCAGGTGGCGCAGCGCGTCCGTCAGTTGGATCTCGCCGCCGCTGCCCGGGTCGATCGCCTGCAGCGAATCGAAAATCTCCGGTGTCAGCACGTAGCGTCCGATGATCGCCAGATTCGACGGCGCCTCGTTTGGCTTGGGCTTCTCCACCAGGTCGCGGATCCGGTAGACGCGGTCGTTCCGTGCCGTTGTGCGTCACCGGTTCGGCATCGATACATCCGTAGGACGAGATGCTCTCCGGCGGCACTTCCATCACCGCCAGCACCGGCGCGCAGAAGAAACTGATGGACGTCCAGCAACTGCCGCAGGCAGGGCGTTTCGGCCTCGATCACGTCGTCGGCCAGCACGACGGCGAAGGGCTCCTCGCCTACCAGTTCCTTGGCGCGCAGCACCGCGTGGCCCAGACCCAGCGCCTCCTTCTGGCGCACGTAGGAGACATCGATCATGTCGGAGATGTTGCGTACGATGGCCAGCAGGTCCTTCTTCTTGCGCGTTTCCAGCAGATATTCCAGTTCGAAGCTGACGTCGAAATGGTCCTCGATGGCAGTCTTTCCCCGGCCGGTCACGATGATGATGTTCTGAATGCCGGAATGGATCGCCTCTTCGACGCCATACTGAATGATGGGCTTGTCGACGATGGGCAGCATTTCCTTCGGCTGCGCCTTCGTGGCGGGCAAAAAGCGCGTCCCGAGACCTGCGGCGGGGAAGACGGCTTTGCGGACTTTAGCAGGCATAAGCTCCAGTTTGCGGCAGCGAGTTCGGATTGGCAACTGACGAATTGTATTTCCCCGTCCGCTGTGTTATTTATGGGTGCCTGGGAAAAAACGCCAATGGCCTACGTCATCGCTGAACCTTGTATTGGAACAAAAGATACCGCCTGCGTCGATGCCTGTCCCGGTCGATTGCATTCATCCGAAGAAGGACGAGCCCGCCTATGAAACCGCCGAGTTGCTCTACATCGATCCCGTAGAGTGCATCGACTGCGGCGCCTGCGTTCCCGTCTGCCCCGTGTCGGCCATCTTCGCTCTGGACGATCTGCCGGAGAAATGGTCGGACTTCACGGCGAAAAACGCTGCGTATTACGGAAAATAGAGTCTTCGAACAACGGTTGGCGGGGCACCATGCTGCCCCGCCTTGCCTACCTTTCACGGTAAGTGGCGCTTGCCGTGTCGGTCTCCCACAGCTTGACTGCGCCGATGCGCACTCCCTCCCGCACGCCCAAGCCCTGCTTCACCTCGTCGTGAATGTACTTGGCCATGTTTTCGGCCGACGGGTTGAGCACGTCGAACGGCGGAAACTCGTTGAGCCACTGATGGTCCAGCCGGTCCAGCACGGAATGCACGACGCGCTTCATTTCCACAAAATCCACCAGCAGGCCGATGGAGTCCAGCTGCTCGCCCTCCAGGGTCACCTGGCAGCGGTAATTGTGGCCGTGCACGTTCTCGCATTTCCCGCGATAGTTGCGCAGGGCGTGGCCGGCGGCGAATGTCTCTTCGATTGTCACTTCAAACATTGAAAAACTTCTCCACGTCTGCCAGCTTCGGTGGTGAATCCGTAATCCGGCAAGCTGTCGAAAAACACCTGGCCGTATCGCTGCTTGGTGATCCGGTTGTCCAGCAGGACCAGCACACCCCGGTCGCTCTTGCTGCGAATCAGCCGTCCGAATCCCTGTTTCAACGCGATGGCCGCCTGCGGGATCTGGTAGTCGTAGAACGGATTGCCCCCGGCTTTGCGAATATCCTCGATTCGGGCGTTCACCACGGGATCGTTCGGCACCGCAAAAGGCAGTTTATCTATGATAACGCAGCTCAACTGTTCGCCCGGCACGTCCACGCCCTGCCAGAAGGAGGAGGTCGCGAACAGCACGCAATTCGGCGTGGCGCGGAACTCGTCCAGCAGCGCATTGCGCGGCCCCGTGCCCTGCATCAGCGTGGGATAGTCGATTTCGAAGGACACCTTTTCGTACACCAGCCGCATCTGCTGATAGCTGGTGAACAGCACGAAGGCGCGCCCGCGGCTGTGTTCCAGAATCTTGACCACTTCCTCCGCCGCCATCTTGGTGAAAGCCGGATTCTTCGGCTCCGGCAGGTGCTGCGGAACGTAGAGCAGCGCCTGCTTCTGGTAATCGAAGTGGCCGGGCACCACCAGGGTGCGCGAATTCTCCAGCCCCAGGCGCTTCTCGGTGAACTCGAACCCGCCGGCCACGGCCAGCGTGGCGCTGGTCAGCACCACCGTATCCACCTGGTGGAACAGCTTCTTCGAAACGATGCCGGACACGTCGATCGGCGTGGCCTGCAGGAAGCAGCCGCGGCCGCGCTTCTCCACCCAGTAGACGAAATTCTCGTCGTCCTCCTCCATGAGGAAGCGCAGGCCCTCGTTCAGTTCCTGGGTGCGCCGGAACAGCGGAATGATCTCCTCCGGCGGATTCTGCAGCAGCCTCAGGTGCGAGCCGATCAGCTCGAGCGCGGCCAGCAGGTCGGTATAGATCTCTTCGTTGTCCTCGCGGAAGGCATCGCGCCCGGTGAATGCGACGCGCCGGTCGCCCTCGCCGAACAGGCCGAAGAAATGCCCGGTGAGTTCGTCCAGCCGCTGCAGGATGCGGTCCAGTTCCGGCGTGCCGAACTTCTTCATCCGGCTCACGACGCCCAGGTCGCGGCGCAGATCCTGGAAGCGGTAGTTGCTGATCGAGACGCCGAAATACTGGCCCACCACGTCCTCGATCTCGTGCGCTTCGTCGAACACCACCGCGTGATAATCGGGCAGGATGCCGCCCTCGTAGTTCTCGTCCTTCAGCGAGAGGTCGGCGAAGAAGAGGTGGTGGTTGACGATGATGATGTCGCTTTCCAGCGCGCGCTGGTGCATCAGGGTGATGAAGCAGCGATCGTAGTTGGGGCACTTCTGCGCCGCTGCATAGTTCGCTCCGGGCGTCCACTTTGGCCCAGGCCGTGGACGATTCCGGCAGAGTCTTGATTTCGGAGCGGTCGCCGATCTCGCTGGTCTTTTCCCATTCGCGGATGATCTCGAAATCGGCCACTTCCTCCAGGCCGGTGAGCACCGGCGTGTTCTCGGCATCGTAGATCTTCTGCCGGCAGGCATAGTTATTCCGCCCCTTCATGTAGCAGACCTTGAGCGGACGCGCGAAGTGCTGCTGCAGGAAGGGGACGTCCTTGAAAAAGAGCTGCTCCTGCAGGGTCTTGGTCCCGGTGGAGACGATAATGCGCTTGCCGGACAGCAGCGCCGGCACCAGGTAGGCGAGCGTCTTGCCGGTGCCCGTGCCGGCCTCCACGATCAGGTGACGCTTATCGGCCAGCGCGGATTCCACGGCCTCGGCCATCTCCACCTGGCCGGTGCGGAACTCGTAATTGGGGTGCCATTTGGACAACGTCCCGCCGCGGCCAAAGAATTGACGGGCGCTAGCGCTGCGGGCCTGAGTGGGCATCGGGATGGTTTGATTCTAACAAGACCGTGGGACAGACCTCCCGGCCTGCCGGCTTGACGGCCAGAACACTCTCCGCTGGAATGATCGGCGGAAGCATTCCGAGTCTATAGGATCTCTTCGAGTTTCTTGCGTAGCTCCGCGGTGAGGCGCGGACTTTCCCCCCGGTCGAGACTGCGATCTGCACCTCACCCCGATGTACCCGCGCAGGCACCAGGAAGCCGCACTCCTCCGCCGAATCGGCAATGTTGGCAAACTGTCCGCGGCCCTTGGCGGCAATCGCGATGCGATGATTGGTCAACCGGTCGTCGGTGGCGGCGAACACCAGCAGGGCGTTTGCCAGGTCTGAAGCGCGAAAGCGGCGCCGCACCAGCCGGACCGGAAGATCTTCGAATTCCGGCTCGCACTCCGGGGCCACCACCGTAATGCGCGCACCTGCTTCCAACAGTCCGCGCGTTTTGCGCAGCGCGACCTTCCCGGCGCCTACCACCAGCACGGGCCGATCTTTGAGATCCAGAAATATGGGGTAGTGTTTCAATTTCAAAATGTAGCATGTGGCAGACCAGGGATCTCAGACTGCGACCCCTGGCCGCCAGTGCCACCGAACTACTGAACGGCGATCGAGTAGGACGGAGAGCAGTACTGCTGGCCTCCGGTAACGGCGCACACCTGGAGCGGCAGAGCGCCAGTCACACCCGCCGGGACCGCAACGTTAACCTGCTGCACGCCCGGAGCGGTGGGGGCCTCATCGGCGTAGACCGGGACCAGATTCTTGTGGTCGCCGATCTGAACGCTAACCGTGGCGAGTTTGGGGATCCCGGTAGCGAAGATTTGCAGGATGTCTCCAGGCTTCGTCGCGGCGGAAGGCGCATTTTCCCGGTTGTCCTGATTGAAGATCCCGTGAGCGAACACAGCAGGCCAGGCCGCGGCCACGGGGACCATCGTTGGCGCACTGGCCACGCCATCCACCGTCACCACCATGCTGCTGGAGTTCTTGGAGCCGATGGCGGATGGAACCTGCAGGTTGATCTGCGTATCGGACGTGTAGAGCAGGGTGGCGGGAATGCCGTCGAAGGTGACGGACACAATTTTGCCGGCGAGGTGCGATCCCATCAAAGTTGTGAGCGAACCGCCGACCAGCGGAGCCACTTGCAGCGTAGCCGCGTTCCACACCTGGCTGACGATGATGCTGGGCGTCACGGGAGGCGGCGGCGCCGGCGCGGTGACGTTGAGGATGACCGGGATGCTCTGGCTGCCCGCAGCTCCGCCGTTGACGATTACCGTAGCCAGCGAGGTTCCGGCCGTGAGCGTCTTGGTGTTGGCCGTAACTTTTACCGTAGCTCCGTTGGTTCCCGACGCCGGATCGAAGGCCAGCCAGCCGGTGCCGCCCTGGTAAATGACCGAGATGCTCCAGGGCATATCGCCGTTCCCGGTGTTGCGAATCTTGAAGCTGCCGGGATCGCTGGTCATCGCGCCTCCGCCGCCGATCGCGCTGATGCGGATGGGCGAGGCCTCGAGGAAAAGCTTGGGCGGCAGGACAACCGGGGCCACGCAATCGCCCAGCACTTTGCAGTCGTTCTGCACGGTGACGGCGGCGAAGCGTGGGATGGGTGCGGTGGCAGAAGCGGTAGTGACCGACGACACTGGAGCCAGGGCAATCGTCTCCTGCGCGATAGCCGGTGCGGTGACGCGCGGCAGGGCGATGAACGTCGGGAACTGCGCCGATTCCAGCACGTTCGGGTTAGCCGCGGCAACTTCGTAAACCGCATAACCCGCGCCATTGCTGAGGACGACTTCACTCACCGAATTGAGCGTCACAGGACCGGAGCCCTGCGGCGCCGCAACTGCAAAACCGCCAACGCCCGTGGCATCGGCGCCAGGCACGCGCACCAGCACGAGGGCGCCGCTACCGGGTGTGTACTGACCCGCCGCCTGGGGAATGTTCAGATCGCCGCCCGAGGTCGGTTGCAGGGCGTCCGAACCCGCCACCACGTCCGGAATGAAGAGGCGTGTGGTGGTAGGGAAGCCGCTATATTTCACCAGGAATCGAGTGCCTGTATCTGTTCCGGTAGTGCGGGCTTCAAATGAGGAGGCAAAGCCTTCAGTGACGCGTGTGGACGAGAATGCCGTGCCTGCGGCAAACAGACTGGCAAGATCGAACGTATCGGGGATCGGCGATCCGTAACACGAAATCCCCGCATCGGACGTGGAGGCGAGCATACCCGCCTGCGAATAGGCCAGGACCAGTTGCGATTGATCTACCGGCAGGCTCGAAGAGAGCGAGCCCGTAATCTGGGCTGGGACCGCGGACGTCAGACCAAGCTGGTTCATGGCTGCGCGCACGTTGGATATTTTGAGACCGACATTGCCGCTGGCCGGAGTGGTATAGGAGATCCCGTTAAACGTGATGCTGTTGCTTGAAACCTGTCCGGCGATCGCAGTGGGTACGAAACCGCTGCCGAGATCAACCGAAAGGACCGCATCGCGAGTCTGGTTGTTGCTGTCTACCCGGTTGGTTACGCCGACCGGGAGGAATAGTGCGAAATTGCCGCTGAATACCGTCCCGGGATTAGAGCCGGAACATTGGAGAACGATATCGCCCAGACGCTCGGTCAGACCTTCGGCTCGCACTGGAACAGGAGAGGTTGAAACCTGACATCGGGTGTTGGAGGACGGTAGTTGGGCAAATGCTGCGGAGACGCTCACTTGAAGCAGACAAAAGTACAGCAAGGTACCCTTGCCCCCGGGGAAATGGTGTTTCATGGTTGCTGATTTTATCACATCGGGTATTTACCCCCTGCTGACAACCCTCAATGGATTAGCCTCTGCGGTGATAACGAAAGGCGCCCGGCAGTAGATTGTTTGAAAGCCCACAGAACAACTGCGGCCGTACTGAGAAGCATAGTCACGAAGTATGGGAAATACCATACTCCTGTGTCGAAGGTCGCTGGCATATCCCCGAGAGTTCCATCCATCAGAATCAGGGACGCCAGCGCCAGCAGGCCGAAACGCACGGTCACAAACGCGAAACTTCCATAGATAATCGCCGTGAAGAAAAGGTCCGTCTTTGAGGCTCCGGACGAAATCGCGACTCCCACGAACAGCAAAGTGAAGGCCAGCGCCCCAAGCCATTCCTTGCGAAGCAGAATGCGCAATAGAAAAATCGCGAAGAAGAATACAAGCGTGTCCCGAACCGCATGCGGTACGTTCTCCAGCACCTCGCGCAGAGCGCCTCGGGCGCTCAAGATCAGATCCTCCGACGGCATGTTGGGCGTCTGGTTCGCTGGTCCGAATAGCTGGTGCACATCGAACATGATTCGCCAGAAGCACGCCACGGCGGATCCTACCAATACATCGCGTCCCACAGCGCCATCCCGCAGGCGCCCGCTCAGGATGCGCGTCGACGAAATCAGGGTCTGCGGCCAGTAGCGACGGACAAAGGGCTCCAGCGCCAGGTACACCGTCCACACCAGCGTGGCGAAGAACGTGGCAGTCGCCACCTCCAACAGGAAGTATCCCAACAGGCCGCTGGTGTTGCTGTAGTGCATGCGCGTCAGCCAAAGCGTCATCAGCGCGCAGAACATAAAGACCGCGAGCCGCAGCGCGCCGCGCCGGTCGCCGCGTCCCTGCTGCAGATTCTCGTAGGCGAACCAGACCGATGCCCCAAGCACAGTCAGCGCAATGATGATCAACACCAAAAGCTTCACATCCGTCCCGCCGCCCGTGGAGGGCATGCGCCTGCCTTAGCCCACGGGCCGGAGAGCATGAACACGACCGGTTTGCCACCCAGCGCCGCGGCCTCGATTCGCAGGGGGCGGTCGGATCCAGGCCAGTTTCCCGTCCACGCCACACGCGTATCCGCGGCCTCCAGAAAATTCCATAGCGGCGCGTCGGGCTTCAACGCCGCCGGATCGATATCGGCGGCTCGAAACAGCGGCGCCCAATCGACCTTTGCCGTTACAGCGGGGGCGTCCATCTTCTGGGCCGGCATCGCACGAAACTCGATCAGGTGTCCCTGCGGGTCCAAATTAACGTAGATCATGCCGGAGGTGATCTCGGGCGGATCGTCAGGCGTCGTCAGTCCCAAGGTCAGCAGGTCATCGTGAAACGATATTCCGGAGAGCGATTCGTCGCTCTCGCGATACCAGTAGCGCAGCACCGGTGCACGGCCCCGCGCCACTTCGAACCACTTGACGGATTTGTCGTGTTTCTCTGCCCACCCTGCGTAGGCGCGGTCCCACAGAAAGCCCTGCTCCCAATCGGTACGCTCGCCGTACCCGGCGGCGCGGATAATCTGCTTCGCGTGGTACCGCAGCACTTCGGGAGACATACCGGGCTTTACGCGTTCCAGCATGCTCTGCCGGGCGCTCACCCAACCGTGCACAAAAATCGCGATCAGCACGGCCGCCGCCAGCGGAATCGCCACCGCGAGCTTCAGCCCGGCATCTTCGCCGGCCGCCGCGACAATCTCGGGCGACGGTGTCTCTCCAGCAGCCAGTGCGGCCGCCAGCGGATCGCTGCCCGGCAGTGCCGCGGAGACTGCCAGTGCCGAGCGCGGCCGGCGCGATGGGTCGGGGTCCAGGCAGCGCGTGATGATGCGCTCCACCGCCGGGTCCAGATCGCGCGCAACGCTCGTCAGGCTGATGGGTGTATTGGCCTGCTGCGCGGCCATCAATTCGGCCAGCGAGTTTCCCTCGAACGGACGCTTTCCCGTGAACACCTCGTACAGCAGCAAGCCCAGTGCGTAGATGTCGCTGCGAACCGTCACTTCCTTGCCGGCAAGCTGTTCGGGCGCCATATACGCCGGTGTGCCGCTGCGAACGTCACCGAGATTCCTCGGCGATTCCGGACAGCCCGAAATCCGTCAGCAGCACCTGGCCGCGCGCATCGAGCATCACGTTTCCCGGTTTCAGGTCGCGATGGAGAATGCCTTTTTCGTGGGCCGCCGCAAGCCCGGCACACAGTTTGCGGGCGATCTCCAGCGCCTTGTCATCCGTTAGCCGTCCGATGCGCCGCAGCAGTGAGGCCAGGTCCTCCCCATCGATATATTCCATCGAGAGGAAGAATTGGCCCTGCACCTCGCCCAGGTCGTGAACCCGGCAGACGTTGGGATGAGACACGAGGCGCGCCACGCGGACTTCATTCCGGAATCGGTTCACCGCATCGGGATCGCCGGACAGCGACATGGGCAGAAATTTGAGGGCGACCGATTGACCCAGGGTGAGATCGTCCGCACGGTAGACCTCCCCCATGCCGCCCTTCCCGAGTATCGAAACGATCCGGTAGCGGCCGCTGATCAGAGTTCCCGGTACGAACCGCCCGTGCGGGCTGCTGTTCGCCGTAGCGGGCTGTGATGCGGTTCCAGTCGAGGCGGCAGGCGTGGCCAGCGTTCGGGTCGCAAAAGTCACTGCCTGAGCCAGTGGGCCGCCGCATTGAGGACAAAAGCGGCTGGTCTCGGGAACTTCCGAACCGCAAGAGACGCACGGCGTCATTTTTATCATGATCTCACGGGGTCCGGTGGGAACGCCAAATTTACGGGTGTACCGCGCCTGCTATCATGAAAGATCATGTCCACTCTCCCCACGGTAGTCATCGTGGGCAGGCCCAACGTAGGAAAGTCCACTCTTTTCAATCGGATTACAGGACAGCGGCGCTCCATCGTCGGGGACGAACCCGGCATTACGCGCGACCGTATACATGGGACTGCCGAACACGACGGCCGGCGCTTCGAACTGATCGACACCGGCGGCATCGTCGTGCACGACCAGGAATACATCCCCGCCCAGATCCTGCGCCAGGCCGAATTCGCCCTGAAAGACGCCGCCCACATCATCTTCCTGGTGGATGGCCGCGCCGAAATCACCGGCAGCGACCGCGACCTCTCCCAGATGCTCAAGCGCCTGGGCAAACCCGTATCGCTGGCGGTCAACAAGATCGACTCCCAGGTTCGCGACGGGCTGACCAACGAGTTCTTCGGCCTCGGCATTGGCGACGTGTTTCCCGTCTCGGCGGAGCATGGCATCGGCGTGGACGCCCTGCTCGACCACGTGACCGAGACTTTCGCTCGCGGCGATGCGGCGGCAGAAGAACCGCCAGCCCCGCGCGGGCATCAAGGTGGCCATCATCGGCCGGCCCAACGTGGGCAAATCGACGCTGCTCAACGCCCTCACCGGTGAAGGAGCGGGCCATCGTCTCGCCGGTCGCCGGCACCACCCGCGATTCGGTGGACCAGGCCGTCATCCACCAGGGCACGGAGTATATCTTCATCGACACGGCGGGCATCCGCCGCAAGGGCAAGACGAAGCGACATGGCGGAGAAGTTGAGCGTCGTCATGGCGCGCCGCCACATACGCATGGCCCACGTGGTGCTGCTCATGCTGGACGCCACCGAAGGCGTGGTGGCGCTCGACACCACCATCGCCGGCTACGCCCACGAAGGCGGCCGCGCGCTCATCGTCTGCGTCAATAAGTGGGACGAGATGAAGGGCCAGTCCGGGCAGAAGAAGAACGAGTTCGAACAGCAGATCCGCGACCAGTTCAAGTTCCTGGACTACGCGCCCATCGTGTTTCTTTCGGCCGAGACCGGCGCAGGCGTGAGCAAGCTGTTCAAGCTCATTCGCGAGGTTTACGACTCGGCTTCGCGGCGCATCACCACCGGCGAACTCAACCGCTTCGTGGAGAACCTGCATTTCGAAGAGCGCAAGATCTACTACATCACCCAGCACTCCATCCGCCCGCCGTCGTTCGCCGTGTTCACCGACAAGGGCCCGGCACTGCATTTTTCGCACGAGCGCTATCTGATCAATCAGATGCGCAAGAAGTTCGGCTTCATCGGTACGCCGATCCTGCTGGAGACGAAGGCCAAAAAGCCGGGCGAAGTCGCGGGCGAAATAGCGGAGGCCTTACCGCGCGGCCAGATCTTCCAGAAAGATGCGGCGCGCATCCCGGTATTCCTCCGGCAGCATCGGTCCGAGTTTGCCCGATTGCTCCGCCTCGGCACGCTCTTCCGCGAAGATACCGTCCACCGCCTGGAACGCCATGGCGCACGCTTCACCACGTCCTCGCCGTACGCCGGCGCGGCATCCACCAGCATGTTGGCTCGCCCCAGGATCTCCTCCGCGGCGCGTACCCGCTCCGCCGCGCGCCCGATGATGTCCGGGACGCCGTCCAATCGCCAGGTGCGGCCCGAACGCCGCCCACCAGCGTGGACCATCGGTCCAGCACGATCAACGCGCCGTAGCGGTGCGTGTCGAACGTCATTTCATAGGCGAACGCCGACCCCTTCCGGCTCCCCGCCAGGCGCCGCAGCGACATCGTGGCGGCATTCAGTTCGCCGGAAAGGGAATCGACGAACGCGGAGACACAGCCGAAAAACTGCGCCTCGCTGATGTTGGGATAACGCGTGATGCGCAAGCAATGCCCTACGCCATGTGGTCGCCGAGCGCGCGCTCGACTTCCTGGGCATCCACCTGTTCGCCGTTGTTCAGGCGCCCCAGCAGGGAGGCGATGATCTCCTTGGCTTCGTCCTTGCGGAAATTCTTGATGAAGCCGTCGAAAAAATGCTCTCCGGCGAGCGCGTGATTGATCTCGCTCTCTTTGTTGTGGTCCTGTAGTTCGGTGAAATAGCAGACCCTGTACTTCCCGGTGTACTCGGTCTCCCGATAAATTTCGAACATGACCTTATCGGCTTCAAACAGCATATTTTTCGAGCGTAGCACAGGCGGGCAGCACCCAGCCGCAGCGCTGTCTTCATTTAACGGCGATCGTAGCCGAGTTGGAGGTCTGCCCGTCAATCGTAACGACCAGCGGATAAACTCCGGGCGCGAGCGTCGGGGCACCACGATGTTCATCTGCGCCAGCCCGATGAAGCCGGGCGTGAGGCCGGTGAAAGAGACCGTCGCGTCGGCGTCGCCGATCTTGGCCGTGACCGCCGATGTCGCATTGGTCAGCACCGTTGTCCCGGTGGGAACGCCGTCCTTGGCCGCCGGCGAAACCGGACCGGTACCGGTCAGGTAGGCGACAATCGTGCTGCCGGCGGGCGCCGGATTCGAAGTGCCGTTCAACGAGTAGTCCGGCGTATTCTGCACGATCGCCGCGCCGCTCGCAGTTGAACAGGCCCGGGCGCCGCGGTTCCCACCGCCACTGCGGCGGTATTGCTGCTGCCGCCGTTAACCAACACGGCGACGTTCACGGTACCCGACGTGGGCGTCGCCCACGGCACCTGGAAATTGATCTGGCCCGGCGAAACATAGTAGAGCGGCGCCGCCACGCCATTCACTTTCACGCTGACGGACTTAGTCGTGGTGGTGGGCCAATTGAACCCGTCGTCGGCCAGGAAAGTCGCGGTGCCGAATCCGGTCCCGAAGATGCTGGCCAGCGCGCCCGGCGAAATGCGCGTGCGCGAAGCTTGCGGCATTCGTCACGCCGTTGTCGCTGATTGTCGGGAAATGCCGGCGTCAGCGTGCGAATCACGTGATTGCCGGTGTCGGCGATGTAGACCTTGCCGTTGGAGCTGACCGCGATGCTGCGCGGGAAACTCAGCGAGGCGGCGGTGGCGCTTCCGCCATCGCCGCTGTAGGCGGCTCCGCCCTTGCCGGCGATGGTGGTGATCGTGCCGTCCGCCAGAACCTTGCGGATCCGGCTGTTGTTGGTGTCGGCGATGTAGATGTTTCCGGCGGCGTCGATGCTGATGCCCACCGGCTTATTCAATTCGCACTGGTCGCCGGGCCGCCATCGCCGGAGAAGCCTGCGCCGTCCGGACGCCGGCAAAATTGCTGAAGCCCGCGGGAGCGACGTATCGGGCTATGCGCTGCGTTGTCGGAATCGGCGATATAAAGCGCGCCGCTCGGATCGAACCACAGCCCGTTGGGAGCGCTCAATTTGCCGGCAGTGCCGAGAGTGCCGCCGGTGCCACCCACATAGGTCGTGATGATATTCGTCTTGTACGTCCACCTTGCGGATCAGGCTGTTTCCGGTGTCCGCGATGTAGAGGTTGCCCTGCGCATCCAGAGCGACAGCGGTCGGACCGTTGAGATTCGCGGAGGTCGCCGCTCCCCCGTCGCCGCCGTAGCCGGGACCAACCCCGTTGTCGCCGGCAACCGTGGTAACTGTGGTGCCCGTGATCTTGCGGATCACGTTGTTCGCCGTATCGGCAATGTAAAGGTTGTCCGAGGAATCGAAGGCCAGCCCGCTCGGCGCATTGAGCGTGGCGGCGGTGGCGGCGGCCCCGTCCCCGGAATAGCCGATCGTGCCGCGTGCCGGCGATGGTGGTGATCGTGCCGCCGAAACGGAAATCTTACGGATCCGCTGATTGCCCGTGTCGGCAATGTAGATGTTGCCCTTGGAATCCAGCGCCACGGCACCGGGCGAGTTCAACTGCGACGGCAGCCGGATCGCCGCCGTCTCCCACAAAGCCGGCGCTGCCGTTGCCGGCCAGAGTCTGAATGGTGTACTGCTGGCCGTGGGCGGCGGAAAGGCAGACCAGGCCCAGGCACACTGCGAGCGAACAACCCCTGATTTTCATAGCTATCTACAGTGTAAACGCGCGAGCCCCGGGGCTGGTTACCGAAATGAGCTCGCTGGGGCTTCACCATCGACGGCTACCGTCCCTCTCAGTGCATCGTGGCCGCAATGATCCAGCAAATCCCCAACGCCACCGCCCCCGCCAGAATCGCCGGCGGCAATATTGCGCTCCTCGCCGATCTGCTTCCAGAGGTCCAGCGGCGCCAGCTTGAGCACCAGCGAGAAGGCGATGATGAAGACAATGATGCCGAGGCCGCAGAAAATCAAGCCGTTGATCACGGGATAATCGGTCATAGGTTGCGTTATTTCCCTTCATCGAATGTAAGGGGATTGCGCGCGCGCCTGCAAGCATTGGTAGAATGGGAAAGACCAAGCGGGAGTAACTCAGTGGTAGAGTCTCAGCCTTCCAAGCTGTTGGTCGCCGGTTCGATCCCGGTCTCCCGCTCCATCTTTCCCGTCTTTTTCATGCCCGCGTGACGGCGCCTTCGCTGGCGCTGGAGACCAGTTTGCAGTACTTGGCGAACACGCCAGCCTTATAGCGCGGTTCGCGCGCCTTCCACTCCGCCAGCCTCCGCGAAATCTCTGCCGCCGGAATCTCGAGATCCAGCACGCCGCGCTCGGCGTCCACCGTGATTGTGTCGCCTTCGGCCACCACCGCGATGGGGCCGCCGTTGAACGCCTCCGGCGCCACGTGGGCGACCATGAAGCCGTGGGTGGCGCCGCTGAAACGGCCGTCGGTCAACAGCGCGACGCTATCGCTCAGCCCGGCGCCCACCAGCGCGCCGGTCACGCCCGAGCATTTCGCGCATGCCGGGTCCGCCGCGCGGACCTTCGTAGCGGATCACCACCACGTCGTTGGCCTGGATCTTGCCTTCCAGCACGGCCGCCATGGCGTCCTCTTCGCGGTCGAAGACGCGCGCCGGCCCATGGTGAACCTTCTTGTCGTGCCCCGCCAGCTTGATGACGCAGCCTTCCGGCGCCAGCGATCCGCGCAGAATGGCGATGCCGCCGCGCGGCTTGAGCGTCTGACTGAGCGGGCGGATCACCTCCTGGCCGGCGGTCTCCTTCGCGTCCGCGGCCTCTTCGGCGAACGTGCGCCCGGTGACGGTCAGCGCCGAGCCATCCACGTAGCTTGCCTTCCAGCAGGCGCTGCGCGATCACCCCGATGCCGCCGGCCTTATCCACGTCGGCGGCCATGAACTTGCCGCCCGGCTTGATATCGACGAAGACCGGGCGTGCGCGCCAGAACCGGTTCGAAATCGTCGATCGAAAGCGGCACTTCGGCCTCGCGCGCCATGGCCAGCAGATGCAGCACGGCGTTGGTGGAGCCGGCCGTCCCGGCCACGCCCGCGATCGCGTTGTCGAACGCCGTGCGGGTGCAGATGTCGCGCGGCAGAATGTTCTTGCGCACCGCGTTCATGATGACTTCGCCGCAGCCGAAGGCCACGTCGTCCTTGCGCTTGTCCACCTGCGGGACGGCCGCCGTGCCCATGGGCGAGAGGCCGATCAGTTCCATCACGGTGGCCATGGTGTTGGCGGTGAACTGGCCGCCGCAGGCGCCCGCGCCCGGGCAGGCGTGGTCCTCGATATCCAGCAGTTCGGCGTCGCTCAGCTTGCCGCGCGCGTTGGCGCCGACGGCTTCGAAGACGTCCTGAATGGTGATGTCGCAGCCCTTGAATTTGCCCGGCATGATGGTGCCGCCGTAGAGGACCACGCCCGGGACGTTGAGCCGCAGCAGCGCCATGGCCGCGCCGGGGATGGTCTTATCGCAGGCCACCAGCGCCACGATGCCGTCGAACATGTGGCCGCGCACCATCAGCTCGATCGAATCGGCGATCACTTCGCGGCTGACCAGCGACGCCTTCATGCCCTCGGTGCCCATGGTGACGCCGTCGGAGATGGCGATGGTGTTGAACTCCATCGGCGTTCCGCCGGCGGCGCGGATGCCTTCCTTCACCTTCACGGCGAGTTCCCGCAGATTGTAATTGCAGGGCATGGTCTCGATCCAGGTGTTGGCGACGCCGATGATCGGCTTGGCCAGATCTTCGTCGGTGAACCCGATGGCCTTCAACATGGCGCGCGCCGGAGCGCGGTCTCGTCCCTGGGTGATGGTGTGGCTCTGGAGTTTCATAGCGGCGAATCCAGTCTATCAGTGCCGGAGCGCTGGTAGATCCCCGTGCAAAGCTTGACTTTCTCCGGCGAAACCTTTACAGTCTTTTACCATTGGTTTAATACGGCCAGCTTAACAACTGTGTCCAAAAGAGGAGGGGGTTAATGAACGTGAAATGTGCACGTCCCATCGTTGCCCGTGGGTTACTGGGGCTTCTGCTGCTTGCGCTGCTCTTTACAGTCAGTACACGTCCGGTCGCCGCACAGGTGCTGTACGGATCTGTGGTCGGGACGGTAACCGATCCTTCCGGCGCCGTGATTCCAGGCGCCACCGTAACGTTGACCAGCAAACAGATCGGCGTCAACCGGACCGACAAGACCGATGACGGCGGACGCTATTCCTTCGTCAACGTGCCTGCCGGGCACCTATGACGTAACGGTCAGCGCCACGGGCTTCCGGGCTTTCGTGGCCCAGGAGTTGGACGTCACGCCGAACACGATTCACCGCATCGACTCCAAACTCGAAGTCGGCCAGATCGCCGATCAGGTAACGGTAGAGGGCACGGCGGTCGCGCTGCAAACCGAGAAGGCGGACACGCACTACCGAGATCAACAGCCACGCCATCACCAGCCTGCCGATCGGCGGATACCGCAACTATCAGACGCTGATCAACCTGGTGCCCGGTGCGTTGCCGGCGGCCCTCCAGAACTCGATCACGGATACTCCCGGCCGCGCGCTCAACACGCACATCAACGGCGGCAATGCGCAGACCAACATTACGCGAATCGACGGCGCCACCAGCGTGAACGTATGGCTGCCTCATCACGTGGGATACGTGACCCCGGAAGAGAATGTGGAGGTGGTCAACATGACCACCGGTTCGGCGGACGCCGAACAGGGCATGGCGGGTTCGTCGGCCATCACCCTGGTGACCAAGTCCGGCACCAACCAGATCCACGGCAGTGCGTTTGAGTTCAACAACAACCAGCACTTCAACTCGCGCGCCTTTTTCCAGGCCGCCAATACCGATAAGCCGCTGAACATCTACAACAATTTCGGCGCGCACCATCGGCGGCCCCATCATGAAGAACAAGCTGTTCTACTTCCTGAGCTACGACGGTACGCGGCAACGCCAGGCCGTCGCCCGGCTTCTACACGGTACCGACCGACGCCTTCAAGACCGGCAATTTCAGCGCTGTTCCGACGGTGATCTACGATCCCAACACGGGCAACCCCGACGGCACGGGCCGCACCCCGTTTGCCGGCAACATTATTCCCTCCAACCGCATCGATCCATCGCACAGAAGATCCAGAGCTACTATCCAGCGCCCAACTATGCCGGGCCGAACCCCGTTCGCGAACGACTATTTCGCGTCCGGCGGACCGATCCTGAGCCGCAACTACCTTGATGCCAAGGTGAATTACACCGCCAGCGACAAGCAACAGATCTGGGGCAAATACGGACGCATGTGGGCGAAATCGGGCGGCACCGCCGTATTCGGCATTGCGGGAGGTCCCGGCCTGCCCGGTTCCGATCCCGGACTCGGCGATACGCTCATCCAGGTGGCCACCATCGGCCAGTCGCGCACGTTGGGCACGAACCTTCTGCTCGATGGCGTGCTCGGCTACGAGCGCCAGGGCCAGCACCTGAAACCCAACGACTACGGGACGAACTACGGACAGCAGTTCGGAATTCCCAATGCCAATGGACCGGACCCCCTGCAGAGCGGTTTTATCAACATCAGCATCTCCGGCTACACCGGCTTCGGCGTGCCGAACTGGATGCCGCTGGCTCGCATGTGGAAGAGAGCTTCACGCACAGCGACAACCTCACCTGGACCAAAGGCGCGCACGAAATTCGCGCCGGCTTCGACGTGGTTCGCCATCACCTGAATCACTGGCAGCCCGAGATCGGCAACTTCGGACCGCGCGGCGGCCTCGGCTTCAACGGCCAGGAAACCGCCTTGAGCGGCGGAGCGGCCCAGAACCAGTACAACGCCTACGCGGCTTTCCTGCTGGGTCTGTCCGACGATGCCGAGAAGAGCCTGCAGAACATTCTGGCCACCGGACGCGAATGGCAGTTCGGCTGGTATGTGCGCGACCGCTGGCAGGTGAGCCGCAAGCTGACCGTCAACATCGGCCTGCGCTACGAGTACTACCCGCTGATGACGCGCGCCGGCTATGGCATCGAACAGTTGAATCCGTACACCAACCAGGTTGCCCTGGGCGGCCGCGGCAACACGCCGGAAAACGCCGGGCATCAGCGTCAGCAAGAAGCTGTTCGCTCCGCGCGTCGGCCTGGCCTATCGCGTGGATGACAACACCGTGATCCGCGCCGGCTATGGCCTGAACTTCGATCCCGATCCCGTTCTCGCGCCCCTTGCGCGGATGGTATCCGCTGGTGATCAATGCGCGCTAACACGGCGAGCGGCTTCGGCTGGGCCACCACATTTAAGCAACGGTGTCCCGAATCCCGTAGGTCCGGACCTGACTTCGGGCGTCGTCTCGCTGCCCAAGGACGTGTCCGAACGCAGTCCCGTGGGGATTCATTCATCGCGGATACGTGCAGAGCTGGAACTTCACGCTGGAACGGAAACTGCCCCAGAACATCGTGACCTCCATTGGCTATGTGGGATCGCACTCCGTGCACCTGCTGGCCGACTACGACATCAATGCGGGCTCCCCGGGATCCGGAACCGCCGGTCTGCCGTTTGCCGCTCAGTTCGGCCGCACCATTCCCACCAACATGTGGGATGGCTACCTGAGTTCGAACTACCATTCGCTGCAGATCGCCGTGAACCGCTCCTTCGCCAAGGGCCTGATGTTGAAGGGCGCCTACACCTACGCCAAGGCGATCGACTACACCGATGACGACGGCTGGGCCTCGGTAGGCTGGAACTGGGCTCCGGTGTTCCAGCGCAACCGCGCCGTCGCCGGCTTCGATCGCACGCACAACTTGCAGATGGGCTGGCTCTACGAAATGCCCTTCGGCAAAGGCAAGTCGCTGGCCAAGTCTGGCCCCGCTGCCTGGGTCCTCGGTGGCTGGCAGGTGAACGGCATCATGTCGGCCTTACCGGCACGCCGTTCACGGTGGGTGCGCCGGGTTCCTCGCTCAACGCACCGAACAACACCCAAACCGCCGACCAGGTCAACTCCGACGGTCAACCGCCTCGGCAATGCCGGGCCGGGCCAACTCTACTACGACCCGACCGCCTTTGCCGCTGTGACCGGAGTTCGCTTCGGCACCAGCGGGCGCAATATCCTGCGCAACCCGGGAGTCTTCAATACCGATCTGGACGTCACGCGCTACTTCCAGACTCAAGGAGAGGCTCAAACTGCAGTTCCGGGCGCAATTCTTCAACCTCGCGAACTCGTCGCACTTCGGCGGGGTAAGCACCAGCGTGACATCGGGAACCTTCATGCAGATCACCAGCGCATCGGGTGAGCGCAACATTCGCTTCGGATTGCGTATGCGAGTGGTAGGCTAGCAGAGTGGTAATTCGTCTCCAGGGCGGGCAGCGATGCTGCCCGCCCTTTTCTCTTTGCGGCGCATCTGCTCTCCGGGCCAGTCCGAGGATCTGGCCGCGAAGTTTGCGCAAGCCCGGCAATTGATGGCCTCCAGCCGCTATGAGGAGGCCATCCCCATCTACCGGCAAATGGTAAAGGCGGATGCCCGGGAATCCGGGCCTGCTGCTCAATCTGGCGCTGGCGCTGCATATGGCCGGACACGAACACGAGGCCATCCCCACCCTTGAAGCCGTACTCAAAGCGCAGCCCGATTCCTTTGCCCGCCCTGATCTCCCTCGGCTCGGCGCACCTGGCGCTGAATCAGCCCGCCGAAGCCATCGCTCCCCTGCGTAAAGCCGTCACCGCACAACCCGCCGACCACGGAGACGCGCGGCCTGCTCGCCAGCGCACTCCTCGAAGCCAGGCGCCTGGACGAAGCCGGCGTGGAATACCGCAAGCTGACCGATGCCGTCCCGAGGATCCGCGCGCCTGGTACGGCCTGGGCATGACCTATCAGGCCACGGCCGCGTCCGCCTTCGACCAACTGCAGAAGGCCGCCGCCACTTCGCCTTACGTCTCTGCGCTGGTGGCCGAGACCCGCGTGCAGCGCCGCCAGTTCCGCAGCGGGTTCTTCTTCTACAACGAAGCCGCCAAACAGTTGCCGAACCTGCACGGCATCCACGCCGCGCTGGCCGATGTGTATCGCAAGACCGGGCATGCCGATTGGGCCGCCGAGGAGGACGCGAAGGAGCGCGCCCTGCCCCCGGCCGACTGCACAGCCCATCCCGCGGAGTGCCAGTTCGCCGGCGGTCACGACCTGCAGATTCTCACCCAGCCGCACCGCGGCGCCTGGTCTCCGGAAGCCCTCTATTGGCGGGCCAAGGCCGCCAACGAGCTTGCCATGCAGGCGCTCTTCCGTCTCGGCCAACTGCCGCCCTCGGTGGAACTGCATCAGCTTCGCGCCGAGATCGCGCGCAGTCAGGGCAAGCACCTGGAATCGGCGCGCGAGTGGCGCGAGGCGCTCGCTCTGGTGCCCGGCAACCCCCGGCTCCGTCGCGAACTGGCGGCGTCGTTATTCATGGCGCAGGACTACCAGGCGGCGCTGGCCGAAGCCCAGTCGCTGTTGAAGAGCGACCCGCGGTCGCCCGAACTGAACTTCATCGCGGGCGACAGCCTGCTGCGACTGGAGCAGCCGGATCAGGCGCTGGCCCTATCTCAAGGCCGCGCTCGCCTCCGATCCCGAAGCTTGCTGGCGGCGGACGCGTCGCTGGGCCTGGCGCTCTCACGCTTGGGCAATCACGCCGAGGCCGTCCCGCACCTCGAGAAGGCGCTCGAACTGGACGACGACGGCAGCCTGTACTACCAGCTGGCCCGCGCCTACCAGGCCCTCGGCCAGACGCGAGAAAGCCGCCGGCGCCATGGCAAAATACCAGGAGATCCTCAAGAAGACCGAGCAGGAGAAGGAAGAAGTGGCGCGCGAGGCCCAGATCGGCCCGCCGCGTGAGTGACTCGGCACAGATGAACACAGATAACGCAGATGGGGGCTATCTGTCTGTGGCTGCGTGTATCTGTGTTTATCTGGGCCGTCATGCGTTTGGGCCGTACGCCGTGCCTCCCATCCGTTTCCGCGACGTCGCCGCCGCAGCCGGGATCTCCTTCGTCCTGGAGAACCATCCCACCGATCGCAAACACATGATCGAGACCATGCCCGGCGGCATCGCGGTCTTCGATTACGATGGCGACGGCAGGCCCGACATCTACTTCACCAACGGCGCGGACATTCCTTCGCTCGAGAAGTCCTCTCCCAAATATTGGAACCGCCTCTATCGCAACGAAGGCAATTGGAAATTCCGCGATGTCACCGAGCAGGCCGGCGTCGCCGGGAGCCGGCTACTCGATGGGCGCCGCCGTCGGCGATTTCGATAACGACGGCCACCCCGACCTCTTCGTCGCCGGAGTCAATCGCAACCTGCTCTACCGCAACCTGCGGCAACGGCAAGTTCGAGGACGTCACCGCGAAGGCGGGCATCCACAGCGGCGAGTGGGCCGTGGCCGCCGGCTGGTTCGATTACGACCGCGACGGCAAGCTCGATCTCTGGGTCGTCCACTACGCCAAATGGTCCACCGCCGACGACCGCTACTGCGGCGACGCCGCCCGCGGCATCCGCATCTACTGCCACCCGAAATACTTCACCGGCCTCGCCAGTTCGCTCTACCGCAATCGCGGCGACGGCACGTTCGAAGACGTCACCGCCAAGGCGCGGCATCGGCAAAGTTTCCGGGCCGCGGCATGAGCGTCGCCTTCGCCGACTACGACGGCGACGGCTGGCCCGACGTCTTCGTCACCAACGACAACATGCCGAACTTCCTCTTCCACAATCTCGGCAACGGCACGTTCGAAGAGGTCGCGCTCGCTGGCCGGCGCCGCCCTGCGCGACGACGGCAAGCCGGTCGCCGCATGGGCGCCGAGTTCAAGGACTACGATAACGACGGCCTCCCCGACCTCTTCTTCACCGCGCTCGCCGGAGAAACCTATCCCGCTGTTCCGCAACGCCGGCAAAGGCAGCTTCACGACGCCACCCTGCACTCGCGCATGCGGTCCGCTCACCCTGCAGCACAGCGGCTGGGGAGCTCGGCCTGTTCGATTTCAACAACGACGGCTGGAAGGATCTGTTCACCGCCAACGCTCACGTGAACGACCGCGTCGAGCTGTTCGAAGCGGCGGTGTACCGCGAAGCCAACAGCGTGTTCGCCAACGCGCGGGCGTCTTCCAGGACGTGTGCGCCGAAGCCGGCCTCACGCTGCCGTGAAGGCGCACCGCGGCGCCGCGTTCGCGGATTTCGATGGCGATGGCCGCGTGGATGCGGTGGTGTCCTCCCTCGGCGCGCCCGCGGAGCTCTGGCAAAACGTGAGCCCGGAGCCGCGGCACTGGATCGTTCTCCGGCTGCGCGGCACGAAGAGCAATCGCGACGGCATCGGCGCCAAAATCCGCATCGGCGATCAATACGCCGAGATGACCACGGCCGTGGGCTACGCTTCGTCAAGCGCCGGTGGCGTGCATTTTGGGCTGGGCAGCACCACACAGATCCCGAAAATCGAAATCCGCTGGCCCAGCGGAGTCGCTACAGACCTTGCAGGATGTTCGCGCGGATCAAGTGCTCACCGTGACCGAGCCCAACTGATCGACCACTCAATGGTATATGGCGGCGTGAAAGCCGGTAGTCCCGCTGCCGCTCGCGCGTTCCATGAGGACCAGGCTCCAGGAACTCGTTCCTACCTATACAAGAAATGTCAGCGTTACATGGCCGATGGTTGGCACAGCGGTATAGGAGTTGTTTGAGGGCGACATGAAGAAGCGTGGCGGCTGCTTGGCCTTCATTTGTATCGCTCCAGCGGTGGGGTACCATTGTGGGCTATGAGCCGAGTGAATCTCCCACCTGATGACTTCCCTGTTGATTTCTATGACCGCACGATGAAACGAACCCAGCTTGGCCGAGGCCATGATTTCAATGTGGGCACCGCTGGCAAGAGAGCCAAAATATGGTGCCAGTGGAGCGACGGATGTGCAGTTAGCCGATTCGTTGAGTTGGCAAGGCCATTGGGCGGCGGCACGGGTGATCTTCGCATCTATATCGGGAAGGAACTGGTTACCTTCGATCCTCCGCTCTCCGCAATGGAGAGAAACAGGGTATTGCGCGCGCCCAGACCACCACAAACATTTGCCTCGTCGGAGAAATCTGTGGGTCACCGATACGCTCCAATGGGCGCCGGAAGCTCGGCTCGCGCAGCCCGCGAACCCGATGTGGGATAGCGCGGCTTCAGCTTTTCCTGTTCGTAGCCAGTTGCCTTTCGAACTAGTTTGCCCTCTCCGGTAAACGCTACGCCGTCAGGGAGGAGTTATCGGTGCGCGACACATTTTCATAGATTGGGCGTTTCCAGTGAGCCGCTCGTGCCGCGTACGCTGACGTGTTCGATCAAGTCAACTCACGCCAAGAGATAACGCTGGGTCGAACCATTTCCGCGCCGCAGTGACGACACGACGATTTACTTAACCACACTGGATCGCCTCCACGCGGGAGTTGCATCTTCGAACTGGTTTTCGGTCAACCTCCGAATGTCGGAGCCGTCCGCTCGCATGACGTAGATCTCGCCATCGGGTTGAGTGTTGTGAGGGTGCAGCACCGCCTCGTCCTTAAAGCCGGCCCTCGCGCTTGCGAACGCGATCCACCTGCCGTCGGGCGACCAAGCTGAGTGCGCATCGTTGCCGGGAGACCGGGTGAGGCGCTTCAGGTCCGTTCCATCCGCGCGAATCGCATAGATCTCGTAATCACCATCGCGGTCACTTGTGAATGCGATGCGGTCATCAACCGGTGACCATGAGGGAAAGTTGTCATTGTATTTGCCCGTCTGTAAGCTCCGTCACCTGCCCGGTAGCGACGTCGATGATGCGCAGGCCTTTTCCCTTGGTGCCGGTCCGGTAGACGATTCTCTTTGCGTCGGGCGACCAACTCGGGAATCCGGCGTGCTCTCCGGCATGGTCAGCATACGCAGTCCGGTACCGTCGGACTGTATGACCGCCAGTTGAGAGGTTGCGGGAGGCACGGCGCGGTCGCGGTTGCCCACCAGCATCTGGAAGAACCCGCCGAGGCCGAATGCAATCTGATCGCCGCGCGGAGACCAGGCCGGCGCCAAGGCGCTTCTTTGCGGATCGTCAAATAGGACGGAACTGTTCGAGCCGTCGGCGTTCATCAAGAGAATCGAGTTGTGAAGCAGCCCCGCGGTGGCGCTATTGCAGACCAGACGATCGCCGGACGGCGAAAACGAGGGGAAGATTCCAGTTCGAATCAACTGGAAGCCAGGCTCGAGGCTGGTCCACGGCTGGAACGGTGGCCAGGGTGTTCGGTCTTCGCGATGAAATACCATGGTCTTCCGGTCCGGTGACCAACTAGGACTTCTGAACTCGCCCCTGGCGCCTGCCGGACCGTCAATTCGCTCCAGCCCTCCCGACGCGCCCCCGCTGATATAGGCAATTTGCGACTGCGAAAGAGCGCGCGGATACCACTTTTCTCCCGGTGTATCCGTGAGCGTGCGCAGCTCGCCGGAGGCCAGTCCACCGAAACCAGTTGCATGTTGCCGTGAACCGGCTGCGGTCCCACGATCTTGAAGTTCTCCTCGAGCGCGGCTTGATAGAAGATGATCCGCGAGCCATCCTGGGACCACGTCGGACTCCCCGGCTGTGGCTCCTTCGCGAGTGATTCTACGCACGTCCGACCCGTCTCGGCGCATGACGATAGATCTCGGTCGAGTGCAGCGCGCCGAAGCTGATCTTGGGGTGTGCGGAATCCCTGTCGGATGAAAACGCGATCCATTGGCCGTCGGGCGACCACGCCGGACGGAAGTTTCCCGCGCGATTCGCAGTCAAATTCCTGAGGTGGCGGCTCTTCAGATCCATTACCCAGATATCCGCCTCGCCCGCGCGCGTCGAAACAAATGCAAGCGACTCTCCGTCTGGTGAAAGCGCGCCCTGGTCGTCGAATGCGGGATCATCGGTCAGCCGCTCCAGGGCCGATCCGTCGGGGTGCACGCGAAAAATATCGGCTGAGCCGCAGCCGATGGGAAGTAAAGACGATCCATGCGCCATCGCGGGAGAAACACGGGTTGTAATCCCGAGCCCGAGACTTCAACAGAGGTCTGGCATTGGTCCCGTCTCCATTCGCAATGTAGATATTCATATCGACGGGCGCGAAGCTCGCGAAGGCGATGGTAACGGCGTCCTGCGGGCTCTGCGGCCAGGCGACAACAGAGAGTAACGGCAGTATCGAGGAGATAGAGGCGATCAGACAGATGGATACCATACTTCTCCGCATGTCGGTTTCCGGCTGCCACGGCAATGGTGGCCTGCTCATTCGATCACCGTAACTTCCAGTCTTCCTTGACTAACAGCGGCAAGTCGTGTAGCCAGTCCGCCTCAGTTACGCCAAACGGGTAAATCACGTGGGCCAGGTTGTCCTTGGTGTAGGCCAGAACGAACGCCGCATGCCCGTCGCCGCACTTCCCGGCTTGGGGAACATGGGCGGACGACTGGGCGGCGGCGATCTCGGCCTCGCTTCCCGTCAGACCAATAAACCGCTTATCGAAATGATCCAGCCACGTTCGCAGAGTCTTTGGGTCGTCCCGGGCCGGGTCCGTCGTAATGAATACCAGCTTGATCTGGCCCCGGACCGGAGCGGGAAGCCGCTTCAGCGCCGAAGCCAGATATGCCATTTGCATCGGACACACATCGGGGCAGTGGGTATAGCCGAAGAACAAGAGAGTGACCTCGCCTTCGGTTGCCGGCCTCAAATCGAACCGGGCGCCATTGGTGCCCGTGAGAACCAAGCTCGGTTTGGGCAGGGGCGGAGTCACCAGGCCTCCGCGATATGGTTCGGCGCCTCTGCAACACGGCGAGGCTCATGCACAGGCAAAACAGTTGTGATTTCATTGCGAGCCTCAAGGAAGCACGACAACCTCGCCGACCATGCCTAGCTGATCGTGGAGAGCGCAGATGTAGTTGAAGGTGCCCGGCTTTGGTGAAGGTCACGCGGAAACGGGTAACGCCGGGAGCCGCTTGCGCGAGACCGATCCGGTCTTGCGGAGCGGCGACGATGAATCCGGAGTTGACGCTGTCGGAGGGAGAACCGATGGTGGCATGTTCGGCGGCATCCGGATCCACGTGTCACATTGGAAGAAGGAGGATTGGGATTCGCCGGCTCGGTCCCGAACGTGATGGTGTGCGGCGTGACCGGGTCAAAGTTGTGCCACTCGACGGTATCTCCAACGCGAACTACGATCGCCGGCTGCAGGAAGCGCATGATCGATACCGTCTCGCTGCCGCCCGGGGTCGCCACAATCCCGCCCGATCCCGGCAGTCACTTATTCCGGAATCGCGATGCGCCGGCGCAGTCTATCGTCTCGGGAACGGCGCGGCGCGAGAATGCGCGGACGCCAGTTCGCAATAGCTGGCTCCGCCGCGATGCCGCCTCCTGGTCGTAGAAGCGCTGGTCGTGAGGAAGCGTTGCCTGGAGATCCAGAACATGAATTGTTCCGGTCATGTTTGGGTGGACCAGGCAAGCCAATTTGAAATTGCCGGTGGTCGGGAAGTTGACGGAATAGGTCTGGCCGCTGGTCAATGTGCCGCTGTTCACACATGCCGAGCGCGTCGAACATGGATCCGTCGGGCGTACTGCCCGGACAACCGGCCTGGAAGGTCGGGCGCGTTGCTCCGGGCTTCAGGAAGGTCACGGTATGCATCTCGTCGCTGTCGATCCGCCAGGTGACCGAGTCCCCGGCATGAATCCAAAGCTCGTTGGGAAGAAAGGCGAAAGCCTGTCGTTCTTTGTTTCCGCTCTGCGCTCCAGCGGTCGTTTTCCAGGAGTCCGCCATGGCTGCTGCCGGAGACGATCAGAATCGCCAGCATGACCCAGCCATCGGGCGTTGGGTGAAAATTCGAAGGTTGTCATGCGCGCCAGAGTCGCCGACGTCGCCGGACAGTTCAATGCCGCGGGGATGAAACGTTGGTGATGTCGGGAATCGATTCAAACTGAAAGACTTAACGGCTAAGGTGAGATGGCTTTACTTGTCGTCGCCGCCCGGAACGGATATACTCGACCGGAAGGACGGCTATTCAGGGTGGCAGCGGGCCGCGTCAATCCGGTTGCGCTGCGTTTCGGCGTCTATGAGTTCGAGCCCGGCAGCGGGGAACTCCGCAAGCACGGAGTTCGCGTCAAGCTGGAGGGGCAGCCGATTGCCGTTCTGGCGATTCTGCTGGAGCGCCCGGGCGAACTGATCACGCGCGAAGAGCTGGAAAAGCGGCTCTGGCCCGCCGATACTTTTGTCGATTTCGAGCACAGCCTGAACGCGGCAGTCCGGCGCTTGCGGGCGGCGCTGAACGATTCCGCCGGCACGCCCCGTTACATCGAGACGCTCGCGCGCCGTGGGTATCGCTTCATTGCCCCGGTTTCCGCCGAGCCCGGCCCCTGAAGAGGTCTCCCCGTCGACGAGCCGTCCCGAACGGCGGCGCCGGCGTTCGATCGTTGCCGCACTGACTGGCCGTTGGACTCGCCGTCGTGCTGGCGGCATGGGTCTGGCGCGAAGTCGGCGCGCACGATCGAGGCCCTGCTGCTTCGGCAGCCATTCGCTCCATTGCGGTGCTCCCGCTCGAAAACCTGACCGGCGACCCGTCCCAGGAGTACTTTGCCGACGGGATGACCGAGGCGCTGATCACGGATCTTGCGCAGATTGGCGCCCTGCGTGTGATCTCGCGGACTTCGGTGATGCACTACAAAAAGACGCGCCTGCCTCTGCCCCAGATCGCCCGGGAACTCGGCGTCGATGGTATCGTCGAGGGTTCGGTGGTGCGCTCGGGAAACCGCGTCCGCATCAGCAGTCAGTTGATCCTGGCCTCCACCGATCGACACCTGTGGGCACGCAGTTATGAAAGGGATCTGAGCGACATCGTGGCCCTGCAGGGCGAAGTAGCGCAAGCGATTGCCGCCCAGGTCCGGGCCGCCATTACCGAGCAGCAGCATTCGCGCTTCGAGGCAGCGCAGCCCGTGAACCGCGAAGCTTACGACCTTTATCTTCGAGGACTGTATCACTGGAACCAATACAGCCCGGCCGGCACACGGGACGCCATTGCGTACTTTCAGCAAGCTGTCCAAAAGGACCCAGGGCTTGCCGTGGCTTACGCCGGTCTGGCGGTCGCTTATGACTGGGGCACCATCAGCGCCGGGTTCCGCCCCTAAGGATGCATTTCCGCTGGCGAAGGCCGCGGCTTTGAAGGCCCTTCAGTTGGACCCGCTTCTTCCGGATGCGCACACCGCGCTGGCGATGGAAGAATCGGATTACGAATTGGACCGCGCGGCGGCGGAAAAGGAGTTCCTGCGGGCAATCGAGCTGAATCCAAATTCCGCGCTGGCTCGCCGGTGCTATGCCAGTTCGTATCTCAAGATGCATGGGCCGGTATCAGGAGGCGCTGGCCGAGGCCAAGAAGGCGGTGGAACTCGATCCGTTATCGCTACCCATGAACGATTTTCTCGCGATGATGTACATGTTTGCGGGCGATAACGACCGCTCTGTGGACAGTTCCGGCGTGTGGTGCGAACTCGATCCGAACCATGGAAGGACGCGGCTCCTCTTCGCGAGTGCTGCTGGCCCGCCTGGGCCGGTACCGCGAGTCCATTGAAGAATTTCAGAAAGGTGAGATCCTTTCCGGCACGCCTCCGGATCAGGCGGCCGAGCACGCAGCGGCGTTGCGAAAAGCGGCGGGCAGCGGGCGCGCGAGCGACTACTGGCGAGGGTATCTGAAGCTTAGGCCTGGAAAGCATCGGGCGACCAGGACCATGCCTGGTTCGGCGCCACCGATATTGCTGAAGCATATGCGCAACTCGGAAACAAGGACAAGGCTTTCGAATGGCTGGAGAAGGCATACCAGGATCGAGAGGGTATCCCACTGAGTGCGTTGAACTGCGACCCCGGCTTCAGGAATCTCCATGGCGATCCGCGTTTTTCCGATCTGCTGCGGCGCTTGCATCTACAGGAATAGGCAATCCAACCCGGCGCTTGGAGGCGGGACCGAACGCGGCCACCTTGCACCAAATAACTCTGCGAAGGATGCAGAGGACCGCGCCTGAGGCATACGCCGAACCTGCCGGGGCCCACTAGCGGTTTCTGCAAATCGCCAGCTCCCGCCTTGTCGCGCAGCGTTTATCGATCCCACGGCTCACGGGTCTGGAGCGGTTTATGGTCGAAGTTCGCCGCCACCCGCTTCCGCGGCATGGAACTGATTACGATTCCAAACCGCGAATGTCGCCGGTCACTCCGCTAGCACCGCGAACTGATCCTCAACTATTTCCGCGCACAGAAGCTGCTTTCCAGCGGCGTTGTCGAGAGCCTGAACAGCAAGGCTAAAGTCACCATGCGAAATCCTACGGTTTCCGCATTTTCCGCTCTTCGCTCTATCACTCACTGATAAATTTCCCGAGCCGGAATCGACTCACCAACTCTTCTGACGAATCCAAACATTTTATTTATATTCGACCTGTCTCCAGTAAGTTAGCCTCCGAAGTGCCCTGTATCAAAAATCCCATCATGTTATTCTCAGCTTGGAAAGAGGCCGTGCGCACCACTCGTCCGGCCCCAACAGTTTTTATCCTGGCCAGGATACGTTGCATGTTCGGTGGTGCTGACTTTCCGTAAAGCCTTGACCGGCCTCACGGTGCTCCCCTATATGGCAGGAGCGCCGGCGGAAAGATCTTCCGTTCGAACGGATAACATCTAGGGGATGTTCGGATAGCGTTGATCGCCGACCCCTTGGCTACAGAGATTGAGAACCGAAACGAGGGGACGCTCGATGTGCCCAAGGTAATAAGCACTGTTCCTACGTCTTCGTAGGTTCCAATCAAATCACTGGCGGCCGGATACGCCCGGCAAACACCCGGAAGCCCCGGCCGCCGCAACGTCTTAGAAAGTCTCCCGCTTAAAGCCCAAGAACCATCTGCCTATCCAGTCTGCATGACTCGCTGATGACCGCTACTTTCCCGTAGCCTTGCGCCGTGCCATGATCGCGTCGATCGCCTGCCTCGCAAGGGGAGATTTCGGATCGATCCGCAGCACCGCTTCGAATTCCGCCTGCGATTCGTCCAGTCGCTCCTGCCGGGCATATGCCATACCCAGCCGAACATGCACATCGGGATTGGAGGCGAGATCCGAAACCGCCTCGCGATACAACGCGATCGCCTTGTTGTCATCGCCCGCTTTAGCCACCTGATCGCCCCACAGCACCAGCACCTGCGCACGGTTCTGTTGCGCCTTCAGGTTGTCGGGTTGGGCCGCGAGCACTTGCGCAAACTCGCGTGCCGCCTCTTCAAACTTGCCGCTGCTGGCCAGAACGCTGGCCAGGTTAAACCGCGCGTCCGTGTAAGTGGCGTCGATCAACAAGGCGTGCCGCAGCATCTGTTCGGATTCCGGCAGCCTTCGCGCCGCGAAGAGCGCCGCGCCCAGTTCGGTCGCCGCCAGCACAGAACGCGGGTCGCTATCCGCCGCGCGCTGGAAGTAAGGAATCGCTTCGGCAGCTTGATTTTTGGTGAGCAGCAGGTCTCCCATTCGGAAGTTGGCGGTGAAATCGTCGGGATATTTCTGTATCTGCTGCGTGCTTACCGATTCCTGAAGGTCTGCGCGATGATCGCCTTCCGTAACGGGAAGCACTTGCAGCCACAAGTGACCCATCTCGGACGCCGCGTCGGTCCCGCCCATCACACGCTTTGGCGGATTGTTCGGATTGCGCACGTTGGCCGTCGAATTGTCGTACTGGATCCGCATCGTCACCACGGAGTCCTTCGGCAGCAGTACGGGATTCTTGTACCGGAATACGCCCTGCCAGTTCAGGTCCCAGTCGGGAATGCGGATCAGCCATTTCTTCGATCCATCCGGCAAGGTGGCGTAGCCTTCGATCACTTTGGCGAGATAGTGCGCGTGCGGATATACCGCCAGGACGTTCATGTCCATCGGCGCCCGGTATTCGTCGGTGACCACGAAGTTCTTTTCGCCGGGCGGGATGTCGAGCGCCCGATCGTGCTCGAGTTGAATCAGCATCGGGAAGCGGGTTTGCGGCTTGTCCGTGAAATAAACCCCGATCACCGGATTCACCGTCTCCTCTTTGCCCGTGGGCTTCAAATGCACGTTGAGGATAAGGTCCATGCCCGGATCGGCGCGCCACGCCATACCGTCAGGTTCCACCACCGGGCTGCTGCCGGGCTTCCAGGAGAGGAAATGGCCATCCGGCTCGAAACTCTCCTCTTCGAAAATCACGTCCATGCCGGAAAATCCCGAGCCCGGTGCGCTCTCCCGGCGCCGCGCGGCATGCGAGCGATCCAGGATGACATTGGCGTGATGGAACACCCGCGGATTGCCCGGCCGGATCTCGATCGCCCTCACCCATCGTGTGCTGCTGATGGGAACCGGCATGATGAAATTCCAAAAGGTTTCCTTAGCGTCCGCCGGCAGTGTGTACGGCCGCGCCGCGCGAAGCACCAGATCCGGCTGCCCCAAGGGCCACCCGCTATCGAATTGCGGCGCGGCCACGCCCTTCCGCTGCGTTCCGGCAGGCATTCCCTGCTTCACCCAGTCGTCAAAAAGTCTAATTTGCGCGTCGGTCAGGCGCCGCTCTTCTGTGAAGTGCCCGTACCCCGGCTCCGGCAGCCACGGCGGCATAAAGCGGGACCCGGTGACCTTCACGATCTGCGCTCCCCGCTTCTTCACGTCTTCGTAGGTCAGCAGGGAGAAAGGCCCCGATTCGCCGGGCCGGTGGCACGGCGCACAGTCCTGCAGCACGATCGGTGCGATCTGTCCGTAGTAGGTGACGGAGTGCGCGGACGCGCCCTGGTCTGCCGCGGCGGCCGCTGAAGCGCAGACAAGCAGACAGACAACCGCAACGGGCCCAAAACGCAGCATCTCGATTCCGAAATCCTAGCGTACCAGAATCGCGAGCTCACTACCGCGAAAGCCGTTAAACGTGACACCGGCGGACCATGACCCGCTTCCTATATACTGCCCTTATCCGGTCTTGATGGTCTCGAAACCTTTGAATACGCGCAATCCTTCCCTCGGCCTCTTTGCCTGCTTTCTGGTGTTTTCCGTGCCCGCGCCCGCCCAGGATTGGGACATCGGAGCGCGCGCCGTTACGGCGATTTCCGGCGCTACCGATAACAAGCTCAAACTGACCTTCGAACAGCGCGGACGCTATGAAGACCACACCGGCAATACCTTCGGCAAGGACGTCGATGTGGCCACGGGTCTTTTTCGGACCAGGCTCGGGCTCGCCTACACGCCTGTTTCCTGGCTCAAGTTTTCGGGAATGGTGCAGGATTCGCGCGCCCCCTGGTATGGCCCCGGCGCCCCCAACACGCTGCGCGATGAGGCCGATTGGCACGAAGGCTATATCGAGCTCTTTCCCTCTTACAAAGAGGGTTTCGGCATGACCGCGGGCCGTATGATGTTGACCTACGGCGAAGGCCGGCTCATCGGTACGCCGCAATGGAGCAATCTCTCCCGTACCTACGACCATGCACGCATCTACTGGCGCTCCGCCAGGGCCCAGGTCGAAGTGTTGCTGGTTTCGCCCGTGAAGGTGATCACCGGCCAGTTCAACCACCCGGTGCTCGGCGACCACGTTTGGGGGACCTACAACGTGTTCCCCAACATCTACAAGACGCAGCTGCTCGAAGCCTACGTATTACGCCACGAGCAAAACCGGCCCGGCGGATTCACGGGCGGCTCCAGCAAGGATGGCACCGACAAACTCGGCGTCAACGCGTTCGGCTTCCGCCTGACTGGGCCCGTCGCATACGGCATCAAATACAGCCTGGAAGCGGCGATCGAGAGAGGCAAGGTAGGCCCCGCCGATCTCAGCGCCGGCGCCTGGTTCGCCAGTGTCGGCCGCCGCTGGACCGTTGGCGGCAGGACGCTCGATGTGGGCGCCGAGTACAAGTACGCGTCGGGCACGGCGAACCCGGCGGATCTCGACACACACCGGCACCTTCGACCAGTTGTATCCGGCCAACCACGATAAGTTCGGGCATGAAGATCTCTTCGGCTGGCGCAACATACACAATGCCCGCTCGCTCAGCACCTTTGGAATTACCAAAAACCTGGCGATCAATTTTATGTACGACAACTACTGGCTGGCCAACCGGAAGGACGGCATCTACAACGGGTCAGGCAAATTGATCGTCCGTTCCGCGACCGGAACCGCGGGCAACCACGTCGGTCAGGAGACGGACATCTACGGCACCTACAAGCACGGCCACTTCACCTTCGGCGCCGGGTATGGGCGCTTCTTCTGCGGGCAATTCATTCAGAAGACCACGCCGGGCGTCGGACCCAACTACATGTACGTGTTTCACACCTATTCGCTGTAGCCCTCAGTCACAAAGGCTCCAGCACCTCTACGTCTACTTCCCCGTTGAGCGCGCGATGGGCCTGCTTCCGGTCGAATTCGCCCTCCCAGATTGCCACCACAATCGTGGCGACCCCGTTGCCTACCAGGTTCGTGAGAGCGCGCATTTCGGACATGAATCGGTCAACACCCAGCAGCAATGTGATGCCTGCAACCGGTACCGTACCCAGCGAGGACAGCGTGGCGGCAAGCGTAATGAAACCGCCTCCGGTGACCGCGGCCGCTCCCTTCGAAGTCAGCATGAGCACCAGCAGCAGGGTGAATTCCTCGCGCCCGCTGAGTGCCGTGTTTGTGGCCTGCGCCACGAACAGCGCGGCGATCGTCGAGATAAATCGCCGTGCCATCCAAGTTGAAGGAGTAGCCGGACGGCACTACCAGGCCGACCACGGATTTCGAACAGCCCATCCTCTCCAGCTTCACGATGATGCGCGGTAAGGCCACCTCCGACGACGAGGTGCCCAGCACCAGCAGCAGTTCCTCCTTGATGTACTTGAGAAATTTCCAAAGGCTGAAACCGTGCAATCGCGCAATCAACCCGAGCACCAGGAAGACGAATAGCGCGCTGGTCAGGTACACGCAGAGCAGCAGTTTGCCCAACGGCAGCAGAGTCTTCAGGCCGTACTTGCCGATGGTAAACGCCATCGCGCCGAACGCCCCGATCGGCGCGACCTTCATAATCAGTGCGATCACTTCGAAGGTCAAATGTGTCAGCGATTCGGCCGCATCCACAATCGGCTCCCGCATAATGATAGCCGGCCAGCGCTACGCCGAAGAGAATCGCGATCAGCAGCACCTGCAGGATCTCGCCGTTGGCGAAAGCCCCCGCCAGGGTGTCGGGAATCATGTGCATCACGAAATCCACGGCGGTCAGTTGTTTCCCGGACGTGGTGTACTGCTGCACGGCCTTCGCGTCGAGCGTTGCGGCGTTCGCGTTGATGCCGGCGCCGGGCTGAACCACCTTGACCACGACGAACCCCACCATCAGCGCGAGCGGTGGTCACCACTTCGAAGTAGAGCAAGGCCTTCAGCCCCACGCGGCCCAATTTGCGCATGTCTCCTATGCGCGCGATGCCAGTCACCACAGTCAGGAAGATCACCGGGGCGATCATCATGCGGATCAACTTGATGAAGCCGTCTCCCAGGGGCTTCATCATCTCGCCCGCGGAGGGATAAAGCGAACCGAGCGCCACGCCGGCAGCTATCCCGACGATTACGCGGAAATACAGCGTGCGATAGAAGGGCGGATGCGGGGCCACGAACTATACCGCCGCCGCGCGCGCCAGTTGCGCGGCGTCGGGCAAGGCGGAGATATTCCAGCACAACTCCATCAGGCGGCGGGTCTGGTCCGCCGGCAGGACGCCCTCGGCGAGTCCGGCGAATTTGGCTTCGAGTTGTGCATTGGTCATAGGGTTCTTCGCACTGCCGGCGCAGTGCTCGATGTATTTCTCCAGGCGGCGCTGATCCTTCATGATTATAGTGATGCGGACCTGGTCCTCGGCAATCGCCGGATCCACCACGGCGGTCACACGTCCGCGCAAGGCCACGATGGCCGGGTTCCGAACCGCCTGGTCGCTGAACTGCTTCTCGCCCACCGTCCCATCGATAATGGCCGCGGCTGCCGCATGATACACGCTGAACTTGCCTTCCAGGCCGGTCTGCGGTGTCTTCCTGCCCGTGAGCTCCAGCACCAGTGGATGCACCTTCAGTTCCATCCGTTCGATCTCACCGGGGTCAAGGTTGTACTGCTTGCGCAGTTGGATGCAGCCGTCGATCGCCGGATGAATCACGACGCCGCATGGAAACGGCTTGTAGCTGTTTTCGGAAATTTCGAAGTGTCCGCCGAGATTTCCGGTAATGGCGGCGTAGTTGCGCGTCGTGCTGAGCACGTTGGCCCAGCCGCGCGGCGCTTCCAGCCCCGCGTTGGAACTGGTGAAGTTCCTGGACGCCAGCAACGCGGCGGTGAGGCCGTTCTGCGCCGCGCGTCCCGGATGGAAGCTCTTGGTCATGGTGCCGAACATCTCGCGCAGTCCCACGGGCTGAGTCGCCGCCAGGCCCAGTGCCCAAACCATCTGCTGCTCGGAGAGGTGGAGCAGCTTTCCGGCCGCTGCCGCCGCGCCAAATGGACCCACAGTGCCGGTGATGTGCCAGCCCACGTCATAGTGTGCCGGGTAGACGGCGTTGCCGATGCGGCATTCCACTTCGGCTCCCAGCACCAGCGCATTCAGGAAATCGGCGCCGCTGACGGGGCGATATTCGGCGAGCGCGAGGATCGCGGAAGCCACCGGCCCGGCCGGGTGAATCACGGTTCGCAGGTGCGTGTCGTCGAAATCGAAGACGTGAGAGCTGATGCCGTTCATCAACGCCGCGTGCATGACGTCCATGCGCTCCCGCCGGCCCAGAATCGTGGCCTGCGCGGGGCCCGAGAATGGCGAGAGCGCGCCGATGGCGATATCGAGCGCCTCGTGGCGCGATCCACCCACCGCGCAACCTACCCAGTTCAGCAGGGTGCGGACCGCCTCCGTTCGTACCGCCGGGGGAAGATCTTCCGTGCGAGCCGAAACCACGTATCTAGCCAGGCTCCGGGTCACGTCTTTGGCGGCTTGCGCCTCCTCGGGCGGGGCGGCGGAAGACATGGCGCCAGCCACTGGCGCAGCCAGCGCGGAAGTACGAAGAAACCTGCGGCGATTCATCCGGCCCATGACTATGTTGTACCAGGAGCGTTGTACCAGGAGCGGTGCGATGGGCACTTACGGCAGCAGCCCGGCATAACCCGCGATCGCTCCAATGGCCAGCAGGAAAGCCGGGTGCCATCGAAATTTCTGCAGCAGCAGCAAAGATACTCCGCAGAAAATTCCGGCCCTCCACGACGTAATCGCACTCCGTCCCAGTAATAATGCCGCACTTAAAATGAGTCCGGCCACGGCCGGATTCACTCCCGCCAGGAACCGCTGAGCGCGATCGTCTTCCCGAAAGCGCTCATACTGTCCGCTCATCAGCCACATGAGGCCCATCGCCGGAGCCATTAGAGCCGCGGTGGCAACCAGCGCACCGGCAATCCCGGCCACGCGGTAGCCGGCGAAGGTCGCCAGTACAGAGATGGGGCCGGGAGTGAGATTGCTGATCGCGACTCCATCCAAAAACTCCCGCGGGTTAAGCCAGTGAAGCTGTGTGACCAGGCGGTGATGCAGCACGGGAACCAGAACGAAGCCGCCGCCGAAGAAGACCAAACCCACTCTCAAGAATGTGATCGCGGTAAGGCCGAGCAAGGTGAGCGGCCCGACCGTCGCCGGGATGGCCAGCGCGACGGACATGCGGGAGAAATCTCCGCCGCCAGAGCCAGGACCACTCCAGCGCCCGTCCGGCATCAGCAGGCCGACCATTCCGGCAGCCAGGATCACCCATACGGCGTTCGTGTTGAACACTGCCGCCGCCAGTGCTGCTCCCGCGATGCAGACGGCAATCCATGACCGCAGAACTTGCCGCCCGAGAGACCATGCCGCATCCAAAATCAGGGCAATCACGACCGGTCCTAAACCAGCGACGGCGCCCTGCAATGCCGGCAGCGCATGATACCGGAAGTAGAAATGCGCCAGCGCGATCACCAGGGTCAACGAAGGTGTGAGAAATGCGCACACCGATAGGATGCCGCCTACTGGTCCAAATAGCCGGTAGCCGATAAAAAACGCCGCGTTCACCGCGAACGACCCGAGAATCTGCCCCAGGCCCACGCCGTGCAGGAATTCTTCGGCGGTGAGCAGCCTGCGCTTCTGGACGAACTCCCGTTCCATCAGCGAAATCACCGCCATCCCGCCTCCGAATCCAAGGCTGCCGATTCGAAAGAAAAGCGCCAGAAGATCCAGCAGGGAAGGCTCTTCGCTGACTGGGAAGGAGGGAGGCTCAGACGAGGGCCTGCTCACTGGGTCGCCCGGGATTCGCGGGCCGCAAGCATGTCTTAAGCCCAAGGCCCCGACAGGCGCGCCAGCGGCTTGCGGATCGATTGAAATCGAACCAGCCGGACAGAGTCCGTGCCGCGGATCGAGGCCAGCGGCATGTAGCCCTCGTCCAGCATCCAATCGATCTCGCGATCGGTCAGCAGCACTTCGGCGCACGGCTTGGCTTGCTTCTCACCGTCCGCCTGGTACACGTGAAGGGGCAAGCCGTCGATCTGCACATGCGCTCCCGGCCGCATTTCCCAGCCTTCATTGGCGAATTCCTCCGCCAACACTTGCGCGCAGGTGAATGCGGGGCCGCCCCACAGATACTGCTGATGACTCGGGACGCCGGGCATCTCCTCGAAATCGAAGCATTCTACCGGAGCCGTTTTCTTGCCGTAAGGGAGCCGCAACAGCAGGCGCGGCATTGCCAGTCCGATCCAGGAGGCTTCTGCCAATCGGCGTAGGCGTTCCCAGTGCCGCGCTCCCTCTTCCGCATCCGCCCCGCTGTTGGCAGGGTCCGCCTCACCCAGAAACGGCGCACCGGCGAAACTCATGATCTTCGCGAGGCGGCCGAGCATTTCGGCATCGGCCACAGTCCGCGCGAAGGAATAATTGCCGGCGACCACGCTCCACGCGTCGCTGCCCGTCTCCACGGTCTCCTCCACCAAAATGCGCCACGTCCCGGTTTGCCGCAGATCGTCCGCCCCAATCAGGTCGGCCGCGAGCTCCGTCTTGGAGATGTCCGCCAGGTACAACTGAAGCTGGCTGCCGGTCTCTACCGCCCGCACCAGGTGAAACACCGCCCGCCACGCCGCTTCCAGTGCCTGAAATTCGGGCTGGTGCAGGATGGTCCGCATCCGCGCACTGCTTTCTGCGTCAACCAGCCCCAACAGCCGCGGTAACTCCGGATCCTCCGCGGGAACGCTATACGGCCTCACCATGCTGTCCACGAAGGTCCGCAGTTCGCCGCGCCGGATCGGAGCCTGAGTCCTGACGGGCTCGGCAGCCTCCACAATCGAATCCAGCAGATTGATGCCCGGCGCCAGTTCGGGCCGCTCGGGCTCCGCCGCTGCCGCCGCTTTCGGCACGGCCGCTGTAGGCACGGCAGCGTCGTGGCTCCAGGCGCGGATCTCGGCGGCGGCCCCTTCGAAAGTCGAAGGCGTCTCCAACCTCCTACGCACGTCGCGCAGGCTCTGGAAACCCTGGCCCTGATAGATCCGGTCCGGATGAAAATCATCCAGCTCCGCGAAACGCATGCCGCCAAACTCGGGGCGTACCTTCGCCAGCACCTCTTCGAAATTATCGCGATCGATCGCAACGGGCTTCCAACCCGTCGACGATTTTCCCGCGTGCGCCGCTCGTCCGCTGAAGTCGCCGAGCAGCAGAACGCGAAACGGCGTTTCCGGGTCGAGTACCGCTGAGGGTTTCGCACCCGGATTGACATCCAGGTGTACCGCACCGAAGGAAGACTTGATCGTCATAGCACCCGACTCCTAAAGCGCCTGAGTGTAACAAATAATCAATCGGCGTGCGCGTAGCCGGAGTGGATCCGCGGACCGGCCTCCTGCCGCGACAGAATCTCCGCCTCCGCCGCCAGTAACTGCTGCCAGCGTGCCTCCACGGCAGTGCGATCCGCCATTTTACCTGCCAGCTCCAGGAACACGCGATAATGTCCGAACTCCGATGTAAACAGCGCTTCGTAGAAGCCCGCCAATTCCGTATCCCTGCTGGCTGCGGCCAGCACCGCGAAGCGTTCGCACGAGCGTACTTCGATGACTGCGGAGACCAGCAGGCGGTCGAGAATCTCCGCCGGGTCGCCCTTCCGCACCAGAAGCCGCAGCGAATTGGCATATGGGTTCTTGTGTACCCGGTCCAGCCGCCCTCCGCGGCGTAGCAGGATGCGCATTACCTGTGCCAGGTGCGCCGCTTCATCGCGCGCCACACACGTCATCGCCTCCATCCAGCCCGGCACCCAGTCGCCCGGCCAGCGCGTCAACAGCTCCAGCGCATTAGTGGCCGCCTTTTTCTCCAGAAAGGCATGATCGATGAGCAGGCGGACCGGTTCAGCCAAAACCGCGTTCGCCCATTCGATCGGCGTGCGCGAATGCAGCGGAAGCGCCTCTGTCTTCGCCAGTTCGCCGGGGTTCATCATGATCACGGTAGCGCAACTGCGCTCGGAGTTGCTCGCCACATGGCGTGATGTGGAAAATCATACAAATCCTTAGAGCGGATCTGCGTACACTATGCCTGTACAACTTCCATTTGCGAGGTCGTCAATGAGCGCACGTCACGGCTTACCTCTACGCGGGCTGGATTCCACCCAGCGATCGCCACTCTTTCAAGGCCGTTTTGGCCGCATGTTCCGAGCGCTGCCCCCAGCCCAATACGGAAAGAACGAGGCGGAGAGCCTCGCGAACCTTGATGCTCTCGGCGACGCCATGACGTCCAGTTTCGATCCTCCAAAAGACGGCAGGGACGACGAAGAGAGCGGCATCCCGGCCCTTTACACTTACCTCGGCCAGTTCCTGGATCACGACATCACTTTCGATCCGATGAGCAGCCTGGTCAAACAGAACGACCCGGACGCACTGACCGACTTTCGCACGCCCCGGTTCGATCTGGATGACATCTACGGCCGCGGCCCGGACGATCAGCCGTATCTCTATGACAACGGTCCTACATTTCTTCTCGGCGACCCGATCTCCGGCGGCGGCGATCCCAAAGCAAAGGACCTGCCCCGGAACGTCGCAGCCATACGGCGCGCGCTGATCGGAGATCCACGGAACGATGAGAACGCGATTGTCTCGCAGCTCCAGGGGCTGTTCCTGCGTTTTCACAACCGTATGGTCGCAGACAACCCAGGCCTCAATTTCAGCCAGGTTCAGAGGCTGGTACGTTTCCACTATCAGTACATGGTGCTGCACGATTTTCTGCCGCGAATCATACATTCGAGCGTGCTCAAGGAACTGAAGGGCCACGATGGCGCCTACGACCGGAGCAAACTCGAGTTCTTCCACTGGAAAAACGATCCCTTTATGCCGGTGGAGTTCTCCGTGGCGGCCTACCGGCTGGGGCATTCCATGATCCGTCCCGGCTACCGGCTGAACGATACCGTCCTGCTGCCGATTTTTCCCATCGATCCGAAGATTGCTCCCGGGTTCCCCGAGGGGCTGACCGGCTTCCGCGCCATGAATCCGGCTTGGGGAATCGATTGGGGCCGCTTCATCGACGTCGACACTCGCACCTACGATGGCACTCCGGCCGACAACCAGCAGCGCCTTCAGTTTGCCTATCGCATCGATACTTCGGTGGTGACGCCGCTGGCCGGTCTACCCGCCAGTGTGGCGCCCGATCCGCCGCCATCCCTGGCGCAGCGCAACCTGCGGCGCGCGTATCGTCTCGGGCTGCCTTCGGGCCAGCAGGTGGCCTGCTCAATGAACCTGACGCCTCTGGAGGATCAGCATATCGTGATCGGCAAGGGTACCGACACCGCCGACCCGGACGCGAAAAAGATCGTATCGGTATCCAAAGCCTTCGCCGGAAATTGCCCGCTTTGGACGTATATCCTGGCCGAGGCAATGCAGCACAAGGAACCGGTCAAGGTTCCGGTCAAGGAGGATATCACGATCAAGACGCCCAAACTGGGTCCGGTAGGCGGGCGGATCGTAGCGGAAGTTTTCCTCGGCCTGATGTTTGGCGACACCAAATCCATGTTACGGCTCGATCCGAAGTGGACGCCGAAGTCGCCTACCTTCGCGCTGAAGGACTTCGTGAACTACGCGCTTGGCAAATGAGGTCGTTGACGTTTTCGGTGTCGTTTTCGGTTGCCCACGGTGAAGGGATGGTTTAGCCTTGATAAGGTCGCAAGTTCGCAGGCTGCGCGCTTGCCCAAGGAGACATGGGCTCGTGAAACTTATTTACCATATCTTCGGCGTGATGACGCTGCTCTCGGCGGCCGGTGCTCTGATGGCGCAGCAAACCGGCACAACGTTCCTGAAGACGAACGTCAACCCGGGACGCGCCGGAGTCTTCGTGGACGGCAAATATGTCGGCCCAGCGGGTAACTTCCGCATCGGCCGCAAGTATGCGCTGCCTCCTGGAACAGCATCAGGTAAAGCTGGTGGATCCGCGCTACGAAGAATTCAGCACCACGGTCGAACTCAAAGAGGGCAAGACCACCAAACTGGCGGAGACGTTGAAGCCGCTGCCGCTGCCGAAGGGCCCGTTTGGCGCGCTGCGCACACCGGTGCCGGAGAAATACGCCGCGGTCTACATCAACGACAAGTTCTACGGCCACGCCGGGGAATTTAATAATTCTTCCCAGAAATTGATGCTGCCGGTGGGCGAATACTCGGTCCGGGTGGAGCCACTCGAGCGGCGCGCCCATCAATCAGAAGGTCAAGATCGAGGCCGGGAAGACCGTCCTCGTACATTGAGTAAGGAGACATTTCGTGCCACTATCCAAACGCGCTGCGGCTGAATTTATCGGAACGTTCTGGCTCGTCTTCGGCGGATGCGGCAGCGCCGTGCTGTCCGCCGGTTATCCGCAATTGGGCATCGGTTTTCTGGGCGTCGCGCTGGCTTTTGGACTCACCGTAATGACCATGGCTTTCGCCATCGGCCACATTTCCGGCTGCCATCTCAACCCGGCCGTATCGGTGGGGCTGCTGGTGGCCAAACGTTTCCCGGCGAAAGATCTTCCGGCGTACGTGGTGGCGCAGGTACTCGGCGGTATGGCCGGCGCAGCGCTGCTGTATGTGATTGCGACGGGAAAGCCGGGATTCGAACTCGGCGGATTCGCCTCTAACGGTTACGCCGAGAACTCTCCCGGCGGCTACTCCCTGGAGGCCTGCCTGGTGGCCGAACTGGTGCTGACCTTCATGTTTCTGATGATCATCCTCGGCTCCACGGACCGGCGGGCCCCACAAGGCTTCGCGCCAATCGCCATCGGCCTGGGCCTTACACTCATCCACCTGATCGGAATCCCGGTCACGAACCTCTCGGTGAATCCGGCGCGCAGCACGGGCCCGGCGGTGATGGTGGGTGGCTGGGCGATCCAGCAACTGTGGCTATTCTGGCTGGCTCCGATTGCGGGCGCGGCCGTCGCGGGCATCGCCTATCCCATGATGACAGGCGGCGAAGAACCCGCGCCCCAACTCCGCGCCAAGGCGGCCGGCAAAACGGCGTAGCGCAGTCCCGGCGGTAGCTCAGAATCTATTCGAAATTGCGGCGGAAGTTCTCGAAGGCGCGCTTAAGGCCGGCCACTTCCTGTTCCAGGACCGCAGATCCGCTCGCGATCGGAGCGCCCGCGATCAGGCCCGGGGGCCTCCGCCTCTTCCGTCACCTCGACATCGCCGGCCAGCAGCTGCGCCCAGCGCTGTTCCTTGTAGCCCGCCTGGCGCGGCAGCTGCTTGACGAAGCCGATCTCCGCCAGCCGGTGCAGCGTGTTCTCCACGCCTTCCAGATCGTCGAACTTGTAGAGGCGCTCGGTGCGGCCGCGCAGTTCGCCGACGGTCTGCGGACCGCGCAGCATCAGGACGCACAGCACGGCCTCCTCGCGGCGTCCCAGGTTGCAGCGCTCGGTGAAGCGCTGCTCGTGCTTGGCGACGCGGCTCGTCGCCGGAAATCCGCGCGCTGAGACCCTTGGCGCGCAGCCCGTCAGAGCGCCGTTCCACGGTCTCCTCGTCGTAGTTGACCACCGGGCTCGCGGTTGGATTTCTGATTGCAGGCGTTGACCAGCGCGTTCAGCGACATGGGGTAATATTCGGGAGTCGTCTTCTCCTTTTCCATCAGCGCGCCGAGCACGCGCACCTCGGCGGCGTCCAGTTGCCAGTCCATATTTCCAGTGTACGTTGTTACCATGTGAATTCAACGATGTCGTACGAATGGACGGAAACCACGCAGGCCGGAGCCGCCGCCATGTGGCCGAACCGGCGTCGCGGATTCGACCGCAGGAGGAAGTCGCGCGGCGCCATGCGGGCGCGCGGTGCTTGCCCTTTCCGCGCAGCAGGCGCCCGGAAGGCTTCTGGTGCGGCGAACTGACCGCCGACACCACGCTGGAATCCGACTACATCCTGCTGCAGCTCTGGCTCCACCAACCGGACGAAGACGGGTTGGAATCCGCCGACCCGGCAGCGCATCGACCGGGCGGCGCGGTCGATTCTGGAGCGCCAGCTGCCCGATGGCGGCTTCAATATCTACGCCGGCGGCCCGTCGGAAGTCAGCGCCACCATCAAGGCGTACTGCGCGCTGAAGCTGGCGGGCATTCCGCCGGAGAGCGATGCCATGCGGTCGCGCGCGCGCAGCGCATTCTGGCGCTGGGCGGCCTGCAGGCGGCCAACAGCTACGTCAAAATCAACCTCAGCCTGTTCGGGCTCTACCCGCGCAAGCACGCGCCTTCGGTGCCGCCGGAGATCGTCATGCTGCCCGGGCAACGTGCTCTACGAAATGTCCTCCTGGACGCGCTCCATCCTGGTGCCGCTCTCCATCGTGCAGGCGCGCGGCTCCAACCGGCGCGCGCCGGCGGGCTTCACGCTGGACGAACTGCTGCTGCCGCGCGTGAGCCTGAAGCTCCCCAAGCGCTGCGGGACTGAGCGTGCTGTTCCACCACCTGGACCGCGTCTTCAAAGTGTGGGAGAAGCGCGGCAGCGAGCGCATCCGGGCGGCCGCCATCCGCGAAGCCGAGCGCTGGATTCTGACCCGCACGCGGCACACCGAAGGCCTGGGCGCGATCTACCCCGCGATGATGTACTTCATCATGGCGCTGGACGCGCTGGACTACGCCGCAGGACCATCCGGACCGCGTGGAAGCCATCCGCCACTTCGAATCGCTGCTGCATCGAAACCGAAGACCGCTTCCTCTTCCAGCCGTGCGTATCGCCCATCTGGGACACCGCCATCTGCGCCTTCGCGCATGGGCGAAGCCGGCATCACGGACGACCCGCGCATGACCCGCGCGGCCGACTGGCTGATCAGCAAAGAGGTCCGGCGGCAAGCGGCGATTGGAGCGTGAAGCGGCCCGATACCGAGCCTTCGGGCTGGGCCTTCGAATTCGCCAACGAGTTCTACCCCGATATCGACGACACCGCCATGGTGCTGCTCGCGCTCATGCACGCCAAGGGCTCCAACCCGGAGGCGCAGGCGGCCTGCGAGCGGCGCGCCATCAACTGGCTGCTGGCCATGCAATCGGGCGACGGCGGGCTGGGCGGCGTTCGATGTGGACAACAACTGGGCGGTGCTCAACCAGGTGCCGTTCGCCGACCACAACGCCATGCTCGATCCGACCTGTCCGGACATCACCGGCCGCGTGGTGGAGTGCCTTTGCCGGCGCGGCATGACGGGCCACGAGGCGGTGCGGCGCGGCGTGGCCTACCTGCTGGGCGCGCAGGAGAAGGACGGCAGTTGGTACGGCCGCTGGGGCGTGAACTACATTTACGGCAGTTTCCTGGCGATGCGCGGACTGGCAGCCAGCGGAGCGCCCGGGCGCGCTGCGATGCGCTGGACCGCGCGGCGAACTGGCTGCGCGTCCATCCAGAATCCGGACGGCGGCTGGGGCGAATCCTGCGCCAGTTACGCCCGCGACTGTTTCGTCGCCGCGCCCAGTTCGGCCTCGCAGACCGCCTGGGCGTTGCTGGGCCTGCAGGCCGCCGGCGACCGCGATTCGGCGCAGTTCCGCGCGGCGTGCGAGTACCTGCTTGAGCGGCAGACGCCGGCGGCAACTGGCCCGAAGAGGCCACCACGGGCACCGGCTTCCCCAACGTGTTCTACCTGACCTACGCGATGTACCGGGACTACTTCCCGCTGCTGGCGCTTTCGCAAGTTTAGGCGTCGCGCTGGCCGAAATTATTTACGATTTTCCGGGTACGATTGTCGTGGATTTGTGACATAATCCCGCCCATGCACTCAGCGATCCGAGTTGGACTCCTCGGAGAGTTCAACGAGCAACAGAAGGCTCACCACGCGATTCCGAAGGCGCTTGTGGCCGCATCGGAAGGCGCGGTCGAAACCACGTGGGTTTCCACTGATTCGGTGGGAAAGGGCGAATCACTGGCGGATTTTCATGGCCTCTGGTGTGTTCCCGGGATGCCGTATCGAAGCGCCGACGGCGCGATTTCCGCTATCCGCTTCGCGCGGACCAGCCACCTTCCATTTCTCGGCACGTCCGCCGGGTTCCAGTATGCGCTCATCGAATATGCGCGCCACGTCCTGGGACTGGCGGATGCCGATCACCAGAAGAGCAATCCAAAGGCAGCCATCCCGCTGATCTCGCCGCTCGGCTGCGGGTTGGCCGGGGTCAAGGCGCGAGTGCGCTTCATCGAGGGATCGCACCTGCGCAACGCGTATCGCGCTGCCGAATCCATGGAAGAGTACCACTGCAGCTTCGGACTGAATGGGCGCTACCGGCGATTGATTGAGAGCGGTCCGCTGTGCGTCAGCGCGGTGGACGACCAGCACGAGATCCGCGCGGTGGAACTCGATGGACATCCGTTCTTTGTGGCGACCCTCTTCCAACCGGAGATGTCTGCGGCGGTGAGCCCGCTGGTAGCGGCATTCGTGGGTGCGTGCCTCCGCCGGCAGCGGACCTTGACACAGGTAGCAAGTTAGAAGTGTGGCAATTGTCTACAGGCGGGCTAGGTTTAGCCCGCCTTTCCATTTGATAAAGGGGTTTGCATTAGGGGATTTACCTCAGGTACTATGTGAAGTAGATTACAGTTTTACAGAGATTTACGGTTTTCTAGAGGTTCCCCCATTGGTTCGCACCACGCTGTTCGCAGTATCCGCTCTCCTTCTGGCACTTCCCGCCTATGGTGCTGTCACGATTGTAGGGGCAGACAACATCGCCATTACGGTCGATTCCACCGGAACCTATTCTGTTACCGTTCCAGCCTTGGCGTGGAGCTTCAGCGGCAGCGTTGGAGCGTCCCTGACGAATCTGCAAAGCGGATCCGGGCGCTGACGGCGCGGGCGGTTACAGCGAAATCTCGTTCAATTTCCAGACCGACGCGGCGCGGCACGCCTCGATTCGCAGCTACCACGATCGCCCGCAAGTCCTGTTCGTGATGAGCAACCCCTCAGCCGGCGCCGCCAATACCCTTGCCTTTCCCAGTTTCACGCAGTACCCCCGGAATCTCGACCATCTGACGTTTTCCGGCACCTTCGCCCCCCCATCGTTCTGGGCCTATGCGAACGATAGTCCCTGGATTTTCTTCGATCCCTCCGGCAACACATTTATTCTTTCGGCGGCGGCCAATTTCATGGCTGCGAGCACGGTCTGGGGAGCGCATGGAGAGATGTCGAGCGGGATCTCGACAGACATTCCGACACTTGCCGCGCGGGTTCGAACACCGGACGCTCCTCGTCGTGGACAAGGGAATCAATCGGGCCTTCGATACGTGGGGTCAGGCGTTGACGGCCATGGGCGGAAAGACGCGCCCGGCCAACGATGCCGATGTCGAGCCTGAACAAGCTCGGCTATTGGACCGACAACGGCGCGGCATATTACTACCACATGGCCAACTCCATGACCTACGAGCAAACGCTCGCCGCGGTCAAGGGGATTTCGACCGTGCCGGCATTCAGCTTGGCTACCTGCAGTTGGACAGTTGGTTCTATCCCAAGGGCAGCGGCGCGGAATGGACCAACAACGGGGCGGGCATCTACCGGTATGAAGCGGCGGCGCCACCGTTCATGTCCGGGCTTTCGCGGTTTCAACAGAACCTGGGAGTGCCGCTGATCACGCACTGCGCGATGGATCGACGCCAGCAGTCCGTACCATACGCTGTACAAGATGTCGGGGAACGTAGTGACGGACCCGGCATACTGGGAGACCGTGGCCGCATACCTGGCGGATTCCGGCGTGGCCACCTTCGAACAGGACTGGCTGGACGACAAGGCGCACACCGATTTCAATCTCACAGACGGCGCGGCGTTCCTCGATAACATGGCGGCATCGATGGCGCGGCGCAATCTTACGATGCAATACTGCATGGCCGCGGCGAGGCACTTCCTGCAGGGGTCCAAATACAGTAACCTGACGACGATCCGCACCAGCGGCGACCATCTGCAGCGCGACCGCTGGACCGATTTCCTGTACGCTTCGCGTCTGGGCAGCGCGTTGGGAGCCTGGCCGTTCACGGATAACTTATTGAGCACGGAGACCAGCCAGTTGCTGCTGGCCACGCTCTCCGCCGGGCCGGTGGGCATTGGCGACCAGATCGGCTCGATCAACGTGCCGAACCTGCTCCACGCGGTCAGGCGGGATGGCGTGATTGTGAAGCCCGACGTTCCGTTGACACCGACCGAAGCCAGTTACTCGAACATGGCGCACAGCACGGACGCTCCGCAAATCGCCTATACCTGGTCCGATTTCGGCGCGCTGCGCACCAACTACGTCTTCGCGTTCACCCAGGGAAAGAATGCGCTGGCCAAGTTCAGCTCCATCGGACATTGGAATGAACGGCCAGGTATACGTCTACGACTACTTTGCCGGCACCGGCCAGCTCGCCCAGGCAGGGACGCGATTCAGAAACAGATTTCGGGCGACGCCCTGTATCTGGTGCTGGCACCGGTGGGCCCTTCGGGAATCGCAATTCTCGGAGATGCGGACCAGTTCGTGACCATGGGTAAGAAACGCGTCACGGCATTTACCGATCACGGCGCCGCGCGGGTTACCGTAGCATTCGCGGCCGGCGAAACTTCGCGGACGATTACCGGATACGCGCCGGTCGGCCCGGTCGTCGCTGGCGATGGAGGGGGCTCGATCGGAGCAGGTCACCTACAACGACTGCGACCCATCTGTTCCGCGTGCCGGTGACGGCGGGGAACAATCGCAGCGCCACCAGTCCGCGATTCAGCCGCTGGCCACCGTGGGTCCGAAGAGGCCGGACGCGGTGGCACACAGCGGCGTAGCGGAATCCGATAGCCTACTGAGTCTGCGATGGCCAGCGTGAGGCCGGATTGGCTGGTGCTATTGCCGACGTACAGGAGTACGGGGACGGCGGCGCCGGTTTGGCCGGCCGCGGGCACTCGCAGGTTCACCTGAATCACCCCGTCCACCAGGCCCGGAGAGCCTCCTGCGTATAGCACCTCCGCAGTCTGCCCACCGATCTGCGCTCGCACGGAGGGAGCCGCCCGCGGCAAGCTCTTTGCAGCGATGGAGGCGCCAGCAGGGCAGGGAATTTCCGCCGGGCGAAGTTTGGCCCGCTCCAGTGGCCCAAAGTGTCACCACGGAACCGGGCGCGGCGGGGTTGTCGGCGAATTGGCACTGCCATCCTCATTCCGCACGCTAGCCTGCCCCGTGCCGGAACGAGTCCGCGGAGAAGATACCGATGGAGCCGGTGCGAGGGCGACGGGAAACGCTGCCGACACCTGGCCCTGGTATTGCACCTGTACCTCCACCTGGTCGTTGGCGGCACCCGACAGGGCACGACCGCGTCGACCTGGCCCGCGCTGGCGAAGATCAGCGGGCTCGCCACGCCGTCAAAGAGAACCTGGGTGTCGGCGAGCGTGGTTGGCGAGAGCCCCGGACGCATCGAACTGCACTGCGAATGGACGGGCCGAGGCTGGAGCCGAAAATGGCGACCATTTCGCCGGGCGAAACGGCGTCCGGGACGTAGCTGGCCGCGTTTACGATGGTAGTGATGGCGGGAGTTGCGGCCGCGCCGCCGGCGCCGAGAGCAGGCCGTAGACCGTGACGACGTTGGAAACTGGGAACGTATACCTTGCCATTGGCCACCGTCGGTGAGACGAATTTGGTGACCGGAGGCATCCGGTCGCGATCGGGATTCATTTCGCTGTTCCATAACTCCGTTCGCCAGGTCGGACGCATCGTATGCATGCAGGGTGCCGGCGCGTACGGTCGTTGTAGTTGCCGGTGGATTCCCAGAGAATTCCCGAATCCTGCCAGGCCGCCGTTTGCGGAAAGCGTCATTCCGATGCTCGCGAATGGGACGGAATTGGCGGCGATGGAGATGGGTTTGGGGTTCACGCCGTTTGCCGGTGACCTGGAACACTTTCAATGGATCCTTCGCGCCTTGCGTGTAGACATCGCGCTACGCGCCGCGGCTCCACACGGCGAAATTGAAGACCGAGCCGCCGGAGGCCGAAATCGATGGCTGGCGCCGCCCGCCTGGCGCATCGCATCGCCGTTGATCACATATAAGTTACCTATCTTGTCGGCGCCGATCAGGATATGGGTGCCGGCAATCAGTGCCGGTCCGCGGATAAGTCGAAGTCATTGTTCGGACATCGATTTCCAATCGGCAGGAGTGTAGGCAGTCCAAGGTGGCGGATCCATCCGCGGATATCTTGACGAAGCTTTCGCCGAAATTCTGCATGCCATCGTAGTCGCCGTTGCCGGTGACGGCATATATGTTGCCTTCCGTCGGCAGCCGGACCGCGTCCGGATTGCCAGATAGAACCGCCATTGCCGTTCGGCGTGCTGTCATGTACACGCCAACCTGCCGGCTCAAGTCGGAGGCGTCGTAGCCGAAGATCCAGCCGTGAAAAGGATACTGGTCGCCGTGGGATCCGAAGGCTGACATAGACCGAGTTGTTAGCCAGGAGCAGGCCAGGACGCTGGATGTTCTGCATGCGGATCGAAAGGCAGGCTTCCATCTGCGAGTGATCGCGAGCCGGTCCCGGGTACCGACGCCGTGAGTGCAACCGGACCATTGAAGCGCTCGGCGCCGGTAGCGAGATCGAGAGCGTGCAGATAGAAGACCGGCGCGCCGTCTTCGAGGACATCCGTGACCATGTATAAGACGCGAGCGTTGCAGGTCGATGGCCCCGGTGCCCGAGGATGCCCACCTCAACTGCCGATGTCGCCATACTGGCCGAACAGGAGCGAAGCGGGCACGGAGGTTCCCAGGTTGACCTGCCACAGCATCGGAAACCGGCGACATGGCATCCGCATCGAACGCATAAACGCTGTTGTGCATGGTGGCAACGAAGACGACGTTGTGCGTCCCTTTGCCGGAGAATCGGCAGCCCACTTACATACAGCGGCTGGGCATATACCTGGCCATCTACCGCGAATGATACCCAATTTGCCGAAAGTCGCTGAGTCCACCGTTGCGGGAGAAAGCGCGTTCTCCTGTAAATTCGCGTTGGTCCGGTCGTTGTCTCCGTTGGCGGTAAGTATGTTGACTTGGGCGTGAGTGAATACGGAACAAAAGCAGGAATAAGCCCACACAGATTACCGGTGAACGCACGAAACCTCCCTCAATGACTCGATCGGCCTACGAGTGTGATTGCATGGAACTCGGAGAAAGGTTCCCGCTGTAACCTGCGTACGGATGCGCGCAGGGTTATCAAATTCACCGAGTAAATTTATGTAAGCACTATCAATTGCAAGAAAGAATAAATCCCGAGCCGCACCTCCCGGCGTGAGGAACAGAAGTTTCTGAATTCCTGGGAGCGCGCGTATCGAACATCACAGCGGTTTTTTTGTTGTTGACATTCGACACCAAGGGGGCATAGTCTGGTGGAGATTCGACACCCGATGAAGTGGAGCGATTGCAAACTGCGTATCCGCGCGCTGTGGCAGCGTCGCCGCGTGGAGGCTGAACTGGACGAGGAATTGAGATTTCATCTTGCCATGCAGGCACGCAAGAATCTCGCGTCCGGCATGGACGTGCCCGAGGCAGCGCGTACGGCCGGGCTTCAGTTTGGCGGTTACCAGCAGGTGAAGGAAGAATGCCGCGACGCTCGCGGTCTGAATCTGCTCCATTCCCTATGGCAGGACGGGCGATACGCCCTCAGGTGCTTCCGCCGCGCGCCGGGATTCGTGTTGACGGTTGTCGCGACCATCGCCCTGGGTCTCGGTCTGAATACCACCGTCTTCACGTTCTTTAATACCTATGTCCTGCAGCCCCTGAGTGTCCGCGATCCGCATAGTCTGTATCAGTTCACGTGGCGTAAGGCGAACGGCGACGGGCACCAGTTCACCTCGCAGGAGTTACAGGATTTCCGAAAACAGAACCCCGCCTTCTCCGAAGTGATCGGCTTCGACCGTCTTTCGTTCGCACGGGTGCGAGGCCGCATGATGCTTGGCCATATGGTCACCGGGAACTATTTCCAGATGCTCGGAGTCAACGCTGCCATGGGCCGGACGCTGCTTCCCGGGGATGACGGAGGTCCGGGCAGCGCACCGGTGGTGGTTCTGAGTTCCAATGCGTGGGCGAATAAGTTTGGCGGCGACCCGGAGATTGTCGGCAAAGTGATCGTGATTCATGGCTGTCCGCTGGAAGTGGTGGGTGTCGCGCGAGCAGGTTTTAGCGGGCTGGGCGAGGTGCCCCTCGACTACTGGACGCCGCTGAGCCTGGCGCCCCAGTTAGAGGAAGGAGCGAATCTGTTCGGCCCCAAACAGCCCGAACGGATTACCATCGTCGGCCGCCTGCGGCGCGATCTCGACCTTCGCCAGGCCGGAACGGCGCTCACGACCTGGGCGCGGCAGCGGACTGCGGACCGCCCCGACGCGGAAAAGGCCACCGGCGCGATTCTGCGCTCGAAAGCCACCAACGTGCCACTCGATCTGATGGTGATGGCGGCGTTGTCCCCCATTGTTATCGGGTTTGGCCTGGTTCTCGTGATCGCCTGCGCCAACGTTGCGAATATGATGCTCGCCCGCGCCATGGCCCGGCAGCGCGAGATGGGTGTCCGCCTGGCGATGGGCGCGGCGCGTTCGCGGTTGATCCGGCCAATTGCTTACTGAGAGTGTATTGCTGGCCTTGCCGGCCGCAATTGTGGGCTACGGCATCTCTCAGGTCAGCGACCGAATGGGGAGTGCGCCTGATGTTCGCCACGCTGCCGCATGGCTATCTGGATTACGTCCCGATGGTAACTCCGCGGTCCGACGCGCGGGTGTTTGGTTTCATGCTGGCCGCCTCCGTTGGTTTCCGCCTTGCTCTTTGGCCTTGCTCCCGCCCTGCAGGCCACGCGTTCGAATGTGATGCAGGCTGCCCGAGGCGAATTCACAACGCGATTTCCGGCCTGCGCGGCTGCGCGATGCGCTCGTGATCGGCCAGGTCACGGTTTCTGTCCTGCTGCTGATTTGCTCGGCGGTGCTGCTGCGCGCCAACAATCGCTTGCAGGGCCTGGATGTCGGCCTGCACATGCAGGGACTAGTGGCGATCGAAATCAAAGACAGCTTTCGCGGCCGGATGAATCAGGATCTGGCTTCGGACGCCGTCGTGCAATCCATCGCGGCAGCAAGCAAGCTTCCCATTGAAGGATCTCTCCCCAGAGTGCCGGTGCTGCCGGAGCAGGCCTCGGAGCCGGTCGCGGCGGGCTACATGTACGTCTCGCCCGAGTACTTCCAGGTCTTCCGACTGCCCATTCTGCGTGGCCGTAACTTTACCGCCGAGGAGGCCAGGGCGGGTGCAGCATTGGCAGTGATCAGCCAGGCTACGGCGCTGCGTCTTTGGCCGGCGGGCGATGCCGTGGGAAAGATCCTGCGCATCGAGCGCAATCCCCGGCAGCGCCGCAGCCTGGCCGACCCCCAGGCGGGACCGCCCGCCCACTCGTCCGTGCGGGTCATCGGCGTCGCGCGCGACGCTGTCAACGGATGGGTAGGTGACGGTTTGGATCGTACGTGCCTGTTCCTTCCGACCACTCCACAGGCGCCGGGAAATGTCCTGTTCGTCCAGGTTCGCGGCGACTCCGAGGTTGTACGCCGCAAACTCGACGCCACTCTTTCCGCGTCCCTGCCCGGCGCAATCACGCAGATCCACACCATGGACGAGATCCTTGCCGCTCAACAGTATCCATTCCGCGCCTCATATTGGATCTCCGCGGCGATTGGCCTGCTGGCGCTGTTGCTGACGCTTTCCGGCGTCTACGGAGTGCTCTCGTACCTGGTGACACAGCGCACGAAGGAGATCGGTATCCGGGTGGCACTGGGCGCCGGGACCGGCAGCGTTGCCGGACTTATAGTGAAGCAGTCGTTAAGGTTCTCAGCCATTGGGACGCTGTTTGGTGTGCTGGGCGCATCGGGCGCGTCCCGCATCCTGGCCTCGCAGGTCGAAGCATCCCTGTTTGACTCGTTTGATATCGCGACCTACGGGACGGTGAGCGTCGCCGTGATGGCGGCGTCGGCGTGTGCCGCGTGGCTGCCCGCCCGGCGGGCGTCGCGCATCGAGCCCCTTACCACTCTTAAGTACGACTGACAGGAGAGCTCCTCGCCGACGGCGTCGCTGATGCCGCATCGGGTACACTATCACCTATGCGGAAAACCGTCTCGCTTATGGTCCTGGGCGCGCTCTCTCTCCTGGGGCAATCCAAAACCACTCCCGAAAAAGAAGCGGCCATGAAGGCCGACCTCGCCGGACAGATCGACGCCATGAAGAAGCAGGCGCAAGTCATGGTGGACAGCGTGTTCAGCTTCGGTGAACTGGGCTTCCAGGAAATCGAAACCTCCAAGTACCTCACCGGCATTCTGGAAAAGGAGGGCTTCAAAATCGAGCGCGGTGTGGCCGGCATTCCCACTGCCTGGGTGGCCAGTTGGGGCGCGGGTAAACCCGTGATCTCGCTGGGCAGCGACATCGACGACATTCCGCAGGCATCGCAAAAGCCCGGCGTCGGCTGGCACGAGCCGTTGATCGAAGGCGCGCCCGGTCACGGTGAAGGCCACAATTCCGGCGTGCCGCATGAACATCGTGGCCGCGCTGGCGGTGAAAAAAGTGATGGAGCGCGAACACCTTCCGGGCACCATCCGGTTATGGCCGGGAGTGGCCGAAGAACTCGTCGCCACCAAGGCGTACTATGTGCGCGACGGCATGTTCAAGGATGTGGACGTCTGCCTGTTCGCGCACGTGGCCGCCAATCTGGGCGTCTCCTGGGGCGGGTCGCTCAATCACGAACGGACTGGTCAGCGTCGAGTATCATGTTCAAGGGCGAAAGCGCGCACGCCGCCGGCTCGCCCTGGCGCGGCAAGAGCGCGCTGGACGCGGTGGAACTGATGGACGTGGGCTGGAACTTCCGCCGCGAGCATTTGCGCCTGGCACAGCGATCGCACTACGTCATCACCAATGGCGGCGATCAGCCCAACGTGGTCCCTCCGACTGCCTCCGTCTGGTATTACTTCCGCGAGGCCGATTACGACCACATCATGGACATGTGGCGGATCGGCGACAACATGGCGAAGGCCGCGACGTTGATGACCGATACCACCGTCACCTCGCGCCTGCTGGGCAGCGCCTGGCCCGGGCACTTCAATCGCCCGATTGCCGAAGCCATGTATGAGAACATCAAGAAGGTGGGCCTGCCGCAGTGGTCGGAAGACGACCAGACGATGGCGAAGGGCCTGCAGAAAGAGCTGAAGCAGCCGCTGCGCGGGCTGCCGACCAAGGTTGCCGAATTGCGGCCGCCGCGCGTCGAAACCCCGTCGGACGGCGCCGATGGTCCCGGCGTGGGTCCCACCGGCGGCGGCAGCGACGACATCGGCGACGTGAGCTGGAACGTTGCCCACGGTGACGCTGCGCTATCCCGCGAACATTCCCGGACGGTCCCGGACACAACTGGGCGAACGGAATCGCCATGGCCACGCCGATCGCGCATAAAGGTGTGGTGGCCGGCGCCAAAGTGCAGGCCATGACGATGCTCGATATCCTGCTGCATCCCGAACTGGTGACCAAATCGTGGGACTACTTCAAGAACGTGCAGACCAAGGAAATGCAGTACAAGAGCTTCCTGCGTCCGGAGGATAAGCCGGCCATCTGGCTGAATAAGGAGACGATGGAGAAGTATCGTCCGCAGATGCAGAAGATGTATTACGACGCCAGTAAGTACGATACGTATTTGGAACAGCTCGGCATCAAGTACCCGACAGTGCGATAGACCGTACCTAAAGTTGCTTACTCATGCAGATCAAATGGCATGGCAGCCTGGTAGGCTCGGTCTCCGGGAAAGGCTCCGTACCCGTAGCTATGTAGCCGAGTTTGCGATAGAACGCGGGCAGTTCCTCGCGTAAGTTGACGATGCGCAGGTCCATATGGCGGCAGCCGTGGGCCCGCGCATAATCTTCCGCTGCTTTGACCAATAACTTGCCTGTTCCGCGCCCTTGACATTCCGGGTCTACCGAGAGCGGCCCGAAGTATCCACGCTCGCCGCGCAGTTCCACGTAGACGCAGCCGGCCATATCATCCGTTACCAGAAACACGCCTTTTTCCAGCAGCGCGGCCAGCCTGTCCGCATCCAACCGGTCGGTATCGATGAAGAATCTCTCCACACGATACGCGGCGTTGGTCACGCGCAGGAGTTCTTCCGCGTCGTGTGCTTCGGCAACGCGGACCTTCATTGCCGCACGATGGTATTGGCCATCCGCGCGTCGTCGAATGCGGTGCGGTCGCCGGCCTTCTTGCCGGGAGCGGGCAGCAGGCGCGCGGCCAGCGGTTTGCGCCATTTGTAGGCCAGCGACGCCACGTCGCCCATGATGCGCGCCAGCCGCTCTTCACTGATATCGCCGGGCAGTGGGATGGTATCCAACCCGCCGGCGCACACCGCGGAGTACGCCAGCAGCGAATCCATGTTGTACGTGCCCTCTTCCCAACGTTTCGCCAGGACATTATCCTCCAGCACCGGAACCATCAGCCCCGCATAACCCACCTGCTTGACCGGCGTGGATTGCACGGCGCGCGTGATGATGCTGGCCGCCGTCATCGTGCCGCCCGAACCGAATGGCGCGCCGATGAAGTTCTCGATGGCGCGTCCGATAGAGACATCGCCGAGCGGCGCAGGAGTAGGGTCGATGCCGGCGTAGGTCCACTGCGAGGCTCCTGGCGATCCGCACCGCGGCAGCCTCGGCGCGCAGCAGGTGCCCGGTCAGCGCTTCGGCGAGTTTGCTATTCCGCCGGCCCGGGCTCATGATACTGCGCGAAGACCTCGGCCACCACGTTCGCGCTCTCCAGCCCGACGGCGAACGTCTTGCCCGGCTCCGTTATGCCACGCGCCCGGATAAAACGGACCGTATGGTTTGACCATCGCAGTGGTGGCGAAGTTGAGATTGCCGCCGCCGTTGGGACTCTTTGCCGAGACCGCCTTCACCAGCCGCGCGGCCTCGCGAATCGACTTCCAGTGGATCCCGTTGTCGCCCGCGACCACCATGCTGCCATTGATCTTGGTAGTGGCGAAGGCGTCGATGGCGAGATCGACGGTGGCTCGATCGTCGTCATCCGTGAGTTGCACCGCGCCCAGGTTCGGCGAGAACCCCAGCTTCGCCGCCAGTTCGCCATACTTGCGGAGCATCGCCAGAGCGTCGGCATGCTTCATGCCCTCTGGTGTAATCGGCGAGCGGTTGGGTGACCACGCGGATGGTCTCGACCTCGAAGCCCGCGGCCTTGTACTCTTCGCGCGCGGAGTTCAGGAACTTGACGGCCTCGCCCACCTGGGCATCGAGATGCGCCGCATCGATGCGGATAAATGCGGTGATGGCGCGGACCTTGGGCTCGGCTTCGGCGAACACAAGCGAAGCGAGAGAGAGGGCGAGGAGGAGGACTTTCCGCATGGGACGGTTATACCATGCGAGGCGCCAAATCGATGAACTCCACCTGCCAGGGCGACTGCTTCAAATCCAGCCGCGCGAGCGTCAACGGCAGCTTGAAGCGGCGACGGCCGGCGCTGCCCGGATTCACATAGAGCACGCCATTGCGTTCGGTGCGCGACGGCTTGTGGGAGTGGCCGCTGACTACCACCTGGAAGCCGGACACCGCCGGATCAAGGTCAAGCTGCTGTATATCGTGCAGAACATAGATGACCGCCGGACCCGCAGCGATGGAGGTAGTCAGTGGCAGGGCATCGGCCCATTCGCCGTCGTCGATATTGCCTCTTACCGCTATCACCGGAGCCAATGTTCGCAGGTGTCCAGAATTTCCGGCCCGCCCACGTCCCCCGCATGGATGATCAGGTCCGATCCCTGCAGCGCGCGCAACGCTTCCGGCCGCAGCAAGCCATGGGTGTCGGAGATCACCCCTACGACGGCGATCGGGTTCACTCGGTAGCGCCGGCGTCCTTGAGCGCCTGAATGATCGCAGGATCGCCGCGTTTGAGGCCCAGCGCCAGCGCCGTCCCGCCGTTCGCCGCCTTGCTTTCGCGTCGGCGCCCTTGCTCAACAGCAGACGCACGATTTCGCCCTGGCCGGTCTGCACCGCAGTCATCAGCGGAGTGGAGCCGTTCCTGGAGCTGCGCGTTCACGTCCACGCCACGCGCCAGCAGATAATCGAGCACGCCCCGCGCGGCGCTTCGCCCTGGATTGCGTGACTGAGCAGCGGAATCCCATGCGCGCCGCGCACCTGCAGCGTCGCGGGACAGGCCTCGACCGTCGACTTTGAAGAGCAGCCAGTTGGCCCAGCATGGCGGCGGCGAAAAGGTCGAAGCGCGCGCCGCGATCGATCAGAAACAGCGCCATGTCGCGGCTTCCGGTGTGCGCCGCGGCCTGTATCGCACTTTCGAAATCCCCCGCACCCCAATCCCAGGACGATTGCAGCAGTGCCGGCTCGCGTTCCAGCAGACCCTTCATGACGTCGATCTTCCGCTGGTGCGCCTTGACGATCCAGTCCTTCACCAGTTCCGAACTCAAGCTGGGGCATTGCTCTCCGCCACTGCATTTTGTGCCTGCAAGACCGCCGCCGCGCCCGCAGGAATCATTGCGGCGAATGTCCGTCGGTCCGAGTTTCATCAAGTTCCCGCTCCTTTTTCTTCCAGTAGTGACGAGTATATCCGGAAAACGTAACGCCGGCCATGCGCCCGCTGCTACAATCGCGCTTCAGTAGTGAAGCACCCTCTGCTTGGGTCCCCTGGCTGCCCTTGCTTCGGGCATCCTGGTCTACCGGTTCCTACCGTTCGGACCATCTGAATCCTTCGCGGCCATCGCCGCATTCCTCGCTCCTTGGCTGCCTGGCGCTGTGGCGCGGATCGCGCGTCCTCGCGGGCGTCTGCTGCCTGCTCGGACTGTTCTTCGCCGGAGCCCTCGACTCCCGACGTCCACGCGCCCGGGTCCGCCGCCCGAGATCGATGCCGGCGGCCGCGAGGTCGTGATCCTGGGCGGCTGTGTCGTCGAGCCGCCGGCGGTATCGGGCGAGCGCGAGCGCTTCGTCCTCGAGCTGGACCGCAACGCCCGCGCGCAGGTCACGCTCTACACCAAACCCGGCGAATCGCTGCCCGCCGCTGCACTACGGGCAGAACATCGAACTCGAAGGCGAAGGTGCGCCCGCCGCGCAATTTCGGCAATCCGGGGGCGTTCGACTATCGTCGCTTCCTCGCGCGGCAGGATATCTACTGGACCGCGTCGGCGGCCGCCGGAACCGTGCGCGTACTGCCCGGCCGGTGCGGCACGGATTCCAGAAAGCCATCATGGACCTGCGCCAGTCCGCCCTTGATCCGCATCGAGCAGCTTGTATCCCGGCGACGCGTACCAGCAGCGGCATGATGCAGGCGATTCTGATCGGCCAATCCTTCCAGCTGCAGAAGGTCTGGACGGAGCAGTACCGCTCCACCGGCACATTTCACGCGCTGGTGATCTCCGGGACTCACGTGGCGGTGCTGGCGGCCTTCTTCCTGTTCCTGCTGCGCATCTGCTTCGTGCCGGAAAGCGTCGCGCTTTTCCGACCGTGCTGGCGGCGTGGCTGTATGCGCTGGTCACCGGCTGGCAGGCGCCCTGCGTGCGCTCGGCGGCGGGACTCACGCTGTTCATGATCGCGGGCTATTTCTATCGCGAGCGGCGCATCATGAATCTGCTGGCGGCGGTCGCGCTGGGCTTTCTGCTGCTCGATCCCGACCAGTTGTTCGACGCCAGTTTCCAGCTCACGTTTCTCGCCGTGGGATTCCTGGGCGCCTTCGCCGCGCCGCCATCGCCGCCACGTCCGGCCCGCTGGCGGCAGGACTGCGCGACCTCGCCGATAACGGCCGCGACCTTCACCTGCAGCCCCGCGCCGCCCAGTTTCGCATCGAGATGCGCCTGCTGGCCGAGACCCTGCGTACGCCCCGTCGTGGGCGGTGGCGTGGCCCGCCCGCCTGATCCTCTTGGTCTACGAGATCGTGCTCACCTCGGCGGTGGTGCAGTTCGGCCTCGCGCTGCCCATGGTGGTCTACTTTCACCGCCTGGGATTCTCGGGCCTCTCGGCCAACGCCTTCGTGGTGCCGCTGATGGGTGCGGTGGTGCCGGTCGGCTTCCTGGCCGTGTTCACGGGGTGGCATTGGATCGCCAAGCATCGCGGGCCTGCTGTTGTGGCTCTCGCAAAAGGTGGTCTGGTTCCACGCCAACCTGGAGCCGAACTGGCGCATTCCGACGCCGCCCGTGTGGCTCGGCGTCGCGCTGGCGGCGGCGCTGATCGCGGCGGCGCATCTGGCGGTCGCGCTGGGCATCGCGGCCGGTAGCGGTCCTGCTCGCGCTGCTGTTGTGGCATCCCTTCGCGCCCGACGTCCATCCCGGCGAATTGGAATTGACGGCGATCGATGTCGGCCAGGGCGACAGCCTTCTGGTGCTGTTTCCCGATGGCAAGCGCATGCTGGTGGATGGCGGCGGCATCCCCGCCTTCGGGCGGATTGCGCGCTCGCAGCTCGATATCGGCGAGGACGTGGTCGCGCCCTACCTGTGGGATCGCGGCTTCCGCACGGTGGACGTGGTGGTGCTCTCGCACGCGCACGAGGATCACAGCGGCGGTCTCGCGGCGCTTGATCGCCGACTTCCATCCGCGCGAAGTGTGGACCGGGTTCACGCCGGATAGTCCGGAATGGCGAGCGGTCCGCGACAAGGCCGTGGCAGTGGGCGCCCGGATCGTGCCGCTGCGCGCGCCGGGGCAGTTTGCCTTCGGCGGCGCTGCGATCGAGGTGCTCGCGCCCGCGCCCGACTACGTCCCGGTCGACGAGCCGAAGAACAACGATTCGCTGGTGATGCGCGTGGCCTTCGGCCGGCGCAGCCTCTTCCTCACCGGCGATGTGGAGCGCGGAATCGAGCAGGAGATGCTCTACGCGCAACGCGCTGCGCCCCACCGACGTGCTCAAAGTGGCGCATCACGGCAGCCGCACCAGCAGCACCGAAGAGTTCCTGAGCGCCGTGCAGCCCGCGTTCGCGGTGATTTCCGCCGGGTTTGAGAACAGCTACGGGCACCCGCACCCCACCGTAGTGGAACGCCTGCGCGAGCATCACGCGGCCATCCTGCGCACCGACCTGGACGGCACCATCACCATTCGCACCGACGGACGACGGCTCAGTGTCTCGACCTACAGCGGCCTGATGGGCCAGAAGTAAGCTACGCCATCAGCGGCAATCTGCGAATCCGCTTCCCACTGGCATCGAAGATGGCATTGCCGATGGCCGGAGCGATTCCCACGATCGGCGTCTCGCCCGCGCCCGCCGACACCATGTCCTTGCGATCCAGCAGCACGCTTTCGATCACCGGCATGTCGGCAAATCGCGGCACCCGGTACTTGCGCCAGCCGGTTCGTTGACGATCTTGCCCTCGCCGAATTGGATCTCCTCGAACAGCGCGCCGCCCAGTCCCATCACGATCGCGCCCTCCACCTGATTTCGCAGGTGCTCGGGATTCACCACCGCGCCGCACTCGAACGCCACCACGGCGCGCAGCACCTTCACCGCGCCGGTCTTCGCATCCACGTTGACTTCGGCGCAGGTGGCCACGTAGCCGCCCTTTTCGAAGCCCGCCGCGATGCCGAAACCGCGGCCCGCCGTCTTCCGCCGCGCCTTCCAGCCGAACTTGTCGGCCGCCGCCACAATCACGTCGCGCAGCCGTTCGTCCTTGGCGTTCTTCAGCCGGAATTCGAGCGGATCCAGCTTCACGGATTGCGCCAGTTCGTCCATGTACGATTCGCGCACGAAGTGGTTGGCCGTCGCCGCCAGGCCCGCGGTACGACCCCTGCCGCAGCGGCGATTTCGACTGGTGGATACTGCTCCTTCTTGCGCGCGGAATGCTGTACGGCGATTGCAGCCCCGAGCCGCCGGAGTTGTAGTTGTGGAACTCCCACTCGGTGATGGTGCCGTCCGCCGCCGCCTTGCCCGCCACTTCGATCAGCCCGCCGGGACGGAAGTACGCCCACGTCATCTCTTCCTCGCGCGTCCAGTTGCGCTTCACCGGCTTGCCCACCGCCTTGGCGATGCGCGCCGCCTCCAGCGCCGCATCGCCATTGTGCTTGCCGCCGTAGCCCGAGCCCGTGTCGGGCACGATCACGCGCACCTTCTCTTCCGGAATGCCGAACGCCTGCGCGAGTTCGCTGCGCACGCCGAAGGGCCGCTGCGATCCCGTCCACACCGTGACCTTGTCGCCCTCCCATTCGCGCCACGCGCCGCGCGCGGCTCCAGCGGCACGTGCGCGATGTAGGCGATTGTGTACGGCGTCAGGTTCGCGGCCGCCGGCGCGCCGCCCTGCGCCGTCTGCTTGAAATACTGGAACACCGTTGCGGCTGTCGGTCTCCGCCGTCACCGGCTTCCATTCGGCCTTGAGCGCGGCCACCGCCTTCGCGGCCGTTTCCGGCTCGGGCGCGGCCACCGCCACGAAGTTGCCCTCGTGAACCACCTTCACTCCCGGCATCGCTTCCGCTGCTGCAGCATCGAGCGAGAGCAGCGTCGCGCCGAATTGCGGCGGATAGAGCACCTTGGCGTGCAGCATGCCCGGCCGCTTCATGTCGTAGGTGTATTTGTGCGCGCCGGTGACCATCGCGCGGCCATTCACCTTGGGCATGGATTTGCCCGGCCGTCTTCCATTCCGTGGCCGCCGCCAGCGGCACGCTCGCCGGAATCGTGCGCGTCCACTTCTCGCCCGCGCGCCAGTTCGCCGAAGCCCGCCGAATGCGCCGCCGCCGTCACCTTGCCGTCCGCGACCGCCAGCGCGGCGCGATCCACGTTCCACTTCTGCGCCGCCAGATCGAGCAACATCTCGCGCGCCGCGGCCGCCGCGCGGCGGATCTGCGGCCACATGCGAGGCGTGGTCATGCTGCCCACCGTGCCGATGTCGAACGGCGTCAGGTCCGTGTCGGCCATCTCGATATTTACAGAGGAGGGCGGGGCGTGCAACTCCTCGACCACTGCCTGTGTCAAAGAAGTGCGCGCGTTCTGGCCCACCTCGACCTTGCCCGTGTAGACCGTGACCACGCCGGACTCGCCGATGTGCAGCCACGCGCCGATCTCTACCGGCGCCGCGCCCGCTGCGCCGCGACGCGGGCCGCCGGTCTCCTGAGCGTAGATTTCGTCGTCCAGCAGCACCACGATGCCGCCGCCCAATACTGCGAAGAAATCGCGCCGCTTCATGCCCGGCCCCCTTTCCCCGCCGCCGATTGGATCGCGCGAACTACGCGCGGATACGTCCCGCACCGGCAGATGTGGCCGTTCATGCCGCTGGCGATCTCCGCCTCTGTGGGATTCGGCGTCCGCCGCAGCAGCGCCACCGCTCCCAGGATCATTCCCGGTGTACAGTAGCCGCACTGCATCGCGTCCGCATCCAGAAAGGCCTGCTGCACCGGGTGCAGTTTGCCCTCCGGCGCCAGCCCTTCGATGGTGACGATGTGCTTTCCCGCCACCGCGCCCACCTTCGTGAGGCACGATTTCAATGCCGCACCGTCCACCAGCACGGTGCACGCGGCGCACTGGCCCTTCGCCGCAGCCGAACTTGCTGCCGGTAAGGTCCAGATCGTCGCGCAGGACGCTGAGTAGTGTGCGGTCCGAATCTACATCGATCCGCCGCCGCCCGCCATTGACAAGCAGTTCCGTGACTCTGGCCATGCCCCTATTATGGAGCAGGATCCCCCGGCCGATCTTACTTCGCGCGCTTGGCCGTCATTTCGAAGGTTCGGTCCATGCCCACCACTTCCCCGCTAATCTTCATCTCATCGCCGGAAACCTTGCCCTTGTAATTGATGCGGAACTGATTGCCGTTGAACTCGCGCACTACCGCGAACGCAACGTTATCCCCTCCACCTTGCCCCCGAAATGGGTCCCTCGCCCATCTGCCCCATGGTGATGGTGCCGGTCAGCTTGTCTCCCTCCACCTTAAACGTGAAGGTGTTTTCCATCGCGCCGTTCGGCGTCTCGATGGACGCCTTCCATGTACCCGCGGCGTCCGCAAATAGTGCCAGCGCGAATACCGCCATCAAAGCCAAAACCCAGAGATATTTCATCGTCTACACTCCTTCGCCCGCCAGTGTCCCATTTCCCGCGCTGCAAAGCATTAATTTGGCATAACGTTAACAAAACTTTAGACTCGCAACGCATGGCATGGAACGTGCGTTTGACCTCTCAGGAGGTAGTGAAAAATGAAAAAATTACTTCTATTGGGCGTCGCGTCGCTGGGAACGATTCTCACCGGATGCGCGGCCGGGAACGGGTACGCGGCGATTCGGTTTGGTCCGCCTCCTGCCTCCCCGCTACGGCGTGATGGGCTTCGCTCCGGGTCCCGGTTACGTTTGGACTGACGGCTACTGGGATCAACGAGGCGGCCGATGGTTATGGGTAAACGGCCGCTGGTTGCGCCCTCCGCGCGGCCGCGCCGCCTGGGTTCCCGGCACCTGGCACCAGGAGCGCAATCGCTGGCGCTTCGAGCGCGGCCACTGGCGATAACTTAGCGCCCCAATATCTCCAGATACCGGGCGACCGCCTCGATCCCCCGATAAAAGTTCGGCAGGTGGAACTTCTCATTGGGCGCGTGCAGGTTGTCGTCCGGTAATCCGAACCCCATCATCACGCTGGGAATTCCCAGGTAGCGATCGAACACGCCGACAATCGGAATCGACCCGCCCGAGCGAATGTACACCGTCTCCTGCCCGAAGGTCTGCTCCAAAGCTTCCGCCGCGGCGTGAATGAACGGATTGTCCGGATTGGTCAGCGACGGCTCGCCGGAGTGCAGCACCTTCAACTCCGCCGTGACTCCCTCGCGGGCACGCCGCCTTCACCGCCGCCTGCATCTGCTCGATGGATTCATCCACCCGCTGATCCGCCACCAGGCGCGTGCTGATCTTCGCCACCGCGCGCGCCGGAATCACGGTCTTCGCGCCTTCGCCCGTGAATCCGCCGCGGATGCCGTGGACTTCCAGCGTGGGACGTCCCCAAACCCGCTCGAACAGCGGCACCCCGGGTTCGCCCACCAGTTCGCGCGCGCCCATCTCCTTTTCCGTGTACTCGTGCTCGTCGAACGGCAGACGCGCCCACGCCTCGCGCTCCTTCGTCGATGGCGGCACCACGCGGTCGTAAAAGCCCGGCACCTGGATGTGCCCGTCGCGATCCTTCAACGCGCAAATGATCTCCGCGATCGCCTGCATCGGGTTCGGCGCCGCGCCGCCGTACACGCCCGAGTGCAGATCGTGATCCGCGCCCTGCACGAAGAGTTCGTAGTACACCATGCCGCGCAGTCCGACGCAGATGGTCGGCAGCTCGGGCGCGAACATCTCCGTGTCGCAGACCACCGCGGCGTCCGCCTGCAGGCGCGGCGGCTTGGTCTTCACGTAGGCTTCGATGTGCTCGCCGCCGGTCTCCTCCTCGCCTTCCAGCAGGAACTTCACGTTGACCGGCAGCTTGCCGGTGGTCTTCAGCAGGCCTTCCACGGCCTTGATCTGGATATAGACCTGGCCCTTGTCGTCGCACGCCCCGCGCGCGTAGATGTTGTCGCCGCGCACCTCCGGCTCGAAGGGCGGCGATTTCCATTCGTCCAGCGGATCGGGCGGCTGCACGTCGTAATGCCCGTAGAACAGAATCGTGGGCTTGCCCGGAGCGCCCAGCCATTCCGCGTAGACCAGCGGATTGCCCTCGCCCTCGATCAGTTCGGCGACGCGTCATGCCCGCGGCGCGCAGTTCATTGACGGCGAATTCGGCCGCGCGCCGGATGTCGGGCTTGTGCTCGGACAGCGTGCTGATGCTGGGAATCCGGAGAAAGGTTTTCAGCCCCTCCAGAAAGTCGGCTTGATGCTGCTGATAGTAAGTCATGACGCCTTCCGTATTAGTAGCACAGTGATATCCTCGGCTCCATGATCCGACTTAGCGTCATGTACCCCGCCACTCCGGCATCCCGCTTTGACTGGGAGTATTATCTCGGCCCACATCTGGAGCTTTCGCGCCGGCTACTCAATCCGCTCGGGCTCGTGCGGACCGAAATCGACCGGGGTATCGGCAGCTTTCCCCCGGGCGCTCCGCCGCCATACCACGCCATCGGCCACCTGTTCTTCCGCACCATCGCCGAGATGGAAAGCGCGTTAGCCGCCACGGCAGCCGAGTTCATCGCCGATCAGCACAACTACACCGACGGCGCGAGTGTGGTGCAAATCAGCGAAGTCGTGGAGTGAACAATCCGCCGGCGGGTGGAAAAACCTGTTGCGACGCTCAATTCTCGCGCCGCCGCTCGCTTTCGCGATCGTCTTTTAGGCAGAACCACTCCATAGAGTGTGCCTCGGACTAGTGGGGCAGGCAATTTTGCCCGGAGCCGCCTTTCAGGCGGCGCGTTCCCCCGTTAGCCCCGCAGCTTCTCGGTAATCGTCACCGGAGCTCTCAACCGGAACGTCACCCGCGTCTCCGATGGCAGGGTCGCAGCCTTGCCGCGAGTAGCCAGCACGCCGCCCGCGCCTGCGCCGCCGCCCACTCCGGCGCCGATCGCCGCACCCTTGCCGCCGCCCGCGATGGCGCCGATGATCGCGCCCAATCGCCGCGCCCGCGCCCACCTTCGCGGCGTCCTGACGGTGCGTCTCTTCCGCGCGCCGCTCGAACCCGTCGGTCTGGATCGCGACCCTCTGCCCGTCCGATGTACTCAGTCGCACCAACTCCACCGCCAGGGATGAGACGCCCTTGACGCGGCCGCCGCTATCGCTCGCCACCACCCGCCCTTCCACCCGCGCGCCGCGCTCGGCGATGACGAAGCCGTCCACCACAAGCTCCTTGTCCAGCGTTGCGGTAAACGAATCGCCGGCAGATTCCGCTCCGAGGAGAGCCCGTCAACAAGGCGCACCGGGATCATGGTCCCGGCGTTCAGCGTCACCCTGTGGGGCTCCGGCGGAGCGGCGGGGCGGCGGCGGAGTCACGTGCTCCGGCTCGACGCGCGCGGGTGGAACTGGTTGCGGCGCCGGCTCGGCAGGTGTCGATCGGGCTACCGCGGGAGCCGCCCTGTACGGGTTGGCTCGACCGGTGCAGCTGCACTGACGGCGCAGGGCTCTGCTTCTGCGACGGCGTGATGCCGGTCGGGCGCACTGCCTTCGGCGCCTCGCGGCGATGGCCTTCGGCGCTTCCGGCACCGGCTGCGCGCGCTTCGCGCCTGCGGGTGCGCGGCGGATGGCGCCGGCGCGCGGATGCCGTCGGCGGTGCGCAGTGCTCGCCGTCGCCACTGCCGGTGCAGCGGCAGCGGCTCCTGCGGCCGCATTGCGCAACCTTCATGATCACCGCGCCGCCAAGGGCGCCGGCAGCTACCAAGACGCGATGTGCAGCGGCTTCATGCCCTCAATTCCTCACAATTCCCAGTGACGAAGTCCAGTCCATTCTGCGTTTCAGCATCCACCGCCATTGTGCATCCTCTCCCGATGATAAAATCAGAGCAGCATCCCCATGCAAGTCTTTCCCGCACAGTTTTCGATCGGCCCGGTGAAGCTCGCGCCGGCCACCGTGCTGGCCCCCATGGCCGGCGTGACCGACACCGTCTTCCGCCGCTTCATCCGCAATCTGGGCGGCTGCGGCCTGATCATGACCGAGTTCACCAGCTCGCACGGCGTCAGCGCGTCGCTCAAAGCCCGCAAGCCCAATAAGACCCTGCAGCGCTATCTGAGCTTTCGACCCCGACGAGCACCCCATCTCCGCGCAGCTCTTCGGCGCCGACCCCACGGTCATGGCCGAAGCCGCGCGCGTCTGCCAGGATCTGGGCTTCGACATCCTCGATCTCAATTTCGGCTGCCCGGTCAACAAAGTGGTGAAGTGCAACGGCGGCTCCGGCCTGCTGCGCGATCTGCCCCTGGTGGAACGCCTGCTGCGCGAGGTGCGCGCCGCCATCACCATTCCGTTCACCATGAAGTACCGCGCCGGCTGGAACGATCACGAGCTGGTCGCCGTCCCCATGGCCAAACTCGCCGAGGATTGCGGCCTCGAGGCCATCGCGCTGCATCCGCGCACCCGCGAGCAGGGCTACGCCGGCAAGGCCGATTGGACCCGCATCGCCGAAGTCAAGGCCGCGGTCAAGATCCCGGTCATCGGCAACGGCGATATCGTCACGCCCGAGGACGCCGTCCGCATGGTCCGCGAGACCAATTGCGACGCCGTCATGATCGGCCGCGGCGCCAGTTCCAATCCCTGGATCTTCCGCCAGATCCAGCAGTACCTCGCCACCGGCGCCTACGATCGAACCCACCCACCAGGACCGCTACCGGATGATGCGCGGCTATTACGACATGCTGGTGGAGCGCGCGGACCACGATGCCGTCGGAAAAATGAAACAGTTCGCCACCTACTTCACTCATGGCGTGCGCCACGGCGCGCAACTTCGCGCCTCCATCTACTCAGCGCACGACCCCGCCGCCATCCTCGACCTGGTGGACGCCTTCTTCAGCACCGAACCGGTTCTCGCTCAATGAAAAAAGTTCAACTCATCACCGATGGCGCCTGCCTCGGCAATCCCGGACCCGGCGGTTGGGCCGCCGTCCTGCGCTTCAACGAAATGAAGAAGGAAATCTGGAATTCGGAGAAGCACACCACCAATAACCGCATGGAACTGACCGCGGCCATCGAGGGCCTGAAGTCGCTCCGCGAACAGTGCGAGGTCGAAGTGGTCACCGATTCGGAATACGTCAAGAACGGCATCACCACCTGGATCCACGGCTGGAAGCGCAAAGGCTGGATGACCGCCGCCAAAAAGCCGGTGGTCAATCAGGACCTGTGGCAGGCGCTCGACGAACAGGTCAGCCGCCACAAGACCACCTGGACCTGGACCAAGGGACACGCCAACCACGCCGACAACAATCGCTGCGACGAGCTCGCCACGCGCGCGGCGCGCGAGCAGTCTTCATCAAGTTAGCGGCGTAGGGAGCTACGCGTGGGACACCAAATCGAGACCACACTGCAGGACACTCGATATGCCTGGCGCGCCAGCCGGGTAGATCCGACGATTTCCCTGCGCTACGAGTAGACCTACAGTTGCACGTCCAGGCCGAAGTCGCGCTTCACTCGCGCCAGCCACTCCGCGTCCGTGGCGGCGTTCGAGCTGACCCAGTCTTCGTCGCTCATGGAGGCGCGCCACGCCAGAAAGGGCCCCGCATCCGGTCCGACGGGATAGCGTAATTGCCAGCTCTCGCTCTCCGCGATGCGGCGAATGGCCTCGCCTACTACATAAGGAGACACCGGATTCTTGAGTGCCGCGGCGAACAGTGCGGCCATGCGGCGCGAGTGAGGATAGGCCGAACTCCCCGTTTCCGGCGCCACTTTGCCGAAGATCGGGGTCGCAATGATGCCCGGCTCGACGATCGCCACACGCACGCCGAAGGGCTTCACTTCCTGTGCCAGGGCCTCACTGACCGCTTCCAATGCCCATTTGGACGACGCGTAAGGCGCTTGCGGAGCGCTGGAGATGCGGCCGGCCACCGAAGTCACATTGACAATACATCCCTGGCGGCGCTCGCGCATTCCCGGCACGACCGCTTGAATGCAGCGCAGCGCGCCAAAAAAGTTCGTCTCCATCGAGCGGCGAAATTCCGACAGCGGCAACTCCTCTACGGAGCCGTGCACCGCGATGCCCGCGTTATTCACCAGCACGTCGATGCGCCCGCTTTGCGCCAGCGCCTGATCCACTCCATCGCGGACCGAGGCATCGTCGTCGACGTCCATGGGGAGCACCGTGATCGGCAAATTCTCCGACTCCGCGATCGTCCGGATCTCGCCGCCGCCGCCCGCCGGATTGCGCATGGTAGCGAAGACCGTGTATCCTCCGCGCGCCAGGGTGACCGCAGTTGCGAGACCGATGCCCGTACTGGTGCCGGTGATCAGTGCAATTGCCACGACTACCTCCTCCAGCCGTCATGAATGGCTGGTTTCCTGATGATAACGCGCGCACCTCCGCGACGACACCGCGACTGGGGCTCACATCGCATGAGATTTCGGACACACTGCGCTAGCTAGTCTAGCCCACGTACCGCGCATACAAGCTGCGCGCGAGCCCTGTGTCGCTCGTCCCCTTGACGATTGCGCGGCCATCCGGAAAGACCGTGAGTTCGTACGGATCGGCGAAGAATCGCAGGGCGTACTCATTGGCGCGAACCGTGCCGAGAGGTTCCAGCCGCAGTTGCAATTCGGCCAGATCCACGACGTGCGCCGCCCCGGAGATCTGCACCGCATTGCGGCCGCAGAGACTCTCCGGCGGACGGCGCGCTTCCGCCAGATAGGGAAACTCGCGCCGCGCGCACGTGGGGCACTCGGGGTCGCGCTCCGGCGCGTCGATCTGCCGGATGCCGCCCTTCCAAAGATCCATGGTCGTGATCCGCGCACGCAACTCCGCGCCGGTCAGGATGCGTAGCGCGTCCGCGACTTGTATGGAGGCGACGGCGGAGACGATCACGTTCAACACTCCGGCGGTTTCGCAGGTGGGCTGCGCGCCAGCAGGCGGTTCCGGATAGACGCAGCGCAGGCAGGCCGTGCGCCCGGGGACCACCGGCATGGTGAGACCGTAGGCGGCCACGGCGGCTCCGTAGATCCACGGAATGCCGCGGCTGACGGCGAAATCGTTGATCAGGTAGCGCGTCTCGAAATTATCCGTGCCGTCCAGGATGACGCCGGCCTCCCCGAGCAGTTCCGCGGCGTTCGCGGCCGTGAGATCGGCGACGATGCCGTGCACGCGAATCGACGAATTGATGCGCGCAGATCCGCCGCTCGGCGGCCGCCGCTTTCGGAAGCGCGTCGGCCGCGTCAGCCTCTTCGAAGAGCCACTGGCGGTGCAGATTGCTCGGCTCCACGTAATCCCGGTCGATCAGGGTGAGGCGGCCGACCCCGGCGCGGGCCAGCGCGGCGGCGTGGAAACTGCCGAGCGCGCCGCACCCGGCGATCACCGCGTGCCCGCGCAACAACGCTTCCTGTCCCGCTTCGCCGATGCCCGGGAACAGGATTTGCCGCGAGTAGCGCTCGCGATCCGAGGGGTCCATGCACTGCGATGGTAACAAAGTGAGCAAGCCCGATAGGCGAGCGAACTCGATAGGTCCGAAGAGCCATCCCGCGGCCCGGTGTTCGAAACCGCCCGAAAATGAAGGGGTAATTTTGAACACATCAGCTATCATTATGGTTGGTGCGATCGCTGCTCGCCTATTCACCCTGTGTGATCCTGCTTCTGGCGGCTGCGCAGCCCCGAAGCCTTCTGGCGCAATATCAGAAGTTCGAAGGCAGGCCGGTGGTCAATATCCGGTTCGAGCCCGTGGAGCAGCCTCTGGAGGGCTCCGAGCTCTTCGAAATTCTGCCGCTGAAGCGCGATCAGCCGCTGCGCATATCCGTGGTGCGCGCCAGCGTCGAGCGGCTTTTCGCCACCGGGCGCTACCGCGACATACAGGTGGATGCCGAGCCGTACAACGGCGGCGTCATCATCAAATTCATCACCACCAATAGCTGGTTCATCGGCAGCGTGTCGGTATCCGGAAGAGTCGAGAACTCGCCCAACCGCGGGCAGTTGGTCAACGCGGCGCGCCTGGAGTTGGGACAGCCGTTCAATGAGAAGCAGTTGGAACCGGCGGTCACCGACCAGCGCAAACTGCTGGAGAGCAACGGGCTCTTTCTGAGCTCCGTCTATCCGGTCCTGGACTACGATTCGGTGCACCAGCACGTGAACATTCGCTTCGTGATCGATCGCGGGCGGCGCGCCCGTTTCGGCCCGCCGGTATTGCTGGGCGATTTCAAAATGGATCCGGAGCGGGTCTTGCGTGCCACCAAATTCCGCCGCTGGCTGATTCACACCTGGAAGCCCGTGACGCAGTTGCGCGTCCGCCAGGGCCTTGACGGCGTGCGCTCCCTGCTGCAAAAGGAGAACCGGTTGGAGGCCAGGGTCACACTCGAATCCATGGACTACGATGTCGACACCAACCGCGCCATCACGACCATGCGGATTGTGGCGGGACCGCGCATCTCGGTGAACATCCTGGGCGCTTCAGTCTCGAGAAGTACACTGCGCCGCCTGGTTCCGATTTTTGAAGAGCATGCGGTGGACCGCGACCTGCTGATGGAGGGCTCCCGCAATCTGCGCGACTACTTCCAATCGCAGGGCTATTTTGACAGCCAGGTGGAATTCAAGCAGCAGAAAGTCATCAACGATAAAGCCGACGTAGACTTTCTGGTAAACAAGGGCACGCGCCACCGGCTGGTGGAGATCACGATTCAAGGCAACCACTACTTCTCCACCGACGTGATCCGCGAGCGCATGTATCTGCAAAAAGCGAACTTCCTGCAGTTCCCGCACGGCCGCTATAGCGAAAACCTGGTGCGCGCGACCGCGAAAGCATCACGAATCTCTACCAGTCCAACGGATTCCGCGACGTGAAGGTGACGTCTCACTCCACCGACGATTTCCACGGCAAGGCTGGCGATATCGCGGTGACCATAGACATTCGAGGAGGGGCCGCAGTATCTAGTCAACAGCATGCAGGTGGACGGCATCGAACACGCTGAACAAGGCGCGCCTTCTTCGCCAAGTTCAGTTCTGCCGAAGGTCAGCCGTTCAGCGAATTCAACGTAGCGGTGGATCGCGACACGATTTTAGCGGAATACTTCGATAATGGCTTTCCGCACGCCACCTTCGAATGGAGTTCCAAGCCCGCGGCGGACCCCCATCGGGTGGACCTCCTGTTCGTAGTCCACGAAGGTGGCCAGCAATTCGTGCGCGCCGGTGCTGATCACAGGCTTGAAGGTCACGCAGCCGGCGCTGGTGGCGCGAACCCTCCGGCTCAATCCGGGAGACCCGCTCTCGCCGAACGCGATCACCGATACGCAGCGCCGCCTGTACGACCTGGGCGTATTTGCCAAGGTGGACGCGGCCATCGAGAATCCTGACGGCGAAACCAGTCGCAAATACGTCCTGTACGACATGGAGGAAGCGGCGCGCTATTCGCTGGCCACCGGCGTGGGCGCGGAACTGGCCCGTATCGGCGGATGCGCCAATTGTCTGGGCAACGGCCAAACCGGAGCTTCGGCGCGCGTATCGGTGGACGTGGCCCGTAATAACCTCTGGGGACTCGGGCACAGCATCAGCCTGCGCACGCGCGCCTCCACATTGCTGCAGCGCGCCGTCCTGAGCTACAACTGGCCGCGCTTCCGCAACCACGAAAATCTGAGTCTCTCGTTCACCGGACTGGCGGAGAATTCGCAGGATGTTCGCACCTTTTCCTATACGCGCGCGGAGGGCTCGGTACAGCTTACCCAGCGGCTATCGAAGGCGAGCACGGTCTTTTATCGTTATGCCTACCGGCGGGTGAACGTGGATCAGGCCACTCTCGACATCACGCCGTTGCTGATTCCCCTGCTCGCCCAGCCGGTGCGCGTCGGCATCGTGTCAGTCGGGTGGGTTCTCGACCGCCGCGACGACCCGGTCGATCCGCACAAGGGAATCTACAATACGGTGGATATCGGGCTTGCCGAACACTTCTTCGGGTCGCAGATCAACTTCGCGCGTTTGCTGGTGCGCAATGCCACCTACCATCCGATCGGCAAAAAAGTGGTATTCGCGCGCAGCACGCAAGTCGGCGATATCTACGCGTTCCACAATACCGGCGATCCGGAGACCGCCATCCCGCTGCCGGAGCACTTTTTCGGCGGTGGCGGCATCCTCCCACCGCGGCTTCCCGGAACTCCAGGCAGGCCCTCGCGATCCCACCACCGGACTTCCGCTGGGCGGGAACTTCCTGTTCTTTAATCAGACCGAAGTTCGCTTTCCGCTGATCGGTGAAAATATTGGCGGCGTGCTCTTCCACGATGCGGGCAACATCTATACCAGCCTGAACAGCTTTTCGTTACGCCAGACCCAGCGCGACATACAGGATTTCGACTACATGGTGCATGCCGTGGGTATCGGCGTACGTTACCGGACACCCATCGGACCGTTGCGCGTCGATCTGGCGTACAGTATCAACGGTCCGCAGTATTTCGGCTTCAACGGCACCCAGCAGGATCTCATCAATGCGGGCGTGAACCCCTGCGCCACTACCAACCGCTGCCAGGTACAGCAGCTCAACCACTTTCAATACTTCTTTTCGATCGGACAAACGTTTTGACGAGGCTGGTCTCATTTCGGCTGATTGGCGGGCTGGCGATTGCGATGGCCGCACGCGGTGAAATCATCGATCGGATCGCCGCATCGGTGGGAAACCGCGTAGTTACCACGAGCGCCCTCGATCGTCAGATTCGAGTGACCGCCTTTCAGGACGGAGTGAAGCTCGATTTCAGCCCGGCGCACAAACGCGCCATGCTGGAGTCGATGATCGAGCAGAATCTGGTCCAGCTCGAACTGGCCAACAGCCGGTATCCCCTGCCCGACCCCGCCGAACTGGCGCCGGCCATCGACGAATTCAAGAAGGCGCACTTCAAAGACGAAGCCGCATACCATGCCGCCCTGGCCGCCTATGGCATCACAGAGGACGATTTCAAGGAGCTGCTGCTGTGGCAGCGCACTTTGCTACTGTTCATCCAGGTACGATTCGAGACAGGCGTCCAGGTTTCCCCCGGGGAGGTGGAGCAGTATTTCGCCAAGACCGTGAAACCGGCGGCCGAAGCTGCGCATCCTGGGCAACCAGTGTCGCTCGACGATTATCGGGATCAGATCGAGCGCAAGCTCACCGGACAGCGCGCCGACCAGCAGATGGATATCTGGCTGCGCGATGTGCGTAAGCGGACGGATGTCGTGGTGCATGAGGAGGCGTTGCGGTAGTCTATGGCGCTCAGGAAACGGACCATTCGGCGGATGGCGGCAGCCCTACTGGGACTCCTGGTGCTGTTGGGCATCTCCATCGTTTCCTTACTACAAAGTCCGTGGTTTTTCGAACAGGTGCGCCGGCGCATCGTTTCCACCGTGGAAACCGCTACCGGCGGACGCGTGGAAGCAGGCTCCTTCCATTTCGACTGGAAGCATCTGCGGGCCGAACTCCGGGACTTCGTGATTCACGGGACGGAGCCCCCGGACAAACCGCCGCTGTTCCGGGCCGGGTCGATCGTCGTGGGCCTCAAGCTGGTTTCGATTCTGCGCGCGCGATGTGGATATTCAGTCGCTGACCGTCTCCGATCCGCACGTGTACCTGATCGTCGGCAGCGACGGACGCACCAATATCCCCGAGCCGAAAATTCGCCGCACCAGCAAAACTTCCACCATGGAGGACATTCTCAAGCTGGCCGTCGGCCGCTTCAATCTGGAGCGCGGCATCTTCGAAGTGGAGGCGCACAGCCGTGTTCCCTTCGCGGCCCGCGGCGAGAATCTGAAGATCGATCTCGCGTACGACCTGCTTGGCCCGCGCTATCGCGGTACGCTGGCGATCCAGCCTCTCCTCATGCGTTACGACGATTACGGTCCCGCGCCGTTTGCCGTAAACCTCGCCCTGACCATGGAGAAGAACCGCATCGCAATCGATTCCGGAACCCTTGCCACCGGCGCTACCCAGGCGACCGTCAAGGGCGCGCTGGAAGACCTGACCGCGCCTCACGCGCGCTTTCAGTATCAGGCGCGCGTCACGCTCGCGGACGTGGCGCGCATCTTCCGGGTGCCGCAGTTGCGGAGCGGCCGGGCGGTAGTCGACGGCACCGGCGATTGGACTCAGGCCGCCGGCCTCGTGCTTAACGCGAAGGTCAACGCCAGCGGAGTCGAATACCGCGACGCGGTTTTGCGCCTGGCGGATTTCCGCGGCGATGGCACGGTGTCGGTCAGTTCCAGGGGCGTCGAGGCGACCCGCATGCGGCTCTCCGGTCTCTTCGTGCATGGCGCACGGCGCGAGGCAGTGCAGGGAAATCTCGGCAGCTTCACTCTGCGGGACCGGAATATCGAAATCGGCGGCGTGGCGCTGACAATGTTGGGCGGAACTTTCCACGGGCAGGCGAGTCTCCGCCAGTTGGAGCACTACGCGGTGACCGGAGAACTGAGCGGCGTGGACACGCGCCGGGCAGTCGCGCTCTACAGCCCGCGGCAGTTGCCGTGGGACGCCCTCGTGTTCGGCCCTGTGAAGCTCGAGGGCTCGCTGCGGCGCGCCAAAGAGCTGCGCGCCAACGGTACGCTCACCCTCTCGCCGGCGGCCTCCGGCCCCGAAGTACACGGTCAGATTCAGGTCGCGTACGACGCCGGCAGCGGCGCCTTAGACCTGGGACGATCGACGCTTAGCCTGCCCAACTCGCGGGTGGATTTTTCGGGCGCCCTCAACCACGAACTGAAAGTGCACCTGGAGACCCGCGACCTCGACGACCTGCTGCCCGCCTTGGGCAAGACTGCCGCCGACTTGCCGGTGAAACTGGGAGGCGGCCCGACGCCGGGGGCAATCTTGTTTGACGGCAGCGTGACCGGCGATCTGAACAACCCGCGCATCGCCGGCAGGCTGCATGCCGGCAACGTCAGTCTTTCCAACCAGCACCTGGATTCGGTCGACGGAGAAGTGGTGGCCTCGGCCGATTATGTGCGGGTCCAAAACGCCACCGCCAAACAGGGACCGCTGCAGGCCCAGTTTCAGGGCTCCGTTGGATTGACCGACTGGACCGCCGGCGATACTAGTCCGATTGCCGGCAGCGGCACGCTAAAGAACGCGACGGTCGCCGACCTCGCCGCGCTGGCGAACGCCAAAGACGTCCCGGTAACCGGCACGCTGAACGCCTCCGCCCAGGTGAACGGGACCATTGCCGCGCCGCGCGTGGAGGGCGATGTCGAACTGCTCAAGGGCACCCTGCGCGACGAACCCTTCGACCGCTTTGCCGCCCACGCCACCTACACCGCAAACACGGTGACCGTGGCCAACGCACAACTGACCGCGGGCAGGAAACAGGTTCTGTTGAGCGCAACCTATCAACACCAGCCTGGCCGCTTCGACACCGGCCGCGTCCGCTTCGACCTCAACACCAACGTAATTCCCATCGAGGAGATCCGCGGCGTTGAGGCGCTGCGCCCCGGAATCAAAGGCACCGTTCAGGCCATCGCCCGGGGACAGGTGGAACTGGCTCCCTCCACCCGGGCCGGTTATCGCATCGATGAACTGCACGCCGATATATCCACGCAAGGCGTCCAACTCGGAGGCCAGGCCCTCGGCGATGCCCACCTCACCGCCAGCTCGGAGGGACTTGCGTTGCGCGCACATCTGGATTCCACTGTGGCCGGCACCGTGGTCAAAGGGGATGGCGAGTGGCGCCTGGACGGCGATTTTCCGGGTGCGGCCACGCTGAGTTTCTCGCAGGTGGACCTGGCCAAGTTGAAGCCCTGGCTCAGCTCGGAGCAGAAGCAGGAGGCGTCGCAATTCGCCGGCTCCATGGAAGGTGTGCTGCACATCGAAGGGCCCGCCCTGAACTGGCGCGCCATGAAGGCGGAATTACGGATTCCGCGCTTCCAGATCGGCCCCGCCCCCGGAGCGGAACTCGCGGCGGAAGCGCCTACTCTGAAGAATTCCGCGCCCATCGTGGTCCGCTTCGCCAACTCCATCATCACAGTGGATAACGCGCACCTGGTGGGACGCGGCACCGATCTCAGTGTGTCCGGCCGTGTGCTGCCCGAACAGAAGAACCCGCTCGATCTGCGCGTGGATGGCAGGCTGGATCTCGCCCTGCTGGAGGATTTCAGCAAAGACTTCGTTACCTCCGGCAGTGTGACCACCGAAGCCACCGTGCGCGGGTCATTCAACGATCCGCAGATCAACGGCCGCCTGAAGTTTGACAAGGCGGCTCTCAACATTGTGGATGTGCCCAACGGGATTTCGAACGCCACCGGCACCGTGATCTTCACCAAAGATCGCGCCACCATACAAGACCTCAGCGGTGAGACCGGTGGCGGCAAGGTCGACCTCACCGGCTTCGTCAGCTACGGTGCAGGCCAGACCATATTCCGGCTGCACGCCAACGCACACGAGGTTCGTGTGCGATATCCCGAGGGTGTCAGCACGGTGGCCAATGCCAACCTGAATCTCACCGGGACCACCGACAGCAGCATGCTCTCCGGTACGGTGACCATCCTGCGTACCGGCATCAACCTGCAGTCCGATTTCAGCTCGATCCTTGCACGATCCGCCGAACCCGTGCAGACTCCCTCGGCGCGCAAGGGTCTGTTGGGGGGCATGAGCTTCGACGTGCAGATTGAGACCGCGCCCGACATCCAACTGCAGAGCTCGCTGACCGAGAACCTGCAAGCCGAGGCGAACCTGCGTCTCCGCGGCACGGCCACCAATCCGGCGCTGTTGGGACGGATCAACATCACACAGGGTACGGTGAATTTCTTCGGCACCAAGTACACCCTCAGCCAGGGGAGCATCTCATTTTTCAACCCGCTGAAAGTGGAGCCGGTTCTGAATATCGATCTGGAAACCAAAGCGCGCGGCATCGATATCACGCTCACCATATCGGGGCCTCTCAATAAGCTGACACTGACGCCGCGCAGCGACCCTCCGCTGCAATTCAGCGAGATTGTGGCTCTGCTGGCCACCGGTCGGACCCCCACTTCCGACCCGTCGCTATTGACGCAGCAGAGTACCGGGCCGCAATCGTGGCAGCAGATGGGCGCCTCCGCGCTGCTCGGTTCGGCGATTGCCAATCCCGTGGCGGGCCGCCTGCAGCGGTTCTTCGGCGTGAGCCAGCTCCGCATCGATCCCACCTTTGCCGGTGTGGACAACAACCCGCAGGCCCGCCTGACGCTCGAACAGCAGGTCACGCCATCCATCACCTTCACGTACATCACCAATGTCACGCAGAGCAATCCGCAAGTGATCCAGGTAGAGTGGGCCTTCTCCAGACAATGGTCGGCCGTCGCTTTGCGTGAAGAGAACGGCCTGTTCGGGATAGACTTTTTCTACAAACGCCGTTTCAAGTAAGGATGCGATGAGCCGGCGCGCGGCATTTTGCCGCGCCTTACGAAAACGGAAACCCGAATAGAATGGTTGTACGTCTGGAGAACTATGTCTGTGTCTGAGGATCGCATCACCCGAGCTTTAATCGTCCTGGTGGCCGGCGCGTTCAGCATATTGCCTGGCTTCGGTCAATATGCGCGCAACCGCTACGCACTGATTCTACAGGATGAGCCCGTGGCTTCGCGCTTCGTGACGCGCGAACAGATGCGCACCGCCGGAGCCGACGGCTACCGCCGCCAGTTGTCGCAGCGGCAGAGCTCGGTGCACCAGGAACTGGCGCGCCGCGGCGTGCCGGTGATCAGTTCGGTGTCGGAAGTTTTGAACGCGGTCTTCGTGTCCGCAACGCCCGACCGGCTCGCCGAGCTGGCAGCAATTCCCGGAGTGATCGGCGTACGCCCCATGCGCCAGATGCACCTCACCCTCAACAAGGCCACTCAACTGATGAACGCCCCGGCCGCCTGGAACCTGGTGGGCGGACAATCCAAGGCCGGCGCCGGCATCAAAATCGGCATCCTCGACACGGGCATCGACCAGAATCACCCGGCATTCCAGGATTCCTCGCTCTCCTTTCCCGCCGGCTTCCCCAAGTGCAGCGGCAGCTCCGATGCGTGCAGCTATACCAATACCAAGGTGATTGTGGCGCGCAGCTACGTGAGCCAGATTGTCACCGGCAATGAGGCGGACCCCAAGAACCCAGCCGCCGATTCCATTCCCGACGACTACTCGCCGCGCGATCACGTCGGCCACGGCACCGCGGTGGCGTCCGCGGCCGCGGGCAACACCAACACGGGCAGCGTCGCTTTCTCCGGCATGGCTCCCAAGGCGTGGATCGGCAATTACAAGATCTGGGGATCGCCCTCCGTCAACGATGCGCCGCCCGAGGATGTCTGGATCACTGCCCTGAATGACGCGGTTACCGACGGCATGGACGTGATCAATATGTCGAGCGGCGGTGTGGCGCTGACCGGACCGCTGGATACCGGCGCGGCCTGCGGCATCGCCGCCAACGTGCCTTGTGACCCGCTCGCTGTCGCTTTTGAAAATGCTGCCAAAACCGCGGTGGTGGTTGTGGCCGCGGGCAACGGCGGCTCCGACGGTTACAACTATCCCTCCTTCAATACCATCTCCTCGCCCGCCACCGCGCCTTCGGTGATCGCTGTCGGAGCCACCACCAATTCCCACGCCATGGGCCCGAGCGTGAAGGTGTTGGGCACGGGCGTGCCGTCCAACCTGGCGAACATCGCCGCCCTCCCGAGCGACTCCTACTTCTATCCGTCGGCCTATGGCGCCAACACGGCGACGCTGGTGGATGCAGCCAGCGTGGGCGACGCCTTCGCGTGCAATACGCTGGCCGCCGGTTCGCTGACCGGCGCGTTCGCGCTGGTGCAGCGCGGCCCCACCGGCGCCAATGCCTGCAGCTTCGACGTCGAAGGCCGGCAACGTACAGGATGCGGGCGGCGTCGGCATGATCCTGTTCATGTCCGCCGATTCGCCTGCGCTCACTCCTCCCTTCGCCATCGAAAGTGTCGATCAGTTCACCGGACCGGTCGTCGGCCTTTCCAATTCCGATGGAGTCGCGCTCAAGAACTACCTGGCATCGCACGCGGGCCTGAAGGTGAGCATCGATCTGGCCGGCATGGAGATCGACGTCAATACCTATAGCCAGACCTTCAAGTTCTCTCCGCCGGTAGTCGCCAACCAGCTGGCCAGCTATTCCTCGTTCGGGCCGAATGCGGGAGATGGCGCGATCAAGCCGGAAATCGTGGCAACCGGTGGACTGGATGTTTTCCTGACGCCGGACTCGGCCGACAGTTATCTGTACCCCTATGCGGGGCTTTACATGGCCGCGCAGAAGTACGATCCGCTCGGTCTGCTGTACAGCGATAACGGCTACGCCGCGGCGGACGGCACCAGTTTCGCGTCGCCCATCGTGGCCGGTGCGGCTGCGCTGGTCAAACAGGCACACCCGAAATATACCGTGGCGCAGATCAAGTCGGCGCTGGTGAACACTGCGGCGCAGGACGTCACTACCGACACCTTCGGTTCCACCGTGGATACGGAGTGGCTGGGCGCCGGCCGCCTGGATGCCGGCCTCGCGGCCAACGCCAACGTCACGCTTCAGGTGCTCGACACGCCCGCGCCGGCGAACGCGCCCGCCACCAGTACCCTCAACTTCGGCATTCTGAAGTCCGGCAGCACCCTGCCGGTCACCAAGCAGGTCCAGATCACCAACAGCGGCGCCGCATCGGTCACGCTGGCTGTAGCGGTGGCCACGGGAACTGCCGCCAGCGGCGCCACGGTCACCACCGATAAGACTTCGGTAACGGTGGGCGCCGGCGCCACCGGCACCCTCAACGTCATACTGGGCGGCGCCGTTCCCAAAGCTGGCGCGTATTCCGGGGGAGTGACGCTGCAGGGTTCCGGTGTATCGCTGCGCCTGCCCTACCTGTTCCTGGTCGGTACCGGGACCGCTTCGAATTTCATCCCCCTCTTCGGCAGCCCGGACGGCAACGTGGGACAGGATGCCGGTGTCGTCGCCGTCAAGATGGTGGATCAGTATGGCGTCCCGGCCGTCGGCACTTCCGTGACTTTCACGCTGTCGCCGCGCGGCGCCCTCACGCTCCGCAGCGTGAGCGGCGAGCCTGCCTGCTCACCGGACACGTCCACCACGAGTGTGACCTGCGCCACCGATAGCTACGGGGTAGCCTACGCCGACATGCTGCTCGGCACGACTCCCACATCATCGGTCACGGTAACTGCGAAGTTCGGCCAGTTCAGCAACCAGTTCTCCGGCACCATCCGTGCGCAGCCCACCATCTCCGCGGGCGGAATAGTGGATGCCGCTGCGGGCAAGAGTCCCATCGCGCCCGGCTCCTACATTTCCATCTACGGCAACAACCTCAGCGAATACACCGATCCGGTGACCTACGCTCCTTACGCGCTGCCTCTCTCGTTGGATGGCGTCACGGTATCTTTTGACGTTCCCTCCGCCAAGCTCAGCGTGCCCGGCTACCTGACCTATGTCAGCCCGGGGCAGGTGAACGTGCAGGTTCCCTGGGAACTCCAGGGACAGACTTCCGCGCAGGTGAAGGTCACCCTGTACGGCTACTCCTACGGGAATGTGGTCACGGTGCCGCTCGCCGACACCGCGCCCGCGTTTTTCGAAAACTCCGGTATCGCCGCGGCCCTCGATGGAAACAACGCCATCGTGACCACCGCCAATCCCGTCAAGCGCGGACAGGTGGTGCAGTTGTACATGAACGGCCTGGGTCCTGTGAATGGCGGTCCAGCCAGCGGAGAATTCGCTTCCTCCACTGCACTGACACCAACGAAGGGAGCGCTGCCCACAGTCAGTATCGGCGGACAGCAGGCGCAGGTTCTGTTCAGCGGACTCGCCCCCAGCTTCCCGGGCCTCTATCAGGTAAACGCCATCGTCCCCGCCGGCATCTCCGCGGGCACCGTGCCGATCTCCCTGACCATCAACGGAGCCACCACGAAGGCGTCCACGCTACCGGTGAATTAGGTAGGACGGGCCCTCCCGGCCTGTCCAGCCCTGTTTTCTCTGCTCTGCGTTGAAGACGTTTCTTCCGAAGCGAATTAGTGAATCACTGTAGCCGCAACCGCAGGCTGCAGTGCGACTTCCTCGCCTTCCTGAATGCCCGCTACAATCGCGACCTGCGTATTCGTCGTGCCGCCAATTTCCACTTCGCGCGCCACAAACGCCTCGCCCTGTCTGACGTAGACGATGCTCTTCCCGCCTGCATCGCTGACCGCTTCACGCGGAACGATCAGGCCTCCGGCGGGCTCGTCCGTAGCCACATCGGCACTCGCCGAAAGATCGGGAATCACCCGCGGATCTACCGTGTCCAGCGCGAGCTGCACCGACACATTGCGCACGTTGAAGTTGACGCGGCGTCCGCCCAGCGCGAGCGCTCCTACAGCCTTCACCCGGCCTTCAATCACGATGTCCGGAAAAGCGTCGAAGCGAACCGTGGCGCGCTGGCCAAGCCGTACCAGTTCGCTCTCCGCCTGATTCATGGTGGCATCCACCTGCATGCTGGCCGGGTCCACCACGCGCATGAACGGTTGGCCGGGAGACAACCGGTCGCCCACCTTGATCTGATTCATCTGGCCGCCGCGGTAGGTGGTCTGCATCACCACCAGGCCGTCCATGGGCGACCGTATGCTGCACCGGTTGTAGTCGCGAAGATGCCGCTGGTGGTGACGGACGCCGTATTCGTAGCTGAGCTCGTAGAGCTTGAGGTCGGCCAGTTGCCGCTCCTCGGTCAGCGGCACCTGCTTGGCGGCCTCCTCAAAGGCCTCCTGATACTCCAACACGGCGAGGCGCAGCGTCTCCTGCGTGATGGCATTAGTCACCGGGATGGCGCGCGCATCCTGTCTGGCCCGTTCCATCGTAGCCTTGGCGACGCGAAGACGCTGATTGAGCCCTTCCATCTGAGCCACGAGTTGGGCCTTGCGGCGCGCGATGTCCAACTTTGCCTGCGACAGGCTGGCTTCCACGTCCACCAGATGGTCCTTAATATCCTGCGCGTCGATTTCGGCGATGAGCTCCCCCTCTTTCACACGCGTTCCCGACGCCGCCAGAAACGTCAGCGTCAGACCCCTCCCCGTATCCGGCGCCTGTAGCACCGGCGCGCCGACATTGATAAACCGGCCGGCGCTGATGGAGCCGGACAGCCGGCGGGTGTTCTGGATCACGCCGCGCGCGGCTCGAACGGTGGGTACGGAGGGTGCGGCCACGCTCTTTCGCGGCTGGGGACGAAGCAGCCAGGCCACGGCCACTACAGCCAGTGCCAAAAGGGAGTACACCACCCATCGACCCGCGGATTCCTGCGGTTTGACGGGCTGTGTGGGGCTGCTAGCGGGCCTCTCCGGTTGAATCCACGGCGAGTTGGGAGATGCAGACATTGACGGACGCCTGAACATTAATTTTATATCAAAGAGTTAGAGAACCTAATAGGGTAAAACGTAACGTTGTGTAAAGACGCTTATAGTACCACTACGGGATGGTACAGATTCGGCAGCACCGCTTCGCCGATCGCCACCAGGCTGCCCGTCCGCGTCACCGCCTTCACATACTTCGAAGGCGGCCCCCCGCGAAACGGAGACGCCGGAAAATTCCGCCCGTGGCGTACTTGCGCCGCCGTCAAATCGTCCACATAGACGTTCGGGAAGGCTGGCAGCAATTGCTCCGCCGGCACGAACGCATCCACCAGCCGCTCTTCGGCCGCCAGCGCCTCCAACTGCTCCAGTGTTCTCGCCTGCCCGATTTCAAACTCGCCCGACACCAGCCTGCGCAGCTCCGTGAGGTGCGCGCCGCATCCCAGCGCCTGCCCCACATCGTGTGCGATCGACCGCATGTACGTGCCGCCCGAACAGTGCACACGCAATCGCGCGCGGCTGCCGTTCAGTTCCAGCACCGTCAACTCGTAGACCTGAATTCTTACCGGCGCCAGCTCCACCGCGACGTTTTCCCTCGCCAGCTCGTACGAACGCCGCCCCGCCACCTTCTTGGCCGACACCGCCGGCGGCCGCTGCTCCGTCTCCCCGCGAAAGGGCGCGAGCGCGGCCTCCAGCGCCTCAGCAGTCAATTGAACGTCCACGGGTTGGCTGGTGGGTTCGCCCGCGCGGTCGTAGCTGCTGGTGGACCAGCCGAACTGCACCGTGCCCTCATACACCTTGTCGCTGCGCGTGTAAAACTGCGCCAGCCGCGTCGCCCGTTCGATTACCATCGGCAGCACGCCGGTGGCGATCGGGTCCAGCGTTCCCAGATGGCCTACTTTTTTCGTCTGCGCGATCCGGCGGACCTTGTTCACAACGTCGTGCGAGGTCCATCCCTCGGGCTTGTCGATTACGATGACTCCGTCCAATATTTGTCCTTTTAGCGGCGATCACTCGGCCACGCTTGCGCGCCTTACAGAGGTAGCCGAGAGTGAAATTCTGGTCGCCGTCGAGAGCGTCCAGTAGCGGTAGAACCAGTGCGGGAGGCACCAGCACCATCGCGGCCGGCACGAACAGCAGCCAGCGCGCGCCTCCTGTGAAGAATTGTAGCCCGTTGAGCAGCCGCCGGGCCAGCAGCCGGAAATACCCGCCGGCGGCGCGCATCTCACGCACGTCAAAGCCGGCCTTCTCCAGCAGGTACGCCAGGCCGTAGCGCGTATACCGGAAGTAATCGTGCGGCGCCTGGTGAACCTCCCATTCGTGCGGCGCCGCGATCAGCAGCGTGCCGCCCGCCGCCAGCGTGCGTGCGATCTCCGCCAGCGCGCAGCCCGGCTCCTTCAAATGTTCGATCGTGACGATGTGGACCGCGGCATCGAAGCTTCCCGTACGGAACGGCAGCGCCGTAAGGTCGGCCAGCGCATCGATCCGGCTGTAATCCCACGCCGCATCGCCCACCGCCAGATCCACCCCGCAATAGCGCTGCCGCACAAAGTGGTGCCGGTACTGCCCCTCGCCCGAACCCGCATCCAGCACCCGTACGCCCGCCGGCAAATCCCGCGCAAACGCCGCCACCGCCTCTTCAATCTCGCACTCGAAATGCAAAACATGCCGCCGCAACCCTCGCGGCAAGCGGTAAGCGAGTCCCGTATAACTCACCGAAGCCCCTGTGGGGCAGGCTGGCAGCCTGCGGCGGGATGGCATCCCGCCAGTCTCTCGTCTCCTCCGCGTCCTACCTCCGCGTCACCGCGCCTCCGCGTTGAAGTCACCCTCTCGAATCTCCCGTGCCCGTTGAACACCAAGCCCTCATCGCACCCGAGCCTCGATCATCACCGTCGAGCCCGCCCCGCACGCCGCCTCCGCCACCGCGAACGGCAGCGATGCCACCACCATCGCGAAGTACGTAAGATCCTTCATCAACCGCGCGATGCCCGCCTCCGATACGCGCCGCACCCGCCGCGCCATCGGATCCAGCGACGGAGCCAGACTGCTCGCCAGTCCCGCCGGATTGTCGCGCAGTGAAAAATGCTTCCGCCGCAGCACCTCGAAGCCCGCACCCTCCAACATCTTCTCCAGGTCGCGTCCGCGGAAATTCGTCAGGTGCCGCGGGATGTCCACTCCGTTCCACGCACGCCCCAGGAAGCGCGCCTGCCACGAAGCCGCATTGGGCACCTGCACCACCAGCCGTCCATCCCGCGCCAGCAATTCGCGCGCCGCCTTCAGGTACGCCAGAGGGTCGTACAGATGCTCCATCACGTGAAACATCGTCAGGCCCGCGAAACTTCCCGCGCGCAGCGGTGCGCGCTCCAGATCTCCGGCCACCGCCGGAACCTGCTGCCGCGCCCAGGCGATGCCCGCCGCCTCCCGCGAAAAATCCAGCCCCACCACGCGCAGCCCCCGCTCGCGCATCATACCGAGAAACAATCCGCCGCCGCAGCCCACATCCAGCAGCGGACCGCGCGCTTTGGAATCGGCCAGCGCCTGCGCCACAAAGTGAACGTGATCCCGCAACACCAGGCGCCGGTATGCCTCCTCCAGGCGGCTGGCCGCACTTTGATCGGGCGTGAACCAGTAGTTGTCGGGGTAATAGCGCTGTAACTCCTCGAGCGGCGGCGTCGGATCCAGCCGCAGCAATCCGCATTCGTCACAGCGCACCACGGAGAACTGCTTGGTGGTCGTGTGATACAAGCGGTCGGACCCGTGGAAGAGCGCCGTCACCTGGCCGCATCCGCACATCAGGCAGGCGCTCATGCCACCTCCGTCAGGCCGAGCCGGTGCGCCAGCAGCAAGCGCCGCACCTCGCGCGGACGCAGCCGCCGGATCCGCTCGATTTGCGCGCGTTTGCCCAGCATTCGCGGAATCAGGCGGAGCGCCGCAAAATCGCCCTCAGCCAGCGCCCGCACGATTGTCAATTTACCGCCCGCTCCCGGAAAGTGAGCCGTATCGCCCTGGTTGCCGTGCGCCAGCAATGCCCCCGCCACCAGGCGCGCCGCGTAGTAAAACGGATTGAGCGCCAGCAGGCTCCACGGAAACAGCTTCACCGCCAGCAGCACGCGATTGCGCTCGATCAGATGCAGCCGCCATCTCGAGTCCTTCCCCAACGTAGAGCCGCGGTGATGCCGCACCACGGCGCGCGGCGTATACAGACAATGCCATCCCGCGATGCGCGCGCGCAGCCCCAGTTCCGCATCGTCGCCATACGCGAAGAAATCTTCATCGAAGCCGCCGATCTCGTCCAGCATCGCTTTCCGGTACATCGCCGCGCAGCCATCCGGCCACAACACTTCCTCTTCCCGGTCGAACTGACCGCGGTCGAGCGCACCGCTGCCGCGCCCGCGGTTCTGCCCGTCCGGAAACATCAGGTGCCCCACCTTATCGATGCGCGACGGATCCTCCCATACCAGCACCTTACTGGCAGCCATCCCAATCTCAGGCCGCGACCCGCATGCGCGCTCCAGTTCCGCCAGCCAGTCCGGTTCCGCCTCCGCGTCGTTGTTCAGCAGTGCCACGAATTGACCGCGCGCGGCTGCGATACCCTGATTGTTCGCCGCACAGAAGCCGCGATTCTCGCGATTGCGAATCACCCGCGCGCCAAATTCCTGTTCCGCCATCTCAGCCGATCCGTCCCCAGACCCGTTGTCCACCACGATGGTTTCGAAATCGACATTCTTCTGCCGCCCGAGTGAGATAAGGCACGCGCGCAATAAGTCCTTTCGATTCCAATTCACCACTACGACTGAGATCAATTGTTTATGCTAACAGGCGCCGGCAGGCATGCGAGCGTGGTTTTGGCTACACTTTCCGCGCCACTCGACTTATGCCCTGTTATATTATGAAGTTAGAGGTAGGGAACTTCTCCTTATGACACCCGTTGGCGAGACTTTGCGCCGCGAACGAATGAAGCGCAATCTCGATTTGGAGGAGATCTCCCGCGAACTGAAGATCTCCACCCGCTTTCTCCAGGCGATTGAAAACGATCAGTACGAGAAGTTGCCCGGCGGCGTTTTCGCCAAAAGCTTCGTACGCCAATACGCCCGATTGCTCGGTCTGAATGACGAGGATCTTGCCGTCCAGGTACAGGAAATCCTCGGACCTGTCGTCGAAGCCCCGCAGCTCGCCGAATCCAAACCCGCCGGCGTCGCGCCCATTCACGTGCCAAAAGTCGATGAATGGGAGACCGTGGGCGACAAGCGATTCCGCTGGTCCGGCTGGCTTTCCGCCGTCGTCCTCGTGGCAGTGATGCTGGTCTGCTCTGCCGTGTACGCCTGGATCCAGCGCCCCAGGCCGTCGGTTGCCGCCCAAGCCAATCATCCGCGACAATCCCAGGCTGCGGCCACTCAACCCGCGGCCACTCAACCGGCGCAGACCGCCGTGGCGCAGACCGCCGTGGCGCCGCCCGTCGTGCCCGCCCCGTCCGCCTCCACACCCACCGCCCTACCCGGCCAGCCGCCGGAGCAAAAGCCGCCGGAACAAAAGTCAGCGGAATCACAAGTTGCCGCGCAAAAGCCGCCAGACCAACCCGCCGAGCAGAAGCCCGCCGCCGCCCAGAGCGCCGCCGCCCAATCCCAATGCCACGGTGCACGTCGAAATCACCGCGGATGAGCCCGTCTGGCTTTCCGCCCACGCCGACGGCAAGTACGCATTCTCGGCTACCCTGGACCCTCACGCCACGCGCACCGTGGATGGCACGAAGGAAGTCACGTTGCGTCTGGGCAATGCCGGCGGGGTGTCGATTTCACTGAATGGCAAGCCCATCGGTCCGGCCGGACCCGAAGGGCCAGGTGCGGACGATTCAGTTCACTTCCGGCGGCTTCCAGATTGTGCCGGCCAAGCCGCCTTCCGTGCCGCTCGACCCGCTGGACCGTCTCTGACGCCGCAAAGTGCGCTGCCGCTTGCGTTCCAGCACCAGCAGTTCGCGCCGCCGGCGATTCTTGACGCTCTCGTCCACCTTGTGCCAGAACTTGGCGAAATAGCTCACGGCCGAAACCAGCGCGAAGAAAACCACGCCCCACATCAGCGCCAGCCCGATAGGCCGCAGCCACGGGTGCCGCACGCTGGGCAGCAGGACCGCAATCGCCACCACCTGGCAGAACATTTTGGTTTTGCCCAGATCGCTGGCCTTGATCGTGTAGCCCTCGGCGGCGGCGATGCTGCGCAATCCCGAAACCGCGAATTCGCGGCCGATGATCAGACACCGCCATCCAGCCCGGAAGCGCCCGAATCTGCACCAGCGAGATCAGCGCGGCGGAAATCAGCAGTTTGTCCGCGATCGGATCGAGCAGCGTGCCGATCGTGGTGACCTGCTTCCAGCGCCGGGCCAGATAGCCGTCCAGCAGATCGGTGCCCGCGGCGACCAGAAAAATGGCCAGCGACAACCAGTCGTTGGTTACTCTCACGTCCCCCACCTGGAAGCCGACAGTCTCCTGCACCAGCGCTGCCACCAGGAGCGGCACGAAGAAGATCCGGAGAATGGTCAGCGCATTCGGAAGATTCATCGCCCAACCCAACTATATCAAGACTGTGACACCGGGCGGTGTCAGCGTTCTGGTTGTCCAGCAGCCGTCATATACTGATATTTCGCCCATGAATGTATCGCGCCGCCATTTTTTCCTCGGCAGCCTTGCACTGCCCGCCTTTGCCGCCACAAACCGCTCGGGGAAAAACCCAATGTCCTGTTGATCCTGGTGGATGGTCTGCCCTCGTGGATCCTGGGCTGTTACGGCAACCGGGAAGTGCGCACCCCGAATATCGACCGTCTGGCGCAGACCGGCACCCGCTTTCTCAACCATTACGCCTGCCGCCCCCGTTGCCGATAAGGCGCGCGCCATCCTGCTCACCGGCCGCACCACCATGCAACTGAAGGCGCCGGCCGAAGTGACGCTGGAGAAGCTGCTGGGCGGCATCGGTACGCCTGCGGCAGCCAGCGCGGGCGGGGCCGAGGCCGCCAAGTTTCTCGACGCGCAGACTGCCGCCAAGCCATTCTTCCTGACCGCCAGATTTCGCCCCCTACGCCGACCCTGCCCGACGCCGGCGCGTACGCCCAGGCCAAACTCGACACCTTCGCGCAGGAAGCGCCGGCGAAGAATGCGGCGCGCGGCAAAGACATGCTGGGCGCCGACCTGCTGGATAATCTGCGGCGCGTCGCGGCCGCCACCACGGCGTTCGATGTCCGAAATCGGCGCGCTGCTGGCCAAAGTCACTCAGAAGAAGCTGCTGGACAATACGCTGATCATCCTCACCTCGCCCTGCCGGTCGCTTGTTCGGGCGGCACGGGCTTGTGGGCGCTCGGGCGATGCGTCCGACCCGGTCAACATGTACGAAGAAGTCGTCGCCACGCCGATGATCTGGAGTTGGGCCGGGCACGTCGTCCCGCTGGCCACGCGGCCGGAAATGGTCAGCGCCTACGACCTGGTACCCACCATCTGCGATATCACCCCCGCCGAACTGCCCGCACCGCAATCTCTTGCGGCCGCAGCTATCTGGCGCTGGCCAGCGGCAAGCCGCTACCCAAGAAGCAGCCTGGCGGACCACTGTGTTCGCGCAGTACGGCGACACCGCGATGGCGCGCAACGATCGCTACAAGTTGATCGTGCGGAATGAGGGAAAGGGACCTGGGAGCTTTACGATGACAAGGTGGATGCGCGGGAGAGGGTGAACCAGTACGACAACCCGCAGTTCATGACCGTGAAAGCCGCCCTGCAGGCGGAATTGATCGCAATGGAAGCAGAAGTATTCGGCGTAGGTGGGTCCGGCGGACGGCATTCGGCGATGCGTCTGCCCGGCTGCCCACCCTCCCGGTTGACCCATCTGAACTACTTCTTGGCGATGTAGCCGTCTAGCTTGTGATCGTGAGTCTTGATAGTACTGTGCCGGCGTCGTTCAGGTTCTTCGGCATTGCGGCCTTATCGGGCTCGATCTTGCCGTGGCAGAAGGTGCAGGCCTTCTTTTCCGTCTTTGCGTAGTCCGGCTTGCCGTAGGTGGCGGTGGTGCAGACCAGGAATCCGGTCATCAGCAAACTGGCCGGCAATACGAGTTTCATGCGCGCATTGCAATCTCCTTGTTTCGGACTAAACGCATCCGGGATCTCAATATCCTAGTCCATTATAGAACCGACTGCGGTAATTTTTCAACAAACCGTGGAAATTAAATCTGGTTCATCGGCCCGAGCCGCTTGCCTGGCTACAGGTTTGCGTCGCCTTCCAGGCTGCGCCACAGTACCAGCTCGCCACCGAGCAGTAGGGACGCCAGCGGCGGGCCATCTGCTCCATCTCGTCAGGAGTGGGCAGCGCCTCCAGACTGTACGCCTTGCGCATCGCATTGCGGATGCCCAGATCGCCCGTCGGGAGGATGTCGGTGCGCTGCAGGGCGAAGATCAGGAACATGTGCGCCGTCCAGACGCCGATGCCCTTCACCTGGGTCAGGCGCTGGATGACCTCGTCGTCGGGCAGCGCCGGCAGTTCCTCGAAGACCACCGTGCCCGCCCGGGTATGACGCGCCAGATCCCGGATGTAGGCCGTCTTCTGGGTGGAAAGACCCAGCGAGCGCATGCGCGAGGGGCGCAGCTTGAGGATGGTTTCGGGCGTCACTACGTCCTTGACGGCGGCGGCGAGGCGGCCGAAAATCACGCTTGCCACGCGTCCGCTGAGCTGTTGGAAGACAATGGACTTAACCAGGGTTTCGAAATCCGGCTTGCGAAATTGGATACCATAATCGCCAACCCGTTCGATAATAGCGGAGAGCACCGGGTCGCTGGTGCGGAGGTGGTGTATGGCTTGCTTCATGTTGAAACACGGGCGCGCCGGGGCGCGTCACCCCTATTGTACCGGCATGCGAATACTCTCTTTGCTTACACTTGGCAGCGTCCTGCTGGCGCAGGACCCTCTGCCCATCCATTAAAGTGGATGTCGACCTGGTCAACATCCTGACCAGCGTCCGGGACAAGCAGCGGCGCACTCATCCCCACCCTGCAGAAGGACGATTTCACCATTCTGGAGGACGGCAAGCCGCAGCCCATCAAGTATTTCACCAAGGAGACCGATCTCCCGCTGACCATCGGGCTGCTGGTGGATGTCAGCGGCAGCCAGCGGAACCTGATCGACATCGAACGCAGCGCGGCGTCCCAGTTCTTCCGCGAAGTGCTGCGCAAGAAGGATCTGGCGTTTCTCATCAGCTTTGGGGAAGAGACCGAACTTGCTGCAGGACTATACCGGTTCGCCGCGCCTGCTGACCGAGGGGCTGGGCCAGTTGCGGTCTCATCCTCGGGCGTCAGCGGACTCCATCCCGGACCCGTGCCGACGATGGGCGGGCCGCGCGGCACGGTGCTATACGACGCCAGTTTACCTGGCGGCCAACGAGAAGCTGAAAGGCGAGGTTGGACGCAAGGTGATCGTCCTGATCACCGACGGCGTGGACCAGGGAAGCCGGCTCTCACGAAATCAGGCGATCGAAGCCGCGCAAAAATCCGACGCGGTGATCTACAGCATCGACTACTCCGACCCCGGCGCGTACGGTCCGTTCGGCTTCGGCGGGGGCGGGGGAGAGGGCGAACTGCGCAAGATGAGCGACGAAACCGGCGGGCGGGTTTACAAGGTGGACCGCAAGCACACGCTCGATCAGGTTTTCAAAGAACTGCAGGACGAGATGCGCAGCCAGTACTCAATCGCGTATACGCCGACCAACGACGTGAAGGACGGCAGCTACCGGCACCTGGATATACGCCTCTCGAATAAGGATCTGAAGGCCCAGTCCCGCAAGGGCTACTACGCGATCAAGCCGGCAGTGAAGTAAGCCCCCGGTCAAGGTCGCGACTGTCAGGGAAATGTCGTCGCAAATCTATGAAAACATTTCCCTTGGCTCAATTCTTCTTCGAAGTCTGTGCGCCCTGCCGTTGGGCGAAGTAGCTTACCAGCACCTCGCGCAGCGCCGGCATGGGCTCCAGTCCGCTGCGCTCCATTTTGCCATTCGACAGGGCAGAGTACTTAGGACGGCGTGCGGGCGTGCGGTATTCGCGCTCGTTAGTCGCGAGCAGGACGGGGTCGAGCCCCGCGGCATCGAAAATCAGACGGGCGAATTGGAACCAGGACGTCGGGGCGCCGCCGCCAATGTGGAAGAGTCCCGAGAAGTTGCGCTCGACCAGGTCGATGGTGCGTGCCGCGAGCAGCGGGGCAAACGTGGGCGACGCCACGTGATCTTCAACCACCCGTATGGGGTTGGGGGAGGCGGCGAGCCGGAGCATCAACTCCACGAAGTTGCCGCGCGCGGTGGCCAGTCCACCGGGTCCGAAGACGCCGGACGTTCGCACCACCAGCGCCCGGTCGAGATAGGCCTGCGCGTAGAGTTCGCCGGCGAGTTTGGAAACCGCATAAGCGCCGAGAGGATGCGGTGGGATCCTCCTCGACGTAAGGATGGCGCGCCGTGCCGTCGAAGACGTAATCGGTGGAGAAGTGGACCAGTTGAGCGTCGATCTGGCGGCAGGCAAGCGCCAGATTACGTACCGCCAGCGCGTTGACCTGAAAGGCCGCCTGCGGCTCCTTCTCGGCGACATCCACCTGGTTGTAAGCCGCGGCGTTGAAGACGACCTCGGCGTCATAGTTGGCGAGAGCGTTTTGAACCGCCGCCGGGTCGGTGATGTCCACCTGCGAGCGGTCCCACGCCATGACGGTGAACCGGCGATGTTGTAGTTCGCGGACGAGTTCGATGCCAAGCTGTCCGGCCGCCCCGAAGACTACCGCACGTTTGCCCATAGAGACACTACGATAGCAAAACGAAAGTACCGGGCCCAAAGTTAGTACGGCACTCTGGAACGCGCAAACGTTTTTATACGTTATTGTATACAACAGAGGTTGTGCGATGCGGAGATTGCTACATGAGGACCTGATGCGGGGACAAAAAGCGCAACGGGCGGCGATCATCCTGTTGATGGGTCTGTTGCTAGTTCTGATAGCGGCGTTCTATCACGGGGTCAGTCTGCTGAGGGCCTGAGGGCGAATCCGAGAAGGCGCCTAGCGCGCGTGCGAGTTCGGTAAGCCCGAAGAGTGCCTGCTCCAGTTCCACGCCCACAAAAAACGACTCCTCGTCCTCCCGGCAGAAGATTACTTCCCCGAGTAGTAGCGCGTCTTCGACTTCAATCTTGATTGCGGCCCCTGCCGCGCTCCGGGGCCCTAGTTCGACGCCAATACCGCGTACCGAAACATTCTTGACGCGCGCGGGCAAGTGGACCTCCGGTTCACCGAATATGGTAATTCAGACGGATTGATCGGCCTCCATGCGCTGTTCGCGCCGTTCATTCATGACCAACATATCGGCCGATCGTGCGGAAGGTTTAGCGCCCGCGCTGTAGCCCGTCAGAGTCACGCCATCACTTCTCGTGGCAGCACATGTCGATCGCTACCGTGCTCGCCAGAATCAGGACCGGGTCCTCGCCATCCGCGATATCCACACCGTACGTGTCCGACCAGGAGAACCACTGCTTGGAAATCTGCGCCACCGGCTCCCCGTCCCGCGTCACCGTGTATTCATGGTCCGAAAGATCGCCCTGCGCCTCCAGATCGCCCTGGCCATCCACGTGGATATCGAAGGTGCACTGGAACAACGTGAACACCTCCTTCTTGATCGTGGCAACATGCTCCTCCCCGCGGTACAACTCGTAGGTCGGCCCCCAGGAGAGCAATTTCTGCTTGATGTAGAGTAGCTCATTGCCTTGTGCGTCCTCGAACGAAAGCTTGTGGCCCAGGCTGAAAACCTCGCCATTTACAAAAAATGCATCCTCTTCGTTTTCATTGCGGATGGCAAACTTGTCGCCGATCGAGAAGACCTTCTGCTTCATCACGTAGCGCATGCCACCATATCTTCGCATGCGCCTTCCCCATCGCGGAAAATGGGCCCGCCGCCGCGCGGCCGGTAGTCCGGCGCGCCGCGCAGGCCCTACCCGTTACTGCAGCCGCTGGCCCACCGCCGTTGCGCAGCCCGGCGTCGCGAGCAGTGGATTCCCATTTCCGTCATAAAACTGGATCGTCGCCACATCGTTGAACCCGGTGCCCCCATTCGTCAGGCTGATCGAGTGGCTGATCACTTGCGACCCCTGTATGAATCCGCCCCCGCCGAAGAGCAGGAACGCCTCATCCGTCGCGCTGTAAACCCGCCCGGCCCCACGGCTCCACACCCCGTAATCGCCCGTGCGCTGGCCGGTCAGGAACGCGGAATTTGCCGTCGTGCCCGTCATCGTTCCTCCCTGTGCGAACGTCAGCAGCGAATGAAACGGAAGCCCGATCGGTGCTCCGGTCGCGCATACCTTCTGTGACACTGTCACCCGCCACGTCCCCTCGATTCCCGCATTGCCTTTCGCCTGCGCCGCGGATAGCCGTTCGCCGGATTGCTCCGTCTCCTGCGCCAAAGCCGTCTGTCCCGCATCGGAAAACAGCACGCCCGCAAGCGCCAGTACGCCCGCCAGAGTGCCGCCGCATATCGTTCTCGATTTGAATTTCATAGTCTGTCCCCTACCTTCAAACCGATTCTGACGCCGGCCCGCCCTATAGTCTTGAGGAAAATCTGAAGTTTCCCGACTGAAAATGTGACCAACCGCAATTGCTACACTGTTGCCAGGTTTCCGCCAATCCTATGTCCACCCTGCCGGTCGCATACAAATTCGACTGCTTCTGCCTCCGCCCTTCCGAAAAGCAGCTGCTCCGCGACGGCGCGCCTGTGCCCCTCGAGCCAAAGGTCTACGATACCCTGCTCCTCTTGCTGGAAAGCCCCGGCCGCCTCGTAGAGAAGAGCGAGTTTCTCAGCCGCCTATGGCCCGGCAGCTTCGTCGAAGAAGTCAGCCTCACCCACGCGATCTCCCAATTGCGCAAAGTCCTCCGCAACGGCGGCCCCACCAGCTTTATCGAAACCGTCCCCAAACGCGGCTACCGCTTCAGCGCGCCGGTCGAAATCGTTGCCCCTCCCCTCACAGGCCCCACGCGTGTCATCCTCGCGGTATTACCGGTGGAAAACCTGGGCGCCGGCCCTGCCCTCGATTACCTCGCCGCCGGACTCACCGAAGAGATCATCGCCGTCCTCGGCCAGATAGCCCCGGCAAGCCTCGCCCTCATCGGCCGCACCTCGATGATGGCCTACCGCGGCACCGCCAAATCCCTCGCCGAAATCGGCCGCGAGTTGGCAGCCGCTTTTCTCATCGAGAGTTCCATTCGCGGCGAGGGAGGCCGCTTCCGCATCACCGCCAACCTCATTCGCGCCTCCGACCAGGTCCTCATCTGGTCTGCCTCCTACGACAGCGAACCCGGTAGCCTGCTCGAATTTCAGCGCAAACTGAGCGCCACCATCGCCCAACAAGTTCAGATACGCCTCTCGCCCGAGCGCCTGGACCGCCTGGCACACCGCCAGACACGTAATGTCGATGCCTACGATCTCTATCTGCGCGGACGCTACTTCTGGAGCCAGCTCTCGCCCCTCACCACGCGCCGCGCACTCGAGTTCTACACCCGCGCCACCGAACTCGACCCCGGCTATTCCCTTGCCTGGTGCGGCCTCGCCGATGCCTATTCCTCCAGCCCCATCAATGGCGACGCCCCGCCGCTGCAGGTCTGGCCGCGGGCCCGCGATGCTGCCGCCCACGCAATCGCCGCCGCGCCCAATCTCGCCGAAGCGCAAACCTCGCTCGGCTTCTTCAAGTTCTGGCTCGATTGGGACTGGCTATCCGCCGACGCAGCCTTCCGCCATGCCGTCGCGCTCGATCCCGGCTACGGCGTGGCGCACCGCACTCGCGCCATCCTCCTGTCTCACATGGGCCGCCACGAAGACGCCCTCCGCTCCGCGCAATTCGCCCGCGAACTCGACCCGCTCGATTTCGTCCACCAGGCCCTCTCCGCCCAGGTCGCCCTCAACGCCCGTGACTACTCTGCTGCCCTCGAGTTCGCCCGCCGCGCCGTGGTCCTCGATCCGGAATTCTGGGTCGGCCACTACCAGCTGGCCCAGGCCGCCGTGCAGCTCGATCAAAGCGATCTCGCCTTCGATGCCCTCCAGAAGTCCGCCCAGTTCAGCGGCGGCAACAGTAAGGCCATCGCACTTCGCGGCTACCTGTTGGCGAAGCTGGGGCGCGCCGGCGAGGCTCGCGAAGTGCTTCACACCCTCGAAGCCGTTGCGCGCGAACGCTATGTCCCGCCCTACGCCTCGGCGCTCGTCCACGCCGGGCTCGACCAACAGGATCAGGCCCTCGACTCCCTTGATCGCGCCCACGCCGCGCACGACGTGCATCTCGCCCTCATCCTCGTCGATCCCAAGTGGGACGCCTTCCGGTCCCACCACCGCTTCCTCGCCCTCATCCAGCGCTGTGCCTTCACCGGCGGGGCGCAGCATTCCTAGATCCGGTACGTCTCTGCACTCAATCACGGGACAGTCCCTAACAGTGCGCCCCCTTCACGCGCAATACCCAAAGGAAACGTACGGAAGGCGACCGCCCGTGCATGCTGTAATTAGAAAATTAGCCACCCATCTTGAAGGAGTCCAATGCCCACCATCACCACCAACGACGGAACCGAAATCTTTTACAAGGACTGGGGTTCCGGCCAGCCCATCGTCTTCAGCCACGGCTGGCCGCTGTCTGCCGACGATTGGGACACCCAGATGCTCTTCTTCCTCCAACATGGCTATCGCGTCATCGCCCATGACCGCCGCGGCCACGGCCGCTCCACCCAAACCGCCGGCGGCCACGATATGGACCATTACGCCGACGACCTCGCCGCTCTTACCGCCCACCTCGATCTGAAGAACGCCATCCACGTCGGCCATTCCACCGGCGGCGGCGAAGTCGTCCACTATCTCGCCCGCCATGGCGAAAGCCGCGTCTCCAAAGCAGCGCTCATCAGCGCCGTGCCGCCCCTCATGGTGAAAACCGCCGCCAATCCCCTCGGCCTGCCCAAAGACGTCTTCGATGGCCTGCAGGCGCAGCTCGCCGCCAACCGTTCGCAATTCTATCGCGACCTCGCGTCCGGCCCCTTCTACGGCTTCAACCGCCCCGGCGCAAAATCCTCCGAGGCCGTTATCCAGAACTGGTGGCGCCAGGGCATGATGGGCGGAGCCAAGGCCCACTACGACGGCATCGTCGCCTTCTCGCAGACCGATTTCACCGAAGACCTCAAGAAAATCACCGTCCCCGTTCTCGTCATGCACAGCGAAGACGACCAGATCGTTCCCTACGCCGCCGCCGGCCCCCTCTCCGCAAAGCTGCTGAAGAACGGCACCCTGAAAACCTACAAGGGCTTCCCGCACGGCATGCCCACCACGCAAGCCGACACCATCAATCCCGATCTCCTGGCCTTCCTCAAGTCGTAAGGACATCGCCGGAGAACCGCCGATCCCGTCCGCCATCCGCGGCAAGCACGACAATTTATTTTGCGTCACAATTACCGGATGCGATCTCTGCTGATTCTGCTGGCCGCCGCTTCCCTGGCCTCGGCCCAGGGACTGAGCGCCGGAGCCGCCCAGGTCACCATCAGCCCGCCCCCCGGCACGCCCATGGCAGGCTACTACGCCACCCGCCTCTCCACCGGCGTCCATGACGATCTGCACGCCAAGGCAATCGTGATCGCCTCCGCCGGCCAACAGGTCGCGCTCGTGGCCTGCGACCTCGTCGGCATCCCGCCCGCCGTCGTCGAAGAGGCCCGCGAGCTCATCCAGCGCGCCACCGGCATACCCGCCGCCAACGTCATGATCAGCGCCACCCACAGCCACACCGGCCCGCTCATCCCCGACGGCGGCGCGCGCGCCGGCGCTTACGGCGGCGATCTCGCAACCGCCAAACGCTACCGCGCCGAACTACCCGGCAAAATCGCCGAAAGCGTCCGCCTCGCGCAAGCGAAGCTGGCGCCCGCGCGCGCATCCTTTGGCAGGGGCCGCGAAGACTCTGTCAGCTTCAACCGCCGCTACTTCATGAAGGACGGCACCGTCGGCTGGAACCCCGGAAAGCTCAATCCGAACATCGCCGCGCCGGCCGGCCCCATCGATCCGGAACTGCCCCTCGTCCTCTTCGAATCTCCCACAGGCGAGCCGCTCGCCACCTACGTCAACTTCGCCCTCCACCAGGACACCGTCGGCGGCCTCGAGGCATCCGCAGACTACGCCTACACCCTCTCCACTGTTCTCTCCCAGGTCAAAGGCGCGGGCATGCTGACCCTGTTCACCATCGGCCCCGCCGGCAACATCAACCACATCGACGTCAAGAGCAGCGATCCGCAGAAAGGCCACGCCGAAGCCGCGCGCATCGGCACCATCCTCGCCGGCGAGGCGCTCAAGACCTACACGCGCCTGCAACCCGTCGCCGCCGCCAACCTGCAGGTCGCTAGCCGCATGCTGTCCCTCGACCCCGCGCACCTCGAACCCGGCGATCTCGAGCGCGCCCAAGCCTTCGCCAAACAACTCGACGCCGGCGAGACCGTCAACTTCCTCGATACCGTCTTCGCCTTCAAGGCCCTCGATGCCGCCGCCCGCGCCGGCAAGCGGCTCCCCGCCGAAGTGCAGCTCATCTCCCTTGGCGATCAGATCGCCTGGGTCGGACTCCCCGGCGAAATCTTCACGGAACTCGGCGCCGCCCTCAAACACGCCTCGCCGTTTCCCCTGACCATCGTCGCCGAACTCGCCCACGGGCCCGTCACCTACTTCCCCAACGACGCCGCCTTCGACCAGGGCAACTACGAAGTCGTCACCTCGCGCGCCGCGCGCGGGTCGGGCGAGCGCCTCATCGCCGCCGCCAAAGCCCTGCTCAACGATGCTTACGTCCCGCGCCGCCAGGCCATCGCGCCCACCGAGACCATCACGTTGTTTAACGGCCGCAATCTCGACAACTGGTACACCTTCCTCCGCGACGACAAGTATGCCGACCCCAAAGGTGTCTTCACCGTCAAGGACGGCATCCTGCGCATTTCGGGAGAGGAGTGGGGCGGCATCGCCACCCGCCGTATGTATCGCGATTACCACCTGACTGTCGAGTGGAAGTGGGGCGGACCCGCCCACGGCGACCGCGCCGCCAAAGCCCGCGACAGCGGCATCCTGGTCCACGGCGTCGGTGAGGATGGTGCCGCCTCGGGCGTCTGGTTGGAATCGATCGAGTCGCAGATCATCGAGGGCGGCGCCGGCGATCTCCTGATGGTCGCCGGCAAGCGCCAGCCCTGGCTGACCGCGCGGGTCCGCCCCGGAAAAGGCGCCGAACTCTACTGGGACGAAACCGCCAAACCCGTCGCCCGTGACCGCGGCCGCTTCAACTGGTACGGCCGCGATCCCGAGTGGAAGGACATACTCGGTTTTCGCGGCCGTCAGGATGTCGAAGCTCCCACGGGAGAGTGGAACCGCCAGGAGGTGATCTGCGACGGCGACACCATCCGCAACATCGTCAATGGTAAAGTCGTCAACTCCGCCACCGATTCCTCCCACTCCTTCGGCAAGATCCAGCTACAGTCGGAAGGAGCCGAAATCTGGATCCGCCGAGTCGAAATCGGACCCGTCAAGCATTAATACCCCGAGTACACGCTCGGATAGCAGGGAGCCGGTATCCAATTGCCGTAACCATCATAGAAGCCGCAACCCGCGCCGACGTTGTAACCCCAGCCGAACGGAATCCCGACCCCGATGCCGAAGTAAGGCCGCGCCCAGAAGCGTCCGCCGTAATAATATCCCCGGCCCGCGTAGAACCTGCCGGGAAAGAACGATCCTCCCCCACGAACGAATCCGCCGCCAAAGCTGCGGCCGCCGCGAGGAGCGACAAAGCTACGCCCGCCGCCCGAGAAGCCGCGCACCGCGCCGCCCGAAAAGCCACGCGCTCCGCCGCCCGAAAAGCCGTGTGCCCCGCCGCCCGAGAAAGAACGGCCGGAAAAACCACCGCCGGAATGTCCGCCGCCATGTCCCCCGCCGCCACGCTGTGCCAGTGCGGCCGTAGGGCCAACCAACATCAGCGCCGCCCCCAAAATGAGTCCCGGCAACACCGATTGAATGCGATTCATAAGAGCCTCCAAAAACTACATCTCCTCATTATGCAAGCCGCATGCCACTCATAATCCATTGAAAATAAGATGCTTATTTCGGTATTCCCTGACGTCCCCCTGGTGGATAACCACCGCCCAATGGTTGAACGCGGCCACGCCATCGCAGAGGTGGGGCGGGCTTCAGCCTGCCGAATCCGAGCGCAGCTCGGACTCCTCTTCGGTAGACTTGCTTCTTGCTCGATCAACCGTCACAATGTCGGGACAGGAGGGTACCCATGTTTGTCGTTCGGAACACGTTTGTCGCAAAGCCGGGCTCCGCCAGCAAGCTGGCCGCACAACTCAAGGAGGCGGTAGCCGCGTTTCAAATGCCTGGTGCCCGCGTCATGACCGACATCACTGGCGATTTCAACCGCGTCATCATGGAGCACACTGCGGAGAGCCTTGAGGAATTCGAAAAAAGGATGCAGGAAACCATGGGTAGCCCGTTGTACCGCGAGCGGATGGCCGGATACACCGAGCTTTGGATCACCGGAAGTCGGGAGGTCCTGCGCGTCGTATAGGGACTTCCGTGCGGCTTCGGCCATCCTTCACCTTGGGGAGGATGCTACCGAGGTCGCTCCTTCTTCCCGGCTTTCATCAACTCGACAAACTCGGCGATTCGTTGCGCGCGCACGTCGGGGCTGCGCTTCGTTGCGTCAATCCATCGCAGGTAGTTTTTCCGGTAGAAGCTTGCCAGCCCATCGAAGAACCTCGCCGCCTCGGGTTCGGCTTCGAGTGCTGTCACAATGTCCGCTGCCAGCGCGTCGCGCTGCGGCCCCTCGGGCGTGAGCACCACCGTCACCAGATCCCCCAGAGTCAGGCCAGCGTCGCGCCGGTAGGCTGGGCCGAGCGGCAGAAAGTATCCTTTGCCGAACTGTTCGAGCGCGCCTCTTACGGTCATGCCATTGATCGTTCCCCGGACGTGATAGCGCTCCCGCGGTCCCCATACCTTCTCTGGATCGAAGGACAAGACCACATACGCACGTCCCTTCTCCGTGCCGTCAATTCTGGCCTGGAACGACCGCTCTGCGGTGCCCTTCGACTGCATGATCTTATCGTCTCACGCTGCATGCCACTCGGCCTTATTGGCGCCGTCGATGCGCAAATCGAGACTCAAAGGACAAGGGCTCTTGTCCTGGGCATGACGCGCTGATCGCCCGGTGAGCGTTGCGAGGGAATAGTCCAGTTGGGACAACATGCTGTACGGCCATTCCAAACCGTTCTCCCATCTGCGAATCGGGCTCCAGCGTGAGGGTCTGCCGTCAGCAATCGATCCGACTGGGAAGAACCGTAAGCTTCTGTCGCTCGGGAAGCATACATCACGGGACCATCCTCCTGCGCGCGCTGCCGGTGCCGGACCCCGAGTCCCTGGTAGCGCGGAATTGGCGCAGCAAGGCAGTCGGCCGTTGCCCGGAGCCTGAACGGCGATATCCCCAGTTCTCCCCTTGATCCTCCGCGTGTCACTGCACGCCAACCACAGAATGCGTCTCGATGACCGTTCCGAACGCTGCCTTCGTGTCGGCGTTATGTCAGTGTTCCCAGTACAAATCGCGCCCGCTCGCGCCGAAGCATCTCGAACGGCGTCATGCACTTGATGCCGGGACCGAGGCACGCGTCGGGTATCTTGATCTTGCGAGTCGACGCCGAGGGAACCTCGTGAGTTACGACCGTATGCTGACCCGCGAGCGAATGAGCCACAAGGCAGTAATCGGCCACCTGAAGGAAGGTGCTGACTGCGGATGCATCATACCGTTGCCCGCTGGCCCACGCGCTGACCCTCGCCAGTGCGGAAAAAACGCTGGCGTCGGGCCGCAGAAAGAAGCCGGCGCCACGCGCGTCAGCCCATGCCGACAATTCGTCTCCCAACGCAAGCACTTCGTCGCCCACCTTCTCTATGCTGAACATCCGGCCGCTCGCATTGTTGGCGATGATCCAGTCCCAGAACGCCGGACAAAAGTCGAAACCGTAGTGCAGGTTCTTCGCACTGATGAACACATCGGCGTCGAGGAGATAGGCCATCAGATGCCAACCTCGACCCCGAGACTGTGGCCGACCTCTCGAAACGTCGCCATCTTCTTGAAGCCGAGGAGGCGAAACGCCTCCGTGAAGGACGACCGTCCCTCCAATGTGCTGACCACCAGAGCGCGCGCGAACCGTTTGCCCGCACGAGCGCCGAGCGTCAGATAGAAATCGCCACCGCTCCCCGCCGGCATCGCTCGCAGACGTTCGAGTTCTTCCTCGATACGCGCGCCAGAATTGATCCTGCGTCAGGCCGCCCGCGTCGTGGATCCGCCGCAGCACCACCAGCGTGCTCACCTTGAAACGCCGCGCCAGGCGGTTGATCTCTTCTTGCAAGCGGCCTGGCTGCCTCGTACTCGGCTCTCATGGCGGCGAGGGGAACCAGCAGCTCCGCGGCCACCCGGTTGCACCACCGCTCCACCTCATGCTCGGGCATCGGCGATGCCTGCGCATCGGATACCGCGGATCGCCCGAGCCAGATATGAGCCAACTCGTGCGCGAGCGTGAACATCTGGGCGGCCTTGGTATCCGCGCCGTTGATGAACACGAGCGGCGCGAGGTCTGTCCGCCAGGGCGAAGCCCCGGAACTCCTGCGGATCGAGCTTACGGCGGTTGTTACTCCCTACTACGCCGCTCACCATCACCAATACTCCGGCCTCATCTGCCTGCTCGATGAAGCGCCGCAGTGCGTCCATCCAGGTCGGCATCCGGCGGCGCTCCTCGACGTCGAAGCCCAGCGTTCGCCGAATCGCCGCCGCAGTTGCTTCGATATCGTCATTCAAATGCGCAGATCCCACGAAAGGAAGCGGCGCTTCGCCCTCCGATCGCGCAAAGTCGCGGTACCACTCTTGCCGCTGCTGGCAGATGTAGACGGTGTCGAGCAGGTCCGGACTCGGGCGTCCCACGCGTTGGTTGCCGACCGTGCGGAAGTCCGGGATGGGAACTCGTTCGATCGGCCGTTCCTGTAGGAAAAGATAGCCGACTGGGGTGTGCGTAGCTTTGGCAAAGGCTTCCAATTGCTTCAGCGTCGGCATCGACTCGCGGCGCTCCCAGGCTTCAAGCTGTGGAAAGCGGTGGGCGAGCGCACCAGGGTCCAGCCCGGACCGCTCTCGCGCCCAGCGTAACAATTCCGATTTGATAGCGATGCGCATCATTTCTGCAGCTCAGCCTTATTCCTATTGTCACCTACAACAAGGTCAGGAGGCCCCCGCCCGTCTCGATGCCTGCCCTGACGGCATCGACGATCAACGCGGCGTTTCGATCGAACGCACTGGTTGGGGTGCCGTCGATCATGGCGGGGAAGTCGCCTTCCTCGGTCGCCGTGCGCGGCGTGAGGCTAACCAGGTCTCTTTATGACCAGATCACCGTACCACTGAGTTATAGAGCCGTGCGTTTCAGACTCCATTCTCAGGAATACAATCACGTAGCGCTTGCGCAGGAACACGTTGGCGCATGCCACGAAGGCTTCCAGTTCCGACTGCCGCGTCCATTCGGTGATGGTCCGGACTTTTGAATATGCCTCATCCGCCAGCGCGAGAGCATCTGACCAACCTCTCTCGCGATACCACTTGGTCACAGACGAAATCACTTTTGTATCCGCGACCTCCATTACAATTCGAAAATACTTCGAAGCCAGATCCACAGTACTGAGGACATCTAGGAAATTCCCCTGCTGGATTAGAAGACGAATTTCTTCGATTCGAGCGGCGTCTGGAAAGTATCCCATGCTTCGTAAGCGAGGGTAGAAAATCCGATGCTGAATAACATCCAGCACATTCGATCTTAACCATCGCAGAAGGTCGTTGTCACTCGTGACGTCGCTGGGCCCATAGAAGAACACTTTCGGGAACCCCTCGATTTGTAACGCCATGTGTGATAGCTCGTGAACTACCAGTTCCTCCGTAACCGGGACATCCGGTCTAACCTCAACTATAGGAGTGCCGTCTTCCCTAATCCCACCCTCTGCCAGGTTGACGGGCAAACTCGCCTTCCTGGCGATCACCAACTTCCCACATGCTTCTTCAATGCGCTGCAGAAGTCTACTCCCAGATGGGGTGAGCCTAACACCAAAGATCTCACTAGGAGACTCCGCTGGCGAGTATTTTGCCCCAGCGAGTAGCAACCCTTGGATAATGGCGCGCCGTTTGAGCAATCTTGAAGATGCCGTTCTCATTGTGACGATAACTTAGTGCAAAGACGGGTGGCAAGTGGAGTCATTTAATTTCCGGCGTGTCCCGATATGAGCATTCGCGTGAGCGCGAGCATCAAAGAACCAGAAGAACAGCGCCATCGCCCAGAACGGAACTGCCGGCCCAGGTCGGCAGGTACTTCGGCGAGTGGGGCGTGGCACTGGGCAAGCAACCAAATGACAATTACTCGAATCTCTCCAGTCTGCATCGTCAATCGCCCTCAGGGGATCTCTGTTTTTTGTCGCGAGCCTGATGCGCGACGACAGCCGACAAGCTCATTGCGGCGGGACTATATTGATGACTGTGATCCGTCGCCGGTAATAGCGTAAAAGATATGCTACGAAGTCCCCCAACGCTAACTCTGGGCTCCCCTTTTTGCGATTGACGATACGGCACAACAGGATACGCGCGTCGGCGTCCCATTCCAGATTGAGTGCACCCCAGCGGTCGGGCCGAGTGCTGTGGATCTTCGCCCATCCTTTTGCTCGCTTCGGACACAGTTTTCGGCTGACCTTTAGCCCGAAGGCCTCGAGCCTCGAGTCGTCGTTCACGATCGACTCGCGAAGGCTGGTTCCTCTTGAACATATCACTTGAATAATAGCCTGCATAAAATTGGTCGCGCTCAATGCCGGCTCACGTCCGGAATATCTAGGCTCCTTTGAAGCCACTTCTTCCAGTGTGCTTCGGCCAAATCCATTAGTTCTATTTCCGCATCGATCTCGGGCTCATAGGGCCATTCGTTATTTGGATTGTCATTCACTCCGTGTTTTACCAGCGACCTCTCCACCAGTCGGACAGGCACCCTATAGCCGCGTATACGACCCCTGCAAATCAGATAGCTGCCGTAGCTGTATTCATTCCATCCGTCGCACCCATAAACGTACACGAAACGGAGGTTTGGATATGATTGCGACACGCATCGAAAGTGTTCCTGTCCGTCCTCTGTGCTCGCCTGAAAGATGTACTTCTTCCCCAAGAGATTCGGGCCAATGGGTATTGCTTGTTCTGAGAACATTGGTTGCGATTCGCCCATCACCATGTCCGCCCTGAATAGACGGGACGCCCGAGCATGGGTTAGACGGGTAAGACCAGTTACGTGCGGCCGAGCCACGGGTACGGTAGCGATACGCCTAAAGCGCGATACGTCGGAAGAGCGCCCAGAGACCACCAGGCGCGCATTGCACCATTCTGCCATTTTCTGTCGTTTTCCGTGCTTCCTGAGCCGCATCGTAGCATATATTCGGGTAGTTAAACCTGATTTCGCCACGGGCTGGAATGAGCGCAAACTAAGACGCCAGTATGGAGATAGCTACTTTCGCAACAGGAAGCAAGGTATATCTTCGCCATGTCGGACTTCGCCTTCGAGGAAATTGAAGGGATATCGCCATATGAGTAGGCGTCTGGAAAACTTTGACTTTTCAGAGTTCGTTATCTTGGCGAGAAGCCACTGGTCGTACTCCAAGCCCGTTTCGCCCCCATCGCGTACCGGATTTGTCTCAGACCAAAGCACCCCCACGAACCACCGTTGCCAGTAAAACAATAAGTACATGAAGCGACCATTTGCGGCTACCGTTTGGCTCGAAGGAAAGTGGTACGTCTCTCAGTGCCTCGAACTCGAGCTCGCGAGCCAAGGCCGTACCGGGGATGAGGCTGTCGCGAACCTCAAAGAAGCGATTGAACTGCACTTCGAACCGTCGCGAGCAACCCGACCGCCTCACGTCCGCATGATCGAAGTAGACGTTGGGCCGGCTTAGGCGCCGAACCACTTCGCGATCCACTGGGGGGCCACCCCTTCCGCAGCCACCTGAGATCCGTGCTCGCCCCCCTACCTCCCCATAGCCTCCCGGAACGCCGCAAACAACTTCCAGTCCTCCACCCGATCCTCCGGATGCCACTGCACCCCAACCACAAAGCGCCTCCCACCAATTCCACCGCCTCCACCACATCGTCCGGCGCCCGGCCGACCACCACCAGTCCGTCCGCCAATCGCGCGACACACTGATGATGCCGCGAATTCACCGCCGTCCCCAGAATCCCGTCCAGCCTGCTCCCCGCCGCAATCGACACCCCGTGCGCGTTCGCCTGCCCCGGGCAAAGATGCCCCTCAATATGCTGCGCCAGCGTCCCCCCCAGCGCCACATTCAGCATCTGCATTCCCCGGCAAATCGCCAGCACCGGCAAATCCCGCTCCAGCGCCTCCCGTAAGAGCGCGACCTCTATCCGATCCCGCTCGCAATCCGGCTCGCCCGTCTCCGGATGCCGCGCCGCCCCGTACAACGCCGCATCGATATCCGTCCCGCCGGCCAGCACCAGCCCGTCGAGCCCCTCCATCGTCGTGGCATCCTCCACGGCCTCAACGTTCACCGCCGCCAGCGCTTCCCGGTAGGGACGCCGCTTATATTCCGGCGTATTTCCAAATGGCAGTCCGACTCGCATCACCCTCCAGTATGCCGTGCCGCCATCCGGTCACACAAACATCCAAAATCTTCTTCCCCGTCTTTCCAGTTACTTACATACTTACACCCCCGAATACCCGAAATCGGCCAATTATCCTCCAGGTAGGACAGGCCCCCGCCTGTCCCCCGTTACTACCATGTCTACCATTCGTCAGATTGAAGCCAACCGCCGCAACGCCCAGAAGTCCACCGGCCCCACCTCTGTCACAGGCAAGGCCGTCTCCTCCCAGAACGCGCTCAAAACCGGCATCCACGCCCGCGCCCTCGTCCTCCCGTACGAAAACCTCGCCGACCTCGAACTGCTGATCGACGAGTATTACCGGCACCACCGCCCCACTACCCCCGAAGCCCGCTCCCTCGTCGACGACCTCATTCACTGCGAGTGGAGCCTGCGCCGCCTGCACAACGCCGAAACCCAGATGTTCCAATATCAGAACGACAGCCCCTACCGCGCCAAAGAGAAATACCACCTCGGATATTCCGCATCCCACAATTCGCGCAGCTTCTCGGCGCTCCAGTACCGCCTCGATTGCACCCGCCGCGCCACCCTGCGCGCCCTCGCCGCGCTCAAGCAGCTCCGCGCCGAAACCCCAATCGAGCCCCCTCCCGAACCCGCCGCCGAATCCGCCGGCACCCCGTCCCCAACCGCTTCACAGCAAAAAACTTCCCCCGCAATTGGCTTCGTTTTGATAAACCCCGCCGAAGCCCCGCTCGAGGCCGCGCCCGCTCCGGCGGGCCCCGCTCCCGATCCGCCCGAGGAAACCGGCCCGACGCCCATTTCGATGAAGTAGCCCCGCCATCATCCCCGCACTCCCATGTCTCACGCCCGCAAATCGCCGCCATCTTCCGCCTGCGCCGCCCTACGTGATAAAATCAAGATCCTGCCAAACATGGAACGCGCCAGCAAGCTCATCCGGGGACTGAGACTGTCCGGCGATGTGATCACGCCGGAACAGCTCTGCTGCGCCGCGTGGCCCGAAGCCGTCGGCAAGAAAATCGCCGGCCATACGCGCGCCGCCAAGCTGGTGCGCACCCGTCTGGTGGTGGAAGTCGAAGACCACACCTGGCAGCGGCAGTTGTTCGCGCTCACTCCGCACATTTTGAACAATCTCGACAGGACCCTGGGCCGCGGCCTGGTCGAAGACCTGGAGTTCCGCATCGTGCCCCGCCGCCGCGAACCGGCGATCGCGCGCCAGGCCGTCCCCGCGCTCTTCGCGGACGACGCCGATGCCATCGCCGACCCCGTCATGCGCGATCTCTACAAGCTCTCGCGGAAAAAGGCACAAGCGTGAAGATTACCGAAAAGGAAGTCCGCTACGTCGCCGGGCTGGCCAACCTGACCCTCACCGACGCCGAAATCGCCAAGCTGCAGGCCGATCTCGACGGCATTCTCGAGCACATGGATCGCCTCAACGAGGTCGACACCGCGGGCGTCGAGCCCATGTCCCAGGTGCTCTTCGAAGCCGGCGAAACCGCCACGCTGCGCGCCGACGTGCCGGTGCCCCCGTTGGGCAACGAGGCCGCCCTGGCGAACGCGCCGCAATCCGGCGCCGGGCTATTTCAAAGTGCCGAAAGTCATCGAACGCTAGCTCATTGAACAGAGACAGGCGCATGGATATTCCCTCCCTGACCATCGATCGCGTGAGGCAGGCCCTGCTCTCGCGCGAATTCAGCGCCGTCGAACTGGCGGCCGCCGCGCTGCGCTTCGCCGAAGCCGAGAATCCCAAGACCAACGCCTACCTGCACTTCTGCCCCGGAACGCGCCATGGCGGCCGCCGAACGCGTGGATCGAGCGCATCGCGCGCGGCGAAGACCCCGGGCCGCTCGGCCGGCGTGCCCGATCGCCGTCAAGGACGTGATCGTCACCAAGGGCGTGAAGACCACCTGCGGCTCGCGCCTCCTGGCCGAATTACATTCCGCCCTACGACGCCACCGCCGTCATCCGCATCGAAGAGGCCGGCGGCGTGATTCTCGGGCAAGACCAATTGCGACGAGTTCGCCATGGGATCGTCCAACGAAAACTCGGCCTTCGGACCGGTGCGCAATCCGGTGGCGCCAGATCGCGTGCCCGGCGGATCGAGCGGCGGTTCGGCGGCGGTTGTGGCGCAGGGCACCGCCGTGGTCTCGCTGGGCAGCGATACCGGCGGCTCCATCCGCCAGCCGGCGTCCTTCTGCGGCGTCGTCGGTGTGACGCCCACTTATGGCCGCGTCTCGCGCTACGGGCTGACCGCATTCGCCAGTTCGCTCGATCACATCGGACCCTTCGCCCGCAGCGTGAAGGATGCGGCGACTGTCCTGCCGTGTGATCGCCGGGCGCGATGCGCGCGATTCCACTTCGGCGGAAGCGCCTGTGCCGGACTATTCGGCCAGCCTCACACGCGAGCGTAAAAGGCTTGAAGCTTGGGCTGCCCGTCGAGTATCTAAAACACTTGACGAGCGAAACCGGCGACCTGATCGCCCGCGGCGTGGAACAGCTGAAATCGCTCGGCTGCGAGGTGCGCGAGATCAGCCTGCCGGCCACGGAGTACGCCATCGCGTGTTACTACATCATCGCCACCGCCGAAGCCAGCTCCAACCTGGCGCGCTATGATGGCGTTCGATACACTTTCCGTTCGCCGGCCAGCGACACCCTCTCCGATATGTATCGCAACACACGCGGCGAGGGGTTCGGAGCCGAGTGTAAGCGTCGCATCATGCTGGGCACTTATGTGCTAAGTGCGGGATACTATGATGCGTACTACCTGAAAGCGCAAAAAGTGCGCACGCTGATCGCGCGCGATTTTGCGAAGGCGTTTCAAGAGGTGGATGCCATTGTGGCGCCGGTTTCTCCCTTCCCGGCATTCAAGCTGGGGGAGAAAGTGGACGACCCGCTGGCCATGTATCTCTCCGATATTTTTACGATCACCGGAAGCCTGGCGGGCATTCCGTGCATGAGCGTACCGTGCGGAAATACCGCGGAAGGCCTGCCGGTAGGGATGCAGATTTTGACGAAGCACTTCGACGAGACCACCATGTTCCGCCTCGCCGATGCTTTCGAAAACGTTCAGAGGAAAGAATAGGAGACTGCTATGTCATTCACACTTCCGCCGCTGCCCTATGCGCCCGACGCGCTGGAGCCGCACATCGACAAGATGACCATGGAGATCCATCACGGCAAGCATCACAACGCTTACGTGACCAATCTCAACAAGGCGCTGGAATCCGCCCCGGACCTGGCCGGTAAGACCATCGAAGAACTGCTGGCCAACAACTGCGCCATCGTGCCGGAGAATATCCGCACCGCCGTGCGCAACAACGGCGGCGGCCACATCAACCACTCCATGTTCTGGAAGATCATGGGACCCAACGCCGGCGGCGCGCCCGTGGGCAACGTGGCGCAGGCCATCACCGCCGCCTTCGGCAGCTTCGATGCCTTCAAGGAAAAGTTCAACGCCGCCGGCGCGGGCCGCTTCGGCTCCGGCTGGGCCTGGCTGATCGAAGACCGGCTCCGGCGTGGAGATCACTTCCACCCCGAACCAGGACAGCCCGGTCATGGAAGGCAAGAAAGTCGTATTCGGCTGCGACGTCTGGGAGCACGCCTACTATCTGAAGTATCAGAACCGCCGTCCCGACTACCTCGCCGCCTGGTGGAACGTAGTCAACTGGAAGGAAATCGAAGACCGCTTTAACGCGTAGGCTTAGCAAGCAGATCCAGCCGCGGATGAACGCAGATCGAACGCGGATAAGCAACGTGGTTTTATCCGCGTTCATCGGTGTTCATCTGGCGGCTGGAGTTCTTGAATGCAGAAATTCGACATCATCGTCATCGGCTCCGGGCCGGCGGGCCAGCGGGCGGCCATTCAGGGCGCCAAGTGCGGCCGCCGCGTGGCGGTGATCGAGCAGCGCGAAATCGTCGGCGGTGCCTGCATCAACACCGGCACCATCCCCAGCAAGACCATGCGCGAAGCCGTGATGCACCTCTCCGGCTTCCAATACCAGGGCATCTACGGCATCAACTATCACGTCAAGGAAAAGATCACCATGGCGGACCTGGGCTTCCGGGTCAACCAGGTGATCAAGACCGAAGTCGATGTCACCCAGGCGCAGTTGTCGCGCAACGGCGTGGAAGTGATCACCGGGCGCGCCAGTTTCCTCGACGCCACGCACGTGCGCGTCGAAAGCTCGCGCGGCCAGAGCGATCTGGAAGCGCCCACCATCATCATCACCACCGGCACCAAGCCCGCCGACCAGCCCCACCGTGCCGCTCAACGGCCGCACCATCGTCAATAGCGACCAGATTCTGGACATCCCGGACATTCCCAAGACGCTGATCGTGGTGGGCGGCGGCGTCATCGGCGTCGAGTACACGTGCATGTTCGCCATCCTGGGCTCGCGCGTGATCCTGGTGGAAAAGCGGCCGCGTCTGCTTGGAATTCGCCGACTCCGAAATGGTGGAGGCGCTCTCCTACAACCTGCGCGACCACCGCGTCACCATGCGCCTCAACGAAGAAGTCGCCTCCGTGGAAGACAACGGCAGCGACGGCGTGGTGGCGCGCATGAAGAGCAACAAGGTCATCAACGGCGATGTCCTGCTCTACGCGGTCGGCCGGCAGGGCAATGTGGACGAGCTGAACCTCGCCGCCGCGGGGCTCGAAGCCGACAACCGCGGCCGCATTGCGGTGGATGCCGACTACCGCACCAAGGTGCCGAACATTTTCGCCGCCGGCGACATCATCGGCTTTCCCAGCCTGGCCTCGGTATCGATGGAGCAGGGCCGGCTCGCCGCGGCCAACGCGGTGGGCTTGAAGATTCAATCCAACCCGGCGACTTATCCCTACGGCATTTATACGATTCCCGAGATCTCCTTCACCGGGAAGACCGAAGAGCAGTTGACCGACGACGACGTGCCCTACGAGGTCGGCGTCGCCTACTATCGCGATACCGCGCGCGGCCAGATCCGCGGCGATACCAGCGGACGCCTCAAGCTGATCTTCCATCGCGAAACGCGCGAGGTGCTGGGTGTACACATCATCGGCGAAGGGGCCACCGAACTGCTGCACATCGGCCAGGCGGTGATGATTCTCAAAGGCACCATCGATTACTTCGTGGAGACGGTCTTCAACTATCCCACTCTGGCGGAGTGTTACAAGCAGGCGGCATTCAACGGCATCAATAAGCTGATGCGGTTTTAGGAGGGCTGATGGGACGGAGCATCGGAGTGCTGGCCACGGGGCATCTGTGGGCGGGAATCGTGGACGGCGCCGAACTCGGGGATGTCAGAGATGTATCCCGAGCCCGGGGAGCCGCAGCTCGATCTCAAGACCATTCCCGCCGGCGACATCATCGCCATCGTGTGCGACCAGATCCGCGAACTCGCGCGCGAAGGCCCGATCGAAAGCGTGGGCGCCGGCTTTCCCGGCGTGATCCGCGGCGGAGTCATTCTGGAATCGCCCAATCTGGGACAGTTGAAGGGCTTGCACGTCGCCGACGACCTGCGCGCCGCGCTCAAGGCCGACGGCATCGATGTGCCGGTCGTGCGCCATCAACGATGCCGACGCCCTGGCCGCCGGCATCGCCGCCACCCACGAATCCATGGACGATCTGGTGCGCGTCTGGTACCTCGGCGACGGCATCGGCTATCGGACGCCATCCGCACAACGACGGCGTCTGGGAGGCCGGCCACATGGTGGTCACGCTCGACCCCAAGGAACGCTACTGCGGTTGCGGCGGGATCGGACACCTGGAAGGCATCATGGGCCACCGCGCCATGCGGCTGCGCTTTCTCGATATGGAGCCCGAGGAAGTCTTCGTCGCCGCCCGCCATGGAGACCACCGCGCCGGCGAGTTCCTGAAGCTCTGGCACCGCGCGCTCGCCGCCGGCACTGCCAACAGCATCCACCTGGATGGGCCGGGCCGCTTTTATATCGCCGGCCCGAATGCGGATTTCGTGGATATGCGCCTGCTCGGTGGCTACCTGCAGGAAATGGTGAAAATGACGCCGCTGCAGGGCAGCTACTTCCAGATTGTGCCGACCAGCCACGATATGGCGTTGATCGGCGCCGCCGTCGCCAGCCGGGCCGGTAGAACAGCCCTCAGGCTGTAACTCTCGGGCCGGTGGCAACGTCCTGTGTACTATATCCTACGTACGTCTCAGTGGAGTTGGTTCTATGCGCCGGAAGTTCTTGAGCACTACTCTTCTGGCCGCGCTGTCCCTCACCGTCTTGGTGAGCGTTCGCGCGGTCCACTCGCAGTCCAAGCCGAAACTCGCCGCTAAAGCCGGCGTCGGCGCGCCGGTCGTCTACGGCAACATGGATTCCATCAGCGAAGAAGAGATGAAGATTTATCTCTACTTTCTGGCGTCCGATCAGCTCGAAGGCCGCAACCTCCCGTCCCGCGGTTTCGATACCGCGGCGCTCTACGTAGCCAGCCATCTCGCCGAGTGGGGACTCAAACCGGGAGGCAGCACCGCCAAAACCAATGGTCCGCTTGCAGCCCTTCCTCATGCCGTTTGAACTGGTCAGCAAGCAAGTGCTACCCGGAGAGAGCAAGGCTTCGATTACCGCGCCGGCCGCCGGCGGCTTCGGGCGCGGAGGCGGCGTGGCGGCGGAGGTGGCGGCGGATCGCGCACGACCGACTTCGAATATTCCAAGGACTGGACCGTCAACGCCGGCGGCCGCGGCGCCCCGCCGCTCGAAGCCCTCGATGTCACCGGCAACCTGGTCTTCGCCGGCAACGGTTACGTCATCAACAAAACAAAAATCAATCCCTACGAAGGCCTCGATGTGAAGGGTAAGATCATCGTGGTCGCCGGACTGCCCGCCGAACTCGCCGCCCAACAGGCCGCCGCCGGTGCGGGCGGCCGCGGCCGCGGAGGACGCGGTGGGGCAGCTGCCCCGGCGCCGGCCGCAGGCGACGCCGCTCCCGCGCCCGCCAACGGTCCCGGCGCCCCGCCGAATCCGCTGGGCGAAGCCTGTACCGATTTTCTGACGCCCGAACAATACGCCGCCAAGAACGGCGCGCTCGCCGTAGTGACCATCGCGAACTTCCAGCAGCTCTCCACCATGGCCAACCCGAACGCCGCCGGCGCCTTCGGCGGTTTTGGCGGCGGTGGCGGCGGAGGCCGCGCCGGACTCAATGGGCCCACCTATCAGGTGCCGAAACTCCAGCACCCGGCAGCCTGCCCCGTCGTCCCCTCGATCACCGCGGGCCTCGCCATGACCAACAGCATCTTCCAGGGCGAGAAACAGAACGCGCAGCAGATCTTCTACGCCGCCGGCTCTAACGCGAAGCAGGATTCCTTCGAGCTGACCGCGGCGAAAAAGATGAGCCTGAAGGTGGCGCTCAAGAGTGATACCAACCACGCCGAAAACGTGATCGGCATTCTCGAAGGCGCGACCCCGTCCTGAAGAACGAATATGTCGTGATCAGCGGGCACCTCGATCACATCGGCCTCGCCGCGCCGCTGCCCGACGGCCACAACGTCAACAACGGCGCCGACGACGATGGCTCCGGTTCCACCGGCCTCCTGGCCCTCGCGCACGCGTATGCCGAAGGCGCCGCCAAGGGAATCCGGCCCAAACGCAGCATCGTCTTCGCTTGGCTGGCCGGTGAAGAGAAGGGACTCTGGGGTTCGCAATACATCGCCGAATACCCCTTCCTCGATCTCTCCAAAGTCGTGGCCGACCTGAACATGGACATGATCGGCCGCACCAAGGGACCGGGCTTCACCGATTCGGACCCGACCCACGTCCTGGTGAATCCCGGCGAGATCCTTGTGGTCGGCCCGAACATCTCGAGCGACGATCTGGAGAAGACTATCGAGACTGTGAACGCCGGCTATCAGAAGCTGACGCTGAATCACTTCTACGACGTGACAGCGCCCGACGCGACTCACGATAACCTCGGCCCGCAACCTCGCGGCCAGCGCATCTTCTACCGCAGCGACCACTACAACTTCGCCAAGATGGGAATCCCGATCGCCTTCTTCACCACCGGGCTGCATCCCGACTATCACCGCGCCACCGACACGCCCGACAAGATCGATTACAAACAGATGCAGGTGGTCGCCAAGACCATGGGCGCCGTAGCCTGGGTGCTCGCCACTCAGCCGGGCCGTCCCCAATTGAACACCAAGCTTCCCGAGCAGTTGATGAAGGACATGAAAACCGCGAAGGACCAGAAATGGGGAGCCATCACCCCCGTCCTGCCTCCGCTTCCCGGCACGCCGTACTAGGCTGACACCAGGGCGGCGCCGCGGCGTCTCAGATGAGGAGCGTGCGCGGCGACATCGGCAAAGAAGGCGCCCGGATCGTCCGGCGCCAGCAGGATTTCGGAATCCCCTCCGATGCGCACCGCGACACGCTTGCCGAGCACCGGACCGAGAGAGCTTTCTCCCACGAAGGTGATCGCGGCGTAGGGGATCGCCCACCGCGTCAGCCCGGCGCGCACGCGCAGGGCCTCCGGACGCGGTGACATATTCCTGGGGCAAGGCGATGATCAAGCAGGACCAGCAGCACCGGGCCGCCGATCCAACGATTGCCGCCTGCCGCCAGAACTCCGACGACGTACAGGATTGCAGCGAACAGCCACACTTCGACCTTTGATCTGTGCTTCATATATTTTTTAAAGAGGGAAGGGCGGGGAAGAACCCCCGCCCCGATGTTATGCGTTGCGCTTGGACTTGAGTTCGCTCAACAGGCGATCGATTTCTTCCTGCTTCTCCATCGCCGCGAACTTCTCGTTTACGTCGTCGTCGCTGCCCAGGTCCGCCTGCGCCTGCGCCGTTGCTTCGTGCCGGCGCACCTTGCTCTTCATGCGGTCGAAGGCGGCCGCATTGGAGTTGTCGCCCATGGCGTTACTCGCCTCCGTCGCCTTGCCGAGGGCGCGGGCGCGCCGGTGCTGCGCGATCAGCATGTCGCTCTTGGATTCCGCTTCCGCCATCTTCTGCTGCAGGCGTAGGAGCGCGGACTTCAGGTTCTCCACCTGGGTCTTCTGATCCTCCACCTGCTGGCGGAAACTGGCGGCGGTGGACTTGTAGCTCATGCTGCGCTCCACGGCGGCACGCGCCAGTGCCTCGTCTTTCTTGTCTACGGCGATTCCCGCGCGGTTCATCCACTGCCGCTCGTTCTCCTCCGCCTCCTGGAGTTTCTTCTCCAGGACGTGTTGATCGGCGATGGAGATCGCCACTTGGGTTTTGACTTGGAGCAACTGATTCTGCATATCCAGAATCACCTGCTTGATCATTTTTTCCGGGTCTTCCGCTTTATCTACAAGATCGTTCAGATTGGCCCGTACCAGTGTTGCTACCCGTTCCAAAAGTGCCATTGTCTTGCTCCTTAATTCCTTACTGCGTCCCGCCGTTACTCTTCACCTTGTCATCCGGTTTGGGTGCTTTGTCGGCAATCATCCGGACCTTGGCGAACATCTCGTTGAACGGCATGCCGGAGAGCGTTTCGAACAGCGCCGGAATCTGCGCCGCCATCTCCGTAATGTCGCCCGTGATCTTGTGCATGCCCGAGGTCGCACCGTTGCCGGTGGACACGATAGTGATCTTGTCCACGTTAGCCAGCGGCGCGGCCAGGGCGCGAACCACTTCCGGCATGTTGGTGATTAACTTGTCGAGAATGGCCGCCTGGTTGAACTCCTGATAGGCCTCGGCTTTCACGTTCATCGCCTTGGCTTCGGCTTCGCCCTTCTTGAAGATGATCTCGGCTTCCGCCTCTCCCTGCGTGCGGATGGCGGCGGCGCGGCCGTCGGCTTCCATGATCGTCCGGTTCTTCTCGGCTTCGGCCAGGGTCTCGATCCGGCGGCGTTCGTACTCGGCCTGCTTCAGCACGGTGGCCGTCAGTTCGTATTCGCGGCGTTTGATTTCCGCCTGCTGCACCAGAACTTCGTGCTCCTTCTCCACCTGGTGAATCGTGACTTCCTCGGCGCGTACGCGCTGCTGCATGATGTTGGTCTGGATCTCGTAGGTCTTGTCGGCCTGCGCCTGCTGCTTCTTGACGTTCTCCAGGTATTCCGCCTTCTTGACTTCAAGGTCGCGCTGCGCCTCGGCCTGCTTGGCCTGCGAGAGCGTCTCCGCCAGCACGCGGGCCTGGTCGGCGTTGGTCTTGGCGATGGCGGATTCGCGCGACGCCTCAGCGCGCTTGATCGCGGTATCGCGTTCGGCTTCGGCCGCGGCGACATCGGCGTCGCGCTTGATGCGCGCGACATCCGGCCGGCCCATATTGGTGATGTAGTCGTTCTTGTCGCGGACTTCCTTGATGGTGAACGAGATCACTTCCAGGCCCATCTTGTTCATGTCGTCGGCGCAGGTGCCGCGCATGCGCTCGCCCACCATCTCCGGCTGCTTGACGATCTCTTCGACGGTCAACTGGCCGATGATGCCGCGCAGATGGCCTTCCATCACGAGGCGGATCAGGCCTTCACGCTCTTCCGGCGTCTTGGTGAGGAACTGCTCGGCGGCAGTGAGAATCGATTCCGGATCGCTCTTCACCTTGATCTGCGCGACGGCTTCCACGGTCACCGCGACGCCCTGCCGCGTGTAAAGGTCCTGCTTCGGCGCTACGTCGAAGCTCATCAGTTCCAGCGATAGCCCGCGGGCGCTTTCCACCATGGGGAAGATCACCGTTCCGCGTCCTTTGACGACGCGCGTGCCGCGGAACCCGTAAACGATGATCGCCTCGTGCGGCCCCGCTTTGCGGAACAGCTTGGCGAACATCATCATCAGAAACATCAGCGCCAAAACCATTAGCGCCGCGATCACAAACACCTGGTTATCCATAACCCTCTCCTATTAGGCCCGTTGCTCTACGTCGCCAGCGAGTTCATCCCACGCGCGAACGTAAGCGATCCCTTTCTCGTAGCGGGTAACCACGACTTCGGCGCCCTTGGCGATCGCGGCGCCCGATTCGGCACGCGCGCCCGATACGCGGCGCGTGCCTCCCTGTGTATAAATCAGTTCACCGGTTCCGCCGGCGCGGATCGGCATGCTCAGTTTTCCGAGCACGCCCACCATATCGTAATCGGCCGGGTCGAGAGCCTCCTCGCGTGACATCAAGACCTTGGCCAGAAACCAGAAGACTACGCTTGCTCCGCCCAGGCCGCTCAGCGTGGCAATACCGAGCGCCACCACGAACCAGACGCCGTAGTAGTGCTCCAGCAGATAACCGGTACCGCCGAACCACGCGAGGAATGCCGCCATGGTGCCGAGGTTGAACCAGGACGCGCCGCCATGCGAGCCGGCGCCGTGCCCGTGCCCCAGATGAATTCCATGATCGAAATGTAGATGGGGCAGATGCAAATGCACGCTGCCGGACAGGAGCGACAAGGCGCTCATGCCAAACCCCACCAGGAAACAGACTAAATAAAACGTCGACCAGGTCATGATCGCCTCCTCGACTTCGGCGCGGGCGTGGACGGCGGCGCCTTAAGGACTTCGATCAGGCGCTCTGCCAGCCCGGGATTTTCCAATATCGTTCCCAACAAAATTAAGCACATTCGCGAGTCCTTGTGCTTGGCCGCGGTCAACAATGCATGATGCAGATCGACGTCGCGGCAGAAACGCTCGGCGCCGGAGATCAGCCACAAATCGAGCTTGTCTTCCACTGCGCCCAGATCGCTGATGAGCTCGTTCGAAAAACCTTCGGGATCGTCCACCAGATAGCCGGGATGCACCTTGAAGAAGCGCGCCAACAGCATGCGCGTGGAATTGGTCAGGTGGGGCCGGGAGCCGCTCTCAATCTGCGAGAGGTAGCTCTGACTGATGGACTTTCCGAGTTCCTTTTCGACCATGCGGGCGAGTTCGACCTGCGACAATTCGCGGTCGAGGCCACGGATGGTGCCTTCTACTTCCCGGAGGTATCGAAGCTTTTCACCGAGCGTCATATCGCAATCTGTGATTACTATATTGCAGATTGCGATCGCTGTCAAGGGGGAAAATCAAACCCATGCCAGTCAATTACGGCGTCCTTAAAGGAACAGTTACCGGACACCTGCGCGACGCGGACGACGATCATTATCAGATTCTGGTGTCGGCGGCGAATCTGATGTACCGGATTGCGGTAAATGTCCATTCCACGCAGAAGCCGCCGGACCTGCGTTTCCAGAGCCTGACATCTCTCCCGTCCTCGCTGACGCATGATCTATCGGTACTTCCGCCTGGATACAAGAAGCTGCCGGGCAAGCCGGGCGGGATTGCTCAAGATTTTGTGCGCGGCGGAATTGTCAAACCCGACAAGTTCAAAGTAGTGCCTGGCGATATTCCAGGCGCCAACAATGATCTGAAAGACACGATGGAAGATGCCGTGGTGGCGGCGATTGGCCTTGCAGGCAGCGTCGTTTACGCGTTCGGCGCCAGGTTCGGGCCGGAGAAGCAGAAGGATCAGTACTTCAAATTCACGCCGGAAAACGGCATACACGATATCCACATGAACCAGGGCAACGACAAGGGTCATGCGGGCGACGACGGTGTCTATCAGGATGGCTGCCTGATCTTCCAGTATCCGGATGGGAAGTATCGCGCATTTTTCATGGCGTTCCAATCACAGAGCTTTCATACGGACAACAAGACGGGACACACGATTCCCGAAGCGAAGACGGCAAAGCAGCGCTAGCGTGCGGCCCAAGCCATTCCGTCGGGCTGCTTGCCGGCGTCGAGGTGGCCGGTGACTTCGAGCGACTTCAGATCGATGATGGCGACATAGTCGTCGGGCGTGCAGGCCACGTAGACAACGGAACCATCCGGCTGCATCTGGATGCCGGCCGCGCCGCGTCCCACCTTCACGCGTTTCACCACGGCGTGCGTGGCGGCGTCGAAGATGGAGACGTCCGGACCACTCAACGTGGAAACGAAGACCAGTTTGCCATCGGGTGTGAACTTCAGACGGTTGGCTCCTGTGACATCCGCGGCCAACGTCTGCATCACCTTCTTGCCGGCGAGATCGAGGATGGAGATGGTACCGTCCTGTGCATTCGCCGCCCAGAGTTCCTTGCCGTTAGGAGAGACGTCGAAGCCTTCGGCTCCGCGCCCTACCGGGACGACCGTCTCGTCCCAGTCGCCCTGCGGGTTGCCGCGTCCCGGAACCGGAGCACGGCCGCCGATTCTCTTATCGATGATGGTCATGGTTGCAGCACTGATGTTCGATGTCGCCATGCGCTTCAGGTCGTCCGAAACCCAGATCATATGCGTCTGATTCTGGCCGGTGCCGAGGACCCAATCAACTTTCTTCGCCGCTGGATCGTAGCTGCCGACCACCTTGTTAGCCTCGGCGGTAAACCAGACCTTGCCAGCGGCGAAAGCCAGGCCATGGGGTCCACGCAGCGCACCGAGGTCCACCGGGGGCAGAGTCTTCTGCTCCACCAGATCGATCACGGTAAGGGTGTTGTAGGCCCCGCCGCCGTAGTTGGAGATGTAGGCGAACTTGCCGTCGGAGGAAGCGATCACTTCGTGCGGGTCCGGTCCGGAGGGCACGCGCGCGACGACGTGCCGGGTCTTCGGATCCACGATGGCGAGAGTATTGTCGGTCTTGGCCAGCACGAGGAGTGATTGCGCCGGTGTGGCCTCCGCGTGAAGAAGGCCGACGCCCAGGAGCGCGCCGAGATAGACCACAGCATTGATTCTGAGGCGCATGATCGTCAACTATACTACCGTCTCCGCCCGAAACTGCGTCCCGGACTGCTGCGGGGCATCGAGGGCCGATAGGGCGTGGGCGCGGGCCGGTACGAGCGGGATGGAGGCGGTGAGGCACGCGGTTCCGACGGACGGCTGGATCCGGTACCGAACTTGCGCGGGCTGTGATCGGCGTTGGGGTCGCGAGCCATCGGTGTGGAATACTGTGAATCGCGGTATCCGCCGGGCTTGCTGGCGTATTTGGAATCGCGGAAGCCGCCACTCTTTGCAAACGTGCTGCCGGAGTAGCGTTCCTGCGTAGCCGTACCCGAAGTCCCGTACTTGGGCGCCTGGGCGGCGGTATCGCGCCCGTAGTAGGTTTCGTTGCGCTGACGGTAGGTGTAGTAGTCGTGATATTCGCGATAGTCCAGCGGACGATAGCTGCGATTGAACAGCAGGTCGCGCATGAGCGCGTACTGTCCGTAGAAGACCCAGAAGCTGTTGCCGTTGCTGGTTTCCCAGTAGCCGTACTGATTACTTTGTCCGGGGGGCGCCATGTAGGCGAAGCCGGCCGGCTGTGCGACGCGCTCGCTTTCGGTGTCGTACTTTCCCGCCGGCTTGTGCTCGATCGCCATCCCCAGGTTTTTCTCCATGGCCTGGTATTGGGCTTTCGAAACGTCTACCCACTTCTCGTCGCTGGTGGAGGCGCCGGCCTTGCCCGTCGCGTCGGCGACCGTGGTAGTTACGGTCTTGATTTTCTGATCGTAGGCGCGCGCATTGCCGGTGCCGCGGACTTCCATGTCGACCAGGATCTTGTCCCAGGACTGGTACAACTGCGCACTCAGGGTCTTGAGCTGCTCGGCCTGTTTGGGTAATTCGGCGGCGCCGGTCTTGAGCGTGTCGGCCGCCGCGAAGAGAGTGCCGAAATCGACCTTGGAGTAATCGTTGGCAGCGGCGGCCCGGCGTGCCTCGGTGGTGGATTGCCAGAGCTGATCGCTATTCGTCTGGATGGCGCGTGCGGTGGCGAGACGCGATTCCAGATCGCTCTTCTTTTCCGGCCAATCGGTTTCGGCTTTCTGTACGGCGGCTGCAGCTGCCCCCAGATCCACTGCCTGGATCGCCTTGTAATCGCGGTCCATGTCCTGGACTTCCTGGGGCAGGTGCTGCTTCAGGTCAACCCAATGGGCCGCGTCCTTGCGAACGCTTTCGGCATCGGTCACCGCCGCGGTGCGAGCCTGCTTCTCACGGGCCAGTAGGGATTCGGCACGGGCACGGTCGGAACGCCGGTTTTGTTTCTCCAACTGTTCCAGTTCGGTGAGGGACTGGCCGGCGGCGGCGAGCGACGCGGAAGCGCGGTTGAGACGATCCGGATACTCGCGCGCCGAGGGCAGGGCGCGGAAGAGATCGGCCTCACCGGCGAGATCGCGCGAGACGCCGGCTTGTGCCGATTGGAGCTGAGACTGTGCGGCGGTAAACGACTTTCGTTCCGCCGCGATTTGGGCCTTCACATCGCGCGGCAAACCGTCGAGGCCGGCGAAGAGGACGACTACGATGCCGACGGTCAACAGGACCGCCAGAAAACGCAATGACTGCTTGCTCATAAGAGTTGCCTAGGGACCGCTCCCTAACGGTCGCGGCTCGGATGCTTCAAAGTTGTTCGGATGCTTCAGTTCTTGCGGTAGACGGTGACGTCTCCCGCGTTGAGCCACGTAAATAACGTGACGGTAAACGGCTCGCCTTCGGCCTTTCGGATTCCCAGCAGGCGCTTCCCGTCCTGGGTGAAAAATTCCCAGTAGTAGAAGCCGGTGGGCGCAGGCTGATTGTCGCGCCAGGCGCTGCACTTCGCGGCTCAGCCGGTACATCCAGGTTACGTTGTCGAAATCGAACGAGTCGGCCGGATTCTGCCGCTCATCCATCTGCGCCAGGTCGTCTTCGCTGAGGCCGAGATCTTCGAGTGTGACCTTGCGCGGATCGGCGTGCAGGATAGACTTCGATTTCTTCGTCGCCGCCGACGCGCAAAGAGACGCGGCGATCCAGGTAGGGGCCGGAGAGTTCCACCCAGGTGCGCGCACCGGCTTCGAGCGGGTGCCGCGGTCCACGGTGTAATCCAGGTCGGTCATGCGGTCGCCCGCGCCCGCAATGGAGAGGACATCTCCGGTGCGGGCGTCGGTGACCTTGAGGTTCGCCAGATCTTCCACCGGCCGTACCGGGCGCGGGAAGCGGCTTCGGATCCTTCTTAAACAGTTTCATCAGAACAATCACCAGAAGCGCTCCCAGAATGGCAACCAGCGTAAACGTGATCATGAGGTTCACCCGCATATGGTCATTCAGGATGGGCGCCGATTCGAGCTACGCCTCAGCCTTTTCGCCGGCCCGGCTTCCAGTGGACAGCGTTCCGCCGGGCGACGGCAGTTCCTTGGGGATGTAGGGAGCCGGCGGCTGGTTGGCTTTCTGGCGCTCGGCCTTCAGCGCGGCGAGTTCGGAATCCACGCCGCCGTGCGTGCCGAGTTGGGCGAATTCCTTTTCGAGATCGTTATCCGTGCCGGCGCTGGCCAACTGGTCGAAAGCCTTGGCGGTGGCTTCTTCCTTGGACACGGTCTGTTCGAAGCGGTTCAACTGCGCGAAGGCATTGTCGGCGTTGCCGACGCCGGCCATGGCCTCGCTGACCTTGCGCTGCGCCACGGCGGCGTTCTTGCGCGCCACCAGGGTGCCGGCGGTGCGCTCGCCCTCGTCGATCTTGCGCTTGAGTTCGCCCACCTGCTGCTTCAGTTTTTCGCTGGTGGCCTGGGCGTTGTCCACGCTGAGCTTTCATGGAATTGACCTGCTGGTCGCATTCGGCCTTCTTGGCCAGCGCCTTCTTGGCCAGGTCCTCGTTGCCGGCGTCGAGCGCCATCCCGGCGCGATCTTTCCACTCCTGGCGATTGCCGCACGTACTTCTCGTACTCGGCCTGCAGGGTGTTGTAGTTGCTCATCGCCATGGCCGAGGCGCGCACGACGTTGTTCAACTCGGTCTTCATGTCGGCGACGGTCTGGCGAACCGTCGCCTCGAAGGTCGCGTCTTCCATCGCGTCCACACCGGCGTTTGCCTGTCCGCGGGCCACGCGGCCCATGCGCCCGAAAATATCTGAAAGGAATGCCATATCGTCTCTCCTCTTTCTCCTCTTTATCCCTTAGGCAGACAGCCCGCTCAACAGGCGCCGCGCCGTCATCACATCCACCAGCAGAAAATGCACGCAGGACAGGATATCGTCCTCATCCTCGGGTCCCATGTCCTGCAGTTTGCAGAAATTGTTCAGGGTGATCGCGACGTCACCGCTCGCCCGCATCGTAAAGCTGGAACGAGGAGGTGCTGATGCCGTTGTCGGCGGCCAGCATCGTGGCCATGATCTCGGGCGTAACGGCGGTGCGCGGCACGGTTACGCAAGGAAGGGTGAAGAACATAATTTCGCCCTCGAGCACGGCCTGGATGGAAACGCCGCTATCCAGTTCTCGGATGGTGATGGTGTCGGGAGCCGGTTGGTTGACTTCGTATCCCCGCTCCGCCAGAAGTGCGTGAATGGCGCCCAGGTTCGGGCTGATTGTCGGTGTCATAGGCTTTGGGCTACTTTACTCCTCTATGATTACGCGTTCGACGGAAGAAGTGTTCCCGTTTCACTATCGCAATCTGCAATGAATATATTGCAATTTGTGATTGACTGTCAAGAGAAAAATGCTTATGATTTTTGCATGACGTGGAATCTGGTGTTGCAGAGTTTCCGGTTGCTTCGCAATGACAAGAAACTCATGGTTTTCCCGGTTCTGAGTGCGATTGGGGCTGGCGCGCTGGCGTTACCCTTCGTGTTCGCCCTGTTTGGCTTGCGTCTGTCGGACGGCGTGCGGTGGGGTGGGAACACCTGGCTGCTGGTGTTTCTGTGGTATTGCGGTGCATCCTTTATCACCATCTTCTTTAATTGCGCGCTGGCGGCCTGTGTGCAGATGCGCTTCGCGGGGCAGGAGGGAACGCTAAGCGACGGCTTGCGACGCGCCTGGTCGAGGGTCCAGGTGATTTTCCTATGGTCGCTGGTGTCGGCTACCGTGGGACAGGCCCTGCAGTGGCTGGACTCGCGCGCTGGATGGATTGGGAAGGTGATGATCTGGCTGGTGGGGTTGAGCTGGGGTATGGCGACCTACCTGGTGGTTCCGGTTTTGGTGATGGAAGATGCGGGGATGATGGATTCGGTCCGCCGCTCTTCGTCGCTGCTCCGGCAGACTTGGGGCGAGCAACTGATCTCCGGGATCGCTTTCGGTTGGATGGGGCTGCTGTTTGCGATTCCGGGGATTGTGATCGGGGTGCTGGGCGCTAACGGCTATCCGATTTTCATCGTGCCGGCGGTCCTATGGTTCGCGACGATGGCGGCGGCGTTCAGTGCGGCGCGGGAGATTTTCACGGTGGCGCTGTACCGGTATGCGACGACTGGCGAGGCGCCTTCGGGGTACGATTCGGCGACTCTGGGGAATGCGTTGCGGCGGCGGTGAAGCATCTGGAGCCACTGAGAGTAGCCTCTTCACCGCCCGGAGCGCGGCGAAGCGCACGAAGATGTTCGCGCATCCGACGTCACCTCCGGGTCCGTTTGCTCAACTTCCGGTTAGCGCGTTATCCGGGCCGCATCGCTTTCTCGACATTCGTGGTCACTACCAGCGCCGTAGTGCGCTTCGCTCCGATCCTGCGATAACCATGCGGCACCGTGGAATCGAAGTAGATCGCATCGCCTTCCGATAACTCATGCTTCGCATCTCCACTGTGTAGTTCCAGCTTGCCGGAGATCAGGTATAGAAGTTCGATGCCCGGGTGCTGGTGAAAGCGCGTGTCCTTCATCTCCATCGGTTCGAATTCGGCCAGGTAAGAGCTCAAGGCACGCTGCGGTACGGGGAAGTCGAGGCTCTCGAAGTGAAAGCAAATCCTCTCCTCGTCCGGAGAATCGGGGAATCGCAGCCGCTCGCTCTTGCGGACGATCTCCAGAACGGGCTTCGGCTCCGGAACGAAGAAGTAATCCAGGTCCACGCTGAAAACCATGGCGATCCGCAATAGCGTGGGCAGCGTGGGATGCATCACATCGCGCTCCAGTTTCGAGAGCAGCGCGGGCGACAGGCCCGTGTGTTTGCTCAATTCCAGCAGACCCATGCTCTTGCGCAGGCGAAGCCGCCTCAATTTTGCGCCGATGGCATACTTGCCCAGCCCTGCTGCTATGGTTTTCGATTCGTTCATCAAGATCGGTTTTCCTCACGCGACTGCTTGCGGCCGCTTTTTTCTCTCCAGGAAAAGCAGTTTCTTCCTGTTCTTTACAGTAAAACAGATTTTCCTTAAGATCAAATCGTAGCCGGGGAGGAAGACCAACCCGAAGGAGAAGAAAAACGATATGAAGAAGCTTGACGTAGTCGCAGCCGCGCTGGTGATCATCGGCGCGCTGAACTGGGGTCTTGCCGGCGTGTTTCATCTCGATCTCGTAGCCGCGGTTTTCGGCATGAGATTCGGTGAGACCTCCGCCTTGAGCAGCGTGGTCTACGGACTGGTAGGCTTGTCCGGCCTATACCAGGCTTTGACGTGGAAATCGATTCAGCGCCGCTGGTACCACGCCGCGGCGGGCGCCCGCGCATGAAGGCGGGACAGATTCGGGAAAGTGGATTTCTGGAAAGAGTGAGGGATAAAAAGATGATACTTCGTTTGCCTGTTCTGCTGGCCGGAATCGCAGCTCTGGCCATGGTTTCCAACGCCTCGGCGGCCGACCTTGTCGACACCGCAGTCGCCGGCCGGTTCAACACCCTGGTGGCCGCGATAAAAGCGGCCGGACTCGTTGGTGCGCTGAAAGGACCCGGACCGTTCACCGTCTTCGCGCCTACCGACGAGGCATTCGCGAAACTGCCGCCGGGCACGCTGGAAAATCTGCTCAAGCCGGAGAACAAAGAGCAGCTTCGGAAGATTCTCACCTACCACGTAGTGGCAGGGGAGGTGATGGCTAAAGACGTGGTGAAGCTCGATTCCGCCAAGACGCTCGAGGGCGCGAACCTTACCATCCACGCGGGAAATGGCGGCGTGATGGTCAACAACGCGCACGTGACCAAGACCGACATTGCCGCGAGCAACGGCGTAATTCACGTCATTGACACGGTGCTTCTCCCCGAATAGCGTGGGTGCATGGTTCTGCTGACCGGAGCAACGGGGTACATCGGCGGCCGCCTGCTGAAGGCACTGGAACGGCAGTCTATCGCCGTGCGGTGCTTGTGCAGGAACCCGGAGGTGCTGCGCGGGCGCGTGGCCGCTGGTACGCAAGTCGTAGCGGGGGATCTGCTGCATGCGGCATCTCTGGGCCCGGCACTTGCAGGGGTGGAGACGGCCTTCTACCTGGTTCACGCGATGCAGTCCGGGCGTGAGTTCGAGAGGCTGGAAAGCGAGGCGGCCCGGAACTTTGCGCGGGCGGCGAGCGAAGCCGGCGTCGCCCGCATCGTCTTTCTCGGTGGCCTCGCCCACGGAAACGATCTCTCACCTCACATGCGCAGCCGCCTGGAGACCGGCAACATTTTGCGCTCGAGCGGGGTTCCGGTCGTGGAGTTGCGGGCGTCCATCGTGATCGGTTCCGGCAGCGCTTCGTTCGAGTTGATTCGCGCACTGGTGGATCGGCTGCCGGTCATGCTGACGCCTCGTTGGGTCCGCACGGCCGCGCAGCCGATCGGCATCGAGGACGTCATTTCGTACCTGGTCGAGGCCATGAGAGTGGACGCCAAAGACGGCTTGATCGTCGAAATCGGGGGAGCCGAGGTTACGTCTTATCTTGGGATCATGCGGGAATATGCGCGGCAGCGGAAACTGCGCCGCTGGTTTCTCGCAGTCCCATTTCTCAGTCCGGGGCTATCGAGCCGCTGGCTGACGCTCGTCACGCCGGTTTACGCGTCGATCGGCCGCTTCCTTATCGAGAGCGTCCGCACTCCGAGCGTGGTGCGGCATCCGGGGGCGGACCGCATTTTCAAAGTGCGGCCCGTAGGGCTTGCGGGGGCGGTACAGCGGGCGCTGGCCAACGAAGACCTGTGCTCGCCCGGAACCCGCTGGTCGGATGCGGGGTGCCCCGGGGTGTGGGACAAGGCGGCCGAGCCCGGGCCGGCGGTTCTGGGCAACGTACAAGAAGTCAGCCTGCCGGTTTCTGCGGAAGAGGCATTCGCTCCCGTGCGCCGGATCGGCGGGCGAACCGGCTGGTATTTCGGCAACTGGTTGTGGAGAATCCGGGGATTGATCGATTTGATGACGGGCGGTGTGGGAATGCGGCGCGGGCGGCCCGACCCCGAGACTCCGCTGCCGGGGAGCACGCTGGATTTCTGGCGTGTGCAGATTTACGAGCCCGGGCGCCGGTTGCGGCTACTGGCGGAGATGCGAGTCCCCGGGCGGGCATGGCTGGAGTTCCGCGCAGAGGCGCAAGGACGCTCCACCGTGCTCCGGCAGATTGCCTACTTCGAGCCGCGCGGCTTACAAGGTCTACTGTATTGGTATCTGCTCTGGCCCATTCATCAGGTTATGTTTCGCGGGATGCTGCGGCGGATAGCCGCAGCGGCGCTGGATGCGGCCGCGCCAAGCGGTCCGACGGCGCGGCCGGCATAGAGAATGGCATGACTATGGCACGCATTCTGAGCCTTCTTCCGGTGGTCGCCTTTGCGGCCGAACCGGCGTCGGAAATCAAAATTGGTGAGCGCCTCCCGGAACTCCGCGGTGAGTTTCTGACAGGCCGGGAGGCTGTGCTTCCCCAGGCGGCCGAGGGCCGGGTCACGCTCCTGCTCCTCGGTTTCACTTACCAATCGCGCTTCGCTGTGGAAGCCTGGGCGGAGAGGTTCCGCGCGCAGTTCCAGTCCGACCCGCGAGTTACGTTCTATGAGGTGCCCATGATCGGCGGTGCGGCGAGATTGGCCAGGTGGTTCATCGATCGCGGCATGCGCCAGGGAACTCCGAAAGAGGATTACGAGCACGTCGTCACGATCTATAGGCGTACGGATTCCTGGAAACAGCGCGTGCGTTTCCAGAATCCCGACGCAGCCTACCTGATTCTCCTCGACCGTACGGGTAAAATCGCGTGGCTCCATCAGGGAGCTTTCGAGGATCGCGCGTTTCAGGCGCTATCTCACAAGATCCCGGAACTCGTGAACTGAGGTCCATGGTGGCAACCAGGCCGGAGAAACTTCAAGCGGCGCTGGAATCGCTCGGTAAGCGAGTCGTCATGTCATACGACGATGCCGCGTGAACCTGTGCCTCGCACAGTTGAACGGCTAGCTGCAGTGTAAGTTGGATGCTCGTGGTATGATGTCGTATCATCGCCTCCAAGAACGCTCTGGCAGGCTAGACTGAGACCAAAACGGGGACCCCGACACTGATGGATGTACCGGCCGCTGACACACGACGAAGAGGGCGAAATTTATCGACGGAATTGATGGAAACGCTGTCGGAGGAGATTCGCGGCGGCGGTTTGAAACCTGGTGAGAAACTGCCAACGGAACTGGCCATGATGACGAAGCATGGCGTCAGCCGGACGGTGGTACGGGAGGCGATTTCCAAACTCCAGTCGTCGGGACTGGTGACTACCAGGCACGGCATCGGCACGTTTGTCCGGAATGGCGCGCCTCCAGTCCGTTTCGAGTTAGAGGCAAAGAGCATTCCTACAGTGCTCGACGTGCTTGCCATGCTCGAGTTCCGCATCAGCCTGGAGAGCGAAGCGGCGGCGCTGGCAGCCGCCCGGCGCACGGACGAACAACTCGAGGCTTTGCGGCGCGCGTTGGACGATTTCCAGGATGCGCAGCGGAACGGGGGTAATGGCGCGGAGACGGATTTCCAATTCCATCTGCGGATTGCCGAGGCGAGCGGCAACCGCTATTTTCCCGAAGTATTCGCGCATTTCGGAATGCCAACCATTCCGCGTACGAGGGTAACGCTTTTCAAGTCGGCAGAGGACCAGGCGGCTTTCATCAGCATGCTCAGCCGGGAGCACGAACAGATCTATGGCGCGATCCTGTGCGGCGATCCCAAGCTGGCCGCCAAGTTCATGCGGATTCATCTCTCAAACAGCCGGGATCGATTTCGTAAGGCGCAGGAGCAGGCCGCTCGAAAGGCATAGCTCCGAGATGGTCGCGCAGGTCTGCCGCACGTTTTTGAGCGCCCTGCGAAACAATCCCGAGATCACTGCCGGCGGCGACAAACGTGAAGCCCAGGTTGAAATAGCGGGCGGCGTCTTCTGAGTTGGCCGCCAACATTCCAGCAGCTTTCCCGGCAGCGCGAATGCGGGCGCAGGCGCGGGCGATCAGAGCCTGGACTTCCGGATGACGCGTGTCGGCTAAATGCCCGAGGTCGGCTGCCAGGTCGCTGGGGCCGATGAAGATTCCGTCCACTCCTTCGACGGCGGCGATGGCTTCGATCTGGTTTACCGCTGCCTGCGTCTCCACTTGTACGAGGACGCAGATATTCTCATGGGCCTTGCGGTGGTAATCGGCGACCTTACCGTAGCGATTCGCGCGTTGCGAGATGGAGACCCCACGATTGCCGAGCGGCGGATATCGTGTGGCGGCGACGGCCGCCTGTGCTTCCTGGGCATTTTGCACGAAGGGAACGAGAATGGAGCGGGCCCCGATATCGAGGATCCGCTTCATCATGACGGTATCGTTCCAGGCACAGCGTACGACCGGTTCTGCCGTACCCGCGGCCATGGCCTGCAACTGAGAAAGCACCCCGGGGACTTCGTTGGGTGCGTGCTCGGTATCGATCAGAATCCAATCGAAGCCGGAGCCGGCGAGTACCTCCGCAACGATGTTGCTGCAGAGCGAACTCCAGACTCCGATCTGTGGCAGACCCTTTGCGAGAGCAGTTTTGAATGTGTTGGCGGGCAAGAACGTAGGATTGCTGAACATCGCCTTTCCATTGTAGCGTCGCGGTTGGTCAGAGGCGGCGCCGGCGCACGTCAACTCTCCCGATCCACTGCCTGAATGAGCGCGCGGATGTAGCCATAAACAAATGCGGTGTATTCGCCCCCGGTATCACTTGGAGAGTTCACGACGTGATCGGGATGCACCATGTATGGATACCCGACCTCCTTGTACGCCTGCATGGCCTTGAACATGTCTACCGATCCCTCATCCGGCGCGACTTCCATGAACTCGTCGCGGTGTCCGAGGATATTGCGAAAGTGGACGTTGAAGATTTTCTTGCGCGAGCCGAACCAGCGGATCACGTCGTAGATTTCCTTACCGGGATCCCGCAGCATTTCCGAGACGGTGCCCTGGCAGAAGTTCAGTCCATGGTAGGGGCTCTCTTTGATGGAGACAAACTTTTTCAGACCGTCGACAGTTCCAAGCACGGCGACGACGCCCTGATATCCTTCGGGTGGCACCGGGGAATCGTTGGGGTGGCATGCCATACGCACTTTGTACTCGGTAGCGACGGGAATGATCCGTTCCAGGAAATACGTGATTCTTTCCCAATAGCGGTCGGCATCGACTACACCGGCGCGTGTGAGTGCCGGTTCGGGGTGAGCATCCTTCAGCTTGTAGGTGTTGTAACTGGTGTCGCCGCGCCCGGGCGTGCGGCCGGTACGCAGTACGCCGAGGATGCTCATGTTGTATTTGATGCAGGGGATTTTGGCCGCCGCACAGTTCTTGATCATGGTCTGAATCTGCTCGATATCGCGATCACGATCGGGACTCTGGGCCAGCATGATGGCGGGATGGCGTTCGCGGTCGATATGGCTGGAGGGTAAGAACGGCGGGTTCAATACGTCGACGGCGATGCCATATTTGTCGGCGATATCGGTGAGGCGTTTGAGTTCGTCCACCGTGGCGTAGAGCCGCCCGTCGGCGATCTGCGCAGTGGCGACGACATTCCTGATGCCCCAACGGCCAAGCGAACGGAAAGCCGCTTCGGGATCGCGCGGCTGACCTCCGGCGCCACGGCGTCCGCCCCGCGCCGCGCCGCCTTCGGCCGGCGGCGCGGCGTCCTGGCTACCTTCGCCCCGGCCCCGGCCGCCGCCTCCACCTTCCCCGGGGCCCGCCGTCGCCCCGGGCTTCATGAGAGCTCGCTTGGGAGTTGCGGCGGTTGTGGTGGTGGGATTTGCGGCTGACACGGCCGCTGCAAGAGTACCCGATGTAAGGAATGTGCGTCGATTCATGAACGTTGCCCTCCTTCTGGCTGGACGAAGTTATCGGTTATCGTACGTCTGTTTGGAAGCCTTGTCAACGAGAAAGGACTGCCTGTTTAGCGTTAAATCGTTCTTTCGAGATTAGTTGTTCCTGAAATTCGGTCGTAGAGCCTGACGAAAAAAGGCTTGACAAGGTTCGGCAAGCTGTTATGATGTCCGATAACTTCACTTAGGAGGTCGCGCTCCATGACGCAGCCCAACCGCCGCTCGTTTTCCAAGACCCTGGCAGGAGGCGCCTACCTGGCCTTGAGTGCTTCGCGAATTCTCGGCGCCAATGACCGCATCGGAGTCGGCATCATCGGCTGCGGCGGTCAGGGATCCGGGAACTGGCGGAATTTCCTGGCACAACCCGATGTCAACCCCGTCGCCGTGTGCGACGTATTCCAACCCAACCGCGAACGCGCGGCCGCGGCGGCCAAAGAAAAGGTCGTCCAATACAAGGATTTTCGTCAGCTTCTCGATAACAAGGACGTGGACGCGGTGATTGTGGCTACTCCCGATCACTGGCACGCGCTGCTCACGATCATGGCGTGCAAAGCCGGGAAGGATGTGTACGTCGAGAAGGGACTCTCATCGACGATACGCGAGGGGAGAGTCGCGGTAGATACGGCGCGCAAATACAAACGCATCGTGCAAGTGGGCGCGCAGGAACGATCAGGCGAGCACTACGCGAAGGCAGTGAAACTGATTCAGGACGGCGCACTGGGAGCGGTTCACCGGGTGAGCGCAAACTGGACCAGAAACATGATGCCGGGTTTCAAGTCCAGACAATTGAAGTCCGGGCTGACCGAGGCTTTGGATTGGGATATGTGGCTGGGGCCGGCGCCGCACGTGCCCTTCGATCCGCTTCGCTTCTCTTATAACTGGCGATGGTTCTGGGATTACTCAGGGGGTCAGATGACTAACTGGGGATCGCATAGCCTGGATATCGTGCGTTGGGCGTTGAATGTCAAAACGCCGACTGCGGTGGCCGCCTTCGGAGGCCGGTACGAATTAAAAGACGGCGGGGAAACGCCCGATGTGCAGGACGTCATTTACAGCTTCCCGGGCTGCACCGTTACCTGGGCGGGCTGCGAGGTCAGCGGCTTTGAACCCATACGCTATCCGGACAACGACCGCCGCATAAAGCCGCTGTTGGAGTTTCACGGTACGAAGGGGAGCATGGTGCTGACGCGGCGCGGATTCGAGGTAACTCCTCAAATCTGGAGCGGCGACGAGCAAGATGGAAAGCCGGCGATGCAGCCGATCAGCGCTACTGCAACCGGCGGCAATCACGCCCGAAACTTCCTTGACTGCGTGAAGAGCCGAAAGCTGCCGATTTGCGACGTCGAAGAGGGCCATCTCACGATGGTCATGTGTCACCTGGCTAACATTTCCATGAAAGTTGGCCGCACGCTGTACTGGGATGCCAAGAAAGAAGAAGTGACGGGCGACAAAGAGGCCAACCAGTACTTGACCAAGCCGTACAGGAAGCCCTGGACGCTTGCCTGATTCTCGCGGGCCTTCCACCCGCGAATAACAAAACTCTAACTCCACTGCCCAACAGCAGAGCCAGGTCATCGGAGCCTAAGATGAACCGTTTCGTGCAGTCCACGTTGTTGATTGCGATATTTTTGTTCACTTGTAATCCCGCGCGCAGTCAGGGCGATGGGATTATCGGCGGCCGGGTAATCGATCCATCGGGTGCAGCCGTAGTGGGAGCCGCCATTACGGTAACGCAGACCGAGATGAATTTCGAGAACATGACGGTGACGAATACCGAGGGTATTTTCCGCGTGCAATCGCTGCGGTCGGGACCGTACCGGCTGATTGTGGCCGCGCCCGGATTCGAACGCCTGGTGCGCGACGGCCTGGTGCTGCGAACGGGCGAGACGTTGAATGTGGACGCCGTGCTCAAGTTGGGCTCCGCGACAGAATCCGTGCAGGTGACAGACGCGGCGACGCTGTTACAGACGGAGACGTCGTCAACAGGGCTGGTCTTTAACGGCGACTATGTCCATAAGTTGCCCATTTACCAGCGGCGTGAGTTAAGCGTCTTGTACTTCACGCCGGGTGTCACGATGCCATACACCTCGAATGGCGTCATCGCCAGTCTGACCGCGTTCCATATCAACGGACTGCCCACCGGCACTATGGGCTACTTCGAGGACGGTGTGGTTACCACCCAGAATACGATCATGGGCGCCGTTGAGGAGTTGAAAGTAGTCAGCACGGTGCCGCCTGCCGAGTACGGCCATGCCGCGGGCGGTTTCGTTACGGCCGTCAAGAAATCGGGCTCGAATCAGTTTCACGGCACGGTTTCGGAATTCGGGCGTACGCGGATGATGACGCACCGCAAGTTTTTCGACAAGTACCGCAACGCGCAGATCTACCCCGGCCACACTACGCCCGACGGCTATTACCAGCATTATCCCGAAGCCTCTGTGAGCGGACCGGTATACATTCCAAAGCTCTACAACGGCAAGAATAAGACATTCTTCATGTTCACCCTGCAGAGGCAGCAGGAGACTCAATTTCATCAGACACCGTTCACGGCGCCGGACACAGACATGTTGAGAGGAATCTTCTCGTTTAACGGAGTCGGCCAGGCGATTTACGACCCGCGAACTACCACGCGCAGCGCCACCGGCACATGGTCGCGAACGCCGTTCCCGGGCAATATCGTTCCTGTCAACACTTGGGATCCGGTAGCCGCGAAGCTGCTGAGTTACAACCCGTTCCGGCCGGCCGACGACTCGCTGGGAAGCATTGGGACCGTCGGACCCGCGAATAATGTGTTTTACTCGCAAGCGGCGAGACAGAATATCCCGCAATACGCGGCGCGCCTGGACCAGCAGTTCAGCTCAAACGTGAAATCGTTCCTGAGTTGGACACGATACAAGACCAATTCTTTACCCAGCAAATCGGGTACGGTGCAATACCTGCCGTTCGACTCGGGTTCGAATAAGAGTCCGAGCTGGATGGACACGTGGGCATTGGCCACTACATGGGTGGTTAGTCCGACGTTACTGGCGGAGACCCGCCTGGGCTACGCGCGGGTAGTTTCGAAGACGTTTTCCTCTTCGTACCAGGCGGACATTGCCGGCCTGCTCGGAATACCCGGTCTTCCACCGGACACGTTCCCGCTAGGGTTGTATACAGGCATCGGTCAGGCCGGCCCCAGCGCTACCACCAGCGAGAACCTGTCATTAAAGACAGACATTTCCAAGGTGCGGGGCACGCATGCCGTGAAGTTCGGCTACGAGCTGCTTCGTTTCCGCCAGGACACCTGGAACGTCGGCAACCCGAGCGGCAGCTTCACACTGGATAACGACGTTGGATTGAATGCCAACGGCGTTTCGACACCGAATACGGGGAACGCGTTTGCGGGGTTCCTCACGGGCTCGGTGACGGCTGCAACGTTTACTCAGCGGCTGCAGGCTTCGCTACCGCGCTCCTGGCAACATAGCCTGTATATTCAAGACGACTGGAAGGTCACTCCGACATTGACCTTGAACATCGGGCTCCGGTATAGCGTGGAAACGCCGCCGACGCAAAAATGGGGTTATTCAAGCGTCTTCGACCCGACTGCGACCGATCCGAACTCGAACAACTATGTTGGTTTCACGTGTCCGGCAGGGGGGTGCAAGGGCGCTTATATTCACACCAAAGGGATCAGCCCCTACGCGAGGGACTGGAATAACTTCGATCCTCGTTTCGGCCTGGCCTGGCATCCGCTGCCGAAGTGGGTGATGCGCGGCGGTTTTGGACTGACCACGGTGGACGTGAGGCTGGCAAACGTCAACACCGACGAAATGGTGACCAACACCGCATCGCTGGCTCAACCGGCGGGCAATCCGACGCCGCTCTTCCAGCTCAGCAAGGGTCCTGGCTCGATTGTGTATCCGGCGCTACGGGCCGATGGTTCGGCGCCGTATTTCGGTATTCCGGCAAACCACAGCGCCACCCAGATCGATCCGCACCTGCATAGTCCGTACACCATGACCTGGAATGTCAATTTACAGTACGAGCTGAGCAAGGACTATGTGCTGGGACTCATCTACTCGGGCTCGGGTTCGGTGGATCTCACCGGGTCGATGCAGATCAACACGCTGCCGTTTGGTTACTTGAAGAACGATCCCGCGGCGCTAGCCGCATGGATTCCGGTAGCACAGTATTCGCGGCCGTTCCCCAATTGGGGCAACATCAATTACATCGGCAACTTCGGCCACGGCACGCATCACGAGGGCAGCATCACGATCGAGAAGCGTTTTTCAGGAGGGCTGAACTTCACGGCGTTTTACACGTATGCCAAGTCGATCGACGGCACTGCGATCAACCCTTACCTGTGCGCCTGTTTGAACAAGGCAGTGAGTAATTGGGATTTGCGGCATACATTCAATGCCACGAGCACTTACCAGTTGCCTGTGGGGCAGGGCCGCCGGTTCCTCAATCACAAGGGATGGAAGGACTATGTTCTGGGTGGTTACAACCTGACCCTGGCGTACAGCATTCGCAGCGGCGGGCCGGTTTCGGCCGGACTCACGGGAGCGCCCACGCTCCAATATCCCGGCTTCATGCCGAATTACGGTAATGTGATGCTGTTTCGGAATCCGGGGCTTCGCGACAATTGGACGGACCTGGGCGGCGACCGGTTCAACCAGTCGAACCAGAACTCCCTGTTGAACTGCGGCACAAACACCAACCTGGGCAATGAGTGTTTTACTTATATCCCGGCCTACAGCATGGGAACGGATGGACGGAACATCATCGACAGCCAGCGTGTGATTGCCTTTGCTTTTTCGACCAGCAAGGAGATTCCGATTCGGGAGAGATTGCGTCTCCAGATACGCTATGATTTCCAGAATCCCTTTAAGTGGTATACATGGAACGCTCCCACCACTACGCTGGCCCTGGGGAGCCCGACGCTATTCGGGAAAACGAGCCTTGACGCGGGCACGGCGAATCTGGGCGGGCAGCCGTTGATGAACCTTGGGTTCGCGTTGACGTGGTGAGCGGGAGCAAAGGAAGGAGCAGGCTGATGTTAACCATCGGACGGCGGGAATTCATCGCGGGGGCGTTGTGGTCGGGTGCGGCGTGGGCGGCGCGGCCCAAAGGTCTGCTGATTGAGTCGCATGTCCATTTGTATTCGGACGATACGGCGCGGTTTCCGTTTGCGAACGCGGGTGGCGGCGGCCGGCGGCCATCCTATCCGGTGGAGACTTTTCTTGCCTTCGCAAAAGAAGCCAGGATCGACCGTGCGGTAATCGTAACTCCCGAGCCTTATCAGGACGATCACCGGTATCTGGAGTATTGTCTGGAGCGTGCACCCTCGAAGGACTTCTTCAGGTCCTCGTGTCTTTTTGACCCGATCGATCCTCGTACGCCGCAACGACTGTCGGAGTTAGTGAAGAAGAATAAAGGCGCGACGGTCGCGTTACGTATTCACGAGATGCACGAGCCCGGCACTCCATCGACGACGAGCGGCATGATCCGCGATCGCGATATGAGACATCCGCAGATGACGGAGTGCTGGCGTGCGGCGGCCGACCTTGGCCTCATGATTCAGATGCACTTTATCCCGCACTATGCGCCGCAGATCGGGGAACTGGCTGCGAAGTTTCCGAAGATGCCGGTCCTGATGGATCATCTGGCGCGCGCCGGTCATGGCACGCCCGCTGATTTCGAGGAGGTACTCAAGCTGGCGTCGCTGCCAAAGGTCTACATGAAATACTCGGGGACCGGTGTGACTGCGTCATCCAAAGAGCCATACCCGCATCCGGATGCGAAGCCGATTGTGAAACGGACTTTCGATGCTTTCGGCGCCGATCGTATGGTGTGGGGAGAGCTGGGCACGAGCATGGCTGCTTTCGAAAAAGCCGTCGAGCTGTTCGATACGATGTTCGATTTCGCTTCGGAGGGCGACCGCGCCAAGATTCGGGGACTCACGGCGCAGAAGCTGTTCGGGTTCCGACAGGAATAGGTGGCTTCCGGCTGGAGCCCTGGGTCTCATTAAGAGCACCCTGTCCGAGCTTCACTCGCATGGACAGGCCGGGAGGCCTATCCTACGAGGCGCAATGAAAAATCCAGTTCCGACTAAACGGCTGCGACACAGAGAACCACCGATAATCGCAACACGGCGGAAAAGGGCTCCCGATTACCGATCTTGCCGAGCGTCGCTCCTGATTCGGGGGCGCTGCCCGTACAGAGCGGGCTTGACGACTGGAGTTTGGTAATCTGTTCTTCGTCGGGAGGGACGGGATATTGGAGCCACTTGATGCCAGACCTTGACTCGTCGATTTGGGGCGCGGCGCTTGCCTGCCTCGTTCTTTGGCCGGCATCAGGCGCTACGCCAGCGCCGGCAGGGCGCCTCGTTATCGATGCCCCGGCGGGCAGAGTTGAAGGGCAACGGGACGGCAAGATTCTCGTCTTCAAGGGCATCCCATACGCATTGCCGCCGGTGGGACAGGCACGCTGGAAGCCGCCGGCTCCGATGTCTCGATGGGCGGAGGTTCGGAAGGTTACCGAATTCGGCGCGGCGTGCTATCAGCCTACGGTCGCCGTTCAGACCATCTACACGCGCGGTCCGCTGCCGATGAGCGAGGATTGTCTGACGCTGAATATCTGGTCGCCGGCGGGCACTCGCAACGCGCCGGTCTTCTTCTGGATTTACGGCGGTGCGTTGACGGCGGGCGCAAGCCGCGAGGCGATGTACGATGGCGCGCGCTTGGCGGCACGAGGCATCGTCGTGGTCTCGATCAACTACCGGCTGGGCGTGTTCGGCTGGCTCGCGCATCCCGAACTCAGCGCCGAATCGCCCAAGGGAGTGTCGGGCAATTACGGGCTGCTGGATCAGATCGAAGCGCTGCGATGGGTCCGGCGGAATATCGGTGCGTTCGGCGGAGACCCTTCGAACGTGACCATCGCCGGTGAATCGGCGGGTGCATTGAGCGTGATGTATTTGATGGCCGCGCCGCCGGCTCGAGGGCTGTTCTCGAAAGCGATTGCCGAGAGCGCGTACATGATCCCCACGCCCGAGTTGAAGCAGCGCCGATTTGGCTCGGAGGCGGCCGAAGAAAGCGGCACGCGCCTGGCCGCCGCGCTGCATAAGCCGGACCTGGCGGCGTTGCGCGCGATGGATGCACAGGTACTGGTGGACGCTGCGCCGGCGGCAGGCTATGCGCCGTGGGGCACGGTGGACGGGCAGATTCTGCCACGCCAGTTAGTGGATGTGTTTGACAGAGGGGAACAGGCGCCGGCGCCGTTGCTGGCGGGCTTCAATAGCGGCGAGATCCGTTCGCTCAGGGCACTGGCTCCGCGGCCTCCGGCGAATGCCGCCGACTATGCGCGCATGATTCGCGAGCGCTATCTCGATCTGGCCGACGAATTCCTGAAGTTCTATCCCGGCACGAACCTGGAGGAGAGCATCCTGGCGACTACACGCGATGCGTTGTACGGATGGACCGCGGAGCGATTGGTTCGCAAGCAGGCCGCACTGAGCGTGCCGTCCTTCCTATACTACTTTGACCACGGCTATCCGGCCGCCGATTCCGCAGGTCTGCACGCGTTCCATGCCAGCGAGCTACCGTTCGTGTTCGGGACGTTTGAGACCACACCGCCGAATTGGCCGAAGATTCCGGCGGCCCCGCAAGAGACGAGGTTGAGTGAAGCCATGATCGGGTATTGGAGCAGTTTCGCGCGCACCGGCAAACCGCAGGCCGCGAATCAACCGAATTGGCCGGCCTACGGATCAGGCCATTCCTACATGGTGTTCACAGACGCGCCGCATCCCTCGGAGCGTTTGTTGCCGGGGATGTACGAGTTGAACGAGGAGGTGGTGTCCCGACGAAGGGCGCGCGGCGACACTGCCTGGAGTTGGAACGCCGGCATCGCCTCGCCAAAGCTGCCGGCTCAGAGTACGGCCGGGCGTTCTGAGCGATAGATCAATACCGCTCGAAGATTCCCATCCACAGGCGCTTTCCGGCTGGAACGGGGCGAAGGACTTCGTGTACCATGCGAAATCCGATGGGAGTCAACTTTGTTTGGAGACTGATAGGGTCGACCAATGCGAAGTTGTCTTTCAGGGTCAGCATGGACGAAAAGTTGCTTGAGCCTATCTCCTGCTCTGCATGATGACTGGGTAGCTGAAGTACTGCACAGAGGGCGCCTCCGCTGTCCACCAGAGACACAGCATTCTCCAGACAGAGATCGATTCCGGCGTGTTCAAAGATCAGGGCGGCGTGTACCAGGTCTACCGGCTCGAGTTCAACCTGATCCCTTGTCAGGTCCACGCAATGGAGGGTGAGGTTGTACGAACCACCGTACCGCTTGCGGGTTTCGTCGAGATAGCCCGGGTTCAAGTCCAGCCCCACAACACGCCTGGTGATCCGGCTATCGATCCGGTCGAGTCCGTTTCCCCCACCCACTCCCAATACGGCGACGGAGGCAGGCTGACATCGCTCAAGTGTGGCGGCGAAGAGTTCGGACAATGCTTCCAGTTGCTGAACTTCGTCCGAACGCATGTGGCCTTCGTAGTCGGCGAGCGGTATGGTCAGCCACGGATTGGACATATCCTGATTCTAAAACCTGTGGTGCAGCGGGGGCCTATAGTAGAGGCATGCGCATCCGTGTCATGGCCTCGCGCCACTCGGCCTTCTACAGTCCGCTGCTTTCGGCCATCCACATATTGAGAAGTGAAGGGCACGACGTTCCTTATAGCGTGCTCGGGGTGGGGCAGCGCAGCTACGCCCTGATCCGCGATGCTGCGGTCGACATCATGCAATCGGCAGTTTCCTCGAACTGGAAGGGGCGCGAAATGGGAGTGGAGCCGCTGCCTGTTCACTTCGCGCAGATCAATCAGCGCGATGGATTCTTTCTGGTGGCGAGCGAGCCCGACGCCAACTTCGAATGGAAAAAGCTGGAAGGGCATACACTCCTTGCGGATCAGGGCAGCACAGCCGCTGGCGATGTTGAAGCACGCCGTGAAACTCAACGGTGTCGACTGGACGAAGATCAAGGTCGTTCGCAAGGGAAGCGCCGACTATGCACACCTTCAGGCTCCGTTCCCGGAAGGCGAGATTGTCGCGTCGGTAGGGGCTTCCATGCCCAAGGTGGCATTCAGCAGCTTGTGCTGTTCCCGCGCGTACCAGAAGTCGGAGGGTTACCAGGTCTTTCTGGACGCTTACGGGCGTGCCAGGGAGTGGGTCCGCAGCGCGCCGGCCGCGGAGATCGTGGCGGCGGAAGCTCCGTTCTTTCCCGATGTGCCGCCGGAGCGCCTCAACGATGCGATCCACCGCTACCAGGCGCTGGGATGTTGGGATGGCGGCATCGAAATTCCCCGGGATCTTTACGAACAGGCATTGAATGTGTTTCAAGCCTCCGGAGAAATCGCATGGCGCCACCGCTATGAAGAAGTCGTCGGTTGAAGGCGCCTTACGGAAGTGACGGTATTGGGCGTCCATTGACTCGCCATTTTTTGCCGTGATACCCTCGATCAACCCCAGGAGGGAATTTTGTTACCCGGTCAACTCATCTCGGTTCAACTTTCGTCAACACCCTTCATCACCCAGTCGGCATTCATTTCCAACCAATTGGTGAAGACGTATTTCAACTCTGTGAACAGCGCCCTGCAAGGCAAGACGGGCGTCGGATACGGGCCGTCGATTACCTGCGTCGGCAACCTTCGCAAGAACGGGATCCTGAAGGCAGTCCTCGCCGCTGCGGACGCCACGTCCACGAGCAACAACCCGGCCGGCGCGCCGGTCCGCCCCTTGCTACTCCGGCTCGACAAGATCGCTTACGAAATCAAGGCGCTGGCCAACCATCAGTTCTACGTCCAGCCGGGGACTGCCGCTGTGAATAAGACGCTCTCGACGTCGAATGCCGAAGTTCGTGAGGTGTTCGCGGGACTGATTACTCAATTCGGGGAGTCGTACCAGAACGACACTGCCGCGGCCACCCAGACGCTCGTAAACGCGAAGCCGCCCAACTCGACCTACCGCATCGATCGCGAAAGCCTGTCGGCCCTCCCGGCTCCGCGCTATTGGACCTACCGCATCCAGGCCGGCGGATTTACGTATGGCGGTATCGAAATGGAATCCTGCATACACTTCCGCATTGTCGATGTGCGAGCCGCGCTGACCGCCAGCCTGAACAGCAGCCTGACCGGCCAGGGTCCCGCGCGGTACGTTCGCCTGTCAGCGCCGCAGTGGCTGCGTGACATTCTGGCGGCAGATCTGACCGCGGTCTGATCTTAGGCGGAAACCCTAAATTAAAAGACTGTGACGGAGACCGGCGCCGAGGCGGCGGTGGCTCCGGCCGCGTCGATGGCGGTAGCGGTCAGGGTGTAAGTTCCCGGAGATACGCCGCTCCATACGAATTCGAAGGGCGCCGCGGTGGATTCACCGATGGGGGTTCCGTTGGCTGAGAACACGACCTTCACGATCTGGCCTCCCGGTTCGGTGGCGACCGCCTGAATGGGGATGGAGGCTGTCGGGAATCCGCGGTAGCCGGAATTATCGCTGGGGCGGCTGATTTGAACGATCAGCAGCGGGTTCGAGGCCGCGGTGACTTTTACGGATACGGGAAGTGACGTGGCGGTGACGCCGGCAAGGGTGGTCACGCGAGCGGTCAACGAGAAGATACCGGCTACCTGCGAGGTCCAAGAGATGGAGTAGGGACTATTCACGGCGGTGCCGACGAGTACGCCGTCGCGGAAGAAATCTACTTTTGCGATGGACCCGGCGCCTGGGGAGGCGGAGGTTGAGATCGTAATCGGCGTGCCCGGTGCGAACGAGGCGTTGTTAAATGGCGAGACGAGGCTCACGGTGGGTGCGGGCGGCGGAATACTGCCCGCATTGTTCACCACCAGCGTCTGGCTGGCGGTGGCTGAGAGACCGGCCTGGTTGGTGGCGGTGACTGCGAGGGTATGGGAACCGTTCGAGAGGGTGGTGGTGTCGAGCGCGTAGCTCCAGGTCTGTAGACCATTGACGGCTACCGGCGCGCCCGCGTCCATGGCGACCATCACGGTCTTGAGCCCGGACGCGTCGGCGGCCGTGCCGAGGACGGAAATGATTCCGGAGACGGTGGCGCCGGTGGCTGGTTGAACGATCGCTACTGCCGGCGGCTGGCTTGTGGAGCCGTTACTTACTGTAAAGTTGACGGTGGCGGAAACCGTGAGGCCGGCGGTATTCATGGCCTGCACGGTCATGATATGAGGTCCGTTGGAGAAACGGGTGGTGTCTAACGTGTAGGTCCAATTCTGCCGGCCGCTAACTGGCACCTGCGGTCCTTGATCGATGGAAAGCGCGACGTCCGACAGGCCGACCGGGTCGCTGGCGGTTCCGGCAAGCAGGACGGTTCCGGTGAGCACGGCGTTATTGGACGGCTGAGTGATGGCTACGGCAGGCGGTTTGGCGGCGTTGTTGACCACGAACTGAGAGGTCACGCTGGTGCGTGCGCCGGCGGTATCGCGCGCCTGTACATTGAAGCTATGGATGCCGTCGGTAAGTTTGGTGGTGTCCACGCGGTAGGTCCACGCATTGAGTCCGGTGGCGAGGTCGAAGGAGACGAAGTCGACGGAAACGTAGACACTCATGATGGGCTGGCTGCTGGTGGCCTTGCCCTGGAAATCAATCGTTCCGAAGACGGTGACTCCCTGGGCGGGCTTGTCGATGGTGAGTGTGGGGACTGTGGTGGTGACGCTGTTATCGACAGTGAAGGACCGGCTGACTGTGGCGGTAAGGCCGGCCTGGTTGGTGGCGGTGGCGGCGACGGTATGCGGGCCGTTGGACAGCTTGGTGGTATCGACCGCATAGGTCCAGTTCTGTAGTCCGACGGCGACTCCGGAGGCGCCGCCATCCAGGGAGACGGTGACGGTGGCAAGTGCGGCTGCATCGGCGGCGGTGCCCTGGATGGACGCGGTGCCGGAGACGGTCGCGCCGCTGGCCGGCTGCGTGATCGAAATGGTGGGCGGCTGGCTGACGGTATTGTTGCTGACGGTGAGGATGATGCTCGCGGCGGCGGTAAGTCCCGCCTGGTTGAGGGCGGTAGCTGTCACCGCGTGAGCACCGTTGGACAACTTGGTGGTGTCGAGGGCGTAGGTCCAGTTCTGCAGGCCGGTAGCTGCGACGGGCGTGCCGCTATCGATGGAGACTTTGACGGAGACGAGCGCGGCTGCGTCGGCGGCGGTGCCCTGAATGGACGCGGCGCCGGAGACGGTGGCGTTGTTGGCCGGCTGCGCGATCGAGATGGTCGGCGGCTGGGTGGATGCGTTGCTGACGTTGAGCGTGATGGTGGCGGCGGCAGTGAGTCCTGCCTGGTTGACGGCTGTGGCCGTCACGGTGTGTGCGCCGTTGGACAACTTGGTGGTATCGAGGGCGTAGGTCCAGTTCTGCAGGCCGCTAGCCGCCACGGGCGTGCCACTATCGGTGGAGACTTTGACGGAGGTGAGCGCGGCTGCGTCGGCGGCGGTGCCCTGTATGGACGCGGCGCCGGACACGGTGGCGTTGTTGGCCGGCTGCGCGATCGAGATGGTTGGCGGCTGGTTGGATGCGCCATTACTTACGGTCACGGCGATCTTCACCACGGTCATGAGGCCAAAGGTATTGGTTGCACGGGCAGTGATGGTGTGGCTGCCGTTGGCCAGGTGGGTGGTGTCCAGGCTGTAGAACCAGGACTCTTTGCCCTGCGGGGTTACTGGTGAGCCTGCGTCAACGGCGACGTCGACGCTGACCAGCTTGACGGGATCGCTGGCCGTTCCCGAGATGCTCACCAGTCCCGAAATCACGGAATTGGCGGACGGCTGGAGAATACCGATGGCCGGCGGTTTCGCGGTGTTGTTCACGATCACGGTTTCGCTGGCGATGGCGCGGCCGCCGCCGGCGTCGCCCATCTGGACGCTCAGGCGATGAGTGCCGTCGGTAAGTTGGGTGGTGTCGATGGCATAAGTCCAGTTATCCAAACCGCTGGCTGGGTAGTAAGTGATGTTATCGACCGCGACGTAGATGCTACTGACACCTTTGCCGGAGGCGGCGGTGCCGCGGAAGGAGATGGCCCCGTAGACGGTGTCGCCATCCAGGGGATACGCGATCGTGACCGTGGGGGGGACGGTGGATACGGCATTGTTGACGGTGAAGATGAGGCTGGCCGTAGCGGTGATCCCGGCCTTGTTGGTGGCGGTGACGATTGCGGAATGGGAGGCGTTAGAGAGCTTGGTGGTATCGAGGGCGAAGCTCCAGGACTGCAGCCCGCTTGCTGCCGCAGGAGTACCGCCATCGATCGCTACTGCGACAGACGTGAGCCCGGCCGAATCGGAAGCTGTGCCCTGGATGGAGATAGTTCCCGAGAGCGTTGCGCCGCCGGCCGGTTGGGTGATGGCGATGGAGGGGGGTTGGCTAGTGGAACTATTCACGGTCAAGACAGCGGGATTGCTGGTTACCGTGGCAGTGGGGCTGGCGACCACGCAGCGGAATTGCCGGCCGTTATCCGAAGCCGAAGTTGTGGAGAGCGTATAAGTGGAAGCGGTAGCTCCGGATATGTTACTAAAGCCGGAAATTCCTGCGGCCTGCGACTGCCACTGATAAGTAGACGCGCCGGTAGCGGAGACGGAGAAGGTTGCCGGTTGGGGAGATGTTACGGTCACGCTCTGGGGCTGCTGAGTGATGACGGGGGCGGTTGACCCATTACCCGACGGGCTGAAGGGCGTGAGGATGGTAATGACGTTGATGGGCGAGAAACCCGAGTTAGGGCCGCAGAACCTTTGGGAAGATACGCCGTAGGGAGGAACGCCGGAGGGCGAGACATCGCCGATGGTGTACCAACACTCGGCGGCGGCGGCGGTCCAATCGAAGTTCGCGTCGAACATGTTCGGGATCTGGCCATTCGGCAGCGAAGGAGTATTGGAGGCGCAGGCTACGTTGGTGGTTCCGGTAGTGGTGGTCTTGTAACACTTTCCATCGAGAGCGCGGTAAGTGATGCTGGCGACAAAATATTCGTTGATGGTGCGGCAGGCGATATCCGGCGGAAATGCCAGTAAGGCGAGGTTCTGCTGAATCAAGTCCATCTGGCAGGCGCGCGCGGTGGAAATGGTAAGTGTGGCTGTGGTGGTTCCCGCGGGGTTGGTCGCGGTCAGGACATAGGGCGTGATGTCGGTGGGGAACACGTCTTTCGACGAGAGTCCAGTGACAGTGCCGACGCCGCGATCGATGCTGAGGCTGGTGGCTCCGGAGACCAGCCACGAGAGCGTGGTGGCGTCGCCGATGTTGATGGTGTATTGAGACGCTCCGAAGTAGCTGATGACGGGCGGGGTGCCGGCGGTAGTGTTGTTGACGGTGACACTTACAGTGGCCGAGGCGCTGAGGCCGGTGCTATTTGTGGCCTTGGCGGTGATGGTATGAGCGCCGTTGGCAAGGACACTGGTACCCAGTGTGTAGCTCCAGTTCTGCAGACCGGTGGCTGCCACCGGCGTTCCGCCATCGAGTGATACGGTGACAGAACTCAAGCTGACGGCGTCGTTTGCCGTGCCCTGCACTGAGACGGTGCCGGAGAGCGCGGCGCCGCTGGCCGGCTGGGTGATCGTAATGGTGGGCGGCTGGGCGCCGGAGGTGGGAGGCGTGATCACGGAATCCACGACGCCGCCAAAATCGGCAGTCCAATACCAGCCGTACGTGGACGCAGGGCCGTAGACGCGCGACATCCCGATGACCTTGAGCGACGGCTGCAACATCATCACGCGATGGGCATAAGTACAGACGCCGGAGGCATCGGGGTCGCAGCCCGTTTGCCAGGCGGTGAAGGCGTCCAGAGCGGTGGCATAACCGGCGGCGAGATTCTCTCCCCAGGGCGAGAAGCCATACCCGAAATCGGCGAGCCGCTGGCCGGTGGAGCGGCCGGTGCTGTCGGTATGGTTGATGTAGTTTTTGGTGGCCATGTCCTGGCTCATCCATTTGGCTGCGTTGGTGAGGCTGACGGAAACCTGCAGCGGCGCCGCGCCGTTCTGCGCCCGGTAGGCATTGATGAGCGGGAGAAAGGCCCATTCCTCGGTATCCAGCGTTGGGTTAGATGACGGCGGCGCGGTGCTGTTGGTGACCGTCAACGGGAGGAAGGCGGTAGTGGTTTTTCCGGTGGAATCCGTCGCGCGGACACCGATGGTGTGCGCGCCATTGGAAAGCGAGGCGGTGTTCAGCGGGTAACTCCAGGCCGCGATGCCCGTGGCAGCCGCGAAGGCTCCGCCATCCACCTGAACGGCCACCGCGGTGACGGTGTTGCCGGCTGTAGTGCCCTGGAGCGTGACCTGGCCGGAGACGGTGGCACTATCGGCGGGGGAGACGATGGTTACGCCGGGACCCTGCGGGGTGGTCTGGCCACAAAAACCACTGGTACAGCCGGGTTCGAAGCTCCAATACGGCACGCCTTGCGAAACGATGCACGAGACTCCGGCCACGTTGGCCTGATTGTTGAGCATGGCCTGAATGTGCAGAAAATCGTTCCACGCCGCGAAAACGATGTAAGCCGGAGAGCTAGTCAGATAGGCGAGGTTTTCCTGCAGGACCTGATAGCCGATGCCCGCGGCGGTGGTATCCCAGCCCTGGTGCGGATTGAGCGGGCTTGGGAGGGGAACCTGCTGCATGTACTGGGCGAACTGGACCGCGCGGAGTTCCGCGTCTTTGTTCGCCAACTGGTCGCCAGAGAGGGCGTTATATCCATTGCTCGCGCGATAGATATTGACCTGGCGGAGCAGCGCGTTGATGTCGGTATCGCCGCACCAGGAGGCGCCGGAAGGAAGCGCGATCTGGTGGACGATGGGCGTATCCGCGAAGGATGCGGGAGATGACAGGAGGGCGAGGAATAATGCCACAACCGGCACTCCACACGCCGAATTACATGCCGGCGGAACACGCCTACTACGCATATTCATGTCAGATGATAATATCACCCGGCACTTGGAGAGCCGCTACTGACTTATGGTAACTTAACCCGGCGCTACTGTAACACTTCAGTTAAAGGCCATTTTGCAACCCAGTGGCGATGGGGAGCAGGCCCGAATTCCTCACTGGAGAAGCACATTTACGGTATTGGAGACGATACCGTCCGCGGTGATTTCCACCGTCGCCGTTCCGGCGTCAAACGCGCCGGCAGGGAGGAGCACATTGACCTGGTCCAGGCCGGGATAAGTGGGATGGCTGCCCGCATACTGGGTGGCGCAGACCTGTCCATTGATTGTGACCGTCACGGGCGCCGAGTGGTTCCGGATGCCAGTGGCGTACAGCACGAGATATACCTCATCATCCGGCGAACTTCGATCGATGGGAAGCGCGTTCCAGGTCTGGCTGGTGGAATCGTAGGACGCCACGTTTTCCAGAGGGCTTTGCGAGCCATCGGGATGGATGCGAAGTATCTGCGCCGCCGCCACGCCCTGTCCATTGGCGGCCGCGGCGAAGATTCCGGGGGACACCGATCCGATACGGATGGCAGCGGATACGGCGTTACCTCCCGGGCACTCGATTCGAAGCGCGGCGGGACCGGGGGCCGTGTCCGGCGGCACGAGAAAGGAGAGTTGCGACGCAGAGACATAGATCAGCGGGACGTGGTGAGAGAGATCCGGCGCTATCGGTAAGAATCACGTTCACGCCGCCGAGTATCACGGGCAGGGGCAGGCTTGCCGCCGCCAGTGCCTGGCTGGTCAAAGCGGGTGTGAACACGGTAACCATCTGATCTGGCGCGAGGTCCGTGCTCTTATAAGATGCCGCGTTGAGGACGGCGAACTGGCCGGCCGAAGCGGAGCTACTGTCCATGAACCGGTTGTCGCCGTGGTAGACGGCAATGACGGTCTTCGGGCCGATACCGGCCGGCACCGAAGCGGTCGCGCTCGCGCCTGTAAACGGGACCATCGCCAGAACCTGATTGGTCATGGATTCGGCGAAGACGACGGTGCCGGTGGGCACCCCGGTACCTGGCGACTTGACCGCGAGGTTCGCGGTGAGCATCATCTCTCCCTGTCCGGCGGATCCCGACGCGGCGGTGATCTCAATGGCGGTGCCGGCTTTGGTTACTGTCACGTCGAAGGGGTTGGAGGCGATGGAATCCCAGTTGGTGTCGCCGCTATAAACGCTGGTGAGGTGATGTACGCCGATCTCCAGAATCGGAAGCACGGCTGTCGCGGCGCCATTCACCACGGGAGCGCCGGCAAGTGCGGAAGCGCCCTCGAAGAAATTCACTTTGCCTGTGGGCGCCGCCGTGGTACTGCCGGCCGGCCTCGCCAACGCTGCAGTCAGCGTGACACTTTGTCCGAAGACGGGGGCGGTGGTATCGGCACTCAGCACCACACTGACACCGTTTCTGTTCACGGCGAGCAGATACCGCGCAGAGGACGGCAGGAACGCGGCGTTGCCGGCGTAGGTGGCGAGGAGATTGTGACTGCCAGGGCCGAAGGTGGCGGTGAGGGTCACCTGGGCGGCCGCCGGTGCAGTGCCGATGAGGCGGCTATCGTCGTAGAGTTGAATGGCGCCGTCGGGCGAAGGGGTTCCGGCCCACGTGAGATTCAGGGTGCACGCGACCGGCTGTCCCATGATCGCGGAGGTTGGGTTGACTTTCAGGGCCAGGCTTGTTGCCGCCTTCGGCGTTAGCGTGAGGTTGACTGCCTGGGAGGTACTTGGCTGGAAGTTGCCGCTGCCGGTGTAGGCGGCGGTCACGACGCCTGCCTGCGCGCCGACGGAGAGAGTCGCACTGGCGGCGCCTGCCGAGTATGAGAGTCCAGCGGTTCCCAGCAGGGTGGCGCCGTTGAAGAATTGAACCGAGCCGAGCGGGATATTGGTTCCGGAGCTGCTGACGGAGGCGGTGAGGGCGGTGGTAGCGGCGGTCTGCGAGACGGCGAGGTTCGTGATGGTCAGCGCCTTATCCACTTCCATCACCAGCACGGCGGATGAAGAAATGGTGAAATCGGTATCGCCGCCGTACTCCGCCGAGATGACGTGACTGCCCACCGCCAGAGTAGACGTGGTGAGGTTTGCGCTGCCATTGGCGAGGGTGGCGGTGGCGAACACGAGCCCTCCGTCCTTGAAGATCACGTTGCCGCCGGGTGTGCCACTCGCGGGCGCCGCGGCGGATACGGTTGCCGTGAAGACGATGGGCTGTCCGTAGGGGATGGGGCTGGAGTTCACGCGAAGTGCGATGGATGGCGCGCTCTGTTGCACGGTGAGGACGAGCGGAGATCCACTACTATCAGCGGCGGCGCAGTTGGAATCGCCGCTATAGGTTGCGGACAATCTGTGCGCACCCGTCCCGTGGGGCGTATAGGTGAATTGAGCCTGTCCGCCGGCTACCCTGACGGGGCTCGGACTGATGCCGGCCGCCGATTCGTAGAAGCTAACGGTGCCGGTGGCTGAAGGACAACTGGTGAGGATGGCCGTGAGGACGGTGGCTTGCCCGGAGGCCAACGGACCCGCGGGGTTGGAAGTCAGCGTCAATCCGGGAGTCCCTTTCGAGAGGGTCAGCGGGAGAGCTGCCGACGTGGCGGGGGCGAAATTCGAATCGCCCGGGTAGACCGCGGTGAGCGTGTGGCTGCCGACGGCGAGGGTGGTGACGGAGAATGTCGCGGCTCCGGCGGCAAGGGCAGCGGTGGCGACGGTGGACGCGCCATCGTTCAATGAAATGGCGCCGGAGGGAACTCCGGCTCCCGGAGCCACGACGGAGAGAGTCACGGAGAACGTTGTGGGGCCGTAGACCGGATTGCCGGACGAGGATGGGGTCGAGATCTGCACGGAGGCGCGGTTTACGGTGAGCAGGAGCGGGGCGGCGCTGTTATTGGATGCGAGGTTGTTCGCATCTCCGTTGTACTGCGCGGTAATGACATGGTTGCCCGCGGTGACTGTATAAGATGCGAGCTGCGCCTGGCCTGAAGTGACGGGGACGGGTGAGGCGTTGATCTTCGCGCCGTCGGCGAAAAAGTCCACTGTGCCGGTGATCGCGCCACCGCCGGCGCCAATCGTGGCGGTGAAGACCGGAGACTGTCCATGGACGAGCGAGGCGGGAGTGGAGGTGACGAGCGTGGTGGTGGTGCGCTTGGTATGGAAGGCGACCGGCGCCGCGGCGGCCGCTGCGAAATAGCTGTCGCCTCCATAGGTGGCGGTGATGGTGTGATCGCCGGCGTGCGGGGTGTAGGAGATACTGGCGGTGCCATTGATCAGGGCGGCGGCAGGAGCGGCGACCACTCCGTCAACCGAGACGGTCACGGAGCCGGAAGGATAGCGGCCGCCGGTCAGGGGGAAGGACACGCCGATGGTGAGCGGCTGTTCGGCGAGGGGATTCGCGGGCGGAGCGATGGTGAGGCTGGTGGCGGCCTTGGTGACGGTGACGGAAACCTGCACGGGGGTGGGAGTTTCGAAGCCCTGGCCCGGATTGTACGCGATCTGAATCAGGTTGGATCCGACGGGGAGGAACTGTGTGGAGGCGTCGAAGACGAGGCGGAAGCCCGCGGCGGCGTCCAACGCCACGGTCCCATTTGCTATGGTGGAGCCATTGACTGTGATGGTGACCGCGCCGAGCGGGACGATGGAGGGTTTGGAAATGTCCCGTATGGCGCCGTTGATGGTGACGGGTGTTCCGTAAGGGGCGCTCGCGGGGGGAAAGCCGGCGGAGAGTGAAATCGCTGTTTTATCGCCGATGTGGCGCACGGTGAGCAATCGCGGCCCAACACCGCCGAACGCGGAGGCGGCGCCGATGGGATTCAGGTTGCCGCCAGTGGAAACTGCAAAGCCGGAGACATCGTTGGAGCCGGGACTTACCACGTAGACGAAGTTTCCGTCGGGATCGACAGCGACGTACGTGGGGGTGAGACCCGCGTTGTAAGAGCGGACAAACGACAACGGGTATGGGCCATTCGGCATGGTGTTGAAGACGACGAGTTGCAGTTGATTCGCAACGTAGACGTAGCTGCCGGTGGGGTCTACGGCTACGGAGGTGGGACTACCGCCGGTCGGGACGGAGACGCCGGCGGAGGTGAGTCCACCTTCCGGCCCCACGCGATATACGGAGAGATCCCCAGTGATCTGATTTGCCACGAAGACGGCAGTGCGGGATGCGGCCACGCTCGAGGGGCCCGAGCCGGCGGCAAACGGAGAGCCTGCCATGGGAGTCAGGTTGCCGCCATTGATGATGAAGCCGGAGACCTGGCTGGTATTGGAATCGGCCACATAGAGATATCTGCCGGACGGATCTACTACTGGCTGGACGGGCCTGCTGTTCTGACCGGTGGTAACTGCGAAGCCCCTGACTAACTCCCCGGTGGAGGGATTGACGGTGTAAGTGGTCACGGTGCCGGGATCGAGATTGGTGACGAAGAGCAACTGACCCGCGGGGTCGATAGCCATGCCGGAAGGGGTGAGGGCATCGCAATTGGCGCACCCGATTACAGACAATGCTCCGGTGGGCGAGCTGATTGCATAGAGTGCGAGGTCGCCCGATCCGCTATCGAGGACATAGAGAAATTTGCCGGAGGGATGGATGAGCGCCTGGACGGGAGAGGTTCCGGTCCTGACCGGCATACCGGGAATCGGCGTCAGACCGCCGGTGGAGGAATCCATCAGATAGCCGGAGACGTTGCTGGTGGTGAAATTCGGAACGTAGACGGCCTGGCCATAGGAGAGGCAGGCGAGCAGTAGAGATATTGCGGCGACCCGTATGGCGAACACCAAAAACTCTTCCGTACGCCGGCGGGCGATACCACCGGAATATGGCAAATAGAAAGACATGGCTGTTAGCTCTCGTTTTTCAACTCTCCGGCAGCGGCAGGCGCAGAGCTCCGCCCTGATGGCTGGCCGGCCTGACCGATCCGCCGTACTTCTAAGTCGCTTTGGACACACTACGGGCACAGCGGTAGCGTATCTCGCGCGAGGCGATAACTCCGAACACAGATAGAGTGTTAGGGCGAGTAAGACTGTCCGCGGCTACGGGCGCAGATTGACTACCAGTGCCCGTTCAATTCGAACAGCTTTGCGGCGATGCCGCTGCGTGAGGTGACTCCCATCTTGCTCATGATGAGGCGCAAGAAGGTTCTCACCGTATTGGGGCTGATATTCATCCGTTCAGCCACTTCTTTGCTGGCAAGTCCCAGCAGGACTCCCTCGAGGGCCTGCAGTTCACGTACGGTCAGCCGGTATTCGGCGCCGATTTGAGACAGAGCATCGGCCATCGATAAGTCGCGAGCGAGGTGAAGCACAGTGACACGGCCGGGAAAGCCCTCGGCACGCGATTGCGCCTCATGAATGCGGCAGATGTAGGCGGGACTGCCCACGCACACCCGAAGTTTGCGTGAAGCGGGATCGGAAACAAACCCGTTTTGCAGCGAGTCCAGAATTTCCTGGGGAAGGTGCATGGCCCACTCGGATCCAGGCGCCGGCTGGTGCGACCCCCTGAGTATCGCCACAGCTCCCTCGTCGAACGCGAGTATTCTGAGATTCGAGTCCAGGATGACGACACCCTCTACTTGCCGGGGCGTGAGCCGGAGTTCACCTCCGCGCCCCGAATTGAGGCTTCCTTCTAATGCTAGCTGGTCCCACGTGAAGTCCTCACTTTAAACGGTCGATCCTTAATCTAAGAAGTTGGATTCGCCGGACGCGCCGGCTACGCTGGCTGGTGTAGTTTTCATGGGTTGTATCGCATCACATAGGTTCCCCAGTTGGCCTTCTGTGTCCGGAAGGCATTTGGAATGTATTCTGTCGCCATCCAAACGGATCCATCGGCGGCGACGACTGCCGCCGAGTAGTCGCCCCACCTCGCGAGGCCTGGAGCATTCGGGTCATAACCCGAGAAGCCATCCTCCGGGGCGAAGCCGTTTCCGACAATCTGGATTGTCGAAGATGTCGAAGCGGTCTGGATCGGCACGAAGGCTGCGCTGGGATAATAATCGGTGCCTACCAGCGTGAAGACGATGGCGCCGCGGCCTTGCGGATTTACGGCGATGGCCGGGTTGAGCAGATGGTTGCCGTTGACGGTCAGAAGTCCCTGGCGCAGGACGGGGGCAGACAGAACGCCGCTGCGTAGACTCGGCGAAAGGATGAAGTAGGCCCCGCCGACGCGCAAGCGTCCGCCATCATCGATGACCGCTGTGGAGAGGGTGAGATAGAGGCGTCCGCCGGAGTAGCAGAGCGAGAGCACGCGATCGTCGTTGCCGGTAAGAAACGCCAGACTTCCGGGCGGGGTCAAGCTCGAGCCGTAAGGCAGAGGACCTGGCCGTTGATTGGCGACATCCGGAGCGCTGTAGGTCTGGGTGGGGATGTTGATGCGGGTGAGTTGCAGATTCGGGTCGGCAACCAGGAGGGTGCTGGTGTTGACCATCGCCCACACGGCAAGATTGTTATCGATGGAAAATCTCGCCTGGCTGCTGACAAAGAACTCGACGCCGCCGCTTGCCAGGAAATTGCTGGCGCCGGGGGGCGTGGTGGCGGGCTGTATGGCGAACTCATACCCGGTGGCGAAAGGCAGAGTGAATTGTACGGCGGTCGGCGTGGCTGCGCCGGCGGCGAGGGATGCCTTGGAGATCGCCAGAATGGTAGCGTCGACGAAGAACGGGGAAAACGCGTTGTATTCGTCGGCGGTAATGTAGAACCCGTACTGGTCGGCACCGATCTGCATATAGTCGGGGAAGCAGGGGCAGCCAAAGAAGTTCTGGCTGTCGGTGGTGTCCATGACATATATGTTGTAAGTGCCGGTCGGGTCGCCGGTCTGGCTGACGGCGAGATACAGGTGAGAAGATGGCAGAAGATTGCCGTCCGCGTCATTGTCCTGCGCACGCTGCAGAATGAACCAGCGATTGATGCCGCTATCGTAAGAGGCCCTGATGTCGGTGGGGAAGACGCCATTGATGCCAGTGGCCTGGTCGATTGCCGCCGCCACCCCGAACACCTCATTCGTGCTTAAGACTTTGGGTAGAAGGGGGGCGCCGGAGGTGCTGTAAACCTGAACGGCATTATTGACCGCCTCCAACACGTAGCCGTTGCCGACGGCCAATCCTTGGGAGGGCGGCTCGACGTTGAACTGATTCCCATTGTTAGCGAGTTTCTGCTGGGCATGGGTGATGCCGTCAAAGCCGGAAGCCTGAGTTCCGGGATCGATCGTCAGGCCCTGAGCGTTGGCGACGGCGAGCGGACTGACGCCGTCGAGGAGAGAACTCCGGCCTGAGGCGGCGGGCTTTGCTCCCAGGCCTTGGGAAGCCTGGTTGACCGCACGCAGAAGGGGTATGACCTTACTCTTGTCGGGCACTACGGACAAGTTCTGGAGAGGAAAGGTCTGGAGCGAAGAGGCTTCGAAGGAAAAGGTTTGGAGTGAGACGACGGCCGGCCTCCCCTGGGCCTGCAGACTGAGATTCACGGTTCGCTTGAGCTCTAACTGGCCGGTAACCTTAACCCCGCTGTAGAAAGACTGGCCTTGAGCATACAAGGCCGAACTCAGGGGCGAAGCGAGCAGAAGCACGATAGCTGCAGGTCGTCTCATCGTCTGTTCTCCTGATTCTGAGTAAGATAACGTCCGCGGCGCATGGCGAACAGAATCGCGATCACCGCCACGAGTACAAGGGGCAGGGTGGCGGGCTCGGGCGCGGAAGCGGTATCGACATTGAAGTCCGAGATGGTGAAGACTCCGGGCTCCTGGGTATTGTCATCGGTTTCGACACGAAATCCGAAGATGTCGCCGGTCATTACGAAGAACGATGTGATTCCGAACTGTCCGTTGGTGTCCGCTACCGGAGTAAAGACGCCTGCGACGAGATATCCGCCGCGGTCAAACATCGGACTATCCAATGAACTGTAGATGTATTGAAACTGGATCAGACCGGCGGCGGTGGCGGTGGTGATCAGATCGGTGGTCCCGCTTAGTCCGCTGCCATTATTCCCACCCGTGAGAATTACCGACTCACCGCCATCTGGTGAAACAGCAGTGCCGTCCGCATTCGTATTGACGACGGAAAAGAGGCTCAACTGATACGGGATTAAGCCAGCCTCCGCGCGGGGCGCCAAGGCGACTCCCGCCAACAGGAGAGACAATAAGAGCCTGGAATAACTCCGCTTTCGGGATGAAGGCCGAAGTAACATTTTGTAATTCACTAATACCCTCCGTTAACAGACCGTATCATTAAGTAGCTGACTTAGCCCAGTATCTTCACAGGCGCGCACACGTAACCAAATAAAGTGTTCCGCGAGGCACCTCCTGACGTTCCGGCTTTTCCAGTACATATATCGTGCTCACAAATCCTAACACCAGAATTAGCTAGAATCCAGCCCTAAAAGGCTAGCCCAAACGCTCTGAGTCCTAGTACAGTAGAGCTTAAGTACCGACTCACAGTGGTAGTTCTATCCGCGGATGCGGGCCAGACCGGAAGGCATCCTAAAATTACCGCGCCCGGCCACAAAAGGACTGTTTCATACATATTGCCGGGGCGCCCGAATACACGGCGATTTCGCCGGAGCAGGTTTAGTTTTGTTGCAAACACGTAACTCTTATCATTACGACTAGTACTAACGTTTTTGGGGAGAATCGGATCCCGCGCTGCCTTTTCGATTCGAGGCGGAGGCGATCGCCGCACTCCCGCGATTCAACCCTGCCGGTAAGTCGGTCTAACAATCAGTCGTAAAGCGAATAAAGAAGTAGGCGAAATGATTAGCCTATTATGCGGACTGCCGTCAGCCGATAGACTGTATAACTTCGGAGCCGCGCAGGCCCGGAGGGAGGCTCGCCACGGTCGTAGTATCCAGGCGGATCGGGTTGCGCGGTATTTAGCGTGGCGGAACATAGGGTTAGGAGAATCGAGAGATTTGCCGGCAGCCGAACCGCCCCCTAAGGGAGCCGAACCGCCCCCTAATAATGATTGCGGAAAGACCAGGCGAGGAACGTCCCACGGCAGGCTTTCGCTGGGCACGCCTGCCGGCGCAGACCAACCCGGCGGTAACCGGAGCTGGGGATGCCGCGTGGACGGGCGATCACAGCGATACAGCCGTCTGTATGTTTCTTCACCGAGTGGATCTTGCTTATCTCCACTAATTTGGGATATAGTCCCACGAGTAATCCAAGCGGCTACCTCTGCCCTCCAACGCGGCCCGGCTAAGTACTAGTTGTTTTGGCTATGCCAACTCGCTAAGTCGCCTCGCTATGCCAAATAATGCTCTTGACGCTAGCGATTCGGGAGTGTATCGTCTCTAACTGGAGGAAGTAAACATGAATCTGCGTTTCCCGACGATAGCTCTCGCGGTCATCGCATTATCGACAGCCGCATTCGGCCAGGCCATTGCTGGCGCTCCCAGTGACGCATTTCAGGTGCGTTATGCATCTAACCTGAATGTTGGCGATTCGGTGATTAACATCTCGAACGCCGGCACTCAGAATGCGGGCGGCGCGTTAACGAACATCTGCGCTAACGTGTACGCCTTTTCGCCTGACGAGCAGCTGATTTCCTGCTGCTCTTGTACAGTTACACCCAACGCGCTCGTATCGCTCTCGGCAGTTTCGGATCTCATCAGCAATACTCTGACTCCGGCGCGGCCGAATTCGATCGTAGTGAAGTTGATTGCGACTGCCGGTACCACCTGCAATGCATCCAACGTTCCGGTTGCGAACCTGGCTGCTGGTATGGTGGCGTGGGGCACGACGCTCCATGCTCTGCCGACCACCCCGGTGACGTATGCCCTCACTGAAACAGGGTTCAAGGAAAAGGGTTTGAGCGCGGCCGAACTGGCTCGCGTGACCTCTTTCTGCGGATTCATTCAGTCGAACGGCAGCGGTTTTGGTATTTGCCGTTCCTGCCGCCTCGGCGGTCTGGGCGCAACCAAGAACTAACGATCATCGTTCATTGCCTATTTAACGGGTAACCGGAAGAATTCTCCGGTTACCCGATTTTTTGACCATTACCAACTGCTCTGACAGCGTATCACCAGCGTTATGCGACTATATTACTCCTGGGGGTCAATTACTATGAAGAGTCTTACTACGACATTCTTATTGTGTTCCACTGCTCTTATACTTACCGCCGCCGACCACGGCGCCGGGTGCACGTCGAATTGCGACACGGTGCTCGTCGATGTCGATGGAACGAAGTTGACGTTGGCGGATTTCGAGGCAAAGAGGCCGGCGGGTCTCTTCCAGGCTCGCAACAACTTTTATGAAGCCGAGCGGAAGGCTGTTGACGAATTCGTCAACGAGTACCTGCTGAACCGGGAGGCACAGAAGGAAGGCATCACTGCCGCCGAGCTTCTGGAGCGCCACGTGAATAGCAGCGGGTTCAAGCCGCCCTCCGAGGAGACCCTACGGGTGTACTACGAAGGCGTGGACACTGCCGAGCCGTACGAGGCCGTCCGGGACAAGATTATCGAGGCAATCCGCACCCGCCGTCTGGCCAAGGCGCGCACCTCGTATTTGTCTAAGTTGAGGGAAGGCGCCAAAGTGTCCTTCCTACTTGCGCCGGTGCGGGCCAACATCTCCATGAAGGACACGCCGGTGCGCGGTTTGCCGGATGCCCCGGTACAGATTGTGGAATTCGCCGACTTCGAATGCCCGTACTGCCAGCAGATTCAGCCGGTGGTAGACAAGGTACTGGCCGATTTCAAAGGAAAGGTCAGTTATGCCTTCAAGGACTTCCCGCTTCCCAATCACGCGCATGCACAGAAGGCTGCGGAAGCCGCACACTGCGCACAGGCCCAGGGGAAATACTGGGAATTCCACGACCTGCTCTTCTCTACCCGGCAGTTTGAGGTTCCGCAACTTAGGGAGACTGCCAAGGCACTGAAGCTGAATGTTGGAGACTTTAACCAGTGTCTCGATTCCAGCGCGCAGGCCGATCTGGTCAAGAAGCAGTTTGACGAGTCCCAGACTTTGGGTCTGCCTGGCACGCCGGCATTCTTCGTCAACGGCCGATTGATTAACCCGAACGGCACGGTCAGCTACGACACGCTGCGCCAACTGATTGAGGAAGAGCTGGCGACATCGTCCCAGCAGGCCCGTCAGACTGCTTCCGCGACAGGCGGTGCTGGAGCGCCACGGAAATAAGGGAACAATGAAACATTCATCTGCTAAACTGTGCTGCGGGCGTCCGCAAGGCGATGCAGAGAACTCCCTGGGATTTCAATTGTGGCGCGGTGTCAAACGGGGTCTGTTTCTGGTTCCGCTGTGGACGCTTTTACTGGCCGGCCAACTAACGGCTGGATCGATTCAATACCAAACGGTCGATCTGGGAAGCAACGTTTTTCGATACGAGTTTTTTCCGATTGACCTGGGTCTAATGCGGCTCCAGGAGTTTGCTGTCCAGTTTGATGCCGCTCTTTTCGGCAGTTTGTCCAATGGGGTGGCAGACAGCGATTTTCGTTTGGTCCTGCTACAGCCCGATAATCCTCCAGGCGCTGCGGGAGCTTACAGCGCCCTTGCGCTAGTCGACAACCCATCGCTCGCGGGTCCCTTCAGTGTGGACGTGAATTGGCTTGGCTCCGGAGTACCGGGAAGCCTGCCCTATTTCATTCATCAGTTCGATGCCAGCGGGCGCATTTTAGAAACCATCGGCTCGGGTTACCTGGAACCCGCAGGACCGGTGGGAGCGCCGGAACCGTCCAGTTGGCTGATGGGCGGTTTGGGCCTGGTAACAGGCGGCTTGTTGAGGAAGGTCCGACCCTCGCAATAGGGCCGGACCGGCCTCGGCAGCCGCTTTTTTGGCGAATCTCGGTTGAATGAGGTCATCATGCGCTACGTTTGTCTTTCCGCGGTGACGTTGGTTGCCGTCTGCAGTCTGGTTCCTTCGGCCTTTGGGCAGGGGGCGCCAGCGAGCCTGTCAATCACCAATTATCAATTTGTCAGCGAGCAGCGGCTCTCACAATTCAGCTCGTACGTGACATATCGAGCAGACTTGGTGAATGGCGGACCGGCGCGGACGGCGGTCACGGCTTCCCTCAGCAGCGGGGCTTCGAACATACAGGTTAGCCAGGGACTCCTGCATTTCGCCCCGGTGCCCGCGAACCAGACGGTGACCAGTCTCGACACGTTTACGATCCTGGTGGACCGGAGTGTCGAATTCAAGTTCACGGATCTACAGTGGAGCTTCCTGGCGCCGGTGGCTAATGCCGGCCCCAATCGCACGGGAAAGATCGGAAGCCTGGTCATATTGGACGGCAGCGGCTCGACCAATCCCAGCGGATTCGGCACACTGCAATACAACTGGAAGATACAATCGACGCCGCCGGGTTCTTCGACGGTGTTGTACTGGTACGACACGGTTGCGCCTCAGTTTACGGTGGACGTCCCCGGGAATTACGTGATCTCGCTGACGGTGAGCAATGGCGGCGGGAGTGACACCGCGTCGGTCACCATCAGCACCAGCAACACTCCGCCCGTGGCAAACGCCGGCGCCAACCGGACCGCGTCTCCGGGCACGGTAGTGACTCTCAACGGCAGCGGTTCCTCGGACGTGGATGGGGATCCGCTGACCTACTCCTGGACCCTGGTCAACAGGCCTCCGGGCAGCAACGCGGTTTTATTGGCGCCTACCAGCGTCACCCCGGTCTTTACGGTAGACCAGCCCGGGTCCTACGACATCCGGCTGATCGTCAACGATGGCAAAGTGGACAGCTTACCTTCCACCGTCACGATCACGACCCAAAACACGCCGCCCGTGGCCAACGCCGGCCCGAACCAGGTCCGACCCGTCGGCTCACTGGTCCAACTGGACGGCTCCGGCTCGACCGACGTCGACGGCGATCCACTGACCTACCTGTGGAACATGATCGGGCCCGCGCCCGGAAGTAGCGCAGTCCTCAGCAGCACTACGGCTGTTAAGCCCACGTTCACGGCGGACGTGGCGGGAACCTATGTAGTCCAGTTGATCGTGAATGACGGGAAGGCGTCCAGCGTCGCGTCGACGGTCCAGATTACGACTAACCCACCGCTCGCGCCCACGGCTAGCGCAGGCCCGAATCAGACGGTGGCGCACCGGACGACGGTTCACCTGATCGGTACCGGGACGGATCCGCAGAATCTGCCTCTGACATTCCAGTGGTCCCTAACGGCAAAGCCGCCCTTGAGCAACGCGGTGTTGTCGAGTACGACCATTCAGAACCCGACGTTCGTTGCAGACCTGCCCGGGAACTACGTAGCGCAATTGATTGTCAATGACGGCATTCAATCGAGCTTGCCGTCGATGGTGACCATCACCACCACCAATACCGCGCCTGTAGCCAATCCGGGACTGAATCAATTTGTGCCGGTGCCCGCGGTCGTCTCGCTGGATGGCTCCGGGTCTACCGACGCGGATAACGATTCGTTGACTTACAACTGGTCGTTCAGCAACCGCGCTCCTGGCAGCAACGCCGTATTATCCTCTTCAACCGCCGTCTCGCCGACGTTCTTCGCGGATGTAGCGGGCACATATGTCGTGCAGTTGATAGTGAACGATGGCTTCGCGGACAGCAGCCCGGTCACCGTGACGATCACGGCCGGAGTCAAAGCGATAACACTCTCACCGAATCCGCTGAACCTGAGCACGAATACGCCCGGCACGCTCACTTTGGCACTAGGCAGCATCGCAGGTCCGGGAGGTCAGATCGTTTTCCTGGATAGCAGCAGTGGAACGATCGCCTCAGTTCCAGCGAACGTCACCGTGCCGGAAGGCTTATCGGGAGTCAACGTAACGATCCTGCCCGGAAGCGGGACCGGAAGCACTACGATCACGGCAATCGCGAACGGGTTTACTCCTGGATTCGCCACTGTCAATGTGTCGTCGCCGACGGTCGGCCTGACATTATCCGCGGGAACGATCGGACTGACGCGTACTGCTGCAGGGACCATTAAGCTCAGCAGCCCGGCGCCGAACGGCGGCGTGTCGGTGACGCTTTCCGATCCGTCCGGATTTGTAACCTTCCAGCCGTCGACGGTGCCAATCGCCGCCGGTTCCACAACCGGGACGTTCACGGCCACCGGATCGGTGCTTGGCTCGACTACGATCCTGGCGGGTGCGCCGGGGTACAACACCGGTACCGCAAATGTCACAGTGGCCATGCTGGGCGCGATCGCCCTGCAGCCGAATGTCACGGTGGGTCCCGGGCAGACGCTACAGTTCCCGGTGAGTTTGGTTACCGGCGCGCCGGTGGGTGGCGTCACCATCGACCTGATGAGCAGCGACACTTCGAAGGTCACGATTTCGCCTTCGAGCGTGACGATTGCGCAGGGGCAGACCACGCCGGCGCAGCAGCCGACCGTCACCGGCGTCAATCTCGGGTCGGCCGACATCAGCGCCTCAGCCGCAGGCTTCTTCGGAGATAAGAAGACCGTGCAGGTGGCCGCCAACCTTAGTTTCCAACAGCAGACTCTCACGATCGGTGTGAACGGGACGCAAGACCTGACACTCAATTTTTCAGGCCAGGCGCCGGCCGGCGGACTGACGGTCAATATCAGTTCCACCAATACAGGCGTCGCGACGGTGCCAACCACGGTGACCATCCCGGCGACCAAGAGCAGCGTAACGGTGCCGGTAACGGGCGTTGGGGTAGGCTCGTCGGTGATTCACGCGAGCGCTCCATCGCTGGCGGATACTACGGCGACCGTGAACGTGGTGAACATCGGCACGATTGGCCTGCCTGCCAATCAGACAGTGGGGCTGGGACTAACCATACCGTTCCCCATCACCCTGCCATCGCCTGCGCCGGCGGGCGGCGTGACCGTCTCCCTGAGCAGCAGCGATCCATCCAAAGTGACGATCTCGGCGTCAAGCGTCACGATCGCGGGCGGACAAACTACGCCCCCAGTCCAGCCGACCATAACCGGTGTGAGCAACGGAACGGCGACGATCAGTGCGAGTGCGACCGGCTACACCGCGGCAACCGGTCAGGTGCACGTGGCTACGGTGATGAGCTTCGCCTCGCCGACCGTTTCGATCACGGGGATCACTTCGCAAAGCGTGGCCCTGAACCTTTCGGCGGCAGCACCACCGAGCGGCCTGACGGTGAACCTCACGTCGAGTAATACGGGTGTGGTGACCGTGCCGGCAAGCGTCAGTTTTGCGGCGAATTCCACTACCGTCAACGTCCTGTTGACCGCCGTTGGAGAAGGTACGTCGACTATTACGGCGATCTCGTTGACGCCCGGCATTGCCAATGCCACCACCAGCGTCACGGTTTCCACGAACTCCAATCCGGGCACCATCAATCTACCCGCGAGCGGCGCTCTGGGACTGGGTGTGACGGCCGCCTTCCCGGTGAGCCTGTCGTCTCCGGCGACTGCTCCGGTGACCATCGCCCTGGTCAGCAGCGATAGCAGCAGGGTGACGATATCGCAGGCAAGCGTCACGATTGCGATCGGTCAAACAACGCCTTCGGTGCAGCCTACCGTGACGGGCGTCAATTTCGGAACGGCGAACATTTTGGCGACGGCAAGCGGTTTCACGCCGGCCAGTTCGTCCGTGCAGGTGACCGCAACGGTGGTCTTCAGCCCGTCCAGCGTTACTTTGGGTAGCGGGACGCAGAATCTGACGCTCACGCTATCGGCGCTCGCGCCCTTCGGCGGAGTAACGATCAACCTGAGCTCCAGCAACACGGCGGTCGCGACGGTGCCCGCGACGGTGAGTTTCGTGGCGGGTGCGAATACAACAATGGTGCCAGTAACGGCAGTCGGGCCGGGCACGGCGACGATCCACGCCAGCAGTGCGCCGAATATTGCGGACAGTACTGCCGGCGTGACTGTTCAGGGTGGCATCGTGCTGCCCTCTAACGTGACGGTGGCGCCAGGCCAACTGGCTCCGTTCCCCGTGACCTTGGGAACACCGGCGCCGAGCGGAGGCCTCACGGTGTCGCTGTCGAGCAGCGATACAACCAAGGTTGGCCTGGTATCGCCCACCATCTTCTTCGCCGAAGGACAGACTGCGCCCACGTTCACTCCGACCGTGACCGGTGTTGATTTTGGCAACTCCACGATCACGGCTACAGCGAATGGCTTCGGATCTGCCACTACGGTAGTGAAGGCGTCGGGGTCGGTCAGTTTCTTCCCCGGCAGCCTGACGCTGGCCACCGGCTCAAACCCACAGAGCCTCTCCCTGACGCTCTCCGTGTTTGCGCCTTCCAGCATCACCTTCACGCTGACTTCTTCAAACCCGAATGCGGCGACCGTGCCGTTGACGGTAACCATTCCGGCGAACCAGAACAATGTGATGGTGCCGGTGACAGCGGTGGGACCGGGTTCGACCACCATTACGGCCAGCACCGTTACGCCGAATCTGACCAATGCCACAGCCAGCGTGACGGTAACCGCTCCCGGGAGCATCACGCTGCCGGCGAACGTGAGCGTCGGCCTCAGCACGTCGGTCGATTTCCCGGTGACATTAGGATCGCCCGCGCCGACGGGAGGCGTGACGGTATCGTTGTCGAGTGACGATACGTCCAAGCTGACCATATCGCCGGCCAGCGTGTTTATCGCTTCAGGGGAGACCGCGCCAACGGTCCAGCCGCAGGTAACGGGCGTCAACATCGGGGCGGTCCACATCAGCGCTTCGGCGCCCGGTTATGGGACCGCAACGGTACCGGCGCAGGTGACGGCGACCGTCACTTTCAGTCCGCCCAGCCTGTCCGTCGTTGGTACTTCCACGCAGAATTTCACACTTACGCTTTCGGGCAGCGCTCCCGTGGGCGGAATCAACGTCACCGTAAGTTCGAGTAACACGGGTGTGGCGACGGTGGCTTCGCAGACATTCACGTTCCTGCCGAATGGCGGATTGCCTTCGACGCTCTCCATCCCGGTAACGGGTGTAACGGCGGGCACGGCGGTAATCCATGTGAGCGCGCTGCCGTTTATCCCGGATACGGCGGCCAACGTTACCGTGCTGCAGGCCGGAACGATCGGCCTGCCTTCCAACCTTTCGGTGGAGCCCGGCCATTCCGCGGCGTTCCCGATCAACCTGGGCACTCCCGCGCCTGCCGGTGGCGTGACGGTCAACCTTGCCAGCGCCGACACGACGAAGCTGACGGTCTCGCCCGCGTCGGTGGTGATTGCGGCGGGGGATAGCGCACCGCTTACGCAGCCCACGGTTACCGGCGTGGACTATGGCACGGTCAACATCAACGCTACTGCTAGCGGCTATTCGTCCGCGAGCGCGGCCGTGAAGGTAACCACTACATTGACGTTTGCTGTGCCGACGGTGACGATTACCGGGGTCAACACGCAGAATGTGGCCTTGAATATCACGTCGGCGGCGCCGGCTAACGGTCTCAAGGTGAATCTGACATCGAGCAACACGGGCGTGGCAACGGTACCGGCGAGTGTGACGATCGCCGCCGGCGCAACCACCGTGAATGTGCCGATTACCTCCGTGGCTCCCGGACCCGCGACGATCACCGCCACACCGGTGGCGACGACCGTCGCGGCTGCCACGACGAACGTGGTGGTCACAGCACCGCTGAGTATTACCCTGCCATCCAGTCCTACTGTAGGATTGGGGACCCAGGCGACCTTCGCAGTAAGTCTCTCCAGTCCCGCTCCGGCGGACATGACAATCAACCTGTCCAGCGGTGACACTTCAAAGGTCACGATCTCGACAGCGAGTGTTACGATCCTGGCGGGGCAGACCACTCCCAGTGGGCAGCCCACCATTACGGGTGTGAACCTGGGTTCGGCGAGCATCACGGCCAGCGGACCTGGGCTAACTACGACCGCCGTCACGGTGCAGGTGAATGCCACGATGAGCTTCACGCCGAACAGCGTGACGATCACGGGGCTGGTAACTCAGAATCTGACGTTGACACTGTCCGGAGCGGCTCCGGCCGGCGGTTTGACAATCAACCTGACCTCCAACGCAACGGGTGTAGCTACGGTGCCCGCGAGCGTGTCATTCGCGCCGGGCGCTACGAGCACGATCGTACCGGTGACCGCGGTGGCGGTGGGACCGGCGACGATTACGGCGAGCACGCTGGCGCCTAACGTTCCGAATACGAGCGTGACGGTGACCGTGGTACCCGCCGGCTCGATCGGCCTGCCGAACAGTCCGACGGTCGGCCTCGGAAAGCAGGCGACTTTCGCTGTGACGCTGCCGCAGGCCGCGGTTGGAAACGTGACCGTGACGTTGTCGAGCACCGACACGAGCACGCTTACGATTTCGCCCACAAGTTTGACTATCCTGGCCGGCCAGACCACGCCGACCACGCAGCCTCAAATCAGCGGTCTCAAACTCGGGACGGCGACTATCAATGCTTCGGCGCCCGGCTTCACGGCGAGTTCGGTATCCGTGCAGGTGAACGCGACGGTCAATTTCACGCCCGCCTCGCTGACCATCAACGGGTTTAATACGCAGAACCTGACGCTGAACTTATCCACGGCAAGCACCCGCCGGCGGTATCACAATCAACCTGAGTTCCAGCACACCCGCCACGGCCACGGTGCCTTCCACAGTCGCGTTTGCCCCAGGCGCGACCACGGCCACCGTGCCGGTGACGGGCCTGGCGTTCGGAACGACCGTAATTCACGCGAGCGCGCTACCGAATATCGCGGATGCGACGGCGAACGTGACGGTGCAGAGCGCCGGAACGATCACGGTACCGGCCAGCACGTCGGTCCCGTTAGGCACATCCGGGACGCTGGCGATTTCGCTGCCGTCTCCGGCGGCGGCCCCAGTGGCGGTAACGGTGACCAGCAGCGATCCTACCAAGGTGCTGGTATCGGCCGGACCCTTCACCATCCCCGCAGGCGCGACGACGCCGACTACGCAGCCTCAGGTGACCGGGGTGAATATCGGATCGGTAACGATCACGGCTTCGGCGCCCGGCTACACGTCGGGAACCGGAACGGCGCAAACAACGGCGACGGTTTCGTTCTCGCCGCAGACGCTGAACATTAGCGGGATCGGAACCCAGAATATCCTTCTGAACCTTTCGGCCCCGGCCCCCTCCACCGGATTGATCGTGAATCTGAGTTCCGCCAATCCGAGTGTAGCAACGGTGCAGAGCACGGCGACCTTCGCGGCATCGGCAACCAGTGTCAGCGTACCGGTAACTTCGGTCTCGATTGGCACGGCGATCATCCATGCGAGCGCGACTCCGTTCATTCCGGACGCGACTGCTACGGTGAATGTCGGCACGACGGGAAATGTGGTGGTGCCCTCGAGCGCCACGGTTTCCATGGGTTCCGGTGGGACGCTGACAATTTCTCTGTCCGCGCCCGCGCCCTCGGCCCTGACGGTGACGCTGAGCAGCAGCGATACCAGCATCGTAACGGTAACACCCACGGTTACGATCGCTCAGGGCGCTACCACGCCTACAACGCAACCGACCATTACGGGCGTCAAGATCGGGACCGCCAGCATTACGGCATCCGCGCCCGGCTATGGAAGCGGGACGACTCCGGTACAGGTTAATGCAACGGTCAGCTTCACTCCGGCGACGGTCACGATCACGGGCCCCAAGACCCAGAATCTGACGTTGACGCTGAGCTCCGCAGCGCCGGCCGGCGGCGTGACCGTAAATGTAAGTTCCAGCAATACCCTGGTGGCGACCACTCCGGCCACGGTAACTTTTGCTCCCGGCGCCACCACAGCGAATGTGCCGGTGACCGCGTTGACGCTCGGCACAACGGTGATCCACGCCAACGCTACCATCTTTATTCCGGATGCAACGGCGAATGTCACTGTGGTGACCGGCGGGCCGATCGGCGTGCCCACCCCGGTTAGTGTGGGATTGGGCGGATCGGCTCCGTTCACAGTCACTCTTCCGGTGGCATCCGCCAACCCGGTAACGGTGACACTTACCAGTACCGATACGAGCAAAGTGACGGTGACGTCCACGGTGACGATTCCGGCAGGCCAGACGACGCCGGCCTCGCAGCCGGTGGTAAATGGTGTCAACGTGGGCTCGGCCAACATCAGCGTATCGGCGCCTGGGTATACGACCGCCAGCCAGACTGTGACTGTGGGGGCGACGGTAAGTTGGCCCCAGCCGACAATCGGGTTCACCGGACTTGGACCACAGAACGTCACGCTGACCCTTTCGGCGAATGCTCCGGCCGGCGGATTGACGGTAAACGTCAGCTCCAGCAATACGGCGGTGGCCACGGTACCCCCGACCGCAACATTCTCGCCAGGCATGAACACCGCGATTGTGACGGTAACGGCCCTCAGCGAAGGTTCTACCGTATTGCATGCGAGCGGTGTGAATATTCCAGATGCGACAGCGACCGCGACGGTGGCGGTGGCGACGCTGGGCAGATTCACGATTACCGGCGCGAACGTGGGCAAAGATCTGCAGGCGCAGTTATCGATTATGCTGGATAACCCGGTACCACCGGGCTTCCCGCTGCAGGTAACCGTGAGCAGCAGCGACGGCTCCAAACTGGTTCTCGGGAGTCTGGTGGGGGCGGGAACGCAATCGACGATTCTCGGTTTCCCGGTAGGCTCCAATTCAGGCATCTTGTATGCACAGGCCTTGTCGGATACCGGAAGTGTTACGGTCACGGTAAGCGCGGATGGTTACACCAGCGGCTCTAACACGGTGACGCTTACGCCATCGGGCTTTGTGGTCGTAGGACCGAGCGGCGTGGTGAGCACTGTGCCGCAGTCCTTCCCCACGAATGTCGGGAGTACAACCACGTTGACGGTGATGACGGCCCGGCTCAATTCATCGTTCGTGTACCAGGAGAGCCAGGGGCTGCGCGGCGGTTTCTCGGTAACAGTTCCGTTGCAGAGTTCGAGTGGAACTGTCGGCAGCCTTAACCCCGGTTCGCGCACGTTCACCCCGGGCGACACCGCCTACACCACAACATTCACCGCGCTGGCGATTGGCAATACGACGCTTTCGGCGGTCGCGCCGGCCACCTTTAGCACGCCGGCCAATGGTGCGGGCGGCATCACGGCGAACGTGGCGGCAGGCCTCGTCTCGGCGCCCAACGTTACCGTGGGCCAGAGTCTGGAAGTGGCCGCACAGGTCGCGTTGACCGGCGCGCCGAGCACCGCGACGACGATTACGCTGACGAGCAGCGATCCCAACCGGCTGCGATTTGGCGTGAGCGCCACGGACGCCGGCGCTGGAACGATACCAATTCCGGGATGCGTGCCGCCGGCTCCGGACCCGACTAATGCTTGCAAGATTGTCAAGATAGGCGCGGGTCAGAGTCATACTCCCGACATCTACTTCCAGGGGCTGGACAGTAGCGGTAGCGTAACCTACACCGCCGACGTTCCCGGCTTTGGCACAAGCACCGGAACAGTGACGTTCCGGCCCGGAAGCATTCTGATTACGGGACCGTTTGGATTGGGAAATTCCATCCAGACGTCGACCGGACAGTCGGCAACCCCACTGACTATCGAATCGGCGATGCTCGATGCCGGAGGGTCTTACGTCATTATGCCGGTGGCGGCGATCACCGGAGTTCCGCCGGTCAGTGTCACCGTGACCAGCTTGAATACCAACGTTGGCACGATCATGACTTCCCCGGTCTCGATTCCAGCCGGATCCGCCACGGCGAGCAGTTTGTTCCTGCCGGCAGGTTCCGGTAGCACTACAATTACAGTCAGCGTGCCGGCGGGCTTCTCGCCTTCCCAGTTCAGCAGCGTTCCGGCAAACGTGTCGGTATCAGGCATCGCGCCTTTCTGCCCGCCGGATTCGAGCGGTAGAAAGGTATCCCTCGGCAAGTTCCTGCAACTCTACGTGCACCTTCTCGCTAGGCGCGCCCGCGCCAGCAGGTGGTGTGATCGTGACTTTGTCCAGTCTCGACTCGAGTAAGCTGTTGCTCTCCAACACGGCAACTACGGGCGGTTCGCCAACCATCCAGGTTCCCGTGGCCGAAGGCAACTTCAGCGGCACCTTCTATATTCAGTCGTTGAGCGACACAGGTATTGTGACGTTCAACGCGAGCGCGCCTGGGTATGTTACCAATAACTCCTCAGTCACGATGACGAAATCCGGTGTCGTGCTGGGAGACGGCTCGGGTACTACGCTGTTCGGTAATGCGCCGACAGTTTCGATGGCACAACTCGATCCTGGCGATAACTTCGGGACGATTCAGCAATTGGCAGGCGGGCTACCCGACGTGTCGATTCAGATGTCCACCGACATCGGGGGCGCTACGATCGTTTCGCCGGTGACCATCAGCGGCGGCAGTACCTCAGCCACTGCGCTCATTACGGGTTCGGGGTTCGGGCACGTCACGGCGACTACCCCACCCGGATTCACGGACACGCTGCCGCCAGTAGGCAGTGTGATGCCGAGTGTCCTGACGGTGCAAATCTTTATCTTCTAGGGAGGGGCCTGACACAACTCGATGGGGAGTGCCGCCCGGACACCCGGACGGCATTTTCCGTGTGGTTCGAGAGTTTATCAAGCGGGTAAGTTATGAGCGACGCGACGAGACTGTCCCAGTGGATTACGCGTAGCACCCTTGCGATGGTCTGCATGTGCACCGGAGCGGCATACGCACAGGCAGGCGGCGTTACCTGCGCTCAGCCGCTGTGTGTCAATCGTACCGATGATGATGCCGCCACTCCGGCGCCTGGTATGTTGCGCTATGCCGTGCGCAGCGCGCCTCCCGGTGGAGTGATCACTTTCGATCCCGCTTTGAACGGACGAAGCATCGAGTTAGACCGACGCTCGTCAGGTAATCACATTAAGGTGGAGCGGGATCTCACGATCGAAGGTCCGGGAGCGAATCTGCTGACGATTGACGGCGGCAATGCCACGCGGATCTTCTATGTTGCCGGCGGGACGGTGCAGATCAGCGGAGTGTCGCTGGTGAACGGAAGGGCGAAGGGCGGCGATGGAGGGGCGGCTACCGGCGGCGCGGGCGGAGGCGGCGGCGCGGCTGGTTTGGGCGGCGCGATCTTCGTGAGCGGCGGATCGCTCACGTTGCATGGAGTGGTATTGAGCGGCAATCGGAGTATGGGCGGCAACGGCGGCAGCGGCGGGTCCGGCTTCGGAGTAGGGCGCGGCGGCGGTGGCGGCGGCTTCGGAGGAATCAGCCCGCGCGGAGCGGCGGGAGGAACGGCCGGCGACCTGGTGAGCAGCGGTACAGCCGATGGCACGGGTGGCGCCGGCGGCGGCAGCGAGGGTGTGGCCGAACCTGGGAGCGAGGGAGAGTGGGGCGGCGGCGGAGGCGGCGGAGGCTTCTACGTACATACCTCGGGCGGCCGCGGCGGCGGTGGTGGTCCGAGCGGTTTTGCCGGCGGTTCCGGCGGCGCGGGCGCTTTTCTGGATTCCGATGAAGGCAATTCGACTGCGGCGGGCGGGGGGTTTGGCGGATCCGCTTTGGGCGGCGCAATCTTCGTCAGGTCCGGCCAGCTTCAGTTGCGCGATGTCACATTTACGAACAACAGCAGCAGCGGCGGCCTCGGCGCGTCGGGAGCGCCGAACGGCATTGCGAAGGGCGGCGCGGTTTTCATTTGCTCTTCCTTCTTCTGCGGGCCCGGTCACGATGGAGTGGGCGCGGCATCCGGCAAGATCGTGTTTCAGAGCAGTTCGGCCGCGCAGGCCGGCGACGACCCGCCATGTTCCCCAAGGGATGATGCGGATGTCTGCGGTCTGTTTCTAGTGGCGCCGGCGGTTGCGGTTAAAGATACCAAACAGTGAGGGAACCATGGGAAATTCGCAATGGATGTCGATCTTCGCGCTGGCGATTCTGGCCGCGCCCACTATGTTCGGAGCCGCTGGCATTACACCTCCGAACGTTACGGTGGGAGAGAACCTGGAAGTGATCGCCAACGTCGCGCTGGCCGAAGCGGCTCCGGAAAACGGGTTCACCATGACGCTGACCAGCAGCGATCCGGGCCGGGTTATGTTCTCGAAAACACCAAGCGAAGCGGGAGCGGCGTCCCTTCAACTCAAGGTGCGGGCGGGTTATCGCGATAGCCCGGATTTCTACATTCAGGGCTTCGGCAAGAGCGGCACCGTGAAATATACGGCCAGCGTGCCGGGTCTCGGCGATGCCAGCGGAGTGGTAACCCTGGCGCCCTCCGGGGTGATCCTGGCAAGGTCCGGAATGGGAGTGCAGCAACTGCTGACGACTACCGGCGCCACGAAGACGCCCCTACTCGTATACACGGCGCTGCTCGATTCCGAAATGAACTTCGTGTACCCGCAGCCCGTCGCCGGCGGTAAATCGGTGAGCGTGACATTGACCAGTTCCAACGCACAGGTAGGCACGGTCTCGCCCGCAACCATCACGTTTGAGGGGGAACGGCCGGCGCCGATGTCGAATTCCGGCCGTTGACCGCAGGCCAGACGGCGCTGTCCGTAAGCGTGCCGCGCGGCTTCAGCGTTCCCGCGCAATTTGTGAGTGTCGCCACCACCGTCCTGGTCCCGGGCATGGCGGTGACCGACGAGATTTCGATTGGCTACAACCTACAGACTGGAGGCAGCCTGCATCTTGGCGAGGCGGCGCCGGCCGGCGGCGTGACTGTCACGCTCACCAGCAGCGATCCCAGCAAGCTGTTGCTATCCCGGACGGCGGATCAGGTAGGGTCGGACTGTATTACGATCGCTATTCCCGCAGGCGGAGTCGGCGGAGCCTATTTCATTCAGGCACTGGCTGGTTCAGGAGAGGTCACTTACACGGCGACGGCCCCCGGATTTCGGACGCGGACCGGCACAGTTACACTTACGCCTTCAGGACTCGTGATGGGAGGACCGCAGGGTCCGCCGGACGAAGCGGAACTGATCAACAAGGAGATTGCCGAAGGGCCGCACGGGTTTGTCACCAACCTTGCGGAACGCGCTGGCACGATCGTCACCGTTTACACCGTGCAGCTTGATCCCAAGACGCATCGGGGCGCCGATTTGACGGTCCAGCCAGTGCGCGCCGGAGTCTCGATCAAGGCGCTGCTCTCGAACAGCAATCCGGCGGTAGGCAAGACGAAGGCTTCGGAAATGACGATTATGGGCGGCGTCTCGGCCGCCTCCACCCACTTTGTTCCCGATGGCGCCGGCACTGCCGAGATCGCGGTGGCAACTCCGACGGGACATATGAAGGCGGGCAACTCCACGTCGCTGACGGTGATTGTCAAACAGTAACGATCGCGGGCCGCAGAGGTTATGCGTCCGACTGGCACCGGGAACCTACGTTTACACTGCATAGAGGAAGTAACCAAAACAACCAGTACCAGTCGGCGTACCAGTGTGATCAATTCGACTACCAAAGTCGAGTTGTTGAAAACACTTGATGGGACGGATGAAGGCGATGGAATAGTCTGTCGCGGCCCGGTATATTTGACATAGCCATGGTAAGAAAGACCTGGTAACATCCAAATTCCTTCCGTACTCGGCGCTCTTCCATTCTTTGTGTAATATCTCGTACAAAATCCGGGTGGAGCATCAGGCGCCGGGAGGGCATGCCGGACCTCCTGGTACCGGACGCTCTGTTACCTATAGAAGTCACGAGAGGTCCACTTTGCTAAGATTATATGGAGAACTCGGTGACGCAACGGTTCATGTTTCCTTCCTCCAAGACGGAACTAGACCCGATAGCGGGTCCGAGTTCTCTCTCCTGCCAGGCAGCCGGAACGATAGTTCTACGCTAACCGTTTCATCCATCCGGAGTAGTTATTTTTGCTAGGCAATCAAGCACTTGCAGGCTTTCGAGCGCGGCGTGTATACTTGACCCTGATCCACGCAACCGGAACCCGCCGGCTGCTCCGAGTGGACAATATTCGGTGACAATTATGCGCTCCGTCCTCAAAGCTCTTCTCCTGTTCTCCGTCGTATCCTGTGCCGCACTGGCGGCCGATATCACGTTGTCCGCCGGCTTGAACGTCGCTCCCGGCGACTCGGTACCGCTCTCCGTGTTCCTGACTGACGCCGCCCCTCCAGGCGGCATAACGGTGACCCTCTCCAGTAGCGATAAGTCGAAGCTTACAGTTACTCCCGAAAATGTATACATACCGGGTGGCTCGACCGCACCCTTAGGTTTGCCGCGAGTCTCAGGCGTCTCCTTCGGGAGCGCCGCAGTAACTGCCTCGGCGTACGGACTCACCGGGAGCAGCCAGATTGTCAAAGTGTCCGCGGCTCTCTCCGGACCAACGACGCAGACGATTCAAAAAGGGTCGACGCTGAACGTGATGCCGGCGCTTGCATTGGCGACACCGAACGCAGTGACGTTGTCGGTTAGGTCCGACAACCCGGCGATCGCGAGTGTACTCGCCACGGCGACCATTCCGGCCGGCGGAACCACGGCGGTTGTACCCATCACGGGTCTGGATGTGGGCACGACAGTGGTTCATGTCAGCGCGCTCCCCAATATTTCCGAGTTTGCGGTAACGGTGAATGTCCTTTCGTCCGGGGCAATCACGCTGCCTTCGGTTTCCTTGCAGTTGGGCCAATCGCTGCCCTTTCCCGTCGCGTTGGGCGCTCCCAGCGGAGCGGCCGGAGTGGTGGTAACGCTGACGAGCAGCAATCCTGCCATCGTCAAGATCGCGCCGACCAGCGTTTACATTCCTGCAGGCCAGACCATGCCTGCGACGCAACCGGAGGTTCTCGGAGAAAATATCGGCGCGGCGACGATTACCGCCTCAGCGCCCGACTATGTCACCGCAAGCCAGGTGACGCCGGTGACCGCGACGATCACGATTGCGCCGAAATCGGCGAACATTCCGGTGGGTGGCACGCAGTTAATCTCGCTGATTCTTTCGTCATCGGCCCCGTCGATCGGCGTACCGATCACTCCGGATCGAGCAGCGGATGGATTTGTGGAAGGCCTGACGGTGCAGCTCAGCTCGTCGGATCCACGGATTGCGTCGGTGCAGCCTACCGTGCAGTTCTACCCGGATGGAAGCTCGATCACGACTGTGTTGGTAGTGGTAGTGGGGCAGGCGACCGGCGTGGCGGTAATTCACGCTTCCGCACCGCCATTTATTCCGGATAGCACGACCACCATCATTGTGGGAAATCCGGGTCCGATTCCGACGTCGATCACGGTCAGCGGGGGCACTCCGCAGACGGCGCAAGTGAACACGCCATTCGGGCTGCCACTCTCCGCGATCGTGCGGGATTCCAGCTCGAATCCGGTAAGCGGCGTTCCGGTTACCTTCGCTACTTCGGGAAGCGGAGCGGGCGCGACCTTCGCGGGTGGACTGAACACCGGAATTACGGACGCATCGGGACTGGCGAGATCCCAGACTCTTACGGCAAATGGGACGCCCGGGACTTTCACGGTCACGGCCTCGGCCGCCGGGGTGGCAACGCCGGCGGTTTTCACGCTGACGAATCTGGCGGCTTCTTCCGGCACGATCAGTCTTCCCGGCAATGTAACGATTGGCCCCAACCAGACACTGCCGTTCCCGGTGAGTCTGACCACACCTGCTCCAGCGAGTGGGGTGACGGTTTCGCTCAGCAGCAACGATACGTCCAAGGTGGCGATCACTCCGACCTCTGTGATCATAGCGGCCGGCGCGACCACGCCGGCTGTACAGCCGACGATTATCGGCGTGACCTTCGGCTCGGCAAGCATCGGTGCGTCGGCCACAGGCTATACCTCCGCCAGCCAGTTGGTGCAGGTGGCCGCCGCACTAAGCTTCTCGCCGCCGTCGCTGGCGATCAACGGGCCTGGCTCACAGAATCTGCTGCTAAGTCTCTCGGCGCCTGCCCCCGCCGCTGGTCTCAACGTCACGTTGAGTTCCAGTAACCCGGCAGTGGCTTCGGTTGCGGGGTCGGTGAATATTGCGGCGAACTCCACGTCGGTAGTGGTGCCGGTGAGCGGCGCGAACTCGGGCTCTGCTACGATTACGGCCTCAACGGCCGTTCCGAATGTTTCCGGCGCGACAGCCGCCGTTACGGTCACCGGTACGGCCAGCTCGAATATCTCGATTGGCGCGGGAGTGAAGGTGGCTCCGGGCGAATCGGCTGTGCTGCCGGTGTTTCTGACCAGCGCCGCTCGACCCGGCGGCGTGACGGTGGGGCTTTCGAGCAGCGACAACTCCAAACTGACCGTAAGTCCGGCCAATATCTATATCCCCGAGGGAGCGACGGCTCCGTTTTCGCAGCCCCAAGTTACAGGCGTCAACCTCGGGACGGTTGCGGTCAGCGCGTCGGCTTATGGATTGACCGGGACGTCGCAGACCGTACAGGTAATCGGTAAGATGTCCGGCCCAGTCAGTCAGACGGTGCAGGGTGGTTCCACGCTCAACGTGATCTTCATCCTGTCGGGACCCACACCGACGCCGATCACGCTTACGGTCCGCTCCGACAATCCGGCGGTGGCGAGGGTTCCGTCCACCGTGACGATTCCCGCGAACTCGAGCATGGCGGTAATACCCGTCGAGGGTGTGGCTGTGGGAAGCACCATCATCCACGCGAGCGCCCTTCCCGACATCGCGGAGTCCGTAGTCACGATCACGGTACAGACTCCGGGAACGATTACCCTCTCGGGCGGCTCCGCGGTTCCGCTGGGCCAGGCGGAGACGATGACGGTGGTGCTGGGAACGCCGGCGCCGCTCGGCGGTCTTGTGGTAACGCTTGCCAGCAGCGATCCCACGCTGGCGAGCATCTCGCCGAACAGCGTGTTCATTCCAGCGGGAGCGACGACGGCGGCTACGCAACCTGTCGTGACGGCGAAGAACGTCGGTACGGCGACGATTACGGCATCCGCGCTCAATTACCTTACCGCCAGCCAGGCGGTGACGGTGACGGCGACGATCACCATGTCACCCTCGACGCTGGTGATCCCGTCGGGAGGGACGCGATTGCTTGCGTTGGTTCTCTCGGCGGCTGCTCCCTCGCCGGACAGCCCCATCACTCCGGATCGCGGAGCGGGCGGATTTGTAAACGGCCTGACGGTGCAGCTCAGTTCGTCCAACCCGGAGGTAGCCACGCTGCAGCCATCGACGCAATTCTACCCGGATGGCAGTTCGATTACGACGGTGGTGGTGGTGGTTACGGGCGTTGCGCCGGGCACGGCAATCATCCACGCCGGCGCTCCGCCCTCTATCCCCGACGTTACCGCTACGGTGATTGTCCAGTAAGGGCAGGTTGCATCGGACTTGAATCGGGCCTCCGCGGCGGCATCGCCGTGGAGGCCCTCCGTATTTGCGGCTTGTTCAGCTGATTGTCACGGAGCGGGCGGGGATACCATCCCGCCGCAGGATACCATCCTGCCCCACAGTTATGATGCCGACTTAGTAAGATGATTTGTTTCCAAATGGATTAGTCAAAACGCTTATATCTTATAGTTTGCGACCGCGTCGGAGTGGTTACATCACGGTGGCTGAATCGTGTGGAGCGACGTCGCCGGCCAGAGCGTAGTGCAACGCTTGTACGGCATTAACGAAGCGGGTACGGGCGTTTGCCGCCTCAGTCAATCCTTCCGCATTGCGGCATGCCATATGAGCGAAGAAGACGCGCAGCAGCAGATCTGCTTCTACGCGATCTCTCTCCTGCTCCGATGACGTGTCGACTGCGGATATCCTTGACAGCAGGTTCTCTCCTCGGATACGCTACTATAGCTGCCGGGGGCATAACAAGCTCAGAAGTGCGTAGTCGAATGGAGTAATCCCTGGCACGTATAAGTCGACCGGCCTCTTACTTTCGCAAGCGCATGCAGGATGGTATGTGAAAGTGATATTTATGCGCAGATACAACGCATTCAGCGATTTAGGGACTACGCAAAAGTAGTAGACCCGAAGAGTAACACCGATAATATCTGGATTTGGCAAGCATATCGGCGTATCGTAGGGTTTCACTGTATTTTTTCGTCCTTGTGTTTGCGAGGCGCGCGTCTGGCAGCGAGCAGTGACGGCTCCCACACGACTTATGCAGTCAATTAGTGCGGCTTGGAGTAATAAGTCGCGCATTGTGTCGCCTTCCCGGTATCTTCGGAAGGATAAGGCGTTTTGACAAGCTCTTGGACGTAGCGTTACGAGAGGCAAGAGAGAGGATTCGCCGTTTGTCCGGCCGCGCAGGCGGCGGACGCTTCGAGCGAGATACCGATGTTAGCCGGTTCGAGTCGCGCATTCCGGAGGGGTCGCAGGGCTGGATTGTCTCAGCCCGGCGTGGAGATCGCTGTCCTTAGCCAACGGAGAAGTTCGATCAATAGCCTCGCTGAACACGGATGGAGTTTTCGAGGACAGTGATGGGCACCGGACGAAAGTACAATGCCGCGCGAGAGGCCCTGTCGCGGCAGACCGCTGCGGAAACGGGCGTGATCCTGATGGACCTGTCGTTCCGGCCGGTCGCAATCGACCGGGGCGCCACCTCGATCCTTGCGGCCCTGTCGCACGAACGGTTTCCGGACTCCGCCAATCCCGATCCTACGGAAGCGGCTTCCCGGGACATTCAGGAATTGATGCGGCATGCCCAACCGGATGGTCCCGAGTCGATGAAGCTGCGCTTTCATGTGGGCGCGTTTGCCTACACCGGCCATACTTACCTGATCGAGCAGAGCGCGAGCCGCGAGAAGTTGATGGTGTTCCACCTGAAACGGGACCTGCTTGAAAGCGATCGCCTGGCCCAGGTGGCATCCCGGTACCATCTGACGGATCGCGAGCAGGAAGCGCTCAGGGGCATCGCCATGGGACTTACCAATAAGGAACTGGCCCAGCGCATGAACATTGCTCCGAATACGGTGAAGACCTTCCTCCGGCTGGTTATGGTCAAAATGGGCGTGGCGCGCCGCACCGGGGTGGTCGCGAAACTGCTCGAACACATCTGACTTCGGGCCGCCGGGCGCTCTGAAACTCCCTCAATTCAGTAATTTCGCCCGCTATACCATTGCCTTCTGCCTGCTCTCGCGATTCCCGCCGTCGCGGGAGAATGATACCATTAGAGACGTTACGACATGCCGATAAGACGGGCGGGCAAGCTACGGATGTATGCGGATCCGGGCGTGGTTTCCCTTCCGGCGGATATTTCCGTGCCGCTCGCCGATCCGCCCACCTTTGCCGCAGACACACGTTGACTATGGCCAACATACTCGAAGGTATTCATTCCCCCGAGCAGGTAAAGAAGCTCTCCCTTTCCGAACTCGAACAACTGGCCGCCGAAATACGGGAACGGCTGATCACCGTTCTTTCCAACAATGGCGGGCATCTTGGGCCGAACCTGGGAGTCGTGGAACTTACCATTGCGCTGCACTATGCCTTCCAAACGCCGAACGACAGTTTCCTGTTCGATGTCAGCCACCAAACCTATGTACACAAGCTGCTGACGGGGCGCCAGGAGCAGTTTCACACCATACGCACTCCGGGCGGGCTGAACGGCTTCATGCTGCGCACGGAAAGTCCGCATGATTGTTACGGCGCCGGCCACGCCGGTACAGCCCTCTCGGCGGCGCTCGGAATGGCGGTGGCCCGCGACAAGACCGGCGGCAAGGAACATATCGTCGCCGTGGCGGGAGACGCTGCCTTTACCTGCGGGATTACCTACGAAGCGCTAAATAATGTCGCTCACCACACCAAGCGCCTGATTATGGTGCTGAACGACAACGAGTGGTCCATCGACAAGAACGTCGGCGCCATTGCCAGTTACCTGCACAAGATTGTCACCAGCCCGCAGTTCGAGTATCTGCACGACCGCGCCGGAAAGTTCGTGGAAAAAGTGGGCGGCGTGACGGCTCTGCGCATGGCGCGCAGGGCCGAAGAGGTCGCCAAGGGCATGTTGTGGCCCAGCGTCATCTTCGAGGAACTGGGGTTGAAGTACTTCGGCCCCATCGACGGCCACGACATCGGTACGATGATCAAGACCTTCGACTATCTCAAGAAGCAGGATCGCCCCGTACTGCTTCACGTGCTCACCCAGAAGGGCAAGGGTTTCGAGCCGGCGCTGCAGAAGCAGAAAAAGTTTCACGGCCTTGGTCCGTACGATCCCGAGACCGGCGAGACGACACCGCTGGGCCGCCGCACCTACTCCGAAGTGTTTGCCGACACGATGGTGAAGCTGGCCGATTTCGATGACAAGGTGGTGGCCATCACCGCCGCCATGCCCAACGGCACCGGCCTCGACCGCTTCCAGCCGCATCATCCGGACAAGTATTTCGACGTCGGCATTGCGGAGGAGCATGCGGTCCTGTTCGCTGCCGGGCTGGCCGCCAAGGGTTTCAAACCGTTCTGCGCGATTTACTCTACGTTTCTTCAGCGCGCGTTCGACCCCATCGTGCACGATGTCTGCCTGCAAAACCTGCCGGTGGTCTTCTGCATGGACCGGGGAGGTCTCTCCGCGGACGACGGTCCGACGCACCATGGGATTTTCGACATCAGTTATCTGCGCGGCATACCGAACATGGTGCACATGGTCCCGAAGGACGAAGACGAACTGGCCGACATGCTGTTCACTGCCAGCCAGTGGGGCGGCCCCATTGCAGTTCGGTATCCCCGCGGCCTGGGACCCGGAACGCCGGTGAAGGACGTTCCCCGCACCCTCGCTATCGGTAAGGCAGAACTGTTGCAGCACAGCGATCATGACCGCGTCGCCATTTTCGCGCTGGGCGCGCTGGTGCCGATGGCGGAAGAGATCGCACGCAAGCTGGAGGGTAAAGGCATCGCGGCGGCGGTGATTAATGCCCGCTTCGTCAAACCGATGGATGTGGAGATGCTGGAGTTCTTCGGCGCGACGGTCGACGTGATCCTGACGCTCGAAGATCACGTTCTGCGGGGAGGCTTCGGCAGCGCGGTGCTGGAGGAGTTGAATACTCTCGGGCTGTCCACTCCCGTGGTGCGAATCGGCTGGCCGGACCAGTTTATCGAGCATGGTAAGCAGGATGCTTTGCGGGCGAAATACGGTATTACGCCGGAAGCGGCGCTCGAAAAGCTGCGGCCATATTTGAAGACGCGCCAACCGCAGCCGGTGTAACTACAGCGGGCGGCACTCCCGTGCTACCGGTCCGTCGCGTCGTCGCTGGCGGCGCTGACCTCAGCTGCCGTGTCCTGGCTGCGGCGTAGTCGCGCCAGCGTGGCACCTTCGAATTCAAAACGTTCGGTCAACAGATCGCTGGTGCTGAAGCAGCTGCGGGCGACTCCGGCGCGGGCGTGTTCGGTGGTGCGCATCAGGACGTGATAGAGTTCGTGCGCCACCACACGCGCCATGGCGCGGCCGTAGAGGAAATCGCGCTGGGCGCCGGCATCCTTCGCCAGGACGCTGAAAACGGTGCGCGTCAGCGCCGTGCAGTTCAGCCGGCTGAACGGCAGCACCTGACCGTCGGTAATGGTGGTGGTCGCGAGACTGAAGGAAGCCGTGGCGGTTTCCGATTCGGAATGGCCGGGGGAGAGGCCGCAAACTCCGGTGAGTTCCAATACTGCCAGCAGAGGGGCGTCGGCATCCGCGCCGCGTTGCTGATCCAAGCTCCGCCATTCCACACGATATCCGGCCTGGTGCATGATGGCGCTCAGCTCACGCTTCATTTGCGCCAGCGGCGCAGGCGGTTGATTGCCGCCGGTGCGCAGATACACTACCAGCTCGGCATCCGGGGAAGCGGCCGACTGGGCCGAACTCACGGGCACACAACTACAGACGAGGCACAACGTTGCCAATAGACGCGCAGACACGGCGCAGACCTGTTGGCATTATATACTGTCGGCGGATTCTGGCGAGCGGAGTTAGGGGTGCTAACTTACACCCTTACCTTCGGTAACTGTGATGTAGCGATCCACCGGCAGGTCCGTGAATCGTCTCGGTGCGTCCGCTGGGCTGCGGCCATTGAATCTCCAGCCAGTCGAGTTTGGCGGCGCTCCCGATACCCAGCACCTCGCGCATATCGTGCGAGGAAAGGTAGCTGCCGCCGTTGTTCTTCAGGCGTGAGCGCTTGACGCCGCCGGCCGACCAGGTGAGCCGCGCGCCGACCGCGTCGCGATTGCACTTCACGCCTTGCAGTTTCACGCCCAGCCAGTGATTGCCCTGCCCGCCGTTGTTGCGCAGCAGCACCGGCGGGCCGCCGTTGTTGCCGACCAGGACGTCGACGCGGCCGTCGTTGTTGTAATCGCCGATCGCCAGTCCGCGGGCGGCGAAACTCTTCGCAAAGACCGGGCCGGACTCGCTGCTCACGTTGCGCAGTTGGCCCTTTTCCTGGTGAAAGAGCAGCAGCGGCTCCTTGTACTTCACGGCCTGCGAGTAGTTGTCGATCATGTCGTCGGGGTGGCCGTTGGCCAGGAACAGATCGAGCGCGCCGTCGTTATCGTAGTCGAAGAAGCGCAGCCCCCAGCCGCTCAGCAGGCGGGTGGCCTGCGCGACCTGATTCTTGAAGGCGACGTCGCGGAAGGTCTCGTCCTTGTTGTTCTTGTACAGCGAAAACATCTCCTGATCGACGTTGGCGACGAACAGATCCTGCCATCCGTCGCCGTCGAAATCGGCGGCATCCACGCCCATGCCGGAGCGGGCGCGGCCGTCCTCGCTGAATCCCACCTCGGCCGCGAGCGCGATCTCTTCCCACTGGGTCTTGCCTTTGGCATCCGGTCCGCGGTTCACGAAGAGGAAGTTCTGCACGGTGTCGTTGGCCACGAACAGGTCCATGCGGCCATCGTTGTTGATGTCGGTGGCCACCACGCCCAGGCCTTTGCCGAGCGCCTTCTCGATATCGGTGCCGCGGCCCACTTCGGTGAAGGTGCCGTCGCCGTTGTTGTGGAAGAGCAGGCTGGCGGTGGGCTTGAAGACGCGCGGAATGCAGTAGAACTTGCGGCCCAGTTTGTTGTCGCCGCAGGAGAGGTGGCTGTCGTTGCCGTAGTCCACGAAGCTGCAGACGAAGAGATCGAGCCGGCCGTCGTTGTCGAAATCGAACCAGACGGCGCTGGTGGTCCAGTGGCCTTCGAAGACCTTGGCGCCCAGGCCGGCCTTTTCGCTGACATCGGTGAAGGTGCCGTTGCCGTTGTTGTGATAGAGAATCGGACGGCCGTAGGCGGTGACGAAGATGTCGGGAAAGCCGTCGTTGTCGTAGTCGCCCGCGGCCACGCCCATGCCGAAGGTGCCGCCGGGCGACGCCGGCCGCTTCGGTCACGTCGGTGAAGGTGCCGTCGCGATTGTTCTTGTAGAGCGCGTTGCGAATGGGCTTGTCGGGCTTGTAGAAATCGCAGGGGCCGCTGTTCACCAGGTAGATATCCATCCAGCCGTCGTTGTCGTAGTCCAGGAAGGCGCAGCCGGGCCCCATGGTCTCGGGCAGGTAATGCTCGGGCGACGCGGCGTTGTCGTGGACCCAGCGAATGCCGCTGGTTTCGGGCGGGATCTCTTCGAACAGCGGGCGCGGATCGGCTCGCCGCGGCGGCTGCCGCAGGAGCGTCAGGCCGGCGGCTCCGGCGGCGAGGAACTGGCGGCGGATTGATGCGGCAGGAGTCGTCATGCAGGGGCCTCATGTCAGTTCGGGTAGGCCTCGCCGGCGCGTACGATGCGGATCTGGTGATCCGTGAAGCGGGCGTGCGCGCCGGGGAGTTCGATCTTGGGCATGTGGCAGGTCACGCAGTTGGCCTTGGCGACACGGCAGGTCTTGGTGTGCAGCGCCGCGGAGTGGCAGGCGGCGCACTTGGCATCGTACGCCGCCGCGCTGGTTTCCAGCGGACCGTGCGGATCGTGGCAGGCGGTGCAGGCAGATGCGCGCGTCGGCCGTGTCGAAGCACTTGCTGTTGGTCAGGCGGTACGGCTGGAAGCGGACGTTGAGCACGCCGCGCGGGCCGTTCAGCGCGATCTGCGACCACGTGCGGTGGCAGCGCCCGCAGAGTTCCGACATCTCCTCGGCGCCGCGGCCGGCCAGTTTCGGCATCTTCGCCGCCGCCGCATTTCCGGCGCGCACCGCCGCCACGTGCTGGTCCGGCGGCCCGTGGCAGGATTCGCAGCCCACGCCGGGCGCGATGCGATTCCAGATGCAGGCGGCCGCCGGAGACCGCGCCGGTCGAGTGGCAGCCGAAGCAATCGCGCGCGCCGATGGCGTCCATGCGGCGGCCGGCGGCCTCTTCGATGTTCCTGGCCTGGCTCTGCTGCGCGCCCATGGTGAGGTCCAGGCCGCCGAGCGCGTTGTAGAAGCTGACGCGGCTTTCGTAGAACGCGCCGTCGCGCTCGAAGACGTAGGTCTGGCCGGCCTGTCCGCGGCCGAACGCCCACAGCAGCGGCGCCGTGACCGTCTCGCCCTTGCCGGTCACGGTCATGACGCTGCGGTCTCCCTCGCGCACGATGCGCCATTGGAAGCCGCCGTCCTGAAAGTGAGAGACGGGTGCTGCCGCAGGATTTCGGACTGGGCGACCGGTTCCAGCGCCCGTGCCATCGGTGTGGCGCGGAAGCGCGTCGCCTCCTTCTCATGGCAGTCGGCGCACACCTGGTCGCCCGCGGGCGGAGCAGCCGCGGTAGCGAGGAGCGGCAGCGCAGCGGCCACGGACCCAGGCGGCGGGCTCATTGGACTCCTTGGCCCCGGGCTGCGTTGGCCTGGCTCTCCGCATTCAGCTTCAGGACGGTGGCCCGCTCCCGGTCGCCATCCTCCTTGCGCTTGAGGCGGTAGTAGACCGTGGCCAGCGAGACGTGCGCCTCCACGAATTGGGGCGATCTCCTTGATGAGTTGTTCCAGTTGGGAGCAGGCCTGCTCGATGTTGCCGGTGACCAGGTCCAGCGTGGCCAGTTGGTAGCGCACGCCGGGGTCGCCCGGCCGGACACGCAGCGCCCGTTCGAAGCAGTGCGGGCTTCGTCGTAGTGCTGGTCCTGCTTGAGGATGGCGCCGAGTTGCAGGTTGGAAACGAAATCGTTCGGGTTGGACTCCAGTTCCTTGCGGAAGGCCGCGGCCGCCGCGGCCATGTCGCCGGTGGCAGAGCAGCGCCAGCCCGTAGTAAGAGAAGACGTCGGGAAGCTTGGGGATTGAGCTCCGCGGCCTTCTTCAGATCGACCAGCGCCCCGGCGAATTCCTGCGCATTCATTTTGGTGGTGCCGAGCAGCAGGTGCGCTTCCGCCGATTCGCCTTCGCGCAGGATGCGGTCGACCAGCAACTGGCCGCGCGCCGGCTGATTGTCGCGGATCAGGGCCGTGCCCAGCAGATAGATGAGGGCCTTGTCGTTGGGCGATTCCTTTTCCAGGGGCGAGAGCAGTTCGATCACCTTCTTGTTCTCGCCCAGGCGCAGATCGCAATCGGCCAGCAGGAAAACCGCCTGCCGATTGGAAGGCTGCTGCTTGCACCACCTTCGCCAGTTCCGCCGCGGCGGCTCGGAGATCTGCGGCGGTCTTGTAGTAGGCCAGCCCAGATTCACGCGGACGGGCAGGTTTCGCGGCTCCAGTTCCAGCGCCTGGTGGTATTCGACGATGGCCTCTTCGTACTGGCCCGCTTTGGCGAGCGCCGCGCCCAGGTTGGAGCGCGCCATCACGTTCTTGGGCTCCTTCTTCAGGTAGGCGCGATATTCGGCGATGGCGCCGGGGATGTCGCCGGCCTGGTGCAGTTCGATGGCGTGGCGCAGCATCGCGTCGGGCGCGGGCTGCTGCGCGCCGGACAGCACAGCCAGCAGAGGCCGCAAGCGCCAGAAGCTCTACCGCACGACGCTCATTTCGGCCTCCTCTTTGCCAGCATCTCACGAATCGCGGCTTCCAGCTCCGCCGGCCGGAAATCGAGTTCGCCGAGACGGGTTTGGAAGGCGACCTTGCCGTCGCTGCCGACCACGTAGAGGCGGCTGGGCCAGGCCTGGTAGGCGGTCTCGGCCGCGCCATCCATGCCATCCACCACGGCGGGGAAGGGAAGGTTCAGTTTGCGGAGGCAGAGCGCGGCATGCTCCTGCTTTTCGGGCAGGGTGCGCGGCCGGGGCCAGCGAGATGCCTTCCTTTATATTGATGGTGCTCTGCCACTGGCTCTCGGCGCCGCCCTCGGCATGGGCCTCGCGGATGTAGACCAGGCGAAAATCCACGCGGCCGCGGTAGGCTTCGGCGATGCGCTTCAGATCGGCCGCCGAACCACGCAGCTTGGGGCAGGTATAGCTGCCGAAGACCAGCACGACCGGCTTTGCGAGGCGGCTCAGATCGAGCGTGCGCGACCGGCGGGGCCGGCGTGCCGGCGCGCGATTCCGGGATCGGCTTGCGCCGGGCTGATCCGTGCGGAAGCCGTTCGCCAGCGCGTCGCGTGCTTCGAGCGAACCGGGCCGCACCTGGACGGCGCGCTCCAGCAGCGGGCGAGCCTCGCCGGGCTTGCCGCGGTGCGCCAGAATGGAGGCGAGCTGGAAGTTGGCGTCGAAATCGTTCGGATTGGCGGCGAGTTCTTTGCGGAAGGCCGCGGTCGCGCCGTCGGCGTCGCCGGTGAAGAGCAGCGCCTGCCCGTAGTAGGACTGCAGCGACGGCACGTCCGGATTCAAGGCCGCCGCCTTGGAGAGCTCCGTCGACCGCGCCCGGATAATTGCCGGCGGTGAACAGCGCGGCGCCCAGCAGGAAATGGCCTTCCGCGGAATCCCCGCGGCGCAGGATGCGGTCCACGCGCAGTCTGGCCCTCGGCGACCCGGCCGCTGCGGATCAGCGCCATCCCCAGGACGTAGTCCAGGGCCGGCTGGTCGGGCTGTGGCGGCTTCGAGTGGCGTCAGGATGTCGATGGCGTTCTGGAATTCGCCGGTCCGCAGCCGGCAGTCGGCCAGCAGCAGCGCGAGGTTCAGGTCGGACGGCTGGGCGCGGTGGAGGGCTCTCGAACTCGGCGGCCGCTTCGGGGATCTGAAAGGATTTGTAGTAGGCCAGCGCCAGATTGAACGCAGGCGCGGCGCGACCTCGGGCGGGGCGACCTTGAAGGCGGCCCGGTATTGCTCGATGGCTTCCTGGTAGCGGCCGAGTTTGGCCAGGACGGCTCCCAGGTTGGAGCGCGCCTCGACGCGGTTCGGATCGGCGGCGATGCAGGCCTGGTATTCCCGGATGGCGCCCGGAAGATCTCCTGCCTGGTGCAGCTGAATCGCACGATCCAGGGCGCACTGGGCGGGCAGGTTCTGCACCGTCAGGGTTGCGGATCAACAGGGCGAACCAGCAGACGATTCGACAACGGATTCAGCCCTCCCAGGACTAGAATTCTATCACCAACCGCGAGGCATTGCATCTGTCCGTGCAGCCCCAATAAAGGTGGCCGGAGATCGTTAACGTCGCAGCGGTAACGCTTTCATTTGTTGTATTTCCCAACGTTAACGTGCAGAGTGCGAGGACCGGGAGCGGTTGCGATGTCCGCGGAGCGATGACGCGGCGATGCGTTGCGTTCGACGCCAAGTACCAGAAGAGCTATTTGTGGCACGGCAAGCAGATAGACGGCACCGGTCGCGCCGATGGCAGGCGGCAATCTGGTCCAAGGCCGGTCCGGCGAGGCGAATCCGCAGGCCTTGCCCGTTAATCGTTCGAAGACGACGGTCGTGTTAACCCGAACCCGTCATAAATTAGCCTTTTTTTGTGGAGTAGTGCTTTTATACTACGTTGGAACCTGCAAAGCACTTGTGGTGGCAGTTTCCATGTCTGAGGGAGTGGGGGTCAAATGAGAAATACACGCAATTTGGGCAAGGGTATGGCGGATCGGCTCTGGTAGCCGGTTGGCGTTCTGCTGCTGGCTGCGAACCTGTCTGCGCAGGGCATTTACGCCACGCTGACGGGGGTCGTTTCCGATCCGTCACAGGCCGTGGTCGCCAAGGCGCAAAGTGAGTCTTGAAGGATACCCAGTCGGGATCGCAGCGCGAGACCGTCACCAACAACGAGGGCTACTTCACCTTCGCCTCGGTGCCGGTGGGCACTTACGACCTGACGGTGGAAGCCAAGGGATTCAGCTCCTCCAAGGTCACGGGCATCTCCCTGGGCGGCGGCGAAAAGCGCAACGTGGACATGTCCTTGAAGGTCGGCACCACCTCGCGAAACCGTGGAGGTGACGGGCACCGCCGATCATGCTGGCGCCGGTGGATTCCGGCGAGAAATCGTCCACGCTGACCACCAAAGAACTCCAGAACTACGTGCAGACGGGCAGCAATGCCGCCGAGTTCATCAAGATCATGCCGGGCTTCGGCATCTCTAACGGCACCTCGAACAAGGCGAACTACGGCGGCGAGACCATCGGCATCAACGGCAACGGCGACGCCGGCAGCCAGAGCCCGCTGAACAACGCCTATCTCCTACAACGGTCTTGCCCAGCAACTCGCTGGACATCACGGCGGACGGCGCGCACGTCTCCGACCCCGGCTGCAACTGCGATACGCCGGTGAACCCGAACTCGGACATGATCTCCGAGTTCCAGGTGAAGATGTCGAACTTCAGCGCCGAGAACCAGAAGGGACCGGCGGTCATCACCTCGGTGGCCAAGTCGGGCGGCAAGGACTTCCACGGTTCGGGGTTCATGTATGCCCGCAACTACGCGATGAACGCCAATGACGCGCAGTTCAACGCCAACGGCCAGCCGCGCCCGGAGAACAAGTATTACTACCCCGGCTTCACGATCGGCGGACCGGTCCTGATTCCCCGGCACGCAATTCAACAAGAATCGCAATAAGCTGTTCTTCTTCACGGGCTTCGAGTACTTCTACCAGGTGCTGGACACGGGCCTGCTGCGGCCACCGTCCCGACGGCGGGGATGATCGGCGGCAATTTCTCGCCGGCGGAACTCGCCAAACTGGGAAACATCACGGCTTCCGGCGGCCCTCCCGGACAGATCAAGGACACGGCGCAGTATCCCGGCGGCATCATTCCGGCCAACCTGATCGACAAGAACATGCAGAGCCTGATGAAGCTGTATCCGCAGCCCAATGCCGACCCCAACGCCACCGGCGGATTCAACTACGTGCAGGCGGAGACCTTCAACCAGAACAACACGCAGTGGATGTCGCGCGTGGACTACAGCATCAGCGACAACACCAAGCTGTTCGTGCGCTACAACCTGCAGCGCGAAACGCAGTTGTTCCCGGTGGGCCTGTGGTGGCGCAATGGCGGGCAGGTCCCCTATCCGACGCCGGTGGAGGGCAAGAACCGTTCCGACTCGGTTTCCGCGTCGCTGACCCACGTCTTCAACCCCAGCATGACCAACGAATTCGTCTTCGGGTACACCTTCATCGGCTTCCCGAACGTGTTCGAGGATCCGTCGCAAGGTTGACCGCACCGCAGTGGGCTACAACTACAAGGGGCTGTTCAAGAACGGCGTGACCCAGATCCCGGCGTTTGGCGGATGGGGCGGCGGAGAAGCCGCGCTGGTCTTCAACCCGGGCGGTTTCGAAGCGGGCGGGCCGAAGGCCGGTCTCTATGCCAACAAGTACATGCCCAGCGTCAGCGACACCGTGACCAAGGTGGTCGGCACGCACACCATCAAAGTCGGCGGTTTCTGGGAACGGATCCGCAATGCCCAGCCGGCCAACAACTACACCAACGGATTCTCGCTGGTGGACGTCGGCAACTCCGAATTCGCTGGGCAATGCCTACGCCGACCTGCTCACCGGCACCCTGAACAGCTACCAGGAGACTAACTTCAACCGCATCAACGACATCTCGTACAACACCTACGAGGGCTTTGTGCAGGATTCCTGGAAGGTGAGCCGCCGGTTGACCCTGGAACTCGGATTGCGCGCCACGCACTTCCAGCCCTGGATCGACCGGCTGGGCTTTGGCTATTCCATCTTCGATTATTCGAAGTACAGCTCCAGTTGCACGCCGTTGCAGTACTGCGGCTTCGAGTGGAACAAGACGCAATCCGGCGGTTCCGCTGGGTGGATTCCCCACGAGGGCGCTGTTCTGGCAGCCGCGGTTTCGGCGTCGCCTACGATATCGGCGGCAAAGGCAAGACCGTGCTGCGCGGCGGATGGGGGCGCTACTACTACCATTCCGGCCAGTTCACCGCCGGTTTGGACGTGTCCGCCGGAGTGGTCTCCCGTAGCCTCGGCGCCAACGTCAACGGCGTGCCCGTGCTGGCCAAGAACCTGGACACGCTGAATGTCGCCGACCAGGCATCCAGCCCGTCGGCGGTGGACAGCAAGGACGACCGGCAACCCTACACCGACAGCTACAGCTTCACCATTTCGCAACGCCTGCCATGGTCCAGCTTGCTGGAAGTCGCGTACGTCGGCAATCAGAGCAAGGATCTGCAGATCACCGGCGGAGCCGGCAGCAACATCAACCTGGTTCCGGTGGGCGCCATGCTGGCGAGCAGGAATGGCGGCGTGGATCCCAACAGCCTCACGGCGGACAACTTCCGACCGCTGAAGGGCTTCTCCGACCTGAACCTGGCCACCAACAAGGCTACGCCAATTACAACGCCCTGCAGGTGACCTGGGTACGCCAGAAGGGCCGCTACACCATCAACATGAACTACACCTTCGGCAAGGCCATGGGGATTGTGAACTCGGAATCCCGGCGAATCCGAACCTGGACCAGTTCAACCTGGACAACAATTATGGCGTGCAGCCGGCCAACCGCACGCACATCTTCAACGCGGCGTACTCCATCGAGTTGGGCAACCCGGTGCAGGACAAGATCGCCGGCGGCTTCCTCAACGGCTGGCAGCTCTCCGGCATCACGCAATTGCAGAGCGGCGCCAACCTCTCGGGATTCAGCATCAACAACAGCGCAACTTCGGCATGAACCTCAACGGCGCCAAGATCCCGGGGACCGATTTCAACATCAGCAACGTGTCGCTGCTGGGGACGAACGATATCCAGCTCAGCCCCGATGCTGACCTGCGATCCGAGCTCGGCGGGCTGGGGAAGAACCAGTTCATCAATCCGAACTGTTTCGGCATGCCCGACCAGCCATCGGCCTGAATGGCCCGACCGTGCTCCCGGCCATCTACGGACCGGCCTTCTTCAATTCCGATCTGGGACTTTTCAAGAACTTCCAGTTCAAGGAGTCGAGGAAGCTGCAGCTCCGGCTCAATGCCACCAACTTCCTGAACCACCCGCTGTGGTCGTTCAACGGCAGCAACCTGACTCTGGGTTTCGACCCGAACACCGGCAAAGTCAACACGCCGCTGTTCGGTACCGTCACCCAGAAGCAGGGTCACCGCATCGTGCAGGCGGCGATCAAGTTCTACTTCTGATCGCCGTTTGAAGAGGCGACAGGCCGGGAGGGCTGTGGTACACGGGCGGGCGTCTCACTAGAGGTGCCCGCCCTTTCCTTTGGCAGCGAGCGTAACATAGACGCAGATGCGAGGTACTCTGACGGCTTTCCTGATTTCCGCATGTTCGCTGTGCGGGCAGACTGCGCCGCCCACCTTCCAGTCCCTCTCCGCAACAGGCCGAGGCGGCGCGCGACGCCAGGCAAATGGACAAGGCCCTGACCCTCTACCAGCGCGCCCTCAAGCTCAAACCCGGACTGGGACGAAGGCTGGTGGAATCTGGGATCCATCGCCTACGACCTGGACCGGTACGCCGAGTGCGCGCCCGCTTTTCGCCGGCTGGCGGCATTGAAACCGGACAGCGCGCCGGCCTGGACCATGTCCGGCCTGTGCGAATACAAGCTGCACCGCTACGATGCGGCGCTCGAGAGCCTGAGCCATGCGGAGACGCTCAAGTTCGAGGAGCCGCCGGAACTGGCGCGCGCCGCCCGGCTGCATCTGGCGCTGGTGCTCACCAAGACCGGCAGCTTCGAACGCGCCATCACCGTGCTCACCGAACTGACCCTCATGCACAAGAAGACTGCCGGAGCATCGCCGTGGCCGCGGGATCGCCGGATTGCGCCAGCCCTGGCTGCCCTCCGAAGTGCCCGAGGCAAGCCGCGAACTGGTCTTCCAACTGGGCGACGCCATGGCGTCCGCCATGGAGAAGGACTACAAGGAAGCCACGCAGAAATTCGAAGCGCTGCTGCAGCAGTATCCGCAGGAGGCGAACGTGCACTTCCGCTTCGGCGCATTCCTGAATATTCAGGATTCCGCGCGCGGCATCGAGGAAATCCGGAAGGCGGTGGAACTTGCAGCCGGATCACGTCCCGGCGCTGGTCGGGCTGACGGTGATGTACCTGAAGCGGGAAGAGCTCGGATCAGGCGCTGGAGTACGGCGAGCGGGCGGTCAAAGCCAGTCCCGGAGATTTTTCCACGCACATTGCGCTTGGGCCGGGTGCTGCTCGCGAAAGAGAATCCAGGCGCGCGGCGGCGGAACTGGAAGCTGCGGTCAAGCTGGCGCCGGCCAGTCCCGGAGGCCCGCTTCAGTCTGGCTTCCGCCTATTCGCGGCTGGGACGAAAAGAAGACGCGGCGCGGGAACTGGCGGAATTCAAGCGCCTGGAAAATCTGGAGAAATGATGAGGGATCGAGGAGGGTTCATGAGACATCGGCGTTCTATCGATTGCACTGCTGGCGGCGGCCGCGCTGGCGCCATTGCCGGCGCTGGCGCAGCAGAGCACCGGGACCACGGTCAAGACCACCGTCGATGAAGTCCTGCTCGACCTGATCGTCCGCGACAAGAAGGGCAAACCGGTCACCGACCTGAAGCCGGAAGATCTAACGGTCCCGACAACGGCGCCAAGCAGACGCTCACTTCGTTCCGTCTGGTGAGCGGATCGGAGGCGCTGCCACCGAGCGGCGCCAAGACGTCGCTCGACCCGCTGCGCCAGATCCGCGTGGTCACGCTGGCTTTCGAAGCGATGACCGAAGCCGACCAGCGCAAGCTGGCCCGCAGCGCGGCCATCGACCTGATCAAGGGCGATCAGGGAACCAACGTCTACTACGCGGTGGTGGTGATCAATACCCGGCTCTTCGTCCTGCAGCAGTTCACCAGAGACAAAGCGGCGCTCACCAAGGCCATCGAGCGCGCCACCGGAGGGATCAGCGGCCCGCGGCTTTGCCTCCGAGTCCGACGCCATCCAGACCGAATTGAAGCGCAATCTGGCGGGCCAGAACGGCGCCGACCAGCCCGGCAACCTGCTATCCGCGGCCAGCCAGACGGCGAGCCAGCCGGTCAACAACGGTTCCGATGCACTGCAGGCCAAGCTGGCGTCGGTGATGCTCGACATGCTGCGCCTGGATGCGGGCGTCGCCGCGCAGGGCTCGCGCCTCACGCTCTCGGCGCTGCGGGCGCTGGTGGACGGCCAGCGATCGATTCCCGGCCGGAAATCGGTGATCTACTTCACCTCGGGCATGTACCTGACGCCGGAATTGGACGCGCCGTTCCGCAGTCTGATGAGCGACGGCGAACCGGAACAACATCACGTTCTATTCGGTGGATACGCGCGGCGTGATGACGGCCTCGCAGAACGCGGGCGCCCGCGACCAGTTGGCCGGCGCCGCCCGCGCCAGCGCGACCACCATGACGAAGACTTCGGGCGCGGTCACCAGGGACGAAGTGATGGCCTCAGACAATGCGGAAATCTCCGGCCGCGCCAACGTGCAGGAACCGCTCCGCGACCTGGCCGAATCCACCGGGCGGCTTCCTGATCGGCGACAGCAACGACCTGCGCGTACCGCTGCGCCACGTCAACGAAGAGATCAGCAGCTACTACGAAGTCTCGTTCAATCCCGGGCATTCAGAACTACGACGGCAGCTTTCGCAAGATCGCGGTGACTGCCAATCGCAAGGACCTGGTGATCCACGCGCGCAACGGCTATTTCGCGCTGCCGCCGGAAGCGCGCGCCGGCGGCCTGCAGCCTTTCGAAGTGCCGCTGCTGAAAGTGCTCTCCGACGGCAACGCTCTCCGACGACGTCAAATTCCGCGCCGGCGCCGTGCTGCTGCAGCCGAAGGCCGAGGCCACCAGCGTCTCCGTCCTGGTGGAAGTGCCGCTGCACGAATTGCAGCCCAAGCCCGGGCCGGCCAAGGCCATGCTCGACGTTCACTGCTCGCTGGCTGCCCTGGTGAAGGACGCCAAGGGCGAAGTGGTGCAGAAGCTGACCCGCGACCGCGGCTTTCAGGTGACTCCCGACCAGTTGAAGCTGGGGCAATTTCTGGACAAGATGACGGTCGCGCTGCCCGCCGGGCAAGTACAGGCTGGAAAGCGCGGTGATGGATCGCGACAGCGGCAAGATGGGGACGCAGCGTTCGGAATTCACCGTGCCGGCCGAAGGCGCCCGGCGTGGGCCATCTCCTCGCTGGTTCCGATGCGCTCCTACACGCCGAATGCCAAGGGGCTCGACCCGAACGAACCCTTCCAGTTCCAGGGCGGCAGCGTCACGCCGACCCTGGACCTGACGGTCAAGAAGGCGCCCAATGCGGTGCTTCGCCTGTTCTTCACGGTGTATCCGGACGCCGCGATTTCCGCCGCACCCGCCGGTGGAAATCGAGTTTCTGCAGGGCGGGCAAGAGCCTCACGAAAGTGCCGATGCAACTGCCTGCCGCCGACGCACAGGGCCGGATTCCGTACCTGATGACCATCCCGCGGAGTCGATTCCGTCCGGCAGCTACGAGGTCCGCGCCACTGCCAGGCAGGGCGCCACCTCCGCCAGCGCCAGCACCATGATCGTCATCGAATAGCGGCAGTCAGGCGTAACGCTCCAGTTTTTCAATAATGTTAACGCAATTGCAAGTGTCGACTTGTAACGCCGCCAGCGAAGCGTTAACGGACTTGAACGTCGCTTCCGCGGACGTGTATACTGCCTTCAACTAGTCTCGGGGATCTCACCATGCAAGCGGCCGCCGATTTTCGGCAGGAGACGACATGAGCTGGACAGCCATCCTGGCCTCCGGCATACTCAACCGCGCGCCCAACCTGGCGCACCTGCTGACCTACGTCTGCGCCAAATACTTCGAAGGCGCCGCCGAACAGATCAAGGAATACAACATCGCGGTGGAGGCCCTGGGGCGCCCCGCCGATTTCGACCAGAAGCGCGATTCCATCGTCCGCGTGGAGGCGCACCGCCTGCGCAAACGGCTGCGCGAATACTATGAGGCCGACGGGGCCGACCACGCCATCCGCATCGACATTCCACCGGGCCAGTACGCGCCGCGGTTTCTGCCGGCGGGCGCCCCGCTGCCGAGCCTGAGCGCGGAAACGCTGGTGGCTCAAGGCGAGGTGACGCAGGAAACGCTCGTCCCCGCGGTTGCGGAGACCGTACCGGCGACGGTACCCGCGCCCGCTGCCGTAGCGCTCGAAGCGCCCATTCCGGCCCCCATGCGCGGGCCTGGGTTCCGGATGCGCAACGCGGCGATTGTCACCCTGTTGCTGCTGTCCAGCGCCGTCGCGGTGGCGCTTCTGGCGCAGTCCCAGTCCCGGAAAAGTACGCCCGCGAAGCTGCCGCTGTGCTGCCGCCGGTGGTCGCCGGGGTGATCAACCCGCTGGAGGTGCGGATCCTGGCCGGTCACCAGAGCGGCGACTATACCGACCGGCTGGGCAGGATCTGGCAGAGCGACCGGTATTTTCATGGCGGGACGGTATTTGAGTCCCGCGACCATCCGATCTTCGGCACGCGCGAGCCCAAAATCTACCAGAGCCGGCGCGAAGGCACCTTCAGCTACGACATCCCGCTCGCGCCCGGAACTTACGAGCTCCGGCTGCATTTCGCGGAGACGCTGTACGGAGAGAACAATGTGGCCGGCGGCGGCGAATCCAGCCGCGTCTTCAACGTTTGGATCAACGGCAAGGAGGCGCTGCACGAATTCGACGTCATTGCCGAAGTTGGCCCGAGCACCGCCGACGTGCGCGCCTTCAAGGATATTTCTCCGGCGTCCGATGGCAAGCTCCACCTCAGGTTCGAGCCCTTCAGCAATCCGCCGCTTCTCAGCGCCATCGAGATCGTACCCGGCACGCCCGGCAGGCTGCGCCCCATTCGCATGCTCTCCCTGGACCGGATGTATATCGATAGACAGGGGCGGGCGTGGGAACCCGACCGTTATGCGCGGGGCGGACAACTGGTGGCGCGCACCCAGCCGGTGGAGGGCGCGGCCGATCCGGAGCTCTTTCGCGGCGAGCGCTATCGGCAATGTGCGGTACGTGATCCCGGTGCCGCCCGGCCGCTACGGGGTGACATTGTACTTTGCCGAGGCCTGGTTCGGTCCCGGTACCCCGGCCGGGCGGCGGCGTGGGTAGCAGGGTCTTCGATATTCTGGCAAACGGCGTTGCCCTGCGCCGCGGTTTCGATATTTTCAAAGAGGCGCACGGAGCAGGCCGCGCGTTGACGTGGAGCGTTCACGGACTGGAGCCCGATGCGCAGGGAAAACTCAATCTCTCGCTGCTTCCGGTTCGCAACTACGCCTGCGTGAATGCCGTGGAAGTGCTGGACGAATCCAAGTAACGCAGAGTTATCTCCGCATAGTAGATTCCGATTATTGCCCGGCCAAGCGATTCGCCGCATAATCGCAACATTCCCAGAGGGGGTCCCATGCGGTATCTGAATCAACACGTCTACGCTGCCGTGCTTCCTGTCGCACTGGCCTTATTATCATCCGCGCCCGCGAGCGGGCAGGGCTGTATCGTGGCCCGGTCGAGTTCGCTCGATATGTCGCCCCAAAGCCAGGGCGGCTATCTCGAGGCGGGAGACTGGGACCTCACGGTAGGCTACCGGCACCAATTCTCCTACAAACATTTCGTGGGCTCCGTGGAGCAGACCTATCGCGTGCAGCAGGGCACTCAGGTGATGAACAAGATCAACCTGCAGGACATCAATGTCACGCGCCAGTTGACGTCTCGGATCAGCCTGACGCTCACCGTACCGATCCTGTTCGCCAGCCGCCGCTCCAACAACGCGTTTTCCACCACCCACTCCTCCGGACTGGGCGACATGGCCGTCGTCGCGCAGGGCTGGCTCTGGAATCCGCGTCACGCCAAGCGCGGCAACATCAGCATCGGTCTGGGTGTGCAGGCGCCCACCGGCAAGGACAACGTGCAGAATAACCTGCTGACGTCGGCCACCGCGACCGCGCCGACACTGACCACGGTGGACTATTCCATCCAACCCGGCAGCGGGGGCTGGGGCATGATCTTCCAGTGGCAGGCGTTTCGGGTACTGGGCAGCAGCACGACGGTTTACACCAACGGCAGCTATGTGGCCACGCAGGGCGGAACGAATAATGTTCTGCGCAATGCCAATGCCCTCAGCCAGCCGCTGACCGCCTATAACGCAATTCAGGATCAATACCTGCTGCAAGCCGGTGTGTCGCGCCCCATCCCGGCGATCAAAGGCCTTGCGTTGAAGTTCGGTCCACGGATGGAAGGCGTGCCGGCCGCCAATCTGATCGGAAACGATCTCGGCTTCCGGCGCCCCGGTTTCGCTATCTCCGCGGAGCCGGGTTTCATCTACGCTCGCGGCAACAATATGATCGAGGCCAGTATCGGAAAGGCCGTCTACCGCAATCGCACGCGGAGCGTTCCGGATAAAATTCTCGGCACGCATGGCGACGCCGCATTCGCCGATTACGTCTGGCTGCTGAGCTACAGCTACCGGCTGCCTTCCAAGGGGCATACGGAGAAGTGATGCGCCTGGCCGCCCTGACCACATTGCTCGCGGCGCTGGCCCTGTGCGCCGATGCTCCGAAAGCCGACCTCGTGCTGCAGGATGCCCACGGCCAGAAGGTCCGTTTGCGCGATCTGCGCGGGAAACCTGTGGTGCTCAACTTCTGGGCGACCTGGTGCGGCCCGTGCAATGCCGAAATGCCGATGCTGGTGGAGATGGAAAAGCAGTATGCCGCACGCGGAGTATTGTTCATTGGCGCATCCCTGGACGAGGCCAAAACCAAGTCGCGGATCCCGGCATTTCTGCTGGAACACAAGGTGACCTTCCCGGTATGGTACGGCGCCACCGCGGACGATCTCGACAAACTCAAGATGGGAAACGCAGCGCCGGCAACTGCGTTTTTGGATGCCGGGGGCCGCATTGTGGCGCGCATTCTGGGCCAGGCCCGCCCGGATGAAGTGAAGGAGCGCCTGGACTGGTTGACCGGCGATCAGTCCGGCACGCCCCCGCAGCCCCTGGTGAAGCATCTTGAGTAGCCCCGCGGCTGTGACAGTCCCCTGCCAACCGTGTTAGCCTTCCCTTCGGAAGAGCGGAATGTCCCAGGGAAGATCGCCCACATTCCGTTTGCTGGCGGGGCTCGCCATCACGCTATCGGCTGTAGCCCTCTATTCGGGCTACACGGTGATGCAGCTGCGCGGCCTGGAGCACCTGCAGGGCGGCATCATCGACCGCAATCGCGCCGATTCGCTGCTCCTGCTGCGCATTCAGAACAACCTGAATTCGCTCGGCCTGGCGATGCGCGACATGCTGGACGGCAGCGAGCCGTATCCGCTCACCGCGTGGCAGGCGCAGTTCCGGCGTATGCGTACGGATCTGGAAGACGCCCTGGCGCGCGAAGCACAGGCGTCGCCCGCTGGATCGCGATGCCGAACAGCGCAAGTACCTGAGCGACTCGCTGCGCCAGTTCTGGGACGCGCTCGACCGCATCTTCGCGCTCGCCCAGAGCGGCCAGGAGAGCGAGGCCCGCACGCTGATCCGCCTTTCGCTGCAGGCACGCCAGGAAGCGCTGAGCACCGCGGTGGCGCGGCTGCTGGTGCAGAACAACGAAATCGAGCAGCAGGCCGGGGCCCGCATTCGCGGCGTGTATGCGGGAGTGGAGCGCAACGTCTACCTGTTCGTGGCGGCGATGCTGGTGTTGATCCTGCTCACCAGCCTCTACCTGGTGCATTACAACCGCCGCCTGTTTCAGGAAGTGGCCACGCTTTCGGCCCGCCGCAGCGAACTGGCGCAGCAATTGATCGCCATGCAGGAAAATACCTTCCGCTCCATCTCGCGCGACCTGCATGACGATTTCGGCCAGATCCTCACCGCCGTCGGAACCATGCTGCAGCGCGCCGGCCGGCGCGTCCGACCCTGCCGATTCGCTTCGTGCGCGACCTGCGCGAGGTGCAGGAGATCGTGCAGTCCACGCTCGAAAAAGTGCGCACGCTCTCGCACGCGCTGCACCCGGTAATCCTGGACGAAATCGGCTTCGAAGGCGCGCTGGATCAGTATCTGCCCGGCTTCGAGAAACAGACCGGGATCGAGGTACGCTACGAGAAGGCCGGGCCGCCGCGCGAACTGGACCGCGGCGTTGCCGATCCACCTCTACCGCGTCATGCAGGAAGCGCTGAACAACATCGCCAGGCACTCGCAATCCAACCGGGCGGCGGTCCGGCTGCGCTACCTTCCGGAGGCGGTGGTGCTCGAAGTGGAAGATGACGGCGTCGGCTTCGGAAGCTCCCACACTTACGGGATGGGCCTGGTTTCCATGCGCGAACGCGCCGGGCTGGTGAACGGCCTGCTGGATCTCGAGAATCCGAGCTCCGGCGGCGCGCTGGTCCGGCTCACGGTGCCCGCCACTGCGCAGGAGACCCATGACTGAACCGCGCATTACCGTGCTGCTGGTGGACGATCACAGCCTGGTGCGCCGCGGCTTCCGCCGCATGCTGGAAGACGACCCGGTGATCACGGTGGTCGGCGAAGCCGAAGACGGCCACCAGGCGGTGCAACTGGCCGCCGAACTCCGGCCGCAGCGTGGTGGTCATGGATTTCGCCATGCCCAGCATGAACGGCGCCGTCGCCGCGCGCCACATTCTGCGGACCGCGCCGGAGACGGCCATCCTGATCCTCAGCATGCACGCCGAGGCGTCGTATGTCCGCACCTGCCTGGAGGCGGGCGCGCGCGGCTACCTTCTGAAGAACGCCATGGACCTGGAAATGGTGACCGCCGTCAAACAGGTGGCGGCCGGCAAGCAGGTGCTGGACCCGCGGCTGGGATCGCTCGAGGATCCCCCGGCCGGCGAATCGCTCCCAGTTGACCACGCGCGAACTCGAAGTCCTGCAGTTGATCGTGCACGGCAAATCCAACAAAGAGATCGCGGCCGTGCTTGGCCTGAGCGCGAATACGGTGGCGGTGCACCGCGCCAATATCATGCAGACCCTGGGCATACATAACACCGCCGAACTGGTGGTCTACGCGATCCGCCAGGGGCTGGTGAGTATCGCGTGACTCGCCGGACGTTCATTGGCAGCGCGTTCCTGGGTGGGCGCATTCTGGGAAGCCCCGCGGCGAGGGCGCTGGCCGCCAACCCGCCTGGCCTGGACTTCCGCCTGACCGATGTCACCGCCGCCGCCGGCATCCAGTTCCGGCACAACAGCGGCGCATTCGGCGCCAAGTATCTGCCCGAGACCATGGGCCCCGGCTGCGCGTTCTTCGACTACGATGCCGATGGCTGGCTGGACATTCTGCTGGTCAACGGCATGGACTGGCCCGGCCATCGCCGCGAGCGCACCACCATGCGCCTCTACCGCAACAACCGCAACGGCACCTTCACCGATGTCACCGAGCGCGCCGGACTGGCGGTGGAAATGTACGGCATGGGTGTGGCGATCGGCGATTACAACAACGACGGCTTCCCGGACCTGCTGGTCACCGCGGTGGGCCAGAACCGGCTCTTCCAGAACAACGGCCGCGGCCGCTTCATCGATGTCACCGAGAAGGCCGGACTGGGCGGCCGCAGCGCCTTCAGCACGTCGGCGATCTGGTTCGATTTCGATCGCGACGGCCTGCTGGACCTGCTGGTCTGCAACTACGTCAAGTGGTCGGCGGCGCACGATGTGTTCTGCAGCGTGGACGGCAAGCGCAAGTCCTACTGCACGCCCGAGGCGTATCACGGCGAAACCTGCTGGCTCTTCCGCAATCGCGGCAACGGGACGTTTGAAGATGTCACGGCGAAGAGCGGGATCTTCGACAGCACGTCGAAATCGCTCGGCGTCGCCCTGCTGGATTACGACCGCGACGGCTGGCCGGACCTGCTGATCGCCAACGACACGCAGCCAAACAAGCTGTACCGCAACCTGCGAAACGGTACTTTCGAAGATGTCGGCGTGCGCGCCGGGAGTGGCCTTCAGCGAGGACGGCAAGGCGCGCGCCGGCATGGGCGTGGACGCCGCCGATTTCGACAACTCCGGCGCGGAGGGCATCGCCATCACCAACTTCGACAACGAGATGATGGCGCTGTACCGTCCCGGCCGCGACGGCATCTACAAGGATGCGGCGCAGGCTGCGCGGAGTCGGCCAGGCGTCGCGCGCCAGCCTGGGCTTCGGCTGCGCGTTCCTGGATATCGATCTGGACGGGCGGCTCGATCTGGTGGCGGTCAACGGTCACATCGATGAGACGGTGCGCCGGATTCACGGCAACGTCGGATACGCGCAGCCGCCGCACCTGTTTCTCAACGATGGCAAGGGAGGGTTTCGCGATGTCGCCGCGCAGGCCGGCGCCGCCTTCGCATCGCCCAAAGTGGCGCGCGGCCTGGCGTACGGCGATTTCGACCGCGATGGTTCGCCTGGACCTGCTGCTCACCACCAACCAGGGCGCCGGCGTACCTCTATCGCAACGAGCAGCTGTCCGGGAACCGCGGGCTGCGGCTGCGCCTGACCGGAACCAAGTCGAATCGCGATGCCATCGGCGCGTCGCCCGCGTCTTCGACCCCGATGGCACGCAATCGCGGCGGGTGAAATCCGGGTCGAGCTATCTCTCGCAATCCGAACTGACGCTGACGTTCGGGCTGGGCAAACGCGATGCGGTCAGCCGTCTGGTCATCGAGTGGCCCAGCGGCGCCGTACAGGAATTCAAGAACGTGCGTGCGGGCTCGTACCAATGCACGGAGGGCCAGGGTTTGACGGCGGGCTGAGAGTCTTGAAGGAGGTGCCAGGCCTGGGAGCCGGTCGCGCAGTGGGTTGCTCGCTGCTACCGGAAAAGCGCCTCCGCTCCCCGCTGAATCACCGCGGCCCCCGCCACGCCTACCGTTGCCGACACAAATGCCGGCCGCGCGCCGCGCCGCTTCCACTCCTCGTGCACCGCATGGTATCCCAGGTAGAACAACCACCCCGCCGCGATCCCCATCGGGTAAGTGATCCACTCTGAGCCCAGGTGCGGTCCCATCGCCAGCCCCAGCCCGCCGCCCCCCAAAGTCGCGCCTTCCGCCAGCACCGCCCAACCCATCGCCACTTTTCGCGACTTCACCGAGGCCCGCAGAATTCCGCCCAACGCAATCCCTTCCGGTAGTTTGTGCAGCGCCACCGCCAGCGGCACCGCGACCCGCAGCCCCAGCGGCACCGTCAGTTGTACCGTCGCCACACTCCACCCGTCGAGGAAACTGTGCACCGCCGCGGCGATAATCAGCGGCGCCGCGAACCCGTGCAGTTCGGTGGAACAGGCATTGTGGTCATGATCGTGCGCGCAGGTCGGGCAGACCCGGTAAACAAATCGATTCACCAGCAGCAGCACGCCATAGCCCACCGCAAACAGAAGCACCGTTACCCGCCACCCCATTTCGCTCGCCAGTTCCGGCACCAGTCCGAACAGCGCCACCCCCAGCAGGACTCCCGCGCTGAAAGGCACCACTGTGCGCGCCCGCTGGCGCAATCCGGTCAGCCAGATCCCGAGCACGGCGCCCAGGATTCCCACAAGAGTAGCCAGTGCTGGTGCGGTGATCCCCATGATCAGCAACTACTGTAACAGTGATTCTTGAAGGGCCGTCGGATCGTGCTCAGTATAGGATCTCGCAGCCAGGCAATGCTTCGCGGATTCGTTTTACGGACTCCGTCTCGAGACTGCTTTCCTTCAGGTCCAGCATCCGAAGGTGCTTGAAGCCGGCCAGAACCGTCGCGGCATCGTCCTTCAACTTGCGGCACCCCTGCAGGTTCAGCCGCTCCAGCTTGTCGAGCGAAGCCAGCAACTTCAATCCCGCGGCCCGTGACCGGCGTTCCCGCCAGGCTGAAGTTCGCGCAACTCCGTTACCGCCGCGACGGACTGCATGCCGGCGTCGGTCAACTGCAGCGTCCACAGGCCTGAGTCCGTGCGCTGTGTCCCGCCCAGATCCAGGTACTCGAGCTGCGGAGTCTGGCGCAGAAATTCGAGCGACGTGTCGGTGAGCTTGTTGCCGCCCATCGCCAGGTGGCGAAGGTTCGTGAGCGCAGCCAGATGGTCCCAGACCCGTATCGGTGATCTGCGCCCAGCCGATGTCCAGCCATTCCAGCGACGGCACCCCGGATAGGAATTCCAATGTGGCATCGGTGATCTTCGTGCCTCGCAGATTCAGGCGCCGGAGGTGTTTCCAGCCCTTCACCGTGGCGGCGCCATCGTCTGTAATCTGCTCCGCGAAATTGAGAGTTCAACTCCTCGATCGCCCCGCCGTCTTCAGAGCTGCGCAGTCCCCGGTCGGAAATTCGTGTGAGCGAAAGGTCGAGCCGCTTCAGCTCTTTCATCTGCACCAGCAGCGGCATGTCCGAATCGGTAGCCCAACTCGCCCGCAGATCCACCGCCACCGGCTGCCCGGCGCCATCCCGCGTCACCGTGCCGCCCGCCCTTTCAATCCAACCGGCATCCACCGCGGCCCACGCGGCCAGACGACCAAAACCGCCACCCCCCACCATCCCAAACGGCACCGCACGCGCAAGCCGCACCGCCCCAATCCGAGCCGCGACCGTAAGAAGCGCGGGACACTGCGTCGAGCCGACCAAATCCCTTCTTCATCGCATTATGTTTTCCTGCGATTGGGCCGCGCGGAATCGCGATCCCAAATCAACTGGCACTTCGGCAGTCTTCTCCTTCAACCGCTTGATGCCGTTTTCCGTGAACGTCGTGTGATACAAATTGACCTTCCGCAGATTCGGCATACCCGCCAGCACGGGAATCGATTCATCGCCGATATCGGCGGAATCCAGACTGAGTTCGCGAAGCTGCGGCATGCCTTGAAGCAGAGCGAAGCTCTTGGCATCCACCGTCGTGTAATCCAGATTCAACCGTTCCAAACCGCGCAGCGACGCGATCGCGGCCAGCCCCGCGGCGGCCGTGCGCGTCCGCACCACATCCAGACTTTCAGATTCGTGAGCGGACGCAGCGCTTCCAGACCCTGGTCGGTGAACCGTCCGTAATTGAGGCCGAGCTCGCGCAAATTGGTCATCGTCCCGAGCACACGCAATCCAGCGTCGGAAATATCCGTGCTGCCCACGTTCAGCGCCTTCAAGGCGGGCAGCTTGGCCAGCGACGACAGCGCGGCATTGGAAATATCCGAGCCGCTCAGCGATAGCCGTTCCACCCCGGCGAGCCCCGCGATCTCCGTAGCGCCTTCGTCGTTGATGGGGCAACTCGTGAGATCGAGTTCACTCAACGACTTCAGCGCGGACAAGCTGCGCGAAGCCGGACCCGGTCACCTGTGTCCCGCTCAGCCGCAGCGCGCGCAAACCGGTGAGCGCCGCCAGATGCGCCAGGCCGGCATCGGACACGGTGGTGTAGCCAATGTTCAGCTGCCGCAGATTTTGCAGCCGTGCGAGTTGCTGCAGCCCGAGATCGCCCACTTCGGTGGCTTCCAGATCCAACTTCTCGATTGCCACGGCGCCGCCAGAGCAGCCAATCTGCGAGTCGCCGATGCGCAGCGCTGGCCAGCGACACCTCCCGCAGCTTGCCGCCGCGAACACCGCCTTGCCGCCCAGCGAGGAAATCCATGCTGCCAGCGCCTTGTCGCCGCTACCGCGGGCCTCGCCGCTTTCGCATTGGTCCGCGCAGGTGCCGCACCGACGAATTCGATTTCACAGGCAGGAACTGCCGCGCGCAGCGTATCCACGCCGCCCGATGTCACACGGCTGTACCGCAGGTCTACCGCGCTCAACTCGTGTAGTGCCGCCAGCCGGCGAGATTCCGGAATTTGTCACCCGGCTCCGGTAGAGGTTCAACTCGCGCAGATGCGTCATGCCGGCAATCACAGGGATGCTTTCATCGCGTGATGGGTGCACCCAGAAGGATCAGCTTGCGCAGTTCCTTCAGGTCCTTCAAGATAAGCGATGCCGCGGTCCGTCACCTTCACGCCGTAGAGATCCAGCTCTTCGAGTTTGGTGAGTCCGGCGAGGTGCTTGAGTCCTTCGTCGGTGACACTGGTGTCGCGCAGGTAAAGGCGCCGGAGGTTGCGCATGTTCTCCAGCCCGGCCATGGCATTGTTGCTGAAGGTGGAGTAGCTCATGTCGAGCGATTCCAGGTTGACGAACGGATCCAGACCGCGTTTGTCCATTTTGCACTGTTCGCAGCGAAGCTCCTTGAGATTGGTCAGGCCGCTGAAGGTGGCGAAGCCGGCATCGGTGACGTTGAAATAGGGAAGGAAATGCAGGGAGAACTGAAGCCGCTCCAAATCCTTCATCCCTGCGATCACCTTCAATTCCGCATTGCCCTCCAGTTTGCTGCCCGCGCCGGGAGTGAAGGCCGAGCCTGGAAGGTAGAGTTCTCGGACGTGCTGCATGCCGTTCAGGTTCTGCAGATCTTTCGGCTCCAGCACGGTGCCGTGAGATCTACGCCGGTGACGCGGATCGTTCCCGCGGGCAACTCGGCCAGCAGCGCGATGGGCTGGCGGCTGCCGTTGACCATCACGTGCCCACCCTTGCGAATCACCCACTCGGCGGCCTCGCGGTCGGTCGCGGCAAAAGCGGCGAATGTGGCAATCCATACCATGAGAAATGATCTTTGCATCCGGACTACCTAGAGCCGCTTGGCTCAGTATACGGCGGCAGGACGCCGGTTTCAACGTCACAGCTTCTTCCCCGGCCCGTACAGAATCGCGCCGGGCCGCGCGCCGGTGTGCCGGCCGTGTTCCAGCACCATCTTGCCGTTGACCATCACGTACTCCACGCCGGTCGCGTACTGATGCGGCTTCTCGTAAGTGGCGTTGTCGATGATGGTGGCCGCGTTGAATACGGTGACGTCCGCCGCCATGCCGGGCCGCAGCAGGCCGCGATCGTACTGGCGCACCTTGGCGGCGTTGGCGGAGGTCATCTTGCGAATGGCCTCTTCCAGCGTGATCACCTTCTCGTCGCGCACGTAGCGGCCCAGCACGCGCGGAAAGGTGCCGAAGTAGCGCGGATGCGGATTGCCCGGCCGCCAGCGGCCCTTCCGTGGTCACCGCCGTGCCGTCCGAGCCGATCGAGACCCACGGCTGCTTCAGCGCGTACCGCATGTCGTCTTCGGAGTGGTGGAAATAGACGGTCGGGCACCGAGCCGCTGTTGTTGATCAGCAGTTCGAACAGCACGTCGATGCCCGGCTTGCCCATCGCGCGAATCACCTCGCTCATGCGCTTGCCTTCGAACTGCTTGTACTTCGGATTGGAGAGCGAAACCAGCAGCATGCCGTCCCAGCCGCCGGTCGCCGTGTAGTGGTCGTACCAGTTGGTGCCGGGGATGCCGTGGTTGATTTCGTTTTCCAGCCGCGGCCGCAGCGCCGGATCCTGCAGCCGCCCGATCATCGCCTGCGCGCCGCCCTCGTGCGCCCATGGCGGGATGATGCTGGACAAGATTGTTCTGGCCGGCGCGATAGGGATAGACGTTGGCCTGCACGTCCTGCCCGCGCGCGCGCGCTGCGCGATGGTGGCCGTCAGCTCCGGCATCTGGCCCCACATCTTGTGCTCGGCGATCTTCAGGTGAATGATGTCCACCGGCACGTTGCGCGCGCCGCCCGATCTCGATGGCCTCCGCCACCGATTCGAACACCCCGCGGCCTTCCGTCCGCATGTGGGTGGAGTAGATGCCGCCGTAGCGCGACGCCACTTCGCACATCGCCACCAGCGTATCGGTATCGATCCACGAGCCCGGCGGTCCGCTCAAGCGAACTCGCCACGCCCAGCGCGCCCTGCTCCATGGCCTCTCGAACCAGCGCGCGCATGCTGTCCAGTTCTGCCGCCGTGGGCGGCCCGCGCTTTCTGCCGTGCACCGTATGTCCAGATCTCGCTCGACCCCACGTAGGTGCCGATATTGGTGGAAATCCCCTGCTTCATCAGCTGCGCGAAGTAAGCGTCGAAATCCTTCCAGCGTTTGCTGGGCGCCGCCGAGCCGCCCTCGCCAAAAATCATCGAGGTGACGCCCTGGCGGATCATGCTCTGCGCATTGCCGTCCTGCACGATGCTGTAATCGGAGTGGTTGTGGATGTCGATGAAGCCCGGCGCCACGGTCAGGCCGGTCGCGTCGATCGTACGCGCCGCGGTCGCCCCGGCAAGCCGCCCCATCGCCACGATCTTCCCCTGCCGGATCGCCACGTCGCCGTAGTACGCCGGATTGCCGGTGCCATCCACAATGCGCCCGCCGCGAATCAGCAGATCGAAATCCTGTGCCGACGCCAGCACGCCCAGTTGCAGCAACAGCAGTCCCAGTTTCATACCGCGAGTGTACACCAGCCATGATTTGCGCTTCACACTGCACCTCTTCATCGTTTAGGCTCTGCAGAGACAGTCGCCGAAGTGTGACTCGGATTCGGGACCGGCGGTTCAAAACGATTATGCCAAGTTCCAGATCGAAATCAACTGCGCGTCGGAGACGCCCGGCACCGAGGTTTGGCAGCTCACCCGTCCGAGTGATTTGCATTATTCCTGTCGCAGCGCCGACAACGGTTCGGATCTCGCTGCCCGGAGTGCTGGGCCAAGCATCGCGAGCAGAGCCGCTGTCACCAGCAGGAACGCGACTATCAGGTAGGGCACAGGGTTTTTCACTTCAATGGTAAAGGGCGTGACTCGAAGGGCCTGCTCTAATACCGCTGCACCAATGATTGAGGCAAACGCACCGGAGAACAGCCCAAACAAGACCGGGCGCATGCCAGACGCGATCACCGAAACCACAATGTCCCGACGGGTTGCACCCAATGCGACCCGGATTCCCATCTCCCGTCTCCGCCGGCTCACCGAGAATGCAACCACACCATAAATTCCGATCACGGCGAGTCCGATCGCTACCACGCCCAGGAATAGTACAATTTCTAAAAGCTTCCAAAAACTGTCCAGGAAGGTATCCAACGACGACTGTAGCGTTTCGATGCGCGGCAGCATGTCGTGATTCATATCGCGGAGCAGATTTCGAACCGCTGATTGGATGGGAGCAGCATCGCCATAGAATCGGATCAGGATCGCGTCGCCGAATGCCTGCGGTTCGCGGACCCGGTATACGAACGGGCCGTCCGGGACACCGAGGCGCTGCGATTTAACATCCCGCGCCACGCCGACGATCTCCAGTGGGTTGCCATCGCTATCCTGGACAATTTCGCCGAGCGGATCCTTCACTTGCCAAAATGTCCTTGCAAAGGCCTCCGACACCACGATCGGAGAAGTCGCACCTTTCCGAGGGATGTCGCCGTCAACGAAGCCATGACCATGAACAATCGGAATTCCCAGCGTCGCAAAAAACTTCGCCGAGACAGTGCTGGTCAACGCCTTCATGCCAGCGCCCTTGGGCTGCCCCAACAGACGAATTTCTTCCGTCGGGCCGCCGCGTTCGTCACTCGAGAATGGCGGTGCGCTGGCGAAGCAGACCGAGTGGATACCGGGAACGTCCGGCAAACGCCGTTCGAGCTCGCTATAGAAGGCCGCTGCTGAACTGGCTGTATACGGCGGCATTGGTGGACGTGCCGAGAAGATCAGAATCCGGCGCGTCTCGAAGCCCGGACCCGCACGGAACGTGTTGAATTGCGCGTACATGAACAGGCCGGCCGCCACTAGCAGGATCGAGCTCATGGCCACCTGTGCGCCCACGAGGAAACCGCGGGGACGGCTATGGCGACTACCCAATAGGCCTTCCTGTCCCTTTACCGCCGAGGCCAGATCGACTCTTAGCGATTCGGCGGCCGGAGCCACTCCGGCAATCGTTCCGGCAATCAGCGTGATTCCAGCAAGGTAGGCGAACACCAGCATATCGGGCTCCAGCGGATAATACGGCATGCCTGGGATCAGTTTGCTCATCGCGCCGGGTACCCTGGTGGCAATCCAAACGCTGATGGCGCCGGATACGCAGGCGAGGATGAGACTTTCCGTCAACAGCATGCGTAGCAGGCGCTTCCGTCCTGCGCCAAGCGAGAGGCGGATGGCGATTTCCCGTTGCCTCGCGGCAGCCCGGGAAAGCAGCAGCATGGTCACATTGGTGCAGGCGAGCAGCAACACTAGGGTCAGGGCACCCATGATGAGAGGCGCAATCCAGAGCAGCTGTACGCGCAACGCGGGCTCCTGAACCAAGGAACCGTTGGTTACGAAGATAGTCGCCTTACGGCCTGGCCGTATGCGATCTTGTTGGCGCGCGATTGCGGCGAACTCTGCCTGCGCGCCGGCACGAGTCTGGTCCGGCTTCAGGCGTCCTTCCAAAGTAAGCCATGGTATGGAATCGTCGTGGAAGAAATCCCGGCCACCAAAAAACGCGGGCCCCATGGTGTAGGGAACCCACACTCCAGGCCCACGCAATCGACCCGAGAAACGGTCAGGCGCGATCCCCACTATGGTGAACGGCTGGCGATTCAACCTGATCTCTCGGCCAAGGATGTGGGGATCGGCCTGAAATCGACTGCGCCAAAGTTCCTCGCTCAGAATTACCACCGCCTCGCGACCAGGCTTCTCGCACTCTTCCGGACGAAAGAGCCGGCCAAGCCTGGGCCGCTCCAGACCGTAAAGGGAGAAGAAGTTGCAAGTGACCGGCATGATCAGCCATTGAGCCGGATCATCCGCTCCGATTGTGCTTCTGGCGATTCCCCATGCAGCGAGGCTGTCCAGGGTGTGGATTCGGGTCTGGTACCCGCGGAAATCAGCGGTTGATACTCCCCAATCCAGCACAGTTGGGCCGACCTCGCCCGTGTATTGGACGGCAACGTGGGCGAAGGTGTCCGGGTCTTTCTCGACACGGGAGCGGAGCATCATTCCGTTCAGAACTGTGAACACCCCGGTGTTCATGCCGATGCCAAGGGTCAGCGTCAGTACGATCGAGCCGGACAGGAGCGGACTTTGCCGAAGGAGGCGCAAACCGTATTGGATGTCTTGGAGCAGCGTGTCCAGCCAGCAGAGGGGACCGCCCTCCCACAGTCGCTGCCGGACCACGGCAGTGTTGCCGAACGCGCGAATCGCCGCGCGCCGTGCGTCATCTGGCGGCATTCCGCGGGCTATGTTCTCGCGCGTCTCGATTTCAATGTGCTCGCGGATTTCCTCGTCGTAATCATCCTGGCGACTGCTCATGCTTCCTCCCGCGGCGATCGCAATACTCCTGTCACGGCGCGGACAACGCTCTCCCACCGGCTGGTGTGTTCGACCAGCTTCTTGCGGCCGCTCCGGGTCAGCCGGTAAAAGCGTGCGCGGCGGTTGTGCTCGGATGTGCCCCACTCGGAAATGATCAATCCTTCTCTCTCAAGGCGCTGCAGCGCGGGATACAGAGAGCCGTGGTCGACCAATAGCAGCTCCTCGGAAGTACGTTGGATGGTCGTGGCGATTCCATGCCCATGGCGAGGCCCGAAAACGAGGGTCTGAAGCACCAGCATCTCCAAGGTGCCCGGTAATAGCTGAAGCTTTCCCGACATTCTAGGAGGTAGTCTACTAGAGATCTGGGAGGTTGTCTATTTCGAGACGCCGCTTACCATGCGATCACACCAACAAAAAAGATATCTCATTCCTGCAACTTCAATCGCTGCAGAACCTTCGGTCTGTTGTCCCCCTCGCGGCTTTCAAAGCCACACCATCCATGCCTTAATCTGAAAACAGGATGGGCAGTCTTATCTCTGTTTTTCACGGGCAGAAATACACAACCGGACACGTTTGTCCGGTTTATGGAGAGTTACTCCTGACTAACAGGTTCAGAATGAACAAAACCTGTCCGTGAAGGCCGGACATGTCAACGCAAAGTAGAAATGTCCTATTCTCTGCAAAGTAGAAATGTCCGGTTTGCGCCAGTCGGAGGGAGGGGGCGTGGTAGTCTGAGCGTGCCGGTGAAGCGGAGACGGGCAATGCTGGCGAGCACCCCGATCAAGGAATAGCCGGTCGGAACTCATCGCGGACGATGAGCAGAGCGTGGTCCTCCCGACGCGTTCTTCTACCTGGGCACGGGGCCGCCTGGCGGGAGGCGGCGCGGTTCCGCCCCAGGGTTTGGTTGTGGTTCGACCACATCGGACCGATAGATTCCGCCATGCCTTCCAAAACGCATACTGGGCGCCCAGTATCGTTCTTTGCAACTGCGGCAAGGGAGTGGCGGAGAAGGGATCGTCGCAAACTCTCCTCAACGAACAAACACCCCGGCTTACCGGCTGGGCGGGCGGAGAGTTTCCCGGTATCGGGCGAACTTTGCCTTCGCGCCACCGCCGCAACCCTGTGCCTGTGGTCATCACGGCTCCTCGCGCCTGGCACCAGAGCCTTGCGCTGCCAGCCAGACCTTCGGCCCCTTCTTTAGATCGAAGTTCTGGTTCCATGCGCTCCCCCGGCCCGCCTTGCGCGGTGCGGTTCTCTGCGCCGGCTGGGGAGGCGTCACTTTGGGCCGCTGCTCGCATCTCTCCACCTTGAGATACCGTCCTCCAAAGCAGGCTTCAACCGAACCATCCCGCCGTTGCTCCACCCGTATGTAGGCCCCTCGGAGCCCAGCGCTGACGTCCCGGCGCGCGATCCGGTACGTCTTGGCGCCCAACGGGAAGGTGTAGTCGGCGTTCACCCGCCGCTTCTCCACGTGACTGAGAATCGCGGCCAAATCGTGATGCTTCTCCAGTGGCCGGTGAGCATCGTCGGGGTTGGCGGGCACCACCGCGAGCGTCGCGTTGACCCACGGCAGAAACTCGGTCTCCAGATAGTGGTTGGCACCCTCCAAAGTCGTCACTCCCGCCACCCGCAGTCCCTTCACCAGCCGGTCCTGGGCCGTCAAGAATCCCCGCTCCACCCTCCCTTTCGCCTGCGGGCTGTGCGCCGCTATCCAGGGGATTGCCAACTCCTGCAATGCCCGGCCGATCTGCGTCGGTGGCAATTCTTCCCGGCTCTTCCCCAATCGGCTGCCGTCCCGTTTGGTTTTCTCCGCGGTTTGGAAGATCGACGCTTTGTCGGTGTAGTACGCCAACGGCCGCCCGTGTTTCTGGGTGTAACGCTCCAGCAGGTTCATGTTCTCCACCGTGGAATCGCTGGCCACAAATCGTGCGAACCATCGACTGGTCGCGTCATCGATCATGTTGATCAGCAAGATCTCTTCCCCGCGCCCTTCCAGCCAGTCGTGGTCGCTTGTGTCCCACTGCACCAGTTCGCCAAATCGACTCCGCCGAGGGCGCCATTCGTGCACCTTCTCCACGCGCTGTCTCCGCGCCCGCCACAATTTGGCCCCGATCATCCACTGCCGTACCGTCTCCCGGCTCACATCAATGTCGTGCTTCTTAGCCAAGTACTCCGCGGCTAGCGTCGGACCGAATCCCCGGTACACCGACTGCGAGAGGATCGACACCGCCTCCTGTTCGGTGTCGGCACTAATCTTGCGGTTGGACGGAAGTCCGCGCAGCGCGTGAGCCACGACCTTGTCACCACGGCGCTTCAGTTGCCGTAGCAGGCGTCTCACGTGCCTCTCCGTGATCCCCAGCTCTTCGGCTGCCTCCTTCTGGGTGATCAGCTTCTTCTTCGCCTTCTTCAGGGCCACCACGCGGTCCCGTTTCGGCTTGCGTCATCAGTATTTGTCCTTCTGCCACCTCCCCAGCCTGATTGGCGTCAATAGGACATTTCTACTTTGCGCAAATAGGACATTATCACTTTGCGGCGACACGTGAAGGCCGGACATCGTGTCCGGCGCGCGAGGGAGATATAATAGGACCACTTTGAGCAGGCTGCTGATCTGGGTATTTGTAAGTGCGTCCGCGGCGATCGCGATGGCCGCCGAGCCGGCCCCTTTCTCCAAAACCGTCTACCCCATCTTCGAAGAAGCCGGATGCCGCGGTTGCCACAATGCCGATGGCGTGGCATCGGCTACCCGCCTTCAATTTCCCGAGCAGAGCGATCCCCCCGACCGCATCGAGGCCTTTGGAAAATCGCTGGTCGTGCTGGTCGATCCCAAGGACCCCGCGAATTCGCTGCTGCTCAAAAAGCCCACCGCCCGCATCCCGCATTCCGGTGGACAGCGCATCCAACCCGGCAGTCCCGAAGAAGCCGCGCTCCGCACCTGGATCGATTACCTCGCCCAGCTCAAAGGCGAGGAACTGGCCAAGGCGATGCATTACCGCGATGCGGAGGCTTCCGGTACCGCCGCCGTGCGTCCTCGAATCATGCTGCGCCGCCTGACCCACAGCCAGTACAACAACACTGTGCGCGACCTTCTGGGCGACCGCAGCCTGCCGGCCAATCAGTTCCCGCCTGAAGATTTCGTCAACGGCTTCAAGAATCAGTACATGGCGCAGAACCTCTCGCCGCTGCTCGAAGACGCCTACAGCGCGGCCGCCGAGAAACTCGCCCGCGCCGCCTTCCGGCCCGGCAACACGCACAACCCGGTGACCTGCCAGCCCTCGCCGGCCTGCCGCGCGCACATTTATCCAGAGCTTCGGCCTCCACGCCTTCCGCCGTCCGCTCACTGCCGCCGAAAGAAGCCGCTACGAGGCCCTCTTTCAGAAGCAAACCGATTTCGCCACCGGTGCCCAGATCGTCGTGGAAGCGATGCTGCAATCGCCTAACTTTCTCTTCCACCTGGAAGACACCACCGACCCCAAATCGCGACCCTACGCCGCCGCAAGCAGGCTCTCCTACGCGCTCTGGGATTCCATGCCGGATGACGCCCTGCTGTCCGCTGCCGGACGCGGCGAATTGGACACGCCCGATGGCGTGGCCCGCGCCGCCCGCCGCATGCTCGACGATCCCAAAGCGCACGCAGGCGCTCGACGAGTTCGTCAGCCCAATGGCTCCGCTTCGACCGCGTGCTCACCGCCACCAAGGAACGCCGCGCCTTCCCGCAGTTCACGCCGGACACCGCCCTTGCGATGACGCAGGAAGCGCGCCGCTTCGTCTCGGGCCTGGTCTGGGACAACCGCGATTTCACGGGGATCTTCACCGCCGCCGAGGGCTACCCCAACGGCGACCTGGCGCGTATCTACGGTGTCGAGCCGCCGGCCAACGATTTCGATCGCGTCCCGTTCCCCGCCACCTCTGAACGTGCGGGACTCCTCGGACAGACGCTCTTCCTTACCCTGACTGCCAAGCCGGATGAGACCTCGCCCACCGCACGCGGACTCTTCGTTCGCGAACAGTTCCTCTGCCAGCACGTGGCCGATCCGCCTCCCGGGCGTCAACACCAATCTGCCTCCCGTCACCGAAGCCCAGCCGATGACGAATCGCGACCGCATGGCGATGCACGCCACCAGCAAAGCCTGCGCCGGCTGCCATACCCTGGTCGACCCCATCGGCTTCGGCTTCGAGAAGTTCGACGCCATTGGACAGCGGCGCGACAAGCTCAAACTGACCTTCGGCCAGACTTTCGGCGAAAGCAAAGGGCCGCGGCCGAAAGTTTCCACCGTGGAACTCGATCTCGATACCAAAGGCCAGGTCGCCGGAATTCCCAATTCCAGTTTCGCTTCGCCTAAAGAACTGGGGGCCGTGCTCGCCGCCAGTCCGCAGTGCCAGGAATGCGTCGTGAAGCAGTATTTCCGTTACGTTGCCGGCAGAACCGAAACGCCCGCCGACCGGCCGCTGATCCGCCGCGTCTTCGAGGACTTCCGGCGCTCCGGCTTCCGCTTCCAGGAAATGATAATCTCAATGATGCGGGCCAGGGAAACGCCCGGGGCCGAAGATTTCCCCATCGCAGGAGGGGCGAATGTCGCAGGTAATCACTAAGCGCTTCCGTGTATCGCGCCGGCGATTCCTTCAGGGGCTCACGCTGACAGGCACCGCGGTGCAAATCGGGCTGCCGCCGCTGGTCAGCATGTTCAATTCCACCGGCACGGCGTATGCCGCCGAGGGCGTCGCGGCCAAACCCATCGAGAGCCGCTTCGTCTTCTGGTTCAACGGCAACGGCATCCCCGAGCGCTATTGGATTCCCGGTGAGACCGGTCTCGATTTCCACCTCTCGCCCTGCCTCAGTCCGCTGGCCCCCTTCCGCAACGACATCCATGTTCTCAGCGGCCTGGACAATCAGGCAGCCAATACCTCCGGCCCCGGCAACGGCCACCACAAGGCCGTCAGCGGCGTCACCACCTGTACGCCGTTCACCGGCCACGGCGCGGGCGGAGCCTCCATCGACCAGGCCATCGCCGCGAAAATTGGCCGCGAGTCGCGCTTCAGCTCGATTCAGATCGGCGTCTCGCAGGAATCCTTCGGCGAGAGCATCCAGCGCAATATGAGCTGGGCGGGGTACGATCGCCCGCTGCCGCCGCAGATGCTGCCGAACAAGCTCTTCGATTACCTCTTCGGCGCGCGTGATGCCGGCTGGGTAGCCCGCAAGCGCAGCATCCTCGACGCCGTACGCCAGGATGCCGCGGACCTGCAGAAGGAAGTTCCCAAAGACGATGCCGTGCGCGTGGAGGAGCACCTCTCGGCCATACGCGATATGGAGCGCGCCATCGCCGGACTGCCCGCCGAGTACCGCCGTATCGATCCGCCAGACTACGACGGCGACATGAAAGATTGGCCGCGCATCGCCAAACTGCAGAGCGATCTTCTGGCCCAGGCGCTGGTGACCCGGCAGACCCGCGTCGCTTCCTACATGCTGACCAAGGGTCAGGGCCTCGCCCGCTTCCCGTGGCTCGGTCTGACCGCCGCGCGCCACCACGACTACACCCATGCCGACGGCAAAGCGCCCGGAGCCGATGGTGCCGACGGACAGCGCGTCCTCCGCGATATCACTCGCTGGCACGCCGAAGAGTTCGCCTATCTTCTGGCAAAACTCAAATCGATTCCCGAAGGCGATGGCACCGTGCTGGATCACACCTGCCTGTTGTACGCGCACGAGCACGCCGAAGCCAATCCGCACAAGTGCAGCGGACTCGCGATGATCGTGGCCGGCCACACCGGCCGCCTGAAGACCGGCTCCCACACGCGAGTGATGGGCACGATCGGCGATCTCTACCTGACCCTGGCCGACGACGTCATGGAAGCCAATCTCGGCCGCTTCCCCACCGCGTCGAAAAAGATCGGCGAAATCCTTACCTGACCGGAGCGTTGTTGGTGCGGACCTGCCAACTCCCTGTGCCCGGCGTTCTCAACTGGTCGGCCGCTCCGTGCCAGACGCTGCCGCCGAACGTGGTGACATAGATTTTTCCGGCATCGTTCGGATCCGCAATCACGCGGTGGCCCCATTTGAAGTCGTACCCGCCAATGCGCTTCCAGGTTTCGCCGCGATCGGAAGATCGCCACGCCGCAGACTCGAATCCCGCGGCATACAGCAGTTTGGCGTCCCGTGGATCGATGGTCAGATCGTAGATGTGCTGGTCCTCGGAGAGAACATGGCGCCACTTCTTGCCGCCGTCCGTCGAGAGGAAGATGCCGCCTTCCCGCGCCTCTTTGCCCACTTCACGGCCCCAGGCAGCCAGATAGAGACGATTCGGTTCCTTTGGGTCGATGGCGAGGCCGTTGGGTCCGTTCAACCCCTCCGGCAGCGGCAGCTTTTCCCAGTGTTCCGCGCCATCGGTAGAGCGATACAGCGCCCCATCCCCCGCATTCCCGAAGCTGCCGTTTTCACTGCGCCGCGCCACCACCACGTAGAGCGTGCCGCGCGCATCCCTCGCCAGCCGCCACGCGAAAGGCTCCGTGCCCTCGATGCCGTCGTTCTTCAGGGTCCAGTTCGCGCCGCCGTCGGTGGATTTGAAAACGCCCTTGCCGAATCCCGTCATATACAGCACGCGCGCGTCCTTCGGGCTGGTGGGATCGAGCAGGATGTGCGTGGCGGCCGTCTGGGGCAGCGTGGTGCTGGCCTGACGCCAGGTTCGTCCACCATCTTCGCTGATCGCCACTCCGCCGTTATAGTTCGCGACGCCGCGTTGCCGCCACATCTTCGGCCGCGGCAGATCGTGAGTGCCGCTCATTACTCCCCACATGCGCCCTTCCACCGCCGGATCGAATTCCACCCAATAAGTCGTGTTCCTCCACGGACGCGGCACGCCCATCGTGGAGCTGATCCAGCTTTCACCGCCATTTTCGCTGCGGAACAATCCGATATCGGTGTAGGTGATGAACTGGCGCTTGCGATGGAACGGGTCGAAGTGGACGCCGTACGCCGTAGTCACATCCATTCCCGATGTGGTGAAGCTGTCGTCCGATCCCTTCCTGGAATATACGCCGCTCCAGTTCTTGCCGCCGTCGGTAGAGCGCATCGTCCGCCCCAAATCGGTCGCGTAGACAATATTCGGATCGGTGGGTGCGACGCCGAGACTCAGCGGCGTGCCTCCCCAGCTATTGCCGAGTCGCTCGCTGATCCAGCCATCGTGCAGATTGGCGGCGGGCTCGGCGGAGGTTTCCTTCCACACCATCGTCCAGTGAAAGCCCGCATCGGTGGTCTTAGCGACGCCAAAATGCCGGCCGTCCAGATTACCAAAAGCGGCGTACGCTACTTCGGCATGTTGCGCGCTCGTAGCGATCGCGGATAGCCGCGGCTTCGCCCCGGGCTGGATCTCGGAACTGCGCCAGGTGCTGCCGCCATCGTCGGAGATGTGCAGACTGTCACGCGACACCCCGTACAGTCTCAGGTGCCCGGCGGGCGTCTGGTATCCCGCGGAAAGGTCGGTGAACTGCGCCGGAGTCGGGTGCTCCTTCCATGCGCCACCCGAGCGAACCATCACGGACTTTGCGGTGACTACAGTGATGGTCCGGTCGCCGGCCGGCGACGCCGGATCGATGTAGAGCCGCAGAACACCCGCCGGCAAATCCGCGCTCTCCTTCCAACTCTTGCCGCCGTCGGCGGAGATCGAGAGTGTCGTCGCATTGCCGTCCGACACTGCTGCGTAGAGCGATTTGGAGTGGGCGGGATCGATGGCCAGCGCAGCGACGTGCGGATAGCGCCCGGCCTTTGTCAGGATCCGCCCTTCGGCATGATCCGACGGTGTCTCGACAGCGGTTATATCGGCCGGCGCCGGATACAACAGGTTCCAGGTCTGGCCGCTATCGCTGCTGCGCCACAGGCCCAGCGACTCGGTGTACATCGTCCGCGCATCCAGCGGATCGAAGACGAAAAAGCGCGCGGCGCCGCCCAGATTGAACATTCCCCACGTATCGCCGCCGTTCCGCGAAAGATAGGCGCCCGTCATGTCGCAGCGGACCAGTACGGTATTGGGATCGTGCGGGCTGATCGTGGGGATGTATTGCGCGCCGCCGCCGCCGGGTCCGATCCGCGTCCAGCCATCCGGCGCCCACCCCACGGAGAGTGCCGGCGCCAAGGCCAGAAGCAGCGCCGCCGTGGAAACACGGGAGCTCATCACTTACACTTTTTCCGGCACTACGAAAGGCTTGCGATACTCCCGGCGGAACATCTTATTGGCTGCTGCATCGCCCGTGACGCTATAGCTCGCCGCATCGAAGTGCAGTGTCCTGCCGAGCCGGTAGGAGATGTTCGCCAGGTGCACCAGCGTGGTCGAGATGGCGCCTTCTTCGATAGGCGCGTTCAGGTCCTCGTGCTTGCGGGTGCGCAGTGCGGCGATGAAGTTGGCCCAGTTGTTCCCCATGTCGCTGCCCGATGGCCCGGGCTGCTGCTCGCGGCCCAGGAAGCTCTGATAGCGGCCGTGATCTTCGTCCCAGACCGAGAGGTACCCGTTGGAGCCATAGAAGATTGCGCCCACGGTGTTGCCCGCCTTGCTGCCCTCGTCGATTCCGGCTTCGTGATTGGTGATCCAGTGGCGCACTTCGAAGACCATCATTTTCTTTTTTCCCGCGTCGTCGAATTCGAACGTGGCGGTAATCGTGTTGGGCGTTTCCTGGTCGTCATCGAACATGAAATGCCCGCCGATGGCGCTGACCTTGGTCGGGTACTTCACGCCCAGGCCCCATCGGCGATACGTCCACCTGGTGGATCCCCTGGTTGCCCATATCGCCGTTGCCGTAGTCCCAGAACCAGTGCCAGTTGTAGTGGAAGCGGTTCTGCGTGAACGGGTGTTCGGGCGCCGGACCGAGCCATAGGTCGTAGTGCACACCGGCGGGCACCGGTTCGACGGGCTTGCGTCCGATCGTGTCGCGCCACTTGAAGCACAGGCCGCGCGCCATATAGACGTCGCCGATCAGGCCCTCGCGCAGGTGCTTCACGGCCTCGCGGACAATGCTGGAACGGCTGTTGGTGCCGTGCTGCACCAGGCGATTGTACTTCTGTGCCGCGGCCACAATCTGCTTCGCCTCGAACATGTCGTGCGAGCAGGGCTTCTCCACGTATACGTCCTTGCCCGCCTGGCAGGCCCAGATGGTCTGCAGGGTGTGATGGTGGTTCGGGGTGGCAATCGAGACGGCATCGATGGTTTTGTCTTCGAGCAGCTTGCGAAGATCGGTGAAGCCTGCAGGACGCTTCTTTCCCGCCTTCTCGATTTCCCCCAAACGAGCGTTCAAAACCGATTCATCGATGTCGCAGATGGCGGCGATCTCCACGTTTTGCATCGCGCCATAGCGGCGCAGGTGCTCGCGGCCTTGCGCGTGAACGCCTACACAAGCGATGCGAACAGTATCGTTCGCGCTGGCGAGCCGCGGCCGCAGAGCGGCGCCGGCAGCCAGGGATCCCATCAAGAAGTGTCTACGTTTCATTTGACTACCATCCTAGCCGAAGAGTGAACTCGACCTCACGCCCACCGTTGGCAGCGCCGAAGGTGCTCAGCACGCCGCTGCTTCCACTGACGCTGTTCGGCGTGCCCGGGTGATTCAACACGTTGAACGCATCCATGTTAAATCGCAGGTTTACTTTCTCCGTAAGCCGGAAATTTTTGATCAGGCCCGCATCCAGTCCCCAGGTGATGACGCCGGGCAGATACTGATTCTGAAACGGATTGATGCCGGGGGCGTACGTGGTGCGCTGTACGCTGCCGTCCTTGAGCGGGATCCAGACGGTATTCGTGTCCCAGAACTGGCTGACATCTGTGTTCGCCGGCGCATTTGCGGGTAGGGCGGTGGAGCCAGTGGGAATCAGCGGTGCGTAGAACGGTTTGTAGTTGTCGGGCACGCCCATGATGCCGTTCGGCCTGCCGTCGGAGGTATGGCTGTTGATGCGGTTGGAGGGAATATAACCGTTGAACCACAGGTAGCCGGACGTGCAGACGGTGGCTCCGCCGGGCGTCGCGGAGGTGCCGGTGCAGTCCTGGATCGGATACTGGTAGCCATAGGTTTCGAGTTTGTTACCCGTCGGGAACATGCTGTTGGAAAGCGTGAACCAGTTACTTCGCAACTGGCCGATTCCCGAGATCTGCCATCCGCCGATGATCTTCTCCAGAAGGCCGTGAGAACTCTTCGCGAGCCACTTGCCATTCCCCACGGGAAGATCGACGATCCAGTTCCACCGCAGGCGATGCTTGGGAGTTCCCGGTTCTCGCTGATAGTCCAGGAACCTATGCCGCTGCGCGACATCGTTCGGTACGATTCCCGGCAGGTACTGATTGGTGTCGTTCACTATATCGTCGGTGCCGCCTCCGCCACTGCCCAGCCGGTAAGCGTTGAGCATGTTGTACTGAATCTGGTACTGGAAGCCCTGATGGTAGCGGTGCTCCACTTCGAGTTGGATCCCGTTCGTCCAGGAATAGCCGGTCTTGCGGAGTTCCTGCACGGTGCCGAAGACGCTGGACGCGACCGATCCGTCCGGATTGACGTCGTAAGGCTTCTGCAGCACTCCGGCATTACTGCCGGTCGGCAGCGCGACCCCTCTGGTGGCGTACCAGATATAAGTTGGCGTGGTCTGGGCAATCGGGTAAGTCTCGTCGTCATTGGTGCCGTGTATGCCGACATATCCGATGCGTAATACCGTCTGCGGCAAGACCTCTTTCTCTAGCGTGAAGTTCCATGTGTGCACGCGCGAGGTCGGCTGATTGACGTTGAAGTAGGTAATGGTGCCCGAGGTGGGAGTAAGCCCCCGTGCCGTGCTCAACGAGACTGCGTCCGTACTGTTCCTTCCGGCGATGATTGTGGGCACGGAACGCATCGCGTAATTCGCGATCCCGTCGGGTGTCTGCGTAGCGTCCGTCGTGCTGTTCTGATAGGTCGCGCTGAACGGTGTATTGCCGGTCATCGTGTCGTTCCAGTTGTAGAGCGCCTCCGGATAGAACTTGGTGGCGAAGCCGGCGCGAATCACGAAGGACTTGGCGCCATCGAATGCACGATACGAGAATCCGAGACTGGGGCCGATGTCCTTCCAGTTGCCGTTCACCATGCTCTGCGGCAGGCCGGCCTGATCGTAAGTAATGAACTTAGCGCCAGTCAGCGTGGTCAGTGAATTGATCAGGGAGGGCAGGGTAGCGCCCAGCGTGTAAAGCGTCTGCAGGGGCTGGCCGAGTACGTAGGCGCGCTGCTTCGGGTCGTAGCTGACGGCCACATCGTGCTTGTCGTGCATGAACGGGCTGAACTCCCAGCGCAGGCCGAGCCGCAGGTTCAGCCGGGAAGTGACCTTGTAGTTGTCCTGAAGGTAAAGCGCGTTCTCGCGCCGGCGCGTATACCAGGTGCCCTTTCGGAGGTTGTTGGAATAATTCGCCACGCCCAGAAACATGTTGGCCATGTTAAAGCCGGTCAGCGGCGTAGCCGCGGGTGAGGTGCGCGACGCACCGTCCCACAGGGCGGTGGCGAGTGTGTTGAATTGCAGGTTGCCGGCCGCCTGTGTCTGCTGCGGCAGGATATTCCAAAGGTCCAGGCGAAGATGCGCGCCGAACTGGATCTCGTGTTTGCCTTTCACTTTGGTGGCATTGTCTTCCAGGATGTAGTAAGTGAGGAAGCGCGTGCGGCGGTTGGCCGGCTGATAGTAGTTAGTCGCCCCGATGCCGAAATTACCCAGCACAGGGAAACCGGTGACGTGCAGCGGATTGGGAGTGCCAAGCTGGTCGGCATAGTAGACGCTCGGGTCGCCGGACAAAATGTCGGCGTACTCTCGCGAGCCGCTCACCAGAAGCTCATTGACCAGGGTCGGCGAGAAGGTCTTCACCCAGTTGAGCGCCAGGCTATGGTTGGTTTCCGGGCCGAACGGTGTAGTTGGCAACGCCGTCGAGGAGAGGAATGGTGCCGCTGCTATAAGCGGCCCGCGTCTGATTGCCCTGCGTGTAGCGGGCGTAGAACTTATCCCGGTCGGTGAAGCTGTGATCGAACCGGGTCGTGATGGTTTCCTGGTTCGTATTACTTTTCCCCGGGCCGAACCAGTTGGACTGCAGAAGAGGATTCCGGTCGGGGAAGGTGGGCAGCGGAATCTGGGCAAAGATGTATTTGGAAAGCGGACTCTGCCTGTCGCTGGGAATCACGTTATTCGGAAAAGGTGTTCGCGCCCAGGTAGTGGAGTCTGTCGAAAACGGATCGTAGATCACCTGCAAGCGCCCTTGCGAATCGCGCGTCTGGCTGAAATCGCCCTTGCGCTGCTCGAGCGTAGGCACTACGCCCGAAGCGGAAGCCGGACTGCGGCTGCTGAAACCTTCATAGGAGAAAAACCAGAAGGTCCGATTCTTGCCGTTGTAGAGTTTGGGGATGATCACCGGACCGCCGATGGTGCCGCCGTACTCGTTGCGAATCAAAGTGGGCAGCGCGCCCAAATCGGTTTTCGCGCGCGCCTTGCCGAACGCATTATTGCGCAGGGTCTCAAAGAGCGAGCCGTGCCATTGATTCGTGCCGCTCCTGGTGGTCAGGATGATGCTGGTCGGCCGGCTGAACTTCGCCGAGGGTGCGTTGTTTTCGACCAGGAATTCCTGGATCGTGTCCAGGCCGGGCGGCCGTATGTTCAAGCCCTCGCCGTCTACCGGATCGGAGAGCGCGGCTCCATCGAGGATCGTGTCGTGCGCACCCTGGCGAACGCCATACGATCGGATCTGCGCGGTGTCGAGGCCCGGAACCGTCACCAGCAGATTTGTGATATTCCGTCCATTGATCGGCAATTGCTCGATGCCGCGGCGATCCAGCACGTGCCCGAGTGACATTGTGTCGGTGACCGTGACGGGCGTGATGTCTTTGACCGAGACCGTCACGGCCTCCGACGACACTCTCATCACGGCGTCGGCGGTAGTCGATTGCTGCACCTGCACGGTCAATGTGGCTTCGTACTTCTGCATGCCGGGCACGTCTACCGTAATTCGATACTGGCCGGGTGTTACCACCGGAAATACGAAAAATCCGACTTCGTTTGTGGTGCCCTTGGAGACCACATTCGTCGCGGTGTTGGTCAGCGTGACGGCGGCGGTTGGAACTACCGCATCGCTTTGATCGCGGACGGTGCCGCGCACACTGCCGGTGCTGGATTGCGTATACGCTAACGGAGCGAGTAAGGCCAAAAGACAAGCCGCAGCTAAGCCGCAGCCGAAAGATAACAGGCGCGAGTACAGTTTCATCTTCCGTCCCCCCCCCGGAATTCTACTGAGTGAAAGTAAGCCCCCGTATTTGCGATTCTAACGAAGCTACACCCGCTTGGTACCGATGTCAAGAAGGCAGTGGGACATGCTATAAGTTGTACCCAAGAGGCGATCTATGAAACCGAAAACCCGGCGGGAAGTTCTAGCTATGGCCGCAATGGGCGCTCTCTTGCGGAGAGATGCCGCAGCGCAACAGGATGCTCCGTCGATCGTGTATCGGGACTATTCGCGGTGCCTCCCCGACTATCTGCGCGACCTGGCGGAGCGGGCCTACCAGTCGCGCAACCGCGCCATTGCGAGTCTGACTACGCCGGAAGCGATCCGCGACAGGCAGGAGTGGGTGAGGGGGACGTTCTGGAACCTGGTGGGCGCCAGGCCGGAGCGGACTCCGCTCAACGCGCGTACGGTGGGTTCGTTCGAGCGGCCGCGCTATCGCGTCGAAAAGGTGGTCTACGAGAGCCAGCCGAACTTCCACATCTCCGGAACCCTGTACATCCCTACCGTGGGCCAGCCGCCGTTTCCCGGCGTGTTGTACCAGATGGGCCACACCACAAACGGAAAGGGCGATGCCACTTATCAGCTTTGCTGCCAGACACTGGCAGGGCTCGGCTATCTGGTGCTTGGTTTCGATCCGATGGGACAAGGCGAGCGCACTTACTATCCCGGGCGCACGCCATCGCGCAGCCGTCTGGGAGCGGATGAGGAACATACGTTTCCCGCGCGCCAGATGCTATTGAAGGGCATCAGCAGTACGTGGATGCAGACCTGGGATGCGGTGCGCAGCCTGGACTATCTGGCATCGCACCCGCTGGTGGATCCCAAGAGGCTGGCTGCCACCGGCCAATCCGGAGGCGGCACCAACACGATGCTGCTGGCCGCGGTGGATGACCGGCTCGCGGCGGCGGTGGTCTCCTCCGGCAATACCGAAAACGTGGCGTGCGCAAATTTCAATCCGCCCGGGTCAACCGACGATGGAGAACAGAATCTGGTCGCTTCGGCGCCGGTGGATTTCGACCGCTGGGACCTGCTGTATCCGATCGCGCCCAAGCCTCTGCTCGTGATGGTGAGCCAGCGCGATTTCTTCGGCACTTACTCGCCGAATTACCTGACCAGCGGAATCGAGGAGTTTCAAAAGCTACAGCGCGTCTACCGCACACTCGGCCACCCGGAACGGATCGCCTGGTTCGATACGCCTCTGCCCCACGGCTTCAGTTTCGACCTGCGCATGCAGATGTACAACTGGTTTGCGCGTTGGATCAAGGGCGAGACTCAACCGGTCCCCGAAGAGCCCGTCATCCAGGCTGAAACAGAAGAGGCGCTTTTTGTTTCGGCCAATGGGAGCATGGCGCAGTCGTTTCACGGGGAGACGCCTTTCACTCTCAATCGCAAACGATTTCTGTTGAAGACGCCTACGGATCTGAGCCGGTTGCTGCGTGTCGATCCCCCTGGCGCTGCGCCGGGCGTCACCACGGTGGCCCGCGCAACCTACCACAAGAGCCTGGTGGAAGCAGTAGAGTTTCCCGGCTGCGCCGAAGGTGTGGGTGCCGGCCTGGCTGTATCAGCCCAAGATCAGCGACCCTTCGAAACCACTCATGATCGTGCTGGAACCGGGCGGCAGGAATGCCTGGCATGAAGGCGATTTGTACAACCGGATTGCGGTGGAAGGTTGCGTGGTCTGCGCGCCCGATCTGCGCGGCATCGGGGACATGACGCCCGAGTTTAGCCGCGGCGCCGCCCGCCACGCAAGGCCGCATAACAGCGAAGAGGAATATGCCTGGTCCGCGCTCGTGCTCGGCAAGCCGCTGGCGGGGCAGCGCGTCACCGACGTTCTCTCGATCGTACGCGGCTTGCGATCGCGTCCAGAGTTCGCGCACCGCCGCGTCGTGCTTGCCGCCCGCGGAGTGCTCACGGTGCCCGCTCTGTTTGCCGCTGCCCTGGAGCCCGCGATCGACTCTCTCTATCTGTCCGACGGCCTGATTTCATTCCAGTCGATTGTGGAAACGGAAGTCTACAAATACCCTTTCGGCAACTTCGTCCCGAATCTTCTGGCCCACACCGATTTGCCGGAGTTGACCGTGTCGCTTGCGCCGCGGATGGTGACGCTCGCGGGCCCGGTGGACGGGGCGGGGAAGCGATTACCGGTGGAGGCGGCCCGCGCGGCATTTCCCACAAGATCGAATATTCGGGTGCTGCCGGAACCTGCATGGATCCCGTCCGATATTTTCTCGGCCTAGTAGAATCGAGTACATATGCGGCGATTCGTGATCCCGATTCTACTGTGCCTGCCTGCCTGTGCGGCGGATGCCGACCTCATCCTGCACAACGGCAAGATCGTTACAGTAGACACGGCGTTCCATGTGGTGGAGGCCCTTTCGGCAAAGGACGGACGCATCACGGCGACCGGCACAAGCGCCGACATTCTGAAGGCGGAGCGCAGTGCCCGGACCAAGGTGGTGGACCTCGGCGGCAAGACCGTGCTTCCCGGCCTGATCGACGCGCACGTCCACGCCCTCGACGCCGGCTTGAGTGAATTCCGCTCGACGCTTCCGGTCCTTGATTCGATTACTGCGATACAGGACTACATCCGTACCGCAGCCCGGTCGCGGCCCAAAGGCGCGTGGATCGTTGTACCGCGCACGCTGCCGCCGCGGCTCAAGGAGATGCGCTTCCCGACCAAACAGGACCTGGACGTGACGCTGGACCACCCGGTGGCGTTCGACGGGAGCTACGTCTGGGGCGCCAATTCGCTGGCGCTCAAGATCAGCGGCATCACGCGCGACACACCGAATCCGCCGGGAGGGGAGGTTGTGAAAGGGCCGGACGGCGAACCGAATGGCATTCTGCGCAACGCCTCGCAGCTGCTCAAAGGCGCGGCGCGCGCTGAAGGATTCAGCGACGAAGATAAAGTGGCCGCGCTCCGCCGAATGCTCCAAATTTACGCCGCGGCGGGACTCACGTCGGTCGGCGATCGCGCCGTTACGCCACTGGAGGTCGCCGTCTACCAGCAGTTGAAGTCGCGCGAGGTGCTACCGGTGCGGGTCATATTGACCTGGCGCATCAATGCGGCGCGGCCCGTGGAGCAGGTGGTCTCCGAAATTCGGGCGTCCTCGTGGACCACTAATCAGGGTGACGACTGGCTTCGCTTCGGCACCTTCAAGGTCACGCTGGACGGCGGGCAGAGCGTGGGCACGGCCTACCAGCGCATGCCTTATGGACCATTCGGCCGCCAGCTTTACGGGCAGACCGATCCGGACGCGCGCGGCACCCTGTTCATCGATCCCGAAAAACTCTATCGCATTATGAGCGCGGCCCGCGATAAGGGCTGGCAGCTCACGGCGCACGTGCAGGGCGGCGGCGCCATCGATACGCTGCTGGATGTTTTCCAGCGGCTGGATCGCGAGAAGCCGATCGCGCCAACGCGATCGCACGTGATGCACGGCAGCTTCATGAGCGAGGATGCGCTGAACCGTATGCAGCGCATGGGAGTCATTGTGGATGTGCAGCCCGGGTGGCTGCATTTCGATGTACCGGCCCTCAAACGCGTCTTCGGGCTCGAGAATATGCGCTACTTCTTTCCGCTGCGCAGCTATATCGATCGGGGCATCATCGTTGCGGGCGGGAGCGACCACATGATCGGTCACGATAAGAACAACGCGGTGAACGCCTTCAACCCGTTCTTTAACATGTGGGCATCGATCACGCGCCAGACGCGTGAAGGCGAGGTGATCTACGCGCAGGAAAAGGTCACCCGGCAGGAGGCGCTCAAGATGTGGACCACCTGGGCGGCGTATCTTCAGTTCGGTGAGAAGTCACGAGGCTCGCTAGAGCCGGGAAAGTACGCCGACCTGGTGGTGATCGACCGCGAATTTCTCAATTGCCCGGAGGATGAGATCCGCAGGATACAGCCGGTTGCGACGATTGTGAATGGGCGCGTAGTATTTGGCCGGCTTTGAGCGCCGGTATGGTCAGCCTGCGGGATTTCCAGCGCTCGTAGAAGACCGGGTATGCGATCAGTTCCATCAGGAACGAGGTCGCGAGGCCACCGACCATGGGGGCGGCGATCCGCTTCATGACTTCCGCTCCGGCGCCCGTGGACCAGAGGATCGGCACGAGGCCCAGAAACATGGTGGCGACCGTCATGAACTTGGGCCGGATGCGGCGGGCGGCCCCGGAGAGGACGGCATGGCGCAGATCCGCGGGAGTCCGCATGCGGCCTTCGAGCAGCGCCTTTTGCCACGCCAAATCCAGGTACAACACCATGAAGGTTCCGGTCTCGGCATCCACGCCGAGGAGGGCGATCAGACCCACCCAGACAGCCGGACTCATCGGGTATCCGAGGAGGTACAGGCTCCAGACGGCGCCGATCGCAGAGAACGGCACGGCCAGGAGAACCAGGCCGGTCTTAACGATCGAGCGGGTATTCCAGTAAAGGAGAGTGGCGATCAATAACAGGGTCAGCGGCACCACCTGCAGGAGGCGCCGGTTGATCCGCCGGAAGGCTTCATACTGGCCGCTCCAGGACAGCGTATAGCCGGCGGGCATGGTCAGTTTCCGCTCGAGCACGCCGGCCGCTTCGGCGATGTAGTCCTCGGCATCGCGCCCATCGAGGTCCACGTAGACATAGCCGGTGAGCATGGCGTTCTCGTCGCGAATCATCGCCGGTCCGGACTTGACGCGGACTGTGGCTAACTGTTCCAGCGATACCGGATCGCGGCCTTCGTAGCCGCCGACCAGCACCTGACGCAGGGCATCCAGATTGTCGCGCGAGTCGCGAGGCAGCCGCACGTTGACGGGATAACGGGCCCGGCCCTGAATGACGGTGGTGACGTTGTCGCCACCGATTGCGTTTTGCACGGCTGCCTGGGCCTCCTCCATCGAGAGGCCGGCACGCGCCAGTTCGGTGCGATCCCAATCGATATCGACATAGCGGCCGTCGTTGATTCGCTCGGCGAAGACGGTACGGGTGCCGCGAATGCCGCGCAGGAGTTCTTCCACGCGGGTTCCGAGATCCTGAATGCGCTGCACGTCCGGCCCTGCGATTTTTAATCCGAGGGGACTGCGCATGCCGGTGGCGAGCATATCGATCCGGCCGCGGACGGGCATGGTCCAAGCGTTGGCGACGCCCGGGAATTTCATGGCGGCATCGAATTTGGCGATGAGTTCCTGCTGCGACATCCTGTGCGGCCACTGCTCGCGCGGCTTCAACACGACGATGGCTTCGAGCATAGAGAGAGGGGCCACATCGGTGGACGTATCGGCACGGCCGGCCTTGCCCAGGACGTGTGCCACCTCTGGAAAACTCTTCAGCCGGGAATCGGTGAGCTGCAGCAGCCGCGTGGCCTCGGTAATGGAAATGGCGGAGATGGTGGACGGCATGTAAAGCAGCACGCCTTCGTCCAGCGGGGGAACGAACTCTGTGCCCAGTTTGCGGTACACGGGGACCGTGCCGATCGCAGCGACCAGGACGATAGCCGCAACCAGGGCTTTGTGGCGGAGCGCGTAGAGCAGCGCCGGTTGGTAGATATGGATCAGGAGGCGGCTGAGTGGGTGTTGCTCTTCGCGGCGGACCTTACTGCGCAATGTGGCGCTCACCAGGCGGCCCCACCATCGCTGGCCCCAATTGCGCAGCTCGAGACCAGCGAGGGTCAGCCGCAACGCGGGATCGAGGGTGATAGCGAGCAGGGCGGCGACGAGTAGCGTGAGGCTCTTGGCATAGGCGAGCGGGTGGAAGAGCCGGCCTTCCTGCCCTTCCAGGGCCAGCACCGGCAGGAAAGCGACCGCCATAATCAGGAGCGCGAAAAACGCCGGGCGGCCGACCTCTTTCACCGCGCCCAGGATGACGCTTTCCGCGTTGCCCCGTCCGCCCTCCCGCTGCCACTCTTCCAGTTTCTTGTGGGTCTGCTCGACGACCACAATGGCCGCGTCCACCAGCGCGCCCGTGGCGATGGCGATGCCGCCCAGCGACATCACGTTGAACGACATTCCCATCAGGCGGAACGGTACGGCGACGGTCAGAACGGTGAGCGGAATGGTGAGGATGGGGATGGCAGCGCTGGGAGGGTGCCAGAGGAAGAGCAGGATCACGACTACCACGGTGAGGATGATCTCGATCAGGGTGCTACGCAGCGTGGCCGATGACCCGATGGACGAGTTCAGAGCGGTCGTAGATGGGAACCACGCGCACTCCGGGAGGCAGGGCCGGAGCGATCTGCTGCAGCTTGGATTTGACGCGAGCGATGAGGTCCACGACATCGGCGCCCTGGCGCATGACGACAATTCCGGAGACGGCCTCGCCTTGTCCATCGAGGTCTGCCACGCCGCGGCGCATTTCCGGGCCGAGAGTCACGCGACCGATATCTTTCACGCGGACTGTCTGCGAGGTTCCGCCGCCCGCCACTACGGCCTCTTCCAGTTCACGCGGATCCTTCAAATATCCGTGGCCGCGGATCATGTACTCGGCGCCGCCGAACTCCAGGAGACGCCCTCCGGTTTCGACGTTGCTGCGGCGTACCGCTTCGACAACGGAAGAGAACGCGATTCCCAGTGCGCGCAGGCGCGCCGGATCCGCGGTGACCTGGTATTGCGGGACAAATCCACCTACCGACGCCACTTCCGCGACGCCGGGAACGGAGCGCAGGTGATAGCGCAGGAAGAAATCCTGCGTGGTCCTCAACTCCGCCGCGGAGCGTTTCCCGGAGTCGTCCGTCAGTGCATACTGAAAGACCCAGCCCAGCCCGGTGGCATCCGGTCCAAGTTCGGTTTTGACGCCGGCCGGTAAGGTGGAGAGTACTCCGGCCAGATATTCGAGGGTTCGGGAACGCGCCCAGTACAAGTCGGTTCCATCTTCGAAGACGACGTAAACGAAGGAATAGCCGAAATCGGAAACACCACGGACGGCCTTGACCTTGGGCGCTCCCATCATTGCGGTGACGATCGGATAGGTGACCTGGTCCTCGATGAGGTCGGGACTGCGATCCCAGCGCGAATAGAGAATCAACTGGGTGTCGCTGAGATCGGGGAAGGCATCGGTGGGAATTTGCGGGATACTCCAGGCGCCCCAGGCCGCCATGGCGAGCACCAGCCCGATGACGGTGCCGCGATGCCGCGCGGAAAGCTCGATGAGGCGGTCAATCATGGCGGTGGGGCGCCGTGGGCGGAGGACTCTTCATGCGGCTTTCGGAATCGAGCAGGAAGGCCCCGGCGGTGACCACGCGTTCTCCGGCTTTCAGGCCGCCGCGGATTTCCACCCGGTCGCCCTCCTGCCAGCCGGTCTCCACCTCGCGCAGTTCGTACTGTCCGGCGCCGAGGGCGACGAAGACGCGCTTCGAGGTTCCCGAATCGATCACGGCGTCGGCGTGCAGGGTGAGGGCGGAAAGCGCGGGCGTGTCGAGATCGACGTTGACGATCATGCCGGGGACCAAAATGCCGCGCCGATTGTCTACTTCGAGACGCAGTCTTCCGGTACGTCCCTGCTCATCGAATTGAGGAGCGGCCGGCGCGACTCGCGCCTCCAACGGCGACAGCCCCGGCACGCGGATTCGTGCCTTCGCGATGGCGCCGAGGAGGAATTCCTGGCCGGGTTGCAGGTCGGCCAGAACCCAGACGCGATCGAGATTCGCGGTGCGATAGAGCAATTCCCCTTTCATGAATCGCTGGCCGACGGTGACGTGACGCTCCAGGATCTGGCCGGCGGCGGGCGCTGTGAGATTAATATCGGAGATCTCGCGGCGAGTCCGCCCGAGCTCTTCGATCTGGGCCGAGCCCATGCCGATGAATTCGACATTATCGCGTGCCGTGGAGAGTTGCTGTGCCGCGAGCGCCAGGGGGCCGGCGGGTGAAGATGGATCCTTCTTTAAGTGCTCATAGGATTCCAGCGCGTAGATGTAGGCCTGTTGGGGCGCGGAGATATCCTTGCCGTAGAAGGCCGCGAGAACTTCGCCGCGCTTCACCTGGGATCCGGTACGGTCTGAGAACACCTGCCGCACCCATCCATCGACGCCGGCCGAAATCCGATAGGTCCGGCCTTCGTCCGACGTGACGCGGCCGGCGGTGCGAAGGGTGCGGGCCGCAGGCGCCGCCTCTACGGTCTCGGTTTCGAGACGCGCGGACTGCTCCTGATCGGGTGTCAGGTGAACGCCGGCGGGGGCCAACGCCGCGGACGGCGAAGCTTCGACAGCGGCGTATACCGGCTCGAGGTCCATACCGCAATCCGGCGCCTTCCCGGGGCGCCCGGAGCGGTAGGACGGATGCATGGGATCGACGTAGTAGAGAGCCGGACGCGGACCGCCGCCCGCGTTCACCACGGCTGATGGACGCGAGCCATGCCCCGCCAGGCAGACCGCGCAGACCACGGCCGCTACGCCAAGGCCGTAGAGCCGCTGCCGCGGATTGGAAGGAACTCCCGCCAGGTGCACGGTTCCACCTATTTCATCGCGATCCCGTGGGGACGCGCAGGTCCCGTGGGGAAGGCTGTGTTGAAGTCGAGATTGAAGCGTGGGTCCACGGTGAGCGTGTCGTGCGTCACTTTCACGACGTGCACTTTGTGGTCGCCTTCGAAGTGGATGATGCCGGCGCCGTCCTCGTTGAGGAAGTAGTCGGTAACGACGAGGCGGGAATCGTCGGCGCTCAGCATCATGTTGTGCGGGCCGCTGTCCACCGGGCCGAGGGTAACCGATGCAACCTGTTTGAGGTTCAGCCGGAAGGTGGTATCGAGCATGGCCACCTGGCCCGCCTGAAACATGCCGATTAACAGGCGATCGCCACTCTGCGGTGTTGCCATAATCTGGCCCATTCCTCCGCTGACATCGGTTTTCACATGCGGTGTTACGGTGGCCATGTCGAAGGCCGCGATGCCCGTGCCGGCGATCGGATCGACGGCGTAAATATGTCCATCGAACATCCCGGCGGTATAGGCGATACCGGTGGGATCTTTCGGAAGCATCTTTACGTCCATCGTGCCCAGCGCGGGTCCGCCGTTAGGAGATTGGAGGTTGATCGTACTCACCAGCCTGCGCTTTTTATAGTTCCAGACGCGGACCGAACCGCGAAGCTCGGGACCCGCCGAGCCCGTGAGGGTGCTGCTTGGCAGGATGAAATCGGCGGTCATCATCACGTTCAGATCCGGACGCGCGGAGATTCCATGCGGGTTGAACCCGTCTACCGGCGGCGTCTTGGGGAACTCCTGGAACATGGAGATTTCACCGAAGTGATTGCCCACAAAATGCAGTTGGCCGTCAAATTCCGCGATTCGGCCTGGGGCACCGCCGGTGGCCGAACCCATCTGGGAGATCAGGAAGCCGCCGTCTTCGGTGGGAAGAAAGTCATCCGTAATGGCCGATTCCACGGCCTTGGCGGAGAAGAGGAAGCGTGGATTTCTGGCCTCGCTGACGTCGAAGAAGAAGATGCCATTTTGCCCTTTGAGAACGCTTAACAGGCCGCCGCAGCCTAGAAGTTTGCCGGTGGAGTTCAGGTGGCAGTGGTGGGCCTCATTTCCGATATTGCCCGGCGGTGGCAGGGGCACCGTTTTGATCACCTTGCCGTAGTCCGCCGACTCCTCATCGAAATCGATTACAGCCAGGAAATCGGAGGCCTTGTGAGCCTGATCGCCGGCCCAAATATAGAGAGTTTTCTCTTTGCCGTTGCGATGGTCGCGCCCCTGGGCCAGCGCAAGCGTAGTCCCCGTTATGAGAATGGTGACAGCGAGTACCACCCGCGCCACGCCGGACATGAACCATTTCAGCTCTCGCATTCCTTCCACCTCCCGTGATATCAGGACTCATGGCGTAAAGGGAGAGCAGCCCGGGAAATTGTATCGCCCGGCGGCAAATTATTTTTGCGTAGGTTAAAATAGCCTCACAGTTGACGATCGCGTCCTCGCTTCAACCCGACACAGTAGCTTGCCTGATGGCCAGCTTTCGCAATGGCGACCAGGCGGCGGCGGGCCGGCTTGTCGAGATTTTCTATCCGGAACTGCGGCGCATCGCGGGCGCGCGCATGCGTGCCGAGCGGCTCAATCACACCCTTCAACCAACCGCGCTGGTGCATCAGCTCTATCTCGAACTGGTGAAAGTCAAGGCCCTGCGTACGACTTCTTCGAGCGGGGCGGATGAGAAGGCGGCATTCCTGGGGCTGGCGGCCTATTTAATGAAAAGGCTACTGATTCATCATGCCCGTCCGCTTTCGAAGCGCGCGGAGAAAATCGGTTTACCCGATTTTCCAACCCCGACATCAGGCACGGAACAGGCGCTACTTGAAATCGACGACACTCTGAACAGGCTGGCAGCGATCAATCCAGCGCTACGGCGAGTGGTGGAGCTCAGAGTATTCGAGGGCCTGACGCGCGAGGAGATCGCGCTGGAGATGGGCTGCAGCACGGCTACCGCCGCGCGCCATTGGACTTTCGCCCGAAACTGGCTGGCGGAAGCGTTTAGCGGGACACCAAACCAGTGACGGACGAGCGCTGGCAGTTGGCCTTCACGATCTACGAGACCGCCGCGCAGCTTGCAGAAGGGGAGAGGCAGGCATATATCCACGCCGCTGCTCCGGATCAGGAAATCGCGGATAAGGTGCGGGTGATGTTGGACGAAATTCGGACGGCATCCGACGGGGATGGCTTTCCCGGAGAAGCGTCCGCCACGTATCCTGCTTCCGAGACGCGGGCGGGCGGGCTGCCGAACGGTACGTCGCTCGGCCGGTTTGTGATCACGGGGTTTGTCGGGCAAGGGGGGATGGGGAGAGTCTATTCGGCTCGCGACCCGGACCTGGACCGTGAGGCCGCCCTGAAAGTGATCACGCTGAAGGCCGAGAACTCCAGCTCCGAACGCTTCATTCATGAGGCGCAGGCGGCATCGGCGCTGAACCATCCGAACATTGTCACGGTGTACGAAGTGATTCGCTCCGGCCCGGCGGTGGCGATTGCCATGGAACTGGTGAACGGGACCTCTCTCCGGCAGCATTGCGGCACGGCCCAGCGAGTCCAAAAAGTTGCTTTCTGGGGAGGCCAAATTGCCCACGCGCTGGCTGAGGCGCACGCTCGCGGTATCGTTCACCGGGATATCAAGCCAGAGAACCTGATGCTCCGGCCCGACGGATACATCAAGGTGCTCGACTTCGGACTGGCCCGAAGGGCCGGCGTGGAACGCGACGACGACGAATTGGCCCTGGGGACACTCGGGTATATGTCACCGGAGGAGATCGAGCAGCAGCCTATCACTGCGGCGAGCGATATCTTTTCGCTCGGGGTCGTGCTTTACGAACTGGCGTCAGGCACGAATCCCTTTCGGGGCGAGTCGGCCGGTGCGACGACGCGGATGATTCTGGGATTGGCGCCGCCTCCCTTGCCGGAGAGTGTCAGGGCGATTCCAAAGGAACTCGATCGCCTGGTGCGCTCGATGCTCAACAAGTCGCCGATGGATCGCCCGACCGCTTCGGAGGTTGCGGCACAACTGGACGCGCTCGCGGTTCCTCGAGGGAAGAAGCGAATGGTTGCGGCAGCCTGGGGATTCGCTGCGCTTGTTTGTTTAGTGGGAGGAGGTATCGCAGCGCGGCGCGGGGGGCAGTCCGAATACCAGGTCAATCCACTCGCCAGCTTGCTCGGCGCCGAGAGACAGCCATCCTTTTCGGCGGATGGCACCCGAGTGGCGTTTGCGTTTGCTGGAGGAAAGGACGCAATCAATCATATATACGTCAAGACCGTGTCGAGTGCCGGCTCGACCCGCCTGACAACGGGCGCACTGCCGGATTTCAGGCCTGCCTTCTCTCCGGACGGCAGCAGGCTGGCGTTCCTACGCAAGATGGAAGGACGGCTCAAAGTCATGGTGATGCCATCGGGGGGCGGACGCGCGCAGCAATGCGGCGAGATTGTGGATCTTCTTCGGGAATACGCGTTGATGACATGGGACGCTACCGGTCAAAACCTGTTCGTGGCCGACCGTGTCAGCGAATCGCGGCAAGAGGTCGCACTGTTTGAGATTTCGGTGGAGACCGGCGCTCGCAGGCAGATTACGTTTCCGCCTGAGGGGGCGGGGGACTGGATGCCGGCGGTTTCGCCCGATGGCCAGTCACTTGGATATGCGCGCGTCGTCGAAGATGGCCGTGGTGATGTGTGGGCGGTACCTCTTGCCGGCGGACGAGCGCGGCGACTGACCGATACCAATGAAGTCTTCTTCTGCTGGACGTGGGCCTCGACTGGCAAGGACCTTCTGATTTCCTACCGGAGATCGGGACGGGCTCACCTGTGGCGGCAGCCCCTTAATGGCGGCCGGGCGACGCGAGTCGCGGGCTTGGACGACCAGGTGAAGGAGCTATCCGTGGCTCGAACAGGGAATCTGCTGGTATACGGGTCCAGCACCGAGGATGACTACAATGTCTGGCGGTATCCGCTGCCACCATCAGGGGACGCGCCCAAGCCCCTGATTGCATCGGCGGCGTTTGACGGTGATGCACGCTACTCGCCGGACGGTAGCCGGATTGCATTTGCTTCGACGCGTTCCGGGCAGTCGAATATCTGGACTTGCTCGAGCGACGGCTCGGACCTACGGCAAATGACATCGCTGGATCCGGGTGGGTTCACGGCGGGGAGCCCGAGCTGGTCGCCGGACGGCAGATGGATCGCATTCGATTCGCGTTCCCCGCAAAGCGCAAGCAGCATTTTTTTACTGGATGCGTCAGGAGGGAAGCCGAAGCGTTTGACGGGCCCGGGCCCTTCCGACATCATTCCCACCTGGTCGCGCGATTCTCACTGGGTCTATTTCAGTTCGGACCGTGGAGGGGGGCCTCTCCAAATCTGGAAAGTGCCGGTGGCGGGAGGGGAGCCCGTTCCAGTGACTCGCAACGGGGGACTGGAAGGCTTCGAATCTCCCGACGGGCGTTTCCTGTACTACACCAAACGCGGCCGGAAGGGTGGTTTCTGGCGGATGCCTTTGGGTGGCGGCGAAGAGATATTCGTGCCGGAACTGGCCGGGGTTGCGAACCGGTATTGGGAAAATTCTCCGCAGGGCATCTATTTCGTGGCGCCATCGCAGGCACCGGTGCTGGCACTGTTTCGTTTTTCGGACGGCGGGGTGAGCCGGGTAGCGGACCTGGCGATGCAACCCTCGCCAGTACACCGGGGAATCACGATTTCCCCAGATGGCCACAGCTTCCTTTATATGCAGGCGGATATTGCCACATCAAACCTGCTGGTGGTTGGGAACTTTCGGTAAGACTGCCGGGGGCCGAATCGTCTCACGCCCAGTCGCTAAGACGCCAAGAACACAAGCCGCGCTTACTTCCCGGCGCGCACGAAATCGATGAGACGGCGCCATGCGATTTTGGGCACGAGGCGGCGCTGGCCGGCAGGCATTCGCTGGTCCATCATGACCTTGGCCAGCTTCAGGGCAAGGTCAATGCCGGCCGACACGCCGGCGGCCGTGACGGTTTTTCCCGATCGCACGATGCGTTCGGCGGGTCTGGGCTCGGCTCCCCATAATTCGAAGCACTCCCATCTTGTACCAATGGGTGGTGGCGGGCAGGCCCTTGAGAATGCCGGCCGCACGACTTCTTTGCCGACGAACCGTATCTCGGTACCGGGGATCCACGACAAGACCTCCCACGGTCCAACGGCGTCCAGGGCGGTAACGCCGGGATAGAGCAGAATCGCGATCTGTAGAGGTTTCCTGCCGGTAATTTCCATAGGACCGCACCTGGCGAAACCTAGGTATATGCCAACCTGCCCCACAACAACAAGCAACTCACCCGCGTGCCTTGTGGACCGCAGGTCCGTAATCGAGCTCTGCGTACCAGTTGCCCCGCCCCTGAGGAGTAAGATCGAGGATGTTGTAGGCCGGCGTCAAAAGGTCGATGCCGCGTTCCTGTATGTTCGAATCCATTCGAGGATGCGCGGTGTAGAAGTGGCGCAACGTGCCGTCCGAATCCCGGGTGAATACCGAGATGGTGGAGTCCTGATTGCCTTCACTGTCCTCGCTGCCGAGATCGTACTTGAAGGTGCTTCCCTCACCGGCGCTTAGCAGGCGCAAATTGTACCAGCCTCGCTCGCGTGCGTGCGCTCGCAGCACCGGCAGATCCGCGGCCGCCACGATTGCGAAATCGGCCTTTTGTGCAATGTGGTGGGCGACACCGTTATAACCGTCGATCCAAAGCGTGCACATGGGGCAGGGCTTGGTTTGTCGCTTACCGTACATCAGGTGGTAGATGACCAGCGGGCGACCGGATCCAGTAAATAACTCGCTGAGATGAACGATACGGGTGGGTGAATCTCCCAGGCTCAAGTCGAAGGGACCTTCCAGGAAGGCGTAGTCTTTCACTGCTGGGCCATCCGGAAGGTGTCGTCGAGCGTCCGCGACGCGTTCGCGGAGTTTCATTGACTCGATTTCCAACGATCGTAGTTCGTCTCGTTTGGAAAGATACTCTTTTGATTCCCCGGATAATCTGGTATCTCGCATCTTATAGGAAACTGCAATCCGGGTGCCATCGATGGACCGGGCTCACGTGGTGTTGCCTGCGGCACAGCCAAAGAAGAAGGGATATTACGGCAATTAACTGCAGGCCCGCACTTACCGCGTGAGAGTATTCCCAGCGCAGCCGGAGCAGTTCCCCTGTTCGCTGGGAGTACGGTCCAGTTTGTCGTCGCCATCTTTATAGGGTACGTAACTGTCCAAAATAGGATCTGAGTGCCAAGCATGGCAACGAAGGAAACGACGGAATACCATGGCCCAGGCAATGCAATCGGCGAACCGTCCCTCCTTTGGCAGGAGACATGCTGCAATTTGACATTATGCAAGCTCGAACTGTAACTCTACCTGAACTTGGCTTAATCGCCAGCACGCGCGTCGCACTAGGCGCCGGAATTGGACTATTGCTCGCTGGGCGGGTCACCAGGAGACAGCGCAAGGCTGCCGGTCTGGCGCTGATCGGTTTTGGAGCGATTACTACGATTCCGTTACTGATGGAGGTGTTGGGCAAACGGCCGGTGATGGCTGAGTAGGCCGCGGGCACGGTGCACGACGTGATCGGAACGCATGGGCCGGTTCCTGTCGGGCCGGCCCAATGATTCCTGCTATGCGAGAGGTTCTTCCACGATGTAGCGTTTGAACAATCCGTGGCCGAAATCGACTTCCACCTCGTGCCGGGCAACGAGAACCGCGATATTCTCACGCATGGCGTAGCCGACTTCGAACGAGCCGGGAACGGTGGCGTAGGCGCGCGGCATGGTTCCGTTCACGACGAAGGATTTCATCCGCTTGAGCCAGGCGTTGGCAAGAACATCTTCCGGCCCGGCTCCGGTTTGGACGGACGGAGTCTCCGTCATGCCGGGAGAAGGCGGGCCGGATACACCCTGATCCACCAGGGCGGCGACAGGCCGCGTGGAATCCACGAGGCCGATGACACGCCGGTCGTTATCGAGCGTGACCGTCACCTTGCCCTGACCGGAGCCGACCACCGGCAGCCCATTGATGACCTGAGCGTACTGCACGACGGTTTCGGCGATCCGGGGAGTTTCCAGGGTACCGCTGCCATGGGGCGACCCGCCGCCCTCCCACTTATGGAAGACGCGGTCAAACTGCAGGCCGCCGCCATCCAGGCCCATCTGGCGGATGAACGAGCCGGCCGCAGCGATGCCGGCCTGAATCGAGGGGGCGTTCGGGTTGGAACGATTGGGCTCGCCGAAGGCAGCATCGTAGGTTCCATCGCGCGCAATGGCAACGCGGCTGTACCCTTCACCGGCGAGGAAGGAGCCGCCAGCGTTTAGAGACAACTCCCGCGGGGCGGCCATATTCAGCGGAAGGCGGTTGAATAGACTGCGTACATGCGCCGAGGTAGCGGTGCGGGGCTCCAGGTGAGCCATGGCGATGCGTTCGGGAAGTTTTTGGTTGGCTTCGCGGCGAGCCAGCGCCGAGGCAGCCGCATTGTACCAGCGCCATTGATACCAATTCTTTGAAACGGCGTCTGCGATGAAGAGCCGTTCCGTGTTGAGGCGGTTGGCTGCGTCGGCCGCGCTACTTCCGCACGCGAAGGCGGATGGCGCCTGATTGTGGGAAATGTCGTACCAACTGGCGTCGAGCCACGCCTGGCTGAACGACTTCCCCTGATTCCAGTGCTTCCAGAACGCGCTGCCGTAGTTGCCGGCGTCCACACTGGTGCTTTCATAGCCGAACAGCATGCGTAGACCGTTATTGGCGGCTCCCCAGGTCTTGAAGGGGTTCTGGCCGTCCAGTACGCGGCAGGAGAAACAGGTAGACCAGAACATGTAACGGAGGTGCTGGTTGGCGAACTTCATCTGGTTGGAGCGCGCCCAGGCGTCGTGGGTGCTCCACGAACTGCCGAGGGGAGCGTAAAAGACTCCACTGCTATCCATGCCGCCATGGCCGGAGTGATAGAAGGCGCGAACGGCGTCTAGTCCGTAGGTGTCCTGCCAGTCGTCCCAGGGATCCAGATATTCCCAGGTAGACACGCCGGCATCCTGATAATAGAAGTTGCGCGGGGTAAATGCGTTTACGTAATTGATCCAGCCGGAAGCATCTTCGTGGGTGTGCGACAGTCCGCCCGCGCCGGTGGACGCGGCGAACGTCTGGATGCTGCAGGCTCCGTACATATTGGCGCCGCCCTTGACGGCGCTGGTGACTGCGGCGATGGGATTTGAATTCTCCACCGTGCCCAGGCTGAGACGCACTTCGTCGTCGAAGACAGGCTGAACGGCGCCGACTGCACCCAAAGTTTGAGACGCCTCGCGATATTGCTGCAAAGTCGCCTCGTTAGTATCCGTGATTGTACTCATGACTTGCTCCTTTAACTTTCCTAAACGGCGTTCCGAATGTTCAAGCGTGATAAAGCTGCAAAGTCCGCCACAATACTTTGGTTGATTTTTCGCTAACGGAAATGGCCGGGCCAACCGTATCGAACAGAACTTATTCTGCCGGCCGCAATTTTAATGAATCCCCACTGGGCGGCCCAGTCATCGCGGGGCATGGGATCCCGCAGGCAGCTCCCTACGATGCCCGATAGGAGTAACTTATGTTGCAGCGAGTTCTTGTGGTGACGATGTGCACAATGTGGAGCGGTGCATGGATTCACGCGGCCGATCCGCCGGCGGATACCGCGGTTGCCCTGGCGCAGATTCTCAAAGCACGGGGAATCGTTACCGCTGCCGATGTCGCGAGCGTGACGGCGGCCGCGGCAAACGCGCGAACCAACGTGCTGGCGCAGATTCTGCAGCGCAAGGGCCTGTTGAACGAGTCCGAAATCGCGAGTATCTGGAACGGGTCTTCGACTGCCCTGGCCGCGAAACCCGTGACGCCTCAACCCGCTCCTGCCGGTGCGCGCACAGTGGATATTCCAGTCACCACGCACGAGGGCGTTGGAGTTTCCCTCTATGGCACGCTGCTACTGAACGCGTTTTACAATACTGCCTCGACGAACATTCAGGATGTCCCGCTGTTCGCGATCGCGCAGGGATCGGATCCGACGGGCGGCGACAAGGATTTCGGCATGACGGCGCGGCAGACACGGCTCGGGCTTCGCCTTCACAGAACAAATGTTGCCGGGGCAACGCTCAGCGGTCAGTTCGAATTCGACCTCTTCGGCGGCAAGACTCCCTTCGCCAACGGGATGGACATGGACATCTTCCGCCTGCGCCTGGCGTATGGACATCTCGATTGGAAACACGTTGGGTTCGAGGCCGGACAGGATTGGGCGATCTTCGCACCGTTGAACCCCACCAGTTTCGCGGCCTATGCCATCCCGGAGTTCGCGGAGTCCGGCAATCCGTGGATCCGGTGCCGCAAATCCGCGCCGAGTTCACGAGCGGCGCCAAAGATACGACGCACTGGCTTTGGCAGGTAGCAGCGCTCGACCCTAACATGGGCGATTACCCCACCACGCCTTTTTCCGCATCGCGGCAGACGGGTATCGGCGAACGCGGCCGTATGCCGTCATTGGAAAGCCGCGTTGCATGGACAGGGCGGAAGGCCGAACGCGATTTCACGATCGGCCTCAGCGGCACTTACGGCCGGGGAAAGAACTTTGGGACGTTGAACGGACTTTCGGTGTTCCAACCGGTGGATTCCTGGGGGGTGGCTTTGGACTACTCGCTGCCCGTCACTCGCAGGTTCAATCTGACAGGAGAGGCATTCATCGGGCGCGCTCTCGGAATTTTCAGCGTGACGGGCGGGGAGGCGGTGGGGGCAGTCCATACGCCAGGCGGCCACGGCGTGGAGAGCAGGGGCGGGTGGATCCAGGCGCAGTACAACTTTACCCGCCGCTGGCAGATGAATCTTGCCTATGGACTGGAGGTGCCAAATGCCTCGGAGATACCCGTGGGTAACCGCTGGCGCAACCAAACCTACATGGGTAACCTCATCTACAACCTGACCCATAATGTGATGTTCGCCTGGGAATACAAGCGGTTGTTGACGGACTATCGCAACCAGCCGTTCGCCAACGAGCGCGGCGACAACGCCAATCTCGCGATTGGATATATATTTTGAGCCGTACAAGAAAGCGCGCGGACATTTCGCGTACATACAGCAGAAGGAGAAGGTGCTAATGCCCGACCGTACGTTCAATCGCTGGATTATCGCTGCTGCAGGAGTCGTGCTGCAGGTGGCTTTGGGCGCCGTTTATGCCTGGAGCGTGTTCCGTACGCCGCTGGTCCGCGGCTTCGGCTGGAGCATCTCGGAGGTCACGCTCACGTTTACGATTGCCATCCTGACGTTGGGCTTTGCGGCATTTTGCCGGCGGCCTTTGGATGCGCGCCAAAGGGCCGCGCATCGTGGGGATCACCGGCGGGATCCTGTACGGGTCTGGAGTATTTCTCGCCAGCTTTGCCAATCACGGCCTGTGGGTTCTCTACCTCACTTATGGCGTGATTGGCGGCGCCGGGATCGGGCTCGGCTATATTGTGCCTATCGCCACGCTCGTTAAGTGGTTTCCCGACCGCCGCGGCTTCATCACGGGAGTTGCCGTGGCCGGTTTCGGAGCAGGCGCCCTGGTGACAGCGCCTATCGCCACGCGACTCATCGCGCGCACCGACGTACTGCAAACGTTCGCGATTTTGGGTATCGCGAATTTGATTCTGGTGGTGGGCGCGTCGATCTTCATGGTGAATCCGCCCCGAATTACCGCCCCGCCGGATGGATGCCGGACGCGGCACAGGCCGCACGCAGCGCGCGCAATTATACCCTCGCCGAAGCGCTGCGCACCTGGCAGTGGTACGCATTGTGGGCCCTGCTGTTCCTCAACGTTTCGGTGGGAATCGCCATCATCTCGCAAGCGGCCCCCATGGCGCAGGAGATTAGCGGCGTGAGCGCCACTACGGCTGCGGGCATGGTGGGCATCATTTCGATCGCGAACGGATCCGGCCGGTTTCTATGGGCGTGGCTCTCAGATTTTGCGGGCCGGCGGTGGGTATTTCTCGCCATGTTCCTATTGCAGGCCTTCTTCCTAATGCCCCGGGTTACCCGGTTCGAACTGTTTACGGCCTTCGCGTTCGTGATCCTGCTGTGTTATGGCGGCGGTTTTGGCACGATGCCGGCGTTTGCGGCGGACTACTTTGGCGCGCGCGATGTCGCTTCGATTTACGGGTTGATGCTAACCGCCTGGGGATTCGGAAGTGTGCTGGGCCCGCTCCTGATCGCACGCATCCGCGAGACTACCGGCTATTACGGCGAAGCTCTGCACATCTTCGCCTTGATTATGCTGCTTAGCGCCGCCATCCCCTTCCTTGTGCACCCACCATCGGCCAGGCGCGAGGAGAGGTTTGCTCATTAAGGCTACGTTGAGAACGTCTGACTGGACCGCCACCGAAATCTTTTAGACGCCACCGCGGTTTCCACTATGATGGTCGCGGGGAGTTTGCCTGCACGCGGCGAGCAGCCTGATCCGCGAGTGACGCACACGCCCCGCAGCCAGAGGGCGGAATTGCGCCAGCAAGGTGGAGGTTCGCGCAGATGACGATTCTTATTGATGGTTCTCCTTACGATGCGGGCGAAGGAGACCGCCTGGTGGACGTGATCGGCCGTGCGGGCATCGAGCTGCCCCACGTCTGCTACCACCCGCAACTGGGCGCTATCCAAACTTGCGACACGTGTCTGGTGGAACTGGATGGGGGACTGGTGCGGGCCTGTGCGACATCAATCTCGCAAGGCATGTCCGTTGGGACCACCACGGAACGGGCGCAGGCAGCCCGATCGGAAGCGTTCGATCGCATCCTTCAAAATCACCTTCTATATTGCACGGTATGCGACAACAATAATGGCGACTGCGTGGTTCACAACACGGCCGTGAGGTTGGACGTAGACCACCAGACCCTGCCTTTTGAGCGTAAGCCTTACGCGGTAGATAACTCGAATCCGTTCTACCGTTACGATCCCGACCAGTGCATTCTCTGCGGCCGCTGCGTGGAGGCCTGCCAGAATCTGCAGGTCAACGAGACTCTGTCCATCCGTTGGGAGGATCCCCATCCGCGGGTTCTGTGGGATGGGGGCGCGGCGATCGGTGAATCGAGCTGCGTTTCCTGCGGCCACTGTGTCACGGTCTGTCCCTGCAACGCGCTTATGGAGAAGTCCATGCTTGGTCACGCAGGCTTCATGACGGGCTTGTCGCAGCGCGCACTCAACGGAATGATCGATCTGGTAAAAGGCCTTGAGGGTGAGCTGGGCTACCGGCCCATCATGAAAGTTTCCACGGCTGAGGCGATGATGCGCGAGACCCGCATCCGCCGCACTAAGACAGTGTGTACCTACTGCGGCGTCGGCTGCAGTTTCGATATTTGGACAAAGGACCGCCACATTCTGAAGGTACAGCCCGAGGATGGTCCTGCCAATGGTATTTCCACGTGTATCAAAGGCAAATTCGCCTGGGACTTCATCAATGACAAGGAGCGGCTCACCAGTCCGTTAATCCGCGAAGGCGACCACTTTCGTGAAGCCGGGTGGGATGAGGCCCTGGACCTTGTCGCCAGGCGCTTGACGGAGATCAAAGAAAAGCATGGCGCGGACGCTCTAAGTTTCATCGCTTCTTCCAAGTGCACCAATGAAGAAAGCTACCTCATGCAGAAACTGTCCCGGGCGGTGATCGGCACGAACAATGTGGACAACTGTTCGCGGTACTGCCAGTCACCTGCGACGGCCGGTCTGTTTCGGACGGTGGGCTACGGCGGGGATTCGGGTTCGATTGCGGATATTGAAAAAGCGGATCTGGTTGTGATCATCGGCAGCAACACGGCAGAGAGTCACCCGGTACTGGCTACGCGCGTCAAGCGGGCGCACAAGATTCACGGCCAGAAGTTAATTGTGTCCGACTTACGGGAGCACGAGATGGCGCGCCGTGCCGATGTGTTCCTGCGTGCGCGACCCGGCACGGACCTGGTCTGGCTTTCCGCCGTCAGCCGGTACCTGCTCGACCAGGGACTCGCCGATGCGGACTTTCTCAATCGATGGGTGAACGGCTTTGAAGGATACCGAAAGAGCCTGGAGCCGTTCACGCTGGAGTTCGCTTCGCGCATCTGTGCACTCCCAGTGGAGACGATCCAACAGGTAGCGCACACGATTGCGGGTGCGAAACGCATGTGTATTCTCTGGGCCATGGGCGTCACGCAGCACGGCAACGGGTCCGACACTTCAACTGCTATTTCCAACCTGCTGCTGGTGACCGGCAACTATATGCGGCCGGGGACGGGCGCGTACCCCTTGAGAGGGCACAACAACGTTCAGGGCGCGAGCGACAACGGATCGATGCCGAACTTCCTGCCAGGCTATCAACCGGTAGACGACCCGCAAGTGCGGCGTCGATTCGAAGCGGCATGGAAGGTCGGGCTGCCATCCTCCAAGGGTCTGGACAATCACGAAATGGTGGACGCCATTCATGACGGGAAGTTAAGGGCGATGTATCTGTTGGGGGAGGAGATGAGCATCGTCGATTCGAACGCCAATCATGTGAGCGCGGCTTTCGGCAAACTGGAATTCTTCGTGGTGCAGGATATCTTTTTCAGTACGACGTGCAAATTTGCAGACGTGGTGTTGCCGGCGTGTCCCAGTCTGGAGAAGGAGGGTACGTTTACGAGCACGGAACGGCGCATCCAGCGGCTGTACCAGGTATTTGAACCTCTCGAAGGAAGCCGGCCGGACTGGCAGATCATACAGCAAATAGCCAACCGGCTGGGCGCCGCCTGGAAGTACCGGCATCCATCCGAAGTAATGGACGAGATCGCCTCTCTGTCACCGATCTTCGCGGGGGTAAATTATCAGCGCCTGGAAGGGTACAAGAGCCTGCAGTGGCCTGTGGCGGCAGACGGTACCGATGAGCCCCTGCTGTACACGAAGGGCTTCCCTCTTCCGGATGGCAAGGCCCGGCTGTTTGCGCTCGAATGGAGAGAACCTTCCGAGGAACGGGACGACGAATTCGATCTGCATCTGAACAACGGGCGGCTGCTGGAGCACTTCCACGAAGGCAACCTGACCTATCGCAGCCCCGGCATCAAGGAAAAGACTCCGGATACCTTTGTCGAGGTTTCGCCGAAACTGGCAGCGGAACGGGGCATCCAGAGTGGGAGCCTGGTGCAGTTGACCTCCCGGCGCGGACAACTGCGCGTGAGAGCCATCGTTACCGACCGGGTACGCGACGCAGAACTATATATGCCCATGAACTCGACGGATCACCCGGTGAATGTGTTGACGAGCAGTTGCACGGATCCCGTGACGCATACGCCCGCCTTCAAGGAGGTGGCCGTGAAGGTGCAGGTATTGAGCGAAAAGGGAGAGAGCCCACTGCCCCAAAGCAATTTCCGCTTCGCACATCCAACGCCTCAAGAGGGTGTGGAAGTCGAGCGTAAGTGGAAAGTCCCTACGTATAAGATGCCAGGCTCCGGATTGGTCAATATCTCAACCAAATAACATCTCAACCAATAACATTTCAACCAGGAGGAACAAGATGGCCCAACCAATTGTCTTTCATCCGCCGGCGAACGCGGTACCGACGAACAGTGAGCGGCTGGAGAGAGCTCCGGCGGAACACGCCGAGGCTCTACTCTCGGCTTACGAACTGCTGCAACTGTTGCACGACCGGGGCGTGTTGAATCTGCTGCGCGGCGCGGTGGCCGCCGGTGACGGGTTAGTCGGCACGGTTACGACTGCGATACACACGCCCGAAACGATTGGCGCGATTCGGAATTTCATTCTCCTGAGCAAGTTTTTCGCGTCCATTCCGCCGAATGTCCTGAAGAGCCTGCTCGATACCGTGAGTGCCGGAGCCAATCGAGAAAAGGCTCACAAAACACCCGGACTGCTGAGCCTGTTATGGCGGCTTCGCAATGAAGATGGCCGCCGCGCGGCATCGGTGGCGATTGATCTTTTCGAGGGCTTGGGAAAGGGGCTGTGATTCGTGCCAGCGTGAAATGAACTTAGGCCGCCCCGGTGGGACATGAAGTTGGCCTTAATCTTGCTCTAGCTAGGAGTGCCTTCCCGAGGACGGGTGAAGGCGTTAAGAAGGCATTGGAACAAGCGATTCTGAGCATAATCTGAGGAATTGATCGCAAACAGGAAAATTCACGGTTTCGTCACCAGAAATTAATAGGATCGCCGCAAAATTGGAGCATTCGTATTCTCGTAACAGAAGACAGACCGAACACGGCAGACCTGCTGCGTCGCGCCCTGGAGTCCGAGGGACACTCGGTTCTGGTGGCGTATGATGGAGAGCGCGCGCTCAAACTCGCCCTGACGGCGGAATTTGACGTCATCTTGCTGGATGTCATGTTGCCCTGCATGGATGGACTGACGGTGCTAAAGCGACTGCGCGATGCCAGACTGAACACACGGGTGATTATCGTCTCGGCCAGGGATGCCGGGCCGGACATTGTGCAGGGCCTGGACGCTGGAGCAGACGATTATCTCACGAAGCCTTTTGAACTGGACATTCTCCTGGCGAGGGTGCGCGCAGTTTCGCGGCGCGCTCCCGGATCGCAGCCGGCCGACCTGGTGTTCCGCGACCTGAAGCTCAAGCCAGCAACGTACCAGATGCAGCGGGGCGGCCGGACGGTGGCGTTGACACGCACCGAGTACGTCCTGCTGGAGACGCTGATACGGCGCGCCGGTACGGTCGTCCCGAGAGAAGTATTGATCGAGGAAGGTTGGGGCCTGGGATCCGACGTCAACGACGCGAACCTGTACTTCTTCGTGCGCGCGCTGCGCTCGAAGATCACGGGACCAGGGGAGGAAGAACTGCTGCACACGGTTCGCGGCGTGGGCTATTCGATCCAGAGCCACGAGTGTTGCTAGCCCAACGTTCCATCTCCCTGCGGCTCACCGTCTGGTACTGCGGTGTCACGTTCGCGGCGCTGGCCCTCTTCGGCTGTGGGATGTGGCTCGTCCTCAAGAGCACGCTCACCAACGGCCGGTCGCATACGCTGGAGCGGCGCGCGGACCGTCTCGGCGATTTGTTGATCGCTTCGCAGGGATTGTCCGCGGAACAGCGCGCGCGCAAATTCGAGGCATTTGCGGACGCCATCGGAGGAGGGCTGATAGAGGTCTTTCGCGCGAATGGGGAACGCGCGCTGCCCTCGCCGTCGGCAGATTCGCAGGGCTTCCCCTGGCCGCGCGCGACATCGATCGACCACGACCGATTCAGTGAGGCCGCCTTTCATGGCCAGCCGTTTCGCGTGCTGGTGCGTCCCTTCTCCTGCGATCTGGGCGCGGTGGTTCTGTGCATGGCGGGGCCGCTAGAAAACAACCGCCAGGTGCTCCGCGCGTTCACCGCGGGCCTGCTCTGGACCGTCCCCGCGCTATTGGCGATTTCCGCGCTCGGCGGCTACTCGCTTAGCCGGCGGGCGCTAAGCCCAGTGGACCAGATTGCCGCGGCAACGCGCTCGATCAGTGTATCCAACCTCTCGGCGAGGCTGCCCATGCCCGGATCGCGCGACGAACTGCAGCGGCTCTCGGAAACCTGCAACGAGATGCTGGCGCGCCTGGAATCGGCCGTCAACGAAATCAACCGGTTCACGGCCGACGCATCTCACGAACTGCGCAATCCCGTCTCCTTCGTGCGCACGACGGCGGAGCTGGCGCTACGCAACCGGCAGGCCGATCCTGCCAGCCGGCGCGCTTTCGAAGAGATCATCGCCGAATGCGGCAAAGCCAACCGTCTGCTGAAAGACATGCTGACGCTGGCGCGCGCCGAGAACGGCCATTCGCGGCTCGCGTTCGAACCGATCGACCTGGTGGAGGTGCTCCGCGCGTTCAGCCAGAAGGCCACGCTGCTGGCCCAGGAACGAGGCCACACGTTGGCGATCGATTTCGATGCCGGCAGTCATGCCATGGTGCTGGGCGATTACGCGAGCCTACACCGTCTGCTGTGGATTGTGCTGGACAACGCCGCCAAGTATACGCCGCCGCCGGGCGTAATCCGAGTGAAACTGGCTGTATGCGGCAATCAGGCCGTCGTGACCGCCGAGGACAATGGTATTGGCATCTCGGCTGCCGACCTGCCCAACATCTTCGGTCGCTTCTACCGGGCCGATAAGTCGCGGAGCCATGTGGAGTGCGCCGGGCTCGGGCTCTCGATCGCGCTATGGATCGCGAATGTACATGGAGCGTCCATTTCCGCGGAGAGCAGGGAGGAGCAGGGATCGGTTTTCCGCATCGCCTTTCCGTTGTTCGCCGGAGAGACGGGCCACCTGGAAGTTCCCGACGTGAATGGCGAGCTTACCCGTACGAGCTAATTGTCTGCGCGAAGCAGCCTAGCCCAGTGGCTATTGTCGTTATAGTCCTTGGGCCGGAGCCGCCGCGCGGGCGCGGCGGATGCCCAATTTTTCCATGCGAGCCTGCAGCGTGCTGCGTTTCAAGCCCAGCGCGGTGGCGGCTCCTTTGCGCCCGCTGATCACCCAATCCGCGGCGTCTAAAGCGTCCAGAATGTGGCGGCGCTCGGCCTCTTCCAACGTTTGAGCTTTACGGCCTCCTGCTGGGCCTGGTGCGACCGGTTGGGCGTGCAGGTCGTTCAACGGCACTTTCAGGACCGGACCGGACGAAAGAATGATGGCGCGCTCCACCAGGTTCTGGAGTTCACGGATATTACCCGGCCAGTGGTAATGGATCAGCGCGCTCATGGTTTCGGCCGGGATGGTATCCACCACTTTGCCCATCCGGCGGGCGAACTGCTGCACAAAGTGACGGACCAGCAGCGGGATGTCCTCCTGCCGCTCGCGCAGCGGAGGAATCCGGACGGGAAATACATTCAAGCGATAAAAGAGGTCGGCGCGAAATTTCTGTTCTTCCACCATCGCTGCCAGATCGCGATTAGTGGCTGCGATCAGCCGCGCATCGCTCCGCAATGTGCGCGAACTGCCGAGCCGCTCGAATTCCCGCTCCTGCAGGACACGAAGCAGCTTGGGCTGGAGTTCCAGCGGAATCTCTCCGATCTCATCCAGAAACACGGTGCCGCGATTGGCGAGCTCGAATCGCCCGATCCGCTGCGCTACCGCGCCAGTGAAGGCGCCTTTTTCATGACCGAACAACTCGCTTTCGAGCAGTCCTGTAGGAATGGCCGCGCAATTCAGCTTAACGAAATTTCCCTTGCTCCGAGAACTGAGATCGTGGATGGCGCGCGCGATCAGTTCCTTGCCGGTTCCGGTTTCCCCGTAGATCAACACGGTGGAATCGGTGGGCGCGACAGTGTCGATCTCCTGGAGCACGTTGCGCAGCGCGGGACTGCGGCCGACGATCTCCTCAAAGTTCAACTCGCTGCGAATCTCGTCTTCCAGGTACACTTTTTCCTGCGATAGACGATCTTTCAACTCAGCGATTTCCCGATATGCCAGCGCGTTCTCCACCGCGATTGCCACCTGGTTGCCTATCAGGCTCAAAAATTCCAGATCATGCACCGAGAAAGGCTCCGGCGCCAGGCGTGCAAGGCTCAATAGACCAAGAGTGCGATTTGGGCTGACCAGCGCGATGTGGCACAACGACTTCAGGCCCTCGGCATCCAACAGCGCGCTGGTCCAATTCGCGTCGCCCGCCAACAGACTAATAGGCTCGCCGGTCCTGTAGACTCGCGCGGCCGGAGAATCGTGGTCCACGGCGATGGGCGTTTCTTCTCGAATCACGCCCTTGCTGCCGGGAAAATCGAGGGTATATACGTGTAGCTTGCGGCTTTCGGAATTTGGAAGCGCGACGCTGACACCATCGCAGTGCATCAGGGAACGGAGGCTGGCGGAAACCGCTTTCAGCAAATCGCGCAGTTCGAGATTCGCGACTATGGTGTTGTTGATTTCGAGGAGCGCTTTCAGGCGGTCGTTCTTACGTTCCAGAGCCGTCTGTGCCGTCCGCGAAGCTTCGAAGTTTAGAGCGTCGTCAATCGCGAGCGCCGCCTGGCCCGCCACTAACGCAAGGAAGCGTACTTCGTCAGGAGAGTAAGCATCGGTGTGCCTGCTTGCAACAAGTATGCTGCCGATGCGGCGGTGTATGGTGGTCAGCGGCAAAGCGCACAGCGATTGAAAGCCCTTCTCCTGTAGGAATGCCACCACTTGCGGAAATCGCGTCTCCTCGGCCAGCGAGGGAATCACGAGCGGTTCCTGGCGCGAGAACACCCACTTGGTGATGCTAGCATCGGCAGGCACAACCGGCGGTGCGACCGGACCCTGGTCGGCTGCAGACCTGACAGATATTCCAGAGAATCTCGTTGGACTCGCCATCGTAATGAGCGACCGCGATGCCATCGAACTGCACAACCCTTTGCAGTTCGCGGGCCATTGCGCAAAACACGTCCTTGGGATCGCGGTGCAGGCCGATCGCCTGCGAAACTCGAATTAGCGCCTCATAGCGATCGAAAGTCGAGGTTTCCAGTGGAACTGACAGCGAAGGCACGCCCAGAATCGGAGTTGCTCCCATAATCCCCTATCCCGATCTGATGACCGTATGCTCCGCGAAGTTACAAAAAACAGGTAAACTCTCTGTTCTGCGTATGGGCCGCAAAAGCCCATCGAAAAGTCACCGCTGCATGACACCGAAAATAGTTCGCGGAACTCCGAGCATCAATCGATCCAACCGGGCATTAGGCGAGGAAGCCATTTTCACGGCAAGCTCCAATCGCCGACGCATGAGGGGATATTCCGGATCAGACTCCGACGTCCGGGACACAAGGTCCGCGGCCAATCGCAGCCGTGCCGGCGAAACTTCCGCCGAGTAGACCAGAAAATCAAGTAATTCGCGACGATATTCCCCGTGATCGGGCGCCAAATCGACAGCCCTTCTCAAGTAAATCAGCGCTTTGGCGTTATATCCGCCGCCAAACGGCGTCGCGACGTCCCCGCGTCCCTCATATGCCCTGCCCATCCAGTAGTTCAGTTCGGCATCATACCCATCAACGCGGAGGGCGCGGCGAAAGTGGCTCACCGCCCGTTTGAAATCGCCCTGCCGATAGCAGTCTTGCCCGGCAACCAGGTCGGAACGGCGATCGGCGGCTGGGCTGCCAGCCGCCGATACCAGCATCAGCATGACGAGCGTCACTCGCATGGGCGCCTCAGAACCGATAACCGAACCCGATGGACGGCTCCGCGCGATAAGTCACGCGATCGTAGGTCAGCGCTTGCAAGAGATCGAACGTCGGGCTGTTGTAAACGAGTCCGCGATATTGGGCTCGCATGAACATGCGCTGGGTAATATTGAAGTCGGCGCCCGCGCCATAGACAAACGCTGCGCGAGCCTGCGTGGTTGCGCCGGGTGAGTCCGTAGGATCGAAGATCAGCCCGCCCACACCCGCCTCGGCAAATGGTGTCAAGTGCTTCAGCGGGTGTCGATAGACGTAAGCTGCCGTGACTTCGTGCTGGTTTGCCTTAACGCCCAGATTACCCAGGGAGAGGCCGTAATTCTGCGTATTGAGCGAGTAGCCGTAATTGACCTCTACGCCGTGACTCTTGGTAAAGAAGAAGCGGTAGTTAGCAAGTACACCGCCGCTGTTAGAGGCGTCCTGTTGTACGCCATTTTGGGTCGTGCTCTTGACCCAGCTTCCGAAAGCTTGCACGCTAACCTCCGACCGGCCGGTCTCCTGCGCCATCGAGGGCGCCGCGGCTAAGCTCAGGCCCAAAAGGACTTTGGCGAATCTGTTGGATCTCATCATTGTTGACTCCCTATTTCGTTGAAGTGGTTTGCTTTGTGTAACCGATATGATTGAAAGCAAGCCGCAGGCCAAACATCCCCTTTACAGATATGCATTGAAATGAGCGCCTTAGTAAGTCAACCGAAAGTGGGTCGTGCCAGAGGGCCGACAAATGCTGATATGCCGGCATCGGCAAAAGTAAGTCGCATATCAGGCGGGCTGTGTACCGGCATAGGTGCCGGGTTGACAGGTTAATGGCTTACATAACATCAGGGACACTGGGACGAGCGGATGTGGAAGTCGAGGAGTCAGAGGGGGAGAGTGAGCCAGGAGCTCATGTAATACAGAAAAAGAGCACCTTCGATTACAGCGAGACCGAGAACGGCGGCAATCAGCATTCCTGCGATGCGGTGCCGGTTGTACCGGGTCGACATCTATCGCTCCACCGAACGCAGCCGCGCCTGAACTTCGATTGGAACCATGGTTTCGGCGGCCCAGGGTACAGGGTGATGCCGGCCGCAGCTCCGGCACCGGTACTCCCCGTGAATCGGCCACATGGGCGAATCATGCATCAGCGCGCACCAGAGCGTACCGAGTTTCCCGGTTTGGTAAATCGCCGCAGAGATTGTTTCAGGCATACTGGGTCTCCGTTGGAAGTACCCATGGATGGGTGGATTTGGATGTCCGGCCCTGCACGCCGGCAAGAATGCCCGTGAGCTCCATTAGTCCGATGGTGAGCGCTTTCTTCACCAAGGCGGGAGTCGCATCCAAGATGACAGCGCAGTCCGGTGCCGGGACTCCTTCGAAGACCGACAGCACCAGTGCAGCCCGGGGGAAATAATCGATGGCGAGGAGGGCTGCTTCGAGCTCGGATTTCGTCGTTCCCTGATTCATGCGCCAATGGCGTGGCGGAAATGTCCGTCCATGGAAACGCCTAAACTCCGTACGGCGCACTGATGCGGCCAGCTCCTCGCGAATTCCGGTCAAGGCCTTGGCGATCACCACCCTGCGTGACCACGCCTCCATCCAGGCAGTGAAAAAGGGCTGAGCGGTGTGGAACTCGGCGACGGTTTCCACGGCCAGATCAATACTTTGGTCGCGCCGCCCTGTGAGCAGGAACGCCAGCCAGTGAAGGTCGTTTGTGTACTGCGTCTTCAGCGTTGTTTGCATTCCTGCTCCTCCATGATCTGTTCGAGAATGTCCTGAATCGCGATGCCCGCTCGCAGAAAGACCACCCCCCCACAGTGCATGGACTGCAACAGGGAGCGTCCGGCGCGGTCCACACAAGTGACGTGTTTCAGATCAACCAGAATCGTCCTTTCGCGCAGGCTCGCGAGAGCGGCACGCCAACACTGTTCCAATTCGGGTACAAAGACGCCAGCCAAACGGCCTTCGACTTCGAGGATCAACTGGTCTCCGAACTCATTCACCTGAATCTTCATCATGAGACTGCCGATAGGGAGTAGGCACGTGTTGCGCCAACCGTTGCTCATCAGAATATTGAACTTGCCGTCGGATAAATCGGTTTTGATGCCGGCATAGCGGCAAATGCCGAGCTGCCGGCACCAGATCCGAGGCCCACATGCTACGCACTGCAACTGGAAGCGGACAATCGCGAAGAGCCGTTCTGGCACCAATTGCGCCACATCACGCGGTAGGCACACTCAATCTCACGTGCCAGGCGAGGGCCATCGGTCAGCGAGTGGGTGTGCATCGATTCTCTCAATCCCCGGCGCAGCGAATTCAGTGTCTCGAGATTGCCTGCCAGTCCGATTGCCGTTTTGACATAGTCCTCGACCGTCGGCGCTGCCAGGTTACCCAGACGCATACGGTCCAGTAGTGCGGGCGTAACTCGCGCGACGTGCGACTTGCCTCGAAGGCTCACTACTGGAACTCCCATCCACAGACAGTCGCAGGTTGTTGTTTGTCCATTGTAGGGAAACGTATCCAACGCGATGTCTGCCTCCGCCACGACTGCCAGGTGGTCCGCGGCGCGCCGTGCGCCGCGACACTTGAGACGTGCTGGCGATATGCCCCGCGATTCCAGGTGGCCACTGAGGCGCGCCCGCTGTGAGGTGCCTTCCTCGTCGAGTTCCGCTGAGGCGAAGTGCACCAGAAGCCTCGAATTGGGCGTGCCGGCCAGAATTCCCGCAATCGCATCCCAAACAGCAGCGTGAAGTTTGCCGGGGCGCTGAAAAAGCCCAAATGTGATGTAGCCGTTCGAGATTGCCGGAAGGGCTGACACGGGCGGCGCATCCGAAGGCGCCTGGAATACCAGGCAGCCGGATGGCAAGCGGAATGGCTGCTCGGCGTACTCGCCTTCGCAGCCATGAGGCGTTGTCCATTCGTCCGTGAGGATGTAATCCACGCCGGCAAGACCGGTTGTGCCCGGATAGTTGGGAAAAGTGACTTGCACCGGCGCTGGACGCTGCGCGAAGACCGTCAGACGGTTGTGTTCGAAGTGCCCGGAAAGGTCGACCAGTATGTCCACGCCGTCAACGCGGATCTGCTCCCCAGTTCCTCATCCGAAAGTTTCCAGACGTCTCGCCAATGGTTCGCAAATTGACGGTAGTGGTCCGTCCGTTCGTCCGCGGACGGGGAGGACATGTAGTAGAAGGTCTCTACCTGGGCGCCATCGTGATGCTGCAGCCACGGGACTAGGAAGCAGTATGCCGGCGACCAGACAAACTCACCGGACAAATAGCCCACCCGAAGCCGCCGTGACGGATCGCGAGAGTTGCTGGGCAGCTTCGTGGGAGTCGTTCCGCACTTAATCGCAACCGACTCCCGATGGAGTTCCAGCAGGCTGGATGCGGTCTGCCTGGGATTATGTAGAGCCAACCAATCCAGATTCGGCGCCTCGTTCGAACCCCGCAGCCCGAGTTCAGTGGCGCGGACCCTTTCGAGCGTCGCACTTTCCAAATCTCCGGCATCCCAAAACGCAATCGCCAGACGGGCTCGCGCCACGGCCGAATCGGGGTGCAAGCGCACCGTGGTCTGGCAATATTGCAGACAAGCCTCGTAGAGGCGTTGCTTCTGGTAAATGGCGGCTACCAGCAAGAGCGTACGTTCGCAATTCGGATCGAGCTCCAGGCTGTGAGCAGCCGCGGCCATCGCCTCGTCTTCGCGACTGGCGAACGTCAGGGACGCTGCCAACAACCGGTACCCGCAGGCATTGTCCGGGTCGAGGCCAATCAACTGCCGGCTGGCGATTTCTGCTTCGTTGTATTGGCCCAATCGCAGGCAGGATTCGATGCGCCCTTGCAGTGCTGTTCGATCTTCCGGTTCAAGGCGAAGGCAGGTATTGAACGCGTCCAACGCACCATCCCAGTCGCGCGCCAGAAAGCGCAGCATGCCAAGATCGCCGAGCAACATCGCGCCCGGCTCTCCGTGCGATGCGGATTTTGTGATCAGCTCGAGCGCCGCGGCCCGATCGCCTTCCCCCCAAGCCGCCAGGGCCTGTATGTGCAACGCCTGCCCCAGGCGGCGGTCCTCGCTCATCAAGGAGATAGCGAGGTTTCTGGCCGCCGCCCAACGGCTGGCTGCGAGCTCGCACCACGCCTTACGGAGCATGTCAGACGGATTGGAGCTCACGATGGGACTCATGTTTCTTATACTCCGGTCGTTACCTACTCCGTGAAGGTCAGTCTTAGCATCACTTCACTCGGGTCGGTAGGATTAGCTTGAAGATGTTCGAGCTTTGCTTGCGTTACAGGTCCGACATTGTCTAGTGAGAACCCGTGGGGGCCCTTGATTGTGGCGATCGTCTGGGGCTGTCCCGTCCCCACTTTTCGATCGACTTGCAACGTGTATTTCCAGTCCGGCATGTGTCTGTTCACCTCCTCTCTTGAGAATTGACTACGGAATCCGTTTTACAGAGCCATTTGCCGCAGAATCGCGAGAAATCGCGGCTCGCGGTGAAGCGGCAGAAAGAGCGGGACCACTTTGATATTGAGCATTTCGCGCTCGTGGCGCGCCAGGCCGATTTCCAGCAATTCCAGTGTCCGCTGGCGATTTCCGACCGCAGCATGCGCCCATGCCACCGCCGACGCCGAGAGCCCGCCGGAACGCAATCCATGCTCGAGCCGATCGACATATAGCTGTGCGGAGGCGCGATCGCGGCGCGCGGCGTGAGCCTGTGCGAACACCGTATCGGACCATTTCAGGAATCCAGTGCTATCGTTTCCTCCGGCCATGTCGATCTCGCGAGTCCGGACGATGCCCGCCTCGCGCAAGCTCCGCACGAAGAAGTCCGTGGATTCCGGTTCGGCCGATGAAGCCGCCAATGCCGCGTAGACTTGGCCGAGCACGGTGTGGGCGTACAGCAGATCGGTTTTCGACAGCAGATTTTCAAGCTGGTTCGCAGCCTCGCGGAGCTGTCCCGCGTACCAGAGGTAGTAACCGTACGACGAATGGTTCGGGTAATCGAAGGGGTCAAGGGCCAGACCCTGGCGAGCCTCGGAAAGCGCTTCGTCGAACCTCCCGAACTGCAGCAGCAGACCTGCGAACCAGGTATGCCCGCGCGCGAATTTGGCTTGCACCTGCATCGCCGTTCGATAAGCGGCCTCCGAACCTTGCCAATCCCAGAGCATCTGGCGGACCGCCCCAAGAGAAGCATGGACCTCCGGCAAAGAGGGATCCAGAGCCGCCGCCTGCTCGGCATATTGACGCGCTTTTTCCAGCAGCCGCAGTGCATCGTCATAGTTAAATGTCATCAGTATCGTCTGAGAGTCAGCGAGCGCGGCGTAAGCAAGCGCGAATTTCGGGTCGTGTGCCGTGGCTCTCTCGAAGTGCTGAATCGCGGCGAGCGTGTCCGGGACCGTTCGCTTTTGCCAGAGGTGGCGCCCCTGGATGTACTCGATGAAGGCCGCGGCGCTTGCGGTGGCTTGATTTGGCAGGGGAGAAGCTGCGTAACCTAACCACCGGCGGATAGGAGCTCCCAAGCTCTTTGTAGCGGATTGAAACCGGAACCCGATGCCGCCGTTCTGTTGTGCGATATGGCTGGTGAGCGCGTCAACCATCTTGGCCGCGATTTCCGACTCGAGTGCCAACGGGTCTCGCAGTTCCCGCTCGAACTCCTCCGCCCACACCAGCGCTCCGGTAGTTTCATCGAGGAGCTGCACCGCGAGCCGGACGCGGCCGTCGTGTTGCTGAAGGTTGCCCTCGAGCGAAAAACGGATGTTCCCCGGCCGCTTGGAGGTGCGCGGCCCGCGCACCGGATAAACACTCAAACCATCGACGTAAATCAGCCGGCGCATCAACTCGTCAGCCGTACCAGCGCACAAATAATCGTACTCCGGCTGTCGCGTCAGATTTGCGAATTGATACACGAGTATTCCGGCCTGAAAGGGAGCGGGGTGGCCCCCGATCACCGCGGCGAGTCCCGGGACGAGCACGCAAACGGCGCCCGCACCGATGATCGATCGCCGGGTAAGAGGGGTAATTCTCAAGGGGAGAAGGTGACCGCGAACCGGGATTGTAGCCGCATCGCCACCTGGCTTAGCTGCCGGAGCCAGCAATGCCTGCGTGGCCTCTCCAATACCGTTGGATTCTCCGCAAAGGTAGCGCAGGACCTCGCTCGCACTCCGCGGCCGCCTGGCGGGGTCGCGCTCCAGGCAGCGGAGAATGGCCTGTTCCCACTCGGGTGGCAGGTGGGCGGCCCTGGCAGAAGGCGGCACCGGATCGCCGTTCAACTTTTTCCAAAACAGCTCCTCGATCGAACTGTTGGGAAATGCCGGGGACGTGGTTACCATCTCGTCAATCACCAGTCCCAACCCATAAATATCCACCTCAATTCCGCCCTTCTCCCCACGGAGAATCTCGGGCGCGATGAAGTAAGGGGCGCCCGCCCGGTCTATCGTCCGGGTCTCCCAGTGAACGGACCGGGTGTCTAGCGACTTCGCCAGGCCAAAATCCATCACCACGGCGCGGGTACCGGCGCCCTCGATGCTATCGATGAGCATGATGTTGGAGGGCTTGATGTCGCGATGCACGATACCCTTTTCGTGCATGATGCCGATTGCATGCACAACCTGCCGAATCAGGGGAAGTGCCGCTTCGGGCGTCAGGGGGCGCTTGCACGCGAGTACGGAGCCCAACGTGCGTCCATCCAGTAGTTGCATCGTCAGGCACGGGACGACACGATTCCCGGAGTCTCCCGCCGTCTCATGATGCTCCACCAGATCGAAGACCCGGCAGATCCCCTCGTCCGCGACTTCGCGCGCCACCCAAACCTCACGTTTGAATCTTTCGTAAGCGTGCTTCTCAGCGGCGATCTCGGTCCGAATCGTCTTCAGCGCGACGCGCAGCCCGTTCAAAGATGCGTCCTGCACCTCGTAGACTTCGCCCATGCCGCCGCGAGCAATGAGCCGGAGTACCCGGAACCGGCCGGCCACCACTTGTCCCGGCGAAAACACGGGGTGAGCTTCGGTGGTCCTGGGATCGCCGGCCGACGATTCATCCCAAGACACTAACAATTCTTCCAGCGTCTTGCGCAGTTCGGGGCAGCCCACGCAAGCCTGGTCCAGCCAGGACGTGCGGTCCTGTCTGGGAACGTTGAGAACGGCGTCGAAAAGCGCCTTAATCCTCTCCCACTCCTCGGCCGTCATCAGTTTCTAACTGTCCTCGTAACCATTGGCGCGCCAGCGTCCAGTCGCGCTTCGCCGTCCGTTCATCCACATCCAGGACGTCTCCGATCTCTTTGAACGTCAAGCCGCCGAAGAACTTCAGTTCCACTACCCGCGCCATCCTCGGTTCCTGCCCGGCCAACCGCTTGAGAAGTTCGTCCAGTTCCAGCAGCTCAATCGGCTGCGGGTCCGGCATTTTCACACCAGGGTCGTCGATGTCCAACCGGATCCACGATCCTCCCCGCTTTCCTGCGCGTCTCCCCCGCGCATGGTCAATTAACAGGCGGTGCATAGCCTGCGAAGCCGCAAGCAAAAAGTGATTGCGGCTCGTCCAGGCGACGTTGGGCCGCTGCAGCATGTGCAGGTATAGTTCATTCACCAGCGCGGTCGCCTGGAGTGTATGGTCCTCCCGCTCGCGCCGCATATGAGCGGCAGCAATTCGTTTCAATTCCGGATACAACCGGGCCGCCAGCCGTTCCTGGATTCGTGGATCGAGGCTCCGATTTAAATCGGAGGTGATTTCACCTAGCCCAGGTTCGGGTTCTTGGTTCGGGTCCACTGGCCTCATTAGTTTCTTTAGGAGTCTCCACATCATAGTGAGGTCACGCGATAAGGTCAAGTCCGCATGTCCTACTGTCAAAAGAGAGCGCAAACCGGAAAGGGATCGGGACATTTGTCCCTTCGCGTCCACTTTCTGCGCTATTACTATCGGATATCCATTTTCAGAAGGGCTTCCCTACCGGCGGCGTACCTATCAGGGAAGTAACTTGCAAATTTCGCACAAGAGAGGATATAACGAATGCCCCTGGATCTTGGTAAAGCAATCGACAGTCGGTCTGCCGAGTGGCAAAAAGCTCTCGACATGGCCCAGGGCAATATACTCAAAAGCCATGGCCGCGACTATAGCGCGTTCCTGCTAGTTGAGTTCAGGCCGCATCTGAATCCGCGCACCCAATTAGGTAAGCTGGGCCTCAATTGGATAACGACGGCAAGCCAACAGGCGGCGCAAACCCAAAAATACCTCAAACAAGTCGAGAGTGGCACTTGTCCGGAGCCGGAGTTGTTCGCCAATCTTTTTCTAAGTGTCTGGGGGTATCTCGGTCTCGGCTACACGCCGTGCGAGTTGAGCCGGGCTTTCCCACATCCTCAAAATGACTTTCGAGCCATTGTTGAACCTTCCTTGACCAACTGGTTCCTGCACGGAATGGCGTACCATGGCCCGCACCTTTCCGATCCGCCTCGTTTGTGGTGGGAGCCGCAATACCAGGGCCGTGTGGATGCGCTCTTGTTGCTCGCCTGCAACGACCGGGCCACACTTGATTCGGCGGTTGGTGAAGCTCGCCAGCAAATCGAGGAATTCGGTTGTGTCCGGCAGATCGAGAATGGCAAGACCCATCGGGTCAATGACACGACGCTGGAACCCTTCGGTTTTGCCGACGGGATTAGCCAGCCCGCCTTCCTTGGGGCCGGACCGCTCGCCGAACCTGAGATCGTCTTCTGCCAAGACCGCCTCGCGGCTACAGAGCATGCCTTCGGAAGTTACATGGTCTACCGGAAGCTGGAACAGAACGTCAAGTTGTTCCGGGAGGAAGAGGAACGGCTTGCGGACCTTCTCGGCTTGAAGGGATTGGATCGCGACCGCGCAGGGGCCATGATCGTTGGCAGGTTCCGCGACGGCTCCCCGATCATCAAAACGGACAGGCCGGGATGGCAACCGGCATTAGACGACAACTTCGACTACAGCGGAGATCCGAAAGGTATGCAGTGCCCGCTTCACTCTCACATTCGAAAGGTGAGGCAGCGGCCCGATGGCAAACCCCGCCTGGTGCGGCGCGGTGTCCCTTACGGTTCCTACGATCCTACAGATGCCAAAATGGCTTGTCCTCCCAAGGGCTCCGGTCTTCTTTTTCTGAGTTTCCAGAGCAACATCCAGGCGCAATTTGGCTCGCTCCAACAGGATTGGGCCAATGATCCTGATTTCGAGGCGCCTAATGCCGGAAAGGACCCGATTGCGGGCCAGGGATTCTCGTCGAGTGCGCAGGAATGGCCAGTTACTTGGGGGAAAAACGACACGAGTTCCTGCCAACTGCGCAGCTTCGTCACGATGAAAGGGGGTGAGTTCTTCTTCACGCCCAGCCGTCCGTTTTTCGAGAGAGTTGCCTCGGAATGATAAGCCATGCCGTACGGATACGTACCCGGCCCCCGGCTCTGTTAGAGTTAGCCCATTGATTTAGTGAGGAATGCCGGGTCCGCTTAGTTGGAACTCAGGAGTCCTCTGGCATGGGCGGCTAACCGGAAAATCTGCCAGCACGATCAAGTCAGTGCAAGTCATGTCGCTGCTTGGGGCCGGTGCCTTACTGCTTTCGGGCCAGCAGGTTTCGTTTCGCGAACGGGGGACCTGCTCTCTGGGGCAAGACCCGATACCGCCTGGTGGCTCCACAAAACAAAATGACAATACCGGCCAGACTTGCCACCTTCGTCATGCGGCGTGCCGTCTCGCGCGGCCTATTTCATTTTGATCGCCGTGTCCTGTCGCCTGGACTCGGCCAGAAAGGCGCCTACAATGTTGTCCAACCGGCGATCGATAATATTAATTGAACTCTCGGAGCCGTCCCCGCTGCGAAGGTCGCTGAGATGAGTTAGGGTCTCAAACAGGATTGCGGCCGAGGCTCGCCAATCGGGATCCTGAGGCCGGCTCTTCGAGATGGCCGAACGCTGCAATCCGAAGCCCTCGAGTTCACGGCGTACGGCCGCTGTATGATCCCGGAGCATGGTTTCGAGCATTTGCCAGGAATCGGGCGGCAGGCTCGCGATGCGTCGCGCCGGAAAGTCTTCGGCCAGGCGCTTCATCTCCCAGGCGTGGCGCAGCGCAGCGCTTTGACTTTCACCGGTATCCCGGGGAACGAGCTGGCTGCGTCTTAGATCGGACAGGGCGCCAAGCAGGTAATCCAGGCCCAGCTTACTCTGGTAGCTCCCTGCCTCGTTGCCTATGCGCACTACCCACGTAGCGCCGGCGTCCTCGGAAACCCTGACAGGTTCCCCGACGCAAGCGCCAGCCTGATGCAGTACGAAGCGGGCTTCCACGGCGCGCGGGTCTACGGCGATCATGCCGTTCGATGGCTCGTTCGTCGATGGTGTGGCAGGCGCCTCGGGTTTCGGGAGAGCTGGCCGGGTTGTGCGCAACTCCCGCTCGATCCCCAGATCGGGCTGAAAGACGCCGGTGTTCATCTCCGTGCGGCGGATCGGCTGGATGGCGGTGGCCGACAGACGGAACTCGATCGCCCGCTCCGGGGTCTCGAATCGAATGGTCTGCAGGCGGGAGCGATAACTGCTGGAATCCACTTCCACGGTCAATACCGCAACCATTTTTCGTGATTTCCGCTGGGCCGTAATTCGAATCATCGGCGTTCCGTCCGCACCGCGGATGCCTTCTGCGGAGGCAATGGAACCATCGTCGGCCGTCCACTGGGAAATGTCGGAGGCAAATGAGATCGGATTCCAGGAACGGCCTTCTAACCAGTGCACGAATGCAGCTTCCAGTTGCACCGGATCCAGGCCATAGTCCGCCAGGGATTCCAACGCTACAGTCTCCTCGCGATGGGGCCGTTGCTTCAGAACCTGGGAGGATGCTGCGCCGCGATACACGAATTCCGCATCCGCGGAAGGCCGCCACAGAGCATGTTTAAGCGTGCCGCCGGGTCCGCTCAGCCGCGAAGCGAACCTGCCGCTACCGCGATCGGACCATATTTCCAGCCGCGCACTTACGGTCCGCCGCGCCGGCCGGAGCTCGGCGATTTCCACTGAAAATGTCTGTTGCACCGGCTGCGAGTAGAGGGTTCCCTCCACTCGGGATACCTCCGCGATGACGTCGGCCGCGCGCAGGCGCGGGTGGGTCTTCCCGGTCCACAGGAACCAGACGGCGCAGCCAAATAATACGGCGGCCGTCGCCGCGGCAACAGGAAACACCAGCCGCTGATTTCGGCGCAGCGGTGATTCCACCAGGCCTGCTTCCACTTCCTCCAAGCTCCGGTTGAGCCGCTGCTTGGCCTCCCGGTTCCATTCAGGCGGGGGAAATGGCCATTCATCCATCGCCACGGTAAGCCTCTGGATCTCCTGTTCGCATGCGTTGAATCGGGTGCGGCAATGCCAACAGGACTTGAGATGGCGCTGCACCCGGTGGCGGGCAAAGAGGTGGAGTTCGCCATCCAGATGCGCCAGCAGTTGTTCGTCACTGCAATGCATCGGGCACCTCCGCCTGGGCTCGTTTGTGCGTCAGTTCTCCATTTCGGACAGACCGGGATGCAATCTGCAGCTTTTTGATAGCACGGGCCAGCAGCGTACACACGGACTTCGAACCGATGCCCAGCTTTTCTGCGATCTCCCGGTACTTGAACGATTGCAGGCGCAGCAGCAGCACTTCCTCCTCGCGGGCGCTGAGCACGGAAAGGCCGAGCGGCGCAGCGTCATCAAAGTCCGCAGCCACGTCCGGCCAGCACGGAGCTGCGGGAATGCGGTCCAAGGCCTCGGAAGTTTCCAGATCTTCGGCCTGGCGCCGCAGGAAGCGGGCATGTTTGCGCACCTGGTTGCGTACCGCCCCAAGCGTCCACGCCTTCGGATCATCGATGCGCTTGCCGGTGCGCAGATCCCGGTAAAGCGCCAGAAACACCTCTTGCACCAAATCGTCGGCAACCTCGAAAGAACCAGTCATACGGACGGCATAACGCACGAGAAACGGACCCCAGGACTCGAAAAGATGATTTACCGTCCGATTGGCGTCTTCCTGGTTCATCGGGAACATGCCCAGAATATATTGTTAGCAGAGTTGTGCCCGAATCGCGATAAACTATTCGAAACTGAAGGGGGCACTCCGTGGTGCGTCTCGGATCCGCAAATTGCGCATGGGCTGCGGCAGTTCGCATCGGTGTGCTGATAGCCCTGACGGCGACGGCAGGTTCGCTGTTCGGTCAGGCGGATCGGGCTACCATTGAGGGCATCGTCAGCGATGCCGACGGTGCTCCACTCCCCGCCACACGCGTCCTGATTGTCCGGATCGAGACCAACGACGAAGTCCTGCTATACACCAACAATTCGGGGCGATACTTCGTGCCAAACCTCCCGACAGGCGTGTACCGGGTAACAGTGGCCAAGGAAGGCTTTCGGGAATTGCAGTTGGACAACGTTCGCCTCCCGACCCAAGCGACCGTTCGGGCCGACTTCATCCTCCAGGCGGGGTCCGTCACCACCCGTGTGGAGGTAACGTCCGAAACGCCCATGCTCGATCATTCGACCCCCACGCAAGGGACCCAGTTGACGGCCAGGCAGATTCACGATTCGCCTTTGCTGGTGAATGGCCGCAAGCGGGACATCACGGGGTTTCTGCAATTTCTGCCCGGAGTCACCACCGCTTCCACTTGGGGAGCGCGCGTCAACGGATCGAACCCCGGCAACTCCGAAGTATTCCTGGACGGGGCTCCGGCGAGCCAGGGCAACGCGCGCGGCGGCATTCAGGAGAATGGGCCGGCAGTGGAGCACGTCGGCGAATTCAGCGTGGTCACCAATCCGTTCAGCGCGGAATATGGCAGGACAGGCAGTTGGTTCACCAATGTCACCATTCGCTCCGGTACGAACGAAGTGCACGGCAGCCTGTTCGATTACCTGGACAACGACGCGTTCAACGCGCGGTCCTTCTTTCAAAAGAGCCGCACGCGTCTGCGCCAGAATGAAGGCGGCATCACGCTCGCCGCACCGGTGCATATTCCAGGTCTCTATAACGGACACAGCCGGACCTTCTTCTTTTTCGGCCAGCAACTGGTGTATTGGAATCAGACTGCCGCCGGCGGCCTCATCACGTCGCCGCGTGACGACTTCCGGAGTGGCGATTTCAGCGACCTGCGGAACGCAGCCGGGGCTCTCATTCCGGTCTACGATCCGCGAAGCACGCGCGCCGATGGCGCCGGTGGCTTCGTCCGCGACCAGTTTCCCGCCAACCGGGTCCCCGCGAACCGCGTGAGCCCGGTCTCCGGGCGAATTCTGGCGTTGATACCCGAACCGGACCTGGCAACGGAGCAGGCAGCCAACTTCTATAACCGGACCGGCGGCGGAAGGTATCGCGACTATGTTTCCACCGTCAAACTCGACCACCAGTTTTCCACGGCCCACAAGATCGCGTTTACATACAGCGACCAGTACAACCCTCGAGTGATTGCTGGCCAGGGATGGGGACTTACTACTCCACTGGAAGGCTCGCAGGCGCCAAAGTCGATTCACGACCGCACCTTCCGGCTGAACTACGACTACATCGTGCGCAGCAACCTGCTCAACCACGTCACCATCGGGGTGGACCGCTATCGCAACCGCACGCAGCAGCTCTCGCAGTTCGAGGGCTGGAACCAGCAGTTGGGGATTCAGGGCATTCTGTGGGATCAGGGCGCCTTTCCGGCGATCACCTTTAGCGGCGGCGTTGCCAGTCCCAGGGCACTCGGGGGACCGGACTTTTCGACTAATGCCTCCGGCAGAATTACGTTCACCGACACGCTGACCTGGATCAAGGGACGCCACAGCATGAAGTTCGGCGGCAATTACTGGCCCGAATATGCCAACGCGCGGGAAGGGTACCTGAGCAGTGGAAGCTTCACCTTCACCAATCTGACCACCAGCCAGCCGAACTCGCCGCAATACACATCGCTGGGTAGTTCGTTTGCAAGCTTCCTGCTGGGTGATTTGTCCAGCGCCGGCATTTCGGAGCCCTACACCCGCGGTGCACGCTATCGCTCCGGTGGAGCGTTCGTGCAGGACGAATGGCGCGCCACCACCAGCCTAACTCTCTCGTACGGCCTGCGCTGGGAATGGAATGCCGCGCCGTTTGAGCCGAATGGCGCCGCCAGCGGTTTCGACCCGCGGGCGTCTAATCCGCTCGCCGGGGGACGTCCCGGGGCACTCGTCTTTGCCGGCAACGGGCCTGGGCGAAGCGGCGAACGATCGCTTTCCCGCGGCTGGTACAAGGGATTCGGTCCGCGCCTGGGAGCGGCGTACGCCGTCAATCCGAAGACCGTGGCGAAGGGGTCCTTCAGCATTTATTACGCTCCCGGCTTTCGCACCCGCCTGATCGCGTACGGCTTGACCAACGGGTATAAAGTCGCATCGCCCACCGGTTACGACGCCGCCTACAACTGGACTGCCGGTTTCCCGCAGGACTTCCCGCGCGCGCCGTTCATCGATCCCTCGTATCAGAACGACCAGGCGGTGAGTTCGATCCTGCCGGACACTTCGCGAATGCCGCAAATCGTGACCTGGACGGCCGGCATACAGCGCGCCATTACTCCCGACCTCGCGGTGGAAGCCACTTATATCGGCAGCCATTCGACCCACCTGATTCTGGGCGCGGCGCAGTCCAACATGAACACGCTGGACGCAAGTTATCTTGCACTTGGCAGCCTCCTTTTCCAGGACATCTCATCCCCGGCGGCAGCGGCGGCCGGAATCTCCGCACCGTATGCGGGCTTTACGTCCCAGCGGAACCGGACAGTTGGGCAGGCGCTGCGCCCCTATCCGCAATACTTGGATGTCACCGAAGAATGGGGCCCGCGCGGCATCGCGCGCTTCCACTCGCTGCAATTGAAGTTGACCAAGCGATACTCCAGCGGACTGACGTTTCTTGCCTTCTACACGTGGTCGAAGAACATGACCAATGTCGAAGGCGGGCCTATCGATCTCGGCCCGACCGATGGCACCATTCAGTATCCGCGGAACCGCGCGGGCGAAGTCTCCGTCAGCACCGATGGACCGCCTCACGTCTTCGTGGCCAGCGGCACCTACGAATTCCCCTTTGGTCCCGGCAAGCGCTATTTAAACCGCGGCGGGCCGGCCGCACATGCTTTGGGGGGGTGGCAAGCGACCCTTTTCTGCCGGTACACGGACGGCCTCCCGCTGGCCATCACCTCGGGCAATTCGCTGGCGGCATTCGGATATCCGGGCGTTCGGGCGAATTATGCCGGCGGGCCGGTCTATGCGAAGACCAACCCACGCAATTTCGACCCTGCGCTGGACGTCTATCTGAACGCGGCGGCCTTTACTGCTCCGCCTACCTTCCAACTGGGCAACACTGCAAGAGTGCTGGATTGGGTTCGCGGCTTCTCACAGAAGAGCGAGTCGGTCTCGATCTCTAAAGCCTTCCCCTTAAGAGAGCCTTTGCGAGCCCTGCTTCGGGCGGATGTACAGAACCCGTTCAATTTCGTCCGGTGGAGTAATCCCAACACCAACATCACCAATTCGTTGTTCGGCAGGGTGACGGCGGCGGCGCCCGGCCGCTCCGTCCAACTCGGTTTGGCGTTCGAATTCTGATCTTTCCCGTATTTCGTTGTCAGGAAAACTGCCTTCGCGGGTACTTAACCAGTGAGTCGTCGCACAGCCGTACTGTGCCCGCCTGTAAAAGGAAAGGGAACCGACCATGAAGAATTTTTGCCGTCTTCTGCTCCTGACCGTATCGTTCGGGGCGGCTAATTTCCTGCTTGCCCAGGCAGATCGCGCCACCATTGAGGGCATCGTGAGCGACGCTAGCGGGGCCGCTGTTGCCGATGCCAAAGTGAGCGTCATCCGCATTGAGACCAACAGCCTGATTCCGCTCAGAACCAACGAAGTAGGCCGCTATTATGCCGCCAACCTGCCGCTCGGCACCTATCGCGTGACGGTTGAGAAAACCGGATTCCGCGCGGCGCAGGTGGACAACCTGATCCTGCAATCTCAAATGAACGTGCGCGCGGACGTTCGCATGGAGGTCGGCTCGATGACGGAGCGGGTCGAAGTGACCGCTGACGCTCCCATGCTGGATGCCTCGACGGCCACCATCACCGCGCAATTGACCACCAAACAGATTCAGGAACTGCCCCTGATCACCGTCGGCCGGAAGAGGGATATTACTTCCTATCTGGCGTTTCTACCCGGGGTAACGACCAACTCCACATGGGGCGCGCGCGTAAACGGGTCGAATCCGGGCAACTCGGAGGTATTCCTGGACGGAGCTCCCGCCAGCCAGGGCAATGTGCGCGGCGGCATACAGGAGAACGGACCGGCTGTCGAGCAGGTGGGCGAATTCAGCGTCGTCACCAACTCGTTCAACGCCGAGTACGGCCGCACCGGCAGTTGGTTCACCAACATTACCATTCGCTCCGGCACCAACCAGATCCACGGCAGCGCCTTCGATTTCTTCGACAATGACGCGCTGAATGCCCGATCCTTCTTCCAGCAGATCCGCAGCACCGTCCGCCATAACGAGGGCGGCTTCACCTTGGGCGCGCCGGTTTACCTGCCCAAGATCTATAACGGGCGCAACAAGACCTTCTTCTTTTTCGGCCAGCAGCTCGTCTATTACACCAACACCAATAGCGGCAGTCTATTCACGGTTCCCCGCGCCGACTTCCGCTCCGGCGATTTCAGCCAGTTGCTGAGTTCCACGAACACACAAATCCCGATCTTCGATCCGGCCACCACCCAACCGGACGGCAAGGGCGGCTTCATGCGAGAGCAGTTCCCGGGAAACCGCATACCCGCCAACCGCATCAGCCCCGTATCGCAACAAATCGTGGCACTGATCCCGCAGCCTGACCTGGCCACGGTTCAAATCAACAATTTCCGCAACCGGACGGGCTCCGGATCCTATCGGAACTACGATTCCACGCTCAAGTTCGATCACAGTTTTTCGAATACACACAAGGTATCGGTCACCTTCAGCGATCAATACAACCCGCGCGTCATTGCGGGAAAGGGTTACGGCGTGGACAGCCCGCTCGAAGGCTCGCAATCGCCGAAATACATACACGATCGCACCGGCCGCATCAACTATGACTGGATCGCGCGGCCGAACGTCCTCAGCCACTTCACCATCGGCGTGGATCGATACAACAACCAGACTCAACAGTTGACCCAATTCGGAGGCTGGGACCAGAAGCTTGGCATCCAGGGCGTCATTTGGGATCAGGGCGCGTTTCCCGTCGTCAACTTCAGCGGTGGCACCGCGGGCCCGAACGGGCTCGGGGGACCGGATTTCTCCACCAATGCCAATGGGCGGATGACGTTTACCGAGACGCTGGCCTGGACCAAAGGACGGCACAGCATTAAGTTTGGCGGCAATGTCTGGACCGAATACGCGAATGCGCGCGAGGGCTTTCAGAGCAGCGGGGCCTTCACGTTTAGCAACCTCACTACCAGCCAGCCGAATGCGTCCAGTTACACATCGTGGGGCAGTTCGATGGCCAGTTTCCTCCTGGGCGAGCTCTCCAGCGCCAGCATCTCCGAGCCATACGCGAGGGGCGAGCGGTATCGCTCCTATGCCTTGTTTGCGCAGGATGAGTGGCGCGCCACCACCAGGCTGACTCTCTCATACGGCCTTCGTTGGGAAGGCAATGGAGCGCCCTTCGAACCGAATGGCGCGGCCAGCGGATTCAGTCCGCTGATCGCCAATCCCAAGGCGGGAGGGCTGCCCGGCGCGCTTCTGTATGCCGGAACCGGGACCGGCCGGTCGGGTTCGCGTTCGCTTTCCGATGGCTGGTACGGCGGCTTCGGCCCCCGCCTCGGCGTAGCCTATCAGGCGACTCCCAAAACCGTGATCCGTGCTTCCGGCGGCATCTATTACGCGCCCGGTTTCCGGTCGCGTCTGATCGCCTACGGATTTACCAACGGCAACAGCACCAGTTCTCCCACCGGATACGGACCAATCTACAACTGGAGTGCGGCAGGCTATCCCTCGAACTTCCCGCGCGCGCCGTTCATTGACCCCTCGTTCCAAAATGGCCAGGCAGTCAGCTCGATTCTGCCCGACACTTCCCGCATGCCCCAGATTCTGACCTGGACCTTCAGCATCCAACGAGAGGTGGCCCACAACCTTGCATTCGAGGCCACCTATGTCGGCAGCCACTCCACACACCTCATACTGGGAGGTTCGTTGTCCAACATGAATACGCTGGATCCCAAGTATCTCTCGTTAGGCAACCTGCTGTTCCAGGATATTTCGTCCTCCGCCGCGGCGGCTGCCGGCTATGCGTCGCCATTCCCCGCCTTTTCCACACAGTCCACGCGTACCGTGGGACAATCGTTGCGGCCATACCCGCAGTATCTGAACGTGAGCGAAGAGTGGGGCCCGCGCGGCATCGGCCGTTTCAATTCGCTGCAGATGAAATTGACCAAACGCTATTCGAACGGACTCACGCTACTGGCGTTCTACACCTGGTCGAAGAACATGACGAACTCCGACACCGGGCCCATTGACCTGGGTCCAGGCGAGGGCGCCGTGCAGAATCCCACCAGCCGCGCCGGCGAGGTTTCAGTAAGTACCGACGGGCAGCCGCACGTGTTCGTGGCCAGCGCCTCCTACGAATTGCCGTTCGGCCCGGGCAAAAAGTTTCTTCGCCAGGGCGGCGCCATGGGGCGTGTCGCCGGAGGATGGCAGATTACCGCGTATTGCCGTTACACGGACGGCTCGCCGCTTGCCATTACCGGCGGTAACGGAATTTCGGCGCTGGGCTATCCCAACATTCGAGCCAACTATTTGGGAGGCGATCCGTACAAGGCAACCAACCCGCGCGATTTCGATCCGGCCCGCGATCTTTATCTCAATGCCGCCGCTTTTGCCACACCATCCACGTTTGCCCTGGGCAATACCGCCCGGGTTCTCGACTGGGTGCGAGGCTTCTCCGGGAAAAGTGAATCGCTGTCTGTCGCCAAGCGGATCCCAATTAAGGAGCGCTTTCGCGCGGTGGTGCGTGCCGATGCCACCAACCCCTTCAACTTCGTGCGGTGGAGCAATCCCACCACCAGCATCACCAGCGCCAATTTCGGGAAAGTGACTGGCGCGTCCGGCGGCAGAACGATTCAGCTCAACGCGACGGTGGAGTTCTGACGAGTATGAACCGCCGCGAGTTTGCGAAAGGGTTGGGCGCGGTGCTGGTCGTGTCACAAGTCGCCGACCAGGCGACGGCTCAGACGGCGGCCGGCGGCGCCACGCCCACACTTTACTATGTGGACGGCTACCATGGCGGCTCACGTGGACACATGCCGGCCGGATCCTGGCGCGACATCCTCAACGCGATGCGCGCCATTCCGGAATGGAAGATCTCGCTCGATATCGAGCCGGCTTCCTGGGACGATTTACGGCGCGAAGATCCCCAGGCGTATCGCGAGCTCCGCGGCCTGCTGGAAGATCGCGCGGTAAATGCCCGCGTGGAGATGGTGAACGGCACGTTTTCGCAGCCGTTCGGCTGGGCCAACGGCGGCGAGAGCAACATCCGGCAATTGCTGCGCGGGCGCGACAAGATCCATGAGCATTTTCCGAACGTGGTCATTGAAACCTATGCCGTGCAGGAACCGTGCTGGTCAAGCTGCCTGCCGCAATTGCTGCGCTCGCTCGGATTCAATGCCGCAGTTTTGAAGAATCCAGGCACGGCGTGGGGCGGATATTCCGCCGGCTTCGACGCCGAAACCGTAGCATGGGTGGGTCCCGACGGGACATCGATCCCGGCGGTGCCGCGGTACGCCTGCGAGGAGCTGGTCCGCACGTGGGAGACGGAATCCGTCACCGGCTCGGCGGAGTTCAGCCGCAAGTGTGTCGCCAACGGCATCCCGCACCCTGCGGGGAACTGCTTTCAGGATCTGGGCTGGGCGGCGCGGCCCAAGGTCACCGGCGCGCACATCCGCTTCGTCACCTGGCGGGAGTACATGCGCCAAGTGGTAGACCCACCCAAGAAGCAGTGGCGTTTCACCCCCGAGGATATCCTGACCACGCTGCCTTGGGGAGAGAAGACGCTGCAGACGGCGGCCCAGCAGGTACGTTCCGCCGAAAATCGTGTTCTCATGGCTGAGAAAATGGCATCCATGGCGGCGGCACTCCATGGAAGCCAGTTTCCCGCGGAGCGCTTGCAAAGGGCCTGGGAGCAGTTGCTCTGGTCGCAACACCACGATGCCTGGATCACCGTCACCACGCGTACCGGCCGCCAGGCCTGGGCGTTTCAGGTAGCGTCTGAAACGCTGGAGACGGAAGAGATCAGCACCGCGATCATGAATACTTCCGCCGAAACTCTGTCACAAGGTGAGAAGCAGCCGGCGTCGGTTCCACTGGGTCCGCAGTGGCTGCGCGTATTCAACACCGTGGCATCGGAACGGGAAGACGTGGTGGAACTAAGCTGGGCGGCGGACATCGGCACGCGCCGGGCTCGCGTGCTGGACTCGGCTGGCGCGGAGATCCCTTGCCAGTTCTTGCGGCCCCGCAAGTTCACGCCGCGTGGCGGCACCACTGCATCTGGCCGGCCGGCCGGCGGGGCGACCGCTGTCGCGGGTATACCGGCCTACGCGCCGGGAGAGAGCCTGAATGCCGCGACGGTGGTGTTTCGCGCCCGGGTGCCCGCCATGGGGTACGGATCGTACCGCATCGAACCGGTCTTTGACGACTCCACTCCTACTGCCCATTCTGGCGCCACGGCAACCACCGAGCCGGATGGCACGGTAGTCCTCGAGACGGACTTGTACCGTCTTCGCATCGACCCGGCTCGCGGCGGCACCATTGCCAGCCTGCTTGCGAAGGATGGAAATCGGGAGTTTGTGGACACCGCAAACGACCGCCGGTTCAACGAATATCGCGGCTACTTCGTGTCGGAACAGAAGTGGGCTTCGAGCGCCGACAATCGGGCCGGCGTCGCGATTACTGAACGAGGTCCGGTTCGCGTGCGAGCTGTGGTGTCCGGCCAGGTCCTCGGACGGCGCTTTCAGACTACGATTACGCCTGGCTCAAGGACAGCGTCGCATCGACCTGAGCGCGCGCTTCACCTACGATCAGGACACCTGGATCGGCGATCCCTGGGACATCAAACCCGAGGACCGGCGCACGGAGCGGCGGCGCTCTCCTCACGACGGCCGTTGGAAGCTCCAGGCCTTTTTCCCGGTGCCGTTCCGCAATCAGGCGATCTACAAAAACGCCGCATATGATGTCTGCCGCAGCCGCAACCGCGACACGTACTTCCAGAAGTGGGACGAGATCAAGCACAATATCATCCTCCACTGGGTGGACGTCGTCGACGAGCAACAGAAGCTCGGCCTGGCAATGCTTAGCGATCACACTACCGCCTACACGCACGGCCCCGATCATCCTCCGGCGCTGGTGATGGGCTGGGGTTGGGAAGGTGGATTCTGGTGGGGAAAGTGCCCGCTTCGCGGTACCCAACAGGTAAGCTATGCATTGATCCCTCACACCGGCTCGTGGGACGAGGCGCGGATTTCTAACGAGAGCAGCCGCTGGAACGAACCGCTGCTTGCACAGATTGTGGATGGGCAACCACGCAACACAGACCACTCGCGCTCCCTGGTGAGTGTGAGTGGTCAGGGAATCGAGATTCCTGCGCTTCTTTTCCAGGGACGAAACCTGTCGGTGCGCCTGTTCAATGGCGAGGGGGATGGCGCGGAACGCACCGTATCACTGGGAGTACGCCCGCTACGAGTGGACCTGGTCGAGTTAGACGGACGGGTAGTTCGCCAGCTCGAGGTGAGAGAGGGATCCGGCGGGAGATATGACGTAAAACTGTCCCTGCCGCGGTTTGGCATCCGGACACTGCGCTGTGAACTGGCGGGAGGGTAGTCAGCAACGACGGTGTCTGGTCGTGGGGTCACGTAGAGATCCTGATCATTGGTGAGATGCATAGGGAGGGTTCCGTCAGCTGCCGTTACCGATTCCTACAAATGTGTTGTTGTAATTGGCCTCGTATTAACACCTGGATTTTCCGAACTGCAATGTCCAGGTTATGCCGCGCCGCGCGTGACGGCCAAAGGGGGCGTTATCGTGCCCGCTGCAGGACTTCTGGTAAGACCTTGCACGGCGCTGGATAATGTTGTCCCAGCGAACAAAACAGCGCGACAAATCATATACTGTCCGTATGTTCAAGTTGAGCATTATCGTGTGCGCGGGGCTGGCCGCTGCCGCGGCGCCGTTCCTGCTCTCGCAGAGCGGTGTGAAGCGACCACCCATCACGGGAATCGCCCATGTCGCGTTCAAAACCAATGACCTCGCCGCCGCGCGCCGTTTCTACGGCCATGATCTCGGTTTCTCCGACGCTCTCGTCATGCCCGAGCGCCTCGGGCCTGCCGCCTGGTTTAAAGTCAACGACCATCAGTACGTCGAAATCTACCAATCCCTGAAGTCGGAAGGCGAAGACCGTCTCGTTGAAGTCGCCTTCCAGACTCCCGACGCCAAGGCATTGCGGGATTACCTCGCCACCAAAGGCGTGGATGTTCCCACTACGGTAGACAAGGGCTGGGACGGTAATCTCAGCTTCCAGGTCAACGACCCTGAAGGCCGCCGCATCGCTTTCGTCCAGTACCTCACCGACTCGATTCCGGGAAAGCAGTTCGGCTTCCTCATGCCGGGCACTCGCATCTCCGAACACATGATTCACGCCGGATTCCTGGTGAAAGATCGCGCCGTGGAAGACCATTTCTACAAAGACATCCTCGGCTTCGATGAAATGTGGCACGGAGGCAAGACCGACACGTCCGCAGATTGGATCAGCATGCGCGTCCCCGATGGCGAGGACTGGATCGAATACATGTGCAACGTGCAGAATGCGACGCCGAGAACGCGCGGCATCATGAACCATCTCGCGTTGGGCGTGCCGGAAATGCAGGTTGCGGCACGGACCCTGCAATCGCGCCAGGCGCCTATGCCGGAAAAACCCAAGATCGGCCGCGACGGCAAATGGCAACTGAATCTCTACGACTCCAACCTGACCCGCGCCGAATTGATGGAACCGAAGCCGGTCGAAACGCCTTGCTGCTCGGAACTCAAACCGCGCCGCGGACCGGAGGGCCCGGTCGGGATCTTCACCAATCAGGGAGCGGTTGGCGACGCCACCCCAGGCAGCAAAGCCGAATTCGATCCCGCGACGCAGCAGTACCGCATTACGGCAGGAGGCGCGAATGTCTGGGACACCACCGACGCTTTCTACTTCATCTGGTCGCGCATGTCCGGCGACTTCGTTTTGACCGCGGATGTTACCTGGCAAGGTGTGAGCCCAACCGAGCACCGTAAGGCGATGCTGATGGTACGCGAAGGCCTCGCTTCAGGCGCTGCCTACGCGGATGCGGTATCGCATGGCAATGGACTCACGTCACTCCAGTTCCGTGGCGTGGCGAACGAGAGTACTTACCAGACGTTTATTGATATCGATGGTCCGGCGCGCCTGCGCCTCGTTCGCCAGGGCAGTCGCTATACGATGTACGCCGGCAAACCCGGTGGTGAATTGAAAGAATTGGGGCCGGTGGAGTACGTGCGTATTAAGGACCCGGCCTTCGTTGGACTAGGCGTGACGTCACACGTTGCGACGGCGCTTGAGACGGCCGTGTTTTCGAACGTGAAACTTGAGCCACTGAAGAAGTAGTAACAAACACCCGAATTTTCCAAAGATCGAAACGCGGGTGTTGCGAGGTCATACCATATTGTTATGCGGCTCGTATCGGCGCTTTTCTGGTTCGCCGCGAATATGTGGGCCCTCGGTGGTCCGCGGTATATTGTGACGTCGCCAACCCCGTCCGCGGCATCGATAGCGCAGTGATCATAGCCGGGAGCGACAAGCGCGGCACGATTTTGGCATGCGACCCTCCGCGCCCTCGTGCTAGTCTGACTTCATCATGCGCAGACGTGCGTTCCTCCGGATGGCGGCCGCGGCCGCCGTGGAGCCGGTGAGCGGTCTCGCCCAGCGCCGCGACGCAACTGATGCCGTGACGCTCGACGCGGCGGCGCGTGCCTACCGCGTCCAGCCCGGCGGCAGCATCCAGGCGGCGCTCGAGGCGGCCGCGAAGGATCCGGCCAACAAGATCGTCTACGTCCACGCCGGGACCTATCGCCCGGCGGCGCACGGGCAGGCGCTGATCTGGTTCAACCGGCGGCACGACGGCATCACGCTCGAAGCGGTCGGCGAGGTGGTGCTGACCGCCGCCAATCCAGCGATCGCCGATAACAAGGCGCCAAGCTTCCCGGCGGTCGTCAATCATGTCGTCTATTTCGGCGACGGCGTATCGACGAAGACCGTGCTGCGCGGCTTCCGCGTCACCGGCGCGAACAACTACACCACCGGCACCGGCGAGCGCTCGCCAATCGAATCCGATGACCTGCGCAAGACGCCGTTCTTCTATCTCGATGGCGGCGGCATCAAGATCTATGCGCGCGCCTATCCGACCATCGAGCGCGTCGAGGTGGTCGGCAATTACACCAGCCCATGCGGCGCCGGTGTATCCGTCGAGCACCTCGGCCGGCCGCTCGACGCCGCGGTGTTCCGCGACTGCATCTTCCGCGACAACCGCACGCAGGTCACCGGAGCGGCGTTCGACCTCCTGCACGGCAGCCGCGCCACCCTCGACAACTGCCTGTTCGTCGGCAACATCGCGAATCTCGGTGTGGACTACGTCGGCCTGCTGACCGGCGGCGAGTATCACCCGGAGCACGGCTCGGGTGCGATGACGGTGTTCGAGAGCTCCCGCGCGGAGGTCAGCCGCTGTACCTTCACCGGGAACTGGGCCGGCGTCGACGACAACGGCACCGGCAGCACTTACGTGAAGTCGATCTTCTGGAACAACACGTTGAAGGGCGGGATCTCGACTGGGGCGCGCTACGAGATCGACATCACCAACGGCGGCGGCGTACGGGATTCGTTCATCCACGGCGAGACGAACGACCTGCGAGGGACGATCGATCGAGCGGTGAACACCTTTGATCCGCCGGATCCGCGCTTCGACGCGCAGTTCGTGCCGCAGGCGCCGGAGTACGGGGCCGTGGGCTACCGGCCGGCGGCCGTGGCATCGCGCGGCCGCACCAGCCGGTAGCCGATCGTGACTACTGTTCGCGGACGTCGATTCCCGAATTGAGCGTGAACGGACCGGCGTTGCCGGTGGATCAGTTTGGCGATCGCGTGACCAGCGGGCAAGTCTTCCCGACCAGTAGGCGCCTGATCCAGAGAACCTTTGCACCGGATGCACCCGACCGTACACGTGAATGTCCTGGGCGCTTTTGTGGTAGTATTTGCGAACTATGAGGGTATCGATGTCTCGCGTGCTCGTCTGTCTGCTGGCGGTTGTCCTCGTTGCCCCCGGCCAGGAACACACTTCCACCGCTATCCCGTTGCGGCTCCTGGTGCTGAATTCAGCCGAGGAGGCGGCTCGCGTGCGGGCGGAACTCGAGAAAGGCGCCGATTTCGCCGTGCTCGCTCGCGAGAAATCCGTGGATGCTACATCGCTGGATGGCGGCCTGCTGGGCAAAGTCGATCCCTCCACACTGCGCGAAGAGCTCCGAACCGCCCTGCGAGGGCTCGCCCCCGGTCAGATTTCGCCGGTGTTTCGGATTCCTTCCGGTTTTGCACGTCGTCAAGGTGCTGGCGCCGGACGAACTCGCCGGAATCGCGGAGTCCCAGCGCGCCCGCCAGGCCGCCATTCGCGCCGAAGGCAGCATCCGGTTTGACGTGAACCTCTCCGGGTTCAGTGAAGCGGCCGCGGCTCTGGCGGACTATGCCAAGCCTGCCAATTGGAATACCGATCTGAGACTATCCTGCACCATGCGGCAGCAATCGTTCGCCGATTTGAAGGCCCGCGCAAAGAAGCTGGCCGCAGCCGCGGACGGCGCCGGCCACTCGCCTGCCGATTCCGTGGCGCTGCGGCTCGGAGTGGCGCAGGTATATGCCTATCAGGGAGAAATGGATTCGGCTATCGCCCAGTTCGAAGCGGCTCTCCGCACTGCCTCTGCCGGGGCGCCGCAAGCTACTACCCGAGGTAGAAGAGATGCTAGGCGTGGCGTACCTTCACCGGGCGGGAGCGGTCAACGACGTATACCGCCATCCCGGGGAGCGCTGCCTCTTTCCGATTCGTCCCGAATTCAGTTACCCCAAGGTTGCGGATTCGCAAAAAGCCATCCAGCACTTCCTCGCATCGCTCAAGTTGCGGCCCAACGATCTCGAGACCAGGTGGCTGTTGAACATTTCCTATATGACGATGGGCAAATATCCGGCCGGTGTACCCAAAGAGCACCTGTTGGCGCCTTCGTACTTTGAATCCGCCGAAGACATTGGCCGCTTTACCGACGTGGCGCCGCGTGTGGGACTCGGCGCAGTCAATTTTGAAGTGGGCGGCCTGATCGTCGATGACTTCGATAACGATGGTCTCTTCGATATCGTTACTTCCAACTGGGACTTTTGCGCGCCCATGCATTTCTTCCACAACAACGGGGATGGCACGTTTGCCGACCGCAGCGCGCAATCGGGGCTGGCAACCCAGGTCGGTGGGAACAACATCACCCAGACCGATTACAACAATGACGGCTGCCTGGATATCCTGGTCCTGCGCGGCGGCTGGGAAACGGCACTGCGGAAATCCCTGCTGCGCAACAACTGCAACGGCACCTTCACCGATGTCACCGTGGAAGCCGGCCTGGGCGAGCCAACGACGACGGAATTTGCCGTGTGGGTGGATATCAATAACGACGGATTCCTCGATCTCTACGTAGGCAACGAAAACGAGCCGAATCAGCTTTTCCTGAACAACGGCAACGGCACATTTAAGGACATCTCACGGTCGTCAGGAACGAATCTGTCACTGCTTTCCAAGGCCGTGGTGGCGGCCGATTATGACAATGACGGCTATGCCGACCTGTTCGTGTCCAACTACCGCGGTGACAGCGCGCTGCTTCACAACAACCACGACCTCACTTTTACCGACGTAGCGCCTCAGGCTGGTGTCCAGGCCTCAGGCCATGGATTCGCCGCCTGGTTTTTCGACTACGACAACGACGGCTGGCCGGACCTTCTGGCAAGCAGCTACGCGATGTCGATTGACGAAAGCGTGCGTACGTACCTGGGGCTGCCCCACAACTCTCCCACCATGAAGCTCTACCGCAACCTCGGCAACGGCGCCTTTCGGGATGTGACCGAAGAAACCGGGCTGAACAAAGTCTTCATGCCGATGGGTGCGAATTTCGGCGATGTGGATAACGACGGATATCCGGACATCTATTTCGGGACCGGAGAACTGACTTTTGCCTCTCTGCTGCCCAATGTGCTGCTGCATAACAAAGGGGGAAAGAAGTTCGTAGACATCACTGCCTCCTCCGGCACGGGCGAGTTGCACAAAGGGCACGGCGTGGCATTCGCGGACATCGACAATGACGGAGACGAGGACCTGCTGGAAGTGGTCGGTGGGGGGGTTCCCGGCGACACCCATACGTTCCGGCTTTTCGAAAACCCGGGCCACGGCAACGATTGGATCAGCGTGCGGCTGGTAGGTGTCAAGGCGAACCGCGCGGGCATCGGCGCCAGGGTGAAAGTGACGGTAAAGAACGGAACGGAGACGCGAGCGGTTTATCGGACCGTGGGAAGCGGCGGGTCATTCGGCGCCTCGCCGCTGGAACAGCACATGGGGCTGGGTAAATCGGCGGAGATCCTGGGCCTGGAGATTCAGTGGCCCGGAGATGCACAGCCGCAGCGGTTTGCGTCCGTGCCCAAAAACCAGGCGATCGAAATCCGGCAGTCCGCAAGCGACTACCGTGTGATCGAGCGGCCCCGGTTCAAGTTGGGTGGCGATCATGGGCGGTAGCAGTCTATCGGCCTGCATCGGGGTTTGCCGGCGGCTACCTCCATTCCTGATTGCCGTGAGCCTGGCTGCCGCCACACGTTACCCGGTCACCGGGGTTGTTCTGAAAGTTGACCCGCCGCATCGCAGTTTCGAAGCCTCCTGTGCCGCCATTCCCGGTTACATGGAAGCGATGGCGATGGCGTATTCCGTTCTGGATAATCGTGAACTGGCCGATCTGAAGCCGGGCGCCTATGTGAACTTCACGCTGGTCGTGGAGAAGAAGCGCTCCTATGCCGAACGCATCCGCATCCATCATTACGAGAGCTCCGAGCGGGAGCCGCTGCTGGCGCGCCGCCTACAACTTCTGGAAACCCCTCGCGCCACCGTGAAATCAGGTGACGCCGTGCCCGACTTCACCTTGACCGACCAGACCGGGGGCCGCGTAACGCTGTCGCAATGGGCTGGGAAAGTGGTGGCCGTAACCTTCATCTATACCAGTTGCCCGTTGCCCGACTACTGCTTCCGGCTCGCCAACAACTTCAGTCAACTGAATCAGCGGTTCGCCAGCCGCATGGGCCGCGACCTCGTGCTGCTCAGCATCAGCTTCGATCCGGTGCATGACCAGCCCAAAGTACTGGCAAAATATGCGTCGACCTGGAAGGCCGATCCGGCAATCGTGGCACTTCCTGACCGGGCCGCTCAACGAAGTGAAGGCCGTTTCGCGCCAGTTCGGACTGAATTTCTGGCCCGACGAAACCTACCTCACGCACTCGCTGCATACCCTGGTAATCGATCGCCGAGGCCGGCTGGCAGCCGATTTCGAAGGCAATCAATTCACCGCCCGGCAATTGGGAGACTATGTGGAAGTCCTGATTTCCGGCAGGTAGCGCCGAAGCGATACAACGACAGATATAATGGGACCCCGGGTCGTGCTGCTCCTGCGCAAAGCTCTCCTGATCTTCGGTGCGAATTTGCTGCTGCTTTCCGCGCCCTTGCCTCTCTACAGCGAGCAGGCCGCCAGACCGCAGCCCCGCGAAGCCGGCCGGGTGCAGTTCAACGAAGTTGCGGCGGAGTCGGGCATTACCTTTCGCCACGAAAACGGGGCTTCGGCCGAGAAGCACATGTTCGAGACCTTCGGCTCCGGGGTGGGCGTGATCGATTTCGACAACGACGGCCAGCCCGACCTGTTTTTCGCCAACGGAGCCGACCTGGCGCACGGCAAGCCATCGCCTGGCAATGCGCTCTATCGCAATCTGGGCAACGGAAAATTCGAGGATGTAACTGCCAAAGCAGGTGTCGCAGGCAATGGGATGTTCGCTACCGGCGTGACCGTGGGCGACTATGATAACGACGGCTACCTGGATATCTACGTCACGGGCTATGGCGGTAATCAGCTCTTTCGCAACAATGGCGACGGGACCTTCCGTGAGGTGACGGCCAAGGCTGGAGTGGGTGCCAGTGGGTGGAGCAGCAGCGCCGCCTGGGTGGACTATGATCGCGACGGCTACCTGGATCTGTTCGTGGGACGCTACGTGGATTCCGACTTGCGCAAGCCGCCTGTACTGCGGATATCAAAAGCCGGGCTACCGCATGTATTGCGAACCGCAGTTGTTCGACGGGACGCCGGCGCTGCTGTACCACAACAATGGCGATGGCACGTTCACCGAGGTCTCCCGCAAAGCCGGTGTGGCGAATCCGGCGGGAAAGAGTCTGGGCGTGGCTGTCGGCGATATCGATGGCGACGGATGGCCCGATATCTTCGTGGCCAACGATGGTGTCCGCAATTTTCTCTACCGCAACAAAGGCGACGGCACCTTTGACGACATCACCTACGGCGCCGGCGTAGGTTTCGACATGAACGGCAAAGCTCTGGCCGGCATGGGTGCCGAGATCGTGGATCTCGATGGCGATGGCTTGCCGGACATCTTCTTTACGGCCTTTTCGGACCAATACAACCCGCTCTACCGCAACCTCGGAAAGCTGCTTTTTGAAGACAGCACGGTCAAAGCCGGATTGCCATCCAGCGTGAAGACCCTCGGCTTCGGCACCAAGGTCTTCGACTTCGATAACGACGGTTATCCGGACATCTATGTCACCAACGGACACGTCATCGACAATGTGAAACTCTACGACCCGCAGCTCTCTTACCGTCAGGCCGACCTGCTCTTACCGCAACCTTGGCGGCGGCCGTTTTCGCAACGTCTCGGCGGAAAGCGGTCCGGCGTTCCGCATCCAGCACGTGGGCCGCGGCCTGGCGGTGGCGGATTTCGACAACGACGGCGACCTGGACATCGTGGTGAGCGATTCCGGCGGGAGCCCGCTCGTGCTGCGCAATGACGGGGGCAATCGCAATCATTGGATCGCGCTCCGCGCCCGCGGCCGCGAGAGCAATCGTTTCGGGATCGGCGCGAAGGTGCGGGTGACCAGCGGCGGCCGGACCCAGTTGCGGGAAGTCAATCCATACGGAAGTTACCTCAGCACCAGCGACGTGCGTCTGTATTTCGGGTTGGGCAATGCAACCCTTGCGCGCATCGAGATCGAGTGGCCCAGCGGGAAGAAGCAGGCGATCGACAGCGTTCCCGCCGGCCAGATTTTGCTGTTGGATGAGGCCGATGCGAAGCGCTGAGAGCCTCAGGTATAATCTGACCGTGCCGCGGCTCTTGACTGCTATTGTCCTCCTCGCTTCGGTCATGAGTTGGGCGCAGACGACTCGTGCCGAGCAACAGGGCGCGCAACTGGGTGCCGCCGCGGAACACCTGCAACAGGGGAGACCCGAACAGACTATCCGCGAGGTCAAGCGCGTGCTGGCGAACGATCCGCGCTCGGCGCCCGCGCACATGCTTCTGGGCCTGGCGTATGTCGGGCTGGGTTCGACTGACAGGATCGCCGACGCCAAAGCGGAATTGCAGCAGGCGCTCGATCTCGATCCGGAGCTTCTGTGGGCGCGCTTCTACCTGGCTCGGCTCTATTTCGACCAGGGCTTGAGCGAAAAGGCCCAGGACCAACTGGAGCGCGGTCTGAAACAAAGCCCGGGTCTACCTCATTTTCTTTCCCTGCTGGGTGAAATCCGGCGCGAACTAGGAGATCCTGGCGCCTCTGTGGAGTTGAACCGCAAGGCTATCGAGGCAGGCGTCACCATAACCCCGGCGCACTATTTCCTGGGGCTGGCTTATCTGGACCTGAAACAAGAACAGGCCGCAATGGCTGAGTTCGAAAATGCCATTCGCTCGCCCCTTGTCACGCCGGAAACGTACAACGCGCTGGCCTCTCTGTACATCAAGAAACAGCGGTTCGCGGCAGCGGAAGATCTCTGCCGGAAAGCCATCGCTCTGGATCGCTCGCGCCCCGACGCTTACCTGAATCTGGCGCGAGTCTATAACGCCCAGAACGCGAGCGACAAGGCGCTGGAGGTTCTACGCAGCGCGCTGCCGGAAGGCAAGGAGTTCCCCGCGACCGAATATTACCAGGGACTGCAGGCGGATCTCGCGATGGAGCGCGGCGCCGCGTTCACGGCCAAGAAATTGTACGCTCAGGCGATCGATGCGTATGCTCGCGCGCTCGATTTCGATCCGCGCCGCGCCCTCATCCACAGGCGCATGGCGGAACTCTATAGACAGAAGGGAGACCCGTCCGGCGCCGCTCTGCATACCAAGGAAGCGGACAAGCTCGAAAAAGGCCAAAGGTAGCGAGCCCCAAAGAGTCCGACTACTTCTTCGTCGCGAACGACCAGAACGTGTCCCCCGGCGCCCACCACGACGTATTGCTGTCCGTCGAGTTCGTAGGAGATCGGTCCGCTCGACACCGGCGCCGTCAGCTTGGAATGCTAAATGCCGCCAGGCGAGCACCCTCCGCGCCCTCATGATACTCCCTGTGGATCATGAGCAGACGTGCCTTCCTCCGGATGGCGGCCGGCCAACAAGATCGTCTAGCCCAGGTAAAAGACGCGACGGGAGGATCAGGCCCTTTCTCATCTTCCGCGGATGAGTTCCGTCCGCCTATTCCTTGACCGGGTTGTTCGGCGGCATTGCCAGTCTCGCTCACCGGCACGCCCCGACTACCACACCCCCTTATCCCCGCTGCGAAAACAGAACCTTTCTACCGTGCACAGAATAGGGCATATTTCTACTTTGCCTTAAAAGGTTAATTATTTAACTTGCATATCGGGGACTTCCCACTATATAATCCCTCGGATAGTACGTCGGACGGGAATTAGTTTGAGGGGTGAACGGGCTGAATTCGCCGGCCCGGAGGGAAACAACGCCCACCATTGAGGAAACTGCGCCGAGCAACCAGGCACGTAGGTCGGCGTGCGCCACAAGTCCATAAAAAGAGGAGAGAAAGTAGTATGCTTCGTAGCATCAGCAGCTTCGTCGTCTGCGGCGTGGCTGCCTTGTTCCTATTGCCGGCTTCGTCGTGGGCGCAGATCACTACCGGCACGGTGACAGGACGGGTTGTCGATTCCATCGGGGGGCGTCATTCCCAATGCGAGCGTGACCCTGATCAGCGAAACGCGCGGCACCAAGAGCGCCGCGCTTTCCACCAATGCAGAGGGCGACTATGTATTTCCGAACGTCGCCCCAGATACGTACACGGTCGAGGTAACGGCCGCGTCGTTTAAGGTCACGAGGCGCACGGGCGTGGTGGTTAGCGGCGCGATCGTGTCGGCGTCCCGGCCATTGCGCTTACTGTGGGCGGGACCACGGATACGGTAACCGTGGCCGCCGAAGCGACGCTGGTACAGTCGCAGAGCGGCGAGCGGTCGTTCGCCGTCACCACCACACAGATCGAAGCCCTGCCGATCGCCCGGGGGAACTTCACCAATCTGATTGCCTTTACTCCGGGCGTGAAAAATGGCGGCTTCAATCAGGACGGCGCGCGGCTGGGCGGCGCCAGCCAGGACAACCTCATGATGGACGGCATCTCGGCCGTGGACACTGGCAACAACGGCCAGATGGTCAACATGAACATCGAGTCGATCGGTGAAGTGAAGATCCTCACGCAGGGGTATCAGGCGGAGTACGGCCGGTCGAGCGGATTGCAGATCACGGCGGTGACCAAGAGCGGCACGAACCTGTTCCACGGGTCAGGCTACTCCGTCTTCACCGACTCGGACTGGAATAAGAATTCGTGGGTTTCGCAGAAGAACGGCGACGCGAAGTCGAAGTCGAGCCAGCAAACCTACGGCTACACCATTGGCGGCCCGGTGCGTCATCCCGAAAGTCTTCAACGGGCGCAACAAACTGTTCTTCTTCTACGCGCACGAGTTCGCAGCCGCAGGCCTTGACGACCAACAGCGGCAACCCTATCCGGTATCGTCTGCCGTCGGCACTGGAGCGCGCCGGCAACTTCTCCCAGAGCCGCGACAACAACGGCGCCCTGCTCCCGGCGCTGATCGACTATCAAAACGGCGCGCCCTTCCCGAACCAGATTATTCCGGCCGACCGGCTGTATGCCCCTGGCGTGGCGGTGCTCAACCGCTATCCGCTCCCGACCCTGGACCAACAGCCGGGGACGAACTACAACTACCAGGCGGATGCGGTGTCGTACAGTCAACTGACCCAGCAGCCAGCCGTGAAAATCGACTACCAACTGTCGGAAAAGCTGCGCTTCTCGGGAAAGTATTCCGCCCAGCGGCAGCGAGCGATAACCATACCGGGCCTGCTTCCGGGCTTCAACGATGCCTACACGCCGCATCCCTACATCACCAACCCTGCCATCACGGTGAACTACATGGTCAGCCCGACGACGTTCATCGAGGGGACGTACGGAAGAATCATGAACGAGTTGGCCGGCGGCAACGAAAACGGCATTCTCGTCAACCCGGAGTCGAACCGCCTGAAGAGTCTGAAGGACTTCCCGTTGCTGTATCCGGACGCGGGCGTGCTGCCTGAAGGGTCCTACGGCTACAAAATGATGGAGCTGACCAAGCCGCCGTTCTGGGACGGTAAGTCGGTGAACCTGCCGCCGGTCTTCAATTGGGGCGGCCGCATCGGCGCGGCGCCGCCGCAGCAGCGTTATCCCGGCTGGCTGAACATCAACCGGACGCAAGACGTGGCCATCAGCCTGACGCACATCGCCGGCCGGCACACGATCAAGGGCGGGTACTACCTCAACCACAGCTACAAGGCGCAAAACGCGAACGTGTCCTTGCAGGGCACGCGTGAACTTCGGCAACGACACCAACAACGCCCTCGACACCGGGTTCGGCTACGCGAACGCGGCGCTGGGGATCTTCACGCAGTACACGCAGGCAGTCGAAGTTCGTCGAAGGCAGCATGCTCTACAACCAGACGGAGTTCTTCCTCCAGGACAACTGGAAGGTGACCAGCCGCCTGACGCTGGACTACGGGATGCGGTTCGTGAATCAACAGCCGCAGTACGACCAGTTCGGACAGATGTCGAACTTCTTCCCCGATAAGTGGAAGGCGAGCGATGCGCAGGTGCTGTACGTAGCAGGGTGCAGCAACGGCGCAACAGCGTGTTCGGGCAACCTCCGCAACGCGATGGATCCGCGCAACGGGACGATTCTGACGGCGGTGGGGGCGGCGAACACGCAGGCGGCCATCGGGACGCCGATTCCCGGCTCGGGCAATCCGCTGAACGGGATTATCCAGGCGGGCAATGGGATCGCGAAGACGAACTATACGTGGCCGAAGCTGGTGGTGGCGCCGCGGTTCGGGTTTGCGTACGACTTGACGGGGAAATCGAACTGGGTGATCCGCGGCGGCGGCGGGCTGTTCTACGACCGGCCGGACGGGAACACGGTGTTCTCGACCCCGGGCAATCCGCCGATCGCGACGACCAAGGACCTGCGCAACGGGCTGTTGTCGACGCTTGGGCAGGGGCTAAGCCCGCAACCGGTGCCGGGCATGTCCACCTTCGAATATAACGCGAAAATCCCGACGTCTCTCCAGTGGCAAATCGGCATCCAGAAGTCGCTGCCGTGGGGGATGGTCGGGGACATGTCGTATGTGGGTAACCACGGCATCAACCGCCTGGCGGCGACCCAGAACGGAAACGGTCAGAACCTGAACGCGGTGGACATCGGCGCGGCTTTTCTGCCGAAGAACCAGGACCCGACGCTCGGCACGAGCGCTACCCCCGGGGCATCGGCCTACACGTCGAATCTGCTCCGTGCCTTCCAGGGTCTCTCCAATATCAACGAGCAGGAGACGCGGTTCTGGGACACGTATCACTCGCTGCAATTTAACGTGAACCGGCGGTTCGCTCGCGGGTTCTCGTTCGGCGCGAACTACACGCATGGCATCAGCCTCAAGGGCAACACGGGGATCGGTCAACGGTTCCAGCACGCGGCCGACGGGACCATCACGCTGCGTTCCGACGAGGCGCAGTGGGAGAAGCTCAACGAGACGCTGGATGCGGTGCCGCATTTGTTCAAGGCCAACGGCGTCTGGAGCATCCCGGGCATCCAGAACCACGGCGCCTTGGTCCGCAATCTGACCAGGGACTGGCAACTTTCCGCCGTGGCGACGGTAGCAATCGGGGGGGACCTACAGCCTCGGCTACAGCTACCAGAACAATGGCGGCAATGTGAACCTCACAGGGTCGCCGGACTATGGCGCCGGGCTGACCCTGCTCGATGGGCTAGGCAGCGGATGTTCGGGCAACCAATACGCCCAGTTCAATGGCTCTGCCGTAACTCCGCCGACCTACGGCAGCTTGGGCATGGAGTCAGGCCGCAACTACATGCGCGGCTGTCTGACCAGGAATGTCGACATGTCGCTTGGTGCGCAGGATTCGCGTCTCTCACAGTGAGAGATACCGTGCCGAGCTGCGGGCGGACGTCTTCAACGCGTTCAACACCGTGGACATTAACGGCCGGAACACATCGGTGCAGTTCACCAGCCCGACGAACCTGACGGTGGTGAACAGCCAGTTCAACGCCGACGGCAGCCTGAACCAGAGCCGGCTGAAGCCGAATAACGCCGGCTTCGGCGCGGCAAACAGCGCTCGGGCGCTGCGCAACATTCAGCTCCAGCTCCGCTTCCAGTTCTAAGAGGGAGCGGTTTTGAATCAGGCCGGCTTTTCTCCCCGAGGGGAGGAAAGCCGGCCTTTTTTCGTTTTAGGCACCGCGGCAGAAATCGTAGAAGACTCGAATGAAGTTGCCGTCCAGGTCGGCAACTATGAACTCGCGGAGTTTCCAAGGTTTGTCCTCGCGTGCGGAAACGATGTGTATGTGCGCCGCTTCGCGCGAGATGCCAGCAATGCCGTGGGTGATCGCGATGCTGACGGAGAGCAACAATCGCGCCCTGCAGGTCGTACCGGTGCGGGACCGTGAAGGCACTCCGATCGGTCTGCGATGCTTCCGACGCTGCGGGCTGCGATGGAAGATGAATTTGCTGCTGCTATTGCTCCTCCCCGTACTGCTGGAACTAATATCTCTGGTTTTTTTCTTGCCATCGGCGTGAATCCGCAATATACTCGCAATATTTTGTAGCTGGTTGTAGGTCTGAACTATTTCTGCCTGGACAGTTGACTGTGCGGACGTGGGTATCGGCCCTGTCGGAATCAGTCGCGGAGGGATGATCAGCGGGTAGGGATAGTCGCATCTCGGGCTCTATCAAACGGAGTATAGGGAGGGAACATGAAGCGCATCACTTGCCACGTTGCGGTGGGTTTCGTGGCGGCATTATTTCTGACGGCGTCCTCGGCGCTGGCCCAAATCACAACCGGCACAGTAACCGGCCGGGTCGTCGATTCGACCGGAGGCGTCATCGCCAGTGCGCGGGTAATCCTCATCAGCGAGGCGCGCGGCACGAGAACCGCCGCGGTCCTCACCAACGACAGTGGCGACTACGTATTCCCGAACATGACCGCGGATACGTACACCGTTGAAGTGTCTGCCCCGGCTTTCAAGACCTTGCGACGCACTGGGATCGTAGTCAGCGGCGGCGACCGCGTCGGTGTGCCGCCATTGACGCTCGAAGTGGGCGCCAACGCGGAATCCGTCACGGTGAACGCGGACGTGGCGCTGGTACAGACGCAGAGCGGTGAACGTTCGTTCGCGGTCCAACAGAAACAGGTCGAAAGTCTGCCGGTGGTCCGCGGGAACTTTACCAGTCTGGTGGCTTTTGTTCCGGGCGTCAATGGCGGGGACACCACCTCCGCCGGCGGCACCCGTCTGGGCGGCGTAAGCCAGAACAACATCATGATGGACGGCATCTCGGCCATGGACACAGGCAACAACGGCCAGATGATCAACCTGAACATCGAGTCGATCGGCGAGGTGAAAGTGCTCACGCAGGGGTACCAGGCGGAGTACGGCAGGTCGAGCGGGTTGCAGATCACCGCCGTGACCAAGGGTGGAACCAACTCGTTCCACGGATCGGGGTACGGCATCTTCACCAATTCGGATTGGAATTCCAGAACCTGGCTACAGCAGAAGAACGGCGACATAAAACCGTACGCTTATACGAGCATCTACGGGTATACCGTCGGAGGCCCGATCGGAAAGCCGAACCATCACAACAAGCTGTTCTTCTTTTATGCGCACGAGTACCAGCCGCAAACTCTCCAGGTCAACTCCGGCAATATCATCCGATACCGACTGCCTACCCAACTTGAGCGCGCGGGCGACTTTTCCCAGTCCCGCGACCAGAACGGCAACCTTCTCACCTCGCTCTTCGATTCTTCAACCGGCACGCCGTTCCCTGGCTTGAAGATCCCGACCAACCGGTTGTACGCTCCCGGGTTGGCGGTGCTCAACCGCTACCCCCTCCCGACATTGACCCAGGCGCCAGGCACGAACTACAACTACGAAGCAACGCCGGGCTCGTACAATCAGTTGACTCAGCAGCCAGCCGTCCGAATCGACTACCAGGTGACCGAGAAGCTGCGCTTCTCGGTAAAAGCGGCCGGACAGCGGCAGCGGTCGGTGGTTCAACCCGGCCTCCTTCCGGGCTTCTCCGACGCCTACGTACCGTATCCCAACATCACCAATTACGGCGCAACCATCGACTACGCGATCACTCCGACGACATTCTTCGAGTTCACCTACGGAATGATCCAGAACCAGTTGGCGGGCGGCAACAACAACGGTATCCCCAAGAATGACGAGGCCAACCGCCTGAAGAGCCTCAAAGACTTCCCAATGCTGTATCCGGATGCGGGCGTCATGGATCCGGGCTACTACGGCTACGGCGTCATGCAGAAAGAGAAGCCGGCATTTTGGGATGGTAAGTCTCTGAACCTGCCTCCGGTGTTCGGCTGGGGCAGCGCGATCGGTGCGGCGCCGACCAACATCCAGTATCCCGGCTGGCTGAATATCAACCGCACGCGGGACTTCGCAACCAGCGTGACGAAGGTCGCCGGCCGCCACACGTTAAAGGCCGGTGGCTACCTCAACCACAGCTACAAGGCGCAGAACGTCGGCGCCGGCGGTATCGCCAACCTGAGCTTCCAGGGCTACGTGAACTTCGGTAACGACACAACCAATGCGCTGGATAGCGGGTTCGGTTACGCCAACGCCTCCCTGGGCATCTTCACGCAGTACCTCCAGGCCTCGAAGTTTATCGAAGGCAACCTGCTCTACAACCAATTGGAGTTCTTCGTTCAGGACAACTGGAAAGTGACCAACCGCCTGACCCTCGATTACGGGCTGCGTTTCGTCCATCAGCAGCCGCAATACGACTCCTTCAACCACATGTCGAATTTCTTCCCCGAGAAGTGGAAGGCGAGCGATGCTCCGGTCTTCTATGTTGCCGGTTGCAGCAACGGGGCGGCGGTGTGTTCCGGCAACACACGCAATGCCATGGATCCCCGCACCGGGCAGATCCTGGTCGCAGCGGGCGCGGCGAACTCGCAGGCGGCCATCGGAACCCCTATACCCGGTACCGGCAATCCGCTGAACGGCATTATTCAGGCAGGCAACGGAATCGCCAAGACGAACTACGAGTGGCCGGCAGTGGTGGTCGGACCGCGATTCGGTTTCGCATACGACGTGAATGGGAAATCGGACTGGGTGATACGCGGCGGCGTCGGGCTGTTCTACGACCGGCCGGACGGCAACACCGTGTTCTCAACCCCTGGCAATCCGCCGATCGCGACCGCAACCGACCTTCGCAACGGACTGCTTTCGACCCTCGGAAAGGGGCTCGCCCCGCAGCCCGTGCCGGCGCTGGTCACCTTCCAGTATCACGCGCAGATCCCGTCGTCCTGGCAGTGGCAGGCAGGCTTCCAGAAGGCGCTCCCCTTCGCGATGGTTGGCGACGTCATGTATGTAGGGAACCACGGGTACAACCGCCTGGGCAGTTTGCAGGGCGGCACGCAACAGCCGATCAACATGGTGGACTTCGGTGCGGCGTATCTGGGGAAGAACCAGGACCCGACGCTGGGCACCGCTACCTATCCCGGCCAGACCGCCTACCCCACGAATCTGCTCCGCCCCTTCCTGGGTTTCAACACGATCGGACAGAATACGACGGGTTTCTACGACACTTATCACTCCATCCAGATGACTCTGAACCGTCGCTTCGGAAGAGGGTTTTCGTTCGGGGCGAATTACACCTACGGTATCTCTCTCAAGGGCAACACGGGGTTGAACCAGCGCTATCAACATGCTGCCGACGGGACGATCTCGCTACGCTCTGACGAGCAGGCCTACGAGAATCTGATGTCGACATTGGACCGGCGACCGCATTTCCTGAAGGCCAACCTCATCTGGCTCAGCCCGGGCATCAAGGGCAACAGCGTCCTCGAGCAATTGACCAAGGACTGGCAGATCGCGAGCGTGATGACCGCTTCCTCCGGCGCGGCCTACACCCCTGGCTACAGCTATAACACCGCGGGCTCCAACGTGAACATCACCGGTTCTCCGGACTGGGGTGGCCGGGTGATTCTAGGCAATAACCTCGGCAGCGGATGCTCAAGCAACCAGTTCCAGCAGTTTAACGGCACGGCCATAACCGGGCCGACTTACGGCAGCTTGAGCATGGAGTCGGGCCGCAACTATCTGCGGTACTGTCCGAATAGGAACGTGGACATGTCGATCACCCGAAGGATCAGCTTCGGGAAGATCTTCACCGAAACTCGCCGGCTGGAGTTCCGCGCGGACATTTTCAACGCGCTCAACACCGTGGTCATCAACGCTGTGAGCACCACCGCGACCTTCAACAGCCCGACGGGAATGGTCCTGCAAAACAATCAGTACAATGGCGACGGTAGCATCAACGCGGCGCGCCCCCAGCCGAAGAACGCCGGTCTGGGCGCCGCGACCGGTGCCCAGACGATGCGCAACCTTCAATTGCAGCTCCGGTTCCAGTTCTGATATGGAGCGACCCTGTCAAGCCCGGTGACAGCGTGACAGATTTTCTTTGAATTAAGCCGGCTTTCCTCCGCGAGGAGGGAAGCCGGCACTTTTGTCTTCAGAAGCTGCACACCACGCAGTACTTGAAACCTGTCATCGGTACCCTACCGGTGCGGATCCTGCAGTTCGCTTCTAATACGTGCTTCGTATGCCATTGCCGAACGGCGCCGGGCTGAACCCACGCGGCATACGAATAATATCGCGGCTCCCGACCGACGAGTACTCGTCAGTCATTGAATCTATGGTGCGGAGAGGGGGACTTGAACCCCCACGAGATTGCTCCCGCTAGCACCTCAACCTATTCTTCCCACTCTATGCCACCTCGCTACAACCATTTACGAGCTACAGAGGAGTGTGATCGTGCCTGCGCCCTAACCGAGAGCACACGCGCGCGAAATACCTGTTGCCGGAGCAGAAACAGATCACCCAACAATCCTAGGTATTGTTATGCGGCTCTGGCTTTCGCGGTACCACCGGCACGCGCCTTTGCCTTTGTCCCGACATGGCCTTTCGGATCTTGTCGGTCATCCAGGTGCGCACGACCTTAGGATGGCATCCTTTGTCCATATACACCATTTTAGCCCGGCTACGATTCGCATCTGGCGAAGCCTAGAAACACAGGCCAAGCAAAATCGATCGTGCGCTGAAGGGCCGCGTTCTCGCCCGGACGCAATATACGGCTCTACGGGCGGGGAAAGTGGCGCGCCGATGACGGTTTTCCAACTGCCCAACGGCTGAACGCCGTCTCTGTCAGGTGCCACGCGGGCCGCGACGGGTGTAGGATCAGGACGAAGGATGAAGAGATCTCGAAGGCGTCCCCGCTGCTCGCCGGTTCCGCTTGACTCGATGATGCCTGCCACTAATCACACTATGCTGCCGAGGGTCTCCGCTTTCCCAAAGTGCTACCTCGATGAAATCGCGGCAACTCGCACCATGTCCGTTTTTGAATGGGTCGATATGGCCAAGGGCCTGGATGCCGATGGTCTGGAAATGTACGAAGGATTCTTCACCAGCCTCGACTCCGCCTATTTGGGGAAACTTCGCGATGCCATTCGCATGGCTGGTTTTGCGATGCCCATGCTTTGCTGTTCGCCAGACTTCACCAACCCCTCATCGGATGCCCGCAAACGGGCGGTCGAGCACGAGGCGGCCATGATTCGCGTGGCACGCCTACTTGGCGGACCGCGGACGGTATGTCGCGTGCTCACCGGCCAGCGTTATCCGGAGGTAGGCCGGGAACAAGGCATCGAGTGGGTCGTCGACGCCATCAGCGCGCTGCTGCCCGTGGCCCGCGAATATGACATCGTGCTCGGCTTGGAGAATCACTACAAGGATGGCTTCTGGCGATACCCGGAGTTCGCGCAGAAGCAGGAGGTCTTTGTCGCCGTTCTGAATGCTATTCCGGAACGCGAGTATTTTGGTGTGCAGTACGACCCGTCTAATGCGATTGTGGCCGGCGACGACCCGGTGGCCCTGCTGGAATGCGTCGCCGACCGTGTGGTCAGCATGCACGCGAGCGACCGCTACCTGGTCCCAGGAGTATCGCTCGACGAGCTGCGACAGAGTGACGGCACTCTTGGCTATTCACCAAGCTTGCTCCACGGCGTCACTGGGAAGGGCTTGAACGACTACACCGCTATCTTCCGCATCCTGGCGAAACACGGGTATGCCGGCTGGATCAGTATCGAAGATGGCATGAACGGGATGGACGAGATGGCGGAGTCACTGGCGTTCTTACGCAAGATGATTGCGCACGCACTTTAAGGGTCAGAGATGAATCGAAGGGTCCGTACCGCCATCGTGGGCTGCGGCAAGGTGGCTCACCTGCACGCCGCCGCTCTCGGCAGGTTGCCGGAAGCTGAGTTTGTCGCGGTCACGGATGCGGCGTTCGAGCGGGCGTGCGAGTTCGCCGCCCGGTATCGGGTTCGGGCCTACGCTGATCTCGATAGCCTGATCGAGGAGTCCCAAGTCGAAGCTGTAATCGTTTGTACCCCACATCCGGCGCACCGCGCGCCCGCCGTGCGCGCCGCCGAAGCCGGAATCCACGTGCTGGTGGAGAAGCCTCTCGCATCCAATCTCTCCGACTGCAATGCCATGATCGAAGCTGCGGCGCGGCACAAGGTAAAGCTGGCAGTGGTCAGCCAGCGCCGTTTCTTCGAGCCGGTTTCCCGCATGAAAGCCGCTATCGACGCCGGAAAGCTCGGCGTTCCCGTCTTAGGTACGGTGGCTATGTTCAGTTGGCGCGACGAGAACTACTATCGATCTGATCCCTGGCGAGGAAAATGGGACACCGAAGGCGGTGGCGTGTTGATCAATCAATCGCCGCACCATTTGGACATTCTGCAATGGCTCATGGGACCGATCGACGAAATCAGCGGTTACTATGCCAATCTGAATCATCCTTACATCGAAGTCGAAGACACGGCACTGGCGATGATCCGCTTCCGCAGCGGGGCGCTTGGCTCGGTGGTGGTCAGTCTGAGCCAGAAACCGGGGATCTACACCAAGATTCACGTGCATGGCGCAAACGGTGCCTCGGTCGGTGCGGAGACCGATAGCGGGGCCACTTTCATTGCCGGCATGACCGCGGTCGCCGCAGCCTCCGCTGAACGATATCTGGACAATTCCCGGTGAGGAAGCCCTGCTGCCGGCCTTCCAGAAGGAGGATCGCGCCATGTTCGGGCGCATCGACCCCAACACACATTATCACGTCGAACAGGACCGCGACTTTCTGCGCGCAGTTCTTGAAGACCGCCCGCCGATGACGACCGGCGAAGATGGCCGCAAGGTCGTGGAGATGGTAGCAGCCATCTACCGCTCGTCGAAACAGCACGGGCCCGTGCGCCTTCCCCTGGAAGATGACGGGTGATCCAATTTGGTCATCGAACACTGGTGACGTAGAGAGGGAATCGATGGCGTAAAATAGGAACCCATGAAGCGAATCTCGATCCTTTCACTGTTCGCCGCTTTGCTCGCGATCAGCTACGTGAGTGCGAATGACATTCCGGTGGTCAGCGGGCAGGGCAAGATGAAGTTCAAGGTACTCTACAGGTCCGACCATCTGCCCCCGGAAGCGCAAAAAACTCTTAAAGGCGCTCATGGCGGATTCTCCGTGGACATGGGGAAGGGCAAGGGAGAGATCTACTTCGCGCTGAAGGGCGCCGGCATCATCCAGATCAGTGCGGATCTGAAGTCCACCCGGATGATCGATACACCGGAGGACATGAAGAATACGAATCTCCACAACACGACGATCTGGTATGCGCCGGACGGGAAGCCCCATTTGCTGTTTCCGGGGAATGAGGCGAACAAGGTTTTTGTGTCCGGGCTGGACGGTAAGCTCGATGCCGTCCTGACGACGCCCGACGCAGGTGTTGATTTGGGCAATCCGGTGCCGAACGAATATTTCAAGGCGAAGGGCGCCTTCGTGCCCACTGACGTCGAACAGTTGGACGGTAAGCTCTACATCACCACAGGCTATTCGAAACTGGACTATGTACTCACCGCCCGCATTCTCAAGACGAGCCCGGTGGAACTGGCCTGGAACAATCTGTCGTTTGGCGGCAAGGGTACGGGACCTGGTCAATTCGACACGGGCCACGGAATTACGGTACCGCCGAAATTGAAGCGCCTTGACATTGCCGATCGTGCGAATGGGGAAATCGACCGGTTCAGTCCCGATGGCAAGTACCTCTCCACGATCAAAATGCCGAAAGACTCCTTTCCCTGCGACACGTATTATCTGGGGAAATACACAGCCGTGGCTTCGCTAAACAACCCTGACAAGACAAAGGGGGCGGCGATCTACATTCTGGAAAACGATCAAGTCATCTCCACCATTCTGCCGAAGGAGGAACTCGGCCTTACGAATTTCATGCACATTCACAATGCCGTGCTCCGCCAGATCGGCAAGAAGTACTACGTGATCGCGCAGGCCTGGAATCCTGGCGATTTCGCAATTCTGGAACAGGTTCTATAACGGCGGTGCGCCGGGTTCGATCGCGAACCAATCGAGAACTCGGCACGCTCCTTACAGATGTTTCGCCAAGATCGGCAGACCGCGCTTCCCCCAGAAGCTGTGCTGACCGTCGAAGGTCTCCTGCTCCGTGAGCGATACGGCGTCGAACGCCGCATAGACCTTCTTCACCCGCTCGAATCTCGCCTTGCTCGACTCGGTGTAACCGGCACGCCTTTATCGAAGGCGGAATGGTGCGAGCGCCATCATTTCCGCGTATAGGTATTGGAAATCTGCGTCCGCCGCGAGTTCGATGTGGCGTGTGATGGCGGCGATCTTTTGCAGGCGGGCGCGACGAGTGGAAGGGGCTAGGAGCAGCATTCGGGCGCCACGGAGCGCGGTGTTGCCGACGGGATCGACGGACAGATCGGCGGGCAACAATCCGATGGCGCGAGCACTGGGGATACGGATGTAATTACCGAAGGCGCCTGCGATGGAAAGCGATCCCACACCGCCGCCGGCAAGCATGCGGAGACCGGCGGCGATCGCACCCTTAGCCAACTGTAGTTCGCGGATGTCAGCCTGCGAGAGCGTGACTTCGCCGGCAAAGGTCAGAGGGTTGGCGAGGCGGCCGTTGGAGCGGACGAGGCCGAGTTCGAGCGCGCAGGCGGCAGCGTCCACCAGGCCGCTGCCGCACAGTCCGCGCGGCGCGGTGCCGCCGATCACGTGACAGACGAATCCGCCATCCTTTACCCGCACGCTGTCGATGGCGCCATGACCCGCGCGCATCCCGGCGCCGATGCGGCCGCCTTCGAAAGCAGGACCGGCCGCGGTGGACGCGCACAGGATCCCGTTCGCACCTCCAGCGAGAATCTCACCATTGGTGCCGATGTCGAGCAGCGCGTGAGGATCCGGCTGCTCGTCGAGGTTTGTCGCCACGATGCCGCAGAGCAAATCACTGCCGACGAAACCTCCAAGGCAGGGCAGGAACTCGGCTGGACCGGGCCAGGCGAGTTCCCAATCCGCGAAGCGGAAGCCGCCAAGCGCAGGAGAAGCGAACGGCGCGTGGGTCAGGGGCTCGACATCGAGCGCGCAGAAAAGATGATGCATCACGGTGTTGCCCGCGATCAGAATCTCTCGCAGCGGTTCCTCGCCGAGCATGCGGCCCAGCGCCTCACGAATGACACCACCGAGTTCGCCGCGATGGGTGAGTTCGTATTGCAGGCGGCTGACACAATCGGAGCCGAAGCGAGCCTGCGGATTGAGTGCGGTTTCGACGCGCTCGACTTCACCGCTGGTGAGATTCACGATCTGCACGACCAGCGTCGTGGTGCCGAGATCGATCACCGCGCCGCGTCCGGCGCGCGGCTCGATGGGGACGTGGGCTTCGTCGGTGAGCACCGGGAGCGACCACTGTTCGACTTCGACAACAACCGGCTCCGTTGCTTCCGCACAGCACGCGAGACGCCAGCCATCGCGAAGGTCTGCCTCCGTGAGGGCATCGCGCATAGTGGGAGTGATGGGCACGTCGCCCGACATCACGCGCACTTTGCAGCCCGCACAAGCACTCTCTCCGCCGCACGGAAACTCGACGCCGGCATCGAAGAGCTGTCCGGATAGGGTCTGCCGGGGACGCGGTTGGATTTCGAGCTTCACGAATGGGAGCGCGCGAAGCGCGTCATCGCGTCCACGTTGGCGTGCGGCGTGCCGCGCGGCACCTCGCAGCCCGCGCCGCAGATATAGGCCGCGCCGGCTTGGCTGTAACACTCCGCGAGCAGCGCATCGACGGATTCGGGCGTGCCGTCGCGCAGGTCGCGGACGGGATCGATGTTACCGAGCAAAACCTGGCTGCGCGGCATCGCTGCGCGCGCGTGGGCAACAGGCGTGGGGAAATCGAGGTCGATGATTTCCGCGCCGGTCTGCCCCATACCTTCTACGATGCGCTTGGTGTTGCCGCAGATGTGGAGCCGTACCGGTACGCCGAGCGCCTGTATGCCGGCGATCAGGCGCTGCTCAAACGGCAGCACGAGTTCGCGATAGATCTTCGGCCCGACAAGCGACGCGGCGGCATCGCCGACACCGATCAGAGTCGCACCGGCCGCTACCTGCCCTCGGGCGAACTCCAATTCCATGCGCACGGTGAAATCGAAGAGCGCTTCGACGAAGGGCCGATCGTCAGAAAAATCGATCATCAGGGTATTGAGGCCGCGCAGGTCGGCGCTCATCGCGCACGGTCCTTCGACCCAGCCTTCGACGATGCGCGCTTCGCCGGCGCGTTCGGCGAGCAGGCGCACAGCCTCGATGCGGTCCAGCATGCGGCCGGGTGCATCGAGTGCGGGCAAGCGAAGAGCATCGAGCTTGCGCTTGTCATCGAGGAGCGCGTGACTTTCCACGATGGCGGGCGGCTGGTCGTCAAACCACTCGATGGTGGCCCCCAGGTCGCTGGCTTCGCGCGCCGGGTCGGAGATGGCGGAGACGTAGTCGATGTCGAAGCGCTCGGCGACGGCGCACTGGGCGTCGGCGAGGAGGCGGTGATCGCGCGCGTAGGCAGCGTAGGGCGTGCCGGTGAGATCCGCGGCGAACATCATGGTAATGGGCATCAAGGGCAGCGAATCGGTGGGCTCGCCGCGGAGTTTCGCGAGTATACGTTGTTTGCCGGTCATTTGTGTACCTTTAGGATTTCGGAATCGAAGCTGGCGGCGAAGCGCTCGCCGGGAGAAGCAATGACGAATTCAGAGGCGAACCATACGCCTTCGACCAGGCGCTTCAGCCATCCCAGATCCCCGGGATAGCGTTCGAAACTCCAGCCCTTTTCGGCGGCTTCCGCGGCAGCCTCCTCGATGAATTTGCCGCCAGCCTCGAGTCCCGTTTCGATAAACGTGAGCTTGCGATATTGGGCGTGGTAGCGAGTCATTTCTTCGTAGAGATACCGGCCATTGTCTTCGCCGTATTTCGCGATGAGGGTATCGAGGGAATCTTCGAGGCCGGCGGTTTGATGAGTCAGTTGCTGGAGGCCCTTGCCGCGCTCCAGCCAGCCGGTGGAGCGGTAGAAGGTACCGGGATTGTCGGCGAAGTAAGCTTCATAGCGGTCGCGGCCGCCCATCAGGATGGCGATGCAGTCATGCGCGCGCGGCAGGACGAGTTGCGTGTGACGAGCCGTCAAGCCATCAAGGCCGTTGCCGCAGAGTCCGTAGCCGAGAAGGATGGCACCGTAGACGCCTTCGGGTGTGCGATCGACGATCTCCTGGATTTTGGCGGACATTGGTTTTCCGCCGAGATCGTGGAGGCCCTTGGGGAGGAACTCGACGTCTATCTGGTGCGGGGAATGCGCGCACGCGGCGCACATTTCGCGGAAGAGCACTTCGCAGCTGATCAGTTTCAGGCGCATCGCGCAGCCACCAGGGCGCGGATGAAATCCGGATTGGAGCCGCAGCAGCCGCCGAGGAAGCCGGCGCCTGCGTCGCGGAGAGCGGCGTAGTGGCCGGCGAAGAACTCGGGAGTGACATCGTAGTGGATCGAGTCGCCCTGCATCGTGGGCAGGCCGGCGTTTGGCTTGATCCACAATGGCAGATCGCAGGCCGCGCGAAGGCGCGCGCAGATGACGGCGGCGAACTCGATGCCGACACCACAGTTGGCGCCGACGGCGTCGGCTCCAGCTTCGACCATCGCGGCGGCGACGTCCTCGGGAGTCGCGCCCATCATGGTGCGGTCTTTGTTCTTCCCGGAGTCGAACGCAAAGGAGGCAATCACGGGAAGGTCCGCGAGTTTGGCGGCGGCAACGGCGAGGCGAGCTTCCTCTACGTCGCTCATGGTTTCGATCAGGAGCGCGTCTGCGCCGGCAGCGGCAAGCGATGCGGCCTGCGCGCCAAAGGCGTCGGTGGCCTGCTGCCCATATAACATCATTTGACCGGTGGGGCCGATCGAGGCGAAAACGAGCGCGCGTCCCGCGGCGGCGCGTTTCGAGATCTCTACGCCGGCGCGATTGATCGCGTCGAGGTCGCCCTCCATCGCGATCGCGTTCGCCCGGAACGTATTCGTGAGGATCACCTGGCTGCCCGCGTCTGAATAGGCGCGTGCCACCGACTCCACGGCGGCGGGATTGGACAGATTCCAGGCATCGGGAACTGCGCCGGGCGGCAAGTCCGCGCGCTTGCAGTTCGGTGCCCCAGGCGCCGTCGGAAATCAGGAGCCCGCCGCTGAGCCATTCGCGAAGTTTGGATTGAGTAGAGGTCATGGCTTTGAGATGATGGCGACCTTACGACGGCTCAACGTCGTGCCGGCCTTCGCCTGTAGAAGATAGTCGCCCGGGGTATTGGGCACGTCGAGATCGATGTACATTGTGGTTTGCCCGAGCGGGGCGACCAGGCAGGGGGCTTCGGCGCGAGCGTTTCCGAGCGTGAGCGTTAGAGTGCCGGACGCAGTCGTGTACTCGTCGTTGACCAGCATTACCTGAAACGTCTGCCTGCCAGGCGCAAGTTTCGGCTGCCAGAAGCTGAGGTACACGCCGAGCGGCGCGAAAGCGTGCGACATGTAATCGCGGAAGGCCGGCTCGAGTTCCAACTTCTCGACGTCGCTGAAATGGTCGGCGGTATAGCCCATCGGATCGCTGCTCATCAGATAGACGAAGTGGAGTACGGCGGCGTACTGGCGGTAGGCACGCCAGAATTCGGTGATGCCGGCAAGCAGGTACGCGTTGAGCGCGAGCCGATCCTGCGCGGTGGCGTTCGGCGGGAGCAGACGCGGATACAGGTCCTTGGTGAGTTCGGTGGGAGATCCGTCGCGATTGAGCCATGTCCAGCCGTACTCATTGAGGATGAGCGCGTGCGCGGTAGGCGCTCCCGGGGCCTTGCCATTGGGGCGTTCGAAGGTGGTCATGCTGAACGCCGGACCGTTCCTGGAGGCCATGCCGGAGAACTCGTAGGGGTGATCTTCCACCGGATCGTCGGGACCGGCGGGCGGGTTGTAGCTGTTCTCCCACGGGCGATTGGAGAGGTCGAGAGCGCGCACGGCGGGGATGATCTTCTCGCCGAACATAGGGTCGAACGTCTCGTTGTTGGCGTCCCAGATGGCGACGCTCGGGTGATTCCAGTTGTCGCGCATCCACTCGCCGTATTCGCGGATCATCTCAGCGGCGTCGAAGCGCACCTGATTGTCCGTGCCGTGCCAGCCGCGGCCGGTCCACACGAAGTATTCGTTCTGGATCAGGAGGCCGGCCTCGTCGGCGATTTCGAACCAGCGATCGGGCACCGGGCCGATGCAGAAGCGGAAGGCGTTCCAGTGCATCTGCTTGGGGATTTCGACGAGCAGTTTGCGCACCCATTTCTCGTCCCAGGGCAGGACTCCGCCTTTCGGATCCTCGAAGAAACGGTGCAGGGTGATGTTGGATCCGCGCAGGAAATACGGACGGCCGTTGAGATAGGCGCGCCGGGTGGCGGTCTCGAAGCGGAACTCGCGCATGCCGAAGCGGGTGGAGGTCGAGTCACCGCCGGTGGCGGTTTCGAGCATGTGAAGGTTGGGGTCTTCGGGCGTCCAGAGCTTCGCGTTCGGCATCGCGATCGACTGCGTCACGATGCGCTGTTCGCCGGGCGCCGAGACGCAGTTGCGAGAGGCGGAGCGGACGCGACGGCCGCGGTAGATTTCCAGAGGTGAACGGACTGCGTGAGTGTAAATGCGACGGGCTGCGAGCCGTGGTTGCGCAGGGTAGTCTGGACGGTGATCGACTTCAGGTCGCGCGCGGGGGCGACCTGAATGGTCTCGATCGCGGGATTGTCGCTGAGGGCGAGCGTGACGCTGTCGTAGATGCCGGGCGTCCAGCGATTCTTCTCGAAGTCGGTACCGGCGGAGACGCTCGGCGGGAGCACGCCGGGATGCGCTCCGACGCGGATCACAACTTCGTTGACGCCCTGGCGAAGGTCGCGCGAGACATCGAAGATCGCGGCGGAGAAGCAAGGGAGGTGCTCTCCGATCATGCGGCCGTTGACCCAGACGGACGCTCCGAATTGGGCTTTGTTGATGCGGAGCGTGGCGACGGTGCGCGTGGCGGGGACGTTGAAAGAGCGTCGATACCAGAAATAATTGCGCTGCTGGTGGGGTACACCGGCAGTCGTCACGAGTGCGGAGGCGGAGGCGAGACCACGCTTGACGCGATTCTGGATGAGTTGGCGGCTCTCGAATTGATCGACATCGGGAAAGGCGGGGACGGCGGAGTGGGCGAGTCCGGGGACGGGGGCGTGGTGGGACCAGGCTGTGGGCTGCGCGACATCGACGG
>CAWBUV010000005.1:0-164349 GCA_963792055.1 uncultured Solibacteraceae bacterium | reverse complement strand
TGAACTGAGCCGCTTGCAGCGGCGGACGCTACGCGTGCGTAACGGTCGCGGCAGCAATCGCGAACGGGTAGAGGGTGCGGCAGCAATAGCGAACGGGTAGCGTGGGCCACAGGAGGTTTTCTGTGACCCAACTTCGAAAGGCGGTGCTCGATGAACTCAAGCGCCGCAATTACTCTCAAGCTACCGCACGTACCTATGTCGGTGCCATTCGGCGCTTCGCCGAGTACTTCCATCGTTCGCCCGCGCTGCTCGACTGCGATCACGTCCGGCAGTACGAACTTCATCTGATCGAGAATCGCAAACTGCGTCCCCGGTCGGTCAGAGTGGAGATGTCCGCGCTCCGCTTTCTCTTCCTGAAGGTCCTCAAGCGGAGTTTTTCTCGCGACGACTTGCCGCTGCCCAAGTTGCTGCGGCGGCAAATACCCGTCGTGCTGAGCCCCAACGAAGTGACCCGCCTCATCGAGGCCACCACCAATCTGCGCCACCGCACCATCCTTATGACGCTCTACTCTACCGGCATGCGCCGCTCCGAATTGTGCCATCTCCGGCCGGAGGACATCGACAAGGAACGCATGGTGGTCCGTATCCGCCAGGGCAAAGGCGGCAAAGACCGCGAGGTCCCACTCAGCCCAATCTTGTATGACCAGCTTCGGACCTACTATCGGTCCCTGAAGCGAAGGAACGGCTGGATCTTTCCGAGCTTACAGACGCGCCACCGCGACGAGCCCATCACGGACAAAGCCGTCTGGCACGCCTGCCGGGAAGCCACCCGGCGTGCCGGCATCTCCAAACCTGTTCACCCGCATACGCTCCGCCACTGTTTCGCCACCCACCTGCTGGACAGTGGCGCCGAGTTGCCCGTCATTCAGACCCTGCTGGGGCACGCCGACCCGCGCGACACCATGATTTACCTCCACCTGTCGACGCGCAAACTGCGGGTCGCACCGAATCCCCTGGAGACGCTCCCACTCGCCAGCTTTCCCGGCCGGGGGCCGGCGGTCTCATGAGCCGGCCCGTCCTGGAGGTGGCCGACATCTTCCGCGCCTGGGCCGGACGTTATATCGAGCGCAGCCGCGCCCGTATCTCCTGGCCCCAGCACAAGGTCATGCGAGCCATCGAACGCTGCCGCACGGCGGCGCTCGGCCGGCACCGCGATCGCTGCGTGGATTGCGGTAAGGACTTCGGTTTCTCCTTCAACTCCTGCCGGAATCGCCACTGCCCGAAGTGTCAGACGCAGTCCCGCAACCGCTGGGTGGCGGCGCGCACCCGTGAGTTGGTCCCGCTGACTTATTTCCACGTCGTCTTCACCGTGCCGCACCAACTCTCCGAGTTGATGCTGCAGAACAAACGCTTGCTCTACAATCTGCTGTTCCGGACGGTGTCCGCCACGTTGCTGGAGGTGGCGGCGAACCCGAAGCGGCTAGGGGCGGAGATCGGCTTTCTCTGCGTGCTCCATACCTGGGGGCAGACGCTCATCCATCATCCGCATATCCATTGCGTGGTGCCGGCCGGGGGATTCGCCCCCGGCCGCACCCAGTGGATACGGCCCAGGCGCGCGGGATTCTTCCTCCCCAAAGACGTGCTCAGCGAGGTGTTCCGGGGCAAGTTCACGGATGCTTTGAAAGGCCTGTTCCGGCGCAAGAAACTCGCTTTCCACGGATCGCTCGCGTGGCTCGCCGAGCCACGTTGCTTTGCACACTTCCTGCGTACGCTTCACCATCACAAGTGGGTGGTTCACGTGAAGAAGCCTTTCGGCGGACCAGAGCACGTGTTGCACTACCTGGCGCGCTACACTCACCGCGTGGCCATCTCCAATCACCGGCTCATCGGCATGGAGGACGGGAAGGTCACCTTTCGTTGGAAAGACTATGCCCACGGCGGCAAGAAGCGCAAAATGACGTTGGCCGCCGAAGAGTTTATCCGCCGCTTTCTCATGCACGTGCTGCCCAAGGGGTTGATGCGCATTCGCCACTATGGCTGGATGGCTAATCGCTGCCGGCGCCAGCGGGCCGCGCAATGTCGGGTGCTGCTCGCTGCGGAACCGCCACCGCCGGTGACCAGCAGCGATGCGCCCGCGAGGCGTTGTCCGTCCTGTGGGGGCGCAATCGAGGTGGTCGAGAGGATCGTTCCGCGCCATTTATCACGTCGCAGGCCCTGCCGAAGACGTGAACCTGATAGCTCTTAGAGCTTCCTTTCTCCTGACGGGCCACGCGGGCCGGGGGGCCCGGATACCCGGGGTGTGTCTGCATGGCGGCCGCTTCCGCGACTCGAGCGAATCGGCTGATCACGGACCTGCAAAACGAGGCCACGGGGCACTCCGGACTACACACTTCTACTGTCCTCAGCACCTCTGCAACTCGTACTCCGAGTACCAAAACCCAATTCGAAACACATATCCGCCGGTGCCGCGTCCGCCGCAAACGCAAGCGGCTCACTTCAAACGGCTCTATCGAAAGTGACGCGGCGATCGGCCTTTCCCCCACACCCGACATGTCTTTCGCCGCGTCACTTCCGATAGAGTGCTAACGTTTATCGTCCAGAACCGCCGGAGTGCCCTACCTATTTCGGGCCGATATTCGTCTCCCGGACAAGAAATCTGCCATCCTGCGCTTCCCAAGTCACGGTGAACCTCACAGGCGAAGTGCCGTCGGCGGGCATCGCGAAGCGCCACTTCTTGAGTGCGTCAAGGAACGGTCCGGCAACACGATCCGGATCGCCGGTCACGTGAAACGCGTATGGCTTTCCTCGGGCAACCAGCACACCCACCGAGATGCGTCTTCCGTTTGTCCAGTCTGTGGTTACGTCGGGCCAGACTCTATGGAGCGGAAGAAACCCTTCCAAATTCTCGGTGACCGCCATGTCGCTAGGCGCGACCCGTTGTAGTTTCGGTTGGCTCTGCCATGCAATTGCACTGCTGGCGGCACAAAGCAAGAGAACCGCGGCTCTGCTCATTCAACGCCTCTTAACGCCATAATATCCCAACTGGAGATGTCACAAATGGCTTCATCAGGTCCAGACGAGAGATCAAGCACCTGTCAAAGAAAGGCCTGAACCCCAATTGTTAGAAAGTGGGTTACCGTCCATTGGGAGAAACTTAAACAGCCCAGGCCTGGGGACAGTTTCGGTATCGGCGTTTGAACTGAGCCGCTATCGCGGCGGACGCTACGCGTGGGAAAAGGATCGGCCTCAATCGATGACCGAAACTGGCTTGCTTCGTGGCGGGCGTCCGTGTAGGATCATTTGCGTGGAGCCCAGAAATCCACATCCCGGGCGCCGAAGATCTCAGTTTGGGTGGTACGAAGGTACCAAAAGACCATTCAAAACCCATATGTGCCGCGTCCGCCGCAAGCGATAGCGGCTCACTTCAAACGTCTCTATCGAAAACGCCAACTCACGGACAAGAGCCGGAGGCTTCCGTCGCGGCGTTTCCGATAGAGTGCTAACGTTTAACCGGCCAATCTCCGCTCATTTTTCGGCTGGGCCAAGATCACGGAGTTTAGCAATAATCTTCGACAGGCGATCACCGAGGCGATGGAGGAGACGGCGTGTGGAGTCGTCAGTGAGATCGCGACGGAACATCTCGAGGATATGCTGAGCAGCATCGAGGGAAAGCAGGAGGCCGGGTAGATCTGCGTGAGACGAGGACGACGAGCGAAGCGTGGGCGGGGTGGGGAGGAGATGGCGGGGATGGGAACGAGCCAGATGATACTCGCGTTGCAGGTCGGGTTGGGTGATTTCGAGATAGAGCAGGGTCATATTGGGGTTGGTGTGCCCGAGTAGCTTCATGACTCCGGTGAGGCTGACGCCAGCGCGCAGCATTTCCGAGGCATAGGTGTGACGATTTTGGTGGGGGACGAGGCGGGTAATAATTCCGGCTGCGGCCAGGGCATTGCGGAACGTGGCGCGAAGACCGCGGATCAGAGTCTCCCGACTGCGCCGCCGAGGTAAAAGGAAGCCTCCCGGATTCGAGTTACTTTGAGAACGCAGGGAGAGCAGTCGGCGGACAATTTGGCAGACAAAGGAATCCACCGGAACCAAACGTTCCGTTTTGAGTTTGCCGAGTGGCACGAGGATGGCCCACTGGTCCGGCCCGAGGAGGCGCAAGCAATCCGCCGCCAGGTCGACACACTCGCCGATGCGCATGCCAGTGTGGCGTTGGAGCAGTAGCAGATTGCTGGCGAGATCGTCGCGGCGGATGAGTTCCTGCTGAATCTGCTGGTCCTGTTCCGGCAGCAACGGGCGGGGGAGTGTTTGCTCACGGCGAGGGACGTCTTCGCGGGAGAGCAAACGAGTCAGGGTGGGGACTTGGTGAGTCCAAGCCAGTTCTTCCAGCAGGCGGTGTAAATAGGTGACGCGGATGGCGAGAGTGATCTTGGCCAGTGGGGGAGTATGCGAGCGCAATTTGGTCAGCCAGCCCAGGACATGCGGGTCGCGCCGCACTTGTGGCAGACGGCAAATTTCGGGGTGGTGGGCGCTTAGGTAACGCAGGAAACTGCGAAAGGTGGCGTGATAGCCCCGCACGGAGCCGGCGCCGAGAGCAGTGGTGAGGGATTCGGCGGCGCGCTCGAAGAGTGGCTCCAGCGGATGATGGAGAGGACGGTGGCGTCTCATGACTGAGGAGGAATGCGCCGGACCAGTTGCGCGGCGGCGCGGGCGTACTGCTGGTACACGTCCTGCGCGGAGAGTTGAACATAGACCAGGGTGGTTTGGATCTTGGCATGCCCCATGAGTTGCATCAGTGCCGGCAAGCTGAGGCCTTCGCGGAGCATGTCTGAGGCGAAGGTGTGTCGGAATCGGTGCGGGTTGGCCTTCGGCACGCTGGTGGTGCGGCGGTGATGGCGAAACAGGGAGCGCAGTCCCGCGGAAGTCATGCGTCGTCCCCGGGCGCGCCCCTTCAGGCCAACGAACAAAGGCAAACCACAGTTGGGAGGGCGTTCCAGGAGCAGGTAGTGATCCAGCAGTTGGATGATTTCCGGAGCCAGCGGCAAGCAGCGCGGTTTGCCGCCCTTGCCGCGCACGCGCATCTGCAATTCGGACAGGAGCAGATCTTCGCGGTTCAGCGCGAGCACTTCGCAGGAGCGCAGGCCGTCGAAAAGCATCAGGCCGACGATGGCCAAATCCCGCGAGGTGCGGAAACTGGCCCAAAAATGCGCCACTTCGTCTACCGATAACGGCACGATGACGCGTTGCGGTGTCTTCACACGTAAGCGGCTCAAGGCCGGGCGCGGTCGCCCGATGCCGAGCGGGAGCGGGCGCCAATAGCCATACTGAAAGCCGGGAACGAAGGGAGTCTGTGCGTGGGGAAAGGCGAGCCGCAGTGCGCGGTCAGCGGTACCGACTCTGCGGTTGATACTGGCGGCGGCAGGCCGCGGCTGCTGATTGGTTTGGAAACGAATGTAGTCTAGCAAGGCGGATTCCGTGAGCGTCTTCTCCGTGACTGCCGTGGTGTGATTTACACTCACCCACCAGCGCAGAAAATGCAGCAGATCGTACGCATAGCTGCGCAAGGTAGTTTCCGCAACGCTGCGGACTCTCTGCTGATCCAGGAAGTGGTTGACCCAAGGCACTTCGCGACCGGCGCCGTCCGTCACGCGAAACGGGCTCTGGGCGTTGCTCAGTCCCTGCGGTTGAGCTACTCGGAATCTCACGGGCGAGCCCCCTCCAAGAGGCGGTGAAACTCATGAGCGTTGCCACCGTTGACGAAGAAGCTGTTGGGGTCGTGGCCCTCGGGAAGTGAGACCAGGCGAGCCGTGACGCCTCGCTCCCGGAGGCTTCGTGAGAGGCATCGCGCTGCCTGTTGGCCGCTGCCGTTGCTGTCCGTATCAAAGGTGAGATAGACGGTTCGGGGACCGTCGCAGAGTTGCTGAAACTGGCGCGCATTGAGATGGGTTCCCAGCGAGCAGGTGACGTTGTGAAAACCGGCCTCCCATAGCGCGGCGTAGTCGAACAGGCCCTCGACCAAAATCACTTCCGGATGGGATTGGGCTTGCTTCCATGCGTACAAGCCGCCCTTGGAGCCCGGCAAAAAGCGATGAGGCGGCGCCGTAAGCGAAAGGCTGCGCCCATAGAGGTTGCCTTCCAACGGAAAGACGATCCGACGCACGAACGCGTCGTAACCCGCGCCGGTCACCAAGCCGGCCTGACACAGAGCCGGCAAAGAATGACCCAACTGCGTCAGCCAACCCCGGAGGCAGCGGCCGGGCGCGTAGCCGATCCGCATGTGCTCGATCAGCGACTGGGAGCGGATTCCGCGTTGGTGCAGATAGGCAACCGCCTCACTGTGTCGGTGTAACTGAATGCCGTAGAAACGTGTGACCTCCTGCAACAGAGGTTCGGCGCCGCGCCATTGGCGCAGCCACGCCACGGCTTGCGGGAACTTCACCTGGTGATAAAGCTCCGCAAATCGAATCACGTCTCCGCCGCGGCCACAGCCGTAACAGTAAAAGAGATCTTGGTTGGTATCCACCAGGAAGCTCGGTTGGTGATCTCTATGCAAAGGGCAAAGACCCATCCAGCGGCCGCGACTGAGGGGCCGCGCCGGGTGCCAATCCTGCGATTGCAGATAGCCCATCAAGGGAATCTGCCGTTTCAACTCGTCGAGGGTCTGGCGATTCACGGACTTCTTGCCTCGATGGGCAGAATACGGCAGACCGCGCCGAGATCCCAGGCAAGGATGGTGGGCGCCAGTAACCAGTGCGCGCCGATGGCGCCAGCCTTTAGCCAGCAACACAAGCTGAGCAAGCGCCGACGTGCCCAACGGCGCAGCGTCGAAGGATCGGGCGAACGCGACGGATCTTTACAGTGCGGGGCCGCTTGCTCAACGGAATCGCCGGCGGCAATGTGCTCACAGGCCTGCTGGCGGCAACGCAAGCTGAAGTGCCCCGAAGGCGCCAGCCAATCCGGCAAGATCGTAAAGGTCTTGCTGCACGGATGACAGATTCCGCGCCGCACCCAGATCCAGTCGTGGCCCTGGTCGTGTGCCTGCCTGCGCCGCCGGCCATGGCCGATGATGGTATCCCCGCCACACAGCGGACACCGCCGCGGGAGCAGTTGCAGCGGGAACGGAGTCACCCCGGATCGGACTTGTCATCGGCCTCTGGCAGTGCGATAAAGAGAATCACGGCTGGCGTGAAGGCCTGCCACTGACCGTCGCTGCCAAGTTCCGATCTGAGGACCGGCCTTCACCCTCCCGGTAAAGTCAGTCTCGAACGAAAAGAGAATACAGCTTTCAATCACCGGACGCCATCCGCCTGCTCAACTTTGGCCGGTATAAAGGCGTATATCGTCCACAAGCAGGAGGCGCATTCGTGAGGATATCGTCCTCCCCCAACTGAAGGTGATCGCCGCGCTCCGCAAATGCGACACCACCCGGCCCGATGCCACCGGGCGGCAGAAGCTTACGCGGCTTGCACGTTCCCATGTGCCTGAGCCATCATGGGGTTGATGACCGCCGACGAGAGACTGGTAGCGAGGGGTATAGAAATGAATGATGACGGAGGTCCCAATCTGTATGTCTGGATCGGACTTGGGCTTTTAATTGTCGTACTGGGATGCCTGGGTTGGATCGTCATGGCAGGCAGTGCTGCGTGACCAAGACGCTGGTGAAGCGCCCCAACCAATGCACGTCACAGGATAGTCGTCAAATCGAGGAAGCCGACCGCTCGCGTCTTGCAGCATCGTTCGGCATTGAAAGCAGGAACAAGAACGGCAGACCAGTGAGAACCTTCACGACTCCAGCATAGACCAGATAGCAAATACCGAAATTGGCACACCGACATCAACGTTGGGAATAATAAGTGGGCTTACCGGAAAAGTACCAGCTGCCAGATGACCGCGCGGAGACACCCTATCCCGACTCCAGTTTGACGCTCATGCGTTCAGAATGAAATGCGCCGTCGACACCATAGATACCGTCCAGTACCAACTCGTGTCCTTCCGCCGTCTTGGTAACGGTGACACCGCTGAGAACATTCTGATGATTGAAGAACTCGATACGATTGTTCGTTATTCCGTGCTGGTCTCGGAGAAAACCTTCCAGGCAAAAAGTAACGGTGGCGGGCTTCGTCAAGGAATGACGGCCGGTGGAAGCGACGTCCGGTGTCTTCTCAAAGACCTGTATTGCGATCCTCGACTCACCGGTCCTGTCCAAGAAAATCGACAGCACTTCGGCATCGTGGAATGTCGGCCAATGTCCAAACCAAGCTACAACAGCATCCGCGCCGGGGATATCGGGAGCTTCAGACAATCGCATTTCTGATTGTAGGCGAGCCCCGCCGGCCGGCGGTGGTTCCATCAAGGAAAACGCGCCGCCTCGCGCAACATCCATGCCCGATATCCTCCGCAACCGAGCCACTTGCAGAACTCGGGTGGGAACAGAACAAGTAATGAAGGAAATGTTTGAGTAGAGGGGTTCGGAACAGGTAAGATATTGTCGCCAAACAAAAACCGTTACCTGGAGAACCCCTTATGCAGCTTACATCGCGCACCGCCTTACTGCAATTCGCACATGTCTGCCAGCAGGAGCTGTTTCCGATGCTGGAAGCCGTGCTGGACGGGGTGAGCGAGCAACTCGAATTGGTGGTTTCCATTGTTTCGCTGGTCCCGTTAGGCAAGCTGTTGAACGCCAGCCGAGCCGGAACGGGGAGACCGGCGAAGGATCGCACGGCGCTGGCGACGGCGTTCATCGCCAAAGCGGTATTGGGGCTACCGACGACCCGCGATTTGATCGATCGTCTGAAAGTGGATCGAGGATTACGCCAATTGTGCGGCTGGCGGAGTGAAGGTGGGATCCCGCATGAATCCAAGTTTTCGCGAGCGTTTGCTGAGTTTGCCGCGAACCAGTTGCCGCAGCGATTGCACGAAGCCATGATCGAGAACACGCAGAAAGACCGTCTGATTGGCCACATCGCGCGGGATTCGACGGCGATCAACGGGCGCGAGCACATACCAGAAGCGGTGATGGAGGGGAAGCGCGAGAAGCGCAAAGGACGGAAGCGCAAGCCCAGCGCCAACGGCAAGCGCGGGAGGCCGAAGGGATCGGTAACGCGGAAAGCGAAGAAAAAGAAGGCCAAAGCCAGCGAGCGGGAGAAGCGGCTCGAACGCCAACCCTACCAAACCCTGGAGGCAATGCTGGCGGAGCTGCCGACGCAATGCGATATCGCGGGCAAGAAAACCAAGAACGGCGAGAATCAATACTGGACGGGATTCAAGCTGCACCTGGATGTGGCTGATGGTCAGATACCGATCAGTGCCATCTTGACCAGCGCCAGCGTGCACGATTCGCAGGTGGCCATCCCGCTGATGACACTCAGCGGCAAACGGGTCGATTATCTGTACGAGTTGATGGACTCGGCATATGACGCCAACCATATCCACGCGCACAGTCGCAAGCTGAACCACGTCGCGATCATTGCGCCGCATCCCCGGCGTGGCAGCAAGCAGCCCTCGCAACTGACCAAAATGTTCCCCGCCACGTTGGCTCCGGAAATGACGTGGGCACAAAAGGAGCGGTTCAAAGAGAGGACGATGGTGGAACGTGTGTATTCGCGGCTCAAGGACGAATTTGGAGCCAATCAAGTGCGGGTGCGGGGAGCGGCAAAAGTGATGGCGCACCTGATGTTCGGGGTGCTCGCACTGGCGGTAGACCAGTGGCTGCGAATTTTGAGGTAACAGAGCCTGGAACTCTGAAATAGAAAACGGAATCCGAAAACAAAATAAAGCCGCGAATGAGCAGGTGATGCCGCCGCATGTCCATCCTTGGGGCGCAAACGCCCCCGGTTTCAGTCAATCAGGCCGAGAATACCAAAAAGCTTCAGAACGCCAACAAAACTTCCATCTTTCAGCGCTCCTCCGCAAAGTCAAGAGCGTTTCCACCGAGTTCTGCAAGTCCATCAACCAAACATTTTATTTATATCTCACCTCTTATCAATCATTTAAAAAATTCCAGCCCGCCATCTGCCAAACTTCGCGTGATACGTTCAAATTGGAAAGAGGCCGTGCGCACCACTCGCCCGGCCCCAACAGTTTTTATCCTGGCCAGGATACGTTGCATGTTCGGTGGTGCTGACTTTCCGTAAAGCCTTGACCGGCCTCACGGCGTTCCCCTATATGGCAGGAGCGCCGGCGGGAAGATCTTCCGTTCGAACGGAAAACATCCAGGGGATGTTCGGATAGCGTGTATCGCCGGCCCCCTGGATACAGAGATTGAGAACCGAAACGAGGGGACGCTCGATGTGCCCAAGGTAATAAGCACTGCTCCTACGTCTTCGTAGGTTCCAATCAAATCACTGGCGGCCGGATACGCCCGGCAAACACCCGGTAGCCCCGGCCGCCGTAACGTCTTGTGAACGCTACACTTCTCAAGCCCGTAGTGTCTTCTCGTGAAAACCGCAAGTCCTACTCCTGCAACCGGAAATTCGCCCCAAACGTCTCCTGTTATAATTCGTCTAAACCGTCCGATAGGCCTACGAAGGTATCTCAAAATGAATCGTAACCAGGCGTTGCTGCCGCTCCTTCTGACTTTCGCGTTCACAGCGTTCTCCCAGACCCTCCCGCAGGGCGTCCGGAAGATCACCGCTGTCGAAGGCATCACCGAATACGCCCTCCCCAACGGACTCCACGTCCTCCTTTTCCCGGATTCCTCCAAGCCCAACGTCACCGTCAACATGACCTATATGGTCGGTTCGCGTCATGAAGGCTACGGCGAGACCGGCATGGCCCACCTGCTGGAGCACATGCTCTTCCTCCAGACCAAGACCCGCAAGGACGTCAAGCAGGAGCTCAAGGATCACGGCGCCGAAATGAACGGCTCCACCTCCTGGGACCGCACCAACTACTTCGAGACCCTCAACGCCACCGACGAAAACCTCAAGTTCGCCCTCGAGCTCGAAGCCGACCGCATGGTCAACAGCAAGATCGAGAAGCCGCTGCTCGATACCGAAATGACCGTGGTGCGCAACGAATTCGAGATGGGCGAAAACAGCCCGGACCGCATGCTGATGCAGCGCGCGCCTCGAAACCGCCTACACCTGGCACAACTACGGCAAGCTCCCCATCGGCAACCGCTCCGATATCGAAAATGTGCCGATCGACCGACTTGGCTGCGTTTTATCAAAAGTACTACCAGCCCGATAACGCGCTGCTGACCGTCGCCGGCAAGTTCGACGAGACCAAAATCCTCGCCCAGGTGGCCGCCCTCTTCGGCGCCATCCCCAAGCCCACCCGCACGCTCGAGAAGTCCTACACCGTGGAGCCCACCCAGGACGGCGAACGCTCCATCACCCTGCGCCGCGTCGGCGATACCCAGGGCATCGTAGCCATCTACCACGGTCCCGCCGGATCCCACCCCGATGATCCCGCGATCAACGTCCTCTCCGGCGTTCTCGGCGATAGCCCTTCCGGCCGCCTATACAAGGCGCTTGTGGATAACAAGAAGGCCGTCGGTGCTTCCATGGGCATCGAAGACCTGCACGACCCCGGCTTCATCATGGCCTCCGCCAAATTGAAAATCGACCAGTCCATCGATGACGCCCGCCAGATCCTGCTCAAGACCATCGAAGACGTGGCCAACGAGCCTCCGACCAAGGAAGAAGTGGAGCGCGTCAAAACCCGCCTGCTGAAGAACATCGAGCTCGAAATGAACGATTCCCAGGCCGTCGCGCTCGATCTCAGCGAGTACGCCTCGCAGGGCGATTGGCGCCTCATGTTCCTCATGCGCGACCGCATCAAGGCCGTCACCGAAGCCGACGTCCTGCGCGTCGCCAAGACCTACCTCAAGGAATCCAACCGCACGCTCGCCACCTTCATCCCCACCAAGAGCCCGGACCGCGCCGAAATCCCGGCCACGCCCGATATCACCGCCGACGCTGAAGGATTTCAAGGGTTCCGCCGTCGTCGCCGCCGGCGAAGCCTTCGACCCCAGCCCGTCCAACATCGAATCGCGCGTCGTGCGCAGCACCCTGCCCGACGGCATGAAGATGTCCCTGCTCTCGCGCAAGACCCGCGGCGGCACGGTCGTCGCGACTCGGTCACCATCCGCTACGGCGATGAGAAGTCGCTCTTCGGCAAGTCCGCCATCGCCGGGATCACCGGCGGCATGCTCATGCGCGGCACGCAAGAACAAATCGCGCCAGCAGATCCAGGATGAGATGGACCGCCTGAAAGCGCAGATCAATGTCTCCGGCAGCGCCACCAACGCGAGCGCCAGCATCGAAACCGTGGAAGCCAACCTCCCCGGCGCGCTCCGCCTCGCCGCCGAAATCCTGCGCGAACCCGCCTTCCCCGATAGCGAATTCGAGACCGTCCGCCAGCAGCGCATCGCCGCCGCAGAAGCCAGCCGCAGCGATCCGCAGGCGCTCGCCGTCACCGAGTTCCAGCACCGCATGAACCCGTATCCGCGCGGCGACGCTGCGCTACGTGCTCCACCGCCGACGAGCAGATCGAAGATCTCAAGAAGGTCACCCTCGACGACGTCAGCAAATTCCACCAGCATTTCTATGGCGCCAGCGTCGGCGAAATCGCCATTTCCGGACAGTTCAACGCCGCCGGAAATTTCCAAGCTCGCCACCGAACTCTTCGGCAACTGGAAGAGCCCCGGCGCCTACACCCGCATCTTACCAACATGTACCAGAAGATCGATCCGACCGACAAGAAGATCGAGACCCCCGACAAGCAGAACGCCGTTCTTCATCGCCGGCGAACACCGTCAAGATGAACGACGAAGACCCAGACTATCCGGCACTCGTGATGGCCAACTACATGTTCGGCGGCAGCCGCACTCGGTACGCGCCTTTCGCGCCGCATCCGCGATAAGGAAGGCCTCAGCTACGGCGTCGGCTTCGCAGTTCGGCGCGCCCACCGAAGGACGATGGCGGCAACTTCCTGGCCTTCGCCATCAGCACTCCGCAGAACACCCCCAAAGTGGAAGCCAGCTTCCGCGATGAGCTCGCCAAGACCCTTAAGGAAGGCTTCACCGCCGACGAAGTCGCCGCCGCCAAGAAGGCCTGGCTTCAGGAGCGCGGCATGAGCCGCACCGAAGACGGCTCGCTGGTCGGCCTCTTCGCCGCCCGCCAGCGTTTCGACCGCACCTTGAAGTACGACGAATCCCTGGAAGCCAAAGTGGCCGCGCTCACTCCCGAGCAGATCAACGCGGCCTTCCGCAAGCACGTCGACCCGGCCGCACCTGATCTTCGTCAAGGCCGGCGACTTCAAAAAAGCCGGAGTCTTGCAGTAGGGGTGGGGCGGGCTTCAGCCTGCCAATCCGAGCTAAGCTGGACCATTCCTTAACTCCGCAGTATCAAGCTGCAGCAGGTGAGCGCCCCCTCGGCCTTCATCAGCTCCGAATTGTCCAGGAGCCTCACCTGCCGCCCCAAGCCCGCGCAGCAATTCCGCCGTCCGTGGAGCCGCAGCCGAAACCAGCACCGTCTCGCCGATCGCCAGCACGTTGGCCCCGCTCTCCTCCGGCACGTCCACCAGCCGCATACCGGCGAACGCCGCCTCGTCCACCCACGGACGATGCACCAGCACCGCATCCCCTATATAGCTGCACGCCGACTTCAGGTGCAAACACCCCTGCACCACCACCGGCTGCACGTGATATCCGAAAGGCTCCACCTCCGCCGCCAGTTGTCCGATTCCCGCCGCGTTGCTCCGCGCCGTCACGCCCACGTATAGCGTCTTCCCCGCGCGCATCACATCGCCGCCGTCCAGCGTCGCCGGTTCGCGCAGCCAGCGCAGCGTCCGGTACGTCTCCAGCGCGCGCGCCAGCGATTCCGCCTCCCCGCGCCGCGATGCGGCGCCCATGCGCGTCATCACCGCGACCTCGTCCAGCACCACCGCCGCGTCCTCCACGAACACCGCGTCCGGATAGTCCGGCTCCGCCGCCAGCGAGATCACCTGCGACGCCCAATTCCCTCAGGCACTCCTCGTATGCCCGGTGCTGCTCGCGCGCCCGCGCGATATCGATCGCCTGCCGCTCCAGGTACGTGAGTTCGCACGCTTCCATCGAGGGGCTCACCGCCCGCGTGATCGCCGTCAGCATCTCACTTGCATTTTACGCGCACCTGACGCATACTTCCCCTAAAGGATTTATGGGAGAAACACGAATCACTGCATGCAGGGCACGCTCGACATGCTGATCCTCAAGGCGCTCACCCGCGGCGCCATGCACGGCTACGGCATTGTCGAATTCATCCAGCAGTCTTCCGACGACGTGCTGCGCGTGGAGGAAGGCGCGCTCTACCCCGCGCTGCACCGCCTGGAACTGCGCGGCCTGCTGAGCGCCGAGTGGGGCGTCTCGGAGAACAACCGCCGCGCCAAGTATCTACCGGCTGACCGCCGCCGGACGCGAAACACCTGGCGGAGGAAGCGTCCAACTGGAACCGTCTCTCCGGCGCCGTCTCGCGCGTCATGCAGACCGGCATGAACTGGGAATGGTTCACACGCTCTTCGCCTCCGCCTCCGCGCCCTGCTGCTCCGCCGCCGGCTGGAGCGCGACCTCGAGGACGAGATCGCCTTCCACCTCGCCGAGCGCGCCGCCGCGCCGGAATCGCAGCCGCTGCCGAGGCGCGCCGCCGCTTCGGCAATCCCACCCTGGTCAAGGAGACCACTCGCGATATGTGGACCATTCGCTGGATCGAAGTGCTGCGGCCAGGACCTGCGCTACGCCGCGCGCACGCTGCGCAAGAGCCCCGGCTTCACCATCGTCGCCGCGCTCACGCTGGCGCTCGGCATCGGCGCCAACACCGCCATCTTCAGCGTGGTCGATGCCGTCATTCTTCGCCCGCTGCCCTATCCCGAACCGGCGCGCCTGGTGGAACTCTGGGGCAACGTGAAGCGCGCCAAAATCGAGCGCCGCGGCGCATCTTATCCCGATTACCTCGATTGGCGCGCGCAGAGCCGCTCCTTCGTATCCATGGCGGCATTCGACACCGGAACCACGACACTCACCGGTGTCGATGAGCCCGAGCGCCTCACCGCCGAGTACGTCTCCCAGCCTTACTTTGACCTGCTGGGAATGCACCCCGCCCTCGGCCGCACCTTCCGACCCGAAGAGGACGAAGTGCCGCAGCGCAACGCCGTCATCGTCCTGAGCGACGGTCTATGGAAGCGGCGCTTCGGCGCCGACCCCGCGATTGCCGGCCGCACCATGCAACTCGACGGCCGGGCATACAACGATCATCGGCGTCATGCCCGCCTGGTTCCGCGGCGTCACCGACCAGGCCGAAGCCTGGATCCCGTTCATGATGAACGGCACGGCGCAGGATTTCGCCGAACGCGGCAGCCGCGGCTTCACCGTCCTCGCCCGACTCAAGCCCGGACTGCCCCACGCGCAGGCGCAGACCGAACTCGACGGCATCTCCAAACGTCTCGAAGCGGCCTACCCCCAAACCAACGAAGGTCGCGCCGTCGAAGTCGCCTCGCTCGACCACGAACTCTTCGGCGATATTCACAAGCCGCTGCTCGTCCTGCTCTGCGCCGTCGCCTTCGTGCTGCTGATTGCCTGCACCAATGTCGCGAATCTCCTGCTGGCGCGTTCCGAAGCGCGGCAGCGCGAAATCGCCATGCGCATCGCCCTCGGCGCCGGACGCGCCCGCGTGCTGCTTCCAACTCGTCGTCGAAAGCTGCGTGCTGGCCTGTCTCGGCGCAGCCGCCGGACTGCTGCTGGCCAACTGGGGCGTCAAAGCCCTGATGGCCTCCAGCCCGATCACCTTCCCCAGTTACATTCACCCTGGCCTCGACCCGCGTGTGGCGCTCTTTACCGTGATCATCTCCTGCGCCGTCGGCCTGCTCCTGGGACTTGCTCCCGCCGCGCAGATTTCGCGGCAGCAACCTCTACGATGCGTTCAAGCAGGCCTCCAGCCACTCCGCCGATCATCGCGGCGGACGGCGTTTCCGCGATGCGCTGGTGGTGGCCGAAGTCGCCTTCGCCATGCTCCTGCTGGTGGGCGCGGGCCTGATGATTCGCAGCGTGCAGCAGCTCACCGCCCTGCATCCCGGCTATGATACCGAGCACGTCCTCACGCTGCGCGTCAATCTGCCGCGCCTCGCCCCGCCGGCTCCGGGTGCCGCTAGCAGCGCCGGACGCGCGCACCGTGGTCAGCGTCCGCGACGTGGTACGCCGCATTGCGCAAATCCCTTCCGTCGAAAGCGTCGCCGTCGCAACCGATGTGCCACTGGCGGGCTCCAACGCCATGTTCTTTACCGCCGAAGGACAGCCGCCGGTCACCGCGCAGAACGTCCCGCGCGCCTACGTGCACCGCGTCAGCGCGGAGTTCTTCAGGACGATGCGCATCCCGCTGCTCGCCGGCCGCACCTTCAACGAAAGCGAATTGCAGGGCGCGATCGAATGTCGTGATCGTGAGCGAGGCCCTGGCCAAGCGCTTCTGGCCGGGTCAGGACCCCATCGGCAAGCGCATCAAACCGGGCGGACCCTGGCTCGAAAAATCCCTGGCAGACCATCGTCGGCGTGGTCAACGAAATGAAGTACCGCGCACTGCCCAACAACCCGACGAACGATCCCGATCTCTTCTTGCCGCTCTCCGAACGCCAGCGCGGCTTCGCGCTGCTACGTGCGCACCCCGCTCGACCCCGCATCGCTCGCGCCCGCGGTGCGCAAAGTGCTGCGCGAGGCCGACCCGCCACGGTCATCTACAACGTGGTCACCATGCGGGAACTGGCATCGCGCGAAACCGCGCGCTCGCGTTTCACCGGCTGGCTGATGGGCATCTTCGCGGCGTCCGCCCTGCTGCTGGCCATGATCGGCATCTACGGCGTCATGTCCTACGCGGTCACGCGCCGCACGCAGGAAATCGGCATTCGCATGGCGCTCGGCGCCGCGCGCGGGAAGTCCTGGGCATGATCGCTTCGCAATGGAATGCGTCTGATCGGCGCCGGCCTTCTGCTGGGCGCCGCCGCCGCATTCCCGCTCACCCGCCTGATCGACACCCTGCTCTACGGAGTGGCGCCCACCGATCCGATAGCCTTCGTAGCGGCGGCAAGCGCGCTTGCGGCAGTCGCTCTGCTGGCCTGCCTGCTCCCCGCCGCACGCGCCACCCGAATCGCCCCGGCATCCGCCCTGCGCAACGAATAAACGCGGATAAACGCAGATAAAACAAACCCGTCTTATCCGCGTTTATCTGCGTTCATCTGTGGCCCATTCTCTTCTCTAGCTATACGAACTTATATACGCCCGGAACCGGCAAAGGAGTCACCGGGAAGCTGGCCTTGTAGTCGTAGTTCTTGGGCATCAGATCCTGCTTGGAATTCATGATCATGTCCCAGGTGATCTTCTGGCCGCTATAGGCGGCTTCCCTGCCCATGATGCAGGTGAGCGTGCTCTCCGCGACCGTCTGGGCTTCGTTGATGTACGGACCCTTGCCGAGAATGCTGTTCACCATGTCCATGTGTTCCTGCACGTAGGGATCGAAGGGCAGCTTCGCTCCGCGAAGTTCTGCGGAATCGATCACGCCTTTCGTACCGATAATGCGCTCGCTCACATTCTGCGCGCTGCCGTTGTACTGGCGGCAGTAGCTGGACATGTGTGTGCCGTCCGCATAGACGAAGTCCGCGGAGAGGTGGTCGTAAATGTTGCCGTATTCCTCTTCGCGCGGACGCCAGGCAGCGCCGCCGCTGGCGACCACTTCCACGGGATGCCCGCCTTTGAACCAGTTGCACACGTCGATATTGTGCAGGTGCTGCTCCACAATCTGGTCGCCGCAGATCCACAGGAAGGAATACCAGTTGCGCTGCTGCCATTCCAGGTCGCCCCACTTCGGGTCGCGCTTCTTATTGGGGAACAGCTTCGTGTTATTGAAATTGAGCACCGGCGTTCCCACCCAGTTGGCGTCCATGTGAACGATTTGGCCAATATCGCCGTTCTTCACGCGCTTGTACTGATCCAGATACCAGGTCTGCGAACGGCGCTGCGCGCCGGATTTCACCGTCAGCTTGAGTTCCTGCGATTTCTTGGCGGCGGCCATGAAGCGGCGCACCCCGGTGGCGTCCGTGCCCATCGGCTTCTCGCAGAAGATGTGCTTCTTGGCTTCCACGGCAGCCTCGAAGTGCATCGGGCGATAGCCGGGGTTGGCAGCCAGCATGACGATATCGACATCGCTCGCCACCAGCTTTTTGTAGGAGTCGAAGCCGACGAAGCGATGTTCGGCATCCACTTTGAAACGGCTCGAGAGTTCCGGCTTCAGGGCCCGCGTCGTCCGTATGGAATCTTCCATGCGGTCTTCAAAGATGTCGGCCATCGCGACGATCTCGACGTTATCGCATCCGGTCAGGATGTTCTGCAGGGCCTGCGTGCCGCGGCCGCCGCAGCCGATCAGCCCGGCCTTGAGCTTTTCTTTACCTTGGCCGCGGACCAATTCGGGTTTGATGATCTGGAAGGCGGTAGCAGCGCCGATACTCGACGCAAGAAAAGACCTGCGCGATTTGGGATCGTTCATAATTCATGACCTCCGGACCATTTATTCTATAATGCGGCTCCCTCCTATGGATAAGATCGTTTTCATGCACCGCCCGCCTACTTCTTCACCGGGAGGATCACGCCGTCCGGAGACGTCGATCCGGAAACCGTGGCGCGGATGACATAGTCGCCGTCGGCCATCGACGCCGGAACTTGAATCGCGACCTGATAGAGTCCTGCGTAGCCTGGCGACAGCGCTGCGCCAAACACCTGCGCATCCGCCGAGCCGATCTTCACAGTGACCGGATTCGTGTTGTAGATTTTGTCCGATGGTACTTGTATCCCGGCCGCGACCGGCGGAGTGGTTGGGCCCAAACCAGTGGCCCACAGAATGAGTACGTCACCGGGCTTGGCGGAGACCGTCGTCGCACCTGCGAAGGTGCCGTCCTTCACCGCCAGGCTGGCATCCTGGCGCGTGGCCACTACCTGATTGCCGGGCCAGAGGAAGAACGCCGGAGCCTGAGTGGTTACCGTGTCGTGGTCGCGACGCTGGTGCCGCTCGGTGTGGTTACCGTCACCGGTACCGGTCCGGTGCCGACGTCGGGCGCCTGCACGTTGATCTGACCGGGGCTGATGAAATAGACGTACGCCGGTTTGCTGCCCACGTTGACGCTCACGCCATCGAGCGAAGTGGGGAGCTTTCCGTCCACGATTGCCTTGTCCCATGTGTCCGACGCGACCGGTGAGAGATTCGAGCCCTTGATCGTCAGCCAGGAGCCGGGCACGATGCCGGCCTGGAAGCTGGCGCCGCTCACTACGCCGCCGGCATCGATCGTGGGCGAAATCGAATCCGCCGTCGCCAGTCCTGAAGCGAGACTACTGCCGTAGATGGACCCCAGGGACTTCCCTGAAGGCGTTTGGGCAGACGCTGCTGCCACGATTGCCGCTGCTAGCAATGCCCCTTTGGGAATTTTGCTCCACGCGGTTGCCTCTATGACCGATTCTACTGGCACACCCGGACCGCGACCAACCCTTTGCGGCAGAATTTACTTCTGCTACCGTGCGCTTAGCTCCTGAAGCGTTTGTGCCACTTCGGGATGCTTTCCGCCATCCGGATCGACGGCCAGCGCTGCTTCCCGCCGCACCTCTTCGTTGCGCCCATCCAGGCTCAGCACCTGGGCCAGCGTCCAGTGTGGTTTGAACCACGTCGGATGGGCCGCCATGGCAGCGCGCAGACACTGCTCCGTGGCGGCAGCGTTGTTTTGAGCGGCGCGTATGGAAGAGAGGCTGTACCAGGCGTCGAACGGGTCTTCGGCGGTGCGCGTGGCGCGCTCGCCCGCGAGGGTCGCACGATGAAATGCTTCCAGGCGATCGCCGATGTTGGTTGCCTTTTGCGCGGCAGTCAGCAGGGAGCGCGAATACCAGAGATCGCTGGTCTCGGCGAAGGCGATGCGTACCGCGAAGTAGAGCAGGGGCAACGCGAACGGGAAGCGGCGGATGGGATCATTGTTGCCGAATGCCGTTCCTGCGGCGAGTGCGATGGTGCCGAAGAAGATCACCGCCGTGGGAATGGTGAAGACGGTGAACTGCTGACTGACGATTCCCGCGGCCAGCGCGGCGGCGAGGCACGCGGCCAGTTGGGGATGCATGCCGCGCATCTTCCAGACGGCGGTGAACCCGAGCGCGCACCAGGCCGCCAATATCAGCACTCCGGGAATGCCTTGTCCCACCAGGATCGGGTCCCATCCCAGATACTGAGCGATTCCATAGAGCGCCGTGAGCCCGCCGGCAATGCTGACAACGCGCAGAACTGCCGGCCGCCGGGTATCACATCGGCGAAGGCGTTTGGACGATCGTACGCCCACCCTCCACTTTCAGTTACGTGAGTTACTTCGCCACGTGGCTGTTGTTCGTGATTTTCCTGAGCCTTGCACTGCCGGAACACCTGGCAAAAATCTGCGCGGCGCTGGCGCTGATTGCGATGCTGCTCACCGGGACGCGTGCCGCCTTTCTCGCCTCGTGGCAGGCGCGCTGGTATGGAGCTTCATGCATACGGGGAAGGCCCGCAGGGCCTGGATGCCGGGCGGGCGTACGGTAGCGATTGCCGCGGCCGCGTCGCTCGCGCTGATCGGCTTCTACCTTTCGCCGGCCGGGCTGCTCCTCCGCAGCCGTACACGCTGGTTTGTCGAAGACCCCTGGGGCGGCGCGCGTCCGCTGCTCTGGCGCGACATGGACCCGAAACATTCCACGGCATCTTTCCCCCATTACGAATCGGTCGCCCTGGCTCGCGCGTATCCGGACTTTGCACACGAATCCCCACACAACATTTTTCTGGATGCGCTGGTGATCGAGCCTCCTGCCGGCGCGGATCTGCGCGCCGCGATGGCAGTCAGCCCGATCTATCTGGAATCGCTCAAGACCTACGAGCACTTCGCCGACAGCGACAGCCTGTTTCAGAAAGCGGTGCGGCAGTTCGGACTGCAGGGACGCCCCATCGAATCGCTGAAGCGGCGCGTGCTCCGGGTGCAGTTGGTGCGCAACACGCGCATCCTGGAAATCTCCGCTACCCTGCCGGACCCGCAGAAGGCGCAGGCGCTGGCCAAATTTCTGGCGGAATCCACGGTGGAGACCAATCGTGCTTCGGTCGCCGAAGGCGATCAGGATCTGTTGCGCGGCATCGAGCAGCAGGCGCGCGAACTCCGTGCACGATTGCAGGAGACCGACGCCAACTGGGCCAGGGCGGTAGCGGGCGAGCCGCTGGTGAGTTTGCAGGCATCCGTGGAGCAGGCGGCGGAACTGCGCGTCAAAGATCGAGGAGCAGGAGCAGAGCGCCGAATTGGAGATTGCCGACCTCGCCGACCGCGTGAAGACGGCCGCCGACGCCGGCGAACTGCGCAAGCAGGAAACGCAATGCCCGCGCGCGGCTGGCGGAGATTCGCAAGCAGATGCAGGAGCTGGACCGGCGCACCGCCGAACGGGAGAAGTTGCTAGCCACGCGACAGGCGCATCGCGATCAGTTGGACGCGGAGCGCAAGGCGGGGCAGGCGTCGCTGGTGGCGATGGAAGCGCGCCTGCGCGACGCGCGCGGCGAGTCCGGATTCCGCGGCGAGCGCCTGAGAATTATCGATCCGGGAATCGTGCCGGAGCGGCCTTCGTCGCCCAACCTGCCGCTGAATGTTGCGGCCGCGCTGCTGGTGGGCCTGGTGCTGCCGATCCTTTACCTGACGCTCGAGATGAACTTTCAAGGCCGGCGGGCCACGGTGGCGCGCGGCGGCTTCCGCGCGGTAGCCAATTCGCGTGATGAATAGCAGCGCATCGCAGCGGCGCCCCGATTGGTGGGCGCCGATGGTATTCGGCGTGTGGGCGGCGGCCATTGCGGTATCGCCAAGCCTGCCGATGAAGGCCGTGCTGGCGGCTCCCGCCGCTGATCGCGCCGGTGCTTTGGTGGACCCTGCAGACGCCCGCGCGCTGGCTCGCCCTCTTCTTCGGCGCGGTGCTGCTGCTGCCGCCGTTGCCCATGCCCATCGGCGATTCGGGCCCGCATCCCGGGCTGCTGTTTGCGGCGCTCGGGCTGCTCGCCGGCATGCTGTGGCTGGCGGAGTGGCGCATCGTGCCGACCGCATTGAACGCCGCGTTCGTCGCACTCTTCGGAGTCTTGCTGGTCAGCGTGGCGCCCGCCGCAGTCTATTCGGGCGCGCTGGCCGCGGCAGGCAGCGCGGCGCGCGTGCTGCTCTTCGGCATCTCGATCTACGTCTTCTTCTATGGAGCCTACGGGCCGGGGAAGCATGCGGATGCGATGCGCAGCGTAAAGCTGCTCTGCTGGGCGGCCGCCGCGGCGGCGCTCTTCGCCTGCGTCGATTTCTACTTCCAGTTTCCCGCGCCGGCAGGTTACGGTCCGCAGTTCGTCTGGCTCGATTCCGGCGTCTATCGCCGCGCGCAGGGATTGTTTTACGAGGCCAGCACGCTGGGCAACTTCTGCGCGTTCTTCCTGGTGATGATCGCCGTGGCGTTCACCCGCCCGCGGGAGGAGTCGCCCGTATCGCGCAAGGCGCTGGTGGCTGGCGGCGCGGTGTTCTTCGCGGCGCTGGTGCTCTCCTATTCGCGCGCCTCGCTGCTCAATGTGGCGGTATCGCTCGCGGTGCTGATGTGGTGCAACCGTCGGCAGGGTGCGTCTGGCGCGCGTGGCGGTGCTGGCGGCCGCGGGTGCGCTGCTCACCTGGTGGATCTTTCCGACCTTTGCGTTGATGTACTGGCTGCGCCTCTCCATCACCGCCGAATTTCTGTTCACGCGGACCGAAGGCGTGCTTTCGGGTCGCGTCGCGAGCTGGCAGACGCTGGCCGGTTGGATCGCCGCACATCCCTGGCAGGCGATGTTCGGCATCGGCTATAAGACGCTGCCCTATACCAGCTACCTGGGAACTCCCGTGGTGGCCGACAACATGTACCTCAGTCTGCTGGTGGAGACCGGTGTGGTGGGACTGGCGGCGCGTGCTGTGGCTCAATATCGCCATCCTGCGCGCGGCCTGGAAGAGTTCGCAGCGCGGATTCTTCGGCATGTGGATGCTGTGCTTCTGGGCGGGCCAAACGGTACAGATGGCGTCCGGCGACCTGCTGACGTACTGGCGCGTGCTGCCGGTATATTTCTGGATTCTGGCGCTGGCCGTACGCGCATGAAGCTGCTGCTGGACCAGTTCAGCGACCCCGGCGGGGCCCAACAGAATCTCCTGGAACTGTTGCCGGCCTTGCGCGACAGGGGCTGGGAGACATGTGTCGGACTGCCCGGCGAAGGCGAACTGTTCGGGCGCATTCGCGCGCTGGGCTTCACGGTGGAGCGCATCGATTGCGGACCTTACGGGTCCGGGCGGAAATCGGCGGCGGATTACGGTCGATTCCTCGCGGGCACGCCGCGGCTGGCGCGGCAGATGGGCCGGCTTGCTGACCAGGTGGACGCCGACCTGGTGTACCTGAACGGTCCGCGACTGCTGCCTGCCGCGGCGATGGCGGGGTTCGGGCGGCCGGTGTTGTTTCACTCGCACAGCTACATCGGGCCCGGTGCGGTGCGACGTCTGGCGGGGCTTGCGCTGCGGCGCATGGACGCGTGGGTGGTGGGGCAGTGCGAATTCGTCGCCGCACCTTGGCGGCCCTTCGTGCGGCCGGAGCGCGTGCGCGTGATCTATAACGGCGTGGCGGGGCCGGCGCGCGCGCTACCACGTTCGCAGCGGGAGCGCGCCGCGCGTGGGGTGCATCGGCCGCATCGCGCCGGAAAAGGGACAGCGGGAATTTGTCGCTGCCGCGGCGCGGATCCACCAGGCGCTTCCGCAGTGTCGCTTCTTTATCTATGGGGCACCGCTATTCGGGGATGAGGACGTGGCGCGGTACGCTGCGCAGGTGCGCGCCGAGGCAGAAGGGCTGCCGCTGGAGTTCGCCGGCTGGGTGGATGACATCTACGCCTGCATGGCGGAACTCGATCTGCTGCTGGTGCCTTCCGCCGGACACGAGGCGACCACGCGCGTGATTCTGGAGGCCTTTGCAGCGGGCTTGCCGGTGCTCGCGTTTCCATCGGGCGGCATTCCGGAAGTGGTAGAACATGGTGTCACGGGTCTTTTGGCGAATAGCGTCGAGGAGATGGCGCGGCTTGCGGTCGAACTGCTTACTGGAGACAGCGGCAGGTTGACCTCCATCGCTCGGGCGGCGCAGGAAAGCTGGTCGCGCCGTTTCACGCTGGAGCGCTATCAGCGGGAGGTTCTACAGGCGATAGAGACAGCGACCGGTGGACGTACGTCTTGAACGCTCCCTAACGGTCGCGGCTCCGATTGCAGTCCGATCCCAGCCGCGCCCGTGAGGGCGCGTGGGATGCTGCCGCGATTCGCCCCGCTCAATCCTTCACGGCTTCTGACGGTCGCGGCCCAGATCGGCACTGCTGTCATTTGAGGAGATTCAAGGTGTGGATCGGCGGGGTCCGGCTCTTCTTCGTAGCGCAAGCGTAATTCCCGCCAGGTTAGCGCGCCGCGAAGTATGCATGCGCATCGACGCCAGGGACAGCGTGATCAGCGCGGCGACGAATGCCGATGGCTGGAACAGGCAGGCGAGCAGCAGAGCGTTCACGATGGGGAGGAATCCGAGAAGCGCGAAGAGTTGCAGGGCTCGAATCCACATGGGCGTTTTTCCCGGCAGGTGCGAGCACGTGAACGGAAGCTTTTCCCAGGAGGAGAAGACCCACTCGTAACAGAGCAGCGCGAACGCAGCGAAGAGAAGCACTTCGGCGACCGCGCGCCAGCCGATCAGTTTGATCTCGAGCGGCAGCCCGACGCCCAACATCACCACCGCGCCCGCAGAACAAGCACGAAGCGGTCGACGGCGCGCAACCATTCGCGCCGTCCTTCGCCTTCGGTGATGCGGAAGGCCCAGTTGGCCTTGAGCTCCACCGGAATGGAAAACAAGTGCCGCACGCCCATCAGCAGAAAAACCAGCAGGATGACGTGGGCGTAGACGAAGTTCGCGGCGATCAGTCTGTCGGGGTCCACCAGCTCTCGCATGCCGATGCTGCCGCTCAGAAACAGCGCCAGGCCGAAGCCGCCATAGCCCATCAGAATCATGCGGTGGTGGGCGCTGCCGGCGAGTGTCTTCGCCAGAAATGCGATCACCGCCTGCTGGCGCAGTCGGGCACCAGCCGCTCGAAGATGGCGGCGTGCCATCGGCGGTCTTTCCCCGTGCTCGCCGCGCCTTCCACCAGCAATTGACGGTGGCGGCGGTAACTCGCGGTATAAGTCGCCAGGGCCAACACTACTGCGATGGCAAGCGCCCACCAGGCGCGCTGGGCGAGCGCGTGCATGGCCGGGTCCGGATCCCCCGACATCGCCTGGTAGAGCCCGAGGAACCAGACCGGCGGAAGCCAGCGCGCGAATTCCGGCCGAACCAACGCGTTGGCGGCCTGCGGCGTGATGGAGAAACTCAGGACGAGCAGAACCAGCATCGTGCCGGCGAGTAGTCCCTGAAGTATGCCCGTCACGCGCGCGAACTGGCGGGGCCGAAGCAGATTCAGCAGCACACCCTGCAGCGCGACCAGTCCAAAAAAGAAAAAGTAACAGGCCGCCACCGAGCGGTGATGTGGGCCGTCGCGCGCGGCCCTAACGCCGGATGAAATGCCCAGCGGCCCGTGGAAACCGCCGGGAAACATCAGGGCGGGCAGCGCATTCAGCGTGATCACGGCCGCCGTGGCCACCAACAGCAGCGCCAGCAGTTTCGCCGCGAAGATCTGCGCGGGCGCGCAGGGGCAGCGAACCGAGCGCGCAATAATCGCGCAGTCCGGGAAACAGCGACTGCCACTTCACCGCCGTCAGCAGGCCGATCGCCGACATCATCAAGGTGATCAGCCACAATTCGTCGGCGCGCACCGCCTGGCGATAGGGCCCGGGGATCGCCAGGCTGGAAAAATAGGCGTACTTGTGGCGCAGCGGCCCGACGATCAGCGGAAACCAGGGCAGGAAGATCGAGAACGCGCCGATCAGTGCGGTGGTCGTCTGGCCGGGTGCGGTGACCAGGTCGCTATCGAAGAAGCGCAGCAGGAAATGGCGCAGCAGTTCCGTGCCGGGTCCGTGAGTTTCGCGCAGCCAGTCTCTCATCGTTCGATCCTTACTCCTGGCGCAACGCGACGACCGGGTCGATGCGCATCGACCTGCGCGCCGGCACATAGCAGGCCAACAGCGCCAGGATGGAGAGCAACAGCTGGGGCGCCGAAGAGGACGGCGGGATCGGTGGTGCTGGTGGAAGTGACGTGGCCCACGCTGGAATTCAGCGCGGAGAGCAGGCGCGATCCGGTCCACGCGCCGGCCATCCCGATGGCCGTGCCGGCCAACACCAGCCGCATGCCTTCCCGCATCACCAGGCCAAGGACGTCGCGCCGCTGCGCGCCCAGGGCCATGCGAATGCCGATCTCGCGGCCGCGCTGCGCGACGGAGTATGCCGTCATTCCGGCCAGCCCGACCGCGGAGAGCACCAGGCCGAAGATTCCGACGAATCCGTAAGTCCACGAACTCATGCGAAGCGGCGCCATGAATTGATCGATCTGGTCCGTCATGCTGCGCATGTGGAAGGGTGTGATGTTCGGGTCCATGGCGCCGATCTCGCGGCGCACGGCCGCGATGGCATCCACGCCCGGCGCGGCACGCACCATCAGCGTCAGGCCTTGCGCGGCAGGCCTGGCATAGTCCGCCGCCTGCAGCGGAAAGTAGATCGCCGGCGACGGCTTTCTGCACGACGAGACCTTCCGCCACGTCGCCGGCCACGCCTACGACGTCGAAGATCTTGCGCCGGCCCGCCGGGAGCCCCGACGCGATAATCGTAAGAGCCGGGCAGGACCTTGGCCGCCACGATCTCGTCGTCGCCGATTTCGATCTGGCGGCCCAGCGGGTCGGAGGCTTTCCAGAACTGGCGCGCGAATTCCTGGCTGACGATGACCGAGGCCGTCTGGCCGGCCTCGTCTTCCTGGCGGAAGGCGCGGCCGGTCGGGAGGGCGATTCCGGTGGTGTCGAAGTAGTCCTTGCCGACCACGTGGCGGATCACGGTGCGCGTCTCGTGGGCCGGGTCGCCGGGCGCGGAAACGCGGAAGCGCGCGGCTCCGATCGAGACCGGCACGGTCTCCGTCAGGCTGGCCGCGGTGACGGAAGGCAGCAGCTTCACGCGATCCAGGAGCTTCTGCGAGGAATGCCGCGGCCTGCGGGCGGAGTAGCCGTCGCGCACCGGGTCGAGCGAGATCAGGTACAGATTCTTTGGATTGAAGCCCGCCTGCATACCCAGCGTGGTCTGGATGCCGAACGAGAGCATGCCGAGAATCACCAGTAAGGTGAGCGAGCCGGCGAACTGGCCGACCATCAGGAGATTGCGCAGGCTCCAAGCGGCGCCGGCCAGGAAGCCGAACGGCGCCGCCTTCCTTCAGCGCCGGTGTGAGGCCGCTGCGCGTCGCCTGCAGGGCGGGGACGAGTCCGAAAACCAGGCCCGTCGCATCCGGTGAGGAGCGTGGTGAGCACCAGGACGCGGGCGTCGGGTTGAAAGTCGTAGGCGACCGGGATCAGCAGCGGCATGCGCACGCCGGACAAGAGGCGCATCAGCCACATGGAGGCCAGAAATGCCGGCACGGCGGCGCCGGCGACCACGATCATGCTTTCGGTCATCAACTGGCGGACGATGCGCGCGCGGCCCGCGCCGAGCGCGAGGCGCACGGCAATCTCCTTACGGCGTGCCGGCGGCGCGGGCCAGCATCATGTTGCCGACGTTGGCGCAGGCGATCAGCATGATGAGTCCCGACATCACGGTGAAGAAAGAGGTGAAGAAGGGCAGGTCCTGCTTGCTGAGGGGCAGGAGTTTGCCGCCTTCCACCAGGAGGACGCGGCGGCCCTTCTGTGTGGCGGCGGGGTCGCCGTTCTCCTGTTCGATTTGCTGCGCGGCGGCATCCAGTTCGCCCTCCACGCGCGACGTGGTGATGCCAGGCCGCAGGCGGCCGACCACGCGGAAGATGCGGCGTTCGCGCCGCTCCAGCACGTTGCCGGAGAGTTCGGGCGCGACGCGTTCGCCCACCGAGAGCGGCATCCACAGGTCGGCTGCGAAGAGCAGGGGCGAGGCGCCGAGAAACTCCTTCGGCCCCACGGCGATGATGGTGACGGGCTGCGAATTGACGCGCAAGGTGCGGCCGATGGCGGACGGGTCGGCTGCCAGATGCTCCTGCCAGAAGCGATAGCTGACCACCATCGGAGTGATGGCGCCGGTCTGCGATTCGGCGTCGAAGAAGCGGCCCAGTGCGGGACGCACGCCCAACGTGGAAAAGTATGATGGCGTGACGAGCTGGCCCCACTGCCGCTGCGTTTGTCCGTTGAGTGAGACGCCGAACGGCACGGGCGCGATGTAGGCCAGGGAGGAAGTGAACAGGTCATCGTGCGCCCGATAGCGCTGGTAGTTGGGATAGGAGGCGGGCAATTGCAGGGCGACCAGTTCTTCCGGATGCGGTACTGCCGGAAGCGTGCGCAACGCCATCCCGCTCATCTCGCTGAAGGCGCAGGTGACGATGCAAATGCCGAGGGCAAGCGAGAGCAGGGCGACGGCGGTGAAGCCAGGCGATCCGGCGAGCGAGCGCAGAGCGTAGCGGACATCTTTCCCGAGGTCGGTAAACGGCCGTACAACGCGCTGGCGGATGCCGGCCGGCGGCTCGGGTGGTTGGATAACGGGTGGCGAATATCCATTTGTGTATATGGGATGCCGCTGTGTGCCCTCGTAGCTCATGGCATCGACGATGCGATTGGTCACGTCGGCGCCGTCGTCCACCTGGGTCAATTGTGCGAAGACACCTTCGAGGGACGGCTGGCTCATCAGTTCGCGAAGGCGCTCGATCGAATCGTAGGCCACCACCTCGCCACGGCGCAGGATCAGTACGGTGGAGCAGACCTTTTCGACCACCTCGAGCACATGGGAGCTGTAGAGAATGATTTTGCCGCGGCCGGCAAGCGCGCGCAAAAGAGTGCGCAGCATCAGGGCGGAGGTGACGTCCAGACCGGAGAAGGGCTCATCCAGGATGAGGATTTCGGGATCGTGGAGGAGCGCGGCGGAGAGGAGAATCTTCTGGCGCATGCCCTTGGAGTACGCGGAGAGAGGCGCGTGGCGGTCGTCCAAGAGGGCGAAGGCGCGGAGGAACTCGTCCATCTTGGGTTCCAGGATGCGGCGCGGCATGCCGCGAAGCCGGCCCATCAGTTGAAGATACTCGCGGCCGGTGAGGTGCGGGTAGAGATGGGCCTCCTCCGGGACGTAGCCGATGCGCCGCTGGAAGGCGGTGAAGTCCTCGTATACGCTGCGTCCCTGGTAGAAGATCTGACCTTCGGAAGGCTCGATCAGCCCGGTCAACATCTTCACCGTGGTGCTCTTGCCGGCTCCGTTGGGCCCGAGATAGCCGAGGATTTCGCCGGGCCTCACGGTGAAGCTGACCTGGCGGACGGCGGGCGTGTGGTTGTAATACTTGGTCAGCGACCGGGCTTCGAGCATAAGTACTCCGTCTCCATTGGACACCGGCGGGAAGCGATTGGTTTGACAGTTACAATATACCTACGGACGAGGGAGTAAGTCGTCGGCCGACCGTGCTTTCGGGTGCGCGTGCTGGAAGGGGCAGGCGGCGGAACTGCGGGCGGACTACAACGCTATCCAAACGGACTTTACGTTGGTGTACTGTTCCAAGGCATAGCTGCCGAGGTCGCGGCCGAAGCCGCTCTGTTTGTAGCCGCCGAAGGGGGAGGCGGAATCGAAGGCGTTGTAGGTGTTGACCCAGACGCTGCCGGCTTTGATTTGCGCCGCCATGCGGTGGGCCAGCTTGAGGTCGCGGGTCCAGACGGCGGAGGCCAGGCCATAGGTGGTGCTGTTGGCGATGCGTATGGCATCTTCGGCGTCGCGAAAGGGGATGGCGCAGAGGACGGGGCCGAAGATCTCCTCGGTGGCGATGCGCATGGTTGCGGTCACGCCGGCGAAGATGGTGGGCTTGACGAAGTAGCCTTGGGCCTTATCGCCCGCGGTATCGCGTTCTCCGCCGCAGACGAGGCGGGCGCCTTCCTGTTTGCCGATTTCGATGAAATCCAGGATGCGGTCCATCTGGCGGGCGGAGATTTGCGGACCCATCTGGGTGGAGGGGTCGAGCGGATTGCCGAGGCGGAGTTTGCGCGGCACGGACGGCGAGGTCCCCCAGGAAGCGATCGTAGATCTCTTCGTGGATGAGAAGGCGCGACGCGGCGGTACACATCTCGCCTTTATTGCCGAAGACGCCCCAAAGAGCGGCGCGCACGGCGGCGTCGAAATCGGCATCGGGGAAGACGATATTGGGAGATTTGCCGCCCAGTTCCAGGCTCAGGCGCTTGAGGTTGGAGACGGCCGAATTCTGCAGGAGTTTGCGCGCGGTGGCGACGCTGCCGGTGAAGCTGATCTTATCGACATCCTCATGGAGGGTGAGGGCTTCGCCGGCGGTGGGGCCGTAGCCGGTGACGACGGTGAGCGCGCCCTCGGGGAGGCCGGCCTCCCGGCAGATTTCGGCGAAGCGTAGGGCGTTGAGCGGGGTCAACTCGGAGGGCTTGAGGATCACCGAGCAGCCGCAGGCGAGAGCGGGCGCGACCTTCCAGGCGGCGGTCTGCAACGGGAAATTCCAGGGCACGATGGCCGCGACCACGCCGACCGGTTCGCGGAGAGTGTAGTTGAGGTACGGGCCGTCCACCGGAATGGTCTCGCCGTACAGTTTGCGGACCCAGCCGGCGTAATAGTGGAAGCAATCGGCAGCGGGTGCGATATCGGCGCCGGCGGCCTCGCGTAGGGTTTTGCCGGTCTCCTGGGAGATGAGTTTGGCGAGTTCGTCGCGGTGCTGCAGGAGGAGGTCGCCGATGTTCCACAGAATGCGTTCGCGCTTGGAGGGATCGAGGCCGCGCCAGGTTTTGTTTTCGAAGCTGGCGCGCGCGATGGCGACGGCGCGGTCCACTTCGGCGGCGTCGCAATCGGGGACGGTGCCGAGGAGTTCACAGGTGGCGGGATTGCAGACTTCGATCATAGTGGAAGGCATCGTCCAAGGGTAACGCAGGCCCGGTAATTCAGGGGGAGACCCGGGAGTCCGGTGCAGCGCGAAGGTGCGCCTTGGGACAGGCGAGGCAGTCCCCTTGCGCGGCAGTAGTCCGGCGCAGACCCGGAAAACGATTCCGCGAGCCAAGTTACTGCTTAGTCGCGCCCAAGCCGCCTTGGCGGCAGGAGCGGCAGATACCGAAGCCGCTGCCGTTCGCCTGGATAAAACCACAGTAGCCGGTAAGATGAGTCAGATCTGCCGCACTCAAGCCTCTCGATACGAAAGGCGTCTCGGCGGAAACCGCGGTTATGGTCTCGCCTACCGTCAGGGCGTGAAGGGTCGTGCCCCAGGCAACCATTCCCGTCGCCAGGTTGCCAGGTGCAACGCTCGACGCATTGCATTTACCGGTGGAAGCGACCAATTTCACCACGATCGCAGTTGGAAAGAACAGACTCAGCGTATTAGGCGTAAGATCGCGCAGAACTGAAAGTGAGACGAGAGCATCCGGGGTAACCACACAACTGCAGCAGGCGAGCATGTACTCATCGGCTGTAAAGGCGTACACATTGGCGCAGATGTTGGTCAGACCGCCGGTCGCCGTGCTCTGGGTGCCGGCATTAGTTATGTTGATGAACGAATCGCCAAAATTCAGCCTGGCTGCGTAACGCACCTGCAAGGCGTCAGGCGGAGAGCCGGGAATGCTCTGGCCAAAAGCCGTAGCGGCAGACACAATAAGGGCGAACAGGATCGCAGGAAAACGCAGGTTCAAGGGGGGCCCTCCAGGAGGAGCATACGCCGACTTACCGGCTGCGTCAAGCATATCAAAACGGGTTAGTTAAACGTTGAAGAAACCGGTGATTAGTGCATGCCGCGGACGGTGATGCCGACCAGGGCCAGGGTGAGGCCGATCATGATGACGACGGTGGCCCAGGAGACCAGATTGAACATGCGGGAGTTGGTCCATTCGCCCATGATTTCCGTTTTGTTGATCAACAGCACCATGAAGATGAGGACGAAGGGCAGGAGAATGCCGTTGAGCACCTGGGAGAGCAGGATCATCTGTACCAGGGGAAACTTAGGGATCAGGATGACGCCGGCGCCGACCACGATCAGCAGCGTGTACAACGAGTAGAAGATGGGCGCTTCCTTCATTCGCTTACTGACGCCGGCTTCGAAGCCGAGGCCTTCGCAGACGGAATAGGCGGTGGACAGCGGCAAAATGCAGGCGGCGAAGATGGAAGCGTTGAACAAGCCGGCGCTGAATAAGAGGAAGGCGTACTCGCCGAAGGGCTTGAGGCCGAGGGCGGCTTCGGAGGCATCCTGAATCTCGCGGGGCTTGACGGAATAGATGGCGCCGGCACAGGCCACGATGATGAAGAAGGCGATCACCGACGTCATGACGCAGCCCACGATGACCTCAATGCGCGACTTCTTGTACTCCTTCGCGGTAACGCCCTTTTCGACCACGGCCGCCTGTAGGTAGAACTGCATCCAGGGGGCGATGGTGGTGCCCACCATGCCGATCAGCATGTAGATATACGCGGGCTCCAACAGCAGGACCGGCCGCACGCTGTAAAGCGCGGCTTCCTTCCAATCGGGCTTGACGAGGAACCCGGAGATTACGTAGGTGATGTAGAAGACGCAGGCAAAGAGGAAGATCTTTTCGACGCTCTGATAGTTGCCCTTGACCACCAGAAACCAGACCGCGAAGGCGGCCAGCGGGACGGAGATATAGCGGCTGATGTGGAACAGTTCGAGCGAACTGGCGACGCCTGCGAATTCGGCCATCACGTTGGTCATGTTGGCCAGCACGAGTACACCCATCAGCAGGAATGTGATGCGGAGACCGAATTCCTCGCGGATGAGATCGGAGAGGCCTTTGCCGGTGACGGCGCCCATCCGCGAGCACATCTCCTGGGTGATGATCAGCACCAGGGTGATGGGCAGCAGCGTCCACAGCGGCAGGTAACCGAAGCGCGCGCCGGCGGCGGAGTAGGTGAAGATGCCGCCCGAATCGTTATCGACGACGGCGGTGATAAAGCCGGGGCCGATGACCGCGAAGAAGACGACAAGGTGATAGCGGAAGCGGCTGAGGAGTTTCCCCATCCGATCACTTTTGCCTTAACACGGAGATCACATCATCGGCGGTGATCACGCCGGCGAGTTTGCCGTCCTCGTCCACGACGGGTAGGGTCAGCAGGTTGTATTTGTCGAAGAGTTCGGTGACGCGGTCCTGTTTCTCGTCAACGGTCACCTGGATCAGCGTGGCGGAGGCAAGTTCCTTGAGGTGTGCGATGCCGGACGCGATGAAGAGGCGCGCCATGGGTATGGAGGCGGAGAGGCGCTCCTCGCTGTCCACCAGGAAGAGGGTATTGAGGGTCTCCAGCAGGTCTTCATTGCCGCGAAAGGCGCTCATGGCATCGGCCACGGTGGCGCCATCGTGGAGCGAAACGTACTCGGTGTTCATCATGCCCCCGGCGGTATCCTCGCGGAATTCGAGCAGCTCGCGGACTTCGGTTTTGGGAGCGGAGTCCATTTCGTCGAGGATCTCTTCGCTGGTCTCCTCCTCGAGTTCGGAGAGGATGTCGGCGGCCTCGTCGGGCGCCATTTCCTCGACGATCTCGGCGGCCTTTTCGGGTTCGAGGGCTTCCAGGATGCTGGCCTGCATTTTGGGGTTTTCGACTTCGGACAGGGCGTCGGCGGCGGATTCGCTGTCGATGGTTTCGAAGATGGCTTCGCGCTCGGCGGGACCGAGTTCCTCGACGATGTCGGCGAGATCGGCGGGGTGCATTTCCTCCAGTTTGGTGTAGGAGATGTTGAGGCGCAGACGGCGCAACGGGTCGGGTTCGACCACGTTGGCGAACTCCCAGGAGATGGAGTTGGGCGGAATTCCACGCTGCAGGCGGCGAATCCACGTGGGCGGCAGGGCACCCTGGAAGACGCGGCGGAAGATGCTGCGGACGCCGATATCGACTTCGAGGACGTTCAGGGTGTCGCGCACGCCATCGAATACGATTCCCATGGTGATGTCGTTGACGCGGACCACCTTGCGGCCGGTGACGTCGATGATCTGCTGATCGAGAAGATCGCGGGCGATGCGCAAGAGGTACTCGTCGTCGTGGTAGGGGACGAGGATTTCCTCACTGAGTTCGATGCCTTTGGCGAGTGAGATGGAACGTACCTGATCGAAGCGGATGGCGAGCCAGGCATCGGCGCCGCCCACCAGGAGGCGGTCAATCCGGGAGGCGTGGACCAAAGGCACCATGGCGGCGTCTTTGACCCGGCCGATGCGGCGGCCCCTGAGGTCCACCACCGGCATGGATAGCAGTTCCGTGAAATAAAGGAAAGTGTCCGCCATCGAAAAACGCCCCAGCGCCAGACAGATGCGAGCGCCCCGCTTGGGACGGCAGTTCGATAGTGGTGCGATGCGCTCTACACGGCTTTCGGACGCTAAACCTAATATGGCGCATCGGGTTGCGAGCCCGCAACAAAAAAGTGTCCCGGGCGGAGCGTCAGTGCTTGGCGGGGGCGGGGGCCGGCGCCGGAGTCCCGGAAATGAAGGCCGGATTCACGATCTGGACCTTGGCGTCGCGATCCATGCCGCGAAGCCATTCGTCGGAACGAGCGGTCTTCAGATCATTGTAGATATCGTCACGTACTTCGGAGAGCGGACGGACGGTCACTTCCTCGGCGCGCAGGATGTAGAAGCCGTTGGGTTGCTTCAGCGGTTCGCTGACGTCCCCCTTTTTCAGAGCGAATACCGCGCTACGGAAGGCATCGGGGATATTGTCGCTGCTGCGCAGGGTGGCAAATTCGCCGTCCTTCTCGCGCGAGGTCTCGTCGTCCGAGTTCTCTTTTACCAGCTTCACGAAATCCGCCCCCCGCTTGATCGCGGCCAGGAGTTTGACGGCCTTTGCCCTGGCTTCGGCTTCGGTGAGGGGTTTCTTGCCCTTGCTGGCGCTGCTGGCGGCGGCCTCGTCGTTGAAGGCGATGTAGATCGCTTTGACGCGCACCTGGGTGTATTTCTGCTTGTTGGAATCGTAGTACTTGACGATGTCGCCGGGTTCCACCACGACGCGATTGATTTCCACGTTGATTTGGCCGGTTGCCAGCACATTCATGCGCTGATACATCAGCGTCTCCTTGTACGGGCTCTCCTGGTCCAATTTGGCTTCTTCGGCCAGTTTGGTCAGCTTGCGCAGCAGCTCCCACTGGTGAAGCCATTGCTCGCGGTTGCGCATCGCCATCTGCTGGTTGGGGGCCGGGAGCGCTTCGTAGATTCGCTTGAACTCTCCCATGGTGAATTTGGTGCCGTCGCCGAAGATGGCGACTACCGTTTCGTCCGGAAGGTCCGGCATGGAGGGTGGAGGAGTTGCCGGGACCGGGGCGGTCTGTGCCCAAACGGCGCTTACGCCTAGGAATGCGAGTAAAAGGAGGACTTTCATAGTAGGGGGTAACGCCAGTTTATCACGGCGCTCCGCTCATGCTGGACGCGAGCTCTTCGCTCTATTTTCGCTCCGTGCGCGCGTCCTCGCGTTTGATTTGCACGCGGCGCCGTCCCTGTTCCAGATTCCCCGCCGCCTTGGCACGGGCGGCGTCGCTGATCTGCACGCGATTGTTTACCGCCACGGCGCCGGCGGTTTTGCACATCCGGGTGGCGGTGCCTTTATGCTGGATCACGTCGGTCTTGCCGTCGATGGTGGCGACGCCTCCCTGCACGCGCACGGTGAACTTGTCGGCGTTGATCTTCGACTTGGCGAACTTGGCGCGGATCAGCGATTCCAGTTGCGCGTCGCTCAATTTCGGTGCGGCTGCCGTCCGCTTCGCGGCGCCGGTTGGGGCCGGCCGCTGATGCGTAGCCGCCTGGGGCGCGGCCGCCCACAGCGCTCGCGGCCATCAGCATGGCCGCCATACACAAACCTGCTTTTGCCATAAACTACTGAGTTGCCCCGAATCCCTGTTGTTCTCAGGATTCTGTGCTAAAGTGAGGGGTTCTTAAAGGCTTTTCTAGAGTTCGATGCCCGAACAGATCCTGCTGCAAGGCAAAATCCTGGGCACAGAAGAGTTTCTTCTGGCGGGGCCCGCCGAGGGACGTTCTGTGCGTTCCGCCGGCGAAGATCTACTGGCCGGCAAATCGCAGTGGATCACTCTGCTTTGCGAAGTCCTGCCGCGCGCCCTGCTGGCCGAACTGGGGCTGGCGCGAATCCTGCTGGGGTCGAGCGGCGGCGGCCAGTTCCTGGTGGTCCTGCCGGGAAGCGCCCGGGAGGCCGCCGAGACCTTTCTCACGGCGGCGGCGGAGCAGATTTCCGAACTCAGTTCCGGCGGGTCAAGCTGGTCTGGGCGGTGACCGACAACCTGGGCGATTGGGCCATCATCCGCAAGCGCCTCAACGAGGAATTGCAGGGCAAGACGCAACGCGCCGCTGCAGCATCTGGGCGCCGCCGCGTTCCAGCCCTTCGTCGCCACGCCGGGCAGCGATTCGGACCTGTATTTCGCCCGGGAACTGGGCGCCAAGGTGCGCGAGGCATCGCAGATCGGCTGGTCGCCGGAGAATCCCGGGCAAGGTCATGCCGGGCGAAGGCAAACATACCTGGAGCCTCACTTCCAACCTCTCGCCGGACGGCATCATGCTGGCGCGCCACGCGGCGCCCAGCGATGACGGCAAGCAGGCTGCGCCGGTGCAGACGCTGGGGCGCCGCGCGCAGGGCCGCTCCATCTGGGGCGTGCTGCGCGGCGATGTGGATAATTTCGGGCTGCGCCTGCGCCGCGTGCACTCCATCGAAGAGCACGTTCCGCTCTCGGTGCTGTACAAGCAGTTTTTCGCCGGCGAACTGGAAGTGCTCTGCTCGCTGCCGGAGTTCTGGCGCAAGGTCAGCATCATTTATTCCGGCGGCGACGATTTTGCGGTGTACGGCTCGTGGGACGCGCTGATCGCGCTGGCGCGCGAGGTGCAGCGCCTGTTCCACCGCTTCACGGAAGAGAATCTGAAGGAGTATCCCGGCGCCGAAGGCAAGACGATCTCGATGGCGATCGCGCTGGCGCCGGAGACGTACTTCCCGCTGGCCGCGGTGTACGAAGAAGCCGGGCGCAATCTGGACCTGGCGAAAGCGGCGGGCAAGGACTGCATCTACCTGCTGGGCCGGATTCTGGAGTGGCGGCACCTGAACGATGCCGCGGATCTGAAAGATACGGTGACCCGCCTGATTCACGATTTCCGCATGTCCCGGCAGTTTCTGTATCAACTGCGCAGTTTCTACCGGCGCGACGCGCTATGGCGGCGGCACGGACATCCAGCGCACCTGGCGCTTCCAGCGGCGGTTCAACCGGATTCTGAGCGGCACGCGCGACCGCGAATTTCAGAAGCTGCGCACCCACCTGATCAGTGAGATGGTGGGCAGGAAAACGGCGGAAGTGAAGCTGCGGCCCGCGGGCCTGGTGGCCCTGGAATGGGCCAGATTGGTGACAGAGGTTTAGCAAATGGCACAAGAGCAGGAGCAACGGAAGGAAAACCGTCCGCCGCGGGAAGGTCGCGGCGCGCAGGGAGGCCCTCACGGGTCCGGACCGCGCGGCGATCGTCCGGGCGGCGACCGTCCCGGCGGTGGCGATCGTGGGGAGCGTGGAGATCGCGGAGAGCGTCGCGGATTCGATCGCGGCCGTCCCGAAGGTCCGCCCGAAATCGAGCTGGAAAAGCTGATCGGCGACAGCCTGTACCTGGACAACCAGGCGCACGCCATCGTGAGCCGCATGCGCGATATGGATAGCGGCACCAAGAGCCAGTTGCGCCGCCTCTACAGCGCCGTGCGGCGGGCGGTGCGGGCGCCGGAAGGCGAGCGGCAGCACGAGTTCGTGATGTTGCGCGCGCGCCTGGCCTACACCATTGCGCGCCACGGGCTGCGCAGCCTGGATCAGATCGAGAAGCTGCTGCTGCAGGTGACGCGCCGCAACGACAGCCGCGGATACGAACGGTTCAAGGATCTATTTGAGGCCATCGTGGCCTACAACGAGTAAAGCATGAGCGCACATACCTCCCAAACCGAGTTGAAACTGATCGGGAAGCTGATCCTCGAAGGCGAAATGCTCTGTGAAACCGGCCTGCACGTGGGCGCCGGCAAGGGTTCGCTGGAGATCGGCGGCAGCGACAATCCCGTGGTCAAGGATGCGTTCGGCCGGCCGTATGTGCCGGGCAGTTCGCTGCGCGGCAAGATCCGTTCGCTGCTCGAGCAGTCCGGCGGGCTGGCGGTGCCCAGCGAACTGGTCTACCTTTCGCGCCGCAAAGGGCCAGGAGGTGCGCATTCACCAGAGCGACCGTCCCGACGACGAAATCTGCCTGCTGTTCGGACGCAATCCCGGACGCATGGAGCGCGTGCAGGGCGAAAGCGCTCGACACGTCGCAGGCCACGCCGGCGCGGCTGGCGGTCTTCGACGCGCCGCTCGATCCGGAGAGCATCACGGCGCAGATGCGCGAGAACCTGGACGACGAACTCACCGAAGTGAAGAGCGAGAACGCCATCGACCGGATCACCTCGCAGGCCAATCCGCGCACGCTGGAACGGGTTCCGATGGGCGCGCGCTTCCACACGCGCTTCGTGATGGACGTGCTGTGCGACGAGGATGCGCCGCTGTTCATGCGCGTGCTGGAAGGCCTGCGCCTGCTGGAAGACGATGCGCTGGGCGGCGGCGGTTCGCGCGGCAGCGGCCGGGTGAGCTTCTCCAACCTGCGGCTGGTGTGGCGCAACAAGAACTACTATGCGACCGGCGCGCGCGGAAAAAGAGATCAGTTCCGGCGCCACGCTCGCGGCCATTCAGGCGGCCGTCAATCGAATCGGCATTTTCCTTCGTGCGCGAGGAGTAATGAACCCCGGACTGGTCGTCAAACTGCGACCCGCCGGCCCCTGGCGTATCGGGCCGGATTCGGGCGCTCGCAACCGCGTGGATGTGATCTATCACAGCGACTCGCTGTATAGCGCGGTCACGAGCGCGATGTCGCGCATGGGTTCGCTTGCGGACGTGGCTGGACGCTACGGCGCGCAGCCAGACGCCCGCGGTGTGTTTCAGTTCGTGCTTTCCGTTCCTGGACGATATCGGCTTTCGTGGTGCCTCCGCGTACCATCTGGCCGCCCACTTCGCCGGCGGCAATGTCGGCGCGGGTGCGTTGGAAGAGCGCGCGCTTCGTTCCGCTGAACCGTGGTGGAATCCATTCTGGCCGGGCAAGCGGCTGAACGACAATCAGTGGAGCGTGGATGGCGCCAGCGGGTGCCTGGTGCCGGCGGGCAAGCCGGGTCCGTTCCGCACCAGCGTTCGCTGGAACGCGGCGGTGGACCGGTTGAGCGGCGCGAGCGAGCGGCACGCCACGGCGTGCATCGAATTCCGGGAAGGTTGCGGGTTGTGGACCGTGGTGGGTTTCGCGCGACGAAGCGGCGCGCGACCGGTGGCAGGAGCCGGTGAAGGCCGCGTTCCGTCTGCTGGCCGACACCGGCTTTGGCGGCGAGCGGTCGCGCGGCTGGGGGCGTTCGGAAACTCCCGAGTTTGTGGAGGGCACGTTGCCCGGATTGATTATTGAATATAAGGGCCAGTCGCCGTCTCCTCCGGTGGAGGAACCACCGCTCTGAAGAGCCGCCGATCGAAGAACCGCCTCCGACGGAAGAACCGGTGCCCGACCCGAACCCTCCCATGGAAGCTGCCGAAGCGCGGCGGAAGGTGTCGCCGAGTGGCCGAGCCGCAGGGGAACCGCTGCCGAAGCGGTCGCGGCTCGAGATCCGCACCGGAAATTGAGGCGGCGCCCTCGGACGCGCCGGAAATCGAGATTGCCGGCCGAAGGAGAGCGCTGAGGCAATTGAGGTAGCGCTCCCTGAAGCGACGTCGCGAGCCCGGATGGCTGACGCCGGAGCGAACCGTCCCTCGCGGTCGGCGCTCGGAGAGGCGGCGCCGGACGAAGCCGAGGCGGCACTTTCGGAGGCGACGATTGAGGCGGAGGTGAGGGCGCCGGATTTGACCGAACCGATGCGCGTGCCCCCGGCTGCGCCGCGGGCTGTCAATTTACAGGCTCACTGGCTGCTCTCGCTGTTCACGCCGGCGGCGGAAGATACGGTGGATTGGGGCCGCGGCAGCTACAGCGTTGCTCGCCCGCGGCGGCCGCATCGACAGTCCGTCGGGAAGCGGCGAACTCAAGAAACAGATCCAGATGGTGGCCGAAGGCTCCGTCCTTTATGCGAACGGCATGCCGATGGGCGCTGCCGCCGACGTGGCGCCGGATGGCTTCGCGCACCCGGTGTTTCGCGCCGGATTCGCGCTCGCCATTCCGCTGCCCGAGGTGCATTGATGCGCTATCGCCTCACGTGCCTTACTCCGCTGCTGGTCGGCGACGGACGCAAGCTGGCGCCCATCGACTATATGGTCTGGAAGGACCAGGTCAACGTGCTCGACCAGTGGCGGATCTTCCGCCTGCTGGCCAAGGGTCCGCGGCTGGACAGTTATCTCAACCAGCTGAAGAACGCCGAGAAGCTGGATTTCGCCACCTGGGGAGGCTTCGCGCAGAATTTCGCCGGCCGCCGCATCCCCTTCGAAAATGCGGCCTCTTCGGCGTATTGGAATCGCGCGGCGGGCGAGAGCCTGCACATTCCGACGTTTGCCAGCGGCGCGAGCGGTCCTTATCTCCCGGGCTCAGCGATCAAAGGCGCGCTGCGCACCGGCATGGTCTTCTCGCAATGGCGCGACGGCATGCTGCAGGATGTTCTGGCGCGGGTGCAGGCGGAGCGCATGCCGCGGCGTCCCGCGGAAAGTGTAGAAGAGCAGGCTCTGGGCGCCGGCGGCACCAATAAGATGCGCTTCGTCAGCGCGGGCGATTCGGCCACGGTGGCGGCCGGCGATTTCAAGATCTACCTGCTGCGCACCTCCACGCTGCAGCCCCGCGGAGGGAACTTTGCGCTCGGTTGGAAACAGAGTCCGCGCGGCGCGGTGGATGGCGCGCGTCCCGAGGAAAGCACGCCGACTTTCGCCGAGATGGCTTCGCCGGGCACGGTTTTCCGCGGCGATTGGGACGAGAAGACGTTCTTCCTGCAGCCCGATGTGCGTAAGAGTGTGCGCTGGCCGGAATCTTTCGGACGCGCCAAGATCTTCGAAGCGGCCAATATCTATGCGGCGGGTGTGCTGGCCTTGCAGCGGCAGTACGCGTCGCAGGCGGGCATGGGGCTGCTCGACCGCAGCCTGGATGAACTGGAGCAGCGGCTGGCCGCCGCCAAGGAGAACGGCACCTGTCTGCTCTCCATGGGCTGGGGCGGCGGGCTGCTTGCCAAGAGCGCATGGCTGGACACGACCAACACGGACTACCGGCAGATCCTGCAGCAGTTCGTGATCTACAACCGCGCGCTGTCCACTAATCTGCCCTTCCCCAAGACGCGCCGCATCGTGTTCCTGGGCAACCGTCCGGCGACGCTGCCCGGTTGGGTGGAACTCGCCATCGAAGAGTAGACGGCTAGTTTTCGGTCGGGACCTTTTCCACCTTGTCGATGACGAGCACCTCGGTGGGCGCCTTGCGGGATTCCAGCTTGAGTCCGAGTTTTCGAAGCGATCCGGCCAGGGAGACGCCGGCGGGGTCGGATGCAGCTTCGCCATTCGCCGCACGGGCAGGCGGAGGAATGGCGACCCCGTGGGCGCGCGCGGCATTGCGCACCTCTTCGGCGGAGACATCGAACTCCATTTCGTAGGCGCCCTGGAGTCCGGTGAAATCGAGGATCGGCAGCTCGCTGTAGCGGCCGATGAAATCGGCGAAGGCGGCCAGGGTCATCTTCTTGTTCTCGACGTGCAGGTTGCCGTCCTGGCCCGGAGTGATCTTGGAATTGCCAGACGGCCCGGTGCTGACCGCAGACCCACGCGCTCCCACGGTGATTCCGCCCTGGATGGGACTCTGGGCTGTTTGAGGCTCCGTCTCCTCGGGGGCGGACGGTTTGAGACGGGGGCCGCCGTTGGCTACCACCAGTGCGTACAAGTTGAGGTCCCTGTTCTCGCGGTGAAGGCGCATGCCGAAGCGCTCCGCCAGGAGGGTCTGCATCATGGCTGGTACCTGCCCGCGCCGGCTGCCTTCGGGCAGTCTGGCCTGAATATCGTAGCGTTCGGTGACCATCCAGTCGGGGCCGGAAATCTGGCGGCCCTTCACCTGGTATGCGAAGGCAATTAACTCGTAGAGAGAGAGCTGGCTGATGCGGACATGCAGCGAATCGAGGAAGACGCCCATGTGTAGACGACCGGATTGCACGAGGGCGGGTGTGATTGGTTCGGCTCGTTTGACGCTGGCAACCTCGAAGGCGGGGGGTTGGGCAAAAGAGGCGCAGGCAAGCGCGAGGAGGGCCGGCAGGCAGTAGTACATGATAATTACCTCTTCTTGTACTAAATTATCTGCTTCGGGCGAGCTTGCATCAAGGGGTAGAAAGGACGCCAGCCGCGCCGGGCGGGTCAATTCCCGGCCGGAACGTTATCGCCCGTAACTCGATGGTATAGCAGTAACTTACGTTCGGACTGCGGAACCATAAGGCTCCATCCGAAAAGATAAATAATTTTTAATCTTTGGTATCCTAAGAGCAGATGCGACCGGCGCCGGTACAGGCGAGCCGGCCCGAGCAGACAATGCGCGCCGCTCCGTGGCGTCGGCTCTGCGCGCCCCAAAACCAGTGTGACCGTAGCTCGAAGCAGAACCCAGGAGACCGAGGATGCACGATCTGACGGTAATTCTAACGTTCACCAGCGGGTTGGCGGCGGCAACGGTCCTCGGCTTTCTTGCGCACAAGCTGCGGGTTTCTGCCATTGCCGGGTACTTGTTGGCCGGTATCCTGGTCGGGCCGTTCACTCCCGGATTCGTTGCCAACCACGCTATCGCAGAGCAGTTTGCCGAGATAGGAGTGATCCTGCTCCTCTTTGGAATCGGACTGCGGTTTCACCTCGACGAGATGATCGCGATGTGGCGGATCGTGGTGCCCGGCGCGCTCATCCAGAGTGCGGTGTCCACGGGGGCCCTGGCAGTCATCCTGCACTTCATGGGCTGGAGTTGGAGCGCCGGCATCATTCTCGGAATGGCGGTCTCGGTGGCCAGCACGGTCGTAATGGCATTGGTCCTTGCGGAACGGCACGACCTACACTCCCAAATCGGCTACATTGCGATTGGCTGGACTGTGGTGGAGGATCTGCTCACCATAGCGATCCTCCTGTTGCTGCCGATCATCTTCGTTCGGGATGGTGCTGCCAGCCAGAGCGTCGCCGCGGCCTTAGGGATTGCCGGAATCAAAGTCGCCAGCCTGATGGTTGCCGTGGTGCTGCTCGGCCGATGGGTGATTCCCTGGGCTCTGGAGCGCATCGAAAGAACGCGCTCGCGAGAGCTGTTTACGCTGGCGGTGCTGGTTCTCGCGCTCGGCATTGCGGTTGGCTCTGCCGAGTTGTTTGGCGTGTCGATGGCGCTTGGGGCCTTCCTGGCGGGATTGGCTGTCGGGCGGTCCGAGTTTGCGGCGCGCGCCGCGCTTGACGCCGTACCCATGCGCGACGCATTCGCCGTGCTGTTTTTTGTGTCGGTCGGCATGCTTTTCGACCCGCGGAGCCTGATCGAAGCTCCGATCGCGATCCTGGCTGTTTTGGCGGTCGTGCTGGTGGTCAAACCTCTGGTCGCCGTATTCACGGTGCGGCTGCTCGGTGTGCCTTTGGCGACCGCGGCGCCCGTAGGAGCCGCGTTCTCCCAGATCGGCGAATTCAGCTTCATTCTAGGGACGGTGGCTCGCGGACTCGGTCTGATCAATGAGACGGGCTGGAATGCGATCGTCGCAGCCTCGATTCTCTCGATCGTCTTGAACCCATTCATCTACCGACGGGTCCGTGGGGCATCCTCGTCCGTCGCCTTGACGACTCCGGTGCGTACCTCGTCGCGGCAGGCTATCGACGCGATGCGCTGCATCCTTGTCGGATACGGCCCGGTCGGGCGCGTGGTGCGGCGGCTTTTGCAAGACCGCGGAGCCGGCATTACGGTAATCGACCTGAATCTCCATACCGTTCGCCAGGCTCGCGCGGAAGGTCTTACTGCGATCTATGGTGACGTCCTGCGGCCGGGAACACTCGAGGAAGCGGGCATCGAGACGGCGGGAAGCCTAATCCTCAGCGCGGATATCGAAGAGGCCGCGGAAATTGTCAGGCAGGCGCGCCTGCTCAATCCGGACCTTCGGGTCCTGGTCCGCTGCGCTCATCTTCGCGATGCCGCTGACCTGCGGCGCGCCGGCGCCGATATCGTGGCTGCCGGAGAAGCGGAAGTTGCTGTGGCCCTGGCCGAAGCGGTGACTGCCGGTGACGAACCCAATGACCGGAAATCGGTGGAACAGCGCGACGCGATCCGGACGCGTTTGTACAGTGTGTCCACGATCGAATCGTGATGGCCAACCGCCTCCTATTTCGGCCGTCCTTCCGCCTGCATTTTCCGCGATACCTGCTCCACTTCGCTCATGACCCGCAGAGTATTGCCGCCGAGAATCTTCAGGATGTCCTCATCTGAGAAGCCCCGCTCCATCAGGCCGCGAACCAGGTTGGGCATTTTCGAAATATCTTCCATGCCTTCGGGAAACAGATCGTCGGCGCCGTCAAAGTCGGAACCCAAGCCGACGTGGTCCACACCTGCGATTTTCACGGCGTGCTCGAAGTGGTCCAGCAGACGGCTGAGCGGCAGGCGGCCCAACTTGGCGATGCGCCGCGCGTTGAGCTTGCGGACGGCGGGACCATTCTGGCTGCGGTCGCCGAACTTGGGAGTCCGGTCGTCGATAGCGTCCTGCTCGGTCTGCTCGGCTTTCAGCGTCTTTTCGCGCTCGGCAAAGCCGTTATCGAGGAAGCCTTCGTAGAAGTTGATGTGTACCACGCCTCCCTTCCGGGCGAGGGCGCGCAGCATGTCGTCGGTCATATTACGTGCTGCACCGGCGAGAGCGCGGCACGAGGAGTGAGACGCGATGACCGGCGCCGCGGAGGCGTCCAACGCGGCCTGAAAGGTCTTGTCGCTCACATGGGAGACGTCCACCATCATGCCCAGGCGGTTCAGTTCGTGCACCACCTGGCGTCCGAAATCGGTTAGCCCGTTGTGCTCGGCCGGGTTTGGCGGAGGAATCGGCCCAGGGTGTGTTGTTGGTGTGTGTGAGCGTGAGGTAGCGGACGCCCAGGCCGGCATAGGAGCGCAGTACCGAAAGGTCCGAATCGATGGCCTGCCCGCCTTCGAGGCCCATCAGAATCGCGATGCGCCCGCGTTTTTTCGCAGCCAGGATATCGGCAGCCGTGGTGGCCATTTCCAGGTCGGCGGGGTGCCGGGCGACTTCGCGGTGCACGGCGTCGATTTGGTCCAAGGTGCGGCGGATGGATTCGAGTGGGGTGTAGCGATCGGGATCGGGCCAGATGGAGAGAAACAGGCCGGAGACGTGTCCGGCGCGCATGCGGGGGATGTCTACCTGGCCATAGTCGTGCTTTTCGCCGAGGTTGTAGCCCTCGTCGACGATCATCTGGGTAGTGTCGTCGTGCAGATCGATGATCACGGCACGTTGCAGCAGGCGGTCCACGCGGGCGGGGTCGACTTTGGTCTGCGCGGTGGATAAAAATCCGAATGCGAGTAGGAGGGCCAGGTATTTCATGATGGCTGGATTATAGCGTGAGTTTCCGGGCCGACTGTGCTATAAATTAAGAGAGCTTAATCTATCAGGATTACCGTGCGACGACTCTCCCAAATCCGCAATTCCGCCGCGACAGCGTTGGCCTTGTGCCTGGCGCTGAGCGGGATATTGGCTGGACAGTCGTTTGCCGGTCCGGATTCGTCGCAGAGTCCGCAGCGGACGCGCGACCACTCCGCGGTTGCGTTGACGGTTCGGGCTTCGCAGGCCCGGTCCACCACCTTGCACCGCTCGCCGGTCCTGGCTCTCCGGGGCTCCGGTTTTCAGAGCGCCGCGCTTACTCAGGTGTCGACGCTTTTACCGGACCGGCAGGCGCCGGTACCGCCGAGTTGTAATGTGGCACCGCGCAGCGGCCGCGCGCCTCCCTTCTCCCTGTAGTTTCCATCCTTACGTTGCCTTGGACTCGCTCGTGAGCGCGCGTTATCGCGCTGTGCCGCGGGCAAACCAGAAACCAGGACCGAGATACAGAGGAGATGTTATGCCGAATTATAATCGTGTACTGATTCCGATCGATTTGACGCCTCGGATGGGCAGACTGACGCCGGCGGTACAGCGGCTGATCGATACCAGCGAAGCCGAGATTACCCTGCTGCACGTGGTGGAGCCGCAGCCGTGGTTGGGCCGAAACGGCCACGCAGCGCGCCTGATGTCGGAACTCGAACTTTTCGCCCAGCGGCAATTCCGCGGAGCGAGAATCGCGCGCCGCATTGAATGGGGCCGTCCGGCGGACTGCATCCTGAGCGTGATTCGGGCGGGGCGGATGGACGCCATGCTGATGTCCGCGGGGACTTCGCCCGTGGGTGGCAGCGCTCTAGGACCGGTCGCGGCGGAAGTACTCGCCGAAGCGCCCTGCCCGGTGCTGCTGGAATGGGATGTCACGCCGCCCGTGAATCGGGCGCGAACCCATCCGGTGTGCTGCGCCATCGAGTTCGACGGAAGCGAGGAAGAGGTATTGCGGGAGGCGGCCTGGGCGGCGGCAAAGATGGAGGCGCCGCTTAAAGTGATGGGTTCGCTGTTACCCTCCAGTCCCAAGTCGGCGATGTTGTGGAACCGGGACGAACGGGAGCTTGAAGTCGCCATCGCCGAGTCGCGAATCCAGAGCCTGTGCGATCGCTGGGCTCCGGAGGCGAAGGTAAAGGTGGGCGTGGGTCCGCCGGCCACGGTCTACAGCCGGGCGATCCGGCTTCACGGCGCCGGGCTGATGGTGGCCGGTGGTTCGCGCGAAAATCTGCTGGCGGCGGAATCGGAGTGCCCCGTCCTCTATGTGGGGCCCGCGCGCCGCTCGAAGGCGGAGCGGCCCATGGAATTCGCGGTCGCGAGGGGGGCGTAGTGGCAGCGGAATCCATGAACCCCGTCGAAGATGTTCGATCGGAAGCGCCACGCCGTAGCATGCAGGAGTGGTTGGGCGGCGCCATCAAAGTGACTCTACTCACCGGCGGTCTGCTTGGCGGATTGTGGTTGCTCCAGATGATCGCGAAAAACTGACGCACTAGCAGCACTCATATGGCCCACCAATATGGATCACACCTCGCGAATTTTCGTGGAATGGGATCCGTGGCGGTGGGCCTTGCGATCGTGGCAAGGCTCGCCGCCGCGGACGCTCCCGTTGGCGGTATTATTGGCGATCCTAACCGGATACTGGGGGGCGCGGCGGGCGGGCGTGGATCGCCCGGCGGTAGGCAGGCCGTTGCTCGCGCGGGCGAGCGAGTACGCCGGAAGTCCGACGTTTCGGGAATTTTTCCTGTCGTAGGGTGCTTCCGCGCGCAGACGGAGATTGCCTTTCGGGTCCTGCCACCTTATGCTAGGAGAAGCAAGTGTCATGAAAGTACTCATAATTAACCAAGGAAGTCGGCTACATGTGGAATAAAAAGCGGGACGAAGAACCGCTTCGGCCTTCTTACACGCCGCCGGCACCACCGGCAAATCCGGGTTCGGTACACAATCCCGTCGAAGCAAGGAAGGAGACATCAACAGTGTCGAGCATGCCCCCTGCCAGATTTGAGGCGGAAACCCGTGGAGGTGCGGCCACCATCGGGAAGGCCGTCAAAGTAGTCGGCCAGATTTTCAGCCGCGAGGATCTTTACGTCGATGGCGAAGTGGAAGGCACCGTGGAAGCTTTGGAGCATAAGCTGACCATTGGGCCGAACGGAACCGTAAAGGCTACCGTGAAGGCGCGTGAAGTAGTGGCGCTGGGAACCATCCAGGGCAACGTGGAGGCCGCTGATAAGATTGAAATCCGCAAGGATGCCAAGCTGACCGGCGATATCCGCACGGCGCGAATCATTATCGAAGACGGCGCGTATTTCAAGGGCAGTATCGACATCGTGAAGCCGGAACCTGCGAAGGCTGCCAAAGCGTCCGGTCCGGCCGCGCAGGCGGCGCCGGCATCGAGTGCGCCGGCTGTCGGAAGTTCCTCGGATTCCAAGCGTTAAGTTGAAGGTTTTTCATGCTGGAGCCGCTGAAGGATTTTTTTCGCGGATCTCGCGGAGGTCAGTCGGGGGGAGGCCCCCTTTCGCCTTCTAACGGCGTCAGGATCCCCCTGAACGGGCGCGGCAGTGGGATGGAACCGGCTGCCCTCTCCTCGCGCAAGAGCCGCGGGCCTGGAAGAGTTTTTCGTCCAGATTCGCGACACCAGCGGGCTGACGATTCTCGATCTGGGCGGCGCCACGCAGAAGAATGTTAGCTTCATCACAGATCTGGGACACCGGCTGTATTCGGAAGATTTCCTGCGGATTCTGAATGAGGCGTTTGGCGCCGAAGATACGGCGGAGCAGACCAACCCGGGGCGGATCGAATACTTCCTCAAGCAGACGCTGGATTATCCCGAGGGGCACTTCGACGGAGTCCTGGTCTGGGATGTGCTGGAGTACCTGAATCCGGTGCTGCTGACACGCGGTAGTGGAGCGCTTGCACCACATCGTGCGGCCGAAGGCGTACATGCTGGCGTTCTTCCACTCCGACGACAAGCATGGAGGAGGTACCCTCCTACACGTTCCGCATCGATCAGTTGAACTCGCTCGAAGATCTCGCAGCAGGGCATGCGGCGGCCGGCGCAGTTGTATAACAACCGCAGCCTGGAAAAGCTGTTCGGCCAGTTCGAGAGCGTGAAGTTCTTCCTGACGCGCGAGCGGCTCCGGGAAGTCATCATCAAGGCCTGAGGCGCGCCGGCGCAAGAGACGAATATTAGCCACAGATGAACACAGATAAACGCGGATAACGCTTGACTAGCTGTATTTGCCCTGGAGGGCGTTGCGGCGGACTTTCAACAGGTCCAGGAAGGCGACGAAGCCCAGGAGCATGCTTACCTTGGTGCCCTCCACGTTGTCCCATCGCACCGGAACTTCCACCGACTTCAGCCCGAGCGTTTTGGCGATGAAGAGGACTTCCACGTCGAAGCCGAAGCCGTCGAGCTGCTGGCGGGAGAAGACTTCACGGCCGGCGCTGGTCTGAAAGAGCTTGAAGCCGCACTGCGTATCTTTGAACGGCAGTCCGGTGACCAGCGCGCATGGCGCCATTGAAAACGCGGCCGACGGCTTCGCGGAGGACGAGGCTGGTGCACGCCGACCAGCGAGCGATCCACGGCGCGCGAGCCGACGGCCACCTGCGCGTGTTCGCGCTCCAGCGCGCTCCAGAGCTTCTCCACTTCACCGATGGGAGACGAGAGATCGGCATCGGTGAAGAGCGCCCATTCGCCCTTGGCCTCGAGCATGCCGTGCTTGACGCTGTAGCCTTTGCCGCGATTCCCGGGGTTTTGCGAGTACGCGGGCACCGGCGTCACGAGCCAACTGGACGGTGTTATCGACGCGAGCCGTCATCCACCACCACTATCTCGGCGAATTCCCATTGGGACGCGCTGAGATATTCCTGTACTTTTACCAGTGAGGCAGGTAATCGTTTGGCTTCGTTGTACGCAGGAATGATAATGGAAATGGAGCGTCTCAAGCGAAGCTTTATAATAGCTTATTTCGCCATAGGAGCCCTATTTGTCCCTCGAAGACGACTTGCTCAAACAGCGGCTGACGCGGATCCGCGAGATCGAAGCGCTGGGCTACCGCGGCTACGGCCGGCGGTATCGAGTTCACGCACACGGTGCCCGCGATTCTGGCCGAGTACGGCGCGAAGACGGCCGAAGAACTCGTGCCCGAGGTGCGCGTGCGCATCGCCGGACGCCTGATGACGCTGCGCCACATGGGCAAGGCGGGGTTCGCGCACGTGCAGCAGAACGGCGAACGCCTGCAGATCTACGTCAAGAAAGACGCGGTGGGCGAGAGCGATTTCGCGCTGTTCAAGCTGGTGGATATCGGCGACATCGTAGGCGTGGAAGGCTATCTGTTCCGCACGCGCACCGGCGAACTCAGCATCCACGCCGAGAAGCTGGAGTTTCTGAGCAAGACGCTGCTCTCCATGCCGGAGAAGTGGCACGGGCTGGAAGACGTGGAGACGCGCTACCGGCAGCGCTACCTGGACCTGATCGCGAATCCCGAGGTGCGCAAGGTGTTCGTGACGCGGGCGCGCATCATCTCGTCGCTGCGCCGGCAACTGGAGGCGCGCGACTTCATCGAAGTGGAGACGCCGATGATGCAGCCGCTCTACGGCGGCGCGGCGGCGCGCCCGTTCGTGACGCACCACAACACGCTGGATATCGATCTGTACCTGCGCATCGCGCCGGAGCTTTATTTGAAGCGGCTGGTGGTGGGCGGGCTGGACCGCGTCTACGAGATCAATCGCAACTTCCGCAACGAGGGGCTCTCGACGCACCACAATCCCGAGTTCACCATGCTGGAGTTTTACCAGGCGTACACGGATTATCGCGGGCTGATGGATTTCTCCGAGGAACTGCTGCGGCAGACGGCGATCGACGCCACCGGGTTCGCCGGTGGTGGAATTCGAGGGCCACCGGATCGATTTCACCAGCATGGCGCGCTTCAGCATGCGGGAGGCGATTGTGCAGCACTGGGAAGGCGAGGGCGGTCCGACGATGGACGATGTGGCCAACCCCGAGTGGCTGCTGCGCGCATTCGCACAAGACGACGCCGGGCGAAGCGCTGACCGAGATTTTCGAGCGCCACGTGGAAGCCAAGCTGATCCAGCCGACGGTGATCTACGACTACCCGGTGGAGACCTCGCCGCTTTCCAAGAACAAGCCCGAGGATCCCGCCTTCGTGGAGCGCTTCGAGATCTACGCGGCGGGCATGGAGATCGGCAACGCGTACACCGAGTTGAACGATCCGCAGGAGCAGCGGCGGCGCTTCGAAATGCAGACTCGGCATGCGCGAGCGCGGCGACGAGGAGGCGCACCAGATGGACGAGGACTACGTGCGCGCGCTGGCCTACGGCATGCCGCCGACGGGCGGCGAAGGCATCGGGATCGACCGGCTGACGATGATCCTGACGGGATCGCGCTCGATCCGCGACGTGATTCTGTTCCCGCTGCTGCGGCCGGAAGGCCCGATCGACCTGATCGGCAACATGCGGGAACTCGACAAACTGTGAGCGCGCTTCGAGCTGTTCATCGCGGGACGCTATCTGCGCGCGCGCCGCAAGGAGGCGGTGATCTCCGTGATCACCGCGATCTCCGTGCTGGGCGTGGCGGCGGGCGTGATGGCGCTGGTGATCGCGCTGGCGGTGACCAACGGCTTCCGCAATACGCTGCAGCGCAATCTGCTGGGCGCGATGGCGCACATCAACGTGGTGCCGCGGCACGCCCGGCGACGGCATCGAGAACTGGCAGGACCTGGTGGCGCGGATTCGCAAGGTGCCGCACGTGACGGCGGTTTCGCCGGCGCTGTACAGTCCCACGTTTCTGCAGCGGACCGCTGCAATCCAAGGGCGCGTTCATCAAAGGCGTGGACGTGGCTTCGGAACTGGCGTTGAGCGGCACGCTGCGGCATTTGAAGGCGGGATCGCGTGGACCGCCTGCGCGATCCCAACGCGGACCCGCCGGGCATCCTGCTGGGCTCGCGGCTGGCGGAAGATCTCGGCATGCGGGTCGGCGACAATATCGAACTGCTGACCGATGAGATGCTGCCCGTCGGGCATACGGCCGGTGAAGCGGCGCTTCAAAGTGTGCGGCCTCTTCGAGACCGGCTTCTTCGAGATCGACGACAACTGGGCGTACCTGTCGATCGGCGCGGCGCAGAAGGCGCTCTCGGTGGACCAGATCAACCAGATCGAACTCAACGTGGACGATCTGAATCGCGCGCCGGAGATCGCCAAGGAAGTGGAAAAGGTGGCGGGCGACCGCTACACGACCACCACCTGGATGGAGCGCAACAAGCAACTGCTGGGCGCGCTCAAGATGGAGCGGCTGGTGACCATCATCGTGATCAGCCTGATCGAACTGGTGGCGGCGCTGAATATTTTCATCACGCTGGTGATGATGGTGATGGAGAAGTACCGCGACATCGCGGTGCTGATGTCGATGGGCGCGCGGCAGCGAGCAGATCCGCCGGATCTTCATGCTGCAGGGCGTGCTGATCGGCGTGGTGGGCAGCGCGATCGGGCTGGTGGTGGGGTATGCGCTGTGCTACTTCGCCGGCAAATACCACTGGATTCCGCTGGACGAAGCGGTCTACTCGATGAGCTTCGTGCCGTTCGAGGCGCAGTGGGTGGACGCCTTCTGGATCGCGGGCCTGGCGATTCTGGTGAGCTTTCTGGCCACGCTGTATCCGGCGAGGAATGCCACGAAGATCGCGCCGGCGGAAGTGCTGCGCTACGAGTAGCGGCGTCAAATTACGAATCAGTGAGACTTATTTGCGGCGCTTTGCGCGTTAACAGGTGGGGACAGCTTGAGGCCGGCGGGTATCAACCCGCCGCAGGTTGCCAACCTGCCCCACAAGTTGAGGAGTGGATATGGGGATTCACAGAAAGATCGCGTTGATGCTCGCGGCGGTGCTTGCCGGTCCGGTACTGGCCGCTGACAACAGTGCATGGAGCAATCTGAGCGCACTCAAACCTGGGACGCGAATCGGGATTATCCAAGCGGACATGAAGCGGGTGGAGGGAAATTTCGAAGGTTTCACGGAATCGGGCATCTCTCTTCGTACCGATCGTGAGGTCACGTTGCGGAAGGAAGAGGTGGTGCGCGTGTATCGCCGTCCGCGGGCGAGCCGGCCAATACGGGCGGCCATCGGCGCCGCGATCGGTGCGGCGGGAGGCGTGATCCTGAGTAATACGGTGGGAACGCGATTTCGCAACGAGGGGCAGGATATATCCGATGCCGCATTCATTGGGGGCGGGGTCGGGATTGGCGCGGCGATTGGGGCGGTGAGCGGCGGCGGTTATCGTACGGTGTACCAGCGTTAGATCAGGTGAGCGCCTGGTGGAAGCGGGCGGCGATCTCGGAGGCCGGCAGGCGCGTCCAGGTCTCGTTCACCTGAATGTGGAACCAGTCGCCGGTGGGATTACTGGTGCTGATGCCGGCGTTCTCGAGACGATTCTGGTAGACCGGCGCGTTGACGCCGAATACGCGCAGACGGAAGATGTTCGTGCCGTTGGGAATACGCTCGATGCCGAAGTTCGAATCTTTGGAGAGGGCCGCGACCACATTTCCGCCGACTCCATGGCGCTGCGGAAGCGCTGTTCGAAACCGTTGAGATAGTGCAGGGCAACGGCCGCGAAGGGCCAGGACTGGCGCAGGCCGCCGCCGAACATGCGGCGCGTGTGGTAAAGACCGGCGAGCTGAGCCTTGGGGCCGGCCAGAACGGCGCCGCTGGCGGCATTGAAGTACTTGTACATCGAGATATAGACGGTGTCGAAGAGGGCGGCGTACTCTTTCACGGGACGCGCGGCGTAGGCGCTTTCGAGCAGGAGGCGTGCGCCATCGAGATGCAGTCCGGCATTGTGAGCACGCGCCCAGGCGGCCACCTTCTTCAGTTCCGCGAAATCGAAGCGCTCTCCTTGGCGGCGGCGCACGGGAGTTTCGATCTGGATGGCGCCGATGGGAGTTTCGACGCGCCCCATGGAGGCGTCGTAGGCGGCGCGTTCCACATCTTCGAGAGTGAAGGTCGCGCGGCCGGGCGCGAGCGGCACCAGATGCAGGCCGCTGAGGGTTTGGGCGCAATCGCCGCAATCGTTGAAGAGGTGGCTTTCAGCCTGAACCAACACGCGTCGGCGGTTGCCGGCTAGCATTCGGACGGCCAGATGATTGGCCAACGTGCCGGTAGGCAACCAGACTGCGGCCTCCTTGCCGAGGAGCGATGCGACGTGCGTCTCCAATTGCTCTACGACGCCGCCGCGCGAATAGTCGTCGGCCGCCAGATTGCCGGGCTGCGCCAGGGTGGTGAGCAACTGCGCATATTCGGCGGGCGTGTGCGGAATGCCGTCGCCGAAGGCGTAAATTCGCGGCTCGGATTCGGCGGCCGCGAGTGGACTGGCCGCCATCGGCCAGGCAGCCAGAGGAGCGGCGAGAAAACTTCTGCGTCGCATGATGAGAGCAATCATATCAGCCGCGCGACTTTTCGAACGGTGCCTTCAGCGCGACTGATACGGGCCGTGGATCGCCTTCACGCGGTAGGTCTCCGCGGAGTCGTCGAGGATGATGACGCGGAAAGTGATCGCCGCCCGGATCCACACGCACCACGATATGTCCCTGGGCGCTCTTCAGGCGGTCGAGCAGCGGGCCGATCACCAGGCGGTTGGCCTCGAGCATGTTGGTGGCGAAGACGTCGCGGGGTCCGGGTAGAGGCGTTCGGAGAACATGCGCTCCAGGACGTCGTGTCCGGGATGGTCCGCGGACCAAACGGGAATCAGGAATACCTGCGGACGCAGGGAGGCGACGAAGAATGCGTTCTGCGAATCGCGATTGCCGTGGTGATTGAGCACGCTGACTTCCACCGGGCCGACGGCCTGCGCGACCGGCGTTTCCATATCGTTCCAGAGCGGAGCGCCGTCGCGGCGCGCGCCGGGAATGTCGCCGCCGCTGTAGAAATCGAACTTGCCATAGCTCACGCGGATCACCAGGGAGCACATGTTCTCGGTGGGATAGTCCTCGGGTTTCAAGCTCAGCGATGCGCGGGTGATGGCGCGGGTGTTGGTGCCCACGCCGGTCCATACCTCGCCGTTGGCGGCGATGTTGCGGACTTCGAAGTTGGGATACTTCGCGGGATCGCGGCGCAGGACGATTTGATCTTTGCGTCCCGGCTTCAGGCGCTCCACCTGCATGCCGTTGTTCTTGCGCTGCCAGTCGAGAAAGGCGCGATAGTTGGTGACGGTGGCGTCGTTGAGTGGCGCCGGATAGTTGTAGTCCGGCCAGCCGCGATCGAGCATGAGCTTGATCGGAATGAGGTCGCCGACTTCGGTGAGGCCCGTGAGTTTGTATCCGCCGCGCGCGGTCTTCGAGGTAGGCGGCGGGGTGACCCATGTGGTCGTCGTGAAAATGCGTCAGGTACCCGTAGTCGAGGACCGGGGACGCGTCGTGGGCCAGCATGTGGCGGATGTAGCGGGCGATCCATTCTCCCGGCGTGCGGGAGGCGTCGGGCTTCGGCGGGGTGCCGCGTGGAGGAAGATTGCCGCCGTCGCCGGCATCGAGCAGCATGGTGGTGCCGTCGGGAAAAATGAGGAAGGCGGAGTTGCCGCGTCCGGTGTTGATCTGGTGGATATCGAGAGTCCCGGGCGTCCACGGAGGGAGCGGCTGGCCGACCTGCTGCGCAAAGGCGGATGCTGCCAGAAGGCTGATGAGACTCGCCAGAATTCGCATGGTTCCGTCAGTGTATCGCGCTTAGCGAATGTGGCAGGCGGCGTGATCAGTAAATGGTCCAGACCCCTGGGGTGGCGACTTCCAGAAGATGGCGGTCCGGATCGCGGAAATAGAGACTGGTGCCGCCGCGCTCCCAGACTTTTTTCTCTTCGAGGGCGATTGCGTTTTCCGTTAGCCAGGCTTCCCAGCGGGCAAGCTCTGGGGCGGCGATCGCGAAGGCTAGGTGAAGTTCGCCTTCGCCGTCGTGCGGAGATTCGATTTCGAGCGAACCACGTTTTTTGAAAAGGAGGAGGACCTGGCGGGCACTGGCTTCCAAGGCGCAGCCGCGTCCGCCGAAATCACTGATGACGCGAAATCCGAAGATTTTTTCGTAGAAGCGGGCGGAGCGTTCGACATCGTCAACGTACAGGGAGGACTCGAGGATTCCTTCGGTTTTTGGAGGCATCGCGGGGTACCTTGCGCTACCGGACGGCGCTGGCGCCTATGGCCTCCGTGATCATTTCGATGATCTCCGCTCCGATGGCCAGCGAGGCGGTGGCGGCGGGACTGGGCGCGTTGAGCACGTGCAGGGCGTTGGGGCGCGCGATCAGGCGGAAGTCCTGGACCAGTTCGCCTTCCGGTGCGATGGCCTGCGCGCGGACGCCGCTTCCGCCAGTGGTGAGATCGGCGGGCTGGATCTCGGGCACCAGGCGCTGCAGGGAGCGGCAGAAGAGTTCGCGGCTGAAGGAGCGGCGCAATTCGTACCAGCACATGGAGGGATAGCGCCGCATGAAACGCCAGAAGCCGCCGTAGCTGAGCGCGTCGAACAGGTCGTGCGCGTTGAAATCGGTTTTACGATAGCCCTCGCGGGCGAAGGCCAGCACCGCATTGGGGCCGGCTTCGATGCCGCCGTGTATGAGGCGTGTGAAGTGTACGCCGAGGAAGGGGAACTGCGGGTCGGGGACGGGGTAGATGAGATGCCGCACCAGGTGTTGACGGTCCGGGCGGATCTTGTAGTACTCGCCGCGGAAGGGGAGAATTCGCATATCGCGCGGCTCGGCGGCGAGTTCGGCGACGCGGTCGGAGTAGAGTCCCGCGCAGTTGATCAGAAAATCGCTCTCGAAGTCGCCCGCGGTGGTGGTGGTGAGCCAGCCGGCTCCTTCGCGCCGTATGGCGTCGACGCGCGCGCTGGTGACGACCCGCGCGCCGCGCCCGGTAAGCTGGGCAACCAGAGTCTCGCAGACCTTGGGATAGTCCACGATGCCTTCCTGGGGCACCCATAGTGCTGCCACACCGCCCACGTGGGGCTCGATCTCGCGCATCTCGTCGCGCGACATCCAGGTGAGGCCGTCGAGTCCGTTGGCGATACCGCGAGCGTGGAGCGCGCGCAGACGGGCCACTTCGGCGTCGTCCACGGCGACGACGAGTTTCCCGCAGATTTCGTGCGGGACGGCATGTTCGCGGCAGAATTCCACCATCTGGCGGATGCCGGCAACCGCCAGCCGCGCCTTGACCGAGCCGGGCTTGTAATACAGACCGCAATGCAGGACTCCGCTATTGTGGCCGGTCTGGTGGCGGCCCACACCGGCCTCCTTCTCCAGTAGCGAAACGCGCGCACCCGGAAAGCGCAGGAGGAGGCGGTACGCCGTGGCCAACCCCACGATGCCACCGCCGATGATGACGATCCGCTTGGAATTCATCCCCAAACTTCCAGTGTAACGTCCAGCGGTTACCGAAGCGGACGGCAAGTGCCCGTATGGTGCCTTGCTATCCTGGAAGTGGCGGCTGAATCGTATGAAAAAGGGTCAAAAGCGTCTTGGTATCACCTTCGCACTGGTGTCTTATAGCGCAATCTGTATGGTTGCCCGTGCGGACGAAGGAATGTGGACCTTCGACAACCTTCCCGTCAAGCTCCTGCAGCAGAAGTACGGGTTCACACCCACGCAGGCCTGGTTGGATCACCTTCGCCTCTCCTGTGTGCGCCTGAATGACGGCGGCTCGGGGTCGTTCGTCAGCCCGAACGGGCTGTTGCTGACCAATCATCATGTGGCGCGCGGGCAGCTTCAGAAGAATTCGACGAAGGAGCACGATTACATCCGGGACGGCTTTTATGCCGCCACGCCGGGTGCGGAGATGAAATCGCCGGACCTCGAAGTCAACGTGCTGCAATCGATGGAGAACGTGACGCCGCGCGTGGTCGCGGCGCTACAGGGCGCGAAGACACCGGAGGCCGAGTTCGCAAAGCGCAAGGCGGTGATCGCCGATATCGAGCGGGAAAGCCTGCAGAAGACGGGACTGCGCTCCGACGTGGTGACTCTCTACCAGGGCGGAGAATACTGGCTGTACCGGTATAAGAAATACACCGACGTGCGGCTGGTCTTCGCGCCGGAACAACAGGCAGCGTTTTTTGGCGGCGACCCGGATAATTTCACCTATCCGCGCCACGATCTCGACATGGCGCTTTTTCGCGTCTACGAAGATGGTAAGCCGATCGAGAGCAAAGACTACCTGAAGTGGAATCCAAAGGGTGCGAAGGACGAAGAACTGGTCTTTGTGGCCGGCCACCCCGGCAGCACGTCGCGGCTGGATACGCTGGCGCAGCTCGAAGTGGAGCGCGACCTGACAACCCCGAGCGTGCTCAAAATGCTGCGGCACCGGGTGGAAGTTTTGAAAAAGTATTCCGCGCTCGGACCCGAGCAGGCGCGCGAGGCGGCGTCCGATATCTTTGGCCTGGAGAATAGCGTGAAGGCGTACGACGGCCGGCTGAAGGGGCTGCGCGACAAAAACGTCTGGGACACGAAGCGCAAGGATGAGGAGGCGTTCCGCGCCGCCGTGATGGCGAACCCGCAGTGGAAGGCGGCATACGGGGACGCCTGGGACCAGATTGCGCAAGCCGAGAAAAAGGCCGCCACGCGCCTTAAGGAACGGTGGTTTCATTCCACGGGTTCGGATCTGGTGGGACTGGCCAACAATATCGTAGAGTACGTGGCGGAGATCAAGAAGCCCGACGCGCAGCGGCTCCCCGATTTCCACGAGGCGCAACTCGAATCGCTGCGCTATGAAATGTTCTCTCCGGCCCCCATTTACCCCGGCCTGGAGATCGCCAAAATCGCTGGACAGCTCGAGCAGGACGTTGCCGAGATGGGACCGAACGATCCGTTCCTGAAGATTTTTCTGGGCGGCCGCAGCCCGAAAGAGGCTGCCGAGATGCTGGTGAAAGGCACGAAGCTGTTTGACGTCGAGTTCCGAAAGAAGCTGGTGGATGGCGGCGAAGCGGCGGTGGCTGCGTCCAACGATCCGATGATCGTACTGGCGCGGAAACTCGATCCGCTGCGGCGCGAGCTGATCAAATGGACGGAGGACAACGTACAGAGCGTGGAGCAGCGCGCCGGCGAGCAGATTGGAAAGGCCCGTTTTGCCGCGTACGGCAAGAACACCTATCCCGATGCCACGTTTACGCTGCGGCTTTCCTACGGCCAGGTAAAGGGCTACCCGATGAACGGTACCCAGGCGCCTTCGAAGACCACGTTTTATGGCCTCTATGACCGCGCGCAGAGTTTCGATTTCCAGGGGCCCTGGTATCTGCCTTCGCGCTACAAGGAAGGCAGAGATAAGCTCGACCTTTCGACGCCGCTCGATTTCGTGACGACCAACGACATCATCGGCGGCAATTCGGGCTCGCCGGTGGTGAACCGGGCGGGTGAAATCGTGGGACTGGTCTTCGACGGCAATATCGAGTCGCTGGTTGGCGATTTCGTTTATGAAGGCGAAACCAATCGGACGGTGGCCGTACACACGGCGGGCATGACCGAGGCGCTGCAGAAACTCTACGCGGCGCCGGCTCTGGTGAAGGAACTGTTGGGGCAGTAGCCCCACCAGGCGCAGCGGCGCAGCCACGGTGCGCCGCCCCACGATATAATCGTCATCGAATGGACATTTACGAGGAGTTGGTGCGGCTTCGCAACCTGGGGCAGAAGTGCGCGCTCGCCACCATCGTAGAGGTGCGCGGGTCCATCCCCAGTTATGAAAGCGCCAAGCTTCTGGTCCGCGAGGACGGGTCCATGACGGGTACCATCGGCGGCGGTTGTGTGGAGGCCGAAGTTTGGAATGCCGCCCGGGAGGTTATCCAAACGGAAAAGCCCAAACACCTCACCTTCAACCTGGGGCAGGACGCCGCCTACGATAATGGCCTGATCTGCGGCGGCCAACTGGATGTCTTCGTGGAGCCGGTATTGCCGGTGCCGCACGCCTTCATCTTCGGCGCCGGGCACATTTCGAAGAGCCTTTCCAAGGTCGCCACCCTGGCCGGTTTCGCCAGCGTGGTGATCGACAACCGCGAAACCTTCGCCAACCGCGAGCGCTTCCCCGAGGCCGCGGAAGTCCACGCCGCCGAGTACGAAGAAGTCTTCCCGCAGCTGCCCATCAACGAGACCAGCTACATCATCATCGTCACCCGCGGCCACCGCGACGATATGCGCGTGCTGCAGCTTGCCATTGCCACGCCAGCGCGCTACATCGCGATGATCGGCAGCAAGCGCAAGGTGCTCAACGTGATCCGCGAACTCGAAAAGGAAGGCATCGCGCGCGAGCGCGTTCGAGCGGATCCACGCGCCGATGGGGCTGGATATCGGCGCCATTTCCCCGGAAGAGATCGCGATTTCGGTGGCCGCGGAGATGATCGCCGTGCGCCGCAACGCCGCTTCCAACTGGCGCGCGCTCTCCCTGTCGGTATTCGCCGGCGATCCGGAGCGGGCCGTGCTGTCTAAGTGAGCGTCGCCGGAATCATTCTCGCCGCCGGGGAATCGCGCCGCATGGGCTTTCCGAAGGCGCTGCTTCGCTACCGCGACGAGACTTTTCTCGATACCCTGATCGGCCAGTTCGCGGCGCGCTGCTCAACCGGTGATCGTCGTGCTTGGGCGCGCACGCAGGCCGGATCCGCGCAACGGCACGCTACGGCCGGCCACCTTCGTGATCAATCCGGACTACCAGCGCGGCAGACCAGCTCCATGCAGTGCGGTCTGCGCGCCGTGCCGGCCGGCGCGGAAGGCGTTCTCTTCACGCTGGTGGATCATCCGGCCGTCTCGCCGGCCACGCTCGATGCGCTTCTGGGGACCGGCGCATCAGGTCCCGGCAGACGGTCCGCTGGTCCGCGTGCCGCGCCACCAGGGCCGGCGCGGACATCCCATCTGGTTTTCCGGACAGCTCATTGCGGAGTTTTTGGAGCTTCCGGAGAATGGCGCGGCACGGGATGTGGTGCGCAGCCACGCCGCCCAAACGGAATTCCTGGATGTGGATGACGCGGGAATCCTGGCCGATATCGACGATCCGGAAGCCTACGTCCGCCTCACCGGAGCATCCTTGTGAAGCTCCGCATCGGTCTGCTGTTTAAGCTGCTCGGCGGATTGTTGGTGCTGCTGTTGATCGCCGGTGTGGCGGCGCCAGCGTTTACCGCCGATCAGTATGGACGCCGCCTGCAGGCGTCCCTGGAGCGCGCTCTCGGGCGGCGGGTCGAAATCGGCAAAGTGCACTTCAATCTGTTCAAAGGTCCGGGATTTTCGGTGGACAACGTCACTATCTACGAGGACCCCACCATCGGCATGGAGCCGATGGTCTACATACAGGAGCCGGGCTCCATGGAAGTGGCGCCGAGCATCTGGTCCCTGCTCGGAGGCAAGTTCGTGATCGCTTCCATTCGATTGGATGGCGCCAGCATCAATCTCACCAAATCGGGACCGGCGTCGGAGTGGGGCCGCTGGAATTTCTCGTCGATCGTCAACTCCCTCGGTGATTCGCACGGCCCCGGCGATCCATGTGCGCGACAGCCGCATACACTTCAAATTCGGCGACACGAAGAGCGTGTTCTACCTCACCGAGACGGATCTCGATATCTCACCTTCGGGTTCCGGCGGGGATTGGAAGATCGCCTGTTCCGGCAAGCCCGCGCGCACCGACCGGCCGGCGCAGGGACTGGGGTCGTTCACCTTGAAGGGCCGCTGGTATGCCGAGCCGGGGCGTGTCGACCTGGACATGGACGTGGACCGCGCCGCGCTCGGCGAAGTCACGGCGCTGATGAGCGGACAGGACGCCGGGGTTCATGGCACGCTGAGTTCGCGCTTGCACCTGGCCGGTCCCCTGAACAATATGGGCATTACCGGCCGCCTGGATATCGGCGATGTGCACCGCTGGGACATGATGCCCGGCAACAGCCAGGGCTGGCGTCAGGAGATCCGCGGGCGTCTCGACCTGATCGGCCAACAGGTGGAATTGCATTCCAATACCGCGGGCAACACCACGCTGCCCCTGGCAATCCACTTCCGCGCTACCGATTATCTTTCGCAGCCGCACTGGGGGGTCGCCGTGAACTGGAATCGCTTCCCGGTGGCGCCGATTATGGAACTGGCGCGCCACATGGGCGCGCAGTTCCCGCCGAAGCTGCAGCTCACCGGGACCATGGATGGCGCGATTGGCTATGCGGGCAGGGAAGCCTGCAGGGCGCGCTGGGCTTTCACGATACGGCGCTCGGGATTCCCGATTCGCCGCCGGTGCGCTTCGAGCAGGCGCACATCATTCTGGGAAACGGTCACGCCCGGCTTTCGCCGGCCTTGGTGCGGGGCGGAGAACATGACGAGGCGCGGATCGAGGCCGACTACGCGCTCGATACGCAGGTGCTCGATCTGGCCATCTCTACCGATGCCATGAAGGTTCAATCGCTGCGCGCACAGGTGGCGCTGGCGGCGGTCCCGTGCCTGGAGCAGGTCGCTTCCGGCGAGTGGAGTGGCGACCTCCGCTACCATCGCACGCCGGCCGAGGCGGCGTGGAGCGGACGCCTGGTGCTTACGGATGCCGCCATCGCCATCCCGGGCTTGGCGCACACCGTGCAGTTAAATTCCGCACACGCGCAGATCGATGGCGCGCGCGTCGTGCTGGACCGTATCGACGCCGAGGCCGGCAAACTCGCGTTTACCGGCGACTACCGATACGAGCCCGGCGTAGCGCGTCCGCACCGCCTGCGAGTGCGCGCCGAGAGCTGGGACGCGGCCGATCTGGAAGCCGAGTTGATGCCGACGCTGCGCCGCAGCACCAATCTGATTGCCCGCGCGCTGGGGCGGCCGATGGTTACCGACTGGCTGCGGCAGCGAAATCTCGATGCGACGGTACAGGTGGACGACTTTCTGCTGGCCGGCACTCACCTGGAAAATTTCCGGACGCGCGTGCTCTGGGACGTTGCGCGAGTGCAGTTGGAAGGCATACAGGCGCACCTGGATCGTGCCCTGCTCACTGGACGGTTGGAGGTGAACCTGCGCGGTTCGCGGCCGAACTACCGGCTGACGTCCAAGATCAAAGGGATGAGCTGGCAATCGGGAAGGGTAGATGTGGATAGCGCGTTAGAGACCTTCGGCACCGGGATGCAGTTGCTGACCAATGCGACGGCCGAAGGCAGTTTCAGCGGCGGTGCGATTGAATTGGGAACGCTGCCGCCCCTGCGCAGCGTCGCGGGGACCTATAGCTTTTCATGGTGGCAGGCCGGTCCGCGGCTGCGTCTCACCGGCCTGAATCTGCGCACGGAGGACGAGACTTTTACCGGCCGCGGCGCCACCCAGGACGATGGCCGCCTGGTAATCCTTCTCACCAACGGCGCCAAGGAAATGCGCATGAGCGGAACTCTGGCGAAGCTGAAAGTGGAATAACTCAGGGTACTTCAGTTCTGGTTTCCGGCAGGGAAGCGGCCAGATGCACGCCCACCTCGTACTTGCCGTTCCTCACGATGCAATGGCGCACGATGGCCGACGCGCCGACCCCGTGCACGTCCACCCTGAGCGCAAGACCCAATGGCAAAGCTTCGGCGATCTCTAGGCGCATTCCCAGGTTCGAAACGTCGCAGACCGTTGCGGGGATTCTGCGCATGTCTTCGGTAATCAGCAACACCGGGCCTCGCGACCGTACGCGATGTTCTCGCCGTCTATCGTTTTCCTGCACAATACTGCAGATCGGAGAATCCGGCCGAAACTTTAGGGGATAATTTCGACCTACCGCAGCGTGGTGTTCAACACCATTGCCAGCCGTGCGCCCGCTTTTTCGATCTGCTGCTGGATTATTGGGTCGGCCATTTGTTCGTACGCGGCGTCCACCTTGATTTCCCCGGCAGCGGGAGGTTTGGGCAGCTTACCGTATACCACCGTCTGTGCAACCTTGTGCGATTGGTCCGCCCACGAACTCACGCTCCCTTTGCCCCACTTCCTGGCCCGCCGGTTCGTCAGATCTTTGGAGAGCTTCGCGAAGAGCGCGTCCTCTTGTCCGATGCGCCCAAGCAGACCACTATCCCACATGCTGTGCAGATTGGTAGGGCGTCCGAAGAAGTCGAGTTTGACGTCGTTGCCGCCCTTGTCTTTGTTGTCGGAGCAGTGCAGCGGCTGGTGCATATCGCCCACGAAGTGTATCAGGAAGAGGAGAGCCTCCCTGCGTTGTACGGGAGTGGCCGCAGGGTCCACGACGACCCGCTGGAATTCCTCGATCTTGGCGATCACGCAATCGCCATTAGGGCAGTCGCGCGTCATGTCCAGGTGGGGCTTGTCGATCGGAATGTCGACGTAATGCCAGGGCCCGGTCGGCGCCCGGTCCCGCCGGATCTGATCGGCCCAACTGGCGATCGACTGCATGGTATTCCCCTGACCCAACACTTCGGCGACGCGCGCCGTCGCTTGAGGTGTCAGATGCGCCGCGGCGAGGCGGGCCACCAGGCTGTGACCCTCGGGTCCCCAGCCAAAAGCCGGCAAAGTAGTACAGATCGCAACGGTTACCGCTAAACCACGCATTAACCAAAGTGTACCATAAATTACTTGACTTTTGCTTTTTATTCGCCTCTAAAGAGAGGGTGTCCCTCAAGCTCTATCTGGTGTCATGCGATCTGCTGCAGGCGGACTACGCCTCGCTGCGGGCGCGACTCCGTACGTTCGAAGCCCGTCCCGTGCTGGCCAACCAGATCGGAGTCATGGCAAGCCCCGCTCAAGTCACCGCCAATCGCGCCAACGCGCAGAAGTCCACCGGACCCCGCTCCGTCGAGGGCAAGTCCGCCTCCCGCTTCAACGCCCTGAAGCACGGAATCGATGCCGCCTCCATCGTCATCCCCGGCGAAGACCCCGCCGATTACGATGCCCTCGTCGCTCAATACCACCGCGAGTACCAGCCCCAATCCGCCTCCGAATCCTTCCACGTCGACACCATGATCCGCGCCGATTGGCAAAAGCGCCGCCTCCAGAACGTCGAGGCCGATCTCTACCACACCGTCCTCGCCGAATCGCCCGGCAACTCCCTCGCCGCCGTCCTCCTCGCCGAATCCCCCGCCGCCAAACTCCTCGTCCGCGTCCAGCGCCAGATCGCCGCCTTCGAACGCACCTGGCACCGCGCCAATACCGAGCTCCGCCGTGTCCGCGCCGAAAAGTCCGATCCCGCCGCCGAAGGCTCATTCGATAACTACCTCGACTTCCTCTGTGCCCCTCCGGCCCCCGGCGAATTGGCTTCGTTAAGCCAGTGGGACAGGCCTCCGGCCTGTCCTCCCGCCCAAACCCGGAAAGAGGACGATGGCCGCCCCGATGAAACCTCTATCTACGGCGCAGCCTCTAAGTAAGGAACAAACCCCAACCATCCTGCGCTACCATTTTTATTATTCGATGGCCCCCATTCTGGAATTACGCAAGCTGGTAAAGCATTTTCCAGGCCAGCAGGCGGTCCGGGAGATCTCCCTTTCCATTCCTCGCGGCAGTTTCTTCTCCCTGCTCGGCCCCTCGGGCTGCGGCAAGACCACCACCCTGCGCCTCATCGCCGGCTTCGAACAGCCCACTTCCGGCGACGTCCTGCTCAACGGCGAAATCGTCAACCAGCGCAAGCCCTACGAGCGCAATGTCAGCACCGTATTTCAGAACTACGCCCTCTTTCCGCATCTCACCGCGCGCGCCAACGTCGAGTTCGGTCTCAAACGCCACCGCGCTACCGATATCGACCGCCGCGTGCGCGAAGCCCTCGATCTCGTCGGCCTCACCGGCAAGGAAGCGCGTCATCCCGCCCAACTCTCCGGCGGCGAGCGCCAGCGCGTGGCACTCGCCCGCTCGCTCGTGCTGCAGCCCGATGTCCTCCTTCTCGATGAACCCCTCGCCGCCCTCGATCCCAAACTGCGCAAACAGATGCGCCTCGAACTCAAGGCAATGCAGCGCCGCGCCGGCGTCACCTTCCTCCTCGTAACCCACGACCAGGAGGAAGCGCTCTCCATGTCCGATCGTCTGGCCGTCATGAATGAAGGCCTCATCGAGCAGGTGGGCACGCCCGAAGACGTCTACCTGCGCCCGCAATCGCGCTTTGTCGCAGGCTTCCTCGGCGCGGTCAATTGGATCGGTAGCGCGGGCATACGTCCCGAAGCCGTCCGCCTGCTGCCCGCCGCCGATTCCGCACCCGCAGACGCCCCTTCCGATCGCCGTACCCCGGGCGTCGTCACCGGCAGCGTCTTTCTGGGCGATTGCGTTCAGGTGCTGGTGCGCCTCGAAAGCGGCGAAGATACCGTGGCCCAACTCCCGCGCCACGCCGCCTGCTTTCAACCCGGCGATGCCGTTCACTTCACCTGGAACACCGCCGACGAGATGACTTTTTCATGAAGCTGCGAACCTGGTTCCTTCTGCCTGCCTGGCTGACCATGGGCCTCCTCTTCGCAGCCCCGTTCGGCATCGTCCTCGCCTATAGCGTCCTGACGCGCGGCGCCTTCGGCGGCATCGAGCTGCCATGGACCCTCGAAAGCTATCAACGCCTTTTCGACCCGCTCTATCTCTCCATTCTGCTGCCGCTCCTTTGCCATGGCGCTGGCCGCCACTGCCCTGTGCCTCCTGCTCGCATTTCCCGCGGCGCTGTTCATCTCTCGCGCCCCGCGCCACAAGAACCTCTACCTGCAGCTCGTCATGCTGCCCTTCTGGACCAGCTTCCTGGTGCGCACCTACGCGTGGATCTTCCTGCTGCGCGACACCGGCCTCTTCAACACGGCATTGCAGGCGCTCGGCATCATCCACGCTCCGCTGCCCCTTCTCTATAACGATGGTGCGGTGCTCCTCGGCCTCGTCTACGGCTATCTTCCCTTCATGGTGCTGCCCATCTACGCCACCCTGGAACGCCTTGATCCATCGCTGGTGGAAGCCGCGGCGGACCTCGGCGCGCGCCCCTCACCACCGTCTGGCGCATCATCGTGCCGCTCTCGCGCCCCGGCATCGTCGCCGGATCGGTGCTCGTCTTCATCCCCTGCCTCGGAGCCTTCCTCACGCCCGACCTGCTTGGCGGAGGCCGCACCGTTCTCGTCGGTAACCTCGTACAGAACCAGTTCACCACCGCGCGCGATTGGCCCTTCGGCTCCGCCGTGTCCATCGCGCTGATGGTGCTGGTGACTCTCGTTCTCGTCGTCTTTCTGCGCCGGGAAAGCGAGCCCCTCGCATGAAACGCTGGCTCGGGCTTTACGCCGTCGCATTCTTCGCGTTTCTCCATCTGCCGCTGCTGACCCTCGCCCTCTTCAGTTTCAACTCCTCCCGCTTTACCAAATGGGAGCACTTCTCGCTCGAGTGGTACGCCGCCATCTTCCGCGACCCGCAGATCCTGGAAGGCACCTGGAACAGCGTCGTGATCGCCCTCTGGGCCACCGTGCTCTCCACCGTCATCGGCACCCTGTGCGCCTACGGCCTGTGGAAGCGCAATTCGCGCACCCTCACCGGCGCCCTCTACCTTTCGCTGGTCACTCCCGAAATCGTCAGCGGCATCGCGCTGCTCGCGCTCTTCCAGTGGGCCTTCCGCTGGCTGCACTGGCAGCTCGGCCTCTACACCGTCGTGCTGGCGCACATCGCCTTTTGCGTTGCCTACGTCGTCATCGTGGTCTCCGCGCGTCTGCGCACCGTCAGCCCCGCGCTCGAAGAGGCCGCCATGGATCTCGGCGCCAACCCCTGGCAGGCCTTCTGGTACGTGACCCTGCCCGCGCTCGCCCCCGGCATTCTCGCCGCCGCCCTGCTCGCCCTAACCGTTTCCTTCGACGATTACGTCATTACCAGTATGGTGGCCGGCGTCGATTCCGAAACTCTCCCCATGGTGATCTACGCCATGGCCCGCCGCGGCGCCAGCCCCGTCATCAACGCCATCTCCGCGCTCATCACCCTCATCTTCGGCGCCCTGATTCTCGTCTCCGAAAGGATCCGCGAAACATGAACCGCCGGTACTTCGTCGCGGGACTGGCCGGGCTCGCCGCCTGCGCGCGCGATCCGCGCCCGCGGCTCAACGTCTACAACTGGTCCGCCTACATCGCCCCGGAAACCATCCCGAATTTCGAGGCCGAATTCGGCGTACGAGTCCGCTATGCCACCTATGAGAGCAACGAGGAGATGCTGGCCAAAGTCATCGGCGGGAATTCCGGCTGGGACATCGTCTTCCCCACGCACAGTCGCGTCGAACCCATGCGCGCCAATGGCCTGCTCGCCCCGCTCCGCCACGAGTGGCTCCCCGGCCTGACCCACCTCGACGCGCGCTTCCGCGCCCCCGCCTGGGACGCCGGCCTCGAATGGTGCGTGCCCTACATGTGGAACGGCACCGGCATCGTCTACAACCGCAGCCTTCGCCCGCCCCCCGCGCGCTGGGCCGACCTGTGGAGCCCTAACCTGAAAGGCCGCCTGACCATGCTGGACGACCCCGAAGACATGCTCGGCGCCTGCCTCAAGAAACTCGGCATGTCCTTCAGCGCAACAGCGCCCAATCAGTTGGCCAACGCCGAACACGAGGCCATCGCGCAGAAGCCCCTGTTGCGCGCATACATCAATGCAGAGGTCCGCGACCAGTTGGTCGCCGGTGACGTCCTGGCCGCGCAGCTCTGGTCCACCACCGCCCAGCAGGCCATCGATGCCGCGCCGCAGCTCGCATTCGTCTACCCGGCGGAGGGCTTCCCGTTCTACTGCGATTGTGCCGTCATCCTGCGCGAAAGCCGCCGCTCCCGTCTGGCGCATCAATTCCTCGAATACCTGCTCCGCCCCGCCGTCTCGGCCAAGATCGTGGAGTCCACCCGCACCGCCACCGCCAACGGGGCCGCGCTCCTACCTTCTGCCCGAATCGGTCCGCAACACGCCCAGCCTCTATCCGCCGCCCGAGGTCTTCGATCGCGGTGAGTGGCCGCGCACGCTCGACCCCGCCACCCAGCGTCTGCGCGATCGCATCTGGACCGAAATCAAGTCGGCGTGATGCGGATTACCAATCCTTTGAACCCAATCTCCCTGTCGACGCATCAGGTTTTGGGGAGGTCTGTTCTGCGTACATCGTTCTCCGTCCTGCTTGCCTTGGCGTGCCTCACGCCCGCTGCCCTGTCGCAACCAAAACCGGGAAAGCCGCATCGGCCCACCATCCGTTACTTCATCGCCACCGCCTATTCCGTGGAGGGAACCGGTGCCTCCGGAAAATGGTCTCGTCCGGGCACGGTGGCCGCCGACAGGGATATTCTGCCGCTAAACAGTCGCATCCGGATTTATGGCGCCGGCAAGTATTCCGGCGAATACACCGTGGAAGACACAGGCGGCAAGGTGGATGGCCACCACATCGATGTCTATATGCCCACCAAGGCGGAGGCGAAGAAGTTCGGCCGCCAGCGCGTGAAGGTCGTCATCCTCAAGTACGGCGACGATGAGCCAACTCCGCCCGATCCGCAGCAAAAGGCCGACGCAAAAGCCGAAAACCGCAAAGCACGCGCCAAAGCCAGGAACGCTCCCCGCAAATGACAACGCCTTGACACTCCCCCGTTCACGCCAGTATCGTGATCAAGGGAATCATGATCACCAAATCGCTTGTCGTATGTGGCTTGCTCGCCGCCGGTGCACTGCTTTCCGCGCCGCGCAATCTCGAAATTTACTGGATTGACGCCGAGGGCGGCGCCGCTACTCTCATCGTTTCGCCCAGCGGTCAATCCCTGCTGGTCGACACCGCCAATCGCACGCCGGACGATCGCGACGCCAAGAGGATCTTCGCCGCCGCGCAGCAGGCCGGCCTGAAGCAGATCGATTTCCTGCTCACTACGCACTTCCACAGCGATCACATCGGCGGCATGGCCGCCCTCGCCAAGCTCATACCCATCAACATGTATCTCGATCATGGCGAGTCCATCGAAATCAGCCGCCCTCAAGTGGCGGCCGCCTACAAGGCCTACGTCGAGCAGTCGCAGGGAAAACGCAAGATCCTTCAGGCCGGCGACCGCATTCCGCTCAAGGGCGTCGACGTTCAAATCGTCGCCTCCGCCGGCAAAGCCCTTCCTCAAACGCTGAAGGGCGGCGGGCCGAACGCCGCCCTCTGCGCGGATTGGAAAGATCGCACGGCGCCCGAACCCGATCCCGATAACGACATGAGTGTCGGATTGCTTCTGAAATTCGGCAAGTTCAAATTCCTCGATCTGGGCGACCTGACCTGGAACTACGAGAAGCCCCTGGTCTGCCCGGTCAACCGGATCGGCACCGTGGATCTCTTTCAGACTTCCCATCATGGCCTCGACCGGTCGAATTCGCCGCAGTTCGTCTGGTCGATTCAACCGCGCGTCGCGCTGATGAACAACGGGCCGCGCAAAGGCGGCCCCGCTTCCGTCTTCGAAATCCTCCGCAAATCGCCGGGACTCGAGGACATCTGGCAGGGCCACCTTGCCCTAGGCACGCCGAAGGAAGTCAACACCGATGAAAAGATGATCGCCAACCTCGGCCCCACCGCCGATTGCCCCGCCAACCTGCTCAAAGTCTCCGTGGCATCCGACGGCAAGTACACCATCACCAACGCTAGAAACGGCTTCAGTAAGACCTACTCCTCGAAGTGATCTGTGCAACCCGGCCATCTTGCCGAACGTCTCACCACTAACGAGTGAACGAACCCCTGAATCTCTCTCGACGTCGCGCTCTGATCTCCGCTGCGGGATGGCTCGCCTCCGGTTCCCTCGCCCGCGCTGCGCAGGACGTGACCTTTTCCACCGAGATCAAGGTCGTGAATGTGCTGGCCAACGTCTACGGCAAGAGCGGTGAAATCATTCGCGACCTCACCAAAGACGATTTCGTGCTCTCGGAGGACGGACGGCCGCAGACCATCCGCTATTTCTCGCGCGAAACCGATCTCCCGCTGACGCTCGGCCTGCTCGTCGATACCAGCATGAGCCAGCGCCGCGTGCTGGATGCCGAGCGCGTGGCGAGTTTCGATTTCGTCGATCAGGTGCTCCGCGAAGGTACCGATCACGTCTTCATCGTGCAATTCGACATGGGTGTGGAGTTTCGCCAGAAACTCACCTCGTCACGCCATGTGCTGGAAACCGCCCTCGCCCAAGTGTCCGCGCCATCCATGCGCCAGCTCGAATTGCAGCGCGGCGGCGGCACCCTGCTCTATGAGGCGATCGCCGTGGCGGCGCGCGATGTCATGCGCGAACAGACCGGCCGCAAAGCCCTGATCGTGATCTCCGACGGCGTGGATACCGGCAGCGAGATCCCGCTGTCTACCGCTGTGGAAGAAGCCCAGCGCGCCGGTACGCTGGTCTATTCGATCGTGTTCTCGGACGCCAATGCGTACGGCACGCTGCTCGGCCCCCTGGGCGGCGGCGGAGGAGACGGCAGAGGTGTTCTCATGCGGATTGCGCGTGAAACCGGCGGCCGCTGCTTTGAAGTCTCCAAGTCTCTCTCCATTGAACAGATCTTTCGCGCCATTCAGGACGAGCTTCGCGGGCAGTACAATTTGGGCTTCGTCTCCGACGTCCCGGTGCGCATTTCCGGCTTCCGCCGCCTGCAGCTCGCCTCGAAAACCAAAGGTCTCGTCATCCAGTCCCAAACGCGCTATTGGGCGCAGCGGTGAAATGGCACGCCGCGTGCTCTTTCTAAAGCGGAAGAGGAAAGGAAATCTCTGATGTTCCTGATACTGTTTTTCGTCTTACTGGTGATGTGGCTGCTTGGATTTGCGGCGTTTCATGTGGCCGGCGGATTGATTCACCTGCTCCTGCTGGTCGCTTTCATTTCGCTGATCTTCCATCTGTTCAGGGGACGCAGCGCAGTTTAACCGGGTAGGACAGGCCTCCCGCCTGTCCACCGCACCCTTTGGTGCATTTTCTGCACTCACCATTCGGGTCAATCGTCTATATTGGCACCCTGTTGTTAGAATGGGGTCGATGGCGGAAAACCCAAGCGACGCGAAGCCCGTGGAAACGTTCGAGAGCTGCCTCGACGAACTGGAAAAAGTCGTCCGCGAACTCGAGGGCGGAGACCTCCCTCTGGAGCGCTCGCTCGAACTTTTTGAGCGGGGCATGGGCCTCAGCGATTCGTGCCGTAAACAATTGGAAGCAGCCGAAACGCGCGTCGAGATTCTCATCCGCAACTCGGGCAAGCTCACGGCAGAGCCCTTCCGCCCGGAAAAATCCTGAGCTCCATGAACCTGCGCGAATACCTCGCCCAGCAACAGCGACTGGTCGATGCGGAACTCGATCGCCTCGTCCCTCCGGAAGCCACAGCTCCGGAAACTATTCATCGCGCCATGCGCTACAGCCTCTTCGCCGGCGGTAAGCGCATCCGGCCCATCCTCTGCATCGAGGCGGCGCGCACCGTCGCGCCCGGGTGCTCCGGCGTTCTGGCCGCGGCCTGCTCGCTCGAGATGATCCACACCTACTCCCTGATCCACGACGACCTCCCGGCGCTCGACAATGACGACTACCGCCGCGGCAAGCCAACCAACCACAAAGTCTTCGGCGATGCGATGGCCATTCTGGCGGGCGATTCCCTGCTCACGCTTGCCTTCCAGGTGCTGGCCCAACTGGATGCGCCGGACCACACGAAGACCCTTCTCGTGACCGAACTGTCGGTGGCCAGCGGCACCGTGGGCGGTATGATCGGCGGGCAGGTGGCGGACCTCGAAGGCGAGGGCAAACCGCCCGGCGCGGAGCTGCTGGAAACCATTCATCGCGCCAAGACCGGCGCGCTGCTGCGCGCATCGCTGCGCATGGGCGCGCATGTGGCTGGCGCCAGCGACGCCCAATACGCGGCGCTCTCCTGCTATGGCGAACACGTCGGACTGGCCTTCCAGATCGTGGACGACATTCTCGACGTGGAAGAATCGTCGGAAGCCCTGGGCAAGACCGCGGGCAAGGATGCGGCCCAGCACAAGATCACCTTCCCGGCGGTCTACGGTCTGGAGACCTCGCGGCGCATGGCGCAGCAGGAATGTGAGCGCGCCCACGCGGTGCTTGCGCCGTTCGACGATCGCGCCGTCCGCCTGCACGAGCTGGCCGACCTGATCGTTCACCGCAAGTCATGAAGATCCGCCTGGACCGCCTGATGGTCGATCGCGGTCTCGCCGAATCCCGCGAGAAAGCGCAGGCCCTCATCATGGCCGGCGAAGTTCGCGTCGAGGGGCAGAAGGCCGCCAAGCCCGGTCATGCGGTCGAAGAGCGATTGCACCGTGGAGGTGCTCTCGCGCCCCCCTTACGTGAGCCGCGGCGGTTTCAAGCTTGCCGGAGCCCTTCGCCACTTTGCGCTCGACGTAACCGGCAAAATCTGTCTGGACATCGGCTCGTCCACCGGAGGCTTCGTCGACGTTCTGCTGCAAGCCGGAGCGGCGCGCGTGCATGCCGTGGATTGCGGCTCCGGACAACTCGATTGGAAGCTGCGCACGGACGCGCGAGTGGTGGTGCACGATGGCATCAACGCGCGCGCGCTCGCCTTCGAAGACATCGGAGAACTGGTGGACTTCCTGTCCTGCGATGTCAGCTTTATTTCCGTAACGTTGATTCTGCCCGCCGTGACCCGCCTGTTACAGCCCGTCGGGCCAAATGGTTATACTGATCAAACCGCAGTTTGAAGTGGGCAAGGGCCAGGTAGGCAAGGGCGGCATCGTTCGCGATCCCGAACTGCACCGGGCCGCTTGCGAGAAAGTCGAACGGGCCGTGCGCGAAATCGGTTTCGAAACCGCCATCATCGAGAGCCCCATCGCCGGCGCCGAAGGGAACAAGGAGTTTCTCCTCTATGCCCGTCATTAAGACCGTCGGCATTATTTCCAAGCCGAACTCGCCCGCCGCCGGCGGCCTGGTGCCCAAGCTGATCGAGTGGCTGCGCAACCGCGGTATCGCCATGCGCATCGACGAGCCGACCGCCCTGTACGCCGGCGATGCCGCCGGTCTGCCGCGCGAGCAGGTGCCGGAAAGCTGCGACCTCGTGATCGTGCTCGGCGGTGATGGCACACTGCTCTCCGCGGCCCGCGCCATCGGGCGGCGCGAGATTCCCCTGTTCCCGGTGAACCTCGGCGGCCTGGGCTTCCTCACCGCGATCACGGTTGAGGAACTGTATCCCGAACTGGAGCGCGCCCTGCGCGGGAGCACCGCATCGCCAAGCGCAAGCTGATGACCGCGGAAGTGGTTCGCGGCGGCCAGGTCGTCGCCAGTTTCGACGCCTTGAACGATGCCGTCCTCACCAAGAGCTCGATCGCGCGCATGATCGATCTCGACACCTACGTGGACGAGCAATTCGTCTGCGCCTACAAAGCCGATGGACTGATCATCGCTACCCCGACCGGCTCCACGGCATATTCGCTCTCCGCCGGCGGTCCCATCATTTTCCCCGCGGTCCCGGCCATCTGCCTGACGCCGATCTGTCCCGCACATGCTGACCAACCGACCGGTCCTGGTACCCGAGACCAGCGTGATTCGCGTCACCTCGCACGGCCCCGATGAAAGCGTGTACCTCACCATCGATGGACAGGTGGGCCTGCCGATTCGCGAACAGGACGTCGTGGTGTGCCACAGCTCCAACCATTCGTTGCTGTTGGTCCGCCCCCCGCGCATGATGTTCTTCGACGTGCTGCGCCAGAAACTCAAGTGGGGAGAGCGATGAAAAAAGTTTCGTTGACTGCCTGGATCTTCCTCGGCATGGCCGCCGGAGTGGCGCTTGGCGTCCTTGCGCCCAACTTCGCCAAACAGCTCGGGCTGATGAGCACCGTGTTTCTGCGCCTGATCCGCTCCATCATCGCTCCGCTGCTGTTCGGCACGCTCGTGGCCGGAATCGCCGGCGGCGGCGACCTCAAACACATGGGGCGAATCGGCGCCAAGGCCATCCTCTATTTCGAAATCGTCACCACCTTCGCCCTCTTCCTTGGGTTGGGCGTGGTCAATCTGGTGCGTCCCGGCGATGGCGTGCCGATCTCGCGCACGGCTGCCGATTCGGTGGCGCCCGCCACTCCCACCACTCTCGCCGCTGTCGTGGAGCACACGTTTCCGGCGAGCATCATCGATGCCATGGCCCGCAATGATGTGCTGCAGGTCGTGGTCTTCGCATTCCTGTTCGGCGCCGCCTGCGCGGCTATCGGCGCCAAGGCCGCGCCGGTGGTCACGTTCTGCACTGCCCTCGCCGAAGTAATGTTCCGTTACACGAAGTATGTGATGTATCTCGCTCCGCTCGGCGTCGGGGCAGCTCTCGCCGTCACCGTGGGAACTAAGGGTATCGCGGTCCTCTTCGGACTGGGCAAGCTGATTGTCACTATGTACGCGACCCTGGCGCTGTTCGTAGTGCTGGTGTTGGGCGCGGTGATCCTGATCGCGCGGATTCCTCTGGGCTCATTCTACCGGGCGGTGCGCGAGCCCTTCCTGATCGCGTTCTCCACGGCCAGCAGTGAGGCCGCTCTGCCCCTGGCGCTGGAAAACATGGAGCGGTTCGGCGTGCCCAAACACATCGTGGGCTTCGTGATTCCGACCGGCTACAGCTTCAATCTGGATGGAACGACGCTCTATCTCTCCATGGCCTCGATGTTCGTGGCGCAGGCCGCCGGCGTACACATGACTTTCGGCGAGCAGTTGGTCATGATGCTGACGCTGATGCTGACCAGTAAGGGAGTTGCCGGCGTCCCGCGTGCCGCGCTGGTGATTCTGGCGGGCACGCTCACCGCGTTCCACCTTCCCGTGGAAGGCTTCGCCATCCTGCTGGGCGTGGATGCCCTGTTGGACATGGCGCGCACCTCGGTGAACGTGCTCGGAAACTGCCTGGCCAGTGCGGTCGTGGCGCGTTGGGAAGGCTTCAAAGTGGGCTGAAAGGCCGCGCTAAGTTGTGGTTCCTGCGGAACTTCTCTTCTTCTGCTGCGTCTATACCTTTTCAGTATGGAAACACTACTGCAGGACATCAAACACTCGCTGCGCGCCTTCCGGCAGAGTCCCGGCTTCACTGCCGCCGCCGTCCTGGCGCTTGCGCTGGGCATCGGGACCAACACCGCGATTTTCTCCGTGGTCAACTCGGTCCTGCTTAAACCCGCGCCCTTCCCGGACCCCGACCGCCTCGTCCTCTTCCTGAACACCTTCCCGAACGGATCTGGAACCGGAGCGTCGCCCGCTAAATTTCAGCACTGGCGGGAACAAACCAGCGTGGTGCAGGATGTGGCGGCATTTCGTACCGGCGTGGTCAACCTGACGGGTGGCGCCTTCCCGGAACAGCTTCAATCCGCACAGGTCAGCGCCGACTATTTCCGCCTGTTCGGTGCGCCCGTTCTCCGCGGCCGCACCTTCACCGCCCAGGAAGACCTGCCGCATGGTGAGAAGGTCGCGATCCTCAGCGAGAATTGCTGGCAAAGGCGTTTTGCGGGGGACCCTCAGATTCTCGGCAAGACCATCTCGCTGGGCGGCGATCCGCACGTTGTGATCGGTATCATCGGCGCCGCCTTTGATTTCCGGGAATTCGGTCCCGCGCCTGACATCTGGCTGGCGTTTCAACTGGACCCGAATACCAAAGATCAAGGCCACTATTTCAGCGCAGGAGGCCGGCTGAAGCCCGGTGTGACCTTGCAACAGGCCAAGGCCCGGCTCCAGGTCTCGGCGGCGGACTACCGGCGGAAATTTCCCACCGCACTGCCGCCAAATCAGGGATTCAGCCTGGAGCCCGTCCGGGAAGCTCTGGTGAAGGACGTGCGCTCTTCGCTGCTGGTGTTGGTCGGCGCGGTGAGCCTGGTGCTGTTGATTGCGTGCGCCAACGTGGCCAATCTCCTACTTGCCCGCGCGATCGGACGGCGGCGCGAGATGGCGATCCGGGTGGCGATGGGAGCCGGGCGGGCGCGCATCATCCGGCAACTGCTGACGGAGAGTGTGCTGCTTTCGCTGGCCGGTGCAGTCGTGGGATCGGCGGCCGGCCTGATCGGAATCCGCGCCCTACTGAGTGTGAATACCGCCAACCTTCCCCGCATCGGGGAGGAAGGCGCGCTCGTAGGCCTGGATTGGCGGGTCCTGGTCTTCACGATTCTGGTGGCGCTGGCCACCGGACTTCTCTTCGGCCTGATTCCCGCGCTGCAAACCTCGCGGCCCGATCTGAGCGCCACTTTGAAGGAAAGCAGCGGACGCTCCGGCACGGGCTTTCGCCAGAACAAAGCGCGGACGCTGCTCGCGGTCAGCGAAATCGCGCTGGCCGTAGTGCTGCTGGTGGGTGCGGCGTTGTTGATTCGCACTTTCCTCGCATTAGGCGGAGTGAACCCCGGCTTCAACGCGGACAACGTGCTGACGATGAGAATGTCGCTGACCGGCCAGCGCTTCGCCAAGTCGGCCGGCATCGAGCGGCTGGTGCAGGATGGCGTGGCTCGCGTCAACGCCTTGCCCGGAGTCACGCTGGCCAGCGCCACCTGCTGCGTGCCGCTGGAAGGCGGCTATGGATTGCCCTTCCTGGTGATGGGCCGGCCGCTTACCGATGGGCCGTTCCACGGAGGAGGCGGGTGGCTGACGGTGTCGCCCGGCTATTTCGAAGTGTTCAAGATCCCGGTATTGCGAGGCCGTGTTTTCACGGAGCGCGACGATGGCGCCGGCGCCCCGGTGGTGGTGATCAATCAAGCGATGGCAAAAAGGTTCTGGCCCAAAGGCGATCCGCTCACCGACAAAATCTGGATCGGCAAGGGAATCATGACGGAACTGGCGGCCGAAACGCCGCGGCAGATCGTCGGCATCGTCGGCGATGTGCGCGGCGGCGGACTCGATAACGATCCCGGCCCGACCATGTACGTTCCCAACGCGCAGGTGCCGGACGCGCTCAATGCGCTGAACGTACGCATCACGCCTTTAAAATGGGTGATTCGCACGCGCGTCAATCCCTTCACGCTGAGTTCGGCCATCCAGGAGCAATTGCGCCAGGCGAGCGGCCTGCCGGTCTCCGACGTGCGCACCATGGACGAAGTCATCTCCCGTTCCACCTCGCGGCAGCGCTTCAACATGCTGCTGATGACCGTATTCGGCGCCGCGGCGCTGTTCCTCGCCTCGCTCGGTGTCTACGGTTTGATGGCGTACTCCGTGCGGCAGCGGACGCAGGAGATTGGTATCCGCATGGCGCTGGGAGCAGGCAGCAGCCACGTGCTCAAGATGGTGGTCGGGCAGGGCATGTGCCTGGCGCTGGTGGGAGTCGTGATCGGCGTGGTCTCGGCGCTTGGGCTGAGCCGCTTGCTGGCGACGTTCTTATTCGGCGTGAAGCCAAGAGACCTGGCGGTCTTCATCGCCGTGCCGGCCGTCCTCACCCTCGTATCTCTGATTGCGGTCTGGCTGCCGGCTCGCCGCGCTGCCCACGTAGACCCCGCGATCGCTCTGCGAACCGAGTAAATGCTTCACACCAAGCGAGCCAAGTATTCCTGTAAACAGGAGGAGAAAGGTTGTAGGTTCCGCGGCCTCCGTCCTGACTGTGAGGGTTCCGTAGTAGAAGCCGCTCGGATCTTCCAGCATACCGGAGTAGTCGGGGGCAGCCTGACCGGGTTTTAGATTCAGCGTAAGTACCGCTGTGAGCGCGTACGAACCGGAGCCAAAATCGAACATGCCGGAGGAAGTCGTGCGGCCATTCGTGATCAGCTCCTGGGTGGACAGCAGCGTAGTCTTAGCGCCGAGCGTCGAGCCGAGATATGTTTGCAGCTCTCCTTTGTCTCCAGGTTTGAGTAGTGCCGAGAACTCTTGCAACCACGCGTTACCGCCGTGAAGGCCGTCGACCGAATACATGAGAATCACGGTTTCCGGGGTCAGCCCCGCGGTTATATGTGCGAAGATATTTGCGCCAGGCTGCAGTTCTCCGGTCTGGCCAAATTGGATGGAGTTCGTGTATCTTCCGCCGGAGTTGAGAGCCGTGTCGCTGCCCAAAAGACCTGCCAGGCTACAGCCTGTGGATGGATCGAAACAGATGCCCGTTCCATTCCCGGACGGCGTCTCCACGGTAAATAGCTGGCTCGCTCCGGCAACCAGCGAGGTAGCGCAGATCAGGCCCGCCAGTACTGTGATCCGAAACACAAACCGAAGATTCTTCCCCACTCACCTCTCCTTAAACAGGGTTTATAACGAGTCTGAAATCACGATCGATCAACTGATGTAGGGCGATGCAGAAGAGACGCGGTCAGGGTCATTTTTTGATAAACGCATCTCATACCCCTTGCATGCGGTAATAACTTCTCAGACGACGATTGAACTGCACGCTAGCCGCCAACCCGACCCCCTGCTATTGTTAAAAAAGATACCCGACATGCCTGTTTATCGCTCTCGCACTACCACTCACGGCCGCAACATGGCCGGCGCGCGCAGCTTGTGGCGCGCCACCGGAATGAAGGATGGGGACTTCGGCAAGCCGATCGTCGCCGTGGCCAATTCCTTTACCCAGTTCGTACCCGGACACGTCCATCTGAAGGATCTCGGACAGCTCGTTGCCGCGGAAATTGAACAGGCCGGCGGCGTCGCCAAGGAGTTCAACACCATCGCCGTGGACGACGGTATCGCGATGGGGCACGGCGGCATGTTGTACAGCCTGCCTTCCCGCGAACTGATCGCCGACAGCGTCGAGTACATGGCGAACGCCCACTGCGCCGACGCTCTGGTCTGCATCTCCAATTGCGACAAGATTACGCCCGGCATGCTCATGGCAGCGCTGCGGCTCAATATCCCGGCGATCTTCGTTTCCGGCGGGCCAATGGAGGCTGGCAAGGTGCAGCAGGGCGACCTGGTGCGCTCGGTGGACCTGGTGGATGCGATGATCGCCGCCGCCGATCCGCGCGTCTCCGACGAGTTCTCCGGCCAGATGGAACGCTCCGCGTGCCCGACCTGCGGCAGTTGCTCGGGCATGTTCACCGCCAACTCGATGAACTGTCTCACGGAGGCGCTTGGCCTCGCGCTGCCCGGTAACGGCACCATTGTGGCCACCCATGCCGATCGCAAGCGCCTGTTCGCAGAGGCCGGGCGCCGCATTGTGGATCTGGCGCGCCGTTTCTACGAGCAGGACGAGGCCGGCATCCTGCCACGCGGAATCGCGACGTTCGATGCCTTCGAGAATGCCATGGCGCTCGACATTGCGATGGGCGGGTCTACCAATACAGTCCTGCATCTGCTGGCTGCCGCGCACGAGGCGGAAGTGCCCTTCACCATGCGCGATATGGACCGCCTCTCGCGGCGCGTACCGCATCTCTGCAAAGTGGCGCCCTCATCGCCCACCGTCCACGTGGAGGACGTCCACCGCGCGGGCGGCGTCTTCGGCATTCTGGCGGAACTGGATCGGGGCGGTCTGCTGCATCGCAGCGCACGCACCGTGCACGCGGCGACTTTGGGCGACGCCATCGAAGAGTGGGATGTGCGGAACGGCGCGGCGGAGGCGGTGCGGGAATTCTATCGCGCCGCTCCCGGCGGTGTCCGCACCACGGAGCCGTTCAGCCAGAGCCGCCGCTATTCGAGCCTCGACCTGGACCGCGCCGACGGCGCGATCCGCGACGTGGAACACGCGTTCAGCAAAGACGGCGGCCTGGCTGTGCTGTACGGGAATATCGCCGTGGATGGCTGCATCGTGAAGACGGCGGGTGTGGACGCCGCGAGCCTCACCTTCACAGGACCTGCGCACATCTTCGAAAGCCAGGACGATGCCGTGGAGGGCATTCTCGGCGATCGTGTCCTGCCCGGCGAAATCGTGGTGATCCGCTACGAAGGGCCGAAGGGAGGACCCGGCATGCAGGAGATGTTGTATCCCACCAGCTACCTGAAATCCAAGGGCCTTGGGAAGGCGTGCGCGCTGGTCACGGACGGGCGGTTCTCGGGGGGAAGTTCCGGCCTCTCGATCGGTCACGTGTCGCCTGAAGCGGCCGAGGGCGGTGCGCTCGCACTGGTGGAAGATGGCGACCTCATCGAGATCGATATTCCGAAGCGCGGCATACGCCTGGACGTGAGCGATGCGGAATTGGCTCGGCGGCGTTCGGCTATGGAATCGCGCGGTGCGGCGGCGTGGAAGCCGGTGTCGCGTCAGCGCGCGGTGTCGAAGGCATTGCGGGCATACGCGGCGATGGCTACCAGTGCGGCGCGCGGCGCGGTCCGGGAGCTATAGCGCGACCGGTTTCCTGGCCTGCCTGCTTCCATTGATCGCGTTCGCCAGGTTCTGGCTATTCAGGTTGAAGTACGGCTCCAGCCGCACCAGTAGCTCGTCCATGCGGAACCGGACGTGCTTTCGCATGGCTCGATCGGCCTCATCGGGATCGGTCCGCTCGAGAACTGTAGCCAGATCGACATGCCAGTTATTCGGCAGGCCCGGGTACCCGAATAACTGATCGAAAAACCAGTTGAAGATCAGGATCTGGTTCTTCTCGATGGCCTCATACAGCAGCGGACAGCGCGTTCCAGCGGCCAGTTCCAAATGAAAATCCATGTGCTGGTTGCGCAGCCCGAACAACTGGCGCTCGGTAGCTCCCGGCGAAGCCGCGCAGGTGTTGTAGGTGGCATCGAGGTTTCGCGCCGATTGCAACAGCTTCTGACGGTCCGCGAAGGTTGCCTTCTCCGCGAACAGCCTGGCCGCCTGGCTCTCCAGGGCCTCGCGCACGACGTAAAACCCGAGCACGTCCTGACGCGTAGGCACCCGCACTACGGTTCCTACCCGCGGGACGGCCTCGATCAACTTCTCGCTTTCCAGGCGGCGCAGCGCTTCCGTAACCGGCAGCGTGCTCATGCCCAGCTCGCGCGACAATTCGCGGCGCGAAACCGAAGCCCCGAACGGAATCTGGCCGCTGAGAATCCGATCGCGAATCAGCAGATACGCCTGGTGGCTCAGACTTCCGTTGAGTTTCTTAGCCCTTTTCATTTTGCGGGTTGGCGCATGACCCAGCGTATCGCGTTCAATTGTAACTTGACATACTCCGGATTCCAAAGATCGCTGAGCATGTGGCCGGGCGACATGTAGCAGACGCGGCCCTTGCCGTAATCGTACGACCAGCCTCCCGGCGCGGTGGCGCCGAACGTCTGGTACGTGAGGCCGTCTTCATTGACCGTCTGAAGAAAGAGAAACTTGGGGTCTTTGTCGTAAGTCATGTAGTGCTGCTCATCAGTCACTACGAAATCGCGGACTCCCTGAGTAATCGGGTGGTCAGAATTAGTGACCTTCACTTTGAAAGTGCGGATGGGCGGATGGCCTGCGTAGGCCGCGCCCAGTACGTGCCGGAAGTCGGGGTCTGTGAGGCCGACGTGGGTGGTGTTGTGCAGGAACAGGGCGGCGCCGCCCGCCTCCACAAACTGCCGCACCGCCTTGCCCTGTTCGGGCTTCATCCAGAATTGCGACTGGGCCTTCGTCTGCGGCAGGGGCGGATCCGATATCATTTTCGGCTTTCCGGTATTCGCCCAGGCGGCGTTGGAACTCTCGTCGCCGCCGTAACCATCCGGCCAGATCATGCCATCCCGCAAGACGATGAGGGCCTTGTACCCATCCAGCGTTTCCGCGTTGAGCAGGGAAGTCTCATCGGTGAAATCCACGCTGACGCCCGCCTGGCGCGCGATGGTCCGCGTCAGGCCGATGCGTATGTAGTCGGAGTTGTGATAGCGATCGCCGATGAGGGCGAAAGCGGTAGCTTTCTTTGCCCCACGGCTGGGAAACGGCGCGAGTGCGGCTCCAGCCAGAATCGCCAGCGCAGAGCGACGGGTAGAGTTTGCCATATTGCCTCAATTTCCCGCGCGTCGCGGGCCCTGGACATCCACATTGTCCACCCGGCGGGTATTATCGCGTGAAACGCCCACGATCAGGAATTCCAAAGGCTGGCTCGAGGTGTTCTCAAAAGCATGCACGTCTCCGAGTTGGAGTGGAATCGCATCGCCGGCGCGGATGGGAGCCGATTCGTTCGCTACCGAGACCACTCCCTCACCGTTCATCACGTAATAAAACTCAGCCACTTCCCGATGCAGGTGCGGACCGCTCGAAGCGCCGGGCGGAAGCACCAGGTGATCCACGTAGGCCCACGGACTGCTGAACACCGGAGGATCGAGCGCGCGCCGGTACTGCGCCGCGCCCTTGCCCCCGTTCAGTGCATTCACGGGACGAAGCAGCGCGCGGTCCAGTCGCATGGTCATGAATACCGGAATCGGATCGAGCGGCACATCCACCCGGGCATCGCCAAGATTGAAGGCGTCGTAGGTGCCCTTCATGGCGGAGACGTTGATGTTCATCCATTGCACCGGCTTGTCGGTGGGGTTGTAGATCGCGTGCGAGTGGCCCATGCGGCAGGGCGCGCCCGCGGGTCCCTTCAACAGGGAAGTCCGCCCGTCGATGGTGAATTGCGCCTCGCCGTCAAAGATGACGAACATCTCCTCGCACTGATTGTGAAAGTGGGCGCCAATTCCGCTCTTGGGTTGAATCACGCCGCGATGCAGAAAATAGAGATTGGTGTCGAGGCTATGCGCGTCGAACAAGGCCATGAAATCCAGTTGGCCCGCGCCATCGTGGACCGCCTTGGACGGCCGGTACTTCGATGGATCGGTATGCACGATGCGCTGCGCCAGGGGCTCGCGCGCCGCAAGCGGCGCCATCAGAAGGGCCGCCAGACAAAGCGCCTTCATTCGTTCCTCCTTTCAGCTCAGACTACGTCAAACAGCATCACTGTGTAGTCTTTCGTCGAGAGCGTATTCTCGATGGTAGGCCACACTTTTTGGTGAACGGCCGAAGCGATCCACTTCTGGCGCAGTTCTTCGCTCTGATACGTCAGGGCGAATCGATAGTTGACGCCGGCCGGCGCCTTCCCCATCAGCGTGGAACGCAACTTCAACATCTTCACATCGATGTATCCCGGCTGTTTGGCGGCGGCGGGACGAAAGATGGTCTCGAAGTTGTGCAGCATCTCTTTCTCCTTGGCCGGGTCGACCGACATATCCACGTACAACACGATGGGATGCGCGGAGTCCGCTGCACGAACCGCCGCGGCGCCTGCGCCAGCGGCGAGCATTGCCTGCAAATATGTTCTGCGTTTCATCTCTTCTCCTCAACCAACTAATAAACCAGTTTCTCTCCGGCGACGGCGAGCTTGATGCGGTACAGCCCGGTGCGCGCTGTGATGTAGAGAGCTCTTGCCATCGTCGCCCCAGCCGCAGTTGGCCGGCGTCTCGGGCGGCTTGATGGTCCCCAGGTGCTTGCCATCGGGAGAGAATACCCAGATGCCGCCGGGGCCGCTGCCGTAAACATTGCCCTGCGAATCCACCTTCATGCCGTCGGGCAGCCCGTCTTCCTTCTCCGCGGTCACATCGGCGAAGACTTTGCCGTTGCTGACCGTTCCGTCCGCGGCCAGATCGTAGCGCATCCAGACTTTGTGTGCCTCATCGGAATTGGCGACATAGAGCGTCTTCTCGTCGGGCGACAGCGCGATCCCGTTGGGCCGCGTCAGGTCTTTGACAATCGCCTGCAGCTTGCCGTTGGCCAGCCGGAACACGCCGTTGAACTTCAATTCCTTGGCCGGGTCGTCGTCCCCCTTGGGCAGGCCATAGGGCGGATCGGTAAAGTACAGCGACCCGTCGGAGCGGAACACCAGGTCGTTCGGGACTGTTGAACTTCTTGCCTTCGAACTTATCCACCAGGGTCGTAACCTTCATGTCCTTGTCGATGCGCACAATGCGGCGATTGCCGTGCTGGCACAGCAGTACCGCGCCATCCTTGTCCGCGGTCATCCCGTTGGGACCGTTGAAGCCGCCCGCCGGCAGGCTGTTCCCGTCATAGCCGCCCGGCCGCAGAATTTCCGTCACCTTTCCGTCGGGAGTCCACTGGCGCACGACATTGCCCACCACGTCGCTGAACCAGAGAGCATTCGACGGGCGCCACAACGGGCCTTCGATGAACGTGAATCCGCCCGCGAGCTTTTCGATTTGCGCGTCCTTCGGCACCAGCGCATCGAACGCGGGGTCCAGCCGCTGTATGCTTCCGATCGTGGGAGCAGCGGCGGATTTCTCAGGAGCCGGCGGCGGCGCGGTGGAACAACCGGCACTCAGCAGCGCGGCGGCGATTAGTAGCTTCGATTGATTCATATGAGTCGGTTCTTCTACCAGTGCGTCAGCGAGCCATCGGGACGGCGATAGAGGTTCGCGCGCCCCGGTTGATCCACCGAGCTGATCAGCTTCAACTGCTTCAGGTCGGCGGTGACGCCCAGGCCGGGCCGGTCGTTGGTATAGGCCTTGCCGGCTTTGAAATCCAGGCATTCGGGCAGATAGGGAATCGGCCGGCCGCCGAAGTTGTACTCCATGATCACCGGACCGGAGAAGGTGGAGAGGCAGCCCACCAGCGCGGCGGTCGAAATCGGCCCGGTGAAGTGCGGCACGATTCCTACGGAGTGCGTCTCGCACAAGCGCGGCGACCTTCATCATCTCGGTAATCCCGCCCACGTTGGGAAGCGTGGCGCGGATGTAGTCGATATCGTGATTCTCCACCAGCTTGTTGAAGTCCCACCGGTTGCCCCACTCCTCGCCGGCGGTCAGCGGACAGGTGGTCATCTGGCGCAGTTTCGGAATGTCCTGCAGGAAGTGCTCGTCGCGCACCGGATCTTCCACGAAGTAGGGCTCGTATTCTTCGATCAGGCGGCAGCAGCGCAGCGCGTCGGCGAAATCGAACTTCTGGTGGAAGTCGATCATCCAGTCGCCGTGCCCCACGCCTTCGCGAATCTCCTTGCAGGCCTGCGCCACCAGGCGCACGCGCTCGTGGGTATTGAAGACGCCGTCGGGAATGGCGCCGCCGATGGAGGCATCCACGCGGAAGCCGCGATATCCGGAATCCATGGTGGCCTTGGCGCGGTCCTTCAGGCTCATGCCGCCCCCGCCCGCGGCCGCCACCGCCTCGTCCGCCGCCGCCGCGGCCGCCACGGGAGTTCCTCCAGGACGGACCTCCGCGGGCAGGCCGGAGGTGCCGTAACATTCGCAGAAATTGCGGACCGAGCCGCCCAGCAACTCGTGCAGCGGCAGGCCGAGCGCCTTGCCCTTGATGTCCCACAGCGCCATGTCCAGCGCGCCCTGCGCATGCGTCTTCTCGCGGCCGGGCGGGTAGAACCAGGCGATGTACATCTCCTGCCAGATGGCTTCGATGTGGAAGGGGTTCTTGCCGATGAGCGTGCCGGCGCACTGTTCGAGCGTGTCCCGCGCGCCGCCTTCGCCGATGCCCGTGATGCCGGCATCGGTTTCCACCGTCACGACCATGTTGCTCTGATTGAACAGCCGGTTGGGATTGGGAGGGTCGTAGATATTGACCTTGGTGATCTTGGCCTTGGGTAGCGCAGCCTCGGAGATCCTTGGCCGCGTAAGGCACGCGCCGGCTCCCACGGCGAGCGTCTTCATGAAGGATCTGCGTTGCATGACAAATTCCTTTCCTGGTATTTCAGCGCTGGCGTGTTTGATGATATCACCCCGAACCCTCGTGTCAATAGGCCCCTGCATCAGCTCGTTGGACTTGACTCTACCGCCCGGAATGATAATATGCTGGTGAAATTTCAGAGCGCAGCGTAACTTCGCCGGGAGGGATTCATGAAACACGCTTTAGCTTTGTTGCTGGTCGCGGCAATGCCGCTCATGCCGGCGCAGCCGCTGGCACAACGCATCGGACACACCGATCCGGCCAAGTATCGCAAGAGCCGCTCGCACGGCAGTGTGGGCGACATGGCATGCATGACCCTCATTCCGGGCAATACGATGACGGCGAACCTCAACTTTGTGCATCGCTGCCAGATGATGCCGGGCGGCGGCGGTGTGGGCCATCACTTCCACAATCAGAACGAAGAGATGTTTGTCATCTTCGATGGCGAAGCGGAATTCACCATCGACGGGCACACGTCCTTGCTGAAAGGCACGGTCGGCGCGCCGGTCCGCATGGGGCATTCGCACGCCATCTACAATCCTACCGACAAGCCCGTCGAGTTCATGAACATCAATGTCGCGTCGGTGAAAGGACAGTACGACGCGTTTAATCTGGACGATCCGCGCGTCGGCGTGCCGAAGGAGCCGATTCCTGCATTCATGACCATGCGGCTCGACAAGACGCTGCTGCGTCCCCGCGAGAATTACCACGGCGGCACGGGCACGGTACGATACCGGCGCGCACTCGATCCGACGGTCTTCCTGACCAACTGGTCTTACATGGACCACCTGCTGCTGACTCCCGGCGCTTCCGACGGCATGCACCGGCATCCCGGGATGGAGGAGATTTACTACGTGTTGAATGGCGATGGCGAGGCCAAGGTGAACGGTGAGAAGGCCGCCATTCACAAGGGCGATGGCATCCCGGTCATGCTGAATGAACCGCATTCGTTCGTGAATAACGGCACGGGGGATCTCGAATTGATGATCATCGGCATTGCGATGCAGAAGGGTGCGCTCGATACAGTCGAGGTGAAGTGACGGCATGAGATTTCTGATCCTGCTTACCGTGGCGGTGTCCGCTGCCGCCCAGCAACGAGTGACGGAAGGCGAGTTGAAACTGGTGGTCGATACGCCGGCGGGCGTGGCGCGCGAAGGGCCCTCCTGGGATCCGGCCGGCTATCTGTATTTCGTCGGAAATAACAAAGTCTCCCGCATGGATTCACAGGGCAAGGTGGAACCCTTCAAGGACCCTTCGCCCGGGGCCAACGGATCGCTGGTGGACCCGCAAAAACGGGTCGTGGTTTGTGAGTCGCAGAGCCGCCGGGTGATTCGGATCGAGCGCGATGGAGCGGTCACGGTGCTGGCCGATAACTACGAAGGCAAGAAGTTCAATTCACCCAACGATGTCTCGATCGATTCCAAAGGCCGCCTATACTTCACCGATCCACGTTATGGAAGACGGGACACGATGGAGATTCTTGACGGACAGGGGAAGCAGGTGGAAGGCGTGTACCGCATCGATGCCCCCGGGAAGGTCACCAGAATCATCGGCAGCGAAGTGGAGCGGCCGAACGGAATTCTGGTCTCCCCCGGCGACCGCTATCTGTTTGTGGCCGACAATAATAACAATACCGAGGGTGGCGCACGTAAGATCTGGCGCTTCGACCTGAAGAAGGATGGCTCCATAGAGCCGTCGAGCCGTAAGTTGATTTTCGACTGGCACACGGCGCGCGGTCCGGACGGCTTCAAAATGGACCGGGACGGGCGCTTCTATGTCGCCGCCGGTCTGAACCGCGCTTCACGATTCGAAACGACGGACGAATACAAAGGCGGGCTCTTCATCATCTCGCCGGAAGGCAAGTTACTCGAGTTCATTGCGATTCCCAAGGATGAAGCTACTAACTGCGCGTTTGGCGGACCGGATTTAAAGACGCTCTATGTCACCGCCGGAGGTGCGCTGTATAGCATTCGCACGAAGACGGCTGGAGTGATCAGCGCGCGGTAAGCGTGAGTCCTTACAACGCTCACTCACGTTCGCGGCTCTGCTAGAATCCGCGCCAGGAGGAATCCAGCGATACCCAGCGGTCGCCTTCGCCGATCTCACTTTCAGCGAGGCTCAGCGCTCCATGCCCTTCGTCGCAGAGGAACTCGGTGGTGACGGGGTCGAACATGCTGCCCCACGAACCCATGGTTACCGGACGCAAGAGGCGGCGCAGGCATTCCGGGCAGCGGCGGCGCTGATCGTCGAAGACCCAGATGGCGGCCATGCCGAAGCCGCCGAGGAAGGCCAGTGTAGCGGCGAAGCCGGCCACCCAAACTCTCAGGATCTCTGGTGTCAGAAGATTCCACAACCACCGCGATCCTTCGATCCATAGCAACGGGACCAGAATGATGACGGCGGCGATTTTTGCAGCCAGGTAAGTCCAGTAGCGCCAACCGTAGCGCCCCAGCGACAGACGGCCGATCGCGACCAACGCAGCGCCGATTGCCAGTGCGAGCACGAGCGGGACGACGTGGCCCACTACCAGATCGCCTCGTGGATCGTAACGCAACTGCCGGGGCTCGATATTCCATTCGATGGCCGCATCTATAATGGAACGGGTGGCCTGGAAGCCCCGCGAAAGCAACGCCAGGAGCAGACCGCCTGCCACTGCCATTGTCATCACGAACTGAGGCCCCTGGGCCCAATACCGAAGGCCCGCGCGATTGAAGCGCAGCCAGAACGCGTTGCTCATTGCGTCGGTGCACAGCAGCATCAATTCGGCCCGATCGCGGCCGGCGACTTCGCCGCGGTCGACCAGAATGCAGAGGTTCACCAGGCGCGAGTACCAGCATTTGCGCCACTCTTGCCGCAAAGCAGGCGGAGCCAGGCGGCCCGCAATCCGCAACCACCAACGGCAAAGCGTTGGCGGCGGCACTCCGTCAGCATAGGACATGAGGCCTCTTCTCCCCTATTCGACACCGTATTCTCTTGCGTTGTTCCCATCGAATACTACGATTCCGGATGGTGTTCGGCGGATTTAGGGAACGCCCATGATCCAGAACGGCCGTGTGCGCTTATTTACCCTGGGCGAGCGTCGCTCGCCTGACCGATTGCCAATCGGTCAGCAGGTTGGCAACAGTTGGCAACCTGCCCCACGTGCGGGCCGACTTGCTAACATCGAAAGTTGAACCCAACAGCTCAGATTATCGTCCTCGATGCAGGGGGGCAGTATTGCCACCTGATTGCTCGAAAGGTCCGCGACCTTGGAGTGTATGCGGAAGTCCGCCCTAGCGAGACGCCGGCGGCCGAACTCTCAACTGCGAGGGGCATCATCATTTCCGGCGGGCCGAGTAGTGTGTATGACGCCGGGAGTCCAACGGTGGACCCGGCGATCTTCCAGTTGGGCGTGCCGGTTCTCGGCATCTGCTACGGGCAGCAACTGATGGCGTACCTGCTCGGCGGAGAAGTCCGCAAGGGAGTGAAGGGTGAATATGGCCTGGCTACGCTCGAACTAGATGATGCGGCGGACCCGTTGTTTGCAGGGCTGGCGGGTACGCAACAGGTCTGGATGAGTCATCGCGATGTGGTAGGGCGCTTGCCGGAGGGGTTCAGCGTCGCGGGGCGCACCAACACTTGCGAGGTGGCGGCGATTGCCGCGCCGGCGCTTGGCTTTTACGCGGTGCAGTTCCACCTGGAAGTGGTCCACACCGCGCGGGGTAAGGAGTATCTCGCCAACTTTACGTTTCGCGTCTGCGCATGCGTACAGGACTGGGACGTGCGGCACCGGGCGCCGCTATTGGAGGAGGAGATCCGCGAGTGCGTAGGCGCGCGCAGCGTCTTCTTTTTTGTGAGCGGCGGGGTGGATTCGAGTGTGGCTTTCGCGCTCTGTACGCGGGCGCTGGGGGCCGAAAGGGTACGCGGCGTATATGTGGACACCGGCCTGATGCGCGAAGGCGAGACGGATTTCGTGCGGCGCATGGGCAACCTCACGGTGGAGCACGCGGAGGAACAGTTTCTGGCCGCGCTCGCCGGTGTAACCGATCCTGAGCAGAAGCGGCACATCATCGGCGAGGAGTTCGTGCGCGTGCAGGAGCGAATTATCGAATCGCGGCGCCTGCTGGACGAGAACTGGATTCTGGGACAGGGTACGATTTATCCGGACACGATCGAAAGCGGCGGGACGGCCAAGGCTGCGCTGATCAAGACGCATCACAACCGGGTGGCCGGCATTCAGAAGCTGATGGAGGCGGGGCGTATCGTGGAACCGCTCAAGTCCTTCTACAAGGACGAGGTCCGGGAGGTAGGGCGGGAGATCGGGCTGGCAAGCGAATTGTTGGACCGGCATCCGTTCCCGGGACCGGGGCTTGCCATACGCTGCCTCTGCTCGGAGTTTGACGCGCCGCTGCGCGACACTCCCGAGGGATACATTGTGCCGGTGAATTCGGTGGGCGTACAGGGTGACTCCCGCACGTACGCGCCGGTGCTGGCGATCGACGCGCTGGATCACGCGAGGGCGACCGAGCTGATCAACGAGATCCCGGGAGTGAACCGGGTGATCGCGCCGGTGGAGACGCGGGTGCCGGTGGGGACGATGCAAGTGCGCGCCTGTTCGTTGACGGCGGGGCGGCTGGAACGGCTGCGTAAGGCGGATGGAATCGTGCGGCGGCTGACGCACGAGACGGGATACGATCGCGAGGTCTGGCAGTTCCCGGTGATCCTGATTCCGCTGGGCTCGTCGGAATCGCCGGATTCGGTGGTGTTGCGTCCGGTGGATTCCGTGGATGGGATGACGGCGCAATCGGTGTTGATGAAGGCTGAATTGCGCGAGCGCATTTCGGCGGAGTTATTGCACGTGGAAGGGATCGCGGGAGTATTTTACGATCTTACGCACAAGCCTCCGGGCACGATTGAGTGGGAGTAGGGGAGGCACCATCCCGCGCTCCCTCACGGACGCGGCTCCGATTGGGGCGGCGCGTGGAAGGGCGCATTTGGGTGGTGCAATTGGTATTGATTATTTCGCGGGTGGCAGCTTGAAGTCGAGTCCCAGTTCGCGATTCAGGCGGTTGGTGAGCTCGCGATCGATTAAGGAGATCGACGCCTGATTGTGGGTGTTGCCGGTGGTGAAGTAGTGCAGCGTTTCACCGTCTACCCAGTAGGCGACGGCCGAGTAGATGGTGTGGTCCTTGAAGGCCACCAGGTAGTGGGCGGAATCGGCGCCGTTGGCGGAATCATTGGTGTCCCGGGGCGCTTCGTAGATCGTGCCCTGCTGGCGCTGCATGATGGGGTAATCGCCGTCTGGCCCGGGCTGGATCATCGTAGGATTGGCGCGCTGCTGCTGCTGTTGCGGCGGGAACACTACGGTGACGTTGGGCTGTTGCGGCTGCTGCTGCTGGGGAGGCTGCATGGGCAACTCAGGTTGCGGCATGGCATAGGAGTCGTCATATCCCCCGCCGACGAAGACCGGATAGGCATACACGTAGGGAGTCGCGTTGTTGTTGCGCCCGCCACCCCCGCCACGGCGGCCATTCACCCCAAGGCCGCGTCCGTTACGGGAATTCACCACGCCATTGGATGGGAAGAAGCTGCCATTGAATCCGTTAAATACGGTAGATCCGCGAGTAAAGCCGAAACTGGGACCTCCGGTGTTGATGGGCGGAGTGGCCACGCCGCCAGGGAAGACGACGCTGCCGAAGTTGCGGGTAATGGTTGGAGATGTACTGGAAGTCCCGCCGGGGAACACGACGCTGCCGAAGCTCCGGCGGATTGCCTGGCCGTAGACACCACTGGCCAAGGCCAAGGAAAGAACGACGGCTAGACCCCGCATCGCAAACCTCCTACCCGCATTGTACCGCCGAATAGGAGGTCAGGGCGGAGGGAGGACTCCGCCCTTGAGGTTACTTCTTCTTCGGGGCAGGCGCGGGCGGCGTGGCGGCCGGCGCTCTGGTAACGGCGGGAGCCGTACCAGCGGCTCCAGGTTTAGCGCTGGTTGTGGCGCCACCCGGATTGGCCTGATCGTACAGTTTGACAATATCGGAGGTGATATCGATAGCCGAAGCCGCCCACAAAACGGGAGTCTGCGGATTGCTGACGTCCAGCACCAGAGCGTAGCCGTTGGCGGTGGCGAACTTCTCGAGGACCGCCATCACTTTGCCGCCCAACTCCTGCATGATCTTGCCCTGTTCCTGGTCGAGATCGGCCTGGGCATCTTCGGTATCGCGCTGCAAGCTCTTGTTATTGGCATCGATGTCGCGCATGAGCTTGGCTTTGGCATCTTCGCTCATGGTGGCGCTGCCCTTGCGCAACTGGTCCTGCAAGCTGGCAATGTCGGCCTGTTTCTTATCCAGATCGGCCTTCTTGGGCGCAAACCGGCCCTGCAATTCGCTGGCGGCCTTCTGCCCGTCCTTGGTCTGCAGAATGGCGTTCTGCACGTGGATGATCGCCACCTTGGTCGGGGTCTGGGCATGGGCCATCGCGGCCATGCCGAGAACCAAAGTGGGAACAACAACAAAATTCTTCTTCAAGCTGAAAACTCCTAAGTGTGAAAATACTACCATATCGCGTCCAAGCCGCTACTAGACTTAGAACGTTCTGCCAATTGTAAAACGGAACATCGTCCGCTTTTCGATGTAGGGATACCCCTGACCGAACTGCGCCACAGAATTGAGGAATGTGTTCTGGTTCGGGAAGGCGGAGCGGTCCGCCACGATCGGCGGCTGCAGGTACTCTCGGACGATCGAGGGGTTGTAGGCCCAATACAGGCGGAAGGGCGCGTTGACCACCGGCAGCATCACCTGCAGCTCCATGCCGGTGGATACGCGGATCTTTTGCGTGTCCGGGCGCGATGAGCACGCGGCCGTCGAACCCGGCCTGCGGGAACTGGTTGTTCAGATCGTTGACGCGGCTGGGCTCCATGGTGAGCTGGCTGGGACGCAGAATCCGGTTCATGCCGGCGTCGCCGAAGAGCGCCATCGTGACCGGCCCGACGATCGGAATGCGGTACTCGAAGTTGGCAACCACCTGGGTGTCGCCGCCGGGCGTGATGAGCTGGTAACTCGGGACCGTCATGGTGACCGGCACGCTGGTCACCACGCCGTTCTGAATCATCTTCTGGGTACGCGCGGCTGCCATCGTCGTTCAACACGTTGACGCTGGTGCTGGAGGCGACATACGCGATCGGCGTGATGCCCCAGATCTCGAAGCCGCGGACATCCTGTTCGCCGCCGATGTAAGTGCGGGAGAACGGCGCGATGAATTTGCCGCCGTAGCCGGTGATCAGCGAGCCCAGAGCGTGGAAGGCCAGGACGTGGCTCTTATGCCAGGGCGCCTGCTTGAAATACTTCACGTCGATCGAGGGGCGGATGGTATTGATATTGCCGCCCAGGATGCTGCCCGCGAAATCGGTGGAGATGAACAGGCTGCGTCCGGCGGTGGGCGAGATCGGGTGGTTGACCGTGTTGTAGGTATAGGACGGAACGACGTGGCTGGTGCGGATGCCGCTCAGCGAATTCGGTCCGGCGACGCCGCTGAAATTGATGTACTGGAAGTAGGCCTTGGCCGCATCGGTGGTGGTCACGACGTTGGAGATGTCGAAGCCGTAGGTGACGCCGACGCGGGCGAAACTGCGCTTGATAGGATAAGTGGCCGAGACGGAGAAGCCGTGGCTGTTCTGCGAGTAGTTCAGCAGGTTCTGCGAACCCAGCTGGTTGTACAGCGGAATCAGGTTGGTGCCCGACAGAATCGAAGCCTCGCGGCCCTGATCGAAGTTGAAGCGGCGCAGGTAGACCACGAAACCCGAGTTGCAGCGGGCGGTCCAGGAAGTACGGCTCGGTGAAGCCCAGGCTGACATCGCGCATGCGCGTGCCGAGCTGGCTTTCGAGCGAGAGCGTCTCGCCCAGTCCGAGGAAGTTGTTGGTGGAGTAGTTGAATCCGACGAAGCTGCCGGCGATGCCGCTGACGCCGCCGTTCAGGCCGACCGAATTCTTGCCGCGCTCCTTCACCTTGAGCGTGATGTCCACCGTATTGGACTGCGGATTGCGCTTGATGTCGGCGGCCTCTTCCTTCTTCAGCATTTCGAAATAGCCGAGCTGGTTGAGGCGCAGGACGCTGTAGTCCCAGAGCTCGGTATTGAACATGTCGCCTTCGTCGAGCAGAATTTCGCGGCGGATGACCTTATCGCGCGTGGTGGTGTTGCCCGAGAAATCGATGCGCCGGATGAAGAACTGCTTGCCTTCGTCGGCGGTCAGCGTGAGATCGATCTGGTCGCTGCCGTCCTCTGCCGGATGGAAGTCGGGCTCGGGAACGAAATCGATATACCCGAACTTGCCGTAGAGCTTGCGCATGTTCTCGATGCCCTTGCGCAGCTTGTCGGTGGAGAAGACGTCGCCGGTGGTCATGCCGAAGAGCGGCTTCATGAGGACTTCGGGCGTGCGGAACAGCTTCACGCCGGTGAAGTTCATGTTGCGCAGGTGGTACAGCTTGCCTTCTTCCACCGGAATGCGTGATATCGGCCGAAATGCCGGGCTGGTTCATCTTGATGAGCGGGAGCCGCCAGCCCTTGCCGCCGCGGTGCTGGATGTCCACGGTCTCTTCCAGGGTCTTGGCCGTGAAGTAGCCGGCATCCTGATAGGCCTGGCGGATGCGCTCCTTGTCTTCTTCGAGCTTGGCGCGGTCGAAGGTCGCGGGGAAGAGGCGCTCGAAGAGAATCGAGTGCGGGACGCCGATGCCCTTGAGGTTCTTCATGTTGCGGATGACCCAGCGGTCGTCCTTCTCGGTGTTTCCCGTGATGTCGATGTTGCCCACCTTCACCTTGGGCCCTTCATTCACCATGAAGGAGACCTTGAGGGAGGAGGGCGGAATCTGCTCGATCTGCGGATCCACGGTGGCGTACTGGCGGCCGCGCTCGGCCAGGAATTCCTTGAGGACCACGGAGGCGCGCTGAATCTTGTTCGGGTCGTACTGCGATTCCACGCTAAGGCCGACCTTGCGCTCCTTGAAGCGGTCCAGGATTTCGGAAACGGTGACGCTCTTGGCGCCCGGGTATTCGATGGAGCGGATGACGCGCCGTTCGGTGACCACGAAGCGGACGATCAGGCCGTTGCGGCCGGGTTCGGTTTCCAGGCGGATATCGTCGAAGCGGCCGGTGTTCCACAGGATCATGAAATCGCGGCGCAGCGTTTCTTCGTTGTAGACATCGCCCGGCTTGGAAATGATCAGCGCCTTCAGGGTGTCCTGGGGGACGCGCTTGGCGCCGCGGAATTCAAAGGCTTCGATCACCTGGCCGTTCGGGATTTACGGCGGGTGCGGGCGCTTCCTTAGGCGTTTCCAACTGCGGGCGCTGCTGCCCTGGCCGGGCAGCAGGAGCCGCCGCCGGAGCGGCCGGCGGAGTCGCAGGCGGAGTGGTCTGCGGCGCGGTTGGAATAGTTTCGAAGGGATTCGCCTTCGGCGGGGTCGCGGGAGGCGTCTGTTGCTGCGGCTGCTGGGCGGGTGGTTGACCCGCGGGCGGCTGCTGGGCGACCAACGCCGGGCACATGGATAGCACAAAGAAATAGGCCGGGATCACGACCAGACGTAGACCGCCTGAAAAACTTCATGCAAGCATACCTTTCCACTCTGCGCAGTTACGATGACGAGACTTTAACAACGATTCCACAGATACAGTTGAGGTTCCAAAGGTGGTAAGCCATTATTTTAGCGGATCTTCGGGGCAATCAACAACGAGTGTAGCAGGCTACAGGTGTGAAGGGTCGGCACAGAATTTTGAGCCGTATGTACTCAATTTCGCCGCCTGCAGAAGGCTGGAGGCCGGTCCGTAAACCGTTGATTCCAGGTAGCACGGATTTGACCTTCAAGCGGGCACCGCACTGTTCACAAAGGTGACCACGGCGTCCAGCGAGGCGCCGGGCTGAAAGACCGCGGCCACGCCCTGGCGTTTGAGCGCGGCGGCATCCTCGTCGGGAACGATCCCGCCCACGATCACCATCACGTCCGCCATGTCCTTTTCGCGCAGCAGTTCCAGCACGCGGGGCACGATGGCATTGTGCGCGCCCGAGAGGATGGAGAGGCCGATCACCTGCACGTCCTCCTGCAGGGCGGCATTGACGATCATCTCCGGGGTTTGCCGCAGGCCGGTGTAGATGACCTCCATGCCGGCGTCGCGCAGGGCGCGGGCGATGACTTTGGCGCCGCGGTCGTGGCCGTCCAGCCCGGGCTTGGCCACCAGTACTCGAATCGGTCGTGGCATGGCTTAGATGTGCGAAGTCTCCTGGTAGGTGCCGAAGACGCCGCGGAGCGCATCGCAGATCTCGCCCAGGGTGGCATAGGCGCGCACGGCGTCGAGCAGGAACGGCATGGTGTTGTCCGTGCCTTCGGCGGCGCGGCGCAACGCGTCCAGAGTCCGTTGCACCTTGCCATTATCGCGCCGCGCGCGCAGTGCCGCCAGTTTGGCGGTCTGGTGGCGCGCGCTGGTCTCGTCGATCTGCAGCAGTTCGATGGGCTGGTCGTCGCTCTGGAAGCGGTTCACGCCGACGATGATGCGCTCGCCGGATTCGACTTCGCGCTGGTAGCGGTAGCTGGCGGCGGCGATCTCGGTCTGCGGGAAGCCGGCTTCGATGGCGGCGATCATGCCGCCCATTTCGTCGATGCGGCGGATGTATTCGTTGGCGGCGCTCTCCGTATCGAGCGTCAGCCTTTCCAGGAAATAGCTGCCGCCCAGCGGATCGGCCGCCTGGGCGACGCCGCTTTCGTAGGCGAGCACCTGCTGGGTGCGCAGCGCGATGGTGACGGCGTGCTCGCTGGGCAGGGCGTAGGCTTCGTCGAGCGAATTGGTGTGCAGCGACTGCGCGCCGCCCAGCACCGCGGCCATGGCCTGCAGGGCGGTGCGGACCACGTTGTTGTAGGGCTGCTGCCAGGTGAGCGAGCAGCCGGCCGTCTGCGCGTGGAAGCGCAGTTTGAGGCTGCGCTCGCTGCGCGCGCCGTAGCGGTCGCGCATCACGTAAGCCCAGATCTTGCGCGCGGCGCGATACTTGGCGATCTCCTCGAAGAAATCGCTGTGCGCGTTGAAGAAGAAGCTGAGGCGCGGCGCGAACTCGTCGATGGCGAGGCCGCGTTCGAGCGCCCAGTCCACGTACTCGATGCCGTCGCGCAGGGTGAACGCGAGTTCCTGCACGGCGGTGGAGCCGGCTTCGCGAATGTGATAGCCGCTGATCGAAATGGGATTGAATCGGGGGGTGTGGCGCGCGCCGAATTCGATGGTGTCGGTGACCAGCCGCATGGAGGGGCGCGGCGGGAAGATGTACTCCTTCTGCGCGATGTATTCCTTCAGGATGTCGTTCTGGAGGGTGCCGGAGAGGCGCTCCCACGGTACGCCCTGCTGTTCGGCCACCGCCAGGTACATGGCCCAGAGCACCGAAGCCGGCGAGTTGATGGTCATGGAGACGGTGACGTCGCCCAGCGGAATGCCGCGGAAGAGGATCTCCATATCTTCGAGCGAAGAGATGGGCGCGCCGCACTTGCCGACTTCGCCTTCGCTCAAGGCGTGGTCGGCGTCGTAGCCCATCAGGGTGGGCAGGTCGAACGCCACCGAGAGGCCGGTCTGTCCCTGGGCCAGCAGGTAGTGGTAGCGGCGGTTGGTTTCCTCCGGCGTGGCGAAGCCGGAGAACTGCCGCATGGTCCAGAGCTTGCCGCGATACATGTCGCGGTGGATGCCGCGCGTGTAGGGGAACTCGCCGGGCTCGGGATTCTGAAAATCACCCGGGCCGTATACCCGCTCGACGGGGACTCCGCTGATTGTCGTAAACTGGCGTTCGGCGGTTTTCATGCGTGCCCGACTACTACCGTTATCTTAGCGCCACGGTATATTGAGAACGAAACTCCCATGTTCAAACCCACGATATTTCGAGAGTACGACATCCGCGGCGTCGCCGATGTGGAATTGCTGGACACGGATGTGGAGCAGCTCGGCCACGCCTTCGGCACCTACATGCAGCGCCACCAGGGCAAGCGAATCAGCCTGGGTCGCGATACCCGCCTGAGCTCGCCGCGCCTGCGCGACGCGCTGATGCGCGGGCTGAAGGCGAGCGGCTGCGATGTCATCGATCTGGGCGTGGTGCCCACCCCGGTGCTCTACTATTCGGTCTTCCACCTGAAGACCGATGGCGCCGTGATGATCACGGGCAGCCACAATCCGAGCGAGTTCAACGGCTTCAAGACGGTGTGCGGCGCTTCCACGATTCACGGCGCGGCGATCCAGGAGATCCGCCGCATGATCGACGACGGGCGACCTGCTGAGCGGCGAAGGCAGCGGAGACGACGGCCGACGTGGTGACGCCGTACGTGGAGGAGGTCTCCGCGCAGTTCCAGTTCCCGCGCCGCATCCGCGTGGTCTTCGACGCGGGCAACGGCACGGGCGGTCCGGTGATGCACCGCATACTGGAAAACCTGAACGTGGACGCCACCGAAATGTATCTTCGAGATGGACGGCCGCTTTCCCAATCACCATCCCGACCCGACGGTGCCGGAGAATCTGCAGGCGCTGATCGCCAAGGTGCGCGAGACCGGGGCCGACCTGGGCATCGCCTTCGATGGCGACACCGACCGCATCGGCGCGGTGGACGACCGCGGCGACCATCGTCTGGGGCGATCAGTTGATGATCATCTACGGCCGCGAGATCCTGACGCGCAAGCCGGGCGCGACGTTCATCGGCGAAGTGAAATGCTCGCAGTCGATGTACGACGATCTGAGGGCGCGCGGCGGCAACGCCATCATGTGGAAGACCGGGCCACTCGCTGATCAAGGCCAAGATGAAGGAGACGCATGCCGAGCTGGCGGGCGAGATGAGCGGCCACATCTTCTTCGCCGACCGCTGGTACGGCTTCGACGACGCGCTGTATTCGGCCTGCCGGCTGATGGAGATCGTCGCCAATTCCGGCCGGCCGCTCTCGCACCAACTGGCCGACCTGCCGTCCACCGTAGTCACGCCCGAGATCCGGTTCGATTGTCCCGACGAGCTGAAGTTCGCGGTGGTCAGCGAGGCGATTGCTGTCTTGCGCGCGCGGCATCCAGACGGAAGATGTGGATGGCGTGCGCGTGCTGTTTCCGCATGGCTGGGGCCTGGTGCGGGCGTCGAACACGCAGCCTGTGCTGGTGATGCGCTTTGAAGCGACCACGCCGGAGCTGCTCCAGGAATACCGCGGCGAAATCGAGGCGGTGGTGGAGGCGGCCAAGGAGCGCGCGCAGAGCGTGGCGTAAGTCGCGGCTAATTGCGCGCGCCGACTGTTTCGGAGCGTCCGGCCAGCGGCTGGACGGAGCCGGCGCCGCACACGGCGACGCCATTCTTTAGCAGCGCGGTCAGAAAATTCAGGAACAGGTGATAGAAGACCTGCTCGGTGAGCGGCTGGTTGCCGGGCAGTCGGAAGGTTGCGGGAAGTTCCTTGCAGATGGTGAGGCGTACGGCGTGAAGCTGCGCCTTGCCGCCGCGTTCGCGCTTGTTGGCCAGCGTCATGGGCGTTTGCATGATGCTGCCGTTGCGGCCGTCCACGTAAAACTGGCAGCGGGAGAACCAGCCGAGGTTAGAGGGATCGGCGGCATCGAAGAGCAACAGGGGACCTTCGCGTACGGGGGCGCTCAAATCGAGCTGGATGGTTCGCGGCGAATCCTTAGCCTTGGTTTCGAACCCGGCCTGGCGCGCAATACTGGCGACCATCTCCGACTGGAGTTCGAGATAGATAAACTTGTGCTGCCCCGCCTGGAGTACCTGCATGATCGAAGGGCCATTGTAGCGCAGGCCGAGGGAAAACCGAATCTTCGTTTCACATGGATTACACTGGGTGCTTTCCTGATATGCAGCGCACCGCGGCCCTCCCAGACCGGAAAGCAGCTATTCGTTCCCGTGTTCCGGCTTTGCGGTGGGAGGAGATGCTGCGTCCCGCGTTTTATGCGCTGGTCATCCTGTGGATCAACGCGTACGTGTGCCGCGCGATGTTCTTTGCGTCGACGACGTACATGGGTTCGATGCACGGGTTCTGGACGGCGCTTGCCACGCGCGCCGGCGGCAGTTGGTTTCACGCCACCTGGTGGCCTTTTTGGGATAACGGCATTCCGTTCGAGTCCACTTATCCGCCTCTGGTGCCCGCGCTGGCAGCGGCCGTGGCCGCCCTGCGCGGCGTTACGCCCGCCGTGGGGTTTCACAGTGTCACGGGCCTGTTTTATATCCTGGGACCCTTCACCCTGTTCCTGATGGCGTGGCGGTTGACGCGGGCACCGGGCTACAGTTTCCTGGCCGCGCTGCTCTATTCGCTGACGTCGGTGACCCAGATCGTGGCGCCCGATGGGGATTTCCAGTTCGGCAAGTTCTTCGACTCACGGCGCCTGTACGTGGTGGCGGTGTGGGACGATGCGCCGCACCTGGCGGCCCTGACGTTTTTGCCGCTGGTGATTCTCTTCCTGGCGCGATCGATTCAAACGCGTAGGGCGGTGTATTGCGCCGCGGCGGCTCTTTGTATCGCGCTGGCTGCACTGGCGAGCGCGTTCGGGCCGGTGATGGTCGTGCTGGCCGCGGTGTGCCTGCTCTTCGTGTTGCGCCGCGAGGAGTGGCCCGGTAATCTGCTACTGGTCGCCGGCATCGGTGCGTGGGGTTGGGCGATCGCCGCGCCGTTTCTTTCGCCCTCGCTGATGCGCGCCATCCGCGAGGCCAACGCGGCGAGCGATGGCGAGGGATGGACGCTGGGCTCGATTACGGCGCTGACGGTGGTGATCCTAGGCTGGACGCTGCTCTGGCAGTTCCTAGGGCGCTGGACGGACGATTGGCGTGTGCGCTTTTTCGCGCTTCTTACGTGGTTGACCAGCAGTATTCCGCTGATCCAACTGGCGCTCCACCGCCACTTCCTGCCGCAGCCGAATCGTTACAAGTTCGAAATGGAGATGGCGCTGTGCCTGGCCTCGGTGTTCGGCCTGCGGCCGTGGGTCGGCCGCCTGACGCCTTCGGTTCGCCGCGCGTTGCTGCTGGTGGTGCTCGCGCTGGCGGCCGAACAGATGGTGAGCCACCGGAAGCAAGGGAAGGAGTTCGCCGCACCGCACGACATCAAAGCGACGGTGGAATACCGCGCCGCGGCTTGGGCGCAGAAGAGCTTTCCAAACCTGCGCTTCTTCATGCCTGGCTCGATGGCGCAGTGGGCCAATACGTATACGGACATTCAGCAGTTCACCGGCGGCTCCTTCACCATGGCGACGAACCAGGTGCAGCAGAGAGCCGATACGGCGATCGGCTTCGGCGCCCCCGACGTGAAGGAGGACGTGCATCTCACGCTGACCTGGCTCAAGGCGTTCGGTGTCGGAGTGGTCGCGATCAGTGGGAAAGACAGTCAGGAATACTGGCGCCCGTTCACCCATCCGGAGAAGTTCGATGGCGTGCTGCCCGCGCTCTGGAAGGAATCAGGCGTGACCATGTATCGCGTACCGCTGCGGGAGTTCGGGCTGGCACACGTGGTGCCGGAAGCCTCGCTGGTGCGGCGCGCGCCGAAGGCGCCGGACGATATCTCGGACGTGGAGAAGTACGTGGCGGCGCTCGACAATCCCGCGATGCCCGGCACGCAATTTCAGTGGGAGGGCCGCAATCGCATCCACATTCGTACGGCTGCCGCACCGGGCCAGTCACTGAGCGTGCAGGTCTCGTATCACCCCGGGTGGCATGCCACGGTGGAGGGCCAGCCGCGCGAGTTGCGGAGAGACGGCCTGGGCCTGATGTGGCTGCGCCCGGGGCGGAGCGGACCCTGTGACGTGGTGCTCGATTACGATGGCGGCTGGGAACTGCGCCTTTGCCGCTGGCTGAGCTGGCTGGCACTCGCGGGTGTGATGGCGGTGGGCGTGAAGCAGGTCAAGCGGGCCTAAACCTGCGCGCTCTGTCCCGCGTCGCTGCCGCCGCTCACCACCCAGCCGTCCGCCAGTTGGATCACGCGATTGCCGTAGGCCGCGTTGTCCTCGGAGTGCGTCACCTGCACGATCGTGGTGCCCTCGTCGTTCAGCTTCTTGAACAGCTCCATGATCTCCTTGCCCTGGCTGGAGTGCAGATTGCCCGTGGGCTCGTCCGCCAGGATCAGCTTGGGATTGGCGATCACCGCGCGCGCCACCGCCACCAGTTGCTGCTGACCGCCCGAAAGCTGGCTCGGATACAGATCGCGCTTGCCCACAATGTGGAAGCGGTCCAGCGTGTCGCACACCATGGTGGCGCGTTCGCGCCCTTGACATTCCGGTAAGAGAGCGGAATGTCCAGGTTCTCGTAGACCGTCAGGTTGTCGATCAGGTGGTAGCTCTGGAACACGAACCCGATGTACTTCTTGTTCAGCTCCACCCGCTCCTTGGGCTTCATCCGGTGCACCGTGTTGTCCAGGAACTCGAACTCGCCGGTCCAGGCGCCGTCCAGCATTCCGAGAATGCTCAGCAGCGTGGATTTTCCTGCGCCCGACGGGCCCATGATGGTGACGAACTCGCCTTCCTTGATTTCCACGTTGATGCGGCGCAGGACATAGCTTCTGCCGTAGCCGCCTTCGTAAAACTTCTCGATGTTGCGCAGTGTGATCATGAGTTTTCCTATTCGTGCCGCAGCGCGGCCACCGGATCGAGCGCCATTGCCCGGCGCGAGGGCAGATAGCTGGCCGCCAGCGCGACCACTGCCAGTGAAATCGAAATCGCGGCGAATGTCCAGGCATCCGTCGGGTCGACCCCGAACAGCATGGTGCCCATCCAGCGCGTCAATATGCCCGGCGCCGATCAGCCCGGCCACAATTCCATAGACGGCCAGGCGCGCGCCTTGTCCCAGAATCATGCGGCGCACGTCTTCGGGTTGCGCGCCCAGCGCCATGCGGATGCCGATTTCGTGGGTGCGCTGGCTGACGTCGTAGGAGATCACGCCGTAGATGCCGACGGCGGCCAGCAGGAACGCAATCACCGCGAAGCTGGCCAGCAGCGCGGTGTTGAAGCGCGCTCCGGCCACGGCCAGGTCCACCACGTCTTCCATGGTGCGCACGTCCGCCACCGGCTGGTCCGGGTCGAGCAGGTGCACTTCACGGGTCACGCGCCGCGGCCAGCGCCATGGGCGGCCCCGCGGTGCGCACGACCAGCGTCATGGCGGACGACGGACCGCTGCGCATACGGGCTGTAAATGGTCGGCCAGTCCTCACCATCCATTCGGTCCGGCTTCACATCGCCCACCACGCCCACGATTTCGGCCGCGAGGCCTGCCGCCACCTGATCGATGGCGATGCGGCCGCCGATGGCGATTTGCGCCGGGCCAAAAGCGCCGCGCCAGCGTCTGGTTCACCAGACCACGGGCGGCGATTGCGCCGTGTCGGAAGCGGACAGGGGCCGGCCCGACACAAGCGGAATCCCCATGACGTGTGAAATACGAGGGCGTGACCGAACGCCAAAGCACTTGCGGACGCTGGTCCGACACCCGGCACGGGACGCCCCTCTACGGAAAATGTCGCTCCCAGGCCCAAGGCCCGTGAGGGGCAGGACATTCACCGCGCCTACCGCGCGCACGCCCGGCAGGGCGGCGACGTGTTCCGACAGTTGCTGGAAGAATGCGATGCGGCGATCGACGGAGGCGAATTACGGCCGCCGCCCAGCGGAACGCGGACGGTCAGCAGGCCCGCCGGCTGAAAGCCGGGGTTCACGGCGCGCAGCTGGATGAAGCTCCGCATCAGCAGTCCGGCGCCGATCAGCACCACGACCGCCAGCGCCACCTCGGCAACCACCAGGATATTGCGCAGGCGGCGTCCGGCGCGCCCGGCGGTCCCGCCCCGGCCGCCTTCATTCAGAGCCGTGGTCAGGCTTTTCCCGGGCCATGAATTGCGGGCGCCAGGCCGAACAGAATCCCGGTTGCCAGGGAAACTGCCAGGGCAAATGCGAACAGCCGCAGATCGAGCGATGCCTGCGCCAATCGCGGCACGCTGGCCGGCCCGGCGTGTGCCAGAACGTAGACGGCGCCGGTGGCCAGCAGCAGGCCCAGGGCGCCGCCGCCCAAGGCGAGCAGGAGGCTTTCCGTGAGCAACTGCGCCACGATGTCGCGCGCGTCCCGCGCCCAGCGCGGTTCGCAGCGCGAACTCTTTGCGGCGGCCGGCGCCGCGCGCCAGCAGCAGGTTGGCCACGTTGACGCACGCCATGAGCAGCAGGCATCCCACGGCGGCCATGAGCACCCATAACGTCGCGGCGCACGCCGCCCAGCAACTCTTCGTCCAGCTCGAATACCGAGGGCCGCCAGCCTTGATCGAGCGCCGGCAGCGCCTGCTCCATCTGCGCGCCCAGTCGGATCCAGCTCAGTTCGCACCTGCTCGAGCGAGCCGCGGCGGCGGGCAATCACTATCAGGTAGCGATAGTAAGCGGCGCGGGGATCGCCCGGAATTCAGGCCCAGGGGAAGAAATACATCCACGCCGCTCTCGATGACGGCGAACGCCGGCGGCAGGACGCCCACCACCGTGTAGGGCTGGTCGCGCAGGCGAATCGTCTTGCCCGCAATGCCCGGGTCGCCGCCGAAGCGGCGCTGCCATAACGAGTGGCTCAGCAGCACCACATTGGTGTGGCCCGGCAGATCCTCTTCCGGACGGAAGCAGCGCCCCACCGCCGCCTGCACGCCAAGCAGCGGGAACAGGCTGGCCGAAACGCGCTCACCCTTGAGTTCCTCTGGCTCGATGTGTCCGTTGGGCCCGCCGGTGAGATTGACCTTCAGATCTTGGATCGCCGCCATTTCCACGGAGTGGCTCTGCTCTCGCCACGCCAGGAAATTGGCGGGCGCGACGAACAGATTGTTACCGGTTTTGCGAGGAGTTCTTCTCCCAAATCACCAGCAGACGCTCCGGGTCGCGAAAAGGCAATGGCTTGAGCAGCACCGTATCCACAACGCTGAAAATGGCGGTAGCGGCGCCCATACCGAGCGCCAGGGTGAGCAGGGCGACGGCGGTGAAGGCCGGGGACTTACCCAGCAGGCGAACCCCTACCGCAATCCTGCCCCGAAAAGTGCATGGCCTGTCAGGTTAACAGAAAGCGTACCGGGAAGGACAGGACCAATGGGACTAACGCGTCCGGTGTAGTGCGTTAAGATGCCGGACGCGAGGAGCGGCGGTTCCAGGTGGAGTGAATGGAAATTCCGCCATTCACGTTGTGCACGCGAATCTGGGTTCCGCCGCCGTTGACCGCGGCCTCCAACCGGTGGCCGCCCGGGCGCTCTCCAGGCGCGTCCGAAATCGGCGTCGATTCCGCCGCTGAGATTGTGCGCGCTTACGTTGGCGCCCGCGCCCGGGGGCAGGGAAATCTTGATCGGCCCGTTCACCGAACTCAACGAGATCGGATTGCACTTGCTGATCCGCTGGAACCCGGCCTCCAGGAATCCGTTTACGGTGGAGAGTTCGACCTGGCCTTCCATGCGTTCCGCCTTGATGCTGCCGTTCACCGAGGATGCCTTCACGGGACCGGTCATGCCGCTCAGGGAGAGCCCGCCGTTGACCAGTTTGACGTTCTCCAGGTTGGCGCCGCGCGGCACCATGATGTGGTACTCCACGCTGGCCGGATGTTCGGCATCCGCGCCGGTGTACTGGGTGCGGATCGAAACCAGTCCGGACGAAGTATCCACCATGATCTGGGCATCGTTCAGGCGGCTGGCATCGGTGGAGTGCTTAGTGGCCTCCACCAGCACTTCGTCGCGGTCCCAAGCGGTGATCTGCACATCTCCGTAGAGATTCTGAACCACCACCCGCCCGTTCGGAGCCAGAGAGTAGCTGGCGCGAAACTCCGCCCGCGGAGTCCGGATAACAGTGGCATTCAAACTGCCGGCGGCCAGCGCCAGCAGCATTACACACGTTCCCCTTAGCATTGCAGTCATCGCCCCCCTCGATTCGCACCGCCCCACGGGTCACCAGTGCCTGGCTTAGTTCTTGGCCGATTCGATGTTTTCTTCTTCCACGACCCGGCCGTCGAACAGCCGGACCTGGCGGTCCGCGAAATTCCGCATAGCGCGGATCGTGCGTCACCATGCAGATGGTGGACCCGGCGGCGTGCAATTCGCGCAGCAGGCTCATCACCGCTTCGCCGTTGGCCGAATCCAGGTTACCGGTGGGCTCGTCGGCAAGCAGGATCAGGGGATCGCCGCTCAAGGCGCGCGCCACGGCCACGCGCTGCTGCTGACCGCCGGAGAGCTGCGACGGGTAGTGCTTCATGCGGTGCGACATCCCGACGCGCTCCAGCGCCTCCTGCACGCGCCGCTTGCGCTCCGCGCCCGGCATGCCGCGGTAAGTCAGCGGCAGTTCGACGTTCTCGTAGACGGTAAGATCGCCGATCAGGTTGAATGCCTGGAAGATGAAGCCGATCTCGCGGTTGCGGATGCGCGCCCGCTCGCTCAGCTTCAGGCCGGTCACCGGCTTGCCGTTCAAATAGTAAGTGCCGTCCGTCGGCGTATCGAGCAGCCCGAGGATGGCCAGCAGGGTCGACTTTCCGCAGCCGGACGGGCCGGAAATCGACAGGTATTCCCCTTTCTTCACGTCGAAGTGAATGCTCTGCAGCGCGTGAGTCTCCACTTCGTCGGTCACGAAGACCTTACTCACGGCGTCCAGTCGAATGAGCGGTTGCGAGCCGTTGTCCATAGTCATTTACCCCTTTTACGAAAGTCGAGAAATGTTAGTTCAACTTAATTCGGTCGTAACTGTCGTAGGCCGACATATCCGAGAGAATCACCTGGTCTCCCACCTTCAGCCCGTCCTTGATCTCGATGGTGTTCACCGAGCTGCGGCCCAACGTCACCTTGACCTTGTTCGCGTACTTCCCGTCCGGCTCCAGCTTGAAGAGCTGAACGGTGCTGTCCTGCTGCCCGAATACCGGCCGGCCCACGAACACCACGTCGTTCAGCCGCTCCAGTTCGATGGTGCCGTCCACGCTCAGATCGGGCCGCAGCACGCCCGGCGGCGGCGCGTCCTTACCCATGATCAACGCCACATCCACGGTCACGGTGCCGTTCAGGATCGATGGATCGATGCGCGAAACGCGGCCCTCAATCAGACCATTACGCGTGTCGATCACCGCGTGTTGACCGATTACGACATCTTTTACCTGTGTTTCGGCGATCTTCAATTCGGCCTTCAGCTTGGTAGGCTGCGCCACCTTGCCCAGCGGCGTGCCGGCCGCCACCTTCTGGCCCACTTCCACGGGCGTCGGGAAGCTGCTGCAGCATGCCGTCGAACCCGGCGCGCACGTTCAACTGGTCCACCTGGCTCTTCTTCAGGTTGAACTGCGCCGCGCAACTGGTCCACTTTCACCTTGGCGGCCGCCAACTGGGCCTCTTCGGCGCTGCGAGTTGATGGAGATCCGCTTCTGTTCGAGTTGCAGGCGGCTGCCCAATTGCTCCGCCTTCACCGCCGAGATCTTGGCATCCACCTCGCTGAACAGGCCTTCTTTGGCCAGCGCCGCGTCGCGGTCGCCCTGCAGCTTGGCGGTGTTGTAGTCGGCATCCACCTGCGCCACCGTGGACTGCATATCCAGATTCAGCTTCTGCCAGCGTCACCTTCAGATTGGCGTAGTCGGCCTCGGCGGCCTTCATGGCGTATTCGGCGTTCAGCAGGTCGGTTTCCAGCTCCTGGCTGGTCAGAATCATGACGACCGAATCCGCCTTCACCGGCGTGCCGGGGCGGATCAGAATGCGCTGCACCCTGCCTTCGGTGGTGGCTGGAATCAGCATGGTCTCTTCCGGCACCAGCGTGCCCAGACCGCGGACTTCGCGCGTCATGGGACCGCGCTTGACGGTATCCCGCCAAACCACCGACAGGTCCACCGAGGGCGCCGCGGGCTTCAGCCGGCTCACCACCACCGTGGTTCCGGCGACCGCCGCGACCAGGACGATTCCGATCACGATCCGGCGGATCAGTCGCTTCTTGCCGGCGTCTTTGCGTTGTATATCCATTTGGGTTCCCGTGCCCTTAAGGCACGGCGCCTGCCAATCGCCGTCTCAGCGTAACATATGACGTTTCAGGCAGAAGGACGGATAGGAGGGAATTCTGAGGTGTTCGCTTGTGGGACGGAACGTACCGAAAGCTGGGGCACCGGAGGAGCCTGCCCCGGTCCTTCGAGGAGGAAGTTTAAGGCGGATTACGATGCCGCGCTCGTCCAGCAGTGTCGCCGGTTTTGGTGACGCACAGGTTGATCAGGTTCTTGCGCAACCCGATCTGATTGATGACGACCGTTGGATTCCGCCTGCACCGAGCGCGTTTTGCGCCAGCATGACGTTCTGCGTTAATTTCCGGTGCCGAGTTCGTACTTCTTGTTCTCGGCGTCCAGGTTCTTCTGGGCGAAATCCCGGGCCATCTTAGCGAGCTTCACCGATTCGCGACTGGATTCCAGGTTGGTGATCGCGTTCAGGATGTTCAGGCGGATGCTCTGCTGCGGTAGTACGGACGTTCAGCGCGTCCGCTTCTTGCGACGATCGCGTCGGCCATATCGGCCGAAGCGGCACGGTTGCGCGATCGGCAGCGACAGGCGCACGCCCGAACCGGTAGCCCGGAGAAGCCGAAACCGAACATCTGGCTCAAGGGCATCGCCCAGCCCGCCGGGGACCGGGTCAGATCGGGGTGGGAACACCCTCATTGAACACGTTGGTCTTCTGGCAGAAGACGCCGCCGCGTCCGTTAATCGTGTAATTGCCGGTCAAGCGACAGATTGGGCAGCAGGCGCGTTTCTGGCCGCCCTGATCGAGAGGTCGTCCACGTCCAGATTCTGGACCGCCCCTTTGAGATCGGGCCGGTTCAGCCAGCGCCGGCACCAATGGCCTCCTCTCGATCGATCGCGGTCGTCTCGGTGGGAATCTCGACGGTTTCGGTCAGCACGATCGGCAACGTGCGAGCATGGCGGATCCAGATCGGCGCCGATCTGCTTGCGCAGCGTCGTCTTCCTTTTGCGCCAGGCCGAATTTCGCCTGCGCCACGGTGAGCTTCGGCATGGCCAACTGCTGCTGCGGATTATAGATATCCAGCGGCGAAAGCGCGCCCAGTTCCAACTGCTTCTGCGACAGCTTGAGGAATTCCGGCGGACACGGCGCGGGCGCCCTCGGCGACTTTCAGGGTTTCGCGCGCCGGAGACCACGTCCCAGTAAGCGTTCTCCGCGGCATCGACCATACTCAGCAGTTGGAACGCGCAGGCTGTACTCGCTGACTCGTCAGACGGCTGCGCGCAGTCATGAGGCCCAGTTGGTTGACGTAGATTGCCGCGATTCTGCAGCAACGGCTGGGAGACGACAAAGGCCAGCGTCGATCGATAGCGCCGGATTGTAATCGTCGCGTTACTACTGGTGGTGCTGGTCTTTCCCGCCGCATAGGTCACGCGTGTAGTTGGTTCCGGTGGGCAGCGTCTGCGAATACGTTAACTGGGCCGGCTGCGACAGCGAACCGATCGAGCCCGTGGCTGGCCGTCCATCGCGAACACTGGTGGATTGCGTCGTGGTCCGGTTCGAGGTGAACTGCGCGCGGGCCAGGGGATCCCACGTGCCGAAGGCGCGCTGGATCGCGTTCTTCGGCGTCTCCAGACGAGCATCTGGATCTGGATGTCGGTATTGTTCGCCATCACCAGCGCCAGATAGTTCTTGAGCGACAGTTCCAGCTTGTCGCCGACCACGAAATCCTTCAGCCGCACCGGGTCTTTCAATTCGACCTTGGCTGCGTCTTGGAAAAGGTCTCGCGGAAATAGGACGGCTTGGGAAACGACGACATCTGCGCAAAGGCGCCGGCCGCCAGGAGAATGCCTGTAATAAAGGTTCTCAACAGCATATGCTTACTCGTAACGAATGGCCTCAATGGGATCCAGTTTCGCGGCCTGTACGGCCGGATAAATTCCGAACAGCAAACCAATAAAAACCGAGACGCCGAACGCCACCACAATCGATGACGTGGTCACCACCGTCGACCAGCCGGCCGCCGTGGCGATCACCCGCGACAGCGTAAAGCCGAACGCGATGCCGATCAGTCCGCCGACGATCGAGATCAGCACCGCCTCCGTCAGGAACTGACGCACGATGTCGCCCTGGCGTGCACCGATAGCGCGCCGGATACCGATTTCCCGGGTCCGCTCCAGCACCGTGGCCAGCATGATGTTCATGATGCCGATGCCGCCCACCAGCAGCGAAATGCCCGCGATACAAATCATGACGATCTCGAAGATGAACGACGTGCGGCGCCGCTCTTCGAGCAGTCCGGCCGGGCACCACCACCGTAAAATCGCCCGCATCCTTGTGAGTGGCCGCCAGGATGGCGCGCACCACGTTGGCCGTCTCGATGGAATCCACGCCCGGACCGACCTTCATATAAATGCCGTCGATCTCGTCCTTCAGGTAGCTCGTGTTGTCCTCAAAGCGGCGCATCACGGTATTGAGCGGCGAGATGACCAGGTTGTTGCGGTTCATCGCCTGCACGCCTTCGACATCCGTATCGCTGGTGGCCTGCGGAGTCAGCACGCCGATCACCTGCAGCCAGGTGTCATTGACTTTGACGTACTTGCCGACCGCTTTGTCATACCCCAGCAGATTGACCTTGGTGGTCTCGCCGAGCACGCAAACCGGCGCCGAGGCGGTGTTCTCGTCCTCGGTGAAGAACCGGCCCTCCACCAGGCGCAGGCTGTTGATCTCCACGAAATTGGGGTAGACGCCGATGAGCTGCGGCTGCTCCTGGCTGGTCTTGGGCAGCAGCTTCTGCGGCTTGAAGCGCTTGCGCGGCGTAATCGCCACCAGCCCGGAGACGTTTTCCGAGATGGCGCGGAAATCGCGGAAGGAAAGGCCCGGCGAAACCGCGCGGACGGTCTGCAGTTCGTTGCGGTCCACCGACTCGTGCGCCTCCACGATGATGTTGTTGACGCCCAGTTGGTCGATGAAGCTCATCATCTCCTTCTGCGCGCCGGCGGTGATCGAAAGCATGGCCACCACCGCGCCCACACCGAAGATCATCCCGAGCATGGTCAGCAGGCTGCGCAGCTTGTGCGCAAAGAGGCTGGCCATCCCCATCAATAATTCAGGACCGATATTGGAGAGTCCCATGTCTATTTACCCCCGCCCATGCCGCCCATGGCGGCGCCGGCCGAGGATTTCTTCTCGCCGTTCTTTTTCTTGTCGGCGGTCGGATCGGCCATGGCGACAACTTCGCCCGCCGTCACGCCGCTTGCGATCACCATCATCGACTCGCTCTGTTTGACCAGTTGCACCGGCCGGGGCTCGAACTTGCCGTCCTTGGTGTGCACATAGACCAGATACTGCCCGTTTTTCTGAAAGACGGCCTGCGCCGGGACGTGGATCACGTCGGGAAGCTTCTCGACCTGAATCTCGACATCGGCCAGCAGGCCGGGACGAAGCAGTACCTGCACCTGGGAATCCTCCTCGGGAGGTAAAGGCAGCTTGGCGTTCTTGCGGTCTTCGTCGGTGTACCCGTCGACGTTGGTTCCGCGGCGCAACATCGCCGCGATCGGATCCGCCACGCCGGCGAAGCTTCCGGCGCCGCCGCGTCCCTGGCCGCCAAAGCCTCCGAAACCGCCGCCCTGCCGTCCGCCCGCGGCACCGTCCTGACCGTCGGCGCCGCGTCCCTGTCCACGGCCCTGGCCCGGGTGATGCCCGCCTTGGCCATCAGGTCCGACATCTCCTTTTGCAGCTTTTCGCGCTCTTCCGGAGTGGCGGCCTGCATCTTCTGGCGCAGATCGGTCATCTTCTTGCGGTCGTCGTCGGAGAGGCTGGCAAAACCGCCGCGTCCCTGTCCACGGCCCTGTGAATCGGCGCCGCCCTGACCGCGACCCTGGGAGTCTCCACCGGCCGTGCCGCGGCCCGCTGGAGCCGCTCCGCCCGGAGCACCGCCGTCCTGATTGCGCCGTCCGCCGCCGCCCGCGCCGCGGCGTCCGCGACCACCGCCCGCATCGTCGCCCGCAGCCTTCAGCCGGCGGGCGGCGCGAAGGGATTGACGCCAGCGTTGATCCCCTTCTTGGCGTTGGCTGCCGCCGTGGCCATGATCCGCTCGATATCGGCGGGCTTCATACCCACGCCGGCCAACAGTTGCCGCATGTCCACCGAAAAGATCACATCGAACTTCTTGGACGGGTCGCCGCTGAAAACGTCAGAAGTCGCCGTGCCGCTCATCGCCTTGATCTTGCCGCCGAAGCGCTTATCCGGAATCGCATCGAGCTGCAGGGTGGCCTCCTGGCCTTCCCTCAGATTGGCGCGATCCAGTTCACCGACCTTGGCCCAGACTTCCACTTCGGAGAGGTCCAGGATGTCCGCCACCGGCATTCCCGGCTGCAGCGTGTCGCCCTCGCGAATGTCCGGCATCTGCTGTCCGAAATTGAAGTTTCCGGCGCGATTCTGTTTGGTGGCCACCAGGCCGGTGATCGGCGCCAGCGTCTTGCACAACGCGATGCGCTGCAACTCGCGCTGCACATCGATCAGGCTGCGGTTGCGCTGTTCCTGAAATACCGCGAGCTGCGAATCCGCCTGCTCCTGGCGAGCCGCGATGTCGGTCTCAAGCTGTTGCAGCGCGCGCTTCTGCTGTTCCAGCGTGAGCACGTTCTTCTTGCCGTCGATCTCCGCGATGATCGGGTTGCGCTGCACGTCGAGTTCGGCGCGGCGCACGTTGTACCGGGTCTTCAGCAGCGTCACCTCGTCCTGGCTCTGCGTGATCGCCAGGTCCGCCTTGGCCTTCTTGATCTGCTCGTCCACCGACTGCACGGAGAGCCGCGCCTCTTCCAGCGCGCTCTGGCGCTCGCTATCGTCGTACTCGACGATCAGGTCCTTCTCTTTGGCCGAGCGAACCCATCGGCGCCAGGTCGGTCACCTGCACGGTGCCGAACAGGTTCGGAGCGGTCAGCGTCACGGTGCGCGCCGCGCGCAGTTCGCCGCGCGAGAACGCGCGGATCACCACATCGCCGCGCTGCACCTTGGCGGTCGGGATCAGGTCCAGCCGTTCCGGCATCTGCTTGTAATAGCGGTAGCCGTACCAGCCGCCGGCCACCAGGATCGCCAACATCGGAAGTACGAAATATTGCCTTTTTCATGGAAGATCGAGATTCCTCCGGCGCTCCCCAAAATAGCGGGGGCGGCAGCCGGTATGTTTACAGTTTCTTCTTGGCGCGCTTCGCCGATTCCGCCGGGTTCTCCAGCGTCACGACGTCGCCTTCTTTCAATCCGCCGGTCACGATCACATCGTCGTCGTTCTGCTTGCCGACTTCGATCTGGCGTGTGACGAATGCTTTGCCCACCTGCTCAAAGACCGCCGGCTTGCCGTCTTTTGCGAAGCTGGCGCGGGACGGAATCAACAGCGCATTGGGTTGCCGCTCGATGATGATCTCAGTGGATGCGCTCATACCCGGGCGCAGCCGCTCATCCAGTTTGGTGATGGTAGCGCGAGCGGGAAATGTCTTTTCCGCGGTGGATCCGCCTTTGAAAACCAGCGCCGCGATGGGGCTGATCCAATCCAGCTTCGCGGTGAATTCTTTATCCGGGATGGCGTCCACGCGAATCCGGACTTCCTGTCCCAGTCTTAACTTGCCGCGGTCCACCTCTTCCAGCTTGAGATCCACGTACATTTCGGAAAGATCCGGAATTTCGGCGATCTCGGCGCCGGTCCAGGCGTTGTCGCCTTCCTTGAAGGGCGGTGTCGACTGGCCGAACGACCCTTGCGAGCGGAAGTTGGGCAGCACGTTCACGATGCCATCGTTGGGCGCGCGAAGCTGCATCATGCCCAGATAGCCCTGCGCCGTTTTGAGGTCGCGGATCGCCTTGTCTTTGCGCTGATTGAGGCGGCCCAGGTCGGCCTGCTGGCCCACCTGGTGGGCATTGATCGAGGCCTTCACGGTTTGCAGCGAGCCTTCGGACACGCCGACCTGAATCCGGTTCTTCTCGCCTTCGATCGCCGAAAGCACTTCCGCCTTGCTGGCGTCGAGCTTGGAGCGCTCCAGATCGTACTCGCCCGACATCTTGCTCATCGCGTCGGCTTCGTTGTCGATCTTCTGCGTCGCCTTCGTCTGCACGATGTCGCCATCGGCAGCGCGTACGGTAGTGGTACGGCTGATGACGTTCTGGTCCTGCTGAGAGCCGTCGAACTCCACGACCACGTCGCCCTTCTTCACGGGACGGCCGGACTCGGCCAGGTGGACGATGCGCAGCCCGGGCACCTGCGGCGCCTTCAGAATCACCGAGCGGGCGCTCTTGATATCGCCGCGCGTGCGCACGCTGATGATGAATTCCCCGCGCCGCACGCGAGCCACGGGAACTTCCACTTCCGTGGTTCCGGTGTAGCGGTACGCCGCGACAGCTCCGCCGCCGCACAGGGCCAGACCGATCGTCCAGGTGATGATCTTTACTCTCCGCGGGTTCGATTTACCCAACCGCTGGCTGGGTCTTTGATCCTTCGATGGCATGTTTCGTTTCCTGTGGTGAAACTGCGCGCGCTACATGGGGCGCTGGAGCGCCACTACGTCGCCTTTTTGAAGTCCGGAGCGGATGGCGACCATCGTGAAACTGGGCAGGCCCGACCTCCACCTTTTTCTTGATCCAGCCTTCGGGGCCCTGCACGAAGACGAAGGAACCGCTCTCCTCCGCAAAGACCGCCGAGCGCGGAGCCATCATGGTGTTGCGTTCCGCGTTGAGCACGATTTCCGCGCTTCCCGTGAGATCGGGAATCACCCGCGGATCCGTCTTTTCCAGCTTGATGCGGACCGGAATCTCACCCACGTAACGGGCGCGGAAGGTGCTGGCCTTGGCCATGGCGCCGATCCCGACCAGCGTGCCCGGCAGTTCGATATCCGGGTACGCATCCATGTGGATCGTGGCCTTCATTCCGAGGCGCAGTTTCTCCGCATCCACCTGGTTTACGGTGGCGTTCAGCACCATCGAACTCGGGTCCACGATCTGCACGAAAGGCTGGCCGGCCGCGACCTGGTCGCCTTCGCGAATCTGGCCGAATTCGCCGTTGCGAACGATGCTCTGCATCACCACGATGCCGTCCATGGGCGCCTTCACGCTCATCTTCTTCACGTTGGCTTCGGCGCGCGCGACTTCGATCTTGGATTGATCGCGGTTCAGCTCATTGGCACGGATCTGGGCGCGCTGCGATTCGTCCACCAGCGCCGATTCCGCCACCAGTTGCTTGTACTTGGCGGCATTCTCCTCCACCGTCAGTTTGAACTTCTCCGCATCGATGGCGCTGCGCACATCGGCGGTCTTCAGATCGAGGACGGCCTTGTCCCAATCGGCTTTGGCCGAGCGGACCGACTGATCGTGCGCTTCCTTCACGGCTGCCAGGTTGGCCAACATCTTCTTGACCATGTTTTCCTGTTGAACCGCGGAGTCTTTATAATCGTCCAGGCGCTGGAACTGATTCTGCGGATCGAACTCCGCCACCACGTCGCCGGTCTTCACGCGAACTCCGGGACTGGCCAGTTTCAGCAGCACCAGGCTGAAATCGCCCATCGGGCCGCCCCCACCGCCGCCGCCCCCACCACCGCCTTGCGCGCCGCCGCCACCGCCGCCGCATATCGCCGCCGCGGTTCAGGCCAGAGCGGCTACCGAGAATGCGCGGCGCCATCAGGGCTGCAAAATTCTGTGCGTTGACGGTCCCGTTTACGCGTACCGTGGCGTCAGATCGCCGAGCCCGACCACGGCGGTGGAAACCGAGACCAACGAGCCTTTGGCAGCAACTTTGGCATCGTTCTGGGTTTTTAGGTAGTAGGCGGCGCCGGCACCCAGCATCAGTACGGCGATGAGAATCCCCCACATCCCCGTGCGCCTTCGAGGCACGTGGATTTGCTTCGGCGGCACTACGGATGGTCCTGGTTTCGGCTGTCCCTGAGGCCCGTCTGGAGCGGGCACACTACTCGGAGTCGGTTGCATGTAATCCTTCCAAAGCTTTATCGGCCCGGGTGCACTTATGTGTTTGCGTTCATCGAGAAGACGACTTCCGGCTCAGAAAGGTTATCCCCCGGTAGCCCTAAAGTTCACTTTTTTGTAGCTCTTAAGCACCAAAAACGTCGTCCCTTAACGTCCAACATTGCACCAGATTTGCGCCAGCTCGCGCGGCTGGTATGTATCGGCAATGTTTTGAGCTACTTACATCATGCGCCAAATCGCCGGCGAATCAGAAAAGAACATCGAAGTCCAGAGTAAAGCGCCGCCCGCGATGACCGAAGAAGTAGCCGAAAACCGGGTCGGCCATGTTGGAGTGCACCGCTTCCGGATTGAAGTGGTTGGTCAGATTGAAAGCGCTTACGGAAAGGCGGACCGCGTATTGCGGATGTACCTGGAAGTCCTTGGAGATGCGGGAATCCACCGACAGAAAACGGGGAAACCGGGTGGAATTGGGAATTCCCACATAATCCTGTGCGGCGTTAGTCACGAGGTATGGGAAGCCGCTGCGATATTCGATCACCGGCGCGATGCGGAATTTCCAGGGAAGCTGCACGAGCCCCCATGTCAGGAACCGGTTGGGCAGGTCCCCCGGCAAGTCGCCAAACTGGTTGGGCCGCACGATGGGGAAGGGGAATGTACCCAGAAAGCTGCCAAAGTCGTTCAAATCGCCCCGGCCCTTGCTGCGGATATAGGAAAACATCAACTCGCGGGTTTCGCCGACGCGAAGACGCGCGGACAGTTCAAATTGGCGGTACCGGGATCCGCCGGTGCCGCTGAGTAGGTGCGCTCCCAGGTTGGTCTCGGGGTCGGGCGCTACCGGGTTGAGGATGACCAGGCCGTCGGACAGGCTCTGCATGAATCCGGTGCGCAGCTTCAGGTAGCGGCCCACCGGCTGTTCTACCTGCATAGTCCAGTTGATGCTTCGCGGCGAGAAGTTGCCGTCGATGGGTTCCTGAAAAACGAACGGGTGACGGACCTTCACCTGGCCCAGAGTATTCAGGTAGAGGAACGGCCCTGCCGAGATATTCCCGTCCGCGTCGTAATATGTGATCAACTGGTCCGGATACTTATTGAACACGTAGACGTTGAGGGGCACGCGATCGTAGAAGAAGCCGAAGCCTCCACGCACCGTCGTGCCTTGGCCGGGTATCGGGTTCCACGCCAGTCCCGCCCGTGGCGCCACGCGAAAGGCTCCGGAGACCTCCTGCGATTCGACACGTGTTCCGAGATCCAGGCTGAATGACGGGGCGACGATCCAGTGGTCCTGCGCGAAGAAGTTCAGCTCCGTATCGGAGATCTCAAACTGGCGATCGCGAGGAAAGGTGATCCGCCGGGTAAGTTTTCCGGCGCCATTGAGAATATCCACCGGATTCTCGGAAATCTGCCCGTCTTCCTCACTGGAAGCGACATAGAGGCCGATCTTGTAGTGGTGGGTTCCCAACCCGTGCAGCGGCGCAAAGCTGAACGTGCTGAGCCCGGACTGGCGCACGGCGGAGCGCTGCTTCTGGGCAAAATAATTTCCGCTGTTCCCGGCGGGAGCGATCTCCAGATCCTCCTGGCCACGGCCCCACACACCGAGGTCAAAGCTGGTCACCGAAAACGTGCTCTCGAGCAGCGAGCCGCCGAGCGTCATACGATGCGCCAGCGTCCCCGTGTAATTGTGGGTGCTGGCATCCGGCGAAGTCTCTTCCGGATTGAAGTAGTTCATGTTGACGTGGCCCAGCCGTTGCGGCACGATGTGAAACGTGGCGGTGACGAGTTGTTTGGGCGTGACTACCCAGTCCACCTGAGTGAAGGAATTAAAGCCTTCCACCGTCTTCTGATTGCGCGGAAAGGGTAAGGTGTAAACCGCGGTCTTCTGGAGCTGGTATTCGAAGCCTTCGGCCACGTAGAGTTTGCCCGGCAGGATGGGGCCTTCGAAGTTGAGTCGTGGTGTAGCCGTCTTGAGTCCCCGCAGGTGCCAGCTGCGGATACGAAACTCGGGGAAGGGATCGTTCAACTCCCACTTCCACTTGTCGCCGCCGCGCTTGGTTTCTACCGACACCAGGCCCGCTGTAAAGCGTCCGTATTCCGCCAAGAACGCAGTCTGGTAGACATTGATCGTTTGGACGCTGTCCATTGGGACGGTGATGCCGAACTGCCCCGTGCCGGGGTCGGTGACATCCGTCGAATTGACGATAAGGGCGCTGCGATTCTCCGGGCTATCGGAGATGCGCAGCGCGCCGCCGGGTTCGCGAACCACGCCGGGAACCAGCGGCAGAGCGTCGGCGACGGTGGCCGGACGGCTCGGCATTTCCTTGGCGAGTTGGCCCGACACGGATGCCGCCGGTGAGGAGCCCTGCTCCACCGCGCTACCCTCGCCTTTGACCTCGACCTGGGTTCGTTCCACTGTGGGAACCAGCGTGATTTCGAGAGTCTGCGAGAGGCCTGCCAACAGTTCGAGGTCGCGCTCGACGGAGGCGAATCCCTTCTGAGCGATCGAAAGGTGGCATTTGGAGGGAGTCAGTCCTGCAAATGTGGCGCGGCCGGTGGCGTCGGTGTCAATGCCGAGCGCGGGAGACTCACCGCACTTTAACTCGACACGCACCGCGGGTACGGCGAGTTTGCTCTGGTCCACCACCGAGACTTCAATCTTGAGGCCGGCCTGCGGTGGGGCGGCCCACGCGCTCGCTCCCAAGCCGAATAGAAGTGCGAGGCGAATTACCCTGTGGGGTCTCACCCGTTGTAATCCCCTTTACCGATATTCGTATTATAGGTGACGTTAGAGAAGAGGGCCGGAGAATCGTACAGGTTTGGTGGCGGCGCGCGGACTCGAACCGCGGACCTACGGATTATGAGACCGTCGCTCTAACCAGCTGAGCTACGCCGCCACGTGGGGAAGACTTTCAGTCTACCAAACTGTTCCAGCCCCGCGCCAACCTCGCGCAAATCGGTAAATCAGCAAAAAAACGGAACATCCGTTCTGTCCCCGGGTTTCTCCTATTACCTGTGGAAATCCTCTATATCTCGATCCTGTGACTGTCACACAGACGTAACGCCAGTGTTCCATGGCCATTGTGGTACCTAAACCTAATCCATTCAAGGATATCGCGCGAATTGCTGCCGGATGGTTCAATTCGTCGTAAGTGTTGTCTTTTGCAATACTTTCACGAGTATAGGGATGATTTTCCAACAAAGTTTTCCACAGACTTGTGGATAGCCGGAGCCGGCTCAGCGCCCGATCAAGCGGCGCTCAAGGGATTCGGGGACCTCCGCCTCCACCACTACGCGATCACCGTCGTACCGCGTGGAGAGCACTCGTCCAAACTCGTGGATCATGGCCAGTGTGGCGCCGTCTCCGGCACTCAGATCCAGCCGGGTGCGCACCAGCGGATCCAGGGGCAGAACCTCGTCGATAGCCGCGAGCAGTGCGGGAACGCCCGCCCCGGTGAGTCGCGGAAATCGCCACGGCGCGCATTTCGGCGTGCCCGCCGGCGCTCGCCCAGCAAGCGGCGCTGCAGCGTGGCTCGGCATCGGCTTCGGCGGAATCCAGGCGATCGATCTTGTTGAGCACCAGGATCTGGGGAACCTGCGCCGCGCCGATCTCGGCCAGCACTTTCAGCACGTGGCGGTATGCTCCGCCGCGGCCGGCGAAGAGACATCCACCACGTGCAGCACCAGGGCCGCCTCGTTGACCTCCTCGAGGGTGGCGCGAAACGCCTTCACCAGCGTGGTCGGCAGGTTGCGGATGAAGCCCACCGTATCGGACACCAGTACGCGGCGGCGCGAAGGCAGAATCAGCGGTCGCACAGTGGGGTCGAGCGTAGCGAACATCTTCGCATCCGCCAGGACCCCGGCCTGGGTGAGCCGGTTGAACAGCGTCGATTTTCCCGCGTTGGTGTAGCCCGCCATCGCCAGGGTGGCAAGCGGGACGGCGGAGCGGCGGCGGCGATGCAACGCGCGGCCGGTGCGTACGCCCTCCAGTTCCACCTCCACCGTCTTGATGCGCTTGGCGATGCGCCGCCGGTCGGTCTCCAACTGGGTTTCGCCGGGGCCGCGGGTGCCGATGCCGCCGCCCTGCCGGGTCATCTCGACGCCGTGGCCGGCCAGGCGCGGCAGCATGTAGTTGAGCTGCGCCAGTTCCACCTGGAGGCGCCCTTCCCGTGTACGGGCGCGCGAAGCGAAAATATCCAGGATGAGTTGCGTCCGGTCGATGACCTTGGTGGCCAGGGCCTTTTCCAGGTTGCGCTGTTGCGTGGGACTCAGGTCCTGATCGAAGATCACGACGTCGGCATCGCCGCTTTTCACGGCAGCCGCAAGTTCGTCCACTTTGCCGCGGCCGATCAGCGTGGCGGCTTCCGGGGCAGTCCGCGTCTGCATGGCGCGCTGAATGATCTAACGCGCCGGCGCTGCCGGCGAGTTCGGCCAATTCTTCCAGGGACTCCTCGGCCTGTAGAGCGTTGGTCCGCCCCGCGCTGGAGCGCGTCTTCCAATCCAGTCCGACCAGGATGGCCCGCTCGGTTGCGCCGTTCGGTGCCGTTCTATGCCTCCGTGGCGTCCGCGTGAACCGGTGGTCCCGGAGCATTGCCTGCCGAAGCGCTGTGCGCGACAGCGGGCGGCTGACTGCTCACGTAAGAGTGCGGCGACTTTCTGCGTGACCACGGTCGAGATGGCGTGCTTGAAAATCAATTGTTCCTGATTATTGGTTTCCAGCACCAGAGAGTACTTATCGAAGCTCTTGATTCGGCCGGAGAGCTTGACGCCGCTCATCAAGTAGATCGTCAGGACAATCTTGTCCTTTCTGGCATTGTTTAAGAAAGCTGTCTTGGATATTTTGCGCCGGTTTGTCCATTCCATCCCCCAAAAACCCTTGCGGGTGAGTAAAACAGTTGTTACGAACGGCGTTTTCATTGTACAACTATTCACTCGCAGCTCGTGGGGGTTCCCCTGAGCCGCGGGTGCGGGGGCAGGACTGAGAGAGGGCGGGGAGGAGAGGCGGTTATTCGTCGTCGTGTTCGTCGTGTACTGCGGCGCCGCCGGGGGCATCCACCACCATGGCAGCCAGTTCCTGGCGGCCGAATGGCACCGGCTTGGGTTTTTGCGGATTCTTCGTTCCGGCCGGAACTACGCCCTCGACGAGGAACGCCGTGGCGCCCGCCAATTCCCGTTCCAGGTCGAAATCCGGAACGGATTTCAAGGCCGGCACGCGGGCGATTCCATCCTCCGAGATCACGCACTCCATGCCGTTCCGCAACGTGAAGTGGATTTTGGATTGTTTGCGGATCGCCAGCTTTCGCAGGTCCACCAGCGTCATCGGCCGGCTTCCTGAAATTCGTCAATCACCTCGCCGTCGGCAATCCGGGCGGCGATCTGTTCCTGGCAGGTCACGCAATAGCGCGCCCACGGCACCGCGTCCAGCCGCTTGCTCGAGATCGGCTCTTCGCACTCCGGGCACACTCCGTACTGGCCGATGTCCATGCGGTGCAGGGCATCGGAAATCTCGCGCAACAGTTTCATGTCGATGGTGTTGCGGTTCAGGAAAATCCACTCTTCGTGATGTTGCTGGCTCAGGTCGCCTTCGTCCGACGGAATATCCAGACGCGATACCACCTGCGCCGCTTTCTGGGCGGACATGCTGTGACGAACTTCCTCCGCTTTCTTCTCCAGAATCTTGCGGTAGGGGGACATCTTCGGTTTCATATAGTCTCTTTGTATTAATGCGCGCTGCAAATTAGTTCAGATGGATATGACGCAGGGCCACCCTCAAAAGTTGCAGCCATTGAAAAGGGGGCTTTGCGGAGCGGATTGAAAAGTATAGCCGGAATGGAGATGCGATGTCAAACTGACGCCGCAATTTACACAATCTTACAAAGTACTTCGCAAATTAGCCCGAGTTGCCGCTATTTCGCCTGCTTGATGGCTTCGATCAGTTCCGGTACGACCTGGAAAAGATCGCCGACAATGCCGTAATCCGCCACTTCGAAGATGGGAGCATTGGGGTCCTTATTGATCGCTACGATGATGCGCGATCCCTTCATCCCCACGAGGTGCTGAATCGCACCGGAGATGCCGATCGCCATGTACATCTTCGGGCCGACGGTTTGGCCGGAACTGCCCACCTGGCGCTCCATGGGGAGCCAGCCGGCATCGCAGATGGGCCGGGATGCCGCCAGTTCCGCGCCCAGCGCGTTGGCCAGATCCTGGATCAGCGCGATATTTTCCGCTTCCTTGATGCCGCGGCCCACCGAAACGATCAGTTCCGCCGTCGCTCAAATCCACCGCGCGCGCCGATTCCCGGAAGCGCTCCTGCGGCCTGGTGCGTACCTCCGACGCCGCGATCGCGGGCGCAAACTTCTCGACTGCCGCCGAGCCTTCGGCGAGCTGATCGGCCCGGTAGGCCCCGGCCTGCAAGGACGCGAAGTGGGGAGCCGCGCCGGTAAACCGAACGTCGGAATTCACCTTGCCCTGAAACAATTGGCGCACCAATACCAGCGCGCCCGCGTCCACCCGATGCGCCACCACGTCGCTTACCGCGACGGTGCCCAGCGATGTCGCCAGCTTGGGCAGAAAATCGCGGACCTGGTAGGTGTGCGGCAGCAGCACGTACTCCGGCTTCACCTGCGCCAGTAGCTGGCGCAGCGCCGAAGTGTAGGCATCCGGCGTGTACTCCTTGAGGAGTTCGTGCTCCACCACATAGATTTTCTCGAGCTGCTTGCCCGCCAGTTCGCCGGCGAGCGCATCCAGGCCCTGTCCCAGCACGGCCGCGCTCGCCGTGGTCTGGAGTTCCGCGGCCATCTGCTGGGCCGCGGCCAGGGTCTCAAACGACATGCGGTTCCACGCGCCGCTCGCGCTGTTCCATCACGATCAGGATGCTCATATGACGCGCGCCTCGAATTTGAGTTTTTCCACCAGTTTCGCGGCGGCTTCCTTGGGGCTGCCCTCGAAGAGTTGGGTCTGCTTGGCGCGTTCCGGCAGGTAGACGCGATCGAGCCGGATGCTGGCCGCGGGGCCCTCGCCGCCCAAGATCGGCGGGTGACAGGCGTTTGACTTCTTTCGTCTTGGCCTTCTTGATCCCCATCAGGGTCGCATAGCGCAGCTTGCTGATGCCGGATTGAATGGTCAAGCAGCGCCGGCAGCGGCATCTCTACGTGCTGAAACCAGCCGTCCTCCAACTCGCGCTTCACGCGGATTCCGCCCTCGTGCTTCTCCACTTCCATGATCAGCGTGGCGTGCGGCAGGCCGAGCAATTCGGCCAGGATCGGACCGGTCTGTCCATAGCCGAAATCGTCGCTCTGCAGGCCGGTCAGCACCAGGTCCGGCGCTTCGGCGCTGCAGCGCCGCCGCCATCAGTCGCGCGGCCGCCAGCGGATCGTATGCGCCGGGGTCCTCGGCTTCGATGTGCAGCGCCCGGTCGGCGCCCTTTGCCAGCGCCTCCCGAATGGTCTGCCCGGCGCGCGAGGGTCCGAAGCACAGACGCCACTACTTCGCCGCCATGCTTCTCCTTCAACTGCAGGCCCGCTTCCAGGGCATATGCATCCGGCTCGTTGATCTCGTAGGTAAGATCCTCTTCCTCAATCCAGTGGCCCGAGGAGGCGATCTTCAATTGCGAGTCCCGGGCCGGAACCTGTTTGATCGCTACCAGAATCTTCATAGAGTTATGTTAATCGCGCCAGCGCAATGCTCCCTTACGGCGGCGGCTCGGATGGGAGCGATTCCGCTTCTATTCCGACATACCGTTTGAAAATCAGGCAGCCGTTGGTGCCGCCGAAACCGAAACTGTTGGACAGCGCATGATCGATCTTCATCGGCCGCGCGTGGTTGGGAACATAATCCAGATCGCAGTCCGGATCGGGACACTCGTAGTTCACTGTCGGCGGCGCCACCTGGTCGCGAATGGCCAGCACCGTGATGCCGGCCTCGAGTCCGCCCGCGCCGCCCAGCAGGTGCCCGGTCATGATCTTGGTGGAACTCACCGCCACCTTGATAGGCGTGGTCGCCGAACGCACGCTTGATCGCCATGGTCTCGGCCCGGTCGCCCACATCGGTGGACGTGCCGTGCGCGTTGATGTAATCGATCTGCTCCGGGTACCAGACCTGGCGTCCTTCATGGCGTTGCGCATGACGCGGAAGGCCCCGTCGCCATCGGCCGGCGGCGAGGTCACGTGGAACGCGTCCGCGCTCATTCCGTAACCCACCACTTCGGCCAGAATCTTCGCGCCGCGCGCCTGGGCGAATTCCAGTTCCTCGATCACCAGAATCCCCGCGCCTTCGCCCACCACGAAGCCGTCGCGATCCTTGTCCCACGGACGCGACGCCCGCGAGGGGCTCGTCGTTGCGCGTGGAAAGCGCCCGCATCGCGCGCAAACCCGCCGATGCCCATGGGCGTGACTGCCGCCTCGGTGCCGCCGCAGATCATCGCCACCGCTTCGCCGCGCTGAATCATGCGGAACGAATCGCCGATCGAATGCGCGCTGGTGGTGCAGGCGGTCGCGGTGGCCGAATTCGGCCCCTTGGCGCCGCTCTTGATGGACACGTACCCGGATGCCAGATTGATGATCGTCGCGGGAATGAAAAACGGCGAAATCCGCCGCGGCCCGTGTTCCAGCAGCGTCTGATGCTCGCGCTCGATCACTTCGAACCCGCCGATTCCGCTGCCGATGTAGACGCCGACCTCCTCGGCGATTTCCGGCGTCACCTTCAAGCCCGGAGTCCTTGCAGGGCGAACTCCGCCGCCGCGATGGCGAACTGGATAAAGCGCCCCATCTTCTTGATTTCTTTCTTCTCGATATAATTGCCCGGATCGAAACCCTTGACCTCTCCTGCGATCCTGCAGGAAAAGGCCGTTGCGTCAAACGCCGTAATCCCCGCGATGCCGCTCTTGGAAGCAAGGATGGCATCCCAGGACTCTTCGGTTCCAATCCCCAGCGGCGTCAGCAATCCGACGCCGGTCACTACGACTCTTCGTGACAAAACTCTTCTCCCCGGTCCGACCAGCGACTTATTTCTTGGTCGTCTTGCCTTCGATGTATTCGACCGCGTCTTTGACCGTGGTGATCTTCTCGGCATCTTCGTCCGGGATCTCAAGTTCGAAGGCTTCTTCAAAAGCCATTACGAGTTCGACGATATCGAGCGAATCGGCGCCCAAGTCGTCCACGAAGGACGCGTTGCTGTCCACCTGGCTCTCATCGACGCCCAGTTGCTCGACAATAATCTGCTTCACCTTCTGCTCAACTGCCATGATTCCTCCTGGGATTTTTGTGAACGCGTTGATTTTAGCTACCTTCGGGGATTTTCCGCAAGTCGCTGCGTTGTGCCAACCCCCCATTCTGCCATATCCTTGCAAATCCTGCCGGAAGAATAGCAGAGGTACGGAAGGGGGCACCGAAGCGACGGACAACGGGGGAATCGTCCGCCGCTCCGCTGGCTTGTCTACTTTGCGCGCGATCTCGCAATAGGCGTCCAGGACGGCGCGTTCCACGGCCAGCGCCACGGCGTCGGCCGGGCGCGTGCCATCCACGCTGCGCACGACTTCGAGGGGCCGAACCACTTCAGAATGGGTCCGGTCAACTCATCGTAGGCGCGGAGGCGGCGGCGCACCACTTCTTCGCGGTCGTCCTCGCGAGTGATCAACGCCGTGCCGTCGGCGTCGCAGACGCCGGCGACTTCCGCGGCGGCTGCAGGATCGCATTGTAAATGTGCAGGCACTGGGGACACTGGCGGCGCGCCGTGAGCCTCGTCACCAGCGCCTCATCCGGCACATCCAGGTGAATCACCACCGGCTCGGGCAGCCCGCGTTCGCGTACCAGGGCGGAAAACCAGATCGCCTGGGGCACCGTGCGCGGATAGCCGTCCAGCAGAAAGCCATCCTTGCAATCCGGCTGGCGCGATCCGGTTGGCGACGATTCCGTTGACCAGTTCGTCGCCTACCAGCCCGCCGCGCGCCAGGATGGCGCAAGCGGCCTTGCCCAACTCGGTGCCGGCCTTGCACTCCGCGCGGAACATCTCCCCCGTGGAGATCGCGGGGATCTGAAAGCGCTCCGCCAGATAGACGGCCTGCGTACCCTTGCCACAACCCGGGGGCCCAAACAACAATAAGATCACGAATGCCTCCTGTGACCCGCGCGGCCCGGAAAGTAAGAATGAAGAAAGCGGTTTAAGTAAACAAGACCCGCGAGTCTGAATACAGACTAGCGATTGGCGGCCCCGTCGTCAATGGGGTGCGCTCTCGATGGCGTAACCCTCGTCGCAGATGCGGCCGTCGGAGCGCAGCTTGAGCTCGCGTCCGCGCCACTCCACCGTATCGCCGAAAATACCGGCGGCCCACACCGCGAACCCAAACAGATCGCGGAACGGAATCAGCCAGAAATCGCGCAGCACCTTGCGATCGCCGAGAGTCCCGGCGCCCACCCAGACGCCCGCCAGAATACGAATCGACAGTGCGGCGGCGCCTGCCACCCATTGATGCGCGGCGAGCGCCACCAGGCCCCACAGGGTGGCATGGGTGACGACATAGCCGTAGTAGCCCGAGGGACGCGACACCCGTATGGTGCGCGACCAGCGCAACTGGTGACGCCAAGTCTGCGCCCAGGATCCGCCGCCGAGGTCGGTCTCCACCACTACCGGCGCGAACTCGATGCGGTAACCGAGCTGCGCGATGTGGCGGCCCAACTGGTAGTCGTCGGCCAGGTAATTGGCGATTGCAGCGAAGCCGCCAATACGCTCCAGGGTGCTTGCGCGGAAGACCATTGTTGAGCCCAGGGCGAAATCGGCCATGCCAAGCAGGCGGGCCACCATCACGCTGGGTGCGAACTCGGTGGCGATGCCCAGAGCTTCAAAGCGCGAGGCCCAGGACTCTGCTCCCGCGCGATACAGGCACGTCACCATACCTATGCCCGGGTCGGCCAACGGCGCGGTCACCGCGCGCAAATACCCGGGTTCCACCACAATGTCGCTATCGTTCACCAGGAAGACGGTGTGCCGCGCCCGCCGCGCGAGCTCCGCCAATACTCCGACCTTGGCATTCGGCGCTGTAGTGGGAATGATCGCGACCTGAATGCGCAGCGCCGGAAATTCGCGCTGCAGGCGCTCGATATCCTGCAGCGCTGGATCATTGGGAGTGTTGACGCCGAAGAGGATCTCGAATTCGGGGTAGTCCTGCACGGCATGGGACAGGATGGCTTCGTAGAAGCGCGGGTCGCGCCCGTGAACGGGTTTGAGGATGGAAAGCGGCTCGCAGGTACGCGCGGCAGTTGCCGTACGGGCAGGCCGCCAGCGCGCCGCGGCGATGGCCACGAGGCAGTAGTACACGGTCGCAGCAATCGCCGGAATGGCCAGCCAGATCACAGAGATACCAGCGTCACCCCGCAGATCACGAGCGCGGCGCCCGCCCAGCGCAGCCCGTTAACCCGCTCTTTGAGAAGGTATTTCGCCAATACCGTCTCCATCACATAGGTAACCGCCGAGACCGGCACCGCGAAGCTGAGATCCGTCATGGAGAGCAGCTTCATGAAGGCGAAAAAAGAGATCGCCATGGCGGCCACGGAGCCGATGACGAAGCGGTTGCGCGCCAGCACGGCCAGTGCGCGGCCGATGGCTCCGGGACGAAAGTCGTGGATTTCGCCGTGGCGCCGCATGCCCGCGGCCTGCAAGACTTCCCCGGCGGTGGTTGCGGCTACCATCAGCGCCACCAGCACCCATTTCATCGGGATACTCCGGCGGATGCCGCTTTGCGGTGGGTTGTGGAAGGAGCGCTCCCACAGCTCACCAGCGCCACGCCCGCCATGATCAGGACGATCCCGGCCCAGCGCCTGCCTGTGATGGCCTCATTGAGCATTACTTTACCGATCAGCGCGACCAGCACATATCCCACGCTGGTCACGGGCAGCACGTAGCTCAGGTCCGCCCAACTCAACAGCGCCATGCGCGACATCTGCCAGACAATCAGCAGCACCACGCCGAGAGCGACCCAGGGTTGGAACAGCGCGACCACGTATTCCAAAGGAGTGGAGAGCTGTGCCGATTCCGGCAGCCCCCGCTTCATGAAAAAATCACCAAACGCGTTGGAGAAGACAACGATCAGCGTACAGATCCAAGTCTTCCATCGGAGGCGTGCCGCTTCGGGGTTCATGCGCGGCGCGCTAATCCCCGGAGTTGGCGGGAACCGGCGAGGGCTTGGCAGCCTTGTGGTCCGCCACGAACTTCTTCCGCTTGGAACGCAGGGCCATGTATTCGCGCGCTTCCTTGCTGAGCCGGCGACGTTCGTCCGAGTTGAAGATAGCCTTCCGGATAATCCGCCAGACCACGCGCGGGCGGAAGAAATACTCGCCGTAGAAGCGCTCCACCCACTCCACCAGTTCACCGCGATCGAGGCCCGGATACACCACGTTGGGAAGCTGGTGCCCGGTGTCATCGGTCATCGAATCGATGGTGATGAGGTTGTTCTTCTTGACGTAGTCGTAGAACTCGGTGCCCGGGTACGGATGTGCGATCGAAACCTGAATGGTCTCGTTATCCAGCCGCTTGGCGAAATCGATGGTCTTGCGAATGCTCTCTCGCGTTTCGCCCGGCAGCCCGATGATAAAATCGCCGTGGATCTTCAGCCCCAGCTTTTTACAGTTAGCCGTAAAGCGCTCCGCCATGTCCACCGTGGCGCCCTTCTTGATGTTCTTCAGAATCTGCTGGTCGCCCGATTCGTAGCCCACGATGAGCAGGCGGCAGCCGGCTTCTTTCATGGCCTTAAGGGTGTCGTAATCAGTTGTGACGCGCGACGTGCAGGACCAGGTAAAGTTGAGCGGCTTGAGTTTCTTGCACAGCTCGATGGTGCGATCCTTGCGGTAGTTGAAGGTATCGTCGTCGAAGAAGATTTCCTTCATCTGGGGGAACTGTTCCAGCGCATAGCGGACTTCATTGGCGACGTCGTCGTTCGAGCGTAACCGCCAGCGGTGGCCGGAGTGCGTTTGCGGCCACAGGCAGAAGGTGCAGAGCGCCGGGCATCCGCGCGACGTGTACAGCGAAACGAACGGGTTCAGCAGGAAGGGGACGTTGTAGCGCGTGATGTCCAGATCGCGCTTATAAACTTTGGTCACCCAGGGCAGGGAATCGAGATCTTCGATGGCCGGCCCTTCGGGATTGTTGATGATATGTCCGTTCTTGCGGAAACTCACGCCGGGGAGTTCTTCCAGCGACTTGCCCTTGGCGTAGTCCACGATCTGATGATCGAACTCGCGGCGCACTACGAAATCGATTGCCCGGGTGCCGAGCAGCGTCTTATCCGGTTCGGTGGTTACCGGCGGTCCGACGAAGGCTACCTTCAACTTCGGGTTGACGTCCTTCATCATCTCCGCCATTTTCACGTCAACGTGAAAACCCGGAGTGGACGTATAGAGTACGAGCAGTTCGAAATCCTTGCCCATCTCGACGGTCTGTTCGATCGAGATCTTATGCGGCGGCGCGTCCACAACCTTGCTGTCGGGCAGCATCCCCGCGGGGTAGCAGAGCCACACCGGATACCAGTACGATTCGATTTCGCGCGATGCCGGCCAGCGCGAACTGGCGCCGCCATCGAAACCTTCGAAGGACGGCGGATTCAGAAACAGTGTTCTCATGCAATCTCCCGTGGTGCTGGCGGTCGATCTATTGGCCGTCCAATTCGGCGGCCAACCCTGGTTTCAATGGTTCGATGGAAAAATTGCTGAAATCGATGGTTAATTCCGCTTTGCCGACAAACCGCACATCCGCGAACGCTCTGCACCTGGCGCGGTACCGAGATGCCGTCACGGATTTCGTACTTCCTGATGAATGCCACCTTCTTGAGAAACATCGAAGGATTCTTCACCAGGTAGCCCGATTCCTGCACTTTGAGAAAAGTAGTGGCATCGATCCAGACTTCGCCCTTGAACAGGCCCTCGCGTTTCTGCCTGGGAGTGACTTCGAAAACGTAAACGTCGCGACCTGTACTCCGATTGATGCCCTTATATTTGAACTTGTAGTTCTGCGGGGTGACGGCAAGCGCGGGAGACTGCTGCTTCTGGGCCTCCACCTCGGCCGACAGGTAGCGCGAGATGATTTCCTTGTTTACCAGCCCGTCGCCCTCGAACTGCGCCTTTTCGTAGCGGATCAGGCCCAGGGGCGAAATGCGCCGCAACGCGTGCAGGCGGCCGTGCTTTTTCAGCTTCGGAAGCGAAGCGTCGATCTCGACATCCATCGACGCGGCCTGGAGGGCTCTGAGCCTGTGCTTGCGAAGCGGTGCAGTAATTTTCAACAATCGTATCCGCCGGACCCAAGGAGGGGGAGGCGGCGACGACGCATAGGTTCAGTATGGCGGTACCCAGGACTAGGCGGAACTTCAATGATTATCCTCTAGCGTTGGACTAAGTCTAAAGTTTAGCAGGACAATGGATCTCCGGGCAAACCCCCGGGACCCCGGACCGGGCGCCAGCTCGGGGCGCCCCGGGGCAGTATGTGGATGAGGAAGGGGCTAGCGGTAGCCGCGGATCATATCGACCCGGGCATTCAGCCGGGCGGCATCATCGAAGAGGCGCTCCTTCTCTCGTGCTACCGCCAGGAGGTGGAGGACATCGGCAAGTTCCGGTCCCGGTGTGGGGGTAAACTTCTCACGCAGTTCCACCGCGGTGGTCAGCGCCTCATCTGCCTCGCGGTAGCGCTTCTGTTTCAGGCGCAGAAGCCCGAGATTGCTCTCCAGGATTGCGCGCTCCACGATGCATTCCGGACACGTCTTCCGCAGGATGTCCACGCCGCGCACCATAGCCTGTTCGGCCAGCGATAGCTTGCCGTCCTGCAGCAGGATGAGGCCCTCCTGACTCAGCAGGCCGGCCACCCGGGGATGCTCCGATCCGAGCCCCTTCTCGTAGAGCCAGCGGGCCTTGCGGTACAGGGGCAGGGCACGGTCCGGAGGCGCCGGCGACGCGGTGCGCTTCCGCCACACTGGTATAGGCGAGGCCAAGCTCGACATTATCCTCGCGAGGCACATGGAGCGCGATTTCGAGCGCCTCCTCGGCCGGCGCCAGGGCTTCGTGGATCTGCCCGCGGCGGATCATCAGGTTGGAAAGCCCTTCCAGAGTGCGCGCGGTCTGAATGTCGGCGGGATACAGTTCGCGCTCGATGGGCAGCGCCTCCTTAAGCAGCGGTTCGGCGCGATCCGGTTCGCCCAACATAAGGTAATTGGTGGCCAGCAGGTTCATGTTGGAGAGCGTATGGTGATGGGTAACACCCAACGCCCGCCGGTGCAGGACGAGCGCCTCCTCCAGGACCTTTGTGGCCTCCTGGCGCTTCCCGTCGCCGGCCAGGGCCACGGCAAGATTAAGCAGGGTCCCGGCAGTATGACCATCGAATTGCCGGCCCGAGGGAGCGCCAGATCTGTATGGACTCCTGGTATAGACGTTTCGCTTCCTTATAGTTTCCGGCTTCGGACACGCGGTTTCCCTGCGTGTTCAAGCTTTGCGCTGTCTCCGCGGGTGTTTGCGCTGCCGCGGTGATTCCACTGATGAGTCCGATGAGTAACCAGTTCATTGCCGCCCTCCGGCTTTCCCAGGAATGGACGATGCAAAATTACCGAAGCTGCGTTAAACAGAGCGTAAATCGGATGTGAACTCTGTGCTCCGGCTAACACTGCGCGACTTTACCCGTCCAACTATTTACTGCGGAATCGCGGGGCCGTAATGCGCTCCGACCGCCGGAGCTGTTGCCCGGTGCTACCCTCAAGGGATGCCCCGGTATGAAATTTCGTCCGGCCGCCGTTCGCCCGCGACCCGTGTGACACTCCTGATTCTTTTGCTGCTCCTCTTGTTCGGCGTGCGGTCGTTTGCCGGCTACGCCATCGAGATCGAGTGGTGGAAGGAATTGGGGCAACTGAATACCTGGTTCAGCATGCTGTACTACAGCATCGCTCCGGTCGCCATTGCGACCCTTCTGGCATTTGCCGCGCTATGGGTTTCCCACGCGCGCGCACTCAAATTCGCCGGCACCCGCCTGGGCGAGCATTCCCTCTATGCGCGGCTTTCCGCTCTCGCGCTACTCGCGCTCGGCTGGTTTATCGCTGCCGGGGCCATCGATAATTGGACCGTGGTCCGCTTCGCCGGTTCGCGCGGGCTGCCCGCGGCTACCAGCGCGTGGCACGATGCAATCTTCAACCAGCCGTTATCCTTTTATCTGTTCGATCTTCCCTTCTATTCGCTACTCCGCGGATATGTCCTGGCGCTCAGTATCGCCTGCATCGTGGTCTACTGGGTGGCGGCTCGCGGCTGGCAGTTGCGCCACCGCCTGCCGTTCCTGCGCGATTCGGGCGAACTGGATCCCAGTCTGTTCAAACTCGAAGGCGGGCTGGAATCGCGATTCCTGCGCGGCGCCATGGTGGTCCTCCTGCTGGCTTTCGCCCTCAAGTTCTACCTGGGCCGCTTTGAGATGGTCTACAACGAGCACGGCAGCTTTCTGGTGGGCATCGATTACGTAGACCAGAACATCGGACTTCCGCTGCAATGGCTGGTGATCTTCGCATGCCTTGCCGCCGCCGTATTCGTCTGGATGGGGCGCTGGTTCCTCGCCGGTCTGATGGCCCTCGCCCTGGTGGTGGATTTCGCCGCACCCCGGCTGGTAAGCGCGCTGTATGTGCGGCCCAACGAAATCTCGCTCCAGCGGCCGTATATCCAGACTCACATACACGCCACACGGAGCGCGTTCGGCATCGAACCCGAGTTTAAGGAAGTCGAGTTCAAGGCTCGCCCCGAAGCTCCTATCGATGTGGCCGCTCACAAGCCGATCCTCGACAACGTCCGCTTGTGGGACACACGTGCGTTCCATGACACGGTGACGCAAATCCAGGCGCTGCGACCTTATTACGTGTTTGCGGACACGGACGTGGACCGTTACATCATCGACGGTCAGTATCGCCAGACACTGCTTACGCCGCGCGAACTCGATCTGCGGCAACTCCCCGCGGCACGGGCCAACTGGATCAACCCGGCGTTCATATATACCCACGGCTATGGAGTGGTGCTCGCCCCCGTCAGCCAGATCACGCCTGACGGGCTCCCGGTTCTGCTGATCGAAAACGCGCCGCCCGAAGTGAAAACCAAATCCCTCAAGCTGGCTCGCCCCGAGCTCTACTACGGAGAAGTGACGCATGAGCCCGTGTTCGTCCATACATCGCGCGAAGAGTTCAATTACCCGAGCGGCGAAGCCAACGTGTCGTCCCGATATGAAGGCAAGGGCGGATTTCCGGTCTCCAGCTTCGGCATGCGCCTCGCCGCCGCGATCAATGAAGGCGAACCGAACATTCTGCTGACCAGCTACCTTACAGACCGCAGCCGGATGATGATTCACCGCAAGGTGAGCGACCGACTCAACCAGTTGGCCGGCTTCCTTGCCTGGGATCCCGACCCCTACCTGGTGATCACCGACGAAGGCCGCCTGGTCTGGATGATCGACGGCTATACGACTTCCGAGGCGCACCCGTACTCCCACAGCGTGGACGTCCCCGACATGGGTCGCATGAACTATATCCGCAACGCGGTGAAGGCGACGATCGACGCCTATGACGGCGAGACGCATATGTACGTCTTCGCCCCGGACGACCCCATCATTGCCGCCTACCAGCGCCTGTTCCCCGACCTGTTCCAAAGCGCATCGAAAGATGCCGGCCGATTTACGGCGTCACGCGCGCTATCCGGAGACTCTCTTCCGCGTGCAGGCCGAAATTTACCGGACCTACCACATGCTGGACCCGCAGTCCTTCTACAACAAGGAGGACCTCTGGGATCTGGCACGCCACACCACTGCGCAGGCTGGCGGCGCGGAACCGGTGACTCCTACCTATGTCGTCACTTCGCTGCCCGGCGAGGAGAAGCCGGAGTTTCTGCTGATTATCTCCTTCACGCCGCGCAATAAGGACAACCTGATCGGTGTCATGGCGGCGCGCTGCGACGGCGAACACCTGGGCGAAATGGTGGTGCTGCAACTCTCCAAACAGGAGCTGATTTTCGGTCCCATGCAGATTGGCGCGCGTATCAATCAGGACCAGACCATCTCCAAAGACCTCTCGCTCTGGAACCAGCAGGGATCGCAAGTCCTGCGCGGTCAGATGCTCGTGTTACCCGATCGGCAACACGTTCCTCTATGTGGATCCGATCTACATACAGGCGACGGAAGCGCGAATGCCGCAGTTGAAGAAAGTAGTGCTCGCCGTGGGCAACCGGTTGATCTACGCGGACACGTACGATCAGGCTCTGGCCCAACTCAGTGCAGGCGCCCAGGAATTGATCACCCAGGCCAATACGACCACCACCACATCTCCGCCGGGAGGGCCGCCGCCTACGGGAGACGCGCGTCTGCAGCAGGTGCGCGATCATCTGCGGCGCTACCGGGAATTCGCGTCGCAAGGCAAATGGAGCGAGGCGGGAAGAGAACTGGAGGCAATTGAGGCGGCGGTGAAGCAGTAGGACGGGCCTCTGGCCTGTCCGCTATTCCCGCGCCCGCACCTGCGCGAGCCGCGCGCGGAGCGTTTCCGATAAGCCGGCCTCGATTGGCGGTGTGATCAGGCCAGCCTCGTCGAGGTCCTTGAGGTGGGTTTCATCTTTCGCGCGGAAGCTAGTAAGTTTCATGCGAACCAGATCCGCGAGAGGAATCAGACGAACGCCATGAAGCGTTCGACAGGCACCGATCTCCGGCGCAGCTTCCGGATAGTTCGCCTTTACCCAGCGAACGCCGCCTCCACCCGTCCTGCCAGGTCAAAGAGTTGTTCCACACGCCTCTCGAAGAATGTATTGACGTAAAGCGTCACGGCGTACCTTCCCGAATTATCGCATCCGCCTCAAGCAAACTCGAACCGCAGCGTCTGGTCGAACGGTGTGTAGCCCGTCAGATACACACTCTGCCCCGGCAGTTTTGCCTCCGCGCCGCGCAATTGTGTGAGTAAGTGCCCGGCCGCTCCCGGGCCGAATCGCACCGTATCGCTGCCTGCCCGATAAGTGGCGAAATCTTTTTCCAGAATCCAGCCGTCCGCGACGTGCGGCGCCGGGCGGCATCCCTGCAACTCGCCTCCTTCGCGCAACGAGATTTCCACCGCCACCGGCACGCCCGGCGTCCCGTTCGACTGAAAGCGAAGCGTAAACCCCGTCGTATACTCCGTCACCGTCGCCATTTGCTCCAGCTTGCACACCTGCGACTGGCGGCGCTGGCTTCTGAGCGCGGCCCAATTCCTGTAATCCACTTTCTGCGGAGGCGTGAGGGGCTGGTAGTACGGCGCGCTCAGCGACTGTCGAAAGACGTACTTCGAGCCGTCCTTCACGCAAGCGTCCGGGACGAATTGTCCTTTGCCGAAGAAAGAGGATGCGAAGCGGACAGCGTTGATCACGGCGCCGCCATTTCGCGCGCTGAAGAAGCGGCTGCTATCTTTCAGGACCAGGGTCGCGTCCCATCGCCCGCGCCGTATGCGCGCCAGGCCGACTGCCCCGAACCACTTTTCGTAATCCTCCGGACAGCGGGCCGTCCGGCGGCAGAGGGCCGGCGAGTTCCGGGTATTCCAGCAGCGTGGAGAGGCGCGCACTTTCCGGCGCCAGCTGGCGAGCCAGTCCGGCGAGCTGGCGGTCGCCATCGTGCATTGCCACGTAACTCAATGGGAACCAGTAGCCGGCCATGGTACCGCGCACGAACTGATCCTGGCGCCTGGAAACCTCGGTCACCACTTCGCCATCGGGATGCAAGCAGGTACAACATCGCGTGCAAATTACGCCGGACCGGGTCGAGCAGCTCCGGACGTTGCAACTTCGCCGCCAGCACCGTGAATGCCCGATCGGTCACCGTGTTGTACGTGATCGTGCTGCGTTCGATGAACTGCCCGTCCTCATCGATATCGATTCCCTCCGCCAGCCACTGCGCGATGCGCCGTGTGTATGCGGGATCCGGAAACAGTTCGTTGACCTGCGCCAGCGCCGAGGAAACCACCCAGCGATGATTCGGCGTATGTATACCGCCCACGCTCATGCCACCCGCTGCCTTCACCAGGAAGGGCCGCAGCGCGCGCAGGATCTCTTCCGCGCCATACAGTCTTCGCGATCGCCGCCGCCGTGCCCACATTGTGGACCACGAAGCCGGTGTCCGGAGGTGAATTGAAGTTGGTGGAGAGCAGATCGATATTGCCCTCGGCGCTCTGCGAACGCTCCAGGAACTGCGCCGCATGTCGAATCCGTTCCAGCAGTTCCGGCGCCGCGTGATGCTTCGATTGCGGCGCAATCCACGCCGCTGCCGCCGTCTCGACGAACCCACCCGCCGACCCTGCGGAAAACATACGGTATTCGTCTGCCACGCCGCCCAGCCGCGGGCTCGCCGGGTCGGTGACCTGTGCAGGCAGCAGACTTTCGAGCGCTGCATCGTTACGCGCCACCGCGCGCGTGTCCACCTCCGGCGGGGAGGCTGGCGCCGCCGCGGCCAGCGCGACGCTGCCGAGTGCCCCTAGAATCTGGCGCCGCGTCGTGCCCTGCCTGGCTCCCTGGTCCATGAGTTCTCCCCCCACGGTATTTATTAGAGCACCAGACCCGCTAAGATAGGCATTCATCATCCTATGGCTCGAACCAACCAAGCGGCGTCGGCCGACGTCACGCGTTACCTTCCCCTGCTGCTCGTGCTGTTCGCCGGCAGTGGGTGTTCCGCCCTCATCTACGAGACTGTCTGGTATCAGCTTCTTCAACTGGCCATCGGCTCGACCGCGGTGTCGCTCGGCTTTCTGCTCGCGACCTTCATGGGCGGCCTGTGCATCGGCAGCGTATGGTTCCCGCGCCTGCGGCTTTCCGGCCAGCACCCCTTGCGCATCTATGCCTACCTCGAACTCGGCATCGCCGCTTCCGCCATCCTGGTGCAGGTGCTGCTGCCGCTGGTGAACCTGGCTTACATCGCGGGCGCGGAGCACGGGATGCCGGGCTTCCTGTTACGCGGCCTGCTTTCCGCGATTTGCCTGCTGCCGCCAACGATTCTGATGGGCGCATCGCTGCCCGCCATCGTTCGCTGGCTGAAGTCCACTCCGAACGGCGTGTCCTGGTACGGACTGCTCTACGGTGGAAACACGGCGGGCGCGGTCTTCGGATGTCTGCTCGCCGGCTTCTACCTGCTGCGCCTGTACAACATGGCGATCGCTACGTACGCCGCCGCGGCGATCAACGTCGCGGTCGCCCTGGGCAGCTTCGCCCTGGCCGCCCGGACGCCCGCCGCTACCAGTATCCCGGAGCCTGCTGGCGACGACGGTGACGCTTCGGAAATATCCGACGACGGAATTCCACGCTGGACCATCTACGTCGCCATCGGCCTCTCCGGCGCCACGGCGCTCGGCGCCGAAGTGGTGTGGACCCGCCTGCTCGGCATGCTTCTCGGTCTGACCGTCTACATCTTCTCCATCATCCTCGCGGTCTTCCTGATCGGGCTCGCCTTGGGCAGCGGGCTCGGCTCCATGATGCTGCGGTCCCTACGTCCGCGGCTGGCACTTGCCTGGTCGCAGGTCCTGCTCACGCTGGGAATTGCGTGGACTGCCTGGATCATCTCTAGCTCGCTGCCCTACTGGCCCATCAACCCGCTGCTCACGCTGAGTCCCTGGCACACCTTCCAACTCGATATGGTGCGCTGCCTGTGGGCCATCCTTCCGCCCACACTCCTCTGGGGCGCGAGCTTTCCTCTGGCGGTCGGTGCGCTCGCCCGCCGGGGCGAGGACCCCGGTCGCACGGTGGGCAGTGTTTATGCCGCCAATACTCTGGGTGCGATCTTCGGAGCGCTGATCGTCAGCCTCGTGCTGATTCCCGGGATCGGTACCCAGAATTCGCAGCGTGTTCTGGTCTGGGCCGCCCTGGCCGGTGGGGTTCTGATTCTGGTGCCATATGTCCGCGCGCAGCGTTCCACCAGCGTGTCTGCCGCGCTGGCTGCCTCTGTAGTCCTGGCGGCATGGCTCTCCGCCAACCTCTCGCCCGTTCCCGGTGAGCTGATCGCTTACGGACGGCGCATGGCGATTAACGCGGGAAAGAGCGAAGTGCTCTACACGATCGAAGGGCGCAACTCCTCGGTAGCGATTACGCGCTGGAACGACGGCGCGACCGAGATCGACGTCAACGGCCACGTGGAAGCGACCACCGAGCCTTATGACATGAAGTTGCAACGGATGGTGGGTCACCTGCCGGGGATTCTGCATCCCACCGCGCGATCCGTTCTCGGCATCGGTTTCGGCGCCGGGGTGAGTGCCGGCACGTTCACCCGATACCCCGGCATCGAACACATCACGATCTGCGAAATTGAGCCGGTGATCCCGCCCACCTCCACACGCTTCTTCGGCAAGTACAACTACGAGGTGTACAAGAATCCCAAGACCCGCGTGGTGTTCGACGACGCCCGCCATTACCTGCTGACCACCCGCGACAAATACGACATCATCGCCAGCGACCCGCTCGACGTGTTCGCCAAAGGTACCGCGGCAATCTACTCCAGGGAGTATTTTGAATCCGTCAAGAGGCATTTGAACCCTGGGGGACTATTCACCCTTTACGTCCCGCTCTACGAGAGCGATGTGCGCACGGTGAAGAGCGAACTGGCCACCTTTTTCGAGGCATTTCCGCACTCCACTATCTGGGCGAATACGGTCAACGGCCAAGGCTACGACATGGTGTTTATGGGCCACCTGGACCCGCCTGTCATTGACCTCGACGAGATCCAACAGCGCCTCAGCAGGCCCGACTACGCACCGGTGGCGCAGTCTCTGTATGAGATCGGTGTGACCTCGATTGTCGATCTGCTCTCCAATTATGCCGGTCAGAACGCCGATCTCAGTGGTTGGAGCGCCGGCGCCGCAATCAACCGCGACATCGACTTGCGCCTGCAGTACCTCGGCGGCTGGGGGATCAATTCCACCATGGAAGACGCGATCTACCGGCAGATTCTGAAGTATCGCCAGGTGCCGCACGGGCTGTTCCGCGGCTCCCCCGAAAGAGTGGAGGCGCTGCTGCAAGCCATCGCCGCGACCGGGAACTGAGAGCTAATCGATCAGTCCGTTGCGTAGCGCGAAGCGGACCAGCTCATTGATGCTGTGCAGGTTCAACTTTTCCATGATGCGTCCGCGGTGTGCGTCCACCGTGTAGACGCTGAGATTCAACACGACGGCAATTTCCTTGTTGGTCTTGCCCTCGGCAAGCATTTGGAGGACTTCGCGTTCGCGGCTGGTCAGCAGGTCGATCGGGTTGGTGACGTGCTTGCGGTAGTCGTCGAGCACGGCATTCGAGACGGCAGGACTGAGATAGCTCTCGCCGCCGGCCACGGCGCGGATCGCCTTTACGAGGTCGTCGGCACCGGAGTCCTTAAGCAGATAGCCGCGCGCGCCGGCTCGCAGGATCTCGCGCACGTAGGCCGAGTCCTTGTGCATGCTGAGCGCGATCACGCGGATGTGCGGATCGGCGGCAATCAGGCGGCGCGTGGCCTCGATGCCGTTCAACTCCGGCATCGCCACATCCATCACCACAATATCGGGATGCACCTGCGCCGCGAGTTCGACGGCTTCGCGTCCATTGGCGGCCTCGCCGACAATTTCCATGTCGGCTTGGGCGCCCAGAATCATTTTGAAGCCTTGCCTGACTACGGCATGGTCGTCAGCTAACAGGATGCGAGTGCGTTTCATCGCGGAGAGGAACCCGAACTTCAATTAGAACACCCTGGCCCGCGCGCGACTCCACGGTGACGTCGCCGCCGGCGCTGCGCGCGCGGGCACGCATGCCAATCAGGCCGAGGCCGCGGCCGCCGGTGGAGGAGGCGCTTAAGCCGCATCCGTCATCTTGAATCGACAGGCGGATATCCTGAGCGTTCCCGGCTAGCTTCACTTGCACATGCTGCGCGTGGGCATGACGTGCGATGTTGGTGAGTGCCTCCTGTGAAATGCGGAAAAGATGGGTTTCGGTTTCATCCGGCAGACGGCCGGAGTAGTTGGAATCCACTGTTACCTCGATGCCGGTACGGACGGTGAAGCCCTCCGCCAGCCAGCGCAGACCGGCCTCCAATCCGAAATCGTCGAGGATGGTGGGCCGCAGCAGTTGCGACATCTGGCGCACGTTGCCGATGGCTTCATCCACCAGATGGATGCAGTCCGACAGACGCGAGCTGGATTGCACGCCGTTCTGACCTGCGGCGCCTGACAGCGCGCTCAGGTTGGTCTTGATCGCGGTCAGCGATTGCCCGAGCTCGTCATGCAGTTCGTGAGAGAACCGGCGCGCCGTCGCCTCCTGATCTTCCAGCATGTGCCAGGAGACTCGTCCCAACTCGGCGGTCTGCCACTCCAGCCGGCGAATCAACTGCGAGACCATGCGTACGGTGACCGCGGCGAAGATCAGCGCCAGAATCACGCTGGCCGAGCCGAAGAGCAGCGAGAAATCGCGTAGGCGCGAGGTACGCTGCTCGATCTGCGACTGCGCGGCATTCAGCTTGCGGTACTCCACTTCCAGCAGTCGCGCGACCACGCTGGTGAAGGCGCCATGGAAGCGAAAGAGGTCGATGGAGGAAAAGGTCTCGGGTTCCTCGATGGAGAGCAGGCGGCGCGCCTCTTGGGAGAAATCCAGCGACGATTGGTTTAGCCGCCGCCAAAGCGCACTCTCCGCGGTGCGGCCGCCTTCCTCGGAGATATGTGCGATGTCGCGATCCGCCTCGTCTAACTGGCTCATGATTTTGTCGTAGTCCACCGAATCGGGATCGCGGGCCAGAACGGAAAAGACTTCGCTGAGTGCGGTCTGCTGGTTGTGCAACTCGTCGATCAGGCGATTCGTAATGGATTGCTCGCGCACCAGGTTTTTAGCGTTCGCCTGTATCGACTGAACACTACGGATTCCGACAATCGCCGCCGCCGCTAACAGTACGATGACCAGGGTGAAACCGGCCAGCAGGACCTTAAAGATATTCTGCCGGGTGATCTGACGAGGTAGCATCGCGTTATCAGTATCGCGCGACGGGGCTTCCCGCCGTATCCCCAATGCGGGCTCAAACGTAATCCTAATGAACATTAACCGGTAGACGCCCCGATTCGTGGGGCGGCGTAGCGTGCCCGGGCTATCGATGTTCCGCCGCACAAAGCGCAGTATGGAATTGTGAGCGGGCGATAGGGCCCGCGAGGGAGAAAAGAAAATGAAAACGACGATCCTTACCATGGCTCTGGCGCTTGCGAGCCTGCCGCTGACCTTTGCCGCGGCACAGAAGCCCGCCTCCACCGCTTCCAAGCCGGCTGTCGCCGGAACCGCGAAGACGGCCAAGGCGAACCACAAGAAATCGGTGAAAAAGACTGCCCACAAGACCGTAAAGACGGCCGCTGTGAAATAGCCGTACGAAACCGGTTCGAAACACGGTATCGAACGCCGGACTATGCTTTTGGGAACGCGATGCTGGAAGCAATCTTCCAGCCGGCCATGCTTCTCATCGGTATAGTCCGGGGCCTGCTCGGAACTTAGCGAGAGCGATGTCCTGGTGCAAACGGTACGACAAAGTTCACATCGGGAGGCAACCGCCACGTTTCGAGCAGCGTCGGGCGGCTGAAACTTGTAAACGGCGGCTCCGTCTCTTCCGGGTCGAAAGTAGTTGCCCGCAGCCGCACGCGGTTATCACCGAAAAATCTTACCTCAGCAACGCCATCACTGTTTACCGGGAATTCGTCAGCCAGCCCCGCAAGATCATCGTAGGCTTCCGGCTGCACATTCACCACGACAATGGAACCGTCCACTAGCGGGCGGCCGTCCGGCCGTGTCGCTCGAACCTTTAGCATGCGCTCCTGCAGGCGAACTACATGGAAATCGACGTGCCTGTTGCCCTCAGCTCCTTTGACTTCGAAAACTTGAGCGTCCTCCGGACTCCGCGCAGACGGATAGTATATCGACCGGTAGGGTGACTGTATGCTCGGCCCGAAGCGGTTCATCAACACCAGGTAGCGTCCGCCCGCCGGCAGGTTCGCAAATCGGAACGTGCCGTCCGCCGTAGGACTATGTACTTCGATCGAACGGTCGGCCTCGGTGCCGTCCGGATTCCGCAACTCAACTGATGCTGCCACGGGACGGCCGGCAGTATCCGTGACAGTGCCTTCGATACTCCCCATCCAGCTCGCAATCAAGTCCATTCGCGAAGGCCCGGGTATCGCCAAGGCTTCTTTCGTAAGCGTGAGGTCCCGCAAGTATTGATATGCCGGCACATCGAGTAGGTGTACTGTGTAATTCGCCGGCGGCAGGTTTGCGAGTTCAAAAACGCCCTCCTGGTCGGCAGTAAATACCGTCGTGCCGGATGGACCCTCGAGGCCAATCCTCGCGCCCGGAAGGCTATGGCGGGACTGCGGCGAGTTCAGCGCCCACTCGTACAACTCCTTGTTCTCGTGGTTGCGCCACGAGTGGAGTGGCCGCTGAGGCCTTGCCCTTCCCGGCGGACTCTGCTTCCAGGGCGAGGGACTCGCGGCAAAGACCCTCCCGACGATTCGTCTTTCGCCTTCCGCCGGCGCCTCACGCAAAATGCGCAGTTCGAGTCCCGCCTCTCCAACAGGGGCCGCGAAGTAGCTCCCACAACTGGTGGCGTCCACGATTGGCAGTAACCGGGCAAGCGCCCCGTATGCACGAGCACCACTCACCAGATACGTGTTGTCTTCCCAGTAAATGCCGTTTGTTAAGAGAACTACACGAATCCATGAGGGCAAACCCCAGAAGCGCTCCTTTACGATCGCGATCGCCCAACTTCCCGCCCACTTGCCGGCGATCTTGTTGGTATGGGCGGTCCGCAGGATGCGCGCGGTAATCACCACGTGCGAGGAACTCAAAGGCCGCGCGAAAAGCCCGGAACCGGAACAGTCGGGCGTCCAAAGCGACGACTGCATGGCGGAGCGGGCTACCGTGCCGCCGATTAGAAGAAAACTAATCAGCAGGCAGACCGCCACAGTCATGAACAGCCGTCCAGTCCATCCACCCGACCCCGTGCGCAGAGGCGGCCAACCCAACCAATGGGTTCCCAGCCAGAACGCTCCAAATACCAATAGAAGCGCCGAGCTGCGGATTAGCCCCGGAACGAGCGCAGCGGCGCCACTAACAACGGCGAGTAGGAACGCGATCGGAAGGGCCGATGCGAGTAAGAACAGGACGGCAGATCTTCGCTTCCGGGCGGCGAATAGCACCACGAATGGTAGATAGAAAGAGACAGCAATGGCTGCAGCGCCGCCGATAGACGGCAGCCGGAATACAACCTGTCCATCCGCATCGGAGGCCATAAACCCGGCCCCGGAGTAGGCTAAGGCGAAAGCGACTACCGGCGTGGCCACCAGGAGCATGATTCCCGCAATCCGTGCGCTGCACAATGCGGTAAACGACGACGTGACAAGAATCAGCGTTAAGCAGGCCGCGCCGGCGATTTGCAGAATGAGCGTCAATTGGACCGGCACCGGTGGATCTTGGCCCACCCACCCGTCACGATACGCAATCGGAGCTGCCAGGGCGGCAAGCATGCCGAGGATCACGAAGAGCCACCGGACGAAGGTCCGTGTACTCGGGCCAATGGGAAGTGAACGCATGGGCATCCCTCGCGTTCTATATTCCTATCGCCGCCCCGGACTGGGGACCGACTCTAAAAGTTGTCACTATCTCTTCGACACCAGCGATTCTGATATTGTTGCCCGGCGCTGTGCCGCGTGGGGCTCAGTCGTTTTTCGCCGGACGTTCCAGTGTGACAATCGCCTGGGACTCTGCCGAGCGGCCCTCGCCAACGGGTCCGACCTTCTCGGCCGTCTTGAATTTCACCGAAACGCAGTCAATTTCCAGGCCGAGAGCCCCGGCGAGACTCTCGCGAATCGCCTGGCGGTAGTCTTTGAGTTTCGGCCGCTCCAGAATCACCGTGGAATCCAAGTTCACAATCCGGTACCCCTTCTGTGTTGCCAGATCGTGAGCGTGACGCAGAAATACCAGGCTGTCGCAGCCCTTCCAGCGCTGGTCCGAATCGGGGAAGTGCATGCCGATATCGCCCAGCGCGGCGGCTCCCAGAATGGCGTCCGTAATGGCATGGGCCAATACATCCGCGTCGGAGTGGCCCTCCAGACCAAATTCGCAGGGGATGGTGACGCCGCCCAGGATCATCGGACGGCCGGCTGCAATGCGGTGAACGTCCCAGCCCAGGCCGGTCCGAATCTCGCTCAAGAACGGGCGCTCCGCGATTCCTCGCGCAGGAACAGGTGGGCCAATTCCATATCGGTGGGCTTGGTGATCTTAATGTTCCGGTCGCTGCCCGGCACTACGCTGACTTCCACATCCAGGCGTTCCACCATGCTGCTCTCGTCGGTGCCGAGGAAGCCGTCCTGGCGGGCCGATTCAAAGGCGCGGACCAGCAGATCGTAATGGAATACCTGGGGGGTTTGGGCCATCACGAGTTTCTCGCGGGGCAGGGTGGCGCGGATTTTCACGTGAGTGGTGCCGCGGGAGACCTGTTTGACGGTGTCCACAGCGGGTACGGCGACAATCGCGGCGCCGGTTTCCGCCGCTTCATCGAAGACTTTGTGAATCGTCTCCAGGTCGATAAAGGGACGTACCGCGTCGTGCACTGCCACCAATTCGAACTCGGGCCCCAGGGAGCGCAGGGCATTCTCAACCGACTCCTGCCGGCTGTTACCGCCTTCCACCACGCGCACGCGGCCGCTTTCGAATTCCTCCGCCAGCATCTCGCGGACCCATTCGGTATCTTCCGCGCGCACCGCGATCACGACCACCCCGACCCGGTCTGACGCAACGAACTTGCGTACCGTGTGCATCAGGATCGGCGAGCCGTCCAGCAGCATGAATTGCTTGCGGCTGGTGCCGGCCTTCTCCGCGGCGCCCTTTCCCATTCGGGTGCCCAGGCCGGCCGCGGGCAATATGACGGCTACTTTCATCTGATTACGATTCTATCGTGGTTTTCTCGGGCGGCAGTCCGGACATGGGCTGAGGATCGCTCTTGCGTACCGGGCGGTCATGCCGCTCGCCCACTGCGGCGGCGTGTCCGCGCTCGTCGTACTTGCCGAAAATCATCTTGCCGGCTGTGGTCTGAAGGACGCTGGTCACCGAGATATCGATGGTCTTGGAAATCATCTTCTTGGCGTTGTCCACCACCACCATCGTGCCGTCATCCAGGTAGGCGACCCCCTGGTTGTACTCCTTGCCTTCCTTAAGGATGAAGACGCGCATGGTCTCGCCGGGCAGGACGATCGGTTTCAGCGAGTTGGCCAGTTCATTGATGTTCAGGACTTCGACGCCGTGGAGTTGGGCCACCTTGTTGAGGTTGAAATCGTTGGTGATGACCTTGCAATCGAAGACCTTAGCGAGTTCGATGAGCTTCATATCGACTTCGCGCGTCTGCGGAAAGTCTTCCTCCACGATCTGCACGTTGAGGTTCGCCATCTTCTGTACGCGCGCCAGAATGTCCAGCCCGCGCCGGCCGCGATTGCGCTTCATCGAATCCGCCGAATCCGCGACCAGTTGCAATTCGCGAAGCACGAACTGGGGGATTACCAGGACTCCGTCCAGAAACCCGGTTTCGGCGATATCGGCGATGCGTCCATCGATGATCACGCTCGTATCGAGAATCTTGTGTGATTTCTTGGAGGATTTCTCGCCTCCGAAGATTCCGCCCAGCGCCGCCAGGTTGAGCATATCCCCCTTCTTGGCGCCGACGATCAGCCCGATGTAAGTCATCAGCAGCAGGAGACATACCTGCAGGAAGGGCTCGGGGGTCGCCTTGCTGAGCACCAGCGACATGAGAAACGCTCCCACAATTCCCAAAACGCTGCCGCAGGCGGCGCCGATCAGGCGCTTGAGGCTGACGCGTTCCAGACGCATTTCGAACAAAATGATGCAAAGCCCGAACACTGCTCCGCCCGCTGCCGCCACCCACCGTGACAGGTCGAACGGGCGTAACGCGTACGCCGAAATGGTGAGAATCAGAACAAAAATACCGCGAATCAAGACTAGGTCGAGCACGCAAACACCCCCTTAGGGTGAGTTCAAGATCCGGAAAAGAACTTGCTAACCGGCTCATGACCCTGAATATAAATGTGATAACCGCCGCGCCAAGATTATACCATCGATCTCAAAATGAGCACTTGGGATTTGACCTGCCGCCCTATAATACGGCGGTTTCGTGAAGCAGGCGCCCGGAGGCGAAGCGGTCGAAGCCCAGAAGAGCGGTATCCACCAGATCGCAATGACCCTCAAGGATCAAATCCGCCAGGATGCGGCCGGTGGCGGGGGAGTGCATCACCCCGTGACCGCTAAACCCGTTGGCCAGGAAAAGCCCCGGGACTTCCTTGACCGGCCCCATCACCGGGTGGTGGTCCGGCGTCATTTCGTAGAGCCCGGCCCATGCCCGTTTCGGGTTGACCTCCGCCTCTTCGAGGCAGGGCAGGCGGTCTACGCCGCGCGTCAGGATCTTCTCGATGAAGCCGCGGTCGAAATTCAGCTTGAATCCGGGCGTCTCCTCGGGATCGTTCCAGGCGAGCAGCAGTCCGCGGCCTTCCGGCCGGTAGTGGAAACCAGTGGTCATGTCGACCACCATGGGCGATTGGTGCGAGACCTTGTCGAAGGGTTCGGTGGGCACCAGCATACGGCGCAGCGGTTCCACGGGCAGATCCACACCCGCCAGGCGCGCTACCTTTCCCGCCCAGGCGCCGGCGGCATTGACCACAGTACGGCCAGAGACGAAGCCCCGGGAAGTCTCTACGCCCGTGACGCCCCGCGAGTCCACCCCGATGCCGGTGACGTCGGTATCGCGCAACAGGCGCGCGCCGCGTTCGATCGCCTTCAGCATGAAACCCGTCATCACGCTGTGCGGGTCCACGAAGCCATCAGTGGCGCAAAAACTGCCGCCCAGGATGTCGTCACTCCGCAGCTCCGGAGCGATGTGCGAGACGTCCTGAGCATCCAGCAGGTGCACCGACTTCAACCCGGTCTCCACCTGGTGACGATAATTCTGGCGGAGGTAATCCATGTGCGCCGGGGTAGTCGCGACGAACAGATAGCCTTGGGGGCGGTAACCCGAGGGATGGCCCATTACCTCATCGAAGGTACTGAAAAAGGCGATGGAGTGAAGCGACATGCGGATATTGATCGGCGTGGCAAACTGGGCCCGCACTCCACCCATGCTCTTTCCGGTTGAGCCTTTGCCTTGTTGGGTTTCGCGCTCGATCACCAGGACGTTCCGGCATCCTGCCCCGGTCAGATGAAACGCAATACTGGAGCCGACAATCCCGCCCCCGATGATGATGACATCCGCCGAGTCCAAAGGCGTCCTCCGTGAACGTGAATGCGCACCAGCGCTTACGCGATTCTAACTAAACTCGCGGAGAATATGTTTATCGGACGTCCTCGGCGACGGCGTTAGACGAAAGCGGATTGACGATCTTCTTCCACTCCATGCCCGCGCCGGTCTGCTTCAGCATACCGAACGGCCCGAGCGCCCAGGTGGTACCGGTAGCGCGCAGGATCTTGTTCAGAAACATCTGGTTATCGCCGCGCTGCAACTTCCAGGTCTGGCCATTGTCTTCACTGAGCAGGAAACCGTCATCGGTTGTGATCCAGCCGCGGTTCGATCCGTCAAAACCGATGGAAGTCAACCAGTTGGAGGAGGGAGTCTTGACGGTCTGCCAGGTGGCGCCGCCATCCGTCGTATGAAAAAGCTGGCCGGCGAAACCCGAAATCCAACCGTTCTTCTCGTCCCGAAAAGTAATCGAACTCAGCGACCAGGTGGCGCCTGGGATCTTTACCGCCTTCCAGGTCTTGCCGCCGTCGGTGGTGTGCAGCGCGGTTCCCGCCCAACCTACGGCCCAGCCAGTGGTGTTGTTGAGAAAAAAGAGGGCTTCCAGGGAAAGCGTCACCCCGGAGGCCTGCTTGCTCCAGGTCTTGCCGCCATCGGAGGTGTGGAGTATCACGCCGTCGAAGCCCGCGATCCAACCATCTTCCCCCACCATTTGAATATCGGTCAGGTTTTCGTTAGTTCCGGATTCCCGCTTGTTCCAGGTAACACCGGCGTCATCGGTTGCCAGGATCGCGCCAGCGTCGCCGACCGTGACCCCCCGATTCACGTCGAGGAATGCCACGGCGCGCAGGGCGGCGGTTGTGTTGGGGATCTTTCGTTGCGCCCAGGTGGCGCCTTCGTCCTTCGTGACCAGCATCAAGCCCTGTTCGCAAAGAACATAAGTGATTGAATTGGTCGGCAAAGCCGCATCGCGCATGTTGCACGTGCGTTCGTCCGCCGCGTGTGTCGCTAGCGGAAGAACTCCGAGGACCAGCAGGCAGCGTGTCCACATCCGAATGGTCGGCATCTTATCTCCAGAACCGGGCAAAAGTGTGCGAGGCAGTACACAGCCGCAAACACACCCAACCAAAGTACGTAGTTGGCGGGCGAAAGGTTACATTTCTACCGTTATCGGTCGGATGTGGTGGCAGCACCACCCGGAAGTGCATCGTGCGAGGAATTCTACACTTTGATCTTCACATCGGGGCCGAATGCGATTAAGATGCAGGCATGAAGAAAACTATCATATCTGATTATCTGCTTACGGCTCTGGTCGCCGTCCTGTTCTGTTTTGTGGCGAACGCGCAGCAGTCGACGGTAAAAAAAGTGCGCCCTGCCGCCACCGCCTCGTTGGACGGGAAGGGACTGTTTCTGGAATATTGCGCCGTCTGTCACGGCAAAGATGCCAAAGGCGCTGGTCCGGCAGCCGATGCACTGAAGCAACATCCCTCCGACCTGACTCAGATCAGCCGCAAGAACAACGGGAGATTCCCTGATGCCCGGATCCTCGCCATTCTAAAGGGCGAGCAGCCGGTAACCGCGCATGGTAATGCGGACATGCCAACCTGGGGCAAGACGTTCAGCGACATGAACGTCAACCCGAACGTGGGCCAGGGACGCATGCACGCGCTTGTGATGTACCTGGAAGAGATTCAGGCAAAGTAGGGCCGTCAGACGCCCCATAGATAGTTGTCCGAGTCACTCTCGCGAAACTCTTTGCGGCCGCGCGCCAGGGCCGCCAGATCGAGCTCGAAGAATCGTGGGTTTACCAGCCGCTTCAGGGCTCCCACCACGCGATCTTGTTCCAGCATTCCGGTAGCTTCCAGTAGCGCCCCCAGCATCACGATGTTGCTCACCTTGGTAGCTCCCAGTTCGTCGGCCAATTGAGTAAAGGGCAGTGCCACCATCCTTACGTCGCGCCGTACGCAATCCTCGGGAATTTCGCCACCGTTATACAGCACGATTCCTCCCGCCTCCACCGCGGGAAGGAATTTGCGCAGCGAGGGTTCGTTCAAGGCCAGAAGCACGTTAGGCCGCGACACCAGGGGCGAATCGATGCTATGACCGGCGATTCTCACATGGCAATTCGACGTTCCCGAGCGCATCTCCGGTCCGTATGACGGCAGCCAGGAGACCTCGTACCCGGCCTCCAGACCGGCCTCCGCCAGCACCTCGCCCAGCATCAGCACTCCCTGCCCGCCGAAGCCCGCCACTTTAATCCGCAAGTCGAGTTCCTGCTGTGGACACGCCGGCGGGACCTCGACATCCGTGGGGCTCTCCAGGTCGAGCAGCCGCGGCAGATTCTCCAAAGCCGGGCAAGCCGCGGGTGCCGGACGAGCCTGCGCCTCGCTGGTGCGGTCGCGCAGATTGCAAAGGCCGAAGATCGCTGCCATCTCGTCCCGCACGAAGCGCTGGGCCTCCACGGGCTGCATCTTCCAGATGGTGGGACAGGGCGACAGCACTTCCACGAAGGAGAATCCCAGACCCTTGACTTGGTTCTCCACGGCGCGCCGGATCACCTTGGCGGCGTGCATGATCTGCTTATTGTTGCCCAGCGCCACGCGCTCAATGAAGACCGGCGCTTCCAGCGAATTCAGCATCTCGCAGACGTGCAGCGGGAAGCCTTCATTCATAGCGTCGCGTCCCAACGGGGATGTAGCGGTCTTCTTGCCGAGCGGGGTGGTGGGCGCCATCTGCCCGCCGGTCATACCGTAGATCCCGTTGTTGACGAAGATTACGGTGATCGGTTCGCCCCGGTTTGCGGCATGCACGATCTCCGCGGTGCCGATCGCCGCCAGGTCGCCGTCTCCCTGGTAACCGATCACGATGCTCTCCGGACGGCTGCGCTTCACCGCCGTGGCCGCCGCCGGTGCGCGACCGTGCGCCACCTGTATGTTGCCAACATCGAAATAGTAGTAAGCAAACACCGAGCAGCCCACCGGGCTGACCAGCACCGTGCGGTCCTGGATGCCCAGGTCGTCGATCGCCTGGGCCAACAGTTTGTGAACGATGCCGTGGCCGCACCCGGGACAATAGTGCGTCTGATCCTGCAGTTCTCCCTTGCGCTCGAAGGTGTCGTAGAACGCGGCGGCCTTCTCGTGGATTACGGTATAGCTAGCCATGGATCAGTTCCTCCTCAAGCCCTGCCACGGGCTGCGGCAGGCTGTTCGGAAAGGTACGTTCCAGAAACGCCAGCACATCCTCGGAGGATGGTGCGTTGCCGCCCACGCGGCTGAAGAATTCCACCGGGGCGCGTCCGGCCAGCGCGAGGCGCACATCGTCCACCATCTGCCCGGTGCTGAGTTCTACCACGGCGAAGGCCTTGGCGTGTTTGGCCAGTTCACGGATCTGTTGCGTGGGGAACGGGTAGAGCGTAATCGGCCGCAGTAGACCGACCGCCATGCCGCGCGCCCGCGCCAGCTCGACTGCGGCCTTCAGGATCCGGCCGACAATCCCGTAGCCCACCAGGACGATCTCGGCGTCTTCCGTCCGCCAGCTTTCGAAGCGGACCTCCTCGCGCTCCGCCTGCTGGTACTTCGCTTCCAGCTTGCGTATGTGGCGCTCCAGGTTGTCCGGCTCCAGATAGATGGAACTCACCAGATTCTTACGCGTCTCCGCGTTGCCGCGCACCGCCCACTCCGGCGGCGCCGGAAGGATGGCGCGGGAGGCGAACTCCACCGGCTCCATCATCTGTCCGATAAAGCCATCCGCCAGCACCACTACTGGATTGCGGTACCGGTCGGCCAGGTCGAAGGCCAGCGTGGTCAGGTCGGCCATCTCCTGCACCGAATCCGGCGCCACCACCAAGGTGCGATAATTTCCGTGCCCGCCGCCCTTCACGATCTGGTTGTAGTCGCTCTGTTCGGGCGCGATGTTGCCCAGGCCGGGGCCGCCGCGCATGATGTCCGCAATCACGCAGGGAAGTTCCGCGCCGGCCAGGTAGCTGAAGCCTTCCTGCATCAGGCTGATGCCGGGTCCGCTGGAGGCGGTCATGCAGCGCACTCCCGCCGCGGCGCCGCCATACAGCATATTGATGGCGGCCACCTCGCTTTCCGCCTGCACGAAGACCCCGCCGGCTCGCGGGAGGTAGAGTGCAGCGGCTTCGGCGATCTCGCTGGCTGGAGTGATCGGGTATCCGTAAAAGCCCCGGCACCCGGCCAGGACTGCGGCCTTGACGATGGCCTCGTTGCCTTTGGTGAGTTGCTTTTGCATGCCATTCTCCTAGGCGGCGGCCAGGCGAAACACACGAATGGCCCCGGGTTCGGGACAGACGAAGAAGCAGATTCCGCAGCCGGTGCAGCCCCTTCCGGCGTAGACCGCCGGACGGTAGCCATAGCGATTCAGTCCCTCTGCCAGAACCAGTACCTTGGGAGGGCAGGCCTCCACGCAAAGCCCGCAACCCTTACATTCTTCAGAGTTCATCTCGACCGTACCGCGGTCTGGCTTGCCGATCATCGCCATGGTGTTCACCTCCCGGCACGATAGACCCACTTAAAGTTGGTGCTTATCGTTGCCCAAGCTCAGTATATATCCAGATAAGCAGGTCTTCAATACTAATTTATCCATCAGTGCCCGCTTCCGGTTAAACTGGTCGGAAATGAACAAATTTTACTTTCTGCCTTTACTTCTCGTCGCGGTGGCCGCGTCCGCTCCTGCCCAGAAGAGTCCCTTTGCGGGACGCTGGGATCTGACTGTGACGCCGCAGAGCGGCAACCCTTACCCGCAGTGGATGGAAATTACCGAAAAGGACGGCAAGCTGGACGGCCGTGTCCAGCCGCGCGGTGGCGCCTGGAAGCCGCTCGTCGCCGCCAAAGTCGATAGCGGACACCTGCTTCTTATACTCGCCGAAGCCACGCCCCGAGGACCCGCAACCACATGGGACTTCACAGGCGCCGGCGACAAACTCAGCGGCGTCGAAAAACACGGCGAGACTGCCGGACCGCAGATCGCCGCCGTACGCGCCCCGGCACTCAAGCGTCCGATGCCTAAGGCGTGGACCACTCCGGTCGCCATCTTTAACGGCAAGGATCTCACCGGTTGGGAACCCATCGGCAACGTCCAGAACAACAAGTGGGTGGCGCGCAACGGCGAGTTGGTCAACGACAACCCGGAGGTGGAAGGTCAGCGAGGGCCGGGAGCCGCGAACATCAAGACCACCGACAAGTGGCAGGATTTCAAACTACACATCGAGGTCAACTGCCCGGAGCATGGCAACAGCGGAATCTACCTGCGCGGGCGATATGAGATCCAGGTGGGAACGGAAGGCGGCACGCAGCCCACTCACGAAATGGGCGCGGTCTACAGTCACTATGCGGCGGGCGGAAATCTGGGCCTGAAGCTGGGGCAATGGACCACGTTCGACATTACCTTTGTCGGCCGGAACGTTACGGTGGTCCGCGACGGCGTCAAAATCCACGACAACGTGGAAATCCCCGGTCCCACGGGCGGCGCGCTGGACAGCAACGAAGGCGAGCCGGGACCCTTCTTCCTGCAGGGCGACCACCACGGCGTCATTCGCTACCGGAACATCACGATTTCGGTGCCGAAGTAAAGCAAGAGAATGGGCCACAGATGAACACAGATAAACGCCGATAAGCGTTTCTTGTCTTATCTGTGTTCATCCGTGTTTATCTGTGGCCATTCTGTCTTTAGAACATATTCCACAGGAACTGATTGTAGACTTCGTGGTGATACTGGACTTCCGGCGCCTTCACGAAGGTGCCCAGCAGCCGCGGGCAGCGGTCCGCCGATGCCTGCTTCAGGTCCGCGTAGCGCCCCTTCACATCCTCGCCCAATAGAGTCGTGGTCCACTCGGCGTTCTTGAAATTCGCCAGCGCATCGTAGATATTGTCAGGCAGGAAGCGTTCGGCGGCGCGCAGATTCTTGATCTTGGCGATCTCTCCGTCCAGCCCCGTCTTGAACACGCTGAGCATCACCATGTACGGATTTGCGTCCGGCGCCACCGAGCGGACTTCCACGCGCGAGCTGCGCTCGTTGCCGATCGGGATGCGCACCATCGACCCGCGGTCTACCGCCGACGCTTTGATCTGGTTTGGCGCTTCGAAATGCGGATCCAGCCGCCGGTACGAGTTCACGCTCGGGTTCAGCAGCAGGCAGATGTCGTTGCCGTGCGTCAGGATGCGGTCCACGAACTGCCAGGCGAATTTGCTCATCTTCTCTTCGCCCTTGGGATCCCAGAAGATGTTCTTTCCGTTCTTGGACACCGACACATTGGTGTGCATGCCGCTGCCGTTCACGCCCACCACCGGTTTGGGCAGGAAGCTCGCCGTCAGCCCCATGCGCGTCGCCACCTGGCGGCAAATCAGTTTATAGAGCTGGATCTGGTCCGCCGCGGCCACCACTTCCGAATAGCAGTAGTTGATTTCGAATTGCGACGGCGCCACTTCCGGGTGATCCTTTTCGTTCTCGAAACCCATGGCCCGCTGGACTTCCGCACTGCGGTCGATAAAGTGGCGCAGCGGATCGCCCGGCAGCGAGTGATAGTATCCGCCCGTGTTCACATATTCGAACTTGCCGGTCTCGTGATAATGCCGCTCCGCATCCGCGCCGTTGAAAATGAAGCCTTCGATTTCGTTGGCGGCATTCAGCGTGTAGCCGCTCTTCTCGTACAGGCCCTGCGCATACGCCTTCAGAACTCCGCGGATATCGGCGCTGTAGGGAGTGCCGTCCTTGTCGATCACCTCGCCGAAGACCATCACCTTGCCGGAGCCGAAGACGTCGCTCGGACCCCAGTAGAAGGCGCTCCAATCCATGTGCAGGCGGAGATCGCTCTCGCGCTGGGCGGTGAACCCGCGGATCGACGATCCGTCGAAGGTCAGATTGTCCCAGCTCTTGACAAGAAACTTCTTGTCGTAATCGAGCATGTGTAGGCGGCCTTCCAGGTCGCTGAAGAGGACGGTGACCGCTTTGATGCGCTTTTCGTCCGTCAGATACTTGAGGCGCTCCTCTTGAATCTGGTGCATGGGTACGCGGCCCTGCCGCTGCGACTTGGCAGCCAGATTCAGTTCTTCCAGCTCTCCATAGGAGAGCGTTAAAAAGTTCTGGAGTTCGTTAGGTGTCATGGGCTGAGTTTCCATTGTGCTTGACGGCGAGCCGCCGCCGCAACGGTTTAGGAGGCCTGAAGTCATAGATTGTATTTATGGCGATCCACCGGGAAACTAATGGGAAAGCGCGCGTTGCGTCAGCCCGGGCAGAGTGCCAATCCAAAGTTTTGATGAGAGTTATAGAAAGATTACAGGAACCGCTCGCGAAGAGTTAGTGCATGATAACTGTTCAGTCGGCTTGTCCGCTCACGTTCCGTACGTGTCGGTCCGTCGGCCATTAATCGAAGGAGTGACGAGTGAAAAAACTGGAAGCTATTGTGCAGCCCTTCAAACTGGACGACGTGAAGGATGCTCTTATCGCCATAGGGGTCGACGGCATGACGCTCTCCGAGGTCCGCGGCCACGGCAGGCAAAAAGGCCACACGGAAACCTACCGGGGCCAGGAATATAACGTGGACCTGCTTCCCAAGGTGAAAGTGGAAGTGGTGGTCCAGGACGGGCGCATGGAGGAAGTGCTAAAGACGCTGACTACAGCCGCGCGCACCGGCAAGATCGGGGATGGCAAGATTTTCGTGTACGATGTGGCGCAAGCCATCCGCATCCGCAACGGCGATCAGGGCGAATCCGCCATCTAACGATTTCATCGCAATGCGAGCGAACAGGAAAACGCTCGGTGTCCGGGTCGTCGCCGCGACGCTGACCGCGCTCGCATTTGCCACCCTGGTGTTTGCCCTTTCCCGGGAAGACGTGCTGATGATTGCTCTCGGTCTCCTGCTGGCCGCCACCTCGATGGAACTCTTCCGCCACTAACAACAGGGAAAATATTATGGCCACAGATGAACGCAGATCAACACAGATAAGAATTCTGTTTTATCTGTGTTCATCCGTGTTCATCTGTGGCCCATTCTGTCTTTAGAACATATTCCACAGGAACTGATTGTAGACTTCGTGGTGATACTGGACTTCCGGTGCCTTCACGAAGGTGCCCAGCAGCCGCGGGCAGCGGTCCGCCGATGCCTGCTTCAGGTCCGCGTAGCGCCCCTTCACATCCTCGCCCAATAGAGTCGTGGTCCACTCGGCGTTCTTGAAATTCGCCAGCGCATCGTAGATATTGTCAGGCAGGAAGCGTTCGGCGGCGCGCAGATTCTTGATCTTGGCGATCTCTCCGTCCAGCCCCGTCTTGAACACGCTGAGCATCACCATGTACGGATTTGCGTCCGGCGCCACCGAGCGGACTTCCACGCGCGAGCTGCGCTCGTTGCCGATCGGGATGCGCACCATCGACCCGCGGTCTACCGCCGACGCTTTGATCTGGTTTGGCGCTTCGAAATGCGGATCCAGCCGCCGGTACGAGTTCACGCTCGGGTTCAGCAGCAGGCAGATGTCGTTGCCGTGCGTCAGGATGCGGTCCACGAACTGCCAGGCGAATTTGCTCATCTTCTCTTCGCCCTTGGGATCCCAGAAGATGTTCTTTCCGTTCTTGGACACCGACACATTGGTGTGCATGCCGCTGCCGTTCACGCCCACCACCGGTTTGGGCAGGAAGCTCGCCGTCAGCCCCATGCGCGTCGCCACCTGGCGGCAAATCAGTTTATAGAGCTGGATCTGGTCCGCCGCGGCCACCACTTCCGAATAGCAGTAGTTGATTTCGAATTGCGACGGCGCCACTTCCGGGTGATCCTTTTCGTTCTCGAAACCCATGGCCCGCTGGACTTCCGCACTGCGGTCGATAAAGTGGCGCAGCGGATCGCCCGGCAGCGAGTGATAGTATCCGCCCGTGTTCACATATTCGAACTTGCCGGTCTCGTGATAATGCCGCTCCGCATCCGCGCCGTTGAAAATGAAGCCTTCGATTTCGTTGGCGGCATTCAGCGTGTAGCCGCTCTTCTCGTACAGGCCCTGCGCATACGCCTTCAGAACGCCGCGGATATCGGCGCTGTAGGGAGTGCCGTCCTTGTCGATCACCTCGCCGAAGACCATCACCTTGCCGGAGCCGAAGACGTCGCTCGGACCCCAGTAGAAGGCGCTCCAATCCATGTGCAGGCGGAGATCGCTCTCGCGCTGCGCGGTGAACCCGCGAATCGAGGAGCCGTCGAAGGTCAGATTGTCCCAGCTCTTGACAAGAAACTTCTTGTCGTAATCGAGCATGTGGAGGCGGCCTTCCAGGTCGCTGAAAAGGACGGTGACCGCCTTGATGCGCTTCTCGTCCGTCAGATACTTGAGGCGCTCCTCCTGAATCTGGTGCATGGGTACGCGGCCCTGCCGCTGCGACTTGGCAGCCAGATTCAGTTCTTCCAGCTCCCCGTAGGAGAGTGTTAAAAAGTTTTGGAGTTCATTCGGTGTCATGGTTGAATATTAATTGTCAATGACGGTCGCAGCCCGTCGCAACGATTTTGCTCCTCCGGCCCATAGATTGTCTTTATGGACCGCCCTCAATAAATTGATACCGTCTTCGCCGGCGCATCACGCGCTTTGACAATTCAGCCAAATTCAACTACGATCAATAACGAGCGAGAACATCTTTTTTCCCTCTTCGGATGGCCTGAACTAAGTCAGGTTATCCGGGCCCACCTCTTAGACACTGCAAAGAGCTATCCCGCCGGCACACGGCGGAAAAGAGGAGAACGGATGCTCGGAACCATCACCAAATTCAGCAGACTGACCACCAGTGGCGCGATCCGTTCAGAGCAGGGCGTAAATTTCGACTTCGACCTCGCCGGAGTGTTGACCTACGACGTGGCCGCACTCGCCGAGGGAAAATTCGTTTATTTCCAGGCCGCCGGCCGGTCTCCCTGCAAAGCCACGAACGTCTCGCTTGAACCCCCCGCCGCCGTTCACCCCGGCGCAGATCGATTCAAAGACATCACGCAGCTACGCTATGTCGGGTTCCGGCACCAGGAAGGCGTCAGGCACTTCCGTTTTGAACGCGTCACGCCCGGCGCATCTACCCAGAGCTTCGAAGTGGCGGCGAACCTGGCAATTTTCCACACTTTCCGCATCGCCATTCAGGAAGGGCCCGCCCTCTGCATGCGCGTGATCGCCTCCGAATTGGAGGCTGGCCGTAATTGGCAAGACCTGGCCTCGTGCCCGCTCACCGAACAACAGATGCGCGACTACCTGGAAAGGCGTCCCGCCCACGGCGCAAAATTGCCGAAAGCCCCGCGGCGTGCTTCCGTTTATTCGGCGCCCGCACCCTGGAGTTGAGAGCGGAAAGATCAGTACCGGAGATTTTTATGAAAAAACGCCGTGTCACCCAGTCCTTCAGTGCCCAACAATCTACTTCTCGCGCCCGTGGCAATTTCGCGGTGGGCGACCTCCTGATTCTGCAGGATAGCCCGGAAACCCCGGACCAAATGCGGTTCGCCCGCATGAACGGCCTGCGTCCGAATCTTGGCCGCGAACTCCATTACCTTCTGGAATCGGTCGAATTGCACGAAAAAACCGAAGCGGTGTAGCATCCCGGGGCTCCCGGCCCCTGGCCACTGGCAGGCGCGCTTACCTTTCCGTTCTCTCCACTCGCGCTGTCCCTGCGTTCACTCGAATCGTCAGTCCCATTGCCTGGAGCGTATCGCCGCCCCATTTCTGCTCCACGATCTTTTCTCCTGAGGCCACCCGATAGCTATCCCACCGTTGGAAACCCATCGCCACCCCGTCCCGCCATGCGCGCGGTACCGTTCCCGCGGGCTTCACCATGCGCGCATCGCCCATCATGTAGGCGACCGGCGCGACAAACTGCATCTTCAACTCTTTGCCGCCGAACCGGTATCGCGCCATGTCGTCGTCTACCATCTCTAACGCCCCATCCACTGTTCCGCGCCCTACCTCCAGCGCCAGTACCCCTACTTCATCGCGCCCGAACATCCACGCGTATTGCTCGTAGTCCGGATCGCTCCACACCTCATGCTGCGGCAGCACGACGCCGCTGCGCTGCCCCTTCGCCGTCAGGCGCGCCACCAGACCATCGCCCAATCGCACCGACAGCGCCCGGTCATCCGTTGCCACCTTCATCGCGCGGGGAACCGCCACCCACAATCGGTCCGTGCCCTTTACCGCGCGCAGCAGCACGTTCGCATACTGTGCCGTCTCCTCGTAGGGGCAGCGGCCCGCCATCGTGTCATTGTCCCCCGCGTTGCCGAAGATCTGCCCACCCTTCACTGCCAGCCGCCACAGGTTCTGTTCGGCGAACGGCATCTGCCCGTCGGCCTTCACACCGCCATCCGGACGCATCGTCGCCACGCTCCCCAGCGTGAAATCCCTGTCCAGGTAAAGCGTTTCAAACTCGAAACGGCGGCGCACGCCGCGCTCCCCGTTCCAGTCTCCATAGTTGTTCTGATCCAGTCCGTAATAGGGCTTGGCCGACTGAATCTCCACCGGCATCCGGAACTTCCGCTGCGCGATATCGATGGCCGCTCGTGGAGGACGATACGACACGTAGGGCACGTACCCAGCTTCCTCCACACCGAAGCGGGCCGCCGCTTCTGCATCGCCATAGGGCGCCGGATGTTCCCTGTCCGTGAAGTACAAATAGGCATACGGCCAAACCGAACCTGCGAATCTGCGGTACGCCCCCTCCTCTCCCCGCACGTCCGGCCCCGCCTGAAATCCCTCGAAATAATGCAGCGCCGCCTCCACCGTCATCCAGTCCAGAATCGCCCGCGCCTGCTCTTTCACCTTTGGGTCACTCGCCGATTCATACAGCACCAGCGCCGCCTGGAACGTATATCCCCAGGACACGCTGGAATTCCACTCCACATGACCCGCCGCGTATAACGCCCGCACCAGGTTGTCCAGGTACCCGTCGAAATACCGCTGCTTCTCCGCGTCCCCCAGCTCGTGCGACCAGAACACCCCGGCCATACGCGCCATCCAGTTGAAATTCTCGCTATTGAATTCCGTGCGCCGGTAGGCCGGGTCCATGCGGTGGTCCACGCGCATCAGATAACTCCACCCGTCGCCCGACATCATGTTGCGGATGCGCTCCAGTTGGTCCGCGCGGCAGCACATCCTTGTACTGGCTGTAATACAGCGTGTAACCCGGCACCGTGGAGGGCCTGTAGAAGCTTCCCGACCATCGGCTCGCCAACAGCACCGCGCCTTCGTTACGAATCAGTTCCTGCTGCCGCGCCGCATCGCCCCGCGCCTTCCACAACTCGGCCAGCAGGGCCGGCCAGTCCCGCTTGCCCGCATCTTCATCCGACGCGCCCTGACCGATCCCCCAGGTCCGCGCCGCCACCATCTTCCGCAGCCTTTCCCGATATCCCGCTTCCCATTCGGGCGTGACACTCCACAGAAGACCAGAACCTGTAGCACAGAGGTACACTATGCCGGTAAGGATCCCAATCCATGCGAAACGCTGGAACACCATCACTGTATTCTAATCGCGTCCGGAACCGGTTCGCCGCCATCCTCCTGCTCGCTTTCGGGGCCCACGCGCAGGACACCAAATATCCTCCCGACGGCCAGCAGATCCCCGGGCCACCCTCCAAAGATGCCGCCGCCGAGTGGCTCTCCGAGATCACGCGCTATCGCGCCGAACGACGTATCCGCGCCGGACTCACCGGCGAGATCTATTCCCGCCCCGAACTCAAGTGGACGCAACGCAGCTTCATCCAGCCGCAGATGATGGTGGAGGACCGCTACTTCTACGATCCCGTCGCGGGCCGCTACACCGTGGACCGCTACCTCGACGACCTGGAGAAGCGCTACGGCGGCATCGACAGCGTCCTGCTCTGGCCCGTCTACCCGAACATCGGCATCGACAACCGCAACCAGTTCGACCTGTTGCGCGATCATGCCCGGCGGCCTCGCCGGCGCTGCGCGCAAATGGTCGCCGACTTCCACCGCCGCGGCGTCCGCGTGCTGTTCCCGATCATGCCGTGGGACCAGGGCACGCGCCGGAGCCGCGCTCACTTGGCCGAAGCCATCGCCGGACTGATGGCGGAGATCGGCGCCGACGGCATCAACGGCGACACCATGACGGCGTCCCGCGCAGTTTCCGCATCGCCGCCGATGCGACCGGCCACCCGCTCGCGTTCGAGCCCGAGGGCTAGCCCGAGCCGACGAGATGCTCTGACTGGAACAACCATGAGCTGGGGCTATTGGAAATATCCCTTCACGTCCCTGCAGTCAGCCACTACAAGTGGCTCGAACCCCGCCACATGGTCAACGTCTGCGACCGCTGGGCCAAGGACAAGACCGACGATCTGCAATTCGCCTTCTTCAACGGCGTCGGCTACGAGAGCTGGGAGAACATCTGGGGCATCTGGAACGGCATCACGCCGCGCGACGCCGAGGCCATCCGCCGCATCGCCACGATCGAGCGCGCGCTTCGCCGATTTCCTGGTCAGCCCGGACTGGGAGCCGCACACTCCCACGCTCCAGCTACGGCGTCTTCGCCAGCCAGTTTGCCGCTTGCGCAATCGAGACGCTCTGGACCATCGTCAACCGCACCGCGTACGACATCGACGGCCCGCAGATTGACGTCCCGCACAGCCCGGCATGCGCTACTTCGACCTCTGGCACGGCATCGGAATTGAAGCCGGAAGTCGCACGGACGCACTGCCACCTTAGCTTCGAATCGAAGCCCATCGGCTACGGCGCCATCCTGGCGCAGCCCGAACCGCGCCGACTGCCGCCTTCATGGCCCTGAAGATGCGCACGCAGCTCATGACGCGAAACCGCTCGCCTCGTCTTCCACGGACCTGGAAGTCCTTCCTGCAGCAGCCCGTGGTCGAAATCGCTCGCCACCAAGCCGGCCGCGCGAGCCACCTGCCGGCATGGTGCGCATTCCCGGCCGGCAGGACTTCGATCTTCGAAGTCCACGGCATCGAAATCGAAGGCGGCGACGATATCGGCGTGGACGTGCAGTATCCCTGGGAAGACTCGCCGCGCCGCCATCACTGCCACGCCATGCGAGATCGCGCCCTTCTTCATCGACCAGTACCCGGTCACCAACGCGGCAGTTCAAGCAGTTCCTCGACGCCGACAGACTATCACCCCGCCGACGATCACAATTTCCTGCGGACTGGACGAACGGCACGCTACCCCGCAGGGCTGGGACAACAAGCCCGTCACCTGGGTCTCGCTGGAAGACGCGCGCGCCTACGCCGCCTGGGCCGGCAAGCGGCTGCCGCACGAGTGGGAGTGGCAATATGCCGCGCAAGGCACCGACGGCCGCCTCTATCCCTGGGGCAACGACTGTGGACCCGCTGCGTGCCCACACCCGAGCACGGCCGCGACCTGCCGCGGCCCCGACATGTCGACGCGCATCCCGAAGGCGCCAGCCCGTTCGGCGTGATGGACCTGGTCGGCAACGTCTGGCAGTGGACCGACGAATTCCAGGACGAGCACACGCGCGCCGCCATCCTGCGCGGCGGCAGCTACTACCAGCCGCAGGGCTCCAACTGGTACTTCCCGCAGGCCTACCAGCTCAACGAGCACGGCAAGTACCTGCTCATGGCGCCCAGCGAAAGACCGCGCCGGCGACGCTCGGCTTCCGCTGCGTAAAGGACGCGCGGTAGTCCAGCACTATCTCGCCGAATCCTCTCGTGCGCGTTCGAGTAAGTCAGACCACGTGTAGGTGCGCGGCCCAACGATTCGACTTACGCCCAGTCAAGATTTCGGATTCTGGAATCGAGGATACCGGTAATGTCGCTCCACTGACGGTCAGAGGTCTGGCCCCCATCGGCGTACCACCGCAGTTTTGCGAGGAGTATGTCTTCGCGCTGTCGTAACTCCAGCGCAAGGAACGTCCCTCGATCAGGTGAGATCCTGCAAGACAGTGGCACGACTCACATTGCGTGTCCCTTGGAACATTTCGTGTGCGGGGAATATGTCTACCTTTAGCGCGTATGCCGCATGCTCCGGATCACATTGAAGGACCGGCCCGCTTCAATCGACTCGAGCGAGTCTTCGTATCCACAGGCATGTTACCAGTCCTTTCCTAACGATTGAGCCAGCACCTTAGCTCGAGATCGAGCGAGTCGCGGGCACGACATCGGCGTTCAGGGTGTCCGCCGATCTGCGGCCCGAAGACGCGATTCATCGCCAGATCGCGTACCGGATACTCATATGGCCGCCGTTCAACGCGATGAACGCCGTGATGCAGATCTCTAAGCGTTTCCCGTCTCAGTGGATCCATATCGACGCCACTCGTCGCCGTAGACCTTCTGGAACAGCTCGTCGCCGAGTTGCCGTTGCGCCAGACGCAGAAAGATCTCTCGTTCGCCGGCATCCGGATACGCCTCACGAAGGCCCGCCTCGCTGAGTTTGCGAGCCGCCTCCGTGAGCTCGAGTGCCCGCCGCAGTTTCTCTTCCGGCGGGATCTTCCGTATGAGTTCCATCAGCAAGTTCCAGGCTTCCGGCGATGTGTCGCGCGGCCTCATACCTACATTATCGCCGAAGGCGGCGCGGGCTCGTTCGGATCGCCCGCGTTCGCCAGCGGGATGCGAATCAGCACCAGCGCCAGCAGCGCCATCATGACCACGCCCACCAGGTACGACGGATGCTCGAACACCGATGGCAGCTTGCCGTACTGGTAGTTGAACCAGCCGATCACCAGGCCGGACAGCGCCTCGCCCGCGATCAGGCCGGAGGCCACCAGCACGCCGACGTTCTCCACGCGCGCGGTCTGCGCCTCGTTGAGCGCCTGCGCGCCTGCGGATCGTATCGCTGACCCAGCGGATCATGCCGCCGATGAAGATCGCGCTTGTGGTGCCGATCGGCAGGTACATGCCGATCGCCACCAGCATGGGGCTGCGCACCTTGAACATGATCATCGCGAAGCCCATCAGGATGCCGGTGATCACCAGCGGCCACGCCATGTCGCCGCCCACGATGCCCTGCGCCAGCGAGGCCATCAGTCCGGCCTGCGGCGCCGAGAGATCCTTATCGCCGAATCCGATGCCGCCCTTGTTGATGTTGCCCACGTGCAGCCACAGCAGCGGGAAGTACATCACGCAGCTCGCCACCACCACCGCGATCAGCTCCGTGATCTGAATGGTGCGCGGCGTGCCGCCCAGAATGTAGCCGACCTTGAAATCCTGCAGCAGTTCGCCCGCCACCGCGCGACGACACGCAGACCACCGCGGCCACGCGCCAGCACCGCCACCACGCCGCTCGTCCCGGAGACGCCCAGCGACACCATCAGCAGCGCCGCGATCACCAGCGTCGAAAGCGTCAGTCCGGAGATCGGATTGTTCGACGAGCCGATCACGCCCACCAGGTAGCCCGACACCGTCGCGAAGAAGAAGCCGACGATCAGCATCACCAGCGCCGCCGCGATCGCGCCGCCGATGATCCCGGTCATGTAGATGTAGAGCACGCACATCACCAGGAAGGTCACGCCGATCAGGCCGAACACGGTCTTCGAGCTCATGTAGCGCTCGGTGCGGCCCACGGTCTCTTGGTCGACGCGCCGCCTGCGGTCAGTTCGTGAATCGCCTTGGCCAGGCCGGCGATCAGATTCTTGCGCATGCGGAACAGCGTGTAGCAGGTGCCCACCATCATGCTGCCCACCGCGATCGGACGCACGATGTAGCGCCAGATGGCTGTCGGCGAGTCCGAGCCAATCTCTCGTCGCTCGCGCTCGGCCGGCAGGAAGCTCTGAATTGCGGCCCCAGGAAATAGATGAACAGCGGAATCAGCACGCCCCAGGCAACCACGCTGCCGGAGAAATTGAGCGCCGCCAGTTCCGGTCCGATGATGTAGCCCACGCCGATGTACGCCGGGCTGACGGTGGGCGCCGCCACCGTGGTGACGCCGCCGGTGGCCAGCGTCTGCGTGGAACCGAGCGGGCCGAGCCGCAGCGTGCTCCTGCCCAGTTGCCCGATGCGGAAGAAGTAGTCCTGGTCCGGCGCGTAACAGCCGAACGCGCCCGCCGAGGAATACCGCCGCGCCGAAGGCGATGTTATAGAAGAGATACTTTGCGCCTTGGCGCCTGCCTTGTCCCGCCTTGTGGACTCCGCGGCCGCCACCGATTCGGGGAACGGCAAGTTCGGGATCCTCCACCATCACCCGCCGGATCAGCGAGACGAACAGCACGCCGAGCACGCTGCCCACCAGCATCAGCGCCGTCGATTTCCAGTACGCCTCGGGCGAATCGAACGAGCCCCACGCCTTCACCATGACGAAGGCCGGCAACGTGAAGACCGCGCCCGCGGCCACCGATTCGCCGATCGAGCCCGCGGTCGCGCGATGTTCTCTTCCAGGATCGAG
>CAWBUV010000004.1:0-381762 GCA_963792055.1 uncultured Solibacteraceae bacterium | reverse complement strand
AGTGTCTTCTTGCGACCAACCGGGTCGCAGGAGCAGAATTGAACGAAACTCAGACTTGTGAACAACGGTCGACTTCGGCTTTACTGTCGGCTGGATCAATCGAAGAGGTGCTGGCCGACTTCGATCGGCATCTGGAAGGGCAGCGCGGCTGCACGAAGGGAACCCGCCAACATTATCGGCTGGAAGCGCGGGCTTTGCTGGTCCGTGTTTTTTCGGATCAACCCATCAACTGGAGCAACCTCACCGCCGCGCAAATTGCTGATTTTGTCGCGGCCGCGCGCAGAAGCTCTCCTTGGTGAGTCGCCAGAACCCGGCGACGGCCATTCGGAGTTTGTTGCGATTTCTCACGGGCGAAGGGCTGATCCGGGCAGGACTCGAGGGGGCGGTGCCACCGATCCCGCGTACCAAGCATGCCACCCTTCCACGGCACGTGTCTGCGGATCAGTTGGAAAATATGCTGGCGCTGTGTCCTTCAGAAGGCCCCGGTGCGGTTCGGAACCGGGCCATGCTTCTGCTCTCCTCTCGCCTGGGACTGCGTCCCAGCGAGGTATTGAGACTCCACTTACAGGATCTGGATTGGACCGCTGGCAGTGTGCTCATCCGCGCCGGCAAAACCAGCCGGGAGAGAGTGCTGCCGTTACCCGAGGATGCGGGCGCCGCATTGGCCAGCTATCTGCGCGAGGAGCGACCGGTAAGCACCGAACGCGTTGTGTTTCTCAGCGGCGGGCCTGGGCACCCACCGATACGCGGCAATGGGTTCATGGCCAAACTGGTGAACCGTCTGCTGCGGCAAGCCGGAATCGGCGCTCCATGCTCCGGCGCTTACGTACTCCGCCATACTCTGGCCACGACCATGGTACGCAGCGGAGCGAGTTTCAAAGAGGTCGCTGACATCCTCGGGCATGGTTCGCTCACAACCACAGGCATCTACGCCAAACTCGACCTTCCATCGCTCGCACAGGTGGCCTTACCTTGGCCGGGAGGCGCACAATGAATTCGGCTCAGTTCCGCGTACACATCGAGGCTTATCTGAACCTACGGAGTTCGCTCGGTTTCCAGACGGAGTACGAATCCTACCATCTGCGGGCACTGTCGGACTACGTAGAAGCGAAAGGATTCTCGTGGCCTATCCGCACGCAGACTATATTGGACTGGATCGCTGCCGCTGCGCTTCACTGTGGTCTTCCTGGACAGAGAATGCGATTGACCCAAGCACGCTGTTTTCTGAAACACCTCAAGGCCAGTGTGCCAGAGACGGAAGTTCCTGGACCGGGCCTATTGCCGCGCCAGCCACGCCCAAAGCCCCGTCTGTATTCGAGCGAGGAGATCACCAAGCTCCAGCAAGCCACCTCTCATTTATGGAAACCCGGCTCGCTATCGCAACTGACTCCTTACTTCATCATCGGGCTGCTCGCCAGCACGGGGCTCCGCGCAGGCGAAGTGATCGCGCTAACGGTCGACGATGTTCGTTTAGACTCAGATCCTCCCCAACTTCATATCCGTAAGGCCAAGTTCTACAAGTCGCGGATCGTGCCCATCCATTCCAGCACCGCAGATCAGTTGCGTGTGTACTTGCAGGAACGCAATCGGGTCAAGCTGTACCGGCCTTCGAAGGCGTTCTTCATTACCGGCAGGCGGCTGCCTCTTTCCTATTCGGCGCTCCGCCGAATGTTCGGCCAACTGGTTCGGTCTGTCGGGATCAAGAACGCCGACGGCAAGCGAGGCCCCCTGTTGCATTCATTCCGGCACGGTTTCGCTGTTCAGCGGCTTCTGGCGTGGTACGCCGACAATCAGGATGTGCGCGCCATGATTCCACACCTGTCGGTTTATCTCGGCCACCTCAGCAAAGAAGAGACCTACTGGTATTTGACGGCCACACCAGAGTTGTTAACCGCTGCTGGGGAAGCTTTTCGGAGTTCCTGCGAGCCCGGAGGTGATTCATGAACAGCGTCACCGGCCTAATCGCGCCGCTGGTGCAGTTCTTCTTCACCGATCATTTGGTGCGCCAACGCCGTGCCAGTCCACAAACTGTGGCCAGTTACCGAGACACCTTTCGATTGCTGCTCCAGCATCTGGGCCAGACCACCGGCAAGAAGCCGTCTGACCTAACCCTGGACGACCTGCAGGCAAAGGCGATCATGAGGTTCCTCGACGGCATCGAACGAGACCGCGGTAATAGTGTTCAGACTCGGAACGCACGACTGGCAGCAATCCGGTCCTTTTTCCGGCTGGTGACGCTCCGTGAACCCACTCGCCTCGATTTGGCGGCGCAGGTGCTGGCAATTCCCACCAAACGCGCGGACCGCCGCTTGATCGGCTATCTGACACGGCCGGAAATGGACGCCATACTCGCCACGCCAACCACTCTGACATGGGTCGGGAAGCGCGATTACGCCCTGTTGTTGACGCTCTACAATACCGGAGCCCGCATCTCAGAAATCCTCGCTCTGCGGCAGCAGCAGATCACCTTCGGAGCGACCTCTCTGCTTCACCTCAAGGGCAAGGGCCGCAAGGAACGCAGTGTCCCATTGTGGCCGACTACTTCCCGCACGTTGCGGACCTGGGTTACTGAGTGTGGCGAAAGTGGCGACCGCATCTTGTTCCCCAGCGCTCGGCGTGGGCCGCTGTCTACCGACGGGGCCACCTACATCCTTCAGCAGGCTGTACGGCGCGCAGTGCCTGCCTGTCCGACCCTGAAAGCCAAGAGGGTTTCTCCCCACGTCATTCGACACACCACGGCGATGCACCTTCTTCAATCCGGAGTCGAAATCACAGTGATTGCTCTTTGGCTTGGCCACGAAAGCTTGGACACTACGCATATGTACATCCAGGCCGATCTGAAGACCAAAGAACAGGCGCTCGGGAAGCTGCACCCGGTCGTAGGCGGCTTCCCCCGCTTCAAGCCAGATGACGCCCTTCTGGCGTTCCTGTCGGCGCTTTGATTATGCCGAGAACACCCACGATTTGGTGCCCGCCCCGCTGCCGTTCACCGGCCGTACTCGGCATAATCCGGTACTCGGCATAAGGCCGGTTATGCCGAGCTCGGCATAACCGGCCAATCTCCGCTCATTTTTCGGCTGGGCCAAGATCACGGAGTTTAGCAATAATCTTCGACAGGCGATCACCGAGGCGATGGAGGAGACGGCGTGTGGAGTCGTCAGTGAGATCGCGACGGAACATCTCCAGGATATGCTGAGCAGCATCGAGGGAAAGCAGGAGGCCGGGTAGATCTGCGTGAGACGAGGACGACGAGCGAAGCGTGGGCGGGGTGGGGAGGAGATGGCGGGGATGGGAACGAGCCAGATGATACTCGCGTTGCAGGTCGGGTTGGGTGATTTCGAGATAGAGCAGGGTCATATTGGGGTTGGTGTGCCCGAGTAGCTTCATGACTCCGGTGAGGCTGACGCCAGCGCGCAGCATTTCCGAGGCATAGGTGTGACGATTTTGGTGGGGGACGAGGCGGGTAATAATTCCGGCTGCGGCCAGGGCATCGCGGAACGTGGCGCGAAGACCGCGGATCAGAGTCTCCCGACTGCGCCGCCGAGGTAAAAGGAAGTCTCCCGGATTCGAGTTACTTTGAGAACGCAGGGAGAGCAGTCGGCGGACAATTTGGCAGACAAAGGAATCCACCGGAACCAAACGTTCCGTTTTGAGTTTGCCGAGTGGCACGAGGATGGCCCACTGGTCCGGCCCGAGGAGGCGCAAGCAATCCGCTGCCAGGTCGACACACTCGCCGATGCGCATGCCAGTGTGGCGTTGGAGCAGTAGCAGATTGCTGGCGAGATCGTCGCGGCGGATGAGTTCCTGCTGAATCTGCTGGTCCTGTTCCGGCAGCAACGGGCGGGGGAGTGTTTGCTCACGGCGAGGGACGTCTTCGCGGGAGAGCAAACGAGTCAGGGTGGGGACTGGTGAGTCCAAGCCAGTTCCTCCAGCAGGCGGTGTAAATAGGTGACGCGGATGGCGAGAGTGATCTTGGCCAGTGGGGGAGTATGCGAGCGCAATTTGGTCAGCCAGCCCAGGACATGCGGGTCGCGCCGCACTTGTGGCAGACGGCAAATTTCGGGTGGTGGGCGCTTAGTAACGCAGGAAACTGCGAAAGGTGGCGTGATAGCCCCGCACGGAGCCGGCGCTGAGAGCAGTGGTGAGGGATTCGGCGGCGCGCTCGAAGAGTGGCTCCAGCGGATGATGGAGAGGACGGTGGTGTCTCATGACTGAGGAGGAATGCGCCGGACCAGTTGCGCGGCGGCGCGGGCGTACTGCTGGTACACGTCCTGCGCGGAGAGTTGAACATAGACCAGGGTGGTTTGGATCTTGGCATGCCCCATGAGTTGCATCAGTGCCGGCAAGCTGAGGCCTTCGCGGAGCATGTCTGAGGCGAAGGTGTGTCGGAATCGGTGCGGGTTGGCCTTCGGCACGCTGGTGGTGCGGCGGTGATGGCGAAACAGGGAGCGCAGTCCCGCGGAAGTCATGCGTCGTCCCCGGGCGCGCCCCTTCAGGCCAACGAACAAAGGCAAACCACAGTTGGAGGGCGTTCCAGGAGCAGGTAGTGATCCAGCAGTTGGATGATTTCCGGAGCCAGCGGCAAGCAGCGCGGTTTGCCGCCCTTGCCGCGCACGCGCATCTGCAATTCGGACGGAGCAGATCTTCGCGGTTCAGCGCGAGCACTTCGCAGGAGCGCAGGCCGTCGAAAAGCATCAGGCCGACGATGGCCAAATCCCGCGAGGTGCGGAAACTGGCCCAAAAATGCGCCACTTCGTCTACCGATAACGGCACGATGACGCGTTGCGGTGTCTTCACACGTAAGCGGCTCAAGGCCGGGCGTGGTCGCCCGATGCCGAGCGGGAGCGGGCGCCAATAGCCATACTGAAAGCCGGGAACGAAGGGAGTTTGTGCGTGGGGAAAGGCGAGCCGCAGTGCGCGGTCAGCGGTACCGACTCTGCGGTTGATACTGGCGGCGGCGGCCGCGGCTGCTGATTGGTTTGGAAACGAATGTAGTCTAGCAAGGCGGATTCCGTGAGCGTCTTCTCCGTGACTGCCGTGGTGTGATTTACACTCACCCACCAGCGCAGAAAATGCAGTAGATCGTACGCATAGCTGCGCAAGGTAGTTTCCGCAACGCTGCGGACTCTCTGCTGATCCAGGAAGTGGTTGACCCAAGGCACTTCGCGACCGGCGCCGTCCGTCACGCGAAACGGGCTCTGGGCGTTGCTCAGTCCCTGCGGTTGAGCTACTCGGAATCTCACGGGCGAGCCCCCTCCAAGAGGCGGTGAAACTCATGAGCGTTGCCACTGTTGACGAAGAAGCTGTTGGGGTCGTGGCCCTCGGGAAGTGAGACCGGCGAGCCGTGACGCCTCGCTCCCGGAGGCTTCGTGAGAGGCATCGCGCTGCCTGTTGGCCGCTGCCGTTGCTGTCCGTATCAAAGGTGAGATAGACGGTTCGGGGACCGTCGCAGAGTTGCTGAAACTGGCGCGCATTGAGATGGGCTCCCAGCGAGCAGGTGACGTTGTGAAAACCGGCCTCCCATAGCGCGGCGTAGTCGAACAGGCCCTCGACCAAAATCACTTCCGGATGGGATTGGGCTGCTTCCATGCGTACAAGCCGCCCTTGGAGCCCGGCAAAAAGCGATGAGGCGGCGCCGTAAGCGAAAGGCTCGCCCATAGAGGTTGCCTTCCAACGGAAAGACGATCCGACGCACGAACGCGTCGTAACCGCGCCGGTGACCAAGCCGGCCTGACACAGAGCCGGCAAAGAATGACCCAACTGCGTCAGCCAACCCCGGAGGCAGCGGCCGGGCGCGTAGCCGATCCGCATGTGCTCGATCAGCGACTGGGAGCGGATTCCGCGTTGGTGCAGATAGGCGACCGCCTCGCTGTGTCGGTGTAATTGAATGCCGTAGAAACGTGTGACCTCCTGCAACAGAGGTTCGGCGCCGCGCCATTGGCGCAGCCACGCCACGGCTTGCGGGAACTTCACCTGGTGATAAAGCTCCGCAAATCGAATCACCTCTCCGCCGCGGCCACAGCCATAGCAGTAAAACAGATCTTTGTTGGTATCCACCAGGAAACTCGGCTGGTGGTCTCTTGCAAAGGACACAGTCCCATCAGGCGCCCGCGAGCGAGGCGCCGGGCCGGTGCCAATCCTGACTGCAGATAACCCATCAACGGAATCTGCTGTTTGAACTCGTCGAGGGTCTGGCTATTCATGGACTTCTTGCCTCGAGGGGCAGAATACGGCAGGCCGCCGGAAATCCCAGGCAAGGATGGTGGGCGCCAGCTGACAAGTGCTCGCGACGGCGCCAGCTTAGCCACAATACAAGCTCACAAGCACGGACTTGCCCAACAGCGCAGCGTCGAAGGATCGGGCGAACGCGACGAATCCCGACAGTGCGGGGTCGGTTGCTCTTTCGCCACAGCATCACACTCCTGTCGGCGGCACTCGTAGCTGTAGTGACCGTACGGCGGCGACCATACCGGAAGAACGGTGAAGGTTTTCTTACACGGCGGACAGCTTGGCCGCACCCAGATCCAGTCGAGCCTGTCGTCGTGAGCCTGCTTGCGACGTCGTCCGTGACCAACGATGGTGTCGCGGTCGCAGAACGGACAATGCCGCGGCAACTGTGCCAGACTGATCCGAGCTACCCCGGCTCGGCCTTGTCATCCACCTCAGGCAGTGCGATAAAGAGAATCACGGCTGGCGTGAAGGCCTGCCGCTGGTCTTCCGCCAAGTTCGAGCCGGCGACCGGCCTTCACCCTCCTGTACAAACCAGTGTCGAACGAAAAGAAAAACAGCTTTCAATCACCGGACGCCATCCGCCTGGCCCGTATAAAGGCGTATATCATACCGCGGCACAGGAGGAGGCGCATTCGTGAGGATATCGTCCTCCCCCAACTGAAGGTCAATGACCGCGCTCCGCAAATGCGACACCACCCGGCCCGATGCCACCGGGCGGCAGAAGCTTACGCGGCTTGCACGTTCCCATGTGCCTGAGCCATCATGGGGTTGATGACCGCCGACGAGAGACTGGTAGCGAGGGGTATAGAAATGAATGATGACGGAGGTCCCAATCTGTATGTCTGGATCGGACTTGGGCTTTTAATTGTCGTACTGGGATGCCTGGGTTGGATCGTCATGGCAGGCAGTGCTGCGTGACCAAGAAAACACTGGTGAAGCGCCCCCAACCAATGCACGTCACAGGATAGTCGTCAAATCGAGGAAGCCGACCGCTCGTCTTGCAGCATCGTTCGGCATTGAAACAGGAACAAGAACGGCAGACCAGTGAAACACTCACGACTCCAGCATAGACCAGATAGCAAATACCGAAATTGGCACACCGACATCAACGTTGGGAATAATAACGTTATCGTAGATTACCCAAATTTATGGTGGGGTCGAATGCCACTAATGGACGACACCGTTATTCTGAGCCACGATCTTTTCAACAGGAAGTCTGAAACTGTGATCTTGGTGGCGATTCAAGCCACGCGCGGAAAGCCGGATTCCCGCTGACCCTGTCGCTTCCCGCGGATATTTTTACAGATTCGGACAATCACCATCGAGCGTCCTGGCAAGAAGATCGCGGCCCCCGGTCCCGAGATGCCGGACCCGTTGGTAGACGGGTTGCTTGCGCTTTTTGGCCAGGTCCGCGGGCCGATGCGTTTTTGCTATTGCCCAGGCGCATCACCGATCCACCGCAGACAGATGGCGGCCTGCTCGCGAACCGTGCCCTCCGCCACCAGGCGCCGCAGGAGTTTGCGCGAGGTGTCCGTTTTCCAGGTTCCCAAGTAAAGCGCCAGGGGTTGGAGCACGGCGGCGTTGTGCGTAGCGATCAGGCGGTCGGCCTGTTTCGCCACGGCACGGTCCAGCAGCGCCGGGATTTCGGGATGGTCCTTCCAGTCATATTGCGGCTTCAGGAAATAGAGCGTCTGGAGCGCTCCTGCAATTTGGAGGGGAGAGCGTGACGCCAGGTAGGGGAGTACGGCATGGACTATGTCGCTGCCACGGGGTTGAAATAAGTCGCGGCGCCAGCTTAGGAAGTAGGCAAGGTCCACAGTGGGGCCGCTCGCCTGGATCGCGGACGGAAGCCAACTGGCGAGCGGCGTGTCATCGAACAGAGCCAGGGAATAGATGGCGTACTGGCGGACCAGCTCGTTCGGATGGTACACGGCGTCCTTCAGCAGGGGTAACACCGCGCGATCCGGCACGGCGAGCAGAGAGGGCAGGTAATCGCTGAGCCATTCGACCGGATCGGCCGGCTTCGCGCTGCGCAGCGACGCCAGCCAGGCCTGCCGTTTGCCGGGCGGCAGGGGCGCGACCTGAAGGGTTATCCAGGCGGAGTGCACCAGGATGTGTTTCTCCATGGGGTAGCGGTAGTCGTAGCCAACGTAGCGGACCTCATAGGGCCCGGGTTTATCGAAGCGGTACAGCAAGTGCAGCGGCAGGCGGCGGGGCTCTTTGGGCTCATGCGGAAGCCCGAGCAGGGAGCCTGAGCCCACTGTGCCATAAGTGCCGGGGCCGCTTCCGGAAATTGGAAGAGCATGCCTGGGGGACGTGGGTGGCAGGAGAACGCCGTTGCGCCGCACTTCGAATCGATGACCGCCGAAATCGGAGGGGCGGATGGTGACCGGGTAGCGGAGAGAGGGCGCCAACGGATCGGGCAACTTCACGTCGACCCAGATGGGCATGTCCACGTAAGAGACCGGTGGAGGCGTAATGGCGGCGACGTAGGGGCCCACCTGCGCAAGGACGGGGGGACTCGTGAGACCCTCCCGGGTGACGGTGAAGGGCACCATGCTTTCCGTAGCGACATGGAACGGGACGCGCACGTTGATCTGTTTTTCCTGAACGTAGATCAGCGTTGCCGGGATACCGCCGACGGTGACCGCAGTCCCGCACAATACCTTGACTTCACTCGTGCCAGCGGCGCCCGGCGCGCATCCGGCATCGGGCCCGAGGTGGCGCCCATAGATGGAGACTTCCATCCCGGGTTCGAGCGGGGGGTGGATGCCCGTCTGGTTGGGAACGATGCCATCGACGTTGATCCGCGGGGTTTGCTGGGCTGCGCCTGCTGCAAGTGTAACGGCGGCGAGAAGAATCACACGTCGCATGCAGAGATTTAGACTCCATCGGGAGGGGAGGGGTTCCCGGGGTTGCGCTTTTCCGCTATAGACAATCTATACGTCTTCATATAGACTGTCTGTACGATAGCTATGGCTTCCACAAATCTGCTTCAGGGAACACTCGACCTGCTGATACTCAAAGTGCTGACACTTGAGCCGCTGCACGGTCTCGGCATCTCACGCCGCATCGCCCAGGTCACCGGCGGGACCTTTGAAGTCAAACCCGGTTCTCTTTTCCCGGCGCTCCACCGCATGGAGGAAGCCGGCTGGCTCGCCGCCGCGTGGGGCCAGAGCGAGAACGGGCGCAAAGCGAAATTCTATACGCTTACCGCGAAGGGTAAGAAGCAACTCAAGCAGGAGGCCAGCGAATGGGGGCGCATCTCGGCCGCCATGACCAGCGCCCTTGAGAGTATCTGAGTTCGCGGGAGGATTCTCATGACACTATGGCATCGTTTCAGGACCACGTGGCGCAACCTGCGCCACCCGCTGGAAGCGGATCGCGACCTGGATAACGAGCTCCGCTCCTATCAGGCGTTGCTGGAGGATGAGAAGCAGGAAGCGGGACTCTCCGCCGAGCAGGCACGCCGCGCCGCCAGACTCGAACTCGGTTCCGCCAGCCTGATTCAGGAACAGGTACGCGACGTACGCCTGGGCGTCACACTCGGCAACATCGGCGCCGAGGTCCGCCAGTCGCTTCGCTCGCTGGGGCGCAATCCGGGACTCACTATATTGGGCACACTGATGCTCGCCGTGGGAATGGGCGCGAGCACGATCGTATTCAGCATCTTTCATGCGACCCTCATCCGGCCTCTGCAATTCCGCGATCCGGCCCGGCTTGTGCAACTCTTCGAATCCCGCCTCAATCGCGGTATCAACCAAGCATCCTTCAGCGAGGCGAATTTCTGGGATCTTCGCTCACTTAACCGCAGCTTCGAGGAGGTGGCCGCGTATCACGAGGGGCAGGCCAATCTCACGGGAATCGGAGCCGCCGAAAAGATCACCGCGTCCCGCGTCACTCCCGGCTTCTTCCGGACGCTTGGCATCGCTCCCCTGATTGGCCGAGATTTCGAGTATGACGAAGGACGCGAAGGCGGCGCCGGTGTCCTCATCCTCGGCAATAAGTTCTGGAACGATCGTTTCGGCGGCGATCCCTCCATTCTCGGCCGCACGCTGCGGCTGAACGATAAGGCTTACACCGTGGTGGGCGTTCTGCCGCCCGGCCGCCCCTGGATCGACGACCAGAGCTACCTTCCCTACGCCTATCGCGCCAACGCCGACCGCAGCAGTTGGGAGTTCGACGTGGTGGGCCGCCTGAAATCGGGCATCACGGCCGAGGCCGCCGGCGCCGATCTTGAACGCGTGGCCGCCCTGGTTAGCGCGGTGAATCCCAAGGAGGACCGGGGCATGGGTTTTTTGATTTTACCCTCCTCCGCATGGATCGCTTCAGCCGCCACTCGCCACGCGCTCTGGATCCTGCTCGCCGCGGTCGGGTTCCTGCTGCTGATCGCCTGCCTCAATATCGCAAACCTGCTGCTGGGCCGTGGACTGAGCCGCCGCCGCGAAATCGCGGTGCGCACCGCCCTCGGCGCCGGACGCGGGCGACTGGTTCGCTTTGTGATGATGGAGTCGGTGCTGCTTAGCGTATGCGGAGGCGCCGTGGGGCTTGCGCTGGCGTATGCCGCCCTGCCGGTGATCCGCAGCCTCGAGATCCGCGGCATCTCCAGGCTTTCCGACGCCAGCCTCAATCCCTGGGTGCTCGCCTTTTCGGGGGCGATTGTGATCCTCACCGGACTGCTCGCCGGACTTGCGCCTGCCTTGCAGGCTCCCGTGAGTATCACACTCGCTCTGCGTGAAGGCGACCGTCAGACGGGAGGCCGGGGACAGAGCCGGCTGCGGGGCATCCTGGTTGCGGGTGAAGTCGCGCTCTCGTTTCTGCTGCTGGTTGGCGCCGGGCTGTTCATACGCAGCCTGGACCGCCTGATGAGCGTGCAAACCGGATTTCGAGCGGAGAACCGGCTGATGTTCAGCGTGAGCCTGCCGGGCTCGTATTCGGAAAACGGCCAGGGCAAACAGTTCCTCGACCGTTTCGTGGAGCGGATACGCTCGATCCCGGGCGTTGCATCCGTTGGCGCGGTGAGTAATCGTCCGATCGAAGGCGGCAATCCGGGAATGGGAATCGGCGCTGCCACCGGTCCTCAGCTGGCCGAGCGCGACACGCCGTGGGCAGGGTGGCGCATCGTCACGCCCGGCTACTTTTCCGCCGTGGGACTGCGGCTGCAAAAAGGAAGGCTGTTCGATCCGCACGATGAGTGGATCTGGCGAAATCCCGGCCGGTCGAGCCCCATACGGCATGTGATCCTCAGCGAACGCCTGGCCAAGACTCTGTTTCGCGAGACCGATCCGATCGGACAACACGTCATTTTGTGGAAAGGCCAGAGCAGCGGCGATGCCGACGTGATCGGGGTGGTGAGCGATATGCGCGAGCGAGGGCTGTCCGCGACCATGGCGATGACCGTTTACCTGCCGACGGGACCGCAGGCCGTGCCCTCGGAATTCATTGTCCACACGCAGACGAGTCCGACCTCCCTGGTGCCGTCCGTCCGTGCGGCGCTTGCCGGGTTGGATTCCAATCTGCCCTTATCGGATGTGCGCACGTTTGAGGAAGTGATCGACCGCTCCGTCGCACAGAATCGTTTCAATACTGTGGGACTCGTGGTCTTCGCCGGTATCGCGCTTCTGCTGGCCGTGACGGGCATCTACGGCGTACTTGCCTATTCGGTGAGCCGCCGCGCCTCCGAGATCGGACTGCGGATCGCACTCGGCGCAAGCGGGTCGAGTATTCTCCGCGAGACGCTGAGGCAGGGAATGCGCCCCGTTTTGGCGGGGCTTGCGGCTGGAGCGGTCGCGGCATGGTGGCTATCGGAGTCGTTCACCTCGCTGCTTTTCGGCGTCAAGCCCCTGGATGGCATTACGTACGCCGGAGTCGCCACGATGCTTCTGCTGGCAGCTTTGCTTGCCTGCTATCTTCCCGGAAGAAGGGCGATGCGCGTGGATCCGGCGGTTACGCTGCGCACCGGCGATTGAAGCAGACGCCGGGCGCCCGAGCGCAGGCCGGCGGGATACCATCCCGCTGCAGGCTGCCAGCCTGCCCCACAGAAAACAGGGGATGGTTACGGGCGGGGTGCGGATTTTTTTGCCGGGGCGCAGGGCGCGACTTGTACCCAGTCGCGGGGATTTACGGGGACTCCGTTGACGTAGAGGGACCAGTGGAGGTGCGGGGCGGTCGAGCGGCCGGTGGTGCCGACGTAACCGACGACGTCTCCTTTTTTGACGACGGCGCCTTCGGCCACGGCCAGTTTCGACATGTGCAGGTAGATGGATTCGAGGCCCTGACCGTGATCGATGCCGACGGTGCCGCCGTGCAGGTTCCAGTTGCGGACGATCTTGACGGTGCCTCCGTCCACGGCGTGGACGGGAGCGCCGGCGGGCGAGCGCTGATCGAGCCCGCCGTGGAAATTGCCGGTCGGCTTGCCGTTCATGTAGCGCTGTACGCCGAAGGGCGACGTCATGCAGCCGCGTACCGGCAGTTGGAGCGGTTCGGACCAGTGGCGAATTTCCGAGACGGCGTTGCGAAACTCGTTGACGGTCTCGGTTTCTCCCGGTGACGGTTTCAACTCGGCGAGGCTCTGGCCGATGACGACATTCTGTTTCGGAAAATGCGCGTCCAGGACTTGGATGGGCACGCTTGTAATGGATTTGCCGTCTTTGTCGAGCAGATCGAGTTTGTACTCTCCAGGCTTCTGTTCCGCGGGCACGGGCATGAGGCCGAGGGATCCGCCGTCCTGGGGAAAGAGACGGATGGCGCGGTCGCCCATATGCGCGGTCACCGCAGCGGCGGGGCCGCGGACGCGGAGGGTATTGCCCTGCCGGATGGTTCGGGGCAGGTCGACGGTCTGTGCGCAGGCGGCGCACACAAAGATTGTCCAGATCCAACGCACTCTCACAGGATACTCGTCGCGGACGGTTGCGGGATCATTGGGAGGTGAGTCCCGATACCGGTCTTCGCGATCGGAGTTTTCAGACGCGGTTATTTTGCGGGGACGGCATGCTGCTTGACGTAGGCGTCGATGCGGGGGTCGAAATCGGCGCCGGCGGCTCCGGCGGGGATGTAATGGAATGCTTCGGCGAATTCCACGCCGTATTGTTTGCCTAATTCGCGGCTGTGGGTGAGGTCGAATTCCTTGATGTAGTTGCGGTCGGCGGTGATGTCGTCGTCGCCGAGGAGGGGGAGGCGCTGATTGCGTTTGGCGAGTTCGGCGCGGAGGCGGGAACCGGAGTGGCCGCCGGGTCCTTTGGCGACGTTGGCGCGGATGGCGTCGACGCGCTTATCGACCTGGCGGCTGATGTCGACGACGCGGGTGATTTCGGGACGGCGGGCGAAGTAGTATTTGTCCTGAATGGATTTGGGTTTGAGTCCGGCAGCGAAGTGCTCGGCGAAATCGTGGGCGCGGCCGGCCATCCAACCGGCGGCTTCGACGGCCTTGGCCACCATGTAATGGTCGGGGTTCTCCTCATCGTGGCCCCAGGGATCCCAGCAGACGACGGTGTCGGCCTGCACGAGGCGGATGAGGAAGATGAAGCGGCCGATTAATTCGTTGAGCGAGACGTCGCCCATGCGGTGGTTGTTGTAGTTCAGGTCGAAGTGGGATTTGCAGCCGAGGACGCGCGAGACCTCATCGGTGTCGCGCTGGTTGCCGAGGACGTGTTCGCCGATGGTGCCGGGGGTGCCGAGGCCGGGGGCATCGCCCATATCGTCGTTGGAGGCGCGGACGAGGTAGCCGGTGTAGCCTTCTTCGATCAGCTTGGCAACGGTGCCCGCGGACATAAGCGGAATGTCATCGGAGTGGGCCTGGACGGCGAGAAGAACTTTTCCCTGATGGGGGCGGCCGGGATTGGAGCGCTCCAGGAAGACGCCGGCTGATGGTGGCTGCTGCGGAGTAATCTGCGAACGGGCGATCCGGGAAGCCGCGCCAGCGGCGAGCAGGGTGCTGCAAAAATTGCGCCGTAACATGGATCCGATTATACTCTCGTCGAGGTTGCACATTGCGAATAACCGAGATACGGTCGGCGGGGCTGCGGCACGGCACGCCGGAGGGCGGGTGGTCGAATGAAATTCAGCCGGAGGATTGCGTACACACGTTGATCGCGGTCTTTACCGATGAAGGCGTGACGGGGTGGGGATCGGCATTCACGAACGATGTGCTGGTGCGCGGGGCGCTGGGAGTGCTGGAGCCGTTGTACCGCGGAGAAAACGCGCTGGAGCCGGAGCGGGTGAGCGAGAAACTGCATGCGAACACGTTCTGGATGGGGCGAGGGGGATCGATCACGCATGCGATCAGCGGGATCGACATCGCGCTCTGGGACATTTTGGGGAAGGCCACGGGACAGCCGGTCGGCCGGCTGCTGGGAGGACGATACCGGGAGCGCGTGCGGCCCTACGCGTCGGTGCTGATGCGCGAACCGCGCGCGCTGGCCGAGCAATTGAGCGGCATACGGGAGCAGGGATTCCGGGCGTTCAAGATCGGCTGGGGTCCGTTCGGCCGGCAGGGTTATGCGATGGACGAGGCGATTGTGCGGGCGGCGCGCGAGGCGGTTGGGCCGGACTCATTCCTGATGGTGGATGCGGGCGCGAGCGATGCGTTCTGGCCGCAGGATTACAAATGGGCGGTGCGGACGGCGGAGATGCTGGAGGGCTACGGGGTGCACTGGTTCGAAGAGGCGCTCGATCCGGACAACCTGCACGATTACGTGCTGCTGCGGAATGCTTCCAAGGTACCGATTGCGGGGGGCGAGGTGTTGACGCGCAGACAGTCGTTCGCTCCGTGGCTGCAGCAGCGAGCATTCGATATTGTGCAGCCGGACGCGACGAAGGTGGGGGGCATCAGCGAGGAGCGGCGGATCGCGTGGATGGCGGAGGAGAACGGGGTGCGATTCATTCCGCACGGATGGAACACGGCGCTGGGGCTGGCGGCGGATCTGCAACTGGCGTCGGCGAGCCGAAAGACGGATATGGTGGAGTACCTGATGGGCTCGCCGTTTATCGACGACCTGGTGACGTCGCCGTGGAAGTTGGACGCGGACGGGCATGCTGGCGATCCCGGCAGGCGCGGGATTGGGAGTGGAACTCGATATGGACACGGTGGAGAAGCACACGGGCGAGCGCTTCCGCGCGGCGCGGGCGGGCAAATAAGTGGCGACGGCCGCGGGAAAGATGCGCGATCTGCCGCGCCAGTTGGGGATGGTGGATGCGACGGCGATCGTGGTGGGGATCGTGATCGGGTCGGGAATCTTTGTACTGCCGAATGTGATTGCGCGCAACGTGCCGTCGTACGGGGGAATTATCGGGGCGTGGGTGATCGGCGGGGTGCTGTCGTTTTTTGGGGCGCTGGCGTATGCGGAGTTGGGAGCGATGCTGCCGGCTACGGGCGGGCAATATGTGTACCTGCGGGAGGCATACGGTCCGCTGGTGGCGTTCGTGTGCGGGTGGACGTTCATGCTGGCGGTGCTGGCGGGCGGCAGCGCGTGGCTGGCGGTGACGTTCTCGATTTACGCGGGATATTTTGTGAAGCTGACGCCGTGGGGCGCGAAGGCACTGGCGGTGGCGTTGATCGCTGCGCTGGCGGCTGTGAACTACGTCGGAGTAAAGGAGGGAGCGTGGGTGCAGCGCACGTTCACGGGTTTGAAAGTGGCGGCGCTGGCGATTCTGGTGGGGGCGGTTTTCGTAAGCGGGCGGACGGCGGCGGGGGGCGGTCCGGCGTTGGGACAAGGCGCTGGCGGACATTTCGGCGTGGCGATGGCGGCGATTCTGATGGCGTACAACGGGTGGAGCTACGTAAGTTTTGTGGCGGGCGAGGTGCGGGATCCGGAGCGAAATCTGCTGCGGTCGCTGGCGATGGGGATGGCGGCGGTGATGGTGCTGTATGTCTCGGCGAACCTGGCGTACTTGAAGGTGCTGTCGATCGCGCAGATCGCGGCGAGCGAGCGGGTGGCGGCGGAAGTGGCGACGCTGACGATGGGGCCGATGGGCGGGACGTTCGTAGCGCTGGCCGTGCTGTTATCGATCACGGGCGCGATCAACGGGTGCACGATGACGGCGGCGCGGATTCCATTTGCACAGGCGAGGGATGGGCTGTTTTTCGGACGGTTCGGCGAGGCGCACCCGCGGTTTCAGACGCCGGGGCTGGCGATCATTTGCGGGGCGATCTGGACGTCGATTCTGGTGGTGAGCGGGTCGTATGACACGCTGTATTCGTATACGATTCTGGCGGCGTGGATCTTCTATACGATGAGCGTGGCGGCGGTAATGGTGCTGCGGCGGAAGCTGCCGGATGCGAAGCGGCCATACCGGATGTGGGGCTATCCGTGGACTCTCGGAGTATTCGTGGCGGCGTCGGTGTGGTTCATCGCGGACACGTTGGTAACGCAGCCCCTGCCGTCGGGGATGGCGCTGGGGATTGTGGCAGCGGGCGGGCTGGTGTACCGGGTGTGGCGGCGGGGCTAGCCGAATTTTTAGAATTGCGCGACTCGGCTCACTCTGCGCGAATCGGCTCAATCTCTACATCGCTTCCTGGGGGATTTCGCCCACCAAGAACCGGTAGGTGCTTCCGTTTCATCGGGACATCCATTGGCGCGGGGCGTGCTGTAGCGACCCTACGGTGTCGAAATTCGCCAGCTATGGCATAGCTGTCCTTTGTCTCGTGGTCGTGGTGGGCCTGGGGGCGTATGCGGGCCTGCGAGGCAGCGGCATGCTGGCGTTGCTGGTTCTATCGGGCGCGGCGATCGAATGGGATCGCCGGAATCGCAAACGGGCATGGCGGGCCGTGAGGCTGAGCGAGGAGCGTCTGCGCCTGGCACTGGATGCGGCGAGCGCGGGCACGTGGGAGTGGGACCCTGGCACCAATGAAAACGTCTGGTCGGAGGAGTTGTGGAAACTGTACGGCCTGGAGCCCCACTGCTGCGTGCCGTCTTACGACGCGTGGCGCGAGGCGGTGCACCCGGACGACCGTGCGTACGCGGAAGACGTGGTGGGGCGGGCTGCGCGCGCCGGAATCGAGCTGAACGTGGAGTTCCGGGTGTGCGACGCGGACGGGACGGTGCGATGGCTGATGTCGCGCGGACGGCCGTTACGCGATGGCAAGGGACGCACAGCGCGCTTCGTGGGGATCGTGCTGGACATCACGGCGCGCAGGCTTACCGAAGAAGCGATGCGGGCACGCGAACAGGATCTGCGGCGATTCGCGGAATTCGCGCCGGTATCCATCGCGATGTTCGACTGCGGGATGCGTTATCTGGCCATGAGCCGGCGTTTCCGCGAAGATTACTCGCTGGGCGACCAGGATGTGCTGGGCCAGAGTCACTACGACATTTTCCCGGAAATCCCGGAACACTGGCGCGAAGTTCACCAGCGGTGTCTGGGGGGCGGGGCGATTGAGCGCAACGCCGCAGAGTTGTTCGTGCGGCAGGACGGCACAAAACAGTGGATCCGGTGGGAGATTCAGCCGTGGCACCGGACCGACGGCAGTATCGGCGGCCTGATTCTGTTCAGCGAAGACATCACGCAACAGAGGCGAGCGGAACAGGCCCTGCGGGAAAGCGAGTCGCGGCTGCGGCTGGCGCAGCAGGTGGCGCGGGTTGGGACATTTGAGTTGAACTGGCAGACGGGCGTCAACACATGGACCGCCGAACTGGAGGCCATGTACGGCTTGAAGCCCGGGGAATTCTCCGGAACGGAAGATGCCTGGGAGAGACTGATCCACCGCGAAGACCGTCAGGAGGCCCTACTGCAGAGACAGCGGGCCCTGCAAACGGGAAAATTCGAGGCCGAGTGGCGGGCGGTGTGGCCAGACGGAACTGTGCGGTGGCTGGCCGGGAGAGCCTGGGTGTTCAAGGACGAGGATGGCAGGCCGCTACGGCTGATCGGCGTCAATATCGACATCACCGAGCGCCGCACGGCGGAAGAGTCAGCGCGCCGGTGGCAGCACGTTTTCGAGCAGGCCGAACTGGCGATTGCGCTGAGCGACTCCGCTGCGGACACATTTCATACGGTCAATGAAGCATTTGCGCGGGAGCGTGGGTACACGGTGGGTGAACTGGCGGGCTCTCCGATCGGCAGGGTGATCTCCGCGCGCGCGCGGATGGCAGTGCGGGATTCGGCAGCGATGGCCGACCGGGACGGGCATGTGAGCTTCGAATCCGAGCATCAGCGAAAGGACGGCAGTTGTTTCCCGGTGCGGGTGGACCTGACGGTAATCCGGAATCGGGATGGCAGCACCGCCTCACGGGTGGCGTTCGTACAGGACCTGACGAGGCAGAAGCAGGCGGACGAGCAGATTCGCCAGTTGAATGCCGGGTTGGAACAGCGGGTTCGTGAACGAACCGCGCAGCTGGAAACTGCCAATCAGGAACTGGAAGCATTTGCTTACTCGGTATCGCATGACTTGAGGGCGCCGCTGCGCGGCATTGCAGGCTGGGCGGCCGCGCTCGCCGAAGATTGTGGCGGCCAGCTTGATGAACGGGGACATGGGCACCTGGAGCGGGTACGCTCCGAAACGCGCCGCATGGCACTGCTGATCGACGCCCTGTTGCAGCTTTCGCGGGTAGGACGGGCCGAGATGGAGCTTCTGCCCGTCGATCTTACGATCACGGCGCAGGGCATAGCCGCACGCCTGGCGGAGGCCAATGCGGGACGCGCGATTGAATTTGCGATCGAACCGGGCATGACCGGTGTGGGCGATGCCCGGCTGCTGGAGATCGCGCTGACCAACCTGCTGTCGAATGCCGTAAAGTTCACGGGTCGCGACGCGGTGGCGCGCATCGAATTCGGCAAGGCTACCGGCAACGGCCGGCCATCCTATTATGTTCGGGATAACGGAGCCGGTTTCGACATGGCACACGCCGATAAACTCTTCCGGGCATTTCAACGCCTGCACAAGAGTTCCGAGTTTCCGGGCACGGGCATCGGGCTGGCGATTGTGCAGCGCGTGATTCGCCGTCATGGCGGCCGGGTGTGGGCGGAGGCCCAGGTGGACCGGGGCGCAACTTTTCACTTCACGATCGGGGAAACCGCATGAGCGATGCCTTACGGATTTTACAGGTTGAGGATTCAGAGAGCGATGCGGAACTGATCGTCCGTCTTCTGGAGAGAGCCGGCTATGAGGTACAAGCGGAGCGGGTAGAGGACGCCGCGGCGATGCGCGCCGCTCTCTCGGACAAGGCCTGGGACGCGATCATCGCCGACTATCATCTGCCGGGGTTCGACGCTCCCGCGTCACTGGCGGTTTTGCACGAGAGCGGTTTGGACGTTCCGTTTTTGGTGGTGTCGGGCGCCATGGGGGAGGATCTCGCCGTGGCGATGATGAAGGCCGGCGCGCACGATTATCTGAACAAGGAACGCCTGGCGCGGCTGGCGCCGGCGGTGCGCCGCGAAATCGGGGAGGCACAGGTACGGCACGAGCGCAGGCAAGCGGAAGAAAAGCTGAGACTCGCATTGATTGCCGCCGAGGAAGCGAATCATCGCTACCACCTGGTGGCGGATCATGGCCGGACGATCATCTGGGAGATCGATACCGAGGGCCTGTACACGTATGTGGGCCACGTGTCGGAAGCCGTTATCGGCTTTCTGCCGGAGGAACTGGCAGGCAAGAAGCACTTCTACGATCTGCATGCCGAGGAAGGGCGGGAGGCGTTCCGGTCGGCCATGTTCGAACTACTGGCACGGAAGCAAGCCTTCCGGAATTTCGAGAAGGCGGTGCGAGCCAAGGACGGGCGCACGGTTTGGGTGTCGAGCAATGGCATGCCGGTTCTCAACGATGGCGGCGAGTTGCTGGGATACCGCGGCTCCAGTACGGACATCACCGACCGTAAGCGGGCGGAGGAGGAGATCCGGCTCAGCGAGGAGCGGTATCGATTGATCTCGGAGAATACGGCTGATGTGATCTGGCTGATGGATCTGGATTCCGGAAAGTACACCTACGTGAGCCCATCGGTGGAGCGGATGCTCGGGTATTCGCCGCAGGAAATCGTAGGGCAGGAGATGGGGTTTGTGCTGACGGCGGAATCCCGCCAGTATGCCGCCGACCGCCTGGAGGCGGTGCGGAAGGCATTTGCACGCGGCGACGACTCGGTTCGCACATTGGTTCACCAGGTGGATGAAGTACGCAAGGACGGGTCAATTCTGCGGACGGAGGTTGCAACTACGCTGTTGCGCAATGGGCAAGTCGTGGGGGTGACGCGCGATATCACCGAGCGGTTGCAGGTGGAAGCGCGCCTGATGCAAGCGCAGAAGCTGGAGTCTGTAGGGCGGCTGGCAGGTGGGGTGGCGCACGATTTCAACAATCTTCTCACGGTGATCAACGGGTACAGCGATATGGTTCTCAGCGAACTGCCGGCGGATCACGCCTTGCACGAGCTGGTGAGCGAAATCCGGACGGCCGGCGAGCGGGCGGCGGCATTGAGCGGACAGTTGCTGGTGCTGAGCCGCAAACAGGTTGTACAGGCAAGAGAAGTGAACCTGAACGACATCATCGCCGAGGTGGAAAAGATGTTGGGGAGGGTGATTGGGGAAGATATCCGGCTGGAGTCCGTTTTGAATCCAAGCCTGGGATGTGTATTGGCAGACGCGGGGCAACTGCACCAGATCCTGATGAATCTGGCGGTGAACGCACGCGATGCGATGCCCGGCGGCGGAACATTACTGATCGAGACTACGAATGTCGATCTCTTAGAAGACTTTGCGGAACAGCGCGGCGAGGTGGAGCCGGGGCGCTATGTGATGCTGAGTGTCAGCGATACGGGCGTCGGCATGACGCAGGAAGTGATGTCGCACCTTTTTGAGCCCTTCTTCACTACTAAGAAAGCGGGAGAAGGGACAGGCCTGGGCCTGGCCACGGTATACGGAATTGTCAAACAATGCAGCGGGTCGATTCGGGTATACAGTGAGCCAGGGCTGGGAACGAACTTAAAGATTTACCTGCCTCGAATCGAGCCTGCGGAGAAGTTCCGCACGGAGCCGGCCCGGGAAATGTCGAAGGCTCGCGGCACGGAGACGATCCTGGTGGTGGAAGACCAGGACCAACTGCGAAAGATTGTGGTGCGCGTACTGCGGGCCCGCGGGTACAAGGCTCTGGAAGCGGCCAATCCGCGGGAGGCGCTGGCACTCTCGGAGGGGTACGCCGGTCCGATTCACCTGCTGCTGACAGACGTCGTGATGCCGGGAATGACGGGGCCCGAGCTGGCAGGCCGGCTCAAACCCCTGCGACCCTCCATGGAAGTGATCTTCATGTCCGGCTATAGCGAGCGTGCATTGTTGGACCGCCAACTGATGGAGTCATCCGGCACGTACCTCGCCAAGCCGTTTTCTCCCGAAGCGCTGGCAATCAAGGTACGAGAGGTGTTGGGAATGTGGCGCCGGACGGAAACGATTGTGGTGGCAGACGACGAGCCTGGTGTCCGCAGCTTCCTCAGCAAGGTTCTGACGGGCGCGGGATACCTGGTGCTGGAAGCGAGGAACGGAAGGGAAGCGATACAGCAGATAGAAGCTTCGGGGGCCGAACTGATGATCACGGATCTGGCCATGCCGGAGCAAGAAGGGATTGAAACCATACGGACGCTGCACCGCGCGCGGCCCCGACTCAAGATCATCGCGATATCCGGGCAGTTTGCAGGCTCGCTGCTGCAGGCGACGGAACGTCTGGGGGCGCAGGCGTCGATCGCCAAGCCGATTCACGCAGATGAGTTGCTGCAGGTAGTGGCGCGCGTGATGTACCGGTAGCAGGGAACTCGCGATGCGGCCGCGGTGTCTAAACGCAAATGCCTGCGTGGATCGAACATACGCGACAGGATTTGCGATACTCCGTGCGCGGACTGCGCCGCAATCCGGGGTTCAGCCTGACGGCGGTAGTGGCTGCGGCGGTTGCAATTGGAGCCAGCACGGCGGTTTTCAGCGCGATCGACCGTGTCCTGTTCCGCCCGCTTCCGTATCGCGAAGAGGCCCGCCTGGTTTCGGCGGGAATGATGGCGCCGCTCGATTCCAATGAATTTCTGCTGGCGGATGCCTACTTCGACTTGCGCCGTAATCCCGGTCCGTTCGAGGCGGTTACATCCTTTCAGGCCGGCGCGATCGCGTGCGACCTGACGGAAGTGAGTCCGCTGCGGATGCGCTGTCTGCGTGTGGAGAGCAATTTTCTAGACACACTGGGAGTGTGGCCGGCGGCCGGGCGGAGCTTTACGGCGGAGGAGGACCGGCCCAACGGTCCGCGAGTGGCGATGATTTCGCACGCGCTGTGGCGGAGCCGGTTCGCGGGAGACCCGGGGGCGATCGGGAAGACGATTCATATCGACGGCGCACCGACGCGTGTTGCCGGAGTACTGCCGCGCCGATTTCGTGATGCCTACGCTCACGCAGGCCGACATACTGCTGCCCGAGGCGCTGGATGAGGCGCGGGAGCGGCAGGGACGGGCGCTGCGGGCTTCGCGCGGCTGCGGCCCGGCGTCACGCTGCCTCAGGCGCAGAGCGCGCTGCAACCTTATTTCACGCGGATGCTGGATACGGTGCCGCCGAGGTTTCGCAAGGAGATCACGCTGCGGGTGCGTCCGCTGCGCGACCGCCAGGTGGGCGACGCGCGAGCGGCTTCGCTGGCGCTTTTGGGAGCGGTGATGGCTGTGATGCTGATCGCCTGCGCGAACATCGCAAACCTTCTGCTGGCGCGGGCAGTGGGGCGGGATCGCGAGATCGCTGTGCGGGCGGCGCTGGGCGCATCGCGCGTCCGCCTGATGCGGCTGGCGCTGACGGAGAGCCTGGTGCTCGCGGTGGCGGGCGGCGGCGCCGGGTGCGCTCTGGCGTTCGGGCTGCTGCGAACATTCCAGAGGATGGCGGCGGATGCGCTGCCGCGTATTGGGGAGGCCACCGTCGATTTACGAGTGCTGTTGTTCAGCGCGGGCGCGACCGTGAGCTGCGGAATTCTGTTCGGGCTCTTCCCGGCGTTGCGGCGCACGTCGAGCGGGGTGCCGGGTTCGGAACGCACGGTGGGTCCATCGCGCGGCTGGCTGCGCGGCGCACTGGTGACGGCGCAGATTGCGATCTCCGTGGTGCTGCTGACGGGCGCGGGATTACTACTGCGCAGCCTGGACAACCTGCAGCGAGTTCCGATGGGCTTCGAGAGCGATCACGTGATCACGGCGAGTTTCGTACTGGGCCGCCAGCGCTACAGCCGGGATGTGGACCAACTGGCGCTGTTCCGCGAATTGGAGCAGCGGCTGGAGACACTGCCTGGAGTGACCGCGTCGGCAGTCAGCGATTCGGTGCCGCCGTTCGGAGGGACGCGGGGGCGGCTGCTATCCACGATCGACGTGGAGGGCCGGCCGCAACTCCCCGAGGGTTCGGGCGGGATGGTGGCGTGGCGGTACGTGACGCCGGGATACTTTGCCGCGATGGGGATTCCGATGCGGCGCGGGCGCCCGTTCGGCGAATTGGACCGCGGCGCGGAGATCTATTCGGTGGTGCTCAGCGAGACTCTGGCGCGCCTGCTGTTCCCGGGCGAGGACCCGTTGGGGAAGCACATACAGCGCGGCTCGAAGGGAGAGTGGTTCACGGTGGTGGGGGTGGCGGCCGACGCGCGCAACGCGGGCGCCGGGAAGAAGAGCGGTCCGGAATATTACTTCGTGCGCAAGCCGGTGCCGGATGTGACGTGGGCCAACCAGGAACCTCCCCTGGGCTGGCGCGGCGGGGTTGCGGTGGTACGCACTCCGGTGGACCCGAAGTTGGCGGCAGCTTCGCTGCGCGGCTTGTTCGCTTCGCTGGATGCAACGCTGCCCGTGGAGATTGCCACGATGCGGGAGCGGCTCGACCAATCCACCAGGCGGCCGCGCTTCCAGGCAACGCTGCTGGCGGCATTCGCGGCGATCGGAGTGCTGCTTGCGGCGATCGGACTTTGGGGCGTTATGTCGTTCCTGGTGGCGCAGCGGCGGCGGGAGATCGGCGTGCGTATGGCGCTGGGCGCGACACCTTGGAGTGTGGTGAAGTTGACGCTGGCATTCGCGGCGCGGTGGACCGGGGCGGGACTGGTGACCGGCGGCGCGGGGGCGATCGCTTCGGGCCGGTGGTTGCGGGCTCAATTGTTTCAGGTGGCGCCGGACGATCCGCGCGCGCTGGGTGTAGCTTGTGCGGTGCTGGTGCTGGTCGCGCTGGTGGCGGCAGCGGGGCCGGCGCTGCGGGCGGCGCGGGTGGACCCGATGAGTGCGTTGCGGGCGGAATAGGGGGGTGCATGGGTTCCGAAGGTGCTTCCCGCGCTTCCTTACGGTCGCGCCTCGGATTGGGGTAGCGCGTGGAGGAGGAAGATTACAGAGCGGCGCGTGCGGGTGGGTGGGGATCAGCAGGGTTGTCCTGCGGTTCGTTGAAAGTCATTGTAGGACAGGTAAGCAGGCGAGCACGGCTCGCCTGGGCCGATTGGCAATCGGTCCGCAGGTTGCCAACCTGCCCCACATGAGTTTTCATCACCTTCGCTTAGTGCGCCATGCTACTAAGCCCAGGCCGGCCAGGGCGAACATTGCCATGGTCGAGGGTTCGGGGGTCGATACTACCTCAAGCGCGCCTCGGATCTCGCCGCCGCCGAATTGAGTAGTGTGGAAGTTGATGTAGGAGTGGCCGCTCAGGATATTGGGCAACTGGGCAGTCAGCGTAGTGGAATTGCCTTCGGGCAAATCCCATTTACCGCTGATCGTGCCTCCCACGCCGGTGGTGAAGGGAGTGATCACGACATCATTCGGGTTGTTATCGTTGAACGGCGATCCGAAGAATCCCCAGACTACCGGTCCGTTGGAGCCGGGAATCGCGGTGGGGCCGGCGTGAATGTGCGCCGCGACCAGATTGTCGTTGGTGTCGGTGGATTGCGTTCCGGTAAAGTCGATGCCGGTGACGGTAGCGGTGAACGTCATCGACGTCATGGCGTCATTGATCAAAAACATGGCCGTGCCGAAGGAGGTTCTGGGCACTCCCGCGCTGGTCGTCGGATTCGTCGGCGGGTTTTCCTGTGCGTTCGTCAGGTTTGCGGTTAAGAGGATCGATGCTTGTCCGGCTCCGGCTAACAGGACCGTGAGGACGGGAATTGCGGCTTTTAGTCTGAACATGAGCAGCCCTCCGTGGCGAGTTTCGTCAAGTCGAGCCAAGCATATCAGCAGCTCGCCGCACGGGGCAAACGCGGATCAGCGCTGTCGGTAAGAATCCGAACAACTCCGGAGTGGTTTCGCCAAAGAGTTTACTTTTGTGTGCCGAACGGGTTACGCGCCGTGGCACTTCTTGTACTTCTTGCCGCTGCCGCAAGGGCACGGGTCGTTGCGCCCGATCTTGGCGCCGGTGACGACCGGGCGCCGCGGTCGACGAAGCCATCGCCGCCGACGAACTGCAAGGCTTCCATCTCGCGCTCCTTCTTGCGCTGGATGTTGCGGGTGAAGTCCTCCATGGTGGACTTGGCCGCCAGGCGCTGCTGCTCGTTGGGATCGGGACGCGGAGCTTCCTCCTCGTCCGCTTCTTCCTCGTCCTCGTCGGGGAACGGCAGCACGGGACCGCTGCCCGTGTTGACCTGGAGGAAGTACAGGTAGCGGACCGATCTCGTCTTCGATGCGGTCCATCATGGCGGTGAACAGCTCGTAGGATTCCTTCTTGTATTCGACCAGCGGATCCTTCTGGCCGTAGGCGCGGTTGCCGATGCCCTGCTTCAATTCGTCCATCGACAGCAGGTGGTCTTTCCACTGGTTGTCGATCACCTGCAGCATGACGATGCGCTCGGTCTGGCGCATCACGTCGGGCGCCCACCAGGTCTTCCTTCTCCTGGTACTTGCGCTGCAGCCGCTCGAAGATGAGGTCCGTCATCTCCTGGCGGTTGAGATTGCCCAACTGCCTTGATATCGATCTTGTAGCCGAACTGGGTCAGGATGTCGTTGCGCAGGGTGGCGAGATCCCAGGTGTCGGGATGCTTGTCGTCGGGGCAGCGCATGTCGATGTACTGCTCGACGATGCCCCGCACCATCTCCATGACGTGCTCTCTTCTGGTCGACGCCTTCGAGCAACTGGCGGCGCAGGCCGTAGACGGCCTGGCGCTGCTTGTTGTTGACGTCGTCGTATTCGAGCAGGTGTTTGCGGGCCTCGAAGTTCTGCGCTTCCACGGCCTCCTGCGCCTTGCGAATCCGCTTGGTGATCAGTTTGGATTCGATCGGCACGTCCTCTTCCATGCCGAGGCGCAGCATGAGGTTCTGCATGCGCTCGCCGCCGAAAATGCGCAGCAGGTCGTCCTGCAGGGAGAGGAAGAAGCGCGAGCTGCCGGGGTCGCCCTGGCGGCCGGCGCGGCCGCGGAGCTGGTTATCGATGCGGCGGGATTCGTGCCGCTCGGTGGCCGACGATGTGCAGGCCGCCGAGCGCCACCACTTCGTCGTGCTCCTTGTCGGTCTGCGCCTTGTTGGCCGCGTAGATCTCGTCCCAGACGTCGCGGCGCACGCGGTAGAACTGCTCGTGGTGGGTGAAGTAGTAGAAGTGCTCGTCGGCGACGAATTGCACGTCTTCCTCGCTCAGCCGCTCGGCGACCTTCTCCTTCAGGCACTCGTCCTTGGTCATGAACTCGGGGTTGCCGCCGAGCAGAATGTCGGTACCGCGGCCGGCCATGTTGGTGGAGACGGTGACCGCGCCCTTGCGCCCGGCCTGCGCCACGATGCCGGCTTCGCGCTCGTGATTCTTGGCGTTCAGGACCTCGTGCCGGACGCCCATCTTCTTGAGGATGCCGGACAGCTGTTCGGACTTTTCGACCGAGATGGTGCCCACCAGCACGGGCTGGCCCTTGGCGTTGTACTCCTTGATTTCCTTGGCGGCGTTGCGGAACTTCTCGTCCTCGGTGCGGTAGACCATGTCCGTGTTTTCCTTGCGGATCATGCGTGCGGTTGGTGGGAATGACGACGACGTCGAGCTTGTAAATCTTGTGGAATTCGGCCGCTTCGGTTTCCGCCGTACCGGTCATGCCGGCCAGCTTCTTGTACATGCGGAAGTAGTTCTGGAAGGTGATGGTGGCGAGCGTCTGGTTCTCGCGCTGGATCTTGACGCCTTCCTTGGCTTCCACGGCCTGGTGCAGGCCGTCGCTCCAGCGGCGGCCGGGCATCAGGCGGCCGGTGAACTCGTCGACGATGATGACTTCGGGGCCTTCGTCGCCTTCGCGGACCACGTATTCGCGATCGCGCTGGTAGAGCACGTGGGCGCGCAGCGCCTGCTGCACGTGGTGGTTCCACTCGATGTTCTGCGGGTCGTAGAGGTTGCCGATGTCGAGCAGCTTTTCGACGCTTGAGCACGCCCTCTTCGGTGAGCGCCGCGGACTTGTGCTTTTCGTCGATGGTGTAATCGCCGGTGGTGTACTTCTCGCCCGGCTCCTTGCCCTCGATGACTTCGCCGCGAATCAGTTTGGGGATGATGCGGTTGATCTTGTAGTACTTGTCGGTGGATTCCTCGCTCGGGCCGGAAATGATCAGCGGGGTGCGCGCTTCGTCGATCAGGATGGAGTCCACTTCGTCGACGATGGCGTAGTTGATGCGGCCGCTGCACGCAATCCTCGATGCGGAACTTCATGTTGTCGCGCAGGTAGTCGAAGCCGAACTCGTTGTTGGTGCCGTAGGTGATGTCGGCGTCGTAGGCGTCCTTGCGCTCCTGGTCGTCGAGGTCGTGGACGATCACGCCGACCGTGAGGCCGAGGAACTTGTAGAGCCGGCCCATCCACTCCGAGTCGCGGCGGGCCAGGTAGTCGTTGACGGTGACGACGTGAACGCCCTTGCCTTCGAGGGCGTTCAGGTAGGAAGGCAGGGTGGCGACCAGCGTCTTGCCTTCACCGGTCTTCATTTCGGCGATCTTGCCCTTGTGCAGGACCATGCCGCCGATCAACTGCACGTCGAAATGGCGCATGTTGAGGACGCGGCGGCCGGCTTCGCGGACCACGGCGAAGGCTTCGACCAGGAGGTCGTCGAGCGTGGCGCCCTGGGCGATTCTTTCTTTGAATTCAATGGTTTTGGCGGCCAGGTCGATATCGGAGAGTGTCGCGAAGCTCGGGTTCCAGGGCGCCGATTGCGGCCACCATGGGCAGCATGCGCCTTGATTTCGCGCTCGTTTTTGGTGCCGAAGACTTTGGCCAGAACGGCATCAATCATGTATAGGTCTCGTTACGGCGTGGAATCTGCGAAATACTATTTTACTCTGTATAGAGAGACGTCCGCTGAAGAAGCGTCTTAACGGCAGGCCGGACTTGATACCATCAGAAGCATGGGGCGCCCGGAGAGCGGGATCACACGGCAGGGATTGTTGCTTTCCGCCCTGGCCGCGGCCGCGCTGCGCGGCGGAAGGCCACAAGGGCGAACTCTTTCCCAGCGATGCCGGCCGCTACCCCGACCCGCTTACCGAGATCGAAGTCTACCGGCTCACCAAGCCGGATTACTCCAGCACCCTGACCGCCTATTACAATCGCGGAATCTCGCATAACAGCGCCTGGATGCTGTGCGCCAGCGACCGCACCGGCGCGCGGCAGGGCTTCCGGCTGGATTTGAAATCCGGCGAAATGAAGCAGATGACGCAGGCCGAGGGACTGGATGGCAGCGACGCTCACGCTGCTGCCCGACAACCGCTCGTTCTGTTATCTGGCGGGACGGTCGGTGTACATCTCCGCGCGTGTCCAACCTGAAGGAGCGGGAACTGTACCAGGCGCCCGAAGGATGGGAGCTTGCCGGCGGCATGAGCGTGGGTCCGGACGGCACGCACGTGACGCTGGTCGAACGGCGCGGGCGAGACGTCGCGCACTGCGCATGGTGACGCTGGTGCAGGGCGCGGCTCAGACGGTGGTGGAATCGCCGTTCCCGATGTCGGCGCCGATCGCGCGTCCGATGCGCGCGCAGATGCTGTACCGGCAGGGCGGCGAGGCGCTGTGGATGGTGAACTCCGACGGCACGCAGAATCGCAAGCTGAAACTGGCCGCCGGGCGGCATCGGCACGCCCAACTGGAGCGGCGACGGCAAGACGATTCTGTACCTGAATTTCCCGGACGACCGGACGCAGTTGAACAATCTGCGCGAATTCACGCCGGATAGCGGCACGGATAAGATGATCGGGAAGACCAGCCAGTTCGCTGTCCTTCGGGGCGAATCGCGATGCGTCGGTGTTCGTGGGGCGAGCCGGAACTCTTCGCCGGCGGTGCTGCTGTTTCTGCGCGCGGGGCACAGCGAGCGGACGATGTGCGAACACAAGTCGAGCAATGCGGAGACGGTGGCGCCGTTGTTCTCGCCGGATAGCCAGCGGATCTACTTCCAGAGCGACCGGCATGGCAAGCCGGCGATCTACGGGATGCACGTCGAGAAGCTGGTGGAGAAGACGGACGCCGCGTAGCGCAATATGAAGAGCGCCGGTTGCCAACGGGCGCGCAGGATACCATCCTGCCCCACGTCGGTACAATGTGATGCATGTCGAAATCGCGCAGGCAGTTTCTGAGCCGGGCTTCGGTGGCGCTGGCGGCTTCGGGGGCGGCTTGCCGCAGGGCGGCAGAGACCTCCGGTGCGCTGCCGGCGGGGGCGCCTCCGGCATTCGGGACCGCGCCTCCTGTCGGACCTGAGGTATCGGCTGGGACGTTCGCAGAGGCTGAAAAGCTGGTGCAGGCGCCGCTGGGCGCCAATGCGCGGCAGATGGCGGCGGGAAACTGGCGCCGGACCATGGCTCCGCTCTACGAACGGCGGACTGGACCGCGCAAGCTTCGCTCGATCGCGTCGGTCGCGCCGGCATCGCGATGGGATCCGGTTTTGCCTGGCCAGGCGTCGCCATCCGGCGTCGCGATCGATTCATCCGCAGCCAGGCGGCCGCGATGCCGCTGCCGCGCTCCGGATGTGGATTTCGGCGTTCGCGCCGCTGCACGCAACTGTCGCGGTGGATCGAGACGCGGCAAGCTCACTTCGGAGCGCCTGACGCGGATCTACCTGGAACGGCTGGAGCGCTTCGATCCCAAGCTGCGCTGCGTGATCACGCTGACCAGCGACCTGGCGCTGGCGCAGGCCAGGCAGGCGGACCGGGAGATTGCGGCGGGCAAGTATCGCGGGCCGCTGCACGGGATCCCGTGGGGCGCGAAGGACCTGGTGGATACGGCGGGCATCGCGACCACCTATGGCGCCGAGCCGTACCGCAATCGCGTGCCGGCGCAGGACGCCGCGGTGGTTAAGCGGCTGCATCGAGGCGGGCGCGGTGCTGGTGGCGAAGCTGAGCATGGGCGCGCTGGCGCTGAACGACATCTGGTTCGGCGGGCAGACGATGAACCCGTGGCTGCTGGAAGAGGGCGCGTCGGGTTCGAGCGCGGGCCCCGGGGCGGCGACGGCTGCCGGGCTGGTGGGTTTCGCCATCGGCAGCGAGACAGGTGGCAGCATCGTGAGCCCTGCGATGCGCTGCGGCATCACGGGACTGCGGCCGACTTACGGGCGAGTGCCGCGGACGGGCGCGATGACGCTGTGCTGGTCGCTGGACAAGCTGGGTCCGATGACGCGCGGGGTGGAGGACGCGATGCTGGTGCTGCAGGCGATCTCGCGGGCCGGATGCGGGCGATGTTGCCAGCGTGCCGAGCCGGCTGGACTTCGATGCCGGGGCGCGGCGGTGCAGGGGCTGCGCGTGGGCTACTTTCCGGGCTGGATGAAGGAGAGCCCGGCGACCGATGTGGATCGCGCCGCGCTCGAGACGGTCAGCAAGCTGGGGATGACTCCGGTAGAGGTGACGCTGCCGGACTGGCCGTACGGGTCGCTGAATCTGATTCTCTTTGCGGAAGCCGCGGCGGCTTTCGAAGAACTCACGCTTAGCGGCGGGGTGGATCAGCTGAAGGTGCAGGTGCCCGATGCGTGGCCCAACTCTTCCGGCAGGCGCGCTTCCTTTCCGCGGTGGATTTCGTGCAGGCGGACCGGCTGCGTCGGAGGTGCGCTCGGAGATGGCGCGCATCTTCTCGCAGGTGGACCTGCTGCTGGTGCCCTCGCTGCGCGACGAGATGCTGACGATCAGCAACTTCACCGGGCATCCTTCGCTTGACGTTGCGGGCGGGCTTCGTAGAGGTGGCGGAAGCGCGGAGCGATTGGGCGCCGGATCCGGCGCACCCGCTGCCCAAATTCTCGCCGGCGCGGCGGGTGCCGCATGGCGTGACGCTGATCGGCCGGCTGTTCGATGAGGGTACGATCGCGAGAGCGGGGCTGGCTTTGGAGCGCGAGTTCCGCGTGAGTGGGGAGCGGCCGGCGGGATTCAGAGGTGAGACGTCGACGCGCTCAGGTGGACAGGCCAGGAGGCCCGTCCGACGTGGTGCAGAAAAAGACGGCAAAGTCTGGTTGCGGGATGTGGTGCATTCCAATAAGCTGGTTGTTCCCTTATGTCCACGAAAACTCCTATCACGGTCGCCCATGGCGACGGCATCGGCCCGGAAATCATGAACGCCACGCTCCAGATCCTGGAGGCGGCGGGCGCGGCTCTCGAGATCGAGACCATCGAGATCGGCGAAAAGGTCTATTTGCGCGGCAATTCCGCCGGCATCGACCCGAGCTCCTGGGATTCGCTCCTCCGGACCAAGGTCTTCCTGAAGGCGCCGATCACCACGCCGCAGGGCGGCGGCTTCAAGAGCCTGAACGTCACCACGCGCAAGACGCTGGGCCAGTATGCCAACGTGCGGCCGTGCGTCTCCTACCACCCGTTCATCGACACCAAGCATCCCAATATGGATGTGGTGATCGTGCGCGAAAACGAGGAGGACCTGTACGCCGGGCATCGAATACCAGATGACGCCCGAAGTGATGTCCTGCATCAAGCTGATCTCGCGGCCGGGCAGCGAAAAGATCGTGCGCTACGCGTTCGAGTACGCGCGGCTGCACAATCGCAAGAAGGTCACCTGCTTCATGAAGGACAACATCATGAAGATGACCGACGGCCTGTTCCACAAGGTGTTCGACGAGATCGGCGCGCAGTATCCGGATATCGAGAAGGAAGTCTGGATCGTGGATATCGGCGCGGCGAAGATGGCCGACACGCCGGGGGCGTTCGACGTGATCGTGATGCCGAATCTCTACGGCGACATTCTGAGCGACGTGGCGGCGCAGATCGCCGGGTTCGGTGGGACTTGCGGGTTCGGCCAATATCGGCGAGAGCTGCGCCATGTTCGAAGCGATCCACGGCTCGGCGCCGCGGCGCGCGGGACAGAACCTGGCCAATCCTTCGGGGCTGCTGCTGGGCGCGGTGCTGATGCTGGTGCATATCGACCAGCCGGAAGTGGCGGCGAAGGTACACAATGCGTGGCTGCGCACGATCGAAGACGGGGTCCACACCTACGACGTGTTTCACCGAGGGCGTCAGCACGGCAAAGGTGGGGACGAAGGAGTTCGCGGCGGCGGTGATCGAGCGGCTGGGGCAGAAGCCGAATATTCTGAAGCCGGTGACGTATGCGCATCGTCCGCCGGCGGCGAAGGCGGCGGCGCAGGCGGAGCGGGCCGCCGTGGCCATGGAACTGAAGGGCATCGACGTGTTCGTGTACTGGCCGTCGCGCAATCCCAACGCGCTGGCGGAGGCGGTGGGCAAACTGGCGGGCGATGGGTTGAGCCTGCAGATGATCGACAATCGCGGCGTCAAGGTCTGGCCGGCGGGGCGGGCGGAGACGTTCTGCACGGACAGCTTCCGCTGCCGCTTCGTGGCGGAGGGGGCGACCGATATGGGCAAGCTGCTGGATGTGGCGCGGCGCATCTCCGATGCGGGAATCGATATCGCGGTGACGGAAACGCTGCGCAATTTCGACGGGAAGGCCGGGTTCACCCTGGCTCAGGGACAATAGCCATGAGCGCCCATCCGCTGGTTGGAGTGATTATGGGCAGCAAGTCGGACTGGGAGGTCATGCGCCAGGCCGACGAGGTGCTGACGAAATTCGGAGTGGAGCACGAATGCCGCGTGCTTTCGGCGCACCGTACGCCGAAGGAGACGGCGGAGTATGTGAGTGGCGCCGAAGGTCGCGGGATGGAAGTGATCATCGCCGCGGCCGGCGGGGCGGCGCACCTGGCGGGGGTTTGCGCCGCGCACACGCTGCTGCCGGTGCTCGGCGTGCCGATGGAGAGCGCGGCGCTCAAGGGTATGGATTCGCTGCTTTCGACGGTACAGATGCCCGCGGGAATTCCGGTGGGCACGCTGGCGATCGGTCCGGCGGGGGCGCGCAATGCGGCGCTATTGGCGATCGCGATCCTGGCGAACGGGCGGCCGGAGTTGCGGGAACGGTTGCGGGAGTTTCGCGCGGCGCAGAGCGCTAAGGTGCTGGGGGAGACGCTTCCGTAAGAGCGATGAACGCATAGGCGAGCTTGGGCTCGCCCTGACTGATTGCCATTCAGTCAGCAGGTTGCCAACCTGCCCCACGTGCCAGGGGCTACTTAGGCCACTGATATCATGGATAGATATGCAGGAAGTCAATGTTGGCATCGTGGGCCTGGGTAATGTCGGATCCAGCACGCTTGCCATACTGTCGGAAAACGGGGACCAGATCGCACTCAAGCTCGGCTACCGCCTCAAGGTAGTCGCGGTGTGCAGCCGTTCGGTGCACACCAAACAGATTCCGGCGGGACTGGGCGAGGTGTTCAAGACCACCGACTGGCGCGAGGTGGTGTCGCACCCGGACGTGCAGATCGTCGCCGAACTGGTGGGCGGCACGACGCGTAGCGGCGGAGATCGTCAATGCGGCGATCGCCATACAGAAGAGCGTGGTCACCGCCAATAAGGAACTGATGGCGGCCTGCGGACCGGAGATCTGGGATCGCGCCATCCAGGCGGGAATCAACCTCGCCATGGAGGCTCGGTCTGCGGGGGCATTCCGATTCACGCGGTGCTGCGCGAGGGCATTTCGGGCGACCGCGTGCAGGCGCTGTACGGCATCCTGAACGGCACCTGCAACTACATTCTCACCGAGATCGAAAAGCGCGGCGCGTCGATGGAGACGATGATCGCCGAAGCGCAGCGGCTGGGATATGCCGAAGCCGAACCCGAGCGCGGACGTGGACGGCTACGATGCGCGCAGCAAACTGGTGCTGCTGGCGGCGCTGGCCTTCGGCGAGAAGATCACGCCGTCGGACATCTTCGTGGAAGGCATCCGGCGGATCACGCCGCTGGATTTCCAGTACGCGAAGGCATTGAAGCACACGATCCGGCTGATCTGCGGCGGACGCAAGACGCCGGACGGGCTGATTCTGTTTGTGCGGCCGGCGCTGATTCCGACGTCCACGATTCTGGCCGGCGTGCAGGGTCCGTACAACGCGGTATGGGTGAAGGGCATGTTCGGCGAGGACACCTTTTACTACGGCTGGGGCGCGGGGCATCCGACGGGCGTGGCGGTGGTCAGCGACCTGATGCGGGTGGCGCGCGAGATTCGCGGCGGCAGCCCGGAGCGCGTGTCGCCGTTCGCGCACGAGCGGCTGGGAGAGAACAAGCCCGTCTCGGTGAAACTGCAGAAGCGCGCCTATTACCTGCGCTTCCGCGTGGAGGACCGCCCGGGGATCATCGCCAAGCTGGCGGGCATCCTGGCGAGCAAACACATCGGCCTGGAAGCGGTGCTGCAGGAGCCTTGCGACACCAAGCACGATCTGCCCTTCGTGATCACCACGGAGCAGACCAGCGAGCAATCGATCGGCGAGGCGATTGAAGAGATGTCGCGCCTCGATTTCATGCGGGAAGCGCCGCTGGCGCTGCCCATGGAGACGGCACTATGAGGATTCGAGGATTGTTGGCAGGATTGGTATTGGGGGCCTGGTACTGGCGGGAACGCTGGCCGCGCAGGTGGCCAGCCAGGCCAACTCGGGATACCAGACCGAGCAGCAGCGCAAGACGGTGGCCAACGGGCTGGCCGACCCGGCGCGCGACGCGAAGCAGAAGCCCGGCGAACTGATTCGTGCCATGGGCCTTCAGCCGGGCATGACCGTGGCCGACGTGGGTACCGGAATCGGGTATATGCTGCCGTTTCTGAGCCGCCGCGTGGGGGCGGATGGCAAGGTGATCGCGGAAGATATTTTCGACGACTTTCTGGCTTCGGCCCGGCAGCGCGTGGAGAACCAGAAGCTCGCCAACGTGACGTTCGTCAAGGGCACGGACAGCGATCCGAAACTGCCCGAGAACGCGGTGGACGTAGTGCTCGCGCTGGATGTTTATCATCACTTCGATTACCCCGACAAGATGCTGGCCGCCATTCACCAATCGCTCAAGGCGGACGGGAAGCTGGTGATTGTGGAGTACTACAAACGCCAGGAGGCGATGCCCGGCGGGCGGGCGTTAACGCACATCCGGCTGGATATGCCGGATGTAATTAAAGAGATCGAGGCGAATCATTTTCATCTGATTGCTGAGAAGGAACACGTCCCCGATAGCCAGTACATGCTGATTTTGAGAAGGAATTAGGTAACTAATGAGGAAGTTTTTTGTAAGTGCAATGTTGTTCGCGGCGCTGCCGCTGGCGGGCCAGGTGGCCACCGACCAGGGCGGCCTGACGCGCCAGCAGGGCGACGAGATTCTGAAAGAGCTGCGGCAGATCCGCGGGTTGCTGGAGAGGCAGGCCAAGCCTGCGCAGCCCCAGGAAGAGGCGCCGACGCGGGCCAAGATCACCGACCTGAACGGCGTGTCGATGCTCGGCTCCAAGGATGCGCCGATCACGATCGTGGAATATACGGACTACCAGTGCCCGTTCTGCCAGCGCTTCCACGTGACGGCATTTCCCGAATTGAAGAAGGCGTACATCGACACGGGGAAGGTGCGCTTCTACAGCAAGGACATGCCGCTCGATTTCCATCCCAATGCGATGCGGGCGGCTCTTGCGGCGCGCTGCGCGGGGGAGCAGGGCAAGTTCTGGCAGTTGCGCGACACGATGGGCGCGAACCCGAATTCGCTGGACATCGAGCACATCATGAACTTTGCCAGCGACCTGAAGCTGGACACGACGGCGTTGCGCGCGTGTGTGGACAGTGAAAAGTACAAGGAACCCGTGCAGCGTGACGTGCTGGAGGCGATGAAGATCGGCGCCAACGGCACGCCGACATTTATTGTCGGCAAGAGCGTGGGGGATGGGGTGGATGGCGAACTCGTGGTGGGCGCGCTGCCGTTTCAGATGTTCGACTTGAAGCTGAAGGATCTGGCGAAATAGTCGTTTAGGCCTCCCGGTCTACTCAAGGTAGACAGACCGGGAGGCCTGACGAGATGATCTCAGAACGAGATTTTCAGGGCCATCTGGACGGTGCGCGGGGCGTTTTGCTGCGAGGCTCCGACCACTCCGAAACTGGAATTGGTGGGGTCGCTGTTGGGCGCCGCGAAGCGCGGATGGTTGAACGTGTTGTACGACTCGAAGCGGAACTGGGTCTTCAGGCGTTCGCGGATGACGAAGTTCTTGTAGATGCCCAAGTCCAGGTTGTTGGTGCGGCTGGCGCGGACATCGCTCCAACGCGTCGGGTAGTTGCGGATGTAGGCGGCGAAGTCCTGGTAGACGCCGTTCTTGGTGGCATCGCCGGCGGCCGGTTTGTAACTGGCGCCGGGCAGGCTCATCACACCGGTCCAGGCCGGATAGGTGGTGATATCGGCGCCCTTATCGGGGAAGCGTTGGAATTGCGAAGTGTCGAACCACTTGCTCAGGCTCTGCTGATCTTTGGGAAGCGCAAAATCCTTACCGGAGAAGAACGAGTCGGTGCTGAAGACCACCGGCACGCCGGACTGGATGGAGAACTGACCGGAGAGCTGCCAGCCGCCGACAACGGCGTCCACTACCTTCGGCATTCCTTTGCCGAAGGCCTGCTTGCGGCCGATCGGGATTTCCCAGATAGGTGCAATGGAGAGTCGGAAGGGCCGGTCTTCGCCACCTAACTTGTGTTCGACGCGACGGCCGGCGATTTCCGGACCGGTCCAGGAGGTATCTTCGAAGAGCTTGGACCAGGTGAAGGAGTTGATCACCGCGAAGCCCTTGCTGAAGCGGTGTTCGACTTTGGCCAGCATGGCGTCGTACTGGTTCTTGCCCCAGGGATAGAGATTCTGCGTCATGCCGTCCAGGATCTTCACATTATTGAGCAACTGGTGGACGGTGGTGGTGGTGTTGGTGGAGGGCGAACCGGTTACATTGGGCAGGCCCTGGAAGGGATTGGGCACGAGGGTGTTCCAGAGCAGGGTGTCGAGCGGGCGGCCGGCGCCATCGAAAACACTCTGGACGCCCAGGTACTTCTGCCAGAGATCGTAGGGCGGCAGGTTCTGGTTCAGTCCCTGGGTGATGTTGTAGGTCTTGTTGTGGGTGTAGCCGAGTTCGAAGAGCCAGCTCTTGAGCTGATGTTGCAAGTGGAGGCTGTATTCCCAGGAATAGAAACGGCGCTGATCCTGATAGTTCCAGGTGACTCCCTGGCCGAGATTGGTTAGCGCACCCAACGAAGAGCCGGTCGGGGCCAGGATGCCGTTGCGGTATGGGTTGTCGAGGGAATCGTAGGGCGTGAAGAAGTTGTCGCTGGTGACATTCAGGGTGGTGCTGCGACTGAATCCGTTCTGGCCTCCGGTATCGAATGATGCCTGGCTGAAGCGGCCGCCGCCGCCGCGGATTACGGTATTCGGCCCGAGCTTGTAGGCGAAACCCAGGCGCGGCTGGATCTGTGTCCAGTCCGTGTGATAGATTCCGCGGGATTGGCCCCCAACTCCGGCGAACATCTGGGCGCCCATCAGTTTGAACGAACTGGCCGGCAGATACTGTTTGAGGATCTGTATGCCGACGTTATTGGCATTGGCGGGACTGTTCAGGATATTTGTGTAGGCAGCCTGCGCGGCATCGCTCATCGGGTTAACGACGGTGGGATCGAAGACCGTGGTCATGCGATTGAAACGCTCGCTGACCGGCGTTTCCCAGTCGTAGCGCAGTCCCATGTTGATGGTGAGCCGCGGGGTGACGCGCCAATCGTTCTGCACGTAGAAGGCTTCGAAATGCTGGCTCCACATGGCATCCGCGTTGCGTGGGAAGGAGCCGCTGGAGGGCAGCCCGAGCAGGAAGGAGGCGGCGTTCGAGCCCACACCGATAGCGCCGCTGTTGAGCGCATTCTGGCGGGTCCAGTTGCTGTTGTCGAAGGTGAAAACGCCCTGTGTGCCGATTCCCTTGTTGGCTTGTTGCAGGACCCAATGCTCGGCGCCGGCCTTCCAGGTCATATTGCCGGTGACCTTGGTGAGAGTTCCGGCAAAGGTGTAGTAAGAAGTGTCGACAACGCTGCCTGCCTGGCTGACTCCGATGGTGCTGAAGAGGCCTTCGATACGAGGGAAGGCGCCGACTGCCTGCTGGCTGGTGAAGGTGGAGGGGAAACCGAGGGAGGCAGTATCGAAGTTGACCCCCTTATCGTTGTTAGGCTCCTCGTAGCGGGCGAGGTTGGCGCGCACATCGAGGATGGTGGTGGGGCTGACCGTGTAAACGTGATCGGCCTGAATGGTTCGCGCCATCCGATGCTGGTAACTGCCGGTGGATGGGTTGTGGTAGTCGTCGCCCGAGAGTTCGTCTTCGTGGTACCAGCCGACGGAGACAAAGCTCTTGTGTGAGTTGTTCCAGGAATGGTCGCCGCGTCCGCTGATATCGGCCATTTTGTTCACGCGGCTGGAAGAGGGGATGTAGTTGTTGGCGTCGGTGCTGGTGCCATCGCCCGGATTGTTCGGCAGGGGAACGTAGTTGAGGATGTTCTGCGCGACCTTGCTCAAGCGGTTGGTGGGGATTATGTTGCCGGGGAAGAGCGTGCGGGCGCCTCCGGCCACGACGGTGTTGGGGTCGTAGATCTGCAGCGGAATGCGTGTGCGGGTGCCCCCGGTGACGGTGGACGTGAAGGACTGTGAGAAATCGCCTTTGCGTTCGAGATCGGTGAAGACGGAGCGGGTGCCAAAACGCGGGTCCTGGTTACGGGTGCCGTCGTAAGCGAAGAAGAAGAAGGTTTTTTGTTTACCGTTGTAGACCTTGGGGACCCACACCGGACCTCCGATGGTGCCGCCGTATTCGTTGAAGTGGATCGGAGCTTTGGCGGCGCCGACCAGATTGCTCTGAAACGTATTGGCGTTGAACACGTTGTTCTGATTGAACTCGTAGAGGCTGCCGTGCAATCTTGCGGAGCCGCTTTTGGTCACCATCTGGATGGTGCCGCCGGCCTGGCGGCCGATGGACGAATCGTAAGCGTTCATCACCACGCGGAACTCCTGAATGGCGTCGGGCGCCGGCATAAATCCGGCCTGCCCGCCTGTCTTGAGGTTGGGCATGCCATTCAGTTCGAATGTGTTGGAGCGCGTGTTGTTGCGTCCGCCGTCCACCGTAAGCTGCGAGGCCGCATCATGCGACCACAGGTGGGCGGTGTTGTTGTTCTGATCCTGCTGCAGCACGCCGGGGGATAGTGTTGCCAGGATGGTGAGGACTCGCGAACTCGAAGGCATTTCTAGAATCTGGTCCTGCGAGATGACGGTACCGGAAGTGGCGGCAGTGGTATCGATCAACGGCACTTCCGCGGTGACGGTGAGTTCGGTAGTGGTGGATCCGACTTCAAGCTGGGAATCGATCTGCTTGTTGTCGGACGTTTGCAATACGATACCCTTGTGCTCGACCGACTTGAATCCAGCCGCGGAAATCGTGAAATTGTACCGTGCGGGGATGAGGAACTGGACAACCCAGTTGCCCTGCTCATTGGTTCTCGTGATCTGTTTCACGTCGGTCTCTTCGGAGACTACGGAAACTTCGGCATTGGGCACGGCCGAGCCTTGCGCGTCCGTCACGCGGCCACCCAGTGTGGCACGGCTGGTTTGCGCCCACAGGGAACCCGCCCCGGCGAACACCGCCATCGCGAGCACCAGAATCGCTTTCTTCATTGTGCTTTTCTCCTTCGGAATTCACACATCGCCGGACGGCCGGATGCGGTTGCAGGTTTACTAAACCTCTAACTCGTTAATCCCGTACTAATTTCAGACCCGTTACGCGGATAGTAACATCCGTACGCCCGTGAATCAACCAAGGCTCCGGATCCGACGGGCGGCGGACGCCCACGTTTGAGGTACTTTGGAATGTGACACGTTGCGTCCTCCTATTGCTGGCAGCAGGCCTGCTGCCCGCGCAGACAGGCTGGTGGAATACCGAGCCCATACGCTGGGTGCAGACCAATCTGCGCGAGGTGGATGCTTCGATGGATACGCATCGCCTGGTCTCGCAACTGGCGGAGATGCGCGCCAATGTCGTCCTGATGGGGATGGGCGGCATCAGTGCATACTATCCGACGAGGGTGGAGTTCCACTACCCGAGCCCTTATCTGCCGGCGGGCCACGACATGTTCGGCGAGGTGGTCACGGAAGCTCATGGGCGGGGAATCCGGGTGGTGGGCCGCTACGACCTCAGCAAGACGCAGAAGGCCGTCTACGATGCCCATCCGGAGTGGTTCTTCCGAAAGGCCGACGGCAATCCGGTAATCTACAACGGGCTTTATTCGACCTGTATCAACGGCGGATACTATCGCGGGCAGGCGATGAAGATCCTGGCCGAAGGGCTGGAGCGCTACGATGTGGACGGCCTGTTCTTCAACATGTTCGGCAACCAGTCCACCGATTACAGCGGCGCGTATGTCGGACTGTGCCACTGCGATTCCTGCCGGACGGCGTACCGGAAGCTGTACGGCCGCGAGATTCCGGAACGCGCCGACGACGATTACCGCAAGTTCCTGCTGACGAGCGCACGCGAGGTGTCCGAAGCGATTGGCAAGCTGATTCGTGAGAAGCGGCCGAAGGCGGGGTACTTCAACTATATGCAGGAGTACACCGACGGCATCATGTCGGAATCCAATACCGCAGTCCGGCGTCCGCTTGCCACTCTGGCCTTATTCGGCCAGCGACAACGTGAACCGCGCGCTCAACAGCCAGCCCGGAAAGCTGCCAGTGGATCTGAACATGCAGTTCGTGGATTTCTGGTGGCGCTTCGCGACTGTCCCGCGGCAGGAGATCGCGCTGCGCATGTGGCAGAACATTGCCAACGGGGGCGCGCTGACATTCGAGGTGAACGGAACGCTCGACCTGCAGGACCGGCAGGCGTACGAGGCGGCCAAACCGATTTTCCAGTGGGTGGCGGCGAACGAAAATCAGTTCGCCGGAATGCGCAGCGCGGCGCGTGTGCTGCTGCTCGCCGGGCCCTCTTCGCGGGGCAGCGACGCGTACCGGGGCATCTTCCGACTGCTCACCGAAGAGCACATTCCCTTCGCGGTCTCCGAGAACATGGAGTGGCTCGGGCAGCGGCCGTTCGACCTGGTGATCGCCACCGATTGGGCTCCGCGCGGGCTGCAACAATATGTGGAAGGGGGCGGCCATCTGTTGATCGCCAGTGCACGGCCGCCGGAGTTTTCCGTCGTTCGCGCGCTCGCCACCACGCCCGACGTGAAAGGCTATGTGCGGGTGCGCGATCACGGGCAATTCCCTTCCCTGGCGGACACGGACCTGCTTCTGTTGGACGGTCCCTTCACGACGCTCGAGGGTGATGGGGCGAAGTCGCTCTCGCTGGTTCCACCCTCGATGATCGGGCCGCCGGAGAAGGTGCATGTCGATATGCGGGATACCAGCACGCCGGCCATCGTCAGCAGGAACATGGGACGGGGTTCGGTGGTGTGGCTGCCGTGGGAGTTGGGGGCGCTGTATTATCGCCACAGTCTTCCGGCGCATGCGGGATTGTTCCACGATGTGGTGGACGGGTTGTATCCGCAGCGCCAGTTGAAGACCAACGCACACCCTTTGGTGGAAGTCACGCTGATGCGGCAGGGCGGGCAGACGCAGCTTCACCTGATCAACTTATCGGGCCACTCGCAGACGGGGTACTTTTCGCCGATACCGATGCGCGAAATTCGTGTGGAGTTGTTGGGCGGATTTCATAGTGCGCGGGTGTTGAGAAGGTCGATGGATCTCAAGGTGCAGCAGCGTGGGGCGTATTCGGAGATTATGATTCCTGAGTTGATAGATTACGAACTGGTGGTATTGAAGTGAGTATGGCTGAAAACGGCAGGATCGCTTTGGTAACGGGCGCAGGGAGTGGGATTGGGCGGGCCGTCTCGCTGGCTTTGCAGTCCGCGGGATATTCGGTGGTGCTGGCGGGCAGGAGGAGAGAGGCACTTGAGCAGACGGCAGCGTCGGGGGGAGAGCGGATGCTCGCGGTCCCGACGGACGTGACGAAGCCCGATTCCGTCAAGGCGCTGTTCGCGAAAACGCAGGAGGCCTTCGGACGGCTCGACGTACTGTTCAATAATGCGGGCGCTAACACTCCGGCTATTCCGATGGAGGATCTCAGCTACGAGCAGTGGATGCAGGTGGTGGCCGTCAACCTTACGGGCTCGTTCCTGTGCGCGCAAGAGGCTATCAAAATAATGAAGGCGCAGGAACCGATGGGCGGGCGCATCATCAACAACGGCTCGATTTCCGCGCATGTGCCGCGCCCGCATTCGGCACCGTATACCTCGACAAAGCATGCCATCACCGGGCTGACGAAGAGCATTTCGCTGGATGGGCGGCGCCACCGGATCGCCTGCGGACAGATCGACATCGGCAACGCGGCGACGGAGATGACGGAGCGCATGACGGCCGGAGTCCCGCAAGCGAACGGGACGACCGCGGTGGAACCGCGGATGGACGTGCGCCACGTGGCCGATGCGGTCCTTTATATGGCGAGTCTCCCGTTGGATGCTAACGTTCAGTTCATAACGGTGATGGCCACGAACATGCCGTTCATCGGCCGAGGGTGAGAGCGAACGCCACCATCGTCTGGTGGCGTTCATCGCCCAATAGCTCGTCTTCCAGACCGGACGGGATCCACCTCTACCTGGCATGCCGCGATCTGCTCGTCGGTGGCCCCGTGGTAGTTCAGTTCGCAGACACCGAGCACATCGCCGCCGCTGCGCACGGCGGGCCCGAAGATCCGGCAGGTGACGGGACGCGCGTCGTACAGGTCGCAAGTCAACGTCACGGGGTCCAGCGCCGGACAATACTCCTCGTCGGGCAGCGCCGCGAAACGCTCCTCGGCCTCTTCGTCTTCGTCCAGAATGCCGGTGGTCCGATCGCCGGGGAAGTCGTCGAGGCGCGCTACCGCCTGCCGCGATCGCTCAAGGATGCGGGCGGCGCGTTCGGGATCGCGCCGCTCGAGTTGCCCGAGCCCGTCGCGCAGGCGGCGGGCGTCGAGCGGGGTGATGGGAAACGGCCCAATGCAGCACTCGGCGCAGCCTGGTTTGCAGACCAGCCATGCGCCGCTCAGACGCGCGGCCTGGGCCATCGCGGCGTCTACGATTTGAATCAGATCCCGATCGCCGGCCACCCTTCGAGGATAACGCGCCACATGTTACCATCGCCACTTGCATAAGCTACCGCTCGCGGAATCCCTCAGGATCATCGGGCGAGGGTCGTCGAACTGGCTCGCCAATCGTCCCATAGTGGTTTCTTTTGAGGTCACGGACGCTTGTACGTGCTGGTGCAAGCACTGCGACCACGGTGGACCGCGCGACGAATCGCGCAATTTGAAACCTGCCGACTACCGCCGTTACATGGAAGCGCTTCGCCCGTGCGTGGTGCAGGTATCGGGCGGAGAGCCGCTGATGCGCGACGACGTAGTGGAGATTGTGCGCAGTATCAAGAACGGTTCGACCCTGCCGTATACGATTCTGGTTTCCAACTGGTCTCACATGACGCGGGAGAAGTATCTGGCGCTGCGCGAGGCGGGCATCGACCAGTTTTCCGTCAGCCTGGATTTTCCCGACCAGCGGCACGACGGTTTCCGCGTATACCCCGGCCTGTATAGCCATCTGGAGGATCTGATCCCGCAACTGGCCAAGCTGGGACACGACGATATCGTACTCAATAGCTGCATCACCAGCGAAAATCTGGGAGAGATCGAGGCGATCGCGGACAAGGCCCGTGAGTGGGGCGTGAATCTCTGCTACAGCGCATACTCGGCGCGGCGCACCGGGTGCCGCGATTACTTTCCGGGTTCGGCTGAACAGCTGGCCGAACTGAACGCGCGACTGGACCGGGTGGAACAGCGCCGCGATGCGACCAACTGGATTGTGAACTCGTCCAGCACACTCGAAGCCACACGGCAGTACTTCGCCGACGGCGGCAGGCCGGGGTGCAAAGCGGGACTGCGCTTTCTGGTGGTGACGGCCGATGGCGCACTGCAGCCGTGCTCTATGCAGTTCCAGCGTTACGCGCTGGAAGAGCGCGAGCGGATGATTGCTGAGTTTACGGCCGGCAACCGGTGCGACGAATGCTATGTCTCGATCCGCTCTTACCTGGACAAGAGTTTCCCGAAGCTGCTGTGGGAGAACGTGAGCGGCTTCCTCTCGGTCAAGGGCGGGCGGTCAGCTTAGACGCCGCGGCGGGGTCCAGAAACAGGATCGCGGAAGGATGGCGGCGCAGCGCCGAGGCCGGACACGCTTCCACGACAGGCCCTTCGAGAGCGGCTCGCACGGCGGCACTCTTGTGCTCGCCATTGACGAACACGAGCGCGCGCGGCACGCGCAGGAAGAACGGCACGGTGAGGGAAAGGGCGCGCGGCGGCACCTCGTCCAGCGTGGAAAACGCTCCATCGTGTACCTGCTGCATGCGGCAGACTTCGTCGAGTTCCACGGGCCGCACGTCGCGCGGGTCGGCGAAATCGCAGACCGGCGGATCGATGAAGGCCAGGTGGCCGTTCTCGCCGATCCCCATGATCACCAGGCAGGGCGAAGCCTGTTGCAAGAGTCCGGCGTAGCGTTCGCATTCAGCAGCGGGATCGGATGCTTCACCATCCAGTTGATGGAATGCCGCTACCGGAACGTGGTTGAAGAGGCGGTCGCGGAGAAAGCGTCGGAAGGACGCAGGATGGTCCGCGGACATTCCGGCATATTCGTCCATGTGGAAGGCGGTGAGGCGGGGCCAATCGATTTGGTGAGTGCGCAATGCGGCAAGGAAGGGGTCCTGCGACACGGCGGAGGCGAAGACGACCGCCGCGCGCCCGGCCCGCTCGATTTCCGCCCCTATTATGCCTGCGGCGATCTCCGCGCCCGCCGCACCGGCTGCGGCCTTGTCCGCGAAGGCCCGCACGTCGAGCCGGTCCCTGGAGAATTGCTGATGATTTGGGTTCACGGAATCACGATAGCATTCCCGTGGCGACGGGTATGGTGGCCCGGCTGGGGTTAAACGCCTGCAGGTGATGCATGGGAACGTACGGTACGAGGAACACCGGCGTGCGTAGCCCCCTGGACTTCGCCAAACTCCGAGCGCACAATAATCTCGGAGGTTCTGCATGCCCATTCTAGGTAAGCTGCAAGAATTCCTGGACCTGAGCGGCGTTCCCTACACGCACACAGTCCATCCCCTGGCCTATACGGCTCGGGAAGTCGCGTGCGCCGAACACGTTCCGCCGCAAGAGGTCGCCAAGGTAGTGGTAGTGTTCGCGAGCGGAGAGTATAAGATGCTGGTGCTGCCCGCCAGCAAGGTCGTCGATTTTCAGGAGGTACGCGACGCCTTGGGATGCAACACGGCACGGCTGGCCACGGAGACGGAACTGGCGCGACTGTTCCCGGATTGCGATCTGGGCGCCATGCCGCCGTTCGGCAACCTGTACAACATGAAGGTGCTGATGGACGCCAATCTGCTTGCCGACGAGCGCATCCTTTTTAATGCCGGCACGCACCGGGACGTGATCCATCTGAGTCAGGAGGATTACCGGCGGCTGGTGCAGCCCGAGGTGGTCCACCTCGCGAGGGAAGTGGTGATGCACAGCGCCTGGTGATCGGATGGCAATTGAGTTGACACGCACCCCCTAAAAAGGTCAGACTTTGGAGATCTCAGGGAAGGTGTCAACTATGTCACTCCGCTTTGCATTGGGCAGCAGTTTGCTCGCTTGCGTTCTAGTTTCCGGCCCTGCATCCGGCCAGGTCAAGAAGACCAAGCCCGCGGCGGCGCCGTCCGCTCCGGCTACGCAAAAGATCGACGAGGAATATACCAAACTCATCAAGGAGTATCTGCAGGATCCGCGCATCACCACCGAACTGGTGGACCACATGCCGGCATCCGACACTGTCCCTTCCCCTCTCAAATTCCTGGGGCGCATTCCCGGCAAGCCCGGCGAACTGACCTACGCCAAGGACATCTACCGCTACTTCGAGGCGCTCGCCAAGGCCTCGCCGCGCGCCAAATTCTGGAAGATCGGCCAGACCGAGGAAGGCCGCGACCAGGTCATTCTCGCCATCGCCGATGAGGCAACTATCAAGGACCTCGACAAGTATAAAGACATCCTCGCCAAACTCGGCGACCCGCGGAAGCTCACCGACGACCAGGCCCGCGAACTGATCAAGGTCGGCAAGCCGCTCTACTGGGCCAACAGCGGTATACACTCGCCAGAGACCGGCGGCCCCGAGATGCTGATCGAACTGGCCTACCGGCTGATCGTGGAAGAGACGCCGTTCATCCAGACGATCCGCAACAACTCGATCACGTTTATCACGCCGGTGATCGAGGTGGACGGGCGCGAGCGCGAAGTCGACACCTACTATTACAACAAGCGTACCGGCCAGCGCCTGCCGCTGATGTATTGGGGCAAGTACGTGCAGCACGACAACAACCGCGACGGGATGGGCCAGTATCTCAAGATCACCAAGAACTTCACCAAGGGCGTGCTGGAATGGCACCCGACAATTCTCCACGATCTGCACGAGGCGCAGTCGTACCTGTACGTCTCGACGGGAACGGGTCCCTATAACACTGCACTCGATCCGATCGCGATCGACGAATGGTGGCTGCTGGGCCAGACGGAAGTCATGGAAATGGCCAAGCGCGGTGTCCCCGGCGTGTTCACATACGGCTTCTACGATGGCTGGGTCCCCAATTACCTTTTCTGGATCGCAATTACTCACAACTCTTTCGGGCGGTTCTACGAAGTGCAGAGCTACGGGCCGGACGTCAACCCCAACCTGACGCTGAGCGCCACGCAGACCAGCCGTGAATGGTACCGGCCGAATCCGCCGCTCACTACGATCGCGTGGGGGCCGCGAAACAACACCAACATTCAGGAATCGGCGCTTCTGATCGCCATGAACAAAGTGGCGAAAGATCGGGAACTGTATCTGGAAAACTACTGGCTGAAGAACAAGCGGGCCATCGATAAGGGCAAGAACGGTCCCAACTTCGCGTGGGTGGTACCGGCCGCGCAGCGCCGCAAGGCCGATGCGGCAGATCTGGTCAACGAACTTCGCCGGCAGGGCGTGGAGGTCCACCGGGCCGATGCGGCGTTCAAGATCGGCAGCGTGGATGTGGCGGCGGGCGATTACGTGATTCGCGGCGACCAGCCGTACCATACGCTGATCGACATGTATTTCGGCGTGCAGAATTACCCGACTGCCAATCCGCGGCCATACGACGATACGGGCTGGACGATGCAGTATATGCGCAACGTCAAGCTGAATAAGATCGGCGATAAGTCGATCTTCGAAAAGCCAATGACTCTGTTGACGGCCGAAGCCAAGGCCGCGGGCGGAGTGGACGGCTCCGGCGGTTTCCTGGTAGTGGAGCACACCAGCGACAACAATCTGATGACCTTCCGCTTCAAGAACAAGGACGTCAAGATGCAGGTGGCGGAGGAGGATTTCGACCTGAACGGCCGCAAACTGCGAGCCGGCGCGCTCATCATCGCCAACGCCGACCGTGCCGCCCTGGAGCCGCAGCTCAAGGATCTCGGACTCTCCGGGTGGGCGGTGGCGTCCGCCCCCGTCGGTGAAGACTCACACGCTGACCATGCCGCGCATCGGCTACATACACTCTTGGTCGCGTACGCAGGATGAAGGCTGGGTGCGCGCCGCGCTGGATCATTACAGTGTGCCGTACACCTATTTCGCCGACCAGAAGCTGAAGGAAGGCAACCTGCGGGCGAAGTACGACGTGATCATCTTTCCGCACGTGGGCGGCACGTCGGCGTCGATGATCGCCGGCATCGCGATGACGGGCACGGCGCCGATCCCGTACAAGAAGACGGAGCAGACACCGAATTTGGGCGGAGTGGACGAGACGGACGACATACGCGGCGGGATGGGTCTGGAAGGCTTGCAGGAGCTGGCGAAATTTGTGCAGCAAGGCGGCACGCTGATCACCGAAGGGTCGACGTCGGCGCTGATGGCCGAGTACAACCTGGCGGGCGGGGTTTCGGTGGAGCACCCGAGCGAGCTGTTCGCGCGCGGCTCGATTCTACGCGGCGTTTTTTCGGACCTGAAGAGTCCGATCGCGTACGGGTACGACGGGAAGGACTTGCCGGTCTATTTCAACCAGGATCCGGTGCTCAACGCGACGGTGGCAGCGGCCGGATTCGGCGGGGGCGGCGGCCGCGGAGCGGCGGGCGGACCGATTAACGGCGGCCAGGGACAGAACGTTACGCCCAATGCGGTACCCATCTACACTTCGCCGCTCGATCCGAGTGACGCGCCCGCGGCCACATCGGTGACTGCTACGGGCGGAGGCGGACGCGGCGGACGTGGCGGTCGCGGAGGCGGAGCGGCGGCTGCAGCTACCGGACGCGGCGGTGGCGGTGGATTCGGGGGAGTTGCCGCGGGATCGAGTTCGCGCGTGGTGCTCCGTTTCCCGGCCAATGCGAACGATATGCTGCTCTCCGGCACCTTGGGCGGCGGGGAGAGCATCGCCAACCGCGCCTTAGTGGTGGATATGCCGCTCGGCGCGGGTCACGTGGTGATGTTCGCGCTGCGTCCGTTCTGGCGGTGGCAGACGCAGGGGACCTACTTCCTCGCCTTTAATGCCATCCTGAATTGGGATCACCTTGATGCCGGAAAGCCGGCTCCGGCGGCATCCGGCGGAACTGCGGCGGGCGTTCAATAGGCGCTTCGCGGGGGTGTCCCGGCAAAAGAACAGCGGAACGCGCTGGTTCACTTTGCGTCGGCGAAGGTGCCCGGGCTGGCTTTGGTGGCCCGCCACTGCGGCGTGCGCTCGCTGGTGGCCTTGGCCAGGGCGCGGCGTACGCCGGCGACGTCGAGATCGGCGCCGTAGACTGGCGAGCCGGGCTGCTGACGCCACGATTCATCGAGGCGACCGGCATCTACACCATCGAAGCCGAGTTCGTTCAAGAGCGAGATGACGATTCCCTTGGCCCGATCGTCGTCGCCGGACACGGGCAGAGCGAAGCGTCCGGGGCTCCCTGCCGGGCGGCCGAACTCCATCAGGTGCTTGGCGTAGATATTGTTGAAGGCCTTGACCACGGGGCGGCCCAATTGATGCTGGACCCAACGGCTTTCCGTCATGCCATCCTCGATATCGACGATTCTGCCGTCGCGTTCGCGGGGATAGTAATTGCCAGTGTCCACGACGACCACATCGCCGGGGACGCCGGCAAACAAATCCTTCGGAAGGTCCGGGATTTTCCCTTCGGGGATTGTGACCACAACCACAGATCCGGAGCGGGCCGCTTCGCGTGCCGTAACGGCTTTCGCTCCGGTCTCTTTCGCCAGCGAGGCAAGTGAGGCGGGTCCGCGCGAGTTGGCGACCGACACTTCATGCCCCAGCGCGGTAAGGCGGCGTGTGAGGACGCTACCGATTTGTCCTGCGCCAATGATTCCGATCTTCATTTCTACTCCCGTCGTACCGATAGATTGCCCGATTGAGATGCTTGTACGACGGTTTATGGGATGACGGATGCCGCGCGACAGTCGCATTTCGAATCCCATTCTTCCGAGCTACGTGTGCCTCCAGGGTACGGATTCGCCCCGCTTGAATGTGTATTACTGCACGTCAGCAGGATCCACAGCCTTTTTCGATCCCGTCGCGGCGTACTTGATGTAGGCCACAATGTCGGCCAGCTTTTCGGCACTGATCTTGCTTGCTGACGGAGGGTGTTTCCACGACTCGTTGCTGCCCATGGAGGCGATATCCGAGGGCGCGATCTCGTGCTTCTCCGGGGGATTCTTCGAAACATCGAACAGGACTACGGCTTTGTCGTCTTTCTTCCCGGTCATTGCCGGAAAGCTCTCACCCGACTTCAGCTTGGCCAACTGCACATACTGGGTCACCGTGGAACGCGCCGCCATGGCAATTGCCTGGGGAGCCAGCCTCCCGATTCCAGCGAGATCGGGGCCCACCGCAGTGCCTTTGCCTTTCAGCGAGTGACAACTGGCGCAGCCTTGCTGCGTATCGAGGAAGAGCGCTTCGCCTCGCTCAGTCTGCGACGGAACGGCCGCCTGGGCCATTAACAATACGATCCAGAACATAATGCTACGCTCCTTTTGGGCGCGACTCTATTATATACGGATAATTGGATCCTGTTGTAATTTTCATCATTTGTTTTTGCGGCCACCGCCCCTTACGTCGCGGCCTTAGCCTTGGTCCGTTATAATGTCCGTTCGACGCTACAGGAAGTCTCAAGGGGATCTCAATGAATCTACGTAAGGCCGGAGCCTGTTGCCTGCTGGCCACACTCGCCGGCGCCATCAGTTCCGCACAGGACCGAATTGTCGAGCCGGTGGACGGGACGCAGATGAGGGCATTGAAGGGTCACGTTCATCCCAGGGCGCTGGCAGACAGCGATCAGGGCCCGGTCGACCCGGCAATGCCGATCCGGCACGCTTCCCTGCTGTTCAAGCCTGCGACGGGAATCGACGCCTTCCTCGCGCAGCAGCAGCTTCCCGGATCTCCCAATTACCACAAGTGGCTGACTCCGGAACAGTTCGGCGACCGATTCGGCCTCAGCGCGAGCGACCTCGCAAAGGTGACGAGTTGGCTCGAATCGCAAGGACTTAAGGTGGACAAGGTGGCGAGGGGCCGACACTGGATCAATTTCAGCGGCACCGCCGGGCAGGCGGCGCGTACATTCCGCACGCGCTTCCACCGGTTCCGCGCGAATGGGGAAACTCACTTCGCGAATGTGGATGAACCCTCGGTTCCCGCCGCGCTCGAAGGCGTGGTCGCCGGATTTCTCGGCCTGGACGATTACAGGCTGCGCTCGAGTGTCGTGCGTCCCCAATACACGTCTACGAAGGGCTTTCATACCCTGGTGCCCGATGACCTGGCCACCATTTACAACATTGCTCCGCTGTATGCGGCGGGGATCGATGGCGAGGGGCAGAAGATCGCTATCATCGGCGATTCGTCCCTGGATCTCTCCGACATACGCGCCTTCCGGCAGCAGTTCAATCTGCCGTACAACGATCCAATTCAGATTCTGGTGGGCGACGACCCCGGTTATAACAGCGACGTCGTGGAATCGAACCTCGACATCGAATGGGCCAACGCCGTGGCCCCCGGCGCGCAGATTGTGTATGTCTACGGCCTGGATGTTTTCGATGCGGCGCAATTCGCGGTGGATGACAACGTGGCGCCGATTCTCAGCCTCAGCTTCGGCGGCTGCGAAGCCTACAACCGGATCGGCTACCGGTCGGTAGCCCAGCAGGCTAGCGCGCAGGGCATCACGTGGCTGGCAGCCTCGGGCGATACGGGAGGCGCGGAGTGCGATCGTACGTCCTTGATCGCGCAGGCTGCGAAAGGGCTGGCCGTGGGCTTCCCTGCCAGTATTCCGGAGATCACCTCCGTGGGCGGCACACAGTTCGACGATGCCAACGGCAAGTACTGGAGCAACACCAACACCGTCAACGGCGCCTCGGCATTGGGCTACATTCCGGAGGCCGTGTGGAACGATACACCGTACCCGAACGGTTTCAGCGCGGGCGGCGGCGGCGCCAGCAATCTCTTCCAGAAGCCATACTGGCAGACGGGACCGGGCGTGCCCGCCGACAATACACGGTACGTTCCGGATGTTGCACTGGCGGCCTCGCCCAACAATGCTGGCTACCAGGTTTTCGTTTACGGGGCGCTCTATTCGATTGGCGGCACCTCGGCCTCGGCGCCATCCCTGGCGGGAGTGGTTGCCCTGCTCAATCAATATCTGAGTTCGAAATCCAGCCTGCCCAAGGCCGGTTTGGGGAATATCAACCCCGCTCTATACCGCCTGGCCCAGTCCGCCCCCGAGGCTTTCCACGACATCACAAACGGTGACAATGCGGTCCGCTGTGCCCTGGGCACTCCTAATTGCGTGGAAGGTCTCATCGGATACCGCGCTGGTCCCGGCTACGATCCCGCGACGGGCCTGGGCACGATTGATGCCTACAATCTGGTCACGAAGTGGAATACGGGCACGGCCAGCAACACGGTGGTTACGGCCGATCCGCCGAAAGCGGGTTTGAGCGATACGGTGACCCTTACGGCGATCGTCAGCGGCGGCACCGCGGGTCCGGCGCCTGGCGGAACGATCACATTTCTGGCGGAGAACGTGGTGGAGGCCGCGATCGGCAGCGCCGCATTGAAACCGGATGGGACGAACTCGACCGCGACACTCGTGGTGCCCGCGACGTCGGTGATCGGCGGCAACGGAGTGGTCACGGCGGCCTACAGCGGGGACAAGGTGTATAACGCATCTTCGGCGACGGTGACGGTGGGCGTGAATCGTCCCGCAGCCGGTTCGCTGGTGGTTCCCTACATCACGCCCAGTCCGGTGTACAAGCAGTCGCCGACCGGGATCTGGCCTTATACGATCATGCTCTCTGAGAAGGCAGGCGTGCAGACGACGCTCACGGCGTTCACGGTCAGCGGCGTCAACAATCTGGCGGCATTCGGCAGCGGGACGATCGTTGTGCCGGCGAAAGGCACTCTCGCCGTGGCTCTCTACGCCAGCGGCCTCACCGTGCCGCTGGACCGTGTCTTCCATTTTGCAGGCAAGGACCGGGATGGCACCGCGTGGTCGCGCGATGTGACGGTTCCATTCCTGGATACGCTTTATCCGGGAGCATCCACGGGGATGACACTGCGGAGCACGACGACCACCGTGCTGCAGAATCCGAAGGCGGACCCCTCGTGCCAGTTTTCGCACCGCCTGATCGTGCAGGAGATGGGCGGCTTCCTGATGCAGATTACCGCGCTGCGGCAGGGCTCCACCGATTTGAGCGGTTCGCTGCAGCAGCTCTTTGGCACGGCCCACCTGGCTCCGTACGGAACGCTGCAGGGCACGATCTGCCTGAGCAGCGCCACGACGCCGGGAGACAAGACCTACACGATCACCGGAATCAGCGAACTTGGCAACACGGTCACCGCTACGGTCAACGTTACTCTGGCGGCAGCGCCATCCGCTCCGGTGGCCATGGCGATTGAGCCCGCGACTGTGACGCTGGCGGTCGCGGATGCCTTCCGCAGTGCAGCTACCGACATAGCGCTCACCTTTGCGAGCGGAACGCCAAAGTGGACGGCGGCGGCAACGACTGGCACGAACTGGCTTACGGTGAGCCCATCGACGGGTGCCGGATCCGGCGCGATCCGAATCACGGTGAATGCCGCCGGCCTTTCGCGCGGCGCTTATGCGGGGCTGGTCAGTGTGCAGTCCGATGACGGGCTGCCGCAGGTCATCCACATACCGGTGACGTTTGTGGTGGGTGTGTCGGAGACGACGGTGGTCACAGCCATCGCCAACGGCGGCTCTTACGCGCAGGCATTCGCCCCGGGCACGCTGATGACGGTTTTCGGCACACAGTTATCGCCGGTCACGCGTTCTGCCGTGGCGGTGCCGCTGCCACTGGATATCGCAGGAGTTTCCGCGACGGTCAACGGCGTGAGCGCTCCGCTCTACTATGTGTCGCCGGGGCAGATCAACGTGCAGGTTCCGTATGAGACGGGGGTCGGCTTCGCCGTTTTGGGTATCAACAATAACGGACAGGTGTCGAGTTTTCCGTTTACGGTGGCGCCGGCCGCGCCCGGTCTGTTCACCACTTCCGATGGATCGCTCACGCCCTCGGCAAGCGGCCGGCAGGGCCAGCCGGCGGTGGCATTCATTACGGGCGATGGCGATACCAGTACGTTCCTGATCACGGGCGCGAGTCCGCCGACAGGTACCGCGACGGCGCGGCTGCCGCGGCCCCGGCTACCGGTGAGCGTCACGGTGGGCGGACTGCCGGCTACGGTTTCCTTCGTAGGAACGCCGATCGGTCTGGTGGGCATCTCACAGATCAACTTTACGGTTCCCGCGACGGCGGCGCTGGGCTCGCAGGCGGTGGTGGTTACGGTGGGCGGCGTTCGCAGTCAGCCGGGACACATCAACGTGACGCAGTAGGTGGTGATGAGAGGCTGCGGGTTGGCCGATTTGCCGGGGCGCGCGGAGTTCGCCTGATATCTTTGGACAACGGGCGTGCATTGCGGGGAGTTATTCTCCGGACAGCACCGGTAGAAAGCACCGGCGGAACTAACTTGCGATCTATTCAAATTGCCCGCAAAGTTGTCGCCTAAATACTCACGATATCCCTTTACTCCTCCGGCACATTCCTGTCAGACTTGGCTTAGAGAATATATCGGGTACTTACAGGAATAGGGTAACCCATGCAACTTGGCACACCGCAAACGATCCAGGCGCTACTGGCCAGTATCGGGCAGCCAGTAAGAGGCTCACGAAACCGGGCTCCCGCCGTCTCCAATCCGAAACCTGTCCGCCTGCACAAGCCATCGGGCTGCACTCGGGGCTGCACGTGCAAGACATGTTCCGACAACGCCCGGTGGGAACGAATTTTTCAGGAAAAATTCGCCGATCCGGGCTACTACTCAAACCCCACAACCAGAAACGGATCCAGCCTTTCCGGCTATTGATGGCCGCGGCCGGATTCCCAATCCGGCCGGATAAAGGTGTGGAAGTGTCCGCAGAAAAGGTCTACCTTTTGAGTAGGCCTTATAATCGGGGTGTGGATGGCGGGGTTTCAGATGCGCGGACGCTTATCCCGCAGGGAGCGGATTTCATGAACATATACCGTAAGATCGCCAAAGGCACCGTGTTCGGTCTGATGCTTGCAACCCTGGTGACGGGGATGCAGGCGCAGGAGAACAAGCCGGCCGAGACGAAGAGAAAGGCCAGCGATCGAAGCGGTGCGCCGGCGCAACGCGATCAGCGCGAACCGCGCGAACACACGGCTGCGCCGCGTGAACAGCGCACGGCTCCCACACAGCAAAACTCTGCGCAGCCGGCTCGGCGTGAAGCCGCGCCCGCGGAGGCGCAGCACGCGCCGGTCTCGAACCGTCCTGCGCCAGTTCGGGAACATCAGCAAACTCCGGCGGAAACGCACCGGACGACACCGGTTTACCGTGAATCGCAGCCGGGCGGCGGCGCACAGCCGCGCCGAACCACCGGGGACCAACCGGCCGGACAACCTGCGGGACAACCCGGGCGCACGTTCGGAAATAATCCGCGGGGACGCGATGCGGAGCCCGGGCGCGGACCGGCCCAGATGGGCATGCGGCAGGCGGCACCGGCTTCCCGAGTGGTGACCACACGCGGCGGCGATGTGATCCGCCGGGATGCGAGCGGGCAAGTGCGCCAGGTCCGCATGAATAACGGCACGGTGGTCTACCATCCGCCAAACGCGCCGCGGCGCATCGAGGTGGTCCGGCCGGGAGGCCGCGTGGTGGTGGCGAGCGCGCCGGGTCACGGATATGTGCAGCGCCCGGTGGTCATCCATAACACCACCATCATCAAACGCACTTACGTTTACAACGGAGTGCCGCAGGCACGGATCTTCCGTCCGCGCGTCTATAACGGAGTTTCGCTGGTCGTCTACCAACCAGTCCGATACTACCGGCCGACGTTCTATGTGTACGCTTACAATCCCTGGCCGCGGCCGATCGTATATGGATGGGGCTGGAGGAGTAGTCCGTGGTTTGGTTATTACGGCGGATACTTTACGCCGTATCCGGTGTACGCGAGCCCTTCATTGTGGCTGACGGATTACCTGATCGCCGCCACTCTGGAAGCCGCGTATGAAGATAGGATGGCCGCGCGCGCCATGTCGAACAGTTACGTAGATAGCGGCCAATCCGCGCCGATGTCGCCGGAAGTCAAGCAGGCGATCGCCGATGAGGTGCGCCGGCAGATCGATCGCGAGCGGGCGGAAGGTCAGAATGTGAATGCTTCCGGTGGACAGGATGTCAACCTGTTCGGCGACAGCGGACCGCATGTGTTCGTGGTACACGCAGGCTACGTGGTGAATTCGAATGCGGGAGAATGCTCGATCGGAGAGGGCGATGTCCTGGAGATGAACGGCGCACCCGCACCGAATTCCACGTGGGCCAATCTGACCGTGCTTTCGAGCCGCGGACAGGGCTGCCGGAAGGGCAGCACAGTGTCGGTAGCGCTACAGGATTTGCAGGAGATGCAGAACCAGATGCAGGCCACCATAGACCGCGGTTTAGGCGATCTGCAAACCAAGCAGGGACAGGGCGGATTGCCGATGCCGCCGCAAGGCAGCATCGGTACGATCGACTCCCCCTACGCGCAGGAGGCGCAGCCGGATGCGAACGCGGCGAGTGAATTGACCAGTGTGAGCCAGGAAGCGGATCGTGCCGAGCAGCAGGTGGTCAGCCAGGCTGCCGAGGCGCCGCCCACACTTTCGCTCGGCATGACCATAGATGATGTGAAGGCGATCCAGGGCGAACCACAAAAGATCGTGGATCTGGGCTCTAAGAAGATTTATGTATACAAGGACCTGAAGATCACGTTCAGTGACAGTAAGGTCAGCGACATTCAGTAAGTGCGGCTTCGTAGTTACTTAGAGTGAAAGCAGCTCCGGGTCAGGCCATAGGGTACGATCGAACCCCGGAGTTCCGTACCAGGTAAGTGGAACGCGGCGCAGAGGTTAACTTCACCCCAACGCGCAACCGGGCCCCCAAACGTACCGTCTAACTTTTGTATGGATCCGCGGCATGAAAGGCGTGGCAAACAGCGCTTCAAGCTGTCCCTGCCAGTTCACTTCCGGCTGTCTCGCAAAGGATCCATGTCGCGCTGGGGTAACGGTACGATCCATGACATCAGTTCCAGCGGAATCAGCTTCCGCACCCGCCGTCCGCTGCCGGTGGGAGGCCATGTGGAACTAGTTATTGACTGGCCCGCGACCTATGACGACCGGTACCCGATCACGCTTCACGCAACCGGATTCGTCGTACGCCGGAGCGGAAACAAGATCGCGGTGCAGATTCCCACGCCCCGCTTTGTTATCCAGACCGAAGCGGCTTGACACATCCCCCTGGACCCAGGGGGTGATTCCGGATATCATACGTCCGTGCCGTGGCGTTCCACCGGCGCGGCATTGTCCCGGAGGTTGTATGTCCAGCGATTCCACTCGCCGCAAGTTTCTGGGAACGGCAGCCGGTGCGGCTGCGTTCACGATCGTTCCGCGCCACGTGGTGGCACGGTCCGGAGAGGTCCCGCCGAGCGACAAGATCACCCTGGCCTATATCGGCACCGGCACGCAAGGCCTGCGCGAGTTGATGCCGATGCTGGCTTCATCCGAGATCCAGGTGGTCTCGGTATGCGACCCCTGCAAGAACCCGAGCGGCTATCGCGACTGGTCGCGCGATTCCCTGCTCCGGGATATACGACGCGGTTTGAATAAGCCGGACTGGCGGGCGGGCGGCGAAGGCATCATTCCGGGCGGCCGCGATGTTGGCCAGAACGTCGGTCGATACCTTTTATGGAAGCGCCGGCTGTTCGGCGTACGCCGACTATCGCGAACTCCTCGACAAGGAGAAGGATCTGAATGCGGTCAAAATCATGACGCCGGACCATCTGCACGGCGTGATCGCGATGTCGGCGATGAAACGCGGAAAGCATGTGATCGTACACAAACCGATCGCCAACCGGCTGATGGAGGCAGAGCGAGTCATCGATACCGCACGATCCACCCGCGTCTCCACGCATTTTATGCCGTGGGATTCGAACGGGTCGATGGAGCAGGTGCTGGGCTGGATCCGCGATGGCTCGATCGGCACGCTGCGCGAGATTCACAATTGGACGAACCGGCCGGTGTGGCCGCAGTATCCGACGATCCCCACCGATCAGCCGCCGGTCCCGGAAGGTTTCGATTGGAACCTGTGGCTGGGGCCGGAGCGCGAACGCCCGTATCATCCGCACTACACGCACATGCTGTTCCGCGGCTGGTATGATTTCGGCGGCGGCTCGATGGCCGACATGGGGCACTACAGTCTGTGGACCGTGTTTCGTGCGCTGGACCTGTCCGGGCCCACCAGCATCGAGCCGGCAGCGAGCCACGACCAGATATTGACCGACGGTATTGCTTCGGGAGTGAAGAACGATTTCTCGTTCCCATCGGCCAGCGTGGTGCGCTTCCAGTATCCGGCACGGGGCAATCGGGGAGCGGTGGACCTGATCTGGTACGAAGGCGGCTTGCGGCCGCCCACTCCGCCGGAACTGGAGGAAGACCACAAGGAGTTCCCCGCCGAGGCCATGATGTTCGTTGGGGATAAGGGCAAAATTCTCTCGGGATTCCGGGTGGAGAATCCGCGGCTGATTCCGGAGCGCCGGATGAAAGGCTACCCGGCTGCGGCTACGGCTACGCGTCCACCTCGGGAGCCCGGGCAACTTTCCGCCGGCCTGCGCCAGTGGGCGGCGGCCTGTAAGGGCGGCGAGCATTCGCCCGGTAGTTTCCTGCATGCCAGCGGAATTTCGGAGGCGGTGAATCTGTACGCGGTAGCGCTGCGCACGCGGCGCCGCCTCTATTACGACGCCGCGAACCGCAAGATCACAAATGTGCCGGAAGCGAACAAGTATCTTTCGCGCGAGTATCGCAAGGGCTGGAGTCCCGACTCGGTATGAACTACAACAGAAGACAGTTTCTGGGCGCGATGCCGGCGGCGCTCGCCGCCGCACGAGTGTTGGAGGCCGATCCGCTGGGCATGCCGATCGGCTGCCAGACTTGGCCGGTGCGCGCGGCGCTCGGCAAGGATTTCGAAGGCACGCTGCGGGAACTCGCCGGTATCGGCTTCAAGACTATCGAAATGTGTTCGCCGCATAGCTATGCGGATTTCCGTGCGCTGGCCAGTATCCCGGCGGCACAGATACGGCACACCATCGAGAGCGCGGGACTGCGCTGTGAGAGTTGTCATTACGGCTTCCGGGAATTGAAGGAAAACCTGGATGAGCGAATGGCGTTCGCCAAGGAACTCGGGTTGAAGCAGATGGTGCTCGCCACCTTCGGACTACCGGCCAAGGCAACGCTCACCGACTGGAAGCAGGCGGCGGTGGAACTCAACCGCGTCGGCGAGCGCACACAGAAGGCCGGAATCCAATTGGGCTTTCACAATCACAATGGCGAGTTCCAGGAGATCGACGGCGTATTGATCTACGACGAGCTGATGCGGCAGTTTGACGCCAAACTGGTCAAGATGCAATTCCAGGTGGCGGTCATCAGCCTGGGTTTTGAGGCTGCCACGTACTTGAAGAAGTATCCCGGCCGCTTCCTCTCGATGCATTTGGCGGACTATTCGACCGCGGATAAGACGGCGGTCGCGGTAGGTTCCGGAGTTGTCGATTGGAAGAAGCTCTTCGCCGCGGCCAAGACGGGCGGCGTCCAGAATTACTTCGTTGAAATGGAGCCGAGGGAGATGAAACTCAGCTATGAGTATTTGCACAAGCTTGTTGCGTAGATGGCGAGGTCAAGCATCGCCGCGAGGCGGGCCCCGAGGCGCGTTTGCGTGCTCGCGCTACTTTTTGAGTAGTGGCGTCACGAGGAAGCTCTTGATCTCCACGTAGCTGTGGTCGCCCTGAATGATGAAGGGCCCGGGTTCCGCTTCGTCCGAGTTGTTGGCGATGGCGGTGAGGCCATCGACTTCCACTTTATCGAGCACCTTGGTGCCGTTGTGGACCACGGTGAGCGTGCGGCCTACCAGGCGGATGTCGTAGCTCTGCCATTCGCCGGCGGGCTTGCTGGCGTTCACGCTGGGCGCGATGCGGCTGTAGAGCGCCGCGGCCCCGTGAGTGTTCGGGCGGTTTGCCGAAGTCGTCGAGGATCTGAATCTCGTAGCGGCCGCGCAGCCCGATGCCGCTATTGGAGTGCTCCACAATGCGGAAATCGACGTGCAGCTTGAAGTTCCAGAACTTCTGTTCGGAGATCAGATCCGTAGTGGGCGGAGCGTTGCGCAGGATGCCGTCCTTATAGCTCCACTTCATTTCGGCGGCGGGATTCAGAGGCTTCCAGCCGGAGAGGTCCTTGCCGTTGAAGAGCTCGATGGGCTTCCCTTCTTTCCAGGAGCCGTCGTCCTTGTCGGCGATCACCGGGGCACGCACGCCGGTCCACTTGACGGGTTCGGCGCCGGCGCCGGGAGTTTCTACCGTGCCTTCGAGTTTGCCGTTGACGAGGCGAGCGCGATAGACCGGCGCGGGCCCCTTGGCATTGCGGCCGGGGTTGGCGATGGTGAAGCGCAGTTCGCCGTTTTCGACGGCGGCAGTGTCCACAGTGTTCATGTCGCCGCCATAAATGCTGACGAACTTGCCGGCAGGTTTGGGCGAGCCCACGCCTGTTAGTTCGAGCCACCAGGCGCGCGGTCGGTCCACTGTGGTGAGATCCCAACGTCCGTTGAAATCGGCATCGGCTGCCAGGGAGGGCATGGCCGAGCAGGAGGAGAACGCCAAATAGGGTGCGCGTTGTCATGGCGAGATTAATGTATCACGGTATGGGCTAGCCGATTTCGATGGCTCGCACGATGATGGCACGTTCGCGGGAGTCGGTTGCGTCGGGAGGGAGGGCTCGATCTAATTCGAACTCCACGAGGACTTCGGCGCCAGGAGGGATCTGCTGGGCGCATTCGAAATCACCGGACTGTGTGAAGGTATGCGTGGCGAGCACGGCTCCGCCGGCGCTGGCGGTGAGGGTAAGCGGCAACTCGAGATTCGGCGGCACGGTCAATTTGAGATTCAAGCGTTGCGCAGCCGGGGACGACAACGATCGAAAAGCGGCGCTTTGTCCAGCGCCAGGCAGCGTTTTCCAGCACGTGCCAGCCATCGACGGGTTGAGTCACGGGCGGCGGATCAGCGGTGCGCGAGCGGAGCAGACAGAAGACGCGCTCGTCGCGCTGGGTGTTCCAGAGGACGGAGTCTTCGTCGTCGACGACGAGCCAGTCGCAGACCTCCCATCCGCAGCGATCGACCAGCGTGCGCAGGCCGGTTTCGGAGAAGACCCAGTAGTTGGTCTCGTCGCCGCGCAGACCGTCGCGGCCGGCGAGAAAGGCGACGGGCAGGTGATTCACTTCGGTGGCCTGGTCCGGGGCGAAGCGCGTGATGGCGGTGCTGAGGAGGCAATAATTCGAGCAGGCGGCCAGGGTTTCGAGGACGCTGTAGGGATTCTTGAGATGGTAGAGAATTCCCAAAGCAGAGGGCGAGGCCGCAGCGCTCGACCGGCAGGCGGAACGCGGCCGTCGAGATCGAGCGGTTCGATGCGGACGGAGGAATCGAGCGCGATCTTCAGAGCCTCGACGCCGGCCATGCGGTTGTAGTTGGTGGGCGGGTTATCGATGGCGCAGACGCGGCAGCCGAGCGACTCGAAGAGGAAGGCGAGATCTCCATCGCCGCAGCCGAGATCGAGGACGGGACGGTCGCCGATCAGGGGTTCGAGAAAGCGGTGGCGGCCGGTGAGCAGGCGATCCAGGTGGGTGAGCGCGCCGAAACTGTCCCACGGATACCAGCCGGGATCGGGCGGAGGCAGCTTTTTCCTGGCAGCGGTCAAACGCTGCTGGAACGCGAGGGCGCGGGCGACGAGGTCACGTATTTCGAGCTGTTGGATGATCGGCCTGGGACGCAGGCGCCGTTTCCACGATGCCAGGGACATCAGCGCGCGGCGGTGTATTTGGCGTAGAGGCCGGCGATATCCGCATCCTTCACGGTGCCCGGATGGATGATCACGCGATAGCGATAGTGTACGCTCTGGCCGGGCGTGATGGTCATGGAGCCGTCCTGCGACTTGTCGTTGGTAAAGACGGAGAGACCGAACGGGTTGGCGGCGAACAGGCCATAGGCGCGGGCGTGCCAGCGCACCGGGTGGCGGGGATTATCCGGGTGATCGAGGATCGCGACGCCGACCTTTTCCCCGTTGATCTCGCCGGAATAATCGCACCATGGCGAAGGCTTTCCCCAGAGCTGCTTCTTCGCCGACCAGACCCTCGGCGTTGGTGATGTGAGAAACGCCCTTGTCCTCTTGCAGGACGGGACGCAGGCGAATGCCGAAAGCGCCGTCCTTGCCGTCGCCAAAGGTGACAGAGGTGTTTGCCGTGAGAGTGATGTCCACGTCGAAATAGCGCAGCTTGGGGTCGGAGTAGAAGGTCATGACGCGGTATTCGGTGAGGATGGGATTGTTGCCCTTCCATGTCGGTCCACTCGAAGGTGGCGGAGATGGAGCCCTTGGTCTTGCCGCTCTTCACCTCGGCGATTCTTGAAGATTGATGCGGCCCAGATTCTTGCGGTGCAGATCCGCGAAGTAGGACCACTCGTTGTTCCAGAAGTCGAGCTTGTTGACGTTGTCGTGGGCGAACCAGAGGCCGCGCTGATGCTGGTGATCCATCACCGGAGGGCCGTTGCGCTGGGGCTTCTTTTCGCCGGCTTCCTCCTGGACATCTTCCATGGGCCAGGCGCGAGTGATGTAGGTTCCGCTGGCGGCGCGGAGGGGCCAGAGGTAAGGCTTGGTGACCTCGGCATTGAAGGCCTTACCGGACATGTAGAAATCGGTGAACGGTTTGCCATCGATTTCCACGGACACTTTGCCGGCGGTAGGCGTCATTTTGACTTGGGCGCCGAGAGGCATGCTGAAGAGGGCCGCAGAAAAGAGGACCAAAAGCGGGTGTTTCATCGGAACCATTCTAACGCTAGTTACCTCTTTGGAACGGACCACGAGGGTTCGCAGGGATAGGCGGGTAGGATATGAGTATGACAATTCGTGCCGGCGGCAGCCTGATGAGGATAACTTGTTTGCTGGCGTTGCTGGCAACAACGCTGACGGCCGCCAAGAACATGGAGATTTTTGTAATTGATGTGGAGGGCGGCAAGGCGGTGTTGTTGGTGTCGCCAACGGGCCAATCGATGTTGATTGATGCGGGATGGCCCGCATCGAATAACCGGCCGGCATCGACGGATCGAATCGTCGAAGCGGCACGGGCGGCGGGTCTGAAACGGATCGACTCCCTGGTGATCACGCATTTCGACATCGATCATATTGGCGATGTCCCGGACTTGGTTTCGAAGATCCCGGTGGGACACGTCTTCGATCACGGGGACCTGCAAACATCGAACGCACAGGCGATGCAGCGGTTCGCGTTATACGCGGCGGTGCGAGACAAGGTCGGTCATACGGTTCTGAAGGCGGGAGACCTGGTACCGATGGAGGGTGTTGAGGTGCGGGTGTTGTCGGCGGACCGCAAGTTGATTACGAAGCCGGTGGCAGGGGCCGGAGCGCGCAATGCCTTGTGCGAGAAGTATCCGCAGGCGGAAGCGCTGGCGAGCGATGCGGAGGACGACCGGTCGATCGGGCTGATGATCGGATTTGGCAAGTTCCGCATGCTGGATCTGGCAGACCTGGAGGCTCATCTCAGTCACGATCTGGTGTGCCCGAATAATCTGATTGGCCCGGTGAGTATTTACAACGTGAATGTTCATGGGCAGTTCAAGGGAATCGCGCCGGAACTGGTGGGCGCGGTACAGGCGCCCGTGATTATCCAGGCAAATGGGGCTCGAAAAGGCGCGGATGCGCAGACTTGGCCTGTACTGCGAGGGGCGGTTGGATTGAGAGATATCTGGCAGTTACATTACTCATTGAATGCCGGCAAGGGGGCGAATCCGCCGGAGGACTTCATTGCGAACCTGGAGGGGACGGATGGGTTCCAGCGGATTCGGATTTCGGCGGAGAAGAGTGGAGCATTCACGGTTACGAATGCGCGGAATGGGTTTAGTAAAAGGTACCGAGCGAAGTAACGAAGTGGACAGGTCCGGGAGGCCTGTCCTACTCGTATCTCAGGGCGTCGATGGGGTTGATGCGGCTGGCTTTTACGGCGGGGTAGATGCCGAAGATCATGCCGACTGCGACCGAGACTCCGAAGGCGATGATTACGGAGGAGGAGGTGACGATGGTCTTCCATTCGGCGGTGCGGGCGATCAGCCAGGCCAGGAAGAAGCCGAAGGCAATGCCTAAGAGTCCTCCTCCCACCGAGATCAGGACCGATTCGGTGAGGAACTGGCGGACGATATCGAAACGGCGGGCGCCGATGGAGCGGCGGATGCCGATTTCGCGGGTGCGCTCCATGACGGTGGCGAGCACGATGTTCATGATGCCGATGCCGCCGACGAGGAGGGAGATGGCGGCGATGGCGACCATGACGTAGGTGAAGATGGTTTGCGTGCGCTGCTGCTGGGCGAGAAGGGCGGCGGGGATGGTGACGCTGAAATCCTGCATGCTGTGGTGGGTGGAATTGAGGACGGCGGTGACGACTTTGGCGACTTCGATGCTATCGGCGTCGGCGCGGAGGCGGAGGTCGATGCCATCGAGTTCGTCTTTCATGTTGCGGCCCTGGTCCCAGAAGCGGTACTGCATGGTGTTCAGGGGGATGTAGATGATGTTGTTGACATCGAGCATGGCGCCGCCGCTATTCTGCGCACCGGCCATGACCTGCTCGGCTGAGAACGCCGACGACTTCCATCCAGGAATCGTTCACCTTGACGAACTTGCCGACGGCGGGTCCGTAGCCGAGGAGGTTGACCTTGGCGCCTTCGCCGAGGACGCAGACGGTGGCGCTGGCTGGCGTCGTCGGACTCATCGAAGAACTTGCCTTCGGCGAGGTGGAGGCTGTGGATGACGGCGTAGGAGGGCTCGACGCCGTAGAGTTCGGGGATATCGCGGGAGGGCTTGGGTAGAACGCGGGCGGGATGCAGAGCGCTGCGGGCGGAGAGGGTTTCGAGGGCTTCGATGTTGGCTTTGAGGATGCGGACGTCGCGGGCTGAGAGTCCGGGGGAGGAGCGGCGGCGCTGCTGAAACTCCTCCTGGCTGGTGGCGGGGCGGGATTCGACGAGGACGTTGCGAACGCCGAGCTGCTCGATGAAGCGCAGGGACTCCTCGCGGGCGCCGGAGCCGATAGCGAGCATACCGATGACGCTGCCGACACCGAAGACGATGCCGAGGGCGGTGAGAAGGGTGCGGGTTTTCTGGGCGCGCAGGTTGGCGACGGCCTGGCCGAGGTCGGAGACAAGGATCATTGGGAGAGGGCCTTCATGGCGCCGCTGGATTGGGGCGCTGCCGGTCTTGAGTTGTTGGTCGGGGTTCGACATGGCGACGATTTCGCCTTCTTTGATGCCGGTGATGACGGCCTGGCTTTCGCTACGGCTGACGAGTGTGACATCGTGGGGAACGAAGCCACTGGGACCGCGGGCGTAGACGAAGGTCCGGCCATCGCTCTCGAAGAGAGCCTGGGAAGGGATCCAGAGAACGTTATCGAGGGTCTCGATGGTGATCACCATATTGGAGGTCATGCCGGGACGGAGCTCGGGCGCGGCCTGGTCGAGGGCGATGCGGCTTCAAAGCGGCGGTCCCAGGGCGGACCGGTGGTGCCGCCGATGTTCTTGACTTTGCCGGCGAATGTCTTACCGGCGAGGGCGACGACGCCGATGGTGACCTGTTGACCGACGGTGAGGTGGCCGCGATCGAGTTCGCCGACGTTGGCGCTGACTTCCCAGCTCTTGAGGTCGGGGATTTGGGCTACGGCCATGCCGGCGCGGGTGGTGTCGCCGAGTTGGAAGGGCGGCAACTGCATGCCCCAATACATCATGTTCTGGTTGGTGTTCTGCTGGACGTTGACGTAGCCGCCGGTCTTGGCCTTGAGGGTCATGTTCTCGATGTTCTTGCGGGCGATATCGGCCATGACCTTGGCTTTGTTTTCCTGCGCCTTCTGGATCGCGATACCGGCGGAGGAGGTGGTCTTCTTATTGGCGAGGTCCTGGGTGGCCTGGCGGAGGCGATTGCGGGCGGCTTCGAGGAGGATCTCGTTCTGGCGGGCGGCGATGGCGGCGATGGTGGGATTGCGGCGGATTTCGAGCTCGGCGAGTTTGACGTCGGCCTGCGCGCTGAGCATGGCGTACTGCGATTCCTCATCGGTGGCGAGGGAATCGGCTTCCGCTTTGATGACCTGCTGCTCGGCTTCGGCAAGATCGGCTTCGGCCTCCTTGAGTTTGAACTCCTGCTCGGTGGTGTCGAACTGAACGACGACGTCGCCTGGCGAGACGAGTTCGCCGGGATCGCGGAGGGAGGTGATGGCCATATCGGTGCCGCCGATCATGGGGGCGGTGAGCATTTCGGAGTTACCGCCCTGAAGTTCACCTCGGGCAGCGACAGTGAGGGTGACGCGACCTTGCTTGACCTTGGTGGTGGGAAGTTCGAGGGCGGCAGTGGCGGTGGAAGTACGGATCAGGCGGACGGCACCCCACGCGAGCGCGCCGACCACGCCGAAAACGACGAGGACCAACAGGAGGCGGAGCTTCATTTTTTGGCGTCCTTCTTTTCGGGATCGACTAAGGTGACCATGGCGCCGGCACGTAGGCCCTTGACGGCGATTTCATCGGGATTGCGTGCCAGGACGTCAACCGAGACGGCGTTGTACCGGCCATTTTCGGCTATGTAGACGATTGGTTTGCCGGCGCGGGTAAAGAGGGCCTTGGCGGGAATGCTGATGGCGTTGGGAATGCGGCTGATGATGATATCCATGCCGCCGTTCATGCCGGGGCGCAGGCGGGCATCGGGCTTGGGGATGGCGGCGTAGGCGCGGAAGCTGCGTACGGGCGGAAATTCGTTACTCGCCTCGGCGAGGAGGGATATCTGATGAATAGTGGCGTTAAGGGTGAGTTCGGGGAGGGAGTCGACACGAACCTTGACTTCCTGATTGGTGGCAATGCGGCCGCGGTCGGTCTCTTCGACCTTGGCATCCATCAGGAGAGTGGTGAGGTCGGGCATTTCGGCGAGGACCATGCCGGCGTAGACGTTGTCACCAACTTTGAAAGGCTTGGCATTCATCCAGCCCTGGGAATAGTTGGATTGAAAGATGAGGAAGCCGGAGATGGGAGACTTGAGTTCCATCTGGGCGATACGGGCCTTAGTGATATCGACATCGGACTTTGGGCCTGATCGCGCTGGCGGGTGAGGGAGGCGATCTTGGAGCGGTCGGAGGTGGCGTGAAGATCGACGGTTGCCTGCTGGACTTTGAGTTTCTGCTGTGCGACGCCGTAATCGATCTTGCTAGCCTCTCCCTGCAGGCGGCTGACGATCTCCTGTTTTGAGGCCTCGAGGCGGGCGCGCTCGACGGTGAAGTTGGCATCGGCGAGGTCGGTTTTGTCCTGTTCGGTGGTGATTTTGGATTGGGCGAGCGCCTGATCGAGAGTGGCCTGGGCCTGGCGGAGCGCGGCCTCCTTTTGCATCAGCGTCTGCTGGGCGCTGGAGGAATCGAATTTGACGATGCTCTCGCCCTCCTTGACGGTGGCTCCGGGCGGCGTCATCCAGGCGATACGGAGGTTGGGGACCATCGGCGCTGACACGGAGACGGAGCGTTCGGCCTTGAGTTCGCCGCGGCAGCGAATGAGGACCAGGAAATCGCCCTGGCGAGCAGGCGCGGAGGGAAGAATGGCGGCGGGTTGCGACTGGCGGTAGCGGTAGACGCCGTAGGACGCGCCGCCGGCGACGGCCACGACGAGAAGGAAGGCGGCCCAAAAACGCAGGCGGGCACGCGTGCGAGAACCCATGAAGGGCGCCGAGCTGGGAGCGGCGGATTTCAGGTTGACGGATGACAGCGTCGCTCATTTCCCGGCCGTCTCCTTAGCGGTTGGGGATTCGACGACGACGGCGGCCGAGAGATCGGGCATGAGATGGGGATCGGATTTATCGAGCTTGAAGACTGCAGTAAAGCTCTTGATGGGACTGCCGAGGGCGGAACTGGCGACGGGACTGGCAAATTCGAAATGGGCGGGAAGGGCGAGATCGGGATAAGCGTCGAAGTACACCGTGGCCTTGCTGCCGGGGACGAGGGCCGCGCCATCGGGTTCGCCGACGGCGCATCGAACCAGCATTTCGGTGGGATCGAAGATGCTGACGATCGGCTGGCCGCGGTAGAGCTGATCGCCTTCCTGGGCATGGCCCATGGAATTGTTGCGATAGAGATTCTGGTGGGCGACCATGCCGGCGAGAGGTGCGTGGAGTTCGAGTTTGGCCATATTGGATTGAGTACGCTCCAGCATGACCTTCTGGCGATCGCGCTGGAGTTCGAGGATTCGGAGGGAGGCGGCATCGCTCTTATCGTGGGCGGCGTTGGATTTGGTCAGGCTGTCGACGTGGGTGCGGGCAGCTTCCAATCGCACGTCCGCTTTGAGACGGTCGATTTCGCTGAGTACGGGACCCTTCTGCAATTCGATTTTCGCCTTGGCGAAATCGGCTTCGGCCTGGCGGAGGTCGGAGACGCGCTTTTCGGCGTCGGCGCGATTCTGGGCTGCCTTCTGTTCGACCTGATGGCCGAGGTCATCGAACTTGGCTTGGGCGTCGCGGGCCTGGTCGATTTGCTGGGTGGCGTCGAAGACGGCGATGAGGTCGCCGGCGTTCACTTTGGACCCATTGGGGATGAGCTTCGTGAGGGTCATGGGGCCGCCCTGGCTGAAGATTTGGGGGACGAGGACCTTGGACGAATGGACGGCTTCGACGATGCCGGTGACGCGGACTTCGCGTTTTACTCGCGGGGCATCGGGGGCAGCGGCGTGGGTGACTGGGGGGGTGGGACGAGAGCAGGCGGCGAGGAAGAGAAGAAGAGCGGCAACAGGCAAGGTTGACTTCATAGGTCTGGTCTCGGCTATTAGACGGCGGAAGGGGGATAAATGTTTAGCGGGATTTACGGTATATTTTTCGTGAATCGGAGGCACAGCGTGCGAACAGGACACGCGCCGAAAAACGAAGCCGATAGTCCTAAAAACGAAGCCAATAGTCGCGAAGAGGATGGCGAGTTGGGAATAGCCACAAAGAGGCTTGCAGACGGTTGTGCTATATTTATCACAATCCAGCGTCAGCCCAGGTAATTTGTTACAAGAACGGGGAAATGCTTCTAAATGTGTGGAATCGCAGGGTTTACACGTCGCAGTCACGAGGCTAGCAAGGGAGTCGCCCAACGAATCACCGAGGCGATCTCACATCGCGGACCCGACCAGCAGGGAGTATTCGAAGGCAGCGAGGCGACTTTGTGCGCCGTCCGGCTGAAGATCATCGACCTGGCGGGCGGAGACCAGCCCATCTTAAGTGACAATCGGGATACAGCGATCGTCTTCAACGGCGAGATCTACAACCATCAGGAAATCAGAGCCGAACTGGAACGCCTGGGGCATCGCTTCCGCTCGAACTGCGACACGGAAACGGTGCTGCGGGCTTTTCTGGAGTGGGACACGGCGTGTTTCACGCGGATGCGCGGGATGTTCGCGGTGGCGCTGTGGACGGAATCGCAGAAGCGCCTGGTGCTGGTGCGCGACCGGATGGGGATCAAGCCGCTGTACTACTACCGCAACGGCGACGACATCTATTTCGGCTCGGAACTGAAAGCGATCCTGGAGCATCCCGGAGGTGCCACGGCATCTGGATCTGGAGGCGCTGGATACTTATCTGTCGGTGAATTATGTGCCGGGCACGCAACACGTTGATCCGCGGGAATCCGGAAAGTAGCGCCGGGGCACTTGCTGGAATGGCGCGGTGGAAAGATTCACAGCGAAGCATGGTGGAAGCTTCCTAACGGCGGGACGCGAAGCATGTCGCTGGGCGCGGCGAAAGAGGAACTTGACTGGCTGCTGCAGGACGCGGTGCGCGAGCATCTGGTTGCGGATGTCCCGCTGGGAGTTTGGGCGTCGGGCGGACTGGATTCGTCGGCGATCCTGCATTATGCGGCGGCGCAGACGGCGGGGCGGCTGAAGACGTTTTCGGTTTCGTTTCAGGGGCGGAGCTTCGACGAGAGTCCCGTACTTCCGGGAGATGGCGCGCACATTACGGGACGGACCATCACGAATTCGACCTGAATCCGGACGTGGAGCTGCAGAGCGCGATCGAAGATTTCGCCTACTACTCGGACGAACCGAGCGCGGATGCAGGGGCGCTGCCGGTGTGGTTCCTTTCGCGGATGACCGGCAGCACGTGACGGTGGCGCTCTCGGGCGAAGGCGCCGACGAATTGTTCGGCGGATATCTGACGTATCAGGCGGACCGGCTGTTGCGGCCGTTCCAGCGCCTGGCGCCGGCGGGATTGCGGCGACGGATGCGCAGCGCGCTGGACCGGTATATGCCGGTGTCGGACGATAAGATCAGTCTGGAATACAAGCTGAAGCGCTGGCTGGAAGGCAGCCAGCTGGATCCCGACGAAGCGCACTTCTTCTGGAACGGGACGTTCTCGCCCGAACAGCTGGCGCAGATCCGGCCGGGGACGAATGGCAGCGGATTGCGGCGGCTGGTGGACGAACTGGAGATGGCGCCGGGGGGCGTTGTGGAGCGGTATCTGACGGTGGATCAGAATTACTATCTGCCGGACGATATTCTGTACAAGACGGACCGGATGAGCATGGCGCATTCGCTGGAGGTGCGTCCGCCGTTCCTGGACCACCGGATTGTGGAATTCGCGGCGTCGCTGCCCCAACGGCTGAAGATCCGCGGGACTACACAGAAATTCGTGCTGCGGGAACTGATGCGCGGGCAAGTTGCCGGAGACGGTGCTGAAGCGGAAGAAGACGGGCTTCGACATTCCGACGCACGACTGGTTCCGGGGTCCGCTACGGAGATTGTTGCTGGATACGGTAACGCCGGAGGCGATCGCGGCTAACGGGCATATTCGACGGACGCGCGATCGAGGCATTGATACGCGATCATATGGAGAGGCGAATCAATGTCGGATATCACTTATGGGGCCTGCTGACGCTTTTCCTGTGGATGAAGAGATGGAAGGTGGAAGCTCCGCCGCAGGCGGAAGCGGCCACGCCGGCAAAGGCGCGGGTCTTCGCTACCAGCTAATTGTCGCGCTGGTGGCGGCGCTGATTTTCGTGGGCTGCATGATCAGCCCGCCATCGCTGATGGACGATGTGGATGCGGTGCAGGCGCAGATTGCGCGCAACATGCTGCAATCGGGCGACTGGGTGACGGCGCGGCTGGACGGGGTCGCGTACCTCGAAAAATCTCCGCTGAAATACTGGATGATGGCGGTGTCGTTCGCGATTTTCGGAGCTGCACGACTGGGCGGCGCGGATCCCGATCGCGTTGAGCACGGTGCTGTTGTGCTGGGTGACGGCGCGATTCGCGGCGTGGGCATTCGGGCGGCGCGCGGGGTTGTACGCGGGCCTGGTGCTGGCGACCAGCGTCGGGCTGTTTCTGTTCACGCGCATCCTGATTCCGGACGTGATGCTGACGCTGACGATCACGATGGCGTTGTGGGGGATGCTGCGGGCGCTGGAGGAAGAAGAGCGGCATCCGGCGGCGTGGGCGATGGCGATGTGGGCGGCGATCGGCACGGGACTGCTGCTGAAGGGGCTGATCGCGGCGGCGTTTCCGGTGGCGACCGGGCTGTTGTATCTGGGGCTGACGAAGCAGCTACTGGTTGGGCGGACGTGGCGGCGGTTGCAGGTGATTTGGGGAATGCTGCTGGCCCTTGCGATCGCGGCGCCGTGGCACGTGCTGGCGACGCTGAGGAATCCGCCGTACTTCGACTTCACGATGCACAGCGAGAAGGGTTCGTATCACGGGTTCTTCTGGTTCTACTTCATCAACGAGCATGTGCTGCGGTTTCTGAATCTGCGATATCCGCGGGACTACAACACGGTGCCGCGGCTCTATTTCTGGCTGTTTCACCTGCTGTGGTTCTTTCCGTGGAGCCTGTATTTTCCGGCGGCGCTGGGATTGAGATATCGGGGGGCGGACCGGGCGTCGCGGGTACGGCTGCTGTGTTTGTGCTGGGCGGGATTCATCCTCATCTTCTTCACGTTTTCGACGACGCAGGAATATTACTCGATGCCCTGCTATCCGGCGCTGGCGCTGCTGGTGGGGTGCGCGATGGCCAGCGGGCACCGGTGGCTGAAGTGGGGGACGCGAGCAATCGGCGTGGTGACCGCGCTGGCACTGGCGGCGATCTGCGCGATCCTGTGGATGGTGCGGGGGCTGCCGACGCCGGGGACATCGCGTCGGCGCTGACTTCGAATCCCGATGTGTACACGCTGTCGCTGGGGCATATGACGGATTTGACGATGTCCTCCTTCGCGTATTTGCGGGTGCCGCTGGTGGTGGCGGGACTGGCGTTCGCGGTAGGGGCGTGGGGCGCGTGGCGGCAGCGCAGTGGGACGGCGGGACTGGTAGCGCTGGTAGCGATGATGGTGCTGTTCTTCCACGCGGCGCGGCTGGCGCTGGTGGTGTTCGATCCGTATATGTCGTCGCGGCCGCTGGCGGAGGCGCTGCTGTCGGCGCCCCCGGGTAAGTTGATCGTGGACGATCAGTATTACACTTTCTCCTCGATTTTCTTCTACACGAACCGGCGGGCCTATCTGTTGAACGGCCGAGTCAACAATCTGGACTACGGATCTTACGCGCCGGACGCGCCGCAGGATGTGTTTATCGATGATGCCGAGTTCCAGCGGCTTTGGAAGAGCGACTCGCGATACTACCTTGTGGTGGAGCGGCCGAAGGCCCCGCGACTGGAGCAGCTGGCGGGGAAGTCGCAGTTCCACGTGCAGAGTTTCAGCGGCGGCAAATATCTCGTCACCAATCATTAAGATTTATATTCGTCTTGTTTTCAATTAGTTAAGAAATCTCCTCAGACTGGCGGCAATAGGCCGGATGTTATTGTCGAGTCAGGAAAGAGTTGTTTGGCTTCGCGAATTTCGCGAGGCCTTTTTTGTTTTGAGGAGCACGACGGTGGCTAAGGGCAAGAAGCAAGAAAAGGCTCCCAAATCCTGCCAGGAATGCGAGCACTGGGCGGAAGTCAGGAACAAGCTGCGAGTGGGCGGAGTTCTTGAAACCGTCATCAAACAGATGGAGAGCAAGTTAAAGGAAAGCGAATTCAAACCGTCCCTGGCGGACTTTCTCAAGTTAGTGCAGATGGAAAAAGAACTCGAAGAAGAAGCGCCTAAGGAGATCAAGGTTACATGGGTCGAACCGGCCGACATCGAGTACCGAGACATAACGTACGATCCGCTGCCATCGCAGCGGAAGTTTCACGCACTGGAGAACAGATTCAAAGGGTTCTCGGGACCGATCGGCAGCGGAAAGAGCCAGGCTCTTTGCCAGGAAGCAATCCGGCTGAGCTACGTGAATCCCGGGACGGCTGGGTTTATTGGGAGCGCCGACTTATCCGATGTTACGGGACGCCACGCAGGCGGCGCTGATCGAAATTCTGGAGAGCAACGAGATACCGTACGAACATAACAAGGCTGAGAACACGCTCGTGATGCGCGATACGCGATCGCGAATTCTGTTTCGGCCGGTGGATGAGTTCGAGCGCCTGCGCGGAACGAACCTGGCGTGGTTCGGGCTGGATGAGTTGACCTACACGCAGGAGGAATCGTGGCTGCGCCTGGAAGGACGGCTTGCGGGACCCGCAGGCGACACGGCTGTGCGGATTCGCGGTATGGACGCCCAAGGGTTACGACTGGGTTTACCGGAAGTTCATTTCAGAGCCGGTGAAGGGTTACGCGGCGATTCTGGCGAAGCCTTTCGAGAACCGGCACCTGCTGGAAAAGATCGGGGATTTCTACGATCGGCTGAAGGACAGCTACGACGAGACCTTCTACCAGCAGGAGGTACTGGGCTCCTATCTGAACATGGAGGGCGGCCGGGTGTACTCGGCATTCGACCGCAATGCGCACGTACGGGAAGTGAAGGTGAATCCGGGCGAGCGTCTGTGGTGGACGCTGGATTTCAACGTGGATCCGATGAGTTCGTTGATCGCTCAACTTGGGTCAGACGGGATCGTGCGGGTCTTGGGGGAAATCGTGATCCGGCATGGCACGACCAAGCTGGCGTGCGAAGAATTCCTGAGGCGGTATCCGAGACACGACGGCGGGTTGTTCATTTTCGGCGACGCCTCCGGCCACCAGCAGCAGACTACGGGCGCGACGGACTACGACATGGTCCGCGACCACTTCGCGGTGCATTCGAGCATGAAGGTGGAGTACCGCGCTCCGCGGTCGAATCCGAGCGTGCGAGAGCGGATCAACCTGATGAACCGGCAGCTCAAAACGGCGGCGGGGAAGATCGGGCTGGTGGTGGATCCGCAATGCAAGGAACTGATCAAGGACTTGGAACAGGTCTGTTTCAAAGAGGAACGAATCAGATCGATAAAGATCGCGACCGGCTGCGGACGCACTTGTCGGACGCGCTGGGATACCTGCTGTGGCAGGAATGCCGCGAGGCGGGAAAGGTCGGGCCAGCGGAATTTTCCGATCGTAGGTTTTTAACGGTGGAGAGCATGGAAAACATCAACCGGGAGCATCCGGAGTACGTCGCGCGGAAGGCGATGTGGAAGCAATACAAAGATCTGTACGCCGGCGGCGAGCAGTTACGGCTGAACGCGTGCGATTACCTGGTGCGGCGGCAAAAGGAGCCGGCGCAGGTGTACGAGGAACGGCTGAGCCGGGTTTTCTACGAGAACTACGTGGGCTCGATTGTCGACTGGTACGCCGCGACGCTGATGCGGCGGGAACCGATGCTGCTGTTTGAGGGAAGCGATGGCGGGGCGAAGAGTTTCTATAACCTGCTTTCGGACGACTGCGACCTGAAGGGGACGAACCTGCACGAGTTTTTCCGGCAGCGCTTCGTGCAAGTGATGGTGTGCGGAAGCAGTTTCGTCGTGGTGGACTTTCCGAAGACCGGTGATGTGGCGCAGACGCGGGCGGAAGAGGACGCGAGCGGCAGATCGCGGGCGTACCTGACGGACTACGCTGCGGACGAAGTCATCAACTGGAACTACGACGAGGCCGGCGGGTTGGATTGGGTGGTGATCCGGACCGTCTGCCTGCAGCAATCCAAAGTAACGCGACGCGAAGTGGGAGAAGGAAACGCGGTGGATCTATTACGACCGCGAGAATTATCAGATCTTCCGCAAGACCGGAGAGTCGCAGGCGGTGGAGCTGGTGGACGAGGGGCGGCACGGCCTGGCCGCGCAGCACGAGTGCCGGTATTCGAGATGAAAGTGTCCGAAGGGCTGTGGCTGATGAACAAGGCCGCGCTGCTGCAATCGGAGCACTTCAACAAATCCAACGCGCTTTCGTGGGCGTTGACGATGGGACTGTTCGCGACTCCGGTGGTTTATTCGGACCAGGAATGGAACCAGGTGGTGGGGGAGACCTACTACATCCAGCTCGGCAAAGAAGACCGGTTCGGGTGGACGGAGCCGGAGGGCAAGGTATACCAGATAGCGGCGGATAACCTGGTCCGGTTAAAGGACGAAATCTACCGTGTCTGCTATCTGATGAACCAGGCCGGAAGCTCCAGCGGCGGGGATCTGCGGATGAGCGGCCTCAGCAAGCAGAGGGACTTCGGCGTGACGCAGGAAGTACTGCGCGCATACGGGGACATGGTAAAGGACGCCATGAAGCAGGTGCTGCGGGCGATTGCGGAGGCGCGCCAGGACGAGGTTTCGATCGACGTATCGGGGATGGACGAATTCGATATCGGCGATTTCAGCAACGAACTGGACGATGCCAAGAAGCTGCTGGATCTGGGGATCGCGTCGGAAACGTTGAAGAAGCAGGTATTCAAAAAGCTGGCGTTCAAGTATCTGTGCGACGCGCGGCAGGAGATCAAGAACCGGGTGGCGGAGGAGATCGACGCGGGTTAGGACATCCGAGCTTCGCTCGGACTGGCAGGCTGAAGCCTGCCCCACCATGGCAAGTAACGAGTTGGGAGGTATATGGAAGGCATCGACATTCAAGCGATTGTGCGACAGGCGGTACAGGAGTTCGTGAACAACGAACAGGCCAAAAGCAGAGCCGGCGCACAAAGCGGAACTTCAGGAAGAGCGCAAGCGCCGCGAACAACTGGAACGCCGGCTGAACGAACTGGTGGAAGAGAACAAGCGGAGCCGCAAGGTAGCGGCGGAAGCGGAGCGCAGCTCGGCGGTACGCGCCGAACTGCAGCGTCTGGGAGTAGGCAAGATCGATCTTGCGTTCAGAGCGGTACAGGACGGGATCGTGCGGACCGAGGACGGGCGGTTAGTAGCCCGCGGCGAGGCCGGCGAGACGTCGTTGAAGGAATACCTGACCGCTTTCGTGAACGAGAATCCGGAGTTTCTCCCGGCGCGAATTGCCGGGGGCACAGGGATGACGGCCGCCCTGAAAGCTCCGGCGGCAGGCCGGGAAACGGTTGACCTGGAGCGGATTCGCCCGGGGATGAGCGCCGAAGAAATGCAGCGGGTACGAGAGGAAATCGTGCGCGTGGCGTCGCAGACCCTGAAGGGTCTGTGAAGGAAATCGAGAAAGAACCTTTTTAAGGGAGAGAACGAATGGGAGCTATAACTTCGAGTAACGTCGCGAACGCGATTGTCAAGCTGGTGGCGGCGGATGCATTGCCGGTGCTGGTGGGGAACCTCGTGATGGGGAACCTGGTGAATCGCGATTATGAACCTGTGCTGGCGCAGGCCGGCGACACGGTGAACGTGCCGATTCCGCCGACGATGGTGGCGAACAACATCGCCGAGGGTGGAACGGTGCAGACGCAGAATCCGAGTCTGGGGAACGCGCAGATCGTGCTGAACACGCACGCGGAAGCGACATTCCAGATTCCGGACATGACCAAGGTACTGGCGGTGCCGGACCTGCTGAAGATCTATATGGAGCCCGCGGTGGCGGCTATCGCACAGAAGATCGAAAGCGATCTGCTGGGCCTGTACGCGGGCTTCACGGCGAACAGTCCGGTGGGTACGGCCGGCACTCCGATCACGGAGGCGACGATCGACGCGGCGGAGACGGCGCTGTTTTTGGCGAAGGTGCCGCCGAGCGAGCAGAAGTTCATGGTGGTGGACGCGGCTACCTACTCGGCATGGCGCCAGATTCCGCGATTCAGCGAGTTCCAGACGGCGGGCGACGCTGGTCTGCGGTCGCTGATTGACGGCAGCGTGGGGAAGATCAAAGACTTCTTCGTGTTCCGGTCGCAGTTTGTGCAGAAGACCGGCGGCACACCGGTAACGACGCACAATATGGCGTTTACCAAGAGCGCCCTCGGGCTGGTGGTTCGCCGGCTGCCGCAACCGTTGCCGGGAACGGGCGCGATCGCCGAGTATGCGGAACTGGGCAATTTCGGGATGCGGGTGATCATGAGCTACCAGCCGAACACGCTGGCCCAGCAGTTCACGGTGGATGTACTGTACGGCTGCGGAGTGCTGCGGAACTCTTCGGGCGTCCAGGTGAACACCTAGGATGGCGACTCGGCATCCTGCCTCGTGAGGGGCGGGATGCCGGGCTGGCGGGATGTCATCCCGCCGGAGGCTGCCAGCCTGCCCCATATATGGCGTCGACGTAGGATCAAACAGTCAGAAAGGAAGGCAAATGGATTTACAGGTGTATTACCAGAAGATTCGCGACATGGAGACCAAGATCGCGGATGAGTTTCCGCTGGTAGTGAGCATGGCGACGGCGGATGGAGGCAAGGGCGGGACCAAGACGGAGGTGGCGCGCCGGCTAGCTGCCAAGCTGCTTGTTGAGGGCATAGTCCGCCTGGCGTCGAAAGACGAGTTAAAAGCCTACCGCGAGGGAATGGCTGAGGCGCAGCGACTTGCCGAGGCGACAGCGGCAGCGGCAAAGCTCCAATTGACGGTGTTGTCGAGTGTGGAGCTTGACCGGCTGCGGACTGCTGCACGGGGTTCGAAGGACTAGGCGGCATACGATGGCTTTGTTCACGGACGGCGCGGTTGCGAGCATCGAAGATCTAAAGGGACACGACACGCAGCTACTGAATGTCGCCACGCTCGAGGACATCGACGTGACGCGGAAGCTGGCACTGGCACATGAGGAAATCTCCATAGAGCTGGCAGGGCTGCTGGAGCAGGCGATGCAATCGGGGCAGCTGACTGCGCCGCCGTCGATTGACCAGATCGTGGTGACAACGCCGCTCAAGCTCTGGCACATTTTCCGGACGCTGGAGATGGTCTACCGGGACGCATTCAACAGTCAACTGAACGACCGGTATGGGGGTAAGCGCGACGAATATCACGATCTGGCAAAGTGGGCATACGGCCGTCTGATACAGGATGGGCTGGGCATGGCCACAAACCCGGTAAAGCAGGCGACAACACCGGAGCCGTGGCCATCAGCAGGCAGCATCACCGACGGTGCCTATTATGTTGCTATCGCATGGACGAATGCGGCGGGCGATGAGGGAGCGGCTTCGACACCAGCAATGATCCAGGTATCCGGCAGTTCCTTTGCCGTACAGACGAAGTCGCCGGCTGATGTTGCGGGATGGAACGTCTACTGTGGCACCAGCCCATCGACGATGACGATCCAGAATGGACCGGCCTTGATACCCGGACAGGTCTGGATCCAATTGGAGGCGGTATCGACGGCGGGGCGTTTGGCTGGTAATGGACAGATGGCCACTTACCGGCTGCAAGTACCGCGAATGATACAGAGGGGCTGATGATCAACAAAATCGGGAGCGCGGCGACGTCGAAGGTACTGCAACGCATCACGGGTCCGGGCGGGGTAAATGCAGGCCTGGGTGCGCTGACACAAGGGGAGCGGGAGTTTGCGGGGCTGATTGACAGCTCACAGGTGCGCGTACAGAACGTGGCGGCCGAGATGGCGGAGCGGGCTCTGGGGGTGAAGTACCCGGCAGTGAACGTGTACTGCGAAAAGATCGTGAACGATCTACGGGAGAAGTTCCGCGCCTTCTCGGGGCGAGTGCAGATGGCGATCGAGCTACGGCAATCGCAAGACCGCCTGGAGGGAATTCAGGACCGTCTGGAGCTCTATGTGGACGCGACCATGCAGATGTTGAATGGAAGCCGAGGCGATTGGGGCGACGGAATGTTCTTCGGCGGCGCATACGAAGTGGCGTACGGCCCGGTCAAACAGGGCGGGAAGAATTTCATGCAGGTGGCAAAGGTCACTTTCGAGATCGGAGTAAACAGGAATTAGTATGTCTTCATATATCTCCTCCAACGCAAATCGATTCTACACGGTGTTGGAGGGTTCGTACGGGAGAGTGGAATCGATCACGGCTGTCAACCGGATTCCGGCGGTCAAGCTCGGAATCCAACAGAAAGTGGAGACGGGAACGCGGCGCGACAAGACGGGTAGCCGGACGTTCGCAGGTGTGCCGGCCGGGGTAAGGCGACGCACGACATTCGATCTGCAGACATACTTGACCAGTTGGGACAAGACGGCCGCGGGTCCCGGCTACGGTCCGCTATTCGAAGCGGCGATGGGCAGCAGTCCCCTAAGGTTCGGAGGCGGAACGGTAGCATCGAGCACAACAACGGGACGGCTGGGATTCGGAGGGCCGCACGGACTGACGACAGGCCAGGCTGTCTGCTCGGGAGGCGAGATCCGGTTCGTGGCGGCGATTGTAGACGCGCAGACAGTGCAACTCAATGCGCCATTTCTGACGCTGCCTGGGGCGGGAGCGGCGATCAGTGCGACGGTCACGTACGCTCCAGCAACGGAATTAAAGAGCGTGAGCATCTTCGATTATTGGAGTCCAGCGACAGCCGTGCAGCGGGTGCTTTACGGAGCGGGCGTGGACCAGATGGAGATTCTGGTAAACGGGGATTATCACGAGTTCCATTTCAGCGGCATGGCGAAGGACGTGATAGACAGCGCCAGCTTCGAGACCGGCGCGGCGCAGTTGCAGACGCTTTCCGGCGGAGCCGGCGTTGACCGCATTCGACTACTCGATTGTGCCGGGGCACATGGGGCAGGCGTGGCTGGGGACGGGGCCATCGCGGTTCTGCACGATCACGGAGGCGACGATCGCGGTGAAGAATGCACTGGACACGAGGGACCGGGAATTCGGGCCGTGCGGGGCGCGGGCGATCTCACCGGGGCAGCGGACGGTGACGGCGGCATTCGACCTGTATACGCGGGACGACGATGCCACGAAGGAGTTGTACCAGGCGGCGCGCCAGCAATCGCCGATCAGCGTCATGTTCCAGCTGGGCGAGACCGACGGACAGTTGATGGGCGTGTATCTGAAGAGCGTTGTTCCGGAGGTGCCGGAGTTCGACGACGGGGAGAACCGGTTGCAGTGGCGCTTCCGGGCATCGCGGGCACAGGGGACGGTGGACGATGAAATTTCCGTGGCGTTCGGATAAGGCGAAACGTGGCGAACGAGGCTAGGTCGCCGATTACACCAGCGAGGTGGTGGTGGAACTCGCGGGCGGTTCCGGGAGTCACATTCACGATCGCAAAGATGTCGTTCGCGCGGCGCATGGAATTGATGCGGCGACGTTCGGGAGTTGGCGCAGCGGACGAAGTTCCTGGCGGCTAGCGGCGATGCCGCCGACAAGATGGATGCGGCACTGCTGCAGGCCGAAATCGAGCGGATGTATGTGACGTGGGGAGTGAAGGCGGTGGCGGGCCTGGCGGTGGACGGGACGGCGGCGGGCCCGGAACTGCTGGCGGCAGCCGGACCCGAGGAGCTTTTCCGGGAGGCACTGGCGGCAGTGCGCAGAGAGACCGGACTGAGCGAAGAAGAAAGAAAAAACTCCTAGTCGCCTTCCATTTTCAGTTTTCCAACCAGGCCGGTTGGGAGTGCGACGCGTGCCGGAGGTCCGGCCTGGAGGTCCGCCGGCGCTGTGGGTGGCTGGGGCTACCACACGACGGCAAGGCCGCGCCGGTCTGGGCGCGGAATACGGTGGCAATCGAAAGCTGCCCCAAGTCTTACATCACAGCAGAGAGCGAGGAGCTGTTGGAGGAGCTTTCTGGTGCGACGCCGACTCGGAGGGATGGACCTTCGGTGAGTTGAGCGCGCGACAAGTGGAGGCATTCCTGATTCTGGAGCAGGCGCTGGCTGCAGAATCGACGCGACAGAACCAACCGAGATCCCGCGCGTTTTAAGGCTTCAGAGTTTTGGGAGAACGAACATGGCGAGCACCACACAAGACGAACTTTATCAGACGTTTCTGACGCTTTCGGGACAACAGGCGCCGGCGATTGAGGATGCAACCTTGATGCTTTCCGACGTGATCGCGCAGATTGGCGAGTTACGGAGCAGTACCGCGGCGCCGGTAGCGGCTACCACTTCGCGGGCTTCGGCAACGGCCGAACAGGATAGCGGGAGCACGATTGGGGGGGATCGCCTCCACGGTGCTCAAGAGCGGGTTCGGATTGGCGCCAATGATCAGCGGGCTAGTCAGTCTTTTTGGCGGCGGAGATGCCGCGGCGCCACCGGCGCTGGTGAAATATGCGATGCCGGCGGCGGTGGATTTCCAGGCCGCCGAGAGCGGGGGCCGATTCACCAATGTGGACTACGACCAGATGGGGTTGCCGCGAAGTTCTTCAAGCATGACAAACGGCGGGACGAGTACGGCGAATACCTCGCCGCAGATCACGGTGAATGTGCAGGCGATGGATGCACGCTCATTCCTGGACCGGAGCAACGACATTGCGCTGGCGGTGCGGGACGCGATGCTCAATATGAACGCGATTAACGACGTGGTGAACGAGCTTTGATATGGTCACTTTCCCTAAGCTGAAGACGAATGCGATCGCTCAATATCCGGTGACGCGGCGGGCGCAGTTTCAAAATCAGACGGTGCGCTTCGTGGATGGAAGCCAACAGCGGTACCGCGACTCGGGCATCGGCACGGCTGAGTGGGAGATCCAACTGAGTCTGTTGGATGAGGGTGAACTGGCAGCGATCGAGGAGTTCTTTCTGGCCAGACAGGGATCGTTCGGCATCTTCTCATTTACCGATCCCTGGGATGGGACAGGTCTATGACAATTGCAGCGTAGCAGCGGACGAACTGGCGCTTCAGACCGTGGCAGAGATGCGCGGGAGCACGAAACTGACCGTGGTGCGAAACGTCTAAAACCATGCAGGTATATCCACAACTCGGAAGCGGTGCACTGAGCCAATTTCCGGTACAAAAGATACGGCGGACACGGACTGTAGTCAATCGGGCGGCCGATGGCAGCACGATTAAGTTGGCCGATCCGGCAGCGGAGGTTACGGAATGGCGATTGAACTACGTGGACCTCTGTGATGAGGAAGCAGCGGCACTGAGGACATTCTTCGACGCAACGGAAGGCACGCTGAACGGGTTCACGTTCCTGGATCCGACGGGCAACCTTCTGGCTTGGAGCGGACAGTTGGACAATGCAGCGTGGCAGACAGATCCGCTATTGAACCTGACCGGGGCGATCAGCGATCCATTGGGGACGTCCCGCGCGTGGCGACTCACAAACAGCGGCGGAGCGGAACAAGCAGTGGGGCAAACGCTGGCGGCGGCGGGAGAATACCAGTATTGTCTGAGCGCGTACGTACGATCGGACACGGCGACTACAGTGACATTGGCGATTGGCAGTCGGGCGGTTCAAAGGCCATTGGCGACACAGTGGACGCGCATCGCCTGGACCAGTAGCGGAGACACAGAGCAGACTTCGGTGCGATTCGCGATCGGCATCGGGGCCGGCGATGCGGTGGATGTTTACGGACTTCAGGCAGAAGCGCAAGCCGCGCCGTCGACTTACAAGGAAAGCACACGGGGCGGGGTCTACGAAGATGCCCACTTGGCTGACGATGTACTGGCGATTACGACTACCGATGTAAATCGTCACTCCTGCAAGATAAAGATCATTCATGAAAACCATCTTTGAACTAAAGGAGCAAGCCGTCACGGACACGCCGCTGCTGGTGTTCGACTGCCAATTGTCCAACGGACAAACGGAGCGCTGGAGTACGCACGCAGTGCAGGTGGAAGAAGCGACCTATAGTGCGAGAGTACTGCGCCACAATGTATTCGAATTGCAAGCGTCGTCCGACCAAGGGGTGGACGGAGTACCACGAATCTCGCTGGTATTAGCGAACGCGGACTCGCATTGTTCACAGATCGAGCGCACGATCGGGTGGAAAGGCGCCCGATTGACGGCCGCTCTGGTGTTTTACGATTTACGGAGCGGCGAGGCGGTGACGGAGCGATCCGTGCTGTTTCAGGGAATCTGCAATCCTCCCGACGAGATTCTGGAGGCGACGTTCCGCATCACCGCGACGAACCGGATGAACCTTCAGCGATTGCTACTGCCGCAGGTGCGGATTCAGCGACGCTGTCCGTGGGAATTTCCGGGCGACGAATCGAAGCGCGAAGAAGCGGTGGATGGCGGCACGAGCGGGAAGTATTCGCGCTATTACCGCTGCGGGTACTCGGCAGGTGTAGCAGGTGGAACGGGAGCCCTGGAGGGCAGCGATGCATTCATTGCGTGTGGACATACGAAGTCAGACTGCGAAGCGCGTGGGATGTTCTGCAACTTTGGGGGAATCGAATTTGTGCCGCCAGCGATCGCTGTGCGGACCTATGGAGACAAGAGCGCACACACGTCAGCCGTTGCAGTAAATGAGGCCAGGTATAACGACTTCGTTCCGATGATATATGGCACGGCGTGGTATCAGCCTCCGGTCGTATTCGCCCGCAATGACGGTAATCTGACGCGTATGGAAGTGCTGCTCGGGTTGGGCGAGATGCAGGGCATTCTGAAGGTCCTGGTGAACGGGGTGGAGATTCCAGCGGGAGTCAACGGGACCAATATGACCGGCACTGGCTGGTATAACATTCCAACACTTGGCACGCGTTCGGGCGGGTTCAACTATGACTTCGTGGATGGAAGCGGCCAGCCGGCGGGAGATCCGTATGGCAGCATGGCATATCTTTCCGTTGTGGTGCCGAACCGGATAAATAACGGAACGAGCCTGCCCAATGTGACCGTGCTGGTAGAAGGTATGAAGCTGCCCGTATATGAAAGAGACGGGAGCTATAGCGGCGAGCGGTTCTCCAGCAACCCGGCATGGGTCTTGCTGGACGTCCTACGACGGGCCGGGTGGAGTTTGACCGAAATCGACGTTTCTAGTTTCGCGGCAGCGGCGGCATACTGCGATGAACCGATAGACGCGCTAGACCTTTACGGAAACGCAATTCAATTGGCGCGCTTCCAGTGCAACCTGGTTCTGCAAAGGCGCAAGAGCGCGGGCGACGTGGTGCGCGGAGTTCGAAACTCGGCGAGACTACTTCTGACGTATGGAGCGAGCGGCGCGCTACAGGTCCGCATGGAGAATTCCCTGGCGCTTGAAATGCCGGCTAAGCCAGAATGGTCGAACAGCAGGGAGCCTCTGCAAGGCGGTTGGCCGAGCTACGAATTCGGCGACGGCAGTAACGGATTTACGGGCATCATACGAAAGTCCAACGCCGAGCCGAGCTTCCGCGTATATTCACGCAGCATGGCGGACACACCCAACCGGTTCAGTGTCGAATTTCAAGATGCGCTCAACGAATACCAACAGGATAGTTTTTCGCTTGGTTGACGCCGACGACGTGTCGCGGAGCGGGCAGGAAGTGTCGCAGACGCTGGCTGCGTTAGGTATTCCGAATTTCGATCAGGCGGCGAGAATCCTCAAGCTGAATCTGGACCGCTCGGTTCGCGGCAACACCTACGTGGAGTTCGAAACCAGTGTGAAAGCACTCGGGATCCGGCCCGGAGATTTGATCACGGTAACGTATCTTAAAGAGGGATTGAACCGGCAGCCATTCCGGGTGTTGAAGATCGCACCGGGGATGAACCACCGGATCTCCACGATTACGGCGCAAATTCATGACGATTTGTGGTACGCCGATAGCAACGGACAGGTAACCTCGGCAAGCGGAGGCCGGCGCCAGGGCAGCGCCGGTGTCGGAGTACCCTGTCCGTTGCCCGGCAACGTACTGGATGATCGGGGCGACATTCAGTACGGAGTCGAGGAATCGGTAATCACGGCGAGCGACGGCTCGGTGCAGACAAACCTTCGGGTAGGGTTCGTCGCACCAGCCGTCGCCGCAGCAAGCGGGCCGGGGATTCCGTTGCTGAATCTGGCAGCGACGGTAGCGGACGGCGGATCGTTGCACGGCGGGCAGACGCTTTATTATGCGGTGGCCGCGCTGGACGAATCGGGGAACGAGAGTCTACTCTCCTTCATCGTACGCGCGGTCACCCTGAGCGACGACAGCAGCGTGAGAATCGACGGCTTGAGCTTTTCACCCGGGACCGCGGGCTTCCACGTTTACCGCGGTAGCAATCCAGCACAGCTCTTCCGGATCGCATCGAACCAAGCCTTGGCGGCGCAATTCACAGATACCGGGGTCGGAAAAGGAACTGATCGCACCGCTGGATCCCAATTTCGACCACGCGAATTTCTACTGGCGGATGGAATTGCAGTCAGAGAGCGCTGCGACGATTCACAGCACGTCATCGGTGGGAAATGAAGCGCTGCACATGACGGAAAACCGGTACCGCGGCATGATTGCACGCATCTGCCGGGGACAAGGCGCCGGCCAGGAGCGCAGCATCGTAGGGAACACCGCTACGGAGCTTACGGTATCACCGGGGTGGGTCGTGGTTCCGGATGCGAGCAGTTTCTTTGTGGTTGCCGAGACAGGATGGCAGTTTGGCGCGCTGGCAAAGAGCAGTCCGGTGCAGTTCGCGGTTCCGAACCGCGGGGGCGAGACGGTAGAAATTTGCGGACGCTCAGCCAATGTAAATGACCTGGAGTGCTCGATCGAATTGTCGACGGTGACGCGGTGGCAAATCGGTGGCAGCGGCGACGAGCGATGCAAATATTCCTCCATTGCCGTACTTCGGGTTGGGTGCCGGGCCAGCGCGGCGGCACAGTGGAATTGAGCGGCGTCTCGTTTACCGATTTGACGAATACCACCACGATTTCGGCAGCCACGTTGACCATGTACTACTGGGATGAACTGCGCGGGCGGCCACAATTGTCCCTGGCGCAGGCGGTGGGCATCGAGGACGGCGCGCTAGAACTGAATGCCACAGGGGACGCAATGCCGGGAAGTTACTTGCAGATTGATTCCGAGGTGATGCGTGTGGACGCGGTTGAAAACAACGGAACGCGATACGCGGTGACGCGGGGGATGCATTCCAGCTCCGCGGCGGAGCACAGCGCGCAATCGGCGATCTACGGGCTGCAGAACAAGACTGTGATCGCGGCGTTCCCGCCGAACTTTTTCGGCAGTCCCTATAGCGGGAGTTGGAGCCAGGCGGTTAGCCTGCCTGACGCGCGGGTGGCGAGTGCGGAGTTGTTCGTCACGAATCGCCGCGGAAACAGCCCGGTGCGGAGTATATGCCTGACCACCGCGTTGGACAAAGGACTGCGCACACTATCGGGAGGCCAGTACTCAATTCAGGTTGACGGCTATCTGGCAGTGGAAGAACGGGTGGCTCCCGCACTGGTGGTTGAAGCTGGACATTCGGTACGGGACGTCTTCGCGGTACTCGGGACGGCGGCGGATGCGGAAGTGCGTCTTCGAGTAGACATGGATGGCGCAGAATACTGCACGCTGTCGATTCCAGCGGGAATGACGACGTCGGCGGCTGCGGACGGAGGTGTTACGGGACCGCTGGCGGCAGGAGCCAAACTGACCCTGGCGGTGACGGCTGTAGGACAGACTTACCCGGGCGCGAATCTGACAGTTCTAATTCGACTCTAATGGCAGACCAACTTACTAAGCTGCGCCCGGATCGGGACCTGCAGTGCTACTTTGAACGTCCCTCCGCGATCGCAGCCATGAGCGGAGCGTCGAACGGCGGGTTCACGGTTTCGGGTTGCTGGCGGCAGCAGTTCGATTGGGTGGTGATCGAATGGAACCGCGACAATGTGTTCGAGCATCCGGCGTTGCGCAATCTACCGGACGGTGACTTGAGTGGTCTGCAACTCAGCTACGAAGAAGTGCGCGACAACTGTATTCCTCTGGACTCGACACTCTATCCGACCGTGGACTGGCCATATCTGAGGATCTGGTCGGAAGCGGGCGGAGCCGAGACTCTGTACAAGAGTGTCCTTGAGAGACCATGCGATCGCACTGGACACCTACGAGGACGCGAGTGCGGTGTTCGAGTTGCAGGGATCGCCGACCGCCGGCGATTACATCGAACTCGCCTGGCTGGATCAGCACTTCAATTACCGATTGACAGCCAGTGACACAATGGAGAGCGCCGCCAGTTCACTGGCATCAGCGATCACTGCGAATCAGGCTCCGGGGGCAGTTAGCGCCATAGCGAGCGGTTCGCGGATCACGCTGACTTATCACGGAGCTCCCGGCTCGAATGGAAACCGGATCGGCGTGTATGGGACAGTGCACGGGGCGGGCACGGAATCATGGGCGCCTGCCGCGGCAACGTTCGCGGGAGGAGTATCGCCGGAGCGGTGGAAAGTGCAACTCGATTTTTCCGCTTTACGCGACGTGACTGGTATAGCGGTGCCCACGACGCGCGTACGTAAGATGCGCTGGACTTGGGCAGCGGACTTACAGAAGGGCAACTTCGAACGCAGCGAATTCGCAGTGGCGGTGACGAACTGGCAGGTGAGTGGGAAAAATCTCCTGTATACAGTTGCCGGAGTGGGAAGCAGACGCATCGAGGATGATGGCGCGGCAGTTTATGACGGGCATTGGGTGGAAGCTCGGGGTAATTACTCGGGCGGGTCGATCCGGTGGACCGATACGCCGGGTTCATGGGTAAGTTGTACGTACTCCGCAAATGGGGACCACTGGCTGTATCTCGGTACGCGCATGGCGGAGCACGGCGGCCAGGTCTCGGTACGGATCGACGGTGGCACTCCGGTGACGTTCGGGCTGGGGAAGGCGGCCGAGGATGTGCTGGTCCGTTTGCCCGTCGCGAAGATATCCGGCCAGGCACAGCATACAGTGACGATGACTCACTCCGGCTCGAACGGAACCCTTGTGTACTTCGATTTTCTGGAGATCGCCTACCCAAGCTATGTTCTGCCGGATTTCGAACGAAACTCGCAGACGACGTTGGCAACTGACTGGGATACGGACCATTCCCTGGCAATCGCACCTGAGCGAACAGCGTGGCTGATGCAGAAGATTGGGATTTGGCGGCCGCGCGAATCACTATGCCGGGGCGATGTGGTTCTACGAACTGCATCGGGTGGGGCACAGTTACGCGAGCGGAACACTCACGTTTTCGGGCGTGCCTGAATTCGGTAAGAAAACGCAGGTGTCCTTGGGAGGGACACCGATCGAGCACCTGAATCTGATTGGCGACACCGCGGAGAGCATCGCCAAGTGCTTCGAACTCCTGATCAATGCCGGCTCGACAGGTGTTTGGGCGGTGGCCGAGGGCCCGGTGTTGATGGTCACCTCGCGGCTGATGGGGTCGCCTGGGAATGCGGTTGTGATCGGCGCGAACACGAACAGCTCAGGTTTCGCCGGAACAGCAAGCGGCGCGACCCTCGCGGGCGGGGTGGACGGGGTCTGGAGAACGGACACGGCGGCGACGCTGAAACTCAACCGTGCGGCGCGCGATTGGAGTCAGGCGTTCTTCAAAGCGCTGAACGGCTACGGCATACCAGTGACGGCCGCGTTCAGCATGGAATTGCAACACGGAGATGACACGCCCCAGGCTAGCCTTGCGCAACGCTATCCGAACGGCGACCCAGTTTGGCTGAATACTCCCGCGCTGCAGACCAATTTCGGTCCCGCAGAGCACCGCCTTCTGGCGTGAAGTCTATCGAGAGATGGCGGACCTGATGGCAGCCAGCGGGGTCCCGCCCTATGTGCAGTTCGGTGAAGTGCAGTGGTGGTACTTCGCAGCGACGTCCGGCATGCCTTTTTACGACAGCTACACGACGACTAGCTTTCAGGCACGCTACGGTAGACCGATGGCTACGATCCTCACTCAGAACGACGACCCGACGGCTTATCCCGACGAATGCATATTCCTGCCGGAGATGATTGGGGAATTCACCGACGCGGTGATGGCGTACGTCAGGCAGACGCAACCCGATACGCGGTTTGAGGTACTCTATCCGCCCGATGTGAACGATACCGCGCTGAACCGCCTCGTCAACTTCCCGCATGCACACTGGACGCCGGCAACGCTGGATTCACTAAAGACGGAAAACTTCACATACACAGGGGATCGCGATCTCAACAAGGCGCTGGCATCGATCCAATTGCCGATGCAACTGGGATTTGAGAGGGAGCAAAGCAGCCACCTCGTGGGAATCGGCGAGTACACGACGCCATGGAGCAAGGAGCAGCGCATTGGCAGCGGGCGAACAACTCGATTCGGTCGTACTGTTCGCTTTGGATCAGTTCTGCCTGATCGGTTATCCGTTGCCGCTGGATCGCGGAGCGCGACGTGCGCAGTATATGGGGAACTAGGCGGCCACGTCGATCGGCAAGTTCCTTCTCCAGAGCCAGGTACCCGCACGCAACCACTACCAGGAACATCGTGAGCACTTCGCTGTCACCCAAATTCAGTTCGACGAACCCTTCCGCCATGGTCGCGAGCACGGCCGCTATCCCACCGTGCAGCAGGAATCTCTGGTTGCTGGGGCCGGGCGCCAAGGCCTTGAGGCCGCGCCAGAAATCCACGAGAATCTGAATCAGCATCCACATGAGGATCAGCATGGTCGGAATTCCTCGTTCGGCGGCGTAGTGGAGATAGATGTTATGCAGATGTCCATACCAACCCGATGGCAGAGGGCGCGGAATGTCGGCGGGAACGTACTCATCGAAGTGCAGCTTCGGACCTTCGGGTCCCAGCCCGAACCACGGATGCCGCTCGACCATGCGCATGCCGGTACGCCAGGTGACCACGCGAAATTGATTGGAATCGGCACCCTTCGGTTTGAAGATCGAGTTGACGCGATCCTGCATGGCGGCGGGTGCGACGAAGTACGCCCCCAGCAGGACGACGGGCGCAAGCGCGACCATCCAGCGCCGCCAGAACCAGACCAGATAGAGGAGTGCGATCGCTACGGCAATCCAGATCCCCCGCGTCTCTCCCAGCACGATTGCCAGGGCGATTAGCGCACCGCAGATCATCCATATCCAGACGCGCCGCTTCGCCGCCGGGGCAAAGAGCAGATATGACGCCAGCATGATCAGCGCGAACATTTCTTCAGCCGAATAGGTATTCCAGTGGCTGGTGAAGCCGGTGATCCGCTCGCCGACGTAAAACTCGTAAAAGTTGCGGCCAAGACGGTGCGCTTCCTGTACTTTGCCCGCAAATTGGATACAGCCCCGAATGGCGGTCAGGGCACCGATTCCCGCCCACGTGAGGAATAAGGAGCGAACCATCGCAAGATTGCGAAGCAGCGAAAACACGACCAGCAGCATCGAGAAAGACGTAGAATTTGCGAATCTGCGGGAGGCCGGCGGCGGGATCGTCCGACAACAACAGAGAGATCACGGTTCCAAGCAGAAACAGCGAGAGCGGCAACCGGATGCGCGGCAGACGCAACTTTTCCCCGCAAGCCAGAAGGGCGGCAAACGAGAGCGCCAGCAGAATTTGAGAAGGCGCGATACCAAGCATGATCGCGGCTGCCGATCCAAAGGCCAGCCAGCGGGCGCTTCGCAATAAAATCGGTTCCTGAGAGCTCATTTCGGGGTTGATCTATAGTATGGCAGAGGAACTGCTAGGCACCCGTAGCAAGGTGATTTCCTACTCGTGACGCAGTGCTTCCACCGGATCGAGGCGCGCAGCGCGACTGGCGGGCCAAATACCGAAGAACAGCCCAACGCCGACGGAGACCCCGACACCCGCCGCCGCAGCCCACAGGGGAACCGCCGTCGGCAAATTCGGGAAGACCAGGCCGGCAGCACGCGAGATGGACCAGCCCATCAGCAGGCCGAGAATACCGCCCATGGCGGTGAGCACGACGGCTTCGGTCAGAAACTGCACGATGATGTCACTCTTGCGCGCGCCGATTGCCTTGCGCACGCCAATCTCGCGCGTTCGCTCCGTAACGCTCACCAACATAATGTTCATCACTCCGATGCCGCCCACCAGCAGACCGATGGAACTCAGGATGACCATCACGAGCGCCACCGTCGCCGTCACACTATGAAACTGCTCGATCATCTGCTCGGCTGTAGTGATGGAGAAGGTGTCGAGCCCGTTAAACGGCACTCGCCGCGCAATCCGAAGGACCGCGCGCACTTCGTCCTGGGCTTGATCGATCATGCCGGGAAAGGCGATCACGATCAGCATATGCTCCTGCACATTGGGAAACATCTTGCGCATCGTGAAGTAGGGCACCAGGATTCGCGTATCGTCCTGGCCGGGCAGCGATGCCGCCGGCCGGTCCATCACCCCCACCACCTCAAGTTCGTGGCCATCCACTTCGATCGGCTTGCCGATCGGATCTTCATTCGGCATCAACTGTTTCTGCACGTCCTCCCCGATCACCACAATCGGCATGTGGTGAAGGCTTTCCTGATCGGTGAAGAAGCGGCCGGCCTTCATGGTGGTGCCACCCGCGGCATAGCCCTCTTCCGTGCCGGCCAGTTGAATGTTGTACAGATCGTTGCCCTTGTATTTGGCGGTATGCAGTCCGCCCGGGGCAAACAGATAGGGGCTGACATGCTGCACCGCCGGACACCGCTCCGCGATGGATCGGGCATTCTCCAGGGTGAGCGGCTTGCGGCGCCGCTCCTCGCGAGTCGAATTGCCCATGGCGGCGGTCTTGGTGACAATGACCGTGTTCGGCCCGAAACTTCGCAGGAGGTTGGTAATCGCGCCATCCAGGCCCGCGATAATCGAGCCAACGCCGATCACCGCGCCCGTTCCGATGATGACGCCAAGCACGGTCAGGAATGACCTCATCTTGTGCGCGCGTATCGTGTCCAGCGCCAGGCGCACTCCCGAGACAACCGATCCAGGGCTCATTTCTCCGCCCTCAACGCTTCGATCGGATCCAACTGCGCCGCCCGCTGCGCGGGGTATATGCCGAAGAACAGGCCCACCACCGCCGACAACGTCACGCCGACGACTACCGCCGTCACCGGCACTGACATGGGAACGGGAGTAAAAGTTCGCACCAGCACGGCAACGATCCACGCAATCAGGACACCGATCACCCCACCGCTCGCCGACAGCACCGCCGATTCCACCAGAAACTGATTCAGGATGTCGCGTTTTCGCGCGCCCACCGACTTGCGGATACCGATTTCGTGAGTTCGCTCCGTAACCACCGCCAGCATGATGTTCATGATCACGACACCGCCCACGACCAGGAAAACCGAAACCACGCCCACTGCGGTGGCGGCGATGGCGCCCGTCAACTGATTCCAGAAATCCAGCAGGGCATCGGAAGTCAACATCGAGAACGTATCATCTTCCTTAGGCCGCAGATGGCGGTAGGAGCGCAACAGCATGCGCGCTTCTTCCTGCGCCTGCGCCAGATGGTCGTGATCCAGCGCGGTGGCGGCGAAGCCCATTCCGTTGCGCGCTCCCCAGATCTTGAAATAGGTATTGATAGGAATGATCAGGAAATTGTCCTGCGACTGGCCAAATACCGATCCTTTGGCCTTGGCAACTCCCACCACTTCAAACGGCACCCCTTCCGCGGTGATGGTCTGGCCGATAGGAGTCGCACCCGGAAAGAACTTGTCCTTGAGGTCGTGGCCGATGAACGCCACGTTCATGTGCCGGTCGTTCTCGATCTCCGAGAGGAACCGCCCCTCTTCCGCCTCGATGTTGGTAATCACTCCGATATTTGGCGAAGTGCCCTGTAAGCCGACGCCTTCGGAGATCTCGGTACCGCGGTGGACCGTGACACTGCGGCCGGCCGTGATTCCGATCTCCTTGGTCATCGTCAGCCGTTCGCGGAGAAACTCGTACTCCTCGCGGCTCAGTTGCGGATTGCGCCGCAGCATCTCCATATATTTCTTGGGATCGAAGCCCATCATTACAATGCGCTGCACGCGATATCCGTCGGCCCCCATGCTGGAGACATTCTGGGCGATATAGACATCCATGCCCGAAATCACGGACATCACGGCAATCAGCGTGGTCGTCGCCAGAATGATTCCAAGCAAGGTGAGAAAGCTCCGCAACTTACTGCCGCGAAGCGAATGGAGGGCGCCCTTCACCGCCTCCCAGAATGACGCGTGCGAATTCATTTAGACCTTAGACCTTTGACGATTCGAGTCGAGGCTTCTTAGCAGCCACCCCGGCAATCCACTCCATTATGACCTCATCCGACCACAAGCGGTTCGGGTTCGCGCCCGAGAAATCCCAGATGGCCGCCGTGTTCCGTTGCCACCAGCTGGATCCAGGGATTGGCGCGCACGGCCGCCGATTCGTAGATCGCGAAGGGGACGAAGGTATCGTCCTTGGCCTGTATCAGCAGCGCGGGAACGCGAAGACCTGCCAGATAGGCGATGGCGGACTGCGTGCGGTAGTAGTTTGCCGCGTCGCCGAAGCCGAACGACGGCGCGGTGAAGCGGTCGTCCAGTTCGAGTACGCTGCGCAGTCCCTTGAATTCGCGTCTCGCGATACCGGCCCGTTGCGCCCAGTCGCTTCCGCATGGCGCGCACAAAGCGCGCCTCGTAGAGGCGATTGTCGCGCTCCCCGATTCGGCGCGCGCAGGCGGCCAGATCGAGCGGCGCCGATACCGTACAAACGCCTTGCACGAAATCGCGCGCGGATTCGCCCAGTTCGCCGGCAAGTTTGAGCACGACGTTGCCGCCCAGCGAAAAACCCGCAAGAAAGGCCGGCGCACGGCCTTCCCTGCGAAATTCGCGTAACACTGCCAGCAGATCGCTAGTCAAGCCGGCGTGGTAGAGGGTCTGGCAGAGATGCTCCGTGCCGCCGCAGGTGCGCATGTGAAAACGATGCGCGGCGAATCCGGCCCGGAGGGCCGCGGTGCTCAGGCTCCGTATGTAGCCGGCCTCTCCCGAGCCCTCCAGGCCATGGACCATGAAGATCTCGCCGCGCGCCTCGCCGCGCGGACGTTGCGAGCACACCAGTACCTGCACATCCGGCTCGGTGCGATAAAGCCGCCGTTCGATGGGAAACTCCGCGATCGCGTCCGGCCGCCTCCAGAAGTGCGCCGCGATGGTTTGCAGGTGCGGACTGCGGAGGAGTGGTTCGAAGGGAGCCATTGCGTGATAAACCTGTAGTATAGAAGAGACCACACGTGAGATTCACCAGATCTATTCTTGCCATCGCCGCCCTCGCCTCCGCCGCCGCGGGGGCAGACACCGCGCGCCCTTCCCCACCCTTCACGATCGAACGCCCGGGTGCGCCTCCGCTGGAATTAAACCAATACCGCGGGAAGGTGGTCGCGCTCGCCTTCATCCACACCACCTGTTCGCACTGCCAGCAGTTGACCACGGAATTAAATCAGATCGCTCCCGAATACACCGGCCGCGGCGTACAGTTTCTGGAGTGCGCCTTCAATGACGACGCCGTCTCTACGATGCCGGAGTTCTTGAAACGTTTCTCACCGGCGTTCCCCGTTGGGTACAGCACCATGGTGGCAGTCAGGTCTTACTTGCAGTACTCGTCGGTGGACCGCCGGCCACTCTATGTGCCCCACCTGGTGTTTCTGGATCGCACCGGCGTGATCCGCGCCGATTATCCCGGGGAGGACGTTTTTTTCCAGAACGCCAACGCCAACATCCGGGCCCAGTTGGACAAGATGCTGAAAGTCGCGGCGCCGAAGAAATCGGCGGCCACGAAATAAGCCCCGCCAACGCTACTTTGGCACGACCTTAATCGCGGTCACGTAATACGCCGGATCGCCCACAACAACGGTCGCCTCAATTTTGTCCCCAACGTGAAGTTTCTGAAACTCAGTGTCCGGTTTCACGGGGTACTCCATGGTCATCGCTTCCATCCAATCGCCGATCTTGCCGGCGGCGATGGTAGCGGTGTGGGCTGACGCGTCCAGAGCCTTGATCTCACCCTGCATGGGATAGCGCTTCTGGGGAGCTTGCTTCGCGCACCCGGCAAGCATCAAAACTAGAAGGACTGCGGAGATTCGACGGGTCATTGGTCTTCAACTATTAGATTACGCCGCCGCAAGGACTCGCGCCAGCAATTCCTGCGCCTCCTGCTGAATCGCGCGCAGGTGGTCTTCGTCCGACAAAGCTCTCCGCGTAGAGTTTGTAAACATCCTCCGTACCGGAAGGACGGGCGGCAAACCATCCGCGCGCGGTGGATACTTTCAACCCGCCGAGCGGCGCGCCGTTGCCAGGCGCAGTGGTGAGCATGGATTGGATGGGATCGCCGGCAAGTTCCGACGCGCCGACCTGGTCTGGCGAGAGCTTCGCGAGCAGCGCCTTCTGTTTTGCGGAGGCGGGTGAATCAATGCGCTGGTAGACCGGCGCTCCGAATTGTTCGGTCAGCCCGCGGTAAATCTCTCCCGGGTCCTTACCGGTACGCGCCTTGATCTCGGCGGCCAGCAGACCCATAATGATGCCGTCCTTATCGGTGGTCCACACCGTGCCGTCGCGACGGAGGAAACTGGCGCCGGCGCTCTCTTCGCCGCCGAAACCGAGCGAGCCATCCAGCAGGCCGTCCACGAACCATTTGAACCCAACCGGGACTTCGACCAGCCGCCGACCGAGGTGCCCCGCGACGCGATCGATCATGCTGCTCGAGACCAACGTTTTGCCGACGCCGGCATCCGGCCGCCAGCCGGGACGGTTGGCGAACAGATAAGAGATGGCCGCGGCCAGATAGTGATTGGGATTCATCAGGCCGGCGCTACGCGTGACGATGCCGTGCCGGTCGTGGTCTGTATCGCAGGCGAAAGCCAGGTCGTACTTGTCCTTCAGGGCGATCAGGCCGGCCATGGCGTAGGGTGACGAGCAATCCATACGGATTTTGCCGTCCCAGTCGACGCTCATGAAGCGGAAGGTGGGGTCGGGGTGATCGTTCTGAATGGTGAGATGGAGACCGTAGCGCTCGGAGATGCGCCCCCAATAGGCCACCCCGGCGCCGCCAAGAGGGTCCGCGCAGAGATTGAGGCGAGCATCACGGATGGCGTCCATATCGAGGACAGCGGCGAGATCGTTGACGTACGCCGGAAACGTAATCGTGGCGGTGTGTAGTCGCGGCAGCGACTGCCTGCTGGTAGGGCACGCGGCGAATCTTCGCTAAGTTCGGCTGCCAGAATCTGGTTGGCGCGATCCTGAATCCACCGTGTCGCGCGGGTGTCCGCCGGGACCGCCGTTGGGCGGATTGTACTTGAATCCGCCATCGTCCGGCGGGTTGTGGGACGGCGTGATCACGATGCCGTCGGCCAGTCCCGCGGTGCGGCCGCGGTTGTACGTCAGTACGGCGTGCGAGAGCGCGGGTGTGGGTGTGTAGCCGAGCGTGTCGTCCACCATTACGTTGACGCCATTGGCCGCCAGCACTTCCAGCGCGCTGGCGAAGGCGGGTTCGGAGAGTGCATGGGTGTCCTTGGCGAGGAAGAGCGGACCATCGGCTCCGTTGGCGGCACGATACTCGCAGATCGCCTGCGTGATGGCCAGGATGTGGCCTTCGTTGAACGAACCATCGAACGAACTGCCGCGGTGACCGGAAGTTCCGAAACTCACCGGACGCACTCGGGCGCGAGGCTGTAATAGGCGGTGATCAGTCGGGGTACGTCCACCAGCATGGAGGGCGTCGGAGGCTTGCCGGCATGAGGATCGAGGGCCACGACACTAAGGTACGCGCGTTGCCGCCCCTTCACGCAATCATGTTAGCTTGGAAATTAAAGATTTCGGGCACCATTTCACGCAATTCTATTCCGAAGGAGAGAACACTCACATGCCATTAGTCTCAATGCGGCAACTTCTGGACGAGGCAGCCAAGGGCGGGTACGGAGTTGGCGCGTTCAACGTCAACGACATGGAACAGATTCAGGCAATCATGGAGGCGGCAACGGAAACCCAGTCGCCGGTGATCGTGCAGGCCAGCCGCGGTGCGCGGGCCTATTCGCAGGATCGCTTCCTGTATCACCTGATGATTGCGGCAACCGAAGTCTATCCGGATCTTCCGATCGTACTGCACCAGGACCACGGCAACAGCGTGGCGACCTGCAAGAGCGCAATCGATATGGGCTTCACCAGCGTCATGATGGATGGCTCGCTGATGGAAGACGGCAAGACGCCGTCGAGCTTCGAATACAACGTCAAAGTGACACGTGAAGTAGTGGAACTGGCGCACGCCAAGGGCGTCACGGTGGAAGGCGAGATCGGCTGCCTGGGCGGCATCGAGGACGGTCACGGCGCGGGCGGCAGCGGACTGGAGCACCTGACCGATCCGGATCAGGCGGTGGAATTCGTGAAGCAGACCGGCGTGGATGCCCTGGCGATCGCCATCGGCACCAGCCACGGCGCCTACAAGTTCAGCAGCAAGCCTACCGGCGCGACGCTGAAGATGGAGCGCCTGATCGAGATCCACAACAAGCTGCCGAACGTCCACCTGGTGATGCACGGTTCTTCGAGCGTTCCCAAGGACCTGCAGGACATCATCAACCAATACGGCGGCAAACTGAAGCCCACCTGGGGCGTGCCGGTGGAAGAGATCCAGCTCGGCATCCGCAATGGCGTGCGCAAGATCAACGTGGACACCGACAACCGTCTGGCAATGACGGGAGCGATCCGCAAGGTATTCGCGGAGAAGCCCGAAGAGTTCGATCTGCGCGCCTACATGAAGCCGGCGCGCGAAGCGATGAAGAAGGTTGTAGCCCTGCGCATGACGCAGTTCGGCCAGGCAGGCCACTCCAAGGACTACAAGCCGATTCCGATGTCGGAGATGGCTGCGACGTATAAGAAGGAAGCAGTCACCGTCTAGGTTCCAATCGTACGGCGCCGGGGCGAGAGATTCGCCCGTCCCGGCGCAAAAACTTGGTTCAGTGACCGGGTTTGTCCCGCGGCGGTTGGTAAGCGTAGAAATCCTCCGTAAAGCGCGGCTCGTAAGCCGATAGCAATTCACGGACGCGTGCGGCCGACGGGGATTTCACAATCAGCCCGGCGTGGTGATCCTGCACCAGTCGCCAGACGACTTCCGGATCGTTATATGCCGACGTATCGGGATGCTCCTGGCGAGCCAGGGAAATCAGCAGAGCCGCGTAATCCTCGATTGACTGCGGGCGGCTGATATCCTCCCGCCGCCCCGGCGACCTCTACCTTCGCCCATTCGGCCCACAAGTTCAAGCCCGTCGCCGCTTCCACCAGTTCCGCGATGTGAGCGCCGCCCACGCGCGCCGAAGTCTCCAGGAAGTAGATTCGGCCGTCGGATCTCGCCTTAATGAACTCCGTGTGCGACACTCCGCGCACCATGCCCAGCGCGAGCATCACTCGTCGATTTTCCGCCACCAGACGCCATCGCATCGTCGCTCTCGCGCTCCAGAATCCTTGTGGTGAAGATCCCGCCGTCATGCGAAACTTCCATCGGCGGACGTCCGTAGCCGGAAGCAATCGCGAACACGCACCTGCTTTTCGGCGACGATGCAATCCACGTGGAAGATATCGCCCGGAACAAACTGCTCCAACAGATAGTACGACTGCATATCGCCCAGCGACTCGATTGCCGGCCACAGTTCCTCGGCGCGATGGATCTTCTTGATCCCGATCGCGCCCGCCATGGAGCGGGGCTTGAGCACCCAAGGGGCGGGGGTGTTTTCCATGAAGCGGCGAAGCGCGTCGTAATTGAGCACGTGGACGAAGTCCGGAACGTGGATGCCTGCTTCGCGGGCCTTCATCCGCATGGAGAGCTTGTCGCGGAAATGGCGCACGGTAGTCTCGCCCATGCCGGGGACCCGCAAATGCTCACGCAGGGACGCGGCCAGTTCCACGTCGAAATCGTCCAGCGCCACGATGCGATCGATGGCGCGGGTGCGCGCCAGATAGCTTACCGCCTTGATTGTGTCCGACCGATTCCACTCGTGGTTCTGATCGGGCATGTAAAAGATCTCGTCGATGCTGTCCCTCGGCCAATCGGCCTTGTCCTTCAGACTCTCGGAGGTCAACAGCACGACGACGCATCCCTGGCGTTTGGCCTCGCGTAGAAACGCGTGGCCTTTCTCATAACTGGCGAGACACAGAATCGTCATCTTGGCTCTCCCGGGTTTCCTTCCGGCGCTGTTCGCGGGAACAGACATTGCAGCACTTCGCCGAAGCGGGCCGCCCAGGCGCGCTCATGGTGTTCCGCGCCCGCCGCCACGGTGCAATACAGGTCGATACCCTCGCGCCAACCCTTTTCCGCCAGGGCATCGCATAACAATTTCAGATCGGCGATCGCCTGCTGAGGCGCATCCCCTTCGTTGGTTCCCGAATCCAGCCAGATGCGCGCTCGCACAGTCGGATTTATACGCCCGCACCATCTCCAGAATAGATCGATTGTCCCACCACACCGACGGCGAGAGAATGGCCAGCCGGCCGAAGATGCGTGGATACAACAGGCCCGTCTCCAGCGACACGAGCGCGCCCAGAGAGGAGCCGCCGACACCGCTGAACGCGGCCGACCGTCGTGTGCGGTATTCGCGGTCGATGAATGGCTTCAGCTCCTGCGCCATCATCTTGGCGTAGCGATCGCCCTTGCCGCCTTTCCGGCGGCGGGGATCCTTCGTCGGAGTGTATTCGGAGATGCGGCGGACTCCCGCGTTATAGATACCGACCAGGATCAGCGGGTCAATCACGCCGCGACGGATCAGATCGTCCGCCGTCACATCGGCGCGCCAGTCCTGACCGCCGAAGGCCGTATGCGGGTCAAAGAGATTCTGCCCGTCCTGCAGATACAACACCGGGCAGGGTGTGGTGCTGGAATCGTATCCCGGGGAAGGTAGACGACGATATCGCGCGGCGTAGAGAGATATCGCGACGCGAAACGGGGATGCATGCGGATGCGCCCCTGGTCTTTGGCTCTGGATTCCGGCAACGCACCAGTGTAAGTCATCGCCAACCGGACTTGCCCGTACCTGTTGCCAACCGCTAGGATGGCCAGGGGATGCAAAGACAATACATCAAGTGGCACAGCCCGTCGCTTCACCGCGAGATGGAACTGCTGGCCTTTGGCGACCGCGGATTTCCGGTCGTGGTGTTTCCCACTTCCGGCGGCCGTTTCTGGGAGTATGAAGACCGCGGCATGGTGAATGCGCTCCGCCCGAAGATCGACCGCGGTGAGCTTCAGGTGATCTGCGTGGATTCGGTCGATCAGGAGTCGTGGTACAACCGCGCCGCGCAACCGGCGGACCGCTTACACCGGCAGAATGCCTTCGACGCATATCTGGCGGTGGAGGTGGCACCCTTCGTCCGCGACCGCACGAGCTGGCCGCGGATGGGCACCACCGGGTGCAGTTTCGGCGGCTACCACGCCATCAACTTCGCGCTGCGTCATCCCGACCTGGTGACTTACGCGGTCAGTATGTCGGCCGCATTCGATATTCCGCGGCGATTTCTGAACGGGCACTACGATGAAAATGCGTACCTGCACAGTCCGCTGGATTACCTGCCCGGTCTGTATGACCCGTGGTTCCTGGAACGCATCCGCAGCAACTACTACGTGCTGGCGATCGGCAATCAGGATCCATTGTTCGATCAGAATGTGAAGCTCGCGCATGTTCTGGGCAGCCGCGGCAGATTCCGCACGTGATGGACGTGTGGGAGGGATTTGGCCACGACTGGCCGTGGTGGTACAAGATGGCAGAGAAATTTTTCCTGTAAGGAGACGGCATGGCGAAAATCGCGGTGCTTTACGGAATGGAAGAATCGTTTCCGCCCGCATTGGTGGATCACATCAATGCGCGGGGCGTGAACGGCGTGACAGCCGAGCACCTCAAAGTAGGCGGCGTGCAGATGGCGGAGCCGAGCGGTTACGACGTAATCGTAGACCGCATCTCGCACGATGTTCCGTTCTATCGATCGTTCCTGAAGAACGCCGTGCTGACCGGCACCAAGGTAATCAACAACCCTTTCTGGTGGAGCGCCGACGACAAGTTCTTCAATTACGCGCTGGCCGCGAAACTGGGGGTCGCCGTGCCGCCCGACCGTGCTGCTGCCGCACAAGAAGCATCCCACCGGCACCACGGACCGGAGCATGCGCAACCTCGACCTATCCGCTGGATTGGGACGGCATCTTCCGCTACGTGGGCTTCCCGGCCTTTCTCAAACCGCACGATGGCGGCGGCTGGAAGAATGTGTACAAGGTGGACACGCCGCGAGGACCTCTTCGCCGCCTACGACGAGAGCGAACAGCTCTGCATGACCCTGCAGGGAGCGGTCAAATTCCAGGAGTACTTCCGCTGCTACGTGATCGACCAGCGGAAGGTTCACGTGATGCGCTACGACCCGGGCCAGCCGCATCACCTGCGGTACGTGCCCGGCAATCCCCCGCCCTCGCCGGCCCTGGGCGAGCGCATGGTGGGCGATGCGTTGAAGCTCTGCCGGGCGCTGGGGTACGACCTGAATACCGTGGAGTTCGCCGTGGAAGACGGCATTCCTTACGCGATCGATTTCATGAATCCGGCGCCCGACGCGGGACTGGAATCGGTGGGACCGGAGAATTTCCGCTGGATCGTCGAGGCGGTGGCGGACATGGCGATCTCCCGTGCACTCGCGCCGCCGGAACCGCTGGAATACCGGTGGGCGAGTTTCTTGGGAGTGTAGGGCGGAGGCATCCTATGAGCGCACGTATCGAATATCAGGCCGAGCCTGAACATCGGAATCGAAGAGGAGTACCAGACCGTAGATCCGGTGACCCGGGATCTTCGTTCTCACATCCACGCAGAGATCGTGCAGAAGGGCAAGATGATCCTCGAAGAGAGGGTGAAACCGGAGATGCACCAGTCCGTGGTGGAGATCGGCACCGGCGTCTGCAAGAACATCAAGGAGGCCACGGGACGAAGTCCGCATGATCCGCCAGCAGATCATCACCCTTGCGCGGCAGAACGGATTGCGCCTGGCGGCGGGCGGCACCCACCCGTTCGCGCAGTGGCGGGACCAGGAGATCTATCCGGACGACCGCTACCGCGTGATTGTGGAAGACCTGAAGATGGTGGCGCGCGCCAATCTCATTTTCGGACTCCACGTGCATATCGGCGTGGAGGACCGCGAGACCGCGATCCAATTGATGAACGGGGCGCGCTATTTCCTGCCCGCACCTGCTGGCGCTCTCGGCGAACTCCCCGTTCTGGGTGGGCATGGAGACCGGGCCTGCGCTCCTACCGCTGCAAGGTCTTCGACAAGTTCCCGCGCACCAACATCCCGGACCTCTACGCCAGTTGGAGCGAGTTCGAAAACTACGTGAACCTGCTGATTCACACCAACTGCATCGACAACGCCAAGAAAATCTGGTGGGACATCCGCCCGCATCCCTACTTCCCGACCCTGGAGTTTCGCGTCTGCGACATGCCGATGCGCCTGGAAGAGACCATCGCGATCGCGGCGCTCTGCCAGGCCATCATCGCCAAGCTCTACCGCTTGCACGAGCAAAACCAGAGCTTCCGGCATTACAGCCGCGCGCTCATCATGGAGAACAAGTGGCGGGCCGCGCGCTACGGGCTCGACGGAAAGATGATCGATTTCGGCAAGCAGACCGAGGTGCCCGCGCGGCAATTGATCGGCGAGATTCTGGATTTCGTGGATAGACGTGGTGGACGAACTGGGCAGCCGCGAGGAGATCGCCTACGTCCACAAGATTCTGGAGAACGGCAATGGCGCCGACCGCCAATTGCGCGTCTTTCACGAGACCGGCGACCTGAAGAAAGTAGTGGACTACATGATTGAAGAAACCGAGTATGGACTCTTCGCGCCGGACGCGGCGGCGGCCGGAGAGTGACCGAGATGACGACCCTGCTGAAGGACACGCCCTTCGATCCGGAGTTTCAGGCCGGAGCGCGCAACGCGGTGGTGAGCTGCCTCCGCATACAGCCCGAGGAAAAAGTGACGCTGATCACCGACCGGGCCTGCCTGGAGATCGGCGCGGCGCTCGCGGCGGAACTGGAGCATCAGCGCCTGGAGCTATCACGCCTTCGTGCTGGAAGACCTGGCGCCGCGGCCGCTGACGGACATGCCCGCGCGAGGTGCTCGCCGATATGGAAACCAGCGACGTCAGCATCTTCGCGGTGAAGGCCCAGGCCAATGAACTGCGCACCCGCATGCAGATGACGGACGTGGTGAACCGCCGCAAGATGCGCCATGCCCACATGGTGAACATCGATCGCCGGATCATGCTGGAAGGCATGCGCGCCGATTTCGACGAGGTGGACCGCATCAGCACGCAGGTCTGGCAGATGGCCAGCGGCGGCGCGCGAGATCCGCGCCACCAATCCCGCCGGCACGGACATCGTGGGCCGGTTTTCGCCGAGCCTGAAATGGCTGAAGACCAGCGGCATCATCAGCCCGAACAAGTGGGGCAATCTGCCCGGCGGCGAGACCTTCACCACGCCCGGAGCGAGTGGACGGCCGCTTCGTGATCGATGGCGTGGTGGGCGATTACCTCTGCGAAAAGTACGGCGACCTGCGCGAGAATCCGCTGACCATCGAGGTGGTGGACAGCCGCCTGCGGGAAGCGCACTGCGCCAACAAGGAACTGGAGGACGAGTTCTGGCGCTACTGCCACACCGATGAGAACAGCGACCGCGTGGGCGAATTCGCCATCGGCACCAACATCGCCGTCCACGACGTGATCGGCAATATTCTGCAGGACGAAAAGATTCCCGGCATTCACATCGCGTTCGGCAATCCCTACGGCGCGCACACCGGCGCGGACTGGTATTCGGCGACGCACATCGACGTGGTGGGCCGCAATTTCGATATCTGGATCGACGGCCGGCAGATCATGCACGGCGGAGCATTCCTGCTTGATTCCCTCCCATCGCCAGCGCTTTAACCAGGAATTCTCGGATGCGAAATACGCGCGCTTTCTGGCGCTGCTGGAAGCAGCGCTGCGGCGAGCCCACGCCCTTCCGCCATAGCGAAACGCCCTGTTTCCTGCCCGGCAGCCTGATCGACACGATGGCGCGCTACGGCCGGGAAATGGTGGAGCAACTGCTCGCCAACCCGCAGTACCGAGCAGGATTCGCGCGCGGCCATCCCTGCCGAATACAGCGTTCCCGGCGAAGATCCCGTGCCGCTCTTCGTGCAGGCCGATTTCGGACTCGACGCGGAACTGCGGCCGCAACTGGTGGAGATCCAGGGCTTCCCTACGCTGTATGCGTACCAGCCCCTGCTGGCGGAGGCCTACCGCGAAGCCTACGGAATCGACGCCGCCTGCACGCGCTGCCCGGCGGACTCGACGCTCAGGAATACCACGCACTGCTGCGCGCAGGCCATCGTCGGCAGCCACGATCCCGAGAACGTCGTGCTGCTCGAGATCGACCCCGCGCACCAGAAGACGCGCCACGATTTCCTGCTGACCGAGCAGGACTACGGCGTGCGCACCGTCGACATCAGCAGCGTCGTGAAGCAGGGCAATCGCCTCTTCTACCGGCGCGACGGCGTACTGACGCCGATCCGGCGCATCTACAATCGCGCCATCGTGGACGAACTGGTGCGCAAGCAGATTCCGATGGCCTTCGATTTCCGCGACGACCTGGACGTGGAGTGGGCCGGGCCATCCCAACTGGTTTTTCCGCCTCAGCAAATTCTCGCTGCCCTACCTGGACCATCCGGCGGTGCCGCGCACGCGCTTCCTGGATCGCGCCGCGGATATCGCGGATCCCGAGCGCTACGTGCTGAAGCCGCTCTACTCGTTCGCCGGCGCGGGCGTGATCGTCGGGCCCACGGCGGAGCAACTGGCGGCGGTGCCGGCGGAGCAGCGGAGCCAGTACATCCTGCAGGAGCGCGTCGATTTCCGGCCGGTGGTGGACACGCCATTCGGTCCCACCAAGATCGAGATCCGCATCATGTACATCTGGCTGGACCGCCTGCGCGCGGTGAATACGATCATCCGCATGGGCCGCGGCGCGCAGATGGGCGTGGATCACAATAAGGGCTTTCAGTGGGTCGGCGCCTCCGCGGGGTTTATCGATCCGTCGCAATGAATTGAGTCCGTGGGGCAGCCAATCGTGGACTGCCTGCCTGGTTAGCCGTTCGCCGCCATCAGAAACGCAGCGGCGTGCCCGAACTGGTGCGCCACCCATCCGCGAAGAAGCTCACGCCCGGGAAAAGATCGGAGACGGCGTTTCGAAGGCTCACCGCGGAGTCCCGTACCGCACCCGGCGTGCGCTGTAGAACCGTGGCGACGATGGAATCCTGGTAACTGGCGATCCCGGGTTTCGGCGCGGGGGTCCGTAGGGGGTGCGGGATCAGGTTTCAAAAACGAAGCCAATTGCTCCGGAACCGGCTGGTTTTGCGGGGGCTCGGAGGCGTTGGACGGCGGCGTCCCGGCGGGTTGTGCGGCCGGCGGAGCGGGTGGCGGATCGGGGATGGGATTCTCACGGAGGTCGCGCAGGCAGGCGAGGGCCTCTTTCCGGGCTTTGCGAAGGGAGTTGACGCGCCACTGAAGAGAGGAGAAGACTTTGGCGCCCATGGCGGCGGGCTGACCGAGGGGGAAATCGGGATCGGGGTCGAAGCAATTCTCGTGGATGTAGGAGTTGAGTTCGGACTCGGTGCGGCGCAGGCGGAGGAGGGTCCACTCGCAGCGGATGAGCTCATCGACGTAGACGCGCACCTCGGGGAGAGTGGGGCGGAAGCGGTGGTAGAAAGAGGCGACGAGAGCGTCGTGGGCGGCGCGGTCCTCGCAGGGGAGGACGGCGGTGTCGGAGTGGATGCCGGTTTTGAGGGCGTTGAGGCTGGAGGCTGCCTTGCCCTGGGGGGACTTGGGGCCGGTGGATTTTTGAGCGTTGCGACGATTGGCGTCGATTTGGCGGAGGGATGCCATGGCTGATGAATACCATGGCGACATGGGGATATTCGGGCTTGTGGATCTTAAATGATTGAGGGATGGGGAAATATAGGTTTGATGTTCGGGCAGTGGAGCTTTTTTGTGCCTGCGGGATCGGAGAGGGTGGTTTCGGGGAGGCGGTCGGGCGTTCCTTTGCGGGATGGATATCGATATGGACGGGAGTTACCGGGAGTGATCTGGCAGGCAGCGGCGCTGATCGCATTCGCGGAAGGATGCGCGTTTATCGGGAGTAATCGGGCGAGATCTCCCAGAACCGGACTTCGCGGGCGTCTCGAAGTTTCGACCGTTCAACCATCCTAATGTGTGCGCCATAATGGTTAACGGATCTAAAAAGCAAACTTCTTCCCGGCAACGACTCGGCAAAGCCACTGACGGCTGAACCAACAGCCTAGTTGCTTAGGGTAGATTCGGTCAATCGGAGGATTCGTGTCGCAGCTTGAAGAACAAATCGCCAAGGCTCGCAAGGAAATTGCACCTGATGGGTATGAGATGTCTATCGGCGAGATCATCAACTTATATCGTGATGGCGAATTAACCATTAACCCTGAATTTCAGCGTCTGTTTCGGTGGGAGCCTGGGCAGAAGACTAGGTTTATAGAGTCTATTCTATTGGGAATCCCGTTCCTCCGATATTCGTCTATACCGACCAACGAGGTACGTGGGAGCTCATTGATGGTCTGCAGCGACTGTCAACGATCTTCCAGTTTGTCGGAGAGTTGAAACCACCGCCCGGCCAAGAGAAGGGTGAGCCACTAATGCTCTCAGGAACCAATTTCCTACCCGACTCGAGGGAAGACTCTGGCAGGCCAGTTCTGAAATTGCAGGTGATGGGATCGGCCTGTCGGCCCAGTTACTAATAAAGCGGGCTCGAATGAGGGTAGAGATTCTAAAGAAGGAAAGTGACGTTACGACAAAGTACGAGCTGTTTCAACGCTTGAACACCGGTGGGACCAAGCTAGTGAACAGGAGGTTCGAAATTGCACAGCCATAATGATCAATCCTGTTTTCCACGGTTGGTTACGCGCCAGATCGGATTTCCAGGCCTTCAAGAAAACAACAATCCAGACCGACGACGCGTTACAGGCGCAGGCAGGCGTGGAACTGGTGTTGCGATTCGTGAGTTTTCGTTTGGTCCCGTACCAACAAGGTTTGGACGTTCACGAGTACCTCGATAAGTCGCTAATCCAACTGGCCAAGGACGGCAAGTTCCCTGCGGAAACAGAGACCGACGTTTTTGAGCGTACATTCGCGCTCCTTGATAATTCCCTGGGCAGTGATGCCTTCAAGCGGTGGAATGGCGAGCGTTTTCTCGGTGCGTTTCTGATGTCAGTTTTCGAAGTCATAGCAATCGGCGGTCCTTCAGTGTCGATCAGATTGAGCAGATGCCAAACAGTGCGGCGTTCATCCGTGAGCGCGCGACGGAGTTGTGGGATAACGTGGTATTCAAACAGAACTCAGGGGCTGGCGTTCGGGGAACAACTCGGCTCGCGAGATTGCTTCCGTTGTCTCGTACTTACTTCGTTCCGTAATGAAACTCCATACGGTGTCGCAACTCCAGACTGTGCTTGACGGTGACTTTGCCTGGCGGCTCAAAGAGATTGCAGATCTCAAGTCCGCTGTCAAGGGTGGGGCTCTTTCGGACCGCACTTTGATTCGCGCTGGCGTGGCTCTCCTTTATGCGCACTGGGAGGGGTTCGTAAAACTTGCGGCCACCAGCTACATTAGTTTTGTCGACCTACAAGGTAAAAGGTACGACCAGCTGCAAACTTGTTTCTCGGTGTTCGGCATGAGAAAGCACGTCGCCGACGTAGTAGGGGCGAAAAAATCCAGCGTGCGAATTGCGGCGATAGAGTTTATTCTTGGGTCACGAGGTGCCGCGACGAAGTTGAAGGCAAAGGCCGCCATTGACACAGAATGAATCTTAAAGCTGAGGTCTTCGACAATATTCTTTGCTCTATTGGAATTGCGACTACTGCATATGAGGCCCGCTACAATCTGATGGACGAGAGTCTACTGGCGCGACGAAACAGGATCGCTCACGGCGAGTACGTCATGGATCTCGACCCAGATGGATGGCGTGATCTAGCCGATGAGGTCATCCGCCTCATGCGAGATTTCAAAACGGATATCGAGAATGCTGCGAGCACATCTGCCTATGTCCGACAAAACCCACCATAAGCGATTTCCATGAGTACTTGTGCCCTCCGACCGCTGCCCTGCGTTCCCCCGCATCGGTACCGGTAAGTCGGCATCGCGACTGGAATGAACCGCCCCCGGAACGCCTCAATCCGCGATTTAAGGATTACGCCTCCAGTTGACAGCCGAACAACTTCGCTCCCGGATTGCGCGTGTTTCGTGCTGAGCGCCTCCTTTGCTTCTTCGGACAACTTCTGCTGTAGTCCTATTGTCGCCGCCTCCGTCCGGACAGCGAGTCACCTGGCCAGCAAGATCATGCCGTTTGCGCCAACATTACCGGTTCGCGACTCCCTTTATGATGAACCACAGCCCGAGCGGCACTTCGAACGCGAGCATAGGCAACCACATGATCATGGTGATCGGGCCGCTGAGGAATCCCGCGTCCTGTAGGGGAAGGCCGATTACCAGCAGGACCGACGCGACGACGCCCAACCAGGCGAGCGGAATAGGGATGATTCGGCCGCGCAGGAGAAGGTAGGAGAACAGCGTGCTGCCAACCGCGAAGAAGGTTGCAGTCACAGCCATGTCGCCCCGTAGCAGGTACGCGCCGAGTGCGTGCGCCGCGGCTGTTTCCGGTGCATTCACGCCATTGGCCGTCGCGAGCCATACCAGCGCGGGTGTTCTTGATAGGGAGGCGGCGGCGATGATGCCTTCGGCGAGGCGGCAGGCCATGGCCAGGATGGCGAGATCGGTATCCTGCTCGCGCGTAATGGCATACAGCGTAACGGCCAGCACCAGGGCCGCGAAGCACTGGATAAAGCCGAGCAGGACCACGAAACCTACCTCTGCCGGGTGTCGGGCGATTCCCGCGAGCTTCGCCGCGATTCCGTCTCCGCCGGTTGCGCGGCCGAACAGGACCATACTGGAGATGCCGGCTGCAATGTACAAGAGCAACGTTGAGCCAGCGACTCTGGCGTTCATCATGCGAGTCATGCGGTCGAGCCTCCCGCGCCGAGAGCGGAACAGACCGCGCCCGGCACACTCCGTAGTCGATGCTGATACGAGATCCGGAGCCTGGAAGTTCCGGTTCCTTTGTAGTTCGAGTAGAGGGGAGTTTCAGGTCGGCGGCGACTGCGTCACGGCGAAGTCCTGGAGGGTCCGCCACGCGGAATGAGGCGCTTGGCCGTATCGTCCGTCCAACTTCCGATTGGCGCGCAATCCGCCCGGAATTCGGTTCAAACTTCCTGGATGGTGATGGCCCGTTCCCGGCACGTGTTGCTTACGACTTTACGGTGAGACCGGTCTCCCGCCGCACTATTGCGCCACAGGGCCTTGGGCTTGTGGCAACTCGGAATTGTGGTAGCTCGTGATCTTCCATTTGCCATCCTTTTGAACGACCACCCAGTTGAGAGTTCCTTTGCGCAGTCCTCGAGGCGAGCCATCCCTTTTTCGCGCTCCAGTCATTTCCCAATCCAGATCGAGGACCGCCAGATCCGGACCGAAGCGGCGGGCAGACTTGATCGTTGCTGAGTAGACACTTTCTTTAAAGGTCGGGCCAGTAAAGCTCGGCTGCATTCGCTTCTCGATTCCGAGCCCATCCACGCGGTTTGCGCCTACTGTCGTGATAACGGCGTCGGAGGTGAAGATCCCGGCAAAGGCATGCGCATCATGGTTGTTCCAGCTGTCAAGAAAGCTCTGCAGGAGCGGCTGAAACAACGCAGCATCAGTCTCTGCCGCCAGAGGATGGCACAACACCGAACTGATACACAGGAGGGCAACAACGAAGAGCCGCATAGGTCATCAATGCTATCACGTTAGATTGTCAATAGGACTTCCAGCACGATCGTCCACAAGGGAGACTCGTTCGAACTCCGGGTGGATCGTACTCCAAACCGGGTTCTCGGCCTGTCAACCGTGATTGAAATAAAAGTAAGTCCCGGATCGACTGCCGCCCGGTCGCGAAGATAGTCTTTAGTTCCCGGCTCAACGCCGGTGAGATGGTGGACGGCACCGCGACTGCGCTGCTTGCAGTCGAGATACGGCCCCGGTGGTTGAATGGAAACCTGACCCAAGAAAATATTGGAGTTGCTCCAGTTCGCCCACCGGCGAAATGGCAGAGCGCGGCACAACCCGCCCTTGAGAACTCCTCGTGCATCAGAGCGCCGTAAGACGAATTCATCATCGCTTTCGCCCCGGGCTTGACACGGCCGCGCCCAGTTTACCTGAATTTCAGAGAACGATGCGACGCGCCGATGTCGCTCGCGTACTCTGCATTTGGAACGGTGTACACTGAAGGGCCTGGTCGAAAACTATGGTGAATCCCTTCCGTTCGCAACTGCTGTCCCCCTTGGGGTTTTGGGTTCTCGCGCTGTTTCCAATAGTTGGGGTAAGTCAGATCCTCGATGTCCGGGATCTAAATGCCGAGCAGATCCGGTCGTTTGATCGTCAACGAACAGTAGTGATTCTGCAAGGCGGAATCCTGGAAGAGCACGGCCCGTACCTGCCAATCTACTCCGATGGCTGGCTGAACGAGTTTTTGACGCGGCGTCTGGCAGAGGCGATCGTCGCACGGCCGGGCTGGAAAGTGCTGATCTTCCCCGTAATTCCGCTCGGTTCCGGCGGAGCGAACGAATTGGCGGGCAAGCGTTCGTTTCCTGGCACCTTCGCGGTTCGTCCGGCTACTCTACGCGCAGTGTACATGGACCTCGCCGACGAATTGGGGCTTCAGGGCTTCCGTTGGGTTTTTCTAATGAATGCACATGGCGCGCCGAGTCACAGTCGCGCACTGTTCGATGCCTCTGATTATTATCACGATACGTATGGGCTTGCCATGGTTCACCTTTGGGGGCTTGCGGCGATGGGCCAATGGTTCGAGGATTCGCAGAAGCTTTGGGATCAACGAGCGCGCAAAGAGAACGGGTTTCTTGTCCACGCCGATATGCTTGAGACCAGCTACACGCTTTTCTTAAGGCCCGCGGCAGTAAAGGAAGTACCTTCTACTGCGGCTTCGTACACCAGTTCGAGCATGGCGGAGGTGCTGCGAATAGCGACTCGATCGGACTGGCCGGGTTATGTTGGAGCCCCTCGACTTGCCAGTGCCGCTTTCGGCGCTCAGGCTCTTACGGATGCTACCGAACGAATTACGAAGATAGCCGCGGAAGTCTTGAACGGGCGAGATCCCGGCGGCTTTCAAAGGCGAGACGATGTGGTTCATAGCGGACCCGAACAGGACAAAGTCGATGCGGCGGCAACAGCATACGACAGAGATCTGGAGCTGAAGCAGACTGACTGGCTGAACCGACGCAAACGATAGCTGCCGCAAAATCAGGGCAGTGCAGGGGCGACGCTCAACCGCGGAATACCTCGGTCTGGATCCCTCTTCCGACGTGATCTGCACGGATGGCCGGCTACCCGGAAGTTGGGCCGATTGGTTCGGGTGGAGCGGTCTGGAACTCCGGCACCTTCCTCCAACTCAACAACGTATTGGATGGGATGCCGACCGCTTTTCGCGGCCTCCTCAGTATTGCGCTGGGATCAGGAACGCGGCATCTTTGCCAGCAAACGGTATTTGGCAGCGGGATAAACCAGCCCGGCAAATGCGATTTGCACGAGAGCAAAGGAGTCAGGTTCGGGCGCGATTGTTGCCGTGAACGTGTACCTGACGGCGCTCGTAAGGACTACCTGGCCTAAGGACGTTGACGCGATGCCGCCGACCGGGCCGTACGCACTAGTCGAAGTCACCGGCCCGATCGCATTCCGTAGGTCGTACATGCTCAATGCGGGGCTCATGACTAAGGCGGGCGTCGTAGTGGAAATGTTGAAGCTCACGACCTGGGGACCCGAAATGAGATAAGAATTTGGGGCCGTGCCCTCGCCTACGCCGGAAATCGACAACAGACCAGTGACCGCCGGCGTGGAACTGCCGCTAATGAGGGATGTATCTGTGGTCAAGCCGAAGGTAAGCGTCTGATTGCTGAATGGAGTGCCGTCCACAGTTCCGCTTCCGACGCCTGTGAACGTGTAAGTGATTGTTCCGGCCGAAAGCATTCCCACCGTCAGCATGTTCGCCAGCACGGTATGCAACAAGCGCATTTTTTTGACCTCCAAACCGTTTGCCGAGTATACCACCGCGTGCGCATCCCTGCGCCCTCACCGGCCCCAATCGGCCGGTTAGCGTTTTGATTCTGAAGTGCGACCCTGGGACGGCGGTCGTTAGGCCCAATATGAGCCGCGGGGTATGAATAACTACGAATCATTCCTGTTGTCGGTAGCTACTGCGGTCAGCCGACCAGAGACTCGTAACCGCCCGAACTGCCGTTCACTTCGGCCGGGTCCGGGTGATCCTTCAAATTCTGGTGGCGAAACAGACAGGCGGCCCTCCGGTTCCGCCAGAACTTTCACGAGGTCTTCGGTAAAGCGCTTCTCTTACCGATTTCTATACTTACGGCGACAAAGACTGAGGAGTTGGCCGGCACGTTGATCGTTGATCGGGACCAGCGCATAGTCGCAGTTCTCGAAACGAACGATTGCAGAGTCTGGTTGTTGGTCACGCCGCACAAGGAAAATGATCACCGACACTAGCAGGATTTCTTGATCAGCGATGCGATTCGTCGTTTCATCTGTTCCACCCACAAGTCACGAGAACCGGCATCGCTTGCTTTGATATGAACAGGTGGTACCAGTCTCAGGTGCCCCCTACCCGGACTCCGGTGGACTTGAAGGCGTCCCCGACGGTGCTCGTGCCATCCCACGCCCTCTTCACCCTGGCGCTGCGCCAGGTGACTCAGCCGTTGCTCCAGGTTGGCCACCCGCTGCTCCATTTCAAGGACGCGTTCCTCAAGAACCGCTATACGATCCATGGTTCCAGTCCATAAAGAATCCGGCAGCGCAACGCACATATCAGTTGAAGTCACGTCCCTCGTGAGGCGACAGAAGGCGGAGTACCCGATTGACCGGTGATCAGTAACAGCTATGCCCGTCCCAGGATAAAAGGCCCGAGTCTCCGGGCGAAGTGTCCTACCATCGACGCGGTTGAGATACGATGGCCGACGGTTCATTTATTGACAGGCTACCCGCATGACCGGCGATACGTGATCCAGGCTGGTTGCCTGCTCCTTCATGAAGGCATCCGGTTGGTGGTTTTGCTGTTGCAGAAACGCTACTTCCTGGGTACGGCGGACTACCTCGCGGTACATGAGAACTGCGGCACGGAGTTGTTTGGTCTCTTCGTTCAAGTTTTCAATTTCGAGAGCCATAGTGCTCACCAGTTGCTGCAGCCGGCGGTGTTCTTGAGACCCAGGGAATTTGCCCGGCACTTCGATACGGTGATTGGGAGTATGGTCTATTTTGATCTTGGGGTCAGTCATGGGCGGATGAGAGGCAATCGGGCCACCACATTTAGTTACTGATGCAAGTCATTTCGCCGGAAACATCTACATCGATTGTTCGTTCTAGATAACGTTGCCTGGATTATTTGAAAAATTACACAGCGCGACGATTTGCCGGGGTAATTTTGACAGCCTGGGGAAAGGGACGGCGGAACAACCCAACTGGCGGAAAGGGGTGAGCTCCCTTGCATAACGCTTTGTCTCAATGGCGCCTGCGCCGCGGTAGTCGCCGCGATGTGCTCCGGTAGCCACGGGTGGGCCTGCTGCGGAGTGAATGCCGCAATGAGCGAAGGGGGCAACGCACCGAACTGAGCTACGGAGAGCCCACGGATGTGAACCTCGAGGATACTCGGCATTGTGATCCCAGTCAGGGCCGAGACGCCCGCGGCCGGGAGGCCTTGCAATGGCGCAACCGCAACTTCCGAGCAGCGCGTGATCCAGGAGCGATCCGGACGGGCACATCGACGATCTGGCTGCACAGGTGGGCAATGTACTCGCGGATCTGTTCGGAAGCGAGTTGCCGATCGTCTTTTCCCGACCGTGGACTATTGGATTGACTTCGCGCGGCACGTCCTGGGGAAACGCGGAGCAATGTGCCCAGGGGAGCGCCGTGGCGGACTCCCTGGCGCAGGCGACAGCTCGTTTCCGAAAAGTGAAGCCCAACAGCGTGCGCGCGTGCGCGGCGCGGTCAGCGCAACCGCGCCCAAACTGGTATGATGTGACGTTTCGCGGCACGCGGGGAGGCTCGGAGTGTTTAAAACCACGTGGAAGACCGAGTATCAAGGACATGTCATCGAGTTGGAGAATCGGCCAAACCTGGAGCGGCTGATTGTGGATGGGAAGGAAATCGCCAGGGATCCAGGCGCCACTTGGGAACCGCACAGCTTTCAGGCGACCATTCCCGACGGGAACCGGTCTATGAAGGTGGACGCCAACACTCGTTTTTCAAAAAGTCCGCGGGGACTGCGATTCACCGTGTCGGTGGATGGCAAGGAGATTTATAGCGAGGTGAAATGGCCGCCCCGATGGTATCTCCCGTTGGTGGCTGTGGGCCTGATTCTGGCGAGCGTGGTCCTGCGGCTGGTAGGTAAATAAGTCTATCCCACTCCTTGCACGCTGACGACGTCTTATCGCGAACGTCGTCGAACATCTCAATCATGCGACAGGTACCCGACGCCGCAGGACGCGTGGCGGCTGGTCTCGATCGATGTCTGAGCGGGCGGAGTGAAGTGTCTCTCGTAGCTTCTTACGACGCTCGCATACGGGTCTATGGAAAAAATGTCGATCGCATGAGTTCCTTGTTCCGGTTGTACAAGAGGTAGCGCGGGCAGTATCCCACGCTCCTTCACAGTCGCGGCTCGGATTGGGGCGGCGCGTGATGCGCTGCGGTGCAAATCGGAACCGCGACCGTCGTTAGCGCACTACCCGTTCGCCGCCATCGCGCGCGCCTTCGCTTCCGTGCGCGCGAAGAAGACGAAGCGGCCGGCGATGGCGGCGGCAATCAGCGCCACGGCCGCCATCAGAAACGCGGCGGCGTACCCGAACTGGTGCGCTATCCACCCCGCCGCGAAGGAGCTCACTCCCACGAATAGATCGTAGAAGGCGCTCAGAATGCCTACCGCGGAGCCTCGTTCCGCACTCGGTGTGCGGCGTAGAACCGTGGCGGCGATGGACGACCAGGGAAAGGAAAATCCAAAACCCAGCAGCGCCGTTGCACCGACGGCAACCACCGGCCCGGGACCGCCGGCCAGCACCACCAAGCCAGCGGCCATAAATAGCAGGCCGCCGAAGAAGGTGAGGTGAGGTTCGATGCGGTCGGGCAATCCGCCGAGAAAGAAGCGCGAGAGCAGGATCATGCCGGCGTACGCCGAGAACGCGATGGGACCCGAGTTGCCATGCGATTTCAAGTGCAGGATGAGAAAGCCGGTGATCACGGGATACTGCACGTTCACGAAGCCGATCGCGATGCCAGGCGCCAGGATGGAGCGCGGCAGCCATTTGCGATGTGGCGAATGCGGCTCGGGATGATAGTCCTCGGGCACGCGCGTCAGGATGATGAAGGCGATCACCGCCGCTGCCACCTGCAGGAGCGCCGCGTGCTGAAAGGAGCCGATCCACTGGCCTACCACGGGGCCCGCCGAGATCCCGCCCCAGATTCCCGAACTCAAGTAACCCAGCGCCTGCGCGCTGCGCTCAATGCCGGCAAGTTCCACCACCCAGGCGGCGGCCCCCGTATAGAGAAAGGCCTCACCCATGCCCTGGAATACGCGCGCGAGATAGGGGCCCGCCATGCCCAGCGGCATCAGGTAGATTCCGCCGGCCAGCGCGCAGCAGACCAGTCCGGCAAGGAACGAGATCTTGCGGCCGCGGCGGTCGGCCAGGGGGCCCGCGATCAGGCGTCCCAGAAGGGCGACGAACGAGAAGACGCCGATCACCAGGCCGACGTCCTGATCCGACCCTCCGAGGTCGTAGCGGACGTGCGGCGCCAATAAGGGCAGTACGGTTCCGATCCCCAGGAATCCCAGAAAAGTAGCGCCCACCAAAGCCCAAAATTGTGCGCTGAAGCCCCGCGCGGAAAATGCCATGTGTCTTTCCAGAGTGGCATAACGGCGCCTCTTCCTGCATTTCACCGTGGCCGGCAAAATAGCTGTAGACAATCTACAGCCTTCGATGTAGAGTGATTTCGATGGCACGGAAACCTGACGAACCGGGCCGCATCGAACTGTTGCAGGGAACGCTCGGGATGCTGATCCTGCGAGCGCTGCAGTGGGGACCGCAGCACGGCTATGGCATCAGCCAGTCCATACGCACGCAATCTTCCGAGGTGCTACAGGTGGAGACCGGCTCGCTCTACCCGGCGTTGCACCGCCTGGAAAAACAGGGGTGGGTTCGCGCGGAGTGGCGGCAGACCGAGGCCAATCAGCGCGCGAAGTTCTACAGCCTCACCCCGGCCGGTAAGAAGCAGTTGATCGACGAGCATGCGCGCTGGAAGCAGATGGTGCAAGCGATTGGCCACATTATGGAGACAGCGCCCGCCAAGGGGGAGTCATGAGATGGACTCGAAAGCATCGCGATCGCGAACTGGATGAAGAGATCCGCGCCCACATACGCATGGCGACGCAGGAGCGCGTCCGCAACGGCGAGGATGGCGAACGGGCGCGCGCCGAAGTGATGAAGGAGTTCGGCAGTGTGGCCCTTGCCATGGAAGATACACGGAGCGTCTGGGGCGGACAGTGGCTCGGGCAACTGGGCTTCGACCTGCGATACGCGGCGCGTACGCTGGCCCGAGCTCCGGGCTTCGCGGCGGCGGCGGTGCTCTCACTGGCTATTGGGATCGGCGCCACCACGGCCCTTTTCAGCGTGCTACAGCATGTGGCGTGGCAGCCGCTGCCGTACCGCGACCCCGGAAAACTGGCCATCGTGTGGAACCTGGACCCTCGTCTGGCCAACCCGCAAACGCCGGCCTCCTATCCGGACTGGCAGGACTGGCGGCGGCAGGCCAAAGGCTTCACGGGCGTGGCGGCATTTCGGAATCGTCCCGGGTTTATCAAAGCGGTTGAAGAGGCGCCGCAGGTGGAATTGCACGAAGTGTCGGCGGACTTTCTGCCGCTGCTGGGTGTGGCGCCCGCGTTGGGACGCTTCTGGACCGATGACGAGGCAGCCCGTGGGCAGGCGGCGGTCATCAGCCATCACCTGTGGCAGCAGGCCTTCGGGGGGGCGCGCGACATCGTGGGCCGGCGCATCGTGGTCAGCCAGACGCCTTACGAAATCGTGGGCGTCATGCCGGCGGAATTCCACACGCCATCCATGGGTACGCAGGCGAACATCCGGCTCTCGCCGGCGGATTCCATGTGGGCGCCATTCGTCCCCCGGCCGGTTCAGGTGGCGAATCGCGGCAACCGCGGACTGCGCATTCTGGCGCGGCTTGACGGCTACACTACCATCGCCGGCGCGCAGCGCAGTCTTGGCGCACTGGCTGCTCAACTGGCCGAAGCCTATCCCGATTCGAACCGGAACATCACGGTCCAGGTGCTGCCTCTGGTGGAAAGCCTGACGGGTAGCGTTCGGCCTGCGCTGATGGCGCTGACGGGCGCCGCCGGATTATTCCTGCTGATTGCGTGCGCCAACGTCGCCAGCCTGCTGCTGGCTCGGGGCAGCGCGCGCGGACGGGAGTTCGCCACGCGTGCCGCATTGGGCGCGGGACGGGCGCGCCTGGTCCGCCAGTTGATGACCGAGAGTCTGTTGCTCGCGGCACTAGGCGGATGCGCGGGCGTGGCCGTGGCCGCTGCCAGTCTTTCCATTGCGCGCCAGGCATCCACCATGCTCGACATTCCGCGACTGGCGGAAGCGGTGGTGGATCTGCCCGTGCTCCTGGTAGCCCTGGCGCTGTCCACTGTTACCGGCCTGCTGTTCGGCCTCATGCCGGCGCTGCGGCTGGCGCACTCCGCGGACCGCGGCGGCACTACGGATCCGCGCGGCGTACGCATTCGCCAACTGCTCATCGCCGGCGTCACGGCGACTACGCTCCTGCTGGTCTTCAGCGCGTCGATGCTGTTGACGAGTTTTCAACGCCTCACGGCATCGCCACGCACGGCTGCCGAGCGCACTTACACGTTCCAGACCACCATCAATGGCACCCGCTGGAACCACCCGCCGCTGGACCGTCAGTTCTGCGATATGCTGCTGCAACGCCTCCGCCAGGTTCCCAACGTAGAGGCCGCCGGGCTCACCACCAACCTGATGCAGATCGGCGATAATTCCGGGACGCTGGTCACGGTGGTGGGCGGCGCGCCAGTCGCGCCGGACCGCCAGCCGATTGCGGCCTACACGATGTCCGACGCCGGCTTCTTCCATCTGGCCGGCCTGCCTTTGCGCGAGGGCCGGCTTTTCGAGGCCCGCGACAATGCCACGTCTCCGGCAGTTGCGGTTGTGAACGAGTCCTTTGTGCGCGCCGTGTCGCCGGACGCGCCGCTCCTCGGACGCCAGGTACGGCTGCTTGGCGTGACGGAGATGCCGCTGGAAGTGGTCGGAGTCGTGAGCGATGCGCGTCCCTTCCGGCTGGGAGGACAGGAGCGCCCCCGACTGTTCTACCCTTATTCTCAATTTGCCTCGACGCGCGTGATCGGCATGGTGCGTGTAGCGGACGGCGGCGCGCCGCCGGTAAACGCGATCCGCGGGATTCTGCGCGAACTCGAGCCCGCGGCGCCGATGTTCGAAGTGCGAACGGTAGCGGAGCTCCTCTCCAGTGCCACTTCCGCGCCGCGTTGGGGATCGGTATTGCTGGGCGCGTTCGCCGGGATGGCGCTGTTGCTGGCGAGTCTTGGCGTGATGGGCGTAGTCGGCTTTGTGGCGAGCCAGCGCACGCGCGAGTGCGGCATACGAATCGCCCTGGGCTCTACGCCGGCCGGCGTCAAGTGGCTGGTAGCACGGCAGGGAATGTGGCCCGTGGCCTTCGGCCTGGTTGCAGGAATTGCGGCGACGCGGGCCGCGGGACGAGTGATCGCCACCTACCTGATCGGAATCCACCAGGACAGCGGGTTGCTGCTGGTTGCCGATGTACTGTTGCTCTCGGTCGCAGCGGGCATTGCGGTATATCTGCCCGCGAAGCGTGTCACTAAAGTGGATCCGGCGCTGACGCTCCGCTGCGATTGAGGCGGGCGCCTACTTCTGACCGTCGTCCGCCATGTCGGTCAAGCCGTGCAGAACGTCGGAGTCCGCCAGCTCCTTCGCCTGGGCCAGCGTCAGGGTGCCGACCAGGTGCACGACGGTCAGTTCCCTTGCCTCGGCGCTGACGACCAGACAGCCGCTGATTTTGCCCCCCTGTATCGAGACGAAGATTTCGGTGTTCTCGTCCTTTTCCTTGATGTTCACGACGCGCGACCAGCCGGATGCCTCGGTCACTTGTTTGCGGAGCGGTTCAAGGTCCTTGTCCGAATACGCGCCGGTCTGGGCGAACTCGTAATTGCGTATGTGGATTGCCTTGATCCCGCTCAACCCGTCGCCGGCCGAGACTAGTTTGAGAAGGCCGCCGTCCAGGTCCAGCTCGGCCTTGTCGGAGGCCTTGGCGGCCAGGGCATCGAACTTCAATTCCAATTTCTGCGCGCTCGCGGGCGCCGCAAGGAGCATCGCTCCGGCCAGCAGGGTGACTACGGCAAATTTCATGGGTACCTTCCTACCCTGTCAATACGCAGGGGGAAGGGCGGAGGACGCAGTTTTCTGCGAGCTTAATAGCGTCAGCACGGCATAGGACGTCGCGGCATCGGTCATGAACTTCGTCGGGATGGAGCCGGGTTCATATTGCTCGTTCATGGAGACCGCCTCCCAACAGCCGCATTCCGGATTCTGGTGCGTGCGCAGCCAGGCGAGCGCCAGCGCAAGCTTCGGGCTTGCAGGATCGCCGCCGCCTGCTGCATCACATACGCCGTGAAGGCCGTGGCATACGCGTTGCTGCCCGGGGCGCGCGGCGCTTTGGCGTGGGCCTGGAACGGGCCCAGGGCGTCCATGGTCCAACTGCCATCCGCCTGCTGCTTCTTCCACACCTCATCGATGAGGACGCGGCGGTCCGCCGCCGGCAGCGTTTCGGGGAAACTCTGCGACGCCCAAAGCAGCATCAGGCGATTGTGCAACGGCTGCGTTGCCTGTTCGCGGCGCAGGTAGGACACCAGATCCTGCGCCTCGGGCCGGCCATGCTCTTTCGCGGGCACCGCCATGGCGGCCAGGGCCGTGCCGAAGAAGCGCGATTCGGGCATTTCCCAAGGGTCGCGGTCGAGCGCGAACCAGTTCCACGCGCCTTTCGCGGCGCCGTCGCGAACCTGTAGCGCCCACATACGGTCGTAGGCTTCGGCCGTGCCCAGGAAACGTGCCGCCAGGATGGACTCGACACCCAGACCCGGCGCAGCAGCGGGCTCCTTCAAGCCGACGCGCGAACGCAGCGATGCCAGCAGGCCGCGCTCGTATTCGGTGGGACTGGTTTCACCGAGAGCCTCCCGCAGTGCGGGACGCGCCAGCAGGTAGGTGACACCGGTGTGGCAGGAGATGCAGGGCTTTGCACCCGCGTTGGCGCGGGGCCAGGCGAACCACTCCTTTTGCCGGGAATCCAGGTACTGCGCCGCGAGCCGCGGATTCCAATCCGCGCCGGCAGCGGCCACTACCGAAAGAGCAAAGCAGACAGCAGCACGAGCCAACATGATAGCCATTAGTTTAGCCGAGTATGGTTCCGGATACACTGGTGGGAGTGAAGCAGGACGCATCTTACTTCGAGAATAAGGAAGCCGTGCTGATCTATATCGGCAAGAAGCTGAAGGACTCGCTGCAACTGGAAGAGATCTTCACCGCGGCGAACGTGGAATACGGCGTCGAGGCCGATGAGTACCGTGGCGGCGTGATCTTTCGTTCCGTACGTGCCGGCGCGTTCTTCTATGTGTTGCCCGAAACGGTCGAAGCGGCGCATGAAGTGATGCGTCAGAACGGCTATAAGCCGTATACTGGTCCACCACCGGACGTGGGGTAGTCCGGGCAATGTTTTGTCACTTAGTCTGACGATTTGGGTAACGGTTCCCTTCACCCGCACCTGCGGCCCACTTCGCAGTCCGGATGGAAAATAATCTTTCCCCCGCCAACCTGTTTGTTTTCAGCCCGTCGAATTAGCGCCTCAGGGAATGACCCGAAATAGATAATTTACTGTTGGTCAATCACATGCAAACTCGGTCGGCAACACTCAGGAGGACATGCATGACAAAGGTATCCGTATTAGTTTTGTTGCTGACCGCAAGCAGTGCGTTCGCTGGCACTGTGACCCCTGTGCCCGAGATCGACCCGAGTATAGGCGTTGGCGCTTTGGCGCTCTTATCCGGCGGGTTGCTGCTGTTGCGTAGCCGGCGTAAGTCGTAGCCAATCGCCAATTGACCCAAGGGATGCCGCTTCGGAGCTTCTCTGTCAAGACAGCGTCGTTCGGTTTGGGTGCCCGCGTACTGTCGATTTCGATGGTCTGGGCACTCGAACTGATTGCCCTCACGGTCTTGCTGGATACGCGTGAACTCTCGCCCGGCCGATTCCTCTCTCTCATCGGCGATTGGGGCCCGGACATACTCCGGGCATTGGTCACCACGGCTGCGATCTGCGTGGCTTTCGGCTACTCTCGTCTCGAGAGGCTGCCTTCGCTGGCGGGCGCTCCCATATCCTGGAGCTTCCTCGCATCGCACGGGATCGCGATGTCCGCTTTCGGATGTCTCTCGTATCCTCTTTTTCATCCGAGCCACGCCACACCGGTTGAACTGAACCTGATGGCAGCAGGCTGGCTGATCGTGGGGTTAGCGGCGATCCCACTCGCCGTCTTCGTTCTCATACCGCCCGGAATCTGCAGAGAACTTGCGCGAATCGGCGGGTCCATCTTTCTTCTGGCCATTCCGACCGGCCTGGCCGCGCTCTACCTTGGACACCTGGGGCAGTTGCTGTGGCGTCCATCGGCCGCTCTCACATTTCGCGTAGTGCGTGCATTATTGGATACGGTGGTTCACGGAGTGGTCGGCCGATCCGGCTAAGCTCGTGATCGGCACGAGGTCCTTCCGCATATCCATCTCCAGCGGCTGTTCCGGGCTGGAGGGCGCCGGAATGATGCTGGCATTCACGGTAGCGTGGATTGGTTACTGCCGGCGAGAGTACCGGCTTCTACGGATTCTGCTGCTGGTTCCCGCCAGCATTACGCTGATGTGGTTCCTCAACGCGTTTCGCATTGCCGCCCTGATCCTGATTGGCGATGGCGGCGCTCGCGCGGTCGCATTGGGAGGCTTTCATTCGCAGGCGGGGTGGATCGCTTTTAACGCGAGCGCGCTGGGGTTTGTTTTCGCCGCCAGCCGGATCCAATGGCTCAAGGCTGCCGGCCATCAGGCGATTCCCGCGCCGGCATTCGATAACCGCGCCGCCGCATACCTGATGCCGTTCCTGCTGATACTCGCGTCGGCGATGGTTTGCCGATCTGTCAGCGCGGGCTTCGAATGGCTCTACCCGCTGCGATTCCTGGTCGCCGGAACTGCGCTCTGGTGCTTCCGCGAAGAGTACCGTTTGCTCGACTGGCGGATTAGCTGGTTCGCTCCGCTGATCGGCATCGCCGTATTTCTGCTCTGGATTGCATTGGATACGCTGGCCGGCGGCGGCAGCACCAGCGATCGTTCGATTCCGGCTGCGCTGTCCGCTATGCCGGCCTGGGCGAGGATCCTATGGCTGTCAGGACGCATCGGCGCTGCCGTAATTACGGTCCCGATCGCCGAAGAGCTGGCATTTCGTGGATTCCTCACCCGCCGGCTGATGCAGGCGCAGTTTGATGCAGTCGATCCCCGCACTCTTAGTTGGCTACCCATCGTAGCTTCAGCGCTGATTTTCGGTGTGTTGCATGGATCCCGTTGGGGCGCCGGAGCGGTGGCCGGCTTACTGTTTGCCGCGGCATATATTCGCCGCGGACGAATCGGTGATGCCGTGTTTGCGCATTCCGTAACGAACGCGCTGCTGGCCGGATGGGTAATCTTCAAGGGCGCCTGGGGGATGTGGTGACGCAGGGTCTGTCCGCCAGAACACCTCTGCGCCCCGCGTGCCCGCCTCAAAGTGAGAGGAATCTCACAGCGGACCGCTAAAGGCTTCTGTACACTGTAAGGGCGGTTTATGCGGACCCAACTTGAATCAGGCCGCGCACTACAGCAGGCCCGCGAGCAGATGGACTCCCTATTCCGTTTGGTCAGCCCGCGCTCGTTTTATAAACGCCCTATCGCGCGAACGCCACCGCATCATCTTTTACCTTGGGCCACGTCGACGCCTTCGATTGGAATCTGATCGCGCGCTACGGCTGGACCTGCCGCGCGTTCCACGAGGAATTTGATCGCCTGTTCGCCTTCGGCATCGATCCGCCGCCCGGCGAGTTGCCGCAGGACCAGCCCGCCGACTGGCCCGGTCTCGCCGAGGTGGACGCTACCAACGAGCGTACGCGCGAGATGATCGACGAGTGGCTGCCCGAAGTGCCGGAGCAGTTGCTGCACGTCGCCATCGAACACCGCCTGATGCACGCCGAGACTTTCGCGTACATCCTGCACCAGTTGGATTACGAGCAGAAAGTGGCGCGCCGCAGCAGCGGACGTCCCGGATGGCGGCCGCACGCGAAGCACGAACGGCCGCGGACCGGAATTTGTCCCCATTCCAGCGGGTCCCGCCCAGTCTGGGTATGTGAAGCGGGCGCGGCTTCGGCTGGGACAATGAATTCGAGGCGCACACCGTCGAGGTCCCCGGAATTCCGTTGGCAAAGTATAAGGTGACCAATGGCGAGTACCTGGAGTTCGTGCGGCAGGGCGCCGCGGCGCCCTTCTTCTGGGCGCGAGCGCGAGGGCAGGCTGGGTCTTCCGCGGCATGTTCTCGGAGTATCCGCTGCCGCTCGATGCGCCGGTGTACGTGACCCACGACGAGGCCGCGGCCTACGCGCAGTGGCGCGGCATGCGCCTGATCCGACGGAGGCCGAATTCCATCGCGCGGCCTGCGTGCGCGCGCCGCTCCAGCAATCTGAATTTTCGCTACTGGGACCCCATCCCGGTGACCGCCGACGACGACGGCACGCGACCGTCCCATGCAACTGCCGGGCAATGGCTGGGAGTGGACTTCCACCCTGTTCGCGCCCTTCCCGGGCTTCACACCCGTTCCCGTTCTACACCAACTATTCGGAGCCGTTCTTCGATGGCCAGCATTATGTGATGAAGGGCGGCTTCGCCGCGCACCGCCGAGTGTTTTCTGCGGCCCAGCTTTCGCAACTGGTTCCGGCCGTCGTATCCTTACGTGTACGCGACTTTCCGGATGGTGAATCCTGATGTTCGCCAGCGCTCTGGAAACACAATTCGCGCGCGACGTACGGGCCGGTCTCACGCAGCCCGAGCAGAAGACTCTGCCCTGCCGGTATCTCTACGACGACATCGGCTCGGCGCTCTTCGAGGCCATCACTTTTCTGCCCGAATACGGCCTGACGCGCGCCGACGCCCGCGTGATCGACGCGCACGCCGACGATCTGCTGGATTCCTGCCCTCGGCAATCTGATGATCGCGGAACTGGGCAGCGGCTCGGGAGCCAAGACCCGCACCATCCTGGAGCGTGTGCGGAGGCGGCAGAGTGCGGTCTATTACCCGATCGATGTTTCGGCCAGCGCGCTGGCCCACTGCGCGCAGGAACTCAGCCCGCTCGGCGACGTCGTTCCGCTCGAGATGAGCTATCTCGACGGCCTGCGCGAAGTGGCCTCCCGCCGGCGCTCCCGGACAGACATCTGCTGGTGCTCTTTCTGGGCAGCACGATCGGCAATTTCGAGCCCGAGGACGGCGATCGCATTTCGTGGATTCCGTCCGCCAGGAACTGGCTCCGGGCGACGCCCTGCTGCTGGGCACGGACCTGGTGAAGCCCACCGCCCAACTGCTGGATGCCTACGACGACCCCACCGGCGTCACCGCCGCGTTCAACCTGAATCTTCTGGGCCGCATCAACCGCGAACTGCAGGGCGATTTCGACCTGCGCCAGTTCGCCCACGTCATCCGCTACCACGAAGAGGCGCAGCGCATCGAGATGCACCTGCGGTCGCGCGTCTACCAGATCGTCAGCATCCGCAAGGCGGATCTGATTGTGGATTTCGCCGCCGAGCGAAACCATTTGCACGGAGGCCTGCCACAAGTTCTACCTGGAGCAGGTCGAAACCATGGCGGGCGCCGCCGGCTTCCACTTGGAACAACAGTGGGTGGATGAAGAATGGGGCTTCGCTGAAAACCTGATGGTCTGCCCGTAAGGCGGGTATCCCGCCGAACCTACATTACAAATCGATATCGCGCGTTGGCGGCTTGGTGTCCGGGTTTTCCTTGGCGCGTTTGAACAGCTCGTCGAACTTCTTCTCCAGCACCTTGCCGTGCGTCTTCTCGGCTTCAAACTGCTTTTGGAAGAGCTGCTCGCGCCGGTCGCCCGCACCTTTGAGCTTGGCCACTTCGGCGGCGAGGTCGTCAATGAGCGGAGGCTTCACGGGAACCGTGTGCGCGATTACGGCGCGCGTCTCCGGATCGACTTCAGAATCGCGTCGCAGCAGGGACATGCCACCTCGAACATACCTTGGCCATCCCTCTATCGTAAACGAGATTGGGCGAGGCCTGCGCCCGGAACGGCTTCAGGCCTGAAGAGACGATTGTGGGGATATCGAGGACAACTAGAAGGCGTCTAGGCGAGGTGACTCATAGGCGAGAAGTCGGAAACGGGGGTCAATCGTCTCTCCAAGGGCCTGTTCAAATTTAGTCACGCCCTTCGAATAGCAATTCCCCCGCCAAACTCGCATGCGTCTGAAATTCGGCCATTTAGGTCAATGCACGAAACGCCTGTATGAAGCCTGGTGTACGCAAAATTGGCATGGCTGTGTCAACTTCGTGTTCCGCTACTGCCAACTATTACTGCTGGCGCTGTGCCGAGGCCGGCGGCGTGACCGGAATTGCACTCGGCGGCCGCGCCACTACGCCTTTGTACGCCTCGTCCAGCGAGACGTTGTGGTTGTAAAGAATCTGTCCGGTGGCGCGGTCGAGCTCCACTCTCGCCCTGGCGTATGCGGCTTCCGCGGCTACCAGGTTCGACTGCGCGGTAACCAGATCGCGCTCCGCCAGAATCTGGTTGTAAATCGTCGACGCGCCCAGCGAGAGCTTCTTGTTCTCCGCATCCAGCGTCTGCGCCTGCAGCACCTGCGCCTTCTGCGCCGCGATATATTGTGCACGCGCCTGCGAGACGCCGATCATCGCGTTCTGCACGTCCACCCGGACCTGGTTCTCCAGGCGCTGCAGCCCCAGCTGCTGCTGCCGGTAGGTAAGTTCGTCGGATGCGACCTGCGCCTGCGCCGCGCGATTGCGGATCGGAACATTGAGGTTGAAGCCGACGGAGTAGTTCGGGAAGTTGCGCGCGAATAACTGCGACAGCACGGTGCCGTAGCCGCCGATGAAGAAAGCCGTATTGGAATGCGGCGAGCCAGCCAGCGCAGGCAGCGGGTTCGACATCGCCCGCCAGCGCGCCGTTGCTCATGCTGGCCACCACGTCCAGGGTAGGCAGCAGCGCATTCTTCGAGCCGCGAATGGTGAACTGCTGGTTGGCAAGCTGAATGCGGCTCTGCGCCAGTTCGGGGCGCGAGGAAAGCGCCATGCGCGGTCATGTCCTGTATGGGCGTGATCGGCTCCACGTCCGGAACCTGGATGCGGTCCGTGGTGATGATGTGCGCCGCGGCGATCGCCGGGCTGGCCACGCCGGTGCGGCTGAGCGCGTTTTCAGAATGGTTTCCTGCTGCAGAGCGCGCGTCTGCGCGACCACCAGCGCCTGCTCGCGCGAAGCGATCTCCGCCTCGGCGCGAACCACTTCGATCTGCGCCAGCGTGCCCACTTCCACCTGCTTGCGGTTGTTCTCCAGCAGTTGCTGCGACGCAGCCAGCGCGTCGCGCCCGACTTGCACGGCCTCGTTGAACGACACCAGGTCCCAATAAAGTTCCATGACCGCCGCCACCGTGGTCTCCACCTGGAGCTTGAAGGTGAGGTCGCTGACCTCGCGGTTATTTCGGGCGATGTGGATCTGCCGCGAGTTGACCGCCGTGCCGAAGCCCTGCAACAGGTGCTGCGTGAAGTCGACAGCGCGAGCGAGGAGTTGGTGGACGGGTTGAAATCGTTGCGCGGATTGTTGCTGGTGCACCGAGTTGTTGTTCAGCCCGAGGCTGACGCTGGTGCCGGTGAGGAAGCCCTTCTGGATGCCGAAATTGCCGATGTTCTGCCGCTGGATCAGCGCGTTGGTGCCGGTGAGGAAGGCGCTGCTCTGCGGCGTGGTCAGGTGCCCCCAGCTCAAGGTGCCGGTCAGCGCCGGGTCGAGGCTGGGAATGGCCGGACCGCCGGCGGAGATCACGCTCGCGCCCACGGCGCTCGAGGTCGCGTTGCTGGCCAGCGCGGTCGCGCTGACGTTGGCGCCCGGGCGTGGTGCCGGCGCTCGTTACCGAAGCGCTGGACGGGCCCGGCCGTCACGCTGGTGGAAACGCCGCGCGCGAATGCCGCCCGCCTGCGCCTGCCGCAGGGCTGCGTCCGCCAACTGCGGACCGTAGCGTTGGATGGCGATGTCCAGGTTGTTCTCCAGCGCCAGCGCGATTGCGTCCTGCAGGGAGAGATAGAGGTTGCCGGCGCGCAGCAGGATTCTCGATGCGGGTGGAATTCGCCAGATTGTTCGGGCGGCGATCTCCGCGGGACGGTATGGGGCTCGGTGATCCTGTCCGGAGAACGCCCGTTGCTGGCTGTGTCGCCTGTTGGTCCTGCGGCGGGTCGGCCGCGAAGCCGCCTGCGGGCGCAGCCAGCAGCAGCGCGCACAGCACCGCAAGATAAGATCGGATACCGGTCATGGAAATAAACCTCCCTGCCACCTGAGGAAGAACCTTGGTCTGTAGCGTTTAACTTCAATGGTATAGTAGGCCTTTGTGACGCCGCAAGCCGAATCCGTTCTTGATCTGTTCCGCGCCACTGGCGCATACCTGGAAGGCCACTTCCGCCTGACCAGCGGCCTGCACAGCCCCAACTACCTGCAATGCGCCCTGGTGCTGCGCCATCCGCCGCCGCGGAGGACCTGGGACGCCGCCTGGCGGCGGAATTGCGCAACATCGTGCACGAACCAGTCGCCCTGGTGGTGTCGCCCGCGCTGGGCGGCCTGATCATCGGACATGAAGTGGCGCGCGCGCTGGGCACGCCGTTCCTCTTCACCGAACGCGATCCGGAAACCCGCAAGATGCTCCTGCGCCGCGGCTTCACGGTGCAGCCCGGGCGAAACCGCCGTGGTGGTGGAAGACGTCATCACCACCGGCGGCAGCACGCGCGATGTGATCGAATGCCCTGCAGCCGGCGGGAGCGCGGGTGCTGGCCGCGGGCTCGATCATCGACCGCAGCGGCGGCGCCGCCGATGTCGGCGTACCGCGCGTGGCGCTCGCCACTTTGCAGGTGGCCGCTCATCGCCCCGAGGATTGCCCCTTTGCCGGCAGGGCACTCCCCGTGGTCAAGCCCGGCTCCCGCCCGGCGTAATGCGCCGCATTCGCATTCACCTCGCCTACGATGGCGGCCCGTTTCACGGCTGGCAGGTGCAGCCCGGCCTTCCCACCATTCAGGGCCTGCTGGAGGAAATCGTCTCCGGCATGGAAGGCAAGCCGGTGCACGTGGCCGGCAGCGGACGCACCGATGCCGGCGTGCATGCGCTCGGCGCAGGTGGCCGCCTTCAGCCTCGAAAACCCGATCCCGCTGCCCAATCTGCGGCGCGCCATGAACCGCCTGCTGCCGCCCGCCATCCGCGTGCTCTCCAGCCGAAGAAGTGCATGCCGACTTTCACCCGCGCTTCGACGCCATTTCCAAAACCTACGAGTACCGCATGTTTCGCGACGAAGTCTGTAGCCCTTTCGAGTGGCCGTATGTGTATCCATCATCCTTATCCGCTGGACGAGGAGCGCATGGCGTGCTTCGCCCGCGTCTTCGAAGGCGAGCACGATTTCACCGCCTTCGCCGCCTCCGACGTGCGCGATGCCGAAGGCAAGTCCAAGGTGCGCACCATCTTCTCCTCCGTGCTGGAACGTGGCAACGGGCGCCTGATCTACCGCGTGCGCGGCAGCGGCTTCCTGAAGCACATGGTGCGCAACATCGTCGGCACGCTGATCGAGGCCGGACGCGGCAACCTGCGCAGCGTGACGGAACTCCCCGCGCGATGCGGCGCCACCGCACCCGCCCGGGGACTCTTCCTGCTCGGCGTGGAATATCCCGATTGGACGGCGCCTGCGACCGTACCTGAAATTAGTAACTTCCCGGTCAGTGAATAATCTGAATCGTGGTGGTACGGCGATCCGCGGCGTTGCCCACAGCGTACCCGGCAGCCGTGACTCCGGCCATCATCCCGACCAGCGCGGTGCCGGCGGCGGCATGGTGCTCGTCGCCAAACAGGCCGCCTTGCACCCCGATCGCTACTCCCACTCCTCCCGCCGTCCCGGCAAGGAGCCCGAGCGCCGTACCGATCACCCGGTACTTGTAACCCTTTCCGTGCAAGTCCAGCACATGCAGTCTCTCGCGCGGCACGCGCAGCGGACCCTTCGGATACGCCGTCAGATTCGTACTCCTGGCAACCTCAATCACCAGGGCGTCCGGCTGGACTTCACGCACCCTGCCGGCCACCGCGCCGCCGTTATACATGGCGATGGAAACCTGTTTCCCCACCAGCCGGGGGAGCTCGTCCCACGTCAGCCGCTGCGGCGTGACCGCGTACGCCGCCGGCACAATCCACAATAGAAGAACCGCCGCGGCGAGCGGCGGAAAACGAAGAGACATACTGCCTCCAGTCGCATTACGCGCTCTTTGCGAAACCGTGTCAAGCCAATTTGGGCTGGAAGGGTGATTGCCGAATTAGATCAGCTCAAATAGCAATTGACCAGTGCTTACTGTTTCGCCGGCCTTCACCCGAATCGTCTTCAGGATCCCGTCCACGGCGGGCCCGATCTGGATCTCCATCTTCATGGCCTCGATCACCAGGACCGGCTCGTTCTTGTGGAGCACCTGACCGTTGACCGCCACGATGGCCGTAACACGCCCCGCGATCGGCGACCGGCAAAACGTGTCCTCGAGCAGTTTCACCGCGGGACGCGCACGGGTTACAGACTCCGGGATCGATATCTCGCCCGCATGCCAGTGGCGATGTCCGTTGTGACTGTCCTCGAGGAACTCGACGGTCACCTCGTAACTCTTCTTTTCCACATCAATCCGCAGTTTCATCTGCTGTCGCGCCTCCGTTCATGCGCCGCCCGGTCCAACTGCGCCAGAATATGCGAATCCCGTGATGCAACGCGACGACGTGCTCCACCGCGGACGGCGCCTCGGGCACCTCCACGATCCGCGCGGATGACGGCGCGTTCGCCGACAGCCGCCCTCACCGCGGCAGTCACGATCGCCCGGTGCAAATCGGAGATTTGGCCTTCGCCGCTCATAACGGGATCAGTCCGTGTTTCTTTTGCGGCCGCAAGTCGCGCTTGGTGGAAAGCGCATCCAGCGCTTCGGCCAGGTATCCGCGTGTCTGCGCCGGCTCGATGATGTCGTCTACCAGGCGGTATCCGGCGGCGACATACGGCGTGTAAAAGGTCTCGCGGTATTGCTGGATCAATTCCTGCCGCTTCGCCTTCGGCATCCTCCGCCTCCGCCAGTTCGCGGTGGAACACAATCTCGACCGCCGCCTCCGCGCCCATCACCGCGATCTCCGCCGAGGGCCACGCCAGCGTGCAGTCCGCCCCCAGATCCTTGGCGCACATGGCGATGTAGCCGCCGCCGTAGGCCTTGCGCAGGATCACCGTAATCTTGGGAACGGTGGCCGCCGAATACGCGAACAGCAGTTTGGCGCCGTGCCGGATGATGCCGCCGTATTCCTGGTCCACGCCGGGCAGAAAACCGGGGATGTCCACGAACGTCACCAGCGGAATGTTGAACGCGTTGCAGAAGCGTACGAACCCCGCGCCCTTGTCCGAAGCGTCGATATCCAGCGCCCCCGCCAGCACCTTCGGCTGATTGGCCACAATGCCCACCGTGGCCCCGCGAATCCGCCCGAACCCCACCACCAGGTTGCGCGCGAACTCGGCCTGCACTTCCAGAAAATCGGCGTGATCCACAATTAGTGAAATCACGTCGCGCACGTCGTAGCCGGTCTTGGCCTCGAGCGGCACCACACTGTTGAGCCGCGGTTCGTACATGCGGCCCTCGTCGGGTTCGCGCGTGCGGCGGATCCTCCGTATTGTTGGCCGGGCAGAAACGAGAGCAGCCGCTTGCAGATCTGCGCCGCCTCCACGTCGTTCTCCGCCACGAAGTGCACCACGCCCGGACTTGTTCATCTGCGCGCGCACGCCGCCCAGTTCCTGCGCCGAGACGATCTCGCCGGTCACCTGCTTGATCACCGCCGGACCGGTGATGAAGATCAGCCCGTCGCGCGTCTGGATGATGAAATCGGTCAGCGCCGGACTGTATGCCGCGCCGCCCGCGCAGGGTCCGCAGATCAGCGAGATCTGCGGCACCACGCCGGACAGCATCACGTTCTGGTGAAAAATGCGCGCATACCCGGCCAGGCTGCCCACGCCTTCCTGTACGCGCGCGCCGCCCGAATCGTTGATGAAGACGAAGGGCGTGCCGGTCTTCATCGACGCTTTCATCGTGTCGGCGATCTTGTTGGCATGCACTTCGCCGGCCGAGCCGCCCGCCACCGTAAAATCCTGGCTGGCCACATGGACCGGGCGTCCTGCAATCCGTCCGCGTCCCGTGACCACGCCGTCGGCGGGCAGTTCCTTGCCGCCCATGCCGAAGAGTTTCGCCGTTGTGCTTGGCGAACAGTCCGGCTTCCTGGAAGGAATCGCGATCCAGCAGAAGCGTCACCCGCTCCCGCGCGGTAAGCTTTCCGCCCTTATGCTGCTTGTCTGTCCGCTCCAGCCCACCGCCCAGCTTGAGCCGGTCCCGCGTCTGCCCGAGCTCCGAGATTTTGTCCGTAGTCATGTTGGTGTGCCCTCTCCCCGGGAGCCCCGAATCGATTACATATTAGTATACCTTAATATCTTAAATATCGATCTCCGCTTTCGTGCCAAAACAAAGCAATGGGCCACAGATGAACGCAGATGAACGCGGACAAAAGCACGGGATGCTTATCTGCGTTGATCTGCGTTCATCTGTGCCGGCAATCAGACTTTAGCGGGTTCCGGATGCACCCACGGCTGCCGGTACGGTCTGCGCAGCAGGCGGTTAGCCTCGTCGTCTTTGATCACGCGCGATGCGGCGGCATCCCATGCCAGCGTCCGCCCCAACTGCAGCGCCATATTTCCCAGAATGCAGCACGCCGTCGAGATGTGCCCCTGCTCGATATCCGCCACCGGTTTGCCGCGCGTCGCAATCGCCGACAGAAAGTCCTTCATGTGCGCGCGAATCGCCGGCGCACAGTGCTTCTCCAGGTCCTTCTCCGTCTTGTCTTCGGGATACTGCTCCAACTCGTATGTCACATCTTTGTGGATCGCCGTCCCCTGCCCCACCGGCGTGAAGTCGTAGCTGAATACGCTCGCCTTGAGCGTCCCCTTGTCGCCGTAAAGCGTCGCGCCCCAGGGATATTTCGGATCGGGCGCCGGTCCGCCCCAGTAGCGGTGCTGCCACACCACTTTGACGTCGTCGTAATCGAAGATCACCGTCTGTGTGTCCGGAATATTCGCCTTCCTGCCCGTCTTCACCAGAATGCCGCCCGATGAGCTGATGCGCTTCGGCCAGCCCAGATCCAGGAACCAGCGCGTCATGTCGAACATGTGGATCCCCATGTCGCCCAGCGTCCCGTTGCCGTACTCCATATATTGCCGCCAGCCCCGCGGATGCTTGCCGCGGATGAAGGGCCGCATGGGCGCCGGACCGGTCCACATTTCGTAATCCAGGCTCGCGGGCGGTTCCATCTCCGGCGGATCCTGAGGGTTCCCGCCGCCGCTGTAGGAATAGATTTCCACCAGGCCGACCTTGCCCAGTTTGCCCTCGCGAATAATCTGGTCGCGCGCTTCCACCAGGTGCGGCGTGCTGCGCCGCTGCGTGCCCACCTGCACCACGCGCCCGTGCTTACGCGCCGCGGCCACCATGCTCTGCCCTTCCACGACGTCCACCGGATCGGCTTCTGCACCCACACATCGGCGCCGGATTGCACGGCCGCGATCATCGGCAGCGCGTGCCAGTGATCGGGCGTCGCCACCAGGCAGATGTCCAGGTCCTTCTCCTTCAGCATCTCGCGATAATCGCTGAACAGGCGGGGCGTCTTCTTCGATGCCTGCCGCGTGGCCACCATCTCCGCGGCCTGCGACAGCATCTGCTTGTCCACATCGCACATCGAAACCACCTCGACGGGCGACACCTGGATCAGACGGAAGAGGTCGCACTTGCCGTACCACCCCGGACCGATAATACCGACCCGCTTCGGTTTCTGGTCCGCCAGTTGTTCCGCCATAGCGCGGGCGGACAGACCCAGGCCGGCAGCCCCGGCACTCAGAAATTCGCGGCGATTCATAGTTGGCACTCCCGTTTGCGAGTTTGGTTCACACAAGTGACGAAGTCAAGCCATCAAAGCCCGAACAGAGCGTGGTACTTCTGCGGCAGATGCGTCGGCCGCATGGCGCGCGAAACGAAGACGTGCCGGGTCTCGCCGGTGGCCAGCCGGCGATCGTTTTCCGCCAGGCGCATTTCGTATGCGAAGGTCACCATCCGCGTGTTGGCCTTCTCGATCCACGTCTTGACGATCACCTCGTCGTCGAACCGCGCGGGATGACCGGTACCGGCAGTGCGACTTCGGCCACCGCCAGGAAGATGCCGTCCTCCGCTTCCATATCGCGGTAGTTGAAGCCGCAGGCCTTGCAGAGTTCCACCCGGCCCACCTCCATCCACACCAGGTAGTTGGCGTAATAGACCACGCCCATCTGGTCGGTTTCGGCGTAGCGCACGCGCAGGCGGCTTTCGTTACAGGCGGTCATCGGGAAGAATGATTGTAACTCAGCGCAACCCGGAGACCGTCCGGAAGCGTCTGTTAGACTGAGAGTTACCGACTCACCATGCGTGCGCGCGTACTGTTTTTCGGGATGCTGAGGGACATCGTGGGGATGTCCCGGCGAAGACGCCGAATTTCCCGACGGAGCCGATCTGCGCTCGGTTTTCGACGCCTACGCAGCCCGCTTTCCGCGCCTCGGCGAGCTGGCGCGCAGCATCGTAATGGCGCGGAATCAGGAGTTCGCCGACCCCGCCACGCAAGCTCGCCGAAGGCGACGAAGTGGCCTTTCTGCCGCCCGTCAGCGGCGGCACGCAATACCGACGACCTCGAAATCCGGCGAAGCCGGGCACTACTTCGCCCTGACCCGCCACGCCATCGATACCCGCGCCGTGATCGCCCGCCTGCTCACCGGCGCCGAGGGCGCCGTGGTCACCTTCGAAGGCACCGTCCGCAACAATACCAAGGGGCGCTCCACGCTCTGCCTGGACTACGAATGCTACGAATCCATGGCGCTCAAGATGATGGCCCGCATCGGCCGCGAAATCGCCGCCGCGCACCAGGTCGAGCGCGTCGCCATGGTGCATCGCCTGGGCCGCCTGCTGATCGGCGAGACCAGCGTCGCGGTGATCGTCACCGCGCCGCACCGGCGGGCCGCCTTCGAAGCGGCGCTCGAAGGCATCAACCGGCTGAAGAAAATCGTCCCCATCTGGAAGAAGGAGCACTTCGTGGACGGCGAAGTCTGGGTGGAAGGAGAGTGGGATGACAAGTATCCGCTCGGCGGGCTAATGCCCGGCTCGCCACGCTGGCTGCGCCCTGCTCTGCGCCGGAGCGCTTCTGGCACAGCAGACCCACGGTATTCCGCACCAACGTCAATCTGGTGCGCGTCGTCGCCACCGTGAAGAACCAGGCCGGCGAACTCGTCGGCACGCTCGGCAAGGACGATTTCGAGGTCTACGATAACGGCGTCAAGCAGGAGATCTCGCGTCTTCGAACACCAGACCGAGCAGGCGCTCTCGGTCGTCCTGATGGTGGACACCAGCGGGTCCACCGCCAAGGAACTGAAGTACGAGGCCGATTCCGCCTCGCGCTTCTTCCGCGCGCTGCTGGGCGAGGGCAATCCCGAGGACGCGGTGGCGCTCTACACCTTCAACTGGGAGGTCCGCGAACAGCAGCCCTTCACGCGCGACCTGCGGTCGCTCGACGGCCGCCTGAAGCTGCTCCACGGCGAGGCCGGCACCGCCATGTACGACGCCGTCTACCTCGGCGCGCAGCGGCTGGAAGCGCGCGCAGGGCCGCAAGGTCATCGTGGTGGTCACCGATGGCGGCGACACGGTCAGCAAGCTACGATGTTCACAAGGCGCTGGAAGCGGCGCAACTGGCCGACGCCGTGATCTACGCGATCGTGGTCATGCCCATCACCAACGACGCCGGCCGCAATATCGGCGGCGAGCACGCGCTGGAATTCATGGCCAAGGGCACCGGCGGCCGCACCTTCATGCCCACCGTCGGACCGCGAGCTCGACAAGGCCTTCGACGACATCATCACGGAACTGCGCACCCAGTACCTGCTGGGCTTCTACCCGCAGAATGTCCCCCTGACCAAGGACCGCTTCCACAAGCTGGAAGTGCGCGTGAAGCCGCCCGGATTTGCGGGTTTCGGCGCGCAACGGCTATTATGGGGAAGTCGAGGGCGGCACGCGGCTCCGCGGAAGACCGCATCACCGTTTCTCCCGACAGGCCAAGCCGAACCGCAGCAGAAAAAGCAGCCTTAGGAGAAGCCACTACGCCACCGCCAGGAAAATCCGCGCGCGCGCCGGAACAGACGTTTGAAGAAGCCAAGTATCTCAAACAGCTGATCGAGAATGCCACGCCCGTCCGAGTGAAGCTGGAAGACGGCGAGGAAGTGGTCGGCATCATCGAGTATTACGATCAGTCCTTCATCCGCCTGACCCGCAAGGGCGAAGCCAATCTGTTCATTTTCAAACACGACATCAAGTACATCTCGGAAGAAGTCCTAGGCGCGTGGCGTACCTGGAAACAGCCGTGGAGATCGCCCGCGAGGCCGGCGCGCTGCTGGCCAACTACTTCGAACGGCGCGTCGCCTTCGAACTCAAGGGCGATTTCGACCTGGTGACCGAGGCCGACCGCGCCAGCGAAAAGCTGGTGGTGGAGCGCCTGCGCTCGCACTTCCCGTCGCACGGCATCGTGGCCGAGGAAGGCGGCGGGCACGAGAGCCCGTCGGAATACCGCTGGTTTGTGGACCCGCTGGACGGCACCACCAACTTCGCGCACAGCTTTCCCGATGTTCAACGTGACGCTGGGCCTGGAGCGGGCCGGCGAGATCGATCGCCGGCGTGATCTACGATCCCATCCGGCAGGAGATGTTCACCGCCGAACGCGGCGCGGGCGCGTACCTGAACAACCGGCGCATTCGCGTCTCCGGCGTCAAGCGGCTGGACGACAGCCTGGCCTCCACCGGCTTTCCCAGCCGCAAGCGCCACCAGAACGTCAACATCCACTTCTATCACCAGATGGCGATGGCCTCGCACGGCGTGCGCCGCACCGGGTCGGCGGCCATCGACCTGGCCTATGTCGCCTGCGGGCGGCTCGACTTCTTCTGGGAATTCGGACTGAAGCCCTGGGATATGGCGGCCGGCACGCTGCTGGTCGCCGAGGCCGGCGGCGCGGTTTCACGATATGCGCGGCGCGGCCCACGGTGTCACCGCGTCGCGAGCACCTGCTGGCCGATAACGGCGCGCTGCACGAACAGGTGCTGACGCTCTTCGGCGAGATCTTCCGCGGCCAGTTCCGCGAGCCGATTCCGCAGATTTCGTAGCGGGTTGCGGAAAAAAGCTAGCCGCCGATGAACGCCGATTGGAAACATGAAACTTATCGGCGTTAATCTGTGTTTATCGGCGGCCAGAAGAGTCGCGCCTAATCTCGCGCATCCACATATACGAACGCCTCGATCCCCGACCCCAGCCGCACCTCCACGCGCTTACACTCCGCCACTTCATACGCATCAGCAGCAGCGAGTTCGCTCTGCGTGATCCGAAACACCATGCCCGTCAACCCATCGCGCGGATCGCCGCTCTCCCGCGCGATGGTATGCTGCGCACTCCCGCTCGTCGCGATCACTGCCGGATCGGTGATCTCAAGCGGTGACATGACATATCCCGGCAGTACATCCGCTCGTCCTTCCAGCGCCCGGCCGAAGAGCGCCATCTGGACATTCAACTGCCGCAGCGTTCCGTAAGAGAATAGCCAGACCTCGGCAGGACTCACGTGCGTCTCCTCATTCGCGCACCTCGAAGTCCGCGAACTGCGTTGCCGTGCGCGGCTCCCCGGCGGGCGCCATCAGGTCCCGCACCGTCACTTTGAGAACGTAGTCGCCGGGCGCCAGGAGGGGCTCCAGTTTGAACTGCCCGTGAATCCGCCGCTGCGAGGCGGCTGTCAACATTCCGAAATCGACCCGGCGGGGCTGCCCTTCGAACACCAAGCGCCCATCGGCGAACATGCTCGTCTGCACCTCCACCGCAGACTGCTTGTCCGCACCCGTCAGCCCGCCGAAGACCGTGCAGTCGAACATGTAAGTGCCGCCCGGTTTGAAAATTCGCATTCCGGAGTCTTCCCGCGGCACCGGCGGATTGCTGGTCCCCGTCAACGTCACGCCGGAAAGCGCCAGCCCGCCCAGTTTGAGATTGGGGATTTCCAGAAACTGCGTGGCGCGGCCCATGCGATCGCTGGCCCCATCGGCCACCACTACGCGGATCTGCCACCCGCCCGGCTTCGGCAGGCGGATTTGAAACGCAATCCGTACCCCGTTTTCCAAGGCGTAGCGATAGTCTGCGGGTCGCAGCCTGAATAGACTGGTGCTCGCCAGAGGAACGGTCGAACGGCCATCGTCGCCGTACGCCGCTACCCTCAACTGCAGCTCGCCACGATACGTGTCCTGCAAATCATGGATTACCGTGACGTCCCTAGGGTCAATATACAGAATCGCGTCCACTGCCGGAATTCCCGGCCGCTCTTCCGAGTAACGGGCGGTCACGCGGATTCGGATGTCGGATGCAGCGAACGGCGATGCCAGCGCGTGAAGTACCAGTGCGGCATGCTCCGGCGGCAGCGGATCGTCGAACCGCACCCGCGGGCTGAGGAAACCGGTGCGCGAACGCAACACCACGCCCGGGCGCCGGACCTTCAGTACCGCCGGCCCCGTGTTGTGTCCCGCCGCGGGAGACTCACCCGATTCGACGGGTTCAAAGCCAATCGCGTAATAGCCGTGCTCGGCTTGCAGAATTCGCGCGAAGTACTAACCGAACAATCCTCCGGTATCGCGCGCCAGCGAAGCCAGCGCTCCCTGCGCCCCCCAGTATCGGGGGATGCCGCCGCCAACGGATCGACCGCGTACACCGCCGCCCCTGCAACGTGTGCCGCTCGCGCAGTCTCTCCCTTCACCAGGTCCCACGGACCCGGTTCACTGGGATTTTCAGTGAACAGCACGATCGCCTTACGGCCAGGCAAATATCGGACTCCCTCCAATGCGTAGCCCAGCGTCAGCCAATAAGCCCGCGCCGCGCTCGCAGCGGTCGTACCGCCGCCGAGATAGCGGATTCCCTCGATCGCGCTGGTGAGTGTCCGCGCGTCGCCGGTCAGTTGCTGCAGCATCCCCGTGCCGCCGCTGCTGCACAGGATGGCGACATGGTCGCCCCTTTCCATCGGACCGGCGACGAATGTTTTGAGCATGGTGCGCACTGCTTGAATGCCGGCAGGCGAGAGTCCCAAATCATCTACCACGACCACCAGGTTGCGCCGGATCTCGTCGGGCAACAGATCGAGCGCCGGAACCTGCTCCGCCCCATCAGCCCGCGACACCGCCGTGTGCAGGCGCGTATCAAACCACGTGAAGCTGGTGATCTTCTGCGCAACACCGCCGCGGACCACTTCGAAATCCTTCGCCGTGAGATCCGTCACCGGATTCCCCGACGCATCGAGCGCCACCGCATCGATCACCTGCGACTGGAGCGCGGCGGCAGCCAGCGGAGAATCCGCGCGCTGTCCGAACGCGGTCACGGCGAAACACGCCAGAACGGCAAGTTGTCGCGTCATTCCCTCTCAGTGTATCCGAGCCGCTCACACCGGAATGCGCTCGCGCAACTTCCGCACTGCCTCCACCACACGTCCTGCCGCGTAGTCCACCTCTTCCCCCGTGGTGAACCGTCCCAAGCCGAAGCGGGTCGCCGATTGCATCATTCCGGCGGCAGACCGATGGCGCGCAGCACGTGGCTTCCGCCGCCGCCGTGCGAATTGCACGCGCTGCCCGTGGAGACCGCCACGTCCGGGCAGCGCCACCAGCAGGGCATCGCCATCCACGCCGTCGAAACTCACATTGAGATTGCCGGCCAGCCGGTGCTCCATCGAACCGTTAACGTGCACAGCCGTCGAGGCCCTCTTCCAACTGGCGCATCAGCCGGTCGCGCAAAGCCGCGCGATGCCGCGCGCATTCCTCCGCCATCTCGCGCGCCGGCCATCGCGCATGCCTCGCCGAAGCCCACGATCCCCGGCACGTTCAACGTGCCGGAGCGCATGCCGCCTTCGTGCCCGCCGCCATCCATCTGCGCCGTCAGCCGGACTCGCGGATTCTGCCGCCGCACGTACAGCGCGCCCACTCCCTTGGGCCCGTACATCTTGTGCGCGCTCACCGACATCAAGTCGATTTGGTCAGCGATCCACATTCACCGGAATCTTGCCGAAGGCCTGCACCGCGTCGCAATGGAACAGCACGTTCTTCTCGCGGCAGATCGCGCCGATCTCGCGCACCGGCTGCAGCACGCCGATTTCGTTGTTGGCGTACATCACGCTCACCAAGAGCGTCTCCGGCCCGATCGCATCGCGCAATTGATCCAGATCCACCAGTCCGTCCGCGCCGCGGACGCAGGACGGTCACGCGGCAGCCCGCCGCTTCCAGCGTAGCTGGCCGTGTCCAGCACCGCTTTGTGTTCGGTGGCGACGGTCACAGATGCGCGCCGCGGCGCGCCGGCGGCCGCCACCACGCCCTTCAAGCGCCAGATTGTCCGACTCCGTCGCGCCGCTGGTGAACACGATTTCGCGCGGGCCGGCGCCCGCCAGGTCGGCGATCCGCCGGCGCGCCGCCTCCACCGCTGCTTCGGCCTCCCATCCGAAGCTGTGCGTCCCGCTCGCCGCATTGCCGAATTTCGGCCCGAAATATGGCAGCATGGCCTCCAGGACAGCCGGATCCACCGGCGTCGTGGCGTGATAATCGAGATAAATGGTCTTGGTCACGATCGTTGTCTAATGGTTGGGATGGCTCTGCAATCCCGAGTATAATTAACCTTACCGCCTTTCGCACACCCGGCCCTCGATGATTCGTCTGTTCAAGGTCTTCATTCCAGTTGGCACGCTGACCCTGTTGGTCTCCGAAGTTTTGCTGGTAACTTCGGCATTCATCTTCGCCACCTATGTTGTCCTCGAAGTCGATCCCACCGTTTTTCTGCTCTACGATGGCGGTCTCTTCGCGGATTGCCCTGGTGGTCTCAGCATTCTGTTCGGGCCTGCATTTTCACGATCTGTATTCCAAGATTCATGTCAAATCGCAGATCGTTCTGATCCAGCAGCTCTGCCTGGTAATGGGTGTGGCATTCCTCACTCAGGGACTGATCGCCTACATCAACGCCAACCTGCGCGTGCCCATCCGCGTGATGGTGGTGGGCAGCGCCATCTCGGTGGTCGCCATATTTTTCTGGCGGGTCCTCTTTAGCGCCTTCGCCCTTCAGGTAGTGGGCCGCGATCGCCTGCTACTGGTCGGCGGCAGCCCTCTGCTCGAAGACATCGGCCAGTACATCACCGAGCATCCGGAGAGCCGGTCTCGAGGTCGCCGGCTATGTGGACGACCGGCACCAGCCCGGCACTCCCTGCCCGGCGGTAAGTCCTGGGGCCGCTGGACTCGCTGCGCGAAATCGTCCGCACCACCCAGCCCCACCGCATCGTGGTCGGCATGTTCGAACGGCGCAATCGCATGCCGGTGGGCGAACTGCTCGAATTGCGCTTCGGCGGGAATGTCATCGAAGAGGCCGCCAATACCTACGAGCGCGTCTGCGGACGCGTCTGCCTGAAGGAAATCCGGCCCTCGCAGTTCATCTTCTCCGGTGAGTTGGGGCCCCGCCCCCAAAACCTTATGTACCAGCGAATCTCAAATGTGTTCGTCGCCGTGATCGGGATTATCGTTTCGTCTCCCATCATGCTGCTCACCGCGCTCGCCGTCCGCCTGTCCTCCCCGGGACCCGTGCTCTACCGCCAGACGCGCGTCGGCCTCGACGGCGCGCTGTTCACCGTCTACAAATTCCGCTCCATGCGGGCCGATGCCGAAGCGGGCACCGGCGCCGTCTGGGCACAGAAGGACGACCCGCGCGTGACCTCCGTCGGCCGCCTCATCCGCCGCATCCGCTTCGACGAATTGCCCCAGCTCTTCAACGTGCTCAAGCGGCGAAATGTCGATGGTCGGCCCCCGCCCCGAGCGGCCCGAATTCGTCAAAGCGCTCAACGAACAGATTCCCTACTACCGGCAGCGCCACTGCGTGCGGCCCGGCATCACCGGTTGGGCGCAGATCAACTACAAGTACGGCGACACCCTCGAGGACACCATCACCAAGCTGGAATACGACCTGTACTACATCAAGAACATGTCCATGGCGCTCGACACCTACATCATCTTCCACACTCTGAAAGCCATGCTGTTGTCGCGCGGCGCGCAATAGAGCATACTGATTACAACGGTCCCCATGTTGCCATGGCGAACCCTCGCTATCCCCCGAAGCCGAAATCCTGGAACGGGAGCAACTGGTCCCCCTCTACCGCGTCGTTCTTCTGGATGATAACGATCACACGTATGATTACGTCATCGAGATGCTGCAGAAGATCTTCATCTTCACGCTGGATCAGGCCTACCGGCATGCCGAAGAAGTGGACCGCGCGGGACGCACCGTGCTGATCACCTGCGAACTTCGTGAGGCCGAATTCGCCCGCGACCAGATCCATGCCTATGGGCCGGACTGGCGCCTGCCGCGCTCCAAAGGCTCCATGCGCGCGATCATCGAACCCGCAACCTGATCCAATCGGCGCCCCTTGATATCATGATCACTATGAGGTTTTCCCGGATTCTTCCCCTCCTGGCGGCAGCTCTGCGCCTGGCGGCCCAAACGCCCGTCGCGCCGCCCCCGAAACCTCCTTTGCAGGCCACTCCCGTTGCGCCCGCCACGGGCGCCGAAGGCCCCAGCGTCGCCGGGCCCGAAGGCATCACCATGCCGCTGCAGGTCATTGCTCCGCCGGTGCTTCCGCCGGACCGCGTGGTCATCCAGGTGGGAGACACCAAACTCACTGCCGGCCAGGTGGAAAAGATTCTGGAAGCTTATCCCGATAACCAGCGCGTCTACGCCAATGGCCCGGGGCGCAACCAGTTCATCGACCAGGTGGTCCGCATCCTTCTGCTCTCGGGCGAAGGCGAGCGCCGCAAGCTGACCGAAACCGAATCCTTCAAGAGCCAGCTCATGTACGCTGCCGCCAGCATCCTCGCCAAGCTTGCCGACGCGGACATACGGAGCAAGGCGCCGGGCGACGAAGCCTTTTTGAAGGCATACTACGACGCCCACAAAACCGAGTACGAGCAGGTGCACGCGCACCACATTCTGATTCGCGCGCAAGGCTCTCCTCTCCCGCTGAATCCGGGACAGAAAGATCTGAGCGATGCCGAGGCCCTGGCCAAGGCACAGGAGATCCGGCAGAAGATCGTAGACGGTGGCGGACTTTGCGGCGCTGGCGCGCGCCGAATCCAATGACGGAGGCAGCAGCGCGAAGGGCGGCGATCTCGGATTCCTCAAGCGCGGCCAGATCGTACCCTCATTCGAGGATGCCGTCTTTGGATTGTCCGTTGGAGAATTCAGCCAACCGGTGAAGACGGCGTACGGCTATCACATCATCCGGGTGGACGAGAAAAAGCCCACCCGGAGCTTCGAGGAATTACGGCCGGAACTGGAAAAAAATCTGGAAAACGAAGCCAGTCGCAAGTCGCTGGCGGATCTCAAGGCCAAAACCAAAATCGTCATCGACCCCGAGTTCGCCGAGACGGCCAAACCGCCTATCGCTCCCAAAGAAGCCGGTCCCAAACAGTAATGCAGACCCGCAAACTGGCTATCGCCTGCCCGCAGTGCGGCTCCGCCGACGTGTTCTACAGTTGTACGCCCAACTGCTGCTACAACCATGTGTGCGCCGATTGCGGAACCACCTTCGAACCGGCCACTACGCTGAAGGGCGGCACCGTCACCGGCATCGTCCCGCCGGATCCACTGCCGGATGCCACAGACCCCACCGCCGAATGCGCCAAATGTACTTCGAACGCCGTCTACATGACGGAAGACGGCGGCCTGGTCTGCGGCAAATGCGGCGCGATTCTGGAGCTGGAAATTACCGAAATCGCTCCCGGGCTGATGCTACTTCTTATGCGCTGCGCGGCTGCATGCCGTTTCCGCCCCCGTCGGATCGATCGCCGTGTTTCCCTGCTCGATGTAGACGATCTTCCCTTCCTTATCGATCACGAATGTCGATCGGTTCGCCACACCGGACTCCACCAGCAAAACACCATAATCGGTGGATACCTTACGCTTGGCGAAATCGCTGAGCAGGGGGAACTGCACGTTGATCTTGGCGGCGAATTCTTTTTGGGAAGGGGTGTTGTCGGTACTGATTCCAAAAACCTTGGTTTCTGATGCGTCAAATTTTGCGATACCAGACTGGTACGCCAGCATTTCCTTCGTTCAGCCACCGGTAAAGGCGGCCGGAAAGAAGGCCAGGACGACATTGCTCTTGCCGCGGAAATCGCTCAGCGTGACTTTGCCGCCCGTGGTGGCGGTGAGCGTGAAGTCCGGGGCCATGTCGCCTTCCTTCAAATGCGTCTTGGGTGGTTGCTGGGCTTGGGCATAAAGTCCTCCAGCCAGCAGCGCACCGCAGACAATTCTGCGAATGGTTAGCGCTCTCATATGATTACCCTCCGGGGTTCTTTAGAGCCTACCATACGCCGCAGCCCTCTCCAGTCACACCAACATTTAATAGTCGTAGTTCAACTGATATCGACATACTTAAACCCGATCCAGCCGTGCTCTCTACCCGTCTGTTCCGAAAGAGCTGCATGGCATGTTGAAAGAGAGGCTCTCTATCCAGCCCCGTTTCCCACATGTCCACTTCCATTAGACCGCAAATCCCCCTCAGTCTGCCGGCGATGTTACTCGCCTGGCTACTCGCCGGCTGTGCCCCTTGCCGGATCACCATCCCTGCCTATCGCCTGCACTCCTCCGGCCGCTGAAACCGGCCGCTCTATCTTCGGCGCGCGCCGCCGGCGAGATCACCCCGCCGCCCGGCATCCCCATGGGTGGTCACGGCCTCGCCGGCCGCGTCGCTCGCGGCTACTGGACCCGTCTCTACGCCCGCTCCTTCTACTTCGACGATGGCCGCGGCCACCGCCTGGCGCTCGTCTCCGCCGAACTGTTCGCCATTCCCGCCGGCCTGCACGCCAAAGTTCTCGCTTCCGTCAACCGCAGCCAGCGACTCGAACCGCATGAGCTGGTACTCGCCGCCACCCACACCCATCACGGACCCGCCAATTTCGCTTCCGCCGAAATCTACAACTCCTTCGCCGGACCCCTGCCCGATTTCGACCCCGAACTCCTCGATTTCCTGGCCGGCCGCATCGCTGGAGCCATCGTGGACTCCATCGCCGATGCCCGCTCCCATGCCGCCCTCCCCCAGGAATTGCGCTTCTATCAGGGAAGCGCCCCCGGCATCCAGCGTAATCGCGCCATCGCACCATTCTTCGCCAACCCGGAAGCCCTTCGTACCAGCATTCTGGAGCGCAGCCTCGCTCTCGGCGCATCCTGTCCGGACGGCGGAACCCATGCATGCCCCCGATATCTGGCAACCGACCCCACTCTCCAAATGATCGAGATCGTGCGCGACGGCGCTCCCCGCGGTCTGCTGCTCTTCTACGCCGTTCATCCCACCGCCATCACCCACGACGCCGACCTTTACTCCAGCGATCTGGCCGGTATCGCCTGCGCCACGCTGGAAAAGCAACGCGTACCCGTCGCCGGTTTCTTCAACGGCGCCGAAGGCGACATCTCACCCGACTGGCTCGCCCAGGATCGCGACGATGCCCTGCGTCTCGGCGGCCGGCTCGCCGCGGCTGCCACCGCTCTTCTCGATCGCGGAAAGTTTCACGCCGACGCGGATCCGCGAATCGAAGTGCGCCGCAAGGTCGTCTCCAACCACTGGCGCGATACCGATGGCGTTGGCTTTGCCGAAAAGCCCATGTCGGGCGCAGCAGAGTTCGGCGGAGCCGAGGATGGCCGCACCATCTTCTACAACTATGGATGGCGGCCCGAAGCGCGTAAATCGGAGCCCTCGGGCGAGCACGGCGTGAAAGAGCCCGCCCTGGACGGACCGCTCGCCGGCGCGATGGAAGCGCTCGATAGCAGCGCGCTCGCGCGCGCCGTCCGATTCGTGCGGCCCTCCCGCTTTGTGTCACGCGCCATCTTCCCCGCCCTGGTCCCGGTCACCTGGGCACGGCTGGGGGAATTTACGCTCGCCGCGATTCCCGTGGAGGCCACCACCGCTGCCGGCTACGCCATCCGTCAGGCCGCCGGCGCCGACGCCATCTTAGGTCTCGCCAATGAATACATCGGCTACACCGCCTCCGCGCCGGAATACGGGCTGCAGCAGTACGAGGGCGCTTCCACCCTGCTCGGCCCGGGACAGGCCGCCGGACTCGCCCGCCTCCTCTCCCTGACGGCTGCCGGCCGGGGCGATCCGCCATCCGGCGAAACCATTTCCGCGCAAAGATTTGCCCCGGGTCCGCGACGCAAAATTGGGTTCGTTTTGGAATCGCTACTGGTACGCCGCAAGCGCAACATGGTGGACGAAGATCTGGAGCCCTTCATCCCGCGAGAACTGCGCCGCATGGAATCCCGCATCCCGCGCTTCGAGTGGAACGAAGCTCCCGCAGGCGACTGGCATTCCGAACAACGCCAGATCGCCATCTACGTAAATGAACAAACTTGGCGGAAATTGGACACCGATCGAGGCTTCAACTTCCTCACCGTGCTGTCCGAAGCGGATCAATCCACCCGAAAGTACAGCGTGCTCTGGCTCCCTTCCGATTCCGGGCCTCGCCAGTTCCTCTTCCGTGTACGGACCCCCACAGGAAGCGAGTTCTGTTCCCGGCCCTTCACCCTGGCGGAGATTCGCTCCGTAGCTCCGGTTCTTCCCGTACCACAGGCCGCCTGTCCGGCCTTTGAGTCTCACTCGAGCGGCGACAATTGGTAGATCCGCGCCTCGTTCCCGCTGAGCGCAGCGATCTGGGCGTTCGCCTGCGGCGTGGGGTCGTCCGCCGTACTGCAGTTCTCAATCCATGCGCCGCAATCCATCAGCGCGAAGAACCCATCCGCGCCATCGTGTACCGCGATTCGCGCATGGTGTGTATGTCCGATCACCGCCACATTCAGCGAGCTGCCGAACTTGCCGTTGGCCTCGGCGCATTTTTGCCGCGCTTCGTCCAGGTAAAGCAGCATCTCCCGGGGAGCCGTGCCCTCCACTTGCACGTTCCAGTTCCGCCCGTCATCATCGGCCGGCTCGCGCCACTTCCCGGTCGGCGCGGGAGCCTGATTCTGGATGAAGTTCTTGAACTTCCGCCCGGCCCGGCGCTTGTTGTTCAGCGGCCGCATCTTCTCCAGATCGGCGGTGCCCACGGGGTTCTTCGTAAACAGGAACAGCGCCAGATTCTGCAACTCGTCGGGCAGCCTCTCCACCCAATCGAACACATCGCCGTGCAGCAGCATCACCGAGGGCGCCAGCACATAGGACCGCTGCCACGCGTCGAAATTCGGGAAGCGGTACAGATCGTAATCGTGGTTGCCCAGCAGGAACTGTGCGTTGAGATCCGGATCGCGCAACGCCTTCAACAGACTGGCGTGATCGTTCTGTATCGCCGATGCCGCGTTGGCGTTCGGATCCAGCCCGTCCACCTGCCGCCAGAGGTCGAACAGGTCGCCGATCTGGTACACCACCACTTCGCCCGCCGGTGCGGCGTCCGTTTTCAGTACCTGCAATTGCCCAACAACCGCTTCGAGCAATTCGGGATGGTTCGTACCGTACTGGTAGCCGCCTTCCAAACGGCGCGCGGCGGTAATCAGGTGCAGGTCCGGAATAAACACGTGCAGCTCGTTGGTCTGCGGAAAATTCATCCGGTCGTCCGTCAGGCGCGCCACCAACTGCACGCGGGCCGCGGACTGCAATCGCCGCAGCAGGTCGGTATGCAGGCTCACGGCTTCGCCCTCCAAACGCTGCGCATCACGACAAGCTGCGTCAACTGGTTCGCCGCCTGCCGGAAGACCCAGCAGTATTCGTCGTCGCAAACCGCAATCGGGTCCGGGACCTCCGGCGCCCGGCTGCGCGCATCAATCACCTGCGTCACCGCAGTCCGCTTCCGAAAAATCGGCGCTGCCTGGCAAAGCTGCGCCGCGATCGCGCAAAAGTCCGACGTCGCCAGGTCCGCGCGGATCTTCAGGTTGCCCGCATCCGCCAGCGCATCGAGGATCTGTTTGTGACCTTCCGCCTGTTTGTCCGGCACAGCGTTGCGTCCGAAGCGATTGCCGCCATGCTCCAGAAAGTTCGCCACTTCCGCGCGCGCCTCCGCCGACAAGGGCAGCGCCGCCGGCTGGTCGTGACTGCGAAACTGCTGTTCGCGCATCGGCAACACCAGCGGGTACCGTACCGCGCACCCGGTGCCGAACCCCAGCGCGCATATGAGCAAGGCGTATCTCATCAAGGGGATTGTACATTAAAACGCTTGCCTGCCCGTGTGTTCCGGTGATAGTCTGAAGATGACGTGGAATGATTTAGGGTCCGTTGAGCCCTGCTAATTGCAACCACGAAAAAAAGTGCTAAAGGCGAGTCGGTCTGTTCAAAAACATTTCGACCCTGGCGCCTTTCGGCTCCAGGGTTTTTTGTTGTGCGTACAGGCCCCCATCGCCGGATGCTGGAGGATTTAATGAGCGTCTGGCCCAAAACACCGCCGCTTGCTCCTTCGCTTTCGACTGCCGAAGGAGCTTTGGTTTCCGTGTCGATTCACGCGGAGCCGCACTGTCTGGAATCCCTGCTTGAGGCACTCGCCCAGGTGAGTTTCCCGATTAATCCGCAGATCTATCACGATGCTGCCCTGATCTACCGCTACGCCGACGGGCGCGAGCAGACCGAATCCATCACACTGGTGGAATTCCCGGCCTACGAAGGCCGCCTCGTCGAAGTCCGCAGCGCTCTGCAAGCTTACGGCTTCCCTGCCGATTGCATGCACGCCGTCAGCATGCTGGACGACATTCAGTCGGACTCGCAGAGCGAACCCGCGCCCGAAGGCGCCGCCTACGTCTCGCGTTGTCGTGTAAGCGCCGCGCCGCGCTGGCCTGAGAGAAAAAAACGCACGCTGCTGCATGGCCCGGCAGCAATTCTTGCAGAACCACGCCGCCACGCACGCCGGCGCCTGTAACTTTTGGGGTAGTACTTTTTTACGACTGAATCGTGTTTTACGAGTTACAGCCGGAATAATTTGCGGCATAATACCTTAAACAGAGCTACCGTGTGATTGAAACATTGGTAGCGAAGGTGCTGCCCGAAAATGGTGATGGTACCCAGACTCTCTCGTAACGGACTCGTGGGGAAAGCGGAGTTCCTTGCTTGTGCATGCATGGTGACTAGCGGTTGTCTTTCCGCGCAGGTGCTCATGCCGGCCGCCGGCCCCGGCGGCGCGGTGAGGCTCTTCACTTCCGATGCGGCCATCCTGGAAGCAAGGGAGGTCCGCAAGGACGTTCCCTGCACGGTCACTCCGGTCAAGCCCGTCCTCGGTTTCGACCTCAAATTCCACGCCGGCTACGACGTCAGTATCCCGCTCAAAGATCTCGCCGGCAGCGACAACATGCTCACCATGGTCTTCCGCGTCGCACCCGATCAAAAGCCCGACGACGCGGTCTATTTTTCGCAGCGCTGGAACGTACCCATGATCGATGCCGACGCCGGCGGTAACGCCGTCCTCTCCGGCGCCTTCGATGTGGGTGAGGGCAAATACCACGTCGACTGGCTGATGCGCGACCGCAGCGAACGCGTCTGCTCCTTCAATTGGGACAGTCGACGCCACGCTGCCCGCCAAGGACAAGCAGATCGCGCTCGACATCGCGGCCAGCGCCGTGCATGCCTGCCGATACCGAACCGTTCAAGGAAGAGCCCGCAGTCGCCGCGCGAAGCAGCGGCCGACCCGCTCAATGTCAAGGTGATGATCAATTTCGCGCCGCAGGATTCGCTTTCCGCCACCCTGCAGCCGCTCGATACGCGCGCCCTGATTTCCATCCTGCGCAACATGGCGCGGGAACCGCGCATCACCCGCTTCTCCATCGTCGCCTTCAACATGCAGGAGCAGCGCGTGATCTACCGCCAGGAAGCGGCGTCGCAGATCGATTTCCCCGCCCTCGGCGAAGCGCTCCGCATCCCTCAATCTCGGGCACGGTGGATCTCAAGCGCCTGGCGCAGAAGCACGGCGATGCCGAATTCCTCACCAATTTCATCACCCAGGAGATCAGAGACGGCAAGGATCAGCCGGACGCGGTGATCATCGCCGGTCCGAAAGTCACGGTGGAGGGCGGTCTGCCGCAGGAATCCTTCAAGGAAGTCGGCGACCTGAAGTTCCCGGTCTTCTACATGAACTACAACCTGAACCCGCAGGCCAATCCCGTGGCGCGACGCCATCGGCTCGGCGGTCAAGACCCTCAAAGGGCGCGGAGTTCACCATCAGCCGCCCGCGCGACCTGTTTTTCGCCTGGACGCGAGATCATCGGCCGTATTGTAAAATCAAAGTTCGGAAAGACGGCAACCGCGAGTGCGGTTGCACCCGTCAGATAAAGCATGCGGGTTCTTTTTCGTTGTGTTCGCTATCGCGTCGGCTGCCGTTCCCGGCCTCCGCCCAGAAGTTCGGGGCGGCTGAGAACCTGGGCCCGGCCATCCCCACTCCGCAATTCCTGGTGGATCGAATGCTGGAGGCCGGACATGTCAAAGCCGGCGAGATGCGTTTACGATCTGGGCAGCGGCGATGGACGGGTCGTCATCACCGCGGCGCAGCATTTCGGTGTGCGCGCGGTGGGCGTGGAACTGATGCCCGACCTGGTCCGTAAAGCCCGCGAACGCATCCTGAGCCTCGGACTCTGCCGACCGCGTCACCATCGTGGAAGGCAGCGCCCTCCGCGTGGACCTCAGCCCGGCGGACGTCGTCACCATGTGGTTCCTCACCAACTCCAACGATCGTCTGCGGCCCAATCTGGAAAAGCAGCTCAAGATCGGCGCCCGCGTCGTCTCCAATGAATTTCCCATTCGCGGCTGGAAGGCCGCCGATGTGGTTCGCGTCAAGGACGGCAGGATGGAACACACCATCTACGTCTACGAGATGGGCCGCCTCCGTTAGGTCCTTTTAGGCCCTCTTCAATCCCCGCTAACAATTCCGCCCCAGCACCGTCCTTGTTGTTTAATCCCATATATGGGACCGAACACTATGGACACGACAGATCCCGAATGGAAAAAAGGCAGCGCCGAGCTTCTGGTCCTGTCTCTGCTCGAAGATCAGCCTCGCCACGGGTATGACGTTTCGAAGCTGATTCAACTCCGCTCCGGCGGGGCCCTGCGATACCACGTGACCTCGCTCTATCCCCTGCTGCACCGGTTGGAGAAACTGGGTTGGATCGAGGGCCTCTGGGTGGAAAAGGCGGAGCAGCGCCGCCGGCGCTACTACAGCCTGACGCCGGAAGGGCGCAAAGTCCTTCGCTCCAAACAGAAGAGCTGGCAGGACTTCGTCGCCCTGATCAGCCGCATTACGGGGATCGAACATGCCTGACTGGAGGAATCTCGTCCGGCAGCGTCTCCAACCCCTGAATCTGGCAGCCGCCGCCGAGTCCGATCTGGTGGAAGAGGTGGCCCAGCACCTGGAAGATCTCTTCGACGAACTGCGCAGCGGAGGGGCGAGCGCTGCAGCAGCCTACCGGAAAACCATAGCCGAGCTCGACGATCTATACCCGCTGCGTGCGGGATTGGAAAGGAATCAACTCATGCCGAAATATGACGCGGTTCGCGCCGGCGAGTCTTCGTCCGGCAATTTCGTGGAAGGTCTTTGGAAGGACTTCCGTTATGCGCTGCGGAGCATGCGGAAAAACCCGGTCTTCGTGCTCTTCGTGGTGCTGACGCTGGCGCTCGGAATCGGCGCTAACACGACGGTCTTCACGCTGATCAATACCGTCGTGTTGAATCCCCTGCCGGTGCGGAATCCCGAACGACTGGCGGCGCTCACCGCGGGCGAATCGCGGAACACGGCGAACTCCGGCTCCATCTTCCCCGTCTCGTATGCCGACCTGCAGGACTATCAGTCTCGCAATGAAGTCTTCGACTCGCTGGCGGGCTACAGTTCCGCCCGCGGCATGACCTGGCTGAATCATGGTGCGTCGGAAGCGGTCTTCGGGGAACTGGTGACGGCCAACTACTTCACGACGTTAGGCATCAGTCCGGCGCGGGGACGCTTCTTCGCTCCCGAGGAGGACGCCGCTCCGGGCGCCCACCCGGTCGCGATTCTCAACTATGCCGCGTGGCAGAAGCGCTTCGGCGGAGCGGAGGACGTCGTGGGCCGCGAGCTGGAGGTCAACAATGTCGCCGTGACCGTGATCGGTATCGCTCCCCCGCATTTCATCGGCGTTACCGCCATCTTCGGTCCCGATCTCTGGGTGCCGGCGGCGATGGCGGAGCGCATGTTTCCGAACTCGATGGAGAATGTGTTGACCGACCGCGGCAAGGCGGCCTTTTTCGGCATCGGCCGGCTCAAGCCGCACGTCACACGGGCGCAGGCACGGGCCAACATCGCCACCCTGGCATCGGCCCTTGCGCGATCCTATCCGGCCGCCGCCGAGGTTCACACCGCGACCGTCCGGCCGCTTCGCGAAGTCCTTCTCCCCGGCGGCGCCAGCACCAGCCCGATGCTGTTCGCCAGCGCGGCGCTGCTGATTGTGGTCGGAATCGTGTTGCTGATCGCCTGTTCGAATGTGGCGAATCTGCTGCTGGCCCGCTCGGCGGCGCGGCATCAGGAGATGGCCGTCCGCCTGGCAATGGGAGCCAGCCGCGGCAGGCTGGTGCGCCAGCTTCTGACGGAAAGCGTCCTGCTCGGCCTTCTGAGCGGAGTTGCCGGACTATTCCTCGCGGAGGCGGGACTCCAGGTCCTGTTCGGACAACTGCCGGGGTCCGCCAACTTCCCCACGCCGAAGCTGGATGCCGACAGTCTTCGTCTTTACGCTGATTGTGTCGCTGGCGACCGGCTTCCTGTTCGGCGCCATCCCGGCCTTCAAAGCATCGCGTGCGAATGTCGCGGAGGGCCTGAAGGAATCGGCGCGCACGGCGGGCAGGAGCCGCCGCCGGGTTACCGTCGCCAACGCGCTGCTGGTGGGCCAGGTAGCATTTTCCTTCCTGCTGCTGGTGACCGCGGCGCTTTTCCTGCGCAGCATCGGGCGGGCGTATCAGATGGACCCGGGCTTCCAGACGGCGCAGCTCGCCGTCTTCCCGACCAATCCCGGACAGGCCGGATACGGCAAGCCGCAGTCCCGCGCCTACTACCGCGAAGTCCGGAACCGCGTACAGGGCGTTGCAGGTGTGCAGTCCGTCTCGTGGTCCTCCAATATGCCACTGTGGGCGAGAGCCGTCACCGGATTTCAGGTGGAAGGACGGCAACAGAGATCGCGCACGGACCAGATCCGCGTGGTGGTCAACACCATCGACGTGAACTATTTCGAGACCGCCGGAGTGGCAATTGAGAATGGCCGCGACTTCACCGATGCCGACCGCGAGACGTCACTGCCGGTTGCCATCGTGAACGAGAAGATGGCGCACGATTACTGGCCTTCCGGCGCGCTGGGAAAACGCATTCAACTGCCAGGCGAGAAGGTGATGCGTCAGGTGGTGGGAGTGGCGCGAACGGCCAACTATACCGCCTGGGGCGAGCCGCCGCAGCCGTGTGCTTATGTTCCGCTGGCGCAGAACGATTCGGAAACGATGGTTCTGTACGTGCGCAGCAAGGGCAATCCGCGGGAGCTCCTGGCGCCCGTGGATCGCGAGCTGCGCGCCGCTGGACCGCAAGTTCTCGTCTTCGGCACGCGGACGGGAAGCGAGGTCATCGATGGCGGACTATTCCAGGCCAGGATGGGCGTGGGCCTGTTGACCACCTTCGGGCTATTGGCGTTGGGCCTGGCGAGTATCGGCCTGTACGGCGTGCTGGCTTATTCGGTGAACCGGCGCAAGCGTGAGATCGGCCTGCGCATGGCGCTGGGGGCAACGCGGGCAAGCGTGCTGCGTATGATTCTGAGCGAGGGAATGTCGCTGGTGATGGCCGGGGTGATGATCGGATTCGTGGCCGCGCTGGCGGTTGGACGCCTGCTGAGCAGGCATGCTGTTCGGCATAGGCGCGAGCGATCCGTTGAGCGTCGCGGGCGCTGCTCTCATCTTGTCGGCGGTCGCGCTGCTGGCCTGCTATCTGCCGGCGCGGTGGGCCACGCGAGTGGATCCTCTGGAAGCGTTACGAGAGGTTTGAGCGGCAATCCAGCGACGTCGTCTTACTTGCCTTTGCCGGCGTTTTCCAAAACGCTGCGCGCCAGGTAATTCTCGATCTTGGCGCCGTTGCGCGCGGTCTCATAGTAGGCCGCGCGCAGCAGTTGGTCCTTGCTGTTGAGCAGCATGTCGCGGATATTCTGCTGCACCCGCGGATCGTTCAATTCGCGCTGGCCGGCCGGTTCCCGCGTGATCACCTTGAGGATGCGGAAGCCTTCCGGGGTGGGGATGATCGGCGAGACGCCGCCTTGCGGCAGCGAGAGCACCATCTTGCGCAGCTCCGGATTGACGCGCTCCAGATCGCTCTCGCGCACAAACCCCATATCGCCGCCATTGGGCGCCGAATTCGCGTCTTCCGAGTAGTTCTGCGCCAGCGTGCCGAAATCCACGCCCTGCCGCAGTTGGGCGGCGAGCCCTTCGATTTTGGCCCGCGCCTCCTTCTCGTTCTGCGCCTTGCTGTTCTTCAGATTGCGCACATTCGGATCGGGGATGGGCGTCACCAGAATCTGCGCCATGTGGGTGGTGGGCTCGGGCGGGTTGAAACTGGCCTTGTTGGCGTTATAGAAATTCGTGATGTCGGCGTCGGTGATGGTGATTTTGGAGGTGATCTCTTTGTTGACCAGCTTGTCCACGGTCAACTTGCTGCGCACCTTGGCCTTCAGATCGTTGAGCGTCATGTGCTGCGCGGCGAGCTGCTTATCGAACTCTTCCTTGGTGTAGGGCGCGCGCATTTTGGAGATTTCCGCTTCCACGTCGGCGTCGATTGCCGCGAGGCCCAGTTTCTCGGCGCGCTGCAGCATGATTTCCTGCGTGATCATGCTGGAGAGCAGATCGATCTTCTGCGCCATGATCTGATCTTCGGTGGCGCCTTCGGCCTGCTGTGCGTTGGATTGATAGGTCTTATCCAGTTCGGCAAGCGTGATGGCGTGCCCGTTCACTTCAGCCGCGACGTTGGCTGGCGGCGAATGTTTGCACGAAGCGAGAGAGAGAGCGGCGGCAACCGCGGCAAGGACAACAGGAATGCGCTTCATTTGCTAAATTCCATTGTAGCCCCGCGGACGACCTTATAACGATAGCCTTATCCCACCGGGGTTTTGCGCCGCATGGTGCATCCCGGCGGACTGCTGTCCGGCTATTCGGCCTTGGAATAGTAGTAGGTGTACTTGCTGTAGAGTTCCGATGCGCGCGCGCCGTTGGCCACGATCCCCAGCACGTTGTTCTCGCAGAGCGACTGCATGGCGCGGGTCACGTTGTCGAACGTCGTGGAGCCGATCTTCACCACCAGAATGGTGCCGTCGGCCATGGTGGACAGCAGGTTGGCGTCGGCCGAGAACAACAGCGGCGGCGTATCGAAGACGGCCCAGTTGAAGCTGCGCGGCAGCTCCTCGAAGAGCAGCTTGGCCTGCCGCATGTTGAGCAGTTCCAGCGGGTTCTTGACCGGCGAGCCGGCGGGCAGCAGATAAAGATTCATGGCCTCCACGCGGCGGATGGCCTGCGCGAAGGTGCACTGTCCGGTGAGGAAATCGCTCAGCCCGGGAGCGCGGTCGATCTGAAACAGGTTGTGTACGATGGGGCGGCGCAGATCGAAATCGCCCAGCAGCACCGAACTCTCCGCCAGGTGGGATTGGGCCAGCGCCAGGTTCACGGCGGTAAACGTCTTGCCCTCGGCGGGCGAAGGGCTGGTGACCACGATGGTGTGCAGCGGCTGCAGCGACTGCAGATGGTTGAGACGGGTGCGCAGCGTGCGGAACTCCTCCGCCGGAGTTTCGTGGGAGTTGTTGAGATCCAGCAGGTGCGATTCGGGGGCGGGCGAAAACGGCACCACCTGTACCTCGCCCAGCATGCTGGGATGGATGTTGAGCCGCAACGGAGCCATGGCGGCGGCCGCGGCCCCGCCATTCAATGCCGCGCCGTTCAATCCTGTTTCCGGCGGGCGCAGGTCGGGATTGACCGGCATCACCTCGGCGGGAACCACGGGCGGCTCCTCGGGCGGCATCATGCCGCCCAGCTCCGCCCGTCTCAATGCATCGTGAACTCTACTCATGGATTCTCCCCTGCGCGGCGCGTTTGGCGATCCCGGTCATCCGTTTATGTACCGTGGCCAAAGTAGTAGTAGTAGGCCGCAGCGCTCATCGCGATGGAGCCGAAAATAATCGCGCTGGACCAGGCCAGCCACAAAAGACGCCGTTTACGCCGCACCAGCAGCGCGTTCTCGAGCAGTGGAATGCTGCTCAACACCGGCAGGTTCGTATAGGCACGAACGTCCTTCAGATTCTTCAAGGAGGTGTTCTTCATCTCCTTGGCGCCCGCCAGGACGATTCCCAACATCAGGCCGAGGCCGGTTCCCATTGCCGCGATCTGCAGGCGGTTGGGTTCGGCTGGCGCCTGCGGGTCGCTCGCCGCATCCAGCACTTCCAGGTTCTCACCCGCCTTGTGCTCTTCCAGGTCTTTGGCGGTATCGGAGACTTCGGTCTTACGGTGCAGGTCTTCGTAGCTCTGCTTGGCCAGCGAGAGATCCCGCGTCAGTGCGATGTACTGCCCTTCCAACTGCGGACTGCCTTCGACGCGCGCCTGGTAGGCGGCGATATTGCGGTTCAGCTCCTGGATCTGTTTGACCTTCTCGTCCATCTGCAGATTCAGGTTCTGCATCTCCGTCTTCAGCATGTTGTTGGATGCGGTGAGATCCTGAACCGCGCGAAATGCCTGTTGATTGGGAACCCGCTTCACCGTCGGACCGGTGGTGGGAGTGGCCGCCATCTTTTCCAGGTCTTCCCTTTCGGCCTCCTGGCGTTTCTTCTCGAGAGCCGCCAGGCTCGCCTGGGCCCGCTTGATGGTGGGGTGATTGGGGGTCAACTGCTCGGTCAGCGCCGCGATCTCCGACTGCAGATTCATGATCCTCTGGTTGAGCTGGTTGAGCATCTCGTTGCGGACCTGCGTGGTGCCGCCGACGGTGACCTGATCCTCGAGGATGGAATTGTAGTAGTTGATGTTGGTGTTGTTATTCTGGAGCTGGGTTTCGAGCTGGAGCTTTTGTTGCTGCAGGCGGCTCAGACTCTCGTTGGCCTGCGACACCATCATCTGATACGTGTTCAACTGTGCTACGTTTGCCTGAAATTGTTCCGGCAGGCGTCCCATGTTCTGCGACTTGAACTTCCATCAGCGCGTGTTCCAGGCTATCCATACGGTCCTTGGCCTGCTTCATTTCGTCGCTGAGGAATTGGGAGGTGAGGTTCGCCTGGTTGCGCTGTACGGTGACGTTCTGTTCGGTGAACTTGGTGACCAGTTCGCGGACCACGGCCTGCGCCTTAAAACGGTCGGGGTAGGAAAACGAGATGGTGAAAGCCGAAGCCACGCGTCCCGCGCCGCCCACGTCGACGGTCTGGATCCGTATGGCCTTATTGCGCATATCCTGGACGATGTCTTCCATGGGATAGCGCTGGCGCTCCTTGCGGTACAGGTCCAGCGAAGGCCGCTGGATCAGCTCCGAGAGACTGCCGCGGCTGAGGATCTCCTGCCGCATCTGCTCCAGGCGCTGCTGCATCTGCATGTTGACCACAGTGGGCACCAGGCGGTCGGAAATCTGCTGCGGCGTGATGCGCATTACCGCCTGCGACACGTAGGTATCGGGCCACAAGAAAGCCACCACCACCGCGATGACCAGGCCGGCGAACATCGGCCCGATCAGCCACGAGCGGTAGCGGCGCAGCATGTCGATATAGTCTTCGACATCGGGAGGACGCCGGGTAACGGTCACGAAATTTGTTGCTGCTGCCATAGCTTTGATCTCTGCCGGTGAACTGGAAGAATTGCCGGATCCGTCCTAGTGGACGATGATGATGTCTCCCGGCTTCAGGTAGATGTTCTGGTCCATGTTCTTGCCCTTGATGACTTCTTTGTAGTTGAAATTCAGGCGTTCGCCGCTCGTCCGCATGATGACTATTTTCTTCTGATTGGCAAAGTCTTTAAAGCCCCCGGCATTCACCAGCGCTTCCAAAACCTTGGTCGGCACCAGCAGTTTGTATTCACCGGTACGGTTGACTTCTCCCTGTATGTAATAACGCTTACTGTTGACCGCGCTCACCGAAACGCTAACGTCCGGGTCCACGATGTACTTCTTAAGTTTGTCCTTAATGGAGAAGCTAAGCTCGGAGGGCGTGATCCCGGTGGCTACTACGTCGCCGAGGAACGGCATGGTGATCTTGCCGTCGGGACGGATCATATGTTGTCCGCTGAATTCGGGGCTGCCATAGACCAGCACGGTGATCTGGTCTTCGGCGCCCAGAATGAAGGGATGGTCGTCCTGCGGGCTCCCCTGGGCTGCCTGTGCGATGGCCTTATCCCGCGGTGCGGCTGCCATTGCCGCCGGATCGATCTCCGGAGGCGTGAGTACCGGGGGCTTGGTCACCGAGGTGGTTTCCGCCGGAGTTTTGGCTACCGGGTCGGGCGCCGGCGCGGCGGAAGCCGCCGGCGCGCTTCGCGGCAGCGGGTGCAGCCGGAAGTTGCAGGGTGCAGGGCGTGCTTCCTGTAGTGGCAATCGCGCCCGCCGAATCGGTCACCTGAACCGTGTAGGAAAAGGTGCCGTCCACGTTAGGCGTACCGCTAATGGTCCCGGTGGTCGTGTCCAGCCCGATGCCGGGTGGCAAAGCGCCGCTGACGGCAAACCGGTACACGCCGGTCCCGCCCGAAGCGATCACAGCGGAGTTGTAGGCAACGCCAAGTTGAAAGGTGGTAGCGGGGGCGCAGAGCACGGAAAGTGGAGGATCTGGAGGTTTCTGCTGGGGCTGCCCGGACGCCTGTTTGGAGGGATCCTGTTGGGGTGCGGCAGATAGAATAGCCGCAAAAACAACCGAGAGGATCGGCGTTCTCATGAATGTACCTCTAAAGACTTCCTCGACCCATAATACGGCCGGCAATTCTCGTAGACACGCCAAATGCCAGTCATCGATCTTCTAGTGTACAGCATTCCCCTGGCATTCACGGTAGGTTCTAGAACTGCCATTGGGATGCCTGGCATTTCCCCTATATCATAGTAGAACAAGGAGGTACAGGCCAAGGGGAGTGTTGCGCGGCGGCCTGCCGGACGCAGGGAGTGAGACGGTGCGATACACTTCCGCATAGTGCATTTCTCCCAAAAACCGGAGAGCGCCTAAAGAAGCGGCTTGTAAGTGATAGAAAAATAAAATAATCTGGATGTAGAATTTGAAATTCTACCGCGGCACCAAACGTGCTCCGGAGATTTCGGGTTATTGTCTCGTACCGGGCGCCGGCGGCCACTATGTTCCAGGAACTCAAGTTCCAACTGTCAACCGCAATCCTTACCATACTTACGCTAGCTGCCGGTGTGTCCGCATTTATCAACTTCCAACAGCAGAACCGTTTCCGCCTGCCCGAAGACGGTGTGATCTGGGTAGAGCGCCAGGGAAGCGTGGAAGCCTTGTACGTGAAGCCGGCGAGCCCCGGCCGGAATGCCGGAATTCATCCGGGCGACCGCCTGCTGGATATCGACGGCGTGAAGATCGACCGCGCTACCGATGTGGCCAAAGTTCTGGTAAGGATCGGCGCGTGGAGCCGGGCCAGGTACCACGTACAAAGCCGCGGAGTGGAACTGACCTCCATGCTGGTGGTGGCCGAACAGCCTCTGGACCGGGCACTGCTCTACCAGTATGCGGTTGGCACCGCGTACCTGATCATCGGGTTGTTCGTCTACTTCCGGCGCAGCAGCGCGCAAAAGGCGCAGCACTTTTATATTCTCTGCCTGGCGAGTTTCGTCTCCCTGTGCTTTCACTACACCGGCCAGTTGAATAATTTCGACAAGGTAATCTATTTCGGAAATCTGGTGGCGGGACTGGTGGCGCCCACCGTGTTTCTGCATTTCTGCCTGGTATTTCCGGAACCGCGGCACTGGTTCCGGGGCACGGTGCGCACGGTTCTGCTCTACGTGCCGGCAGCCCTGATGTTCCTGGCCTTCGTCGCGTTCAGTTCCGGCGCCATGAAGATCTCCGTACCGCTGGTGGAACTGCGCTGGATGATGGACCGTGCCTGGATGGTGGCGTGGACGCTGCCCTATCTGCTGGGCGCGTGGGTGCTTTCGGCCGAGTACAAGCGGACCGATGACATGGTGGTCCGGCAGCAGTTGAAGTGGCTGCGCAACGGAGCGCTGTGGGGGATCCTGCCCTTCGCCGCCCTCTACGTGGTGCCCTACGTTCTGGGTGCGGTGCCGAATTCGTACATGAAGATGAGCGTGCTGAGCGTGATGCTGATTCCGCTGACGCTGGCCTACGCGATTGTGCGCTACCGGCTGATGGACGTGGACATCATTTTCCGCCGTGGTTACGCCTATACGCTGGCCACTTTGTGTGTACTGGCGGGTTTTTACGCCATCGTCTTCTCGCTGGGCAACCTGGTGCAGAAGTTCTTCCAGGATCTGGGCAACACCGGTTTGATGACCGTCATGCTGATCACCGCCTTCCTGTTCCAGCCCATACGGAACTGGATCCAGGAGCGGCTGGACCGGCACTTCTATCGCGACCGCTACGACTATCGCCGGACGCTGGTGGAGTTCGCCCGCGAGCTGAGTTCGGAAACCGATCTCGAGACCACGCTGGCCATCGTCGGCGAGCGACTGCTGCAAACGCTCGGCATCAAGCACCTCGTCTTCTTCCTCGCCCGTGAGGGTGAAGGCGGCCCGGAATTCCGCCTGCAGAAGGCGATGGGGCCCAATCCGCGGCTGGCCGCGGTGAGCCTCGACGAGTTGGACCTCAGCTTCCTCAACTGGTCGCTGCCGGAACCGTACCTGTTCTTCGAGCGTACGCGCCATCAACTGGATGCCGTATCGCGAGCCTGGCCGATCTCAGTCCGCAAGACGATCGCCGATCTCGATCTCACCTACTATCTGCCCTGTACGGTCCGCGGCCGCACCATCGCCTACATCGGTCTGAGCCGGACCACAGACGGCGAATACCTGTCCAGCGTCGACGTGGAATTGATGCTCACGCTCGCCGGTTACGTAGCCATCGCGATCGAAAATGCGACCCTCTACCGTTCGCTGCAGCGCAAAGTCGAGGAGTACGAGCGGCTCAAGGAATTCAGCGAAAACATCGTGGAATCGATCAACGTCGGGATTCTGGCCGCCGACCTGGAAGACCGGGTGGAAAGCTGGAATACGCAGATCGAACATCTCACCGGAATCACCCGCGAACAGGCGCTCGGCAAGCGGCTTGCCGACCTCTTCCCGGCGGCGCTCTCCGAGCAGTTCGACCGGGTACGCGGCGAAACCGGAATCCACCACATCTACAAGTTCGTGTTGAAGCCGGCGGTAGCGGCCGTATCCGTCGTTAATGGTAAGGCCAATGGAAACGGCAACGGGCACGGTCCGGCGGCGCGGCTGAGCGAGGCGACGCTGAATATCGCGATCACGCCGCTGGTATCGAAAGACCAGCAGCAGATCGGACGGCTGATCATCATCGACGACGTGACCGACCGCGCGGAACTGGAGCAGCGCCTGGTACAGGCCGACAAGCTGAGCAGCATTGGACTGTTGGCCGCGGGCGTGGCGCACGAAGTGAACACGCCACTGGCGGTGATTTCCACCTATGCGCAGATGCTGGCCAAACAGGTGGCGGAAGACTCGCAGAAGACCGTCATTCTGGAAAAGATCGCCAAGCAGACCTTCCGCGCCAGCGAGATCGTGAATTCCCTTTTGAACTTCTCGCGGACGTCCACCACTTCTTACGGCGGAGTGAGCGTCAACAAGGTCGTGCAGGAAACGCTCTCCCTGCTGGAACATCAGTTCACGAAGGCGGGAATTCAGATCAAAACGGATCTCGACCCGGACGCGCCACCCGTGCACGGCAACGGCGGCAAGCTGCAGCAGGTATTCCTCAATCTGTTTCTGAATGCGCGCGACGCCATGGGCACCGGCGGGACTTTGGAAGTCCGCTCCTGGGCGGAAGGACTCGGCGTACGCGTGGAGGTCTCCGACACCGGCCACGGCATCGCGCCGGAGAATCTGCACCGCATTTACGATCCCTTCTTTACGACCAAGGGCGCCAAGAAAGGCACCGGCCTCGGACTTTCGGTAACATACGGTATCATTCAAGAGCATGGCGGCTCGATCGAAGTCTTTAACCGGCGCGGCGGTGGCGCCACGTTCCGGGTGGAGTTTCCGTTGGCCGTCCCCGGCTCGGCAAGGAAACCGGTAACCGCCGCATAAATGACCGCTCCCCAGCTTCCTTCATCTGGCCCTAAGGGCAAGATTCTCGTCATCGACGATGAACTCGATATCCGCGAAGGCCTCTACGATCTGTTGACCATCGAAGGCGGCTACACGGTCGAACTGGCCCACAACGGCACCGAGGGCTTGCAGAAACTGGACGGCACCGCCTACGACCTGGTCCTGCTCGACCTGATGATGCCGGACATGTCCGGCATGGACGTGCTGCGCCAGGTTCGCAAGACCGACACCGAAACGCCGATCTTCCTGATCACCGCGTACGGCTCCGTGGAGGCCGCCGTCGACGCGCTGAAGCAGGGCGCCAACGACTACTTCAGCAAGCCGTGGGACAACGAGAAGCTGATCATCGAAATCGACCGGATGATCGCGCGGCGGCTGCTCGAGTACGAGAACACGCACCTCAAGCGCGCGCTCAAGCAGCGCTACAGCTTCCCCAACATTATCGGCAAGAGCGAGCGCATGGTGCGCCTGCTCGATCTGGTGGGACAGGTAGCGTCCAGCCGGTCCACCATTCTGATCACCGGCGAAACCGGCACCGGCAAGGAACTCGTCGCCAAGGCGATCCACGCCAATTCGCCCCGGGCAGACCAGATGTTCGTGGCGGTGAACTCCGGGTCGCTGCCGCCCGAGCTCCTGGAATCCACGCTGTTCGGGCACGTGAAGGGCGCCTTCACGAGCGCCATACAGACCAAGAAGGGATACTTCGAGGTGGCCGACCGGGGAACGATTTTCTTCGACGAGATCGGCACCCTCGGGCCGGAGACGCAGATCAAGTTACTGCGCGTGATTCAGGAGAAGGAGTTCACCGCGCTCGGCGCCACCGAGCCGCAGCGCGTGGACGTGCGCATTCTCGCCGCGACCAACGCGGACCTGGCGCAGCTGGTGAAGGAAGGCAAGTTCCGCGAGGATCTGTACTACCGGCTGAACGTGATCAACATCGCGCTACCGCCATTGCGCGACCGCAAGGAAGACATCCCGCCCCTGCTCAGTCACTTCTTCACCTACTACTGCAAGGAGAACGACAAGTTCCTCAATTCGGCAGGCAAATCGATTTTGCAATTTCAGCCGGACGCCATGCAGGTGCTGATGGAGCACAACTGGCCGGGCAACGTGCGCGAGTTGGAGAATGTCGTGGAGCGCGCCGTGGTGCTGGCGAGCGATCAGAGCGTACCGGTGGACGTACTGCCGGATGCCCTGCTGCAGGCCAACGGCGTGCGTTTGAACCGGGCCGAAGGCAGTCCGCTGCCGGTGGATGCTTCGCTATTCGAAATTGTGAACGAGTTCGAACGGCGCACCATCATCGAGCGCCTGGAGAAGTTCAGTTGGAGCCAGACGGAGGCGGCCGAGAGCCCTGCACGTCCCCCTCTCCACCCTCAACCAGAAGATTAAGCGGCTGGATATCAAGATTCGGAAGAAGTCCGAAGCTTAGAGAATCGGCCACAGATGAACGCAGATAAACACAGATAAGAAAATTCTTTGTTTTGTTTTATCTGTGTTTATCCGTGTTCATCTGTGGCCCATTGCTTTTTTCTTCAGCGCGCCGTCCAGCCGCCGTCGATTACGATATCCGTGCCGGTAATGAACCCCGCCTCTTCCGAACACAGATAGACCGCTAGCTGACCGATCTCTTCGACCTTGCCCCAACGCCCCAGCGGAATGCTGGAAAGGAACTGCGCGTTGACTTCCGGATTCTCCATCAGCGGCTTGTTCATCTCCGTGCCGAAGGGTCCCGGGCTGATGCCGTTGGCGGTGATCGCCTCCGGGGCCAGTTCGAGAGCCAGCGTGCGCGTCATGCCGAGCAGCGCCGTCTTGCTTGTGGAATAGGCGATCCTCCCCGGCAGCGAAACGTGGCTCATGATGGACGTCATATTCAGAATGCGTCCGTAGCCCTGCCCCACCATTGCGGGCACGAACGAACGGCACAACAGAAACGCCGCGGTGACGTTCGTGTCCATCACCCGGCGCCATTCCTCCATTGTGAAATCCACTACCGGCTTGCGCACATTCACGCCGGCGTTATTGATCAGGATGTTCACTTTCGGATAGACCGCGAGTACCTCGCGCTCCACCCGCCGGACATCTTCTTCGCTCGTCACGTCTGCTGGAAAGACGGACGCCTGCCCTCCGGCGGCGGCAATTTCGCCCGCGACCGCGTTCAACTTCTCGCGATCGCGCGACACCAGCGCGATGCGCGCCCCTTCGGCGGCCAGCGCCAGCGCCATCGCGCGGCCGAGTCCCTTACTTGCGCCGGTGATCACGGCGCTGCGGTCTTGCAGTTTGAGCTTCATGCGGCGGTACCGTGTTGCGAGCGGTTGAGCAGTTCATCGGCCACGGTCTGCGGACTGTCCACGTTCTCGATCGTCAGCCGGCTGGTCTCGCCGGAGGTTTCAAGCGACAGGTCGCCGACCCCGAACATGCGCTGCATCAGGTTCTGGTCCACCCGGACATCCTGCAGCTTGGAGAGCTGTATGGTGCGTGTGGATTTGGAAAACGTGCCGGCTTCGTATCGCAGGCGGTCGCCCGAGACCGTAGTCTTGGTAAATTGCCGGCGCAGGGCGCGCAGCAGGGGCGAAACCAGTACCAGGGGAGCAATCATCGGCAGGAAGCGCAGCCTTTCCTGCTCCCGCCACTGCGTATACCAGGCTATCTCCACGGCAAGAAAGATCAATGCGCACAGGATTGCGCGCACCATTATGAACTTGGTGGTGGGCCGGATGGTGAAATCGCTCACAGTACTCTCCTCTCGAAAGTAAGATTGTACCGCGCGCTCGCCGTGTCCTACGATAGAAGCCTACAGGAGGTTCCTATTCGTGTTGAAGAGAGTCGTAACCATAGCAGGAATTATGAGCTTGGCGGGTTCGGCGCTGTTGGCGGACTTCACCTATCAGGAAACCAGCACCATCACCGGCGGCATGATGATGGGCATGATGCGCATCGCCGGAGTGTTCTCCAAGCAGGCGCGTGAACCCATCCAATCGACCATTTCCGTGAAGGGCGACCGCATGGTGCACCGCAGCGCGAATCACGCCAGTGTGATCGATCTGGGCAGCGGCACCATCACCTCCATCGATTTCCAGAAGAAGCAGTACTCCGTCATGACCTTCGATGAGATGAAGCAGATGATGGAGCAGCTGTCGCAGAAAATGCAGAAGAACGACAAGGGCGAGATGAAGTTCAAAGTCTCGGCAGATGCGACCGGCAAGACGAAGCAGGTGTCCGGATTCGATGCCAAAGAAATGATCATGAAGATGGAGATGGAAGGCACGGATAAAGAAAGCGGGCAAAAAGGCGGCATGACCGTGACCACCGATATGTGGATCGCATCCGGCATTCCGGGCTACCAGGAAGTACGCAATTTCTACAAACGGATGGCGGAGAAGATCAACTGGACTCCGGGCGGAAACATGTTCGCCGCCAACCCGCAGGTCTCCAGCGGCATGGCCGAAGTCTACAAAGAGGTCGCCAAACTCGACGGCGTCCCCGTACAGCAGCTCATCACGATGGGCGCGTCGGGGCAGCCTGGCGCGGCCGGGGCATCGTCAGACGGCAGCGCGGCCCCGGCGCCTCAGCAGCCCGCGGCGCAGCCGCAATCCATCGGCGGCGCTCTCGGCGGGGCTCTGGGCGGACGGTTCGGACTGGGCAGAAAGAAGACTCCTCCTCCGGCAGATCCGCCTGCGGCTCCCGCCAGCGGGTCCGGATCCGCGTCCGGCGGACAGTCGCAGGGCGCGCCCGGATCGCTGCTCGAAATGACCACCGAGATGAGCAGTTTCTCTTCGAATGCGGCCGACGAGTCCCTATTTGCGGTGCCGGCGGGCTTCAAGAAAGTAGATTCCGAGATGAAGCGGATGAAGTAGGTCCGTTCGCACGGAACGCCACTCACGCTTCGTTTGTGGCCGCGCACACTCCTGCTGTTATGTCGCGGCCCGTGCCGATTTGCGGCGCGGGTGTCCGGTGATCTATACTAAATGATTGAACTGACATGCCGAAACGTACTTTTCAACCGAACAACCGCCACCGCGCGAAGACGCATGGGTTTCGCTCCCGTATGGAGACCAAGAACGGACGCGCCGTTCTGGCCCGGCGCCGCGCTCGCGGCCGCAAGAAACTGACCGTTAGCTCCGAGAGGTAGTGCTCCATCTCTGGTTTTCCGAAACGTGTCCGTCTGCTGCGTTCCAAAGATTTCCGAAGGGTTTATGACGAGGGTTCCCGGTTTGCCGGACCCTTCTTTGCGGCATTCTGTGTCCGCGAAACGCAACCGGAAGGACCGCACATTGGCTTCACCTGCCCCCGCGCACTCGGCAAAGCCGTGGTGCGCAACCGCATCAAGCGGCGGGTCCGCGAGGCCGTGCGCCTCCACCTCGATCAGTTGAGCCCACAGTGGTCCATCGTCATCAATCCGCGACGCAAGGCCCTGGATGCCCCTGTGGCGGAACTTCAGCGCGAAGTGGAACGTCTTTTTCAACGATGCAATGGATCGTAATCCGCGCGATTCAGGTCTATCAAGTGTGCAATTTCCCCCCTTCTTCCCTCCGCCTGCCGTTTCTATCCGACCTGTTCGGAGTACATGCGGGAAGCGGTGGAGCGCCATGGCGCTCGGAAGGGTATCTGGATGGGGCTGCGCCGTTTGGCGCGCTGCCATCCCTTTCACGCCGGCGGCTACGATCCTGTCCGGTAAACCGTCTTTCTAACGGAATTATTCAGCAATGGCCGAACCGGTAAATGGCGGTAGCAACACTCCGGCGCAGCCGCCGAAAGAAATGTCGATGGAAGTGCGGCTCCTGCTCGCCTTCCTCCTGATGGGCGCGGTGATGTTCCTCACGCCCTACTTCTTCAAGTCGCAAGTCCCGCCGCCCGGCAAGAAGGACGCGCAGACCGCGTCCCAAACCACACCCGGCACGCCCACGACTCCGTCCAACACTGCGCCGCCTCCGGCGGCCGACGTCGAGAACGTGTCGGCGCCCGTCTCCCTGCCCGCCGGCGCCACTCCGCAGAAGGCCGAGCCCGCCGCCATTATCGAGACCGACCTGTACAAGATCGCCTTCAGCAACCAGGGCGCAACCGTGCGCAGCTGGCTGCTCAAGAAATACAAAGGGCAACGACAACAAGCCCCTGGACCTGGTCAACACCGCCGCCGGCGTGGACTTCCCGTTCTCCCTGTATTTCCCGAATGAAAAGCCGGCCGCCAACGTCAACTGGGCCTGGTACAAGCAGACCATCGATGCCGACGGTCTGGGCGTCACCTACGAGTTCTCCGACGGCCACATCAGCGTGCGCAAGGTCTTCCGCTTCCAGAAGAACAGCTACCTGTCGATGGTGTCCACCGAAGTCACGCTGGACGGCAAGCCGCTGCCGCACCTGATTCAATGGCGCGGCGGTTTCGGCGATCTCACCGTCGCCAACCCGTCCGGCAGCCAGCGCACCCTGTACTTCGACGTAGCGCAGAACAAGCTGTGGAGCAGCCGCCCAAGGCTGCGGCCAAAGGCCCGGTCGCCAGCGGCGGCAACTTCAGCTTCGCCGGCATCGCCGACACCTACTTCGCCGCCGTCTTCCTGCCCGAAGGCAACGGCAGTGTCGCAGAATGCTCACCTTCGAGGACACGGTCAAGACGCCCGCACGATCGAGACCCCCGCTGCCGCTGAGCGGCGTGGCCGTCGGAGCCGGCACGGCCAACCACTTCGAGCTCTTCGTCGGGCCCAAGGACCTCGACCTGCTGAAGCGCATCAATCCCAAGCTCGAGCAGGTGGTGGACTTCGGCTGGCTCGCCTTCCTGGCCAAGCCGCTCTTCCTGATCGTCAACTAGGTCAACGACACCTTCGTGCACAACTTCGGCTGGGCCATCGTGCTGGTCACCGTCGCCATCAACTTCATCCTGTTCCCGCTGAAGCTCACCAACATGAAGTCGATGCGGAAGATGCAGGCGCTGCAAGCCGCAGATCGACGCCATCAACGCCAAGTTACAAGAACATCGGCCTGCGCGACCCCAAGAAGGGCGAGCAGAACGAGGAAGTGATGGAGCTGTACAAGAAGCACGGCGTCAACCCCATGGGCGGCTGCCTGCCGATGCTGCTGCAGATGCCGTTCTTCTTCGCCTTCTACAAGGTGTTCACGGTCAGCGTGGAAATGCGCGGCGCGCCCTGGCTGTGGGTGACCGACCTCTCGCAGCCCGAGACCACTTGGCGACGCATCAAGATTCTGCCCCTCGTCATGATCGCCAGCCAGTTCATCATGCAGAAGATGACGCCGCAGGCCGGCGGCGACCCGACGCAGCAGAAGATGATGATGTTCATGCCGCTGATCTTCGGCTTCATGTTCTACAATTTCCCCAGCGGCCTGGTGTTATACTACTTGACCAGCAATCTGGTGAGCATGGGGCAGCAGTGGTTCTTCAACAAGACCTCGATGGCGAACGCTTGCCGCCGAGTCCATTGGACCTCTAAAAAAGAACGGCAGGAAATAAACCTTTGACTGAGCGAAAGTACTCCGTGGCCTCGATTGGCCCCCGCATCGACGGCTTTCTGGACACCACCCTGCAAAACGGCGGCTTCAAGCTGAACTACGAGATTCAGGATGCCGCGCCGTCGGACGACGATTTCGAGACGCCGGACGTCATGGTGAAGTTCAGCGGCCCGGACGTGGATCTGCTGCTTGCCAATCGCGCCGAACTGCTGCTGGCGCTGGAACACGTCACCATGGAAATGCTGCGCATGCCGACCGAAGACCACTCGCGCATTTCCTTCGACGCCAACGATTACCGCCTGCTGCGCATCGAGGAGCTGCGGCTGAGCGCCGTCACCGCCGCCGAGAGGGTGAAGCGCACGCGGCGAGCATTTCCGTTTCAATCCCATGAACAGCCGCGAGCGCCGCGTGATCCACCTGGCGCTGCGCAACGAAACCGCCGTGCGCAGCGAAAGCTGCGGCGCCGGGCCGGCCGGCACGTGGTGGTATATCCCGCGGGCATGGCCAGCCTTGCCCGAGCCGCCGCGCAGTCTCGAACCGCCGCGCCGCTCGATGTACGATGGTCCGCGCCCTCCCATGGAGCGCCGGCCCGACCGCGGCGGACGCGGCGACCGTGGCGGGCGGCGGCGGTCGTGGCGGGCGCGGCGACCGCGGCGGTCCTCGCGGACCGCGCCGCTAACGGGCGGGTTCCAACCCGCCGCAGGATGCCATCCTGCCCCACAAACACACGTTCCCGGGGTATAACCCTTGCAACTCGCCGACACCATCGTCGCCATTTCCACTCCGCCGGGCCGCGGCGGCCTCGGCATCGTGCGCCTCTCCGGCCCGCCGCGCGCGTGACGATCGCCTCGCAGTTTCTCACTCCCGCCGAATGGCGTCCCTGGCAGCGCACACCTGGCGCAGCTGCTGGACGCGCAGGGCCACCCCGTCGACCAGGTGGTGGTCACCTTCTTCGAGCGGCCCCGCTCCTACACCGCCGAAGACCTGGTCGAGATCGCCTGCCACGGCTCGCCCGTCGTGCTGCGCCACGCCGTGGAACGCGCGCTCGAAGCCGGCGCGCGCCTGGCCGAGCCCGGCGAGTTCACCCTGCGCGCCTTCCTGAACGGCCGCATCGACCTGCCGCAGGCCGAAGCCGTCCGCGACCTGATCGACGCCACCACGCTCTACCAGGCGCGCATCGCCGCGCAGCAGGTGGATGGCTCCGTCTCGCGCCGCATCGCTCCGCTCAAGGAGCCGCTGCTCGAACTGATCGCGCTGCTCGAAGCCGGCATCGATTTCGCCGAGGACGATGTCAGCGTGGCCCCGGCCGGCGAGATCCTGCGCCGCCTGGAGCCCGATCCTCGCAGGGCACGCGGCAACTGGCCGCCAGCTTCCAGTATGGCGGCCTGGTGCGGCAGGGGCTGACGCTCGCCATCGTCGGCCGCCCCAACGTCGGCAAGAGCAGCCTCTTCAACCGCCTGCTGGAGCAGGACCGCGCCATCGTCACCGAAATCCCCGGCACCACGCGCGACCTGGTCTCCGAGACCGCGGCCATCGGCGGCATCCCGGTGAAGCTGTACGATACCGCGGGCATTCGGGAGACCGCCGAGCGCGTGGAATCGCTGGGCATCGAGCGCAGCTACCAGGCCATGGCCGATGCCGACCTCACGCTGGTGGTGGTCGATCTGCGCAGCCGTTCACGGCCGAAGACGAGAGCGCTGATCGCGCGCGCCGGCGCGCCGCGCGCTGGTGGTCGGCAACAAGTGCGATCTGGCGCGCGCCGCGGGCCGGAATCGCCGGCGCATGCTGCCCGTCTCGGCCCTGACCGGCGAGGGCATCGACGCGCTGCGCAGCGCCATCCTCGAAGCGGTCGCGCCGGCGGGCGTATTCGAGCAGGAGACCGGCTTCATCACCAGCCTGCGCCACGAGCAGCTGCTGCGCGAATCCGCCGCCTACCTGGAGAAGGCGCGCCAGGCGGTACAGTCGTCCATCCCGCACGAGATGCTGCTGCTCGATCTCTACGCCGCGCTGCGTCCCATCGACGCCATCACCGGCGCCACCACGGCCGACGACATCCTGAATCGCATCTTCTCCACCTTCTGCATCGGCAAGTAGCGGCGCGCGAACCGCTACCGCATCCTGGCGGCTTCGTCCTTCATCACCAGCGCATTGTGCCGCGCCTGGTCGGAATAGGGACTGGTGATGACCATCGACTGTTCGCTGAATTTTACCGCCTCCAGCATTTTCGCTTTGCTGAGCGTCATCTTGCCGAGCTGGTAGTTGGCCATCCCGAGATAGAACAGCGCCGGACCCAGCATGGCCTCGTTGCCCTGCAGCAGCGGAAGCGCGGCACGCAGGTTCTTATCGGCGACAAGATATGCGCCCTTCTCGGCCGACAGGACACCGGCAACCCAGTATCCGCGGCCAAGTGCGGCCGTCCGCTTGCGCTCCCAGTCCGCTGCAGGCACGCCCTCGGGCCTCCCGTGTTTGTTGATGGACGCGGTCAGGCGGTTGGCGTAGTTCAGCGCACGATCGCTCTGCTTCCGGTTCATCGCGGTCTCGGTCATGTACAGCAGAAGATCGTCATTCTCCGGAAAGTTCGCCAGTGCCTTTTCGGCAATCGTGGGGATTTTTGTCCCGGCTCCGGTCCCGTTCAGTGCCACCAGGTACTGTCCATAGGCCGCGCCCAGATACTTGCTCTTCGGATTGTATTGTTCGAGCGCCGAAATCAAATCCACCAGGACGGCGGGCGGGGACACGAGCGCGGTGCCGGCGAGCGCCGACTCCGTGTACGCCTGAGCGTTTTTCGCATAGGCCACCCGCTCCTCCCAGATCTTCTTTTCATCCGCACTCTGTGGCGCGGCCTCCGAAACAATCTCGCACGTCATCGGATGGATAGTTGCCGCCAGCTTTTTCACCTCGGCTGCGTTCTTACTTGCGACAGCATCCTTGAGGCACTGGATGGCATCCTCCAGTTCGTCGGCAACGGCCACAACGGGACCGGCCAGGAGCACAATCGCTAAACCCAAAGCGGGTAGTTTCATCGCGGACCTCCCTGCTCGCGGCGTAATCGGTATTTCACGCCTGAATATCCGCAATAATTGTGCACCAACCCGGGTCCGTACGCAAGGGCCTGTGGGACAGGACTCCCGGCCTGTCCCGTCCGGCAAGCAGTTAGACGTTTGTTCCGCGACGTCGATACCGTACCGCCAAAACCAGTAACCCCGCGCCCAATAGCGTCGCACTTACTGGCTCCGGTGTAACTTCATTAAAACCGGTATCAGAGAAACCTTCGACAACGACCCCCACCGGTGAATTGAGCCCGCCGTTCGTAACCGTCTCATTTAAGACCATGATGAGTGTCCCGCCGGACGTAGAGTTAGCGGCCGTCTGGTCGACAACCTGAAAGAATCGCGGGCTCGTGTCGAAGAAGTTTTCACTCGCCCCCTCATCGCCCAGATAATTGATATCCAGTCCGCGGTTTGCCGCAATCGGGTTTGGATTGTACGAAGTGTCGTATACAGACGCGAAGATGTTGGGGCTATTGCTGTCGATGCTGATCTGCAGAAAGGGAAACCAACTCGGCACAAACACGGAGATCGCTTCATAGTGATACGTCAAGGTCGGATTGAAGGCGCCCGGAAAGTCTTTCTCAAACGACCAGTCGGGAATGATCCCATCCCGGTTGAGCCGGCCCAGTTGTGTGGGATCGGTAGATAACAGGCTCACCGTGCCGGTATATAACACGGATGCCTGTGCCAGCCCGCCGTATAAGGTCAGTAAGCCAAGCAAAGCTGCAATGCGGCTGGAGTGTCGTTTCCTGGACATCGTAAGCTATCCTCGCGAATTGGTGATCTTAAACAGTAGAGGATAGCCGGCCTGTAGGTCAAGTTACTTCGCCACCACCGGGAATATCCCTGACAAACAACCCGTGCGAAATCCACCACTGCTTACCAAATATAACTGCCTTCCGGCCAACCGTGATGTTAGAATCCATGTACTTTTACGCTCACTCATCGCTAGCGTTGCGACTCAACGGAAAGGGAAGCCCGAAGCATGAAACGAAGAATACGGATTGCGGTCCCACTGGCGGCGGGAGTCTTCTCCGCCGCACTGGTAGCGAACGCCCAGGAAATCGGCGACTCCGCCTACCAGCAGATGCGGGAGCTGCTTCTCGAGAAAGAGTCGCGCACTTCGGTGCAGCACAAACTCTCGGCCTCGCTGGTCTACGCCGCCAATACGGCCCGCGGCATCACCACTGCAGGCGTCAACGATCTGGGAAATCCGGCTACCACGCTGCACATGGGGCCGCAGGGCGCACTGGTGAAACTGCAAGCGACGGTCTCGGCCGAACTGCTGAACACCATCGCACAAATCGGTGGACGCGTGATTTACTCCAACGCCGCTCGCGGCTCGATTCAGGCCAGTGTGCCGGTCAGCTATATCGAATCCCTGGCAACTCGTGACGATGTCCAATCCATCGCGGCGACCTTTCCGCCCAAATCGAATCGCGCGGCCCTCACCAGCCTGCTGCGCCGTTATCGCCTGCCTCAATCCGGTATCGGCAGGGCCGCCGGCCAGCCGTATCGCTTCGATCCGTTCCTCGGCCTGTCCTTCTTTATCGGCTCCCTCACCAGCCAGGGCTACATCACCCACGGCGCGAATACTGCTGCGCAAACCTACGGCGCCAAGGGCGCGGGCATCAAGGTGGGCATCCTTTCGGATTCGGCCGAGTCCCTGAATATGCTGATCGCTACCGGCGATCTGCCCCCGGGCACGCTGAATGTGGCCGACATCGATACCGTCCTCAACGGCGGCCCTGGAACCAGCGAAGGCACCGCCATGATGGAAATCGTCTATGACATGGCGCCCGGCGTACAGCTCTTTTTCGCATCGGCATATAACGGCGAAGACAGCTTCGCCGATAATATCCGCCTGCTGCGCAATACCTATCATTGCGACATCATCGCCGACGACGTCTCCTACAGCGACGAGCCCGTCTTTCAGGATGGAATTATTGCGAAGGCAGTGAACGACGTCACTCAGGATGGTGCGCTTGTATTTCTCCTCGGCCGGCAACGAGGGCAATCTCACCAACGGGACCTCGGGCACCTGGGAGGGCGACTTCAACCCGTCGGAGCGGCCAGCGCTCCCCTGCCGGCCGGGCTACACCTCCATTCCTTCGGCGCCAGCAACTTTGATGCGCCTTACCGTTGCCACCGCCGACGTTACCTTGCACTGGTCGGACCCGCGTGGCAAACTCCACCAACGATTACGACCTGTTCATCCTGAACTCGGCGGGCACCGGCGTGATCGGCAGTTCGACGACACTCCAGGCAGGCGCCGGAAGCGATCCTATTGAAGAAGTATTCAACCCGACACGGCTTCCCCGTGAACGCCCGCATCGTGGTCGTCGCCAAGGCGGAGCGGCAACCGCGCGCACTCCACATCGGAACCTTCGGCGGAGTCTTCAGATCTTTACCGCGGGCGAGACTCATGGCCACAATGCTCCGCCGGGGCTGTCTGCAGACCGACCCGCACTGCCCGGCGCGGGCTTCGGCGTGGCGGCCGTAGCTGGAACAGCGCGCGCACCGCAACCCGCCCGTTTGTCGGCGGGCGCCGCCAATCCCACCGAGTCTTCAGCTCCGATGGACCCCGCCGCATGTTTTATAAGCCGGACGGCACGCCCGATCACCGCCGGCAATTTCCTGTTCGGCACCAATGGCGGCATCGTGCTGGTGAAGCCCGACATCTCCGCGGCGGATGGCATAACGGCCCGCACGCCCGGCTTCAATCCGTTCTTCGGCACCTCGGCGGCGGCGCCGCATGCCGCCGGCGTGGCAGCGATCGTGAAGTCGGCCAGGCCGTCCGCCACCGGAGCCGAATCTTCACCGCGCTCACCACGACCGCCCTCGATATCCGGGCAGTCGGAATCGATCGCGACTCCGGGTACGGCCTCATCATGGCGCCGGCGGCGGTCAACGCCATTCTTCACTGATCCGAGAAGTTGGGGGGCAGGTTGGCAAACCACGGCGGGTGGATACCCCGCCAACTCGTTGTAAACACGCAGCCTGCCCCACAACACATTCCGTCTCCTACCCGCCCCGGTGTTGACCCCTGGCCGCCACACCTGTGAGACGAATTCACGGATTGACCGCGCCAAGTCATTCGAACTAAAATGGATGTCAGTTAAAAGCAGTCCTGTCCCAGGAAGCGGTGAGCCGTATGAACGCTACACGCCTTTCGATCTCCGTGCTTTCCATCTCCTCCCTGCTCGGCATCTATGCCGTGGCGCAGGACAAAAAGAAGGCCGACTCCTCACAACGCGAAACCGTCGCCCGGCCCATGACCGAGAAGGAGCGCAGGAAGAAGGAAGAGAAGCTCCGCAAGGAGTTGGAGACGCCGTACCGCAAGTGGCTCAACGAGGACGTCGCGTACATCATCACCGACGAGGAACGCACCGCGTTCAAGCGCCTGCAGACCGACGAAGAGCGCGAGCAGTTCATCGAGCAGTTCTGGCTGCGCCGCGACCCCACGCCCGATTCCATCGAGAACGAATTCAAGGAAGAGCACTACCGGCGCATCGCCTACGCCAACGAGAATTTCGCTTCCGGCATCCCCGGGTGGAAGACCGACCGCGGCCGCATCTATATTACCTACGGACCGCCGGATGAGAAGGAGACGCATCCTTCGGGCGGCACCTACGAGCGGCCTTCCGAAGAAGGCGGCGGCACCACCTCCACCTTCCCCTTCGAGCAGTGGCGCTACCGCTATATCGAAGGCGTCGGCAGCGACATCATTATCGAATTCGTGGATCCCACCATGTCGGGCGAGTACCGCATGACGATGGATCCCTCGGAAAAGGACGCGCTGCTGTACGTCCCCGGCGCCGGCCTCACCATGATGGAACAGATGGGCATGGCCAGCAAGGACTGACCGCTTCAACCGCACCGATGGCACCCACCTCGGCGTACCGTTCGGGGCCGAGACCGAGAAGATGAACCAGTTCAACCGGCTGGAGCAGTTTGCCAAGTTGCAGCGTCCGCCGGCAGTCAAGTTCAAGGATCTGGAAGCTGCCGTCAATTCGCGCATCAGCTACAACATTCTGCCCATGAAGGTGCGCGCGGATTTCTTCCCCCTGACCGAAGCCAGTGTGCTCACCTACGTCACCCTGCAGTTCGACAACAAAGACCTGCAGTTCCACGCCAAGGACGGCGTGCAGAAGGCATCGGTCAACATTTTCGGCAAAGTGAGCACCATGACGCGGCGCATCGTGACCAATTTCGAGGACACGGTGGAAGTCACCAGCCCGCCCGAATACCTGCAGCAGACCGCGCAGCGCAAATCCGTCTACAACAAGAGCTGTGCCCCTGGCTCCCGGACACCTACCGGTTTAATGTGGTGGCCAAGGACGTGGTCGGCGGAAACCTCAACAGCTACGAAGTGGCCCTCGTCGTGCCGAGAATGGATGGAGAGAAGTTGACGGCCAGTAATATCGTGCTGGCGGACCTGATCGAGCATGTGCCCGACAAGAGTATCGGTATGGGGCAGTTCGTGATCGGCTCCTCCAAGGTCCGGCCGCGTGTGGACGACATCTTCAAACGCGAGGAGAAGATGGGCATCTATTTTAAAATCTATAACTTCGGAACGGATGGCGAGAACCGGATCCCGGAGGGAGAGGTCTCCTACGAAGTCACCAAGAACGGCACCAACGAGAAGTATTTTCGAGACCACCGAGGACGTTTCCAAGATCCCGGGAGCTTCGACCAACGTAGTAACAATTGAAAAGCTTTTGCCCTTAAGGGATCTAGTTCCGGGCCAATATACGTTGCGAGTGAAAATTACCGACAAATTCCGTAAACAGGTGCTCACCCCTTCAGCCCAATTTACGGTAACCTAAGGACAAGCGGAGGAATCTCCGCTTGGTAGAGCGTCGTTTGATGCTGGATGCAAGGACGCACAGAACGGTGTTTTCGCTAGCCTTCGCGGGCGCGGTGTGTCTGGCCGGCGCCGGGATGGCGCAAGCCGCCACTCCGCTTCGCATGGCAGGCGCCATCACCGGTTTCGTCACCGACGCCTCCGGAGTCCCGCAAATGGGTGCGGCGGTGCTGCTCTTCAACCGGCAGGAGCGCCAGTTCGAACGCGCCCTCACCGATGATCGCGGCGCCTTCCGTTTCCTGGGCCTCTCTCCCGATCTCTATTCCATCAAGGTGACCCTGGCTGCTTTTGTGCCCGCAATGAAGAAGGGCATCCTGGTGCAACCCGGGATGGCGAGCGTGCTCAACGTCAATCTGAACACGCTCTTCAGCTCGATCCAGTTTGCGTATCCGCCGATCGAGAACGGCAGCCTGATGAGCGACGAGTGGAAGTGGGTGCTGCGCAGCGCATCTCCCACTCGGCCCGTGCTGCGCTTCAGCGGTGACGCAGTCGCCAGAAGCACCGGAGAATCTACCCGCCGTACAGCGGTTTTCAGCGACACACGCGGTGTCTTCAGAGTATCGGCCGGTGAAGGCTCGCTGGCCTCCGGCACCGGCAACGAGGCGGACATGGGGACGGCCTTTGCGCTGGCCACCTCGCTCTACGGAAATAATATGCTGCAGGTGAGCGGCAACGTCGGCTACGGCTCGCAGACCGGAGTTCCTACGGCCGCCTTCCGCACCAGCTATAGCCGCAATCTCGGCGGCGGAAGTCCCGAAGTGTCCGTGACCATGCGGCAACTGTATTTGCCCGGCCGCCTGGGCGCGGCGCTCGCCGGCAACGATGGTGCGCTGCCCTCGCTGCGCTCCATGTCGGCCAGCTTTGACGACCGCACACAGCTCACCGACCAGCTTGCCGTGCAGTATGGGTTCACGCTGAATTCCATTTCCTTCCTGGATCATGTCAATTACGGCAGCCCGTATGCGCGTTTGACGTACTCGCTGGACGGCTATGGCGAGATCGCCTTCGCCTACACCTCGGGCGACGCGCGTCCCGATCTCGCCGGCAAGGGCCAGATGGACGCCGACCTGCAGCGCGACTTGAGCACTCTTGGATTGTTCCCGCGCATCAGCCTGCGCGACGGACGGGCGCAGATTCAGCGCGGCGAGAATTTCGAATTGACCTATACGCGCCACATGGGCTCGCGCACCTACCAGGTTTCCACCTACCGCGAGAACGTAAGTAACGCCGCGTTGTCGCTGGTGGCCCCTGCGGGCATGTACACTGGCGGCGATCTTCTGCCGGACCTGTTCACCGGAACTTCCACCTTCAACGCCGGCGATTACAACAGCTCGGGCTATACGGCGGCGGTCACGCAGGAACTCGGACAGCATGTGAGTGCCACTGTGATGTTCGGGTCCACCGGCGCGCTCACCGCGGACAATCGTGAGATCGTCAGCGACAGCCCCGATGAGCTGCGCAGTATGATTCACGCCGGACGCCGCACCGCGGCTACGGCGCGCGTCACCGCCACGGCCCCTTGGACCGGAACGCATTTTGTCGCCAGCTACCAGGTGACCGGCGATCATCGCTGGGCCTCTCCCGGACACAGCTACAGCACGGCATCCGTGCGCCAGATGCCGGGGCTCAACGTGTACGTGCGACAGACCATTCCCGGCCTGGGCATGCTGCCCTGGCGCATGGAAGCCACGGCCGATCTGCGAAATCTGCTGGCACAGGGCTATCTTTCGCTGGGCGCTGCGGGCGGGCAGCAATTGATGCTGGTGGAGAATCCACGCAGCGTTCGCGGCGGACTGAGCTTCATTTTCTAGCCAAGTCCGGAAAACAGGAAATGGCCACAGATAAACGCAGATGAACACGGATAAGACTGTGCTGTTCCATCTGTGTCCATCCGCGTTCATCTGTGGCTCAATTTGTTTGGGGCAGTCGTGAGCGCGGAGGGCGCCTTTCCGCGCATCGATTCCCACCAATACTTCACTCCTGAGTACCTCCCTTCCCTGCTCTTTCCCATTCTCAAACGCAATCGCTTCGATGGGTCGGTGGTGGTGGTGAGCCGCCCCAGCCTGGAAGAGTCCCGTTGGCTGCTCGAACTGGCCGCCGCGCACGATTTTATTCGTGCGGTGGTCGGCTGGGCGGATCTCACCGACCCACTGGTGGGCGCGACTCTCGATGAGTTTCAGCGCCATCCCAAGTTCCGCGGCCTCTGCTATTGGTTCACCGGCGAGCTGCCGTCAGGGCTCGCCGAACTCGAGCGGCGAGGCCTGACGCTGGATGTCGGCGCGGGCTTCACTCCGGCGCTCGCGCAACAGTTTCCCGAGCTTCCCATCGTCATCGATCACGTGGGCACGGAACGCGGAATTCTGCCGCCCTCCGCGGCGGATTATCCGCACCTCTTTGCCAAAGTCAGCGGACTGATCACCGGCGTGCCCGGCCAATGGAAGGCATCGGACTTCCAGCCCGCCGTGCGCGCGGCGCTCGCGGCCTTCGGCCCCGAACGCGTGATGTATGGCAGCGAGTGGCCCAGCTACCTGCCGGAGGGAACCTGGAAGGAAGCGCTGGCGGCCTTCACCCAGTCCATCGGCGCGCAGACCATGGATACCCGTGAACAGTTGTTGGGCGGTACCGCGCGCCGCTTCTACCGCATTGGAGACGCCGCGTGAAGCGCCCGGAAAAGCTGCGCACGGCGGCCTGCGCGCTGGCGCTCTTCGCGCTCAATGCCTATATCGCGCTGGGCCTGTTCTTCACGGACTACACGCGGCAGATGGGCTCCATCGAGGCCGCGTACATCGGCCTCGCCCGCTATATCGCGGAACATTTGGGACAGCTCTCGTGGTTCCCGCTATGGTACGGCGGCATTCCGTACGCCGATACCTATCCGCCGCTCCTGCACCTGGTCACGGGAATGGTCGTGGCGGCCACCGGAATTTCGCCCGGACTGGCGCATCACTTCGTCACCGCCACGGTCTATGCGCTAGGGCCGGTGACGCTCTTCTGGATGGCGTGGCGGTTGAGCGGGAAGCGCGCGGCCGCACTGGCCGCGGGCATCGGCTATTCGCTGATCTCCCCGGCCTGCCTGCTGGTGAAGGAAGTGCGCTTCGACGCCGGCGGCTGGTTTGCCGGGCGGCGGCTGGACACGCTAATCGTCTACGGGGAGGGTCCGCATCTCACCGCCATGTGTCTTCTCCCGCTCGCCATTGCGCTGCTCCACCTCGCGCTCACCAAGCGGCGGCCGTGGTACTACCTGCTGGCGGCCCTCGCAATCGCGGCCGTGCCGTTGAGCAACTGGCTGGGCGCGATGGCGCTGGCCTTCTCGATCGCGGCTTACCTGCTGTCCGGCTTTCACACGCGCTGGCTCCCGGCGTGGCTCCGCACCGCGGGCCTGGGCATATGGGCCTATGCGCTCGCCCTGCCGTGGATGTCGCCGGCCGTGATCGCCGTGATCCGCGCCAATGCTCCGCGGGTCGCCAACAATTTCGAGTCCGACACTCTGCAGCGCATCTACCTCGCGGCGGCGGCAGTGGCGTTTCTGATGCTGGCCTGGGCCATGGCGCGTTTCCAACTTGCACCGGCGACGCGGTTTTCGCTGCTCATCTCGTTCCTCTTCGGCGTCACGGCGCTGGGCCGCTACCGGTTCCACCTCTCACTCGTCCCGCAGCCGGAACGCTACCACCTGGAAATGGACATGGCCTTCTGGCTTGCCTTCGCCTTCCTCGCATCGCCGTGGGTCGCGCGGATTCCGCGGCGCGCCGCTCTCGCCCTCGGCGCCGCGGCGGCCATCGCCTGCGTGCCCATCGTCGTGCGCCAGCACCGCGCCGCGCGCGATTGGGGAGGGCCCATCGATATCCGCACCACTATCGAGTACAAAACCGCCAGGTGGCTGGACACTCATATGCCGGGACAGCGAGTCTTCGCGCCGGGCACCATCAGCTTCTGGCTCAACGCCTTCAGCGACGCTCCGGAGCTCGCCGGCGGCTTCGACAACGGCATCGTCAATCCCTTCCTGCCTCACGTGATCTACCAGATCTACGCGGGCGACAACCAGCAGATCGCCATCGATTTTCTGAAAGCCTACGGCTGCGACGCAGTCGTCGGCGGCGGCAAGGACAGCCGCGAGGTCTACCATCCCTACGCGCACCCCGAAAAATTCGCCGGCATGACCGAACTACGCCGCGAGGGAGGCGACGTCATCTACGACGTGCCCCGGCGCTCCCGCAGCCTTGCGCACGCCATGCGCCTCGCCGATCAGGTACAGCTCACACCGGTAGCCTACGATACCGCCGCGATCCGACCGTACCTCGCGGCCCTCGACGATCCCTCCTATCCGGCGGCGGACTTCCGCTGGCGCGCGCCCGGCGACGCGGTCATCACCGCGGATCTCAAGCCGGACCACATACTCAGCGTGCAGATTACCTGGGACAAGGGTTGGAAGGCCTATTCCGGCGGCCGCCGTGTGCATGCCTGGGGCGATAAACTGGGACAGATGGTGGTGGAACCCCACTGCACCGGGCCCTGCACAGTCGAGCTGAAATACGATGGCGGCACGGAAGGCATTTACGCGCGCGCGATCCATCGCCTCGCGCTGGCCGGCGGCGGCCTCTGGATTCTGGTGGCAATACTATGGCGAAAACGTTCGGATTTGACGAAGACGAATTGAAAATGCTGCTGGTGGCAGTGCGCCAGATGCGCCGCACCTTCGAGGCGGCCCGCAAGACGGCGCCGGAACCCCAGCCGGCGGTAGATGCCTACGCCCGCCTCTACGACGACCTCTACGAAAAGCTCCTCGACATGGCCGGTCCGCTCCCCGAGTCCGTCGAAGACGTATTCGAGTAGGCCAGGTCTCCCGGCCTGTCCACTCCCTTACAGCGTGACCTTTTCCCCCGTCCGGCACGAACGATAAATCGCGTCGACAATCTCCATCGCCTGCACGCCCTCCTCGCCCGACACCATCGGCTTGCGCCCCTTCGTAATCGCGTCGCCGAAATCCAGGAACTGGCGTTCGAAGGGCTCGAGCGAAATCGCCATCGGGTCGCTTGCGCCCGAGCCGACTTCCTTGGCCACGCGGCGCCGGCTCGCCCGAATCGTTCTCCACATCCCACGTCGTGAGCTTGTCGCCGGAGATAATCGCCGTGCCCTTGGTGCCGTGGAATTCGGTCCGCTCCGTGTACCCCGGCCAGAACGCCGTCGACGCCTGAATCACTCCGGTGGCGCCGCTGGCAAACTTGATCACCGTATTGATCACGTCCTCCGATTCGATCTTGTGCCGCGCGCCCAACTGCCACACGCCGAAGAGTTCCTTCACCGGCCCGGCCAGCCAGCGCAGGATATCGACGCCGTGGATCGCCTGATTGATCAGCGCGCCGCCGCCTTCCGTCTGCCAGCTGCCCTTGATCGGCCGCGAATAATATTCGGGCGAGCGATACCACTTGACGTAACAATCGGCCTGCAGCAGTTTGCCCAGCCGTCCGCCCGCGATCGCCTTCGCCAGGAACAGGCTGGCATCGTCGAAGCGATGCTGGCTCACCACGCCGAGCACGATGCCGGCCTTGCGCGCCGTCTCCACCATCTCGCGCGCGGTCTCCAGGTTCGTGGAAATCGGCTTCTGCACCTGCACGTGCTTGCCGGTTTCCGCGCAGACCGCGATCGGCTGCATGCGGAAATCCGGGAACGTGCAGACGTCCACGTAGTCCACTTTCGGGTGGCGGCAGACCTCTTCGTAAGTGGAGACGAATTCGCAGCCGTACTGCTCGGCGAAACGCCGTCCGCCCGCCTCGAAGATGTCCGTGCACACGGTCAGCTCAAACCCGATATTTTTGTAGGCCTGGGCGTGCTTGTGCGAAATCGCGCCCGTGCCGATCATTCCGACTCTCATGGATAGTGACTATTCTAACAGCCGCGGCACGGCGTTTCCGGCCCAAACTTTGCCTGCGGCGCCGCGTTCCAGCCGCACCGTCCGCCCCGCCGTACTCAGCTCGATCTCACCGTCTGCCGACGAGACCACTACCTCCACGCCCGGACGAATTCCCACGCCGTCCAGATACTCCAGCAGCTTGCGATCGCGCTCGAACACGCTGACCACCACCAGCCGGTCGCCCGGCCGCGCTTCGTCCAACGGCTTGAGCCCGCGCTCGCGGCGCTGCGCTCGGCGAATCCATTCCCACCACGTTGCCGTGCGGGCACTCGCATGGCCGTGCCCAGCTTATCGATCAACTTGCGCTCGAAATCCGCGGACACCGCGTGCTCCAGCTGCTCCGCCTCGTCGTGCACCTTGTACCATTCCAGTCCGAAGATCTCCGTCAGCATGCGCTCGATCAGGTGATGCCGGTTCAACAGGCGGTTGGCGATGTCGCGGCCCGCCGCGCGTCAGCGTGATCTGGCCCTCCTCGCCCACCTGGATCAAGCGCATCGCGCCGCAGCCGCTTGATCGCCATGGTGACGGCCGGCGCCGAAACGCCCAGCCAGCGGACCAGCGTGACCGCCTTGACGGTCTCGCCCTCGCTCTCGGCCTCGGCGATGGCCTTCAGGTAATTTTCTTTGGAAATCGTGATGCGCAAGGGCAAGCGTTTGACCTAGAGTTCCTCGAAGGTCTTACCGTCGAACCAGTAGGTGCGCTCGTCGATGCGGGCCGCCTGGCCTGGCGCATCCTCGCCCTCCAGCCGGACACGGTAAGCGCCGGGTTTCAGCGCCGGCAGCTTGGTGCGCGCGGTCAACGGGCTTCCGGCCTGCGGCGACGGCTTCGGGTTGGGCAGCGTCGATTGACCCAACTGCCCGTTCCGCATCGTACTTGCCCGGTGGCCCGCGCGTAACCGGCCAGCTCCGCCCAGTTCACCGTGACCTTGCGGTAATTCCTGTCCACGCGGAAGCGTATGTCGTACTGTCCCTGTGCGGCCGCCGATCCGCCTGACCATTTCCGGCTCCGCGCGCACCCTGTTCTGAGGTACTTCTCGTCCATGTTCGGAATGTACACGGCCTGCGACGCGTTCACGCCCGCCTCGGCGGATTTGCCCGCTCGCCAGGTCGCGGACCTCCTGGTCGAGTTCCGCTTCCTCGGAATAGGCCGCGCAGATGCCGGGCCTCACGCACCCTGCATCAGTTTGGCCAGAAGTGGCTTCGGCCGCCGCCGCGCTCTGGCTGCCGCCACCGTCACGTCGTGGACGCCGTGCATGCCCCGTGGGAGCCATCACCACCCACGTCAAGCGGCGCCGCCGATACCATCAGCCCGGCATGTTCCCAGGTGGCGATCGACTTCATCGAAGATTCCGCTCTCCAGGGCCCGCGCCAGATCGCTGCGCGATGCGTAGATGTCGGCCTGCCGCCTCATGCAGCCGCGGCCTCCTCCTTGAATTCGAGCGGCAGTGCGGCGTCCAGGCGGCCGGCCACTTCCAGCATCCAGCTCTTCATCAGCAGGCCGCGATCCCTCCGGTCGGCCGCTTAATGTGACCGCGTCTGCCCGTCGGCGGCGTCGAAGAACACCCACATGTCGTGCCACACCTCGAAATGGCGCCGCGGCGCGATCTCCGGAAGCGCCACGTCGCAGCTTCCGGCCCACCTGCTCTTCGTAGTAGCTTCCCAGCCTCGCCAGCGCGGCTTCATAGCGTGAGGGGTGTCAGAAAACGCGTGGACAGGATCGTGTTCGGCGCCGGAGCGGAGACCAGTGGCTGTGCCGTGGCCCATCGCGCCCAGCTGCCCAGCGCCATCGCCAGCATCAGCCCGCGCTTCGCCTGGCCCATGCGAGTCTCCTCGGCCTACTTCCTCGCCACCAGTACGCGCGAGGGATAGAATGTCTGCCGCACCATACGGTCCTGCACGATCTCGAAGCGCGCCGTTTCGATCAGATCCGGCACACGCTGCTCCACCTGCCGGCCCCAGAACGCCGGCGCCACGCTTGCCTAGAACTTTATATATCGCATTGAAGGCCGCCGTGTTCTGCCCGATCAGCACCAGCGTCAGGTTGCCGCGGTCGCGCAGCACCCGCCGGAATTCACCCAGCGTGCCCACAATGTCATCCGCCGAAAGCAGCTCCAGCAGGTAGCAGCAGAAGATCGCGTCGAAGGATTCGTTGCGGAACGGCATGTGCCGGGCGTCCACGGCCTGGCAGTGCGCCTGCGCCGCCGGAAATTTGTGGCGCGCCGTACGCTGCGTGCGCGCCGCCATATTCGGCGAAAGATCCACTCCCACCGTAGTGCCGCCGCTGTTGGCGCGCACCAGCCGGCGGAACATCTCGCCGCTCCCCGTCGCCACTTCCAGCACCTTCATCCCATCGCGAAGTCCGCTCGCCCCCAGCGCGCATCGATGCGCGCGGGAATGAAAGAACATCGTCGAAACCGGATATACCGCTGCCAGCCGGTCGTAAACACGCCGCGTCCGGACCGCCAGCGTATTCGGCATCGCGTTCACCGGCCAGGCGCTCACGGTTTCTTCCAGTCTATTCAAAATCGCTCCTTAGCATTTCGTTGTTCACCGTCGCGGCAGCGCTTCCTGCTACACCGGCGCGCCCTGCAGCTCCGGCACTTCGATCTGTATCCGCGCGCCCTTGCCCGGCTCGCTGTCGATCCACATACGGTATTCGCTGCCGAACAGCACCTTCAGCCGTTCGTGCACGTTGTTTACCCCGATTCCCCGGTCCAACAGCGTGGCCAGCTTCTCCTCCGGGATGCCCACTCCATCGTCCTCCACCAGCAGATGCAACCGGTGCTCCGTTCGATAGGTCCGAATCCGGATTGTACCGCCCTCCACCTTACTCCTCAAACCGTGCTTAATGGAATTCTCCACCAGCGGCTGCAGGAGCATGCTGGGTACCAGCATATCCAGAGTATCCTCCGCCACGTCGCGTTCAAAGCGCAGTTTGTCCCCGAATCGCACCACTTCGATCGCCAGATAGTCCTCGATGAAACTCAATTCGTCGCGCAGTGTGCTGAAATTCTCGTGTTTGCGCAGCAGGCGCCGCAGCACCTTGCTCAGCCGCACCACCATGACCCGCGCCTGGTTCGGATCCGTACGGATCAACGACGATACCGAATTCAGCGTATTGAACAGGAAGTGCGGGTTGATCTGGCTGGTCAACGCCGCCAGGCGCGCCTCCGCCAGCAAGCGCTCCTGCTCTTCGAGTTTCTTCTCGTTGCGCGTATTGTTCCAGATCTTCAGCGGGATGGCCACCGCGAAAAGCGTGGAGGCGTAGATCGCCGCCCAAGTCAGCGGCGGCAGATGGCTTCCCGGTGGGTACATGGAGAAGATCTTCCAGCCGCCCAGCATCTGTCGCAGGAACTCCGCCACCAGAATCCCCGCGGTGAATTCCAGGTGAAATGCCGTGCGCCGGTGATTCCGGCTCTCTTTGAAAAAACGGTACACGTTCAGGTCGAAGAACGGGGTGAAGCGCCAGATCTCGTCCGTGTCCGGCGCCAGGTCGCGCAGCACTCCGCCCAGCACCCCCACCGCGGCCAGCAGCGGCATCGTCATCTGTTCGCCGCCCGAAGGACTCAGCATCGCCGGCAGCGAGATCAGCACGCCCGACGCCAGTCCCGTGACGTATCCCCCCAGGATGCCCGCGATCAAGCTGCCTTCCAGCCCGAGATCGGCCGCCGGATAGCTCTTGCTGAATACCCGGATCGCCACGCTCACGCCGAAAGCGCTGCTCAGCCACAGGGAAAGCGCCACGCGCTGGTTCAGTGTCCGCGTCTCCCCCATCAGCAGATTCTTGAAACTGTTCGACCGGGCCAGCACGCTCGCAATCGATGCCATCGCCGCGAGTTTGACCAGCAGGGAGAAGCGTTTCCAGCATTCGGTGTCGGAAGCTATTATAATAAAAGCATCAAGGCTCCAAATAGTTAGCATGAGTACACCCTCTTCGCCAAGGTTCACGAAAGTGGCCGAAGCGGACTTTCCCACTGAGGTCGGAGTCTTCCGTATCTACGGTTTCGAAGCGCCGGCGGGCGCCGGTACCGAAGAGGCCGTGGTGCTCAAGATGGGCGATCTGGCCGGCGGCGAGCCGCCCGCTCGTGCGCATCCACTCGCAGTGTCTCACCGGGGACGTCTTCCACAGCCTACGCTGCGATTGCCGCGCGCAGCTCGATATCGCCCTGACCAGCATCGCCGCCGAGGGCCGCGGCCTGCTCATCTACGAACTACAGGAAGGCCGCGGCATCGGCCTGCTCAACAAACTTCGCGCTTACGAACTGCAGGACAAAGGCGCCGACACCATCGAAGCCAATCAACAGCTCGGCTTCGACAGCGACCTCCGCAACTACGAACTGCCGGGCGCCATCCTCCAGTTCTTCGGCCTCAAAGCCATCCGCCTGATGTCGAACAATCCCGAAAAAGTCGAGGCAGTCGAAAAGGCCGGCGTCCAAGTAGTCGAACGCGTCCCCTGCCTGGCCGATGTCCTCGATTCCCGCATCGCCTACCTCCGCACCAAGCGCGAAAAGATGGGCCACCTCCTCGAATTCGAAGACCCGTGACATGATCCCATGTGGGGCGGGCTGGCAGCCGGCTGGCAGCCCGCGGCGGGATGGTATCCCGCCCATCTCGTTGCCCACCCACTGAGATGCCACAATAAGTAAATGGGCATCGCGGGACTCCTGGCCTTCTTCCTCTCCGCAGTCCCCGCTCCCACCTTCTCGCACGACGTCGCGCCTCTCCTCTACGCGCGCTGCGTCTCCTGTCACCGCGACGGAGGAGTCGCGCCCTTCTCCCTCGTAACCTACGCCGCTGCCGCCAAACGCGCCAAGCTTATCGCCACCGTCACCGCCAGCCGCTACATGCCGCCCTGGCTGCCCTCCGAACCTCACTTCCAGCATGAGATGAAACTCTCCGCCGCCGAGATCGCCCTCCTCGCCCGTTGGGCCTCCGCCGGCGCGCCCGAAGGCAATCCGCGCGAGACTCCCCCTCCGCCAAAAGTGCCCGTCGGCTGGCCCCTCGGCACTCCCGATCTCGAAGCTGCCACGGCCGCCCCCTTCGCCGTCCCCGCCGACGGCCCTGACCTCTACCAGTGCTTCGTCATCCCAGCCCCCGCCCCCGTTCCCAAAGATCACTGGGTCCGCGCCATCGATATCCGTCCCGGCAACGCCAAAGTCGTCCACCACGTCCTCGTCTTCCAGGACACCACCCGCACCGCCCGCAAGCGCGATACCGGCGCCGGCTACCCCTGTTTCGGAACCCCTGGCTTCCTCCCCGCCCGCGGGCTCGGAGGCTGGACCCCCGGCGCGCTCCCCTTCCGCATGCCCGACGGCATCCCCGCCCTCTTCCACGGCGCCGGCGACCTCGTCCTACAGATCCACTACCACCCCACCGGTAAGCCCGAAACCGACCGCACCCGCCTCGCCCTCTACTTCGCCGCACAGCCGCCCACCCGCCGCCTCATCGACATCCCCCTCGGCTCCAACCGCATCGATATCCCGCCCGGCGATGCCGCCTACAAGGTCACCGACCACTTCACCATCCCCGTCGAGGTGGACGCCATCGGCATCATTCCCCACGCGCACTACGTCTGCAAAATCATGTACGCCTACGCCGTCCTCCCCGACGGCACCCGCCGCACCCTGCTGCGCATCCCCGATTGGAACTTCAACTGGCAGCGCCAATACCGCTACGCCACCCCCATCCGCCTGCCCGCCGACACGCGCGTCGAAATGGAATACACCTACGATAATTCCGCCGCCAATCCGCGCAATCCCAATCACCCGCCGGCACGGATCTCCTGGGGCCCCGCCACCACCGACGAAATGGCCGGCCTGCACATCGAAGTCGTGCCCGTGGATGCCGATGACACCGACGAACTCACCCAGGCCCTTTGGGGTAAGATGATGCGATCCCTCGGCGGCGGCATCTATCGCCCCGGCCGCTGAGGGCCGATTCGGAGTGTGCGGATTGCGCAAATTTCTCTTCAACGTTCATCTATACCTCGCCCTGCTCGCCGGCATCTTCGTCCTGACGCCTCGGACTCACCGGCAGCATCATGGCCTTCGAGCCCGAACTCGATCACCTTCTCCATCCCCGCCTTTCCTACGTCACGCCCGGGCGCGCATCGTCTCTCCCTGGTCGAACTTGGTGACGCCGTGCATAAAGCCTTTCCCGGCGAGCGGCCCGCCGGCTTCCTGCTTTCCTCCGACCCCGGTATCTCCGCGAGTGTCTCCACCAAACTTGGAGTGGTCGCCGTTAACCCGTACACCGGCGAAATCCTCGGCGTACGTCCCAACGGCCGCGATTTCCTGGGCTACGTCCACCAACTCCACTTGCGTCTGTTGATCTCCAACCGCGCGGATACCGGCAAGACCATCGTCTCCTGGGCCGGCGTTGTCATGCTCGTGCTCCTGGTCTCGGGCATTTATCTGTGGTGGCCCGTCAAGCGCATCGCGATCAACCGCCGTACCACCGGCCGCCGCTTCTGGTTCGACCTCCACAACGCCATCGGCATCTTCTCCCTCCTCTTTCTGCTTTTCCTCACCTTCACCGGCCTCATGATCGGATTCGAAGAGTCCACCGTGCCCATGTTCTACCGCCTGACCAACTCGCAGCCATCGAAAGCGCCCGCACCGCCGCCTCCACCATCCGCCGGCGCGAGGCCGATCACCGCCGACCAGGCAATGGAGATCGCACGGAATGCCATCCCCGGAACCTTTCCCTTCCAGATCAACGCCCCCGGCCCCAAGGGCGCCTACCAGATCCGTTCACGCTTCCCGGAAGACCTCACCCCGGGCGGACGCAGCCGCGTCATCGTCGACCAGTACTCGGGCGCCGTCCTCTTCGCCGAAGGCTCGCGCACTGCGCCCGCCGGCTCCCGCATCGTGATCGCCAATCGCGCCATCCACACCGGCGACATCTTCGGCATCCCCAGCAAGTTCCTGATGTCCCTGGCCAGCCTGATGGCCGTTGCTCAGGTGGTCACCGGCGTCGCCATGTGGTGGAAGCGCACCCGCGCCCGCCGGTCCCAATCAGAGCCGCGCGCGTTAGCAAGCGGTGCTGGTGGAGGTCCAATTGCCAGGTAATTCCATGTTGTTCCAATGACTCAGCCTGCCAATCCCGCCCCTGCGCCGAACGCATCGTATCGTCATGACTCACGCCAGGGGTCAAAAGCAATCCTCATCCTTGCCCTCGCTGCCACGCCCCTCTTCTCCCAGGTAATGGTCGATACGTTCGCCGGCGGTAAAATCCGCTCCGGCGTGCCCGCCCAGGACGTCGCCCTCTCCCAATTCGGCGGCATCGCCTTCGACCCCGCCGGCAATCTCGTCCTCTGCGACCAGACTTCTAACGTCATTCGCCGCATACGCACCGACGGAACCATCGAGACCCTCGCTGGCAACGGCACCACCGGCTTCTCCGGCGACGGCGGCCCCGCCCTCAACGCCGCCCTCAACCAACCCGCCCTTCCCCGGTACGACGCCCTGGGCAATCTCTACTTCTCCGACTCCGCCAACTTCCGCATCCGCCGGATCGATTCCAAAAGCGTGATCACCAGTATTGCCGGCAGCGGCGTCCCCTTCCAGACCGGCATGGATCTCGAAGGCCCCGCCCTCTCCCGTTCCCTCAATACCCTCGGCGATCTCGCCGTGGACCCCGCCGGCAACGTCTACTTCACGCTCGCCTACAACAGCGACGTTATCCGCCGCGTCACCACCGCCGGACGCCTCGAAATCTTCGCCGGCGTTCCCCACCCCGACTGCCCCAACTGCACCACAACCGATGGCAATCCCGCCAAAGGCGCTCAACTCGCCCCCGCATTACTGGCGGCGGATGGCAAGGGCAATCTCTTCTTCTCCGAATACGTCTTCTCCGACGTCGGCTACGCCGCCCACATCCGCCGCATCTCCCCGGATGGCATCCTCACCCCCGTCGCCGGCTACGGCCCCATCCCCGCCACCGGCGGCACCGTGGACGATGAAGGCAAGCCCGCTCTCGGCATCTCCATTTACCACATCGGCGCCATGACCGCGGACTCCGCAGGCAATCTCTACTTCGTCCAGACCGATCGCCCTGTCCGTTCCGCCACCGGAGCGCGGATCCGCCGCATCGATACCAGCGGCATCGTCAATACCCTTGCTGGCGGACCCGTCACCTCGCCCTCGCCCGATGGCCCGCCCCTGCAAACCGCCATCTCCCCCACCAGCCTTGCCGCCGATACGCACGGCAACGTCGCTTTCACCGACACGCTGCGCTCCACCATCGCCACCAACGTCGGCGTGGTCCGCGAAGTCACCGCGCAATCCACCCTCAAAACCATCGCCGGCGGAGACCCCAAGCCCGCCCCCGATGGCACGCCCGCGCGCGATGCGTGGCTGCTCAATCCCACCAGCATCGCCTTCAATCGCGCCGGCGATCTCTTCATCGCCGAATTCGGATCCTGCCTCATTCGCAAAATCGGCGCCAACGGCCTACTCACCACTGCCGCCGGCACCGGCAAGTGCGGCACGTCGCTACCCGTCACTCCCAACACTACTCAGGACCTCACGCCGCCATCCGCCTTCGTCGTGGATCCCCAGGGCGGCTTCTACGTGCTCGATAGTTTCGGCAATTCCTACCGCATCGCGGCCGATGGCAAAGTCTCTCCCACCGGCTTCCCACCCACCCTCGGTTCCGGCAAGCTCGCCATCGATGGCAAAGGCCGCGTCCTGCTGATGAGCATGTTCAACCTCATTCGCATCTCCGCCGACGGCAAACAGGAGACCATCGTCGCTATGCCCTCGCAGCCCGGAGTCCCGCCGCAAGGCTTCGGACCCACGTCCCTCGGCGGCATCGGCACAGACCCGGTGGGCAACGTCTACTTCACCGGCACCTACCTTGGCTCGCCCACAGACTACATCTTTCGCGTCAACGACGACGGGACCGTAACGCAGGTCTATGGCAGCGCCACCAACCAACTGCACCTGAGCACTTTCATCCCGTCACTAGCCGTTGATAACACGCCCAACGTCTGGTTGGGCAACACCCTCGTGAATGCCGGCGGAACGCTTACCCTTGGCCGCCAGGAGCCCGGGTACTCCGGCGATGGAGGGTTGGCCCAGTCGGCACGCTTCAACTCCACGCAAAGCGCCATCTCCCCTGTTACCGGCGAACTTTACCTGTTGGACTCCGGCCGCATACGCAAGCTCACCGGCCCCCCACCCGCCAGGCCCGGCCTCATTCAAGACGGCGGCATCGTCAACGCGGTCAGCTACACCGGCGGCGGAATTGCGCCCGGCGAGCTGATCTCCATCTTCGGATTCTTCGGCCCCGGTACATCTCCGGACATCAATGTTCCAGAGAACAATCGCATACCGTGGGCACTCGGCCGAACCAAGGTCCTCTTCGATGGAAATCCCGGCGCTATCACCGTCTGGAGCACCTTCCAGATCAACGTCTTCGTCCCGTATTGGCTGACGCCTGGAAAATCCACGGTGGTCACGATACAGACCGACACGGTGTTGTCGCCCCCAGTGGTCGTCCCCGTCGTCAGCGCCGCCCCCGGCCTTGCCACCGCCGATCAGTCCGGCTCCGGCCCGGGCGCCATCCTCAATCAGGATCTCTCCCTCAACAGCGCCGCCAACCCTGCCACTCGTGGCAGCATCATCTCTCTATTTGGAACCGGAGAAGGACTCACCTCTCCCCTCCTCCCGTCGGGAGACTTGAGCATCTCCACGCCATACTCCACGACCGTCGCGCCCGTCACCGCAACCATCGGAGGCCAGCCTGCTGAAGTCACCTACGCCGGAGCCGCCCCGCTCGCACCCGTCGGCATCTTCCAGATCAACGTGAAGATTCCCGCCGCTGTATCACCCGGAGCCGCGTCCGTCGCGGTCTCCGTCGGCGGCATCGCGACCACGAAATCCGTCACCGTCGCCGTTCGCTAACCGGTCGTCGGCCCAAGCGGTGTCACTCCGTCCCGGTGCAGGCCCAGTTCCAACACCGCCGGAGTTGCCTCTTCCTCAAACCGCAGCGCTTCCTCATCCTCTCTTACCCACCGGCCGCAGACTGCCGCTGCACCGAACAGCACCAGCATCGTCGCCATGCTGCGCCAGCCCATTAACGCCTGCCGCTCCCACTTGACGCCGAGCATGACTCCCCACATCAATCCCACCGCGCCCAGAAACACCATGTGAACCTGCGATTTGCCTGGCAGGTAGGAGCACGCAAATGGGAGTTTTCCGAAACCACGCAGTGCCAGCTCGCCGAGCAGCAGCCCGAGCAGTCCCAGAACCGCCAGGTGTCCCGCCGCCTGCGGCCACGGCCAGGCCCGCAGACAGAACACCGCCGATCCGAGCCAGACCGGCGTTACGGACAACAACAGCAGCGCGCGGCGGCCCGCAGTCAGGCAATCTCGCGGCGGTGCCAGCGGCAGCACGCGAAAGATCCAGTTGGCCCGCAGATCCAGCGGCAGCGCGAACACCACGCGCGTTCCCACCACCGCCAGCACCATCATCACGATGCTCGCCGCCAGCAACGCCGTGTCCGGCCCCGCATTCGGATTCTCGTTCCCGCATCGCCGGAGCCTTCAACAGGAAAATCGCAAACGCGAAACCGATTCCCAGATAGAAGGCCAGAATCACCCGGTGCTGCCGGCTCCGCATCAGCGTGCGCACGCTGAACTGTCCGATCGCCGTCTGCACTCTGCTTCCAAATGGCGGCAGCCATCCGGACCGCCGCGATCCCGGCGTGATATCCGGCTCCTCCACGATCCTGCGCAGCGTGCGTAAATAGGAAAGCGCGTATGCCACCGCCGTGCCGGCCACCACAACCGCGAGGCCGATCCACGCGCGCCGCGCCAGCGGAGCCAGCGCCGGATGCATCGATCCGTTCAATTCGTGGAACAGCCCCAGGAACCAGTACGACGGCACCCAGCGCAACCAGCGTTGAATCTCCGGCGACGTCAGACTGGCCAATCCGCGAAATACGGGCTGCGGAAAGTAACCGCACACCAGTAAACAGAATGCCGCCAGCTGCAGCCAGCCCGAGACGCGGAGGAACAGCCGGCGCGGCAGCAATTGCGCGGCCGTCCCTTGCACGCCCAAGAGGCCGCAATAAATGAAAACGCCCGATGCCAGCATCGTAAACCAGTAGGCCGCAAACCACCGCAGAAAACCCGGGAAACCGGTGCTCGCGGAAACGAATACGGGATTCAGGGAGCCGGTAAGCGCCGGCACCGTCTGCGGCGTCGCTTGGACCGCAAAGGCAATCGGCCAGATCAGGCCCGATGCGCCATGCAGCAGTACCACCGTAAGGCCCAGCGCCGTGGCGACCGCCGCCACCTTCGCCAGGAACATGGTGCGCGGGCGCACCGGCAGCGGGGCCAGCACCAGCACGTCGCGCCGGTCGGGGAATGTGGAATCCCAGCTCAGCACCGCGAACAGGCCCACCACCAACATGGTGGTCGCGATCAGAAAGTGCTCCATCACCACCGTGAAGGCCAGGCGCGCCGGCGGAGCCATATGCGAGCCCGCGAAGCCGAATGCGGCCATCGACAACAAGTGCTGACGAAAAGCAGCAGCGCCGCGAACTGTCCCAGCAGTTTGTTGCGCATCTCCCAACGCATGCGCCGACAGTACTTCCAGATCCACCATGCGAAACAGAAACTCGCGATACAGCACGCGGAACTGCACGCTTCGTCATGCCCCTAGCCGATCAGATCCGCGATCTCGCGCGAGATCGCCGCCGTATCCTGCTCCACGGCAAGTTGCGAGAAAATCCCCTCCAGCGTCGGCAGCGCCATCAGCGTGCGCAGATGTTCGATCGAATCGTCGGCCACAATCTTCCCGCGATGCAAAATCACCACGTGCGAACAGACCCGCTCCACCGTCTCCAGTTCGTGCGAGCTGAACAGCACCACCTTGCCGCGCGCCGCCAGTTCCTGAATCAGGCTGCGCAACACCAGCGCCCGTCCCCACATCCAGCCCGGAAAACGGTTCGTCCAGCAGCAGCAGGTCCGGATTGTGCAACAGCGCCGCCGAGAGCAGCACCTTCTGCCGCATGCCTTTCGAATACGCCGAAATCGGCGCGTGCCGGTCGCCGTGCAGGGAGAACAGCCGCAGCAATCCGTCGATGCGCTCGGCCGTCTGCCTTCGCCGGCAGATTGCGCAGCTGACCCACCATTACCAGGTACTCCAGCCCGCTCAAATGCGCGTAGAGATGCGGCTCTTCCGGCACATATCCCATGCGCTGCTTGTAGGCGATCAGGTCGCGCTCGATGGGTTCGCCATCGAAAGAGATCTTGCCGGCGGTCGTCTCCAGCAGCCCGGTGATCATTTTCATGGTGGTGGATTTGCCGGAACCGTTCGGTCCCAGGTACCCCGTGATCTCGCCCGCGCCGCGCCTGAAAAGCTCACATCGTCCACCGCCACGATGCCGCTGAAGCGTTTGCACACGTTGCGAAGTTCCAGCATGGCCTGACCTATGTAGCAAACTACTTAAGCGCTTGTCAAGTAGCATGCTACATAGGTATAATTTTCCCGTGGCGCTCGATCCCAAGCTCTCCCATACCGCCGCCCTGATCCTGCAGGCCATCCACGCCGGCCACGTCTATGGCTTCAGCGTCATGGAATGGACCGGCCTGCCCAGCGGCACCGTCTACCCCGCCATGCGCCGCCTGGAACGCGACAGCCTGATCCGCTCGCATTGGGAAGCGCAGTCGATCGCCGGTGCCGCCCTGCGGCCGCCCCGCAAATACTACAAGCTCACCCGCTCCGGCAAGACCACGCTGGAGGCCTCGCAGAAACGCTATCCCCTGATCGCCAAATTGATCCCCTCGCCGGAGGCCGAGAACGCATGACGCCCGTTCACCGCTTCATCCTTCGCAGCGCATCGTTCCTCGTGCCCGGCCCGCAGCGCGACGAGTGGTTCGCCGAGTGGACCGCCGAACTCCCGCACGTGACCCACCGCACCACCTCGTTCTGCCTCGGCGCCTACCGCGACGCCTTCTGGCTCCGCCGCAACACTCCCGCGACCGCCGCCCGCGGCTTCGGACTCGAGTCGCCCGTCCGTTGCCTCCTGTTCCTGGCAATCCTGGCCGCCGCCAGCGTCTATCTCTCGCTTCGCCTACCGCTCGCCCGCGACGTGTGGGCCACCGGCCGACTGCTCCCTGTCTACCTCCTGAACATCGCCATCTCGGTGCTCGTCGTCTCCGCCACCACCTCCCTGGCCCTTGGCGACTACCCCGGCAACTGCCACTTCCGGCGGCGCATCTTCCTCGCCATCAAAATCGCCCTGGTCCTGCCGATCGCCTGTTGCGGCACGCTCGACCTGGCATCCGTCATCTCCATCAGGTTCCAGGCACACGGCCTGCTGATCGGTCTGATTCTCGGATTTCGCTGGCTCCTTACCGATCAACGCCGCCGCTGCCCCGTCTGCCTGCGCATGCTCACCAATCCCACGCGGATCGGCGGCCCCTCGCACACCTTCCTCGACTGGTACGGCACCGAACTCATCTGCATCCAGGGCCACGGCCTGCTCTACGTTCCGGAAATTCCAAGCAGCAGCTACACCACTCAGCGCTGGCAATCCCTGGATCCGTCTTGGACAAGTCTCTTTTGACAATAGGCCACAGATCAACGCAGCATTTTTTTGTGTATGTATCTGCGTTCATCTGTGGCCGATCCTCTTATTTCTTTATACCGAGCTCCGCCTGCAACTGGCGATAGGCGGCCTCTTCGTAATTGTTCTTCAGCCGCGCCTTGCCGTCGGATTTAGGGTCGCCGGGGCGCGGGCCTTCACTTTTCAATGCGCGGCCGAGCAAGGCGGTAGCTTCGGTGTCGCCCGAGTTCCGCGCCAGGCCGCGCGGAAGCTGTCGGCGGCTTGTCGAGTATTGTCCGGCGCGCCACAGGGCGGCGCCCAGATTGAAGTGATAGTCGGGGTCGGCATCGTCGCCTTCAAGGGCCTTGCGGAAGCTGGCGGCAGCGGCTGCGTAGTCCTGGCGCTGCGCCTGGACCACTCCCAGGTCGTTGTAGACCTCGTTCAGCGGAAGCGCGGCCGCCACCAGATTGAACGACTCTTCGGCGCCCTTGAAATCGCCATTGGCGAAGCGGCTCAGGCCGAGGAAGAACTGCGCCTCCAGGTAGTGCGGGTCGGATGCGCGCCACACGCGTCCAGCCATCCCGCGGCCACCTTGTAGTCCTTCTTTTCCCAGTAGATCTTACCCAGTTGGAAGCAAGGCGACGAGTAGTGCTCATCCAGCCGGGCCGCTTGTGTAAAGTAGCGGTGGCGCTGCTCGGGCGAGGTCGAGAGCAGGCCGCGAACGTAGCTTTCCACGGCATCCAGCCGGACCGCCGGACGCGCCGCATGAACTCCCGCTCTTTGGGCGCGTCCTTGGGCCGGAGCCAGTGCAGCGTCTGCCAGCCCAGGTGGGCCGAAAGCGAGCCGAGGTCTTCGAGCGCGCCCACCTCGCTGTATACCGCGCCCTGACGGGTATGTTTCACGTCCAGAACGCGAGCCGTGATGCGCAGCGACCCTTTGGATTGGGGATTGCCGGAGTCGGCCGGCAGCACCTCGTAGAAGCCGTAGACCACTTGCGAGGCATCCAGCGATTCACCGATCTTCAGAATGGAAGCGTGGGTGAGTTCGGCGCCGGGACGTAGGGAGAGGCGGCGATACGCCTCCAGGCGTTCCTCGCGCTCGAGCACCAGGACGCCCTCGGAGGCCAGGGCATCGCGCACGCTTTGCGCGATACTCTCGCCCACCCAGTCGAGGTTCGCCGACTTGGAGTGGTTAAAGAAACGAGAGCACCAACGCTGTGTCGGCGCGCACCACGCCGGCAAAGAGCAGTGCAAGGGAGAGGATACGACGCATGTCCTTTCAGTTTAGCAGCGGGGCCCGGAAGGTCCTCCCGGGGGAAGCGGCGTCGCGGAGTCATCTTGACTGTTAAAAACAGTACAGACGCCAATTTGCTTTCAGAATCTTATAGGTATACTTCGATTGCAGGAGACAAGGGTCGCCCAAATCCCGAACCCTCAAGGAGAGTACTCTCAGTGGCATCCAAAGAAAAATTCGCCGAGATTCTCAACAAACGAAGCAACCAAATCATTGAAAAATGGCTGGAGCTATCAACTCGGCGAGGGAAAGAAATTATCCGCTGCGGAGCGGCAGGAGACGACGCGCCAATCGCGCGATTTCCTGGACGCGCTGACATCGGCGGCAAAAAAGGGCTCAACTGACGATATTTCCGGCCCGGAATGGAATCGCGTTCGAGGAAATACTGGCGGATCTTTCCGCCAGCCGGGCGAAAGGCGGGTACACCCCGTCGGAAACCGCCGGATTTGTCTTGTCCCTGAAGAGACCCCTCTTCTCGGCGCTGCTGGAAGAGCTTGGCACAGACAGCGGCGGCGCTTGGAGACGCCCTGTGGCAGGCGACCGAACTCTTGGATAACCTCGGCCTTCTCACCACCGAGACATTTCAGAAGACCCGCGAAGATATTATCTCCCGCCAGCAGCAGGAGTTGCTCGAACTCTCCACTCCGGTGGTCAGATTATGGGACAACATCCTGGCGCTGCCCCTGATTGGAACCCTGGACAGCGCGCGCACGCAGGTAGTGATGCAAAACCTGCTCGATGCGATCGTCGAGACCCGCTCGGATTTCGCCATCATCGACATCACCGGCGTTCCCGTGGTGGATACCCTGGTGGCGCAGCATCTTGCTGAAGACGGTGGCGGCCGCGCGGCTGATGGGCGCGGATTGCCTGATCAGCGGAATCCGCCCGCAGATTGCCCAAACGATTATCCACCTGGGCGTGGATCTGACCAACGTGACCACCAAAGCCACCCTCGCCGATGCATTCGCAATTGCGCTGCGGCGGAGTGGCCAGTCGGTGACGAAGGCCGAAAAGCGGCAGGCAGCCGAGAGCAGGTAGGCAGGATAGAACGTGGAGCGAATTCCAATTCTGAAGATGGGCGAATTCCTGCTGGTCACCATTCAGGTGGACATGCACGACCGCCTGGCGCTGACCCTGCAAGACGACCTTACCTCGCAGATTGTAAAACACAAGGCCCGCGGCGTCCTGATCGACATATCGACCCTGGAGATGGTCGATTCCTTCATCGGGCGCATGCTCGGCAGCATCGCCGCAATGGCCCGGCTGCTGGATGCCGAAACCGTAGTGGTGGGGATGCAACCCTCCGTGGCGATTACACTGGTGGAACTGGGACTTTCCATGCAGGGGATCCGCACCGCGCTGGACGTGGAAAAGGGCATGACCGCCCTAAAAGTCGCCGTGTTAGACACCTGGGAAGACGCGGATGACGGTACTGAACTCTGAATCGATGGAGTTGCACTCCTCCGAAGACATTGTCCTGGTGCGCCAGGCGGTGCGGAAAAAGGCGGTAAGCCTGGGCTTCGGACTGGTCGATCAAACCAAAGTCGTTACGGCTTCCAGCGAATTGGCCCGCAATATGCTGAACTACGGCGGGGGCGGCACCGTGCAACTTGAGGTAGTCCAGAATGACAGGCGATCCGGCCTGCGACTCGTGTTCGAAGACCATGGGCCGGGTATTGCGGACATCGAACTGGCGATGAAAGACGGCTACACCTCGGGACAGGGCATGGGACTGGGCTTGGGCGGGGCTAAGCGCCTCTCTCATGAGTTCGAGATTCTGTCGAAGCTCGGCGAGGGGACCAGGATTTCGATCCTGCGGTGGCGGTAGGAGTGGCCGAGTCCATCCGAATTGCAGTTGAAGAACGAAGCCAAACGGCGGAAGTGCGGCGGGTCGCTCGCGCGATGGCTGAGAAGATCGGGCTGGATGACACTCCAGCCGAACGGGTTGCCATCGTGGCCACCGAGGCCTGCACGAACCTGTTGAAGCATGCGGCCGGAGGTGAAATCCTGGTGCGCACCACCGGCGCGGACGATCCAAACGGTCTCTCGGAGCTCGAAATTCTGGTGCTCGACCAAGGTCCTGGCATGGCCAATCCGCGAGCAGTGTCTGCGCGATGGCTTCAGTACGGGCAGTTCTCCGGGACAAGGTCTTGGGGCCATCGTGCGGCTCTCGGCCGAGTCGGATTTGTATTCGGATGTCGCCCGCGGCACGGCGTTGCTTGCCCGATGGTCCGCCACCTCAAATGGAAACGGCCACGGGGAAGAGACCAAGCTGCGCATCGGCGCGGTCAACGTATCCAAACCCGGCCAGGAGGTTTGCGGGGACTCCTGGGGAGCAGAGCAGACCGAAGGCCAGTGCGTGGTCCTGGTGGCAGACGGCCTGGGCCATGGTCTGGAGGCTCAGGCCGCGTCACTGGAAGCCGTCCGCATGCTGCATTCGAACCCGCAAACTGCCGCCGGGCGAACTGCTGGAGCGGGCTCATCAGGCGTTGCGCAGTACGCGCGGCGCGGCCGTCAGCGTGGCGCGAATCGATCTGGAGAGGCGCACGCTCACCTTCGCGGGCGTCGGCAATGTTTCCGCGCAAATCTACTCCGGCGCGAAGGCCAGCCAGCATCTTGTCACGGTCAACGGCACCGCCGGGCACCAGATCCACCGGATTCGTGAGTTCAGTTATCCCTGGCCGGACGACGGGATGCTGGTGATGCACTCGGACGGGCTCTCCACCAATGCCGGACTGGAAAAACATTCCGGCCTGGCGCTGCACGATCCCAGCCTGATCGCCGGCGTCCTTTACCGGGATTTTACGCGGCGAAACGACGATGCCACGGTGGTTGTAGCCAAGGCGCCCTGAGGCAGGAATCGATGAGCCTGCCAATCCTTTCTTTCAGCATACGCTTCGAACACGATACGGTGGCCGCGCGCCAGCGTGCGCGGCAGATCGCCCGGCTTCTGGGCTTCGACCACCAGGAGCAGACCCGGATCTCGACGGCGGTCTCGGAGATCGCGCGCAATGCCTTCAACTATGCCGGAGGCGGCCGCGTGGAATATCTGCTGGAGGGACGAACAGCACCGCAATTATTCATCGTCAAGATCTCGGATTCCGGTCCTGGGATTCGCGATCTCGACACCATCCTGGAGGGACGGTATCAGTCGCAGACCGGCATGGGACTTGGCATTATCGGCGCGCGGCGGCTCATGGATCAGTTCCAAATCGATTCGGAGCCCGGACGCGGAACTACCGTGTGGCTGAAGAAGCTGCTTCCCAAGCGCGCCCGGCTGGTCACCGCGACGGAGATTGCCCAGGTGGCTTCGGCCCTGATCCAGGAGCGTCCGCAGGATGCATTCCAGGAGTTGCAGCACCAGAATCAGGAACTGCTCGGCGCGCTGGAGGAGATCCGTACCAGGCAGGCGGATTTGACGCGGCTGAATCGCGAGTTGGAGGACACCAATCGCGGCGTAGTCGCGCTCTACGCCGAACTGGATGAAAAGGCAGACTACCTGCGGCGCGCGGACGAGTTGAAATCCCGCTTTCTTTCCAATATGAGCCACGAATTCCGCTCGCCGCTGAATTCCATCCTGGCGTTGAGCGGATTGTTGCTGGGCCGCACGGACGGAGATCTCACCCCGGAACAGGCCCAGCAGGTGGGTTATGTAAGAAGGGCGGCGCAGGACCTGTTGGAACTGGTGAACGATCTGCTGGACCTGGCCAAAGTGGAAGCCGGCAAGGTGGAAGTCAAGCCGGTCGAATTTGAAGCGGAAAACCTGTTTGCGGCCCTGCGCGGCATGCTGCGTCCCGTTGCTGCTCAATCAATCCGTGGATCTCATCTTCGAGCCCGTGGACCACCTTCCGCGAATGTACTCCGACGAGGGGAAGCTTTCGCAGATTCTGCGCAACTTCATTTCCAATTCGTTGAAATTTACCGAGCGCGGAGAGATACGGGTATCGGCCTCGCTCGCCGGCAATGGCGAGGTCCGTTTTGCGGTATCCGACACGGGAATCGGCATCGCGCCAGACGGACCTGGACCTGATCTTTCAGGATTTCGGGCAGGTCGATCACCCCATTCAGAAGCGCGTGCGCGGTACCGGCCTAGGTCTCCCGCTTTCGAAGAAGCTCGCCGCGCTTCTGGGCGGGCGGGTTCTGGTAGAGAGCGAACTCGGCGTGGGATCTGAATTTGCGCTGCAGATCCCGATTCGGTACCGCGACGAGCGCGAGGTGGCTGCGGCGCCGGTGGAATGGCTCCCGGATCCCACAAGCCTGCCCGTGCTGGTGGTGGAAGACAGCCCGGAAATGATGATGATGTACAAGAGCTATCTGAAGGGCTCGGGATTTCAACTGCTGCCGGCGAGTACGACCCGGGAGGCCGAGGACTCTCTGGATCGGGTCCGGCCGGCCGCAATTGTCCTGGACATCGTTCTACGCTCCGAAGATACTTGGGCATTCGTGGCGAAACTGAAGCAGGACGAACGCACCAGGAATATTCCCATCCTGATCGTGAGCACAATCGATGACCAGGGCAAGGGCTTCCACCTGGGCGTGGATCGCTACCTGCTGAAACCCATCGAACGCGCCGAACTCATTAAGGAGCTGAAATCCCTGACCGGCCAGCCGCCCATGATGGAGGCGCTGATCATCGACGACGAGGAGCGGGACCGATATCTGGTGAAGCAGAAGCTGAGGAACCTCCCGCTTCTGGTGAGGGAAGCCACCAGCGGAACGGAAGGGATCCGCGCGGCTTGCAAATACAAGCCGGACGTCATATTGTTGGATCTCGGGATGGCGGACTTGAGCGGCTTCGAAGTGCTCGAGAGATTGAAAAGGGATGCCTCGACCGCCGAGATTCCCGTGGTGGTGATCACTTCCCGCGTTCTCACCGCGCCCGAGCGCGAAGAGATCATGCGGAGAGCGGTGTTGATCGTGGGTAAAGGAAGTCTGGAAGACACGGATTTCGACGAAGTGATCCGCCGTGCGACTAATAGCGGGATTCTGCCCGTAATCGAATCTTAGAGGAAGGAGAGAAGGGAGACTGCGTGGAGTTGATACTGAATGTCGATGATTACAGCCCCGGACGGTACGCGCGGACGAAAGTGTTGCAGCAGGCCGGTTACACCGTTCGGGAGGCATCCACGGGAAAGGAGGCGCTGCAACTGGCCGCGACGCACAACCCGGCACTGATCCTGCTCGATGTAAACCTGCCCGATATGAGCGGATTCGAAGTGTGCCGGCTGATCCGGAAAGATCCCGACATCCGTCCGACCACAGTGGTCCATATCTCGGCGACCAGCATTCAGCCTCAACAGCAGGTGGAAGGGTTGGACTGCGGAGCGGACAGTTATCTGGTGGAACCGGTCGACCCCTCGGTACTGATCGCGACCATCCGGGCATTTCTGCGCGCGCGTGAGGCCGAGGATGCGCTACGCCGTTCCAATGAGGAACTGGAGCGCTTTGGGTACTGGGTGGCGCACGATTTGAGCGAGCCGCTTCGCACCATGGTGGCGCACACGCAATTGCTGGAGAAGCGCCTGGGACCGCAACTCCCCGCGAGTTCCCTCGAGAGCCTCAATTTTGTGGTTGACGCTGCCGGAAGAATGCAGACGTTTATCGACCGCCTGTTGACTTACGCGCAACTGACTCACGTAAGCGGGCAGGTAACCAAAATGGACAGCAAGGCGATGCTGGACCGGACCGTCGCCAACCTGGCCGCGGCCATCAACGCCAGCGGCGCGCGCATCACGGACGCGGGATTGCCGGAGGTCGTGGCCGACCCCTCGCTGGAGCAGGTTTTTCAAAACCTGATCAGTAACGCGATCAAATACGGCCGCGATGGAGTTCCACCGAAGATCGACATTTCCGCCCGTTCAGATGGCGATGCGTGGGTATTTGCCGTTCGGGATAACGGAATCGGCATCGATCCGCTTCAGATGGGAAATGTGTTTCGGATCTTTGGGCGTCTACACGGCCGTGAGATTCCGGGGAACGGAATCGGCCTGGCTTTGTCGAAGAGAATTGTCGAAGCGCACGGAGGCTCGATCTGGGTGGAATCGGCGGAAAACCTGGGATCGACCTTCTACTTCAGGATCCCGAAAGAACCCGCACTGCATCCGGCTTCCGGGGGTGGCGGGGCCGCGCCTGAGCCAGCGAAAGGCCCCGTCCGGGCCAGCTTTACATTGTAAACAGGAGCCGGGTCTTGGTTCCCCCAATGCGGATTTCCTGAATCCGCACCTTACCATCGGTGCTGTTTACGTAACGCACTACGGTGGTATCGAACCGGGTGTCGCCCTCTTCCACCTTTACGCTGCTTTCGGTCTGCACTTTACCCTGGCGGATGATCGCCTTATTGTCGTTAACCTCGATCTTGTACTGGCCGGGCTTCAATTCGGTAGCTCCCACCAGGGACGGTTGAAACAGATTCACCGTGTAGGAGCGCGCGCTGGCTATCGGCCAGACCGGCCACCAGGAATAAAGGCAGAACTTTCCTCATCGTCATTTTGGTTTCCCTCTCTATTCACTCATGCGTATTTGGCCGCCGGTTTTTGCGGGCGGCGTACATGCTGAGCGATTGGTTACTCGGTTGGCAAGATCTTGCTTACAGGAGTTGATACGAACGAAACATAAAAACGTTCCGTTGGTTTGTCAGTTCCCTGGGTAAAGAAGGTTTGGGTAAAGAAAGTTAGCGACCATGGCGAGCGCCCTTTCGCGAATCTCCGGAGCGTCGCCGAAACCCTTTAACCATTGGAGTTCACGCTCTCTTCGAAACCAGGTGATCTGCCGCTTGGCATAATGCCGCGTATTGCGCTGCGCGTAGAAGACCGCATCGCGCGCGTTGAGTTCGCCGTGAATCAGTTGCAACGCCTGTTTGTATCCGTGGGATTCGAACGGCTTGCATTCGGCGCGGAAAACCCAGCGCGAGAATGTGACGAACCTCTTCCACCAGCCCGTGTTCGAACATCCAGGCGCAGCGCGCGTCCAGCCGCGGATTGAGCGTTTCGCGATCGGGCAGCAGACCGAGCTTGAGCGTGCGATAACCGGTGAGAGCGTCGCGACCCTGCTGGAAGAGACGGCTGACCGGCTGACGCGTGAGCATGCAGATTTCGAGCGCGCGCGTAACCTTCGGAACGTCATTCGCGTGAATCTTCGCCGCCGCCAGGAATCGAATCTCCTGAGAAGGCGATGCAGCGACCCCGGGCGCCGGTTCTCGCGTGCCGCCAGACGGTCGCGCAACGGCTGATCGCGGACCGGTCCTTCAAAAAGGCCTTCCAGCAGGGCGCGCAGGTAGAAGCCGGTGCCTCCGGCCAGAATCGGAAGCCGGCCGCGTGAGGAAATTTCACGCTATTGTGTGTCGCGCCAGGCGAGCGTATTCGCCGGCGGTACACAGTTCGTCGGGATCGAGAATGTCGATTAAGTGATGGGGAATACCGCGGCGTTCCTCTAGAGGGAGCTTTGCCGTACCGATATCGAAATGGCGATAGACCTGCAAGGAGTCGCAATTGATGATCTCTCCATCAAATTTTTCGGCGATCCGAAGTGCCAGATCGCTCTTCCCGGAGCCGGTAGGACCGGCCACTGCAACCAAGGGTCTATGCGGGCGCGTCTGCCTGTATGGAGTGCTGGGTTTTTGCGGTCAAACCCCGTTATACAATAAAAAGATGGTTTTCGAGCCTCGGCGGGATGCCGCGCGGCCGAAAAGAGAGTAGGGTCATGATTCGTTCCGCCAAAGCGCTGCTGCTCGCCGTTTCCCTGGGTGGCCTCCTGTTCGGGCAAGCCCCGGCTCGAAACGCCGAAGCCGGACAATAAAGCCGGCGCATACTACAACTTCGCGATGGGCCGCGTTTACGCGGAGTTGGCTCAGGCGTACGGGAACAAGCCCGACTACCTGACCAAAGCCATCCAGCATTATCAGGAAGCGCTGAAGCTGGATCCCAGCGCAAGCCTGGTCTTCGAAGAGTTGACCGATCTCTACATTCAGACCAATCACCTGCGCGACGCCATCACGCAGGCCGATGAGATGCTGAAACAGAATCCGGACAACGTGGATGCGCGCCGCATGCTCGGCCGCATCTATATGAAGATGATCAGCACGCAGGACAACCGGATCAACGAAGATTACCTGCACAAGGCGATCGAGCAACTGCAGAAGGTCACGGAGAAGGAGCCCAAAGACGCCGAGAGCTGGGTCGCTCTGGGACGCCTGTATCGCGTCTCCAATAATTCCGTGGACGCCGAAAAGGCCTACAACAAGGCGTTGGAAGCGGAAGCCGACAATGAAGAGGCGCTCACCGGCCTCGCCATGTTGTACTCCGATTTGGGCGACAACAAGCGCGCCATCGAGAAGCTCAAGCTGGCCACCGAGAAGAATCCCAACGAGCGTACGCTGATCGCGCTCGGCACGGCCTACGAGCAGATGCGCGACTACAAGAACGCCGCCGACACGCTCGAAGCAGGCGCTCGAAGTTGCAGCCCGATAATGCGCGGCTGCAGGCCGGTCTGGCGAACAATCTGATGTTGAGCGATCGCGTGGAAGAGGCCCTGAGCATCTTCGAGAAGCTCGCCAGCGAAGATCCGACCAACGTCCAGCCCAAGCTGCGCATCGCCGAAATCTACCGCGTGAAGCACGAATACGCCAAAGCCGCGGAGGCGCTGAAGAAGGCAAAGGCCCTCAACCCGCAGGACATGGAAGTGCGGTATGAAGAGGTTCGCCTGCTGGAAGCGCAGAGCAAGTACACCGAATCCATCAGCCAGTTGAAGACCCTGGTGGACGAAACGGCGCGGCCGAAATACTCCGCGGCGGAGGGCGCGGCCGCGGGCCAGTTGTTGGAAGAACTGGCCAGCCTGTATCGCACCGTTGGGCAGTACACCGACGCCGTGGAGACTTACCGCAAGGCCTCCGCGCTGAACAAGGAAAATAGCGCCGCCATTTCCCTTCAGATTATCGACACTTACCGCGCCGCGAAGAATAACGAGGGCGTGCGCAAGGAAGTCGATGCCGCGGCCGCCGAGATCCGCACGCGCATGAATGGCAAGGGCGACGTTCCCACCTTCCTCATGCTGGCTTCGGTGTACGAAAAGGGTAAGTTCTTCACCGAAGAGGCCAAGGTCCTGGACGAAGCGGAGAAGGTCGCTGCCAATCCGAAAGAGAAGGAAAGCGTCTACTTCATGCGCGGCGCGATGTTCGAGCGCCAGAAGAAGGTCGAACCGGCTGAAGCGGAATTCCGCAAGGTGCTGGCTTCCAATCCCGAACACTCGGGCGCCTTGAATTATCTGGGCTACATGCTGGTGGATCACAAGATTCGCGTGGAAGAAGCCACCCAGATGATCAAGAAGGCGCTTGGACGGCGATCCGGAAAACGGCGCCTATCTCGACAGCCTCGGCTGGGCCTACTACCAGCAGGGCAAGTTCGACGAGGCCGAAGGACTGCTGACGCGCGCCCTGGAGCGCATCGGACAGGACCCCACGGTGCACGACCACCTGGGCGATGTCTACTTTAAGCTGGGAAAGATCAAGGAAGCCATCACGCAGTGGCAGGCTTCGCTGAAGGATTTCCGTTCGCCTGCCGGGATCGATAGTGAACCCGAGGATGTAGCGAAGGTGACCAGGAAACTGGACGCCGCACGAGTGAAGCTGGCCAAGGAATCGAAGTAACAGGAAGCTGGGAGTCTGCTTACCTGCGCGGCCGCGACTCCGCCCGGAGTCGCGGCATTTTCCATTAATCCGCGCCTATTTGCGAAACCGCGCAAGTAATCTTGTCAATTAGATTAAACCCATACATAACAATAGCTTACGGGTGAAATTCAGAGACCAAAACCTATCGTTTTGCAGACTTGTGTGGGATACTCACTTAGAGACTAGGCTATCAACTAAGCATGTCCCAGTTGGACGACGCAGTATCCAGATACAACAAATCTTTGGAGGCGGCCCATTAAGCGACCTCGCTTGGGCCGAGGCTCTGCACGGACGCATGGAGAGCGGCAAGCTCTCGGCGGGCGGACGCCTGATCTGTCCCTTCCTGCGGCCCAACTTCATTTCACGCCGTCAATACGATTCGCTGGTGAAGACCGGCGAATCCCTGATCTCCGCCATCGACCGGATGGAGCAGATGGTGCTCGCGAGTCCGGCGCTTGCTGGCCCGCCTGGAACTGCTGCCCGCGGAGAAGATGCTGGCGGCGATCGACCCCGGATATCAGGCGCTGGAAGTGGCGGCGCGGCTGGATTCCCACCTGGTCAACGGGCACCTGCATTTCGTGCAATACAACGCGGATTCGCCGACCGGCGCCGCTTATGCCGACGCTCTTGCCGAATTGTTCTAGGACATCCCCCCGGTCAAGGAATTCCGCAAGAAGTATTCGCTGGCCCGCGTGGGCAGCCGCAAGCACCTCTTGCAGGCGCTGCTGAAATCTTACAAGCAGTTCGGCGGCACCAAGCAGCCCAATATCGCGATCGTCGAGTTCCGGCACGCCTACTCCTCCGGCCAGAGCGAGTACGAACTCTTCCGCGATTTCTTCCGCGACGAAGGCTACCAGGTGGAGATCGTCTCGCCGGAGCAACTGGAATATCGCAACGGCGTGCTGCGCAAGGGTGCGTTCGAAATCAACCTGGTGTACCGCCGGCTGGGCGTGCAGGAGTTTCTGATCCGCTTCGATCTCACGCATCCGCTGGTGCAGGCCTACCGGGATCGCGCGGTATGCGTGGTGAACAGTTTCCGCAGCGAACTGGCGCACAAGAAGGCGATGTTCGGCCTGCTGACCGACGAGACCATGACCGCCAAGTTCCCGGCGGTGGAACGCAAGGCCATCCGCGATCACGTGCCGTGGACGCGCCTGGTGTCCGCCGCCAAGACCACCTACGACGACAAGACCATCGATCTGCCGGAATTCATCGCGCAGAACCGCGAGCGCCTGGCGCTTGAAGCCTAACGACGATTACAGCGACCAGCACACCTACTTCGGCTGGGAGATGGATAACGCCGGCTGGGACCGCGCACTCAAGCAGGCCATGCGCGCGCCCTACGTAGTGCAGGAGCGCGTGGAGCCGGTAAGATCGGTCTTCCCGTTATTGAACTACGGCCACCTGGAATTTCGCGAGATGCAGGTGGACGTGCACCCGCACGCCTATCTGGGCAAGGTGCAGGGCTGCTCCAGTTGGCTCTCCATGGGGAAGACGGGCTTCTCCTCGGCCGCCGGCATCGTCCCGACCTTCATCCTGGATTCCAAATAGGGTTCCGGCCTAACGAACGGTTACGGAAAATGCCTTGCGTCCGCGCCGCCGTCACCGGTAGCGATCAGTGTGTAAGTAGCCGTGGCCTTCGGATAGAAGCGGGTGCAATTCTTCGGCCCCACGGGAGTTGCCAGCCGTTGGGCTCCATGCGGACGGCGTGCGCGTGCGCCACGCCATAACACAGCGTCACGGCTTCGCCGCGGGGAATCTGCCGTTCACTGGTGGCGAACATCAGAATCGCCGCGGGCGCCGGCTTGACGAGGACGCGGAAAGACTCCGACACCTGGCTGCCGTCCGCGCCTTCGGCCACCAGTTTGTACGTGGTGTCCTCCTGCGGATCGATGAAGAAACAGCGATTCATCGCGGGGGTGAGGTTTTCTACAGGCGGTTCGATCCGTACGTTTGCGGCGTTCCGCACGCCATAGCAAATCAGGTTCGGATCGCCGGCCGTGACGCTGCCGGAACGAGCGTAGAACTGCGTGATCGCCACCGTACCATCGTCCTCGGAAGATTGATAGGAAAGCCCGCTCCTGGATTGTGCGCCCTCCATCATGCGATGGTGGGCATCCTGCCGCACCAGCCAGACCCACCCGAGACGCGCGACGGCAAGAGAGAATCCGATCCAAAGCAAGATACGAATCTGCTTCATGACCTCTTAGAACCCAGTTTGAGGATAACGGTTCCCGATATCCGAATTTGCAGAGGCCGGGTGCGGGGCGCTCTAGCTCCGTCCCAGTAAACTCACCTGCGCGTGCAGATTCGCCACTCCCGCGGTGTAACGCGAGTCGCTGACGGTGAATGCGACGGCGTCCTCCAGCCAATCGTGCCAGACGCCATCGGGATCGTGCGACGCCACCGTCAGCGTGTACTCCCCCGGACAGAGTTCGCACCAGAACGCGAATGCCAGTTCCAGCACGTTGCCCGCGCATGCAGGGGCCGAGCTTCAACTGCTCCAGTTCCGTGTTCGTGCCGTAAACGTTCAGCCCGATGCGCGTGCGGATCATGATGCCCACCACCGGGTCGGCGACCGGCGTCGCGGAAGCGCACGGCCACCCGCACCACCGCCCGTTCGCCGCTGCGCCAGACCATAGTGGGCTTACCGCCTCTCACCGATCGTCTCCATGCGCACGATCTCGGCCCGCCCGTCGCCGCGGCGCACGGTGGGCGCCACCGGCGGCGTGATGCTCTCTCCCCAGGCGCGGAGTTTCGTCGCGACGTGTTTGCGATACGCGGCCAATACTTCCTCGGGATCGCCGCGGCCGGCCAGTTTGCCCTGGTGCAGCCACCACACTTCGTCGGCCAGGCGGCGGATCAGTTCCTCTTCGTGCGATACCAGCAGCGTGGTGGCCCCGGCGCGGCGGATGCGGTCCAGCGCCACCGCGGCGCGCTCGCGCACCAGCAGGTCCTGGTAGCCGAAGGTGCGGTCGATCAGCAGCACCGGCGCCGGCGCGAGATTCAGCGCATCGTCCGGACCCAGCCAGCGGACGTCGCCCGATGCCTTGACGGTGCCCGATGTCGGAGTTTCCAGCCCGGCCGCCGAGCCGCAACAGGCGGCTCTTGCCGGAGCCGTTCTCGCCAATGATACCGACCACGGTTCCGTCGGGAGCGACCACGTCCAGATTCTCCAGCGGCGCGCTCGTGACGTTGCGAAATGCAAGAGACATAAACGTTAGAATAACAACTGCGACGATGGAAGATCCCAAAGTATTAGAACGCATGCGCGCCGACTGGAACCAGCGCGCCGGCGAAGACGCCAATTATTACGTCGCTTTCGGCCGCCGCGAGCAGGACGACGAGGAGTTTTTCTCCACCGGCAACGACATTGCCAAGAGCCTGGAATTGGAGCTGAAACGCTTCCGCGGCCGGGACGCGGCGCTCGAAATCGGCTGCGGCCCCGGACGCCTGATGCGGCCCATGAGCCGCCACTTCGGCGAAATCCACGGCGTGGACGTTTCCGACGAGATGATCCGCCTGGCCGGCGAACGCCTGCGCGACACTCCTACCGCGCATCCGCATCACAGCTCGGGCTCGGACCTCGCCATGTTCCCCGACGAGAAGTTCGACTTCGTCTACTCGTACGCCGTCTTCCAGCACATTCCCAGCCGCGAAGTGGTCTTCAACTATCTGCGCGAGGCGCGCCGCGTGCTCAAGACCGGCGGCATCCTGCGCTGCCAGTTGAATGGCCTGCCGCCCCACGCCAAACAGTACGACACGTGGAGCGGCGTGCGCATTTCAGCCGACGAGATCACCCGGTTTGCCCGCGAACAGGACATGCAGCTGCTGGTGATCGAGCAGATCTGGACGCAGTACATGTGGATCACGTGCCGCAAGCGCCCCGCCGGTTGGACCGCGTCCCTGGCCGTGCGGGAGGCGCCGCGCACGTCGGTCATCCGCCGCATCAGCAACGCCCTGACCGGAGAAGCCGTCGCCCCAGTGCGCGGACCGCTGGCGGCGCTCTCCCTGTGGGTGCACGGATTACCTGACGAGGCCGACCTCAACCACATAACGATTACCGCCGACGGCCGCGCCTGCCGCCCCATCTACATCGGCGAGCCGGAAAGGGACGGCATTTCACAGGTCAATGTGGCGCTGCCCGAAGGCTTGCGTACGGGCATGGTGCCGGTGGTACTCGGGTGGCTCGGCCAGCAGGTGGCGGAGGCTGTGTGGGTGCGTATCATGCCCGCCGGACCCTCGGTGCCGCGGATCACCACCATCGCCGACGGCATCAACCTGCTCTCCGGCACGCGCATTGTGACGGGTACCGTGAAGGTCACCATGCATGAAGTGACGGACGCCGCGCTGTTTCACGCGACCATCGCAGGGCGCGAAGTGCGCGAGATTGAAAGCTTCTGTGCGGACCCGATCTCGCAGCGCTACGAATTCAATTTCCGCCTGCCGGAGAAGATCGCAGCCGGACCCCAGGAAGTGCTGGTCAGTCTAGGCAAGCGGAAATTTGCTCCACTCGCGATCGAGGTGGCGTAGTTTGAAGTGGGTCGTGGCGGCGGGGCTTCTGGACCGTCGCCGCATTTCTGCTCGCGCCCGCTCCCACGCGCGGCAGGTTCGTGCAACTCGCGCCGGGTACGGTCGAAATCCACCAGGAGATGGTGCTGGAAGATGGCGCGGAGTTGCGCGGCGCCGCTTCGGGCTCGGTGCTGCGCGCGGCGGCGGATTTTCACGGGCGCGCGTTGATCGTGGTGCGCGGCAATCATGTCCTGCTGCGCGATTTCACGGTGGACGGCAATCGCGAGAAGCTGGAATCGCGCCTCGGGCTGCCGGCCTACGACGTGCCGTTCGCGCGTTTCACGCCGGGCAACGGCGTGCTGGCGGACGGCGTGCGGACATCTGACGATCCAAAACGTACGCTTCCGCGAGATCGCGGGATTCGCCGTGCTGGTGAGCCGGTCGCGGCAGGTTTCGATCGATCGGGTCCAGGTGGCCGACAGCGGATCGCGCAACCCGGCGGGGCGCAACAATACGACCGGCGGCATTCTGCTGGAAGAGGGCACCAGCGATTTCCGTGTCACCCGCTGCGAGCTGCGCAACATTCGGGGCAACGGGATCTGGACGCACTCGCTCTACACCTCGCCGCGCAACGCGCGCGGCGTCTTCGCGGAAAATCGCTTCGACACCATCGGCCGCGACGCCCTGCAGGTGGGACACGCCACCGAGGTGCGCGTGGAAGGAAATACCGGCACGCGCATCGGCTTACCCCGGAGGACATGGTGGACGCCCAGCCCGTGGGCATCGACACGGCGGGCAATGTGGACCGCTCGCTTTACACGCGCAATCAGTTTTCAATTATCAACGGCAAGTGCATCGACCTGGATGGATTTCACGATGGCGAAGTCAGCCACAATGTCTGCGTGGGTATCGGCGGCTTCGGCATCGTCATGAACAACACCAACCCCGATATGCAGTCGCGGAACGTGCGGATCGAAGACAACCGGCTGGATGGCGTGAAGTACGGCGGCATCTTCGTCATCGGAGAGAGACAACATGATCCGGCGCAATCGCCTGCTGAATCTGAATACCGCGCATTGCGGCTGCTACTACACGGCAGGCGAGCCGGACATGTTCCGCAGCGGAATTTACCTGGGAAAAGGCGCGGAGCGCCCCGCCCCCGCACGCGGCAATCGGATCGAGGAAAACGAAATCACCGGCTATCAAATGGACCGCCGCTGCATCGGCGGGGCGCCCAGTATCTATCCCATTGGAACGTCGTACGGGGCAACAGGTGTAGGTGAAACATGCTTTTCAACGCGGCCTCGAATTCCTACTTCTGCGCCCTCAACGTCTCGATCGCCTTTTCGATCTGCCGGTCGTGCCCGCCCAGGAAATCGGCGGGCGTGTTGTCCACGTACGACGTCCGGAGGCACGCCGTAGTTCTCCATGTTCTCGCCCTTCGCCGTGAAGACGCCGGCGCCCGGGGTGCGGATCGCCGAGCCATCCAGCAGCGTGAACGACCCGGTGCCGATCACCTGCCCCGAAGTCGGCACGCCGACCAGTTTGCCCAGCCCGAGCGCGCGGAAGCCGTCCGGGAACATCTCGGCATCGCTGGCGGAGCGCTCGTTCTGCAGCACCACCATCGGCCCGAAGAAGGTCGATGCCCGGACGCTTCACGTCCAGCGAATCGCGCCCGCGCGTCACCTGGTACGCCTTGCGCTGATTGAGAATCTGCGAGCAGTTCCTGGTCGATGCCGCCGCCGCCGTTGAAGCGCTGGTCGATGATCAGCGCCTTCTTGTCCTGATTCTCCAGCAGGTCGCGCTGGAATTTGGCGAGCGAGGGCGCGTCCATCGCCCTGATGTGCAGATACCCGATCTCGCCGTTGGTCAGCCGTGGCGACCATCTGCTTGCGCTCGTCCACCCAGCGGTCGTACAGCAGGTCGCTCATGGCGGCGCCGGTGAGCGGCTCGAGGTCGATGGTCCACGCGCCCTCCGTCGCGGGCTTGGAATTCACCAGGAACTCGAACTTGCGGCCGGGAAGAATGTTGAAGAGCTTCCAGTAGTTGTCGCTGGTCTTCAGTTCCTTGCCGTTGACCGAGAGGATGAAGTTGCCGGGCGCGATCTTGATGTAGTCGTGATCGGCCGGACCCTTGCGGTAGATGTAGCCGACCTTATAGAAGCCGCTGGCATCGGGCTCCAGGTCGAAGCCCGGGTAGCGCGTCTGCGATGCGCTCCTCGGGCGGCCCCTGCGCCGGGCAGGCGCGTGCCGCCGGAGATCGCCGGTGTGGCGAGGCGTTCAGGTCGCCGATCATCTCCATGATCAGGTTGTGCAACTCCTCGGTGTCGGCGATGTGGGGCAGCATGGCCTCGTACTTGTCCTTCGCGGCGGCCCAGTTGACGCCGTGCATCTTGGGATCGTAGAAGCGATTCTTCATGACGCGCCAGGCTTCTTCGAAGACCTGGCGCCGCTCGGCGGGGATGTCGATCTCCATCTTCACGGAGAAGGGAATGCGGCGCGGAGCCGCGCCGCGGACGCGGTCTCGGTCGGCAGGGGCCGCGGCACGCGCCGCCTCGTCCCCCGCGCCCGCCACGCCCGGCGGCAGCCGCGGCTGCAGCGGTGTCCGCCGCGGGCGCCGGCACCGATGGCGAGGCGTGTAGATGCCGCCGCCCTGCAGGAAGTAAATGCTGCGGCTGTCGCGCGCCCATTGCGGCTCGTTGAAACCGCCGAATCCGCCGCCGCCGCGTCCGCCGCGTCCCGCCCGCGCTGCTCGGCGGCGTCGTATTCAGGCGCGTGAGGCGCGTGCCATCCTCGTTGATGGTGTACATGCCGGGCCGCCCCCGCCGCCGCCGCGGCTCCTCGGCATTGCCGCCCTGCGCCGAGAACAGGTAGGTGCGGCTGTCGGGCGCGGGCACCACGTAGCACACCGAGCCGGCCATGCGGGTGAGCTGCGTGATGCGCCGGTCGAGGCCGTCCCAGACGATCTTCACCTGCACCGGCGGGAGCGGCCGCGCCGCCACCGCGTCCGCCGCGGCCCGCTGCCGGGTCGTTCTCCGCGGCCATGGCCTGCTCTTCGCGTATTGATGTCGGTCGAGTCCGGGGTCCTTCTCGATCGGGCTGCAGCGCCACGCTATAGAGCTGCGTGACGGTGCGATTCAGCGCGGCCATGGCGGGCGCGCCCGACGCCGCCGATCAGCAGCAGCTTCTTGCCGTCCGGCGTCCATTTGGGCGCCGCTCGAGAGCAGGAAGTCCTCGCCGCCGATCATGTGCTCCTGCCCGCTCGCCAGTTCCTTCACCCAGACGTGCGGGCGCAGCAGCTTGTCCTGCCGCGCGTAGGAGATGCCACTTGCCGTCGGGCGAAAACTGCGCGCCGGTGACGTTGCCGGCCTCGCCCTGCGCCACGACATCGGTCTTGCCCGCTATCGACGTCCACCATGCGCAGCTTGTGGTCGGACCCGCTCCACAGCAGCGATTTTGAATCGCGGCGACCAGACAATGCCGCTCTTGTCGCAATCCGCATCGCTGATCTGCTTCGCGATTCTTGCCGAGCTCGTCGGAGAGGAACACTTCTTCGCGGCCGGTGCGGTCGCTGACGAACGCGATCCACTTTCCGTTGGGCGACCAGCGCGGGCTCCTGCTCCTTCCACGGCGTCTCGCTGACGCGCTGCGGCTCGCCGCGGTCGGTGGCGATGGTGAAGAGCTCGCCGTGCGCGATGATGGCGGCGCGCTTGTTGGAGGGCGAGAGGGAGAAGCCCTGCGCGTCGGTGAGCGTGACCAGCTCCTGCTCGTTCTCCTTCGGGTCGGCCTTAATGTCGATGACGATTTCGCTGCTCTTGCCGCTGGCGGTATCGAGCTTCCAGAGGCCGAAGTTGTCCTCGTAGACGATGACCTTGCCGTCGGCGGAGATGCTGGGGAAGAAGAGATTGCCGTCGGTGTGGTGGGTGACCTGCGTTTCCTTGCCGCCCTTATCGGAGATCTTCCAGATGTTGTTGACGCTCTTCATCACCTCCGGGCCGCCGAACTTCATCGTCTTTTCGTCTGCGAGCGGTTGGCGACGTAGTAGATCTCGCCGTTGCGCGCGTACATGGGCCAGAGGCGGTTGCCCTTGTACTCGTCATCGCCGAGGCGTGGTGAATTTCTTCGCGGCCACGTCCATCACCCACAGGTCGGCGGCGTAGCTGCCGCGATAGTGCTTGCGCGACCAGGGCGCCGGATGCCGCGTGAAGGCCAGGCTCTTCGCCGTCGGGCGAATAGCTGGCCCAGGCGCCCCAGTCGGTGGGCACGGGCTGCTCGATGCCGCCGGCGGCCGGGATCTCCCAAAGCGTGGCCACGGTGGGAAAGACGCCGTTGCCGCGCGTGGAAGTGAAGACGACGCGCTTGCCGTCGGCGTCCAGCCGACCACGTTGTCGTCGGCGCGAGTGGAAGGTGAGCTGGCGCGGCTTGCCGCCGGTGGCGGGAATCACGTAGACGTCGTAGTTGCCCTCGCGATTGGAGGAGAACGCGATCCAGTTGCCGTCCGGCGAGAAGCGCGGGAAGACGTCGCGCGCCTGGTTGTCGGTGAGGCGCTGCACGCCGGTGCCGTTCTCGTTGGCGATCCACAGGTCGCCCAGATAGCTGAAGGCCACTTTGCCGTTGGAATAGGTGGGATGGCGCAGCAGTTTCACCTGCGCCTGGGAGAGGGCGGGCAGAAGCAGTGCGACTGCCAGGAAGAACGATTTTCGAACCATGCAACCTCCGCGGACTAAGGGATACCAGCGATCTTAATGGGTGGCGCAGGCGAAAGGCAACTGGACAGGCCACAAGGCCTCCGTCCTACCGCAGCACGCCGGTGGCGTAATCGACCGTTACCCGCTGAGACTGGTATTCGTACCTCGCGCTGCTGTTGGCAATCTGCGCGGACGTCAACGCCAACTGAGCCTGGCTCAACTCCACGATCGACCCGAGCCCGAGATCGTACCGTGCCTGCGCCAGGTCGAGCGCCAGTTGCGCCTGATCCAGCAACTGCTTGGTCAGGCCCATGCGGTCGTACGCCGTGGTGGCATTCAAGAAAGCCAGGCGGACATCCCGCGCCACCCGGTTCTCCAGGTCCGTGACACCCTGCTGTACCGCCTTCGCGCGAAATTCCGCCTCCGTGCGCCGCGCCTTGTACAGCCCGCCGTTGAACAGCGGAATATTCACGTTCACACCGACGGCGCCGTATTGGCCCGGTACCGTCTGGTAAGCGGCGGGTGCGAACCCCGCCGACCCGATCAGCCCGAGACTTGGATACACCAAGGCGCGCTCAGCCTTGGTGAAGCGCTCCGCGGCGCTCTCCTCCAGGCGCAAATCGCGCAGTTCGGGGCGCGATCTGCATGGCGGTGCGCAGCAGTTCTTCCACGCGGTCCGGCAGCGGCGCCATACCTTCCTCCGCCAGGTCGAAGGCCCGCTCATTGGGCAGCCCCATCGCGGTCGCCAGATCCGTCTCCGCGGACTTCAAATCATTCTGTGCCTGCGACAACAACAGGCGCGCTTCGGCCAGATTCACGTTGGCGAAGCTCACATCCAGTGTCGATTTCAGTTTGCTTTCCGCCAGCGCGGCCACCTGGTCGGCCACCAACTTCCGCGCCTCCACGGTCTGGTTCGCCACCTGGAGCACGGCGTGGCCGCGCAGCACCGCAAAATACGCACGGCTCACCGCCAGCAGGATCTGTGCACGGGTCGTCTCGGTTGCCTCGTTTTGCGCCTGGGCGCGCAGCTTGGCCATGGCCACCAGATTCCCGGTGCGCCCGAAGTCCGTCAGCATCTGGCTGACGGTGAGACCGGAGCCCAAACGGTTATAGACCACCGGATTGTTGAGTCCGCCCGCCGCCAACCGGCTCCCGTTGTCCGCGCCTACTCCGGTAAGGCTGCCGAACAGGGTCGGCTCGTAAGCGGCGTGATACTCTGCCGGTACCTGCTCGGCCGCCGCCGCAGTGAATTTCGCCTGCGTGAACTGCGGATTGTTCTGTATCGCCAGACGCTGTGCTTCGCCCAGCGTGAGGTGCATCGGCGCCTGGGCCGCGGCGCTGAAGGAAATCGCGAAGACAAGTAGAAAGCGCATACTATCGAGACCTGTCGTAAACCATCACGTACGCCGCCGGCACCAGAAACACCGTCAGCGCCACGCTGACACTGAGCCCGCCCAAAATCGCGCGCGCCAGCGGAGCGTACGCTTCGCTGCCCGCACCCAGTTTCAGCGCCATCGGCAGCAGTCCGATGATCGTGGCCAGCGACGTCATCAGCACCGGCCGCAGGCGCACCCGGCACGCCATCGCCACCGCATCGCGCACCGCCATGCCTTCGCTGCGCAGATGGCGCGTGAACTCCACGATCAGGATGCTGTTGGAAACCGCGATCCCCACCAGCATCACCACGCCCATCAGCGACATCACATTCAGCGTGGTATCGGTCAACCAAAGCGTGAGAATCACACCCGTCAGGCCCGGCGGTACGGCGATCAGGATGAGGAACGGGTCCACGAAGGATTGGAACTGCGCCACCAGAATCAGATAGAGCAGCACCACCGCCATCACCAGCCCGATGGAAAAGCTCGTGAAGGACGCCCGCATACCCTGCACCATGCCGCGCAAGGTGACCTTCAAGCCCTGCGGCACCTTGGTACCGGCCACAATCGAATCGATCGAAGTTGCGATGCGGCCCAGGTCCTCTCCCAGCGGCCGCACGTAAATATCGGTGGTGCGGCGCAACTGATAGTGATCCACCTCGGTGGGCGATTCGATTCGCGGAAATATTGGTAATCGCGTCCAGCCGCGCCGAGCGCAGGCTGCCTGTGCCGCGCAGCGGGATGGCCTGCAGATCGCTCATGCTGCGAACCTGATTTTCGGGATACTGCACCGTCAGCATGTAGTCGTTGCCGGATTTCGGATCGATCCAGAAGCTGGGTGCGATCATCTGATTCGAAGTCAGCGCCGTAATCACGTTGCCCACCACTTCACGCTGATCGAGCCCCAATTCTCCGGCGCGCATGCGGTCCACATCGAGTTGCAGCGCGGGATAGTCGATATCCTGCGGAATAAACACGTCGGCCACTCCGGAAATCTTGCGGATCTTGGCCGCCAACTGCAGCGCCGTGGCGTACGATCGCTGCATGTTCGAACCCGCCACCTGCACGTCGATGGGCGCCGGAAGGCCGAGATTCAACACTGCATCCACCAGCCCGCCCGACTGGAAATAGGCCACGAGTTCCGGCATCTCGCGCTCGATCCGCCGCTTGACCCGTGCCATGTACTCGTAGCTGCCGGTCTTGCGCTCCGCGTTCAGGCTGACCTGAACGAACGCCGTATGCGCCGCGGAATTGCTGGTGTAGATGGCGGAGAAGTCAGGGGTGGCGCCGATATTCGATACGATCATGCCCAGGTCTTCCGGCGATACCACTTGCCGCACCAGCGCCTCCACCTTCGCGACTTCATTCTCAGCCAGGGAAAGCCTGCTCCCCGCCGGCGCCTTCAGGTTGATCACGAACTGCCCGGCATCCGTACGTGGGAAGAACGAGAGCCCGAGCAGCGGAAACATCGCGAGACTGACTGCAAAGACCGCGCCAAACGCCACCAGCGTCAATCCCGGCCAAGCCAACACCCCGCCCACCATCCGGTCGTAGATTCGCAGGAATGCCTCAAAACGATCGTTGAACCAGATGTTGAACCTGTCCGTGAGGGTACGCTTGTTGCGGGCGTGATCCACGGTCACGGAGACCTCCGACGAGGGCGTGCCGTGATGCGCAGGCGCCTTAATGAAGCGGGCGCAGAACAGCGGTACCACCGTCATTGCCACCGCGAACGAAGCGAACAGCGAGAGCGCCACCGCCAGCGCGAGGGCCGAAAACAGAAACTTGCTGGCGCCGTACAGGAAGGTCACGGGAAAAAACACCACCACCGTGGTCAGCGTGGCCGATAACACCGGCAGCGCCACTTCCCGCCCGCCCTTTTCCGCCGCTACTGCCGGCGATTCTCCCGCCTCCAGGTGCCGGTAGATATTCTCCAGTACCACCACGGAGTTATCGATCAGGCGCGAGAATGCCAGCGCCAGTCCGCCCAGCACCATGCTGTTGATGGACCCGCCGCCCATCGAAATTGCGATGAATGCCGCCAGCGCGGAAAGCGGGATCGAGAAGAACACGGCCAGCGTGGCCCGCATGCTGCCCAGGAATACCAGAATCATCAGCGAGGTCAGGAAGAGTCCGATCGCGCCTTCGTGAAGCAGGGTCTCAATCGCCGTCTTCACAAAGGCGGATTGATCGAACACCACTTTCGTCACCAGCTCCTTGGGAACGTCGAACAGATGCTGGACGGCATCGCGGATTCCATCCACCACCGCGATCGTATTCGTGTCGCCGCCCTGCTTCAGCACCGGCACGTACACGCTCCGCTGTCCGTCCACCCGCACGATGTTGGTCTGGATCTGCTGCGCGTCCTTCGCCGTCCCGATATCGGAGACGCGCACCGGAGCTTCGCCCACCAGTTTCACCGGCAGGTTATTTATCTCCTTCACGGTGCTCAACTGGCTGTTCGTGTAGATGTTGTAATCCAGCGGGCCGATCTGCACGTCTCCGGCCGGCAGAATCAGGTTGGCGTTGTTGACGCTGCGCACCACATCCATCAGGCTCAACTGGTGCGCTTCCAGCTTGTAAGGGTCGGCGTAGATCATGATCTGCCGGTAGCGCCCGCCGAAAGGCTGCGGCACGCTGGCGCCCGGGACGCTCGCCAGCTGGTTCCGCACCTGAAACTGCGCCAGGTCGCGAAGCGCGGTCTCGTTCAACCCCGCGCCTTTGAAGGTCACCAGGCAGACCGGCAAACTGGATGCGTCGAATTTCAGCACCACCGGCGGCAGAGTCCCCGGCGGCAGGCGCCGAAGCTGCGCCATCGCCAGGTTCGATATCGTGGTAACTGCTGAATCCGGGTTGGTCCCCGGCTGGAAGTAGACCTTGATCACGCTCACACCCGGCAGCGACCGCGACTCGATGTGTTCGATCCCGCTGCCTAGCGTGAAGAATCGCTCGAAGCGGCTGGTGATATCCGTTTCAATCTGCTCCGGCGGCATTCCGGAGTAGAACGTCGCCACCACCACCACGGGGATGTTCATCGCCGGGAACATGTCCACCGGCATGCGCGACAAACTGCTCACGCCCACCACGGCGATCATCAAACAGATCACCACGATGAAATATGGATTCCGTATCGCAAAACCGGACATGGCCTACTCCTTGACTGCGTTCATCGCAGTCATCTTCGGCTGCACTTGCTCGCCCGCCTGCAGGCTGGCGCGCCCGGCTACCACTACCATTTCGCCTTCCTTGAGTCCGCCTTTCACTTCCACGTGGTCGGCCGACTCCATTCCCAGGGCGATCTTGCGCACCTCCAGCCGGCTCTCGGGCGTCACCACCATCACCTGCCCGCCGGCGTCTACCGCCGTCACCGGTACTACCAACACGTGATCGCGCCGCAACAGTGTGAGATCGACCTCCGCGTACATCCCCGGAATCAGCAGTAGCGAAGGGTTGGGCACGTCTACCTCGGTATCCATGGTGCGAGTCGACGGCATGAGCTTGTCGGTGAATCGCGCCACCACACCGGGGAAGGTCCGGTTCATCGTCGGTACGCGCACCTCCACATGCTGGCCGATGTGCACCGTGGGTACGGCCGATTCGGGCACCGGCAGAATCAGCCGCAGCCGGCTATTCTCCGAGAGGCGCGCCACCGGCATCGCCTGGGTCTGCGACGCCGTCCCCGCCTGGATCATCGACCCCTTGTCGGCATATCGCTTCGTGATCACTCCATCGAAGGGCGCGGTGACGCGCGTGTAGTCCATCAGGGTCTTCACTTTTTGGGCATCGGAGATGTTGACGTGAACCTGCTCGCGGGCAGCCGCCAGGGCGGATTTCGCGGCCGCGATCTGGGCTTCGGCCACCAGGTCGCGGCTCTTGGCATCGTCAATCTCCTGCTGGGCGACCAGCCCGGGCCGTTTGGCCACTACCGCCGACAGGCGGTCGGACGAAAGATGCGCCATCTGGTGCACCTGCTCGGCGCGCTCCAGTTCGTCTTTGGCGCGGGCCACCTCGGCGTTGCTCCGCTCCGTACTCGCGTCGGCGCGGCGCAAATCGTCGCCCATCTCCGGAACTTCAAGGGTGGCCAGCAGTTGTCCCTGTCGAACCCGGTCGCCTACATCGAAATTGATTTCCTTGATATAGCCGGCGACCTTCGCCATCACGTCGATCTCCTGAAAGGGCTTGAACTCCGCCGTGAGCACAAGATTCCGGGAGAGATCTTCAGACGTTACTTTGGAAACCGCGACGGTCGGAATAGCCGGCGCCGAAGCCGCCGCAGCCTGTTGCCTGGAGCAGGAAACACCGAACAGGAGGATCAGACACACGAATACCGGGGCAATCCTTCGTGACAGCACCATCCCCCCATGCTATCGGGGAAAGACTGGCCATTGCATACAACAAAGGCCGTATATTTGGCACGTTAGGGGGGGCGGAGTGGAGGGAATCGAGGGGAGCGAAGGGGGGCCGGGCAGGTCGAACGACCCGCCCGGCATGAAACCAATCTACCGCCGGGCCACTTGCTGCGGACCGCTGGCGTAACTCAGCGCCATGGCCCCCCAACCAGTGGCAGCGGCCGAGATCCACTGATCGTCGCAGTACGGGAAGCTGGTATTGAAGTAGGGCTGGAACTTCGCCACCCGGCTCTTTACGAACCAGCTTCCATCGTCCGCCTGGGTCTGCAGGAGGTACTGTACCCCGTGGCGGTACGAGGCATCCTTAACCGGGAGGCCGAGTTCGTGGAGCGTGAACAGCGCCTGACCGGTCGCATATGCGTCGCTCGCCAGGTCCGGAGTCTGCGCCCAACCGCCATCCTCGCGCTGCAACTGCAGGATGCGCCGAACGCCTCCGTCCTCACCGCGGCGGACCGCACCCGCCCACTTCAAGCCGAGAAGTTGCATATTGAGGTCCTCGGTGGTTTTCGGGGTAGCGGCTGCCAGCCAGCGGGCAGCGCGCTGTATGCGCTGTTGGAGTTCCGCCTTCCGCCCGGCGGGACCATACACCTGCAGAACGCGAATCGCCATCGCGGTACGGGAGAAATCGCCGTCGGCCATGGGAGGACGCGCCACCCAGCCTTCGTGCCAGTTGCCGGCCGCATGCTGCTGCGCCACGATGTTGTGCACCATGGCATCCGTGGTCTGATCGGGCGCCACGTTGTCACTGGCCATTTGGAACCCGGCATACAACAGGATATCGACCACCGGAGGATCGCCGCGCTGCAGCAGGGGCTGCACGAAACCGGCGAATGCCAGTTGCGCGCCCTTCGACTCCGCCGCCTTGGCCTCGGCATTCACCGGGATCTGATGCGCAACCGCCGCATTCACCGCCATGGCCGTCAGATTCTGGGCATGGCAGGAGCCGCAGCCGCCTTCTTTGAAGAAGCTGCCGCTGCCCTGCTGAAGCAGCGCGATGGAGCGCGCCGCCGCCGGTTTGGGATCGAGCTTGCCAAGAATCGAAGTAGGGATAATCACGCGGTCGGCCCGCTCGCCTTCGCGACCCTTCTGCCGGGGAAGACCGAATTCGCGCAGGATGGCCGGTGAGTGATACTTCTTCGCCCAGCCGGCCGCCGTGAGCCCGGTATTGTCCTTCATGCCGATATCCGCGCCCTTCTGCAGGAGCAATCGGACGGTCCGCGGATCGGCGTGATCGGTGGCGACGGCGAGCATCAAAGGCGTCATCTGGCGGACATCCTGCGCGTTCACCTTGGCGCCCGCGTCCAGCAGAGCCTTCGTGACTTCCGGACCGCCGGCCGGAACCGCCAGCATCAGCGCGGTGAGATTGCCCAGCGCGATGGCGCCATTCTTCACCGTTTCCGATTTCTCCAGGCTGACGGCGTTCACGTCGGCGCCTTTGGCAAGCAGGAGTTCCACCGCCTTCAGGCTGCCGTTCCCTGCCGCGAGCATCAGGGGAGTCCGGCCCATGCGATCCTTCTCGTTAACCGGCGCACCGCGCTCCAGCAGCAGGCGGATGGACGCCAGATCGTTCGCCAATGCCGCCGCGGTCAGCACATCGGGCTCCAGTTTTGCCCCGTGATCCAGCAGAAGCCGGACCGTCGATGCGGAGCCGTCGTTAGCAGCCGCCAGGTAAAGCGCCGTGCGTCCCATTTTGGATTTGGCGTTGACATCCGCTCCGGCGGCCACCAGAAGGCGGACTTTTTCCGGCTCGGTGATGGCCCACATCAGCGGGGTGGCGCCGAAATCGTTCTGCGCGTTGACGTCCGGCCTGGCGGAGAGAATCGTCCGAAAGGCTTCCAGGCTGCCGTAGGCCGCGGCATAATGCAGCGGGGTGGCGGCATGCTTGTCCTTAATTTTCACGCCTTTGGTGTTCACCATCGCATTGAGCATCCGCATTTCATTAAGCCGGATGCAGTCGTAATACTGCTCCGCCGGATCCGCCCCCTGCTGCCCGAAACCCGATACCGGAGCTGCCACCGATGCCAGCAGCAACCCAACCGGCACCATCCACGTTACTTTTCGCATTCGTCCTCCTATGCCGGTTTTCGCGTAGTGAGGGGAAAAACCGGCTCACACTTTTTGCGGCGCCGGGAGATAATGTCTGGAAAGGTGATTATGACTCCGGGATCTGTGCCCGATGTAACTCAACTGCTGGTGAACTGGAGCAAGGGGGACCAGTCCGCTCTCGACGAGTTGATGCCGCTCGTCTACGGGGAACTGCGGAGGCTTGCCGGGGCCTATCTGCGCCGCGAACGCAGCAATCACACGCTGCAAAGCACCGCCCTGGTGCACGAAGCCTTCATGCGCCTGGTGAACCAGCATGACGTGCAGTGGCGCAATCGCGCCCACTTTTACGCCATCGCCGCCCAGATGATCCGCCGCATCCTGGTGGACTACGCGCGGTCGCAGCATGCCGAAAAGCGCGGATCGGGCGCCATCAAGCTGGAGCTCGATGAAGCCATGGCAGTCGCGCAGACCGGCACCGATATCGATCTTCTGGGCCTCAACGACGCACTGGACGCCCTCGCCGAGCTCGACGAGCGCCAGAGCCGCATCGTGGAATTGCGTTTTTTCGCCGGCCTCTCCATCGAAGAAACGGCCGAGGTCATGCACCTCTCCCCGGCCAGCATCAAACGCGAGTGGCAGACAGCCCGCGCATGGCTATTCCGCAAGATGACGCGGACATCGCCGCATGACGCGTGAAGATTGGCATCAAAGCAGTCCTCCACAACGCCCTGAAGTGCCCGATCGCATCAAAAAGGAACTGAAGTAGGACAGGCCTCCCGACCCTGTCCCCTAGCAAGTATTGAATAGAAAGGCCAGCAGGCCCGTCTTACTGACGCCGGGCTGCCATGACCTTCTGGGCCTCGCTCAGCATGTTCGCGGCCTTGGGCATGTTCTCTACGGCCTTCTGCACTTCCGGATCGTCCGCGAACTGGGCGCGGTCGGAGGTCTTCTTATCGAACGCGCGCAGGTAGAATTCGTCGCGGATCTGCTCGGTCAACCATTTCCTGTCGTGCTCAAATTCGGCATCGGTAAAGGTGAAGTCGCGTTTCTCGAGGAAGGTCTTGAAGCGCGCCATCAGATCGTTATCAGGCGCCCAACCTGCCGGAAGCGACGGCTTCGCGGGCCCAAAGTACGAGGAAGCGAAACGGTAGATCAGCGACGAGCTGTAGATGCGGCGCTGAAACATCGTGGGCTTGGGAGGCTCGTATTTCTCATCCGGCGTGATGCCTCCGCCGCCATACATCTTGCGGCCGACGTCGGTGCTCTTCACGTCGTCGTTGTTCTGCATGGGCTTCCGCGAGTAATAGTAATCGAAGAACGAGCCCTTGGTGTAATCGCGCTGGATCAAGCGCCCGCTCGGCGTGTAATAGTGAGCGATCGTCAGCAGCAGTGCCGCCCCTTCGGTCAGGGGGAACTGCGCCTGTACCAGACCCTTGCCAAAGGTGTTTTCACCCATGATCAAGGCCCGGTCGTGATCCTGCAGCGCCCCGGAGACGATCTCTGATGCCGACGCCGAGTTGCCGTTCACCAGAACCACGATCGGATATTTCTGGGCCAGCGGGTTCGCCTTGGCGCGGAATACCTGTTCCTTTTCGGCGCGTCCGCGGTGCGATACCACCACCTGGCCGTCGTGCAGGAAGCGTCCGCTCAGCGAAACCGCCTCCGTCACCAGGCCGCCGCGATTCTCGCGCAGGTCAAGGATCAGACCTTTGATCTTCGATTCATCGAGTTTCGCCAGAGCGGCTTCCACGTCGCGCGCCACATTCTGTGCTTCAAAGCTGGTCACCTTCAGGAAGGCGATTCCGGGCCTCAGCCAGAAGGCATCCACCAGGCTGGTCTCAATCTCGCCGCGGATCACCGTAACGGTAACGGGTTCGGTGGCGCCCTCGCGCATTACCGTGACGCGTACCGGACTGCCGCGCTGGCCGCGAAGCATGTCCGCCACGCCTCCCGAATCTTTCTTCGTCACATCCTTGCCATCCACCGCGATAATCACGTCACCACGGCGCAGGTCGGCCTTCCACGCCGGCGAGCCGGGGAAAGGCTCCATCGCGATTACCTTAGGGCCATCCATGGAGATCAGCATCCCGATGCCGAAGTACTGCGCGCGCTGTTTGCGCTGCATGTCCAAATATTCGTTCGGGTCGAGGAAGTTGGAGTGCGGATCGAGTGTCCGCAACATACCCGGAATGGCGCCCTGATAGATCGCCTTCTCCGAAGAGATCGGGTCTGCGTAATTCTGCTCCAGGAGCGAATAGGCGCCGGCCAGCGCCTTGAAGCTCTTATCCAGATCGTCCTGCGGGGTGGCCGCGCGCGCCCGGATACTTGGACCATAAAGCGGCGCCAAGACGGTGCATGCACCAACAATCAGGGCCACCTGTACAGACGTCCGAATTCTCATGAGTTGCTCCCGGGCGGCAAGATTCCCTTACGCTACCATCATACCCACAGGCACACCGATGCCGCCACTCTCACAATAGTAGACTCTGTAAGCTGCCGAAAGGGTTGCAAATTTTGTGCTTTTGGAAGGCGAGCCACAGATCCTGGCGAAGTACGGTGGCTACCAGTACGCCTGCCAGGTCAACTCTTTAGCGAGCTGTTCCGGGCGCACGCGGCTATCCGAACCCAACACCCGAAAAATCGCGAATTCCACGGCTGCGGACTGAGCGGCCCGGGACCCGCCGCGGTGGGCCGTGTACAGGATCTCACTGCTTGCGGAATTCTTGACGCGAACGGTCCACTGGCCGGCATCCGCCTCAACCTGAAAATCGATCGCGTTCCACCGGGCGCGCAAGCCGCTTTTAATTTGAAGCAACGGCGCCGCCGTCCGCGTGGGAATCGAGTTGTGCCGGCAAGTTCCACAGGCTCCCATAAATTATCCCCTGAGTTGTACGAGTTTCGGTTTGGCTTCGGGCGCCGCCTGGAAACGGCAGTAGTTCACGCAGCCTTTGTTTTTGCAGGTGATGCAAACTCGTTTCGGAGTCATCGTGGACTAAATTTATCCCATTACGCTCGGGGTGCCAAATGGTCTTATGGGGGTACGCCGTCCTTACCCCCAAGTTGGCCTTCAAACCATCCAAACACCCCAATAAGGGGGTAGCCCCACCCCACTTGTGCAACTGATCCTCCGCACGGGGTGCTCCTGTGCGAGTATTGAAGCTACTTCTAAGGAGAAGATTCGATGAGTGTAAAACTGACGACACGCGAAAACGGCGACGTGACCATCGTCGATACCAGTGGAAAGCTGACGCTTGGCGAAGGCACCAGCACCCTCCGCACGAAGATTCGGGAACTCGTGGCCGCCGGCTCCAGGCGGATCATCCTGAACCTGGCCGACGTCACCTATATGGACAGCTCGGGTCTGGGTGAACTGATCGGCGCGCACACAACCGTAGCCACTGCCGGAGGCGAGATGAAACTCCTGAGCCTCGCCGGGCACGTGCACGATCTTCTGAAAATCACCAAACTGTACACGGTCTTCGAGACGTTTGAAGACGAGGCCTCCGCCGTGAGCAGCTTCACCAACGCTAAAGCCCAGCAAACATCCTGATCCTAAAGCAGTTACTGGAGCGCGAGTGCGCAAGATTCCGCCGTGCTATCGCCGCACCCCCACGGGGTCCGCAACATCGCCGCTGCCCTCGCCTACCTGCTGGCGCCACATCGCGTAATAGAGGCCCTTGTTGGCCAGCAGTTCGCTGTGGCGGCCGAACTCCACGATGCGGCCGCGCTCCAGCACATAGATGCGATCGGCGTGCAGCACGGTGGAGAGGCGGTGCGCGATCAGGCAGGTGATCGCATCGCGGCTGGCCGCCACGTCGCGGATCGTCTGGCTGATCTCCTCCTCGGTGAGCGAATCGAGCGACGACGTGGCTTCGTCGAAGACCAGCAGTTGCGGCCGGCGCAGCAGCGCGCGCGCGATCGACAGGCGCTGCTTCTCGCCGCCCGACACCTTCATGCCGCCTTCGCCGATCACCGTATCCAGTCCGCGGTCGGCGCGCCCCAGCAGGCCCTGCACCGAAGCCTGCTCGCAGCACCTCCATGCACTCCTCGTCGCTGGCATCGGGCCGCACGAAGCGCAGATTCTCGCGGATCGAGCCGGAGAACAACTGCGCATCCTGGGTGACGAAGCCGATCCGCTCGCGCAGGCCATCGATGGCGATTTCGTCCTCCGGCGACGCCGTTGTAATAGATGTGCCCGGCCTTCGGGCCGGTACAGCCCCACCAGCAGTTTCACCAGCGTGGTCTTCCCCGCGCCGGATGGCCCGACGAACGCGATGGTCTCGCCGCGATCCACCTCGAACGAGATTTCGCGCAGCGCCGGCGACGAGGCCGACTGGTGCTGGAAACTGACATCGTCGAACCGCAGCGTGCTCGAGGAAATCCACCGTCACCGGGTGCTCCGGCCGCGGCTCCGGCGGCAGGCTCAGAATCGTCTCGAAGTTCTGCAGCGATACCTCGGTCTCGCGGTAGACGTTGATCACGTTGCCCAGTTCCTGCAGCGGGCCGAAGATGAAGAACGAGTAGATGAACAGCGAGAAGAACTGGCCCACCGTGATGCGCTGCGTGAAGATCAGGTACAGCATCAGGAACAGAATGGAGGTGCGCAGCAGGTTGACGCAGGTGCCCTGCATGAAGCTCAGGCTGCGCAGGTAGCGCACCTTCTTCAACTCCAGCTTCAGAATCTTGTCGGTGGTGGCGTTGAGGCGCGCGATCTCCTGCTGCGCCAGGCCCAGGCTCTTCACCAGTTCGATGTTGCGCAGGGATTCCGTGGTGGCGCCGGCCAGCGCGGTGGTCTCGCGCACGATGTGCTTCTGCACTTCCTTGATCTTGCGGCTGAGCACCGAGCTCAACCCGCCCAGCAGCGGCACCGTCAGCAGGTAGGCCGGCGCGATGGACCAGTGCACGCGGGCGGCGTAAATGATCACGAACACCAGGCCGATCAGCGTGGTGAACACCAGGTTCACGGCCATCGTGATGAACTTCTCCACATCGGTGCGCACCTTCTGCAGCTTGCCCAGAGTCTCGCCGCTACGCTGATCTTCGAACAGCGTGTAGGGCAGTTCCAGCGAGTGGCGGATGCCGTCGGCATAGATTCGCGCGCCCACCTGCTGCGTGATCAGGTTGACGAAGTAGTCCTGGAAATTCTTGGCGACGCGCGAAACGAACGCCACGCCCACCGCCGCCGCCAGCAGCACGCTCACTCCCCGGATGAATTGCGCGCTCGAATACTCGCTGTACTGGTGGCGTAGGAGTCGATGATGTGGCGGAAGATCAGCGGGTCGAGCAGCGAGAAGATCTGGTTGATGGCCGCCAGCACCAGCGCCGCCGCCGCGAGTTTCCAGTAATTGCGAAGGTAACCGTAGAGAATGCGCATGAGTCTCTATTGTCACCCGACACCCGCGGCCGGTGCATCTGGGTGCTCGCATGCACCGGCCCTCGGGAGAGTAGCGGTCAGTCGCCGCCTACGGAAGCGGCGTGCTGTTCAGGATCTGGTCGATCGCTGTATCGAGCACGTCCAACGTTTGCGTGGTTGCCGGCGGCCAGTCGCGGGTATTGATGACGTATGCCCAATCTACGCCATCCCCCCGGGATTTGGCGAAGGAAGACGCTCCGGGCGTACTGCCGGCGCGGGCGGAGTTGGCCGCCCGCGGCCCGTTGCCCCATACCGCATGCAGGTGAATGAACTGGGTGAGCGCGTGGGCCGACGCGCCGGTTCCATCGTTTGGCGCGCCGACTTCATTGATCTCCCCATCGCCCCCATAGACGCTGGGGATCTGCAGCGCAGAAGCCAGGTTCAAAGGATCGCCGCCGAACCCCTGGTCTTCCACGATTGCCTGTTGTGCCGTACGCTGCGAGGCTAGCGTGGGGATGACTTCGACTTCGGCAATTCCCGCCGGGTCAAGCAGCGTCTTCTTGACGTAATCGAAATAGCCCATCCCGCTGACCTTCTCCACCACCGCACCGGCCAGCAGATAGCAGTAATTCGAATACTGGCTCTTCGCACCCGGCGGAAAATCGAGAGGCCGCGCGTACATATAGCGAGCGACATCGAGCTTCGCCACCGGATGACTCAAGCCCAGCGAGATCGCGATCTCACGCATATGATACGTCGGGTCGAAACCCGAGCCTGAGCCCGTATCGTCGTAGCCTGCCGTGTGATCGAGAAGCTGCTGAACCGTGATGGTGTCGCTGCGCGGGTCGGCGGGATTCGAAAAGCCGAGCAGCGGATACACCTTTGTCGTGGGTGTCAGATGATTGGGATGGGCATCGTACAGTGCCTGAACCGCACCTTCCAGAAACATCTTGCTGCAACTGGCCAACAGAAAGCGATCGGAGGTCTTCGTGGCGCGGTAGCCCGCTTCGGCCCAGGTATACGCCCGATTGAATTTGGTGGTTCCATTCTTGCCCACCGCCAACTGCGCCGCGCGCACTCCATTGGCCTGCATGAAAGTCTTCATGGTCTGATCGAGGGCGGCAAGGGCCGGGACCGCGGCGCCATCCACCGACCATTGGCGAGACAGCGGAATATCCTGCTGGGCGAAGATGGCGGCATAACGGGTGTTACTTCCCGATCCGCCGCCTTGTACGCAAATCGGATAGAAGCCTTGTGCCTTCTGCTGGTCGAATGCCGTCTGGTAGTCGGCGGAAGTCATGCCGTGCCGCGCCACCCAGGCTCCCACTACGTCGTCCTTGAAGACCGAGCAATAGAGCTGATCCCCGGAGAGCGTCACATACGCGGGACGATAGCCGGCGAGCCGGTATCCGGCGTTTTGCGTTTCCTTATTGAAGTTCGTCTGGTAAGACGCGGCGGTATCGGCATCGTGAACATGCCATTTGACATAGGTCGGATTCGCGTGCCAGATACCCGCATAACGACGATCGGTAACCGTTCCGTAAATGGCCATGGAACGGAGGATCATATGCGAGTTTGCCGCGTACTTGTTCCAGTAATCGAACGTACCGACACTCCCGGCAGGACCGGAGACGACGCCGTGCTTTGCGAGCCACGCTCCCGAAATTCCCTTCTCAAAAACAGCGGCGAAAATAGCATTGCTGCTGGCTCCGGTCGCGGTAATCAGAACCGGAACGTAGCCCTGCGCCGTGTGTGTGTTAAACCAGGTTTGATAATCGGCGCCATTTACTCCGTGGACCGCCACCCATGCGGGTCCCGCCCTCTGTACCCAGACCGCGGCGTACCGGGCATCACCCGGATCCCCGTAAACGCTGAGCGAGATCATCCGGTAGCCCTGCCCGGCAAGTGTATTGAAGTGGGTCTGGTGTTCGGCGCCGGTGGCGCCGTGATATGCCTGAAACATACTGTAAGTTCTCCCCTTCCTAGTCGCTAATCTGAGAGTGATAACTACCGGCAACGGGATCGCTGGCGGCCGGCTTCCTGCACATAACTCCCTTAGTCTGGCCGATGTTCCCGGCCATCGCGCCGGGTCTTCCCCCCATTTTCCGGGCGCGGCAAGCCCAAGTTAGTCGATTGCGTCGGGCAACTTCCGCGGGAAAGTCCAAGGACTACCGGTAAGAGCGGACCAGTAGACCTGGACCTTGCGATCCCACTTACTTTTCGTGGTAGCATCTTCTTCATGTCGATTCGCCGCACGGGCCTCCGATCCGGCTGTTGGCATGCCTTTTTGTGCGTCTTTCTGACTGCCGCGGCGGCCTCTGCGCAGGACCCCGGGTGCCCCGCATACCCCACGCCGGTACGTGTCGAAGCCGAACGCACCCTCGATCTCCACCGCGAATTCGCCAGGCGCAGAACCCTGCACCCGGTTGGCGTCGCGGTGGCGACTCCGCCCTCCAGGAACGTCGTCGACGATTGGATCTTTAAAAAGATGGTGAGCGACGGCGTAGACGCGGCGCCGCTCACCACCGATTCGGAGTTTGTGCGGCGGATCTATCTCGATCTGACCGGACGGGTGCCCACCTTCGAGCAGGTGAAAGCCTTCGCCTCCGACACGTCTCCCACCAAACGCGACAAGCTGATCGACACCCTGCTCGCGTCGCCGGCTTATGTGGATCAGTTCGCGCTTTGGTTCCGCAAGCGGTTCCAGATCGTGCGCGGCAATAACTCCGGAGGGTCCGTCGCCATCGGGATCCCCGAGCGCAATAACTTCTATGCCTTCGTCCGCCAGTTTGTTGAACAGGATCGCCCGTACGACGCGTTTGCGCGCGATATCATCACGGCGGCGGGCGATACCGACACCGCGCCTGCCACTGCGCCCTTCAGCCGGCAGGTTACCGAGTATTACAGCAGCGCGCAGCAGGATTTCTGGGATAACTTCACGGACCTTTCCACCACCCAGTTCCTGGGCTTCCACACCAGTTGTGTCTCCTGCCACAACGGGCGCGGACATCTGGAAAAGATCAACCTGTTCCTTGCCCCGGTGCAGCGTGCACAATTCTGGCAGCTCTCCGCGTTCTTTTCCCGAACCCGCATCCGCATCGTGACGGACGACGCCTCCGCTTACCGCCGCCGCCTCATTTTCTCGGACGCCGCCAGCGGCGGCGGATACAACGGCATCGTGAATCCCGCGGCGCCCGGTCCGCGGCCGCCCCGTGCCAACGCCAACGCGCAGCCCCTCTACTGGTTGACCGGCGACACCCCGCAGTCCGATTCCTGGCGCGCCGAATGGGCCCGCGCCATGACGAGCGACCCTCAATTCGCCCTGGCCGGCGTCAACTACCTGTGGGCCTATTTCTTCGGCAGCGGCATCGTGGATCCGGCGGACGGGTGGGACCTTGCCCGCGTCGATCCCGCGAATCCCCCACCGGGCGACTGGCCGCTGCAGATCTCGCATCCCGAATTGCTGAAAGAACTGGCCGCCCGGTTCAAGAGTTCGAGTTATAGCCTGAAAACCGTCATCCGCCTGATTGTTTCGTCAAACGCCTATCAGCTCTCCAGCCGGTATCCCGGCAAGTGGCAGCCCGCGTATGCGCGCTACTTCGCCCGCCACGAAGCCCGGCGTATGACCGCGGAACAGCTCTTCGATTCGCTGACTACCGCCACCGGGACCGAACCCGTATTGGAAGTGGACGGAATGCCGGGCCTGTTCCGGTACGCCAATCAACTGCCGCATCCGCACTCCACGCTGGACAACGGCGTGGACTCGCTGCTAACTTCGCTCGGTCAGGGCGACTGGCTTAACCAGTTGCCTAGCAATCAGCCAAGCCTCTACGGAATCCTGGACTTCTTAAATAGTTGGAACGTCGCCGCGCGTACGCAGGCATGGTCCAACGCCAGTTCCCCGCAGACGCGGCTGGCGGTCTGGGTGGGGTCGGGCCTGTCCGACACCGATGTCATCAACAACCTCTTCTGGGCGACCCTGTCTCGAACTCCTTCGGACACGGAGATGGCGGCTATTCTCAGCAGGAAGCAGACCAACCGTCTGCTCTGGCTGACCGGCGTGCAGTGGGCGCTGCTGCAGAAAAGCGATTTCGTCTTCAACTATTGAACGGGAAATGCTATGGCCAGAGACTGCTGCGGAAAACATGGTTATACCCGGCGCCATTTTCTTTTCGGCGGCATGGGAGCGGTAAGCGCAGCCCTGCTCCGCACACCCGCCGATGCTGCTGTAGTCGCGGCCGCCGCGACACCGCGCCGCACCGCCAAAGCCTGCATCTTTATCAATCTCGCCGGCGGCCCCAGCCACGTGGACACATTCGACCCCAAGGACGGTCCGTGGAATCCCGCTGACGCCGACATCCGCCAGTACGGCAATCTACTGCTTTCGCGGCGTTATTTCCCCATGCTCTCCGGCATGACCTCGGACCTCTGTGTCCTGCGCTCTGTCACCAGTTGGGAAGCCGCGCATAGCCGCGGCCAGTTCTATCTGCAGACCGCGCATTCGTTCAACCCGGCCTTCGCCCCCGCGCTCCCTCACATCGGCGCCGTGGCGAGCTACGAACTCGGCGGAAAGGGAGTCCTCCCGCCATATTTTTCGGTCGCACCTACGCTGGGAGACGAGCAGACCCAGGGCTTCCTGCCCGGAATCGATACCCCCTTCACCTTCTATCCCAACTCGGGCGGCCTCCCCAACCTCAAGCACGATTTTTACGGTACCGATAGCCAGTCCTTCTTCAACAACGCCTACGACCTTCTCCAAACCCTCGACGCTCCCCTGCGCACCCAGCCATTGAACGACAGCATGGCAGCCTACGGCGCCGTTCTCGGACAGGCCCGCCCGCTGGTTTACAACGATCTGGTGAGCCGCGTATTCCAATATCCCGCGGCCGATGAGAGCCGGTACGGCGGAACCGCGTTCGCCCGCGCCCTTCTGGCCGCGCGCAATGCGATCTCCGCCAAGATGGGAACCGTCTTCGTCAACATCACGCACGATGGATGGGACCAGCACTTCAACCAGTTCGATTCCGGCAATCAGAACAACTTGTACCGGCTGAATAACGATATCGACCGCGGCCTGGCAAATCTGATCGCGGACCTGCGCGTCAGCGGCGATCTGGATTCCACCCTGATCGTGGCGCTGGGCGAATTCGGACGAACGCCCGGGACCGCTCAACAGCCAGAACGGACGCGACCATTATCCCGCGGTGATGTCGGTGCTCCTTGCCGGCGGAGGCGTGCGCGGCGGCCAGGCCATCGGCGTCACGGACGCTACCGGGTCGTCCATCATCGACCCGGGTTGGAGCCGGCAGCGTCCCATTTACCTCGAAGACCTCACCGCAACGATCTATTCCGCGCTCGGCATCGACTGGACCAAGATCATCGAAAACAACCCCATGGGGCGCGCCTATATCTACGTGCCCGGCAACGGACCCGGCGCGAACGATTTCGGGCCCGTCGAGGAAGTCTTCCGATGACGCGGGCGTGGACAACATTCCACATCGCCGCACTACTGGCGGCAGCTCCAGCGCTCCATGCGGCGTCCACCGGCGGGTTCGCCCTGCAGACCATCGGCTCGATCACCTCCGACAAGGCCGAAGTCGTCAGCGGCACGCGCTCCATCAAGGGAGCTTACTCCGGTACGGCCCTCTATACTCCCTACCTGCGCAGCGATCCCACAATGCTGCCCCTCCAACGGAACCAGACCTACACTGCGACCTTCCGGTACAAAATTCTAACCACACCCAACCGTGGATTCGAAGTGCTTTTCTTCTCGCCCGTCGCGGGTGCCCAGAACAACTTCCTCCCCTCGCAGACCATCACGGGCGCAGCGGGCGACACGGGAAGCGTCACGCTCACCAATACGCTCGGCCCGTTCGACGATTACGAAGTGCGCTGGAACGTCACCGGCACAGGTGCGATCGCCATCGACGATATCCGAGTCGCGAATCAGTCGGGCGTCATCGTAGCTTCCGAAGACGCGGAACCGGGCACTCGTCTGCTCTCCACCTTCCTCATCTCTACCGCCAAGCCCGTCTTCGTCTGGGGCGAACCTGTCAAGGTGACGGCGGCTTATTACGACGAGACGGGAGCCTCTCTGCCCACCGGACAGGTGACTTGGACCGTAATCCCTTCCACCGCCGCATCGGTTGCGCCCGATGGAACCGTGACACCCAAGGCTCTGTCCACCTTTCACGGTGCGCGGGCGCCGCGGCCGGAGCCAGCGGTGAAGTCTTGACTGCAGGCGGTTCCGCAGCGAATTGTGGTCACACCGGAAAAATCGCCCATGCTCGTCGGGTCCACCCAGAAGATGCGCGCGGATGTGTTGGATGTGAACGGCCGGCCCATACCCAACGCCGCCGTGACCTGGCGCGTCTCCAGCCAGTATTACGACGGGACCTCCAGCGCCACGGTCGATGCATCGGGAATGCTCAAGGGCGTCCTTCAGGCGCGCGTGCGTGTCGTCGCGCGCATTCCGTACTCCGGCGTCCTGCCCGGATTTGACCAGGTGGCACAGGGTGATGCCCTGGTGGACATACAGGCCCCGAAAACCTACCGCTTTGACCGCATCTTTGTCGCCCGCGCATCTGGAGCGTCCACCAGCACGCTGGCCCCTCGCGCCGCGCCGCTGGTACCTACGGAGCAGGGCGGGTTCATGTTCGCCGCATCGTTGGATGGCTTGGGAAGCGCCCTGCTGGAATGGAACGACGGCAATGTTACTCCGCTACTTAGTTCGGGACGAGTCAACTTAGTGGATGGCTTCCCGCTATCCGACATGGTGAATTACAACCGGACTCCCTCCGGCAGCATCCTCCTGCAGGAGGCGGACACCTCCGGCAGCGGGCTGGTCTCCGGCGGACCGGCGGACCTGATTGCGCCCATCTTCGCTCGCGGCTCTGCCATCTTCGGCGCGCAAAACACCAACACCTTCGATATCTCCCGGAACTCGCTTGCCGGTTCGGGCGCCCTGTTGATCCGCGTGGGTTATACCGACGCCGTCACTCACCTCTACACAACCGGCCTTTTCCGGGGGACCAACCGCGGCATTTCGGAGCCCGTGTTCAACGCGCGCGACCGTCGGCTGGCGAACGGCGATGCCTCCGGATGGTTCGATACCTGGGGCATTGCTAACGACGGCACCGCGTGGATTCACGCCGGGCAGACCGGATCGATCTGGAGGAGTCGCCCCGGCCAGCCCGTGGAGCGTCTGATTGGCCCTGGCGATAAACTTGGCGACGCGACAGTTGGCTCATACCAGGTCAACTACTCACCCCTCGAAGAACTATCGTTTGTAGCGGGCAATGGCGACGCCGTGAACGCCGTCTACACCGACAAAGGGCAACGCTTCCTCCTCTGGCACGACGGGGACACCACACCATCGGCGATCCTCCCGGCCAGTTCCTATGGCCTTTACTGGTACGATCCCGCCTTTGGCGCACTCCTCGACGCCGCCCTCCCTGGGAAGTCTCGCGGATTGTACCTGTGGAACAGCGACGGCGCCAAACCACTCCTCTTACTCAATGACACTTCGCTCGATGGCTCGCCGGTGCAGGAGATCCTGAGCGCCACCAACACCAGCGACGGCACCATCTACGTAATGGTGCGAACCTCCGACAACTCCATGCTGATCGCGCGCCTGTTGCCGAATCTCCAGGTATTGCTCAAGGCCGGAGACCCGGTACCGGTCAACGTGCCGCCCGTAATCAGCTCGCTCATTCCCGGAGCCCGCAAGGGCGTTCCTCTGGTGATCGCGGGCGGGATTGCCGGCAGCATCGCCCGGCTGGACGAGAACGGCGCCATCAGCCCCGTAGTGTCGGTGGGCACAAAGCTCCCCGACGGCAAATACTTCGTCGGCGCCCGCCTGTATGAGGTCCGTACTCTGCCCGACGGCCGCGTGGTCTTCGGCCACGATTATTTTGGACAGGACAGCAGCCTCTTCACCTGGAATCAGGGCAACATCGAACTGACCGTGCCCATGCCCCTGAAGCATCCCGACGGCTCGGGTATCGGTTCGCCCCGAAATATCGAGGTCAACCGACAGGGCGATGTCGCGTTCCACGTGGGATGGAATTGCTGCGCCGTCTATCGCTTTCGAGACGGAAACCTGACCACCGCGGCGGAGGGAAAGGGCGGCATCACCGTGGATGGTGTGGCCATGCAGTATCCGTCGGTCGGAGGTATCGACGATTCCGGCAACATTTCATTCAGTGGCACCAACCCCGACGGCTCGGGCTTCTATCTGGCAGCGTGGGATGGCAACGCTTCACACATCACCATGTCGCCGGCCACGAAGATGTCGGACGGGCGCCAGATACGCATCCGCGTACAATCTGAAAGGCTGCACGGACGGCTTTCTGGTGTCGGTTCTCGGCACTGTGGCCCGCTACCGCAACGGCGCCTGGGATTATCTGGCGGACCCGGCTCAACCGCTGGCCACCGGAGCGCCCGCGAACAACCTCAACTCGTTCGACGGCAACCACTCATGCGACGTAGTGTTCCTGGACGGCTCGGGTATCGGCGCCTACGCGGGATCGCGCTATCACGAGATACAGGACCTGCAGCAACTCACTCCGGACGGCGATTTGATCAGCGTCACCCAGATGCTGATCAATGACGATGCCACAGTCTACGTGTTGGGCGCCAACGATCGCGGCGAGGAAGTGATCTACCGGGGCACACCCGTTCAGTAAATCGCGCTACGGACATACCGGGTACGGCGAAACCGTCGCCGGCGCGGCGTCCGCATCCACCAGCCACACATCGCGCCCGGCAAAATAACGCGTCAGCTCGCGATTGCTCGCTGGCGTCCATCTCACGCGCCCACACCACCGGGGCGGTGTCAATAGACGCCCGGTTGTACACCCACTCCTCGAAGTAATCGTGATTCGGCCGGTAGCGTACGATTGCCAGGTGGCGGCCCGGTTGACTCTCCAATTTCTCCAGAATGCGCGCGCGTTCCACATTTCCCGGCCGCGTGTAATACCACGTCATCGGCCAATCCGGCGGCATGTAATGACTGAGAGGCTGGGCACACACGCGTAACACCGCCATCGCCAAACAGACCGCCGGGACCGCGCGGGCGATGGCGGTTCCCACCCGGAAGCCCTCGATGCGCCAGGTGCGCACATGCCGCAGACCCTGCAGCACCAACACGTAGATCAGTCCCGTCATCGGCGCCGCGTAATGCGCATAAAACCACGTATTGAGCGCCAGTCCCCCCACCGAAATTCCGCCAATCACCACCAGCGGGCGTACGCGCCGGTCGCCGAACAGACGCCAGCCGAACAACAGAGGCAACGTCAGCGCAGGCCCCAGGAAGAACATCCAGAATGCTCCGGCCTTCCCCAACGTATTCCAGGCCAGCCCGCCCACGGACTTCGCCTCGAGGAACTTGGTCAGTTCCCACCCCGCATAGAAGTCCCGCATCTGCTGGTGACGGTATGCCGGCACCGGCAGCGGCTGCTCCCACAAATAGATGCGCGCCGTGGCATATTGATCGCGGGCCACCTGGTAAGGCATGCGGAAGGGATTTCCGGTCACGCGCCAGTAGTAGTAGCAGGTACCCACCCCGGCTACTGCCAGCACCAGCGCCGCCGGCACCACCACCCGCAAGGCCACCGTTCCCCATCCGGGACCTCGCGGCGCGAGCAGCCGCACTGCAAGCCAGACACACACCGGCGCGCCGAGAAGCAGCCCCTCGTACGGGCGGCTATTGGCTAGAATCGCCAGCCCCGCTGCCAGAAACGCGGCATCTCGCACGCGGATTCTACGCAGCAGCCGCGGCATCGCGCCCAACACCAGCAGTCCCCCGATCGCCGCCACCGCGCCGCCCCAGTAGCTGTTGATCCAATATCCGAACAGCCCCAGCCGCAGCACCCCCAGCAATCCCCCGAGCAGAGCCCATTCCGCAGGCAGCCAGCCCTGCAACATCCAGCAGAGCAGGGCGCACATCACGGCAACGCTGGCATACACGCCGGCCCAAGGATGACCAGTCACCACCTGCCCCACTGCCAGGATCAATCCTTGCGCCGCATGGTGCTGCGCAGCGTACGTCGGATGCTGGAAGATGTGCATGCTCTCGAAATGCGCCCACATGGGGTGCGTGGGATTCGTGAGACGCCCGGAAGCGAAGGTGTCCGCGGTCAGCAGATAGCTGAACTCATCGGTGATGATCGGTTGGCGGATGGGCAGCACCGGCAGGAGAAGCGCTCGCGCCGCAAGGGCAGACGCGCCTGTGAACAGAATCGCCATGGTCCGCCGCCGCGCCAGCCGCACGAACGTGCGCGATATCGATTTCGAAACCGCCAAGCTCCGGCGCGCAAATGCCAGCCTCACCAGAATCACCAGAGCCAGCAGTTCGATCGCGTAGGGCGCATACCAGATGGCAAGCGCGAGCAGGCGGCCTATGTCGGGATGCATGGAAGCTGGTCTGCGCGAGGGAACACGGTCTACCGGACCCGGCTTCATGGTAATCCGGCCCGCCAGCGGCGCTCAATGCTACCGATGGTTGACAACCGCCTGCTGTCGAACTGTGGCGCCGGGCGGACCCATATGCCACACTGAATTCCTGATGCAGAAGCTTGCGCGAATCCTTTATATGCTCGCGATCCCGCTGGCAGCCCAGCCGCCGGGCAGACAGCACGTGGAAGTTCGCCGTGTCGGGCGATTCGCGCAATTGCGGCGACATCGTGATGCCGGCGATCGCGTCCGGCGTGCTCGCCAGCCACTCTGAGTTCTACTGGCACCTGGGCGATTTCCGCGCGATTTATGCCTTCGATGAAGACATGGTGCCGCCCCTCTCGTTGGGGCTGCCGCCCAAACCACTCACCATCATCAACTACGAGACCACTGCCTGGCCCGATTTCATCGCTCACCAGTTGGGCCCCTTTGGCACACTTCCCATCCTGCTGAGCCCCGGGAATCACGAGACCATCCCGCCCGCCACGCGCGAACAATACCTCATACAATTTGCCGACTGGCTGGATACACCGGCGCTGCGCGCGCAGCGTCTGCAGGACGATCCGCAGGATCATAAACTGCGCACGTACTATCACTGGATCAATCGCAATATCGATTTCATCGCCATGGATAACGCCGGCCAGGACAAGTTCGATGCCGCCCAGCTCACCTGGTTTCATTCGGTAGTGGACCGCGCCGAAAAATCCCCCGCCATTCAGACGCTGGTCGTCGGCATGCACGCCGCACTGCCGGGCAGTTTGGGCGACGCCCACAGCATGAGCAATTGGCCGCAGGGTAACGTGAGCGGCCGCCAGGTCTACGAAGCGTTATGGCACGCGCAGTCCGTCGCGCATAAGAAAGTCTACGTCCTGGCCAGCCACTCTCACTTCTATATGGAAGACGTGTTCAACACCGATACCTGGAAGGGCAAGGTGCTGCCCGGATGGATCGTGGGCACCGCGGGCGCCGTGCGCTACCGCCTGCCGGCAGGGATCCCTCAAGGGCCGAAGGCCATGACGGACGTCTACGGCTACATGGTAGGCACCGCCGCCGCCGATGGGTCGGTGACATTTTCCTTCCAACAGGTCGGGCTGGAAGACCTGCTCAAGACCAGCCAGGGCAAGTACCCGCCGTCCCTGGTGCGCTGGTGTGTGGACCAGAACAAACAGTTGACGAACTGAGCCGCCGGTCAGACTTCTATTTCTAAAGCAAGCAAGGACGCGCCGAATGTCTTACCCTGCGCGTCGGTGCGCAGTGATACCGTACCGCCGCCGCCCAAAGCGCCGTGCAGCAGAAAGTTCAGGGCGCCCAGGTTGGGTAGTTCGAAGCGCTCCACCGTACCCTGTACCAGATCGCCGAAGTGGCGCTTCACCCGGTCCGCCGTGACTTCGCGCGCCAGCACCGCGTAGTCTGCCTCGCGAAGAGCGATGACGCCGATATTGCACGTATCGCCTTTATCGCCGGAGCGCGTGTGCGCGAGTTGCGACAGTGGGACTTTCATGCCTAGCCTCTGCCGATATTCTCGCACGCCGTCCGTTTATCGGCCTAACCGGACCCAGGGGGTAGACGTCCAACCACCCAGGTGGTAGCATTCCTACTACCTGACCATGGCCGGCAAAATCGAACTCTTACAAGGCACCCTGGATATGCTGATTCTCCGCACCCTGCAATGGGAACCCCAGCATGGACACGGAATCAGCGTGGCGATCCGCGCCACTTCCGAGGACGCCCTCCAGGTGGATCACGGATCCCTGTATCCTGCCCTGCACCGCCTACGCGAACAGGGGTGGATCGACGCTGAGTGGAAGATGACTGAGAACAAGCAGCGCGCGCGGTACTACCGCCTCACCGCTGCAGGCAGGAAGGGCCTTGCCAGTGAGGAGTCCCGTTGGAACCGGTTGGTCGAAGCCATCGCCAAGGTCATGAAGCCGGCGTTGTAACCATGCGTAGGAGGCAGCGATGAAGTTTTGGCGGAAAGCTCGCGAAGAGCGGGAACTCGACGAGGAATTGCGCTTTCACCTGGAGCAGGAAGCGCAACTGCGCCGCGAGCGCGGGCAGGACCCCGCGGGCGCGCGGCGCGATTTCGGCAACCTCGCACGAATCGGCGAAGCTACGCGTGAAACCTGGGGCTGGGGCGTGGTGGAACGTGTGGCGCGCGACACCCGGTTTGCCATACGCACGCTGCGCAAGTCGCCGGCCTTCGCCGTCACCGCTATCACCGTACTCGCACTCGGTGTCGGCGCCACCACCGCGATCTTCAGCGTCGTCAACGCCGTCCTGCTCCGCCCGCTTCCATTCGCCGCGCCGGACCGCCTCGTGATGGTTTGGGAACGCCAATCGTCCGGCCGGCCCAATGTGGTCCAGACCCAGAACTTTCTGGACTGGCGCGCGCGCAACCGGTCGTTCAGCGATATCTCCGCCATCTATGCCATCTCCACGAATCTGGCGGGCGATGGCGAGCCGGTGCAGGTTCCCTGCATGGCCGTCACCGCGGGCTTCTTCGAAATTCTGCAAACCGCACCGCTCATCGGGCGCACCATCGGTCCCTCCGACGACGTGCCCGGCGCGCCTCCTGTTACCGTGCTGAGCTATGGCCTCTGGCAGCGACGCTTCGGTGGGCGGCCCGACGTCCTGGGAAGGAAAGTCGATCTCGGAGGCACGCCCTCCGAAATCATCGGCGTAATGCCGGAGGCGTTCGACTTCCCCACCACCCGCGCCGATCTCTACACGCCGATGCGGATCAACCTCGCCCAAGCCCCTCGCGAAGGGCGCAACTACCAATCCGTCGCTCGCCTCAAGCCCGGTGTCACGCTCTCTCAGGCACAGCACGACATGGAGGCCATCGCCGCGCAAACCGCCCGCGAGCGCCCACAAATGAACACCAACTGGAGCGCGCTCGTCGTACCGCTGATGGAGCAAACCGTGGGCAAGTCGCGCGACATCCTGGTCGTCCTGCTGGGCGCAGTCGCCTTCGTGCTCCTGATTGCTTGCGCCAACGTGTCGAACCTTCTTCTGATGCGCGCGGCCGGCCGCCAACGCGAGATGACGGTTCGCGCCGCGCTCGGCGCAGGCCGCTGGAGATTGCTGCACCAGACGGCCATCGAGAGCCTGGTACTCGCCATCGCCGGCGGCCTCTTCGGATTTGCCCTGGCCTACTGGTGCGTGCCGGCCGTAATCCGCATGCTTCCCGCTCAATACCCGTTGCCGCGCCGCGGCGAAATCGCCGTGGATGCCGGGGTCCTCTGGTTTTCACTCGCCGTGTCCCTGGCCTGTGGCCTGTTCTTCGGCATCTTCCCGGCCCTCCAGGTAGATCGCGCCCGCCTGGCCGAAGGCCTCAAACAGGGCGGCCGCACAGGGTCGTCCACCGGACGTGGCTTGCGCAACGCGCTGGTCGTCGCCGAGGTGGCGGTCGCCGTGGTGCTGGTCACCGGCGCCGGACTCATGCTGCGCAGCTTCGTACTGCTCCACGGCGTCAATCCCGGATACCGCGCCGATCATCTCCTCACCGTGCGAATGACCCTGATCTTCAGTAAGTACGGACCCAACCTGCCGCGCCGCGCCGCCATCGTCCAGGACACCCTGGAGCGCGTGCGCGCTCTGCCGCAGGTGATCTCCGCCAGTTCGATTCACATGCTGCCCACCAACTCGACCTCGGGCACCGGGTATGACCGCGCAGATCGTCCCCTGCCGCCGCCCGGCGAGCGCAAGGGCGGCGACGTCAGCGTCGTCTCCAGCGACTACTTCCGCACCATGGGCATCCCCGTAATCGCAGGACGCGAGTTCGATCGCGGCGACCGCATGGGATCGCCGCCGGTAGCGGTTCTCAATCGCGAGGCGGCGCGCATGCTCTTCGGCCAGGAGGAGCCCCTTGGTAAGCGGTTACGTATAGCACTGGGGCGGCGCCACCGATGCGCAGGTTGTCGGAATCGCCGAAAACATCCGCCACCATGGCTTGAATACCGAGCCGGAGCCCACTCTCTTCCTGTGCAACCTCCAGGCGCCGAATCTCTTCACGAATCTGGTAATCCGCACTCAGGGAGATCCGATGGCCGCCGCCACCGCCGTCAAAGAGGCGATGCGCCAGGTCGATCCCGATCAGGGAGCCGCCGAGATCGTATCCATGGAACAGTTAGTGGCCGGCTCGATCGCGGGACCTCGCCTGCAAGCCATCCTGCTCGGCGCTTTCGGAGCGCTCGGCCTCATACTGGCCTGCATCGGGGTCTACGGTGTGACGTCCTATTCGGTAGCGCGCCGCATGCGCGAGATGGGCATTCGGATCGCGCTCGGCGCCGCCCCTAGTGCCATCCGCGCACTGGTGCTCCGAGAGGGCATGGCGCTGGCAGCGGCAGGAGTCGCCGTCGGAGTGCCCGCAGCGCTCGCGCTCACACGCTATCTCTCGACCTTGCTCTACACGGTGAAGACAACCGATCCGGCCGTGTTCGCCGCGGTCAGCCTGCTGCTCGTCGCCGCAGCCGCCGCCGGCTGCTGGTTCCCCGCGCGGCGTGCCACCGCCTTCGACCCCGTGACCGTACTGCGCGAGGAGTAGCGCGCTACTTGGAATTTTCCAGCGCGAAGGCCATGATGCTGTCGTCGGTCATCGGATTGCCGAAGAACCCGCCGCCCGTAGACGTGATGACCACGTACTGCTTGCCGTCCTGCACCCTGATAAGTAATCGGCGTAGCTTCCGCCGCACCGCCGAGTTTGAAGGTCCACAGCTCCTTGCCGTTCTTCGCATCGAATGCGCGAAAACGGGCGTCGTCAGTCGCGCCCACGAACACCAGGCCTCCGGCGGTCGCGATCGTGCCGCCGTTTCCCGGACGCCCGGTCTTCTGCTTGTCGGCCGGCAGGCTGTCCGTGACTCCCAGCGGCACGCGCCACGCGAACTCGCCGGTGTTCACGTTCACCGCCGTCAACTGTCCCCATGGAGGCTGCTGGCACGGCAACTGCTGCGAGTCGCTGCCCGGAACGCTAAAACGCCCGCCGCCCGGCACGCCCTCGTAGGGACCGTCCGGATCCACGCGATTGCCCATCCCATCGCCCGTAGCCCGGCCCGACTTCGCATCGTGATCCTTCACTCCCGAGAGCTGCCCCAACTCGTTCGTATTGACAAACAGATAGCCCAGCTGCGGATTGAACGACGTCCCAAACCAGTTGACCCCGCCATGATTCCCCGGAAACTGCACGCGCAATCGGTTATAACTCACCGGCAGAAACGGTCCGCCCATCTGCACGCCTTCGATCAGCTCCTTGCACGCCTTCTCCAACTCCGGAGTCACCGTCGCGATGTCCGCCGCCCGCATCGTCATCCGCACCAGCGGCGGCGGTTTCAGCGGAAACGGCTGGGTCTTCGCAGCCTTCTCCAGGGGCACTTCGCTTGCCGGCACCGGACGCTCTTCCACGCCGTAAATCGGCTTGCCGCTCACGCGATCCAGCAGAAACACCAGTCCCACCTTGTTCATCGCCACCACGGCGGGAATCGTCTTCCCTCCCTGCTTCACATCGATCAGCGCCGGCGCGCCCGTCATGTCGGCGTCCCATATGTCGTGGTGCACCACCTGGAAGTGCCAGAGATATTTCCCCGTATTCGCGTCCGCCGCCACCAGGCTGGTGCTGAAAAGATTGTCGCCCGCACGGTCGCCGCCGTACTGATCCACCGACGGCGCGCCGAACGGCATGTAGACGATGCCGCGCTGCGCATCCACCGTGATGAAGCCCCACACGTTCACGCCCGAGCGATTCTTCCAACTCTCGCCGCGCCCACGTGTCGTTGTACTTCTCGCCTGCGCGCGGAATCGAATGGAAGGTCCACGCCAGCTTGCCCGTGTGCATGTTCCACGCGCGCACATCGCCCGCGGGACCCTTCGGCGGATTCTCCTGCGTCGTGCCGCCCGTGATCACCAGGTTCTTGTACACGATCGGCGGCGAAGCTCAGCCCATTGCGCCCCGGCAGCCCCTGCATGATCTCCGGCGTATTCAGATTGACGATGCCGTTATCGCCAAATGCCTCGTTGGGCTTGCCGGTCTTCGCGTTCAGCGAGTACAACTTGCCATCGCAGGAACCGAACACAACCTGCGGCGCCGTCTGCGCGTCACCCGGCCAGTATTCCACGCCGCGCGTCGAAGCGCCGCCCGACGGCAGTGAGAAGGCCCATATTTCCTTCCCCGTGCCGGCTCCACCGCCACCACGCGAGAGTACGGCGTGGACAGATACATCATTCCGCCGATCACCAGCGGCGTCACTTCGCTCGCGCGAAATCCCGACCCGCCGCGTCCGCCCCGCCCGCGTCCGCCGCCGCCCTGTTGAGGCGGAAGTCGCTTCGCCCTCGGGGCCGCGCCGCAGCCCGTCCGCGCAGGCGCGATCGCACCAGCAGGCCGCATGTGATACACCCACGCTACCTTGAGCTGGCCGACATTCGCGGGCGTGATCTGTGTCAGCGGGGAAAAGCGCATGCCGCCCGGATCGTGGCCGTACGTCGGCCATTCCTTCGATAAATCCGCGGTCGATTGCGCCCAGGCGCCCGAGCCGCCCACCATCAACAGAACGCCACCAACGAGGAACGTGCCTGCAAGTCGGTTCATGTCCATATAGAATATCCGTTCTCTCCCGATGGCGGCTATTCCACCACTTCCACGCGCGTCACAATCTCTTCCCGCGGCACCAGCGCCGGCCAGTACGCCACGATTTCGCGCACCGCGGGGCGGCCCTCGCCGAACCCGGTAGCGCCCGGCGGACCGTTCAAAACCAGCGGAATCAACTCGCGCGTGAAACGATCCACCGCCTTCTTATCCGCGCCGCGCACGCCGATGCGCAACTGCACCTCGGGCGGGTCCGGCATTCGGCGGCGCCGCCGCGCCGTGGCACGCATTGACTCCGAAATACTCCGTGTAAATCTCATCGAACTGCGAGCCCGAGATTCTGCAGCCGCTGCCGCACGATGGCGTCCGCCGCCTGCGCCTTCTCCAGCGCCTGCGGGCCACGAATAGACCAGCGTGCCGATCGCCTTCCAACCGTTCGCATAGCTGATCGAGAGCTTCAGCGTCGGCGGCCGCGGTCCGCCGCGAATGCCGCTCACGCGCACGCGGTTCTCGCCATCCGTCCGCCAGCCGGATGCTGGTGAAATCGGCCACGCAATCCGGCGTGATGTAGTGCTTCGGGTCGCCCAGTTCGTAGAGCAACTGCTCCTTCACCGAATCGATCGTCACCCGCCCGCCCGCCGCCGGATGCTTCGTCACCACGAACGTCCGTCCGGCTCGGCTTCCACGATCGGGTAGCCGATGTTCGCCATGTCCGGAATGTTCTGCCAGTCCACCTGGCAGTTGCCGCCCGTGCACTGCGCGCCGCATTCGATGATGTGCCCGGCGATGGTGCCCGCCGCGAGCTTGTCGCAATCGTCTTCGCTCCAGCCGAACCGGTGCACCATCGGAGCCAGCGCCAGCGCCGTATCGGTGGAGCGCCCGGCGATCACCACGTTGCGCGCCCGTTGCCAGCGCCTCGGCCAGCGGGAAACGCGCCGATGTACGCGTTGGCGCTCATGTATGCGATCGCGAATGGCGCTGATCGGCTCGCCGGTGTCCATATCGCGCATCTCGTAGCCCTTGGCCAGGAACTCGTCGAGCCGCGCGATACACGTCGTCGCCCAGCACCACCGCCACCTTCAGCCCCGGCGCCAGGCGCACCACTTCCCGCGCGCAGGCCAGCGGATTCACGCCGCCCGCGTTGGCGATCACCGTGACGCCGCGCTCGCGCAGCTGCCGCGCGATCCGCGCCACCAGCGGCGGAAAATCGCGCGCGTATCCCAGCAGCGGATCGGCCTGCTTCTGCTTTTGCAGAATCGACATGGTGACCTCGGCCAGGTAATCCAGCGCGAGGTAGTCGAGCGGACCCTGCTCCACCAGGCGCACCGGCGCTTCCAGCCAGTCGCCCCAAAAGCCCTGCCCGTTGGCGATGCGGATCATGGCCGCATCCCATGCCGGAGCGCGGCGTCGGCGTGTTGCATGCATGCCTCCAGCGCGAAGGACAGAATCGCCGCGGGTCTCCAGCGGATCGATGATGGCGTCGCAGTGGCCGCGCGCCGCCGCGTAGCGCGCATCCAGCCAGCGCTCGTAATCGGCGCGCGTTCGCTCCATCGCCTCGCGCAGATCTTCGGGCAGCGGACCGCCCTTGTACTTCTCCAGCTCGGCCGAGTACAGCGCCACGCACCGCCGAATCGCCCTCCATCACGCCGATCCGCGCCGTCGGCCAGCTAAACGTGAAGTGCGGGTCGAAGCCCTGCCCCGCCATCGCGTAATAGCCCGCGCCGCTGGCGTGATTCAGCGTCACCACGATCTTCGGCACCGTGGCGCAGCTCATCGTCTCCACCATCTCCGCGCCCGCGCGGATGATGCCCTCGCGCTCGGCGTCCGGTCCCACCATGAAACCCGAGACATCCTGCAGATAAATCAGCGGCGTGCCCAGCGCGCTCGGCGGTCTCCACGAAGTACGCCACCTTGCGCGCCGACTCCGCATAGATGATGCCGCCGATGCGCGGCCCGCCCGGCCCTCTTCAGGAAACCGCGCCGGTTGGCGATCACACGCCACCGGCCGCCCCTCCAGCCGCGCGTTGGCGCACAGCATCTCCGGCGCGTATTCCGGCTGAAATTCGACGTAATCGTCGGCGTCGAAGATTCGCAAGCAGCACGTCTTCGATTTCGTACGGCAGGCGATGGTCGGCCGGCAGCACGCCGTACAACTCCGCGGCGTCGCGCGCCGGTGGAGTGCCGTCCGCCGCAAGCCGGCGCCGCGGCCGGCAACTGGCGAAAGCGCTGGCGGATCCGCTCCAGGCAGTCGGCATCGTCCTTCGCCATGTAGTGCGCCACGCCGCTGACCGTGGTGTGCATGCGCGCGCCGCCCAGCGGTTCGGAATCGATCACCTGCCCGGTCGCGCCCTTCACCAGGTTCGGACCGCCCAGCCCCATGAAGCTGGTGCCTTCCACCATGATGATGCAGTCGCTGAGCGCCGGAAGATACGCGCCGCCCGCGATGCACGGCCCCATCACCGCCGCGATCTGCGGGATGCGCAGCTTGCGCCGCATCAGCGAGTTGTAGTAGGAAGATGCGGCCCGCGCCGTACTGTCCCGGGAAAATCCCGTCCTGATAGGGCAGATTCACGCCCGCCGAATCCACCAGGTAGACGATCGGCAGGCGATTGCGCATCGCGATCTCCTGCGCGCGCAGAATCTTGCGTGATCGTCTCCGGCCACCACGCGCCGGCCTTCACCGTGGCGTCGTTCGCCACGATCACCGCGGGACGCCCTTCGATGCGCGCCCACGCCCGGTGACCACGCCCGCCGCCGGCGCCTGGCCGTCGTAGCGGTCGTAGGCGATCAGCAGGCCGATCTCGAGGAAGCGCGCCCCCGGGTCGATCAGGCCGGCGATCCGCTCACGCGCGGTCATCTTGCCCGACTTGATGCTGCCGGTCGATGCGCGCCCGGCCGCCGCCCTCCCGGAGGCGTGCTTCCAGCGTCTGAATCTGTTCCACCAGGTGGCGCATGTGCGCCTGGCTTGCCACGCCCACGTTATTTCAACTTGGAGAAATCGGCCGGGTCCATGAACACGGACTCTGGCGGCTTGGCCAGGATCTTGCCATTCTTCTCGGAGTCTGCCGCCACCTTCTGCCATTCCGGATCGCGCACGAAACGCCGCCCAGTTCTTCGTGGCAGCTTCCCGGCTGGGGTGCACAATGATGTAAATCAGCGTCGTCTTCTGGGTCGCGGGATCCTGAGGAATCCAGTAGCCCACGCTCTCGATCCCGTGGCGCTTGAAGATCTCGATGGTGTGATCGCGGAAGCGCGTCTTCAAAGCTTCCAACTTACCTTCATTGCAAGTGTAGGTGCGTAGTTCGTAGACGCGGTTTTGCGCCAGGGCGAAACCGGCGAACAATACGCAGAGACCAAGTAAACGTGTCATGAGAGTAGTGTATCCCGGCCCCTCCTGCCCGCGAAAGATATTCTCGCGCACCCTACACCGCCAGTTCGCCGTGATATCGCATGTCCTTGGGATTGAACCTGGCCGTGAACAGCGTGTTGCCCATGTGAGTCGAGAACACCACTTCCTTCTCGTCCCCGGAAATCGCCAGTCCCTCTTTGGCGAACCGGAACAGGTAGACCGTGCCGTTCTCCCGCTGGACCTCTACGCCGGCGGCCTCCAGCGGCTGCCGGTTCTTGACCTGTAGCGTCGTCAGTTGGCTAGCCGCTCGAGTGCGCCCTTGGAATCCGCCTTCGCCAGCGGCACGCCCGATACGCCAATCACATACTGGCCTTCGAACCCATCCGGCAACTTGGTCGTGAGTGCCGCACGGACGGGCGCCGCGCTCTCCCACACCACCGTACCCTTATAAGTAGTGACCGTCCGGGCGGGCCGCCGCCCGGTACCGGGTATGCGCGTCCGCGGACCACCCATATCGCCGGTACCTCTCCGGGCGCGCGAGCGTTCCCCCGAGACCACTTTTGCCCAGGGTGACTTGGTCAGGAGCCTGGCGATTTCGTCGGCGTTCCATTCCCCCGGCTCCTTGGTCTCCCAGAATTCCTTCGCCGGGAACCCGTACGCGCCGCTCCACGACGCCATCCCGGCGCCCGCTAAAGCAATCCAGTTGCGTCGCGTAAGAATTCCAACCATGCCCGCCCCGCGGCCCTAGACCGCTAATTCGCCATGGTACTGCATCTCTTTCGGCAAAAAATGAACCTTCACCACCACGCGGCCCATCTGGGTCGTAAACAGGATGTCGGTGTCGCGCGTCTCGAGCGGCAGCAGCTCACGCGAGAATCCAAAAAGGAAGCTCGATCCGGTGCCCACCTGGCGCGTGACCAGTCCGGCCTGAACCGGATCCCTACCCCTCGCCTCCAGACTGCTCAGGCCCTTGACACGATCCAGGTCGTCCAGTTCGCGCTGGTGCGCCGTGTTCGCGTCGTCGTCTTCGCCGGACCGGGTGGATCGAGCGCCCAACAACGGAATCCCGTTGACACTGATCACGTAGTGTCCCGCAAAAGCTTCGGGCAGCGGAGCCTTCATCGCCTCCAGAATCGGACGAGCGCTCTCCCAGCGAACCGTGCCTTCATAGGGGGACGGGGCTCCGCCTCCGCCATTTCCGCGCTTGCGGCCCAAGCCAGGAATGCTGAGGCCGCCGATCCCCGGAATGCCGATCCCGCCACCGGGCCGTCCTCCCCCCGGGTAACCTCCGCCACCGCCCGGGTATCCGCCGCCGCCGCCCGGATATCCGCCACCCGTTCCGCCGCCCGGGTATCCGCCGCCGTTGCCAGGCCCGGTGCCGCGACCGCTGGTCCCCTGGGTCTCATCGTCGTAATTTCCTTCACCAGGTGCGTATTGCGCCTTCGCCGGTTTGGACCACGGCGACTTGGTGATCAGGCGGTCGATCTCCTCATTCGTCCAATCCGCGGGAGGCTTCTTGTTCCAGAAATCCACAGTGCCCGCGTTCAACGGGAACCTAGCGGCAATTCCCGCACCGGCAAGCAGGAACATACGGCGGCGGGATAGAAAAGTGTCTCGGTCTGCAGGCAAAGATTCAACCCTCCCTTACCTGGACGCATGCGCACTACTCTGGCGTTTCAGCAGTTTAGATCGGCCTACAGGTCTTTAGACAGGGATAGCCCATCGGCGCCGTCTTCGTAATAGCGCGCCACGCGCCGGATTTTCCGAAACCCGTACTTTTCATAAAACGCCAGCGCCCGCTGGTTCGTGATTTTCACCATCAGCCGGAGCCGCGTGACCCCGCGCCGCCGCAGACGCCGCAGCGTGCTGTCCATCAATGCGGATGCCACGCCCTTGCCGGTGTAGGCGGGATCCACGGCCACCGAGACCAGTTCGGCCGCCATACCGATCCGGTTCGCGGAACTGCCGGTGATCGAATACGCAATCACTTTAGTACCCCGCAATGCGACGAGAAACAGGGACCCGCATTTGCGGGTATATTCTGCAAACAGGTTGCGATCGTAAGCATCGCTACCGAAACTCGCCGCCTCTATCTCCAGAATCCGCTCGATATCGCACGCTCTCACCGGGCGTATCCCATAACGTTTGTTCATCTGTTATCCTTTATTTTGGCTTACTTGGTGAGTTCCTAAACACCATGGCGAGAAAAAAGCGTGGGAAGAGTATACAAACTCTTGACAAGGATTTCAGACTCGACCATACTGAAACCATGTTGCAACTGAGTAGCAACAGCCAATTGGAAGCGACGCACGCAAGTCTGGTGGATTTGCGAAAGGGCGACGCCGCCATTCTGGACCGCATCGACCTGCCCACCGAAGATGCCCGCCGCCTGATGGAACTTGGTTTCGTTCCGGGAACCCACATCACCGCGGGATTCAGCGCCCCCGGCGGCGACCCGCGCGTCTTCCAGGTAGATGGTTCCGAAATCGCCCTGCGGCGCGACACTGCACGCCGCTTGAAGATCCGCAACAAATCCGGCACCTTGAGGATTCCGTGAGCGATTGCGGTAACTGCCACGATTGTGGTAGTTCGGCCGTTGCGCAACTCGTGCGTCCGGCTGCGGTGCGCACCGTGGCTCTCGTCGGACCTCCCAATTCGGGCAAGACGACGCTCTTCAATCGCCTCACCGGCTTGCGCCAGAAGGTAGCCAATTTCCCCGGCGTCACCGTGGAGCAGCATAGCGGAATCGCGGAACTGCCCGATGGCCGCGCCGTCAGCATCGTCGATCTCCCCGGCATCTACAGCCTCTCCCCGCGCTCCGAAGACGAGCAGGTCGCCTACGACGTTCTGCATGGCGCGCATAGCCGCACGCCCAAACCGGAAGCCGTGCTGCTGGTCTTGGATTCCACCAACCTGGGGCGACACCTCATGCTGGCCGCGCCCATTCTGGCGTTGGGCCTGCCCACGCTTATCATCTTAAATATGGCCGACGACCTTCGCAATCGCGAAGGCAAACTGGATCTGTTCAAGCTTTCCCAGGAACTGGGCGCGCCCGTCGCCCTGATCAGCGCACGCGCCGGCGAAGGCCTCGACCAGGTGTTCGATTTTCTGGCCGGCACCATGGCCAAACCGGCTGCCCCCGCTGCTGCCGGTTCTGCACGACGTGCCCAATTGCCGCGAGTGGGCCGGCGGCGTCGGCTCCAAAGCCGGCTATCGTCCGCCGATCGCGCCCATTTGGACCCGCCGCCTCGATTCGGTCATCCTCCACCCCGTCGCCGGACCACTGCTCTTCCTGATGATTGTGGTGGGCGTGATCCGCACCATCTTTATGGCGGCCGCGCCGATCACCGACATGGCGACGAAGGGGTTTGCGATCAGCGGCCAGTGGATGCAGAGCGTCCTGCCCGATTCGCTCCTCACCTCCCTGGTTGTGGATGGCGCATGGCGCGGTGTAGGCAGCGTCCTGGTCTTCCTGCCCCAGGTGCTGCTGTTGTTCCTCTTCATCGGCATCCTGGAAGACTCCGGGTACCTGGCGCGCGCCGCGCTGATCGCCGATCGCACCATGGCGCGCGTCGGCCTGCAAGGCAAGAGCTTCATTCCCCTGCTATCGGCCTACGGTTGCGCAGTGCCCGCCATCATGGCGACGCGCACCATCGAGAACCGGCGGGACCGCATCGCCACTATACTGATCGCGCCCTTCATGACCTGCTCGGCGCGCCTGCCGGTCTACGCGCTCCTGATCGCGGCGTTCATTCCCGATCGCAACCTGCTGGGCTCCGTGATCACGCTGCAAGTGGCGGCGCTGCTTGGCCTGTATGTGCTCGGCTTTCTGGCCGCGGTGGGGACCGCCCGCCTTTTGAAATCCAGTGTCCTCAAGAGTGCTCAGGCGCCCTTCCTGCTGGAGATGCCCTCCTACCGCTGGCCTACTCTGCAATCGCTCGGATTGCGCCTTCTGGATCGCTCCAAAGTCTTCCTGCAACGCGCCGGGACAGTCATCCTGCTGGTGACCGTCGTCCTCTGGGTAATGGCGCATTTGCCCTACACCGGCGGCAAAGCGCCCTCCATCGAGCACAGCCTGGCGGGCACCATGGGCCGCACCATCGAGCCGCTCATCAAGCCCGTCGGCTTCAACTGGAAGATCGGCATCGGCCTGATCACCTCACTCGCGGCGCGTGAAACCATCATCAGCACCCTGGGAGCGATCTACGGCATGGACCCGGATTCGCACGCGCTCGATCTGCAAAAGGCCCTGCGGCAGGATCTCACTCTCGGCGGCGCGATCGCGCTCCTCATCTTCTTCGCCTTCGCCATGCAATGCATGTCCACCGTGGCAGTAGTGCGCCGCGAAACCGGCGGGTGGAAGTGGCCCATTCTGCAATTCACTTACATGGGCGTGCTGGCATACGCAGGCGCATTCATCGCCTTCCACGTCATCGGCTGAATGGCATTCTCAAGCCCCATCCGCCACTACCATCGATTTGACGTATGCACATCGCGTATGTACACTTGAAGCGTGGATTTCGAATGGGACGAGGCAGAGCAAAGCCGGGATCAACTTTCGCAAGCACGGCGTTCGCATACCCGAAGCGATTCCGGTTTTTAACGACCCTTATGCCATCACGATTACGGACGACGAATCCGACCCGGACGAGCAGCGCTTCGTCACTCTCGGCATAGGCGCGACGGGCCGATTACTCGTCGTCGTGTACACGTGGCGAGGCGAGAACATTCGCATCATCTCCGCGCGTCCTGCCGAAGCCCATGAGATCGATCAGTACGAGGCAGAACAATGAAAGACCGATACGATTTCAGCAAAGGCAAGCGGGGCCGGGTTGTTCCAGCAGAACCTGAGCCCGAAGGCAAGGTCCGCATTACCATCCGGCTCGACCAGGATATTGTGGACCGGTTTTTCCAAATGGCGGAAGCATCCGGCGGTGGGACCGGATATCAGACGCTCATCAACGCAGCCCTTCGGGAATACCTGGACGGTAAAGCGCCACAGTTCGAAGATACGCTGCGACGCATTATCCGTGAGGAGTTGAAGTCAACTGCGGCATGACCCGGTGCTTCGTTTACCGGCTGCGGACGCGATCAGGCCGCAGCCCCTACTTCCCTTCCGCCTCCACGATGTCGCTCGCAGCCTTGCCCGCCGCATCCTGAAATACCTTGGTGAAGAACTCGCGCGATCCCGGTGAGCAGCCGATGTGCAGGCTGTCCATTCCGTCTTCCACGAATCCCAGATACCCTTCCCAACCAAGATCGCTCAGTACGAAGCGCAGGCATTCGAGTTCGGCCGGCGGCAGCGCGGAGTAGTCGATATCGAACACGTGCCCGGAGCAATGTGAAAGAGCTTCGGGCTTGCCCTTCTGACTCGCATAGTCCTCCGGCTCCACCAGCGCAGTGACTACCAGCGGACGGAACGGTCCCCTCGCCCCCATCTCTTCATACAGCCGGCGCGTTTCGAAAGCGATGTATGCCAGCGTCCCAATGGCCGAAGGCGATGCCTCGGACAGATAGTCCGAATCGACCGGCAGCTTCACCGCATAGCCCAGATAGTCGGGCCGGTTGAGAGCCTTGACCAGCTTCTGCCCCAGGGCGGCGCGAATATCATCGCCGCTGCGAAACACCAGGTCGTCCCTCTTAAGCCACACACTGAGACGATGCGGCGCCCTGCCGTTGGCGACGAACTCGCTCTTGTACTGCTGCGCCAACTGCGCAAACTCGGCCGGATCGCGGCGATACAGTGCCAGAAGTTGCTCCGCCCGCCGTATCCGGAACCAGTAGGTCGGCGAGTAATCGCGCTGCATCTGCTGCTGGGTCGCGTCATACAACTCGCGATTCCAGGCCGGAGTCGACGAGAAGAACATGCGCGCCACCGTCATCTTGTCGGGGGGAATTCCGCGCGACCGGCGCGTGATCTCCTGCATCATCCCCACACATCCCTGGCCGCAGTGGTACGCAAACACCGCCCAATCGCGTCCGCCAAATTTGCGTTCCATGCCCGCCAGATAATGCGCCGCCGCCGGAATGGCGCGCTCGGGCACCATGCGGTCGTCCCGCACCAGAACCTTGTACGGCGTTTTCCGCGTCACCGTCCGGTACGTCGCTTTACGTTTGCCCTTGGGCTTGACCAGCACTTTTTCGCGCGTCGTCTTATATCGGGTGGCATACGTCACCCGTAGCCCCATGCTGACCGCCGTCGCGCCGGAGATCTGCATGATGCCCTTGGGCCCGGTGATACTCTGCGCCTTGGGGTCGCCCCAGCTCTCCAGATAGCAGATGGCTTCGATGACCGATGCCGGTACGCCGCTGGCCGCCGAGGCTGAACGGAATAATGCCTGCAACTTGGCGCTGCCGGTGACGCGCTTCGCGCCAGGCACGGCCTGCGCCTCCCTCATGATGCTGAACGTCTGCGATTCGATCATTCGCTCGGTCCGCGCCTCTAACAGCGCATCCGAAATGTCGTCGCGTGAGATGCCGATGCCGGACACGCGCTGGGTGGGCGCGAAGTGGTCCGGTCCACCCGCATGCACCAGCGGTAAGAGTGCCAGCAGGAAGACGCAGGAATATTTCATTTCTTTCTTTCAGAACCAGTGTAGCCCCATGCTACGCGAGACGCTTCACAGATTCTTAGACGCGCGAGAAACCAGGAGGTGGTACAGCGCTGCGGGACTGCCTACCGGCCGGCCGGGTCCACACCGTGAGAGTTCTTCCATCCCCTGGCAGACTCGCGAATTCGGTGGGCCGCGTCCTGCCCGGGTGCTCCAAAACACGTCGTCAACCGGTTGCCCTCCAGGCTCCAGATACCGGATTGCTTCCGGCCCCCGGCCAAGAAAGTAGTCCATCGTCATGGGTGTCCGTGAACGGTCCACCGAATAGTGCGCCTGCACCATAACCTGTGGACCGAACTTCACCGTCACCTCGTCTCGCCGTCGCCGTCCGCTTGCCGTACTTGAGCATGCCCTTTTCCAGGGGTTTGCCGTCAATCACCACGGAAAGCGGAATCCATTCCCCATCAATCTCGCCAGCCGTGCGCTCGCCAGCCGTGCGGCTCACCGTCGCAGCCGGCGCCTCGCCCGCCACCGATACCTCCGCCGCCCCACGCTGCAACGTCTCCAACGCAATCCCCGTTCCCGGCGGAGCGGCGAATTCCTTCGGACGCTGGTCGCCGCGCGTGGTCAGACAGATCTTCCAGGTGTCGCCCGTCAACTCGTAAATTCCGAGCGACGTATTCCCCTTCTCCGGACCCTCTTCGAAACGCAGGTCGAAGCTCTTCGGTGAGCCGGTCTCCCCCACCACGACCGTCCCTTCATAGGCAGCGCCCATCGCGATGCTGGTGAAGCGATCTCCCCTGCACCACGATCTGCCCGCCACCGCCGGACATTTTCTGCCCGTCCATTTCCAGCGACACGATGTTCCAGTTTCCCTGCAGCCGCTCGAGATCCCCGTCATCGATCGCCCTCCGTCGCACAAGACACCTGCCATTATACTGGCGCCGGGGCGAAGCGCTTCTCACCATCCCGTCTGCTCCATGCGGTGGAGAATCTCCGCGCTGTAGGTGTTCATCCGGGCAGGTTTGCGGCGCAACGGCGACGGGATCACCGCCGCCAGCCGCGCCGCCTGCTCGCGATTCACCTTAGCCGCCGGCAAGCCATACCAGCTCCGCGCCGCCGCCTCCGCTCCATACACACCCGGTCCCCACTCAATCACATTCAGGTACAGCTCCAGGATGCGCTTCTTGGGCAGCACCCACTCCGCCATCGGCGCCATCGTGAACTCCACCGCTTTCCGCACCACGCTGCGGCTGGTGGTGAAGAACAGGTTCTTCACCAGTTGCTGTGTGATGGTGGAGCCGCCGCGACCCAGCCGCCCGTCTTCCATGTCCTGATCCACTACCTTCTGCACCTCCTTCCAGTCGATCCCGTGGTGCTGGAAGAAACGGCCATCCTCGGCCGAGATCACGGCGTGCTGCAGGTCCGGCGCGATTCGTGCGAGCGGCGCCCACTCCTGCCGCTTGCTGTACGGTTTGTGGTGCACCCAGGCTTCGAGCCGGCGTTGCGCCTGCACCATGGTGACCGGCGGATCCACCCAGCGCAGCGCCAGCAGCGAGCTGAAGCTGGCCAGATAGAATACGACAATCAGGACGGTCAACCAGGTTAGAATGGCGCGGAACCAGCCGCGTTTCCGTTTCCCACTCGCGCGCACGCTACGATGGTAACAACCCCCAACGATGACCAGGCTAGATCGGTTTCTCGCGTACTCGGAATCGCGCCGCCTCACGGTCTGCGTGATCGCCGCCCTGCTCACCGCGAGCATCGCCTGGGTGGACTGGAAGTTCTTTGACGTCTCCATCGGCTTCCTCTACCTGTTCCCGATCCTGCTGGCCGCTCCCGCGCTCAATACCTGGCAGATTCTGCTGATGGCGGCTTGCTGCGCCTTCCTCCGCGAGGCCTTCGATCCCCTGAGGTCCGCTCCCGGTGCGGCGGAACGCATCGCCGTCGTCGTGGCGGGATACGCGATGACCGGTTTCTTCGTCACCGAGCTCAACCAGCGCCGGCGCAACCTGGCCGAGCATCTGGCGGAACGCGAACGCCAGATCCGCCTGCGGCAGGAGGCCGAACAACAGGTCCGCATCCTCATCGAAACCAGCCCGCTGGCCATCCTCACGCTGGATCAGTCGGGACGCGTCGTACTGGCCAACGAATCGGCGCGCGAATTGTTCGGCTTCGAAGACGAATCGCTGCAGGGCAGCGATGTCGCGCCCTACCTGCCGATTCTCTACCGCATGCTCAAGAACCCGCGCTCCGCCGCCAACTTGCGCACCAACGTGGAATGCAAGGCGCAGCGCCGCAACGGCGAAGTCTTCCTGGCGCACGTATGGCTCTCCACCTATCACACGTCGCAGGGTCCGGGACTGGCCGCCGTCGTCTGGGACGCCAGCGAGAGCCTGCGCGATCGCGAAGGCTCGGGCTTCGATTCGATGATGGCCACCTCGCGCGTCCTGATCGGCGCCATCTCGCACGAGATTCGCAACCTCGCCTCCGCCGCCGCCGCCGCCCACGCCCGCCTGGCCGCCGAATGCCCGGTGCAGGGCAACGACCAGTACCTGGTGCTGGGCACCCTCATTCACGGGCTGGAGAAGATCGCCTCCTCAGGCCTGCGCGCCGCCTCCGATCGCGAGGCCGTGGTGGCCGACCTCGGCACCGTGCTTGACGAAGCGCGCATCGTCATTGAACCCGGACTGCGTGAGGCCGGCATCTCGCTGATCTGGGAGGTCGCGCGACGGTCTGCCCCTCGTGCAGGCCGACCATCACAGCCTCTTGCAGGTCTTCGTCAATCTGGCGCGCAACAGCATGCAGGCCCTGGAAGGCCGCCCGCGTCCGCGAAGTTCGCATTTCCGTAGCCGTGGAAAGCGATCTGGTGGCGATCCACTTCCGCGATTCCGGCCCCGGCGTCGCCCAGCCTGACGAACTCTTCCGCCCGTTTCAGGCCGGGGCTCAGTCCTTCGGGCTCGGCCTCTACATCTCGCGTGCCATCCTTCGCGCGCACGGCGGCGGACTTGCGTTACAGTCCCGAAGGCGCCGGCAGTTGCTTTACAGTGGAGTTATGGCCGGTGGAGAATCAGGTGGAAGGGTGATGCCAGTGACCGAACCGGCCGGCCGGCCAGATCCGCGCGCTGCTGATCGATGACCACGCGCTTTTCCGCCAGAGCGTCGCCCAGTCGCTCTCCGCCGATCCCGTCTCTGAGCGTCGAACATTGCGCCAGCATTCGCGACGCCTTGACGCTCCTCTCCCAGCAGTCCTTCGATCTCGTGCTGCTGGACCATGACCTGGGGGCGGAGCGCGCCTCGCAATTTCTGCCCGCCGCCCGCCAGATCGGCTATGAAGGCCGCGTTCTGGTGGTCACCGCCTGGGTCAGCGACACCGAGGCCCGCCGCCTGATGCGCCAGGGTGTCAACGGCATCTTCCTCAAGCAGGGAGAACTCAGCGAACTGGCCGGCGTGATCCGCACGGTGGCTGCCGGCGGCACTTGGTTCGACCGCTCGTTCGCCGCCATCGGCGAAGACCCCGCTGCGTCGCCGCAGGCCGCCGCTCCCACCTTCAACGAACGGCAGCTCAAGGTGCTGCGCTTCGTCCTGGAAGGCCTTTCCAACAAAGAGATCGCCTGGCGGCTGCAGATCTCGGAAAGCTACGTGAAGGCCATTCTGCAGAGCCTCGTTCCAGAAGACCGGCGTGCGCACGCGCGGCCAACTCGTGCGCGTCGCTGTCGAACAATACGAAGATCAGTTGTAGACCGCTCCGCAGGTTATTGCCCCATACGTGTACGAAAGATACGACTATCGGGATAGCCGCCCCTCCGCGCGTACCGTTGACCATACTCACTGGCCGGACCTCAGACCCGGCAACCGAGGCAATAGGGGTGAGTGCAGCTGTCGCGCACCACTGGATCACGGGGATCGATCGGTTGAATCGTACAGTCATCAGGCCGCTCGCGGCGTGGGACCGGGATAGCTGTTCCACACCGGTCCCACCGCCGGGGCGCTGCTTTCAGACTTGGCACTTACCAATCGCGGCGCTAAAATGAAGGTGTGGCTTACCGCGAATCAGGTTGTTCCCGATATTCTTGAGAAACTCCACATCGAAGCCGTAAATTCCGGCGCCTGTCATGGGGATTGGATCGCCGACCCCGCGGGCGGCGAACTGGTTTCGTTCTGCCCGGCCACCGGCGAAGCCTCTGGCCCGCGTGCGCATGGCGGGAGCGGCGGATTACGAAACCGTCATGGCGCGCGCCTCCGAAGCCTTCCTGGAATGGCGCATGATGCCCGCGCCCCAAGCGCGGCGAGATCGTGCGCGAAATCGGCAACGAACTGCGCGCCCACAAGCAGGATCTGGGCGCGCTGTGTCGCTCGAAATGGGCAAGATCCTGCCCGAAGGCCTGGGCGAAGTGCAGGAGATGATCGACATCGCCGATTTCGCCGTCGGCCTCTCGCGCCAGCTCTACGGCCTCACCATGCACAGCGAGCGGCCCGGCCACCGCATGTACGAGCAGTGGCACCCGCTCGGCATCGTCGGCGTGATCAGCGCCTTCAACTTCCCGGTGGCGGTGTGGGCCTGGAACGCCATGATCGCGGCGGTGTGCGGCGATTGCGTGCTCTGGCGCCCGTCGTCGGAGACCCCGCTCACCGCCATCGCCGTGCAGAAGATCGTCAACCGCGTCTTCGACCGGCACGGTTTGAAGGGCGTCTTCAATCTGGTGATCGGGCCGACGCAAGCCCGTGGGCGAGAGCCTCGTGCAGCGACCCGCGCATCCCGCTGATCAGCTTCACCGGCTCCACCGAAGTGGGCCGCCACGTGGCCGAAGTGATCGCCCGGCGCCTGGGCCGCACGATCCTGGAACTCGGCGGCAACAACGGCATCATCGTGATGGACGATGCCAATCCCGACCTGGTGCTGCGCGCCGTCCTGTTCGGCGCCGTCGGCACCGCCGGACAGCGCTGCACCACCACGCGCCGCCTGTTCCTGCAGCGCGGCATCGCGCCCAGAATCACCGACGCGCTGGTCCGCGCCTACGGCCAGGTACGCATCGGCGATCCGCTCGACGAGCACACCCTCATGGGTCCGCTGATCAACCGCCGCGCCGTGGACGACATGCTGGACGGCCTTGCGCCGCATACGCGAGCAGGGCGGCGAAATCCTCTTCGGCGGCAAGGCGCTCGAAGGCTGCTACGTGCAGCCCACCCTGGTGCGCGCCCGCCCGGACATGCCGATCCTCAAGGAAGAGATCTTCGCGCCCATTCTCTACCTGATGGAGTTCGACACGCTCGACGAGGCCATCCACTGGCACAACGACGTGCCGCAGGGCCTCTCCTCGGCCATGTTCACCACCAATCTGATTTCGGCCGAGACGTTCCTCAGCCATCGCGGCAGCGATTGCGGCATCGCCAACATCAATATCGGCACCAGCGGCGCCGAAATCGGCGGCGCGTTCGGCGGCGAGAAGGACACCGGCGGCGGACGCGAATCCGGCAGCGACGCCTGGAAGGCCTACATGCGCCGCCAGACCAACACGTTGAACTGGTCCAGCCAGCTGCCGCTGGCGCAAGGCATCGAATTCAAGTTCTAACAGAGCCGCGACTGTGAGGGAGCGTGGGATACTGCCCGCGCTGTGCTGGATTGACCTGGGGCTAAGGAGGGGAAACGCACGAAAGGGGCGGAACTGGCGCTCCGCCCCTGTGGGAACTGCTACTACTTCTCTTCTTCTGGTTCTTCGTGCTCGCGGCCTTCGCGCTGCGCTTTCAAACGCTCTTCGCGCCGCTTGGCGCGGTCGGCCGCGCGCTTCACCAGCTCGCTGCCCACCAGTTCGATCATCGCCTGCTCGGCGCCATCGCCCTTGCGAGGTCCCAGGCGTACGATGCGGGTATAGCCGCCGTTGCGCTGGCCGAACCGCGTGCCCAGCGTATCGAACAACTTCTTCACCGAATCCGGCGTGCGCAGCACCATCGCCGCCTGACGGCGCGAGTGCAGCGTATCCTGCTTGGCCAGCGTGATCATCTTCTCCACCAGCGGGCGCACCGCCTTCGCCTTCGGAACCGTGGTGACCACGCGCTCGGCTTCGATCACGCTCGTGACCAGATTGCGCAAGAGCGCATTGCGGCCGCTCGTGGTCCGCTTCAGTTTGTATCCGGCGTACTTATGTCTCATGCGCTACTCCCCAAGCTCCGGCTGGCCTTCGTCGTCGGGGCCGTAGTCGGTCACGCCGCCGGCCTGCGGAGGCGGCGCCACCAGCCGGCCATGCTGATCGATCCGCATGCCCAGCGAGAGGCCCATATTCGCCAGAATTTCCTTGATTTCGTTGAGCGATTTGCGGCCGAAATTCTTGGTGCGCAGCATTTCGGCTTCGGTCTTCTGCACCAGTTCCCCGATGCTCTGGATGTTGGCGTTCTTCAGGCAGTTGTAGGAGCGGACGCTCAATTCCAGCTCTTCCACCGAGCGGTTCAGGACTTCGTTGATCTTGTCCATGCCGCGCTCGCTGACCTCCTCGGTCTGCTCCGCCACTTCCTCGAAGTTGATGAAGATCGTCATGTGATCCTTCAGCAGCTTCGCGGCGTAGCCGATGGCATCCTGCGGCGAAACCGCGCCGTTGGTCCAGACTTCCAGGGTCAGCTTGTCGTAATCGGTCATCTGGCCGAGGCGCGCCGCCTCCACCGAGAAGTTGACCTTGCGCACCGGCGAGTGCACCGAATCGATCGGGATGTAGCCGAGCGCCAGATCCTCGTCGAAGTTCTTGTCGGCGCTGACGTAGCCGCGCCCCACCTTCAGGCGCATTTCGATCGAAAGCCTGCCGCCCTCGCTCACCGTGGCGACGTGCACATCGCGATCCAGCACTTCCACGTCCGCATCGGTTTCGATCTGTCCGCTGCGCACGTCGCCGTGCTGATCCACGCTCAGGCGCACGGTTTTGACGCCGTCGCCCATGATCTTGAAGGGAATCTGCTTCAGGTTCAGGATGATATCGGTGGCGTCTTCCACTACGCCCGGGATCGGGCTGAATTCGTGCTCCACGCCTTCGATGCGAACCGCCGTGATGGCCGCGCCTTCAATCGAACTCAGCAGCACGCGGCGCAGACTGTTGCCGATGGTGGTGCCGAACCCGCGTTGAAAAGGCTGGGCCGTAAACATGCCATACCGCTCCGTAAGGGTCTCGGTATTGGCGACCAGACGTTTGGGTTTTTGAAAGCCCTTAAACATAAGAATCCTCGCTTGAGCCCCGTCTCCGGGGCTCCCCACATCCACGGCGCGCAGGACGCGCCGGTCCGCTTACTTCGAGTACAACTCGACGATGAGCTGCTCGTTCAATTGGATCTGCACCAGATCCTCGCGCTTCGGCAGGCTCTGTACGCGACCCTTCAAACCTTCCCGGTCCACGTCGATCCAGTTCGGCGCCGGAGCGTGCGCCGTGGCGTCGCGGGCGGCCAGGATGGTGGCGTTGTTCTTGCTGCTCTCGCGAACCGAAATCACGTCGCCCACTCTTGACCATGGCGGAGGGAATGTTGCACTTGCGGCCATTGACATCGATGTGGCCGTGGCGCACCACCTGCCGGGCCTGGGCGCGGCTGGTGCCGAAGCCCATGCGGAAGATCACGCTGTCCAGACGGCGCTCCAGGTTCTGCATCAGGTTTTCGCCGGTGATGCCCTTCTGCAGCGCTGCCTTTTCGAACGTGATGCGGAACTGCCGTTCCAGCACGCCGTACACGCGGCGGACCTTCTGTTTCTCGCGAAGCTGCAGGCCGTAGCCGACGATCTTCTTTGGCGCGGTCCTTGCCATGCTGTCCGGGAATGAAGTTGCGCTTCTCGATGGCGCACTTCTCGCTGTGGCAGCGCTCGCCTTTGAGATAAAGTTTCATGCCCTCGCGCCGGCATTGCCGGCAAACCGGGCCGATATATCTTGCCAAGTTACCTCTCCTTACCTTTTCTGACTCAGGTGCGGTTTACAGCCATGGCAGGCCTTCGTCCCGCTTAACTACAGACATCCGCTTCCTAGACGGTCGCAGGCTCCGAATACGCGCCCACAACTCGCCGCTCCAATCCGAGCCTTGGCGACCGTCAGGGAGCGGTTCCTACACTCTGCGCTTCTTGGGAGGACGGCACCCGTTGTGCGGGATCGGCGTCACGTCCTTGATCGCGCGGACTTCGATACCGGCGGTGCTCAACGCGCGAACCGCCGATTCGCGGCCCGAACCGGGACCCGGACACGCGCACTTCCACCACACGCAGCCCGCTTTCGTTGGCCTTGTTGGCCGCCGTCATGGCCGCCTGCTGGGCGGCGAAGGGAGTTCCCTTGCGCGACCCGCGGAAGCCCAGCGAACCGGCGCTCGACCAGGAAATCGTATTGCCTTCCTGATCGCTGATGGTCACGATGGTGTTGTTGAAGGTGGCCTGCACGTGCACGACGCCCGTGTGGACGACGCGCTTTTCCTTCTTCTTGAAGCTCTTCTTCTTGCCTGCTTTAACTGGTGCTTTTGCCATACGATCCTATGTCTTACCCGTCGCCTTCTTCTTGTTCGCAACGGTGCCGCGGCGCGGACCCTTGCGCGTGCGGGCGTTGGTGTGCGTGCGCTGCCCGCGTACCGGCAGGCTGCGGCGGTGCCGCAATCCACGGTAGGAACCCATCTCGATGTGACGCTTGATGTTCATCGAGATTTCTTTGCGCAGGTCGCCTTCGACCGCGCCTTCTTCTTCCAGAATCGTACGAATGTGGTTGACTTCGTCTTCCGTCAGATCGCGAATCTTCTTGTTGAAGTCAATCCCGCAGCGGTAAAGCAGAGACTTCGAACGGGTACGGCCGATGCCGTAGATGTACGTGAGCCCGATCTCGGCTCTCTTCCCAGGCGGCAAATCCACACCGGCTAAACGTGCCATATGTCTTCTCTTATCCCTGTCTCTGTTTGTGTTTCGGGTTGACGCAGATGACCCGCACCACGCCTTCGCGGTGGATCACCTTGCACTTGTCGCAAATCTTCTTTACCGACGCTCGTACCTTCATAAAAACCCCTTGGCGGGCCGCTTCCCTGCCCCGAGCCTGCCTATAGCTTTCGCGTAATCCTGCCACGCGTCGGATCGTGAGGCGATAACTCCACCTCGACCCTATCGCCCGGAACCAACCGGACAAAATTCCTTCTCGCCGCGCCCACCAGGTGGGCCAAAACCTTTTGCTGCCCTTCCAACACCACCGAGTAGATGGCGCTCGGCCGCTCTTCCACCACCGTGGCCGCTACCTTACGGCCTCCGGCGACGTTCCCCTTACCGGTCAGGGCCTCGTCAGCACCCACGGCCCGTTCTCCGTCACCGCGATGCAATGCTCGAAATGAGCCGAATTCGAACCGTCCTTCGTGACCGCCGTCCACTTGTCCTTCAACACGACCGCCTCCGCCTTTCCGGCATTGACCATCGGCTCCACCGCCAGAACCATCCCTTCCTTCAACCGCGGATTCTCGTTCTTGCGATCCACGTAGTTGGGGACCTGCGGCTCCTCGTGGAGCTGCGTGCCGATACCGTGGCCCACATACTCCCGGACAATCGAAAACCCGTTTCCCTTGACGTGCTTTTCCACCGTACCGCACACGTCAAACAGCCGGTTCCCGGGCCGTACCTGATCGATGGCGAGTTCCAGGGATTCCTGCGTCACCTGGAGCAGTTTCCGCGTCTGCTCGCTTACCTCGCCGATCGGCACCGTAATGGCCGAATCGCCATAATACCCGTCCAGCTTCACCCCGGTGTCGATCGAAACGATATCGCCCTTCTTCAGGACCCGTTTCATATTCGGCATCCCGTGGACAATCTCGTCGTTCACCGAAGTACACAACACAAACTTGAAGGCTTCGCCCGCCGCCGGCACATAATAGCCTTTGAACGCCGGCTTGGCTCCCGCATCGGCGATCATCTTCTCGGCGGATACCTCGAGGTCCATCGTGCTGACCCCTTCCACCGCCATCTCTTTCAGTTTCTGCAGGACCTGCCATACCAGGAGGCCGCTGCGCCGCATCTTTTCCAATTCCGCGGCGGTCTTTCGAACAATCAAGCTGACTCCATCGTCTGGCAAATCTTACGATGCACCATCTCCGGCGGATCGTCGTCGGCATCCACCTGGACCACCCGGTGTCCCGATGTCCGGAAGTACTCCAGCACCGGCCGCGTCTGACGGTCATACGCGTCCAACCGCCCGCGGATCACCGCCTCGCTATCGTCATCCCGGATGACCAGTTTCTCCCCGTCCAGATCGCACACGCCCTCCACCCTTGGGGGGTGGGAAGAGACGTTGTACAGAGTGCCGCAGCGGGGACACTGGCGGCGTCCCGTTAAACGGGCAATAATAACATTGTAATCCACCGCGAGGTGGATCACCACTTCGTGGATTCCCCGCCCCACCAGCCACTCCGCCAGGTGTCCGGCCTGATCCAGCGTCCGGGGGTATCCATCCAAAATAAAACCCTTCGCGGCATCGGGCTCGCTCAACCGCTCCCTCACCATCTCGTTCACCAGCCGGTCGGAAACCAGGCCGCCCGAATGCATCGTGGCGCCCATCGCCTTCTCCGCCTCCGAACCCGACCGCAGCAGGTCGCGCAGCATATCCCCGGTCGAGATATGGGGGATCCTCAGGCAGCGAGTCAGCATCTTCGCCTGTGTACCTTTCCCGGAGCCTGGCGAGCCAAACAGTACGATGGCCTTCACAAAAATCAGAACTTATCGACGTCCACGAATACGGCCCGAACGCGGCGTGAACCCTTCGTAATGCCGCATGATGAGCTGTGCTTCGATCTGGTTGATCGTATCCATGGCCACGCCGACGACAATCAACAAGGATGTGCCGCCAAAATAAAAGTTCACTCCCAGTCCATCGATAATGAACCGGAGAAACGACATGCTGTCAATCCAATTCCCGATCAACGGGAGATGGTTCAGCTTGATGCCGGAGATCATGATGTCCGGAATCAGGCACAGGATCGACAGGTAAATGCCACCCACCACCGTAATCTTGGTGAGGATGTTGTTCATGTAATCGGCCGTATTGCGGCCCGGGCGGATGCCCGGAATGAAGCCGCCGTACTTGCGCATGTTGTCGGCTGCTTCATTCGGGTTGAAAATGATCGACACGTAGAAGAAACAGAAGAAGATGATGCCCGCCACGAATAGGACATAGTATAGCGGCTCGCCGTGCTGGATGCTCTTCAACAAGGACGAAAGCCAGCCCACGTTCTTTACCCACGGAAACTGCGCCAGCGTCTGCGGGAAGGCCAGAATCGAGGAAGCGAAGATCACCGGAATCACGCCGCCCGCGTTGACCTTCAGCGGCATGTGCGTCGATTGCCCGCCCATCACCCGCCGGCCCACCACGCGCTTGGCGTACTGCACCGGAATCCGGCGCTCGCCGCGCTCCACCAGGACGATGAAGGCCACCACCGCGATCATCATCGCAATCAGGATGATCAACGTGATGGCGCCCCAGTCGTGGATCGTAAACACGTGCTGGTAAATGTTGCCGATGGCGTTCGGCAGCCCCACCACGATGCCGGTGAAGATGATCAGCGACATGCCGTTGCCGATGCCGCGTTCGCTGATCTGCTCACCCAGCCACATGATGAACGCCGTGCCGGTGGTCAGCGAGATGATGGTCAGAAATACGAAACCGAAGCCCGGGTTGATCACGATGCCCTGCTGCATCGCCTGCAAACCCTGCGCAATCCCGAACGACTGCAGAATCGAAAGAATGATGGTCAGGTAGCGGGTCCACTGGGTGATCTTGCGGCGCCCCAGTTCGCCTTCCTTCTGCAGCTTTTCCAGCGTGGGAACCACCACCGTCAGCAATTGCAGAATGATCGACGCCGTAATGTACGGCATGATCCCGAGAGCAAATACCGTCAGGCGGCGGATGTTGCCGCCCGCGAACAGATCGAAGAAACCGAAGATCGAACCCGAGTTGGAGCTGAAAAACTCCTCCCATCGCTGCAGGTTGATACCCGGCGTGGGAATGTGGCCGCCCAGACGATACACCGCCAGCAGACCCAGCGCGAACAGGAGCCGCTTGCGGAGGTCCGGCACCCGAAATATGTTCGCGAACGCTTCAAATAGCTTGTTCATGGTACCCTTCGATTCCCAACGCTATTCGCTCTTAGCGCCGACCACCTGCGCCGTTCCGCCGGCCTGCTGGATCTTCTCCAGGGCCGACTTGGAAAAATGGTGGGCTTCCACCGTGATCTTGCGCGTCAGGATCCCGGTGCCCAGGATCTTCAGGCCGTCGTGGACCTTGTGGATTACACCCGCCGCCAGCAGGCTGTCCACGTTGAACGTGTCGCCCTCCAGCTTCTCCAGCCTGCCCAGATTGACGATTGCGAACTGCTTCTTAAAGATGTTGGTAAATCCGCGCTTGGGAAGCCGGCGATGCAACGGCATCTGGCCGCCTTCAAAGCCGCGCTTCTGGCTGAAGCCGGTGCCCGCGCGCTGGCCCTTGGAGCCGCGCGTCGAAGTCTTACCGTGCCCCGAGCCCATGCCGCGCCCGATCCGCTTCCGGCCCTTCACCTGGCCGGCGGGAGGTTTGATTCCACTGAGATTCATTTATCTCATCCCCTTACTCCACTACTTGCACCAGCAGGTGCGGAACCTTCTTGACCATTCCGCGAAACACCGGGGTATCCGGACGCTCCACTATTTGGTTCAGCTTGCGCAAACCCAGACCCTTCACCACCAGCTTGTGCTTCACCGGCGTGCAGATCGGGCTGCGGTACAGTTTGATCTTGATCGTGCCTTCCATAGAGCTTGATCCTTTACAGCTTATCAATCTATAACTTATCGATCGCCAGGCCGCGCATTTCAGCCACGGCGTTCCTGTCGCGCAGCGATTCCAGCGCCACGATGGTCGCCTTCACCACGTTGTGCGGATTGCGCCGTCCAATCGACTTGGTCAGCACATTCGGCACGCCGCACGCCGTAATTACCGCACGCACCGCGCCGCCGGCGATCACGCCGGTACCGGCCGCCGCCGGCTTCAACAGCACCTGGCTGCTGGCGAACTGGCCGAGCACCCGGTGTGCGATCGTGGTATCCAGCACGTGGACTTTGCGCAGGTTCTTCTTGGCGGCTTCGATGCCCTTGCGGATCGCGGACGGCACTTCCTTCGCCTTGCCCACGCCGTAGCCCACCACCTTCGCCTGCGGATCGCCGATCACCACCAGCGCCGAGAAGCTCAGGTTCTTACCGCCCTTCACCACCTTGGTGACGCGGTTGATTGCCACGACCTGCTCTTTCAGGTTCAGCGTCGCCGGGTCGATGCGTTTCACTATCGTAGCCATGAATTAAAACTCCAGTCCCGCTTCGCGCGCCGCATCCGCCAGCGCCTTCACGCGCCCGTGATACTGATAGCCGCCGCGGTCGAAGACCACGCTCTTGATACCCTTTTCCCTGGCCCGCTCCGCCACCAGCTTGCCGATCGCTTTGGCCGCCGCCACGTTGCCGCCCTTGGTCTTGCCGTCCTTATCGACGCTCGATGCCGACACCACCGTGGTGCCCGCCACATCGTCGATGACCTGCGCGTAAATGTGCGCCACGCTGCGGAACACCGCCAGGCGCGGACGCGCCGCGCGTCCCCGACAGCTTGCGCCGGATGCGCTTGTGAATCCGGTTGCGGATCTCTTTCTTTTCAGGCTTCTTAATCATTTGGCACTCGCCCCGGTCTTACCGACCTTCTTGCGCAACACCTCGCCCGTATACCGCACGCCCTTGTTCTTGTAAGGGTCCGGCTTGCGGAGCGCCCGCATGTTCGCCGCCACCTGGCCCAGCAACTGGCGGTCGTGCCCGCTCAGCACCAGGTGCGTCTGTTTATCGATCTTGATGTCCACGCCCTCGGGCAGCAGCATCTCGATCGGATGCGAATAGCCCAGCGTAAACGTGACCACCTTACCCTTGACGTCGGCGCGATAGCCGATGCCGACGATGTCCAGTTCGCGCGTGAATCCGCCGCTGACGCCCTGCACCGCATTCGCCGTCAACGCCCGGGTCAGTCCGTGAATCGCCGCGTGCTCGTCGCCCGACCGCTTCACTTCCAGCTTGCCGTCGGCCTGCTCGAAAGTGATGCCGGCCGGTATCGGCACCTTCAGCTTGCCCTTCGGGCCCGTAACTTCCAGTTCCTCGCCGACCGTGATTTTCACGCCGTTCGGCAGCGGGATCGGCTTCTTACCAATTCTTGACATAGTTGGGTAACCTCACCACACACGGCAGAGAATCTCTCCGCCAAGGTGCTCCTTGTGCGCGTCGCGGCCGGTCATCACGCCCTTCGGCGTCGTCAGAATGTTGATTCCGAGACCGCCCAATACACGCGGGATGTCCGTCTGCCCGACATACACCCGGCAGCCCGGACGCGAAACGCGCTCGATCGCCGAGATCACCGGCGAATTGTTGCCGCCGTACTTCAAATAGATCTTGATGGTCTTCTTCGCGCCTTCTTCCGCCACCTTGAAATTGGTAATGTAGCCTTCCTCTTTCAGAATGCGCGCGATTTCCGCTTTCAGCTTGGAGGCCGGCACGTCCACCTTCGGGTGGCGGGCCTGGATCGCGTTGCGAACGCGAGTCAGCATGTCGGCAATTGGATCGCTCGTCATAGTTCTCCTACTTCACTTCCTACCAGCTAGCCTTGGTCACACCCGGAATCTCGCCATTCAGGGCGAGCTTGCGGAAGCAGAGGCGGCAAATTCCGAACTTGCGCAGGAATGCGCGGGGCCGTCCACAACGCCAGCAGCGGTTCCGGTGACGGCATTGAAGTTTGGGCGTCTTGGCCTTGCGGGCCTTGTCCAGCTTTACGTCTTTCGCAATTTTTGCGGTCGTGGCCATCTCGTCATCCTTCCTTACGCAGCCCGGAACGGCATACCCATTTGCTTCAGCAGCGCCAGGCCTTCCGCGTCGGTGCGGGCCGTGGTGGTGATGCAGATGTTCATTCCCTTGGTCTTGTCCACCTTGGAGTAATCGATCTCGGGGAAGATCAACTGGTCCTTGATCCCCATGGTGTAATTTCCCCGCCCGTCGAAGCTCTTCGTGCTCAGCCCGCGGAAGTCGCGTACACGCGGCAGCGCCACGTTCACCAGCCGGTCGAAGAATTCGTACATGCGGTCGCCGCGCAGCGTCACCATGCAGCCGATCGACTGGCCTTCGCGCAGCTTGAACTGGGCGATCGATTTCGACGCCTTCGTGATCACCGGCTTCTGGCCCGCGACCTGCGTCAGTTCGTTGACCGCGCCGTCCATCAGCTTGGCGTTCTGCGTCGCTTCGCCCATCCCGATATTGACCGTGATCTTCTCGATCTTCGGGACCGCCATGACGTTCTTGTAGCTGAACTCTTTGCTCAGCACCGGAACCACTGTCTTCAGATATTTCTCTCTCAAACGCGCTGCCATGAAATCCTCACTTCCTGTCGAGCGTCTGGCCGCACTTGCGGCAAACGCGCGTGCGGCTGGTCTTGCCGCCGGCTACATGATCGATGTGATGCGCCACCCGTACCGCCTTGTGGCAACTCGGGCACACCAGCATGACGTTGGAGGCCTGGATCGGGCTCTCGCGCTCGGCGATGCCGCCCTTGATCTGTTTGGCGGGGTTGGGACGTGTGTGACGCTTGATCATCATCACGTGCTCCACCAGGAGCTTGCCCGTCTCGCGATCCACCGAGAGCACGCGGCCCTGCTTCGCCCTTGTCACGGCCGCGTAATTACTTTGACCGTGTCTTCCCTCTTGATATCGATCCGCACCGGCTCGGCCGGCTTCCGTTTTGCGATTGCCATCAGATTACCTCGGGCGCCAGCGATACGATCTTCATGAACTTCTTATCGCGCAGTTCCCTGGCCACCGGCCCGAAGACGCGCGTGCCCACCGGCTCGCCCACATCGTTGATCAAAACCGCCGCGTTGGAATCGAAACGAATGTACGTTCCGTCCTTGCGCCGCGTCTCCTTGCGCATGCGGACGATCACGCAGCGCACCACTTTGCCCTTCTTGATCGCCGAATCGGGAGCTGCCTCTTTCACGGCGGCGGTGATCACGTCACCCAGTCCGGCGCGCAGACCGAGGTCGCCGCCGCGCGGCAGAATGCAGGAAAGCCTGCGCGCGCCGCTGTTGTCGGCCACCTCGAGAATTGTACGCATTCCTATCATAAATTTGCTCCGTGTTGGATAGGCATCCTTGCCTGTCCGGGACTAAACCTTGACGTCCAGATCCTTCGGCTGCGCGCCCACCTGCGGCGCCCGGCGCACTACGTCCATCAGCCGCCATCGCTTCAGCTTGCTCAACGGACGGCACTCCACGATGCGAACCACATCGCCCAGCTTCGCCGTGCCCTCTTCATCGTGCGCATAGAACTTCTTTCGCTTGCCGATGATGCGCTTGTACAGGGGATGCGGCACCCGCCGGCTGACTTCCACCACGATGGTCTTCTGCATCTTGGTCGAAACCACCTCGCCGACCTTTTCGTTCTTTAACGCCGTCGGTGCGTCTTTCAATGCCGTCTTGGCTTCGGTTTCGGCCATCTACTTCTTCTCCCCCGCCAACTCCCGCTCCCGCAGGATGGTGTAAATCCGCGCCCGATCCTTCTTCATCTGCCGGACCTTCTTCAGGCCGTCCATCTGTCCCATCGACATCTGAAAATGAAGACGGAACATCTGCTCGTCCATTTCCTTCAACTGCTGCTTAATTTCGTGCTCGTCCAGATCGCGAACTTTCTGCGCCTTCATATCCGTTACTCCGCGTCTTCCCGGCCAACAAACTTGGTCCTGATGGACAGCTTATGGGCTGCCAGCCGCATGGCGGCCAGTGCCGTCGGCCGGTCCACGCCTTCCATTTCGAAAAGGATCTTCCCGGGGCGAATCACCGCCACCCATTCCTCCGGCGCGCCTTTACCTTTACCCATACGGGTTTCGGCCGGCTTCTTGGTGATCGGCTTGTCCGGGAACAACCGGATCCACACTTTGCCGCCGCGCTTGATGGAGCGCGTCATGGCCACGCGGGCGGCTTCGATCTGCCGCGACGTGATCCACGCGCATTCCATCGCCTTCAGCCCGAACTCACCGAAAGAGATCGACGAGCCGCGCCAGGCCTTGCCGCACATGCGGCCGCGCTGCTGCTTTCTGTACTTGACCTTCTTTGGCATCATCATAGCGGTATGCCCTCAATTCCTTACTGGTTCTCGCCCGAACCTTCCGGCTTCGGTTCGACAGCCGGCTTGGTCTCGGGTTCGGGTGTAGTTTCCTGACGAACCTCCTGCTTCCAGGAGGGCTGCTGCGGCGACATCAGCGGCGGCAGAATCGGCGTCACCGGACGCGCTGCCGGACGCGGCAGATCGCTCGGCGCCGGCTGCACCGCCGGACCCGTCGCTTCTACCGGTGCGGGCGTGTGCATCGGCGGACGATCGCTTCGTCCACCACGGTCGCCGCCGCGATCGCCTCGATCCCCGCGCGGACCACGGTCGCCGCGATCTCCCGCGGCGGTCGCGCATCTCGCGCCTCGGTTCCGGCTCGGGCAGCAGATTGCGCCGCTTGGTGAGATCCAGAATTTCGCCCTTGTACAACCACGCCTTGATGCCGATCACACCGTAGGTGGTGTGCGCCTCGGCGAAGCCGTAATCGATGTCGGCGCGCAGGGTGTGCAGCGGCAAGCTGCCCCTGCAGATACCATTCGCTGCGCGCGATTTCCGCGCCGTTCAAACGGCCGCTCACGCGCACCTTGATGCCCTTGCAGCCGAAGCGCAGCGCCGAATCCACCGCCTTGCGCATCGCGCGCCGGAAGGCCACGCGCTTTTCCAGCTGCAGCGCGATCGACTCGCTCACCAGTTGCGCGTCCAGCTCCGGCTTGTGCACTTCCTGAATGTCGATGAAGACTTCGCGCTTGGTCTTCTTCGCCATGTCCTGCTTGAGCTTTTCGATCTCCGCGCCCTTGCGTCCGATGATGATGCCTGGACGCGACGTGCGGATCGTGACCCGCAGCTTGTTGCCCGGCCGGTCCACTTCGATCGAGCTCACGCCGGCGCTCTTCAACCTTTCGGTCAAGGCCGCCTTCAGCTCCAGGTCTTCCTGCAACAGCTTCGCATAGCCCTGCTTGGCGAACCAGCGCGACCGCCACGGCTTGTTGAAGCCCAGCCGGAATCCGTACGGATGAACTTTCTGTCCCATTACGCTTCCTTCTCCGTCACCTTGATGACGATATGTGCCAAACGACGCTGATACCGGTAGGCGCGCCCCATCGGTGCCGGACGCACCCGCTTCATCCGCGGCCCTTCGTTGACGTAGGCTTCGCTCACGTAAAGCTGGTCGACATCCACGTCTTCGTTTCGGTTCGTTGCGTTGGCGATGGCGCTCTGCAGCACCTTCTCCACCGTCGGCGCAATGCGCTTGTTGGTGGTGCGCAGCGTGGTCAACGCCGCCCCCGCCTGCTGGCCGCGGATCAGGTCCACTACCAGCCGCGCCTTCTGCGGGGAGATTCGGATATATCGTGCTTCCGCTTTTGCTTGCATGCTATCCTCTATACCCTCGGGCACTGCCTAGGACGGCTTCGAACTCTTCTCCGTCGCCGCCTTCACCGAGTGCCCCTTGAAGGTCCGGGTCGGCGAAAACTCGCCCAGCTTGTGCCCCACCATGTTCTCGGTCACATACACCGGGATGAACTTCTTCCCGTTGTGCACCGCCACGGTGTGCCCCACGAACTCCGGCAGGATGGTGGATCGGCGCGACCAGGTGCGCACCACCTTCTTCTCATTGGACGCCGCCAGCACCGCCAGCTTGGCTTCCAGGTGAGTATCGGTAAACGGTCCCTTCTTTACGCTTCTGCCCATTCCCTTACCTCTTCTTGCTCTTGCGGTTCACGATCCACTTGTCGGTGCGCTTGTTGTTGCGCGTCTTGAAACCGCGAGTGGGCTGGCCCCACGGCGTCACCGGGTGACGGCCGCCCGAGGTCTTGCCCTCGCCGCCGCCGTGCGGGTGATCCACCGGGTTCATCGATACGCCGCGATTGTGGGGCGTCTTCCCCATCCAGCGCTTGCGTCCCGCCTTACCGAGAGAAACGTTTTCGTGCTCGACGTTGCCCACCTGGCCAACCGTCGCCATGCACTCCACCGGCACGCGCCGGATCTCGGCCGAAGGCAGCTTCAACAGCGCCAGGCCGCCCTCGCGCGACACCAGCTGCGCCTGCGAGCCGGCCGAACGCGCCATCTGTCCGCCCTTGCCGGGCTTCAACTCGATGTTGTGCACCACCGTGCCGGCCGGGATGTTCTTGAGCGGGAGCGCATTGCCGATCAGGATGTCGGCCGTCGGGCCGCTCATGATCTTCATCCCTACCTTCAGGCCGTCGGGCTGCAGGATGTAGCGCTTCTCGCCGTCCGCGTAGTTCAACAGCGCGATGCGCGCCGAGCGGTTGGGATCGTACTCGATGGCCGCGACCACCGCCGGAATGCCGGTCTTGTCGCGCTTGAAATCGATTACCCGGTACGCCTGCTTGTGCGCCGCCGCCGATGAACCGGGACGTCACGCGGCCGGTGCTGTTACGGCCGCCGGTGCGCTTCTTCGATTCCACCAGCGACTTTTCGGGAGTCTGCTTGGTGATATCGTCGCGCGAAACGGAAGTCGCAAAGCGCCGGGTGGGGGTCGTGGGTTTATAAATCTTGATTGCCATGGTCGGTTCCCCTTAAATCTCCGCGAAGTCGGGGACTTTCTCCCCCGCCTTCAGCTTCACGTAGGCCTTCTTCCAGTCCGAACGGTAGCCCGAGAAACGGCCGCGCCGCCGCAGCTTGCCTTCGAACGTCGCGGTGCGCACTTCATCCACCTTGACCTTGAACAGCTTCTCCACCGCGGCCTTGACCTGCGTCTTGTTGGCGTCGGCGTGTACCTGGAAGCACAGCGTGCGCTCGTTATCTTTCTTGGTGACGCCCTTTTCCGTTACCAGCGGGCGCTGAATCACTTCATAGAGGTTCATTTTGCGAGTGCCTCCGAGAACTTGCGCGCGGCGGCTTCGCTGATCAGTACGCTCTTGTGACCCAGCAGGTGATACGGGTTCACTTCGCGCGTGGCCAGCAGCGTCACGCCCTTCAGGTTGCGCAGCCCCAGCTCCAGGTTGCGGTTCTCTCCGTTGTCCACCACCAGAACCGTGCGCCCGGCTTCCAGCTTCGCCAGCACGCTCATCGCGTTCTTGGTCTTGTTGTCGGCGAAACTGAAGGCCTGTACGACCTTCAACTCCCCGTCCCGCACCTTGGCCGAAAGCGCACTGCGCAGCGCGCCCAACAGCATCTTCTTGGGCAGCTTGTAGCTGTAATCGCGCGGTTGCGGCCCGTGCACCGTCGCGCCGTGGCGCCACAGCGGCGACCGCACCGAACCGATGCGCGCCCGGCCCGTGCCCTTCTGCTTCCACAGCTTCTTGCCCGAACCCGAGACTTCCCGCCGGACCTTGGTGGCATGCGTTCCGGCGCGCATTGCCCGCCTGGAACTGCCGCACCGCTTCGTACAGCAGCGACTGGTTGACCGGCGCCCCGAAAACGTCGTCGGCCAGTTCCACTTCGCTGACCTTCTGATTATTTAAATCCACTACATCGACTGTCGGCATGGCAGTTACCTCTTCGACCTCCGCACCAGCACGTATCCGCCATTCGGACCCGGTACCGCGCCCTTCACCACCAGCACGTTATCCTCGGTGTCGACTTCGACAACCTCCAGATTGCGCACCGTCGTCTGCGGCATTGCCCATATGTCCGCCCATGCGCATGCCGGGCAGCACCCGCGAAGGGAAGCTGGATGCGCCGATCGATCCGGGCGCGCGGTGGAACATCGAACCGTGCGAGCCTTCGCCGCCGCGGAAGTGGTGGCGCTTGACTACACCCGCAAAGCCCTTTCCCTTGCTGATGCCGACCACGTCCACTTTGTCGGTAGGCTTGAACTGACCCACCAGCACCTGGTCGCCGGCCTTCAAATCGTCCGACCCCGGACCCAGCGGAAACTCGCGCATGAACTTCGCGCCGCCCTCGATACCGGCCTTCTTCAAACGGCCGGCGGTCGGCTTATTGATCCGCTGCGGCTTGATGAACTCGAGCAGCCCGAGTTGCACCGCGTCGTACCCGTCCGTGGTGGGCGTCTTGCGCTGCACCACCATGCACGGGCCGGCTTTCAGCAGCGTGACCGGCACTACCTGTCCGTCCGGCCGGAACAGCTGCGTCATTCCAATCTTTTTGCCAAGGATTCCTGGACTCATGTCAACTTCCTTGAGGGCACAGCTCGCTCGCGCGGCTGGCGGCCCCGAAATTTCTCAACTACTTGCCGAACGCCTTGATTTCGACATCCACACCGGCCGGCAGATCGAGCTTCATCAGCGCGTCCACCGTCTGCTGGGTCGGTTCCAGAATGTCGAGCAACCGTTTGTGCGTCCGGATTTCAAACTGTTCCCGCGATTTCTTGTCCACGTGCGGCGACCGCAACACGGTCGTGATCGTGCGCGACGTGGGCAGCGGAATCGGACCGGCGACTGTTGCGCCGGTCCGCTTCGCGGTATCCACAATTTCCGTCGTCGACTGATCCAGAATGCGATGATCGTACGCCTTCAGACGGATTCGAATACGTTCTCTCAGAGCCATTGATTTTCCTGCTTACGCCGTGCTCTACTTAATATTTCGCTAACGGTTCCGGCGCCCACGGTGCGGCCGCCTTCGCGAATCGCGAAGCGCAACCCCTTATCCATGGCGACCGGCGTGATCAATTCCACTGTCAACTGCACGTTGTCGCCCGGCATCACCATCTCGGTGCCCTCGGGCAACTGCGCCACTCCCGTCACGTCCGTCGTGCGGAAGTAAAACTGCGGCCGGTATCCCTTGAAGAACGGTGTGTGCCGTCCCCCTTCTTCCTTGCTCAACACGTACACTTCGCCCTTGAACTGCGTGTGCGGCGTGATCGAACCCGGCTTCGCAATCACCTGCCCGCGCTCCACGTCGTCTTTGTCCACACCGCGCAGCAGCAGGCCCACGTTGTCCCCGGCGCGTCCTTCGTCCAACAACTTCTTGAACATTTCCACGCCCGTGACTACCGTCTTCCGCGTCGGCCGGAAGCCCACGATCTCCATTTCCTCGCCCACTTTGCAGATGCCGCGCTCGATGCGTCCCGTGACCACCGTCCCGCGTCCCTGAATCGAGAAAATGTCCTCGATCGGCATGATGAACGGCTTGTCGACCACTCGTTCCGGCATCGGAATGTAGTTGTCCACCGCTTCCATCAGGTCTTCGACCGTCTTTTCCCACTGCGGCTCGCCGTTCAATGCGCCCAGCGCGCTCACCCGGCAGACCGGCAGATCGTCGCCCGGGAACTGGTAGCTGCTCAACAGTTCGCGGACTTCCATCTCCACCAGGTCCAACAGCTCCGAATCGTCCACCATGTCGACCTTGTTCATGGCCACCACGATGTACGGCACGCCTACCTGACGCGCCAGCAGAATGTGCTCCCGCGTCTGCGGCATCGGTCCGTCGGTCGCCGCCACCACCACGATGGCGCCGTCCATCTGCGCCGCTCCGGTGATCATGTTCTTGATGTAGTCGGCGTGACCCGGGCAATCCACGTGGGCGTAGTGACGCTTGGCGGTCTCGTACTCCACGTGCGCCACTGCGATGGTGATTCCGCGTGCTTTTTCTTCCGGCGCATTATCGATCGAATCGAAGCTCCGGAACTTGTTCTTCGGATTGTGCTTGGCCAGCACCTTCGTGATCGCCGCGGTCAGCGTCGTCTTACCGTGATCGATGTGCCCGATCGTTCCGATATTGATGTGCGGCTTGCTGCGGTCAAATTTTTCTTTTGCCATAAGAGAGAATAAGCTCCTTATTTCGTAGTCTTGCCCGTGACCTTGCTAACAATTTCCTCAGCCTGCGCGGCGGGAACTTCCTCGTACTTGCCGAAATGCATCGTGAAGCTGCCGCGCCCCTGGGTTCGCGACCGCAATTCGGTGGCGTACCCGAACATCGACGACAACGGCACCATCGCCTTGATGATGCGCGTGGTTCCGCGCAATTCCGAACCCTCGATGCGGCCGCGGCGGGAATACAGGTCGCCGATTACGTCGCCCATATAATCTTCCGGCACCACCACTTCCACCGCCATGATGGGTTCCAGCAGAACCGGTTTGGCGCGCCTGGCCGCCTCCTTGATCGCCATGGATCCGGCGATCTTGAAGGCCATTTCCGAAGAATCGACATCGTGATAACTGCCGTCGTACAGCGTTACCTTGACGTCCGACATCGGGTAGCCGGCCAGGATGCCGCCTTCCAGCGCTTCCTTGATACCTGCCTCGGTGGGGTTGATGTATTCCTTCGGTACCCTGCCGCCGGTGACATCGTTCTCGAACACGAACCCGCTACCCGAAGGCAGCGGTTCCACGCGAATCTTGACGTGGCCGTATTGCCCGTGACCGCCGGTCTGCTTGACGTGACGGCCTTCGGCTTCGGCGTTCTTGCGGATGGTTTCGCGATACGCCACCTGCGGCTTGCCCACGTTGGCGCCGACACTGAACTCGCGCATCATGCGGTCCACGATGATTTCCAGGTGGAGTTCGCCCATTCCGGAAAGAATGGTCTGCCCGGTCTCCGGATCGGTATTGACCCGGAAGGTGGGATCTTCCTGCGCCAGTTTCTGAATCGCCAGGCCCATTTTCTCCTGGTCGGCCTTGGTCTTCGGCTCTACCGCGAGCTGAATGACCGGCATCGGGAAGTCGATGGATTCCAGCACGATCGGGTGTTCGTCGTCGCAGATCGTATCGCCCGTCGATACGGTCTTCAAACCGACGGCGGCGCAGATGTCGCCGGCGACGATCTCCTGAATCTCTTCGCGCTTGTTGGCGTGCATGCGCAGCAGGCGTCCCACGCGCTCTTTGCGGCTCTTGGCCACATTGAAAACGTGTTCGCCGCTCTTCAGCGTGCCCGAGTATACCCGGAAGAAGGCCAACTGGCCGACGTACGGGTCGGTCATGATCTTGAAAACCAGCGCCGAGAAAGGCTCGCTGTCCGACGCGTGGCGGATCAGCACCTTTTCGGGATCGTCGACGTCGTGGCCTTCGATGGCCGGAACATCCAGCGGAGAGGGAAGGTAATCCACCACCGCATCCAGCATGGTCTGGACACCCTTGTTCTTGAAAGCCGTGCCGCAAATCACCGGGAAGATCTGCAAAGCGATGGTCGCTTTACGGATACCCGCGCGGATCTCATCGTTGGTAATGGCTTCGCCTTCGATGAACTTGTGCATCAGCGCTTCGTCATGCTCGCTGATGGCTTCGATCATGTGCGCGCGGTATTCCTGCGCCTTTTCCAGCAGGTCTTCCGGAATCGCGATCTCGTCGTACTTGGAACCGAGGGTTTCATCGCGCCAGACAATGCCGCGCATTTCCACCAGGTCCACAATTCCCAAGAACTTTTCTTCCGCGCCGATCGGAATCTGAATCGGTACCGGGCGGCACTTCAAGCGGTCTACGATGGTGTCTACGGAGTGGTAAAAATCCGCGCCCACGCGGTCCATCTTATTAATGAAGCAAATGCGCGGCACCGAATACTTGTCGGCCTGCCGCCACACCGTCTCCGATTGCGGCTGCACACCCGCCACCGCGTCGAATACCGCTACCGCGCCGTCCAGCACGCGAAGGCTGCGTTCCACTTCCGCGGTGAAATCGACGTGTCCCGGGTGTATCGATAATGTTGATCTGAATGTCACGCCATTCGCAGGTGGTGGCGGCGGAGGTGATGGTGATGCCGCGCTCCTGTTCCTGCTCCATCCAGTCCATGACGGCCGTGCCTTCATGAACCTCCCCAATCTTGTGGGATTTGCCCGTGTAATACAGAATCCGCTCGGTCGTGGTGGTCTTACCGGCATCGATATGTGCGGCGATGCCGATATTCCTCATCCTCTCGAGCGGGGTGGTTCTAGCCATGCAGTTTAGAATTAGCTCCTGTGTGGTCGCGTCGTATTCGATAAATGACTACCACCGGTAATGCGCGAAAGCCTTGTTGGCTTCGGCCATGCGGTGGACGTCGTCGCGTTTCTTGATCGCTCCGCCGCGCAGATTGGCGGCGTCGTTCAGTTCATTGGCCAGCTTCTCCGCCATGCCCTTCTCGGGACGTGTGCGGGCGTTGGTGATGATCCAGCGCATGGCCAGCGAAGTCCGCCGGTTCTGCGGCACTTCGATCGGCACCTGGTAGTTGGCGCCGCCCACCCGCCGGGTCTTCACTTCCAGCATCGGCTTGGCGTTCTCAACGGCCTTCTTGAAGGCCTTCAGCGGATCGTCGCTGGTGCGTTCGCTTGATCTTCTCCATGGCGTCATAGAAGATTCCCTGGGCGGTATTCTTCTTGCCCTGCCACATGAGGGAATTCACGAACTTCTCGACCAGGGTGGAGTTGTAGACCGCGTCCGGCGCTACTTCACGAATTTCAGCTCTTCGTCTGCGTGGCATAAACTAGCTCTTCGGCCTCTTGGCCCCGTACTTCGAACGGCTCTGTTTGCGATTGGCCACGCCGGCGGTATCCAGCGCGCCGCGGACCACGTGATAACGCACGCCCGGAAGATCTTTCACACGGCCCCCGCGGATCAGCACGATCGAGTGCTCCTGCAGGTTGTGTCCGACTCCGGGGATGTAGGTGGTGACTTCGATTCCGTTGGTGAGGCGCACGCGCGCCACCTTTCGGAGAGCCGAATTCGGCTTCTTCGGGGTCGAAGTGTATACACGCGTACAAACTCCACGCTTTTGCGGGCAGCTTTCCAGCGCCGGGCTCGATGTCTTCCAGGCTGGCGGTTTCCGCCCATTACGCACAAGTTGATTAAACGTTGGCACGAATTTCCTCTTCGCGATGCAAATCAAAAATTATGTGTGGAGCAACCCACTACGACCAGAATCCGCCAGAATCCGCACGCGAATTCCAGAGAATCTCAACAAAAGGTCGCAACTGCGAGGATTACCTTGCTTTTATGGACAGGCCCATGTTCAAACCAGGAGTAAATCCTGGCCAACCTCGGGGCCTCACCCCCGGCCGGACCCGCCTACAGACGAGTGGTAGCACAAGGGCAGAAAGCTTCTTCTCGCGAAACTCTTAAATATTAACCCAAGTGTACGGGAGAACGCAACCAAGCCTTAAAACTCCAGGCTTCAAACACACGGTTCCCCGACACTTGCTCGCTCAGATTACCACAAATCGCCTCTCTTTGTGGCAATCTTCCTCGACCTGGACGCCTCGATGCAGTTTCAGATTCGATGGATTGATTATTTTTTCTTAACTCTCCCGATTCAACTCCCGCAGACGGGCCGCTTGCGTCATCAGGTAATTCCTCTCCGGCAGGCTGGTCGACCTGCCGGCCGCAACCAGATAGTGCGCCACGGCCTTATCCCGGTCTCCCGCCAGCTCCAGCAGGTGCGCGCGGACTGCGTCCAACCGGTGATGACCCTTCAGCCCGCCGTCGGCATCCAGCGCGTCCAGCAACTCGAGCCCGGCCGCAGGCCCACGCACCATTGCAACCGCGATTGCGTGATTCAGTCTCACCATCGGGTTGGAGGACATGCGTTTCAAGAGGTCGTACAGCGCCAGGATCTGCGGCCAGTCGGTCTCGCCGGCCTTTTCCGCTTCATCGTGAACGGCGGCGATAGCGGCCTGCAACTGATACGGACCGACCACTCCCTTCGGCAGCGTCGCCGTGAGCAGCGCGACGCCCTCGGCAATCTGTTCGCGATCCCACAGCGTACGGTCCTGCCGGGTTAGAGGAATCAGCTCGCCCTCGGGTCCGCTTCGCGCCGCGCGCCGCGCATCGGTCAGCAGCATGAGTGCCAGCAGCCCCGCAACCTCGGTATCGTCCGGCAGCAGGTGGTAAACGGCGCGCGTCAGCCGGATCGCCTCACGCGACAGTTCGAGCCGCTGCAATTGGGGTCCGCCGCTGGTCGTGTAGCCTTCATTGAAAATCAAATAGAGCACGTGAAGCACGACGCGCAGCCGCCCGGCACGCTCCCCGCTGGTGGGCAGACGAAAGGGCACACCGGATGCTTTGATGTCGCGCTTGGCCCGGCTGATTCGCTGCGCCATAGTGGCCTCCGGAACCAGGAATGCCTTGGCAATTTCAGCGGTCGTCAACCCGCCCACCGCACGCAGCGTCAGGGCGATTGCCGATGCCGGCGTCAGCACGTCATGACAGCACATGAAGAGCAGGATGAGCGTGTCATCCTGCCCGCCGTCCTGCCCGCTATCCTGCACCACATCCGCGGCGGGCGCCACCTGGTCCGCTTGCAGGGCAGCTTCCGTCTCCCGCCGGCGCCGCGCCACTTCGCTGCGCATGTGATCCGTCATGCGCCGCGAGGCCACCTGAATCAGCCAGGCGCGTGGGTTGTCGGGGAGTCCTTCGCGCGGCCACTGGACGGCCGCCGCCACCAGTGCCTCCTGAACCGCATCCTCGACGGCGGCGAAATCGCGAAAACGGCGGATGACGGCGCCCAGCACCTGCGGCGCGAGCTCGCGCAACAGGCGCTCGGAACCGGCATCCCAAGATGCCTGGTTCACAACACGGCTCACAGCATTTCTGGGGGCGGTCCGCTCATCACCTGGCGTACTTCGATCGCCATATTCATCGGAGCGCCTCCAATTCCCGGCGCCGCCGACGCGCGAGCGGCGATCCGGTACGCCTGCTCCGGACTCTCCACGTCCACGATCCAGTAGCCCGCCAGAAACTCCTTGGCCTCCGGAAACACTCCGTCCGTGATGGGCGCGCCGTCCTTGCCGGCTCGCACCACTTTCGCCTCCTGCGGGCTCGCCAGACCCTCGGCAGCAACCAGTTCGCCGGATTCACTGAGGGCTTTGGCGAAACCCACCATGAATCCGATATGCGCCTGTATGTCTTTCTGCGGCATCGCGCCAAACGTGTCATAGCCCGTCTTCGGGCAGTTCATCATCAGAATGTATTTCATCGTCTTCGGCTCCCTTCGATCTTCGCAGCGCTCTGCGCGCTTTCATCAGTGAGTCGGAGCATACGCCGCATTCTCGACATGCCGTATGCGATTACGCAAAAAAAAATAATTTCGACACTCTCAGGGTTTGCCGGCCCGTTCTTCCGCCAGTTGCCGCCGGTAGGCGTTCTCCGCACTCTCTACCGCGGCCCGGTAGCCCGCGGGATCCACGAAACGCTCGGGATCGTACGCAGCGCCCGGCGTGTACTTCTTGTGCAGCCCGTACTGGGACGCATGCGAGGAGAGAAAGATGTCGCAGGCCAGCGCCTTCTGCCGCTCGAAGGTCCGTGCATAGTCATTCGCAATCTCCGGATAGCGCGCGTTGTGCAGCAATTTCACCCCCGGATTAATGCTTCCCATGTTGGCGATCAGCACGCGATAATCCTTGCCACCCTCGTGAACCGTCAGCCCGTACGACAGACTTCCCCGCGTATGCCCGGCGTGTACGTATGCCGTCAGTTCCACGCCGCCCAGCCGCAGCTTCTGCCCGTCGGCGATGCGCTCGTCCACCTTGACCGGCGCGTAGCCGTACTCGGGACCGAAATGGAAATCGCTCTTGCCGCCGTCCTCCAGCAGCACCGCATCCGCCTGGCTGGCCAGTACGCGCGCGCCGGTCAGGCGCTTCATCTCCGCCATGGCGGCGACGTGGTCGTAGTGCGCCTGCGTGGTCATGAGCCAGCGCACGTCCTCCAGTTTGAAGCCGAGGTCCGTGATGCTCTTGCGGATCAGCGGCGGCGAATCCTCCAGGCCGGTATTGATCAGGATGTTCCCCTGCGGCGTGACGATCAGAAAGCAGGCCAGGTCATAGGTGCCCACGTAGTACACGTTGCCGATCACGCGATGCGCCGCAAACGGCCTGCGCCACTCTTCCGGCGATTGCACCGCCCCCTGCGCCAGCATCGCAGCCAGCGCAGCCCAAAACAGTTTCCGTTTCATGATTTCCCCCTCATTCCCGTCCCGCCGGTTCGATGCGCACGTCCATCAGCGAAAAGCCCAACTGGCGCGCGTCGCCCGTGATCGGACCGGAGTTCGCCGTGTCGAACGTGATCCGGTTGATCTCGCCGGGCCTCAACACATCGCCTCCGGCCACGAAACTCACACTCGATTTCCAGATGCCATCCGCCACACCCACCCGGCGCCCGTTGAGCGAAACCGCCACCGGACGCTCGGGCAGTACCGACCCGGTCAGCGTCACACGGTACGCCGCCGCGGCCGCATCGCGATCCAGGCCAAAGGCGAGGCTGGCCGTGCGCCCGCTCCAGCAGTGGTCGCCCTCAGGCGCATAGAATCCCTCCCTGCGCGCCGCCAGGTCTTCCATGTCGATGGTGACCGGCAACTTCAGCGGCGCAGTGCCCAGATCGTACGCGGCGGTCTGCGTGATCACCACTTTCCGCGGCGCCGCCGTTGGTGCGCAGACATATTCGTAACCGAACATGAAGCCCCAATTGCCGGTCACGCAAAAGTCCTGACGGCGCCGCGCCAGCCGGTTGGCCACCCCCATGGCCGTCAGCCAATCGTCATGCTGGAAGAGTAGTTCATAGCGTTCCGGCGCGCGCAGTTCGTCGCTGATCTTTTGGATAGGCGGCATTCCCCGGTCCGGATTCCGGAACTCGCCGGCCACTGCCACCATCGAGAGAAGCGGAAGCGCCCAAAGCAGCCGGCTCCAGCGCTCGAGATGGGGCCGTAGATTCACCTGCCATCGGCTGACCGTCCCCGCGACCAGGAAGAGTCCCAGCAGGTGGACCGCGTAAAAGAAGTACCCGTTGAAGTTGTACATTTCGCCGGTGATGCGGTTCGCCCAGTAAAGGAAGAGCGCCGAGATCACGGCGCACTCCGCCAGGACGATCCACGTAAACCGCGAAAGCAGCTTCGGCCAGCGCACGGCCATCGCCGCCGACGCGCACAGCCCGGCCGCGAAGATGAGCCAATACGCCACCACAGAAGGGCTGGCTGCCGCCTGCGCCAGCAGCCCGGAAGCCGGTGCATAAACCCGCCGCTCAATATCCAGCGTAAAGGTCAGAAAGCTGAGCAGATACCGGCCCGTGACGACAATCCCCTGGCTCGGGTTCGGGTACTTCTCCAGATAGGCGCGCACATAGTCCAGGTTATTCGGCTTGTGCAGGATCAGTTCCAACACCATGGGCAAGAGGAACAGGACGACGATGCCCGCGCTCAGTGCAACGCTCCCGGCATATTGACGGAAGTCGCGCCGAACCGCCAACAGAGCCGCGCACGCCGCCAGCGACATCACGCCGGCAAACAGGAACTGCGCCATGTGCAGGTGCACCAGCATCATGGCGCCGAGCGCGGCCAGCGGCAGATGTCCGGCCCGGCCGGCGGCCACAGACGCGCATGCCGAAGCGAAGAAGAGGAAAGTGAACAGGGCCACGTGCGGCATCCAGAGCGACACCAGTGCGCTGCCGGGCTGTGCGTGGTTGACTTCGAAAATCAGCAGCACCGCCGCGGCCAGCGCCAAGGGGCGAAACAGCGCGCCGGAAAAGTGCCGCGCAAAGATTTCGATGGACCCGAATAAGAGGGCCGTATTCACCAGCACCATGGTGAGAAATTGCGCGTTCGCCGGGGCCGGCACGATCCCGAGAAAATCGTAGAACAGATACTCGCCGGCAGCCAACAGATAGAAGTACACCGGACCCGGATGGTGAAACTGCCAGCGCGAATAATTCCCCAACAGTTCGCGGAACATCTTCGCGTGGTAGACCTGAATCGAGTTGGCGGCGAAATCACCGCCCTCCATGATGGGAACGCGGAACCATTGCGCGTTGATTGCCAGCACCACCGCGGCAAACAACACCGCCGGAATCACGGCTCGAATTAAGTGGCGCGAGAGGGACATGGGGGCAGGACCGCCAAAAGCAACCTGAACTCAAATACTACTAAAAATGCCGGAACATCTCCGCGCCGGGCGTCGTACCATCACCCAAGGAGAACTCCGCGTGTCTGTGTTCCTGCAAGACCTTCGATACAGTCTTCGCCTGTTTCGCCAGTCCCCGGGATTTGCGCTGGTCGCCGTGCTGGCCCTGGCCTTCGGCATCGGAGTGAATTCGGCCATCTTTACTCTCCTCAATGCGATCGCGCTGCGGCCCCTGCCGGTGTACAAGGCGGGCGAAGTCGTCACTGTCTATCAGGTGATGCAGGGCCTGCGAAACCGGAATGTGCACGGCTCCAGGGCCTTCTTCTCTTACCCCGAGTACGCGGCGTACCGTGATCAGAACCACGTTTTTAGCGGCCTTGCCGCACACTCCTCCACACATCTGGCACTCGGCGGAACCGGATCGCGGCGGCTCTCAGGCTTCGTGGTCTCCTGCAACTACTTCTCGCTGCTGGCGCCAACCATACACATAGGGCGCGGATTCCTCCCCTCGGAGTGCGGCGCCCAAGGCTCCACTCCGGTGGTGGTGCTGAGTTACGCCCTCTGGAAGGGACACTTCGCGGCCGATCCCCAGATCGTCGGCAAGAGCATCGTGCTCAATCGCGGCAGCTACACCGTGGTGGGTGTCGCGCCCGAAGGTTTCAGCGGCGCGAGCCTCGAGGGCGCGGACGTCTGGGCGCCTTTCTCCGTACACGAGCAGTGGAACCAGGGCAGGGGGAATTACCTGGCCGATGCCAACATGAGCTGGCTCGAAGTGGTCGGACGCCTGAAGCCCGGCGTCTCGCTGGCCGCCGCCCGCGCGGATCTGGCGGTGATCGCCGCCGGCGTGGACCGCCAGGACCCCGGCCGCAAGACCACCCTCCTGGTGGACACCGCGACCTTCATGAACAATCCCGAAGGGCGGGGTCCGGTGCTGGGCGTGGGCGCGCTGATCCTGGCCGCGGTCAGCCTGGTGCTGGTGATCGCCTGCGCCAATCTTGCCAATCTCCTGCTGGCACGTGCCGTAGGCCGCAGAAAAGAGATTGCCGTCCGCCTGGCGGTGGGCGCCTCGCGCTGGCGACTGCTACAGCAGTTGCTCACCGAGAGCCTACTGCTCTCCGTCGGGGGCGGGGTTCTTGGCCTGCTGGCAGCATGGGCGACGCTTCGCACCATGGTTCCCCTGCTGATGGCGCAACTCCCGGACGAAGTCCATTCCATCGCCCTGAATCCGAATCCGGATATACGAATCGTGCTCTACTCCCTCACGCTGGCTTTCGTCACAGGCATCGGCTTTGGCCTGATTCCCGCCCTGCAGGGTTCGAATCCCGACCTCAACTCGGCCCTCAAGGACTCCGGCGCCATCACCGGCGGGCGTTCCGCTGGATGGCTCCGCAATTCGCTGGTCACCGCGCAGGTCGCCATCTGCCTGGTCCTGCTGGTGGCCGCCGGACTCCTGGTGCGCGGCCTTCAGTCCGCCCAGGCTATCGATCCCGGGTTCGAGACGCGGGGCATTGTGACGGCCAGTTTCGATCTCAGCCTGGAAGGCTACGACGAACCCAGGGCCGCGGCCTTTCACCGCCAGCTTGCAGAGCGGCTCTCTGCCCGGCCGGGTATCACCGGCGTCGCATTTGTGGATTCCGTGCCGCTGAGCGGCTCGCGCCGCGGCACCATGGTCACGCTCGAAGGCAAGAGCGGCAACTTTCAGATCACCAATGCGGAAATTTCAGCGAACTACTTCCAAGCTTCTCGGCATTCCGATCGTGCGCGGCCGCGCGTTCGACCCCCGCGAGAACACTTCGGACCAGCACGTTATCATCGTCAGTGAGTCCACGGCCCGCAAATTCTGGCCCGGCGAAGATCCCATCGGCAAAGCGCGTGCGCGTGTCCGAATCTAAGGTCTATCAGGAGGTAGTGGGCGTATCGAAGGATATACGCGCCACGGGCCTCGGGGCGGTGGATCCGGTCTTCATCTACTTTGCGGCAGGACCGAAGACACACCTCGGTCTTTCGCTGCTGGCCAGGGGAGCCGCCGGCGACGCGGTAATCGCCAAGGCCATTCGCGAGGAGGTACGGGCGCTCGATTCCAACGTGCTGGTGCAGACGGGGTCGCTGGAGAACAACCTGGCACTCTTCCAACTTCCGTCGCGAATTCTTTCCATCCTGGCGTTCGCGCTCGGGGTAGCCGGGCTACTGCTGGCCTCGCTCGGGATCTACGGCGTGATGGCATACGCGGTGACCCAGCGGACCAGGGAGATCGGCATCCGCATGACCATGGGCGCGCAGCGGCACGACGTGATGCAGCTCATCCTGGGCCAGTCCATGCGCCCGGTGGCGGTCGGCGTCGTGGCCGGGCTGGCATTGAGCGCCGGGGCTTCGCGTCTGCTGACGAGTCTGCTCTATGGAGTGAGTCCGCTCGATTCGGTCGTCTTTATCGGCGTGGCGCTGTTCCTTTCGGGCGTGGCGTTCCTGGCTGGTTACGTTCCGGCGAAACGAGCCTCGCGCGTGGACCCGATGACGGCATTGCGCCACTCATAGGGCAGGCTTGCCGTCGCGGAGTAGGATGGTAGCTGTGGAATCGCCGATGGTCGAGACATACGCACAGCGCCCAGGAAAAGGCTCTCAAGATCAATCTCGATGCGGCCAGGTACGGCACCTTCGCGGAGATCGGCGCCGGGCAGGAGGTGGCCCGCTGGTTCTTTCACGTCGGCAAAGCCTCTTCCACCGTCGCCAAATCGATTTCGGCATACGACAAGAACGTCAGCGATGCGCTCTACGGAACCGCATCGCATTTTGTCAGCCGCGAGCGGCTGGAGGCGATGCTGGACCACGAGTACAACCAACTCGTCGGGCAACTGGATGCGACAAGAGGCGAGAAGGCGGCATTTTTCGCGTTCGCCGATACCGTCGCCACGCATGGCTCCTCGCGTTCGGGCGGGGGGCATGGCTGGCTCGGCGTCCGTTTCCAGGATCATCCCCGGGCGCAGCCGTCCGAAGTGATCCTCCACATCGAAATGCTGGACGCCTTCGCGGCCAGCCAGCAGGAGACGGTCGGACTGGTTGGCGTCAATCTGATTTATGGCGCGTATGCCCTGGTGCAGGATCCCACAGGATTGATGAAGAGCCTGATGGACGGCCTCGACCGGCGCAGGGTCGAGATCGACCTGATCAAGTTCTCGGGCCCTGCATTCGCCGGCGTAGACAATCGCCTGATGAGTCTCGAACTGGTGGAACTCGGTCACACGGACGTCGCCATGTTCCTGGCGGGCGGAGAGGTGGTGCAACCGTCCGAGGTCCTGTACAATCGCCCCGTTCTGATCGAGCGCGGCAGCTTTCGCCCGGTCACGAACGTCACCTTGAACATGCTCGACGCCGCGCTGGCGCAACTCCGTGAGGAGGCCGGCCAGACGCCCGAAGAGCCGTCCGTACTGATGGAAATGACGTTGAACAATCTGCTGTCGGGGCCGACCATCGATCGCCGGGATTTCCTTTCGCGCGCCGCCACACTGGGCGCTCTGAACAAGACGGTCATGATCTCGAACTACACGCGGTTCGACTGCGTCACGACGTACTTGCGGCAGTACACGCAGAACCGGATCTCCATGGTGGTGGGCATTCCGACGCTGCGCGGAATCTTTGAAGAAAAGTATTACCAGGAATTACAGGGTGGAATTTTGGAGGGCCTCGGACGGCTCTTTCAGGGACCGGTCAAACTGTTTGCCTATCCAACGGTTGCCGCTGGAACCGCAGAGGTCGAGACCGCCGACAAAATCAAGATTGATCCGGGGCTGCAACACCTGTACGATTACCTGTTCGAAAAGGGTTGTATCGATCCCGTACGGCAGTATTCCACCGAACAGCTCCATTTCAATCCCGGCGATGTGCTGAAGCAGCTTCAAGCGGGAAACGCGAACTGGATGAGCTTCGTCCCGCCGGCGGCAGCGGCCGTGATCGAGCGCGACAAGCTATTCGGAATGGGAAGCGTGGCGGTCAACCCGTAAGCTATGCCGCACATCTGCGTCCCCGACGATTCACCGGCCGTACTCGCGGCAAGCGCCGCCTTCCCTGCCCTGCGCGAACGCGCCGAGGTCGACTATCACGACACACTGCCCGGAACGGAAGACGTCCTGATCGAGCGCATCGGCACGGCTGAAGTGGTGCTCAACATACGCTCGTCCTCGCGTTTCACCGCGCGCGTTTTCGCCGCCTGTCCCCGCTTGCGCCTGATCTCGGTATGGGGCACGGGTACAGACCACGTCGATCTGGCCAGCGCCGCGCAGCACGGAGTGGCCGTCACCAACACTCCGGGAGTCAGCGCGCGCTCGATTGCCGAACACACGCTCACGCTGCTGTTCGCGGTGGCGCGCCGGATTCCGGAAATGGACGCTGCGATGCGGCGCAACGCATGGCCCCGCGGAAGTTCCGTCGAACTTTTCGGAAAGACATGCGGCGTAATCGGCTACGGCGCCATCGGCCAGGTCTTTGCCCGGCTGGCGGCCGCCATCGGAATGCGCGTCCTTGTCTGGACGATGCATCCGGCGCGCTACCCGGGTGTGGAGTTCGTCGAACTGGACGAACTGTATCGCACCAGCGACGTGGTCAGTGTGCACCTCCGGCTATCGCCGGAAACGGAGAACTTCATCGGCGCCGCGCAATTCGCAATGATGAAGTCCAACACGATCCTGATCAACACCGCGCGGGGCGCGATCGTGGACCAGCATGCTCTATGGGATGCGCTGACCACCGGACGCATCGCCGGCGCAGGGCTCGATGTCTTCGCCACCGAACCTTTGCCGCACCACCATCCGCTGACTTCGCTGGGTAACGTGGTGCTGACGCCGCACTGTGCCGGAATTACTCCGGAAGCGCTGGGGGCGGGCTTGCAGATGGCGGTGGACAATATCTGGCGTTTCTTGGAAGGACGGCCGAAACACCAGGTGAAGTAAAGGAGACAGGCCGGGAGGCCTGTCTCACTGCCACTTCCGTTCCCAGCCGCGCCACCAGCCGGTGTTCTGCAGATCTAGCGCGTTCCAGCATTGATCGATGGCCTTGCGCATCGCGTGGATCACACGTTCGCGGGAAACCCCGGCGGGCAGTTGCACCAGAATCGCGGAAGCGGTCGAAGACGGCGCCGCGGTCGGCCTCGGGGACGCGGGTCAGCAGATGCCACACGTCAGCCCGTCGTGCGGACCGGCGGCCGCCAGAAGTCCATTGAGCGCGCCGGGGTCGCCGCGTTCGAAGCGTTCGACGCCGCTGCGCAACGCATCGGAGGCATCCTCGAAGTAGGGAATGCCCGGGACCGCCGCGCTTGCGCGTGGCGCAGGTGGCGCCGGCGGGAATAAAGGCTTCGCGATCGCCCACCTGGAAGGCCACCCAACCGAGAGAGACGCGCAGCCTGCCATCGCCCTTTTCATCGACGTTGAGCGTGTACTCGCAGCCCAGGTCCACGGCGCGCGCCGACGGCGTATCGACCACGAATTCGCGCGCCGGGGCCCAGATGAAGGCGTGCAGTTCGCCGCGCTGCAGGGTGAGGCGTTTGCCGCCCGCGGTGCGCAATACCGAGTTCGGCGCCAGGTCCACGCGGCCGACCTCCTCGGCTTCCAGACGTACGGCCGAATCACCGGTGCGCACGGTCTGCCCCTGGCGCAAGCTTGCCCCGGCCAGTTGCCAGGCGGTGCCCTGCGCGGGGGGCGTCACCATCAGCACCAACGCCGCGGCGGCAGCGACCAGGGCGGCAGCCAGCGCCCACGGCGCACGCGACGTGCGCGGGAGGCGGCGGTGCCGGTAGCGCAGCGGCGCGAGGCGTTGTTCCAGGCGCGCGACCTCCAGATCCGGCGGACCGGAACGGTCCCACAAATAATCGTCGTTCATTTCGTCTCCAGCAATTCGCGCAACATTTTCATCCCGCGGCACAAGTTGACGCGCACGGATTCGTGCGTCAGTCCGGTTTGAGCCGCAATCTCCGGACCGGTCATGCCTTCCACCAGGCGCAGCACCAGCGTTTCGCGATAGGCCTCGGGCAGACGGCGGATCTGGTCCAGCACCAGGAAGGCGTCCTGCGCGGCGCCGCGCGGCGCCGGCGGGTCCACCAACTCGATGTTTGTGGTTTCGCGGGCGCGGCGGTGATGGTCCATGGCGCGATTGCGCGCGATGGTGGCCAGCCATCCGCGAAAGGCCGCCGCCGTACGCAGGCCGCGCAACTGTTTCATGGCGGAGAGGAAGACCTCTTGCACGAGGTCTTCCGCTTCCGGCGGCGGTACGCGCGCCAGCAGGATGCCGTGCACCATGCGCGCGTAGCGGACGTAGAGTTCGCCAAACGCCCCGCGATCTCCCTCCGCCGCTGCGCGCACCAGTCCGTCTTCGGACGTGGTCTCGCTCGACATGAGCATCAGTTGCATCATAGCGAGAGTGAGGGACAGGCCAGGAGGCCCGTCCTACCTCAGCATCGCCTCGACGTCCGACGGCGCGAACGCCTTCATGTCCGCCTTGGCATGCAGGCGGTCGATGCCCGCGGGACCGGCGGCGATCAGCGTGTTGGTGAACTGTTCGTCGTTGCGGCCCACCAGTTGGATGACCCACTTGCCTTCTTTCGGCCACTGTTGGGATAGCGCATAAGAGCCCGGCTCGCCGAGCGGCTTGAGTTCGAGCGGAATGGAACGCCGCTCCCCGTTGACCACGCCGACCGCGGTGGCCGTGACTTTGGCCGCCGCCGGATCGTGGCAGCCCACGGCCTTAATGGTGACGACGGCGCCCATCTTGTTGGCTGCCGGGTTGGCTTCGGGATTTCCCAGTTGCAGCCAGAAGCCGCCGGCGAACATTTGGCCCGCGCAGGCCAGCATCAGAGTCGCGATTGTCTTTTTCATCGATTGTGCCCTCCTTATAGGTTCAATCTGACGGAAAGACGCCGCGTGGAGCGGGAGTGTTAACCGGCTAATCCAGCTTGTACATCACCATGCCGGAGAGCAGCTTGGGATAAAAGTCGGTGGATTTCTGGGGCATCACGCCGCCGTTGAAGCTGGTGTCGGCCACCTGCTGCACGCTGGTGGGCTTGAGCAGGAAGGCGATTTGCGCCGCGCCCTTGCGCACCTCTTCGACGGCGGCATCGATGCCGCGGATGTAGCGCAGGTGCTTCTCGTCGCGCACCGCTTCCTCGCTGATGCCGAGCGCCTTGCCGAGCAGGCCTTCGTGGAGGATGCGCACATCGAGCGCGCCGCGCGCGGTGCGGTCTTCCAACTGGTAGAGCTTGTCGCCGATGGCGGCGCCGATGATGCTGCGGTCGCTGTTCGCCGCCCAGGCGGCTTTGAGTTCGTCGAGCGAAGCGATTTCGCTGCACGTCGAAATCGGCCGCGGCGGCGGTCGAGGAAGCCCGCGGTATCGACGCCGCTGACCAGGCGATGGGTGGCCAGGATCTTCAAGCCCGGCCGAGTGCATGTTGACGAAGGCCATGATCATGCGGCCGGCGCCGGCGCAGTTGCGGGTGGTCGCGCCGGAAGGCCATGGCGGTTTCGTAGCGGTGGTGGCCGTCGGCGATGAGCAGCTTCTTGTCGGACATCAACTGCTGGATATGCTTGCCGGCGCCGACCTTCCACATGCGGTGGATGGCGCCGTACTCGTCGGTGACTTCGGCGATGGGCGGCGCGAGCGGCGGCCTGATCGAGCAGATCGTCGATGGCGCCCGACGGATCGGGGTACAGCATGAAGATGGGTTCGAAGTGAGTGTGGGTGTGCTTGAGCAGTTCCATGCGGTCCTTCTTGGGACCGGAGAGGGTCTGCTCGTGGCGGAAGACGATGCCCGCGGCATACTCTTCCACCTGGCCGAGGGCGATGAAGCCCTTGCGGACCAGGCGCTCGCCGGTATCGGGGACGACGAATTCCTGGAAGTAGGCGAACATGCCGGGTTCGGCATCGCGCGCCCAGACGCCGCTCGCGATCCACTCCTGCATGGTGCGGGTGGCGCGGGTGTAGACGTTTTCGGTTTCGTTGTCGTCCGGGCTTGCGTTCGCCGAGGATCACGCGCACCAGATTATAGGGGCTCGCCTCGAGGTAGCGGCTCTGCATGGCCGGCGAGATCTTGTCGTACGGCTGGGTGACGAGGTTCTGTAATGGACCGGCGCCAGGGGCGTAGCGGTAGGGTTGGAAGGGGAATATGTTAGCCAACTCCCTATTATAAATAGGGAAGGCGATTTTTCACCCTAGCGATTCTGGACGGTGGCCGGAATCATGTCGGGTTCGCGGGTCACGATGCCGTTTTTGGCCTGGCCGATATCCACGTTCTGGACTTCGAGCGTCCGGCCGAGCACGTTATCGAGCGCGGTACGCGCCTTGATGTACTGGCTGCGAGCCTCCACTTCGGCGACCTCGCGGGTGGTGGTGTCGCGCTGCACGATCACCACATTCAGGATGCTCGAGGTGCCCAACTCGTACTTGCGCCTCTCGCCGGCCAGCACCTGGTCCTGGAGTTTGCGGGCCGCGACGGCGGTTTCATAGGCAGCGCGCGCCTGTTTCAGCGCGATCTGCGCATTGATCACGTTGAGCTTGATGTTGTTTTGCAACTGCTTGTCCTGAATCTGCGACTGGCGGTAGTTCAGTTCGTCGGTGATCAGATCGGCCTGGTTGGCGCGATTGCGGATGGGGATGTTGAGCTGGAATCCGGCGCTATAGTTCGGGAAATTGCGGCTAAACAATTGGTTCAGGAATGATCCGTAACCGCCCAGAAAAAAGCCATTTACATCGGCATTTGTGCGCTGCCGGTAGCCCAGGACCTGGCCGGTGGGAGAGATGATGGGCACGGGCAGGTCGTTGGCACTGCCCGCCAAACCGTTGTTGGAGAGGTTGGCGAAAACGCTGAGTGAGGGCAGGAGATTGTTCTTGGTGCCGAGCATATTGATGCGGGCGTCCTCGAGCCCGACCTGGCTCTGTTCGATTTCGGGGCGCTTCTGGAAAGCCTCGCTGACCATGTCCTGGGTGGGTTGGATGGCATCCTGCGGCGGAACGTCGAAATGATCCGTGGGGCTGATGCGCGCGGAAACGACCGCGGCGTTATTGAACCCGCTGCGGGTGATCACGCTCTTCAGGATCATTTCCTGTTGCATTACCTGGGTTTCCGCGGTGATCACATCCTGCTGGCTGCTTTTCATCTCGGCTTCGGCCTGGATGATGTCGATTTCGGCGAGCGCACCGAGCTCGGCGCGGCGCTTGTTCTCGGTGTAAAGCTGCGTATTGAGCTCCAGGGTCTGCTGCTTCACTTTGAGGCTGTCGTTGAACGCTACGAGGTCCCAATACAGGCCGACCACGTTGTTCACGGTGGAGATCACCTGCTGCTTAAAGGTCAGGTCGGAGATGTGCAACTGATTTTTGGCGATACGGATGGCGCGGTTGTTGACGCTGATGCCAAAGCCGTTCAGCAGGTTCTGGGTGATCGAAAAGCTGAGGGCACCCTGGGTCACCGGGTTGAAATCGTTATTGGGTGAATTCTGGCGATACCCGAGCGTGTTGCCCATGCCAACCGACACGCTGGTGCCGGTGAGGAAGCCCTGCTGGATACCGAAATTCGCGTTCTTATAAGAGGTCACCAGAAAATTGGTGCCGGTGGTGAAGGTGCTGGTCAGCGGCGTGGTCTGGTGCTGGAACTGCGAGTTCAGGAAGAAGGTGGGGTCGAGGTTGGGGATGGCGGAACCGGCCAACTGGACGCTCAGGCCGCTGAGCACACCGCCCGTGCCGCCATTGTTGGAACCGGTGCTGGTGCTACCAAGCGAATTGGCGCCTGCCAGCACGCCGAGAGAAGCCGAGGAGGGTCCATTCGAAATGCTGTTGTTCACATTGCGCAGCAACGCGCCGGCGCTGGCGCGCTGCAGGTTGGCCTGCTGGAGTTTGGGATTGAGCCGGGCGACTTCGATATCGAGGTTATTCTCCAGCGCCAGCGCGATGGCATCGCGCAACGACAGGTAGATGCGGCCGGCGCGAATCAGGCGCTCGATCCGCTGGGAATCCTCGAAGTTGATGCGGGCCACGGTGGTGGGCCGGTAGTTGCGTGTGAGCGAGGAAAAGAAGCCCGAATTGGAGCTGCCCTTGATTTCCGGCGTCTGGGCAAATACCGGCATTACCATGGCAAAGCAAAGGATGACCGAAAGCAATCGACTTAATTCGCGACATAAAGTGAATGGGACCTCAAGGAACTATTATGGCCCGTCTTGTACCCGTATACGAAAGAGATGACGCGCCGAGTTCGGCAATTTTTAGCATCGAAACCGTGAAGGCCCTGGAGTGGTCTACTAGAGGTATGCGGAAGTTCCTCCTCGCACTCGTGATTCTGGCCTGCGCGGCCTGGGCTGCAAACTTGAAGTTGTACATGAAGGATGGCAGCTATCATATTGTCCGCGAATACCAAGTGCTGCCGGACCGGGTGCATTTTTACAGTGTGGAGCGGAGCGACTGGGAGGATGTCCCACTGGAGCTGGTGGACATGAAACGAACCCAATCCGAGGCCGCGGCGCGCCAGACGAAGCTGGATGAGGACGCCAAGGCCATGGCGGCGGAGGAGAAGGCGGAGCGGGATTTGGAGAAGGAGAAGCGGCGCATCCCACAGGACCCCGGCGCCTACTGGCTGCTGGGCAAGGAAGTACAGGTGATGAAGCTGGCGGAGTCCACGGTGAACACCAACAAGGGCCGGGCGATTTTGAAAAAGCTGGCCCCGATTCCGGTGATCACGGGGAAGGCCACACTGGAGATCCAGGGGGCGCATTCGCTGAACGTGTTCACCGATCCGGAGCAGGAGTTCTACCTGCAGCTCTCCGAGCCGGAACGCTTCGGCATCGCCAAGCTGACCGTGAAGGGCGCGGTTCGCATTGTGGAGAACGTGACGAAGATACCGGTGGTCAACGAGGTCGTGGAGGAGCCGACCATGGTGGACATCCTGAAAAAGGAACTGGATGGCGACCTTTACAAGATCTGGCCCAAGGAAAAGCTGGAGCCCGGCGAGTATGCGCGTGGTGGAGTACACCGAAGGCAAGCTGAACATGCAGGTCTGGGATTTCGCTATCAAGGCGAAGTAGTAAGTTATTCGGATTCAACGCGGAGACGCGGAGTCGCGGAGACCGGCGCGGAGAAGACACTACGGGCTTGAGACGTTGCGGCGGCCGGGGCTTCCGGGTGTTTGCCGGGCGTGTCCGGCCGCCAGTGATTTGATTGGAACCTACGAAGACGTAGGAGCAGTGCTTATTACCTTGAGCACATCGAGCGTCCCCTCGTTTCGGTTCTCAATCTCTGTAACCAGGGGGTCGGCGATAAACGCTATCCGAACATCCCCTGAATGTTTTCCGTTCGAACGGAAGATCTTCCCGCCGGCGCTCCTGCCATATAGGGGAGCACCGTGAGGCCGGTTAAGGCTTACGGAAAGTCAGCACCACCGAACATGCAACGTATCCTGGCCAGGATAAAAACTGTTGGGGCCGGGCGAGTGGTGCGCACGACCTCTTTCCAATCCGAAGGTAGCATGCGGAATTTGGCAGTTTCGGATTTTAGAATTCCATAATGCTGCAAACAGGGCAGATATAAATAAAATGTTGGGATACGGCTAGAACGCACTGGCGTTGGGGCGCGCGCGGGAATACACTAATCGGCAACAGACGAGGGCCCGGATTGGGACGCGTCTCGAAAGGAATATTCACCATGGCACAGGAAAATGGTACGCACCCGCGACGGTCGTTTCTGAAGGGCGCGGCGGGGGTCACTTGGGCTCGGGTTCTGGGCGGACGAAACGCTGGACGCGCTGCCGCAGAACACCAACACGAATTCCAAACCCAGCGACCTGAAGATTACGGATTTGCGGGCTCTGACGGTGCGCGGCGCTCCGATGACGTGCCCGATCATCCGGATCGATACCAATCAGGGCATCTACGGACTCGGCGAAGTCCGTGATGGAGCGAGCAAGACCTATGCGCTGTTCCTGAAGAGCCGGATTCTGGGCGAGAATCCGTGCAATATCGACAAGATTTTCCGTAAGATCAAGCAGTTTGGCGGGCATTCGCGGCAGGGCGGCGGGGTATGCGGCATCGAGATGGCGCTGTGGGACCTGGCCGGTAAGGCGTACAACGTACCGGTGCACCAGATGCTGGGCGGCAAGTTCCGCGACAGCATACGCTGCTACGCGGATACGACCGAATCGAACGATCCGAAGGTATACGGACAGCGTCTGAAGGAGCGGCGCGACGAGGGCTTCACGTGGCTGAAGATGGACCTGGGCGTGGATCTGGTGGCCAACGTGCCGGGCGCGCTGACCATGCCGGTGGGACAGCGGGTCAACTCCAATCCCGAATACGCAGCACATGTTCACGGGCATGGAGATCACCGAGAAGGGCGTACAACTGATGTCCGACTATGTGGCGCAGATCCGCGAACTGGTGGGCATGGACATTCCCCTTTCGGCCGACCATTTCGGGCACATCGGCGTGAACAGCTGCATACGGCTGGGCAAGGCGCTGACGAAATACAATATGGCGTGGCTGGAAGACATGATTCCGTGGCAGCGCACGGAGCAGTTGAAGCAGATCGCCGACGCGGTGGACATTCCGATTCTGACGGGAGAGGACATCTACCTGAAGGAGAATTTCATCGAGTTGTGCCGGGCGCATGCGGTGGATATCATTCATCCGGACCTGGCGACTTCCGGCGGCATTCTGGAGACCAAGAAGATCGGCGATGCGGCGCAGGAGCTGGGGGTGCCGATGGCGATGCACTTTGCGGGAACGCCGGTATCGTGCATGGCGAACGTACACTGCGCGGCGGCGACGGAGAATTTCCTGGTGCTGGAAAACCACTCGGTGGACGTGCCGTGGTGGAGCGATCTGGTGGAGGGCGTGGAGAAGCCGATCGTCAAGAAGGGCTTCATCACGGTGCCGGACAAGCCGGGGCTGGGTATCACGCTGAACGAGGCGGTGGTGAAGCAGCACCTGTTGGAGCCGGGGTATTTCGAGCCGACGCCGGAATGGAATCGGGAACGGTCGGCAGATCGACTGTGGAGCTAACTTGAGGAGCAGAATGAGGACACGAATGACTCGAGCAACAATATTCAGATTTGCGGCCGGCCTGGCCGCGGCACTGGCAGCGCTGCCGGCGCACTCCCAGATCTATACGCTCACCAAAGAGCAGATGATCGAATATACGGCACAGAATCCGTTCGAGCGGTTTCCCGACGGGCGGCCGAAGGTGCCGGATGCGATTATCGAGCGGGCGAAGGGCATGTCGGCCGAGGAAGTGTGGAACGTGCTTCCGGGGAAGGGCTTCCGCAATCAGTATGAGGACGGCTTTCAGGTGCTGCATCCGGGCAAGAAGATGGTGGGCCGGGCGTTCACGGTGCAGTTCATGCCGGCGCGGCCGGACGTTGACACGGTGATGAACGCGAAGGCGCGGGAGAAGGGCGCGCCGCGGGTTGAACAATCAGTTCGCGATCGACATGCTGCAGCCGGGCGATGTGCTGGTTGTGGATCTGTTCGGCAAGAAGGAAGGCGGCACGATCGTCGGCGACAACCTCTTCTACTACGTGATGAAGGCGACCAAGGGCGGCGGACTGATTGTGGACGGCTCGATCCGCGATCTGGAAGGCATCTCGGAAATGGACATGCCGGCGTACTTCCGAGCGCGCACCCGAGCGCGATCGCCAACGTGATGCTGACCGGGATCAACGTGCCGGTGCGGATCGGCAACGTGACGGTGATGCCGGGCGACCTGGTGGTGGGCGACCGGGAAGGCATCTACTTCATTCCGCCGCAGTTCGCGAAGGAGGTTGTGGACAAGGCGGACGACGGTCCATGTGCACGACGAATGGACGCGCAAGAAGTTCGACGAAGGCAAGTACAAATCGAGCGAGATTTACGGCAGCCCGCGCGATCCGGCGCTGCAGAAGGAATATCAGGAGTATCTGAAGAAACGGCTGGCGGAGATCCAGGGCAAGAAGTAAGGAATTGGTGCGGGAGGATGGGGGCGGGCGGATGAGGCGCCCGTCCCCCGGGGAAGGAACGTTATCGGATTAGGTTGCGCGGCTGCCGCGCGGAGCGGTTCAATTTAAAGCCCAGAGTGCGACGGTGAAGAGCAGGATCACGGAGGACGGCTCAGGAACGGCGGAGACGCCGGTCGAGCCGGTCATTCGCATCCGATCTTGAAATAATCGTTATTGTCGGTGTATTTGGGGCCAAAGAGGATCGCGTTGACATATCCGGTAGGTGTCCCGCCGGTCAGATCTACGGTCCGTGTGCCGGTTGCGGTTCCGGGGCTGTTGTTGATTGCAGCCAAAGCCAAGGCCGGTCAACGAGGTAGTTAAATTCGTCAGATTCAGGCTCTGGACGGCGTTACCGCCGAGCCAATAGGAGACGTCCAAATCGCCGTTGGATGTCGATGTGAGTTTGGCAGTGGAGGGATCGATGGGCTGTACTGAATTCGAGCAGGATGTACTCGTCGTACCCGTTGATTGTCGACTTGATGCTCGGGTTGAGAGCAGTTCTCGCCGGGGTAACAGACTCCGAGGCCAGCCGAATATTGGCCGAGAGTGGCTGCTTGAAAACTACCGCTGCTATTGAGGTACCAGGCCGTCGCTTTGACTGTCGGCCCTCCCGGGAGTGGTGCTGGAAACGTGATGCTGTTTCCGGGGTTGGAACAAGAGACGGGAGTATTCACAGTGCAATTGGAACCCGCGCTCCCGGTGAAGTCCCACGTATAGCTGACGGCAAAAAGCGACGGGCACAGGCCGAACCCCAGAACCAGAACGGCGAGTCGCATACCCTTAGTTATGTACATTAAACCCCCGCGACAATGCCCTTACGCTGAGGAGCGATCATCGCATCCGGATATTGGGCAATTTGGACTCCAAACTATAAGCTATTTATTCTAAATGAGTAAACTGGTTCGATAGAAGTCGGGTGACCCCAACGAATCTCCCACACTCACAAACTTTTGGGCAGGTTCCGACTTATCGTTGCATCTCGGAATCGGCCAGTCTTGAGTCTTTGGCGAGGGCGGCGGCTAAGAGGGGACGGCCCTTCGCAGTGTTTCCCAGGCGGTTGTAAGTTAGCCCTAAATGAAACTGAATTGCCGGCCAGTCGGCTTTGGCGAGCGCCTGTTCCAGCTCTTTGGCTGCCAAATCGTAAAGACCTTTGCGGTAGTACAGCCAGCCCAGCGTATCGAGAATCTCGGGACTGTCGGGGGACTGATCTTTGGCTTTTCGGGCGAGACCCAGGGCTTCTTCGAGATGCGACGGCTGACGCGACAGAAGATAAGCCAGATTATTGAGCGCGAAAAGATTATTATCATCGAGCGCAAGCGCCTTGCGGTAACAGGCAACGGCGTCGGAAAAGTTTCCGGACGCCTCCTCGATCTGTCCCTCGAGCATGTGAGCCTCAATATTCTGGGGATCCAGCCTGAGCAGGTTTTTCAGCACGGAACGCGCACTCGCCAGTTGACCCTCATTGAAGTCCAGGCCGGCGGCGACGATCAGCGGCTCGCTGCTCTGTGGATTTGCTGCGATGGTGGCGGCCAGGGCCTGCCTGGCTTCGATCTTTTGATTGTCGCGAATCAGCCAGCGGATCCATAACATCTGGACAGGCAATGACTTGGGCTGTTCACGGACCAGTTGCCGGATCTCTTCGGTGGCGGTGGCCCGTTGATTCTGGGCCACGTAGGAATCGACCAGCAAGCTTAATGCTCGCGCATCGTCGGGCTTTTCGCGAAGCACCTGTTTGAGTGAGGCCCGCGCACCGGCAAAATCGCGTGCCGCGAATTTGACCAGCCCATCCTGGAGCATCAGTTGAGGGCTCCTGGAAACGGCGAGCGCACGGTCAATACCCTTCCGTGCGGCGCTGCCATCTCCCAACCCGATCAAGGCCCAGTTATAGGCAATGGCGAACGCCAGAGTACGCTTTTGGTTATCCGGCGCCTCCTCCAAGGTTTGTACCGCTTCCCTGGCTTTGTTCATTCGCAGGAACGCGTCGGCCAGATCCAGGCGGGCGGGCATCGAATCCGGCGCGATGCGCAGGGCGGCAAGCAAATCGTCTCTTCGCTTGATTTGATCTTCCCTGGCCCAGAAAATCTTCGAACGAAGGAAATGGGCCTGCGCCGAGGTGGGAGAGTCAATGATCGCCTGGTCAAGGTCCGCGAGCGCATCCCCAAAATTGCGTTTCCTGAGATAGATCTGGCTTCGCTGCAGGAGAGCTTCGATATCGTTCGGGTTTTTCTTCAGCGCGTCGTTCAGAATGGTCTCGGCCACGGGCTGGCGGTTGGCGGTGAGGTAGCCTGCGACCAGGGCGCTGCGCACCACGCGGTTTTTCGGGTTGGCGGCAAACATCTTCTCCAGGTGAGCGATCGCCTGAGGACGCCGATTCTGGCGTATCAGAAACACGACGTACGCAAGGGGAGCGGTGGTCTTCGGTGCGTCGGCCGCTCGCTTGAAGGACTGTTCCGCGATGGCCGTTCTGCCGGCCTTGAGTTGCATCGAGCCGAGGGCAATCCAGGCATCGGAATTACTGGGATTGAGTTGCACTCCCTTCATGAACAGGGGCTCGGCCTCGGAGAACCTGCCGGTATCCGCGTACAGATTAGCGAGCGCTACGACCACATCATCAGAGCCCGGCACCTGTTGCATGCCTTGCTTCAATATCTGTTCAGCGCCCGCCAGATCCTTCTGCGACACCTTGAGTAGGGCGAGGGCCATGATGGAGCGAACGTTGGCCGGGGACCTTTTCAGGACGTCATTCAGGTATCTTTCGGCATCCTCCGGGTCGCCGAGTTGAGCCTGGGCGGCAGCCAAGGTGAACAGGGCATCTTCATCCCCGGGACTGCCGGTGAGGATCTTCTGAATGCGGACTTCCGCCTCTTTCAACAGTTGCTCGTCCCGGCTTCGGATCATCAACTCGGCGAGCTTGAGTTGGGCGGCAACGTGGCCGGGCTTCAATTCGGTTGCCCTGCGTAGGGCGACGATCGCATCTCCGACCTTGTCCTCGCTGAGGAATGCCTGTGCCAGCCAATAGTACGCCTCTGCGTCCTTGGGCTGCAGTTGCATGGCGCTGCGAAATTCCAGGATGGCCCGCGCGGGGCTCGCATTGTCCAGAAATCTCTTCCCCCGTTGCAGGAAGCGAGCGTATTTCTGCTGGGGCGTTTGCGCGCATCCACTGAGGACAACCCCGAGGAGTACAAGGATGGCTATTACAATTGTGAACCGTGATCGCGGTTTCAGCATTGGCGTCGAATTTCGCGGCATTTTCCGAAGCAAGCGAGAGTTACGATGAAGCGGCAAGCCGTTTTCATCTCAAGATCTATGGGTGTTGCACGTCTCAGACCATTCGAGGACGGGGCTTCTGGTTCAGGCTTTCCGCGGCGCTCAGCCAAAATATCGGAATTTTTACGAATTAGTGGCTTGGAGGTAGAGCCATCACCGGAAGTCAACACAAGGTGTCCCATGGTTCCGGATCGCAGCTCATCACCGGATCGAAATGTATACCGTCTGCGATTCGGTATTGCCAATCCGGACCTGCAGCGGAATCCGGTCTCCCGATGGAGAACCCGCGGGAATCGTGACATTCACCTGCATCAGGCCCACGCCGCCGGGTGTCAGGCCCGCATAGAGCGGCGTGGCGGAGATTCCGCCGACGGTGACCATTGCCTGCACGGTCGCGTTCGGCGGAGAGGGCATGCCGGTTTTGGCGGGCTTGGCCGGAATCCCCGCCCCGGTGCCCCAGATCACTACGGAGCCGCCCACGGCCGCCGGCGATTGCGGCCCCGGGAGGCTTCCATCGGCATTGGTGACCGCGCAGATGCCGGGATGCGATGCTTTGACGGGAATGGTGAAGACTCCACGGGCCTGGCCCCCAAATGTCGCGACCATGGTAGTGGACTTCTGCGTGGCGACCTCATAAGGCACCTGCACATTCATCTGGTTCTGACCGGCGTAGAATACCGGCGCGGCAATTCCGTCAAACTCAATGGAGACATCGCCCACATTCGATTCCAGAACGCCGGTGGCATCGAATCGCCCGTAGGCCGGCGTCGCGGGACCAACTCGCGCTCCGAAGAAGGAGATGACCTCGCCGGGAGATACCGCGCCGCCGAGGTAACTGCCGGCGTTGACCACCTGCGGCGGGCTGACTACGATGGCGCCAGTCAACGTCACCGTATCCGAGCCTTTGGTGAGAACGATGGTGCCGAGGGTGCGAAGCGTGGCGGGCGCGATGTCCACCGTCACGCGATAGACCGGGAAGCCCTGGACGGTGGACTCTGTTTTGTGCAGTGTGCCGGCCCGCAGGGTAATTCCGCCGCCCAGGACCTGCAGGTTCTCTTCGGCCAGCGGATCGATTCCCTCTCCGGCAATCAACAGGTCGGCGGACTGGCCGGAAGACAGGTTAACCGGTCCCTGGTAAAAGGTAGCGCCTTCCGAACCGGTCGCTCGTCCGAGACCGATGAACGGGGTTCGAAAGGCAGGGGAACCGGTGGACGCCTGCAGAGTCACATTGATTTCGGGGCCGAGGCTGAGGGTGATCACGGCCGGGTTCCGGTTGCCTCCCAAAAAGGACGACTGGAAATTCGTGTCGACCGCAACGTCCGCCGGTATATAGAGGTTGCCGGGCCACACGTATCCACCGAGCGGCTCCACGTACAGGAGGTAATCGCCGACCGGCGCCTGGAACCGGAAGGTACCGTCGGCCAGACTGGTAAGGCCGCTCACGGTGACACCGTTTGCAGGATTGAGCGCGGTCACCATACCGCCACGAAGCGGCTGGCCGCCGGCGAGCGCCGCCCGTCCCGCGACGGTAGCGAATCCGTTCCCTCCGATGGCCGGATACAGAGAACTGACGAACGCGATATCGTCCGAACTCAGCGAGGCCTGACAGTTGTCATCGGCAAGGCCGGACTGAAACATGGCGGCGCCGAGCACATTGGTGTGGTTGGCGCCGAGGGCATGTCCGAGTTCGTGCGTCACTACCGATTGCAGGTCCATCGTATCGGCGGCGAAGGTGGTGGAGAAGGTGTACTTGGGGTTGAAAATGATGTCCGTATCGGTAATGGCGCCGTCCGCCACGACGTAATAAATGGCGGTGATGGCCACCGCGTCACCCAGTACGCTGCGGATGTCCGGGGTGTCGGAGAAGACCATCACGTGCCGGCGATCACTCGCGTTGTTCAGGGCTGGAGTGCTCTGCTGCGCCAGAAATCTCACCGCGGAGGTGGTGACGCCGGACCATGTGGCGAGTGCCGCATCGATCGCTTTCACGGGATCGCTATCGCCGGTGATCCAGACCCGCCCATCGGCATTGGCAAGGCCCGCGGTGATCGTTCTGGTTGACCAGGAACTGGATATTCGATGCGTCGACGCGGTGAAGATTGGCGCCCATGGGGTCGCGGGGAACGTAGCTCCAGGCGGCGCCGGCGGCGCACAGGAGTGCAAGCAGTCGAAGGGTCATCGGGCACGCCCACTTGCGCCGGAGACAAGCATCGTCACGCGGCGCCGGACTTGGTTTGCGTCCGCGGCATCGAGGCTTTGCAGCGCCGTTCCGTGGGGGGTGATCGTCCGACTCGAGAAATCGGCCCCCGAGTGAGTGAGATGTACCCGGCCATCGGGCGAGAGGGAGAGCTTTCCCTGCCCCATGCCGGCGGTGCGCAGGTAGCCGTTCGGCATGCGCTCCAGGAAGACCATTACCTGCTCGCCAGGTGTATAGCGGGGGGTTCCGGCGAGTTGCATTCCGACACCGTCGATGACACCGCCCGGTTCACTGACCACCACCTTCTCACTGCGATTGCCCTTGGCGACATTGCTTACCAGGATTTCGGTGTGAGTCCAGATAAAGCGGTGCGGGCTGTCCCAGGCGGTCCAGACGCGAGTGACATGGCCGGAGACAATTGTCTCCGAGCGAGCCACCATCTCTTCCAGCGACAAGCGGGGAACGATGGTGGCGCGGCAGGCGAAGACGCCAAGCATTACCAGCATGGGGAGGGTAGAGAGCCGTCTCACCTTTACTTCATACCAGAGTGTCTGATTGAAATCGACGATGGCAATGGATAATAAGGCATTACTTATATAAGAAATGAGTGGCAAATCCGGGGAAAGACTCCGTCACGGAAGCTCTGGCGATTCGGAATCCTGTGATTTCGCGCCGGTAACTGCCAGCAGCGCAAGGATCACGATGGCCCACGAGCCGAGTGCCGGACGCGAGAACGGGTAGTCCACAATCGCGTGGAGGAATACGGCGACCACGCCTAAGCCCCACACGGAACGAAACGCCGGGCGCAGGGACCAGAAGAACAGCGTGGCCAGCATGACACCAAGGGGGAGACCTCCTTCGGCGGTCCACTGGAGCCACTCGTTATGCGCCTGGTTGGCGAACAACCCGATATCGAAAACGGCATAGCGCGGATAGACGCTTGCCCAGGTACCGAGGCCGGTGCCGAGCCACGGATGCGATGCGGCCATACGGACGGTTGACCATGCCAGTTCGCGGCGGACGGCCATCGGGTCAGGCATCCAGAACCGGCTCCACACGGATTCCCAGCCGACCACGAGCGTAAAGAGCGCGAACGGGAGTCCCATGCGGAGTAGGGTTACGGCGACTGTGCGGGCAGGTGCGCGGCGTTGAGCCCACAGGAGTAAGGGGACGAGGACGACTTCACAGGTGGTGAGGACGGTGCCGGCGCGGGAGGAGCAGCGCGACCACGGAGGCGTACATGATGGCGGCCATGCCGGAATAGAGGAGCGAGTCGCGCTCGCGGCGCACCGCCAGGTAGAGGGCGACGGGCAGCACGGCTTCGATGAACGCGGCATAGTGATTGCGGTAGAGAATGGGACCCATGACGTAGCCGGCGACATACGGGGCGTCGAAGAGCCAGAAGATCCGGCCATTGGAAGTAAATGTCTGGACGGTGGCCAGAATGGAAACCAGGAAGGCGAACCAGAGGATCGCGGAACGAAACCAACGGTGAGCCGCACGGTCGCGAAAGACGGAGATGCCGATCAGGAAGACCGACAGGAACGTGGCCCAACGAAGGATTGCCAGTCTGGTATCGAAGGCGTAAGCGGTACGGCCCGTGATCCATTGGAAGACTCCCAGCACGAGGGCCGAGGTAAGTGGGACGATGGGCCAGACAAAGGCCGGGGGCGAGAGGCGGGCGCGCCAAACGGCGATCGCAGCGAGCGCAAAGATTCCGACCTGAAAAACCGTGACGGGCCAGTATCCGGGGACCCACAGCGTCAGGATGGCAAAGAAAAAGAGCGCGGCGAGGGGTACTTGCATTCTTCACTAACGGACAGGACGAACGGCTGCGGCAGAGTTCGGAACACGCCTGCAACCGTTCCTGTCATTTTCACCCTTACTTTCCGCTGATCGACGAACTGCTGCTGAAGGTACCGGCTGCGGCCAGGCCTCCCACGGTTCCAGCGACGGCCACACCGCCAACAATGGCGGCCACCGCAGCTCCGGAAAGGGCGGCACCCGCCGCCGTCCCGCCTGCCGCGGCGGCTCCGCCGGCGGCTGCAGCCACCTTCTTGTTGTTGTTCACCGGCCTGACGGTGACCGTGCGCACCAGTTGAGAAGCGCCGCCCGCAGGGGTCGATCCGGGAATGGCCGAGCCCGTGATGTCAACCTTCTTTCCCACATTCTTAGTGACCTCGGCATCTTCCAATAACTGCACGGTGACTTTGGTGGTTTCGTCGGTCAGAAAACAGGCGCCGCTGCGCGATTCAATGACACCGGTCATCTTCACCGCGGCAGCCGCCGCAGCTTAGGATCGAAGGCCAGGGCCATCCCCGACCGCAGACTGGCAGTCAACACTCCGGTGGCATTACGCACTTCGGCAGCTCCGCCGGTCGCCATTACGGTTACACGGGTGGGAGCGGTAAGATCGACTTGCACTACCGAACCTCGCGCGGAAGGAGTGATTCGCAGTGTGGCGGCTTCCACAACGTGCCGAGTGCCGTCTTTGACAGACTCGGAGCCCTTCTCCAATACCGTGCGGTCGCGATACACGCGAATCCGCGAATCCGGCGCCAGCGTGATCTGGGTGTCCGCGAGTTGGATGACCGATCGCGCGGTAGTCGTTTCCACCAGAGCGCCTTCAAAGACAGTGCCGTTGCCGCGAATGGCAGAACCGTCCACGCGGAACTCTCCGGCGGACTTGACAAACCCGATGGAGGGGGCGGCCGCTGAAACAACCAGTAGCGAGCCGGCAGCAATTAGAAACATCACAGATTTAAACATTTTAGGTGCCAGATATCTGAATCCTCAGTTAGAATGTATCATGACCTGGTTGCAATAAGAAAGGCTTATTTCTTAGGAATACTGTTGTAAGACGTTGCTGGAGCGACATATAGCATTACACATAGCTGCAATCCAGTAACGTTTTCTATTAGTTTCCCGCCGATCCGGGAAATGTCGAAAAAAGTATTTGTAAGACGATGAATGCTTACAAAGAGCTCGGGAGACAGGCGCCCTCACGCTGGATCAACGTACCGGCCGTTGCGGCCATGGCCGGGCTGATCGCGGTTTCCCTATGGTCGATCCGCGCCGGAGCGGCGGATTACCGGATGCATCAGGAAACGTTGGGCGCGGCGCATGAGGCAATTGCGCTTACGCCCGACCAATCGGAGGCTTATGCGCGCCTGGCGTGGCTGGCGTCCGGCGATGATCCGCAAACGGCCAAAGCGGCGCTTCTGCACGCTGTGGCGGTGAATCCGTGGGATACTCGCTCGCGCATCGAATTGGGATTGCTGGCCGAGGCGGAGGGCGACCTTGCCACATCCGCACGGTATCTGCTGCAGGCCGCTGAAGCGGATCATCTGTTCCTGCCCCGTTGGACGCTGGCGAACTACTATTTTCGGCGGGGCGATACTGCCCAATTCTGGCGCTGGGCCAAGGAAGCCGCGGACAGGGTTTATGGCGACACGCAGCCATTGTTTCGTCTGTGTGGACGGGTAGAGGAGGATGGAAAGCTGATCGACCGCCTGCAGATTCAAAACGCAGATGTGCACGCCGGGTATCTATCTTATTTGTTGGGTCAAAACCGGGTGGATTTGATCGCCCCGGCCGTACGCCGCTTGTTGCAGGAGAACCGGGACGTGGATACCGCGCTGCTCTGGCAGGCCTGCGAGCGCCTGCTGGAGGCGCGGCGCGTGGACGAGGCCATGGAAATCTGGAACCGGCAGGCGGATGCGGGAAGAGCCCCGTCGCGCACGTCCACAGGCGAGGGGGAGCAGCTCATTGTGAACAGCGAGTTCGCGGCGCCGCCCACATCGCGGGGATTCGACTGGCGCTTTCCGGTGGTGGAAGGCATCAGCTTTTCGCGAGCGGACGAGTCGCACGGTCTGCGCGTGACGTTTTCCGGGCGCCAGCGTGAGGATTGTGAGGCCCTGGTGCAGTTGGTCGCGGTTCGCAGCCAGGTGGCATACGATTTGAACTTCGTGTATCGCACGCCGGGCCTCGCCAACGCAAAGGGCATCGCCTGGCGGATGACCAGCGGCGACGGCGCGGTACTTGGGGAAGTCGCCGTGCCTGCCTCTGACGCCGATGCCACCGGGCGGCTTGTCATTCGGGACGCCTGAGGCGTGCCGTCTGGCGCGGTTGGCGCTGACTTATCACCGTGCGCCCGGCACCACCCGCCTGGAAGGATTTCTGGTCTTGCGAAAAGTAACTTTGAAACCCGCCTCTCAGCCGCCCATCGACGGCTCGCGAGTCAAGTAGTAAAGAATGACTACGAAGACAGCCAGGGCGGAACCATAGAGCACCAACTCATGCCGCCTCTGTCTCCGGCGCAAGGAGCCTCGAGTAGCGGCTATCTCCTTCTCGGCGCCCCGCGCAGGCGGCGCCGCAGGCTCGCGGAGCGAATATCGGAACCTAAGAAATCGATGTCTGCACTGGCGGCAGCGGTACGGAACGTAACCTACGATACTTGTGAGACGCTCTCTTAGTCCAACCCGGTGGGATCGATGCGCCGTACCGATCTTACATTTGGGACACAGCATGAAACTCCACTTTCAGCCGCATTCTAACTCGATGCGCGCCAGAATTGCCACCATTGTTTCGCGGCGTCTTCGCGAGTTTGCTTTCCGCCCGCTAAGTTAATGCCATCGATGATGGCCTGCGGATTATGTGTGAACAGAATGTCCGCTTCCTCTTCTCCGTAGCGGGCCTTCACGATCCGGTAGGCTTCATCCAGGCGCGCGTGCCGGTATTCCGGATCGTGGGCGTCACTCGCCACCACGTGGACCAGGCCTCGCTCCAGCAACCGGCCGGCTGCGCTGCAGGCACGACGGCCGAAGCCGCCGCTAATCGAAAGCGCCGTCACTTGCACGAGGCAGCCCAGTTCCACCCACTCTTCCACACGGCTTAACTTATGCTGCAGTACCGGGTTACGCTCCGGGTGCGTCACCACCGGCACGATTCCGCTGTCCATCAGCCGCTGCAACACCTTTTCGGTATGCTTCCCCACGTGGAAATCCGGGCATTCCACGAGCAGATACTGCGTGCCGTTGATGGAATAATCGCCTAAGCCCTGCAGGACGTCATCGATATTATCGAAGCTCAGGTGGAGGTCGCAGCCCCGGTGAATGCGCGGCCTGCCCTCCGTCCGCAATGCCAGCTCGCGAATCCGCTGGTCCACCAGATCGCGTTGGTAGACGAACTCGGCGTTAGAGTGCGGCGTCGCGACAATATCGGTGGTGCCGCTTTCCGCCGCCGCTCGAAGCATACTCAGGCTTTGCTCCATGTCAGTGGCGCCGTCATCCAGTCCCCAAACGATATGGCTATGAATATCTACCATTGATTTAGCCGCACTACACGGCGGATTACTTTGTCGCACGTCGAGTGTATACTCATTGTAGGTTGTTTTGATTACAAATCCTCTCGTAAGTTTTCTTATATAGCTGGTTATGCCGCGCTGGTTTGCCATCAGAACATCGCCCCGCTGGGAAGTACGGACCTCCACGGAATTGTTGCAGCGCGGGTTTGAGATCTACGTGCCGCTGTGCCACGTCAAACGCAAATGGAGCGATCGCACGAAAGTGGTTGACGTGCCGCTCTTTCCCGGATATCTGTTCAGCCGCTTTCTGATGCGCGATCGCGTGCGCGTATTGCAATCGACGGGTGTAAAACAGATTCTGGGTATCGGCGAGACGCCGGCGGCGATCAGCGAGAGCGAGATCGACAACCTCAGAACTTTGGTGGATGCCAGGCCCGTGCTTGTGCCCTGGCCCTACCTGCGGGCGGGGCAGCGCGTACGGGTCGATCGGGGACCGCTGGCAGGCGTGCATGGCTTTGTGGTGCGCGCCGAAGAAGGGTCGCTGCGCATCGTGGTATCGGTGGATTTGCTGCAGCGTTCGGTGGCGGCGGAAATCGACCGCGACTGCATCGGCTCCGTCGGCTAGTCCCGCCCACATCCCATCCTTGTGACATTCCTGCGGGCCGCATCTCATGCTGCGTATTTTTCCCGAAAATATCCGGGATAAAGTGAAGTTTGAAAATTTGAGAATATCCAGTCCGTAATTCCACTCGGTAATCAAAAGCAATACGCTTGTTTTATAGGTAAGGCCGTTCCAAGGTCTCTCGAGATTGATTGTTTCCAATCGTCGCGAGCAAGCCGTTGTTGGGCTTATCCTCAACTTCCCTCATGCCACGGGAAAGCAACCGGCGAATGTGACCGGAATGGCGAAGCTTGTCTTTGTTCGTGTTAGAGCCGATGGCCGCAATCTTTCTGCCGGCAGCCAATACCTCCCCATAGACAAAAGAGGAACTCATCTCATGCAGAAGGTTCGAAGTCGCCTGGTAAACTTCCGGGTGACTGATGACGAGTTTCAGCAGTTAAAGGATGCGTCCGACCGGTACGGAGCCCGATGCCTTTCGGCCTTCGCTCGAAAAATGGTACTGAGCGCCGGAATGGGCGATGGCGAGAAGCGGGTCGACGACCTGGCTTCGCTCGATCGCCGTCTCGCCGTTCTCGAAGAGGCCATGGCGCGGCTGTTCAACGCTCTCACAGATTCCGGCGTAAGCGCTCATGTCGAGCAAAAGTAAATCTGGAGTAATCACTGTGCGTATGCGCATCTTAGTCCTTATCTTCCACTTCATTTGGGTTTTCAACTGGCATGCCCTGGCCCAGCCCGTCAGACGCGCCGCCGTCCCCGACTCCGCAGACAACCTGCCCTCGCAGCCGGTGGGCGCGAATGATCTCATTGCCGTCTCGGTTTACGATGCCCCGGAGCTAAGCCGCACGATCCGTGTGGGCGCGGATGGCTATTTCGCGCTTCCCATGCTTAAGCAGCGCCTGACCGCGAAGGGCCTGTATCCCGCAGATCTGGAAATGGCCATCAGCGCAGCCCTTCGGGAAGAAGAAATTCTGGTAGATCCCGTGGTCACCGTAACGATTGCCGAGTACCACAGCCACCCGATCAGCGTGTCCGGAAGCGTGAAGCTGCCGGTCGTGTTTCAAGCCGAAGGTCCGACGACGCTGCTGGAGGCGATAGCCCGTGCCCAGGGTCTCACCAGCGATGCCGGCCGCGAAATTCTCATCAGCAGCCCGCAGAATACCTCCGAGGGCAAGTCGATCATGCTCACGCGGCGCATTTCCGTTCGCAGCCTCTTCGAAGACGCCGATCCGGCCCTCAATGTGACTCTAATCGGCGGCGAGGAGATCCGCGTTCCTGAAATCGGCAAGATCTACGTGATGGGCAATGTCAGAAAGTCCGGTTCGTTTCCCGTCCAGGATGGTTTCGATACGACGGTTATGCAGATGCTCGCGCTCGCCGAAGGCCTGGCGCCGTTCGCCAACAAACAGGCCTTCATTTACCGCCGTGAGGGCGCCGGCGCGAAGAACGAGATTTCCGTTCCGCTGGATAAAATCATGAAGCGGCAGGCTCCGGACGTGGCGCTCGCGGCGAACGACATCCTTTATATTCCCGACAATCGCGGCAAACGCATCGGCATGGCCGCGCTGGAAAAGATCCTTCTATTCGGCGGAACGGCCGGCGCTACCGCCCTTATCTACACTCGCTAAAGATTTCCGTCCTACACACGTCCCTTGATACCCACCATGCATCCAGAAAAACTATTGCGGGCACTTCCCGCTCCGGAGCCCAGCCCCTACGTTCCGGCCGTGCCCGAATACGTCCCGCTCCAGCCCTCCTACGGGTATGCCCAACCGGAAGCTGAAGAGCCGGTCGTCCCGCTGTCCCATTATCTTTGGATCCTTCGCCGCCACAAGTGGCGGATCCTCGCCTTTGTCGTAGTGTGCGTGGCCTCCACGATAGTTGTCTCTTCCCGCCTTACTCCGATCTATGAAGCTACCGCGTCTATCGATGTCGACCGGCAGGCGCCGCCCGCCGTCATCGGTCAGGACGCCGCGCGCATGGCTCCTAATGACGCCGATCAGTTCCTTGCGACGCAAGTGAAAACCATCCAGTCGGATTCCGTTCTGCGCCCGGTGGTGCAACGCTTCAAGATCGTCGAATCCTCGCGTCTACAGCCGCAGCTCCCGAGCGCGCGGGTCGAGAACGCCCCCGTGGTCCTCAAGAATCTCAAGGTCACGCGTCCTCCGAATACGTATCTTTTGCTGATCAGCTACCGTTCCAAGAATCCCGACCTTGCTGCCGACGTAGCGAACGGAATTGCCGACAGCTACATCCGGCACACTTACAATCTGCGTTTCCGCGCCAGTTCCGGTCTCGCCGCATTCATGGAGAAGCAGATGGATGAGCTAAAGGCCAAGATGGAGCGTTCCTCCGCCGCCCTGGCGCAGTTCGAAAAGGATCTGAGCGTCATCAACCCAGACGAGAAGACCAGCATCCTGTCCTCCCGCCTGTTGCAGCTCAATACCGAGTTCACCAACGCCCAGGGCGACCGGGTGCGCAAGCAGGCCGCGTACGATTCGGTCAAGAACGGCTCACTCGAAGCGGCCCAGGCATCCACGCAGGGCGAGCAACTGCGTAAACTCGCGGACCGCCTGGATGAGGCCCGCGAGAAGTTTGCCGGCGTGAAATCGCAATACGGGGCAAGCCATCCCGAATACCAGAAGACGCTCTCTCAGGTGACCGAACTGGAAAACCAGTTCGCTTCCTTGCGCGCCAATATTACGCAGCGGGTCAGCCTGGAGTACCAGGAATCGGCGAATCGCGAGGGCATGCTCAAGAAGGCCGTGGCGGAAACCAAGGACGAGTTCGACCACCTCAACGCCCGTTCCTTCGAATACAAGGCCCTCAAGCGGGAGGCCGACGCGGATAAGACCCTCTACGATGAACTCGTGCGAAAAATCAAGGAGGCCGGCATCAATTCCAGCTTCCAGAACAGTTCCATACGCCTTTCCGATTCGGCCCGTCCGCCGCTGCTGCCGGTCTTCCCCAGCCTTCCGCTGAACGGCGCGCTGGCTTTCCTGTTCTCCACTCTGCTCGCAGTGGGCGCCGCCGTCCTGGCGGACGTTCTGGACAACACGGTCCGCGATCCCGAGCAGATCCAGCAGAGCCTACATACCGAAGTCCTCGGTTCGCTGCCGGTGGTCAAGTCGTGGCGGAACCGGCTGCTGCCGGTCGCCACGAACAGCAATGCGGCCGGCGCGGTCGTGAAGCACGGGCATCACAGCGATCAGGCCGCGGCTTTTGAAGAGGCTATCCGGACGCTGCGCGATTCCATCCTCTTGTCCGACCTCGGCCGCCGGCCGCGATCGATCCTGATGACGTCGGCCACTCCGCGCGAAGGCAAGACTACTACCTCGGTGCATCTCGCAATCGCCCACAGCCTGCAGGGCCGTAAGACGTTGTTGATCGATGCCGACCTCCGGCGTCCGGGAATTCAGAGCCGGCTGGCACTGCCGAACGAGCGGGGCCTGTCGATGGTGGTGGCGGGCGACGTGGAGTGGCGCGATGCGCTGCAGAAATCGGACACCTATCCCGATCTCGATGTGCTCACCGCCGGCCCGGCATCACGCCGCGCCGCCGATCGCCTGGGGAGCGTTCTCGACATCGTTCTCGGTGAGGCCGAGAAGGAGTATGACCTGGTGATCGTGGACGCGCCGCCATTGCTTGGGTTCGCAGAGCCCCTGCAGATGGCTGCAGTGGTGGATGGCGTGGTGGTGATCACTATGGCGGGGCAGACGAATCGGCGGGCGCTGGAAAGCGTGGTGAAGAGTCTTAAGCGGATTAAGACGAACGTGATCGGTGTTGTGCTGAATGAGGTGCGTGAGGATATGAGCGATCGCTATTACAACTACGGGTATTACGGGAAGTATTATTCGAAATATTATAAGGCGACGAAGGAGTAGGTGCGGCAAACGGACGCGAGCTCCACGCGACCTGCTACCTGAATGGATACGCTCACCCTGTTAGAGGCTCACAACCAACGTCTGATGCTACCGCGACCACTGAAGAACTTTTTGCGACCGTTTGAGCCGTCAGTGATTAAGGAACTGCGCTTGCGGAGGGCACTTTCACGAGTCCATCGGACCTTCTCCACACTGACTCTCGAGCAAACTTTTGACAAAATCTATGCAGACAATCAGTGGGGAGGCAGACGCGGAGAATTCTGCTCCGGCCCTGGGTCCGATGACAGTAACACAGACAACTACTGCGAGTTGATTCGCGCCTTTATGACGACTCACGCTCTGGCCACAGTCGTCGACCTTGGGTGCGGCGACTTCCGAGTGGGCCGGCGAATCTGCTCTCCCTCATACAAATATGTTGGTGTCGATATCGTACCGTCATTGATTGACCAGTTGAACGTCAGCTTTGGCTCCGACAATGCTTCCTTTCGACATCTCAATATCGTGGACCAGATTCCCCCTGACGGCGACCTGTGCTTGATTCGACAGGTACTGCAGCACCTTTCCAACGCCGAAATCGAACGAGTTCTTCGCAACGTACAAAAATATCGGTATCTTATCATCAGCGAGCACATCCCACTTTTTCCGGAGCACTTCAACCTCGACAAGCCGCACGGCCCAGACATCAGGCTATCCAAGAACTCTGGCGTGTTTCTGGACGAACCACCATTCTCGTTAAACGTTGAGAATCTATTGACAGTTCCGATTGGCATCAACCAGACGATTCAGACGGTGATCGTCCGAAACGGGATCTAAGACATTCCAGCGCTCAAGATGAGAACTACGATGCCCATAGATCCGCCGCACACTACCGTTCATGATCGACCGCAACTCACCCGCTCGCTGCGATTCAATTTTAGTTGGGTGTTGATAGGAAATGTTGTCTACGGTGGCTGTCAGTGGCTGATGTTGGTTTGTATCGCGCGGCTCGGCAATCCCCAAACGGTGGGAACTTTTGCCTTAGCCCAGGCAATCGCCGCCCCCATTATCCTTTTCAGCAATTTGCAACTCCGCGTCGTCCAGGCTACCGATAGCCACGAACGTTTCCAATTCGGCCACTACCTGGCAATACGTTATCTGAGCAGTGTCGTGGCCTTCGCGATGATCTTCATCTGGACGCTTGCCGGCCGCTATCGGGAGGACACTCTGTCGGTCATCCTGATTGTGGCGATGGCTAAATCGATCGAATCCATCAGTGACATCTACTTTGGCTTACTGCAGCATCACGAGGAGATGAGCAGAATCGCAAAATCGATGATCGTCAAGGGTCTTGGGTCACTGGCGGCACTTGGCGGAACGCTCTATATTACGCATCGCCTGGTGTTTGGCGTAACGGCGATGATGTTAGTCTGGCTACTACTGCTTGCGGCGTATGACTCGCGTGCGGCCCGTTTCTGCGCCCTAGGCGATGGCCGGCCAGTTTGGGACCACCGAGCGCTCTCAGGCCTGGTACGCCTGGCGGCGCCCCTGGGCGTCACGATGATGCTGATTTCCCTAAACGCCAATCTGCCGCGCTATTTCATGCAGCATTATCAGGGCACGCGTCAGTTGGGCCTGTTCTCCGCCCTTGCCACGATTCAGTCCGCCGGCATGTTGGTAGTGATGGCTCTCGGTAATGCCGTTCTACCCCGTCTGGCCCGTCATTACCATAACAATGACTGGCGAAGGTTCAAACAAACTTTCTTGTTCTTCCTCCTAATCGCGGGCGGACTTGGCGCCGCGACTCTCGTCCCCGTACTGGCAGCAGGCGATCGACTGATTGGGCTTGTCTTTGGCCGCGAGTATGCGGGACAGAACCAAACGTTCATCTGGTTAGCCTTGGCAGCGGCGGTTTCCTATCTGGTTTCCGTCTTCGGCTACGCCGCAACCGCGTCGCGCCGCCTCATGTTTCAGCCCTTCGCCTGTGGAGCGATGACCGCCGTGACGGCCTTGGGTTGCTACTGTTCCGTTCCTCGATACGGTGGTTTGGGGGCGGCAATCACGCTGTGTACGGCAACAACTGTTGGCCTGTTGCTCTACCTGCTCAGCTTCACTGCAACGGCACGTGGCCTTCGATCCCGTGCCGCGAAGTTTGCCGCCACTGAAGCAGTGAGTGAGGCGAGTCTCGGCCCATTTTTCGCGAAATCCGCTTCGGCCGTCTTTGACTGACGTCCGGGTCAGCGCTCGCGGGCCGACCTACGGATAATACAGGCAGTGTCGAGGCCCCGCGGCCGCGTGGTCCAACGATGCTTGCCGTCCCAGAAGGCGGACAGCCGAACTCCTTTGGGAAAGAACGAACAGAATATGGTTTCCGCTGATTCCTCTCGCACATTTCCCACGTTAACGGAAACACGCCACTCCTCGCACAGGCGGAATAGGGTAGGGAGCGGTGTACGGCGCAGTAGGCCACTGGCAACCAGGGGAGTATGCATCGCCTGCACGGCCATTTTTACGTTATTACTGGTATCCGCCTCTTTGTTGTTCTTTTCCTCTGCGTACAGACCGATCGCACCTGAACTCATGGCGCTTCGATACGCAGGTATCGGGTTAGGAAGTCTCCTGTTAATCTGCTTTGCCGGAGCTTACTGGTCCCGGGTTTTTCCATCTCTTCCACCACCCTTATTGTTTACCTGGGGGGCGTTCGCTCTATTCTGTGGGCTTTCTTCAACGCTGAATCACACACTTACCGAGGATTCAGTTGAGCTTCTCTGGTTAGGCTTCGGCGTTCCGCTATGCCTCTTCGTCTGCGGATCCATGGCGTTACGTTACGCGGGATTTAAGACCCTACTCTGGGCGCTCGCGATCTCACATGCAGCAATCATTGCCACGTCCCTGGCTTACGATCCGGCGCTTCACTTTCGATACCTAGGTCTTCTGGGCGATCCAAATCAACTGGGCATGCTCAGCCTGATGGCAGGAATACTTGTTATTTTCGCCATTCCGCCAGCGCTGCAGCGACTCCCCCGTCAGGCTGGAAGCGTATTGTTGTTGACCACGGTACTTATGGCCACGATCTCCCTCATCATCCTCTCCTCGCACAGAACCTCCATCCTGACGATCGCAGCCTGCCTAATCATATCGGTGGGCCGTTTTCGACGTATGAGGGTAAAAGGCTTGACAATCCTGATACCCTGCATACTCGCCATTGGTGGATTCGTTGCGTCTTCCGACGAGGGAAGGCAGGTGCTCGAGCAACTTATCGAGAAGAACTCGTCTGCAATCGATAGAGGAGAACTGTTAAGCGGGCGTGAAGGTATTTGGAGGCTTGCACTCGAGAACATTAATATGTTCGGGCACGGCAAACAGTTTTTTACAGATAACACCAATGGCCTGGGCGCTCATAATAGTCTCTTGCATATACTTGGTACGCGCGGTCTTTTGGCGGCAGTTATGTTGGTAGTGCTCTGCGGGCAGTCCTTCTATTACGTCTTCCTTCTCTGTAAAGACGATACCGTAGATTACGATTCGTCGCAGGGTCCATTGCTGGTAACGGTTGCTTTCTGGATGCTCTCTATGACGGAAGGCGTCTTTGGATCCATAGGGACCGGAATTAATATCGGCTTTCTGGTGACTCTTGGTTACGCGGCCAGTGTAGCAACAACCCGACATGAGCGGTTGAGGCATATCGCGCCCGCCGCGAGGCCGAACCGATGACTCAGACAGATATGACAACCGCGATGGCCGACGGCTCAGGCGCCCAGTGAGAATACTCGCTGCGATGGGTGGACTGAACCGTGGAGGGGCGGAGACCTGGCTCCTCAACATTGCCAAGAACATCGATAGGGAGCGCTTTCAGATCGACATTCTGGTCGATTCTGAAAAAGCTGAGGCCTATACACAGGACTTTCAAGAGTTGGGGTGCCGGGTTCTGCCGTGTTTGGGGTACCGCCGGCCCTACCAGTACTTCAGTAACTTTAAGACTATTTACGCCGAACATGGCCCGTACGACATTCTGCACAGCCATGTACACTATTATACGGGCGTGGTGCTGACAATTGGCCACCACCTCAAGATACCGGTCCGAATCGCCCACGTGCATCCGGCGGAAGACCTCAAGCCCCCAACCTGGAAACGCGCGATCTACCGGAACCTGATGTTTGCATTGCTCCGGCGCAGTGCTACGCATCTCCTCACCCCTTCCCAGACCAGCCTGGACGCAGCGATTGCACAAACCAGGTGTCAGATGCCCTGTCGCAGAATCATTTACAACGGAATTGATTTAACAGCATTCGCAAGGAACTGCAATCGAGATGAGGTCCGATGCCGCCTTGGCCTGCCAACCGGTATTCCGCTCGTCACCTACGTGGCCCGGTTTGCGGCCCATAAGAATCACCGACAGATCCTTCGCATTGCGGAGCGCTTGAATGCCGGCGGTGCGGTCGCGCACTTTGCCTTTGCGGGTTCCCACGGTAGCGAACTCAGTCGTATTAGAGAGGCAACCTCACAACGCCGGGACATTTCGATGCTGGTCGGTCTCGAGGACATCACGGAACTGCTGATGGCATCCGACGTGTTCGTCTTCCCATCCTTAGAAGAAGGATTCGGAATCGTAGCTTTGGAAGCACAGGCGGCAGGGCTTCCAGTAATTGCCTCGAATCTACCTGCAATTCGAGAGGCGTGTGCCCCCTCCCACAGGACCGTGATGTTCGAGCCCGATGACGACGATGCCTTTCTGTTTCAACTGAAGCGGGTCCTGGAGTCTCGCGCATTGCACGGCCGGCTGGCGGACGATGGGCGTCAGTGGGTGAAGAGCTTTTCGGTAGAGGCTTCTCTCTCCAGCTTGTTGGATGTGTACGAGTCCGCCGTGCATGAATCGCGTAAGTCTCCGGCTTTTTGATTCTGACACGAACCAACAAGTCCTTCCGTATGACAGGCCGCAAGGTGTGTTACTTAATACCGGTATACAATGATCAGGCCGGTCTCGACATCAGTCTTGAGTCGATACTCGTCGAGCGCGTAGTCGCCGATATCGTCGTGGTGGACGACGGCAGTCTGGACCCGGTCAAGTTCCGGCGTGAGTTTACGAGGATCGGCGAACGGACACTCACGTTAATCCGACTGCCCGAGAACCGGGGAATCACGTCTGCCCTTAATGCCGGCCTTCGGCACATATTGGCGCAGGACTATGGTTACCTCGCCCGGCTAGATGCAGCCGATACGGTGGCGAGTGACCGCCTTTCAAAGCAATGCGCATTTCTCGACGCGAACCTTGACGTTGGACTGGTCAGTTCCGACGTTGAATTCGAAGACTCACGCGGCAGAATACTTTATACTCACCGGACACCGACTGTCCATGATGATATTGTCGAGGCACTCCGCTTCAACAATTGTCTGCTGCATCCGAGCGTGACGATCCGTGTCGATGTAATGAGACAGGTCGGATATTACAACGTCGATATGCGGGTGGCTGAGGATTACGACCTCTTCCTTCGCATATGCAGAATTGCCCGGGTAGCGTCACTTCCTTATGTCCTGACCACAACGAAGTTCAATCCCGAAGGACTGACGTTAAGCTTGCGACGACCGCAACAGTGGCAGCGGTTGCGGCTACAGGCGAGGTACTTTGACGCGCGCAAGGTCACAGCCTATCTGGGCATGGCGAGGACGATTGCATGTTTGGCTGTACCGACCAACGTGGTTATTCAGTACAAGCTCAGGCGGCAGCAGCCATGAGGGTGTTGCTATTGATTGAGTCGGCTGGCGCTGGGGCCGGCCGGCATGTTGTGGACCTTGCGGAATCGCTCAGTGATCGCGGCATCTCTGTTCACTTGATCTACAACTCAGAGCGCACTGACGCCATGTTCCGCCGGAGACTGGTATCTGCTCGTCCCAGGATTGCCGGACTGGTGGGCATGCCGATGCGCCATTCGCCGCATCCCCAGGATACCCTTCTGATCGCCCGACTGCGCCAGTATTTGGCGCAGCATGGTCCTTTTGATATCGCCCATTGCCACAGCACGAAGGCGGGGTTCATCGGCAGGCTGGGATTTCGTAACACCGGCAGCGCTATTGTTTATACGCCACACGCTCCGTTGACTATGAGCCCCACTCTTTCCCGGTGGGTGCGGCCCGCAGTGCGGGTCCTCGAGGTCGCCCTTAGCCGCTATACCGACGCCATCATCGCAGTCTCCCGGTATGAGGCCGACCATCTGGCAAGTCTTGGAATTTCACAGGGGAAGATTTTCGTCGTGCCGAATGGAGTCAGAGCTGTGGAGAGTTCGGAGCGGCTTCGTGCCGCGGCACGCGCGCGGATGGGTATCACGAGAGGCCAAGCTGTCATTGGCTGTGTAGGGCGCCTGGAGAAGCAAAAGCGCGTCGATTTGGTGCTCCGCGCCATCTCCGGGCTGCCGACCAATCTGAGATTGAACGTCCGGCTCGCGATTGTCGGCGGCGGCTCATTGGAGACTGAACTTAAATCGCAGGCCCACGACCTCGGCGTCGCGGATCGGGTTGTGTGGGTGGGCGAAGTGGAAGAGGCCGTCGGCCTCATGGCGGGCTTTGACATTTTCTTACTCTCCAGCGACTACGAAGGGATGCCTTATACACTGTTGGAAGCCCAGGCGTCAGGTGTGCCGGTGGTGGCGACGCGGGTCGGGGGCGTTGAAACCGTCGTGACCAACGGGTGCAACGGGTTCATCGTTGGAGCCGGCGATGTCTCGCAAATGTCGCACTGCCTTGGTTTCCTGCTGGAGCAAAGCGCCTTCCGGATGCGTATGTCGCTGGAAGCACTGGCGGTCTCGCGCCGATTCTCAATAGAACGTATGACGGACGAAACTCTCTTCGTCTATTCACGCATATTTTCATCTATGGTTGCCGTTCAACCGGTTTCTGTACTGAAGCAATAGATATTTTTCATCGACGAACGCGATGGATGCATGCAGACCGGCGCCCGGGTGCTCCGCCATGTAAATCGGCCGAATCATCTTTACTGCGGCCCCCTTTCTAATCCCAGCAATCTTGAATCATCGGACAAGTTATCAATGAGTGCAGCATCTGTACTGAGTTCGATCGGCGATGAACAGCAAGCGTATTCGCCGGTTGCGGAGAGTGCCACCGCAGCGGCGTTTTTCCTTGCGGATTCGGCAGCCGTGCTGGCGGCATACACCATCATGGTTGTTTTGAGAAGCGCAGTCGGGGGCGAGGCATTGTGGCCCCAATACCTTCGTCTGCTTCCATTTTTGGCGATCGTGCCTCTGTTGATTCGTGTGATGGACCTTTATCCCGGCGTGCTGCTGAACCCAGTGGAGGAGTTTCGGAGGCTCACCATTGCGATTACTCTAGGCATGTCCCTCGTGGTGGTGGCGACGTTCCTCGTCAAGGAGGCCAGTGCCTACTCGCGCGTGATCTTCGTCGCCGCCGTCCCTCTGTCGGTTGGGCTGGACTTGGGTGCCCGATGGCTCGTCCGAAGGGTGTGTCCGGGTGCGAGCTGGTGGGGTATTCCGACCATCTTGATTGGGCCGGTGGACGAAGCGGACGTAATCCTGCGAAGAATCCAGGCGGATCCCGCTATCGGCATTCGGGTTGTAGCTGTTGTCCATGCGGACCGGACGCGCTTGCCTCACCGTGCCGAAGAATGCGTTGCTCGCGGAACGATTCCGTATGCCTTGGTGGTGGTTCCGTCCGGAGCGAAGACGGAGTGGGTCCGCAATGCCGAGCGCCTCGTGTGGAACTGCAAGAAGATCATCGTGATCCCACAATCACTAGGGCTGCTCTGGTCTGGAATGTATGTTCGGGATTGTTGCGGAATTGTCGGGTTGGCGGTAAGACGGCAACTTCTAGGCCAAGGGTCAAGGTGGATCAAACGGGCCATGGACTTCGGATTGGCCCTTGGGGGTGGGCTGTTAATCCTTCCGGCATTCGCTATCATCGCCGCTCTGGTGAAATCAAGCTCGCGGGGGCCGGGGTTCTACTGGCAGTTGCGCATCGGGGAAGGCGGGCGGACATTCCGAGCTTGGAAGTTCCGAACGATGGTGGAGAACGCGGAGGAGACACTGGAGCAGTGTCTGCTTAAGCACCCGGAACGGCAAGCCGAGTGGTCAGCCTCCCACAAAATGAGGAACGATCCACGCGTGACTAAAATCGGCAGGTTCCTGCGGCAGACCAGTCTCGACGAGTTGCCGCAGATCTGGAACGTGATACGGGGTGAGATGAGCTTGGTGGGTCCTCGGCCCATCGTGCACCATGAAGTCGAAAAGTACGCCGGAGAGTTTGAGCTGTACCAAAAGGTAAGACCCGGAATCACGGGGTTGTGGCAGGTTTCCGGACGTAGCGAGACAACCTATGAGCAGCGGGTCGCCATGGATGTACATTATGTGCGTAACTGGTCGGTTTGGCTGGACATCTATTTGCTCGCGAAGACCGTGGGCGTAGTCCTCCGGCGTCAAGGGGCCTACTGATGCCAAAAGGCCTTTAACCACCGGCCCAACAGAGAAATCTTAGTCCGCGACCGGCTGGTCGCCCGTGCCTCCGTCAACCCGCTCATGATAGGCCCTCCATTAAAACGCGAACAGATCCTGCTCCGCCTCACCCAAGCTTGGATCCTGACTCTGATTATCGGGTCCCTCCAGCCTGCCAGGCCCGCCACCATGGCCGGCCTGCACCGCCAAATTCACTGGGTGGCGTTTGTCGGTACGGCGTTCCTCCTGCTTATTCTTTCGCGAAGCCGCTACAAGGAAATCTACGTCGTCCTCGCCACCTGCATTTTGGGTTTCTCCCTCGAGTACCTGCAACACCTTATGTATGGCTGCATGATGGAGTGGCGCGATGTCCGCGATGATATCATCGCTGTCGTCGCTGCCCTCGCGTTGTATCGCGTGGCCGCGGTCTGCAAGACCGCCTTCCTGGCTGCGCGCTCCGCTCCCCGTGTGAATCTGTTCTGAAGACCCACGTCTTTGCAGAGCTCCGGTCAGTAACGGTTCCCCATAGTGCTTCAAGATTATGCAACACAGTCCGCGCAACCTTCGAGGGGAAGCTCATTGGCGGGAAGTGTCGCCATCCACATCGCCCTTCTGATCGTCCTTTTCCAATTTCGCGCCTCGATTGAAACGCGCCTGAATCGCTATACCGCAACTACGCTCTACGTACCAGCCGTCCAACCAGTCACGCCCCCCGTACCGGGGAAGGCGAAGTCCCTGGTCCTGCCCGCCCGTCCGCCGCTCGCGTGGAGCCCTCCTGAGTTCGTCACGAAGTTGCCTCCTTCCGCGCCCGTCCTGGACCTGCCCACGCCGCCGGAACTTGCCACTACCCGCAAGCCGCCACTGCCCGTAGCTCAGCCGCCGCTACCTGTTCCTGCGGCGGTGCCTCCCGCACCTGGGTCTCCCGCGTTTGCATCGGCTCTACCTGCCGCCCCGTCGCCGGCGCATTCCGCAGCTCCACGAACGGGCTCATTCGGCGCCGTCCCCGTCGCCACCGCCCCGGTCACAGGCAAACTGCAGGTCGTGGGCGACACCTTCAGTACCGTGCCCGCCGACACTTCGCGGCAGGGATCGCCGGCGGGGTCGGTGGTCTCAGCCGGATTCGACGCCGCCGTCACTGCCCCGAACCCGCACCGCACAGGCTCGATCGCAGCTTCGAAGGGATTCGGCGGGATTGCGGCCGCTGTGCCTCCGCCAGAGCCAGCTTCCAAACCCAAACCCACTAGCTCGGCTTTCAACTCCTCCGTAGCCGTGAATCCGACGCGGCAGCCCGCTGTCAAACGACAGGTTGCGACCGAAGCGCTCGAAATTACCTTCAAGCCGCGTCCCGATTACACCGAGGAGGCCCGGCGGGCACGCATCGAAGGCGATGTCGTGCTTGAAGTCCTTTTTACCGCCTCTGGAACTCTCCGCGTCCTGCGAGTCGTTCACGGACTCGGCCACGGACTCGATCAAAATGCGATTGAGGCCGCGGCAAAGATCCGTTTTCGTCCTGCCACGGAAAATGCGAGTGCGGTTGACACCGTCGCCATGGTCCGAATCTCATTTCAAATCGCTTACTGACATGCTTCCTTCGCTTCGAGTGCTATTCATCTTTCTCCCTGCCGCCGTTGGCGTCGTCCAGGCCCAGACGGCGGGCGAGAGCGCTGCCATTGGAAAACTACTGGAGCGGATCACGCTGCAGGAGCAGAACGTGGTCGAGAAACTCCGTTCCCGGAGCGCGGTGCTGGAAACTTACATTCAGGAGCTTAGCCCGGACGCCGATGCGGCCGAATCCGGGGTACGCGACCACTATTTCCTGGGCCGCCTGGAACTCGCCAAGGGACTAAACTACGTGCCGCTGGTAGCACGCAGTGATTCCGGCAAAAGCTCGCGGCCGGGCTTTCTAAAGAGCAAGGCGCCGGTCTTCTTACCCGGCGGATTCGCCCAGATGATTCTGCCGGATGGTGAGGGCTTCACCACTGCCAACTACCATTTCGACTATGTACGCCGGGAATTCCTCGGTGAAGTGCGCTGCCTCGTCTTCGATGTTTCGCCGGCCGACGCCAAGGCCGTCGGCAAGTTCATCGGCCGCATATGGGTTGAGGATCGCGACATGAACCTCGTCCGATTCAACGGCACTTATACGCGCAGTTCGGCGGCGCACCTCTACTTCCACTTCGATAGCTGGCGAGTCAACGTCGCACCCGGTGAATGGGTCCCGGCTTTCATTTATGTCGAGGAGTCCAAGCCGTCCACGGTTGCCCCGAGGTTCCCGCGCTTTAAGGCTCAAACCCGCCTCTGGGGCTATAACATTCCCAAGAATGGCCGGCTGGAGGAACTGACGTCGATTGCCATCGAAACCGAGAAAGACATCAAAGACCGGGTCCCTACTGCGGAAACCACACCGCTCGAGAGCCAGCGATCGTGGGAGCGCCAGGCGGAGGCGAACATCATAGAACGCCTGGAGAAGTCCGGTCTCCTGGCTGTGCCCGGTGGTGTCGATGATGTATTGAATACCGTGGTCAACAACCTCATTGCCAGCAATAACCTGGGAATCGAGGCGAAATGCCGTGTACTGCTCACCACACCGCTCGAAACGTTTTCGGTGGGGCAAACGATCGTGATCAGCCGAGGATTGTTGGACGTACTGCCCGACGAGGCCAGCCTGGCAACCGCGCTGGCAGCGGAGCTGGCGCATATTGCCCTGGGCCACCGCAACGACACGCACTTCGCTTTTTACGACCGCACCATGCTGCCGGATGAGGAATTGTTGAACCGCCTGCAGATGACTCGTCCCCCGGAGCAGATCGCCGCCGCCGCCGAAAAGACGTTCGCCATGCTCGCGCAATCGCCGTATAAGGACAAGATGGGCAGCGCCGGCCTCTTCTTGAAGGCCCTGGCCAGCCGTGCGCCGGTATACCCCAACCTGATCCGTGCGAATCTCGGGAATCAGATCGCCGGCGGCGCTGGATTGGTGCGGTTGCAGTCGCTGGCGGAATCCGGTCCAGCCCTGGACGAGCAAAAGCTCGACCAGATTGCCGCACTACCGCTCGGTTCGCGAATCCGCCTGGATCCGTGGACCAATCACATTTCCCTGCTGCAGGCCAAACCGGTCTCGCTCTTGTCCGCGCGTGACAAACTTCCCTTTGAGATCACACCATTCATGCTGCCGTTGTCCCGCGTGGAGACACAGCCTGCCAAATCGTCGGCCTCGCGCTGATGATGGCTTTCTGGGTTCTGCTGACAAAAGGGATGAGGGATGAGTTTGGTGCGCCCGGAGAGATTCGAACTCCCGACCTACTGATTCGAAGTCAGCCACTCTATCCAACTGAGCTACGGGCGCACGCCTCTCTAATTTTAGCAGGAAGCTAGGCTTCGGCCGCGACCGGATTGACCAGGCGTCCGATGCCCTCCACCTCGATGGCGACTTCGTCGCCGGGGCGTAGCCAGCGCGGCGGCTTTTGGGCGAAACCGACGCCTGCCGGCGTCCCAGTGGAAATGATGTCGCCGGGCTGCAGGGTCATCACGCTGGAGAGAAACGCGATCAGTTGGGGCACACCGAAGATCAGGTTCGACGTGTTGGAATTCTGCATCTGTTCACCGTTTAGCGTGAGCGAAATGGCGAGCTTGTGCGGATCCTCGATCTCATCGGCAGTGACGATCACGGGCCCCATAGGGGCGAAGGTGTCGAAGGTCTTGCCCATTGTCCACTGGCTGGTCTGCATCTGGAAATCGCGCGCGCTGACGTCGTTGAGGATGGTATATCCGAAGACGTAGTCGCGCCAGCGTGCTTCAGGGATGTGACGCCCGCGTTTACCGATGACCACCGCGAGTTCGGCTTCGTAATCGGGCTTGACGGAGTTCTTGGGCAGGACGATGGGATGCAAGTGTCCGGTCACGGTGTTGGCGTATTTGGCGAACACGGTGGGCACTTCGGGGAGCGCCATTTTGGCTTCGGCGGCGTGATCGCGGTAGTTCAAGCCAATACAGATGATCTTCGGCGGGTTGGGGATGGGCGCGCGCAAGCGTGTCTTTGCAAGGTTGCGGCGCTCGCTGCCGGGCGGACGAGTGAGCCAACGCTTCACGCGGTCCAAAGCGTCGGCGCCGCCGGCGACCAGCGAGAGCAAGTCGTCGAACCCGGCGCCCTTCAGACCGATCAATTCACCATCGTTGAGCACGCCGGGTTCATCCCAGCCTTCGCGTTGCAGAGTGAGAAATTTCACCTGATTCTCCGAGCCTGATCTTTGGGCGTTGAATATTGAGTGTAACGCTAACTGCACGGTGGCGATGCCAACGGTCTGTCCAATCGGTAGACTGAGAGCATGATGCGGACGCTTCTGGCTCTGGCATGCCTGATCCCCCTCCCGGTGTTCGCGGGGACGGCGGCCGATATCGCGCGCGCGGTGCGCGAGAACGGCTTCGACCGCGGCGAGTGTTACCGCGTACGCGATCTCAGCTTCATCAAAGAAGACCTGCGGATCTACTTTACCGACGGGTACCTGATCTTCAGTAAGCCGGTGGCAGGCCGGCGGACAGCAGCGGTGTTCTCCGCCGATGTAGAAGGCGGCGATGGCGAGGTAATCCTGCTGCCGCCCGATCGCGCCGAACGCCGTTCGCTCGCTACCTTTATCGGCTCGCCGAATCTGGACGATCACATACGCGCCGGGCTGCTGCTGTTCACGGGCGATGTCTACGAACAGCTCATCGCGCAGATGGGCAACAATCCGGCGAATCGCAAGGCGCCGGAAATGGCTCCGGTGCTGGACGAACAATGGGGTCCGGTGCTGCGCAACCTGGGGTCGAGCTATCAGGTGAGGCTGACGCTCGACCTCATGGCCGGAGCGGCGCGGCCCGACCGCATCTTCGCCGGGATGTTCCGTAGCAGCAAGCTGGGTAATTTCGACCTGGTTTACGACCCGGACAACATCGAGCAGATTCTGGCCGGGCAACTGACTACCCGCCAGAACCGTTTGTATTTCGACACCTGGACCAGTTTCCCGTCGCGCTCCTCGCGCAAGAATCCCACACCGAAGGTCCGCGACCCGCAAGCAGGCGATTACCGGATCGATGCCACGGTGGCGCCCGACCTCACGTTGAACGTGACCACGCGCGTCAAGGTGAAGGTGAATGCCGCATCGCTGGCCGCGGTGGCGTTCGATATTGCGCGGGAGATGTCGGTGACGGACGTGCTGGTGGACGGCGTGGCGGCGGAGGTTTTGCAGGCCGAAAGCACGCGACTGAATCTGGCGCACGGAGGCAACAATCAGGTACTGGTAGCGCCGGCGGAGCCGCTGCACGCGGGGCGCGAATACGAGTTCGAGTTCCGCCATTCCGGCAAAGTGATCCACGAGGCGGGCGACCATGTGTTCTACGTGAGCTCGCGCGGCAACTGGTATCCGGCCGGCGGGCACCAGTTTTCCAATTACGAGCTCACCTTTCACTTTCCGAAGGAGTTGGACGTGGTGAGTGCGGGGGAAACAGTGTACGACCGCGTGGAAGGTGAGACGCGAGTGGTGCGCCGGCGGATCAGCGCACCGGTTCGGATCGCGGCGTTCAACCTGGGCGATTACGAGCACGCGAAAGTGGAGCGTGGGGGCTACGTGGTAGACGTGTGTGCCAACCGCAAGCTGGAGCCCTCGCTGCAGGCGCACAATCCCGCGATGGCTCTGCCCACGCCGTTTCCGACGGGCATCTCGCGGCGAAGGACCGACCCGCTGGATGCAGTGCCGCCGCTGGAGCAGCGCATACCGAACCCGATCGAGCACCTGCAGGCATTCGCCGGCGAAGTGGCGTCGGCCATGGAGTTCATGGCTTCGCGGTTCGGGCCTCCCGCGCTGCCGCACCTTACCGTCTCACCGATCCCGGGCACCTTCGGACAGGGCTTCCCGGGACTGATCTACCTGTCGACGCTGGCGTACTTGAAATCCGTGCCGGGCACTCGCATCGGCGGGGCCGGCGCCACGTCCGAAATGTTCTTTCAGGACGTGCTGCAGGCGCACGAGGCAGCGCACCAATGGTGGGGCAATCGCGTCACTCCGGCGACCTACCGGGACAACTGGCTGATGGAGGCGCTGGCAAACTACTCCGCGTTGCTGTACCTCGAAAAGCGCCGCGGCACACATTCCGTGGAAAGCATGCTGGACAGCTATCGCGCAGCCGCTGCTGGCGAAGAATGAAGCGGGCCAGGTAGTGGATTCGGCGGGCCCCATCGTCCTGGGAACGCGGCTGGAAACGTCGCAGGAACCGCGCGCGTGGCGCTCCATCACGTACGGCAAGGGAAGCTGGATCATGCAGATGCTGCGCAGCCAGATGGGCGATCAGCGCTTCCTGGCGCTGCTGGCCGAGATCAGCAAGCGGTACGACCGGAAGGACATCACGACGGAAGAATTCCGCCTGCTGGCCGCAGAGTATCTGCCGCCGAAATCCGACGATCCGAAATTGGAGAGCTTCTTCGAACAGTGGGTGTACGGAACGGGCATCCCGTCACTCAAGCTGAGTTGGAGTGTGAAGGGCGCGGCGCCCAACGTGAAGCTGACGGGCACGGTGACGCAATCCGGAGTGGATGCGGATTTCACGGCGGCGGTGCCGGTAGAGATTACGATCGCCAGGGGACGGACGATGACGCACTGGGTACGGTCGGCCGATGTTCCGGTGACGTTCACCGTGGCGCTGAAGGCGGCTCCGTTAAAGGTGACGCTGGATCCGCATTATGCGTTGTTGCGGAAGTGAGAGCGTAGGGCGGGACACTCACTTTGACGCGGAGCCGCGGAGACACGGAGATCGGATCGCGGAGAAGAACGCAAAGAAAAGATCGAACGCGGAGGAAGCGGAGAGTCATGGGCTAGCGCTGCGCGGCCCGTATTTACTCGTGGCGGAGCGCTTGGATGGGGTCGACTTGCGAGGCTCGGCGGGCGGGCAGGAGGCTGGCGGCGAGGGCTACCAGCAGGATGGCGGATGCGGCGGCGAGGATGGTGGGGGCATCGGGCGGGCGCATGCCGGCGAGGAGTCCGGAGAGGACTCGGCCTGCGACGGTGGCGGCAAGTACGCCGCAGACGATTCCCAGCGCGGTCCAGGCGATTCCGTCCAGGATCACCAGTCGCAGTACGTCGGCGCGGCGCGCTCCGAGAGCGATGCGGATGCCGATTTCGTGAAGCCGCTGCGTTACCGAGTGCATGAGCAGCGCGAAGACTCCGGCCATGGCGAGCGCCAGGGCGCAGCCCGCGAAGAGGGCGAGCAGGGTCAGGTTGAAGCGCGGCAGCGCGAAGGTCTCGGCCACCAGTGAATCCACGGTGGTGAGCGAACTCACCGGCTGGTCTTTATCGATGGCGGCAACGGCGCGCTGGATCTCGCCGGCGAGCGTCAGCGGGTCCTGCGAGGTACGCACGACGAAATCGCTGCGGTGCTGTGCGCGCTGTTCGAAGGGAATGTAGATATCGAAGCGCGAGGTCTCCCACTCGCGGTAGCGCACGTCGGCGACGACCGCGACCACCGTTAGCCAGGGAGCAACGGCATCGGGACGCACGAGTTTGAGGCGCTTGCCGACGGCATTCTGGCCGGGCCAGTAGCGGCGGGCCAGGGCGGCGCTGACGATGGCGACGCGCTCGGCGCCGGTGCGGTCGAGGGGCGTGAAATCGCGGCCGGCGAGCATGGGAATCCGCATGGTGCGGAAGTAATCCGGGCTGATCGCCTCATAGTTGGGAACGGGATTGGCGGTCTGTTCGGCTGCGCTCTGGCCTTCCACGGTGAAGATGGTGTCCCAGCCCACCGTGCCCGAAAGCGGCCGCAGGAGAATGGCGGCGGCGGAACTGCGCGCCGGGGAGCGCGCGCAGGCGCTCCAGGAGCTGGCCGTAGAATCGCTTGCGCGCTTCCTGCTGGGCGTACTCGGGCTTGGAGAGCGTGATGCGGAAAGTGAGCACGTGGTCGCGCCGGAAGCCGGGGTCGATGCGGTTGAGATCGAGGAAGCCGCGCGCCAGTGTGACCGCGCCGACGATCAGGAGCATGGAAACGGCCACCTGCGCGGTGACGAACAGTCCGCGCGTGCGGCGGCGGGCGGGTGTGCGGCCGAGCGGCGCCTCACGCGAAACGTGGAGCGCGGCGGGCAGCATGAAGATCAGAACCGCGGCCAGCGAGAGCAGCCATGTATACAGCAACACCGTGCCGCTCACCTGGGCGTGCGCGATGCGCGGGATGTCCGCGGGAGCGAGGGCGACCAGCGCCGACACTCCGTAGCGTGCCAGCACGAGGCCGGCGGCGCCTCCCAGAATTCCGATGGGGAAACCCTCGGCGAGCATCTGCCGCAGGACGCGGCCGCGGCTCGCACCGAGAGCGACGCGCAGGCGCATTTCGCCCTGCCGGTCCATGGCACGGCTGAGCAACAGGTTCCCCGCGTTGACACAGGCGGCGAGCAGGAGCAGAGCACACCGCGGCCATCAAAACCCAGAGCGCCGGTTGCGCCTTTCCGAAGATGGCGTGGTCCATAGAATCCACGCGCACACCGAGGCCGCGGTTCTCCTCGGGAAACGCTGCGGCCAGGGCGCCGGAGATGCTTTCCATCTCCGAACGCGCCTGGGCCAGCGTGTGCCCGGCGCGCAGACGCCCGATCGCGCTGTAGACGCGGATGGTGGCGTTGCGATTCATGTCTTCGGGGCGGGAAGGATACCAGAAGTCCACGTTGTGGGGAAAATCGAAATCTGGGGGCATCACGGCGACGATGGTGCAGGGGTTGTGATCTGCCATCACGCTGCGCCCGATGATGCCCGGATCGCCCGCGTAGCGTGATTGCCAGAGGCGATAGCTGATGACGGCAAGGTAACCGTCCTTCGCGACATCGGCGGCGGTTGGAGTGCGGCCCAGTTGCGCGCGACTTCCCAGGAGGGTGAAGAAGCCGTCGGAGACCAGCATGCCTTCCACCTGCTGCGGACGATCGCCGCCCGTGAGGGCGATGTCGAGGTTCACGGAGGAGAGCGCCGCAAACCCTTCGAAAGTGCGGCTGCGGCGCTGCCACTCGAGCAGGTCTCGGTAGGATACTTCCACCTGTTGATCGCCGTGCCTTCGGTCGGCAGCCCACAGCATGGCGAGCCTGCCGGGATCGCGGAAGGGCAGCGGATGAAGAAGTACGTTCGACACCACGCTGAAGATGGACGCATTGGCACCGAGGCCGAGCGCAAGAGTGAGGATCAGGCCGGCGCTGAGGGCGGGCCGGCGGATCAACAGGCGCAGGCCGAATCGCAGGTCCTGCAGGAAGGCACTCGCGGCGTGAACTTTCATTGCAGGATGAGGACGGCCATCTTGGCGTCGGTCTCCAGGCCGTCTCCCGTGGCATTCTGGCCGTGCTGGGGAACGGCGGGACGATCCACCAGCGCTACGGAGCGCACGCGCCCGGTGAACAGCAGGTCGTTCACCACCTTGGCACGCTCGCGATCGATCTGCGAATCGATCTTGTGGATGAAGGTGCGGTTCTGTTCGGAGAAATCGATGCCGGTATCGTGGGTGGCGGCGATCACCCACACCGGCTTGCCTTCGAAGGTATCGGGCCGCTTCCAGACGCGCAGGTGATGGCGCTGCGCGAAGGTGTTGTTGATCTTTTCGAAGACCAGGTCGGGCGGCTTGCCTTCCAGCAGAAGGATGGAGACGGGCGCTTCCTTATACCCGCGCTGCTCGGCGATGGCGCGGAAAGTTTCCAGCTTCGCCTCGGTGGTGAGAGCGCCGGCGTTGGACCACCCGGCGTCTTTGAACGCCTGCTGCACCTGTTCCTGCGTGCCAATCAGCATGAGGTTAGTGACGTCGCTCGGCTTGGAAGGTCTCTGCGCCATGGTCTGAAAAGGCTAGCCGATTGACCAGATCGGCGAGGGCGCGTTCGCCGGAGATCGGCGTCAAATTGGCCGCGGGACCCGGCCCCGACGCGGCTTTGAGTTCCAGCGGAGCGGTCAGCGAGAGCGCCAGTTCGACTCCGGAATCGTAGACGATGTCGCTCTCCGGTTCCTTGAGAACGGCCTTTTTCACCGTGCCGAGAAGGTCGGCGAAGCCGGAGGCGCGTTCCGCCAGTTTGCTCAGGCCGGCATCGATGCGCCCGCTGATGGTCTCACTGGCGAGGATGCCGGTGATCTGGCCCTGGTCGTCGATCTTTTCGCGCGCGTTTTCGACACCGGCCACCCGGGAGGCCAGTTTGAGTTTGGCGCCGGCGATTTCGATTTCGGAAAACGCCAGGACCAGGGTGCTGCGCTCGTCGGGCTTGGTAGACTGCGACGCCTTCTCGACCGTGCCGCGAACCAAGGCTCCCGCCGGGATCAGAAACTGTCCATCCACCATGACGGGCGCGATGACCACCGCCTCCACCGGATCCTTGGCCTTGGATGTGGCGGTAGCGACCTTGGTTTTCAAGCGAATCTGAATTTCAGTTGCGGCAGGGACGGTGAGCCCGAATGCCGGAAAACATACTGCCAGAGCCAGAAAGGCTCTAGCGCTCCGCATACTCAAACGACTTGCCATCGACTTCCTCTATGCGCACGACGAACCGCTTGCGGCTGTCGAGCAGGGACACTGGCGCCTGAAATCGCGCCGCAATCATCCGGTCCGCCGACTTGCGCGATCCCAGCCGTTCGCGCGTCAGAAGAGACGGGTTGTATTTCGTACCGAGCACCGGCAACGCCTCAAACAGGCGCTGTGCGTCCATTTCGCTGACGGTCTGACCCAGGTAGCTCTTACCCTGATTATCGTCCATCTCCACGGTCACGGTGCGCACTTCGAACAGGATGTCGGAGGGATTGGTCATGCGGAAATCGATCACCGCGATAGAGCTGTTTTCATCGAGCGGAGCGGTGCGCACCTTGAGGATCTTGCCGGGAAGCTCGATCCGGTCGCCGCGCTGCATCAGAAAGATGCCGCCCACCGCGAGCGCGATGATGGCGAGACCAATGCCGAACGCGGCCAGAAAGTTGTTGCGCATGGGGTCAGACCTCGCGCACGATCTTCATGATCTCGTCCATGGACTTGTGCGCGGCGGTGATCAGGGTGCCGTCGAAGAGGTGGGTCTCGAGGCCGACCTTGCCCTCGTACCCATCGTTATTGAGCGCGGCGAAAATCGCGCGCCAATCCTCTTTCTCCGGGCTCTCGGGCATCACGCCCTTGCCCTTGATTTGCAGATTCAGCATGCGGGCCTTGGGGAGCAGCGAGTAGCCTTCGGGGTACGCCTTCTCCTTGCCGTACGCGTTGTGCGGATCCCAGTTGAAGCCCACCCATTTGGAGGGAATCAGCTTCATGACGTCGGCGAGTTCGGCTGCGGTGGCAATGTTCTGCGAGCCCTCGTTTTCCAGCAGGAGGTAAACCTTTTCCCTCTCCGCGAGCTTCGACATTTCTCCCAACGTGTCGGCGATCCTCTGGTAGACGGTGGTGGGGTCGGTCACGCGGGTGCCCGCGAAGACGCGGACTTTGTCGCAGCCCATGATGTGGGCGCAGCGGATGACTCTCTGGAAGTCTTCCATGCGCTGGTCCCAACGCACTTTCTCCGCGGCCAGGCGCTTGTCGCGGGCTTCGGGCGTTTCGGTGCGGCGGCGCGCCGCTTCGGTGCCCGGCCAGGTGAACTTGAGCAGGCTGGTATTGACGAACGTGACCTTGAGTCCCTCTTTGGCGAACAGGTCGGCATCGGCCTTGATCTCCGCCTCGGGCAGGGTGAAATACTCTTTCTTGCCCGGGGGGTTGCGGATCTCGACATTCTGCATCCCGTAGTGATGCGCGAACGCGATGGATTCCACCGGTGCTCAGGCCGATCTCGTCGGTGATCGCGCTGATGCGCGATTTGTCGAGGTGAGTTTTGCGCCGCGGCCAGGGGGGTCGCGCAGGTGGCAAATGCGGCGCCCGGCCGCCAGAAGTTCACGCCTTGTCATGAAATGTATTGTAATAGATAGGTATGGAGTGGACGAGCCCCAGCGGGAGAAAGATCGTCTTGCAGGAAGGCGACATCACACGGATCGCGGTGGACGCCATGGCCAATGCGGCCAATTCCGCCCTGGCCGGCGGAGGCGGCGTGGATGGCGCCATTCATCGCGCCGGCGGACCGGCGATCATGCGCGAACTCGCCGCGTTCGAAGGGTGTCCCACCGGCAGCGCGGTGGCGACGGGCGCGGGCAATTTGCCGGCGAAGTACGTGTTTCACGCGGTGGGCCCGGTGTATCGCGATGGGCGCCACGGCGAAGCGGAGTTGCTGGCGGGGTGCTACCGCAAGTGCCTGGAACTGGCGGTGGAGCGCGCGGTACGAACCATCAGCTTTCCGGCGATCAGTACGGGGATCTACGGCTACCCGCAAAGGGAAGCGGCGGAGATCGCCATACGCGAAGTGCGGCGGCATCTGGAGCGGCCGGATACCTCGGTGGAGCGAGTCGTGTTCGTACTGTTCGGCCGGGCGGCGTATGAGGTGTACCGGGAAGTTTTGGGGGCGGCGTGAGGCGGCCCCCCCTTTGTCCTACCAGACGAGTTTTAGGGCGAACTGGAGCCTTCTTGGCGAGTTTGCCTGGGTTCTGACCAGGCCGAAATCACCCCGCCGCCGGCGCGGCCGAATTCCGCTTTGAACCTATCGATGAGTACCCGGGAGGCGCCGATGGGCAGCGAGGGTAGCACGAACCTGCCGGACTCGGTCGTGGTGGCTTTGAACTGCGCGTTGGTTTCGCGCTGTGTGGCGGTGATGCGCAGCGCCGCCGTTGTACATCGAGCGAATTGACGTAGTTCGCCATAGCGCGCTAACATTCGGCTTCGACTCGAGACATTTGATTGATGTTGGCGCTATTTCCAGTGTTCCTGCTTCTTGGGCTCTTCCTGCCTGGGTTTTTTATCGCGAAGTACTTACGGCATCAGTCGTGGTGGGCATCGGCGCTTCCCCTCTCCCTGCTGGTTCTGTTTCACAGCATCTTCTGGCTGGCAGTGTTTCACGTCTCCATCACACTGTGGACCGTGCTGCCGGCTCTGGTTGCAGTGAGCGCCATTGCGGCGTGGCTGCAGCGAAGAGATTCGTCTCCACCAGAGAAGCACCCCACCGGCACAAGGACCGTGCAGGATATGGCGCTCATTCTGTCCAGCGGCTTCGTGGGCGTGGTGTTGTTCGTGCACAGTGCGGTCTCGCCCTTGATGGGCGGTGACACGTCGTTCCGCTGGGACTTTCTGGCGCAAAGATTGTTGGCGCTCGGGCGGCTCGATTTTTATCCACCGCTCACCGCGGCGGATTTCCGGACGTATTTTTTCGTGGATGGAATCCCGCCGATGGTTTCGTTTACCTACTGGTGGTTGTACGCCTCGGCGGGACGTTACATGCCGTCGTTGATCAGCATCTTCGTCGCGGCGCAGTTTGCGTGCACGCTGGCGTTCACTTACGGGACGGCTTCGGTGGTGTTTTCGCGGCGGGCCGGCATTCTCGCCGCGGCGATGCTGGCTGCGTCGGGGCTGTACTTCCGGTCGGTCGTTCTGGGACAGGAGACGGGCCTCACCGCTTGCCATTGCCGCCACCATTTACTTCATCGTCAGCGCGCGAGACTCGAGCGACGTTCGGGCGATGGTGTCGGCGGGCCTGGCGGCAGCGCTCTGCGCGCTATCTCGCGAGTATGGCTGGATCGCCGTGATCGCCGGAGTGATCGCTCTGCTGTGGAGGCGGCAGCCCCGGAAACAAGTCGTCATCTTTTGCCTCACTGCTACGGTGGTCGCGGCGCCCTGGTATGTCCGTAACTGGATGCTCTCCGGCAATCCGTTTTACAGCTTGCGGTTCGGCAGTTTCACCGTGAACGAGATTCATGACCGGATCCTGCACTACTACAACGCCTCGCTCGCCATACAGCACTGGACGATCAACGAATGGGTGAACGTGCTGTCGGTGCTTCTGCTGCTGGCGACGTTTCAGGTCCTGGCTGGAATTCCGGGCGGTTTCCGGCGCTTTCGTTCGCACGGTTATTTGATCGTGATCGCGTTCCTGCTGATTGCGGTCTGGATTCAATCGGTCGGATTTACCAGCGGGGGCGCCGAAGGATCGATGCGCGTATTGAGTCCCGCGCTGGTAATGCTCTCCATCACAGGCGCCGGATTATTGGAGCCGTTGACACGCCGCGCGCGGTGGTACACACCGATGGCGGCGGCGATTATCGCGTGGCAATTCTTCACGGCGGCCCAGGGCGCCGTCTCCCCGAACAGCCTTGCTTCCCTGCGTCCCAGCCGATGGCTGGAGAGCGCATTTCCACGAGTTCCACCGCCGGCGGAGTTTCAAGTCCAGGACAAGTTGGTGCAGCTCCTGCCGCCGGGGTACCGGGTGCTCTCCGACAGCGCCTACCTGCACGCCGCACTGATCGACAAAGGAATTGAAGTGGTACCGGTGTGGAGTCCCGAGGTTCGATTTATCTTCTCCTCACCGCCTGAAGAGGCGGACCGGCGACTGCGCGCTTTGCGCGTCGCAAGCGTGATCTGTTACCCGCAGACGATGAACATGACGTATCTTACGTCCGTGTCGCCCTTCTATGCGACGCTACCGGAGCGATGGCGCCCGGTGGCGCAGGTGGGTGACTTTCTGTTCGTTCTGGCGCCGAAGAACCCTTAGACACGTGACAGAGCCGCGACAACTCTAGCTCCGCAGGCGAAGCAGGAACCAGACCATGCCGAACACGAAAAGCGCGGATGCCGCGACCTGTACCGGACGGAACGCTTTCGCTACGCGACCCAGCCGCGAAAGCACGAAGGCGAGGATAGCGATGGCAGACAATTCCGCGAGCGCCGCGCCCAGCAGCACCAGTTCGGGAGAATATCGCGTGGTCAGAACGAACAGGTGGAAATAGAGGCCATTCAGGGCGCCGAGCACTCCCGCCACCAGCCAGCGCGCGCCGGCCTCGGGGAGCAGCAGGATCTCCACCGCGAGATAGGCCACGGCCAGCGCAGTGGCGGCCTCGACAAATCGCGGCGCGGGCTGCCAAACCACATGCCCCATCGCCAGCACGCTGGCCGCCTGTCCCAGCAGGAACATGGCGGCGATCGCGAGCAATTCGCGCCGGGAACGCGCGGCCAGTACCAGGGCCGCCAGGAAGAGTAGCTGGACCGCGCCGCCGAGCGCGCGCACGAAACCCGCGCCGGCCTGGGTGATGGCGATTTCTGCCGCGGTGGGCGGGCGGAAGCGCAGGGTGGCATGCGTGAATCCCAGATCGAAGATGGCCTCATCGCGCTTGTCGCCCAGCGAGGCGCGGAGCAGATGCACGTGATTGGGGACGGTGACCGCGGTGAAGGTGCATTCCACGTCCAGGCGATCCACGGGCGCGGCGAACTGATAATCGGCGCTGCAGAGGTAGGTGTCGCGGGCCGCATCGGCGTGGCACTCGCTGGCAGTCAGTGCGGGCGCCGGCGAAGGTGACGTGCTGCAGAAGAGTTCGTTCGGGATCCGGGACGTGCGCCACCTCGTAAAGCGGCATGCGGAGTTCGTAATGCGCGCGCGCGCCGTCGATGGCGAGATCGCCGGAACTCATGCTCATGACGTGGGCCGATGCGGTTGAAGCCAGCAGGGTACAGAAAGAACGCGCGTCTCATTGCAATAGCAGGGACGTCTCGGGACTCGACGGTGGCCGGGGCTCACGCGCGAACGCCGGGTTCTCACGTAAAGAATGCGCACCATCGCCAGCACCGGGACGGAGAGAAAACTGCCAGCCACGCCGGCCACTTCGGCTCCCCCGAAAACGCCCAGCAACACCAGCAGGGGATGCAACTGCACACCCTGAGCCATCAGGTGCGGCGAGAGGAAGTAGTCCTGAAACATGCGGTAGGCCACCAGGAAAATCAGCACCGTCCAAAAGTGCGAGCCAGAGATCACGCGCCACCAGCAGGATCAAGACCGCGGCCGTCAGAGGACCGATCATGGGGATGAATTCCAGCATCATCGCCACGACCGCCAGCAGGATGCCGAACGGCACTCCCATGATGGTGAAGAAAATGGAGTAGGCCGTAAAAGTGGCCAGCGAGAGCAGCACCAGTGCTCGCATGTATTGCGCCAGCAGTAAGTGAATGTCGGACATCACGCTGTCCACGACACCGCGCAGCGAACCCGCATCCAGCATTTCCAGGGCATGCGTGCGGATGACATCTCCATCCTTCAGGAAGAAGAAGGCGAGCACGGGAACGATGACGACATAAATCAGATTGCTGGCCACCGAGAGAAACTTAAGTCCGGCGGCGGGAAGCGAGCGCATGAGGTCGCCGCTGCGCCGGACCCAATCCTGCTGGAGACCCGCGATCACCTGAGCTTTAAACGCGTTGAGCGCGGCCGGCAGCCATGGACGAGGGCTGCTCGATCTTCGCCAGCATTTCGGGAAGGTTGCTCGACCAGGGTTTCTGCCTGCGCCACGACGAGACGTACCGATCTGAACTCCGAAGAGCACAACGCCTCCGATGAAGATCACGTAGGCCAGCGCCAGCGCCAGCGTGCGCGTGCGCTCCTTCGGGATCGCCCGGTCCAGCAGGTTGACCAGCGGCGAAAGCAGATAGGCAAATAGCAATGCCAGCGCGAAGATGAACAGCGTCGAGCGCACCAGGTAGATCAAGTAGAGGAACAGGAGCACCATCGCTGCCGTCCAGGTATAGCGCGCCGCCGATCGATCGATGCCCAGCATATCTAACCTAATCCTAGCGCGGGATTGACCGGCGGGACAGAATTCGCAGGTAACGGCGTTTTATGCCGGCTGGCCGAGTTTTTCGATGCGCACGCGCGCGATCCGGTTGCGATCCATCTCGAGGACGGTGAAACGCCGGCCCTGGTACTCCACGCTGGCGCCGGCCTGCGGAATGTCGCCCAGCCGGAAGAGCAGGAACCCGGCCAAGGTTTCGAAGCCCGCATCGGGGGAAATCTCGATGCCGTATTCGCTCTCCAGGTCGCGTATGCGAGCGGTCCCGTCCAGCTCCACATCGTCGGCCTCGGGTCCGCGGCGCTCCACCTTTTCGTCGTGCTCGTCTTCGATCCGTCCCACGATCTGTTCCAGCACGTCCTCCACCGTCAGCATGCCGATCACCGTGCCGAACTCATCCACGACCATCGCCAGGTGCGAGCGGCCGCGTGCGAAATTCATCGAACATCTGGGAAGCGGGCTTGGTTTCGGGTACGAACATCACCGGGCGCAGCAGGTGGACGATGCGGAAGGAGCGGCTGGGACGGCTGCTGCGGATGGCGCGCGCGGCGCTCTTCCCAGACCGGCAGCAGGTCCTTATAGTGCAGCAGCCCGACAATCTTTTCGTGCGTGCCCTCATATACCGGCAGGCGCGAATGCTGCTGCTCGATCATGGTGTGCAGCACTTCGTCCAGCGTGGCATCGCTTGAGATCGAAACGATGTCGTGGCGCGGCACCATGATTTCGCGAACCGAGATCGCGCTCCAGGTCGAGCACGCGATGGATCATGTCCTCCTGCGCTTCCGGCAGGTATCCCAGACCGCGGCTGCCGGAGACGATCAGCTTCAGTTCCTCGGCAGTGTGTACGCCGCCGTGCCCTCCGCCTTTCAGATGGAGCGCGCGCGTGATGGCATCTGCGGAGCGTTCGATCACCACCACGAAGGCCAGCGTGGCGCGATAGAAGACCAGCAGTGCGGGAGCCGTCAGCGCGGCCAGCCGGTCGGCCTTGGTGATCGCCAGATTCTTCGGCACCACTTCGCCCAGCACCACGTGGAAAAAGCTGATGATGAGGAAGGAGAGCAAAGAAACACAACCCGTGGAGAAATTTCGCGGTGACCGGTGTATTCCAAGGCGCCAACAGTCCGGAGACAATGCCATAGATTGTATCTTCGCCGGCCCAACCCAAGCCCAGACTGGCGAGAGTCACACCCACCTGGGTCACGGAAAGCAGGCGTCCCGGATTGGACAGCAGATTGAGCGCCGCCTGCGCGCCGGCATTGCCTTCCGCGGCCATCTGGCGCAGCCGCGAATGGCGCACCGAAAGCAGCGACACCTCGGCGCCCGCGAAGAAGCCGTTGATGGCGATCAGCAGAACGACGATCAGCAGGCGAACGGACGTTTCAGTCACAAGTCTCCGAAAATTTATTCTATCGGATACTCTAACCGAATCGCCCGTTGAATCGTCTTATCAGGTAACCAACTAACTCCGTTACGTAGGTGGGCGCTCTCCACAGTATCCCGGGAGGGCGCCCTTTTTTTGTTGCTGTCGCATATGCCGGTAGAACGCCACGCTCCAGACCCCGTTCCGAGTTTACCCTCTCGAATTTACCGCCATGAACGGGCTATCATTGAAGAGTTAACTCCTCCTTGATGACTCAATCCTATAACCTCACGCATAGTCAAAGCCGTAAACATCACGATCGCCATCCTGCTTGGCCGTCGGCGCGGCTTTGGTCGCCTGGTATGTTCTGCGGCCCCTGCCCCAGCGCTCCGGCGCCATCGATGCGCCGATTGGCGCCGCCGCGACTGTGAACTTCGATACGCACGGCGAACCGCACATCCGCGCCGCCAGCGTGGAGGACGCCTTTTTCGTCCAGGGCTACGTGACCGCGCAGGACCGTCTCTGGCAGATGGACGCGCTGCGGCGGTCTCGCCGGCGGTTCGCTCGCCGAGATCCTGGGACCGAACCTGCTGGAAAGCGATCGCGAGTCGCGCAAACTGCGCATCCGCCGCATCGCCGAGGACGCCTACGTCACGCTGCCGGCAGCCGACCGCGCCGCCTTCGCCGCCTACACGCGCGGCGTCAACTACTTCATCGCCACCCACCTGAACAAGCTTCCCGTGGAATTCACGCTGCTCGATTACCAGCCGCGGCCCTGGAGCGTGGTGGATTGCCTGCTGCTCTGCCTGCACATGTACCGCAACCTGACCACCACGTGGAAGGACGAAATCGTCAAGAACAACCTGCTGGCGCAGGGCGACCGCGCCAAAGTGGATTTCCTCTTCTCCGATGCGCGGCCTCGGCGAATGCCAGCCCGGGCTCCAACTGCTGGGCCCTCGCCGGAAGCCGCACCGCCTCGGGCAAGCCGCTGCTCTCCAGCGACATGCACCTGGAATATTCGCTGCCCGGCATCTGGTACATGACGCACCTGGAAGCGCCCGGCCTCGATGTCGCCGGCGTGGCGCTGCCGGGCGCGCCGGGCATCATCGTGGGACACAACCAGCGCATCGCCTGGGGCATCACCAATCTGCATTTCGACGTGCAGGACCTGTACATCGAGAAGCTCGACGACCGCACCGGACGCTACCTCTTCCGCGGCCAGGTGGAGCAGGCGCGCGGCGAACGCGAAATCATCCGCGTGAAGGGCCGCGCCCAGCGTCGAAATGACGACCTGGGTGACGCGCCACGGCCCGATCTTCTTCGCCGACGGCAAGCAGCGGCTCGCCCTGCGCTGGACCGCCGCCGAGCGCGGCATGCTGCAGTATCCCTTCATCGACATCGATCGCGCGCAGAACTGGCAGGAGTTCACCGCCGCGATCGCGCGCCTGCCGGGCCCCGGATCGAACTTCGTGTATGCCGACGTAGACGGCAACATCGGCTACCACGCCGCCGGCGCGCTGCCGCGCCGGCACAACTATCGCGGCGACGTTCCGGTGGATGGCGCCTCGGGCAACTTCGAGTGGGACGGCTATATTCCATTCGACGAATTGCCGAGCGTGTACAATCCTCCGAGCGGGATGATCGTCTCGGCCAACCAGAATACGTTTCCCGAGAATTTTGCCTTACCCGCTGAACGGCAACTTCGCGCCGCCGTTCCGCGCCCGGCAGATTCGCGCGCTGCTCTCCGCGCGCAATGGATGGCACGCGGCAGACATGCTGGCCGTGCAGAAGGACATCTACTCCGCGTTCAGCCATTTTCTGGCCGGCCAACTGGTGGGCGCATACCAGAAGCGCAACGCGCACAATCCCGGATCTGGACGGCGCCGTGGAGCTGCTGCGCGAATGGAACGGCCAGATGGACAAGGATCTTGCCGCGCCGTTTCTGATCACGCTGGCGTTCCAACATGTGCGCCGCGCGATGGCCGAAAACGCGTCGCCGGCCGCCGGAATGGCCTACGAGTTCAGTCTGGCCCCGGTGGTGGTGGAGCGCCTGCTGCGGGAGCGGCCCGCGGGCTGGTTCGCCGATTACGACGAGATGCTGCTGCGCGTGCTGGCCGACGCCGTAGAAGAGGGCCGCCGTATGCAGGGCCGCGACCCGAAACACTGGCGCTACGGCGACTATCTGCGCGTAGCCATCAACAATCCGGTGATGCACGAGGTGCCGCTGGTGGGCAAGGTACTTCGATATCGGACCGGTGCCGATGAGCGGGTCCAGCACCACCGTGAAACAGACCAGCCGCACGCTGGCGCCCTCGATGCGCATGAACGCGGACCTGGGCGATTGGGATCGCTCGCTGCTGAACATCCCGATCGGACAGTCCGGCCAGATCCTGTCCAGCCACTACAAGGATCAGTGGACGGATTACTACAACGCCCGCAGCTTCCCGATGCAGTTCGGCAAGGTGGACGCCACCAGCACGCTGGTATTCAAGCCGGCGCCTAAGCGGCGATACTGCCATCGCAATAACGGCGATACTGAAAGCTGGATGCTGAACTGGCTGCTCATCTTCGTACCCGTCACGATCGGACTGGAGTTCTTGAAGCCCGGCGCGCACACGCTGATTTTCTTCTCCTCCTGCCTGGCGATCGTGCCGCTGGCGGGCTGGCTCGGCCATGCCACCGAAGAATTGGCGCACCACACCGGCGAGGGCATCGGCGGCCTGCTGAACGCCACGTTCGGCAACGCCGCGGAGCTGATCATCGCCATCATGGCATTGCGGCAAGGGCTGTATTCGGTAGTCAAAGCGTCGCTCACCGGTTCCATCATCGGTAACATCCTGCTGGTACTCGGCGCCGCGACACTCGCCGGCGGCCTGAAGCACAAGCACCAGAAATTCAACGTCACCGGCGCGAGGGCACAGGCAACACTGCTGACCCTCGCGGCCATCGCGTTGATTATGCCGGCGGCCTTCCACGCCCTCGCGGGACCGGGCGCGGCGGTACGCGAAGATCGCCTGAGTCTTGGCATCTCGGTCGTCCTGCTGGCTGCCTACGGTCTGCACCTGGTATTTTCGCTGGGGACGCACAAGCAGCTCTTTACCGGGAGTGAGAACGGGGCTGGGGCGCCAGCCGGCGGAATGGAGCCTGAAACGTTCCGTGCTTACGCTGGCGGGCGCCACGCTGCTGATCGTCTGGGTCAGCGAGATTCTGGTCGGGTCCGTGCAAGAGGCCGCCAGTGCGCTTCGGCATGACGAACGTATTCATCGGCGTGATCGTGGTCGCCGTAGTGGGCAACGCCGCCGAACACAGTACCGCGGTGATGCTGGCGATGAAAAACCGTATGGAGCTTTCCATGGGCATCGCCATCGGCAGCAGCCTGCAGATCGCGCTGCTGGTTGCGCCGCTGCTGGTAATCGCCAGCCACTTCATCGGACCGCGCCCCATGGACCTGATGTTCACGCCGGCCGAAGTACTGGCGATCTTCCTGGCGGTATTGATCACCGGCCAGATCGCTTCGGACGGCGAGTCGAACTGGATCGAAGGCGTACAACTGCTGGCGGTCTACTTCATCATGGCGATCGTTTTTTACTTCCTGCCCGAAGGGCGGGACACCATGACGGCGCACTGAAGAAGACGCGGACAGGCCGGCAGCCTGTCTTACCGGGACTTGATGATCGAGATCGGGTCCAGATAGACGGGGTCCATCGCGCGGTACAGGAATACCAGGGCGCTGACGCACCAGCCGGACATCAGAAACAGGCCGTCGCCCTGACTGATCCTACCGATAAAAGTCCACCAGGCGCCCATTCCCATCGCCGCCACGGAAAGGAGCACCATGAACAAACTGCCTAGACACACAACTCGATTAAACATCGCGATACCTCGTCTTCCTGGGTTGGTTACCGGTTCAATTCGACAGAGGGCCGGTCGTCGACAGGCCCGTGATTGAGCATATGGAGTGCCTGATTACGGCCTCCATCGCATTCCATCGCTTTCAATAGATAAGACGGTGAATCGCGTGAAAAGTTACGTGAGACGATCAATCCTCTGAGGAGAAGATACTGCCCAGCGCTCCCAGCGGACTGTGCTCATCGCCGCCGCTGCGGAAGGGCCCGAGTTCGCGGCGCAGTTTGTTGAGCGTCATGCTCTGGATGACTACGTGGCCGGGGCCGGTCAGCGTCGCCAGGAAGAAGCCCTCTCCGCCGAACAGCGCAGTCTTGATGCCGCCGGCGAGTTGGATGTCGTAGTCCACCGTCTCGTCGAAGGCGACGATGCATCCGGTATCGACCTGGATCACCTGGCCGGCGGCAGGTCGAACTCGACAAAATCGCCGCCGGCGTGAATGAACACCAGGCCCGGGCCGGTAAATTTCTGGAGAATGAATCCCTCTCCGCCGAAGAAGCCGGCGCCCAGCTTCTTCACCATGGCGACGTTGAACTGCACGGAAGGCTGCGCGAAGAGAAAGGCATCGCGCTGCGCCAGCAGGGAGCGGCCGGGCGGCAGATCGAACGCCTGGATGCGGCCGGGATAGTTGCCGGCGAAGCCGACTTCGCCGGCGCCGTCCGCGCGAAAGTACGTGAGAAACAGCGATTCGCCGGTGACCGTGCGGCGCAGCGCGCCCATCAACTTTTCTCCCAGCGTGGTGCCGCTCATGCGCGTGTCCCAGTGAACGTTGGCGGTCTTGTACACCATCCTGCCGGCTTCGGCGTAGACGCTCTGCCCCGATTGCAGGTGTACGCGCGCCACCTGCAGATTGTCGCCCTGTATGGTGTAGTCCAGGCGGGCGGGAGGCTCCGCCGTCACGTCGGCGGCAGCTGCCGCTTGCGCTCGCCCGCACGAGGGGCAGAATCGCGAGCCGTCCGCGATTTGGGTTCCGCAATGAATGCAATAGGCCATGAAAAGAATTCTAGCGTGGGGCCCCGTGTCAGAATAAGAGCATCATTATGCGCCGCCTCGGGTTCCTTGGCCTCCTGATCGCGTATGCCGTCGCGCCTGTTGCGGCGCGCCGTGACGTGGCGGGTTGCGGCACCAGCGATTCGACTCCCGCCGAGGTCATGTTCCTGCACCGGCAGGCTGCCCGTAGGAACGCCGGACGGCCGCGGCCTCGGGCGGCTGTCCCCGCGGCCTCCACCAATCGCGACATTGGAAACATCGCAATTATCGAAAACAGCGACGGCGTGGTCGAAACACTCAATCAGTTTGACCTGGACGCTTCCACGGTGACCTTCACACCCACGGGCGCGGCGCGATATCGATACGCCTACTCGGGAGCCGGTTACGATACGGACGCCGCCGGACAGGGCGCTCCGGTGGTCGCGCTCGGTGACGACGATTCCCGCACGTTTACCCTGCCCTTCGCCTTCCCGTTCTACGGCGCCACCTACACGCAGCTGTTCCTCAATTCCGACGGCAACCTCACCTTCCATTCGGCGGAGAACGCCAGCACCCACCGCTCGGTGGGCCGCATGACGGGAGGCCCGCCGCGGATTTCGCCGCTTTTCGACGATCTCGACCCATCAAGGGGCGGCAGCGTCCGCTTCTTTGCCGATGCCAATCACGTAGTCTTCAGTTGGGTCAGCGTGGCCGACTACGAGACCGGCGTTCCGCAGACCTTCCAGGTGCGGCTGTATGCGGACGGCGGCATTCAGTTCTCCTATGCAGGCGTCAATCCGATCAGCGCCGTGGTCGGCATCGCACCGGGTGGCGCGCAGGCCGGGACCAGCGTCGTCTCGTTCCACAACGACGCGTCGGGCGAATATCCCGCGGCCGTGCTGGAGCGCTTCGGCAACACGCAGGAAATCGATATCGTCACCGTGGCGCAGAGATTCTACGAGACCCACGAGGATGCCTACGATTACCTGGTGATCTACAACAACATGCACATCGGCGCCACCGCCGGCGCGCTGGCCTACGAGGCCACGGTTCGCTCCGCCGCCAGCGGCTACGGCGTTCCGGAGGCTGATTACGGCGCGCAGTACGGGTCGGCGGCGCGCCTGCGAAGCGTGATGAACATGGGGGATCTGAGTACGTATCCGCCGGATCCAAACGCCACGGTGACGGTGCGAATCGCGGCGCAGGACACCCCGCTCACCGTGCTGGGACACGAGGCCGGCCACCTGTTTCTGGCCTTCGCCAGCATTCCCGATCCGGCCGATCCGGCAGCGCCAAGCCCATGATCGGGTACGGCGGCGCGCACTGGAGCTTCGTGTTCAATTCGGAGGCCTCGCTGGATGAAGGCGAGCAGATCACGGACCGCGGCAACGGCAGTTTCGTCACGGCGGCGGTCACGCAGGGCTACGCGCCGCTGGATCGATACCTGATGGGCTTCGCGCCGCCGAGCGATGTCCCCGATACCTTCGTGGCGCTGAACCCCAGCGTATCGCCGCTGGGCCATCCGCAGAGCAGGGTGGCATTCACCGGCACGCCGCCTGAATATCAGCGCCGAACGACGTGATCAAGGCCATGGGCCGCCGCACGCCGGACTACACGGTGGCGCAGCACCGCTTCCGTTTCGGCTTCATCCTGGTCGTGCCGCCGGGCTCGGCGGACTCCTCGTCGACCGACAGCGTGCAGCAGGTGGAAACCTACCGCCAGCAGTTCGTTGCGGCCTACGCTAAGTTCTCCGCCAACCTGGCCGCTGCCGATACCACGTTGAATCGCAGCATGCGGCTGTCGCTATTCCCGGCGGCCGGCGTGGTGGCGGGCGGCACCGCAACTGCGACCCTCTCCGTGCAGACACCGCCCAAGACGGACCTGTCCGTTGGATTGGCGTGCGCCCGCCGGATTTGTCGAAGTGCCCGCGCAACGTCACGATCCCCGCAGGCGCCACCAGCGTCTCTTTTACCTTCGCTGGAACCAAGGCCGGAGTGGAGGAACTGCTGGCGACGCCCGCCGACACCAGCTACGAAACTGCGTTCGCCCGCGTGCAGGTCGCAGCGCCATCGCAACTCACGCTGCGCAAAGCCGTCAGCAATCCCCTTCCAGGGAACGTGGCAGTGCAGTTGACCGATGCCAACGGACTGCCGTACCCAGCGGCGCGCATCGTGGCGATTACCACGAGCGGCAGCGTAACGCCGCCCACCGCCACTGCCGATGCGTCGGGCGCTTGCGACTTTCCAATGGACTCCTGGAGCCGGCGCCGCCAATCAGCTCACACTTTCGCGTGGAGGCCGCTCCCGCCGTCACCCTGACGCTGACAGCCGGCAGCGCCGTGCCGGTGATTGGCGCCGTGGTGAATGCCGCTTCGTTCGCGGACGGGATGGCCCCCGGGTCGCTGGCCACGCTGTTCGGCGCCAACCTGGGCGGCGCGACCGTGACGCTCAACGGAGTCGACGTGCATCCGTTCTACGCAAGCGAAAGCCAGATCAACTTCTACATACCGGCGGACACGCCACTCGGCGCCAACGTAATTACGGTGACCGGTCCATCCGCTCTAGCGGCCACCGCCACCGTCAACCTGGTCCCCGCGCAGCCCGGCATTTTCAGCGGAGCCGTGGTGCACGCTGACACCGGAGCGAGTGCGCTCACCATCCCGGTGAAGGCCGGCGACTTCATCGCTATCTACTGCACGGGGCTCGGACCAACACGAGTCTCGCGACAATCGCACCACCATCACGCCCACCGTCTATCTGGGCGGCACGGCGGCGTCTCCCTCGTACAGCGGCCTGTCCAGCTTTGTAGGACTCTATCAGGTGAACGTGCAGATTCCTGCCGGACTGCCCTCCGGCACGCTGCCGCTCGTGATCGCAAGCGGCAGCACCTACAGCAACGAAGTCAAAATCGCGGTGCAATGATGCTCTCCTGGCTCTTTTCCGACCCTCTTCCGGTGGGCGCCGACGCGCCGGAATTCTCCGCCGCCGATGATAGCGGCCGCAATGTGACGCTCTCCGCCCTGCGCGGCAAATATGTGGTGCTGGTCTTCTATCCGGGCGACGATACGCCCGGCTGCACCAAACAACTCTGCCAGTTCCGCGACGATTGGAGCGCAGGCGAAAGCGCGTCGGCGTCGCAGGTATTCGGCGTCAATCCGCAGAATGCCCGCCACCACTCGAACTTCCGGAAGAAGTTCCAGTTTCCCTTCCCCTTGCTGGTGGACGAGCGCCAAAAGATCGCGCAGGCGTACCATGCGCACGGACTGATCGTGAAGCGCACCGTCTACCTGATCTCACGCGAGGGCAACATCCTGTTTGCGCAGCGCGGCATGCCCAGCCCCAGTGAATTGCTGGCGTTGGCGAAGGCATAAACTTCACCCACGGCGAGGCCGGGTCACGTCCCAGCGGGGTATCATTATCCAATCAGCTTATCCATGAGGCTTCCCCGGGTCTACCCGATTCTCGATACGGAATCGCTCGATCGCCGCGCCATCGCGCTGGAAACAGCCGCCGCCGCATTTCTGGATGGCGGCGCGGGCATCCTGCAGATCCGCCACAAACGCCACTGGAGCCGCGGCTTTCTTCGAATCCGCGCGCACCGTGGCGCGCCTCTGCCGCGAAGCCGGAGCCGCCCTGATTGTCAACGATCGCGCGGATTTTGCCATGCTGCTGGATGCCGGCGCTGCACGTCGGCCAGGACGATCTGCCGCCGCGCGATGCGCGCCGCCTGATGGGCGCCGATGCCATCATCGGATTCTCCAGCCACAACGTGAACCAGCTCTGCGCCGCCGGCGGCGAACCGGTGGATTACGTCGCTCTCGGCCCGTGTTCGCCACGGCCTCCAAGCTCAATCCCGACCCCGTCACCGGAGTCGAAGAGATCCGCCGCTGCCGGTCTCTGATCGAAAAGCCGCTGGTTGCCATCGGCGGCATCACGCAAGAAAACGCACTTGACGTATTGAGGGCCGGCGCCGATTCCGTCGCCGTCATCGCCGGCCTGCTTCCCGACCCCGCCACGGCTCACTCCCTGCGAGAACGGATGGAACAATGGCAACAACTCGTGAAAGCGGCCTGATCAAAGGACTCGGACTGGTCGACTCCACCACGCTGGTGATGGGCTCGATGATCGGCTCCGGCGTCTTCATCGTGGCCGCCGATATTTCGCGCCAGGTGCATTCGCCCGGCCTGATGATGATGACCTGGGTGGTCACCGCGCTGCTCACGCTGATCGCCGCGCTCAGCTACGGCGAACTGGCCGCCGCCATGCCCCACGCGGGCGGACAGTATGTTTATCTGCGCGAAGCCTTCGGACCGCTGGCCGGATTCCTCTTCGGCTGGACCATGTTCGCCGTGATCCAGACCGGCACCATCGCCGCCGTGGCGGTGGCCTTCGCCAAATACACCGGCATCTTCTTCCCCGGCGATCAGCGACCAGAATTACCTGGTGGGCAGCGGCGGAATCGGAGTCAATACGCAACAGCTGCTCGGCATCGTCGTCATCGTCTTCCTCACCTGGAGCAACACCAAGGGCATACGCACCGGCGCCATGGTGCAGAACGTGTTCACGTTCGCCAAGATCTTCGCGCTGCTGGCGCTGGTGGGCGCGGGCTTCCTGGTGGGCCGCAATCCCGAGGCGGTGGCCAGCCAACTTCACCAATTTCTGGCGCAACGCCGGCTGGAATTTCGATTCCGTGCGCCTGGTGGGCGTCGCCATGGTCGGGCTCGCTCTTCTCCTCCGACGCGTGGAACAACGTCACCTTCACGGCCGGCGAGGTACGCAATCCCAGGCGCAATCTGCCGCTGTCGCTGGCGCTCGGCGTGGCGATCGTCTCCGCGCTGTACATCGCCTGCAATCTGGTCTACCTCAACGTGCTGCCCTTCGACGCCATACAGCACGCCGCACAACGATCGCGTGGCCGCCGCCGCAGCGCAGAGCATGTTCGGGCTCGGTGGCGGTGAAGATCATGGCCGCGGCCATCATGGTCTCCACCTTCGGCTGCATCAACGGCCTCACGCTTTCCGGCGCGCGCGTCTACTACGCCATGGCGAAAGACAACCTCTTCTTCCAACGCGCCGCAACGCTCGACCCCAAGACCCACGCGCCGGTCTTCTCGCTGACCGTGCAGTGCCTCTGGGCCTGCGCTGCTCACGCTAAGCGGCCGTTACAACGATCTGCTCGACTATGTTATCTTTGCTGTGCTGCTCTTCTACATTCTGACCATCGCGGGCCTGTTCGTGCTACGCCGCACTCGCCCGGAGATGGAGCGGCCGTACAAGGCCTTCGGGTACCCTGTGCTGCCCGCGATTCTACATTCTGGCAGCGGGCCTGATCGAAGTTTTGTTGTTGATGTACAAACCGAACTACACGTGGCCGGGCCTCATCATCGTGCTGTTGGGCCTGCCCGTATACTTTATTTGGCGAAGGAAGGCAACCATATGAGCAGTAATCTGTTTGGGACGAAATCGCTGGACCGGATCATTGCCGAATCCGAGAGCGGCGAGCATCACCTGAAAAAGACGCTGGGCCCGTTCAACCTGGTGGCGCTCGGCATCGGCGCGATCATCGGCGCGGGCCTGTTCTCGCTGACGGGAATCGCCGCCGCCGATAACGCAGGCCCCGCCGTGGTGCTCTCCTTCGTGGTCGCCGCGATCGGCTGCGCGTTCGCCGGCATGTGCTACAGCGAATTCTCCACCATGATCCCGATCGCGGGCAGCGCCTACACGTACGCGTACGCCACCATGGGCGAACTGCTGGCGTGGATCATCGGCTGGGATCTGGTGCTGGAATACGCGGTCGGCGCGGCTACCGTTTCGGTGAGCTGGTCCAGCTACGTCGTCAAGCTATTCCATTCGTTTAGCATCGAATTGCCGAGTAGTCTGGTTCACTGTCCCTGGGATCCTGAACCTGGCATCATCAACCTTCCCGCCGTGCTGATCGTCTGCGCCATCTCCGTGCTCCTGATGATCGGCATCTCGGAATCGGCCCGGGTCAATGCGGTGATCGTGGTGGTCAAGGTCACCATCGTGATTGTGGTGATCGCCGTCGGCTATGCGTATATCAAGCCGGAGAATTACACCCCGTTCATTCCTCCAAATACGGGCATGTTCGGCGAATTCGGGATCAGCGGAGTCTTCCGCGCCGCGGCCGTCATCTTCTTCGCGTACATCGGATTCGACGCCGTCTCCACCGCCGCGCAGGAAGCCAAGAAGCCGCAGCGCGACATGCCCATCGGCATCATCGGTTCGCTGATGGTGTGCACCATTCTGTATATTCTCTTCGCCCGCGTCCTCACCGGCATGGTGAACTACAAGACATTCCACGGCGATGCGTCCCCCGTCGCGACCGTCATCGCGTTGTTCCCGTCGGTAGCGCTGCAGACGACGATTGTGATCGGCATCATCGCCGGCTACACGTCGGTGATCCTGGTCATGCTGTTGGGCCAATCGCGCGTGTTCTTCTCCATGTCGAAGGACGGTCTGCTGCCCGCGGTCTTCTCCGATATCCACCCCAAGTTCCAGACTCCGTGGCGCTGCAACATGATCTTCATGGTCTTCGTTTCGCTCTTCTCCGGCTTTCTGCCGATCTCGAAACTCGGACACATGACCAGTATCGGCACGCTGCTCGCGTTCGTGATCGTGTGCATCGGCATCATCTGGATGCGCAAGACCAACCCCGAATGCGCCGCGCCCCTACCGCACCCCGCTGGTACCTCTGGTGCCGATTCTCGGCGTCCTGGTCTGCCTGGCAATGATGGTGTCGCTCGATATCGATACCTGGATCCGGCTGGTAGTCTGGCTGGTGATCGGGCTGACGATCTACTTCACCTACGGCGTGAAGAACAGCCACCTCCGCAAAGCTCCGAAGGACAAGCGCTAGCGAATTAGCGGCCAACGCATGCGATTCCTGCTGGCGTGTCTGTTCTTCATCGGATTGACGCACGCGCAGCAGGCGCAGAACCCTTCGCCGATGGTGGAGCACACCCGGCCGCATCCGCGCCTCAAGGAGCAATCTCCCCCGGGCCGCCGCGAAAAGCTTGCGCTTGGGCACGCTGTTCCTGCCCGCCGGAATGAAGTCCGCCAACGGTGCGGAGCTGCTCTTCTTCTTTCATGGCGGCACGTGGCTGCCCGAAGTCGCGGCGCGCAAAACAAGGTGGCCGTCGTCACGCGTGCAGGCCGGCTCCGGCTCCGGCACCTACGCCCGCCTCTTCGACGATCCCGCGCGCTTCCCCGCCCTGCTGAAAGAAGCCGAAGCCAAAGCCGGCGTGCACTTCGGCCGCGTCATGCTCGGCGGCTGGAGCGCCGGATGCGGCGCCATTCGCCAGATTTTGAAAGCGCCCGACGCTTACGCGCGGGTGGATGCCGCCCTGATGATCGACGGCATCCATACCGACTACGTGGACGGCAAGCCCGGTCCGCTGGAATCGAAAATCGGCGCCGAGAATCTGGAGATCTGGCAGCAGCTCGCGCGCGACGCCATCGCCGGGCGCAAGCGCGCCATCATCACACACTCCGAAATCTTCCCCGGCACCTTTGCCAGCACCACGGAAACCGCCGACTACCTGTTGAAGCGGCTGAATCTCACGCGTCGGCCCGTGCTCAAATGGGGACCGATGGGCCTGCAACAGCTCAGCGAGGCGCGCGCCGGCAGGTTCCTGCTGATCGGCTACGCGGGCAACTCGGCGCCCGACCATGTCGACCAGTTGCACAGCCTTCCGATATACCTGAAGTGGCTCCGATAGCACTTCGCCATCGCTCCCTCCGTGCTATTACTTTATTCATGAAGCACCGCGCACGATGCATCGCCTTGCCGCTGGTCCTCGCGTCCGGACTCGTCCTTTCCGCCCAGGATGCCGGCATGGTGCTGCGCACCTCCGTCACTTACAACACGCAGAAGGCGACCCTCCCCCTCACCGAAGACCAGCGCCACCGGGCCGAGGAGCTCCTGCGTGAAGCCCAGCAAGCTAACGGAGCCGGCAAGTACGGCGATGCGATGCGCTCTTTGTACCAGGGTCTGGCGGTAATGCGAAACGTGCCGTGGACACCCGCCTTCGAGTTCGCCACCTCGCTACAGGGCAAGCTCGACCACGCGATCGTCGAGCCCGGAATGCAGGTCAGCGTCAAGCTGGTGCCGCTCTACACCGGCACGCACGACTCGGCCATCAAGTTGAGCGCTTCGCTCTTCCTGGTCCCCGTAAAGAAGGATGGCCCCGCCGAGCAGCCTCTGGGCGGCCCTTTGACGGTGACGCCCGCGGCAGCGCCCTTCACCGCGCGCGTTGCGCTGCCCAAGACCGCCGGCCGGTGATTACAACATCGAAGTCCGCCTGACGGCCGACGGCGAGACTCCAGCCGCCGCCGCGCGCCCCGCGTTCCTAAAAAGCGTGCCGGTCCACATCGATATCGCTCGGCGAGAGCGTACGACAGCTGCGTACGCACCTCTCGAGCGCGCCGCATAAGGATGGCATCGCCACCGCTGAATATGCCCTCGCGCTCTACGAACGCGCCGATGCCGGCGACCTCAATCCCACGCGCGTCAATTTCCGCGAGGAGTTCGCCGCCGCCAACGCCATTCTCGCCGCGCTCGATGCCGGTAAGGATCCATTTGCCGGCAAGCACGGCGATTCCCACCGGGCCTACCGTTCCGCCGTGGATAACACCCTACAGCCTTACCGCCTCTTCATTCCGGAATCGTACAACGGTTCCAAACCAGCGCCGCTGGTGGTCGCCCTGCACGGCATGGGCGGCGACGAGAACAGCATGTTCGATTCCTACGCCAATGGCCTTCTGAAGCGCGAGGCCGAGCGCACCGGCTTCCTGGTGGTCTGCCCGAAAGGCCGCGATTCGGCGTCCATGTACCGGGGTACCGCGGAACAGGATGTGCTCGACGTGCTGGCGGATGTCCGCCGGACCTACCGCGTCGATGCCGCGCGGATCTATTTAATGGGCCATTCGATGGGAGCCTATGGGACCTGGAGTATCGCCATGGATCACCCTGAGATCTTCGCCGCGCTCGGCCCCATTTCCGGCGGCGGAATGCCAACCGGCATGGTCAAGCTCCGCCAGATTCCGCAGTACGTGGTCCATGGCGACGACGACCGTACAGTTCCCGTGTCGCAATCGCGCAACATGGTGGAAGCAGGCAAGAAGGCCGGCGCCGAGATCGTCTACGTGGAAGTGCCGGGCGGAAGCCACACCAGCGTGGCCGCCCCCGCCTTCGCCGCGATGTTCGATTTCTTCGCCCGCCAGCAGAAGGCGGCCGCGCAACAATAGGACGCCCGCGACTCAGCGGGCCGCAGCCGCTTTCCCGGTGTGCGATCCGCCACCTGGGCGGAATCGGAGAAGCCCACCCACTTCTCGATCTTCCCGTTTCGCACCGTAAACAGGTGCGCGATCGGCGTATCGATCTCCGCGCCGGTACTGCGCACCGTGGCCCGGTAGCGGCCCGTCACCACCACCATGTAACCCTGCGCCAATAACTCTGCGAGCGCTATCATCCCTCCCGTAGTGGAGTCCGCGATGGATGGACGATCTTGACAGGAGGCCCTTGCTACCTGGCGAGGACAATGATAAAATCCCACCCAGTATTTTCCATGGGTGACGTTGGATCGTTATAAGACGGGTTGGGGTTCAAGCATTACATCTTAAAATCCGGAAACCGTTTTTGTCCCTGCGTAAGCTACGGGACTTAGATGGGCGTAGTTTTTTGCGCCACGAAGGTCGGTGAGCGTAGCAATGTTTGCCGCTCAGAGGAGATTAGGTATGCTTCAGAAGGGAATTCGGGGATTCTTCCTCGGACTGGTTTTGTTCGCGGTGGTCCCCGCCTGGGGACAGGATACGGGAACACTAACCGGCACAGTTACCGATTCCAGCAGCGCCGTGGTCGCGAACGCGCAGGTTACTGTGACCGACACGGCAATTAACTTCGAGACATCAACGGTAACCAATTCGGAAGGAATTTACCGCATCCCGTTCCTACGCCCTGGAACCTACCGGGTGAGAATCACGGCCCCCGGCTTCAAAACCTTTCTCCGGGACAATGTCGAATTGCGAGTCGGCGCGACGCTGCCGATTAACGGCGTGATGGAAGTTGGTACGGTCGCCGACTCCGTTCAGGTCACTGCCGCGGCTCCGCTGCTCGAGACCGAAACCTCCACAACCGGCACCATCGTCGATGGCGAATTCTTCCAACGAATGCCGCTTTACCAGCGTCACTCCCGCGCCGTCCTCTACCTGACGCCAGGCGTGAATGCCAGCGGCCTGGCCTATGCCGGCTCCCTCGGCGGCTTCTCGATCAACGGCGGCGCCACCAGCAATATCGGCTACTTCGAAGACGGCATGTACGGAGTCCAGCCGAGCGGCACCAACACCACCGATACGATTCTCAGCACCATCGAGGAAGCCAAGGTCATCACCACCGTCGCTCCCCGCCGAATACGGCCACTCCGCCGGCGGCGCCATCGTGATCGTGAAGAAGAGCGGCACCAACCAGCTTCACGGCGGCGGCGGCACTCTATTCCGCGAAGGGCCCATGCAGCACCGCCGTTTCATGCAGCCCGCGACATTCGAGCAGACCGGCAACAGCCTTCACTTCTATCAGCCGGACTACAACATCAGCGGCCCGGTCTACATCCCCAAGCTCTACAACGGCACGAACAAGACCTTCTTCATGTTCGCCAGCCAGTACCTGATGGAGCGCCAGGGCGAGCAGTGATCTCCTGGAACGTGCCCACCCCGGAGGAATTGAACGGCGACTTCAGCTATGGCGGCAGGTCCGGCGTGAACGCCATCTATGACCCCCGCACCACCGCGGTGACCAACGGTGTCTGGTCGCGCACGCCCTTCCCCGGCAACATCATTCCCAAAGCGCAGTGGGACCCGGTAGCGACCAAGTTCCTGGGCCAGAAAGTCTGGGAGGTTCCGAATTCTGACGGCACTCCCACCGCCACCGGCGTCACCGGCAACCTGCAACTCCCCCGCCAGAAGATCACCGACTGGGCCAATTACAGCCTTCGCACCGATCACCAGTTCGGCAGCAGCTTGAAGATGTTTTACAACTGGAGCTTCAACACCCGCACCGCCTTCACGCCCAATCTCAACGTCGTCGAACCTGCTCTACAACTCCTCGCAGAGAACCTCCACCGATGCGCAGACCACCACCGGGCTCGGACTACCTACACCATCGCGCCGACGATGATCAGCGAGACGCGCGTCAACTACTACCGCTTCCGCAACGACACCACCTGGCCCGGCTACGGCACCAACTTCTGCCGCCCTGCTCGGCATCCCCAACATCGGGGCCGGCAGCATGCCGCGTGATCACCGGCATTCCGAATGTGGCCAACCCCAGCCTGAACGTCGAAGAGACCTTCAACTTCAAGGAAGACATCAGCAAGCTGTCCGGCAAGCACGCGTTTAAGTTCGGCTATGACCTGATGCGCCTGCGCCGCAACAACTACACCATCGACAACAGCGCCGGAACGTTCACCCTGGCGGGCACCAATGGCCTGAATGCCAACGGCAGCAGCATCCCCAACACCGGCGGCAACGCCCTCAGCCAGTTACTGGTCGGCGCGGTTTCCAGCTACACGATCACCACAAAATCTACTCAGCAACCTGCCGCGCAACTGGATCCACTCGGCTGTACTTCCAGGACGACTGGAAAGTCCTGCCGAACCTGACCCTGAACCTCGGCGTCCGCTATCAGGTGCAGAGCGCCGAGAACAACAAGTACGGCCAGGTATCCAGCTTCGATCCGAACGCCGCAGATAACCTCGTGCCCGGCGGAAAAGGCGTGATCACTCACCCCAAGGACACTGTACAAAAAGGACTGGAACAATTTCCAGCCTCGCGTCGGGCCTGGCCTGGTCTTTGCACAACAGTTTCGTGATTCGCGCCGGCTTCGCGTGTCGCCACCGTAGATGAACGCCTGCCCACCGCGCCGAGCGAAGAGTACGGTTCCGTCACCGGCCGCATCGACACCCCGAGCGGAGACTTCCGGCCGCAGTTCCAGCTCAGCCAGGGGCCGCCGGCATCTCTGCTGCAATTCCCCGTCATCCGCGCCGATGGGACCATTCCCTTCGCCGGCACCAACTATTCGGGACGCAGCGCGACCTGGGTCGATCCCACTCGTAAGTCGCCCTACGCCATGAACTGGAACTTCGGTGTCCAGCGCACCTGCGGCAGTAACTACCTGGTGGAGTTGACTTACACCGGCAACAGTTCGGTAAACGGTTTCGAGAACCGCGAGATCAATTCCGTCTCCTACGATTGGGCGAACAACCTGCGATTGACCAACCCCGCCGCAGTTCAACGCGTTCATCAGCAATACGCAGATCTACCGGCCGTTTCCGAACTTCGGCAGTATTATCTTCCGCACCAACGGCGCACGTTCCAACTACCACGCCGGCACCATCAAACTCGAAAAGCGATTCTCACGCGGCCTCTCGTTCCTGACCTTCTATACCTACTCGAAGGGCATCGACTCAACCAGCAGCAACAATCTGATTCCCGCGCAACTGGGACCGCGCGGAGAGCTCCAACAATCGCACCCACCAGTACACCGGCAGCATGAATTACCAGATCCCCTTCGGCAAGGGCCGGAAATGGATGAACCGCGGCGGCGTCATCGATGCGATTTTCGGCGGCTTCGATATGGTCTATCTGTATCGGATTCAGAGCGGCGACGCGCTGACCTTCACCTTCAGCGGCAGCCCGTACCAGTACATGCCCGGCGTAGTGGCCGTCCCGCGCCAACAATCGTCCGAATTCCACCGGCCAGCGCGCCGAACTTGCGTGACAACTGGCAGGACATCGGCGGCAACCGCTTCGTGCAGGCCACGCAGAACGGCCTGATCAATTCGATGAGCTATTTCACCTACCCTGACGCCTACACGGTGGGCAATGTCGGCCGCAATACCTTCGACCGGCAGCGCTTCATCGATTGCCAGTTCTCCGCATCGAAGGAATGGAAGGTCAAAGAACGCCTCACCGCCACCTTCCGCTTTGACTTCCAGAATCCGTTCAAGTGGTATAACCTGTCGGCGCCGAACACCACGGTCAATTTCACCAATCCGGCGACATTCGGCAAGGTGTCCACCAGCACCGGCGACGAAGGCACCACCGCCAACGCCGGCGGCCAGGGGCTGATGAACATCACCCTGTCATTCCGTTTCTAGGCGGCCTGCGGCAGGCAGCGTACGGCGAAACTCGCGGCCAAGGTACAGTATGATGAGATCATTACCTGGTGATGCGGATGTGGCGAAATTGGCAGACGCGCTGGATTTAGGTTCCAGTTCCCGCGAGGGAGTGTAGGTTCAAGTCCTATCATCCGCACCAACAAGTTACGGGGAAATTGAAGGGGGAAGAAAAAACGATCGTTGCCCTATCATTGCCCTATTCCGGAATATGTCTGTCAGGTACAAAAAACGAATATCAGACCTGCAACGGGGCGCACCAGGCTAGAGGCGAACGGCGTTCCTACCGACAAGGGCTGATGGCGAACTGTTGGCAGGCGGGAGCCCTGGGCCGAGCGCAAGGCCGCGGGCGAGACGCATCAGGAGTCCCCTCTTCGCCAGCTCTCGGCCGGGCACACTCCGCCAAGGCCGAATTCTCGAAGCAGCCAGTTACCTCACGATTACATAGCGGCCACGGTGTTCGGCCCTTGCTCTCTCTGAAACGCCCTGTGCCAAATTGATTCGAGAGAGGCGGTTTCCTCAGGTAGGATTCGGATCAGAATAGGGTATTGACAACATTGGATCTAATTGTTTTTATTGCAACGCGTCCAACGAATTTGGACAATAATGCCTTCTTTGTACAACCGATTTGTCACATGTGACAGATTTATTCGACCGCAGAAGTCCGCTCTGAAACACACCGCCCCCTACACAAAGACACTCCCAGGCGCCCCACTGTTGGGCCGGGTTTGGTTGCCGCCGATCCGCGACGCAAGACATGGTTCCCGGCAGAACCGCTCAGGCAAGACCACGATTAACAAAGATTAAGTAACAAAGTTTGCCTGTTCCGCCGCCTGTTAGCGGGCCAGTATTTTACCGACACGTCCAAGATCAAATCCAAAAAGGCATCGCGATGACGATCCAACGGATGTGCGAACTGCATCACGCTTCTCTCGGCGTTATCAGGAGAGCGCCTCCCCGCTGCCCTCGCGGAGCTGCTTCACTTAATGAGGTCGGCAAGAAGGGTTTTCGGAACATCGTCGGCATACCTCTAAATGCTTGATAAAGAATCCGTTGACAGCCGATCACGACGACGAATTTCTGTCCTAAACTCGAGCGAAATTTCGAAGGGGACGGTCATCACACGTGCAATCGCTCCTGTTTCGTTAGAATGGCCAGCCCCGGGGAACGCAGGGCTCGCGCCCTGCCGTCGCCTTCCGCAATCGATCGTCTGCGGCTTCGACGGGTTGCCTGGGGTGGAATCGTGGCTGGAGTGATTTCCGCCAGCCGTGCAACTTATGGCGACATTCGAAGGCGGTAGTTCACCAGGATGGGGAGATTCATCCGCGAACTCCTGGTAAAAATGGCCGCGGGTGGGGCATCCTGCGGTGTCAGGAAATGTGATGGATTCGTCCTGGTGCGCGCTTCGGCGACGGTCAGCAGATCCCCGTCAGGTCCTGTGAACACGCATGCGACGTCGGAGCCCCAATCTTTCTCCCACTGCGAAAGGCGCTCCGTCGGGATAGCGTCGCCGCTCTTCTCCAGATCTTCGATCGGCTGCGGGCTCACGATGATCGTCAGCAGCTCACCGGCGTAGTCCTGGCCGGTTGCGCTTCAGCTCCCAGTATTGGATACGCGCGGCAGCGGAGGGCAACTGCAGGAGTTCCCCCGCCACGACTCGATCATTGTCGCCGCGGCTGCGCTCGGTCGGGTAAACAACTCGCGGAGACCCCGTCGCAGCATCGGCTCCGAGTTCGCGATCGATCACATACGCAAACCCGGCGCGCGAGCTCTCAATACCCAACCGGACCTTCGATCCGGAGGGAAGATCAGCGCCGTTCCGTATCCGGACCGGGGTCCACTCAGAGGGACTCGCATTTGAGTCTGTGTCGGCAGCCGGTTCGGTGAGCATTCTCGTGTGAGGCGGGTCCTTCGCTATCGAAGGTCTCAGACGCCACACGGTCACGCCTACCATCACGTCGCGCCGCCCCGCTGCCGACGCGACCTCCGACCGTTGCGCGCGAAAGCGCCTTTCATACGAGCCGCCGAACCACCACAACGCCGCGCCGCCGATGAGAAGCACTGCCAGTCCGGCTGTCAAGAGATAACGGGTGCGCGCCGGCCGTGGCCGCGGTCTTACCGGCTGCTTGAGGATCTCGCGGACTGCGTCCTTGAGACGATCGAGCCCGTCCGGCCGGTCCAATTCGACACATTGGATGCGTCCGAAACCGAGGGGAAGTTTCGCGTTGCCGATCACGGCTGGAACAATGACGTTCCGTTGATAAGCGGCCTTGGCCTCGTCGAAGACGAAGTCGGAGTCGACCGAGGCGGGCGACCAGATCACGATCACACACTTTGCCGCGGTCAGCACGGCCGCGATGGCGCGGTCGAAGCGCGTGCCGCCTAGAAGTTCGTCGTCCCACCAGACGGACCAGCCCTCCTCTTTGAGGCACTTGACCAGCTTTTCAGCGGTCGCGCGATCGCGATGGGCATAGCTGACGAAAACGTCCGGGGCAGTTTGACCGGTCTCCATGGTCGATCTATTCCGGCAGACCTTTCAGAATACCCTCGATGCGCTTGTGCGCGTTCGGGTCGTTTGTGCCGTCAAGGGCTGCACGGTAGGCGGCGCGCGCGTCTGCGGCGCGGCCCGCTGCACGGTAGAGTCCGCCCAGGCGCTCATAAAGCACCGGATTGGGGCTGTCTGGCGAAATGCCTGCTTCGAGCACCCGGGCGAGTTCGTCGACGGAAGCGCCGGCCTTTTGCATTTGACCGACCAATTCCAGTCGCGCGGCAACGGAGTCCGGCGCCAGCGTCAGAATGTGCCGGTACTGATCGACCGCTTCACCGGTCCGGTTGCTTCTGACGAGTGCTTGGCCGACGCTGAATTGCGACGGCAGATAGTCGCCGTTCAGTTTCCACTCCGCCAGCGCCTGGTCCAGGCTTTTGCGATTCTTGGCCAGCAGAAGCGCGTGATTGTGGCGCGCCACCTGCATTGCGATCTCGGATTGCCCGGACATCTGAAGAATCGCTTCCAGCGCGCGGCGGGCCCTGCGGTCGTTACCGCGCACGGCGTCCAACTGCGCGAGGGCTGTCAGCGGTTCCGCGCGTCCGGGCGCGAGCCGGGATGCGCGGCGATACATCTCCTCGGCTTCGGTCTGGCGGTTTAGCCTCGCGTATAACAAACCGAGATTGTAGGGCAGGTAGAAATACGACGCTGCGCGGTCCATTGCCGCACGGTACGCCACGATGGCTGCGTTGTATTGACCTCGCTGCGCGTAAGCGAGTGCCAGGTTGTGCCGTGGATATGCCCAGAGCGGAGCGCGGCCGATGGCGTCCTGAAAGGCGCGCTGCGCCCGATCGTAATCCGCCGCCTCGAGATATGCGATGCCGAGCGCATTATACGCATAGGCAGCATCCGGCTCCAGCCGTATCGAGCGCTCCAACTGCGCGACAGCCGCCGGGTATTCCTTGCGAAAGACGAGAACACGGCCACGGCAGAACGATGCTCGGGCCTGCAGGTAGGGCGAACCGGGCTGCAAAGCCAGCGCAGCCGTGAAGATCCGGTCTCCCTGTTCGAACTCCTGCTCCGACTGCGGCGTCTGATCTCCCTTAAGATAATCCAACAGCACCTGCTCCCCACGATTCTCCAAGTCAATGCTGGCCTGAACGTCGGGATCGGTGCCGGCCAGGAGAGGAGGGGTGGCGACCGGCGATTCCGTCTGCAGGGCGCGGCCGCGGCGGCCCTTTTTTACTTCGATCAGATCCTTGTCCGGAATCTTGAGCTGATCCAGCGGAACTTTCTGGAATGGAATGCCGGGTTGGCCGAGATCTGCCACTGGAGTTGCCAAATTGACGCCCCCCAGGGCCGTCGGGCTCTGGTGAAAACTGGTGGCTTCTTCGACCGCGTTCCGCACATATGACGCCAGGCGCGCCGCTCGAATAAACGGATCGCCGGAGACGTGCGCTTCATCGGTGTTCAGACCACGCAACAGGAAGTACGTGAACGCGCCGTGCCCTCCGCCGAAGATCGGATGCTCGTAGGCGAGGGCGTCGGGGCCCTGATGCGTCGCCATGATTCCGAAGTATTCCGGCGCCGGACCTTCTCCGGCATTCCGAAACTCCACAAAATGGCCTGCGTGGCAGAGGTCCAGGAAGATCATGGCGCGGCCGAAGGGCGCGGCCTTTCCGAGCATCCAATTCTCCGCCTCCTGCATGGGAAAGGAACTGATGCGCACGTCCTGCGGATCGGCGCGGTGTGTGATGATACTCGGCACTTTCTGAGAGAACGGCACGGCGTCGCCCCCCGGCAGCATTTCACCGTGCGCCGCGACAAATAACCAGACTGTGTCATTGCGGCCCGCTCTCCGCTTCAGATCGAGAAACTGATTGCGAATTGCGCCGGAGGTTGCCTGGTCATTGAGCAATAGTTTGATGACAGCCCTGCCGCCGCGCGCGGATTCCAGGTATTTCTGCACGAGCAAAGCATCCTGATCCGCGTAAGCCAGGTTTCGAACGACAGGCGACTGCTCGTATTTCGAGATTCCGACCACAAGCGCATAGACTGTCCCCGATGCGACGGGGGTATTCCGCCCCGCCACGGGTTCGGTCAGCATGCGCGCGGCCGCGGGCCTGTCAATGAGGTGCTGAATGTGTTTGAGAAGCCGCGGCTGGTCCTGCCAAAGCTTTGCGAGCTTGAGATACTGCCCTGCCGCCTCGTCGAACAGGTCGGCGTTCTCGAACAGGACGCCGAGCGCGAGCAGGGTGGCCGGCGACTCGCGGTGCTCCGGGGGGAGCGCGTCGAACCATTGCACTTGTTCGGCAGGAAACGGCCGCAGCGTCTCGATTACCTGTTGCGGCGAGAGTTCGCGGACATGGAACTTCGCCGGGGACGGGACGGTGGCCACCTGCGGCTCGCGTTCTAGAGTTGGCAGAATGCAGGGCACGGTCGACTGTCCATCGGGCACAGCCAGGGAGCGTGGGACCGGATCCGTATCGGGTATCGTGATCTGCCGCCGCAACTGGTATACGACACCTTGGCTTCGGCCTTCCTCCGGGCAGTAATAGAACGTGATCAGGCCGTGGCTGCCATCGAGCCGATCGCCGCTAAACAGGAAGTCGCCGGGCTGCGCAGCGATTGCCGTCGATGCGCCGCTGGCGGTGATGGTTGCGCCTGTCTCCGCGGACTGAATCCAGCCGAGAGACCGTTCCTCCTGTCGCTGTGCATGCAGAGTAGTTGTGACCGCGAGACAGAAAAAAAGCGAGAGCCGCCCCATTAGTTCGCTGAATTGGATATTATATACCCTTATTGATAAAGAGGTCCCTGCAGTATACGATTCTGTTGTTGGCGGCCGCCAACGCGGCTGCGCAGACCACAAACAGCGTTGTTTCGGGGCGGATTCTCAACTCCGAAACAGGCGACCCACTTTCGGGTGCTCGTGTTGATGCAATCCAGGTCACCTCGAATGTAGCCCACAGCGCTACGACCTCCAGCTCGGGTGATTTCGTGCTCCCGCTGCTGTCACCGGGCGTTTATCGCATTCGAATCGACGGGGGCGAGCATTATCAGCCGCAGGAGGTTCATGAACTGGAGTTGCCCGTTTCCTCGCACCTGCGACTCATCGGTAAGCTGCGGCCGGTCGAAGATGTGTGGGAGCATAGACAGCGCCGGAGCGTGTTTCTACAGGATCAGTCGACCCTTGTCTTCTTCGGCCCCGACGTCGACAATAGCCGGACGGGGAACTTTGAAGCGAACGGCGGTCGAAAAAGCACACTCGAATCGACCATCTCGGATGTGGTAGATCCTCGGCTACTTCGCGAGTTGCCGCTCGGCGGGCGCGATGCCTACGCGCTGCTCGCTGTCCTGCCCGGTGTGACGTCTGATACCACTACCAGCCGGGGCCTCGGGTTGTCGGTGAACGGCCAGCGTCCCTCCGCTTCGAATTATCTGCTCGACGGCCTGGAGAACAACGACTATCTCGTAACCGGCCCGCTGACGGCAATCGCACCCGAGGCTCTCCAGGAATATCGGATCTCCACCAATAACTTCTCGGCCCAGTACGGGCGCACGACCGGGTTCGTGGCGAACGCGGTTACCAGGACTGGCGGGGACAACTGGCACGGGCTGGTGTACATCTATGGCAAGAACGAAGTCCTGGACGCCAACGATTTTCAACGTAACACAGCGAGGCTTCCCCGGGCGCCGCTGAAAGAACTGCAGCCCGGTTTCGCCCTGGGCGGACCGCTGGTGAAGCGATGGTTCGTTTCGGCAGCTTTTGATTTCCTGCGCTTTCGAAGCCGGCAAGATCCGCTCCCTTATTCGGTCCCGTCCCCGGAGTTTTCGCCGCCGCAGGGCAGCCCGGCGCGAAAACTCCTCACCGAACATCCGCTCGACACCGGCGCCCTAGCCGGTCCAGTGGGTGTTGCCTGCCAGGGTAGCAGCGCTGCGCCCGCCTTCGTGAGCAGGCTTTGTCTGGCTCCGCCGGATTCACTGAACCGCTACTTGGCCTTGCCGCGGTTGGATTACATCCCTGGCGGGGCGCAGCACTACTCCGCACGCGTCGCGGTGAGCGGTCTCTACCGTCCCGACTTCGGCTGGACGCCCTATGCCGGAATCCGTCAACCGCTCCGCTACGATACTGCGAGCGCCGGTTTCACTGCCACCACATCGATTCGTTCGATCACGAACGAGGCGCGGCTCGGATGGAATTGGCAGAATCTTCGATTTGTGCCGTCGAACGCCGGGTCGCCCCTCTTGATTTCGGCGCAGGACGGAGTGACGCTGCCGGGGGCGCCTGGTCTTTCCAGCTATGAGAACCGGACGGGCGCAGGGGAATTTCTCGACAACCTTGTCGTGGCGCGCGGCGCGCACATTCTGACGGCGGGCGGAGGCGTATTGCTGCGCCGTTTGAGCGGCAGCTTACGCACGATGGCGGACGGCTGGTATCAGTTTGCGAACCTGCAGGCATTTGCGGATGGCAAACCACAGTTCGTGAATTTCGCAGCGTCGCGGTTGGCCCTTCCGGGAGTTGCCGACCCCTCCTTCGATCGCCAGTATCGCTACCGGCAGTGGTTCGGATTCGTTCAGGACAGTTGGCGCCCGACGAGACGCCTGACAATAAACTTCGGAGTTCGTTATGAGTACCCTGGTGCGCCCGTCAACACCGGCGGCACCCGCGACGCGATCGTGGAACTCAGTACGGGCGCCACTTTCGCGGACCGATTGAAATCTGCCGCGTTGGTTCAGCAGCCGTCCTCATCTCTCTACCACGCCGATGGAAACGATTGGGCAACGCGCGCCGGCTTCGCCCTGAACGTGGACAGCAGTGGCCGCACGGTCTTGCGCGGCGCATTCGGTATTTTTTATGACCGGCCGTTTGACAATGAGTGGCAGGTGATCTCGAATAATTCCATTGTCCGGGCGACCGCCGCTTTCGGCGGCGGGCCCGTGAATTTTCTGGCTCCCCTGTGGGAAGTTTCCAACGATTTCGATGGTCCGCCTTCCTTCGACCGGAGTTTTCCCCGGTTGACGCTGTACCAGCCCGGCATTCGCACGCCTTACGTCGAGAGCTGGTTCGCGGGCGTCCAGCGCCAGCTTACCCGTAATCTGAAGCTGGACATCAGCATACCGGGATCTGCCGGTCATCAGTTGATCACTACGGACATTGTCAACCGGGAATTCAGTCTCCCCCCGCCTGCTCCGCCGCGAAATATCCTGCGTTATCTGAATCCCGACCTGGTTCGGATGGCATATCGCGCGAATCAGGGACAATCGCAGTATCGGGCCCTGACCGTCACCGCGCGCTACCGCGGAACGCGAACGTATGCGCAGGTGAGTTACTCACTGAGCCGGAGCCGCGACAATCAAAGTGATCCGCTGATCGGCGACGTTTTCAACCTGGGTTCCTCGCGCACCGGATTCGCTCCGGACTCGAACCCGGTCGAAGGTTTCACCCGGCAATTCGACAGCTCGGCCGACTGGGGGAATTCGGACTTCGATCAACGCCACAACCTGGTCTCGTTCGCGACGTGGCAACTGCCTGGGCCACCGGCAACCTGGCCGTTGGGCCGGCTGCTGCGCGACTGGCGGCTTGCTGAAGTGACGGCGATTCGTAGCGGCCTCCCGTTCACTGTCACGACGCCCGGGCCTGGCGCCTCGACCACGCTCGTCAATCGAGCGGACCTCAAGTCGGGCGTGCCTGCGTTTGCCGATCAACCGGCCGCGGGCGGTCGTATTCTTTTGAACTACGCTGCGTTCGGAATGCCAACCGGCGAGGCGCTGGGGAACACGCGGCGCAATCAGTTTTATGGACCCGGATTATTCAGCTCCGATATCTCTTTGGCTCGCAGCGTCCGCCTCACCAGCATGGGTGAATCGGTGCGGCTGGAGTTCCGCGCCGACGCGTTCAACTTCCTGAATCATGCAAACCTGAACAACCCAACCGCTTCGTGGAGTCCCGACAGCTCCGTGGGATTCGGGCTGGCGCGATACGGACGGGCGGAAAGCGCCGCCAGTTTCCCCATCCTCACGCCCTTCACGGAGAGCGGTCGACAGGTGCAGATTCTCCTCCGGCTCTTCTTCTGATTCGCCTGATTAGCGGCGGATATTCAAGAAGACTCCGTCTGGACCGGTCACGCCGCTGAAATCGATTTCGAGCTTCTGGTCGCCGTCGGGCAGGTTCGCCGGGAGTCTCACATTAATCACGTAGAGGCCGACGCTGTCGGCAGCCAGAGCGCCGGCGAGATAATCGGCGGCCAACCCGCCAACACGGATCCTGGGCGCGGTACGAATCGCATACACCGGGCTCCGCGGCACCGCCGTATCGGCGGGCGGCGCCGGGTCTACAGGTCCAAAACCCGTTCCCCACAGTGAGACAATGTCGCCCGGTTTCGCCGGGGTGGTCGTGATAGTGGGACCGAGTACTCCCGGCGGGCCCAGATAATTCGCCCCCGAAGTCGCAACGGCGTATCTGTTTCCCCATTCGAAGACCGCCGGCGAAAACTGCTGCATCTGCGCAGCAAAGGGACTGCTGCTAGTTCCACTGGACGTCACGGTGACAAGAACTGTGCCCGTCGCGGTGTCGGGCGGTGTCCATACATTGATCTGGGTAGGGCTGATGTAATACACAGCCGCCGCCTTTCCGTTGACCGAAACACTGACGTTGCTCAGCCGGGTGGGGAGTTTTCCGCCGACGAAGTCCGCGTCGGTCCACTGGCGGGTCGTGGCGGATAAGTTGGTGCCGCTGATAGCGACCCAGGACTGTTGCTGAATCGTCGATTGGAATCCAGCGGCATTCTGGACCTGTGTGATCGCTGGGGCGTTGTTGGTCTGTGGGACTGCCGTAAAGTTCGCGCCTGACTGGTCCGAATTGACATTCGTGAAAGCCCGGTTGGCCGGTTGGAAAATGAAGCCGGACCGAGTGGGTGTGACGGTTCCCGAGTAATTCGCCGAAACTCTGCCGCTGTACCCGCCGGCGGAGTCAGTCATGACGGTCTGACCGTTACCGAACGAGACAGATACATCGGCAACCGCCTGACCTTGCGACGTGGTAACCCGCCCGGAAAGCATGTAGGTCACGGCCGGAACGGCCACGGCGGTATAGTTTTCCGAAGAAACGTTCGCGGCCGGCGCCACATAGGTCCGACTCGCGGGCATGAAGGTGTAGCCCGTCAGCGACGGCACGGCGTTACCGGAATAAGTCGTGGGTACGGAAGCGGAGTAGGTCCCATTGCCGGCGGTAGTAACGGTCGGCCCTTGGTTGCCGAATACGATGGAGACGCCGGCCAACGGTTGCCCCTGCTGGGTCAGGACACTACCGGAGATGGTCACCGGCGCCGGCGGCGTGCCCGTGTAGTCCTCACCGGCGGTACTCACAATCAGGTTCGAATAGACCCGGCTCGACGGTGAGAAGCTGTAATTCGAAAATGACGGCGCCACCGTTCCGCTGAAACCAAATGGCACTTGGAGCACGTAATTTCCGTTTCCGTTAGTTGTGGCCCGGGTCGCGCCGCCAGTCAGAGTGACACCGCTCAGCGGCTGGTTTTGTGAATTCAGAACTGTTCCGGAGATCACCACCGGCGCCGGCGGCGCACCGGTGTAATTCTCACCTGCGATATTCGCGATCAGGTTCGAATAGAGCCGGCTCGACGGGGTGAAAGTGTAGTTCGAAAACGATGGCACAACCGTTCCGCTGAAACCGGACGACACCTGGAGTACGTAATTTCCGCTTGCGTCTGTTGTGGTCCTTGCAGCTCCGGCGATCATGGTGATGCCATTGAGCGGCTGGTTTTGCGAAGTCAGGACCGTTCCGGAAATCGTCACTGTGGTTGGCAGTCTGGTGGCGACATAGTCATTGCCGCTCGACGTGGCGGTCAGGTTGGTGTATGCGCGGCTCGATGGGTTGAATGAATATCCGGAGCGTGCCGGCGTCGCAGTACCCGTATATCCGCCGGGCACCTGCTGGCTGTATTTGCCCGTCGAGTCCGTAACCACGCTTGCGACGTTGCTGAAGGTAACCGTGACGCCGCCAAGCGGCTGGTTCGTCGAATCGCGGATAGTCCCGGATATTGTCACCGGAGGCGGTGGCGTGACGTCGACATCGACCACGATATAGACGATGTCGCTCGGCTTATCGCGATTTTGGATCGCCACATACGAAGAATGAAGGCCGGCTGACAGGCTTTGTGCCTGAGAGGTCAACCTGATATTAAACGCCCCTATTCGTTCCGGGGCCGTCGTAGTCAACGCGGGTGGATCTATCGTCAGCCACACACCGTCCGGGTTGTCCGTCTGAACCGATGCTACACAATTGAGTCGAGGGGGAGGAGCGCCGTCCGGGTCGATCTGCACTGCGAGCATACTGACGTCTTTGGGAGCGACGTCGCTAGGGTATTTGAACGCTCGGCTCGCGGGAGTGGCCAAGAGCGAGGAGTTCGGGAATTTATGCACGAGAACCGTGACCTGTGCAGTCTTCGACCCACTCTTCAACCTCACCAGCGCAACGTAGTCACCATTGTTGGCGACGTCCGGACCTGTGCTGGCAGTTGGCGGCAGCTTGGCCCAGTTCACGACCAGGACGACCTGGCCGGAGGCCGGGAGGTTGTTTGTGTTGCCGCTGACCGTGAGCCACGTCGAGCTTGCCGCGCGCAACAAGGTGACAGAGACGCTGACAGGCTGCACCGTCGCGCCACTATAGTTCACCGTAAGGCTAGTGGTCGGGCTAGACTCTTGGACTATCTCAAACGAGGTCGGGCTCACCGTGAGCGTCTGGGCAACAGCCGACACCGCACATACCAGCAACAGCGGAGCATGATAGCGCTTTAACATGGTTCCTCCCCAGGCGTTCAGTACTGCAAAGCATATCATCGGACGACACGCGTTTCATCGTACCGGTGATATGTAGGTATCCAGTCCGTATGGTGCACAAGTCTAACTATAGTGATGCCCGAAGGCAGATCGTGACAGCTCTGCCTCGGCGCTACAGGATAGGTGATAAAACATACGCGTTTCGGCTAGTTGTTAGCCAATGATTCTTGCGTCGCCTGTAACTGCACTGGAATAGCCCACATAGATCGCCATTTGCTAATTTGCACTCGCCTCTGGCGGTTATTCCCAGACCCATTCGGGCACCCGATAAGTATTGTTCCGCAGAAAAGGTATGAAATAGTAACATTCCTAACAGGCTGCTAAAAAACAGCCTCTGACGGAATTTAGCCTTCTTCTCATTTCTTCTTCCTGAGGCTGAGGTTCAGTTTGTGGAGCGGCCCACGTAGGCCCGGGTGTTCCTAAAACCTATCCGATTACTTCCGATTCGGAAGCCGTCTGATTTCGCGCCCCAATTCTCGACTAACCGAGGACCAAAAACATCAGTTTCGCCACACTCTCGCCCGGCGCCCCAGGCTCAACCGTCTCCAGATTCCCCCTGGAACGGTGTTCCTAAACCTGATGATTTAGGGACGGGGAAAGACATCGCGATACGTACCTCAACGATATGTTTTAGGAACACTTCCGCAGCTCGGCCCGGTACTGAGCGGCGTTCGGAGTCACCCATGGGACGTGTTCCTAAAACTGATGATTTAGGGACGGGGCTAACCTGACTAATCGCGCTTGGGGCAGAGCAGAAGACATAAATGTTGCAAACAGAAAGGGCAACCAAGGCTTTTCGCGTTGATTCTGAGCGTCGAACACTGATGGCGGTTTGCGCGATGAACTGGCCCACGCGCAGGCCATCGGAAGCTGGCAGATCAGTTTCACCTGCGGGCTTTCTTGCTAACTCATCGCAGACGCTAGTACTTGGCGACCGGCCGGAGGAAAGACCCGCTCTCCAGATCATAAAAACGGGAGGGTTGCAAACGAGATAGGCGGGCATGCTTGGCGCCGGAGTCGATGAGCTTGCAGGGGTACAGCGCGGTGTTCCTAAACCTAATGGTTTAGGGACGGATGGCCGGGGGAATCACCCTCGGAAGTCGGCGAGAGGGTTTTAGGAACGCCCCTGTACGATCCTCAAAGCAATAGATCAACAACGAGTTGGCGACTAATCACTAAGGAACGAATTTCGGTCGAAAATCCACTCAAATCTTGAGTTGCGGGCAATCAAGAAGACCAGCGTCGCCACACCGGAGACCTCAAACCACGCGGATTGATACTAAAGGGACGCGCCCTGCTGTCCTTGGGGCGCTGGGCACACATGCTTTCCGGAAGACACCGAAAATCCACTCAGCGTCCCAGACATGTGTTGAATCCACGTGGCTGTTGACGCCACCGTAAGACGACAGCAGTTTCACCGACGACGTTGTCGGCAGAGCCGGCCAGGTCTGCTGGGAAAGTGCCCGTAAATGACACGCCGATCATCCCGGCTACTGGTCTCGGGGCAAGGGCGGGAGCGTTGCAGTCTTCCTCTACGTGTTCCACAAAACGCAGTCTTGAAAAATGAAGCAACGAGAGCAAGAGCTTCCCACCCTGCAAATGAAGACCCGCAATGAATTTAACGCCATATTGGTCACTGTGGACGAACCCGCCACCGGAGGCGTTCCCCCTCGCTGTTATTTGTATCGACTTGCATCCCCACTACTCATCTTTTCAAGGTGGTTTTCACCGTTGCCTTTTCGACACCCAATCACCTCGATCATCATCCGCTACATTTGGTCATCAGCCACCACGGTTCTTAGGGCGATAGCAAGCTGCATCGGTCGCAGCTTCAAAAGTTGCTCAAATGTCAAGTACACGGTTGAAAGAGACACCCGCGCGCACGAACGGCCGCGGAGCTCACTAAATATTTCAGCGTAAAACTGCCGTAGCTAGGCCGTAATCTTCCGGGACGGGAGTTGCATGATCGTTGCTCGCCGCTGGCATTGACTCTCTCCGACCGTCGCAGAATTTGCGAAGTCGCCGGGGTGAGTTCCACGAGATCATCGACCAGCGCCTAATTGCCCGTATCATCCGGCGATTGGGACCGGATCACGTTCCATTCATCTAAAATCCAGGACTACACCCCACTCTAAGCGAGAGTCCCAGTGTGCGGTTTCCGGTCTACGGCCAGATTTCTTGACATTGCTAAGTGCTTTTGCTACAATAGGTTATAGAGGGCAAAAGAGCAGAAGATAAGTCCCCGATAGTACGCTCTCCGGTAGCGGCCTTGCGGTCATGTCGCACGGCTCCCGGGCGCTTGGCGGCGGTTCACGCGAAGCGCAATGCGGTCGGCGCTATTCTGCTCGTTTCCATCACGTTGTATTGCTCCCACCGTTTCTAGCGTTGCTGGTCCCCGAAGCTGTTTGGATTCGACGACCGCCGCTGGTCCGGGATTAATTGCCGCCTCCGGGCGGATCCTATCGTAACGATTAAACCCAACTGAAAGGAGACTTTTTATCATGCGTTTCTTCAATACCAATACCAATCTGTCAAACGGGCCCATTAGCCGGGCCTTGGAGCTTATGTTCGACTCTAGCGCGTCACCCTTTCTCACCAAATGGGATTGGGACCGTCTATCGGACCACGACGTGAACTTGTTCACAGTTCCGGTGGGCGAAGGCTGGACCGACGAAGCCTTGAATCTACGTTTCTCGATTCCTGGCGTTCCGCACGATGCGTTCAGCCTGACACACCAGGGCAACCGCCTTACGCTGCGCGGCGAACGCCGTAAACCCGACCAACTGGAATCCAGCCGCGATGTTCAGTACGGACTCGCCTACGGCCGGTTCGAGCGCAGCCTGGAGTTGCCGCCGGATCTGGACTTCAGCCGCATGCGCGCGAACCTCCATCACGGAGTGCTGGACGTAAAAATTCCTCTACAGGAGGGCATTAAGGCCCAGGCGATACCTGTTGAGGAGGCTGCGGCGGTTGCATAAAGGGCCGAGGCCGAAAAGCGGCGAGTTTCTTCGACCATCCGGAATCGGCTTATCTGTTTAGACAACTCCTCGGGCGGACGTCAAGGAGACTTGGGTTTCTTTTTTCGCAACGTCTGAACGAGGGCACTGTCGGCCGCTGTTGGCCCTCTCGGGCTCGTGGCCTTCTGCGCGAGTGCTCTGCCCGCGGAACTCGCCGCCCTCTTTCAGGTCCGGGCGACACGCCCGGTCTGTGAAAGCGCGCTGGCAGCGGCAGTCTTGGCGGCCTTCGTGGCGGCTGGATTTTTGAGGGCACGCGACGCGGCGGTGGCAGCCCGCTTGTGGATTTGTTTTGTCATTCGCGCTGAGGCCTTAACTTCTAGCCTGTCTTTCGCAGTTGATGGGCTTGGCGGCAGATAAGTCGTTCTGAATCAGTGGGGTCTAAAAGGTCTCCACCACAGATGGTGGGTGTTCGGAGAGTGGCGCCCCCGACAAGGCATTCGCCTACCCAAGGCAGCAGGTTGAAATGTCCTGGCGGCTCGAAAAGTCGGGGGCTCTAGGCAACATTCCGAATCGACAACTTTTAGTTCACGGATTTGGCCCACAACATGCTACGTAAACCATATGGAAGAAAGCGTACGCGATAAAGTTGAGGGAACTGCCCACGAGGTTAAAGGTGCAATCAAAGAGAAAGTAGGGCAGACGACAAACAACCCCGATCTGGAAGTAGAAGGCAGCGGCGAAAAGACCGGCGGCAAGATTCAGAACAAGGTCGGCGAGATCGAAGAGGTATTCAACAAATGAAGGCCGGCGCGATTCTGCTCATCGTAGTTGGAATTGGAATCGTTGTGTGGGGAGCCTTCGGCTTTACGACCCGAGAGAAGGTCTTGGACGTCGGCCCCATTCACGCCAGCAAGGATGAAACCCATAACGTTCCATACGGTCAAATCGCAGGTGCCGTTCTGGCATTGGGTGGGGTATTTCTTCTCGTAAAAAGCCGAGCCTGAATAGCTAAAGGGCGCGCGAGGGGGTGGCGCACGGTCTCTTGCCTGTTCATGGTTCTCGACAGCGGCAAAACTCCGATCGGCGACTTGCATCCAGAAACTCTCACATCGTTGGGCCAGCCATGCCATTGCCGAAGGACACGGTGGGCTGCTTAACGAACGTGAGTCTTGGCGAAGTCTTTCATCGGCGATACCATCAACACAGCTGCTTTGCGTCGCTGATGGCGCATGTGGAAACCATGAGTTGCGTACAGCATCGTCGCGGGTGAGTCGCGGGCGGCGAGCGCAACGCCCTAGCGGCTGTTTTTTACCTGTTCTTTACAGGCACGTTTACGCATCCAGCCGAGGAAAGCGCCTACAAACGGGGCGGTAAGCACTTCTTCGGCCGTCAACCGCGAAGGACCGATGCAGTCCGGTAGTTGTCGGTGCCGCTGGAAACGGAGGGGCCGCGGCCACCCAAGGCGTAAGCGGAGGGGACAGTACTTTCAACGGCTCAGGTGTCACCGCTGGGGGAGGCCACAAGGGAACTGTCACGAATCAGACCGCTGATGGGGCAGGGGGCAGCACCCATAGTGCCAGTCCTGATGCGTCTTACAACGGGGGGAATGGTTCAGCCACCGCATCGTCCTATGGTCAAGGAGGAGGTAGCTCTGCTGGAACAGGCGCCAATGGTGTAACTGGCGGCTCTGGTAACCCGCCAGGATCAGGACCGGGCACATACACCAACAATTCCGGAACAGGCTCCGCCCCTCCTTCCGGCCCGGGTGGTGGCGGGTCAGGCGGTATGCCCGGCGGCTGGCCCGGAGGCCCAGGCTGGTGCGGCCAGGTCATCCTGACATACACCCCTGCCTTTATCGGCACGGGCGCCCCAGCCACCAAGTCGGCCTCTGCCGGCGTGGGCGTCCAGGTGTTCACGTCGACGGCTGCGGCCTCCGACAGGAGCGGCTCTGCTGGAAGCGGCGCGCAGGCGTTTTCGGGGACCGCGGCTACCTCGACCAAGAGCGCGACGAGTTCGAGTGGGGCGGAAGGGTTTTCAGGGATCGGCGCGGGGTCAGCGCCCCCTGCTTCGGCGGTGCTGGCGCGCAGGGTTTTTCATCGACCGGGTCAGCGTCCACGCGACCTGCTTGTGCTGGGTCGGGTGGGGAGGCGTTCTCTGGGCCCGGTGCGTCGGCGACTGCACCCGCTTCGGCAGCATCAGGTGCGCAGGCGTTCTCCGGCGCCGGCGCGGCTTCCGCGCATGCGCACTGTGATGCCAGGGGCGCATCTACCGGATGCGCGGCAGCGAACTGGTCGGCATCGTCTGGGTCAGCAACGTTGGCGTTCACCGGGACCGGTGCGGCCGGAACTATCGCGGCGTCCAACGGTTTGAGCGCAGAGCATTTCTCTGGCACGGGCGCTGCTGCTGTTTGGAGTACAGGTGGTGGGCTGGTGATCTTCGGTGTCCTGCCGCCGACCTACTTGTGGGGGCGGGCGAGGCGGTATCCGTTTTTCAATAAGCAGTCTACACCGATTACATCCTGTCGGAGAGCACCGCCACAGATAACCACACCAAACGATGGAACTGGGCAGTGCAGGCAGCGCAGAACGGACCGTCCAGTGTGGCCGCGCGCATCGCACCCAACGTCGTTTGGGACGGCACCATCCAGGCGCAGTTGACCGCGGCGACCGATGCGGAGATTCAGTCCGCGGTCGAGGCGTGGATCAACCGCCTGCTCCAGTTCTAGCAGGTAACCATGGACCTTCGTCAATCCACACCTGTCGTAATCGAGTTCGGACCGTTCCTGGATAAGGCCGACGGCCTCGCACTCTTGAGCGGGCTGGCCAGCGCGATCGACCACGCCATCACAGGCATCAAACTCAGCAAGAATGGTGGAACCCTGGCTGTGCGCCATGCCCCGGTCACAACCAGCACCTACGACGCTCACGGATGCTACAAGGTCACGCTGGACACCACTGACACCGCGACGCTGGGCACCCTGCGCGTGATCTACACCGACCCGACTACTTGCCTCCCGGTAGACGAAACGGCGAAGCCATCGAGGAGACCGTCGCGAGCCGGCGCGCGGCCTACGAGAAACGAAAGGCGGAAGCAAAGCCAGCAAAGCCGGAGCAGGCAGCGATGGCGCTCAACCAGAGATTAATCGCACGGCGGGGAAACCGCTGTCGCCCTGTCCCAGACTAAGGACGCGCTCGCCGAACCGGGGCCGATCCCAGCGTAAGACAACGTGCGGCACGCACCGAGCTAAACATCCGGGAAGAGAACTTCGCGATGGCGGAGTGCAAGGCGCAAGGCTATTGCGTCAGTCTCATCAGAACTTCGCTAGTGCTGATTCGATTTCCGTGCAGCGTTGTTCCAGAAATGACACTTCATCTTCACTGAGACCGCGGGCGGTGGAGTTCAGCAGACCGCGTTGTATTTCCGCAAGTGCCTTACGTGCATTTCCCAGAGAGCGGGCAGCGTTATGGGGGTCCGAGTGAATAACTCCGCTGTCGATAAGGCTCATCGCGAGATCAGCTTCTATTCGCAGGAACTCAAACCAACTCGCCGGTCGCTTCGTTTTCTCGCTCTCCATTTTGATGTGCCAAAACTATAGCACCACTATGTTTCGCGTGCGAGTCGATCCTGGACGGCGCGTATGAGGGCTGCGAGGTCCATCGCCGGGCAGCTGTCCGATCAGGTCTCGCCGGTCCGAACTCTCCAGGACCCAAGCCAGATCGATGCTCCAAATAATTTCGATGTCGTACGTCCTCCTTGAGCCCGGTGGTGTCCATCACTGCACCTTCTGCATCGGCCGGCCTTCAGGTGCGGGTGCTTAAGGCAGCAACCATACCCCAAGAAGAAGACAAAGTCGGGGGTCACTTCAAGACCGTGAGCGCCTGCAACCTGGTAGGGGCACAGGCAAAGCTGAGGATCGCGTAGGCCAGGTCTTGCGTTCGGTACAGCATTAGCTGCATGAGCCGACGACTGCGCGGGAGTACTCCGCCAATTTGATCCCGGTGATGGCCGTGTCCAAGAATTTCAAGAAACGCCAGACGGGCACCGGAATCGTGTTCCCGAGGAGCCCCTACAGAAGCATCTGGCGAAAAACCCCTCTGCGACAACAAATAAGGGAACATGAAGCGAGCTGTGACAAAAGACTCTAGTGTCAGCTCCCGCAAGCACGCCACTACTGCAGCCTGCTCTTGTTCACCTGCCGGTTGCAGCAGAGGGGGGAGGTGAAGTACTCCGCCAATTCAAAAGGGTTAACAGCAATCCGATTGCCACGTGTCGATTCGCACTTATTGAGCCTTGGCGCGGGAAGTCGCGCCAGTCTTGGCGATCAGCACCGAGCAGAGAGCGCGCTCCACGACGCTGCGGGATACGCTGCCAACGAAAAACCTTTCCAGGCGGGACTTGTCACACGAACCCACGACGATAAGGTCTGCCCGCCAATCCTTGGCATAATCGGCGATCATGCTCTTGGGATCGCCTTCCGGGCTAACACCGTCCGCGTGGAACCCCCGGCTCTGTAACTTGGCGACCGAACTAGCCACGGTGTTCGCGGCAATGTTGTTCGCACTGCGTTGCACATCGGAGACGTCGCGATCAGTCTCGAGCAGTTGCGCCACCGGCGGATGAACGTTCTCAGCTATCGTAAGGACCCGGAATACGGTTCCCTCCGGCCAGGGAAATGAGGCCGCTGCCTCCACCGGATCCGACGATCCATCGTTACTGCCACTTACGGCGATCAGAATTTTCATATTCACCTTGGAAGGTATCAGCACGTGTGATACCTAGCGGGAGTCTAGGGACTCAAAACGGAAAGCAACCCCCGCTCGCTCGCCTGGAAGCCGACGGCCCCAGCCGCCGGCCGATCGTTCGAGTGAGTGCGTTTCAATGCGTTACTCACAACCGTGCCCCGGAGATCATGCGGCCTTTTCCGCATAGTTCTCAGGCGCGGCATAGCGAAGCAGGCAGCCCACACCACCAAGTTGTATCAACGCATCGCTGTGCTCGACGACTTCCACATGGCAGCCTGTCTGCTGCGCCAGTCGGACCATCTCTTCCTTGATGTCCAATCGCCGCCCAGTGACGGAAGCGCATTGCGGGCAGGCGTCCAGAGCGTGCGTTTGAGCGGCCAGGGAACCGCAAGCCAGGCAGAGCCATGCCGCATCGAATTCGTAGTCCTTGGCCATCACCAGGATATCGGCCTGCCCTGCGCGCAGCGCCCGCATGCACGCGTCGGCGCCGGCCACGGCAAGGCCGTGGAGGTGGATCTTCTTCAGGAGCTGATCCACCACTTCCAGCGACTCAGCCTCTTCGTGATCGAGGAAAGACTGCACCGTGGCTGCGACCACATCCGAAATCCGATCGTTGCCACTGGCGGCAACCACGTCCACCAATTTGGCCTTCATGTGTTTAGGCAGCGCCTGCCGGATTTCCGCCGTCATGCGCGTCGCCCCGGCGACAATTATATGGCCGTAGCCTCCGGCCGACATCAAGTGATCGGCGATCCGGATCTGTTGGCGCACGAACTGCCTTCCGCGCTCCCGGCGATGATCCTGGAAGTGTTCTTTGGTCCACTCGCTGCCTAGACGCAGGCGAAGGTCGGGACGGCTCTTCCAGATGTCGTGGGTAATGGACCCGAGATTAATTCCCAGAATCCGGGCGCTGTCTTCAGTGGCGAAGAGCACCACGTAACGGTCGTAATTGTCTCTGATCTCGACCAGGTGATAGATGTTTGGCGTGGAATCCACGCTGATCCAGGTGGGCAGGGGCACGCGAAATGCGAGCGGCAGGAAGAACGGCTGGTCTCCGGCGCGGGAGAACAGTGCTACCCCCTTCGAGCCGTTCGCCAGCAGGTCACGGAGCCACGCTTCGATCGGCTCCATAGCCGCCGCCACAAGGCTGCGCTGCGGTTCCAAAAGCGATCTCCGCAATAGGTCCACCCTGGCGTCAAGCGGCCTACGATAGGAAAGCGGTCCTCGTTCCAGATTCAAATAGCAGCTAACCACGGGCGCACCTGTTTCAGCCAGGGTAGCGAGCGCGGACAGGTGATGCTGAAGCGTTTTGACGTCCATCTTGACTCCTTATTCGAGGAACAGAATGCCTACAAACAGAGCTCCAAATGCCAGCATGGATACCAGAAAGATTCCAGCGTGGCGGAACCAGCGCTTGGCGGGCGCCTCCCTTGGGTCTTCAGCATTGAGGATTTCGTCGTTTAAGCTATCGAACATATGCAACCTCCTTGATGTAAGTGGGGGCTTTCACGCATCCTGGCGTGCCGCCCCGATTGTCCGAATACTGCCACGCTGAATCGGTTACGCGGCGGACTTCCGCGCCATCGAACGGCTTGGCCAGAAGATCGTAGCCGCCCCGGTTCAATACCTCCATCCAGAGCCGCTCGTCAGGCAAGCGTGAAGTTACAATCACGGGCGGCGCGCAGGGCAAGCCATTGGCCATGTCCACGACGTCTTTCCAGCTTCCGTCCGGAAGATGCTGCTCGCAGATGACTAGCCGAGGCGTCCGGTCGCGGAGCAGCAGCGCGGCGCCGGCAAAGTCTCTAATCCGTTGCCAGCGCCAGCGAAGCCGCGCCAACAGCGAACGGTCCCCCTCCTCTTCCATGGGACCAATAATCAGAACGGAGTGATTCGCGGATTTAAGCGATGTCATTTCTCAACTCCCTCCAGGACCTCGATCTGCTGTGCGATACGGGCTTCCAGACGGTCAATCGGTCCGATAGCAACAGCGGGTTGCCGGTCATTGAAAACGCCCGAGGGCTTGACGGTGAAGACATGCGTCCTGACATCGTCGGAAGCCAACAGCACATTCAGCGGGAAGTAGCAC
>CAWBUV010000003.1:0-15318 GCA_963792055.1 uncultured Solibacteraceae bacterium | reverse complement strand
CGAGGCTGACGCCCTGTGGCGAGCCGTCCGTGGACGAGGCTGGGACCGGAAGTGGATTGCAGTAGCGCATTGACTTTCCGACCACCGGCGCCGATACGCTACGCGCGGCGGGTTGGGACCAAAGCGCCACGGCCGCGCCAAGGACTACGAAGGCCCCAAGGGGAACCGCCTGGCGGCACACGCTGGTGAAGGACATTGCCAACCTCCTTTGATCAGAACTTCAGCGGCCCGCGGCCGGAACCGCGTTTTCGGCCCGGCCGCTACAGGGAACCCTTCACACACGGCGTGCTGCCGATGGGCTGCCCGCCGCCAACGCTCACATCCACCTTTGCCGCCGGCACGTCCGCGGCCGTCAACGTGAACTTCACCTGGCGGCTTTCGCCGGGTTTGAGGTGAATGCGCTGAAATCCGCGCAGATTCCGGATCGGCGCGTCAGCATCGGCGCCGCCGCCGATGTAGAGCTGAACCACTTCGTCACCTTCGCGCGAGGAAGTGTTCTTCACCGTCGCGCTGACCTCGGCGCCGCCCGCGGTGCGTTTCGCGTTCAGGCCCGAGTACGCAAACGTCGAATAGCTCAGCCCGTAGCCGAACGGATAGAGCGGCTCGCCTTTGAAATAGCGGTAGGTGCGATTCTTCATCGAGTAGTCGGTGAACTCGGGCACCTGATCCAGGCTTTTGTAGAAGGTGACCGGGAGGCGGCCTGCCGGGTTGTTGACGCCAGCCAGCGTGTCCGCGATGGCCGAGCCGGCTTCCTCTCCGCCGTACCAGGCCGAAAGCACCGCCGTCGCGCCGGCCGCGGCGGAATTGATGGCCACGGCGCTGCCGCTGGTCAGAACCACGACAACCGGCTTGCCGGTGGCGATCATCGCCTTCACTAATCCCTCCTGCGGCTCTGGAAGGTCGATGGCGCTGCGATCGTGTCCTTCACCTTCCTGCGAACCGTTCAGGCCGACGAAGACCAGAACCGCATCGGAACCCTTTGCCACCTTCTCCGCATCCGCGAGCAACACCGGCGCCGGCGGGATCCAATTCAATTCGGCTCCGCCTCCGCGTCCGTTCTGCGTGTACTCCACCTTGATGGAGTAGCGGTGTCCGCCTTCGAGTTGCATCGGCGCTGCGCCTCCGCGGCGGCCGCCCTGGCCAGGCCCCATTCCCTGTCCTTGTCCCGGCCCCAAACCCGCGGGTCGAGGGCCGCCGCGTCCGCCCGAATTCACCTCTTTACCGTCCAGGGTCAGGGTGATCTTCCCATCGCGGTTCCACTGCCGGTGCGCGCCGAGATCACGTAATCGCCGGTAGCGGGCGGAATCAGAGTACCGGTCCAGCGGATGGAGTATTTGTCGCCATGGAAGGCGGCCACCACGGCAGGCTCTTCCATGTTGGCGTCGAAGTAAACGCGCGAATCCACGCGACGCAACTTCGGCTCGCCCTGGAAATCCGGGTTGTCGAAATATTCGGCCTGGAGTCCCTCGCCCTTGCCGTCCGGCGGCGAAAGGAAGGCGGAGTCCACCAGCGCCGGGGCGGCGGCCGTGTAGGTGGCCCCCAGCGTGTATTGCACCGTGGCCTTGGCGAACTGGTGCTTGATACCTTCGAGCGGAGTCACCTGCCTGGAGGAAATCCCGTTATAGTTGCCCAACAGGCCGATTGGATCGTTGGCCGAAGGGCCGACTACCGCGATTTTGGTTACCGTGGATTTCAACGGCAGGAAACCGCCCTCATTCTTCAGCAGCACGATGGATTCGCGTTCCGCCTGCCGCGCCAGTTGGCGGTGGGCAGCGGAGTCGTTTTCCGAATAGGGAATCTTCGTGTACGGGACGCGCTCCGGAGGGTCGAACATACCCAGGCGGATGCGCGCTTCGAAAAGGCGCTCGGTCGCGCGTGTGATCTCGGCTTCGGAGATCGTGCCCGCCTTCACTTCGTTGACGAGTGTCGCGTACTCTCCGCCGCAAGTCAGATCCGTGCCCGCCTTGACGGCCGCCACCGACGCCGCGCCCTGGGTGGGCGAGTATTTGTGACTCCGAAAGATGTCTCCGACCGCGCCGCAATCGCTCACCACGAAGCCCTTAAAGCCCCACTGCTCCCGCAGGCGCTTTTCGAGCAGGTCGGTGCTGGCGCAGCCGGGCACGCCGTCCACCGAGTTATAGACGCACATCACGGAATCCGCCTTGCCTTCCATCACCGCGGCCTTAAACGCCGGCAGGTACGTGTTCAGCAGGTCGTACTCGCTGGGCTTGGCGTCGAAGGTGTGGCGCAGCGGCTCCGGCCCGCTGTGCACGGCGTAGTGCTTCGGCGTCGCGACAACTTTCAGGTAGTGCGGGTCGTCGCCCTGCATGCCCGTGACGAAAGCCACGCCCATTCGGCTGGTCAGATATGGATCTTCACCGTAAGTCTCCTGCCCGCGTCCCCAGCGCGGATCGCGGAAGATGTTGATGTTCGGCGACCAGTAGGTCAGCCAGGCGATGCGGCCGGGAGAGTTCCCCGGCGGCACTTCCGGGATAGGCGGCCGGCGTTGCGCCTCGTGATACTTCGCCCGCGCCTCTGTGGAGATCGCATCCGCGACGCGATGCACCAGATCCGGGTCGAAGCTTGCGCCCATGCCGACCGGCTCGGGGAACACGGTGGCGCGGCCCGAGGCGACGCCGTGCAGAGCTTCGTTCCAATAGTTGAAGACGCCCACGCCGAGGCGCGGAATCGCCGGCGCGCTGTTCTGCATCTGCAGCACTTTCTCTTCCAGCGTCATCCGCGAGACCAGGTCCGCCGCGCGCTGGCCGGCCGGCAGATTGGGATTCATGTAGGGCGCGTCTGCCGGCGCTTGAGCAAACGAAGAAACGCCCAACGTCAAGAAAGCGATAGCGAAGGGAACGGTTCTCAACTTTAATCTCCTATAAGAGTTTCTTCGCCTCAAAGGCGAAACGAAGGCCGATAGTAGCGCTTTCATCGCCGCTCTGCAAGCGCTTGCGGTCACTGGCCGCCCGCCGTATAAGCTCTATTCGAATTATAGTAGGAGTCGAACCGGCTAAGAAGCACCTGGGAATGCAGCACCCTTTGCGCAAGCCCCGCAAGCGATTACAATAGCTCCTTACCGGACCACATGCCATTGTCCTGCGATGGTGATAAATGGACGACCCCAGTCCGGGGAGATAGACCAGGAGGAAAGCAGTTCTGCTTAGGTGAGGCTTTGCCACGGGAGCGAGACCGGTCCCAGCTCACGCTCCGTTCTTTCGCAAGTGCCGGATCGAAATATGGAGGTGTAAGGATATGAAACGAGCATTGGTTCTCCTCGCGTTGACGGCAATCTGGGCCGCGGGAAATTGTCTGGCACAACCGGGCGCGGCCGGGAACACCCCGGGGCGTCCGGCCAGCCCCCCCGACAATACTCCCCGGACGCTTTCGCCTTATTTCACACCGGCGACGGCGGCCCCCAAAGCGCCGGATGCGGACGGCTTCATTCAACGCTGGCTGCTTCTGGAACCGATCGACAAGCCGAACCGCACGAATACGGTTTTTACCGACACCTACGTGCGGACCACCCTGAATACCGAGTACTTCCCCAACCAGTTCACGGTAATTCCGAACAATGGCGACAAAGTCAAAGTCGGCGACAAGGACTTGGCGTGGCATGCGCTCGATTCCACCGGCTTCAACGTCAAGCTCTTTCGCTTCGCCTATGGTCTGAACAAGACCACCTATGGCGTTATTTTCTGGGCTGTGACCGTGGTCAACAGCCCGCGCGAAATTCAGAACGCCCGCATGGCCGTCGGCGTCAATGGGGCGTCTATCTGGTGGGTCAACGGCAAGGAAGCCGTCGACCTCTTCACCGACCGGCGCATGAAAATGGACGATTGCGTGTCCAAACGGCTCACGCTCAACAAGGGCCGAAACGTGATTCGAGGCGCCGTCATCAATGGACCCGGCATGAGCGATTTCTGCCTCCGCTTCATCGATGAAAACGGGGAGCCGATCAAGGATCTCACCGTCAGCCTGGATAGCGCTGGAAAGTGATGGGTCGCCCTGTCTGAGGTCTCAATCTAGTTCTTGGAGCGTTCTATGAAATCCTACATTCCGGCAGCAGCGATTGTCCTGGCCGCGGCGGTTCCCGCTCTGTTTGCGCAGGCGCCGGCGCTGAACGGTGAACCCTACATCCACGATCCTTCCACCATCGCGTTCAGTGACGGGAAATATTTCACGTTCGGCACCGGCGGAGGCGGTCTGATCTCCGAAGACGGCTGGACGTGGCACGGCGGAGCCCAGCGCCCCGGCGGCGGAGTCGCTCCCGACGTCATCAAGATCGGGGACCGCTACTACATGTCGTATGCCAGGGGCGGCGGCGGGATGTCCGGCGGTCATGCGAGCAATGTCTACGTGATGTGGACGAAGTCGCTAGACCCCGCTTCCCCAGACTTCAAGTTCAACGACGAAACGCTCGTCGCCTCAACCGACGGGGTTGAGGACTGCGATGCCATCGACCCCGCTTTCCTGCTCGATCCCGCCACCGGCCGGCTGTGGCTGAGTTACGGAACCTATTTCGGCTACATTCGCATCGTTGAGCTCGATCCCAAGACGGGAAAGCGCGTCGCCGGCAACAAGGCGGTGGACGTCGCGATCGACATGGAAGCCACCGATCTGGTGGCTCGCGACGGCTGGTATTACCTGCTGGGCACTCATGGCACCTGTTGCGACGGCGCCAACTCCACATACAACATTCGTGTGGGCCGCTCCCGGAACGTCCTCGGCCCCTACGTGGATCACATGGGCATCCCGCTGCTCAAGGGCGGCGGCAAGCTGGTCGTGGCGGCCAGCGGCCGCTTCGTCGGGCCCGGCCACTTCGGCAGGCTGGACTTGGGCGATGGCGTGGAGAAATTCTCGATGCATTACGAAGCCGACCTGGACCGCGGAGGTCGCAGCGTGCTGGATATTCGCCCGCTGCTTTGGAAGGATGGATGGCCGGTGGGCGGCGACAATTTCTGGGGCGGCACCTTTGAAATTCAGTCCGAACGGAGCGGCTTTGCGCTCGAGCTGGCGGTGGATTTCGTGCGCATGGCCGGACGCGGCGGCGGTTTCGGCGGCTTCGGAGGTGGCGGTGGACGCGGACGCGGCGGCGCCGCTCCTGGCGCCGGCTCCTGCTCCGGCTCCCGCTCCTGCCGGCCCTCCTGCGCCGGCGCCCGGTGGTGCAGCCGGTTCAGGCTCAGCGACTCTACGACGTATTGCACGGCTGGCCGACGGGCAATATCGACTTGCGCATCGGCGACTACATGATGCGGCCCCACCAGAAGTGGACCATCACGCCGGTCCTCAATGCCGGCGGCTATCCGGGCTCGCCCTACTTCAAGATTCAAATCGCCGACACGGATCGCACGCTGGCCGCGGCGGAAAACAACGAAGTGGTGACGGTTCCCACCTTTACGGGAGCCCCCGAACAACTCTGGCGTATCGACCAGTTGACTGACGGCACGTACCGCATCATGCCCAAGGCGGTGCCGAATTCCACGGAGCCCGTCGCCCTCAACGCAGTAGGCGCCAGCACGCCGACGCTGGCGAAGTTCGACCCGAAGAGCGACAAGGGGCGCTGGACCTTCCGGAAGCCGTAAGGCCGCGGGATTCCAGCGTGAGATGAAGTAGCCCATCGAACGGGAGGCAGTCTTATGAAGCGATTTCTTTCTCTCGCGATATTGGCCGTCGGGATTGCGGCCGCACAGACACCCGCGCGCGTGAAGGTCGAAGGCGGCTTGCTGCAAGGCACTTCCGAAGACGGGTCTGACGGTCTACCGGGGCATTCCGTTCGCGGCGCCGCCGGTAGGCGAACTGCGCTGGCGGGCGCCGCAACCCGCGGCAAAATGGGAGGGCGTGAAGCAAGCGGATAAGTTCGGCGCCCGCTGCTACCAGGGCGGCAGAGGGGCTCCGGGCGTCGACACGAGCGAGGACTGCCTCTACTTGAACGTGTGGTCGCCCGCGAAATCGGCAAGCGACCACATCCCGGTTCTGGTTTGGATCTACGGCGGCGGTTTCAGCGCAGGCGCGACTTCCGAGCCTACCTATAGCGGGGAGAAACTGGCGAAGCGAGGCGTGGTGCTGGTAAGCATCGCCTACCGCGTCGGACAGATGGGCTTCTTCGCGCACCCGGGGTTAAGCGCGGAGAATCAGCACCATGTCTCGGGCAACTACGGCCTGCTGGATATGATCTCGGGACTCCAGTGGGTGCAGCGGAATATCGCGGCGTTCGGCGGCGATCCCCATCACGTGACGATCTTCGGCGAATCGGCAGGCGGCATCGCCGTCAGCATGCTGTGCGCGTCGCCGCTGGCGAAGGGACTGTTCCAGGGCGCGATATCGCAGAGCGGCGGATCGTTCGGCCCTCCACGGCCCGGCGCCACTCAGCCCGGGGAGAACATGAAGAGACTGGCGGATGCGGAATCGTCGGGCGCGGCATACGCCAAGAGCGCGGGCGCCGCGTCCATAGCGGACCTGCGCAAGATCACGGCGGACAAGCTTCCGGCGGGCGGACGCGGCGGCGGAATGTCCTGGCCGATCATCGATGGCTACGTGATTCCGGACGACCAATACAAACTCTACGCAGCCGGCAAGTTCAACGACACGCCGATTCTGGTGGGCTACAACTCAGACGAGGGCCAGACCTTCTCGCGGGTGTCGACGCCGGAGGCTTATATCGCCTCGGTGAAGGAGCGGTACGGTCCGTTTGCCGACAAGCTCATCAAGGCTTATCCGCCAGGCGAAGGGAAGGTGTCGAAGACGGCGCGCGATCTGGCCCGCGACGCTACGTTCGGCTGGCACACCTGGATTTGGGCCCGGCTGCAATCGCAGAAAGGAAAGGGCAAGGCCTACCTGTATTGCTTCGATCAGCATCCGGACTATCCGGCCGATTCGCCGCGCGCCGGATACGGCTCGCCGCACGGGCAGGATGTGGCCTACGTGTTCCAGCATCTGAACCCGTCGCAGGCCATGCCGAGTGACCAGGCGATTTCGGACGCTATGGCGGCTTACTGGACGAACTTCGCCAAGTACGGCGATCCGAACGGGCAGGGCGTTCCGCAGTGGCCGGTCTTCCGCGACGCGAATCCCGTGGCGATGTGGTTCCAGCAGACGCCGCACACGGGACCGGTTCCGAGCGCGGACGCGCTGAAGGTCCTGGATGAATACTTCGCCTGGCGGCGGACGCCGGAGGGAGAAGCGTTCGTCAAGCCGTAGTCCGGTTCAAAGCTGGAACTGCGTTACCACTCCACGACCGAACCGTCAGGGGCGAAGACGCGGGCCATGGGGCGCGTGCCGGCAAAGGGATACTTGGCCAGGGCGGCCTCGGTGAGATCGAAGCCGAGTCCAGGTTTTTCGGGAAGCGGAAAGCGCCCGTTCACCATGCGCATGGCCGGAAATCCGAGCCACTCCTCCCAGATTCTGTCAGTCGCGGACGGGCGCACGCCTCCGCAAATCTCCTGGACCAGGAAGTTGGGCATGGCCGCGTCCACGTGCAGGGTGGCCGTGCCGCCGATGGGGCCTTCGCAGGCGTGCGGCGCCATGGAGATACCCGCGGCTTCGGCCATGGCCGCGACCTTCCAGAGCGCCGACACGCCGCCAACATGATTGATGTCGGTCTGCAGAATATCGACCACGCCCATTTCGACGATCTCGCGGACTCCGTAGGATGCCACCAGGCGTTCGCCAGTGGCGATCGGCACCGTCGAACGACGAGCAATGCGCGCCATGGCCTTGACGTTTTCCGGTGGGCAAGGCTCTTCGACCCAAAGCAGATTCAACGGCTCGAGTTCCTTGATGATGACCGAGGCGACACTCGGACTGGTCTTCGCGTGGAAATCGACGGCGATATCGATATCGGGTCCAAGGCCTTCGCGCAGCGCGGCGATCTGCTGCACCGTGCGGCTGATTCTCGCGTGCGTGTCGATCCACTCGTAGTAACCCGACGGGCCGGTTTTGAAGCAAGACACTCCCTGCTCGATGGCGGTTGCGCGAAGCTGCTTCAACTGATCCGGCGTGCGCACTCCGTCGGCGTGGTAGTAGCCGCGGATGCCGCGGCTGTCGAAGGGACCGCCGAGCAACTTGTACACCGGCATGCCGAGCGCTTTGCCGCGGATGTCCCACAGTGCCTGGTCTATGCCCGATATGGCGGACCCGATGACGGGACCGGCGCGATAGAAGCTGTGGACGTACATCGACTGCCAGATGTGCTCCACCTGCATGGGGTCGGCGCCGACGACGAAATCGCGGAAGTCGTTCATGCAGGCGATGACGGCGCCGGCCTTGCCTTCGAGCGTGCCTTCGCCCCAGCCCACCAGGCCCTGGTTGGTTTCGAGCTTGACGAAGACGTAGGGGCGGTCCGACTGGGCGTTGAGCGAAACGCCAAAGACCTTCATACCGGTAACGCGGAGGCGGGAACCGACGCGTTCGAAGGCGGCGGCTCCGGCGGGAGCGGCAGTCCGTGCCTGGAATGCGCAGCCGCAATCGAGCGAGGGGCGGCGCACGGCTTGGGCGCCCCCGGCGAGGAGCGCCGTTGCCGCGCCCTGAAGAAGTTGACGACGGCGCATTACGCCACCTCCTTTCCGAGCAGCGATGCATCGATCTTGAGGCCTAGCCCCGGCTCCACTGGCAGAGCCAGGTAACCGTCGGTTACCGATTCGAGTGCCGCGCCGGCGAGCGCGGCTCGGAAGCGGCGATCCTCGTCAGCGTCGGGCACGGGGATCTGCTGAGCGAAGAAATTGGGCAGCGAGGCCGCGAGATGCAGAGCGGCCGCCGTTCCGACGGGACCGCCGTCATGGTATGGCGCGACCGCGACGTAGTTGGCTTCCGCGAGGGCGGCGAACTTGCGGATCTGGGTGATGCCGTTACGGGCCAGGTCCGGCCGGAACACGTCGATCAAGTCCTCGCGGAGCAAATCCTGAAATCCGGCGGACGCAGTCAACGAGCGTCCGAAACCGAGCGGCGTGACGCGCTCGCCGGCAAGCTTGCCAATGGCGGCCAGACTCGTGATCTCGCAGGGTTCGTCCAACCAGAGAGGGTGGAGGCGCTCAAGGGCGTCGCTCAGGCTGGCGGCGTCGCCGGGTGTGAGAGCGGCGGCGCAATCGACGACGAAATCCGAATCTTCGCCGAGCGCGCCGCGCAAAGTCTCCACGCCGCTTGCGGTTTGCCGCGACGAAAGGCCGGCCCGAGTTTCTCGCGGCAGGGGCAACCGCGGGGATCACGAAGGCGCGAAAGCCTGCCGCTCGCGCACGCTTGCAGGAGGCGAGCACGGCGTCATCGTCCGCGGCTGCCACGACAGCGAGAGCGCGCGCTTTGTGGCGCGTCGGGCCGCCAAGCACCTGATAGACCGGAGCCTTGGCGGCCTGGCCGACGATATCCAGCAGGGCCATATTGGCCGCTGCCCGAAGGTCCGGCAGAGCTGCCAACCGGGCATGGAGCGAGGCGTATTCGGTGGCTTGGCGGCCTCGCAGGATAGCCACGGCTTGGGCGAGATCGGCGGCGGCAATCGCGCGGGTCTCCCCCCAGCCGACGATCCCGCCGGTGGTTTCCAACCTCAAGATCGCGTACTGGCGCTTGGAGACAGGCTCCCGTACTGCGTACGCCTTGCAGTTCGCGATGGACAGCGGTCCGGCGGCAGGTGCGGCCGCGGTAGCCTGCGCGGCGATCAAGGCCGACAGGCGAGCCCTTCGAACGGTGGCTTCTCTCATTGGCTCCCATCCTACAATCTTCCGTGCGATTCGCCTACATTAGCCTTGTCTCGATGCGGCGCCGTCAGATGCCGCAGTGGGGCCGGACACATTCGCGCCGGGTTTTCGACGAAGACTTCGCCTGCCGCGCCGCCTACTTCGCCGCGGCGGTCAGACTAACCGTGAAGCCGGTCACAGGTTTGTCGTTGGCATCGAGAAACCGGGCGCAAAAATCCGTGGCTCCGCCGCCATTGACTACCGCTGCGCGCACCACATTCGGCCCCTTGTTCAGCGTGATCCGTTTGGAAACACCATCGTCAATCACGGTTTGCCGGTCGCCATAAATACCGATCAACTCCTGGCCGTTGACCCACCAGACGGATGCCGCGTTGGATCCGATCGCCAGCCGGACATCCTGCATCTCCCGCGGGCAGTTGACCGTGGTCACCACCCAGAACAGCACGTTGGAGGTCGGCTTATTGAGTGACCAGCCGAAATGATAGAGATTCACGTTGTATAGCTTGGTGTCCACGGCGTGCCACGTCAACTCCTGCCCGTTGACGGTCACCTTGTCGCCATCTTTCGGAAAGATGGTGAGCTGGCCGGGAAAGTACTCCTTCTTGACCTCCGTCCGGATGACGTTTTCCGTAAGATCGCTCGACACGGGGATCGGCTCCAGAAGGAGCCAGCGCGAGATGAAGCCCTGAGCATCGGGCGCTTTGGCCGGAGTGGCGGGGATGGTGAGGGTCGACGTCGCTCCGCGGCCTTCAGCGGGTTTCGCCGGGAAGGCGGCGGCCCCGCCCGCCTTGCTGCCCGCAGGACTGGCCGTTGCGGTCGCGGCACTCTTCTGCGCGGGAGCGGGACCTTGAGACTGGGGCGCGGCGGCGATGGTGAGAAGCGCCGAGCCGGCCAACACGGCGGAAGCGAAAAGAGGGAAGCGGTAAAGCGTAATCATCGGAATTCTTCCTTAGAATCTCAATTCGTACGAGTGATGATTGTGTCGCAATGGTGGTTAAGGCGTCTTGAGCAGCCAGTGCTGCTTATCGCTCGCCGGATCAAACTTCGACAGCGTCGCAGAGCTGCTGCCGACCGCCGATAGCGCCAAGGCTTCCTTGGAATTCGGAATCGCCTTCGGCATAATCCGCCACGAGCCGTCCGCCAGTTGGTCGAGCCGCCACAGTTGTTCCGGCGCGCCGGTGAAAGCGGAAAGAACAACCAATTCCGCGTCTTCGGTAGCCGCGAGCGCCCGGTCCGTGCCGGCGACGGTGATCTTGAAATACGGCGAGCCTGGGTAGCCGCCGGCGCCCGGTACGGGTGTAATGGTCCACTTCTCCTGGGCCTGGCACAGGTAATTGCCCATGCGTGTGTTGACGATGCCCGCCGGCCAATTGGCCGAAACCTCCTTGACATCCTGATTGGGAATCGGCACGCCGGAACCGGCGAACATGCCACCGCCCGGTCCACCGCGCCCACTCGCTGGAGGCTCTCCACGGGCAGCACCCTGGCCTCCCCGTCCTGCGCCGGAAGGCGCGCCGACTGCTCCGCCAGGGGCGCCCGGAGCGCGTCCAGCGTCTCCGCCAATCGGGCCCCGGCCGCGGCGCCGTCCGCCGACCGGCATGCCTTCCACAGCCATCTCGAGAGCCGTTCCGGTGCGCGCGGATTCGATTTCGTACGTCCCTTCCTTCGCGTTCTCACCGGCCACGGGCCAGCCGTCCTTCCACAGCAGCGGACGGATGTCGAGCACGCTGCCGCCACCCTTGTCGAGATCGGCCTCCCAGTGCATCGAGAACTTCTGTACGCCTTGGCCCAGATCCAACAGGCCGAAATGGCCAGGGCCGATGAGGCGACCGCCCGACCCAACCAACATCTTGCCGCCGCCCTGGATCATATCGACCCCCATGGCGTCGATAAAGGGACCGTTGACCCTTCGCGAGCGTCCCATCCGGATGTTGTAGCCGGATTCGGAGCCGCGGCAGCAGCTACCGTGCGTGGCAAGTAGGTAATACCAGCCATCGTGATACATCATGTCCGAAGCTTCGCAATTGATGGCGAGGTCGACGGGCTTGTTATTGGGGTTTTTGCGCTTTCCGGTTTTGGGATCCAGTTCGACCAGCCGGATGTATCCGACGTAGGACCCGTAGGTTAGCCACAACCGGCCGGTTGTGGGATCCAGAAAAGCGCCCGGGTCGATCGCGTTGCAGTCCTCGATGCCGTCGGAGGCAGCTACCGTGCCGCCATCCTCCCATTTGTATTCGGGCGCATCCGGATTGAGCGTCTTGTTCCAGAGCATGACGATACTATTCTTGTTCGCCAGGCGGCTAGGGTTTGGCGCGCCGCCACCGACGACGTACATGAAATACTTGTCGCCGATGTGAATCACATCCGGCGCAGCTCCCCTGCGCGGAGGCCGGACCCCTGCACGCCAAGTCCAGCCATCGTCCGATACCAGGGGTGTGCCGCCGGTGCCCCAGACATAATACTTGCCGTCGCAGATGACGACCGTCGAGGGGTCGTGAATCCCGAACTGGCCGTCCAACGCGAGAGCAATGGATGCCAAGGCAAGAAGCGTGGCGAAAGATAAGAACTTCATCCTGGGAGTCCTCTTGAGTTTCGTCATTTAACTAACCTAAGGTCCCCACCGCCGTAGGACTGGTGGATCACGATTCAGCCACAGCTCCACGGTTTGGCGGGGATAAACGCCCGTCTACTTGAATAGAAGCTGAGCGAAAGTATAGAAGCTCCTTCGCCACGTCTGCCATTCGTGCGTGGTGCCGGGAGACAAATAAATATAGCTGTTCGTGATGCCGGCAGCGGTCAGTTGTTCCTGGTGTTTTTTCAGGCCTTCGGGATTCTCTAGCGGGGGTTCGGTGCCGTAACTCATGAAGAGAACCTTGACCTTCCGGTTGAACTCCGCCGGATCGGCCATTGCGCCGCTGTACACGGTCTTGAGGTCGAGCGTGGCAGGCGCCGGCGCGGCTGCGGGAGCTGCGCCGGGCGCCGCCCCTCCACGGCCACGGCCGCCGAATCCGGCTGCGCTGCCGCCGCTGAATAACCCAATGTATGAGAACTTATCGAGGTTGACCATGGTGACGGCTGCAGTGATTCCTCCCCCCATCGAGAGCCCGCCCATCGCCCGGTGGTCCCTATCGGCCATGGTACGGAAGTGGCTGTCTACCCACGGGATCAGTTCATTGGTCATGAGCTGCCCGTAAGCGCCGCCCCCGCGACCGCCACCGAAGCCGGCTCCGCGGCCGCCTGGAGCGGGTGCCGCGCCACGCCCACCCGCGCCGGCGATGATGCTGGTTTCCGAAACCACGATCATCGGTTTGACTTTACCCGCAGCAAGCAGGTTGTCGACAACGAGATTCGTACGGCCCATCTCAAACCAGACGGTTTCGTCTTCGCCGCTGCCGTGCTGCAGATACACAACCGGATAGCGGGTCTTGAAGTTCGCCTTGTCGTCATAACCAGGCGGCGTATAGACGAAAATGTGACGCCATGCATGGATCGACTTGGCAAAGTAGTTCGCGGCCTCCAGGTGGCCGTGCGGTACGTCCTTGAGGTCGTACCAGTCCACGCCGGCCTCGGGAATTTCAAAGCCGTTGCACATGTGGCTGTAGCCCATGAAGGCCTTGGTAGCGGGGTCCAACACGATCGAGCCATCGACGAGCATCCAGTAGTTGTGATAGCCGGGACTCTGCGGAACGCTGGTGTAGGTCCAAACACCATCGGCGCCTTTGACCATGTCGTACGGCAGAGGGGCTAAGCGAACCCTGGCCGGAGGTGACCAGGGCAACCTGGACCTTCTGCGCGTTGGGAGCGGTGAAGTGGAACGTCACGCGATTGTCCTCTTCAATCCGCGGATACTGCGCGCCATAGACATTGTACGGGTTAGGATGTGCCGGTACGGCGGGCGCACCCGGACTGGCCACAGGAGCAGGTGACAGCTCCTGCCGGGCGGAAGGCTTGGAGTTATTGGAAGCCTTTTTCGTCTGAGCGAAACAGACCCCGGCGGCCAGAACCGCCGAAAAGGAAGCAAGGAAAAGTGCTCGTCTCATGATTGCGACCTCCCCAAGGTGCCTTACCGGAACAAAAGAGGAGCGAAGGCGTACAGACTCCTCCTCCAGGTTTGCCATTCGTGTGCGGTGCCGGGAGAAATGTAGACGTAGCTGTTGGTGATTCCGGCGGCGGCCAACTGCTGCTGGTGCGCCCGCAAACCGTCGGCGTTCTCCAGCGACCCGCAACTCATGAAGAGGACCTTGACTTTCTTGTTGAACTCCGCCGGTATCGCCATTTGGCCGTTGTAGATAGTCTTGAGGTCGAGCGGAACTGGTGCGGCCGGAGCGGCGCGCTGGAGTTCCCGGCGCGCCGCCGCGACCGCGGCCGGGCCCACCCGCCGCGGCGCCGCCGCTGAAGAAGCCGATGTAGGAGAACTTGTCGAGGTTAGCCATGGTGACGGCTGAAGTCTGCATGCCGCCCATCGAAAGCCCCGCCATGGCCCGATGGTCCTTGTCCGCGATCGTTCGGAAGTTCTTGTCAATCCACGGAATCAGTTCACTGGTCATGAACTGACCGTAGGCGCCGCCTCCCGGACCTCCGATTCCGGGGAAACCTCTCCCCCGGCCAGGTGTCGCCGCTCCGGCAGCCGCTGGAGGCCCGGCGGGAGCGCCCGCTCCCGGAGCACCGCCAGGACCACGACCCACGCCGCCGACCGGAGGAGCACCGTTAATTCCCGGCCTGCCGCCCGGAGCGTCCGGGGCGCCCGTCGCACTCGTCTCCATAACGACAATCATCGGCTTCACTTTGCCCTGCGCGAGCAGGTTGTCGAGAATCACGTTGGTCCGGCCCATCTCGATCCAGACCCGCTCATCCTCGCCGCCGCCATGCTGCAAATAAAACACGGGATAACGCGTTTTCAGGTTGGCGTCATAGCCTGGCGGCGTATAGACGTAAATGTGACGCCATGCATTGATCGACTTGGCGAAGTAGTTTTCGGCCGTCACATGGCCGTGCGGCACATCCTTGAGGTCGTACCAGTCCACGCCCGGCTCGGGGACTTCGAAGCCGTTGCACATGTGGCCATAGCCAATGAAGGCTTGCGTGCCGGGGTCCAGGACAATCGCTCCATCCACGATCATCCAGTAGTTGTGATACCCAGGGGCTTGCGGCGCGCTGGTGTAGGTCCACACGCCGTCGGGGCCTTTCACCATATCGAACGGAACATTGACAATCGAGACCTGCACCTTCTGCGCGTTGGGAGCGGTGAAGTGGAAGGTAACCCGGTTGTCGGCTTCAATTCGCGGATATTGAACGCCCGCGAAGTTGTAAGGGGAAGGATGCGCCGACATGGCGGGGGCGCTGGCGGGAGCCACGGGAGGATCGACGAGCTGCTGCCTGGCGCCGGCCTTCGACTCCTTCTTTGTTTCGGCGAAAGTGCCGACGACGGCAATCAAGGCGAATGATGCAATGATCCATGTCCGTTTCATAAGCTGCAGTCTCCAAGGGAATTTTGGAATGCGTCGCGATCGCACGACACTGAGGCCAAACAAACGGCCCGCACTGTACGCCCTTGCAGAATTGTCAAGAGGCAGTGTATCGCCGACGAGCAGCGCGTGCAACCGCCTTCGAGAGGCTTTTCTTCGGGGGGGGC
>CAWBUV010000002.1:0-6922 GCA_963792055.1 uncultured Solibacteraceae bacterium | reverse complement strand
AAGCGTCGCCGGACTGTCCTTCAGGATCTTCTGCAACTCCGCGCTGGATTGCGTGCTGAAGAAGTCCGGCGTCTCCGCCCCGCGCGCCACCGCGGCGCGCACATCCCTGCCAGCGCCGGTCCGTCGAAAGCGGATCGTACTCGCGCTCCACGAACTGCGCCGTGAACGCGATGAAGCGCATGCGCGCCTGCAACTGCATCATCGGGTCGTCCGTCCCGGTCACCTGGAACGAAGTCAGGAAGCCCGCCAGGCTGCCGACCGCCGCCAGGTCCTCGAAGGTGCGGAATTTCAAGTAGCGCCGGCCCAGTCTCCGTGCAGCGCGCCGCCTGCCATCTGCGTAAACGTGGCAGTAGAGCGTGGTGTAGTCCCGCAGAATCTCGCGGATGCCCCGACGCCGCCGCGCCGGTCCTTCGCATGTACTTACGCCCTCGAAGGTGAAGCGGCCGCCGGGGCCGGCGCGAATTCGATGTGGTAGCGCATCTCGGCTTCGCCCGTCGCCGGATTCACGCGCAGATAATTGAACCGGCTGGCCGATTCGTCGATGGGGAACGTGGCCGCCGCTTCGCCCTCGAATCGCGCCGAACGTCATCGTGCCCTTGATCCGCGCCTCGTGCGCATAGCCGTCGATGAATTCGTTGACGTCGCGCACTCGTCATTCGCCCGTCGAACTGCACAGGCGACACGCGTCCGCCGGTCGCCCGTCGCCGGAATGCAGCGCGGCGATGGTGAGATCGCCCGCGCGCCCCGGCGCCGGCGTGCGTGCGCCGGGGAAATACCAGCCCTTCATCTGCTCGTCGAACATCATGCCGACGCCGTCCGGCAATTGCGCATCGAGGAACGGCCGCAGCAGCGTGTTGGTGGGCAGCGTCGCTTCTCCGTCATTCGCGTCAGCGTGTAGTAGAAGCCGAACTGCCCGTTCCGGCCTGCGCGTGGAACAGCCCCAGCGACGACTTCCCAGCAGCGAAGCCAGCGCCGGCGGCAGCGCCGTCATATAGCGTGCCCACCAGGAAATCGGCGCGTCACCTTGCGGATCTCGTCGTGGAACGGCGTGAAGTCGTTCAACTGGAAATGGTCCTGTCAGGAAAGCTCGGGACCACCAGCCCCTCCATCAGCCCCATCAACTGGTAGCGCGCTCTCCAGGCGCCCGTCGGGCTTGTTGCTGAACTGCAGGTACGCGATGCCGCCCGCGTGGTTGGCGTTGGAGATGGTGTCCATGCGCCACACGCCGTCCAGCGCTCGGCAGGCGCGGGCGACGTTCCGGCGGCGTACAGCGCCTGGTGATCCGCGACCGTCATCTGGTCGAAGCTGTAACGCCGCGACATCGGGAAGGTGAACACCCGCGCGCCGTTCGGATACTCGCCGAGGTACACGCGCCCGATCAGCAGGTCGTCATTGATGATCTTGAAAATGTCGTAGAAGCCCTGCCACGGCGGATCGAGATAGCGCAGCAGAATGTATCTGCCCGGTTCCAGCGTGCCCTTGCTGCCGTGCCCGATCTCGATCTCTTCCAGGCTGTTGCGCGCGTGTATGCGGTCGTCGGTGTCGCTGGTGATGCCGGTGTACTTGCCGTCCTCTTGCGGAACTCCTTGCGGAAGCCCGTGAAGATGGCCGACGACATGGCGTTCAGCACGTGGCCCTTGGGGAAGAAGCCCTTCCAGTAGTCGTCGTTGCGGATGGTCTGCGCGGCGATATCGATCACCGGCGCGCCGCCCTTGTTGACCAGCTTATCGATCCCCATGGTGGGCAGCGGCGGAACAGCGCTTCGAGCTGCGCCTCGTTGTAATCGATGACGTCCAGCGGCATCGATGCCCGCCATGCTGACGCACTGGCGGCTCCGGATACGCGTGCCCATGCATTCGCGAATCTTGCGCTGCCGCGAAGCGCTCGGTCAGCGCCGAAATCGTCAGGAACGGATTGACGCCGAGCGCGCTCGGAATCACCGAGCCATCGGTCACGTACAGGCCCTTGTGCACGCTGCCGTCGCCCGCGAAGACGCGGCCGAACGGGTCCACCGCGCCCTGCAGGTAGTCGTCGCCCATCGGGCAGCCGCCCAGCGGATGCGCCGTGATCAGGTGGCGCAGGTTGAACATGCTCCAGGTGGGGTTGGAGATGAAGTTGCCGCGCAGCGCGTGCGCGTGCCGGCGGATCTCCTCGTTCATGCGCGTGAAGATCTGCTGCTGCCCGGCCTTGTCCCAGGAGATGCGTATGCGGCCGTCGGGCTCGGTCCACGGCGCTTCGAAGAGGATGGACCCGCGCGCGTTGTCCTGCCCCATCACCAGGTACAGCATGGAGTGGTTCATGGCGCCGTTCGGGGCGTGTGCCGCGGCAGTCGGGTCGAAATCGCGCGCCAGCGGTCGCGCTGCGCGTCCTCGTTGCCGATCACGGTATCCTGCCCGCGAAGCAGCCGCGAAGACCGCCTTGGCCGCCGTCGACGTACGCGTTCGGGAACGAGAAATCTTCAATCGCGATGCGCTGGTCTTCCGGCAGCGCCTTGCCGTTGTAGCGGACCAGTCCCACGATGTTCGGGCCCGGCGCCGCCGAATCGCCCGCCGCGGCGGCCTGCCGGTACGGATATCCGAGCACGTCGGTCTCGTAATCGCCGTTGTAGGCCAGGCCGAAGAAATCGCCGTTGCCGCTGAACTTCGTGCCCAGCGCGGGCGAAACCGAGAGCCCGTGCATCTCCGAGCGCAGCAGAATCTCGGTGCGTGTTCAGCGACCCCGCCGACAGAATCACTTCGCCGGCATCCAGCGTGAAATCTCTCGCTGTCGCTCGGTCCCTGTCACGTACTGGCCGTGAATCCGCCATCCGCCGCCGGCGAGCTTCTCCAGCCACTCCACTTTGGTCTGCGTGAGGATCGTGGCGCCGGCATTGCGCGCCATCGGCAGGTAGTTCATGTACAGCGTGTTCTTCGCCTCCACGTTGCAGCCGGAGACGCAATTGCCGCAATCGTTGCACGGCTGCTGCTCCACGCCGTGATTGTTCTGCCCGTCGACGTGAAGTTCACCGCGATATCGACCGCTCGTGTCCAGGTCGAGCTCGCGCGCGCGCTTCTGCAGCGCCTGGAATTTCAGCAGCCGCGCCGCGTGCGGATGCGGAGCCGCCGCCAGCACCGCGCGCGCCCGGTAGTAATACTTCACGATCTCGCGTGCGATCGCCCGCGGCCAGTCCACGCCTTCGAACACTTCCTCGTCGGGCACAATCGCCACGTTCGCATTGATCAGCGACGTGCCGCCCAATCCGGAGCCTTGATCACCGAAATATCCCGGTAATTCAAAAATTCGTACAGCCCGAGCGGATTCAAGTCGCCGCGTGTCTCGCGCAGCACCCCCAGCACGTCGCTCGGGTAGCCGCCGGGCTGCCACTCCTTTCCGCGCTCCAGAATGCAAAGTTTGTGCGGCTGGCCCAACGCAGCGGCAATACGGGCAGCGGTAATCGAACCGCCATAGCCCGATCCCACCACGACAAATTCGTACGAATTCTTACGTTGATTCCAGGGAATGGAAAGCATGTCACCTCGCGTCCCATGCATTGTACTCCAAGCGATTGAATAACCCGGACTAAACCAAACTGCCACGCCCCTGATTCTCGCCGAGATTCTTCATTTCGCAATTCCGGCGGTCGCCGCTCCTCGCGGTCTGCCTGGCGATGCGCGCGTCAACGCCTCCGGATCGGCGTCATGGCGCCTTCGTATCGGATGATCCCTTTCGCTACTCCGGGTCCGGATATCTACGCCGGGTCCGAAACAATGGCCTCTTCGTCTCCGCCGATCATGGGCTCTCCGGGAAGGCCGTCGCGAACCTCCCGGCGCTCTGCTTCCTGCGCCCGGACTATCCAATCACGCGCCCGCTTGGGAACTCTCATCCGGCGGCGCCGCCCAGGGCATTCACTATTCGCAGGACCGCGGCCGCACCTGGACACGGGCCCCCCTGATCCAGCCCTCACGCTCCTATACTGGAATTGTGTACGCGCGTTTTCTCCCCGTTTTCGCGCTCGCCTGCGCCGCTTACGCACAGCCCCCCAGCTTCGAGGTCGCCAGCGTCAAGCTCTCCGAACCGATCACTCCTGCCATGGTGCAATCGGGCCGCCTCAACATCGGCGTCAGCATAGACGCCACACACGTCCGCATCAGCAAGCTTTCCCTCAGTGACCTGGTGCGGCTCGCCTATCAGATCAAGAACTACGAATACGCCGGCCCCGAGTGGATGAATCAACAGCGGTACGACGTGCAAGCCGCCCTGCCCGAAGGAGGCAAGCGCGGCCAGGTGCCCGCCATGCTGCAAACCCTTCTCACCGATCGCTTCAAGCTGGTGATCCATCGCGAATCGCGCGAACTCGCTGTATTTGCGCTGGTCGCCCGCAAAGACGGGCATCGCCTCAAGCCTGCCGCCCCGCCGGGAGCCGGCGCGCCTTCGCCGCAGATCCGCGGCGGTGCCACTGTAGTGGGCAATGCCACCGTCCGTAGCGGGCCCGGCGGAGATTCCCGGGTGACGCCGCTGCCCGGCGGCGGCTTCCATGTGGAGACCGCGCGGATGACGCTCGCCGCTTTCGCCGACGTCCTCAACGGCTACGCCGTGCGGCCCGTGCTCAACATGACCGGGATCGAGGGAGCCTACGATATGGAGTTCGACGTCTCCGCCGAGGAGTTCCGGCTCGCCCGCCACGCTTCGCCGGTCGAGACACCGGCCGACCCCTCCGGAGTCTCGCTCTTCTCGTCGATACAGAAGCTGGGCCTCAAACTGGAACCCCGTAAGGCCCCGGTCGAAGTGTTAGTCGTGGATAAGGCGGAAAAGATACCGACGGATAACTAGCCAAAGATATTTGAAATTTTCAGATCAGCCGGCTTGAGCGAGCTTTTGTGTTGGGTAGCCGAGGATAGTGGTGACGCGGCCGGTGTTGCGATCGGCGTAGATGAAAGCTGGTCCCTCGATCCGATAGCGGCCCTTCCATTCGATGGCGAAGCTGGTATCGGTCTCTTCCAGGTAGATCGGTTCGGGGTCGCCATCTCTGGCGAGACGGGCCGCAAGTTGGTCGGTGACGTCGAGCAGCCAGGCATCACCGGTGTCGGTGGAGAAGAGGATGAGTTGGCCGATGGTGACAATACGCCCGTCGTGATCGGCGGCCTTGTCTTGGATGTAGGCAATCTCGTCGGCAAGGCGGAAGCCCTTGCCGTCCACCACCTGTCTAGCCGACCCGCGTTTGATGGTTCTGCGGCCCACAAGTTTTTCTCTCCATCGAGTATAGTGCGTGGACATGGAACGGTTCATCCAGTTGTTCGCGGATTTCCTGTCCTTGGTCTATCACTGCTTCGACCGCATCGTCATTCACGGGTACCTGAGCGGTCTGTCCCGGCCCGAGCAGGTGGTCTATTTCTTCCGGCAGGTCCTGGGCATCCCGGTGGTGAGCAAAGAGGTCCTCAGCCAGCGCACCAACGACTACCGGGACTGGGTCGAGGCGTACGCCCGCAACCACAAGATCCCGATCGAGTGGGCCGAAAAAGGAACCCGCAAAGAGGACTACGTCCTGCCCGCGCTGCGCCGCATGGAGAAGAAGAACGCCTACGGCGTCTACTTCATCTTCAAGAGCATGGAGCAGGGCCGCACCTTCCGCATCAGCGTGCCCAAATTTCCGACGAAAGATCCCAACCATCGCATCCTGGCGCACCAACGAAGCCGCTTCACCCACTACTACTTCTATATCCGGGATGCAGTGCTGGGACCCATCATCGTACGCGTGGCGAGTTTCTTTCCCTTTCCATGCCACCTACTGGCTCAACGGCCACTCTTTCATCGAACAGGAACTGAAGCGAAAGCAGATCGGCTTCCGCAAAAACGACAACGCTTTCCTGGCGGTGGATAATGTGGCCGAACTACAGGCGGCCGCCGACCGGCTGAGCGCGGAGATCATCGGCAAGCAACTCGATTACTGGACGTTCCTGTTGGGGCCGAAGTTCTCCAAAAAGGAACGCAGCCAGATGAACCTGTCGCGGTTTTACGCCATCGCGCAGATCGAGTACTGCCGCAACTTCATTTTCAAACGCCACTTTCCCATCCACAAGATCTTCGAGCGAAGCTGTGAACTCGGGCTCTGGCGTTTGACGGCCCATCGCATCAGCGAGATCTTCGGCGTCCGGCTCAACAAGCGACTGCGCGGCAAACTGGCGACGGTCATCGAGCAGATCGAGCACGGGCATCACGTCTTCCGAGCCTATTGGAAAAACTCCTTCCTCAAGCAGTATGAGAAGTTTTCCCGGTTCCTGCGCAACGAACTGGTTTCCAACAATCTGCGCGATTTCGGATTGAAGAAGGGACTCAATCATCTCGATGCCGTGCGCAAAAGATTCCAGATCATTACCGATCGTTTTGCCGATTGCCAGGCCCAGTGGCTCAACGTCCATGTGGATTTCCCGCTGCTGCAACGGCTGGCACTGCCGGTGACCATCGGCACCGTCCGCTATCCCGGAATCAAAATCCATGAACCGCGGATCATTCGCCTGATGGAAGTCCTCCTGCATGGCGGCACCGCCGTCGGCGGCTGGACGGCCAAACAGATTCACCAAGCCGTGCTCACCACCTTCGAACTTTCCGCCAAAACCTACGGTCTGAATCAACTCCGCTACGACCTGCGCAAGTTGAAAGGTCATGGCCTGCTCGAACGCGACGGCCGCCGCTATGCCTACCGCCTCAGTGCCAAAGGCCTACAGGTAGCGCTGCTGTTCCTGTTCTTCCACAAGCGCCTCTGCGGCCCTCTCGCCAACAGCCGCTTCCACCACAAGCCTGATCCAGCATGCCGACCAAACAGCAAACTGGAAGCCGCCTATCACAAGGCCGACAAGGCGATCCAGGATATCGTCGACCTGCTGGCCGCCGCCTGATGTTACCTCTTCAAATGTTGAAGTATTCTTGTTTACGATCTTCGATCCAA
>CAWBUV010000001.1:0-426891 GCA_963792055.1 uncultured Solibacteraceae bacterium | reverse complement strand
GGACTTAATCGAAGCAATTAAGACTAGACGGAGCATTCGCAATTATACCGACTAGCTGGTGCCGTTCGAGGTCATAGAACAGGTCTTGGACGCCGCCCGCTGGGCGCCGACTGGAAGTAACGCTCAGAAGTGGGAGTTCATCGTCCTCACGAAGCAAATACTATCGACATGGTGAGAAAGACCTCTCCTGGGCGTTTTGCTCTCCACCTGCCCTGATCGTTATTTGTTCAAACCTTAAGCCAACTGCCGCTCATTGGCAGAAACGCACTCTTACTTGCGACTGCGCTATGGCCGCACAGAACTTGATGCTAGCCGCCCATGTTCTAGGACTGGGTTTCGTGCGTCGCGTTGCTTCTTGACGTTGCCCTGAAGGAACTGCTGTCAATTCCTGATGGGGTTGAGCCGGAGTTGGTCGTTACGCTCGGACACCCGTCAGAGGCGCCGGAACCGCCGAAGCGGAAGGATATCTCGGAAATAGCCTATCTGAACGAATATGGAAAGGAGTTCACGAGATGACCGAGAAGCTGATAATCTCGGAGAACCAGGGCAATGAGCTGCTGGCCTTTCTAGTTACCTCGTCTAGAGGTGTAATCGAGGAGCCTGAACTATATGGGTCTTTCCGGCTGATGGATGCCGCCAGCCTGTTGCTAGGCTTTATGCTGGAGAGCGGGAAACAAGCAGATGAAGAATTCCTACAGCAGTTGAAGAATAGAATCGACACCTGCAAGATGCTCGTGATGAGTGACGAAGAACAGTATCTGGCATTCACTGAGGATGTCGTGAGGAGCGTAACTCAGCGGCTGAAAGCGCAGGCATCCTGAATTAGTGAATCGGCTAGCGCCATTTCGAGCGTAGAGAAGGGTCTTGTGCCCTTCCGCTCTAATCCGGCAAGGCACAAGACCTTGCCCTAGTGAGTAAGTCTTGTCTCCCCCTAGCCCATGATCACCCGGAGTACAATCAAGGCCTAATTACTGCGACCAGGCTTTCTGATCAAAGCCTTCTCATTATCGTTCCACCACTGCCAGTCCGGCGGCCAGAAGGCTGCCATTTCGTCGGACTGGTTGGAAACGTCGAAGGCGGCGAGATTTGAGGGGATCTGGGCATTTTTGTTCATTGGATGCCAGAAATATTCCGCGGCCCACTTCTCCTGAACCTCAGCTGAACAGAACCGGTTCACTAGGGCATAAGCCAAGCGTTTCTTCGGGCTCTTCTTCGTCACGTTCTTTAACTGAGGCAGAGGAACGGTGAGATCTCCCACTCTCGACCACTGCACTTTGGGCCCTGTAGATGCCCACCAATAAGTTTCCGCATCCGGTGAGGGAGCGGCGAGGATGCGACCGCTTGACAGTTCTGTCTCGATGCCCGAAGTGAATTCGGCTGCAAACCACGGCGCGCCATCGCGGGAGGGCCCGGATTCCTGATTCGGTATCCTCAGGACCGTTTCCGAACGCTTTGGAAGCTGCCATGAGAAAGGCCTGCTGAATGGTCTCGGTGGCGACGTAGGCGCCCCTCTTGTTATCTAATTCCTCATCCCACAGCGCCTTAAAATCGGGGAAGGTCCTTTGGGTACAGGTCGGAACTGTAGGCATAGCCTATTTTCCCAAAGAGCCAGGCCAGGCCAGGCCCTTTGGTGGCCGACTCCCAGAGGTCGCGGGAATTCGGCACGTTGGCCTCGTAGTCGGCTTGGGAAACGAAGAAGTCCTTCAGTTTCAACGCCTCGGCCGGATGGAGATTCATGACATCATAAGCGGGGTAATCCACGCCGGAGGCTTGCAGCTTCGGGTAGAAGGGTGGCGCAGAGTCGTAGTAGACGCGGCAGTTGAAGTCCTCTCAAACTGGGTCAGCACCGATTCCCAGTTAAATTCCTCCCAGCGCCCGCCCCACGCGGCAAGATTCAACACCGTGCCATGCGAATCGAAAACCTCGCCATTATAGATTCTCGACCTCGCCGCCGGAGAAAGAGCAAGATGCGCTGAAGAGACCCGCGGCCATAAGACCCGCCCCAGCCGCTGGCCTTTAGGAACATGCGGCGGCTGAACTGGTTAGAGTGAATATTCGAATTGAGGGATTGGTGATTTCTGGGCGTCAAATTAATGTCTCGTAGATGAATCTAGAGAGGGAACTGTCATTTCGAGCGAAGCGAGAAATCTAGTCCTCCTTCGCAGCCCCCTAACTCCCCTAACCCCTCTTCCCCCAATTCTAGGGGAAAGGGGGATTGCGAATAAATTCGCACCTACCCGTTCATCCAACTGCTACTTGTTACTTGCCGCTCCCCAAATACGCTATCGCCTCGAGTTCGACTAATGTGTCGTCATCATGGAAGCTCACGCCGACTGCCGAGCGGGCGGGCGGATTGAACGGAAAGAACTCAAAATAGACTTCGTTGAACGTGGGCCAGTCGGAGGCCTTCTTGAGAAAGACAGTCACCTTCACGATGTCGTCGAGAGTCCCACCTGCTTGGCGCCGACGATCGCTCTCATATTATGCAGAGCCTGGCGGCTCTTGGCCGTCGAGGGTCTTGTCGACGAGGTCTCTTGTGCCGGGGAACATGCCTAGCTGCCCAGAGATGAATACAAAATCTCCGGCCGGTCGCCTGAGAGTACATCGTCGTGGGTCCGGGTAGGTTCCTCGGTCGTAATGATCTCTCGCATCAGCTGCCTCCAGATTTTTTGGCGCTATTGAATCTCCAAGATTCCAAACGGCTCTGCCAAACGCCATCATTAGATCTGAATACCAGTCAATAAATCTTCGACCTCAAGAGGGGAACATGCCGTTAGCTTCAGTGCTGGGCCGCCAAGGCTTTCACCGGATTACCGGCGAAGGCGAACCGCTTCTACTTGTGGCTGGAGCGGATCACACGGCCTGGGGATACCAAGTGCGGCGTTTCGCCTGCGCTTCCGCTGTATTGTCTTCGACAATCCCGGCTCGACAAATAATCACCCGCTCGATGAGTCGCTGACGATAGGCGGGATATCCGGATACGACGCCGCCTGGACTCTGGGGATTTCGTCAACGCATCTGCGCCACTCTGGAAAACGTGGAAATGGACGATTCCGAATCGGTGCGGGTAGATATGCGCATGGGGGCCGGGGATTTGCGGGTCACGGATGGCGCAGCGAAATTGGTACGTGCCGATTTTGCCTATAGCATTCCTTCCTGGAAGCCGGAAGTGCGCTAGACCCACTCCGGCAAGCAGGCCACTGTGATCATTGAACAGCCGGGTAAGAATCATACCACCACCATCGGCAACATGAAATATAGCTGGGACGTGCAGTTGAACAAAAAGGTGCCGGTGGATCTTTCGTCTACACTTCGGCGCGGGACAGGCGCGGCTCGATCTGGGCAGCCTGCGACTGCGCGGAGTGGAGATTGACATGGGCGTCGGCCAACTGGATCTGGATCTGCGGGGAGTGCCGAAGCACAGCTACAACGTCGCGATCCACGGCGGAATCGGCGAAGCTACGGTTCACCTGCCGGCGGATGCGGGATTTATGCCGAGGCGCACGGCGGGATCGGCAGCATCAAGGTCCGCGGGCTGCAGCAGGAGGACGGACACTGGGTCAGCCCGACCTACGATCGCGCAGAGAACAAGATCCGGATCGAAATCCAGCGGCGGCATCGGTCAGATCAATGTCATCGCCGATTGAGGTGGAGAGGTCGCCACGCCGCGGACAGTAAACCGCTGCTAACCAAACACCGGCTTGCGGCCGCGCCGGAGCCGCCGGTAGACTCGCGTTCAAGTTGGTTGTTACTGACAAGGGGTCGTCCACAACACTTGCGGGCGGCCCTCCCGGCAAAGTACCCTCGAAAGGTGTCAACCCCCGCAAGCGTCGCTACGCGACCGATTCCGCAGCCAGCGGATCTCCCGCTTCACCGAATCCGTGATCCGCGAAATGACCCGCCTGGCCATGCGCCACGGGGCCATCAACCTGGCGCAGGGATTTCCCGGATTTCCCTGCGCCCGCCGTGCTCAAGCGCGCCGCCGCCGAGGCCATCGACGCCGACATCAACCAGTACGCCATCACCTGGGGCGCCAAGCCGTTTCGCGACGCCATCGCCGCCAAGTACCTGCGCACCTATGGGATGGAGTTCGATCCGGAGCGCGAGATCACGGTCTGCTGCGGCGCCACCGAGGGCATGATCGCATCGCTGCTGGCGGTGCTCGACCCGGGCGACGAAGTGGTGCTGTTCGAGCCGTTCTACGAGAACTACGGCCCCGATACCCAGCTCTGCGGCGCGTACTCCGCGCTACGTGACGCTGCAGGCGCCCGGACTGGACGCTTCGACCCGGACGAACTGCGCGCGCGCCTTCACTCCCCGCACCAAAGCCATTATCCTCAACTCGCCCAACAACCCCACCGGGAAGGTGTTCTCCCGCGCGGAACTGGAGCACATCGCCGCCCTCTGCCAGGAGTTCGATGCCTCGCCATCACCGACGAGATCTACGAGCACATTCTATACGACGGCGCGGTACATGTCCCGATCATGTCGCTTCCCGGGATGCGGGAGCGCTCGATTCTGGTCAACAGCATGAGCAAGACGTATTCGGTGACCGGGTGGCGGGTGGGTTGGGTGCTGGCGCCGCCGGACCTGACCGATTCCATCCGCAAGGTACACGATTTTCTGACCGTGGGGGCCGCCGCGCCGTTGCAGCAGGCCGGGCGTCATGGCGCTCTGGCTGCCGGACGAGTATTACACGCATCTCGCCACCGAATATGCGGCGCGGCGCGACCACATCGTGAAGGCCCTGGAAAGGCGCGGTTTCACGTGTTTTATCCCGCGCGGGGCGTATTATGTGATGACCGACATCTCCGGCTTTGGTTTGCCGGACGATACGTGCTTTTGTTCGGCATTTGATCACGACCTGTGGGGTGGCGGCCGTCCCGGGGTCGAGTTTTTATGCACATCTGGCCGTGGTAAGTCAACAAGTCCGCTTTTGTTTTTGCAAGAAATATGAGACGCTAGAAGTGGCACAGGCAACAATTATATAAGCTTTAGTAGTATCGGCGCATCAAGTGCGCCGCGCGGGAGAAAGCCAATGCTTCCAGAGTTTTTACTAACGGAAACAACGGTCCGCGAAGCCGGAACGGGGCCGGAATTGGCCTTGGGCGAACAACAGGGCGGGACGCTGGTTCTCACCCTGGGAATCACCCGGATCATCGAACAGGAAAGCATCGATGTTTCCATCTGGGGTTCTGCCGACGGCACCGACTGGGGGGCTAAACCGCTGGCCGCCTTCCCGCAGAAGTTCTACTGCGGCACCTACCAGATCTTGCTCGATCTCTCCGATCACCCGGATGTCAAGTATCTGCGCGCCAAGTGGGCAGGTCAACCGCTGGGGCAAGGGCGATCCGAAGCCGCTGTTCACCATCTACCTTTTCGCGCAGGCCCTGGAGCAGGAACTGGTGATGGGCGCCGCCTGAGCGCGCTTGACGCGCCATCGACCTCCCGATGCCTGTTATCCTGGAGCATACGCACTGCTACTGCTATGATCACGCGCGAACAAGCTCTCGACCTGTTCCGCTCCGACGACCTGATCGGCATCGGCATGGAGGCCGACCGCATCCGCCGCCACTGGCATCCCGAAGGCGTCGTCAGCTACATCATCGACCGCAACATCAACTACACCAACTTCTGCACGGAGTACTGCACCTTCTGCGCCTTCTACCGCGCCCCGGGCTCGCCGGAAGGCTACATCCTGCCGAAGGAAGTCATCTTCGAGAAGATCCAGGAGACGCTCGACCTGGGCGGCACCGGCGTGCTGATGCAGGGCGGGCTGCATCCGGATCTGAAGATCGAGTGGTACGAAGACCTGTTCCGCAGCATCAAGCAGCGCTATCCGATTCACCTGCACTGCCTCTCCGCGCCGGAAGTGACCAACATCGCCGAGGTCAGCGGCCTGACCCTGCGCGACACCATCGCGCGGCTGCGCGATTCCGGCCTCGATTCGATCCCCGGCGGCGGCGCCGAGATTCTGGACGACGAGGTGCGCCACCGCATCAGCCGGCTCAAGTGCGGCACCCAGGAATGGCTGGACGTGCACCGCACCGCCCACCAACTGGGCATGCGCACCACCGCCACCATGATGTTCGGCTGCGGCGAAACCCTGGAGCAGCGCATGAACCACCTGGAACTGGTCCGCAATCTGCAGGAGGAGACCGGCGGGTTCACCGCCTTCATCCCCTGGACCTTCCAGCGCGAGAACACCTCGCTCGGCCGCTTCGTCAAGGAAGAGGCCACCGCGGTGGAGTACCTGCAGACCCTGGCGATCTGCCGCATCTATCTCGACAACTTCGAGAACGTGCAGTCCTCCTGGGTGACGCAGGGCCTGAAGACCTGCCAGATGGGCCTGCGCTTCGGCGGCAACGACGTGGGCAGCATCATGATCGAAGAGAACGTGGTCTCGCGCCGCCGGCGCCCACCACCGCGCCAGCGAAGAAGAACTGCGCCGCATCATCCGCGACGCCGGCTTCGTTCCCAAGCAGCGCGACACGCTCTACCGCACGTATTTCTTGAATTAGATGGGACCGCTCCCTCACGGTCGCGGCTCGGATTGGTGCAGGCGCGGCTCAGATTCGGCGACATCGACTACGTAGACTTGAGTCACGCCGGTCCGGTCGCTGGCGAATGCCACCTTCGATTCGTCGCGGCTCCAACTGGGATGCGGGTGGGTGTGCTGCGGGCCGTAGACCGTATCGACGGCATTCTCCATCCAACTGAGCGTGTTGCGCGCCTGGGCGAAATCCTCGGCGAGCGCGTAGCTGCGACTTGCGCCACTGCGAGCCCTGATTGCTCGATCCGGTAAGGCACAGCGGCCGCCGCGCGCCGCTGGCCGCGTCGATGATCTGCAGCCCCTCGTCGGGATGGTTGGTGTCGCACAGAATGCGGCGGCCGGCGCGGTCGGGAGCGATGTGCCAGGCGTTGTAATCGACGATGGTGCGGATCGCGCGCGTGGTCCAATCCATCGCGCGCAGAGGCGCGCGGCCAGACGGTGAACACCAGGTCGCCGGTGGTGCCGAGGAACGTCTCGTGCACGATGAACTCGTCGTTGCCGTGCTGGTAGAGGCACTCCAGGCCGGTGCCGTCGCGGCGCACGCGGTGCATGCGCGGAGCGGGATCGCCGGAGAACTCGATCCACTCGGGCTCGAGCGGATGGAACTGCGGATGAATCACGGTGCGCGGGAACGGAATCGATCGCTGGACGCGGTTCCGTCGAAGCGGCTGACGACCAGGCCGCGTTTGGGCGCGCCACAGGCTTGCCCCGCAAAGGCCGCGGTCAGCCACTCGCCGTCGGCGACTGATCGAGACTCGCCGAGTTGCGCGCCCGCGAACGCGAAGATGCGGCGCTCGGCGAGGGTGGCGCGATCGACGGCCCACAGTTCCCCGCCCCGCGTGACCACCAGGCGTCGCGCCATCGGGATGCAGCGCCGCGGAGTACGGATGGATGGGCGCGCCGTGCGTCAACTGCCGGGTTTCGCCGCTCGCCAGCGAGATTTCGAACAACTGCGCGTCGCCGGTGCGGTAGCTGGTGAAGAACATCTCCCGATCGCCGGGGAAAAACGAGCTCTGCAGAAAATACGTCGGGTGATTGATGTGCGGACCGTCGGTGACCTGGCGGATCATGCGCTGCCCAGGTAGAGATCGCGGCCGGCGGCGAGCGCGGCGATCTTGCGGTCGGCGATGGAGCGCTTGAGCATCCAGAAGCCGCAATCGGGATGGATCCAGCCGACGCGCCCGGCGCCGAGGACAGCTTCGGCGCGCTCGATTGCGCGCGCCACTTCCTCGGCGGTCTCGATGTGATTGACCTTCACGTCGATCACGCCGATGCCGATCCTGATCTTGGGGTCCACGTCCTTCAGCGGCTCCAGATCTTCCGGCGGGCGGTGCGCCATTTCGAGCACGAGGTGGTCCACGTGCAGCTGGTTGAGGAAGTCCGTCAGCGCGCGCCACTCGCCCTTCTGAATGGTCTGCCCGCCGTAGTTGCCGAAGCAGAGATGCACGGCGCGCTTGCCGTCGAAGGCATCGAGCACGCAGTTGATCGCCGCGGCGGCCAGCGGCGCGTCGGCGGGATTGCCCGGGATGTTGGCTTCGTCGATCTGCAGGCAGTCGCACGGCAAGTCCGGCGACCTGCTGCGCGAGAACGCCGGCGATCGCCCATCAGCAGGGCTTCGAAATCGCGGTAGTGGTTGTCGAGCAGCGTGCGCGCCAGCATGTAGGGGCTGGTGACGGTGAACTTGAACGGACCGCCGGCGACGCCGGCGGCGAGTTCGCAATCGGCCAGCAGGTTGAGCGAGCCTTCGCCAAGCGGCCCCTCGACGACGCCGGCGGCCTTGCGGCGGAACTTCATGGTGCTCTTGCGCGCGAAGCACTCGTGATCGCTGCGCCCGACCTGCGACGCGTATGCCGGCCATCGGGCGGATGAAGTATTCGATCATGCCGTTGGTATCGGGATGATTGACGTCGAAGCGATAGAGTTCGCCGTCGGTGGGCAGATCGATGCGCGCCTGGCGCTGGGTGTCGAAGACGACGCGCGTGGCGTCGAGCCGCGCCTGTTCGCTGGGCAGCGCCGGCAGCCAGTCCGGAACCGGATAGCTGCCGACGGTGGTGGTGAGGATGGCGGGCTCAGACGACATAGGGAGCCCGGTACTTGGCGACGCGTCAGATACTGGTTGCCTTCGGCGGCGCCTTCGCCCGTGAAGCGGCCCTTGGCGGCGTCCACGGCGAGCTTGCGGCCGGCGCGATAGCTGGCGTTGGCGAGGTGGCACAGGTCGGCGCTCATCACGCCGATGGCGACGTCGGCGTGCAGGTCCTTGTAATTGCGCGAACGGCAGGCGGCCAGGAAGTTCGCCATGTGCGGCGGAGTATCGGCGCCGGGGTCCTTCTTCACTTCCATGATGAGCTCGTCCTTATCGCCCTTGTAGACCTTGAAGCCGTTCGCCGTCCACCTTCATCCAGCCATCGGCGCCGTAGAAGAGATTGCCGACGTAGTTGCCGCCGCCTTTGACGATGTTGCCCTCGCCGCCGGTGAAGATGCCGCGCACTTCGAACTGCAGCTCCTTGTCGCCGTAATCGAAGGTGGCGAACTGGGTGTTCGGCGTTTCCTGATCGTCGGTGTAGACGTACTTGCCGCCGGTGGAGACCACGCTCTTGGGCCACGTGACTTCGCCCAGGCCCCAGCGCGCGATATCCATTTCATGCACGCCCTGGTTGCCGATATCGCCGTTGCCGGTGTCCCAGAACCAGTGCCAGTTGTACTTGAAGCGCAGCGCGTTGAAGGGACGCATGGGCGCGGGACCGAGGAACATGTCCCAATTGACACCCGGCGGCACCGGCGAATCGTCGGCGTGCCCGATGGAGGGGCGCCGCTTGAAGCAGAGTCCCTTGGCCAGGTAGACCTTGCCGATGACGCCTTCGTGCAGCAGTTGCATGGCCTTGATCTTGTAGGCCTGGCTGCGGCTCTGCGAGCCGATCTGCACCATGCGGCCGGTCTTGCGCGCCACCTCGATCATGCGCTCGCCTTCGTGGACGTTGTAGCAGGCGGGCTTTTCGCAATAGACGTCCTTGCCGGCCTGGCAGGCCCAGATGGTGGCGAGCGCGTGCCAGTGATTGGGCGTGGTGATGGAGACGGCGTCGACGTCCTTGTCGGCGAAGAGCTTGCGCATGTCGTCGTAGCCCTTGGGCTGCTCGCCGGTGAGCTTTTTGACGGCGGCCTGGCCGGTTTCGAGCGCGGCCTGGTTGACGTCGCACAGCGCCGCGATGCGCGCGTCGGGCAGGGTGGCGTAGCTCTTGATGTGATCGTTGCCGCGGCCGCCGATGCCGACGATGCCGATGTTGATCTTTGTCATTGGCGCCGAGCACGCGGCCCAGGGAAAATGCGGCGCTGGCCGCCATGAAAGTTCTGCGCGATGAAGTGGACATCCTGGTCTCCTTGTCGTCCCCGGCGATAGGATAACAGGATACAGCGACATGCATAACGCCGGCCCGTCATCGGTTCGTCCTGCTATGATGCGATTCGTATGTCTCGCCACGGGTGGGTTGCGTTGCGGTCTTGGCGCTGTTCGTTGCTGCGCTGGCCGCTCCGGTTTCCGCTGCCGATCCGGATCGCGATTTTTCCGGCAAATGGACCCTGGATCGCGGCAGCAGCCGGCTGCAAGGGCTCGACGACAAGGTCGAGCCCGACGCTCACCATCGTGCAACAGGAAACCGCCATCCACTGTCCACCAACGCGAGCTACGCGCTCGATGGCAGCGAGACCAAATACCGGGTCGGCGACACGACATCACAACAGCGCGGTGAAGTGGGAGGGCGCGGCACTGCTGATCAACACGCTGGTCTCGGGCCCGCACAATTACACCGTGATGGACCGCTGGAAACTGTCGCCGGACCATGCGACGCTGACCGATCACGCGACAGGTGATCGAGGCACGCGGCAGATCGCGAGGGCGTGCTGGTTTATCGCGGCGAAAGCTGGAGCGCGCCCGCCGTGGCGCCTGTACCCGCACCGGCAATGCCGAGCGTTCCGCCGGCAGCGCGGAAGCGCCGCGGCCCGTCCTGATTCGGCCGCAACCGCGAGCCGGCGCCGCGGACCGTGGAGTCCGGCGCCACGATTCCGGCGGGAACGCATATCGCGCTGGCGCTGCGCAATACGGTGGACACCAAGCACTCCAAGGAAGGCGACCGCATCTATCTGGAGACCATTTACCCGGTGGCGGCGGAGGGGCGGATCGCGATCCCGCGGGGTAGTTTCGTGAATGGGACGGTCACCATCAGCAAACCCGCCGGCCGCGTCAAAGGCAAGGGCGAACTGTTCATTCGCTTCGATTCCCTGACCCTGCCGAACGGAGCGACGCGCGATTTCCGTTCGCGCCTGGATTCCGCCGATCGGGCGCTAACGTCGATCGCGAAGAAGGAAAGGTTACCGGCGAGCGGGACACCGGCAAAGACGTGGGGCGTGTGGCCGAGGACGACGGTGATGGGAGCGTCGCTGGGCGGGCTGATCGGAGCCGCCAAGGGAAGCGCCTTGAAAGGCGTCGGCATCGGAAGCGCAGCGGGCGCAGCGGTTGGCCTGGGCTCCGTGCTGCTCGAAGAAAGGTCCCGACGCGACCCTGCGTCAAGGCACTACGATGGACATGATTCTGGATCGCGATCTCACCTTCACTCCCGCCGAACTGCGCTGGTAAACGCGACGCGCCCCGCCCGACGGGTCAAATCATCCTAGCCGCCGCCACCTGAAGTACCCTTTACGTGGTACCTTCAACCGTTGAAGCGCCGGCACTTCTCACGCTAGGATCGAATCAAGGTGAAAGACCAGGAGCACGGTTCCGCGCCTCACGATGCCGACACCAGCCGGCTCGAGGGCACCGTTGTCTCCGCCTACGAAAGTTACTCCGCCGAACTCTTCGTCTACGCCACCTCTATCGTTCACCAGCAGGATGCCGCGCTCGACGCGGTACAGGAAGCCTTCCTGCGCTATTTCGTCGAACTGAGCTACGGCCGCTCGGTCCAGAATCCGCGCGCCTGGCTATACCGCGTGGTCCGCAACTACCTGCTCGACCGCATCGGCTCCGCCGCCGTCCGCCGGGAAGCCCCGCTTCCCGCCGGCGACCGCTTTAGCGAGCCCGCCCCCGGCCCCGAAGCCATCCTCCAACATGCTCAACTCGCCCGGAAACTCGCTGCGATCCTCTCGCCCCGCGAAATGGAATGTCTCCGCCTGCGCTCGGAAAATCTGTCCTACGAGGAAATCGCCGCGATCCTTAAAGTGCGCCCGGGCACCGTCAGCGCACTCCTCACCCGCGCCCACAAAAAACTCCTCGCCTTCGGCGAAGACAAGCGTACCCTGCGCCATCTCACCATTGCGGCGCTACACTTCCTGTTTCAAAACGGAGGCGGTCATTCATCCTGATATTGAAATTCTCATCTCCTACTGCGACGGTGAACTCACACCCGCTCAGTTCGCTTCCGTAGTGGAGCACCTCGCCTCCTGCGATTCCTGCTCCGTCGAGTGCGACAGACTGCGCGCCGCCCGCGATACCCCTCATGTCCCATTACCCCCGCAAGCCCTCGAAGCCCTGCGCGGCCGCCTACAGGAACTCATCGCCGACCGAGCCCGCCCCCAACGCTCGGGCCAGATCCAACAAAGACTGGTTGCCTCCCTGTCGCCCTTTTTAGGTCCCTTGGCTGCCGGCCGCCTGTTGTTCCCGGCCTCCGCCAGCGGCCCGGCCCTGCTCCCGATTGTGGAACCCGTGTTAGCGAGTTTCCTCGGGGAACGGGCCGCCGCCGAGCTCGTCGGCCACCTCATCGATACCACCATGGGAGATGCTTAGCCTCGTGACATTCCAAGAGGCACCCTCTCGAATCCCGTCGTCCCCCTGGCTCGCCGCCGAGTGGGCCCGCGCCTGTGTACTCTTCATCCAGGTCTCCACCGCCGCCTACCTCGCTGCGGGCCTGGTTGCCCTGGTCGCATGGCGCATCACCGGTAATGTCTCGTGGGTGGAATACTATTTCCGGGTGCCGGGAGCCTTCGTGCTCGTTTTCCTGGCAGCTGCTTCGCTCGTCCTCGCCCGCCGTGTGCAACGCGAATTCTCACCCGGACAGCCCATGTACCGGGCCTGGCGCTTGATCGTCATTTCCGCTGTCTGCGATCTGACCGGCGCGCTCTTTACGCAGTGCCTCAGTGTGCCGATGGCACTGAATCCCTTCGCTCACGCATCCTGGTGGTCCCCCGCTCTTGCCGCTTCTCTCCGGCAGTTCGGTCAATCCGCCGGCGGCTCCATGCGCTTTGCCTTTCTCGCCGCCGGACTCTTCCAGGCCCTGCGCGTCTACCGCAAATCCGGCTTCCTTGCCCGTCTCACTATCCCCGATTGGAGCCTGCTCATCGTTGCCGGTGGCTACGTCGTCCGCGAGGCAGCCGACGTCGCCTTCGCCATCCGCCTCGGCAAACATCCCAGCCCCGCCGAAATCCTCGGTTGGCCCACCGACCCCCTGCTCTGGATCCTGCTGGCGGAAAGCATCCTGCTCTACCGCTCCGTCCGCCAGATGGGACCCGGCTGGATAGGCCGTTGCTGGCAAGCCTTCAGCCTCGGCATCTCGTTGATTATTCTGGGCAATGCCGCGATCTGGGCCACCGCCTATGGCTTCCTCCCGTGGCCCTGGAGTTCCCTTGGGTGGTATCTGTGGCTGCCCGCCGCCGCCGCTTTCGCCCTTGCTCCCGCCTATCAGCTCGACGCTACTCACCGGGCTTACACCAGCCGAACCAAAGGTCCGTCTTCCAACCTCTAGATTTGCGCTTAAAGTTTTTTCTTCATCCGTGTAAGGAAATTCGACCTTGTGATCGTCATATCAATGGCAAAGTATCTTCCGATTTACTAAAATACGGGGTACTTCCCTGCCTAGGCCGATTCGTCAAGTCCTACTAACTCACTTAGAATCAACAAACAGCCCTCGCCAATCCTCCTGGTCGTTAGCGTGCTTTATCTTGGCCGCACCACCGTGTACTCGGAGGATCAATTTGAAAAAACGACTGTTATCGGCACTCGGCGGAGCAATCATCAGCACTTGCTTCTCGCTTCCTGCCATGGCCGATTCTTTTACGTACACCCTCAACATCGATCACTGCACAGGAGGATGCGGCACCAACCCCTTCGGCACGATCACGGTATCGGACTTAGCCTCCAACCAGGTGTCTCTTGCGATCAACGTTAGCCCCAATTTTTGCTCCAGACTGGACAGGCTGGGTCCACGGCGCCTTCAATCTGAGCGGTAACCCCAATATTTCCATCGTCAGTTCCGTGCTTCCAGGTTGGAGCCTGGATTCCTCCTCCGCCGGAAGTCTCCATTTTGATGGATTCGGCAGCTTCGAATACTCACTGAACTGCTGCTTCGGGGCAACAATGGCGGCTCCAACAAGCAAACCGGCAACAACACCGTCGTGCTACAGGGCACTGGTTTGAACGCCGCCGACTTCCAGGAACTTTCGAGCGGCGGCAGTCCCGAGCACCTACTTCGCGGTCGAATCTACCACGATCAGAGTCCCCAACAATACAGGACCGGTTGGAAAATACCACGCCGACCGCTGGACCTGTACCTGAGCCTGGAAGCATTGTCCTCCTCGGCATCGCTACTGCCATCGTCGGTATTACCCGCCGTAAACGCACTGCATAGACTTCACCGCCGGGTAGGGGCCTTCCACCAAGGTTCCCCACTTTTTTTGCTGCACGGGAAATCTCTTCATGCCCCCATTCCCCAATACGCCGCAATCGCAAACGGCAATCGGCGCGCGACTTCGCGTTTCCAGCGCCCGAAGGGCTGGTCGGTAGTCAAGTACGTCCACACAGCGCCCCGATCGGCCAGCTCCGCGCCATCCGATTCCACGCGGCGCGCGATCTCATCCGGCAGCGACTCCTCCATTTCGCGGAACCAGTCGTGGATCTTCAGCAGGTATTCGCGATGGGGATCGCGGCCTCCCCAGGAGACCCAGTGCACGCCCGACCGATACTCGTTCGCCCGCGCCAGGTGGTCCGCCCACAGATCGTCGATGGTCCGCAGCGTAATGTGCTTCTCGCGCTCAGGCGTGTCGCCGGTCAGCACCTCCTGGCGCCGCGCGTGGATCCTGGCCCGCTGCCCTTCGAGCGGGACTTCGTAGCCGTGCAGGAAGACGCGCGTGTCCAGATGCCGGCCCTCTACCAGACGCTGGAGGGTATCCGGATCGTCCTTGTAACGCGCGTCGAGCTCTCCATACCGCACCATCAGGTCGTCCTCCAGAGAAGTGAAAAAGCGCGACGATCCAGGGTCGCCCTGCCGTCCGGCGCGGCCGCGTAGCTGGTTGTCGATCCGCCGGCTCTCGTGTTTGTTGGCGCCGATCACGTAGAGTCCTCCCAGTTCGACCACGCCCTCGCCCAGCCGGATGTCGGTACCGCGGCCCGCCATGTTGGTCGAAACTGTCACGGCGCCCCGTTCCCCTGCCCGCGCGACGATCGCCGCCTCGCGCTCGTCATGGCGGGCATTGAGCACTTCGTGGGGCACGTCAGTCAGCAGCGCGCTGAGCCGCTCCGAATCCGCAACGCTGGCCGTGCCGACCAGAACGGGCTGCCCGACCGCGTGCGCCCGGCGGATTTCCGCCGCCACCGCCTCTTCCTTTTCGGCCTTCGTCGCGAAGAGGACATCCGGATGATCGACGCGGACCCTCGGGTGATTGGTCGGGATGGTCTCCACCTGCAGGCCGTAGACTCGATGAAACTCCAGCGACTGAGTTGCCGCAGTGCCGGTCATACCGCACACCATCGGGTACAAGGCCACCAGATGCTGGAGCGTGATCTGCCCGAGAATCATTCCTTGCGATTTCGCCGCCACGCCTTCCTTGGCTTCGATCGCCGTGTGCAAGCCGGCAGGCCAGCGGCGGTCGAGCGCGACCCGGCCCTTGAACTCATCCACCATCTCGATGGCCCCGTTCTTGACGATGTAGTCGACGTCTCGCTGCAGCAGCGTGTGGGCATGCAACGCTTCTTCGACAGCGCCGTGAACCGGCAGATTGCAGGAGTCGAAAAGGTTCGCGCAACCGAGAGCGATCTCCACCGCGTGGATTCCCCCGTCGGTCAGCGCGACGTTGTGGCCTCCCGCATCGGTGGTGAAGTGTTCGCCGGCGCGAAGGCCGCGTACGATCTGGTCGGCGACGTAGGCCAGTCCGCGGTCGCCGGTCTCGCCGGCGGCGATCACCAGCGGAACCCGCGCCTCGTCGATCAGGATCGAGTCGGCTTCGTCGATTACGGCGGCATGGAACTGGCGATGAACCTGCTCTTCCGGCCGCATCGCGATGCGGTCGCGCAGGAAATCGAAGCCGATCTCGTTCTGCGTAGCGTACGTAATGTCGGCGGCGTACGCGGCCCGCCGCTCCGCTGGCGTCATTCCCTGCTGCACGTGCGCCACCGAGAGGCCGAGCAGACGGTAGATGCCGCCCATCCAAGCGGCATCCCGGCGGGCAAGGTAGTCATTGACGGTCATCACGTGAACGCCCCGATGCTCGCGCGCAAACCAGCAGATCGCCGGCACGGCCGCCAACGTTTTGCCCTCGCCGGTCTGCATTTCGGCGATCGAGCCGCGTGCAAGGGCGAGCGCCCCGCGCAATTGCACGTCGTACATGTCTTGCCCCAGGACGCGTAAGGCAGCGGTCGCGGCGAGGGCGATCCAGCGCGGCAGATCTTCGGCTTTCGATGCGGTGGCACGCAGTTCGATGTCGCTGAGGCGCCCGAATTCGGCGCGCAGGGCGTGTATGCGCTCGACGGTGGACCGGTCGCGGTCGAACATCGAGCTCAGGAAACCCGGCACAGGAAAACGATTCATTTACACAAACCTCCCTGAAGAGAACCAAATGGACATCACAAGGCCGCGGCCGTTTGGACCCGCAGCCGCCAGATTGCAAATAGGAGTGGTTCTACGCCAGGGGAGGGGCGCGAGAGAGATCAATAGTAAGGAAGGAAATCGGCTGAGCGGCCGCCTCGCCATCCGAAACGCGGAGCAGCGACAGCCGGATTACCACCAGGAAACAAAAAACCAGCGGAGGAAGTGCCAGGTCGAGGTGGGCCGCGGGAGCAATGGCAGTGCATAGCAGTAGTGCAATGCAAAGCAATGCCAGCGATACGCGCGCGATCCTCAGTTCCCGCACGCTTCGATCATACCAGACCATCCTCATGCCGGATCCACCTGGCCTCGCGAAGTTTGGATTCCGCGTTCCAGCTTCTTGGAGAGAAACAGGCTCGCCAGACAGAAGCCGATGAAAAGGTAGTAGCCGGGCAGGAGTTTCGAACTGTCGGTAGGAATCACGATATCTGCGCCCGTCTCCTTCAGTCCGCCCATCGTGTTCGCCACCAGCCCGTTGAAAGCGACAAATGACATAAAAATCGCAAGCGCCATCACGTCGGCCATCGACCACTTCGAAGATTCCAGCCCGAAGAATCGGATGACTCGATTTCTGCGTAGCAGCGCCGGTTGATACAGGCAGAAGGTCAGCGTAAAAATCTTCAGCACCGGAAACACAATGCTGAACATCAGCACCAGAACGCCGACCACCCACATATCCGGCCTGCCGAAGGTGATCAGCGTGTGGAAGACTTCGAGCACGCTCTTACTCTGAAAATAGACCACCTGGTCCGTAAACGCCACCGGCTGTCCCAGGAGGGTCACATTCAGCCGGGCGATCTTCGCCTCCACTTCGAGCATCGGCGTGAGCACGCCGCCGGCCAGCAGAACGATGCAAAACAGCAGCAACACGACGGTGCCGGAACGCCGAAGAACCGGTCCAGCGGTCAGCAGTAAAGCAAAGGCCAGAAAACTCGAAGCGAGCACCGTCCAGTAATCGGTCGCGATCTTCGCATCCATCCCGCGAATTTCGGTACCTAGCTCCTGTTGACACGCAGCGACGTCGGCACATCCGTGTTCTTTCAAAATGTAGGAGTACCATCGCATGTCCACAGTTCCGAAGGTGTTCTTCGCGCCATCGGCAAGCACGCTCTTGATGTACTTCTTGAAGGCCTCCTTATTCTCCGGCTTCCCCAATTCCGCCAGCACCACATCCGCGTATTCCGGAACGTGCGGGCGTAGGGCGCCCACCATCATCGTCGCCATGAACGCATTCCCCTGGCTGCCCAGCAGGCTGCCCACCCCCGAGCCCGGGGAACTCTTCGCGCTCATTTTCTCTTTCACGCTGTCCAGCAGCCGGTAGAGTGCCTTCTCCACGGAGGGCCGCAAACTCGCCTGGTCCTGCGCCTTCAAATCCAGTGCGTCGATCCTGGCATCCAGAATCGGCACGATGCGTTTCATCCAGAGGTCCACATTCAGCAGACCGTAACGCACGTGGCTGATCTCCGCCAGTTCCATCCTCAGCCTGCGCCGCGAGTCCAGCCCCTCGATCGTCCGCCAGGTGAACGTGGCCGCAACACCGAGCAGCAGCAGACCGGCCACCAGCCGGAAATCGAATTTCGAGCGCGGCTCAGGTTGCGAACGGTCGTCGGGCATGGAACTGGGCATAAGAGTCACTGTATCAGTGACGATGGCGGGCGGGGCCGATTACAAGCCAACGGGGGTAGTGACCGTGTTTACTTCTTGGGTTTGTAGTCGACAAATAATTCCGGAAATTGCTGCTTGAGCGCTTCAATCTTCGGACGATCGCAGACCTGTATATAGGGGTTGTCGGGATTGTAGTACGCGTAGTCCTGATGGTAGTCCTCGGCGCGATAGAAAGCCTTGAGCGGCGTAACCTCGGTTACGATCGGTTTGGGGAAGACCTTTTCCCGATCGAGCTGCGCGATGTAGGCCTTCGCCAGCCGCTGCTGCTCTTCATTCGTGTAGAAAATCGCCGACCGGTACGAAGTCCCCACGTCGGGCCCCTGCCGGTTCAACTCGGTAGGATCGTGCACCACCGAGAAATAAATCCGCAAGAGCTGGCCGTACGTGATGCGCGATGGATCGTAGATCACCTCCACCGATTCCGCGTGCCCGGTGGTCTCCGTGATGACCTGCTTATAGGTCGCGGTCTTCGCGGAGCCTCCCGAGTATCCGGCCTTGGTGGACAGGACGCCCTTCACCCGTTGAAACACGGACTGCACGCCCCAAAAACACCCTCCCGCAAAGACCGCCGTTTCCTTTCCCGGCTGGCTCGCCAGCGGAACGTCGGTGGAGATGGGCGGAATGGCAGGCTTCCCGGCCGCGAAAGCCATGGACCCCAGGAGTAGAAACCCGATGACAGCAAGTCGCATGAGTGCCCCTCGATTTGATGATACCCCCGCCCCTGCCCGGGGGGAGTACCCTGGTTAACTTCCGTTAGCTGTGGTCTTCCCAGCGGCGTGCCTACAATCGGGATGGCAGGCTTTTCAAGCGCGGAAAGGAAGAGTTGGCACAGCAGTCTGGCGCGGGATTCCTCTTGTTCACGGTGTGCATGCTCGGGGGTCTGTACCTCACGCGGGACTCCGGCCTCAACCAGCCGGCCCCGGCCTTTTCCCTACCCGAGACATATGGCGGCCAGGTGGATCTCTCCAGCTTTCGCGGCCGGCCCGTACTCCTTGTCTTCTGGACGACCTCCTGCGGTATCTGCCGCCGCGAACTTCCCCTGCTGGACCGCATGGCGCCGGAGTTCCGAACTAAGGGCATCGAGGTGGTGGCGATTCACCTCGGCCCTAAGGACGAAGCGCGCGACTACCTGCGCTCCAACCACATCGGGCTCACCGCGCTGGTGGATTCCGAGGGCACGGCAGGCCAGGCCTATCAGGTGAGCGGCGTACCTAAGTTGGTGCTGATCGGAAGCGACGGCAAGATCAAGCGCTCCACGGCCGGCATGGCGGGCGAGCGCGTCTTGCGCGAATGGATGGACGTGGTCGGCCCCTGAGTCGGCCTGCCCACTCCCACTCCGCTATCATGGACTCGTGTCCAACCGCCAACACGCCGGCCCCGGGCCGGCAACACCAGACGTGCCGGAACCTTCGCTTGCCGAACGCGCACGCACGCTCGCCTCGATCGGACGCATCGGCAGTCTCTCGACACACTCGCGCAAGTTCGCGGGCTTTCCGTTCGGCTCGATGATGCCCTTCGCTGTCGACGAGCAAGGGCGGCCCGTATTCTTCATCAGCACCATGGCGATGCATACGCAGAATCTGCACCAGGACCCGCGCGCCAGCCTGCTGATCACGCAGCCGGGCGCAGTGGACGATCCGCTCGGGGCCGCCCGCCTGACCCTCACCGGAGAGTCCAGAGTCGCACCCGCCGAAGAGGTCCGGGAACTCTACCTCTCACACTACGAGAACGCCCGCTACTGGCAGGACTACACGGATTTCGCCTACTACCGGCTGGAGGTAGTGGGCGTCTACTTCATCGGCGGCTTCGGCGTCATGGGATGGATTCCCCCGGAGGAGTACGCCGCGGCGGCGCCCGACCCTCTGGCGCCGGTGGCGCACGAGATCATCCGCCACATGAATACCGACCATGCCGGCGCCCTCCGGCGCATCGCCGGCCGCGACGCGAACGAGGCGCCGGATGAAGCATCGATCACCGCGGTGGACCGCCTCGGCTTCCACCTCCGCCTGCGGACCGGCGAACGCGTTCACGGGCGCCGGGTCGCATTTCCACGGGAAGTAAAGGACCGCAACGAAGCGCGCGAGGCATTCATCGAAATGGTGCGGGCCTGCCCCTGAGTACGACGGCGGCAGGCCCGAACCTTGTCGCTTACGCGCCTCAGTCCGCCGAGTGAGAGTGTTGCGACATCTTCGCGGCGGCCTCTTTCATGCGCTTGGCCATCTCCGCCGGAGCCACATCCTCTTTGTGAGTTGCCACGGACCAGGAGTGTCCAAACGGATCCTTCAATCGCCCGTACCGGTCGCCCCAGAACATGTCGGTAGGCTGGGATTCGGCCCGGGCGCCCGCCGCAACGGCCTGGTTGAAGGTCTTATCCACATCCTCGACGTAGAGGAAGATACCGCCGGTAGTGCCACCCAAGGATTGCGGCGATTGCGCGCCGCCGCCGGGCATCTCATCGCCTAACATAATCATCGAATCGCCGATTTTGATTTCCGCGTGACCAATCTTTCCATTCGGAGCGTCCATGCGCATGATTTCCTGCGCGCCGAATGCACGCTTATAGAATTCAAGCGCGCGCGCGGCGTCATTGAGCGTGAGATACGGTGTTACCGAACGGTATCCCTGCGGAACAGGCTTTGCTTGACCTGGCATTTGAGCCTCCTAAATGTTGGTTTACGGATTCAGTCTAGCTCCGGAGCGGCGCGCGGGTCGGTGAGAAATCGCCCCCCTGGTTTCTCGCTTTGGTCTCCGTGTACCATCCCGCTGAGAGTGAAGGCGATGACGGTACACTGACGACATGGATTTAGGAATCAAAGGAAAAGTCGCGATGGTAGCGGCGGCCAGCCAGGGGCTGGGCTTCGCCATCGCTCACGCACTGGCTGCCGAAGGCGCCCAGGTGTCGATCGCGGCGCGCAAGGAAGAGACGATTCGCGCGGCAGCCGGCCGGATTGCCGAACAGACCGGCGCGGAGGTGAGCTGGTCCGTGGCCGACGTGGGGTCTCCGGAAGCCATCGAAGCCTGGCATCGCACGACACTCCAGCGCCTCGGCGGCGTGGACATGCTGGTGACCAACTCCGGAGGGCCCCCGGCTGGCCCGGCGTCCGGCTTCGATGACGCGGCATGGCACAGCGCCTTCGAACTGCTGGTAATGAGCGCGGTGCGGACGGTACGGATTGTAGCGCCGTCCATGGAGGCCCGCGGCGGCGGCAGCATTCTGATGCTCACATCCTCATCGGTGAAGAATCCGATCCCGAATCTGGGGCTGTCGAATGTCATCCGCCCGGCGGTCTCCGCGCTGGTCAAGACGCTGGCCGATGAGTTCGCCGCAAAGAAAATTCGCGTCAACCAACTGATGCCGGGCCGGATCGCGACCGAGCGGCTGACTTATCTGGACGACGCCAACGCGAAGCGCGCCGGCATCACGCTGGAGGAGCAGCGCAAACGCTCGGCGGCCGCCATTCCGATGGGGCGGTACGGCGAGCCCGCGGAGTTCGCACAGGCAGCCGCATTCCTGCTGAGCGGCGCGGCGGGCTACATTACGGGCGCCACGCTGCAAGTAGATGGCGGCGCGATGCGCGCGATCGCATAAGGGGCGAATGGCACCTGCGGCGATTGAACCGGCCCCAGGTAGCCTACACCTTCTGGCCGATGGATTTCGCCTGGCTGAACAGGTACAGGTAATCCGTGCCGCCCGCCTTCGAATCGGTGCCCGACATATTGAAGCCGCCGAACGGGTTGGCGCCCACCACCGCGCCGGTGCACTTACGATTGATATATAAGTTGCCCACGTGGAATTCGCGCTTGGTGCGCTCGATCTTATCTTCGCTGCTGGTGTACACCGCGCCCGTAAGTCCGTACTCGGTGTTGTTGGCAATCGCCAGGGCGTCGTCGAAATCCTTCGCCTTGATCACGGCCAGCACCGGGCCGAAGACCTCTTCCTGCGAAAGCCGGGCCATCGGATCGATATCGGCGATCACCGTGGGCTGAATGAAGTAGCCGTCGCCCGGGGCGCGTTCTCCGCCCGTGATCACGCGGCCTTCCTGCTTGCCGATCTCGATGTAGTTGAGAATCGATTGCATGGCGCCTTCGTTGATTACCGGGCCCATGCGCACGTTGTCCTCGGGCAGGCCGATAGCGATCTTCTCGGTAGCCGCTTTCAATTTTTCGAGGAACGCATCGTAGATATCCTGGTGCACAATGGCGCGCGAACAGGCGGAGCACTTCTGGCCCTGAAAGCCAAAGGCCGCGGCGGCTACGCCTTGCACCGCGGATTCGAGATCGGCATCGGCGTCCACTACGATGGTGTCCTTGCCGCCCATTTCGAGCACCGTGCGCTTGATCCAGATCTGCCCCTTCTGCGGCTGCGCGGCGCGCGAGTGTATGTCCAGGCCTACATCGCGAGAGCCGGTGAAAGCGATGTAGCGCATCTTGGGATGCGCCACCAGGCCGTTGCCGAACGTCGCACCGGAGCCCGGGCAGAAGTTGACGACACCGGTAGGCATGCCCGCCTCTTCCAGCGCTTCGAAGAATTTCGCCGCGATCGTGGGCGAATCGCTCGAGGGTTTGAGAATGACCGTATTGCCGCAGACCAGGCTGGCGCCCGTCATGCCGAGCGCAATCGCATTGGGAAAATTCCATGGCGAAATCACGGCGCCCACGCCAAGAGCGATGTAGCGCAGGAAGCCGCGTTCGCCGGGGAGTTGCACAATCGGTTCCGCCTGGTCGAGCACCAGGGCCTGGCGCGCGTAGAGTTCCAGGAAGTCGATCGCCTCGGCGGTATCGGCCTCGGCCTCGTCGTAGTTCTTGCCCACTTCGAGCACCAGCCACGCGTTAAATTCGAACTTGCGGCGGCGCAGAATCTCCGCGGTCCGGAACAGCACGCCGGTGCGCTCTTCCACGCTGGCATACTGCCACGTCTCGAACGCCTTGAGGGCGGCCTGCATGGCGGGCTCGACGTGCTCCACGCCGGCCTTCTGATGGATGCCGATGACTTCGGACGGATTGGCCGGATTGACGGAGACAATCTTGGCCTGCGTGCGTATGTGCTCGCCGCCGATCACCAGGTCGTATTCGCGGCCCAGTTGCTTGCGGACGGCGGCGATTGCATCCCGCATTCCGCGCATGTTCTCCGGCTTGCGATAATCGGTGATCGGCTCGTTGACGAACGGGCCTACGGTGGTCAAAGTGGAGGTTGGCATGGGTAAACCACTATTATATCGAAGCGCTTTCCTGAGTTTGCTGACGCTTTGGTTGGCGCTTCCGCTAGCGGCCCAACCGGTCTTCACCGATGTGTTTCCGCCCGAAGAGTACGCGACGCGGCGCGCGCGCGTGATGGCGAAAATCGGCGATGCGGTGGCCATCATACAGGGCACCACCGAGCGCCCCGGAGAGCAGCCCCTACGCCAGGCGAATCAGTTCTTCTACGTCTCGGGGGTAGTCGAACCGCGCGCGATCCTGTTGATGGATGGCCGTACGCGCCGCTCGAAATTATTCCTGAACCCGCGCAATGAACGCCGCGAGACCATGATGTTCGGCCCGGGACTCTACCCCGGAGACGAAGCCGTCAAGAGCACCGGGATCGAAAACGTACTAGCGCGCGACGAGTTCCGCACGGAGCTCGATGCCATCCGCGAGGCCGGCCGTACCATCTACACGCCGTACCGGCCGGAAGTCCTCGGATGCGCCTCGGCGAGCGATCCCGCGGCCCTCGCGCGCGCCACGAAGAACGACCCGTGGGACGGCCGCATTTCCCGCGAAGAGGCCTTTCTGCAACACCTGAAGACCGCCTCGCCGCAATCCAAGGTGGAAGACCTGGACCCCATTCTCGACGAGCTGCGCGGTATCAAGAGCCCGCGCGAAATCGCGATTCTGCGCGAGGCCACTCGGATCGCCGGGCTCGGAATTATCGAAGCCATGCGCGATGCCCGGCCCGGAATGAAAGAATACGAGCTGCAGGCAGATGCGGAGTATGTCTTCAAAAAGTACGGCGCGTACGGCCCGGCCTACTTTGCGCTGATCGCCACCGGTAAGAACACCTGGTACTCGCATTACCACAAAGATACCCAAACCCTGGACGCCGCCGACCTCGTGCAATTCGATTATGCTCCGGACTTCAAGTATTACTCGAGCGATGTCACGCGCGTCTTTCCGGCCGGCGGTAAATTCAGCGTGCGGCAGCGCGAGTTTTACACCATCTATCTGCGCCTCTACCAGGCCCTGTTGACGTCGATCCAGGTCCACATGCGCCCCTCCGATGTAATCAAGCTGGCGGTCGCAAAGATGGATGCCGTGATGAAGGACTTCCCCTTCCGCGACGAAAAAATCAAACAGGCTGCCACGCAGTTCGTGGAGCGCTATCGCAACAGCCGTTCCAACTCGCTGGGACATAACGTAGGCATGGAAGTCCACGACGTGCGCAGCCCCGGCGCCACGCTGGAACCGGGTCAGGTGTTTACCATCGAGCCGGCCATGCAGCTCGCCGGCGAACACCTGGGGATCCGCCTCGAAGATATGATCCTGATTACCGCGAGTGGTTATGAAAACCTGTCCGCCTTCGTGCCTGTGGAGATCGCCGGAATAGAGAAGCTGATGACCAGACACGGTCTTAGCGATGCGCAAATTAAGTTACAGTGACCATTTAGGTTAGTACTCTTTACCCGGTACGCCCGCAGTACAATCGGTGCGAATTAGAACTTACTCGGGCGCCTCGACACGTGCGATAAATAACGCATGGATTATAGAGCGATGCAGCTCGATTGTTATTGCGGGCAGGCGCCAGACCGCATTCTTGAGGTCGGCTTCACCAGCGACCGCCATCTGGTGGTGCACTTCTGGTGCTCCTCATGCAGCCGCGTGCTCTTTATTTCCCGCTCGCTCGACGAGTGCACTCAGGCATGTCCGCCGGCGGCGGCGAAGGCTGGCGCACAATCGGCGGAAGACACGCGCTTCCTGCAGAGCATCGGGATCGCCACCCCCGACTAGCCGTTCACGCTACCATGGAGCTACACATGTCTTTCCAGTGGCTCCAGATGAGAATCCAGGAAGAGCGCGAACGGCGGGAACTTCAGGCGAAGCACCTGGAACGCATGCCGGCCGCACTCCAGGAAATCCACGATCTTCTTGCCGAGTGCATCCAGAACTACACCGAAAACTTCGGCGCTAATTCGGCGGATATCGTAATGTTTCCGAATCGCATCAAAGTTACGGTGCGCGAGTTGAAGGACGGCAAGTGGCAGAGCCTCTCAAAGGTGGAGGTAGTCTGCGATCCGGAAATGCCCGGCTTCCGCGTGGAGCGCGGAGACTACTCCATGGCCGTGGAATTCGGCCTCCTGCCCAGCGACAAGCTCTTCTACCGCGATCGGGAACTCGACAAATATCTGACCATGGAAGAGTTCACCCGGCGAATTCTGGACCGCGCCCTCTTCCCCGCCCTGCGCGAGCAATGACGGCGACGTGACCACCCCCGCCCGCTCCTCTCCCTTCCCCACGCAGCCCCCGCTGTGGCACCCTGAAATCATGCGTCGAATGGGCACGCTCTTATTCCTACCGCTGGCTCTCGCGGCGCAGACCAGACCCGATTCCTGCACCGTCAGCGGCCAGGTAACCAACGCCTCCACCGGAGAACCGGTCCGCCGAGCGCTGGTAGCCTTACGTCGGGTCGAGGCCGCCCCCGGCGTCATGAACATCCAGGTGGCGCAATCGGGCAGTACGGACGCCGCGGGCCAGTTCGCTATCGCAGGGGTCGCGCCCGGCAAATATCGCCTCACCGCGGAGCACAACGGCTTCCTCGTCGCGCAGTATGGCGCGCGCGGACCCAACAAGCCCGGAACCCTGCTCACGCTGGAACCGGGCCAGAAATCGAGCGACTTGGTACTACGGATGACGCCCCACGGCGTGATCACGGGGCGCGTGCTCGACGACGAGGGCGAACCGGTCAGCAACGTGGACGTACAGGTGTCGCGCCAGCAGTACATGCAGGGTCGAAAACAGATGGTGCGGGCCGGCGGCGGAAGCACCAACGACCTGGGCGAATACCGCATCTACGGCATGGCGTCCGGCCGCTATTTCCTGAACGCAACTATGCGGCAAAACCCCATCGCGCCGCAGACCGACGACGACTACGTCACCACCTGGTTTCCGCGAACTACCGACGCCGCGGCCGCCGGGCTCATCGACGTCACGCCGGGCATCCAGTTGCGCAACATCGACGTCACGCTGGCCCGGATGCATACCGTCACCGTACGGGGACACGTGATCAATGAGATGCGTCCAGTGGCTGGAACTAATCTCAGCGCGATGTTGACCTCACGCACCGCGGGAGGCGGCGCGAATACCCGCGGTTCGCCGGTCAGCCCGCAAGGGAATTTCGAATTCCACAACGTAGCGCCGGGATCGTACTTCGTAGTGGCAGCGGCGCACTCACCCGGGAAGAGCTACACGGCGCGAACGCGCGATCCAGGTGGGCGGCTCGAACATCGAAGGGCTCTCGCTGACCATCGGCGGCGGCGTGCCGGTAACCGGGAAGGTGCGAGTAGAGGGCGAGACGACGGAGAGTCTCGCCAAGGTGCAGGTGATGCTGCAGGCTGCCGAGCCGGGCGCCATCATGTTCGGACCGCTTCCCAACCAGCAGGTGAAGCAGGACGGAAGTTTTCTACTGGAAGACGTTGGCGCGGATCGCTACAACCTCACGGTCAACAGCCTGCCGGAGGGCTTCTATGTCGCCCGCATACGCTCCGCCAACATTGACGTGCTGGCCGAGGGACTGGATGTCTCCGGCGGAGCGCCGGCGCCGCTCGATGTCGTGCTCAGCCCCAAGGCGGCGCAGGTCTCCGGTACGGTGATGGATCCGAAGACTCAAAAGCCGGCGATTGCGATCATGGTGGTTCTCGTCCCGCAGGAGAAGGAGCGGCGCGATCGCGAGCCGTTCTACCGGACCGCCTACACGGATGCCTCCGGACAGTTCACCATCAAGAGCGTGGTGCCGGGCGAATATCGCGCGTACGCCTGGGAAGAGGCGGACTATGGCGCGTGGATGGACCCCGATTTTATGAAGCTGCAGGAAGGCCGTGGCGAAACGGTCAGCCTGCCCGAAGGCGCGCGGCAAGCCATCCAGCTAAACCTGATCGCGGCCGACTCGCAATAACGCGGTGCTTCGCCGGCGAGCCGCGAGCGCCGCCGCGCCCGCTGCAACCAGCAAAATGGTCGACGGTTCGGGAACACTCGAAACGGAGGCGTCGGCAATGAGCGTGTTGCCGTTCGGATTGGGCGGCAGGAAGTCGGTTGCGGCGTCGAACGAGGGATCGTTAGGGCTGCGCGAATAGAGGTCGTAGGTCAGCAGGATCTGCCCGGTGAAGCTGCCGTATGGGGCGCCCGGCGCGATTGCGAAGCTCCCCACGCCGGTCTGCAGGGTCGGGTTGAATGCCTGGCTGACCACAGGGCTCTCCGGTGTCGGCCCAGCCACGATAAAGTCGAACTGCGCGATATAGTCCGTGAAAGTCCCCAGTGCGGCACTGGGAAACTGGTCGCACACCGTGAAACCCGCCACCACCACCGTCTGGCAGAATTCGGCGCTCGTCACCACCAGGTAGTTCGGCTCCGAATTCCAGATCGTAAATCCCCATCCCACCACCGTGCCCCTGCCGCCCTGGATATTTCCTGCCGGTGGCGCGAGAGTGAGGAGAGGCGCAGCCTGCATCACCAGCGGCGCCAGCACAGCCGCAAGAATCATGTATCGCTGTTGTCGTCTCAAAGTTTTGCTCGCTTCCTACTGAAATTGGTTGTAGAGCGCTTTGGAGCCCGTGACGGCGCCGCCATTGGCCGCATAGCTAAGGACCACCGTAAACCGGTTCGCCGGCGCGCAGCCCGTATAATCGATGGTCACGCTGCCCGCCGCCGAACTGCCGGGCGCAATGTTGCCCACCGCGACGGGCAACGAAGTAGCAATCACCGGCGTGCAGGCCGGGCCGGAGGTCTGCGTCAGCGTCACGCCTGTGATGCCCGCCGAGTTGGCGACTCCCGGACCCTGGTTCGCCAGCGTAATCGTAGAGGTCCTCGCACCGGCGGGTCCAGACTTGGCAGTGATAATCCCCGAAAGTGCCGTTGGCCCGGGAACGAAATTAGCGGTCACCGATGCCGGGCCTGTCAAGGCGGCCGTTGTTGTCGAGGCGCTGGAAGGAGTGGCGACTGCGCCGGTCCAGCTCAGAAATATATAGCCTACGGACGCCGTGGCCAGCAGGCCGACCGTCGAACCTGCGGTCGCGTAACCGCCCGAGGCGGGCGTCACCGTTCCCGCACCGGCCGGCGAAACCGCCGTTGAGAGTTGATACTGCGTGTCGAAATTCGCGGTGTAAGTCGTCGATGACGCAGCACCGCTCACGGAGTGCGAAATCGCGCCGCTGTCCGTCCACCCGGCGAATGCGTACCGCGTCCCGGGAGCACCGGACTGCGGTGAGGTAGTCGCAATCGTGTGGTTGCTTCCATAAGACCAGATGGGCGTCTGCCCGCTGGTGAACGCCGATCCATCCACCGAAAATCCCAGGCCGGCCGGCGACGTATTCACCGTGTGCGTGACGTTGGTCATGCTGGACGCGAAGACCGCCAGACTGCTGGCCACTTCGCGCGCGAAGGCGCCGTTCGATTGCGAGTTGACAAGACTCCTGACGTGGGTAACGGGATCTTCCATCGCCAGGGACACAGACCCGCCGCCATCGGTCGACAAGGCGTTGTACACGCCGTAGTCCCGGATGAGCAAGTCCGCGACTTCCCCGATCATCATGCCCGCACTTCCGCCCGCGGAATCCACCGTGAACAGAAACAGAGTCTTATTGTCCTGCGAGAGCCCGATCGCCGAGCGAGCATTGAGCAGGTCGTACCAGGATTTCGTATTGGAATACGGCGGGATCACGGTCGCCGGGCTGAGGGAGCCATCCAACTGGCAATCCGGGTGGGTCGCGTCCCGATAACAAGGAATGGTCTTCACGCCGTTGGTAATAGTCTGGGCGGAACCGGTCACCGTGTTCCAGATAGTCACGTTCTCGCGGACGTGCAGCCCGTCGTTGGCCAGGCACGATTGGCAGCTTCCGTCGGAAAAGCCGGGCGCCGCGGTCACAATGGAGGCCTTATTGTCGGGGTCGATGTTAATGCCCGGGGAGTCCCGCAGGATCGCGTAATTCTGAAAGGGTAGTTCGAAGGGGGAAATCACGTCGCCCGCGGAGGCGCCAAACCCGATCAGTTCGGTGTTCAGGTCGGCGCTGGTGCCTCCCGGAGTTGTCGGCGTGGTCACCGGGTTGAAGAAGTGAGCGTTCATGCCGACCTGCGCGCCTACCAGATTGATGTAATCCAGCGTTCTCATCTTCAGCGTGTCCCGCGTCCCGCCACGCGGCGGGAGTTTGAAAGAGAGAAACGGCGCGGTCAAATCGATCTTGACGATGTGCATCCGCACATTTCGCGGGAAGTCCGGGGCGCTTCCCACCCGGAAAATGTGAGTGACACCCAAAAAGGGGTACGTGATGGTGGAGGTATCCGCCCCGAAGAGTCCGGCGCTCCAACAGCAACCGATCAGCAGGGCTCCGGCCCGAAGGCCGGCGGCACGATTGAACATAGTCCCTCTCTACATGAATGAACTGAACTTGACCCGTGGGACCCGAAGAGCTGGAAAAATCGGACAACCCGATTGATTGCAACCGATCGTATAATCAGCGCCCGTGGAAGTCAAGCCCGGCTTAAACTCGCGGTCTCCCATTCGGGGGATTCGCCGGCGTGGCGTGTGATAGACTCAGGTTTCTCATTTTGTAAATTTCGCGGAAATGCAGAGGTTCACCGTTGAAACTCGCTGCAGTTGATTACGTAATCCTAGCGGTCTATTTCGGTTTCGTCCTCGGTATCGGGTGGAGGCTTCGCAAGAAGATCGCCACCAGCGGGGACTTCCTTACCTCCGGCCATTCGGTCCCCGTCTGGATCACCAGCCTCGCCTTCCTGGCGGCCAATCTTGGCGCCCAGGAACTGGTGGGCATGTCCGGCAACGGCGCCAAATACGGCATCATGACCGCCCACTTCTACTGGGTGGGCGCGGTGCCCGGCGATGATCTTCGTCGGGCTCTTCATGATGCCGTTCTATTGGGGCAGCCGCGCGCGCAGCGTGCCGGAGTATCTCAAACTGCGCTTCGATGAGAAGACGCGGGCGCTCAACGCGCTGACGTTCGCCGGCATGACGGTGTTCTCCTCGGGGATTTCGATGTACGCGCTGGGGCTGCTGCTGCGCCTGATTCTGGGCTGGAGCTTCACCACCAGCGTGCTCTGTTCGGCCGCCATCGTGCTGGCCTACACCTTCCTGGGCGGCCTCACCAGCGCGATCTATAACGAGGTGCTGCAGTTCTTCCTGATCGTGATGGGCTTCTCGCCGCTGGCGATCATGGCGGTGATGAAGGCCGGCGGCTGGAGCGGAATGTCCGCAACGGCTCTGCGGCCATGACGCTGCCCGGCGGCATGAACGGCGACGTGATGGCGCACAGTTGGAAGATACCTCGGTCACACCAACCAGAACCCCATGGGCATCGAGGTCTTCGGCCTGGTGATGGGGCTCGGCTTCGTGATGTCGTTCGGCTACTGGTGTACGGACTTCCTGGTGATCCAGCGCGCCATGGCGGCCAACTCCATGTCCGCCTCGCGGCGTACGCCGGTGATTGCGGCGCTGCCCAAGATGATGATGCCCTTCATCGTGATCGTGCCCGGAATCGCCGCGCTGGCGCTTTCCCAGATGGCGGTGGGCTACGACGCTGCCGATGAAGAACGGCGGACCGGATTACGACCAGGTGCTGACCACCCTGATGGCGCAGTTTTACCCCGCCGGGATGCTGGGCGTCGGGCTGACCGGCCTGATGGCGTCCTTCATGAGCGGCATGGCGGGCAATGTCACGGCCTTCAACACCGTGTTCACTTACGACATTTACCAGATCGCACATACGGCCCGGCCAGCCTGATCACCATTACCTGACCGTGGGACGCATCACCACGGTCGTGGGCGTGGCGCTCTCCATCGGCACGGCTTACCTGGCGCAGTATTACAACAGCATCAACGACCTGCTCCAACTGGTGTTCAGCTTCGTCAATGCGCCTCTGTTCGGCACCTTCCTGCTGGGCATGTTCTGGAAGCGCACCAGCGGACACGGCGCCTTCTGCGGCCTGTTGAGCGGCACCCTGGCGGCGGCGCTCACCCACGGCTGCACCATGGCCGAGGGCAAGGGCGGCTGGATCACCACGATCTACGAGTTCCCTTCCTCCATGGCGCAGAATTTCTGGATCGCCATCATGGCGTGGACCACCTGCTTCGTGGTGACGATCCTGGTCAGCCTGGTCACCCGCGCCGCGGCCGGAGAAGGAACTGCACGGCCTGGTCTACGGCCTGACCGAATTGAAACACGACGAAGGCGTGAGCTGGTACAAGCGTCCCGTGCCGCTGGCCATCGCCATCGCCGCGTTGGCCCTGATTTCTGAATTTCTGGTTCGCCTGACATGCTGGATTTACGAGTGCCTACGGGCTTTTTCTTCACCATCGTCGGCCTGATTCTGGTCGGCATGGGCGTTTTCTGTCCGTCCGAACGGGCGGCGCTGACGGATTCCAATGTGAATCTATATTGCGGACTCGTGATGCTGGCCTTCGGCCTCTTCATGCTGGGTCTCAGCCGGTTGTCCAAACACGAAGGCTCATGATCGCCGCCTTCCGCGAAAGGTTCGGCCCCACACCGCAGCCTCGCGTGTTCCGGGCCCCCGGCCGGGTCAACCTGATCGGCGAGCATACGGATTACAACCTCGGCTTCGTGCTGCCCGTGGCGCTCGACCTGGCCACCTTACATCGCCGCCGCGCCCTCGGCCGACGGCAAGCTGCGCATCTATTCGGAGAGACCGCGGCGAACTGCGCGAGTTCGACGCGTCGCATCGCTGGCGCACCGCGCAGCCCGCGCGCGAGTGGACGGACTACCCCATCGGCGTGGCCCAGGAACTGCTGCGCGCCGGCATCCCCGTCGAGGGAGCGAATCTGCTGATCCGCAGCACGGTGCCGGATGGCTCGGGACTGAGTTCCTCGGCGGCGCTGGAGGTCTCCTCCGCCCTGGCCCTGCTGGCAGGCCGCGAGTTCGACCCGCTGGAACTGGCCAAGCTCTGCCAGCGCGCCGAGCGCAATTTCGTCGGCATGCCCTGCGGCATCATGGACCAGTACATCTCGGTCTTCGGGCGCGCGCATTCGGCGGTGGAGATCGATTGCCGCAGCCTGGGACACCGCCTGGTCACGCTGCCCGAGGGCATCACCTTCATCGCGGTGAACAGCATGGTGAAGCACGCGCTCTCCGGGTCGGCATACCGCGACCGGGTGCGCGAGTGCGCCGCGGCGGTGGAAGGCATCGCAGCCGTCTACCCGGAGGTACGAGAGCCTGCGCGACGTGTCGGCCGGAGCAGTTGCGAGGCGTCGCATCGCGGCTGCCGGACGTCGTGGCCCGGCGCGCGCGCCACGTGGTGACGGAAGATGCGCGCGTGAATCGCTTCGTGGAAGCGAGCGCGGCAGGCGACGCGACCGCCATGGGCAGGCTGATGGTGGAATCGCACCGCAGCCTGCAGCACGATTACGAGGTGAGCTGCGCGGAACTGGACTTCCTGGTGGATGCGGCGCTCGAGATCGACGGCGTCTACGGTTCGCGCATGACCGGCGGCGGATTCGGCGGCTGTACCGTGACGCTGTTGCGTGCCGGAGGCGGCCGGCGGCTTCCGCACGGGCATCGCCGCAGGCCTACCAACGGAAGTTCGGCATCGTGCCGCGAATCTACTCGCTGCGAGCCCTCGGACGGCGCGGGCGAAGTGAAGAAATCTGAGACATTCCGGCCGCTCTCTGACTAGATAGCAAAAGACAAAGAGAATGTCCTCCGTGGCGGGCAATCCCTGTGACTGCCTGGTCCATGGATAGTTTTAGTCGTGTTCGTTCCTTAGTCCTGTCCGCGTGCAGTGGGCCGGCTACGCCGGCTCCGGCTCGCTCGCGGTTCCTGCCACGACCCACGCGCGTTACACTCGATGCAGACATGCCGCGCTGGTTCAACCTCGCCAATTTTTTCACCCTGCTCCGGTTGATCCTGGTTCCGTACATCGATAGGCGCCATCCTGGACGGGCGGCACACCCGGGCGCTGGAGCTGTTCTTTGTCGGCCGCGGTCACCGACGTGATCGACGGCGCCCTGGCGCGATCGTACGGAATGGCCACCCAGGCGGGGGCCTATCTGGATCCGATTGCCGATAAATGCCTGCTGAGCGGCATCTTTCTGGCGCTGGGCGCGGCCGGCAGCGTTCCGTGGTGGTTCGTGGCGGTGGTCCTTGGGCGCGATATTTACATCCTCCTGGCGGTGGTGGCTGTGATGGCGTTAACCAAAGTAAGGAAATTTCCACCCAGCCGGTGGGGCAAGACTTTCGACGTTTGTGCAGATTGCGACGGCCGTGGCGTGGATGGTCGAAAATATCTGGCCAGTGCCTGTTTTGCATGGCGATTTCGTCCGCAATGCTATGGGTTTGCGCGGGTTTTACGATTTGGAGCGGGATCCACTACACCTGCGCGGCGCGCAAACGTCTGCGCGCACGTTGACGGGGTGCCCGCTCGGGAGTAGTCTAAAAATAAGAGCGGCTTTGGCATGACTCGCTATCTTCCGGCGCGACACTATCGTTGGTTCGGCATCAGCGCGGTTGCGCTGGCGGGTCTGTGCGCCTGGCTGGGAACGGAACTTGCACATCGCCTACGTGCCGGCCGGCCTGTTTCTGCTGACTGCCGGTCTGCTGTTTGTCCTGGCCTTCCGTCCGGCGATCGAGATTCACGAAGGCTACGTCTCCAGTGGGCGGGCGCATCATTCCCTGGATGGACATCCGCCGCCTGGACCGCACCGGGCTGGATTTCCCCCCTGATCATCCGCATCACGCTGTTCGACGATTCGCGCCTGCTGCTGGTTTACCCCGGCGACCTGGATAGCTGCAACAGCCTGCTGCGCCACCTGCGCCGCCTCTCGCGCGACGCCCTCATCGACGGCATTCCGTACCGGCAGTACTGGGGCGAAGTGCTGCGCCACCGAGCCACCGAACGCAAACAGCACAGCCGTCCCCTGCCGCGCTACCGCATCCTGCGCCCCGAGGACGAAGCCGAAGTCGAGCGCCTCTACCAGCGGCTGAAAACCGTGGGCAATCTCGATCAGAAGAATTCCACGGACGAGAAGTAGTTCGTGGCCGGACGCCGCTCTTTCCTTTTCAAATCTTCTCTGGTTCTGCTGTTTCTGGCGGTCGTTGCCTTTCTGGCCCGCGATCTCTGGCTGGCGGCCGATCGGCAGCGCGCTGGTTCACGATGACGGCGCCGGCCAAGGCCGATATCGCGGTCGTGCTGGCGGGCGACTACTGGGGCCACCGGCTGACCAAAGGCGGCGGAACTGGTCCGGCAGGGCTACGTGCCGCGGTGCTGGTCAGCGGACCGCCCGGCTTCTACGGCGTCAACGAAGCCGACGCGGCGATTCAGTTGGCCACCGCGCAAAGGGTATCCGGCGGAATGGTTCATCCCGCTGCGCCACACCGGCGCTCTCCACGCGCGAAGAGGCCGTCGTCGTCCTGGACGAGCTGAAGCGAGCGCAAGATCGGCAGCTTCCTGCTGGTGACCAGCAACTACCACACCGCCCGGGCGCGGCGCATCTATCCTCGAGCGCGGAACGCGCGTCGCGGCGGCGGCCCGGACTTGCGCGTGGTCGCCTCGGGCGACCAGTTCTTCACTGCCGCTGACTGGTGGCAGAATCGCGAAGGCCGCAAGACCGTCTTCATGGAGTGGACCAAAACCCTGGCTTCGGCGTTCGGGATTTAGCCATGTGGGAATCCCTGCGCACCGTCCGCAAATATCTGTGGCGGTACCGCCGCGGCATGGCGCTGGGCGGACTCTGCCTGGTCCTGAAAGACCTGGCGCAGGCGCTGCAGCCGCTGATGATCCGCGGCGCGGTGGATTCCTTCCGTCAACGGCGCGGTCTTCGTGCGCTACGCCGCGTACCTGGTGGGCCTCGCGCTGCTCAAGGGCATCTTCCAATACTGGATGCGCGTGATTCTCATCGGCATCTCCCGCGATATCGAATTCGACCTGCGCAACGATCTGTTCGCCCACCTGATTCGCCTCTCCCCCGAATACTACGGCGCGCACCCGCACCGGCGACATCATGGCGCGCGCCACCAACGATCTCAACGCGGTCCGCATGATGCTGGGCCCGGGCGTGATGTACTGGTTCGAAACCAGCCTGACCTTCATTCTGGCCATCGCCATCATGACGCAGGTGGATTGGCGCCTGGCGATGTTCGCCGTACTGCCCGCGCCCGTCGGTGAGTCTCGCCGTCATCCTCTTCGGACGCGTGATTCACGACCGCTTCGAGAAGATCCAGGCGATGTTCAGCGACATTTCCAGCCGCGTGCAGGAGAACCTCGCCGGCGTGCGCATGATCCGCGCCTTCGTGCAGGAGAAGCGCCGAAATGCGCCGCTTCGAGGAATTGAACAAGGCGTACATTGCGCAGAATATCCGCCTGGTCCGCGTGCAGGGCGTCTTCCAGCCGCTGCTCGAGGCGCTGATCGGCGTGACGTTCCTGATGGTGCTGTGGGTGGGCGGCACGTCAGGTGCTGGCTGGCAGGATTTCGGTCGGCAGCTTCGTCATGTTCAACACCTACATGGGCATGCTGGTGTGGCCCATGATCGCGCTTGGGCTGGGTGGTCAACCTGATGCAGCGCGGCAGCGCGTCGCTGCAGCGCATCAACGACATTCTGCGCGAGCAGCCTTCCATCGCCGCGCCGCCCGGACCCCGTGGACCTGGTCGCGGTGCGCGGCGAGATCGAGTTCCGGCAACGTGACGGTGGATTACGGCAGCGGTCCCGCGCTCAACGCAATCGACCTGCGCATTCCGGCCGGCACCACCCTCGCCGTGGTGGGCCATACCGGCTCCGGCAAGAGCACGCTGGTGAACCTGCTGCCGCGCCTGTTCGACCCCACCGGCTGGCGCGGTGCTGTTGGACGGAATCGACCTGCGGCGCCTGGACCCGGCGGAGTTGCGGCGGCACATCGGCTTCGTGCCGCAGGAGACGTTCCTGTTCAGCGCCACGCATCGCGGGCAATATCGCCTTCGGCGTGGAAGAGGCCACCCCGGAACAGATCCGCCGTGCGGCCGAAATGGCGGGGCTTGCCGGCGATATCGAGGGCTTTCCGCTGGGATACGAGACCATGGTCGGCGAGCGCGGCATCACCCTCTCCGGCGGACAGAAACAGCGCACGGCGATCGCGCGGGCCTTGCTGCGCGATCCACGCATTCTGATTCTGGACGATGCCCTGTCGGCGGTCGATACCGCAGACCGAGGAGCAGATCCTGACTCATCTGGCGGGCGTGATGCGGGGACGCACCGTGATCCTGATTTCGCACCGCGTATCCACCGTGCGGCAGGCCGGCACCATCGTGGTGCTGGAGCACGGCAGGATTGTCGAACGCGGCACGCACGAAGAGCTGGTGGAAGCCGGCGGATACTACGCGGAACTCTGCCGAAGCAGATGCTGGAAGAAGAGCTGGAAGCGATCTAACCATAGCGACGCCACCCACCGTGCCGCCCTCCCTGCTGGGCCGGGATCGGGGCTTTCGGTACAATTTGACGATGGGGAAGAATCGTGGGCAGTTGAAGACCTTCGTGACGTACTCGCTCTGCCTTGCCATGGCAGCGCCCGTCTGGTCCGCCGACAACGCACCGTTACGCGGATATACCTCTGGAAACGCCGGCGCCGAACGCGAGTGGGAAACCAAGTTCCGCGCTATCCCGGATCCGGCGGCCCTGCGCGCCTACATGGAGCGCCTCGCCGCTCGGCCGCATCACGTAGGGTCGCCCTACGACAAGGACAACGCCGAATGGATCGCCGCCAAGGCGAAGGAGTGGGGGCTGGACGCGCAGATCGAAACCTTCGACGTCCTCTTCCCTACCCCGAAGGAGCGCGCGCTCGAGATGACCGAGCCCGCCCACGTCGTGGCGAAGATCGCCGAGCCCACCGTACCCGGCGACGCCACCTCCGCGCAGCACAACGAGCAACTGCCCGTCTATAACGCCTACTCGATCGACGGTGACGTGACCGCGCCTCTGGTCTACGTGAACTACGGCATCCCCGCCGACTACGAAGAGCTGGACCGCCTCGGCATCTCCGTAAAGGGCGCGATCGTGATCGCCCGCTACGGCGGAAGCTGGCGCGGCATCAAGCCCAAGGTGGCGGGCGAGCACGGCGCAGTCGGATGCCTGATCTATTCCGACCCGCGCGATGACGGCTACGCGCAGGGCGACACCTTTCCCAACGGGCCATACCGGCCAGCCGATGGCGCCCAGCGCGGCAGCGTCATGGACATGCCGGTCTACCCGGGCGACCCTCTGACACCGGGAATCGGCGCCACCAAGGACGCCAAACGCCTGGCGTTGAGCGAGGCCAAAACCCTGACCACCATCCCGGTCATGCCGGTCTCCTACAGCGACGCCCAGCCCCTGCTGGCCGCGCTGAAAGGGCCGGTCGCGCCGGCGGCATGGCGCGGCGCGCTGCCCATCACGTACCACCTCGGTCCGGGACCCACGAAGGTCCACCTGAAGCTCAAGTTCAACTGGGACCTGAAGACGCTTTACAACGTAATCGTGCGCATCCCGGGCAGCACCTTCCCGGACGAGTGGATCATTCGCGGCAATCACCACGATGCGTGGGTCAACGGCGCCGACGATCCTGTCTCCGGTGCCGGTCCGCTCATGGAAGAGATGCGCGGCCTGGCAGCGTTGCTCAAGCAGGGCTGGAAGCCGAAGCGCACCATCATCTATTGCGCGTGGGACGGCGAAGAGCCCGGACTGCTGGGCTCCACCGAGTGGGCGGAGACGCACGCCGCCGAACTGCAGCGCAAAGCGGCCGTATACATCAATTCCGATTCCAACGGCCGCGGCTTCCTGCAGGTCGAAGGCTCGCACACCCTGGAAAAGTTCATCAACGGAGTGGCGCGCGATATCGAAGACCCGGAAACGAAGGCGACCGTATGGAAGCGTCTGCAGGCGGCGCGCGTGGGGCGCGACGCGGAAGGCGCGCCCGGAGCAGCCGATCGCGGCTCGGATCGCAATGACGCCCGAACGCGGGCGGACCTGCGCATCGCCGCGCTGGGCTCGGGCTCGGATTACACGGCGTTTCTCGATCACCTCGGAATCGCCTCCGTGAACATGGGCTTCGGGGGCGAGGATCAGGGCGGCATCTACCATTCCGTCTACGACGACCTGTACTGGTATCTGCATTTCTCCGACAAGGATTTCGTTTACGGCCGCGCCCTGGCGCAGACTGCGGGCACTACCGTGATGCGTCTGGCGAACGCGGATGTGCTGCCCCTCGATTTCGACAACTTCACGGACACGCTCCGCCGCTACATCGACGAAGTGGAGAAACTGGCGCGTGACCGGCGAGATCAGGCCGTGGAGCGCAACCGCCAGCTCGACGACGGCGTCTTTGCCCTGACCAACGACCCGCGTCGTCCCCGCACGCCGCCGGCGCGCGAAACCGTCCCGCCCTTCCTGAATTTCGCCCCGCTGGAGAACGGCTTCGCCGCCCTGCAGCGTAACGCCCGGGCTTACGATGAGGCGTTGGCCCGCGCCTCGGCCAATGGCGGCGATGCGCTGGCACGCGCGTCCCTACGCGAGGTGAATGCCCGCCTGATTGCCATCGAACGCGCCATGACCCTCAACGAAGGTCTACCCAACCGCGACTGGTTCAAGCACCAGATCTACGCGCCCGGCTTCTATACGGGATACGGCGTGAAGACGTTGCCGGCAGTCCGCGAGAGCATCGAGCAGAAGGATTGGAAGCTGGCCGCGGAGCAGATCGAGCGCGTCGGCAAAGTACTCGAGAACACCGGCGAGGCCATCCAGGGAGCCACCGCGGAACTGGCCGCCGCCGCCCGCTAGCCCGCGACAGAATCCGACCCCTAATCCGAGCCGCGACCGTAAGGGAGCGCAGAGTACTGCCCCGCGGCACGCCATCAACTTCCCTACCCCAATCCGAGCGTAATGAGACGCTAGAAACGCGGCAACAAAGTAAATTCCCGGATGGCCGCCTTAGTGCTATGGGTAGGCTCCAGAGAATGGAACATCGCGCGAATAGCAATCACCCGTAGCGCCTGCGCCGGAACGGGAACGCGAAACTCCAGGACCTGCTCCGGCGTCGTGTCGAGGCCGTAAAATTCCGTGCCGAGATCTTCCAGACGCGTGGCGGTGACCAGTTGCAGAGAGACTCCGGCAGGCAGGGCGTCCCCCACCAGGAGTGTGAGCCGCAGGCCCCCGCAGTGGGCAAAGTCCATCGGCGGATCGAAAGGCTGGTAGGCCTCCATCTGCATCTCGCCTCCGTTGAGCGTACCGTAGATCGCATCCCGGGGCGATCCGGTTTGCACTACCGAATTGGCCGGAAAGTGCCCGCTGGAAGCAAAAAGGTGGTACTCCCCAGTGAAGGGGATCCGCATGGTTCCGGAAAACGGAAGCGCAATGCTTGCGGCCGCCAGCACCATACCTGGCCGCCGGCGCGGACTCGTCTTCGGACGCAGGATCACCCCGGGAACGCCGTCTTTACCAATCACGGCGGGCTCCTCTTTCGCGCTGAAGACCCTGGTCGCCCGCTGCACCGGAGCCCGAAGCTTCGGCTCGCCTGCGTGCACGAGGTGAGCCAACACCTGGCGTGTGCTATCTAACAGGCCCGGCGGATTGGCATCGAAGGGATTGCCAAGCACTTCGCTTCCCAATGGCGGAACCGATAGCACAATGGCGAGCAAGACGACCAGCAGGACACCCGTCAGCGAATCCTGGAAACGGCCCGCCGTCCTCGGAGAGGAAGCGCCCCGAGAAAGGGAGGAACGCGTCCAAACCGCGGCGCCGCCTGCGAACATGGCCGCAGACAGCAGCGCATTGCCCGCACACGCTGCGTAGACGCCGATTTGGAATGCGAGGGCGCCGGCAATCGCGGGAAGTGTCTCCCCCGGGGAAGCACCGGTCTGCACGCTGCCAAAGAGGCTGCCGGAGCTCGGCCGGCGGACCAGCCTGGACTCATACCGGTGCGGCGCCCGGTACGAGACAATCAGGCGAGCCGAATTGGCGATCAGCAGGAGTCCGCCGCCTACGGCGATCGGCTGGTTCGTAGCGACCAGCAGGATCCCCGGAACGAACCACACCGCGGGGAGCGACGTAAGTAGCGATGCCCGCAACAGGTCGATGAGATCGTCCGCGCAAATCGCCAGGTAGATCCCGAGCGTGACCGCAAAGACGCAGCCCCAGGCGAACAGCACGTAAACCAGCGAGTAGATCGTCCGCGCGATCACAGGGTTTCCATCCCGCCAGTCTATCAACGCGGGAGTCCGGCAAGGACACTATCGCTTGCGCGAAATCTCCAGGTGGCGATTCAGGTGCCCCAGGCTCGCGAACTGTCCGGCGTAGCGGGCGGTTTGCGGCGGACGGGGCGGCCGGCGCGCAGTGAAATCGCGGCGCCGGAAGAGATCGCTCTTCGAGATTACGGCAGCGCCCATCGGACGGTATTCGTAAGTGCCTTGCGCCCAGGCTAACTGTTCGTCCAGCCAGAGATAGAAGCCCATTACATTCATCTTACCCCGGCTGGAGTAATACGTGAGTAACTACTCGGCACGCCGTCGCGCGCTACTGCTTGGCAACGCGACGGACCCTGTGAAAGCGGTTGCCGCAACTGCGGCACCGGAAGGCACGCAAAGAAAAAGTGCGCAGAAACGAGTCCAGCACGCCCGTGGAGTACGACAGCCGGGTATTGTGCCAGCCGCATCGGGGGCAAGTGGGATGCTCGGGATCGGTTACCTCTTCTACTTCAACGGAATCGTCCTGCTCCTGGTATTCGGCTCTCTGCTTGGGATTCGCCATTTCCATAAACAAACCTACTAGGCTTTGCCCTCCTTAGTATGGCAAGCTTCGGAAGCGGAGACGAGACTCTTAGCGGGATCTATGTACAAATTCGGACCAACGGCCAAACACCTGACAGGACAACTCCTCCAGGCGGCCCGAATTGTAACAGGGATCGATTACGGACTGTAACTCACGCATGTCACCGCAGTTGTCATCCTGCGCGCACCAGTCCGCGATCATGTCCGGTGTCACCTCCAGATGAAACTGGAGTCCGTACACGCGGTCGCCTAGGCGAAACGCCTGGTTGCGGCAGAGATCGGACGAGGCAAGAAGTTCGGCGCCCGGCGGCAGTTCGAAGGTCTCACCGTGCCAGTGGAAGACAGTTTCGAGCGAGAGCCCTTGAAATAGCGGATCTCTGCCAGCGGCATCGGTAAATCGCAAATCGTACCAGCCGATTTCCTTCGCCGCATTGGGGCGTACGGTCGCACCCATCGCGCGCGCGATCAACTGCGCGCCCAGGCAGATGCCGAGAACGGGACGCCCCTTCGCCACCGCCTGCCGGATCCACTCCATCTCGCGGGCAAGGTAAGGCAGATCGTCATTGACCGACATCGGCCCGCCAAGGAAAATCAGGCCATCATAGCCAGCGACGTCGGGCAACACTGCATCTGCGCAATACAGGTCGGCGTAGTCCACCTCGACATTCCGCTCATCCAGAATCCGCCCGATCAGTCCTATGCCTTCGAAGGGCACGTGGCGGAAGGCCAGCACGCGCATATTCGTCAGTTCGCCGCCATCTGGAAGTGGCTCAGGCCCTCGGCGTACTTGGAGATCCCACGGTACAGCGACTCCGCCAGCTTCTGCCGGTAGTCCGATTTCTTCAGCAGGCTCTCTTCGCGCGGGTTGCTGAGAAAGCCGATCTCGGCCAGCACGCTGGGCATGCTGGCGCCGATCAGCACTACGAACGGCGCCTTCTTCACGCCGCGATTCTTCTGCCCGGGAATATTCCGCATGGAGAACGAAAACATTGCGGCCTGTATGCGGCCGGCGAACTCGCGCGATTCGTCCAGCTTCTCGTGAAGTGTGATCTTCTGGATAATATCCTGCAATTCGAAAATCGATTTCTGCGAACTCGCGTTCTCTCGCGAAGCGACGTCCAGCGCGTCCCTGGAATCCGTGAAGTTCAGGTAAAAAGTCTCCATCCCGGCGATCCGCGAAATGGGCGACGAGTTCGCATGAATAGAGAGAAATAGATCCGCCTTCCTCTGGTTGGCGATCGCCGTGCGGCCCTCCAGGGGAATGAACGTGTCATCGGAACGCGTGTAAATCACCTCGGCATTCATGCGCTCTTCAATCAGTTTGCCGAGCCTTAGGGAAACATCCAGCACCAGTTCCTTCTCCAGCAGACCGTGAGGACCTTGCGTGCCCTGATCGTGACCGCCATGTCCGGCGTCGATTACGATGCGTCCCACCTTCAAACCCAGCGCGCGGGTGAGGGAGTTGCCACCGCTAGACGTGCGCCGGGCGCCCTTACTGAACTCGCCGGGAGCCGGTGCGGCCGGAGGTGGCTGGATGATCGGCATTGGCTCGGTCATCGAAGCCGCCGGCGGGGCAGTCCGGCGCGCTTCGGCAGTCAAATCCACGGGCTCGACCGGCGCCGGCGCCTTAGCCTTCACCACAGGTACATTCCGTAGTTTGTCCGGTACCGGCTCCGCTTCCGTCTTGAGTACCGGCACTTCCGCCTTCAGCACCAGCGGCGGAGGCTGCACCGTGGCCGCGAGTTTGCCGGTCGGGACGTCGGACTTCGGAATTTCCGCCCGGATCACCGGTGGAGGCTTGACCTCCGGCATCGTGGGTCCGCTTGGAATCGCCGGTCCGCGGCCCGCGCGCACTTCGATGATCAAGCGGTGGGGACTGGAGAGTTGCGACGTGTTGATCTCCACCGGACCCGCAAGATCCACAACTACCCGCGTAGTGCCGGGGTTGGTTTCCGCCACGCGCACGCGCTGCACAAGCTTGTCGTTGATGTCGCCGGACCAGATGCGTTTGGCCTCGATTCGCGGCCGCGCGTTCAGAATGTCGAAGTAAACCCGCTCGGGATTGTGCAGGCGGTCGGTGCGAAAATTAAAGTCGCCGGACACCTCGATGGCAATTCGGGTGACGTCGTCCAGCGACCAGTGACGGATTGCGGTCACCGAATGCAGAGAGGCGCGGTCGCTCTGCGCAAACAACATCGTGACCGAAATTGCGAGCGCGGCGAAGGGCTTCATAGCATCGGCTATCTCGAGACGTAACGCACGGTACCGTCCGCCTGGACGATTTCCACGACGTGAGCGGGACCGGCTTCCTTGGATTCCACGGCAGGGACGGGCGCGGGCGCCACAGCGGCATTCGCCGCCTCGGCCTTCTTCGCTTCTGCCAGCCGCCGTGCTACAAGAACCAGGTAATTCCTGGTTTCGGCGAACGGCGGCACACCACCGTAGCGCGCCACCGCAGCTTCGCCGGCATTGTAAGCAGCCAGCGCCAGCGGAAAGTTGTTGTGATAGAGATCCAGCAAATACCGTAAATACTTTGCGCCGCCCTGTATATTCTGGACGGGATTAAATACATCGGTGACGCCGAAGCGCCTCGCCGTGGCGGGAATCAACTGCATCAGACCGAGCGCGCCTTTACTCGAAATTGCATGCGGGTTGTAGTTGCTTTCCACCTTAATTACGGAGTGAATCAACTGCGGCGAGAGTGAGTGTTCGGCGGCGATGCGCACCACAGCTTCATCGATCCCTGCGGGCGGAGCGGCGGGCTCCGCGGCCGGCGCGGCAGTATTCACCACATGCGGCGGCACAACGGTTTCGGCGACTTTGACTGAAGCGACCGGCCTGGAACTGACCACCATGCTTCTGACCAATTTCCCTGTCTTCGAATCTGACCGAACCACGCTGGTCACCCGTTGCGGGCTATCCGGACCGGCGCCAAACGAAACCCCGGCAGCAAGACCAGCGATTATTAGTTTAAAACAAAATTGCCGCAAAATGTTTCCCTTAATTCTATCACCGGAATCCACTCGGCGGGCGAGCGAGGCCCGAAACCCAGGGAGTATACGAAACCCTAATGTTATCATTTCCATGTGATCTGCTCTGGGCTGAACTGTTTTGGGATGCCCTGCTCTGGGTACGTGCTGGCGGGAGGGCGCAGTTCGCGTATGGGCCGCGATAAAGCGCGGCTGCCGTTTCGCGGCGGAGATCTCGCCGGCGCCGTAGCCGCCGAAGTGGCGCTCGCCGCCGGAAACGTCACCCTGGTCGGACATCCCGACCTGCCGGGAATTGCCGATCGCTACCCCGGTGAGGGTCCGCTGGGCGGAATCCTCACCGCGTTGCATCACAGTTCCACGGATTGGAACCTGATCGTCGCCTGCGACATGCCGGAAATCTCCGCCGGTTTTCTCACCGGACTGGTGGCTCACGCCATGCAATCGCAGGCCGACGTCGTACTTCCCTTCGATGCCGATGGACGCCCCCAACCGCTCTGCGCGGTCTATCGCCGGCGCGTCCTGCCAACTTTGGAGCAGCATTTTGCCGCCGGCGTCCGCAAGGTGACCGCGAGCCCTGGACGGTCTCACGGTGGAGCGGCTCGCGGTGGCGGAACTCTCGCTGTTTCAAAACGTTAATACTCCAGAGGATTGGGCTGCATATGGCGCAGAGTGATCCATTTCCGCACTACATCGAGTTCCGGCACATCCATAAGACGTTCGACCACCCGGTTTTGGTCGATTGCAATTTTCACGTCAACCCGGGAGAGACCGTGGCCATCATCGGCCGCAGCGGCGTCGGCAAATCGGTCACCCTCGGCAACATTATGGGCTTCATCAAGCCCGATAGCGGCCGTGTCATCGTGGCCCACGAAGACGTGACCGACTACACCGAAGCCGAATGGCGGCGCGTACGGCGCAAAGTCACCATGGTCTTCCAATCCGGCGCGCTGTTCGATTCCCTGACAGTCGCCGAAAACGTGCAATTTTCGCTGGAACTCCGCGAGGATTACGACCTTCAGAATAAGGAAGACGTGGTCAACGGCCTGCTAAAGATGGTGGACATCGCCGATGCCGCCGACGCCTACCCCGCCGACCTCTCCACGGGCTACAAACGCGCCGTGGCCATCGCCCGCGCTCTGGCCGCCCAGCCCCAATGTGTCCTCTACGACGAGCCCACCACCATGGTCGACCCCATCATGAGCGACCACCTGGGCGACCTCATGCTCCGCCTGAAAAAGCAGCTCAAGCTGACCAGCGTCGTCGTCACGCACGATCTCGACCTCATGTACAAGGTGGCCGACCGCGTCGTATTCCTATACGAGGGCGGCGTGATCTATTTCGGCCCCGTCGCCGACCTGGAAAAGAGCCCGCATCCCCATATTCAGGAATTCCTGGAGATGGACAAAGTGCTCCGCGTCTGAGCCCCCTGCCGGTGCCCTACCCGCGCCGTCCGCCGCCGCTCCGATACTGATGCTTCTCCGCCGTCCACTTCGCTTCGCCGTACTCACCCAGGGCGACCGTTCCCGACATCTTCCCGCCCTCCGCCGTTCCCGTGAACTGGAACGCCACGCGCGTGCCGTCGGTAGGCAGCGAACTCTGGAAGCGCACTGTGTTGGCCGCCACCGTCCCGCTGAGATCTCCGGAAGCGAATTCCCCCTGATGGGTTCCCACGAGTTTGCCCCCATCCTGTTCCAGCACCAGGCTATGCTTCGCGGATCCATGAACAAAGCTCAAATGCAGATCCCATTGCCCGGAGACCGCAGCCGGCTGGCCGGAAGGCGGCGCCGGTGGATTCTCCATCTTGGGCGGTTTCGACAGCAGCGCATAAAGCCGGTCGGCGACCACCTTTTCTTCCCCGGCAATCATCTGGTAGGGAACGATCGCCACCGTGCTCGACATGTTGCCCGGACGCGAGCCGCTGGACCTCGCCACCACGATGCGCGGTTCCGAGTCGAGCAGCACCTTGCCCACTTCCTGTCCGGTGATGCCGAGCTTCGCGCCGTCCCACTGTATCTGCAGTTCGGGCGTTCGGTTGGAAAGATCCGCGGAGGGCTGGTTGACCTTCGTAGTGACCCCATCCACGCGCTTCACGCTGGTGGCGATGTGATCCAGCCACGACTCCCACTGGGCCCACTCCGCCTTGTGGTCGCGCTTGATCCACATTTCCACGGCAGCCAGCATTCCCATGATCTCTTCTTTGCCGACTTTGACCGACCGCCCGAACGCATGGTGCGGCGCGCTGTTGATCCAGGCGCCCTGTAGCAAACTCTTGTCGCCCAGCAGCAGTCCGGCGGCCTGCGGACCGCGTATGCATTTGCCGCCGCTATAGGCCACGGCCGTAGCGCCGCGCGCCAGGTGAACATTCGGTTTGATGGTCAGGATCTCGGCCGCGGCATCCACCAGCACGGGGACGTTTCGTGCGGCGCGCCGCCTCCACCACCACCTTGGTGCCCAATGGGCCGTCGTCGCCCGGTCCCGCCAAAATGTAGCACATGGCCGTACGCTCGTTGAAAGCCGCTTCCAGCTCGGCCTTATCCTTCACTACCACGAGTTTGACGCCCAGCATGCGGATGGCGTGATCGTACACATTGTGCGAGTAGGCCGGAACGATGGCCTCGTTCTTCAGCCCGGCAAGGTTGGGCAGCCGCTGCATGCGCTCCGGATTGCCGCCGGCGATGGCCGAAGCCGTGAAGTGCGTAATCGCGGCGCAGCAACCCGCCGTCACAATTCCCCACTCCGCGCCCGTGATCTCGGCCAGCCGCTGGCTGACGCCATCCATCAGCTCGTCCATATGGACGAAACTGCGCGACGCCTGATCCATGGCGCGCTTGACTTCGGGAAGAGTCTGCGACCCGGTAATGATCGTGAACGTCCCGCGGGCATTGATTACGGGCCGCACGCCGATCGAGCGATACATATTGGCGCCCACTTCAAGCGGAGCTGCCACCGCCTGCCGCACGCTGCCGCCGAATGCCTGGGCGGCCGCGAACAATCCGCCCTGGCGGAACAGATCCCGCCGGCTGTACCCCGCCCACGGCTCTTTGAGCTTATTCCAGAACGCTTGTGCCATATGATTCGCCTTTGAAGGAAAGTGGACCACTTACGTGGCTGGGCAATATTATATACCAGCCTTCCGGTTCGAATCGAAACAGGCCCTGCAACGCAGAGGCGCAGAGAACGCAGAGATAAGCGCAGAGAAGACTAATCACTATGTGTTCTCTGCGTTTCCTCTGCGCCCTCTGCGCCTCCGCGTTGAGCTCTAAATCCGACCTGTCTTACCTAGAAGTAGAACTTCGCAGCTAACTCCACATTGCGCTCACCCTGCGAGCTTCGGATCTGTCCGAAGAGCGTGGAGGTGATGGTCTGTGAAGCCGGGCTGGCGAAGATCGGCGTGTTGAACAGATTGAACGTCTCGGCGCGCAATTCGAAGTACCGTTTTTCGGTAAGGTTGAACTGCTTGTGCAGCGAGAAATCCAAGCGTTTCATGCCGGGTCCGCGAACGATTCCAACCCCGGCGTTCCCGAAGGTACGGGCCGTGGGAGCGGAATAAGGGGTCGGGTCGAGAAACAGCAGGCCGGGTCCGATCTGGTGCGGATCGTTCGGCGTGCCATTTACGTTGGCGCGGAAGCTGCGGGCGCCCGTGCCGGAGGGATCGCCGCTCATCTTGATGGTCAGCGGGAAGCCCGTGTGTGCGGTCAGGATACCGCTGGTTTGCCAGCCGCCCAGAACGCTGTCCACCGCCCGGTTCCAGTGCGAGCCGAACTTCTTCCTCTGGCCGAACGGCAACTGGTAGACGAAAGAGCCCGTGAAGGCATGCTTGTTGTCGAAGTAGGTCGGGCCCCACTCGCTCCTGCGGTCGTACAGGTTCTGCATGTAGGCAGACTGTCCACCGGCCTGTCCGCCCTCTCCGTAATAGCCGATGGAGTCGGACATACCCTTCGAGAAGGTGTAAGACAGTTGGTATTCCAGGCCCATGTTGAAGCGCTTGTGCAGAGACGTCTGCAGGCTGTCATACCGCTGATTGGCGCACGAACAAGTCCCGGAAATCTGGGAAATGTCGGCCTGCAGGGTCGGGATTGCCGCCCAGATACGGACTGGGCAGAATCTGCCCGTTGACGAGTTGCTTCTGCAGGTACGGCATGGCAACCATCAGGTGCGTGCCATGCTGTCCGACGTAACCGGCGGTCAGCACGTTGGCGGAGGGAAGTTGGGCCTCCACCGTGAGGTTCCATTGCTGGACTTCGGCGGGACGGACGTTGGGATCCCACAAGCGAATGGTCGCGTTGTGATAGGGGTCCGGGTTGTTCAATCCGAAGAGTCCCTGGTCGAGGGTGCTCTTCGGATACGTGTCGGCCGGGGTGTTGTAGAGCGTGGTGGTCTCCGCAGCGAGGGGCGGATTCAGCGGGAGGCGGAGGTTGGTGCCGGTGCCTTCCATGAAGGAGGAAATGGTATAGGCTCCGCGCACGACAATTCGCTTGCTCAGGATATCCGGAGTGTAGGCAAAGCCAATGCGCGGCTGGAAGTCCTTCTTATAAGGATTAAACAGCGCCCGGCTGTTGCCGTTCTGACCGGCCAGTTCCAATGCTCCGCTGAACAGGCCGAAGTTCGCCTGGCGATCTTTGACCTCGACCAGCGGTGTGTGATACTCCCACCGCAGGCCCAGGTTCAGAGTCAGGCTGTTAGTGACGCGCCAGTCATCCTGGAAGTAGAAGCCATAGATGGTCTTGCGCTGGCCCCAGGTGCCGTTCTGCAGGCCGCGGCCAAAATCGGTGGGCAGTCCCAACACGAAATCGGCGTCGCCGATCTGCTTGCCCCCCGGGCTGATCGCATTGGCAGCCGGTAAACCGGCCGCTGAAGTTCATGTAACCGGTACGGCCATTGTTGCCCGCGTAGAACACGTTCATCTGCTGGCGCAGAATGTTGCGCGCCCATTTTCATCATGTGGCGGCCGCGCGTCACCGTCAGATTGTCCGCGTAGTGGTAGGTGGTGGTGGCGAACAACTGCTGCGTGCCGATGTTGGCGTTACCCAGGCCCGCGGTGAGTCAGGCCCGTAATGGAAAGCAAGCCAGTGCCGGCATTTTGCATCCCCAGTTTGCTGGCGATATCGCCCAGGCCTTTATCCTGGCCGCCGTTGTTCAGCATGAGGTTGTTCACGCCCGACGCGAGCTTCATTCACCAGGCGGGGACTGAGGGTCCGCGTCCAGTTGATCACGCCGTTCTGGAACGGAGCGATGTTGAAGCTGTTATAGAGGAACGGAGCCGAGTTGACACCGGGCTGGTCCTGGCGTCCATTGGAATACCGCGCGCTCAGGTCGTCCTTGTCCGATGGCTTATAGTCCAGCTTGAAATCGCCCTGATCCGACTTCACGTAGCTGGAAGAGGTGTAGAAGTAGTTGCTGTCCGTCAGCGTTCTCTGCGACAGCGTCGGCAGCGGATAAATATTCGGGTTGGCAAACAGGTTCTTCGCCACGATATTCATCTGGCCGATGGGAATCTGATTATTCGGGAACGGCGTACGCGCACCCGTGGTGGCGTTCACCGAGAGCGGGTTGTACAACTGGACGCCGCCGGCCACGCCGGAGTAGATGGGATCCAGCAGGTTCGAGAAATCGCCCGTGCGCCAGGCAGCCGGCATCAGCACCGTAGCCGAGACGCTGGGAGGCGTTGCCCTGCGCAGACCCTGGTAATCCGCGAAGAAGAACAGTTTGTCCTTCTTGATCGGACCGCCGAAGGTCCCGCCGAACTGGTTCCAGCGGATGGGCGAACGGAAGTTCTGTCCCACCGTCCAGTTGCGCGCCCAGTTGTTGGCGTTCAGCTTGTCGTTGCGGAAGTACTCGAACACATTGCCGTGGTACTGGTTGGTGCCGCTCTTGACCACCACGTTGATGATGCCGCCCTGGAAGTTGCCGAATTCGGCCGAGGCGTTGTTGGTGATCATCTTGAATTCGGCGATCGCGTCCAGGTTCGGCTGGTAGCTCGACAGGTTGTCCGAAGTCTGGTTGTTGTCCACTCCGTCCAGCAGGAAGTTGTTGCCCTCTTCCCGATTACCGTTTACGTAAGGACGGCCGCCGCCGGTGGTACGCACGCCATTCGTGAAGCCCGAAGGATTCGGCGTCGTGACACCCGGCGCCAGCAGGGTCAAAGCGATCGGATTACGGCTCACCAGCGGCGTGTTGACGATGGTGTCCGCACTGATCACCGACCCCACCTGCGTGGTCTCGGTCTGTAGGAGGGCGGCCTCGGCGGATACCGTCACGGTTTCCGTGACTCCGCCGACCTGCATTGCGAATATCCAGGCGCGCACGCTGATTGACCTCGAGCGTAAGAGACGGCTGCAATGACGTCTTGAAGCCCTTGGCCTCGATCTTCAGCGAATACGTGCCGATTGGAATGCGCGGAAATGCGTAGATTCCGTCCTCGTTGGTTTTGGTTGGCCACTCCGTGCCGCGATCCGAATCCTTTGCCGTGACCGCGGCGCCGACGATGGCGCTTCCCGACGGGTCCGTGACCCGACCGGTGATGCCTGCGCTAACCTCTTGCGCGTAGGCTGCCCACGGGCTCAAAAACAAGAGTCCCGTGATTAGTTTAGTCGTAAAGTTCTGCATAACTCCCTCCGTCGCCCCTTTCCTCGCAGGCCCCCCTCAAGCCGCTCGCAGGACGACGTTTTTAACCAAATTGACACCCAATATCGCATCAGTATACACCCTGCATCCCACAAATGACAGATAGCCGCCCCACCCTGATGTGGGGCAGGTTGGCAACCTGCGGACCGCTCGCCAATCGGCCCAGGCGAGCCGCGCCGCCACGAGCGAGGAGCCCCAAGTCGCCCGCTTCACCCATATCAGATGTTTCAGTAGTGTTTCGCCGCTCTCCCGGTGTATACTTAGCTAAATTTCGTACACTCCGGCGTAAGGGTGCGCGCGGAGTTACGGACAAACAGGGGGTGAATGGAATAGGGGTGGCGTCCCACGCTTTCCGTGGAGCGCGTCAAAGTTACTGGGTGGCCGATCGTGTCGCAAATCATCAAGCCTAAAGGGTTAGCCGGTTGTGACATCTCACTGTGTAAGTGACTGAGACTGTTTCGCAGCCGAATCGCACGTCGGCCTTATCCAAGACATTTTTGCTGTCTTCCTATGAAATCTGGAAGAACTGCCGCTTGTTGGCAGCTTTCATATATGGGAATCTGTCAACCAATCGATAACGAGGAGAAGCCGTATGCGTAAAACGATCAGTTCACTGGTTGCGACGCTGGCCCTGTTCGCCAGCCTCGCGCCGGCGCAGACCATCACCGCATCCATTACTGGCACCGCCAGCGACCCGTCGGGCGCAAGCGTACCAGGCGCCAACGTCACAGCAACCAATACCGAAACCAACGTTCACAGCACCACCACCACTAACTCGGACGGAATCTACACTTTCCCCTTCCTGCGCGTGGGCAGCTACACCATTACCGTGGAAGCCAAGGGCTTCAAGAAGTCCGTGGTCGGCCCCTTCACTGTAGAGACTAACCAAATCGCCCGTATCGATGTGAAACTCGAAATCGGCGACACCACCCTGACGGTCGAGGTCACCGGCGTAGCCGCCATGCTGCAGACCGAGACGCAAGCCACCGGCGACACGCTTTCGTCCACCAAGCTGACCAACCTCCCGCTCAACGGCCGCAACTTCGCCTCCCTCACCTTGCTCATCCCTGGCGCGGTGTCTACCTCGCCCGGTGCGATGAACACCGCCGCCCGCTTCCAGGGTTCCGGTTCGCGCCCCCAGGTAAACGGCAATCGCGAGCAGACCAACAACTTCATCCTCGATGGCGTAGATATTAACCAGAGCGTGGATAACCAGATCGGCTATCAGCCGAATGTGGACGCCCTGGAGGAAGTCAAAGTCGTAACCGGCAATGCCGGCGCCGAATTCGGCAACGTCGGCGGCGCCAGCGTCGTCATGTCGCTCAAGAGCGGCACCAACCAGTTCCACGGCAATGCCTTCGAGTTCCTGCGCAACGATAAGCTCGATGCCAACGGTTTCTTCAACAATCGCGGCAATGTGAAAAAGCAGGCCCTCCGCCAGAACATCTTCGGCGGCACCTTCGGCGGCCCCGTACGCAAAGATCGGGCATTCTTCTTCGCCGACTACGAACAGACCGAACGGCGTATCGCCGGACCTGCCACTGCCGCTGTCGCCCCCGCCGCATGGCGCGCCGGCGACCTCAGCCAGTTCCTCACCGTCAACAACCAGATCATTCGCGACCCTGCCACCGGTACCACCCTCGCCACCCGGACCCCCTTCCCCAATAACCAGATCCCCGTGGCCCGCTTCAGCGCCACCGCGAAATACCTCTTCAGTAACCCGAACCTCTATCCCCTTCCCAACAACACCGGCACCGGCGCACTCGGCGTAGGCAGCAACTACATCGGCGCCACGCGGAACTACCTCAGCAACAAACAGGGCGACGCCAAGTTCGATTACCGGCTCAGCGACAAGGACACCCTGATGTTCCGCTATTCCAAGGGCATGTACGAAACCTTCGGATCCGGCGCAGCCATCCCCGTCTTCATGACCAGCGGCAATAACGGCCCCACCTGGTCGGCCGTCACCAACTGGACCCGCACCTGGAACGCCCGGCTGGTTAGCGACAATCGCTTCTCGTATAGCCTCATCGGCATCGACGACAAGGTAATCGATTGGTCCGGCCTGCTCGGCGCCGACGGCAACGCGAAGTTCGGCATTCCCGGCGGACAGTTCATCGCCGGCCTGTCCAGCTTCAACCTCGGCGGCAGTCTGTCCGGCCTCGGCTCGGCGGCCACCATCGCCAACACCCGCGATAACAAGTTCCAGTTCCAGTCCAATAACACCTACCAGGCCGGCGCGCACGTCCTGAAGTTCGGCTTCAGCCTGATGCGCGTACGCGCCAACCGCTATTACGCCGGCAACAACGGCGCGCTCGGCTCCTTCAGCTACAACGGCGCCTACACCGGCGTCGACATTGGCGATTTCCTGCTCGACACCCTGGCCAGCAAGGGCCGCGGCGCCGTCAGCGGACCCTGGGGCCATCGCAACTGGCGCGATCTGGTCTTCGCCCAGGATAGCTGGAAGATCCTCCGCAACGTCACCTTCAACTACGGCTTGAGCTGGGAATACATGTCGCCCATCTACGAAGTCGCCGACCGCCAGGTGAACATCAACACCTACACCGGCGCCCTGATCTATCCCGGCGGCGCCTACGGACGCGCGCTCTACAAGTCCTACAAGAAGCAGTTCAATCCCAATCTGGGCATCGCCTGGAGCGTCAACTCGAAGACCGTCGTGCGCGCTGCCTACCGCCTGTCCAACTTCCTGGAAGGCACCGGCGCGAACCTCCGCTTGACGCTCAACCCGCCCTTCTTCACCGAATCCAACGTCACCTACGACAGCACGCTGCCCGGCAAAATCTCCACCGGGTTCACGGATGTCGTCGCCCGCGGCGATCTGACCGGCCCCCGCAGCAGCCCCACCGCCGCTCCCTTCTACCAGGGCCGCGCCTGGGATCTCGATCTGCGCCCGCAGATGACCAATCAGTTCAACTTCGCCATCGAACGCGAACTCGATAAGGCCACCAACATCAACGTCGCCTATGTCGGACAGCGCGGCACACACCTCGTCATTCCGCACGAAGCCAACAACCCGCTGCCCGGCGTAGGCCCCTATGCCAACTGGGCGCCTATCAACGACCGTCGTCCGCTGGCCGTCGCCCTCCCCAACGTCGGCAACATCGCGCTGACCGAATCGAGCGGCACAAGCTGGTATAACGCGCTCCAGGTGAGCGGCCGCCGCCGCATGACGGGCGGCTTCGAAATGTTGTTCCAATACACCTACTCGAAGACCGACACCGATGGCCTCGGCTACTACGGCTGCGGTGGCGTCAATTCGGAAGGCGCCTACTGGCAGGACGCCTACAACCGCCACGGCAACTACGGCCCGGCCTGCTTCGACGTACGCCACAACTTCACCACCGCCGGCGTCTACAAGGTTCCGTTCGGCAAGGGACAGAAGTTCGGCGCCAGCGCCAACAAGGCGGTAGACCTCGTCCTCGGCGGCTGGAACATCAACTACAATCTGGCCAAACGCGGCGGCTTCCCCGTCACCATCACCGCCTCAACGCAAAATACCAACTCCGGCCGCAGCCCGCGCGGCAACGCGCGCGCCAACCGCTACCAGAACCAGCCCGATCCTTCGGTCCGCACGGTGGACCGCTGGTTCGGCGACGTAACCGCCAATAGCTTCTGCACCGCCGGCGTCAACAATGGAAGCTGCGCCTACGGCATCCCGGCCTTGGGCGAATTCGGCAACGCGGGAGTGGGCACGGAGCGCGCTCCGGGCTTCTTCAACCTGGACACCTCGATTGGCAAGGATTTCGCCATCACGGAGCGGCACAAAATTCAGTTCCGGGCGGAACTCTTCAACATCCTGAACTCCGTAAGCTGGGGCGCACCGGGACGGGACATCACCGCTCCGGCAAGCTACGGCGCCATCGGCAGCCAGGTCAACTCTCCGCGCAACATCCAGTTCGGCTTGAAGTACGCCTTCTAAACCAGCAGAGCCCTAAACCAGCAGAGCCGCGACCGTGAGGGAGCGGTATAGGGGGCCGGCCGCAGTTCCACGCGGCCGGCCCTTTTAGCGTATACCTCTGCAAGACCACACAATCCCGCCGAAAACACGTAAAATGCCCGAAAGGGCAATTCCGCCGAAAAAATCTTTGGACCGGATGTCGAAATCCGGCGGTACTGAGCGACTTTACCTGTAGGAGGGAAGATTTGGCATGAGCTCTCAATCAATGGATCTGGGTAACGCCGCGGGGGTCTTCGCGCGCGATTTCAAGTATGCCGTCCGGTCGCTCACCGCAGCCAAGGGACTAACCATCACGGTCATAGCCACGCTGGCTCTTGGCATCGGGGCCAACGCAGCCATCTTTACGCTGGTCCGCGGAGTCCTGCTACGGCCGCTGGTGAATCGCGGCGAAGACCGCCTCGTCTATATCCGGCAGAGCGCGCCCGGCCTCGGCATGGAGAGCACCGTTTTCTCCGTGCCCGAAATCCAGGATCTTCGCCGAAGCGTGAAGTCCTTCAGCGCGTTCGGCGATTTTTCCACCGTCGGCTTCACCCTCAACGGCCTCGGCGAACCCCGCGAAGTGCAGGCCGGCGTGGTCGGTGGCAACTTCTTCGAGGTGATGGGCCTCCGCCCCGTGCTCGGCCGCCTGATCGACATGCGGGACGACGGACCCAATGCCGCCGGCGCAGTCGTGCTCACCTACCGTTTCTGGACCCGCGCGCTCAAGAGCGACCCCTCCGTGATTGGGAAGGTCGTACGCCTCGGTTCGTTCGGCGCGCGCAGCGCCACCGTCGTCGGCGTCCTCGAGCCCTCGGTTCCCTATCCCGCCGAAACCGAGCTCATCGCCAACATCGTAACCAGCCCGCACCACCTCTCGGCCACGATGGTCACCGGACGCGTCCACCGCATGACCGAGCTGTTCGGCCGCCTCGCCCCCGGCGCAACCCTCGAACAGGCCCGCGCCGAGCTGCGCGTCGCCCATGCGGCCATGCTCAAGCAGCACCCCGAAGCCTACCCTGTCAAAGACGGGTACCGCATTGACGCGTTCATGCTGCGCGATCAGATCACGTCCAAAGCCCGCACTGTGCTGTGGATTCTCCTGGCCGCTTCAGGGCTGGTCTTCGTGATCGCCTGCTCGAATGTCGCCAATCTGATCCTGGCCCGTACCATCCGCCGCGAAGGTGAGTTGGTTATCCGTACGGCCCTCGGCGCCGGCAACGCCGCACTGCGCCGCGTCCTGCTCGCCGAAAGCCTGCTGCTCTGCGGCGCGGGAGCCGCTCTCGGGGTTCTCAGCGCGCGGCCCATGGTCGCCATCCTGGCGCGTTATGCTTCGCGCTTCTCCGTGCGCGCCTTAGACCTCACGGTCGATTCCAGCATGCTCTGGGTGGGCGCCGGACTGGCGCTTGCGGCCGCTGCTCTGCTCGCCTTCGTCCCCCGCCTGCCCGCCAGCGACCCTTCGCGCGCCATCAGCCTCTCCACCGGTAGCACGCGTGTGGCGGGCGGCGCCAACGGCCGCCTGCGCGCCTTCGCCATCACGCAGATCGCCGCATCGTTCGTACTGCTGGCGGGCGCGGCCATGCTGCTCAAAACCCTGCTCGCGCTGCAGGCCGTCGATACCGGCATCGATACGCGCCGCGTACTCTCCATCAACGTTCCCGTGATGAGCTATGGCCGCACCGACGAACAGGTCGTTGGATTCTACAAGGAGGCAATGCGGAAGGTCCACGACCTGCCCGGCGTCGATGGCGTCGCGCTCGGCGTGCTCACCCCCTGGCGCGAAGGCGGGCAGTTCGGCCCCGGCCTCCAGTTCACCGGCGAAGGGTATGCCCGCGGCACCGGCGAGGAGGATCCGCGCGGCCAGTTCCGCATCATCTCTCCAGGATTCTTCGCCGCCCTCGGAGTGCCCCTGGTCGCCGGGCGTGACTTTAACGACCTGGACCGCAAGGGCAGCGAACCGGTCGCCATCATCAGCCAGAGCGTCGCGCGCCGCATGTTCCCCACGCAGGAAGCGCTCAACCGGCACGTCACCTGGACCGATCCGGTGATGCAGTTCGTCGGCATGAAGCCCGTACCGATGCGCGTCATCGGTGTCGCCGCCGATATTGACGATGAGCACCTGGTCCCGCGCCCCACTCTCACCGTCTACACCCCGTTCGGACAAGGGCCGCTGTTCGGCGGCCGCCTCTTCGTCCACGTACGCAGCGACCCGTACGCGCTGATCACTCCGATTACCCGCACCATCCGTAACCTGTCCGTGGACCAGCCCGTGGAGCGAGCCGCTACCCTCGAGGATGTTCGCGCCGAAGTGCTCACACCCGATCGTTTGAACGTGCTCGTCTTCGGCGGTTTCGCCGTGGTGGCTCTGGCCATCGCGGTCGTCGGCGTGGGCGGCGTGCTGGCTTTTTCCGTCAGCGCGCGCACACGGGAATTCGGCATACGGCTCGCCATCGGTTCGCAGCCTCGCCACCTTCTGGGACGCGTCATCGCGGAGGGTACGCTTCTCACCGCCGCGGGAATTGCGGCGGGGCTGGCGGGCGGCGCCGCACTGCAACGAGCCGCGCGCAGTTGGTTCGAGTCCGTGAGCATGCCGGGCGCGTGGGTCATCGCCGGCGCGGCGGGAGTGCTGCTGGCCGCAGCGGTCGTGGCGTCCGCCTGGCCCGCGCTGCGGGCCGCACGCGTAGATGTGATTCAGGCTCTTCGGGCGGATTAGTTACCTAAAGGACGACCGCGGCAACTCCTCGAAAATCGGTTACACCCCATCGATCCGGTATCGTGGACGGACACCTTACGAGAAGGCCGCTTTTCGTCCACAACTGCTCTATATATCCCGCCTTCGCCCACGCTCGACACCGGTGACCGGTGTGGTGTACGATTGTACACAGGCTTAACGGACTTCGAATGGGACGCCCAAAAAGCACGCCTGAATGCCCGAAAGCACGGCATTCAGTTCGCAGACGCGGTCCGTTCTTGAGGACGATGGGGCGCTGACGACAACTGAACATGCGTCGGATGGTGAACTACGCTGGATCACGCTCGGAGTCGATGCGCTGGGACGTATTTTGGTAGTGGTCTACACGTGGCGGAAGAGTAGAGTACGGATCATTTCGGCCCGACCGGCCACGCCGGGCGAGCGGAATAGATATGCAGAGGGCTTATGAAGAGTGAATACGACTTCACGAAGGCAAAACGGGGGGCGGTGGTTCCCACTCCCCCCGGGAAAACGCGGGTTACCATACGCCTTGATAACGAAGTCTTGGATTGGTTCCGCAAGCAGGTGGACAAGGCCGGCGGCGGGAACTATCAGGCGTTGATCAATGATGCGCTCCTTGAGCACATCGCACGTAAACGCGAACCGCTGGAATCAACAATCCGCCGAGTCATCAGAGAGGAATTGCGGCGCACGGGCTAGCCGCTACGGCATTTTCCAGAAACGTATATCGAGTACAACGCCGTTTACGGCTCCGATCTCAAACGCGCCCCCGCACTCCTGTAGCTCAACGTTGTTCGAGTGCCCGGGAGCAATCCCCGAACCAGCGGAGGATTGGGCCCGATAAGCGCGCCTCGTCAACATTAGCCGGAGTTTCCATTTTGGCTTCCCCGCTACATCTGCGACAGGATGCCTTAGACGACGCGCAGGACCTCCCGACTTCCGGTGATTCAAAGCTCGGTGTACCCGGCCATCCGCTCGCGGTACATCGGGCTACCCATGGTTTCCTGCATCCTTTTTTCGAATTCCTCCAGACTCTCAGCGCTGTGCTCCATGATCACCCGGTTGAAATCGCCTGTGATGTCGGTCATGACGCGCGCGCCAGGCATTTGAAATGCAACGACCGCTTCCTTGAGTTGTGCCGCCAGCTTGCTGGCGCAACCCGGCTTTGCGACAAACGTGTTACGAACCATAAACATCGGTTCTCTCCTATCGCGACATTGTGACGGTTGATCGATCGAGAAAGCAAGGTCCCCCTGACTCACGAGCCATCGCTCCGAACCGGATCGCGGCCGGATGACGGCGCAATCCGAAAGTTGACGGACTTCCAGAGTCGGTCTTCCCGCACGACGCAAGGTTCACCGGCGCCCGCCAGTTCAGCGAAGGTGCGGTTCGCGTCCATTACCCAAATTTATGGGCCGAACGCCATTAATGGACGCAACCCCGTTTCAAAGCCGCGATTCCCGATATATCAGCGAACTGCTGCCCGACACTTCAGTCAGCGCATTCCAGTGCCATAATCGAAACGGCCGCACCGACGAGATCACGGCTGTTTGCCGGCGGCCGCTATTTTCACGCGATATAGACTCGTGCGAGCGGTGATGTAGAGCGTCTTTCCGTCGCCATCCCCCCACGCGCAATTCGCCGGGATCTCAGGCAGTTCGATCGTGCCCAGGTGTTTGCCCTGCGGCGAGAGGATCAGGACACCACCCGGTCCGGTGGCGAAGATATTGCCCGCGCGGTCGATTTTCATTCCATCCGGCACCGCTTCACCCTTGTCATTGCTCATGTCGAAAAACTTACGCCCGTTGGCCAACGCGCCGTCCGGTTTCACGTCATAGACCATCCAGAATTTGGCAGGGCGGCTGTTGGCGATGTAGAGTTTCTTTTCATCGGGCGAGAAGGCGAGGCCGTTGGGATACGTCATCTCTCGCGTGAGCAGGTCGAGTTTGCCCGCGGCTGTGATGCGGTAGACACCGTTGAAGTCCAGATCCTGCTTGAAATCGCCATGCGGGTCGGGAGGATCACGGCGAGCGACCGAGTTCGGATCGGTGAAATAGAGGTCGCCGTTCGATTTGCAGATAATGTCATTCGGGCTGTTGAAACGCTTGCCCTGATAATGATCGGCCAAGGTGACGATAGTCCCATCCTTTTCGGTGCGGGACACGCTGCGATTGCCGTGTTCGCACGAGATCAGGCGGCCTTCGCGATCGAGCGTCAGGCCGTTGGTTCCGATCTGCATTCCTTGCGTGAAATCGCGAGCGAAGACTGGTTTGCGGAAGGGGGTGAGTTGGCCTGAAGGAATCCATTTCATGATCGCATTGGCGGGAACGTCGCTGAACAGTAGATAGCCGCCATTGCGCATCCAAACCGGGCCTTCGGCGAATTGAAGATTCCCGGCTACTTTTTCGATTGCTGCATTCGGCAGGACAACTCTGTCGACGGCCGGGTCCAGGCGGCGGATACTGCCGATACGGGCCGACTGCGCGGTGAGCGGAAGAAGCGGGAGGGCAAAGCAAAGTGCGCAGCGAATCCCGCGGGTCAGGGTGCGGCCTCCCAACATATGGCGATTATATAGCGTTGGCTTGCGCGACGTGCTCTCGGCGGGTTGCAGTCGTGAAGTGGGTTAGCGGAGAAGTGCCACGGCCTAAATCGTCCCGGAACCCACTTCGACGAAACCGAAAAAAACGAGAAGGCCGAGGGCTGGACATCGGTGTACTGGCAGGAATCTTCCCTGATCATCCAATCCGTGCGGAAGGAAGCCTACCGCGTCACCGTCACCCGCGAGCTGTATACACTCTCCAACGATGGCGATACGCTGACAAAAGTCCGCCGCGTCGTGAACATGGATGACGTGACCGAAACCACCACGATCTTGCATCGTCAGTAGAATTTGTATTCCGGCCGATATAGGTGTTAGCGCTGTATCGGAAGCGACCCGGTACGCGATGGTACAGGTGTGATGAGGTTCGGCGCCGGGTCGGTTTCGATACAGCCACTTGAAGGAAGGCGCTGCGTTTGCGGCGGACGCGGTGCCGCTATGGCGATTGAATCTGACAGGCGGCCGTTTTTGGTTTCGAAAGGTGTTGGCGGAATCGCAGATGGAGCGTGGAGAGCGTGGGAAGGTCTTTCAAGACCGCCTGGAGCGCTACCTTTGAGCAGGATCGAGGAGGGATTTCGCGGTGGAGGAGAGCCCTACATACGCACCAATCGCGACCGCGCCGCAGCGCGCCGGATTTCGAGTTAGCTGCCAGGCCTCGTCACGTAGTTATCTCACCCACGGGAGGAGGACGCACATAGGTTTGCGCTGCTGTAAGTCGATCGATCAGGACCATAGCCCCGCCGCACTCCGGGCACGACCAGAAACCGGCGTTCGCGCTCGGGACAGGAGACGCCAATAGCGGGGCATCGGCCTCTGCGAGCAAGCTGCGGCAGAGTTCCAGAGAGACTTTTCGCAGTCGGTTGGCGAACAGCCCGAAGTGGCGGATTCGCACGAAGCCCGGCGGCAGCACATGTAAAAGAATCGCCGCAGGAACTCGTTCACGCGGCAAAGTCATTCGTCGTTGTTTGTTCTTGTGGGCCGAGTCGCGCCATCGGAAATGACTTTGCCGTCCTCGAACGCGATTAGACGGTGATTGGAGATGGCCACGCGGTGCGTGTAGGCGCCCAGATATTGAAGCACGTGTTCCGGGCCCGCCGAAAGGCTGCTTTGCATAGACCACCCATTTATGCCGGCAAGTCTGGCGCAGTAAGTCGGCGAAAGCTTTCGGATCGCTCAGCTCTGCGATCCGCCCTGGAAACCGAGTTTGCCCTGCGGCGAAGACGCGCTTCAAACCGGCCATGAACTTGCCGCGAAACACGCTGCCCCAGACGCTGACCGGAAGGAAGAAAGCGTAGCGCGGACGAGCCAGCGCGACGTCTGGAGAGATGTCCGCCGGCGGGAACGACGCAGTGCACGTGCGGATGATGCTCCAGTTTCTGATTCCAGGTGTGAAGCACACTGAAGAAACCGATTTCGGCGCCGAGACAGCGCGGGTCGCGCGCCAACGTCCAGCAGGGTTGCGGCGCTGGCACGGAACAGCAGGCCGTAGATCAACCTTCTGTTACGCAGCGCCAGTGCGGCCAGTTCGTGCGGGAGGGTGAACACCACATGGACATACCGGCCGGCAACAGTTCCGCGCGGCGCGCGTGCAGCCAGCGATGGCGCGCATTGGCCTGGCACTTCGGACAGGGTAAAATAAGGAGATGGCCGAAGACGCAGCGGAATTGTTGACGCACGCTTTGAAATTGCCCCCGGCAGCAAGGGCGGCACTCGCTGATTCTCTCATCGACAGCCTTGACGCGGAGGTCGATGAAGACGCCGAAGAAGCCTGGAGAAGCGAGATCGCGCTGCGAGTTCGGGACCTCGATTCGGGTGCCATTCAGACGATCGCGTGGGACGAGGTTCGTCGGCAACTCCGCACCAGATTCAACGGCTGATGCGAAGGTCCGTCAGCTTCCATCCGGCAGCGCAGCAGGACGCCGACGAAGCTGTCGTCTGGTACGCCGAGCGAAGCGTTCGTGCCGCAGTTCGCTTCCTCGATGAGTTGGATCGCGTGATTGACCTCCTCTCCAATTCGCCCAACAGCTTTCAAGTTTTCGACGCTGACCTCCGCCGAGCGGTTTTTCGTCGATTTCCGTTCTACATCGTTTTTCGTGCAGACGATTTGACGGTTGTGGTCCTTGCCGTGGCCCATGGGAAAAGACGCCCACGATTCTGGCACAACCGCACCTGAAGAACGGTCGAGGATCTGCAAGGTTGGATGAAACGCCGTGTTTCGTCCACAAGGGGTGATGCGGCCAGCGCCTACTTCGGAGTTGGCTGTTTAGCCTTGAAGATCTCGATCCAGTCCATCGTCTTGACGTACCCAAACCGAAGAGGTTCGGCGTCGAGGGCAAGGGGCCAGAATCGGGGATTTTGGTTCTGATAACTGCAAACGATCTCGTACTTACCGACGCGATTGGGCATCATGTTGTCGATATACGACGGTTCATTGGGCCGATCAGAATGGAGCATCAGTTGGCGTGTTGGCTGCAACTTCTCAGGAGTCTGGCCGGGACTGCTCGACAGGAGGGCCAAGAACTGCTCGACATAGAATCGACGCTCTGCTTCCTCAATCGGTATTCGCACTCCGGCCACAAGGGAGATGTCACTAATTCCGGCTCCACAGCCGCGCTCGCACGCTCCACCACCACTCCATAAGGTGATCTCATATGGCACTTCCTTCCGGGCACCGTTCAGGAGCTGGTATACAGAAATCTGAATGCTTGGCGCTTTTGGCTTTTCCGACAAATTCACGGCGGACATGATCGGGCGCTCCAGCGGTGGCCGAGCGTTATGGAAAGTGATTTCAAACCTGAATCCCTTCATACTGTCTGCCTGAGGTGTGATTTCCACGTCGGAGGACCGAGGCTTGGGTTCTGCATACGCAGAACATGTAAGGTACGGCCTGTTCTCATCCTTGATCGGCCATCCCAACACGTTCTGCGCGTATTCATAACCACGTTCGGCTGACAACAATTGGAGCCGACGGCCGAATACATCGTTCTTTTCCACGCCGCGCCCTTCTTCAAAGAGCGATCCCAACCAGAACTGAGCCGCTGCGTCTCCGCGATCAGATGCGGCGCTCCATTCACGTGCGGCGGTTGCATAGTCGCCCCGGTCGTACGCTTCTTTCCCAGTTGCGAAATCGGCCGCGTGCGTGATTGAAGCGAATGGGAGTATCCACAACAACCAGAAGAGCACTGTTCTCGGCTTCAATGTTGCTCCTTGCAAATTCATTCTACGCGCTCACGGTGCGGAGCGGAACCGGGTCCCGATATGTGGTTATAAACCGGCCAATCTCCTGAGTAAGGCTCGCCACGACTGCTGCAAAGCAGTATTCTTTTTTCGTTCGAAACTGACTTTGCCGGAGGGTGAAGGCCCGGCCAGCAGATCGAAACTTTAGCAAAGGGAACGGTCAGCGGCGGGCCTTCACGCCAGCCGTGATTCTTTTTATCGCACTGCCGGAACCAAAAGACAACATCGACCCGGGGTGATCCCATTGGATCTTCTGCCTCGGCGATGTCCCCTTTGCCAGGAACTCACGATCATCGGCCATGGACGGCGCTCCCGCCAAGCCCACGACCCTCAACAAGAACGTATTTGGGTGCGGCGCGGAATCTGCCATCCGTGCGCCAAGACCTTCACGATCCTGCCCGATTGGCTGGTGCCTTCGGCCCCGTTCAGTTTGCAGTGCCGGCAACAGGCCTGTGAGCACATCGCCGCAGGCGATTCCGTTGAGCAAGCAGCACCGCACTGCCAAGATCCGTCGCGTTCGCCCGATCCGTCCACTCTGCGTCGATGGGCCCAGCGTCGCCTGCTCAGCATGTACTGTTGGCTGAAGGCCGGAGCCAGCGGCGAGTACTTTCTTCAGGCACCCACCATCGTTGCCTGGGATCTCACCGCGGTCTGCCGTATTCTGCCCATCGAGGCATGGAGTCCATGAATCGTCAAGATCTCGACGAGTTGAAACGGCAGATTCCGCTGATGGGCTATCTGCAAGCGCAGGATTGGCAACCGGCGCGACCGCTCAGCCGCGGCCGTTGGATGGGGTTGTGCCCTTTGCATGGAGACCACAAACCAAGCTTCCTGGTGGACGCAAACCAGGACCTGTTCTACTGCTACGGCTGCGGCCGCGGTGGTGACGTGATTCGCTTCGCCGAACTCTATCACCAGGTGAAGTGCTCGCAAGCCCTGGCCTTGCTGCGCCAATGGCGCGGCGCCGAACCTCTGTCACAGGAAGTGGCTCGTTTCTACGACATGCAATTACATCGTCACAGCGAGGCGGTGACCTATCTGTGCCAACGCGGAATCCGCTCCCTGGAACTGCTCCAGCACATGCGGATCGGTTACGCGCCTGGTGGGTGCCTGCGAGGTTGGCTGACGCAGTTGGGCCACTCTCTGCCGGCTCTGCGTCAGGCAGGACTGGTGACCGGCGCGGGCTACGACGCATACGTGCATCGGATCGTCTTTCCGTTGGAGGGCAATCTCTATGGCCGCAGCCATTCGGCGACGGCCCCGCCTCACCGATTTTTGCCCGGCGCCAAGGGCGGCTTGTACGCGTGGGCGCTCGCCCAACCCTATCCGGAAGTGATCCTCGTCGAGGGCCTGTTCGACTACGCCGTGTTGTGGCAGGCCGGTTTCCACAACGTCACCTGCTCGCTGGGAACCCATCTCAATGCGCGCCAGTTCCGGCAACTCTGCGACGCAATACGATATGCTCGACCATTGCAAGGTGGTAGCAACACGAGCAGGGCTCGATCCTACCAAATTCGACCTAAAGACATTTCGATCGACGTTCGCGTCACGCTCCGGACAGGCTTCGACGTCCGCACCGTTCAGCACTGGGTGGGGCACAAGTCCCTCGAAACCACGATGAGATATCTGGTCCCGTCGCAGGAGGTCCACGCTCGCCTCGACCAAGTGACTGTCCCTGGCCTTGACGACTCGGAGTCGTCGCAGAACATAACAGCCGCTAAGGGACCGGGCAGGATTGGACGACAGCCGTCGCTGCCGGCGCCAAAGCCTTCATCGACCAAAGTTCGGCCCCAAGGTCAACGGAACCATCGCGAAGCGTGAAAGACCATTGCTTTCCCAGGGTCCGCGCGTTTACAACATCCTTCGCTAACGTGGCTAGCCTTGACTCTCTTCGCCTGCGAAGGGGTGAGGCCCGAGCGGGGTAAGTATGCCCCCGCGGACTGACCACCAGCCAGTCAGAGATGGAAAATTATTGAAGCGCCGACCCTTTGCTCCGGGGGCATCGGGGCCATACTTACCGCCCCTGATCTCACGACACGCTATGCAGCAGTTCAACCGCATTTTAGCCCCCCGGAGAAACTGCAGGGGACGGCTCCGCTCACCGTTCTCGTCAGCAACCCGCGATTCTAACCATGCATCCGAAGCGGGAATGATCAGTGAACTGCATCACCGCCCTATTAAGCAACAGCATGTCGAGGCAGATATTCTCGGAATTTCCTTCGTCCGCAGTGGAGGTTGCGCTCCTAATTGGTCCAGCGCGTAGTAGTCTCGTCTCCAAGAGCTTTCAATATCCCGCAGCCCCATCGTTGGTTTGCTCAACGCGAGTAAGGGCCCGCAAGTTCCTGCACACCCGCGGGCCACGTTAGCGAATTGGGCTGAGCGGGAGACGCCGGCAGGTGCTTCCAACTGGAGGTTTTGAACCGTCGGTGTTCGATCAGCGTTTCTAACGAAAAGGGCACAGACCCAAGGGTGTCACAAGGCTCGCCGTCGTTGGTAACCGGCTCGGTCGGATTTTCTTTCATCATGAACCGGACAGGCACGAACAGTGCAACCTTGGTTCAGCAGCCTTCCCCGCAGTTGGGTCCCGGTCCTCAAATAGTTCACAGGTGAACCATCGACACCTTTCCATATGGCACGCAGCCAAGGCGGCGAATCACTCTGAAGGTGTGATGGAATGGCGAGCCCGGTCAACCTCTTTGCGAAGATTCTACGCCTGGTTGGATTCACGGCCCATCCACGGCCCACTTGTAAGGCGAATGCATGGAACACGCGACGCTTGTCGCTGTGCGGACTTGAGGCGTGCCGTCGCACCAGCGGCGCACAGATCAAGGCGCCGTCAAGCCTGGCATTCACGCAGCGCTACTCAGCGCGCCGTTTGCAAACTCCTTTCTTTCCTGCCCATTCTGATCTGCTGCGGCCTGGCACTGGATACAACGAGGGGCCCATGGCACGGCCTTGAGGCGTTTAGGGCTTATCGCCGATTCGCATTCGATGCAGGTTCCAAAGCTGCCGTCGTGAATCCGCCCCAATGCTGCTTTCACGCTACGAAGCAGGGTGGAGTCGCGGTCTACGTTTCGAATCGCCAAGTCTCGTTCCGACGCATACTGAACCTCATCCATTTGATCCGCGCTCTTTTCGATTGCGATATCGTCTCGCTTCCGCAAGAACTTACCCAGTTCGGCCTCTTTTCGTTCCAGGATCTTCTGGAACCCAGTCATCTCGGTGTGTTCTGTATTCATGATAATTCCTCTCGCCCGAGTGGGCCGCCTGTAGTCCTAAGCACGGGATGGCCCAGACCAGAATTCCTGCGATTGAGAGACTCCTATCGGTAGTGGACCAGAGAGTGGCAGCGGAGCTTCAGAACCTCGATGCAAAGGTTGCACTTCACAATACGCAATCTGCAGATCGGCATTTAAGACGCTCGATCCCGACGCCGTCGAGCGGGCACTGGCACCCGACACTCGACATATTGCAAGGTCAGCGGTTTGGGCGTCCATCGACTATGACCATATTTCGCCATCTGACCACGGGAAAGCAGAGCAAGCCCAACCGTTTGCCGTTCACTAACTGTCGGCCTTGGCCCATGCCCTTTGGTGGGCCCTGGGAAATCTCGGAGGCTGGCGACTCTGGCGGTCTGCGTGCTCAACATCTCTGCATCCTGGCAATTACTGGAGAATCGTAGGCCGTTCCGCCTGCGACAAGCCAAGGCTCAACGTCGGAGGGAGCGATGCGATATGGGAAATCAAGGGACTAAGATGATCTCAACTCCGCTGGAGGCCGTTGAACCGGGCAACCAGCAGAGAATTGCGGCAGTGGCGTATAAGTTTTGGCTGGCTAGAGCCTTCCGCCACGGATCACCCGCGGAGGACTGGCTTCGGGCCGATCAAAAGGTACGAGGCCGCGTCGGAACCGTAAGACTAAGGCGAACACCGTTGGGGAACTTCCTGGTGTCCTAATACCGTTGCCGAGCGTGGCTTTGTAGGCAGCGATGTAGATCGGGCGGCGATGTCGGATTTTCAGCTTGGAGATTGAGCCGACAGCCGCCCAATTTGCCGAAGGCGTCAAAAGAGGCGACTGGGTTGCTATTGAAGCTTCTAGAAACCATCCGGCCGCAGAGAGCTCGTTTTGAAGAAACAGCCCACACTGGAATCAGGTATTCCCAAGATCGTCACCGTTCTTTCCGTCAGTCCGCTTGCCGAGGATTACATCTCGCTCCGAGCGGTTTTTGACCGTTCAAAGTGGAACCTGCGCAAATCCGAGACCCTAGCGTCGGCGCTGCCGACCATACGTAAATACGAGATCGGTGTCGTTATTTGTGAGCGGGATCTGTCGCCCGGCACGTGGATCGACATGCTGGAGGCATTGAACCTTTTGCGAGTGGCACCGCCGTTGATCGTCACATCAAGACTTGCGGACGATAGGCTCTGGGTCGAAGCCCTGAACCTGGGAGCATATGATGTACTGGCGAAACCGTTTGAGCGGGACGAAGTGGTCCGAAGTGTGAGCTTGGCATGGTCCCATTGGCGCAATCAGCAGGAGGTCCAGCCAGGCTTGACCATGAATGCCGCGCGGGCCGCCAGTTGACGAGTTGATGTGGTCGAGCAATTCAAATGGACACGGCCGCGATGAGACTCGCGCTTTCGATGACTAGGATGCCGGTGGCTTTTGCCGAGAGAAAGTTCGGCGACGACGTTTCAGATGACGATGGCATCCCCGATTTCAGTCCCGAAGTTACCGACTTCGAATCTCACTCGAACCTGGCAGAACACCAGAGTTCTCGAATCGGTCTTTGATCAGCTCGCTGATCCTCTTGTCCTGTGGGACTCTGAGTTTCGAATCACGGGGGTCAACCGTTCGGCAGAGAGGCTCTTGGGCACGTCCTCCCGGAAGATGCTCGGCAAGCAATTCCAGGAGGTTTTCAAACGCGCTGATTGTGGGCCGGGCTGTGGCGTTATGCTGCTACTGGACCGAGCACCCTCGGCCACACATGAAACGATCAGCCTTAAGGCCGGAAGCGGGATGGACCGATTGGTATTACTGAGTACCACTCAGATCCTCGACGAAAAGGGTCGACCGGCCGGCGCGGTGTCCACTGTCCGGGCACTTCCAAGAAGGGCAGTGCTGCAAACCCAAACCGTGATTGCAGAATCCGCAGCCATGGTCGACATCCTCAAGTTCGTACAACGCATAGCCACCAGCGAGGCCGCCACCGTATTGTTGGATGGTGAGAACGGAACCGGCAAAGATCTAATCGCGAAAACGCTCCATTACCAAAGCCTGCGGCGGGGAGAACCATTCATTGCAGTGAACTGCGCGGCCATTCCGGATACGTTGCTCGAGAGCGAGATGTTCGGCCACGAGAGGGGCGCATTTACAGGCGCGCACTTGCGGAAACGCGGTATTTTCGAACTTGCCGATAAAGGCACGCTCTTCCTGGACGAAATCGGTGAGGTCCCGCCAATCCTTCAGGCGAAGCTGCTGCGCGTCCTTGAGGATCGAACTTTCCGCCGGCTGGGCGGCTTGATTGACATCCACCTCGACGTTCGCGTGGTGGCCGCGACAAATAAGAACCTGCGGGATGCCGTAAGGGAACGGTCGTTCCGCCAGGACCTCTATTACCGTCTCAACGTCATTCAGATTACAATACCGCCCCTCCGCCAGAGGGTCGACGACATCCGGCCTCTTGCGACGTTCTTTCTTGAATACTACAACCGAAAATTCAACCGTAGCATCCAAGGTTTGAGCCACGGCGCGACGGAACTCCTTCTTTCTTATGGCTGGCCAGGCAACGTGCGAGAGCTACGCAACGCCATAGAACGCGGCATGATCCTCGAAGAATCGGCCCTTATTACTTCATCGAGTCTTCCGCTCGCGATCTCAAGTGCCGATGGCCGCGTCCAACGGGAAGTGCCAATCACGGAAATCCGCACCGAGTGAACTTCGCTTGAAGATAACGAGCGTCATTTGGTGACGCGCGCACTCGAGCAGACTGCCGGCAACCACACCGAGGCAGCGCGTTTGCTGCGAGTCTCACGTGATAAGTTGCGGTACAAGAAGCGGGAACTCAATCTGCCATGAAGCAGGTGGCACGAGTGACCCTTATGATCCGTAACTCCTCCCCAAGAAGCGGTTTGAATTACGGTGGAACTGGATGACCATGGAATCGATTTCCTGTGGCATCAAGGTGCGTGAAATGTGGCACCATTGAGGTGGACCTCGGCCCGCAACAGGGCTTCGAGGCCGCAAGGGAATAGTGCCCAGTTCGGCAACGCGGCTTTCGTAAAGGAGCTGAAGCACTGGGTCCGGTTCAACGAAACCGATGCGATTGCTACCGGCGACGGATTGTTCTCGCGGTTGACGGGCAACCCGACATTGCCGCGAAGGCTGGGCAATGCGATATTCAGCATGGTTCTTATCGGAAAATCGGAGAACGACAAATACGCCAGGCAACTGCGTACTTCGGCTGGAGTGGCGGTCTTTGCCGGGGAGCGCGCCGACCAGGCAAACTGGTTCGAGGTTGGCCGCGCTTATGAACATTTCGCGCTGGCTGAGACCGCGATCGGCGTGCGTACCGCTCTGGCGAATCAGCCTGTCGAAGTGCCGGCCGTGCGCACGCAGTTCGCGCACTGGCTTAGGGCTGGGCTCGCAACGGCCCGACCTGGTCGTGCGCTTCGGCCGAGGCCCGCACCTACCGTACTCGTTGCGGCGTCCGGTGACCGAGGTGATGGTATGACGGGATGCGTGCAATTGTGTGGTGGAAGATGATCCCGATGGTAATCCTGGGGTCGACCGTAATTGTAGCCGTTGCGCTCATATACGGCTCTCGTCGCTGGAAATCCTCGACAGCGGAGATGCACGCCCGGATGGAGGCGGCACGTCTACCTGTCGTGATCATGACATACAGCCCCGATGAGCTGGTTGGCTTACCCGCGCCGGTGCAAAAGTATTTTCGGGCAGTATTAAAGGATGGGCAACCCATCGTCTCGGGCGTCCATATTGAGCTTTCCGGCACCATCAACATGAGTGCAACTGGCGAGAAATGGAAAAGGTTCACCTCAACGCAGCAGGTCGTCGTTCGACGGCCCGGTTTCGATTGGGAGGGCCGCATCGAGATGATGCCTGGCCTGACGGGGCGGGTGCATGACGCCTACATCGCCGGCGAAGGCATTCTGCATGTAACGCTGTTCGGCCTCGTATCTCTGGCCAATCTACGCGGAACGCCAGAGATCGCGCAGGGTGAACTGGTGCGCTTCCTGGCTGAGGCCGCTTGGTATCCGACGGCCCTGTTACCAAGCTATGGCGTGCAATGGAGGGCGGTAGACGGTTACTCCGCCAGGGCTACTTTGAAGGATGGCGAAACCGCAGTGACATTACTGTTTCGATTCGACGAGAACGGCCTGATCGAATCGGCGCGGGCCGACGCGCGTGGGCGGACCGTCGCGGGCGTAGTGATTCCAACACCGTGGGAAGGCCGGTGGAGCAACTATGAATGGCGCGACGGAATCTGCATCCCTACCAGGGGCGAAGTGGCGTGGCTGCTTCCTGAGGGACCGCACCCGTATTTTCGTGGGCGCATTACAAGCCTCAGTTATGAGTTTGGGCGGTGATCGAACCCCACCGAATCCCGACCTGCCGGCGGATATGATCTGCGCACACAGGTGGCGTCTTTCCCGAGCGCGGCGTCGATCGTCCGAGGGCGATCCTCCACCTCCGCCCAACCCCTTCAATCACGGCTCCGAGGAGCAGGGAGAACGGCTGATGTTCCGCACCGGGGATGGTCACGCGCCTTACATGTTGCGGATCTCAACACTCGTCTCCTACGCCTATGGCAGCGGACCTGCTCCATTAATCCGAAAGAGCTGGCGGCCCCGACGGGCCGAAGGTGCCGCGCCCCACTTAACGGGCTGCGTTGAATATGTCAGCGAAGGAGCGCTCCCTGGATGCCGCAACGAGGACCTCTGATATTTCTCGCCATCTTGCTCATGGCGCTTGTACCCTTTCTATTTCAGGTGGCGTGGCCGTTCCTCACCTCCTTCATCCTGGCGTCGATTCTTGCCGTCGTGATGAATCCAGTCAAGGAGTGGCTCAGTCATCGGATCCATCGGCCCGCGCTGGCTACCTTCCTCACCACTTTCGCAACGGTGGTGGTAGCTGGGCGTCACGCTTGCATTTGCGGGTTTAACGATCACTCAGGAACTGACGGCCGCCTACGATGCGCTTAGCAGGCGCTCGCTTGCAGGAGGGCGGCTGGCCGACGCTTGTCACCCACACGGCCGACCGGGTCGTCGACGCATTGGCCACCCGCGTGCCTGTCAACAAAGAGGCGATCCGTACGGAGCTGATTGACCGCATGAAGGACGCCAGTGGCTTTCTGCTCAACAACGTCGGCGCCGCAGTTGGCGGAGCGACCAACATCTGTCCTCACCGGCTTGCTGGTGATGGTCTTTCTGTATTTCCTGCTCCTATATGGGAGAGGCTGGATTCGGCGGCTGGCCCTTCTCACTCCGCTCGATCCTCGCACCATTGCCAGCCTTCTTCGGACAGTAAACGACTCGGTCATCGCAAACGTTAACGGCGTGTTTGCCGCCGCTGTCGGGCAGGGCCTGTTTCTAGGCCTTGGGTTTTGGTTCGTCGGCGTTCGGTCTCCCGCGCTCTGGGGTGCGGTCGGTGGATTGGCATCCATCGTCCCGGTCGTCGGAGCCCCCTTGGTCTGGGTTCCTGTCGTAATTGCCTTCCTCTTGATGGGATCGTATTGGAAGGCGCTGCTCCTCGGACTATGGGGTGCGCTGGTGGTGGGTTCCATTGACAACGTGCTGCGACCGCTTGTGGTAGGATCACGCGAAAAGCAACACCCAGTGCTTATCGCGCTGGCGGCCATAGGCGGCACGTATGCGTTTGGGCCTATGGGAATTCTGTTAGGCCCCCTGGTGGTTTCTCTTGCGGCTGCCCTGCTGAAGGAGATCCAAGCCTTAATCTCCGCCAAGTGCGGTTGACGGCAACTTACAATACCGACGAGGCGGCGCGTGCCACCAGCCACGGCAGTAGGCAAGTGAGCGATGAGGCCCGCGCCATGGGAAGCCGTCGGGCGAAGGCGTCTCGTGACGAATTTCGCCGCCTCGGAAACCCACAATACACTGCTCGCAACGATGATTGAGCGAGTCCAATCCCATGCGTCCAACCTGACGGTTCCGAACGCGGCCTGCATGAGTGGAGTGTAGATCACCAAAACCTGTAGGGCGACCGAGAGGCACACCGCCGCCCAGAGCCAGCGATTGCGAAACAGACCGAGAAAGGCGCTATGCACATCCGACCGAGCGTTGAAGGCATTGAACAGTTGAAAGAGCATCAACGTAGTAAAAGCCATGGTTCGTCCGTACTGGATTGTGCCGGTTCCTTCGATCAAACCACCGGGCAGTGCCGCATCGAAGATCAGCAGCGTGCCGACCGCCATCACAAGGCCGACGAGGGCAATGTCGGCGCGCATGCGACCGTTGATGACTCCCTCGCCGCGAGGACGGGGAGGCTGGCTCATCAGATCCGGGTCTGGAGGGTCGACCCCAAGCGCCAGCGCGGGCGCACCGTCAGTTAACAGATTGATCCAAAGGATCTGGGTCGCGAGTAGCGGCAAAACGAGCATGCCATGCCGGCCGAGTCCCAATGGCCCCGCAAGCACCACGGAAAAGAAGACCGTCAGGACTTCGCCCGCATTTGATGACAGCAGATAACGGAGGAACTTCCTGATGTTGTCGAAAACTGCACGTCCTTCCTCTACCGCGGCAACGATGGTCGCGAAGTTGTCATCGGTGAGCACCAGGTCAGCCGCCTCTTTCGAGACGTCCGTACCGGTAATTCCCATGGCCACTCCAATGTCTGCAGCTTTGAGGGCGGGTGCATCATTCACGCCATCACCGGTCATCGCAACGATCTCGCCGTTGCTCTGCAGCGCGTTGACAATCCGCAGCTTGTGTTTAGGACTGACGCGCGCGTAGACCGCCACCTCACGTGCGGCCGCCGCAAGCTCCTGATCGGACATGAGGTCGAGTTGCGCTGCAGTGATAAAGCGATCACCAGATGCGATTCCGACCTCCCTCGCGATAGCGACGGCTGTGCCCGGGTGATCGCCAGTGATGAGGATTGGCCGTATGCCAGCTGCTCTGGCTCGGCTAACGGCTGAGCGCGCCTCCTGGCGGGGCGGGTCAATCATGCCAATCAGACCGAGAAAGATGAGGTCGCGTTCGAGTTCGTCCGCGCCACCTGAGAAAGAACCCGCAGGCTCCGTCGGGTTCAAGTGACCGGAATGCGATGCCCAGAGTGCGAAGTGCCTCCGCAGCAAGCGATTCGGTTTCGCGCAGAATTGCCGCCCGGCGTGCCGGGTCATTGGGCGGGCCTGTTTGCCGGTCAGCTCTTGAGTACAACGTTCCAGCAGCAAGCCCGGCGCTCCCTTGGTGAATAATACCCGGCGTCCTGGAGACTCGGCGTCCTGGTGGAAGGTGCTCATTCGCTTGCGCTCAGAGGAAAACGGAAGTTCCGCCAAGCGTGTGAAGCGAGCCTGGAGTGCACCGTGATTGATGCCCGCCTTTTCCGCGACCGTCAGCAGGGCAGCTTCTGTCGGATCCCCTTGGATGCTCCAAGCCCCGTGCCGCTCAGTGAGTTGGGCGTTGTTGGCTAGGGAGGCCGCTTGCAGTAGGCGGTCTGTTTCGGTTTTCCAGTCTCCGGCGAGTTCCTTGCCGCCTTCCGCTCGCAGTTCACCGTCCGGCGCGTAGCCCGCTCCTGTCACATCCACACGGCCAGTCGCGGTAAGCATGACGCGCACCGTCATCTCGTTGCGAGTTAGCGTTCCGGTCTTATCGGAGGCGATCACGGTGGCCGAGCCGAGTGTTTCCACAGCGGGAAGCTTTCGAACAATCGCCCCACGCCGAGCCATCCGCTGAACTCCCATGGCCAGCACGACGGTGACAATGGCAGCCAGCCCCTCGGGTGCGGCGGCGACGGCCAAAGCGACCCCGAACATCAAGACCTGGACAACGGTTTTCGCATCGTGCGCGCCGTAGATGGCGAAGAGAGTTGCGACAACGACCGCCGCTATCACGATAACGGCGGCACCCAGTTGCTTGCCGGTACGGTTGAGTTCGCGCTGGAGTGGCGTAAGTGGGGATTTCGTTGTACTCAACATGCCAGCAATCGCACCGAGTTCGGTTCTCATGCCAGTAGCCGTAACGACGGCGCGGCCATGCCCATGACTTACGGTCGTGCCGGCGAAGATCATATTGAGGCGGTCGCCGATTGGGGCTGCGTGAACCACGAGTTCGGTGCTCTTCGACACCGGCAAGCTCTCGCCGGTGAGCGACGCCTCCAGGGTTTGAAGTTCAACGGCGTCGGCGAGCCGGGCGTCGGCCGAGACTGCGTCGCCTTCATTGATGATTATCAGGTCTCCTGGCACCAACTCTCGAGTAGCGAGTCGGCGCTCCTTACCCTCTCGCACAACGCTAGCCTCGGGTGTAGCCATCGCCTGCAAGGCGGCTAGCGCCTTTTCCGCCTTACCCTCTTGCAGAAATCCGAGGATTGCATTTAACAGAACGATGGTGATGATGACCATGCCCTCGTACGGCATGCCAGCGTCACGCTCAGTGGCCCAAACTCCGCACGATATACCAGCAGCCGCCAGGAGCAGCAGAACCAGCGTGTCTTTGAACTGTCCACAAAACCGGCGCCAGGCAGGTAGTGGAAGTTCTGTGGTTATTTCGTTTGGCCCGTATCGTTTGAGGCGGGCATGAGCGTCAGAGGAACTGAGCCCACTGCCGATGTTGGTTCCGAAGGATGCTGCGACATCTTCTGCGGATTGTTCATATGTTTCGCGTTGATCCGCGCTGGAATGTCGGTCCATTTTGGTTTGCCCCGGTTCAAGCTGCTCGCTTGAGCCCAATGACGAGGCTCAGCAAGAATATGCCTACGCCAAACAGAATGATGGATGGGCCCGGCAGGAGTCGGAGCTTGTCAGCCATCCACATCCCTCCCACGGAAATAGCGCCGCCGAGTAGCGCGGACAGGATGACGTTACCGCGTATGCTTCGCGAAACATTCTTCGCCACTGCGGCAGGAATGATCGTCAGCGCACCCATCAAGAGAGTGCCCACCAACTTGATCCCCAACGCTACGATCAGCGCGAAGATAAGCAGGAGCGCCAAATCGTACTTCCGGCCCACGCTGTGCACCTCGGCCAAATCCGGCGATACAATCCGGAACAAAAAGCGCTTCGACAAGACGAAGCAAAGCAAGGAGAGCGCTGCGGCTGCAGACAGGATGACGAGCAGAAACGGAAGCGACAGCACGGGAAATGCCCCGAACAGCGACTCGATGATGTTGGCGTTTGGGATGATCAGAATTCCCACCGCCAGGCTGGCGGTGAACAAGAGCCCGACGATGGCATCCGGCGGAATCCGGCTACTCCCCTCCAGCCAGAATATGAGAAGCGCCGCCACCGTCAGGAAAATGATCACTCCGTAGAAAGGGTCGGCGCCGTACAACAACGCCAATGCGATGCCTGGCAGTGCAACGTGAGAGAGCGCATCGCCAACCAGTGCCATTCTCCTCAAAAGGATGAACGGCCCGACGCTACCGGAGGCGATGCCCACCAGCACGGCGATCCAGAATGAGGCGTGATTCGGCGAATGCATTCGCTCAGTGCCTCACGTTCGGATCGTGACGATAGTAGCCCGCAGTATTGCCGTAAAGAGCTGCGAGTCCATCGGCATTCAATACTTCGACCGGCGGGCCCTGACAAATGATACTCGTATTGAGGCAGAGCACGTTCTGCGCGTAGCGGTATACCACGCTCAGTTCGTGCGAGATGAGAAGCACCGTCGTCCCGCGCTCTGTCTGTATTCGTCGAATTATGGCGTACAGGGTGTCTTCGAAGCCAGCGTCCACGCCGGCGGTCGGCTCGTCGAGGAGTAAGACGCCGGGTTTTTGCAGTAACGCCCAGGCGATTAGCAACCGTTGCGTCTGTCCGCCGGACAACTCGCCGAGGTTCTTCTGCAAGATGCAACGGTCGAGGCCCATCAGGGCGATTTCGTTGTGTACTTGATCGATGAAGGCCACCGAAGGCCGCCAGAATCCAGGCGACTTCAGAAGGCAGAATTCCATCGCCGTGATGGGCGCTGAACGTTCCACCGAGAATCTCTGGGGCACGTAATCGATTCGCGTGTCGGGCCGCCAACTGATGGTGCCCTGATGGGGAAGCAGTCCCAGCAACGCTCGGAACAAAACTGTCTTGCCCGCTCCATTTGGACCGATCACAGCGAGTGCTTCGCCTTGTGTCACGGTGAAAGAGACATCTCGCAGGACCTGGATAGCGTCGAGCGTGACACAAAGGCCCTCAACGGTCAGAATGGCGTTTTCATTCATGGAATCGGTTGAGACGAGCAAAGGCCTCTAGAGTTTTCAATCTGGACGACAATTCAACTTGGCCGCGCCACGGCATAGTCTTCGGTCGTCGCATTGCCGGCGCGTATGGTTCCGCACATCGAGTCCAATCCCGCCGACCATGGCAAATACACGCTTGCTACCCCACGCTTGCAACTGGGACACCAACCGAACTTTGTAGCCGAAGCGCCCCTGGTTGGAGGCGCCGCGGCAAGTGGAGGCTACCGCGCCGCAAATCATCGGTCTGACTGGTGGATTGCGCCTAGCGTTGCCCGAGCGTCATCTGGCAAAATATGGTCACAGAGAATTCTCTGTCCCATGCCGGAATGGTAAGCTAGTGGATGATCCTAAGCCTTGGCCTTCTCCGTCCGCAGGACGTTTACACGTGTTCCCTGGGCCCCCGATCACCTCGATCGTTTGAGAGAAGGTGGCACGCGTCTTGAGCAAGGCAAATTCAGTTCTCCAGCCGGCTGATTGGCTTTCAGAACACGGCATGAGAGAGCTCGAATCCCTGTTACGGGCGGTGGTGTTCTTCCCCTCCACACCAGTTTTGCTAACTGACAATGATCGTCGACAACTTGAGGCGAGTTTCGGCGCCAGCAAGCTGCTGGGGCATCATCGCGAAAAAATTATCGGACGCAAGTTGGATGATTTTATCGACCCCGAATTCAAGCCGGTGATGTCAGAACGCTGGTTCACCTTCCTTGAGGACGGCGCACAAAAAGGCACACTTCCACTTGTGCGCCCTGGCGGAGGCTCGCAGGACGTCGAGTACTCAGCCAGAGGAAACATACTACCCCTACGGCACCTCCTCGTATTGCGCGAAAAAGATACGCGCAGAGCGGCGGATGATGTAAACGCCGCTAAAGGGGTCTTGCCGTGCAGTATTCCGGCGTGGGTGCAAGACTACGCTCTGTTTATGATGGATGCCGACGAGAATATCGTCGCCTGGTATGGCGGCGCGGAGCGCATCTATGGCTATACCAGCGCCCAGGTGGTCGGCCAGCCGCTATCGTTCCTTCTTCCCGCGGTGGACATTTTGCACGTTAAGCTTCGAGAAGAACTTTTGAGAGCCTCTGGCGGAGGCCACGTCGGCACTGAATGCTGGCATGCGAGAAAAGATGGGACGCGATTCTGGGCCAATGTCGTCACCATGGCCCTGAAGAACACGAATGGCGATTTGCAAGGGTTCGCGAGTGTAGTGCGCGACTTTAGCGACCGTCACGAGAGAGCCGAAGCCCGGCTGCGGGCGTCCAAAGAGATCGGTATTCCAGAGGGGTCGGCGGTCATCGGCATCGTCTCCGGTGAGTTTGACCGGATCACGGAGGCGAACGAAGCGTTCCTAGCCATGGCAGGCTTCAACCACGAGGATTTGTGGCAGGGCCGGCTACATTGGCCGGACTTCACCCCGCCGGAATACCTTGGCCTGGATGAAGCGGCTCATGAAGAAGCGTTGCGATTCGGATCCAGTACGCCTTTGGAACGGGACCTTCTCTGCAAGGACGGGAGTCGTATCCATGTTCGAATCGCGATAGCGATTCTGAGGCTCTCTCCATTTCGATGGATTGCATTTGTGCGGGACCTCCGCGACCTCGACCGTCTTGAGAACGTTGATCAGCAAGCGGTTGATTCCAATCACAATTTTGAAGAAATTGTCGGAAGCAGTACCGCCATGAGGCGGGTTATGAAACAAGTGGAAATGGTGGCGCCGACCGACGCTACCGTGTTGATCATGGGCGAGACCGGCACAGGGAAAGAACTGATCGCGCGTGCCACCCACAACATTAGTTCTCGCAGAAATCTCCCCTTCGTCACGTTGAACTGCGCTGCAATTCCAACCGGGCTCCTGGAGAGCGAGTTGTTCGGGTATGAACGCGGCGCTTTTACAGGAGCATTGTCGCAAAAGATCGGACGTTTCGAGATGGCGAATCGCGGCACCCTCTTCCTGGACGAGGTGGGCGACATCCCGCTTGAACTACAACCCAAACTGCTCCGCGCGCTCCAGGAAAAGTCCTTTGAAAGACTCGGTGGCACGAAAACGATCGCGATTGACGTACGGCTTGTGGCAGCTACCAACCGGAATCTCGGTCAAATGATGGCGGAAAAGCTTTTCCGGAGCGATCTCTACTATCGGCTGAAAGTCTTCCCAATCACGACGCCTCCGTTGCGGGAACGTCCAGAAGACATCCCAGTCCTCGCCCGACATTTCACGAAGAAATATGCTGCCAAGATGAACCGGGAGATTACCAAAATCTCAGCCGAAACAATGCGGGTTCTAGTGAGTTGGCCGTGGCCAGGCAATGTTCGGGAACTGGAAAACTTCATAGAACGGTCCGTCATCGTATCAAGCGGCTCCACCCTCCGTGCCCCCCTGGGTGAGTTGGTAGTAACCGGAGAGACGACCGGAGGAATCACGTTGGAGGAAATGGAGCGTGAGCACATTCTCAAGGTCCTCAGGAACACTAACGGCGTGGTCACCGCTGCGGCCACCCAACTTGGATTGCATCGCACGACACTCACCGCTTTGATGAGAAGGCTGGGGATTTCTCGCGGCAAGTTCTAGGCTCGAGATAGGAGTACCTTCGCAGAGGGTCGAAATGCGCAGCTAGGGCTCAGCGCCAGACTGGCCTTTTAGAGACCTCCACGTCCCTCCACAGGCCGCCAGCTTGCCAGAGGTACTTCGGAATGTGCGTATCAACTTCTGTAAGTGCAGCCTTGGCCAGCCACGTGCAGCATGTATGGCATGAAAAAGCCAGCCGATGAACGAATCCGTAGGTACAGTACCGTTCTGACCAAAGTGAAGGGGATGGGTTCGGGCACAGCCGGCCAGTCCGGGGATAATCAGGGATTATCGGACGTTGCAGAGGCGGGCCCCGAAAGCGTCGAAGAGCTGCTCGACGAGGGCCAGGCGTTCGAGGCAGAAGTGATCGGCGGCGTGGAGGAAGCACCCGACGCCGATGTGTCTGAAGTTCACACCAAACAAGTCAAAGAGGACGATGTGCCGTCCGAATACCTCGATCAGGACTAGGCGAGTCGTTCCGGGACTCACCGGGAGGGCACTCCCGCGCGGGGAGCCACCGGATGTCTTTCCGCGCTGTTATTCAGCCACACCTAAGGAGTTGGCTTTCCATGGCTTACAAAACAATCAATCCGTATACTGAAGACCTGGTCGAAACCTACACAGAGCACACAGATGCGCAGCTGGAGGCGATCATCGCAAAGGCCGACAAGACCTATAGGAACGACTGGGGCATGCGATCCCTGGCCGACCGCAAAGCAATCGTCAAGATGGCCGCCTCGATTCTGCGTCAACATCTGGACGAGTTTGCAGCGCCGATTACCCTTGAAATGGGCAAGCTGTTTCGAGAGGCCCGAGGAGAGGTCGAACTCAGCGCCGATATTCTGGAGTACTATGCCGACAAATCGGAGGGCTTTCTGGCGCCCGAGAAGTTGGATGTGGATCATGGCGAAGCATCCATTGAAGCCGCGCCTCTGGGGGTCCTCTTTTGCATCGAGCCGTGGAACTTTCCTTACTATCAATTGGCGCGGGTCGCTGGACCGAACCTGATGGCAGGCAACACGCTGATCGTCAAGCATGCGTCGAATGTGCCGCAGTGCGCCCTGGCGTTCGAGAAGCTCTTCCTCGATGCGGGCGCTCCGCTGGGCGCCTACACGAATGTCTTTATCTCGGGTGAGCGGTGCGCGACACCCATCGCGGATAAGCGGATCAAGGGAGTCGCGCTTACAGGCAGCGAGCGGGCCGGGGCTGCCGTGGCAGCAGCGTCGGGCAAAGCGCTCAAGAAGAGCACCATGGAACTTGGGGGCAGCGATGCCTTCATTGTATTGGACGATGCGGACATGGATACAGCCGTCAAATGGGGAGTATGGGGCCGCATGAACAATACCGGACAGTGCTGCGTCGCCGCCAAACGGTTCATCCTCGACGAAAAGATCGCCGATCAATTTCTTGGCCGCTTCAGGAAGGAACTGGAGAAGCTGGTTCCCGGTGACCCAATGGATCCTAAGACGACACTTGGACCCCTGTGCTCAGCCGAAGCGCTTGACCTTGTTCAAAGGCAAATTCTCACTGCAGTTGATTTCGGCGCCAAGGTGGCCTTGGGCGGGAAGCGATTCGACCGGCGTGGTTACTTCCTGGAGCCCACCATCCTGACCGATATAGACCCGGAGAATCCGGCGTACTACCAGGAGTTTTTCGCTCCGGTAGCACTCATCTTTCGGGTCAGGGACGAGCAGGCAGCGATCAAGCTGGCCAATGACTCTCCGTTTGGCCTTGGCGGGTCGGTGATCACTTCGAATATTGAGCGGGGTAAGAGGGTTGCACGCCAGATCGAAACCGGCATGGTCTTCATCAACCAAGCCACATGGACCGCACCTGATCTGCCATTCGGTGGAGTGAAGAACTCCGGTTATGGACGTGAGCTCTCTTATCTGGGCGCGGGTGAATTTGTGAATAAGAAGTTGATCCGAGTGGCGTGATCGCGGCTTCGCTGGTCCAGTATTGCAGACGCCTCAGGGACGTCAAGGGCCTGCTTCATCAGCCTGGAATCTGTGCCGGCATGAAACGTGGGGCAGGCCGAAACCCTGCCCCCGTTCAATGAGTTGATGCCGGCTCAACCCTTGATGCCTTCAGCGTACTGCCTCACCAGGCCCCAGCCAATGTCGGTATGGCTGATGATACCGACCACCTTGTCATTTCGGACAACCGGCAACTGCTTGACGCGGTTGGCAGTCATCGTCGCCCCAGCCTTTAGCACCTCAAGATCAGGGGATACCGTAATGACCTTCCTCGTCATGATCTCGTCAACTGGAACACGTGCGATGTCCGTAAAGCGATCTTCCATCGACTGAGGGGTCGTCATATACTCCTCATGCTCCATCAATTCTTGCTCGGTGGGGAGCAGTTTCCGACTCAGATCAGGGTAGGTGACAATGCCTACAAGCTTCTGCTCACTGTCTACGACCAGAATATCATTCAGGTGGTAGCGAAGCATGAGCTGTAGAACCTCGTACAGTGATGTCTTCGGGCCGACGCTGACAACCCTGGGACTCATCAATTCAAGGACTCTCATAGGAACGTCTTCCCTTAATGGCCGACGTCGACGAACTCGGCGTCAACTACGTTCTCCTTGCCATTGTCACTCTGGCCGTGATCTGCACCGTTTGGGGGCGGCGTCTGGTTGCCAGGCTGCGCGGAACCGGATTTGTACATGGCTTCGGCGAGCTTGTGACTGGCAGTGGTCAGCCGGTCGACCGCGGAGGTGATGCGGGCCGCGTCATTTTCCCCGATGGCCTTCTTGGTCTCTTCGAGGGCTGCTTCGATTTCCTTCGCGACCGCCTCGCCGACCTTGCCGCGATGCTCCTTGAGCGTCTTCTCGACGTTGTAAACCATCGCATCGGCCTTGTTCTTAGCCTCGATGGTATCGCGTAACTTGCGGTCGTCGGCGCCGTGCGATTCGGCGTCTTTGGCCATCTTCTCTACCTCGTCCTTCGAGAGGCCGGAGGAGGAGGAGATGGTGATCTTCTGCTCGTTGTTGGTCGCCGTGTCCTTCGCGGCCACGTTGAGGATGCCGTTGGCATCGATATCGAACGTAACTTCGATCTTCGGCACGCCGCGTGGGGCCGGAGGAATGTTGCCCAGTTGGAACACACCCAGCAGGCGATTATCGTGTGCCAAAGCGCGCTCGCCCTGATGGACCTTGATCTCCACCGATGACTGGTTTTCCGAGGCTGTCGAGAAAGTTTCGCTCTTGCGCGTCGGAATGGTGGTATTGCGATCGATCAGCTTCGTGAACACACCACCCATGGTCTCGATACCGAGTGATAGCGGGGTGACATCGAGCAGCAGGACGTCCTTGACTTCGCCGCCCAACACACCGCCCTGCACCGCCGCACCGATGGCCACGACTTCGTCCGGGTTCACGCCCTTATGCGGCTCTCTGCCGAACAGATCGCGGACCAGTGCCTGGATTCGCGGCATGCGGGTCTGGCCGCCTACCAGTACAACCTCGTTGAGCTGTTGCGGTGTCACGCTAGCATCCGCGAGAGCCTGCTTGCAGGGGCCCACCGAGCGCTGGATGATATCTTCCACCATTTGCTCGAAGCGTGCCCGCGTAAGTTTCAAAATCAAGTGCTTCGGACCGGTCGCGTCGGCGGTCACGAAAGGCAGGTTGATTTCGACTTCCAGCAAAGTGGATAGCTCCATCTTGGCCTTCTCGGCGGCTTCTTTCAAACGCTGGAGCGCCATCGCGTCCTTCGATAGATCGATATTGCTTTCTTTCTTAAATTCGGCCACAATCCAGTCGATAATCCGCTGGTCGATGTTGTCGCCACCCAAGTGGGTGTCGCCGTTGGTGGATTTGACTTCCACCATTCCCTCTCCTACCGTCAGGATCGAGATATCGAAGGTGCCGCCGCCGAAATCGTAGACGGCAATCGTTTCGTCTTTGTTCTTGTCGAGCCCGTACGCCAAGGCGGCCGCCGTCGGTTCATTGATGATACGCAGCACTTCGAGTCCGGCGATCTTCCCCGCGTCCTTGGTGGCCTGGCGCTGGGCGTCATTGAAATATGCTGGCACCGTGATCACGGCCTGGGTGACCTTGCCGCCCAAGTAGGCCTCGGCCGCTTCCTTCAGTTTGGTGAGGATCATGGCAGAGATTTCAGCCGGCGAATACTTCTTCCCATTGATCTCCACCCGCACGTCGTCACTGTCGCCCCGGACGACTTTGTAGGGCACCATCTTCATCTCTTCATTCACTTCGTCATAACGGCGCCCCATGAACCGCTTGATCGAAAATATCGTATTCCCAGGGTTGGTGATGGCTTGTCGTTTGGCAATCTGGCCGACGAGACGCTCGCCCGTTTTGGTGAACGCCACAACGGACGGCGTAGTGCGCGCTCCCTCCTGGTTTGCAATGACCGTAGGCTGCCCCGCCTCCATTACTGCGACGGCGGAGTTGGTGGTGCCCAAATCAATACCGATGATCTTTCCCATGTCCTCATTGACCTCTTATTCACAAGACTTTCGATTACGGCCCGCCGCGGAGAGCCCGGAGATGACCGGAACAACGAGCAGATACTGTTGTCGGCGGTAGCGGCCCGCGGCATCCTGGCTAGTGCACGTCGCGCACCACGTCCCAAGCTGGAACTTCAAGGCGGGGTTTCACCGACCGAAAAGCGATGCATGGGGGCTTGTTCTTGAACACGAGCAAAGCCGCTCCCGCCGGAAGCCCTTCGGCTCGCGGCCGCGGCGGTCCGCAACTGCAAGAACTGCGCTCCGAAAAGCAGAAGCTGCAGGTCGGGCAACGAATGGGGACCAGGAGTAATACAGGGAGAGCGTCTACGGGGGGGCTTCAGGTGGTCCCGCTATCCCTGTCGTCCACAACGCGCATCAACAACTAAGGCCTTCATCGACCCCGACCTCACAAACCCATCCGGATTCTCATCGAACTCAGCCTTGCACCCGCGGCTGCAGAAGTGGTGCCTCCTTCCGGCGTGTTCAGAAGAGGCGGTCGTGCGGTTTGGTTCGAGTTCAATTCCGCAGACCGGATCGGTTTGAACTGTGGCTGCTTCGGTGGCCATATTCGAGTCTCCTCCTATGGGAATAGACGGTCTGTTGCACGAGCGTGGCCACAGCAACGCCAGAAGAGCCGATTCGGATCTGCCCTGCGCAACCCGCCTGACGAGATTTGGTCAGATGACCACGTGTTGTCAATTGGCCCTGTGGCCGGCCCCGTCTCCGACCGCATTCCCGCGAGGAATGGCATCGAAGATGGCAAGGTCGAAGCCGAGGGTTGAGATCCATGGAATCCCAAAGGGCGATTGCCTCGCCAGATCACAATTTGATGAGCATTCTGCCCGTAGTTGGGAGCCGTCCCAAGCACTCGCGCCAAGCGGAGTAATCGAATACGCTTTAGCCTCTCCATCAAAGGGCACGATGAACCTGCTGGGTCCGACTTTGGATGGCTCTGCGCGTGCACTGCAAGTGCAAAGGCGGAGCTCTTGCCTGGATTCACTCAGCCCGGCGCCAAATGCCGAAGGTAACATGTTCAGAGTGGTGGGAGCGAGCGCCTTTCTCCCGTTCCTGCCAATGGCGCCGATCCAGGTTTTGACTACCAACCTCTTGTATGACTTTTCCCAGCTGCCAATCCCAACCGACGCGGTGGACGATGAGCAAGTATCCCGACCCCGGCCTTGGGACATCGGGGAGATTAGGCGCTTCATCTTCTTCATTAGGCCCAATCAGTTCGATATTCGACTATTCGACATTCTTCGTCATGCTTTGGGTGTTCAAGTGTTGGGACCCATCCCGCGCTTCAGTGTTTCAGACGGCTTGGTTCGTGGAGTCGCTCATGACGCAAACGCTCATCATCCACGTCATCCGAACCAATCGGATACCGTTCCTGCAGAGCCGTGCGAGTTTGCCGCTGACGGTCACGACGTTGTCCATCATGGCTGTTGGGGCGTGGTTGCCGTATTCTCCCCTCTCCTCTTCACTGGGGCTTTCCCATCTTCCGGGGCTGTACTGGCCGATCCTGATGGCGACCATACTTTGTTACGTCGGTCTCACCCAGCTAACCAAGGTCTGGTTGCTGCGAAAGAAATGGATCTAGGTTTAAGTACATGGAAGCTGCCATTCTCTCATCGCTCCGCACCGCCCCCGGAGCGTTCCTGCAACTGGAGGACGTTCCCCGTCCACATCTGGAGGCCGGCCATGTCTTGCTCCGAGTGGTTGCTTGCGGGGTCTGTCGCACAGACCTGCACATCGTTGAGGGCGACCTGCCACAATTGAAACAGCAACTCATTCCCGGTCACCAGATTGTCGGAGAGGTGATCGAGGGTGCAACATCCGAGTTGCCGTTGGGAGCGCGAGTAGGCGTCTCCTGGATGGGCGGCGTGGATGGCGATTGCTGGTATTGCCGCCACGGCCTGGAGAACCTCTGCGACCGGCCGACTTTTACGGGTTACACAGTGAATGGGGGCTATGCAGAGTATGCCTTGGCGCACGCGGATTTCGTATTTCGGCTGCCAGTTGGCCTCGATGACGTGCATGTCGCGCCGCTGTTGTGTGCCGGCATCATCGGTTTTCGAAGTCTGCGGGTGGCTGGCGTGGAGCCAGGCGAGCGAGTCGGCCTCTTTGGGTTTGGCAGTTCCGCAAGCCTGGCGATTGCCATTCTGCAATCGTGGAAATGCGAGGTCTACGTGGCTACCAGAGGCGCGGCCCATCGTGAGCTGGCCACTTCCCTCGGTGCGACCTGGGTGGGTAAGGAAGATGACACGCCTCCCGTCAAACTAGACCGCGCCATCACTTTTGCTCCCAGCGGCAAAGTGGTAGTGAGCGCCCTCGCAAGTTTGCGCAAGGGCGGAGTGGTCGCGATCAATGCAATTCATCTCGATCAGATGCCGGCGTTCGACTACGACACACTACTGTGGGGTGAGCGCCAGGTACGCAGCGTCGCCAACATGACACGGCAGGATGCTCGAGATTTCCTGGCCATTGCGCACAGTCTCAACATCCGCCCTGACGTGCAGGTTTTCGATCTTGCCGATGCAAATGCCGCTCTTCTGGCAGTCAAACAGGAAACTGGGCGGGGATCCGTAGTGATTACTCCCCGAGGTAAACCATGAATACGCCGTTGCAGGTGTTGTTCCTTTTCATTATTGCCATTCCCATTGCATCTGTCGCGTGGACGATCACTCATGAGGAAGTGGTTCGAGAGTTTCGTGATTTCTGCCTTAGGGAGAGCCATACCTGCCGGCGAATTTACCAGCGGAAGTTCTTTTATCTCTTCACGTGCGAATACTGCTTCAGCCATTACGTGACCGCGGTGTTCCTCTTCATTACACGCTTTAAGCTCCTCTTTCCCGACTGGCGAGGGTATCTGATCGCGGGATTTTCGCTGGTCTGGCTGGCCAATGTATATATGAGCCTGTACGGCAGAATTCGGCTTGACCTGCGACGGGAACGAGCCGAAATCACTACGGAAGAAAAGGACGCCGCCGTCATTCCGCATCTTTACCTATGAAGCGAGCTGTCGTCCTTATCCGTATTGGCTGTCGGCGTGCACTGTCCTGCTCAGATGAATACCGCCCAACTTGAACTTCCACCTCATGAAGCGTCCGCTGCAACCATGCACGCCTTGGTATATCACGGTCCAGGCAAGCCTTCATGGGAATCGCACCAGCGGCCCAGGTTACAGAGAGCCCAGGATGCGATCATCCGCATCACTACATCCACCATCTGCGGATCGGATCTGCACATTCTCAAAGGCGACGTTCCCACCGTAACGGCGGGCCGGGTTCTGGGTCACGAAGGCGTCGGAGTGGTTGACGAGGTAGGCTCCGCGGTCTCAGCCTTCCGCAAAGGAGACAAGGTCATCATCTCCTGCATCACGGCTTGTGGCGAATGCGATTTCTGCAGAAAACAAATGTATTCCCATTGCCGCAATGGAGGCTGGATTCTAGGCAACACCATAGATGGCACGCAGGCGGAATACGTACTCATCCCGTATGCCGACACAAGCCTGTATTCACTCCCTACGAATGCTGATGAAGAAGCGGCGGTGATGCTCAGCGATATTCTACCTACCGGCTTCGAGTGCGGCGTGCTCAATGGCCAAGTCAAGCCTGGGGACACGATCGCCGTTGTGGGGGCCGGACCAGTTGGGCTATCGGCGTTGATGACGAGCCAATTCTACTCCCCGGCTACCATTATCAGCATTGACTTGGACGACAATCGCCTGAAAATTGCAAAGAGCTTCGGAGCAACGGCAGTCGTCAATAGTGCCGACGGGCAAGCTGTGCAGCGCGTGATGGAATTGACCCACGGGGAAGGCGTCGATGTGGCGATTGAGGCGGTCGGACTTCCTGCCACGTTCGATATCTGCCAGGGGATTCTCGCAGCTGGAGGTCATCTGGCAAACATCGGAGTCCACGGCAAACCGGTTACTCTGCACATGGAGAAACTGTGGGATCGCAACATGACTTTGACCACCCGCCTGTGCGATACCGTCACCACGCCGATGCTCCTGAAAACGGTTCAGGCCGGCAAACTGAATCCCGGCAAGCTGGTGACGCACCGATTCGCCTTCGAGGACATCTTGAAGGCTTACGACACCTTTGGCAACGCCGCAAAACACTCCGCACTCAAAGTGGCGTTGAAAGCGCGTTGAACGACCTTGTCAATAGCTCAGCAGGAACGGCACCGCATAGACCGAATCGGATGGTTACGCGCCGCAGTATTGGGCGCGAACGACGGCATCCTCTCGACGGCGAGCTTGGTGCTGGGTGTTGCAACCGCGCACGCGACCCACGCTAATGTGTTGATCGCCGGCGTCGCCGGCCTGGTCGCCGGGACCATGTCGATGGCGGCCGGTGAATATGTATCCGTCCACTCTCAGGCCGATACCGAGCGCGCTGACCTGAAGCTTGAGACAACGGAGCTTAAGGTAGACAACGAGGGCGAGCACAAGGAACTCGCCAGCATTTATGTCGCCCGAGGACTCGATCCGTCCCTCGCTAAGCAAGTGGCCCAACAGTTGATGGCCCACGACGCCTTGGGCGCGCATGCCCGCGATGAACTCGGCATATCCAAGGCTGTAGCTGCGCGTCCTATTCAGGCCGCACTCGCATCGGCTGCCAGTTTCGCCGTGGGGGCAGCGATGCCTCTGCTGGTCACCGCATCCGCCCCGGAGAATATTCTGATTCCGCTTGTCGCCGGCACCTCGTTGGCTTTCCTCGCGCTCTTGGGTGGCTTGGCAGCGCACACTGGCGGTGCAGGGGTGACGGTAGGCGCCATGCGTGTCACGTTCTGGGGGGCCCTCGCCATGGCAGTGACGGCGGGAGTTGGGGCGCTCTTCGGAACAGTGGCATGACGAAGGGCCACATGACTACCTTCACCCGTAGGCCCGCGGTGCTGGCAATGATCGCCGTCGGACTACTTGCAGGCTGTTCGCAAACCAAAATATCGCCCGATCAACGCACCGGAGATGCTGCCATCCGGAACGGCGCCTCCGGTGCTCTCCTGAGCGCCGACGGCCAAGTCCTGCTGCGCACGGCCATCGGCAGTGGAAACTCCGATTTGCGCTGGCCCGATTTCAGCGACTACGCCAAGCACGTCGAAAAGTTCTACGAGTCAAACGGGAACTCTTTATGGTGGGTCAAGGACTGGGAGCCCACCCCACAAGCGCGGCAGATGATCGCACTACTCCAGCATGCCGATCAGAAGGGGCTCTCCCCGGACGACTATGACGGGCCACGGTGGAGCGACCGGCTGGCCGCCTTCAAGCCTGCGACGCCGCAAGCTTCGGAAGCGACTGCCGTGAGATTTGACCTTGAGCTTACGGTTTGTGCAATGAGGTATATCTCGGACCTCCACACCGGCAGGGTGAATCCGAAGCATTTGGACTTCGCTTTCGACGTGGAGTCCAAGAAGTACGATCTGGCCAACTTTCTCAAAGATCGGGTCATCCGCGCGGCCGACGTTGCCGGAGTCCTGGCACAAGTTGAGCCGCCGTATCCCGGCTACCGACGTGCGTTACAAGCACTTCAGACCTACACGGAGCTGGTGAAGAAGGATGACGGAGAGCTGCTCCCACCGTTAAGGAAGGCGATTGTCCCGGGCGACTCCTACCCCGGAGTCCCGCGGCTCACGCGATTGCTGCAGCTGGTTGGCGACCTGCCGGCTGCCGCTGCTTCCTCGGCGGATGTGACCATTTACAACGGTGCTCTGGTGGACGCCGTCAAGAAGTTTCAGGGCCGACACGGCCGGGAGCCGAACGGACGAATTGGCGCGCAAACGCTGGCCGACTTAAACGTTCCCTTGAGCCGCCGGGTGCAACAAATCGAAATGGCCCTGGAGCGATGGAGGTGGATGCCGGAGGCCTATCAAAGGGCACCGATCATCGTGAATATCCCCGAATTCCGTCTTCGGGCCTACGACAAAGACTTCAACGTCGCGGTGACGATGAACGTCGTAGTGGGCAATTCCCTCGGCCACGATACACCTGTGTTTGCCGACGAGATGGCGCAGGTGGTTTTTCGGCCGTACTGGGCGGTTCCGCTCTCCATCGTGCGATCGGACCTGATTCCGCACATGCTGAAGGATTCCAACTACTTGACGAGGAAGGGTTTCGAAATTGTGGACAGCCGCCAAAAGGTCGTTGTGGCGCGCGACTCAGTGAACCAACTCCGAGCCGGCAGACTCTTCATTCGACAAATTCCGGGTCCCAAGAACTCGCTCGGACTCGTGCTGTTTCTCTTTCCCAATAGCTACAGCGTATACATGCACGATACACCCGCTCCCGAATTCTTTACGAGAACGCGGCGCGATTTCAGTCACGGCTGTATCCGGCTGGAAAAGCCCGCCGAACTCGCCGCATGGGTATTGGGCGACAATCCCGGGTGGACAGCGGAGCGCATCCATGATGCCATGAACGGCACTGCCACCCAGCGGATAAATCTCACGCATCCGATTCCCGTCGTTATCGTTTACCTCACGGTTGTCGTGCTGGAAGATGGGCTGGTCCACTTTTTTGACGATATCTACGGACACGATGTGGCCCTGCAGCAGGCTCTCGCGAAGGGCTATCCGTATCCCGAATGAAAGGTGGAAGGCTAACTACCAGCGGCGTACGGGCCCCACGTCCACATGGACGAAATTGGAATCCCGATAATAGCCGACGCCTCCGCGCTGCAGGTGCAACGCGGCATCCCGCACCTTGGCGCTGGCAACTCCCGGAAGCCGGATATCAATGGCCTCTGCCCGCATGTGGAGACTGTTGACGGCGACGCCGGTTTTCGCGCTGCGCGTGCGCAGGAATTCGTTGCTCTCTGGCGTGCGGTAACCACAAACGACATCGATTTCGCCCCCATCATCGCCAACGGACGACGTAAGGTCGTAGAGCAGGTCGAACAAATGTGGATCGAAATGGTGAACATCACCCGTGCGGCTGTCGCGCAGGTAGTAGTCGAGCTTGGCCAAGGATTGCGGCAAGTACGTCTCGCCCCGCCGATAAACGATATCGAGCCGCTCGGTACTATGCGTGTGATAGAACCTAAGGCGGTATTCGCGTGGGGAGCGGGTCTCGGATCTTAATGTTTGCCCCAGCGGGGCGACAAGCAATAAGACAATGGGCCACAAAATGGTGCTGCGGGTTCCCGATGTCATTGATGCCTTAGGGTAGCATCTATCGGGGAACCCGCAGATCCACTCAGCCTCAAACGAGCTCGGAGGTGAGCGCCGGATAGTCGCTGTATCCCTTTTCCCCGCCACCGTAAAACGTCGATTCATCCGGTGTATTCAGCGGTGAGTTCCACCGGAACCGCTCGGGAAGGTCGGGGTTGGCAAGGAACAACCTGCCGAACGCCACAGCATCGGCGGTCCCGTCTGCCAACTCGCGCGTCGCGCTGTCGCGATTGAACCCGCCATTCGCAACCAGCACCCCTAAGAACTCCCGGCGCAGAGCCGCCAGAGCCACCGGTACCGCTCCGTGCCGCACGTCGTCTTCCGTGGTCGCAATGAGGTGGACATAGGCAAGTTGGAAGGGATTCAACTCGCGCAGGACCTGGCTGAATGTGGCCAAAGGGTTCGAATCCCGCATATCGTTGAACACGCCGCCAGGAGAGAAGCGAATGCCGACGCGCCCAGGCCCCCACACGTCCACTACGCCTTGGGTGACTTCGAGTGTGAGACGAGCACGATTGATTGCGGGGCCGCCGTATTGGTCCGTGCGGTGATTCGTGCCATCACGGAGAAATTGATCCAACAGATAGCCATTGGCGTTATGAATCTCCACGCCGTCGAAGCCGGCGAGTTTAGCGCAGCGCGCACCTTCGGTGTACTGCGCCACGATGCCCGGCAGTTCCGCCGTCTCCAAGGCGCGCGGTGTGACGTAGGGCCGCATGCCCGTCTCCGTCAGTATTTGGCCCGTATGGGGGGCGATGGCGCTGGGCGCAACGGGTAGCCCCCCACCGGGCTGGAAGCTCGGGTCCGAGATGCGCCCCATATGCCAGAGCTGAAGAAACATGCGGCCTCCGGCGCGATGCACGGCATCGGTGACCCGACGCCAGCCGTCCACCTGCTCGTCGGTATAGATGCCGGGCGTGTTTGGACAGCCCGTACCCTGCTGCGAAACCGCTGTGGCTTCCGTGACGATCAGGCCCGCCGATGCTCGCTGGAAGTAATACGTGGCCATTAGCGGCGTTGGTACCCGGCCTGGGCCGGCGCGCATCCGCGTGAGTGGAGCCATCAGAATTCGGTTCGGCGCATCAACGGCGCCTATGCGGAGAGGGGTGAAGAGGGTGGGAGTATTCATATTTTGATTACCGTTTCGTTTTGTTGCACGACGCGGATAACGAACCATCGACGGAGACCGCCTGTTGTACATAACCGATCGCGCGGCGAACGTCCACCGCCTGGGTGGTGATCGACCTCAGCCCCATTGACTGAAAGGGTCAAGCCGTCGACCGCCGTAAATGCGCCGACGCCTCGAGTGAGATCCTGGAGATCCAGAACGATTTCGCGCATTGGGCTCAAGCCAATTCGACGACCATCTTGCCGATGTTTCGCCCCTGAAAGAGACCGATGAAGGCGTCCACCGCCTTATCGATGCCCTTCTCCACGGTTTCGTGGTTTTTCAATTTGCCCGCTTTGAAATACCCGCCCACTTCGTCTTCGAACTCAGATCGACGATGGAGAGAATCCGAAACTATCATGCCCTTCATCGTGAGCCGTTTGCCGGTGACGTTGAACAAGTTGGAAGGACCGGGTGCAGGCTTTTCCGCGTTGTAACCGGAGATTCCCCCGCAAGCGATGATCCGGCCATGCACTCGCAAAGCCGAGAGTGCCGCCTCCAGCGCCTCGCCGCCTACATTATCGAAATAGACATCGATACCGTCGGGCGCCGCCAGATTCAATTGTTCCAGCACAGGGCCGGTTTTGTAATTGAAGGCCGCATCGAAGCCACATTCATCCAGGAGGAACCGGACCTTCCCGGCCGAACCTGCCGATCCGACGACACGGCACCCGCGCAGTTTTGCCAGTTGTCCCGCAACATTGCCGACGGCGCCGGCGGCTCCTGAAATGAATATAACGTCGCCGGCTTTGACGTCGACCAGGTTTAACCCTGCCCACGCGGTCATTCCTGTCATGCCTAGAACGCCGAGATATGCCGAGAGCGGCTGAATGTCGCGGCTGACGGGATGTAAATCCTCCGGCGATGCAATGAAGTATTCCCGCCAACCAAAGTTGGACGTGACCACATCACCCGGCTCGAACTCCGGCGCACGCGACTCGATGACGTCGCCGACCGCGCCGCCCTCGAGCACTTTGCCTATTTCAAAAGGAGTCACATACGATTTCCTTTGGTTCATGCGACCTCGCATGTATGGATCCACCGACATGTAGAGATTGCGAACTAGCACCTCTCGGTCTTTTAGCGGTTCAGATGCGGTCCACACCAGCTCAAAGTTAGCGGCGGTTGGAATCCCGCTGGGGCGGGAGGCTAGACAGATTTCTCGACTCGTAAGTTTTGACATAAGGGCGATCTCCTTCGACAGCGGCTTGGTTGGACCGCTCGCGCGGAATTCTCCAAAATGAAGACGGCATCATCCGGACTTTGCAAGAGCCGACCCGCGCTTCATGCTCTTTAGCTTCAGGGCCTCGACGAACGCCAATATGTCGTAGCGATTGACTTCGCGGTCGGGGAAAAAACTGTCTATCGCGTCCTGTTCGTCTTCGAACGCCTCAAATACAGTTTCCAGCCGCACTTCGGTCAAAAGTTCGATGTGGGCCGGTCTCAGATTGAATATTGCCAGATTTCCACCTGCCTTTCGCAGCTTCGTTAGAGCAAAGAGCAGTGTGCCAAGGCCCGTGGTGTCAAGTTTGCGAAGGTCGCCGAGATTCAACGCGATGCGGATCTTTCCAGCCTTTACCAGAGTGTCCAATTCACGGCGGAAGTCCAGGTCCTCCTGCCCGAAGGTGAGATGCCCATTCAGATCCAGAATCTCGATTCCTTCCGTGCTGCGGGGCGTGATTTCAAGCGGCATATTTGTGCTCCGTTCGAATGGCGGAGTGCTTTTCTGGCTGCTCGGGAGACCCGATGTACCACCACCCGATAAACCTGTGGCCGCTTGTTCAGGTACCTGAGCAACGCGTGGGAGGTTCTGCCATAGTTACCTTTGGTGACTTTGGGCAATAGTCCGCAGTTTCTGGACGGCCTGGAACCAGTCCTCGTCCGGCGTCCCCTCCGGGCAGCCTCGGGCTTCCCAGAGCGTATAAGCTAATGCGGCGGTGTTCTGGTGCCCAAAGGTCGTGGGGCCGTGATGATTCATAGGGTTCCGATGCACCTGCCCAGTATGCTCGTGAGCCTGTTGGGAGTGTTCAAGGGCCCGCCTGGAAAGCTCTTGGCCCGTTTGATGGTCTGCTTTCTCATGCGCTTCCGCGGCACTGCGGTGAGCGTGGGCGGCCAAGTCGTGCAACTCCGCGGCTCGTTGATGGTTCTCGTAATGTGATCCGTTGTTGTGGCGTGTGGACATTTCAGAGGCTCTCGATCTCCCCGGACTTGTTTTGTGTTTCCTTCGCGAGTCTGTACGCGTGATCCGAGTACTCCAGCGCTCGTTCAGAATGCCAAGCTGCCGCTGTCAAATCGCCTTTCTCGTTGTGTTCAGCGGCAGTGCGGTGGGACCGCGCCGCCAATTCGTGCTGCTCGGCGGCCTTCCAGTGCTCCTCGTGCATCGGCTTTCCTCCTATGGAATCGTGGGTATCCTTCTTCCCACCTGCACGAGGTACACCACTCTTCTCCACATCGTGAATGTCGAGCTTGTTTGCGATCACCGCCCTAGATGACGCGAAGGCTGACCAACCATGGTCATGTGGCACGATGTGGTCAACGCACCTCGGAAGAATGTGGCTGCGCTCCGCGGGTCTGCACGGGCAGTCACCATCTACGCCCATCGGTCAACCGGGTGGGCTTCTCCGTTGGCGGACGCGCCGGACGATTTGGGCCGCGTGGCTCGTAGGCCGCCTGCTCGGCGTACCGGTGACGCCGCTCACGCCACTTCACGATGCGGACTTTGCACTTGGAACAGAATCTTCTGCACTCCTGCATAACGGCAACAACGTGCCTGGGGCTTACACACAAACGGGAGGCGCGCCAGTTCGCTCCGGGGAGGCTTTCATTTGAAGCGGAACACGACAATGAGAGCATAGGTGGACTCCAGATCCGCCATTCCGTAACGTGCGGCACGTCCTCAACAACGCGTCCAAGATTGAGCGTCGGCCTTGGATCGGCAGCGAACGTGCCACGAAAGCGGAGTGGTTAGCCGTTGCGCTTTTCAATCGCAGCACTTTCAATATAGCTGCTTCCGAATGCGGCATCGGCATCCCCCGACAAACTTGGGGCGCTATTGATCGCCGTTGCGCTTTCAGCCGCAGCAAGGTTCACGATGCTGCTTTCAAAACGCCGCCGCGGCGCATCGTTGATGCGCTGGCCACTGGAGCCAACGCCTTACTCGAACGTATCCGGTGATACCTGTCCACCGATCAAACCCGCGTCCGGCGCCGATCCGGCAACTTAAGGCGGAAGCGGAACGAGGCGGAGATATACATCTCATCATCCATAGAAAGGCCTCAGTGGAGACCTGAGTTGGCGCTGATCTTGGCGCCATGCTGGATAGCAGGAAGAGCCTTTCCAGAAACCGAGTGAGCCTTTATGCTCGCAATGCGCAGGGATCGCTTGCAAGGGCTCTTAGCCCAAACGCTTGGCACAGTCCATCAAATTCGTCTTCTCGGAATCCCCCGAACCGTCCATCGATCGGGAAAGTGAGGGAGAAGAACGTCTCCCGGCTAGGGTCGTAGATGTACAAACAACCCGACTCAGGATCGTCTGGGACCATCAACATCACGAGAGCACCATTGGCGCAATCCACCCGACGAGCAATTCGTGCTTCGGCATGCTTTGCGAATCCCGCGATGGCCTCATCACAGTCCAGCAGTTCCAACCCAAAATCCTGCAACCGCAGGACACCATCGATCTTCACTGTGTCCATAAGAAAGTCCTTCGTTCGGCTGTGCTTTTCGGTGAATGCGGAAGCCTGACTTGACGACGTTCCGTGTGCTGCGGCTCTCCGTGTGCACCGTACTTGGTGTTTCCCGCAGTTCCCATCATCAGCACGACGGAGGCCAATCCCTCTCAGGACGGAGTGCGTATACGTTTGGGTTGCCCGGGTCACGCCATTGATTTGAAGGCTAGCGGTGCCATCTCGCGCGAACAGGGCAGAGGTCGAGGCTCGGCGTTGGGAGGTGCTGCCTTAGGTCGCGCCTTTGCGGCCATCCGATTGCACGTGTCGCCCTGTTCATGCCAGCATCACGGGGCCCCCATCAGTTGAGGCGTGCTCTGCGTAGCTGTCCGAACGGAGTTGTGAAGCAATAATCCGAAAAGGAGATTGACTATGAAGAACGATGAACAACTGAAGTCAGACGTTGAGCAGGAATTGCGATGGGAGCCCAGTGTCTGTGCCGAGAAGATCGGCGTCTCGGTTAAGGGCGGCGTTGTCGAACTCGACGGGCACGTCGATAGCTTTTACGAAAAGTGGGGCGCAGAACGCGCCGCAATGCGCGTTGCCAATGCGAAGGCCGTCGCCAGCGAGATCAAAGTCGAGCTGCCCTCGTCGGCCAGCAGAACCGATGAAGATATCGCTCGTACCGCCTTGGATCATCTGACGTGGAACTACTCAGTGCCGAATACTGTGAAGGTGCAGGTGACGGATGGAGCCGTAACGCTCAAGGGCACCACGGAATGGCAGTACCAGAAAGAAGAGGCGGAGAGATCGGTTCGGTCGCTGATGGGTGTGAAGTGGATTACCAATGAAATCACGGTCACACCGAGAGTCAGCGCCGTCGACGTAAAGACCAAAATCGAATGCGCATTGAAACGTAACGCAGAGACGGACGCCAGACACATTACCGTCGAGACAACCGACGGCAGCGTGACTCTGCGCGGTCATGTGCGTTCTTGGGTTGAACGCGAGGAAGCCGAACATGCAGCGTGGGCAGCGCCGGGCGTGACGATGGTAGAAGACCTCATCGCGATCAGCTAGTCGCGAACCTCCGAACGTGCGCGACCCCGGGTGCGTGGTTCCCTCCTCGATGGGGGAGCCACCTTTCCTCTTGTGCAATGTTCGCGATCGCAAGGAGCAGCCGACTGCAATAGTGCGCCGTCCCTCAGAAGCTGTTCACGAGGTCGCGCCGATGGCGTTCGAATTCAGGTAAAGTGCAGCGAAATAGATTTGGACGAAAGGAATTTCCATGTATGAAAAGAACTCGGTTGTAGCCATTTACGGAACTCACGCCCAAGCAGAAGAGGCAGTAAAGGAACTCGAGAAGTCCGGGTGTGACATGAAGAAACTGTCGATTGTTGGCAAGGATTATCACACCGACGAAAACGTCGTCGGGTATTATAACGCCGGCGATCGCATGAAGTACTGGGGGAAGCAAGGCGCCTTTTGGGGTGGTCTATGGGGAATGTTGTTCGGTGCGGCCTTCTTCGCCATACCGGGCCTTGGGCCGATATTGGTAGCCGGCCCATTGGTTGCCTGGATTATCGGCGCGCTTGAAGGCGCCGTTGTACTGGGCGGATTGAGCGCGCTCGGCGCCGGGTTGTATAGCATCGGTATTCCAAAGAACAGCATCGTCCAGTACGAAGCCGCACTCAAGGCTGACAAATTTCTGCTGCTGGCCCACGGCAGCCCGGATGAGGTAGCCAAGGCGAGGGACATCATGCAGACGATGAACCCGATCAGGATTACCGTTCACGCCGCGGAACGCGAAGAACCCGCACTGATTGGCGAAAGATAGAATTGCCGCATCCAAGGGGACCGGCGGCCGCTGAACGCGCCGGGCCCGCCACCTGTTGTCATCGCGTCGGCTCCGGAATCCTTGCTCCTTCCGACACCAGTGCGGCAGCGCATCGATTGCCGGGAACTGCGGTAACCAGGCGAGCTGAGGTAAGCGAGATGACCAATGTCTGATTTGCCGAAACGGATCGGTGTTGCCGCCGATCACGGTGGATTTGAGTTGAAGAAACATCTGACCGCAAAGTTGCGTGAGGCCCGCTATGAAGTGTCAGATTTTGGCGATCTCCATCCGGACCCTGACGATGACTATCCGGATTTTATCGTTCCCTTAGCCCGTGCAGTAGCTTGCGGTGAAGTGGATCGGGGCGTGGCAGTCTGTGGTAGTGGCGTGGGCGCATGCATTGGCGCCAACAAGGTGCCGGGTGTGCGGGCGTGCCTGATCCACGAGTGCTTTTCCGCGCACCAGGGTGTCGAGGACGACGACATGAACGTGATTTGCCTCGGAGGCCAGGTGGCGGGGAACTCACTGGCCTGGGAGTTGGTCACGCTATTTCTCCAGGCCAGATTCACTGGAGCCGAGCGTCACCGGCGTCGTCTCGCTAAAGTTCATTGTCTTGAAAACAGCGAGATGTGTCATGAGCCCGAACCCTGAAGCAGTCGGACCTCTGGGTCTCGGCGGGGTGTGATCGAAACCGTCAATGCCTGTCGCGAGCATGGCGAACTCAAAGCCAGGCTCGAACACCCGGCCTACGCGGAGAGCTTCCGTGGAGTGAATCATCAGCGCCGCATTGGGGAGAAACCACAGGCGCAAGTAAACCAGACTCTGGCGGCAACTCTATTTGACGACGACAAGTCATGAGCGAACTTATCCCCACAAACCATCCGATGTACCACCTCCTGCCTACAGAGATCGAGGGATTCGATTCTCTGGCGGAACTTGCCTTGGACATGCACTGGTCTTGGAACCACGCCACCGACGAGGTGTGGCGACAGCTTGATCCGAAGCTTTGGAAAATCACAAACAACCCCTGGGTCGTCCTGCAGACGGCTTCACGCGACCGAATCGAGCACGTGTTGAGCGATCCCGTTTTTCGGAAGAACGTAGACAGCCTCCTGGAAGCCAGCCGCCAGGCAGCCGAAACGCCGGCTTGGTTTCACCGCAACCATTCGGAGTCTCCATTGACCTGCGCCGCGTATTTCAGCATGGAATTCATGCTGAGCGAGGCGCTGCCCATCTACTCGGGAGGCCTCGGGAATGTGGCAGGCGATCAGCCAAAAGCCGCCAGCGACCTGGGTGTGCCGGTATTTGGCGTGGGACTGCTCTATCAGCAGGGTTATTTTCGCCAGGTATCCCAACGGCCTGGGTTGCGAGGATGCGGAATAGCATGGCGAGCCTGACACCACGCTTTTCCGCAGACCGCGCAGTACGCGAGTATACGGAGCAGCGCTACCTTCCGGGTGCGGCTACCTATCGGGAACGTGCAGCCGGCAAAGGCTCCGAGGGCCGGAAGATGGTTGATTCGCAGCACGCGCTGGAAAGGGCGTGGCCCACTCTGAAGCTGAGTGCAACCAGGATTGAGACCAACGCGGGGCAACACCTCTTTGAGGTCGAGGTGTACCTACATGAGCTCGACCCGGTCGCGGCGCGAGTGGAACTCTACGCGGACGGCGTCGATGGTAACAGCCCAATCCGGCAAGAGATGGAGCGCGGCGGCCAATTGGACGGTTCGTCAAACACTTATACGTATCGAACACGGGTATTAGCCTCGCGTCCAGCAACCGACTTTACAGTGCGCGTGATACCGAACTCAGCCCGCATTGCCGTTCCTCTGGAATCGCGCCGAATTCTATGGCAATGACGATGCCAATCACCACTTTGTTTCTGGATATCGGGGGCGTCCTGCTCAACGATGGGTGGGATCACGTTGCCCGTAGAAGGGTGGCCAGGCACTTCAAGCTGGAGTGGGCCGAGATGGAGAAGCGGCATCGATTAACCTTCGAAACTCATGAGGAGGGAAAGCTTACTTTCGAAGAATACTTAGGGTGCGTGGTCTTTTACCAAAAACGCCCTTTCACCCGCGCTCAGTTCCGCCGCTTCATGTGCGCGCAATCAAGGTCTTATCCAGAGATGATTGAGCTGATCAAACAGCTCAAAGCCCGGCTCGGCCTAAAGATAGTCGTCGTTAGTAACGAAGCGCGCGTAGTGAATGACTATCGGATTCATGAATTTAAGCTGGACGAATTCGTGGATTCCTTCATCTCCTCCTGCTTCGTCCATGTCCGCAAGCCTGACCCTGACATCTTTCGGCTTGCGCTTGACATCGCCCAGACGCCGGCTCGACGGGTAGTGTACATCGAAAACACCCCGATGTTCGTCCGGATCGCAGAAGGTTTGGGGATTCGAAGCATCCTTCATACGGATTACAAGTCTACTTCCGCAAAACTCGCTTCGCTCGGTTTGGCAAGCCAATGAGCCACACATGAAACCCAACACGCCAAGCGTTGTTGTGCCGCCCCGGCTGGAAGTGGAGAAAGCGCTCTTCCGTTAAGATAACGGAGAGAGCACGTGAAGAAAACAAGAAAGCATTACACCGGCGAAGAGAAAGTTGCCACTTTGAGGCGACATTTGCTGGAGCAGGAGCCGGTTTCCAAGCTCTGTGACGAGCTGGGGTTGCAGCCGACGGTGTTCTACGGTTGGCAGAAAGAGTTCTTCGAGAATGGGGCCGCCGCCTTCCAGGCTAAAGCCCGCTCTGACCACCAGGCCGAGCAGGAACGCATCGCGTATCTGGAGAAGAAGATGCAGGGCAAGGACGAGGTCCTGGCGGAGTTGATGGCGGAGCATATCGCGTTAAAAAAAGAACTTGGGGAACTCTGAACAGGGTCTGGGTACCGCACGATGTGCGGGATCAGATCGTGGATTTCGTGCGGCGCTGGTCGGAGGCCAGTGAGATCGGCGCCGGACGATTCGTTGGATGGTTGGGCGTGGCTGCAAGCAAGTTCTACGATTGGCGAGAACGCTACGGTCGCGTCAACGAACACAACGGTTGGGTTCCCCGGGACTTTTGGCTCGAGGATTGGGAAAGGCAGGCAATCATCAATTTCCATTTGAAGAATCCGCTGGAGGGCTATCGGCGGCTGACATTCATGATGCTGGACGCCGACATCGTGGCGGTGAGCCCGTCGAGCGTGTGGCGGGTACTGGGGAAAGCGGGGCTGCTGAGGAAATGGAAGGGGAAGCCATCGAAGAAGGGTACCGGCTTCGAGCAACCACTGCAGCCGCATGAGCACTGGCATACCGACGTGAGCTACATCAACATCTCCGGCACGTTCTACTACCTGTGCAGCGTACTGGACGGCTGCAGCCGGTTGATCGTCCACTGGGATCTACGCGAGGCGATGACGGAGGCGGACATCGAAATCATTCTGGAAGGAGCCAAGGAGAAGCACCCCGAGGCGAGGCCGAGGATCATCTCCGACAACGGTCCGCAATTCATTGCGCGGGATTTCAAAGAATTCATCCGAATCTCGGGCATGACTCACGTCCGGACGTCGCCCTACTATCCGCAATCGAACGGAAAAATCGAACGCTGGCACAAATCGCTCAAAGCGGAGTGTATTCGGCCCGGCACGCCGCTGACGCGGGAGGACGCACGACGCCTGATTCAGCAGTACGTGGACCACTACAATACCGTGCGACTGCACAGCGCCATCGGCTTCATCACGCCGGCGGACATGCTGGCGGGGAAGCAGGCTGAGATCCATGCGGCGCGAGATCGCAAACTGGATGAGGCTCGCCAACTGCGCCAACAACGTCGGCAGCAGGCGGCGTGAGCAGCAGAGCTACAATGACCTTGCCAGGTGAAACGGAAGCGGGCTCTGCAGGGATGCACCCATGCCGAGGGATAGCCTGGTGGGCTCATCGAGACGATGTTGCTGGCCGCGGAAGTTCGCCTTTCGCGCTCTGCCCAAAAACACATCGGATCGGTAGACCCTTATGCCTTGAAAATCCCCGCCCCGAAGGGGCGGAATACTCACTAACGGAGAGCGAACTCTCTCCACTTCACGCTGAACCGGCACATTCTGACGATCAACGGCGGCTCGTCGAGCATTAAGTTCGCGTTGTACCAGAGCTGCGAGCCATTGAAGCGAACGCTTCATGGAGCGGTGGATCGCATCGGCATGAGCGGGACGACCCTGACGTACCATCTCCCGGCCACAAGTCACGGGGACACCCAACGTCTCGACGCTTCCAACCACATGTCGGCAGCGATTTTCCTGATGGGATGGCTCGAAGGACAGCACGGTTTCGATTCGGTCCAGGCCGTGGGCCACCGTGTGGTCCACGGCATGCATCACGCCGAGCCCGAATTGGTCACCAAAGCCCTGCTAGATGACCTGCGGGGCATCAGCCCATATGACCCCGACCATCTGCCTGGCGAAATCGAACAGATCGAAACATTCCGCCAGCGCCATCCGGAACTGCCCCAGGTGGCCTGTTTTGATACGGCGTTTCACCGCACCATGCCCCGTGTAGCCAAGTTGTTTCCTATCCCTCGTTGCTACGACGCGAGGGGAGTGCAACGCTACGCATTCCACGGCCTCTCCTATGCCTATCTTATGGAAGAACTCGCGCGCCTGGACGACCCGGCGGCAGCGACAGGCCGCGTCATCCTCGCTCATCTGGGAAACGGTGCAAGCATGGCTGCCGTGCGCGATGGCAAAAGCATCGGCACCAGCATGGGCTTCACTCCCACCGCGGGATTGGTGATGAGCACCCGCTCGGGCGATTTGGATCCTGGTTTGGCGCCGTATTTGGCCCGAACCGAGCACATGACCACAAACGAGTTTTACGAAATGGTCAACCACAAGTCCCGGCTTGCTCGGCGTTTCGGAGGTGAGTTCCGACATGCGGGAGTTGCTGGCGCAGGAAGCCGATGATATCCGGGCATCGGAAGCCGTGGCGCTGTTCTGTTACCAGGCGAAGAAGTGGATTGGCTCCTTCGCCGCCGCGCTCGGCGGCCTGGATACGCTCGTCTTCGCTGGAGGTATCGGCGAAAATGCGCCACTGGTCCGCACGCGCATCTGCGAGGGATTAGGATTTCTCGGTATCGAGCTGAGCGAGTCGCGCAATGCCGAAGCGCCTGGGGTGATTTCTACGGACGCCAGCCGGGCAATGGTACGCGTCATCCGCACGGATGAAGATCTTATGATTGCACGATCGGTGCGCCGTGTCCTCCAAACCCTCGTTATGAATGAAAAGGATTGAAACATGAAGACTGACGCCCTGACACCTGATTCGCTCCAGAAGAAACCCGCGGTGGCGAGCAATAAGGATCTAGCCCCGAAGGCAAACGTACTCACTCCAGAACTGCTCCAGAGGATCGACGCCTACTGGCGTGCCGCCAACTATTTGTCGGTCGGTCAGATTTATCTGTACGACAACCCCCTCCTAAAACGCGCGCTCACTCTCGCGGACGTAAAGCATATGCTGCTGGGGCACTGGGGCACAACGCCGGGTCAGAACTTCATTTACGCTCACTTGAACCGCGTCATCAAGAAGTATGACCTCGATATGATCTACGTCTCCGGACCGGGGCATGGCGGCCCGGCGGTCGTGGGCAATACCTATCTCGAGGGCAGCTACAGCGAGATCTATCCGAATATCAGCCAGGATGAGGCTGGATTGCAGAAGCTCTTCCTTCAGTTTTCGTTTCCAGGAGGAATTCCCAGCCACGCCTCGCCGGAGTGTCCGGGTTCCATCCATGAGGGAGGCGAACTGGGCTACTCTCTCAGCCACTCATTCGGCGCGGTGTTTAACAATCCCGATCTGGTCGTCGCCTGCGTAGTCGGCGATGGCGAGGCGGAAACTGGGCCGCTAGCCACGGCGTGGCATTCCAATAAGTTTCTCGATCCGGCCACTGACGGCGCGGTGCTGCCGATCCTGCATCTCAACGGATACAAGATCTCCAACCCGACAGTCCTAGCGCGCATCACGCGTGAGGAACTGGAGCAGTTGCTTCGAGGCTATGGATGGACACCTTACTTCGTCGAAGGTCACGAGCCCGCGATGATGCATGAAGCCATGGCGGCGACACTGGACACTGTGGTTGAACAGATCAAACGGATTCAGCAGGACGCACGCGTCAATGGAAACATTGCTCGTCCTCGCTGGCCGATGATCGTCCTTAATTCACCGAAGGGGTGGACGGGGCCGAAGGTCGTCGATGGCCTGCAGGTCGAAGGCACCTTCCGTTCGCATCAGGTTCCGCTCTCGGACCCGGCCACTCATCCCGAGCACCTCAATCTGTTGGAAGACTGGCTGAGAAGCTATCGGCCGGAGGAACTCTTCGATCAACAGGGCCGGCTGAACCCGGAACTCTCCGAGCTTGCGCCCACAGGCGAACGGCGCATGGGCTCAAATCCCCACGCTAACGGGGGCATTCTACTCCGCGATTTGCGCATGCCGGACTTTCGCGACTACGAGGGCAGCGAATCGCTTTTTCATCGCGACATCAGTGCGGGCTTGAGCGAGCATGAGTTCCGCCGCTTTGACGTCGGACTGACCTGTGTTCTCGCGCTTGATCTTGCCGAACTCGTTTTTGTAGCAGATCAACAACGTGCCGTTCTTGCGACGTTGGACGCCTTTGGGCAGTTTCCTACGCGGTTTGGGCATTTACCACCCCGTGAGGCACGCGGATCGGCTTAACGGTACGCTTCCGCATCCACTCGACGATTTCCGAGCGAAGGAACCGAGCTTCCGACCAGGCACCGCGTTTCGGAAGCGGGGTATATGGAATCGATCCCTCGGCCATCCATCGTTCCACCGTGCGTTCGCTGACCTGCAGGAGTTCGGCCACGTCGCGCTTCGTAAGAATGTCACCGCTGCTCATTGGCACTCCCTACCCGCGTTGGGGTTGCCCTCCCGCGAATTTCCGTTCATTCGCGGCGTGGCGATTCCTGATCGAGCTTGAAAGCGCCGGTCAAGGGATTCAAGTCGTTGGAGGGCGTCAAGCAATTGCATTCCGGCCTCCCTCATGGCGTCGCACGGTTTACCAAACTGATCGGCGTGCTTGATGGCGAATTTGATCCGGTCAATCGCGATGCGAGCTTGGTAGGCCATTTCAAATTCGATCGCTGATGGCCTCGACTGGACGTCGGCTTCGATGGTCTCAACGATCTGGCGCATGATTTCTGACCTCATAGGCATTCATCCACCGGCGGGAGTGTTTCTCTCCGTAGAGCAATGGTAGGGCAGGCTCCGCAACGCTCCAAAAGCGCCGCCGCGATTTGGCGTCCGACTGCTCAGGGACGACCGAGAGAAATTCAGAGAAACATGTCCGCAATCAATCGCAAAACACACGGATTTCCTATTTCATTGGGCTGCTCTTCCGCCCGATCTGACCGAGCTCGACCTCCGGCCGGCGGTATATCTTAGCCGGGACAGCGTGGGCGCTCGCCTATAGGACTGCCGGTCTGTCGGCAAGAGGAGCGAACGCCCTTGAAGTTCTTCTCAAGGTAACGCGAGTCCACTCGGTCGCAGGCTGGAACAGCGATCGATGCTCTGCAACCAGATGAACACATCCCGGTGATGGACCAAATCATCACGGAACTCCGCAATGCTCCGGATTGGAAGAAGACGCCTCCTGGATTCTACGGTGCATTACTATTGGCAAGGCGTTCCTTGACAGTTGCGGCGCCCCGTCTCGGCGAGTACATCGCCTCCCTATCAGAAGGCACGGGCGGCGCCTGGATGCCTGCTTTGCTGAAAGATGAAACGTGGGTCTCCAAGCTTCCAGTCGTGCAGAAGCGAATATTGGCGTATGGCAACAAGCCGCCTGCGCCCCGGAGAGGGGGACTTTAGGCGGTGGGAACATCGGCATCGAATAGCGCCTCTCCCAGCGGCTCGCCGTTGGTCCCGCCTTGGGCGGACATCGATGACGAAGGGCCGCGTGAGATTCCCGAGCCGCAGCGTTTCCGGGGTTTCCGAACAACGCTCGGTAAGTTTGTCTCGGGCGGCGATCCCGACGTCGCCCGAAACGCTTTGGGCCGCTTTGTTGCTTCCGGGCTTGGGGGCGCTAGTACGGGCACGCGGCGGTGTGCCGCTGTGAGGAGTCTAATGAGCCGACGTGCTAGCCGTGCCCGTCCCGGTCGATGTGCTGGAGCTGGTGGCGCTGCCGGCCGTCAGCGACGTGTTGGCGTCGCTCCACAGTGCCGACATTCCGCCGGAAAGGTGAATGAGAACCGCGACCGCTATCAAGGCGACCAAGGCCGTGAGCAGGCAATACTCTGCAACATCCTGCCCACGGTCCTCGGATTGTAAGGCCTTCAAAAAGCGCCGCGAAATCGCCATTACCAAACCCAAAATCAGAATAGTACGGGGGCAGCAGTATGAACATAATCTCTTTCGTTATGGACCTAAAGCAGGAAACAACGCAGCATTCTGAAGCGCAAACATCAAGTTCCGCGAGCGATGGCCGATAGAAGAGAATGGGAGCAAAATGTCACCGGCGATCGGTATTCTCGGCGAGCGGGTTTGGGAATTGCCGCCGCTCATCCTTCATCCATTCAACGAGCGTGTCGAACCCTCGACCTTGCTCCAAAGTTCCAAAGCCTCACTCATGCTTTCGGGTCTGATCCCGGACGAGGGCGCCGATCGGGAGGGTCTGAAACGGCGCCTGCTGTTGGGGCGGTACGCGGAAATGCGGATGCTCTTTTACCTCGGTAAGGACGTGTTCCGCTGGCTCGATCAATGTCTGGAATGGGCGCAGCGCGAGCCGGAACTGGCCGCCATGGAAATCAGGCGTCCCAGTTTTGCGGAGTTGTTGACCCGGAACCCGCCGGAGCCGGTGAAGGAGAAGCTGACACGCTGGGGCGTAGCGGACTATGCCTCGATCTTCTCGCGTGCCATCGGGATGAATGCCGTCTTTGTCCAACCACCCCCGATGGAATCGCTCAATGAAGATTTCCTGCGCAGCTACCACAAGTATCCGGATTTCCTCTACCGCTGCTACATGGAGACGGAACCGTACCAAAGCCTGCCCGCGGCAAATTTCCGGTTCGCGCTCTACGCTTCGGGAGAATACTCGCGTATGTTGGAGACCGAATGGGATAATGGCGCGGCGGATTGCAGCTTTCCTGCCGATTAGCCCGCGTTCCGGCGGCGGTCTGCCTCACCAAAAGCGTCCCAGTTCTCCTGCAGGTGCTCAGGCGACTTCGTGCCGCTCAGCACGACGCCCTCGAACCGCCTTTCCAGGATGAAACCGAAGGCGTCTGCCTTCGTCAGCTCGCGGTTCTCATACAGCAGTGCGCCCCATGCCGAACGGGCGGTTGATCGCGAGCTTCATACCGCGCGCGGCGGCCCGATCCAGCACTCCGCCGAAGTTCTGCTGGCTCGCATTGTAGGGAAACTGCAGGATGCCGTACGCCCCGTCCGCAATCGCGAGGCCGGCGGATTCCAGATCGCTGACGCTGGCGCCGATCGCCGTGATGCCGAGCGAAGCGGCATATTCCCAGGCTCGCGCCAGGTCGCCCGAAGCCAGCACCTCCGGAGTCGTCTTGTGGAGTTGCAGAAAATCGATCCGGCCCAGGCGCGCCATGCTGCCATCCAGGCTGCGCTTCAGAGCGTCCAGCGAATGGTCCACGAATGGCTCCCCTCTGGACCCGTCCCAGTGCTCGCCGAACTTGGTGGCGATGCGCACCGCCGCCCGTTCCCCCGGCGCCAGCGCCGCGAGGAACCGCCCAAGCCGCTCCTCACTGCTGCCGTATGAAGGTGCCGTATCGAAGTAGCGCACGCCCAGCACGAAGGCCCTCTCCAGCAGGGCCATTGCCTGCGATTCGCCCGGCACCTCGGAATTGACGAAACCCCACGGCTTGCCGATGCCGATCAGGCCGAGTCCGAACTCCACGCGTTGCGCCGGCGGAGGGGTCACCGGTTCTTGCGGTACCACTCCAGCGTGATCCGCATGCCTTCCTCGAAACGAGTAGCGCGGCGCGTGGCCCAGGTCGCGGACGGCCAGCGTGGTGTCGGCCTGCGAATCGCGCACGTCGCCCGCGCGCGGCGGGCCGTATATCGGCGGGATCTCGACGCCTTCCAGTTTCTGCAGCAGCTCCCACGCCTGATTGAGCGTGATCCGGCCGCCGTTGCCGCGCGTTGTACATGTTGCCGGAGACGCCCTTGGCGCGCGCCGCCTTGAGATTCAGTTCCGCCACGTCCTCCACGAAGGTGAAATCGCGCGATTGCTCGCCGTCGCCGAAAATGGTCGGGCGCCTTGCGGTCCAGAACCGCCGTCATGAAGAGCGAGAGCACGCCGGAGTAGGCGCTCGAGGGATCCTGCCGCGGACCGTACACGTTGAAATAGCGCAGCGACACCGTCTCCAGGCCGTACACCCGGTGAGAAGATGCTGGCGTAATATTCGCCCACCAGCTTCTGCAGCGCGTAGGGCGATTTCGGCCGCGGGGTCATGGTCTCCACCTTGGGCAGCACCTCGGTATCGCCGTAGGCCGAACTGGAGGCGGCGTAGACCACGCGTCCCGCCCCGCCCTCCTGGGCGGCGCGCAGCACGTTGAAGGTGCCGTTGATATTGACTTCGTGCGATGGCACGGGGTCGTCGATGGAGCGCGGCACCGAAGGAATCGCGGCCTCGTGGAAGACCACCGCGGCGCCGCGGATCAGCGGCGCGATCTCTTCGTAATTGCGGATATCGGCGCGCTGGAAATCGATGCGCGAGCGAATCTCTTCCAGGTTGCGCTCCTGTCCCGTCAGCAGGTTGTCGATGACGACGACGCGGCTGGCGCCTTCGGCAAGCAGCTTGCGCACGATGGCGGAGCCGATGAAGCCCGCTCCTCCGGTGACAACGTAGTGGCTCATGATTGAAGTTGATGCGATCTGATTTTCGAGATGGCGGAGGGATTCGTTGGCCAGCCGTTCGGCGCCGGGCGTGAAATCGAAGGCCTCGAGCGAGACCCAGCCCGCGTACCCGCGGCGCTGCAGCACCTCGAGAACCGGCCTGAAATCGTAGTTGCCCGCGCCGCAGTGGCGGCCGTCCAGTTCGTTGACGTGGACGTGGCGGATGAACTCGAAGTAGCGGTCCACCAGCGCGGCGTGCGGCTCCGCTTCGTCGATGGCGTTGTGCACGTCGAACATGGTGCGAATGGCGGGGCTGTCGATTTCGCGCACGATGCCGACGGCTTCGGCCAGCGTCTGCACCACGTCGCACTGCGCCGACCGGCAGCGCCTCGACCAGCACGCGTGACGCCGCGGCTCTCCGCCTGCGGTGCGACCGAGGCGAGGCCATCGATGTAATTGCGCGTGGCCTGCTCGCGCGTCAGCCCGCCGGTAGTCTCGCGCTGCTTGGGCGAGCCGAACACCATGCACGCCGTCGGGTCCCAGATCGGCGCACAGATCGATCAGGGCGCGGATGTGCTCCCAACTCCGCCGCCGCAAGTCCTTCATCGGGACCCGTGACGTGCAGGCCCTTCGGGCTGAGCCATCAGCCAGTGCAGTCCGACGAACGTGAGGCCCTCCGCCGCCATGATGTCGCGGTATTCGGCGCGCTGGCCGCGGTGACCTCCGCCGGCGTTTCGGCCAGCGTGAAGGGTGCGATCTCGATCCCCGTATATCCGGCCTTGCGGATCGCCTTGCAGGCGTCGGCGAACGGCCACTTATCGAAGGCCTCGTTGCAGATGGAGTGGCGGAAAATCCATGAACTATCAGTGTACAAGCAACCGCCCGCCCCGTACCTCGTAGGATAGGCCTCCCGGCCTGTCCATCCGAGCGAAAGCGCGGACAAGCCGAGCGAAGCTCGCCCAAGGCCTCCATCTCCGCGCTCTCATGTTTCTCCGCGCTGAAAGCCCCTCGTCGAATCCGCAGCCCCGAACTTCCACCGAATCCAAAATGTCCTCCCATCTTTTCTCCGCGCCGGTCTCCGCGCCTCCGCGTCTCCGCGTCGAATTCACCTTCCCGAGTTCCCCGTACCTCTGCGTTCTCAACATCTCTCCCTTGAAGAAAAAGCCTCGCCCTCACTACTATCCACGATAAAGTGGTGCTAAACTCTTTTATGGGCCGACCAGGCCCGAAATTACGCAGAACCTACCGGTTCTAGGAGATCTTTCATGCTAAAGAGATTTGTACTGGCATTCGCCATCCTCGGGCTCGCCGTGGCCAGCGCCGAGAGCTTTCGCGTCACCTTTTCCCAACCTTCCAAGGTAGAGGGCAAGCAGTTGAAGGCCGGGGAGTACCGGCTCAACCTCGAGAGTTCCAAGCTCACCATCGTCAGCGGCAAAGAGTCGGTGGAAGTTCCTGTCAAGAGTACAGACCGGGGAGAAGAAGTTTGACAACACCGCCATCCGCTACACGGGCAACGGCGACAAAGTGTCCATCAAGGAAATCCGCCTCGGCGGCACGAAGACTACTCTTCTGTTTGAAGAGCAGTCGGGACTGTAACCTCTACTTAATAGTCTCTTCGGAGTTTCCTTCGCGGGTGCGCAGTCCTGGACAGCGTGCCCGCGATTCTGCGTTTTGGGAACTCCCGCACCGAAAAATCCGGCGATCATCCAGAAATTTCGAACCTGGCGGTACCCCAGATTCTCCAGGATCGCGCTAAAAAAAAGCGCCGCCAGAAGTGCCGGCGACATGCCGCCCGGCGCAGCCAGTTCCCGCAGCACTACGGCCGCCATGGAATTGATCATTCCGCCCCCGCTGCCAATCACCAGCACCAGTGCCGCCAGGGCAGGGGAGCCATCCCCGCGATCCAACCGGCGCCGGCCACAAAGTAAGCCGCCGTTTCCACCAGCGGCCGCAATGCGCGTAGACAGAACAGCCCGAGGAATAGGCTGCCGCCCCCGGCGCCGGAACGTCCCAGCGCCGCCGCCAGTTGGCCTTGATCCAGCCTTACCTGGCGGCGCAAACCTCCCCAGGTGCCCGCGGCGGGTCGAAAACTGACCGGAGCGGCGAGAAACGCAACCCGCCACCCCAGTGCCTTGGCCCGCGAGACGGTGTGCAAATCCATCGCGAGTTCCACCAGCCCCGCACGGAATCCCTTCACCGAACAGATCGCATCGCGTTTCACCAGCATGCAAGAGCCCGGCACCGGCAGCAATCGGTTCCACGCGCGGAAAGCAGCGCAGCGCGCCAGCCACACGCGCAACGTCTCGATCGCGCCGATACATCCCGCGAGTCCCGGCGCAGGTGGCGGCGGAGCCACCCCGCATACCGCGACCACCCGCCCGGTATCTGCCAGCATCGGGCGAATCAGCCGCAGCAGCAGCTCCGGTATGAAATCGGCCTCCCGATCCACCAGTCCGATCACCGGATATTGCGCGGCATTCACGCCCGCGTTCATCGCGTCCGCCGCGCCGCCCCCGTGCTTCACCACCACCAGCAGGCGAACCGGATCGCGCGACAGGTAGTATCCGTGGACCGCACCGGCAGGCAGGTCCTGTGGCACGATGCGCTCCTGCCGGAAGAGGTGAAACTCGTCAATCCACAGTTCGAGCTCCGCGTTCGCCGGACCGTCCAGCACCAGCACCAGTTCGTGCCGGCCGAAGTGCAAATCCAGCAGCCGGCGGACCACCGAGCGCGACTCCGGTGACGCATCGGGAGCCGCAAACACCACCGAGACGCCGGGGACGATGGGCGATTTCAGCAGCAGGCTGCTGAGATCGTGCGAGGCCGCTCGCAGATTCCGGCGCAATTCGAAGGCTCCGCTGAGCAGGGCGCAAAAAGCCGCAGCCTCAAAAACCGCCAGCGCAATCACCAGCAGGATCAATCCGGTAACCAGCACGTCGGGTAGTACTTCCACTACGAAGCCTCCCGGGCCCGCACTAACGCCTCTTCGGCGGCAAGCTGCGTCGATGGATTCGAGCTGGCACACCGCTCATGAAGTACCCGCCATCCCTGCGGCGGCATCGCCGCCAGCGCGGACGCCGCCAGGCGCGCCTCTTCCAGCCCCCCGCTCTTCAGGCAGAGTTCCAGCGCCGGGACCGCTTCGGTGATCTTTTGCCGGCCCGCCGCCACAATCGCCAGCCGGCGCGCTCCGCCATCCGCATCGAGCAGCGCACGCAGCAGCGCCTGCCGGCTATCGGCATCGATCGCTACAAAGGAGGCCAGCCGGAAAGCCAGCAGGCGGATTTCGCGGTCGTCGTGTTCCAGGAATTTGCACAGCTTCTCGAGTGGGATGGCGCGCTCCCACGCCACCAGAATTTCAAGCGTCGCGCGGACACGGCCCGAATCCCTGGAACCCAGCGCCTTCTGTACCGGTCCCGCCGACAGCGCCAGCGCGTGCGGCCGCAGATGTTCCGTCAGCACCACGCGCGTCAGCAGGTCGGCCTGGATCGCCAGCGCGAATAGATCCTCAACGTGTTCCGCATCCCCGGCCAGCGCCAGTCCCCTGCAGGCAGAGAGGCGGACCTCCTCATCGCTGTCATTCACCGCGCGAATCAGCAGGTCCCCCGCCACCCGCTGGCAAGGCTCGTACACGCACGTGAAAGCGAGTGACGCGAAGGCGGTCCGCCGCCGGACCAGGTCGCGCGTACGGCTTTCCTGGTACCAGCGCTCCACCAGGCCGAGCTTCAATGCCAGATCGCAAACCCGGTCGCGTGCGCTGCCTCCCACCGTAGTCTGAAACAGTAGAATCACGTCCGCGATATCGCCGGCGTGTGTTCGAATGTGGCTACGGAACAGGGATTCGTCGGTGCCGCCCGCCAGGAATTCAACCAGCGACGCCTGTGAGCTTGGGACGAATCGCAGCAGCGGCAGCCCTGCGTGTGCGCAGCACACCGGCGCGCCGCATGACTACCAGCAGCAGCACGAACAGAAATAGGATGTAGCCCGCCCACCAGCAGTAGAGCCACGTTGAGCGCGCCCAGCCAGATCATCGTAGGACGAGCCGTTTGAGCCGTGCCACCAGTTCCAGGGGGCTGAAAGGCTTCACCATGTAATCGTCGGCTCCCAGCGCGAACCCGCGGATGACATCGTTTTCCTGCTGGCGCGCCGTCAGCAGCATGACGCGTACCGGCAGGTTCTCGTTCCGCAAAGCGGCCAGCACTTCATAGCCATCCATTCCCGGCATGTTGACGTCGAGTATCGCCGCCTGCGGGCGCAGACTTCGCGCGGCCTCCAACGCCTTCGGGCCTTCGGCAGCCAGATAACACTCCATGCCGAAATTCTCCAGTGCCGTGCGGACCAGCGAGAGCACGATCGAATCGTCATCCGCCACCAGCACCCGTATGCGTCCGCCTGCCGGCAGGGACGGCGCGAGCAGCGCCTTACGATGGGCGCGCGGCGCCACTGCCAGGCTGAGACGCACCAGCGCCTCCTCGGGCTGCCAGCTATCCATCAGGAAATCGGCCGCCGCCGCCTGTATCGATGGATCCAGTTCCGCCAAGTCGTCGCGGTGGCCAACCAGGATGGTGGGACGAATTGCCATGCTGGAGCCGGGATGCAGCCATGGCGAATCGCCTCTGCCCGGCCGTACGTAGGTCACCGACAGATCGCAGCGCGTCAGCGCGATGGCATCCGGAGCATGGTTCAGCTCGAAAGGAATCGCCCGCGCCTGCGCGCGCTCCAACGCCACACAGAGACGTTCTGTTTCCATCGCGGGCAGGCCGACGATGGCGACGCACTTTCCGTCCAGCGCCTCTACGATGCTGTCCGGCATGGGAGCGTCCACCGCTTCCGGCGGCGTGCTGAAGGCGAGCAGCAGATTGGTCAGCGATTCGCGTACCTGGGAGGTATCCAGCGGACGTTCCAGCAGCAGTGTCTCCACCTCGCGGGCGTGGCGCGCCAGCGCCGTATAGCCCAGCAGTCCGCCGGCCCCCACCCACTGGTGCGTGGCACGGGCCGCATCGTTAGCGTTGAACGCCCCGTCCAGATCCAGCAGCAGTTGGCGCGCGCGTTCCTGGCCCTCGTGCAGAAAACGCCGGCGCAGTTCCTTCATCTCGGTGGTCGAAATGGTCTCCGCCGTGGCCGTCCGGGCCTCCGCCGTAGGCCGGGACTCGGCCCGCTGGTCCAGCAGTTGGCGGATCCGGCTGCCCAGCATGCGCGTGTCGATCGGTTTGGTGATGTAGCCGTCGCACCCCGCGTCCGTCGCCTTCTGCTCGTCGCCCTTCATCGCGAAAGCCGTCAGCGCGACCACCGCGATATCGCGCGTTCGCTCATCCGCCTTGATGCGGCGGGTCATCTCCAGCCCGTCCATTCCCGGCAGTTGTATGTCGGCCAGAACCAGCCGGGGATGGTGGTTGCCCAAAATTTCCAGGGCCTCCTCGGCGCTGGCCGCCGTCAGCACCGTGTAACCTTCATTCACCAATAGAATGCGGGTGAGTTTGAGATTTACGGGCGTGTCGTCGACAATGAGGATCGGCTCCCCGGCCATAGTAAGTTCAAGTGTAGCGTAGTGTATGGCAATCGCCGCAGAGTGTTAAGCGCTAGTACTTACTAGGTTATCCAAAGGTAATATCGCGGAAAACACGCTGCCGCGGCCGAGCTCACTGTGCACCGCAACCGAGCCTCCCTGGGCCTCCACGATATGACGCGTAAGGGCTAGTCCCAACCCCGTACCCTGTTCCGCCTGCCGGCTGTTGGGAAGTTGCGAAAACTCCTGGAACAGCCGCGGCAGCTCTCCGGCGCCGATCCCGATTCCCGTATCCACCACCTCCAGGCGAAATGCCTTATCGCCTTCCGGAGCGATGCGCAGCGTCACGCTCCCTCCGCTCGGAGTGAACTTGACTGCGTTAGAGAGGTAGTTATACAGCACCTGCTTGAAACGCCCGGGGTCGATATTTGCGGTCAGGCTGGGAGTAACTTCCACCTCCAGCCGCAAACCCTTCTTTTCCGCCAGTGGCCGCACTACATCCCGCACCTCATGAGCCAGCGTCCCCACGTGGCACCGCTCGGGGTGAAACTCCATCCGCCCCGCCTCTACCTTGGAAAGGTCGAGAACATCGTTAATCAGTTGGAGTAGGTGGCGCGCGCTGTTGAGTATGTCGCCGTGTACGTCGATCTGATCTTCGGTGAGCGGCCCCAGCTTGCCATCGTGAAGTAACTCGCTGAAGCCGATGATGCCGTTCAATGGCGTGCGCAGTTCGTGGGAGACACTGGCCAGAAAGCGGCTCTTGGCCACCGTGGCGGATCGCGCGGCTTCCAGCGCCCGGCCCAACTGCTCGTTCTTATTGCGTAACTCCATGGCATACTGCTCCACCTTGCGGGCGGCCACGGCTGCCAGGTTGCGCTCCGTCACATCCAGCAGACTGCGTATGGTTCCGGTGACTTCCCCGCGATCGTTGCGGATCAGATTCTCGCGGATCTCCACCGAAAGCCGCGTCCCGTCGTCCAGCACGTACTCGCACTCGAAAGGTCCCGCCTCCTGTCCGGTTTGTATGCGCCGCATCATGGCTTCGCGCGCCTCTTCCTGCCGCTGCGGCGACATGAAATTCCAGGCGAGGCGGCCGATCATCTGCTCCGGCGTACATCGCAAAAGCGTGCAGACCGCCTGGTTGAAGCGCGTCACCACGCCCTCCAGGTCGGTCTCTTCGTACGGAATCGGCGCACGGTCGAACAAATCGCGATACCGGCGCTCGCTGATGCGCAGTTTCCGCTCCCGCTCCCGCAGCAGGTAGGCGGCGTCCTCCAACTGGACGCCGAGCGCCGCGATCTCGTCAGACCCCTTCGGTAGCGGCTCGAGCGGCAGTCCGTGCGCCAGGCGGCGGGCATTCTCTTCCACCGCTTGCACGCGCCGCACCATGCGCCCGGCCAGCAACAGGTGTATGAACAGCGCGCCCAGCGGGCCGAGGATCCCGCAGACAATCACCGTGCGGAACAATCGCCCGCGCGCCAGGTCACGGTCATACCCCGCCTGTGTGAATAGCCTCTCCTGGTGTTCTCCCAGCAGCCCCACCCTGGCCTGCAGGTCGCCCATGATGGCTCGCTCGCGGTCCGGCAGCTCCGCCGCGCTGTGCCCTGGACCCAGCGTACGCAGCCGCTCCAGCGCTTGCACCTCTTCCGCTGCGAGCCGCTGTATGGCCGCCAGCGATTCCGTACCCTGCGAGTCGCCCCGTACCTGGGCGGAAGCCTGCGAAAGCGTCTGATCGATCTTTCGCCGGGATGCCTCGTAGACCGCCAGAAAGTGCGGGTCGGCCGTGGCCAGGTAGCCGGAAATCGCCGTTTGGGCGTCCAGCAAAGAACTCCGAAGCTCTACCAGGCCCGCGCGCATGGCGTATGCGTGCATTACCGTCAGGTCGGCGTTCCGCACATCGCCTTCCACCCAGTAGATCGAAAAGAGTGCCGCGAACAGCGCAGCCAGCGGCACGGCCAGTACCGCGACGCCCCGGGCGCGCAGGGATACCCGCCAGTTGTGGGCCAGGTCGTTCCGGAATTTGCTCTGCGGCTGAACAGCCATGTTGAAGACTCATTCTAATATGCGCGCGTCCGCAGCACCGCCAAAACCCGCGTTGTAGCATAATGAGATCCAATATGAGAACGCTGTCTGGCGTACTTCTGTTCGCGGTTGCCGCCGTTTGCCAACCAACCATCAAACCCGTTCCCGCCATTGGCATCGAAGTTCCCGCCGCCGATCGCGCCGAGCTCGAGGCCGGACTGGCGCACCTGCGCGCCTCCATCGATAAATTGAAGACCGGCCCCCTCCTGCCCGACGTCCTGATCTATCACGAGGCCGTCCGCTACGCTCTTCAGTACAACGAATTCTTCAAGCCCGCCGAAATCGCCGCCGCCAAAACTCTCCTCCAGCAGGGCGAAACCCGCGCCGCCCAACTCGCCGAAGGGCAGGCGCCCTGGACCACCGCCACCGGACTCGTCGTGCGCGGCTACGTCTCCAAAATCGATAAGAGCATCCAGCCGTACGGCCTCGTCATCCCTCCCTCGTACTCGCCCACCGCGCCCCATCGCTGGCGCGTGGACGCCTGGTTTCACGGCCGCGACGAAGCCCTCAGCGAAGTCAATTTCCTTACCGCCCGCCAGCGCTCCCCCGGCGAATTCACGCCGCGCGACACCATCGTGCTCCACCTCTACGGCCGCTTCTGCAACGCCAATCGCTTCGCCGGCGAAGTCGATTTCTTCGAGGCCCTCGACGCCGTGAAACGCCAGTACCCGGTCGACGAGAACCGCACCCTCATCCGCGGCTTCAGCATGGGAGGCGCCTCCGCCTGGGGCTTCGGCACGCACTACGCCGGGCTCTGGGCCGCCGTCGCGCCGGGCGCAGGCTTCAGCGAGACCAAGGAATTCCTCAGACTCAAGGAAATGCCGCCCGAGTGGGAGCAGAGACTCTGGCACCTCTACGATGCCGCCGACTACGCCGCCAACCTATATAACGTCCCCACCATCGAGTACCACGGCGAGATCGATCCCCAGCAGCAGGCAGGCGATGTCATGGAGCGCGCCTTCACCGCCGAAGGCATGCGCCTCGTCCGCATCATGGGCCCCCAAACCCCCCACCGCTACCATCCCGATTCCAAGATCGAGATCGACCGCATCCTCGATAAGGTCGCCGAGCGCGGTCGCGATGCCTACCCGCGCAAAGTCAAATTCACCACCTGGACCCTCGCCTATAACCGCATGAAGTGGCTGGCCATCGACGCGCTCGCGCAACATTGGGAGCGCGCCCGCCTCGATGCCGAAATCGCCGGCGATTCCGCCGTCAATGTCACCACCTCCAATGTCACCGCCTTCTCTCTCGATATGGGCCCGGGCGGCTGTCCTCTCGATCTCTCCCGTCAGCCCTCCGTCACCATCGACGGCCAGAAACTCGCCGCCCCCGTTCCCGGCAGCGACCGCTCCTGGCTCGCCCGCTTCCGCAAATCCGGCGCCCAGTGGACTCTCGCCGATAACGCACCCGCCACCGGCCTCCATAAAGTGCACGGCTTGCAAGGTCCCATTGACGACGCCTTCATGGACAGCTTCGTCTTCGTCACCCCCACCGGCACACCGCTCGCCCCCGGCGTAGCGCCCTGGGTCGCCTCCGAACAGAAGCGCGCCATCGCCGAATGGCGCCGCCAGTTCCGTGGCGAGGCCCAGGTCCGTCAGGATACCGCCGTCACCGATGCCGATATCGCCTCCAGCAACCTCGTGCTCTGGGGCGACCCCGGCAGCAATCGCATTCTGGCCCGCATTGCCGCCCAACTCCCCATCAAGTGGACCGCCGAAGGCATCGTGGCCGGCGCCAATCGTTACGCCGCCGATACCCACGCCCCCATACTGATCTATCCGAATCCCCTTAACCCGAAAAAGTACGTGGTCATCAACAGCGGCTTCACCTACCGCGAATTCGATTACCTGAACAACGCGCGCCAAACCCCGAAGCTCCCCGACTACGCCGTAGTCGACACCACCACCCCGCCCGGCCCCCGCTATCCAGGAAAAATCGTACAAGCCGGCTTCTTCAACGAAACCTGGGGCCTCCAATGAAAATATCCCCGTCGTATTGCTCTTCTCTGCGCTTCCTCTGCGTTCTCTGCGCCTCTGCGTTGAAGCCGAAGCCTGTTTGGTTCCTGAACCTCGCCCTCTCCCTGGCCTTCACCCTCGCCCTAACCGCCCAACCCGCCGTCAAACGCATCCCCGCCGACGGCATTCCCATCCCCGCCGCCGACCGCGCCGAACTGGAAACCGCCCTCGCGCACCTGCAAGCCTCCATCGCCAACCTCAAACCCGGACCCCTGCTCCCCGACGTCCTGATCTACTCCGAGGCCGTCCGCTTCTCGCTCCAGTACAACGAATTCTTCAAGCCCGCCGAGATCGCCGCCGCCAAACTCCTCCTCCAGCAGGGCGAAGAACGCGCCGCCCAACTCGCCGCCGGACAGGCGCCCTGGACCACCGCCACCGGCCTCGTAGTCCGCGGCTACGTCTCCAAAATCGATAAAAGCGTCCAGCCCTACGGCCTCGTCGTGCCGCCCTCCTACTCGCCCACTGCGCCCCACCGCTGGCGCCTCGACACCTGGTTCCACGGCCGCGACGAAGCCCTCACCCAGGTCAACTTCCTCACCGCCCGCCAGAAGTCCGCCGGCGAGTTCACGCCGCGCGACACCATCGTGCTGCACCTCTACGGCCGCTACTGCAACGCCAGCAAATTCGCCGGCGAAGTGGACCTCTTGGAAGCGCTCGACGCCGTCAAGCGCAATTACCCGATCGACGAAAACCGCATCCTGGTCCGCGGCTTCAGCATGGGCGGCGCGTCAGCGTGTGGCATCTCGCCACCCACTATCCCGGCCTCTGGGCCGCCGCTTCGCCCGGCGCGGGCTTCGCCGAATCCGCCCAGTACCTCAAGATCAAGACCACCGGCGATTCCGCCCCGCCCTGGTGGGAGCAGAAGCTCTGGCACTACTACGATGCCGTGGATTACGCCGCCAATCTCTTCAACCTGCCCGTCATCGAATACCACGGCGAGATCGACCCGCAACAGCAGGCCGGCGACATGATGGCGCGCGCCATGGCCGAAGAAGGCCTGCGCCTCGTCCGCGTGGAAGGTCCGCAGACGGCCCACAAGTTCCACCCCGATTCCAAAATCCAGGTGGAGCGCATGCTCGATGAGATCGCCGCCCGCGGCCGCGACCCCCACCCCGCGCAAGGTCCGCTTCACCACCTTCACCCTGCACTTACAACCAGTCCAACTGGGTGACCGTCGACGCCCTCGTCAAGCATTGGGAGCGCGCCCGCGTGGATGCCGAACTGACCGGCGATTCCGCCGTCAACGTCGCCACCTCGAACGTCACCGCCTTCACCCTCGCCATGGATTCCGGCGCCTGCCCGCTCGATGTGGCGCGCCGCCCGGTCGTCACCATCGACGGCCAGAAGCTCGACGCCCCCATCCCCGGCTCCGATCGTTCCTGGACCGCGCACTTCCGCAAGTCCGGCACGCAATGGAGCGCCGTCGAGTCCTCCGCCGTCTCCGGCCTGCACAAGCGCCACGGACTGCAGGGCCCCATCGACGACGCCTTCCTCGATAGCTTCGTCTTCGTCTCTCCCACCGGCACGCCGCTCGCGCCCGCCGTGGCCCAATGGGCCGCCGCCGAAGAGAAGCGCGCCATTGCCGAATGGCATCGCCAGTTTCGCGGCGACGCCCAGGTGCGTGACGATAAGGACGTCACCGACGCCGATATCGCCAACAGCAATCTCGTGCTCTGGGGCGACCCGGGTAGCAACCGCATTCTCGCCCGCATCGCAGATCGACTCCCCGTCAAGTGGAGCGCGGACGGCGTCGTGCTGGGCGCCAAACGCTACGCCGCCGCTACCCACGCGCCCATCCTGATCTTCCCCAACCCGTTGAATCCGAAAAAATACGTGGTGCTCAATAGCGGCTTCACCTTCCGTGAGGCCGATTACCTCTCCAATGCCCGGCAGACGCCCAAGCTGCCGGACTACGCCATCGTGGACATCACAGTGCCCCCCGACTCCCGCTTCGCCGGGAAAATCGTGCAGGCCGGCTTCTTCAACGAGGACTGGTCCATGTAGTGCTGCTTCAATTCCTCCAAGCCCTGAAATCCGGTGAGAAGACTCCCGCCGACCTGCTCGAAATCTGCTTACGGCGCATCGCTCTCAGCGAACGGGAGATTCGCGCCTGGGTCGAAGTGTCGCCTCAATTTCCCTTCGCCGAAGGACTCCTCGATGGCATACCCTTCGGCGTCAAGGATATCTTCGAGACTCGCGGCCTCGCCACCGAATACGGCTCCCGCCTCTATGAGGGCCGCAAAGGGGCCTTCGACGCCCACGTCGTCGGCAGCCTGCGGCGCACCGGCGCCGTGCTCCTCGGCAAGACCCGGACTACCGCCTTCGCCTCCTTCGATCCTGCTCCCACGCGCAATCCGAATTTCCCCGGCCATACGCCCGGAGGCAGTTCCTCGGGCTCCGCCGCCGCCGTGGCCGCCGGTATGGTCCCCTTCGCGCTCGGTACCCAGACTCTCGGCTCCGTGCTCCGTCCCGCCTCCTTTTGCGGCATCTGCGGCTTCAAACCCAGCTTCGGCCTGCTCTCTGCCGAAGGCGTGATGCCCTTTGCACCTTCGCTGGACACGGTAGGTCTGTTCACCGCCACCGCCGCCGACATGGCCGAACTCTGGTCGCGCGGTTTCGGCGGCCGTTTCGATGCCGAGCTGCATCGCGCCGCCTGTATGCGCATCGCCGCCGGCGACGCCATGCGCGACGCTCTGGCCGCATCCGTCGAACGCCTTCGCGCCCGCGGAGTTTCCATCGACGAAATCGATCCGCCCGCCGGGTGGGACAAACTCCAGTCCGCCGCCCGCATCATTAATCAGTACGAAGGCGCCCGCTCCCAGCGCGCTCGCTTCGAAGAATTCGGCGAGCGCATCGGCCGCAAACTCGCCGCCCTCGTTCGGGAAGGGCTGCAATTGGCCCCCTCCGAATATGACGACGCCCGCGCCCACGTCGAACACATGAAGGTACGCGTCTCCTCAATCTTCTGGGACTACCCCGTCATCCTCACTCCCGCGGCCGCCGGTCCCGCGCCCGAAGGACTCGATGGCACCGGCGACCCCTCCCACAATGCCCCGTGGACCGCCCTCGGTGTCCCCGCGATCGCCGTTCCCCTGCCCGTATCCGCCGGACCCGTAGCCGTACAGCTTGCCGCAGCCTGGGGCCGCGACGACGCCCTGGTCGCCGTAGCGACCCAACTCGAATTAATGAATCGCGTAGGATAGGCCTCCCTGTCCATCCGAGCGAAGCGCGGACATCTGCCCCCTAACCCTTTCATCCGCCATTCGTCCTCCTGTAAAGCATTCGCATGAGAGATTTCCTTCTATCCCTGACACACGCCGTTCGCGTTCTGCGCAAGAACCCCGGATTTACCATTTCCGCGCTGGCGGTGCTGACCCTCGGAATCGGTGCGAATACCGCCATTTTTAGCGTCGTCAACGCCGCCCTGCTGCGTCCGCTTCCCTTTCCGGACTCCCAATCTATCGTCACCGTCGAGCATGTGCCGCCGCCCGCCGCCTTTCCCGGCATGACGCGGTTCTCCGTCTCCGCCGCCAACTACCTCGACTGGCGCAAGCAGAACGATGTCTTCGAATCCATAGCCGTCTGGGGAGGCCGCGGTCTGCGCATCGCCGGCGGCGACCGCCCCCAACTGATGGTCGTCACCGCCTCCGACGCGGACCTGTTCAAAGTCCTGCGCCAGGCCCCCGAAGTCGGCCGCGTTTTCACTCAGGAAGAATGCCAGCCGGGCCGCGAGACAGTCATCGTCGTCAGCGATGCGTATGCGCGCAGTCACTTCGCGTCTCCCGCCGCTGCCGTGGGACAGCAGATCCGAACCGCAACCCGCACCTACCAGGTCATCGGAGTCATGCCGCCCGAAGTCAATGTGAAGGCCTGGTTCCCGGCGTCCACCGAGGGCTGGATCCCCATCGCCTGGACCGAAAAGGATAGAGCCACACGCGGCAATCATAACTGGAGCGTGGTCGCCCGCCTTCGCCCGGGTGTGACCGTTGCCCGGGCGCAATCCGCCATGAACGTCATCTCCGACCGCCTGGCCCGCGATTACCCGGAAGAGGATAAAGGTTGGGGCGCCATCGTCACGGAGCTGCGCGACAGTCTCGTCGGTGGCGTGCGCCCGGCGCTGCTGACTCTGCTGGGCGCGGTCGGCTTCGTCCTGCTCATCGCCTGCGCTAACACTGCCAATCTCGTCCTCGCGCGCACCATTGCGCGCCGCAAGGAACTCGCCATCCGCGCCGCGCTCGGCGCCAGCTCGCGGCAGGTGCTTCGTCCCGTTCTCACCGAAACGAGCATTCTGGCGTTAACCGGCGGCGCGCTCGGTCTCCTGGTCGCTGTCTCCGGACAGACGCTCGTTACCAAAGCGCTCGCCGATCAGTTGCCCCGTGCCACCGAAGTGCAGTTGGATGGCCGCGTCCTGGCATTTACGCTCCTTACATCGGTTCTTACCGGACTCGTCGCCGGCTTCCTTGCCGGTGCGCGCCTGCTTCGTGGCGACGTCAATGATTCCCTCAAGCAGGGCTTCGGCAAGTCCGATAGCTACTCCGGCGGCCGCGCCACGCGCACCGTGCTGGTCGTGTCTGAAGTCGCCCTGTCTCTGATCCTGTTGGTCGGCGCCGGCCTCATGATCCGCACGCTTTGGGCGCTTCGCGGTACCGATCCCGGCTTCAAACCGGAACATGTGCTCACCATGCAGGTGCCCATCCCGAGATCATCCGATAAGGCCCAGCGCAGCCGTCTCTATGACGAGTTCCTCCCGCAAGTCGCGGCGCTTCCCGGCGTCCAGTCGGTCGCGGGCATAGACGACCTGCCCATGGAAGGCGGCTCCGAGCAGCCCATCGCCGTCGAAGGCCGGCCCGCCGAAGTCTTCGCGCTCCAGCGCAATGTATCGGTCCGCCGCATCACGCCCGCCTACTTCCGCACCATGGGAATTCCGATTGTCGCCGGACGCGATCTCCAGTCCGCCGATACCTCCGGCACCGAAAACAACGTCGTCATCAGCCAGGCGATGGCGCGTCTGTTCTGGCCCGGCGAAAACGCCATCGGCAAGCGTTTCCGCATTTCCTTCACTCCGGAAATCCTGCGCACCGTCGTCGGCGTCTCGGGCGATATCAAAGCCCGTGGCCTCGACGTGCTGGAGCCCGTTGCCATGCTATATCAGCCGTACCGCCAGGACGACATGGGCAACATGACGCTGGTAGTCCTCGGCGCCGGCAATGCTCCCGTTACCAACCTCGCTTCCGCGATCACGGGCGTGCTCGCCAAGCTCGATCCCACGCTGCCGGTTCGCAAAGTCAGGACCATGAGTGAGGTGGTCGCAACCACGCTTTCCCAGCATCAGTTCAGCATGTGGCTATTCGCCGCGCTCGCCGGACTCGCGTTCCTGCTCGCTACCGTCGGCATCTATAGCGTTCTGGCCTACAGCGTCCGCAGCCGCATTCACGAAATCGCCGTTCGCATCGCGCTCGGTGCCAGCTCCGCCGACGTCGTCCGTCTGGTAGTCGCCGAGGGCATGCGTCCGGCGCTCATTGGTGTTGCCGTCGGCGCCGCCGGAGCCTTTGCGCTCGGCGGAGTCCTGTCCAAGCTCGTCTACGGCGTCAGCCCCGCCGACCCGCTTACCTTTATAACGGTGGCCGTGCTGCTGTCCGCAGTTGCAGCCGCGGCCTGCGCCATCCCGGGCTATCGCGCCACCCGCGTGCACCCGCTGGTCGCCCTCCGCGATGAGTGAAAGAGCTTCGAACGTTCGCGCAGTCCGCAATCGGTCGCGTGAGTGAGTCGCAAAGGTGCGGCTGGCGAAGCGGCATCACCGAAAGGCCGTCCGGCACATTCTGAGGGACAGCGCGAAGGAAGCGTCCTTCAGACTGACTCTTCCCGCGCTACACCGAATACGGCGCTGAACCGTTCGCAATAGATAACCACCGCGTTGTACTTCTGCAAATCGACCGCTGCCGGGATATCGTAGTTCTGCGCCCCCTGATTGCCCTTCAGCTTCCCGAGTTCAACGTAGTCCAGATTGCCCTTGACGATCTTCTGGTCGAGAGAGGGGTCCTCCGCCCGCGCAAGTACAACATGCACGTCGGGGCCGTTTGAAGTCGTGAAATCGGTTAGACGCAGATACCGGCTGCCGCCACGGGTTTCATAAATCGTGGCGCGCCCGCTCGTCGGGTGCGCCTTTCCCTCCAGTTCCCCGGTAAAGATCGGCCGGCTCTCGGACCTCAACGCGAGCGGGGCAGGCTCGTTAACTCTCTGGTTGATCCAGAGCTTCTCAGGGCGAAAAGCCAACCAGGCGACAATGAGGATCGGAAGGCCGATCGCAGTCCAGACCCATTTCCGCCGTAAGAATCCCATATCGTTCTCCACACCAAGTTTGATTACCGCTTGGCGTGAGGGTTCTATTTTCGGCCGTTGCGGCCGCGCCGCAGTGCCACCCCTATGATTGCAATAGGTCCGGCGCAAGAACCGTCCTCCACTTCAAGAACAGACCAGATGTTTCGAGAACCACAGTCACTGACCTGGTTGACTTACGGACCTAAGATGGTCCTGTGCCTGGAAAGCATCCTTTAGAAATAGGGCCGTTCATCGCGCGTCCGGTTGATGGTTGCGGATCTCCCGCCGCGAGCATCCGTGACGTCATTTCTGGCCGTTGATCAAGAAGCTGCTCCCAAAGGCAGGCGGCAACCCGGATTATTGGGTCGTTGATCGAGATGCGCGGCTGTCGTTTCCAGTTCGTTCATAAAACCTTGGTCGTGTACTCTATGAAATTGAACGCGCCGCTTCCCGGTAACTGAGCAGCCCGCGTGCCTGGACGCTCGCCTCTTGCATTAGGCGTAAAAACGGCACTTGGGGAAACAACACCGGGGCGGTCCATTAGGCGGCACTTTTCCGGCAACCCACTTACGAGGAACTGGCCGTGGGCGCCTCCCAACTGGGTCCGTAAACGCTACGCCGTTACCGGAGACTAACCCCGCACTGCTGATCAGGGATTTTCCGGCGGCATTCAGTTGTGGCTTTCTAGCCGCGAAGGGACCATCTGGCCGAAATTGCGCGGATTGCCAGGAATTGCGTGCCCGTGTTTGCAAGGCCTTGACATTCTACATATCCACCGTGCATGATATGTAGAAAGGCTAGGCTTCATGGATACCCCCAAATCCGATCTCCTGCAAGGAACCCTGGATGTATTGATCCTGAAGATCGTGGCGCTCGAGCCGCTTCACGGGTATGGCATCGCGCAGCGCATCCGTCAGATTTCCCGGGATGTGCTGCAGGTGCAGCAGGGCTCACTCTACCCGGCGCTGCATCGTCTCGAAAAACGTGGCTGGCTGCGCGCTGAATGGGGGGAAGCCGAGACCGGTCGGGAAGCGAAGTTCTACTCGTTGACGCGGCTTGGACGCAAACAACTGGAGGCGGAAACGGCGAATTGGGATCGCCTTTCCGAAGCCGTCACGCTGATCCTGCGCACGGCGGAATAGGAGGCCGGCATGTGGTTCGCAAAGAAACGCGCGGAAGCCCGGTTGCATTCTGAGCTCCGGTATCACCTTGACAAACTCGCGGAAGAGTATATCGCAGCCGGCATGAGCCCGAAAGCGGCGAGGCTGCGCGCGCAGCAGGAATTCGGGGGGATCGAGCAGGTGAAAGAGGATTGCCGTGATATCCGTGGCCGCTGGCTGGAAGATCTAGGCAAGGACGTACGCTACGCGGCGCGAGGGCTGCGGCGGCGCCCAGCATTTCTGGCTGTGGCCGTGTTGTCGCTGGCTCTGGGGATCGGCGCGAACACCGCGATCTTCGGCTTGATCAATGAGGTGATGCTGCGGTCCCTTCCCGTGCGAGAGCCGGACCGGCTGGTGCTCATCACGCGATTACGGGACGAGGGCAAGCCCGCCTCGGTGTCCTACCTACTGTTCCACCATTTCCGAAACGGCCTGCAGTCGATCTCCGTGTCGGCCGCGGATCAGGTCAGCCAGCCAACCATCGTTATCGACGGTTCGGATGAAGTGGCGGAGGCCGATCTGGTGTCGGGAGAGTACTTCTCCATGCTGGGTGTGGAGCCCACCGCGGGTAGACTTCTCACACCAGCGGACGATGTAATTGCGCCGGAATCGGCCGCCGCGGTAATCAGCTACCGCTATTGGCGGCGACGCTTCGCAGGAGACCCTGGCGTCATCGGCAAGCAGTTCTCCATCCGCGAGAAGGTCTTCACCATCGTCGGCGTGGCGCCTCCGCTCTTCGTCGGAACGCGGCCCGGTTGGGCACCCGACCTCATGCTGCCACTCACCACGATGCTCAGCGAAGAGGAGAGGGCCGATCCGACCAACAACAATCTGAGCATGCTTGCGCGGCTGAGGCCCGGAGCGACCGTGGAACAAGTGAATGCGGAAGTGCAGGTCGCTTGGAATCGATTCAACCAGGCCCTGGCCGCCCGGGAGTCCGAAAAGGATCGCGCCGCGATGCTGCAACGCCGCGCCGCCGCGTTCCCGGCCCACAACGGCGTCAGCGCTCTGCAATACGATTTCTCGGAGCCGCTGTTTGTCCTGATGGGCATTGTGGGGCTGGTGCTGGTGCTGGCTTGCGCCAATCTATCCGGTCTGCTGCTGGCGCGGGCGGCGTCGCGGCAGCGCGAGATCTCGATCCGGCTGGCGATCGGGGCGGGCCGCGGGCGGCTTTTCCGCCAGTTTTTGGCCGAGAGCCTGCTATTGGCCGCGCTCGGCGCCGCCGCCGGGCTATTCCTGTCGCAATGGTTCAGCGCGGTACTGGTGAACATGCTGGCAGGCGGCGGCGGACTGACGCTGGATGTGGCGACGGACTGGCGTGTGCTGGCTTTCACTTGCGTCATCTCTATTCTGGCGTGCCTACTCGCGGGCCTCGCCCCCGGTATCCACACGTTGCGCGGAAGCCTCCAACCTGCGTTGAGGGAGGTCCGGACCGGCGGCCATCTGCGGCTCGGCCGGGGGTTGGTGATCGCGCAGGTGGCCGTGTCGATGGTTCTCGTGGTGGGCGCGGCGCTGTTCCTCAAAACCTTGGAGCAACTCCGTCGCGTAGACCGCGGATTGCAAACCGGACGTGTGCTCGCCCTGAACGTGCGAAGCAGCGAACCCTATCCGGCGGCGCGCGGTCTCGCAGTCCGTGCGGCGCTTCTCGAACGCCTGGCCGCCATGCCGGGCGTGAACAAAGCCAGCGCAGCCCAGACCCTCGCCATAGCGGGCAATCTCTGGGCGCGAAAGGTGCAAGTGGATGGCTACACGTTCCGTCCCGACGAGGACGAGACATCCACACTCAACGCGGTTTCTCCCGGGTATTTCGCCACTATGGCAATACCGCGAATTCTCGGCCGGGATTTTGGTCTGCGAGATACGGCCACGAGTGCGAAGGTTGCGATCGTCAACCAGCGATTCGCGGAGTCTTTCTTCGGGTCGGCGTCTCCCGTTGGCCGCCGGCTCACCTCCAACGGCGTCACGTACGAAATCGTCGGCGTGGTGGGCGACGCCAAGTATAGGAATCTCCGCGATGCTGCTCCCCGGACGTTCTACATCCCCTGGACGCAACGGGAAGGCGAGCAGCCGTCGAACTATAACTACCTAGTGCTCGCTGGCGCGGGTGACCCAACCCGGCTGGTCCCGTCGCTCGAACGTCTCGTGAGGGAGGTAGACCCTTCACTGCGCTTGCGCCGTTGGCGCAGCTACTCGGCAATCGTCGACCAGACCATCGTGAACGAACGCATTCTGGCAACCCTCGCCGGATTCTTCGGACTGCTGGCGCTGATCATCGCTTGCCTGGGGATGTTCGGGATGATGGCGTTCCAGGTCTCGCGGCGGATCAACGAACTAGGCGTTCGCATGGCGCTGGGCGCAGGGCGCGGCGATATCGTTGCGCTCGTGCTGCGCGATGTGGCCGCCATTTTGGTCGCAGGCGTGGTCATCGGCGGCGCCTGTGCCCGCGCGATGAGCGGTCTGGCAGGCAAGATGCTCTTCGGTGTCACACCTGCAGATCCTGGGGTATTCGCGCTGGCGGCCGCGGCCTTGGGCCTCACGGCTCTCGTCGCGGGGTGGTTGCCGGCACGCCGCGCTTCACGCATCGATCCGATGAGCGCGTTACGCCACGACTGAACGAGCGAGCCGCGAGTTTGACCGACGAATCTCTTTCTGAAAGATCTGGCTCCTGCCTTGTCGCGCAGCGTAGACCTATCGGTCTCCGTCCACTGCTCGTGATGAGGGCAATAAAACGGCGTTAGCTTCAGTCCCACCGCCGGGCACCCCACGCAAGGTAAGCGATGCAGACGTGGAGAGGGTTCTGACGACTACCTTGGAATCGTTGCCGCGCGACGCGACGCACTGGAGCACCCGATCCTTAGCTCAACAGTCCGGTCTGAGCCGCAGTACCATCAGCCGCATCTGGCGAGCGTCTGGCTTACAGCCACACCGCAGCGAGACTTTCAAACTTTCCAAGGATCCGCTGTTCATCGATAAGGTTCGCGATATCGTCGGGCTGTATTTGAACCCACCGGATCGGGCCCTGGTCCTGTGTGTGGATGAGAAGTCGCAGATACAAGCACTGGATCGAACGCAACCCCTACTGCCGATGGGCGCCTTCTTCACCGCCACTTCGATGATCGGCTTCATAGCGGCGCCGGCATTGTGGTGCGCAACTCAATCATCCTGGTAGATTCATCGAGCTGCGATTGCAGGAGGGCATGGCACTGGATGCCGCCGTGATCGAGGCGGCCCAATGCTTTTGACCTTGGCGGCGGTTGTGGTGGGCGCCGGCATCATTCTCTTCGATCCCATTTTTCAGGGGCTCGCCATCGCCCTGATGGCCGGTGAAGTGGCCTCTCTCGCGCTTTCGCGCATGACGGTACCCATCGTTTACTTCGTTGTGAATCGCAGAAAGAAGGCTGTATGCATATCGATCGCTACCTCCGCATGATCGGCGGATTCTTCGTGATGGCCAGCGTAGCCATGGGCTACTGGGTGAATCCCAACTGGTTTCTGTTCACCGCCTTTGTAGGGCTGAACCTCTTTCAATCGGCGTTTACCAACTGGTGCCCGGTGATCACGATTCTGCGGAAACTCGGTGTTCCCTCGGCCTGATTAGATTAGCCGCGGCGAACCTCGGAGTCGATTCGATCGACGAATCGATAGAGCCCCAGGCAGGCTGCGAACAGAATGCCGGAAATGATAACACTGGGCAAGGCAGCTTCACGGTGTCCTCATGCGTCTTCCTCCTCCATATGAATCTCAACCTCATGCCGGGGCGCGCCAGGTAAAGGCCAAGTCCGCCTCTTTCTGCAGATTGGGGCAAATGCGGGCCGAACAAAACTGCAAGTCGCGATGAACGAGAGGCTCAAGAATGGGGCGAACAACATCGCGAGTATTTCGAGCCGGATAGACGCCAATTGTGACATGGATGTGTCTGGTCGACCTCTGGAAACATATCGGCCGCAAATCAGGATTTCTTCATAGATGGACCATGCAGTCGCGGCCCACGCTGGCATCTTTATTCGCACTTCCCGCTTTGGCGCAGGATTCACTGTCGCTCCGCGACGCCGTCCGGCTCGCCATCCGGGAAAATAAGGCAATCGCCGGGACTGCCGCTGGAGCGCGGGCTTCACAGGCCCGAATCGCGCAAGCGCGTGGAGGCATGCTCCCCAAGGTCAACTACTCCGAAACGTTCGCGCGCAGCAACAACCCAGTCTTTGTTTTCAGTTCGTTGCTGACCCAACACCAGTTTGGCGTTGAGAACTTCGCAATCGGCCCCCTGAACCGTCCCGGTTTTCTCAACAATTTTCAATCCCAGCTCACTGTGGATCAGCCTATATATGATGCCGGCCAAACACGAAACGCGGTGAACTCGGCGGAACTGGCTCGAAACATGACGTGCGAAGAGCAGCGCCTCGTACGAATGTCGGTCATCGGTGGAGCGGCGCGCGCATATTACGATGCTGTGCTGGCGCGGAGAACCTGAAGGCCGCAGAGCAGGCTGTTCGCTCCGCGGAAGCCGACCTGAAACGCGCCGAAGCGGTACGCGCCGCCGGTATGTCCACTGATGTTGACGTCCTATCCATCCGCGTGCACCTGGACGCGGTCACCGAGCAGCGCATCAATCGGACCTCGGATATAGATGTGGCCAAATCAGCGCTCAACGACGCGCTCGGCCTCCCCCTGGATACACCTCACACTCTGTCGACCCCTCTGGAGGCACTTACCCTCCCGGATCTGACGCTGGATGATCTGGAGATCTCTGCTTCTGCAGCCCGCCCCGAAGCGCGTCAGACCCACCTGGCCCTCGGTCTTCTGCAGACCCAAGCCGACAGCGCGCATAGCGCCATGCTGCCACAAGTCAGCTTTCGTGGTGTGTTCGAAGCGGATCGCCAACAGTTTTTCGATCGCGGCGGAGCCAACTGGCTGGCAGCGGTCTCGCTTCGCTGGAATCTCTTCAACGGGTCGGCCGACAAGGCTCACATCGCGGAAACCGGATATCTGGTGAAGCGCGCCGAATTCGATGAGCAGCGTACGGATTCGGCCATCCGGCTGCAGGTGCGTCAAGCCTACGCGGTGCTCAAGGCGGCTCAGCAGCGGATCGAGGTCGCCGGGGCGGCGGTTACGCAGGCCGAGGAGAGCCTGCGGATCACCCAGAACCGCTATGAAGCCGGGATGAACAATGTAACCGATCTCCTGCGCACCGAAACCGCTGTACTGGAGAGCCGCACACGCTTTCTGGCAGCGATCCACGATCAGCGCCTTGCGGCCACCATGCTGGAACTAGCCGCGGGACGTCTCAACGTGGATTCGGAGGTCCTGAACTAATGAAGCCAATTGCCTGTTTCTTATCCCCGTCTTTTTGTTGAGCTCCTGCGGAAATGAACCGCCGCGCCGCCCCGCACAAGCCCAAACTTCGCCCATTCCGGTACAAACATCGGAAGTTGCCACGCAAGAATGGCCGGCGAGCTACGAAGCCACCGGTACGGTTCGCGCGCGCACCTCCACCAGCATTTCAAGCAAAGTAATGGCTTACGTACAGCAGGTAAACGTACAGATCGGCAACCACGTTCACCAGGGGCAGGAGTTGATTACTCTGGACGCGCGAGACCTGGATGCGAACTTACGACGGGCCGAAGCTGGCCGCGCTGAGGTCGAGAGCGCCATCCCGGAAGCGGAGCATGCCACCGCTGCCGCCAAAGCCAATCTCGATTTGGCGCAGACCACTTTCAAACGCATGGAAGAGCTGGCGTTGAAGAAATCAATTTCCAACCAGGAGTTGGACGAAGCCTCGGCGAAGCTCAAGTCGGCCCAGGCGAATTATGAGATGTCGCAGTCGATACGAGTCCAGGTAACTTCCAGGATGGCGACCGTAGATCAGGAAATTCGCGCAGCCGGGATCATGCGCGATTATTCCAAGCTGGCGGCCCCCTTCTCAGGAGTGGTGATCGCCAGAACGGTCGAGCCCGGTAATCTGGCAGCCCCCGGCTCTCCGCTTCTTACACTCGAGCAGGACGGGGTCTACCGCCTGGAAGTTTCCGTAGACGAGTCGAAGCTGCCCTCTGTGCGAGCCGGCCAGGCAATTGAAGCCGTGCTGGATGCGGACCGCAGACTGAATTCGCGGGTCTCCGAGATCGTGCCGTCGGTGGATGCCGCCTCGCGGACTTATATTGTCAAGCTGGACCTCGCCGCCGCGCCGCAATTGCGGACCGGCATGTTTGGGCGCGCGATCTTCCCGCTCGGCGCCCAAAAGGTAGTGGCGATCCCGCTGGCAGCTTTGACGGAACGAGGCCAGTTGCAGTCGGCCTTCATTGTAGAAGACGGTGTAGCGCACACCAGGCTGGTCACCACGGGACGGCGCACCGGCGCCTCGGTGGAAGTGCTGTCCGGCCTGAGTGCCGGCGAGAAGGTGGTGCTGCCCGTGCCTGCGGGGCTGCAGGATGGCGCCAAAGTCGAGGTCCGTCGATGAGCGAACCGCGCCGCCTGGGTCCGGCGGGACGCTTCGCCCATGCGTGGATCTCCTCCAAGCTGACGCCTCTCCTGATCTGTGCCGCCTTGCTGATCGGGGCCTTCGCCGTCTGGAAGTTGCCGCGCGAAGAGGAGCCGCAGATCATCGTGCCGATGATCGATGTGTTCGTGCAAATGCCTGGCGTCTCCGCGCACGAGGTGGAAGAGCGGGTCACCAAGCCAATGGAAAAGCTGCTCTGGGAGATCCCGGGCGTGGAGTATATCTACTCCACCTCGAGCCCGGGGGCGTCGATGGCGATCGTACGCTTCTATGTCGGGCAGGACGAGGAAAAGAGCATTGTCCGGCTGAATCAGAAACTGTTCGCCAATTCCGACCTGATCCCGCCAGGCGCCTCCCAACCGCTGGTGAAGCCGAGGTCGATCGACGATGTACCGATCCTCGCGCTTACGCTCTCCAGCCGCCGGTACAACGATTTCGACCTGCGGCGGATTGCCGCGCAACTCGACGACACAATCAAGCAGGTGCCCGACGTTTCGGCCGTCACCCTGATCGGGGGTCAGCGCCGCGAAGTGCGGATCGTGCTCGATCCGGCGAAACTAGCCGCCTATCATATGTCTCCCCTGCAGGTCGCGGGAGCGCTCGGTCTTTCCAACCGGCGCCTCCCTTCGGGCACCTTCGACTCGGAAAATCACGAGTACCTGCTGGAAACGGGTGAGTTCCTGCGTACCGCGGAGGACGTTCGAAACATCGTCGCGGGAGTCGCTGGCGACAGACCGGTATTCGTACGCAACGTGGCTGAAGTCGCGGACGACGGTGCCGAACCCACCGAGTATGTGCGCATGGTAAATGCGGCATCGAAGGAATCCCTGCCCGCGGTCACGCTTTCCATCGCCAAACGCAAGGGCACCAACGCGGTGGAAGTCGCCGGCAATGTGCTGCGACGCATAGAGCCTCTGAGAGGTTCGGTGCTCCCTTCCGATGTTCACCTGGACATCACCCGGCAGTACGGCGAAACCGCCGCCGAGAAATCGAATGAACTGCTGCTGCACATGCTGATCGCGGTGATCTCGGTGAGCCTCCTGATCGCGATCACGTTGGGACTGCGCGAATCTCTGATCGTTTTCCTGGCCATCCCGGTAACTCTCGCGCTCACGTTGGCCGTGTTTTACCTCTACGGTTATACTCTGAACCGCATCACGCTCTTCGCCCTGATCTTTTCGATTGGCATCCTGGTGGATGACGCTATTGTGATCGTGGAGAACATCGTCCGTCACTGGCGTATGCCCGCGAACCGCGCACGCCCGCCGTTTGAAGTCGCGGTCGAAGCCGTCGACGAAGTGGGCAATCCGACGATACTGGCCACTCTTACCGTGGTGGCCGCGATCCTGCCGATGGCATTTGTCGGCGGACTGATGGGTCCCTATATGCGGCCGATCCCAATCGGGGCCACCGCTGCCATGGTCTTTTCGTTGCTTGTCGCGTTGATTGTGACGCCCTGGGCCGCAGTGCGCATCCTGAAGCCCTCCAACGCAGGTTCGCACGGAGAGCAGGAAGATTTTGTCACCAGGATATACAGGCGTGTGATGGGAGCCATCCTGCACCACGCGGCACTTCGCTGGGGATTCCTTGCCGGTGTCGTGTTCCTGCTGCTGGGTTCCTGTTCGCTGTTCTACTTCGAGTTCGTCAAGGTCAAGATGCTGCCTTTCGACAACAAGAGTGAATTCCAGGTGATCGTGGACATGCCCAACGGCACCACGCTCGAGGAAACAGCCCGGGTGGCCGGCGTGCTTGCCGCGGCAACCCTGGAGCAGCCCGAGGTGATCAATCTTCAGACCTACGTAGGGACAGCATCTCCCTTCAACTTCAACGGCCTGGTCCGCCATTATTACCTCCGCCGCGGGTCGAACGTTGCCGACATTCAGGTGAACCTGCTCGGTAAGGCGGACCGGAAACTGCAAAGCCACGAGATCGCCAAACAAGTGCGTACCCGCCTGCTCCCCATCGCCGGCCGTTTCGGCGCGCGAATCAAAGTCGCCGAAGTGCCTCCCGGTCCTCCGGTGCTACAAACGCTGGTGGCCGAAGTCTACGGACCTTCGCAGGAGGGCCGAATCCCCATCGCGCGCCGGATTCGCGATCTATGGAAGCGCACCGAGGGGGTAGTGGATGTGGACTGGTATGTCGAGGACGACCAGCCAGTGTACCGGCTTATCGTGGACAAAGAAAAGGCTGCGCTGAACGGCATCTCTGAAGACGATATCGCGCGCACCATGCAAGTGGCGTCGTCTGGATATCCGGCTGGATTGCTGCACGTGGACTCCGCTAAGGAGGACGTACCGCTGATGGTCCGCCTCGACCGCGCCAGCCGTTCGGATGTCGATCGCCTTCAGAATCTGAAGGTGGCCGGCCGTGCAGGCCGCCTGGTGGCGCTCAGCGAGCTGGTGAAGGTCACCAAGGCCGTCGAAGAGAAAAGCATCTACCACAAGAACCTCATGCCGGTGACCTATGTGACGGGCGATGTGGCCGGAGCGATGGAAAGTCCGGTCTACGCCATCCTGAAGCTGGGACCCCAGATGGACAAATTTAAAGCGCCCGAAGGCTATGCCATCGAGCAGCACATGGCAGCCCTGCCTACTGATTCCGAACACTACTCCATGAAGTGGGACGGCGAATGGCACATTACCTACGAGGTCTTCCGGGATCTTGGGATCGCCTTCGCTGCCGTGCTCATTCTGATCTACGCGCTGGTTGTGGGCTGGTTCCAGTCGTTCGTCACTCCGCTCATCATCATGGCGGCGATTCCATTTTCGCTGGTGGGCATTCTCCCGGCGCACGGACTGATGGGCGCCTTCTTCACCGCCACTTCGATGATCGGATTCATAGCGGGCGCCGGCATTGTGGTGCGCAACTCAATCATCCTGGTAGATTTCATCGAGCTGCGATTGCAGGAGGGCATGGCACTGGATGCCGCCGTCATCGACGCGGGCGCGGTTCGCTTCCGCCCCATGCTTTTGACCGCCGCGGCGGTCGTGGTGGGCGCCGGCATTATTCTCTTCGATCCCATTTTTCAGGGGCTCGCCATCGCCCTGATGGCCGGTGAAGTGGCCTCTCTCGCACTTTCGCGCATGACGGTACCCATCGTTTACTTCGTTGTGAATCGTAGAAAGAAGGCTGTATGCATATCGATCGCTACCTCCGCATGATCGCTGGATTTTTCGTGATGGCCAGCGTAGCCATGGGCTACTGGGTGAATCCCAACTGGTTTCTGTTCACCGCCTTTGTAGGGCTGAACCTCTTTCAATCGGCGTTTACCAACTGGTGCCCGATGATCACGATTCTGCGGAAGCTCGGTGTTCCCTCGGCCTGAGCAGATTAGCCGCGGCGAATTTCGGAGTCGATTCGGTCGACGAATCGATATAGCCCCAGGCAGGCTGCGAACAGAATGCCGGAAATGATGGCGCCCGGCAAGGCAGCTTCACGATGTCCTGCCAGGTACGATTCCAAAGTTGCGGAGAGCAGCCAGATCTGCACAATCAGCAGGATCACAATCAGGACCATCGCGCCGTCGATTGCAGTAAGCCCGCGCTTCTGTGGGGGATTGGAATTCATGCGCCTTCCGCCTCCATGCGAATCGCCACCAACTGGCCATCCTGCTTTTCCAATGTGACACGCGGTAGCGCACGCTGCGGCGGACCTTGTATCACGGACCCATCGGCGATCGAGAAGAAGCCCTGGTGGCAAGGGCACTCCAGCCGGTTCTGCTCCTTTTCGTAGTACACCGCGCACGATAGATGGGTGCACTTCTGGCTGTAGGCCACGTAAGACTCACTGCCGGTGCGCACCAGAATGCACGGGTCGTCGGCCGTCGGGTAGGCGAATGTCTTCACGCCGCCAACCGCGATCTCGTCTGCCGCCGCCACCGCCATCCGCGGATAGGCTGGGGCGCGATGAAATGCCGATCGGGCGAAGATCCACAAGTTCCCCACCAGCATTCCGAAGCTCGTCAAGGTCAGAAACTTGGTGAACTGGCGGCGGTTCACGTACCGCTCGTCGGCCGTGTGCACCGAGAACTCATCCCGCCACAGCGGTGTGCTAGAAGGCTTGCGGAACCAGCTCATTTTCTCCCTCCCAGGTGTAGTCGGCGACGTCGATCGCAATCTCGCCCGCATCCGCCGGAGCCATCATGTAAACCTTGGTTGTGATTTTCTGGTTCCCGAACCAGAAGGTATTCACGGGCTTTTCGCGCCGTGTGGCGGCGATCGTTTCCGGCGTCACATAGGTCAGCGCCTGGCTGGGACACACCGTGGCGCACATCGGCTTCTTCCCTACGGAGGTGCGGTCGTAGCACATGTCGCACTTCATCATCTGCTCGTATTCCGGTATCAGCTTCGGAATTCCGAAGGGGCACGCCAGAACGCAGTTCGAACAGCCGATGCAGCGCGGCTTCAGCGACGAGCCGACGATGCCGTCTTCGTACTTCTTGATGGCATCGGCCGGGCACACCTGAGCGCATGTGGGCTCGTCGCAGTGCCAGCATACGTAGGCCGCGGTGGCGATCGATTCCTTGCGGTCCACAAAGTCGAAGTTGATCATCGAAATGCCGCGGTGCGTGTCGCACTCCTCGCAGGCCTTCAGACAGCTCTGGCACCCGATGCAGCGCGAGGGGTCGACATAGAATTCCATCCCGAACATTACGACTGACCTCCCGGAGCGAGCCGCCTTCTCGATCCGGCACGCCGACACTTTGTACTCGGGAATCTTACTGCGTGGGTCCAACGTCCGGTGCGTCAGCCGGTTGGCGCTTCGACCACCCGGCCAGTGGTAAGGGATGAAGACTGTGTCGGGCCGGATGGTGCGCACCACCATCGCCTGCAGCGTGATCGCTGTCCGGCGGGATGTCACCGTGACCCAATCGCCGCTGCTGATTTTGTGCTGCTCCGCCAGACGCGGATGAAGCTCCAGCTTCGGTTCGGGGTATTGATCCACCAGCGCCCCGATTCGACGCGTCTGCGTGCCGGATAGATACTGGCTGACCACGCGCCCCGTGGTGAGGTAGATCGGGAACTCGGCGTCCACCGGATCGCCGCTATCCCGCCAGGCCAGGCTCATGAAGCGCGCTTTGCCATCGGGATGGAAGAAGCGGCCGTCTTCAAACAGCCGGGGCGTGCCGGGATGATCGAGCGTGGGGCACGGCCAGAAGACGCCCATCTGCTGGTCGATCTTCTCGTAGGTGATGCCGTAGTAGTCGGCGAGGCCGCCCTGCGAAGCACGGCGCAATTCTTCGAAGATCTCGCGCGGCTCTTTAAAGGGGAAATACTGGCCGCGTCCCAGGCGGTGGGCCAGGTCGCAGATGATGGAGGAATCCGTGCGGGCATTGCCGGGCGGATCGACCGCCTTCTTGATATGGATGACGCGCGCCTCCACGTTGGCCGTGACGCCTTCCTCTTCCTCCTGCAGGCTGCCGGCCAGCACAACGTCCGCGTGCGCCGCCGTTTCCGAAAGAAAGAAGTCGATCACGCCAAAAAACTCGAGCTTCTCCAGGGCCTCGCGCGTGAAGTTCGCATCGGGCAGGGAAACCAGCGGGTTGAAACAGATGGAGAGCAGCCCCTTGATTTCGCCGCTGTGAATGGCGTTCATGATCTCGACCGCCGTGTAGCCGGGCTGCGGCAACTCGTCCGGCGAGATCCCCCAAACTCCCGCCACGTGCGCACGCGCTGCCGGATCGGTGAGGCTTCGCTGGCCGGGCAACTGGTCGCACTTCTGCCCGTGTTCGCGGCCGCCCTGACCGTTGCCCTGACCGGTCACCATGATCGGTCCCGCGCCTTCGCGGCCGATATTGCCGGTGGCCAGTGCGATGGCGACCACCGCTTCGCAATTCTCGACGCCTTTGGACTGGTGTTCCAGACCACGCGCGTGCATCAGCATCGCCCGCCGCGATTCGCCAATCAGATGCGCCGCCTTCTCGATGGCCTCCGGCGCGACGCCGCTCACCTCGGCCGCGCGGCGCGGATTCCAGGCCTCCACCGATTCCGCGGTCTTCTCGAATCCGGTGGTGTGCGCCTCGATGAAGGCCGGATCCGTCAGGCCGTCGCGAATGATTACGTGGAGCATTCCCATCAGCAGCGCGAGATCGGTTCCCGGGCCGCACCGGCAGATACAGATCCGCGTTGCGTGCAATCGGAGTAAAGCGCGGATCGGCAACAATCAGCTTGGCGCCCTTGTCGCGGGCGCGCCAGATGTAGTCGGTGGTGATGGGCGCGCACTCTCCGATGTTGGCGCCGATCACGAACAGGACTTCGGCTTCGGAGATATCGTTCCAGGGATTCGGCGCGCGGTCCACACCGAGCGCCGCCTTGTAGGCGGTGCCGGCCGAAACCATGCAGAGCCGTCCGTTGTAATCGATGTGGCGGGTTCCCAGCGCCACGCGCGCGAACTTGCCCATCAGGTACGCCTTCTCGGTGGTCAGCGACGCGCCGCCATAGACCGCCACGGAATCCTTGCCGTACTTTTCCTGGAGTTCGCGCAGACGGCGCGCCGTGAAATCCAGAGCCTCGTCCCATTTCGCGGGGCGGAAGCCTTCCGCCGTTCTCATCAGTGGATCGAGAAGGCGGTCGGGGTGGCTGCCCTGCATGTAGCGCTTCACGCCCTTGGGGCAAAGCATGCCGCGGTTGAAGGGAAACTCCTCCCATGGCTCGAAGCCCGTCACGCGGTTGTCGCGGACCTTGAGTTGAATGCCGCATTGCTGGCCGCAGAAGCAGCAGTGGGTCTTTACCAGCTTCTCCGCCTGCTTCCCCGACTCCCCCTTCCAGCCGCCCGGCGGTGTGTAATTCAAGTGAGGACCGAAGCGGCTTTTCAGTTCTTCCTGGGAACCCGGCACTTTAGCCACGTGATTCCTCCTTGATTCTGAGTTGGGCGGTGGACAGCGATTTTCGTTTGCATGCCGGGCACAACGCCTGCCAGTGGCCGGCCGGACCGGGTGTGGCGTAATCGAAGCCCACCTGCGGCAGCACCGCGCGAAGGTCTTCGATGTGCATCTTCGAGGCGAACCGCTCGCCGCATCGTGCGCAGTGGGCGCCCGGGTCCTCGAGCCCGGCCTCCTGGTAGAGTTTGACGCCGAGCTGGGCGGGCCGCTGGAAGATGTGGAAGAACTTGCCGAACGGCAGGAAGAGCAGCGCGGCGATCACGGTGATCGCGTGCAGAATCGCCAGGAAGCTATAGGACGAACCGCGCAGCCATTCCTGCGACACGGTGAGCGCCAGGCCGGTGACCGAAATCGCGAAGAGCATGATGATCGGCAGGAAGTCCATGCCGAACTGCTGCAACGTGCGGGCGCCCTTGTCCGTCATCCGGCGCCACAAGCGAGAGCGCGATGCCCGCCAGCACCAGCACTGCCGAGATGTCCAGGCCATGAAAGAGCAGCCACGCGGTCACCGTGTGGAGGCGAAAGGCTCCCATCGGAAAGCCGAACAGGTACGTGACGTATGTCAATTGGTCGCCAGGAAGCGTCCGGAAGTGGATCCAGCCGAAGACCAGCGGAAACGTGATGGCGACGGCCAGCATGCATCCCCAGAAGAGGCACTGATGCATCCACCAGCGCAGGCGGGAACGCTTGGCAATAAACCGTTGGCCAGCCAGATGAGTTGCGGCAAGCGCGCCCACGCGAAACAGGCTGCGGACAACGCCTCTCCGGCGGTACAGTTCCCAGCCGCGATCCCAATACACTCGCGTCGGGCGGCTTTTCGAGCCAGACGTTGTAATGGTAGACCACGCCCCAGGTCGCGAAGACGACGGCAAAGGTGTAGATCACCAATGCCGGATCGAAGTTCTGCAGGTTTCGTGAGCCCACCACAATCGCGGCGACCAGCAGCGCGGTCCACAGCGTAGCCCAGGCTCCGGCCTGAACGCGGTCCGCGGTCCGTCGAAGATCGGCCGGCAGCGCAATGTCGAGCGCCTGCTGTCGCGGGACGAAGACTTTGTGATTGGCCCACCACAACAGCCACGCGGTAATCGCCAGCAAAGCGAAACCCGGCCAGATCGCCCCCGTGTGGCTGCGGAAGAAGGCCAGCAGCAGCGGCGGAAAGAAGCCGCCGAGACCTCCCATCGCGCCCACCAGTCCGGTGACCGTCCCGGTCTGCGTCGGGAAAGTACTGCGGCACCAGTTTGAAGACCGCGCCATTGCCTAAACCGAGCAGCGCCGCGCAGCCAAGAGCCCCCACCGTAAACGGAATCATCGACGGCCAGGCCATGAGCAGCGCGAAGGGAGCCACGCCCAGGAAGACTGCGGACAAGACGCGCGCGCCCCCGATGCGATCCGAGAGCCACCCGCCCAGGGGCCGAAGCAAGGTCGCCAGAACGACGAAGCCCGCAGTTCGGAATCCGGCGTCTGCCGGCGTCAAATGGAATTCATCCTTCAACAAGGTCGGCAGGTAAATGGAAAACGCGACGAAGCCGCCAAACGTGAGGAAGTAGAAGCCGGAAAGCAGCCACGACAGCTTCTCGCGGGTGAGCACCTCCATCATCACCCCGAGGCCTCTCCGCTGCGCAGTCGCGGGGGCGGGAGCATTGCGTGCCAGCAGTCCGAACGCTACCGCCCAAATTACCAGCATGACGGCGACACCGCGAAAGACCGATGCCATCCCAACCTGCGCGGCGATTACCGGGCCCAGAAATACCGCGGCAGACTGCCCGATATTTCCCAGTCCGTAGACTCCGAGCGCGCTACCCTGACGTTCCGGCGGCGTCCACCGCGAGACGTAGCCTACGCCGATGGCGAAGGAAGAGCCGGCCAACCCGAGAAGGAACGCAACCGCCAGCAGGCCCGTATAGTTGGACTGTTCGGGCACAATCCACACCGGAATCGCCACGGCGGCCATCAGGATAGAGAAGATCGCACGGCCGCCAAAACGATCGGTCAGAATGCCCATGGGGATGCGGGCCAGTGAACCGAGAAGCACCGGAATCGCAACCAGCAACGCCGTCTGCGAGGGCGTCAGGTGAAAGGTCTCGCGGAAGCGAGGGGCGAAAGCAGCGATCAGGCCCCAGGCCGCAAAACAGACCATGAACGAGATCGTGCCCAGTGCGAGGTGCCGGCGATTGGTCATATCCCTCTCTTAAACATCCCAAGTCTACCCCTTGCTGATTCTTGGTGTGGTGACTGCGGTCACCGCTTTTGAGCCCCGCCCGTTTGTAGAATGGCTGCCCGGTCTGCCGTATTACGATAAATGGGTGTTACCGAAACTGGCAGCCCTCTCGGAAATCGCCTTATTCGCCGCCCTCAGTGAGAACGAGCTTCAGGGTCTCGCCCAGCGGACCGTGGAAAAGCGATACGCAGCCGATGAAATGCTGTTCTGGGAAGGCGAGGCGTGCGTCGGCATCTTCCTGATCATCCAGGGAAGCGTGAAGATCTTCCGGACTTCGCCTGGAGGCCGTGAAGTGATGCTTTCCATCGAGACCGCGCCGGCATCGGTAGCCGAATTGCCTCTCTTCGACGGCGGACCGTACCCGGCATCGGTTCGGGTAATGGAGCCGGTAGTCTCCCTCTTTATCAACAAGAACGATTTTCAACAGTTCTGCCGCCAAAACCCGGACGTCGCTCTGAAAGTTCTGGCCGTAGTTGGCCGGCGCCTCCGCCATCTGGTGGGGCTGGTCGAATCCATGACCTTCGGAAGCGTTACCCAACGCCTGGCGAAAATGCTTCTGGACACATCGAAAGAAGCCGGCGCGGAGTGCTTCGACCTGCCGGCCACACATCAGGAACTGGCCTCTCGCCTTGGCACCGTCCGTGAGGTGGTCTCCAGGAATCTGGGTCGCTTTCGCGCTCAAGGTCTGATCAGGATTCAGGATCGCCAGGTAGAGATCGTAAATCGCGCGGGACTCCAGCAGGAAGCGGAGTCCCAAGCCTAGTACACGTCCAATCGCACGCTAGCCTGCGGCCGCCTTGGGCCGCTCTACCTGCGTCCCACCCAGGCCCTCGATAAAGAGAGCCAGCGCCGAATGGTCCAAATCGCCCTTGCCCTCGTTCATCAGCGCGATCAGCATCTGCTGCACCAGGCTGGTGAGCGGCAGCGCGACTTTGGTGGACTTCCGCGGCCAGCAGCGCGTTGCGCAGATCCTTCTGGTGCAGCTTGATGCGGAAGCCCGGCTTGAAATTGCGCCCGATCACCATCGGCGCCTTCGCATTCAGCACCGTGCTGCCCGCCAGCCCGCCCTTCACCGCGTTGAACACCACTTCGGGATCGAGCCCGCAGCTGCGTGGCCAGCACCAGCGCTTCGCCCATGGCGGCGATGTTGCACGCCACCATGATCTGGTTCGCCAGTTTGGTCACGTTCCCCGCGCCCACCGCGCCGGTCAACGTCACGCGTGGAGCCCATCTTCTGCAGCATCGGCAGCGACCTTATCGAACACCTCCTGCTTGCCGCCCACCATGATGGCCAGCGTGCCGTCGATGGCCTTGGGCTCGCCGCCGCTCACCGGCGCATCCAGAAACTCCACGCCCTTCTGCGCGCAGGCGGCCGCCACCTTCTGCGACACCATCGGGCTGATGGAACTCATGTCCACCACGATGCGTGCCCGCCTTCGCGCCCTCCAGCACGCCGTCCCGGTCCCAGCACTCGCCTGCTCCACTTCCGGACCGTCGGGCAGCATCGTAATCACGATCTCCGCGCGCGCCGCGACGTCGCGGCACGATTCCGCCGCGCGCGCGCCATCCGCCGCAGCGCATCGGCCAGAGCGCGGCACGACATCGTAGGCCACCACCTGGTGGCCGGCCTTCATGAGGTTCCTCGACATGGGCCTGCCCATGATGCCGAGGCCGATAAATCCGATTTGAGACACGGCTTAAGATCCTTCCTTGAATCAAAAACTTGATGATTCGATCTGCGAACTCTCAGCTAGTATATCCGCTATTGGAAGGTCCCCGGCGCAACTCATGTGAGGCAGGTTGGCAACCTGCGGACTGATTGCCAATCGATTGCCAATCGGTCCTGGCGAGCCATGCTCGCCCGCCCGTCCGCCGCGATCAGTGGCTTCCCGCCGCCCGCACGATGGGGGCGCGGAGCCGCTGCGCGGCGATCTTCATGGCGCGGACATAGTGCTCCGCGTCTTCGGCCGCCGCGGCGCAGCGGCTGCACGTCATCAGGTGATCTTCGAAGGCCGCCGCTGACGCCCGATCGAGCGTGTTCATCACGTAGGCTTCAGCGATCTCGCTCAACTGGGCCGGGCATTGATCGCGATTGGAGAGCACGCTAAATACTACGGCGAGAGCGGCACAATAGCAATAGAACTCTCAGGTCGGCACGGCTAGTACTTCGCCTCGCGGCTCCCGGGCTTTCGTGGAACTCCCTTCGGATGGCAATCCGCGCACTTCACGGAGTGGATATTATGCCTGCTGGCCGTTCCAAGAAAAGTAGTATCCATCTTCTCCACGTCCAGACCGCAATTGGACAGGCGCGGGTGACAGTTCGCACAGGAGGCTCGCGTCTGCTGCCCGTGCTTCAGGTGGCAGGCCAGACAGCTCAGCCCTTCGTGAACGCCCACCGGCGTACGGTCGTCGCCTGAGCCCGCCAGCGCCGCCTGCCAGCGGCGCGTGACATTGATAGCAGAGCGCCTGGCGCTGGTCCGGACTGATCTTCACTGCACGCACGCCGTCCCGCATCGCGGGTAGCGGCAGAAGGTCCACCGAAAAATGCTGCTGCTCCCGCCGGTCGAACAGCGCCGATCGAGGGCCGCGCCAACTCCTGCTTCGCGGCCGGTGCCGCGACTGGGTTCCCCGTTTGATGCGCCGCCCTGGGCAGCAGTTCACCCTGCCGGTGTATCTGGTGGCAGCTCAGGCACGGAATCGCCGGCTGGCCGGCCAGTTCGGGACGCAGCAGCCGCCACGGACCTTTGGCATCCAACGGAGCCACCAGGTCCCGAATGCCGCCCTCGAAATGCATGCCGTGGCAGCGCAGGCAATCGTCCATCAGCAGGCGCTTCCGGTTGTGCCCTGCATCCAGGAACAGGCGCTGGTAAGTCGCGCTGTGCGCCCCGCTCCGCCACTCGGCGAACTCCTGGCGGTGGCACGCCCGGCACCGCTCCATCAGCCGCGGAATATCGCGCTGGCCCAGGCGAACCGGGTCGGCAAAACCCTGCCGCACATGCTGCACCAGGCGCCGCAGATTCCCCAGATGGAAACCCGCGTCCAGCGTCGCGATCTCGCCGTGGCAGGCGCCGCACGCCACGTCCCGGTGGCTCGATGCGTGCCACGCATCGTAATTCCGGCGAATCTCGTGGCAGCGCGCGCAGGAAGCGCCGGAGTGGTACTCGTAATACAGGCTGCCCGCCGGAAGCGTCAGCACCAGGATCGCGGCGGCCGCCAGCACCGCCCCGCGCCACACCCTGCGCGTCATACGCCGCGCCCCTTCCAGCCCTTCACGATGCGCTCCGATGCGTGGTACGCGATCGCCATGATCGTCAGCACCGGATTGAAGCCGCCGTTGGTCACATGCACGCTGCCGTCGATCACGTACAGATTGTCGTGATCGTGCACGCGGCAGTATTTGTCCACCACCGAGACCCGCGGGTCGTCGCCCATGCGGCAGGTGCCCGCCTGGTGCTGGCCGCCGCTGATTCCCTTCCCCGGCAGCTTCTTCCAGGTGCGTATGGCGCCCGCCGCCTTCAGCCACGCTTCGGCCTTCTCCGCCATCGCCGCCGCCGTCTCCAGCGTGTGCGGATGCTTCCCGCCCGACAGGCGCGCCACCGGGAGCCCCCAGAAGTCCTTCACCTTCGGGTCGACCTCCACGCGCGAATCGGCGATCGGCATCTCCTGCGTCGGCCCCTGGATCGCGATGCTGCGCCGGTAGCACTGGCGCATGAACTCCTTGTGCGCCTGCCCCCACTGCGGAATATCGGGCGGCGTGGCGCCGACAAACTGGTAGGGCAGGCGGATGAATTCGTTGGCCAGCATGGCGCCGCCGATCAAGCCCGGATTGCCGTGATTGTAGTCGCAGACGGCGATGCTCGCGCCGGGCCCGATATCGTCGTAGGTGTCGAAATCGAAGAGGCCCCACGCGCCCGAGTAGGTGTGGCCCTGCAGATTGCGCCCCACCCAGTCGTAACGATTGCCCAGGCCCGCCGGATGCAGCTTGCTCTTCGAATTCAGCAGCAGGCGCGCCGATTCCACGGCCGCCGACGAGACGATCACGATATCGGCGGTCTGCTCGCGCAGCCGGTCGTCGGCATCGTAATACGCGACGCCCGTGGCGCGGCCGCGCGCGTCGGTCATGACCTCGCGCGCCATGCACCCCGTGCGCAGCTCGCAGTTCCCCGTGGCCAGCGCCGCCGGGATCACGGTATTCTGCGTGCCGCATTTGGCGTTCACCTCGCAGGCGAAGCCCACGCACCAGCGGCACCGCATGCACGGCGGCCGGCCGTTGTAGGGCACCGAGTTGCGCAGCATGGGAATATCGAACGGGTGCAGCCCCAGCCGCTGCGCGGCGGGCTTGAGGATCCCGTATTCGCGATTCGGCGGCAGCGGCGGCATGGGCAGCGGCCTGCGGCGCGGCCCGTGAAACGGATCGGCCGAAACGTCGCCCGAGACGCCGATCTCCCATTCGGCCTTCTCGTAATACGGCTCCAGATCGTCGTAGGAGATCGGCCAGTCGCTCGAGCGTGCTGCCCTCCGGCACTCCGTAAGTGGACGCATGCGGAAGTCTTTTTCCAGGTAGCGCCACGCCTGCGCGCCGTAGGTGAAGGTGCCGCCGCCCACGCAGGCCGCGTTGTTGCTGTAGCCGCCTTCGCTCGGCCGCACGACGCGCTCCTGCCCGTTCAGTCCACCACCACGCGCGGATTGCGTTCCTCGTCCGGCCCGAATTATTGCCCAGCGGCGACGTGCGCTGGTTGCGCAGATCGTCCTTCCGGCAATCGGCCGCCGTGTACCATTTGCCGCGCTCCAGCAGCACGACGCTGAGTCCGGCCGCGGCCAGTTCCTTGGCCACGATGCCGCCGCCCGCGCCCGCGCCCACAATCACCGCGTTGACGTGTTTGCAGTGCCATCGCTCAGGCCCCCTGCTTCGGCAGCTCGTACCGGTTGCGGCCGCGCATGGGAATCACCGGCACGCCGAGCATCCGCCAGCTCACCGCATCGCGATTGCCGCCGTGCCGCGGATCGCCGTAATAGCCCTGCATGGTGTGCGCGATCACCGTGGAGAAGAAGCGCTTCGCGCTGCCCGTGAGCGATTCCAGCAGCGCCGTCTGTTGCTCCGCCCCGAGCGCGGCGAAATCCTTACCGAACTTGCCGGCTCGAAGCCTGGTCGATCTCCGCCAGCCCGCCCCGGTACCGTGCCTGCTGCCTGCGGTATGGTCCCGTCAATTGGCGGTCGATGAAGTTCACCACTCCCGCCCACGCCGCGCCTGGCGTCTGGTCCGCCGGGATGATCTGTTCGCAGATCGCCTCCAGCGTCCGCGCCTTCGGCCAGCGTCAGGAAACGCCACGGCGTGCTTTCACGCCCGCACGATGTCAGCGCGCCACATGCAGTGGCGGTTCCGGCGATCCGCAGTAACTCGCGCCGCCGGAGTGTGGAAAGCTTCGCGTGCTCCAAACCCGACCATAGCGCCAATCATTTAAGATTTCAAATCCTTTTACTCTTTATAGTCGTACCTTTCAAGTTCACGGTGAACGTATACGACGGCCGAATCAGGCGGTCTCGCGCGGCAGCTGCGAGATTCGCTCAAAGTGTCGGTCCCGCGTAATCAGCGTAAGGTCGTGTTCGAGCGCGAGCGCTGCAATCCACAGATCGTTGTCCGGCACTGGCGTGCCCGCGCGTTTGAGCTGCACAAAGATCCTGGCGTAGTGCTCGGCGGTCTCTCGGCCCGGGAGTAGCACGGATACGGTCGCCTTGGCCAGAAAACGCTGTAGCAGGGCTTCGTTGCGGTGACGTTGGGTTCCGCCGTGGAATCCGGCCTTGATCTCTCCCAACACCATCAGCGGAACCCAGACTTCGTCGCAGGCGCCCAGACGTTCCGCCAACTGGGCATCGCCCCGCAGCAGGTCGATAAGACGGTTGGTATCGACCGCGACTCTCATTTCCATTTATCCCGGTCGATCTGCCGCCCAGCCGCCAGGATCTCGTCGAACGCCGGGTCCGGAGTCCACTTTCCTACCAGATCTGAAAAGTCCGCCCTCTTGATGGAGCCGGTGGCCGCTTCGCATAACTCCTCGACGATCATCTGATTGAGACTCACCTTGCGCTTTGCCGCCTTCCGCCGGAGGGCGATGTCCACTTCGCGCGGCACGCCGCGAACGGTGTATTGCACAAGTGATGCCTGCTTCTTCATGCCTGCATGATAGCATGATATGCAGGCACCTGGATCACTCCATAAGCCTGCATCTCTTACTTCCGGGGCAACGCGAATGCCACGTACGTGGCGCCCGAGGGCGCACGCGACTTTCCGCCACCCGCCGCGATCACCACGAACTGCCGTCCGCCCACTTCGTACGTCGCCGGCGTCGCATTCCCGGCAAACGGCAGCGTGGTCTCCCACAGCAGCTTGCCGGTATCTTTGTCGAACGCCCGCAGCTTCTTGTCGAAGCTCGTCGCGCCAATAAATACCAGCCCGCCGGCCGTCACGATCGGGCCGCCGTAGTTCTCGGTGCCCGTATCCTTCATGCCCTTTTCCACTAATTCCGGATACTCGCCGAGCGGGATCTTCCACGCATACTCGCCGGTATTCAGATTGATTGCGTTCAGCGTCCCCCACGGCGGCGCGATCGCCGGATATCCCTCGGGATCCACGAACTTGTGGTACCCCGTGAACCGGTACCGCATATCGATGGGCGACGGAGCCGCGCTTTCCATCTCCTTGTCTTCCCCGCTCATCACGAACTGCACCACTGCGTCCACGGCCTGCCGCGACAGGTTGGGAAACGCCGGCATGCGCCCCGCGCCCTGGCGGATCACCGCGCTCACCTCGGCCGGTTTGCGCCGGCCCGCCAGGTCCGCCAGCGACGGGATCTGCGGCGGCGCGCCGCTACGGTCGTCGCGATGACAGGCCGCGCACTGCGTGAGATACACCTGCCGTCCCGACATTCCGCTGCCGCTATCCGCCAGGCTCGCCGTCCACGCCATCTCCGTCGCATTGACGTACAGCAAGCCGCTATCCGGGTCGAAGGCCGCGCCGCCCCACTCCGCGCCGCCGTCGAATCCCGGAAAGATGACGGTCTCCTTACCAACACTCGGCGGAACGAACTGCCCCGCGCTGATGAATTTCCCAAACTGCTCGAGCGCCCACTGGTGCGCTTCCGGCGTACGATTGGTCAGCATGTCCGCCGTCAGCATCTGCCGCGCGAACGGCGCCGGACGCGTAGGCAGCGACTGCGTCTCGGCGGCCACCTCCCCCGGCACCGTGCTCGCCGGGTACTTCCGCGACTCGATCGGGAAACAGCGGCTTGCCGGTGGTCCGGTCGAACAGGAAGACGTAGCCGTGCTTAGTGGTCTGCGCCACAGCGTCGATCGTCCGGCCGTTCTGCCGCACCGTCACCAGGTTCGGCGGCGAAGGAAAATCGCGGTCCCACAGATCGTGCTTGACCCCCTGAAAGTGCCACAGCCGCTTGCCGGTATTGGCGTCCAGCGCCAGTAGCGTATTGGCGAACAGATTGTCGCCAACCCGGTTCGCGCCATAAAAATCGGCCGCCGCGCTGCCCGTGGGCGCATACACGATGCCGCGCTTCTCGTCCAACGCCATGCCCGCCCAGTTGTTCGCCGACCCTGTGTACGTCCAGGCGTCTTTCGGCCAGGTGTCGTACCCGAATTCGCCCGGATGCGGAATCGTGTGGAAGCTCCAGCGCAGCTTCCCGGTCCGCGCATCGTATGCGCGCACATCGCCGGGCGAGGCGGGCAGGCCCTCCGACGTCCGTCCGCCCGACAATCAGCAGATCCTTATAGATGATTCCCGGTGTGGTCAGTACCACCGATTGCTGCGCCGTATCGCGCCCCAGGTCGCCGCGCAGATCGATCCGGCCTTCGTTTCCGAAGCTCGCGATCGCTTTGCCCGTTCGAGCGTCCAGCGCGTACAGGTAGCCGCCCGCCGCGGCGAAGATCCGCCGGTCGTCGCCCTCCGCCCAGTACGTGACGCCGCGATTCGCCCCGCGAAGATCCAGCCCGGAATCGAACTTCCACAGAAGTTTTCCCGTGCCCGCATCCAAAGCGATGACGCGGCTCTTCGGCGTGTTCGCATACAACACGCCGCCGACGATGATGGGGCTGGTCTGCAATCCGCCCGGCCCATCCTGCGCATCGTACGACCACGCCATCGTGAGCTGCTTCACATTGGCGCGATTGATCTGTTTGAGGGTCGAGTGCCGTATGCTCTCCGGCCCTCCTCCGTAGACCGGCCACTCGCGAGGAGCAGGGTCCGCCGCGTAAAGCAGCGGCACAACGAAAAGGGCGGCGAGTATTCGTGGCATCCTGCCCATGATACGGCACCGAACCAATCCACCGCTCCTGACGTACTTCCCTATTGACAGACGAAGCCGATTCCGTCTAATATATCCGTAACGGATGTATTTATGGCAAGACCGCAATCCACCCACGAAAACCTCCCGCTCACCCCGCCGGTCTTCCACATCCTCCTCGCCCTGGCCGACGAGGAACGGCATGGGTACGGCATCATGCAGGACGTGGCGCGCCAGACCGGCGACGCGCTCCAACTCGGTCCCGGCACCCTCTATGGCTGCCTCAAGCGCATGCTCGCCGCGGGACTGGTGGAAGAATCCGACGAACGCCCGGACCCCTCGCTCGATGACGAACGCCGCCGCTATTACCGTATGACGGCGCTCGGACAACGTGTCGTCCGCGCCGAAGCGCAGCGCCTCGCCGGCGCAGTGGTGGCCGCCCGGACCAAGCTCGCTGGAGAGACCTTATGACGACCCAATCCGCCATGATCGGCAGCTTTTGCCGTCTGTACTCCGTCCTTCTCTACGCCTATCCACGGGACTTTCGCCGCGAATATGGCGCCGCCATGCAGCAGGTCTTGCGCGACCGCTGCCGTGATCTGGCGCGCACGGCCAACCCGTTGGACCTCTTGCGCTTCGCCGTTCACTTCCTGACCGATTACGCCACCACCACCGTCCGCGAACGGGCCTCGGCCATCTGGACCGCCGGCCGCAAGCAGACGCCGCGCAGTTTCGTCACCGAGTGGGCAGTCACCCTCGGCATATACCTCTTTGTCACCACCACGCTGGTACAGGCCTACGTCATTCCGACCGGTTCCATGGAAGGCACCCTGCGCGTGGGCGACCACATGCTGGTGGATCGCGTGACCTACGCCCAGCCGGGCTCCGTCGGCGCCCACATCCTGCCGTATCGCGAGATCGGCCGCGGCGACATCGTCGCCTTCCTCTACCCCGAGGATGTCCGCCAGACTTACGTCAAACGCGTGATCGGCCTGCCCGGCGATCGCATCCATCTCGAAGGCCAGCAGGTCATCCGTAACGGCCACCGCCTGGTGGAACCCTACACGCAGCACATCCGCGCGTACCCCGACACCTATCGCGACAACTTCCCGCTCTCGCCCGAATCGATGATCACTCCGCGAGGGCGCGACATGCTGGACCATCACGTCTATAACGGCGAGGTGGTCGTCCCGCCCGATATGCTCTTCTGCCTCGGCGACAACCGCGAAAACTCCCTCGACAGCCGCTACTGGGGCTTCGTTCCGCGCAGCTATGTAGTGGGCAAGCCGCTCTTTGTCTACTGGTCGTACGACGCCCCCACCGAAGATCTGACGGAGTGGTCCCTCACCCACGTACTCGACGTAGCCGCAGCACTTCTTCAGCCGCACCCGCTGGGAACGCACCCTCCTGATCCCGCGATCCCAATCCGCCCAGGAAACCGGAGGCGCCCGATGAAGCCGTTGGCGCTCGCCGTATTCGGCTGGCTCGTCCCGGGCGGCGCCTATCTGCTCATGCGCCGCTATCTGCAGTTTGCGTTCTTTGCCGTCCTGGTGTGGTCCACCTTTGCCGCCGGACTCGCTCTCCACGGTGGCTTGCAGTGGCCGCATCAAACCGATCTGCAGGGACTCGATACCTTCACAGCCCTGGTCTTCCGCGCCGGAGCGTCAGCGAAATTCCTTGCCGGATCTCCCTTTCTTCTCGGCTTCGTCATCGATGGCGCGCACTCGTTCCTGGAAGGACGTATGCACGAATTCGGCACCACGCTCCTCACCCTCGCCGGGCTCTTCAACCTCCTCGCGGTATCCAATGCCCTCGAACTGCGAAAGGCGGAAGACTGATGTCGCACCTGGAATTCACTCTGCTCGTGGCCGTACTGCTCTCCGCGGCGCTGGCCCTGATCGGCAACCGCTCCCCGCGCGAACGCCTGCATGCCGCCACCTATTTCTTCCTGTGCTGCGTAGCCGCCACGGTGGCCGGCAGCTGGTGCATGCGCCTGATCCACGGTTAGTGCCATCACCACGAGATTCGTGCAAACCCGCTCGCTGACGCTCGGGGCTCGGATCGGAGCCCCGACCGTGAGGGAGGGGTCGTCCCGAAAGGGGAAGAAAGCAGGCGGTCAACGCACCAATCATTCGCCGCTCTGCTGCAGCATCTTCGACACCAGCCCCGTCCACCCCGTCTGATGGCTGGCGCCCAGGCCCGCTCCGTTGTCGCCGTGGAAGTACTCGTAGAACAGCACCAGGTCCTTCCACTGTGCATCTGTTTGATAGCGCGTGTTCCCACCGTGTACCGGCCGCCGGCCGTCGCCATCCTGCAGGAAGGTGCGCGTCAGCCGCTTCGAAATTTCCGCCGCCACTTCCCAAAGCGTCAGGAAGTTGCCCGAGCCCGTGGGACACTCCACCTTATAGTCATCGCCCAGATAGTGATGGAACTTCTGCAGCGATTCCACCATCAGGTAATTGACCGGGAACCAGACCGGCCCCCGCCAGTTCGAGTTGCCGCCGAATATACCCGTTTCGGATTCCGCCGGCTCGTAGTCCACCCGATACTCCGTGCCGTCCACCGGCATCTCGAACGGGTGCTCCTTGTGAAACCGCGAGAGAGAGCGAATCCCGTAGGGCGACAGAAACTCGCTCTCGTCCAGCAGAATGCGCAGTACCCGCCGCAACTGTTCGCCGTCCACAATCGAAAGCAGCCTTCGCCGCCCCTCTCCCGGAACATCCATGCACGGCACGTGTCCGGAGAGGTCCTTGCGATTCTCCAGGAACCACTCCATCCGCCGCTTGAAGCCCGCCAACTGGTCCACCACGGTCTGCTCCAGCGTTTCCACCGCGAACAACGGAATCAGCCCCACCATGGACCGGATCTTCATCGGCACATGCTCTCCCGTAGGCAGGTGCAGCATGTCGTAAAAGAAGCCGTCTTCCTGGTTCCACATGCCGCCGTCGTCGCCCAGCGTGTTGATCGCCACGGCGATGTACAGAAAGTGCTCCCAGAATTTGCTCGCGACGTCTTCGTAACAGGGTCCTCACTCGCCAGTTCCATCGCGATGGCCAGCAGGTTCAGGCTGTACATGGCCATCCAGCCCGTGCCGTCGGCCTGCTCCATAAAGCCCCCGGTGGGTAGCGGCTTGCTGCGGTCGAAGATGCCGATATTGTCCAGCCCCAGGAAGCCGCCCTCGAAAATGTTGCGGCCCTCGGCGTCCTTGCGGTTCACCCACCAGGTGAAGTTGAGCATCAGTTTGTGGAAGACGCGCTCCAGAAACGCGCGATCGCCCACGCCGCGCCGCTTCTTTTCGATCTTGTAGACGCGCCATGCCGCCCACGCATGCACCGGCGGGTTGACATCCCCGAACGCCCATTCGTACGCCGGTAACTGCCCGTTGGGATGCATGTACCACTCGCGCAGCATCAGCACCAGCTGACTCTTGGCGAACTCCGGATCGATCAGCGCCAGCGGTACGCAGTGAAACGCCAGATCCCATGCCGCGTACCAGGGATACTCCCATTTGTCCGGCATCGAAATCACGTCCGCATTGTAGAGGTGCGTCCATTCGTGATTGCGTCCCTGCTTGCGTTCTTCGGGAGGCGGCGGGCCCGCCGGATCGCCGTTCAGCCAGTCCTCAACCACATAGTGATAAAACTGCTTCGACCACAGCAGGCCCGCGCAGGATTGCCGCAGCACATTCCGCGCATCCGCCGAAAGATCCACCGGAGTGATCGAATCGTAAAACTGGTCCGCCTCCAGTTTCCGTTCCGCGAACACGTCTTCGAACTCCGCACCCAGCACATCGCCAGGGTCGAACTGGATCCGTGAGCCTCAGCTTCAGCGTGACGGACTCCCCTGCCCCCACCACCACCCGATAGTGTGCCGCGGCCTTCGTTCCCGTCCGTGCCGGATTCACCGCACCGGCATTGCCGTGGACCACCGCCTCGTGAAACCCGTCCTTCACGTAACGCCCGCCGTCGATACCGAATAGCCGCCGCATGTTCGTCTCGTTCTCGGTGAACAAGAGTTCTGGAGATCCGCCCGCCCGCAGCCAGCGCCTGCCGTATTGCGGCTCGTTCAGCTCGATATCGTTGTCCGAGACGGCATGCAGTTCGGGCCGCGGATCGCCCCGGCCCCAGCTCCACGTATTGCGGAACCACACCGTCGGCAGCACGTGCAGTTCGGCCGCTTCGGGCCCGCGATTCGCCACCTCGATCCGCACCAGGATGTCTTCGGGCGATCCCTTGGCGTACTCCACCTGCACATCGAAGTATCGGTTCTCGTCGAACACGCCGGTATCCGTCAGTTCGTATTCGGGCTGTCCGCGTCCCCGCCGCCCCGTCTCCGCCACCAGGTCATCATACGGAAATGCCTTCTGCGGATACTTGTACAGATACTTCATGTACGAGTGCGTGGGCGTATTGTCCAGATAGAAATAGCACTCCTTGACGTCCTCGCCGTGGTTGCCTTCATTACCGGTCAAACCGAAGAGCCGCTCCTTCAGAATCGCGTCCCGCCCGTTCCACAGCGCCAGCGCAAAGCAGATCTTCTGGTGGCGGTCGCAAATCCCCGCCAGCCCATCCTCGTTCCATCGATAGGCCCTGGAGCGCGCATGGTCGTGCGGGAAATACTCCCAGGCGGTGCCGTTCGCGCTGTAGTCTTCGCGCACCGTTCCCCACGCGCGCTCGCTCACGTACGGCCCCCATCGGTTCCAGTGCGCCCGCCGGTCCCGCGAATCCTCCAGCCGCTGCTCTTCGCTCGTCATTCGGCATTCAGCATACCGCAGGAAACCGGGGACAGATGGAACGTTTTCCGGTTTTCGCCATCACCCACGACCCGCGAAACACGAGAAATCGCCCACTTCCCTCGCTATACTGGCCGTAGTGCGGATGACTCCCCGGACCTTCCTCTGGTTGCTCCGCCAAACCTTTATTTCCACCCTCGATGACGGCTCCTTCGGCTATGCCAAGGCCGCCGCCTACTCCGCTTTGCTCAGCTTTTTTCCCGTCCTGACCAGCGCCGCCACCATCCTGGTCCAGACCCGTGCCCAGTTCGTCTCTGCTACCCTCGAACGGTTTCTCAACCAGATCGTCCCGCCCGGCACCGAGGACCTGGTCGTCCAGCAGTTCCGCGTCATGGGCGAACGCCCGTCCGGCTTCCTGATCGGCGCCGGGCTCGTCTCCCTTTGGGCCGCCTCCGGCGTCATCAAGAGCCTCATCGAAGGCTTCCAGGCCGCCTATCGCGTGCCGCGCAACCGCGATTTCTTCCATCAGAGCGTCGTCGCCATGTCCCTCGTTCTGCTCTCCGCCATCCCCGTCGTCTGCGCCTCTCTTCTCATCGTTTTCGGCGGACAGGTGGAGCGCATCGTCCTCCACTGGGTGAAGGTCGATCCCTTCCTGAATCCCTTCGCCTGGGTCTGGCAGAGCGCCAGCCGTATCGCCCGCTATATCCTCGCCTTCGCCACCACCACCAGCGTCACGTCTACGCTCTACTACTTCGGCCCCTACCGGAAACAGCGCTGGAATGGCGTCTGGCGCGGCGCCACCCTGGCCACCGTCCTGTGGTTCTTTTCCACCTTGGGATTTGCCTGGTACGTGCGTAACCTCGCCCGGTACAATGTGATGTACGGCTCGATCGGCGCCGGCATCGCGCTCCTGGTCTGGATGTACATGATCGCCCTCGTCGCTCTCATTGGCTGCGAGTTCAATGCCACCTACGAACGTGCCGCGCGGACTTAACCTCCCCCACTAGCCGCTCGCCCACCGCTCCACCCGGTATCCGGTACAATCTCAGTAGTGAAATGCGCCATCCTCGTCGTCGCACTGGGGTCGTGTGCCCATGCCGCGGGGATACCTATGTCCCTGGTTTCGGACGCCGAAGCGGAAGCCCTCCACTCAGCCATCGTCCGTAAGGAAGCCTGGACGCTGGATTCCGTGCGCCACCTCCGTGCGGATGCCGAGAAACGCTTCAAGGAAGGGCCCTGGAGCGTGACCGCCGAACGTCCCCCCGGCCTAGCCATCGACGTCCACGATTTCTATAGCGAAGCCCCCTACTGGTGGCCACAGGATGGCGATCCCAAGGCCCCCTTCGTTCGCCGCGACGGCCAGACCAATCCCAATCGCTTCGTCGCCAACAAGAACGCGCTCGTCGCCATGGCCGACGCCGTCTTCACCCTGGGCACTGCCGCCTACCTGTTGGACGAACCGCGCTACGCCCAGCGCGCCGCCCGCGACATCAATGCCTGGTTCATCAATCCGCGCACCCGCATGAACCCGAACCTGGACTTCTCCCAGTCCATTCGTAATTTCAATAACGGTCGCGGCGCCGGCGTCATCGATGGACGTGCCTTCATCCGCACCATCCAGGGCATGGAATTCCTCGCCCAAACCGGCAACTGGGACCCGAAAGATTTGGCCCTCGTCAGAAAGTGGTTTCAGGACTACCTTCGCTGGCTCACCACCAGCGAAAACGCCAACACCGAAAAACACACCGGCGACAATCAGGCCTCCTGGTGGACTGCGCAGGTGGCCGCCATCGCCACCTTCGTCGAAGACGAAGCCCAGGAAAAGGCGGCGTTCGCTTACTACCGCGATCACATCTTCCCGCGCCAGATCAAGGCGGATGGCAGCGCCCCGCGCGAAGAGGCGCGCACCCGCAGCCTGTGGTATTCCGCCTTCAACCTGGAAGCCCTCGCCACCACCTGCCGCATCGCCCAGACGCGGGGCATCGACCTGTGGACCGCCCGCGGCAAGGGTGGTGCCACCATCTCTACTTCCATCGAATACCTTCAGCCCTACCTGTCCGATCCCAAGAAATGGACCAAGGACCAGATCGCCGAGTTTTCCAACGACGGCCTGTATTTTCTTGCCTACGCCGGCATCGGACTGAAGAAACCCGATTACATCACCCTCTACCACAAACTCGAACACCCCGAAGGCGCCTGGCTCAGCCTCACAGACCTTCTGGTGGGCCGCTTCGAAGCCGCTGGCCACCAGACCCGGCACTAGCTTCACGCCTGTTATAAATCTGCGGTCCCATCGACTAAGTGAATAAGGAGTGTAAGGCGATGAAATCCGTGATAAATGCGTATTTGCTTGGATCCATCCTGATCTGGGGCGCCGGTGCCCAGAAGGCTGTGCTGACACAAGGTGTCTCCGTCCAGATGCCGGTTGCCAGTCACGCAGTGGAGATGCGGGCGGCCGACGAGCCGAACGCCAAGGTCGTGGCGATCACGGCGGAAGGCAAGGTATATGTCGGCATCAAAACCACCGAGCCGGACGCGTTGAGCAGCTTGACCGAAGCGACGGTCTACCTGAAGGCCGACTCCCGCGCGCCCTATCAGAAGGTACTCGCGGTGTTGGACGCGTTGCGTGGCAAATCCGTCGTGCTGCTTACGGCGTCTCCCGAGACTGCAGCCAAGCAGGGAATGGTATCGCCGTACGGGATGAAACTGATCGTGCCCCGATGACGTTTGTTCGCGAAAATGAAATTTCTATTTGGCCTGCAATCAGTCGCTTGACTTTTCGAACCGCAGGTTCGCCTGGAAGTGCGTGTTACGTTCAGATTGGAAAGAGGTCGTGCGCACCACTCGCCCGGCCCCAACAGTTTTTATCCTGGCCAGGATACGTTGCATGTTCGGTGGTGCTGACTTTCCGTAAGCCTTAACCGGCCTGACGGTGCTCCCCTATATGGCAGGAGCGCCGGCGGAAAGATCTTCCGTTCGAACGGAAAACATCCAGGGGATGTTCGGATAGCGTATATCGCCGCCCCCCTGGTTACAGAGATTGAGAATCGAAACGAGGGGACGCTCGATGTGCTCAAGGTAATAAGCACTGCTCCTACGTCTTCGTAGGTTCCAATCAAATCACTGGCGGCCGGACACGCCCGGCAAACACCCGGAAGCCCCGGCCGCCGCAACGTCTCAAACCCGTAGTGTCTTCTCCGCGCCGGTCTCCGCGCCTCAGTGTCTCCGCGTTGAATCCGAATAACTTACCCACCCGCTCTAAGCGAGATCGAACTTCTCCTGATGCAGCAAAGGATCGCTCTTGACAATCACCGGCTTCGAAAGAGTCTCCTCGATCTCCTGCAGGTAAGTATTCTGATTGCTCTTGAGCAGCTTCGCCACCTCGGGCGAAACGCGCAGCATCACGTCCTTCGTATCCACCGCGCGCGCGATCTTCTGCGCCTCCACCAGAATCTCCGACACCACCGTCTGCGGGCTCTTCACATATCCCGCGCCTTCGCAATACGAACACGGCGTGCAAAGCGTACGCTCCAGGCTCTGCTTCACCCGCTTGCGCGTGATCGCCACCAGCCCGAAATCGTTGAACTGCAGAATCTTGTAAGGAGCGCGATCCGCTCGCATGTTTTCTTCGAGCGCCTGCATCACCTTCTGCCGGTTCTTCCGCTCGTCCATGTCGATGAAATCCACCACGATGATGCCGCCCAAATCGCGCAGGCGGATCTGCCGCACGATCTCTTTGATGGCGTCCGTGTTGGTCTTGACGATGGTATCTTCCAGCCGGTTCGACTTGCCCACGTACTTGCCTGTGTTGATGTCGATCGCCACCAGGGCCTCGGTCTGGTTGATGACGATGTACCCGCCCGATTTCAACCACACCTTGGGACGCAGCGCCTTCTCCAGCTCTGCCGTGATTCCGAACTCGTCGAAGATCGGATTCGCCCGCGTGTACATCTTGACGCGGTTCACCAGCGCCGGTTGGAAGCGCTGCACGAAGCGCAGCACAGACTCGTATGCCTCCTCGTTATCCACCCAGACGCTCTTATACGCTGCGGTGAGCTGATCGCGCAGAATCCGCTCCACCACGTTCAGATCGTGATGGATCAACACCGGCGCCGGCCGACGCTCGGCCTTCTGCCGCATGTCGAGCCACAGGTTGTAGAGGAACATCATGTCGGCCCGCAGTTCTTCTTCGGTCCGGCCCTCACCCGCCGTGCGCACGATGTAACCGCCCGAAATACCGGTGCGGTTGGCCTGCAAAATCCGTTTCAGGCGCAGACGTTCTTCGTCGCTCGGAATCTTGCGCGAGACGCCGATGTGGTCCACCGTCGGCATGTACACCAGGAAGCGGCCCGGCAGGGCGATGTGCGAAGTGATGCGCGCGCCCTTCTGTCCCAACGGCTCCTTGGCGATCTGTACGATAATCTCCTGCCCTTCCCTGAGCAGGTCGCTGATCGAAGGCAGCGGAATCTTCTCCCCGCGGCTTTCCGATCGCGCGTCCGGTCTGCCTTCCGGCCTGCCCTCCGTTCGGCCTTCCGGACGCCCTTCGGGTCTTCCTTCCGGACGGCCCTCGGGCCGCTGCACGGTGCGCTGCTCGGTGCCCTGCTCCATCGGACGCGGTTCGCCTTGCGGGCCGCGCTGGCCTTCCGGTCCCGGACCCCGGTCGCCCCGGCCCTTTCTGCGGGTGCGGCGCGAAACCCGGTGAGGATAGCGTCCGCCCTGTTCGCGCAACGTGGCGGTCAGGCTGGTGGGTATCCGCGCGGGCTCCGGGCCTTCGGCCTCTGCAACCGGCTCAGCTTCACTCTCTTCGCTGCCTTCGCCTTCAGTCCCGCTATCGATCGCGCCTTCCATGATCGGTTCGGCGCTGCGGGCCTCGGCTTCGTCCTCGGTCTCGGTCTCGCCCGCGTCGTCCGTGTCGCCTTCGACGTCCACTGACCTCCGCTTCGCACTCCACCGCTTGGGGAACTTCCGTCTTCCACCGCGATAAATCCGGTTTCCAGCGCGACCATCTGGATCGGCGCCGGTTCCGCTTCCGGCTGCTCGGCCGCCGGCTCCTCGGCAACCGGCACGTCAACGGGCTGGGGTGCCGCATTCCACGTCTTCTGGTGCGGCTTCCGACCCTATTACCGCCACCACTTCCCGTTCCTCGGGCTCCGGTTCCATGAAGACAGGCGGCTCCAGTCAGGGCGGCGGCGTCCAGCATTCGCTGCGTGTCGCGCCCTCCAGACTCCGGTCCGCGTCACGTCGGCTCGTCCGGTTCGAGGCCGCGCCAGATCTTCAGGTTCGTCCTCCGCGCGCGCCCGTGTACTTGGCCAGCGATTCGCCCGGCAGCACGAAGAAATCGTCCTGCGACGGATCGAACACCACGCGCGGCTGCGATTCCGCTTCCGCTACCGGCGCCGCTTCCGGGATACCCGCCAAGCGGCGGCGCCTGATGCCGCTGTTCCGCCTCCGGCCGCGGGGAATAGTACTTGGCTTCCGGCAGACCGCGGCCGCCACCGCCGCCTCCACTGCGCTGCCCGCGCCCGCGGCGCGAACTACGCCCGCGACGGTCACCGCCCTGGTCTCCGCGCCGTTCTCCACCTTGCTCGCCGCGATCTCCACTCCGATCGCCACCTCGCTCTCCGCGCCGCTCTCCACCCTGGTCGCCGCGACGGTTCTGGAAACCCGCGGGTCCCTGCATGGCGCTCGCCGGAGGCGAGAGCGGCGCCGGCGGAGCAGCCGCCGCCACGGGTGATTCCACTCCTTCTGCCGCCTGCGCCGGTACGGCCGCGGACTCCGCCGCCGGTTCCGCCACCACGGCCGCCGCGACCGGCGCCACCGGTGCCCGGTCCAGTTTCAGGACCTTTTCCTCCACCGACGTGACGATCTTGTCGTACTCGTCGTTGTCCTCGAAGAAGTCCGACACATAGAGAAACGCGTCGCGGCCCAGGCCGATATCGACGAATGCCGACTGCATGCCCGGCAGCACGCGCGTCACTCTACCTTTGTGGATGGAACCCGCTAAGGAGTATTCGTTTTCGCGTTGATAAAATACCTCAACGACTTGATCGTCCTCCAGCACCGCCACGCGGGTCTCGTGGCGATTCGCTGAAATCACTAACTCTTTCGACATCGACTGCCTCCCCGGGGCATGGAGAGGTTCCGGAGGAAGTGGCTGCGCTAGCTGGTTGCCGCCGGTTCCGCGCCTTCTTTTGACGGTCCCGGTACATCAGCTACAAACTCACGCTGGCCGGAGGTGGAGATTCGTTTTCCTCATACACCTACCGGCCGGGAACCACTCCTTTTACCCGGGACGAGCGTTTCCGCGCGGCTTTTCCGCGCTTACGTGCCCATGTCCCGGGAGGTCTCTACAGGCTCCCGAATAAATCCAATTTCTCGAGCGCCCTTCGGAAGACGCCCGGCTAATTCACGAACCTTCTGAGGCGGACGTTATTCACCAGCCCCAATGCCAAAAAAAACGTCCAGATACTCGATCCGCCAAAACTCATGAAGGGCAGCGGAATTCCCGGTCACCGGCATAAGTCCCGCCACCATGCCCACATTCACGAGAATGTGGAACAGCAACAGTGCAGCCACCCCCATACATAGGTACATCCCTACACGGTCCGGCGCCGTATGCGCATTCTGGACGATGCGCATCACCAGCACAAAAAACAACGACAACAAAATCGTTACCCCTACGAACCCATGCTCCTCGGCAAATGCCGAAAAGATAAAGTCCTTGTGAGGCACCGGCAAGAAGCCGCAACTGCGTTTGAGTTCCCTTGGTCACACCCTTGCCGAACATCCCGCCCGAGCCTACTGCAATCTGGGACTGGATCAACTGATATCCTCTCCCCTGCGGATCGCGCTCGGGGTCCATAAAGCTCACGATCCGTCCCCGTCTGATACTCGTTCAAAAACTGCCAGCTGATTGGAAGCACAACCACCGTCACAATTGCGATAACGGCCACATACTTCCAGCGCAATCCTGCCAAAAATGCACACGCAATCAGAACTGCGAGGTACGTCAGCGAAGTCCCTAAATCCGGCTGTTTCATCACCAGCGCGGTCGGAATCAACACCAGGCCCGCCAACTTCAACATCTCCCGAATCTCGAGGTCGTCGGTTCGCAATTCGGTCAGATAGCGAGCTACCAACAATATTATCACCAGCTTGACGAATTCCGATACCTGTAAGTGAACCCCAAAGCCCACCGGAATCCAGCGCTTCGAGCCGTAGGTCCTTTCCCCGATAATGTAAGTTATCAGTAGTGCGGCCACGCTTCCGATATACAAGGCCGGCACGTAATGCAGCATGCTGTGGTAGTCCACGGCCATCACCAGCCACATCAGAAACAGCCCGCCGGCCACGTAAACGATCTGTTTCCACCACGCCGAGGTGTAATCCGTGTCCCGCGTGGCGCTATAGATCTGCAGCACGCCCACCCCGCAGATCAGCAGCACAATCAGCAGAACCGTCCAATCGATGTCGCGCGGAGAGAGATATCTCGTCATCTTGGCCCAACCGCTCCCGGTACTCCCAGGCTCAGCGACGCCAGGGTCTTCGTCTGGTTTTGCTGCAACTGGGTCAGGCGCTCCTTCTTATCGAAATAGGCTTTGAGCACATCGCGCACAATGGCGGCGGCGAACTGCCCGTGCTCGCCGTGCTCGAACAACGCCACCACCACGATCTCCGGGTTGGCGCGCGGCGCGAAACCGACAAACCAGGCGTTATCCTTCATGCTCTTGCCCAGGTTGCCCGCCTTGATAAAGTCGTTGGATGCCAGCTGCGCCGTCCCCGTCTTGCCGCAAACTTCCAGATGCGGCAGTGCCGCGCGGACGCCGGTACCGCCCTCGTTCACCACTCCGTACATGCCATCGATCACGTCTTTGACATGTTCCGGATTGAGCGTCCATTCGCTCACCTTCACCTGAGACAAGTCTTTCTTCACCATGTGCGGCTGATACCACTTGCCGCCCACTGCGATGCCGCCAATCGCCCTGGCCAGTTGCAGCGGTGTCACAATCAGCGCACCCTGGCCGATCGCCACCGAGGGGGTCTCACCGGCATACCACTTGGTGCGGTAGTTGCGCAGCTTCCACTTCTCCGAAGGCATCAGGCCGGACTTCTCGTGCGGTAAGTCGATACCCGTAGGCTGTCCGAAACCCACCAGGTCGCCATAAAACGATAAGTTGTCGATCCCCAGTTTGGCGCCCAGCGTATAGAAGTAGACGTCGCAGGAATGTACGATGCCGCCGTGAAGGGATTGCGTGCCGTGCCCCGGTTTCCACCAGCACCGCTGGTATCTGCCGTAGAGCGCCACACCGCCGGAGCAATGCACGCTCCAGTGCTCATCGATCGTTCCCGTCTCCAGGCCGGCCAGCGCCACAATCGGTTTGAACGTCGAACCCGGCGCCTGCTCCGCCTGAATCGCCCGGTTCAACATCGGGTGTTCGGGATTATCGGCGATCTCCCGCCAGTCCTTGGTCTTGATGCGCACCGCAAACTTGTTCGGATCGAAGGTCGGCCGGCGAGACCATGGCCAGCACTTCCCCGGATCGTGGATCGAGCGCCACCACCGAACCGTTCTTGCCATCCATGGCGAGTTCCGCCACCGTCTGCAAATCCAGATCGATGGTCAGTTGCAGGTTCTTGCCTTCCACCGCTTTGATGGTTTGCAGCGTCTGCCGCACCTGCCCGCGGTTGTCCACCACCACCTGACGCTGCCCGTCCACGCCCATCAGCGTGTCGTTGTACTGCTTCTCGATGCCGAACTTACCCACCACGTCGCCCGCGTTGTACTTGGCGAATTCCGGCGCGTCCAGTTCCTGTTCACTGATTTCTCCGGTGTACCCGATCACGTGGGCCAGCGTGCCGTTCTTCGGATAGAGGCGCCGCGGCGTCTGGATCAGCACCATTTCCGGAAAGAAATCGTGGTGCGAATCCACGAAGGCGAGGTCGGCGGGAGAGAGTTCGTCTTTGATCGTGACGCTGACGTATTTCGGCTGCGTGCGAACTCGACGCACGCGCGCCACCAGGTCGCTATAATCCAGGTCCAGGCCCTGTGCGATTGACCGCAAGTGCTCGTCTTTGGCGGATTCCCGCGCCAGCAGCACGCTGAACGAGGAGTGATTGTCCACAATCACCCGGCCGTCGCGGTCCAGAATTCGCCCGCGCGGACCCGGTATGGGCACGGACTTAATACTGTTCTGCTGCGCACGCTCGCCGTAGAATTCGGGGTTTTGCACCTGCAAACGCCAGAAACCCGAGATCAGAAACAGGAAAATCACGACCGTGGCGTACTGAAAAACGGCGATTTTCCCGGCCGCAAATCGCGTATCGTCGCGCAGCGGGGGTTTATTCGGAAAGCTGATGCTCGAGATTTGGGTCGGCTGGAGGAAGGGTCACAACGAAGCGATACTTCGCTCAATTCCTATTCTAGCAGTAGTTTCAGATCGATTGCCCCTGCCATCGCGAGATAACCGGCACGATTGGGATGCAGTTTGTCCCCCTGGCCGCCGATGGTGCTGTCCGGCACGAACTCCGCCCGAAGCCCGCCGGTCTGGGGATCCACCGTCGCCTTGTCGAAATCGGCAACTCCGTCGAACAGTCCGCCCTCCCGAATAAATCCGTTCAGCGCCTGGCGCTTGCGCTCTTCCTGTTCGGTTCCGTGGCTCCCTCCGGCATTCCCCACTGCGGAAGTCACCGTAGCGCCGATCACCCGAACTCCGGGAATCGCCGAGCGAATCCGGCCCACCACTTCCTTCATTCCACCCTCGATTGCCTCCACTTCCGCATGGGCACCGAGATCGTTGATCCCTTCCAGCCAGATCACCGCGGAGACGCCCGAAAGTCCGGTGACATCGCGCTCCAATCGCTGCCGCGCCGAGGGCCCGCCGGAAAATGGACGTGCCGCCGAGTACTCCGCCGGCCCCACGACCTGATTCCCGCCGATGCCCGCATTCACCACCGAGACACGATTTCCGTAGGCGGCATGCAGCCGCCGCGACAGTGCGTTCGGCCAGCGGTCGTCGCCGTTCAGCGTGGAGGCAGTGCCGTCAGTGATGGAGTCGCCGAACGCCACCACCACGCGAGTGGCGGCCGGCGCCTTCACGTCCACCGCGTCCAGGAAATACCAGGAGGTCGTGGTGAACGGGAATGCCGCTTCATCCTCCGCCTGCCCCGTTGCGCCTGCTCCGGGCCGGCTCAAATAAGAAGTGGTCAGCGCCTTGGCGTGCCACGTCATGGGGCCGCTCTCGCCTGCCACATGAAAACTCACCGCCAGCTTGCGCCCCGCCAGCTCCGCTGCGTCCCGATTCTTGACGAACGTCAACTCCACCGGATCGCTCCACACGGTCGCCCCCGCGGGAACGGTGACCGACGCCTTGCCGCCGAAATGGACCGCGCGGTTGGTTCCCTTCACCACCGCGCCGCCGCCCAGGTGCAGACCCGGCGAAGACGCCGTCAAAGGTCACCGGCCGCGCGCCGAACACGTTGGAAAAGCGCAGCCGCGCCTGCCGTCCCCACAGATCGGGCTGGACGATCAGGCGGAAACTCTGGTCGCGGGCGCCTGCCGCCGCGTCCGGAAAAGCGAATCGCAGATTCGGTTGAGCCGACGCGTTGCCGGACGGGTACGGACCCTGGGCCGAGCCCACCCAGCTCGCCACCCATTTCTCACCTGCCTGCCCGAATATCGAAGAAACACCGAGTAGGAAAAGAAGGATCGACCGCATCATGATGCCGACTCAAGATATCACAGCAACTGCGAATATCTACCTCACAAAGTGATGAGGCTGACCTCCAGAATGTGCGGGCTCGAGGCTTGTATACGCGCGATTACTTCCGGCCCGGGCGAAGTCTCCAGGTGTATGCGCGCCACCGCCGCCTGGGCGCCTTCGAAAATGATGTTCTCCATTTCCTGGACGTTGATCTCCGCCGCGCGAATGGCATCCAGCACGCCGGCCAGCACGCCCGGACGGTCCAGGTGGCGGACCACCAGCGCGCAGATGGCGGGCGTGGTGCGCGCCAGGTTGACCACGTTGGGCACCTGCCCCGTCTGCAAAAACGTGCGGATGATGCGTACCGTTTCGGCGGCGATGGCCTCCTGCGCCTGTTCCGTGGATGCGCCGATGTGGTGCGTGCCGTAAACGCCGGGCAGCTTCACGATCCCGTCGGCAAACTCGCCGGTGCCGCCCGCCGGTTCCGCGGCGAAGACGTCCAGCCCGGCGCGTATGCCTTTCTCTTCGATCGCGCGCGCCAGCGCCGGCTGGTCCACCACTTCGGCGCGCGAGGTATTGATGAAATATGCGCCCGGCCGCATGGCGGCGAAGAAAGCCGCATCGATGAGTCCGCGGGTCTGCGCGTTGAGCGCGACGTGTACGCTGACGATGTCGGCGGCGCTCGCCACTTCGATCGCCGAATCCATGCGCTGCACGCCGAGCAGGCGCGCGACATCGGCGGTGAGGCTGCGGCTCCACGCCACCACGGGCAGGCCGAAGGCCCCCGCGCGCAGGGCAACTTCGCGGCCGATCTGTCCCAGGCCGATCAGCCCCAGCGTGCGCCCGAAGAGCCCCCGCGCCTTGGAGAAGCCGCTCTTGTTCCACTCACCCCGCCGCAGCGCAATCACGTTATCGGCAATCTGCCGGTCCAACGCCAGAATCAGGCCGAATGCCAGTTCGGCCACGGCAATCGAGTTCTTGCCGGGGCAGTTGGAGACGTAGATCCCGCGGCGCGATGCCGCCGCCACATCGATCGTGTTGTAGCCCGCTCCGGCGCGCACCACCAGTTTCAGCGCTCCGGCGGCAAGCACCGCTTCCGGCACTTTGGTGGAACGCACCACCAGGACGTCGGGGCGGAACTCTTCCACCGCCGCCGCCAGCGCCTCGTCTTTCAGTTTCGGGTCGAAGCGAACTTCGCACCCGAGGGCATCCAGGGCGTCCCGTCCGGACTGCTCGAACGCATCGGCGATCAGTACACGCATGGCGTCAGACCCGGTACTCGTCGGCGCGCCACGTCTTCACCGCCTGCTTGATGTCCTTGGGCGCCAGATTCTCCTTGGCGGCGCGGGCGGCGAGCGCAACGAACTCGCCATCGGAAGCGAAGCGCAGGGCGACGATCTGCAGCGGCCTGAGGCGCGGGTCCAGCAGCTTTCCGGTCATGGCGAAATGGCGAAGGTTCTCTTCGGCGCGAATGGCGCGGTCCTGCGCCTTCAGCGGAAAGGCTCGCGCGTGAAAGGCCAGCACGAAGGTGCAGATGGACAGCACCAGAATCAGGGCCGCGCTGTATAGCCGCTGATGATCGTCGATCGAGAGGTACAGGTTTACGCCTGCCCCAATGACGGTCAAGAACAGGATTCCCAGCACGGCGAGGAATGCGGGTACGATCTGCGTATGGTTCGAGTAGTTCTGATTGGACATGGGCCGGATTTCTCCTCAGTCCATCCTAACGCGCGGCAGGTTGACAATTGACCGGCTGCCCTTGAGAATGGGGAGCGTTTGCAGAAACCATCCATGAATCAGACTGAAGAATTCAAGAACCAGACCGTCCTGATCACCGGCGCGAGCGCCGGAATAGGCGCTGCCGCCGCGCACGCCTTCGGAAGCCGGGGCGCGCATGTAATCGTGCATTACAACAGCCGGCGCGAGGCCGCCGAACAGGTGGTTGCCGGTATCACGGCCGCCGGCGGCAGCGGCGAAATCGTGCAGGCGGACCTGATGGCGCAGGCCGGAATGAACAGTCTGGTGGACTGGCTGCAGGGGCGGCAGGTAGACATCCTCGTCAACAACGCCGGTTCGCTGGTGCGGCGCACGCGCGTCCTCGAGTTTACGCCGGAGCTGATGGAACAGGTGATGCTGCTGAATTTCACCAGCGCCTTCTTCGTGGCGCAGGCGGTGCTGCGCGGGATGGTGGAGCGCAAGCGCGGAATCATCGTCAACGTCTCTTCGGTGGCGGCGCGCATGGGAGGCGGCATCGGCGCGCTGGCCTACGCGGCTGCCAAGGCGGCGCTGTCGGCGATGACCAAGAATATGGCGCGCGAATTCGGACCCTCGGGAATCCGCGTAAACACCCTCTCGCCGGGGACCATCGACACGGATTACCACCGGCAGTTCTCCACCGAACAGATGCTGAACAACGTGAAGGCGGCCACACCGCTGGGACGCCTCGGCACGTCGGAAGAATGTGCCGACGCCATCGTGTATCTCTGCTCGGATGGTGCGCGCTTCGTGCAGGGGCAGGCGCTCGAAGTGAATGGCGGATTCCTGATGGTGTGAGGCGGCTACGCCTCGGCGGTGGCGCTTTCGCGGATCAGCTTCTTGAGCGCGGCGGTATCCAGATCGCTGAGGCGCTTGAAGCGCACGCAGCCTTTCCCGATGTTGGCCTCGGGGAGCGCCTCTTTGTAGCGGTCAGCGACGCCGCCCGCGGCGACATACAGCGAAATGTAACTCTTATTGCTGGCGACGCCGATGTGGAACCAGTCGCCCTCGCGGCCGCGAGCGCTGTCTGCGGTCCCACATAAAAACCTTACCTGATGCCGTGAAGGGTTATCAACAACTCCTGCTTCGAAGTACTGGCACCACATTTCAGCTCGACTTTCTCGGGTTGGTGACCCAACGAACTCGCAGTGAAAACGAGGACTTCGCTTGGCCCTAGCAGCATCGCTATGCGGCCATACGAATCGCTCTGAACGATCCGGCTCTTGCCGATGGGCGGTGTGAATTGCACTTGCGGGATTATCTTCCTCTGGTCGTCTACAAATCGCAATAGAAATGAACACCCCGCACTTTGAACCTCATCACCATTACAGTAAGAGTGATCATAGATCACGTCTATAATTCTCTCATTGCCCCAGCTCAGCGCAATGTTCTGAACGAGAACTGGTTGCATTTGTCCTGCTCGCCAACCGTAATAGAGACGCGGCTTATGCCTAGATCACAAAAAGCAACTTCTCCTTCCTTCGTGGTCCCCGTCTCGACTCGGCCGTTGCTTTCGAGAAGGACGACGGGTACACCAGTCGGCTTGTATCCGCTCGGTCTTGCCACTCGGACAGTCAAGGAGCAGAAATCCGCCGCGAAGGCAGAAGCCACGCTCAGAAAAAACAACAAGCATGTGCATCGGCTGAACTTCAGTGAAAACAGGAATTCCATATGGCCTCATTGTAGAAACTCGTCGTCGTCCCTAGTTGCTGCTCATCATGCACCGCACCGAAGCTGTGTGCCAACTCGTGTAAGACGTAAAAATCTATGAACTGTTGCGCAGTAGGCACCGCCGCGGCGACGCCTGGAATGCCTAACGATGTCGTCACGACGTTACCAGTTGGATCTATCGCAGGTTGGCCACTCGGATTGGCCCAGTTGACAGCAGAGTTGAGCGTAATGTTCCCGTTCAAGTACTGCCCGGCCAACTGGTTTGGACTAATACTGCCATTCGCGTCGGCTGTGAGGTAGGGCAAGTCACTAAAGCCGGGTAGCGTCATTCGGCCGTAGGATATGGAAATACTCTCCGCCCTTTCCGTGGCGGATTCTGGTGAGGTAGCGCCGATGGCCAATGCACATGGCAGTTTTTGCAAGAGGGTTAAGACTCTTGCGCGTGAGTCGGAAATACTTGGCATCATGAGGTTACCTCCGGTGGCTCCAGTTCCGAGCCTGCCGCCACCTCCTCCTTGGGGATCGCCGCCGCCAGAAGGCGATCCGACAAAGACTGTACTCTGTGGCACATACCCACCCCCCTCACTGGGGAAAAAGACAAAGTTCGTATACGCGTGAACTCCGCCGCCTCCGCCTTGACCGGCACATCTTCCTTCGTCGTCATAGGTATCGCACATAAGCCTATTGAGGCCGCTAGGATCTGCGAAATTCACCGGATCCCCTTGCACATGGGCGTACTTATTCCAGCTCCCCGGCTCATCGGCACTGCTCCCGCTCGATGGGTCCGCCGAATTGAACCTCCCCATCCCCACGGCGTAATATCGTTGGTCCGCATAATCCTGCGTAGCACTATCCCGCGTGTACGTCCCGAACTTCTCCCGCCCATCCGCCGTCGATGTCTTCTCCTCCCCGTACGGGTAGTAGCTCATCCGCTCCCCATTCGAGTTCGCCCGCACGCTCCCCAAGCGTTCCGTCACTACCACCACTCCCTTACTCTTCACCAGCTTTCCGCCGAAGTACACGTTGTACTGCCGATCCCCACATCCCCACCCGCTCTCCGTCGTCTGGCACACCTGCGTCACCAGCTTTTGCCCGCTGATCCCGTAAAAGTAATACTCCTCCGTCGCCTGATACCTCTTCTGTACCCGCTTTCCCGCGTGATCGTACACATACAACGCCGTCGAATCCCCCACCAGCCGATTCTCCACGTCGTACCCTGCCCCATTCGCCGTCACATTCCCGTTCGCGTCGTAGCTCAATCCATTCTGCCGGTTCGTCAGCGGATCGAAACTGGCGTTCATCGCCGGATACGCTCCCACCGCCGACTTCCCCGTCAGGTTTCCAAATCCGTCGTAACTGTACGTCTGCGACCACGTCCCGCTCACCCCACTCAAACGGTTCAACCTGTCGTACCCGTAGGTCAACGTCTCCCCCGTCACCCCATCGACCGACTGCGCGATCCGTCCATTATTCGCTCCCGCTGTATAGAGGTACTGCATGTCCATCATCCCCGGCACCGTCACGTGAGTCATCTGCAGCAGCGAGTTGTACGTCCGCGTCTCGTTGTACCCGAAGTAGCTCATCCCCAACATCTCGCCCGCCACCCCGTAGTTCGCCGCTCGCCACCGTCGTATTCCCTGGCCCGACTCCACATCCTGCATCCCGCCCAATCGCCCGTTCGCATCGTACGTGAACCCATACTGCGGTCCGTAGTTGATCCCCGTCATCCGTCCTTCATTATCCCAACTGTACGTCGCATCGTACCCCAGCCGCCCGCCGTCGTAATCCATGTGCTGCGCCGTCACACGCCCCGCCTGGTTGTAGCTGTACATGTACGAGAACGGCGTCCCGCGGCCTCCGTCGCGGAACTGCACCGCCGTCAGCCGCCCCCACGCATTCTGCGAGTACCCTCCGTTCAGCGGATTGCTGTCGTACGAATAGGTCACCCGCTGCGCCTCCTGCTCCGTCAAGATGTACTGGCCCGTGATCTGCATCTGCGGCGCCCAGTGCTGCACCTGCGCCAGCCGCCCGTACCCGTCGTACGTGTAGCGCGTCTCCTGTCCCTTCGCGTCCATCCACTTGGTCACGCGGTGTGCCGCATCGTACTGATGCGATACCGTCGTCCCCCATTCCCGTTCTCTACACGCGTCACCCGTCCGAACCCTGGGGACACGCAGTACCGCACGGTGGAAGCGGACGACGCTGGACGGGTAAATCACCCCGTCCAGTAGCTCGTGTCGTCGCGCAATTTTTCAGAGCGCATGACTGGCAGGATCACTGGATCACTCACTAGATGCAATCGTGTCCAAGCCGACAGGCGAGGTAAACCCAAAGGGAAACCAGCGGCCACAAAAACGACAGCGGCAATCCCAAGAGTAACCACGAAGCTCGTCTGCCAATCTTGAACCAAGCATATAGCACTTGGAGAATCCAAGCTGCAGAAACCAGAAAACCGACGGTGAGCGCCGTACCTAACTGGGGCAACCCCCTATAGGGCAACGGGCACACGAAGGCAATTGCGGCCGTGGTCAGCGACATACCTAGAAGCACTCTAAGCGACGGCATCACATGAAGCTCGCGAATCTGCGCACCCGAAGGATGAAAGAACGACCGTGATACCGCCTACGGCTGGATCTATGTTGTCAGAACGGATAGGCATACCACCCCGCCAGATTTGAAGCACCGCTGAACCAGGGCGTCGCTGTAGTAGGAAGCCGCGACAAGATATAGTACATGGCCGTATTGCTGTTGGGACCAGTCGGCTGATAGACGACGTTAGCCGCATTGATTCTTACAGACGCTGCTGTGATAGTTGATAGCCAGTCGCAGACGAACGTTCCGGTGATGCTTCCGTAAAAGTGATCATTTGCCGGGTTGTCACCATGACCGAAATCACTCGTTTCGGCATCCAGGTGGTCGACTGGAAGGTTATTCGATGACGCCTGTGTTGTGATCACATAGCCTTCCACGACGTATGTGCCTGTCTCTGATGTCACCTGCAAGTAGGTGTGGGCGGCTCCGAGTAGCGACCCGGGACCGGACACGACCGAGCCACCGCCGTTCGAATTGGAATTGGACGTCGTTACACCGCGAGAGTAAAGGGCTATGGAGCACGTCGGCTTTGGTGATGGCGGCGGCGGTGGCAGCGGCACATAACAGGCAGGGTTGGGCGCGGGCACAAAGCCCATCGTGCCAGTGCCGCAGAATATCCCGCCACCTCCTCCATCGCTCCAGCCTCCCCCGCCCCCGCCGTCGCACGGACCTTCCAGTGAAGCATCGGTCATCCAACCGGCACCGCAGCCCGCACCTGGCATGTGCGAACTTAACTCGGGTGCGTATCTGTTCTGCCCGCCGGGATCATGAAAATTGATCGGGTCGCCCTGGACGTACGTGTACCGATTCCAGCTGTTAGGGTCGACGGGACTGGCACTCACGATTCCCATCGGATCCGCAGTCCCGAACCTCCCCGTCCCCACCCCGTAATATCGTTGGTCCGCGTAATCCGTCGAAGCGTTATCCCGCGAGTACGTCGCGAACTTCTCCCGCCCGTCCGCCGTCGTCGTCTTCTCTTCCCCGTATGGGTAGTAACTCATCCGCTCCCCATTCGAGTTCGCTCGCACGCTTCCCAAGCGATCCGTTACCACCACCACGCCCTTGCTCTTTACGAGCTTTCCGCCGAAATACACGTTGTACTGCCGATCCCCACATCCCCACCCGCTCTCCGTCGTCTGGCATACCTGCGTTACCAGCTTCTGCCCGCCGATCCCGTAAAAGTAATACTCCTCCGTTGCCTGGTACCTCTTCTCCACCCGCTTCCCCGCGTGATCGTACACGTACAACGCCGTCGAATCCCCCGCCAGCCGATTCTCCACGTCGTACCCCGCCCCATTCGCCGTCACATTCCCGTTCGCGTCGTAGCTCAGCCCATTCTGCCGGTTCGTCAGCGGATCGAAACTTGCGTTCATCGCCGGATACGCGCCCACCGCCGACTTCCCCGTCAGGTTCCCGAATCCGTCGTAACTGTACGTCTGCGGCCACGTCCCGCTCACCCCACTCAAACGGTTCAACCTGTCGTACCCGTAGGTCAACGTCTCCCCAGTCACCCCGTCGATCGACTGCGCGATCCGCCCGTTGTTCGACCCCGCCGTATAGAGGTACTGCATGTCCATCATTCCCGGCACCGTCACGTGCGTCATCTGCAGCAGCGCGTTGTACGTCCGCGTCTCGTTGTACCCGAAGTAGCTCAGCCCCAACATCTCGCCCGCCACCCCGTAATTCGCCGTCGCCACCGTCGCATTTCCGTGGCCCGACTCCACATCTTGCATCCCGCCCAACCGCCCGTTGGCGTCGTAGGTGAACCCATACTGCGGTCCGTAGTTGATCCCCGTCATCCGTCCTTCATTATCCCAACTGTACGTCGCATCGTACCCCAGCCGCCCGCCGTCGTAATCCATGTGCTGCGCCGTCACACGCCCCGCCTGGTTGTAGCTGTACATGTACGAGAACGGCGTTCCCCTGCCTCCGTCGCGGAACTGCACCGCCGTCAGCCGCCCCCACGCATTCTGCGAGTACCCACCGTTCAGCGGATTGCTGTCGTACGAAGTAGGTCACCCGCTGCGCCTCCTGCTCCGTCAATACGTACTGGCCCGTGATCTGCATCTGCGGCCGCCCAATGCTGCACTTCGGCCAGCCGCCCGTACCTATCGTACGTGTAGCGCGTCTCCTGCCTTTCGCGTCCGTCCGCTTCGTCGCCCGGTGCGACAAGTCGTACTGATACGTCACCGTCCCGTTCTCCGGATTCGTCGCGCTCGTCAGATCGTTCCCCGTGTACACGAAATGCCGCGTCTGCGTCCCCGTGCTTCGCGGCATGCTCACGTCCGTCAGGTGCCCCAGCACATCGTACGTGTAGTTGGTGATCCAGTCCGCCCCTCCCGTCACCTTCAAATCCGCCGGCGTGCATCGTCTGTTCAACTCAAGCGTATTGAAACAACTGACGCGGATCAGGCTGAGGCGTCTTTTCGTGCAGAATTCCTACGATGAAAGTAGGCGTCTATTGATCCAGAAACACCTGTCACCGAAATCCCCTTCCGCAAGACTCATCAATGGCGCTGATTCCATCCCAGCGGTATCAACAACACAGAGGCGCTTCTTCCACGAAAACGACACCCATGCACCGACCAGTAGAAGCGCTCCATCAGGACTCCACGTTCCCACTCCGTAGGCAGACATAGCGGGTATCGTAATCTCAGTGCCCGCGTCCAGTTCCCGGACTCGCAAATTGTGGGCCTGATCCACGAACGCCAACCTTCTTCCGTCCGGGGAGAGCGCTGGGAATCTACCTGAAGCCTCAAAAACGCGCTGTGATGTCGATACATCGGATACAAACACTCGAGTTCTTGTGCCCAGCGCCAAACGTGCTCCATTGCTGCTGATCCCCACTCGTTCAACCTCAGCCAACTGAACACTGCCAGTCAGCTTCGTGAGATCCTGCTGGACTTCAGAACCCTTAGGATCTAACATCAAAAGACGCCATGCACCCCTTGGATTGACGACCGGGAAAACGATCCTTCGGAGGTCTGAGGATACCGCGAGAGCGCATCCCGGCGTGCCTATGTACTGATTAAGCACAATCCGTTCAATGGGACTCTTGAGGATGATGCCGGAAAGTATTCGCCCCTGAGATGGAACGACTGCAGACCTAGGCGTCCATGCGATGTTTCGAGCATCGGGCGAGGTAGTAAGGATTCCGACGAATTCCTCGAGCACCAGTCGGCCAAGGTAGTTTTGGGAGCTCGTAAATGCTTCCAGTCCGTACGTCAAGATCGCAAGATCGTCGGATTTCTCTCGGTCCATAACCATCGATAACACTCGGGACGGTCGTCTCGAGCATCCGGCTCCAGCAGAACCAGACATAAGCAATGGAGACCTTAGTAGGGTCCGGCGCGTTATCAAGGATTTCATATTCCACCGACAATAGATAATGATGTACCCCACCCCCATGCAGTAAACGGCACGGAATACCATGAGCGTACGGGAAGTTGGTCAAGAATATAGTGTGCGGCCGAATTGCTGTTCGGTCCAAAGTTGGAGTAGGAAATCCTCGAACGGTTGATCGCCTTAACAGACCTCTCCAAGATGTCCTGGAAATCGCAGACCTCTGATCCACTTATTGCTCCCGCAATCGAATCGGTTTTCGGGTTGTCGGCGGCAAGAGGAGCAAACGTCGATTGTGCTTTAAGCGTCGGTCCACCGAGAGTGTTAAAGGGATCTTCGGATGAAAACCCTTCATAAAACAAAGGAAAGGGCATGCCGTCGACCTTAAACTCCAAATAGAGGTGCGACGCTACGGGTCCAACAATCGAGTTAACCGGTCTGTACCGAAGCTCAAGCGTACAAGTGCGGGTCGTCTCCGCCGGGAGAGCGGGCAACGGCGGCGGCACGTAGCAGACCGGGCTAGGAATAGGTACGTAACCGCTCCCCGTCCAGGCATTACAATCATTCTTGCCGCGCCCGCCACCGCCGCCACCGCCCGATAGATAGTCTTCGCGGTCGTCACACGTCTGGAATTCGGCGCTGCAATAGCCAGGGATCATGGCGTTCGTTCCGTTAGGATCGAAGAGACCGATGGGGTCGCCGTTCGCATAAGCGTATCGATTCCAAGCGGCGGGGCTCGTGGGACTCTCACCTATAGCCGGGTCCGCCGAATTAAACCTTCCCATGCCCACCGCATAATATCGTTGGTCCGCGTAATCCTGCGTCGCACTATCCCGCGTGTAAGTCCCGAACTTCTCTCGCCCGTCTGCCGTCGTCGTCTTCTCCTCCCCGTACGGGTAGTAGCTCATCCGCTCTCCCGCCGAGTTCGCCCGCACACTTCCTAACCGGTCCGTCACCACAACCACTCCCTTGCTCGCCACCAACTTCCCGCCGAAATACACGTTGTACTTCCGGTCCCCGCATCCCCACCCGCTCTCCGTCGTCTGGCACACCTGCGTCACCAGCTTCTGCCCGCCGATCCCGTAAAAGTAATACTCCTCCGTTGCCTGGTACCTCTTCTCCACCCGCTTTCCCGCGTGATCGTACACGTACAACGCCGTCGAATCCCCCGCCAGCCGATTCTCCACGTCGTACCCCGCCCCATTCGCCGTCACATTCCCGTTCGCGTCGTAGCTCAGCCCGTTCTGCCGGTTCGTCAGCGGATCGAAACTTGCGTTCATCGCCGGATACGCACCCACCGCCGACTTCCCCGTCAGGTTTCCGAATCCGTCGTAGGTGTACGTCTGCGCCCATGTCCCGCTCACCCCACTCAGCCGGTTCAACTTGTCGTACCCGTAGTTCAACGTCTCCCCCGTCACCCCGTCGATCGACTGCGCGATCCGCCCGTTGTTCGACTCCCGCCGTATAGAGGTACTTCCTCATCCCCGGCACCGTCACGTGCGTCATCTGCAACAGCGCGTTGTACGTCCGCGTCTCGTTGTACCCGAAGTAGCTCAGCCCCAACATCTCCCCGGCACTCCGTAGCTCGCGTACTGCGGTCGGTAGTTGATCCCTGTCATTCGTCCTTCATTACGAGTATCTCCCGTTCAAAGGGATTGCTGTTAGGAGTAGCCCACTCGCTCCGTTTCGTCACTCGGTGCGACAAGTCGCGTCGCCAGCGTGTCGTACGTGTAGTTCCTGATTCAGTCCGCTCACTCCCTTCCATTGCAATCCCCAACCCCGATGGCGGACAATGTTTTTACTACGAGGTAAACATCTTGTCGAGATACTGCTTACCGTCCCTTAGCGCCGCCTTGTTCTTGGCTGCAGGATCCCTGGCCGGGCAGACGCCGGCATTCGAAGTCGCTTCCGTCAAACCTTCCGAACCGGTCACGCCGGCGATGATCGCTTCCGGAAAACTGCACGTTGGAATGAAGATCGACGCCAAGCGCGTCGATATTGGAAACATGTCGCTGATGCAGTTGATCTGCAAGGCGTACGACGTCAAACCGTTCCAGGTTTCCGGTCCCTCCTGGCTGCAGTCCCTGGGGCTCGCCGGGCAGAGATTCGACATCGTCGCCAACATTCCCGAAGGCGCCACCAAAGAGCAGGTGCCGCAGATGCTGCAGGGTCTGCTGGCGGAGCGCTTCAAGCTGGCGATTCATCGCGAGTCGAAGGAGCAGGCGGTATACGCCATGGTGGTGGGCAAGGGTGAACTCAAAATTAAGCCATCCGCGCCGCCTCCGGCTGCGCCCGAAGGAACGGCGCCCAGTGGGTCGGTCACCGGCAGCAATTCGGTGAGCATCACGCAGGGCAAAGGTGGCGCGACCGTGTCGGACGGCACCGGCAAATCGCAGAAGATGATTCCTTCACCGGATGGCAAGTCGATGCGCCTGGAGATCACGGGCGCCACACTGGCTGAGTTGGCGGAAGGCTTGAGCCCGCTAACCGATCACCCCGTGGTGGATATGACCGGCCTCTCCGGCAAGTACGATATGACGCTGGACATCTCCATGCAGGAATTGATGAATGTCGCCAGGGCCGCGGGAGCCGCCGTGCCGCCCCCGCCCACGGGCGAGGCAGCGTCCGACCCAGGCAATACCGTCGCTATGGCCGTGCAGGCCGTTGGTTTGAAACTGGACCCGCGCAAGATACCCACCTCGTTTATCGTGGTGGATCACATCGAGAAGATGCCGACGGAGAATTAGCGGGCGGCTACAGTACCCGCGGCCGGATCACTTCTTCTCCCATGTAGGGGCGCAGGACCTCAGGGATCACGACGCTGCCATCCTTCTGCTGGTAGTTCTCGACAATCGCCACCCAGGTGCGGCCAACCGCCAGGCCGCTGCCGTTAATGGTGTGCGCGAACTCGGCCTTCTTGCCGCTCTTGTACCGTATGCCGGCGCGCCGCGCCTGGAAGGCTTCGAAGTTGGAGCAGGAGGAAATCTCCTTGTACCCGTTCTGCCCCGGCAGCCAGACTTCGATGTCGTAGGTCTTGGCCGAACTCGCGCCCATATCGCCGGTACAGAGCACTACGGTGCGGAAGGGCAGACCGAGGCGGCGCAGAATGTCCTCGGCGTCCGCGGTGAGCTTCTCGAGTTCGTCGTAGCTCTGTTCGGGCCGGGTGAACTTCACCAGTTCCACCTTCTGGAACTGATGCTGCCGGATGATGCCGCGGACGTCGCGGCCGTAGCTGCCGGCCTCGCTGCGGAAACACGGCGTGTAGGCGCAGAGCTTGATGGGGAGCTGATCGGCTTCCAGCGTCTCGTCGCGATAGATGTTGGTGACCGGAACTTCCGCGGTGGGGATCAGCCAGAAATCGGTGTTCTCGCACTTGAACAGATCTTCGGCGAACTTGGGAAGCTGGCCGGTGCCGTACAGGCTGGCGGAATTCACCAGAAAGGGCGGCAGCACTTCCGTGTAGCCGTGTTCGCGCGTGTGCACGTCGAGGAAGAAGTTGATCAGCGCGCGTTCCAGCCGGGCGCCCAGGCCCCAGTACAACGCGAAACGCGCTCCGGTGATTTTGCCGGCGCGGGCGAAATCGAGAATGCCGAGCTCCGGTCCGAGGTCCCAGTGCGCCTTCGGCTCGAAATCGAACTGCGGCGGCACGCCGACGCGGCGCACTTCCACATTGTCGTCGGCGGACTTGCCGACGGGGACGGACTCGTGGGGGATGTTGGGGATGCCGGCGAGCAGTTCCTGGAACTGCTGGTCCACCGCCTTCATATCCTCATCGAGCGCGGCGATCTGGTCTGCGATGGCGCGCATCGCCTTCTGCCGCTCGGCGGTGTCGGCGCCTTCGCGCTTGAGCTTGCCGATCTCGACGCTCTCCTGGTTCTTGCGAGCCTTCAGCTGTTCGGCTTCGGAGATAGCGGACCGGCGCTTCTGGTCCAGTTCGCGAAAGCCGTCCAGACTGATCGTGCCGCTGCGCGTCGCCAGGCGCTCTGCAATTCGCTCGAAGTTGCTCCGGAAATAGGTGAGATCGTGCATAATGCGCTCGTGTTTAGTTAAGTCTTTGTTTTCTATCAGTTATACTTGGGGTAATCTTGCAGATTTGGCCTTTTTGGTGGGTTTTGCGGGCAAATCTGCCACAGCGAATTGCCACAGTCGAAAATCGGCGTAAACAGTTGATTTCACTGGTCGCCCACTTCCAGAGTGTAGCAGATCAATTGGTTCCTTCCCACGTCCAAACACACTCTAGTGGTCCTATTGTAGCGGCCCTGTGGGTGCTCCAATCCATTCCAAGAACTTCCGGAAATCGAGGGCGAACAAAAGATCAATTTGCTAATCTCCCGGTTCGTGGCACCCCATCGCGAGACAGAACGAATTGTCAGCGGGGAATAACTGCCTCGTTTTTCGTTGTAGCGTGTTAATGGTGTTGAAGGCACGTAACGTACCGCCCCCGCAGATTGCCGCCTGGACGGAAAGCGGCATTCCAGTAGCCGCCGCTATTCAGGTAGGATTCGGATCAGAATAGGGTATTGACAACATTGGATGTTACTGGTTTTATTGCAACGCGTCCAACGAATTTGGACAAAAATGCCTTCTTTGTACAACGGATTTGTCACATGTGACAGTTTTATTGAGTGCCTGGAGAGGCACTTGGAGTCTTCATGCGGGTGTTCCGGCGTCCACGCTTTGGGATGGGGGACTGTTCCCTATAGTCTCAAAATTCCTCCTGGTCGCCTGCTGCTCCAGGAGGTCGCGGCGCAGCGTTTCAGGACGACCTTCAGGCTACATTGAGATTCGCAAGTTCCGGGTGTACCGGTTGCAATAGGCAGACGGCGGACCAACAGTACCGTACCTCTCTAAGGGCAACATTTTCGGACTCAAACCTCCTCGTTACACTTAGTTCGCCATCAACTGTGGCGGAGAAACGAAGTGCATCGCTTCCGAATTGCCCTCAAGCTGACCATCCTTGTCGTCCTCATTTCCAACCTCTCGCTTTTCGCAGGCACCGGCTTGGTTACGAGCGTTGCCGGCACCGGCATTGCCGGCAGCGCCGGCATAGGGGGAGCGGCCACGAGCGCCCAACTCAATACGCCCGCAGGGCTCTGCTACGATACCGCAGGCAACCTCTATATCGCCGATTTCGGGAACAATCGCGTGGTGCGGGTCGATTCGGTTACCGGGATCCTGACACTGACCGCCGGGAACGGCGCCTCCACCTCTACCGGCGATGGTGGACCCGCCTCACTGGCTTCGCTAAACGGACCGACAGGGCTTGCACTGGATTGGAGCGGCAACCTCTATATCTCCGAATTCTTCGGGAATCTTGTGCGAAGAGTCGATGCGCAAACCGGCATCATCACCACCGTCGCCGGCAACGGCAACTGGGTTTCGGACGGCGACGGAGGGCCGGCCACGGCGGCCGGCGTACAATCGCCCCGCGGGATCGTTCTCGATAATATGGGCAACCTGTACGTTGCCGAAAGACACGTCGTCCGGCGCGTGGATGGCGCTACCGGTGTCATCACCACCGTGCTGGCAAACAGCTTCGGCGCCGCCCAATCGCCCAGTTGGATGGCTCTCGACCAGTCCGGAAACCTGCTGATCAGCGACACAGGATATCCCATCATCCTGCGTCTGAACCCAGCCACCGGCGTGGTTGGCGGATATGCCGGCGACCAAGTGGGGACCTTTGAAGGAGACGGGGTCTCGGCCCTCACGACTGGCGTCGGCAGTTTGCCAGTCGGAATTGCGGTGGATTCATCCGGCAACGGATTCCTGGCCAGTTCGATCCTGTACCGCCTGCGCCGGGTTGACGCGATGACCGGTAACATCGAAACCGTGGCGGGGAATGGTCTCCCTTCGAGTTTCAGCCCGGACGGCCTGCCGGCGAACGTGACGTCGATCACTCCCCAGACAGTGGCAATCTCTCCGGATGGCAGCGTGGTCTTTACCGATGGCGCCAAGGTGCGCCGCATCAGCCTGCCTTCGCCGTTAATCTATACCGCCACATTGCCATACGTGAGTCCCCTGAATACCACGCCCGGCCAGACCGTCACCTTCGGAGCAATGCCAAAGCCCATCGATGGCAGCGGTACGCCGACGGGAACCGTGACTTTCCTGGACGGAACCTCGGGGCAGATACTCGGCAGTGCCGCGCTCGCCGGAGGCGTCGCCATGCTCACTACGACCGCGTCGGGACCCGGGACATACCATGTGCTGGCGTCGTATTCCGGCGATTCGGTTTTCGCGGCGTCGGTGTCGCCGGAAAAGATACTCACGGTCGGGCCCGGCAAAACGCCGACAACGCTCAGCTTCACGTCCACCGCCAACCCTTCGGTAATCGGCGATTCGTTGTCATTCTCTGTCGGAATTACGGTTCCCCCCAACCTGCAATTCACGCCAACTGGCACCCTGCAAGTGATGGACGCAGGTACCGTGGTGCTCACCACGCCGGTGTCGGGCACCGGTGTCTGGTTTACTCTTCCGCTCGCAGTCGGAACCCACCCGCTGACCGCGGTTTACTCCGGCGACAGCAATCTCCTCGGCAGCACGTCGCCGGTCCTCAATCAGGTGATCCAATCCGGACCCACGGTGACCATCGCCTCGTCCGCCAATCCGGCAACTGTGGGCGCACCCCTGACTTTGACCGCCACGGTCACGCCAGCCGCCGCGACGGGTGTCGTGGAGTTCGTGGAATATGTGTATCCCGCCGCGTATACCTGGGGCACCGCGACGCTGGTCAACGGAACGGCCACGTTGACGTTCTCCGCTGTGGGCGCGGGCACGCATTCCATCCAGGCGTATTATCACGGCGACAGCCGCTACAACAGCTCGTACAGCGCATCTCTCTCTCAGCAGGTTGGCAAAGCGGCAGCAACCATCAGCTTGTCCTCAACCATGAACCCCAGCGGCGTGGGAACACAATTCAGCATCAACGTTACGGTGGCCGCTGCCACGGGATTCACCGGCCAGCCGACCGGCACGGTGCAGATATTGGATGGAAGCGCGTCGCTGGGTACGGTCAACCTGACGAACGGCTCGGCCCAATTCCCGGTTACCTTCACCACGGCGGGCACTCACTCGCTCACCGCCGTTTACGGCGGCGATGCAGGTTTCGCCGGCGCTACTTCGACACCGCTGAATGAAGTCGTCAAGAACACGACCGCGTTCTACCTGTTTGGTACGAGTCCGAGCCCATCGGTCGTCGGGACTCCCGTCACCTTCACCGGTTCCCTCACGCAGTCCTCCGCAACCGGGACGGTGGAATTCGTGGATAGCCTCTCTACACCCCCGGTGTCCCTCGGCATCGCCACCGTAGTCAACGGCACAGTGTCGCTCACCACATCCAGTCTTGCCGCGGGAACGCACACCGTCAACCTCATCTATAGCGGAGACGCGAATTTCATGGGCACCACCGGCAGCATTTCGCAGGTGGTAAAACTCGCCAGTACGCTCGTTCTGACCGCTCCTCCTTCGGCGGTGTTCGGCCAGGCGGTGCAAGTAACCGCCAACGTGACGCCGGCCGCTGCCACGGGCTCCGTCCAGCTCTTCGACGGCCAGACGATTCTCGGCACGGTGGTTCTCAGCAACGGCACGGCGGTGCTCAGCGTGCCCTCGTTGACCGCCGGCACACACGCCATTGGGGCCGCCTACTTTGGCGACGGTACCTATGCAGGCGCCAATTCGTCCAACGTGACCGTCACAGTCAGTAAAGCGTCACCGTCGATCAGCGTAAGTTCGTCGCAGAACCCGGCACCCACTGGCCAGTCCGTCACGTTCACCGTCGCGTTGACTCCGGCCACCACTACCGGTAGCGTGCAACTGCTGGATGGTAGCACCGTGCTGAGCAGCCTCGGTGTTGGCACCACCACCGCCAGCGTCACGCTCGGTGTGGGCCAACACTCCGTGACCGCCGTCTACAGCGGCGATACGAACTTCAACGGCACCACATCCACCGCCGTGAGCCAACTGATCACCACCGTTACTGCGACAACAGTAAGCGCCGCTCCACCCGCTTCGAACTACGGACAGTCTGTGTTGCTGACTGGTTCGGTAACCCCCACGCCCACTGGTGGTACGATCCAGTTCCTGGATGGAGGCACTGTTCTGGGATCGGTCGCACTGCAAAGTGGAGCAGCTTCACTCGCCGTCTCCGCCCTCGCCGTGGGTGCGCATTCGATCACCGCAGTTTACAGTGGCGACGGAGCGGCCTACTTGGGCAGCACATCGGCGGTAATCACCGAAAACGTCAATAAGGCCGCCTCCACCGCCTCTCTGGCCGCATCGCCGAACCCGGCGAACGTGGGGCAGGCCGTCACGTTGAGCGCCGCGATCTCAGCGTCTAGCGCCACCGGCACCGTGCAGTTCTTCGACGGCGCGACCTCTCTCGGCACTGTTCCAGTCAGCAGCGGCGCGGCGATGCTTTCTACGTCTGCGCTGGCCACCGGCAGCCATTCGCTAAGCGCTGTCTATTCGGGTGACGCCACGTATTCAACGAGCACTTCCAACGTGGTCACCGAGACCGTCAACAAGACCGCCACCACCAGTACTCTGACTGCATCGCCGAATCCCTCGAACGTCGGGCAGTCCGTCACGTTGAACGCCGCAGTCTCGCCGTCTACAGCGACGGGTACCGTGCAGTTCTTCGATGGCGCGACCTCTCTCGGCACCGCTGCTGTGAGCAATGGCGCGGCGACTCTTTCTGCGTCTACACTTGCCGCCGGCAGCCATTCGCTTACGGTTGTCTACTCGGGTGACTCGGCCTATTCACCCAGCACCTCCGCCGTGGTCACTGAGACTATCAACAAGGCCTCCACCACGAGTACTCTGGCCGCTTCGCCGAACCCGGCGAACGTCGGGCAGTCCGTCACGTTGAACGCCGCGGTCTCACCGTCTACCGCCACAGGCACCATGCAGTTCTTCGATGGTGCCACCTCTCTTGGCACTGTTCCAGTCAGCAGCGGCGCGGCGACGCTTTCTACGTCCGCGCTTGCCGCGGGGAGCCATTCGCTAAGCGCTGTCTACTCGGGAGACTCGACCTATTCAACCAGCACTTCCAACGGGGTTGGCGAAACTGTCAATAAGGCCGCCACGACCAGCACACTTGCCGCATCGCCGAACCCGGCGAACGTGGGGCTGACCGTCGCGTTGAGCGCCGCACTTTCGCCGTCCACCGCCACGGGCACCGTGCAGTTCCTGGATGGTGTGACGGTCCTCGGTTCCGTTCCGCTGACTAGCGGCACGGCCTCGCTCTCCACGTCCGCGCTCGCCGTGGGCAGCCATTCGCTCACCATCGCCTACTCGGGTGACGCGGCGTATTCACCCAGCACCTCCAACGTGGTCAACGAGACCGTCAACAAGGCCGCCACTACGGCGACTCTCGCCTCTTCCCTGAATCCGTCGGTTTCCGGGCAGTCCGTTACTTTCAGCGCGCAGGTCGCACCCGCGACCGCCACCGGGACCATCCAGTTCAAAGACGGCGCCACGCTGCTGGGCACTGTGACTGTGAGCGGCGGATCGGCGTCGCTGGCGACCTCTTCGCTCTCGGTGGGCACCCATTCCATCACTGCGATCTATAGCGGCGACGCCAACTATACGACCAACACTTCCGGCACTGTGACGCAGACTGTGACGGCAGCGCCCCCCGGCGCCCCGACGAATCTTACTGCGACGCCGAACTCGACCAACCAGATCAATCTCGCCTGGACCGCCAGCCCGACCAGCGGAGTCACCTACAACGTCTACAGCAGTTCGACTTCCGGTTTCACCCCGTCGGCCGCCAACCGCATCGCCAATCATGTGAGCGCAACCAACTATTCCCACAACGGACTATCGCCCTCCGCCACTTACTATTACCTTGTGACCGCGCAGAGTTCGACGGGTGAATCCAATCCGTCGAACCAGGCAGGCGCAACTACGCTGGCCAACGGCTTCGCATGCCATGTCGCCTACGCGGTGACCACACAGTGGGACGTCGGCTTCGGTACGGCCATCACGATTACGAACACCGGGAACAAGGCGTTCAACAACTGGAAGCTCACCTGGACCTGGGCAGGCAACCAGCAGATCACTCAATCGTGGAATTCCACCTACACGCAGACCGGTCCCAATGCGTCGCTAGTCTACGCCAGTTATAACAAGAACATCGCCGCAGGTGCGACGCTCAGCGGATTGGGCTTCAACGGCAGCTACAGCGGCACCAATACCGCGCCCACCGCTTTCTATGTAAACGGCACACTCTGCCAATAACGATCAGTAAGGCGGTGACCCGGTGCTATCCTATCGACCGTGAAGAAGTGGACCACGGTCGATGGGGCACTGGTGCCAGACGGCAAGACGATTACCGCCCCCCTCTCACTCTGTCTCCCAAATCTGCGACAGATCCAACGAACGCCAGAGCGAAGGCCAAATCACAGGGCGCTCCGAAGGCGATGCAGCTACATGCCTGGCTGGAGGCACAGTTCGCCGAGCGAAAGACGGAGCCCCACTCCGGGTTGGGCAAAGCAATCACGTACCTGCTGCGGCACTGGAAAGTTGGTATCCTTTCGCCAGCCAGACTCGCTTCTTCGAAACGCGATGGTCTTGCTCGACCACATTATTTGAGTATTTGGATTGGCGTAGTCGACACTGCCGTCGGAGTGTGCCTTCGACCTTGAGTTCCTCCACGGCCGCCGGATACGCTCGGTTTTTGTCCACGTTGATCACCCGAGGCTGCGGATTGGCTGGGTCGAGCAACGGGTGGCTTCACCCCGCCAACTCCTCGCGGCGGATGACGGCAGTACCACCCTCACGTCCTAAATTGTGATTGCATGCAGGATGTATCATATGCGCTATGGCCGCTGCTGAATTCTGGCGAGGGAAGATGAAAATCGACCCAGCAAACTGGCCTGCGCTTTCTCACCTGTTGGATGAATGGCTGGAATTGCCGGCGGATCGCCGTGCGAACTGGCTGGCAGGCCTCGGACCTGAATACTCGGACCTTCTGCCGGTCCTGCGCCGGATGGTAGCAACTCCTGGGATGAGCGACAGCGAATTCCTGGATACGCTGGCGAAAGTCGACGACTCCCCCGCGATCCTAAGCCCAGGCCAGCGGCTCGGTCCCTATCGCATTTTCTCAATCGTCGGGCGCGGCGGCATGGGGGTTGTCTACTGCGCCGAGCGCGACGATGGCACATTCGAGCAGCGGGTGGCGATCAAGGTGGTGTCCGCTGGTATGGGTACTCCGGCGTTCGTCGGACGTTTCCAACGCGAGTACCGGATTCTGGCCAGCCTTGATCATCCCAACATCGCCCGTCTTCTTGACGCCGGCGCTTCCGAAGAAGGACTCCCCTACTTCGTGATGGAATACGTGGAGGGCCGCCCCATTGATCAATTCTGTGCGGAGCGCAAACTTTCCGTTTCCGACCGCCTGCGTCTGTTCCTGCAGGTCTGCGACGCTGTCCAATTCGCGCATCAAAAGCTGATCGTCCATCGCGATCTGAAGCCCGACAATATCCTGGTGACGGACCGCGGAATTCCGAAATTGCTGGATTTCGGTATCGCCAGGGTGCTGAGCGGATACCCGGGCGGGAACGACGCAACGTTGATGGCGATGACGCCCGCATACGCCAGTCCGGAACAGGTGCGGGGTGAACCCGTAGAGACCGCAACTGACGTCTACTCGCTGGGCTGCGTGCTCTACAAGATACTCACCGGCGTGGCGCCCTATCAGTTGCAGGGAAAGAGCCCCGCCGAGTCGATCCGCCGGATCTGCGAAGAAGAACCGGCCCCGCCCGCCGACCTGAATCGCGATCTTGGGAGCGACGAAGACAACATCCTGCGGATGGCAATGCGCAAGGAAGCCAGCCGGCGATACCGGTCAGTGGAACGACTGGGATCCGATATCGGCCGTTGTTTGAATCATGAGCCGGTTCTCGCGCGTCCCGCTGGGACCGGCTATCGCTTGCAGAAGTACATTCGCCGGCACCGAATCGCGTTGGGTGTGGTGGCCGGCGTGGTGTTGTTGTTGGCCGGCTTCGCGGTTACGCAGGCAGTCCAACTGCGCCGCATCACCCGTGAGCGCGATCGGGCGGATCGCATCATGCAGTTCATGGGTGGCATGTTCAAGGTTTCCGATCCGAGTGAAGCGCGCGGGAATAGCGTCACGGCTCGCGAAATCCTGGACCGCGCCTCCAAGGATATCGACACCGGCATGGCCAAAGATCCGGTGCTTCAGGCTCAACTGATGCACCAAATGGGGCAGGTATACCGAGGACTCGGGCTATATCCTCGTGGCGAGGCGCTGCTCGCCCGTGCGGTTGAGATTCGTCGCCGCACCCTGGGACCGGACAATCGCGAGACGCTATCATCCATGGACGAACTGGGGGTGGTATTCAACAGCGAAAGCCGGTATATGGACGCGGAGAAATTGAACCGGGAAGTGCTGTCGGCCCGCCGTCGCATCCTAGGAGCGCAAGATTTGGAAACAGTTGCCTCCATGTTCCACCTGGCGAAGAATCTTTACGCCGAGGGGCACTACGCGGAGGCGGAGAAACTGGAGCGCGAGGTGCTGGACGTGCAGCACCGCAAGTTAGGGCCGGACAACTTGGATACCATCTTAACCACTCAGGCACTGGCTGCGGCCCTGGAACGCGAGGGCCGATATGCCGAAGCCGAGAAGATGGACGTGCAGGTGGTCGAGTCGAAGCGCCGGCAGCTAGGATCCGATCACCCGAGCACCATCCTGGCGATCAGCAATCTGGGCTGGGTCGTGTATCAGGAAGGGCGCTACACCGAAGCCGAGAAATTCCTTCGAGAGGCGGCAGAGACAGGGCGCCGTGTGCTCGGACCCGAACATCCGGTGGAGATTGGACTACTCGGCAGGCTGGGTATCGATCTGGATTACGCCCGCCGCTATCCGGAAGCGGAGAAGTTATTGCGCGAGGTGCTCCAGGCTCGCCGGATTTCCGGCCCGGAGCGATATGAGACGGTGGTTGCCGCGGAGGACCTCGGGCACGCTCTTCAGAACGAAGGTCTCTACCGGGAAGCGGAGAAGTTCCTTAGAGAAGCCGTGGAGACGGGGCGCCACGTTCTCGGAGCCGCTCACCCGGGAGTACTCATTGCCATGGGAGAGTTGGGCGAGACGCTGGATAACGAAGGCCGCTCAGCCGAGGCTGAAGCGCTCGAACGGGAGACCGTCGAGGTTCAGCGCCGGGTGCTTGGGCCAGAGCATCCAAGCACTCTGATCTCGATGAGTCACCTGGCGCGGGCCCTCTCTCACGAACAAAAATATTCGGAAGCTGAAAAGTTGGCTGAGCAGGTGCTCGACGTGCAACGCCGCGTGCTGGGGCCGGCGCACCCGGATACCGCCCTGTCTCTCTATAGCCTTGCTGCGGTGGAAGCGCGTATGGGCAAACGTGACGAAGCCCTGCGGCTGGTCAGGGAAGCGGATGCGCTAAAAGCGCCGGCGCCGGAAGATTTGGGGTTGGCAAACGATCCCGATCTCAAAGCTCTCCATCACGATATGGGGTCCGATCAGCGTAAAGCGAAGTAATCAACTACTGCAGCGCGAGCGATAGAAACAGCTTGGCTTTTTGCCAGTCCCGGCGAACCGTCCGTGCGTCGATGCCAAGCGCCCCGGCGATGTCCTCGTCGGTAAGCCCGGCAAAGTACCGCATTTCAACGACCTTCACCAGCCGCGGGTCCACCTTGGCAAGTTCGTCCAGGGCATCACTCACTCGAATGGTCTCATCTTCGGGAGACGGAACCGAGGGATCGATGCCGGTGTCGAGAGTGAGGCGTTGTTGATCGCCGCCCCGGCAATCGGCACGGCGCTGCCTCACGAAATCGACAACAATGGACCGCATGACGTGCGCGGCGTATGCCAAGAATTGCGGGCGTTGAGAGATGTCAAGGCGTCCGGCCTTCGCAACTCTGAGGTATGTTTCATGAACTAGGGACGTCGTGTCGAGCAGTGTTACCGGCTCATTCTTGCGGAGCCGGGAATGAGCCAACTGACGAAGCTCCCGGTACAGTAGCGAAAAAAGCTCTTGGGCCGCCCCTTCGCTTTCAGGTTCGTTCACAGATGAAAATTCCCCGTGTCTCTTTCAGGCTATGATAGCCCCTCGATCCGACCGCGGCAAATATTTGCCGAATCCATGTCCGGAACCGGCATGAGAATCCGTTTATTCCAACGATGCAGAACTGGCGCGAGGCTTTTGCCGCGCTGCTGTTCGCACTTGGAGGAGTCGACATGCGTTTTCCGTTTTCATTGACACAACGCTACGCACTAGTGGCTATTGCTTTGTTGTCCCCATGTTTCGCCCAGAAGGACGCCGGAGTCCGCGGCGGCCCCCCGGGCGCCGGCGGCCCCATCAAAGGCCTCACCGTCAACGAACTGGCTCTATTCAACGAAGGAATTCTGCGCACTACGCAACTCGAGGCTGTCTGTGACACTTGCAGCGATTTGCCGCTGGGGTCAAATACCGGCCAGGATCCCAATCTAGCGACGCTGACGAATTCGTCGGGCCTGGGCGCGCGGTTCAACGGGGACCAGTGCTCAGTCTGCCACCAGCAACCGGCCATCGGCGGATCCGGCGGATTCCTGGTGCCGAATCCCCAGGACCCGCCCAACAAGTATCGAAAGCCCGAGAACCCTATGTTCGACCTCATCCCCCACCGCAAAGGCGCGCAGAACCAGGTGCCATCCTTCATTACGAGGTACGGCCCCATCCGCGAGGTCCGGTTTCAAAAGAAGCCCGACGGGACGCCGGACGGCGGGGTGCATGCACTGTTCACGGTCGTGGGCCGCTCCGATATCGGCGCAGCAGGTTGCACGGCCGCGGCTCTTCCCCCCACCGATTTCGAGACCCAATACCGGAACGGTAACCTATCGTTCCGCATCCCGTTGCAGACTTTCGGCCTCGGACTCATCGAAGCCATCCAGGATCAGACCATTCTGAGTAACTTGGCATCTACCGCTTCACTGCGCGCTCCGCTCGGGATCGGCGGCACTCCCAACCGCAGCGGCAACGATGGCACAATTGCCCGCTTCGGATGGAAGGCGCAGAACAAGTCGCTGGCGATATTCGCAGGCGAAGCGTACAACGTCGAGATGGGTGTCACCAATGATCTGTTCCCCACATCTCGGGACGAGACGGCGGCATGCAACCAGGGAATCAACGAACCCAACGACATCACGCGAACCGACACCAATGATCTGAGGAACCAGGCGTACGATAATCCGTTGCACATGATTGCGGATTGGCTGGAGTTCGCCATCTTCATGCGTGAATTGGCGGCGCCGCAACCGGTGGCGTTCTCGACCAGTGCCATGCGAGGTCAGCAACTGTTCGGCACCGACATCAAGACTCCGGGAGTCGGCTGTTTTCTTTGCCACACGCCGATGATGGTAACGGGTCCCCGGCACGAAACCGAGGCACTCCAAAGCCTGCAAGCGGATTTGTATTCCGACTTGTTGATTCATCACATGGGTAGCGGTTTGGCAGACAACATTACGCAGGGACTCGCGAGCGGTGACATGTTCCGCACGACGCCGCTTTGGGGCGTCGGTCAGAGAATGTTTTTCCTGCATGACGGACGGACCAGTGACCTGCTCGCCGCGATCGAAGCCCACGCGTCTGTCGGCGGGAACGATGATTCCGCCGCGTTGGGCGCCTCCAGCCACTCCGGCGACAACTATCCGCCGTCGGAAGCGACTGCAGTGATTCGGAACTTCAACAGTCTCTCGGCCCGGGACAAACAAGCTATTCTGGATTTCCTGCGATCGCTGTAAAGCTTGGACAAGAAGGTTTCCCGGCCGTAGTTGCAGGTTGGTAGCGGGCCCGTGTGATGACCGTCCCCTTCGGCGCTTTTGGCTTGCTCCGGCTGGCCTGACCAGCGGTAAGCGTCCGCTAGGTTGCCGACTGCGAGATCGCTATTCTGATTCAGGGCTACGGCTTTTTCGCCGGCCTCGATCGCCTCCTTGTAACGCCCCAGGTTGTAGTAGCAATCGCCCAAATTGGCATATGCGAGTGAGGTGGGCTTCACTTGGATCGCTTTCTGGAACTGCTGAATGGCGCTCTGGTATTCGCCTTCGTGGAAATACGTAGCCCCAAGGTTTGTATAGCCGGTTGGCATATCCGGCACGATTTCCGTCACCTTCCGGTAGTTCTCCAGCGCCTGCTTATATTCGCCGAAACTCACAAGGGCCCAGCCAAGCTGGTTATAATTCATCCAATAGTATGGGTTGGCATCGATCGCCTTGCGGTAATATTTCAGGGCTTCGGCCTTCGTACCCGCGTTCTTGAACGCCGACGCCAGCCGGCGATAGGCTTCATCCGAATTCGGGGCCAATTCGAGCGCGTGTTGGAATTCACTGATCGCTTCGTTGGTTCTGCCAGTCGCGCGGTATGCGCTCCCCATCGCAACATGGGATTCCGCAATCTCAGGGCTCCAATGCTCTGCCTCCCCTGCGGCATGCAGCGCCTTTTCCGTCCAGAAACTATCTTTCTTCAGGTCATACATGAACATGCTTGCGTCCGCAAGCGCGGCGTAGGCCAGCCCGAAGTGTGGATCCTTGGCCAATGCTTTCGCATAAAAGTCAACGGCGGTCATCACGCTCACCTCGTCGCGCTTCTGGCGTGTGGCGGAGCGGCCTTCGAGGTATAGGTCGTAAGCCTCCATATTCTCCGTAGGGTGAGCGGAGCCCCGCGCCAGTTCGTCGCCAGTGACGGAAACATTCAGCGTACGGATCAGACCAGCGTAGATCCGATCCTCAAGGGTCAGCAGGTCACTCTCCGTGCCGGAAAACCGGTCAGCCCAAACGGGGCGCCGGTCGCCGTCTTCCAGGTTCACCACCACCGTGATTCTGTTGTGACCGGCGTCGCCTTCTACCGATCCGCTGAGCAGCATCTCGACGCCAAGCCTGCGAGCAAGTCTCGCGGGGGTCTCGTTCTTGACACTGTCAACTGCTGCCCGCGAGGCCAGGTGTACGCCCGGTAATTGAAACAGCTTAGCTGACACCGCATCAGCGATACCCTCCGTCTGGTAGTGTAGGGTCGCCTGATCGCCCAGTGGCTTGAACGGAAGCACGGCCAGATATATCTCTTTGTAAGTCCTCGATCTGCCCCGTTCTGAAATGGAGAGGAAAGGCTTCCAGAAATTCAGCACTACGCCGGCAGTCGCCAACAGCAGCGCCGCTGCCACTATTGCATTCCGCGGAATGAAGACTCGATTTTTCGACTCGCCACCGATCATCTTCCAGATATCGGATGGGTGCGCGAACCGCTTTGCCGGGTCGCGCTCCAAGCAGCCCAGGATCGCCGCTTTCCACTCCGGCGGCAGGCCACGCGAATAGATACTAGGCGACGAGGGTGGGGAGTCGAGCTTGCGGGCTGTAATCTCCAACGGAGAATTGCCGGTGAATGGTTGTGTACCTGTCACCATCTCGTAAAGCACTACTCCCAATGCGTAGATATCCACAGCGGGTGTAATCTTCTCCCCCAATAACTGTTCGGGGGCCATATAGGCGGGAGTGCCGACAATTTGACCCGCGCTGGACAATGAATTCGACAGCGTGCGGGCTGAGTGGCTCCGCGCGAGGCCAAAATCGGTGACGACGGCCCGCAAGCCTTCATCTTGCCCCGCAACCAGCATCACGTTTTCGCTCTTGAAATCGCGATGGATAACGCCGGCGCGATGGGCCGCTCCGAGTGCGTCGGCAAGCTGCCTGGCTATGGGACGAGCCTCGGCCAGGGGCATGGCGCCACAGGCGAGGCGGGCGCGCAAAGTCTCCCCGTGCAGTAATTCCATGGTGATAAACGCTATTTCAGTGCCTGACGATGGCGACCGGTGCTGGTGCAGATCGTGGATACGGCAAATGTTCGGATGGGCAATTTTTTTGGCGGCATTGACCTCCCGCACGAATCGGGCACGCACGTCGTCGCGATCCACGAGGTCCGGTCGAATAATCTTCAAGGCGATCGATTCGCCTAGCATGCGGTCTTCCGCCTCGTAGACTTCGCCCATACCACCCGCGCCGAGGAAGCGTACGATACAGAAGCGCTCGCAGAGTACGTCGCCGGGCTCGAACATCATCTCTGGAGGGCGCTGCGAACGGTCGAGGAATCTTTCGATCTCGGCACGCAACTGGATGGGGCCGCGAGGCCGAGCATCATCTGGCAGCATCTGCTCGGCGCGCTCTACGCAACCGATCAGCGACTCGACCTCTTGACGCAGTTCCGGGTCGGTGGGACAGGCTGCGTCGAGAAATGTCGAGCGTCGCGCCGGCTCCATAGACATGACGGCATGATATAAGACGGCTTCCGCCTCGGAAGTAATCGGATAGGTTTTAGGAACACCCGGGGATCACTCTAAATAACTGATACACCATCAGTTGGCGATATTACCGTAAAATCTACCCCCCTCCCAAAATTCCCAAACAAATGCCCGTTGATGCGGTACTCCGGTCTTAATGGATCCGATCAGCAAAACATTTGTGGCGGCTCTTGAAGCGTTTGCCCGGCAGGAGAAGATCCCTGTGATTCCGTTCCGCAAGGGCCAACGCAATCAGATAAGCCTATCGGTGGGTCAAAAGCAGGTTCTTCACCCCCGTTCCTCTGCATCCTAAACCGTGAGGAGCGGAATCATGAAATTACGCAGCATAGCGACAGCCCTAGCCTTTTGCGTGTCCTTACTATCCACGTCGTACGCTCAGCAGATGCCCAAACCCCGCCAACAGAGACTGATGGCACTGGCAAAGCAGTTACATCTCACACGCAAGCAGGCGAAGAGACTGTATCCGATTATGCAAGCACAAGAACCCCAGCTACGAGCGATCAGGAATGACTCCTCGCTCTCCAGGGTGGAAAAATTACATCGGTTCCACGCGGTGCAAGACGCCTCGGACCCGCAGGTGAAAGCGATCCTGACGCCAGCCCAATTTCAGCAACTGCGAGCAATTCGCCAGCAACGGCGGGCGCAGCTCCTGGCGGAAGCAAAGAGCCACCCGCATCGGGGCGGGGCGGCTCGATCCGCACGTTAACCGAGATAATAGGGACATCAAAGTCCAGATAGTTCTGCCCCAAACAAAATGAGCCCCCTGCTCGCCTTCGAGCGGGTGAGGAGCTTCTTGTATTTAGCATCGACGCTCATGCACCTGCGACACCAGGCGGCGTCTCTGGTATGTCGCCCGGGATCGCCCCTAGTTTTTGACCGCTTTTCGGATATTTGTAATAAACACGGCATTCAGGAAACGTTTGGCCCGCACGAAGAAGATGGGTGGCAGCCCTGCACATTGAAGTGTCCGCCGAGGATCAGAAATAACCGCGACAGTTGGTCAATGGCACCGAGATCAGTCGTTTGGAGAAACGCTGACTAGGCCGCGGTCAACCTCGTTACGCCCGGCAACGATTGGCATTCCCCCTATACTACACGATAAGCGGGACTTACCTCATAAAGCTCCTTGGTCGGTGTGGAGCAAAATGATCCACGATGCTCCAGCGTCACTCGCGTCGATAACGGCACCAATTTCCCCGCGCGCGTGGACCGTCTACAATCGTTGCGTGGACAGAAAGGCCATCTTCTAATCCCCCTTTTGCAGGAGTGCGCTGAGCTAACTTTCAAGCTCAAGCCACGAGCCCCTGAAACATCCATTACAGTAATCGTTCACACCCTGCGAACGAGGTACACAATTAACACAATCACAAGAATAGTTCCGAGCGCTCCGTAGCCAAGCATTTCTTTTCTCCTTTGAAAAAACACTTATCGCGTTATTTGAAAGTGGCCAGGCCAAGCCGGCCACAACATTTCGTCACACGGACATGAGCTTCTGGAAAAACGAGCGGTACTTCCTCAGAGCGACACGCAGGTCTTCGGTGTTTATCTCGTCACCGCGGGCCCACTGGCCCTCCAGGTTGCTCCTTGCCTCGGCAAAGCTTTCCGCCAGACGCTTGATGGCGGACGCCACAAGTTCGTCGGCCTGTCGCACCGCCGCGCGGGGCTCATCCACGAAGCCTGTCTGAATACCGTCCCAACGTTTGCGCAAATCCTGCACAAATTCCGGCGGAAGAAGCGGACCCGCCACTTCGCTGTTTGCGCCGGACTTCGCGGCCAGTTCGGCCGTAGAGATAGGTTCTTCTACCTGCGTTGCTTCGTTCATCTTGTTGTTCCCTTCTCGGCCACATGGGCCTCGAGCAGTTCATCAAACAAGTCTCTGTAATACACCAGCGCCTGACGAAGGTTTTCCGTGCTCGTCTCTCCGCCCTCACGCCGCAGCGTAATGGCGTGCGCAGCCCTATAGTTCCGCACTACTTGTGGGTGGTCCACCGAAAGATCTTCGGCCCGGACTTCGAATTCCGACATCGGATAGCCGCGGGCACCCATCAGATCACAGACCAACCGGTCGGCCTTCTCAATAGACCCGGCAGGGTCGTCGACAAATCGCGATTGTAGTTCGTGCCAGTGGTTCGCAAAACGGTCCCGCTCGTCAGGTGGCAGGGAATGAATGTGCAGCTTGTCGACGCGCCTTTGCCGAGCCACCAGCGCGTTCTCGGCCTTGGGAGAGCTTCCGTACTTGTGGACGGCATTTTCATATTCCGGCCCGAACTGTGAGCGCAGCTTCTTGGAGCGCTGTTGCCGGAAGAGAAACCATGCCCCAATGGCAGCGACGATTACTGCCGCGATGATAATCACGGCGGTTATAGTCATGAATGTTACTCCTCGGCGTCTGTATTGCAGGTGGAGGTCCAACGACTGAAAGTATAGCGTCGCGGCTCTGTGGCGGCTTCCCGACCACGATTAATGAGGAATGATCAGGTTTTACGCAACAGCAATTTCTGCACTTCTCAGTCGTTCTTTGGAGATGAAGCCCCTTGCCCAGTTGCGCGCCTCGTTCTGGGAAACCTACGCGCACAGGCGCACCACACTTGCCCTACCCGCCCCGTTTTCGCATTGCTTTCCGTCAAACGAAAATCGACCCGCGGGCTTCACGCGGCCAAATATGGTCTAAGCTGACCCTGCCTAAGTGTGCACCTCGCGGGAGTACTGTGAGGCGTTGCCCCCATCTTGGTTTTCTGCGGTTTTGGGCCGGAACGGTTCTGGCCTCCCCACCGACCCGGGCTCGCTGGATTCGTCGGGAAGCCATGCGCGGCGCGGGCATGTGGCGGCAAACATATGTATTTGACTGGTGCGTCTCATTGCTCCGCGTTTCGCCGTGGAAGTCTACCGTCGGATCGCCGGGATTATCTGGTGGCGGTGCGGGCCGATCCTTCCGCTGAAAACTCTCGTGACTCGACCATGCTTCAATGAGGGGTCCATCCACACTGAAGTGCTCGTCAGAGAGTAAATCCGCTACGGGGCCCGACGTTTCCCCGGGTGATCCGGCAGCGTTACGCAACGTGTATGGACAAATCGTCCTTCCCGTCGGTAGACGCTGGAACTGATCGAAACATATCGGATCGATCCGTTCTTGCAACGCAGGCGCGCCTCATTGTTAGGGCCGGCGAGAAATGGCGCCATTTCAGCCGGTGTTGGCCGGCACCGGCGGCGCTAACAGCCTTGGCGTGAGAACCCATTGGCGAGGACGCGGTAGGAACTCTACAGCAGACTCTATATCGTCTGAGGCGCGCTAACGGATCTGCTTTCCTCAAGGTGGGGGCCCAAACATACCTTAGAGGATGTGATTTTCCCGCCACGCTGCTGCCCGTATTGCCAGCGCAAGCCTTCCAACCTTCCAAACACCGTCCCGACCAAGCCGTTTGCAGCCGGCCCGAGTGTCAGGCCGAGCGGCGTAACGAGTACCGGCGCAAGAAGCGCTTGGCTGACCCTGAATACGCTCAAGTGATCTGCGACAGTCGGCGGAAGTGGCGTGAAGCTCATCGCGACTATCAGAAGAACTACCGCCTGACTCATCCCGAGGCGGCAGCCCATAACCGTCAGCAGCAGCGGCAACGCGATCAGAAGCGGCGCGTCGCTCTGCTTGTAAAGAACACCTTGGTTCTCGACCTAAAACATTCAGCCGAGGTATGGCTGGTAGGCCCCTTGGCGGGAGATCTTGTAAAGAACACCCTGGTTACTTCCAAGCTCCTGATTCTGCAACCTCCGTCCTCAGCCTTGGCCCCGTTCGCGACATCTTGAAAAGAACATCCTCATGGTCTTTTGTTCCCACCGCATTTATAAAGGGGTTGGCAATGCTCAGTCCAGAACAGATCAACGAGATTCATCGCCTGCACCTGGTGGAGAAGTGGCCCCAGCGCAGAATCGCGCGCCACCTCCACATTGGCCGGCACACCCTGGCCAAGTACCTGGACACTCCAGCGCCATCTCCGAGCCATCGCGACCGGACCAGCAAGCTGGATGTTTTCAAGCCGGCTATAGCGGAACTGCTGCAACAGGACCCCAAAACGCCGGCACAAGTTCTGTTCCAGCGGCTACAAACGATCGGCTAGGACGGCGGCATCACGATCCTGAAAGACTATTTGCAGGCCGTGCGCAAGAACGATGTGCTGCGCCGGGCATACGTACGCATGGAGCCATCTCCTGGCGAACGATTCGACATCGATTGGGGACACTTCGGAGCCCTGAGCTACAACGGGACGCCGCGAAAGCTGTACGCATTCTGCCTGGTGGAATGCCATAGCCGCAAGATGTACCTGGAGTTCACGCATAGCCAGAGTTTCGAAACCTTCGTGCGCTGCCATATGCATGCCTTCCAGATCCTGGGCGGCTGCGCGCGCGAACTGTGGTTTGATAATCTCGCCACGGCCGTTGCCGAACACGAAGGCAACCTGGTGCGTTTCAACCCGCGCTTTCTCGCCTTCGCCCGCGAGTATAATTTCATTCCGCGCGCCTGCCATGTTGCCGCAGCCTGGGAGAAAGGTAAAGTCGAACGTGCCATTGGATATGTGCGCCAGAACTTCTGGCCATTGCGCTCGTTCGCCGATCTCAGCGACGTCAACTCGCAAGCGCGCCGATGGCTCCAGGAAGTCGCCAACCGACGCAAGCACCGCGAGACAGGCCAAACTCCGGATGATCGTTTCCAGCCCGAGGCACTGCGGCCCTTGCCACTACTCACGCCAGACTATCGTGATATTGCCGAAGCCCTCGTGCACAAAGATCTCCGACTGACTGCAGAGCGTCCCAGTCCTCACTGGCAACAGGTTCCAAGGGCTCACGAAACTCGAGAACTGAGTTTCGAAGACTTCGACCGGCGGACGTGGATGATGCTTCGGCCTTCGAAACGACCAGCACTTCCACCGGCTGGCCGGGCTCAAATGGAAGACCCTCCAAAATGAGTTCGCCATTTTTGCCTACGGTCGTCTCTCTCCAGTGTGCCTGCACGCCCTCAGTATAGAGGATCTGGTCGCCGGGTGCTTAGCTGCTGGCAGCGACAAGTTAACGTCTACAGTCACCGGAACGCCGAAATTCGTCATGCTGTAATCAATGGAGTTCGCGCTGCATCAGGACGGTGTCCAGCCAGCGGTCGAACTTGAAGCCGACTTCGAAGAGGGTGCCGACGTTGCGGAAGCCGAAGTGTTGGTGGAGGCGGATGGAGGCTTGGTTGGCACTGTCGCCGATGACGGCGATCATTTGGCGCCAGGGGCCTTGTTCGCAGTGTTCGATGAGGGCGGCGAGCAGGACGCGTCCGATGCCGCGGCCGAGATGTTCGGGATGCACGTAGACGGAGTCTTCCACGGTAAAGCGATAGGCCGGGCGGGGGCGGTATGGGCTTGCGTAGGCGTAGCCGACGACCACACGCGTTTTGTTCCGCTACCAGGTAGGGCATGGCGAGGGCGAGGATCGTGGCGCGGCGTTTTGCCATCTCGTCTTCATCGGGCGGCTCGACCTCGAAGGTGGCACTGCTGTGGCGGACGTGATGGCTATAAATATGGGTGATCGTGTTGAGATCGCCTTCGGTGGACGGCCGGATCAGAAGCTGGTTCATCGATCCGCAGGTTAGCAAACGTGGCAGACTGGAGGGGCATGCGCGTTGTCATTGACGCCACACCGCTGCTGGTGCGCAGCGCGGGCGTCAAGAACTACCTCTACCATTGGATTCTGCATATGCGCCGCGCCGCGGGGAGCGCGACGGTGGGTACGTTTCCGGCGATGGAGCAGGTGCGGCCGCTGAACCACGAAGAATCGGTTACGGGGGCGGCGCGCACGTTCGGGGGGCTGGCTTCGCTGGCGATTTCGAATCATTTGGGCGGCCCGCTGCTGGACTGGCTGACGTGGGGAGCGGATGTATTCCATGCCAGTGTGCTGGTGCGGAATCCGCCCTCGCGGGCGCGGCTGACGGCGACGGTACACGACCTGACCGGGTTCTTAATGCCGGAACTTCATCCACGCTCCAACCTGGTGGCAGAGGAAAGCTTCGCCCGGCTGGCGCGGCGGGCGGACGGGTTGATTGCGGTCTCGGAGTGCACGCGGCAGGATGCGATACGCACGCTGGGAGTGGCGCCGGAGAAGATCCGGACGATCCATTCCGGGGTGGCGGAGGGCTTTTTCGATCCTCCGGCGGTGCTGGTGGAAGAGGTGCGGGCGCGCTATGGGTTGCAGCGGCCGTTCGTACTTTTCGTAGGGACGATTGAACCGCGGAAGAATGTGGATCTGCTGCTGGACGCCTGGGAGTCGCTGCCTGTAACGCTGCGGACGCAACATGAACTGGTGGTGGCTGGTCCGGTCGGGTGGGCAGCGGAGGCGACGGTGGCGCGGCTGGGGGCGGTGCGCTATCTGGGGTACGTTCGAGAGCCGGATCTGGGGCCGTTGACGGCCGCGGCGGAGGTATTTGTGTACCCGTCGCTGTATGAAGGTTTTGGATTTCCGGTGGCACAGGCGATGGCGGCCGGGGTTGCGGTGATCACGTCGAATGTCTCTTCGCTGCCGGAGGTGGCCGGGGACGCTGCGCTTCTGGTGGATCCACGGAGCCAGGGTGAGCTGCGCGCGGCACTCATCCGACTGCTGGGATCCGAAGGCTTGCGGCAATCGCTCGGGATGGCCGGGCGGGAACGCGCGCGGGAGTTTCGCTGGGAGGTGTGCGCCGCGAAGTCGCTCACGTTCTTCCGGCATGTCACGGGGGAATAAGGCTGGCGAGCACGGCGGTCGATCAACTTCGGATAGCACGAGAGTATATCCGGTACCTCTATGGAACCGTATCGTCCAGAGTCAACTTGTTCGGCGGTCCGGCGAATTGGTCTACTCGAATCTGCGCCGGAGAACCATGATGACGATGACTGAGAACATACCGCTGACTGAGTCGATGACGCTGGCCCAACGGATGGGCGAAGGGCCTTTGCCGGCCGCGGAGGCAATACGGTACGCGCTGCAACTGGCAGACGCCTTAAGCAGGCTGCGGGAAGCGGGACGAGCGCACGGGGCGGTAACTCCCGCGAGCCTTGCGCTGGTGGCGGGAACGGTGGAACTGTTGCCGGCGGCGGAGGGATCGTGCCGGACGATTACGCCGTATACGGCGCCGGAAGTGGTGCAGGGCCGCGCGGCGGACGCACGGAGCGACCTGTTCAGCTTCGGAGCAATTGTGTTCGAGATGCTGACGGGCCGCCGGGCATTCGATGGTGAAAGCCGAGCGGCGCTGGCGGCGAATCTCACGCAACTGCCGGTGCCTTCGACCGGGAGTGCGGCGATCGACCGGGTGGTGGGTCCGTGCCTGAGCAAAGACCCGATCGCACGGAGCGTTCGGATGCAGAAACTCATGCTGGACCTGAAGGTGTTGAGCGTGGCGGCACGGCGCGGCGGAGCGGCGTGGGGTGCAGAGCGGCGCGGCGGAAGCTCGGAAAACGGGGCTTCGCGGGAAGAGATGCAGCATTTGGAAGCGCGGATGGCGGCCCGGTTGCAGGCCCATGAACGGGCGGTGGCGGCGATGCAGCGATCGGCAACGGAAGCCATCAATTCACTGCGTTCGCAGGTGACGGCGTTAAGCAGCGAACTCGCCGGGAGCTACCAGCTTGCCGGGCAGAGACCTGCCGCGGTGGACGATGCGGCGGAAGCGGCGATTCAGGCAAGGGTGGACCGGGGCTTCGAGGTACTGGATGGGCGCATGGTGCAGTTGGAGCGGACGGCGGACGAGATCCGGCGGCACGTTTCGCAGTTCGAGCACAGTGTAGCGGCGGACCTGGTGGATATCGAGCGGAATATCAAGGTGCACGGCACGGCGATTGAATCGTCGCGCACGGCGATGTCGCAGACCGATGACCTGGTGGAGCGCGTGGTGGAGGCGCTGGAATCGCTGCAAACTACGGTACTGGATCAAGACGAGGGCGGTCTACGGGCGAGTTTCGCGGTGAACTGAGAAACGGGCAAAATGTACCGGACGATCTGCGGTACTGATGTGCCTTGCCCCGGCACATTTGGGGCATGTAGAGTAAACACGTGACAGGGAGATCGCCACTATCCAAACCGGCAGGCCCCCCGGAGACCCTTGCCGATGCATTGGCAGGCGGCCCGCTCGCCCTGGCGGCCGGACTGCGCTGTGCCAACGAGATTGCGGTGGAACTACGCGACCTTCATCTGCAGCATCGAGCCTACGGCAAGCTGTCGGTGAACAACGTCATCATGGCGGAATCCGGCGCGCACCTGGCGCCGCTGCGAAACAATTGGGACGAGACGAACCAGCAGCGGGATGTGCAGGCATTCGGCGCGGTGTTTTACGAGATCCTGACGGGGACGCCACCGCCGGTTAACCCTGCCGCGGCGGATCCGCGTATACAGGGCTCACGGCCGGGGCCTTCCCGTTTACGGTCATCCGCCATGCTGCTGGCGCTCAAGTGTCTCACGTCCAAAGGCGCAAGGGTGACGATGCAGCAGGTAGCGACGGAGATCCGGCTGCTCGGCATACTGCTTCGACAGCATGAGGCGAATGCGAAGTACGAGCCGCCTCCGGCGCCTTTCCTGGTGACGCCCACGCAGGCGCCGGCGGCCAGTATGTCTCCCCTGGGAGGCGACGTTGGCGAGGCCGATGCTCCGCTATCCACGAGGTCGATGGGAACGATGGGCGAGACTGGCGCGGCTCCGATCGTACGGCCGGGACGGGAGAGTTTCGGGCGTCCCGAACCGAAGACGCCTGCCGAATTAGAGCCGGCCGGGGGGCGCTGTCCCAAGTGCGATAGCCATGGAGTATGCGCATCGCGCCCGCGTTCGCGATTCGAGCAAATGATGCAGAGCTGGGGGATACCGATCTGCCGTTGTCACCGGTGTTCTCATCGCTACGTGGTATTTGCCCGCTTCAAGATCGCGAAGGACCTTCCTGTGGAAATGGACCCGAAATACAGGGCCAGGGATCGTCGCTACTAAGCCGCGCAAACCCCGCCATTCGACCATTCGACCCTAATATTTGTTACGATACGGGCCAGGGGTTGCCCACGTATGGCATTCGATCAATTCACTCGACGACACTTTTTCTATGGCACGCTGCTGGCTGGGGCGATCCCGGCAGGCGGGTTTGGCAGCACTCCTTCCCTAAAGGCGTTGGGGTACAAATCGCCGAACGAGAAGCTGAATATCGCCTCGATCGGCGCCGGCGGGAAGGCGGCCAGCGACATTCACGGCTGCGCGCCGACGGAGAACATCGTCGCGCTATGCGACGTGGACGACAAGCAGCGCGGCGAACATCTACAAGGAGTTCGAAAAGCCGCCGAAGTACAAAGATTTCCGCAAGATGCTGGATAAGGAAGGCAACAGCATCGATGCCGTGATCGTGACCATTCCGGACCACATGCACGCCACCGCGGCGATCCACTGCATGGAGCGCGGCAAGCATGTGTACACGCAGAAGCCGCTGGCGCGCACCATCAAGGAAGCGCGCATGATGGTGGAAGCGGCCAACAAATACAAAGTGGCCACGCAGATGGGCAACCAGGGCTACTCGAACGAAGGCACGCGGCAGTGCGCGGAGATGATCTGGAGCGGCGAGATCGGCAACGTGACCGAAGTCCACGCCTGGACGGACCGCCCGATCTGGCCGCAGGGCCTGACGGCCATTCCGGCGCCGACGCCGGTGCCGGCCACGCTCGATTGGGATCTGTGGCTGGGGATCGCCGGCGCAGCGCGATTATACCTCGGGCGGCGAAGGCTATCCCGAACCCCGCTTCCACGGCAACTTCTACCAGCCCTTCAACTGGCGCGGATTCTACGATTTCGGCTGCGGCGCGCTGGGCGACATGGCGTGCCACATTCTGGGCGCTCCCAACATGGCGTTGAAGCTGGGCGCTCCGACATCGGTGGAGTGCATCAAGAAGGAAGGCGTCCAGCGACTTCCATGTTCCCGAAGGCGTCCACCATCAAGTTTGATTTCCCGGCCCGCGGCAACATGCCGCCGGTGACGCTCTACTGGTACGACGGCCTGAAGGAACAGCCGAAGATCAAGGGCGTGCCGGAAGGCGAATACCTGGGCGATCTTCCGAGGGTAGGCGGCGGAGGCCGCGGACAGGGCGGCGGCGGCAGGGCCGGGTGCGGCGGGCCGCGGGCCGGCGACCGGATCAGTCTCCCACCGGGTTTGTCGGCAACGTTTTCCACTGGAACGACGCCTACCTGCCGACGCGCGAACGCGCACGCAGCGCGACGCCGGACGGCAGCGTCTTCATCGGCGACAAAGGCATCATCACCACCGGCACGTATGGCGAGCAGACGCGCCTGCTGCCGGTAGAAAAGATGCGGGACTATAAGTTCCCGTCGCCGCTGCTGACCCGTTCGCCGGGCCACTACCGCGATTGGATCCGCGCCTGCAAAGGCGGCGACCCGGCCTGCTCCAACTTCAACGTGGCCGCGCCGTTCGTGGAGTGGATGCTGCTGGGCGTGATCGCGCTGCGGGTGGAAGGCAAGCTGGAATACGACCAGTCGAAGATGAAGATCACCAATAACGCGGAGGCGAACAAGTATCTGACGCCCACGGTCCGCAAGGGCTGGTCGATTACTTAGGGCTGAAAGGCATTATTGGCCGCAGATAAACGCAGATAAACGCGGATAAAACAAAACATGCTTATCGGCGTTGATCTGCGTTCATCTGCGGCCAATTTGTTTTTATGAACTCACGGACTTTGGCTTGGATTTGATCGCGTACGTGGCGGAAGGCGGCGAGCCTCTCCGGAGGGTTCCGGTTACTGCTGCGGGATCTTCAAAGGGCCAGTGCAAGCGCCGCGTGTTTCCCGGAAAGTGGGGGCACGCGGCGTTTGCGTTGTCGCAGACCGTGATCACGAAATCGAATTGCTGTCCACGGAACTCGTCCACGGATTTCGACCGGTGGCCGGAGATATCGATGCCGATTTCGCTCATGACGGCGATTGCCTCGGGGCGCACGCTGGGTGGGGTGGGTGCCCGCGGAATGACACTTCGAAGCGGCGCGCCGCCCTCGTGACGGAGCAGTCCTTCCGCCATCTGGCGAGCGCGCCGAATTTCCGGTGCAGAGGATCAGGACGTCTGCGGCATACGGCCTCCGGGATCGGGAACCAGTGGCGCGGTCCGATTGCAGGCGGCGCAGACCGAGAGCATCACCGGGACCTCCACCAGGACGCCGACCACGGTGGCCAGCGCCGCGCCCGAATCGGGCCCGAACAGCGCGATGGCGGTGGCCACCGCCAGTTCGAAGAAGTTGCTGGCGCCGATCAAGGCTCCGGGCGCCGCCACGGCGTGCTCCACCTTCAGCAACCTCATCAAGCCGTAGGCCAGCGAGGCATTGAAATAGACCTGCAGGGTGATGGGCACGGCGATCAGCAGCACGTGAGAGGAAGCGCCTCGGTGATGTTGTCCGCCTGAAACGCGAAGATGAACACCAGAGTGGCGAGCAACGCGGTGATGGTCACGGGTGCGAACCGCGGCAGCAGAGTACCTTCGAACCAGTGCGGCCCGCGGGACTCAACCAGGCGCCATCGCAGGAGCGGCGCCGGCCGTCAGCGGGATCACGATGAAAACGATCACCGAGTAGAGCAGCACGCGGAACGGCACCGTGAGCGACGACGCGCCGGTAACCAGAAGCCTGCACGATGGGCACGAACGCACCAGCATGATGAGGTCGTTGACCGACACCTGCACCAGCGTGTAGGCCGGATCGCCGTCGGTGAGATGGCTCCAGACGAAGACCATGGCGGTGCAGGGCGCGGCGGCCAGGATGATGCAGCCGGCGATGTACTGATCGGCCTCGGCGGGCGCAATCCATGCGCGAAAACGAAGCGGAAGAACAGCCAGGCCAGGAGCGCCATGGAGAACGGCTTCACCAGCCAGTTGACCACCAAGGTGACCACCAAGCCGGCCGGCTTCCGCCCGACGTTGCGGATGGCGCCGAAATCCACCTTCATCATCATGGGCGTGATCATCAGCCAGATCAGCACGGCGATGGGCACGTTGATCTGGCTGCCGCTGGCCGAATTCCAAGCCGCGCAGCGCCTGCACGGCGGACGGCAGGAGTCTGCCCAACGACCATGCCGGCCAGCATGCAGAGCGCTACCCATAAGGAGAGGTAGCGCTCGAAGAAGGCCAGCCGCGGTTTGGCGGCGATCATGAAATCGTCCTACGAACAGCAGGTTGGTCCGCAGCAGGGTGCGGCGGGTTTGCGCGGCGCGGATGAAGGCGCTGATGAACTTTCCGTCCACCTGCGGCGCGATGGCGTCGACGTCGATCCCTTGCCGGCGAGGAACGGCGCGGCATCTTCGACGCGGTAGATGCGGGTGGGCTCGATGTCGACGTCTTCGAAGCCGGCGGCGGCTAGTTTGGCGCGGTAGTCGTTCTCTTCGAGCGCGCCGGCGATGCAGCCGACCCACAGCAGCACGTGTGCGGCGGATTTCCGCGGGGATTTCGCCGCGCGTCACGACGTCGGAGACGGCGAAGCGGCCGCCGGGCTTGAGGACGCGGAAGGCTTCGCGCAAGCACGCGGTCCTTGTCGGCCGAGAGGTTGATGACGCAGTTGGAGATGATGACGTCGACCGAGTTGTCGGGCAGCGGAATGTTCTCGATCTCGCCCTTGAGGAATTCGACGTTTTCGACGCCGGCCTTGCGCTTTTTGGCATTGGCGAGGGCGAGCATTTCGTCGGTCATGTCGAGGCCGTAGGCCTTGCCGGTGGGACCGACGCGGCGGGCGGAGAGCAGCACGTCGATGCCGCCGCCGGAGCCCAGGTCGAGCACGGTCTCGCCGGGCTTCAATTGCGCCAGCGCGGTGGGGTTGCCGCAGCCGAGACAGGCGCAGCACCGCGGTATCGGGCAGTTCGCCTAGTTCGGCTGCCGTAGAGATTGCCGGTGATGGGGTCGGCGCAGTGCGCGTCGGCGGGCGCGCCTCCGCAACAGGAACTGCCGGCCCCGGCGACGACGCGCAGCGCGGCCTGGCCGTACTTTTCTCTTGACTACATCTTTGATGCTGTCGGGCATGATGACTGATCTCCTTATTTGCAGATGGTGATGATGGTTTCGGGCTTGACGGCTTTGTTGCGCGTGCAGCATTCGGCATAGAGGAAGCCGAGCAGTTCCTGCAGGGCGTCGGTGTTGGCGGTGTATCGCAAGAACGTGCCCTCGCGCGTCGACGCGACCAGTTCCTCGTTCTTGAGCTTGTCCAGGTGATGCGAAAGGTTGGACGCGGAGATGCCCAGCTCCTCCTGGATCTCGCCGACCACCATGCCATCGGGGTGCGCGGAAAGCAGCAGCTGCATGATGCGCAGCCGCGATTCGGTGCCCATGGCGGCGAACATGTCGGCGTAGCGGGTGACGTGTTCGGGGTCCTTCTTTATTCGCCTTCCCATTCGCTGCCTCCCGTTGCTTGTTCCATACTTCAATCATAATTGAAATATGGAATTTGTCAAGAGGAGAATTTGCGGCCGGGCGGTCAACTACACTAAAAGTTGGTCCTGGTTCAGAACGTTTCCAAACTCTATCGTCTGTATCGCCGCCCCAGCGACCGGCTGCGCGAATTGCTGCCGGGGGCAGGCGCCCGCCACAGCGATTTCTGGGCGCTGAAGGACATCGGCTTCGAGGTGGAAAAGGGCGAGGTGCTCAGCCTGGTGGGGCCCAACGGCTGCGGCAAGAGCACGCTGCTGCAGATCGTCAGCGGCATCCTGCAGCCCACCACGGGGCGCGTGGTGACGCGCGGACGCATCGCCGCCCTGCTGGAACTTGGCGCCGGCTTCAATCCGGAATTCTCGGGCCGCGAGAACGTCTACCTGAACGGCGAAATCATGGGCCTGAGCCGCGCCGAAATCGACAAGGCCATGCCCTCCATCGAGGCCTTCGCCGAAATCGGCGAGTTCATCGAGCGGCCGGTCAAGGAGTACTCCAGCGGCATGTATGTGCGCCTGGCCTTCTCCACGGCCATCCACGTGGAGCCCGAGATCCTGATCGTGGACGAGGCGCTGGCGGTGGGCGATGCGGTGTTCGCCAACCGCTGCGTGCGCAAGTTCGAGGAACTGCGCGCGCGCAAGATCACGGTGCTGTTCGTCTCGCACGATCTGGGCCTGGTGAAGTCAGCTCTCCGACCGCGCCATCCTGCTGCTGAACGGCCGCATCGAGGCGCAGGGCGCGCCCAACGACGTGATCAACCGCTACATCGGCCTGGTGCTGGAGCGGCAGCAGGCGCGCAACAAGAAGGAAGACCGGGTGCGCGGCAGCTTCCGCCACGGCGACGGCACCAGCGAGATCCTGAGCGCGGAGATTCTGAATGCGCGGGGCGAGCCGGCGACTTCGGTCGCCAGCGGCGAACGCGATCACCGTGCGCGTGCGCTCGCGCTTTCCATGCCGCGACACACGACCCGATGGTGGGCATCCTGCTGCGCACGCGCATCGGCATGGACGTCTACGGCACCAACACGCGCATCGAGCAGATGCCGAACTGGGCGATTTGCAGGCGGGGGACGAACTCGAAGTGGATTTCCAACTGGAGTGCTGGCTTACGCCGCAGCAGTACACGCTGACGGTGGCCACGCAGAGACCCGACGGGTCGAGCCACGACTGGCTGGACGACACCATCGCCTTCGACGTGGTGGACACGCGGGTGGCGGCCGGCGTGGCGAACCTGAGGGCCAAAGTGGAATGGCGCGTGTCACGGTAAAGGTGCATCCGCGCGCCAGGCGCTCCGCGCTGGCGGGGCGGCTCGGCGACGCCTGGAAGCTCTCGCTGGCGGCGCCGCCGGTGGATGGCAAGGCGAATGACGAGTGCGTGCGCTTCTTCGCGGAGCTCGCGGGCGTGCCGCGGTCGCGCGTGCGCATCGTGACGGGCTTGACAAGCCGCCTCAAGGTCGTGGAGATTGAGGGAGTCCCTCAAGAAGATTTGGAAAGGCGTTTGACACGCGCGACTGACGAATCACAACATGAATCTCGCTGACATTCAACAGGAACTTCGCAAACAGAAGCTGGACGGGTGGCTCTTCTTCGATCACCACCTGCGCGATCCGCTGGCCTACCGGATCCTCGGCCTGACCCCCGGCAAGGGGCCGACGCGGCGCTGGTATTACATGATTCCCGCCGAGGGCGAGCCCAAGGGCATGGAGCACCGCATCGAGCGCAATCAACTCGCGGGCCTGCCCGGCGAGAAGATCGCCTATTCCAGTTGGACGGAGCAGGTAGCGGCGCTCGGCAAGCTGACCGCGGGGATGAAGCGCGTGGCCATGGCGTATTCGCCGATGTGCGCCGTGCCCTACGTCGCCATTGTGGACGCCGGCACGGTGGAACTGGTGCGCAGCCTGGGTGTGGAGGTGGTGACGGCCGCCGAACTGATCCAGATCTTCGAAGCTCGCTGGACTCCGGCGGCGCTGGAAACGCACCTGGAGGCCGGGCGCCGCGTGGACAAGGTCCGCGCCGCAGCCTTCGAACTGATCCGCGAGCGCACGCGCAACGGCGCGCCGCTGCAGGAAGTGGAGGTCAAGGACTTCGTGCGCAAGGGCTTCGCCGACGCCGGCCTGGTGACCGACAGCGGCCCGATCGTGGGCTGCAACGCCAACGCGAGCAATCCGCACTACGAGCCGAGCTCGAGCGTCACCTCGCCGATCAAAAGCGGCGATTGGGTGCTGCTCGATATGTGGGCCAAGCTGGATCAGCCGGGCGCGGTCTACTACGACATCACCTGGACGGCGTTTTGCGGCGACCAGCCCAGCGACGAGATGCACCGCGTCTTCACCACCGTGCGGGATGCGCGCGACGCGGCCATCGCACGGGTGACGGACGCGATTCCGCAGGGCGAGACGCTGCACGGCTTCGAGGTGGACGACGCCTGCCGCGCGGTGATCGTCAAGGCCGGCTACGGGGAGTTCTTCACGCACCGTACGGGCCACTCCATCGGCGTCGAAGTACACGGCAACGGCGCCAATATGGACAACTTCGAGACCCACGACGAGCGGCGCGTGATGCCCTGGAGCTGCTTCTCGGTGGAGCCGGGCATCTATCTGCCGAATTTCGGCGTGCGCTCGGAGATCAACATGTTCATCGGCGATAACGACGCGCGGGTCACGGGCGACATACAGCGCGAAATGGTCCTGCTGTAATGCCGCCCGCAGGCGCTGGCCGCGGTGGCGACGCTGCTGGCGGTGCTGCCGCACGGCAACCGGATCGAGCTGCAAGTGGACAGGGGCAGCGCCGAGCTGATCTGGATCACGCCGAGCACGTTTCATTTCCGGCGAGTGCTGAACGGGCCGCTGCGTCCCAGCGCGGAGGATGTCCACGAGCCCGTGGCAGTTACCACGGAAGATACCGGCGGGCAGGTACGCCTGCGCTCGCGGACGGTAGAGGTCACGCTCGAGAAGCAGGGCTTGAAGGTGGGCGTGCGCAAGCTGGACGGCACGCCGCTGATGATCGACGTGAGCGAACCGCGATCGGAGGCCGGGGGCGTGGTTTGGGAGCGCGAGGCGCTGCCGGGCGCTGCGTTTTACGGCCTGGGTCCGAGGACGGACGCGGGATTCGATCTGCGCGGCAAGAGCGTACGGGCCGAAGTGCCTTTCCTGATTTGTACTGGAGGCTACGGCGAGTATCATCCCGGCGCCGGCACTTACCACTTCGATTTCACGGACGAGAAGCGCTACCGGGTGCAGGGTCCGGAGATCGATTACTACTTCTCTTACGGTCCCACACCGAAAGAGATCTTCGAAGAACACAACCTGCACGCAAACCGTCCGGAGCCGTGGAGCGTGGCGAGCGACCGTTTCGGAAGTTGGGCAACGCTGAAGGCGTCGCTGCTGCGCATCGTGCATGGCGCGATGTCAGGCGCGATCTCACCGATGTTCAACCTGGCGGCATACAACACGGCGCCGCCGGAACTACAGGGGCGGGCGCGGCAACTGGGCTCGCTGGTGGCGCGAATATCGCCGGGGACGGTGGGGCTCAGCGGATTCCGCAAACAGCTCGACACATTTTTCGGCAGCTATGTGGCCGAGTTGCAGGACCGTGGCTTCCCGATCTGGCATCCGCTACCGTTGCAGGTTCCCGACGACCGCGAGGGCGCGTTCCACGCGGACGAATTTCTACTGGGCGACGAGATGCTGGTGGCGCCATTTTACGAGCCCGGCGAGCGGCGCAGCGTTTATCTTCCACGCGGCAACTGGACGAATCTGGAGACCAACGAACTGACGCAGGGACCGCGCACGATCACAGTGGAAACGAAGTCGCTGCCGGTGTTCGCGCGCAACGGATCCATCGTGCCGCTGGATGCGGCCGGGGGCATGGCACTGCATTATTTCCCAAAGGCGGGAGGGGAGTTTTTCCTGCTGGAGGGCGACATCGCCGAATACTCGCAGGTACACGCGTCGCCGGCGCTGGACTTCATGCGCCTGGAAATCGAGTCCAAGAAAGATCGCGATTACCAGTGGGTGGTACACCATGTGGATAAACCTGCCAGCGTGGGGTTTGAGGATACCAAATACGGCGAAGCGGCGACGCTTGCCGCAATGGGCGACCGCACGTGGTTCTACGATGCGGCACAGAAGAATATTCACGTCCGCGTGAAGGTGAAGGCGGGCGAGGACTGCATCGTCAACCTAAACTTCGAGTAGGCGCTTCAGACGGTGAGAATTTCGGTCACCAGCAGACCGCGCTTGCGGGCTTCGACGGCGAAGTTTTGGGTGAGATCGCCGTCACCGCGGGAAGCACCGTTCCAGATCAGCATGGCTTCCACGGGTTGGTGGAGAGTCTTCCCGAGGGTCACGGCCTCATCGAGGATGGCGCGATTGGCGACCGCATAGGCCTCATCGTCGGAACCCGATTCGAGAATCACGAGATCGCCCGCGGCTTCGACCGCATCGAGGATGTAGTCGTAGAGGAGGCCCCACTCGCCGGGCCGGTCGGTGACGGAGGTCTCGCGGAAGCGGCTGCGATCGAAGGGAAGGATCACGCGGCGGCGAAGTCCGAGTTGGCCGGCTTCCGAGAGCGCGATGAGGTCGGCTCCGCAGGCAGCGGAGGAGACCAGCGCAGTGGCGCCTTTTTCCTGGAGAACCGCTCGGGCGCGGGTGCGCACGGTTTCTATATTACGCAGGGGAAACCGGGTATCTTTCGCATCGGCGGTATCGACTCGCCTGCCCGCAAGGGCTATGATCATTAGGCGTCCTTCCTTCCTTTCAATGTCCCACAGAAGGGAGAGGACGGCTTAAGTGAGAGATCGAGGGGGAAGCGACGTTGAAGAATCCCGAATGCTGGAAGAGTTTGCGCAGCCGGTACGAAGAAGACCGGCCACACCGGATGCTGGCCCTGGATGGCGGCGGCATACGCGGTTTGCTGACGCTGGGGATCCTCGAAAAGATCGAGGCGCTGGTGGCCGGGGCTACGGGCAAGAAGCTCGGCGAATATTTCGATTACATCGCTGGCACGAGCACCGGCGCGATCATCGCCACGGGACTCGCGCGCGGCATGAGCGTGGCCGAACTGATCGACTTCTACCGGTCCGCCGGGAAGCAGATGTTCGAGCACTCCTCGCTGATCGAACGGGTCAAGTACTTCTACACGGCCGACCCGTTGAAGGCCAAGCTGCAGACGGTTTTCGGAGCCACAACGAATCTGGAACCTGACAATCTGAAATGTCTTCTGCTGGTGGTCACGCGGAACGTCACTACGGATTCCGCGTGGCCGATCAGCAGCAATCCGGAGGCGAAATACAACGACCTCGGCCGCCAGGACTGCAACCTGAAGATCCCGCTGTGGCAACTGGTTCGGGCCAGCACGGCAGCGCCGGTTTTTTTCCCGCCGGAGGTGCTGCAGTGGGACGCGAACGATCGCTCCAAGACGTTCGTGTTCGTGGATGGCGGCGTCACGCCGTACAATAATCCGGCATTCCTGCTTTATCGCATGGCGACAGAGCCGGCGTACCGGCTGGACTGGAAGACGGGCGAGGACAAACTCCTGCTGATTTCCGTGGGCACGGGCGCCGCCGAATCGCTGGGGGCGACTGCCGCGGCGCCCAATAAGAACATTCTTTCGACGGTGGCGGGGCTGCCCGGCGAGTTGATGTACGGTATTCAGGTGGATCAGGACATCAACTGCCGCACGGTGGGCCGATGCACACACGGCGCGCCCCTGGATCGCGAGATTCTCGATCTGGTGCCGCGAGAGGCGGTGCGCCGGCGGGACGGTGGAACAACAGTACGCGGCGCCCGCGATTCCGCTTATCGACGGACCTGGGACGGCGTTTCCTGTATGCCCGCTACAACGCGGATTTGAGCAGTCAGGGACTTGAACCGCCTGGGATTTTCGCAGGTGGATCGCGGCATCGATTCAGAAGATGGACGCGGTGGAAAATATTCGAGTCGCTGCTCGCCATCGGGAAGGCTGCGGCGGGCAGCGTACAGGCGGGCGCATTTCGGCCCATTTCTTTGAGGGGTTCTGGAGGTTGGCTGCGTAATGAAAGTATTTGTTGTTCGTCCGTTCGGCACGAAGCACGATATTAACTTCGAGGACGTGCACAAGTACCTGATCGCTCCGGCGCTGGCCGCCTCGACATTCAGGGCAATACGACCGAAGTCGTTCATGCAGGCCGGAAGTATCCGCGCCGATATGTTCCAGCAATTGCTGGTGGCCGATATCGTGGTGGCCGATATTTCGATTCACAACGCGAACGTGTTCTACGAATTGGGAATCCGCCACGCGCTCCAGCCGATGCGCACGTTTCTTGCTGCGCGCAAAGACGAAGACACCGCCGAAAGAGCGCACGGCGGAAGACGAAGTTCCGTTCGACCTCAAGACGGATCGCTATCTGGACTATGACTCCGACCACCCTGGGGACAGATTGCAGGCCCTGATCGACGGCTTACAACAGACTCTTGCCAGTGAGAAAAGCGACAGTCCGGTGTTTCAGATGCTGCCTGATCTGGAGGGCCAGGACCGTTCGCGCTTTCTGCCGGTGCCGCGCAGCTTTCATGAAGATGTGGAGACGGCCGCACGGTCACGAAGTTTGGGCCTGCTGAGTTTGCTGGCGCTGGAGGCGCAGGATTTCTTCTGGGCTTCGGAGGGGCTGCGCCTGGTGGGCCGGGCGCAGTTCGACCTCAAGGCATACCGTGACGCCAAACTGTGCTGGGAAGAGCTGTACAAATTGAACCCTCTGGAGCCGGAGGCCAATCAACGCCTGGGCACCATCTATCAACGGCTGGGGGATCTGGATGCTTCCGATCAGGCGTTGCACCGGGTTTTGAGCAATAAGAAGGTCACGCGTCCGGAGCGGGCCGAGGCCCTGTCGCTGATCGCGCGCAACATCAAGGAGCGGTGGCGGTCGTCGTGGCAGGGGCTGCCCATAGAACAGGCGCCGGCCGCGGCTCTGAAATCGCCGGATCTGCTGAAGGCGTATGAGAAGTACCGGCAGGGATTCCAGGAGAATCTGGACAGCTTCTATGCCGGGCTGAACGCTTTGAGCCTATTGACGGTAGCCGTGGAACTTGCCAAAAAGCTGCCCGAAGCGTGGGCCAACCGCTTCGACACCGACGAACAGGGCACGGCGGAACTGGCCAGTCTGGAGTTGGAACGGCAAAAACTGGCGGGAGCGGTGGCGATCTCGCTGGACGCGGCCCGGGCAGAGCTCTTGCAGAACGATCGTGAGGACCGATGGGTGGATATCAGCGCCGCCGACTACCTGTTCCTGACGAGCAACCGGCCTAAGCGAATTGCATACGCTTACCAGGAGGCGCTGGCCGGGGCGCCGGATTTCTACTTCGATTCGGCCTGCGCGCAGATGAAGATTTTCCAGGGCCTGGGAGTGTTTACCGACAGGACCGAGACGGCACTGGCAGCTTTTCAAAGGCCTGGCACTTCCCAGGAGCGGAAGGCGCCGCCGGCACGTGTGATTCTGTTCACCGGCCACATGATCGACGCTCCGGGAACGACGCCGCCACGTTTCCCGAATTCCCTGCGCGCGGCCGCCCGGCGGGCGATTCTGAACGCAGTGCAGCAGGAGATCGCGCGCACCGACGGAGCGGTAGTAGCGATTGCGTGCGCGGCAAGCGGCGGAGACCTGTTGTTCCATGATGTTTGTGAAGAGCTAAAGGTGGAGCGCTATCCGCACCTGCCGATCCCTCCGGATTCGTTTCGGAATGAATCGGTGTCTCCGGCGGGGCGCTTCTGGGAGGACAGCTTTGACGCGCTGATGAAGAAGTTCCAGTCGATTCCGTGTCTGGCGCAGACTACTGATTTGCCGCGCTGGCTTTCGTCGCAGAAGGGGTATACGAGCTGGCAGCGTGCCAATCTCTGGCTGATTCAGGAGGCGCTGGCGATCAACGCGAAGAATTTCACGCTGTTGTCGCTTTGGGATGGTGTGAAGACCGAAGGCTTGGGCGGTACGTATCATATGCGGGCGGTGGCGCAGGAGCGGGGAGCGGCGCTGGTGACGATCTATATGAGCGATCTGGCGACTGCGGATGCGGCTACTACACAGTAGGGCGAAGGAAAAGAGGCGGGATGCCATCCCGCCGCAGGATATCATCCTGCCCCACACGGACAGGCCGGAGGCCTGTCCTACTGGCGCCAGCGGATGCCCAGGTCCAGGACTTTTTTGGCGTAGTCGACGCCGCGTTCCATGTGTTCGCGCTGCTGGTAGGTGAGGGCGGCGGTCAAGGGTTCGGCGGCCTTGCCGGGCACATCTTCGATGACCATGTGGCGTTCGTAGGGGCCGCCTTTCTTGGCGAGCGCGAGGAAGCGCGCAAAGTCCGCCGCACGCACGTCGGCATATTTGTTCATGAATGCCTGGTCCCATACCGGGAGGATGGCCGGGGGACGACCGGTGATGGGCTTGTTGAAGACCGCGAGCGGAGGACAGATCTCTTTGGCTTTGGCGAGGATAGCTTTGAAATCCACCACGCCCTCGCCGAGCGGCACCCATTGCACGGCGATGCCGCCGCGCGACTCATACACGACGGAATCGCGGAGGTGCAGCATCACGGCCACCGGCCCCAGCGTTTCCACGGTCTGCATGGGGTCTTCCATGACGAACACGGGATTGCCGGTGTCCAGGTAGGATCCCACGAAGTCCTTCCCTGCCCCGTCGATCACCTGGCGCGTCTGCCAGCAAAGCAGTTCCTTGTGGTTCTCGACGGCGAATTTCACGCCCGCATCCACGGCCTGACTGCGCACCTTACGCAGGACGCGGATCATGGTTTCGACGTGCTTAGCGGGCGGTCCGGGCGGCAGATGCTCGCGGTCTCCAGCGAGCAGCATGCGCACGAGCGGCGAGCCCATGCCTACGGCGCGCTTGATGCCATCGCTCAACAGTTTCACGGAGCGATCGAACTCGCTTTCATCCTTGGGGAGGACGGCGCCGCCTCCGGTGCCCAGCCACAGGCCGGCTCGGGCCGCCGCGTCCTTGACGGCCTTCCAATGCGACGGATCGTTGATGCCGGGGTCGATGGAATCCTGCAGGAAGATCGCGTCCAACTTCAACGAATTCGCATACTCGATCAACTGCAGGTCATTCCAGCGCAGGGCGCGAATTGAGTAGGTGTTGTAACCCAGTGGAAATCGTTCCATAGCACCTTCTTATCTGGCCGCTCGTAGCGCGCCGATGGCTTCCTTGCACTTCTCGAGCAGGAATACGTGTTCGGCGGCTACGCCAATGAACCGCATGCCGCGTTCGGCCCACATTTTCGCCATCGTGATGCCGCGCGTCTGTATGCCGGGCACGACGCCGTGGGCGTTGCAGCGTTCGATCACCTTGTCGACCGTCTCGATGAGCAGGGGATTGTCAAACTGGCCGGGGATTCCGAGGGAGATCGAAAGATCGGCCGGCCCGATCATGACTACATCCAGCCCTTTGAGCGACAGCAACTCGTCGGCGCGCTCCACGGCGCGTACGGTTTCGAACTGCACGACGGAGAGGGTCTCGCGATTCTGATGTTCGATGATCTCCGCCATGCTGCGGGTTTCGTAATCCACCATGGTGGGATTGATGCCGAAGCCGCGGAGGCCGAGGGGAGGAAAGCGCAGCCAGCCGAGGGCCTGTTCCAACGCTTTCGGGCATTCGACGCGAGGCAGGATGATACCTTGGGCGCCCTGATCAAGCAGGCGGGCGCAGAGCGTGTACTGCACCTCGCCGACGCGCACGATCGGCGTAATGCCGGCGAGTTTGCACGCAATGATCATGTCGTGCGCGGTCTCCAGGTTGAACGACCCGTGCTCCATATCGATGAAGACATAGTCGAAGCCCGCCGCCGCGAAGGCACGGGGAATCTCGGGAGCGCGGTATACCTGCAGGCCGCAGCCGTATACCACCTCGCCCCTGGCGAGCCGTTCCCTGGTCGTATTTGTGCGCATTGGTTCTATGGTATCTTGAGTCCACAGCCTATGACTGTCCGATAATCCAGTTCGGGGACTGTCCGCCGCCGCGCTTAGGCACGGCTGACGGGCGTAGCTTGTCCCCGGCGCGGCGTAGTTCCTGTCACATTACTATCCACGTCAACTACTGGAGTTACAGTCATGAATCTTGAACGACTAGGCGCGACACGCGAATTGCGCGCCTCTCTTGCGCCCGACCTGAGTCTGGCGCGCGTCACTGTTTCCAATCGCGACCGGTACCGCCTAATCGCGGATTCCGGCGATCTCGACGCCGAACCGAGCGGCGCCCTTTGGTACGAGGCGGCGACCCGTGCCGCGATGCCGGTGGTGGGCGATTGGGTCGGCGCGCGGATTATTAACCGGGAACAGGCGATTGTGGAAGCGGTGCTACCGCGCCGCACGCTGTTCGCGCGACGCGCGGCGGGGCGGCGGGAAGACCAGCAACCGATCGCGGCCAATATCGACCTGGTGTTCCTGGTCTGCGGGCTGGATGGCGATTTCAACCTTCGCCGTCTGGAACGGTACCTGACGCTGGGGGCGGAAAGCGGCGCCGAAGCGGTGGTGGTGCTGAACAAGAGCGACCTGTGCAGGGATTTGGCGGCACGCCTGGCGGAGGTCGCGGAAGTCGCTGGGACGGCGCCGGTGGTGGCGGTGCATACACGGAGTCCGGAGGGGCTCGGGCCGCTGTTCCGATTTCTCGCCGACGGGCGTACTGTGGCGTTGCTGGGATCATCGGGGGTCGGCAAGTCTTCGATGGTGAATTGCCTGCTTGGTGAGGAGCGGATACGCACCGCGGAGGTGCGGGAATCGGACAGCCGCGGGCGGCATACCACGACGCACCGGGAACTGATTCCGCTGCCGGCGGGAGGCGCGCTGATCGACACGCCGGGCATGCGCGAGTTACAGCTTTGGGCCGGCGAGGACGCGGTAGACCGAGCATTCGACGAGATCGCGGCGCTGGCGGCAGCGTGCCGATATCGGGATTGTATGCACGGCAGCGAGAAGGGTTGCGCGGTGCAGAACGCGCTGGCCGACGGATCGCTGGCGGAGGAGCGATGGGAGAGCTACCGGAAACTGCGGGGAGAGGCGCAGCGGCACGAGGCGCTGGCCGATCCCTTGCTTGCGCTCGAAAGGAAGCGGAAGTGGAAGCAGTTACATAAGGCGGCTCGGGATATTTATAAGTCGCCGAAGCATCGGTAGGACGGGCTGGCAGCGAGTTTCCTGCGAACGGCGCAGGAGAGCCATGCGAGTCTCCTTTGCCTGTCGGGTAAAATTTAAAGATATAGTACGGCTACACCCGAAGCTCCCAATTTTATCGTATTTGAGACAACCACTCTGCTGTAGATAATCGTACGTTTGCGGCTGGTTCGTAAAGCCGGCTTCGCACGGCCAACAGGGGGGCTTATCGGTGTTGCGGCTAAGCGTAATCATTGTGTGCGCCAGCGCTCTCGTTCATGCGCAAGGTGACGATTCCGATCTTACGAAGTACGTGAATCCTCTGATCGGCACCGGCCAGGGAGCTCCAGACTATAGCATGGGAAACGCAGCGGGTAATACTCCTCCCGGTGCGTCCTTTCCATTTGGGATGGCGCTGTGGAGTCCAGATACTACGAACCAATCGGGCGGCTACCGTTTCGAACATCAGTCGATACAGGGTTTCTCGCTGACTCACTTCTCCGGCCGCGGAATCTCCTGCTGGCAGGATCTTCCGTTCATGCCGGTTCCTGGGATGGTCAGCGCCTCACCGGGCACCAATTGGAATGCGTATGCCTCGACGTTCTCTCACGCCAGTGAGGCAGCACCGGACAATGAACGTGCGACACCCGGCTTCTACGGAGTCAGGCTCGATAGCGGTGCCGGTGTGGAACTGACCGTCACGCAACGAACTGGTTTCGGACGCTTCACTTTCCCCGCCCAAGGCACGGGTAGCGTGCTCGTGAATACGGGCGGGAGCGCGAACGGTAACTGGGGCAACACCTGGGTCAGAATCAACGGGGATAACCAGATTTACGGCGCGGTGACGAGCGGGAATTGCGGTGGCTGGTTCAGTTACACGCTTTACTTCGTGGCTTCGTTCGATCAACCATTTGCCGCCTCCGGCACCTGGAACGGGGCGGACCTTAGTCCTGGCGAGAGAGAAAGTGCGGGGCCGCAGTCGGGCGCCTATTTGACATTCGATACGGAACAGAACTCGGTTGTGCAGGTCAAGGTGGGGCTTTCATTCGTCAGCTTCACCAACGCCTACGAAAACCTGACGCTGGAGAATGCAGATTGGAATTTCGATGCGGTCAGGGATCGGGCGAAAAACGCGTGGAACAGGCGTTTGAAGAGTGTGCGGGTGGGCGGCGGCCCGGGTGGCTGGGACACGGCACTGGACGAACAGCGGATCGTATTCTACACAGCGCTATATCATGCCTCAATTCATCCGAGCACTTTCAGCGATTGCAACGGCGAGTATCTGGGATTCGACGGACTGGTACATCACACGAACCGCACCCAATATCACAACATTCCAGCGTGGGACTTTTACCAGTCGCTGGTGCCGCTGCTCGCAATCACCGCCCCCGATGTCGCGAGCGATCTGGCTCAGTCATTGGTCAACGACGCCCAACAGGATCCAGGCGGAGGTATGCCGCGCTGGGTACATGCCGCGACCGATTCGTGCGGAATGTTCGGCGACGGCAGTACCAAGGTCGTTTCAACAATTTACGCCTTCGGTGCACGGAACTTCGATGCTCAGAGCGCCTTAGGCGTTTTGATTCGGGGCGCGACGCAAATTGGAACGACATCGTCCGGTTGCCCGGTTAGGGAAGGATTAGCGGACTATCTCGGGGTTGGGTATGTTTCGACTGCGACTTGGGGATCTGTTTCGAGGACACTGGAATATGCGACAAGCGACTTCTCCATTGCCCAGCTCGCCAACGCATTGGGCGACACGACGAACTACCGGTCCTTCCTGAAGCGCGCGCAGAGTTGGCGAAACCTGGTCAATAAAGGCTATATCGTACCGCGCGATTCAGACGGAAATTTCGTGGCGGGAGTTGGCCCAGACGGCTGCATCGGTGACGGCTTCATCGAGGGAAGTGAGGGGCAGTACGGTTTCGGGGTTCGCTTTAACGCGCTCGGCCTGTTCAATGCAATGGGCAGCAGGAGCGTAGCGGTGGCACGGTTGGATCGACATTTTCAGCAGTTCAATGCGGGCCCGTGTAGTGAGTTCGCATTCATGGGAAATGAAGTTTCGCTGAAGACTCCCTGGATGTATGCATTCGCAGGCGCGCCGTGGAAAACACAGGAAACTGTCCGGCGCATTCTCCGGGAATTGTATTCGAACTCTCCAACCGGCATGCCGGGTAACGACGATGGAGGCGTACTCAGTTCGTGGGTAGTGCTCGCGTCCGCCGGACTCTTTCCGCAGATCTCCGGCGTGGGTGGGTTGGTGGTGGGCAGCCCGATTTTTCCGCAGCTCACGATCGGTCTGCCGAACGGCCAAACGATCCAGATTGACGCGCCGGCGGCGTCGGCGCAAAACATGTATGTACAGGAGTTGAGGATCAATGGCCGGGGCTTCGAAAGTTCGTGGATCCCCTGGAACATGATTTCCAGCGGGGGAACGATCGAATTTGTTATGGGTGCTTCGCCAAACAAAGCATGGGGTACTCAAGCGGCTTCCGATCCGCCCTCTTACGATGTCCCGACGATTCCATAAGACTTGAAATCGGCAGAAAGTACAGAAAGGCCTGTATTGCCGCAATTGTCTCACGAGGCTATTTTTGTTTGATGACCATCTGCCGGGGATGCCCGCGGTTTGCCATTTCGCTCCTTTTTGCATGGGATCTGGCCGCAGCGTCCATCTCTCTTCAACCGTCGAAGCCGAGTCCATGGCAGGTTGGTGGGATCGTCACGTGGACCGCAACACCATCCAGCGGCAGCCCCGATGCATTCTGGTATCGCTTCCGTGCGCGCAGGATCGGTTCTCCCTTTCGGGTGTGGAAAGATTTCGGACCTCAGAATACGTTTGAATGGACCGACGCCGAGCATCCAGGCACGTTTGAAATCGAAGTCTCCGCGCGGGAACGGGCGAGCGATAGCACCTCCGTCGCGACAGCGAAGTACACGCTGCTGTCCAACGTGACCGCCGACCGGGCCGCCGTCATCGAGACGTCGCACCCGCTCGTGCTGCTGTACAGTGCACCACCCTGCGAGGAAGGCAGCCGCATGAAGGTGCGATTCCAATCCGCGGATGGATTTACCCAGGATACGCCTTACAAAGCATGCTCAGGCGGCCTGAGCATGAACTTCTACCTCGCCGGCCTGCGCGCCGAGACCGAATACTTTGCCTATCACATTATCGACAGCGGCGACTCCTTCGAGTCCGGCCCCGTACTCACGCACACAACGCGGGGAATTTCGACCGACCTGCCGGACACTACGATTCTGCGAACGGCACCGCTAGGCACACCCGAACCAATCATTCTCCAGGAGAATGTTTTCGCGAATCAACTGGCTACCGATCCGGCGGGCCGGGTGGTCTGGTATTATCCCAGCGCACCGCTTTCGTTCATGACGCGTCCCGCGGGCGGCGGCACGTTTTTCGGAATCGTTCAGGATCCGCAGGGTGATCCATGGAAGCAGGTCCTTCGCGAGTTCAATCTCATCGGACTGACCATTCGAGAAACAAACGCGGGGCGTATCAACGAGCAGCTGAAGGCTCGCGGAAACCGGCCCATCAACTCCTTCCACCACGAAGCTCTAAGGTTGCCGGATGGCAACATCGCCGCTCTTGCGGGCGTCGAGCAGATTCTCACCGGCGTACAGGGCGCGGGAGCGATGGACGTTCTTGGCGACATGGTGATCGTACTCGATGCGAATCTCAACGTAGTTTGGACATGGGATGCCTTCGATCACCTCGACACCCACCGAGAAGCGACCCTAGGCGAGCAGTGCCTGCCAAATGCCTGCCCGCCTCTGCAACTTGGCGCCTCAGCCAACGACTGGACTCACGCCAACGCCATCGAGGCCACGACGGACGGCAATCTTCTCATATCGTTTCGCAATCAGGATTGGGTGGTGAAGGTCAATTACGATTCGGGAGAAGGCAATGGCGATATCATCTGGCGACTGGGCAACGGTGGCGATTTCAAGTTGGCGCCCGCAACTCCAACCTCTTGGTTCTCGCACCAACATGATCCAAGGTTCGAACCGTTTAGTGGGGACCGGCTCATGATCCTCGACAACGGCAATTTCCGCCGCGACACCGATCCAAACGCTGCGTCCCGCGGACAGGTTTACCAGCTCGACGAATCGAGCAAGACAGCCGTTCTTGTCTCGAACTTCGATCTGGGACGCTATTCGCTTGCGGTCGGATCCACCGAAAGGCTGTCGAACGGCAATTATTGGTTTGACGCAGGGTTCCTGCCTGACGCCTCGGGGATCAGCGACGAAGTTGACGCAAACGGCAAAAGCGTCTTCTCTGTTCGGACCGCGGCTCCAGTCTACCGATCCTACCGGCTGGCCGATATGTACAGCGCGGTGCGAGGATCGAGATGAAGCTAAGCCGGCGCGATTTTCTGATGTCTACGGCCGGCGCGGCCATGACCGCGATACTGCGCGGCCAGACCCGGCAGCCCAACATCATCATGATCTATGCCGATGATTTGGGCTACGGCGACCTGAGTTGCTATGGTTCCCCGATCGGCACGCCGAATCTCGACCGCCTGGCGGAACAGGGCGCTCGCTTCACCAACTTCTATTCGGCCAGCCCAGTGTGCTCACCCTCGCGTGCCGCATTGCTGACCGGGCGATATCCCACCCGGGTGGAAGTCCCGGTGGTGCTCGGTCCCGGCGATCCAGGGCTGCCCGATAGTGAAGTCACTTTGGCGCAGGTACTGAAAACCGCGGGGTATCGCACCGGCTGCGTGGGCAAATGGCATCTGGGTTCTTCCGAGCGTTTTCTGCCGACCAACCGGGGCTTCGATGAGTTCTTCGGCGTGCCTTATAGCGCAGACATGTCTCCGTGCCCGTTGATTCGCAACATCACGGTGATGACGCCTTCGGTGGACGTCAGCACGCTAACGTCGAGTTTTACGCAAGAGGCAGTGGACTTCATCAACCGCTCGCAGGGTTCGCCTTTCTTCCTGTATCTGGCACACACTGCTCCCCACCTTCCCCTGGCGGCTTCGGCGCGCTTTGCCGGCAAGTCGGGGTTGGGTGAGTATGCCGATGTTGTCCAGGAACTCGATTGGAGCACCGGCCAGGTGATGGCGGCGCTGACGGCCAATGGACTCGATTCCAATACTCTGGTGATGTTCTCGAGCGACAACGGGCCCTGGTACCAGGGCAGCCAGGGCAAGCTGCGAGGCCGCAAAGGCGAGACATACGAGGGCGGCATGCGCGAACCCTTCATCGCGCGCTATCCGGGCGTGATTCCCTCGGGCATCGGTTGCACGGCACTCGCCACCACGATGGATATCCTGCCCACGATTGCACGTCTGTGCGGTGCCCAGCCGCCGCCCAATCCGCTCGATGGCGTCGATATCTGGCCCATCCTGGCGGGTGATCGCGCGGAGGTGGAGCGGGATGTATTTCTGTATTTCGACAGCGTGTATCTGCAGTGCGCGCGTTTCGGCCGGTGGAAACTGCACATGGCGCGTTACAACACCAAGGCGTGGTCTCCACTACCGCCGGGAGGCAGGGTGAATCTGCCGCTACCTCGGCCGGAATTGTACGACGTGATCACCGACCCACAAGAGAGCTACGACTGCGCTAGATCCCATCCTGACGTAGTCGCCGACATTCGCGCCCGGGTGGACCGGCTGATACAGACATTTCCTCCCGGAATCGTGGACGCGTGGCAATACACGCTCTCACAAAAGGTAGTGGACGCCCCGGTTGATGGACTTCCCGTCTCGGGAGGTTGAGGCAACGCCAGCGGGTGGATGCCGCGGCGTTCCGGATGACAATCAAAAATCTATAGCCGAGTGGTGAGCTTGTGTCCAGTCGGGTAGCATTACTTTCAGGGAGCATGACAGTTCTATGGAAATTACCTGGCTTGGTCACGGCACTTTTCAATTCCGGCTGCCCTCCGGGCAAGTCATTATCATGGATCCGTGGGTGGAGGGCAATCCGGCTTACCCGAAGGGATACAGGATCTCACGTGTGGATACGATTTGCATTTCGCACGGTCACTTCGATCACATACATGACGCGGTGCCGCTGGCGAGGCAATTCTCACCCGAGGTGGTGGCAATTTTTGAGACGGTCAACTGGCTGGAGTCCAAAGGTGTTCAGAACACACGCGCGATGAACAAGGGCGGGTCGCAGAAGGTAGGCGAAGTGACGGTGACGATGACCCACGCGATACACAGCTGCGGCATCCTGGACGAAGGGAAGATCATTTACGGGGGTGAGGCCGCGGGGTATGTGCTGCGCTTCGCAGACAATCGCGCGCTCTATTTCGCCGGCGATACGAACGTGTTTTCGGATATGGCACTGATCGAGCAACTGTATCATCCGGAACTGGCCTTCCTGCCGATCGGGGACCTCTTCACGATGAGTCCACGGGAGGCCGCGCTGGCGTGCCGCCTGCTGCGGGCGAAAAAAGTAATCCCGATGCATTTCGGCACATTTCCCCCACTCACCGGCCGGCCGGACGACCTGCGGGAGCGCATCACGGGATTGGAGACCACGGTCTGGGCCCTGGAACCGGGCAAGCCAGTGGAGTGGTAGACGTACCGGGTGAAAAGACACCTTTATGTCGGCGATAGATAATAACGATTGGACGGTTTGTCCAGGGACACAGTACCATAGGACCAGATAGGCCTTTGTTGCCCTTTCACTTTTCCCCCAAAGAGGTGCACTATGGCGAGAATATTATTGTTCGGCCTGGAAACCACAATGGCCGACGAACTCAGCAGGGTCCTCCGCCAGCTTGGACAAAACGTGCAGACCGTGGCCACGGGTAGTGACGCAGCCATACCCGGTGACATCCAACTGATCTTTGCGCCTGAAGCAGATCTGGTCAGCATACAGTTTAAACAGCCTGGGGTGCCGGTTATCGTCGTAAGCCGCGTGCCGGAAGTCAGCTCATGGCTCCATGCATTGGAGCAGGGGGCGGCCGATTACTGCGGGGCACCGTTCGAGGCGCGCCAGATCCGTTGGGCGCTCAATTCATCGCTGGCTCCGGCCAATCGCATCGCCGCATAGCGAACCGCGGAAATTCCGACGCCCGGTACGGTCTTAAAGGCCGCCACCGATTCGCACGCCATCCTTTATAATGAGATTTTCCAATCTGAAAGCAATCTTATTCTAGAGGAGCAAATGATGGCGGCGAAGCGTATCGGTATTCTCACGGGTGGCGGCGACGTCCCCGGACTGAATTCCGTAATCAAGACGGTGGTTTACCGTGGAAGTGAAATCGGCTGCGAGGTGATCGGAATTCGCCGCGGCTGGGAGGGATTGACGCACGTCAACCTGCAGGATCCGGCGAGCCGCACCCGCTACGTGCTGCCGCTGAATCGCGAGAACACGCGCACCATCGACCGCACGGGCGGCACGTATCTGCACAGTTCGCGTACCAATCCGTCCAAGATGAAGAAACTGCCGCCGGTACTCGAGGGGCAGGACTTTCCGTTGCACGAGTCCACCAAGAAGGGCGTGACGTCCAAGGTCTTCGACGTGACCAAGGCGGTGCTGAAGAACATCGAGACGCTGAATCTGGATTACCTGATCGCGATTGGCGGCGACGATACGCTGAGTTATGCGGCGGAGTTGGACCGGCAGGGCTTCAACGTGATCGCCGTGCCGAAGACGATGGATAACGACGTGCAAAACACGGAGTATTGCATCGGGTTCTCCACTGCGATTACGCGCGCGATGGACGCGATCGAGCGGCAGCGCACCACGGTAGGCTCGCACGAGCGCGTCGGGCTGTTCCGGGTATTCGGCCGCGACGCCGGTTACACCGCGCTTTACACGGCCTACGTCACGTCCGTACGGTGCTGCATTCCGGAATATAAGGTGGAGTCTGCCGAAGCTGATCGACCTGCTGGTGACGGACAAGAAGAACAATCCGAGTAACTACTCGCTGGCCGTACTGAGCGAAGGCGCGGAATGGCAAGGCTACACGGTGAAAGAATACGGCGAGGCGGACGCGTTTGGACATCGGAAGAAGATGTCGGTGGCGGAAGACCTGAGCAACGAGATCAAGAACGCCACGGGCGAAGAAACGATCGTAAGCGACCTGACTTACGATCTGCGTTCGGGGAGCGCCGATTTCGTGGACCGCATGGTGGCATCCACATTCGCCGGGATGGCGATGGACTCGATCGCCAAGGGCGAGCATGGGCTGATGACCGCGATCTCCGACGGCTGCTTCCGGATGGTGGGGATTCCCGATCCCAAACTCGGGCCCCGCCGTGTGGAAGTCGCCAGCATGTACAACACGGAGCGCTACCGCCCGACTTACGACCAAAAGGTCGGGTCTGCCGATTTTCCTGACGCGGGCATAGGGCTGCGCATTGAACTGGAAGCGGCTCTTTTCCAGAAAGGCGGGCGCGCAACTCACTCCAGAGTTGCGCGCCCGCATCCAGACCTCGTTCGACGAAGCCGCGCGCGACGAGGAGCACTTTCCCTCCACCATCGATCCCCGCATTTATCATGTCAAACTGATCCGCGAACACCTGGGCGACCTCGCGGGCCGGCGGGTGCTGGACGTCGGCTGCGGCAAGGGCCGCTTTGCGCGTGTTTTTCAGGAGCAGGAACCGCGGGCCGAGTTGTGGGGGCTGGACATCTCCGAGGAGATGCTGCGCCACGTCCCGGCAGGGATCCACACCCGCGCCGGCGCCATGACGGAGCTGCCGTTCGACGATGGCTTCTTCGACGGCGCTTACGCCACCGAGAGCCTGGAACATGCGGTGGAGATCGAAAAGGCGGTCAGCGAGATCTGCCGTGTAGTGAAACCCGGCGGACGAATCGCGATCATCGACAAGAACGCCGAACACTGGGGCCGCCTGCATACTCCTGAGTGGGAAAAATGGTTCACTCGCAAAGAGCTGGAGCGCCTATTGGGGCGGGACTGCCGCGAGGTTACGAGTCGTTTCGTGTCCTACTGGGAAGATGTAGAGCCGGACGGTCTGTTTTTGGCGTGGTTAGCGGTCAAGTAACAAACACCATATACAGTGCTGCTAGTACCTCCGATCCAATCGATATAGATAAGGCCTGCAAGTTTACCTGGTTATTCTGCCGATAAATCCGTAAATCCATAGAACGTTGTTGGCATTCTACACGATTTAATTCAGTGATTTAGCTTCTTAACATCATTCAAAAAATTTTCTTGACGAAACAAGGGCGGCGGCTCTACACTCGCTCAAATACTCTCCGCCGCAGGGTGTGGGAGCCGTATCTAATCTACGTAAATTCTCAGGAGAAGAGGGGATATGAGTTTTCGACCTACCGGTATTTCTCGTTTAACCCCCAAGCTGCTGGTCTCTAGCTTGGCAATCCTTTTAGGTTTCGGCTCTACCGCGGCCTGGTCCCAGGCGACATCTACGGCCACCGTCGCGGGACTGGTGACGGACGAACAGAATGCGGCCGTCGCGGGGGCTGAAGTCCGCCTCCTGGAAAACGCGACCGGCACCTCCCAGACAACGCTTACTAATGACACCGGCCGCTACGTTCTGGTTAACGTGCAACCGGGAACTTATGTGGTCACGGTCAGCAAGCAGGGCTTCACGGTATTCAAGATCAATGCGCAGAAGGTGGATGTCGGCTCGTCAATGACGATCAACGCGGGCTTGAAAATCGGTTCGACTTCGACCACGGTGGAAGTATCGGCTACGGTGGGCGCCGATTTGCAGACCACGAATGCTACGGTGGGCAATACACTGACCAGCGCGTCTCTGATGCTGCTGCCGAACATGGGCCGGGACGTGTCGACGCTCGCGGTCCTGCAACCGGGGACCACGCCGAGCGGCATGACGGCCGGCTCGTTCTCGGACCAGAATGTGTTCACGCTGGACGGCGGCAACAACTCCGACGATATGGCCGGCAACAACACCAGCTACGTCACGAACTTTACCGGCACCGGCGGCACGCAGACCAACGGCAGCCCCTCCGGCATCGTTCCGACGCCCGTGGAGAGTATCGAAGAATTCAAGGTGGGCAGTTTCAACCAGACGGCCGACTTCTCCGGCTCTATCGGTTCGCAGATTCAGATGGTGACGAAGCGCGGGACCAACGCGTATCACGGTTCGGCTTACGGCTTTTATTTCGCGACCAACGTAGGCGCGGCGAATAGCTGGGCCAACAATCACACTCCGTCGGGCGGCCGCACGTACACCGCGCTGCCATCCAACCACCGCAATCGCTTCGGCGGTTCTCTGGGCGGCGTGCTGCTGCCCAAGCTTCTGGGCGGCAAGACGTATTTCTTCGTGAATTATGAAGGAAGCCGCTTCCCCAATGTCGCTCCGTATGAACGCAACTCGCCTTCGGCGCTGTTGCGGGCCGGCGTGATTCAAGTGGCCGATTCTGCCGGCAAATACCAAGCTTACAATCTCAACCCGACCCCGGTTACCGTTAACGGTGTCACCTACCAACCGGCCCAGTGCGGCTCCAGCCTGTGCGATCCGCGCGCGGGAAATGGCATTGTTGGCGGCCTCAACCCAACGATCCAGAAGATCTGGAGCTATATGCCCATACCGACCGATTTCACCGGTGCGGCGGGCGACGGCGCAAACGTCGGCGGTTATATTTCCACGGTTCGCGCGCCACTTTCCACAAATTCCTACGTGGCCCGAATCGACCACGATCTCAACGACAAGAACCGCTTCTTCGCCACGTATCGCTATACCACACTAACCAGCCTGACCACGAACCAGGTGGATATCGGCGGACTGGTAGGCGGCGGCGCGATCGGAACGCCTGTGGCGACTGCGCCGCGCATACAGAAGCCTTCGTTCTGGGTGCTCGGCCTGACGAGCGCCATCACGCCCACGATTACCAACGACTTCCGCTGGAACTATTCGCGCAATTACTGGCAGTGGTTCCTCACCGGTGGAGACGCGCCGCAATTGCCGGGCCTGGGCGGCGTTGTGGAAATCGCAGGTGAGAGCGCCAATGCGCTGATCCCGTACAACGTGAATACACAGAACACGCGGACGCGTTATTGGAACGGAAAAGATAACCTGATCAAAGACGACGTGACTATCATTAAGAGTAACCACCTCATTCAGGTCGGCGGCTCTTACCAGCGCAACAACGATACGCATTCGCGTACGGATAACGGCCAGGGCATCAACAATTCGCTTACCTACCAGGTCACCTCGTCCAACATCAACTTCGGCAACTTCGTGTATCCGGCCGGCGTGCCGAGCAGCCAGCAAACGAACTTCAACACCTATTACTCCTATGTATTGGGAATGGTGAGCCAGTCGCAGCTGGTCTACACACGCACGGGCTCTAACCTCGCGCTCGGACCGATCGGCTCGAGCGCCGTGGCTACCAGCTTGATACCCTACTACAACAGCTACTTCGCTGACACCTGGCACATCAAGCCGTCGGTCACTCTTTCCTATGGCCTGAGCTATCAGCTCGAAATGCCGCCGCACGAAGAGAACTCCAAGCAGGTGGACATGGTGTACCAGGACGGTTCCCAGGTGGATGCCGCGAGCTATATGTCTCAGCGCATCAAGGCTGCACTTGCAGGTTCGGTGTACAACCCGACTCTGGGTTTCGCCACGGTCAACAATATCGGTTCGGGTCACAAGTATCCGTACGATCCTTTTTACGGCGGCTTCAGCCCGCGTTTCTCGGTCGCCTGGAATCCGAAGTACAGCAGCGGCATCCTGGGTAAGCTGTTCGGGGAGAACGCTACGGTGTTGCGCGCCGGCTACGGCCGCCTCTTCGGCCGCCTGAACGGCGTCAACCAACTGCTGGTTCCACTGCTGCCGCCCGGCCTTTTGCAGGCGGTCTCCTGCACGGGAGTTAGCCGCACCGGTGGCTGCCTGGGCAGCAATGGCGTGGACCCGAGTACGGCGTTCCGGATTGGATCGGACGGTATGAGTGCGCCGCTGCCCAATGTTTCGCCGACCTTGAGCCAGCCTTTTATTCCCGGCCTCGCGGGCAACGCGGGCGCCGCCGATGTCACAGCGCTCGATCCCAAGTATCGTCCGGAACGTACGGACAATCTCACGGTGAGCATACAGCGCCAGATCAACAAGACTGTGAGCATGGAAGCCGGCTACATCGGTCGCATCATCCGCAACGAAATGCTGCCGATCAATCTGGATTCGGTGCCCTACATGACGACCCTCGGCGGCCAGACGTTCGCGGATGCGTTCTCGAAGATCTACTTCCCGGTGGTTGCGGGCGGAGTTCCAACGCCGCAGCCCTTCTTTGAAGCCGCTCTCGGCGGCACTTCCGGAGCCTACTGCGCGGGCTTTGCCAGTTGCACGGCCGCAGTGGCTTCCAAGAACGCTACTCCCATCAAGAACACGGCCGTGTCCGATCTTTGGACCGCGCTCTATAAAGCTCCGGGTTGGGCGCTCGGCCGCAGCCTGGTGGCGCAGCCGCTGGCCGGTCAGACTACGGGCCAAGGCTATACCTACCTGCTGAACACCGCCCTCGGCTTCGGCAACTACAACGCGCTGTTCATCACGCATCACATCCGCGATTTCCACGGCGTGACGGCAACCAGCAACTTCACCTGGGGCCGCGCGCTCGGCACCGGCACCACGTCGCAGGCCACCAGTTCCAACACGGCGCTGGATAACTACTACCTGCAAAACAACTACGGGCTTCAGAGCTTCGACATCAAGTTCGTCTACAACGTAGCGATGTTCTATACCCCGAAGGTATTCCTGACGCAGAAAGGTATCGCCGGCAAGTTGCTGGGCGGCTGGACCTTCTCTCCGTTGTTTACGGCGCAGAGCGGCAACCCGATTCAGCAGACCTACCTCGAGGCTGGCTCGAGCATCAATCAACAGGCATTCGGAGAGGTCAGCACCGCATCCTCCGCCACCACCGGCTTTACGACCAATACTCCGGCCCTCTCGCCGTATACCGGTGGAAGTTCGGCGCATTACAACGTGCCGGGTAGCGGCGGCGTCGGCACCAACAACACGGCGGGCGTCAATATCTTCGCCGATCCGGCGGCGGTTCTTGCCGAGTTCCGCAAGTGCGTGCTTGGGTTCGACGGGAACTGCGGCGGATTCGCGATGCGCACGGTCCCGCGCTGGAACGTCGATCTGGGGGTTCACAAGACGATCGCGGCATTTCGCGAAGGTATGGGAGCAGACTTCAGCTTCCAGTTCACCAACGTGATGAATCACGTGGTGATGGGCAGCCCGGCGTTGACGACCACTACCCCGTCCACATTCGGCCGCATCACGGGCGCCGCCAACACTCCGCGCAATATGGAGTTCGGGTTGAGGCTCCATTTCTAAATACACATAACGCTGTTACAGAGAGGGGGCCGGGGAACCGGCCCCTTTTTTATTTGGCGGGACTCGCGGTCAGGTCTGCCAGTGCCTGGCGGGCCTGGATGAGATCGGGCTTGATCCGGAGGGTCTCGGATAGTTGGGCGATGGCTTCGTCGCGCCGTCCCAGTTGCGCGAAGGCGATTCCCAAATTGAAGTGCGCTTCTACATCGGCGGGCCGGAGATCGACGGTCGCGCGAAACTCGCGGGCGGCATCCGTCAACTTGCCTGCCTGGGCGAGGGCGATGCCGAAGTTGTAGTGCGCATCGGCATTTTCGGGTTGACGGCGGATGGCTTCGGAAAATGCGGTTGCGGCCTCTTCGGTACGTCCGAGGGTGCCTAGAACTGAGCCCAGTCGGACCTGCAGGTCGGGAAGGCCGGGGTTCAGGCGCACCGCGGTCTGAAGTTCGGGAAGGGCCTGTTCCGCCTGACCCTGTTCGGCGAGCAACTGGCCCAGCGCCGAGTGGGCGGGTGCGAAGCGCGGACGGATGCGGACGGTTTCACGGAGTTGAGAGACCGCTTCGGCGCGGTCACCTCGCTTCTCCAGAACGACGGCGAGATTGAAACGTGCGACATAATTTTCGGAGGTCACATCGATGGCATGTTGGTAAAGCGCGATGCTGTCGCGCCAGTAATGCAGTTGCTGCCAGGTAAGGGCGAGGCACGCCAGACAGAGCGCCGCAGCCGCGGCGATCTGAATGCGAGGCCAGCGACGGAGGGCTTCGGAGACTCCCCAGACCAGGGCGATAGCGAGGCCGATCATGGGGATGTACGTATAGCGATCGGCCCGAGCCTGCGCACCGATCTGAATGAGGCCGATGACCGGGAGCAGCGTGATCAGATACCAGAGCCAGCCGACAGTGAGGTAGGGTCGTCGAGGAAAGACGCGGACGACCCACAGCGTGACGGCAGCCAACGCGATGCCGGCGAACACGGCCGGCTGGAGCAGCGATCCGGTCGGATACGGATAGAACACGGCCAAATTCGCGGGCCAGAGTGTTTGGAGGAAGTACGTGACATAGGAGACCAGTGAGTTTTCGAAACGCACTGCGGGCGGAATCAGTGAGAGCGAGGCTGTGGCGCCAACTTCCTTGTGCACGAGGACGGTCACCAGCGACGCCGTGAGCGAGGCAGCGAAGAAGGGGATCTTTTCGAGAATCTTCGTGCCGCGCTGCATAGGCCAGCGGTCCAGCAGCAGGAGCACTGCCGGCAAGGTGACGAGCATCGGCTTGGCCATGAGGCCGAGGCAGAAAAGGGCTAGGGTCACGGAGTATCGGAAGGGTCCCGGGCGATCGGAGTAGGCGGCATAGGCCCGAAGAGTCAGCACCCAGAACAGGCCGCACAAAACGTCCTTGCGTTCGGCGATCCACGCCACGCTCTCTACATGCAGCGGGTGCAGAGCAAACAGGAAGGCGACCAGAGCACTCCGCCAACGCGAACCGGTGAGGCGTTTCAGAAGCGCGAACCAAAGCAGGGTGCTGAGGGTGTGAATCCACGTGTTGGTGAAGTGATGCCAGCCGCTGTCCAACCCAAAGAGGCTGACATCCAACATATGGGAGAGCCAGGTCAGCGGGAACCAGTTGCCGGCGAACGAGGTATGGAAGGCCCACACGAATCCGGCCCAGGTCAGCCCCGCCTGTACGTGCGGATTCGCCGTGACATAATCCGGGTCGTCGTAAGTCACGAAGTCGAAGTGAAGGACCTGACTATATACGATGAGGACAGTGGCCGCGAGCAGGAGATAGATCCACAGATCGCTGCGGAGCAGGTTCGGATGGTCCACCGCTGAGGTTGGTTTTGTCCCGCGCTTGTCTGGGGTGCGTGGTTTGGACATTACCTTTCCGGCGAGCCAGGATTCATGATACTCGAGTATCATCATATCCATGCGCGCAAACTGGCTCGTGCTTCTGCTATGCGGCGTTTCGTCAGCCGCTACCCCTAACGAGACTCGTCTCTCTCAAGGTCACGGGCGTTCATCAGCCGTCGTTGACCGTGTTCCTGCCACCCGCCGATAAGGCCACGAGCGCAGGGATTATCATCGCACGGGGCAGCGGACATTCGCTCCTTAGCCACCGGCGGCCACGGTTTCGGCATCAATCCTAATACGCGGAATCCCTCGCCCGCTGCCAGGACGTGGCAAGTGCGACTCGGCGACTGGCTGAAGCAGATCGGGATGTTGAAGTGATGGGCCGTGAGAACCGCGCGGTTGTAGACTACGGATCTTTAGTGGCGTGGTGCGCCACTTCGTGGTCGGCGATCATCTTGCGGAGGACGTCTTCCAGTTCGGCAACGCGGCGGGCCAAATCGTCAATTGCCTGCCCTTCGGGATCGGGCAGGCGTCCGTGCTCGAGCGCGCCCTCTTCCGGGCGGACGCGTACGACGCGGCCGGGGATGCCGACCACCGTGGAATTGTCCGGCACGGGATGCACCACCACAGAGCCCGCGCCAACTTTCACGTTATCGCCGATGCGGATGTTGCCGAGCACCTTGGCGCCGGTGCCTACAACCACACGGTTGCCGATGGTGGGATGGCGCTTGCCCTTCTCGTTTCCAGTACCGCCGAGAGTCACACCCTGATAGAGCAGCACATCGTCGCCGATCTCGGTGGTCTCACCGATGACGACCCCCGAACCATGGTCGATGAAGAAGCGGCGGCCGATGGTGGCGCCGGGATGAATTTCGATGCCGGTGAAGAAGCGGCTGATCTGCGACATCACGCGCGGCACGAGCGGCATGCCCAGCCGGTACAGACGATGGGCCAGGCGATGCACCAGAATGGCGTGGAAGCCCGGATAGCAGAGAAAGATCTCGAGCACACTCTTGGCGGCGGGATCTTCCCGGAAGATGGTATCGATCTGTTCGCGGACAGCGCGGAACACGGGACCCTAGTGTGCGCCGGCGGGCGCGGGATCGGCCATGGCAGGCGGTTTGGCGCCTGCCGGAATCGGGGCAAGCATATCCTCTTTGCGTTTGACCAGCGTGGATGTATTATAGCTGGCCGCTTCGAACCCGTGGCCGTGGGTGATCGCGTCTGTGGGGCAGGCCTCCACGCAATAGCCGCAGAAGATGCAGCGATTGTAATCGATATTGTAGACCTTGGCGTAGCGTTCGCCGCCGGAAATCCGCGTGGTGGCGGTATTCTCAGCCGCCTCGATATAAATACAGTTGGACGGGCACGCGGCGGCGCACAAGAAGCACGCCACGCATTTCTCCATTCCATTGACGTCGCGCTGCAGCACGTGTACGCCGCGGAAGCGTTGTTCGAACTTGGGCGGCGCATCGGGATAATCGTCCGTCACGGTCGGCCCCATCATCTCCTTGAAGGTGACGCCCATACCCTTGGCGATTGATGCCGCCGAACCCAGGATGTCTTCGAATGAATTAGCCATCGGTATACTTCCAGTTTAGCGTGGCTCCCGCCGGGAACCTAGTTGCGCGAACTTCATCCGGCTTTCCATGCAGGGACGTTGTCCTCCGGGCGGAACAAGGTCATACGGGCGTCCGCGGCCAGGGCCTCCATATCCTTGCGGTTCCAGCCCTCGATCACACGGGAAATCAACGCCGTCCGGCTCCACCAGGAACATGGTGGGAACGCTGGAAATGCCGTAGAGGTTGCTCACCGGGAAACCCTCGTCTTCGGAATCCAGCAGGGTGGTATAGGTGGCACCGAAATAGGTGTTAAATTCGCGCGTGTCGGCGGCGTCGTTCTGGGAGATGCCGCAGATTGCGATGCCGCCGGAGGCGTGCAATCGCTCGAGAAACGGCACGGTCAACTGGCAGACCGGGCAGGTCACCTTGAAGAACGCAAGCAGCACGCGGCCCCGGCGAGATCAATTCGGCAAGCGTGACTTCCCCGCCCTCCAGTCGCGAGAGGCGGAATGCGGGCGCCCGCGAACCGGAGTCGAGTAGGGTGCGCTGGCGTCGGGAGGCCATAGCCTTAATTTTAGCGGTTTCTTTGTGGACAGGCCGGGAGGCCTGGTCCTACTCGGCTAGATGGTCATTGCGGTAAAGCCGCCGTCTACCTTGAGGATCGATCCGGTGACAAAGGAAGAGGCTTCCCGCGACGCCAGATACACGGCGGCGCCCACCAGTTCGCAACTCTCGCCGAAGCGGTTCATGGGGGTGTGGCCCAAAATGCTGGCCACACGCTCCTGGGTGAGTAATTTGCGGTTTTGCTCGGCCGGGAAGAATCCGGGGAGAATGGCATTCACCCGAATGTTGTGGGGAGCCAGTTCGCGCGCCAGGAACTGCGTGATCTGATTGACGCCCGCTTTGGCCACTGCGTATGTGAACACCTTTGACAGGGGCGGTCCGGACGAGGCAGAAGAGATATTGATGATGGAGCCGCCGCGCCCGGCATCGACCATTGCCTTGCCGAAGACCTGGCAGGCCAGAAATACACCGGTCAGGTCGATATCCAGGATCCTGTGCCATTCGGCTTCTGTAATTTCGAAAAAGGGCGTGCCGGAATTCACACCGGCCGCATTGACCAGGATGTCGACGTGGCCAAAGCGCGCGATCACGGTTTCCAGCGCCTGTTGCAGGCCGTTCTTGCTGGTGGCGTCGCACGCGATGCCGATGGCGTTTCTGCCCAGCGCTTCAATTTCCCTGGCACGCGCATCGGCGCTATCCTTACTCCTGCCGAGGATCACAACATCGGCGCCGGCCTGCGCCAGTCCCGTGGCCATGGCTCCACCCAGGACTCCGCCGCCGCCAATCACTACCGCCACTTCGCCAGCCAATGAGAACAGTCCACGATCAGACATGTCTAGATGGTATCAGGGCGCGGCGCCTATCAATTCTTGACTAACGCCGCGTGAACCATGTTTGAGATTGCCTGCGTCAGGGCACGCGGGTACTCCGAACGCGGCATCGCCAGCGCCTGCCTGCGTACTAGGCGATGTCCGGCCACGCGGAAGAGTTCGAGGAAGCGGCCCTGTCCGCGCACGGAAAACTCCGGCAGGATGGAATAGCCGAAGCCGGATTCCACCAGACGCTTGATGGCTTCCGTATCGTCCGCTTCCATGATTACTCGCGGGGTGATGCCGATTTCGTGAAAGAACCGATCGATACTCAGCCGCATATTGCTTCGCTGGGGGTAGAGGAGAAACGGCGCTTCGGCCAACTCTTCCGGCTGCAAGCGCACCACCTTGCCGCTGGAGCTTCCGGCGTGGGCCGGACGCAGGCCGAGCAGTTCCTCTTCAAACAGCGGCAAAATGGTGAGCCGCTCTTCCACGACGGGCATGGAGATCAGGCCCAGATCGAAGCGGCGGGAGAGTAGTCCGGCGACGATTTCCTCAGTGGCGGCCACGGTCACCAGAATTTCGGTCTGCGGAAAGCGGCGGCGCAGGAGGCGCAGCGGCTTGCCGAGACGGTAGATCAGCGCCGTAGCGCCGGTGGCAAAGTGAAACGGGCGGCGGTCGCCGGCGGCTTCGTCTTTGCTGAAGTCCTGTTCCATCCGCTCTACCTGATGGAGGATGGTACGCGCATGTTCGGCGAGGCGGAGCGCATGCGCGGTAGGAGCGATTTTGCGGCCTGCGCGGACGAAGAGTTCCACCTCGAGAGCGACGCTCAGAGCGCGCAATTGCTGGCTTACGGCGCCGGGGCTGAGGCCCACGACTTCGGCTGCCCGGGTGACGCTGGCAGTATCGATCACCGCGAGGAAAACGCGCAATTGTCCGAGCTCCATAATGCTTTAGAAAAACTAAACAGATTCTTTAGATTATATGGCTTGACGGATGCCGCAGGGAATCTTATATTTCGATGAAATACGGGTGTTCTTTTATAGGTTCGTAGAGGTTAGTTTTGTCAATTATGCAGCTTGAGGTGAGTAGCCGGCACCCTAAACCGCCAACCCCTTCACCAACTGCTGGGCGGCGATCAGGACGGGGTCCCAAACTGGTGTGAACGGCGGGGAGTAAGCCAGGTCCAGTTGTTCGAACTCGTCGACCCGCATGCGGGTTTGCAGGGCGGTGGCGATTACGTTGATCCTGCCCGCCGCGCCATCTTCACCGATGACGGTACCTCCGACCAGGCGCCGCGTCGTCCGGTCGGCAACGAGTTCTACAGCGGTCTTTACGCCCAGGTAATAGCGCGGGCGCGAGTTGGCTTCGATGCGCGCAGCCACAGGCGAAAAGCCTTCAGCGCGCGCCTGGGCCACGGAAAACCCGGTGGCAGCGAATCCCACGCCGAAGATGCTCACGATCGAGGTCCCGACGATGCCCGGAAAACGCTCGCGGGCGCCAGCGGCACAGGCGCCAGCCACACGGCCGGCTTTGTTGGCGGTGGTGCCGAGCGGAATCCAGGTCGGCCGTCCGGTCACCAAGTGTGTGACTTCGGCGCAATCGCCGGCGGCGAAGATTCCGCGCAGGTTGGTCTCCATGCGCTCGTCGGTGCGAATTGCGCCGCTGCGTCCGATCTCGATCCCGGCCGACGCGGCGATTTCCACATTCGGCTGGAAGCCACCGGCAACGACCACCATGTCGCAAGGTACACCAGCCACCCGATCGGGCTCGATCGCGGTCACCGTGACGCCGGTGCGCAGCTCCACACCGTGTCGCTCGAGTTGCTTGCGGACGGCGGCGGTCAGCGCGGCGTCCTCGCGCGATAATGCGTGCGCCGAGCGCTCCAGAATGGTGACGCGGAGGCCGTTGCGGCGCAAGGCGTCGGCAGCCTCTACGCCAATGTAACCGGCGCCTACGATTACCGCGTTCTTCGGCCGGCGCTCGCGCACGAAGGTGCGCATGCGTTCCGCGTCATCCAGCGTGTACAAGGTGAAGACGTGCGGCAGTTGTGCTCCCGGCAAATTCGGCAGTCCGCCGCGCGCTCCAGTAGCGATGACCAGTTTCTCGTAAGGAATTTTGGCACCCGATTCGAGCACCACTTCGCGCCTCGGGTGCGAAATCGCAACTACGCGAGCGCCGGTGCGCACATCGATGTTTCGCTCTTTCCGGAAGTAATCCGGGGTGTAGGTGATCAGTTCCCTGGTGTCACGGACGCGACCCTCAACATAGTAGGGCAGACCACAAGCGCCGTAGGAGATTACGGGACCCTTTTCGAGAACGATGATTTCGAGTCGCGGATCGATTCGCCGGGCGCGCGCCGCGGCGCTGAGTCCCGCGGCCACTCCTCCGATGACCACCAATGCCATCGAAGCCTATTCCTCGGTCTTCATCTTTTGCACAAAGTCCAGAATGTCGAACGTCTTGATTTTGCGATCGGGATAGTAGCTTCCCACCGCATCTCCCTCGTCAGTGAAGATTTCGAACGAGGTGGCCAGGCGCGTCATCACCAGCAACTCGATATTGCGCCTGTTCAGATTGACCAGCTTGACGTTGCCGTTGATCTTGCGCACGGAGGTAACACACATGACCAAGGCACCCAGGCCGGTGCTGTCGATGTAATCCACGCCTGCGAGGTTGAAGACCAGGTTCCGCTCATTATGCGCGGCCAGTTCCGCCACTTTTTCGCGCAGGGCGGTGGCTTCTTTGCCGAGCGTGATGCGCCCCTTCATCTGAAGGACGGTGATGCCTTCACGTTCGACCTGATGAATTTCCAGAGACATGTGGGTTTATATGATGGCACTCAGACCGGCATCTTCATACCGATCATGACTTCAACCTGTTCGATGGCCACCATCTCTATGGCATCCCACGGGCATCCATCGAGGAACGCGCCGTCGGGACCTTTGCTGACGCACTTCTTGCAGCCGATGCAGAGCGTAGCGTCCACCTCAATGTGGCCGAAGGGCTGGTGATCTTCGTCCGGTACCCAATACATGCAATCGGCCACGGGACAGTACGGAACGCAGGCCGGAGAACCCGCGCATCCCGTGCAGCATTCGGTGATGACAGCAATTTCCTTGGGCCGCTTCTTACGGGGAGTAGCAATCCCCTCGGACTTCGGCTCCATCTTCACGACGGCCGTTGGCATGCCAAGAATTATGACACAAAAGCCAGGGTGCGGAGTGGAGCCTGACGGACGGGGACGAAAAGTTTCCAAATTTCGGCGGAATCGGCCTCAGAATTCGTCAGAAAGCGATTGACAGAGTTCCCGGAATGAGATACATTTCTTCAAAGGTTAGCGTTAAAGAACGCTTTCGAGGGGAAAAACTCCATGAAGATCAGTATCCGCCACGTGTGCCAGGGTGCTGCTTTTCGCAATCCTTAGCTGCGGGCTGCTTTCGGCCCAAATGACCACAACGGGGTCCATCACCGGGGACATTATGGACTCATCGGGCCACGCTATCGCCGGCGCCAAGATCACGGTGACCAGCGAACGCACCTCCGAAGTGCGCACGGCGATGACCAACGAGGCCGGTGCGTTCACGATGATTGCCGTGCAGCCGGACACTTATCACCTACGCATCGAACAGAAGGGATTCAAGGCTCACGAGCGTCGCGGTGTGTCGGTGGCAGCAAATGAAAAGGTATCGCTCGGCGACATCACCCTACAGGTGGGCGAGGTCACGGAGACCATCAGCGTGGTGGGCGAAGCAGCCCAGGTGCAAACCGACAGTTCCGAGCATTCCGCGGTACTGACTTCGACCCAGCTTACGAATTTGACGGCCAAGGGACGTGAAGTCGTCTCGATGCTGCGCACGATTCCGGGCGTGCAATATCAGGCGGACCAGGATTCCACGGGTGGGAGTTATGGCACCGGCACACCGAACATCGCGGGTACGTTTTCCGGCACGAATATTCTGGCGGTGGATGGCGTAGTCTCGAACGACCAGGGGACGCCGAATGTCTTCTCGAGCGTGACGACGCTGGACGCGATCGGCGAAGTCAAGGTGCTGGTGAGCAGTTACCAGGCGGAATACGCCGGGAACGGCGGACCCATCGTACAAGTGGTGACGCGCGGAGGCGGCAGAGAATTCCACGGCAGCGCCTATGAATACATACGCAACGATGCGCTGAACGCTAACGATTTTTTCAATAACCGCAACGGAGTCAGACGGCCGAGGTATCGCTACAACACGTTTGGTGGATCCGTGGGTGGACCGGTTTACATACCCGGGCATTGGAACCAGGGCAAAACGAAAATGTTCGCGTTCTACAACCTGGAGCAGGCACTCATCTCCACTCCGGGCTCATTAAATTCCTACACGATGCCGACCGCGCTGGAACGCCAGGGCGATTTCTCGCAGACGTTGGATCTGAACGGGAAGGTGATTCCCATTACCGATACCCTAGCCGGCGCGCAGTTTCCCGGCAACGTAATCCCCAAGAACCGCCTCAATCCGAACGGGCAGGCGCTGATGAATATCCTGCCGCAGCCCAACTTCTTTAACCGGGCGATCAGCGGTGGGAACTACAACTTCCAGATCCAGGAAGTGCAGAAAGACCCGAAACGGAGCCAGCTTCTCAGGCTAGACTTTGTTCCCTCCGAAAAGGATCGCTTCTTTGTCCGCGGCAAGACGTGGATCGCGCAGCAGGAAGGTTACGCGGTGGCCGGCGGCGCGAGCCCGGTGGGGTTCTTCGCACAGTGCTATTGCTTCACCGAAGACGGCTTGGCGACGGGTGACACGCACATCTTTAGCCCGAACGTCATCATGGAGTTCAATGCCGGCGTCCGACACAACCGCGAAGCCTGGCATCCGTACGGCGATAACGAAATAAACAAGGTTCTGCGCTCGGCTATCGGCTACAACCTGGGCCAGTGGTATCCGAATGCGAACGCATCCGGGTTCATTCCGCGCTTCTCTTTCGGCGGCGTCCCCAGCGCGCCGAACGTGAGCTACGATAACCGCCTGCTGACCGGCGGCACGGACTTCACCTTCAACTTGAGCGATAGCGTCGCCATCACCAAGGGTTCCCACAATATCAAGTTTGGATTCGACGTATACCGCATTCGTGAGTACGAAGGCGAGCAGAGCATCTTCTCGGGTACCTTCGACTTCGGCAAGAATACGTTGAACCCGCTGGATTCGAACTACGCATTTTCCAATGCGGCGCTGGGCGTTTTCAATAGTTATACCGAATCCAACGTACGCTACGGCGCGAATATGCGGCAGAGCCTGATCGAGTGGTTCGCGCAGGATAGTTGGAAGGTAACCAAGCGCTTCACGGTCGATTACGGCGTCCGCTGGACGTGGGCCGGCGAAATGCACCCGAACAATCCCGGCCAACAGTCGGTATTCATGCGCAATCTGTATACGCCCGGCCAAGCTCCGCCGCTTGTACACTCCGGTCACGCAGAACGGCACAAGGTTCGCGCAGAATCCCCTTACGGGCGCCCTGCTGCCGCAGGCCTATATCGGACTCTTCGTCCCCGGCGTAGGCAATCCCGCTCCAGGCGGCGTGACTTATGGCGATAAGGGCGTGCCGACAGGCTTCGTCAATCAGCCGGGTGTGCTGTGGGGACCGCGCCTCGGATTCGCGTACGATGTGTTTGGCAACGGCAAGACCGCCATCCGCGGCGGCGCGGCGATTCTGTACAACCCCCGGCTCAGCAAGTGGGGCAATATGGTGAACAACCCGCCGGCGGTGCTGACTCCGATCACCTACTACGGAGATATGAAGACCTTCCTGCAGACCAACGGCGTGCTCTCACCCAGCAACACCCAGGGATTCAACATTAACAACAAGACGCCCGACAACTACAACATCACGCTCGGAGTGCAGCAGGATATGGGTCATTCCATGCTGGTGGACGTTTCCTATATCGCCACTCTGGGCCAGCACATTCCGCAAACGCTGCAGATCAACACGGTTCCGTATGGGACGCATTTCCTGCCGAGTTATACCGGCGGCGTCACGGACAACTTTTATCGTCCGTATCCGGGGTACAACAACGTGGCGTGGATTGACAACGCGTACAACTCGAACTATCACGCGCTGTTGCTCAGCATCAACCGGCGTTTTTCGAACGGCCTGCAGTTCGGGTTCAGCTACACCTTCTCGAAGTTCATGGATTACACGGGTATTCCGATTTATCAGCCGCTGCGCACCTGGAGTTACGGGTTTGACAGTTCGGACCAGACGCACAATGCCGTCCTGAACCTCACTTACAATCTGCCGAAGCCGAGCCGCATGCTGAACAACAACAAGGTGGTGAAGTGGGTGTTCGATGATTGGACACTGGCGGGGATCGCGCAGTGGGTCAGCGGCACTCCCGCGACAATCGGTCTGAGCACCGTGCAGGGGACCGACCTCACGGGCGGCGGCGATGGACAGCGCGTAAACATTGTGGGCAATCCGAATTCCACCGGATCAACGTTCTACCAGTGGTTCAACACCGCGGCATTCGCGGCGCCGGGCAAGGGCGACCCGGGCAACGCGGCAAAGAACAGTGTGCGCAACCCGGGGGTCAACAACGAGGACATCTCCCTCTCGAAGCGTTTTCCCCTGAAGAGCGAAAAGCGCGCCTTTACGCTGCGCTGGGAAGCGTACAACGCGTTCAACCACACGCAATATTCGGGGCTCAACGTGTCCCCGAAATATGACCTGACGACGGGCGCACAGACCAACTCGACTTTCGGACAGGTCACTTCGACGCGTGCGCCGCGCATCATGCAAGGTTCGCTGCGTTTCACGTTCTAAGAGGGAAGCCGGGCGCGCAGGGTGAAACCCTGATGGGATATACTCTCGTCTGCGGAATCTAGATGGCTGCCCCGTCCACGGTCGATCGCGCCGTTTCCCACCAGGCCTCACCGCTTGTGCTGGCGGGCGGTCTGATCGGCGTACTGGGCGCATTTTCGCTGATTCCCTGGGTAAGCGCCAATCCTCGTTTGGCGGGCTCCATTTGGGCTTCCGCGGCTGCGCTGCTGGTTCTGCTCATACTGGTGTGCCAGCGGGCTGTGCGAGCGGGGCGTGTACTCAGTTACACGGTTGTTCCCAAGCCGGTGCACTATGTCCAGCTCTCGATGCACACCAGCATCTATCTGTATTGGGGATGGTACTGGCCCGAGGTCTACCACTACGCACCGCTGATTGTCGCGCAAATTGTATTTGTCTATGTCCTCGACATGCTGGTGTGCTGGTGGAGACGCGATCAATGGATTCTCGGCTTCGGACCATTTCCAATTGTTCTCAGCACGAATTTATTTCTGTGGTTCAAAGATGACTGGTTCTACCTGCAGTTCCTGCTGGTAGCGACCGGCGTGCTCTGCAAGGAATTTCTCACGTGGCGGCGCGACGGCCGCCGGACGCACATCTTCAACCCCTCGGCGATCGCGCTGGCGATTTTTTCGATCGGACTTTTGATTACGCACAGCACACAGCTCACGTGGGGCGAGGAGGTCGCGGTGAGCCAGGGCCGGCCACCACACATCTACCTGGAGATCTTCGCGGTGGGACTGGTGGTGCAGGCCTTGTTCTCCGTCACGCTGGTCACGCTGGCCGCAGCGGGGGCGTTGTTTGTGCTGAACCTTGCGTACACCGGCAGCACCGGCCTGTATTACTTCGTCGATTCCAATATTCCTATCGCAGTCTTCCTCGGCCTGCATTTGCTGGTGACGGATCCGGCAACGTCGCCGCGCAGAAACTTCGGCAAGCTTCTGTTCGGCGCGATGTATGGCGGGTTGGTGTGGGCTCTGTACTCAGTGCTGGGGTGGATGGGCGCGCCGACATTCTATGACAAGCTGCTGTGCGTGCCGGCTCTCAATTTACTGGTGCACCCTCTGGACCGCGCCGGCGCAGCCCTGGAAGCGCGTTTCCATAAGACCACCTGGACGCCCAGGCAGGTCAATTTTGCGCATATGGCGGTCTGGATCAGCTTGTTCGCGGTCATGATTACCACGGGATTCGTCGGCGGCCGGCATCCTGGCAGCGATCCGGAATTCTGGCAAAAGGCCTGCGAGTCCGGGAAGAGGGACGCCTGCCAGACATGGGTGCACACCATGACAGTCTCGTGCCAGCACGGCTCCGGAATCGCGTGCCTTACGTTGGGAGTGGTGTGGAACGAAGGACGCGTGGCGCCTCGCGATTTGAGCGAGTCCGGGAAGAATTTCGCGCGCGCCTGCGATCTCAAGATGCAGTACGCCTGTCCGAGCCTGGTGGCGCTGGTGAAGGAAAACGGGCCGCAGGTATTCCGGCCGGGATGCGAGCGGGGGGACGGTGAGAGCTGCTTTATCCTGGCTTCGCTGACTTATGCCGGCCAGGGGGTTTCGAAGGACCCCGCCGCAGCCGTCGCATTGTTCCGCCAGTCTTGTGCGGACCATTGGTGGCGGGGCTGCGGCGGGTTGGCCGAATGCTATCTCGCGGGACACGGTACGGAGGCCAACGCGGCGCAGGCCTCGGCGTACTTCGACAAGGCCTGCCGCGGCGGGGTAGCGGCCAGTTGCTTCGCCCTCGGCAACATCTATCAGGGCGTCAAGGACGAAGCGAAGGCGCGACAGCGCTTCCAACAGGCCTGCGATGCCAGTGTACGGCACGAGATCGCCAACGCAGCTTATTTCCGCGCCAGCGACAATTCTCCTATAGGAAAGACCGCGCCATTCTGCGCGCCGATGGCGCCCTAACTTTCCAGCTTGTAATTCAGCGTGATGTTGGTCTTGTAGAGCTTGGAAACCGGGCAACCCGACTTGGCGTTCTGGACCGCCTTATCGAAGGACTCCTGGGTGGCTCCCGGGACCTTGGCCTTCAACTCCAGATGGCTCTCCGTGATCGCGAAGCCATCCGGCAGCTTCTCGAAGGTGATGGTGCAGTGGTTTCCAGGCAGTCCGCAGTCAGACCCGCCTCGCCCAACTGCGCGGAAAGCGCCATAGTGAAACAGCCGGCATGCGCAGCAGCCAGCAATTCTTCGGGATTGGTACCTTTCCCGTCTGCAAATCGCGTCCCAAATGAATAGGGGGTGCTGGTGAGCACTCCGCTGGCCGTGGAGATGTTTCCCTTCCCTGCCTTCAAATCGCCGCTCCAGTGAGCATTCGCTGTACGTTTCATGACATTCGCCTCTTGAAATTGGATTGGAGGTCCGGCCAACGGCCCGACACCCTCGTTGGATGCAGCATGGGTATCCTGGGAATCAAGAGATTTGATTTGTGGCAAATCGCCGGATTGAAGAACAGCTCGAAGCCCTCAGCCAATTGCGCGGAAGTTCCGCCGCGGCAGCCACGCCTGCGCTGCGTAAGGCGCTTGCCGACCGGGTCAACCTGGTGGCTGCCAAGGCCGCCAAAATCGCGGCGGAGTTGCCCGCTCCCGAGGTAATGCCCGACCTGTTGCGGGCCTTCGATCGCTTCTTTGAAGATCCCGTCAAACGCGATCCGCAGTGTTGGGGCAAGAACGCCATCGCCCGGGCGCTCAAAGACCTGGGCTACCGCGAATCGGCCGCCTTTCTCCGTGGCGCCGTACACATTCAGATGGAGCCGGTGTGGGGCGGCCAGGAGGACACGGCCGGACCGCTTCGCGGCATTTGCCTGCTGGCCCTTCCAGCCTGCCCCGACCTGGCTCGTGAGCAGGTACTGCGGCACATGGTCAACGCGCTCACCGAAGCATCTCCCACCGTTCGTGCCGACGCCGCCCGAGCCCTCGCCGAAATGCAGGGCGACGATTGCGCCCTGCTGCTCCGCCTCAAGGCGCGCGCCGGCGACGCAGAAGCCGCGGTTACCGGACAGGTGTTGGAGTCCCTGCTCGCCCTGGAGCGGCGCGCCGCCCTGCCCTTCGTCCGGCAATTCCTGGCGGCCGGCGACGAGGTGGCCGAAGAGGCCGCCCTCGCGCTCGGCGGGTCGCGCCAGTCCGACGCCGTCGACCTTCTCTTGGAATCCTGGCCCGATGCGCGAGGTCTCGAATATCGCCAGGCGCTGCTGCGCGCTCTTAGCATCTCGCGTCACGATCGCGCCATCGAATTCCTGAAGGAGTTGGTCGCGGATGGCCGGCCCCAGGACGCCGCCGACGCGCGCGCGGCACTCGCGTTGTTCCCGGAGAAGCACGAAAATGGCGACTAAGTCTCCGCTCGACCTCTTCCACCCTCCGGTTCGCGCCTGGTTCGAGGCCGTGTTTCCCAGTGCCACTCGGCCCCAGCAGCTCGGCTGGCCGGCTATTGCGCGCGGCGAGTCCACTCTGATCCTCGCTCCCACCGGCACCGGAAAAACCCTCGCTGCCTTTCTCTGGTGCATCGACCGGCTGATGTTCGCGCCCGTGCCGGAGCGCAACGCACGCTGCCGTGTGCTCTACATCTCGCCCATCAAAGCCCTCGCGGTCGACGTGGAACGCAACCTGCACTCCCCGCTGGTCGGCATCGCGCAGGCGGCGCGTTCCGAGGGCGTTGCCTTTCACGAACCGACGGTCGCGATCCGCACCGGCGATACCCCAGCCCTCGAGCGCGGGCGCTTCGCCCGCCGCCCCACCGATATTCTGATCACCACGCCGGAATCCATCTACCTTTTACTCACCTCGAACGCGCGCGAAGTGCTGCGTTCCGTTGAAACGGTGGTGCTCGATGAGATCCACGCGCTGGTCCCGACCAAGCGCGGCAGTCATCTTGCGCTCTCGCTGGAACGGCTGGAAGCGCTGTGCGGGCGCAAGCTGCAGCGCATCGGACTCTCCGCCACGCAGCGGCCGCTGGATGAAGTCGCCCGCTTTCTCGGCGGCGCAAAGGCAACCGCCAGCGCCAGAAGGGACCGCCCGGCGGCGCCCACCGACGAGATTCTCTCCGAGTTCGAATCGGCCTCCGCCGCGCCCGCCTATCGCGACGTCACCATCGTCGATGCGGGCGAACCCAAGCGCATCGACCTGCGCATCGAAGTGCCGCTCGACGACATGTCGCGCCTGGATGAACTGGTCACGCTGCCCAGCGGACCGGCGTCGCAGGCTCCGGTGCGTCCGTCGATCTGGAGCGCCATCCATCCCAAGCTTCTCGAACTGGTTCGCAGCCACACGTCCACGCTGATTTTCGTCAATAGCCGCCGCCTGGCCGAGCGTATCTCCGGCGCGATCAATGAGCTCGCCGGCGACACGCTGGTCCGCGCGCATCATGGCAGCGTGGCCGCCGATCAACGCAAGGAAATCGAAGACCGTCTCAAGATGGGAACATTGCGCGGCCTGGTGGCCACCTCGTCCCTGGAACTGGGTATCGACATGGGCGCTATCGATCTCGTCGTGCAGATCGAATCGCCCCCTTCGGTGGCCAGCGGGATGCAACGCGTCGGGCGCGCCAGCCACCACGTGGGCGGCACCAGCGCGGCTGTCATTTTTCCGAAATACCGCGGCGATCTGGTGGCTTGCGCCGCCATCACGCGCGCCATGTACGCCGGAAGGGTTGAATCGGTTCACTACCCGCGCAATCCGCTCGACGTCCTGGCGCAGCAGATCGTCGCCATGGTCGGTATGGACCCCTGGGACGCGGGCGCCCTTTTCACTCTCGTAAGGCAGGCGGCGCCGTACGCCGCTCTGACCCGCGGCGTCTTCGATTCCGTGCTCGACATGCTCTCCGGCCGCTACCCTTCCGACGAGTTCGCCGAACTGCGCCCGCGCATCACCTGGGACCGCGCCACTCAACGGCTCACCGCGCGCCAGGGCGCGCAGCAGCGTCGCCATCATCAACGGCGGCACGATCCCGGATCGCGGCTTGTTCACCGTCTTCCTTGCCGGCGCCACACGCGGTGCGCGCGTGGGCGAGCTCGATGAAGAGATGGTCTTCGAGAGCCGCGCCGGCGACACCATTATCCTGGGCGCCACCACCTGGCGGATCGACCAGATCACCCATGATCGCGTCACGGTGACGCCCGCGCCGGGCGAGCCCGGCAAGATGCCTTTCTGGCATGGCGATGGCGCGGGACGGCCCGCGGAATTCGGCCGCGAGATCGGCGAGATGACGCGCGAGCTGCTCGCCATGCCGCGCGCCGCCGCCTTCACACGCCTGGTGGAAGAGCACAGCCTCGATGCCAACGCCGCGGAGAACCTGCTGCGCTACCTCGAAGATCAGACCGCCGCCACCGGCCGCGTGCCCAGCGATCGCGATATCGTGATCGAGCGCTGCCGCGACGAACTCGGCGATTTCCGCGTCTGCGTCCTCACCCCGTTCGGCAGCCGCGTGCACGCCCCGTGGTGCATGGCCGTCACTGCCAAGCTGCGCGCCGAGCGCGGCGTGGAAGTGGAGACCATGTGGAGCGATGACGGCTTCGTGATCCGTCTGCCCGAACCCTTCCGAAAGCGATGCAGCCGCTCGAAACCGAGTGGCTGCTCCCCTCGCCCGCGGAACTGAAGGACCTGGTACTTCGCCAGCTCGGCAGCACCTCGCTCTTCGCCGCCAAGTTCCGCGAGGCCGCGGCCCGCGCTCTGCTGCTTGCCGCGCCGCCGTCCCGGAATGCGCGCGCCCCTCTGGCAACAGCGCAAACGCGCCGCGGACCTGCTGGCCGTGGCCGCGCGCTATTCGAGTTTCCCGATGCTGCTGGAAACGTATCGCGAATGCGTCCGCGAAGTCTTCGACCTCGAGGCCGCCACCGCTATCCTGCAGCAAGTGCAGCGCGGCACGATCCGTGTCACCGCCGGTCGATTCCGCCAAGCCCTCGCCCTACGCCGCCGCGCTGCTCTTCTCCTACATCGCCAACTACATTTACGATGGCGACGCCCCGCTCGCCGAGCGCCGCGCCCAGGCGCTCTCCATCGATCAATCGCAGCTCGAAGAGATCCTCGGCAGCACCGATTTCCGCGAGCTTCTGGACAAGGCGCGCGCTCGCCGAAGTGGAGCAGCAACTGCAGGCGCTCGACCCCGATTATCAGGCACGCCACACCGATGGCCTGCACGATCTTCTGCTCCGCCTTGGCGATCTCTCGCTGGAAGAGATTCAGGCGCGCACGACCGGAGGCTCGATTGAAGAACTTACCGCCGCCCGGCGCGCCGTGCGCGTGCGCATCGCGCGGCGAGACCCGCTTCATCCCCGTGGAATACGCAGCTCGCTATCGCGATGCGGTAGGCGTGCCGCTGCCGCCCGGCCTTGCCGCCGTGTTTCTCGAAGCCACGCGACCGCCCCCTGTTCGAACTGCTCCGCCGCTATGCGCGCACGCACGGACCATTCACCACCGCCGATGCCGCCGCACGCTTCGGCCTGACGCCTTCACAAATCGAAGCCGCGCTCCGCCGCCTTCACGCCGATGGCAAAGCTGCTCGAAGGCGAGTTTCGTCCCGAAGGCGTGCACCGCGAATGGTGCGACCCGGACGTGCTGCAGCAGGTTCGCCGCAAGACGCTCGCGCGCCTGCGCCGCGAAGTGGTGCCCGCCGAACAGCATACCTTCGTGCGGCTGCTCACCCGCTGGCAAGGCGTGGCGGTCCCGCGCCGCGGTCTCGATGCGCTGCTCGACACCATCGAAATTCTGCAAGGCGCCGCGCTCATCGCTTCCGACCTGGAGCGCGAGATCCTGCCCGCGCGCGTGATCGATTACAGCCCCGACGATCTTGACGCGCTGATGGCCTCCGGCAATGTCGTCTGGATCGGCCGCGAACCAACTCGGCGACCGCGATGGCCGGATCGCACTCTACCTGGCCGATGCCCTGCCGAAACTGCTCACCGCTACAACGCCGCCCGAGCTCTCCGAACGTGCGCAGCGGATCGCGGATGTCCTTCGAGAAATGGGCGCGTCGTTCTTCGCGCCTCTCCATCAGGCCGCGGGCGGCGGCTTCCCCGGCGATACGCAGACCGCCCTATGGGAACTGGTGTGGGCGGGCCTCGTCACCAACGACACGCTGCATCCCCTGCGCAATCTGCTGTACGCCAAGGAGGCCGAGCGCAATCGCCGCGAACTGCGCGACGGACCGCCCGGCTCGCCCGAATTCCTGCGCCGCTTCCGCGCCCGCACCGGCGGCAGCCACGCCGCCGAAGGCCGCTGGTCGCTGGTCGCGCAGCGTCTCGGCCTACCCATCACACCCACCGAGTGGAGCGCCAACACCGCGCAGCAACTGCTCGCGCGCAACGGCATCGTGATGCGCGAAACCGCGCTCGCCGAGAACATCCCCGGCGGCTACCCCGTGCTCTACCCCGCGCTCAAAACGATGGAGGAGAACGGCTGGATCCGCCGCGGCATGTTCGTCGCCGGACTGGGCGCCGCCCAATTCGCGCATGACGGCCGCCATCGACATGCTGCGCAGCCTGCGCACCGAGCCCGACCGTCCCGAAGCGCTGCACCTGGCCGCCTGCGACCCCGCCAATCCTTACGGCAACCTGCTTCCCTGGCCCGGCGAGAATCATGGCATGGCGCGGGCCGCCGGCGCCAGCGTGGTGCTCGATCAACGGCCAGCTCACCGCCTTCCTGCGCCGCCGCAATCCGTCCATCCGCGTCATCCTGCCGGAGGACGAACCCGATCGCACCCGCTTCGCCCGCGAACTTGCGCGCAAACTCGCCGAGGTCGCCGATCCGCCGGCAGACGCGGCGAAGCGGCCTGCTGATCGGCGAAATCAACGACGCCCCGGCGCGCGAGCACTTCCTGGCGCGCTTCCTGGAAGAGGCGGGCTTCGTGCAATCGCCGCTCGGTCTGCAGATGCGCCGCATCGCGGAGCCTGCGGCGAACCGAGCCCGACCACGGAGTCCGCCTGACATGCCTGAAGGCGACACCATCTTCCGCACGGCGCGCACGCTTGCACCGCGCGCTCGCCGGACAGACGGTCACCCGCTTCGAAACCGTCCTGCCCAAACTCTCGCGCGTCGATTACGACACGCCGCTCGCCGGCCGCACCGTTGAATCCGTGGAAGCGCGCGGCAAGTGGCTGCTCATGCACTTTTCCGGCGACCTGATTCTGCTCACCCACATGCTGATGAGCGGCAGTTGGCACATCTACCGTCCCGGCGAAACCTGGCAGCGCCACCGCTCTCACATGCGCATCGTGATCGAAACCCCGGCGATGCTGGCCGTCGCCTTCAACGTGCCCGTCGCCGAGTTCCACACCGCCGCCAGCCTGGCGCGCCGCGAAGGCTTCAACCGCCTCGGCCCTGCCCCACTCTGCGCCCGATTTCGACGCGAGCCGCCGCCATCGCCAACCTCGCCGCGCGCGCCCGATCTCGAACTCGGCCTCGCGCTGCTCGATCAGACCGCGCTTGCCGGGCTCGGCAATGTCTTCAAATCCGAAGTCGCCTTCGCATGCGGACTCAATCCCTTTCGCAAAGTCGCTACACTCACGCCGGACCAGCTCGCGAGCCTGGTCGACGACCGCGCGAAAATTCCTGCTGACGCCAACGTGACCGAGACGTCCGGCCACATGCGCACGACGGGACGCACCGATCTGGAAGAATTCCTCTGGGTCTACGGCCGCGCCGGCGAGCCCTGCCGCCGCTGCGCCACTCCCATACGTCCCGCAAACATACCGCCGACGGCCGGATCAGCTTCTGGTGCCCGCTTTGCCAGCCGTAGAGCCGGCATCGCTCATTGGCTGCTTCCGGTGTATGATCGAACAATGTCAGTGGATTCAAAGCAACTGGATTCCGGCGTCGCGGTAGTGACTATTTCCGGCCGTCTGGCGATGGGCGGCGAGACAGAGCGCCTGGATGCTACGGTCAAGGGGCTGTTGCAGAAAGACCAGAAACAGTTCGTTCTGGACATCACCGCACTCGACTACGCCGATAGCTCCGGGATCGGCATGCTGGTCTCCTGCCTGACGAATGTGAAGAAAGCGGGAGGCGAGCTCAAACTTGCGGCGCCAATCCGCGCCTCCGGCGCATCTTCGCCATGACCGGCGTGGACACGATGATGCCGATGTTCGCCACCCTCGCCGATGCCACTGCATAGGCCGGTTATCGGGCCTTTTACCAGATCAGGCTAGTTTGCGCCGCTTCTCCGCGAATTTCTCGCGAAATTTTTTCAACTTGGGAGCCACCACGAAGGCACAGTACCCCTGCTGCGGATTGTTCGCGAAATACTTCTGATGGTATTCCTCGGCCTTGTAAAAGGTGGTCGCCGGCAACACCTGGGTGACAACCGGCCGCCCCAATCCTTCTTTGTCGAGTTCGGCGATCACTTCCTGCGCAGTCTTCTTTTGCTGCTCACTGTGCGTGAAGATCACCGACCGGTACTGGGTGCCGGCAGTCGTTGCCCTGGCGATCCATTGAGGTAGGGTCGTGTATGGAGAAAAAGACCTCCAGAATGTCGCGATAGGAGGTCACCCCCGGATCGAAGGTCACCTGCACCACTTCGACATGTCCCGTACGGCCGGTGCAGACCGCGTGGTAATCCGGGTTATCCACGTGGCCACCCATGTAGCCGGACTCCACTGAAGTCACGCCTTCCATCTCGTCGTACACCGCTTCCAGACACCAGAAGCAGCCCCCTCCGAGCGTCGCAATTTCCATACTTCCACTGTAGCAGCGGCGCCGCCCGTGGATCTTTCACCGCGTGCCGAGGAAGTCCTCTAAGGCACGGTTGAAGCGGTCGGGACTCTCCATCATCAGAAAATGTCCCGAGCCTTCCCAGGCTTCATACTTGCTCAGGTTCGGGAATATTTTACGGAGGCGTTCTTCGAATCCGGGGCGGGCGTTACCCGCCGACATGATGGCCATCACCGGCAGGCTGTAGGTCTCCCCCGGCTTAGGCGCTTCGAGCGCAAACATGCCCTGCATCGCAGACGTCAACACGTGCTGCGGTGTCGCCATCATCTTGCCGCGGATCTCGTCACGTTGGGCGGGCGTCGTCTTCGAGGAGAACATTCCCTCAATCATCTTCTGTACGGTCGGTTTGTAATTCGGCTCGCCAAGGGAACGCAGGAAAGGTTCGATTTGCGCCTTTTGGCGATCGCGCTCTGCATCGTCTTTCGGGGCCTCCGGAACATAGGCGTCCACCAGCACAAGGGATTTTGTCCTGGCTGGAAACAGGCGTAGGAATGTGATCGCCACCGGGCCTCCCATGCTGTGACCCACCAGAGTAGCGCGCGTGACGCCGGCCTCGCGCATCACTGCATCGATGGCGCGCGCGAACCGCTCCTGGGTGTATGCCACTTCGGATTTCCCGCTCTGTCCGTGCCCAGGTAAATCTACCAGGAGCGTGCGGTGTTTTTCGTAGAACGGCGCCTGCCCGCGCCAGAATGTCAGGTCGCAGGTCCAGCCGTGAATGAAGACGACGGCCTCCTTGCCCTTGCCGTAGCTTTCATAATGAACGCGCGCCCCATCGTAGGTGGCGTCGGCCGCCAGCAGTCCGGTGGCGAAACAGAGAGCAGTCATCCACAGTCGCATCCCACGAGTATAGTTCAAGGCCACGTGCCGGAGGCTCGTTTCACGGCCTCAACGTGCGTCTCGCGGCGATCCGCCCAGCGTCTCAGCGGTTACTCATCTCTGAGCACGACGTTCGGGTCCAGCCGCGATGCGCGCCACGCCGGCAGCCAACTGGCGACCACCGCCACGGCCGTAATCGTCGCGATCACAAAGGCGATCGTCACGGTATCTGTCGGCTGCACGCCAAACAGCAGGGACGCAATCAGCCGATTTACGGCAAGCGCGCCTGCAAGGCCAATGGTGACACCCAACGCCGTGACCTGAAGCCCTTGCTTCATGATCTGTGTGAGCACGTGGGAGCGAGCTGCACCGAGGGCGACCCGAATGCCGATCTCGCGCCGGCGCTCCGTAACCATGTAGGAGAGCACACCGTAAGTGCCGATGGCTGCCAGTAGCAGCGCCAGTCCGGCAAAAGCGCCCAATAGCTGCGCCAGGAGTCTCGGCCGGCGAATCGATTCGGCGAACACCGAATCCATGTCGCGAAGCCGCACGACGGGAACCGCGGCGTCCACTTCCCGCACCACTCGCTCGATCGTCCCTGACAGCGCGGCCGGTGGCAGCGTCGTCCGCATCACCACATTCATACTCGGCGGAGCGACGCCGTGCTGGTCAAGGGATACGTAAAGTTCAGTTCCTGCCGGGCGCTCCACCCCGCGCTGCCTGACGTCCTTGGCTACTCCGATCACCGTATGCCAGACATCATCGCTAGCGCCAAACGAACCACCCGGAGGCCGCAGACGCTGGCCAATCGGGTTCTGCCCCTTCCAGATCCTTTTCGCCAAAGTCTCATTGACGATGGCCACCTTGCCTTGCGACGCGTTGTCGGTTCGCTCGAAGCCGCGGCCGGCGACGATCGGGATGCCCATCGTCCCGAAATAGTCGCCCATGACGAATTGGTAGTAGTCGATGATTGCAAAGGGCCTTCCATCGTCGGAGGTGTAGTTCTCGATAGGAGTAGCGATCGCATCTGGAGTTCGATTCGGCGGCAGACCCGACATGGCAGCCGTTCCCAGCACGCCCGGTACGGAGCGAAGCCTGTCGAGGACGCGTTGATATGCCTGCGCGCGTGTGTCGGGATCTGAATTCGCCATTGGCAATGTCATCGAGAACGTCACCAGCCGCGACCGGTCAAATCCTGCATCGATCCTCGTGAGGTTGTAGACTGTCTGAACCAGCAAACCCGCTCCGATAACCAGCATCACCGCGAAAGCGACTTGGGCTATCACAAGTCCACGACGGGCGTAATGACGCCAGGCGCCGCTGGCACCCCTTGCGCCCTCCTTGAGTGCAGTCACCATGCTACTCGTTCTGCCGCGCCCGAGCGACACGAATCCGAAAAGCAGGGCAGTCCCAGTCGAGAGGCCGAGCGCAACCAGCAGAACGGGCAAATCGATCGTAAGCTCACTCGTCCGTGGGATGCTGGTCGGGTAAGCACGGATCAGCGCCCGCACGCCAGCGCTGGCTAGCCACAGACCCAGAATGCCACCGGCTCCGGACATCACCGCACCTTCGGTTAACGACTGCCGGAGCAGCCGGCCGCGGCTGGCGCCGAGAGCAGTGCGCAGTACAAACTCACGTCTGCGTGAACCGGCGCGAGCCATCACCAGGTTCGCAAGATTCGCGCAGACGATGAGCAGCACGAATCCCACGGCGGCCTGCAGAACCCAGATCGGGCGGCTGGCATTCCCAACGATCGCGTCCTGTAACGACCGCAACTGGAGGGTGTGGTCTACTGAGCGCAGGGGACGGTTCGTGGGGACATGGTCTTGTCGTGCCGACACGATCGCCCCAGTTTTCGAGAAATGCGCTCAGCTCTGTCTGTGCCGCCTTGGCGGTGACGCCGTCTTTCAGTCGCGCAATGACGTAGAGGACGTGGGCCTCGCGTTGCCGGGCCATATTCGGGTGGTAGCCAGAGGGGCAACCAAACCTGCGTGTGGTTATCCATGACGTCGGCCCCGGGTGGCATAATGCCAACGATTTCGTGGGGGCGGCCCTCGATTTCCACCTTTTGTCCAACGAGCGGTCGTCCTCCAAATGCTGTTCGCCACAATTCGTGCGAGAGAATTGCGATCGGTGGCGGTAGCGTCCCGGTCCAACGCGCGGTTTCTTCGTCACTAAAGAAGCGTCCCTGCTCCGGCTGAATACCGAGCGCCTTGAGCAAATGTGCATCGACGGAGATCGAGCGCACCCGCAGAGGCCGATCCCCGGCCGTGAGGTTGACCTCGCCGGTTGTGTACGCCGCGCCGCCGGTCGAATAAGCGCCAACCGCCGCGAACGACCGGTTCATCTGGCGGAACTCGATGTACTCTGGCGCAGAGAGCGCACTTCGGGTGCCCCCAATGGCCGGAGCTTCTGCCGTCAGATACATCAGCTGATCGGGTTTTGGATAGTCGAGTGGCCGCAGCAGCACTCCATGCACGATCGTGAAGATGGCAGTGTTTGCTCCAATCCCAAGCGCCAGCGTGGCGACGACAACTCCTGTGAACCCTGGACTCTTCGCTAAAGATCGAATCGTGTAACGTACGTCTTGTACAAGATCCTCGACAAAGTTTACGCGGCGCATATCCCGGCACTCCTCCTTGTACTGCGCGATGCCTCCGATCATGCGCTGCGCGGCCCGGCGGGCCTCCTCGGGCGGCATACCGGATGAAATGTTCTCTTCAATAAGCTGATCCAGGTGGAAACGAAGTTCGGCTTCGAGTTCGAAGTCGACATTCGGACGGCGGCACAGCGATCGAAGCCGCAAACGGGCTTTGTCTAGAATCCGCATTGCTAAGCCTCCTGGACCACTATGTTGATGGCCGTCGACAGACGAACCCAGTTCGCCAATTCCCTTTCCAGTTGCTTCCGTCCCGAACGCGTAAGGGAGTAGAACTTTGCCATTCGCCCGGTTTCGGTCGGGCGCCACTCGGCCTTGATCCAGGCCTGCTGCTCCAGACGGTGTAGCGCCGGGTACAGGGACCCCTGCTGGATCTGGAGAGCTTCTTGTGAAACCTGTTGGATGCGCTTGGCGATCGCCCAGCCGTGTTTAGGTTCGAGCGAGATGGTCTTGAGGATCAAGAGATCGAGAGTGCCTTGGACAAGATCGGTTGGCTTTGCCATATGCCTAGATTACCAACAATTGTAGACGATCATAGCTTCGCTGCACAAGGTGGCCGGTTACGGGCGCCAGTATCTACTGACGAATCAGAATTTCAATCGCAGGGCCAGTTGCACGCTCCGGGGATCGTTGACCGCTGTCACCTGCCCAAAGGCGGGCGAGGGCAGGAGCGGATACGCCCCGGTGCCGAAGGTACCGTTCTTCGTGAGATTGTTGCGATGATTCAGCGCGTTGAAGCTTCGGCCATCACTTCCATTCTCCAGCGTTCACTCAGCGCGAAGGTGCGGCTGATGCGCGAGCTGACGCTGAAAAAATCGTTGCCCGTACCCACGTTGCGGCCGATGAAAGCGCCGTTCACCAGACGGCCGCGCCGTGGTCCCCTGTATCGTGGTGGCGCCGGTCGTGATGTTGAAGGGCAGCGCGGAGTAATACTGCAGCATGCCGCTGATCTGGAAGCCGTGCCACTGTGTACAGCGCCATCGAACACCAGCGCGATGGCGCTGATCGTCGTCGCTGCGTCCGTAGTCCTGCCAGATGTTGGTAGTTGTCGATGGGCGAGCTGAAGAAGAACTCGCCCACGTTGTCCAGGGACTTGGAAAATGTGTAGGAGACGCGGTAGCTGCCCCACCGCGGTGGGACGCTGCACAAAGGAGACATGCAGCCCGTCGTAGTGCGAGTCTGCCATGCGAGGAATACTGGCTGTTGTTGGCGATAGTTCGGGATTCGGGCGGCATCCGTTGTTGGTGCCCGAGGCCGCGCAGGTGGGCACGTTCTGGTTCACGGAGACGATCAGGTGCAGTCCGCGCAGATGCTGGTAGCCGACGCTCACCGTGGCGCGCGTGCCCACCTGGTGCTCGATCTCCAGGCTGCCCTGCTCGGAGTACGCGTTCTGCATGTGCGGATTCATGGTGGAGAAGTTGACCAGGACACCACCGGCGGCGGTGGTCAGAATGTTGGGAAACACCGGCGCGCCAGTCTGCGTGGGAGACAGGCTGACGCTCACCTGGCTGTTGGGACCGGTAGTGGTGGTGTTGCCGCCGGAAAGCAGCGCATTGGCCAGGGCGCGCAGCGGAACGCGATCGTAGAAGAGTCCGAAGCCGCCGCGCACCACGGTCCGCCGCGATTCAAACGGCGACCAGGCGAAACCGGCGCGCGGCGAGACATTGTTGGTATCGGTGGCGATGGTCTTCAAGAACTGCAGATCGTAGCGAATGCCCAGATTCAGGGTGACAGGCGCGAGCTGACCTTCCACTCATCCTGCGCGTAGAAGCCGACATTCGGATTGGTCTGCGAAACCACGGTATTGCCGAATGTCTGCGTGAAGCCGGAGTTGTTGTACGTCCCCGCGAGAAAGTTGGCCAGCGACGAAAAGCTGTAGCTGCCGCGCACGGACCGCGGGAAAGTGATGGTGCAGTCGTTGTACAGGAAATCCATGCCGGCGCGCAGGGCGTGCGCTCCCTGCTGATGCGAAAGATTATCCGGCAATTTCGTACAGCTTGTTGCGCCGCCCTGTGGGCGAGCCCGAGAGCGTTCCGAACGACGCGACGCCGGAGATGCTCACCGCCGGCCCGATCGGGTCGGTGGGCAGAGCGCTCAGCGATTGCTGTGCGTGAACTGGCCGCGCGTCTCGTTGACCGTGCGCGGCGAGAGGGTCGCCACGTTGCTGACGGCCATGGTCTGATCGGTGTCGTCCAGGCCGGCCGACGGCCGTCGCGGCGTTCAGCGCACCGGCGCCGCGCGAGTTGTTGCTGTGGACGTCGTACAGGCTGTAGCGGACGCTGAACTGGTCCTGGCCGCTGAGCTGGTGATCGACCTTGCCCAGAAAGTTGGTGTTGTGGACCGGGTTGGGATAGAGGCCGGTGGAGATCTGCGCACCCCTGTAGCCCACCGCGGCGAGCCTGCGCATTGATCGCGGCCAGCGTTGGCCGGCGCGATCGTGATCAGGCCGCTCTGATTGAGCGCTCGCTGCTCGAAGTTGGCGAAGTAGAAGGTGCGGTCCTGCATTACCGGGCCCGCCGAGACTGGCGCCATATTGCGCCTGCGTCAGCGGGAGTTTCGTGTTGGACAGCGGATTGGCCGCATTGAAGCGCTGATTGCGGAAGTAGCCGTAGAGATCGCCGTGCAGCGCGTTGGTGCCGCTCTTGGTAACGACATTGATGTAGCCGCCGAGCGCGCGGCCCAACTCCGCCTGCCCGCCCGAGGTCACCACCTGGAATTCGTGGACCACGTCCAGGCCGTAAAAGATGCCGCTCAGCCCGGCCGCATCGTCGTTGGCGGACAGACCGTCCACGATGAAGTTGTTGGAGAAGTTGCGCTGGCTGCCCACCGAGATTCCCTGGCCCGGCACGGCGGAAGTTTCGGCGAAGAGCTGGTTGCTGGCGGTGTTGGTGGGAGACACGCCGGGCACCAGCAGGGCAAGGTCCAGGAAGTTGCGCCCGTTGAGCGGCAGGTCTGCGGACCTCGGCCTGCGACACCGTGCCGGCGATCTGCGTGCGCGCCGTTTCGATGACGGTGGCCTCCGCGTTCACCGTTACATCACTCTGCGCGCCTGCAACACTAAGAGTCACGTCCAGCTCAAATGCCGATCCCACGGTTAAGTTGACTGGTCGCACAGCCTGGGCGAAACCGGGATGGCTCACAGTAACGGAGTAAGCCCCGATTTTGAGGTACGGAAGACGGAAACGCCCCTCGTGGTCCGTCAGAACGGCCGACGTCCGGTTAGTCTCGGCGTGACGGGCGCTCACTTGCGCGCCCGGAACTACTGCACCGGTTGGATCAGTCACGCGTCCGCTGACGCTGGCAAACGTAATCGTGTCCTGCGCGAGCGCGGTAGCCGCGCTCAGTAACAGAACAGTAATGCTATGAATCGTTCGGAATTTCACTATTGCTCCTCTTGGGCTTCCACTTTGGCTGCGGTTTGAAGACGTCAAAACCGCGCGGCGGGAGGGGGCCGTTGGAAGAGCGCGAAGCCGGCGTCCAGCCGGACCAGCGACTGATGGGAGGAAAGGCACAGGAGGGCATTGTCCGTGAGTAAGCCGGCGTCGGAGCGTTCAAGGGACGGTGCGCCGAGCGGTACGTCGCGCAACCCGACAGGCTGGCCGCATCCCTTCGGACATTCCGGCGCAGCGGCCCACTTCGGATCCTGTTGGTGCGCGGGGCGGCGCTCATCGTGGCAGGAGTGCTTTACGTTCCTGCAGCAACTCATGCCGCAGGACACGCCGGACTCCGCCGGGGCGGGCACCAGCGCATACAAGGTAGGCCCCAGCAGCACCACCGTAAGCCACACTATCGCGGCGCTACGGGCACATCTCGACAAATAGACGTCTGTATGGATCAAGCTTGCCTTCCACTTACTTAACTACTGCGTTATTTATGCTGGTAGTTGTAAGGGTGGGGGGCGCTGGCGCCGGCTTCCTGCCGGCCGCAGCAGGTGCGCGAAGACTTTGGTGGCTGGGGCGAGTCCCGTAGAGGCGCTCACCGGCGATGATGTTCGGGTGCGAGGCTGCGCATAAACCGTTATGCCGCTGCCACCGAGCGTAATACGGCCGCACTCGGACTGACAGACCCGGCTCGAAACGGCGGGGCCGTCTGTGTGGTGCGCCTTGCGGCAGCAGCACTTTGCCTTGGTCGCGCAGCGCGTCACCGATGTGTAAGCACCGGCGGCTAAGGGGGTTAGGGAGGCAAAGGAAAAAAGCACGGCAAGGAATACAGCAATCAAGCTGCGAGCCCAGCGGCGGTAGTTCTTCCCTTCCATGATCCCTTGGTTCGGAGTATATCACGGCCCCATAAGGCCCTGAACATGGAAGTGAACAGGCCAGGAGGCCCGTCCTACCGGAGCATTGCGAAGGCAAAGAGCGTATCGCCGGCCGCAACGACCAGATACTGCGTGCCGTCGAGTTCGTAGGTGATGGGGCCGTTCGTTACCGAGCCGCCGAGATTAGCGTGCCAGAGCGGATTACCGTTTGCGGCATCGAGCGCCACCAGATTGCCGGAACCGTCGCCTGCGAAGAGAAGTTTACCCGCGGTGGATAGCAGGCCGGACCGGCCGCCATCTTCCCATTTATGAGTCCACTTCACCTTGCCGGTCTTATAATCGATCGCCTGGATCATGGTTTCGGCCCAACCGCCACGATCGTTGCCTCCCCAGCCTTCGGGTTTGTCGCTGGGATCGTAGATGTAATACACACTGAATGCGCGCGAAGCGCTGACATAGAACAGACCGGTGTCGGGATTGTAAGTGGGAGGCGGCCAGTTGGTGCCGCCGCCCTGATTGGGCGAGACCAGCGCACCGTCGAGCTGCGGCTCTTTCGCCGGGTCGGGAATCGGCGAGCCTTTGGCATCGACACCCTTCGACCAGTTGACCTTCACATACTCAGTACTCGACAGGTTCTTGCCTGTGGCGCGATCCAGAACGAAGAAGTAGCCGTTGCGGCTGGCCTGCGCGACCAGTTTGCGCTTCTGGCCGTTGACTTCGCCATCGAACAGCACGGGCGTCTGCGTGGCGTCCCAATCGTGGGTGTCGTGCGGAGACGATTGGAAGTACCACTGCATCTTACCGGTGTCGGGGTTGAGCGCGACCACCGACGCGGTAAAGAGGTTCGCGCCCGGACGGGCCTTTCCGGCGATCACGGGCTGCGGATTGCCGGTGGGCACATAGATCATGTTCAGTTCGGGATCGTAGGTCGGTGTGAGCCATGCCATGCCGCCGCCGTGCTTCATCGCCTCCTCACTCGGCCAGGTCTCCGACCCGGGGTCGCCCTTCTTTTGCGGGACGGTGTACCAGCGCCATTGCAAGTCGCCGGTTTCCGGGTCATGCGCCTCGATGTAGCCGGGGCGATCGAGATCATCGCCGCTCACTCCCGTGATGATATGGTTCTTCACTACCAGCGGCGCCATAGAGCCGAAGTAGTACTGGTCGAGATCGCAGAACGTCTTGCGCCAGCGTTCCTTGCCGTCCTTCAAGTTGAGCGACACAATGTTGCAATCCGGCGTCAGGAAGTAGAGCCAGTTCCCGTATACGCCGGCGCCGCGGTTGCCGATATGTTCCCCGCCGTGGGTGGTCCACGCGTAATGCCACACTTCGCGACCGGTGCGCGCATCCACAGCCCAGGCGTGATCCGGCATCGTAAAGTACAGGACACCGTTCACCTGGATAGGCGTGGAAGAGATACGGCCTCCGCTGAAGCCGCTCACGCCGCCGGGCATTCCGTTGGCGCGGTAGACCCAGGCGAGGCTCAGTGAATTGATGTTTCCCTGGTTGATCTTGGTCAGCGTGCTGTAGCGGCGTCCGGAGTAATCGCCATTGTAGGTGGGCCAGGTATCCGTGGGCGGGGCTCCCAGCTTGGCTGGATTCAGACCTCCTTGCGCCACGAGCCCCGCGGACAGGAGGAAGAGTACGTAGAGGATCTTCATTTCAAGGTCTCCAGATAAGCCACCATGTCGTGCATATTCTTGTCGGTGTATCTGTCGAGTAAATCGTGGTGTGCCTGAGTGGGATCATGCTTTACCACCTTCAGGGCGGCAGTGCGCTTGAAGGAGCGATACTCGCCCGCGCTATCGGTGAGCGCGACGTTGAAATCGTCCAGATGCAGCAGCACGCCGGTGATGGGCGCGCCCGACGGCGGTGTTACTGTGACGGTCACCGGATTCGCACCGGCCCCGCCACGTCCACCGCGCCCCCCGCGTCCACCGGGAAAGAGAAAGCGCTGCTGCAACGCCGGAGGATCCATCCGCGAAGCGATATGTGCCAGATCGCCTGTCGGAGAGTGGCAGGTCGAGCACTTCCCTTCGCCGTTGAAATAGGCTGCCCCGGCCTTGGAATCGCCAGTGAGCACGTTCTGGATTTCGAGCGCCGAACGCAGGGTATTGTAGACCTCCTGGTGGATGGTATGGGTGAGGTCTTCAATCTGCGCCGCGGTCAGCCGCGCCACCGGTGTGGTCTGGGTGGGATGTCCCTTCTTGAGGAACGGTCCGATGGTGCTTCCGTAGCGGTCGTGAAGGACGATCTCTGAGCGGATGAGGTCGGCGCCGTTGTCGGTGCCGCGCGCATGTGTGCCGTGGCAGTTGATGCACTCGGCAGCGTAGACTTTGCGGCCGCGATTGGCGGCAGCCTCGTCCACCACGTGCTTGTCGGCGGAACCAGGCAAATAAGCAGCATTACGTCCCCGGCCGCCGGCTGGAGTCAGCGGGGCGGTGCCGGGAGCCGCCGGACCGAACTGCGTGGCCAGATAATCCAGGATGGCGGCGAGTTCGGCATCGGTCCCTTTCGCGCCGCGGGAGACCATCGAGTTGATGCTCTCCTGCCACTGGGCGCGAGTGCGGCGCTGCGAAGTGACGGTCTCCACCGGATGGCATCCGCCGCACACTTTCAGAAAGGCCTCGCGGGCGCCGGCCGGCTGCGCGAAACCAGCGGCAGGCGCAAGCAGCAACGCGGCCGCATAAATGCTTTTTCGCATTCCCAATTTCCCTCTCATGACGACAGGCCCCCAAGGCCACCCGTCCATTGTACGATCGGACGACTCGGTTCAATAAAACGCCGCAACCAAGGGTAGCAGGTCCCCGCGCCGATGCAGTTCAGCCTATGATTGAGCGGAGGCCGCCTTTCATGAGGGAGATATTCATCAGCTACCGGCGTGACGAGACCGCAGGTTATGCGGGTCGCATTTTCGATTATCTGAAGGCGGTTTTCGGCCAGGACCGCGTCTTTCTGGATGTTGACGACATCCTGCCCGGGCAGGTGTTCGCCGACGTGATTCAGGAACGCATCGCCGGCTGCGCGGTAGTCATCGCAGTAATTGGTAAGCGGTGGCTGGAAACACTGCATAGCCGTACTGGCGCGGAACCGGATTACGTCTCCGCCGAGATCCTGTCGGCGTTGAAGAGCAGCGCTGTTGTCATTCCCGTGCTGGTGGGTGGGGCGTCGATGCCGAAGGCGGCCGATCTGCCAGGCTCTCTGGCCGGCCTCGCTGGACGGGAGGCGTTAGAGATCCACGACACGGCTTTCGCGGAGGACGTCACCTGCTTGGCGAACGCGATCAAGAAGGTGCCCGGCTTCGAGTGGCAGCCTCCGGCCGAACTTACCGGCACTTGGATCGCTCGCATGGAGCAGCGCGGATCCGGGTTCGTCATGCGTCTCGATCTCGAAGTCTTCGGGGACAATCTGTATGGCACGGTAGGGTACCCGACCGGGGAAGGCGCCATTCAGGACGCCAAACTGAGCGGCGGGCGATTCTCCTTTCACACATCGCACGTTCCGCAATTCGAATCGAGCCCCGCCGTCATCCGCACCGAAGGCGAGCTTGTGGGTGAACAGATCCGTTTGATCTCCGTAAGTGACGGCGGAATTGCCAAGGGACTCGCAACCAGACGATGAAGGGCGTACGAACGAGTACAGAGAATCCTGAGATCGCCTCAGCCGAAAAATCATCGTCAGCAATAGTACAAGGCCATTGACTTGCACCGTGGATAGGCGCAGGATGGACACAACCTGGAGGCGACATGGACAGATTGGTCATTAGAAGCAAGGAACACGATCAGGAACTTTCCGGAATTGGTGCCCGTGAAAGTGAAATGGATATCAAGGACACCATCGGGCAGCGGATCGACAAAGACGGTACCAAATTGGAGGATATCGCCGGCACCGGCGAGGGGGATTCTCCTGGCGGTTAAACGGCGCTTAGTAGAGTAAATATTTCGCGCGCATATCCACGAACTGACTTACCGCGTCCTGGAAGGACTCTTGAATTGCGCGAGGGTCCTCGGAGCCTTGCAGGCGGCGAATCGTGTCGTCGCTGCCGATCAGCCGTTTCCCCAGGTTGAAATCGACCTTTCCCGGATAAAGCTTTTGGATCGCCGCCGCTACTTCGAGTCCCAGCCGCGTCGAGTCCAGCAGTTCGCGGTTGGTAATCAGAAAGCGTACACCTTCCAGCTTTCACGCCCTTGAAGACGGATTCCGCGGGCGTAAAGCGTGGTGGGATAGACGCGTATTCCTGGGATCTGGCGCTGATTCAAGTAAGTCGCCAGTTCTCTTCCGCCTAAGAAGTCTGCGCCAACCTGTTCGAACGGAGCATCGGTACCGCGGCCCACGGAAAGGTTCTTGGAGTATTCCAACAGGCAAAGGCCGGGGTAAAGCATTGCCGCGTTCAGACTGCGCATGTTCGGGGAGGGGTTGATCCAACCGAGATTGGTAGCATCGAACCAATCGCCGCGCTGCCAGTCCTGCATGGGAACTACAGTCAGGTTGGCGCCGATTTTGTTCTCCGCATTGAACATTTTTGCCAGTTCGCCCATCGTCATTCCGTGGCGGACAGGCTCGCCGTTCAAATAGCCCACGAAGCTCCGATTGGCTGCGTCCAACATGGGACCTTCCACACGCGTGCCGGTAATCGGATTGGGCCGGTCCAGAATGTAGATGGGAATTCCTGCCTTGGCAGCCGCTTCCAGCGCGTATGCCATCGTGGTTTCAAACGTGTAGAAGCGCACGCCGACGTCCTGTATGTCAAACACGAGCAGATCGATACCCTTGAGCATTTCGGGCGTAGGCCGGTTCGTGGCGCCGTAAAGGCTGAAGACCTTGATTCCGGTGGTTGGGTCGGCGGAATCCTGAATTCCGGGACGATCCTCTTTTCCGAGGAAGCCATGCTCCGGCGAGAAGATGGCAGCGATGTCCACGCCGTCATCGCGCATCACGTCGATATTGCGGCGCCCCTTCCGGTCAAGCCCGCTCTGGTTGGTGATCAGACCGATCCGTTTGCCGGCGAAGGGTAGGAACTTCGATGCGGCCAGCACATCCAGGCCGGTCATCGTAGCGCCGTTGCGACCTATCTGGCGGCGCGCGCCGGGTCCTGTGAGAGTCTCGTTGTAACCCGTTACGGTGACACCCTGCACCTGCAAGCCGACGTTGGCGGCCACAATTGTGGCAACTTTTGCCCTTACGGGCGTCAGCGCGGGGCGTAGATCGGGGTGGACGCTGTTGGCCAGCAGGATCACGTACGTCTTGCTCATGGGGTCGATCCACATGGAGGTGCCAGTGAATCCTGTATGTCCAAAGCTGCCGATGGGGAACAGTTCCCCCCGATTGGCCGAATGCGGCGAATCCACGTCCCAGCCGAGGCCGCGAAGAATGGGCTGATCCGGCGGCGTCTGGGGCTCGGTGAACTTCGCCACGGTCAGCGGGCCGAAGAGGCGTACGCCATCCAGTTCTCCGCCGTTGAGCATCATCTGGGCAAAGCGCGACAGGTCGTCGGCAGTGGAGAAGAGTCCCGCGTGGCCGGCCACGCCGCCCATGTTCCGCGCCGTCGGGTCGTGGACTACGCCGCGCAGAGGCGGCCCGGTCCTGACCGGCCAGCGCTCGGTGGGTGCGATGCGGGGCAGCAGCGAGGCTGGCGGCTGGAACATGCTCTCCTTCATGCCAATGGGCAGGAAGATATTCTCGCGAGCGTATTCGGAGAGCATCTTTCCACTGAGGCGGTGAACCAGTTCGCCAAGCAAAATGAAATTGATGTCGCTATAGACGTAACGGGTGGCCGGAGGGCCGCCGGGCTTGAACGTGTAGGCCAGTTTGAGGCCGGTTTCGTAGCCGGCCCAGGGAGTGGCCAGCGGCACGTCGGGTTGCAGGCCCGAGAAATGTGTGAACAATTCCCGCAGCGTGATGTCGCTCTTGCCGCCCTGGAACTCGGGAAGGTAGTCCGTGACCTTATCGTTAAGGCGGAAGCGGCCCTCCTGGAAGAGTTTCATGAGGGAGGAGGTAGTCGCCACGACTTTCGTGAGCGAGGCGCAATCGAAGATGGTGTCTGCCGTCATGGTCTCCGGCTGCGGCACCAGCGCGCGCTTGCCATAAGCCTTGCGGTAGACCACCTTGCCGTCGTGTCCCACCAGCAGAACAGCGCCGGGCATACGCCCCTGTTCGATGGCCTGATTGATTACCTCGTCGAGTGCCGCTGCACCTGGAAACGTCTGCGCGGACAGAGCACCGGCCACAAGCGCGGCGCACCAGAAAAACTTCATATCTATCTATGATAGCTGGTGGCGGTGCATGGTTTAGTGTGCCATCCGTTGCGTGGCGCCAATCGCGTAGACGCGGGAGCGCAGGGCCGGCAAGGGATCATCGGACAGCTCGATTCCATCCGTCAGCCGCGCGGGATCGAACGCGAGGGCCTTTTCGGCCGACGCGTTATCGGTTGCCAGAGAGGTGAGGGTGATGGTGCCCAGTTCCACTTTGCGGCGCGAATCGGGCCACACCACGGAGCTATCGGCGGTATTGTCCCCGGGTTCGGCGAGTTGCAACAACAGACGGAACTTTACAGGACCTTTGGCCAGACGGCTCTTCAGCTCTTCCGCGAGAAAGTCGCCGGACTTCGATTTCGCCGCAACCTCAGCCGGATTCAGATACTGCGGGCCGGCGACAGGGACGATCTGGTAGCGCCCGGCCTGCTTGTTGCCGCCACCATTGACGAACAGGAACGCGTTGTTGCCGAAGAAGGATTCCGTGGCATAACTTGCCGGCACCGGCTTCGGATCTGTCACGAACTTCAGAGCGCGGGGATGAGTTGCCAGAAACTGCTCGATGGGCCAGGGATGCGGTTTGGAGCGATCGGTCGCGGCCTTCGCCTGCAGCAGCGCTAGAAAATCTTCGCCCGTGCCGACGACGAAACCGTTGTGCGAGTTCGCCACGATATCGGTGCCGCGGCCAATCATGAATCGGATCGCCATGCCGCGCGGATCGGCGTCGGGAGAGGTATCCGGGATAGAGGGATCGGCGGCGCCGTCCGAAAACCGCACGGTTACGGGCACCGGCCCGCCACGAAAATGTGCAGCACGGGAAATCAGAGCGCCGTTGGTGGGCTCGAAAGTTCCCTGGCATACGAGGCCTTTCGCATGCACGGCACGCTGGCTGGGTTGGGCGCCCGGCGCGTGGCTCATGATGTCGAAAATCTGCTGGCTGAGATCCTTCAAAGAATCGGGTGCGCCTGGCAAACCACCCGGGCTCAAGAATAGGAACAGGCCTGGAATCAGATATAGGAAGGGCACGTTCTGTTTAGCGTTCATATGTTGGTTCCTCGCCGATTCATCGTCTCCGCATCGCTCAAGATGAGTGACTCAAAGTTTGCCGAATCGGCGCCCGCACTGAGCTACCCGACTGTGAGATGCTATCCGGCCGATCAAAAGAGATGGAAAGCCCAGAACGGGACGGAACCACCCTAAGGGCATGAAAAATGCAAGAAGTTGTGACGTGAGTCCCGTTGACAAGCTCGGATGACTCGGCGTATATTTGCTAACATACTGATCTCATAGTGGTTTGCTCGTGGTTTTGCCGCATGGTCTCGCTCTCCGTTTTTTGGACCCCAATGCACGCATCCCGAGCCCTGTGAATTAGTGAGCGGTGGAGGCTGAATGGCCGTAGACCAAGACAACGGGCAAGTGGACCCCTCGATCCCCGAGAGCTACGAGCATCTGCTCGAAGATTACAGTCAGTTTGCCCCGCCGGCAGCCGACGAAGTGGTCCAAGGCACCGTCCTGGGCATCACCGCCAAAGACGTCATTGTCGATTTCGGATACAAGTCCGAAGGCATCGTCCCCATCGAACAGTTTCAGTCCCCCAGCGGCGAAGTAACGGTAAAGCGCGGCGATGTGGTCGATGTCATGATCGACCGCAGCGAACAGGTGGAAGGCTACGTGTTGCTCTCGCACACCAAGGCCGCCCGGCTGCGCATCTGGGACGATCTCGAAAAGGCCTCGAACGACCAGCTTGATCCTCTCCGGCAGGGTGCTGGGCCGGGTGAAAGGCGGCCTCGCCGTCGACGTGGGCGTCAAGGCGTTCATGCCCGGTTCGCAGGCCGACCCGCGTCCGGTACACAATCTGGATTCCCTGATCGGGCAGGACATCCCGGTCAAGATCATCAAGCTCAACCGGCGGCGCGGCAATGTAGTGGTCTCGCGCAAGCTGGCCATCGAGGAAGAAATCAACTCGCGCAAGACGGTCACCCTGGAGCACCTTTCCGAGGGCGCGACCGTTGTGGGCACGGTCAAGAACCTGACCGAATACGGCGCGTTCATCGATCTCGGCGGAATCGACGGACTGCTGCACGTGACCGATATGTCCTACGGCCGCATCACGCATCCTTCGGAGATGCTGCAGGTGGGGCAGGATGTGACGGTCAAGATTCTCAAGTTCGACCGCGCCAAGGAGCGCGTTTCGCTCGGCATCAAGCAACTGGAGCCGGACCCGTGGGACACGGTGCTGGAGCGTTACCCCGTGGACAGCCGTGTGATCGGCCGCGTGGTTAATGTGACCGATTACGGCGCTTTCGTGGAACTGGAAGCGGGCGTGGAAGGCCTGATCCACATCAGCGAGATGACGTGGTCGCGGCGCATGAAGCATCCCTCGAAAGTGGTGAAGGCCGGCGATCAGGTGGAGGCCGTGGTGCTGGAAGTGCATTCCAAGGATCGCCGCATCTCGCTCGGTCTGAAACAGCTCGAACCCAATCCGTGGACCACCATCGACAGCCGCTACAGCGTGGGCAGCGTGGTGGAGGGGCGCGTGCGCAACATGACCGATTTCGGCGCCTTCATCGAAATCGAGGAAGGCATCGATGGCCTGGTACACGTGAGCGACCTCTCCTGGACGAAGCGCGTCAAACATCCCAGCGAAATCCTGAAGAAGGGAATGATCGTGCAGGCGGTGATTCTGAATATCGATTCCTCCTCGCACCGGCTCTCGCTCGGAATCAAGCAGCTGCAGCCGGACGCCTGGGAGAGCTACTTCCAAAATCACCAGGTGGGCGACACGGTGCATGGCCGTGTTTGCCGCCTGGCAAGCTTTGGAGCTTTTGTTGAACTCGCCGAAGGCGTGGAAGGCCTCTGCCATTTCTCCGAAGTGCCGGGGTATACCGGACGACGCGGGGCGGAGGAGCCGCCGATTCACGTCGGCGATGAACACGATTTCAAGATCATCAAGATGAGCGAGGCCGAAAAGAAGATCGGCCTCAGCCTGCGAGCCGTTACCGACGACGAAGAGAAGAACCGTCTGGAAGACTACCAACGCCAGGCTGCCGCCGCCACCACCACCATCGAAGAAGTCTTGAGTTTGAAGGACCGCAGCCACGAATAGGTTGCAAATCTTTTAAATTCAGGAGATACTGCGATTTCATGTCAGTTTTTCAAGCCAGGAGAATGCGATGACGAAGGCCGATCTGATTGAAGAAGTCTCCCGCGTGGTAGAGATGACCCGGAAGGAATCCGAAGTCATCGTGGAGGCCATTTTCGACAGCATCGTACGTTCCCTCCGGACCGGCGACAAGATCGAAATCCGCGGATTCGGCAGTTTCCGTACTCGCCAACGCCAGCCCCGCATCGGCCGCAACCCGAAGACCGGCGCCCGGGTGGAAGTGCCCGCCAAGAAGATTCCCTACTTCAAACCGAGCAAGGAGTTGAAGGACGTGGTCAACAACTCCGGCGCCCCCGTACCGGCGCCCGCGCTAGCCCCCGTGCCCGAACAGATTCCCAACCCGTAACGTGGACTACCTCTGGACTCCGTGGCGTTATCAATATGTCACGAAGGGTGACGCCCCCTCAGTTTGTGTCTTCTGCACCGCAGCCGGCAGTTCCGACGACCGCAAGACCCTGATCGTCCACCGGGCGGCACACAATTTCATCATTCTCAACCGCTTTCCGTATACCAATGGCCACGTCATGGTGGTGCCGTTCCAGCACGTGGCGTCCCTTCAGGATCTGCCGGAAGAAGCCCTGGTAGAGATGATGCGCCTGGCGCGGGAGTGCGAGAAACACCTGCGCGCGATCTACCATCCGGACGGACTGAACATCGGATTGAATCTGGGCCGCAGCGCCGGCGCGGGCATCGCGGGACACATACACATGCATGTTCTGCCCCGTTGGGCCGGCGACACCAATTTCATGACCGTCACGGGGGAAACCCGTGTTCTGCCCGAGGATCTCGAGATTACCTGGGAAAAATTGACGAGTGCCGATTGGGCGGTCTGACGCCTCAGTGGGTCATTGAGTACATCAGGTAGTTCAAGCCGTACCGGTAGGCAAGGGTCGTCATCGCTTCGGGGTAATCGGGCGAATCGGCGTACTCCCAGGCGTCGCCTACGTCGGTGTTGAAGTTGACCGCCACCACCATGCGATTCCGGTCGTCGAAGATGGCGCGCCAAGCGGGGGCGGTTCCTTCGGGCTGCTGTACTGTGATACCACCGCCGGGGCCGCGGCGAAGATGGCGCGTGCCGGGGATCCAGGTGAGGTCCTTCTCTTCGATATCGTAGAGTACGTGCAGAACACCATCGCTCTGCGACAGGTCTACGATCGGACGGCCGGGGAACACACGATCCATCGTGAGGCGGAAGATCTCCCACTGCTCGGGGCCCCAGAAATCGTCCACCACCAGATAGCCGCCACGGAGCAGGAATTCGCGGAGGCACTTGGTTTCGGCATCACTCAGCCCCCACCAACCGGTCTGCGTGGCGTAGATCCAGGGATAATCGAAGAGGTGGGGATCGGTCAGCCGTAGATGCCGCGGATCGCCGGTCTGTATACGAGTGAGTCGCTGGACTCCCATGGAAAAGTGCTCGTCGGCATCGGGCCAATCCACCATCCACCAGCCGTCTCCTGTTGCATTGCGTGACGCGAATCCGAAACGCCGGTGATATTCCGGCAGATCGGTATACTCGGTGCGGATGAAGTGGAATTCGGCTGATGACGGAAACTCGATGCGGACGCCCTCATCGCCATGGCGGATGCCCGCCGCCGAATCGTTGGGCAAGCGCGACGATGGCAGCGAAGAGGACCGCTGCCAATAAGACGCCCACACGCCCACGCCCGCTCCGCATAAGAGTCCCTTCATTGTAGCCATCGAAGGGCCTCAAGTGTACGCGTAAAAGCGGGGCGTCGCGCGTTTACCACGTGGAAGGCGGATCGCTCGCAGGGAACGAATCTTCCGACGAGATATCCACGATATCCCGCGTACACACTTCATTCGCCGCGGGCGCCGCAAATGCCCAGAGGAGCATGCTGCATCCTCCGATACTGCAGCCCGCGTCCCATGCGTACGCCGGCGAGCCCCGGCCGCCACCATCGTGGCGCCGATCGCCGCCCAAAGCAGCCTGGACCCTGCATTCAACTTGAGGTTGTTCATGCATCGGGTAATACACTCCAAGGCCCACTGTACGATTCGGCGCAAACGCTATCAGGTGAGGTCGAGCCCGTCGATTTTACCCGTGGAATCGCCGAAGTGCTCGGTATGCACGCCCATGCGGTCCATCATTCCGAGGAAAAGATTGCACATCGGAGTTTCCCTGCGGTAAACCACGCGGCGTCCGGTCTTGATGGTCTTACCGGCGCTGGCCGGCGATCAGCGTGGGCAGATCCTCGTGCGCGTGCCGGTTGCCGTCGGAAAGACCGGCGCCGTAGACGATCATGCAGTTGTCCAGCAGCGAGCCGTCGCCTTCCTTGATCGACTTCAGCTTCTCCACCCAACCGGCGAACTGCTGCATGTGGTAGCAGTTGATCTGCGCCACCTTTTCCATCAGTTCGGCCTGATTGCGGTGGTGGGTCAGCGGATGGTGGCCGTCGGGGATGCCGATTTCGCGATAGGCGCGCGAGGTGCCCTCGTGGGTGACCAGGAACGTCATGACGCGCGTCAGGTCGGCCTGGAACGCGATGGTCATCATGTCGGTCATCAGCTTGAAATGCTCGGCGAAATCGGCCGGCACGCCGTAGGGCTTCTCCATGTGCGGATCGATCTGCGCGTTGTCCTTCTCCGCCTTGGAGAGCTGCCGTTCCACGTCGCGGATGGAAGAAAGATACTCGTCGAGTTTGCGGCGATCCGTGGGACCGAGGCTCGTCTCCAGCTTCTTGGTATCCTCGGTGACGAAATCGAGAATGCTGCGCCGGTACTTCGCCTCGCGAGCGCGCGCCTCGGGACTCAGCACCACCCCGTTGCCGAACAGCCGTTCGAACAGAGCGCGCGGGTCCAGGATTGGCGGCAGCGGCTGTGTTTCGCTGCGCCAGGCCAGGTTGTTGGTGTAGGCGCAGGAGTAGCCGGAATCGCAATCGCCCGACTGGCGCGCATCCTCCAGGCCGATTTCCATCGAAGGAAAGCGCGTCTGCCCGCCCACCTGGTTGGCGACGATCTGGTCCATGGAGACGCCGGCCTTGATATCGACCGTGCTCTTCTTGACCTGTATGCCGGTTAGATAACTGCCGCAGCAGCGGCCATGATCGCCCGCGCCATCGAGCAGCGCGCGCCCGGTGTTATGGGTCAGGTTGCCGAGCATGAGGATGTCGTCCTTGAACGGCTCGAGCGGCTTGAGGATGCGCGGCAGTTCGGCCGAGCTTTCCTTCATACTCCGGATTCCAGTGGTTCATCATGATGCCGTTGGGCACATAGACGAACGCCATGCGGACGGGCGGCTTGCCGGCGCGCGGCGCCGCGAATGCGGGCACCATGGCATCCAGAAACGGCAGGGCGACCGCGGTCCCGATGCCGCGCAGGAATGCGCGCCGAGGAATCGATTTGCGGGTCATCATGGCTGTTGCTCCCCTCTTCGCGATTGAAACGGCAGACTGTGCACAACTTCGTAAATCAACGACTGGAACCCGTACCCCGAGGCAGCAAGCTTGCGATCGATCTCGTCCACGGTGCGCCGATCATACGAGCCCAATCCCCTGCCTAAAGAGTATGTCAACATCTTTTCCACGATGCAACGCGAGAACTGCGGCAACTGGCTCTTCAAAACGGTGCGCATCTCGTCCGGCGTGGTGAAGCTTTTTCCGTTCGGCAGGGTACCCGAGGAATCCACCGGGAACTTCCCGTCCATGGTCCGCCACTTGCCGATTGCCGTCGTAATTCTCCAGGGCAAAACCCAGCGGGTCCATCTTGTTGTGGCAAGTGGCGCAGGTGGCGTCGGCGCGGTGAACCTCCATCTGCTGGCGCAGGGAGGCGGAAGCGCCAACGGCGGCCTCATCAAGCGGTGGAGGGACCACCGGCGGCGGAGGCATCGGGCTGCCCAGAATATTGTCCAGAATGTATTTTCCGCGGATCACGATGGAGGTGCGCGTCGGATAGCTGGAGACGGTAAGCACGCTGGCCTGGCTGAGAATGCCGCCGCGCTGCGGGTTATCGAGTTCCACCCGGCGAAACTCCGGCCCGGTCACACCCTCAATTCCGTAATGCTTCGCAAGCCGTTCGTTCAAAAACGTGAACGGGGCGTCCAGAAACTCGCTCAGGGGACGGTTCTCGCGCAGCATATCGTCGAAGAAGAGCCGCGTCTCCTGCTTCATGGCGTCGCGCAGTTCCGGACTCCAGTCCGGAAACTTCTGCGGATCCGGTTTGACCACGTCAAGGTTGCGCAATTCCAGCCATTGACCCGCGAAGTTGTCTGCCAGGGCAGAAGACTTGGGATCGGCCAGCATGCGCTTCACCTGGGCATCGAGCGTGCCGGAGGCGCGCAGTTTACCGGCTTCGGCAAGGCCGAGCAGTTCGTCGTCCGGCATCGAGCTCCACAGGAAGTAGCTCAGGCGCGATGCCAGTTCGAGATCGCTGATCGGGTGCACCTTGGCCGGGTCCAGAGGATTGGTATCGTGCTCGATGCGGAAGAGGAAGTGCGGGGAGACCAGCATGGCCTGTAGCGCCAGTTGAATGCCCTGCTCGGTGGATTGCCCATTGGACTTCGCCATGGCGACAAATTTCAGGAGAGACGCCGTTTCCGCCTTGGTGACGGGCCGCCGCCAGGCGTGATTGGCCAGATTGGAGACGATCTTCTCAACACAGGCAGACCCTGAATTCGGATCGCAGATGAAGACCTTTGCCCGGCTGGGCGGTGGGGTCTTGGGAGCATAACGGTCCGACAAAAGTGATCGAGTCCACGAATTTGTTTTTCTTGCGATCGTAGGCGTCTTTGGCGCTGAGGCCTTTTACGAACGATCGTCCAGGAAGGCGGCGCGGAAGACGTGATCGCCTTCCGGCAGGAAGAGGCGCATCTGCTCTTCGGAGTAAGGGTCGAAGTACACCAACTTCGAAGGTTTGGTCTCCACCTGCATGGAATGCAGCAGCTTGCCGTCCATCCAGAAGGCCAGGGTCACGGGTTTGCCATCGGGCGCACGCTCCCCCTGCAGGCCGAAGCGAACGGTATATTCCCCATCGAATTCGATACGGCCCTTGGCCTCGATTGTGCTGAAATCGACGCGCCGGATTTTCTTGTCCTTATTGGCATACTGCGCTTCCAAAGGCTTGGGTAGGGGGTCGGCGCCTACTGCGCGGGAAGCAATCCTGCCGGCGGCTGCGAGATAGCGATCCATCAGCACCGGAGAGATGGTAAGCACGTCGCCGATGTTGTCAAAACCGTTGCCCAGGTCGTCGGTGGGGAAGTTCTGCTCGGCATGGAATTCGACGCCGAGAAGGTCGCGGATGGTGTTGGAGTACTCGGCGCGGTTCAGACGGCGGGCCGTGACACGTCCGGGGTCGGGCTTGAGACTACGGTCGGCCTTTTCGAACTCGTCCTGCAGGTATTGGATGACCGAATCCATCTGCGCGGGGCGCGGCATCCCTTTCGGCGGCATTTCGCCGGCGCGAATTTTGCGCAGGATGATGTCCCACCCATCGCGGCTCTTGGTGAGCGACGCCGCCTGCGTAAACTGGGCGATATTCATCCCACCGGATGCGAGGCTTTCGTTGTGACAGGGAGAACAACTCTTAGTGAGGACGGGCGCGACCGTTTTTTCAAAGGTCGGAAGATCGGCGGCCGGCAGGACGGCACAGACGGACAGAATTAGAGTGACAGTACGTGGTCCCCAGCCCATTTGAAAATTACCCTCCTCTAGATAACGCTATGCCCTGTTGAAATGTTACAGCATCGGCCGATCTGAGGCCATAAGATTGTGCCGGGAAAGACAACATAAGGTACTGCGGGCAGTTGGAAGGGCAGATACGGCTTTTCCCTTTATCTTATTTGTGATATGGTTCCGCCAAAGGAGTCAGCAATGTTGAAATGGCTCATTCGCTTCTGGCACAGGATCGAGGGCTGGATGCACGCCAGGCCGGCAGTGCCAAACAGCTACCATCCCTCGAACCTACACGGTCGGCATCGGTAGACCGAGGATTCGACTTGGTATCGCGCTGGGAACAACGATCGGCGGCCTCGTCACGTCTTAGCCCGTGTCCCGGCCGCCGATCCCTCACGGCGTAGTGATTTACTCGACTCTAATGCCGATGCTGGTGGATGCGCTACCTCCCGAGTCGACAACGGTGCGGATTTCCTTGCCCTGTCTGACGACCACAAAGTGTAGTTTGACCGGAGAGAAGGGACTCCCGGGGATGACGATCGTCAGAGTTCCAGTACAATCGGAATTGACGTTGTAGGGACCGCTGCCGAATGTCCACTCCTGGGGTGGAGGGGTGCCGCCGGCAACAACGTGGTCAACTTGATGAAAGTTGCCCTTGCCATCAAAATGGCCCATGGCTACGCCGCGTATCGCGTTAAGGGCGAATACGGGTGGCAGACCGCCGACACCTTCGATCGTGAAACCATAATCGCCAGAAAGCGTTCGGTTCGAGCACGGCCCGTCGTTCGCTTGGGCCACGGCAGATGCGCCTGAAGCCAGTAAGCAGCAAATCGCTAGCAGGGGAGCAATCGAAATTCTCGAAGTCGTCTTGTTTTGCATCTTGACCTCCTTTAGGTCTTTCAGTCCTTAAGCGAGATTTCGGAGCGGCAACTACCACCGGCCGCAAGAACTTTTCAGAGTCGAAAGGTATAATGGCTCCACAGGTCCACCTTACGTCTGCTCCGTCGGTCGAAATCACGCGTCTGCTGCGGGCATGGGGCGGCGGCGATCAGGCTGCTTTCGAGCGCCTGGCGCCCGTAGTCTACGCTGAACTCCGCCGCATCGCGCGGGGCTATATGCGGCACGAGCGCCCCGACAACACGCTACAAGCCACGGCCCTGGTGCATGAGGCTTACCTGCATCTGATGGGCGCCCAGAATCTCACATGGCAGGACCGGGCTCACTTCTTCGCAGTCTCAGCGCAGATGATGCGGCGGATCCTGGTAGATCGCGCCCGGGCCCGGGTTACGGGGAGGCGGGGTGGGGGTGCGGCACGCGTGCAACTCGATGAGATTCCGGAGGTGGGCTCCTGGCGTGCCAGGGAGTTGATGGCGCTCGATGATGCCCTAACCGGCATGGCAAAAATGGATCCGCGAAAAGCGAAGGTGCTCGAGCTGCGATTCTTTGCCGGGCTGAGCGTCGAAGACACTGCGGAGGTCCTCAAAATTTCACAGCAGACCGTAATGCGGGATTGGAAGCTGGCCAGGGTGTGGCTGGAGCGTGAGCTGTCATAATTCATCAAATCTATGAGCCCGGATCGTTGGCAAGAGGTCGAACGGCTCTACCATGCGGCACTGGAGCGAGGTCCGGAGGCCCGCGCGGCATTCCTCGCCGAAGCCTCGGGCGGCGACAGAGGACTCCTCGACGAAGTGCAATCTCTGCTGAAACAGCCGGGCGGCGACTCGCGCCTTGACCGGCCGGTCTGGGCGCTTTCCGGAGAATCCACGCACACGGGTTTTGCCGCCGGTACGCAGCTAGGTCCATATACAATCGAGGCGGCTCTGGGCGCCGGCGGTATGGGAGAGGTGTTCCGCGCGCGCGACACACGTTTGAATCGCACAGTGGCCATCAAGATTTCCAAGGGGCCGTTCACCGGGCGGTTCCATCACGAGGCGCGGGTAGTGGCCGCCCTCAACCATCCAAACATCGTTCAGGTTTACGAGTTGGAATCCGAGAACGGTGACGATTTTATTGTCATGGAGTTTGTGCCCGGCCGGACGCTGGCGGAAGTACTTCGCGACGCGCGTTTGAGCCCGGACCAAGTGCTGCAGTATGCCGACCAGATCGCCGCGGCCCTGGCGGCTGCTCACTACGCCGGGATCGCGCACCGTGATATCAAGCCAGGCAACATCATCGTGAGCGATGCCGGTGTGGTGAAGGTACTCGATTTCGGACTCGCCAAGCAGGAGCAACCCGCCGCGGTCGGGGGCACCACGTTAACCACCCAGCGTCAAACGGGCTCGGGGACGATTATGGGCACCGCTGCTTATATGTCGCCCGAACAGGCCCAGGGCAAAGCGATGGATGCCCGGTCGGATATCTTCTCCACTGGCGCCCTGTTTTATGAAATGCTCACCGGCAGGCGCGCCTTTGATGGCGAGTCGACGCTGGAGGTTCTCAGTAAGGTCCTCCGTGAGACGCCGAAACGCATTCGCGAACTGCGTCCGGAAGTCCCCCGGGCGGTCGAACGGATCGTCGAACGGTGCCTGGAAAAGGACCCGGCTTTGCGCTATGCGTCCGGGAAAGAGCTGGCGAGCGACTTGGGTCTTTGCCGCCGCCCGCCGCGCGTCGCAGTCAGCAGACGCACCGGCATCATCATCGCGGCGCTGATCGCCGCCGTCGCCCTGTCCGGTTCTTTATATTACCGGAACTGGCGAGCACGCTGGACCCGCAACGAGGCGCTTCCCAAGATCCAGGCCCTCCTGTTGAAAGGCGAATATCCAGCTGCGTTCGATCTCACGCGCACAGCGCTCCGCTATCTTCCCGACGACCCGCAACTAATGCAGCATTGGGCGGAGGTCTCCCTTCCCGTCGATATGACAAGCACGCCACCAGGCGCAAAGGTCTCGTACAGGCCGTATGGCGACAGTGGGCCCTGGCGGCTGATGGGAGTTACGCCTCTGGAAAGCATCGGGTTTCCCCAGGCATTCATGCAGGTACGCGTGGAGAAAGAGGGCGCGGAGCCGGCGGAATTCAGCACCATACCGTTCTTCCTGCGGGGCCAGAACATCCCTTTGTACCGGACCGGCGAGGTGCCGTTCGGTATGGTGCCCGTGCGTGCGGAGGCCGGCTGGACAGGGGCGAGCGAGCTTCCTCTTCCCGATTATTTCCTCGATCGATTTGAGGTGACCAACCGGCAGTTTCAGCAGTTTGTCGACGCGGACGGCTACCGCGATGGCAGGTACTGGCGCGATCCATTCCGCAAGGAGGGCGCCGTGATTTCGCGCGAGGCAGCCATGACGTTGTTCCGGGATTCAACGGGCCGGACCGGACCGGCGACGTGGGAATTGGGCACATTTCCCAAGGACAAGGCGGACTTCCCCGTCTCCGGGGTGAGCTGGTTTGAAGCCAACGCATATTGTGCCTATCGTGGCAAAGCCTTGCCGACGGTTCATCACTGGCGGAAGGCAGCCGGCTTCGGCATCTATTCCGACATTCTCTTCTTTAGCAATTTCTCCAATGCGGGCCCATCGCGGGTGGGTGCGCACACGGGCGTCTCCGCGTTCGGCGCTTATGACATGGCAGGTAACGTAAAGGAGTGGTGCCAGAACGGCTCGGGAGAGCTTCGCGCCATTCTCGGTGGAGGATGGAACGAGCCTTCATACGCGTACCAGGACGTCGACGCCCAGGACCCGTTCTCGCGCTCGGCTACCTACGGTTTGCGATGCGCCTCCTATCCGAGTGCGCCGCCGCCGGCGACACTCGCGCCGATGGAGCCGCCTTCACGCGACTATTCCAAGGAGAGCCCGGTCAATGACGCTACCTTCGAGATATTTCGCCGGCTCTACGCCTACGACAAGACTGCCCTCGATACCAGGACAGAGAGCGTTGACGAATCGAATGAGAACTGGCGAAAAGAGACAGTCAGTTATCGCGCGGCTTATGGCGGCGAGCGAATCCCGGCGTACCTCTTTCTGCCGAAGAACGCCAAGCCACCTTATCAGACCGTCCTTTGGGTCCCGGGCTTGTACGCATGGCAATTACGGCATGAGACCGGCAACATGATGCAGTACTTCAGTTTCCTGCTCCGCACCGGAAGGGCGGTTCTCTACCCGGTTTACCAAGGTACATTTGAGCGGCGCAAGCAGGAGCAGTCCACAGGCCCAAATGCGTTTCGCGATCTGATGATCCAGATAGCTAAAGATGTTTCCCGGTCAGTGGATTTTCTGGAGAGCCGTTCCGATATTCAAGGCGGCAGGGTGGCATATTATGGCCTCAGCGCAGGGGGAACGTACGGACCGCTGCTGCTGGCGATGGAGCCGCGTCTAAGTACCGGCATCCTTCTGGCGGGCGGACTGTTCTTGACTAAAGTTCCCGCTGAGATCGATATTCTCAACTTCGCACCGCGCGTCCGGGTACCCGTCCTGATGCTGAACGGACGCTACGATTTCGCCATGCCATCAGAGACTTTTCAGAAGCCTATGTTTCGGCTGCTCGGCACGCCGGAACACGACAAGCGCCACACTCAGTTCGATACCGGCCACCTGGTCGTGCTGCAGGACGTCATACCGGAAGTCCTGAATTGGCTCGATCGGTATCTCGGTCCGGTAGTATTCCGGCCGGTTTCCGAGTAGCGCGGAAAGGAAATTTCACGTCGAGTTGTTGCTCCCATACAAGAGAGAGTGGGGGAGCGGGCGGCGGCCTCGGTTTGCTGGCAAGAAAAGAATTCGCAGCGCGTAGGTTACTTCATAGACGCCGTGGCATCCGATTCGCCCTGCTGAATCCATCTCCGTACGCGTTCCGAATTCCAGGTGAGGGAATCCCGAATCGATCCCAAGGGTGTTTGGGGACAGATGCATACAACCTCGATCCCCTCCGTCCCTGGGGGCTTCTGCCCCAGAAACCGGACCACCTGGAGAACGGCGCGCAACGGGCGCGAGGGCATCACCGGCAGCACATTCACAGCGATCACGCGCGTGGCCCCCATCTCCGCGGCCGCCCAGATTGGGAGGACATCCAGGACACCACCATCCACGTAGAGTTTCCCGTTGATCCGCACGGGCGGATACCCCGCCGGAATTGCGCAGGCGGCCATGAGGTGCTGCGGCGTAATCTGCTCATGCGGTACGCGCACCAGGCGCAGCCGTGGAACCTCCACCAGCGTGGTGGAATAAGGTACGCGAGGTTTGAACCGCACGAACCAATCGTGCACCTGCCGGGCCAACGCCGCGGGATCGATAAAACCATTCCAGGGGATGAACGGGAAGTGCAGGCGCATCGTCTCACTAGTGGCCGGGTTCCGCCACATAGTCGACAGTTCGCCGGCGGAACACCCACCGGCGATTGCCCATCCATTGAGTGCGCCCACCGAAGTGCCCACCACCATATCCGGCTGGAAATGTTGAGACAGCACGTTCCAGGCACCCGCCTGATAGGCGCCGAACATTCCGCCCGCCGACAGGACCAGCGCACACGGCATGGCCGGCTACCACTTGTCGATGTAAATCGGATTCGGCCGGCGGCTTGCCTTCGCACCAGTAGCGGTCGAAATCGGTGATGCCGGCCAGCGTGGTGAGCGCCGCCTCGTCGACCCACTGGTGGCCGGTGCAGTCGCGGGGCTCCTGTGCGAAGATCGCGAGCGAAGCGTCGCAGACGATCTCCGGGGTGCGCCATTGCGAGCGGTCCGCCATTTTCCAGGCGATGGATGCCTGCGTCTCAATAATGGTGCGCGGCCACAGGGTGTTGCCCGCGATATTGTCGCCGGCGTGCTCTGCCGCTACGCCCAGAGCCACGCGCGCCATACCGAGCTTGGAAATCATGTACGCCACTTTCCCGGGCGAGGCCGCCTGGTAAGCTGCGGGCACATATTCAGGACGTGGCCCCACTGCTGCTTCACCATGTGGGGCAAGGCGTAGTAGCAGGCGATATAGGCTGCGCGGACGTTGACTCCCATCATGAGGTCGAAGCGCTTGGGGGGTGTATCGAGAATCGGCTGCGTCCAGATGGCGCCGGCGTTGTTGACCAGAATGTCCAGACGGCCGAACTCGGTCACGGTACGTTCGATCAGATTGCGAATCGCCTCCTCGTCGCGGACATCGGTGGGAATGGCAAGAGCGCGCCGTCCCGTAGCGCGGATGGCGTCCGCGGTTTCATGGATGCTGCCGGGCAGCCGTTCGGTGGAGCTGCTCGCTCTTGGCTGCCACCGCGACATCCGCGCCCTCCTGAGCGAGGCGGATTGCCAGGGCCCTGCCGATGCCGCGACTGGCTCCGGTGACCACCGCTACGCGACCGCTCAGGTCGGGATGAAGCACAGGGTTGGATTCGCTCATACTCTACACTAATACCGGTTCCGCCTTCATCGCGGGCACTTCGACCGAGGCCGCTGTCGCTGGGAATGCGTCGAGGGACTCTGTGGGCGGGGTGGCTGCCGGCGCCTCCCGGCCGTCCCGTTGATAGGCACCGCGCCTTCCACAGGCTCCGCCGGTTTCGTCGTCGCTTCCTGCTTTGCTCGCCGCGATCTCGGAGCGCGAGGCGCCGTTTTCACTCCGGCGGCCTTACAGAGTTCCCGGAAGCAGGTCTGAATGTAATCACGCAGCCGCGCTACGTCGGGCACGACGTGGGCGTCGGCAGTCAGACCGAAGAAGAGCTTGCCGTCGTAGCTCTGCACCGCCACGCCCACTCCCAGTTCGTATCCGGTAGGCACGTGCGGATACGACGCGATCAGGCGCCTCCCCATCGTGTAGAGTGGCGTGCGGGAACCCGGCACGTTCGTGCAGATCATATTCAGCAGCGGAAGAGGAAGGGGAACCATAGGTATGCCGCGCCAGAACAATTCCTGCACCGGCGCCGGTGTCGTGCCCAGGCAACTGGCGCCGATCGCGATCAACTCGGCGGCCCGCACGCTCTTCATGATCTCCATCCTGGTGGCTACCGCTTGGAGCATTTCCACCGGGTCGCGCACATCGAGCGGGAGCACCACCGGCAGAAACGTGATCCGGTTGCCCAGCGATTCCCCTTTTTCGTCGCCCCGTAAATTCACCGGGCAGACCACTCGCAGGAACCGGCCATTCACCTTTTCCCCATGCAGCCGGATGTAGCGCGCGACCGCGCGTACCACTACGCTTAGAACGCAATCGTTCACCTTTCCGCCCAGGGCGGCGCGAATCGCCTGCACCTGGTCGAAACCGACCTCCGTCCAGCAGAATTTCCGCTCGCCCGAACACGGCTTATTGAACGGAAACCGCTCGGGCGGCAGCAACAGTTCCGGTAATAATGTGGCGAGATCCTGAAGGGCGCTTTTACCGCCGTCGCTGAGCAGCCCTTCGGCCAGGCTCAGCAGCCCCGCCTCCGCGGCCACGACATTTTCCAGGGCGCTCTGAATGGCTCCGCCGATCTGCTCGCCGAGAGTGTGCTCCACGCGCGGGGGAACCGCCGTACGCGTTCGCGGCTGACGTGGCGGGGAAGAGCCCTCCGGGGTGGCATCCAGCATGATCTGCAGGAGCGCCGCTCCGGCAACGCCATCCGCCAGCGCATGATGGATGCGCACGATCAACGCGCCCCGCGTATCCTGTAACCCATCTACGACGTGGATCTCCCAGAGCGGCTTGCCGCGGTCCAAAACCTGGCTGAGCAGACGCGAGGCAAGTTCCTCCAACTCCGCATCCCCACCCGGCGCCGGCAATGTTACGTGGAAGATGTGACGCCGTATGTCAAAGTCCGGATCGAACTCCCAAGTAGGGTATCCCAGGTTGAAAGGGGGCGGCACGGCGATTTGCCGGTAACGCGGAACCAGATCGAGCCTAGAATCGATATTGGCCACGAATTCGCGAAAGGGAATGGCGCCATCGAACACGCCCACGGCAGCGATGTTCAGGGGGATCTCTTTTCGCTCCAAGTACAGGAAGGCCGCGTCGATTCCCGACAGGCGGCGGCTCAGCACAGGCCGTTTCTTGTCCATTGATCTTCCACTTCCGGAGTCTGATTACAGGCAACTGGACCGGCTGGCCACCGCGCACGGTTCGTCCGGCCACTCTTCGATCTCGGTCAGATCGATACAACTGCCCAAATGCCAGAGTTCGAATGCCAGCAGGTCAAACTCCTGTTCCTCCATACGTACCGGCGGGTCCTCGCTCCAGTGAGCGGTTTCGGCGAGTTCTTCAGCGAACGCCATCTCCAGGGCTGCCATGCCATCCTCCTATTAAGGTCTTAAGACCTGTATTTCGATTTAAGGGTATGCCGGACCGCTGCGCGTGTCAACCCTTATGCGCTCTCCGTTTGTAATGGCGCACTTTCCGATATGCTGCGGGACGGTTCTCATGCTATGCTTTCACGAGGTTCATTCTCTACGATGAGTTCGAGTAGAATTCTCCAACACTCGGACGCGCAAATGAATACACCTGCAGCGCCCGGGCTGGTTCCTCCTTCATCCTCACGCCGTGATCGCCTGCTCGCGCAGATCACCCTGGCGGACGGGCCTCGTGAAAGCATTGTTGTGCGTGCGCCATATACGGGCACCGACATCGGTCCTATCCCGGCCGGAACTGTCGCGGACCTGGAACTCGCCGTTACCCGTGCGCGAGCCGCCCAGCCGGCGTGGAGTTCGCGCACCTTTGCCGACCGTGCCCGGATCTTTCTTCGCTTTCACGACCTGCTGCTCGAACGCCAGAACGAAGTGCTCGATCTCATCCAATGGGAGACCGGCAAGGCACGACGGCATGCGTTCGAAGAGATTCTGGACACCGCCATTGTCACGCGTTACTACGCGCGGCGTGCCCAAGGGTTGCTGAAGCCTCGTCAGCGCAAGGGCGCCCTCCCTTTGCTCACGCGGACCCGTGAGATTAAATACCCGGTCGGCGTAGTCGGCCTGATTGTCCCGTGGAACTATCCCCTGAATCTGGCGGTGACGGATGCGGTGCCGGCGCTCATGGCCGGCAACACGGCTGTTCTCAAACCGGATGTACAAACCAGCTTGACGGCATTATGGGCGGTCGACCTGCTACGCGAAGCGGGCCTTCCACCCGATGTCTTCGGCGTAGTCACCGGGGACGGGCCGCTGCTCGGTCCCGCGCTCGGAGACCGCGTAGATTACATCATGTTCACGGGCAGCACTCGCACCGGCAGGTTGGTTGCGCGACAGGCGGCCGAACGCCTGATCGGCTGCTCACTCGAACTCGGCGGGAAGAACCCGATGATCGTTCTGGCGGATTGCGATCTCGACGCGGCGGTATATGGCGCCATACAGGGCAGCTTCGCATCGGCCGGACAGGTCTGTGTTTCAATCGAGCGCATCTACGTGCACCGCTCAATCGCGGACCGCTTCCTCGAGAGACTCGGCGAGCGAACGCGCGCACTCAAGATCGGCGCCTCACTGGATTACTCCATGGACATGGGATCACTCACCGCGGAACGGCAGCTCCAGCGCATCGAGGAGCATGTTCGCGATGCGGTAGAAAAAGGAGCGCAAGTGCTGGCCGGAGGCCGCCGCCGGCCTGACTTGGGGCCGTTGTTTTACGAGCCGACGATCCTCACCGGCGTCACCCCACAGATGGACGTCTATTCGGAAGAGACCTTCGGTCCGGTGGTATCGGTCTACGCTTTCGACAGTGAAGGCGAGGCGGTGGAACGCGCCAATGCCACGCGCTACGGTCTGAACGCGAGCATCTGGACGCGCGACACGGTTCGCGGCGCCCGGCTCGCCCAACAGGTCCACGCCGGCAACGTGAACGTGAACGAGTCGTACGCCGCCGCCTGGGGCTCCGTGGATTCGCCGTGCGGCGGGCGCAAGGAATCCGGCCTTCGCGCGCGGCATGGCGCGGAAGGCATCTTAAAGTTCACTGAAACGCAGACCGTCGCCGTGCAGCACCTGCTGCCCGTCGGGACGCCCTCCTGGATGACCGCGGCCGTCCACGCACGCTGGATGACGCGCCTCCTCAAATTACTCCGCCGCATCCGGGTGTTGGGGTAAGACAGGCTCCCGGCCTGTCTACTACGCCTTATTGCCCCAACTCGGAGTCTTGCCGGCCAGGCGGTGGGCTATCACGTCGAAGACGATCGGATTAAAAGCCATGCCGATGTGGGTCGCCGAGACTTCGAAATCCACGTCCGCCTTGCCGGTGCGGCAGACCTTCCAATCGACGATTCCATCGGACTTCGTATAGATCGCGGTTTCGGACACGGACTTCGGCAGTTTTACCACCAGCGATTCCAGGAAATTGCATGTGCAGCCAGCCGTATAACACGCCGGCAGCACGTTATCGCCGTGACGTTCCAGAATCTGCCCGCGCACCAGTTGAGCGGCGCGCAGGATGGAATGGTGTACCGACACACCGCGGAACGGAGATCCCATCGTAATGACCGAAGCAACTCGGTCGGGCATCTGCGCCGCCGCCGCGCGCGCGATGACCCCTCCCAGGCTGTGTCCCACCAGGTGGACTTTTCTGCCCGTGTCCTTGTATGCCTTCTCGATGGTTTGGGTCAGCTTGTACTGAATCAGCAGATTCGGACACTCGGCGTTCACGCCGATTCCCGAATAGTATGCCTTGTAACCGATCCGGTTGATCCAGGAGCGGAACTCGGTCAAATACAGGTCAGTCAACAGGAAGGCCGGAATCACCACTACCGCCGAACCGTCGCCTCTGGGGATGCTGAAACCCCAGTAGACCGGGGAGACGCGCAGGTAGACCATCTCAATGCCAACCAGGACTTCCTGCCAGATCGGTAGGGAGACGGCTTTGTCGGGTGTGCGGACCTCGGAGGATGTACCAGCGACGGAGTGGCGTGCCCCCATTGGCATCAGTGTACCCCGGACGACGCCTCTTTAGGTTGACTTTGTTTGGGTGGAAGAGAGTTTGCTCACACCCTTCCACCCACCGAGTACCGCGTACCAGCCTTACGCGGTCTCGGCAACCGGTTTACGCCGGGCGGCGGCAGGGCGCTTGCGACTGGGTTTCGGATGTTCCTTAACCGCATGCGCTTTGCGCGGCGGCTGGCCGACGTTGAGCATCACGTTCAGCAGGGCCTGTTGCGATTCCACGAAACCCTCGACCGTATGCCGCGCCACCTCTCCCAAGGTCTCCGCGGGAAGCGGATTCATTGCGCTGATCGCTTCCCGGGCCGTCTTCGTGTTCACCTTGAGCTGCTGTGTGGCTACGTCGAGCAGTTTCTTCTGCGCATCGATGTAAGCTTCGGCACTCTGCCGCGCCAACTCGGTCAATTCGGTTTTGGCAGGCTGGGCGTGCTTGCCGTTTGCGTGCTGGCCGGTGGCATGAGCAGTTTCCTCGGCCAGCACATCCAGGAACTTCTTCTGGCTGCGCACGAAGGTTTCCATACTCTCACGGGCCAGCGCCGTGAGGTGGATGCCTTCGAACGGTTCACCGGATTTCGCCGCATCGATCCATTCATCGGCCTGCCGCGCCGCCAGGGTCAGGAAGTGCTGCTGCATACCGATCACCGTATCGACTCCGCGGCTGAAGAGGTCCGTTACGGCCGTAACGGGTGCCGAACCGCCGGTTCGCTCCTTCACAACCGTAGTAAGGATTTCGTTCTGGCGCTGCGCCAGGTTCAACAACACGCGCTGCGCAGCGATAAAGTTCGAAATGCCCTCGCCGGCCATTTCGGTAACCGCCGTGCCCGCAATGTGGCGTGCTTCCGTCAACCGCCCCTGGAAGGCGCCGATCGTGTGCGCGTTTTGCCGCATCACCAGATCCATCAGGATCCGTTGAGAGGCGAAGAAGCTTTCAGTTCCCTGCCGCAGCCAGCCCCCCAACATGGAAATGGAGGAAGGCTCGCGAGCTGGAACGGTTTTCTCTGACATGGAATTACTCCTTTTGCTGCACCGCAGCATGCACTTTCAATATAGACCTAAAGGTCTTTTTATGTCAATATAAAGTTGGGCGAATGCAGCGCAGCAAGCGTACGATTGTGGAAGAGGCTACCGTGCTGATCAAGAAGTATCCCAATCGCCGTCTTTACAACACTTCCGCCGGGGCCTACGTGAACCTCAGCGATCTGGCTGCGCTCATACGCAAAGGGGAAGAGGTTCAGGTGGTTGATGCCAAAACCGGCGAAGACCTCACGCGTGTTGTGTTGACCCAGATCATCGTGGAAGACGCCAAGGATGCGCCCATTGGTCTGCCCCTCGAACTGCTGCGCCAGTTGATCATGGCCAGCGACCGGGCCGGTCACGAGTTCATTATGTGGTACCTGAAATCCGCCTTCGATACTTATGACAAAGTGCAGGATGCGGTGCAACACCGGTTGCAGGATGTCCGCTCGGCCGCGCTCTCCCCGCTCAATTTGGTGAAAAACCTGCTCACCGCCCCGCCGGCCACGGATGCAGACGATGAACTCGATCAACTCCGGCGCCGCGTGGCCGAGCTGGAGCAGCGCCGCAAAACGCCTCGCGCACGCGAGAAACGCCGTAAGGCCTAGTATGCCGCTTGAGCAAGCTCCGAACGTATCGTTCTTCTCCGGAATCGATCCGGGGCCGCTCGCTCTGTGGGCGACCCTGTTTGCAGGCAACGATCCTTCCACCGGGGCCGCCACTGTGGAAGCCGCGCTGAAGAGCCGGCGCGGCCGGTACTGGCGCGGCGAGATCGGCAAATGGGTCGGCCGCCTGGTCCCGGTCGAAATCCTCGTGCCTGATTCCGCGGCGCGATGGCGTCCCCTGGTCCGCGATGCCTTCCGGTTTCTCTTCGAGCGACTGTCGTCGCGGCGCCTGGCCGCCAAAGTAGTCCAGCAATTCGAACTTGCCGCGGATACCGCGCCAGAGCAACGCCTGCTCCGCCTGATCAATCAAATGCCGGGTCTGCAGAAAGTGGGGCAGGTGCTGGCGCGCAACCGCCGCCTGGCGCCGAAACTGCGGAGCGCCCTCTCCGAGCTGGAAAACGGCATGTCCGACGTCACGGCGGACCAGGTCCGGAGCCTGATCGAAGAGAAATTGGGTAAACAGCTTGCCGCGTACGACGTCCACCTGGAATCCGGCATCCTCTCCGAAGCCAGCGTCAGCGCGGTCATCCGCTTCACCTGGAATTGCGCCGGGAGGGAACGGGAACAGGGAGTGTTCAAGGTCCTCAAGCCGTATGTGCCGGAATGTTTCGGCGAGGACATGACGCTGCTCCAGAAGTTGGGCGAATTCCTCACGTCGCCCAAGCGCGGCTATGGTTTCGCCATCCACGACGTGAAGGATATGCTCGCCGAAGTACTCCTGCTGCTCGAACACGAGCTGGATTTCCGGCGTGAGCAGGCCACCCTCGTGGAAGCTGTCAAAATGTATCGCGCCAGTATCGGAATCCGCGTCCCCCGCCTGATTGCGCCGCTTTCGACCGCCGACATCACGGCAATGAGCGCGGAAGCCGGTGTCAAGGTGACCGAGGCGTTCCCGCGCTCGCCCATCCGGCGCGCCCGCATCGCCGACCAACTCATTGAAGCTCTGGTGGCAGTGCCCCTTTTTTCGCGCGCGGAGGAGGCCATCTTCCACGCCGACCCGCACGCCGGCAACCTGCTGTACGACGAGACCAACCGCGAACTCGTGGTTCTGGACTGGGCGCTGGCCGAACGCCTGAGCCTCGAATCCAGGCGCCAGCTTGTGTTGCTGTCGGTGATGATGACCCTGCGGAATCAGGATGGCGTCCGCGAGGCAATCCGCGATCTCAGCCTTAGTGCCGACCGGCGGAATTGCACGCGCCTCGGCGTCATTGACCCCTGCGTCCACCAGTTCTTCGAGCAACTCCCCCCAGAGGCGTCCCCGGGCACGTTGGACGCTATGCGCCTTCTCGACCGGATCGCCCTGGAAGGCGTTCATTTCCCACCATCGCTCTTCCTGTTCCGCAAAATCGTCCTTACTTTGGATGGTGTACTGTACGATGTCGCCGGGCCCGGCGTTCGCATCGACGAGGTGATCGCCCGCGAGTTCCTGACCCGATGCGCTGCCAGCCTGGGCCTGTTTCACGCTCCACTCGCATGGCAGGATCTCGCCGTCATACCCTGGAACGCCCTGCTCTATCCCGTCCGGCGCGGCGCGCACTTATTTTGAATCGCCGCGCCTCATTCGGCATCACCATGAATAGCCAGGGGGAAAGTCATAATTTGAGATGCAAATATCCAAAAGTGGTGTAGTCTGTTCATGACACACCCTGGATCCGCCTCTGATTCACGTACCTGCCTGATGGCAGGCCGAGGCGCTTTCCGATACTGTGTGGTGCAGGCGGTCCGTCGAGACACGATTCGATTACGGGACGATGGTCCCGCTCCAGTCCTCCGGTTCGTGGAAAACCGCCAGCCTTAGGAGGCAGTTATGGTGGGCCAGCCACCCATGTACAGAGTCCTCGCAACTTGTTCTGCGCGCGTGACCACGATCGTCGCGCTCGCCATCCTGTTCCTTGTTTCCTTTCCCTTGGCCGGTCAGCAGTCATATGTCACGCGCTACGACGTGTACGGGGGTTACGCGTTTCTCAACAGCCCTAATGTCAGCCTGTTCGAACATGGCTTTGCGTCCCAGATCGGCTTCCGGCCGAGGACGTGGGTCTCAGTGGGTTTCGACTACACGATTGCGGCCGGCGACCTGAGACTCAGACCAGACCAACTGCTTCCCGAGTTGCAGACCCAGCTCCAGCATGGGATAGCGGCGGGAATCGCGGCAGGGTTGCTCCCTCCCAATTACCCGTATGCCACCTTGAGCGTGCCGGCGCATTCCAGGACGCAGACCTTCGCACTGGGCCCGCAACTCGCTTACCGGCACTTCACCAAAGCGACACTCTTTTTACGTCCGGTCTATGCGGGGATCATCCATGAAACGGCGACCCCGCAACCTCAGGATCCGGTCATGAAGGCCCTCGTCAGTGGTTTGATATCCACGCCCAGCAAGAGTGACAATGTCTTCTTCCTCGGCTTCGGTGGCGGCTTCGACGTTCTTTTTGGCCACCACTTCGCGTGGAGAACGCAGGCCGACCTGGTGCACGACCACTTGTTCAACGACCTATTGAAGGATGCCCGCTTCACCGTGCGTTTCTCCACCGGTCCGGCCTTCAACTTCGGCCCGAACATCGTGAAGCACAAGACAGCCCAACTGAAGCCGCCCAAGAAATAGTTCGGGCAAAGACGCCGTTCCGGTTCATGCCTCACCGCCGGCGGGCGGAATCTGGCTCATCGCCCGCTCGGTGAGCGCACAGATCGTCAGGCTGGGATTCACCCCCAGATTGGCGGCGATCACCGAACCATCGCAGACATAAAGATTCGCATAGCCGAACAGGCGATTCCGCGAGTCCACGACGCCATCCTCTGCGGATGCGCCCATGGGACATCCGCCCAGTATGTGCGCCGTTCCCGGAACGTCGAAGAGAATCTCCGTCACCATGCTCATGGGCGTGCCGCCGATCGCCTGCGCCATCTTGCGCGCGAACTGGTTCGCCTGCGGAATGAATGTCGGGATCCGCTGCCCGTAGCTGCGCAACACCCGACGGAAGGGCCAAAACCACGGACGTCCCAGCCTCATATCGATGTGGCCGTCCAGCGTCTGCATGCAGAGTAGGATGATACATTCCCGCGCCCATCCGAACGGATGCAGGATGCGTATGGTCCGCCAGGGATGCCGCAGTAAAGAACTCACCAGGCTTCCCAGCCAGAGCGCAATGCGTCCTCGTCCCGGTTCACCGCCCGTCAGGACGGTCGCCAGCAGGCCCATTGCATCGGAGCCGGCGGGATAGCGCGTGGCCTCGATATGGGTGTACTCGTCCAGGTAGAAGCCCGAGCCGATCGCAATTCCGGTCGACAAGTCTTCGCCTCCGGGCACACGCACGCCAATCAGCGACTCGCAATTGGTGCGCACCCGGTTGCCCAATTGCGCGCTAATCCGCGGCAGCGATCCTTTTTCCTTCAGCCGGAACAAAAGGTCCAGCGTGCCCAGCGCCGACGCCGCGAATACCACGGCGCGACACGTGAAGCGGCGGCGTCGGCCAGGCGCTAGCGTAGAAGGGACCGTGAACACCTCATATCCGTTGCTCCCATCGGAGTTGTCCAGCGGGCGGACATCCACCACTTTAGTCTCAGCGAAGACCTGCGCTCCGGCCTTCTCGGCCAGGTAGAGATAGTTCTGATCCAACGTGTTCTTCGCACCGTAGCGGCATCCCATCATGCAGCCGCCGCAGCCGATGCAACTTGCGCGCTGCGGCCCCGCGCCGCCGAAGTAAGGGTCGGGATAAGTCAGTCCCGGAGTTTTTCCTTCCGGACCTTCGAAGACCGCAACTCTGGTGCGATAGAAACTCTTCCCCGCCCCGTGCTCCACCGCCGCCCGCTGCAGGATGTCGTCCGCCGGACCCATGATCCGGTTTTCCGTGACCCCCAACATGCGGACCGCCGTCTCGTAGTGCCGGGGCATCTCCGCCTTCCAGTCGGCCAGGCCGGCCCACGATCCGCTCTCCCATATCCCGTCGCCCGGCGCCAACAGAGTGTTGGCATACGTGATGGAACCACCGCCCACCGCGCAGCCGTGCATGATCAACACATGGCGGAACGGGTCGATATTGAAAAACCCGCGCAACCCGAGACCCGGCCGCCAGATCCAGTTCCAGATCTTCCAGTTGGTGGTGGGCAGGTTCTGCGGCGTCCAGCGGCGGCCCATTTCCATTACTGCCACGCGGTATCCCTTCTCCGTGAGGCGATGAGCGGAGACGCTGCCGCCGAAACCGGAACCCACCACAATGAAGTCGAAGTCCGTCATTTGCTGCCGGGCGCAGCCGCACACGCAGCGCGGGGGACCGGCTCTCCGCAAGCCGGCAGTCCAGGCGGCGTTTTGGGGATTTGAAGTCCCGGCCTGAGTGCGCTCTCGCGCATGGATGTCAGCGAGTGTTTGAGGGATTTTTCCGGGTTGATTCCCATCAACGCAGATCCCAGCATACGCGTCACAGACCCAAATTCGTCGCTCAGCGTGATGGTTTCCGCCTCCACCAGGACACCCTTCCCGGTCTCGGTAAATTGCCAGTACGAATTCAGCCGCCGCAGGTAGCCATGGTCCTTGCCAACCTCCGCAACATGGGTAGAGACCGACCGGCAGCGCCGGTGTTGTGCGTCCACACTCTCCCACACCACGTCACTGGTCACGTCCAGAATGGCGGGTTCTTTCATCCGCATGGAATATTGAAAACGGTCGCTTCCGCTTTGGCAAAGGAGCTTGGAGGCGGAGATCGTCTCGGGGAAATACTGGGCGCGATGGTCATAGTCCTGCAGCATGGGGATCAGCCGCTCCAGGGTGGTACCGGGAATGTAGATGGCCCCGATCCAATCGTAAAGCTGGCCGCCGGGCAATTTGTGCGGATTCGGTCCGTTCGCCTCGATCGTGCGGACTTTTTCGACCTCCGCCACAGACAAAGCCTTGCGGGCACCTATCCGCGTTTCTGCTGCTTGCACGTAGCAATCGTATGCTTGCACGGTTTCGGGCTTCAGCCGTTGTGCGCAGAGTCCGCCGGGAAGCAACAGGCAAACCATCAGGGCAATTTTCATAAAAACGTCCGATTGATTATCGCTCCGGATGCACGGATTGAAAAGGAGTATTTTCAGGTGCGAATTATCTGGATTATGCCGCCGATGTTGCGTACCCTGTAAACAGGAAATCAGTCGGTCGTATGCAAAAGCTCGCACCCGTCGAAGACGCAAAGACGTTGTTCAACGAAGCCAAAGACTGGTCAGTCTGGCGATGGCTGTTGGAGAAGAAAAGGGCGCGCACCACTGCGGATGCCGCCTGGGAGGCCCTGGAAGACTGCGAAGAGAAAGTGCGGGCTGGCTGGACCGAGGAATGGCGGCAGGCCTACGGCCACCCCAAATCGCGGCTGCACGCCGCACTCGACTCCGAAATGCAGGCAGCACTCCAACGCTTATATGACGTGGACGAAGAAGCTCGCCAGGCCCGCAATGCAGCCGAGGCCCAGTTCGACGAAGCTGACCGCCGCATGAGCACCAGCATGGCGTGCGTCGGCGCGCAAATGGCACTCGATGCTTGGGCACTACGCGAAAAGGTCATCCGCAAAGCGGAAGCTCTCGCACGGAAAAGGTAGGCTACTTCTTCTCTGCCGCGGCCGGGTGTGCGCTGGCCGCCGTCCGCCGGTACACCGTCTCGAACCCCGGCTTGCTCCACGTTACGCCGTTGGAGACACCAGTAGAAGGAGAGTGCATCGCGCCGGGCGGCGAATTCGGTCCGGGAATCGTGGACCGCGGATCCGTAGCGGCATTCTTTTCCGTGACTTTCGTATCATTCACCGTGCGCGTGCTGCCGCTCGGTCGAGCATCGATCCGCTCGATTTCATACCGCGGGATCGCTGTTTGCGCGTTCTTATTGATGACCAGGAGGTTGGTATCGGTCAGCTCATCCATCTTGACTGCGAGCGGCTGTGCCGACCCGCGCGTGTAGACCTGCAACTCCGACCCGATCTTGAGTTCCTTGACCTTGGCCCAGGGATCGTCCGCGCCAAACACAAGTGCGCTGGCGCACAAAATGATGACGGTTTTCAGCATCCTTCCATCCTACACCTTGAGGATGCCGTCCGAGGGATTCAACGCCGCCACGTTCGCGTGGAAGCATCTACAGCGAGTAACGTCCTGCAGCCAGTACGTGTTTTGCGATTTGCCGACCCAACCCAATCGTGTCCGCCGGCTCACTCTTCGACAGCCGCCGCAGTATCGCCATCTGGGTCCGCAGCATATCGCCTTCGGCCACCGTGGCGATCACCTTGCGCGCCGAAAGCTCCACAGTCTGCGCTGCCTTCGCCGCGTAATACCGTGTCATCGCGATTGCCTGCTTTGCCGCACCCGCGCCCTTTGCGGCGATCAGCTTTTCCGCACGCAGAATGCACGATTCCAGCGCAAACACTTCCATGATGCAGTCGGCCAGCGCGCCCATCACTTCCTGCTCGTCCGCCAGACCCATCATGTACTTTTGCGAAGCCGCGCCCGCCGCGAACAGCGCCAGTTTCTTCACATTGCCGAGCAGATGATACTCGGCGCTCAACGGTCCTTCGCGCTCTTCTACGGCGCTCGGGCCCGGCCATCACCTCGTCCATCAGTTTCTTGATCGCAGGCGAGCAGCGGCAACTGGCCCGCCACCGCGCGCTTCATCAGCCAACCGGTGATGATCAGCCGGTTGATCTCGTTGGTGCCCTCGAATATGCGGTTGATGCGCGAATCGCGGTACGCGCGCTCCGCGGGATACTCCTCCACGTAACCGTATCCGGCGTAGATCTGCATCACGTGGTCCACCACCATGTCGAGCATCTCCGAGCCCCACACCTTGAGGATGGAGCACTCCACCGCATACTCCTCGATCCGCTTCTGGATCTCGCGCGAAGCGCCTTCCGCGCCGGCGTCCACATCGGCCAGCGCGGCGTCGATCATGCCGATGGTCCGGTAGACCATGGCTTCGCCCGCATAAATCCCCGCCGCCGACTCCGCCAGCTTCTCCTGGATCAGTCCGAATTCGGAGATCGACTTGCCGAATGCCTTGCGCTCTTTGGCGTAGCCGATCGCGTCCTGCAAACCGTTGCGCGCCCCGCCCACGCAGGCCGCACCCAGCTTGAAGCGGCCGATATTCAGAATGTTGAACGCGATGTGGTGTCCCTTGCCGACCTCGCCCAGCAGGTTCTCCACCGGCACCTGGCAATCGGCCAGAATCAGCGGGCAGGTGGAAGATCCGCGGATGCCGAGCTTATGCTCCTCCGCGCCGACCGAGAAGCCCGGCGTGTTGCGCTCGATCAGGAAGGCCGAGAACTTCTCGCCGTCCACCTTGGCGAAGACCGTGAACAGATCGGCGAAGCCGCTGTTCGTGATCCACATCTTCTCGCCGTTGAGAACGTAATGCTTGCCGTCCGCCGAAAGCACCGCGCGCGTGCGGCAGTTCATCGCATCGCAGGCGGAGGAGGATTCCGAAAGCGCATAGGCCCCGATCCACTCGCCCGTGGCCAGTTTCGGCAGGTACTTCCGCTTCTGCGCCTCGGTGCCGTACCAGACAATGGGCAGCGTGCCGATTCCCACGTGCGCGCTGAAGGCCACCGAGAAACTGGCCAGCTTGCTGATGGATTCGGCGATCAGCGCGGAAGTCACCTTGTCCATTTCCAGGCCGCCGTAGGCCTCGGGAATGTCCACGCCCATCAGCCCGAGTTCGCCGGCCTTGCGCAGCAGCGCCCTGGTCACCGCGAAGTTCTTGGCTTCGATCTCGGCAGCCGCCGGCATCACCTCGTTCTGCGTGAAGTCGATCGCGGTCTTCGCAATCTGCCGGTGCTCTTCGGAGAGGTCCTCCGGCGTGAATACGTCTTGCGGATCGCGCTCCTCGGTGAGGAAGCTGCCGCCTTTGACCCGTTTCGCCATCACATGCACGTCGCTGGTTGCCATATCTGTTTCCTCGTTAATTCAAGTTCTCGAAAATTCCCGCGGCGCCCATGCCGCCGCCCACGCACATCGTCACGATCCCGTACTTCGCCTTCCGCCGTTTCATTTCCTGCAGCAGGCTGGCGGTGAGCTTGGCGCCGGTGCAGCCCAGCGGATGCCCCAGCGCGATCGCGCCGCCATTCACATTCACCCGGTCGCATCGGCAGCCCCAGAGTCTTGATTACGGCCAGCGACTGCGCCGCGAAGGCTTCGTTCAATTCGATCAGGTCGATCTGGTCCAGCGTCAAGCCCGCCAGCTTGAGCGCCTTGGGGATCGCGTACACCGGCCCGATGCCCATCTCCTCCGGCAGGCAGCCCGGCATAGGCGTAGGCCACGAAGCGCGCCATCGGCGCGATCCCCAGCGCCTGCGCGCGTTCCTCCGACATCACCACCGCCGCCGCCGCCCCGTCCGACGTCTGCGACGAGTTGCCCGCGGTCACCGTGCCCTTGGCATGGAAGGCCGGCTTCAGCTTGCCGAGCGCCTCCATCGACGTATCGCGCGCGCGGCCCCTCGTCCACCTGGAACTCGCACTTCCGTCTTGCGGATCTTCGACTTCGCATCCGGCGCGGAGAACGTCACCGGCACCGGCACGATCTCCTGCTCGAATCTCCCCGCGGCCTGCGCCGCCAGCGCCTTGGTGTGGCTGGCCAGGGCGAACTCGTCCGCCTGCTCGCGCGTGATGCCGTAGTGCTGCGCCACGCGCTCCGCGGTCAGCCCCATCGAAAGATACGAATCCGGATAATGCTGCTGCAGCCAGGGATTGATCGAGATCTTGTTGCCGCCGATCGGAATGAACGACATGGATTCCGTCCCGCCGGCCACGATCACTTCCGCTCCGCCGCCCCGGATTCGCTCCGCCGCCAGCGCGATCGACTGCAGCCCGGAGGCGCAGTAGCGATTGATGGTCATGGCGGACGATTCAATCGGCATGCCCGCGCGCAGCGCGGCAATCCGCGCCACGTTCATGCCCTGCTCGCCCTCCGGCATGGCGCAGCCGATGATCACGTCCTCCACTTCCTTCTTGTCCAGTCCCGGAACCCGCTCCATCGCGCCCTGGATCGCCACCGCCGCCAGATCGTCCGGCCGCGTCGCGCGCAACATGCCCTTGGGCGCCTTCCCCACCGCCGTCCGCACCGCGCTAACAATCACCGCGTCTCTCATCAATCTCACCTCGCTCCCAAAAAAACAAAACAGGAATGGCCGCAGATGAACACAGATGAACGCAGATAAGAATGAATTTGGTTTTATCGGTGTTCATCTGCGTTCATCTGTGGCCCATATTCTTTAATTCCTCAGCGGCCTCCCGCTCTTCAACGTGAACGCGATCCGCTCCTGGGTCTTCTTCTCCCCGCACAGCGAGAGGAACGCCTCCCGCTCCAGATCCAGCAGATACTGCTCGCTCACCAGCGTGCCAGGCGTGACCGGCCCGCCGCACAGAACATACGCCACCCAGTTCGCCACTTTCACATCGTGGTCGCTGATGTACTCGCCCTGGCGCATCATGTGCACGCCAAGCTTCAGCGTTGCCAGCATATTCTCGCCGGGCGCCGGAATGTCAGTTCGCGGCACCGGGGCGGAGTATCCTCCGGCCGCCAGTTCCCTGCGCCGATTCCTTCGCATCGTGCAACAGGCGCTCGCGATTCATCGTGATCCGGTCGGCAGGCAGCAGCATGCCGATCCGGCGCGCCTCCACCGCGGAGGTGGACACCTTCGCCATCGCGATCGTCTCGAAGGTCCGCCGCAGGGCGCCCAGCAGCTCCGGCGACTCGTTCCGCGCCACCCCGTGAACCGCCGCCACCACATCCAGCGCGCGCAGCATCATCTCCTTGCAGCCTCCGCCGGCTGGCAGCACGCCGACACCGGTCTCCACCAGTCCCATGTACAGCTCGGCATGCGCCTGGCGGCGCGCCCCGTGGATCGCGATCTCCGCCCCGCCGCCCAGGCAGAACGAGTAGGGCGCCACCACCACGGGACGCGGGCAGAACTTGATCGCCGCCGTCATCCGCTGGAAGGCGCGCACCGCGAAATCCACTTCGTCCCACTCCTCTTCCTGGGCGCTCAGCAGCAGTTGCATCAGGTTGGCGCCCACCGAGAAGTGCTCCGCGTCCCCGCTGATCACGAACGCCTCGAAATCCCGGACCGCGCTGCTCCCCGGCGAGAAGGTCTCCGTCACCAGGCGGACGATGTCTTCGCCCACCGCATTCTTCTTGGAGTGCAGTTCCAGGCAGGCCACGCCATCGCCCAGATCCACCAGCGAAGCGCCGGGATTCTGCCGCACCACGCCGTTCGCGGCGCGGAATTTGGCGATACGCCCGATCCCTTCGGCTTCGGGGATCCTGTGATATGCACCGCTGGTCACGTCGAAGCACTCACTTCCGTGATGCCGGTACCATCCGTCCGCGCCCGCCGCCAGCAGGCGTTCCACATTCGGGCTCACCCGCTCGCCGCCGTTGCGCATCCGTTTGCACGGTCGCGGGCACGCCCGCCGCATCCCAGAGTTGGAACGGCCCCATCTCCCAATTGAATCCGGCCCGCATGGCGCGGTCCACGCTCGACGCATCGTCGGCAATCTCCGGCAGGCAATCCGCCGCGTAGTTCCATAGCGCGCTGAGCAAGCGCCAGTGGAAGCGCGCCGCTTTGTCCTTGCGCACATCGCCGGTCAGCAACTGCCGCAGTCGATCTGGCAGTTGCTCGGCATTCTTCGCCATTTCGAGCGACGGGATCTTGGGCCGGACTGCCGGAACATACTCCAGCGTCTTCCAGTCCAGCACCAGCCGGACTTCTTTGCCCTCGGCGTCCTTCTCTTTCTTGTAAAATCCCTGCCTGGTCTTATCGCCGAGCCAGCGCCGCTCCAGCATGGTCTTCACGAACGGCGGCATCGCGCCCGAACCTTCGAAATTAGCCGCCACGTGCGCCAGTACGTCGATGCCCACCATGTCGGCCAGGCGGAACGTCCCGGTACGCGGCCAGCCGATGGCTGTACCGGTCAGCGCGTCCACCTCTTCGATCGTCAGGTCCTCCTCCTGCATCAGCCGGACCGCTTCCAGCATGATGAAGACGCCGATCCGGTTGGCGATGAAGTTCGGTGTGTCGCGCGCGAACACCACTTCCTTGCCCAGCAGCACGTCGGCGAAATGCGAAATCGCATCGATCGCCGCGTGGTCCGTCGCCGCAGTGGGGATGATCTCCACCAGCCGCATATAGCGCGGCGGATTGAAGAAGTGCGTGCCGAACCAACGCCGCCGGATCGCCTCGGGCAGTTTGGCCGCAATCGACGCCACGGGCAGGCCGCTGGTATTCGTGGTCAGAATCGCGTCCGGCTTCAAGTGCGGCATGACCTTATCGAGCAGAGCCTGTTTGATCGCGAGATTCTCCGTCACCGCCTCGATCACCCAATCGCAATCGCGCCAGCATCGCCAGATCATCGTCGAAGTTCCCAACGCTGACTGCGTGCCGCATACGCGGGATCGTAAAACGCGGCCGGCTTGCTCTTCTTGAGCGCATCCAGAGCCTGTACCGCGATTGCGCTGCGCGAACGCCCCTCCGTGGAAATGTCCAACAGAACCACCGGCAGGCCGGCATTCGCCAGATGCGCCGCAATCCGCGATCCCATGGTCCCCGCGCCCAATACCGCCGCCTTGCGGATCACCGCGGCGGGCGCGCGCTCTTTCGAAGCTTCTCCGGCTACAACCGGCTTGATGGCTGTCTCAGCTACACTCATGCGAATCACTCCTCTTTCGTAACGATGCGCAACCTGGTACTACGCTTCCGGGCGACCAGCCCCTGCGTCAATGTACGCGCGAACTGACCGGCAATCTCCTCCGGAGACAGCGCGCCATCGGGCTCGTACCACATGCAGATCCAGTTCAAAGCACCCGCAATGGAAAATGCGGCGATCTTGGTATCGCACGGCGCAATCGATCCATCCTCAATCCCTTCCTGTATGAACGAACGCAACCGGCGATCGATCTTTCGTTTGTATGTTCGTACCTCGGTGAGCGCGTCGCTCGTGAGGTCGCCTTCATCCAGCCGCATCACGCACCGGCCGAAGTTGACCGTCATCACAGTGGCATAAGAATGGATAAACGCCTCTACCTTCTGTAGTCCGGTTCCACAGTGATCGGCGATTTCGTTGAGAATTTCTTCAATCAGTCCGACGCCCAGGCGATAGCACTCGAGGAGAATCTCTTCTTTGTTGTTGAAATAGTGGTAAAGCGCAGGCTTGGTGATGTTCAGGCGCTCGGCGACATCATTCATCGACGTCCGGCCATAGCTCTTTTCGAGGAATAATTGCGCGGCGGTTTTCAACACCGCCTCACGTTTGGTTGCCGGGTCACGCCGCCGGTCGGCGAATGCCTTACGGGGCGATGGCGATGCGGAGGCGTCTTTTGGCATGACGTTCGATACATCCGCCCATTGACATGAGGCGGCGCTCCTGATATCTTACCCACGGGTAAGAAAAAAACGCAAGCGAATTACTTGCGCAGCCCACACCTCATTTGTCGCCCGCGCGGGCGTCTTTTTACATACTGTCATGAAAATCATCGTTGCCGTGAAACAGGTTCCGGTGCGGGATTCCGCGACCCGCATCGATGCCACCGGTAAGTGGATCGAAGAACAGGATCTTAGCTTCGAAATCAACGAGCCGGACGCCTATGCGCTGGAAGAAGCGCTGCTCCTCAAAGACAAGCATGGCGGCGAAGTCGTCGTGCTCTGCGCCGGACCCGAACGCACCACGCAGGCAATCCGCGAAGCCCTCGCCAAGGGTGCGGATCGCGCCATTCTCGTCGAGTGCGGCGATTTGGTGAGTTTAGATACGTTGTCGCTCGCACGCCGCCTTGCCGCGGCCGCCGCAGCCGAAAATGCCGACCTCATCCTCACCGGCTTGCAGTCCGACGACCTCGGCCTGGGCCAGACCGGCGTGGTGATGGCAAGCTGCTCGGCATTCCCCACGCAACCATCGTCATGCAGGTCGAAGTGGACGGCGCTTCTCTGCGTGTGAAACGTGAGTTGGAAGACGGCTGGTTCCAGTGGGTCCAGGTGCCCATGCCCGCGCTCCTGACCATCCAATCCGGCATCAGTCCATCTGCGCTATGCCACGCTGATGGGCATCAAGAAAGCCAAGACCCGGGAAATCCGTCGAACGGTACCCGATCCGTTTCCCGATGCGTCCACTTTGGCGTTGCAGCGGATCTACCTTCCGCATCGTAAGAAGGAGACCCAGATCCTCACCGGCACGCCGGCCGAGGCGGCAGCCAAGCTGGCGGATGTTCTGAAATTCGGGGTGAGGGTCATATGAACGGCGTACTGGTGATTCTGGAATATCGCGGGACGTGGAACCGCATGTCCTGGGAAGCCCTGGCCGCGGGGCAGCAGATCGCCGAACAAAGTGGTCAGCCCCTGCTGGCCGCTGTTGCCGGTAATCATCTCGATGCGGCGTCCGCCGATCTCGCAGCCAAACCGCTCGCGCGCGCCTACACCGTGCGCCACCCTCTGCTCGATGAATACACCGCCGACGGGTTTGTCACCGTCTTCGATCAACTCATACGGCAGCTCGATCCGGGCCTGGTCCTGTTCCCGCACACCTACCAGGTGCGCGACTTCGCGCCCGGCCTGGCCACCCGTTTCGGCCAAACCCTGATCGCGGATGTCACCGCGATCAGCCTGGATGCGGGCCGCACCGTGTTCGTGCGCCAGTTGCTGCAGGGAAAGCTCAACGCCGACTATGTCCACACCGGCGGCGGACCCTGCTTCGCCTCCATTCAGGCGGGCGCTTTCCGCGCGGACACGCTCAGGCGGGTTCCTGCACGGTCGAAGAGTTCGCGCCCCAACTCGAAGCCTCGCAAATCCGCAGCCGGCCCGGCGAGCGCTTCCGCGAATCGACGCAGACCGTGGACCTCTCCGCGGCAAGCCTGATCGTCTCCGTGGGACGCGGTATCAAAGAACAGGCCAACCTGCCGGTTGTCGAGGAACTCGCAGCCGCGCTGGGAGCCGAACTTGCCGCTTCGCGGCCCATTTGCGATAACGGCTGGCTCCCCATGGAACGTCAGGTAGGTAGTTCCGGACAGACGGTTTCGCCCAAGGTGTACATTGCGGTCGGCATTTCGGGCGCCATCCAACACCTCGTGGGCATGAAAGGATCCAAGGCGGTAATCGCGATCAATAAAGACGAAAACGCACCCATCTTCGAAGTGGCCGACTACGGCATCGTGGGCGACCTGTTCGAAGTGGTGCCGGCCCTTACCGCCGCGGTGAGAAAGGCGAAGAACGCTTGACGGAGGAACGATGTCGGGCAATCTCAGTGCAGACGATCTACCGCTTCAACGCATCTACAAGTGGGAGCGCGAGCGGCCTGGAAGCATTTTCCTCACACAACCCTGTGGCGGTGGCAAGGTACGCGATTGGAACTGGGGCCAATCCGTAGCCGAGATCCGCCGCATCGCAGCCTGGCTAAAGGCTCAGGATTGGGAACCGGGAAGCCGTGTGGCCATCCTCTCCCGCAACTGTGCCTGGTGGATCATGGCCGACCTGGCCATATGGATGGCGGGACATGTCACAGTCCCGATCTACCCTTCCTTGAAGTCTCAGTCGATCCGCCAGATCCTGGAGCATTGCGAGGCCAAAGCCTGTTTCCTCGGCGCTACCGACGATCCGGACGCTACCGAAGCCGGCATTCCCGCCGGCGTAACTTGTGTCCGCTTCCCCACCGCGGCTCCGAACGAGTGGCCTTCCTGGGAGGTTCTGGTTACGGCCAATCGCCCCTTGCCGGGCAATCCGGTCCGCGCCGGCTCCGACCTGTCCACCATCATTTATACGTCCGGCACCACCGGCACTCCGAAGGGAGTCATGCACTCCTTCGACACCTTTGGTTACGATGCCAAAGTCCTCGCCGAGTTGATCAACCTGAATGCCAAGGAACGCGTGCTCTCCTACCTGCCCCTCGCCCACATTGTGGAACGCGCGGGCATGGAGGGCACCGCCATCTACCTGGGATACCGCGTCTTCTTCAGCGAAGGAATCGACACCTTCCTCGCCGATCTGTCGCGTGCCCGGCCTACCATCTTCCTCTCCGTGCCGCGGCTGCTGCTGAAGTTCCAGCAGGGCGTGTTCGCCAAGATCCCGGAGCGCAAGCTGGAACGCCTGCTTCGCATCCCTATCCTGAATCGCGCCGTCCGCAAGCGAGTCTTGCGGAAACTAGGGCTCGACACCGTGCTCAACGCGGCCTGCGGCGCCGCCCCGCTGCCCCAGGAGATCCTGCTGTGGTACCGCAAGCTCGGCCTGAACCTTGCCGAGGGATATGGGATGACGGAAACCCTGATCACCCACCTGCCCGCCCCCGGCTCCGTGCGACCCGGCTACGTAGGCTGTGCGATACCGGGTGTAGAGGCAAAGGTCAGTACGGATCAGGAGCTGCTCATCCGCAGCCCTATGAACATGCTGGGCTACTACAAGAACCCGGAAAGTACACAGGCGTCCTTTACTCCCGAAGGCTTCTTTCGCACGGGCGATTTGGCGCGCATCGAGCCCGACGGTCAACTGAAGATCATCGGCCGCGTCAAGGAGCAATTCAAAACCAGCAAGGGCAAGTACGTCATGCCCACTCCCATCGAGAGCCAGTTGCTCGCGCACCCCGTGGTAGATGCCTGCTGCCTGATGGGGGCCGGCCTGCCGCGTCCCTTCGCAGTGGTCCTCCTCGCGGAGGAGACACGCAAGGCCACCGCGCGCCCCATTGAGCGGGCGACCGTGGAGCAGACCCTGCTGGACCTGATGAACACGGTCAACACCCAGTTGGATCCGCACGAACAGCTCAGCTTCGTCGCGGTCGCCGAAGGTCCGTGGACCGTCGGCAATGGATTCATCACGCCAACCCTCAAGATCAAACGCAACGTCCTGGAACTCCGTTATCAACCCTGCGTCGATGACTGGCTGAAGCAGAATCGCCCGATCGTGTGGGAATCTCACTGAGTTCGGTGGCTGCCACTTACAATTGCTTGAATTCCGGCAGCTTGCGCCTGTAACCCTGTCCCGTCCCGGCGCGCCAAATCAGTAGGCGGTATAATCAAATTTCATGCGCTTTCTTCCGGGCCTGATCCTTGTCGTGTGCGTAAGCTGTGCCTTTGCACAGACGGAGGACTCTCCGGAAGTCATGCGCGCCAAGGCCGGTATCGAGCGTTTGCGCTCGCTGGTGGAGGCCGGCGTGGCCCCGCGGGCGCAACTGGCGCAGGCGGAAGCCGCCATCGCCGATGCCGAGGATGCCGCACTGCTCCGCCGGACGATATACGGAAACGACCTTACCGACGAACAGGCCGGCGAGATGCTTGCCGCCGCCGAACGGCGCGTGGAACGGCGTAAACATGCGCTGGACGAAGGGCAGAAACTGGTGGACCGCGGCGTGGCTTCCCTACTGTCGCTGACGAATCTACATGACGAATTCGACCTGGCAAGCAAAGAACGGGATCTGGCCGAATCGCGCGCCAAATTCGTCCGCGCCCTGGCTCAAATGGCGCACGCCGAGGAAGTTCTGGACAACAAATTGAATCACAGTCCGCAGGAAGTCCACGAGCTCGCCGACCGGTACGATGGGGACGGCATCTTCAACATGGGCACCTTTTCTCGCGTGGAGTCGGATTTCGAGAAACAGTTCGGCAAGCCGATGCCGGTCAGCGCCATGGGCGAGACCGCCGTTCACCGCTCCCTCGGCTTCGACCACCGCGGACGCGTTGACGTGGCGATTCATCCCGATCAGCCCGAAGGCCGCTGGCTGCTCGAGTACCTTGTGGAAAAGCACATTCCCTACTTCGCCTTCCGTCAGGCAGTACCTGGAAAAGCCACTGGAGCGCACATTCACATCGGTCCCATGAGCACGCGCTTCAAACTCGGCGGATAATGTAAGATTCATGACTGATCCAAAGCTACGCGTTCTGATCTCCTCAGAACAGATCCAGAACCGCATCCGGGAACTCGGCGAGAAAATTTCCGCCGATTACCCCACCGGGAATCTCCACATGATCTGCATTCTCAAGGGTGCGGTTTTCTTCATGACAGATCTGGCGCGTGCCATGAAGCGCGACGTCCAGCTCGATTTCATGGGCATCTCCACCTATGGCAAAGGCAAGACGAGTTCCGGTGAAGTCAAGGTCACCAAGGATCTGGACATATCGCTGGAAGGCGCCGACGTCCTGATTGTCGAAGACATCGTGGACAGCGGAGTCACGCTGAACTACCTGATGCACCTGCTGGACCAGCGCAGGCCTCACTCCATCCGCATCGCCGCACTAATGGATAAGCCGGAACGCCGTCTGCGTCCGGTCCACGTGAGCTATGTCGGCTTTCAGATCCCCGACGAATTCGTGGTGGGCTATGGCTTGGATTACGCAGAGAAGTATCGCAACCTGGACGATATCTGCGTGCTGGAAGATCCTGCGAAAGCATAGCAGGCGATGCTCACCGCCCTCTTCGTAGTGGCGAGAATCGTCGCCAACCCCGTTTCCAATGTCTTCCAGAAGCAGCTGACGCAGCGCTCCGCGAACCCCCTTTTCATCATCGGGGCCACCGACGCGCTGCTGACATTGGCCGTCCTCCCGCTCTTCCTGATGGGCGCGATGACACTCACGCTCGGCGCACACTTCTGGACGAACATGGTGATTGCGGCGTCGCTCGCCGTCGGCAGCAACGTGTTGCTGGTCTACGCCCTGCAGTCCACTGGCCTCTCCGTACTCGGCCCGATCAACGCCTACAAGTCGGTGATCAGTCTGGTGCTGGGTATATTTCTCCTGGGAGAGATTCCAGCGCCCAGAGGCTTGGCCGGAGTTCTGCTCATCGTGGCCGGGAGTTACTTCGTGGTCGACCGCGATGGCAAACAGTCGCACACCAACGCCTTTGCCAGCTTCTTCCGCGAGCGGGGGATCCAGTTCCGCTTCGCGGCGTTAGCACTGTCCGCCACCGAGGCGATCTTCCTGAAGAGGGCGCTCCTGCTTTCCTCTCCCCTCACTACATTCGTTTTCTGGTCGATTCTCGGGCTTCCGATCGCCGCCACGGCGCTGGTTCTGATGCGCAGGCGTCAACTGGGAAATGAAGTAGCGGTATTTCGCCATCACTGGCCCACCTATTTGCGACTGGCCGTGGCCACCGGCGTCATGCAGCTCACTTCGCTGCTGACTTTCGGAAAGCTGCAAGTCGGCTACTCACTCGCTCTGTTCCAGCTATCCACCCTGATCAGCGTGTTTCTCGGGCACCGCTACTTCCAGGAAGGCCAGATTCGGAAGCGCCTCATCGGATCGGCGATCATGGCCGCCGGCGCCGCGATGATTGTTCTTCAAGACCGCCGCTAAGGCTTCACGCAGCTGAAGTTTGCCGATTCGTCGATGCTTCCGCTGCCCTTGTATCGGGCGACCTCCGGATAAGAGCACAGCGGCCTGGTCCGCACCACCTGGCCGGCCACCACGCGGCTCGCCTCGATCCGCTCCGGCGCCTGGCCCGCTTCCACCCACTTCACCACTGGCGTCGCCGCATCGAATACGCTCGTCCCCACCCCGCCTCCGCAATGGAACATTCCCGGCACCATGAACAGCCGGAAAAAGTCTCCCGTCGACTCACCCATCTTCCCCGTCACCTGCTCGAAATATTCCACGCCCATCCTCGGATTCAACTGCGGATCGGCCCATCCGTAATACATCAGCAGCTTCCCGCCCCTACGCCGGAATGCAGAAAGATCCGTATCCGTCGCGTCGATGATCTGCCGTAATTCCTCCGCCCGGGCGGGATACGTGTCGATATCAAACTGCTGGAAGGCCCGTACCGGATCGCTGTCCACCGCGCCGGCCTTCGCTCCCGGCAACACGAATCGCAGAAAATTGTGTCCGTACGACGTCCACGCTCCAGGACCGTTCGGCCCGTTGATCTCCTGCCCAATCCAGCCGCTCTGTCCGTTCGGGCCTGCGATTTCCGCGCCGACGGGCCATCCCGGAAAAAACCGCTTTCCCTGGCTGATGACATCGCCGTAGATCCGGTCGAGTGCCTTGATCTGATCTGCCGTGAAGCAGTCGGCCTGGTCCGCTCCCGCGGCACAATGCGGCAGATCCCGCGCCGGTTTGAAATCGCAGCGGCGGGGATCGTCGATCAGTCCATCCTTCAATCCGTCTTTGGCATCGCACTGTTCGTAGACGCTCTTCGCCAAAAGTCCGAGTTTCGCAGCCGGAAACGGGTTGGCATTCATGCCCTGCATCCAATAGGCTCGCGAAAGATGCGTCCCGGTTTGATAGACGGCCGGCGATCCGGCCACGATTCCGTCGAAGTCGTTGGGGAACCGCTGCGCCAGGGTCAGCCCTTGCCGTCCGCCTTGCGAGCACCCTTCGTAATAAGATTTCGTAGGTCCCGCCCCATAGTAAGTTCGCGCCAGCAGCTTCGCCATTTCCGCCGTGACATGCAGCGAGCGGAATCCGTAATCCAGCAGCTTTTGCCGGTTGAGGGCGAAACTGGCTCCGGGTTCAGACGCCGCCGAGTGTCCCGTATCGGTCGCCGCGGTCACAAATCCGGCAGCCAGACCGCGCGCCCGGTTTGCCGCTCTTCCCGCGCTGTCAAACGGCTCTCCTGCCCATCCCCCGTTTCCGAACATGTAGAGCCGGTTGTTCCATGCCGCCGGCAGATTCACTTCGATATTGATCTCGGGTTGGACCATCACGCGCACCCGGCAATGCTCCGGAACGTTGGCCGCGCCCGGAATCACCGTCGCGCTGATCACCGAGAGATCGAGGCTCGTCAGGCTTCGCAATTCACCGCAAGCGATTGTGGGCTTCCCAGTGGAGGCCAGCGCCGTCCAGTCGCGGAACTGAACGCCACCCCCTCCTTGGCCGTACAGCGACGCGCAGAAGAAAGTCAGGAAGAGTAATCGCATTTGTGCCCTCGAGCTACCGGCTCTGATTGTATCTCGTCCCTCCGGAAACACGATATTATGGGTCCCGACGCCCGCGTCGCAGGAGATCGGAAATCATGACTAGAAGACAGATCCTTCGAGCCGCCGGTGCTGCCTCCGCGTGGCTGGCGATGGAACCCAGCGAGGCACAGTCGCCGGCGAAATTAGCCAACCTGGGCGGCGCGCCCGCCGGCTTCCCCGTGCGAACGCGCGCCGGCCGGGGCGGCGCCAAGCCCTTCGACTTCGTGGAACACTGCCACAGCCTGGGCCTCGGTGTGGTGGAAACGCGGCTGCCCGGCACCGATGCGGATGCAATCAAAACGCTCCGTCAAAAGGTGGAAGGCCATAACATGCGCCTCATTCTGGACGTGGGTTATCCGCGGGATGAAGCCGCGGTTGCGGCATTCGATACCTCGGTGAAAGCCGCCAAAGAGTGCGGCGCCATCTCCCTGCGTACCGCCATGACGGGACGCCGCTACGAGGACATGAATTCTCTCGAAGAGTTCCGCCAGAACTTCGAACGCTGCCAGAAATCCATCGCTCTCGCCGAACCCGTGCTGCGCAAGTACCGCATGCGCCTAGGCATCGAGAACCACAAAGGCTGGCGCTCCGCCGAACAGGCTGCCTGGCTGAAGCGACTGAGCAGCGAATGGGTGGGAGTTCATTTCGATTTCGGCAACAACGTTGCCCTGTGCGAAGAGCCCTCCGCAACCATGCGCAATCTCTTGCCCTACACCTTCGGCTGCCACATTAAGGACATGGCCGTCCAACCATATGAAGAAGGCTTTCTCCTTTCCGAGGTGCCGCTCGGTGAGGGCTTCCTCGATCTCAAAGGGATGGTCGCCACCCTTCGGCAGAAGGACGCGAAGATGCCGTTTGACCTCGAAATGATCACCCGCGATCCGCTCAAGATTCCCGTATTCACCGACAAGTACTGGGTGACTTTCGACGACTCTTACAGCCCGCTGCCGGGACGCGATTTCGCGAAACTTGTCAAGCTCGTCCATGAGAACCACCCGAAGAACCCGCTCCCGCGAACCAGCGGAATGAGCCCCGAAGCGCAGCTGAAACTCGAGGACGAGTGCATTTCGAAATCCATCGAGTACGCGCGCCAGTTCCTGGCATGAGGCTCCTGGTGAGACGAGTCGCGCTCGCCTGCCTCGCCATCGTGGTCCGTATGCCGGCCGCCGCACACGATCCCTGGCTCAAAATTACATCGGCCAACTTCGAACTCTACACTACGGCCAACGAACGCGATGGCCGCGACCTCATACGACACTTCGAACAGGTTCGGAGCTTCTTCCTGCAAGCCTTCGGCAGCCATCTGCGGGCGAGTCGCCCGGCGCGCATCATCGCCTTCCGCAACGAAAAGGAGTATCGTCCCTACCGGCCCAACGAGTTCGCCACGGCGTTCTTTCAACCCGGCGCGTTCCACGATCTCATCGTGATCAGCTCCGCTGCCAGTGAGCGTTATCCGGTGGCGGTGCACGAGTACACGCACCTGATGATTCACCAGTCCGGTATGGAACTTCCGCCCTGGCTCAACGAGGGTTTGGCTGAACTGTACTCCAGCCTGGAGCCCCATGGCGAGAGAATCCTGGTGGGCCAGCTGATTCCGGAGCGCTTACTGGTGCTGCGCCGGGAGCCATGGATTCCCCTGGCCGCGCTCCTCGCCGCGGATCACTCGTCTCCCTACTACAACGAGAAATCGCACGCAGGCATGTTCTACGCCGAGAGCTGGGCGCTGGTCCACATGCTCAATCTCGACCCTGAGTACCGGCCACAGTTGAAGTCCCTGGTTGCGGCGTTAAGGGAAAAGGAGAACGACCCGGCCGCCGCCTTCGCCAAGGCCTACGGAAAGCCGGTAGAAGAAGTGGAAGCGGCACTGCACGCCTACTTTAATGGCCCCACCGTTCACGCCCAACTGTTCGATGTACAGGTGCCGCAAACGATAGATGCCCCGGAAGTTCAGACCGCGGCCTCCCTGCCCGCCCGCCTCGCCCTGGCCGAATTGCTGGCCAACCGCCGTGGCGCGGGCGAACAGGCGCGCGCGGCGTACGACCAGTTGGCCAAAGACGATGCGGATCGGTGGGAAGTGGAAGAGGGCCTGGCTCGGTTTGCCTGGCAACGGCGCGACCTCGACGGCGCGGCGCAACACTTTGAACGGGCCCTAAAACTGGGTTGCAAGAATCTTCCGAGCCTGCTGTTGTACGCCCGCGTCCTCGGCGATAACGACCAGTCCAAAGAAGAAGTCGACGTGTTGCGCAAGGCAGTCAACCTCTTCCCGGATTCCGATGAGGCCCATCTCGAACTTGGCGCTACCCTCGTGCGCAACGGAAACTACGACGCGGCCGCCGCCGCCCTGCTCGCCGTCCGGAAGGCAGGTACCGCCGAAGAGGCATACCGTCTCTTCTACAATCTGGCCTACGCGCAATATCGCCTCGGCGATGCTGTTCACGCCAGGCAGAACATCGCCAAAGCACGAACCTACGCGAGAATCCCGGCGGCGATCGCTGACATCGACCGCTTGCGCGATGCGTTGGACCATTCCCCATCAAGATGATGATCCTCGAAGCGAATGGCGAACCGATCGAACTCCGTTTGCAGCCCTCTCTTTGCGTCTTCGCGCCTTTGCGTGACAGTCTTCTTCTACTGATCCGGATCGAAGTAGCGATCCACATAGAGCCACAGCACGCGGGCGAACCGCGTCACCGCGGGCACGAGCGGCAGATAGGCCAAAAACGCCGTCACCATCACCACGTCGAAACGCCACGCCGTGAGCCACCACAACAGCAGCATCAGCACCAGGACCGGTGGAATTGAGAGCAGGTAACTGAAATACATCGCGCCCAGGAAGTAGCCCTGCTCTCGCTCGTATTTCAAGCCGCATTCCGGACAGCGCTCGTACATGGAAAGGTAGGTGCGCCACAACGGCCCGCGGAAGATCTTCCCTTTGTGGCATCGGGGGCACAGTTCGCGAACGATGGCTTGGATCTGCATGGCGCTAATCGAACCTCGGACCGATGCCGAGCTTTCGCCCCAGCCGGATCCAACGCGAGCCCGAGGCCAGCCGTATTCGTTCGGCCAGTACCTCCGCGCGCTCTCCCTCTAGCCGCACCCTGGCTTCCGCCGCCTGCCAGGCGTCCACCATCTGATGGCCCGCGCAGTGGTCGAACGTGAAGTCCTGATTTCTCGCGATCAGCGGTTGCGACGTATCGTGGTCGAACAGTATGCCGCTCTCCGGCACGTTCTCCGTCAGAAAGTGGACCGCCCGGAATCCCGCGCCCAGCAGTTGAGCGCGCAGCGCGGAGGCGCCGTACTCCCGCATTTCGAGCGTCGCTCCGCTGCCGCCGTGAAACGTGAGATCCTCCCGAATCTCCAGCGAGCCATCCTCGCGGCGATTGATCAGCACACTGGACTCCCCCAACGGCACGATCCGGAATTCATGGAGCCCTGGAAAATGTTCGCGCAAACCATCCGCCGGGTTGCAGTACACGGTGACGCCCAGAAAGCCGCGCGGCTTCAGCATGCGTCGCACCTCCTCCAGTGCCCGCTCCACCGGCGGCGCAATGTGCTCCAGTACGTCGGCGGATAAAATGAAATCGTACTGGCCTGAGAGTTCAGGATGAGCCTCGGTGAAGTCCAGCCGCGGCTCCCGATCGTAAAAGGTGTTGGTATAGTCGAACTTCTCGGCCAGTAGCCCGCTACAGCAATCCTTGTCGCTCATCCCCAGTCCGCGGATCGCCTTCAGTTTGGGAAAGCCGGGCAGCGGCAAACTGCGTCCGAATAGCTCGATGGAGAGCAGGTGGATCAACGCGCGCAGACGCACGTTGGATCCGCACGCACAGGTGGCGGGCTCGCTGGCAAACTGCTCGACCTCGTTATCGGCGCCGCAGATGTTGCACGTAAAACAGACCATCGGGACTTTCAGGGTACCAGCGCGCGCGTCTTCCAGGTCATTCGGAACCCCGGCGGGATATCGAGGTGGCGGGCTTGCACGAAAAAGGCGCCCACACCTGGCAGATCGTAAAGGTAGAGGATCTCATCGGAGACTACTACCGTATCTCCGCCGCCGCGCATCGAAGACTTCTCCGGCTGAGGACGCGTCCGGATGCTCTGGCGGAGACCGGGAAGTGGGTCGGTGCCCGTCAGGTCGGCGAAGAAGCGATATCGCGTGCCGGCAGCTTCGATCTCCGTGAACTCCAATCCCACGACGAAGTAGCCGCCCTTGTCCTCATTCCATTCCAGCCGGCGGACCCGCCCCCGCACGGCAGAGCCGCCGGGAATGAGCACCTTCCCTTTTCGCACGACATCGCCCTCGACCGCCCCTTCGATCAAGGTGCCGACCGGGGTCTGGCCCGTGATCCGCGACGAAATCTTAATGACCACCGGAAGCGCCGGCAACAGTTCACGCGCCATGTCCAGAACCGAGCTCGCGCCAAACAACGGAAAGCCCTGCTGCGGGCCGAAGGAAATGGAGCTCTGCGCACCATACAAGTGGCAGTGGGTGAACTCGATATGATTCCGGTTGTCTTCGCCGTCGAATCTTACCAGGCGGGAATCCGCGGATTGCGGCAACAGAAAGTCATTGCCGGCCAGAGTCGTATGGCTGTAGTCGATGGAGGTAATAGACGACTGGACGGGTAACTCCGGCGGAATCTCCACAGCTTCCATCGAAATGCGCACAATATCGTAAGTCACCGGATCGGCCCAGAATGATCCCTTCACACCCACGGTGCCGCTGCCCCCGGAAACACTGATGGTATGTCCGCTTCGGGTCACCGGCACATTGTATTCGTAGTGTGCCAGGCGGCGGCCTAGGAGAACCTCCTCCCCCCTGTACTCATAAGACAGGCGGCCGTCGGCGACGATTTCGCTCAGATACAGGGCGAAGTGCCCGTTGCCGATCGTTCCGCTGGCGATGAAGTCCGCCGGCTGATTGTCGCTAAAGCCCCGGTCGCCCGGCGACGCATAAAGCTCGTGATGACCGTTATACAGTACCTCGAGGCGAACGGTATCCAGCGGCCGCATCTTGCCGCGCGCGGGCTGGTGTTCCCGCTGGACGGTTTCAAGACAACTGCAATTGGGCAGGCGATCGAGTTCCTGCCGCATATGCGCCTTCACCCGAGACAATAGCAGTACGCCCGGCGGCAGACCTTGTGTGGCGGCAGCCAACCCAAATCCCACTCCGGCAAGCGCGATGCGAAGGGTAAGTCTCACGGCAAAGCCGTATCTATAATACTAGCTCCCTGCCGCACTGCGCCCTCAACTACGGGCTTACTCTTCAGTTCGATGCGCACCTGTTCCAATGGTCCTTCCGCGCTTGGCGGCGACCATTCCACCTCACCCCGCTTCGATCCCGACATCGTCACTACTACGGCAGGGTCGCCTGAGTGTACCGGGTTCGGACACTGCCGGCCAGCGGCACACCTCACTCGCAGGATTCCACCGTGTGGGTCTCCGGTGCGCCGTGTGCGAACCGAATCCCGCCGGCCTGAACCGGCTTGCGGTCAATCGTAACTTCCGCAACGTGCTCCCCGGTAACGTGGCCGAAGCGCATCACACCGCCGTCGGTGACATAGGCGTAAACCGTGGTGGCGTCGGCGGATGCTGATGGACGGGCGCCGTTTCGTGCGGTCCATACGTGACGCGTGTGGCGCGCACCCCCGAATTCTCGAAAACCAGGTCGTATTGATCGCCTGCTCCTGAGTCACGCGCCTCAAATTGAGCGACTACACCCAACTTCCACACTATCCCGCACCTCTGAGCGTCGAAGATTTCATCAGAAACACTTGATTTCAGTGTAAAAGTCCTTTTGGTATGTTATTTGCTCGACCCTAATGACAAATTCCGAGTAGTGGGGGTTTGAGTGCGTAGGTTCTTCCGTAACTCGGGGCACCTGATCCGGCCTGCAGTCGTGCTGCTGGCCGGATTAGGTATATTCATGATGATTCGCGGCGCCGTCGTGCCCAAGGGATTCGGCCAGTACGGCCACTATCGCCCCGGCGCGCTCGCCGATATCCGCCAGCATCCCATTGCCTACGCCGGCCAGGGCACCTGTATTCTGTGCCACGAAGACGAAGGCAAGGTCCGCGCCAGCGGCAAACACGCCCACGTCGCCTGCGAGACCTGTCACGGGCCGCTCGCCAAACATGCCGACGACCCGGCGGCGAACGTCCCCAAGCTGCCCGCCGTGGCCACACTCTGCGCACGGTGCCACGAAAAGGACACGGCGAAACCCAAAACCTTTCCGCAGGTGGTTACCGCCGAACACTCCGGCGGCATGGCCTGCAACGATTGCCACAAGCCGCACAATCCGCACCTCTGAGGGACAGGAGCACACTGATGGAAATCACCCGTCGAGACATGTTGAGCGTGGGCGGCAAACTCCTGATGATCGCCAGCGTAGGCGCGACCTTCGAACAGATTACCGGCGCCGAACCGCCGCCCGACACCTACCGTATGGCCGACCACTGGTGGGGCATGATTATCGATATCGATAAGTGCATCGGCTGCGGTAACTGCGTACGCGCCTGCTCCAATGAAAACCAGGTTCCCAAAGACTATTTCCGCACCTGGGTGGAACGCTACGAAGTCCCCGAAGGCTACGTAAGCCCCCACGTCACTTCTCCGCAGGGCGCCATCAACGGCTTCCCCGTGTCCCGGCAGACCAGCCTGAAAAGCTTCTTCGTTCCCAAGCTCTGCAACCACTGCGCCGACTCCCCCTGCGTACAGGTCTGCCCTGTGGGCGCCACCTTTGTCAGCCCGGATGGCGTCGTGCTCGTGGACAAGGACTACTGCCTGGGCTGCCGCTACTGCGTTCAGGCCTGCCCCTACGGCTGCCGCTACCTACACCCCGAAACCGAGACCGTGGACAAATGCACCCTGTGCTACCACCGCATCACCCAGGGACTGACCACGGCCTGCTGCGAAAACTGCCCCACCGGCGCGCGCCAGTTGGTGGACTTCAAAGATCCCAAGGACCCGGTGCACGAGTTTCTCCGCGAAAACAAAGTCACCGTGTTGAAACCGAACATGGCAACGGAAGCCAAGGTCTATTACAAAAACCTCGACGGCTCGGTGCGATAAGGAGCGAAGCGATGATTCCTGGCGTAGACGGCTTCATGTACCCCAACGAAGTGGAGTTCCAGTGGAGCGTGTTGATCGTGCTCTACCCGTTCGTCACCGGACTGGTGGCCGGCGCCTTCATCCTGGCGTCGCTGGAGCGCGTCTTCAAAGTGGAGGCGGTGCGCCCCACATACCGTCTGGCGCTCCTCACGGCCCTCTCGTTTCTGCTGGTGGCGCCACTTCCTCTGCAGCTCCACCTCGGCCACCCCGAACGCTCCTTCGAAATGTACACCACGCCCCACCGCTCGTCGGCCATGGCCATGTTCGGCTTCGTCTACCTGTGGTATCTCACCGTGGTGCTGCTACTGGAAATCTGGCTGGACTATCGCGCCGATATCGTACGCCTGGCGCAATCCTCGAAAGGCATTTTGCGGTGGATCTACCGTGCGCTCACCCTCGGCTCGATGAACGTCAGTCCCGAAGCCCGCAATATTGACGACAAGGTGGGCTATGCGGTCACCGTGATCGGCATTCCCTCGGCATTCATGCTCCACGGTTATGTCGGCTTCATCTTCGGCTCCATCAAGGCCAACCCGTGGTGGAGCACGCCGCTCATGCCCATCGTGTTCCTGTTTTCCGCGATGGTGTCCGGCATCGCGGCGGTTCAACTCCTCTACATGGGCTCCATGAAGCTGAAGAAGATGCCTATCGACATGCGCTGCGTGGACACGATCGCCAAGTACCTGTTCTACACCTTCGTCATCGATTTCACGCTGGAAATGCTGGACCTGATCCACCGCACCTACGAAAGCGACGAGAGCTTCCGCAGCCTCGATTTCATGGTGCATACGCGCCTCTGGTACTCCCACGTCGTGCTGCAGATCGGACTGGGTACGCTGGTTCCACTCGCGCTGCTGGCGGCCAATCAACTCTGGAAGTTCAGCGAGGCCGCACGGCGCACGATGTACGTGACGGCGTGTTCATTGACCATGGTGGGGATCTTCGCCATGCGCTGGAATGTGGTGATCGGCGGCCAGTTGTTCTCCAAGAGTTTCCTGGGCTACACCACTTACAAAGTCGACCTGGTCACCCGCGAAGGGCTGCTCGCGGCAATCGCGCTCATGCTGCTGCCTTTTGTCATCTTTTTCGTGCTTGTCAAAATCCTGCCCCCGTGGCAGGAGAGCGAGGCTCTTGAAAGCCTGAGGAGCTTGCATGCCACAACCGGAGTGGGAAGCGCTCGCGACTGAGGTCCACGACCTTCAGGCTCGCGTAGCCCGCATGGAATTGGCGATTGGGTTATCTGCCGGGGCTGCCATTCCAGCCCCGGCAGCAGTCGAGCCGCCTCAGCCGCCCGAGCTATTGGATTCTCCTGCTTCAGTCCTGCCCGTTCTGGGGCGGGGACTGCTCGGCCTGGCAGGCGCCTACCTGCTCCGGGCAGTTACCGAATCGGGCAGCCTCTCGCCCAAAATGGGAGTCGCCATTGGGCTGCTTTACGCCATGCTGTGGCTGCTCTCGGCGGTGCGCACCCGATCCCCGCACCGCCTGGAAACCGCCGTGTGCAGCCTGACCAGTGTTCTGGTGCTCTCGCCTCTCCTCTTCGAGGCCACGACGCGTTTCCACACCATCTCTACCTGGACGGCGGGCGCTCTCCTGTTGGCGTTCACGCTCTTCGGGTTGGCCGTCTCCTGGCGCAACGACCTGCGGATTGTCGCCACCTTCGCCACGCTGGCCGGGCTCGGAACCGGCGCGGCATTACTGTTCGCCACCCACGACGTTCTGCCGTTCACTCTCGTGTTCCTGGCCATCGCCCTGGCCATGGAAGTCTCCGCCTGCCTGAATCACTGGCTGAGCGAGCGCTGGCTCGCGGCCGTCGTAGCCGATCTGGCGGTGCTGCTGGCCACCTGGCTGGTGACCAACGAACGCGGTCTGCCGGAAGGCTATGCCGCCATCCCGCATGCGGCTCTACTCGGCATGCAAGTAGCATTGCTGGCCATCTACCTCTCCGGCGCCATCGTGCGTACCCTGCTGCGCGGTTTCACCTTCACCTGGTTTGAAACGGCGCAGTGCGCGCTGGCCTTCCTCATCAGTGTCGGCGGCGGGCTGCAGGTCACCAGTCACGACGCCCGCATCGCGCCCGCGTTGGCACTGCTCGCATTGATCTGCGCCGCCGCCTGCTACCTGGTTTCCTTCCTGATGCTCGACCGCGGAGGCGAGGAACATGGGCGCAACTTCCACACCTATTCCACGTTCGGTATCCTGCTGGCCGTCGCCGGAAGCCGCATTTTGCTGTCCGGCGCCGCGGCTGCCGTTGCGTGGAGCGTGCTCGCCGTGGCCGCCATCTGGGTGGGCGGTATTTTCCACCGTCTGACACTAAAGACCCACGGCTGCATTTACCTGCTTCTTGGGTTGGCCTCGTCGAGCGCTCTGGAGCAGGCGGCGGGCCTGTTATTGGGCTCGCGTACGTGGCCCGGAGGAGCCCCGTGGGCCATATGGAGCGGCGCCTTCACGGCATCGCTGTGTTATGCCATCGGAACCCGCCACGGTGCCGCAGTAACCCCCAGTTGGAGTTCGCGCGCGCTGCGCGTCCTGGTTGCCGGCACGGCAGTCTGTCTGGTATCCGGCATTGCCGCCGGTCTGCTCACGTCCGGATATCACGCGATATTCGGCGCAGAGGCGACACACGCCTATTGCGCCAGCCTGCGCACTTTGGTGCTTTCCGCCGCCGCCCTGCTGCTCGCCTGGAGTTCCGCACGATGGCAGCGCCTCGAATTCGCGCGGCTCGTGTATCCGGTGATGGCCCTCGGCGCCTATCGGATGGTTGGGGTCGATCTGCAGCAGGATCGCACAGCAGCGCTGTTCCTCTCGCTCCTGCTTTACGGCGGGGCGTTGATCCTGCTTCCCAAACTTCTGCGCGCACGCAATCCAATACTCGCCAGTACTCCGGATTAGGCGGCCGCCCTACCAGAACACGTACCAGGGCTTGCGCCGTACAGGCAGCGGAACCGCAGTCAGTGCAACCCCCGCCAGCGCCGCACGCGGGTTTTCCTCGAACAGCCTCAGCCCGACCTCGGGACCAAATCGCTTGTCCACGTATTTTCGTGCTTCATCCAAAGCGGTAGTTCGCGACCGCGTATTGTGGGCATCGCTGGCCAGAAAATGCACCAACCCGCGCCCCATCAACTCGTGCGCGCATCCTGACGCCGTCCTGCCGAAACGTCCCAACAGCGATTGCGCCGTTACCTGCATATGGACCCCCTGCGCCACCCACTCCTCCAGCTCCGGCAACCGTCGCTGCAACAATTGATTCCGCTCCGGATGGGTCACAATGGGGCGAAGACCCGCCTTAATCATGCGGGCGAACGTCTCTTCAGTCGTCTTAGGAATCAGGAAATCGGAGAACTCCACCAGCAGATAGCCGCGGTGGTTGATGGAGTATCTTGCCGGAACGCGCACAGCATCCTCGATATTCTCCAGCGTCATGTGGAAATCGCAGCCGTAATGGATCTGCGGAGTAGCTCCCACAGCCGCCTGCAGTTCCCCGATCTTCTGCTCTACTATCAGCGGATCGAAGAAGTACTCCTGATTGGCATGCGGGCTCGCCACGATATCGGTAGTGCCCGCCTCGGCGGCCTGCCGCAACATAGCGATCGACTCTTCCAAACTCTCGGAACCATCATCCAGACCGGGGAGGATGTGACTGTGGATATCGATCATGAATAGGACCGTATGTTACCAAAGTACTACCATCACTATAGCTTCATACGTTCCAGTTTGCGATACAAGGTCTTCCGTTCGATACCCAGGATTTGCGCCGCCTTACTCTTATTCCCGCCGGTGGCCGCCAGCACTTCACGGATCTTGTCTTCCTGCACGTCCGCCAGGGTATCTACCGGCTTCTCGCGCGATTCCATGGCAGTGAGCGCGTCGAAAACGGTTTCGCGATCGATCCGGTCGGCCAGAATCGTCAGCCGTTCGATGACATGCTGCAACTGCCGCACGTTGCCCGGCCAGGTGTAGTCTTGCAGAGCCTGCACACCCGAATCCATCAGCCTCACGTCGCGCCGGTACAGTCCGTTGTACTTATTGACGTAGAATCGCGCCAGCAGCGGGATATCGTCGCGCCGTTCGCGTAGCGGCGGCATCACCAGGCGGACCGTGTTCAACCGGTACCACAGGTCTTCCCGGAACTTTCCCTCGTCCACCAGCCGCTGCAGGTCTCGATTCGTCGCGCAGATCACCCGGACGTCCACTTCCTTGGCGCGCGATGCGCCCAGTGGCCGGATCTCGCGCTCCTGAAGAAAGCGCAACAGGTTGGCCTGAAAACTCTTGTCGATCTCGCCGATTTCGTCCAGGAAGACCGTGCCCCGGTTGGCCGCCTCGAAGACGCCCACCCGGTCGCGGTCGGCCCCCGTAAACGCCCCGCGCATCGCGCCGAATAATTCGCTTTCCAGCAGCGAGGGTGCGATCGCAGCGCAGTCCACCGGCACGAAGACCTGCTTGGCGCGCAGGCTAAGACCGTGTATCATGCGCGCCGCTAGTTCCTTGCCCGTCCCCGTTTCGCCCTTCGATCACCACCGTGGCATCGGTCGGCGCCACGCGCACCACCTTTTTGTAGATCTCCACGATGGCGGCCGAACTGCCGATCATTACGCTCTCCGGCAGTTCCTCTTCCTCGGCTTCGGCCTCTGTATCGTTGCGTGCCGACTCCGCCCGGCTCAGCGCGTCGAACAGCGTGTCGAGTTCAAAAGGCTTGGCGATATACTCGAATGCCCCGCCCTTGGTCGCCGCCATCACCGTCTCCACGCGTCCCGCGTCCCGTCATCAGGATGACCGCGCACCGCGGGTCCTTACGCTTGGCGGCGTCCAAAACGTCCAGGCCCGTGCGCTCGTCGATATAAATATCGGTTAGCACCACGGGGTAGGAATTCTCGTTCAGGCGTTCGATCGCCTCGACCGTGGTGGAAGCCGCATCCACCGTGTAGCCCTGGGCCTCCAACGCCGTGAGGATGGTCAACTGTAGGTTCGGATCGTCTTCGACTAGGAGTAGTTTCTGCATCAGTGTCGTTCTGCCGCCGCGGACACGCCGGCTGCCGCGCGGGCCGCCATTACCACCGTGAAGCAACTGCCGGCCCCCGGCCTGCTGGTCACTTCAATCCGTCCGCCGTGCTGTTCCACGATCTGTTGGACGATGGATAGCCCGATTCCGGTGCCCGCTTCACCCGATTCTTCCGCCTTTTTCGTACGGTAGAACTTCTGGAAGATCTGCTTCACTTCCTTCTGGTCCATACCGATTCCCTGATCCTTGACCGCGATATGAATCCAGTGATCATCCTTCCGGGCGGAGGCTGTTACCTCGGTACGCTGCGGTGAATACTTCACCGCATTCGTAAGTAGATTGTAGCAAGCGTACTCCACCAGTTCCCGGTCGCCTGTGAGGTTCAGGTCCTCCGGCACGGGGTCCAATGTGATGCCGATGTGTTTGCGCTCGGCGAGCGGGCGCACGCGTTCCACGCACACCTCCAGCATCTGCTTCACGCCAATCGCCTCGCGCTTGAGTTCCATCTGCCCGGCGGACAGGCGTTCCACGTTGAGAAAGATCTCCACCATGCGCGCCAGACGCTTGGATTCGGAGTTGATCAGCAGGGCGATCTGCTTGCGTTTCTCCTCCGTCAGCGGAATAGCGCGAAATCAGTTCGCTCGAGCCCTGTATGGCCGATAGCGGCGTGCGCATCTCGTGGGTCACAAAGTGCATCGCCTGCTGATACCGCTCGCGCGACGCCTGTTCGATGCTCAGGTTGCGGCGCACCACCAGGTGATAGTAGGAGGCGGCCGTCAGCGTGCCCAGCCATGCCACCAGGAACAAGTCGCAAACGGAAAAACGCGCTGGTTGAGGAAAAAGACGTACGGAATCAGGATCGCGCCCATCAACAACAGGCCGCCCGCGCCGTAGGCCCACCATCCGGGCAGATGGCGAAATGCCAGGCCGATAGCCACCAGCAGGGCAAGCGCGATCAGGTTTTCCCACAGCGTGCCCACATCGGTGAGGAACATGCCCTGCGCCATGGTTTCGAACGCGGCCGCATTGATCTCCGTCCCCGGGGTTAGCCCGAATGGCGTAAACAGACGGTCGTGGATCTCCGAATTGGCGGTGACCCCTACGAAGACCACCTTGCCCGCGAATTGCGCGGCCAGCGACGGATCGTCCAGCAACCGCTTCATGGAGACGCGAGGCACGGCCAGTTCGGGAGGGAGGAAGTGCACGCGCATGAGGCGGCGGTGTTCGCGCCGGTCCTCCAGCACCGGGATGGTGACATCGCCTGCCTGAATCTCCGCGCTCGACCAGGCCGCCGCGAAAGCGTGTGAACGTGAGTGATTCGCGGGGCATGGCGACGCCGCGGCTCAGCAGGAACGCCTCCAGCGCCAGCGCCCGCCGCCGCACCCGCGCGTTATGCTGATCGATCAGGATGGATCGCGTCACGCCATCCTTATCCATGAGCGTGGAGACGTGTCCCAGCCTGGCGCCGGCGGCGAACTCCGGCCGCGGATCTTCCCAAATGCGCCCGCCGTCGATCAGTTCCGTGGAAAGCACCAGATTCGGTGTCGCGCGAAATGCCTCGGCCAGCGCGGCATCCTCTGCAGGGTTGCGGTCGGCCAGAATCACGTCCACCGCCACCGCCTTCGGCTTGACCGGAGCGAGCAGGCTCAGCGCGCGGGCCATGGGCCGGCGGATCCCGCGAATTCCGCTCGCAATCCATCAGGGTCAGTTCGTCGATCGCCAGCACCACGGATTCCGGCGGCGCAATTTTCGCCGGCCGGTAGGCGCGGAACATACTGTCGTAAGCGTAGTCGTTGATTTGCGGACCGAAGATGTAACTGATGAAGAGGGCAAGGCCGAACGAGGCCGCAAGCAGCCCCACGTACGACGCCGTACTGTTCCAGGCCAGTCGAAAAGGAAAGCGCACTTCTCCCTCCAGTATACGGGAGGAAGAAGTGCGCTATTTGCTGCGCGGTTACTGATAGGTTACGGAGTTACCGACCCCGACGAAATTGCCGAAGAAGCTCGGAATCGTGCCCCCGGAACCAGTCTTCAGGGTCGGACTAAACGTGGTGGAGTAGTTGCCGGAGGCGATCTCCAGCAGACCTGAAGAGGCATTGGCGTTGGCCGGCAACTGGTTGAGGACGGAAGCTGGGACGGTGAACGTCTTCGCTCCCGCCGTAGTCAGACAGATGAACGAAGTGGTGGTGGTAACGGTGCTGGTCCCGCTGCCCGTGCTCGTGGAGGAAGAGCCGATAATCTCCACCAGATCGGATGCATTTCCGCCGGTCCAGTTGAGCGTCACTCCCGCACTCCGCGTAACCGAGTTTGGCAACCCGCCAGTCACGGTGAGCAGAGGCGAGAGGGTCAACTTGGTGTTGAAGGTCCCGACATCGGTGCCGCCGCCGCCATTCAGAGTGTAATCTCCAGCCGGCAGTGAGAAATTCGGCTGGCCGGGTATGGTGGGGAGTCCGGCGCCCTCAATATTCGTATAGGAATAGATGTTGTTGGCCTTGTTCAGCGCTTGGTTGTTCAGGCTGGAACCGGCTGGACCCGTAATGGTCACCGTACCAGCGTCCAGGTAATTGATCGTGCCGCTGGAAGCAGTCGAACCGGTGCCGCTCACCGATTGACTGACCGTGCAGCTTCCCTGCTGGTTGATGGTCGGGTTCACTTGCGAGGCGCTCGCCAACTGGAAGCCGCTCAGTTGGATGAACCCTCCGCTGATCCCGTTCGTCTTGAAAGTGCCCGTACCAATCCCGGTACCTGGTATTGTCACCGCAAACTGAGTGATCGCGAAACTTCCGGCGGTGTAAGTTCCACCGTTATCGAAGTTTTGCAACTGTTGTGTGGTGAAGCCGGGCATCACGCAAGCAGTCGAACTGGCATCCGGCGCGATCGCGATGGATGTGGGCGCGCTGAGCTTGCCCCCTACCGAAATCTGCAAGGGTGACGGCGCAGCCGGTCGGAATATTGGCGGGCAGGGTGAAGTTGATCTGGTCCTCACCGGCGTAGCCCGCGCGGCCCGCGTAATCCACCGGAATGCTCACGCCGCCCACTACCGCCTTGATGTCCAGGCTGGATCGGAAATCGAATAGTGGCGAAGCCGTATTGTCGCCCGCGGCGTAGCCGCCGAGGCCCGTACCGTAAGCAATCACGGCCTGGCCCGGTTTGGCGGGAGAAATCGTGATGCCGCTGACCGAACCCGTCGTCAAGCGGTTCAAATCGACCGTCGTAGCCGAAATGTAATTCTGCACCGAAGCCAGTCCGCTGCCGCTCGAATCCTGCGTGAACAGGCCGATCTTGTTGGCCACCACCTGCGCGACAACCGGGGTGCTGGCCGTGCCATTGGTGACCGTCACGTTATAGCTGCCGACGGCGACCGTGGAAGGCAGAATGCAAGCGATCTGGTTCACGCCGCCCTGATTGTAAAGGTAGACCAGATACGCGTCCGTGCCGGCGCCGCCGGCGACCGGCGTGAAGGTGACTTTAACGCCGCTGGACTGTGTAGGACGCGGCGGGGCAAACGGAGTATACCCGCTCGCCGAGAGGTTGCTGCCCTTGACGATGAAGATGCTGCCCTGCGCGATATTCGGAGTGTTGCTGGCCGCATCCTGTACGGCGGTGATGGTGGGTACCGGCGTACCGCCGCCGCCGCCCGTTCCGCCGGTGGTGATCGTGCCGGAACCGGTGAAGTTCGTGAGCTTGAAACCACTCAGCGATGTCACCCGTGACGCTGCCGGTGAGTTTGAAAGTTCCAGTCGCACCTACGATAGGTGCTGGTGCCGTTAGTCACAGTGACTGTCACGCTGGCAGAGGAAGTGGCGCCTCCGGTCAGGATCGACTGCGACACCGATATGTTGCCTGTCAGATTACCGCCAGTCAGACCAGTGATCGTAAACGTCGTTGTCGCAGGGTCCGAAAATAGGGCTGAGAGGGGGACGGTCGCCGATATGGTGCCGCTCCCGATGCCGCCTGTAAAACTTGCGGTGCCGTTAATGGTGGCACCCGAAACGCCAAGCAGCCGCCGTCGCATTCACCGTCAATGTAGTAGAAATAGTTGCGGCCGGTGACACGGCGCAGACCATTAAAGCCAAAGCTAAACTCGATACTGTCCGATTCATTAGTTTGTTAGAGTCCTCCACTCGCAAAACACTGAAATTTCGGGGAAATCTCCTCCTGGCAGCGCAACCGTCCCCATCCGGCGGGCTAACCCAATGCGCCGACCTTAAGAGTTTACATCCGGCACCCGCCTCCGTCTACTCTCGCCGAACGTTATCTTTGGCTCGAGCCCGCCATCCACCGCGATCATTTGACCTGTAACGAAATTCGACGCTTTCAGGAAATACACCACCGCGTCGGCAATCTCGGCCGGCGTCCCTCCGCGCTGCGCGGGAGTATTCTCGATCATCCGCTTGCCGCGCTCGTCGATGTCGTCAAACGGAATCACTCCGGGGGCCACCGAGTTCACCGTGATCTCGGGAGCGAAAGCCTTCGACAGCGCGCGCGTCAGCATGATCACGCCGGCCTTCGACGCGCAGTAATGCGCATGCTCCGCCCACGGCCGTATGCCGCCCAGCGAACTCATATTGACGATCCGTCCGCCGCCCTGCCGCTTCATCAGCAGCGCCGCCTGCTGGCAGCAGAAAAAGACGGCCTTCAAATTGACCGTCGTGGATGAAGTCCCAATCCTTCTCCGTGATCTCCAGCGGATCGAACCGCGTAAAACGCGCGGCATTGTTCACCAGACCGTCGAGCCGCCCCAGCCGCTGCTCCACCTCGCCGAACATGCGCTTGATCTCCGGCACGGATTCCAGGTTCGCGCGGAACAACTCCGCACCCCCGCATTCATGCGCCGTACGCCGCGCATCCTCCTCGGACCGGTTGTAGTGGATCGCAACGCGCGCGCCCTCTTCCGCCAGGCGCAACGCGATCCCGCGCCCAATACGTTTGGCCGCCCCGGTAACGAGAATCGTCTTCCCCGCAAGGCTGTTATCTGCGTTCATCTGCGTTCATCTGTGGCCCAACTATTCTTCTCACCCGCCGGCTCCCCATGGACTTCGATCTCCTCGGGCTCCACGCCTTCACGCGCTGGCTCAGGCAGCCGGCCCGTCACGTGCGCCCAGCCCCAGAATATCGCGGTCGTCGAACTCAGCGCGCCCGCGATCGCCCCGATCGTGCGCGGATCCCAGTGCTGGCTCGCGATTCCCGCCAGCGTCATCGACAGCATCATCACACTCCATTGCATGGATTCGATGGTAGCGAAGACGCGGCCCCGATACCCGTCCGCCACATGACGCAAGAGCTGCATCATGTTCAACGTGGAACTCACGCCCACCGCGGCCCGCGAAACCGCAATGAACACCAGCGCCCAAGCGAAATTGCGCATCTGGCTGAACAGAATATACGAACCGCCGTGACAGATGTAACAGACCACGATGGTGCGCTTGTAGTTCGCAAAACTCAATCGCGGCCCGATCTTGTAAGCGACTGCGCCCCCGATCACCAGGCCGACGCCGGCGCAGCCCCAGATGGTGCCGATCCCCGCCGGACCTCGGTTGAAAACCAGTTCGCCGAAAATGCTGAACAAAATCTGCGCCGCGCCTCCGCCCGTCGCCCAGCCCACCGCAATCATACCGATACCCAGAATCAGCGGCCGGCTGCGCATATAGCGCAGTCCTTCCATGTATTCATGCCACGGACGCACCACTTCGGATTCCGTAACCGCAGCGCGCGGCGGGCGAAAACCCCGGCCCGGCAGAAACAGCCGCGAGATACACAACGCGGAGATCAGAAAAGAGAGCGAATTGCCAATAAATGCGATCTTAAAGCCGAACTGCGTGACGCTCGCCCCACCCAGAAACGCTCCAATCGAGAGCGTCGTCCACTGCGTCGTCTGGGTCAGCGAATTGGCGGTGTGCAGTTCCTCTTTGGTGGCGATCGACGGCAAAATCGCCGCTCGCCCGCTGGTGAAAAACGGCGAGGCTGCCATCAGCAATCCGCTCAGCAGGTAAATCAGCCAGGTTTCGGTACGGTTTACGGTGAGGATGAAACCCAGCGCGACCACCGCCCGCAGCAGGTCGCTCGCAATCATCATGCGCTTTCGGTCCAAGCGGTCGAGCAGCACTCCGGCCAGCGGCCCTGCCAGGATCGCCGGAATGGCGCGCGCCAGCATCACACCGGTCACTACCATACCGTTGTGGGTCTGGGCCAGCACCAGGCCAAAAACGGCGACGTTATTAAAATGATCGCCGACCTCGCTCACCACCTGGCCGATCCAGGTATTGCGGTAATTGTGGTTCGTCCGCAGCAGTGAAAGAAACGGATTCATCGCTGGTAAGACAGGCCTCCTGGCCTGTCTCCCAGAGCCTCTTCCCTCACCGTAATGCTGCGAATAAAATCCAAATCCAGCGCGTACCCGAAACCCGCCTCATCGCGCAGCGCAATCGTGCCCTGCGGAGTGGTCTCCACAGCGGGTTGAATGATGTCCTGCTTCCAATAACGCTTGCTGGCGGAGACGTCGCCCGGAAGTACGAAATTGGGCAGGCTGGCCAGCGCGATATTGTGCGCGCGCCCGATTCCCGCTTCCAGCATGCCGCCGCACCACACCGGAATTCCGGCCGCCTGCGCGATATCGTGTACGCGCTTTGCCTGGCCGAATCCCGCCACCCGTCCCAGCTTGATGTTGATAATGCCGCAGGCGCGCAGTTGGATGGCCTGCTCGGCATGATGCGCCGTGCGGATGCACTCGTCCAAACAGATGGGCGTTTCGAGCTTCGCCTGGAGCGTGGCGTGATCGATGATGTCGTCGTGAGCCAGCGGCTGCTCGATCATCATCAGGTAGAACTCGTCCAGCTTGCGCAGATGGTCGGTATCGGCCAGCGTATACGCCGAATTGGCATCTACCATCAGCTTGATCGTGGGGAAGCGTTCGCGCACGCGGCGCACCACGTCCACGTCCCAACCGGGCTTGATCTTCATCTTGATGCGCTGATAGCCCGCGGCGAGTTCCACTTCGATCTTTTCGAACAGTTGCTCCACCGAATCCTGTATGCCGATGGAGACACCGCACGGAATCTCCTTACGGGCGCCCGCGCCGATCTGCTGCCACAGCGGGACGCCCCGCATACGCGCTTCCAGGTCCCAGACAGCGGCTTCCAGTCCGCCGCGCGCCATGTTGTGACCCCGTATGTGGGCGGTCAGGGGAAAAACATCCTCGGATGAATTCAGCGTCTTGCCAAGCACCCGCGGAACCGACGTAATCGTGCAGGATGCTCCAGGCGGAAGTGGTCCATTCCTCGTTATAGAAGGGATTTTCCCCTGCCGTGACTTCGCCCCATCCGGTGAGGCCGTCGCCCGATACTTCCACCAGAATGATGTCGCGGCTGTACGTACGCGAAAAGCTGGTCTCGAAGAAGTGCACCAGAGGCATACGGATCTGGTGCAGCGTGACGCGGTCGAGTTTCATTGCCATGGTTCCAGAAGATAGACGCCTTCGGTCGCCGTGCGCTCGAAGCCGGTGACTGCCAGGCCGCGCGCGAAGGCATCCAGGAAAAGCCGCGCATTGCTCGCCTGGATTTCACGCGCCCGGGCATTGTCCTGCTGCCGGATCACCGCAATATCGAGCGGATACGCGATCCGGGTCGGACAGGCCTCCCGGCCGATCTCCTCCATGCTCCCGCTCAAAATCGCGCTGCACCCGAGGCGAATCGATCCACCATTCGGCGGTGCAGCGATCCGTAGGCAGGCCGCCGTGCAAAGGGCTGCGTGGTGGTGCCGTACTGGTTTTCCTTGTAAACCCGCACGATGGCGCCCAGCTTTTCAATATTGAGAAATGCGTTCTTGAGTTCCAGCGGATCGAAGGTCCACTCGATGAGCGCGATGCCGCGCGCCAGGGCGTCCTCACGCTGGCGGAGCTTCAGCCGCCGGCCAATCTGCGCGTTGCGGTACTCCGGCAGCACGCCTAGCATGTGACTGTGCAGGTAGGGGCGTCCCGCCGGCTTAATGCCGGGGATGGCGAAACAGAAGCCGATCATGCGGGAGCCGTCGAACGCGCCGAACACATGGCCGCCCACTTTGGCCACCACCGCCAGAAAGCGCATCGGGACAAGTTCGCTGTCGGCGTAGCTCCAGATGGACTTCTGCATCTCGAAGATCGCGCCAAATTCCTCGAGTTGAAACAACTGGCGGATCTCGATCTGGGCTACTTGCACTTCGCTTCCTGCCAAAGGGCCTCCATCTCGTCGATGGTTGCGTCTTCCGGCTTGCGGCCCTGTTCGCCCAGGCGGGCTTCGATATGGCTCCAGCGGGTGCGGAATTTCGCGTTCGTCCGGCGAAGTGCCTGCTCGGGATCCACCTTCACGAAGCGCGCCAGATTCACCAGCACGAACAGCATGTCGCCGAGCTCGTCCTCCAACTCGTCCTGCGCGGCGTTGCGGCGCGCCTGCGCGAACTCGCCCAATTCCTCGTTGAGTTTGTCCAGCACCTGCTCGGCATTTTCCCAATCGAACCCAGCGCCCGCGGCCTTCGAAGCGATCTGCTGCGCTTCCACCAGCGCCGGCAGCGCCCGCGGCACGCCCCCCAGCAACCCGGCAGTCTTTTTCCGTTCCGCCTTGGGCTCGGAATCCTTCACGCGTCCCCAAATCGATAGGACCTCGTCGGCCGAGCCTGCCGATTCCTCGCCGAAAACATGCGGGTGGCGGCGCACCAGCTTCTGGTTGATCGCATCCAGCGCGTCCTCGATGCGGAAGAGCTGCTGCTCGCTCGCCATCTGCGCGTAGAACACGGCCTGCAGCATGAAATCGCCCAGCTCCTGCGCCAGTTCGCCCCAATCGCGATGGTCGATGGCGTCCAGCACTTCATAGGTCTCTTCCAGCGTGAAGGGCTTGATGCTGTCGAAGGTCTGCTCGCGATCCCACGGGCAGCCGCCCGGACCGCGAAGGCGCGCCATGATCGCTACCAGTTGTTGGAACTTTTCGCCGGCAGTCTCGGAATTCATTGGCTTGGAGAAGCGATTTCACCTCAATGTAACATAACGACTATGCCTGACCTTCTGATCTCCAAACCCGCATCTTCCGAACACGCAGCCTATTACAGCCGCTACGTGGATCTGGTGCCGGACGGCAACGTCCTTGCCGCTCTCGCCAGCCAGATTCGGCGGCACGCTCGGCCAGCTCAGGGCAGTGTCCGAAGCAGATTCCCTGAAGCGCTATGCTCCGGGAAAGTGGAGCGTTCGCGAGGCGGTAGGGCACATGATCGATACCGAGCGTGTCTTCGCTTATCGCGCACTGCGCTTCGCCCGCAACGACCGCACCAATCTGCCGGGCTTCGAGCAGGACGACTACGTCGCCGCCGCGCATTTCGATAGCCGCCCGTGGGCGGATTTGCAGGAAGAACTCGCGGCGGTCCGCGCCAGCACCTTGCTCATGTTCCGCGGGCTCGGCGAGGAGGCTTGGTCGCGCGAGGGAATCGCCAATGGAAACCCGATGAGCGTCCGCGCGGCAGCCTACGTGATCGCAGGGCACGAGCTGCACCACATGAAGGTGCTGCGCGAAAAGTACGGAGTGTAAGCAGGGCGGCCGGTCTCGAGTTAACCAATCTCATCAGGTGAAACGGGCCATACAATTGTCCGCTTTTTTACTGTAGACTAGATACAACTTTTGGTGGACTAGCTGTTTCAGAGGGGAACCATGTCGTCTTCTTGGAAACGGGTGGCCGTTGGTGGCCGCCCCGACGCGAAGATCATTGTCCAACCGCCCGTCTCCAGTGCACAAGCCGCCCATACGGCCAGCCCGACGACGATTCCTGGAACCAACCCCAACTCACACGATCAAGGCCGCAGCGCAATAAGAACTGGGGCCGGTTGTATACAAGGCAGGACCTCACGGTCCGGGTGGAGTGACGCTCTAGGAGGAGCATCGATTATGTCTCGCTTTGCAACAATTCTCTTACTGGCCTTCGCATCGGCTTCGGTAGTCTTCGGACAGGCCGTCGCTGTCGGCAGCGTCAGCGGCACGGTCACGGACCAGAGCGGAAGCTCCGTTCCGGGCGCAACCGTGCGAATGACCGAAACCGATAAGGGTACCGTCCATACGGCGCCCACGTCTGCGGAGGGCCGCTATACGTTTAACAATCTACCGACCGGTCCCTACCGCCTTGAGGTGCAGGCGAACGGCTTCAAGAACTACTCGCAGACCGGCATCGTTCTGCAGGTAGCGGAAAACCTCACCCAGAACGTTGCCCTGCAGGTTGGCGCGTTGACCGAGACGGTGGAGGTGCAGGCCGGCGCCAGCATGGTGGAGACCAGGGATTCCTCCATCTCCCATGTCATCGAACAGCAGAGAATCGTGGACCTGCCGCTCAACGGCCGCAATCTTACCTCTCTGCTGATGCTCTCCGGGGTCGCCACCCAGACGATGAATGTCAATGGGAACGATCTCACGGGCAGCAAGAACATGGGTGGGTCGAACGGCTCCGTGGCAATTTCCGTGGCCGGCGGAGCGGCCAACGGCTTGAACTACCTGTTGGATGGCGGCGATAATAACGACGCGTTCAGCAACGTGAACCTGCCGATTCCGTTTCCGGACGCGGTGCAGGAATTCAGTGTGCAGACCAACGGGTTGCCGGCGCAATACGGACTGCACCCCGGCGGTGTAGTCAATATCGTGACCAAGTCTGGCGCCAACGCCTTCCACGGCGACGTCTTCGAGTTCCTCCGCAATGGCGATCTGAATGCCCGAACGGCGGGGACACCGGTGCGCGACACCCTGAAGCGGAGCCAGTTTGGCGGCGTCGCAGGCGGCCGCATCCTCAAGGACAAGCTGTTCTTCTTCGCAGGCTATCAGGGAACCCGTCAACGCAGCGATCCCGCGTCGAATATCGCTTATACGCCGACCGCGGCTACACTGAACGGCGATTTCAGCGTGGTGGATGGCTCAAAGGCAAACGGCGGCTGTCTGGCCTCGGCAAGAGCGCTAAAGGACGCCAGCGGCGTCGTATACCCCAACAATCAGATTCCCAAATCCACATTCGATGCCGCCGGTCTTAAGTTGGCGTCGAGCTACATCCCCACCTCCACCGACCCGTGCGGGAAAACCTTCTTCGGCTATCTCGCCAACAACCCGGACGACCAGGTGATCGGCCGAATCGACTACAACGTCAGCAGCAAACAACAGTTCTACGGACGTTACTTCATCTATACCTACAAGGCGCTTTCGTTATTCGATGGCCACAATGCCCTGACTACCGGCACCGCCGGCAACGACCAACGTTCCCAAACCATGACCATCGGCGACACCTATACCCTCAGCCCCACGATGGTCAACTCGTTCCACGCCACATTCGACCGGCGCCGCAACAACCGCGCATCGGCTTCCAACCTGTTCAGCCCGACCGATCTGGGCGTCAACATGTTTATCAACTACCCGCACTACACGCAGCTCAGCGTAAGCGGCTACTCGGGAGGCGGATTTAACGTAGGCTGCGGCACCTGTGCATTCTCGAATTTCAACATCAATACGTACCAGCTGGCGGATGACTTCACCATCATGCGCGGCAAGCACCAGATCGCTTTCGGCTTCGATGGCCGCAAGGATCAGTTCAATTCCTTCAACCACCAGCAATCCAACGGTCAGTTCACGTTCAACGGCGCTACCAGCGGCGATGGACTGGCGGACCTGCTAATCGGCCGTTTCTCCGGCTTGACCGATGGCAATGTAATCTCCGATTACCTGCGCCAGACGGTCATGGCCGCCTACGTTCAGGATGCGTTCAAACCGACGTCGCATTTGACCATCAATTTCGGTGTCCGCTGGGAGCCCTCCGTACCTGCCTATGACAAGCAAGGGCGCGGCAACCAGTTCAGTTGGCCGCTCTTCCTCCAGGGCTGGCATAGCTCGGTTTACCCCGGCGCTCCTGCGGGCCTGATCTTTTACGGCGATTCGGAGAACAAGTACGGTAAGGCGCTCACGGCGTCCCACTGGGCCACTTTCTCCCCCCGTCTCGGCGTAGTGTGGGATCCCAACGGCGACGGCAAGCAGACGATCCGTGCATCCTTCGGCCTGATGCACGACACCACGGAACTCTTCTATCCCGAGCGGTGGACCACCAATGCGCCTTACGTCTCTTCGCTTACTCTCACCAGCGGTCAGTTCTCCGATCCGTTCAAGACATACGTGTTGAACGGCAAGGTTGGAGACCCGTTCCCCGGCGCCTCGGTGTTCCCGGTTGGCGGTGCTTACATCAGTATCCCGGGCGACCTCAGGGTGACTTATATGATGCAGTGGAACCTGAGTTACCAGCGTCAGGTGGGCAGGAACTGGTTGGTGACCGCCAACTATCTGGGGAACGCCTCCAGGCATATCTGGGGTTCCACGGACGTCAACTATGCCATACCGACCGCTGGCGCCAGCACCAGCAACACCAATGCCCGCCGCCTGACCTCTCTCGTCAATCCTACGCTTGGCCAGTACTACGGCAACATCCAGCAGAGCGACGATGGCGCCAACTCCGCGTATCACGGGCTATTGCTGAAGGCCGAAAAGCGCATGGCGCAGCACTTCACACTGCTCACCACGTACACTTATAGCCACTGTGTCAGCTCATGGGATTTTGCCGGAGAACTGGCGGGTACGCTCTACCAGAATCCGCTGAACCGCGCCAGTGGAGAGCGCGGGAATTGCGGCTTCGATCACCGGCACTCCTTGACCACTTCCTTCGTGTTCCTCAGCCCGGGAGCCGGTGGCGGTCCTGCCCGCTTCATTACCAAAGACTGGCAGGTTTCGCCGATTATCAGTCTGTTCACCGGCAACCCCATCCAGGTCACCGACGGCAAGGATAACTCACTAAGCGGCCAGAACCTCGACCGCCCCAACGTCGTCGCGCCGGACCAGGTCTACGGTTCCCCGAAGGCCGTTGGGCAATACCTGAACTTTAACGCGTTTGCCTTTGCCCCCGTTGGCCAGTTCGGCAATCTCGGCCGCAACTCCCTCTACGGGCCTGGCCAGAGGAATTTTGACATCGCCATCAGCCGCCGGTTCGCCGTTCGCGAGCGATTGAAGCTCGAGTTCCGTTCCGACTTCTTTAACATCCTGAACCACGCCAACTGGAACAATCCCGTCACCAGTCTCAGCAGCAGCGCCACCTTCGGCCAAATCACCACCTTCGGCGCCCCGAGGATCATCCAGATGGCAATGAAGCTGTATTTCTAAAACAAACCGGCGCTCCGTTATGGTCGCGGCCCAATCGGGTCGCGACCCCAACGGATCCCCGCCGCAATTCGAACACCCTAACGGAGCGTCGATCACCGCCTCGAAACACCGCTGCACTCTTCTTCAATCGGCGAATGCACATATGCCACACTGGAAGATTACACCTCTCATATGGCTGAATCTCCAATCACCGCACGCGCGCAGGACTTTGCCGCCTGGTATCAGGATGTCGTACTGCAAGGCGATATGGCCGAACCGGCCGAGATCGTCAAAGGCTGCATGGTCATCAAACCCAACGGATACGCCGTTTGGGAAGTGCTGCAGCGCGAACTTGACCAGCGCTTCAAAGCGTCCAATCATCAGAACGTCTACTTTCCCCTCCTCATCCCGCAGAGTTTCCTGCGCAAGGAAGCGGAGCATGTCGAAGGCTTCTCCCCCGAACTGGCGGTCGTCACCATCGCCGGCGGTAAGGAACTCGAAGAACCCTACGTGATCCGGCCGACCTCCGAAACTATCGTGGGACACTTCTTCGGCAAATGGATTCACAGTTGGCGCGATCTCCCCATGCTTCTGAATCAGTGGGCCAACGTGATCCGTTGGGAACTGCGCACCCGCATGTTTCTGCGCACCACCGAGTTTCTCTGGCAGGAAGGCCACACCGCCCACTCGAACCATGAGGAAGCGCTCGAAGAAGTGCTACGCATTCTCGATCTCTACGCCGAAGTGGCCGAGGACATTATGGCCATGCCGGTCATCAAGGGCGTAAAATCGCGCGCCGAGAAGTTCGCCGGTGCCCTACGCAGCTACTCAATCGAAGCCATGATGCAGAACGGCCTGGCGCTACAGGCCGGCACCAGCCACGACCTCGGCCAGAACTTCGGCAAGGCATTCGACGTGCAATTCCAGAGCAAGGAAGGCCAACTCGAATACGTCTGGCAGACCAGTTGGGGCGTCTCCACGCGCCTCATCGGCGGCCTGATCATGACGCACTCCGACGACAAGGGCCTCATGCTGCCGCCCAAACTCGCGCCCATCAAGACCGTCCTCGTGCCCATTTACCGCAAGGACGAAGAGCGCGCGCAGGTGCTGGAAGCCGCGCATCGCATCGCCGCCGAAGTCGGTGCTAAGGTGGACGACCGCGACGGACAATCGCCAGGCGCGAAGTTCTTCCACTGGGAGCGGCGTGGCGTTCCCACAGTGCTCGAGCTGGGCCCGCGCGATCTCGCCAGCGGCAAGATCGTGCTCAAACGCCGCGACACGGGCACCAAAGAGCCCATCGACCAGTCCGCGCTCTCCGGCAAATTGTCCGAGACCCTGGCGGATATCCAGACCACTCTGTTCACGCGCGCAAAGGACCGCCTGAAGGCCAACACCGTGTTGGCGAATTCTATCGAGGAAGTCGAATCCATCCTCAAGGACGCCACCGCGGAAAAGGGCGGCGGCAAATTCGTCATGGCACACATCAAAGACGATCCCATCTGCGACGCCCGCCTGAAGGAATTCAAAACGACCGTGCGCAACATCCCGCTGGTGGACGAATACGACGGGCCCGGGAAGTGCATCGTCACCGGAGAGACTGTATCCCAACGCGCCGTCATCGCCAAGTCATACTGAGTCTCAAAATCGGAAACTAAAGTCGCCCGTGATCGTGAAAAACCGGTCGCGGGCGTACCGAGGGTTGGCCAGAATGATACGCGGCGTGACGCCAATCCAATAGCGGTGTCGGTGATCCAGAGGCGCGGCGGCACCGCCCGTAAAGTAACCGCCCCAACCGCTACGGCCGTCGCTGCTGCCGGTGAAGGGATCGAACTCGCCGGTTGCATAGTTTTCGTAAAGCCCGCCGCCGCCGGCCGAAAGCTCGAATCGGCCCGCCGAGAGCGGCGCGATAAAACGCACGCCGAACGGAACCCAGAGGTAGCGGTCGAAGGGGTCGTAACACGCGTGCGCGTTGCACAGTTGGCCGCCGGGATGCAGCGCGACTAGAACGCCCCCCTCAACCTCCAGGAACCTCAGCGGCCGGTATCCGTAAGACAGACCGACGGCCGGCGCTGTCTGCCGCTCGAACGGCTCCCCCAACAGTTGCCGGGCCCAGCCGCCGCTCAGGGTAATTCGATTTCGCTCCAGGGACTGCGCATGGATGAATCCGCTCACAATCAGTAAGGCAAGAAGACACTTCACACCTCATAAGACTCGCAAAACACAGTTTTAGCCACACCGCGTTATAAAATAGATTCGATGAGCGACGAAGTACTCAACGAATCCCAGCAGGAGGCGCCGCGCATGCCGCTGCCCCCGCCATCCTTTCTTTTCTTGACGCTCTCTCTGCGGACCCAATGCGAACTTCAGCTCGGCCTGATGCACTACGGCGAAGGAGAGAAGCCGGAGCCCGACCTGATGCTGGCGCGTCACACCATCGACCTGATGGCCATGCTGCTCGAAAAGACCAAGGGTAATCTCAGCCTGGAAGAGAATCGCATGCTGGAGAATTCCCTCACCGAACTCCGTTTCCGCTTTGTGCAGGTGTCCGACGAGGTGGCGAAGGCCGCGGCCCAGAAAGCCTGAATGCCATCACCCCCCTGCAAGATCACGGTGTTGGGCTCCGGGACAAGCGTCGGCATCCCTACCATCGGCTGCCATTGCGACGTTTGCACTTCCAGCGATCCGCGGGATAACCGCCTACGGCCCTCGATCCTGCTGAGCTACGAAGGGCATAACGTATTGATCGATACCACGCCAGATTTCCGCACGCAGGCGTTGCGCGCCCGCATCACTCACCTGGACGCGGTACTCTTCACGCACTCCCACGCCGACCATCTCATGGGCCTGGACGACGTGCGCCCCTTCAACTACCGGCAGAAGGGACAGATCCCCATCTTCGCCGCGCCCGAAACCATGGCCGCAATCCAGCGCTGCTTCCAGTACATCTTCGACGGCGGCCGCAAAGAATCGAATGTCCCGAAGCTGGAGGCTCGCGTCATGGACGGCACGGCCTTCGATCTTTTTGGCATGGAGTTTCAACCCGTGCCCGTGCTGCACGGCAGCCACATGATTTACGGTTTTCGCTTCGGCGGCGCGGCCTACCTCACCGACCACAGCGACATCCCCGAATCCTCCATCGCCATGCTCGGCGGCCTCGACGTGCTATTCCTTGATGCCCTCCGCTATAAGCCGCACCCTACGCACTCCACCGTGGAGCGATCCACCCGCACCGTAGAGCGTCTCGGGCCGCAACGGACATTCTTCACGCACATCTGCCACGACCTGGGGCACGAACGCGCCGAAAGCATGTTGCCGCCGCACATCCGCCTGGCCTACGACGGCCTTGAAATCCAGGTGGCGGGGACGCAATAAGCATGCTGGTCTATCACAGCCTCGCCGAGATTCCTGCCGATTTCGGACCCAGTGCGCTCTCCATCGGCAACTTCGATGGCGTGCATTTCGGCCACCGGCGCATTCTGCGCCGCGTGAAGGAAATCGCCGCGGGGCGAGGCTGGAAACCTTCCGTACTGACCTTCGATCCGCATCCGACACGCGTGGTGGCGCCCGCTCGCACGCCTCCGCTGTTGACCTCGCCGGACCGCCGCGCCGCACTAATGCGCGAGGAAGGCATCGAGCAGGTGTTGATCCTGCCGTTCACCCACGAAGTTGCCATGCTGACGCCGGAGGAGTTCGTCGAGAAGTTGCTGGTGAAGGCGCTGGGCGCGCGCGCGGTGCTGGTCGGCGACAACTTCCATTTCGGACACCGGCAGGCCGGCAACGTGGCGGTTCTCGCGGAACTGGGACGCAAGTTCGGCTTCGAGACCGAGATCGTTCCCGCCGTGAGCTGGCGCAATCGCGTGGTCTCCAGCAGCGGCATCCGCGAGTCGATTCGCGCAGGCAATGTGTCGCTGGCGGCGCGCTGGCTGCAGCACCCTTACAGCCTCGAAGGCGAGGTGGTTACTGGCCGCGGCGTCGGCTCGAAGCAAACCGTGCCTACCCTGAACCTGGCGACGCAGTGCGGAAGTCATTCCGGCCAACGGCGTCTACATCACGCGCACCATCGACCTCGATAGCGGCCGCGAATGGAACTCCGTCACCAATATCGGTTACCGCCCTACGTTCGGTGACAGCGACCAGCTCAGCATCGAGACGTTCCTGCTGGACCCGCTTTCCGGCGAGTCCCCCAGGCGCATCCGCGTGGAGTTCCTCCGGCGAATCCGCGAGGAGCGCAAGTTCGATACTCCGGAAGCCCTGCGCGGCCAGATCCTCAAAGACGTGCGTACGGCGCAAGCCTGGTTCCGGCGCGTCAAAGCGTGGACCCAACCGCAATGCATTTCCTGCTGAGCGGGCTCTCCATCGTCCTCATCGACCTCCTTCTGGCGGGCGACAACGCGCTCGTAATCGCCATGGCTGTCCGCTCCCTGCCCAAACGCCAGCGCCGTATCGGTATCGTCGGCGGCGCGGGAGCCGCGGTCGTACTGCGCGTGGGCCTGACTGCCGTCGCGGCACGCCTGCTCACCATTCCGTACCTGCAGATCGCCGGCGGACTGCTCGTCCTTTGGATCGCCCTCAAGGTGCTGATCGACGCCAGCACCCCGAACGATGAGGCGATCGCGCCCAGGCGCTTCTGGCAGGCCATCTGGTATATCGTCGTGGCCGACATCACCATGTCCACCGACAACGTCCTGGCCATCGCAGGCGCCTCCAAGGGCAACTTCTGGCTGATCGCCTTCGGACTCGCCGTAAGCATTCCCTTCATCGTGCTCTCCAGCAACCTGCTGTCGAAGCTAATGGATCGCTTCCCTGCCCTGATCTATCTTGGCGCGGGCATTCTCGCGAAGGTAGCCGGCGACATGATTCTCACCGACCCCCTGGTGGTGCGCTTCTGGAACCCAGGCGATCTCCTCCGCTATGCCGTCGAAGCAGTGCTGGTGGTCGCGGTGATCGTAATCGGCAGAATCATCTGCCAGGTCAACCGCCAGTGCGTTGCCCCGAACTGAACTTACCGCAGACCCGCCTGCGCCTTCCTCGATAGTCTCGCGAAGACCAGGTCGTACGATTGCCGCAGCAGCCGCTTCAATTCCACTCTCGGCACCGCATCTTCCGATTGCAATGCCACCCATTGCGCGCGAGCCAGATACGGCGCCGGAACGATGTCCTCATGTTCGCAGAGTTCCGCGAAATCCTCGGGGGAGCACTTAAAAGCCAGCCAGTGGTCCTTGTCCGCGGCTTCCAGTTCCGCAATCGCGTAGATCCTGCCGCCCACCTTGAAGACCAGGTTCGACCCCCACTGCACCGATTCGGTCGTGTGCGGCATCGCGAGGCAATACCGGCGCACCCATGCTACGTCCATGCCCTCAGTTTTATCAGGTTTCCCTCGCCGCCATCGCGCGATAATACGGGGATGCCCGACTATTCCGCTTTAGAGCAGAAGCTGCAACAGGTCCTACAGTCACGCTGTCGCCCCGTCGCGATCGCCTTCGCCGCCACGCCCCCGGCAGGCGTGGCCCCCTTCGAAGGCAGCCAGCCATCCTCGTGCAGTTATTGGCGCCTGGCGGCCGCGGGACGAACCTTTTACACCACGGCCGGGGACCATCAGAACTGTCCGATTGGCGGCTACACCCACAATCTCCTGCAGCCGGAGACGATGCCGCAATTGAACCAGACCTTGACCCTGATGGGCGAAATCGGATACATCCGCATGGAAGAGATCCCCGGCGTATTTCAACTGAAGGAGACTCCGGGCGCGGTGGTGTATGCGCCGCTCGGCGAAACACCCGTCGCTCCGTCGGTAGTCCTGGCCTTAGGCACACCAGGCCGTATCATGATGCTGGCGGAGGCCGCCACCCGCGCTGGGGTCATGTCGGGCCTGCCGCTCCTGGGACGCCCCACCTGCATGGCGCTCCCGGCGACACTGGCGAACGGCACTGCCACCAGCACGGGCTGCATCGGCAATCGCGTGTACACGGGGCTCGCCGAAGGCGAACTCTACATCACGCTTCGGGGCAGCGATCTCGAACGCATCGCCGCGGAGATCGATACCATCCTCTCGGCCAACCAGGCGCTCACGACGTATCACCAGGAACGCCAGGCGGCGCTCACGCGCTAACTGCGCAACGGAAGAGTGCCTGCCAGCATTCCGCTTGCCGATCGCGCCCGGAGCGGCGGTCCCAACAACTCCTGACCGTACTTCTCTAAAATCGGCAGCAGCTTCGCCCGGTCCGGCACAGTACCGCGTGGCGCCGCCTGCTCCAATTCCTCAAAAAACAGGTCCAACCCGCCGGGAACTGAGGTTCCGATCGTCCGGCCGCGATCCTTTCCCACATTCTGGAACGTGTGCCGGCTGCCGCGCGGCGCAAATACGGTATCTCCCGCCGACGCGTAGATCTCCTCACCGTCTACTTCGAAGCGGTATTCGCCCTCTACGATGTACCACCACTCGTCATGATCGCGATGGCGATGCAGCGGTGGACCTTCGAGCGGCGGTGTGCGTCCCTCGAAGACCGCAAATGCGCCGTTCGTATCGCGGCTCGAAATCTTGATCGTCAGGTCCGCGCCCATAACGTGAACCGGTCGGCCCTCGCCGCGTCCCGAAACCAGCGCTTCGCGGCGCAAATTCGTAACCACAGACATTCTCGATTTCCCCTCTACCCAACACGCGTGCTGCATGACCAAAACGGCTCAAGAGTGATCAGCGGCCCGGTACGCCCCCTGGCGGCGACACGATTTCCAGCGCCTCGCGCGCTTCCTTCAGGTTCGGGTCGGCGCGCAGCGCTTCGGAAAACTGTGCCGCTGCCTCCTCCATCCTCCCGCTGTTGGCCAGCGCCTTGCCAAGGTTGAGGTGCGCGTTGGCGTAATCCGGCTTGAGGCGCAGCGCAGTCTGGAATTCAACGATCGCTTCTGCGAGCCTGCCTTCGGCCGCCAGCGCGGTACCCAGATTGTAGTGGGCCTCGGTATCGTCGGGATCGAGGCGGATTGCCTCCTGAAAAATCGGAATCGCCTCCCCGGGGCGACCATGTGTAGCCAGCAGCCAGCCGAGGTTGTAATAGCCCTCCGCATATTCCGGACGCAGCCGGATTCCTTCCCTCATCTCTCGGAGGCCCTCTTCGGTGCGGCCGAGGGCCGCCAGCACGCCACCCAGGCCGGAGTGCGCGACAGCATTCTCCGGTGCCAGCCGTAGGGCCTCGCGATATTCGGCCATAGCGCCGTCCAATTTGCCGCTCTTATCGAGCAAGGCCCCCAGATTGACGTGCCCATCCGCGGAGTCTGGCTTCAGCCGCAGAGTTTCGAGGATTCGGACTGTGGCCTCGTCGAGTCGTCCCTCTTTGAGCAATGCCTCGCTGAGGTTATTGTGCGCTTCCAACGACGACGGGCGGATCCGGAGAGCTTCCCGGTAATCCGCAATTGCCTGCGTCAACCGGTGCCGTTCCCGTTCCATAACCCCGAGGTTGTTATACGCCACGTAGTTCCCCTGCGTCACATCGATCGCGTGCTGAAACAGCGACTCGCTGTCCTTCCAGTAGCGCACCTGCATTGTCGTCAGCACCAGGCACGCCCCGCAAACCGCGGCCAGCGCTCCGCAAATGACCCATTTCGTACCCGGCCATCGCCGCACACCAGCGGCGGCGCTCCACGCCAGCATGATGAAGATTCCTATCAGGGGCACGTAGGTATAGCGATCCGCATGAGCCTGCTCGCCCACCTGCACCAGCCCAATCACCGGGACCAGCATTCCGAGATACCAGAGCCAGCCCACCAGCAGGAATGGCGCACTGCGAAACACGCGCGCCACCACGATTGTGATTCCTACAAGGGCCGCCGCGCAGACTGCCCCCGGCCACCACGGCAGCTGCTCCGGAAACGGATAGAACACGGCCAGCCGGACAGGCCACACCGTCTGGCCGAGGTACGCCAAATAGGAAAGAAAGGCATTCGCCACCCGCTGGCCGAACGAAATCGCACTTAGCGAGATCACCGCCCCACTGCCCCGTTGCACCAGGTACGTAGCGAGCGACGCGCCGGCCGCCAGCACAAACAACGGCACTTTCTCCCGTACCAGGACCGCCATCCTCATTTGACCGCCCCCTGCCGTCGCCCGGCGGAGCGGCCACACATCCAGCAAAAGCAGCACGAACGGCAGCGTCACCATCATCGGCTTGACGAGCAGCCCCATCGAGAACGCCGCCAGCAACAGCGCGTAACGTCCCACTCCTTGCCGCTCGGTATATCGTATGTACGCCCAGATGGTCAGGAACCAGAACAGACCACTGAGGACGTCTTTTCGCTCGGCAATCCACGCCACCGATTCCACGTGCAGCGGGTGCAGCCCGAAAAGAAAGGCCACCAGCGCGCTGGGCCAGCGCTCACCGGTCATCCTATGAAGCACAACGAAGAGCAGCAATGTGCTCAGCCCATGCAGAAACACGCTGGTCAGGTGATGTGCACCGGCGTGAAACCCGAACAGGCTCCAATCGGTCATATGCGACAGCCAGGTCAGCGGCACCCAGTTGGCGGCGTACGATGACGTGAACGCCCAGATCACGCCCTGTAGAGTCAGTCCTGCGCGGACATGCGGGTTCTCGGCGGCGTAGTCCGGGTCGTCAAAATTGACGAAATCGAAGTGGTACACCGGCGAATAGGCCGCGAAGATAGCGCAGAGCAGTAAGAGGTAGATGAGGAGGTCGGTCTTCCAGCCATGCGCTGGTTCGGCTTTCTTCACGCACGGCCAGTATAGCTCCGTCCGCCTACACAAGCGCCCCGCTCGAGCGCCGCATTATAATGACCAGACATGATCGCCCGTACCGCCTTAGCCGTCCTGCTCGCCTGCGCCGCCCTCAACGCCCGCGTCACACGCATCGTGATCGAACAGCGCGAGTCGCCCGCATACAAAGGGCAGGAGTTCGGCAAGGCCGGCAAGTATGAAACCCTGAGCGGCCACTTCTATGGCGAACTCGATCCCAAGGACCCGCACAACGCCATCATCACCGACATCCAGTTCGCGCCGCGCAATTCACGCGGCATGGTGGAGTACTCCGCTTCCTTCGCCCTCTCCAAACCCATCGACATGGCGCACTCCAGCGGCGTCCTGTTCTACAGCGTGCCCAACCGCGGCAACGGCGCACCCAACGCCTCCGCCGAGGGTCACGTCAGCATCGTCAGCGGCTGGCAGGGCGACCTCATCGCGCGGCCCGGCCTACAGACCATTACCCTGCCCGTGGCGAAGAACCCCAACGGATCGCCGCTCACCGGACACGTCTTCGAGCGCTTCGTCAACATGCCGCCGGACACCACCACACTCGACATCGGCACCGCACCCTACACCGCGCTCACCTATCAGCGCCCCCTCACGCTCGATACGTCGAAGGCTTCCCTCACCAAACGCCCATCGCCCACCGCGCCGGCCGTTCGCATCCCCGCCAACGCCTGGGCCTTCGCCGATTGCACAAAGTCCGCCTTCCCCGGAACTCCCGACTCCTCGAAGATCTGCTTGAAGAGCGGCTTCGATCCGGCCTTCCAGTACGAGCTCGTCTTCACCGCCAAAGACCCGTTGGTCCTCGGCATCGGCTTCGCGGCCACACGCGACCTGAACTCCTTCCTGCGCTACGCCGACAAGGACGACACCGGCAACGCCAATCCGGTCGCCGGGAAAATCAAATGGGGAGTTTCACGCGGCAGCTCCCAATCGGGAAATTTCATCCGTACTTTCATCAATCTCGGTTTCAATCAGGATGAAGCCGGCCGCATCGTGTGGGACGGCGCCAATCCGCACATCGCTGCGCGCCAGCTCGCCCTAAACTTTCGCTTCGCGGTGGGAGGCGGCGCGGCCGGTCTGAATGAACCCGGCAGCGAAGCCGTGCTCTGGTGGAGCCATTATCCCGACGCGGCGCGTCATCGCCCCGCCGCCGGAATGCTCGATCGCTGCACTGCCACCAAGACCTGCCCGAAAATCATCGAGACCTTCGGCGCACTCGAATTCTGGTATCTGCGCGAGTCTCCCAATCTCGTGGGTACAGATGCCAAGGCCGATATCCCGCTGCCCGCCAACGTCCGCCGCTACTTCTTCCCCGGAACCTCGCACGGCGGCGGCCGGGGCGGCTTCTCCAGCGCCGCTGCCCCTCCGCCCGCCGGCTGTGTTTTGCCCGCGAATCCGAACCCCGAAGCCGAAACGATGAAGGCGCTGACCGTTGCCCTGGTCGATTGGGTCACCAAGGGCAAGGAGCCGCCTCCCAGCAGCTATCCGCGCCTCGATCGCGGCGAGCTCGTGCCAGCCACCAATGCCGCAATGAACTTCCCCAAAATCCCCGGCGTGCCCTCTCCCGAAGGCCTCGTCAACAAAGTCGCCGACTACGATTACGGCCCGAACTTCCAATACCGCGACCTCTCGGGAATCATCACCCGCCAACCACCCGTCGTGAAGCAGTGGATTCCTACTCTCGTGCCGAAGGTCGATGCCGATGGTTCCGACGTCGGCGGCGTTCCCTCCGTCCTCCACCAGGCGCCGCTCGGCTCCTACTTCGGTTGGAACGTAACCGCCGGCGGTTTCGACAAGGGCAAGCAGTGCACGCTGAGCGGCAGCTTCGTCCCATTTGCCAAAACCAAAGCCGAACGGCTGGCTTCCGGCGATCCGCGTCCGTCGCTCCAGGAGCGCTACGGCAACCATGCGGGCTACGTGGCGGTGGTCCGTGCGGCCGCCCAGAAGGCAGTGCATGACCGCTTCCTGCTGCCCGAAGACGCCGAACAGCTTGTCGCCCAGGCCTCCGCCAGCGATGTGTTGGCGGAGAAGTAGCATGCTCGCATTTGCGCTCCTACTTCTCCTCTTCGCGCCGCAGTTACTCGCCCAGCAGGTGTTCGCCATCCGCTGCGCCCCCTGTCACGGCGAGGATGCGCGCGGCACCGCGCAGGGCCCCGGCCTCGCCATGAATCCGCGCGTCGCCGAGCAGTCCGCCGATCAACTGCGCGCTTACCTCGAGCGCGGCAATCCCGGCGCCGGCATGCCCTCCTTCGCCGACCTCCCCGCCGCCGATCTCGTGACCCTCGCCAAATACCTCCGCCGCATCAATGCCGACACCGTCTTCGGACCGGTCACCGCCACCGCGCCCACCCGAAAAATCACCTGGGACGCGCCGCAGCCCGGCGACTGGCTCACCTACAACGGCAACGACTCGGCAAATCGCTACAGTCCGCTCAAGCAGATCGACGCCGCGAATGTCGTCCTCGCTCAAGTTGAAATGGGTCTTCCCCATCCCCTACTTCGGCCTCGAAACCACTCCGCTCGCCGCCGACGGCGTGCTCTACGTCACCGGCCCGAACCAGGTCTTCGCCCTCGACGCCCTCACCGGCGATGGCGCTCTGGCATTACTCGCGGCCCGCCAGCGACTGGCCTGCTTGGCGATGCGCAGCTCGGCACCAATCGCGGCGTGGCCATCCTGCGCGACAAGGTCTTCTTCGTCACCGACAACGCCCACCTGCTCGCGCTCGACCGCGCCACCGGCAAGCTGCTCTGGGATACTCGCCATGGCGCCCGCCGAGCACCAGCCACTACGGCGGCACCGTCGCCCCGCTGATCGTCAACGATACGGTCATCGCGGGCGTCGCCGGCGCCGATCACGGCATCCGCGGCTTCGTCGCCGCCTTCAAGCCCGATACCGGCGCTCTGGTCTGGCGGCGCTGGACCGTCCCCGCGCCGCGGCGAGCCCGGCATCGAAACCTGGCAGGGCAAAGAACCCGTCGGCGGCGGCGGTTCCACCTGGCTCACCGGCTCCTACGATCCCGTCATCCGACACTCTCTACTGGGCCACCGGCAATCCCTGGCCCGACAGCGACGATCGCGACCGCCCCGGCGACAACCTCTACACCAACTGCGTTCTCGCGCTCGACGCCGAAGACCGGCGAGCTCAAGTGGCACTACCAGTTCACGCCGCACGACCTGAAGGATCGCGACGCCACCGAACCGAACGTTCTGGTCGACGCCGTCTACAAAGGCAAGCCGTCCAAGCTGCTGCTGCACGCCGATCGCAACGGCTTCTTCTACGTGCTCGACCGGACCGATGGCAAAGTGCTCCTCGCCAAACCTTTCCTGCGCCGCGTCGACTGGGCGTAGAGCATCGGACCCGATGGCAGGCCAGTCGTGACCGATCCCCGCGGCTGCCCCAGCGATGCCGCCAATTGGGACTCCACCGCCTTCTCGCCGCGCACCGGCCTCTACTATTTCATGGCGCTCGAAGAATGCACCGGCAAGCCCACCGGCTACCCCGATCAGACCGGCCAGCGCTTCCTCCGCGCCCTCAACATCGAGACCGGCGAAATCGCCTGGGAGGTCCCGCAGCCCGGACCCGCGCGCGCCAAGACCTGGTCGGGCGTTCTGGCCACCGCCGGAGGCCTGATCTTCTACGGCCAGCCCAATGGCGGTTTTACCGCAGCCGATCCGCGCACGGGCAAAACGCTCTGGCAGTTCCCCACCAACGTCCGCATGAAAGCCTCGCCCATGACCTTCAGCTTCCGCGGCAATCAGTACATCGCCGTGGCCGCCGGCCCCAACATCCTCTGCTTCGGCCTCTAAGTATCGAGGTCTGGTGAGGCGTCAAACGAGAATCTCTTTAATCGGACCCGCGCCCTCTTCCACCAGGCGGAAGGTCCTCCCGACAAACTCGTACTCCATCTTCTTATAGTCCAGTCCGAACTGGTGAAGAATCGTGGCATGCAGATCGCTGTAGTAGTGGCGATTCTCGACTGCCTGGTAGCCCACATCATCCGTAGCGCCATGGATGACACCGCCCTTCACGCCGCCGCCTGCCAGTAATACCGTGTAGCCTTTGGGATTGTGATCGCGCCCCGTCGTATTCTGAGACCACGGACTTCGGCCGAATTCGCTGCCGAATACCACCAGCGTCGAGTCCAGCAGACCACGCTGCTTCAGATCGCTGATCAGTCCCGCAATCGGCTTATCAACCGCGCGGCAAAGTGGCGCGTGAGTCTTCATATCGCCGTGTGCGTCCCAAGCCCCATTACCCCCGCCGGCATGACAGATCTGAATGAAGCGTACATCGTTCTCCACCAGCCGGCGCGCCAACAGAAGCTGCCGACCGAAATCGTCAGTCTCCTTTTCACCGATTCCGTAAAGCCCCTTCACGTGCTCCGGCTCCTTCGAGAAATCCACCACCGAAGGAGCGTGAAGCTGCATCCGCGCCGCCAGATCGTAAGCCTGGGAACGGGCCGCGATATCCGAGTTGATGGCGTAGCGTTCGCGGAATTCCTTATTCATGTCGTCGAGCAGGCGCATCTGCCGGTCGCGCTCGGCGGTATTGCTCGTTTTCGGCGGATACAGATTCGGAATCGGCGTCTCGCCCGGCTGAAACGGCGTAGCCGCGACGTTCGCGCCCAGGTATCCGCCAGTCAACTGCACCGGCGAAGAGGCACGCCCGATATTGACGAACGTCGGCAGATTCCGGTTCGCCGAGCCGAGAGCGTAAGAGACCCAGGCGCCCAATGTGGGGTGATCGAACTGGCGGCCGCGGTGGCCGGTCGTGGTCTCGATTACCGCCGGGAAGTGATTGCCCTCGTTGCACCACATCGAGCGGACGACCGCGAATTCATCGATCACGCCGCCGACATTCGGAAACCAGTCGGAAACCGGAATACCGGACTTCCCGTAGCGCGTGAACGTTCGCAGTATTGGGATCACCGGCCGCTTCATTTCCGCCACATTGTCTCCGAAGCCGATGGCGTCGATGAGCTTGCCCGCGTACTTGTTGTCCTTCGGATCGAACGTGTCGATGTGGCTGATACCGCCGCACATGAACAGGAAGATTACGGACTTGGCCTTGGGCGGGAAATGCGGTCGTGATGTGAGCGCCTTCGATCTTTCCGTCCGCCGCCCACATCGCGCCCAGGGCAGCACCGAAAAATCCGCCGCCGGCCTGTGTCAGAAAGCCGCGCCGGTTAATTCGGCCGCAAGGATAAATAGAGCTCGGGTCCATAGGTAATCACCGAACGTAGATGAACTCGTCCAGGTTGTACAGCAGCCAGGCGAAGCCCTTCAACCGTGCCGGGTCGTTCTCGATGTAGGACAGCGCCCGGTCCCTTTCGACACCCGACGGGGGCCGGCCGAACGTGAGACGGTAGCCCAGGTCCACCGCCGCCTTCAGGTCGCCGCCCGATTCCTTCTGCAGCCGTTCGGCGAGTTTCGCCGAAGCGCTTTCGACCTCTTCGCTATTCATCATGAAGAGGCGCCTGCGGCGCGGTGACGGTCTGCGTCCGCATCGGGCAGGGAGCGCGGCCATCGTCCACGTCGAAGACCTGCAGGAAAGTTCGGCGTCACCTCGGAGTTGGTGGAGAAGCCGCGCGTCATATACGCGCCGCGGCGATTGACCGCGCTCGCCGGCGGCGCCATTCCACGGCCACCGCCCCCGCGCCGTCCGCCGCCGCCGATGCTGAAAGACGGACCGCCCACCGTCAGGTCGAGGTTACCCGCCGCCGTCAGGATCGAATCCCACACCGGCTCGGCTTCCAGCCGCTGCACGCGGTAGCGCCAGAGATATGTGTCCTGCGGATCGGCTTTGAGATTGGCCGACATCACCGCGGGGTCGGCCTCCGAGGCGAGCTTGTAAGTGTCCGACGTCACCATCAGACGGTGCATCTCTTTCATGCTGAACTTGCGGGCGGCAAACTCGGAAGCCAGCCAATCGAGTAACTGCGGGTCGCTCGGCGACCCGCCCAGTTTGCCGAAATCGCTGGAGCTCTTTTGCAGGCCCTCGCCGAAGTGCCACTGCCAGAGGCGGTTCACCGCCACACGGGCGAACATCGGATTCTCCGGCGCGGTCAGCCAGTCGGAAAATGTTTCGATCCGGCCTTCGCGGAAATCCACATTGGCCGGCGCAAACGGCCATCCCGGCTCCACCGGCTTATCCTTTTCAGGCCGCTCCGGGCTCTCCGCTGGTCAGGATGTAACTCTTCTCCAATTCCCGGCTGCGGTTCCATTCCACGGTCCAGAAAGCGGGCAGACCGCCCGCCGCGTCTCCCGCCGCCGGCACCTGCCTGATTGACCTTCGCCTGCAGCTCCTTGTACTGCTTCAGGACGTCAGGCGGCATGACTTCCTGGATCTTGTCGCCATCGATGCGCAGCACCGGGAAATAATCGTCGGCGATCTTCTGTTCCGCGACGCGTGCGTTCCTTCTCCGGCTTTCGGATGATCGCCTGCACGTCCGCCGGCAGCATCGCCACGCGATCCTCGTACAGCTTCTGTTTGAACGGCGCCACCAGCGCGTCGAGAGGAGCCTGCGCCGCCGCGCGCCTCTTTTGCGCCTCGTCGAGCGCCTTGCTCTGCGCCATGATCTCCGCGGGATTCGCCAGGGTCACCTTCTTGATCACCAGCGGATCGAACAGCGCCTTCATGGCGTAGAAATCGTGCTGCGGTGATGGGGTCGTACATGTGGTCGTGGCACTTGGCGCATCCCACCGTCATCCCCATGAACGCGGTGGAAACCGTCTCCACCGCCATGATCGGCATCTCCTGGGTATTCTTGCCGTCGCGAACCACGTCGCCGCGCGCCAGGAATCCCAGGGCGAACATATCGTCGGCGCGCGGCTCCAGTTTGGAACGTACCCCGACGGCCGCCATCTGTGTGCGCTCGGTGGTGCGATAGCCGGTCAACTGCGTTCGTACGAACTGGTCGTACGGCATGTCGCTGTTGAGCGCGTAGATCACCCAATCGCGCCAGTAATGAATCCCGGCGGCGGCGGTCATGCGCTCATCGGCGTCGGCGTATCGCAACACGTCGAGCCAGTGACGCGCATAGCGCACGCCGTGCTGCTCGCTGGCCAGAAGTTTGTCCACTACCTTCTCGTAGGCGTCCGGCGATGTCGTCCTTCAGGAACGCGTCCTGTTCGGCGGGCGAAGGCGGAATCCCGATCAGGTCGAGATAAACCCGCCGCAGCAGAGTGCACTTGTCGGCCGGGGCGGCAGGCCGCAGTCCCTTGGTCTTATACTCGGCGGCGATAAACGCGTCGATCGGATTCGTCGACTTGCTGGCGCCCGCGGGGACCTGCGGACGGACCACGGGCTTCAACACCCAGAGTTTGACGCCCTTGTTGTCCGGCGGGTGTTGAGCGAAAAGAGAGGATACGACAGCTAGCACTGCAATGGAACGTAGACAAACAGACACTTTCCGAACCCTCCTCGGAACTGCATTACCCTACCTTACTATTTTTACCGTGGCTCCAGAAGGGCGCGGGACTCGCCGATACTTCTCATCGCCTCCATCGCAATCTCATACGACCGCAACCGTTCCTCATGCTGATACAGGTCGCTGACTAAGATGACCTCGTCCACTTCGACCTCCTTCAGCAATGCCGCGATCTTCGCCGCCACCGTCTCCGGCCCCCCTACAATCGCCGCACCCAGGCGCATCTCCACCAATGCACGCTCCTGCGAAGTCCAGAGTCCGTCCATGCTGTCCACGGGCGGCGGCGTCAGCAGCCTCTGTCCCCGAATCAATCGTAGAAACCGCTGATACGGCGAAGTCGCCAGCCGCCGCGCCTCCGCATCGGTGTCCGCGGCCACCAGCGGAACGCCTACCGCTGAATACGGCTCGCCTAGATACGGCGACGGCCGAAAGTATCCTCGGTACAGCCGCAGCGCTTCCACCATATCCTGCGGAGCGAAGTGCGCCGCGAACGCGAATGGCAACCCCATCGCCGCCGCCAATTGCGCGCTATAGGTGCTCGACCCCAGCAGCCATACCGGTACGTTCGTCCCCTGCCCTGGTACGGCGCGTACCGTCTGGCCCGGCTGCTCCGGACCGAGATAGCCCAGCAGTTCACGCACCTGCTGTGGAAAATCCTCCTCCCGATTCAGCGACCGCCGAATCGCATGGGCCGTCGCGCCGTCGCTCCCCGGCGCCCGCCCCACCCCTAGATCGATTCGCCCAGGATATAGCGTCGCCAGCGTCCCGTAATGTTCCGCCACAATCAAGGGCGCGTGGTTCGGCAGCATCACGCCGCCCGACCCCACTCGGATCCTCTCCGTCCCGCCCGCCACGTGCCCGATCAGCACGGACGTCGCGGCACTCGCGATCCCTTCCATGTTGTGGTGCTCGGCCAGCCAGAAGCGCGTGAATCCCCACCTTTCGGCGTGGCGCGCCAGGTCCAGCGCGTCGCGGAAACTCTTGGCGGCGTTGCCACCTTCTTTTACGGAACAGAGATCGAGCATGGAATAGCGGGTCACACCCCTTGGATGCTCAGACCTACACCCGGGATCCAGGCAGCGCACACGCAACAATCCACCGAGGACTCTATACAGTACTATTGAGGGATGCGAACCTCCGCCGTACGACCTGAACCTGGGCGGGTGCCAACGCAAACGCCGGCCGCGCAATCGGACACCCCCGCCGCCGCTCCGCACAAGCTCGCGGCGAAACCGCCGATTTCAGCGGACCCGCGCCAGCATCGCGGCTTCGATTTTTCCGCCATCCCCATCTTTCCCGGGCTGCCGCCAACCCGCGAGGGCCCGCGGGAACAACCCTCCCGAAAGACCTTCCGCCAACCGTGCGCGAAGTTCTGCATTCGCGCGGCGAGCCTCTCGACGGCAGGGTACGCAACCGGCTGGAAAACCACCTGGGTGAGAGCCTCGGCCACGTCATGGTGCACGCGGACCAAAAGGCCGCGGCCTCGGCGCAGTCCGTCAACGCGCGCGCATACACGGTGGGGAACCATATCGTTTTCGGCGCCGGCCAGTATCAACCGGGAACGCCGCTCGGCGATGTCCTGCTGGCTCACGAAGCCGCCCACGTGGCGCAGCAAACCAGCGGGCATGCGCGTACGGGACATGACTATGCCGGGCTGGAACGCGAGGCCAATTCGGCTGCGCTACCATTCCTGTTCTCCATGGGCGGCCTGGCCTCTCGAGTCGGCATTGCGATGAGATCCGGAATCCGCATGCAACGATGTCCCATCAGTTCGCAGAAAATCAATACCCCCAGCTACTTCGGACCCGACTCCACAGAGGCGTTGCAAAACATCAACACCATGATGGAACGAGGAGCCTCGATGCAGAACTGGGTCCGATTCGGGACGATCGTCGTGTCCTTCGAGGACCCTATCGCTGCGATGCACTCCGCAGAGGCGCAGGAGGCGATGCAGGCGATCCCCGGCATCGTGAAAGCGAAGATCCGGGAAGAGATCGACTTCCTCTTCCTCAGTCACGAGAAGGATCTGAACAAGAAGGAGAAGGATTTCTGGAACGGTTTCCGGGCCTTGCTCTGACACCGTACGGCAATGACCGGACGCTGGGTTCACACCGGATTCAGAACTTGCGGGCTGACCGGCCTGGCGCTCGCGATTTGCACTGCCCTGGTGCTCGCAGTGCACTTGCACTTATCCCTTAGAATTATTCTTCTAATGGCACTGGTGGGCTCTCTCGCCTCGTACGCGGTGCTGATCGCGACCATAGTCGTCATCGGCGCCGAACGCTGGGTCTTCTACCACCACGCGTTGGCAACAGCCTCCGTCATGATCCTGTGTTTGCTGGCGCTGAATCAGCCCCTCCTGCGGTATCTGGACGTCGCGGCCGTGGGTCTGATGGTTTTGCTTTCCTGCGGCCGGTTGGGTTGTTTCCTGGTCGGCTGTTGCCATGGCCGGCCCGCCGATTGGGGAGTCTCGTACGGTCCGGAACATGTAGCGGCGGGCTTTCCGCAAGATCTCGCCGGCGTACAGCTCATCCCGGTGCAAGCCGCCGAGGGTCTGTGGGTAGCGCTCGTAGCCGCGATGGGCAGCCGCATCATCTGGACCGGCACGGGTCCCGGTGCGTCCTTCTCCTGGTGCCTCATCGCATACGGCGGTGGCCGTTTTTTGCTGGAACTCTGTCGCGGGGACCGGGACCGCGAACTCCATTGGGGGCTGTGTGAAGCCCAATGGACAAGTCTCATGCTGGTGGCGCTCGTGGCCATATTGCAGATAGCCGGCTGGCTCCCGCGCAGTGCCTGGCAGCTTGCCTTAGTCTGTGGATGGACCGTAGTAGCTGCGGCGATCTTCTTTCGGAACAGCCGGCGTCCCCTGGTCCAGCATCTGCTGCGGCCTGATCACGTCCGGGAACTGGCCCTGGCAGTAGATCGCGTGCGAGCGGGCAATCGCGTATCGGTGCAACATACGTCGATGGGCGTACGGATCTCCGGCGCCAGTTTCACGGGTTCGAAAGAACAGCGCTGTGTCTACACCGTATCCACTCAGGGAAGAGAATTGGACGCCCGCACCGCGATCGTGTTGGCGCGCCTGATGCGCCGGCTGCGTCACTCGCAGGACGAAATCGACGTCTTGGCCGGGCAGCCGGGGATCTTCCACCTGGTGGTGCGCTCACCCGCATCTCCGCCAATGCCACCAGCATTTTCGATATAATCGCTGACGTCCCAACGCTGCCAAATTCCGGCAATGCGGCATGAGAAGCTTCATTCAAAAGCGGGATCATCCTTCCGACCCGGGACCTGGGCATGCGTCTGCGGATAGGGAGGCAGCCGCGCCTCACGCATCGCCCTCTCCCTTCGATTTCGGCCGGATTCCCACCTACGCTCCCCCGCAGCGGGTCCTGGAAGTCGCCGAGCATGGTGTGAGTGGAATCGGCGGTTCTCTCCCGTTCGCCGCCCAAATCCAGCGCTCCTTCGGACATCACCATATCGGCGGCGTCATCTCGCATCAGGGTGCGCGCGCCGCCGCTGCGGCCAACCGCATCGGAGCGATGGCCTACGCTACGGGCGAGCGCGTCGCGTTTGGTGGTACGCCCGATCTTCACACCGCCGCGCACGAAGCGGCGCATGTACTCCAACAGCGTGCCGGCGTGAAAATAAACGGCCAGATGGGTAGGGCCGGCGACATCTACGAGCGCCATGCCGATTCTGTCGCCGATCAGGTCGTCGCGGGCCGCTCCGCGGAAGCTCTCTTGGATCGACTAGCGGCCACTCCGTTTCCTGCCTCGAAGATGCAATCTCGAGTGCTACAGTGCAAGCCGATCCCCACTAATCCGATCCCACCGACCAACTTCGGTACCTTCAAAGTAACCAAATTCGAGAGCATGGAACCGTCCGGACAAGAGGATGGCATCGATATCAATCTGGAGTTCGACCCGGATTCCTCCAAAGTAGATGCTAAAAAGATCGGGCTGATCCAGGCCGGGCGCAGCCAGGTGGGCGGTATCGCCATTTCGAACGAAGCCACCATACGGAAGAGAATGGTGCCAAAGGGAACCGGAGAGGGTTTCTCTATCGACCGCACGGCGAGGGACAAATTCACAAACCCGGTATTCGGCACGGTCGTTCCAGACCCGAAAGACAAACTTGGCGACACCGGAATGAGTGGCGGCGGACACTGGGGAAAATCGTTCACGGACGCGTCCGGCCTGAACCATGATGTAGCGCAGCTCAAGGACCATGCCCGCCTTCCTGACCGCGGCATCAACTCGGGCCAGTTTTTCGAAACCGCGGCGGTGGCCGTGGAAGGCAAGCAGGCGGGCACCTACATGGGGTCCGTCAACTGGGGTTGGAGCGTCGACGGCAAAGGCGTGTTCAGTGCTGTGATTCCCACTCTGAAATCCAAAGACAAACCGAGCGCGGAGTTCAAAGCTGCGGCGCAGATGTGGGACAAGGCAAGCACCTCCGGCACAATCAAGACGACGGCGAGTCCGACCGATATATACAGCTCCGCTTTCAAGGTGAAGTACCAGGTCGACAAAGACACCGAGGTTGAGCCGATTCCTGGCGCCGTCATCCATGACAATGTTGTCTACTACGATGTCACGATCAAATCCGGTTACACGCGAACAAACCGGGTACCATCAAAGCATCTGATGTGGCGGACGTAGGCGGGGGCAGTCCGTTGATGAAGGTGCCGCCCGTTCCGTAATCCAATGAGGTAGCCGTTGCCAGTTGCCATAAATGCCCGCGAGGCCCACGTAGACCACTCCTGGGCAGAGTTCAATCGACAGTACCTGACCGGGGCCATCGCGGAGGTGCGCGCCGCATTGGAGCGGTACACCAGGCCGGAAACCTATACGGTTCCACCGGAACAGGCGCTTCCCACCGGAAGCGAACCTGCCCTCCAGGCGCTGGTAAGGATCTTTAACCTCACGCCCTTCGAGCGCGCGATCGTGCTGGTCTGCGCCGGGATGGAATTGAACGCCGCGTTTGGCCCACTATGCGCAGCGGCCCACGGGGATCCGGCACAACCCTATCCAACCTTCAGTCTGGCACTCGCCGCGCTTGCGGAGCCCCACTGGAGCGCACTCACACCCGGGGCGCCGCTGCGTCGCTGGAATCTCATCGAAGTGCTGGCGCCGCAGACCACCCTGACGACCGCGCGCCTGCGCCTGGATGAACGCATTCTGCATTTCCTCGCCGGCGTGCAGCAGCTGGACGAGCGAATCGCGCGCCTTCTCGACCCCCTCGATACGCCAAACCTCCTCGTGACCTCACAGGCATCGGTGGCGTCGGCAATTACAAGCGCCTGGCATCGCGGACATCCGTGGCCTGCGATTCAACTTTGCGGAGGCGATGAGCCCAGCCGGCGAGCAATTGCGGCAGCGGGTGCGGCGGCAGCGGGAATCACACCGTACGCCATCGCGAGCGAAGACCTTCCCGCGAATGCGGCCGAATTTGACGTGTTTCTGAGGCTGTGGGAGCGCGAAGCGGCACTGACGAGATCGGCGCTGTATGTGGACGCGGAGGGTCTGGACAAGTCCGACCACAAGGCCGAACGGCTGGTATACCGGCTTCTCGATCGGCTAAATGGGCCGGTTCTATTGAGCGTTCGAGAGCGCATGCGTCCGCCGCGGCGCCTCATGCAAACGCTCGAAGTCGCCAAACCATCTGTGGAGGAACAGCGTGACCTATGGGAGAACCTGCTGGCATCCGCCGGCGTTCCGGCAAACGGCGCTGCCGGGCAACTCGCGGCACAGTTCAATTTGAGTTCGGATGCAATCCGCGCCACCGTCGACGAGGCCGCCCAGACCGGTGCCGGCGGCGAAGCTCTGACGCGGACGTTGTGGGACGTGAGCCGCGCACAGGCGCGGCCGAGACTGGAAGACATGGCCCAGCGGATTGAGCCCGTGGCGCATTGGGATGATCTGGTGTTGCCACATCACGAAAAGTCCATACTGCACGAGATTGAAGTGCACGTGCGGCGCCGGCATACCGTGTATGAAGAATGGGGATTCGCCCGCAAAGGCGGCCGCGGCTTGGGAATCAGCGCCTTGTTCAGTGGCGCGAGCGGCACCGGCAAGACAATGTCCGCCGAAGTGCTCGCGCGTTCCCTGCGGTTGGATTTGTACCGCATCGATCTCTCCTCGGTAGTGAACAAATATATCGGAGAAACCGAAAAGAACCTTCGCCGCGTATTCGATGCTGCTGAAGAAGGAGGAGCGATCCTGTTCTTTGACGAAGCCGACGCCTTGTTCGGCAAGCGCAGCGAGGTGAAGGACAGCCATGATCGCTACGCCAACATCGAGATCAACTATCTGTTGCAGCGCATGGAATCGTATCGCGGTCTTGCCGTATTGGCCACCAACATGAAAAGCGCCATGGATCCGGCATTCCTGCGGCGGCTGCGATTTGCGGTGCACTTTCCGTTTCCCTCGCCGGATCAACGCGCGGAAATCTGGCGGCGTGTCTTTCCGGCCAGCACGCCTGTGGAAGGGCTGGACCCGCACAAGCTCGCGCGGCTCAGTGTGGCAGGCGGAAATATTCGTAATATCGCACTGAGCGCGGCATTTCTGGCCGCGGAGGCGGGCGAGCCCGTGCGAATGAACCATCTGGCGCGCGCCGTTCACGGTGAGTTCGCCAAAATCGAGAAGCCGGTGCCGGAAGCCGAAATCTCTGGCTGGTAAGTCCACAACTTACGCACAAGATTTGTAAGTTCGCATACCTTTTCTCTTGTAAGTTCGCATATCTTTCCGGCAGCAAGTTTTAGCTTGACGGGCGGATTGCAAACGGGTCATGATTTGTGGAGCCGGAGCCTCACGACAGGCAGATACCTTTGACCGATTACATTGCACGCGGGATAGGGGCTTTACCGCGGCAGTAGGAAAGGCGCAAACACGTGGCAGCGTTCCTTCATCCAGGCGTTTATGTTCAGGAAGTCCCTTCGGCGGTCAAACCCATCGAAGGCGTGAGTACCTCCACAGCAGCGTTTATCGGCGTCGCGGACAAGGGACCCGTGCCGGGAACTCTGCTGCCCACGAAGCGCCCGGCGCAGCCTGTGCTGGTGACGGGATTCACCGATTACAGCCGGCAGTTTGGCGGGTTCCGGACTGACAGCTTCCTGACGTATGCGGTGCAGGCGTTTTTCCAGAACGGAGGCCAGCGTTTGTATGTGGTACGGGTAATTCCCCCAGCTCCTTCGAGTCCCCCCTCCAGCCCGCCCTCGTCCGCCGTCGCAAATGCATCAGGCACGCTGGGAACCGGCGCCGGAGCGATGGTGCTTTCCGCCGCCAACCAGGGAGCCTGGGGCAATCAGATCTGGGTGAGGGTCTCGCCGAGTTCGGACGGCGATGGAAGCAATTTCAAACTGCAGGTGATGTACGGGGCGACCGCGGCAGAAGCATCCGGCAACATCGTGGAAACGTACGACAATGTCACCTTCGAAAATAGTCCGACTTTGCTGTCCGGCGCAGTCAACCCGGCAGTATACGCGCGACAGACGGTGAACAGCCGGTCGGAGTATGTCGCGGTCACCGGTGATTTCACCGGCAATCCGCTTCCCGCAAGCAAAGTTCCGCAACTGGTGCAACTTGCCGGCGGCGGCGATGGCGACACTTCCACAGTGGATTTCGTGGGCCAGCCCGCGGCATCCAACTTAGTCACCGGTACGGGCCTTCATGCTCTGGATAAGATCACGGATGTAAGTCTGATTGCGATTCCGGGTCAGGGCGACGTAGCCACCGTAAACGCGGGCGTGGATTACTGCAAGAACCAGCGCCCGCTGCAGGACTGTTTTTTCATTGGCGACATGGGCAGCATCACCTCTGACGGAACGCCGACCGGACCTACGTCCGTAGCGCTGGCCCGCCGCGACGATGCCACGCCCACCGTGAACACCATCGCGTCCGCGCGGGCCTTCGCCACCAGCGGAGTGGGAGGAACCACTCTTAACCGCTCGGCCGGAGACTACGGGGCAGTTTATTTCCCCTGGATCTATGCTTCGGATCCCGATCGGCTCCGGCCGTAGGCCGCGCATTTTGCTTCCGCCGTCGGCGTTCATGGCCGGGATCTATGCGCGCATCGATAATTCGCGCGGCGTCTTCAAGGCGCCTGCCGGTACGGAGGCCGGAGTCGCCGGAGCGCTGGCGCCGTTCGTTGCCACCAGCGATACCGAGCAGGATCAATTGAACCCGGTGATGGTGAACGTGCTGCGCACCGTTCCTGGCAGCGGGCTGGTAGTCTGGGGCACGCGCACTTTTGCGAGCGACGCATCGTGGCGTTACATTCCCGTCCGCCGTATCGCCATTTTCCTCCGAACCAGCATCTATAACGGAATTCAATGGGCCGTGTTCGAGCCAAATGACGAACCGCTGTGGGCCAGCCTTCGATTGAACATCGGGGCCTTCATGCTGACTCAATTCCGTGCCGGGGCATTTCAGGGCTCCACGCCGGCCGACGCATTTTTCGTCAGGTGCGACAGCTCCACCACCACGCAGCAGGATATAGACAACGGTGTGGTGAATATTCTGGTCGGGTTCGCTCCCCTCAAACCGGCGGAGTTCGTAATCATCAAGCTGAGTCAGATGGTCAACCAGCCGGCGGCGTAACCGGGAAACGAAGCAAGGAGGAATGACATTCGATGCCACCCATGATAGGGAAGACCGGGCGCGCAGATCCGTACCGAAATTTCCGCTTCAAGGTGAAGTGGGATAACCAGTATGTCGCCGGCCTCACCAAGATGAGCGGCCTCAAACGGACCACGGAAATGGTAGAGTTTCGCGAGGCAGGCGTGAATATCACCAGCCGCAAGCTCCCCGGCAAAACCAGCTTCACCGCGGTAACGCTCGAAGCCGGCATCACCTATAACACGGCATTTGAAGATTGGGCGAACCTGGTAAACGATTTCGCCAGCCACAGCATTACCAGCCTGGGCGAGTTCCGCAAGAACATCACGCTGGATCTTTTTAACGAGGCCGGTGTGAAGGCCCTTTCATACAACCTCTACAACTGCTGGGTGTCCGAGTACCAGGCGATGCCCGATCTGGATGGCGGCGCGAACGCCGTGGCGATTACCACGATCAAGCTCGAGTACGAATGGTTCGCGCGTGACACCTCGGTCAGTGAACCCCAAGGGCCGGCTCCGATCGCGTAGCGGTTAGACGGGATGGCGTCTACGCGCGTATTGGAGACCGAACTCGTCCTGCCGGGCGGCCTGATTCTCGAAGACGGCCGCCGGCTCACGTGCGCGAAACTGCGCGGCCTCACGGGGCGCGAAGAGGAGTGGCTCGGCGAAGCGCGCGGCGTGCCCAGTGCCCGCAAGGTGACGCAGGTGCTCTCCAGTTGCGTGACCGCGCTCGACGGAGAATCCGTCGACGTCCAGCGAATCCGCCGTATGCTGGTGGGCGATCGCGATTACTTAATGCTCGAACTGCGGCGGTTGACGCTGGGCGATGACGTCGTCGCAGTAGTCGAATGTGCGGCCTGCAAAGCGCCGATGGACGTGGAGTTTCGAGTGAGCGAAGTGCCGGTAGAGCGGCGGCCGCAATCGGCGGAATGGTACGAAGGCGAGTGCGGAGTGCGTTTCCGATTGCCGGCGGGCGCTGACCAGGAGGCCGTTTCCGCCTTGGATGCCGCGGCCGAAATAACGCTGCTGGCGCGCTGCATAGCAGGCCGCGATGCGGGAGACCTGACTGCAGAGCAGCGGGAGGCGTTGATCGCGGAGATGGAGCGGCAGGCGCCGCGCGTCGATCTCGAGCTGGATTTGATGTGTCCCGATTGCGGTCACCGGTTCCTCCTGCCGTTCGACACCACGGCGTTTTTCTTCGAGGAATTGCGCTCCCGGAGCGGGCAGCTTCTGCGCGAAGTGCACACGCTGGCGTTTTACTATCACTGGAGCGAGGCCGACATTCTGGCGTTGGGACGACAACGCAGGCATGCCTACCTGCGGATGCTCGTTGATTCTCTAAGGCAGGAGTGAGCCAAGACGGTGGCCAATTATTTGCAACGCGTGATCGCTTCTGGCGCTCGGACGGGCATCGCCGTGCGGCGCCCCCGTCGGTTGCTCCGGCGGTTCCGATCGCTCTCACGCCGCCGCTACAGGCGACATGGGAACCGGACGATTTCGCATCTGCTCCCGACTTTGCCCATGACGCGCCGATGAATTTCGACCACCCACCGAGGCCGTCAAATAATCGCCTGGAGCCGACAAAGGATATCGCCGCGGAACCCCAGGCTTCGCTTACGCCAAAACGTGCGGACTCCCCATCGACGCGGGAGAAACCGATCGAACTGGAAAACCGAACCAATAATTCCGCGCCGGCGCCTCCCAAACCGGAGACTCGCGCGCATCCCACCTCGGGCATAGAGCCTACGCGATTTCAAGCTCCCAAAGCGCTGCGGCGCACCGCACCGCCTCCCGCAGCGGATGTCCCGGCAATCCGCGACGCCGCTGCAAGTCAGCCCGCCGCGCACAATCCGGCAGCAGTGGCACCCGTGGCGCCGGTTACACAGCCCGTTCCGGCCCCTATGAAAGTCCTGGCAACGCCGGCGGCCACCACACCGATGCCGCCGGCAGAGCCGCGCAACACGCCTCCGATGGTTCGCGAAAGTTCGAACGCGTCGAACCCCAGCGCCGCCCCCGCGCTCCCGCCGCAGCCGCCACGCGAGGGCGCCGCACTCCCAACCTCCGCCACCCTTTCGCGTTCGCCCGGCCGCATCAGTATCGGACGCATCGATGTACAGGTGCACAATCGACCCGCCGTGCCCGCGCGAGTTCTCCGGCCTTCGCGCCCCAGTGCCGGCGTCTCGCAGTCCAGTCCGTCGGAGGGGCTCGGCCTGGACCGCTTTGCGATGAAGCCATGAGCACCACCGTAATCAAAGACGTGACCAGGGGCTTACAGGCTTTGCTGCTCAACCAGCTGAATCCGGGCGGCACCTCCACGGCGCAGGTGAGCCTGGTGCCGCCGGGCGAAACGCTGCCCAAGGGACTCGGTGTGAATCTGTATCTCTACCGGGTCATCGAGAGTCCCTCTACCAAGAATCAGATGTGGCCGAACGACCGCACCGCCCCGGCGTCGAGAATCCCTGCCCTGGGCCTGGAATTGTCCTACCTCTTGACTCCCTTCGCCACCGTGCCGGACGCCACCAGTGCATCCGGCGACGATGCCCATACCATCCTCGGCACGGCGATGTTGACCTTTCATGAAAACCCCGTGCTCAACGACGTACACATCCCGGGCTTCGACGCTGATACGGTACTGTCGCCCGATCTGCTCAACAGCGTCGAACTGGTGAGGATCCGCCTGGCGACTACCAGCCTGGAGGAGCTCTCCAAGATTTGGGCCACCATCAACCAGCCGTACCGACTTTCCGTGGCATACGACGTCTCGCTGGTGATGGTGCCTCCTTCGGCTCCGCCTTCCGCTGCCGGCACGGTAGTCTCGGCCACGGCAGTTTCGATGGCAGCATCGCCCACCCCGTCGCTGGATAGCTTGACGCCTCAATCGGGTCCGCTGGCTCACGAGGGCCCGGGCGGGATTCTCGTAGCGAATCCGTTGACTCTCGCCGGCGCGGGTCTGACCATGCCAGGGCAATCGCCGGTCGTTGAGTTTGGCGGCCAGGCTGCGAGCGTTGCTACGTCCCCGGCGCCCACCGGCATCGCGCTGACCATCGCGATGCCCATCAGTGTAAATGCCGGGCCGGAAGCGGATGTGAAGGCCCGGCTGTCATCGAAAATCAGCGCGCCGCTCACCTTCCGGATCCTGCCGTGGCTGGCCCGAGTTTCTCCAGTTCGCACGGCCCTCGATTCGGGAGCGGGCCCCGCGTCGATGGTGCTTACCCTGAACGGCCAGGGCTTCACGTCCACGCCGCAGGCCGTCCGCTTCGATGGACCAGGCGGCACAATCCACGTGGCAACATTCGAAGGAACACCGGCCGATACGCAGTTGGCGGTGGACCTGCCCCCGACCTTGGCGACCGGAACATATCAGGTGCGCGTCGTCCTGAGTGACGGCGTGAGCAGCGCGTCGAACGCGCGCCCGCTCACGGTGATTCCGTTGCTGCTCGATCCCATCGGCTTGACCAGCGTCAGCATCAATGGCAATCCGGTTCACCGGCTCACACTGAACGGAGCCCGGCTGAATGGCGGCGATGTCCGCGTGATCATCGATGGTGTGGCGTACGCCACCGGCGCCGGCGCCAACGCCGCGCAGCTTGTGATCACCCTGGGACGCCTGCTTTCTTCGGGATCGCACAATGTCGGCGTGATGGTGGACGGGATCGCGTCTCACACAAGAGTTTTGGAGGTGCCTTGATGGACATCGATATCGAGCTTCTCCAGTTGAGCATCGACGACGCTGCCGGGCACGAGCATCGTATCCGCCCGATTGCCATGCGCGCCGCGCAGATCCTGGCGGAGCATCTCCAAAATTGCGAAGGAACAGTTCCCGGCCGCAGCATATGGCAACTGCCGCGAATCCACGCTGGAGCGCTGCGCGTGGATCTGAATCGCATGAACAACGAGCGGGCGGCACTCTCCATTGCGACCGCCTGGATCGAAGCTTTGACCGTGAAATTGGAGGCCGGCGGTTAGCATGGTTGCCCTAAAAGGAGCATTCCTGAGTTTTGGCGCGGGGCTGTTAGGAGCCCTGCCGAACATCGTGGTATTCCAATTCAATCCGGTCGACGTGACTCGCACCCCTACGGTGGCGGAGCCCGCGCCCTTCTTCACCGATACCGGCTCCATCAACGCTCGCGAACAAGCGTCACCCCCAGGCGAGAGCATCACGTTCAACCTCAAGGTGGATGCCAACGATCAACTGGCGAAGAAAGATAATATCGCTGCGGCTAGCGGTGTTCTGCCGATGCTCTCCGCCCTGGAGCTTCTGATGGTGCCAAAATCCCAGTTGGCGATCAACCTGGTGAAACTGGTGCGCGGAAATGGTACCCCGGGACCGCATCAATCCCCGCCGGACAAGCTGCCGACGGTGCTGTTCTTCTGGGGCGCTTACCGGATACTGCCGGTGGTGATCAACAGCATGGTCATCACGGAAACCGAGTACGACCCGCTGCTGAATCCCGTGCGCGCCGACGTGTCGGTCACCCTGCAAGTGTTGGTTCCGGATCAACTGAAGGGAGATAAGCTAAGTCGTGCGGCGTTCTACTATACCCAGGGAGTAAAAGAAGTGATGGCGACCCTGCAGGAGGCCAACGCGGGCTTCGCCGCGGGTAAGTCCATCGCTAAGTTCGTGTGAGGGGGGAAAGATGATTTTCAAAGGTAGCCGCTATGAGAATACCGGCACGTATCAGACAATCGACTCGGCGGGCCAAACGGTCTCCGCGCTCAAGATCCGTTTCATCTCACCGGCGCCGGCGGGCTACTATCACACGTTCACTGCCGATCAACGGCTGGATACGATTGCCTACGGCTTCTACCGGAACTCCGAAAAATTCTGGCTGATCGCGGACGCCAACACCGAAATGGATCCGGAGGATTTGCTCGAACCGGGAAGACAGTTGTTGATCCCGCCCGACCAGAGCACCTGATCGAACTTGGCGAACTATGGGCATTAAGGCATACCAAATCTGGTTGGGCGGCCAGGCGGTAGACGAAAGTTTTTATGGTGACGTGGTGTCTTTGACGGTGGAAGAGAGCACTTCGGCGGCTGGTTCATTTACACTGCGGCTGGCCAGCCGGCTGCTGGACGATGGCTCCTGGGCGTATCTGGATCACCGCAACCTGACCCTGTTTACCGAAGTGACAATCCAGATCGGCTTCATGTCCGCCGGGGGATTGGCGGGGGCGATCGAGAGCCTGATAGGTGGATCCAGCGGAGACACCAACCTTCAAACGGTATTCAAGGGTTACATCACGGCGTTCCGCTTTCAGATGGGCGGCGACCCGCGCGGCAGTTCGGTCGAAATCACAGGTATGGACGCTTCCATCCTGATGAGCCTGGAAGAGAAGATCGCCAGTTGGCCGAACCTGTCCGACAGCGATATTGCACGTCAGATTGTAGGCGGCTACCGGATTCCTATTACGGCCGACGATACCTCTCCGAAACACCAGGAAGAGGACTACACAGTGGCCCAGCGCGCTACCGACCTCCAATTCCTGCGCGACCTCGCGCGGCGCAATGGTCTGGAGTTTTACGTCGAGTCAGACGATCGCGGAAAGGTGACCGCGTACTTCCGCGCGCCGCAGTTGGATGGTACGCCGCAGGCGGACCTCGCAGCGCACTTCAGCCATGAGACCAACCTCAAGAGCTTCTCCGCGCATATGAACGGGCTGCGCCCCCTCAACGTCAAAATGCAGCAGATGGATATCAAGGCCAATACTTCGAACAAGTCGACCATCGGCTCCATGACGCTCACCAAACTCGGAAAGAACCAGGTCGACGAACTGATTTCCGGCCCGCTGGGCGGCCTGGTGACGCCGAAGGAAGCGCTGGCCCAAACGCTCGTGCTCGGGCCTCCCACCAGTGACTCCACCGAACTGAACACCATTGCCCAGGCCGTCCGCAACGAGTCCGCCTGGTTCATCGACGCCATGGGCGAAATCAACAACGACGCCTATCAGGGCGTCCTGCGTGCCCGCCGCACGGTACTCGTGAAAGGAGCGGGCCACGCGTTCAGCGGCAAATACTACGTCACGAAGGTTACCCACCAGGTGAGGGCCGACGGGTCGTATTCGCAAAGCTTCGAAGCCCGTCGCAACGCGCGCGGTGTCGATAACACGGAGCGGTTCGGCGTCAGCGCCGGGCGGCTCGCGCCGGGATCCTAGGAGTAATGAATATGCCACCGCAAACCGAAACTGTCCTGGCGCGCCTGATCGAGCGGGTGGAGGGCCGATACTACGGAAAGTATCGCGGAATTGTCTCCGATAACAACGACCCGAACAATCTGGGCCGCTTGAAGGCGACGGTCCCGAGGCTGCTGGGCGATTCCGTGACAACCGGATGGGCGCTTCCCGCCTTCGCCTATGGGGGCGCGAAGGAGCAGGGATTCTTCGCTGTTGCCGACATCGGCGCCGGGGTGTGGATCGAGTTCGAAGGTGGAGATTTGCGATTTCCCATCTGGTCCGGCACCTGGTACACAACCGGTGCCATCCCGGAATCGGCCAAGCCCGGTAAGAAGGTGCTCAAGACCAAGAGCGGGCACAAAATCGTCCTCGACGACGACGCCAACAGCCTCACCATCGCCGATAGCAACGGCAACACGGTGACCATGGATCAGGACACGGTAACGGTCACGGCCGGAAAGGCTTTGAAAGTGGTAGTCAATGCGCCCAAGATCGAACTGGCCGGATCCTCTCACCCCGTCGCGCTCGGCGACCAGGTAATTCAATACCTGACGCAACTCGTCCAGGTTTTCAACGCGCATACACACCCCGGCGAATTGGCGGCGGGAATGTTTCCGGTCAGCCCGATGGTGCCCGCGCCTTCACTGGGCCCGCCCCCTTCCGCAATCTCCTCAAAGAAGGTGACCTCGGGATGACCGCCGCAAGAAAGGACGAAATCTGAACTATGGCCGCACTGAACCCGACCGATTTGGCCGCCGCAATTTCGAGCGCCTTGCCCCAGGCCTGGCAAGATGTGAAAGGCACACCGTTCACCGCCAACCCACAGGACGTGCAGCCTCTCCTGCTGGCCATCTCGCGGGGCCTTCTCAGTTATTTGAACGCCAACGAGTCCACGCTGATCGCATCCATGACGCTGACCGCGACAGGTGGCACGCCCGTCAACTTCACCGCCGCCAATCTCGATTTGAGGATAACGGGAGTTTGAAATAGCGATGGCCGTCACACCTGATCCCCGCAGACAGCGCTTTCTGGCCTATCCGTATACGGCCGGCAGCACGGGCGCGCCTAAGACCGATGGCACCGACGATCACCTACGCGGCCTCATCCTCCAGGTGCTCTTCACCAGCCCGGGCGAGCGCGTAAATCTGCCCACCTTCGGCGTGGGCGTGCAGCAGCTCGTCTTCGCTCCTAACAGTGACGCGCTGCGTTCCAGCACACAATTCCTGATCCAGACCGGCCTTCAGGAGTGGCTGGGCGATCGCATCACCACGAACCAGGTGACCGTTTCGAGCATCGCCGGAGAAGAGGAAACCGTCACTATCGAGATCTTCTATACGGTAAACGCCACGCAGCAGCGTCAGAGCTTGCAGGTGCAGGTTTAAATGGGTACACAGCCGTTCACACCGCCGATTCAGTGCCCCTCGCCCGTGCTCGAAGCGGGGGCGCAGGGAATCGAGCGCGTCGCCGTGGACGATGCCAACGCCAGGCTGACGGTAGTCTTCCTGGCGCCGATTGTGCTGCCCGCGCAGAACTTCCTGCTCAACCCAGCCACCTATACACTCACTGGCGGCCAGCGCCTGTTTCCGCGCATCCTGCGTTGCGATTTTCCGCCGCCCGGCAGTCCCCCCGTTCCCGCCAACAGCGTCATTTTGACGCTCGACGCGATCGGTGATTTTTCGATATACACGCTGACCGTGAGCGGCCCGGCCATCGATCCATTCTTTGCCAGCAGGAAGCTGCGCTTCCGTCTGGCCTGCGACGATCGCTTCGATTGCAAACAACCGGCCGCATCGCCCGATGCGGCCGCGAAGCTGCCTGTGACCATCGATTACATGGCGAAAGACTTCGCCAGCTTCCGCCAGGCCCTGCTCGATTTCATTCCCACACGCCTGCCCGATTGGACCGAACGCAGCGAAGCCGACATCGGGATCATGCTGCTGGAACTCTTCGCCGCCACCGCCGACAATCTCAGCTATCTACAGGATCGTGTGGCCAACGAGGCCTTTCTCGGTACCGCCACGCAACGGCGATCGGTGGCGGCCCACCTCGCATTGATTGGCTACCAAATGGACGAAGGCGCCTCTGCCCATACCTGGCTTCAGTTTCAGGTGGGAAACGAACCCGCCCTGCCTTCGGACTTTCGCGTGAGTAACAAGACTGCTACCGGAGAGCCGCAGATCTTTTTCGAACCGCTCGGTAAAGCGACCCTCGACCCTGCGCTCAATTCGATGGCGATCTACGATTGGGGCAACGCGGATTGCAGCCTTCCGGCATCTGCATTCAGCGCGGCACTCGTAGGCGGATTTACTCAATTGGCCGCCGGCGATTATTTGCTGTTCGATAACGGGCAGGGGCTGCGCGACGTCGTGCGCTTAACCGAGCCGCCCGAAATCATCACCACCGTCGTAGCCGGTTCTCCGCCGTTGCCCAACACCGTGACCATGGTGCGGTGGTCCCCGAGTACTCCTCTCAGTGGGAGCTATTGCCTGTCCCATACGGTGGTGCAAGGAAATCTGGTTCCTGTAACGCACGGCCTCAGCGCCTCGGAGGACCTGCGCAACCTCAAGCCCGCGCGGATCGCCCAGGTGAATAGCGAGATTGCCGCGACACCGGCGGGCCAGAAGCGTCCCCGGCAGCGGCTGACCGTCTCGCAAGCCCCACTGGCCCACCTAGATCCGGAAACGTACGCATTGGGAAACGGACTGCCGCCGCTTACAGATGCTTCCGAAACAGGTTTCACGGCAAGATCGGCGCGCGGCATCAGCACGCTCGAGTTGTCCGTGGACGGCGCGCCGTGGCAACAGAAAGCGACGCTGCTCGATAGTCAGGCGGACGATCGCGTATACCGTGTCGAAATCGGCGATGACGGCGAAGCCACCGTGGTATTCGGCGATGGCACCTTCGGCGCTGCTCCGCCCGAAACCTCGGTGGTCACCGCGAACTATCGTATCGGCGGCGGCGCGGCGGGCAACGTCGGGGCGCATACCCTCATCGCCGCGTGGTCGGCGACACCGATGCCCTGGCTCCTTTCCGTCACCAACCCTCTGGCGGCCACCGGAGGCCGCGACCTCGAGTCGAGCGACCATGCACGGCGGATCGGCCCGGCGACCTTCCGCCGGCCGCTCGTCGCCGTGACCGCGTCCGACTACGAATCGGCTGCCGTGGAATTCTCCACTCCGGACGCGAGCGCCGCAATCCAGCGTGCTAATGCCAATTTCCAATGGACCGGCAGTTGGCTCACCGTCCGGCTGGCGGCCGACCCGATGAATGCCGGAGGGCTGTCCGCCTCCTTGCAGCAACAGGTGCTGCAGTTCCTGAAAACCAGGCGATTGGCCGGCTATGACCTCGAAGTGCTCGGACCCAAGTATGTCCCGGTGGAGTTGGCGATTCAAGTTTCCATCGTTCCGGGAGCCCAGCGAGGAGATGTCGAACAGGCTCTGCTGAAGGCGTTCACCAGCTTTTTCAGCCCCGATAACTTCACCTTCGGAGGCAATCTTTATATCAGCCGGATCTATGCGGCGGCGATGGCCACTCCAGGCGTGGCAGCGGTCGAAATCACGCAGCTCGCGCGGCTGCATGCCGCTCGGCCCGACCGGGAAACGGCGGCCAACCTGGCGAAGGGCTTTCTCGATGTCGGTATCGACGAGATCGTCAGGCTGGATAACGATCCCAATTTCCCGCAGAACGGAACGCTCTCCGTGGTAGCAACAGGGGGAACCGGATGAACGGCGCTTTATCCACGGCGTTTCCACCAGCCGGCAGCGGTGGCTGCTCTGCCACCCCGGCCGTCACCCGCGTTCCCGCGGCAGTCTTGAATGCTGCCGGACTGAACGCGATTCAATATCGCATTGGAGATTTCACCAGCTTCCGTGCCGCCATGCTCGCGGCCATACCCCGGCCCGATCTGCTGGCCGGCGGAGTCACCAGTTTACTGTCGGCCGTCACCGATACCGATGGCGCCATCGACGTGGTGGATAGCGGTTCGTTCCCCGCCAGCGCACCGTTCCGGATCAAAATCGACAATGAGTATCTGGAGGTAGTCCACTGCCTTACGCCGACCAACTGGAAGGTCACGCGCGGCAGTCCCGCTGCCGGCCATGATGTCGATGCGTTTGTCACGCTGGTCCCGCTCAATCCGTTTGCCAACTGGCACGAGGGCATCGCGGGAGATTATCAGACCATGCTGGTGGAGCTGTGGGCGTATCTGGCGGACGTCCTCACCTTCTACCAGGAGCGGATCGCCAACGAAGCGTTCCTCGGCACGGCATCGCTGCGCGATTCCCTGCTCCGCCTCGTCGAGCTCATCGATTACCGCCCCAGCCCGGGCGCGGCGGCCAGCGGTTGGGCAGCGTTTACGGTTGCCGCCAATCAATCGCTCACCGTTCCCGCGGGTCTACGTATCGCCAGCCGTCCTCAGCCCGGACAGCAGCCAGTGTTGTTCGAGACCGCCGCGCCCGTCGCCGCAACTGCCGCCGGCAATTCGATTGGGCTCTCGCTGCTCTCGCCGGACATCCCCTTCGCGCCGCAAACAGTCGTGCTCCAGGGCGCCTCATTGGGCGTTTCCATCGGCGATTACCTGGTGGTGTTCGACGGCACCTCCGATGAGTCGGCAACTGCCGTTCTGGTGCGCGTTACCGGTGTGAGCACGGACCCGGCGCGCGAAACTACCACCTTGAGCTGGCAGGATACCCAGAACCAATATGCGCAGGCAAGCAAGCACGCATCCGTCTATGCGTTCCGCGTGAAGGCCGCGCCGTTCGGCGCGAGCGCTCCCTTATGGAATGCCCTCTCGCCCACGCTGACCGCGCCCGCCGCGCTCTACCCCGTCTCTTGGGAGTTCCGCAGCATTCCGCAGCTCGCCTCAATTTCGTCGGGAGCGGCCTTCAGCATCGCACCGGAACTGGCTCTCAATGACTGGTTTTTCCTCCCCATTCCACTGGTGCCCACTCCAGGCGTCGTGCTCTCGCAAGGCTCTGCGTTAGAGCCGGCGAACCAGTTATTCCTCGATCAGGTCTACAGCGACCTGGCGTATTCGAAATCGAATCCCGGGCTGGCGGTCTTGTTGACCGACAACGACGTGTTCCAAGTGCTGTCGGTCATCGACAAGCGGGACATGACCAAGGCCGCATACGGCATCTCCGCTCCTTCCAGTCGTCTGACCTTCGCGCAGAACTTCGCGCTGCGGACATTTCCCTTCCGCGGCACCACCGTGTTGACCGGGAGTCAGTTGCTGCCCCTGCAGGTGGAACTCCCGGTACCGGATCCTCTGACCGGTGCTTCGCTCAGGCTGTCCGGCATACACACGGAATTGCAGGATGGCCAGACCGTCGTATTGAGCGGCAATCTCTTCGACGCCGCGTCGAATTCGGCGACCCAGACCCGCGCCGCCGAGACAGCCACCCTAAATGGCGCGCCTCAGCCCGACACCGCAAATGGAGTCACTGTGATTCATCTGAAGCAGGGACTGACCAACCAGTACGCGCTCGCATCCTGCGTGCTCTCGGGAAATGTCGCCGGCATCACCCAGGGAGAGACCGTTCATGACGAGATTCTGGGCGATGGCAACGGCACCGCATTTCAATCCTACCCGCTGAAGAAGCCGCCGCTTACTTATCTGCCATCCACCGACTCGGAGGGTTTGTCGGCCGTCGAGAGTACTCTGACCGTGAGCGTCAACGGTGTGGCATGGGCGGAGCAACCCGATTTTTCCACCAGTGCGCCAAACGACCAGGTCTTCGTCACCTCGACCGACGATACCGGCCAGACCAGCGTCGTGTTCGGCGATGGGTTCCATGGCGCGTGCCCGCCCACCGGCGTGGAGAATATTCACGCCCACTACCGTACGGGACTGGGAAGCTCGGGCAACCTGCCGGACGGAGCCGTACAACAACTCGTGGACAGCGTCTCCAATCTGCAGAAAGTGAACAATCCGATCCCTACCTCCGGCGGCGCGGATCCCGAAAACCCCGCCGGGATTCGCAAGAGCGCTCCCGGTAGTTTGCAGACCTTTGGCCGGGCGGTTAGCGCGGCGGACTACGCGGCTCTGGCCGCGAGCTATCCCGGAATCGCCAAAGCCAGCGCCACCTGGATTGTGGAGGATCCCGCGACCAGACAAGTGGTCGCGCATCCTTACGTGCAGTTGACGGCCGCCAGCGTAAACCGCGTGCCGCTGCAAGGAACTTCACTGGCCAGCAATCTGAGGCGTTTTCTCGACGGACGGCGCGATCCGAACGTGCGGCTGCGCATACAGGATTTTACGCCCGTCTATCTCGCGGTGACTGTGGAGGTCGCGATCAATGCGCGATATCCCCACCAGGCGACCCTCAACCGGGTAAACGCGGTGCTCAACCCCGGCGTCAACCCCGACGGCAGCCTCGGGTTCTTCGCGTTCGAAAGCCTGGGCTTTGGCGAGCCCATCTACCTGAGTTCGCTGTATGCGGCCATACAGGCGATTCCGGGAATCGACAATGCCGTAGTCACCACACTGACGCGCGTTTGGCCGCCCCCGGCCGATCCGCCGTCGACTGCGCCGCACGATATTCTACCGGGCCCGACGGAGGTGGCGGTGATCGATAGTAACGCCATTCCCGCGAGCGTGCTCACGGTGACCGGGACAGGCGGGTTCGCGTTATGAGTCGAAACGATGCACAGGATTTCGCGCAAAGGCTATACGCGCGCATACCCGCGCACTACCGTGCCTACGACGCCGAGCGCGGCCAGCCCCTGCGTGCCTTGATCACCGTAGTGGCGGCGCAGGTTGCCAACGTTCGGCAGGATCTGGATTCGCTGTGGGACGATTTCTTCATCGAAACCTGCGCGGATTGGGCCGTTCCCTATATCAGCGCGCTGGTGGGCACGAACCTTTTGCAAATGCCGGTGGGGCAAAGTAACCGTCTGGATGTGTGGAACACCGTGCTGTGGCGGCGCAGCAAAGGGACCCCGGCCATGCTGGAAGCCCTCGGCCAATCGATCACCGGCTGGCCGGCGGACCTCACGGAGTTTTTCCAAACACTCGGCTGGTCGCAAAACATGAATCACATCCGCCTGGACCGGCCGCTCCATCCCGATCTTCGGGATCCCGCGCAATTGCGGTTGTTGGGGTCGGCAACCGATCCCTTCGCGCATGCGGCCGATTTCAAGCCGGCGGGACTCCTGGATCAACCGCGCACAATCGCCGGAACCGGACCGGTAGCCGCGTGGGGTACCCCGGGCCGTTATCAAATCAAGAAACTGGGTCTGTTTGTGCGGCGTCTGCTGCCCTTGCCGGTGAGAGGCGCGTCTCCGTCGGCGGCCGCACCCGGCGCAACCCCCGCCCCGAACAACACACTCTTCAAATTTAATCCCTTGTTTCGCGACGTGCCGCTATTCACCGCGCAGGAAGGAGCGGCCATCGGTCGTGCGGCGCTATCCGCCGATCCGCGGCTTTACCTGGGCGGCTCCGAACCCTCCATTGCGGTCCGCCAGTTCGGAGTCTCGCTGACCTCCGTCGCGGCGCCTGCCACGCCCGCAGCGCCGGTCGGAAATGGCCGTCCGTTTCAGTTCGGCGGACTTACGTCAGTCGCCCTCGACGCAGCGGTGGGCATGAGGGTGCTCGAACCGCCGCCGCACTTTCAGTTGGGCGCTCTACACTTTGTCATCACGGCCCAGTGGGCGCCGGCGAATGGCGCACCGGCGAATCTGGGTGCGATCAGTACGCTGGCCGCCGGCAAGCAAACGCCGCCATATGTCGTTGGAGGTTCGGGAACAGGCGCCGGTCAACTTGCACTCACCGTGCAGTTGGGACGAAACGGTCTTGGCTTCAGCAATCTTCCATCGTCGCCGCCGGGCCGCTTTCCCGGCGCCGTGATTGCCGTCCGTGCGGCCCGCACCGGAGCGCTGCGTATGAACGACGCGCTCTACGTGTATCTGCCGCCGGCCTTCGTCGGCGCGGGCGCCCTCCTGACTTATTATGTGGGTGACGAAGGCAGCACCTACACGGATTCCGCCCTGGCGCACGCCACTCTGGCCCGGACATCCGAAAGCCTGATCTATCCTCCATTCTCCGCCAGCCCAAGCGTGCGGCCCGCGACGGCCTTCGATGCGCTGACCCGTACCGCCGGCGGAATGATCCTGCCAGATCCGGCGCGCTTCGGTGGAACCAGCGTTGTACTCGAGGCAGCCCTTTTTACGGGCACGCAGTTCCAGATACTGGGCGCGATCACTACAGCCGCGATCGCGGCTCCATCAACCGCGTTTCCCGATTTGCAGGCTCCCACACCGTGGCCCGCATTCACCTACGCGCCCAGCCGCGCGGCACTGAACGGAACGCTCCCCGCTGCCGGAACGTTGATCCTCCTGCTGCAGCCCGTCACGCCCAATACTTTCATCCCGGCATGCGAGTTAATTTTGACGAATCGGGCCGGACAAAGTCTTCTGGTGTATCTGCCCGAAGTTGCCAGCGCGCCCAATACGGGGGTCCGCGTGATGGTGGCGGACGATGGCAGCACCTACTTCTTCAATCCCTCGCTGGCCTTCAACCAGCTCAATCTGGCTCGCGCTTCGATGGGGCAGGCGCTGCCGCTCCCCGGCATCTGGCCGGTTCAGCAGCGCTACCCCGTGGCGCTGAACCTGTGCCGCGTGGAACGAACCGCGCTGCTGTTTCCCGGTCAGCTCGGCATCGATCCGGAACTCGGCCGCTTCGCGCTCCCCGCCGGCGATCCGGCGCTTGCGCAAGGCAACTTCTCGGTGGACTTTGTAGAAGCATTCAGCGATGCGATCGGCGCCACATCCCTTCACGCCACCAGCTCCGCACCGGCAACACGCTGGATCTCGCAGTCGGGAGATGTGCCCGGCGTGACCACATTAACGGCGGGCGCTCCCGTGCATACCACTCTCGCCGCCGCCATCGCCAGTGCGCGCGAAGGTGACGTAATAGAGATTGCCGACAGCGCCACCTACGCCGCCACGGCGGGAGTAACCCTCGCCAACGCGCTGGTGAAGAATCTGACGATTCGGGCAGCGGCGGGCCGGCGCCCGTGCCTCACCTTCTACTCGGGAGGTGCGCCGACGTCCGCCAGTCTGACCGCCGCGGTGCCCATGGACACGCTGTCGATGAGCGGCATTTTGATCAGCGGCGGGCCGCTGGTGCTCCAGACCCTTGTGGGCAGCCTGACGCTCACCGAATGTACGCTCGATCCCGCTGCGTCCCCCGCCGGTTCCTTGCTCGGCCAGGATGCCAATCTCGCGAGCAACTCGGTCTGGCTCCTCTCGCGCTGCATCGCCGGAGGCCTGATGGCCGCTGCGGGAACCACGCAGATCACAGTGACCGATTCCATCGTCGACCGCCGAAGTGGCGCCGCCATCGCAGGCCTGGCGCATCCCACCAGTCCTCCGGACGGGTTCGTATCGGGCGCGGCCAGGACGGTCCAGTTGGAGCGTGTCACGGTCTTCGGCCAGGTCTGGTGCGAAGTTCTGAAGGCAAGCGAGAGCCTGCTCGACCAGATCGCCGTGGTGGACGATCAGCAATCGGGCTGCGTCCGGTTCACGCGATTCGAGCGCGGCTCCGTGCTTCCGCGGCGCTACCAGTGCATCCCGAATGACACGCAGGTGCAGACTTGCGGGGGAGGCGTACGCTGTCTGGCCCCCCTATTCAATTCGCGGATTTTTGGGCGCCCCGATTACGCACAGCTCGCGCCGAATTGTCCCCGGGAAATCATGACGGCCGCTGAAAACGGTTCGGAAGTAGGGGCATTTGCCGGCCGCCAGAACACAATCCGGCGTCTGAATTTGAGCGCGAAGCTGCAGGAGTTCCTGCCGGTCGGGCTCACGACCGTGGTGGTAGCCGAAAGTTAAATCGAGGAGAAGAGATGAAAGGCGACTTTTCGCGCATTCCGTTCGACCCGGGCAAACATTACGGCGGTGTCTTGCACCAGCAAGGGCGCGTGTGGCTGGATTCGGACTGGAACGAGGATGTTCTGGAGCGCCTGGCAACTGCCCAGCGCGAGATTCGCGACATCGTGGGTTTCTGCGGCGTACCTTCGCCCGGCAGTGCTTTCGTGCTTTCCGCCAGTACATCCGCCAATGCTCCCGACGATTTCACCATCTCGGCCGGACGCTGCTACGTGGATGGAATTCCCTGCGTCCTCGAAAACGCAAGGTCCTACCACACGCAGCCCGACCTGCCCGACGCTCCCGCGATACCCATGCCCACCAGCGGCACGCTCACCGCGGTTGTCTACCTGGAAGTGTGGCGGCGCCTCATTACGTATCTGGAGGATCCTTCGATTCGGGAAATCGCCCTGGGCGGCCCCGACACCTCGGCGCGGCTCAAGACCGTCGTGCAGGTTCGTGCCGCGGTCTGGCCGGATGCACCCGTGAATCCCACCTGCGCGCAAGCTTCCGCCATCATTCCCACTGCCGGCCAAGGCACACTCACCACGCTGCAACCCGCTCCGCAGCCGCAGAGCCAGTGCCAGCTCCCGGACCCGGCGAATTACACCGGGCGCGAGAACCGTCTCTATCGGGTGGAGATACACGATGGCGGCGATCCCGGCGGAAGCGGAGCGAGTTTTCAGATTGCTCTCGCCGCGGACGCGGCAGCCGGAAGCACTTCGCTCACGCTTGCCACCGCGTTGACCGTGGCCCAGGCCGCCGTTGCCGCGCGCGGCGGCTTTGTGACGGTCGCCGACAATAGCGGAAACTCCGAACGCCTGCCGCTCACCAGCGCGTCCGGAACCGCCATCCAATTGGCCCGCCCCCTGCAGCAGACGCACACCACGGCAAATGCCGCCAGCGTCACGGGCGGGGTGGCCCAGTTCAAGTGGTCGCGTGACAACGCGTCTTTCGCCATCGCCGTGACCAACGTGGCCGCCGACCGCGTGACGCTCACGCTCGCCGCTTTGGGGCGCGATGTCACCACAGCGCTCAAGCAGGGAGACCTGGTCGAAATCTGCGACGACGCGAGCGAGTTGGGCCCCGCACGCGGCCATCTCACTTACGTCACTTCCATTCCGGATCAGGACACCTTCACCGTGGCGCTGCTCGATCCGCTGCCGGCGGCATTCGTCGTGAACGGCGGCCAGAGCAGCCGCAACATGGTGCTGCGTCGCTGGGACGGCGTGGACGCCACAAACGCTGAAGGGGGACAGAACGATCTGGGCGACGGCGTTTCGATCCAGTTCGGCGGCACTCAGCTCCAGGCCGGCGATTATTGGCAATTCGCCACGCGGCGCGCCGATGGCTCCGTAGAGCCGCTCTTCAACGCTCCGCCTGCGGGCATACGCCGTTCGCGCGCTCCCCTCGCGATTGTTACCTGGGGACCGCCGCCCGCCACCAGCCCGCCATCCAGCCCGCCCGGCGGTCTGGCGATGAGCGTGATAGATTGCCGGAACGTTTTCCCGCCGCTGACCGCCTTTCCGCAAGCCGACAAAGCGTTTCACGTAACCGGCGTGAGTCTCATCGCACCGGGAACGGGACCTGCATCCGCGCTGGCTAACGATTCCAACGTCCAGATTACGGCCTTCGGCGGCATCGACGTCCAATGCGATGCGAATGTCGATCCCGCGAGCATCTCCCGGCCCACCTGCTTTGTGTCGATCGAATATCCCATCGATTTCGGCGGCCAGGCGGCAGCAACCGCTTACCTGGTATCGAGGCTGGCGGGAACCGTGAAAGCGTCGAACAATGTGATTTCCTGGCGGCCGCTGACGCAAACCCAGGCCGAGCTCTCGCAGTTGATTATCGCCAATCTGTCTGAACGGGGGATCCTGGCCCGCCTCACTCTCAAGGGAAATTTCATCTGGGCACAGAACGACCCTACTACCTTTCTCGACGGCGAAGCTTTCGGTTCCAGCCAGAACGGCGCAAAAAATGTGTCGCTCATACTGCCCAGCGGCAACAAGCGGCGGGGCGGTGATTTCGAAACCTGGTTCTGGCTGATAGCCGCGCCCTCAATCGCTAGCGGTATCACGCCTACTTCGGCGCAGATCTACGGCGGCGGACAACAGACGTTCACCGTGACCTTCAGCACTCCCTCCCCCACCGCCGCAACCATGACGCTGTCCAGCAGCGCGCCGAACGTCGTGTCTGTTCCCGCTTCGGTGGCCGTCCCGGCGGGAGCTGCTTCGGCCACGTTTACCGCGACCTCGCCCGCAGTCACCGCCGCCCCGGTCAACGGCACGGCGAGTATCACCGCGACGTTCGGGGGCCAGTTCGTGGTGGCGAGTTTGACTGTGGCGCCACTGCCGGTCCTCACCGGCCAACTGCAGCTCAGCGCCGCATCCATTCAAGTCCATACAGCGGCCACGGGAACGGTCACCCTGAATGGACCCGCCCAACCAGGGGGAGCTACTGTGAAGCTCACCACCAGCAACGCTGGTATAGCTTCCGTCCCGGACATCATCACCATTCCGGCCAACGCAACCTCGGGCAGTTTTACCATCAACGGTATCGCCCCAGGGGCGGCCACCATCGGGGCCACTCTTCTCGGAACGTCGGTTTCCGCACTGATCACCGTCTTCCAGAAACCCAAAGACACCAAAGAAACCAAAGATACGAAAGAGAGCAAAGAAACCAAGGACGGGAAGGACACCAAGGAAATCGCTTCCGAGAAACTCATCCAGGAAAGGGTCCGGGTCTCGAAGCCCTTGGAAGGCGGCAAGGTCGCCGATAGCGCCACACCGCCCGGAATCGCTGTTTCGAGCGACCCATCTCAGATTCCCGCGCCACAGGTGCGATCCTTCATCCGGCCGGAGGAGCGGCCGGCAGTGGAGAAGACCGTGCTGAATAACGCACCAACTCAGTGATGCTGTTGATTGTCGCGCAGCGGAACGATCTGGCGGCGAGGTCTTTAGCCGAGCGGTGGCGACCCCGCTGTACGGCCGTGCTCACCGCGCGCGACCTCTCCGTACCGGGCTGGAAGTTCGACATGCCGGCGCAGGGTCCATCGCCGCTGATTGCGGATGGCCGCGCGTTTTCCAGCAATCAGATCGCGGGGGTCCTCACACGGCTCTCCGCCGTGCCGGAAGCGGAGCTCGATCACGTGGCGGCCGAGGATCGCGCCTACGTATCGGCAGAGATGACCGCCTTTCTGCTCGCCTGGCTCTCGAGTCTGGAGTGCCCGGTGCTGAACCGTCCGACACCCACTGGCCTCTGCGGGCCAGGCTGGCGCCTCGAGCAGTGGATTCATCTCGCGGCCGGTCTCGGCATCCCCGTAATAGGCGTACGGCGTTCCACATCGCGTGCCGGCGCCAATCAAACGGAGGGCGGAGTCTCCGTAACGATTGTCGGCCGAGAATGCTTGGGCACGGTCGATCCCGCGCTCGCGGATTACTCCCTCCGCCTGGCCGCGGCGGCAGACGTGGACCTGTTGGAAGTTCGCTACACCAGCGCCGCACCGGGCGCCAGGCTGCAAAGCGTATCCCTCTGGCCCGATGTCTCGCGGCCCGAGGTGGCCGGAGCGCTTCTCCACCTCTTCGACTCGAGGGTGCCGTGCTGATCCTTTTATGGGGCCTCACGAGCGATCCTCCGTTGGCCGCGGTACGCGAGCAGGTACGTCTTCTGGGGGCGCCAGCCGTCTTTGCCGACCAGGCCGCAGTCCTGGAAACCGAGGTCGATCTCGAAGTGGGCGAGACCGTGAGGGCTTCCATTCAAATCCGTGGCGAATCCTTCGATTTAGCGGCGGTAACGGCCGCCTACCTGCGTCCCTACATTTCCTGCGAGCTTCCCACCATCGCGTCCGTGGGACCGGACAGCGCCCAATGGCAGCACGCGGCGCTGGCCGACGACCTCCTCACCACGTGGGTGGGAATCTCCGCGGCCTTCCTCATCAGTCCGTTTGCAGCCATGGCGTGCAACAATTCCAAGCCCTACCAGTTGGAGCAGATTCGACGCCAGGGCTGGAGCACGCCTGAAACCCTGATCACCACCGAACCCGAAGCCGCCCGGCATTTTTGGGATCGGCACGGCGACGTCGTCTATAAGTCGGTCAGCGGCATTCGCAGCCGCGTAAGCCGTCTCGGCCCGGAGCATCGCGAGCGCTTCGCCGATATCGGCTCCTGCCCCACGCAATTTCAAGAGTACATTCCGGGCCGCGACCATCGGGTCCACGTCGTGGCCGACGAAGTGTTCGCGTGCGAAGTTTGTTGCGATGCCGATGACTACCGCTATCCCGGTGAAGGCAACGTCGAAATACGTGCCTGTACGTTACCTCGTGAGATTGAGGACCGCTGCCGCGAGACCGCTCGGGCCGTCGGTCTCCCGGTCGCGGGAATCGATCTCCGCCGCACACCCGCGGGCGAATGGCACTGCTTCGAGCTGAATCCGTCGCCGGGCTTTACGTTCTATGAAGGACGCACCGGCCAGCCCATCGCGCAATCCATCGCGCGGCTTCTCATGCAGGGCGGCCAGCCCCCGCGGCCGCTGGAGACGTAAGCCATGGTCCGCAACATTCACGCATGTTTGGTACATGAGAGCGTCGAATGCGTGGTGGACCTTGTGCGCAATCTCCGTGGTCTGGATCCCTCCTCCGTGATCCTTCTGTACGACGGCGGTCCAGCCCCGGAGCTGCTGAAATCGGGATTTCCTTTCGAACGCCACGGTGCCATCGTGTACCCCTCCCCACAGCCCATGAAGTGGGGGCGCCTGCACCAGTTCGCGCTGGATTCGATGCGCTTCGCGCTCGCCAATATTCCATTCGATTCGCTCACCATCGTGGATTCCGATCAACTGGCGACGCGGCCCGGTTATGCGGAGCGGTTGTCCCAGGTTCTTGCGGATCACACCAGGGCGGGATTGTTCAGTAACGCTCCGGACTTGCTGCCTGCCAATTCGAAAGTCGGACCGGCGCCCGCCGCATTCCAGGAGCTCGAATTGTGGCGGCCCTTTCTGCGCCGTTTTCCGTACGGAGAACAGAAGTTCCCTTACTGGTCCTTTTGGCCCTCCACTGTCTTCACAGCGGATGCCGCCCGCGATTTGGTCCGTCTGTTCGACGCCGATGAAGATTTGCAGGATATCTTAAATCGCTCGCGGATCTGGGCCACCGAAGAGATCATTCTTCCCACCTTGACCGCACTCCTTGGCTACGAGATCGCTCCAAAGCCTACCGATAGCGCCTTCGTCAGATATCGCGCAACCTATGCCGCGGCAGACGTGGAGCAGGCGTTGATCCAGCCGGAAGTTTATTGGATCCACCCCGTCGCGCGCCGCTACGAGGACGCCGTTCGCACCCACATCCGGCGGCATTTCAACAGCTACGACTCCGCGGATTCAACCGCCGTAACCGAAATCCAAAAAGAGGACCGTCTGTCGCCTTCCCTGCCGGTTCTCGATCAAGTGAGGGCAATCGATGGTTGGCTCGAGGCGGAAGAGGCCGATCTGTTGGTCGCCGCGGCCACGCGCGCGGCAGACCTGCTTCCTGCCGGTTTTCCCATCGTGGAAGTGGGCTGCTTCTGCGGACGCGCCACAGTCGTTCTGGCCAGCGTAATGAAGTCGCGAGCCCCGAAAGGCCGCGTCTATGCCATCGATCCCCACGATGGAAGGGTTGGCGCGTTAGACCAAGGTCTGCAAAATTTCGGGCCTACACTCGAACGCTTTCGCCGCAATATCGCCCGCAATGGACTGGACGAGAACGTCGAGGCTATTGCATCGCGTCCCGAGGCCGTACCGTGGAATCGGCCGATAGGCTTCCTGTTGATCGACGGTCTCCACGACTATCCCAGCGTAGCGCGGGACTTTCACCACTTCGAACCGTGGGTCATGCCGGGCGGCTTCGTCGCCTTCCATGACTATGCGGATTACTTCCCGGGTGTCCGTTCCTTCGTGAACGAACTGTTGGCCGGCAGCGGGTATCGGAAGATCGCCATTGCCAAAAGCATGATCATCCTCCGCAAGGAAACGGCGCAAATGATTCTGCCCCAGCCGGTGCGCCGGCAGCCCCTGGTCACCTGCATCATGCCCACAGCCGACCGCCGCGCTTTTCTTCCCCAGGCGATTCAATATTTCCTGAAACAGGATTACCCGGCGCGTGAACTGCTCATCATCGACGATGGCGCCGATAACGTCGCCGACCTGATTCCTTCCGACCAGTCGATCCGGTATGTCCGTCTGCCTGAGCGGCGCAGCATGGGAGCCAAGCACAACCTGGCCTGCGAACTGGCGCAAGGGGAAATCATCGTCCACCTGGACGATGACGACTGGAACGCCTCCTGGCGCGTCTCCTACCAGGTGGACTGCCTTTCCAGGAATGCCGCGAGAGGAATTTGCGGCCTGTCGCGCGTCCTGTTCTATGAGCCCATAGCCCGCCAAGCCTGGGAATACACCTATCCGCTAGGCGGCCGCCCCTGGGTCTACGGCGCGACCTTCTGCTACCACAAGAAGTTTTGGGAACAACACCGTTTTCCGGATATGAACGAGGGTGCCGACACCACCTACGTCTGGAATCTCGACCCCGCCGAAGTCTTCAGCCTCGACGACCACCGCTTCTTCATCGCTACCGTGCACGCCGCCAACACCAGCCCGAAGCGCACAAGTTCATTTGGCTGGCAGCCGCGATCGAACCTTGCAATTCGCGAAGTCATCGATGAGCAGGGCTGGTCCTTCTTCGAAACCATGGCATCGCGCCCTGCCTAGCACGCCTTCCCGTCGACCTTGTTTTCTCTGCGCTTCCTCTGCACCCTCTGCGTCTCTGCGTTGAAGACAAAGCCTGTTTGGTCCGGTGCCGTCTCCGGGAGCGCGTGCCCCGCCCCACTATCGCGCCATTTCCGTAATCACCACCTCGGTCACTCCCAGGCTGTGTGGTGTGGTATTCGAAGCCGTGTATCCATTACACGTTTCCGCGTCACTATTGTTGATCGGCGAAACCGTGTAGTACAAAAACGTTCGCCACTGTTTCGGCCCCGATCCTGGCTCCGGATCGAGGAATCCGTAAGCGTTGCGCGCCACCCGCGGCCGAAACCCGCTGCCGCCGATTACAGACTCGGCGCCAGGCCGTCACCTGCTCAAAGTTCCGAGAGCGCCGCTACCAGCGCACCCTTGGCGGTAGTAGTCAATGGATCTGCCGACGTTCGGATCTCCGAGAGTTCCACCGGGAAGTCGCTCGCCCGCAAAACGGTTTCGAAGCGGTCGCGGAATCCTTTTGGCATCGCCGTTCCGCCGCTCAGGATCAACGGAATGGGCCGGGACAGCTTCGGCAGGTTGCGCGCGCCTTGAAATGCGTTCCGTAGCGCCGTCACCAGCGACTGGATCATATCGTCGTAGTAAACGCTCAGCACCTGTTGAAGCTTGTTCTCGAAATGCCCGTTGATGTAGAACGACTGCTCCTTCAGAATGCGAATGTGATTGGGCCGCTCGCCCGTTACCGAAGCCGCGCTGGCATCAATGAAGTCGCCGGCCTTGGGAATGCTGAAGCTCAAGATCGGGACCGACAGGTAAGAGAAGCAGACGTTGCACAAACCGCCCCCGCAACTGATGCCGATGCCCGTATAGTTCGAGCTTTCCAGTTCGGCGTACACTACCGCGAGCCCTTCATTGACGCTCTTCACTTCAAACCCGAGTTCCGTCAGCACCTGGCGTAGCGTCGCCTCGTGATAGGTGAGATTCTCTTCGGATCCCAGCAGCGCGGCAGGCACGGTGAAGTAAACCTTCTGCCCCTTCCCGCCCTTGCCGACCAGCGACTGCGTGATCTGGCGGATCAGGCGTACATTTTCCGATTCATCCGGATTCAGTACGCCGCGCGCCATGGTCCGGCGGATGTCCTTGTTCAGCAGGTCCGCAAACCGCTCCGATTCGTTGCCGTGTACTAGAATCTCGTCACCTTCTACACTGTGTGGCACAGCCTCCTTCACCAGCACGTTCTCCGTCATCTTGGAGTACGGAATCGTGATGAAGGCGTTCAGTTGCGTGGTGTACTTGATTTCGTTGTTGATCTGGCGGGCAGTCACGATGCGGCTGGTGCCGACGTCAAGCCCGATGGTTTCGTTCTTCGCTAATTCAGTTCGACTCATGTTGATTCTCCTCACCCGCGTCCTTTTGCTGAATCGCGGATAGTGCGTCTCGAAATCTCTGCTGCAAAATGTTCCGGTACGTCGGCTGTTGTCACGCCGCGTTCTGCTGCCGCCTCGCGGACCCGCTCGTCGGCCGCCTCGAGTCCCTTCCACAGATCCGGACCCGTGACCGCGGTATAGGCCTGATCGTATTCGAAGCCAAACAGGTAAAGGCTCGGGTTCGGGATCTGGTAATTGTTCGGAAGGCCAACCTCGCGGAACGGAAAGCCCGCTCCCCAGTCCGTGTGCCACCCGATCCGCCGGCTGCCCGGATTGATCGAGACCTGCGCGTGCACCACGCAGTTCTCGGCCGGCACGTTATACTTGGCGCGCAGCATCTCCGTCAGCGCCCTCGCGGCGCGCAGTTGCGCTTCCGTAATAATCGCCTGGTCCGCCTGCATCCGCGCTTCGAAGGCCACGCTCAGGAAGCTGTCGTTCAGGTGCAGATACAGCCATTTGGAGTCGGCCCAAACAGAGTGGCCCGCATGGTCGGCCGCGTCCGATTCCACCACGATGCGGTTCACCCGCCCGAACCGGTCGATTACGAAGTGATACGCACGATGGCGCCGCACATACAGCAGCAGTTCCTGGCCGATTCGTTTCAAGTTGTGCTTCTGCTCGCGTTCAAAAGGTGCCTGGTCGCTCTCGGAAGTATGAAAGACGATGCCCGCCGGTTGCGTGCGGAACGGCCCGGGAACTCCGGACTCCCGCGCGATCAAACGATACGAACGGGGTTCGTTGCTGATCTCCAGCCGGTTCTCGATCCGCAGTCCGTTGCTGTAGAGGTCATATTCGCTGGTGTGCTCCACGGGCCAGATGTTCGGCGCCGCCGGGGCCGGAGAGGACACCACCACATGCTTCGCCGGAGCCGCGGAACGGCGAACCACCGCGTCCGATCTCCACAGGAGAGTCACCACGGCAAGAGCACACCACGCAATCCGGTTCCTGCGCGGAGCGCGCTTCGCCGGGTCGACGGTCGCTTCCCGCAAGTAACGCAGGCGCGCGATGGGATCGGAGAGGCCTTGCGCCCGCCGTTCAATCTCCGAACTGCGGACGAGAGCGTGAAGATGACCATCCATAAACAGCGAACGAATCCCAAGCTTTGTCAGGAATAACCTGTAATCATTAATTTTCGTCAGGGATAGCGTTGCCGCTCTAGGCTGTCTTTGGTTATCACGCCGGGATCAACGATGTTAACCGTGGCCGTGGCCGGAGGCTAACGTACGTGCTTCGCCGGCGGATTGCGATCCGCGGCAAATTTCTGCTGATGCCAGTAAGGGTATGGCAGCGGGAGTCCGCTGACTTCGTCGAGGCGCTCCACTTCGGCGTCGCTCAGCGCCCAACCTGCCGAGGCCAGATTGTCGCGCAGTTGCTCCTCGTTGCGCGCGCCGATAATCACCGTGTCCACGCCCGGTTTGCGCATCACCCAATTCAACGCCACCTGGGACACCGAAACCTCCCGCCGCGCGGCGATTTCCGCGAGTGCGTCCACAATCCGGTAAAGCCGCTCCTCGTCAATCGTGCCAGGCGCATCCACGCTGTTCAGCCGTGACTCCGCGGGCTTCGTCTGGCCGCGCCGGAACTTACCGGACAACAGCCCGAACTGCAGCGGACTCCACGCCATAATTCCCGCCCGCTGGTCCACTCCCGCGGGTACCAGTTCATGCTCCGCGTCCCTCGCCAGCAGCGAATAATTGATCTGCTGCGAGATATACCTCGGAATCCCCAGCCGGTCCGAAATCGATAAGGCCTTCATCAGTTGCCACCCCGAATAATTGGAGCAGCCGAAATAGCGGACCTTGCCCGAGCGCACCAGCTCTTCGAAGGCTCGCAACGTCTCGTCCAGCGGCGTCAACGAGTCGAAGTTGTGCGCCTGGTAAAGATCGATGTAATCCGTCCCTAGGCGCCGCAGACTCGCCTCACAGGCTTCCAGAATGTGGCGGCGCGACAGGCCGGACTTATTGGTGCCAGGCTCGAGTCCCACGAAACATTTCGTCGCCAGCACAATGTCCTTGCGCCGCGCCCCCAGCGCCTCTCCCAATACTTGTTCCGATTTTCCAAACGAGTAGATGTCCGCCGTGTCGAACAGATTCACTCCCGCTTCGATACAGATTTCAACCTGGCGCCGCGCCTCGTCCGCCTGCACGGTTCCCATCGCGGCGAACCGCCCTTCGCCGCCCAGCGTCATCGTGCCGAAGCTCATCACCGAAACCTGCAGACCGCTCGCACCCAACAATCGGTATTCCATGCATTCTCCTCAAACAAAGCATACCCGAAGGTGGATCGGAGTTATCTGGATGCCCGCCTACTCGGCGTTGTTCAACTGATAGCCGGTATGATCGTTGAACAGGATGCGATAGAGGTGTAGGTCGTTGCCGCGGCGGTTGAGGACGATACTGCCGTTTTCTGCATCCTGGCTGCCATCTGTCAAACGGCTCGCCACCGCCGCCGTGGCGTGACCGCCCTGGGAACGTAACACGACGACCACGTTGTTGGAATTACCGCGCATCACTTGGATGTCGCAGTCACCCGCCGGCAACTGCGTTTCGCCCACCATCACGGGCGAGTTGAAATGGACCGTCAAGTGGTCGGAAGTCGATTGAGCGTAGATCGCGCCACCTAAGGCAAGTGCGGCGCAGCAAAGTGTCGAAAAGATTTTCATGTGATCTCCTGATAGAGATACGACACGCACCCCGCTATTGTTACTGCGCCGCAACGGCCTTAACAAAACTTGACACTAAGCCCTCCCGCCACCGCATTGTCTGCCCGACATCCAAATGCCCCAAGCCGATCCACGACCGTAAGGGAGTGTACTTGAGCCCGCGCGAACCGCAAGAACCTGAAAGCAACACCGCACACCTCCTGAGAGTTCTATACTCAATAAATCCAGGGAGTCTTAATGCTCAGTCGACGCACCTTCCTTAACACCAGCACTGCGGCCCTCGCCACGCGCCTTTTCGCCGCTCCTGCCGGCGCCCGGAAGCCCAATCCCGAACTCGCCAGACTCGGCGCCGTCAGCCTCGCCGAAGCCAAAAAACTCAAAGCATCCTACTGCGATATCCGCATCATCCGCACACGCCAGCAGTTCCTCAGCATCCGCCTCAATCCCGAGCGCGGCACCGGCAAAACTCTCGAGGTCCCGGGCGTCGGCGATGGCGGCAGCTTCGGCTTCGGTGTTCGCGTGATCGTCGATGGCGCCTGGGGCTTCGCAGCCTCGCCCCTCGTACAGCCCGAGGAAATCGCGCGCATCACCGCCGAGGCCGTACAGGTTGCCAAAGCCAATGCCTCGCTGATGAACAAGCCCGTCGTGCTGGCCCCCGTCCCGGCCTATACCGACTACTGGCAGACCCCGCACCAGCGCGATCCCTTCGAAGTCCCCATCCAGGAGAAGCTGGAGTTGATCCGCAGCGCCGCCGCGGAAGCCCGGAAATCGCAGCAGGTCTTCTCCGCCGGGTGCACCCTCGTCCTTCCGCAAAGAGGACAAGTACTTCGCTTCCTCAGTGGGTTCCAGTATTCAGCAGCTCAACCTGCAGACCTACGGCATCGTCAATTCCACCGCTGTGGATCTGGCCAAAGGCCTCTCCAAGACCCGCCGCTTCCAGCCTCCCCCGTCACCGCAGGCTACGAGTTCGTCGCCGTCATGAACCTGGTCGAAAATGCGCAGCGTGTCCGCGAAGAAGTGGTCGAACACCTCAAGTCGCCGCGCCGTCACCCCCGGCAAGAAGGATCTCGTCCTGCTTCCCAGCCACCTCTGGCTCACCATCCACGAATCCCTCGGGCACTCTACCGAGCTCGATCGCGCCCTGGGTTACGAAGCGAACTATGCCGGCACCAGTTTCCTCACCACCGACAAACTCGGCAAGGAACGCGTCGGCAGCGACCTCATCAACGTTTGGGGCGACCGCACCAGCGAGAAGGGCCTCGCCACCGTGGGCTACGACGATGACGGCGTCAAGGCCACCCGCTTCCCCATCATCGAAAAGGGCATCTTCAAGCACTATCAGACCATCCGCGATCAGGCCGCCCTGATTGGCGAAAAGGAATCGCGCGGCTGCTGTTTTGCCGATGGCTGGTCCAGCGTCCCCTTCCAGCGTATGCCGAACGTCTCGCTCGAAGCCGGCAAGGCCGGGACCTCCCTGGACGACCTGATCGGCGGCGTCGAAGACGGCATACTCATCGATGGCGACGGTAGTTTCTCCATCGATCAGCAGCGTTATAACTTCCAGTTCGGCGGCGACGCCTTCTGGGAAATCAAGAAAGGGAAAAAAGCCGGCATGGTCTCCCGCGTCGCCTATCAGGCGCGCACCACGGATTTCTGGCAGGCCTGCGACGCCATCGCCGGACCGGCCTACTACCAGCAATACGGCGCACCCAATGACGGCAAGGGCGAACCGACCCAAATCAACAGCGTAAGTCACGGCTGCAGCCCGGCCCGCTTCCGCCAGATCAACGTCATTCAAACCGACTGAGACCCCCATGCTCACCAAAGATCAATTCCAGGCACTCGCGAAAAAGGCCATCGCGTTTACCACCTTCCCCGAGTGCAGCATCAATCTCTCCAGCACGGAGAACGCCTTCATTCGCTTCGCCCTGAATGGCGTGACCACCAGCGGCTTCGTGGCAGAACAGTCGATGTCGATTTCCGTCACCAAGGATCACAAGACCGGCAGCACGAGCGTGGATGAGTTCGATGAAAAGTCCATTCGCGACGCGGTTCACGCCGCAGAGCAGCTCTCCGACCTCACGCCCGCCAACCCCGAGAGCGTTCCGCCCCTAGGCCCGCAACAGTACAGTACTGCCGATAACTGGGTCGATTCCACGGCGCGCGCGCGCAATCCCGTGCTCGTGCCGCACGTCAAGGCGATCATCGACGCCGCCAAAGCCAAGGGGCTGGTCGCCGCCGGTTACTTCGAACGCAATGCCGGACACTTCGCGATCGCCAACAAGGCCGGCAACTTTGGCTTCGGCCGCTACACCGATTCGTACCTCTCCACCACTGTCCGCAATCCCCAAGGCACCAGCTCCGGATGGGCCTCGCACCCATCCGTGCGCATCGATGACATCTCCGGCGCCGCCATCGGCCAAACCGCCGTGGAAAAGTGTCTGAAGTGGAAGAATCCCGTCAAGCTGGAGCCCGGTAAATATACCGTGGTGTTGGAACCCACCGCGGTGGGCGATCTGCTGCCGCTCATGGCATTCTCCCTCCAGGCGCGATCAGCCGAGGAAGGCCGCAGCTTCATGAGCAAGAAGGGTGGGGGCACACTGGTGGGCGAAAAGCTCTTCCCGGAGTTCATCACCCTGCGCAGCGATCCCTTCTACAAGCTGAATCCGGGACTCCCCTGGGGTAACGGCGGACTGCCCAACGCCCCCATGACGTGGGTCGAAAAAGGCGTTGTGAAGAATCTCTTCTACGACCGCTACTATGCGATGAAGGCCGGCAAAGAGCCGACGCCGTTTCCCTCCGCCATCATGCTGGAAGGCGGCACCAAGACCATGGAGGAACTGATCGCCGGCGTGGAGCGCGGCCTGTTAGTCACGCGTTTTTGGTATATCCGCATGGTGAATCCGCAGACTGTACAATTGACGGGCCTCACGCGCGATGGACTCTTCCTGATCGAAAACGGCAAGGTCACAAGCCCCGTGGTGAATTTCCGTTTCAACGAGAGCCCCGTACACCTGCTGCAGAACACCGTTGCGATGGGCCGGCCCGTGCGCACTCGCGGAGGGGAAAGCGGCATGATCGCTCCCCCCTTGGTCGTGAAGGATTTCCCGTTCACCAGCATCAGCGACGCAGTCTGACGCACGCCGGTTTCCGGAGATGCCCTGCGCCTACACTCGATGGCAATCCGAGCCGCGACCGTGAGGGAGCGCGGGACACTCCCGATCCCCGGTTAACGTCCTCAGAACACACGCAAACCTCCTAGATGCCTAGGCTTGCATCTCCCGGCAACTCCTGCTATTATTTATATGTATGGCAATAGTGCACAAAAAATAATATATTTCTTTACTGCGTGTTAAGGAAAATATAATATGAACAGCACCAAACGAAGAAGTCGCAAAACGGGCACTCCGGTCTCCAGGCATGCGGCCGTAAAGAAGGTTGTCACCGATTTTCCTGCGGACCTGTTCCGGGAGGCCGAACGCGCCGCACAAGAGCTCTCAATGAACCGAAGTTCCTTCATCCGATCCGCGGTGGAGTCCTTTCTTCACAATCGGGAAAAGGAAAAACTGGAAAAGGCAATCGCCGAGAGTTTCCTTGCGAATGCGGAACTCGACCGCCAACTAGTGGACGAGTTCAGGTATACCGACGCGGACTAGATCTTCGATGCCAATCAAATGTAACCGCGGCGACGTCCTCGAGGTCTGTTTGGACCCTAGCGTAGGTCGAGAGTACATGAAAACACGGCCTTGCCTCGTGGTACAAAGCGATGTTCTGAACAAGTACTCACAGGTCACGATCGTCGCGCCAATTACGGGTGCGGAAAACGTGAAGCGTGGGCCGACCTACGTATGTATTCAGAAGGGCGAGGCCGGGCTCCCCAAAGATAGCCTCGTGGTGTGCCATCAACTCCGGACCGTCGATGAAGCACGCCTGGGAAAAGTTTACGGCAAAGTAAGACCCGAAACGATGCTGAAGGTGATGGAAGCACTCAGAATCGTATTGGATTTGTGAAACCACTCGGCACACTTGGCCCGCGGGTCCGGAGGTGGTAGCGGGAGTGGGAGTCGAACCCACACTCACCTTGCGGTGAAGAGGCTTTTAAGGCCTCTGTGTATACCAGTTTCACCATCCCGCCACGCACGTCCATTCTAGCAAGCGCCTCGCCCTTGCACCCGCTGTAACTTGGTATACTCGCGGTTCTGACAGCTTCGCAGACCAACTTCCGGCGCGGCGCGGACCGCGAACAGACATGTCTAACGCTCCCACTACCCCCGTACGCCTCAAGGACATTGCCCAGGACCTCAACGTCAGTGTCATGACCGTTTCCAAAGTCGTCCGCGGGTGCGCCGATGTCGGGGCCGAAACCCGTAGCCGCGTCCTGGCCCGCATCAAGGAGCTCAATTACCAGCCCAACTGGGTCGCCCGCAGTCTCGCGGCGCGCCGCACCTTCATGATCGGGCTCATCGTGCCCGACCTGATGCACTCCTTCTTCGCCGAAATCGCCAAAGGTGTCTCCGCTGCCATCCGCCCTCTCGGCTACGACGTCGTCATCTGCAACTCCGAAGAAGATAGCGCCGTCGAATCCAGCGAGGTCGATCGCCTGCTCGCCCGCCAGGTCGATGGCCTCCTGCTTGCCTCCGCCCAGGCCCCGTCCTCCCTTGACCTTTTCGAGCGCATCGAGGCCCGCGGCGTGCCCTACGTCCTCATCGATCGCCGTTTCGCCGACGCCAACGCGCCCTATGTCGGCGCCGACGACGAGGCCATTGGCCGCCTCGCCACCCGCCACCTGATCGAGCGCGGATGCCGCCGCATCGCCCACATCGCCGGTCCGCCCCTCACCCCCGGTGTCGGCCGCCAGAAGGGCTACCAGGATGCCCTTGCCGCCGCCGGTATCGCGGTTCCCGATTCCTACATTGTGCACGCCACCGACGATGCCAGCGGATATCTCGCCGCCCGCCGCCTGCTTGCGCTCGACCCGCGTCCCGACGCCATCTTCGGCTACAACGATCCCACCGCCGCCGGCGCCATGAAGGCCATCCTCGAGGCCGGCATCGCCATTCCAGACGAAATCAAGGTCATCGGAGTTGGCAATGTGCACTACTCGGACCTCTTGCGCGTACCGCTCTCCACCATCGATCAAAGCAGCACCGCAATCGGCCAGCAGGCCGCCGACATGCTGATCAAATCCATCACCTCCAAGCGCAAACGCCCCGCCAAGGCCGTCCTGATCGACCCCATCCTAATCGCTCGCGAATCCACACGCCTGGTTTGAGCCAGCGGCCATCCTGCTCTCTGGCAGCGGCAATTCGCCGCCGCGCTTTGCACCGTGCCGGACCAAAGCCTGTATTTTCTTAGGCGCCATCAACCTCGGGAACGGTGTCCCGATTGCATACGTCACACCGTACAGACGTTTCCGAACAATCTCATGGCTACCGCAGCTCCCTCGTTGGACGGACTCTATTCCGATTACGTCAACCCGCAATGGGTAAAACTGCTCAACGTTCTGCAGATGAACGTGCAGTACGAACGCTGTACCGCCGCCGAACTCTTCACCGCCGATGGACGCCGTATTCTCGATTTCCTCTCCGGCTACTGCGTCCATAACGCCGGTCACAACCACCCCGCAATCATCGCCGCCATCAAGGAGCAACTGGAAAGCTCCGGCCCCGCCATGCTGCAGAGCCACGTTCCGCATGGCGCCGCCCAGCTCGCGCAGAGGCTGGTCCAACTCGCCGGCGGCAGGCTCCAGCGCGTATACTTCACCAACTCCGGCAGCGAAGGCGTGGAGACCGCAATCAAGTTTTCGCGCGCCCATACCCACCGCTCCGGCCTGCTCTTCGCCGATGGCGGATTCCATGGGCTCACCTGCGGCGCACTTTCCCTGATGAGCGATCCCTTCTGGAGCCAAGGCTTCGGCTCCATGCTGTGCGAAACCCAGGGTGTCACATTCGGCGATCTCGATGAGCTCGAGCAGCATCTCGCCACCCGCAAGTTCGCTGCCTTCATCGTAGAGCCAGTGCAATCCGAAGGCGGTATGCGCGTTCCCGACCGCAGCTACCTTCTCGCCGCGCAGGAACTCTGCCGTCGCCACGGCACGCTCTTCGTGCTGGATGAGGTGCAGACCGGCATGTACCGCAGCGGCCCGTTTCTCGCCGCCCACCACTTTCAGGTCGAGCCCGACATGGTCATTCTCGCCAAGGCGCTCTCCGGCGGCCTGATCCCCGTAGGCGCGGTGCTCATGAGCGAGGCCATCGGCGATTCCGTCTATAGCTCCCTCAAACGCGCCATCGTTCACGCCTCCACCTTTGGAGAGAACGGTCTCGCCATGCGTGCGGGACTCGCCACGCTCGACGTTCTGGAGCACGAGGACCTCGGCGATCGTGGCGCCAGAATGGGCGAACGCCTTCGCACACAGTTGGCCGCGGCCCTCGCTCCTTACGAAATGGTCGAGGCTGTACGCGGTCTCGGAATGCTCAGCGGCATCGAATTCGCTGCGCCCCGGCAGCTCCGTCTCCGCGTCGCCTTCGAAAGTTTCCGTCGCGTTCACCCCGGTCTCTTCGGTCAGATCCTGGTCATGCGCCTGTTTCGCGATAAGGGCATCCTCACCCAGATCTGCGGCAACAACTTCCTCGTGCTCAAAGTGGCGCCGCCCCTGGTAGTCTCCGAAATCCAAATGCAGGAGTTTGTCGAAGCCATCCGCGACGTAGTGGACCTCATGCACAATTCCAGCGCCTTCTGGAGTGAGGCGCTCGGCCTCGCCCGCCGCGTGGTGAATCTCTAAGTCCATGACTCCCCTACCGAGCTCCACCGATCTCTTCGTCATTGGCGGCGGCCCCGCTGGACTCGCCGCCGCTCTCGCCGCGCGCCGCCGCGGTCTCGATGTCACTCTCGCCGATTGCCGTGTGCCGCCCGTCGATAAAGCCTGCGGCGAAGGCATCATGCCCGATGGCCTCGCCGCCGCGCGCGCGCTCGGCCTCGATCTCAGTGCTGCCCAGGGCCACCCGTTCCGCGGGATTCGCTTCTGCGATGGCGATTCCACCGTCGAGGCCAACTTCCCGAACGGTCACGGACTCGGTCTCCGCCGCACCGCTTTACATCAGTTGATGGTGGATCAGGCCATCGACGCCGGCGTCCGCCTGGCGTGGGGCGTACGCGTTTCCGGAATCACTCCCGAGGGCGTCCTCGCAGGCGATGGCCTCGTCCGCGCCCGCTGGATCGCGGGTGCCGATGGTGGCAATTCCCCCGTGCGCCGCTGGGCCGGCCTCGACGCCTGCCACCACGACAGCAGCCGCTTCGGCTCCCGCCGTCACTACACCGTCTCCCCGTGGAGTCCCTACATGGAGATCCACTGGGGCGACCGCTGCCAGCTCTACATTACTCCCGTCGCCAGTCAGGAAATCTGCGTCGTGTTGATCTCGCGCGACCATCGCCTGCGCCTGGAAGACGCACTGCCGCGCTTCCCGGAAGTGCAGCGCCGCCTCGCATCCGCCGCTCCGTCCAACCTCCAACGCGGCGGCGTCACCGCTTCCCGCCGCCTCAAAGCCGTCTACCGCGGAAATGTGGCGCTGGTGGGCGACGCTTCCGGCTCCGTAGACGCCATCACCGGCGAAGGCCTCTGCCTTCTCTTCCAACAGTCCGCCGCGCTCGCCGATGCCCTCGCAGCCGGCGATCTCTCCCTCTATCAGACCGCGCACCGCGGCATCGGTCGCCGCCCCGAGTGGATGTCCGGCCTCATGCTGCTCCTCGACCGCTTCGACCCCCTGCGATCGCGCGCCATTCGCGCCTTCGCCGGGCGCCCTCACCTTTTTGGTGGAATGCTCGCCATGCACGTCGGCGAACTTTCCGCCGCGGATTTCCTCTCCAACGGGCTGGCCCTCGGCTGGCGAATGCTCACCTCATGATCAAACCCGTGCATCTCTTCCTTCCGCTCTTCGCGGCCGCTCTCTGCCTGACCGCCGGCGAATCCGGCCATGCGCCGCTGCTCGTCGATCCCGCGCAAACCAAGGTGGAGTTCACCCTCCCCAGCCTCCTGCACACCGTCCACGGGAGCTTCCACCTGAAGCGCGGCACGGTAACCTTTGACCCGCAAACCGGCAAAGCATCCGGCGAAATTGTCATCGACGCAGCCAGCGGCGAGAGTGGCAGCCCGGCACGCGATAAACGCATGCACGCCAGCATTCTGGAAAGCGCCAGATATCCGGAAATCACCTTCCGCCCGGATCGCATCGATGGCAAGGTGGCGTCCGCAGGCAGGTCGGAAGTGCAGGTGCACGGAATATTCGCGATTCATGGCGTGGAGCACGAAATCCTCGTCCCCGCCACGGTAGGCGCCTCCGAAGGCCGCTACAACGTCACGGCCAGCTTTGAAGTGCCCTACGTGAAGTGGGGCATGAAAAATCCCAGCACCCTCATGTTGCGCGTCAGCGACAAAGTGGAGATCATCCTCCAAACCGTCGTCCAACCGATGTAGGGTGCGCCTTCACTTACTCGAAACACTAAGATGAATGCGCACCGTGCGAATCGGCGCGTCCCGTCTCCAGGGCCGCACCAGCCGCGCCGTCAGGACGTGCTCGCCCGGGACCGCCGCCACCTGGACGCGGCCCCCGAGCGCGCCTCCAGCGTAACCGGACGCGGGCACATCCCGCTCCCCCGCATCCGGTAGCCGCTCTACGCCTTCCGGCAGATCGAACTCCCATCCGTAGCCGGTGGCCGGGCCGGTGGAAATCGGTAAGGCGATCGGAACACCCGCAACGCCTTGTACCTGAAATTCCTCCGGCTCGGCCACGCCATTCATGGTCTAACCGCCTTCGGCGATGCCGCCGGCCACCTTCCACCAACCCTGCCAATTGGCAAAGCCCGGTTGCCATGCCGCGGTGTAGATCCCGTTGTCGCTCCCAATCGCGAATACATCCAGCTTGTCGGTGCTCCGCGAAACCCCGTAAACGGAAGTACCGGGAGCCGCAATCCCACCGGCCAGCCGCCACCACCCGTGCCATGCCGTGAACCCGGGCTCCCAGGCTGCCGTGTAGATCCCGTGGTCGGTCCCCACACAGAATATATCGAGTTTGTCGGCGCTCCGCGAGACCCCGAAGACCGACGTGTTGGGCGCTGCCACGCCTCCCTGGATCCGCCACCATCCCCGCCAGGTAGTGTCGCCCGCCTGCCAGGCAGCCGTGTAAGTGCCGTGGTCGGTGCCCACACAGAACACATCGAGTTTATCGGCGCTCCGCGAAACCGCCGTCACCGAGGTATTCGGTGCGGCAATGCCTCCCTGAATTCGCCACCATCCACGCCAGCTCGTATCGCCCGCCTGCCACGCCGCGGTGTAGATCCCGTGGTCGCTCCCCACGCAGAAAATATCCAGCTTGTCGGTATTCCGTGAGACGCCGAACACCGATGTGTTCGGCGCTGCCACGCCACCCTGGACCCGCCACCATCCCCGCCACGCCGTATCTCCCGGCTGCCATGCCGCGGTGTAAATTCCAAGATCCGAACCCACCGCGAAGATGTCCAGCTTGTTCGTGCTTCGTGAGACCGCCGTCACCGAGCTGTTCGGCGCTACCGTCAGGTCGCCCACCCGCCACCAGCCCCGCCAGCTCGTATCGCCCGTCTGCCACGCCGCCGTATACACGTGATGGTCCGTGCCCACGCAGAACGCATCCAGATGGTCGGCGCTGCGCGACACCACGTGGATCGCTGTTCCCGGCGCGGCGACGCCGCCCTGGATCTGCCACCATCCTCGCCATGCCGTGTCTCCCGGCTGCCAGGCGCCCGTATAAGTGCCGTCGTTCGTCCCGGCAGCGAATACGTCCAGCTTATCCGTACTCCTTGAGACGCCGGTTACCAGCGGCAGTGTCACCGGCGGAATCACCCCGTGGCATCCGTAGAACGGCTCGCTGTCGATGTTGCACTGGCCGTAGCCGATCTTGAAGAAACCCGCGCCCGTGCCGTCCGCATGAGCCGCCCCGCCAAAGCCGGTGCCCCAGGAGTTACGACAGATCCAACACTGCTCCGCATCCGAGTAACCCACCACCAGGACGGCGTGCCCCCCGCGAAAATTCCCGGTTACATGATGATAGACGCCCCCGCCGTAATGATCGAAGTCCTGGTACACCGCAAAGCCGCAAACCATCGGCCCCACGTTCGCCAGATAGGTCTTGCGGTTATCTCCCGTGTAACCGCTGTAATCAGTGATATGGTAAGTGCGAAATGCGCGGTTCGCCTCCGCCCGGTTGTGCGCGATCCACAAATGGTCCGTTGTGCTCGGATCTCCAACCGGAGGATTGTCGAACGCCGTCATGTAAGGAAACGTGTTGTCCGTGGATACGCCCCGAACCTTGATCTGATTCAGCGCGTCGTCATTGTTCCAGCCGCCGCAGTTCGGACCATGTGATGAGGCGAAGTGCTGGTCGGCTTCCGATACCTCCAGGCCGACCGCTCCCAATTCGATAGCCGCCATCGCACAAGTCAGGCCGGTCGTGCAGAACGAGACGCAGGAGCCGCAGTTACCCTGGTCGCGCACCGGCCCGATCACTCCTCTCGTGCGCCAGTCGAACGAATTCGGCCAGGGCGCACCCGCCGGTCCCCCCGCCGTAAGTTCGGCGCCTGCTTTCATATGCGGGAAGCGTGCGCGCGCAATCGCTTCGCCTGCGATCAGCGCCCGCTGGATCTTGTGTGCATCTGAGGGCTCCCAGCCCAGCGCATGGGGCCTTTCGCCTGAAGTAAGTTCGCGAACCCGCCACGATTGGCCCGCTTGCGCGATCGCTTTTCTAAGTTCTTCCACGTTGAGAGAGGACATTAGCCTGTTCCATCCTTACTAACACGCCGTTTGGCGCGTACTCCCATGTGTTTGATGGCCGTAAATCGTTACGGTTCTCGCGAATATACTTTCGCGGCCCGTCCCGGAATCAATGGTTAGCTCGATGTAAACTTTTTGGTTCCACAAAAAAAATTGATGCAACAATCTATTGCTTCCCCCGTCTTTGATCGGTACCATAGTCCCCAATACGCTACCTTCGACGTAGCACGTTTACATGCTCAGAGGGCTTCTCATGAAAAGGTTTGGTTTGCAGTTTCTCTTGCTGGCTGCATTTGTATTTGCGGCCTTCGCGCAGGTGACCACCGGTCGTCTGGAAGGTACCGTAACCGATCCGCAGGGCGCAGCCGTACCCGGCGCCACCGTCAAAGTGGCCAACACGCAGACCGGTCAGAACTTCAGCGTTGTGACTGACGACAAGGGCCTATGGACCCTCCCCTCCCTGGCAACCGCCCTCTACTCCGTCTCCGTCACCCACCCCGGCTTCAAGACCGCGACCATCGAGAACGTGAAGATCGATGCCGGCGTGCCGGCCACTGCCAACATCCGGCTCGAAGTCGGCTCGCTCGCCGAAACCGTCGAAGTCTCGGGCGGCGCCGACATTCTGCAAACCCAGAGCGCCACCGTCAGCTCCACCCTGGTAGGCCGCCAGCTTCACGAACTGCCCTTCACCAGCCGCAACCTGACCGAGCTCATCGTCACCCAGCCTGGCAGCGCCACTCCCGGCGTACCCCGCAGCACTTCGGTCTACGGTCTGCCGCAGAGCGCCATGAACGTCACGCTCGACGGCATCAACATTCAGGACAACTCCAACAAGAGCAGCGACGGCTTCTTCAACGCCATCTTCCCCCGCGCCGATTCCATCGAAGAAATGACCGTCACCTCCGCCGCCGCCGGCGCCGATAGCAACGCCGAAGGCGCCATGCAGGTGAAAATGGTCACCCGCTCCGGCTCCAACACCTGGCACGGCGGCCTGTTCGAACAGCACCGCAACCAGTCCCTCAACGCCAATTCATATTTCAATAATCTCAACGGCACCGCGCCGCGCGACCACCTCGTCTTCAATCAATTCGGCGGCCTGGTCGGCGGACCCATCAAACAGAACAAGCTCTTCTTCTTTACCCACGTCGAAGTCTTCCAGCTTCCCCAGACCTATACCGAACCCACCGGCACGGTACTCACGCCCGAGGCCATCAGCGGCATCTTCCGCTATCGCGATACCGCCGGCGCTGTGCGCTCCGTCAATCTCTTCCAGCTCGCCGCTGCCAACGGTTTCCCCTCCACGCCCGACCCGCTCCTCATCGCGAGCTTTCGCAGATCGCCAGCCTCACCAATGGCGTCGCGGGTCTGAAAAGCCGCATCGCCACCAATGCCGACTACAACCGCAACAACCTGGATTTCCAGAGCAAGGGCGGCAACTACCGGCGCTTCCCCACCATGCGCATGGACTACAACGTCACCGAGAAACATCACCTCGAGTTCGTCTAGAACTACCAGACCAACATCCGCCGGCCGGACGGCGTGAACGTCGACACCGCCAGCCCGATCTTCCCCGGCACCGGCAACGTCCTCGACGGCACCGAGTACGGCAACCAGGGAGGCATCGCTTTCTCCGCCGTCGCGGCCCTCCGCTCCACCCTCACCCCCCGGCTGGTGAGCGAGATCCGGTTCGGCCTGGTCGGCGGCACGGTCATCTTCAACAACGGCATCAACCCCGGCGATTTCGCCCAGTGGAACGGCTATGCGCCCATCTTCAGCACCACGAACTGCAATGCCGGCACGGCCTTCGTCACCTGCCCCTACCGCACCACCGGACAGACCCGCCGCAACACGCCGCTCAAGCAGGGCAACGTCAACCTCACTTATTCCATGTCCGCGCATCTGCTCAATTTCGGCGGCAGCTTCACCCAGCTCAATACCTGGACCACCTCCGTCAACGGCACTCAGATCATACCGACCGTGGCCTTCGGAGCGGCTACTGGCGATCCCATCATCACCGGCTCCACCAACATGTTCACCGCCGCCAACTTCCCCGGCGCCAACGCCACCGACATGCAGACCAATGCGCCGGCACTGTACGCCCTGCTCACCGGCCGCGTCGCGGCGGTCAACCGCAGCGTGGTGTCGGATGAAAAGAGCAAACAGTACGGCCCGTATCAACCCATCGTGCGCAACCACCAGCGCGAAATCGGCCTCTACTTCCAGGATTCCTGGCGACTGCACCCGCGACTCACCTTCAGCTACGGAGTTCGCTGGGACCGTCAGAATCCGCCCGTCAACCTCAACGGCGTCTACACCCGCCCCGGCTATGCCGGCGTGTGGGGCGTCTCCGGCGTCGGCAACCTCTTCAAGCCCGGCATGCTCGCCGGTCAGGTTCCCGTCTTCAACGCCACCGCTCCCGGCGAATCCGGGTTCGGGGCGCGCAACAAGCAGTTCTCGCCGTCCGTCGGACTCGCCTGGCAGGTTCCCAACGGCTCCGGACCGCTGGCCTGGCCTGCTCGGCCGCGGCACCGTGATTCGCGCCGGCTACGCCATCAACACGATTCGCGAAGACGGCAGCACGTTCTCCATCTGGGGCGGCAACCAGGGCCGCACGCTGACCCTTAACGTCGACCCCACCAACTTCCCGGCGCAGTTCGGCGCTCCCGGAAGCGTGCTCTTCCGCAATCCCGTCCTGCCGTCGCGCGCCGCCCCCACCACGCCCAGTTTCCCGCTGGCCGTCTCCGCCGGCAACAGCGTCACCGATTTCGACCCCAATCTGAAGACCGGCTACGTGCAGAGCTGGGACATCGGCATCCAGCGCGAATTGACGCCGCGACACCGTGCTCGAAGTGCGCTACGTCGGCAATCACGGCACCGATCTGTGGCGCCAGGTCAATATCAACGAGATCAATATCTTCGAGAACGGCTTCCTCAACGATTTCAAGACTGCGCAGAGCAACCTCGCCCTCGCCCGCGGCTGCGCGTCCCCCGACCCGGTCTGCATGTCCGCCAACCGCAACCGCTCCAATCAGTACTTCGGACTCCCCGGCCAACAGCCGCTGCCCATCATCTTCACCGCCCTCGCCCTCAACAACGACGCCACCAGCGCCTTGCAGATCGAGCAGGGCCAGGCCGGCGCGCTGGCCAACGCCATCGCCACCAACGCCGCTCGCATGACCCGCCTGACCGCCGCCGGGCAGCCGATCAACCTGTTCCAGGTCAACCCGACTCTCACCACCGGCGCGGCGAATCTCGAAGTCAACGGCGGCAACACCAACTATCACGGACTTCAGGTGGAAGTGAAGCGCCGCATGTCCAAAGGCCTCCTGTTCCAGGGCAGCTACGTCTGGAGCCATTCCATCTCCAACGAACAGACCCAGGGCATCGGCGGCAGCTACACCACGCTGCGCAACGTGGGCTACGACAAGTCGGCCTCGCCCTTCGACATCCGCCAGGCCGTGAAGATGAACTGGGTGTACGAACTGCCCTTCGGCCCCAAGCACCATTTCTTTGGCAACGTTTCCAGCCCGATCTTCCGCAAGGCGCTCGAAGGCTGGCAGCTCGCCTCCGTGACGCGCATGCAGTCCGGCTCGCCCATCCGCCTGACCAGCGGACGACTCACCTACAACCAGAACGAATCCGGCGTGATCCTGCACAACCTGACCATCAGCCAGTTGCAGGGCATGATGTCCATCCGCAAGACCAACCTGGCAGCCACCGCCAACAGCCCCGCGCTCGGCGCGGTGTACTATCTGCCGCAATCGCTCATCGACAATACCAACGCCGCGTTTGAAGTCAACGGCAAAACCCTTGCCAATCTGAATCCCAACGCGCCCTACATCGGACCCGCCGACCAGCCCGGCCAGCTCGGCCAGCGCATCTTGCTCTACGGACCCTGGCAGCAGAAGTGGGACTTCAGCCTCGCCAAGAAGACCAACGTCGGCGAGCACGCCAACATCGAATTCCGCATGCAGGCGCTCAACGCCTTCAACCTGACGAACTTCCTGCTGTTCGTTCCCGGCAACGGCATCACCACCACGCTGGGCGTGAACGGTACCGGCTTCGGCCAGACTTCCGGCGCCTACCGGATCTCTCCAACACCAACGATCCCGGCGGCCGCATCATCGAATTCAGCCTCCGCCTGAATTTCTAGAGCCAGTAAATTCGGCCGCAGACGAACCCGGATAAACGCGGATAAGCACTAGAAGTCTTATCTGTGTTTATCTGCGTTCATCTGTGGCTATTAATTCTTGCCTCAATGCGTCATCGAATAAATCACGTAATTGATCCCGATGCGAATCCCGAGCGCTGAAAATTTCTCCGGATAGTCCGGATTATCCGCGTGCTCCCACGAATCGCCAAGATCCATATTGTGGCAGATGGCCACCATCAACCTTCCGCGATCGTCGTAAATGCCGCGCCAGCGCGGAATCGTGCCGCCATGCTCGTACGTCACACCCGCCCCGAACCAAGGTGACGCGCCCGGCACCTGGTACCGCCCGTCCAGATCGTAAATGGAATGGAAGATCGGGTCCTTGTCCTCCAGCTCCACCACCTCGCGATCCGGAAACACGCGCCGCATACTCCGCATGAACACTTCCCACTCGTCCGTGCCATGGAAGTCATCGCACATGAAAAATCCGCCGCGCAGCAGGTACTCTCGCAGCAACGCCGCCTGCGCGTCCGTCAGGTTCCAGTGCCCCACCTCCACGCCATACAGCCAGGGCCAGTTGTACTGAAACCCTTCGTCGAGATTGACCGGCTCCTCCACGCTCCGCGAGTGCATCGGGTGAGCCTGCGGATCGCCACCGAGAAATGCCGGTCGCTGCGCGGATAATCCATCGTCCAGAAAATCCCGCGCCCACCCTCGCGCCAGTCGCCGCCGAACCCGCCAAAGCGTCCGAAGCCGCGGCCGAATGGCGCATTGGGATACATCAGCCGCGCGAACGCCCACTCCGTCTTTTCCTGGTAGTCGGCAGGAATCGGAAAATCGTTGTACTCGAACGCCGGATACTCGCGCCACGGCCGCTGCGCGAACAGCACGCCCAGAAAGGCGACCCCGCCCGCCGCCAGCCACAATGTCTTGGAAGCCCGCATCCGCGTTGCTCTAAATTATGCCACCCCGCGTGTGCCTAAACCATAAATTTACCCTTCGGCAAGATTATGGTTTGAGAATTGAGCGGTTATGGATGCATATCATACGGACCGCCCAAAAGCGCCCAAGATGGCCGAGAGCGCTCGAACGAGACGTTTCTGATCCACCGATTTAGGCAGCGGAATGGACAGGACCGGACGATCTGTGCGTGGATCTACCGACACCAGGTTCGAAAGGTTTTCGCCAAGCGGAGCACCTTTGCGCCACCGCCGCGAGCGATTCAAGGAATCGCACACCTGTTTCGATGAGCCCAGCCGCGGCCTGTTCGAATTCGGTAGATTGAGGCGCTGTCACCGGCGGCACTGTCGCGGGGATGGCTCCCGGTCTGGATTGTATGGGTACTGCCTTACCCGCGGGCTGGTCAATCAACGGCTTTGGCCGCCCTGGTTGGTCTGCGAAAATCTCTTTCACCGCCTGCAGGACGCTCTTTCGTCCGAGCGCAGCAAAACTCACCTCGCCTGTCGGCGAGTCGAAAACCCCGGCGAACAGGGACTTCTTCAGCTTGAGTGTTTCCCACACGCGCTCTTCGATGCTGTCCTTGGTCAGCAGGTGCACCACGTGGACCGGATGCGCCTGGCCGAGTCGGTGGACTCGCCCGATCCTCTGCTCGAGCCGTGCCGGATTCCACGGTGGCTCGAAATTTACGACCGCCGAGGCGGCCTGGAGATTTAACCCAACCCCTCCAGCATCCGTCGAGAGGAAAACGCGGCACTCCGCATTGCGCCGGAATTTCTCCATGAGCGCGCCACGATTCCGGGAAGGCACGCCGCCGTGCAGCGATACGAATCCAATCCCCAGCTTCTCCAGTTCCTTGCCCGCCAGGTGCGTCATCCGTTCGTATTCGCTGAACACAACTACTTTGCGGCCCTCTTCGATCGCCAATTCACGGACGATCTCACGAAACTCGTCGAGTTTCGGTGAATGATTCGTTTGCTTATCGAAAAGAAAGGTGGAGTTGCAGAGCATCCGCATGTTCTGCAGACAACATAGGACCCGCTTCTGGTCGATTTCCGAGAGCCAGCCCTGCCGTTCCCACTTGCGCATCAAGGCAGCCAGGATATCATTCTGTTCCCAGTAAGGCTCCGCCTGCTGTGGGGTCAGAGCCACGTGGAGGATCTGGTCGGTGCGTTTAGGCAAATCCCTTAGAACCTCCTGGCGGGTGCGCCTCAGAAGGATGGGCGCCAGTTGATCGTGAATTCGGTCAAGTCCCCGGTAGCCGATCAATGTGCCGTGTTCGTCCTCCGTCCGATGCTCGTGTAAGAACCGGAAGGCGGGACCCAGCCGGCGGCCATCGATGAACTCCACCACGGAGAACAGCTCTTCCAACTTGTTTTCGAGCGGTGTTCCCGTGAGAACGAAGGCATAGCGGCTCTTCAACTGTTTGATGGTGCGCGCGGTGGCCGTGGTCCAGTTGCGGATGCGCTGCGCTTCATCAAGGATGATGAGGTCCGGCGCCAGCTCGTGCATGTAGCGGACATCTTTCAGGACCAGTTCGTAGCTGGAGAGGTTAAAGAACTGAGGCGAGGCGTACAATGCGCGCCGCCGGGGCAGCAATCCATCGATTACCTGGCCGAAAGTCCCGAGAACTTTTCGATTTCCGTTTTCCACTGGTACTTTACCGAGGCCGGCGCCACCACCAACACCCTTTGAATGCCCCGGCGGCGGCGCAGCATTTCGGTAGCGGCGAGGCCTGCACGGTCTTGCCCAGGCCCATGTCATCGGCCAGGACCACCCGGCCGCGGCAGGCGGCGAAGATAGCGCCCCGTTCCTGGTAAGGCAGAAGTTTTGTCTTCAGGATTCCCTTCAGGGGGTGCTCGCTCCGCGCCGCAGTTTGCCAGAAGCTTGCGCTCCAGATCCAGGCCTTCGGCGAGTTCATTCTCTCGGTCAAGGTATTCCAGCACGTCGCTGTAGATAACCGCATCGAGATCGGCTTTCCGGAAGGCCTCGATCACCTGATGGAAACTCCGGAAGTGCTCGGGCCGCAGCAAGCCGGCCGGATCGAAGTACTCCTCGGCCAACTTCCGCAGAGCGGGCGATGGATCGGCGGGAAGCCGCAATCGAACAGCAATCGTTTCGCCGTACTGCAACGAGATGGAGGCGCGTGCCCGCGCAAACTTGCGGCTTCCGAGAGCCCTGCCATAGCGTTTGCCAAGCCGCAAGAGAGGGCCTCGATGTGCTTACAGGTTCCCAGCGTATTGACCGCGAAGTCGGGGCACGAGCAATAGTTCTCGAACAAACCGGGACCGCGCATGGCAACACGGTAGGTCTTCCCGCTGGCAGACTTGACGCGATATTCACCATACGGCTCTCCGCTCGGCCGTTCCAGGATCTTGGCGATGGCGGCGACCGCCCGTTCCCGCCGTTCGGCAATCTGTTGCTCGACTAACATAACGAGCCAGGATAACAGAGAGCGCAGCAGAGGGTTCCGCCAGCCTGACCCCCCGACAAGTTACGCCGCCACGCCTACAAACGCTCCACCTGCCCCGAATACAAATTCGCAGACCGCTCCCTCACAGGCCAATTTTAGGACGGGCCCCCCGCCTGTCCATTCCCAGCGAAGCTCGGACGCCTCAATCAAAAATGATGTAGACTCAACCTCATCCCAATGTCTGTAGCTCGACGGATCGGTGTCGTCTTATTTCAACTGGGAGGCCCCGACTCCATCGATGCCGTCGAACCCTTCCTCTACAACCTTTTCAGCGACCCCGATATCATCGATTTCCCCCTCGCCTCCATCGCCCGCCGCCCCCTTGCCCGCCTGATCGCCAAGTCGCGTGCCCGCCACGTCGGCCGCCACTACGCGGATATCGGCGGACGTTCCCCCATCCTCGAACTCACCCTCCAACAGGCCGCAGCACTCGAAGCGCGAACTGCGAACCACCTTCGACGCGCGCGTCGTAGTAGCAATGCGCTACTGGCATCCCTTCACCAACGAAGCCATCGCGAAACTGGAAGAGCACCAGCCCTCCGAACTCGTCCTGCTCCCCCTCTACCCGCAATACTCAAAAACCACCACCGGCAGCAGCCTGAACGAATGGCAGCACGTTTTCCGCCCTTCGGCCACTTGGAATCCCCGCGTCCACATCGTGCGCGAATATCACGACGATCCGGACTTTATCCGTTCCGTCGTCGCAGCCGTGAACCACTCCCTGGCCGAAATTCCGCACCCCCAGGAAGATCTCGATTTCGTATTCAGCGCCCACAGCCTGCCCCTCGCCGTCGTCCACGCGGGCGATCCCTACCAGCGCCAGATCGAACACACCGTGCGATCTCGTCTGGGAAGCGCGGCGGATGGCAGGGACGCCGCCACCTCTGCTACCAGAGCAAGGTCGGCACTGCCAAGTGGCTGCAGCCCTTCCATGTGGGAGACGGTGGAGCGCCTCGCGGCCAACGGCGCCCGCCACCTGCTGGTGGTCCCCATCTCCTTCGTCTCCGATCACGTGGAAACCCTCCACGAAATCGCCATCGAACACCGCGAACAGGCCGCGCGCCTGGGCATCGCCGATTTCCGCATCATGGCCGGCCTCAACGATTCCCCCCGCTTCATCGCCGCCCTGGCCAACCTCGTGCACCAATGCCTCCAGAGTGGCGATTGACTACGGTTCCCTGCTGAACGTGAACTTACTCAGTTATTAGTCGCAGTTCCCGCGTTCTTGACGTACTTATCGAGCCACGTCATCTTCTCCCAAAGCACGTGCTCGATCGTCTCCTTACCGCGATAGCCATGCGCTTCGAACGGCAGGAAGACCAGCCGCACCACGCCGCCATTGCCGCGGATCGCCTGGTACATACGGTCGCTCTGTATCGGGAACGTGCCGTCGTTGTCATCGGCCTCCCCGTGAATCAGTAGGATCGGCGTCTTGATCTTATCCGCGTACATGAAGGGCGACATCTTCATGTAGACATCCGGCGCCTGCCAGATTGTCCGCCGCTCGCTCTGGAAGCCGAACGGCGTCAGCGTGCGATTGTGCGCGCCGCTCTCGGCGATCCCCGCCTTGAACAGATCGCAATGCGCCAGCAGGTTGGCCGTCATGAAGGCGCCATAACTGTGTCCGCCCACGCCGACCCGCGCGGGGTCGGTCACGCCCATCTCCGCGGCCTTATCGATCGCCGCCTTGGCGTCGTCCACAATCTGCTTGATGTACGTGTCGTTGACCGTATCGGGGTCGCCCACCACCGGCATCGCGGCGTTATCCAGCACCGCGAAGCCATCCAGCACGTGGAACAACTGCGAGTAACCCGTAACTTCGGTGAAGCGCTTGGAAGAGCCCGAGACCTGCCCCGCCGTATCCGCATCGTTGAACTCGCGCGGGTAAGCCCAGACCAGCGTAGGCAGCCGCGTGCCCGGTTTGTAATCCGGCGGAAGATAAAGCTCGAAGGAAAGCGGCACACCGTCGGCGCGCTTGTAAGTCACCAGTTGCTTCTTGATCTTGCGGAAGATCGGCTGCGGATCGGGGAAGCTGGTCATCGCCGTCATCTTGCCGTCCACCGTCCGCACGTAATAATTCGGCGGCTCCGTCGGACTCTCGCGGCGCGTCAGAAACTTCGTGCCGTGGTCATCCAGCAGCGCATCCACCACCTCGTAGTGATCGTCGTCGCACTGGAACAGTCGCTCGGTCTGCCCCGTAACGATGTTGTAGCGATCCAGGAACGGATGGTCGCCCTTGGGACTCGCGCCCAGACCCGTAAGGAAAATGTGATCGCCGTCCTGCAGAATCACGCCTGCCGCCCGTGGGAAGCGCTTTGAGCATGGGCGTGCCGGCATCTTTGTAGCGGTCCTGCGCATTTCGGCTCCACACCAGCTTCGGCTTCTGCCCCGGATCGTCCACCTCGATCTGGAAGGTGCGCACGCGCCGCGTCTGCCGCTCGGAATCCTCAATGAACGCGCGCCCGCCCTTTCTCGAAGAACTGCAGGCCGCTGAAGCGCTGCTCGGTCTTGATGACCTCCCGCGGCTCGCCGGTAAACGGCGCCTTCAGCGCGACCAGCCGGTCGCGATTCGGCACCTTATTCTTGAGATCGCCCTTATCCAGCGCCTCCACCCACATCAGCGTCGCCGGATTCGTTCGGCCGCCACTGTATGCTGCGCGGCCCGGTCATCACGCCGTTGATCGGCACGCGGTCCTCCAGCGGCTGGCTCGCCACCTTGTGGAGCACCTTGCCCGTGCGATCCCAGATCTCGATCTCCTTCGGGAAACGATCGCGCGTCGTGCAGGTACGAAAACGGCCGGTGGATCGTCGTGACCAGAATGTTCTTCCCATCGGGCGAAATGCGCGCGGATTCGATGATGCCCGCCTTGCCGATCGGCGTCACCTTCGCCGTGGCCACATCCACCAACGCGAGTTGCGAGGTGGCGTAATACTCGAACAGATCCTCGTCGTGCGGATTCTGCAGCATGTCCTCGTGCGTCACCACCGGCGACGCGCCGCCCAGGCTCTCCTGCACGTGCGGACCCGGTGGGCACCAGCGGTTCGGCCGGAGCTGCGCCGCGATTGGGCTTCACCATCTCCACCAGCAGCGTCTTGCCGTCCGGCATCCACTGCACGTCCGAAGGACCTGCGCCCGCGCCGCCGCCGCGTCCGCCGCCGCCCGCACCGCCAGTGCCCCCGCCCATCACGGAATTGATGCGCACGCCTTCGATCTTGCGCGTCTTGCCGGTCGGTATCGCCCAGCCAGAGTTCGATGCCCCGCTCGGTAGTATTCGTGAAATGCAAAGTGGGCCGCGTCCGGGCTCCAGCGTCCGAGGCTGAGCTTGGCATTGGCCGGGAGGTCGACTTTGACCTCGGTTCCTTCGGGAATCTTGCGTAGTGAAAGCGAGCTGTTGAACACGGTGTTGTGCAGTCCGTTCGTCTTGGGATTGATTCGCATACCGGCGATGCGCAACATGGGCTGCGCCAGTTCAGCAATGGGAGGATAGCGGACAGGTTGCCCCTGCATCGCGAAATGGCGAGTAGGGCTGATAGCCAACGTGGGCGTGAGGGGTGAGTTGAGGACGTCCAGAACCGCCTGGGGCGGCTTCCGGTAGGGCTCTGCTCCAAAGAGGAACAGCGCCGCGGGGACAAACAAAATCGAAGCTTTTGTTGCCGGTGTCATAGATTACGTCGATGTTATGGAAAACCCAAGCTGGAAGTCAAACTTGACCTCAAACTCGACATAATCCCCGCGAGCCAAATTCCCCACCGAATACGAGCCCGTGCAACCCCAATCCGAGCCGCGAACGTTAGTGAGCGTTGGACGCTTCGTCGGTGCGTCCACGCCGATAGCACAACCAAATTTCATCGGCGTTTATCGGCGTTCATCGGCGGCTGAATGCCAGGCAAAATCCTCGCGGACAACACCGAACAGTGCATGAGATTCTTTGCGTCCTGCCCACGGGCAAGTATCCCCTACTCAATCGTCGCCAGCAATTCCCCGGCACTCACCGTCGCCCCCTCCTTGGCAGCAACACGTCAGCACCCGTCCCGCGCGATTCGACTTCATCTCATTCTGCATCTTCATCGCCTCCACCACCACGATGCCCTGCCCCGCCGCCACCTCGTCCCCAGCCGCGGCCAGCACCCGCACCACCTTGCCGGGCATCGGACTGAGAATCGACTGCACCGCGCCCGCGCCCCCGCCCGCCGACCTCCGCGACCATCGCCGCGGATCCCGCACTTCCACTTCGAACCGGTGCCCTTCGATCGTCACCACCAGCCCCGCCGGCGTGTCTTCCACGAACGCATCGTAACTGCGGCCGTCCAGCAGCACCGAATACACACCCGGCTCGGGATTCTCCACATTCGCATCTCGCAGCCCCGCATCGCCCAGTTGGAAGCGGCACGCCGGCGCGCGGAGCCAGAATCTCGATCGTGTCCGCGCGGCCGTCGATCGTGAGCGCCAGCTTCATCGCAGCAGCCCGTCCCTTCCCGCGGTCTGCCACGGACTCGCCGCCTGCGCCGTTCCATTGCCGGCCGCCGTCTTGCGCCCCGCACTGTGCAGCGCGGCCACCAACGCAGCCACGGCGGCCAAATCCGCCGGAGGCTTCATCCGGCCTCCGCCGCTGGAAGAATTCGTCGATGAATCCCGTGTGCAGCTTGGCAGCGCGAAACTCCGCGTCTTCCAGAATCTGCCGGAAAAACGCCAGGTTCGTATGGATGCCGCCTACATCGTATTCCCGCAGCGCGCGAATCATGCGCGCCGTAGCGTGTTCGCGCGTGTCCGCCCACACCGCGAGCTTGGCCAGCAGCGGATCGTACTCCATCGGCACCGTCCAGCCATCGTAAACGCAGCCATCCAGCCGGATGCCCGGGCCCCAGCGGGCGCGTAGAGCCGGGTGATCCTGCCGGGATACGGCAGAAAATCGTTGTAACGGATCCTCCGCATACATGCGGCACTCGATCGCCGCGCCGCGCCACGCCATCTCCTCCTGCGTGAACGGCAGCGTCGCGCCGGCGGCGATCTCCATCTGCAGCCGCACCAGGTCGAGCCCGGTCACCAGCTCCGTCACCGGGTGCTCCACCTGCAGCCGCGTATTCATCTCCAGAAAGTAGAAGCGGCGCTCGGAATCCACCAGGAACTCCACCGTGCCGGCATTGTAGTAGCCCGCCGCGCGCGCCGCGCGAATCGCCGCCTGCCCCATCTCGTGGCGCATCTCCGGGTGCAGCGCGACCAGCGGCGACGGGCACTCCTCGATCACCTTCTGATGGCGCCGCTGGATCGAGCACTCGCGCTCGCCCAGGTGAACCATGTTGCCGTGACGGTCGCCCAGCAGTTGGATTTCGATATGCCGCGAGCGCTCGATCAGCCGCTCCACGTAGATCTCGGCACTGCGGAAAGCGCGCTCGGCTTCGCTCGACGCGTTGCGAAAAGCCGATTCCAGATCGCTCTCGCGGTCCACGCGGCGCATCCCCTTGCCGCCGCCGCCCGGCCACCGCCTTCAGCAGCACGGGGTATCCATAGCCTGCCGGCGAACTCGCGCAGCGTCGTCCAGCGTGACCGCCTGATCGGTGCCCGGGATGACCGGAGCGCCCGCAGCGATCGCGGCGCGCCGCGCGGCCGTCTTCGAGCCCATCGCGCGGATCGATGCCGCCGACGGACCGATGAACACAATCCCGGCCGCTTCGCAGGCCGCCGCGAAATCCGCATTCTCGCTCAGGAACCCGTAGCCCGGGTGGATCGCGTCCGCTCCGTGCCGCCGCGCCGCTTCCAGAATTCGGTCGATACGCAGATAGCTTTCGGCGGACGGGCCCGGTCCCACGTACGCAGCCTCGTCCGCCATCCGGACGTGCAGCGAGGTGCGGTCCGGATCCGAGTACACGGCCACGCTCGGAAATTCCCATCTCGCGGAGCGTTCGGATGACACGAACGGCAATCTCGCCGCGATTGGCGATCAGAACCTTACGGAACATGCAGATGGAATTGTAGCAGGGAGGACCGCGCCGGGCTCACAAAGTAAGGAATGTAATTCGACGCACAATTGCCGGAAGGACTTATTGCCCGCTTGCCCCAGCCGCACGCGTGTAGCGCACATTCTTCGGGCGATATCGCGGCGACGGCATATTCGAGATCGGACACTCGACGATAATCGTCTGCTCCTGGTCCTCGCAGCATTCCGGGCAGAGAACATTTCGCTTGCGAAGCCAGTACGCCTTGCCCCGTCGAGTACTAATTCGCGCAATCGCACGAGTCAACTGCTCCTCACTCGTCATCCACGTGGTCAGTTCTTCCGTTCCGTCTACGTGAATTATTCTGATTTGAAATTCAGGATCGTGCTGATGCGCCATACTCGGGCCTCCGCTACCGGTAAAGCACGGCGACCACCAAATGTCACGCTCGTCCCCATCGAGCCATCTGTCTATTCATGCAGTACTTACGCCTACCGTACTCTTTAGGACCATCGCCTCCGCAATGCAAGAAGTGCACCCGGATGTGGAACTTGCACGAGCCCGCAGCCTTCCGACTGACACCGATGCGTAAGCCAATTGCCGGCCACGCACTCTGCCACCGGTGGCCGCTCCCCATGCCATCCGTCTACGGACGACCTTCAGGATGTTGAGGAACGTCGGGTCGGGGCTTGTGAAGCGCCCCTGCGCGGAACTCAGATACCTGGCCCCGAAGTAATCGAGTCCGGTTTCCTGGCCGGTGAGTCCTGTTCCACTGCACGTCATAGCCACAGATCCTCACTGAACCGGAGGAGGCCCCGCTTCAGCAGTCCGGCGGACATGAGGCCGCGGCCGAAGAAACCACCAGATGGCACAGCCAACCACCAGCACTCGATACCGAAAGCGACCGCCAGTACGACCTCGAAAAACAGGCCCTCCCCAGCGCCGGGAAAGAGCCGCTTTTGGCCAAAGAAGATGGGAGTCGTCCTCTCCGCAACGTAGAAGGCCACGGGATCGTACTTCGTCAGAACCAACCCCAACACTGGAGGCCTGGATAGCCTCCAGATGATGATCAGGGTTGCCTTGAGCACCGAACCCGTCAGAAAGACCGTAAGCGCCAGCCGTTTGAGACTCATACATCACCCTCTTCTCAGTGAGCAATGCGGCGGGCATTGTAGCGACCCAAAGGACCGTAGAGTTGCTCCCGCAGCCGGTTCTCCCAATCGATCGCGTTCTTGTTTGTTTGCCCGCCGGTCTGCCCATGAATGAATCCCCAGGCATGGCCGAACTCGTGGAAAGCCGCTATTCCAGTCGTGTAGTCGTAAATGTGCCATGGAGGAGATTGGTTGAATTGGCCTTCAAAACGTGCAGCTCCCAGGATATTCGGAGTCTCAAGGCGTCTGTTGGCTATGTCCATTTGTGCCGGGTTGACCAGCACTTGCACGTTCTGGTTTGCTGGCATCCCATATTTGGCCGCCTCGCCCTTCTCGAATGTGACGGCACCCCCCCATTCGGCCAGGTTCCGAGAAGTGAGGCCGAACTCGACCACATTCTTGTCCTGCACGACGCTTCCGAGATCATGTGCAGCACTACTCAGCTTCATGAAATCCCCAGCATCGCCGTTGATTCCGACGAAGTAGCGTGTCTTGTCACCGTCCTTGACTTCGTTGATGTAAAGAGCGGCCGAAGCTTTCTTGTTGCCCATTTGGCTTTGTAGAAGAGCGAGTTCCTTCTTCCGCTGCTCCTCATCGCCAAGTAGTTCGACGGCATTTCCGCTGGGATCTATGAAACGAAGAGGGTTGTTCCTGGCATACGTGTACAGGTTCCAGCTTTGGGGATCTTCGATGTGCTGATCAAGTAACGGCGGGTCCGGGCTGGTAAACCGCCCCTGCGCGCCCGAGAAGTATCTCGCCCCGAAGTAATCGAGGCCCGTTTCGCAAGCGGAACTTGCCCACTCAGCTCCAGGTGCCAATGTTTACCTGTCAATTCGGAAAGTCAGATCGCCTTGCATTCCGATCGCTTTCCCATGCTTGATCAAAGCACGGAAGCGCCAAGCCCTTGCTGCTTCCAACGAAGCCTTGGCAAATAGGGGGTTCACATCCCCAATAACCCTAGCGCAGGCCACTAGGCCTTTTTCGTCGACGAAGACCCTCACCACAACCGTCCATGCGCCCCTGCTTGCTTCAGAAGCACTGAATCGGGCTGCTGACGGTTCACGGAGCGCTTGGTCAGTTCTTTGGCGGTCACTTCGTCGAAATTTGCATAACCGGAACATTCAGTCTGAGTTGGAGCAGCCGGAGCCTGCTCAGCCCGATGGCCCGGAGATGCCCAAGCCAAAGCATCAGGGCCAGCGGCAATACGAATCGAACACTATTGCTGCTTTGCATTTTGGAGTGCCTCTTGCTCCGCGGCCTTCGTTGCTGCGTTCACGCCGGGGGCGTCATGCTGGCCAGCGAGTGGCTTACGCCCAAAGTCGCCAAGAAAGACATGCTGGATTTCGTGGAAGAAGTTCACCATCATATCCGTAGCCGTGTCGCTGAGGCCGAAGACCTGAGTTTCCGGCTTGGGCGAATATACGACTCCAAACTGGGGTTTGCCCCAAAGTTGGTACAAGGTGTAGCCGCCAAGGCCCTGCCCCATCGGGACTGGCGTATTGCCGTTCACCTCCGTCATCGTAGCCAAACTGGTTTGGTTCCCAACTCTGACACCAACATTTCCCTGAAGTTGGAATCCACTCGGCTCGAAGTTCACAACGGCGGTTGCCGAATGGTCACTAGCCAAGTGTTGCAGGGTCCCGAAGTCTTTGGAAGAGCTCTTGTAATCCGCATCAACGGTGATGCCGTATTGCCCCTTCTTGAATCCGTTCTTTCCGTCACCCGTGACGAGATGGACGTGACCGCGATCTTCCTTCCTCAACCCCTGCTGCACCGCTGCAAAACACTGCGTAACGGTCTTATCCCCTGGGCAATTGCCGATCATTACATCCATTCCGGTGGGGTCGGTGAATCGTAGCGGGTTGTTCCGGCCGTAAGCATAGAGATTCAAGCGCTGCGGATCCAGCATTCGGTCAGGTTTGACCCAAATCGGGTCCACGGACGTAAATCTCCCCTGCGCGCCGCTGTAATACCGGGCGCCGAAGAAATCGAGGCCCGTTTCTACCTCACCTTCTCCGCTGGACGTCGTACGCATGTATGCAGTGGGCGCAGGGTCTCTGCACTCGTTTCCGCCCCCATCGTAAGCATACGGCACTTTCAATCTCCGATGAACTTGAGGTACAGATGCGTCTCGTCGCGGGCGCGTTTGGCCATGTTTTCGATCGTCAAAACCAGTGCCCGTTCTTCAGGCGTTTGGGCCTTTGACGAAACGTCCGCGAACTCAGCGAGGAACCAGCCCATCTGCAATCCGTTGAACACAGTATCCACATACGGATCGATCGACCCAGCATCGGATGGTGGCGATCTCCGGGTTCCGGAAAGAGGCGATCCAGAATGTTCTTGGGGTCGCACACAGCTTCTAGCTGGCCGCCAAATTCGTCTTGCAGCTTAACTTCGAATCCCATATCACCGCCGAGGGTTGCCAGGAAACGCGGTAACCAACTCGCCTTTCGCATCTGTGACAACGGTATAGATTGATGTGGGCTGACCTATTGTTATATCCTTGCCGATCACGCGGCCCGCATCCACCGTGCGTACGAACTTTCCACCGATTGAGGGAATCGGTGTTGCTGACTCAGCGGCCTTTACCAGCCCCGGGATCGCTGCCGAGTCCTCGAAAAAGCTCTTGCCTGCGGCGCCACCCGTATGGCTCCCCAGAACATGGAGAAGGCCTTTCCAAGTAACCTTGATCTCACGTGGTACCTGTGAAGCTTCGCCAGCAGGCCCGATAAAGGCAGTGCCTATGAACGCTGCCGCGGTTGCCGCTTGTCCGACAAACGCCCGACTTGTCGGAGTGTTTTGAAGGACATCCGGTCGTTGCTGGAACATCCATGCGAAATAGTCGTTCGCAAAATTGCTCAGGGCAAAACCCGCATTTATCCCGAACGCGACCAAGACGTTCCCGCCTTTTCCTGCTACGGTTACTTGTTGCGCCTCGCCATTCCCAGCCAGAACAGTCTGACAGTCCGGGCCTGGATCCGAATTGTCTGTGTAGCTGTTCCCGCTTACGGTACATCCCTGGCCAGTGGGATCGACGAATCGGAGCGGGTTGTTGCGGGCATAGGTGTACAGGTTCCAACTCTGTGGATTCTGTTCCCATTGATCCACGAACGGCTCGTCTGGGCTCGTAAACCTCCCCTGCGCCCCCGAGAAATACCGAGCCCCAAAGTAATCGAGGCCGCTGGGCATCGCCGAATTCTGCGTCTCTGCGTCCGCTCCTTCCCCGTGAACAAAAGGCCCGTTCCCGCCATGCTCGCGTAGCATCCTGTCCGCCCACCCACCGGAGCCGGAATCTCCTCGCCAAACGGCAAGTAGTCGTGACATTGCAACGCCGCCCCCGTGGTCCCGTCCGTCACCACCCGCGTACTGCCCAGGTGATCCGTCATCAAGATAACACGTCGTGCATGGCGACGCTGGCGACACTCCATTCGTGTACTCCGCCGCCAACCGCCCCTGCGCGTCGTACACAAACCACGTCGACTTCGCCCCCGGCGTCGTCGAATCGCACGTGCCTGCGTCCAATGCACAGTCCACTTTCATCACCCGCCGTCCCTCTCCATCATACTGGTACACCGTTTGCCGGTTCACCATGCTCCGCCTCATCCGGCTTTCCGCATCGTACGTGAAACTGCTTCCATTCGCCGCCCTCTGATTGCCCGCCTCGTCCGGCGTCATCGATGGCATCCGGTTCGTGTTCGCATCATACGCCGACTGCGTCTGCGGCGTCACCGCCGACGGCGGAATGGCGTTCCATGACGATACCCACCCGTTGCCGTACCTGTCGAAATTGAACCCGCGTCCCCAAATCCCCTGGGTCACCGGGCAGTTTGCACCTTCGCACGCATTCTGGATGCGATTCAATTGGTCGTATTGGTAGTTCTGCTCTGCGTCGCGCTCAGGCCCGACCCGAAATGGTTTGCCTCATCAAGTTACCGTTGTTGCCCGTTGCCGGGTAAACCAACTGCAGGCCACGCCCGCTCCCGCTGCCCGGCGTTGCTCCCAGCATGATCTGCATCGGCTGCAGCATCGGCTAGATTAACCTACTTGCCAAACATAACCAACTAGGTTAATCTAGTGCCATGGAGAAGCGCACGCCGCACTGCAAGCTGTCGCGTTGTCAAGAACCTGCTTGCGGCGGGCAAGGTCCGCGCCACGGTTTCGGCGCTCGCTGGCGGCGCGGCGCTGGGATTCGGCTTCGAAGAGATCGTCGGCGTCGTCGCGACACTTGCGCCGCGCGACTTCTACAAAAGCATGACCACGCATGCCGATCACCGCATCTGGCAGGACGTCTACCGCCCGAAGACGCCGGCCGGCGATGTCTATCTGAAGCTCACGGTCATCGACGATGTGCTGATCGTGTCGTTCAAGGAACTATGAAGGAAAGGAGCGACGCCATGAAATGCCCATCCTGCGGCGCGGGGAAGCTGGTGCGCGACACGCGCGATATTTCCAGTACACCTACAAAGGCGAAACCACCACGATTCCGGCTGTCCGCGGCGAGTTCTGCCCGGCCTGCGGGGAAAGCGTCCTCGGCCGCGGCGGAATCGAAACGGGTCAGCGCGGCGATGCTGGAGTTCAACAAGCAGGTGAACGCCTCCATCGTCGATCCCGGCTTCATCGCGCGTGTCCGCAAGAAACTCGCGCTCGACCAGCGCCAGGCGGCCGCGATCTTCGGCGGCGGCGCCAATGCCTTTTCACGTTACGAGAACGGCAAGACCAAGCCTCCGCTCGCGCTGGTGAAACTCCTCATGCTGCTCGACCGTCACCCCAATCTACTGAACGAGGTCCACTCCGGGCAATAGCTCAGCACGGCGGGCTTGGAAGAAAGGGTAGATTAAAAAATCGTGGCATTCAGTCACGGCCAGCTTATACGCCGGCGTTGTGGTGCCGATGCCGACATTGCCGCCTCGGGCTAAGAATTCAACCAGAGATGCAGAGGAAAACGCTGAGAATACATTGTTGGCCTTCTCCGCGCTTATCTCTGCGTTCTCTGCGCCTCTGCGTTGAAGAGCCTGTGTCGAATCGAGCCGAACCCCTCCTAAATTAGGTTTTTGCGAAATGCAAACCAATTCTCACGGACCGCTGCAGAGACATCCGCGTTTATCGGCGTTCATCGGCGGCCCTATCCGTCCCCGTTCCCCACGCCACACCCCCAACATCACTCGCCCCAATTCAGGCAAATACGTCGTCTTTCCTCACCTGCTAAAATGAAGGTTATCCACGCCCTGGGAGGAAAAGCCTAAATTGAACACTGCAATCCTCGCCCTGGAAGACGGGAACGTCTTCGAGGGCAGGAGTTTTGGTGCGCCCACCGAGCGCACCGGCGAAGTTGTCTTCAATACCGCTCTCACCGGCTATCAGGAAGTCTTCACCGATCCCTCCTATTCCGGCCAGATCGTCATCCTCACCAACCCCCAAATCGGCAACTACGGCACCAGCACCACGCGACAACGAATCCAAGGGTCCGTACATCGAAGGTCTCGTGGTCCGCGAGTTCTCCCCCATCGCCAGCAACTGGCGCTCCGATGCCGCAGCCGATACCTTCCTCGCCCGCGCCGGCATCCCCATCGTCAGCGATCTCGATACGCGCGCCCTGGTCCGCCACCTGCGCACCCGCGGCGTCATGCGCGGCGTGCTCTCCGCCGTCGAACCCGACGGGCAGAAGCTGGTCGAAAAGGCGCGCCAGCATCCCCACCATGGCCGGCCTCGATCTCGCCAGCCGCGTCACCACCGCCGAACCCTACCAGTGGACCGAGACCGTCGAGCCGTGCTCGCCCTCCGACCTCATCGGCCGCCAGGCCGAGCCCCGCTTCAACGTGGTCGCCTACGATTTCGGCATCAAGCACAACATCCTGCGCCGCCTGGTGCACGCCGGCTGCCGCGTCACCGTCGTGCCCGCGCTCACCACCGCGGAGGACGTGCTGGCGCTCAACCCCGACGGCATCTTCCTCTCCAACGGCCCCGGCGATCCCGAGCCGCTCGTCACCCAGGTCGGCAACATCCGCAAGCTCATCGGCAAGAAGCCCATCTTCGGCATCTGCCTCGGCCATCAGTTGCTCGGCCTCGCCCTCGGCGGCAAGACCTACAAGCTGAAGTTCGGACACCGCGGCGCCAACCATCCCGTGCGCAACGAACTCACCGGCCGCGTCGAGATCACCTCGCACAATCACGGCTTCGCGGTGGATCCCGATTCGCTCAATCTGAACGAGGTCGAAATCACCCACGTCAATCTGAACGATCAGACGCTCGAAGGCTTCCGCCACCGCAGCCACCCGGTCTTCTGCGTGCAGTACCACCCCGAGGCCGCGCCCGGCCCGCACGATTCGCACTACCTGTTCGACGACTTCACCAAGCTGATGCGGGAGGCGCAAATAGCATGCCGCGGCGCAACGACCTCCACCGCATCCTGATCATCGGCTCCGGCCCCATCATCATCGGCCAGGCCTGCGAGTTCGATTACTCCGGCACCCAGGCCGCCAAGGCCCTGCGCGCCGACGGCTACGAAGTCATCCTGGTCAATTCCAATCCGGCCACCATCATGACCGACCCGGACCTGGCCGACAGCACCTACGTCGAACCGCTCACCGCGCCCTACCTCGAAGAGATCATCCGCCGCGAGCGGCCCGACGCGCTGCTCTCCACCGTGGGCGGCCAGACCGGCCTGAATCTCTCGGTCGAACTTGCCGAAGCCGGCGTGCTCGAAAAGTACGGCGTCGAGCTGATCGGCGCCAAGATCGACGCCATCAAGAAGGCCGAAGACCGCCTGCTGTTCAAGGATGCGATGCGCAAGATCGGCCTGGAGACGCCGCAATCGCAGCTCGTCAACTCGGTCGACCGCGGGCCTGGAGTTCGCCGGCCGCATCGGCTATCCCGTGCATCCTGCGCCCCAGTTTCACCATGGGCGGCACCGGCGGCGGCATCGCCTACAACAAGGAAGAGCTGGTCGAGATCCTGGAGCGCGGCCTCGCGCTCAGCCCGGTGCACGAAGTCCTGATCGAAGAGAGCGCGCTCGGCTGGAAGGAATTCGAGCTCGAGGTGATGCGCGACCTCGCCGACAACTGCATCATCATCTGCTCCATCGAGAACTTCGACCCCATGGGCGTGCACACCGGCGATTCCATCACCGTCGCGCCCGCGCAGACCCTCACCGACCGCGAATACCAGATGATGCGCGACGGCGCCCTGCGCTGCCTGCGCGAGATCGGCGTCGATACCGGCGGCAGCAACGTGCAGTTCGCCATCAATCCCGCCAACGGGCGCATGGTGATCATCGAGATGAACCCGCGCGTGTCGCGCAGTTCGGCGCTGGCCTCCAAGGCCACCGGCTTCCCCATCGCCAAGATCGCCGCCAAGCTCGCCGTCGGCTACCGCCTGGACGAGATCCGCAACGACATCACGCGCAAGACGCCGGCCTGCTTCGAGCCGACCATCGATTACGTGGTGGCCAAGATTCCCAAGTGGGCCTTCGAGAAATTCCCCGGCGCGGACACCACGCTCGGCACGCAGATGAAGTCCGTCGGCGAAGTGATGGCCATCGGCCGCACCTTCAAGGAGGCGCTGTGGAAGGGCATGCGCAGCCTGGAAACCGGCAAGGCCTTCGGCAGCGAGAAGCTACGACAAGAGCCTGATCGCCAACAAGCTGATCACGCCCACGCCGGACCGCCTCAGCTACATCCGCTTCGCCCTGGCCAACGGCTACAGCGTCGCCGAGATCCACGAGATGACGTCCATCGATCCGTGGTTCCTCGAGCAGATGAAGGAAGTGGTGGATCTGCGAAGGCGAACTGGCGCGGCACCACGCTCGGCACCGCCACCGCGCGAGCAGTTCCGCACCGCCAAGCGCTACGGCATCAGCGATTCGCAGCTCGCCAAGTCGTGGGGCGTGGGCGAAATCGACGTGCGCAACGCGCCGCAAGGAACTCGGCGTCACGGCCGTCTTCAGCCGCGTGGATACCTGCGCCGCGGAGTTCGAAAGCTTCACGCCGTACCTCTACTCGAACTACGAAAGCGCCTGCGAGGCCGACCCCGGCACCGGCAAGAAGGTCATGATTCTGGGCAGCGGCCCGAATCGCATCGGCCAGGGAATCGAGTTCGATTACTGCTGCTGCCACGCCGTCTTCTCGCTGCAGGAGATGGGCGTCGAATCGATCATGGTCAACTGCAATCCCGGAGACCGTCTCCACCGACTACGACACCAGCGACCGCCTCTACTTCGAGCCGCTCACGCTGGAGAACGTCCTCAACATCGTCGATACCGAAAAGCCCGACGGCGTGATCGTGCAGTTCGGCGGGCAGACGCCGCTCAATCTGGCGCTGCCGCTGAAGCGCCTCGGCGTGCCGATCATCGGCACCGACCCCGAAGACATCGACCTGGCCGAAGACCGCAAGCTGTTCGGCAAGCTGCTCGACGACCTGGAGATTCCCTGCCCCGACAACGGCACCGCCACCAGCGTCGAAGAGGCCTGCGCGGTGGCCGCGCGCATCGGCTATCCGGTGCTGGTGCGGCCCAGCTACGTGCTGGGCGGGCGCGCCATGGTGATCGCCTACGACGAGGAGATGGTGCGCCAGTACATGCGCGAAGCGGTCACCTTCTCGCAGGATCGCCCGGTGCTGGTCGACCGCTTCCTGGAAGACGCCACCGAAGTGGACGTGGACGCGCTCGGCGACGGCGACGACGTGCTGATCGCCGGCATCATGGAGCACATCGAGGAGGCCGGCGTGCATTCGGGCGACAGCTCCTGCGTGCTGCCGCCGCAATCGCTCTCCGAAGAGACGCTGCGCACCATCGAGGACTACACCGTGCGCCTGGCGAAGGCGCTGCACGTGATCGGCCTGATGAACGTGCAGTACGCCATTCAGAACGGCGTGGTCTACGTGCTGGAAGTGAATCCGCGCGCCTCGCGCACGGTGCCGTACGTCAGCAAGGCGACGGGCGTGGCGCTGCCCAAGATCGCGGTCGGCCTGATGTGGGGCCGCAAGCTGAAGGACTACGGCCTCGGACTCGGGCAAGCTCACCGTGCCGCAGGTCTTCGTCAAATCGCCGGTCTTCCCGTTCAACAAATTCCATGGCGTGGACCCGGCGCTCGGGCCGGAGATGCGCTCCACCGGCGAAGTGATGGGCGTCGGGATCAACTTCGGCGAAGCGTTCCTGAAGGCGCAGATCAGCGCCGGCAGCCCGCTGCCCGAAAAGGGCACGGTCTTCATCAGCGTCAACGACCATCACAAGGCGGAAGCCGTCGCGGTGGCGCAACGCTTCGCCGAACTCGGCTTCTCGCTGGCCGCCACGCGCGGCACGGCAGCCGCGCTGCGCAATGCCGGGCTGGTCTGCAAGACCGTGTTCAAAGTGAACGAAGGCCGCCCCAACGCGGTCGACCTGCTGAAGGGCGGCAGCATCCAACTCGCGATCTACACCACCGCCGGCGCGCCCGCCTTCTCCGACGAGAAGTCCATCCGCCGCAGCGCCGTCACCTATCGCGTCCCGTGCATCACCACGATGAGCGGCGCGCGCGCCGCGGCCGAAGCCGTCGCCGCCCGCCTGCGCGACCCGATCCGCGTCTGGAGCCTGCAGGAGATCCACGCACAAAAAAACCCGGCGGATGTTTCACCGCCGGGCCGCGTCGTTTCAATTTGACCCTGTATTGATAACTTCCTGGTCCCCTTCGCGTCGGGGACAGGGCCGTTACCAATATATCACTGAATCGTCGCCTTTTTGATGTAATCGAGCCGCGGGAATTTCGCATCCAGATAGGCGTTGCCCTGTACCTCGATTTTCGACGTATCGGGTCCCATCCCGCGCGGCGCCATATCCCCGTAGGCGCTGTACAGGCTCTCCACGATGTCCATCCCCTCCACCACTTTGCCGATCGGCGCGAAGCCCTGCTTATCCAGGTCTTTGTTGTTCTTCATGTTGAAGAATAACTGCGTGGTGCGCGAGTTGGCGCCGAGGTGCGCAAACGTCAAAGTGCCCTTGACGTTGCTCTGCTTCACCGGGTCGTCGGGCAGGCTGGCGGTGGACCATAGACCGTTGGTCGTCGGGTCGCCGTTGATGCCGAACTGCACGTAACTGTGAGTCACGCGGAAGAAGCGCATCGCCATCGTAGAAGCCGGTCTGCATCAGCGAGAAGAAATGATCCACGCCGATGGGCGCCCAGTCGCGATGCACCTCGATCACCACCTTGCCCTTCGAAGTATCGAAGACCGCCTGAAAGACGTCCGGCGTCTTCTCGACTTTCGCCGCCGTTTTCGGCGCTTCCGCCTTCTTGCTTTCGTCCGACGACGAACATCCGCCCAGCGCCAGGCCGACAGCCGCGCTCACGGCAAGCCACCACATTCTCCGCATCGTCCCCCAGTATGCCATGCTGAAATCAATCGCATCGATGGCCCTCTACGACGATTTCGCCTGGTTCTACAATCGCTACTGGAACGAAGAGTTCCACAGCCTCGCCTTCCCCATCCTGGAGCGCATCTGGCTGCCGCGCCTGCCGCGCCGAAGGGCGCGCATTCTGGACGTCTGCTGCGGCACCGGCTACCTCGCCGGACTGCTGACCGCGCGCGGCTACCGCGTCACCGGCATCGACGCCTCGCGCGGAGATGATCGCGCATGCGCGCGAGAACGTGCCCGCCGGCGCGCATTCCAGGTCGCCGACGCCGGCCAGTTCCGAGTGCTCGGCAAGTTCGATGGCGCCGTCTCCACCTTCGACAGCCTCAATCACATCCTGAACGAGGAGGACCTGCAGGCCGCGCTGCGGCGCACGGCGGCGGCGCTGAAACCGGGCGCGCCGTTCGCCTTCGACATGCTGCTGGAATCCGCCTACCAGACCAACTGGGCGGACGCCTTCAGCCTGGTGCGCGACGACCACGTGCTCGTGCTCTCCGGCTCGGGCTTCGATTTCCGGACGCGCATGGCGCAGTGCCGCATCACCATGTTCCGCCTGCTCGACGGCGAGTGGCGGCGCAGCGACGTGGAGGTGCACGAGCGCTGCTACACGACGAGCGAGATCGCCGCCGCATTGACGCGAGCGGGCTTCGAGCAGACCGAATGCTACGATGCCCGCGACCTGGGAATGAGCGGCCAGCTCGGGCAGGGGCGCACCTTCGTGGTTACCACCCGGGCAGCGACGCCAACTACGAAGCGAGCGAAGTGTTGAAGCGCAGATAATTGCGCAGGTAGGCGCCCATCATGCGGTCGGCCACGCTGATGTGATCGCCGCAGCCAGTCCGGAGAGAACTGCAGCAATTCTCCGGCGGCGGCCGTATCGCCGCTTTCGATCCGCTTCACCAGTTCCCTGGCTCTTCTTGCGCGCGGCATCGTGCTGCCGCTTGTGCCAGGCCAAGCGCGTCGTAGTGCATGGCGCGCATCAAACGCTCTTCGTGGCGGAAGTGCTGTTCCTCGGCCTCCAGCAGATTGGCCAGGATCGGCTTCAGCTGGGCCAGAGCGGCGCCCGCCAGCAGGGCTTTATGCAATTCGTCGCCGAGCCGGATAAATCGCGCGGTGCTCCGCGTCGATCTCCGGAAGATAAACCGAGCAGGCGCTGCTCCACTTAAAGAGGCTCATCTCCGTCATTATAGCCTAATTTCAGAGTAACGGGGCTGCTTTACTGGGCTGATGACCTCGGCCGCGACCGGCGCCTCGACCTTGTGTTTGCACTCGGGGTTCGGACACTGCCAGACGGCGCCGGCCTTGAGCCACTTCTCCACCATGTAGGGGCTGCCGCACTCGGGGCACTTCTCCGGCACGGGCTTGCCCCAGGCGACGAACTTGCAATCCGGGTAGCGATTGCAGCCGTAGAAGGTCTTGCCCTTCTTGGAGCGCCGCTCGATGATCTCGCCCTCGGAGCACTCCGGGCACTTCACGCCGATGGTCTTCTGCTTGACGTACTTGCAGGTGGGATAGTTGCTGCAGGCGGTGAACTCGCCGAAGCGGCCGTACTTCATCACCAGGTTGCTGCCGCACTGCGGGCACTTCTCGTCGAGCGGCTGGTCGGCTTCTTCTGTGTGCCGCCGATCTGCTTGGTGGTCTTGCAATCGGGATAGCCGGTGCAGGCGAAGAACGTGCCGAAGCGGCCCTTCTTCAGGACCATGGGGCGGCCGCAGTTCTCGCAATACTCCTCTTCGCCCTGCTCGGTGACGTCGACATTCGTCGGGTCCACCGGCTCGCGCGTGTAGGTGCACTCGGGATAGCCGGTGCAGGCGATGAAGCTGCCGTGCTTGCCCCATTTGATCACCAGGGGCTTGCCGCACTTCTCGCACATCAAGTCGGTGGGTTCTTCCATCCGCTTGATGTCGGTCATGTGCTCTTCGGCGTGCTTCAGGTCCTTATCGAAGCGCTCGTAGAACTCGCCCATGGCGGCGCGCCAGTCGAGCTTGCCTTCTTCGATTTCGTCCAGCTCCTCTTCCATCCGCGCCGTGTACTTCACGTCGAAGATGTCGTCGAAGCTCTCGAGCAGCAGGTCGGTCACCACCATGCCGAGTTCGGTGGGCGTGAAGCGGCCGCCTTCCTTCTTGACGTACTCGCGCTCCTGAATGGTGGAGAGGATGGAAGCGTAGGTGGAAGGCCGGCCGACGCCGTCGGCTTCCAGGCGTTTCACCAGCGTGGCTTCGTTGTAGCGCGGCGGCGGCTCGGTGAAATGCTGCTCGGGCCGTGATGGCCTTGAAGCGCAGGTCTCGCCCTCGGTCACCGCGGGCAGCCGGTGCTTCAGCTCTTCGTCTTCCTCGTCGGCCTGCGTCCTTGCCTTCCTGGTAGACCTTGAGGAAGCCATCGAACTTCGGGCACGCTGCCGGTGGCGCGGAAGGTGTACTCGACGCCGTCCTTGCCCTTGCGCGGTGACGTCGATGGTGGTCTGGTCGAAGAGCGCCGGCATCATCTGGCTGGCCACGAAGCGGTTCCAGATCAGCCGGTACAGCTTCATCTCGTCTTCGGCGAGATACTTGCTCCACGACCTCCGGCGTGATACGCCATGGAGGTGGGGCGGATGGCTTCGTGCGCGTCCTGCGCGTCCTTCTTGCACTTGTAGACGTTGGGCGCGGCCGGCAGGAACGTCGCGCCGTAGCGCTCGCCGATGTACTCGCGCACGTCGTCGATGGCATCGTCGCTGACGCGCGTGGAATCGGTACGCATGTAGGTGATCAGGCCGACCGCGCCTTCCTTGCCGATCTCGATGCCTTCGTACAGCCGCTGCGCCAGCATCATGGTGCGCTTCACGCTGAAGCGCAGCTTGCGCGCGGATTCCTGCTGCAGGGTGGAGGTGATGAACGGCGCCACCGGATTGCGCTTCTTCTCGCGCGTGGCCGACGCTCTTGACGATGTAGTCGGCGCCGTCCAGCTGCGCTACCAGCGAGTCGGTGATCTCCTGGTTGCCGAGTTCCGGCGTCTCGTCGTTGGCGCTGGATCAGCCGGGCGCCGAGCACGCGGAGGCTTCTTGGCCAGCAGGTCGACATCGACCGTCCAGTATTCCTTCTTGCTGGAAGGCGCGGATCTCGCGCTCGCGTTCCACAATCACCCGCAGCGCCACGGTCTGCACGCGTCCGGCGGAGAGGCCGCGGCGCACCTTGTCCCACAGCAGCGGCGAAATCTTGTAGCCCACCAGGCGGTCCAGCACGCGGCGCGCCTGCTGCGCGTCCACCAGGTTCGTGTTCACCTGGCCCGGCTTCTCGAAGGCCTTCTCGATGGCCTTCTTGGTGATCTCGTTGAACATCACCCGGAAGATCTTGGGACGCCCTTCTTGTCCTGCAGTTCTTCCTGCAGGTGGTAAGCAGATGGCTTCGCCTTCGCGGTCCGGGTCGGCCGCCAGGTAGATTTCGTCCACCTTCTTGGCGGCCGCCTTCAGCTCCGCGATGAGCTTCTTCTTGCCTTCGATGACTTCGTACCGCGGTTCGAAACCGTGTTCGACATCGACCGCCAGATCGCGCTTGGGGAGATCCTTAATATGACCGAGCGAAGCTTTGACGACGTACTGCTTTACCCAGGTATTTGTTGATGGTCTTCGCCTTTGCAGGCGATTCCACGATTACCAGAGCTTTTGGCATAGGAGACTTTCGAAATGCGGCGCCCTCCGCCGCTTGATGGATGAATGCGAATTACCCAGACGACGTTACCACACTTTAACAAAGTTCTTGCCCGGCAGTTGTTTTACCAGGCCCAGCATCTCCAGTTCAAAGAGTGCGGCAATCAGCTCGGAAGGCGGAGGTATCTTCCACTTTTTCAAGCAGATCGTCCAAATGTATGGCAGCGTCCACCTGGAGACTGGCAAGCGCCCGGCGGGCGACCTCGCCCAGTTCCGGAGCCTGATCACTTAATAATGATGCCTGTTCTGCCTCCCGAAGATGCATACTCCGCCGCCGAGGAGCTGTTGCCGGCCCCTCTCGATCAGCTGGCGGCGGGACTCCGGAGGCAGCTCGGCGACCACGTCGTTCCAGTCCTGGACCAGGCGCGCGCCCTGTTTTATCAACAGGTTAGGGCCCCAGCTCAGCTTGGAGGTGATATTCCCGGGGACGGCGAACACCTCGCGGCCCTGGTCGATCGCCAGCTTGGCGGTGATGGCCGACCCGCTATACTGCGCGCCCTCCACCACCAGCACGCCGACGCTGATTCCGCTGATGATCCGGTTGCGGATCGGGAAGTTCTGCGGAAAGGCCACGGCGCCCATGGGGAACTCGGAAACGATCAGGCCCTTGGGCGGCGATTTCCGCCGCCAGTTTCCGGTTTTCCGAGGGATAGACGACATCCACGCCGCATCCCAGGACGGCCACGGTATCGCCGCCGCGGGCGAGCGCACCCTTGTGGGCGGCGCGTATCGATGCCGCGCGCCATGCCGCTGACGATGGTCAGGCCGGCATGCGCCAGGTCGCCCGAGATGCCGCTCGGCCACCGCCAGGCCGTAAGGCGTGGGGCGGCGGGTTCCCACCACGCCGAGGCAGATGGTCTGCAGCAGTTCGACCCGGCCGCGCGCGAACAGCAGGATGGGCGGATCGAAGATTTCGCGCAGCGGCTGCGGATAGCGGGGATCGCCGATGGTGACGGCCACCGCGCCGCACTGCGCCATCTTCTCCTGCTGGGTGACGGCATCTTCGAAGGTGCAGCCGCTGGCGATGGATTGCGCGACCGCGCCGCTAGACGCCGGCGCCTTCCAGTTCCGTGCGCGAGGCGCGGAAGATCGCCTGCGGCGTGCGAAAGCGGTCGAGCAGCTTGCCCGAAGTTCTGGCGCCCAGACCCGGGACGAGTTTCAGTGCCAGCCAGTAAAGCTCCTCTTCCCGGCTGAGAACAGGGGATTGCATGACGCGAGGCTTGTCGACCATGACGATACCAGCCAGCGCGGGGAATGCGCAAGCGCGGGCGAACCGGGAGGGTGGGTTCGGGTGGGTTCGTTGGGTTCGCTGAAAACACGTAAGTGTTGAAAATAATGGGTCTTTTGGGTTCGTTTGGGGTTTTTGCGGTGCATGTTCGAGGCTGGCCGGGAGGTGGAGGGACGAAGGCATAACTTCCGGCTACATTCTAGCGTGACGAAGAGAGGATTTTGGACGCACGGTCTTTGTTTTCAGGAGATTAATGGCGGAATGTTGATGTGAATGGTGAAGCGAACCTCTCAAGGTGGACGAACCGCGAGCCCGCAAAGCCAGGGTACGGCTGGTCGGGGGCCATACGTGTGGTTGCGGCGGCTGCCTTGTACATGAACTCAGGTCTTTAGACGCAGGCGCGCATATGGAGAGGAATCCATCGAGGCGGGCCGAGGGATTTTCGATCTCTCGGATGAGGTATCGCCGCACGACTCGATTCGTCCGGTATTGCATTTCGGCTGGTATTACCATTAAAGGAATGAGGACGATTTCATTGAAGCTCCCCGATGACTTGCTGGCTGACCTCGAGCAGGAGGCGAAAGCCAGACGCCTCACGAAATCCGTCCTGGTGCGCCAGAGCCTGGAAACGTCTCTACGCCGACCGCCACGCCACGTTGCCGCGTGATGTTACGACATGGCACGGGATCTTGCGGGATCCGTACGAGGACTGCCACCCGACCTTGCACACAATCCGCAATACATGGAAGGGTTTGGCGAGTGATGGAGCGGGTTGGACTGCCGGATACCGGGCCGCTCGTAAGCTTTCTCGGGTTCGGCCTGGAACATCACGCCTGGGCTGTCGAGCCATGGAAACAGTTGCGGCGCCCCGTTGCTCACGTGCGGACCGGTCCTGACCGAGGCGGCATTTCTATTGAAACGCGAGGGCCGCGATGCGGATGCCCTGTTTGCGCTATTGGAGCGAGGCGTCATTCGAATCGCGCTCGCTGTTGAGGAGCAACAGGCGGACCTCCGAGCGCTGATGCGGCGCTACCGCAACCGGCCGATGTCATTAGCCGATGCTTGCCTCGTTCGACTTTCTGAAATTCACGGCACCTCTGAAGTGCTTACGCTGGACGGAGATTTCCGGATCTATCGGCGGCATGGGAACAAGGTGATCCCGGTGCGGATGCCAAACTGAGGACAGGTGACTGGTTGAAATAGACGTAAGCGGTTGAGATGCGCGTTTACCCGCAACGATTCGGCTCCAGATGTGCGGGCGGGAGTCCAACACGGCTTTCGAATATTTCAAAGCTATATAATCGATGCAGGGACGGACTATGAAAGTGGTCCATGTCGCAGCAATTGCGGCCGTGATTCTGGCTATCAGTGCCACCTCCGCATTTGCCAAAGGTGGAACGATCGGCATCTACGCGGTCATCGATCAAGTCACGTTCGAGCCCGGTACTTCGCCGAACTCTGTGAGGATATCAGGCGTATTCGTTGTTCCGCTTCCGAAATCGAGCGGAGCCTACCGCGTCGCACAGCGGGGCTACCTCTATTTCCGTATACCGGCCGGCACGGAGGATATTGTCCGGAAGGACTGGACCGAACTTGCGAAGATGGCCGGAACGGGGCGCGTAGTCGGATTCTGCCAGTACTGGGTTCCCAACCCGGCGGACCGCCTTATCCGGGCTACGGGGGCGGCAATCCCCACTGGGCACTCGACGTTCGAGTAAACGCGAACGGCGATGCCGCCTCTCCTGAGCCCTATCCGCTGCCTCATCCGGACGGTGTTGTGAAGGCTGGCGATAAAGGCAACCCTGATTTTGAGAAGGTGGCTCTGCAATTGCGGAGGATGTTAGGACGTTAGCATCGAGCCCAAATACTGGGTCGGCACTGCCGTGTGAACACTGGACCACTGCTCGCGCGTTTTGCGCATGTTGATCTGATTCTTCTTGGTGACTCGCATATGACGCGGCGTGTTCGGAATGATACGTGGCGCTAGTGGACTTCATCCCGCAAAGTCGTTTTCCGGGTGTATTGAGGATCAGTTCAGTTCGGTACGCTGTTTGATCGGCCAAAACCCTTCGGAGTTTTGATGGTCGCGTCTGTGCCGACCTCAAAGAGACTTCACGAATTTATAGCGGGCCGCAACACTACGGATGAGGATGCCACAGCAGGTGCAGGCGACGACGGCTATAAAGAAGATCCCTGATATCCACCATCCGTTCCAAACGAATCTCTCCGATGGGAGTTCGGGTATTGACCAGTTACCTTTGAAAACCTGTCGGAAAGGCCGGGGGAACACGAGGTAGAGGAACAGCGCCAGAGAAAAATAAGACGCTGCCAATCCACTTGCCGCAGCAATTCAGGGTACTTGAACACGAGCCGCCACCAGTATAAACAGGAATGCGGCGAAGCCCTCGTCGCCAGCGAGAGACCCACTCCCAAACTCCGTTCCCTCAAACACCAATACGCTTTTCCAGCACACAACCGTACACACGAGACAGATTGCAGCAAAGAGAAGTTTTGTCTCACGCCTTAATTGTGCCACCGTACTGTAGTTGAGCGCCTGCTTAGCCGTGCGCAGTGATCAGCTTTGGTTTTCCGACACAATACCTACGATATTTGGCAATGCCCGGAAGAGAGGTTATTGGAAATCACTGCGCCGGGATCGTCGTCAGCCAGTCAATGGAATGTA